>CAVSHL010000001.1:0-1045517 GCA_963727745.1 uncultured Actinomycetota bacterium
TCGGACGCGGTCACCGCGCTGTGGAAGGACGGCCTGCTCATCAGGCATGACGTGGCGCCGCTCGGCGAGCCCGCGATCGGCGAGCTGCTCGAGTCGGTGCTGGGTGGCCGGGTCGAGGAGCCGAGCCGGCATCGGCTGTTCGAGGCAACTCGCGGGAACGTGCTCTGGCTGCGGCACCTCGTCCAGGGTGAGCTCGCCGCGGCCCGGCTGAGCGAGGCCTCCGGGATATGGCGCTGGTCCGGGGAGCCGAGGCTGAACTCGGCGCTGACCGGCCTGATCAACGCGCGGATCGGTGAGCTGCCGGCGCCGCTCGGGAGGGTGCTGGAGCTGCTCGCGTTCGGTGAGCCGCTGGGGCTCGGTCTGCTCGCCACGCTCGTCGAGCTGGACGCCCTGGCCGAGGCCGAGCAGCGACAACTGGTCAGCGTCGAGGCGACGGGACGCCGGCGCGAGGCCCGGTTGGCGCACCCCCTGTACGGCGAGGCGGTGCGCGGCCGCGCCACCCCGCTACGCGCCCGGCAGCTGCGCGGTCAGCTCGCCGCCGCGCTTGCCGCCACTGGCTCCCGGCGTGCCGGGGATCTGCTGCGGAGAGCGGTCCTGGCGCTGGACAGCGACCTGCGGGTCGAACCCGCGCTGCTGACCGCCGCCGGGCACGACGCCGCCGCGCTCACCGACGTGGCACTCGCCCAGCGCCTCTTCCGGGCCGCCCGCGACGCCGGTGGCGGCTTCGAATCGCAGCTAGGACTCGGCTTCACCCTCAGCTGGGCGTTCCGCGCCGCCGAGGCCGAGGTGGAGCTGGCCAGGGCGATGGCGTCCACCGACAACGACACGCAACGGGCCCGGGCCGCCGTCCAGCGGATCTGCAACCTGCACTTCATGCTGGCTCGCCCGGATTCCGCCGCCGACCTGCTCGTCGAGGCAGAGGAGTCGATGCCGCCAGGGGTGGCCCGGTCGAGCCTGGACGGGGTCCGCGCCGCGGTCGCGGCGGCGTCGAACCGGCTCGGCGAGGCGGTGCGCTACGGGCCCCCGGTCCTGGACTCGGCGGAGATCTCAGGGGCGGCCGCCGCGTGGGCCGGGTGGGGAATGTTGCTGGCCACCGGCTACGGGGGGCGGGCCGATGAGCTGGACCAGCTCGCCGCCCGGGCGCATGCGGCCGCCCGGAGTGCACGGGAGTCCGCTCCACTGCAGTTGGACATCCTTCTGGCGCAGGTCGTCGGGTTGACTCTGGCCGGGTGGCCCGACCGGGCCCACGAACGAGCGGCCCGGCTCGGCGAGCTGCGCGGCACCCACGCGGCGTTGTTCCGCGACGTGTGCGGTGCCCGGATAGCTCTCAGCCGCGGTCAGCTGCTCACCGCCGCGCGGTTGTTCGAGGCGTCCGGCGCTTTCCTGCCCGGGCACGGTGCCGGCTTGACCACGCTCGCGGCGACCGGGCTGGCCCAGGCGCGGGCGATGGCCGGCGACCCGGTCGGGGCGGCCGCTGCGCTGGCCCGGGCCGAGAAGTTCCGCCACCCTGGCCACCGGCTCATCGAACCGGAGCTGATACTGGCCCGCGGCTGGCTGACTGCCGCCGAAGGTGCGGTGAGCGAGGCCGTGGAGCACGCTCGGCGGGCCGCTGAGCTCGCCGGCGAGTCGGAGCAGTACGCCGTCGAGGTGCTCGCCCGCCACACCGCGGTGTGTTTCGGCGACCACACGCAGGCCGCCGGGCTGGCCGAGCTGGCCACCCGCGTAGACGGGCCGCGAGCACCGGCCGCCGCCGCACACGCCGTCGCCCTCGCCGAAGGTGACCCGGATGCCCTGCTCGTCGCGTCCGCCCGGCTGGACGAGATCGAGCTGGTGCTGTTCGCCGCCGACGCCGCCGCCCAGGCCGCCACGCTGTGGCGGAGCCGGGAGGACAAGGCCCGGGCTGCCTTCGCCGCTGCGCGCGCCGCCGCCCTCGCCCGGCGTTGCGACGACGCCCGCACCCCCGCCTTGATCGCCGCCAGCTGGCCGCTGCCGGTGACCGCGCGGGAACGGGAGATCGCCACCCTGGCCGCCGGCGGCCTCACGAACAAGCAGATCGCCGCGAGGTTGTACGTCTCGGTCCGCACAGTGGAAGGCCACATCTACCGGGTGTGTACCCGGCTCGACCTGCCCGACCGAAACGCGCTCGCCGCCGTCTTCGGCGCCGCCCCGATCGAGGGCGCCGGTCGGTAGCGCGGCACGCGGGGCGCGGCGATTCGAGTAGTCCGCTACGCGTGACGTGAGGTGGAGCCGACGTGATGCTGGAAGCACCCTGCCACGTGGCAGGGCTGACGCCGGGAAAAAGAACCGGTCTACTGATCACCAGCACCTGACGCATCCGCACCGGGGGCCGTTACGACGAATCGGGGAGATCACGATGAGCGGCCCGACATATAATTGCAGGGCCGGAGCCGGAAGAAGGCGCACGCTGTTGATGCGATCCGCGATCCGTCTAGGCGCGGCGCTGAGCTTCGCATTCGCGCTGATGATCGGCAGTGTGGGCACAGCCTACGCAGACGAGTTCGAAGCGCCGCAGATATATTCGCCGCATCCGAGCACGGCACCGAACTGCATCACCGTGTACTGGCGCCTGGAACTCGGCGGATCAGGAGTGAACCACTTCAAGGTGTTCCGTCAGGGGCTGACGAATCCTGAGATCATCGACAACCCCGGTCAGCGCGACGCGCTGATGTGCGGCCTACAGCCCGATACCACTTACCGGTTCAAGGTATGCGCCTACTACATCACGGAGGACGGCCCCGAGGAGTGCGGAGAAGAGGCTGACCTTCGTACGGCGAAAGCCGGAACCGGAGAAGTAGTGCCCCAACCGCGGCCAGCCAAGCCGGCACCCATGATCGTCCAGAACAATTCTGGCCCCGACTGGATCGAATTCCGCTGGGAAACGACACCGGCTTTCAAGTACGACCACTACCTCATCTTCTACTGGCCTCGGGGGGCAAAGGACCATGTGGCTAAGAAACATCCTGTCGAGGGCACGGGCGGGCACGTCAAGATTCCAGGCCTGAAACCGAGCACAACCTACGATGTGCAGATCCAGGGCTGCGTCTTCGACCCCGTTCCTTGGACCAATGACGATTGCTATGACAAGTCCGCGCCCGGCGCGATCACCACGCATGCGTACCCGCTGACCTACGGGCCGGACACCTGCTTGCCACCGTTCGTCTGGCGGGAGGCGTTCGCCGGCGACAAGGTCTGCGTGGACGGGAAGCGGCGAGACACGGTCAAAGCCGACAACGCGGAAGCGGCGAAGCGACGCGTGGGCCCAGGGTGCAACACAGGGCCGGGGCCGATCAGCTGCCCCTTCAACCCGTCAGAGGTATGCGCGAGTCCCTGGGTATGGCGGGAGGCAGGACCGGCCGACAAGGTTTGCGTGACCTGGCAGGAACGCGACCTCGTCCGCTCGGAGAACGCCACGGCTCACGAGCGCCGCGTGGCGCCGGCGATGCAGCCCATTCCGGGCGGAAAGAAGATCGGAAAGCGCGAAACCGGGTCAGCAGAGCCGCCCGCCCCGCCGAAGTGAAGGTGACCGACGCGACGGCCCGTCTGTGACACACCTGGCGCACTAGAATGCGCGGGTGATCGAGTCCTGGCCGCTCACCGGTCGGGCCGGCGAGTTGCGCCTGCTCGACGGGCTGCGACACCACCAGCAACCGGGTGGCATCGTGCTGGCCGGCGCGGCGGGGGTCGGGAAGACCCGGCTGGCGCGCGCGGCTGCGGAGGCAGCGGCACGGCACGGCGCGGTGGTCCGGTGGGTGGCCGCGACGAGTTCGGCGGCGGCGGTGCCGCTGGGCGCGTTCGCCCCGCTCGTGCGCGACGTGGGGTCCGATCCGGGGCGGTTGCTCGACGTGGCCGCCGACGCAGTGCTCAGTGGTGCCCGCCCGGGCGGGATCCTGATCTCGGTCGACGACGCGCACCTGCTCGATGACCTGTCAGCCGCGCTGGTGCACCAGCTGGCTCTCGACGCCCGGGCGACGATGTTGTTGACCGTGCGCTCCGGTGAGCCCGCACCGGATACCGTGACCGCTCTGTGGCGGGACCGGATCCTCCGGCGGCTCGAGCTGTCGCCGCTGTCCGAGGCGGACACCGCGCAGCTGCTGCACGCGGTGCTCGGCGGGCCGCTGGATAGTGGAATCGTGCGCCGGTTGTGGACGATGACCCGGGGAAACGCGCTCTACCTGCGTCAACTCGTCGACGGGGAGCGAGAGGCTGGCCGGCTCGCCTGCACCAGTGCGGGATGGCGCTGGTCAGGAAGACCGGCGTTGTCCCCCAGCCTGACGGACCTGATCCGGGCCCGGATGGGCGAGCTCAGCGGCCCCGTCGGCGCGGTGGTGGAGTTGCTCGCGTTCGGCGAACCCCTGGGTGTCGCGTTGCTGAGCGGGCTGACGGCGCCGGCCGCGGTGGAGGAGGCCGAGCAGCGCGGCCTGGTCGAGGTGCACCCGGATCGGCGGCGCTCGGAGGCCCGGCTGGCGCATCCGCTGTTCGGCGAAGCCGTCCGCGCCGGGTGCGGGCAGTTTCGTGCCCGGCGGGTCCGCGGGCAGCTGGCGACGGCGCTGGCCGGCACCGGCGCCCGGCGGACCGATGACACCCTCCGCCGCGCCGTGCTGGCCCTCGACTCCGACCTGCCGCCGGACACCGGGCTGCTCACCGACGCTGCGCACCGCGCCGCCGAGCTGCTCGACGCACCACTGGCCGAGCGGCTGGCCCGCGCTGCAGTCACCGCCGGCGGCGGGTTCGAACCCGCGTTCACCCTGGCGACGGTGCTGGTCGGGGCGACTCGGCCGGCGGAGGCCGAGCTCGGCGCCCTGCTCGAGCACGCCCGCACCGACACCGACCGGGTGCGGGCCGCGGTGCTCCAGGTCACCAACCTGGCGTCGATGCGGGAGATGCCGGCAGCGGCTCGGACGGCGCTGGACGAGGCGACGGCAGCGGTGACCGACCCGGCCGCTCGGCTCGAGCTGGCCAGTGTGCGGGCCTACCTCCACGCGGTACTGGGTGAACCCGTGCAGGCACTCGAGGTCGCCGAGACGGTGCTGGCCCAGCCCGGGCTCTCGGACCTGGCCACGGCTTTCGCCTGCTGGGCCGCGGGGTACAGCCTCGGGGTGCTCGGCCGCGCCGACGCTCTGGCCGCGGTGGTCGAGCGGGGCACCGCCGCGGCGTCCCGGCACAACGACCTGGCGTGGCTCGCGGTGTCCATGCAGGGCGGGCAGATCTTCGCCTTCATCAACGCCGGTTACGTGCCAGAAGCCGCCGCGCTGGCCGACCACTGCCGCCGCCGGTTCGCGGATCTGGCGCTGCCCGCGGTGATCGCCGGCATCCTGTCCGGGGCGGTCGAACTGGGCACCGGCCGGGCCCGGACAGCAGTCGGCATGCTCCAGGAGACCCGGGACGCGCTCCGGCCTTACGGCAACGCCGGTGGCTGGCTGTACATGGGCGGCATTCGCCTGGCCCAGGCGCTCGCCCAGGCCGGGGACATCGCCGGGGCGCGGCAGGCCGCGATCGAGCTGGACGCGGCCTCGCACCCGGGCCACACCATCGTGCGCCCGCTGGAGCTGATCGCGCGCGCGTGGGTCCTGGCCGCCGAAGGGGCGGTGACCGAGGCGATCGTTACA
Source organism: uncultured Actinomycetota bacterium (assembly GCA_963727745.1). Classification (GTDB taxonomy): domain Bacteria; phylum Actinomycetota; class Actinomycetes; order Mycobacteriales; family Pseudonocardiaceae; genus Pseudonocardia. Next base: position 5,628 of record CAVSHL010000001.1, read on the forward strand.
GCATGGGAGACCGCTCGGGCGGCGGCCAACGCCGGCCAGCTCGCGCACGAGATGGCGGCGCTGCACACGGCGGTCCGCTTCGGCGACCCTGCTCCGGCCGGGCGGCTGGCCGAACTCGCCGGTCGTGTCGACGGTCCCCGCGCACCTCTCGCGGCCGCCCACGCCGCCGCGCTGGCCGCCGGCGACGGCGCCGCCCTGGGCGACGTGTCGGTCCGCTTCGAGGCCATGGGCGACCTGCTCGTCGCCGCCGACGCGGCCGCCCACGCCGCGCGCACTCACCACCGCCACGGCGATAGCCGATGCGCTCATGCCGCGGGCGCCCGCGCCGCCCGGCTTGTGCAGACCTGCGGAGGCGCACACACCCCCGCGCTCGCGGCGGTGGCCGCACCACCGTGGGTGACCGACCGGCAGCGCGAGATCGCCACCCTGGCCGCCGGCGGCCTGACCAACAAGCAGATCGCCGCCCGGCTGCGCGTTTCCGTCCGCACGGTCGAGGGGCACATCTACCGGGTGTGCACCCGGCTCGACCTGCCCGACCGGACCGCGCTCGCCGAGGTGTTCGCCCCCGCACCGATGGGCGGCACCGCTTCGTAGCGCAGCGCGCGATCCGAGTAGTCCGCGCGGGTGCCGCTGAGGACAGGTGAACTGAGCGGACGCTACTCGGTCGTCCCGGGCGCCCGCCGAGAGCGGGTCGGGCTGGAACTCCCGAACTGGGACAGGGGCGGCGAGGCTGGGCCTCGACCGGGAGCAAGACGGACGCCGCCAGGGCGCGGCTACCGCAAGCCCGCCCTGGTGGTCGTGAGCCACGACGCTCACCTGCTCGACGACATCGGCGTGGACCGCGAACGCCGGGTCCAGCACCTCAGTCGCGGACACCGCGTCAGGGCGTCGGATGAACGGTCGCGGCATGCTCCTCGAGGTACTCGTGGACGAGGGCGATTGCGGTGGCACCGGCACCGACGGAGGGGGCTACCCGACGCGTCGCTCCGTGGCGGACGTCGCCGACGGCGAAGACTCCGGGGAGGCTCGTCTCAAGGAACTGGGGTGCGCGACCCCTGGTCAGCTCCGCTCGTGGTACGTCGTCGCCGGTGAGCAGATAGCCGTATTCGTCACGAGCAACATCCTCCGGCAACCAGTCCGTCCGCGGTTCGCCGCCGATCATCACGAAGAGACCGGCTGCGTCGACAATCTCCTCGACACCACTGCTCCCCGGTCGCGGAGGGTCAGCCGCTCCAGTCCGCACTCGCCGGAGGCGGCGACCACCTCGGTGGCGGATCGGATCGCCACATTCTCGATGGCGTCGAGCTCACCGATCAGGTAGCCCGACATCGATGCCGACAGTGAGCTCGCCCTGATCACTATCGTGACGCGCTTCGCGCGGCGCGCCAGGTGGACCGCGGCCTGGCCGGCCGAGTTGCCGCCACCGACGACGTACACCTGCTCGCCCCGCATGGCGTCGGCCTCGGACCCGGCTGCGCCGTAGAAGACACCCGAGCCGAGCAGATCCTCCACCGAGGGCACGCCCAGCCGCCGCCAGGTCACACCGTCGCGATCACGACCGCGCGTGCGTTGATGTCACTGCCGTCGGCGAGCCGCAGTGCGTACGTGTCACCGACCTGCTCCAGCTTCTCGACCCCTGCCCGAGCACGAACTCGGTGCCGAACAGCCATGCATGCTCGACGGCTCGATTGGTGAGCTCGTCGCCGCTCAGCCTGGATGCACCGCTGAATGGTCTTCGGCCGGCGGGTCGTGACACACGAATGCCCCTCTGAGCTGGGAAGATGTGGCTTGCGACGGTCACATCGGTCCCGACCAGAAGGGCATCCGCTGGATGCGACTATCCCACGCTCGCCGCGCGATCTCGGCGCGGTTCGACGATCCGAATCTCGTGTCGTGCGCCGGCTTGGCGGCGGTGCTCGCGCTGGCCACGCGGTGCGGGCTGACTCGGTTGCTCGCCCAGCGGCTCACCCTGACCGGCGCCGGTGCTGCGAACGCCGCCGGGAAGGTCGTGGCGCTGGTGACCGGCATGGTTGCCGGGGCTGACTCGATCTCCGACATGGACCTGCTGCGCCACGGCGGGATGACCCGGCTGTTCGACGGGATGCGCGCCCCGTCGACCTTGGGCACGTTCCTGCGCCGGTTCACCTTCGGCCACGTCCGCCAACTCGACGCCGTCGCCGCCCGGGCTGCTGGCCGGGCTGGCCCGGGCGACACCGATCCTGCCCGGCGCCGATCAGGTGGCGTTCGTGGACATCGACGACACCGTGCGCCAGACCTACGGCTACGCCAAGCAGGGCGCCGGTCGCGGCTACACCGGCGTCAACGGCCTCAACGCCCTGCTCGCGGTCGTCTCGACACCGTTGTCGGTGCCGGTGATCGCCGCCGCCCGACTGCGGCGCGGCTCGGCGAACTCGGTGCGCGGCGCGGCCAGCCTGCTCACCGAAGCGCTGGCCACCGCCCGACGAGCCGGAGCTGCCACAGCCCGCCACGCCCTGGTGTTGGTGCGGGCGGACTCGGCGTTCTACGGCTACGACATCGTCGATGCCTGCCGCCGCGGCGGGGCCCGATTCTCGATCACCGCCCGGATGACACCCACGATGACCCGCGCGATCGCCACGATCGACGAGCAGGCGTGGATCCCGATCCGCTACCGCAACGCCATCTTCGACCCCGACGAACAACGCTGGGTCTCCGACGCCGAGGTCGCCGAGATCGCCTTCACCGCGTTCACCGGGCGCCGCCACACCGAGCACGTCACCGCCCGATTGATCGTGCGCCGGGTCCGGCGGCTCAACCCACGCTCGATCCCGGCCGGGCAGGCAGAGATGTTCACGGTCTACCGCTTCCACGCGATCTTCACCGACAACCCCGAACCGATGCTCGACGCCGAAGCCACCCACCGCGACCACGCCATCATCGAGCAGGTCATCGCCGACCTGAAAGACTCCGCGCTCGCGCACCTGCCCTCCGGGCGGTTCCCGGCCAACGCGGCCTGGCTGACCTGCGCCACGATGGCCTACAACCTCACCCGCGCCGCCGGCGCCCTGGCCGGTGCCCTGCACGCCCGAGCCCGGACCGGAACTCTGCGCGCCCGCCTGATCACCGTCCCCGCCCGGCTGGCCCGCTCCGCCGGGCGGCTGGTGCTGCACCTGCCCCAGCACTGGCCCTGGGAACCCGGGCTCGACGAACTGATCCGCGCCACGCTGCACGACCCACTACCGGCCACTGCCTGACCACCGGCCCGCGGGCCACAACCGAACAACCAGTGGAACAGCCGGACAGACCGGCAGCTCGACCACGCCCACCGACGACCACCAACCCAAACGAAGATCAACTCGACAGCCGCACGAATCTACGGTGGATCCAAGCTCAGACCTCGCGGAAAGCCCAGATAATTGCGGATCCGTGAGCTGGTGCCGGCCTGTCCGCCCGGCAGGCTCGGGTCGACGACCACAGTGGATAGTCCCTCGGACGAGGCGTAGACCGCCGCCGAGAGCCCCGCCGGTCCCCGCCCACGATCGCGACGTCACAGGCCATCCCGGGCTCGGGTCGGCGGAACCCGAGCAGCTCGGCCATCTTCTGGGCGCTCGGGTCGGCGGCCGTCGCCCCGCTGAAGTGGTGCACCGCCGGCAGCCGGGAGGCGTCCAGCCCCATCCGTCCGAGCTCCTCGCGACCCTCCTCGGTGTCGGCCTCCACGAAGCGGAACGGGACCGTCGCCCGCGTCAGGAGATCCCGCAGCGCGTGGGAACGCTCGTCGTGGTGACGGCCCACGATCGTGACCGGGACGCGCTCCGGCGGCTGCGTCCTGCTCCAGGCGGCGAGGTACTCCGTCATCGGCAGGTAGAGCCACTGCTCCTTCGTCGGATTCCACGGCACGAGCACGTAGCCCACCCCCAGCACCATGGCCCTACGCACGGGGTGGCCGGCCCACTCGCCGCGCGCGACCAGCAGCACCCGGCGGGCGTCCGGATGGGTACCGCGGACACCCGCCTGGCGGCTTGATCGGTCGAGCACAGGTCGGCTGCCGACGGCGTCAACTCGCTCGGAGAAGGCAGAGGCAGCGCCGGGGCGGCGCCGTCCACCCGGGGTGGTTCTGCGGTGCGGGTGGTGCGGGCGGGCGGGCGGCGGCGCAACGGTGGTCCCTGACTACAGGAGGCCACCGTGGGATCGACGTACTGCCTGGTTGTGAGTAGCCCCATGCCGTCGGCAGCCATCGCGACGGTCCAGGACCGGTTCGAGGACGTCCGTGTCAGCGGTTCACCGGCCGGCGTGGTCATCGAGTGCTCGATCGCCGACCAGGCCGCGCTCAGGGGCCTCCTGACTCAGGTCTGGAACGTGGGGAGCGCTGTGGTGCTGGTTGTCGTCCTGCCCTGCGGAATCGAGAGGAATGACCATGGCGACCATCAGCGATGACCCGATTACCACGACCCCGGGCGCCGCAGTTCCACGCAGGCAGCGCTGGCGGCTCCCGCCAGTCCCGGGCCCGCGGTGGTCCTGGCTCTGGCTTGTGATCGGAACGGCCCTGCTGCCGTTCGCGTACGTCCAGACGCTGATCCCGCTGACGGCATGGCTGGCGCCGGTGTTCCTGCTGCGCTTCGCGCGCTCCCGGCGGCCTGTGACCGGGCTCGCCGTCCTGACGGTGGCCATGTTCCTGGCGCTGCTGGTGGGACTCCGGGACGGGTTCTTCCCCATCGAGCAGGGGGTCGGCTACTACGCCTTCGTGACGACCCTCGCTCTCGGTGGTGCGGTGCCGTTCGCCATCGACCGCGTGCTGGCTCCCCGGCTCGACCGGGTGCCCCGCACGCTGGTGTTCCCGGCAGCGGTGACCACCATGGAACTCCTGAGCACCTTCGCCAGCGCCTACGGCGCGGCGGGCAGCGTGGCCTACTCGCAGTACGCCGCCCTCCCGCTGCTGCAACTGACGTCGGTCACGGGGATCTGGGGGCTGACCTTCCTGGTGAGCTGGCTGGCGCCGGTGGCGAACCAGCTGTGGGAGAGGGGATGGTCGAGCCCTGCAGGACGGACCCCGGCGGTGCTCCTCGTGGCGACTCTGGCTGCCGCGATGCTGTTCGGCGGCGCCCAGCTCGCGTTCGCCGCGCCGGCCGCCGAGACGGTCCGCGTCGCTGCACTCGCCCCGGACCGGCAATTGTCACAGCTGGCGTACTCCGCGCCGGAACTGGACCGCGGCGACGCCGCCCAACGTGCCGCTGTCGACGCCGAGTACCTGCGTCCTGGGCTCGATGACCTGTTCGCGCGGTCGGAGCGCGAGGCCGTCGCGGGCGCGAAGATCATCGCCTGGTCGGAAGCGGCGACACGCACGCTCGAGGAGGACCAACCCGCCGTCGTGGCGCGTGCGGCTACCCTCGCCGCGGAGCACGGGATCTACCTGCAGGTCTCGATGATGGTGTTACTCGCTGCCGGCGACGGATCGGACGGCGGCCCGGTCAACGAGAACCACGCCGTCCTCCTCGGTCCGGACGGGGAGGTCGTCTGGGACTACCAGAAGTCCAAGCCCACACCCGGGGATGGGCACGTAGCCGGTCCCGGCGTCATCCCGACCGTCGAGACCCCCTACGGCCGGCTGGCCACGATCATCTGCCAGGACGACTTCTTCCCCGCCCTGGTGCGCCAGGCCGGACGAGCGGACGTCGACATCCTCCTCGTGCCGTCCAGCGACTGGCGCAGCATCTCCGCCTGGCACGCCCAGCAGGCGCCCTTCCGTGCAGTTGAGAACGGGGTGGCGCTGGTGCGCCCGACGCGGCAGGGCGTCTCACTGGCCGCTGACGGGCAGGGACGGCTCCTCGGCCATAAGGCTGACTACTGGGTCGCCGAGGAACAGACGCTCGTGGTCTCGGTGCCGACGCAGGGCAACGACACCTGGTACGCCCGCACCGGCGACGTCGTCGCCTACGGCGCTGTGGTGGGGCTGCTCGTGCTCACGGTCGCGGCATGGACCTCCTACCGGCGGCGCGGTCGCATGCACGGGCGGACGGGACCGAGCCCCTCAGATCAGACCCAGCGCCCGGCCCCGCTCGACGGCATCCCGACGGGATGACGCCCCGAGCTTGCGGTACAGACTCTTGGTGTAGCCCTTCACGGTGTTGACCGACAGGAAGAGTTCAGCGCTGAGTTCCCGCTGGGTCACCGGCCCGGACAGCGCCCGCAGAACCGAGAGTTCCCGATCGGTGAGGTCCTCGTGCAGATGGCCGAGGCGTCGTGCGGCACGCACGGCGCCTCGGCCGAGCCGCGTCTCGATCGCTTCGAGCTCGCTCGCCGCGAGCCGCCGGATCGCGGTCCTGTCCGCCACGTCCCGAGCCTGAGTGGCCGCCTCGCGGGCGGCCCCTCGGTCGCCCGCGGCCAGTTCCACCCCGGCCAAGCTGCTCAGCGCACGCACCAGTTCGACGTCACGCCCCCACACCGCGGCGAGCTCGACCGCCCGGCGCAGCTGGCAGCGGGCGGCGAGCAGGTCACCGCCGCGATGGGCGAGGCGGCCCGCGACGAGCCGGAGCCAGGTGACCGACGACGCCGCCGCGTCCCCCCACCCACCCTCCACGACGTCGGCGGAGATGGAGACCTCGTCGCAGACCGCCCTCGCTTCGGCCAGGGCACCTGTGTGAAGAAGGCTCAGGGCGAACAGCCCTGCGGCCTGAAGCAGGGCGGGCGTCGGCAGCAGCGCCCGGGAGGGCTGCCCCCACGCGTCGACGAGAAGGGCCACCGCCTCCTCGTACTGCTCTGTGCGCAGGTGCGCGCTGGCCAGCCCGACCCGCGCGAGCACATACCCGGGGCGCTCCGGGTCGATCTCCAGCTGCACGGCGCGGCGTCCCTCGACGAGGTCCGTGGAGCCGTGGTCGCCCTCGTCGTGTCCGAAGGCGGCCCGCATCGTTAGCAGGCATGCGCGGGCGCTGAACCAACCCTCGATCGACGTCGTCCCGTCCTCGACCACCGCGTCGGCGGCGTCGCACCAGTAGCGCACACGATCGAACCGACCGCTCAGCACAGCGGCGTAGGCCAGCATCACGAACACCTCCGCGTCCGCCGGCCCTCCCCCCGCCGCCGCGTCCTCACCGAGCTGCAGGTAGGCCGCCGCGGCACCCGTCTCGAAGAACCATGCCTGTGCCGACCTGAGTAGTTCCATCGCTGCGACGCCGTCCCCGGCGGTGATCAGGAGCCGGACGGCTTCATCCATCTGACCCTCTCGGGCATACCAGTCCGCGGCCCGACCGAGCAGAAGGGGGACAGCGTCCGGAGAGGTGGCTTCGAGCTCCCGTCGCAGCACATCACGAAGGAGCCCGTGGCACCGGTACCAGCGTCGACCCGGATCCAGCGCCGCCACGAAGAGGTTCGCGTCCTCGACCTGCCGCAAGGTGCCGGCCGATCCCGTTCGTCCGAGGACCGCGTCGCACAGGGGCCCGGAGAGGCGATCCAGGACCGACGTCCGTACCAGCAGGTCACGCTGAGTTGGGTCCAGGCGGTCGAGGACCTCCGTCTCGAAGTAGTCCAGGATGTGCCGGTCGTCGCCGCGCAAGCGCGCGACTGCAGACTCCGGCCACCCGGAACCCCGGATCGAGAGTGCGGCCAACTGCAAGCCGACGGCCCACCCCTCGGTGCGCTGCCACAGCAGTCTCGATGAGGACGGCGGCAATCGGACTCCGCCCACTGCGGCGATCAGCGCCGTCGATTCCTCGGCAGTGAACCGCAGGTCCGCCGCCCGTATCTCGGTGAGTTCACCGCGCGCCCGCAGCCTGGCCAGGGGCAGGGCAGGATCGGCTCGTCCGGCCATCACCAGCCGCAGGGACGCCGGGAGGTAGGACAGGAGGAACTCGAGCCCCTCCCAGACCCGGCGATCCTGCAGCGCATGGACGTCGTCGAGGACCAGGACGTACCGGCCGTTGCTGCCGGCCAGGTCGTTGATCAGGAGCGGTAAGGCGACGGAGACGGGGTCCACCGCCGGAGCGGACAACGCCGCCAGCGCTCGCCCGCCCACGCCCGGATCGAGGTCGTGCAGCGCCGTGAGCACGTAGCCCCAGAACCGGCCCGGCTCGTCGTCGAACAGATCGAGCGACACCCACGCCGTACAGGGCTGTTCCTCCGCGGCCACCGCCCAGCGGGCCAGCAGCGTCGTCTTGCCCCACCCGGCCGGCGCCACCACGACGCACAGCCGTGTATCCCGGGCAGCGCACAGCCGGTCGTGCAGCCGCTGCCGGACAACCGATCCCGGCCGGGCGGGCGGAACCACGTGCTTGACGGACAGCAGAGGGGATCGTGCAGGTCCCGTCACAACGGCCTCCTGAACCGGTGCGCCGATGCTCTCAGAGCCGGTGCACGCGAGGAAGAGCGCGAGTGGCTCTGCCCAGAGCTCGGATGCCCTGCGCGCCTTCTTGGCCGCGACCACAGCAAGCAGGCCTCGCTGGCCGGGTCCTGCGATCACGACGGTCGAGCCGAGCCCGGTTCCGCCGACTTCGTAGACCCAGCGGATCGCGTTGGACAGGGGGTTGACCAACGTCGTGATGTCGGCCGGGATGTCCTGGGGAAGCTTGTGGACGAGCGCCCGCGGGCGCAGGAAACCTTCGGCTTCGCCGCGCTCATACTGCTGTGGCTGGCCGGCTTACGCGGCGGTCGAGCTCGATCATTCGGACACGCGCTGGGCTACCTCTTGGCGACCGTCCTCGTATGCGGCGATTCTGGTCACCTGCCGCCATCGGCCGTGCTCGAACTCGCGTCGACCTCAACCACAGTCGGATCAGTGGGGGCGTACCTAATGTCCTCGGTGGACCAGTGGCCGAAATCCGCCGAGCGCACCCGACTCCGGGCTCGGAGTTCCAGACGCAACTCGGCGTCTTCATCCCGGCGGCGGGACCGCCCTCTCCCGCATCAGGCAGGCCACGTGGACGGCCGCGGCGTAGCGGTGGTCGCGCAGGTCGCGCCCGGTGATGCGTTCGATCTTGCGCAGCCGGTAGACGAGCGTGTTGCGGTGCACGTGCAGGACGTTGGCGGTGCGCACGAGGTGGAAGCCCTGCTCGGCCCAGCACAGGAGGGTGGCGCGCAGGTCGGGCCAGTCGGGCTGCCGCGGGAGCGGACCGAGCACTGCGTCGACGAACCGGGTGCGGGCGCGTACGCCGAGCGTCGCGAGCAGTTGGTGGAGCCGGAAGTCGGCGATGTGCGCGACAGGTCCCACGCTGGCCAGCCGGAGCGCACCCTGAGCGTCGGCGATCGAGTCGCGCAGGCCCGCGACGTCGGAGGCCGGGTCACCCACGCCGACGAGCTGCTGCCCGCCGTGCTCCTCGAGCGCCGCTGCCAGGCGGTCGGCCGCCGCGCGCGCCGCGGCCGGATCACCTGCGCGCGGCAGCCTGTGCAGCACGGCGACCTGCGAGCGGCCGAGCGCGCCGACGACGTCCTGCCTGTCGTGGAACACCCCACGCAACGTGCGCAGCACGACCGGCCCCCGCTCGGCGTCGGTCACCAGCGCGACGCGGCACAGCCGCAGGTCGTATCCGAGTTTGAGGGCGGCGGCCGCGACCTCCTCCGGCGCGATGATGTCGGGGTCGTGGTGCGCGATGTCCTGCAGCAGGTCGGTCACCGCCTTCTCCATGACCAGCCGGGTCGTCAGCAGCGACGACTCCCGCAGCAACAGCTCGGTCTGGCTGCGGACCACCAGCCCGAACCGCCGGACCTGCGCGGGCGAGCCGGTGAGGCCGACAGTGCCCACCACCTCACCGTCGAGCACGACGGGCAGGGTGATGCCGGGCCGGACCCCCGAGAGCTGTTGCGACTGCGCTGCCGTGTGCGTCGCGGGCCGTTCGGTGCGCACGACCTCGACCGAGGCCTCGTGGAACGTGCCCACTCGGGACGGGTCGCCGTTGCCGAGCACCATCCCGTCGCGATCGGTGATCATCACGTTGTAGCCGATGATCGCGGTGGTCTCGCTGGCGATCTCCTGGGCGAGTGACGGCGTGAGCACAGTGATCCCTCCCGGCGGTCGAGTTGTGCAGAACGTACAGCTGGGGCTCGGCCAGTGCGTCGCACGCTGGTCATTCCGCCTGATGACGCTCCACGACTCTCCTACCTACGGTGAGCCACCTCACTCCCGAGCTCGGAGGCCGCCATGACCGTCCTCGACTGGGTACTGCTCGCCGGGTACTTCCTGCTGCTGATCGTGATCGGCGTGCAGACGATCCGCCGGGTGCAGAGCGCCGACGACTTCGCGGTTGCCGGGAACCGGATCATCTGGCCGGTGTTCTTCGGCAGCCTCGCCGCGTCCTTCCTCGGCGGTGGGGCCTCGCTGGGCGTCGCGGGCAAGACGTTCAGCGACGGCTACGTCTACATGTTCGCGTTCTTCGGATACGCGGTGAGCTTCCTGCTCGTCGGCCTGTTTGTTGCGCCGCGGCTGAAGCGCTACCTGGGCGCCCACACCGTCGGCGACGTCATGGAGCAGCACTACGGGCGCGCCGCGCGGCTCGCGACCGGAGTGCTCTCGATCCTGCTGTGCGCCGGGATCCTGGGCGCGCAGGCGCTGGCGATCGGCACCGTCGTCAACGCCACGATCGACCTGCCGACCGTCCCGTCGATCATCATCGGGATGGGTGTCGTGGTGCTGTACTCGTCCTTCGGCGGGGCCTGGGCCGTCATCCAGACCGACATGCTGCAGTTCGTGTTCCTCGGCGTGTTCATCCCGGTGACGCTGATCCTCGCGCTCGGGGAGGCGGGCGGACCCGCCGGCCTGATCGCGGCGCTGCCCGAGGCGCACCTGACGTTCGGCGGCGGCTACGGCGTCGCCGTGTTCATCGGCCTGTTCGTCTCGTTCCTGCTCGGCGAGACGCTGGTGCCGCCCTACGCGCAACGCACGTTCTCCACCCCGGACAGCCGCCACGCCCGCATCGGGTTCGCCCTGTCCGGCGGGTTCGCGTTCCTGTTCTACTTCATCGCCGCGTCGATCGGGCTGATCGCGCTGGTGCTGTTCCCGAACATCCCGCCGGACCAGGCGCTGCCGACCGTCGTGATGAACCTGCTGCCCGCCGGGCTGATCGGGCTCGTCGTCGCCGCGCTGCTGGCCGTGGTCATGTCGACGGCCAGCTCCTACCTGAACTCGATCGCCGTCGTGTTCGTCAAGGACATCTACCAGCCTTTCGTCAACCCCACGGTCTCCGCGGAGAAGAAGCTGTGGCTCGAACGCGGGCTCTCGCTCGGGGTCGGGGTGGTCGCGACCGTGTTCGCGCTGTCGGTGCCGTCGATCGTGGACGCGTTGCTGTACTCGTACACGCTCTGGGCGCCGACGATCGTCATACCGATGCTCATCGCCGTGCTGTTCGGCTCGCGGTCGAAGGCCGCCGCGCTCAGCGCGATCGTGGCCGGCGCCGTCGTGACGGCCACCTGGATAGTCTTCTTCCAGGAGTCCACGGGCCTCGACGGCCTGGTCGTCGGCGCGGCGGCCAACCTGGTCGTGTTCCTCGTCGTCGCGGCGATCACCCGCTCGTCCACCCCCACCGCCCCGCCTGCGCCGAACAGCTCAGCCGGCCGGCCCGTCACCGAGGAGGCGTGAACACGATGTTCGCCGCACTGCTCTACGGAGTCCCCGTCCTCGTCATCCTGGCCACGCTCGCCACCGGCTGGCTCGGGCTCCGCTTCTACGTCGACGAGGTCATCAAGACCCCGGTGCCGCCGAAGGAAGAGCGCCCGTGAAGGTCGTCGTCGTCGGTGCCGGTGTGGTCGGGATGTGCACGGCGCTCGCGCTGCGCAGGGAAGGCGCCGACGTGACGGTCCTCGACCGGACCGGCGCCCACCACGGCGCGTCGATCGGCAACGCGGGATGGGTCACGCCGGTGCTCTCCGCGCCGCTCGGCGGACCCGGCGTGCTCACCGCGGTCGCGAAGGCGACCCTGCGCGGCGACCGCTACGTGGGGGTACGCCCCGCCGGCGGGCTGGTCCGCTGGACCGCGGGCTTCCTCCGCAGCTGCGGCCGGCGCCAGCACCGGGACGGGCTGCGCGTGATGATCGAATTCGGCGCGCGCGCCGTCGAGCAGTTCGAGGAGCTGCGGGCGTCCGGGGTCGGGTTCGAGATGCACAAGCGCGGCCTGCTCATCGCCGCGCGCACCGAGCATGGGCTCGAGGACGCGACCGCGCTGATGGAGACCGCCCGCCAGGCCGGCTACGACGGCGAGATCGACGTGCACATCGGATCAGCAGCGCGACGGCTGGAGCCTGCATTGTCGGACGAGGTGGTCGGCGTCGTGCACGCCAAGGCCGATGCGCACGTCCGCCCGGAAACCGTGCTGTACGGGCTGCGTGCTGCACTGCGGTCGGAGGGCGTCGTGCTGCGCAGCGGAGTCGAGGTGCGCGGGATCGAGCGCGACGGAGTGGGATGGACGGTCGCGGCGGCGAGTGGTCCGGTGCCCGCCGATCGCGTCGTGATCGCAGCAGGCGTCCCCACATCAGCACTGCTGCGCGGGCTCGCCGTGCACGTGCCACTGCTGGGCGGCAAGGGCTACAGCGTGACGGCCCACGGCACGGGCACTGCGCCGGTGCATCCGGTCAAGCTGCTGGAGGCCACCATCGCCTGCAGCCCCTTCGACGAGGGGCTTCGGGTGTCCGGAAAGTTCGTCCTCGGCGGCCGCGACGAGAACGTGCGGACCACCGCGATCACGACGATCCAACGCCGCGCCGCAAGCTACCTGCGGGACTGGCGCCCGACCGAGATCGGGACCCGGCTCGCCGGGCTCCGACCCTGCACACCAGATAGCCTCCCGGTGATCGGCGCGGTGCCGGGAAGCGACGGTGTGTTCGTCGCCGCAGGGCACGGGACACTGGGCCTGACGTTGGCGCCCGCGACCGCAGCAGCCCTCACCCCGCTCGTGCTGCACGGCACGCGGGCACCGGAACTCGCCCCGTTCTCGGTGGAGCGCTTCAGGGCACGGATCCGGACCCCTGTGGCGCATGGGTGATCCACGATGGCCATGGGTGTGGTCGTTCTTGCACTCGGTCTATGACCAACCGACGCCATGTCGGGTATCTCCAAGAACCGGAAGTCGCCGCCACCTCGACGGTCAACGGGTCCTCGACCTGAGCGTGATGCAGCGATACCCCGGCGCCATCTCGGCGGTTACGCTCGGACCGTGGCCGGCCTGCTCCGCCTCCGACGGCTCCTGCGCCGGGTCGGGATCGGTCGACGCCCGCCCTCGCGGAAGGCGGCCAAGCCGCGGGCCGCGGCCGTGGTCGTCATCGGCGACCTGGTGCTGGTGATGAAGCGCCACAAGCGCGGACGGGACTACGCCGTCCTTCCCGGCGGCGGCGTGGAGGAGGGCGAGACCGCGGCCGAGGCCGCGTTGCGCGAGCTGTATGAGGAGACCACCCTCCTCGCAGAGATCGACCGCTTGCTTTGGACCGGTCGTCATAACGACCGGCCGGCCTGGTATTTCCTGATGACCGCCGTGCGCGGGCGCGCCGAGCTATCCGGGCCGGAGGCCCTGGCGAACCGGCCGGACAACAGCTTCGAGCTGTGCTGGATCACCGCCGACCGGTTCGCCGAGCTCGGCCTGCACCCACCCGACATCCACAGCCCGCTCGCCGAGCTGCTCGCCGGCCGCTCCGACCTGGTCTGACCGCGCAGGATCCACGCTCCAGGTCGACACACGCTGATCGGGCGCTCCTTTCGCCGGGCCGAAGGGCACGTGCAGGCTGCCAAGAGTCCCCCGCCGCAAGGCCGCCAAGGGTTGCGCTTCGCCACCGCAGCGGCTGCTCCCGTCCTGGGCGGCCCGCGCACACGCTCGTGAAACGGGTCAAGGCTTTCCAGGAGGTCCTCGGTGACTACCAGGACGCCACCGTCGTCCTGCCCGTCCTACGCGAGCTCGGTGCTCTCTCGCGCGCGGGCAAGGCGGCGACGGGTTCGCTTTCGGGATCGTCCACGAGCGCGAGAACCGGCCGCTCCCCGACGCCGCGCTCACCGCGGCTTGGCGGAAGGTGAGGAATCAGCCGAAGAATGACAAGGAGGGGATGTAGCCGAATCCCGTGCGCCCGCCCACCGGGGTCTTTGCCATCCGCACCCGCCGCGAGGCGCGGGTCCGGCGGCCCTACAACGCCGAAAGGTGTCGCCGTACCGGCACGGCTGACGACCATTTGGGTCCGTTCGCGGTGATCACATCCCTCACCCGCAGAACAGATCCCGCGGCTCCACGGTCTCGGTGGGATCGAGCAGCCGGAGGAACTCGTCGGCCCGTCCGGTCATGCTGCCGCGCACGATCGTGGTGACTCGTTCCAGGAACTTCTGCAGGTCCTTCATCTCCGCACGCGACAACCGGCCGCGGACGTCACGGCTCTCGTTCGGCCCGAACACGCCCAACACGGACTGGAACGTGGTGGACGGGCTCGCGCATCCGATCGGTGGTGCGGGAGTCTCGGTGATCGGGCCGCGTGTGTCGGAGGCCTCGCCGAAGTCGAACCGGTGCAGCTGCGGCGTGACCAGCGTGGTCAGTATCGACTCCCAGCCGTTGTCGCTCCTGATCAGCTCCGGGATCCCCGCGCCGAAGAAGGCCAGATCCGCGCGGTTGCTCGGCAACGGCACCACGACACCGAACAGGACGTTCAACATCTGGTGCGCCGCGAACTGCGCGAAACCCTCGTGGAACGCGGTGGACTCACGCTCCTGGGCCTCGTGCGTGCCACCGCCCGTCAGGCTCGGCATCAGGCCGAACTGCCCGCCGCTGAGCACCGCGGTGTGGTCGTAGGCCCAGATGTGCATGGTTTCGTGCACGATGTTGAGGATCGACTCGTCCGCCTGGATGTGGACGTTGCGCGTCACCGGGCTGGCGTACGTGCCGATGCTCGGTGTCACGATCTCCAGGGTGAACGGGCGGACCAGTCCGGCGGGAAAGGGCGCACCGAGGTCCTTGAGGGCCTTGATCGTGCGCCGGGCGATCACCCACACCTCGGCCCGTTCGTGGTCCTGCGGGTCGTCGAGCCGGGCTTGCGCGTCGCGGCTGGACGCCGCCCGGTTCCCGAACACCAGGGTCACGCCGGTGAGGTCCTCGCCCCGCGGTTCGGGCTGTTCGAGCACGGTGTCCCAGTCGGCGTGCGTGTGCTGGCGGACGACCAGGTCGTCGGATTTCAGCCGGACGTCGATGCGGAAGCGCCAGTCCGCCTTCCGCTCGTTCGAGCTGATGGAGAACTTTCCGGCGAAGTCGGTGATCGTCTCGCCGATGTCGCGCCACACCGCGGCCGTCGTGCGGGGCTTGGCCTGCACCCGCACCGCGACCCGCGGCATCGGCGACTCCGGTGGCAGGGCCTGGTTGCCGTTGCCGATCGTGCGGGTATGGCGAACTCGAAGGGTGCCGCTCACGGTGACGGTCTCTTGGGCCATTGCGGTGCTCCGTGATCTCGTCGAAGGGATGGAAGGTCAGGGCCGGAGGGGTCGCTTCGTCGGCTTCGCGCTTGTGGCGACGAAGGCCCGGACCTCTGCCATGTCCTGTTCGAGGTCGGTCGGCGGTCGCGGCGTCCGCGGTCGCGCCTCGTCCGCCAGCAGGCGCTTGCCCAGCTTCGACAGCGTGGTGTCCCGCCCGGCCCGCAGCAGGCCGGGTGTAGCTGCGCCGTTGCCCAGGAAGCGTCGGATGAACCGCGGCGAGTCCGCGGTCAGCACGTGGCCGAGATGATTCGTCGCGTCCACCCGAGCGCTGACGAACGGAGCCGGCTGGTCGCGCTCGCAGAACCGGGTCAAGATCGTCTTGATCAACGAGGTGTGGTCGAACGGCGTCTTGCTGACCGCACCCCGCTCGACCCACGGTGAGACCACCAGCGCAGGCACCCGCACCCCGAGGCTCTGGAACGGTGACGGCGGTTGGTCCGGCTCGGCCACCTGCTCGGGCACCGGGTTCGCGGGGGGTGCGACGTGGTCGTACATCCCGCCGTGCTCGTCGTAGGTGATGACGAAGAGCGTCTTCTCCCACACCGGGCTCTGCATGATCGAGAACACCAGGGTGGCGATCAGGGCCTGGCCGTGCGCGACGTCGGTCGGCGGGTGGTCGTCGTTCGCGGTCCTGGGGAAGCGGACGCTGCCCAGACCGTCGCCGGCGTCGCCGGCCTCGGCGTCGGTCGGCAACCCGAAGTCGACGTAGTTCGGATCGATCCAGCACACCTGCGGCAGCCGACCCGACCCCAGGTCGTCGAGGAACTCGTCCATCGTGCGCAACCGGTCGGACCCGAGCGGGGCCAGCTCGGGGTCGACGATGAACACCGACGAGAAGTCGTGCGCGTAGGCCCGCCAGTCCACCTGCTCGGCAACAGGGCGGCCCTCGTTGAAATCGTCGATCTTGCGCAGGAAGCTGCGCGCCGTGCGGCCCTCGAGCAGTGGCTTCTCGTTGCCGACGAACAGGGCTCCCTCGGTGCTGCGCGCGGGCTCGCCGGTGAGCGCGATCGTGCGGTTGATCCAGGTGTTGCCGGGGAACGAGCTGAACCATTGGTCACAGACCGCGAACTCGCGCGCCAGATAGTCGTACATCGGCACCTGCTCGGGCAGGTGGTACCCCATGACGTCGCCCGGGCGGTGACCCTTCGCCGGGTCGAAGTCCGGCTTCGCGACGTACTCGTTGACGAACCCGGCCATCGTCGGGACGTCATCATCGCCGGAGACCTGTTTCACCACGGACCCGGCGGAATGACGTGGATCGAGGTCGAAGGCCGTATCGGTGAGCGGCGCAACGTCGAACCGCTCGCCGTCGTGCATGTTGAACCTGTCGGTGGGAAGGCCGTCGACGTCGGTCCGCCCGTGCACAGCCGTCAAGAAGCCGAGCATCTGGTCGAAGGACCGGTTCTCGAGCATGAGGACGACGACGTGGTCGATCTTCTGCAGGTTCGCGCGGGCGACCGATTCGTCCTCGATCGACTCGAGCGCGCCGAACGGGGGCTCCGGGGCCGGCGGGGCGGCCCCGATGCCGAACACGACCTCCCACGTGAGCGTCACGGCGTATGCCGCACCCGACCTGCTGAAGGTCACCGTCTGCGTCGTGGGGTAGGCCATGGCGCCCAGCGGATCGACCGACTGCCCGGCGGTGCGGGCATCGAAGATCTCGTCACGCAGGGCCTGGATCAGCACGTATCCCAGCAGCAACCCGGCCACCGCGCCGGCCGCGATGCCGACCACCATGCCGACGGCTGCACCGAACAGGCCCAGCCCGAGTGCCGCTCCGCCCACGACGCCGGCCAATGCCGGCCCGCCGACGAGGGCTCCGGTGATGGCCCACGCGGCCATCGTCAGTGTCTCGTAGACCGCGGCAGCGATCTCGGCGTCCGCCATGTGCCCGTGCTCGGCCACGAACGCCGCGAACTCGCCGCGGCCCTTCCGTCGATCGATCTCGGCGAGGAACACGTTGGCATCGACGAACATGCCGAGGTTCGCGCCCGGCGCCAAGTCGAGCTCGCACACCCGGACCGGCCGGAACGGATCCTTGCTGCCCTTGCGCCCGAACTTGCCGAGCTCGACCGGCGCGACGGTGACGCTGCGACCGGTGGTGAAGTCCATGACCACCGCGCCGAACTCCAACTCCTCCCAGCCCGCCTCGTTGGCCGCGTCGATCACCCGCACGTCGCTCACCGTGAGCCGCAGCGCCGTCGGCACCCGCACCAGCGGTCGCGGCGCGACGGTCGGTGGCGTGCCGGCAACCGTGGTCTGCGCCCCGGCCCGTCGCGTGATCGGCCCGGTCCGGCCCGCCCCCGGCGGGGTCCCCTTGCCGGTAGCGGGGTTGTCGCCCGCAGGCTTGCGCAGGCGGCGGGTCAGCTGCTTGGCACGGGAACGCACCCCGGCCGGCACGGGAAGGGTGCGAACCGCGTTGGTGATCGGCTCTGGCCTGGTCGGCTCATGCTGCCCCGCGAACCCGTAGGTAGCTTGCCGCTTGGCCAGGTTGGCCTGGCGGACGGCCGAGCTCGCCGTGGGGCTGGTCGGCGCCAGCCGAGCCCGAGCACCCGCCACGAGGGCGTCCGCGGTCGACACCGGCAGCCGCTGCACAGCTGCCAGAAACAGCCGCTCGAGCGACCCTGCGTCGTCCGCCAAAGGGAACTCCGCCTGGTTCTTGCGGTGTGCGATCGCCCGGTCGAGTGCAAACCGGACCACGCCAGTAACCTGCGCCGCCAGCTCCCGCACGTCGTCGTCCGCGTTGTGCTGGCGGATCGCCGCCAGCACCGACGGGGGCAGGTCGACAGCCATGGTTCCTCCTTCGTCGGGTGCGGAACCGAGCCTGACTGCGGAGAACTCGGCCGTACATCAGCGATTCCGCCCGACCCCAGGCACGCCGCGCCGATGGACGATGTCGTCGGAACCGGTCCCGGGACCTTCACCCCTGGCCTGGCGGGTCGACCCCCGAACGCTCGATGCCTCGCGGGCGGTATGCAGCGTGTTACAGACCGTTGACTGTGCGATCGTCAGGAACGGGCGCTCTCGTTCCGGGCCTCAGCCTTCGTGGCGGCGTCAACGGTGGTCTTCTCGTCGCCTACGCAGCCGGGAGCTCGGCCCCTCGACCTCGGCGGCACGTCTCTCGGTGCCTGCACCGAGAAATGCGCCACACAACATCGGTGCCCGCCCCGATGTCGAGTGCGCGTGACATCGCGACGATGACCAGGCCGAACCACCCACGGCCGACGACACCGGAACAACGTCCTGGACGGATTCCCTCGTGACCGGATCATCACGACAACGACGCTCGGTTCGGGATGGCCAGCCCACTCGACACGGCGGAGACCCGAACATGACCGGCCCGTCCGAGAACTCCACCGGCGACAACCCACCACCGGACGACCACCGCCGCGCAGAGCGACCGCCGACCGACCTGCCACCCTGGATGGGAACGCCACCGGCCGACTGGAAGCTCGCGCTCGGCGCGCTCGGCTACGCCGCGCTGTGGGTGTGCGCCTTCGAAATCGACATCGACGCGGTCAAGATCGCCACCAGCATCTGCATCCTGCTGGGATCGGTCGTCTTCGTGGTCACCGTCGCGCGCCGCGAACGACACAACGGACAACTCCGCAGCCGTCGCCGGCGCCGAGCGAACGGGATCCCACGAGAACTGCGCCACCCACTCATGCTTCAGCAGCTCCTCGCCGTCGCGTTCAGCCTCGTCGTGGGCATCGTCGTCACCCGCACACTCCACACCGCCCTCACCGGATCCGCGATGCACTGGCCAACCTCAGGAGCATTCGTCGCGATCTGGGCATTCACCACGATCCGATCGCTGCGATACCTCGCCATGCGGTCCTACAACCACTGGCTCGACAAACAGCAGACATGACCACGCCAGCAGACAACGCGCCCCGGGCCCACCGACCCGCACAGCGGCGGCACCAGCTCCTGCCGCACCGGGTCGGTCAGGTCGAGCGGGTGGTTGATCACGTACTGCAGCGGCTCCACGCGGGTGCGCATGAAGTCGTCGGCCCAGTCGAGCTTGTCCTGGTAGTCGGGATCGGTCTCGAAGTCCCACATGCGGGTGGCACTGTCGGCAGTTGGTGGCGCTCGGCTCCGGCCAGGTGCTGGCCGCCGGCCCGACCGCGGACGTGCTCGCCGACGCCGGCGTCCGCGAGGCGTTCCTCGGGCTCGCCGTCTGAGCCCCGACCCTCCCGACGGAAGGACCCCCACAAGATCGTCCAGGCGCAACCGTCCGCTCCGGTATTGGCCGATCAGCGCCGCCGGCGAGGTCGCGGGCGCCGACGGCATCCGCGTGGGCGAACACCACGAACACCGCGGATAGCACCCGAACCCGGGACTCGTCGCCACTTCAACGGATCGGCGTTCAGTCCAGCCCGGGTATGTGTGGGCTTGTGACCTGCCAGCTGGTAGCTCACAACCAGGCAGACCGCGGCCACTACCCGGTGTTGGCCGCCACTGAGCGTGCAGATGACGGCGTCATTGACGATGCAGATGTCGGCGGCGTGAGCAGGCCCCGTCGGCGGGGTGCCGGACGGGGCCTGGTCGTCGTGGTGGCGCGGTGCCCGTCAGGGCGCCGCTGGTGTGGTGATCATTCGGCGGTGACCTCGGCGACCGCGGCGCGGGTGGAGGACTCGTCGACGATGGCTTTGTCTGAGGCGAACGCCGCGACCAGGGCTTGGAGCGCGACGTTGTTGACCGCGCGGGGGTAGCCGCGGCTGGTCTGGTGGATCAGCGTGGCGGCATCGTCGGAGAACAGCGGGTCGGACCGTCCAGCGAGCCCGACGTGATGACGCAGGTAGCTGCTGGTCTCCTCCGATGTCATGGGCGGCATGGCGTAGCGCAGCCCGATCCGCTGGTCCAGGGCAGCGAGGACACCGAGTTTCATCCGCCGCCGCAGGGTCGGTTGCCCGACCAGGAGGCAAGCGAACGGGCTGGTGGAGTCCATGTCGTGGTTAGTGAGCATCCGGATCGACTCCAGCTGGGCGTGGTCGAGCAAGTGGCTTCGTCGATCACGACGACCGGGGTGCGGCCGCGTTCGACCTGCTCGACGGCCAGCGCGTCGACGGTCTGCGGGACCAGGGTGGCGTGGTGGGTCAACGGCTTGGCGTCGAGGGCGGCGACGATCTGGTGGTGGATCCCGCGGACTCCGACCGTCGGGTTGGGCAGGTAGATGATCGTGTGCCGGGTGGGGTCCAAGCCGGCGAGCGCGGCCCGGACGGCGACGGTCTTCCCGGCGCCGACCTCCCCGGTGATCACCCCGATCCGATGCTCGCCCACGCACCACCCGATCCGCGCGACGGCCTCACCATGGCTGGTGTGGCGGTGCAGCATCCCGGGAGCGAGGTCGCGGCCGAACGGGGTGCGGGTGAACCCGAAGAACCCCTGCAAGCGGTCGATCACGACACCACCCCGCTGTCGGTGAGCGCGCTGTCGGTGAGCAGGTCGGGCTGGCCAGGCAGCTCGCCGGTCGTGTCGCCTGCGAAGGCGGCGTAGTTGACGCCGGTGGCGAGCTCGGCGTGGTGGGCGTCGCCGATCAGGCGGGCGTAGTCGATCCCCGTCGCCGCGGGCGGCGGCGGGGTTTCGGGTCGGGCTTTGACGTGGGAGTGGCGCTCGATCCGGTGCGGGATCGCCGTCCCGGCGGGGATCCCGCGGACCCGGACCGCGACCGTGGTGAGGTCGAACGGGTCGAACACCAGCTCGACGCGGTGCCCGACCAGCAGCGGGTCGACCTGGTAGGTGTTGCCCTGCAGCGACACCAGCGCGGTCTTGGTCACCGTGCGGTGGGCTTCCCAGAGGAACGCCTCGGCCAGCGCCGCGGGGGTCGGCAGCGGGAACGGGCCGCCGGCGTGCCAACGCTGCAGTGGCGGCGCCCCGGTCTCGGAGTGTTCGCGGCGGTGATAGACGGTCTCGATCCAGGCGGTGAACAGCCGGTTCAACTCCTCCAGGTCGGTGACCGCGTGCCGGTTCGGGTCGCGCTCGGGTTCGCCGGTGATCTCGACGAGGAACTGCTCGCGGACGGTCCGGAAGAAGCGCTCGATCTTCCCCCGGCCCTGCGGGCGACCCGGAGCGGAGTGGATCAGCCGGATCCCGAGCTTGGCGCAGGCCCGCAGCAGCCAGGCGTCGACGAACGCCGAGCCGTTGTCGACATAAACCGCGTCGGGAACCCCGCGCGACCCGAGCGCCGGGCGCAAGGCCGCAGCCAGGCGGACGGTGTCCTCGGCGAACCCGAACCGGTGCCCGACGATCGCCCGGGAGTGATCGTCGAGGAACGCGAACAGATAGGTCTTGCGCCCGCCCACGTGCGGTCCGTGCAGGGCATCGCCGGTCCACAACTCGTTGGGGCGATCAGCCTCGAACCGCCCGAACACCGCCTCACTTCCCGGACCACCGGCGGCGAGCGCGCCGAGCACCGCGGCGATCTGCGGGTCCTCGGCGAAGTGGCGTTGCAGGGTCCGCTCGCCCGGTGACCACCCCATCTGCGCGCGCAGGATCCGCCGCACCTGCGCCGCAGTCCGCGCCGGGTTCTCCCGCTTCAACGACACCGCCATCTCGATCACCTCGACTGGCAACCGCGGGCTGGACTGGCGCGGATCAGGCACCAGGGCGTCGAACCCGCCCCGGCGCCACGCCCGGATCCACCGGTCCAGGGTGTCGCGGGAGACCCGGACTCGCCGCCCGGCCGGATCCGTGTGCTCGCGGGCGGCGATCTCACGCACCAACCGGCCGCGGGCCTTGCTCGACAACCGCGGGTCGGCCGGTTCGCGGATCAACTGATAGCGGAACAACCCGATCGCCCGAGCCCGCTCCGTCCGCGCCGCCACCTCGTCATCTCGCACCGCCATGACGTGAGCCACCTCCTCGTTCTCGTCGTCTCACTCGTCGTGTCAGAACAAGCGGCGATGATCACCGAGGAAGATCACCCGAGGTCAGGGACAGCTCGTGTTGCTCAGCCGTGATCGGCCGGGACAGGCCAGACCGGTGACAACAGCTGCCCCGCCGAGACCGCCACTGCGACCTGCCAGACCGGCACCTCGACGCAGAACCGGACCCTGACCGCCGCAGCCGCGGCGCTCACCGCAGCAATCGCGTCGGCCCACCCAGACCCGGCCGGACCGGGCAACACCGGATCGGACGCCAGCGCCCGAGTTCGCAGGGTGAACACCACCCGGACCGCCTCGACCCGACCACCGAAGCGCCGCAGCCAGCCACGCACCGTCCCCGGCGGGCGCCCCAACTGCTCGGCGATCCGACGATGCCCGACCCCGGCCGCTCTCGCCGCGAGCGCCGCCACGATCACCGCGGCCGTGTCGGCCCGCCGGACCAGCAACAACACCGGCAGCAGCACATGCGTCGCCCGACAGCCCGTGCACCGTGACCGCCGCGGCGACAGCGACACCAACCCCTCCGGGCCACGGACCGTGCGCGCCCGCGCGCGGCCCCACCCCGCCAGCACACCCGCGCACCCCGGACACGCCAACCGGCCCGATCGCAGCCGTTCCTCGACCGCGGCGGGGTCGGTCTCTACCGTGAGCATCGCGCCTCCGAGCGCAACCACACGGCCCTCCCGCAGCTTCCGGCCAAGGAGACACAGCGGGAGGGCCGTGGCCTACCCCGACCCCAAGATCGTCACGGTGGCGGCGCCGACGAACCCGGTCAACACGACTCGCCCGCCACCATGCAGATCCGCACGCTCAACGGCGCGAGCCAGCCCCTACGTCGTCATCCTCAGTGGCGGTCAACACCCAGCGGTCCATGCCGAGTACGGCGTCGTAGATGCCGTGCGGGTAGTGCCCGCGGAAGAGCAACACCACGCCGGCGAAGCACACCAGCAGGCCCACCAGGCTGGTGCCGGCGGTGATCGGAGCGGTCTGGCCGTAGCCGTAGCCGGTGGCGGCGGCGCCGGCGCCGCCGACGAAGAAGCTGAGGACCAGGTAGTGCGGGATGGCCAACAGCCACGACTTGACCAACGCGAGCCCACGGGACAGGTTCTCCGGGTAGTCGATGTCGAGCCGGGCCGGGTAGTCCTCGACGTCAGCGAGGGTGAACGGCGGGTACCGGTCGGTGCCCAGCGCGCTGTAGCCATAGAAGGAGACCCGCCACGACCAGCGCAGCACCCCCAGGTTGAACTCGAAGATCGGCCGCGGGTAGCGACCGCTGATGAGGATCGCGAACCAGACGACGACGGTGAGGACGAGGAACGCGATCCAGAGGAAGATCAGCACGACGAGGTGTGGCACCAGCAGGAGCCATTTGATCAGCCACAACCCGCGGGACAACCCTGGTTCCAGGCGACCCTCGATGCGGACGGGGTAGGGCGGTGGTGTGAACATCGGGGATGTCGGGCGAACCTCGGACATGAGTCGCTCTGGCGGTCTGGCGTTGTCGTCCCGGCGGTTGTCGAGGCGGGTTCGTGCGGGACGGGTCAGGAGCGCTGCCGGGCGGTCCGGGCCGGCGAGGTGGACGGTGCGGCGCGACGGTAGGCGTCGAGGGTGTCGGCGATCGCGTCGTCGCGCGGGGTCGCGGTGACGCCGAGGACGGCCGCGATCTTGGCGCTGTCGACGATGAACGGTTCGGCGAACTGGTACTGCATCTCCAGGAGCTCGCGCACGGTCGGGTTGGCCAGGGCGAGGCCCCGCAACAGCAGCGGCGGAACGGTTCGGAGCTTGGTCCGCCGTCTGCCCGGCGATCCGGTAGATCATCTCGACGAGCTGGCGGGTGGTGCGGGTATCGGGATCGTTGGGCAGGTGCCACACCTGGCCGGGGGCGTCGGGGTGCTCGCCGAGGACCGCGAGGCCTTCTCCGATGTCGGGGATGTAGGTGTAGGTGTGGGGCTGGTCGGGGTCACCGAGGACGGTGGCGGTCTTGCCGGCCAGCGCAGCGGGGAACACGCGGTCGCCGAGGTTGGACTGGGCGCCGCCGCGGGGCCCGAAGTAGTCCGAGGCGCGCCCGATCGCGATCTCGACGCGGCCGGCGTGGTGGGCCTCGAGCAGCTCGCGCGCCATGCGTCCGCGCAGTTGCCCCTTCACGGTGTGGGCGTCGTGGGCCCGGTCCTCGGTGAGCGGGTGTCCGGCGGGCCGGCCGTAGAGGTAGACGTTCTCCATGCTGACCAGCCGGGCCCCGGTGGCTTCGGCGGCGGCGAGCACGCCGGCCTGCAGGCCGGGGAACTGGGCCGTCCACTCGGGGTAGGGCGGGTTCAGGGTCTGGTAGATCACGCGCGGCGCCCGCGAGCGGCGTGGGTGGCGAAACCCGGATCGGCGGCGTCGCCGCCGATGACCTCGACGTCATCGGGCACGGCGGCGTGGCCGGACCGGTTGACGAGCCGGGCGGTCTCGCCGCGGCGGCGCAGCGCGTCGAGGGTGGCCAGGCCGATCGCGCCGGTGCCGAAGATGACGTGGCGGGTGGTGGTCACGTCGTCGCCTTGCTGGGTGTGTGAGGTGCGCGGTCCGGGTCGGTGCCGGTCGGATCGGACGTGTGTCGTGGCGGCAGCAAGGCGGTGGAGCAGGAGCCCGGACAGGGCGGAGAACGTCACCGCTCCGTAGGCGCCGAAGATCGTGAACTGCTCCTCGACCGCGATCCCGCCCAGGGTGGTCGCGGTCCATCCCAGCGCCCACAGCGCCGGTACCGCAGCGGCCCAGGCCCAGCGCATCCGGGTCCTGCGCGGGGCAGCGCGATCGCCTGGGCGACGCCGAGGACGAGACCGGTGAGCGCGCCCATCAGGGCAAGGTCGGCGAGGGAGGTCCGGTAGTCGACCATCCAGGCGCCGAGCAGCAGCCCCAGACCCATGCCGATCGCGGTGGCCGGGATCCACCAGCGCGCGTCGAGACGCCGGGAGCTCGGTCAGTGTCTGGCCGGCGCCGAGGACGAACCCGGCGACCGCGCCGCCGAGCAGCGCTGCCATCGGGGCGTCGACCCGGCCGGCCACCGCGGTACCGGCCAGGCCGGCGATCGGGAAGGCCAGGAATCCCGCGGTCCAGATCAACCAGGGCCGCAGGAACGGTGGTGCGAGCGGCTTCGACGAGGACATGGTGGTCAGCTCCTCAGCCCGGCCGCGGCCGGTGGGGTCGCGGTGGCGGTCGCGGTGGAGGTCACAGTGGGCGCGCTCGGCTGCGCCGCAGAGCTCGACAGCCGGTCGGGAGCGCCGATCGGGCGCAGCAGGAGCAGGACACCCAGCGCGGCGACCCACAGGCCCCAGCCGGTGCTGCCGAGCAGTCCGGCGAGGTCCCAGACGGGGAAGCCGGGCACGGCGGTGGCCAGGATGTCGCCCTGGTTGAGCAGGTAGACGAGGCTGACGACGAGCCCGGCGGCCCCCAGCCAGCGGGGCAGGATCCGGGTACGGAGCACGACCACGCTCAGGGTGGCCGACCAGCAGATTATCAGCAGCTGCCCGAGGTGCTCACCCAGCAGGGCTCCACCGAACTGGCGCTGGGCCATCCACGCGGCCTCGACCGCTGCTCGGGTCATGGCGTCGCCCTCGACGTAGGACCGGGCCAACGGTGGCACCACGAACACCCAGCGCAGAAATCCGATCAGTGACAACACCACCGACGTGGCACCCAGGTAAGTCGCTGCTCGCAGCACCGGGTCGTCTCGACGACCCAGCACCGCCGGGAGCAGCAGGATCGGCACAACCAGGATCGCGTAGGTCCATGCGGTGGCAAACCACGTCCAGACCAGGGATGCGCCACCGGCGGCGAACGCCGGCAGCACCACGCTGCCCGGCTCGCGCAGGATGTCGGGCCAGTCGAACGTTGAGGACAACACCGTTGCCGCCGAGAGCGAATCCGAGGGCGCCCACCACGAGCAGGCCCCCGGTGGTCCGCCGCAGGCCGTCGCGGATGATCGTGGATCCCACAGTGGATTCCTATCTCTGCACACCGTACAGTTCTGTACGGTGTGCAGACACTGACCTCGGGCAACGGAAAGTCAAGGAAAGGCAGGTCGATGACGATCGAGCCGGTGCCCAGTCGGGCACGCCGTCCCGGTCCGCGGCCGCACCCTGTCCGAGGACGAGATCCTCGATGCCGCCTTGAACCTGCTCGACGAGGGTGGCCCGTCTGCGGCGTCAGTCCGCGGCATCGCCGCGAAGGTCGGCGTGGCCCCCAACGCGGTCTACACCTACTTCCCCGACAAGGCCGCCGTGGTCGAAGCGATCATCGAGCGACTGCTCGGCGAGGTCGACCACGACGTCTTCGCAGATCGGTCTCAGCCCTGGTTGCGGCGGGTGGAGTCGGTGGCACTCGAACTCAGGCAACGTCTCACCGCGCATCCCGGCGCGGTCCCCCTGATGCTCGGCGGCCCGATGAATGGCCCCCGCGCGCTCGCCTTGAACGAGCGCCTCCTCGAACTCCTCACCGACGTCGGACTCGGCCCGATCGACGCGGCGCGCGCGGCGCACCTGCTGTTCGTCTACGTGTTCGGATCGATCGCGCTCGAAGTCGCCGACCTGCACCAGCCCGGCCCGCTCCCACCCGAGTCCGAACGAGTGGCTGCACGACACCAACGCTTCGCGGCCGTTTCAGCCGAGTACCTACCCCGCACCAACGCCGCAGCAGCGACCCTGGCCGGCCACATCTCCACCGACCAGTACCTCTGGGGCCTGCACCGGGTGCTCGACGCCCTCTCCCCGCGCGGGACCGCCCGTCGACCTGAGGCACAAATGCCCACCTCAAAACGTGCTGACCCCTCGAGTCACTGACACATCGACCCGTTCAGCGGCCTGTGCGCCAACGAGCCCTGAAGGCTCGGCGCCAGCAACCACTGAAGATCACACCTGCGGCGACCACGTACCCGAGTTGTCGCACAAACCTGTCCGACCCGCCGTGATCAGTTCAGTCGCAGGGAACCATGTCGCCGGCCTGCCTACGACCGACGTCATCCGGTCGGTGACCGACCTGACCAGAATTCGCCCGGGCGGGTCGGGTCGCGACGAACCGCTGGCGGACGCGGAACGGCGCACCGTCGACGCTCTCCTCGGCACGCCAGCGGAACCCGGCCGGCGTGACGTCGGAGAAGATCCACCGCCGGGTCACCCCGTCGAGCTCGCTCGTAAGCACGGGCGCACCGCTGTCGACAGCGGCCTCGAACGGGATGAGCCAGCCCCGTGCGGGCCCGTGCCAGGTCGAGCGCCACCGCCCGGTGACCGGATCGGGGAACCGCACGGTCATCCCCCACTCGCCGGCGTCGCCGTCCTCCGCGCGGACGGCCCGGCTGGGGCTGATCCACACGTCGACCACGGCCCGGCCGTCCAGTGCCCACGCGAAGTGCCACTCGCCCGTGCGGTCGGAGCTCGTGCCGTCGTCGGCGACGTCGGTGACGACGAGGTCCCAGCTAGCGATCAGCGGCGCGAACGCCTCGGCACCGGGCAGATCCGGACGCGGGGACGGCGATATGAGGGCATCCATTGGAAATGACATCATGCTGTCACTATGACAGACGGCTACCATCTGCCGCGTGGCCGAGGACCTGCACACCGCCTACCGCGCCCTGATCGCCCAGACCTACGAGGTGGCCGGGCTGTCGCGGCGCCTGAGCGACCGCGATGCGACCGCCGAGGACGCCACCACCGCGCAGTGGCACGTGCTGAGCGTGCTCTCCGGCGGGCCCGCGACGGTGCCGCAGGTGGCCCGCCGGCTCGGGCAGACCCGCCAGTCCGTGCAGCGGGTGGCCGACGAGCTCCGCGCGCGCGGGGATGTCGCCACCACCGCCAATCCCGACCACACCCGGTCACGGTTGCTCGCGATCAGCGAGGCGGGGGCGGCCCGGCTCGACCGGCTGTGGGACCGCAGCCGCCCCGCCCGCGCCGCGCTGCTGGCCGGTGCCGGTATCACCGGCGCCGACCTCGACCGCGCCGCCGCGACGCTCGCCGCACTGGCCGCGGCGCTGCGCGCTGCTGAGCGCGTGGTCTGAGGGGGCTGTGCCGGACGGCCTGCACGGCGATGCCCGCATCGTCCGCGTAGTCGACCGCGCGCACGGTCAGGAACACGGTGACGGGCACCCGGTGCTCAGGCAGCGGTCCAGGCGCGACATGCGCCTCGTGGGAGGTCCTCAGCTCGGCGGCGCCCAGCCCGATCTCTCCGTCTAGGTGGATCCGCGCTCCGGCTGGTTCCCTCCTGACCGATCTTTCTTGGCGGCGTTCTGGCGGTAGTCGTGGCGCGTACGGTCGATGACGCGACGTTCGGACCAGTGCAGGTCAGCCGACTGCAATTGGCCTACGGCCGGTCGGTCAGCGAGGCTGTCCGCGAGGTGCACCCACCGGCGTGTGGCGTTGGAGGTCTCCACCAGCACCGTTTGCAGGTCAGTGCTGACACCACCCGGACCAGGAGGGCACCCTAGTGTTGGTGGGAGTTGACACCACCCTGGCGGGCGCGCAAGCGGAGCTCGTAGTGCAGGCCAAGTGGCGGGAGCAGCCCAATAGGGACGCCCCCGAGCGCGTCCGCGATCAGGCCGAACTGTGGGCGGGACAGGCACGCACCGAACTGGAGTGGGCGAAGAGCCTGAGCAAACGACTGTCTGAGGGCGCCTACACCATGGCCGATGATCCGGGTTCGTGGCGAACGGTCCACGATCCCCTCAAGATGCGCGCCTAATCAACCTTGACTAGACGTTTCCTCCTCGTGTACTCTGGTCCAGTAGTCAAACTGGACTAGTCTCTACCAATCCGTTCGCAACACCGGGAGAAGGACTCGAACCCATGGGAGAGCTCGCGATCGAGACGAGAGGGTTGAGCGGAGGTGGGCGCCTGTCGGCTACGAAGCTCCTGGTACTCGGTATCGTGCACCTCTCCGGCGGCGCGCATGGTTACCAGGTGCGGTCCGAACTGCAGAGCTGGGGTGCGGAGAGTTGGGCCAAGATCAAGCCCGGCTCGATTTATCACGCGCTGAAGAAGGCGGCGGCTGATGGCCTCCTCACCGAACACGCCGAGCCGGGCAGCTCTGGGCCGGAGCGCGTTCTGTACCGCGCGACAGCTCGGGGACGTGACGAGATGGTCGAACTGGTCCGCGACGGTCTGCGGCGCACCCACGACCCGGACATGCTCAACGCGTCCATCGCCATGTTGCCCATGCTGACCAGGACAGATGCCATCGCGCAGGTTAACGAGCGGGTCGCGCGCCTGGAAGCGGAGCTCGTAGTGCAGGCCAAGTGGCGGGAGCAGCCCAATAGGGACGCCCCCGAGCACGTCCGCGATCAGGCCGAACTGTGGGCGGGACAGGCACGCACCGAACTGGAGTGGGCGAAGAGCCTGAGCAAACGACTGTCTGAGGGCGCCTACACCATGGCCGATGATCCGGGTTCGTGGCGAACGGTCCACGATCCCCTCAAGATGCGCGCCTAATCAACCTTGACTAGACGTTTTCGTCCTCATCTACTCTGGCCAAGTAGTCAAACTTGACTAGTCTCTACCAATCCGTTCGCGACACCGAGAGAGGAATCGAACCCATGGGAAAGCTCGCGATCGAGACGAGCGGGTTGAAGAAGAGCTTCGGCAAGACCCACGCGGTCGCCAGTGTGGACCTGGCCGTGAGCGCCGGGGGCGTGTATGGCGTGCTCGGTCCGAACGGGGCGGGCAAGACCACCACGATCCGCATACTGGCCACGCTCCTGCGCCCCGATGCCGGGGAGGCGCAAGTGCTCGGCTACGACGTCGTGCGTGACGCCCAGGCGGTGCGGAGCAGGGTGGGCCTCACCGGGCAGTTCGCGTCGGTCGACGAGGACCTCACCGGGGTGGAGAACCTGTTGCTGCTCGCCAGGCTGCTCGGCTACTCACGCCGCCGAGGCAGGGAGCGGGCGACCGACCTGCTCGACGCGTTCGGTCTTGCCGAGGCGGCCGACCGGCAGGTGAAGAAGTACTCCGGCGGGATGCGCCGGCGCATCGACATCGCGGCCAGCCTCGTCGTCACCCCCGAACTGCTCTTCCTCGACGAGCCCACGACCGGGCTCGACCCGCGCAGCAGGAACCAGGTCTGGGAGATCGTCAGGGGCATGGTCGCCGAGGGCACCACCGTGTTGCTGACCACGCAGTACCTCGACGAGGCCGACCAGC
This sequence comes from uncultured Actinomycetota bacterium, assembly GCA_963727745.1. Classification (GTDB taxonomy): domain Bacteria; phylum Actinomycetota; class Actinomycetes; order Mycobacteriales; family Pseudonocardiaceae; genus Pseudonocardia. The sequence continues at coordinate 36,062 of CAVSHL010000001.1, forward strand.
TGGCCGACCGGATAGCGGTGATCGACCACGGGAAGGTGATCGCCGAGGGCTCGAGCGGCCAGCTCAAGGCATCGGTCGGCGCCGGCTCGCTGCACGTACGACTACGTGCGCCCGAGCAGCGGGCCGAGGCAGAGCGGGTCCTCGCCGGCGTCCTCGAGGTGCCGGTCGAGCCGTCCGCTGACCCGGCCGCGCTGTCCGCAAGGATCTCCGCCCCCGAGCGGGTCGCCCGTTCCCTGGCCGAGCTGTCCCGCAGCGGCATCGACGTCACCGAGTTCGCGCTCGGTCAGCCGAGCCTGGACGAGGTGTTCCTCGCCCTGACCGGACACGCCGCCGAGGAGACACCCGAGGAGGATGCCGCATGAATGCCACGTCCGTAGAGCCGGCGTCGGCGCCGGTCGCCGAGGACGCGCTGCGCAGTGTGCTGTTGGCCGGCGAGCGGCCGTCTCGCCCCGGCCCGGTGCTCACCTCGTTGACATTCGGCTGGCGCGCTTTGCTGAAGATCAAACACGTCCCGGAGCAGCTCGTCGACGTGACCATGTTCCCGATCATGTTCACGCTGATGTTCACCTACCTGTTCGGTGGCGCGCTCGCCGGGTCGACACAGGCGTACCTGCAGTTCCTGCTGCCCGGCATCCTGGTGCAGGCGAACGTCATGATCACCATGAACACTGGCATAACGCTGAACACCGACATTCAGAAAGGCGTTTTCGACAGGTTCAGGTCACTTCCGGTGTGGCGACCGTCCCCGCTGGTCGGCGCCCTGCTCGGCGATGTGATGCGCTACTCGATCGGGTCGGCGATCGTCATCACGCTCGGCCTGGTCCTCGGGTTCCGGCCGGAGGGTGGCGCCGTCGGCGTGGTGCTCTCGGTCGCGCTGCTGCTGGTGTTCTCGTTCTGCCTGTCGTGGCTGTGGACGATGCTCAGCCTGATCCTGCGCACGCCGAACTCGGTGGCGGGAGTCAGCATGATGGTGATGTTCCCACTGACGTTCGTGAGCAACATCTTCGTGGACCCGAACACGATGCCCGGATGGCTTCAGGCGGTCATCGAGGTCAACCCGATCACCCACCTGGCGACCGTGGTACGCGGCCTGATGCACGGCTCGGTGCCCGCCGGGGAAATCGGCTGGGTGCTCGTCTCGTCCGTACTTCTCGTCGCGGTCTTCGGTCCCATCACCATGGTCCTCTACCGCAACAAGAAGTAGATCCCGCTACCGCGAGCACTTGGTCGACATCAACTCCGACAACCCGGCCCACTCGGCCAACGCCATCACCGGTACCAGGCCCGGACACGACAAGGAGAGACGCATGAGCACCATCCCCAAGAACAACTCGGAAACCATTGCGCACACGCCCGGGCGGGCGAGCAGCATCGGGGTCTGGATTCTGCAAGTCGTGCTGGCGGCGATAATCGCCGGCGGCGGAATCTCGAAGCTCGCCGGCGACCCGGTCATGGTGGACATGTTCGCCGACATCGGGGCTGGCCAGTGGCTCCGGTACCTGGTCGGAGCGCTGGAGGTCGCGGGAGGGGTTGGCCTTCTGATCCCGGCTCTGGCGGGCCTGGCCAGTCTCGGGTTGGCGGCATTGCTGACCGGTGCTGTCATCACCGATCAGTTCGTGCTCGAGCAGAGCCCTTGGCTGCCGCTCGCCTTACTCGTCATGGCGGCCGTGATCGCAAGGACACGGTGGTCGCGCACCGAGGCAGTCGTCGGCACGCTGCTCAGGCGCTGAGACAAACCTCTCGAACGGAGATGTGAGATGAACGAGATGGCCTTTCGCGTGACATCAAACGATGGCACCACCATCGCCTACGACAGGGAAGGAAGCGGTCCGGCCGTCATTCTGGTGGGCGGAGCACTCGACGAGGGGGTGGAGAACGCTCCCTTGGCGCCGGCTCTCGCCGAGCACTTCACGGTCTACAACTATGCCCGTCGGGGACGCGGCGCGAGCGGCTTCACCGAGCCCTACGCCGTGGAAAGGGAGATCGAGGACCTGGATGCGTTGATCGCGGAGGCGGGCGGCTCGGCACACCTGTTCGGGGCGTCCTCAGGCGGCGCGCTGGCGCTGGAAGCCGCCGCGGCCGGGTCAGCCATCGACACGATCGCCGTCTGGGAGGTGCCCTACGCGGTCGGGGACGACATACGCCCGCGATTCGAGGAGTACATCGCAGACACCCGACGCGCCTTCGACGCCGGGCGAGACGAGGAGGTTCTCGAACTGTTCATGCGCATGACCGGCGCCTCCGACGACAACATCGCGGCCAGGAAAGCGGCAGGCAAGCAGACGGCGCATTGGGCGGATTCGGTCGCCCTCGCGCCCACGCTGGTCCACGACAGCGTCTTCCTCAACCGCTACCAATTGCCGGCCGATCGACTGGCAACAGTCACCCAACCGGTCCTGGTCACCACCGGAGGACCGATCACGGTCCCCTACATGGCAGGCCTGCCCTCGGACTTCTTCGACCGCGCAGCCGACGAGCTCGCAGACCTACTACCCCACGCTCAACGGGAGACCCTCGACGGGCCGGATCACGTCGTCGACCCACAGACCGTCGGCCCGCTGTTGCTACGGTTCTTCAGCAGCGAACGCTGAGGGGCCCGCGAGGTGCTGCGGGAAGACCGATAGGCAACGCAAGCAGATCTTCGTCGCGCCAGGGACACGAGGCGGACAGGTAGTGTCGAGGTTGATGTCGTCGGCGGCACCACAGGCCTGATCCTGGGCGTGCTCGTCACCACGCAAGGCCGGGCCGTCGTACTGACCTGGGCTTCAGTGGGACTCGACCTGGCCTACTCGCTGCTCATGGCTCCGTCGTCGGTCGTACCCCGCACTCCGGGCCGACTCAGTACCGCCCACCGAAGCCCTGCGCAGCACATGACCAGGCACCTCGGTAGGGCCAGTGATTCCGGGCTGTGGTCGCATGCGGTCACCGTTCCCGGGCGGTGGCCCGGTGCCGAAAGTCGTGCCCACGGCGTGCTCACGTCAGGAGTGCCACCGATGACGCAGCCGCGTTCCCGGGTCGACCTGTACGCGGCGATCCGACGGGATGCCCGATCTGGGATTTCCAACCGCGCGCTGCAGCGCAAGCACGGCGTCGGCTTCCGAACCGTGACAGCGGCGCTGGAATCTGCATGGCCGAAGGAGAGAAAGCAACCGCCGAAATGCGGCTCACGGCTTGACGCGTACCGAGTGGTGATCGACGACTGGCTGCGCTCGGACCTCGACGCGCCGCGGAAGCAGCGACACACGGCGAAGCGGATCTTCGATCGACTGCTTGACGAACATGACGGGGCCGGGGTGGTGTCGTACTGGATGGTCCGCGAGTACGTCGCCACCCGACGCCGTGAGATTCGCGTCGAGGTCGGACGGGAACCTGCCAACGCGTTCATCCCGCAAGAGCACCTCCCGGGCCGCGAGGCCGAGGTTGACTTCGGCGACGTCACCATCCGCCTGCGCGGCGAGCTCGTAACCTGCGCGCTGTTCAGCCTTCGGCTCTCCTACTCGGGCAAGGCCGTGCACAGGGTCAGTGCCTCGGCTGGGCAGGAAGCCTTCTTCGAGGGTCACGTCCACGCCTTCAACGTGCTCGGCGGGGTGCCGACCGGGAAGATCCGCTACGACAACCTCAAGGCCGCCGTCGCGAGCGTGATCGGGTTCTCCCGCCAGCGGGTCGAGGCCGACTGGTGGACCGCCGTCCGTTCCCACTACGGCATCGAAGCCTTCTATTGCCAGCCCGGAATCCAAGGTGCGCACGAGAAGGGCGGCGTCGAGGGGCAGATCGGCTGGTTCCGACGCAACCACCTCGTCCCCATCCCAGAAGTCGACTCCCTCGCCGAGCTCAACGCTATGGTCGACGCCTGGGACGAAGCCGACGACGCCCGGCGGATCGGGTCCCGCGCCCGCACGGTCGGGGAACACTTCGCCACCGAGCAGCCACTCCTCGCGCCCCTTCCGACCGAGCCGTTCGAGACCGGCCGCTGGTTCACCCCGCGCGTGGACCGGTACGCCCAGGTCACGGTCCGGATGAACAAGTACTCCGTGCCCGCGCGCATGGTCGGCCGTCAAGCCCGGGTGCTCCTGAACGCCAGCGACCTGGTCGTGTTCGACGGCAGGACCGAGATCGCCCGCCACGAACGGCTAATGACCAAGGGCTCGACCCGGGTCGACCTGGACCACTATCTCGAGGTCCTCTTCCGCAAACCGGGCGCGCTACCCGGTGCGACAGCGCTGGAGCAGGCCAGGGCATCCGGGCGGCTCACGCCCGTTCACGACGCCTGGTGGGCCGCGGCCTGCAAGGCCCACGGTGACGCCGACGGCACCCGTGCCCTCATTGAGGTCCTGATGCTGCACCGGCACCTCCCACACGACCACGTCGTCGCCGGACTCGCGACGGCGCTGCGTGCAGGCGCGCTCACCGCGGACGCTGTCGCGTTGGAAGCGCGCAAGTACAACGACACAGCAGATGGCGGAGCCGACGACACGACAGCGGACCACCAGTCCCTGATGAGCGGCGACAGGGCTCGCGGAGAAGGCGAGATCCCTGCCGTGCGATCGCTGACCGAGCGCCGGCTCCGCGCCCACATCCCGGCCGACACTCGGCCGCTGCCGAGCGTGGAGAAGTACGACCAGCTGTTGGCCAGCCGACGTGACACCCCGAACGAAGGAGCCGCACCGTGACCACCACGCGCCGTGGAATGACCGAAGAAGCAGCCGACGCCGCGATCGACCAAGCGTGCCGGATGCTGTTCTACATTGAAATGCCCCTCATAGCGGGACGTGACTTGGCGACCGTACTGGTGGACGAGGGCCCGCTACCTCTGGCACGAGCGGCAGAGATCATCAGGCAGATTGCCGATGCACTCGATGTCGCCCATGAGGCCGGGATGGGTGCACCGCGATGTCAAACCATCGGGGTCGTTGACAGCGAGGAGATGGGACGTGGAGGTGGTCGGCGCCGAGCAGGATGGTCGGGATTTCGTCATCGTTGCCCTTCGGGGTGCAGGATCGCGCGGAAGTCCTCGCACAACTCGTCGGCTGCCCGTTCGGCGACCGGTGTGAGCGAGACCGTGCTGAAGAAGCCGTGCGGCAACGACGGGTAGTGCCTCGCCGTATGGGGAACGTGGAGCCTGCGCAGGGTCTCGACGAACGCGGCGTTGTCGCGATCGAGGAAGTCGTGGCCCGCGGTGCCGATCACGATCGGCGCGACATCACTGAGATGTGCAGAGAGTGCCGGTGAGACGCGCGGGTCGGCGACGAGCTGCTCGCGACGGTCCCCGAGATACCAGTCGGTGACGTCGCCGCCGGTGGTGAGGGCGAGGTCGGTGACCGGGTACAGCAGGAGCTGCCCGGCGAGGTCGAGCCCGCGCTCGGCTGCCGAGAGCGCGGCTCCGAGAGCGAGGTTGCCGCCCGCGCTGTCGCCGGCGACGGCGACCTTGCCGGGATCACCGCCGAGGTCGGCGACGTGCGCAGTCACCCAGTCGAGTGCGGTGATCGCGTCCTCGTAGCCGGCCGGGAAGGGGTCTTCCGGCGCCAGCCGGTAGTCGACGTTGACCACCACGGCGCCGACCCTGTTCGCGATACGGCGGGCGTGCCCCTCGTGGGTGTCGAGGTCGCCGATGGCCCATCCACCGCCGTGCAGATAGACGACGGTCGGAACGGGCCGGACCTGACCTCGTGGCCGGATGACGCGGGCCGGCAGCGGATCGCCGTCGCGCGGGATATCGATGTCGGTGATGCTGTCGACCGGCAGCGGGATCTGAGCCTGGAACCGGACCCGCAGCCTCAGGAAATGGGCACGCTGTGCGGGGCCTGGCGGAAGACCGTAGGGCTGGGGAACTCCGGACGCGGCCATCAGGCGTTCGAGCTCGACGAGTTCGCGTTCCAGGGGTGCTTCGTCCATCACGATTCCTTGTGAGTGCCGGCCGGGATCTTGTCTCGTCATTCCGACCAGTCCGAGACGATGATTCCTGGGACACCGTTGGCCACAGCGCCTGCCAGGACGTTCGTGCCTGCGTCGGCGGCTACACGACGTGTCGCTCCGTGCGGCAGATGGAAGACGATCAGGGGCATCGTGAGATCCCTCTCGGCATCGGGAGTCGGGTCGGCCAGAGCGCTCCCGCCACGCAGCTGCGGCAGGACTGGTGCTCGCGTGCGAGCATCCGCTTGCGGATCAGGAAGGAAGGTCGGGCGTCTGCAATTGGTGGTAGCGGGCCTGTTCTCGCGCCTCGCGCAGTGAGGCTCCCCCCGCGATCTGCTCCCGGATCCGCTCCTCGGCGTCTCGGATCTGCTCTGCCGCGTCCAGCACCTCGCCGATCCGGGCCGCAGAAATGACGATGACTCCGTCGCGGTCGCCTCGCAGGTAGTCACCGGGCTCGATGCGGACGCCGGCTATGTCGACGGGAACCTGGTAGCTCTCTACCTGCACGCGATCCTTCCCCGTGCGCATCCACCGGCCGAGCGCGAACACTGGATAGTCGGCGTCCGCGATGACCCTCGTGTCCCGACAGACGCCACCGATGACCGTGCCGGCGACGCTTCGGCTCGCCGCGACGGTCGTCAGAAGGTCGCCCCACACGGTCACGTCGGTGCGTCCAGCGTTGTCGAGGACAACGATGTCGCCAGGCCCCAGATCATCGATGTAGTCACCGACGGTTCCTGGTGGGGTGCTCGCCGGTGCGTAGCGAACCGTGAAGGCACGGCCGGCCAGCTGGGCTGTGGGGACGACCGGGAGGACGCCGTACAGCTGTCCGCAGATCTCGAGTCGGTCGAGTGCGTCACTGAGCTCACTGGTGTCGAGGGCGAGCAGGCGCTGACGTGCCTGGCCGGGTTCGGGGGACGTCGTCACTGCTCCTCCAGAAGATTCTCGTAGCGCGTCCCCATCACTTCCGCCACCGGCGTTCCCGCTCGCACCTGTTCGACCATGGTGCGTTCATGCGCGGTGACGGTCTCAGCAACATCGAGGATCTCGTCGATGGCGTGGCCCTCGATGAACACGACGCCGGAGGAATCGGCGATGACCCAGTCCCCCGGCTTCACCGATACACCTGCGACCTCGACGGGCACGTTCCAGTCGCGCTCCCGTACTCGGCCGCGGGCGGTCACCGGCACAGCAGCACTGGCATGCATCGGGAAGCCCAGGTCCCTGGCCTCGTCGACGTCGCGCACAGCGCCGTCCACCACGACGCCCTCGATGCCGCGCGCCTTCGCGGCGGCACTCAGGACGCCGCCCCAACCGGCCATCGTCGTCCGTCCACCGTGAGCGACCACAAGGACGGTCCCAGGACCACTGCTGTCCACCGCCGCCGTGCACAGATGGCGTGGCGCCGATCCAGCGCTGTCCTCGAGCGGATCCACCTGGACCAGCTCGACGGTGCAGACCGAGCCGGAGATCCTGGGCCGGCCGCTCAGTGGCTGCAGACCGAGCGCGACCCCGGAACTCAGGCCGAGACGGTCACGTGCGTCCGAGACTGCGGCGCTGTCGAGGGCAGCCAAGCGGTCATGGTGGCTGGTCACGACCACAGCCCGAATGCCAGACCGATACCTGTGCCGCCGAGTGTGCGGACGGCAGGAATGTATTCGGTCCACACGTGGTCGAGGTCCTCCGACGCACCAGCGACCGTGATCCAGTTGCGGATCTCGGACGTGCCGGACTTCAGGTGCTTCTGCTCGATGCGCCTCAGGTGGTCGCCGTCGTGCCTCCGCATGGCATCGAGGACGCCCGCGTCCAGGGCATGGTCGACCACGAAGTGGCTGAGGCCACCTGACGCCACGATCCCGACGCGCAGGTCACCTGGCAGGGTCGACACTGCCTGCTTCACCGCCCGCCCGAGGTCGTAGCAGCGGCTCGCCGTGGGCTGGTTGGGCTCGAAGTACGTGTTCAGCATGATCGGCACCGCAGGCACGGTGACCCCGGACAGCAGTCGTCCGAGGACCCAGCCGTAGGCATGCCCGAAGCCGGTCCCGGTCGGTTCCTGGTTGGAAGACGCCACGTCGAAGCTCTGCTCCATCAGGCTCTCGATGATGTGCCGACCGGCCGCCCCGTGAGCCGGGTACGTCGCTCCGTCGTTGCCGAGCCGGCGTTGGATCTCGGCGGGGATCGGCCGTCCGTGGTTGTCGGCGTCAGGGTCTTCCATCGTCATCGTGTCGCCGTAGAAGACACTGATCGCTGGGAGGTTCGGAAATCCGAACAGCTCCTCCTGGTCGTCGCCGATGATGATGACGAGGTCCAGGCCCTGTGCCTTCAGGTCGGTGCTGAGGCGATCGATGCAGGCCTGTGCGTGCTGGAACCGTTCGTCCCAGACCTCCGCAGTGATGTCGGGGGCGAACCTGTCGCCCGCTCGGTCTTCGAGCTCGGCGTACGTCCGCAGGTCACCGCCCTGGTCGTAGAGCTCATCCGCGGTCTTGTCCCAGTCGGCGCGCATCTTCCACATGATGGCGGGCTCTTGGGCGAGGGCCGGGCTGTGCGAGCTACCGGCGGCGACAACGATCTTCGACATGGTGCTCCTGCCTAAATTCGGGTGTAGATCTGGCGGGCGTTGTCCTCGAACACGGCGGCGCGCTGAGAGTCGCTGAGGGTCTCGATGGACTCGATGACGGGCCTCAGGTTGGCCAGGCTCCCGCCACTGCCGGGGTGCTCGGTCCCGAACAGGACCCGGTCGGCACCGACGACGTCGATCAAGAGCTCGATCGACGCCTTCGTGTAGAGGCACGTGTCGAACCACAGGTCTCGGAGCCGGTCCAGGTAGGGCCGACCGTGCGGCTCGCCATCGGCCAGGTCATGGGCCATCCATCGTCCGACCTGGTAGGGGATGGAGCCTCCTCCGTGCGGAATGACGAGATCGAGCGCTGGGAACTTCTCGAGCACGTCCGCCTCGAGAAGCGACCCGATCGCCAGGCTCTCCTCACTGATGAAGTGCTCGCTGTAGTTCTCCCGTCCGTAGCAGCCTGCGCTGTGCACGAGAGCGGGCATTCGAAGATCCGCCAGCTTCTCGTAGAGCGGATACCAGTAGTCGTCCCCGAGGACAGGACTCGTGCCGGCACCTTCGCTGGGGTCCGGGTTGAGCAGGACACCGATGAATCCCATGTCGACGCAGCGGTCGAGCTCAGCAAACGTGTTCTCGATCGGTTCACCGGCTACTTGAGGGAGCGCTGCCACGCCCCTGAAGCGGTCAGGGTGGGTGTCCACCTCGACCTTGACCGCGTCGTTGTTGTGCGAGGCCCACCAATGGACGATCTGGCCCGGCTGGGACGAGTGCTTGAGGATGAATGGGCGAGGCGAGATGAACTGGACGTCTGTTCCCACCTCGTCGAGCAGTCGCACGTGCTTGTCCGCGCTCGCACGATGTGCAGCCACGTCTATCGTGAGGTGCCGCGGGCCGTGGTGAGTGCCGGCGCCCTCCAGGTACGTCCACGCGCCGAAGAAGTCCATGGGGGCCACGAGGTGACCGTGACTGTCGATGATCATGCGGGATCCTCGGAGAGATAGGCGGTGAGCTTGAGCTGCACGAGCAACGGGGACCTCAGGGGTGACACCGTGGTGTGGCGCGCCGGGCAGGACGCCGGGTCGGGAAACGCCTGAACCCAGTACCGGTTCACCACGTCGCGCGACGCCACATCTGCGATGAGCACATCGACGCTGACCACGTCCTCGAGACCAGCACCAGCGGCACGCAGGACTCGTCGCGCGTTCTCGAAGACCTGAGCGACCTGCTCCTCGATCGAGTCAGCAAACTCGCCGTTCTCGGGGCACATGGCGTGCAGTGCGCTGGTCTGTACGAGCCGCCCCACCACGCACGCCGCGGGGAACGGCTGGCCGCCGTGGTCCAGCCCGGCGACGTTGATCGATCGACGGCGCATCAGGCCGACCCGTAGCAGCGGTAGGTGTCCCACGGCTGGTCGAGGAAGACGGGATCGACGATGTCGAAGCTGGTCATCACGCGCTCAGCTCCGGAAGGTCGTACAGGACGACGGTCGTTTCGCCGTGGCGCAGATGCTCGATGAGCGCCTCCTCCTTGCGTCGGCGCTCGTCGGCCCGGGCGACCGTCTCGGCGACGACGTCGGACGGAACAACCACCAGGCCGTCCGCGTCCCCAACCACGAAATCTCCGCAGGCGATGTCGGCCTCGCCGAGCCGGAGTCGCACACCTGGACCGAAGGCGCCGTCCCCGTTCGGGTCCTTGCCCGTCCCGCGGATGCAGATCGTCGTCGCGAAGACGGGGAACCCCACTCGCCGCAGCGCCGCGACATCGCGAACACCGCCGGTGATGACGAGGCCGCCGAGCTCACGTGCCTTGGCGGCCTCGGAGAGGATCTCACCCCAGTAGCCGTATTCCGCGGTGGCCGGGACGTCGACCACCAGGATGTCGCCGGGCCGCGCGGCATAGAGAGCATGGTGGATGAAGAGGTTGTCGCCCACAGGACTGCTGACGGTGAAGGCCGGTCCAGCGAGTGTCGCGCCTTCGTAGGCGGGCTTGATCACGTGCGGCAAGGCGCCTCGGCGTCCCAGGGACTCATGCAGCGTGGCCGACCCGGCTGCGAGCGCCTGCTCGCGCGTGCGACGCCAAGGCATAGCAGCTCCTTCTCGATGTCGGTTTGGCATGACGACCCAGTCGCGGTTGTCCGCCGACCTGCCCCAGCGGACCACGCGCCCGCCATCTATGTCAAGGTTCCTGATACTAAGTATCAAGAACCTTGACACGATTCTTGAGTCTCCTTAGTCTCGTTTCGCACGCGTCGTCTTGCCGTCAGGCACGGGCCCGAGTGCGGTTGTCCCAAGGGATCACAGCAGCAGCTGCCGGCAGTCACCCTCGCCTCAGCGGCGACATCCCAATGCGCCGTCACGCTCGCGGCGGTGCCAACCAGAGAAACGAAGGAAGCGCATGAACTTGCAGGGGAAGGTCGCCGTCGTAACCGGCGCCGGTCGCGGACTCGGCCGCGCCTACGTCGAGCCTCTTGCCGCCAATGTGGTCGAGACGTTCGGCATTCGGGCACCGAAGGTCCCGGACGCGACGGCATGACCGGAACATCGATCAACGTCGACGACCTCGTCGCGATCGACGTACACACGCATGCGGAGATGTCGGCGGACGGGCACCTGGCGTTGGACCCGGCACTGCTGAACGCCTCGGCCGGCTACTTCGGCGCGCAGGAGAACCGCGCTCCGCGCATCGGCGATATGGCGTCGTACTACCGCGACCGGAAGATGGCGGCCGTCGTCTTCACCGTCGATGCGGAGGCCGCGACCGGCCATGCGCGAATCGCCAACGAGGAGATCGCGGCCAGCTGCGCCGAGCACGCGGATGTCCTCATCCCGTTCGGCAGCGTCGATCCGTGGAAGGGGAAGATGGCGGCGCGTGAGGTCCGACGGCTCGTCGAGGATCATGGGGTGCGGGGCTTCAAGTTCCATCCGAGCGCGCAGGCCTTCGACCCGAACGACCGAATGGCCTACCAGACGTACGACGCCATCCAGGAGTGCGGCGTTCCGGCCCTGTTCCACAGCGGTCAGACAGGGATCGGCGCCGGGGTTCGTGGAGGCGGCGGCATTCGCTTGCGACACTCGAACCCGATGCTGCTGGACGACGTGGCCGTGGACTTTCCGGACCTCAAGATCATCATCGCCCACCCGTCGTTCCCGTGGCAGGACGAGGCGTTGGCGGTGGCCAACCACAAGCCGCTCGTCTACATCGATTTGTCGGGATGGTCCCCGAAGTACTTCCCGCCACAGCTCGTGCACTATGCGAACTCGCTCCTGCAGGACAAGGTCCTGTTCGGGAGCGACTTCCCGGTCATCAAGCCGGACCGCTGGCTGGCAGACTTCGACAAGCTCGAGATCAAGGAGTCCGTGCGACCGAAGATCCTCAAGGACAACGCCGCGCGCCTTCTCGGTTTGGTGTGACCCCAGCTCGTACCGATCCGCGCCGAACACCGAGAAACCAGCACAAGAGGCAGATCAGTGACTGTCCAGCGGTGCCACGCAGCGCGCGAGACAACGCTGGAGTCGGTGGCTGGGCCAGCACCGGGCCATCGCCGGCGCCGACGAGACGGCTCCGGTCCACGATGGGCTCGCAGTGAGCTACCGCGAGCTCCTGGACCGGTCCACCGCCGTCGCTCACCGTCTCCTCGCGCAGGCGCCGACCAGAGTCGGCGCCGTGGCGGTCGCGTCGGCCTCGACGTTGAGGTGGTGGAGCTCCGCCACGATGGCCCGCTGTGCCTTCTCCATCTTCGCGGCCCGCGCCACCAGGTCGGCGTGCCGCGGGTCCTCGATCCGCCACACGACCATCCGTTCCTCCACCGCGTTGGCGAAGTCGACCTCGCGGTCCCGCGGGACCGAGAGGGCTCCTTCGCGCCGCGTCTGGTGCCCAAGGGCAGCCGCCGGCTGGGCGGGCTGGACGAGATGATCATCAGCCTCTACGCGGGCGGGATGACGGTGCGCGAATCGCCCACCACCTCGAGTCCACGCTGGGCACCGAGCTCTCGCACGAGACGATCTCCAACGAAGTTCTGGGCCGGGGTTTGCGCCGATCTGGCCAATCGCGGGATCCGCGACGTGCTCACAGTCTGCTGCGACGGCCTGCCCGAGGCGATCGAGGTGACCTGGGCGCAGGCGACCGTGCAGACCTACGTGGTGCACCTGATCCGGGTCGCGATGCGGTTCGTCGGCTACGGCGACCACGAGGCCGTCGCCGCCGCGCTGCGGCTGATCTACGCCGCCGCCAACGCCAAGGCCGCCCGGGAGGAGCTCGGCATTTCGCCGGCTCGAACTGGGGCAAGAAGTACACCACGAACTCGATCGAGTCGCTGAACTACCAGCTGCGCAAGATCATCAAGAACCGCGGACACTGCCCCAGCGACAACGCGGTGATCAAGCTGCACTGACCGGCGATCTACACCATCGAGGACAAGCGAGCCCGGCAACGCGCGAAGGAGAAGGGTCGACCCGCAAGCGAGCGCAAGGCACCAGGCCAGCTCGTCGAAGCCCAGGTCGTCACCAACTGGAAGTCCGGTCAACGGCCACCGTTCGCTTCAAGGATCGCGATGCAGGCCATCAAGTCGTGGTGGAAGGTCCGGGTGTCTCCATCGAGAGCGCTGTGAATGAGTTCCTCGAGTTCCTGCATCGCCAACGCGCATTTTCGGAGCACGGTCTCGCCCTTCTTGGACAGCCTGAGCCGGAGTATCTTGCCGTGCTCGGGGCTGGGCCGACGCAAAATCAGCCCCTTACGGTGCAAACCGTTTACGAGCTCGTTCGCCGCCTGCGCGCTGACGAACGTCCGACGCGCAAGCTCCGCCGACGACATCCCGGGACGCGCGTGCAAGATTGACAATGCGGTGTACTGCGCGATCGTTAGACCGGCTGCCCGGGCGATCGGGTCCATCTGTGTGCGCAACAAGCTTTCCGTACGCTTGATCAGGTACATCGTGTTGGCCGCCGGATCGACCACCTCATCAGAGCCGACAACAGCCGTGGCCGACCGGCCAGTCACGCCGGCTCTGCGACGGGGCACAGCACGCGCAGGCGTCGCATCTTGGTCACCGTTCACAGCTCCCCCAGCCTCGCATATCCGCTCCGCGGGCCCCGTCGACGCCTCGCCCGACTTCGTCGTTGGTGAGGCGATGCGTCGACCCTGATCGGGTTCGACCGGCCCAGGAGGCCAGCTGTGGTCCGTCGAACGGTTCGGATTCAAGGTACCGTCCTTCGGGCAGCGAGCCCGGTGCATCAGGGTAGTAATAGTCAGGCTGCCCGCGCCACAGGTGCCACGAGAACCCGGCGTGATCACGCAAATGGCGAACGACGCCCGGTCCCCAACGGAGATACGCTTCGGCGAATTCGCGGCGGCCGAAGTCGCCGCCTACCCATGTCATGCAGTCCAGGCCTTGGCTGATGTCGTCCTGGATGCCCGCCTCTGCCGCGAGGTCGTTCGCGGGTACCGACAGCTGGCCGAGTGACAGCGCGGCAACGCCACCGATTTGCGGCGACTTCTCGATCACCAACGTATGCAGCCCGGCGTCGTGGCCGACGAGCGCGCCCATGAGCCCGCCGATGCCGTGCCGACACAGACAAGGTCGACCTCATCGCTCCGAGTCGTCATCCGAGGATCTTCTTGCTTTCCTGGCCGCGAGGTCGACGGAGGCGGAGGGTGTTCGCGACCTGTCGGGGCCAGAACGCGCCATCGAAGTGGTCGACGCGTGGGAGCAGGCTCTGGGTGTGGGTGAAGGTGATGGCCGGAGCGACATGGTCGACCGGACCGAGTGCGGTGTCGGCCAGCCGCCGCAACCGGGGCGCACCGAGCTGCGGTTCAGGGCCATCGGTCACCGGCAAACGGCCGAGGCCGAGCAGCCACATCGCGATCCGTGCCAGCGACAGCTCGGCGCGGAAGCTGCCGCCCTCCCGTGCCCGACGCTGCAGCAGCGACGCGACAACCCCGGTACCGAGGAAGCCGGCCAACGCGTCGGTGACTACGCCGGGAGGTGTCACCCGGGGATGGTCGTGTTCGGCTTCGAGTGCCGTGGCGCCTGTGGAGGCCAGCGCCAGGCCGTCGAAACCACCCCGCCCGGCCCACGGACCCTGCGGCCCGTAGCAACTCACCGCGACCTGCACGATCCCCGGACTCAGCTCCGCGATCCGCTCGGGGCTGAATCCGAACCGGTCGAACACACCGGGGCGCCACGAATGCACGAACACATCCGCGTCGGCCAACAGCTCGGCGAACGTGGCGCGGCCCTGCTCCTCGGTCAGCTCCAGAACGGCTGACCGCTTGCCGAGGCCGAGCTCGTTGGTGACCGCAACCGGGTCCTTCAGATCCGGGTGCGCCGACTTCAGGTGCAGGACGTCTGCGCCGTACTCCGCCAGCCCCCGTGTGATCATCGGCCCGGCCAACACATGTGTCATGTCCAGCACGCGAATCCCGGCGAACGGCCGATCTGCGCTGCCCACAGGAACCGGTGCGGCCTCGCCCACTGTCGCCACGTCGATCAAGGGGCACGCAGCCAGTGCAGCACCCTGCTCGCTGGCCGCCCACTCCTCGACCGTGCGGACCAATGCGACGGGGACACCTTCAGCCGTCATCGCGTCCTCCAGCTCCTGCCCCTTCCAGCGTCGGATGGCCGCCGCCACTGCCTCCCGATCGGCATCGAGGTCGAGGCCCAGGAACCGCAACGTGCTCTTACGCAGTCTCGGGACCAGGTTGGCCATGTACACCACCCGACCGTCGGCAGTGTCGTAGTGGCCGCGACACGGCGCCGTGGTCATCGTGTCGGTCCAGCTCGTCGCCGGCTGCCCGTCCACGAGCGTGTGCACGAACGAACTGAGGGCGAACACCACGTCCCGGCAGTCGATCCCGACGCTCTCCTCCTGACCGGACCGTGCCCGCGACAACGACGCTACGGCCACCGCCTGACCCGCCAACGCCAACGTTCCGGCGTCGATCACACGCAACGGCGAACCCAAGTACTGCGGCGTTCCCTCAATGCGTAGATCGCCACCCAGTTCCGACGCGTCCACACCGACCGCATCCAGCACATGCTCAAGCTCCGTCGCGCAGACGGCCGTCGACCCGAAGTCGAACCGCACGACTCACCTCGCCTCTCGGTTGTCACGGCGCTGTTGCGATCCTTGGGGCGTTCAGGCGCGCGAAGGGTGGCTGCCCCAGCTCTCGAACTGTCGAGACAAGAACCGCCAGCCATGCTCCGTCCGGACAGCTATGTCGTCATAGCTACCCATCCCCAGCAGCCGCGGACCGCAAGGCTCACCGCCGTAAATGTGAACGTAGGAGCGGGCGCGGACGGTGTCCGGCTCAAGCACCTGCAAAGAATAGTTCGACGCGATGTGTTGCAGTCGAAACGGTTGGTCGTGAACCCGAGCCGCCAACCGTTCAAGTTCTGCGAGCCCAGTCGTGACTCTGCCGTCCGAGCCGCGGAAGAACCCATCCGGGCTGAACAGGGCAGAAACTCCAGCCGCATCGCCGGTGTCGATGGCCCACGAGTACGCGACCAGCAGGTCGATGATCGCCTGTCGGTCACGCGGGTCGAGTTCCGTCGGAGCGGCCATCGAGGATCCCTTCGGGGACGTCACAACCAATTCCGTTCTGGACCAGCTACCGGACGGCAGCGAGGGCGGGAGTTTATCAAGCAGCTTGATAGAATGCCAGCGAAGAAGCGATGTTCCGGCCGCGACCCGCTGCGGCGCACAGACCACCGGCTTGGCGACACATCAACGACACCCTCGTCCGAGGGCGGACCGCGTGGAACGGACCGTGTGCTTGATCGCGACGCGCCTCACATATCGATTGGAGCGGGCAAGAAGTCCTGCAGGATTGCCCGGCCGGGAGCTGCGAAGTAGTCGTCGATCTGATCAACGCTCCAGCCGCCATTCTGGTAGGTGTACCCGACCTCCGTCGGATGACTCCAGAGCCCGAGTCGGTCCCCGCCGATGGCGATCGCCTGGCCGGTCACGCCGCCAGACCGGGCGGAGGCCAACCAGACCACAAGTGAAGCCGCGTCATCCGGAGAGCCGAGGCCGGCGCGACGAGCCTTGGTCGGTAGCGGCTCACCGCGGTCAAGCATTGCAGCCATCTCGGTCATTCCAGGCATTGTCGCCACCATGCGCGTCAGCGCCGTTGGGACGATCGCGTTGACGGTGACGTCGAGCTTCTTGCATTCGACCGCCCAGGTGCGGGCCATCGCGACAACTGCGCCCTTGGAGGCGGAGTACGCCGTCTGTCCGAAGCTGGCCCGCTGGCCGGCGGGCGAGCCGACCAGGATCAGGCGGCCGCCGCTGCCCTGTTCGCGGAACGCGGCCACCGCGGCACGCCCGCAGGTGAACGTTCCGCGAAGGTGGCTGTCGACGACAAGGTCGAAGTCCTCGTCGGTGGTGTTGCGCAGAGTCTTGTCGCGCAGGGCGCCGGCGTTGGTGACCATGACGTCGAGTCGCCCGAACTCCGAGCGAGCACGGGCCACGAGCCGGTCGGCCACCTCAGCGGTCCCGACCGGAGCCACCTCGGCGACCGCGCGCCCGCCCGCGTGACCGATGCTCTCGACGCAGTCCTTGGCGGCGTCGCCGTCGAGGTCGTTGACCACGACCCCGACGCCGACCGCAGCCAGCGCATGCGCGTAGGCGCGACCCAAGCCTCGGCCGGCGCCGGTGACGACAGCGACCCTTCCTGCAATGTCCTCTGACACTATCTTGAATCTCCTCGAATCGCGGTGGGCGATGGTGGTGTCGCTCTCGACCCTCAGGCGAGGGCGTAGTCGACGGATTGGGCTCGTGGCGGCTGTCCCACCAGCGGATTCACTGCTGGACCTGCTCCCTCGCCCACTGCATCTCGACCTTGCCGTTGGGAGATCGGGACAGGTCGGAGAGCACGACGACCTTGCGCGGCACCTTGTATCGCGCGAGGCGTGCGCGCACCCAGTCCTGCACCTCGGTCTCGGTCACGAGACGCGAGCGCACCGCGACGACGGCGGCCACCTTCTCGCCCCATGTCGGGTCCGGGGCGCCGACGACGACGCAGTCGTGGATCGCCGGGTGCTCAAGAAGCACGTCTTCGACCTCTTGCGGGTGCACCTTCTCCCCGCCGGTGTTGATGACCCCTGAGTCGCGTCCGAGGAAGCGGATGGAGCCGTCTGCGTTGATCAGGACCCGGTCACCGGGCATGGAGTACCTGACGCCGCCGATCACGCGGAAAGTCGCCGCGGTCTTCGCCGGGTCCTTGTAGTAGCCCAACGGTGAAGGCCCGCTGTACGCCAGCATGCCTACGGATTCGCTGCCTGGCTCGACCTCGCGGTCCTCGTCGTCGAACACCTTCGTCGCCGGGACCGGGTAGAACCGTGCCGGCAGGTCATCGGTCGAGGTCGTGACCGCGAAGACGAAGGGCCCACCCTCGCTGGACGCGATCGCGTCGATGATGCTGACGTCGGCGTACTCGTGGAGGCGTCGCTTGAGGCTGTCGCTCAGGGCGGTGCCCGAGCTCAGGATGGCCCGGAGGGTCGTCAGGTCATACGACGCGCCGGCGTCGCGGGCACGGTCGAGCTCGTCGAGCAGCGGGACCGCGACGGCGTTCCCGGCGATGACCACGGCGCGCACTTGCCGCTCCGAGACCGTGGTCCACACAGTCGCGGGGTCGAGACTCGTGCCCCCGGCGAGCACGACATGGCCGCCTAGCAGCAGGGTGCCGAGCGTGTGGAAGAAGCCGGTCCCGTGCATCAGCGGCACGACGGACATCGTCACCGGGAGCTTGTCAGCGTCGCCCGCGGCGCGGGCTGCCGCGACTGCCCCGTCGAGGTCGTCGGGCAGCTCGAGCCCCACCGGCCCGTAGACCGGGACCGCGAGCGAGTGCAGCAGGTCCTGCTGCCTCCAGACCACCCCTCGCGGGCTACCGGTCGTGCCGCCGGTGTACATGAACAGCTCGTCGGTGCCCGGGCGCGGGGATGCAGGGAGCGGGTCAGCTGCATCGAGGACGTCGCTGAGGCGGTCCCGGCCGGCGGTGCCGCCGTCGCGGAGCGCCATGGTGAGGGTCGGGACGTCGGTGTCCTGAGCCTGTCGGACCGAGGCCGTGAGGCTGTCGCTGTAGACGATGACCTTGGCGTCGGCGTCCCGGAGGAGGGAGGCGAGCTCGGCGGACGTGTACCGGTAGTTCACGTTGACCGGGACCGCTCCGAGCTTCAGCGCCGCCAGCACGGTGGTCAGGTATGCGGGGACGTTGTAGAGGTAGCACGCGACCTTGTCGCCCGGTCCGACCCCGTGCTCCCGGAGCACTCGAGCCAGGCGCGCGGACCGGTCGACGAACTCACCGTAGGTGAGCTCGGTGCCCGGCGCAGAGATCGCAGTTCGATCGGGGTAGGCGTCCGCGACGGCCTCGATGACGGTGGCGAAACCGACGTCCATCACATCGCGTCCACGCCGAGGAGTCGGGCTGCATCTTGCACAGCACCCATACACGCTGTCATGTGACTACCTCCGGCTCTCGAACTCGCCCACTGTGAGCCCTCGTCGCGGAGCAATGATATCAGGTTACTTGATACTGTCCAGACCGCGTTTCACTCGGCATCGGGTCGATGCATCACGGTCGGCGACTTCGGAACGGTCCCGCCCGTCACCTGCAATCGTATATCAAGATCCTTGACACTTGCAGATCCGCGGTCGTAACTTGGAGACCATGACGGGAACCAGGCTCCATCCGCCGACGCTGATGCCGACCGGTCAGGTGACCGCCAAGCTGATCCCGCACCCGCTCAACGCGTGGTACGCCGCGGCGTGGGACCACGAGGTGAACAGCATGGGGCTGCTGGCGCGGACTGTCGCCAGCACGCCGATGGCGCTCTATCGCACGAGCGACGGCCGGCCGGTCGCGCTCGCCGATGCTTGCTGGCACCGGTTGGCACCCCTGTCCATGGGCAGGCTCGTCGGGAACGACGAGGTCCAGTGTCCGTACCACGGGCTGCGCTTCAACTCTGCCGGACGCTGCACCCACATGCCGGCTCAGGAGACGATCAACCCCAGCGCGATGGTGCCGTCGTACCCAGCCGTCGAGCGGCACCGATACGTGTGGGTATGGCCAGGTGACGCGACCCAGGCCGACGCCGACCTGATCCCCGACATGCACCAGATGGACGATCCCGGCTGGGCCGGCGAAGGCCTCACCATCCATGCCGCGTGCAACTACCAACTGGTCCTCGACAACCTGATGGACCTGACGCACGAGGAGTTCGTGCACGGCAGCAGCATCGGACAGAACGAGCTCAGCGAGTCCGACTTTCACACCCGGGTCGAGGACGACGGCAGCGTGACCGTGGAGCGGTGGATGCTCGACGTCGATCCGCCGCCGGTCTGGCGCAAGAACATTCGCGATCGGTTCCCCGACTTCGAGGGGCGCGTCGATCGCTGGCAGATCATTCACTACTACGCGCCGTCAACGATCTGCATCGACGCGGGAGTGGCCGAGGCCGGAACCGGCGCGCCCCAGGGAGATCGGAGCCACGGCGTCAGCGCCTACATCATGAACACCATCACCCCGGAGACCGCGCGGAGCTCGCACTACTTCTGGGCACTCATGCGCAACTACCGGCTCGACAGCCAGCTGATCACCACCCAACTGCGCGACGGCGCCCGCAAGGTGTTCGCGGAGGACGAGGCCATGCTGGCCGCACAGCAGGCAGCCATCGACGCCAACCCTGACCACGAGTTCTACAGCCTCAACATCGACGCCGGCGGCATGTGGGTGCGCCGCATCCTCGACCGGATGCTCGCCGTCGAAGGCCGGTCCCTCGCCGGCACGGGCCGATGACCAGCAACAACCAACCCACGTGGCAGACCGGCCGAGTGGTCTCCTCGGTCGCTGTGGCCAGCGACGTACGACGAATCACCGTCGAGCGCCCCCCGGTCGGCCGCGCGGCGCCCGGCGCACACGTCGATGTGCGCGTGCCCATCGGCGGCGACACAGACATCCGGTCCTACTCCGTCGTCGACTCGAACGACACGGGCGACCGGACCACTATCAGCGTATTGCGCGTCTCGCAGTCTCGCGGCGGCTCGGCGTACATGCACCGGCTCGTTGCAGGCGACGAGCTGGTACTGACCCAGCCGATGCAGAACTTCCCGCTCCGCGTCGGTGCGCCGCGTTACGTACTTCTCGCGGGGGGCATCGGCATCACCGCCCTGATGGACATGGCACGTGTCCTGCGCGGCGTGCGCGCCGACTACACCCTCGTCTACGCCGGACGCAGCCGCGACCGAATGGCCTATCTCGACGACCTGGCTGCGCTTCACGGCCCGCGGCTGCAGGTCCACGTCGCCAACGAAGGTCGCCTCCTCGACGTGGCCGAACTGGTGCGGTCCATCGACACCGGCCCGTGGCGCGGGGCCACCGAGCTCTACATGTGCGGCCCGATCCGACTGATGGACACCGTCCGCCGAGACTGGGAAGGAGCGGCTCTGCCCACAGCCAACCTGCGCTTCGAGACCTTCGGCAGCAGCGGCTGGTACCAGTCGGAAGAGTTCGTGGCGCGGATCCCCCGGCTCGGAATCGAGGCCACCGTCGGCCCGCAGGAGACGCTCCTCGACGCGCTCACGCGCGCCGGCGCCGACCTCATGTACGACTGTCGCAGGGGTGAGTGCGGGCTGTGCGTGCTCGACGTCGGGCACGTGGCCGGCACCATCGACCACCGCGACGTCTTCCTCAGTGCCGCCCAGAAGTCCAGCCGGCGGTCGATCACGACCTGCGTCTCGAGAGTCGCCCCCGTCTCGCCTGACAGCACTGCGACACCGACACTCTCGCTGTCGCTCCCCTGAGGTCCGCTCGCTGCGTCAGCGACCGAGCCCAGGAACCCAACGACACGTGCAAGGCGAGGCAAATTGACGATCGCTCCGCGGCCTTGGGCTTCCATGATGCGCAGCTCGTGGTTCATGCACAGCATGACGCCCGTGACGTTCACGTCGAGGCATCGCTGAAAGCTGGCGGATTCCCACTCTGCCTCGCGGGAGGACAACAGCACTCCGGCGTTGCTGAATGCGGCGTCCAGATGTCCGTGCTCGCGGGCGATGTGGTCGACGAAACGGATCACCGCCACTTCGTCACGTACGTCGAGCTGGCGGTAGCGCAATCGGTCGCCGACCTCAGGGTGTCGATGCTGTGTCCGCTCGGTGTCTCGTGCAGTGCAGCGAACCGGTCGGCGAACCGGTAGTTGTCAAGTCAACTGAGACAGTTGATCTTACTGGGTTGGCTGCAGGACGGGTTGGTTGATCCACGCCTGCTCGGGTAGGCGTGGCGGGCTGGGCCGGCGGCTGAACCGCTCGGGATGGCGCGCGTGGGCGCGGTCGAGGGTGGCCTGACGATGGGCCCGGATCTCGGTCGCGGTGTCGAAATGGACCGACGCCGGGGTGTGCATGCCGATCCCGGAGTGGCGGTGCTCGTGGTTGTAGGCGGCGAAGAACCGCTCGCAGAACTCGCGGGCATCAGCGAGGGACCCGAACCGGTCCGGGAAATCGGGCAGGTACTTCAGCGTCTTGAACTGCGCCTCGGAGTAGGGGTTGTCGTTCGAGCATCTCGGCCGCGAGTGCGACCGGCTGATCCCGAGATCGATCAGCATCTCCGATACCGGTTTGGAGGTCATCGACCCGCCCCGGTCGGCGTGAATCGTCTGCGGGATGACGTGGTTGCGGGCGACGGCGTCGGCGAGGAAGTCCTTCGCCACGACTGCGTCCTCGGCATTCGCGACCAACCAGCCGACGACGTAGCGGGAGAAGATGTCGAGCACCACGTACAGCTTGTACCACTCACCCTTGCGGGGGCCTTTGAGCGCGGTGATGTCCCAGGACCACACCTGGCTCGGGCCGCGGGCGAGCAACTCCGGGCGGACACGCGGCGGGTGGGTGGCCTGGGCGCGCCGTTCCCGGCTCTGCCCGGCATCGCGGGCGATCCGATACATGCTCGACTGCGAGCACCAGAACCTGCCCTCGTCGAGCTCTCGGGCCCAGACCTGCGGGATCGCCAGGTCCCGGTAGGGCTCGGAGTTCAGCACCTGCAGCACGGCGGCACGCTCGTCGTCGGTGATCGTCGACGGCGGGAGCCGGCGGGGCCGGTGCGGGCCGTGCAGCGGCCCGATGCCCACCCCGGACGGGTCGACCCGGCGGTAGTGCGTGGCCCGCGACCGGCCAGTCAACGAGCATGCCGCCGCGACAGACACCTCCGCAGCGCGCAACCGGTCAAACGCGACGTTCAACGCTTCTTCCGCGACGCCGACGGTTCCCGGTCGTCCGCGCTCTCGGACAGCTGCTCCAAGAGCGCGTGCGCTTTTCCCATGATGTCCAACGCCGTCCGCGTCTTCGTCAAGTCCGCTTCGAGTTTCGCATTCCGGGCCCGGAGTCGCTCCAACTCGGCTGTCTCCGCCGAGCGCTTCGGTCGCTTCTCCGACCGCCGGGAATCGGCCACACCTTCCAACGCGCCAGCGTCTCGGGCGCGGGTCCACTCGATCACATGCGACGAATACAAGCCCTCGCGGCGAAGGACCGCGCCCTTCTCACCGTTCGGCGCGGACTCGTACTCCGCCACGATCGCCAGCTTGTACTCCGCGCTGAACGACCGACGCGACGGACGCGGTGACGGACCACCCGCCGACCGCGGACCCGCCGCCGACCCACCGCCGCTGCTGGCCGCCGCACCGCGACGCTCCTCCGATGACACGAGCACCAGGATCTCCGATCACGCCCTCTGCTGTGAACCGCTGACTTCGAGCTGTCTCAGATGATCTTGGCAGAGAGGGAACCGTCGGCCTCCCGCTCGATGCGACCGCCCGGAGGATCCGGCGTGTCCGCAGTTGTCCCAGCGATCTGCAGGGCAGCGTTGTTGGCCCACGACCCGTGGTGGTCCCCGTTGCGGAGCAGCAGAGGACGGTCGGGCTCGATGGCGTCGAGCAGATCGCGACGAGGCGTTCCGCCTGGGACGTGGCCGATGCTGAACCGACCGCCCTGGACCCACGTCAGTTCCGGGTGCGCAGCGCGTGGAGGAGCATCCAGCCCGGCCGCGCGCGCCTTCGAACGTGGACGCGCCCAGCCCCTAAGCGTCAGTGCATCCTTCCAGGGCGCCGATGCACAACCGAAGTCCGTCGTGGAACGCGTGCGCGTCATCACCTCGGAGAGCGCCGAGCATGACGGCCTCAAGCTCCTGCATGCCTTCTGCGCACGAGGCGAGCAGGTCTTCGCCCTTCTTCGAAAGCCGCAGGCGCAGGATCTTCGCGTGCTCGTGGCTCGGCCGCCGAAGAATCAGACCCCGTCCATACAGGCCGTTGACCAGCTCGTTGGCCGCCTGTGCACTGACGAAAGTGCTGCGAGCCAGTTCCGCGGAAGACAAACCAGGGCGCGCGCTCAGGATGGACAAGGCGGTGTACTGCGGGACCGTGATCGAAACGGATCTTGCGATCGGCTCCATGCGCGAGCGAAGGAGCATTTCCAATTGCTTGACGAAGTACATCGTGCGCGCGGCGTGGAGGACGACCCCGTGCCGTGCTTCGACGTCGTCTGCCGCATGACCGGGCTCAAGGGCGGGCCGTGGCGATGTGACGTCGCGGGTCACGTGGACGTCCCCCTCCCCGTCGATGCCCTCTCGCCCCTGCGCTGTCATTCGTAGTTTCGAAGAACCAGGATCGCGACGCAAGCAGGCTTGTCCCCGCGGTCGGACACGATCGTGAAGGTGACAAGGAACTGGACGCCACCGGCGATGTCGGTGACCTCGTCGACGGTGAGCGACGCGCGGAGCTTTGCCCCGACCGGGACCGGCGAGGGGAAGCGGACCTTTTCCGCCCCGTAGTTGAGGCCCATGCTGAAGCCGGTGACCTCGAGCAGCTGCGGCATGAAGTGCGGGACCAAGGACAGGGTCAGGTAGCCATGCGCGATTGGTCCCTTGAACGGGCTCTCCCGCTGGGCGCGCTCGACGTCGATGTGGATCCACTGATGGTCGTCTGTCGCGTCGGCGAAACAGTTGACCCTGTCCTGAGTGATCTCGACCCAGTCCGTCGGTCCCAGCGTGCGGCCGACGAGGTCCCGGAGGCCCTGGACACCTTCCGCAGTCACCTTCGTGCTCATGCGCATCACCCATCTCACGTCAATGCCGCGCACGCACGCGGCCTCATTGCCCGCACTCCGGTGCGGATTACATATCAGGCTACTTGATAATTTTGGGACTTGAACAGTGCTCGTCGGACGAACTCAGGTGACACTCCACACGGAGAGCATGACGCCGTTGAGGCCTCGCGATCCGCTGGCGAGGACCACGCAGTGGTGGTTGAGCAATTCGTACTTGCCCGGTGGCGCCGTGATGACCGACGCTGTACGGAAGTAGTAACTCATGGAATCGACTTGCTCGCCGCGCGCAATGGCGGCCATCACCTCGGGCGATGCGTGACGCAGCCCGGTGGTGCAGACGTGGGGATGCACACCGTATTCAGAGCGACCGACAAATGATGTCGGCCGCGTGTCGTTGCAGGTGGAGGCACGTCATCGCGTCATCGAGATCCCGTCCAGGTGCGGGAATCCATCGATCCATGACGTCACCCCTTCCACGTCGGAGCGGCTGATGATGAGCATGTCGACGTTGTAGAGCGGCATGATCGCCATGGGGCTGGCCACCGTGTGCGCACTGATCTGCCGGTCGATCGCGAGCCGCTTCTCGGGGTCGGTCTCCGCAGCGCTGGCTGTGATCAGGCGCGTGACTTCGGGGTCCTCGATGTTGCCGGGGTTGAGGAACTGCCCGGGCAGGAAGGCGGAGCGGAAGTGAAGGGTGGGCTCAACCCGCGGCTGAGAGGGAAAGACTCCAGCGGCCACCTTGCCCTGCGCCCACTCGGTGATCGCAGAGGACGACGGGTTCGGCTTCAGATTCATGGTGATGCCCACCTTCGCCAACTGTTGCTGAACTGCCTGCGCGGCGCGATCCATTTTCGGGGAGTACACGATCGCCTCGAAGGTGAATCCATCCGGGTAGCCGGCAGCGGCCAATAGCTCGCGGGCCCTGCCGGGATCGGCTCCCAGCTCCTGGTCCAGCTCGGGCACGTGGGCACGGTGTCCCTTCGGGTAGAACTGCGCAGTCGCAGTCGCCTGACCGAACAACAGGCTCTCGACGATCGCGTTCCGGTCCACCGCCAACGAGATCGCCTGGCGCACTTCCGGCTTCGCAAAGGCCGGCTGCAGGCTCGGGTTGAACAAGACACTCCCGGTCTCGAGTGCAGGTCCGGTGGTCAGGGTCAGATCACTCGCGGCGCGCGCATCCTCGGCTTGGTCCCCGTCGATCCTCGCGATATCCACCTCTCCGGCGCGCACCGCATTCAACCGGGCGGTGGAGTCTGCAATTACTGAGAGTTCGGCCTTCGCGACCACGACGGCCGCGGCCTCCCAATAGCCGGTGTTCTTCGCGAAGGAGATCGAGACGCGCGGCTGTTGCTTGGTGACCGTGAACTGTCCGCTGCCGACCGGGATGTCGTCTGCGTCAAGGGCCCCGAAGGTGGCGGGGTTGACGATCATCCCCGGCCGGTCCGCGAGGAGTGCTGGAAGGGTCGCGTCGGGCTGCTTCTGGTGGATCCGGATCGTATTGCCCTCTGCCTGCACGTTCGCGATCTTGGCCATGCTGGGGGCGATGCTGGACTGTGGCAGGCTGAGGGCGCGCTCGATGTTCTGCTTGACCACGTCCCCCGTGATGGGTGTGCCGTCGCTGAACTTCAGCCCGGCACGGAGCTGCATCACGAGTGTGGAGCCGCCGTCGGCGAAGTCCCACGACTCGGCTGCGCCGGGCTGCAAGTTGCCGGATGGGTCGGTGTGCACCAGCCGGTCGTACACCAGTGAGAGGACCGGAATCTCGGGACCACCGAGGCTGCGTGCCGGATCCCACGTCGCTACCCCGATGAGAGTTGCGACCTTCAGCGTTGCGTTCGGATCCGGCGTGCCGCTCGACTTTTGGCTGCCTTTGCTTCCGCAGCCGGCGAGGACGAGTACGACAAGCAGCGCGAGTGCGGTCTTTGCACGGGACATGAGTGGCCTCAGCTTCGGTGGCGGGGCGGTTGAGTGTGGTGGAGCTGCACTCCGGTGTCGTGCGGCGGTCTCCGAGGCGTGCGCCTGGGTGGATCGCCTCGGCAGAGCGGGCTGATCGGCCGGCCACCGCCTGTACGACTTGTGGCCGGGTTGTGCGGTCGTTGTAGAGGGGCGCTAGCCGCTCAACGGCGGCGCCGACGAGACATTGCGCGGCTCTTCCGCGGCCGGGGTGGCCAGAAGGCAGGCGACAGCGCCACCGCCGGGGACCGGCCGAAGCACCGGGGAGCTCGATCGGCACTCGTCGATCACAAGCGGGCAACGAGTCTGGAATGCACAGCCCGTCGGCGGGCTTGTGGGGTCGGGAAGCTCGCCCTTGGCCAGACGGATCTTCCGGTCGAGGCGGTGGGCGGGGTTCGCACCGGGCACCGCGGCGAGCAGCGCCTGGGTGTAGGGGTGTTGAGGTTTGCGGAGGACCTGCTCGGTGAGCCCCTCCTCCACAACCTTGCCCAGGTACATGACCAGGACCCGGTCGGCGACATTGCGGACGACGGCAAGGTCATGGGAGACGAACAGGTAGGCCATCCCGAGACGTTGGCGGAGTTCGATGAGCAGGTTGATGACCTGGTTCTGTGTCGAGACGTCCAAAGCGCTCACCGCTTCGTCGCAGATCAGGAGAGCGGGGTCCAAAGCCATCGCGCGCGCGATGGCGATGCGCTGGCGCTGACCCCCGGAGAACTCGTGTGGGTAGCGATGCCGGTGAGCGGCGTTCAGCTCGACGAGGGCCAGAAGCTCCTCGACGCGACGGGTCAGCGCCGCGCCCTTGAGCGCCTTCATCGTCTGTAGGGGTTCCGCGATGCTCTCCCCGATGGTCATCGTCGGGTCGAGGGAGGAATACGGGTCTTGGAACACCATCTGCACTCGCCGACGAGACGGACGGAATGCGCGCTCTGACATCGCGGTGATGTCCGCACCTTCAAGTGTGATCCGTCCCGCGGACGCCTTCTCCAACTTGACGATCGCTCGGGCGGTCGTGGACTTGCCAGATCCGGATTCACCCACGATCCCCACCACTTCTCCGGGGGCGATGGTGAAGGAGACGCCTCGGACTGCCTGGAGGTGCCGTGCGCGGCCCAGTCCGGCGGAGATCTTGAAGGTGACCGATAGATCCTCGACCTCGAGCACAGGCGACGTGTTCATCGGATTCCTTGGAAGGGCAGGTCGTGGTGGAGGCACCGAGACTGGGCGCCGCGCTCGAGCAAGGCCAGCGGCGGATGCTCGAACCGGCACGCGTCGCGGGCATACGGGCAGCGGCCGACGAACGCGCACTGTTCACGTTCGAGGACCTGGGGAGGACGGCCCGGGATGATCGGAAGGTGGCCTCGGGGGCCGTCGATCCTGGGCATCGACCGGAGCAGCCCCTCGGTATAGGGATGGCGGGGCGAGGCGAACAAGGTCTCCGCGTCCGCCTGCTCGACGATCTCGCCGTTGTACATCACAGCGACGCGGTCGCAGATCTCGGCCACCACGCCCATGTTGTGGGTGACGAGGATGACGGCGAGTCCCATCTCGGCCTGGAGCTCGGCCAGCAGTTCCAGGATCTGGGCCTGGATGGTGACGTCGAGCGCAGTGGTCGGCTCGTCGGCGATGAGGACCTCTGGCCGGCACATCAACGACATCGCGATCATCGCGCGCTGCCGCATGCCGCCCGAGAACTCGTGCGGGTAGCTGTCGATACGTTGGCGGGCGTTGGGGATACCGACCAGGTCGAGAACCTCGATCGCCCGGGCCCGAGCCTGCGCGCGGGAGACCTTCTGGTGATTTCGAACTCCCTCCCCCAGCTGATCGCCGATCCGCAGCGCCGGGTTCAGGCTGGTCATCGGCTCCTGGAAGATCATCGCCATCCGATTGCCCCGCATTTGCCGGATCGTGCGAGGGTCAGCACCGACCAGCTCGGTGTCGCCCATCCTGATCGTTCCGGACGACACCCGAGCCGCCGCCGGCAGCAATCCCATCAACGCGAGGCTGGTCACCGTCTTGCCCGATCCGGACTCGCCGACGATGCCCAACGTCTCACCGGGCGCGACGCTCAACGAGACGCGATCGACCACATCCCGCCACCCGGTCGGGGTGCGTACCTGCACGGCAAGGTCGTCCACCTCCAAGACGGGAGCGGGCGACGGCCCTGAGGAGGCTGCGCGCCGTTCATCCAGCATCGTCACGAATCGCTCCGGTCCCGGCGCAAGGCGTCGCGCAGCCCATCGCCGATCAGATTGAGGGCCAAAACGGTGATCGCGATCGCCAGGCCCGGAAAGACGATGAGCGTCGGCGCGCGGCTGGTGAAGCGGGACGCCGCTCCCAGCATGTTTCCCCAGCTGGGGTCGGGTGGCTGGACACCGAGCCCAAGGAAGCTGAGACCGGCTTCAATCAGCATCGCGGTCCCAGCCATGAGGGAGGCGAAGACGATCAATGGTGGCAATGTGTTGGGAAGAATATGCCGCACGATGATCCGTGTGGCCGGGGATCCAAGCGTGCGCGCGGCCTGGATGAACGTCTCTTCCTTGATGCCGAGGACGACGCCACGGACGAGCCGGACCACCCGCGGTGCGGCGATGATGCCCACTGCGAACATCGCGTTGTGCAGGCCCGGCCCCAGGGCGCCGACGATGGCGATGGCCAGGATCACCGGTGGATAGCTCATGCCTGCCTCGGTGATGAGCATGATGAAGCGATCCACTCGGCGGCCGGCATAACCGGCGATCAGGCCCGGGACCACTCCGAGAGCGATCGCGATGCCTGTTCCCTCCAATCCCGCGAGCAGGGAGACGCGTGCTCCGTAGAGAAGGCGACTCAGCACGTCGCGGCCGAGTTCGTCGGTTCCGAGCACGTGTGACGAGCTGGGTGACTGGAGGACCGCGGAGAGATCTTGCATCCGTGGGTCCGCCGGCGCGAGCAGCGGCGCCAAGATGGCGGCCAGCGTGACGAGTCCCAAGACGACAAGGGCGGCGATGGCAACGCGGTCGCGCAGGAATCGGCGCAGGAAGGTCGGTCCGGATCGGCCGGTGTCTGCCGCGTGCAGTGTTTGCCGTGAGTATTCGTCGGCGAACCGATCCCAGGCGGCGTTACCGGTGACGACTGACGTGCCGACGAGCGGCTCGCCGGCACCTTGGTGTGTGCGGGGGTTCACAGCGCACGCACCTTGGGGTTGAGCCAGCCGTACAGCGCATCAGTGAGCAGGTTGATGATCATCACGATGACCGCGGCGACAACCACGACGCCTTGGAGGACTGGGAAGTCCTTCTCATAGACGGCCTGGATCGCCAGGCTCCCCATACCGGGTAGACCGAAGATCTGTTCGACGATGACCGAACCACCCAGCAAGAAGGCGATCTGGAAGCTGAGGATGGTGACGACCGGGCTGGCGGCGTTCTTCAACGCGTGCTTGAAGAGGACGACTCGCTCGTGGGTTCCCTTAGAGCGGGCGGTGCGCACGTAATCCTGCTCGAGGACACCGATCATGGCGCTGCGCGTGTGGCGAGCCAACTCGGCTGCAGGTGTTGCAGCGAGGGTGGCGGAGGGAAGGGCCAGCCGGAGGAACCATTCTCCCGCATCGTCGGAGATCGGGACGTACCCGCCAGCGGGGAAGACCCCGAGATTGACCGCGAAGATCGTGATGAAAATCAACCCCAGCCAGAAGGAGGGAATGGTGATCCCGACTGACATGAACACCGTGAGCGCACGGTCGATCCACGAGCCCCGACGTGCGGCCGCGTAGATGCCGGCCGGCACCCCCACGATGATCGCGATCGAGATCGCGAACACCGTGAGCCACGCGGTCACCGGTATGCGCTGTAGGATCAGGTCCGTGACTCCTGTACCCGAGTACAGCGATTCGCCGAAGTCTCCGCGGACGACGCCTCCGAGCCAGTCGGCGAACTGGGCGTAGATCGGGCGGTCGAGGCCCATCACCTCGCGGATACGCTCGATCTGATCCGGCGTGGGATTGTCACCGGCGAGAGTTACCGCTGGATCGCCTGGTAGGAGCAGCACGAGGCTGAAAGCTCCCAACGTGATCAGGAGTAACAGCGGCACCATGCGGCCCAATCGGACCAGAAGCAACCTGGTCACCGACTGTCTCCGCTGACGCGAAATGCGCGGCGAGATGGCAGGCGCGAACGCTGGCATCTCGCCGAAGCGGGGACGCGGGCAATCACTTTTTCTGGTCGGCGCTTCACCGGACTCGCCTCTCTTCCTTCGGTCAGGTCTGGGTGCCTGCAAACCACCTGGTCGGCGAGGCCGGCCCGGGGAAAGGGGGCGTCCGGGTCATCGCGGAAGCCACTGCGCGAGGGCGGCGGCCCCGCAAACGCGCGCTCACCAGCGCGTCGTCGCCGGCAACACCAATCGCACCCGCTCTCGGAACCGGTGAGACCAGATCGTCGAGGAGGGCGGCGAGCACGCTGTCCATGGTCGGCAGCGTCGGCGGATGGAGCCTAGTTCCGGTCATGGTCTCGAAAGAGTACGACCGCAGGTCCACGAGTGTCAAGGATCTTGATAAACCTGCTCTTTGACATATATTTTAGGGGCGGTCGTCACCGGGCGACCGCCGCCGGGATGGCTCGTCGTCAGTCGCTGCGGCCATGGCTCGACGCGAGGAGAAGGAATGCCCAGCGATGCTCTGCACACGGTCGACCGCGGAACGACCGCCGAGGGACGACTGTCGGGAAGAGTGGCCATCGTGACGGGGGCAGCGCGCGGGATGGGTGCGGCGCAAGCTGCCCTCTTCGTGGCCGAAGGCGCCCGCGTGGTGCTGACCGACCTGAACGACGGGGAGGGGAATGTGCTCGCCGACGAGCTCGGGGCACGCGCGGAGTACGTCCATCACGACGTGGGTGACGAGGCAGCCTGGACCGAGCTGGTCCAGCATGTCGACTCCACGTACGGACGCGTCGACATATTGGTGAACAACGCCGGGATAACGCGCGCGGGATCTCTCGAGGAGTTCGAGGTCGACGATTTCCACGCCATCGTGCGGGTCAACCAGCTCGGCGTGCTTCTCGGCATGCGCGCGGTGATCGCACCCATGCGGCGAGCAGGCGGCGGCAGCATCATCAACATCGGATCGGCGGCGTCCATCCGGGGCCTGCGGGGCCTGATCGTGTACTCGGGCGCCAAGTTCGCGGTGCGGGGCATGTCCCAGGTCGCGGCTGCAGAGCTCGGCCCCGACAACATCCGGGTGAACGCGATCCATCCCGGCGCGACCGACACGCCGATGCACCGGAAAAACCCCTCCGAGCTTCACGCGAAGCTCCTCGAGCGCATCCCGCTCAAGCGCTTCGGCGAGCCGGGCGACATCGCCGAGATGGCTCTGTTCCTGGCCTCGGACGCCTCGTCGTACGTCACCGGGTCGGACTTCGTCGTCGACGGCGGGTTCCTGCTGTGACGTGACGCGATGTCCAGCGCGCAGCGACGCCCCATCCCGTCGGCAGGGGGTCGACAAAGTCCTGACGGGCGGGCCCTGAGCTGGGGATGAACGACACGCCGAAGGCTGTGTAGCAGTGCGGGCACGACTCCTTCGATGATCATGACGGTTCTCGAGGCCACCATGATCATCGGAAGAGAGCCGTGCCCGCATCTGCATCATCACCGATCCTTGCTGTCGCTGACCAGCTGGCCCGGGTGGAGCTACCCGATCCGGTGCAGCTCGCTGCTGGGCTGCGGGAGGTGCTCGTGGGCGTCGTCGATCCGCGCGCCCGCCGCGGTGTCCGCCATGGACTAGCCGTGGTGCTGTCGGTAGCGATCTGCGCGGTCGCGGCTGGCGCCCGCTCCTACGTTGCGATCGCGGAATGGGTCGCTGACCTGCCAGCCGAGGTCAACCAGGTGCTCGGTGTCGGCCACCGATGTCCGTGTGAGTCCACGATCCGCCGGGTCCTGCAAGGCCTCGACGGTGACCGGTTCGATGTCGTGATCAGCACCTGGATCGGGAACCTGTGCGCCACCCAAGCCCCGCGGGGACGACGCCGAGCGGTCGCGCTAGACGGCAAGACCGTGCGCGGTGCCCGCACCCTCGACCGACAGGCCCGACACCTGCTCGCCGTGATCGATCACCACGCCCGGGTCGTCCTCGGCCAGGTCGACGTCGACGGCAAGACCAGCGAGATCAGCCGCTTCGCACCCCTGCTCGACTCCCTCGACCTCACCGACGTCGTCGTCACCGCCGATGCACTGCACACCCAACGCGAACACGTCGACTACCTGGCCTCCCGCGGGGCGCACTGGGTGCTCATGGTCAAGGGAAACCAGCCCAACCTGCGCAAACAGCTCACCGCGCTGCCCTGGCGCCAGGTCGAGATCGGCCACCGCACCGCGGAGAACAGCCACGGCCGCCGGGAGATCCGATCGGTCAAGGTCGTCACCATCGCCGCCGGGATCATGTTCCCGCACGCCGCTCAGGCCATCCGGCTCACCCGCAAGACCCGACCTCTGTCCGGTCGCGGCCGGTGGCACACCGAGACCGTCTACGCAATCACTGACCTGCCACCTCACCAAGCCCGACCGATGGAGCTCGCCGCCTGGATCCGGGGGCACTGGCAGATCGAGAACGGATTGCACTGGGTCCGCGACGTCACCTTCGGCGAAGACCACTCCCAGGTCCGCACTGGCCACGCCCCGCAGGTCATGGCCACCTTCCGCAACCTCGTGATCAGCCTCAACCGGCTCGCCGGCGCAATCAACATCGCCGCCGCACTACGCCACCACGCCCGCGACGCCACCCGACCCCTCGCACTACTCAAGATCACGTAGCGGACTTTGCCGACCCCCTGCACGCTGGTGGGGAGGGGCTTCGCTCTTGTTCACCGGACTGCGTTGTCGAAGATCTGCTGGTTCCGCGCAGCACCGGACTCGGGCCACGCGCTTCCTCCCAAACCGGTCGCCGGCCGGTTCAGCCTTGGCTCGCGTCGACGACACGGCCGTCGTGCACGAGGAGCCGGATGCGGTTCGGGCACAGGTCGAGGGTCATCGGGCCGTGGTCCTCGAGGCAGAGGATCTGGACCAGGAACCCTTCGTCGCGATGGCGCTCGGCCGCCAGATCCGTTGGCAGCCCGGCGGCGTCGTCGCGTTCGAGGTAGTCGGCCAGGCGGGGACCGTTGTCGAGGAGGCGGTCAACTGCTCGTCGGGCGTACCGCCGACCGTCACCCGCCTCAGGTAGACCACCGCGGCCTCGCGGTCGTCGGTATGTCCGCTCCCCCGCGTCCGACGGGTGCCGGGGATCCACAGCTGGCCACCGGAGAGCGCGGTGGTGCCGCCGAGCCGGTCGGCGGCCTCGACGACGAGGACGCGGGCACCACGGTCCACTGGAGCCCACGACTATCACGTCGTGGTCGGTCGCGTCGTCCACCATCTGCGGGCTCCTTTCCGGGCCGGGATGTCGATGGTCAGCCGGCGGCTCGACCGAGCTGCTCCAGCTGGGCGTGCAGCCGGGGCAGCGCCTCCTCGCTCTCGGGCTTCATCAAGACGCTGCGCAGGACCCGCCCGTGCTCGACGTCGCCCGTGACCGCGTGCCCCCGCGCGGCCAGCGCGCTCGACGTCACGTCGTAGGTGGCGACGAACACCGCGTCGGACGGGGGCAGGGCCATGCCGTCGTCGAGGATCCGGCCGGAGACCCGGTCGACGTCGGAGAGCCGTTCGCGACGGGGCAGGTAGGTCACGATGTCGAGCTCGGGCACCTGGTAGCAGGCGAGTTCTGGCGAGTCCGCGAGCAGCTGCGCCCAGTGCAGCGCGGCCCGGCGCCCCGGGCGCAGAACCGCGCCGAGACCGTCGGGGGTGAGCGGCAGCAGCTTGAGCGTCAGCCAGAGCGCCGCCGCGGCCGCGCCGGACCGGGAGCACTCCAGGGAGATCTCCCCGAGGTGCATCTCGTCGGAGGTGAAGTACGTGTAGGGCGAGTCGTGCACGAAGTGGGCGGCCACCGCCGGCTCGCGGAACAGCACAGCTCCGCAGCCGTAGGGCTGCAGGCCGTGCTTGTGCGGGTCGATGACGACCGAGTCGCAGTCGGCGATCGCGCGGAACGGCGCGGCCGCCACGCCGTCGGACGTGTCATCGGCGATGAGCCGGAAGAAGCCGCCGTACGCGGCGTCGACGTGGATGCGGGTGCCGAAACGGGCGCACAGCTCCACGGCCTCGTCGATCGGGTCGATCGCGCCGAGCCCGGTGGTACCGGCGGTCATGACCACCGTGCCGACGGAACCGGCGCGCAGCAGCGCCTCGAGTGCGTCGAGGTCCATCCGTCCCCGACTGTCCGTCGCGACGGCGTGTCCCTGGACGCCGAGCAGGTGACACATCCGGCTGTGGGTGTAGTGGGCGTCGGCGCTGTAGGCGATGCCCAGGCCGGGATGCAGCTCCCGCGCCACGAACAGCGCCTCGAGGTTGGCGATGGTGCCGCTGCTGGTCAGGTGGCCGAGGTGCTCGTCGAACCCGAACATCGTCGCGAGTTGCTCGACGACCTCGCGTTCCATGCGGGCCGTCGCCGGCCCCCCGTCGAGGGCGTGGTTGTTCGGGTTGATCAGCATCGTGGTGACGTAGCCGAGCACCGCGGCCGGGTGCGGTGGCTTCAACATCTGCCCGATGTAGCGGGGGTGGAAGAACGGGTAGTTGTCGCGGAGTCGTTCCGTCAGCTCGGCGTGGGCGGCCGCGAGCGCCGCGGTGTCCACGTCGAGTGACCGGTGCGGCTCGTAGGGGCCGAACTCGTCCATCCAGCGGGCGATCTCGCTGACGGCGTCCTGCAGGTGCTGCCCGAGTTGGGCAGCACCGAGGGGGCCGGTGTGCAGGAAAGCGGCGTTCATGGCGTACTCCTGGGGTGGTCAATGGCGTCAGACCTGCTGGCCGAGCTTGAAGCTCTCGACACCTGTGGCGGAGGTGGCGACGGAGAAGCCGTCGGCACCGACCACCACCTGAAAGTTTCATCGTCCCGAGTCAGCGTCGTGGAATGCCCGCCCATCACGGGGGATGTCATGGGTGGACGGGTGGGCCCGCTCCCGCGAGCTCCCCATCGCTTCCTCGGCGTAGGTCCCGCCGGATCCGAACCTGGGAAGTGGTGGGCTTCGCACCTACACGTGTCAGTCACCGGCACTGGCGTCGCTCTACGAATCCGACGAGGAGAGATCGGCCAGGAGGGCGGGATCGGCCGTGCCCGCGGCAGGAGTGAGACGGACCCGGCCGCGGGATACTCGAAGGCGCCACCGGCGATCAGCGCCGGACGTACGTCCGGCAGCCGCCGGGCGAGGATGGCCCGGCCCAGCGCCATCGTGCTGTGTGCTTGTCGTGTCTGTGGGACGGTCGGGCGGTTCCATTCCTCGTGAGTCTCAGGCGCCGGCGATGGATCACGTTCGAGGACGGTCACCTCGTGGCCGTCGCGGGCGAGCATCAGCGCTGCGGCGAGGCCGGCAAAGCTGCCTCCCAGGATGACCATCTTCGGCATCGGCGTGGGCCGCTCAGCCGGGCTGGGGTGCCGCGAGCTCTGCGAGGCGCAGAGCTCGGTCCCAGGTTGCCTCATCGACCTCGCGGCCGAGTACGAGGGCGAGGCGGGTCAGGAACGCCGACGGTTCGGTCGAGGCGCCGAGCGCGGCGCTCAGCGAGGTCCACACGTGTTCCATCGGCGGTTCCGGGGTAGGACCGGCTGGGCTCGCAGGGGTCGCGCCGGGCGCACCGACCAAGCGCAGCCCGGATCCGACCTCCCACAGCCGGATACGGTCGGCCGCCGGAACCCGGCACAGTACGAGCCCGTCCGGTCGCACGACGACGACATCGCCGGGTTGTCCGAGGATCAGGGCGGCGTCGCGCAGTCGGACCGCCCCTGGATGAGCGCCGGTCGTCACGGCCACCGCGACGGCGGTCTCGGGTTCCACATCGGCGGCAACCCGCTCGGTGAGCGCAGCGAGCTCGGCCTCGGCCACGTCGATCCCGACGACGGCGAACCCGGATCCGAGCTGGGCGAACAATGTCGACTCTCGGGTGAACCCGTCCGGCTCGACGACATCGACCACCTGGTCGACGAGCGGATCGCCCGACTGCACCCCGAGCCCCGCGGCAAAGCCCCACCACGACAGTGGAGAGCAACGGGCGTGGGTCGCGGTGGATTGGCGCGGGTCCATCAGCGGGCGGAATGCGGGCTCGTGCACGGCGAGCGCGAGCACCGCGTCGCGCGTCGCGACCTCCCCAGCGTGCTGGGGCGACATGATTCGGGTGCTCTTCTCCGCCGAGGCGATGTTCTGCTCCCAGGCGGCGTGCCGCTCGGTCGAGTAGGCGGCCAGCAGCGCTGCAGGCGCCGTGCCGTGCACGACGGCCGCCAGCTGCCAGGCCAGCGTATCTGCGTCCTCGAACCCGGAGTTCAGCCCACGTACCCCGAAGATCGGCACGAGGTGCGCGGCGTCACCGGCGAACACCACCCGGCCGTGCCGATAGTCGTCGAGGGAGACCGCGTGGGCCCGGTAGAGGCTCGACCATTCCAGCGTCCAGGGCGTTTCGATGCCCAGCCAGGCCAGGTGCCGGGTAATGCGCTCGCGGATGCGCTCGGTGGTGAGCTCGCGGTCCGCGTCCTCGTCGGGCCGCAGTTGGTAGTCGACGCGCCAGATGTCGCCGGGCTGTCTGTGCATGATGATTGTGGAGGCAGGCGCGCTGGTGGGGTCGAACCAAACTCGTCGCTCGGCCGGGAGGTCGGCCGGGAGGTGGATGTCGGCGATGACGTAGCGGCCCTCGTAGCTGGTGCCGCGCATGGACATCCCGAGCAAGCCGCGCACCGCGCTGCGGGCCCCGTCGGCGGCCACGACCCAGTCGGCCTCGACGACGCGCGGCCCGTCGGTGGTGTCCACTTCCAACGCGACCGCGTCCTCGCCGGGCACGACCCCGGTGACCCGGACGCCCCACATGATCTCGATGTCGCTCATGCCCGCCGCCGTGTCGACCAGCACCTGTTCGAGGACGCCCTGGGAGATGTTGACCATGGGTGGGCGGACGTCGTGGGCACTCTCCGGCATCCGGAACGAGAGGATCTCCTGCTCACGGAAGTAGCTGCGGCCACCTATCCAGGGCAGCGCCTCGCAGACCACTGCGGAGCCGGCGCCCAGCCGGTCGAGGATCTCCAGGGAGTGTCGCGAGACGCAGATCGCCCGGCTGCCGAGAGACACGCTGACGTCTGCTTCGACGACGGTCACAGCGACACCCCGCCGGGCCAGACCCAACG
The DNA here is from genome assembly GCA_963727745.1 of uncultured Actinomycetota bacterium. Lineage (GTDB taxonomy): Bacteria > Actinomycetota > Actinomycetes > Mycobacteriales > Pseudonocardiaceae > Pseudonocardia. Next base: position 73,788 of record CAVSHL010000001.1, read on the forward strand.
CGATGGCCAGCCCGACCGGGCCGGCTCCCACGACGATGACCCGCCGGCGTGGCTCCGGCTGATCGAGATGGGCCAACGGGTATGTCCGGGGCCTGGGGTAATGGACGGACGACGGCGCGCCAGTTCGGGGCAGGGAAGACACGGATCACCTCTCGGGATGTCGGGCAACGCGGGAGTCAGGCGGCGGCGACGTTGCGCAACATCGTGTTGCCCATTGCCCGGTGCTGAGCGAGTTGTGCTCGTTCGCGCTGACGACCGCCGGGTTCTTGTCCACCGCAACCACATCGGCGTCCGCGGTGATCAGATACCGGTTCGCTGCTGGTGCCCAGGCGACGGGGCTCTCGGCCCGCGGCTGTCGGAAGCTCGGGTAGGAGTCCTGCCAGAGATCCTCGAGGCGGATCGACTGTGCGATCGATGGGGCGATCGATGGGGCGATCGATGGGGCGATCGGCGGGGCGATCGATGGGGCGATCGGCGGGTCCAGTGTCGTCACTGTGGCCTCCCACGTGGGCGTGTCGCCTCATCGTGAGCCATCGAACTTCACCTGAAAACAACAAGTATCAGATCTATAACTTCAAAATATCCGAGTTATCGGCGCCGGTTGCGAACCGGATGAACTCCCGGGCCCGCCGGTTCAACCCCGAGTTGTCCGGCCAGCCGAGCACGACGCGCACCGGGTCGGGCAGCGGGTTCCGCAACGGAGTGGGCACGACCGCGAGCCCGTCGTAGGTGACCGACGACCTCGGACGGGTCACCAGCAATGCCCAGCCCAAGCTTCGCCCGACCAGGGCCCGGGCCGTCTCGTACGTCCCTGTGCGGTAGCGGATCGTCGGCCGGATCCCGGCGTCGGCGCACAGCTTGAGTCCGTGGTTGCTGCTTGGTGGGGCGTCGAGCAGGACCATCGGCTCGTGCTCGATCTCCCGCAGGTCCAGCGATGAGCCGGCCAGTGGGTGATCGGCGGCCAGCAACACGTAGGGCACTCGCTCGTCGAGGTTCGCACGGGGCAGCGTGGACGGGAGGTCGAGGTCGTACATGATCGCCACGTCGAGCTCGCCGTCGGCGAGCCTGCGGAACAGCCGGTCCTGCGTGTCCTCGTGGAAGTCGACCGTGACCTTTGGATGCAGCTCGGCGAACCCCGACAGCAGCCGGGGAAGCAGGGTCGGCCCGAGCATCGGGTAGCACCCGATCACGAGCGGCCCGGTCAGGACCGCACCCTCACCTGAGATCTCGGCCTCGAGCTCGTGAGCCTGGTGGAGCAACGCCTTCGCCAGCCGCAGTGTCGCCCGCCCGGACGGCGTGATCTGCACACCGTGCGCCCGCCGGCGCACGACGAGCTGCACCTGCAACGTCCGCTCCAGCTCGGTGAGCGACATCGACACCGCTGACTCGGCCACGTGCAGCCGCGCAGCGGCTGCCCGGATCGTTCCCGACTCCGCCACCACGACGAAGTACTGCAGCTGGCGCAGCGAGTAGGCGGGCGGCCTCGGCGTATCCACCTGACGAGAATGACAGCAGCTGTACGGGCTCATCAGCCCGCACAGTCGACGACACCGGAAGGGCTCGTCACGGGCGGCGGAATCCGCGAAATTGGATCAACCGTTCGTCATCCCGCTAGCGACTGCTTTCCAGGGGGATATTCCGGCGTCATCGTCCAGCCAGACGCTGTGTTCAGCGTCGCCGGATCTCGGGATTGATGGTCGCGCGTCGTGGAGCTGCCACGGCGACGCGCCACGATCTGGCCGGGTATCAGGCCAGCGATCGGACGAGCCCGCTCCTACTACGCGGGTCTCGGGTTCCGGGTCTCCGAACAGATCGAGGACGCCGACGACAACGTCTACGCCGCCTGGATGCACCGCAAGTCCACCGTGCACGACATCGCCCTCACCGGCGGCGACGGCCCCCGCCTGCACCACATCGCCTTCGCGACCCAGGACCGCAACCAGATCACCCACACCTGCGACATCCTCGGCGCACTCGGCCAGGAGGCGCACATCGAGCGCGGCCCCGGCCGGCAAGGCGTGTCCAACGCCTACTACCTCTACCTGCGCGACCCCCGACGGGCACCGCATCGAGATCTACACCAACGACTACCCCGCGCTCAGCAGGTCCGTGACCAGCACGGTGGCAGGTCCCGACATGGGCAAGGCCGCTGGAGTCTTCAGCACGCTGCGGCAGCTCGGAGGCGCGTTCGGCGTGGCCGTTCACCTCGCGGCCTTCGCCGCGGCCGGCGGATACGCCTCTGCTCAGACGTTCAGCGACTGCTTCGGTGCTGCGCTCGCTGTCTCGGCCGGCCTGGCCCTCGCCGGGGCGCTCGCCGGGGCCGCCCTGCCGGAGCGGCCAAGGATGGCGGCGGCCGCCGCCACCTCTCACGCGTAGGCCCCGATGGGCCCGCGGCCAGAAGAGCTGTACGAAGATCGACAGAGGAGAACGCCAAGAACAACGTGATCGCCATCGAGTTCGCCACTCTCGACGGCGTTGTCGAGGACCCGGACGGATCTGAGGGGGTGCGCGGCGGAGGCTGGGCACTCCGCCACGGACCCGAAGCGATCGCCGGCGACCCGTTCCGAATCGGCCCCTGCTCGAGAACGGTGTCGCGCTGCTGGGCCGGCGACGTGGGAGATGTTCGCGAAGATCTGGCCGAACCGCACCGATGAGCTCGCGAGGATGTGGAACACCGTCCCGAAGCTCGTCGCGTCACGGTCGCTCGCCAGCGTCGACAGCTGGCAGAACTCGTGCTTGATCGAGGAGGGCCCTGACCCCATTTGATGGACACGCTGATCCCCGCATCGTCGGGGGGAGCGAGATGATCCCGACCATGGCCCGCAAGAACTACTCCGACGAGTTCCGTCGGCAGGCCGTCGAGCTGTATGAGTCCACTCCTGGCGCGTCGGTGCGCGGCATCGCCGAGGACCTGGGCATCGAGCGGACCACGCTTCGACAGTGGCTCGACCGGCTCGGTGCCGGCTCCAAGACCGCCGCGGACGGCACCAGCATCCGTCGGCCGCGATCGGTGCACGCGCCGCGGCCACAGCACACGCCGCAGCCAGGCGGTGAGCCGGACCCGGGTGAGACACCCGAACAGCGCCTGACCCGGCTCGAATCCGAGAACAAGGCGTTGCGGGCGGAGAAGACCAAGCTCGTCACCGAGCGGGAGATCCTGCGCCAGGCGGCCAAGTATTTCGCCGGGGAGGCGTGCGCCGTGAGGCGCTGATGATCCGTATGGAGGTGGGAGACCTTCGTCGCTGTCTCGTCGTGGCGGGATGGTGAAGCAGGGGGCAGTCTGACCCGGGCGATGCCGGGAGGGGCGAGAGCAGCCCCTGACGAAGCCGTGGCGTTCCAGCACTACCAGATGGGGCGGGCGCGGCGAGCGTGGTGGAGAGGAGTACGCGAGGAACCGTCGTCATTACGTCCCTCAATGCGAGACCGGCTCCAACCTGGTGGATACGGGCCGGGAGCAGCGCAGATCCGTCGCCTCTTCGGCAGGCGGTGGTGAACTTCGCGGGCGGTCTGTCTCTGCTGTCCGGGGAGGCCATGGGGAAGGTCCACGGCGTACTCATGGCGATGCTGCAGGGATGCAGACGGGCTCCTCCTCTACGGAACGGATCGCAGTGAACACGGGAACCACCCGGTACTGGTTCCTGTCGGGCAGGCGGCCTGCTTGCCGGGCGGGATAGGTGCATCGGCTGCTGAACGGGTCGGGTGGGGCGGAGCCGCCGTAGTACTCCGAGGTCGGGAAAGCCGGCCACATGGGGAAGGGCGGCAGCGGATGCAAGACGCGAGGGGTTGCAATGCCGAAAGACGCGCCGTTGAACAGCGGCGCCCACGACGTCGGACCGGTTCCGGTCGGTCCTCGTCGTCGGGTATCGGAGATGCAGGTCAAGCTTCACCGTTGGGCTGCGGTCGATCCTGACCGCAGGTTCGATGACTTGTTCAATTTCGTGTGTGCCCCGGCGACGCTGTTGGTGGCGTTCGACCGGGTCGCGGGGAACCGGGGCGGCAACACCGCTGGCGTCGACGGCGTGACCGCCGTCGAGGTCGAGGAGCGGATCGGTGTCCCCGGGTTCCTGGGTGACCTGCGTGCCCATCTTCGAGCGGGCATGTTCCGGGCGCTGCCGGTTCGGGAGAAACAGATCCCGAAACCCGGAGGTTCCGGGAAGATACGGCGACTGGGGATTCCCGTGATCGCTGACAGGGTCGTCCAGGCCGCGCCGAAGCTGGTGCTGGAGCCGATTTTCGAGGCCGACTTCAAGCCGGTCTCCTACGGGTTCCGGCCCCGGCGGCGGGCACAGGACGCGATCGCCGAGATCCAGCACATGGGCACCCATGGTTATCGATGGGTGCTCGACGCCGACATCAGGGCATGTTTCGACGAGATCGATCACGCCGCATTGATGGACCGGGTTAGGGCCAGGATCAAGGACAAGCGCGTACTGGCGCTGGTGAAGTCGTTCCTCAAAGCTGGAGTCCTCACCGAACTCGGTGAACTCCGCGAGACTCCCACCGGCACCCCGCAGGGCGGCATCCTGTCCCCGCTGCTGGCGAACATTGCTTTGTCGGTGCTCGACGAGCACCTGCACGAGCCGTGGGGACCTGGAGGCACGTTCTCGACCCTGGACCGTTCCCGATCTTGTAGACACTCGGTCGTAGACTGCCGCTGATCGCAGCGGAGGGGATCGCGTGGCGACACGCCGACACTTCACCCAGGAGTACAAGGATCAGGCCGTTAGCCTCGTCCTCGATTCGGGCCGAACCATTGCCGAGGTGGCAAAGAGTATCGGCGTCCACGAGATGACGTTAGGCAAGTGGGTGAAGAAGGCACGAGAGTCCGGCCGGGTCCCCGACTCGAACCTGTCCGAGCCGGAGCGGGCCGAGCTGGAACGGCTCCGCAAGGAGAACGCTGTCCTGCGGATGGAGCGCGACTTCGCAAAAAAAGTGGCGACCTGGTTCGCGAAAGAACAGCCGTGAAGTACGCGGCGATCGCGGACTGGGCACCCGAGGGCGAGTTCACCATCACCTTCATGTGCGAGCAGCTCGGGGTGGTTCGCCAGGGCTACTACCGGTGGCTGGCCAGCGGGCCCACCCGGCGCGAGCGCACCGACGCCGAGCTCACCGACACGATCCGGGCCATCCACCGCGACCTGCACGGCGATCCGGGTGTGCGCCGGGTCTGGGCCGAGCTGGTCGTGCGCGGCATCCGCATCGCGCGCAAGCGGGTCTGGCGCCTGATGCGCGCCGCCGGCCTGCAGGGACGCCACCCGCGCGCCTGGCGCAAGACCACCATCGCAGGTCTGCGGCCCATCGACGCCCCCGACCTGATCGGGCGCGACTTCACCGCCGATGCGCCCGACACCCGCTGGTGCGGCGACATCACCTACACCCAGACCGTCGACGGCTGGGCGTACACCGCAACGGTGATCGACCTGCACTCGCGCAAGGTCGTCGGCTACGCCGTGGCCGATCACCTCCGCACCAGCCTGATCATCGAAGCCCTCACGGCCGCGCTCCTCACCCGCCAACCCGCCCAGGGCGTGATTTTCCACAGCGACCGCGGCTGCCAATATACGTCGAGCGAGTTCGCCGAATTCTGCACAGAAAACGGTGTCGTTCGGTCGATGGGTCGGCGCGCCACCTGTTTCGACAACGCCGTTGCCGAGTCGTTCTTCGCCACCTACAAGAAGGAACTCATCCACACCCGACCGTGGACCGACGTCGCCGAGGTTCGGCAGCACACATTCCTGTGGATCGAGGGCTACTACAATCGACGGCGGCGACATTCCACACTCGCATACTTGACACCCAACGAATACGAGCTAGGATTCAGAGAACTAACCGACCTGGCAGCCTAAATCGGTGTCAATAAAATCGGGAACACTCCAACCCCGAAGCGCCGCAGTATGCGGCGCGGCAAGGGGCTGGCGACGTGGCGAGTGGTCCGTTATGCCGACTTATGCCGAGCTCGGCATAAGTCCGCTTATGCCGAGGCCCGGGTTATGCCGAGCATGGTCTTGGATCCGCTGGTCAGGGCGGTGAGCAGCTCGCCGGTATCGGCATAATCCTGCGGGGCTGGCGGGTGGTCTGCCTGTCTGGAGTGGTCAGTTTCCTCCAGACAGGAGATGATCATGGAGACGGATGCAGGTTCGGGCTGCGTGCAGGCGGACGTGGTGCTGCTGGCGGAGTTCCGCGGTTGGCTGGACCGGGAGCGGGGCCTGTCGTCGGTGTCGGTGCGCTGCTATTCGCAGCAGTCGAAGGCGTTCCTGGCCGGGATCGGCGGGGCCGGTGCTGTCGGCGGCCTGGACGCGGGGAAGGTGACCGCGTTCATGGTCGTCTGGGCGCAGGGCCGCAACACGTGGTCGGCGAAGGCGATGGTGACGTCGCTGCGGGCGTTCCTGCGGTTCGCCCACGCGACCGGGCGGACGGCGGTCCCGCTGGTGGGGGCGGTTCCCGCGGTCGCGTCGTGGCGGATGTCGTCGCTGCCCCGCGGGCTGAGGGCGGCGGAGATCGAGCGGCTGCTGGCCGGCTGCGACCGGGACATGGCGGTGGGCCTGCGGGATTACGCGGTTCTGTCGCTGCTGGCCCGGCTCGGCCTGCGGGGTGGCGAGGCCGCCGGGCTGCAGCTCGGCGACATCGATTGGCGGGCCGGCGAGATCGCGGTCACTGGAAAGGGCAGCAAGACCGAGCGGCTCCCGCTGCCGGCCCCGGCCGGGGAGGCGCTCGCCGCCTGGCTGGAGCACGGGCGGCCGAAGTGCGAGTCGCGGTCGGTGTTTGTGACAGTCCGGCGGCCCTACCGGCCGCTGACGCCGGAGTCGGTCCGGGCCGTCATGGGCAGGGCCTGCGAGCGGGCCGGGCTCGACCGGCGGGGCACCCACCGGTTCCGCCACGCGCTGGCGACCGAGATGCTGCGGGCCGGGGCGTCCCTGCCTGAGGTCGGGCAGGTGCTGCGGCATCGCAGCCAACTGTCCACCTCGATCTATGCCAAGGTCGACCAGAACGCGTTGCGCCCGCTGGCCCGTCGGTGGCCCGGAGTCGGCCAGTGAGCGCGCTGAGGGTCAGGGCCGAGGAATACCTGGCCATGCGCAGGGCTCTGGGGTTCAAGCTGGAGAGCCACGGGCCGAGGCTGATGAGCTTCGTCGGGTTCTGCGAGGACCGCGGTGTCGGCACGGTGACCACGGACCTGGCGGTGGAGTGGGCGACATCGACCGCGAGGGGCAGCGGCCACGAGGTTTATCAGGCCCGCCGCCTCGACGTGGTGCGGATCTTCGCCCGTCACCTGCAGCCGCTGGAACCGGCCACCGAGGTCCCGCCCGAGGACGTGCTGGACCGTCGCCAGTGGCGGGTCCCGCCCTACCTCTATTCCCCGCAGGAGGTCACCGCCCTGATGAGCGCGGCCGGGACGCTCCGTCCGGCGTTGCGGGCGGTGACCTGGCGGACGCTGATCGGTCTGCTGGCCGTGACCGGCATGCGGCAGGGCGAGGCCTGCCGCCTCGGCCGCGACGACGTCGACCTGAACGGGGAGGCGATCACGATCGAGGACACCAAGTTCGGCAAGTCCCGCATGGTGTTCCTGCACCCGACCGCTGCCGCCGCCCTGCGCATCTATGCGCGGGCTCGCGATGAGGTGTTCCCCGGGGCGGCGTCGGGCACGTTCCTTGTCAACAGCCTCGGCAGGCCGTTGGACAGCCGCAACACCTCCAAGACGTTCGCCGGGCTCGTCACGGCGGCGGGCATCACGGCGCCGCCTGGGCAGCGGGCCCCGCGGCTGCACGACCTGAGGCACGTCTTCACGGTCGCGACGCTGCTGGACTGGTATCGCGACGGCGGCGACGTCCAGGCCCGGCTCCCAGTCCTGTCCACCTGGCTGGGCCACATCGACCCGAAGTCCACTTATTGGTACCTCTCGGCCGTCCCGGAGCTCCTCGCCCTGGCCGCCGCCAGGCTGGAGCCCGTCGGGCAAGACGGGCCGGCGGCATCGTGACCGACCTCGCTCCCGTCCTGCAGGGGTTCTTCACCGACCGCCTGGTCAGGCAGAAGAAGGCCAGCCCGAACACCGTCGCTGCCTACCGCGACACGCTCAGGCTCCTGCTCGCCTTCGCCTGCGACCAGACCGGCAAGCCGCCCAACCGGCTCAGCCTCGCTGACCTGGACGCCACCCTGGTGGGCGCGTTCCTGAACCACCTGGAAGACCAGCGTGGAAACGGCAGCGCCACCCGCAACGCCCGCCTGGCCGCGATCCACTCGCTGTTCAAGTTCGCGGCCCGGAACGCGCCCGAGCACGCCGCCGTGATCAGCCAGGTCTTGGCCATCCCACCGAGGCGACGCGAGCGGGCGATCGTCAGCTACCTCACCGCCGAGGAGATTGACGCCCTGATCGCGGCCCCCAGCCGCGAGACCTGGCACGGCCGCCGCGACCACGCCCTGCTCCTGCTCGACGTCCAGACCGGCCTGCGGGTCTCCGAGCTCACCGGCCTGAAGCGCCAGGACATCCACCTCGGCACCGGGCCGCACGTCCGCTGCCACGGCAAGGGCCGCAAGGACCGGGCCACCCCCCTCACCACCCAGACCGTCAAGGTCATGCGAACCTGGCTCGCCGAGCTCAGCCTCGACCCCGCCGGTCCGCTGTTCCCCACCCAGCCCGGCCGCCGGCTCTCCCGCGACGCCGTCGAGCGGCTCGTCGCCAAGCACGCCGCCACCGCCGCGGATGCCTGCCCATCGATCAAAAAGAAGCACGTCACCCCGCACACGCTGCGGCACTCTGCCGCTATGACGCTCTTGAAGAACGGCGTCGACACCTCGGTCATCGCTCTCTGGCTAGGTCACGAAGGAACCGAAACCACCCAGATCTACCTTCACGCCGACATGACCATCAAGGAGCAGGCCCTCGCCCGCGTCCAGCAGCCCGGCACAACTCCAGGTCGCTACCGGCCGCCGGACACCCTGCTCGCGTTCCTCGACAACCTTTAGCCGCTGCCGGACACGCGGGTTATGCCGATCCAGCAACCCCGATCGGTCCGCTGGCCAGGCCATCCCCGGGCAGGGTCGGCATAACCCGGGCCTCGGCATAAGCCGACGACTTCGTCGTGCTGGTCCACGGCCGGGAAGAGCACGTCCAGCAGCTGCGCGAAGAGATCGCTCAGGTGCTTGATCGGGTCGGGCTTCGGCTGTCGCCGGAGAAGACCCGAGTGGTCCACATGAGTGAGGGTTTCGACTTCCTGGGGTTCCGCATCCAGTGGCGCCGCAAACGAGGCACGAACACCTGGCACGTCTACACCTTCATCTCGGCTCGGGCGATCCGCCAGGTGAAGACGAAGATCCGTGCGCTGACCCGCAAGACATCACCCATGGACCTGGACGTCCTTCTGGCCCAGTTGAACAGGGCCAGGGGCGGGTGGGCCTTCTACTTCCAGCACGCCGTCGCGAAACGCGTGTTCGCGAAACTGGACGCCTTCACCTGGTGGAGACTGGTCCGGGGCTGCGACAACGGCACCGCTGGAAGTGGACGGAGTTCCGCCGACGGCACACCACGCCCAACGGGCAGTGGCTGCCGATCAGCGCGAACGGGGTCGAACTGCGCGACATCGCATCGATCCCCGTCACCCGGTATCGCTACCGCGGTGAGAAGATCCCCAACCCCTGGGTCCACGCGGCCTGACGGTCGCATCCGTGGAGAGCCCGGTACTCGGAAACGGGTACGCCGGGTTCGGCGAGCGGCACGGGGAAACGGACCTGGAGCAATCCAGGAACCGCGCCCCGTGCCGACTCAACGAACTGGTGAGCCGCTTCCAGTTCGTCGCCGACCACTGCGATCCCACCTCCGCCCGCCCTGGGTGGAGTGTGAAGCGGCTGTGCGCACTATTGGACGTGCAGCGTTCCTCGTTCTACGCCTGGAAGGCCGCCGCCCCGGCCCGGGCAGCACGCGCGGCCGCGGACACCATCTTGGCCGAGCGGATCCGCGCGGTGCACGCCGACGACAACACCTGCGGACGGCCCAGGATCACCGCCGAGCTCAATGACGGCGCCCAGCCACAGCTGCGGGTCAACCACAAGCGAGTCGGCCGGATCATGCGCGCCCACAGCATCCACGGCTATCGACGACGCCGCCGAGTCCGCACCACGATCCCCGAACAGGCCAACACCGCGGTAGCTGACCTGCTCGGGCGCGACTTCACCGCGCCCGCCCCGAACCGGGTCTACGTCGGCGACATCACCTACCTGCCCCTGGCCCACGGGCACCACCTCTACCTCGCCACCGTCATCGACTGCTACTCCCGCCGTCCGGCCGGCTGGGCGATCGCTGACCACATGCGCACCGAACTCGTCGAAGACGCCCTCCGCGCGGCCGTAGCGAGTCGCGCGAGCCTGACCGGGGCGATCTTTCACTCCGACCACGGCTCGGTCTACACCTCCCGCGCCTACGCCCAGCTCTGTGAGCGACTCGGCGTCGTGCAGTCCATGGGCGCGGTCGGATCCAGCGCCGACAACGCGCTGGCCGAGTCGTTCAACGCCACCCTCAAACGAGAAGTCCTGCAAGACAATCCGTCCTGGCCAGACGAACTGGTTTGCCGCCGCGAGCTGTTCCGATGGCTGACTCGCTACAACACCCGACGCCGGCACTCCTGGTGCCGCTACCAGACCCCGGACACCTACGAGAACGCCAACGCAGTTACCGTCCCGGCAGCCGCGTAAACCACCCCGTGTCCACGAACCGGGGACAGGGCCCGGACGACCTGGTCACGGTCACGCGACGACGCATGGCCGAGCAGATCGTCGTGGTCGCCGGGAGCATCAGCGTCGTGCACGCGCTGCCCCCGGGCACGACAGCCGCGCCAGGGTCCGTGGCAGAGTTCGCGACGTCGAGGACCAGGACCGCGTCACGGGGCACCACGCCGTGGTCCGTACGAGGCCGCGGGCACGCTGGAGGAGCGATGCCCGCGGCCTGCCGCGCCAGGGCGCTCGAGCGAGGCCCGGGTGCGCCCGGTGAGGTGCACCTCGGCGCCTTCCCTCGCCTATGCCCGTGCGACGGCGCCACTCCCCCGTGGACGATCGCGGTGCGGTTCTGCAGCGGCATTGCTATCCACCTTTCGTCTCATGCGTGTCGGTGCTGCTCATGTGGTCGAGGTGATCTGCAGAGGCCTTCCGCCGCAGGGCCCAGGTGGCCGCAGCGGCGGTGGCAGCCAGCAACAGCGCACCGGTCAGCGCCGCCACCTGCAGCCCGTTGACATAGCCGTCGCGGGCGGCGGTGAGCGCCGGTTCGGGCAGTCGTCCCACCGCCCCGGCGAGCGTGTCCCGCGCGGCCTGCTCCGCGTCGCCGCCGGTACCGGACGGGACGGCATCACTCACTCCGGCGCGATAGACCGCCGCGCCGAGTGGTGCCCAACAGCGCGATACCCAGGGCCCCGCCCAGCTCGCCGCTGGTCTCCGAGATCGCCGACGCCGTTCCGGCACGCTCCGGGGGTGCGGTGGCGACGATCAGGTCCGTGGCCCGGGTGCCGATCGCGCCAGTATGCGCGCCCGGGATCAGACCGGGACGTCGGGAGGAGGTCCGCGGTTGCCCGAAACGGTACCGGCGTCGAACAGCGGCCACCTACGCCTGCTCGTCGATGCCGCGGGTGTCTTGTCCGGGGCCGCGACGCCTATGCAGGTGGCGCGATCGTCGGTCGAGCAGTTCGAACGGCTGCTCGGCACCGGGTCCGTCGCCGTCTTCGAGCTGCGCGACGGCGAAAGCCTCGACGCGATGGAACTGGGCGGTTGGGTGGCCGGCGCCCGCGACGCGTGGACGACCATGCCGCTAGACGCCCCGGCCCCCGTCGCCGACGCGGCCCGGACGCGGGCGCCGGTGTGGACCGAGAGCGCGGCAGCGTGGCGGCGCACCTACCCGCACCTGATCGAGATGCTCGAGGGCTACGGCTACACCGGTGTGCTGGGCCTGCCGATGATCGCGGCCGGCGAGGTCATCGGTGCGCTGGGCATCGGATTCACCACCGACCGGACACTCGACGACGACGAGCGCGCCGCGACGGTCATGCTGGCCGAGCAGTGCGCCCTTGCCATGCAGCGGTCCCGGCTGCTGCAGGTCGAGAGCGAAGCGCGCCGCGCGGCGGAGCAACTGACCGCGATGATCGCCGCCCTGTCCAGCGCCGCGACCCCGGCCGAGGTGGTAGCGGCGATCGCCGCGGCCGCCGGCTCCTAGGGGGCCGATCTCGCCGTCGTCGGCCTGCGCGGGCCCGACGGAGCCGTGCAGGTGATCGGCGGCCCGACCGCCGACGACGGGTCGCCGTCCTGGCCCGCCCTGCCGCTGGGATCCGCCCATCCCATGGCCTACGCGATGCGCACCGGGGAACCCGTGTGGCTGGCCCGTCGCTCGGAGCTCGCATGGCGCGAACGCAGCCTCACCGCCGTCGAGGGCGCCCCGCAGATCGACGTGGCCGTACCGATGCCACTGGACGGAGTGACGTCCGGCGTGCTCGGCATGGGGTTCCACGGCGAACCACGGCACTTCTCACCCGGTGAGCGGGCCACGATCGGGGCGCTGGCCGCACAGGCCGCGCAAGCCCTCGACCGTGCCCGGCTGCACCAGATGGAACACGACATCGCCGAGACGTTGCAGCGCAGCCTCCTCCCGGACCGGCTCCCCGCACTCGACCGCCTCGACATCGCGGCCCGCTACCTGCCCGCCGCCCAGCACGCGCGAGCCGGCGGGGACTGGTACGACGTGCTCGAGCTCGACGACGACCGGGTGGCCGTCGCGGTCGGTGACGTCGTCGGCAACGGGCCCACCGCGGCCGCCCTCATGGGCCAGCTGCGGACCGCGCTGGCGGTGTCGCTCCTGCGGGGCGACCCGCCGGCCGTCGCGCTGCACCAGTTGGACCGGTGGGCCGCCCGCACACCCGGCGCCCGCGCGTCGACCGCAGCATGTGTGGTGATCGACCGCGGCACGGGACGAGCCGGCTGGGCGAGTGCAGGCCATCCGCCACCGCTGGTGCTGGGAGCACACCCGGCCAGGTTCCTCGGGCCGCCCGAGCAGGGCCCGGCACTGGGCGTGGTCGCGACCACCAGCGCGTCGTTCCCCGAACTGAGCACGGACCTGCCGGTCGGGTCGACCCTCGTGCTCTACACCGACGGCCTCGTCGAGCGGAAGGGTGAAACCCTCGACCAGGGACTGCAGCGACTCGCCGAACTGGCCGGCGGGCTCGCTGCCGACGGCGCCGAGTCGCTGGCCGGGCAGATCCTGAGCGGGCTCGACGACGCAGCGGTGGCCGACGACATCGCGATCATCGTGGCCCGGTTGCTGCCGCACGGGCTCCGCGGTCGCATCGCAGCGCTACCGACCGAGCTGCGTGGTGTACGCCAGGACATCGCGCGGTGGGCCGCCGCCTCCACGATCCCCCTCGACCAGCTCGACGATCTACAACTCGCGGTGGGCGAGGCCGTCGCGAACTCCGTGGAGCACGGGTACCGCGACCAACGACCCGGTGTTGTCGACTACTCGCTGAGCCGGCGGCCCGACGGCTCGGTCGAGGTCGAGATCCAGGACTGGGGCCGGTGGCGACCACCGCCCGCCGATCCCGGCCATCGCGGTCGCGGCCTGCGCTTCATGCAGGGCCTGACCGACAACTTCGCGATCGACGAGGCGGCGTCTGGCACCACGGTCCGGTTCCGGGTACCGGCACCCGACACCGTGCCCCAGCGGATCGATCGGCCGGCCACGGCCCCGCGGGGCGCCGGGAACCGCGGCGCCGCGCTGTCGAGCACGGTGCGTGGCGACACCCTGGTCCTGCGCCTGAGCGGCGACCTCGATCTCGATGGTGCTCGCTCGGTGCAGCCGGACCTGCTCGTCGTGCACGACTCCCCCGAGATCGTCCACGTCGAACTGGACCTGCGGGAGACCACCTACATGTCCAGCGCCGGCCTGGCGCTCCTGCTCCAGGTCGCCGACGTCGCCCACCACGCCGGACGCGCTGTGCACACACTCGTCGCCCCGTCCGGCGGGGTCGCCCGGATCATCGCGCTCACCGGGGCAGCCGCCGTGCTCCGGCCGACGAACACGGAGTGAGGGTCCCGCGGCACCGCAGCCGCGGCCACCTACGCCGAGCACAGCCTGCGCGCCTCGAGCTCGTCGCTGCGATCACCGACGAGCTCGGCATCGACAGTGCGCTGCCGCGCCGTGCCGTGCCGTGCCGCGTTCACGGTCGCCGCGCAGCGGAGCGAGCACGTGGTATCCGCGCGGTGCACCCACCTCGGCTGCGTGGTCGGGGTTCAACGGTGCGGAACAAGCTGGGACTGCCCGTGCCACGGTTCCCGCTTCGACGTCGATGGGGGCAAGGGCCGCCTCCGTGCGCAGATCAGCTGGGCATGTTCCGGAAGATGCCGGTGTCACCGACCTCGACGGCGATGTCGTGCAGCTTGCGATTGGTGCGCTGGCTGGTGATGCGCAGCAGATCGATCGCCTGGCCGCGGGTGAGGCGATAGCGGGCCATCAGCACCCCCATCGCCACCCCGATCTCGCGGTTGGTCTGCAGTGCGTGTTCGAGGTTGACGACCTTGTCCCGGTTCACCTCCGCCGCAATAGCCACCGCGCCGTGCGTGGCCAGCAGCGACCCGATCCCGACCGCCGTCGTGGAGAAGGCACCGACCTTGTCGGAGTACAGGTTCAGCCCGGCGATCATCTCATCAGCGAGGAAGTCACCGTTGAGCCGGAACGACACCATGCTGCCCACGCCCAGCTCGGCGTGCACCCGGCGCCCGAACTCCGGCCAGCGCTGGTCGTGGCACAGGTCGATCGGGTGGTACAAGGTGCCGTCGACGATCGCGTCGAGACACGGGCCGGACCCCAGCTCGTACTGCAGCGCATCACCACGACGCGACAGGTCGTCGCTGGCGGACTCGGTACGGAACCGCCCCCCGCGCAAGGTGGTGATGCTAGCCGACTGCGCTCCCGCGATCCGGGCCACGGCAACCCGGGTGAGTGCGTCGAACAGGGTCTCGGCCTGCCGGCTGAGCAGCTGTTCGCCCAGTTCGGCGAACATGACAGCGACCGCGCGCAAGGCCGAGCCGTCACCCGGCGACGCAGCCACGAACGCCCGCGGGAACTGCTCGGCGTCGGCGTGCCCGTCGGGTCCGCCGATGGCAGGACCGGGCAGGAGAGGGGTGGTATCGGTCATGGCGCGGCTCCCGATGGACGTGACCTCGAACGGGTCGAAGCACCGCGTCCTGAGCACCGCTGCCATGCCGCGGACTCATCCCCCACTTCTTGAAGGGCCGCCTCAGCCATTCTCCCACAACCGTGGACCGTCCGCGGTGCACCCGCCCGTCCGGCGGTCACGAGCCCACGTTCGATGTGGCGCCCATCGCCACCGAGCAGACCGTCCTCAAACCTGGGAAGGCGTACTGCTCGCAGAGCCACCCCCGGCACCTGTACACGGTCGACGGTCCCACCCCGGTCGCGGACAGCTGTCAGACAGCGGTCGCGACCGGGTCGGGGGCCTCGGCAATGAGGCCGTGCGAGCTGGTGCTGGCGGGGTGTTAATGGTTTGTGCGGGGGCAAGCCCTCGCGTTCGTGGTGGTCATCCTGTGCGGCTGAGCAGGAACGCGGCGATGAAGCCGGCGCAGGTGGCCAGCCCGACGCTGTTGCCGGCGTGTTCGTAGCCTTCGGGCATCATCGTGTCGGCCAGCATGGTCAAGATCGCGCCGGCGGCGAAGGCCTGCGCGACTGCGACGGTGGCCGGGGAGGCGCCGCCGAGCAGCCCGTACCCGGCCGCTGCTGCGGCAGCGGAGATGATCGCGACGCCCAGCCACAGCGCGAGGATCCAGCGCGTGGAGTGCCCGGCCTTGCGCAGGCCGACCGCGGCCGACAGTGATTCGGGCACGTTGGACAGGAACACCGCCACGACCACGGCGACGCCGACCCCGCCGCCGTCGAGCAGGGATACCCCGATGGCGGCGGACTCGGGGATGCCGTCGAGCATCGCGCCGAGCACGATGGCCCCGGCGGCGCCGCCGGCCTGCTGCCCACCGGAGCGTTTGCGGTCGTTGCCGCCGCGGTGATCGAGGATCCAGTCGCCGATGTAGAAGGTCGCCGCACCGGCGACCAGGCCCGCGAGCACCGGCACCGCTGCCGAGTACCGCCAGTACGGCACGAGGAAACCCGTGGCGCGATCACCCACGACCGGGCGTCGGCAGCAGAGCGACTGGGCTGCGCGTCCGCCTGCGCCTCCGGGATGCCCGGCCGCGGTGCGCGTTGTCCGGCTTGTCCGTCTGGTCGCCGAACCCGAAAGCGTCACGGATTCGATCTACAACGGATCGCCACCCCCGGGTCCGGCCCGGTCTCGCGAGACCAGCCGTACGGGCAGCGCCTGGTCCAGGCCCGACACCGTCACCGCTCGGGCAAGCAACCCCTTCGTCGGGGACGGTGACCTCAGCGATCCGGTCTGCGAACTGGAACAAGACTCGCAGGCCGGAGCTGTCGAAGTAGCCGGCGGCGGTGAGGTCGATGACCGTCCGAGGAAAGGTGTCGATGGCGGCGGCCACGGCGTCGCGAAACTGCGGCGCGGTGGCGATGTCCACCTCGCCGACGACGGCGATCGTCGCAGTCTGATCGGCCAGCGTTGTGGTGATGTCCAAGCCCGGCATCGGCCGTCCTCCTCCGCCTTGTGAGGCTACGACCGATCGGTGATGGTGCGAAGCATGGGATCGGCCACGATCGGCGGAGTCGTTGCCGGCGTCCGCTGACCGCTACCTGGGGTGCGCGCAGTGAGCAGATGGACCTGCACACCTGCCCAGTCGAAGGCGAAGGCGACTTCGCGGTCGCTGCCCGGATCGAGGCCATCGGCGTGCGTCGCCACGTCCGGTTGTGTGTGCGTGAATCGGGCCGGTGGCAGCCGCAGCTCGACGACGGCGAGCACCACATGGGACTCGTCCTCATCCGCCACCTCGTCGACCGCCTCGACGTGCAAGCCCTTGCCGACCGAACCGAGCTGAGCGTCATCAGCGGACCAGTCCCACGCACCGGCGGTCTCTAGCGCGCCGCCTGCGGCACTCAGCGCGCGCCGTTGTCTCGAAGGGTTGTTGGCCCCTGCTCGACGGCTCGGACGGTTACGACCTGGTCGAGGTGGGTGAGCTGCAGGACGGGCGCGACCAGCCCGTGATGGCCATCGACGATGACCTCGGCCAACTGGTCGGCGAACTGGAACAGGACCTGGATACCGGTGCTGCTGAGGTAGCTGGTGGCAGTCAGATCGACAACGATGCGCTCGTAGGAGTCCACGGCCTTGGTCACCGCGTCGCGGAGCTGGCCCACGGTTGCCAGCTCGACCTCACCCACCGCTGCGATCGCCGCCGTTGCGTCGGTGACCGTCGTGGTGACCACCAGCACGTTCCGCACCGCCTCCGGATCATGCTGGGTCATGGCGCGGTGGAGTGTTCCCGATTTTATTGACACCGATTTAGGCTGCCAGGTCGGTTAGTTCTCTGAATCCTAGCTCGTATTCGTTGGGTGTCAAGTATGCGAGTGTGGAGTGTCGCCGGCGTCGGTTGTAGTAGCCCTCGATCCACAGGAATGTGTGCTGCCGAACCTCGGCGACGTCGGTCCACGGTCGGGTGTGGATGAGTTCCTTCTTGTAGGTGGCGAAGAACGACTCGGCAACAGCGTTGTCGAAACAGGTGGCGCGCCGACCCATGGACCGAACGACACCGTTTTCTGCGCAGAATTCGGCGAACTCGCTCGACGTAAATTGGCAGCCGCGGTCGCTGTGGAAAATCACACCCTCAGCGGGTCGGCGGGTGAGGAGCGCGGCCGTGAGGGCTTCGATGATCAGGCTGGTGCGGAGGTGATCGGCCACGGCGTAGCCGACGACCTTGCGCGAGTGCAGGTCGATCACGGTCGCGGTGTACGCCCAGCCGTCGACGGTCTGGGTGTAGGTGATGTCGCCGCACCAGCGGGTGTCGGGCGCATCGGCGGTGAAGTCGCGCCCGATCAGGTCGGGCGCGTCGATGGGCCGCAGACCTGCGATGGTGGTCTTGCGCCAGGCGCGCGGGTGACGTCCCTGCAGGCCAGCGGCGCGCATCAGGCGCCAGACCCGCTTGCGCGCGATCCGGATACCGCGCACGACCAGCTCGGCCCAGACCCGGCGCACACCCGGATCGCCGTGCAGGTCGCGGTGGATGGCCCGGATCGTGTCGGTGAGCTCGGCGTCGGTGCGCTCGCGCCGGGTGGGCCCGCTGGCCAGCCACCGGTAGTAGCCCTGGCGAACCACTCCGAGCTGCTCGCACATGAAGGTGATGGTGAACTCGCCCTCGGGTGCCCAGTCCGCGATCGCCGCGTACTTCACGGCTGTTCTTTCGCGAACCAGGTCGCCACTTTTTTTGCGAAGTCGCGCTCCATCCGCAGGACAGCGTTCTCTTTGCGGAGCCGTTCCAGCTCGGCCCGCTCCGGCTCGGACAGGTTCGAGTCGGGAACCCGACCGGACTCTCGTGCCTTCTTCACCCACTTGCCTAACGTCATCTCGTGGACGCCGATACTCTTTGCCACCTCGGCAATGGTTCGGCCCGAATCGAGGACGAGGCTAACGGCCTGATCCTTGTACTCCTGGGTGAAGTGTCGGCGTGTCGCCACGCGATCCCCTCCGCTGCGATCAGCGGCAGTCTACGACCGAGTGTCTACAAGATCGGGAACGGTCCACGGAGTCTGGCAGCGGTGGTGTCCTCGAAGGCAGGGAAAACAGCCCAGCTGGCAACGGGTTGCGCCAGCTGAGCTGGGAGACCGCTCCCAGGAACTCAACAGCAGCCTCCAACCGGTGGGCTACCCGCAATCGTTCCGAGCAAACGACGGGCGCCGGCCATCAGGCCCATGACAGTCCATGCAGTCCAGATCCTCCGCTTCGAGGCTGTCGCGGCGTCCCTTCGGCCCGTACGTCGGGCCTCCGCGGCGCACCCCTCCCGCGTCGCCCGGCAGCGTCCTGCCGTGCCTCCTGAGAGGGCGCTGCCGCACCCTGCGCTGTCCTCGGAGTCGGCGGGACGGATCTTGGGGCCGAGCCGAGGGAGCGCCCTGCTCTTGTCGGGCCGTGCGGCACGCGCGAAGGACCGGAAAGCAGCGCGCGTTTGGAACACCGACGAGCGAGGTAGATCCGCGGTAGGAAAGCCACGACGATTTGACGGAAGAGTGACGTGCCAGGTCTGCGCATCTCGACCTCGGTAGTCGAGGACACCGCGACGCTCAGGGCGATGGGCGATGTGGACGTCATGACCGCGCGTCAGTTCCGTTCCGCTCTGGCCACCGCGCTCCTCCAACACCCGCGTGTCGTGGTCGATCTGACCCAGTGCTCCTTCTTCGACAGCTCAGCCATGCAGGTGTTGTTGACCTTCGCCGACCAGCTCGGCGAGATCGTCGTCCCCCACGACGGACCGCTCGCGAACAAGCTGGAAATCGCCGCGCTCGACCAGATCCTGCCCGTCCGCACGATCTGATGGCCCGTATCAGAAGTCCGGCTCTGGCTCACGCATGATCGGGCAGCCCTATGTCTGGGGCGGCAACGACCCGAGACCGCCCAACTCCCTATCCGCGACACCACGACCGGCGGCGGGTTCGACTGTTCCGGCCTGACCAAGGCGGCCTATGCTGCGGCCGGGATCGATCTGCCGCGCACCGCGCACACCCAGTACCAGGCGACCGTGCGTGTGTCCCCAGCGCAGCTGCAACTCGGCGATCTCGTCTTCTACGGCAACCCCGCAACGAAGATCCACCACGTGGTGCTCTATATCGGCAACGGCCAGATGATCGACGCTCCGCAAGCCGGCCAGCTCGTCGGTATCCATCCCATCGAGTACTCGGGATCCGACCTTGCCGGCGGCGGACGCTTGGTCCAACCAACCCTCACCGACAGGTAGCAGCTCCGAACCTCTGGCGCGCCGCCGTCGCGAAGGCCTCGCGCGTGTCAACCGCTCGGTCGTCGGCGCCCAGCCCCTCGCGGCGCCTGTCACGCGAGCACGGACTGCTGTTCATGGGCGTCTTCGGCTACGCGACACCGCGGAGATGCACCGCGTGGTGCACACCATGCTCGACGCGGCGCCGCCGGGCAGCTACTCGGCAATGTGGGACGGCACCGACACCAGCGACGCCATCCGCGCCGCCCTCGCCGCCCACGCCGAGATGGACTCGCCGTACCGCCTGTCCACCATCCCCGACCTTCGGGAGTGCTTCGCCGGGCTGGAGATGGTGCCACCAGGTCTCCTCGCGGTCAGCCAATGGCGACCCGAGCACCTCGACATCGCCGCATCGAAGCCGTCGACGGATTCGGCGGGATGGGGTTCAAACGCTGACAGGCCGCCGCATTCCGGCGATCAGCACGCACCGAGTCCGACACCCCCGGAGCTGCCGCAACGATCCAGATCGGGCAGCCTACGTATCGGGCGGATGGGTTGAGACGGCCGAGCAGCTCACGCGCCGCACCTGGCCGCCGGCATGTTCGTCTGGGCAGGACTGGCCCAAGTTGTCTCTGCCGCCAGGATAGTCCTGCCACAGGTCGTACAGACGCCAATGCAGGTCACCGCGGGTGTATCGCCGGGTCAGCTCGAACCCGGACGACCTGGCGCTTTACCGACACCCCACACCAAGGTCCAGCACGTCTGCCTTAACACCGGTAACGGCCAGGTAATCGAGCTACCGCAGACAGGTCAACTTGCCAGCGTCCACCCTCATCGATGACGTCAGCATCCGACCTCGAGGGCAGCGGACAGGTCATCGAGCACCATCGCGGCAGTTCCCGGCCGAAATGAGCGCTACGGTGCACGCAA
This sequence comes from uncultured Actinomycetota bacterium, assembly GCA_963727745.1. Classification (GTDB taxonomy): domain Bacteria; phylum Actinomycetota; class Actinomycetes; order Mycobacteriales; family Pseudonocardiaceae; genus Pseudonocardia. The sequence goes on from CAVSHL010000001.1 coordinate 94,569, forward strand.
TCATCACCTGAGCGGCCGCGTGCGCACGCTCGACACCATCCGCCACCCATCCGGCGCGACATTCATCAACTCTGCGTAGATGAAAGCCAGCCGATCGAGCCTCCTGGATGCGCAGAGGCAGCGTCCACCCCACGCACCCAACGATCATTGATTCGACAACATCGATATCGATGACCTACGCTCCGCGTGAGAAAACGTCCGATTCCGGGCAGCGTCGACGTCCTACCCCTTTCTCGGCAGGGTCGTCTGGCATGCCCGAACCTGGGGAAGGTGCACGATGGCAAAGCAAACCACGGTCACACTGGTCGATGACCTTGACGGTTCCGTGGCGGAGGAGCAGGTCGAGTTCGGCGTCGACGGACGCAACTACGAGATTGACCTCTCTGCATCCAACAGCGCCAAGCTGCGCGAGTTGCTGGCTCCGTTCGTCTCGTCGGCCCGTCGGACTGGTGGCCGCCGTTCCACCGGTGCCACTCGTTCGGCATCCGGCGCGGGCCGTGCCACGGCCGACCGCGAACAGAACCAGGCGATCCGGGAATGGGCCCAGAAGAACGGGTTCGCCGTCTCCGACCGAGGCCGCCTTCCCGCCAATATGCTCGAGGCCTACCACAAGACCAACTAAAGCTGCCCCGAACAGCTCCGCGGAAGGGTCGTTCGTCCACCACGGCGAGGACGACCGACCGCAGCCGCCGTCCCCATTTACGCGGCTTCTGGTATGCGGTCAGGTTGCCAGGCGACTCTGATTCACTGCGCGTATCAGAGGTTGCTTTGCGGAGTAGCCGGTCGCCAGAGCGTTGACCGGCTCGTACGGGCGGCCCGCGAGAGCGAGCTCGCGATGTTCGCGGCGGCGCGCGAGCTCGGCGCGATCGCGGTCGAGCAGTCGGCGGGGCGCGTGCAGGTGCGCGACGTGGACGTCGCAGGTAAACGCCCACCACAGCGTCGGCCGCGGGAGCTGGTAGTAGACCAGCCCCGCCCACACCGGCGCCGCGATACACGATCGCGGCTGCGTGGTCGCACCAACGACGAACGCGCCGCAGACGCACGCCGACGAGTAGAACAGCTCACGCACCCGCGGCTGCAACAGCGCAGGATCGATCTCCACAGTCGAACTCCCCGGAACACGACGAGACGACGACGGACGCGACGTCATAGATCGGGCGCTCGGGGGAAGCGAGAACCAGCCGGCAGCGTGCGCGACCAGCGGCCGGACGGCAAGCCCCGCCAGGCGTGACCTCGCCGAACGGCAAACCGGTTGTGGATAGAACGACGGGTTGTCCACAGGCAGCGCGCGCCGTTCCGGGGTCGGGCCGGTTGGCTAATCGGAGGACGGAAGCCGTACACGGTCGGTTCCCACCCGTTGGCGACGGGCTCCGAGCGGGCTGTCGTTGATCTGGTACTCGACCACCACCGTGGTCCGGTCCCGGTGCGCGACCACCGCGTCACGCCAGTCGCCGTGCACCTCGGCGACGACCTTTTGCCCGACCGCGACGTCGAAGCCCGACGTCACAGCCGATGCTGCGTCAAGCACAGGAGTCGGCTCACTGGCGGCGCCGACATGCGGATCGAAGCTCGCGGCTCGCGTCTGAGCCACCCCTTGTCCGTCCTCCTCGCCAGTCGGTACGGGCTCCGTCGGATCCGGCCCCTCAGCGCCATCCGTGTCCAGGCCCGTGTCTGGGTCCAGGTCCAGGTCCGGGTTCAGGTCCGGGTCAGGCCGCGTTGACCCGGTACCCCTACCGGTGATCTGCTCATCGCGGCCCTCGGGCTCAGGACGATTCGGTGTGTCAGCGGGCACTTCCTGATCGAGCGTGGCCGGCAGGTCAGGCTCGGACGGCTCGGTTGTGGTGGTGCGGCGTCGGAGCGTGGGTGCAGACTGCTGCCAGACGTTGATGGTGGATCGGAACCACACTGCGATGCCGGCGAACTCGGCGTCAGCATTGGGGAGACCCCCGCGCGCGGGTGAGCGCCACCGACGCCGACGTGCCGTTCCAAGGGGCCAGCCCATCGCGTCATCGATGTCGTTCACCGTCATGCACTCGGCCAAGGCACGACGGATCGCGGCCTCATCCGGGCGCGACTCTTCCACGGGCACCCCACCAGTCTTGCCCCCCACTGACGGCGCCGGCATCCGATCCCAGCGACTCTCACCCGGTCAGGCCTCAGCTGAGCGGCCCACAGTGGAGGCGCCCGCTCCCGTGGTGGCCCCACCCGTGGCTACCGAGGCGGTTGTCCCGGCGGCGACCACCAGTCAGCGCAACGCGCTCGGGAAGGCGACGAGCTACCTGTCGTACACCGCGTTCTCGAAGACGGGCCTGGCGAAGCAACTCAAGTTCGAGGGGTTCAGCGACGCCGACGCCGCGTACGCCGTTGACCACGTCGGCGCCGACTGGACCGAGCAGGCCGACAAGAAGGCCGCCGCCTACATGGGCTATTCGTCGTTCTCGAAGTCGGGTCTGATCAAGCAGCTCCGGTTCGAGGGGTTCACTGCCGATGAGGCCGCGCACGGCGCCGCGTCGGTCGGTCTCTGAGCTTCACGCCACACGGGACAGGATGAGTGTTCGACCCGACACGGACTGGATCGTGTCAGGCCCGTGGTGCCGATGGCTGGTCGCGGCGGCTAGCCCATGGCTACCCGTGCGCTAGGTGATGCTCTTGTAGCCGCCTACGCCGTTGCTCGTGGTGCTGTGGTGCCCTGCCGCAAATCACCCCGGCTACTTGGCTGCCCAGGTGACGGGGAGCGCAGTGAGGCCGCGGAAGACCCAGCCGTGCCAGGCCTCCGACCTGTGTGGGTCCGTGCGCAGGTCGTGGAGGCGGTCGTAGAGCAGGGGCACGGCGATCTCACCGACGGAGATGCGGGCCGCCCAGTGGCCGGCGCAGAGGTGGACACCGCTGCCGAAGCCGAGGTGTGGGTGTCGGGGCCGGGAGATGTCGAAGGTCTCGGGGTGTTCGAACGCCGCGGGGTCGCGGTTGGCAGCGGCGACGACCACGCCGAAGGTTGCCCGCGCGGGCAGCTCGACGCCCTCGAGGACGGTGTCGGTCGTGGTCTCGCGGGGGTACATGCCGATCGGGGAGAGCCAGCGGACGGTCTCGTCGAAGACCGCGGGCCACAGTCCTGGATCGGCCAGTACCTGGTCGCGCTGCTCGGGGTGACGGCTCAGCGCCCACACGATGCTGGTGATCATGTGTTGGGGTTCGTTCATGCCGCCGGAGATGGTGAGCTTGACGTTGGACGCCACGGCCGCGTCGGGCAAGCCGCTGTTCGCCCATGCCGAGGTCATGGAGGCGTCGGGGTGGGCGCGGTAGTGCGGCACGAGCTCGCCGAGCAGCGCGTCGACCTCACCCCGGGCCGCGTCGCAGCGGGCCCAGATGTCGGCGTCGTCGTGCAGGTTGCCGATGCCGGCGATGAAGGCGTGCGACCACCGCTGCATGTCCGACGGGTCGGTGCCGGGCAGGCCCAGCATGTCGACGAGGTTGCGGGCGGCCAGCGGGGCGGCGTAGTCGCGGTTGAGGTCGGCTTCGTCGGGTCCGCGCTCGACGAGGGCGTCCAGGTAGCTGCGCGCGTTGCGTTCGAACAGGGGCACCCAGGCCTCGCGGATGCGCTTCGGTCGCATGGTGGGGTTGATGGGCGCGCGTTCGGCGGCGTGGTCGGGGTCGTCCTTGCGCAGCATGGGTTGGCCGCCGAGGGCCCGGATCATCGTGGCGCCGCTGCCGCTGACGTTCGCCGAGTAGGTGACCTGGTCGGCCTCGATGGCCCGGCAGGCCGCGGAGGTGGTGGCGAGGTAGCGGTTCAGCGCCGGGACCCACACCACCGGGCCCTGGGATCGCAGGCGCTCGTAGGTCTCGTGCGGGTCGTGCAGCATGGCGGCGGGATCGACCCAGTCCGCGGTGGCCGGCGAGGTGGTTGTCATCGGGGCTCCAGTACGAGCTGTTCGGCGAGGGACTTGAGGCTGAAGGCGGGTTCGGCCGCCTGTTGCGGGGTCGGGGACTCGCTGGCCGCGAGCAGGCGCCGCGCGGCGATGTGGTCGGCGGGCCGGTTGAGCGACTCGACCGCCACCAGCCGTTGCTCGCGGAAGCACAGGACGGAGAACCGTCCGCCGGCGACGTCACCGCAGACCACCGTTTCCGGGCCGGTGGGCGACGTCCTCAGCCGCTGCTGAGGGCGGCAAGGAGGCGGTTCATCGTCGCGATCTTGCCGTCGAAGCCGACGAGATCGGCGGGATCGAGGGTGGTGCCGCCGTGGCTCGCGGCGCTGGCCTGGGCATCGGCGCATTGCGCCAGCACTGCCACGACCGCACTGTGGACGTCCTTGATCTGTGCGGTGACTGGGGTCGCGGCGGGCGCACGCAACTTGGTGAGTGCGGTAGTAGCCGCGGCCAATGCGGTGCGGTCGCCGCGGCCCTCGGCGCAGGCCTTGACCGCCTCGGAGGCTATGGTCTCAACCGGGGCGATTGCCTGGGCCAGGTTGCCCGCGTCGCGGTACGCGCTCGGGTGCGCGGTCACGAGCCCGGCTACCACCGCGGTTGTACCCAGCATGCCGACGAGCACCACCGCCGCCGCGGCCCCGCCCCGGCGGTCGCGGGCGACGCTCACGAGCACGCCCGCCAGCACGACGGTGCCGAACACGGCGATCGCGGCGACCTGCCTGAGCACGAACGTCAGCGCGGCGAGATCCGCCTGGATCACCGCGACGCCTACCGCGGCGACCAACGACGCGACCGCAGCCGCGAGAACCGCCCGCGGCAGCTCGACAGTCCGCACCGACGCCGCAACCGCCACCCCTGCCATAGCCCCGAGCCCGCCGATCAACAGCGGCGGCACCAGCGCGAGCACGACGGCGTCATGCCAGTTCACCGGATCCGGGCGCAACGCGTCGAACACCACGAACGCGCCGATCCCGAGCAGCCCGGCGACCACACCGGCCACAAGGCACCCTCGCACCAGCACCGGCGGGCGGACAGCACCCTCCGGCCGGTCCTGACCGGTGCGGGTGAGCCAACCCGGTGCCGCCGTGCCCCGCCGCGACGGAAGCACCATCAAGGCAAGGACCACCAGGACAACAAGCAGTAGCGACAGCCCGGCCGGGTAGCTCGCGGCCACCACGATCGCGGCACCAACCGCCTGGTCCAGGACGTCCTCGGCGGGGGTGAGACCCGCGGACCCGATGTCGTGCAGCTGCCGCGCGAACGTGGCGAGCACGCCGAGGACCAGAGCGGTGAGCACCGCGCCCACCCAGATCGGGACGCCAATCGCGCGGCCACGGATGCCCGCCGGGGCTCGGTCGAGCCACCACTCGACGAGTCCACGGACCAGCGCCACGGTCCCGACCAGCCCCATTGCGAGGAATAGCCATCCGACGAACTCAGTCCAGGAGCCGGGCAGCGGGTCGATTGGCAGCTGGAACGCCGTGTCGAACAACGTCACCCCGACAAGCACGCCGACCACCAACGTCGCGGCGAACACCTCCAGTCGCACTGGTGCGCTGCCCGCTCGGGCTGCCAGCACCGCACGCAGCACCATCGTCGTCGCCCACGCGCCAATCACGGCGCCGCTGGCCAGCCAGCCCACGAGCTCGGCCCAGTACGGGGTATCAACCGAGATGCGCCAACTTCGCAGGAGCTCGGCGAACACCGATCCGGTCGCCGCGCCCGCCACCCCGACCACGAGGCCGTCCTGCCAGGTCAGCGTCCAGCGCGCCGGGTCGGCGAGCGTCGCGGCCCGCTCAGCCACGCTCGGGTGCACTGCCCACATCCGCCGCCACCATTGCTCCGCGGCGGCGCCCCGCATGGCCAGCCACCGCGATGTCGCCTCAGGCTCGAGGGCCCCGGCTGCGATGTCGGCGGCGAACTCACGGGCCCGCAGCACCGAGGCCCGCCCCGCCAACACGACCGCGACCATCGCGACGGTCCGCACCGCCGCGTCGACCAGCGCTGCCCCGCCGCCCAGACCGAACACCATCAGCCCGGTCGCGGCGAAGATCCCGATGACCGGCGCGGTCCACCAGCTCACCCGGCTGGGATACACGTCCCGCGAGCGCAGATGGTGGGCCTCATGCGCGAGCACCGCGCGAGCCCGCGGCGGGTCCACGACCGCGAGTACCGCCCAGTTTGAGCCGATCTCGACGTAGGGGCGAAGCGCCCCGTCGGCGCGGGCCATCGCGATCAGACCGCCTCGGCGCGTCACCAGCTGCGGCGTTCTGCGCAGTCCCACGAACGCCGCGTCGGCGGCCGCGCGTAGCGCGGGCCGCGCCGCGGCAGCGGTCAGATCCCGCCGCCGGAGGGACCCGGCCACCGCCACGACGAGCACCGTAACCACCGCGAGCCCCGCCCCGACGGCCAGCACCCAGCCGACCCGGCCGCGGGCGCTCTCGACCATGCACGCCGACCGCAAGCCCTGCACGTCGAGCGGATCCAGTGCCTCGCAGCGGAACAGCGTGTCCTGGCCTTCGCTGCGGAACAGGCCGAACCACATCGACTCGGCGACCGACAGCAACGTCGCCACGCTGGCCAACACCAGCAGCGTGAACCGGGCCCAGGTCTCGCTGGGCAGCCGCCGCCCGTCGACGACTGCCAGACCTTCGGTCACGGCGCGGACGGGCGCACCGCCGGCCGGAGCATCGCCCCCTCGACCGCATCGGCGAGGAGCCGAGCGCGAGCCTTGCTCAGGCCCAAGGTCCTGCTGTGGTCGAACGCCAGCTGAGCAGCGCGCGCCGCGACGTCGGGAGGCAGCGCCACCACTGCAGGCGCGGGGTTGTGAGGCGCCCGACGCTGCCAGCGCAAGCCTGCCAGCCAGGCCTTGATCTTGTCTTTCAGTGCGTCCGACGCAGCGTCCTTGAGGATATCGAGCAGCTGGTCGACAACCAGCCCCGCGACCGGGACGGCAGCCGACAACCACGCAACGTCATCGACGCCGAACCCCAGCGCGCCGTCGCCGCGGACCCCGCCGGTCAGGAGCAGCGGCCCGAAGTCGTCGATGAGCTCCAATTCGGCCGGGCTGAGCTCTCCCAGCAACACTTCCGCCAAGCCCAGACTCGCCTGCTCGTCCACATCGACCTCCCGCACCACCGCGACAGCGACCGACTCGCGTCGCCGTGAACGACTGTTACGTCGAGTTCCTCCGCCCGCACCCGGGAAAGGTCCGTCGCGGCATTGGAGAATGCCGCGATGCTCCTGGAGACGACGTGCCTTTAGTCGGCAGATAGACGCTCCTCCTGCGAAGGACTGCGCCAGGACCGGCACCTCACGCAGCCAGCCTGCAGAGCTGCCCCGCGCCAGGACCGAGCGTGACAGCGGAGCTCGCTTAACCGCCGCACACGGGGCCTGGTTGGTGTACTGCGATGTAAAGCCCTGGAACTTCCTGGTCACTTCGATCGCGGGCCGAGCACGTCTACGTGATCGATTTCGGGATCGCCCCCACCGTCGGCAGCACTTCGACGTCGCAAGCGGTGATGGACACCTTGAGCCCCGGAACGGCTCGACGGGCGGGGACCATCACCGGCATGTCTGCGGTTGGGGTTGATCATTGACCAGACTCGGCAGACCGGCCGAGCTCGTCAGCCCGAATGGTCCACCCTGGTGACCGGGGGTGGTGCAGGATCCATCCGACGAGGATAGTGATGACAAATCGTTCGACGGACGATGTGTGACAGCGCCGGGAGCATCCATGAGCGACACGCGCGTCTCGTTCAAGCAGCCGCTCTTCCGATCCGACGAGTTGCAGCACCGGTGGGACGACAGGCACAAGCTCGTGACGTCCCAGGATGAGCTTGCCAACTTCTACCGCCGGGTCGAGGAGGACCCGCGGATGGAAGGCATCGAACCCGACGAGACCGTCGCGCAGGAGATGCTCGAGTTCTACAACGCAGTCGTCCTGGACGGGCGATTCATCTACGACCTACGCGAGGAACCCGAGCGCGTCGCGAACGAGTTGGGCCTCCAGCCCAGCGCGGACGCGCTCGAACTTGTCGGGCGGGCAGCCCGGATGACCGGCGCGCAGGGCAGCAATGACATCACCATCGCCGTGGCTGTGGTCATCGTCATCGTCTGCGCAGTGCCCGGCAAAGAGGCCGAGGTCGTTGTTGACTGGACACAGCAGGTCGAACTCAAGCTCTGATGCGAACACCTCGTGCCGTCCTGGTGTCGATGCCGTGGGCTGGGGTCTCGGAACCGAGCCTCGGGCTCGCGATCCTGAAGGCCTGCCTCGACCGCGATGGCATCTCTGCGCGGGTTCGCCACTTCTACCCGTTCCTGTTGCGGCATGTCACTTACGAGACCTACACGATGCTCGCTGACTGCGCAGCCCTCAATGAGTTCGTGTTCACCGCCGGGCTCGACCCCGACGTCGACGGGCGCCAGCTCGACATACTCGTCGAGCGCTGCGTCGAGCTCGAACAGGTGCACCACTCGAAGTACCCCGATGGACTGGCCATTGGCCGTATGGTGCTGCGCCTACGTGACGAGATCGTGCCCGCGTACCTCGCAGAGTGCGCCGATGTTGTGCTCGCCGACGAACCGACGATCGTGGGATTCAGCTGCATGTTCGACCAGACTATGGCCTCGCTGGCCCTGGCGAAGGTCATCAGCGATCGGGATCCGTCCGTGTCGATCGTCTTGGGCGGCTACGCGCTCGAGGGTCAGCCGAGTCGCGAAGTGCTCAAGGCGTTCCCGTTTGTCGACGCCGTCGTGCTCGGCGACGGAGAGCCCGTGATCACCGAGCTGGCCCGCCGGTCTGCGGCCGATGAAGGGTTCGACGGGATCCCCGGCTGTGTAACACCCGAGCATCCCCACACCCGCCGACCTGCAGCCCGGATGCCCCTCGACGATGTACCCACGCCAGACTTCGATGATTGGTTCGACGACCTCGCAGTGCTGGCCAGTGAGGGCATCGAGATCCGCCACAGTGTCCTGCCGGTGGAGACTTCCCGAGGCTGCTGGTGGGGCCAGGCCAAGCACTGCATCTTTTGCGGAATCGACGAGGAGACCCTCCGGTACCGCTCGAAATCCCCGCAACAGGCACTCGCCATGCTGCTCGAACTTCGCCAGAGATACGGCGAAAAGACGTTCCGGTTCTGCGACTACATCCTCCCCCGCCCCTTCTATGAAGGCTTGCTACCCGAGCTGGCGAAGCAGCGGCCACGCTTCTCACTGCTGTGTGAGATCAAGGCCAACCAGACCACCAAGCGGGTCGAGCTGTTCGCGGAAGCCGGGTTCGTCGAGATGCAGCCGGGCATCGAGTCATTCTCGACGGAAGTGCTGCGCAGCATGGACAAGGGCGTTCGCGGGATCGACAACGTCGCACTGTTGCGAGCAGCCTACCGAAATCGCATCGCCATCGACTACAACATCATATTCGCGTTCCCAGGGGAGACCAGCACTGCATACCTAGGCATGTTGGCGAACATCCCCCGTATCTATCACCTGGCACCGCCGGTCAGCCGCAGCGACGTCAAGATCACCCGCTTCGCACCGCTGCAGACCGATCCGCAACGCTTCGGATTCTCGGGCGACTACGTCCACGATTCGATCTACGATATCCTTTTCTCTACGGGATTCCTGACCTCAAGTGGTTTCGATCTCTCCGGATACTGCTACTACTTCGACCGCCCCTACCAGGTCGCCGCCGATCTCCAGGAATTGCACGAGTTCGTGTGTCTCCAAGTGGACCACTGGAAGAGCCGACAGCGTGACCACGACAACCCGGTCCTCCTCAGTCAGGAACTACGGGACGACGGAAGCTCCCTCGTCCGCGACACCAGATTCCGCGTCGAAGCCGAGGTAGTGCTCGACCCTATCGAGACGCGAGTGCTCGCCGCTTTCGATGCCAAGCCCACCCGGATCACGCACGCCCGGGCCACCCTTGCAGGGGGCGGTGTCACACCGGCGGTATTCGACGCGTCGTTCCAGCGCCTCGACGACTTGCGCCTGCTGTGGGTCGAGGACGGCTATGCGTTGACGCTGCCAGTGGAAGCGGCGATCGTTGCCGACCATCTCAGCACCCGATGGAATGACCACTGGCCCGCCCTGCGGTATTGAAAGCGCTCGCCCAGCGACGCGACCGCAGCTGTTCGAGCCGAATCCTGCAGCACTACGACCAGGCCGCCGCCGGTCAGGTTCCCGACGGTGGCCGGGTGATCTGCGTCGATGAGTTCGGGCCGCTCAACCTGCAACCACGACCAGGACATGGCTAGTTCCCGCGCCGGCGCCCGGCCCGGCTGCGCGCCACCTACACCCGCACCCACGGGGTGCGGCACATGTTCGCCGCACTCGACCTGGCCTCGGGGCAGATGTTCTACCGGTTCCGTGACCGCAAACGTTGGCAGGAGTTCCTGGGGTTCCTGCGCCAACTCCGCACCCGATTCCCCGCCGGGCGACTGTTCGTGGTGTGCGACAACTTCTCCCCGCACCGCAAACGCGAGGTCGCCCAGTGGTGCGCAGGCCACACGTCGAGCCAGGGGGTCGGCAAAGTCCTGACGGGCGGGCCCTGAGCTGGGGATGAACGACACGCCGAAGGCTGTGTAGCAGTGCGGGCACGACTCCTTCGATGATCATGACGGTTCTCGAGGCCACCATGATCATCGGAAGAGAGCCGTGCCCGCATCTGCATCATCACCGATCCTTGCTGTCGCTGACCAGCTGGCCCGGGTGGAGCTACCCGATCCGGTGCAGCTCGCTGCTGGGCTGCGGGAGGTGCTCGTGGGCGTCGTCGATCCGCGCGCCCGCCGCGGTGTCCGCCATGGACTAGCCGTGGTGCTGTCGGTAGCGATCTGCGCGGTCGCGGCTGGCGCCCGCTCCTACGTTGCGATCGCGGAATGGGTCGCTGACCTGCCAGCCGAGGTCAACAAGGTGCTCGGTGTCGGCCACCGATGTCCGTGTGAGTCCACGATCCGCCGGGTCCTGCAAGGCCTCGACGGTGACCGGTTCGATGTCGTGATCAGCACCTGGATCGGGAACCTGTGCGCCACCCAAGCCCCGCGGGGACGACGCCGAGCGGTCGCGCTAGACGGCAAGACCGTGCGCGGTGCCCGCACCCTCGACCGACAGGCCCGACACCTGCTCGCCGTGATCGATCACCACGCCCGGGTCGTCCTCGGCCAGGTCGACGTCGACGGCAAGACCAGCGAGATCAGCCGCTTCGCACCCCTGCTCGACTCCCTCGACCTCACCGACGTCGTCGTCACCGCCGATGCACTGCACACCCAACGCGAACACGTCGACTACCTGGCCTCCCGCGGGGCGCACTGGGTGCTCATGGTCAAGGGAAACCAGCCCAACCTGCGCAAACAGCTCACCGCGCTGCCCTGGCGCCAGGTCGAGATCGGCCACCGCACCGCGGAGAACAGCCACGGCCGCCGGGAGATCCGATCGGTCAAGGTCGTCACCATCGCCGCCGGGATCATGTTCCCGCACGCCGCTCAGGCCATCCGGCTCACCCGCAAGACCCGACCTCTGTCCGGTCGCGGCCGGTGGCACACCGAGACCGTCTACGCAATCACTGACCTGCCACCTCACCAAGCCCGACCGATGGAGCTCGCCGCCTGGATCCGGGGGCACTGGCAGATCGAGAACGGATTGCACTGGGTCCGCGACGTCACCTTCGGCGAAGACCACTCCCAGGTCCGCACTGGCCACGCCCCGCAGGTCATGGCCACCTTCCGCAACCTCGTGATCAGCCTCAACCGGCTCGCCGGCGCGGTCAACATCGCCGCCGCACTACGCCACCACGCCCGCGACGCCACCCGACCCCTCGCACTACTCAAGATCACGTAGCGGACTTTGCCGACCCCCTGCACGTCGAGCTGGTGTTCACCCCGACCAACGCCTCCTGGCTGAACTGGATCGAGTCCGAGTTCACCGCGCCGCGCTACTTCACCCTCGACGGCAGCGACTACCCCTCCCCCGGTGCGCAGGAGGCCGCGATCGCCGGCTACGTCCGCTGAGCCAACAAGCGCGCCTCACCCAAGCGGCACCTCGCCGTCGGCTCCAAGATCCGCAGACCCGAATACCTGCCCAACGTTGCCTGATGCAGCACTAGTCTCAAGAGAAGGCGCGGGCGGGCACTGGGCTGCACATGAGTCGGACGTCGCCCCAGCTGCTACCCGGGGACGACGTCCGAGAGTTCGAGTCATCGGTTACCAAGCGTGAAGAGTGCGATGTGCTGGCTGGTCTCGGCGTCAACAACCGATCATCGGCTGCTGACGCAGACCCACAACGCATAGCCTTATCGCGGCGTGCTCCGCGTGGGTGCTGGTGCTCGAACTGGGGCCCACCGCCCGGGAGGACGAACCTTCTCTTCCGATTCGGCCTTGGCCTGCCTGTGTTCCCGTGGATTCAGGTCTACTCCTTCTGTTCCGTGCTGGCAAGGCCTGCAGTGCTGGTAGCAGCGCGCCGTTGGCTTCACGTTTGCGCTGTTCAGCGACCACATGGCGGGCAGTCGGCTGCGAGTTGGTTGAGTCGGTCTGGGGCGCGGTGCCGGCATTTTTCGGTCCGTCTCCCCAGGCCGTTCGCCGAACCCGCCTTGCCGATCAAGGTCCACAAACTGGCAGCGGAGTTCAGTGGTGTCCATCAAGGTGGTGTGCACCGGCCCGGTGACGGGCGAGGCGTCGTGTACGGCGGCCATCGCGTGATCTTCTGGAACCTGCTCGGGACGGCGCTCACGTCGTTTCCTGCACCCCGACCTGCTGCCGGAGGCGGCAGTCGTGGGCGCATTCGTCGTCGGCGTAGCGACGGGAGCCTCCTTCGGCGTGGCGCACTCCATCGCCGTCGCAGAAGGCGGACACCCGCACCTCCATCTGCTGCAGATCGAGGTCGTTCACGATCTGCGTGTCTGGCTCGACCACACCCAACCCGGCACGGTCGATCTTCTCTCACCCGCGGCCCAGGCCCAGTCGGCCGGGTGGTTCCTCGTCCACACCGACCGCGGCAGCACCGAGATGTGCACCATCCGCCGCATCACCATCATCCAGCGCTCGACCGGCGCCCGAGCCCCGGCGTTGGGCACCTGCCAATGGACGAGATCGTGCAGCTACTCCGCGGTGCGGATGCATCCACACGCGCTCATGTCACCGGTGCCCGTCTGCCGCCGCCGCTGCATCGGCATCTTCGACCTGCACCGGTGACACTGATACTCGTGAGCTGCTCGGTCCACGAACGATCGCCGACGGGATCCAGGGTGACATCCACGTCGGGATCCGTGGAGACTTATGCATGAGGCACGGGGGACGGGGTACCGATTTGACGGGCGGTGCGTGCGCTATCCCGCGAGCTGCCTAGGTCGTGGGGTTCGACCCCGGAGCCTCCGCGGCCCCCGAACGAGCCGTAGGGAGCGCGGATCTGTGCCTGACGAACCGAGCGACCAGCAGCACCTCGCGGCCCGTGTAGCGCAGTCCCAGCGTCACGGCGCTGCGCTCGCAGCAACCGTTGGGCACCTCGCGGAGTCCATCGCCGACACTGAGAGCCGGCTCGCCGAAACGTTCGACCGGGCAGCCGCCCAACGGCCCGACCGGGCAGCGCACCTGCGAGCACTCGCCGCGCACGCACGGGATTTTTCGGAACACGAGCGGCGTGAGGCGACGAGATGGTCCGCAGTCGCCGCAGCTCGGGCACCGGCCGGCAGCGAGCCGCAAACCATCATCCGCCGACTCCGCGGTGCGCGACGACGTCACCCGGGCCTACCACGCGAGGTACGACCGCTACGGCCCCGGCCACGTCGGCGCGGCGACCGGCCTCGACGTCCTGGAGATCAGGCTGCGCGTCCTACCTCGAGACTGAGCCGGACCAGAGCCTACCGAGCTCGCGCTCGACGCCACGACCTCAGGACGTCTGATGCGCCGATCGGTACTGCGCGTCGGTCACTTCCTCCAGCCGGGTCGTCGCCAGCGTCACGTCGTCGGCCTGCTCGACCAACGGGTAGTGGCACATCACCGTGCCCTCGGTGGCACCGTGCCAGTGCTGCCCGCCGGGCGGGTCCACGCCGTCTCCGTGCGCAGCCGGAGAACCGTGCCGTCGCGGGTGGCGACGAACCCGAAGCCCTCCGTGCAGATCAGTGTCTGGCCGAGTCCGTGGTGGTGCCAGAACGAGCGGGCGCCGGGGTGCAGCGCACGAGCCCGACGGTCAGCCGCGCGGCCGCTGGACGGCATGGACCGGGGTGACGTAGACGTCGCCGGTGAACCGTCTCGGCCGGGCCCGTGACGGTGGCGGCTGTCGGCCTGGTCCCGAGTTGCGGCGAATGGGGACCATCGCGCGGCCTCGCGTCCCTGCGGCCGCGGCGAGCAGTTACGGCAGGCTCAGCCGCAAGTCACCGGCTCCGGTGGGCGGACAGCAGACCGGCGGTGAATAACAGCGAGTCGCCGGGCAGGAAGAACCGGATCAGGAGCCTGGTCTCGACCACAAGGATCACGAGGATGCCGAGTCCGAAAGAGCTGAGCAGGTCGCTCGCGCTGATCGGGTTGAACGCGAGGACGGCCGATTCGGGACTCATGTCCGCCCACACTGCGGTAAGCAGATTGGGACATGAGAGCGGCCGCTGGCCCGCTCAGTGCCGGCGGAGCACCTTCTCCCAGACCAACCGCCCCACGAGCGCGGCCGCCGGCAGCGGATCCGAGAGTGCGAGCGCTCCCGCGTCACGGACTCCGCGCCAGCTCCGCAGTACCTCGCCGATGCGCACGTCGCCCGCCCGCAGCCGCGCCGTAGCTGCGGCTAGCTCCTTGTGCGGCAGCATTACCTTGCGTCCGTCGACCTGTGCCGGTTGCGGGGGTTGCTTCAGCCCGGCGAGCGCGGCGAACAGCCGCCACGGACCGTCGACACCGCAGGCCTGGGAAAGCCCGAAGCTGCCGGGAACGCGCACGTTGATCTCGATGAGGTAGAGCTCGCCGGTCTCTGCGTGCCGTTTCGTCTCGCACGCGGAGATGCCGACGTACCCGGTGAAGTCCATGAGCTGCCGGTTCATCTTCAGTGTCTCCGGTACGTCCGAGGACTCCATGAGCGAGGCGACACCGTAGTCCAGCGGCCACTGTCGTAGCTTCCGTCGCCCGTACTCCAGCCGGTAGACACCGGCCCGGTCTCGGACGGCCACGCTGCCCTCCAGCGCCGTCTCCGGTCCGGGCACCAGCTCGGTGACCAGCACCGGCACGTCGAGGTCGACCAGCTGTCGCGCATGCCCGACCAGTTGGTCCAGGCTGTCGACGCGGACGGTACCGACGCCCAGCAGTTCCTTGGCGCGGTGTCCCAGCGTCGGCTTCAGGACGCAGGGGTAGGTGAGCTCGTCGAGCTGCTCCTCCAGATCGGCGCGGGTATCGATGTGTCGCATCCACGGCGCTTTGACGCCGGCGAGCGCAGCGGTGCGGTAGAGCTGCTGCTTGTCCATGAGGTCGACGTGCACACGGTCGGCGGACTCGAAAGTCACCAGATCGTCGAGGAGCTCACTCCGCCGTTCAGTGAGAAACTCGGTCGCTGCGTCGGAGCCGCTCAGCACGTAGGCCGGGGCCGCGGCGTTCAGCAGGTCACGCCACTCGTCGGCACGAGCGCGGATGTCGGGCATCACCCGCCCGGTCATCGACCTGCTGCGCAACACGTAGGCGTACTCGGGAGTCGGTAACCCGATGACCTCGACACCGCGGCGGGCCACTGCTCTGGCCAGAGACAAGCAGCCGTCGTTGGGGTGCAGGACGATGAGGCGCGGCGGCATGTCTTCCTTGCGTTCAGAGCCTTTCGAGGGCGGGCCGGCGTCCCGCCGAACCGGACGATATTCGCAATACGCCTACGCGCGATCTCCCCAAAATTCGGGACCCGCGGAACAGCGGAGGCGCTGGGACCGCCGCGTCGGCGGGACCGCGGAGCCCGGAGCGAGATCGGGCAGGATCACCGAGACCCTCGTCCCGTGGCCGGGAGCGGTGGCGATGTCGAGGCTGCCGCCGGATTCCTCCACCGCCGTGCCCACCAGCTTCAGCCCGATGTGGCCGTCGGACGCGGGGCGGGCCGGTTCGAATCCCACGCCGTTGTCGGCGACCTGGAGCTCGATGCCGTGCTCGGTCTGTGCGACGTGGACGCGGATCCGGCTGGCACCGCTGTGTTGATAGGCGTTGCGGAGCAGTTCGCGAGCCGCACGGTGCAGGAGGACGGCGCGGTCGTGGGCCACTGTCGGCGCGTCCTCGACATCGACCGCGACGTCGACACGCGGATCGCCGAGCTGTTGCACCAGTCCCGTGATCGCGGCGTGCAGGTTGGCGCCGTCGAAGGCGACGGGCAGCAGGTCGGCGGCGAGAATGCGCAGCTGGCGGATGTCGTCGGCGACGAGCCGGTGCGCCTTCTCCAGTAGCGGTCGGCGGCTGTCGTCACCGGGGGCTGCGTCTTCAGCCTGCCGGATGGCGTCGAGCAGGATGCCGGCTCCGGCCAGGTCCTGGATCACTCCGTCGTGCAGCAGCTGGGCGAGCTCGCGTCGCTGCAGGTCCGATGCGGCCAGGCCGTACCTCAGCGCAGCACGGCGTTCTTCCTGCTCGCCCTCCATGCGCCGGGCGAACGAGATCGTCAACGGGATGGTGGCCGCGCCGAGCGCGAGCAAGGCGGCGAGCGTGAGCGGCACGAGATGCGCGACCGTGCGAGCCGTCGCCGCCCCGGTGTCGATCGGGACGTAGATCTCGAGGCGCATCGGCGTGCCCGCGGCGTCGCGGAACCCGATGTAGACCTCGATGAGGGGTGCACCGTCGGCGAGCTCGTAGCGGTGCTCGTCGTCGACAGGCAGGCTCAGCGACACCGGTTCGCCCGCATCGAGCCGGCGGGCCAGCACTGGGTCGAACGAACGGACGTCATCCTCGATGCGTGGCTCGTCGGAGAACACGACTCGCGCCCGGTCGCCCTCCACCCGCCAGACCTTGATCCGGTGGACGAGGCCCGACTCCAGGTACGGCGCGACATCCGCGCCGAGCGCGGTGCGGTCGAGCACCGCGCGGTCGCTGAAGTCGGTGGCCGACAGGTCGACGATGAGGGCTCCGGCGACCTGGGTGGAGATCTGCCGCGCGGTCCGATGCCCCTCGCTCTGCCACACCGCCCAGATGCCAGCGATCAGCACCGTCGACAACGCCACCGCGATCGTCGCGGTGATCAGCACATGCCGGAGCACGGCACGGCGCAGCACTGGCCGCGCCCACAGGCCGGCGATCGCCGACGCATTCACGTGCGCAGTCTATGGGCGGCGACGCAGGCCTCCCCAATTTTGGGGAAGCAGACCTTGGTGAGGCGTGACTACCTGCTGCGTCGGTTCGACAGCCGCGTTCGACGACGGAGCGATCGTGCGCGCCAGATCCCGATTGTTCGCCGCGGCAGCCATCGTGGCTGGGGCGACAGTGTCCGCCTGCGGTTCCGGCGGAACACCGCCGGTAGCCGCCCCCGCCGGCCCGGCGACCCGGCGGCCGCGGGCGACACTGATGTTGACGAGGAAGGGCCTCAGCCCTGACGTGGCACTGGCGACCTACCCGACCCTGGCCGCTTCGCGCGCTGCGGCGGAGAAGCGCCTGGTGATCGTCGAGGACCTCAACCTGAGCCTGGCGCTGTCGTCGGGATCGGTGCTGAGCATCCCCTACGCCGTGCAGCAGCTGGTCCCGCTGCTCAACGCCGTGATCGGCTGAACGACCGGCCGATCAGAAGCAGTGCCCGACCTCGATCAGGCCCAGCCGCTCGGCCGCGACGACCGCCTCGAGCTGCGAGTGCACCTCGAGCTTCGCCATGACCGATTTGATGTGGTAGCGGACGGTGTGCAGCGACATGCCCAGCGATCCGGCCATCTGGTGGGCAGTCAGCCCGTTGCCGAGGCCGCGCAGCACGTCCCACTCTCGATGGGTCAATCGAGGTCCACCGGGAACGGATCGCGCGGCCGCACACACCATCGGATGGTCGGCGTCGGCCTCGCGGATAGCCGCCAGGATCTCCTCCAGCGCGCCGTCCTTGGCCAGGAATGCTGCCGCGCCGGTATCGAGGGCACGTTGCGCGAGATCGGCCCGGGGATGCGCGGTGAGCACGATGATCCTGGCTGCCGGCCGCAGTTCCAGCAGCGGACCGATCAAACCGAGCCCGCCCCCCTCGGGGAGTTGAAGGTCGACTACCGCGACGTCGAACGGTTCCGAGGCCGCCCACTGCAGCCCATCCTGGACCGTATGCGCAGCGCCGACGCAGTGCAGGTCGTCCTGCATGTCCAGGGTGAGCGCGAGCAGATCGGTGAACATCCGATGGTCGTCGATCAACAGCACCGCGAGGCCGTCGGATATGGCATCGGCGGGGACGGGCACCCGCCCATCCTACGGAGAGTGTGCTGAGGGGAGCCTTCGCTCACTCGGCGCTCGGGCTCAGAACCGTGCGACCCACACGCCGTCGGCGGCAGCCGTGTCGAGCATCCGCTCCACGCCGTCCACCTCGACGCGGACGCCTCAGCCGCGGCCGAGATCTCACGGACGATCAGCTCCGAACCCGGACCGATTCCCGGGGAGTCCAGCGCCCAGAGATGCGCGAAGTCTGCCTGCACTCGCTCGGACAGCCAGAGTGCGGTCACTCCCCGGCCAGCCCCACCGCGTCACCCAGCCGCACGCCGAGGTCGCCATGCGTCGACAGCAACGGTTCCTCGACCGCCGGCGACCCAGGCATCGCGCCGCGAAACGCGTCCATACCCGGGATGTGACTGTCGAACGGCGACGTTGTCGGGGACCCGAGGAGCCTGAGCATCCGGTGCTCAGTGTCGTCCCCAGCACGTTTCTGCCAGCGCGACGCCTCGCCGTGGACGAGATGCCGATCCAGTCCCACCACGTCCGCTAGGTAGCACTCGGCGACGCGGAGCGTGCGCATGACCGCGATCGCCTGCACCCGACCCCTCTGCGGTGAGTTCCATGGACCGGTCGGGCGGCTGCCGGACCAGGCCGCAACGCTCCATCCGCGCCAGCGTGTCCCGCGTCAGAGGCAAGGAGCTGCCAATCCGATCGGCGATCGTCGCCGTCTGCGGATCGACCCACACTTCCTCGAGCTCACGGGGGACCCGGAGCACCATCTTCTGCGACGCGGTCGCTTCCTGAGGCCCGCGACGGCGTCACGAATCTGACCTGCAAGGACTGTTCGCGGCTCTTCGTCGACTGCGCCGAGCTCGGTCGAGCACTTCGAGCGCTCGAGATGCTGCGGTGAGTTCGGCGAGTTCGTGCGCCATCCGGGTGCGGGACGCACCGAGACCGCGACGATCTGCCGGCCCAGTTACCTCGATCCGGTGAAGGCGATCTTGTCGACGCCCGGTGGTCTCACCGGCGGGCCAATGGTGACATCCCACGCTCTGCGAGATCCATCCTCCGCTACGTCCGACCTGCATCACCGTTCCAACCGGATCTCGAACGGTCGCTGCAAGATGTTCGAGTTGATCACCATTTGCGCACGAGGTTGTCACTCCCGCGCGGCCGATCAGTGGGAGCGCGTACGTGCGAATTCCCGGACGAGGACCGTCGCGGTGCCCATCGTGATCAGCAGCGCGAGCGGGACGTGGACCCAGAGGGTCCGTTCGTGGCCGAGCGATGCCTCGGCGAACGTCGCGACGAAGACCACCGCGGATACCGCTGCGGGCCATACCGGCCCGCGGGTGGCCCTCCAGTGCACGGCCGCGGCGAGCGCCAGGAGCCCGGTCGTCACGTGAGCAACGATGGCTCCGATCTCGTGTGGTCCAAGCGCGGCACCGCCGTCGACGATCACGTTCGAGGCCGAATATCCCTGCCACAGGATGGAGAGCGCGGCCAGCACGGCCGCGACGCGCACGGCCCGCAGGGAGATCGAGGTCGGGGTCGCCGTTGCGGCTGCCTGTTCGTGGGTCATCGGACTCCTTGCGCAGGATTGACGGTGCTTGCGGACAACGTGTGGTACCCATCCGCGGCAGCGGGCGGATGCGGCCGGTCGACGGCACCGGGCAGGTCGACCGCTCGTGCGAATCGGTGCCGGTGTCGGAGCACGGCCGTGAGCAGCCAGGAGGTGACAACGCCGACGGCGATGCTGACCGCGAGGACCGCGATCGGGGACACGCCGAGACCGGCGAGGGGCAGGATGCCGAAGTGGGTGAGGTAGATCGCCAGCGACGTCGATGCCACGGCCGTCGCGGGCCCTGCCAGCACCCGGGGCACCGACACCGTAGGCACGAACTGCACGAGGAGCAGCCCGCCGACGACGACGATCGTGCGCAGGGCGTCGGAACCGAAGAAGGTCGGGACCAGGACGAGCACGGCCGCGACTGTCGCCCATTTCTGTGCTGTGGTGCGGGCGCGGTGGGCCATCCAGCCGAGGACGAACAGCCAGGCCACGATCTGGGTGCTGTAGATGTCGGTGGTGAACCAGTAGCCGTATGCCGTTGGGTAGTTCCTGCCGATCAGTGCGAGGAGCAGCACCGCGGCGGCGAACCCGAAGGGATGGCGGCGCTCGATGTGCCGCAGTGCCGGTAGGGCGAACACCAGCGCCAGCAGCATCAGGATCTGGACCAGGTCGTCGGTGAACCAGTAGCCCGCGACCAGGGGTGGGGTCAGTGAGCCGAGCAGCAGGACGTCGACGAACCGGACGTTGCCAAGTAGCGCACGGAAGGCGATCCACGCGGCGCTCGGCACGGCGATGCGGGCAGCGCTGCCCAGGATGCGGCGGGGCGTGCTGTGCCGGGACAGCGCCGCTGACCGGACCTCGGGCGCGCGGTCGCGGGCCAGGACGAACCGGGCGAAGGTCCAGCCCGACAGTGCGAGCAGGAGGTGGGCGCCGCCCACGATCGGCCACAGGTGCGCGTGCTCGCCCACGACCAGCACGATCGCGAGCGCGCGGACCAGTACCGCGGTCTCGATAGTCGCCCGTCCAGTGGGGCGGTGTCCGGTGTCCGGGGTCATCGCCTCGAGCCGCCCGAGCGGGAACTGGTCCCACCCGGCCGGAAGTCCGCCGAGCACCCGTTCGATGTCGGCCGAGACCTGCACGTAGGTCAGGGAGTCGCCGCCCAGCTCGACGAACGACGCGTCGTCGGGCAGGTCCTGGCCGGGGAAGGTGTCGATGAAGACCTCCCGCACGGTGGTCGGTCGCCGCCGCGCGGTGGCCAGCAGCGACCGGACACCGCGGCGGCGGCCGGGCGGTGTGGCGAGGCGGGCGACGGCGGGATGGTCGAGCTTGCCGTTGGGCCGGCGCGGGAGCTCGTCGACCACGACAACCGTGATCATGCCTGTCGGCAGGTTCAGCCTGTCGCGGACGATCGACCGGGCTCGCTTCTGCGGGCCCGTCGTGGTGGCGATCACGAGTTCGGTGTCGGTGCCGGTGCAGGCCGCGTCGATGCCCTGCTCGGCCAGCAGGCGCTCGATCCCGTCGAGATCGGTGCGGATCCCGAACGGTTTGACGAAGCGGCTGCGGCGTCCGACGATCTCCAGCAGCCCGTCGGGGCACCGTCGGCCCAGGTCGCCGGTGTACAGGGCGTCCACGGACCGGCCCCGGGCAAGGTCGCCGGGGTGCTCGGCGTAGCCGAGCATCACGTTCGGACCCTGGTAGACCAGCTCCCCGACCCCAGTGGCGTCCGGTGACTCGACGGTGAGCGATCCGCCCGGGATCGCGACACCGATCGCCTGCGGATGCGACTCGGCGAGCTCGGGCGGCAGGTAGGCCATGCGCGCGGTGGCCTCGGTCTGGCCGTACATGACGAACAGCCGCCACCCGCGGCGCCGCCCGACCTGCGCCCACCGGCGGACCTGGTCCGGTGCCAGCCGGCCGCCGGCCTGGGTCACGTAGCGCAGGTGAGGCAGGGACATCTGGGCGAAGCCGACGCGGTTGAGCAGATCGAAGGTGTACGGGACGCCGTGCAGGCCGGTGATCCCGTGCTCGCGGACCGCGGCCCAGAACGCGTCGTCGAGCACCGAGTGCTCCGTCAGCAGCACCCCGGCACCGGCAAGGAGACTGCTGTTGATCACCGAGAGCCCGTAGCAGTAGTGCATCGGCAGGGTCAGCGCGGCGCGGTCGTCGGCGGTGATGCCGAGGTAGGTGCCGATGGCGGCGGCATTGGCGTCCAGCGCGGCGGTCGAGAGGCGGACCAGCCGGGGCGTGCCGGTCGAGCCGGAGGTCGCCATCAGCAACGCCAGATCGGGGTGCAGGCGGTGCCGGCTCCCGGGCCGCCGGGACCGGGCCGCGCCGTCCGCGCCGATCATGACGTCGGGATCGAACCGGGCGACGAGCCGGTCGACCTGGTCCGGGTCCGCCCGGGGTGCCAGCAGCGCGACGTGGCCGCCGTGCAACGCGCCGAGGTAGCCGAGCAGGCAGGCGAGATCGTTCGCCGCCTCGACCAGGACGAGCCTGCGGCCGGTCCCGATGACCGACGCAACCTGCTCGACCCGGTCGGCGAGCTGCCCGCAGGAGATCCGCTCGTCGGCGGTGAGCACGGCGAGACCGTCCCCGTGCCCGCGCAGCCGTTCGACGAAGGCTGGAACGCGCCCGTTCAAGGTCGGGCCGGAGCGGTGCTGGTCGCGGCGTTCTCGAGCGGCTGGTCGCTGCCGGTCCTGACCAGGTACACGAGCGCCGCGACGATCATCGCCGTGAGTACCACCGTGATCACGGGGAAGCCCATCATCAGGCCGCCGCGGAAGTCCGGTCCGGCGAAGAAGTCGGCGAATGACGCCCCGAGCGGCCGGGTCACGATGTAGGAGAGCCAGAACGCCTGGATCGCGTTCATCCCCAGCCAGCGATACGCCGCCGCAGGTAGCAGGAATGCGATCAGGAACAGGACACCTGACGGGAAGTAGCCCAGGCTCAGCGTGTCCGCCGTCCAGTCACCGGCCGCGGTACCCAGCGCGAAGGTCAGCAGCACCGCGGCCCAGTAGAAGATCTCCCGGCGCCGGGTTCGGACGGAATGGATCGACAGGGTCTTCTCCACCAGGAACCACATCGCGAAGACGGCTGCGACCGCGATCAGGAGCGCGATCGTGGACACCGTGTAGGGCACGCCGAACTCGTTGTGCATCACGTCGGCCACCGCCGTACCGAACACGCTCACCATCACCACGGCAGCCCAGTAGAGCCATGTGCTGTACCGCCGGGCGACGAACTGGGCCACGAGCGCCGCGAGCAGGGCGACCCCGGAGAACACGAGGGCGACGCGCTGACCCAGTGAATGGTCCATCCAGTCCCACGCGGCCTCCCCCGTACCCGTGGTGAGCAGTTTGACCAGCCAGAACATCAGCGTGATCTGCGGAACCTTGATGGCGGCGAGCCGGCCGGCATCAGCCCGTCCGCGGGACCCGCTACCGGCTCCGATGGCTGTCATGACAGAACTACCTCCGTAGTGGGCTGCGTGGCGGACCCGAGCGCGTCGAGCCGGGGACGGTGCGGTGTCCGGGGCGATCGTCGGGGCGGTGACTGGGCAGAACCTGTGACGCTCCTGTGCGGATGCTGTGCCGACCTGGTCGTCGACACACACCGCAGGCAGTCCCGCACCCGGGTCTGGATCCCGCTGCGGAGAATGTTCCAGCCGCGCGCGAGAGTCCCGTGCGAGCCAGGCAGGAGGACGGTGAGAACCCGCGCCGGTCCCGCTCTGTCCGTACCTAGACGATGCAGTGCCGTGGATCTTTCATGTCCGCGGGTCCAGCCGCGGAGCGTTCTCGGGCTCCAGCCCGTCGGCCGCACGAGCCGGTGGGCGATGGCGCTCGCGGCGCCAGAGGTTGAACGACGCGATCATCGCGGCGACCCAGGCGGCGCCGAGGACGTATCCGGCGAGGACGTCGGACACGTAGTGCACGCCCAGCGCCACCCGGGAGAACCCGATCGCCAGGACCATCAGGACCGCCACCGTGACCGCGATCGGGCGGGCGGCCCGGCGCAGCACGGGCAGGAACACCAGGAGCAGGACCGCGTAGCCGACCACGGCGCCCTGCGCGTGCCCGCTCGGGAAGCTCGCACCGCTCTCCTGCGCGATCGGATCGGTGAGCACCGGGCGCGCCCGGTGCACGGCCACCTTCACGAGCTCGTTGAGCAGGCCGCTGCCGCCGACGGTGACGACCACGAACAGCGCCAGCCGGATCAGCCTGCGCCACAGCAGCCAGGCGAGCACCGCCGTGAAGCCGATCAAGTAGGCCCACCACCTCCCGATGGCGCTCAGCACATCCATCACCGTCACGAACCCGCCGTGGGACAGCGCGAACGCGTGCACGTCGTCGCGCGCCGTCTGGTCGGCGTGCAGCAGCGGCGTCCACTGCGATTCCACGAGCAACAGCAGCAGGCTGAACGGCACCGCGAGCAGCCCCAGCGCGACAGCGGCCAGCACGGCACGGGCACCGAAGCGTGCACCCCGCCGCGCGTCATCCCTACTAGCGGGATCAGTCATCTCCTCCACCTGTCCTGCCCGGGCAGTCGACTCATCGAACACCGACCTACCCGGCGGTCGCGGCGGCCGGCGCGGGTTGTCGTGCCGACCGCAGGAACAGGCCGAGCACCATGGCCACGTAGACCACCCACACGACGGCCTGCACCACGGTCGTCTGCGGCGAGAAGTTGAAGATCCCCTTGAGCACGACGCCGTACCAGGAGTCCGGGCACCGCATCGCTGACATCGAACGCGAGCGAAGCCAGCCCGGGGAGGACGTCTGCCTCCCGGAGGTCGTGCACGCCGTAGGCGAGGATCCCAGCGGCCACGAAGATGAGCAGCACGCCGCTGATGGTGAAGAAGAACAGCTCCGTCTCGAGCCCTTCGCGGCTCACGGCCAGCGCCGCCATCACGACCACAGCTCCCCCGCCGACCTGCACGGCGTCATCGAGACGTCCGCGCAGCTCGCCCGACAGGTGCCGGGCGGTGCGCCGCATCCAGAAGATCATCCAGGTCACGAAACCGACGGCGATGATCGACAGTGAACCGCCGAACATCTCCTCGGCCTGGAACGTCAACGCCTGCTGGGCAAGCGCCAGAGCCAGCGTCACACCGACGCTGACAGCCACGGCCAGTCCGACACCGATCCACACCTTGGGCAGGGCGGCTCGACGGTCCGTGCGGACCAGGAAGGCGATGAGGATGCTCACGACCAGCGCCGCCTCGAGGCCTTCCCGCAGTCCGATCAGGAAGTTGCCGAGCACCGTGGTCCTTTCGTGACGCTCACCATTCTTGGAGAGTTCTTGGAGCAGTTACCGTCGAGCCTCAGACACCCGGAATCGTCCGCTCAGAACGGCCGCCGGATCGACATCACATCACACCCAGTCCGGGCCGCAGACATCGAGGAGCAGACGCTCGGCCAGGCGGCGCTTCCCCTCGACGACGGTCGCTGTGCGGTGCACTCGTAGATCGGCCGGAGACAGACCCCGGTCGCGCCGAGGAAGGGGTTGCCGGCTCCGAACCGCAGGTGTGTCGCCTGCACTCGACGGCCACCGCGGCACCACCGCACCGTCGACGCCAGCGAGCGCCCGCGTGCCGACGGTTCCCCAAGATTGGGGATGCGCGCGCATCGACGCATCACGTCTCCGACTTCTTGGAGAATTCTTGGAAAGCGAAGCAAGCGCACGGTAAATTGCGTCACGTCGTTGCACCAAAAATAGCTTCGGCCCCACCGGATATCGCACATCCGACGTACGGTCGAATCGGCCGAGTCCATCGATTGCGCCGACGCGGAGAGTTGCATGCTGCACGAGACCACGACGATGGCGACGTTGACCGGTGCCGCGCGCACCCAGGCCATCGGGCTGCGAGGGCGTGCTGCGGGCCGGATGGTGGCGACGGTCGTCCGACAGTGGACGTCCCGTTCGGCCCGGCAGGAGCGTGAGCGCCGCGATGCCTTCTACCGCGGCATCTGGCTCGTCGCGGCGGCGAACCTGGGACTCGACGCCCACGGGGTCGGCGGCTCCTGCGTGGAGATCGACCTCGGTGGCGAGGTCCTGCGGATGTCGCGCGGTGCCACCTCGCTGGAGACGACCGACGCTTTCGGGCGGGCCGGCGACAAGCCGTTGATCCATCGCCTGCTTTCCGAAGCGGGCATCCCGGTTCCCGACCACCGCGTCACGACGCTGCGCACGCTGGCCGGGGTCGAGCCGTTCGTCGCGGCGTCGTCGGGCTGCGTCGTGAAGCCGGCTCTCGACGGCAGCGGTGGGCGCGGCGTGACGACGCAGGTCCGCACACCCGACGACCTCCGCCAGGCGGCCGTCGCCGCGGCAGCGGCTGCCGGGCGCGCGAGCAGATCGTCCGGGCAAGCGGACAGAAGCGTCATCGGCCGCATAGCGGCGAAGCTCGGCGAGCTCGGCGAGCTCCCGCTACTCGTCGAGGAACAGGTCCCGGGCGACAACTACCGGCTCCTCTTCCTCGACGGCCTTCTCGTCGACGCGGTCAAGCGAGCCCAGCCTGTGGTCGTCGGCGACGGCACCACCACCATCGCGCGACTGATCGAGCGCACCAACCAGGCCCGGCGCAACGCCCCGGTCGAGCGCGGCGGAGCCACCATCACCGACGACGCCGATCTGCGGGCGACGCTGTCCGAGCAGGGACTCGCGCCGTCGTCAGTGCCGGCCTCCGGGCGCCGCGTGGTACTCAAGACCGCGATCAACGAAGGCGCGATCGCCGACCACGAACCCGCGACCGACCTGCTGTGCCGGTCGATCATCGACGACGCCGCGCGCGCCGCGACGATCGCCGATACCCGCCTCGTCGGCGTCGACGTCATCACCACTGACCCGACCGTCCCACTGACACGCTCCGGTGGCTGCGTCCTCGAGGTCAACACGACGCCCGGCCTCGTGTACCACTACCACCAGCGGCCCGGACAAATCCACGTCACCCGCGCCATCCTCGAGAGGCTCATCGGGTAGCCGTCACGGGATGAGTCCGGAATCGGCGTGGGTGTCTCCCGCAGTCGCCGCAGTTCGGCCCGCCCGCCGCGCCGTTGGGCAAGGCGGCGCCCGTCCAGGCGCGCAGGCAGCGGCGGCAGGCCGCCGCCGCGCAGGCGCAGCAGCTCGGCACGTGGTGGCTGGACCGGATGGTCGCGGTGCAGGCCCCCGTTCATCGAACGCATGACGTGGTTCTGGCACGGACACTTCGCCATCAGCGTGCGGAAGGTCCGGTCGGCCCAGCTGATGTACCGGCGGAACGACACCTTTCACACGCTCGGTCGCGGCGATTTCCGCTCGCTGGCCCAGGCGATGCTGACCGACCCGGCCATGTTGCTGTGGCTCGAGGGTGCGGGCAGCAAGGCCGAGCACCCGAACGAGAACCTGGCCAGGGAGTTCATGGAGCTGTTCACCCTCGGGCTGGGCAACTACACCGAGGACGACGTGCGCGAGGCCGCGCGGGCGCTCACCGGGTGGCGCGTCGACGCCGCGACCAGTACGTCGAGATTCGTCGCGGCAGCGCACGATCCCGGACCGGAGACCCTGCTCTCGACCACCGGTTCCTTCGACGCCGGGGCTCGCCGATGTCGTGCTGCGCAGGCCCGCGGCGCCGGACCGCGCCCGGCGACGGACGTGCTGCCGCCGACGGTCCCGTGCCCCGCCTACCCCGGGCCGCAGTGCGACTCCAGGGCCCACGAGCGGTGGGTCACCGGGCAGGACATCGTCGACCACACGAACTCGCCTCGGGCGGCGTAACCGCCCGCCGCCGGCGGACCCGGCGTCGGCATGCTGCCCTGCTCCGGGTTCTCGACAACCACTCAGCGGATCCCGAGCGACGTCCTCGACATCGAGCAGCCCCTCGTCTGCACACTGCTCGTCCAGCCAGCGGTGGGCCGGACCGCCGCCAGCCCACCGACCCTCATCAGCGATTGCCCATGTCCGCGGTGAAGTAGTGCCCGGCGGGCCCTCCGGCGTAGTTCGACGCGCCCGCGTAGGACAGGCTGCAGTCGAGGATGATGTTGCGATGCCCCCAGTTGGAGTGCTCGTCGTCCTGCATCCAGGCGCGGACGGCAGCAGCGGAGGTGGGCTGGCCCCACGCAACGATCTCGGCGCGCGCGCCGTTGAAGCCGGCCGCTGCGATGTGCCCGTTGCTCTCCCACGCCAGCGCACCGTTGGGGTCGCGGTGCGCGTTCAGACCGCTCTGCACCCAGCTCGTGGGCTGGCCGGCCAGGAACTTGTCGTGCGCGTTGGCACCCTTGTAGAGGGCGGCTGACTGGCGGAACGGGCTGGTGCAGGCGCCCATCTTCGCGCCTGCGGTGTTGCCGCGCGGCGGGTACTTCTCTGGGTGCATGCGGGCATCGTTGATCGCGGTGAGCAGGGCGTTCGTCGACGAGGTCGCCGAGTTCGCGGGCACGACCGCGGCCGCCGCGGTGGACGCGGCATCTGCGGCCGAAGCGGCCGCGAGCACGAGAGCGGGGACAGCAGCCGCAGCACCGAGCAACCCGAACGTGAGGGCTGCCGCGCTGACGTATCGGCGGGCGCGCATCGTGATCATTTCCTTGTCCCTTCGGCGGACCTCGATCGGAATGCACCGAAGAGTGCTGGGTTGCGCCGGTCCGCAGCAGTTGCTCACCGGAGAGAAAAGGCTTGCTCCCCGGCGGCGGTTCCCAGCGAGTCAGTGCCACCCGGCAAAGTGGTTGCACCCAGGACGGGTCTTGGCGCACGTCGCCCGCGGGAGGATGATGACGGCGGAGGCACGCCATGAGGATCTCCACATGGGTTGTGCGAGTGTTGGCCCGAACGGCTGCGTTCGCGCTGATCGGCGGGCTGGCCGCCTGCAGCAACCCCGGTCAGGCCGGGTCGATGAGACCCGCACAGCCGCAGACCGCAGCGTCCCCCAGCGCTGCCCCGGCCGCCGTCGACTATGACCAGCTCGCCCTCGACGAGCTCGACAAGGTCGTCAACGGCAGCGACGAGGTCACGTCCGGTTTCGGCGACACCATGCAGCAGCGCCTGTCCGCCGAGCAGGTGGCTGCGGGCTGGGCCGCGTACCAGCAGCAGCTCGGGAACTACCAGTCCCACGGGGATCCGGCCGACGTCCCGCGCGGTGCGCTCACCGTGGTCGACGTCCCTCTGACGATGGAGCGTGGCCCTGGGCTGTTTCGGATCACGTTCGACCCGGACGGCCGCATCGCGGGGCTGTTCCTGTTGAAGAGCGGCACCCCTGTTTCTTGAGAACCGACGAAGCCGAAGATCGCGGTATCTACCGTCGTTGAGCAAGAAAAGCGTCAGAGAATCATCTGTCTAATCGCCAGGCTGACCGACGAAGGGTTGACGGGAAACCCGGAAGCGGGTTGATCTGCTCTCCCAGATCGACTCGGAACAGGCGCGGCGGCGGCGAGTGCCGGCATCATCCAATTCGCCGCGTGCCGGCCGGCGGGCTCCCGCTGCTCCTACATGGCCTCGACCAGTGCGAACCCCTCGTCGAGCTCGGTCGGCCCGCCGGCGAGCAACAACGGCGCGGCAAGGTCGCTGGCGGCGATGTCGGGGTGCCGTCCCGACCAGCTCGCCGGCCAGCACCTCGTGGCCGATCTGCACGGCGTCCCGCAGGTCACCCCGCTGCCATCGCGCGTTCCGTCGTGCGGCGAGTCCGGAGTGCCGTAAGCGGATCCCCTGCTGGGACGCCTCTCGGCAGGCCCAGCTCAGTCTTGGCGACGTCCGGCGCCGCCGAGCACATCGATGATGATCCCTTGGCGGCCTTCTCGTGCGATTGAAGGTGGCGTCGGAGGCCAAGAGCCCCACGCGACTCCGGCCCACGAGTGCCTGCCGGTGCTGCGGGAGGGCCTTCGCCGCCACCGTGGCCGGGCGGCAGGATCGGTGCGGCCGATACGGCGCTGTCGAGCGCGTCGCCGACCGCCGCCAACGCCGTTGCCAGCGGTGCGGCAGGTGCCTACCCGCCAGGCGGCGAGCTGCTCGCGTTCGGGCGTCGCGGTGACCTGATACGGAGTCGTGGTCGCCGGTTCGCCGGGGCACGGGTCGAGGCTGGGCAGCGCGTCGGCCGCGAGGGCGTCGCTCACGGGATCGCTTTCCGGCCGGCCTGGTTGGTCCAGATGCTTGCCAAGGACGCGGATGGAGGCTTAACGTCGCCGATCATACATCAGATATGATCGGCTTCCGGTCGGGAGGGGATATCGTGACGTCGCCAGTCTCCGCATCTGCTGCTCTGCCCTCGCGGACTGCGCACGTCCTCGAGTCGATCAAGGCGGCCATCCTCGACGGGGAGTTCGAGCCCGGCAGCGCATTGGTGGAGCAGGAGCTCGCAGCCCGGTTCGGGGTGTCGAAGACTCCCGTGCGCGAGGCACTCAAGACGCTTGAAGGCTCGGGCCTGGTGACCATCCGGCCCTATGCCGGTACGGCAGTTGCGGTGGTCACCGCGACTGATGCGGTGGCCGTCTACGACCTGCGCCTGCTCCTGGAACCTGAAGCGGTGCGGCGTGCGGTCGCGCAGGGCGAGGTCGATCTCGCGGCGGCCGGCCACGCGCTCGAACGCGCGGCGGCGGCTACGGACCGTTCCACCCGCAGCATGGCCAATCGGGACTTCCACCGTCACCTCTACTGCGGCTGCGGGAATCCGCTGTTGGTGCGCACGCTGGACGGGCTTCGCGACCGGGCCGCGCTCGTCGCGACCGCGTCGTGGGCGCAGCGGGCCTCGTGGGAGCACGAGGCGGCAGAGCACGCCGCGATCCTCCACGCAGCCGGTGCCGGCGATGCAGATGCCGCGGCCGTGCTCACGAGAGACCACATCTCCGGCTTCGTCACCCGCAACGTGCAACCTGCGGTCGAGGAGGTGACCGAACCGGAGCACCAGTAAGCGAGGCACGGCCCGTTCTCCGCCACAGATCCCGGAGCCGCGCCTCGCGGAACCGCGCCCGGCAACACAGAAGTCGAGCGCATTGTCGTCACCCCCGACAGGAGCAACGATGCTTGAACCTACCACCGCGCCCGCCGCGGCCGACCGTTCCGCGACGGCCGGGCGACGCAGCCACTTCCGCTGGACGATCGTCGGATTCTCCGCGCTCGGCCTCACCATCGCCTATCTCGACCGGGCCGCGCTGAGCGTTGCACTGCCCTTCATGGACGACGAGTTCGCGATCAGTCCGGCGGTGCAGGGCGTCGTCCTCTCGGCATTCTTCTGGACCTACGCCATCTTCCAGATCCCGTCCGGCTGGCTGCTCGACCGGTTCGGCCCGCGGGTGATCTACCCGGTCGCCGTCGGCTGGTGGTCGATCTGGACGGCGCTGACCGCGGCCAGTGGCGGCATCGCTTCGGTGATCGTCTTCCGGCTGGGGCTCGGCATCGGCGAGGCGCCGGTGCAGCCGGCCAACATCAAGGTCGTCTCCCGCTGGTTCCCCCGTCGAGAGCGGGCGTTCGCGTCGAGCCTGTTCGACATGGGCCAGCAGATCGGCACCGCGCTCGCCGTCCCGGTCGTCACGGTCATCGCGCTGTCCGCGGGTTGGCGGGTGTCGTTCGTGGTCATCGGGCTGATCGGGGTGCTGTGGCTCGTCGGCTGGATCGCGGTCTACCGCGACCCCGAGCTGCATCCGCGGGTGAGCCGCGCCGAGCTGGAGTACATCCAGTCCGACCAGGGCGAGATGGTCGCCGCGCAGACCCGCAGCAGTGGAACGCCGTGGCGGGCGCTGGTGCGCGACAACCAGGTGTGGGCACTGACCGTCGGCTACGTCTTTCGCTCGCTCGCCGGCGCCTTCTTCCTCACGTGGTATCCCAGCTACCTGATCGACGACCGCGGGTTCAGCAAGGCCGAGTTCGGCATGGTCGGCATGGTCCCGGCGCTGATCGCCATCGGCGCGACCGTCCTCGGCGGCATCGTCTCCGACCGCATGCTCGCCTCCGGCATCTCGACGAACCTGGCCCGCAAGATCCCGATCATCGCCGGGCTGGTGCTCAGCGCCTGCATCGGCTTCGCCCCATTCATCGAGAGCAACCTCGTCCTCATGGTCGTGCTCACCGTGTCCAGCGGCGCGCACTCGTTCGCCGGCGCCGCGATTCTGAGTCTGCCCGGCGAGGTCGCCAAGACTCCCGACACGGTCGGCACCGTTGCCGGCTTCTCCAATTTCGGTTCCCAGCTGGGCAACCTGACCAGCCCGATCGTGATCGGTGTGCTGCTGACCGTCAGTGGTGGCTCCTACGTTGGGCCGCTCATCGGCGCCGCCGGCTGCTGCCTGGTCAGCGCAGCCGTCTACGGCCTCTGGGTCAGGATCAAGCCCGTGACCCGCCTCGCCGATGTCCAGGTCGGCGCCGGCGACACCGACGAGAGGACTCCTTCGTGACCACCATCGCGCCCCGCTCCCCCCAGCACGTGCGGCTCGCCGAGCGGTTGGCCACGGTCGTCGGCATCCCGGTGGTGCCCTACGACGCGGACGGCGACGTCGACCACGGTCTGGTCGCCGCGCTGGCCACACGCCTCGTCGACAACGGCATCACGGTGCTCACCCCCAACGGGAACACCGGCGAGTTCTACGCGCTGACGTCCGACGAACGCCGCGCGGTGCTGACCAGCGTCTGCTCCGCCCGCCGGGAGGACACGACGATCCTGGCCGGCGTCGGGTTCGACATCGGCACCGCCGTCGACGACGCGCGGTTCGCAGGTGCCGCCGGGGCTGACGCGATCATGATCCACCAGCCGGTGCTGCCCTACCTCGCGCCTGCGGGGTGGGTCGAGTACAACGCCGCCATCGCCGCCGCCGTCCCGGAGCTGGGGGTGGTGCCGTACCTGAGCACGACCGCCGTCGACGGTTCGCACATCGCGGAGCTGGCCGAGCGCGCGCCCAACGTCGTTGGTCTCAAGTACTCGGTGCCTGACCCGGTCGTCTTCGCGACGAACAAGGCCGAGGTCGGCGACGGGCTGTTGTGGATCGCCGGGCTGGCCGAGTCCTACGCGCCCGCGTACTGGCAGGCAGGCGCCCGCGGCTTCACCTCCGGTCTGATCAACGTGGCGCCCGCCGTCTCGCTGGCGTTGCTCGACGCGCTGCGTCGTGGCGATCACGAGACCGCCACCGCCGTGTGGCGCCGGGTCCGCCGGTTCGAGGAGCTGCGCGCCCGCAACCGTTCTGCCGACAACGTGTCGGTCGTCAAGGAGGCGATGCACCAGATGGGGCTGTGCCGGCGCGCGGTCCGGCCGCCCAGCCACGAGCTGTCCGCGGCGGGTGCGCGCGAGGTCGCCGCCGCGATCGAGGTGTGGCAGGCCGAGGCCCCTGGCCTCCCGGTGGGGCACCGCGCATGAAGATCGACAGGCTTGACACCTTCCTGCAACGGGTCGGTGACCGGCCGCGGGTCCTGGTCAAGATCACTACCGACGACGGGGTCGCGGGCTGGTCGGAGGTCTACAACCACGGCCCGGACCTCGCCTTCCCACCCCTGCTGGACTACCTGTTCGACCAGATCAGGGGCATGGACGCCACCCGGCCGGCGTTCGTCAACCAGTTCCTGCTCCAGTCGAGCCGGTTCCCCCCGGGTGCGCTCGGCCTCGCGGCCATCGCCGCGATCGATCACGCGCTGTGGGACGTCACCGGCCACGCTCTCGGCGTCCCGGTGTACCGGCTGCTCGGCGGAGCCGTGCGCGACCGCGTCCGCGTCTACGCCGGGCTCTACTCGGCCCCCGACCCCAGCGAGCTCCGGGAACGCACGGGGCAGCTCAACGATCGATACGGATTCACCGCCTTCAAGCTGAGCCCCTACCGCCGCGACCTCCACCGGACCCGCTTCGGACTGGTCGCGACCGCGCTCGGGCAGTACTTCGAGGAAGTCCGGGCGACGCACCCCGACGAATGGGACTTTGCCTTCGACGCCCACGCCTGCCTGTGGGAGCCGCGCCACGCGGTGGAGCTCGGCGCGGCGCTGGCCTCGAACCAGCCGCTCTTCCTCGAAGAACCGCTGCGGCCCGAGCACATCCCGGCATGGGCGCGCGTCCGCGCGGAGATCGCGGTGCCGCTCGCCACCGGCGAGTCGCTCTACTCCCCGAACGAGTTCCTCGCGCTGCTCGCTGCCGGCGGGGCCGACATCGTCCAGCCCGACATCTGCGTGGTCGGCGGGCTGACCCAGATGACGAAGATCGCCACCCTGGCCGAAGCGCACTACGTGCCGGTGGCCCCGCACAATCCGCTCGGCCCGCTCGCCACCGCCGCGAACGTGCACTTCGCCGCCGCCACCACGAACTTCTCGATCCTGGAGTTCAAGCCCGACGCGGTCAGCTGGTGCTTCGACCCCTACGAACCCGTCGACGGCCACCTGCAGCTGCGCCCGGATCGTCCGGGCTGGGGCGTGGAGATCGACGAGCGCGCCCTCGCGTCCGACGACTGGGTGACGTGGGGGCGCACGGTCCCGGTGCGGCCGGACGGCTCGACCGCCTGGATGTGACTCCAACGCCCGCAGATCTATCACTGATTGCCAGGTCCGAGAACATCGACTGTCCTCGTCGTGGGTGGCGAGGCAGTGAAGCGGTACTTCGCAGTGTCGCCGTCTCGATCATCACGCTGGTGGAGCCGCGACCCGGTGCAGCCCCCGTCGATCATCCGAGTCCGCAGTCGAGCGAGCGGCCTCGAGCACGGCCCACCACACCCCGCTGACCGCCCCGACAATCATCCCAGCAGGAGTAGCCGGCCTCCTCGAACGCGACGGCGCGACCGCGCATGTCCAGCCCGTGCCCCCGTACTCCACCGCGACGTGCGGTGCGAAAACCCCAGCGGCGCGGGATTTCGACCGGCGGAGCACATGGTAGCTAATTCTTGTCAGCCAACCGATGGGATGTGATGTGGTCAGGGACGACCTGCGCATCATCTGGATGATTGGAGAAATCGGACAGGCGCACCCCCGTCCACGCGCACGGTTGCTCTCCGTGCGCCGCCCAGTACTCGTCCCAGCGGGCCAGCTTCCGACGGTCCCGCTCGAGGCCGCGCTTCCGCAGGCGATGCTGAAGCGCCGTAGGTGGAACGCGGACACGGATCACCTCGATGTCGACGGGCGGCCAGTCGAATCGCTCGGCGGCCGCGGTAATGAAGGTGGGATCGGAGAGGTATGGGCTAAACGGTGCGTCGATGACCACCGGGCGGCCGATGCGGAGGTTGGCCCCCGCGACGTCGAGGAGCGAGTCGTACTCCAGCGGCAGGATGCGGTCGCGGTAGAACGCGTTCGACTCGCGATCGCCGGAAGCGTAACCAGCCGCCACCAGCGCGGCCTCGACGAAGCGGGCGCTCATCGCATCCTTGTCGAGGTAGACAGCAGCGTGCTCGCGGGCCAGTCGCTGCGCGATCGTCGACTTGCCCGAGCCGGCAGTGCCGATGACGATGCGGAGGGTCGGTTCGGTCATCGGCGCGCGTCCTGCACCGCTTCGAGGAAGTCGTGGGCTGCGGCGGTGACCCGGGTGAAGTCGCCGTCGGGTTGCCACGCCTTGGTGACGGCGCTGCCGACCCCGACGCCGGCGACGCCCGCCGCGAACCACTCCGCGACGTTCTCCCTGGTCACGCCGCCCGCGGGCATGATCGGCAGGCGCGCCAGGGGCGCGAGCACGGCTTTGGCGTACGGGATGCCCGCGCCTTCCGTGGGGAACAGCTTGAGGATGTCCGCGCCCGCCTCGGCCGATTCCAGGAGTTCCGTCGGGGTGAACGCCCCGCTGATCGTGGGCACCTGGTAGCGGTTCGCGACGCGGATCATCTCCGGGTTGAGCTGGGGGCTGACCAGGAACGCCGCGCCGGCACGAATGCACTCGTACGCGGCGTAGCCATCGAGCACGGTCCCCGCCCCCACCGCGACGCCCTCCGACGCGTACTGCGCGGCCAGGCGACGGACGAGATCGACGGCTCCCGGAACCGACAGCGTGATCTCGAGCGCGCGGAACCCGCCTTCGATCGCGGCGTGGGCGACGCGCTCGGCGATGTCGGCGTCCGCCAGCCGGACGATGAGGACGGCGCCGGACTCCTCGATCGTGCGCAGCGTCGCGAGCTTGGTGAACATGCGTGCCCCTTCAGTCGGAAAAGACCTGCTTGACGAACTGTCGCACGGTGCCTACTGTCGCTGCAACCGATCTCAGCAACCGATCTCAGCAATCGATCTCACAAGGGAGTGCGCGATGGATCTCCACCTTCACCGTGCACAGTCCGTGGGTCCCGGCGGTGGCTCCGTCAGCCGCGCGCGCACGGTCGTCCTCGGCGCGTCGCACTGGCACGTCCCGCTCTACGCGGCGACGATCGCCGAGGTGCACGACGTCGTGGGGGTCTCGGACGACGACCCCGAACGAGTGCGCGATCTCGCCCACCTGTGGGACAGTCCGGTCGACGCCGACTGGTGCCGGCTGCTGGACCGCCACGACGTCGAGCTCGCGTACGTCTTCGGCCCGCACGACCGCATGGCCGGGATGTGCCGAGCGCTCATCGAGCGGCGCATCCCGTTCGTCGTCGAGAAGCCGCTGGGGACGTCGCTGAGCCAGCTACAGGAGGTGCGGCGCGCCGCCGAGGACGCCGGAGTCCCGGCTGCGGTGCCGCTGATCCAACGTGGGGGCCCCGCGGACAGCTGGCTCGCGAAGGCGGGGCGGCCGGTGTACCAGCGGCTCTCGTTCATCGCCGGCCCCCCGGAGCGCTACGACCGCAACGGCAACCCGTGGATGCTCGATCCCCGGCGCGCCGGCGGCGGCTGCCTCGCCAACCTGGGTCCGCACTTCGCCGACCTCTTCCTGCGGCGCAGCGGGCACACGAGCGCCGCCGCCGTCGCGAGGCTGTCGTCCACCCTGCACGCGGGAGCGGTCGAGGACCACGCGACCCTCGTCCTGACCACGGCGGACGGCCGCGAGGCGATCATCGAGGTGGGGTACGCGTTCCCGCACTCGCCGCTGAAGCGCTACTGCAACTACTCGTCGGCGGGCGAGGCTGGTTTCGCCTCCATCGACGCAGCCGGATCGGCCACTTTCACGACGCTCGACGGCCACACCGAGCGGGCCGTCATCGACGTGGACAGCGACCCCCTCCATGATCCGTTCGTGCGGCAGGTCGCGGGCACCCTTGCCGACGGCTTCCGCGGATTGCCCACACTGGGCGAGCTGGAGGACGCCATGCGGATCATCTGGCGTGCCTACGAGGCCGATCGAGCAGGGGAACACCATGGCTGATCTCAGCATCGACGTCGTCGCGAAGGCTGCGGGCGTGCATCGTTCGACCGTCTCGCGCGCGTTCTCCCGTCCGGAGGCGGTCAACGCGGAGACACGCGAGCACGTCCTGCGCGTCGCGGAGGAGCTCGGGTACCGGATGAGCCCGCTCGCCCAGGCCCTGCGCCGGAAGACCAGCACGTTCGTCCCGCTGATCGTGCCGGACATCATCAACCCGTTCTACGCCGAGCTCGCCAAAACGATGACCCAGGCCGCGGGCGACCGCGGCTACCAGCTCATGCTGTGCATCACGAACGGCGACACCGTGCAGACCGCCGGCTACCTGACCGCGATGCAGTCGTTTTACGCGCCGTTCGGCATCGTCGCGCCGTCCACGCGGGTGGACGTCGACTCGCTGACGCAGTTCGACTTCGGGAACCGGGTGGTCGTCATCGACCGCGTGGACGAGCACTCGACGGTGCCGAGCGTCACCGTCGACAACCGCCGCGGCATCGAGCTCGCGTTCGAGCACCTGCGCTCGCTCGGCCACCGCCGGATCGGCTACGTCTCGGGCATCTCGGGCACCCACACCGCGCAGGACCGCATCGACGCGTACCGACACCTGGTCGACGGTGACCCGATCGTCCTCGACGCCGGTGCCGACACCGAGGCGGGCGAGCGCGCGGCCGCTCAGTTCGTCGCGATGACCGACCGGCCGACCGCGATCATCGCAGCGAAGGACATGGTCGCGTTCGGCCTGATCTCCGCGCTGGCCGTGCAGGGCTTCCACGTCCCGACGGACGTCTCGGTCGTCGGTTTCGACGGGCTCAGCCTGGGCGCGCGCTTCAACCCCGCCCTGACCACGGTCCGCCAGCCGATCGCCGACATGGGCAGCATCGCGATCGACCTCGCCGAGAAGAAGGCAGCCGACGGATCGGTCGGGCACGTCGTCCTGGAGCCGGAGCTGCTGGTGCGCGCCTCGACCGCGGGGCCGGGCTCATGACCGCACGCACCGAGAGCGAGCTGTCGCGCATCCCCGGTGTCCGGTACGCCGACCACGTCTCGTTCACCGTGCCCGACCTCGACGACGCCGTCCGGTTCTTCGTCCAGGCACTGGGGGCGGAGGAGCTGTACCGCTCCGCCCGAGGACCGGAACCGGAGTTCATGCCCGCGCACTTCGACGTGCCGGAGGACGCGCGCCTCACGCTGGCGATGTTGCGCATGCCGCCCAACCTCAACGTGGAGCTGTTCGAGTGGAGCAGCTCCGACCGCCGCACCGA
Source organism: uncultured Actinomycetota bacterium (assembly GCA_963727745.1). Lineage (GTDB taxonomy): Bacteria > Actinomycetota > Actinomycetes > Mycobacteriales > Pseudonocardiaceae > Pseudonocardia. The sequence goes on from CAVSHL010000001.1 coordinate 132,800, forward strand.
CCACCCGCGCCACAGCGACGCCGGCGGGCACCACCTCTGCTTCGTGGTGGACGACGTGGACGAGGCGGTCGCGGTGCTCCGCGACATGCCGGGTGTGCGGGTGCTCGGCCACCGCAAGGAGGTCGCCGGAGACAGCCCCCGCCTCGCGGGCAACCGATGGATCTACTTCCTCACCCCCTGGGGGTTGCTCATGGAGATCGTCGACCGTTCGCGGGTGACCGATCCGCCTGCACTGGTCGGTCCCGCCGACTGGCGCGGGGCAGCCGCCGATACCAGCGGAAAGGACCAGTGACGATGCGGATCGCAGGCCACACCCTCGGTACTCCGATGCACACCGTCCCGGAGGCGCTCGCGCTCTTCGCGGCCGCCGGGCTCGACGCTGCCGAGGTGATCTACCAGGACGGCTACCGCTCTGGCCTGCCGCTGCGCGACCGGCGCTCGGCCGAGGAGGCCCGGCTCGCGTCCCAGGAACTGGGCGTCCCGATCGTCGGGATCACGCCGTACACGACCGGGATCAACGCACTCGACGACGGGGAGTGGCGGGCGGCGCTCGACGAGTTCCGCGGCGCGCTCGAGATCGCGCAGGTCGTGGGCGCCGACCGGCTCCGCGTCTATGCCGGGTCGTGGCATCCGGGCGACCGCGACCACGCGGCCCGCTGGAACCGGCTCGTCGCGGCTCTGCGCACGCTGGCGCCGGAAGCTTCGGATGCCGGGCTGCAGCTCTGCGTCGAGAACCACTTCGGGACGATGACGCAGTCGGCAGCCGAGACGGCACGGCTGGTGCGCGAGGTGGAGCACGCCGCAGTGCGGGTCCTCTACGACCAGGCCAACCTCACGTTCACCCATGACGAACCGTACGAGGAGGCGCTGCGCATCCAGGGCGACCTGGTCGCCCACGTCCACGTGAAGGACCTCGTGTTCACCGACCCGGACGCGCCGTTCCAGGCGTCGGAGACCGCGCGCGTCGCTGCGTCCGAGCGCACGGTGCGCTCGCGCGCCGTCGGCGACGGCGTCGTGCCCTGGGACCGCATCCTGCCGTCGCTGTCCGCGCTCGGCTACGACGACGTCCTCTCGCTCGAGTACGAGTACCGCTGGCACCCCGACGACCTGCCCGAGCCCTCGGTCGGGTTCGCGCGGTCCGCAGCGGCGCTCCGCGCCCTCCTCGCCCAGCCGTCCGCCGCGGAGAGTGCGCGGTGAGCGCGCCGGCCAGGACCCGCGTCGGCATCGTAGGAGCGGGGAACATCGCCTCCATCGCCCAGCTGCCGACGCTGGTCGAGCGCGACGACGTGGAACTCGCGGCACTCGTGTCGCGCCGCTCCGACCCCGGTCCGCTGATGCGCCGCTGGGGCTTCGGCGCCGCCTACGCAACCGTCGAGGACATGCTCGTCGACGAAGACCTGGACGCGGTCTTCGTGCTGACCCCGCGTTCGGAGCATGCGCTCGCCGTTGACACCTGCCTGCGGCGCGACGTGGACGTCTTCTGCGAGAAGCCCCTCGCGCCATCCGCGGAGGAGGCGGAGCGCCTGGCCGACCTCGCCGACGAGCGCGGCTGCATCCTGATGGTCGACTTCAACCGCCGCTTCGCACCTGCGTACGTGGCCGGCCGCGAGACCTTCGGGTCGACCGGTGCCACGTTCTGCGTCGCCCAGAAGAACCGGCCGGGGTCGGAGTACCGCGCGACGTTCGAGAACGCCATCCACATGGTCGACCTGCTGCGCTGGTACTGCGGCGGCGACGCGGTCGACGTGTCCGCCCACGCGGCCGGCGACGACCCCTGGGAGGAGGACGGGACTGCAGCGGTCATCCGTTTCGACTCCGGCAACACCGGCGTGCTGGTGGCGGCACGGACGGCCGGCGCGTGGAACGAGAAGCTCGACGCGTACGGCGGCGGCCGTTCGGCCGAGGTGCGGGCGCCAGGATCCGTCGCGATCACCGTCGACGGCGTGACCACCAGCCGCGACCTCAGCTCCGAGGCGTTCGGCTGGGCCACCGCGACGCAGACCCTCGGCTTCGCCGACGCGGTGCACCACTTCCTCGACCGCACGACCGACCGCCGGCCGCCCCTGACCTCCGGGCGCGACGCCGTCGCCACACAGACACTGCTCGACCGCATGCTCGCGGCCGCGGGGCTGCCGACGGACGAGCAGGACGGCCGCCAGTGGGCGAGCCACGCGACGAACACGGCCCAGCGATGAACGCGAGATCGTCTGCGCCGTCCCGTGCCGCGTGCGGCCTCATTTCCGTTCTGCTGATCTCGTAATGGGCGGCCATCAACGGCCGCGTTGTCGTTGATGGTCCGCAGAACGTGCAGCACCGGTCGAAGTTCGCTTTCCCGCACGACCACCATCCGGGCCAGGCATTCACCCGCCCATCGTCACGTCAATTACGGAGACCTCAATGTCGAACTCCACAGATCCGATCGACACTCCGAGCCCATCTGGCACTGGGGAAACATCCGATCGGCGCCAACGCCCCGTCAACATGGTGGCCGGCACGATCGGCCATTTCGTGGAATGGTACGACTGGTACATCTACGGCCTGCTGGCGGCGATCTTCTCGGCTCAGATCTTCCCGAGCCACTCAGCGTTCGCATCCCTCATCGCAGCGCTGCTCACCTACGCGATCGGGTTCGTCGTACGACCGTTCAGCGGGATCATCATATCGCCACTGGCCGACCGCTACGGCCGGCGGGCCGTCCTGACGCTGTCCGTCTCCGGAATGGCGCTCGGTTCCCTGATCATCGCCCTCACACCGCCCTTCGCGGCGATCGGTTACGCCGCGCCGATCCTCTTCCTGGTCGCACGCATCCTGCAAGGGATCTCCGCCGGCAGTGAGCAGCAGAGCGCCATCTCGTTCATGGTCGAGCACGCTCCCCCGAACAGGAGGGGCCTGTTCGGTTCCTTCTCCAACATGGCGAGCGGTCTCGCGACTCTGGCAGCGACCGGCTCCGCGGCGATCGTGACCTCATCATTCGCTCCGGCCGAGCTCGCCGCCTGGGGTTGGCGCATCCCGTTCCTCGTGGGCGGCGTCCTCGGCGTGGTCGGTCTTCTCCTGCGGATGCGCGCAGACGAGACACTGGAGTTCGAGGCCAGTTCGCTCGTCGATCAGAAGTCCGCGCCGGCGCGACTGATGGCCCTGCTCCGCGAGCACCCGAAGGCCCTGATCCAGACCGCGGCGCTGTCCGCCCCGGCAGTGGCGTACTACACCTGGGCCACCTTCCTCCCGACCTACGCCACCCTGACGTCCGGCCGGAACCAGGCCTCCACCCTGGTCGGAAGTGTCATCGGTCTGGTCCTGCTCGTCGTCATCGTGCCGATCTGCGGAGCGCTCTCCGACCGGCTCGGGCGCCGCAAGATCTTTCCCATCGTCGGTGCCATCGGCATGATCGTGCTCTTCTACCCCCTGCTCCTGCTGCTGAACCAGCCCGGATTCGGCGTGTACGTCCTCGTCGCAGCGTCCGGCTGGGTCGTTCTCGGCATCTGGCAGGCGGTCTACCCGACCATCCAGGCCGAGCTGTTCCCAGCTTCTGTACGGGTGTCCGGCATCGGCTTCTCGCATCAGATCGTGATCGCCGTCTTCGGTGGCACCGCACCGCTCGTCGCCGCTGCGTTCGTCGGCGCCGGACATCCTCTGTACGTCGCCATCTACATGATCGTCATCATCGCCGTCTGCCTCGCCGTCTACTTCACGCTCCCGGAGACCGGCAGTCGGGTCGAGCGCGCCACCGTGTTCCGGACCGACCCCGAGGTGCTGGAGGCTGAGCACGTGGTCCTCGGTACCGGGCCGGCCGCAACACCCACGAAGCGTTCCCAGCCGTAAGCGGGTCATCACATGAGTCTCGAAGACCAGGTCGTCCTGGTAACCGGATCAAGCGGTGGAATCGGCGATGCCGTCGTCGATTCACTCGTGAAGGTCGGCGCCGTCGTCATCGGCGCCGACCGGGCCCCCAAGACGGACCAGGCGCTCGCGGCCTTCTTCCCCCTGGACGTCACATCCGAACAGCAATGCGCAGACGTCGTACGGGACATCACGGTGAAGTACGGCCGCATCGATGTCCTCGTCCACGCTGCGGGCGTACTGGGCACCACTCCGGACCCGCTGGAGACAACGACGGAAGAGTTCGAGTCCATCATGCGGATCAACTCGTCCGGGACGTTCTCGATGGTCCGTGAGACGGCCCGCTCGATGCTCGGCTCCGGCACAGCCGGCGCGATCGTCATCCTCTCGTCGGTGGCCGCGAAAGAGGCGCGTCGCAACTACCTGCCGTACAACGCGAGCAAACTCGCGGTGCTCCACATCATGTGGTCGTTCGCCCAGATCCTCGGTCCCAACGGCATCTCCGTCAACGCGGTCGCACCAGGCCCGGTGAACACAGCGATGTGGGCGCAGTTCGCCGAGGACTCCGGTCCGGACGCGGCCGCCAACCGAGCGCATCGGGCCGCGCAACTGCCGATGCGTCGATTCGCCGAGCCCGACGAGGTCGCCCGCGCCATCCTCTTCCTCGCCGACCCGAACAACCGGTACATCACGGGCGTGACACTCGACGTTGCAGGCGGAGCACACCTCGGCATGGGCACCTGACGCACCGCGGGTGGCCCGATGCATGCGGCCGCCGGGACGCCCGGTCAGCGCACCAGGCAGGGCTTCTTCGGGTCGTACGTCCAGCCCGGGATCAGGTACTGCATTCCCGCGGCGTCGTCCCGGCCGCCGAGCGCCTTCTCCTGGTAGAGCTCGTGAGCGGCACGGATGCGGTCGAGGTCCGGGTCGATGCCGAGGCCGGGCCGGTCGGGGACGCGGACCTCGCCGCCCTCGATCCGGGGAGGGGTGACTGTGAGCCGTTCCCTGCCCTCCTGCCAGATCCAGCGCGTGTCCAGCGCCGTGTACTCGCCGGGAGCGGCCGCGCCGACGTGGGTGAACATGGCCAGTGAGATGTCGAAGTGGTTGTTGGAGTGCGAGCCCCGCGTGAGCCCGAACTCCTGGCACAGCCGGGCGACGCCGACCGAACCCTCCATCGTCCAGAAGTGCGGGTCGGCCAGCGGGATGTCGACGCTCTGCAGCTGCACGGCGTGGCGCAACTGGCGCCAGTCGGTGGCCACCATGTTCGTGGCGGTGCGCAGGCCGGTGGCAGCACGGAACTCGGCCAGCACCTCCCGGCCGGAGAAGCCGTCCTAGTACTCCAGCCGGACTTCGTGATCTTGCTGCGTGGCGGTCCGAGACGTGGTGCGGCCACCGCTTGATGATCGTCGGTTGTGTGGACTTCAGAAGATCAGGCGGTGGCCGCGGGCCACAGGATAGAACCCGGCCGGTGGCGGGCTGCGCAGCAGGAGTTGCTCGCTCGGGTGGCGTCGCGGTTCGCCCGGGTGGAGACCCGGCGCCGGTTCGCCGGGTTCCTGGACGGGATGCTCGCGGACCTGCCACGGAAGAACTGTTAGACGATCGCTGAGCACGCCGGGGACCCGACCCCGCACGGTATGCAGCACTTGTTGAGCAAGGCGGTGTGGGACACCGACGCTGTCGCGGCGGACCTGCGCGACTACGTGATCGAGCACCTCGGCGAGGTTGACGGGGTGTTGGTCGCGGATGAGACCGGTGATCTGAAGAAGGGCGATCACACCGTCGGGGTGCAGCGCCAGTACACGGGCACCGCCCGACGGATCGAGAACGCGCAGGTCGCGGTGTATCTGACTTACACCGCCCGGACCGGGCACGCGATGATCGATCGCGAGCTCTACTTGCCCCGGTCCTGGGCCGAGGATCAGGATCGGCGCACCGATGCTGGGGTGCCCGCCGAGGTCGGGTTCGCCACCAAACCGGCCCTGGCCGCGACCATGATCACGCGTGCGGTGGCAGCGGGGGTTCCGGATCGGTGGGTGACCGCTGATGAGGTCTACGGCGCCGACCCGGACTTGCGCGCTGAGATCGAGAGACTGGGCCTGGGTTACGTCCTGGCGATCGGCTGCAACCGGCGCGTGGCTACTCATGGCGGACTGATGCGGGTCGACGCCATCGCCGCCGCACTGCCCGATCGCTGCTGGCAGCGGTACTCGGCCGGGGCCGGAGCGAAAGGCCCGCGGGTCTATGGCTGGGCGTGGATCGCGTTGGCCGAGGACGAGGGCCCAGACAAGGGCCCGGGTGCCCATGGTCAGCGCGGGTTGTTGATCCGGCGCCATCCCGACCATGGTGAGCTGGCGTTCTACCGCTGCTCCTCCCCGAATCCGGTGGGTCTGCCGGAGCTGGTTCGGGTGGCCGGTGCGCGCTGGAGCGTCGAGGAGTCCTTCCAGGCGGCGAAGGGCCTGGCCGGGCTCGATGAGCACCAGGCCCGGCGCTGGACCTCCTGGCGGCGCTGGACGTTGATCGCGATGCTCGCCCACGCCCTACTCGCGGTGCTCGCCGCGGGCGAACGAGCCCGCGACCGCCCGCGACCTCGCCAACGCTCTGACATGGACAGACTGGCGACGACGCCACCAACACCGCGCCCGAACCAGCCACTACCGCACCCGACCCGAGACATGATCACGATCTCCGGCTGGAGTACTAGGCGCCGCACGGGTCTTCGGCGTAGGCCAGCACTTCGTGCAGCTCGCGGCACAGCGACACCGCCTCGACCAGCGACCACGCGCCGTTCGGGTCGAGGGTGATCCGGGCGTCGGGGAAGCGGCTCTTGATCGCGGTGACAGCGGCGACCTCCGCCTCCCCGGCCAGCACCCCGCCCTTGAGCTTGAAGTCGACGAAGCCGTAACGCTCCTGGGCGGCCTCGGCCAGCCCGACCACGGCCTCCGGCGTCAACGCAGGCTCGTGGCGTAGCCGGTACCAGTCGACCGGGGAGCCCTCCTGTCCGACGTAGTCGAGATCGGTGCAGTGGCGGTCACCGACGTAGAACAGGTAGCCCCAGCATCCGCACCGCCTCCCGCTGCTGGCCGGCGCCCAGCAGCGCGGCCGCCTCCCATGTCCCGGTGGTCGAACGCGGCACGGACACGCCCGAGCACCGCACGGTGGTTGCCGACGCGGGCGCCCATCACGAGCGGCTCGCACTCGCGCAGCGTCGTGGTGATCTGCTCGCCGCCGGGCACCGCTCCGAGGCCGATGTTGCCAGCCGAATCCTCCAGCAGCAGCACGTTGCGGGTGAAGTAGGGCGCGTGGGCACCGCTGAGGTTCAGCAGCATGCTGTCGCGGCCGGCGACCGGGTAGACGGCGAACCCGGTGATCCGCGGCGAGCTCATCTGCGGCCCCGAGCGGGCCGATCGCTGCGGGCCACGGTCAGGTCACCTTCCCGACGAGCGTGGTCAGCTCGGCGCGCTCGTCGTCGGTCAGGTCGGAGAGCGGCGGGCGCACTCGGCCGCCGTCGCGGCCGACCGCGGTGAGCCCGGCCTTGACGATCGACACGGCGTAGCCGCGGTTCCGGTCGCGAATGTCGAGGTAGGGCAACACGAACGCGTTGAGCAGCCGGTACACGGTCGCCCGGTCGCGGGCGCGCACCGCGGCGAAGAACTCCAGCGCGAACTCCGGCAGGAAGTTGTACAGCGCCGAGGAGTAGGTGGACACACCCAGCTCCAGCAACGGCAGCGCGAACGTCTCGGCCGTGGGCAGCCCGCCGATGTAGATCAACCGGTCGCCCACCCGGGCGTAGGTGCGCACCATCCGCTCGATGTCGCCCACACCGTCCTTGAGGCCGATCAGGTTCGGGTTGCGGTCGGCGGCGGCCGCGACGGTGGTGTCGTCGAGCACCGCGTTGGCCCGGCTGTAGACGATCACGCCGAGGTCGGTGGCGCGGCAGACCGCGCTGATGTGCTCCAGCAGGCCAAGCTGGGGAGCCTCGGTGAGGTAGGGCGGCAGCAGCAGGATCCCGGCGGCCCCGGCCTCCTGCGCAGCCCGGGCCTGGGCAACGGCGCCCGCAGTGCCCCCGGTGGCCGGGGCGACCACGGGCAGCCCATGGCCCACCTCGTCGACTGCCGCCCGCACGACGCGATCGGTCTCGATCGCAGTCAGCGAGAAGCCCTCACCGGTGCCACCCGCGGCGAACAGGCCGGCCGCATCGAAGCTCGCCTGCCACGCGAGGTGCTCGCGGTAGCGACGCTCGTCGAACTGCAGGTCGTCATCGAAGTGGGTGACGGGGAACGACAGCAGGCCCGAGCTCAGGCGAGCGGCGAGATCGTCGGGGGCGAACGTCGGCAGCGACGACACGGGCGGCTTCCTCCACGATTCGGTGGCGGCGCGCGGCGGCGGCGCCAGACATCGCGGCCACCGTAGGGACGTGCGTGGATGCGTGTCCAACAGCCTTTCTGCATCGAGTGATGCCCGGGCAGCATCAGAGTGTGCGGTGCTCCAACACCCGCAGAACGCTGCGCAGCGGCGGGTTGTCCGTTTCGGTCAACCACAGCAGGTGCAGCTCGACGGGCTCGCGGATCGGGGTGTCGAGCGGCGCGAACACGACGCCGGGGATCCCGAGCCGGGCGGCTGACGCCGGCACGAACGCGATCCCGCGGCCCGCGGCGACCAGCCAGATCATCGTGAGGATCTGGCTGACGGTGTGCACGACGTCGGTGTGCGCCACCTGCACGAGGCCGACGACGAGATCGTAGAAGTAGCGGGCCTCGGTGGGCGAATGCATGATCACCGGCTCGCCGGCCAGATCGGCGGCGCCGAGGGGGTGCCCCACCCCGGCCAACCGGTGCCCCACGGGCAGCACGGCCAGCAGCGCCTCACGGCGCAGCAATCGCGACTCGAAGGTCTCCGTGTCGAACGGTGGCCGGGCCACGCCCAGGTCGATCTCCCCGTTCAGCAGGGCTGCGACCTGGTCCCGGGTGACCATCTCGCGCAGGCCCATCGCCACGTCGGGCAGCTGCGCGGCGATCACGTTGAGCACCTCGCCGAGGGTCCCGAAGGTCGATGCGGCGGTGAACCCGATCCGCACGACGCCCGCCGAACCCGCGGCGACGCGACGGGCGAGATCCGGCGCGGCGTCGGCGGCGGCGAGCAGTCGGCGAGCCTCGGTGAGGAACGCCGAGCCGGCAGCGGTGAGCGCGACGCCGCGGTTGTTGCGCTCCAGCAGCCGGGCGCCGACGAACTGTTCCAGCTTCTGGATCTGCCGGCTCAGCGGCGGCTGGGTCATCTGCAGGCGTGCGGCCGCGTGCCCGAAGTGCAGCTCCTCGGCCACCGCGACGAAGCCCCGCAGCTGCTCGAGGGTGAAGCCAATGCTCATGCATGGAAGGTATCACTCGATGCAGAATGGGGTTTGGACACGCATCACTGCAGCTCCTAGTCTCGCCGCATCCGGCGTCCGACCCCACTGTGGCTGACCCGCTGCGGCTGACCCGATGCGTCGCTCGAAGAGGAGCTCGACATGTCCAGGACCCACCATCTGCGCCGCCTGGCGGCGACCGGCGCCGGGCTCGCGCTCGCGTTCTCCCTGACCGCGTGCGGCGGCAACATCGGTGGCGGTGGAAACGCGGCCGCCGGCAAGGAGTACCCCAGCGGTCCGGTCACGCTGCTCATCGGGCAGGACCCCGGCGGCAGCACCGACCTCATCGGGCGCGCGCTCGCCGACCAGGTCTCCGACGACCTGGGCGTGCCGGTGGTGGTGGAGAACAGGCCCGGCGCCAACGGGGCCATCGCCGCCCGCGAGCTGGAGAAGGCGGCCCCCGACGGTCAGACCCTGATGGTGATGGTGGGCAGCCTCGCCTTCATCACCCCGCTGGCGGTCGCCGAGGACCAGGCCATCGACCTCGCCGACTACGAGATCGTCACCGGCATCTCCCAGGACGACTACGTATTGGTCACCAGCCCGGCCACCGGCTTCCGGAGCGTCGCCGACCTGGCCGCCGCCGGCCGCCCGGTCACGTTCGGCACCACCGGCGTCGGCACCGGCAGCCAGCTCAGCTCCGAGCTGCTGTTCCGCCAGGCCGGCGTGAAAGCCACGGCCGTCCCGTTCGACGGCGGCTCGCCCACCGTCACCGCCGTGCTCGGCAAGCAGGTCGATGTCGGCTCGGTCCAGCTCGGCGAGGCCGCCAAGCAGATCCAAGCCGGAGAGCTGGTCCCGCTCATCACCTTCGCCACCCAGCGGGTGAGCTACATGCCCGACGTCCCCACCGCCGTCGAGAGCGGCCTGGACGTCAAGGTCCAGCAGTCCCGGGCGATCGCCGCACCCAAGGGGACGCCACCGGAGGTCCTCGAGCGACTGCGCAAGGCGTTCGGCACGGCGTTCGCCACGCCGAAGTACAAGGACTTCAACACCACGCGGCTGCTCACCCCGAACGAGATCGACGGCGGCGCGCTGCGCGAGCAGTGGGCCGGCTCCCTCAAGGACTACCGCGCCCGCGTCCAGCAGTACGGCATCAAGCTCGGCGGCGACTCGTGATCGCGGCCGGGGACGCCGCAACCGGCCCCGGCCCCGCCGACCGTCCCTCCACCGCGATCCCCGGAACGACGCCGGACGCCACTCCGGCCGTTGCGGAGCCCGCCGAGCCGGCCGAACCGCCCGCCGGCCCTCTCGACAACCTCGTCACCGCGCTCGTCGCGCTGGCCCTCGGGATCGCCGCCGTCGCCGGCGCGACGGCGCTGGGCGCCGGCACCCCGGCCGCGCCCGGCCCCGGCACCTGGCCACTGCTGGTCGGCGTCGTACTCACGGTGCTGTCCGCAGTGCTGGCCGCACGAGCCCGCCACACGACCGACGCGGAACGCTTCGGCCGCTCGTCGTGGCAGGTGGTGTTCGGCGTGGCCACGATGGTCGCGTTCGTGGCGGTGATCGGCACGATCGGCTTCGAGATCCCGGCCGCGCTGCTCACCTTCGCCTGGCTGCGGTTCCTCGGCCGCGAGAGCTGGCGGCTGTCGATCATCACCAGCGTGCTGGTCGTCGTGGCGCTCTACCTGGTCTTCGTGGCCGCGCTGTCGGTCCGCATCCCCCACCTGCTCTAGCCGCGATCCTTAGGAGACCGCCGTGGACCTCGGCCCGATCATCGACGGCTTCGCGGTCGTCATCGAACCGGTCAACCTGCTCTACTGCCTGATCGGCGTCATCGTCGGCATGCTCGTCGGTGTGCTGCCCGGGCTCGGCCCGGCCGCCACGATCGCGATCCTGCTGCCGCTGACATTCGGCATCGAGCCGGTCACCGCGATCATCCTGCTGGCCGGCATCTTCTACGGCGCCCAGTACGGCGGCACCATCACCTCGGTGCTGCTGCGGCTGCCCGGCGAGGCGTCCTCGGTGGTCACCGTCTTCGACGGATACGCACTTGCCCAACAAGGCCGCGCCGGTACCGCGCTGGGCGTCGCCGCCATCGGCTCGTTCGTCGGCGGCACCCTGTCCGTCGTCGCGCTCACCCTCGTCGCCCCGCTGGTCGCCGGGTTCGCCCTGGCCTTCGGCCCACCCGAGTACGCCGCGCTGGCCCTGCTGGGCATCCTGCTCGTCTCCACCGTCAGCAGCGGCAGTCAGCTCAAGGCGCTGATCGCGGCCTGCATCGGGCTGCTGCTGGCCACAGTGGGGCGCGACGGCTTCACCGGCGCCGAGCGGTTCACCTTCGAGAACCTGTCGCTGGCCGACGGCATCGACTTCGTGCCCATCGCCATGGGCCTGTTCGGGCTCGGCGAGATCCTCTACAACCTGGAGCAGCGCCACCGCTTCGTGCAGGCCCCCGTCGAGGTGGCCAACGCCTGGCCGTCCCGTACCGACCTCAAACAGTCCTCGGGGGCCATCGGCCGCGGCTCGGTGATCGGCTTCCTGCTCGGCATCCTGCCCGGCGGCGGCGCCGTCCTGGCCTCGATGGCGGCCTACGCGGTCGAGAAGCGCCGCTCACGCACGCCCGAACGGTTCGGCAACGGCGCCGTCGAAGGTGTGGCCGCGCCGGAGACGGCCAACAACGCCGCCGCCACGTCGTCGTTCATCCCGCTGCTCACCCTGGGCATCCCGGCCAACGCCACCATGGCGGTCATCTTCGGGGCGCTGCTCATCCAGGGCGTGACCCCCGGGCCGCGCCTGGTGGAGGAAGACCCCGAGTTGTTCTGGGGCGTGATCAACTCGATGTACGTCGGCAACGTGCTGCTGCTGATCATGAGCATCCCGCTGGTCGGGCTGTTCGTGCGGATCCTGCGGGTGCGCGCGACGATCCTGGCCCCGATCACCGTGCTCATCACCTTGATCGGCGTCTACACGGTCAACAACAACGTGTTCGACATCGGCCTGGTGATCGCCTTCGGACTGCTCGGCTACCTGATGAAGAAGCGCGGCTTCGAACCAGGCCCACTGGTGCTGGCATTCGTGCTCGGCTCATTGTTGGAGAGCTCGCTGCGCCGCTCCCTGTTGCTGTTCGACGGCAACCCGGTCGGCTTCTTCACCCGCCCCATCTCCGGGGTCCTGCTGGCCGCGTTCCTGCTGGTGCTGGTCCTGCCGCTGGCCCGGCTCGCCCTCGCCAGCAGGCGAAGCGCCCGGCCTGAGAAGAAGGAGCTGGTGTGACCGTTCTCGTCGGCTACGTCCCCACCGCCGAAGGCGAGGCTGCCTTCGCCGCAGGGCTGGAGGAGGCACTCCGGCGCGGCGAGGACCTCCTCGTGCTCAACTCACCGCGCAGCGGCGCACCGGTCAGCGCCGACGCCGCCCCGCCGCACGTCCTCGACGACCTCGCCGCGCGGGCCACCGACCGCGGCGTCGCACTCGAGGTTCGACAGGCCGCCCACGCAGGCGACGCCGCCGACGAGGTCCTACGCGTGGCCGACGAAACCGCCGCCTCGGTCATCGTCATCGGGCTGCGCCGCCGCTCGCCGGTCGGCAAGCTCATCACCGGCAGCGACGCCCAGCGCATCCTGATCCACGCCAGCCAGCCCGTGCTTGCGGTCAAGCCGGGCTGACCGCCCGAGAGCCCGCACTTCGCTCACGCCCGGTCACGTCCACCCGCGGCGCTCGGCATGGACCTCGGGGTCGAGATCCGTGGTCGGCTCGTCCGGCCGGCTCCAGCCACAGAATGCGTCGCCGATCAGGGGAGGCCGACCTCGCGGCAGCCACTCGGTGCCTGCGTGCCCGCGAGCCGCTCAGCCAGCCACTGGATGCCGGCAGGAGCCCCGGTGACGAACCCGGAGATGTGTTCGGCGCCGGCGATCACCTGGTACTGGACGGATGCTCCCTGAGCGCACCAGTCGTGGTAGAGCATGTCTCCCGATGCGACCGGGACGATGGTGTCCGCCGTGCCGTGGTAGATGTACGCGGGCGCGCCGGGCTTCCTCGTGCCGAGCAGGGACGCCCGGTAGGCCTTCTGCCATGCGGGGTCGGACAGGACGTCGGGGTTGGTGACCTGCCCGATGGTCGTCGTGCCGAACGCGGCGAAGTCCTCGATCAAGCACGACTGCTCGACACGGTCGATGACCTGCCTACCCTCGGGCGTGAGCTTGCTGTCGAGGTCCAATTCGGGGTTGGCGTGGTTCAACCCGACCACGGATGCGAGCCCGAACCCGGCGCCCGCGGTCAGGTTGCCGTTGAGGTGGTTGACCTCGATCAGCATGTCGGTGGGAACGCCACCGGCCAACACTCCCCGCAGGTGCAGCTCAGGCGCGTAGGTCGGCTGCAGCTCAGCGGCCCACCCGGCGGCCTGGCCGCCCTGCGAGTAGTCGGCGATGCCCACCGGAGAGGTAGGTGACAGTCCCGAGCCGCGGATCCGCTGGGCGGCCCGCAGCGCATCCAGCGCATTGCGGCCCTCGGACGGCCCGACCAGGTACGACGGGTCCCCCGGAGTGCCTTGTCCCTCGTAGTCGGTCACGACGACGGCGTGCCACTGCCCACCGACTACGCCGACGACCGGCTCGCCTTCACCGACAGCGTCCCGGAGACGATGACCTCCTCGATGCACCACGACCTCGAGCGGGGCAACCGGCTGGAGCTCGACTGGCTCAGCGGTGACGTCGTCGCGCGCGGCACCGCACTCGGTGTGCGACACCCTGCAATCGGGCGATCACCGATCTCCTCGCCGCGCACAGCGCGGGGCGTCCCGCATGACCCGCCCGGGCCCGACCGGCGGCCTGACCGTCTCCGCGGTCGAGTCGACGCTCGTCCTCGTCCCGATGCGACGGCCACTGGGCACCAGCATCGCCCGCCTCACCGAGGCCCCGCTGCTGCTGATCGACCTGCACACGCGGGAGGGCGTCACCGGCCGCTCCAGTCTGTTCAGCTACCGCGAGTCGGCCGGGCACGCCGCGATCGCCCTGCTGCGCGACGCCGGCGACCTGATCACCGGGCTCCCGGCCGCCCCCGCGGCGGTGCGCCGCGCGCTGGAGGCCGGGTTCCGGCTGCTGGGCCTCAACGGCCTGGTGTCGGCCGTGCTGGCCGGCATCGACGCGTCCTGCTGGGACGCACTCGCCGTCGCCGCGGGAGTGCCGCTGGCCCACCTCCTCGGCGCCCCGCTGCGACCCGTTCCCGCCTACAACAGCAACGGACTGGGGCTGATCGACCCGTCCGCCGCGGCCGAGGAGGCCGCGCAGCTCGTCGCCGAGGGGTTCGGTGCGATCAAGATGCGGCTCGGACGGCCCTCCCCCGCAGACGACCTCGCCGCGATCGACGCCGTCCGCGACGCCGTCGGGTCCGGCATCGCGCTGATGGCGGACTTCAACCAGGCACTCCGCCCCGTCGAGGCGCACGAGCGCTGCCATGCGCTGGACGACCTCGGCCTGGACTGGATCGAGGAGCCGATCCGCCACGACGCGTACACCGAGTCCGCCCGGCTGGCCGACGCCCTGCGCACACCGGTGCAGATCGGGGAGAACTTCGCCGGCCCCCGCGCCATGTCACTCGCCCTTCGCCACCGGGCGTGCGACCTGGTCATGCCGGATCTCGAGCGCATCGGCGGCGTCACCGGATGGACCGCGGCCGCCGCACTCGCCGACATCGCCGGCGTACCGATGTCCTCGCACCTGTTCCCCGAGTTCAGCGCCCACCTGCTGGACGCGACGCCCACCGCCCACTGGCTCGAATACGTCGACTGGGCCGACCCAATCCTCCGCGAGCCGCTCCGCATCGTCGACGGCCACGCGACACCACCAGACCGTCCTGGCGCCGGCATCGAGTGGGACACCGACGCCGTCGCGCGCTACCGCGTCGGCTGAGCCACTCACCACGAGACCACGACGCCGACAACACCACCACCACACCGACCCGGAGTCGAGGATCACCGAGCTCGGAATACTGCATCGACCTGCCGTATCGGCACTCGGCCGCTACGCCAGGGCGGAGCAGACCGGGCCGCCGCTGTTCTACTCGGGTCACCTTCCACGACAGTAGGACCGGCCAGCCGCGACGCCCCTCGACCCCAGTAGATGATCAGCGGGTGCCGGCCAGGCATCCGCTCTGGGACTCGATCTCGGATCCGCTCTGGGGTCCGCTCTGGGTCCGCCCAGCCGGATCCGTCTCGGGCGGGCCGGTGTTCGAGTCCGTCTAGGCCGAGCAGCTCCACCACGTCACCGCCATGTCATAGCGCCAGCCGTTTCATCGTCTCAGCCCGTGTCGATCCTCTACTACTACTCGGAGCTGATCGCCGGTGTACTCGGCCAGCTGCGGGAGGGAAGGAACTGGAACTCCGACAGGCTCAGCAGCCAGCAGCCTGGAACACAGTCCGTCGTTCCTTTGACCGGCAAGGTGATCGCTGCCGAGCAGCACCTGCTCGCTGATCAGGTACGACGCCTCGAAACGATCGTCGGCCAGGCCCGTGAAGGCAGCGTCGAGATGCTGTTCGCCGGCATATCCTCGGCGATCTTGCACCGGATCCGGCGATATCCGGTGCAGAGGAACCGGTCTGATGGCGCTCGGCGACCGACGCTGCGGAGACCTGCCATCCAGGCGCTGGCCCTCCTACTCGCTCCACCTGCTCACCGGCGAGCTCTCAGGACTGCCCGACCGGCGCCCCCGCCGAGCAGCACGACGTGCCGG
The DNA here is from genome assembly GCA_963727745.1 of uncultured Actinomycetota bacterium. Classification (GTDB taxonomy): domain Bacteria; phylum Actinomycetota; class Actinomycetes; order Mycobacteriales; family Pseudonocardiaceae; genus Pseudonocardia. The sequence goes on from CAVSHL010000001.1 coordinate 148,695, forward strand.
TCGGGGTCGGGCACCACTGCCTCCACCACATCGGCGACCGCAACGGCCTGGCGCTCGCGCTCCCACTCGCCATCCAGACGGTAGAGCGGCTTGAAGATCGCCGGTCGCACCAGTGTGGCGGCGGCGTCGGCGGCCGTCACGACCCCGAGGGGTGCGCACGAAGCGCTCGGCGAAGGGCTGCCGCGCGAACTCGGGCATGTGCTGCCTCCAGCTACTTGCGGCCCCTCGCCCGCTGGGGCGGCGCACCCCGAGTGGGCATCAGGAACCTCGACACGGTCCCGTTGCCACAAACCCCGTGTGGGCCTCGAGACGACCGTCGGCTGCCGTCCATGTGTCGGCCGCGCTGTCGTAGGCAGCGATGCCGAGCCGTTCGAATTCCTCCAGCCAGCCGGTCATCGGCCACCAGCCCCAGCGGCTGCGGAAGATCGCGGCGTTGCGCAGGACGTCGTCGAGGTGCTCGACGGGGGGATCGCTGATCGGGTGGTGCTGGTGGAACGCGGTGGCGCCGCCGACCCAGCGCATCCCGATTCCGCGGGCCCGGGCGGCCTGGCCGAAGTCGGTGTCCTCGCCCCCGTAGCCGACGTAGGACTCGCTGAACCCGCCGATCTCGTGCCAGGCCGTCGCGGTGAGGGCGAAGGACAGCGACCAGAACAGGGTGTGGTCGTCGGCGTCGAGGGTCTGTCCGTCAGCCGGGACAGGGCGGGCCGGGTGCGGCGCGGCGAGCTGATCGAGTCCTATGGCCGGGTACCCGCCGTGCGGCGGTGGCGGGAGGTAGGCGGCGGGCCCGCAGAGCAGCCGATCGTGCCTGCGGATGGCGGCTTCCTGGTAGCGGCGGACGAGGTCGGGTCCGGGGATGCAGTCGACGTCGAGGAACACGAGCAGCTCAGCCCCCGCGGCGAGCGCGCAGGCTGCGCCCGCGTTGCGAGCGCCCGCCAGGGGCAGGCCCAGTGGAGTCGTCGGGTGGGCCAATACGACCGGCGCCGGGTCACGGTCGCCCAGGACCGCGGCCGCGTCCGGGTCGTTGATGGCGACGACGATGCGCTGGTCCGGGCGGCGTGACCCGGCGGCGATCCCGCGTTCCTGGTGGGCGAGGTGGCCGTGTCGACCCGCGACGACGGTGATCAGCGCGGTGCGCACGACATGCTCCGGTCCGCGATCCGGTCGATGAACCGCGCGGCGCGCTCGGCTCCGTCACCGGGGCACCAGAGGGCCCAGTGGTTCCCGTCGGTGGCCGCTGTCTCTTCGAGCAGTGCCGGCCACGCTGCGGGCGGGGGCCACGTCCGGCGGACGTTGGCCAGTCCGGCGCGTTCGAGCAGGTCGGCTGCGGCGGCCTGTTCGCCGTGTGGACGGGCCTGCGGCACGACGACGGCGGGGGTGCGGGATGCGGCGACCTCGGCGAGGGCGTTCTCTCCGGCGTGGGTGATCACGACGTCCGCGCGGCGCAGCACCGGCCAGGGGTCGGCCGTCCATCCGGCGGTGCCGCCCAGGAGGTCCCATTCCCAGTCCGGGGTGGCGGATGCGGCGGCGGCGACGTGCGCTGGCGTGACCGCGGTACCCCCGGCTCCCATCAGCACCGCCACCCGCCTACGTCCGCCGGTCGACAGCATCGGCACCGGTGCTGGCGGGGTGATCCGCAGGTCGAAGCGGGAGAACGCGGAGGTGAAGCACGTCTTCGCCGTCCAGTTCGGGGGCCAGCCCGGGTCGGCCAGTGCTTCGGGCCAGCAGGCCAGCAGGCCGTCGGCGAGGTCGTAGCCCAGCTGGTGGGCCCGGTCCGTGCGGTCGCCGTGCATGGCGACCACCACGACCGGAACGCCCATGGCCCGGCACAGCGTGGTCACCTCCACCGAGACATCGACGACCATCGCAGCGGGTCGTTCGCGGTCGATCCAGGCGGCGATCGTGGCCATCCGTCGGCGCAGGCCGGCGTGCCCCGGCGGGGCCCAGTGCAGGGTCCCACCGGCGGTGGGATCGCCGAGGACCAGGCCGTCGTCGTCGCGGGCGAGCACGATCCAGTCCGCGACCTCGACCTCGGCGCGGGATGCCCCCGGTGCCGCGGAGGTCAGGACCGTCGTCGGCTCCGGCAGGTGCGCGGCGATGCACTCGGCTCTCTGGACGTGGCCGAGGCCGTGGTGGTGGGCGTAGTAGCCGATCATGCGATGACCTGCTCGAAGAGCGCGACGTACTCGTCGACCATGCGGGTGTGGGCCCAGTCCCGTTCGGCTCTTGTCCGGGCTGCGGCGCGGGACAGTGCGATCGTTTCCGGGATCGCCGCGGCGAGCGCAGCGACGTCACCGGGCGGAACGAGTCGCCCGCACCGGTCGTCGACGAGTTCGGGCAGGGCACCGATCGCGAAGCCTGCGACCGGTGTACCGCACCCCAGCGCCTCCGCGACCACGAGTCCGTACGGCTCGTCCCAGCACGGTGTCACGAGCATGGCGCTCGCCGCCGCGACGAGGTCGCGCAGCTCCCGCTGCGGCAGGTGCCCCACGTAGCGGATCGCGCCACCCAGCCGTGGGACGACGTCGTTGCGCCAGTAGTCATCGTCGGAGATCGGTCCGGCCACCAGCAGCGGACGATCGGCGATCCGGGCGGCCTCGATCGCGAGGTGGGTGCCCTTCTCAGGGGTGATCCGCCCCGCCCAGACCAACGGGCCACCACCGGCACCGACCGACCATCCGTCGAGGTCGATGCCGTTGCGGACCACGACAGCATCCGGCACCACCGGGCGCCAGGCGACGGCCGTGTGCGCGCTCACGGCCGCGAAGACGACCCGGTTGTCGGGGCGGGCTCGGATGGCCGACTCCAACCAGGGCGTCGGTGGAGTGTGCAGCGTCGTCACGATCGGTGACTGCAGGATCGGTGCCATCGCGATGGGCAGGTGGTGCAGGCTGTTGTTGTGCACGACATCGAACCGGTCCGACCGGTCGGCGAGGTCGAGCATCAAGGTCAGGTAGGCGTGGTGCTCAGCCATCCACCGGTCGGGCCCCATCGACACATCCGCGCGGGCCGCAGCGCTGAACTCGACCGTTCCGACAGGCAGGTACTCCACCCCGAGATCTGGATCCGAGCCGGGCGCCGCGAACACCGTCACAGAGTGGCCACGCTCGCGCAGGGCGCGGGCGAGGAACCAGGTGTGCGATTCCAGGCCACCGGCGAACGGTTCCCGGATGGGGTATCGAGCCGACGCGATCACCGCGATCCGCAGCGGTCGGGTCATGACAGCATCCGGGCGTATGCCGCCTGGTGCGCTGCGGCCACTGCTTCTCGTTCGGTTCGCCGCTGCGCCCGGGTCGCCCGCCAAAGGGGACGGTCAGCGCCGGCGGCGGCGGTGACGGCGGCCACCAGGGCCGTGGCATCGAGGCCGTGCTCCTCGTCATGGCCGTAGCTGAGGCAAGGTCGCTGCTGGGCGTAGAAGCCGCAGTCCGGGGCGACGACTGTCGTCCCCAGGTCGTGACAGGCCTCCAACCAGCCCGAATGCGTGCCGAACCGGTAGGGCAGCACCGACACGTCGATCTCGTCGCGCAGGTAGCTCCACAGCTGCTCGTCGGAGAAGAAGTCGTGGACCTCCAACCGCAGTCGCCCACGCTCGGCTGCCGAGGTCAGCCACGAAACGAGTTCAGCGTCGTGGTGGTGACTTCCCGGGTCCAGCACCTCGCGGTGGATGTCCACCCGCAGTGCGACACCGGGCAGCGCATCGATCGCATCGGCCAGGACGTCCAGGAGTGGGAGGCAGCTCATGTTGGCGCGCAGGCTCTTCAGGTGCACACCGACCACGACCCCGGCACGCTTCGCCCGGGGGCACTCCAGGTCCGCGAGCTGCACGGCGTGCGGGTGCGGCAGCACCTGCGCGGTGCGCCCCCAGCGCTGCGCGATCACTGCTGCTGCACCCGGTGTGAGCGTCACCAGGTGGTCGGCGGCCGGGACGAGGACGTCGAGGTGTGCGTCGTGGGCTGCCCGGTCGCGGTGGTGTGGGTTGCGGAGATCGTGGACGGTCTGGACCAGCGGTTTGCCGTGCTTGCGCAGGCTCGCCACCACCCCGGTGAGGTTCTCGACGCTCTGGGCGTCGAACCCGAAATGGATGTGGAAGACGTCGAACGTTTCGTGGTGGCGCTCGATCCAGTCCGGGTCGAGCATCACCGGCGGCCACCAGACCGACTGGTCGCTCGGCGCACCACAGGGCCGCGGGTCGGGCAGGCGCCGGACGCGGTCGTCGGTGTCGGGCGCGGTCAGGTGCCGGACGTAGACGTGGTTCGCCGGCACCGACGCCACGGTGATGACGTCGGAGCGCAACCCGGGATGGATCATGGTCACGATCGGCCGTTCCCTTTCGGACGGACTGGGCGGGCCGCTTCTTGACCACGAAACCGGGCGGTTGCACCGCCCTCCGGCCGAAGCATCCCCAGTACCGGCCACGCGAAACGTGACAGCACCAAGGCACTCGCGAAGCCGGCCCTGACCTGCGCCGATCCTGGGTGTTGTCGCGATGTCGTCGCACCCCGGCGCACGCTCGTCGATCCGCGAGATCACCCGCGGACCGACGAGACATGCGAACGGAGCACGATCATGAGCAGGAACCCCAACCGAAGCCGGGTCTCCGCCGCTGCGGCTGCCGCGACGCCGGCGGCACCCAACTCGGCGCGCGCTGCCCGCAACTGACCCACCGCCGGCACGGCACCTGGGCCTTCGCCGTCGCCGGGGGTGGCCTCGACGATGTCGGGTTCCCACCGGTCCATCCGGGTGGTCGTGTCGCCGATGCTGCGGGCGAATGACGTGAGGCCGGGCGGACCGCCGATCTCGCGGAGCAGCAGGTTTCCGGCGGTCCCGGCGGAGTAGCGGATCGCGACGTCCGACAACGCACGCAGGGACAGGCCGTCGGCCACGTGTTCGCGAGTGACGACGGAGCTCTTCAGCAGGTCCGACTCCCGGTAGCGGATCACGCTGTTCAGGTCCGTGGCGCTGCGGTCGCGGAGCAGGGCTGCGACGGCGAGGACCTTGAAGGTGGAGCAGAAGGTGAACCGCTCGTCCGCCCGGTGCGCGACCTCAACCCCGCTGCCCGTGTCGCGGGCGTACACGCCGAGACGAGCACCGAACCGGGTTTCCAGTTCGCCGAGGCGGGCGGAGACGTCAGAACGTCGGGGAGCTCGATCCGTGGAGGCTCCGCGGTGCCGGGGCCACCCGGAGTGTCCGCGCAGCCGGCGACCGGTGCGACGGCGAGGAGGGCGAGGAACGCTCGGCGTCTCATGATTCCTTTCGGTCCCGAGGAGTAGTGGCCGCCGCGACCGAGTGGTGCGCTCGCGCAGGATCGTCCCGATAGCCCAGACACAGACGCTCGGCCATGTCATGCAGGACGAACCGAGCCTGATCAACATCGTGCGGTACAGGTGGGACGCGGCGACGGCGAAGTCGAGGTAGGCCAGTGGTCGTCGATGTCCTGACAGGAGTCGCCGCAGCAGTGCTGTTCACCTCGCTCGCCGCCCGCACCGGCCGGTCGGTCGTGCGCGCCGCCCCGGGCCTGGCCGCGGCGAACGCCCACCGGCGTGATCAACTGCCGTTGCAGCACCAAGGCCGATCTTGTCCACCTGCCCCGGGTTCGTAGCCAGGTCACATGCTCCTGAACAGCCGGTCCAGATGCACGTCGATCGCGGCGAGCGCGTCCTGAGGCTCGATGACGTCGAGTTCGATCAGGGAAGTGAAGCCGGTGAGGGCGAGGAGCAGGTTGGTCTCGATCGCCGGGTCGCGGCCGGAGCCGATGTGCCCGTCGGCGATCGCCTGGCGGACCAACTGCTCGACGAGGGCCCGCCCTTGGGCGAGACCGCGGCGCGCCTGCTCGTGGACGGCCTCGTCGTGCAGTGCCTCCAGGACGTAGGCGGCGCTCATCCGGCTGGTCGCGCGGGCGTCGGCATGCAGGGGGAGCATCTCCGCGAGCGTCAGTCGCAGCACGTCACGGGGGTGCGGACGGTCACCGAGCTTTTCTCGCGCCTGGTGTAGCCGGACGGAAGTCTGCTCGGACGCGAAATCCATGGCGAAGGAGAGCATGGCGGTCCGGGAGGCGAAGTAGTGCTGCAGCTGTCCGAGTGACATGCCCGCCTCCTGTGCCACCACGCGCATCGTCAGCTGCGTGACGCCGCGCTGCTCCACCACCCGCCACAGGGCACGGGCGATCGCTTCGCGGCGTCCGCGGTGATCCACCTGCTTCGGCATCGCCAGCCCTTCCCTCGTCCCTGCGACTGTTTCAATACGGTTGACATAATACACCTGACCCATAATCCTGGGTTCCCCCGGGGGAAGGAATCGTCATGTCCGAACAGCCACAGGCACGGACCACGGAAGGCGTGGTGCAGGGGCGCTGGCGGCAGGGGCACGCGGTGTTCCGCGGCATCCCCTACGCCCAACCCCCGGTCGGAGCGCTCCGCTTCGCCGCGCCCGCGCCGCCGCACCGCTGGGAGGGGACGAGGCAGGCGGTCGAGTTCGGCCCCGTGGTGCCGCTGTCTCTGCCGATCGACGTGCCCCCGCAGGGCACCGACTGGCTGACGCTCAACGTCGGCACTCCGGATCCCGGCGCGGCGGGACTGCCGGTGCTGGTGTGGATCCCCGTGGGCGGCTACCTCTCGGCGGCGTCGAGCGACCCGATGTTCGACCCGGCAGCGCTGGCCGCGGCGGGAGTCGTGGTGGTGAGCATCAACTGCCGCGTGGGCGCGGAGGGATTCGCGTTCCTCGACGACGTGCCGCCCAACCGTGGATTCCTCGACCAGATCGCGGCGCTGGAGTGGGTGCAGCGCAACATCGCCGCCTTCGGTGGCGACCCCGGCCGGGTCACGGTGGGCGGGGTGTCCGCCGGGGCGGGCTCGGTCGCCGCGCTGCTGACCATGAAGGCCGCACGTGGCCTGTTCCGGCGGGCCATCGCCCACTCCGTGCCTGGGCTGCACAGCACCCCCGCGCTGGCCCGGCAGGTCACCGCCGCGTTCGTGGACCGGCTCGGCGCGGCGGCTCCCACCGCCGAGGCCCTGCGCGACATCGACCCATGGCACTTGGCCGCAGAGCTCACCGCCTTCAACGCCGGCCTCCACGCGCACCGGGAGAGCTGGGGACGCCTCACGGAGGCCGGCACCGCGCTGTGCCCCGTCGTCGACGGCGAGGTCCTCCCGGAAACGCCCTGGCCCGCGCTGACCCACGCGCGCGCGAGCGGGACCGAACTGCTCGTCGGCCACACCAGGGACGAATTCCGATACTTCAGCGTCGTGAGCGGACGGTTCGGCACCTTCACCGAAGCCGACGCTCACGCAGCCCTGGACCTGCTCGCTCCGCAGCCGGACGGCGCGCGGGCCTACCGTGCCACGTTCCCGCAGGCCGGCCCGGAAGAGCTGGTGGAGACCGTGTACTCCGACGCGCTCTTCCGCATGCCGTCACAGCAGCTGGCCGAGGCCAACGCCGCAGCCGGCGGCACCTCGTACATGTTCGAACTGCGCTGGACCGCCCCGGCCATGGGCGGCATCCTGGGCGCCTGCCACAGCCTCGACGTGCCACTGGCGTTCGGCACGCTGGACAGCCCCGTCGGCACCCAGCTCATCGGCGAGAAGCCCACTCCCGACGCGGTCGCGCTCTCCCGCGAACTCCAGGAGGCATGGGTCCGTTTCGTCACCACTGGCGACGCGGGCTGGTCCGCCCACCGACCCGGCGAGCACCTCACCCGCGTTCTGGATACCGAATCGACGACTCGGACCTACCCCGAACAGGCATCCCACCAGATCTGGGAAGGCCACTTCCCCGCCCCCTTCGATCTCCCGCAATTGCCCGGGTCCTGATCGACGATCATGCGCGCGTACACGACCTCTTGACTGCAGTCGTGTCCCCACAAGCCTCCGACCTGTGGAAACAGACTCTACGCAGGTCACGCCGGTGCACTTGGGAGCAGTTCGGGCCCGTTCAGGACGGCCTGAGGCATACCGTGCTCCACATTTGATCCAGGTCGCGCAGTCAATGACTCACTACGCCAGCGGTGAGATCATCGGGGCCCGAACGCAGCGGGGGCAGTTCCCAAACGTTCAAGCCGGCGGTCACGATTCGCGCCTACCGTCACTCGTAGAACGGCGGCAGTGGAGGGACGATGACAGAATTCACCGACAGCGCGGGATCAATCGCCACCGAAGCTGAGCTCGTGACGATCTGTGACGAATGGGCACGGGCGATCGCCGACAACGACCTCGAGCGGATCGCCGCCGTCATGGCGGACGACTGGGTGATCGTCTCCGAGTCCGGGGTGCGGGCCGGAGAAGAGTTCCTGTCCTTCGTCAGGTCCGGTGCACTGACCCACTCGGCGATGGAACGCATCAGCGAGGCCAGAGTGCGCGTATACGGCAGCAGCGCTGTCGTCACCGCGCGGCTGACGAACACCGCGTACTACGGCGGCGAGCGGTTCGACGCCGACGAGTGGGTAACGGACGTGTTCGTGCGCCGGGACGACCGTTGGTCGTGCGTGCTGACCCAGATCACGGCTGCGTCCGGGGCGCGAGGGTGATCCGGCAGTGTCACATGGATCGTGGTCGGAGCCTCGTTCACACGAGCCGCAATCCCGACGACTCCAGCCGATGAAGGCCGGTTGGCGATCACGCCGTCCGCCCCGCTGAGCGAGACGGTGATCCGCTGCAGGGTGTTGAGGGCGAAGTGCCCGCGCGTCAGCGTCGTTGCGGTTCCTCTTCTCGGTGAGGCGGCGAACCCGCCCGGAAGCGCCCTCTGACGTGCGGGTCTAGCGGGCGAGTGCGATGTCGGACGGGTGTCCGGTCAGCGGGGTGACGGTCATCGTCATGTACGGGAAGAGCGGGAGGCCCCAGAGGATCTCGTGGAGCTGCTCGTTGTCGTCGACCTCGAAGATCGACAGGTTGGCGAACTCCCCCACGCAACGCCAGATGTGCTGCCAGTGCCCGGAGCGCTGCCACTGCTGTGACCAGGCCTTCTCGCGGGCGAGCAGGTCGGCGCGCTCGGCAGGGTCCAGGTCCGGCGGGAGCGCGACGTCCATGCGCACCGCGAACCGCTGGCTCATGCGGGGTCGAGGGGGAAGTCGTAGGTGACCTCGGTGCCGTTCGCGCCCGGCTGCGGGTGCAGGACCAGTTCCGGCTTCACGGCCTGGGCGACGTCGTCCTCGACGTGGTCGCCGCCGACGAAGTACAGCTGCGTGGTGACCAGCTGCTTGCCGGGTGCGGACACCTTGAGGTGCAGGTGCGCGGGCCGCCACGGGTGCCAGCCCGCGGCGTCGAGGAACGCGCCGGTTGAGCCGTCGGTCGGGATCTGGTAGGGCGCGGGCGCGATGGTGCGGAACGCGTAGCGGCCGTCGGCGCCCGTGCGGATCGCCCCGCGCAGGTTCCACTGCGGGATGCCCGGGGCGAACTGGGAGTAGAAACCCTCGTCGTCGGCGTGCCACAGCTCGACCAACGCGTCCGGCAGCGGGGCGCCGTCCAGGTCGGTAACGGTGCCCTGGAACAGCAGCGGTGTGCCCGGCTCGCCGTCGCGCATCGGCAGCGTCGCCTCGGAGACCGACTCCGGGGCGCCCGGGATGTAGTAAGGGCCCTCGATCGTGCCGACCGCGCCCTTCCGGTCGGCGTTGGCGACCTCCTCCACGACGTGCTCGACGAACACGTCCAGGAACAGCGGCCACTCGCCGTCCTCTCCGACCCGGATCAGCCATGCCTTGAGCGCGTCGTACTCGGCGTAGGTGATCTGGTGGCGGCGGATCACGTCGTGCAGCGCGTGCAGGGTGTCGGTGGCGATCGCCGAGACGCGGGCGTGGTCGACGGCGCCGCCGTCGCGCTCCTTGGCGGCGAAGACCGCGGTGGCGTTGCGGCCCGACCCGGCGGCGGTGGGGCTGATCTCTGTGCTGGTGGTCATGGGTGTCTCCTGGCGCGTCGGTGCGGTTCGGGACTTACCTGTCCTGGCGGTAGTGCGCGAGCTTGTCGGGGTCGATCTCGATCCCCAGGCCCGCTCCTGGGGGCACGGTCAGCTCGCCGGCGCTGATCCGCAGCGGCTCGGTGAGCAGGTCGTCGCGCATGTCCAGGAAGTTGGAGAGTTCGCCGGGGCGGCGCGAGCTGTGCCGGTGCGCGGCGCCGAACGCGACGGCGCACGCGGTGCCGATCTGGCCGTCGATCTGGTTGCCGATCACGACCTCGGCACCCAGGCCCTCGCATTGGTGCAGGATCCGCTGCGAGACGTCGAACCCGGTGCGCGCGGTCTTGATGCTGATCATGGTGGCGGCCCCGTCGAGCAGCGCCCGGGTCACGTCGCCCGGGGTCGTGGCACTCTCGTCGGCGACGGTCGGGATCGTGGTCTGCGCGGTCAGCGTGCGGCGGCCCAGCACGTCGTCGGCAGGGCAGAGCTCCTCCGACAGAGTCAGGTCCAGATCGGCCATCGCGCGCAGCGCCCGGCCGGCCTCCGACGGCGTCCAGCCCCGGTTGCCGTCGACGTACAGCTCCACGTCGCGGGCCCAGCGCGATGCGCAGCGCCCGGCAGGCGCCGACGTCGAGCGCGGCGGGCCGGCGGCCGACCTTCACCTTGAACGTGGTGATGCCGTAGCTGTCGCGGACGCGCTCCGCCTCGGCCACCATCTCCGCGTCGGGGGCGAACCCGACCATGTGCGCGACGCGCATGCGATCGGTCCAGCCGCCCAGCAGCTGCGTGACGGGCAGGTCGAGGGTGCGGCCCAGCGCGTCCCACACGGCCATGTCCAGCGCGGACTTGGCCGCCGGGTTGGCCACGGTCCGGTCGAGGCGGCCCCGGATCGTCTCCCGGTCCAGCAGCGACAGGCCCATGATCTCGGGGGCGAACACCGTGTCGATCACGGCGACGATCGAGGCCTGCGTCTCGCCGTAGGTGTACGGGCGCGGCGGCGCCTCGGCGACGCCCACGATCCCGTCGTCGGTGTGCACCCGGACCAGCACGTGATCGGCGGTGTGCACCTCACCGGAGGCGAAGCGCAGCGGCTTGCGGTACGGGACGGCGAACGGGATCGCCTCGATGCGCGCGATCTTCACGACGTACCTGCGATCATCGGGACGGGCGCCGCGAAGCCGTTGGCCGCCAACGCATCCAGGAGCGCGGCGAGCGCGGGATCGTCGTCGTCGGCCCGCCAGGCCAGGGCCAGATCGACGTGGACGGCGGCGACGTCGGAGGCGGCCACCGGCACGTAGCGGACACCCTCGATGCGCAGCGCGAGCACGGACTCCGGCAGCAGCGCGACACCGAGACCGGCGGCGACGAGGGTGAGCATCACCGAGGTCTCGGTGACCTCGTGGGCGCGGCGCGGCAGGAACCCGGCCCCGAAGCAGGCCCGGGTCGTCGCCGCGTCGACGACGGAGTCGCGGGTCCCGTAGACGACGAAGTCCTCGTCGCGCAGCTCGTCGAGCCCGACGGGCTCGTCGCCGGCGAGACGGTGCGCCGTCGGCACGGCGAGCACGAGGCGTTCACGGGTGATCAGCCGCGTGGCCACGCCGGTGCCGGCGGTCGGCGGGCGCAATAGGGCGAGGTCGATGCGGTGCTCCGCGAGCGCGGCCTCGCTGGCCGGGGTGAGCAGGTCGGGCACGAAGCGCAGCTCGATCCCGGGCAGCTCGCGGGCGGCGATGCGGGCCAGCTGGGGCAGCTGCTTGTAGGCGGCCAGGCCGGTCGTGCCGACACGCAGGAACCCGCTGCGGCCCTCGCCGATCCGCCCGACGCGCTCCACAGCGGCGGCGGTGGCGTCGAGGATGCGGAGCGCGTCGCGCAGGAACGCCTCGCCGGCCGTCGTGAGATCGACGCGGCGGGTGGTGCGGTGGAACAGCGTCGCCCCGATCTGCGACTCGAGCTGCCGGATCGCCTGCGACAGCGGCGACTGGGCCATGTGCAGCTGCTCGGCGGCCTGCCCGAAGTGCCGTGTGCGGGCCACCGTCACGAAGTAGCGCAGCTGCCGGATCTCCATGACAGATGACGGTAGGCCGCCGACTCTGCATACACAAAGACTCAGTTGTGGGCGATTGAGATGCTGTGCATCTCTATTGCAGCCCGTCGAGGAACGCGTCGAGCATCCGACGCTGCGACTCCGGCGTCGTGGCGGCCGGGTCGAGCACGGCGAGCGCCTGAACTCCGTTGATCATCGCGAGCACCTGCTCGGTGAGCACGTCGTCGGTGACCGCGGAGGTGACGGAGCCCTCGGCGCGAGCGGCCGCCAGGAAGTCGCGGATCTGCGCACGCCAGTACGCCATGGCCTCCACGTACGCCACAGCCAGCTCCGGGTCGCCGAGGGCCCGCTGCCAGAACGGCAGGACGACGCGCGCCTCCAGCCGCGTCACCGGTGCGACCGGCATGACCTCGAGGCAGAAGATCCGCAGCGCGGCGAGCCCGGTCGCTGTGCCCAACCGGTCCCGGATGCGAGTGTTCGTCGACTCGAACACGGACGTGAAGGCGGTCCGCACGATCGAGCTCTTGTCCGGGTAGTAGTGCTTCAGCGCGCCGTTGGCCATCCCGATGGTCGCGGCGATCTCGCGCAGCGTGGCGGCATCGACACCGCGCTCGGCGATCAACCGCCAGGCGGCCTCCGCGATCAGGGCACGGCGTTCGTCGTGGTCGACGTGTCTGGGCAACCGCAACCTCCAGCCGTTCCACCGTCGTCATGCCGGTCCCCACGGAAAGGAATCCCCAATACCGCAACCTTCGCCGCTCGCTCACCCTTTCGTCTACCCACGGAGAAAAACGGGAGACAACTCATGCCGAGCACCTCCGACGCGCACCCGCTCAGTCCGTTGACGAGCGACGAGATCAGCATCGCCCGGCAGGTGCTGGTGGACGCCGCCCTCCTGCCGGAGACCGGGCGCGTGGTGTACCTGGGCCTGGACGAGCCACCGAAGGACCAGCTGTACGGGCCGGGGGCCAGGACGGCGGAGCGCGTCGTCCGGGCGCTCCTGCACGACGTGGCGGATCCCGGGGGACGTGACGTGCGCGTGTCCGTGAGCGCGAAGTCGGTGCTGTCGGACCGCCGCCTCGACCCCGCCGTCGACGGCCAGCTCCCGGTGCTCGACGAGGAGTTCGAGCTGGTCGAGCAGGTCCTCGCCACCGACGAGCGCTGGCTGGCGGCACTCGCCGCGCGGGGACTGGACGTCGCGAAGGTGCGCGTCGCACCGCTATCGGCCGGGGTGTTCGAGTACCCGGAGGAGGCGGGCCGCCGGATCCTGCGCGGGCTCGCGTTCGTGCAGGAGCACCCGCGCGACCACGCCTGGGGCCGCCCGGTCGACGGCCTCGTCGGCTACGTCGACGTCCTGAACCGCACCGTCGACCAGGTGATCGACATCGGCGCGGTGCCGATCCCCGCGGAGCCGGCCAACTTCGACGACGTCGAGGTGACCGGACCGCTGCGGACCTCGCAGAAGCCGATCGTGATCACCCAGCCGGAAGGCCCCAGCTTCGCCCTGGACGGCCACCTCCTGCAGTGGGAGAAGTGGTCGCTGCGCATCGGCTTCGACGCCCGCGAGGGTCTGGTCCTGCACCAGATCGCGTTCCGCGACGGGGACCGGGACCGGCCGATCGTCCACCGCGCGTCGATCTCCGAGATGGTCGTGCCCTACGCCGACCCGTCCCCCGTCCGCAGCTGGCAGAACTACTTCGACACCGGCGAGTACATGATCGGCCGCTACGCGAACGCGCTCGAACTCGGCTGCGACTGCGTCGGCGACATCACCTACCTCGACGCCGTGATCGCCGACGAGTTCGGCCACCCGCGCGTGCTGCCGAACGCGATCTGCCTCCACGAGGAGGACTACGGGATCTTGTGGAAGCACACCGACCTCTGGGCAGGATCGTCGGAGACGCGGCGCCAGCGCCGCATGGTCATCTCGTTCTTCACCACGATCGGCAACTACGACTACGGCTTCTACTGGTACCTCTACCTCGACGGCACCATCGAGTGCGAGGCCAAGGCCACCGGCGTGGTGTTCACCTCCGCCTACCCGGGCCCCGGATACGAGGGGACGAACCCCTACGCCTCGCAGCTCGCCCCCGGCCTCGGCGCCCCGTACCACCAGCACCTGTTCAGCGCGCGCCTCGACATGACGGTCGACGGTCCCGCCAACCTGGTCGAGGAGATCGAGGTGCAGCGCGTCCCCATGGGACCGGGCAACCCGCGCGGCAACGCCTTCACCCACCGCCGCACTCCCCTGCGCACCGAGTCGGCCGCGCAGCGGCTCGCCGACCCCCGCAAAGGCCGCGTCTGGCACATCACCAACCCTGGCTCGCGCAACCGGCTGGGCGATCCCGTCGCCTACGCGCTGCTGCCCGAGGGCAACCCGGAACTGCTCGCCGACGAGGACTCCTCGATCCACCGCCGCGCCACGTTCGCCACCAAGCACCTGTGGGTCACCCGCTTCGACCCCGCCGAGCGCTACGCCGCGGGCGACTTCGTCAACCAGCACGCCGGCGGCGCCGGCCTGCCCGCCTACACCGCGGGCGACCGCGACATCGACGGCCAGGACCTCGTCGTCTGGCACACGTTCGGCCTCACCCACTTCCCGCGCCCGGAGGATTGGCCGATCATGCCCGTCGACCGCACGGGCTTCACGCTCAAACCGGTCGGCTTCTTCGACCGCAACCCCGCCCTCGACGTCCCCCGCAGCCGCAGCGCCCACTGCTCGGCCAACCGCCCCAGCCGCGAGAGCGCCCGATCCGGAGCCGACCATGACTGAGCAGTCCGGCACTACCCGCGGCGCCGACCGCGGCCACACCCTGCGCGGCTCCATCGGCGTCGCCGGCATCGTCTTCCTCGTGGTGGCCGCGGCCGCCCCGCTGACCGCGATCGGCGGCGCGCTGCCGGTCATGCTGGCGATCAGCAACGGGCCCGGCGTCCCGATGGCGTTCCTCGTCGTCGCCGTGGTCCTGCTGGTCTTCAGCGTCGGGTACGCCGCGATGAGCCACCACGTCGTCGACGCCGGCGCCTTCTACGCCTACGTCACGCGCGGTCTGGGGGCCCGGCTCGGGCTCGGCGCCGCGGCGCTCGCCCTGCTGACCTACACCGCGATCCAGGCCGCGGTCTACGGGCTGGCCACCACCACGCTGCAGAGCATCGTCACGCAGTACGGCGGGCCGGAGCTGCCCTGGTGGCTGCTCGCCATCGTGCTCATCGCGGTCGTCGGCCTGCTCGGCTACCGCAGCATCGACGTCGGCGCGAAGGTGCTCGGTGTCCTGCTCGTGCTCGAGATCGCGATCGTGGCCGTCCTGGCGGGGACGATCCTGGTCAAGGGCGGGCCGGAGGGCTACGCGCTCACCTCGTTCGCCCCCGGCACGTTCTTCCAGGGCGGCCCCGGCATCGCCGTGATGTTCGCCGTCGCGTCATTCGTCGGCTTCGAGGCGACCGCGATCTACGGCGAGGAGGCCCGCGATCCCCGGCGCACCATCCCGAAGGCGACCTACATCGCCGTCGTCCTCATCGGGGTGTTCTACGCGATCGCCAGCTGGGCGATCGTCGTCGCGTTCGGTCCGAGCCAGGTCGAGGCGGCCGCCCAGGCCGACACCGCCGGCCTGGTGTTCGCCGCGGCGGCGCAGTACATCGGCCCGTTCTACGCCGACGTCATGACGATCATGCTGCTGACCAGCCTCTTCGCCGCCCTGCTGTCCTTCCACAACGCCATCTCGCGCTACCTCTACGCGCTCGGCCGCAAGGGCGTGGCCCCGGAGGCGCTGGCCCGCACCCACCCCCGGCACGGATCGCCGCACGTCGGGTCGCTCACCCAGACCGCCTCGACCGTCGTCCTGCTGGGCGTCTTCGCCCTCGCCGGCGCGGACCCGGTGCTGACCCTGTTCACGTGGATGTCGGGCGTCGCCACCGTGAGCGTGCTCGTGCTCATGGTGCTCACCGGCGTGGCGATCCTCGTCTTCTTCGCCCGCAACAAGGTCGACGTGCGGGTGTGGAACACCCGGATCGCCCCGGCGCTGGGCCTGGTCGGCCTCGCGTTCGTGACGGTGCTCGTGCTCCTGAACTTCACGACGCTGATCAGCGGTTCGGCCGTACTGGCCGCGGCCCTGCTGGCCGTCGTCGCCGCCGCGTTCGTCGGGGGCCTGGTCGTCGCGGCTGTCAAGCATCCGTCGCGGACCGGCGGGGTTCCCGGGCACGACCTCGGTGCCGCCTCGGAGCAGGCGCTCTCCGAGAACTGACCGCGCGCCGTCCGTACCCGTCCCGGCCAGGAGGACTTGCCTGATGAAGGTCGACCGTGTCCACCGCAACGCCCGCATCCACACCCTCGACCCGAGCCGACCGTGGGCGTCGGTGCTGCTGGTCGCCGACGGCCGGGTGGCGGCCGTCGGCGACGCCGACCTGCTCGAGCAGGTGGCGGGGGATCCCGAGGTCGTCGACCACGACGGCGCGTTCCTCATGCCCGGTCTCGCCGACGTCCACAACCACCACCTGCTCGCCGGCCGCGCCGACCTCTACGAGCTCGCGCTCGACGGCGCGGCCGATCTCACCGGCCTGCTCGACGCCGTCCGCGCCTGGTCGGCCGACCTCGCACCGGACGCGTGGGTGGTCGGGGGCGGCTGGGGCAGTTCTCTCATCCCGGTGCTGTCGGACCGCGCGGCGCTGGAGGCGCTCGACCGCGCGGCCGGCGGGCGACCGGTACTGCTCCGCGACGACAGCTGCCACAACCGCTGGGTCAGCTCGGCCGCGCTCGCCATCGCCGGCATCGGCGCCGCGACCCCGGACCCGCCCGACGGCGCGATCGTCCGGGACCCCGGAACCGGGGAACCGGTCGGGCTGCTCATCGAGTCCGCTGTGATCCCCGTAGAACGGGCCCACGCGGCGTCGGCCGGGGCAACCGTGGAGCAGGACGCCGAGGCCAGCCACCGGGGCATCGCGATCCTGCACTCCTTCGGTGTCACCACCTTCCAGGACGCCGCCGCCTCGCTGCCGATGCTCGCGGCGCTCAAGCGCCTCGACGACAGCGATCGCCTCGACGCCTGGGTCGTCACCTCGATGCAGGTCAACGACAAGATCTTCGGCACCCACCCGATCGGGCAGGAGCTCCTGGACCAGCGGGAGGCCTACCGCAGCACCCACCACCGCCCGGACTTCGTGAAGATCTTCCTCGACGGTGTCCCGACCTCGAAGACCGCGGCGTTCCTGCAGCCCTACCTGCCCGACGACGTGCACGGTGCGGAGTGGCGCGGCGAGACGACGATGAGCAGCGACGAGCTGACCGCCTGGCTCATGCGCGTCGCCGAGCAGGGCCTCGGCGCGAAGGTCCACTGCACCGGCGACAGCTCGGTGCGGATGACGCTCGACGCGGTCGCGGCCGTCCGCGCGGCCGGCCACGCGGGCACCCGGTTCCACATCGCCCACGGTCAGTACGTCGACCCGGTGGACGTGCCGCGCCTGGCCGAGCTCGACGTCGTCGCCGACCTGTCGCCGCCCCTGTGGTTCCCCGGGGTCATCGTCGAGGCGATCTGCGCGTGCATACCGCGCGAGCGGGCCGAGCGGTTGCACCCCAACCGCGACCTCCTGGACGCGGGGGCCCGGCTCGCCGGCGGCTCCGACTGGCCGGTCATGCCCTCCCCCAACCCCTGGTACGGCATCCAGGGGCTGGTGAGCCGGGCCGATCCCACCGGCTCGTTCCCCGGCCGGCTCTGGCCGGAGCAGGGCATCACCGTCGCCGAGGCGCTCCACGCGTACACGCTGGGCGGGGCGCAGGCGATGGGCACCGACGACGTCACCGGCTCGCTGGAGGTCGGCAAGTCCGCCGACTTCGTCGTGCTCGACCGGGACCCGTTCGCGGTCCCGGTGGACCAGCTCGGCGCGACCGTGACGGAGCAGACCTGGTTCGCCGGCCGGAAGGTGTACGACCGCCTCGACGCCTGACGGCTCCGGCCGACGGCCCCGAGCCCACCCGTCGGTGGGCCCGGGGCCGTCGGGCGTTCAGGCGAGGTTGACGAACACGCTCTTCACCTCGGTGAACGCGTCGATGGCGCCCGTGCTCATCTCCCGGCCGAGACCGGAGCTCTTGAACCCACCCCACGGAGCCGCGGGATCGGGGATCGGCAGCCCGTTGACGAAGACCGACCCGGCGCGGATGCCCTCGGCGAGCCGGTGCGCGGTGCGCAGGTCCTGGGTCCACACCGCAGCGGCCAGGCCGTAGTCGGTGTCGTTGGCCCTGGCGACCAACGAGGAGAGCTCGTCCTCGTCGGAGTAGGTCAGCACCGAGAGCACCGGACCGAAGACCTCCTCGCGGGCGATGCGCATGTCGTCGGTGACCCCGGTGAGCACGGTCGGCGCGTAGAACCATCCCTTGTCCCGGGCCCGGGACCCACCGGTCACGACCTCGGCGTGCTGCTGCCGGGCCACGTCGACCAGCCCGGAGACGTGGGCGAGGTGCTCGGCGGACACGAGCGGGCCCATCTGGGTACCGGGGTCCGACCCGGGTCCGATCGGGACGGCCGCAGCACCCGCGGCGAGCTTGCCGACGAACTCGTCCGCCCGGCGCTCGTCGACGTAGAACCGCGTGTAGGCGGCGCAGACCTGCCCGGAGTTCAGCAGGGCTCCCCCGAGGTTGCCCGCCACGGCGGCGTCGATGTCCGCGCTCCGGGTGATGATCGAGGGCGCCTTGCCCCCGAGCTCGAGCGTCACGCGCTTGAGGGTGTCCGCGGCGCTGCGGGCGATCTCCTTGCCGACCGCGGTGGATCCGGTGAAGGAGATCTTGTCGACGCCGGGGTGGTCGACGATCGCCTTGCCGACCCGCCCGTCGCCGGTCAGGAGGTTGATCACGCCGCGCGGGAACCCGGCCCGCTCGGCGAGCTCGACGAGGCGGATCGTGCTGAGCGGGGTCTGCTCGGCCGGCTTCAGGACGGTCGTGTTACCGGTGGCCAGCGCCGGGGCGAGCTTCCACGACGCGATGCTGAGCGGGAAGTTCCACGGCGTGATGAGGCCGCAGACCCCGATCGGCTCGCGGCGGGTGTAGTTCAGGGTGTCCGGGGTGGAGACGGGGTTGACCGTTCCCTGGATCTTGGTGACCCAGCCGGCGTAGTAGCGGAAGTGGTCGGCCGTCATCGGCACCGTGACGGTGCGCGCGATCGAGAGCGGCTGTCCCTGGTCGAGGGTCTCCAGGCGGGCGAGCTCGTCGGCGTCGGCCTCGACCAGGTCCGCGAGCCGGAACAGCAGCGCGGCACGGTCACGCGGCACAAGGTCGCGCCAGCTCGGGTCGCTCAGGGCCCGGCGGGCGGCGCCGACCGCGGCGTCGACGTCGGACTGCTCTGCCCGCGCCACCGTGTCGATCAGTGCCTCGGTGGCGGGGTCGTACGTCGGGTCCTCGGCGCCTGCGGCGCCCGGCACCCAGGCACCGTCGATGTAGAGCTGCTTCGGCATGCGTGTTCCTCACTGGAGAGTTGTGGCCGCACCGGGGTGGTAGCGGCTCTGCAGACGCCGGGCGGCCGCGTCCGGCCGGAAGTACGCGGTGGCGAGCACGCCACCGACGACGAGGAGGAGGCCGGCGAGCAGGAAGGCGTTGTGCACGCCGGTCGCCATGCCGGCCGCCGTCTCCGCCGTGTCCGAGCCACCCTTGGGCGGCGACCGGTAGCCCGCCTGCTCCATGAGCAGGCCGACGACCGTCGGGGACACGATGGCGCCGACCGATGCCACGCCGGCGAGCGCCGCCATGACGAAGGCCCGCTGCTCCGGCGCGACCACGTAGGCCATGGCGGCGGGCGCCATCGGGTAGATCAGGGCGCCGCCCGCGCCGACGACCAGGAGGACGAGCGCCGGAACACCGCCGAGGAGTGCGGCGAGCACGAAGCAGATCCCCGAGACGACGAGGCAGAGCGAGAAGGGCAGCGCGATCGCTCCGCGCACGGAGGCACCGCGGCGCATGCCGCGTCGACCGAGCACGCCCAGCACGACCAGTACGACCGCGCCGAAGACCCACGGCGTGGTCGTCACCAGGCCCACCTGCTGCGGCGAGAGCCCGATGACCGTGCCGAGGTACTTCGGGAACCACGTGGTCAGGAAGCCCTGGACCCAGAACTCGGCGAAGCCCGCGAGCGTCGCGCTGAGGAACGCGGCACCCAGCAGTACCGCCCGCATCGGGACGCGACCGGAGACGTCGCGGACCGTCGGTTCCTCGGTCGATCCGGCGGGCGCGGCGGGCGCCGGGCCGTCGGACCGTCGACGCGCGAACGGGCCGTCCGCGCCGATCGCCAGCCAGGCCAGCGCCCACACCAGCCCGACGATCCCCAACACGCCGAACGCCCACCGCCAGCCCCACGCGACGATCACGGCGACCAGCAGCGGTGCCGCGAGGACCGGTCCGAGCGCCGAGCCCATCGCGATGAGCGTGGAGGGCAGGGCGCGGTCCTGGGGACGGAACCACCCGTGCGCCGAGTTCAGCGACATCGCCGTCGCCGGACCCTCGGCCCCGCCCAGCACGATCCGCGTCACCAGGAGGACGGCCGCGCCGCCACCGAGCAGCATCGGGAACTGCACGACGGCCCAGACGAGCCCCATCACGAGCAGGATCGACGAGGTCGAGACCCGTCCGGCGAGCGCGCCCACCCCGAAGGACACGACGGAGTACAGGAAGAAGAAGGCGCTGCCGATGAAGCCGAACTGGAGCGGCGAGATGCCCAGCTCCGCGATGGCCCGGTCGGCGACGAGACCGAGGACGGCCTTGTCGGAGAACGCGATGACCTGGAAGGCGACGAGCATCGCGACGACGAGCCAGGCTCGTGCGTCGCTGCGGGGTGCGCCGGCGTCGGCGGGCGCGCCGGCGGCAGTGCGAGCGCTGAGGATGGGCATGGCGGTCCGTTCGTTCGGGCCGGTCACGGCCGGGCTGGTCGAGTCAGTCCTGGATCAGGTGTTCGACGGCCTCGGCGACGGCGAGGAGGTGGTCCTCGCGGTGTGGCCGGCCGACGAGCTGCAGGCCGAGGGGCAGTCCCTTCGATGAGCACAGCCCCGGCACAGTCACCACGGGCAGCCCGAGGACCTGCCAGGGACGGCTGAGGATCGGGTTCCCCGTGGCGGCGATGCCCTCCGGTGCCGGACCCAGCGCTGCCGGCCCGAGGACGGCGTCGTGCCCGTCCACCAGGCCTGCGACGACCGGGCCGGCCTGCGCGACGCGGTGCACGGCGGCCCGGTACGCGTCGGCGGGCATCTGCGCGCCCTGCCGGAGGAGATCGGCGAGAGGTTCGCTGAGGCCCTCCAGGTGCGCCAGCTCCGCCTGCCGTTCCCGGGCGGCCTCGAACGCCATGATCGACACGTGGTCGGTGGCCAGCTCCGCCGGGAGGCGGGTCGGCGCGAGCCGGGTGACCGTGGCCCCCGCGGCCGCCAGCCGGGACGCGGCCCGGTCGAGCGCGTCGAGCATCGCCGGGTCGAGCTCGCCCAGACCGTCGGGCCGCCAGACCAGGATGCGCAGCGACCGCGGCGCGACGGTGCGGTCGCCGCTCAGCGCGGCCGCGAGCGCACGGTCGTCCGCGCGCACCGCGGCCCACGCAGTGCGCAGGTCGGCCACGCCCGCGGTCAACAGGCCGAGGGAGTCCAGGGAAGGGCTCAGTCCGACGACCCCGGACGTGGACAGCGAACCCCGGGTCACCACCAGGCCGGCGACCCCGCAGAAGGCGGCGGGCCGGGTCAGGGATCCGGCGGTCTGGGAGCCGATCGCGAGCGGCACCATCCCGGCGGCGACCGCGGCGGCGGAGCCGCTCGACGACCCGCCCGGCGTGTGCGCCGGGGCTGCTGGGTTGCGGGTGGGTCCGGGGGCGAAGTAGGCGAACTCGGTGGAGACCGTCTTGCCCAGGGGGACGGCGCCGCAGGCCCGCAACAGCGCGACGACCTGGGCGTCCGCGGTGGCCGGCGCGGTACCGCGGCGCAGGTCCGAACCGCACTCCGTGGGCAGGCCGGCGACGTCGATGATGTCCTTGACACCGACCGGGACTCCCCGCAGCGGACCGGCTCCCGTCGCGCTGCGCAGCTCCGCGTCCGGCCGCAGGCGCACCCAGGCATGGACGAGGTGCTCGCACGCGGCGATCCGCGCTGCGGCGCGGTCGAGGAGATCCTGCGGCCGGGCCCGCCCGTCGCGGAGGTCGCGGACTGTGTCGGTCAGCGACCAGCGCTCGGTGCGGGCGCCCGGAATCACGTCCACCTCGCGTCGGCGACCCAGTAGTCCATGCCGCTCTCGCTCACCAGGTGGCGCCACTCCGAGACCCGCTGCAGGTCGGGCTCCACGCGGGCGGTGACGACGTCCGCGGCATCGGGTCCGTCGGCGTCGACCTGCCAGTGGACCCAGTTCACCTCGCGGCCCGCGTCGTCGTGGACGAACAGGTCGACGTGTCGCCAGCCCCAGCCGTGCGTGTCGTTGTAGCAGGTCAGTGTCATGCGCAGCGGGCTCCCACCGTGCTCCACGGGCGTCCCTCCGTCCTCGTCCGGTCGCGGCTCAGACGGTGGTGACCGTGGGCTCGCCCAGCCGGTGGAACTGCCGCTTGAAGTAGACGAGGCCGTCGGTGCTGTCGCGCACGACCGTGCGCGTCACCTCCACGAACATCACCGAGTGGGAGCCGCGCAGGGTGTGGCCCGTGATCCGGCCGACGAGCGCCACGAGCGCGTCCTTGAGGATCGGCACGTCCTCGGACTCGTGGTCCCACACGGCCCAGCCGAAGCGCTCCTCCATCGGGATCTTGGTGGCGCCGGCGAAGTGCATCGCCAGCTCCTCGTGCTCGGCGCCCAGCACGTTGACGCACACCCGGCCGTTGCGCCTGAAGATGTCGTGGGTGTAGCTGGACTGGTTGACGCAGACCAGCACGGTGGGCGGGGCGTCGGTCACCGAGCACACGGCGCTGACGGTGATCCCGGCCTTGCCGCCCGGTCCGTTGGTGGTCACGACGTTGACGGCGGCCGACAGGTGCGCCATCGCCGTTCGGAATTCGCGTCGCGCGTCCGCATGTTCGGCCACCGCGAGCCTCCTCGACGATCAGAGTGAGCGACGACCGGCGCCGCAGTTCGACCGTATTGCGGGAGCAGGACGCAGAGAATGCCGACTGTCTTTCCTCGCCAGGGTGCTCATCCTCAGCGACGTAGGTAATTCCTTCACTTCTCCCCCGTTATCGGCATTCGGTGATAGGCGTCCCGCCGTCGGGGCTTTAACCTGGTCCGATGGCCGAGCCCCGGGTGTACGTCGTCGACGACGACGTCGATGTGCGGGATTCCCTGGTGTGGCTCCTGGACAGCGTCGGCATCGCCGCGGAGGCGTTCGCCGGACCCGAGGAGTTCCTGACCGCCCTCGACCCCGAGGTACCCGGCTGCCTCATCGTGGACGTGCGGATGCCGCGGGTGAGCGGCTTCCAGCTCCAGGAGCGCCTCAACCGGATGGGCGTCCCGCTGCCGGTCGTCTTCTGCTCCGCACACGGCGACATCCGCATGTCGGTGCGCGCCCTGCAGCAGGGTGCGGTGGACTTCATCGAGAAGCCCTACGACCCCCAGCAGATGATCGAGGTGGTCCAGACCAACCTGCTGCGCGCCACCGACCGGTTCGCGCAGCGCGACCGCAAGCGCCAGGTCGAGCAGCGGTTGCAGAACCTGACCCCGCGGGAGCTGGAGATCCTGCGCCTGGTCATCGACGGCCTCCCGAGCCAGAACATCGCGCGGCAGCTGGGGACGAGCGTGAAGACCGTCGACGTGCACCGCGCCCGGATCAAGAACAAGACCGAGGCCGACAGCATCGCCACGCTGGTGCGCGACATCCTCCAGAACGACGTGACGGTCTGATCAGCGTCAGGACCCGTCGACGGGAGCGGGCAGCGCGAAGGTGAAGACCGATCCCCGGGGATAGGCCGGGACCGCGCCGATCATGCCGTGCTGGCGGGTGATGATGCGGTAGCTCAGCCCCAGCCCGATGCCGCTGCCGTGCTGCTTGGAGGTCGCCGCGCTCTCGAACACGCGGTCGTAGTCCTGGCCCGGCACACCGCGCCCGCGATCCTCCACGGCGAACCGGCCCCATCCACCGTCCCGGCTCGTCCGCACGCGGACGATCCGCTCGGCGGGATCGACGGGGTCCACGGCCGCGATCTCGTCGACCGCGTTCGAGCAGAGGTTCACCACGACCTGACCGGTGAGCACCCGCTCGCACCGGACCGGGACCGGCCCGTCGGCGAGGTCCACCTGGAGCCGGACGCCCACGGAGCGGGCCCGGAGCTCGACGAAGTAGAGGCACTCCGTCACGATCGCGTTCAGGTCCGTCTCCTGCTCCACGTGCTCGAGGTGGCCCACGAAGCCCTTCAGGCTGGTGACGATGCTGCGGGCCCGCTCGATCTGCCGGCGCGCGCCGTTCATGCCGAGCTCCAGCCCGGCTTCGCCGTCGGGCAGCAGCCGCGCGATCCCGTCCAGGTAGTTGCTCGCCGCGGAGAGCGGCTGGCCCAGCTCGTGTGCGATGGCCATCGCCATGTCGCCCATCGCGTTGTAGCGCGCGAGGTAGTTCTCGTGGTGCACCTCGCGCTCGCGTTGGACCTCGGCCTGCACCCGCGGGGTGACGTCGTGGACGAGCAGCACGACGCCGGAGGAGCCGTCGACGGCCGTCGTGGTCTCCACGCTCGCCTCAAGCCAGCGGCGCGCGTCCTCGGGGCGACGGACGTGGATCCGCACCGAGGTCAGCGGCGCGCTCGACGACGTGGCCGAGGCGAGGACCTGGTCCCACGCCACCAGCCGGCCGCCCTCGACCAGATCGCCGAAGTCGAGCAGGCTCGCGCCGACCAGCTCGTCGCGGCTGGTGCCCAGCTGCACGAGAGCGCTGTCGGTCGCGTACTCGACGGTGCCGTCGGCCCGGACGGCGAGCGCTCCCGTCACCGTGCGGCGGGCCAGCGCCTCGACCAGGTCGGTCGTGCGCAGCAGGGTCCGCTCGAGCTCCTGCTCGCGCTCGATGTCGCGGAACTGCACCAGCACCGCAGGCCCCGTGCTCAGCTCGACGCGGGTGGCCCGGGCATCGGTGGGGAACTCGCGTCCCGACTTCGACCGGTACCGCCACTGGATCCGGCTGTGCCCGCGCTCGACGGCCTCCTGCAGCCACGCGCGGCCCAGCGACCGGCGGTACTGCCAGGCCTGGCTGCTCATGTCGGGCGCCTTGAGCGGGCGCAGCTCGTCGAGGGTGAACTCGAGCATCGCGCACGCCGCCGGGTTGGCCCACAGGATGTCCTTGGTCGCGGCGTCGTGGACCAGGATGCACTGCGTCGCCGCGTCGAGGAGCGCGGCCCGGTCCGCCGCGCAGAGCTCCTCCGCGGTCCCGGACGGGTTCATCCGTGATCGTTCCCTTCGTTCCGCCGCGGCTGTGGCGAGCAGCGTAGTCCGACGGGTGGCCACTGCACTGCGACGTAGGGGATTCCCTTAGCCGCGGACGGGATTTCCCGACGGATTGTCCGGCCACTCCCAACTGTTTCCCCCAGCGTTCTCCGAATACCGTCGAGAAAGCGACATCCGAGCGGAACAAGGGGAGATTCACGTGCTGCAGACCGGTCATTTCACCGCACCGCCGGCGAACCTGCTCGCGTTGACCCCGCTCGACGACGTCCTCGCCGAGATCGTCGAGCGCCGCGGCGAGTTCCGCACGTTGGGCTACGTGCCCGATGACGTGATCGCGAAGTTCAAGGCGGTCGGCATCTACCGCGCCTCGGCACCGAAGAGGTTCGGCGGCGACGCCCTCCCGCCCGCCGAGTTCCTCCGCATGGTCGAGCGCATCTCGACCGCCGACGGGTCGGCCGGCTGGGTCGCGAGCTTCGGTTCCGCGCTGGTCTACCTCGCCGCGCTCCCCCTGGAGACCCAGGCCGACCTCTACAAGGACGGGCCGGACGTCGCCTTCGCCGGCGGCCTCTTCCCGGTGCAGCCCGCCAAGGACACCGGCAGCGGCTTCCTGGTCAACGGCCGGTGGAAGTGGGCCAGTGGCTGCATGGGCGCCGACGTCCTCGGGGTCGGCATCCCCGGTGACGAGTCCACCGGCGGCAAGCCGCGCACCGTGCTGCTGCGCCCGGACCAGGTCGAGATCGTGCAGGACTGGGACGTCGTCGGCATGGCGGGCACCGGCAGCTTCGACCTCGTCGTGCGCGACGTCGAGGTACCGAAGGAGCGCACCTTCATCCGGGGTGGCACCCCCACGGTCGACGAGCCGCTCTACCGCTACCCGAGCCTCGCCTACGCGGCCCAGGTGCTAGCCGTGGTCAACGTGGGGATCGCCCGCGCGGCACTGGACTATGCCGAGGAGGTCGCCGGCGGCGGCACCGGGGTGACCGGGGCGCCGAAGCTCGCCGATCGCGCCTACTACCGCATCGACATCGCGCGGGCCGAGGCACGGCTGCGGTCGGCGCGGGCCTTCTTCTACGAGGCCGCCGAGGAGGCGTTCGCGACCGTACTGGCCGGCGACCCGGTCTCCGACGCGCAGAACGGCCTGCTGCGACTGTCGTCCACGCACGCCGTCCAGACCGGGGCGGAGGTCGTCCGAACGGTCTTCGAGCTCTCGGGGACGAGCGCGATCTACAACGACCACCCGCTGCTCCCACTGCTGCGGGACTCGCTCGTGCCGACCCAGCACGCCTTCCTCGGCACCTCCATGTACGACGCCGCGGGCGCGGTGCTCATGGGGCTGCCGCCCACCATCCCCGGCTTCCGCTGATCCGCCTCCCGACCTCGAGGAAGAGGAGCTCCACATGAGTGCACCGCTGCGCGTGCTGTTCTGCATCGGCATCAACCAGAACTTCTTCGACCTGCCCACCGGGCAGGGGGGCGCGGTCTGGAAGGCGACCGTGCAGCTGCTCGACGAGATCGAGGCCATGGCCGGTGTCCGGGTCCTCGGCACCATCGACGACGACGCCCACATGGTCGGGCCGTCGGACGGCTGGCCGTGGACCGCCTACGTCCTGGCCGACGTGGACACCCAGGAGACGGTCAAGGCCGTCTGCAACCTGTTCCGCACCATCCCGGTCGGCGAGCACTCCCTGTGGCGCTACGCCAAGGTCGAGGCCCGCATCGGCCGGCCGCTGGTGGTCCGCGACGACGTCGCGCTCGAGGCGACGTCGTGACCCCGCCCGCGCCGGCACTCGTCCAGGCAGACCGCGTCCACGGTTCCCTCTACACGGACCCGGAGCTCTTCGAGCAGGAGCTGACGAAGATCTTCGAGTCGACCTGGGTGTGGGTCGCGCACGACAGCGAGCTGCCCAAGCCCGGGACCTTCAAGTCCACCTACGTCGGGCGCCAGCCGGTGATCGTCACCCGCGACCGCAAGGGCGCCGTGCGCACCCTGCTCAACCGCTGCCGCCACCGCGGCGCGAGCCTCTGCGAGAAGCCGCGCGGCGAGGCCAACGGCTTCACCTGTCCCTACCACGCCTGGTCCTACGGCCTCGACGGTCGGCTGCGCGGCATCCCCTACCCCGACGGTTACGAGGGGGTGATGGAGAAGTCCGACCTGTCGCTGCGCGCCCTGCGGACCGAGTCCTACGGCGGCATGATCTTCGCCTCGTACGACCCCGACGTCGAGCCGCTCGTGGACTTCCTCGGTGACGTGGCACCGTGGATCGACCTGTTCACCAAGCAGGGCGGCGGCTACCCGATCAAGGTGCTGGGCCGCCACCAGTTCACGTTCAGGGGCAACTGGAAGATCCAGCTCGAGAACACCACCGACGGGTACCACTTCCCGATCGTGCACCGCTCCTGGATGGCATCGGTCGATGCCGAGACCGCCGACATGATGTCGTTCATGACCGACCCGGAGTGCACGACACACTCCCTCGGCAACGGTCACAGCGTCATGCAGATGGTCCCGGAGCACTCCGACCTCGACGCCGACGACGGCACCGAGGCGCTGCAGCCCCGCTTCGACGGGCTGGTCGCCGAGCTCGGGCAGGCCGGGCTCGACGACGCCGCGGTCCGCCGGCTGGTCCGCGCGATGCACGGCACCGGCTTCAACCTGAACCTGTTCCCGAACGTCTCGCTGTCCAACTCGTTCTTCCGGGTCCTGCGCCCGATCGCGGTCGACCGCACCCTGGTCGAGCACATCGCCATCGGGCCCGACGGGCCGCCCGAGATCGTCGGTCCCGTCAACCGCGAGCGGCTGCGCATCCACGAGCACTTCCAGGGCCCGTTCGGGTTCGGCACGCCCGACGACTCGGAGGGCTGGGAGCGGGTGCAGCGCGGTGCGCAGGCCGAGCCGGCCATGCCGATCATGGTCAACCGGGGGATGGCGCGCGAGAAGGCCGCCGGCGAGGGATGGCCCACCTCGCACGTCACCGACGAGACCGGGATGCGCGCCGCCTACGCGAAGTGGAAGGAGATGATGGGCGATGACTGACCTGGTGACCGGGCCCGCGCTCGCGACCGCCCCGCCGTTCCTCGCCGATCCCCGCGTCCAGCGGGCCATCCAGCTCGTCTGGCACGAGGCGGCCCTGCTCGACGCGAAGGACTACGAGGTCTGGGCGGAGCTCTACACCGACGACGCGCTGTACGTGGTCCCGATCGAGCGCGACACCGACGACTTCGCCGGTTCGCTGAACATGATCTACGACGACAAGCGGATGCGGCAAATGCGCGTCGCCCGGATCGTCGAGGGCTACTCGCTCTCGGCCGTCGACGCCGCCCGGACCGTGCGCACCGTCTCCCGGTTCACCGTCACCTCCGTCTCCGACACCGAGGTCCGGCTGCGCTCGGCCCAGGTGCTCGTGTCGTTCAAGCGCGACGAGCACGCCGTACTGGGGGCCGAGCTCGACCACGTCGTCGTTCTCTCCGACGGCGGCGACCGCATCGGCGGCAAGGTGATCCGCCTGCTCAACAGCGACGCGTCGGTCAACGCGTCGGGGTACCTGCTGTGAGCGACGCGGACGTCGCCGTCGTCACCGGGGCGGCGCAGGGTCTGGGGGCCGTCATCGCCACCCGGCTGCACGCCCGGGGCCTGCGGGTGGCGCTCGCCGACCAGGACGGGGAGCTCGCCGCTTCGGTCACCGAGGCCCTCGACCCGTCCGGGGCCACGGCCCGGGCGTTCACGACCGACGTGCGCGAGGCCGGCTCGCTCCGGCAGATGCTCGCCGCGATCGAGGCCGAGTGGGGCGACCTGCACGTCGTGGTCAACAACGCGGCCCGCACGCGGTCGACGCCGCTGATGCAGATCACCGCCGAGGAGTTCGACGCCGTGATCGGGGTCAACCTGACCGGCACCTTCACCGCCTGCCAGGTGCTCGGCGCACGCATGGCCGAGCGCGGCTACGGGCGGATCGTCAACATCGGCTCGCTGGCCGGCCAGAACGGCGGCACGGCCACCGGCGCGCACTACGCGGCGTCCAAGGGCGGCATCCACACCCTCACCAAGGTGTTCGCCCGCGAGTTCGCCTCCCGCGGGGTGACCGTCAACGCCGTGGCCCCCGGGCCGCTGGACCTCCCCGTCGTCCACAGCGTCGTCCCACCGGACCGGATGCCGTCCTACCTGTCGACCATCCCGGTGGGCCGCCTCGGCGCACCCGAGTTCGTCGCGCAGGTCGTCGAGCTACTGGCGAGCCGGGAGGCCGCCTTCGTCACCGGCGCGTGCTGGGACGTCAACGGCGGGCTCTACCTGCGCTGACCCCCACCCGACCACGTCCCCCGGAGCCGGGAAGATCATGAGCCTCTTCAAGGTACGGGTCTCCGAGATCGTCGAGGAGACCGCCGACATCAAGTCGTTCCGGCTGTCCCGCCTCGACGGACGCCCGTTCGATCCCTACGTGCCCGGCGCCCACATCGACGTGGTCGGCCCGACCGACCTGGTCCGGCAGTACTCCCTGGTGAGTCCGCCCCACGAGCCGGACTCGTTCGTCATCGCGGTGAAGCGGGAACCCGCGTCGCGCGGTGGCTCGGTGGCCCTGCACGAGCTGCACGTGGGCTCGGTGCTGGAGATCAGCCAGCCGCGCAACCTGCTCGGGGTCGCCACCGACGCCGACAAGCACCTGCTGGTCGGCGCCGGGATCGGCGTCACTCCCCTGGTGAGCATCGCCTACCACCTCGCGCGCCACGGCGAGCGGTTCGAGTTCCACTACTTCGCCCGGTCCCGCGACGAGGCCGCGTTCGTCGACCTGCTGGAGAACCGCAGCGGGTTCGGCGACCGGGTGTTCCTGCACTTCAGCGTGGCGCGGGAGGACCAGGCCGAGGTGCTGGCGCGGACGATGGGTGGGCTGACGGCCCGCTCGCACCTCTACACGTGCGGTCCCGAGGGGTTCATGGAGCGGATCGAGACCCTCACCTCGCCCCTGGTCGGCGCGGACCACGTCCACATCGAGCACTTCCAGGCGTCGGTGCCGAGCGCGGACGCCACCGACACCGCCTTCGAGGTGGAGCTCGACACCGGCGAGGTCTTCCAGGTCCCAGCGGATGTCAGTGTCGTCGACGTGCTGCGGGCCAACGGGATCGACGTCGAGACCTCCTGCAGGGAGGGCATCTGCGGGACCTGCGTGAACGGCGTCCTCGAGGGCGTCCCGGAACACCGGGACAACTGCCTGTCCAAGAGCGACCGCGCCGCGAACGACCAGATGGCCCTGTGCGTCTCCCGGTCCAGGACGCCCCGCCTGGTCATCGAGCTCTACTGACCGACCCTTACGCCCCCACGAGCACCTGGAGGACACCCATGACCACGATGACGACGGTCGAGCAGCTGGCCGAGGAGGTCCGGCAGCTCCGGGCCGAGTCCGAGGCCCGCCGCCTCCTCGGCCGCTACATGTTCCTGTGCGACTCCCCGCTCCCCGAGCCCGGGCTGACCCAGGAGGAACGAGCCCGCGAGATCGGCGCCCTGTTCACCGCCGACGCCGTCTGGGAAGGCGTCGGCGGGACCCACGGGGCGCAGTTCGGGCGCCACATCGGGCCGGACGCCATCGCGACCCACATGACCGGCTTCT
Organism: uncultured Actinomycetota bacterium; assembly: GCA_963727745.1. Taxonomy (GTDB): domain Bacteria; phylum Actinomycetota; class Actinomycetes; order Mycobacteriales; family Pseudonocardiaceae; genus Pseudonocardia. Next base: position 179,553 of record CAVSHL010000001.1, read on the forward strand.
ACACCGTCACCAACCCCCGCCAGATCTTCAACACCCACTACCTCTGCTCCGAACAGCTCTGGGCGACCGCCGACGGCGCCGAGGGTCAGTGGGTCCAGTTCCAGCCATGGATCTACGACGACGGAACCTCACTCCTGCGGTCCAGCCGCCTGCACGTGCGGTTCCGCCCGACAGCCGACGGGTGGCGGATCGCGCGGTACCGCACCGAGAACCTGTTCGTCGCGCCGCTGCCCGACGGCTGGTGGAAGACCCACCTGCAGGAGTCGATCTTGATGAGGGGGGTCGACCGAACGACAGTGTGACCGCGCAAGGCGATCACCTCGGGTCCCGTGGACCAGTCGTTGAACGGTCGCCGAGGGTCGGCTACCAGCCGGCGAGCGGCGGCCGTTGCGGGACAAGGCCCACGGACTCAACGTGCAGGTCATCGCCGAACTGAAGAACTGGACGATCCTTCGCAAGATCCGCTCCAGCCCGAGCAACGCCGACAAGCTCATTGCCGCAGTTCATAGCCTGATGATCGCCAACGCGTGATCAGGCTGGCAAAGGCTCACTGGCTCCGATGGCCTGCACGGACTCTCAGTGATGGCGCACTCGCTTCTCGAGGAAGCTCCAGGAGGAGGACGTGCCAATGCACTACCGCTTGGTCGCCACCTCCGTGGTCGAGCGGCTCTGGATCATGCTCTCAGCAACGCGGTCGACACGCTCCACAGCCGATCTGCACGAGCGCGGTCGAGAGCCCACGCCTTGACGCCGTGCGGGTGATCGGCGAGATCGGCGTCGTTCGAGACCCGGTACGCCTCCTGGCAGTCGTCGAGATAGTGACCTCCGGAATGGGCGAGTTGCCCGGCGACCGCCGCCACCATGCTCGTCGCCGCACCCTGCTCGACGGTCTTGTACGCGAAGACGCCGGCAGCCTCGGCCACTGCGAGTGACTCCTTCTGGCGCCGGGTGAAGTTCCGCTGCAGGCCGGTGGCGACGCCACCTGGATTGGCGCTGTTGGCGACGATGCCGTCGCGGGCCCAACGCTGCGTCGCCCCGACGGCGAACAGTGAGTTGGCGGTCTTCGACTGCGCGTAGGCGATCTGGGGGTCGTAGTCGCGGCGCTCGAAGTGCAGGTCGTCGAAGTCGACGTCGGCGCGCATGTGCGCGGTCGAGCTCACCGGCACGATCCGGGCCTCGCCTCGATCGGCGGCGCCCTCGGCGAGGGCGCGATGCAGGCCGGTCGCCAGGGCGAAGTGCCCGAGGTGATTGGTCGCGAACTGCAGTTCCCACCCCTCCGAGGTCCGCTCGAGGCCCCCGGTGACCACGCCGGCGTTGGCGTGCAGAAGGTGCAGCGGCCCGGTCCAGGAGTCGACGAACCGCGCGACCGACGGGCGGTCGGCGAGATCGAGGACTGCCACCGGAGGAGGTGGCGCTCCGACGGACCTCGCGATGGCGCGGGCCGCAGCAGCGCCGGCGCGGACGTCCCGCACCGCGAGTGTGACCTCCGCACCGGCCGCGACCAGAGCGCGGGCCGACTCGGCCCCGAGGCCGGACGAGGCACCGGTCACGACCGCGCGGAGGCCGGACAGATCATGTCCGTCCAGCACGTCCGCCGCGGTGCTCGACGCGGTGAACGGTGTGGTGATGAGGCTGGGTGTCGTCACGCCTTGACTATACGAACAATACGCACACTGTTCAGTTCGACAAGCGGCCCTAGGATCTGGCGATGGTCGGTTCGGAGGGACAGGGCGGCGAAGCTGGGCGTCGTGATCATGTGCTGGAGTCCGCGTTGCACACCTTCGCCCGCTTCGGCTACCGGAAGACGTCGATGGAGGAGATCGCCCGCGAGGCTCGGATCTCACGGCCCGGCTTGTACTTCCTGTTCTCCTCGAAGCAGGAGCTGTTCCGGGCCGCGGCGACGCGAGCCCTGGAGTGCGACCTCGCCGCAGCCGAACAGGTGCTCGCGGAGTCGGAGCGACCTCTGCGAAATCGCGTCGTCGACGCGTTCGACCGGTGGGCAGGCCGCTACGTCGGGCCGGCGCGCGACGTGATGGCCGTCATCGATCACAACCCCGACCTGCTCGGCAGGATCGTCGAGACGGCCCCGGCACGGTATCAAGAGTTGATCACCGACGCGATCGCGCAGGTCGCGGACCGGCAGTCGGCGGCGGACATCGCCCAGACACTGATCAGCACCTCGGTGGGATTGAAGTACCAGGCAGACACCCACGCTTGCTATCTCGCGCGCCTCGCGGTCGCGGTTCGCCTGCTCGTGCCCGAATGAGCCCGACGCGTAGAGGTGGCGGCGCCGTCCGAGGCGGCCGCATCGAGCAGCAACTGCACAGCATCGACCCGGGGCGCATCCCTCGATGTGATGGACCTGCAGCACCAGTCCCGCGCCCCGGGGCTACTCGCGAATGGCTTGAGCTGGTACTCCAGCCGTAGATCGTGATCACTTCTCAGGACGGGTCAGTTCGACTGGTTGCGGGTCACGGCCAGTTCGGTCGTGGTGAGCACGGCCAGCGGGGCGTGGGCGAGCATCGCGATCAGCGTCCAGCGCCGCCACGAGGTCCAGCGGCGGACCTGGTGCTCGTCCAGCCCAGTCAGGCCCTTCGCACGGCCGCGGCGCCTGGGTCGATCCACATCTGGGTCCAACGGATGCCGTCCAGCGGGCTCGGCCGAACGATCGCGTCGTGGATCGCGGTCAGTTGGTGAAGCGGCTCGGTTGGGGCCAGCTGCTGCTCGAGGTGGCGGCCATGGACTGTGACTGCGTGGATCTGCGCGGACGCTCGTGGACGAAGCGCACGGATTTCCTCATCCGTCGCCTGGGGGCAGCAGTTCGGTGCGGTACTGCGGTGCCAGGGCCTGGGCCTTCGCGATGAACTCGGCTTGAGCCGGCGCGTCGAGCGGGGCCGGGGGCGTGGTCCGCGTCGGCACGGGCTGGCCGACGAGGGTGAAGAACTCGTCCTGCCCGGCCGGGCTGCACATGCACAGCAGCCGAGCCGCGGTCTCGCCGAGGTTGCGGAAGGCGTGCGGGGCGTTGGCCGGCACGTTGATCGTCTGCCCTGCCCGGATGGTCTGGGTCCGGCCGCGGAAGGTGACCTCGATGGCCCCGTCGAGGACGGAGAACATCTCCTCGAAGTCGTGGCGGTGCGGCGGCGGGCCACCGCCCGGCGGCACGTGCATGTCGACGAGGGTGTACTGGCCGTTCGTGTCGGCGCCGCTGACCAGGATCGTGTAGGTGTCGCCGACCAGGCCGATGTGCGGCAGGTTCTCGTCCTGATCGGGCCGGGCGATGGTGAGTTCGCGGGTCGGATCGTCGGGCGGGATCGCCGGGAACTGGGGGGTGGGCTCGGTGCTCATGCGTCTCCAGTCGGGTCGTGCCGGTGCCGGGCTCGGGGTTGGGTCAAAGGCTCATGAGGACGCGGAGGCGGTCGGCGCGGGCGCGGCGGGAGACGTCGGCATCGGGGGCGAGCGCGTCGTACTCGTGCGGGACGCCGGGGTGCAGGTGCAGCTCGACGGGAATGCCGGCGCGGCTGAGGGTGAGGGCGTAGGTGACGTCCTCGTCGCGGAAGACGTCGAGTTGACCGACCTCGATGTAGGCCGGGGGCAGGCCGGTCGCGTCCGTGGTGCGAGAGGGGGCGGCAGCGGGATCGACGTCCGGGCCGCCGGCGCGGTCGCCGAGCAGGGCCTGCCAGCCGGTGGCGTTGTCGTCGTAGGTCCAGCCCGCGAACGGCGCGATGTGGGCGTCCGGGGTGGTCCGGTCGTCGAGCATCGGGTAGAGCAGGATCTGGCGTGCGATGGCGGGACCGCCGCGGTCGCGGCTGAGGATGGCCACGGCGGCGGCGAGCCCGCCACCCGCGCTGTCGCCCATGACCGCGATGCGGGCGGGGTCGACGCCGAGCTCGCCCGCGTGCTCGACCAGCCACAGCAGGGCGGTGTAGGCGTCCTCGACCGGGGTCGGGTAGGGGTGCTCGGGAGCAAGTCGGTAGTCGACCGAGAGCATCGGGACGCCGGTCGCCGCGACGTAGCGCGAGACGGGCCCGTCGAAGATCGGGACCGAACCCAGGATCATGCCCCCGCCGTGCAGGTACAGGACGGCGGCCGCGCCGGTGCCGGTCGGCGAGCTGTACCAGCGGGCACGGAGCGTGGTGCCGTCGGCGGCGGGCACGTCGTGGTCGCGGATCTGCACGTCGTCGGCGATCGGCTGCACCTTGTTGTTGAAGTGCTCGAGCATCGCATCGAGGGCGATCCGCCGGTTCGCGACATCGCCGACGGGTGGCGGCGGCGGGAGCGGGCCGGTCGCTGCGGTCATGGCCTCCAGCACGGCGGCCACCTGGGTGTCGAGAGCAAAGGGCATGAACGTTCTCTCCTACGTGGACCGGGGGGAGGTCAGGTCTGGGCGGCCGGCACGGTGGCGGCCGCGAGCTCGGCGACGTAGTCCTCGACGGTGCGTGGCGCGCGCCCGAGGATCGTGCGCAGGACGAGGTTGTTGCCGCCGTGGAAGCCGTACGCGGTGTAGTCGCGGAACATGGCGACGAGCCCGTCGCGCATGCTGCCGTCGGGCATGCCGCCCAGCGCGCGCTCGGGGTCGACGTCCTCCGCGACGACGGTGCGGCCGGCGTGCCGGCTCATGATCGCCGCGATCTCGGTGCGCGTGACGGTGCCGCCGGCCGCGAGCTCGAACGTGCCGCCGTCCAGATCGATACCGCGCACATCGACGCCCGCGAGGGCGTGCGCGGCGACCTCTGCGACGTCGCGGTAGTCGACGAACGTCATCGCCGCGTCCTGGGAGTACGGCATCGCGAAGACCCCGTGCTCGACAGCACTGTTCCAGCTGCCGGCCAGCCCCTGGAGGAACATGGCGGGCTGCAGGACCGTGAACCGCAGCCGCGAGCGGTAGAGCGCCTCTTCCACCGGCCGGGTGCTCGCGTGGTTCTCCAGCGCCAGCGACGGGTGGTACACGCCGGAGAACACGAAGCGGTCGACGCCGGCGGCCGTGGCCGCGTCCACCATGTCGATTCCCAACGCGGCCGCGTCCGGGGCGAAGGCCGGGGTGATGTGGAAGACGCCGTCGACCCCGCGCAGTGCCGCGTCGATGCTCGCACGGTCGCGCAGGTCACCGGGGACCGTCTCGTCCGCTCCCAGCTCCATGGCGCGGTCGACCTTCGCAGGGTCGTGCACGAGCGCCCGCACCCGCAGGCCCCTCGCCACGAGGGCCGGTACGACCAGGCCGGCGAACTGTCCTGTCGCACCCACCGCGAGCACCCGCATGTCGCATCATCCTCATCAAGTATCCGGAGGATTTCCTCCATTTGAGTGTAGCGGTCAGCACGATCGCCAGGCCGAGCGAACAATTCGACGGCGTGAACAGTCGATGACAGCGATCACGGCACGCGCCGGATGCCCCGCAGGTAGGTGTCGAGCATGCGTCGGTACGTCGCGTCCCGGTCCGGGTCGGACGGGCCCGGCTGCGCCAGCATCGCGCCGAACAGGATGACGTCGTCCGGGCCGATGTCGGGCCGGAGGGTGCGGTCGGCGATGCCCTGTTCGATGATTCGTTGCACGATGCGCCGGATCTCGGCGCGTACCGCGCGCGTCCGGGGTGCGGTGACCTCGGGTCCGCCGTGGAGGACGAGCACGAGCTCGTTGCGCAGCGGGATGGCCGCCTCGACGAACCGCCGCAGGCGATCGACCGCATCGACCCCGCCCTGCTCCGCCGATCTGACGTTGTCGAGGATCTGCAGGTAGGAGCGATGGCTCAGCTCGTCCAGCAGCAGCTCCCGGGTCGGGAAGTGCCGGTAGAGCGTCCCGATCCCGACCCCGGCGTCGGCGGCGACGGTGCCCATGCGGACACGCGGCCCCTCTCGGCAGAAAGCTGCGGTCGCGGCGCGCAGCAGCACCTCACGGTTGCGCAGCGCGTCACTGCGCACGTCGCGAGGGGTCGAGCCGGCCATCGGCCCATTCAACAGCGCGGTCCTCGGCGCCGCTGCGCAAACCGACCTCAAGGAACGAAGAGCGCGCGGAGGTAGCCGAGCTGCACCTGCGGGCAGGTCTCCGCGCCGCTGTGGACGGCTGGACCGACCGGGGTCGACATCCACTGTGCTGATCACGAGTTCGAACACTGGTCGGCCTCGACGACGCCCTCCGCGTCGTTGGCGGAATCAGCCCGGTAGGGGCGGAAGAAGGCGCGCAGTTCCTCCGCGTAGAACTCGGGCTCTTCGAGGGGTGCGAAGTGCCCGCCCCGCGGGGCTTGCGTGAACCGGACGAGGTTCGTGGTGCGCTCCAGCCACGTCCGCGGCACCCGGCTGATGTTGGCGGGGAACAGCGTGAATCCGGAGGGGGTCTCGACCCGGCGGGCTTGCTGTGCGGGCGGGATCTCGCCGTTCGCGGCGTACATCCGCATTGACGGTCCGATGGTCTCGGTGAGCCAGTAGATCGTGACATTGGTGAGGATCTCGTCCATCGTGAAGGACCGCGAGATGTCGCCGCCGCAGTCGCTCCACGCCCGCATCTTCTCGACGATCCACGCGGCGAGTCCGGCCGGGGAGTCGGTGAGCCCGACCGCGGCGGTCTGCGGCTTGGTGCGGTGCATCGCCATGTAGGCGCCCTCGGTCGCACCCCAGGCCGCCATGTCCGCCATCCAGGCACGCTCCTCGGCCGTCAGGTCGGCGGGATCCCCCGAGTAGACCGGCACCCCCGCGTCCATGCGGTGGACGGCCGCGACCCGTTCGGGGTAGTTCAGCGCGAGGTAGTTGCTCACGCCGGCGCCGATGTCCCCGCCGACGGCGCCGAATCGCTGGTAGCCGAGGCCATCCAGCAATCGGGCCCACAGGCCTGCGACGGCGATCGTGTCAAGCGGTGTGCCGGCCGGCCCACCGGAGTACCCGAAGCCGGGCATGTCCGGCACGACCACGTCGAACGCGTCGGCGGGGTCGCCGCCGTGCGCGCCAGGGTCGGTCAGCAGCGGAATGACCTTCGTGTAGCGCCAGAACGAGTCCGGCCAGCCGTGACAGAGCACGAGCGGCAGCACCGGACCGGCCGGGTTGACGGCCCGGGCGTGTACGAAGTGGATGCCGAACCCGTCGAGCCGGGCGCGGAAGCGTGGGAACTCGCACAGTGCCTTCTCCTGGGCGGCCCAGTCGAAGCCGTCGGCCCAGTAGGCGACCAGTTCGCGAAGGTAGGCGAGGTCCGTGCCGAGAGACCAGCCGGCGGCCTCGGGTGCGTCCGGCCAGCGTGTGGCGCGCAGTCGGGCACGCAGGTCCGCGAGCGCCTCGGTAGAGGCCTGGACAGTGAACCGCTCGGTATGCATGTGTTAATATATACCATGACGTACACAGGAGGAGTCTCGACGCGATATGCCATCGAGGGCGCCCGGGTGTTCGACGGCGAGCAGCTGATCGGCGTGCGGACCGTGGAAGTGGAGGGGCCGCGGATCGTCGCGGTCGGCACGCCGGTGTCCGCGGCGGCCGAGCGGGTCGACGGCCGCGGTGCCACCCTGCTGCCCGGTCTGATCGACGCGCAACCCACGCCGACCTGGACACGCTCGGCCGTGCGCTGCGATTCGGCGTGACCACCGAGTTCGACCTGTTCTCGTTCCCGCAGAAGATGGCGGGGGTTCGTCGCGCCGCCGACGAACGGACCGACATCGCGGATGTCCGTTCGTCATCGATGGGCCTGACGGCACCTGGCGGGCATCCGACCCAGCTGCGCGGCGGTGTGAACGACCCGGAACTGCCGACGGTCAGCCGGCCCGAGGACGCCGCGGTCGCCTACCGCAGTCCTGGCTGGACAACCTCGGCCGTGAGTTCAACACGTTCCCGGCCGGCGACTTCGACGCCGCCCTGGCCGCGGTGAAGGCGATGCATGCGGCCGGCGTGCCGATCCTGGCCGACTCGGACGCCAATCACCATTTCGGTGCGCTCGGCATGGCCCACGGTGCGAGCCTGCACGGCGAACTGCGGCTGCTCGATCGAGCCGGCCTCACGCCCACCGAGGCCCTGCGGGCCGCCACCAGCGTGCCCGCGACGACGTTCGGTCTGCACGACCGCGGCCGGATCACCCCGGATGCGCGAGCGGACCTGCTACTGGTCGACGGCGATCCCACCAGCAGGATCGCCGACACCCTGTCGATCAGGGACGTGTGGCGGAGCGGAGCCCGGGCCGCCCGCTGAGATCCCAGGCTTCCGGCCTGGTCACGTCGGGAGGGCGGCCTCCGCGATCGACTGCAACGAGGTCCGCAGAGCCTGAAGGGTCCCATCGGACAGGCCGGTGAGTAGTGGGGTCATCACGTCCTCGACCAGGGTGTTGCAGCGTCGCACGAGCTTCTCGCCGTCCGGCGTGATCCGATGCAGAATCGCCTTGCCGACGCCGGGCCGGCGTTCGAGCAACCCGCGCTGTTCCAGACGGGCGACCACCGCGCCCGCGGACTGATCGGACTGTCCGATGAACAGGGCCAGAGCGTGGGTCGAGGAATCGGGCTCGGTCGCGACGGCGTACAACATGCCCCACTGCGGCAACGTCAACCCGACCTGAGCGAGCGCGGCTTCGCAGGCCGTCTGCTTGCGTAGCTGCGCCCGCCGCAGCAGCATCGCGACATCGACACCGCTGGGCACGTCCTGATCGGCCGACATCCTGGCAGTATATAACAACTCGTATATGCGAGTCCGTAGAAGCTCATTCGATCAGTTCTGGCGCTCCCCGAACGCACGGGGCAGCTCAACGATCGATACGGATTCACCACCTTCAAGCTGAGCCCCTACCGCCGCGACCTCCACCGGACCCGCTTCGGGCTGGTCGCCACCGCGCTCGGACAGCACTTCGAGGAAGTCCGGGCGACGTCACGGCCCGCCTTCCGACTCAGCTGCCGAACCCACTCGCCACTCAAGTACTGAGGCGGGGCGTGTCGTAGAACGCCGGCGGCCCGTCGCTTCGGATGTCGATCCCAGCAAAGCTGCGCTCGCGATCAGGGCTGTGATAGAGAAATCGAATCACGGTGCCATCCGGATCAGGAACGTCAACACTCGTGCCGTCGGTGCCGAGCTTGGTCACTTGGCCGTGCGCAAGTCCGAGGTCATCGCACCGCGCGACGATTGCCTGGAGCTCGTCAAGCGAGTCCACAGCCAGGCTGAACAGGTCGAAGCCTGGAAAGGTCGGCGTGCCAGAGATCATTTCACGAGACGCACTGGCTTACCGCCCTCCAGAGTGGTGCTGCGCCGCCCGAAGAGGCCGTCCAGGCCATCTACAACGGGTCCAACGGGTCAACGCCGAGATGGCGTCCGCCGGGATCTGGATCGGAGGCCTGCATCACGCATGCGGCCCACGGCTGAGGTACTCGGCGTGGGCGGCGCCGCGTAGCAGGTACTGGCGTTCGGGGGTGCTGAGTGTTCGGCGGGCTGCGCTTCGGTACTCCTCGGCGGCCTCGGTCGGCCGGTTCGCGGCCAGCAGGAGGTGGGCGCGGACGGCGTGCACGCGGTGGTTGCCGGCCAGTCGGGGGTCGGCGGCGGCGGTTTCCAGGAGGGCCAGGCCAGCGGTGGGCCCGTGCACCTGGGCGTGGGCGACGGCGCGGTTGAGGGTGACCACGGGGTCGTCGGCGAGGCGGTCGAGGACGCTGTAGAGGGCGAGGATCTGCGGCCAGTCAGTGTCCTGATAGGTGGTGGCCTCGGCGTGCACGGCGTTGATCGCGGCCTGCAACTGGTAGGGCCCGGGCCGGTGATGGGCCAGCGCTTCGCTGATCAGGGCGATGCCCTCGGCGATCGCCGGCCTGTTCCACCGGCCGCGGTCCTGCTCCGGTAGCGGGATGAGCTGACCGTCCGGGCCGGCGCGGGCGGCGCGGCGGGCGTCGATGAGCAGCATCTGTGCGAGTAGACCGGCGACCTCGGGCTCGCCGGGCAGCAGGCGCCGCACCAGCCGGCCCAGCCGGATCGCCTCGTCGCACAACTCGGCCCGGACCAGGTCATCCCCGGCCGTCGCGGTGTGGCCCTCGGTGAACACGAGGTAGATCACGTGCAGGACGACGTCGAGGCGCCTGCTGCGCTCGGCCGATGCAGGAAGCGCGAAGCGGCCGCCGGCGGCGAGGATCGCCTGCTTGGCACGGGTGATCCGCCGGGTGATGGTGGCCTCGGGCAGCATCAGGCCGCGGGCGATCTCGACGGTGCTCAACCCGGCGACGGCGCGAAGGGTCAGCGCGACCTGTGCGGGTGGGGTGAGGGCCGGGTGGCAGCACAGGAACAGCAGCACCAGTGAGTCATCCTGGTCAACGACCGGCACCCCCTCCTCAGGGGTCGGGGTAGACGCCGGTAGTGCGCGTGCGGCGTCGGTCTGTTCTCGCCGGCGTCGCGCCTGCTCGCTGCGCAGCAGGTCGGTCAACCGGCGCGTGGCGACGGTGGTGAGCCAGGCAGCCGGGTTGTCCGGCGGCGAGGTCGGCCACGCCGCCGCGGCGGCCAGCAACGCCTCCTGCACCGCGTCCTCCGCGAGGTCGAAGTGACCGTAGCGCCGCGTCAACCCCGCGAGGGTCTGCGGCGCGAGCTCGCGCAGCAGACCCTCGGTGGCGGGGTCGAGGTCCACGGCCGGGCTACAGCGCCGGATCCGACCCGCCCATCACCGGGCGCAGCTCGACCCGGGTCTGGACCAGGGCGGCGAACTGCCCCGCTACTTCGACAGCCCGATCGTGCGAGGCGACATCGATGATGCCGAAACCGGCGAGGACCTCCTTGGTCTCTGCGTACGGTCCGTCCGAGGCCACCGGACGGCCATCGCGCAGCTCCACGGTGACAGTGTGGGAGGGATCGGCCAACCCGAAACCGGTGACCATCTCACCGGACGCGGCCAGATCGGCGTAGAAGGCATTCATCGCTCGGAAGTGCTCGGCGACCTCCGCCTCCGACCAGGTTGCCTGGTTGCCGCCGAGCCCGAGCGTGTCCCACGCGGTCTCGTCACCGAAAGTCATGATCATGTACTTCACGACCGGTCTCCCGTCTCGACGCGGGTCATGTTCGACTCATGACCTCCGCCCGGCCACTGCCAGGCCCCGGTGTTGCGCTCGCCGGTGGCGTCGAAGACGCCGACGAAGTTGGCCGGGGAGTCGGGGTCACCGAACCAGATAGTCAAGGTATCGCCGGTGAGCTCGTAGGTGTACTCCAGGATCTCCCCGGAACGGCCGAAGTAGTGCGAACGCAGCGTGCGCGACCCGGGGTCCCAGCCCATGTACTCCACGCCACGGATGACCGCACCGTCGCCAGCGGTCAAGTCGGCGGTCTGGACCAAGAAGGCGTCGCCTTCGAACCAGCTGTAGCGGATCGTGCCGTGAGATCCCGACCCGTCCGCCGTCCAGGTACCGACCAGGCGGTCCAGCGTGTGCAGTGCCGCCCAGCGGACGTCCGCAGTCTCGCCAGTGGTCGTGACATCGGTGCTCATCGTCAAGCTCCCGTCCGGCTGCGGTCGGACGCCGCGGCAGCGGCCACCGCGGCGGCCAGGACACCGAACATGACGGGCAGGACCGGGCTGGTGTGCAGGACGACGACATTGGTCACGGTGGCACCGATCATCAGCAGCGCCAGCCCACCGGCCGCCGCCCGGACCAGCCGCGGGACCAGGAGACCCACAGCGCCGGCCACCTCGCAGGCACCGACCAGCAGACGCAGACCGGGCCCGGCGCCGATGTCATCGAACATCGCGACCATCACCGGGTCGGCCACCAGCTTCAACAACCCGCCCAGCAGGAACTGTGCGGCCAGCACGACCCGGACCGCCCACGAACCGACCCGGGTGGCGCGGGCACACCGGGAACGCCGGCTCGACACTGTGGCCAAAGGTGCTGCAGTAGAGATCGTCATCATCGCTCCTTGGATCGAGTCGGGGCTGCCTCTCACCCCCTTCGTCGGAGCCGTCATCGCCGACCGGACACACTCACCGACACGAATTTCGACCTGACCCAGGGTCGCCGGTCAGTACACGTCGATCGCGTTCAACGAACCGCCCTTGCCCAGGCCGGCCGCTCAAACCCATAGGTCTCCGGCCACGCCGGGGTATTCAGTCGTCCGGCAGGTCACCTGTGGCGCCGATGACCCCGTGTGGTGGCGGTGGCGCGACGACGGCCCGCAGTTCGCCTTCCTGCGACACCAGCCAGACGCCGCAGGCGCAGCGGTGATAGCTGATCGTGCCCGCGGACGTCCGGTGCACGGACAGAAGCGCCAGACCGGGCGGCCCGCTGTGGTCGCAGTCCACGTGCCGGGGCGACGCCATCGGCCGCGGTTTCGGACCGACCAGTTCGATCACCTCTCCGTCTCGGGTCACGGGATCGCTGCCATCTGGCTGGGACAGCGAGCCGCAGCGGTACGTGGGTTGATCGGGATCAGACAACCGCATGGCCGACCACCGTGGTGACGATGAGCTCGTCGAGCGCGAACTGGCCCGGCGGTGGCACGCGGGTGGCCGCGGCCATGGCCGGGACCCGCTCGAAGGCGTTGCCGATCGAGCGCGCCGGGTCCGGCCACTGTTGCCGCGGCGGGACGAGGCTGTTGAGCAGTGCGAACGACTCCGTGTAGAGGCGCATCCCCCGGTCTCCGGCGAGGATGCTGTCGTGCGACAGGACGATCCAGCGCACGTCCTCCGGGTCGACCAGCGAAGCGACCGCTTCCAGCCACCGCCGGCGATGGACGGCGGCACCGGTGTCGACGACGATCGGCTCGCTGCCGCGGACCAGCAGCGAGTTGGCCTGGAGGTTTCGGTCGGGGCCAGCGGCTGCCGGGTTGGGAGTCGGCCAGGTCTTCGGGGCGACCAGCCTCGGGTCGGCGGCCGGAATCCGCGAGCTTGTCATGACAGTCTCCTGCTGTGGATCCGGCTCAGAAGATTGTGAGATCGACATCCTGGCCGGCGAGGACCGCGCCGACTTTGGTGAAGGTGTCGGCCTTCATGGTGAGGTGCTGGGTGAGCGCGTTGGCGTCGCGCAACCGCCGTTGCAAGGGGTTGCTGGTGTGGATCGAGCTCGACCCGCCGGCCTGGTAAGCCGTGGTGACGATCGTTGCCGCGGTCCTCGCCACCCAGGTGGTGGCGCCGCGCACGTGGGCGCGGTCCTCCGGTGTGAGGGGCGCCCTGGCCAGGGCCTTGGCCCAGACGATGTCGGCTTCGGCGTGCAGTGCCGCCCGGGCCGCCCGCAGCTGTGCTTCGGCTTCGCCGAACTGGTACTGGAACAGCGGGCTGGCCGCCAGCCGTTCCCCGGCGAAGGCCGGGGTCTTGTCGACGGCGAGCGCGAGGATCTCGGCGAGGGCTCCCTGGGCAACGCCGATGGTCACGCAGGCGAGTTGGATGGCGGCCCTGGTCACCTCGGGGATCCGCAGCGGTGGCACGTCGACCGACGGCTCGCCGCCAAGAGCGAAGCTGAGCTCGTCAGGGACGAGCGCCCCGTCGGTCATGACGTCGTGACTGCCGGTGCCGCACAGCCCGGACACCGACCAGGTGTCCTTGATGTCGTAGTCGCTCCGGGGAAGGGCCATCATGCGCAGCGGCGGTTCCCGGCTGTCGTCGACCACGCAGTGGCCGACGAACCAGTGGGCGTGCTGGCAGCCGCTGGCAAACGCCCACCGCCCACTCACCCGGTAGCCGCCGTCGACCGGCGTCGCGGTGCCGGTCGGCTTGGCGGCCACCGCGGCCATGATCACGTCGGGGCCGGCGGCGTAGAGCGCGTCGAAGCTGGCGCGCGGGAGCATCCTGAAGAGGACGGGACCCTCCGACCCGATCATCACGTTCCAGGCCACCGAGGCATCCGCGCGGGCCAGCTCCTCGAGGACCTGCATCTGAACGGGCAGGTCGAGCTCGGCGCCGCCGTGGCTGCGCGGCACCAGCATCCGGAAGCACCCCGCGGCGAGCAGGTCGTCCACCAGGTCGGTGGGTAGGCACCGGGTCCGTTCGGTCTCTTCGGCCCGGGCTGCGATGGACGGTGTCAGGTCCCGCACCGCGTCGAGAATCGGCTCAGTCGTCGTTGCCGGCATCGTCACTCCCCTCTGCTGTCGTTCACTTCTGCTACCTGTGTGTCGCGCCGTTCGGCCGTGTCGTCTGGTCCCTCGGCCAGCGAAGCTGCGCCGGCTGGAGCGTCCGGTGCTCTCCATGGAGACCGACGCGCGCGGTCGATCAGCCGCCTGGCAGGCCGGCCTTGTGGAGCTGTGCCGCCTGCACGCCGATCACGGGAGGTGAAGCCCTACTTGTAGGCGATCGCTGCCGATGCGGGCCCCGCCAGGGGGACGACCCCCACCGAGCGGAAGCCGACCTGCTCGCACCACATGCGATAGTCGTCGCCGGTGAAGTCGAAGGCGTCGCCGAACTCGATGAGCATGTTCAGCGACATCATCAGTCCGAAGACGTTCTCGCGGCGGTCGTCGTCGATGATGTTCTCGACGGCGACCAGGGCGCCGCCCGGCGACAGAGCCCGGTACGCCGCGCGGATGAGGTGCAGCTTCCGATCGAGGTTCCAGTCATGCAAGATCATTCCCATCACGATGACGTCCGCCTCGGGCAGCGGGTCGACGAGAAAGTCGCCGGACGCGGTGGCCACCCGGTCCGCGACGCCGGCGGCCTCGATGGCCCGGCGAGCGATGGGCTCCACCGCCGGCAGGTCGAAGCTGGTGCACTGCAGGTGCGGATGGTGCTGCGCCAGGATGATCGAGAGCTGCCCGGTGGCGCCGCCGACGTCGCAGACGGTCTTGTAGCGGGACAGATCGAGCTTCTCGGCCAGCGCGTGGAAGTTGCCGGCTGAGATGCCGGACATGGCGTTCATGAACTGTTCGAGGCGGGCAGGGTCGGCGTAGAGCTCCTCGAACACCGGCCGCCCGGTGTGTTTGATCTCGTTCTGCGGGCAGCCGGTCCGCAGCGCCTCGGTCAGGTTCCCCCAGAAGCCGTACAGCCGGGCGTTGCTCATCTCCAGGAATCCGCCGATGTACCGCGGGCTCGTTGCGTCGAGGAACGCTGCGGTCGCGGTGGTGTTCCGGTACGACGCAGCCGCTCCCGACCCGTCGCGCTCGAGCAGGCGCAGCGCGACGAGGCCGTCGAGGAAATCGGCCACGGCCCGGGAACGCAGGTCCAGCTTGTCGGCCAGTTCGTCGGCAGTGCCGGCACCGGCGCCCAGGGCGGTGAACAGGCCGAGCTCGACCGCGGTCAGCAGGGTCTTGGACGGCCAGAATCCCATCCCGACCTGCATGATCAGTGACGGGTCGGGGACGTCGACCGGCCCGTGCTCATCGGTCATCGGCCTGTCGGTCGTGTCAGTCACGGGCCGCTCCCGATCGGGCACCGTCCCAGCCGGCACCGCGCAACGAGGAGGTCCGCAGCTGGATCGTGTGGTCGAGCGGACCGAGCGGACCGGCGTTGTACCCGGCCCCTTGCGGGGCCAGCCGCAGCCCGAGCGCCCGGGCGGCCTCGACGACCGCGACGGTGGAGGTGCTCATGTCCGTGTCCTTCCTGATGGTGGGGCCGTCAGATCAGGGCGGCGTGGCACAGGGCCACTGCGGCGAGGCGCTCGAGCTGTGCGGGGTCCGCGGCGCAGGGCAGGACCATGACCTCGTCGGCGCCGGCAGCCCCGAAGCCCGCCAACCGCTCGTGCACCTGCGCCTCGGAGGTGGCCGCGGTTCCGACGATGTAGCCGGCGATGTCGCGGCCGAGCCAGGCGTAGTAGCCACCGACGGCCTGCTCCACCAGCTGCGGCGCGTCGTCACCGAGCGCGGCATAGAAGGTGGCCATGGTCGCGGGAGTGCCAGAGCGGCCGGCCGCGGTCCAGCAATCGCACACGACCTCGATGCCGGCGGCGAGGTCGGCCGGCCTGCCGACCATCATCGTCCAGCCGTCGCCGTGCCGGGCGGCACGCGGGCCGGCGTGCCGGGCGTCACCGCCCAGCAGCACCCGGGGACCGCCGGGACGGGCGGGCGCCGGGCCGATGTCGGTGCCCTGCCAGATCCGGCGCAGCTCGCCGAGCTGGGCGCCGAGGATCCGGCCCCGCTCACGCGTCGGCAGCCCGCAGGCGACGAAGTCGTCGTCGCGGGCGCCGATGGCGAGGCCGAGGGTCAGCCGCCCGCCGCTGGCCCGGTCCAGGCTCGCGGCCTGCTTGGCCAGCATCCCGGTGTTGCGCAGCGGGGCGATCACCACGTTGGTCACCAGCTCGATCCGCTCGGTGACCGCGGCGGCCATCGCGAGGGCCAGCAGCGCCTCGTAGCTGTCGTAGACCACGCGGTCGATCACCCCGAGGGAGTCGAAACCGAGCTCCTCGGCGCGCTGCGCCCAGCCGACCAGCCGGCGGCCCTCGGTGCCGGGGATGACGTTCGGCAGGCCGATGCCGATCTTCATCACGTGCTCCAGTCGCCGTGGGTGGTTGCTGTGACGACCATGGCGGCGCGCCGGCGCCGATCCCATCCCGCGACACGCCGGTCCCGGAAGCGGTGACCCCCTACAACCGGGGGGTTGTCCGCGCAGTGACCTGGCCCGACCATCGAGACGGGCACACCGGTCGGTGCCGCCCGCGACCCGGACGAGGACGGCTTGGATGGCGGTCACCGCGAGTACCGAACGCCAGGTGGAGGCGCTGGTCGCGAGCTGTGCCGCGCCGGGCGACAGCACCGAGCTGTTCGACTCCGTCTCCCGCCGGCTGCGCCGGATGGTGCCCTTCGACGGGGCGGCCTGGTTCGCCACCGACCCGGTGACCACGCTGGCGACCTGCCCGGTGCGCATCGAGAACGTCGAGGCCGGGCACTGCGAGTCCTACTGGGACCGCGAATTCCTGGTCGAGGACTCGCTGTTGTTCCGCGACCTGGCCCGCGGTTCCCGGGGCGCGGGTACCCTGTTCGCTGCCACGGACGGCCATCCCGCCCGCAGCGCCCGGTACCGGGAGTTCCTTGCCCCGCAGGGCTACGGCGACGAGCTACGCGCGGTGTTCCGGCTCGGCAACGGCATCTGGGGCGTGCTCGACGTGTTCCGCGAGCGCGGCCGTGAGCCCTTCTCCGAACACGAGGTCGACCTCATCGCAGGCATAGGCCCAGCGTTGGCGGCCGCGCTGCGGGCCCGGACGCTGGCCGAGCCGACTCCCGGTGCGGCGCACGACATCGACGGGCCCGGCACCGCGTTGTTCGACGCCGCCGGGACCCTGTGCTCCTTCGACGAGCAGGCGGACCATTGGTTCACCGAGCTGGCCGGCCCCGGCTGGGACGGCGATGAGCTGCCCCCGCAGCTCGCCATCGTCACCGCCGTCCTGGCCCGGGCCCACGCAGTGGCCGCAGGGCGCGATCACGGGCCCACGTCGGCCCGGCTGCACTCGGCGTCCGGGCGCTGGCTCGCCATGCACGCGTCGTGCCTGCGCACCCCCAGCGGCGCGCCCGGTCCCGTGGCGGTGGTCGTCGAACCGGCGAAGTCGGCGCAGATCGCGCCGATCATCGTCGAGGCGTACTGCCTGACGCCCCGCGAGCAGCAGATCACGCAGGCGGTGGCCCGAGGGTTGTCGAACCCGGAGATCGCCGCGGGCCTGCACCTGTCAACACACACCGTGCGCGATCACCTCAAGGCGGTCTTCGGCAAGGTCGGTGTCGGTAGCCGGGGCGAACTGGTGGCCAAGCTGTTCGCCGAGCACTACCGGCCGTCCCTGCACGCGGCCGGGGCGCCAGTCACGCACGTGCAGTACTGATCCGTTCAGCGGGTCAGGTTGGCGGGGCAACCGCCCGCCGCCGCTCCAGCGCCCCGCGAACTCCGCCGGGATGCTGGTGGCCGTCGGGGCGCCCCCGAGAGACGGCAGGAACGCCACGATCGCGACGACGGCGGCCACGACCAACACCGCCGCGTGACCCGCTGCCACGAGGAGACGGGTCCGCCGCGGATGTCCGCCGGGCGGAGAGACAGCGGGCTGCGCCGGCGTGGAGGTGGCGTCAAGCGGGGGCATCAGGCATGGTCGACGCCCAGGTGGCGCCAAGGTCGAGCACCTGCTCGGTGCGCAACAGTCCGGCGGGCCGTCCGCGCAGTTGCGATGACCTCACGCCACACCTGGCCGTCGGGAGGCGTAGCCGACCCACGGGGCCGGGCCCGCGCCCGCCGCTACCGCTTGCGCGCGGTCACGACGAGGTACTCGGCCTCGTACGCGCCGTTGTCGTTCCACGCGGTCAGGAACTCCAGGAAGTCGCGGTCGAGCTGCGCGACCCGCTCGGGATCGGCGGCGTTGAACGCGTACACCGCGATCGTCGGGCCGTAGTTGCGCTTCCAGTACTCGCGGAACGCCCGCGGGTCGGCGACGTGGTCCATGACGACGGTCGCGCGTCGGAACTCGACGTCGGCGCGGTCCCCGAACAGCGCGCGCACGTGCGCCTCGTCGCCCCAGCGCGGCGGCGGTGTCGCGCCGGCCGGCGGCGGTGGGGCGTAGGGGCCCATCGTCTTGAACAGGTTCCCGATCAGGCCCGCAGGCGTCCAGTTGATCATCGCGATGGTCCCGCCGGGGCGCGTCACGCGCAGCAGCTCGTCCGCGACGATCTCGTGGTGCGGCGCGAACATCGCCCCGACGCAGGACAGCGTGACGTCGAAGCTCCCGTCCGGGAACGGCAACGCCTCGGCGTCGGCCTGCACCCACTCCAACTCCACGCCCTGGGCTGCGGCGGCGGTCCGGCCCGCATCGAAGAGCTCGGGAGTCAGGTCCGACGCGACGACGGTCGCCCCGGTCGCCGCCGCGGGGATGGACGCGTTGCCGGAGCCGGCGCCGACGTCGAGCACGCGCTGACCGGCGCGGACCCCGCCGCCGTGACGAGCGCAGGGCCGAGCGCCGGGATCAGCTCGGCGGCCACCGCCGGGTAGTCGCCCGACGCCCAGAGCGCGCGGTGCTTGGCCTTGAGCGCTCGGTCGGCTGTCGCATCGATGGTGCTGGTCATGAGATCTCCTCGATCGTCGGTTGCTGTGCCGACATCCGCCGCCGGGAATCGGCAGACGTTCCGTCGCCGTGAAATGGCCTGGTCAGAGGGCACACGGCGCGGTCGGACAAGGTGGCTCTCCGCGCCCCTTCCCGGCCTCGCGGCCGCTGACCAGCAGGTTTCACGGACGCGGCGACCCCACGGAGACGCCGGCGGCGACAGTCGGTCGCAGAGCATCCCCACCCCTGCGAACCGAGGCCGACATGTCCCACCACACGCTCCTGCGCGACCTGCGACCCGACGAGGCGACCTGCTCGACGTCCTCATGACCGCTCTGTCGCCGCACAGCCGCTACCTGCGCTTCCACTCCCCCGTCCCGGCGTTGACCGCCGGTATGCGGCGGGCGCTGCTCGATGTCGACGGGCGCGACCGGGTGGCACTGGTCGCCGAGTCCGAGGACGGCACACCGGTCGGCATCGCCCGCACGATCCGCGATCCCCGCCGGCCCACCGAGGCCGAGCTGGCCGTCGCGGTCGTCGACGCCTGGCACCGCAGAGGAGTCGGCCGCCGGCTGGTCACCGCCGTCGCCGAGCGCGCGCTGGGCACGGGGATCCTGCGGTTGACCGCCCGGGTACTGCCGGAGAACACCGCCGCGCTCGGCCTGCTCCGGGCCGCGTTCCCCGTGTGCCTCGTCCGGCCCGACGACGACGCGATCGTGCTGGTCGCGATGCTCGGCGACGGTGACGGCCCCGAGCGGTGGGCGATCACGATGGACGACATCCTCGCCGATCTCGCCGCGTGACCGCGCAACCCTGGTCGCACATCCGCTCATGCCGGTAGGTTCGCGCCGTGACCGACTTCCTTCGGGGTCGTCACGGCGTCCGGCGTCGAGGGCGTCGCGGTCGGTGAGCGCTTCTACGGCTACTTCCCGATGTCCAGCTCGGTGATCCTGCGGGCCCGCGTCGACGGCGCCGGGTTCGTCGACTGCTCGCCCGCGCGGGCCGATCTGTCGCCGTTCTACAACCGCTACCTGCGGGCCGTGCCCGAGCTGGGGTTCGCCCCCGCCCACGACGACGCGAGCGTGGTCGTGCGGCCGCTGTTCCTGACCGGGTGGTTGATCGCCGACCAGCTCGAGCAGGCTGGTTGGTACGGCGCCGCCACGGTGCTGCTCGCGAGCGCGTCGAGCAAGACGGCCTTCTCGACCGCCTTCGAGATCGGCGGGCACGCCGAGCGCCCTGCGGTCGTCGGGCTCACCTCGCCCGCGCATCTGGCGTTCACCGAGGGCCTCGGGTGCTACGACCAGGTGTTCACCTACGACCGGATCCCGACGCTGCCCGTCGAGGGCGGCGCGGTGCTGGTCGACATGGCCGGCTCGCCGGAGCTCCGCCGGGCCGTGCACGAGCACGCGGGCGACGCGCTTGCACGACACGGCGTTCGACGCGCCCGTCGAGAAGCTGGGGGCGGTGGTGCGCCAGGTGCGCAGGCTGCTCGACGGGGAGCGGCTCGCGCCCACGCAGGCGTGGGCCCAGCGGCCGCTGCGCCTGGCCACGAGGGCGCGCCCGGCGCTGCCGATCCATCTTGCCGCCCTCGGGCCCGCGGCGGTGCGGCTGACCGGGGAGCTGGCCGATGGCTGGTACCCGTTCCTGCTACCGCTCTCGGCGCTGCCCGACGGCATCGCGGCACTGGAGCGGGCCGCGGCCGGACGGCCCACACCGCTGATCTCCCCGTGCCTTCCGGTGGCGGTGTCACCCGACCCGCGCACCGCCCGGTCCGTCGCCGCATGGTGGGTGGCGTTCTACCTCACCAGCATGGGACCGCTGTACCGCGAGACCCTGCGCCGGCTCGGCCACGGCGCCGCCGTCGACGCCGTCCTCGCCGCGAACCCGACCCCCGGCAGCGCCGACGTGCCCGTCTCTGCCGAGGTACTGCTCGACGAGCTGACCGTCCATGGCGACGCGGCCACTGCCCGGGCAGCACTGCAGCGCTGGTACGCCGCAGGCGCGCAGACACCGGTGCTGGCGCTGCCGCCCGGACGGCCCGTCGCCGAGCTGGACCACGTCCTGGAAGCCCTTCGACCCACCGAGGACCCGGCTCCGGCCGCGCCCAAGGGGAAGCTCCTCAGGTCGCGCACACCGTGAGGTGCTCGCGCACACGGTCGACGATGTGCGCGGGCACACCACGCTGTGCTGGGCTAGTGTCTCGTTAACTGGATAACTTTACTTCAGTGCTGCTTCGCGGGATCATGGTGCGTGGCGTTGACTGTGACCGTGGACGTGCCGCCGCGGGACCGTGAGGTGTTGGAGTCGTGGTTGCGGGCGCCGTCGTTGTCGGCGGGTCTGGCCCGGCGGGCGCGGATCGTGTTGTTGGCCGCTGATGGGGTGTCAGTGAAGGACATCGTGGAGCGGGTTGGGGTCTCGAAGCCGACGGTGATCGATTGGAAGAAGCGGTACGCGGCCGAGGGCATCGGTGGCCTGGAGGACCGCCCGAAGCCGGGACGGCGCCCGATCATCGACGAGGTCGAGGTGGTGTTGGCGACGCTGGAGCCGCCGCCCGAGCGGCTCGGGGTCACGCATTGGTCCTCGAGGCTGCTGGCCGGCGAGCTCGGGATCTCGCATGTGTGGATCAGCAAGATCTGGCGCCGCTGGGGGCTGCAGCCGTGGCGGGTGGAGACCTTCAAGTTCTCCACTGATCCAGAGTTGGAGGCCAAGGTCCGTGACGTCGTCGGGCTGTACCTGAACCCGCCGGACAAGGCTGTAGTCCTGTGCGTGGACGAGAAAACCCAGGTCCAGGCGTTGGACCGGACTGCTCCGATCCTGCCAATCATGCCCGGAGTCCCGGAGAAGCAGACTCACGACTACGTCCGCCACGGCACCACGACCCTGTTCGCCGCGCTCGAGGTGGCCACCGGACGAGTCGAGCAGACATGCCTGCCGCGGCACCGCCACCAGGAGTTCCTGATCTTCCTCCGCCAGGTCGCCAAGGCCTACCCGCGGATCAAGCTGCACCTTGTGGTCGACAACTACGCCACCCACAAGCATCCCGCGGTGAAGACCTGGCTGGCACGCAACCCCCGGATCACGCTGCACTTCACACCGACCTCAGGGTCGTGGCTGAACATGGTCGAGATCTTCTTCGGGATCTCACCCGCCAGGCCATCCGCCGCGGCAGCTACACCAGTGTCAAGGACCTGATCGGCGCCATCGGCCGGTTCATCGACAGCTGGAACGAACGCTGCCACCCATTCAGATGGACCAAGACCGCCGACGACCTACTCGACCACTGCAGGCCAGGTCAACGAACATCATTTACGCGACACTAGTAGTTGCGGAGCGCACAACAGGCCGCGCCTCTCGGGCGTTGTCGCAGCCCTGAGATGCTCGTGGCGATCCCATTCCGAGGGCTGCCCAGGGGGATGTTCCCGTCGACAAAAATCCTGTGACCGCCCGGTTGGACGATCGGGCACTGGTGTCGCTATCTGTGCAGTTCTTCGTCAACGGCGCCGTCTACGCGTCGCTCATCGCCCGGCTTCCCGAGATTCGCGATCAAGTTGGCGTCTCGGTCGAAACCTTGGGGGTGTTGCTCACCGCTGGCGCGCTAGCTGGTTTGACTGCCAGCTTCTTCGTTGGGCCTGCAATCAGAGCGCTGGGAACTCGGAGCGTTCTCATCGTGGGTGAGTGCATGTACGTGTGCGCACTGCCGATCATCGGCTTCGCTGAGTCGTGGCCAGTGCTTGCTATCGGGCTCGTCTCACTGGGACTGGTCGATGTGTTCGTCGACGTGGCGATGAACGTCCAAGCCTCGGCCATCAGCAACCGTCGGGCTCGTCCGATCATGAGCAGGGTGCATGGCATCTGGAGCTCGGGAACGTTGCTCGGCGGCCTAGTGGCCGCCGCCGTTGCCGCATCTCAGGTCGTCGTCCCCGTTCATTTGGCCGTCGTGAGCGCAGTGCTCGTCGTCGCCGTCCTGGCGATCAGGTCTGGTCTCCTTCGTTCTGACCAGCAGCAGAGCTCTGCTGATCAGCTGCGGCAAAGGAGTCGGTGGCGGCGGCTGCCATCAGCCGTGGTCGCCCTGGGCGTCGCGGGCGCTGCATGCGTCCCGCTTGATGTCGTGCCGAGCGAGTGGGCCACCTTCCGTCTCGCCGACGACCTCGAGGCCGGCCCCGCGCTGGCCGCCGCAGCGTTCACGGCCTATGCGATCGGCACGACCATGGGCGGGTTCGCCGGCGACGCGATCGTCGTGAGGACCGGTCGAGCCTGTCTCGTGCGGATCGCTGCCGCGCTTTCAGCTACGAGCGTCTCAATTGCTTCGCTTGTCCCGAGTGCGGCGGCCGCGCTCGCCGGCTTCTTCGTGGCCGGATTTGGGTTCTCTCTCATAGCGCCGCAACTTGCTGATGCGGCAGCGCTCGCACCAGGCCGGCAAGGTGCAGGGTTTTCCGTCCTCTTCATCGGAAATCGCGCGGCCGGTCTGATCGCCCCGGTCGTCATGGGCGCCGCCGCCACCGCAACTGGCAGCATCGGCTTGGCGATGGTGTTGCTGACGACGCCGTGCGCCATCGTCCTCATTGTCGTGGCCGCGAAGTCCGTGCCGACCAACGACCAAGCGGCTACAGCGCCCGGAAACCCCTGAATCCCGCCCGCGTTTCGCTGGATCCCGAACATGCGCCGCATGCACAGCACCTCATGGCCCGAGGCACATCGCTCGCGCTCGGCAGCAGCGAGCACGGGCACGGCACGCGGGCGGGCTACCGGGCCCGACCCCGGCTGATCGTCTCCAGCGCGGTGCGGACATCCTCGCGGATCTCCGCCGGAACTCGGCCGAGCGCGCGGCCCAGCGAGAGGTGCGGCAGCCACCGGGTCTGATCGAGGAACTCCCGCACCTTCGCCCCGCCCCGGACGCGGAAGGCCTGGAGGAGCGCGTCGAACGCCTCCTGATCGTCGATCACTTCGGCGAGTGGCGTTGCGAGGGTGACCGGCTGCAGGCTGCCGCCGGTTGTCGGTGCCGGGATCTCCCAGCGGTGAGTGCCCGAGCCGACGGAGACCTGCTCGGCGTTGCCGGGCAGGCACACTGTCGCCGTGGTGTTGGCGGGCACCACGGCATCGACGACGATCGTGTCGCCGCGCCGCTCCCAGGCCACCGACGCACGCCCGTACGGCGTCTCGTGCGCGGTGCGCGCCCACTCGAGGCCGGGCAGCGGTTGCGGGGCGATGTCGAGTTGCCGGAAGCCCGGCGCGGCCGGCGACAGGCCGCCGACCACGCGATGCATCCAGTCGGCGATGGCCCCGAAGGCGTAGTGGTTGAACGAGGTCATCTGGCCCGGGTTCACCGTGCCGTCCGGGAGCAGGCTGTCCCAGCGCTCCCAGACCGTGGTGGCGCCCATCGTCACCGGGTAGAGCCAGGACGGGCACTCGGTCTGCTGCAGCATCCGGCCGGCCGCGTCCAGGTGCCCGGTGTCGGTGAGCGCGTCCTGCACGATCGGCGTGCCGACGAAGCCGGTCGCGACGCGGTAGCCGGCGACCCGCACGAGCTCTGCCAGGCGCTCGCCCATCACGCGACGTTCGCTCGACTCGGTGACGATGCCGTACACCAGCGCCATGGCGTAGGCGGTCTGGGTGTCGGACATCATCCGCCCGGCCGGCGTGACGTACTCACGGACGAACGTGACCCGCACGTCCTCGGCCAGCTTCCGGTAGTGCGCCGCGTCGTCGTCGTGGCCGAGCAGCGCGGCGGCCCGCGCGAGCAGGTCGGTGGAGCGGAACAGGTGCGCGCTCGCCACGAGGTCACGGTCGGTCGTGGCGTCGCCGGGGCGCGACGGCGGGGCAGCGGGATCGAGCCAGTCGCCGAACTGGAACCGCCCCTCCCACAGCAGCCGCGGGCCGGCCAACGCGAGCAGCACCTCCACCCAGTCCCGCATGCTGTCGTACTGCGCGGCGACTACCCCGAGGTCGCCGAACCGCTCGTGCAGCACGTGCGGGATCACGGTGGCAGCGTCGCCCCACGCCGCCGCGGGTGTGGCCGCGTCGCCGAGGACGTTCGGGATGACGAAGGGCACGACCCCGGCCTGCGCGCGCTGCTCCAGCGCGAGGTCGGTGAGCCACGACGCGAGGAAGCCGGCGCAGTCGAAGAGGTAGGAGGCGGTGGGCGAGAAGACCTGGATGTCGCCGGTCCAGCCGAGCCGCTCGTCGCGTTGCGGGCAGTCGGTGGGCACGTGCAGGAAGTTGCCCCGCATCCCCCAGACCACGTTCTCGTGCAGCCTGTTCACCAGCTCGGACGAGCTCTCGAACCACCCCGTCCGGCGCATGTCGGTGTGGGCCACGACGGCGACGACGTCGGCGGGATCCAGCTCGGCGGGCCACCCGTCGACCTGCACGTAGCGAAAACCGTGGAACGTCGACCGCGGCTCCCAGGTCTCCGGGCCTCCGCCGGCGAGCGTGATGTGGTCGGTGGCCTCGGCCCTGCGCAACGGCCGGGTGCACAACTCGCCGTGCTCCAGCACTTCGGCGTGCCGCAGTACGATCTGCTGGCCGCGCTCCCCGCTGGCGGTGATCCGCAGCCAGCCGACGAGGTTCTGCCCGAAGTCCAGGACGGTGGCCCCGCTCGGGGTGGTCAGCACCTCGCGGACCGGCACCTCCTCGATGCGGCGGGCGCCCGGGGCGCTGCGCGCCTGCGGCACCACGGTCGTCTCGTCCACCCGCACCGGTGCCCACCCGGAGTCGTCGAAGCCGGCCGTGGACCAGCCGGGCAGCGCGCGCCGGGCGTCGAACGACTCCCCGGCGTAGATGCCACCCGCGGTGATCGGCCCGTCCGCGGTGGCACGCCAGCCCGGCCCGCTCGCCACGGTGGTGGAGCGACCGTCGGCGTACTCGATCACCAGTTGGACGGCGACCGCGGGCTGCGTCCCGTAGTGCCGTTGGGTGGCCCGGAAGCCGAACCGCTCGCAGTACCACCCGCCCGACAACCACGCGCCCACGGCGTTCTCGCCCTCGATCACCAGGGCTGTGACGTCGGTCGTCTCGTGCAGCAACCGGTGCTCGTACGGCGTCCAGCCGGGCTTGAGCACCTCGTCGTCGACCTCGCGGCCGTTGACCTCGACCTGGTACACGCCGTGGGCCGTGGCGTGGAGGGTGGCTCTGCGGACCGGGCCGTCGACCGTGAACCCGCCCCGCACGAGCGCGGGCTGCGCGTCCACGGCCGGGTCGGTGAGGCCGACGAGCTGCGCGACCCAGCCGCCGTCGGGCAGGAACCCGGCCGCGATCTCGTGCGGCTCGCTCCACTCCGAGGTCTCGCCGTCCACGCCCGTGACACGGACCCGGACGGTGTGCACGCTGCCGGCCTCGATGGGGTCGAAGGGCCAGTCGACCAGCACGGAGTCGCGTCCGTCCAGTCGCACGACGTGCCCGGCGTCAAGCTCCACCTCAGCGCCGGCTTGATGCCATCCGGATGTGTCGGACTCGGTCACCCACGAGAGCCGAGGGCGCGCCGTGGCAACGGTGGTCCGATCGGTGGCGTACTCGGCGGTGATGCGGACGACGGACGGCACAGCTTCTCCTTAGCCCTTGATGGCGCCGGCGGTCAGCCCGGCGACGATCTGACGGTTGAAGAACAGGTACATCACGAGTGGCGGGATGGTGATGAGAAGGATGTTCGTGAACAGCAAGTTGTACTGCGTCTCGTACTGGCTCTGGAAGTTGTAGAGCGTGAGCTGCACCGTGGCGTTCTGCTCGCCGGGCAGGAAGTAGAGCGGGTGCGTGAAGTCGTTGAAGACCACCACCGACTGGACGACGATCACGGTGACGGCCACC
This sequence comes from uncultured Actinomycetota bacterium, assembly GCA_963727745.1. Classification (GTDB taxonomy): domain Bacteria; phylum Actinomycetota; class Actinomycetes; order Mycobacteriales; family Pseudonocardiaceae; genus Pseudonocardia. Next base: position 206,194 of record CAVSHL010000001.1, read on the forward strand.
GGCCGCAGCAGCGGGAAGATCACCCGGAAGAACAACCGCAGCGGCCCCGCCCCGTCGATGATCGCGGCCTCGTCCAATTCCCGGGGGACGGTGGCGATGAAGGCCCGGAAGAGCAGGATCGAGAACGAGAGCCCGTACGCGACCTCCACCAGGATCAGTCCCGGCATCGTCCGGAAGAGGCCCAGGCCCTGCAGCACCCAGATCGTGGGCACGACAGCGGGCGGGATGATCAGCCCGGACAGCACGAGGAAGTTGATGAACCCCGTCCAGCGGGTGTGTCGGCGCTGCAGCACGAAGCCCACCATCGCCGCGAAGACCACCATGATCGCCACGCTCGAGATCGTGAGGATCGTGCTGTTGATGAACGCGATGATGAGGATGTAGTTGCGGGCTTCGAGTGCCTCCCGCAGGTTGTCGAGGAACACGATCTCCGTGGGCCAGCTGAATTCCAGGAAGCCTGCCTCCCGCTGCGTCTTCATCGCGGTGACGAGGATGAACGCGAACGGGACGAGGAACACGACGGAGAACGCGACGAGCGCCGCCGCACCGAGCCAATATCGGGACCTGGTCCTCACATCTCCACCTCCTTGCGGTTCAGGAACCGCGAGAGCGGCAGGACGATCGCGGTGACCACGAGGAACAGCAGGACGTTCCCGGCGGTGGACAATCCGTAGAAGCCGGCCTGGTACTGCTTGTAGATCACCGAGGCGATCACGTCGGAGGTGAAGCCGGGTCCGCCTCGGGTCATCGCCCAGATCAGGTCGAACGACCGCAGGCCGCCGATCAGCGACAGGATGATGACCGTGACCGTCGCCGGGCGGACGAGCGGCAGCACGATGTTCCAGAACTGCTGCACGGGTCCCGCACCGTCGACCCGGGCCGCCTCGAAGTACTCCTGCGGGATGGAGACGATCCCGGCCATGTAGATGACGGTGGCGAGGCCCACGCCCTTCCACACATCGACCAGCGCAACCGACAGCAGCGCCAAGGACGGGTCGGTCAGCCAACCCGGTCCCGTGATGCCGATGGCGGCGAGCACCTCGTTGATCGGGCCGCCGAAGGGGTCCATGAGGACCTGGAAGGTGATCCCGACGCCGATCGTGCTGACCAGCACCGGGAAGAACAGCACCGAGCGCAGGAACCCGCGCGCGATGATCTGCGAGGTCAGGAGAACGCCGAGCAGCAACCCGAGCACGACCTTGAGCGCCGACGTGACGGCTCCGTAGATGATCGTGTTGACCATGCCGGTGACCAGCGCCGACTCCCGGAAGAACTGGACGAAGTTGTCCAGCCCGATGAACTCGAACTCGAACAAGCTCCAGCGTGTGAGGCTGAAGTAGAACGAGGCGAAGGTCGGCACCAGGAAGAAGATCGTGTAGAGGATCGCGGCCGGCAGGTAGAACCAGGTCGGGTACGCGTTGCGGCGGCGCCGACCCCCCGACGGGATCGCCCGCCCACGTGGGACGGCCGTACCCGTCGAGGTGGTGGTAGTGACGGCCATGTCGACGCCTCCGTCCGGCTCGCCGTCAGCCCCAGCCCGGCAGCCCGAGCTGCAGTGCCTGCTTGTGGACGTCCTGGTCGTAGAGGGCGGCGCCGTCGGCGGCCGGGCGGATGCCGGAGCCGACCTCGACGGTGATCTGCTCCAGGGCCGGCCCCTTGATCGGCGACAGGAACTCCAGCGCAGGGCTGTACTTCCCGCCGTCGATGTAGGACTGGAAGTCCGTGGTGGCCGGCAGCACGTCGGCGGGCAGCGTGCAGCCCTCCACCGCGTACGGCCCGGTCGGCCTGGCGCCCGCGGACTGCGCGTCGCACCCGGCCGGGCTCGCGAGGAACGCCTCGAACTTCTTCGCCGCGTCCAGCTTCGCGCCCTCGGTGGTCTTCGGGATGTAGACCCCGCCGGGGGACCAGACCGTCAGCCCGTTCTTAGCGGGGTCGTCACCCGGGATCGGGAAGATACCGACGTCCTTGGCGCCCTCCGGGGAGGCGACGGCGAGCGCCGAGATGCCGTTGGTGAGCATCGGGTACTGCGCACCCTCGCCCCCGCCCAGCTTGCGCATCCCCTCCTCCATCTTGGCGGTGGGGAAGTCGGTGTTGTAGTAGCCGAGGTCGTGTAGCTGCTGCAGGTGCTGCCAGCCCTTCAGCGCCGCGGGCGAGGTGGCGAACTTCGCCTGGCCCGCCGTGTAGCGCTGGGCGAAGTCCGGCTCGGCCGCAGCGACGTTGTGGAAATCGCCGAGCACGAACAACTGAGAGGTGTAGGTGTCGCCATAGGTCTGGATGACCGGGTCGATGCCCGCGGCCTTGATGGCAGCGCTGTTCGCCACGAACGCGTCCCACGTGCGCGGGACCTGCAGGCCCAGCTTGGCGTAGACCTTCTTGTTGTAGAGGATCGCCCCGGTCAGCTGGGACCCGAACGGTGCGCCGTACACCTGGTTCCCCGCGGTGACGACCCGCTTGTAGTTCTCCTCGAGGGAGCCGATCCATGGCTGGTCGGTGAGCGGCACCAGGTTCCGTTCCGGCCCGATGGCCTGGAACAGCGACCCGGAGTTGTAGATGAACAGGTCGGTCATGTCGCCGGTCGCCAGCCGCGTCTTGATGACGTTGTCGCCCTCGGACCCGCTCGGCCGGGTCTCGACGTTCACGGTGATGCCCGAGTTCTGCGCCATGAACGCCTTGGCCGCGCTCTCGGCGGCCTTGATCGTGCTCTGGTTGTTGGGAACGCTGAAGGCCAGCGTGACGCCACCGGACCCGCCTCCGCTCGAACCGAGGCTACCGGCGCTGCAGCCGGTGAGGGCGAGCGCGACGCACGCAGCCAGCGCGATCATCCACAGAGGACGGTGCTGGGATGTCTTCCGCATCGAGACCCCTTTGTCAGGACGGGAAATTTAAACGTTTCAGAGTGCAGGTGACCCTAAGGGCACCAGGCCGCACCCGTCAAGCGACGCTGGGTCATTTACCGCAAGAGATCAATTGTGGTGAAAGGTTTCACGCGATGATCAAAGGGGGCGCCGGCGGCAGTCAGGACCGTCGTGCCGATGGTGAGGCGGACCGGGGTGCCGTCCGCCGGAGCCGTTGCATCGGGGGCCGATGCTGCCGGAGCACCGGACGCGACGGCCGGTGGCGTGGAAGATCGCGTTGGCGATCGCAGGGGCCACGCCGACGAGCACGAGGTAGTCGGCGAGGTTCGCGTTCGCGATCCGGCCGTCCCGGGGGTCGGTGATCGTGTGCTCGAGCAGCGCCTTCCCGATGCCGTCCTGCGCCGGCGGCCCTGGACGACCAGCTCGATCCTCCGCGAAGTGATGTGCGTCGCACCGCGTCACAGGGTGCGGTCGAGCGGTGTCTGGATGCCGAAACCGACACAGGAGGAGCGCAACGTGAACACCGCACTATGGATCGCCACTGGACTGCTCGCGGCCGTCGCCCTGTTCGGCGGCATCACCAAGACGTTCGTGCCCAAGGAGAAGCTCACCGCGCACGCGGGCGGCGAATGGACCCGGGACGCGAGCACCGGCTTCGTCAGGACGCTCGGGATCCTGGAGATCCTGGCCGCGATCGGGCTGGTACTGCCGGCAGTGCTGCGCGTCGCACCGGTCATGGTGGCAGTGACCGCCGCCTGCTGGGTCCTGCTCATGCTCGGCGCGATGATCACCCATGGCCGCCTCGGACAGTACGGGCTGGTGTTGCTGAACACCGCCTACCTGGCCCTCGCGGTCTACATCGCTTGGGGCCGCGCCGTCGTCGAGCCATTCACGAGCTGACAGAAGCGCCCCGGGTTCAGTGGAGGCTGGGTTCTCCCAGAGCGGATGATCTCGAGTTGCTCGGTGAGCGTAGTAGCCCTGTTCGTATTCGACCGGCGGCATGTTGGCGATCATGGAGTGCAGCCGGTGGGTGCTGAACCAGTGCACCCAGCTGGCGGTGGCCAGCTCGAGATCATCGACCACGCGGAACTGCCCGTCGCGACGCACGCACTCGGTCTTGCAGAGCCCGATCACCGACTCGGCCAGGGCGTTGTCAAAGCTGTCTCCGACCGAGCCGATGGAAGCGACCCCGCCGGCCTCGGCGAGCCGGTTGCCGTACCGAATGGCGCAGTACTGACTGCCCGCGTCGCCGCGGGACAAGAGGGCCGGATCAGATCCGAGCGCACCCACAGACCAGGCGGCGCGGCGGATTGCGGTTGCGTTCCCCGCTCGCCGGACCTATAACCGGACCGCGGGACCCTCGGGCTGATGAGCCTTCGTCACTGCCACCCAGCACAGCCGCTGCCGTTATGAGGAGAAGCCTGCATTGACGCGATACCTCGTCCCGAACTGGCCCGCGTCGTGAGCGCATCCTGTCCGGGTTGCGGTGCCGCCGATGGGCTGACCGCCTGCACGGAACTCTTCCACCGCCTACTCGCACTCGATCTTTCCCGGACGGAACCGTGGGGCCCGCTGCACGGCGCGGTCGTGCCCGCCTACTACCTGCAGCACCCCCAGGGCTCACCGCAAGCCCTCGACCGCATGCTGGACATACTGCAGATCTACCTGCGCGACGGCGCCGACGGGCTGAACGACGAGGCACAGACGGCCAGCCGCAGGAACTCGCACCGCTCGGGCGCGGCTTACGCCCACGCGTTCCAGATCGTCGAGCCTGGAGCCACCGATCGGCCGGCGCCTGTGTCGTTCCGTGTGACGATCGCCGACGTGGCCATGGACGGCAGCTTCCCCGCCGCGGGCCACGGAGAGCGGATGCGGGCGTGGGCTGCAGCGACAGTCGAGGAGTGGACGAGCTAGCGGCCGACGCCCTCTGCAGTTCGGACGCGCGGCGTCAAGCGCGAGGTCGGTGAACGGGATAGCTCGATGTCCTCGCCGGACGGGCAGCCACGGGTGACGAACTGGGTGAACAACAGCGTCGGAGCGGACCGGATGTGGGCGGACCCGGGGGCCGCCCCACCTGGATAGGGTCCGCGGCCGTCGGCGCACGCACGACCCACCTGAGCGAGTCCAGGCGCGGTGATCATCACGGCACGCCGGCCAACCGCAAAGGAGCGGAAGTATGCCCACGGCCAACCTCACCAACGACGAACTGCTCAGCACGACGCGTGCGGTCCGGCGACGCCTCGACCTCACCCGCCCCGTGGAGCGCGAGGTGATCGAGGAGTGCATCGCGCTGGCCCAACAGGCGCCGACGGGCAGCAACCTTCAGCTGCTGCACTTCGTCGTCGTCACGGACGCGGACAAGCGCGCCGCGCTCGCCGACGTGTTCCGCCGGGGCGCCGAGAACTACAAGCCTCTCCCGATCTCGATCTGGAACCTGCGCTTCGACGACGCCCGCGAGGCGAGCCGGGAGCGCATCGTCAGTTCCTTGGAATACCTGGTCGACCACATCGCCGAGGTCCCGGGCCTTGTCGTCCCGTGCATCGCCTACCGGCCCGACGCCGACCCATGGTGGGTGCAGTGCACGGTCTGGGGCTCGATCCTGCCCGCCGCATGGAGTTTCTGCCTCGCAGCACGTTCCCGAGGACTGGCGACCTGCATGACCAGCATAGGCCTGGCCTACGAGGAAGAGTCGGCGAAGATCCTGGGTATCCCCTTTCCCGACATCATGCAGGGAGCCCTGATCCCGCTCGCGTATTCGATAGGCGATGAGTTCAAGCCGGCCTACCGGCTGCCGGTCCAGGAGATCACGCACTGGGACACGTGGTAGGCACCCGGCGGTCCCTGCTGGCGGCCCGCGCCGGTCACTACAACGTTGGGACCGCGACGACCGGCCCGTACGACGCGGCGCGCGACAACCCGCGCTGCGATTCGTCGGCCTTGATACCGGCGCGCTCGTTCGGCCCCTCGACCTGCAGAGCTCGGTGCCGACCATTGCTCGAATAAGGCGGCATCCCCTCTCGTTGCACCGGATGTGCGCCTGTCAATGCTCGACCGCTCCCGAACGAGATCCGGGGAGCCGGACTCGGCAGCCCTGCATCACACCGTGGAACGGGCCGTGCGCGCGGAGGAGCTCGGGTACCACCGATTCTGGATGGCCGAGCACCACGGTGTGCCCGGCATCGCGAGCGGCAGCCCGCCGGTGATGATGGCAGCCGTGGCCGCGGCCACGCAGCGGATCCGGGTGGGCTCGGGCGGGATCATGCTGCCGAACCACCAGCCGTTCGTCGTGGCCGAACAGCTGGCGATGCTCGCCGCGCTGCACCCGGGACGGATCGACGCCGGCATCGGGCGCAGCGCGGGGTTCACCGAACCGGTCCGGCGGGCGCTGCGCTCTACCGGCGCCGACGACGAGCGGTTCGGCGCTGAGCTCGACGAGCTGCGCTCCTACCTCGACGGCACCGCGCCGGTCACCGTGCGTCCCCGGATCCCCGAGCCCGTCCCCCTGTTCGTGCTCGCCACCAGAGCCGGGCTGATCCTGGCCGGGAACCGCGGGCTTCCCGTCGTCGCCGGCGGACCGGTCCTCGACGACCGGGCCGCCCTCGCCGAGTACCGGCGCCGTGCCGGCGAGGACGCCTACCTCGTCGTAGCCGCCGACGTGCTCATCGGCGATCCGGACCTCGCGCTCTCCGAGGCCTGGGCGCTCGCGGTCTCCCGCACGACCGGCGAGTTCCCACCGCTGGAGCCTCCGGTCCGAGAACGCCGCACGACCGACCGGCAACGCGGCGACCTCGAGAGGGCGCTGGCACGGACGATCGCCGGCGACGAGGACACCGTTGCCGAACGCATCGACGCGCTGATCGAGCGGACCGGCGCGGACGAGCTGATGATCACCTCTTCCACCTTCGACGTCGACGCCCTGGCCGCGTCCGACGCCCGGGTGGCGGCCGTCCTCTCGAGCGTCACCGGGCACATTCCCGCCTGAGCCGACAGCACGGACAAGCAGGCCTGGGATCACCTCGGCTGACTGTCCACTGCACTGCACTGCGCACCGCGGGTCCCCGCGCTGTCGTCCGACCCGCCGGCGCGTGGCGGTGCGGCCCTGCGTTGCCGGCGCCGGCAAATTTGAAACGATCAAATCTTGGGCCATCTTGAAACTTCGCCACGGTTCCAGGCACAGAGCCCCTCGACTATTGTCCAGCGATCCCAGAGAGGGTACCTTCTCGACACAGATTGAAACGATTCACACTGCCCGAGACCCCAATGGAGGGGCCATCCATGAGCAGTACCGCACTCCCCCGCACCGGACCTCGCCCCTGGTACGTCGCCGCGGTGTCCGGCATGGCGTCGTACATCGACTCCACGGCCATCGTGTCCTCGGGCATCGCGCTCGTCATCTACCAGCAGTCCATCGGCATCACCGGCGGTGAGATCGGGATCCTGTCCGCCACGCTGACGCTGGCCATCGCGTTCGGCGCGATCGTCGGCGGCAGGCTGGGTGACCGCTTCGGCCGGCGTCCCGTGTTCGTCGTGACGATGGCGTTGATCGTGCTGGGCGCGGCGTTCCTGGTGCTCGCACCGGGTTTCGCGCTGCTGTTCGTCGGGATGGCCCTGGTGGGCTTCGGGACCGGCGCCGACCTACCGGTCTCGCTCGCGACGATCGCCGAGTTCGCCACCGACGAGAACCGCGGCAAGCTCATCAGCTTCTCGCAGGTCCTGTGGATCGTGGGCATCGTCGCGGCGATCGCGCTGTCCACCGTCGTCGGCGGCCTGGGTCAGCTCGGCGGCCAGATCCTCTTCGCGCACGTCGGCGTCGTCGCCCTGATCGTGCTGGCGCTGCGGCTGACGGTGCCCGAATCGCCGGTGTGGCTCGTGTCCCGCGACGAGCGCTCCCGCGGGCTGCACACGGAGCGGGCGGAGCGGGCGCGGATCGCCGACCTGTTCAAGAAGGAGTACGTGGTCCCCTTCGTCGCGCTGCTCGTCTTCTACCCGCTGGTCAACCTCGGGGCGAACACCGCGGGTCAGTTCAATGCCTACCTCTGGGTGAACGCCGCCGGCTCCACCGTGCAGTTCTCCTCCATGATCGGGCTCATCCTGCTGCCGGTCGGGCTCGCCATCAACCTGGCCTACATCCGGATCGTCGACACCCGCCTGCGCATGCCGATCTTCTACGTCGGCGCGGTCGCCTACATCGCATCGCTCGTGGTGCCGGCCCTGCTGGGCGTAAGCGTGCCGACGCTGCTCGCCTGGCAGGTCCTGGGCATCATCGGCGGGGCGTTCGCGTTCGAGGCGATCATGAAGGTCTGGACGCAGGAGTCGTTCCCGACCCTGCTGCGGGCCACCGCCCAGGGCACGGTCATCGCGGTCGCCCGCGTCCTGGCCGCCGCACTGGCGCTCGTGACGCCGCTGCTGATCGCGAACGGGCCGCAGGTGCTGTTCGGCGTGCTCACCGTCGTGATGGTCATCGGCATGGCCGCCGCGATCTGGGGATTCCGAAACGCCACTCGCAACGAGTTCGACCTGGAGGACCAGGTCGTGGAGACCGCGGCGGCATGAGGGCGCCGACCACCGCCGGCGGCCTGCCCGCTCCCGTCCTCGACCTGCGCCCTACCGACCCGCGCCCGTGATCCCATCTTCCAGGAGGACCCCGATGCCGCAGTGGCACGCCGCCATGATCGCCCCCGACCACGAGTTCGACGGGGCGCCGCTGCTCCGCACCGAGACTGCGCTCGACGCGGGCCACGGCGACGTCGTCGAGGCCCGGCTGCACCTCTCCGCGTTCGGCGTCGCGGAGGCGTGGATCAACGGCGAGCCCGTCTCGGCCGAGCTGCTGACCCCCGGGTGGAGCAGCTACGAGTGGCGGCTGCGCTACCGCACCCTCGATGTGACCGCGCTCGTCGCTCACACCGTCGTGCTGGGGGTGGCGCTGGGCAACGGCTGGTTCCGCGGCCGTCTCGGCTGGCACGGCAACAGCCGGTTCTACGGCCGGGAGCTCGCGGCGTGGGCCCAGCTGGACATCACCTTCGCCGACGGGCACCGCCAGGTGATCGCCACGGGTCCCGGCAACTGGCGGGCCGGGCCGGGCGCCGTGGTGGCCGACGATCTCTACGACGGGCAGACCATCGACGCCCGCCGCCGAGACGACCGCTGGCTGCGACCCGGGTTCGACGACGGCTCGTGGTCCGGCGTGCACGCTCTCGAGTTCGACGACGCCCGGCTCACTCCGTACGTCGGGCCGCCGGTGACCCGCCAGGAGGAGATCACCCCCACCCGCATCTGGACCTCCCCCGCGGGCGCCACCCTGCTCGACTTCGGGCAGAACCTGGTCGGGTTCGTCAAGGTCAGGGTGCGGGGCGAGGCGGGCACCACCATCACGCTGCGGCACGCGGAGGTGCTGGAGCACGACGAGCTCGGCATCCGCCCCCTGCGTTCGGCGCTGGCCACCGACCGGTTCGTCCTGTCCGGCGGCGACGACGAGTTCGAACCGACCTTCACCTTCCACGGTTTCCGCTACGCCGAGGTCAGCGGCTGGCCGGGCGAGGTCGACGCCGATGCGGTCACGGCCGTCGTCATCGGGTCCGACCTGCGCCGCACCGGCACGTTCGCCTGCTCGAACCCGATGGTGAACCAGCTGCACAGCAACGTCGTCTGGGGGATGCGCGGCAACTTCGTCGACGTGCCCACCGACTGCCCGCAGCGCGACGAGCGGCTGGGCTGGACCGGCGACCTCGCCGTGTTCGCCCCGTCGGCAACCTACCTCTACGACGCCCAGGGCTTCCTGCGCGACTGGCTCCACGACCTCGCCGCCGAGCAGCACCACCACGGCGGCATGATCCCGTTCGTCGTCCCGGACATCCTCAAGTACGAGGACCTGCCAGAGCACTTCCCGGAGGCGGAGACCACCGCGATCTGGAGCGACGCCGGGGTCTGGGTGCCGTGGGCGCTGTGGCAGGCCTACGGCGACGACACCGTCCTGCGCGACCAGTACGACTCGATGACCGCCCACACCCGGCGCGTCCGGTCACTGCTGTCCACCACCGGCCTGTGGGACCAGGGTTTCCAGTTCGGCGACTGGCTCGACCCGCAGGCCCCGCCGGAGGAACCGTTCAAGGCACGCGCCGACACCGGCGTGGTCGCCACGGCCTGCGCCTACCGCACCGCCGTCCGCACCGCGGCGACCGCTCGGGTACTGGGCCGGTCCGACGATGCCGCCGAGTTCGACGCCATGGCGGACGCGCTCCGGAAGGCGTTCAACGATCACTACGTCGAGAAGGGCATCGTCCACAGCGACTGCGCCACCGTGTACGCGCTGGCCATCACGTTCGGGCTGCTGGACGACGACGACCGGCGCCTGGCCGGGGACCGCCTCGCCGCACTGGTCGTCGAGAACGGCCACCGGGTGTCCACCGGCTTCGCGGGCACCCCGTTCATCACCGACGCGCTCACGGAGACCGGTCACCTGGACGAGGCGTACGCGCTGCTGCTGGAGGAGAGCTGCCCTTCCTGGCTCTACCCGGTGACGATGGGCGCCACCACCGTCTGGGAGCGCTGGGACTCGATGCTGCCCGATGGCACGATCAACTCCGGCGAGATGACGAGCTTCAACCACTACGCGCTCGGCGCCGTCGCCGACTGGCTGCACCGCACCGTCGCCGGTCTCGCCCCGCTGGAGCCCGGCTACCGGACGGTCCTGGTCGAGCCCCGCCCCGGCGGGGGCCTGACCTGGGCGGAAGCCACGCTGGAGAGCCCGCGTGGGCCGGTGTCGGTGCGCTGGGAGATCCGGGGCGGCGAGCTGCACGTCGACGTGACGGTGCCGGAGGGCGCGACCGCCGTGGTCCGGCTACCGGATGCCCCCGAGCAGACCGTCGGTCCGGGCGCGCACCACGTCGTCGCGGCCTGCTGATCACCGGACGCGGCTCCGCTCCGGGGTTCACCTGGCCGTCGGCGAGGTTTGACCGGCGCCCAGGGCTCTTCGCCCGTCAACCGGGCTGGTACCACCGGCCGGCCCGGGACGTCGGCCCGCAAGATCGGGCTGATCTCCTCTGGAGCCATGCGCTCTGACCGACCACTCCCCTTGCTCCCGATCTCGTGCACCTCGCGCTCGCGCTGGGCGATCGCGAGGTGGCGGAGGAGTGCCCATCTGCAGGTCTGCACCGAGGGGCTTCGTCGGGCGGGTGCTCCTCGCGCTGGTCCAGCGCGTCGGAGCCGACACCGACAGCTGCGGCTGGACCGACGCACACGTCAGGATGGCTGCGCCTCCATCGCCGCCCCCGCGCGAGCCGCCGCATCTCCGCGGAGACAGCACGGACGTGCGCTCCGCGTCGGTGACGGCGGCAGCTCTACGACCGCAGCAGGTACCGGCACGCCATGTCGCTCAGGGAAGCGAGGAAGGCGTCGTCGTCGGCCTCGGCGCCGGCGATGGCCGGGCCGTAGGCCACGCGGACGACGAGCGAGGAGAACACGGTGGTGTAGGCGGCCCGGACGGCCGACTCCGGGTCGTCGTGGTCCAGGTGGTCCCGGACCTCGAGCAGGACGCCGGCGAAGAGTCGGCCGAGCTCGGCGCTGTAGGCCGCGCCTCGCCGGTGGACCTCCGGGTGCGCCCCCGAGATGAGGATCACCGACCGCAGCAACGGGGCGTGCCGGACGAAGATGCCGGCGACCGCCCGCACCGCCCGGTCCACCAGCCGGTCGGGTGCCAGGTCCTCGCCAGTGGCCCGCGTCGGCGAAGACCTCCTGGTCGGCCCGGACCCGGGCCAGCCCGTGCTCGTAGACGGCGAGGAACAGCGCGTCCTTGCTGTCGGTCCGCGCGTAGATCGCCCGCGGCGCCACCTGCGCACGGTCGCAGACCGCCGCGATGGTGAACGCCTCGTACCCGCCCTCCTCGAGCAGAGCCACCCCGGCGTCCAGCACCCGGGCCCAGGCCTCCCGGCTGCGCCGCTGCAACGGCGGCCGGATCGCGAGGGGATCGACACCGGCGGCGTCAGCCGACGTGGACGACGTCACCGATGAGTTCCCCTCCGACGCGCGGCGGCTGCCGCCGAAACAGTTCTTGACAGAACCGTAGCAGGCGCTACTGTTCTGCTCTAACCGTAGTGACCACTACGATTTGGTCATCTTCCACCGTCGGAGGACGTCGTGCTGATCGTGATCGGCAGCGCCCGTGCGCTTCCCGGACGCCGGGCCGACCTGGTGTCGGCCGCTCGTGCCGTCGCCACGCAGTCCCGTGCCGACGAGGGCTGCGAGTCCTACGGCTTCTACGCCGACCTCACCGACGACGAGACGATCCTGAGCGTCGAGATCTGGCGTGACCAGGCCGCCCTCGACGCGCACATGGAGCACCCGCACACCCAGGAGTTCCTCGCCGCAGCCGGTTCGCTGGTCGACGGCACGCCGACGATGCGCTTCCACACCGTCGCCGACTGATCCTTCCCGTCACCCCCACATCTCCAGGGAGCACCATGAGCGTCCCCGCACCGAAGCGAGGCCGGGTCGCCGTCATCGGCGCCGGACCGGCCGGCATGGCCACCGCCCTGTCGGTCCACCAGGCCGGCCACGAGGTCATCCTGCTGGAGCGCTACCCGCAGGCCCGGCCGGCGGGCAACATCCTCAACCTGTGGCCGCCGCCCATCAAGGCGCTCGGCCTGCTCGGCGTCGACACCGACGACCTCGGCGCCCCCTGCTACTCGGAGTTCCGCTCCGCGAAGGGCCGCACCCGAGTCCGGGTCAACCTGCCCGAGCACATCGTGGCCGACTACGGCGGCGGCTTCATCGGGCTACTGCGCCCCGAGCTCTACCAACGGCTCCTCGCCGCGATGCCGCCCGGCGTCCTGCAGCTCAACCGCACGGTCAAGGGGTTCGACCAGGACGAGACCGGTGTCCGGTTGCAGATGGCCGACGGCGAGACCATCGAGGTCGACGTGCTCGTCGGCGCCGACGGCATCGACTCGCTGGTCCGTCGGACGCTGTGGGGCGACTCGCCCAAGCGGGAGCACAACCTGCACATCTTCGGCGGCTTCACCTTCGACGACGACGTCGTCGCCGATCCAGGCCTGTGCATCGTCTCCCACAGCCGGACGGTGCAGGGCAGCTGGACCTCGATCCGCAACAAGGGCCGCGACGGGTTCCAGTGGTGGGTCCTGGGCGCGCACGACGCCGCCACCACCTTCGACGGCGACCTGCACGCCACCGCGACGTCGATGGGCGCCGAGTTCGCCGCCCCGCTCCCGCAGCTGATCGCCGCGACCGAGCCGGCCAACGTGCAGCGCTGGGTACTGCGCGACCGCAAACCGCTCAAGCAGTGGTCCAAGGGCCGGGCCACCCTCGTCGGCGACGCCGCGCACCCGACCTCCCCCTACGCCGCCTACGGCGCAGGGATGGCGACCGAGGACGGCTACTACCTGGGCCGCCGACTGGCCGGCCTCGACATGCGCGACCACGCCGCCGTCCGGGCCGCGCTCGACGCCTTCGAGGCCCCGCGCAAACCGCACACCGCCCGCCAGGTGCAGCAGGCCTACATCCTGGGCAAGGTCTTCCACCACGCCCCGGCGCCCCCTCCAGGGTGTCCGCGACGCGATCCTGGACCGCACACCGTTCCTGCAGAAGGTCGTCGGCGAGTCCTCGCCCGGCGAGATCCTGGCCCAGATCGCCGCGATCGAGAAGGCCGAGCAGCAGTTCACCGCGATCCGCGGCGGCGCCCGATGACGGGGGACACGCTCGACCGCGCCGATCCCGAAGGTGCCGTCGCCACGGCACCGAAGCGCACTTCCCTGGACCCGGTCTGCGGTGGCCGGCGGCCGAGGATCTCCAGTGAGAACCTGCCCCAGCGAGAAGTAGCTCAGGACCCGATCGAGACGGTTCGGCCGTTCTGGAGCAGCTCCACCAGATGGTCGTCGATGTCGGCGAGTACGCCGATGTCGGCGACCGGGTCGGCATCGAGGACGAGCAGGTCCGCGATGGCTCCGGGGGCGATCACGCCGAGGTTGCCGCGTTCGCCGAGCAGGTCGGCGGCGGTCGTCGTGGCAGCGCGGATGACGTCCATCGGCGGTTGCACCTGTGCGCGGAGCCGGAACTCCTCGTTCTGGTGCCGGTGCATCCCACCCAGCAGGTCCGAACCGTACGCGAGCTTGACGCCGGCCTGATGGGCCCGCCGGACGGCATCGAGACCCGCCTCCAGGACGGTGTCGACCTTGCGCCACATCGCCTCGGTCAGCCCGAAATCGCGACCTTCGTCCTTGATCGCCCAGTAGGTGACCAGGGTGGGCACCAGGAACGCGTCGTGCTCGATCAGCAGGTCCAGGCTCTCGTCGTCGAGCAGGTTCCCGTGCTCGATGCTGTGCACCCCCGAACGGAGCGCCCGGTTGATCGCGCGAGCGGTGTAGGCGTGCGCCGCGACGTACCTGTTCGCCGCCGTGGCCTCTTCGACAGCTGCGCCGATCTCGTCGAGCGAGTACTGGGTCGAGTCGATCCGGTCGGTCGGTGACGACACACCCCCCGAAGCCATGATCTTGATGTGGTGGGCGCCCTTGCGGATCTCGTCCCGGACCGCAGCGCGGACGGCGTCGATCCCATCGGCGACGATCCCGACGCCGCTGCCCAGCCTGTCGTGTGGGCAGTGGTCCTCACCGGGGAGTCGCATGTCGCCGTGCCCGCCGGTCTGGCTGATCGCGTGCCCGCAGAAGTACAGCCGCGGGCCCGGGATCAAGCCCTCCTCCTGGGCGCGGGCGAGTCCATGATCGGCGCCGGCCATGTCGCGCACCGTGGTGAAGCCGCGCGAGAGCATGCCCCGCAGGATCGCCGACGTCTGCGCGAACACGTACGAGGCGGGGTTGCGCTCCAGTTCGCGGAAATCGGCGCTGAACGCGGTGACGTGCACGTGCGCATCGATCAGTCCGGGGATGACGTAGCGGCCGCTCGCGTCGATGATCCGGGCACTCCCGGACGGCAGGCCGGGCCCGACCTCGACGATCCGGCTCCCGTCGATGCGCACGTCCGCCGGCTGCCACCGGCCGGCGGCGACGTCCAGGACGGACCCTCCCGCGACGACCACCTGCGTCATACCCGTGCCTCCTCGATCGCCGCGACGAGCGCCGCGTCGTGCCGTGCGATCACCGCTTCCGCAGCGTGCACCGATTCCTCGTCGTACCGTCCGGCGGCGTCGAGGATCGCCAGCACACCGACGACCTCCGCACCGTCGACGATCGGTACGTTGATCACCGATCCGCATCCGAGGGACGCGATCAGGTCGACGTCGGTGAAGACCTCGGCGATCCCGTCCAGGTCGGGAGCGAGGAAGCTGCGCCGCGCCGCGATCACGCCGGTCAGCCAGCCGTTCGACACTTCCATGCGCTTCTCGGCACCGACCGGATAGGCCTCGTCGTGGCTGGTGGCCACCCGGCGCAGTGTGGCGGTGTCGCTGTCCCAGGCCAGTACGGTGAACAACCGGGCGCCGGGATCCTCGGTCAGCGCGGCGCGGACGTCATCGAAGGTCGTCATGACGCGACCCCGTCGTCACGAACCAGCTTCTCGCCCGCGCCGCGGTTGATGCCTTCCAGCGCCAGACCCGCCGTCCGCACTCCGAACAGCGTCACGGTGATCACGCCGACCGCCAGTACGACCGTGGTGAGCGTGAAGACCCCGCCGAAGCCGAGCGAGGCGGAGAAGACACCGATGATCGTCGGAGCGAGGATGCTGCCGACACGACCCACTGCGCTCGCCGTGCCGGTGCCCATGGCCCGCATCCAGGTCGGGAACAGCTCGGGCGTGTAGGCGTAGACGCCGGCGTAGGTGCCGTTGAGGAAGAACGACAGGACGGCCGCGGCGAGCACGATCATGGCCGAGTCGTTCGACTGGCTGAGCCAGTAGGCGCTGACGGCAGCGCCCGCGAGGTAGATCGCGATCGTGAACTTGCGCTCGATCCTGTCGTTCAGGAGAGCGGCGGAGAAGTAGCCGGGGATCTGGGCGAGGTAGATGATGATCGAGAACTCGAAGCTCCTGGTGACGGTGATGCCGCGCCCGATCAACAGGGTCGGGATCCAGGAGAAGAACCCGTAGTAGCAGAAGGTGATCACGAACCAGATCACCCACACCACCGCGGTCCGGCGCCGCATCGGGCCCGACCACATCGCCTTGAGCGCCGCCAGCAGGTTCACCTTGCCCTCGTGGGCCTCGATCACGAACTGCTCCGGTGGCACCGGCGGGAGTTCCCTGCCGGTCGCGCGCGCCACCCTGGCCTCGAAAGCGCTCACCACGGCCTCAGCAGCCTCCTCGCGGCCGCGGCTCTGCAGGTAGCGGGGCGACTCGGGCAGGCTGCGCCGCCACCACAGGAGCATCAGGATCGGGACGGCGGTGATGACCTGGGCCCAGCGCCAGCCGTCGGGGCCCAACGGGACGACGAAGCGTCCGATCAGGGCGGCCATGACGAAGCCGAAGGAGAAGAAGCCCGCGAGGCTGCCGATGAGCAGGCCGCGGCGCTTCGGCGGGATGAACTCGGAGATGAACGGCGCGATGATCACGCTCTCGGCGCCGGTGCCGAGCCCCGCGAGCACCCGGGCGGCGACGAACAACTCGTACGTCGGCGCCACCGCAGCAGCGAGGGACATGATCGCGTAGAAGGCCAGCGCCCAGAGCATCACCACCTTCCGGCCGAAGCGGTCACCGAGCCAGCCGGCGAGCAGCGCGCCGAAGAGGAACCCGAACGGCGTGGCGGAGCCGACGATCCCGAGTTCCGCACCGGACAGGCCCCACAGACCCTGGATGCTCGGGAGCAGGAACGCCACGACTGCGGCGTCCATGCCGTCGAAGGTGTATCCGAGACCGCCGATGACGAGGAGTGAGCCGTGCGCCCTGCTCAACGGGAGCCGGTCGAGACGTGCAGCGATCGTGGACATGCGGCGCTCCTGCCGAAGAAGTCGCTGACTGAATTCGTGCAGAGTATGGATTCTGCACGGCTCTGTGCAAGAGTTAGATTGAGCGAGTGGCGAGCGACGAGCAGGCACAGCCAGACACGGCAGGAGTCGCGCACTGGCTGGACCTCAGATTGAACGGCAAGTCGATCTCGCCGCGTCAACAACAGGTGCTCGGGGTGCTGCGCGCCCAGCCGCGACTCGTCTCGTACTCGTCCGTCACCGATGTCGCCGTCGCAGCCAACTCCAACGCCTCCACCGTCACGCGCACGGCGCAGTCGCTCGGCTACCACGGGTGGGCCGACTTCCAGGTCGAGTTCCGCTCCCGCTACCTCGCGTCGCTGTCGGCCATCGAGGTCGCCGCAGAACACGGCGCCGCCGCGCACGATCCCTGCCAGCGCGCCCTCGCCACCGACCAGCAACACCTCGCCCACCTCGCGCGCACGGTCTCCACGAGCACGGTCCTGCGCATCGCCGAGGCGATCGTCAGGGCTCGCCGCACACTCGTCATCGCCAGTGGCAGCTACGCCGTGCCCGGCCGCGCGCTGGCGCACAACGTCGGTATCGCCGGCTACGAGATCCGCCTGCTGGAGGACAACGCAGCGCTCTCCAATGTCATCGCCACGATCGGCCCCGAGGACGTAGCGGTGATCTTCAGCCTGTGGCGGGTCTACGACAGCACCGTTCGGGCCATCGAGATCGCCGCCGAGGCGGGGGCCTTCCTCGTAGTGATCACCGACGACGACTCCTCGGCCGTCGCCAAGCACGCCGACGCGCTGGTCCGGGTGCCGTCCGAGGGCGCGGGCTTCTTCCCCTCGCTGGTGCCGAGCCTGGCAGTGGCACAGGCGATCGTCGTCGAGGTGGCCGCAGTGAACACCGAACATTCCCTGAACAGCATCCGCGCCGCCGAGCAGACGTGGGACCGGATGCAGATCATGCGGCCGCGCTGAACCCTGGCCGATGAGTGGTCGCGCAACGCCGATCAGGCGAACTCGATCATCTCGACCAGTGAGATCACCCGTGCCCGGCGGGACCAATGGCCCTCAGCGGGAGGACCGTCGGCCGCTGCGGCGCGACGCGACGATCCGACAGTCTTGGTGCCGTTCGAGCCCCATCGCCGTTCCCGCCGCTCCCCCGAGGTGCCCATGACCGTCACCGCCGGCGCGCCGCCCGCCACCGCGCCGATACCGATGCCAAGCTCTGCACCCGCGCCGCTCGACATCGCCATCGCGACGAGCAGTGCGCGAGACGCCGCTGTCACCATTCGTGGCCCCGTCGATCCCGACGGGGCGGCCACTGTCGTCGAGCTCGTCGGCGTTCTGGTAGCGGCCGGCGCCGTGCACGTCATCGTCGACCTCGACGGCGCGGACCCGCACGGCGGCGCCGGCGTGTCCCAGAAGCTGCAGCCACTCGCGTCGGCGCTGCGGGCACGCGGAGGGCAGCTGCTGATCGCGGGCGACGACGCGGCGGTGTCCGCCGTGTCCCTGCACGACTCGGACCTCCAGGAAGCGTTCGCGGCCTACCGGGACGTCATCGCGTCAGGGGGCAGCGGCGTTCCCGCACAGCGCACCGCCCCCGCAGCCCCTGTCCGCTGAGCAGAGGCGCTGCGCCGGCGGCCGGGTCCGCCTCACCAGTGCCGTTCGGCCCTGGCCGGCGGGCTGTCCGCTCGGTGCGCAAACCGCCCGCGCCCGGCTACCGTCGCCGTGCACCTCACGACGAAGGGCGATGCCGTGACCATCTCCGTGTTCCTGCTCGACGATCACGAGATCGTGCGCCGCGGCATCGCGCAGCTGTTGGAGTCCGAGGACGACATCGAGGTCATCGGTGACGCCGGCACCGCGGCCCAGGCACTCGCCCGGATCCCCGCGCTGCGTCCCGACGTCGCCATCCTCGACGTCCGACTCCCCGATGGCGAGGGTGTGACCGTCTGCCGCGAGGTCCGCTCCACGGTCACCCCGCCGCCGGCTTGCCTCATGCTCACCTCGTACTCCGACGACGAGGCGCTGTTCGGCGCGATCATGGCCGGCGCGTCCGGCTACCTGCTCAAGCAGGTCGGCGGGGTGGACCTCGTCGGCGCCGTCCGCACGGTCGCAGCCGGTGGATCGCTGCTCGACCCGAAGGCCACCGCCGTCGTGCTGGAGCGGCTGCGCCGCGGCGAGGAGCCCGAGGACCCCCGCTACGCCTCGTTGAGCCCCCAGGAGCGCCGCATCCTCGAACTGATCGCCGACGGCCTCACCAACCGCCAGATCGGCGCCGAGATGTACCTCGCCGAGAAGACCGTCAAGAACTACGTCTCCTCGCTGCTGCACAAGCTCGGCATGTCCCGCCGCACCGAGGCCGCCGTCTACGCCACCGAGCTCAACCGCCGCGGCCATCACTGAATCCACTGTGCCGGGGCGCGGTGCGGCTCGATCGCCGCCGACCCGCTCAGAAGAACAGTCTGACGGGCGGGCGGTACTGGTCGCCGACACGGGGATGCAGTCGGTCGACGACGTCGACGACGCCGTCCATGCCATCCACCAGGTGGCGCGCGATCTCGATGTCGGCCGGTGTCCCGAGCTCGCCGACCAGTGTGACGACACCGTCGGTCACCTCGACCCGGACGGTGTCGGGATCGACCGCGAGCGCCCTGTGCAACACGTCGTGGCGGATCGCTGCGCGGATCTCCTCGTCCTCGCGCTCGAACACCACCTTCAGCACGTCCGAGCTGCTCAGAACCCCGACGAGCCGACCGTCGAGCTCGGTCACCGGCATCCAGCCGATCGATGCCGCACACATCCGCCGGGCAGCCTCGGCGACCCGCGTCCACGGTCGCAGCGTCTCCACCGACGGGGTCATCAGCTCCTCGGCCGTCGTTGCGCCGGCAGCGCGGTCGTGGTGCCCGAGGTGCGGGAAGTGGATGTGCCGCGGCCGCCACCACGGTGTGGGACCGGATCCGGCCGGCCGCGCCGCGGCGGCCATCAGGTCGGCCTCCGACACGACGCCGAGCAGCGCGCCACCCTCGGTCAGCACCGGCACCGCCCGCACGGCCGCGGCGTTCAGGGTGCGCGCGACCTCTGCGATCCCATCATCGGGGTGGACGGAGACCACCGCGGACGTCATGACGTCGGAGACGCGGGTGTGTTGCAGCATCGGCAGCCCTCACGCCCTCGCTGTCGCGGCGCCGGCGATGCTGGCCTCCGCGGCATCGACGGGCACGCCGCGGACCACGGTCACCGGGCAGTGGGCGTGCAGCACGCAGTGCAGCCCCACCGAACCGAGCAGCATGCTGCTCACCGCTCCGTGCCCGCGGTGCCCGATCACCAGCAGGTCCGCGCCCTCGGACGCGTCGACCAGCACCCGGCCGGGCGTCCCGATGACCGCCTCGACGTCGCGGACCACGGCATCGAGCCCCGGGTCCGCAGCGAGAACAGTCCCGATCTGCTGCTCGACCGTCTCGCGGAGGAAGATGCGGATGTCGGTGGGCGGTGGGGGCGCCGTGATGGCGTAGACCGCCTCCCAGTACTCGGGCGGCGAGCCGACCGCGATGATCCGTACCCGCGCCGAGCGGCGAGCCGCGTCGCGCAACGCGTAGTCGAGCGCCTCGCGGGCGGACGGCGAACCGTCCATACCCACCACGACCACACCGGTGGTGTCCATCCTGGAGCTCCTCTCGGCGCAGTGCGCCCCGTGCGCGATCCGCCTGGCAACAACTGTGGCGCGGCCGGTCCGCGTTGCGCGACGGTCCGAAGTCCTGATGTCGCATGCCGATCGGCGGCAGTTGTTGCGCTGCACCGACGAACCGGTGGTGTCGCACGACGTCATCGGCGAGGACGCATCGCGCCAGCTGGGCTTCACGCACCCGCGACCGGCATCGCCTTCCAGTCGGCCGGCACGATCGTGACGGGGTTGGTCGCATGCAGGACGCAGTAGAGCCCGACGGATCGCTGTGGGTGTCCACGACGACGTCGACCGAGCCGAGGGCGGGATCCGCGGCGACGGCCTGGTCGATCTGGCGGCAACCACGTGGAGCGGGAGCGCACGGCGCGCGGCCCCCGCATAAGGGTCTTTCGGCCGTGGTCGAGCCGCGCCGTTCCCCTGATCATCGATTCATGAACGAGATCCCTGCCGCGCTCGGGCTCACTCCCGACCAGGTCCTGGGCCTGCTCGACGCGGCAGGCCACGCACCCTCCCTGCACAACATCCAGCCGTGGCGGTTCCGGGTGGAACCCGACGTGATCGAGCTCTGGGCAGATCCCGAGCGGCGGCTTCCGGCCGCCGACCCGCAGGGGCGCGAACAGCGGCTCGCCTGCGGGGCCGCCCTGTTCAACCTCCGCCTCGCGCTGCACGGGCTCGGCATCCGCCCGCTCGTCACCCTCCGGTCCGACCCCACGAACCCCGATCTGCTCGCGAGCATCCGCTACGGAGGCCGCAAGCCTCCGACACCCGTGCAGCGCGACCTGCTCGCCGCCGTGCCGCGGCGCCGAACCAACCGGATGCGCTTCTCCGACCAGCCCGTCAGCAGTGCTGACTTGTCCGCCCTACGCCGGGCCGCTCTGGACGAAGGCGCCTGGCTGCACGTCGTCGCCGAGTCGGGCGAACGTGCACAGCTGCAGGCACTCTCCACGGAAGCCCACGCAGCGCAGCAGGCCGACCCGCGGTTCCGTGCGGAGTTCGAACGGTGGACCGCCGTCGGGCCCGATCGCCACGACGGCATCCCGGCGCTGGTGAACGAGCCGCGGCCGGCGACCCACGAACACTGGGTGAAGCGGGACTACACCGGTGGGCACGGCCGGACGACAGCGGAAACCGGCCTCGTCTACGAGACCGAGCCGACCCTCGCGGTGCTGTCGGCGCAGACGTTCGGGCCGACTTCGGACGTGAGCACCGGCCAAGCCCTGCAGCGCGTGTTGCTGACCGCGACAGCGAACGGTCTGGCGGTCTCGCTGCTGTCCCACACCGTCGAGGTCGAGCAGACCAGGAAACGGCTGCGGTCGCTCGTCCGTGGACTGCACGATCCCCAGGCTGTCCTGCGCATCGGGCACGGATGGCCGGTCCCGGCCACACCGCGGCGACCCGTCCTCGACACGATCATGGCGGCTGCCCCCACGGCGACGTAGACAGCGCCGGCGCCCGTCAACCGGCCGGTCGACGACATCGACTGCCCGGTCGACCCTCATGACAAGGACCTTCGGCCCTGCACCGGGCGCGACAGCCATGGAAGGGTCGAATCATCACAAGACCGAGGACCGCGTCACGGGGCACCACGCCGCGGTCCGCGCGGGGCCGCGGGCACGCTGGGGAGCGGTGCCCGCGGCTCACCCCGCCACCGGGTCATGCGAGTGGCACCCGCCAGGTCAGCCGGGTGCCGGACGAGCCGTCGAGACGAACGTGCAGCTCGCCTCCGCATTCCTGCGCCCGCTCCTCGAGGTTGCGGAGACCGCTGCGTGCCGCCTCGAGATCGATGCCGCTCCCGTTGTCACGGACCTCGACGGTCAGCTCGGCACCGGCCTCGACGGTCAGCACCACCTCCTGCGGCTTGCCGTGCCGGATGGCGTTGCTGACGGCTTCCCGCACCACCGCGACGGCATGCGCTCCGACCTCCGGCGGAACGAGCGTGTCGACCGCCCCCGACATCCGGACCGTCGGCGCGATCCCCGATCCGGCAGCAGCTTCCGCCGCGGTGTCGAGGAGCTTGCGGCGCAGCCCGCCCGCATCGGCCTCCCCTGCGGTGTGCAGATCGAAGATCGCGGTGCGGATCTCGCGCACCGTCGTGTCGAGATCGTCGACAGCCTGCTGGATGCGCGCCTGAGTGGGTCCGTCACCCGTGCGTCGCAGCGTGCTCTGCAGCGACAACCCCGTGGCGAACAACCGCTGGATCACGTGATCGTGCAGATCGCGCGCGATCCGGTCGCGATCGGCGAAGACGGCGAGGTCCCGCTGCGCGCGGTTCTTCTCCCCCAGCTCCATGGCAAGCGTCGCCTGCTCGGCGAAGGACGTCAGCAACGGCACCTCGGCCGGCTGGAACGGCGCGTCATCGACACCCCGCAGAGCCACCAACACACCGATCACCCGCTCGGGGGTCTGCAGCGGCACGGCCACCACCGGGCCGAACCGCTCGCGCGCGGCAGCGTCGAGGATGAACGGATTCCCCGTGTCCGCGAGCATGACCGACCCGTTCTCCATCACTGCGGCCAGCAGCGGGTGCCCAGGCGCCACCCGCTCGCCCAGAACGTCCTCCTGGTAGCCGCGGCGGGCAGCGATGGTGAAGGCACCGTCGGGGTCCGGGCCGAGCATGATCGCCGTCATCGTCGCGGGCGTCAGCTCGAGCGCCCGCTGTGCGACCAGCCGCAGGGCGTCCTCCTCGGTCGCGCCGCCGAGCAGCTCGGTACGGATCTCGGCGGTGGCCTCCAGCCAGCGCTGGCGCAGCCGCGTCTGCTCGAAGAGGTCGGCGTTCTGCACAGCGATTCCGGCCGCGGCGGCGAGCGCTTGGACCACGACGACGTCGGCGCTGCTGAACTCGCCGCCCCCGACCCGCTCGGTGAGGTAGAGGTTGCCGTACATCGCGTCGCGCACACGGACCGGGACGCCGAGGAAGCTCCTCATCGGCGGATGGTTCGGCGGGAACCCGACCGACGCCTCGTGACTGCTCAGATCGGCCAGTCGCAGCGGCTGCGGATCGAGGATGAGCTGGCCGAGCAGGCCCTTGCCCTCGGGCAGCCGACCCATCGTGGCCCGCGTCGAGTCGTCGATGCCGACGTGCACGAACCGGGAGATACCCCCGCCGGGTCCGAGCACCCCCAACGCGCCGTACCGGGCTTGGACGAGATCCACCGCTGCTTCGACGATGCGGCGCAGCGTGGTGTCCAGCTCCAGCCCGGCCCCGACCGCGAGCACCGCGTCCAGCAGCCCCTGCATCCGGTCGCGGGTGGCGGCGATCTCGGCCATCCGGTCCTGCACCTCGTGCAGCAACTCGTCGAGACGCAGCCCGGCCAGCAGGTTCGGGAACGGACTACCCGGATCCACCGAGCCGGACATGATGCCTCCACCGCGCCTTGATGCCGACGCTAGCCCTGGAATATCGTCGTGCGGATCTCGCGGATGACGTCGTCGATGCTCGAGACCGCCGCGTCGATCCGCACGCGGACCCGTTCGTCGGCCAGCTCCCGAACCCCGCCCAGTTGCAGACCGATGCCGAACAGCACGCCGATCACGCGTTCGTGCAGATCGGTGGCGATCCGGTCGCGATCGGCGTCGAGCTGAGCGATCTTCAGCCGTTCGGCCAGCAACGCGGAGTCGACGAGGTTGTCCGCCCGTACCTGCAGCTCCGTCAACGAGAAGGGTTTCGCAAGGTAGTCGTTGCCGCCGGCCCGCAGCAGTTCCACCCGGGCACCTTCGTCGGCACGGGCGCTCATCACGAGTATCGGCGGAGATCCCGTGCCGTCGGCCCGGAGTCGTTCGACGAGGTCCGCGCCGCTGAGCTCGGGCATCATCACATCGCAGACGACCAGGCGCGGTCGCAGCTCCAGGGCCTTCGCGAGCCCGGTCGCGCCGTCGAACGCGGCCTCCACCCGGTACCGGCTCGCCAACGTCTGGCAGACCAGCTCGTTCAGGTCCGGGTTGTCCTCGACGACCAGCACGAGGGGACGGATCGTCCCGTCGCTCCCCTCGGTCGGACCCGGCACCCCGGTCGGGCAGTGGCCGTCGGTCGAGTTCCGTCCCTGCCCGATCAGCTCGGTGGCGGTCGGCCACAAGCCGCGATCAGCGGTCGTGGGCTGCCGAACCGGGACACCGTGCGGAGCCGCCAACGGCAGCGTGATGCGGAACAGTGCCCCACCCTCCGGAGCGGTCGCGACCTCGATGTCGCCGCGCAACAGGTCGACGATGTCGCGCACGATCGACAGGCCGAGCCCGGTGCCGGCCAGCTTCCGATCGGGACCGCCGTCGAGCTGCCGGAAACGTTCGAAGATCGCCTCGCGCAGCTCGACGGGGATCCCCGGTCCGCTGTCGGCCACCTCGATCACCACGTGCGCGTCGGTGCCCCGGCGGACACCGCACCGCACCACTCCGCCTTCGGGTGTCACCTTGAACTCGTTGGACAACAGGTTCAGCAGGACTCGGCTGAGGTGGCCGGCATCGAGCTCGGCCCACACCTCCGACTCGGCCTGCACCTGGAAGTCGATCCCGCGATCGGCCGCGCGCGACTCGAAGAATCCGGCCGCCTGTCGGACCTGCTCTGCCACGTCCAGCTCGATGTAGTCGACCTCCATCCGGCCGGCCTCGAGCTTGGACGCGTCGAGCAGATCGTTCACCTGCCGCAGCAGCATTCGCGCGTTGCGATCCACCACTTCCAACGTCCGGCGGTGCGGATCGTCGACACGCAGCTCCGACAACATCCTCTCCACGGGCGCCAGAATCAGGGTGAGGGGTGTGCGGAGCTCGTGACTCACGTTGGCGAAGAACTGGTTCTTGAGGATGTCGAGATCGGACAGTCGAGAATTGACCTGGGCCAGCTCCGCGTTGACCTCCTTCAGCTCCCGGCTGGCGCGCGCCGCAGCACGGGCGTGAACGAGCACCTCCTGTTGCTGTGCCGCGTCGGACCGTTGCAGACGCAGCTGGTCGGTGACGTCCTCCACCTGGTGGACGATGTACGCCAGTGCTCCGTCCGGTCCCAGCACCGGCACGTTGGTCGGGCTCCAGAACCGCTCCTCGAACCCCCCGCCGGTGGCATCGGGACGGGCGATGTCGTACCTCTGCACGGGCATCACGTCGACGACGAGGTCGCGACGCACCCGTTCGAGCGAGACCCGCAGGTTCCGTACACCTTCGGCTCCGGAGTCCTCCGGGTTGTCCGGGAATGCGGTGAATATCCCCTTACCCACGATCGCGTCCCGCTCGGTCATCGTCGCCCGAGCGTAGGCGCCACTCACGGCCACGATGGTGAAATCGTCGTCGAGCACGAGATAGAGCCCAGGAACAGACTCGAAAATCATTCGGAAGTCCGGGTCCGACACCGATCACCTCGCCTCGCGATGATCATTTCTCGCCGTTCGTCGAGAAGCGGCGATCGTACTGCACGCGCGCGGAGCGACGTCCAGCGCTCCAGGCGCGATTCCTGATCTTGTGCCGCGGCGGTCCTGGGCTCGCGGCGGTGACCGCGTGTTCCTCCTGCGTCGTGAGGTAACGATGATCAGAGACAACACGAGTAATTGGCGAACGCCACCCGACTGCGAACCGAAGTCAATCTGGTCGGCGGCTTTGTCATGAGCGCGCGCGGTGTATTCGGCGATTGGTCGATGAGGGCCGAGGACTGCTGGTCGAGCACTTCGCGTATCTCCGGGTTCAGCGCATGATGGTGCGGCGCGGTAGCCGGACGCGACCGGGAGGACCTCATGCCTGTGTTGGGCACGAAGGTGCACCTGCCCGCACCGCGGCGCGGTCTGGTGCAGCGCGAGCGCCTCACCCATGCACTGCGTGCTGACGGGTCCGGTGCCCGGTTGGTACTCGTCGCGGCACCGGCGGGGTTCGGCAAGACCACGGTCCTGACGCAATGGTTGACACAGGGGCTTGCAACGCTCGAGCAACCTCGGCGCAGGGTGGCGTGGTTGGCGCTCGACGCGGGCGACAGCGACCTGCGGCGGTTCCTGACCCATCTCGTCGCTGCGGTGCGGACCACCGAACCCGACGCAGGTGTAGACGCGACCGCGCTGCTGGAGGCCGGCGGCGCGACACCGACCGACGCCGTCCTGGTCAGCCTGATCAACGATCTCGACGTCCTCGCCGGCCCGACGGTCGTGGCGCTCGACGACTACCACCTCGTCGACAGCTCGAGCGTCCACGACGCCGTCTCGTTCCTGCTCGAGAACCTGCCCCCGCAGGTCACGCTGGCGATGACCACCCGGGTCGACCCGCCGCTGCCCCTGTCCCGCCTGCGGGCGCGGGGCGAGCTCGTCGAACTCCGGGCCGCGGACCTGCGGTTCACCGCCGACGAAGCGGAGGAGTTCCTCAACGACGTGATGGGGCTCGAGCTGGAGGCGACGCACGTCGCTGCGCTCGAGGCGCGCACGGAGGGGTGGGCGGCCGGGCTGCAGCTGGCCGCGCTGTCGGCCCGGAGCCGCTCCGCCCACGGAGCCCGCGACGTCGCCGGGTTCGTCGAGGCGTTCTCGGGCAGCCACCGGTTCGTCCTCGACTACCTCGTCGAGGAGGTGCTGGACCAGCAGCCGGACGAGATCCGCGCGTTCCTGCTCGACACCTGCGTGCTCGGTCAGCTGACCGCCGGTCTGTGCGAGGCGCTGACCGGTCGCCCCGGTGGTCAGTCGATGCTGGAGACCCTCGAACGCGAGAACCTGTTCCTCGCCCCGCTCGACGACGAGCGTCGCTGGTACCGCTATCACCAGCTCTTCGCCGACGCGCTGAGCGTCCGGCTGGCCGCGCGGTGCGGCGACCGGGTAGGTGCACTGCACGCCGCGGCCGCGCGCTGGCTCGCCGAGAACGGGCTGCTGGCCGATGCCGTCCGGCACGCGATCGCGAGCAGCGACCACGAGTACGCCGCCGACCTCGTCGAGCTCGCGCTGGCGGATCTGCGACGGCGACGCCAGGACCGCACCCTCCGCGACTGGTTGGGCGCGTTGCCCGACGACGTCGTCCGTCGTCGACCGCTGCTCGCCACCTACGCGGGGTGGCGCCATCTCTCCGAAGGCGACGTCGACGGAGTGGAGGTGTGGCTGGACGCGGCCGAGGCAGGTCTCGAGATCGGGATGCCGTCGGCCCAGCCGAGGGCGGAAGCACTGGTCGCCGCGGTCGAGGACCGGGAGAGCGAGCTCCGTTCGCTGCCGGCCATGATCGCGGTCTACCGCGCGTCGGTGGCCCAGGCCCGGGGCGACATCGCCGGCACGGTCGCGCACGCCCGCCGCGCCTTCGCGCTGGCCGATCCGTTGGACCACTTCCCGCGCGGCGCGGCTGCGGGCTTCATCGGGTTGGCGGCGTGGGCGGCCGGCGACCTCGGCACCGCGGTGGACACCTTCACCCAGGCGGTCGCCAGCCTGCACGCGGCCGGGATGGTCGCCGACGAGCTCGGCGCGACCGTCGTGCTGGCGAACATGTGGCTGGCGCGCGGGCGTCCGGTCGAGGCGCGCCGGCTCTACGAGCAGGCGCTGGCCGCGTCCGAGAACCACCCCGGACCGGTGCTCCCCACCAGCGGCGACCTCCACGTCGGCCTCGCGGACGTCCTCCGCGAGCAGGGCGAGCTCGTGGCCGCGGCCCAGCACCTCGGCGCCGCCCGGGAGCTCGGCGACCTGGCGTCGACGGTCGAGAACCGCCACCGCTGGTACATCGCGTCCGCCGCGTTGCTGCAGGCCGAGGGCGACCTCGACGGCGCGATCGCCGAGCTCGACCGGGCCGCGTCGCTGTACCTGCCGGGGTACGTCCCCGACCTGCGGCCGATCGCCGCCACCAGGACGCGGGTGCGGATCAGGCAGGGTCGGCTCGACGACGCGCGGGCGTGGGCGCGCGAGCGCGGGATCACCCCCACCGATGCGCCGATCTTCGCGGCCGAGTACGACCAGCTGACCTTCGCCCGGTTGCTCGTCGCCGAGGGCACACCGCGCGCCGCGCTCGGCCTGCTCGACCGGGTGCTCGACGAAGCGCACGCCGCTGGCCGCGACGGGAGCCGGGTCGAGGCAGCCATGCTGCGGGCGCTGGCCCACCACGCCGACGGCGACCTCCGTTCCGCGGCGGCCGACCTCGCCGACGCCCTCGCCGTCGGGGTGCCGGCCGGCTACTGCCGCCTCTTCCTCGACGAAGGACCGCCGATGGCGGACCTGCTCGCGCACCTCGCCCACGGAGCGGATGCCCGCCGGCATGCCGAGCACCTGCTCGCCGCCGCACGAACACCGGCGGACCCCTCGTCCGCCGGCCCCGCCACCGAGGAGGGACTCAGCGAGCGCGAGCTCAACGTGCTGCGCCTGCTGACGACGGAACTGAGCGGACCGGACATCGCCCGGCAGCTGTACATCTCGCTCAACACGCTGCGCACCCACACCAGGCACATCTTCACCAAGCTCGAGGTGAACACCCGCCGGGCCGCAGTCCGCCGGGCGGTCGATCTCGGCCTGCTCTGAGCCGTTCACCAGCACGGTCACATCACGTGGTGATGTGCTCTCACCAGGTCCGTTCCTACCGTCGTTCCCATCGCCGAGCACCCCGCACGGCCGCACCACGGGAGCATCGCCATGACCGTGACCTCCGCATCCCTCGTCCGGACCGCCGGCGCCGCCGCGATCGCCGCCGGCGCGATCTTCATCGGCGTCCAGATCAACCACCCGCACCTCGACGTCGCGTCCATCACCACGACCGAGGTCATGGTCCGCAACGCGCTGAAGACCGCCATGGCGGCACTCGCGCTGACCGGCATCACCGGCATGTACCTCAGCCACGTCCGGCGCAACGGCGTCCCCGGGCTCATCGGCTATCTGGTGCTCGCCACGAGCTACCTCCTGATCCTGTGCACGACCTTCATGGCCGCATTCGTCCTGCCGAACGTCGCCGGCACCGACCCGGCCTTCGTCGGCGATGTCATCGCCATCGCCACCGGCGGCACCGCCACCGGACACGTCGGGGCCGTCGCCCTGTTGTGGCAGATCCAGGACCTCACCTACCTGGCCGGCTGCCTCGTCTTCGGCATCGCCCTGTTCCGGGCACGGGTCCTCGCCCGCTGGGCGACCACGCTCCTCGCCTTCGGCGGGGTCATCAGCATCGCGCTCTCGGTGCTGCCGGACCCCTTCTACCGGCTGCTCGCCTTCCCGAACGGCATCGCCATGATCGGCCTCGGCTATTCGCTGTGGCGATTCGCCCGTCGTGTCGCCGACCAGGTGCCCGACACCGCCGTTCTGCGTCCGCGGCAGACCTCGGTCTGATGAACGCCCAGGTCTCGTCGTGGCGGGTGCCGGTCGCACTGATGGCGCTCGGCAGCGTCCCGGTGATCGCCGGATCCCTCCGCCTGGTCGAGCTGTCCGGCGGAGCGGCGGGAATGTCGCCCGATGCCCGGTACACCGCCTCACCCCTCCCCGTCGCGGTGCACATCGTGAGCGCCACGGTGTTCGCGATCCTCGGCGCTCTGCAGTTCTCGCGTTCCTTCCGCCGGCGCCGACCGGCCTGGCACCGCCGTTCAGGACGCATCCTGGTCGTCGCCGGCCTCGGCGTGGCGCTCTCCGCGCTGTGGCTGAACCAGTTCTTCCCGAACGCAGCCGCCGCGCGAGAGATTCTGTACCCGCTCCGCATCGTGTTCGGGGTGGCGATGATCGCCACCCTCGTCCTCGGATTCCGCGCTGCCCGGCACCGCGACTTCGCGGGCCACCGGGCGTGGATGATCCGCAGCTACGCGATCGGCCTCGTCGCCGGAACCCAGGTCTTCACCTTGGGTTTCGGTCAGGCGATCTTCGGCCGGGGTCCGGTGCCGACCGCGCTGCTCATGGGCGCCGCCTGGGCGATCAACCTCGCCGTCGCCGAACGGGCAGTACGCCGGCCGACCCTCCGCCGCAATGCGCCCGCAGCCGAACCGCGGCGAGCGAGGGCGATCCCATGAACGTCACGACGTACACGATCCGCGTCGACGGCC
Organism: uncultured Actinomycetota bacterium; assembly: GCA_963727745.1. Taxonomy (GTDB): domain Bacteria; phylum Actinomycetota; class Actinomycetes; order Mycobacteriales; family Pseudonocardiaceae; genus Pseudonocardia. Next base: position 236,541 of record CAVSHL010000001.1, read on the forward strand.
ACCTCGACGATCACTGGGCGGTGTGGCTCGGCGGACCCGAGATGGTCCGCCACGACGACGGCACCACCTCCCTCACGCTGACGGTCGCCGATCAGGCGCAGCTCCACGGCGTGCTCGTGCGCCTGCGCGACATCGGCGCCGTGCTCGTCGAGCTCCGCACCAGCTGGCCCACCCGCCGCGAGCGAAGTCCCGGTACGCCCTTCCCATCGGGATGATTCGATTCCCGGTAATGGCAACGTTCGTAGTAGTGCCGTTCCTCGCGCGTCAACCTTTCGGCATGAGCCGGTACCCGCACAGCCCCATCCGACACGAGCGTGTCCTGCCAGGAGATGCCGTGACCTCCGCCCTGAACACGCCGTACTCGGCACGTGCAGCGACGGCCTCCCGCGCGGCAACGGAACCACTGCCCACCCACCGGCTGAACATGATGCGGGTCGGCTACGCGTTCATGGGCGTCGGACTGGCCATCGTGAAGTGGCCGCTCCTGCTCGACGCTGCATCCTTCCCGGTGCCGGACGGCGTCGTCACCTGTCTGCTCACGGCCATGTCGCTGCTGGCCCTGCTCGGCCTCCGGTACCCCACCCGGATGTTGCCGATCCTGCTGTTCGAGGTGGTCTGGAAGACGATCTGGATCGCGGTGGTCGCGGTCCCGCACCTGGCCGCCGGCGACCTGGACACCGCGACCAGCGCGGTCCTCGTGAACTGCTCCCTGGTCGTGGTCATCGCCGCCGTCGTTCCCTGGCGGCACGCCTGGACCCGCTACGTCAGTACCCCCGGCGAGGTCTGGCGGAGCCACCGATCCGACAGTTCCACCTGAGGCGGGTCGATCAGCTGCTGCCCAGCTCTCGGTCGAGCCCGTCCAGGACCAGGTCCAGGCCGAACTCGAACTCGTCCGCGTAGTCGTAGCCGGGCTGCATGACGTGCTCCACAGCCAACTCGGTCAGGTGCGGGTACTGGCCGGACGCGAACCGCGCCATGATCGCCTGCGCCAGCTGCGCCGTCTCCGGGCCGTCGTCGAACGACAACGTCGACTCCTGCAGAGCGAAGCCGTAGATGTAGCTGTCCATGGCCGAGAACGCATGAGCGGTCAACGCAACCGAGAAACCGGCCGCGCGCAACGTGCCGATCACGGCATCGTGGTGGCGCAACGTCGCCGATCCCGGCGTGGTGCGCGACTCCATCAACCCGATCGCCCACCGGTGCCGCGTCAACGCCGCGCGCGCCGACAACGCCCGGCGGCGCATCGCGGGGCGCCAGTCGGAGCCGATCACCGGCAGATCGATCTCGGCGAAGACCACATCGATCATGCCGTCGAGCAGATCGCTCTTGTTGGCGACGTGGTTGTACAGCGACATCGCCTCCACCCCGAGCTCCACACCCAACTTGCGCATCGTGAGCGACTCGATCCCGCCCGCGTCCGCCAACTCGACCGCAGCAGCCAACACCCGCGCACGGGTCAACCGAGCTCGGTCCTCAGCGTTCGGGTGGGACATGCGCAACCTCCTTGCGGCACTTACATCGTAAGCGTAGTACTTACAACATAAGCGTACAACGTAAGGACGGGTTGTCATGAGAACTGAGCACCGCAACGGGACCGGAACGGGCACGGCGCCACCGACCATCGCCATGCAGGCAGTGATCCACGACGAGTACGGCGAGGCCGAGGACGTCCTGCGCCTCGCGACCATCGCCCGCCCCGAGATCGGCGACGGCGAGGTGCTGGTGCGCGTGCACGCCGCCGGAGTGGATCGCGGTGTCTGGCACGTCGTGGCCGGGCTCCCCTACCCGCTGCGCCTCGCCGGGTACGGCGTGCGGAAGCCCAGGAACCCGGTCGCGGGCCGGGACGTGGCCGGGACCGTGGAGGCGGTCGGCAAGGACGTGACCCGGTTCGCGCCGGGCCAGGAGGTGTACGGCACCGCCGAGGGCTCCTTCGCCGAGTACGCCCGGGCCGATCAGCGCAGGTTGGCGCCGAAACCGGCGAACGTCACCTTCGCGCAGGCAGCGGCGCTGCCCATCTCCGGCCTGACGGCGCTGCAGGGCCTGCGCGACCGGGCGCAGGTGCGACCCGGGCAGCAGGTACTGGTGATCGGCGCCTCGGGAGGCGTCGGGAGCTACGCCGTGCAGATCGCCGTCGCGCTCGGCGCGACCGTCACCGCCGTGTGCAGCCCGGCGAAGGCGGACCTGGTCCGCGCCCTCGGCGCCGAACACGTCATCGACTACACGCGCACCGGCATCACCGCCGGGCCGAGGCGCTACGACGTCGTCCTCGACATCGGCGGGCACCGGTCGCTCGGTGAGCTCCGCCGCGCACTCACCCCCCGCGGCACGCTCGTCATCGTGGGGTCGGAGACCGGTGGCCGCTGGCTCGGCGGGTTCGACCGCTCGCTGCGTGCCGGACTGCTCTCCCCGTTCGTCGGGCAGGAGCTGCGCATGCTGGCCAACTCGGAGAACACAGCCGACCTGGTCGCACTGGCCGCACTCGTCGAGTCCGGCGCGGTGACACCCGCCATCGACCGGACCTACCCGCTGGCACAGGCCGCCGCCGCCGTCCAGTACATGGCCGATGGACACGCCCGCGGCAAGGTCGTCATCACCGTCTGACCGGTTCCCGGTCCCGACGCCCGCTCATCCACCAGATCGCATGCCCGAGGAGGGCACCATGTCGCTCGCAGCCGAACGACCGATCATCACGATCCCCGACGCGCAACAGCGAGGGCCGACCACGGCTTTCACGACCGCGTCCACCAGGAAGACCGCCGCGCTCGTCGCGCTCATGTTCCTCACCGCGACAGCCGCCTTCATCGTCGCCGACACCCTCATCACCGGGGTACTTGCCCAGCCGGACTTCCTCACCGGCGCATCCGCGCAGACCAGCACGCTCGCCATCGGCGCACTCATGCTGTTCGGGCAATTCGGCGTAGTCGGCATCGCCGTCCTGCTGTTCCCCCTGCTCAAACCGCACGGGGAGGCCCTGGCTCTGGCGCACGTCGGCTTCCGGGTCGCCGAGCTCGCCGCGACCCTGTTCTACCTCGCCGTCCCGCTCATGGCGATCGCGCTCGGCGCCCAGACGCGCAGCGGCGCACTGGACGCCGAGGCCTCGACGGGTCTGGCCGCTCTCCTGCAGTCGCAGCTCGGCGTGGCCACCCTGATGATCTACCTGGTCACCAGCGCGGGCGGGATGTGCATGGCCGTGCTGCTGCACCGGTCGAGGCTGATCCCACGCCCGCTCGCCGTGCTCGGCCTCATCAGCTACCCGACACTGCTCGCCGGCTGCGCTCTGGACCTGTTCGGCGTGGTCGACGTGACCCAGGGCATCGGACTCGCCGCGTTCATCCCGGGCGGGATCTTCGAGCTGATCATGCCGATCTGGCTGCTCGCCAAGGGATTCACCTTCCCGAACCAGCGGTGAACACCGGATCCACCCGTGCCAGACCCTCCTGTGACGGTGCCGATGATGACCAGCACGCGACCGCCACCCGTTCCCTCGGGATCGGGATCCTGCTCACGGCCGGTCGGCGCGCTCGACATGGAAGTCGCGTGGGCGCTCTGCCGGGTGTTCTCCCCGGTCGACCGCGGCCTCTCGCTGCTCGCAGCATGGTTCCGGCTCGTCTACGCCGGGGTCCTGCTGGTCGCCGTCGGGCACCTCCTCGATGTGCTGCACCTGCTCGGAGGCGGCTATCTCGTGTCCTGCTCGCCGTCGCCGGCCTCGGCTACATGATCGACACAGTGGCCACCGTGCTGGTGCGCGGGCCCTGGACGTACGTCTCCACGTTCACCTTCGTCGGCGAGTTCCTGCTGGCCCTCTGGCTCCTGATGCCTGCCAGGCGCCGGCGCCTGGCAGGGGAAGGCCGATCGCCGATCGTGTGATCCGCGTCCGAGCCCGTTCCACAAGGCTCGACCTCGTCGTACCCTCCAAGCCGCCGCGCTCCCCCGCGGCCTCTGAGTGCTGCACATGAGAACGGGGAGCGGAATGGCATTTCGGGCAATGGACGCGGGCTGCGGCGGCATCGACGACGACGACCCCGACACACCATGCGCCGCACCGGTGACCGCGGTGGGGCTCTACCTGGCCAGCACCGGCACCGTCTGGCAGAGCTACGCCTGCGACGTCCACGCCGGCCACCTCATCGCACCGCGCGAACTGCGCCCCCGTGACCGCGACAAGCTCCGCCGCCGCGAACAGCACGCGGAAGATCCACGGATCGGGCGCCGCTACGCCGGCGAGCAGGACGGCCCCCTCGCCCGCGGTGCCGCCGCCACGAAACTGGTGCGTGCGGCGATCGAGTGGAGCAAGCGCCACCCGTTCCACGGCTTCCCCACACCGCCACGCACCCCGACCGAGGACTACGGGAAGGGCGACGAGGTCGGCCGGATGACCGTGGACCAGCTCGCCGACGAACTCGGCGTCCATCCCGGTGACGTGCGGGTGCTGCTGTCAGGGCTCGATCCCGACAACGGTGGGCTCCATCCGGACGGGACGCTGCTCAACGACTACGCGGCCGCCCTCCGCGACCAGCTCGACCACCTGTGCGAACGCACGGTGCCGAGCTACTGGTGGCCCGGCCACGACCCCGACGCCGGCACGGGCGCGACCAAGATGCGGTGATCCGCCTCGGCTCGACGCGCTCTCAGGACGAGCGGGCGATCAGGCGCTGGGCGACGTCGGCGGCGCGGTCGATCGGGATGGCGAACCCGATGCCGATGTTGCCCGACCCCAGTGTCGCGATGGAGGTGTTGACGCCGACGACGCGGCCCGCGGCGTCGACGAGCGGGCCGCCGGAGTTGCCCGGGTTGATCGCGGCGTCGGTCTGGACCGCCACCTGCCGAGCACCGCTGTTCCCGAGGCGGGTCTCCCGGTCGGTCGCGCTCACGATCCCCGCGGTGACCGTGCCGCTCAGGCCCAGCGGCGATCCGACGGCCAGCACCGCTTCGCCGACCCGCAGGTCGGCGGAGGTGCCCAGAGGGAGCGGAGTCGGGAGCCCCGCGGCCGCTGCGCGGAGCACCGCCACGTCGGACGACGGGTCGGTGCCGACGATCTCGGCGGCGACCCGGCGACCGTCGGACAGCACGAGCTGGACCTGCCCACCGGACGCGACGACGTGCGCGTTCGTGACCACGTGGCCGCGGTCGTCGATGACGAAGCCGGAGCCGGTGGCCTGGCTGCCCGAGCCGCGGACCTCGACCGACACGACCGCGGGCAGCACCGCGGCCGCGACGTCGGCGATCCCCGTCGGGGCGAGGGCAGGGGCCGCGCCTGACACCCGTGGCAAGGCGGTCACGCCGCCGGGGCTCGCGAGCTGGGCGCCGACAGCCCCGCTCACGCCGCCGGCGAGCACCATCGCGACGACGGCCGCGACGACGACGCCGTGCCGCCGCGGCGGATCGGGTGGTGGCGCGGGCGCCGGACCGGTGACGAGCGGCGGGACCGGAACCCGGACGGGCGGCGGCCCGTCCTCGAGTGGAGGCAGGAAGTCGGGACCGGGATGGGTGGGCACGGCAGCTCCTCGGGCAGCAGAGATCAGGGCAGCAGGGATCAGGGCAGGCGGGAGAACCACGCGACCGACGTGACGCCGGCGGCGAGCGCGGCGAGCAGCGAGCCGCCGAGCACCCAGCCGGTCACGTCGCGGTCCTCGGTGCGGTAGCCGATGGACGAGCCGATGTCGCGGTAGACCTCGTCGAGCTCCTCACCGGTCGCGGCGGTGTAGCTCTGGCCGCCGCTGGTCTGCGCCAGCTCGGCCAGCGCCTGCGCGTCGACGGGCACCCGCTGGACCTGCCCGCCCGAGAGCAGCGTGCCGTCGGGGGTGCCGTACGCGATGGTGGAGACGGGGACACCCGCGGCGCCGGCGGCCTGCGCGGCGGCCGCGAGCGGCCCGCCGGAGGTGTTCGCCCCGTCGGAGAGCAGCACGATCCGGGCCGGTGGCGGCCCTTCGGTCCCGCCGTCCAGCGTGGCGTCGAGGGCCCGCACCGCGGAGAGCGAGGCCTGCACGGCGTCGCCGATGGCAGTGCCCCCGCTCAGCTGCGGATCGGTGAGCGCGGCGACGACGGGATCGCGGTCGGTGGTCGGCGCCACCGCGATCGACGACGAGCCCGCGAAGGTCACGAGCCCGACGTTGAACGTCTCGGGCAGGCTCTCGACGAACGCCCGGGCGGCCCCGGTCGCGGCCGCGATGCGGCTGGGATCGACGTCGGTGGCCTCCATCGACACGGAGGTGTCGAGCGCGACGACCACGGTCGCGCGCTCACGCGGCACCTGCAGCGCGAGCACCGGCCCGGCCATCGCGACGACGAGCGCCGTCGCCATCAGCCCGAACGCCACCGCGGGCACATGCCGGCGCCATCCCGGCCCGCGACCGACCACCTTCTCCAGCAGCGGGAGCGTCGCGAACCGGACGGCGTACCGGCCACGGCGGCGCTGCGCCAGCACGTAGGCCGTGCCCAGCGCGCCGACACCGGCCAGCAGGATCAGCCACCACGGATCGGTGAACGTCATCGATGCCCTCCTGTCCTGCGGCCGGTGCGGCGCCGGGCGGCGACGAACCGGGCGATGTCGGTGACCCAGTCGCCGTCGGTGGCGAGCACGAGGTGCGCGGCGCCCGCGCGGCGCAGCGCTGCAGCCGTCGCCGCGCGGTGCTCGAGGGCCGCAGCCCGGTAGCGCTCCCGCAGCGCCCGGGTGGTGCGGACCTCGCGGCGCCGACCGCTCTCGGGATCGAGCAGGGTCACCAGTCCCACGTCGGGCAGCTCCGCCTCGCGGGGATCGGTCACCTCGATGGCGACGACGTCGTGACGCGCCGCGAGCCGGCGCATCGGCTGCTCCCACGCCGCAGGGCCACGCTCGTCCAGGAAGTCCGAGACGACCACGCGCAGCCCGGGCCGGCGCCGCTCCCGGCGCAGACGCTCCACACCGGCGCCGAGATCGGCCACCGCACCCGGGCCGGGCTCGGGGCGGGGCGCGGCGAGCAGGACGCGCAGCAGCCCGTGGCGGGCGAGGCGCCCGGTCCGGGGGCGGTGGGCGGCCAGGCCCGCACCGGTCAGGGTCGCGGCACCCACGCGGTTGCCGGGCCCATCCGTCAGCGCCGCGACCGCCGCGACCACCGCCACCGCGAGGTCGCGCTTCTCCATCACCGCGGTGCCGAAGTCCATGCTGGCCGAGGCGTCGACCAGCACCCACGTCTCCAGCTCGTGATCGGCGACCGCCGTGCGGACGTGCAGCTCACCGGTGCGCGCCGACACCGACGGGTCGATGCGCCGCACGTCGTCCTGCCCCGGGAGGTAGGGGCGCGCGCTGTCGGGCTCGCCACCCGGTCCCGGGCGGAGCCCGGCGTGGTCGCCCTGCAGCAGCCCGTCCAGCCGCAGCCGGACCGACAGGTCGAGGCGGCGCAGCGCCCGTTCCGCGGTACCGGCGAGATCGGGGCCGGTCATGCGGCGTCCCGGGCCTGCGGGACGGGCTCGCCGTCCTGGGCGGGAGCCACCCGCGGGGGCCGGACGGCGTCGAGGATCCGGCGCACCAGGTCACGCGGATCGACCCCGTCGGCCAGCGCGTCGAAGGTGAGCACGAACCGATGGGCGAGCACGTCCCCTGCGACGTCGGCGAGGTCGCCCGGCAACACGTAGCTCCGGCCGCGCAGCAGCGCCAGCGCCCGGGCCGCCGCGACCAGCCCCAGCGTGGCGCGCGGGCTGACCCCGAACTGGAGCGCACCCGCGAGATCGGGCAGGCCGTGCCCCATCGGGTCGCGTGTGGCCAGCACCAGCCGCACCGCGTACTCCCCGCAGGCGTGGTGGACGAAGACGTGGTCGGCGCGGCGCTGCAGCTCGCGCACCCGGGCCGGGTCGAGCACCGCCCGTGCCACGGGTGGATCGACGCCCATCCGCGTCAGGATCGTCAGCTCCTCGGTGCCCGACGGGTAACCCATGTCGATCTTGAGCAGGAACCGGTCGCGCTGTGCCTCCGGCAGCTCGTACACGCCGTCGGACTCGATCGGGTTCTGCGTCGCCAGCACCAGGAACGGGCTGGGCAGCGGATAGCTGCGGCCGCCGAGCGAGACCTGCTGCTCGGCCATCGCCTCCAGCAGCGCCGACTGCACCTTCGCCGGGGCGCGGTTGATCTCGTCGGCGAGCACGGTCGTGGCGAACACCGGGCCGAACTCGACGTCGAACGTCTCGGTCGACGGCCGCCAGATCCGGGTTCCGACGATGTCGCCGGGCACCAGGTCGGGAGTGAACTGCAGGCGGGAGAACGAGCCACCGCAGACCGCGGCGAGCGTCCGCACGGCAAGGGTCTTCGCCACCCCGGGCACGCCCTCGAGCAGGCAGTGCCCGCGGGCGAGCAGGGCGACGAACATCCCCTCGACCGTGTGGTCCTGCCCGACGACGACCCGCTTGACCTCGAACACCGCCTCCTCGAGCAGCGCAGCGGGATCGAGCTCCGTCACAGGTCCACGCTCCCGGCGGTGCCGGACGCGGTGCCGGACTCTGCGGGGCAGTCGCCCGGGTCGGACTGGACGACGGTCACGTAGGCGGGTGTCGGCTCGGGGGCGGGCGGCTCGGTGGCCAGTGCGACGCCGCCGACGCCCAGCGCGCCGGTGACGGTGACAGCGGCGACGAGCACCAGCCGGAGACGGTTGCGGTTCACGAGGACTCCTCAGGGTTCGGGGTGGGAGCCGAGCGGACCGGGCATCGGGGACTCCGGCCCGCTCGACCGGCACCAGCTGAGCAACCGGGCCCGAAAACCCCGGGAAGCGAAAGCGAAAGAACGCCGAAAGCGGACGGGCGCCACCGCACCGACCGCGGTTACGGTGGAGGTCATGCGGCTGCTGGTCGTGGAGGACGACGAGGATCTGGCGACGGCCCTGGCCGCGGGGCTCGCCCGCGCGGGCTACGCCGTCGACACCGCGCACACCGGTGCGCAGGCCTGGGAGAAGATCGAGCTCACCCGGTACGACCTGCTCGTGCTGGACGTCAACCTGCCCGACATCGACGGCTTCACGCTCTGCCGGCGCATCCGCGCGGGCAGCGAGCCGCAACCGCGGATCCTGCTGCTCACCGCCCGCAACGGCCTCACCGACCGCATCCGCGGACTCGACGAGGGCGCCGACGACTACCTGGTCAAGCCGTTCGCCCTCGGTGAGCTGCTGGCCCGGAGCCGGGCGCTGCTGCGGCGCGACTCGGGAGCCGGCACCGCGGTCGTCGAACTGGGCGAGCTCGTCCTCGACGACGCCCGCAGCCGGGCCAGCCGCGGCAGCCGGGAGCTCACGCTGACCCGCAAGGAGTTCGCGGTGCTGCGCTACCTGATGGCCCGGCCCGAGCACGTCATCTCCGCGGAGGAGCTGCTCGACCACGTGTGGGACGAGAACGCCGACCCGTTCACCCAGACCGTCCGGGTCACGGTCGGCACGCTGCGCCGCAAGCTCACCGTCGGGGACGAGAACCCGCTGCTGGAGACGGTCATCGGACGCGGGTACCGGCTGCGGGTGCCCGCATGAGGAGCAACCGGTGAGGCGGCTGCCCGGTTGGATGCAGACCATCCGGTTCCGGTTGACCGCCACCTACTCGCTGGTCCTGTTCGCGCTGACCGCGCTCGTGCTCGGCGCGGTGTACCTGGCCGTGTCGCAGAACATCGACGCCGCCCCGCTCAACCCCGTCACCGTCTCGAAGGTGAAGCAGGTCAACGGGCAGCTGCAGCTACGCGACGGCGAGCAGTTCCAGGCCGCCGACCTCGCGAGCGTCCAGCAGGCCGTCAACTACCAGACGCTGCAGACCCTGCGGGACGCGTCGGTCCTCGTGCTGGCCGGGCTGCTGGTGCTGAGCTTCGCGGTGGGCTGGTGGCTCTCGGGCCGGGTGCTGCGCCCCGTCCGCCGGGTCACGGCCGCGGCCCGCGAGATCGGCGCGACCGACCTCTCCCGCCGGATCGCGCTCGACGGCCCCGACGACGAGCTGCGCGCCCTCGCCGACACCATCGACGACATGCTGGGCCGCCTCGACGGCGCGTTCAGCGCCCAGCGCCGCCTCATCGACGACGCGTCGCACGAGCTGCGCCACCCGCTCGCCGTCATCCGCACCACCCTCGACGCGGTGCTCTCCCGCGACGACGTCGAACCCGCCGAGCGCCGCCAGGCCAGCGCGGTGACGGCCAAGGCGACCGCGCGCATGGCAGGACTGGTGGAGGACCTCCTCGCGGCTGCCCGCCGCGCCGCCCCCGCGTTCGTCGAGACCGACGTCGACCTGGCCGACGTCGTCTCCGACGCCACCGACGAGTACGAACTGCTCGCCGCCGGCGGCGAGCTGCGCCTGGACCGGCGCAACGGCAGCGGCGCCGTCGTGATCGGCGACGCGGTGGCGCTGCGTCGGGCCGTGGACAACCTGCTGTCCAACGCGCTGCGCGTGGCTCCGCCCGGCAGCGCCGTCACCGTCGCCAGCGGCCGGATGCAGGGGTGGGCGTTCGCCGCGGTCCGCGACGAAGGAGCCGGGATCGCGCCCGAGCAGCAGCCGCTCGTGTTCGACCGCTTCTGGCGGGGCGCGGACGGCCGCACCGGCAACGACGACCGCCGCACCGGCCTCGGCCTCGCCATCGTCCGCCAGATCGTGGAGAGCCACGGTGGCACGGTGGCGGTGCACAGCGCGCCCGGCGCCGGCTCCACCTTCGTGCTGTGGCTGCCGACGATCTCGCGCCGCGGCCCGACCCGCACCGACACTCCCCCGGGCACCGACCCGCTGATGGTCGTCCGCGCGCAGTCCTCGTGAGGCGGCACCGGAAGAGACCTCAGCGCAGGTCGACGCCGGTTCGCTTCTGCAGCGCGGCGAGCAGGCGGTCCTGCAGCGCCTGATCCCCGACCCGCGGGTCGGGTGCGGTTCGCCGCCGGTGGTACCAGTAGCCGCCCGTCTCGAGGACCGCCGGGTCCGCGCTCGTGGCGAGCCAGACCTGGGTCCGGTGCCCCTCGTCGAGGTCGTCGCTCGCCGCGGGCCCACCCATCCGGGTCGGTACCCAGCCGGGATCCACGGCCTGCGACACCACGTCCGGCAGGACCCGGGCCACGGCCGCGGCGAGCACGGTGACCAGGAACTTGCTCTGCGAATAGCTCACACGCCGGTCCAGGTGGACGTCCGGCGAGCCACCGAGGTGCATGTCGCTGCTGAGGTACACGAGGCGCTGGGACGCGGTCGGTCGCTGCACCAGCGCCGTGAGCACGTAGGGCGCGAGGACGTTCACGGCCAGGGCGCGCTCGTCCATCACACCGGCGTTGTGGATCACAGCATCGGGCGCGCCGAGCTCGTTCACCTGCCCGGCGAGCGCGCGGGTCTCCGACTCGTCGGCGAGGTCGCCGACCACCGCGGTCGCCCCACGATCGACCAGCGCATCGAGTGCCCGCAGCCGCTGAGGCGTGCGCGCGTGCACGACCACGTCATGGCCATCGCGCAGCAACTCCTCGGCGGCGGCCCGTCCGAGCCCGTCGGTCGATCCCGTGACGACGATCCGTGCCATGCCCGATCCCACCACCTCGGGCCGCGCTCCTGTGGCTCGACACTCACCGACGAGGTCGACACCGCGGGGTCAGTCATCGAGCTGCTCGGCGAGAACGCGGAACTCACCGCGCCCGGTGTGCATCGTCCACAGTGACGAGGCGAGGACGTCCGGGTCGTGGGTCGGATGGCCGGGCGTGATCGCGCCGGGAACGATCAGCTGTCCGACGTGGACGTTCTCCGCGGCGAGGGTCTCGTGCAGCATCGCCGCGTAGGCGCCCTCGCCGGCGAAGGCGACGGAGGTGCCCGCCACCTTCGGGTTCGGCCGGGCCCCGCTGCCGCCGTTGACGAACAGCACCGAGCCGCGGCCGAGGGAACGCATACCCGGCAGCACCTGCCCGACCGCGGTGACGGGGCCGTAGATCGAGAACTCGACCGCGGCGGCCAGGTCCTCGGTCGTGGTCTCCAGCACGGGCCGCAGGAACTCCCGCTGCGGCAGCGGGCTGTACTCGAGCACCTCGATCGTGCCCAGCTCTTGGCCGGCACGCGCGAGAGCGGCAGCAAGAGCGTCGCGATCGCGCACGTTCGCCGCGTAGCCACGGGCCGTCAGCCCATCCGAAGTCAGCTCGATGGCGAGCGCGTCGACGTGCTCCTGGCTGCGCGAGATCAGCGCGACGGAGAAGCCTTCCGCGCCGAACCTTCGGGCAACCGCTGCGCCGAGGCCGTGACCCGCTCCGACGATGGCGATGGTCGTCAAGAGATGTCCTTTCTCAGTTCGCTCGTTCGATGGTGATCGTGGCGCCGTCGGCGAGACCCCGGACCTGCTCGGTGTCCGCGCCGTACCGGCCGATGCGCACGATGCCGTTCCAGAAGCCGACCTCGCCGTAGTAGAGGACGAGGTCGTTGCTCGGGGCGTAGTAGCCGATGTCCAGGATGTCGGGGTCGTCTCCGGCGGGCACGCCGTCCATGGTGAGCACCCGTGGCAGGCGCGCGATCTTCTCGACACCGTTGAGATCGCGGAAGGTGAGGGTCAGCGGCAGCTGTTCGACGAGGTCGCGGGCGGCCGGGTTGTCGTGCAGGCGGGCGGTCAGGACCGTCGTGCCGATGGTGAGGCGGACGGGGGTGTCTTCCGCCGGAACCGTTGCATCGCGGGCCGAGGCTCCCGGAGCACCGGTTCGGGGCGCGGGGTCCGATCCTGCGCAGGCCGAGAGCGAGAGTGCGACCACAGCGGCGACGCCGGTGAGGATGCCGATCAGGGGGCGGACGATCATGGTGTCTGTTGTTCGCGGGGGCCACGCCGACGAGCACGAGCTCGCGGTCCTCCCCGACTGGTCATCGGCTTCTGTCGCCACGGACCAACCAGATCATCACGTCGACCTGGGTGGGAGTCCCTGGCGAGAGACGTACCGGCAGTGCACCCCAGATGGCGTGGGCCGGTTCGACGAGGACAGTCGATCGACGGGCACGCCGACCTCGACCAGGTCAGCCGGGAGCGGTTTCCGCGAGGGCCGGGTGGTAGGCGGGGCTGTCCCTGGCCCCCGATGTCGTCGAGGGTGACGGCATGGCGGATCGAGCGCTGCGAGCGCTGCTGACCCTGTGCGCGCTCACGTGCTTGATCGGATGCACGGACGGGACCAGTGCCGATCCTGCCCCGCCCCCGGGGCCGGCTCCACAGGTGCGCATCCTGCAGCTGAACCTCTGCAACAGCGGGATCGCGGGCTGCTTCACCGGCCGAGCGACCGCTACGGCTGCCGCAGTCATCCGGGCCGAGGCACCCGACCTCGTCACCCTCAACGAGATCTGCAGCACCGACGTGGCCATCCTCGAGGACGCGCTGGTCGATGCCACGGCCCGCGCCGTCACGTCCGCGTTCCAGGCCGCACGCGACGCCCGGACCGGTGCCCCCTACCGCTGCCGCCACGGCGGCGAGTACGGGATCGGTGTGCTCGCGCGATGGCCGCAGGTACCCGGGTCCGCCCCAGCCGGAGGCATCTACCCGGCCCAGGACCCCGACGATCCCGAACAACGCGCCTGGCTGTGCGTCGACGCTGCGGCAACCCCCGCGGTCACGGTGTGCACCACCCACCTCGCCTACACCCGCCGCGACGTCGCGCAGGCCCAGTGCGAGCACCTGCTCGGCACCGTCATCGCGCAGGTGCGCGCCCGCGGCGCAGCGCCATCGGTCGTACTCGGCGCCGACCTCAACCTCGGCGCCGGCGACGACCCGCAGCTGCGCTCCTGCCTCCCGCTCGGGTTCGTGCTCGCCGGCGACGGCGGGCAGCAGCACGTCATCGGGACGCCCGGGTTCGCCGTCGGCGAGGTGCGGTCGGTCGATCTACGCGGATCCACCGACCACCCGGGCCTGCTCGTCACGCTGCGGAGATGACGATCCGGCCGCCGCTCCTCGGTGCACGAACGACGTTCGGACGGTCAGCAGTACACGCGGAACGCGTAGCGCTGCCCCTTCTCGACCTTCAACGGGCACAGTCGGAAGACGGTCTGCTCGTTGTTCTCGCCGGCCTGCTGCACGATCCCGGCCGGGTTCGGCCGAGCGCCGGTCTCCACCGCTGCCAGCGGAATGCTCTCCGCGTTCCGCGCCTGACCATCTGTGCGGAACACCTCGAGCCGGACCTTGCCGATACTGGTCGGGTCGAAGGGCACCTGACCGGGTAGTGGCGGTCGGGCGATGATGACGGCGATCGACGCGATGCGGTCGTTCTCGGCGATGAACCGCTGGATGTGGTGCGCAGTGCAGCTGCCGACGGCCTCGTCACCGCGGCGTGTCCCCGCATCCGCACGCGACCGGGCGGGCAGCGGTCATCGTGGCCGGTCGCGGCGCCCGCAGAACGACGAAGGCGACGCCGCCCACTCCTGTGACCGCCGCGAGAGTGAAGAAGGCAGCTTGGTAGCCGGGGCCGTCAGCGAGCGCGCTGACCAGCAACGGGCCGATCACCAATCCGAGCGAGACGAAGCCCATCGACCAGCCCATGATCGTCCCGAACGAGGCGAGCCCGAAGTAGTCGGTGCGCAGCGACGTCATCACCGGCCCGCGCAGACCCCACATCAACCCGTGCACGACGGCAGCCGTGACGAGCATGGCGAACCCGGACACGGTCGCCATCAGCACCAGCACCCCGGTCTGCACGGCCATGCAGGACGCGGCGAGCGTGCGCTTGTCGATCTTGTCGCCGATCAGGCCGGTGACGACCTGCCCGACCAGCTGGGCGACCGACATCGCCGCCACCGCGACGCCCGCGGTGGCGAGCGGCATCCCGTGGTGGTGGGTGAGCAGCGGCACCAGGTGCAGGTTGACCGCGCTCACCGCGACGAGCGCCGAGCCGTGCCCCGCGACGAGCAACCAGAACGCCGACGTACGGAGCGCCGAGCCGAGGTCGTGGCCGGACCCGGCGGGATCCGCCACCACCGGCTCGTCCGCCGCGACTGCCGCCGCCCTGCTGGCGGCACGAGCGGTGGGCAACGTCCGACCCGCCGCCAGCCCGACGAGGACGATCACGCCGGCGACCACCAGGAACGTGGCTCGCCAGCCGATTCCGTCCAGCGCCAGCGCCACGAACGGCACGGCGAGACCACCGAGGGCGATGCCGCTGGGCAGCAGGCCCAGGGCGAGCGTCCGGCGCTCGGGTAGCGCCTGGACGACCGCGACGGTGAGCGGCATGATCCCGGCGGCCGAGCAGCCCAGAGCGACCACCATGATCGCCGCGATGAACTGCGGCGCGTCGGCGGTGCCGCTGGCCAGCGCGAACCCGGCCGCCGTGCTGAACGTGCCGACCCGCGACACGGCGCGGGTCCCGAAGCGGTCGCAGCACCAGCCGGTCAGCGGTGCGAGGAACCCGTTGCCCAGCTGCACGATCGCGTACCCGACCGCGACGATCCCCGGCGACCAGCCGGTGTCGGCGGTGATCGCCACGAGGTAGGCGCCGAAGGCGCTCAGGATCAGCCCGTTCTGCAGCATGAGCAGCACGGATCCGCCGAGCACCACCCGCCACGGTCGAGTCAGGCCGAGCAGCGTCACCTGGTGACCGGCGCCGGGAACTGCGCGCCTGCCCATTTCAGGTCGGCCTTGCCGGTGACGAGCCGCTGCACCTCGGGCACCAGCGCGATGCGGCGCGGCTTCTTGTAGCCGGCCAGCCGGGTCGCGACGAACGCGGACAGCTCGTCGGGCGTCACGGCCGCGCCGGCCTGCAGGGCGACGACCGCGGCGACGGCGCTGCCCCAGTGCGGGTCGGGGACCCCGAGCACAATGGCGTCCCGCACCGCCGGGTGGTCGCGCAGCACGAGCTCGACCTCGTCGGTGTACACCTTCTCGCCACCGGTGTTGATCACCGAGCTGCCGCGGCCGAGCAGCCGCAGCCGGCCGTCGCCCTCCAGCAACGCCATGTCGCCGGGGATCGAGTAGCGGACGCCGTCGATGTCGCGGAAGGCGCCGGCGGTCTTCTCCACGTCGCCCTCGTAGCCGGCCTCGGCGACGACGGGCGCGGCGAGCAGCCCGACGGTGCCCGAGCCGGGCGCCACGTCGTTGCCGTCCGGGTCCAGCAGCCGCGCACCGGGCGCCAGTGCGAAGGTGCCGGCCTGGTCCGCGGCGGTGGCCCGGGTGATCCGCGCGACCGCGTACACCCCTCCTTCGGACGCGGCGATCGTGTCCATGAGGGTGAGGTCGGCGTGCTCGAGCAGCCGCCGCTTCACCGGCGGGCTCCACACGGCCCCGATGCTGCGGATGCGCCGCAGACTGCCGATCGCGGCGGTCCCACCCGCGTCGAGGGCGTCGAGCAACCGCAGGGCGAACGCGTCGCCGACGATCGTGAGGTCGGTGACGCGGTGCCGGCTGATCGCCGAGACGAGATCGGCACCGGTCGTGCTACGACCCGGCAGCAGCGCCACGGGCGAGCCGACGGCGAGCGTACCCAGCGCGGAGTAGAGCCCGGTGCCGTGCATGAGCGGGGACGCAGGCAGGTGCACCATCCCGTCCGGGCCGTGCGGATCGAGGTCGAGGGCCTGGTGCAGGGCCTCCACCCCGGCTCCCGGGTCGATGCCCAGCGTGGTGAACCCGCCGGACCGCACGGCGCGCAGCCGCTCGGTGTGGCTGCCCGTCACCGCCTTCGGGTAGCCGGTGGTGCCGCCGGTGAACAGCAGCCACTCGGAGTCGCCCCGGGGCCGGCGCGGGTGCCGCGGCGCGACCGCGACCTCCGGGCCGAAGCCGCCCTCGGTCGCGATGGTGACGAGCACCTCGGCGGCGGGCAGGCCGGCTGCGGCCGCACCGACGGTCGCCGACAGGTCGGCGTCGGCGATCACGCCCCTGGCCCGGGCCTGGTCGAGCAGCTGCCGCATCTCGGCGGCCTGGTAGCGGTAGTTGACGTTGATCGGGATGGCCCGCAGCTTGAACAGCGCGTGCAGCGCCACCACGTACTCGGGCGAGTTCCGCGCCGCGAGCCCCACCCGGTCGTCGGCGCCGATCCCGAGCGCGGCGAGGTGGGCGGCGAGGCGGTCGGCCAGCTCGTCGAACTGCCCCCAGGTCAGCTGCCGCTCCCCCGCTGCGACGGCCAGGCGGCCGGGTGCGAGATCGGCGATCAGCTCGAACTGGGAGGCGAAGTTGTCGGGCAGGGTCATCTCAGGAGATCCCGAACAGGCGGGCCGCGTTGTGCAGCATGATGTCGGGCTTCACGGTGTCACGGATCTCGGTCTTCTCCAGGTCCGCCAACCAGCGTTCCGGGGTGAACAGCGGGAAGTCGGTGCCGAACAGCACCTTCTTGCGCAGCAGCGTGTTGGCGTACTGCACCAGCTGCGCCGGCCAGTACTTCGGCGACCAGCCCGACAGGTCGATGTACACCTGCGCCTTGTGGACGGCGATGGCGAGCGCCTCGTCCTGCCACGGGAACGACGGGTGCGCCATGATGATCGGCATCTCCGGGAAGTCCACGGCGACGTCGTCGAGGAACATCGGGTTCGAGTACTTCAACCTGATCCCACCGCCGCCCTTGGTGCCCGAGCCGACCCCGTTCTGCCCGGTGTGGAACAGCGCCGGCAGCCCGTGCTCGGCGAGCACCTCGTAGATCGGGTACGCCGTGCGGTCGTTCGGGTAGAACTCCTGGACGCTGGGGTGGAACTTGAACCCGCGCATCCCGTAGGTGTCGATCAGCCTGCGGGCGATCGCCGCACCGCCCTTGCCCCGCAACGGGTGCACGCTCCCGAACGGGATGATCACATCGGGGTGCTCGGCGGCGACCTCCCCGATCTCCTCGTTGCTCGGCGCGTGCTCGGCGACCTCCCCGAGCGAGTCGATCGTGAACGCGACGGCGGCCATCCGGCGCTCGCGGTAGAACGCCGCGAGCTGGTGCAGGTCCATGCCGAGCACGTCGGAGCGGAAGTGCTCCTTCATCTCCGCCATCCGGGCGGCGCCGGCCTCGGACTGCGCGGCGGTGGTGGAGAAGTGCACGTGGGTGTGCACGTCGATGGCGACGAGATCGGCGAGGTTCATCGCGCGGCCGCCGGCACGTCGGCTGCGTAGGGCTGCAGATGTGGCGCGAGCAGGGCCGGGAACTCCTCGGCGATCGCCGCCGCGGTCCACCCACCAGTCCGCGACGCCTCCGCCGCGACGGCGGGGTGCGACCACACGCTGATGCGGTCGCCGCCCACCCCGAGTGCCTGCCCGGTGATGCCGGCGGCCGCGTCGGAGAGCAGGTAGACCAGCAGCGGCGCCACGTCCTCCGCGGTGCCGACCCCGTTCGCCCGCAGGCCGTCCGGCACCGGCTCGCCGCGGTCCACGGCGGCGACGGCATCGGCGAGGGCCGGGATGGTGGCGACCATCCGGGTCAGCGCCACCGGCACCAGCGCGTTGACGGTGATCCCGTACCGGGTCGTCTCCGCCGCGAGGGTGCGGGCCATGCCGACGATGCCGGCCTTCACCGCCGAGTAGTTGGTCTGACCGAAGCTCGCGCGCTGCCCGGCCGGCGAGCCGACGAGCACGAGCCGGCCGCCCTCGCCCTGCTCGCGGAACCGGGAGATCGCCGCCCGCGCGCAGGTGAACGTGCCCCGCAGGTGGGTCTCGACGACGACGTCGAACTCCTCGTCGGACATCTTCACCACCGACCGGTCGCGCAGCAGCCCGGCGTTGGTCACCATCGCGTCCAGCCGCCCGAACCGCTCGACGGCCGTCGCGACGAGTGCCTCGGCGGTGGCGGTCGGGCCGACCGGCGCGACCACCGGGGCCGCCTGTCCGCCCGCTGCC
Source organism: uncultured Actinomycetota bacterium (assembly GCA_963727745.1). Lineage (GTDB taxonomy): Bacteria > Actinomycetota > Actinomycetes > Mycobacteriales > Pseudonocardiaceae > Pseudonocardia. Next base: position 255,238 of record CAVSHL010000001.1, read on the forward strand.
TCGATCTCCGCCACGACCGCAGCCGCGGCGTCGGCATCCACGTCGTTGACGACGACCGCGGCCCCTGCCTCGGCCAGCGCGCGGGCATAGGCCCGGCCGAGCCCTCTCCCGGAACCGGTCACCACGGCGACTTTGCCCTCAAGCACTGTTCTGTCCTTCCCCCACGGTGGCGCGACCACGGTCGATGACGACCGTGCCCTCGTCGGTGCGGACGCGGAACCGGGCGTCCGCGCCGTCCTGCCAGATCTCGACGGTGAGCGACTGTCCCGGCAGCACCGTCGCGCTGAACCGCCCGTACATCGACGTGAGCCGGGCTGGGTCGCCGCCGGCGATCTCGTGCAGCAATCCCCGGCCGGCGACGCCGTAGGTGCACAGCCCGTGCAGGATCGGGGCGGGGAACCCGCCGCGCGCCGCGAACTTCGGGTCGGAGTGCAACGGGTTGCGGTCGCCGGAGAGGCGGTAGATCAGCGCCTGCTCCGGCCGCGTGGCGTAGGTGGCCGTCCGGTCCGGCGCCCGGTCGGGTACCGCCCAGTCGTCGGTGGGCCCGCGCTCGCCGCCGAAGCCGCCCTCCCCTCGGATGTAGATCGCGCTGCGGTTCGTCGCGAGCGCCGACCCGTCCTTGAGCACCGCGCTCGAGGTGATCTCCACCAGCGCGCCCTTGCCTTTGTCGTACACGCCGGTGATGTGCGCGCGTGCCGTGACGGTGCCCTCCACCGGCACCGGGCGGTGCAGCACGATCTCCTGCTCGGCGTGCACGAGCCGGGCCCGGTCGAACTCGCCGAAGGGAGGCGGCGGGGCCTGCGACAGCAGCACCGCGAACGTCGGCAGGACCTGCTGCGCGATGCCGTCGGAGTTCTCCGTGGTGAACGCGAGCTCCTGGTCCGGCGCGCCGAGGCCGGCACCGACGCCGACGGCGTAGAGGAGCGCGTCCTTCGACGTCCAGGAGCGGGTGCGGGGCTCGCCTGCGGCACCTACCGCGGTCGGGTCGATCGGCATCTCAGGCACTCTCCGTAGCTGTCGTGAGAACGGGGTGATGGCACGCGGCGAACCGGCCCGGCCGCACCTCGCGCATCAGCGGCTCCTCCGCCGCGCAGCGCTCGGTCGCCAGCGGGCAGCGGGTACGGAACCGGCAGCCGCTGGGCGGGTTCACCGGCGAGGGCATCTCCCCGCGGCCGCGGTCGGCGCTCCCGACGTCGACACCGGTGACCGACTCCATCGACGGGATCGACGAGACCAGCAGCCGCGTGTATGGGTGCACGGGGTCGTCGAACAGCGCCTCGGTGGTGCCGACCTCGCAGAGCTTGCCCAGGTACATCACCGCGACGCGGTCGCTGATGTTGCGCACCACCCCGAGGTCGTGCGCGATGAACACCAGCGTGAGCCCGTAGCGGCGCTTCATGTCCTCGAGCAGGTTGAGGATCTGCGCCTGCACCGAGACGTCGAGCGCCGACACCGGCTCGTCGCAGATCAGCACCTCGGGATCGAGCACCAGTGCCCTGGCGATCGACACCCGCTGGCACTGGCCTCCCGAGAACTGGTGCGGGCGCCGGTCGGCCACCTGGGCCGGGTCAAGTCCCACGGCTTCGAGCACCTCGGGCACGAGCTTCGCGCGTTCGTCGCCACGGCCCCAGACGACGAGCGGGTCGCCGACGATGTCCGGGATCCGCCGCCGGGGGTTCAGCGACGAGATCGGGTCCTGGAAGATCATCTGGAGCTTGGGCCGGACAGCGCGCAGCTCGGCGGCCGAGAGCGCCGCGAGGTCACGGCCCTCGAACACGACCGAGCCCCCGGTCGGCCGGGGCAGCTGCATGATCGCGCGACCGGTCGTCGACTTGCCGCAGCCCGACTCGCCCACCAGCCCCAGCGTCTCGCCGCGGCGCACCTCCAGGCTGATGCCCGAGACGGCGTGCACGGTGCGGCCCCCGCCGGCCGGGAACTCGACGACCAGGTCCTCGAGTCGCAGCACGACCTCCGACTCGGCCTGCTGCTCCGGCGGGATCAGCGCCGCGGCCACCTGCGGCGCCGTCACCGGTCGAGCCAGGTCGTCGCGAAGAACATGTCCCGGACGAGGTACCGGACCACCCCCTTGACCTGCGGCTTCGCGATGGTCGACAGGTAGCCGCGGCTGTAGTACCCCACCGCGATGTCCTGGTTGGTGAGCAGCTGCACCTGCTGGTAGAGCTTCGTGCGCTCGGCGTCGTCGGTGGTGGCTGCGGCCTGGTCGAGCAGCGCGTCCACCTTCGGGTTGGAGTAGCTGCCGTAGTTGGCGTTGCCGCCGGTGCGCAGGAGGTTCTGCGCCGCCGGGTACGGCGTGTCGACGGGCCCGCCGACCCAACCGGCCAGCTGGAAGTCGCGGCTCTGCACGACGCTCGACGAGTACTGGGCGAGGTCGAAGAACTTCGGCTGGAGCGTGATCCCGATGGCCGCCATCTGGGCCTGGAGGAACTCGGCGAAGGCCACGCGGTTGGGCGCGTTGGTGGTCTTGTACTCGATGGTCGCGCTGCCGCCCTTCGCGACGTACTCCTGCACCAGCGCCTTCGCCTTCTCGATGTCGAAGGTCGGCCACGCCGCGGCGGCCTCGGGCGTCTGGTACTTGCTGTCGTCACCGAAGTAGCCGCCGGCACGCTCCATCTGGCCGCGGAACTGGGTGGCGGCGAGCGCGTCGAGATCGATGCCGCGCACCACGGCCTCGCGCATCCGGTGGTCGTCGAACGGTGCCTTCTGCTGGTTGAAGTAGACGTACTCGGCGCCGTGCCCGGAGCCGTAGTAGACGGTGAGGTTCGGGTTCTGCAGGCCGCGCAGCAGCTCGGTCTGGTAGCCGCCGAAGATCAGGTCGACATCGCCGTTCTCGATCGAGGCGTAGCGGGTCTCGGTGTCGGGCAGCGGCCGGAACTCCAGCCCGTCGAGGTAGGGCATGCCCTGCTGCCAGTACTTCGGGTTGCGGGTCAGCTCCATCCGCGAGTCCCGCGCCCAGCTCTTGAGCACGAACGGACCGGCACCGACCGGGTTGGCGCCGATCTGGTCGCCGAACTTCGCCAGCGCAGCCGGCGAGACGATCGCCCCGAGGTTGCCGGCGGTGAAGTTCAGCGCGAACGCCGACGGGAACGAGCCGAAGGGCTGCTTCAGGACGAACTCGACCGTCTGCGGGTCGACCGCACGCATCGATCCGATCGCAGCCGCGTACCGGTTGCCGGGCGAGCTCTTCTTGTCGATGTGCCGCTGCACGTTGGTGATCACCGAGGCCGCGTCGAGCGGTGTGCCATCGGAGAACGTTACGCCGGGCCGCAGGCCCAGCCGCCACGTCTTGCCGCCGTCGGTCGTATCCATCGACGTCGCGAGGTAGGGCTTCGGCACGCCCTGGTCGTCGAACTTCAGCAGCGAGTCGTAGACGGCGGGAGCGGCCTGGTTCGTGTTCTGGACGGTCGGGTCGAAGCTCACCGCCTCGCGGTCAGTGCCCATCGTCAGCGTGCCGCCCGACTTGGGCTGCCCTTCCGCGGCCAGGTCGCCGCCGTACGGGTGGATGGTGCGGATGTCGTGCCCGCCGGCGCCGGCGCCGTTGATGCCCGGGGCGGCACCGCACGCGGCCAGCAGCCCGGCGGCGAGCATCGCCGCCAGCGCGGTGACCATCCGACGGGAGAGTCCGATCGGCCTCATGTCAACACCATCTCCTCGGTCACCGGGGTACCTGCCGCACTCGCACCGCGTTCGACGTTGCGCGCCTTGGCCTCCGCCCATGCCGGGGTGCCGAGGGGGTACCAGCAGCGGTACCGGTGCTCGGGTGATCCGGCGTCGCGCAGGGGCGGGTCCTCGGTGAGGCAGCGGTCCTGCGCGTACGGGCATCGCGGGCTGAACTTGCAGCCGGACGGCGGGTTGACCAGATCCGGCGGCCGGCCGGGGATCACCTGGAGCCGGACGTGGTTGGGCCCCGTCACGGGCGGGACCGCCTTCATGAGCGCTTCGGTGTAGGGCATCCTGGGCGCGGCGAACAGCGCCGCGGTCGGTGCCGTCTCCACGATCTTGCCGGCGTACATCACCGCGATCCGGTCCGAGCGGCTGCGGACCACCCGCAGATCGTGGGTGACCAGCAGCATCGCCATGTGGCTGCGGCGCTGCAGATCGGCCAGCAGATCCAGGATCTGGGCCTGCACGGTCACGTCGAGCGCTGTGGTGGGCTCGTCGGCGAGCAGCAATCGTGGACTGCACGACAGCGCGATCGCGATCGTCACCCGCTGCCGCATGCCGCCGGAGAGCTCGTGGGGGTACTGACGGACCCGGCGTTCCGGCTCGGACAGGCCCACCTGGCGCAGCAGCGCCACGGCGCGGTCCCGCGCCTCCTGCTTGGTGACCTTCTCGTGCAGCAGGAGCGACTCGGTGAGCTGCACGCCGATGCGCTTCACCGGGTTCAACGACGTCATCGGGTCCTGCAGGATCAGCGCGATCTCGGCGCCCCAGAAGGCGGAGAGGGCCTTGCCGGACAGATCGGTCAGCCGCGTGCCGTCGTAGGTGACCGTGCCGCTCACCTCCGTGCCGCGCCCGCCGGCCACGAGGCCCATGAGCCGCCGGGTCAGCACCGTCTTGCCGGAGCCGCTCTCGCCGACGACGGCGAGCACCTCCCCCGGCTTGATCGCCAGCGACACGCCCTCGACGGCGTGCACGACGCCGCCCTTGGTGTGGAAGCGGACGTGCACGTCCTCGGCCGTCAGGAGATCTGCGCTGGAGAGATCGGGCCCGTTCACAGGTTGCTCTCCTTGACCTCGAACTGCTTGCGGGTCCGCTCGCCGATGTAGTTGATCGAGAGCACGGTGAGGAACATGACCGCGGCGGGGAACAGCGAGATGTGCGGGAAGCGCAGCAGCTCCGCGCGGCCGCCGGCGATCATGCCGCCCCAGCTGGGCGTGGGCGGCGGGATGCCGAGGCCCAGGAAGCTCAACGACCCCTCGACCACGATGAACGTGCCGATCATGATGAAGGCGTACGCCGCCACCGGGAGCACGACGTTGGGCGCGATCTCCTTGGCGATGATCCGCAGCGGCTTGCAGCCGTACGCCCGGGCCGCCTGCACGTACTCCCGCTGCGCCACCACGAGCGTGGTGGCGCGGGTGAGCCGGATGAACGTCGGCACGGAGAGGATCGCGAGGCCGCCGATCAGGTGCGGCAGGTTGGCGCCCAGGATCGCGACGATCGCGATGATCAGGACGAGGCCGGGGAACGCGAGCACGACGTCGGTGGCCCAGGCCAGCACCCGCTCGGTGCGCCCGCCGAAGTAGCCCGCGATCATGCCGAGGACTCCCCCGACGATCGCACCGATGCCCACGGCGCAGATGCCGACCAGCAGCGAGGCACGCGCGCCGTACACGACGCGCGAGAAGGTGTCGCGCCCCAGCGTGTCGCCGCCGAGCCAGTGCGTGGGCGTGATGCCGCCGAAGACGTTGCGGTAGTCCGGGATCGTCGGGTCCCACAGCGGCAGCAGCGGAGCGAACACCGCGGCGAGCACCACGGCGCCCAGCCAGGCCCAGGCCACCCACCAGCCCCACGGCGTGCGCGCCGCCCGTGGCCGCGCGGCCGGCTTCTGCGCGACTCGATCGTCCGGCCGGGTCTCAGGCATCGCGCCGCACCCTCGGATCCAGGGCCAGGTACAGGAGGTCGATGAGCATGTTGATCACGACGTAGGCGACGGCGACGAACAGCAGCGCGCCCTGCAGGATCATGTAGTCGCGGTTGAACACCGCCTGCACGATGAGCTGGCCGAGACCGGGGATGGCGAACAGCGTCTCCACGATCACCGTGCCGCCCAGCAGCCGGCCGATGTTCACGCCGGAGAGCGTGATCAGCGAGAACGACGACGGCCGCAGCGCGTGCCGGAGCAGGATCGTGCGCGGCCCCAGGCCCTTGGAGCGGGCCATGAGGATGAAGTCCTCCTGCAGCGTCGAGATCATGTCCGACCGCAGCAGCTGCCGGTACACCGCGGCTTCGGCGATCATGAGCGTCAGGCACGGCAGGACGATCGAACGCAGGTTGCCGAGCGGGTCCTCGAGGAACGGCGTGTAGCCGGTGGCCGGCAGGATGCTGGAGAAGCCGCCGGCGAACAGGACGATCAGCACCATGCCGAACACGAACTGCGGCATGGCCGCGGCGCCGAACCCGAGCGTCATCGACGTCGCGGTCCACCAGCCGGCCGGGCCGGTAGGCCGAGTACACCGCGAGCGGCACGGCGATCAGCAGCGCGAGCAGCTGCGCGACGATCGCCAGCTCGAACGACACCGGGATCCGCTCGGCGAGCGCCGCGGCCACCGGCTGGCCGGTGCGGAAGGAGCTGCCCAGATCGCCGGTGACCACGCCGCCGAGCCAGTCGACGTAGCGCACCAGCAACGGCCGGTCGAGCTGCAGCGTCTCGCGGACCTGCTGCACCTGCTCGGGCGTGGCGTTGTCCCCCGCGACGACCACGGCGGCGTCGCCGGGCAGCAGGTCCACCACGACGAACGCCAGGAACGTCACGGCGAGCAGGACGAGCACGAGGTGGGTCAGGCGCTTGCGGATGCGGCGCAGACCGGACCGTCGACGGCCGCCGCGCGGGGCCGCCGTCCCGGTGCCGGGCGGGCCGGTCGTGATCGCCATGGTGTCGGCCACGGCCGCCTCAGCTCTCCCGCGGCGGCAGCGCCGCCACCAGCGCGGTGTCGGCGCCGACCGGGCCTTGCGAACCTGCCCCGCCGGGATCGCCGATCGCGGCGTCCCGGCCGGGCAGCAGAGCGTAGAAGAACGCTGCGTTGTCGGCGATGTGCGCGGCCTCGTCCGCCGTCGCCAGCTCCGCGAGCACGATGGAGTCGACGGGGCACTCCGGTTCGCACGCGCCGCACTCGATGCACTCGGCGGGGTTGATGTAGAGCTTGCGGTCGCCCGTGTAGATGCAGTCGACGGGGCAGGCGTCGACGCAGCTGCGGTCCATCAGGTCGACGCACGGTTCGGCGATGACGTAGGTCATGGCCGGTCCACCAGGGCGCGGGAAACGACGTGGCACGAGCGCAACCGCATGACGGAACACCTCGATGTGTCGGAAGCGGTGGTGGGAAGGCGCGGGTCAGGAACCGGCGACGGGGGTGCGGGCCGAGCCGCGTTCGTAGAGCTGGACCATCGGGTCGTCGTCGGTGCCGAGGTTCCGCCAGTCCTCGCCGTCCTCGAGGATCTTCTCGGCGGACCGGATGCTGCGGTAGTCGAGGCCGCCGTCGACGGCGGGCGCGTCGCCGCCCGCGGCGACCTGCTTGGCCGCGGCCAGGAGCAACCGGCGCATCCGGATGATCGCCTTGTCGGAGGTGCCGAGCCGCTCCTGGGTGCGGTCGTAGATGGGGCCCATGGACTCGGTGACCATGAAGTCCTGGCTGATGAACTCGCGCACCCCGGAGTAGGTGAGGTGGCGCTGCTCCTCGCGGTTGATCCCGTAGTCGTTCTCGGCCGTGTAGCGGCGCGGGATGATCCCGTTGCGGCCCACCTCGGCCGGGCCGAACTCGAACGGCGAGATCGCGAACAGGTTCTCCCCGCCCACTTCGGCGACCTGCCCCTGGTCACGGGTGGTGAAGGCGTAGCGCCAGGTGTTCTCGTCGTCGGCGGGCACGAACAGCCCGTGCTGGGTGTTGAACGGCACCGACGCGATCACCGTGTTGTACGGGTAGCAGAACGCGCTCATCCGCACGTGGGTGAAGCCGTTGGGCGTGGTGCGGATGCCGACGTACTTGAACCCGTACCAGGTGTCCTCGATCTCCAGCCGCGGCGCGCGGTCGTGCTTCCAGAACTTCCACGACATCGCGTTGGTCGGGTAGCCGGGCTTGTCGCTGCCGTCGTCGGGGATCTGGTCGACGCCGTTCCACTGGTGCAGCCACGAGATGTGGGACGTGTCGAGGTTGCCCTCCATCGCCTGCACCCAGTTGCACGTGGTGTGCAGCTTCGTGGCCGAGACCTGCTCGGCGTCCAGCGACTCGGTGCCGAAGTCCCGGAACGGGGGCTGCTTCTCCGACGGGCCCATGTAGGTCCACACCAGCCCGCCCGACTCGTGCGTCGGGTAGGACCTGAGGCGCACCTTGTCCTTGAACACGCTGTTCGGCGGCTCGCTGGGCATGTCGACGCACGCGCCGTCCACATCGAACTTCCAGCCGTGGTACGGGCAGCGCAGGCCGCACTCCTCGTTGCGTCCGAAGTAGAGCGACGCGCCCCGGTGCGGGCAGTTCTCGCTGACGAGCCCCAGCCGGCCGTCGGTGTCGCGGAACGCGACGAGGTTCTCACCGAGCAGCCGGACCCGCACCGGGTCGCCGTCAGGGGTGGGTGCCTCGCTCACGAGCAGCGCCGGCGTCCAGTAGCGGCGCAGCAGCTCCCCCATCGGAGTTCCCGGTCCCACTCGGGTCAGGAGCTCGTTGTCCTGTGCTGAGAGCATCGTCGGCCTCTCTCGAGAGTGTGGTGGAGGTGGATCAGGTCCGCTGCAGGCGCTGCCGTTCCAGCTCCGCGACCTGACGAGCGGACAGCGCGAGCAGCGGGTGCGCCCCGACCGAGGTCAACCGGTCGAAGCCGTCGGCGAGCAGCGCCTCGCGCTGCACGTCGGTCAGCGCGGCCGCGTCGGCCACCGCGGCCGGGTCGAGGACGAACTCCCGGCGCAGCGCCTCGTCGGTGATCACGCGGTGCAGCAGCCGGTTGAGCGCGAAGCTCGCCGGCTCGGGGAAGCGGTAGTAGACGAAGTCGGTCTGGGTGAAGGTGTGGCCGCCGAACCGCGGGACGGGACTGGCCAGCGGCTCGTCCACCGTGGGCACGGTGCCGGCGGCGACGGGCGGGACGAACTGCACCACGCCGTGCCCGTGGTGGGACAGGTGCTGGTAGGACAGCAGCGATCCGGCGACGGTGCCCCCGGAGCCGGCGAGGATCCCGAGCATCACGAACCAGGTGAGCAGCTCGCTCTCCCCCACCTCGTCGAGCTGCACGGGCGTGAGGTCGAGCAGCTCGTCGTAGCGACCCGCCGCCACCTCCTGCAGCACCCACTCGTCGAAGGAGAACTGCGGGGCCGTGTAGCGGGCCGTGCCCGGGAAGTGCGACATACCGCCGCTGGCGAGCACCGCCAGCCGCTCGGGTCTCTCGGCGAGCGACGCGGCGATGGCCTTGCCGAGCGTGAAGCAGCGGCGCGGGCTCGGCAGCGGCGGCAGGTACGCGTTGACCAGCAGCGGGATGACCGGGATCTCCCGGTCGGCGAGCACGTACTCGAACGGCGTGAGGAACGCGTGGCCCAGCGTGGCGTCCTGGGAGTAGGTGAGGTCGACGTCGCGCGCGACGACGCCGTGCAGCAGCGCCGTGGCCAGGTCGGTGTGCACCGGGACGCGCCGCTCCCGCTGCATGTAGTGGGCCTCGGCCTCCGGCGAGAGCACCAGCGTGAAGGTGGGCACCGCCTCCAACCAGAACGTCTCGAGGTGGTCGATGCCGATCACCAGCAGGGCGTCGGGACGCGTCTCGTCGAGCACCGCACCGAAGCGACGCAGCGCGTCGGTGCTGCCGTCGAGCTTGGCGGGATCCTCGTGCGGCGGGCGCGACAGCAGCTGAGGGGCGTGCACGGCAGCAGCGGCGGCGACGATCTCAGCCATGAGTGCCTCCCCGACGACGAGTGACCTGGACCATAACCAGAAGTCAGCAGAAGTGGCAACCAGATTGTTAACATTCTTGTGAGCAGATATGCTGCCGATGCGGGCGGCGCACGCCTGCTCGGGACGATCGAGGGGAAGTCCATGACCGCTGGCGGCGAGACGGTGCCGGCCGACACCGTGACCGGCATGGTCGCGGAGGTCGTGACCGCCGTGCGCGACGGCATCATGCAGGGTCGGTACGCCCCTGGGCAGCGGCTCCCCGAGTCCGATCTCGTGTCCCTGCACCGCGCCTCACGTGGTGCCGTGCGCACCGCGCTCGCTCAGCTCGAGAACGAGGGCATCGTCGAGCGCGAGCACAACCGCGGCGCGCGGGTGCGCCCGATCTCGCTCGAGGAGGCCGTCGAGATCACCGAGGCCCGCGCCGTGCTCGAAGGGCTGTGCGCGGCCAAGGCGGCCCAACGGGCGACCGGCGACGACCGGGCCCGGCTGCGTGAGCTCGGCGCGCAGCTCACGGTGGCCGTCGAGAGCGGCGACATCATGACCTACACGCGGGTCAACCAGCTCGTGCACCACGCGGTCCGCGACATCGCCGCCCACAACACCGCCGGCACCCTGCTCGACCGGCTCCGCACGCAGAGCGTGCGCTACCACTACACCGTTGCGCTCCTGCCGGGCCGCCCGGCCGTCGGGCTGCGCGAACACCTCGAGGTGATCGAGGCGGTCTGCTCGCGCGACCCGGATCTCGCCCAGCAGACCATGCACGACCACCTGCTCAGCGTCGTCAGCGCGCTGCAACAGCTCGACGCGAACCTGCACCGCTGGTAACCCCGGTGACGCGAGCGCGCGTCGACCGCTCTTGTGAGGGAGAGATCGCCATGGAGTTCCTGGTGCGCGCGGAGAACCGGTTGCCCGCCGACACGCCCGACGAGGAGCGGACCCGGTTGAAGAAGGCGGAACGCGCCCGTGCCGACGAGCTGCGCGCCGCCGGATCGCTGAAACGGCTGTGGCGGGTGCCCGGCCGCAACGCCACCATCGGCCTCTACGAGACCGCCGACGCCACCGAGCTGCACGATGCACTGGCGTCGCTGCCGATGTTCCCGTGGCTGGACATCACGGTCGAGGCGGTCGCGACCCACCCGCAGGAACGATGACCGCGGCCCGAGAAGAGCCGGCCCCAGAGGGGCCGACCTTCGTCCTGCTGCACGGCGCATGGCACGGCGGTTGGGTGTGGGAGCGGGTCGCGCCCCTGCTGCGCGCCGCCGGGCACCGGGTGCACGCGCCCACCTTCACCGGTGTGAGCGACCGGGCCGACGAGCTGCACCGCGCGGTGGGGCTCGACACCCACGTCGACGACGTCGTCACCCTGCTCGACAGCGCGGACCTCACCGACGTCGTGCTGGTCGGGCACAGCTACGCCGGCCAGGTCGTCACGGCCGTCGCCGACCGGTGCCCGGAACGGCTGCGCGCACGGGTGCACCTCGACGCGTTCGTCGGGCACGACGGCGAGGCCGCGATCGATCTGCTCCCGCCCACCATCGCCGGGCACTACCGCGAGTCGGTGGCGGGTCCGGGGCAGGGCTGGCTCATCCCCGTCCGCTCCCTGCAGGTGCTGGGCGTCACCGACGCCGACGACCTCGCGTGGCTCGCGCCGCAGCTCACCCCGCACCCGTGGCGGACGTACACCGACCCGCTCGCCGTCACCGGTGCCCACCGCGCCGTGCCCGCCACGTTCGTCGAGTGCACGGACTGGATGCGGGTGTTCCGACCGCACGCCGAGCGCGCGCGGGAGGCCGGATGGCCGGTGCTGGAGCTGCCCACCGGCCACGAGGCGATGGTCACCGCGCCGGAGGAGCTCGCGGCGGCGCTGCTCGGGATCGCCCGTCAGCCAGGGGCGGCAGCCGGCGCGATGACGACCGCACGTCACGACCCGAACCCGTGATCGGAGTGGAATGAGCCTTCTGGTGATCAGCGCGCACGCCGGGGACTTCGTGTGGCGGGCCGCGGGTGCGATCGCGCTGGCGACGGCGCGCGGGGAACCCGCGACGGTGCTGTGCCTGACCTACGGCGAGCGGGGTGAGTCGGCCGGTGCGTGGCGCGCCGGCAAGTCGCTCGAGCAGATCAAGGCGCTGCGCCGGGACGAGGCCGAACGGGCCGCCGCGACGCTGGGTGCGCAGATCGAGTTCTGCGACGCCGGCGACTACCCGCTGCGCGAGACCCCCGAGCTGCTCGACCGGATCGTGCGGGTGTTCCGCGAGGTCGACCCGTCCGTCGTGCTCACCCACCCGACGGCCGACCCGTACAACGACGACCATCCGGCCGCCGCACGCATGGCGCTGCGGGCCCGGGTGCTCGCGCAGGCGATCGGGTACGACGCCCCCGGCGAGCCGCTCGGCGCGCCGCCGGTGTTCTTCTTCGAGCCGCACCAGCCCGAACAGTGCGACTTCAAGCCGAACGTGCTGCTGGACATCACGCCCGTGTTCGACATCAAGCGCAAGGCGATGGAGTGCCTGGCGGCGCAGCAGCACATGTGGGACTACTACACCGACCTCGCCACGCGGCGCGGCGTGCAGCTCAAGCGCAACGCCGGGCCCAACCTCGGGCTCGCCCACTCGACGATGGGAGAGGCCTACATGCGCCTGTACCCGCAGGTCACGGACGTGCTGGCATGAGAACCGTCATCGTCACGGACCCGCCGCGCGCCGACCTCGCCCAGGTCGACCTGCTCGCCGCGCACGGTGTGGCTACCGTGCACGAGGCGCTGGGCCGCACCGGCTTCATCGGGCCCCACCTGCGCCCTGCCTACCCGGGCGCCCGCATCGGCGGCACCGCCGTGACGGCGCTGTGCTGGCCCGGCGACAACCTGATGATCCACGCGGCGGTGGAGCAGTGCAGTCCCGGTGACGTGCTGGTGGTCACCACCACCTCGCCGTCCACCGATGGCATGTTCGGTGAGCTGTTCGCCACCGCCCTGCAGACCCGCGGTGTGCGCGGCGTGGTGATCGAGGCAGGCGTGCGCGACGTCGCCGAGCTGCAGGCGATGGACTTCCCGGCCTGGTCCGTCGCGATCAGCGCGCAGGGCACGGTCAAGGCCACCGCGGGAGCGGTCAACGTGCCGGTCGTCGTCGGCGGACACCTCGTCCACCCCGGTGACGCGATCCTCGCCGACGACGACGGCGTGCTGTGCGTCCCCCGCCGCGAGGTGGCCGGTGCCGTCGCGGCAGCACAGGCGCGCACGGACAAGGAGCAGGCCACCCGGGCGGCCTTCCGCGACGGCGAGCTCGGCCTCGACCGCTACCGCCTGCGCGGCACGTTGAAGGACCTCGGCGTCGAGTACGTGACCGCGCACGAGTTCGCGCGGAGCCAGGAATGATCAGCTAGCGCTCGCGGAGGTAGCGAAGCACCGCCAGCACCCGCCGGTGCTGCGACTCGTCCACCGGCAGGCCCAGCTTGCCGAAGATGCTCCCGATGTGCTTCGCCACCGTGACCTCCGAGATCACCAGTCGCGTGCAGATCGCGGCGTTGGAGTGGCCTTCGGCCATCAGCGCGAGCACCTCCAGCTCCCGCGCGGACAGCTGCCGCACCGGGTCCCGCCGCGCCATCAGCAGCCGCGCCACGATGGTCTCGTCGATCACCGTCCCGCCGGCCGCCACGGACTCCATCGCCTCGACGAAGGCGACGCCGTGGGCGACCCGGTCCTTCAACAGGTAGCCCGTCCCGGCCGTGCCGGTCTCCAGCAGCTCCCGCAACGACGCCGTGTCGACGTGCTGGCTCAGCACGAGCACGGGCAACGTCGGCCGCGACCGCCGCAGCTCGATCGCCGCGCGCAGGCCGTCGCCGGGCGGCATCCGCACATCGGTGACGACGACGTCCGGTTCGGCGCGGACCGCCACCGCGAGCAGCTCGTCGGCCGAGGCCACCGGCACCACCTCGTGCGCGAAGTGCGTGAGCAGCGTGACCAGGCTCTCCCGCAGGAGCCCCGAGTCTTCCGCCAGAACGACCTTCATCGCGCCGCGCACGGGATCTCGGCCCGCAGCACCGTCGGACCGCCCTCGGGACTCGACACCAGCACCCGCCCACCCACAGCCGCGACCCGGTCGGCCATCCCCTGCACACCGCTCTCCCGCTCGGCCACCAGCCCACCACGCCCGCTGTCGGAGACCTCGACGAACAGCACATCGCCCACGGTCCTCACCCGGACCACCGCGGACGGTGCACCCGAGTGCTTGACGATGTTCGTCACCGCCTCGCTGACGACGAAGTACGCCGTGCTCTCGACCGAGGCCGGCAACCGCCGCCACCGCGTCGACCTGGGCAGTCGACCGGGATCGGAGCGGACCCGACCAGCTCGTCGACGGCCGCGCCCAACCCGCGTGCGGTCAGCACGTGCGGGTGGATCCCCTGCACCAGCTCGCGCAGCGACACCAGTGTCGCCGTCGCCTCACGATGCGCCTTCAGGAGGAGGTCCTGCGTCGGTCCCTCCGCCAGCCGCATCCGGGCCACGTCGAGCATGACGCTCAGCGCCACCAGCCGTTGCTGGGCGCCGTCGTGCAGATCCCGCTCGATGCGGGCCCGTTCGGCGTCGAACGCATCCAGCAGCCTGCCCTGGGATCGGACGACCTCCACCTCGGCCGGGTCCGGCACCTCGGCGACGAGCAGCGCCCGCACCGCCGCCACGTGCAGGCGCGCCACGAGCCGCGTCGCGCACAGCGCCGCCACCAGCACCAGTGCCGCGCACCCGCCGACCCAGCAGGCCGTTCCGACATCGACCAGGTGCACGCCGAGCACGGTCACGTCGCCCGCCGCGGCGTACACCACGGGTGCCGGCACGAGCACCAGCGCGACCACGCAGAGCGCGGCGACGACGTAGTCGAGCAGCCAGAGCCCGGTGCCCAGCAGCAGCGTGAACGCCAGCGCCCGCCAGGTCGCGGTCTCCCGCAGCCGGATCCGGGCCCGCTGCATCGGTCCGCCCCGCAGCGTGCGGTGCGGGGACGGCTCCGCCGGCAGTCCGAGCAGCCGCAACCGCCGGCGCTCGATCGCACCGACGGGAAGGCCGAGCAGACCCACCGCGACGAGCAGCACCAGGCCGATCACGACGGGCGCCAGCGCCATCCCGACCAGCGTGAGCACGACCAGCACCGCCAACGTGCAGGCGCCGACCAGCGCACCTGTGGCCGCATAGGCCCAGGACCGCCACCACCCCCGCACGCCCCTCACTCCTCCGCAGCGTAGGGCGAACCCGCGCTGTCGCATCACAGCCGGCTATACCTCGGGAGCTCGCGGCCGCGGTGATTCGCGGGAGACCCGACAACGATGTGCTGCATCCGTGCGGACACTCACCTGGACGATGAAGCCCCGAGCCCGGAAGATCTGGCTGTTGGCCCACGTCGCGATCTCGGTCGGCTGGTTCGGCGGCGCCTACGCGATGCTGGTGCTGGCCGTTGCCGCGAACACCGGCGACCGCCACCGACAGCAGACGACGTACGAGCTGATGCACATCAGCGACACCATGATCATGATCCCGGGCAGCCTGGGCTCCCTGCTCACCGGGCTGGTGCTCGCGCTGTACACGCGCTACCGGCTGCTGCACTTCTGGTGGATCGTCGCCAAGCTGGTGCTGACGCCGGCCGCGATGATGTACGCGTACGCCTCCGTGGCGGCGAACGTCCGGGCTGCACTCACGGCTCCCGACCCCGCGATCGAACAGCTCCAGCAGAGCGTGGTCACAGGGTCGGTCGTCATGCTGCTCGCGCTGCTCGCACCGACCGTGCTGTCGGTCGTCAAGCCGTGGGGACGGACCCCGCTCGGCGTCCGCGCGATCGTGAGGACCACGTGACGAGCGGCAACGCTCGGCCTCGACCGGCTCAGCCGCGGAACGCCGCCACGTTCTCGATCGCCCACTGCGCGAACGTCGTCGCCGGGGCGCCGGTGACGTCGGCGACGGTGGTGGTGACCTCGGCGGGGTTGTCGACGAGTCCGGCCAGCGCCGTGTCGACGTACCAGGCGGCGTTCGCACCCATGGTCGCCGACATCTCGGCCACCGCCTGGTCCCGGCTCACGGTCTCGAACGACACCGGCTCGCCCAGGGCGTCGCCGATCCGCTGCACGAGCTCGACGCGGGTCAGCATCTCGGGCCCGGTGAGCGACAGCGCCGCGCCGCGATGGGTGTCGGTCAGCAGGGCTGCCGCGGCGACCCGGGCGATGTCGTCCATGGCGGTCGGGGCGCTGCGGCCCTGCGGGTAGGGCTCGCGCACCGTGTGCTCGGCCGCGATCCCGGGCGCCCAGGAGAGTGAGTTCTCCATGAAGTCCCCGGGCCAGAGGTGGGTCCACTCGATGCCGCTCGCCTCGACCGCCCGCGTGACGTCGCCCCACCACGTCTCGTGCTCACCGGAGAGGTCCACCACGTGGACCACACCTGCCTGGCGGGCGAGCGCGAGGGCGTCCACGACGGTTTCGGCCAACGGTGCCAGGTACATGCGGTCGACGCCGTCGAGCGCCGCCGGCAGCGTGTCGAGACGGCGCAGGCTGCCTCGGGCGACCTCGACGCCCGCCGGCAGCCCCGCGCGCCCAGGATCGACCGTCAACGCCCGCACCGCCGGCGCACCGGCGGCGACGAGATGGTCCACCACCCGTCGCCCGATGTTCCCGGTCGCACCGGTCACCAAGATCGTCATCTGATCCCCCTCGCAATCGGGTACATCGTACCCGGTTATCGGGGTCGCCTGCAGCCGAGGAGCTTCGGTCGTCGACGGGCGACCGTAAACCCGCCGGCTGCCCAGGGCCCTCGGTCGGAGGGAGCATCATCGGCCCGACGATCTTTCGTCGATCAAGGGCAAAAGGTTGTTGGTGGATCTTCGTGAGCGACCTTTTGCCCTTGATCAACGCCAACCCTCGGCCGCTTCGGTCCACGGGCGCCGATGAGGTCGGTCGGCAGGCGCCGATGGATCAGCGCGTGCGCGCGAGGGCGCAGAGCAGGTCGGGATGGTCGGTCGTCACGCCGTCGACCGCCAGCTCCACCGCGCGCGTGAAGGCCTGCGCGTCCGGCACCGGCCACGCCGTCACGCCGAACCCGCGTTCGTGCAGCTGCGCGACCCCCTCGACGGTGAGCGCGGCGATCCCGCACAGCGCCGTGCCCGCGCCCGCCGCCGCCGTCCACGCGGCGGTCTCCGCCGCGGCCGGTGGGTGGCGGAGGATGAGCCCGGTGCCGGCGTCCGGCAGCTCTGCCCGTGCGGCCAGCAGGATCTCCGGGTCGAACGAGGTGATCATCGTCCGGGCGGCGAGATCAGGATCCGCCCGGAGCGACGCCGCCAGCAGCGGCACGGCGGCCGCTGCCTTCACCTCGGCCTGGATGCGGACGCCCACGGCCGCCACCACCTCGGCCCACGTCGGCACCTGCTCGCCGCAACCGGCGTCGAGCG
This sequence comes from uncultured Actinomycetota bacterium, assembly GCA_963727745.1. GTDB lineage: Bacteria > Actinomycetota > Actinomycetes > Mycobacteriales > Pseudonocardiaceae > Pseudonocardia. The sequence continues at coordinate 272,261 of CAVSHL010000001.1, forward strand.
CACGGACCTCGCCGATGGTCAGGTCCGCCACCGCACCCGCCCCGTCGGTCGTGCGGTCGACCGTGGCGTCGTGCAGCACCACCAGCCGGCCGTCGCGGGTGACGCGCAGGTCGAGCTCGATCTCGTCGCAGCCTGCCTGCACCGCGTGGGCGAACGAGCGCAGCGTGTTCTCCGGTTCGCTGCCCACCGCGCCCCGGTGCCCGGTGACGATCACGGCCGGACCTTCTCCTCGTACTGACGGCGGACGTCGTCCGCGATCGACTCGAGCCGGCGCGCCACCGATCCGAACACCGCGCGCGGATCGGCGTTGTCGGCGTAGATCTGCTGCAGGCCGGTGTAGATCGAGACGTTGGCGTTGCGCCCGTAGAGCCGGATGGCGTCCTGCTGGCGGGCCCGCGGCAGCTGCGCGACGGCGACGCCGTAGTTGGGCTCCTTGGCGACCAGGTCCACCAGCGCCTGTTCGCGCTGCGCCGCGGTGATGACCGGCAGGTACCCCGTGCCGATCGTCCACTCCGCCGCGACGGCGGGTTGGGCGAGCCACGTCATGAACACCGCGGCAGCCTGCTTGCGTTCCGCGGTGGCGTTGCGCATCATGCCGATCCCGCCACCACCGGTCGCGACGCCGGCCGCCACCTCGGACGGCACGAAGCCCGCTCCGACGGCGAACTTCGCCTTCTCCATGGCGTTGCGCAGGCCGCCGGTGCTGTCCTGGGCCATCGCGACGAGCCCGCTCGTGAAGTCGGTGATGGCGCTGCTGGCCATGTAGCCGTAGCCGTCGTCGTGCACCAGCCGGCGCTGCCACTCCCCTGCCGCGACCGCGCCGTCCTCGTCGATCGCGATGTCGAGACCGCGGGAGTAGGCGCCGCCGAACTGCCACACGTTGCCCTGGAACTGCCAGTCGCCGTCGACCTTGACGAACGCCAGGCTGCGCAGCGACCGGCCCGCGGAACGCACCCCGGCCAGTGCGGGCGCCCACTCGCGCAGCTCGCTCCAGGTCTCGGGGGCGCGGTCGGGCAGCTTGGCCGCGGCGAACGCGTCGCGGTTGAAGTAGAGCATCGGCGTGCTGCGGGCGAACGGGATCCACCAGCTGCGGCCCTGCAGGACTCCCTCGTCGAACAGCTTCGGCTCGAAGACGCTGGGGTCGAACCCCGGCCGGAAGTGGCCGTCGAACGGTTCCAGGGCGTCGTTGAGGTAGAACCGCTCCCACGTGACGTCGGAGAAGATCGCGATGTCGGGCACCTGCCCCGCGATGAGCGACGCGGCCACCTTCTGCGCCGTGTCGTCGTAGCTGCCCTGGTACTGGGCCTCGACGTACACGTCGTCCTGGGTGTCGTTGAACCGCGTGACGAGCTTGCCGAGCACCGTGCCGGGACGCCCGCTGTAGGAGTGCCAGAACACCACGCGGACGCGGTCCGCGAAGCGCTGCGGGACGGTGCCGGCGGGCTGGGCGTACTCGGCGTCGGGTGCGCGGAAGCCGCACCCGGCCGTGAGTCCGGCCGCTCCGAGCAGGCCGAGGAACGAGCGGCGCGTCGTCATCCCTTCACCGCCCCGGCCGTGATGCCGCCGACGATCCACCGCTGGGCGACGAAGAAGATCACCAGCATCGGGACGAGGACGATCATCGTGCCGGCCATGATCGTGCCCCAGTTCGCCGGTCCTTCCTCGTTCTTGAGCAGCAGCAGGCCGACGGGCAGCGTGCGCATCTCCGCCGAGTTGGTGACGATCAGCGGCCACACGAAGTTGTTCCACTCCTCGACCGCGGTGATCACGACGACCGTCACGAGCATGGGTCGCGACATCGGCACCAGCACCTGCCACAGCGTGCGCAGGTGCCCCGCGCCGTCCACGGCAGCGGCATCGGTCACCTCGCGGGGCAGGGTGCGGAAGTGCTGGCGCATCAGGAACGTCGCGAACGCCGAGCCGATCCCGGGGATGATCAGGCCGGCGTAGGTGTTGATCCAGCCGAGGCTCGCCACCGTGAGGTAGTTCGGCAGCAGCGTGACGTGCCCGGGCACCATCATCGCGCCGAGGATCCCCAGGAACAGCACGTTCTTGAACGGGAACCGCATGAACACGAAGGCGTACGCGCAGAGCACCGCGTTGGCGACCTTCAGCGCCGTGCCCGCGACCGTCGCGATCGTCGAGTTGAGGAAGAAGCGCCCGAACGGCGCCGCGTCCCAGGCCAGCCCGAAGTTGTCCAGCGTGGCGGTGCCGGGCGTCCACACCGGCGGCGCCTGGTAGATCTCGGACGGCGCCTTCAGCGACGTCGTGACGAGCCAGAACAGCGGCCCGAGGAAGACCGCGGCCACGCCGACGAGCAGGACGTACTGCAGGGCGCGCACCGGTCCGGGGGTCCGCTGCGGGCGGGCCGGACCGCGGCGCGCGGGGATCGTGTCGGCCATCAGACGTGCATCCGCCTCTCCATGATCCGAACCTGCACCACCGTGACGACCAGGAGCAGCACGAACATGACCATCGACAGCGTCGCCGCCCGTCCGGCGTCGAAGGCCTCGAAGCCCTCGCTGTAGATGGCCCAGCTGAGCGTGGTGGTCGCGTCCCCCGGGCCGCCGCTGGTCATCACGGCGATGACGTCGAAGGCCTGGAACGTGCCGATCACGGTGGTGATCAGGAGGAAGAACGTGATCGGCCGCAGCTGCGGCAGGGTGACCCGGCGGAAGCGCACCCAGGCGTTCGCGCCGTCGAGGACGGCGGCCTCGTCGAGCTCGCGGGGCAGGCTCTGCATGCCGGTCAGGTAGATCAGCGCAGCGAAGCCGACGTTCTTCCACAGGTGAACTGTCACCAGTACGAACAGTGCACCGTCGGAAGAGTTGACGAGGTCGGGCGCGGTGATCCCGAGCGGATCCAGCAGCAGGCGCACCAGCCCGTAGCCGGGATCGAAGACGAACAGCCACAGCGTGGCCACCGCGGCGCCGGACAGCACGTGCGGCGCGAACGACAGCGTCCGCACGAGCCGGTGGCCGCGCAGCGGCTGAGCGAGCAGCACCCCGAGCGCCAGGCCGAGCACGACGCTGCCGGCCACGACGAGCCCGGTGAACGCGACCGTGATCCACAACGTCTGGTGGAACGCGGGATCGGTGAGCGTGTTCACGTAGTTGGCCAGGCCGACGAACGTGGGCCGGACCGCGATCATGTTCCAGTCGGTGAGGCTGAGGTAGGCGTTGTAGAGGATCGGCCAGTACGCGAAGACGGCGATCACGATCACGTTCGGGGCCACCATCAGCGCGAACAGGCCGTACTCGCGCAGCGGTCTGCGACGCGCGCGCTGGACCGCGGTCGGAGCCGCGGTGTCCGGTCGCCGCAGGACCGGTTGGCCGACAGCGGTCATGCCCGCCTCCTCGTCGTGATGGGCATCACGTGATACCGATAACTCGGCGCGAAGTTATCAGTCAGGAGTGGTTAAAGACAGCTCTGGAGCGTGATATTCGCCGTCAGTTCACGGTTGGATCGCGACGACCTCGACCGTCGCGCCGTGCTCCTGCAGCGCGGCGACCTGGTCGGCCGGCGCCTGGTCGTCGGTCAGGACCAGGTCGAAGTCGGCGAGCGGCGCCAGCCGGTGCAGCGCAGTGCGGCCCAGCTTCGCGCCGTCGACGAGCAGCACCCGCGTGCGCGCGGCCGCCAGCATGGCCCGCTTCACCAGGACGATCTCCTGCTCCTGATGGCAGGCATGGGTCGAGCTCAATGCCGACACGCTGCAGAACAGCAGGTCCGTGTGCAGCGCGGCGACGGCCTCGGCGCAGGGCACGCCACCGAACGAGTCGTGCGTGGGCGAGTAGATGCCGCCGAGCGCGATCAGGCGGACGTCCGGCATCGTGGTGAGCAGCGAGAGCGCCGGCAGGAAGTTCGTCGCCACCGTCAGCGGCGTGACGTCCTCGAGGAGACGGGCCACGGCGAGCGCGCTGGTCGAGTCGTCCAGCATCACCGACATCCCCGGCTCGACGAGCTCGCGCGCACGCCGGGCGAGGGCCTTCTTCTGGGCCTGAGCGCTGGTGAGCCGGTAGGCCACGTTGCTCTCGAAGACGCTGGTCGGCTGCGCGCTCACCCCACCCCGGTACTTGCGGACCACGCCTTGGCGCTCCAGCTCGTCGAGATCGCGGTGCACCGTCATCAGGCTGACCCCGAACGCCTCGACCAGCTCGTGGGCCGTGGCGGTGCCGTGCTCGACGACGTACGCCGAGATCTCGGTCTGCCGGCGGGCCGGCCGGCTACCGTCGGCCCCCTCCGCGCTCCCCGAACTCATGCCCCGCACCCTCTTCGCATCCCGAGCATGGGCATGAGCCTTCCAGCCACGCCCCTCGACCGCGGACCAGGTCCACCTGAGGCCGGCGACGGTTGGGCCGGACAGCCCACGCGGAGAGCGGAGCCGACCGAGGATAGTCGTCGAGCGCTCCCCGCTCGTGCCCGGAAAGTCCGCCGTACGGCCTGCGAGGGGATCGCCCGTGTCGTCACCTGATCGCCGCCATCGAGGTGTCGGCCACGGCGCGGTGGTCGCCCTGACCGCCGCGGCACTGCTCCTCGCTGTCGCGCCCGGAACCCGGGAGGTCGCCCTGCGGCCGGTGGCCCACTTGCTGGAGACCGCAGGTCCGCAGGCCCAGGCCGCGAATCTGCAGCCGGCTGTCGATGCACCTGCACCACCGGCCACCCCGGGCCGGGCGGCCAGTCAGGTCAGCGCCACCGACCAGCAGGTCATCCTGGACCTGCACAACCGCTACCGCGCCGCCGCCGGCGTGGCGCCCCTCACGTGGGACGGCCAACTCGCCGCCGACGCCCAGAAATGGGTCGACGGCCTCATCGCGCGCGGCGGCACCCTGGCCCACTCCAACCCCGCCGACCCGAACGACCCCGACACCGGCAGCGCCAAGCACCAAGGCGAGAACCTCGCCGGCGGCCAGTCCGCCGCGACCGCACCGACCCAGTGGTACGAGGAGAAGGCCGCGTTCGAAGCAGCCCCGAACAAGACCGGCTTCAACGCTGCCAACCCCGACTGGTTCAACTGGGGCCACTACACCCAGATGATGTGGAGCGCGACGACCGCGATCGGGTGCGGCACCGCACCCGGGCCGCGCTACGCGATCACCTCGTGCCGCTACAGCCCGCCCGGCAACTTCGACGGCGAGCTGGCCTTCCCCGGCGCCGACACGATGCAGGTCCCCGACGTCGCGGCACCGCCGGGCCCGGCAGCACCACCCGCCGCCGGCACCCCCGCAGACAGCGTGCCCGCGCAGACCGGCCCGCCGGCAGAGAACGGCGCACCGGCCGGCGACCCCGCTCCGGCACCAGCTCCCCCGCCGGCCGAGGACCCCCCACCCGCCGACGACGCGGCACCACCCGACGTCGACGCCCCTGCCGAGGATGCGCCGGCACCCGACGACGGCGAGCAGGACGGCGACACACCACCGTGACCGGCCACGGCCGGAACAGCCAGGTCTGAGCTGCGCAGGCGCGGGTACACCCCGGTGGTGAACGTGTGGGAACGGCTCGACCGCTACCAACGGCGACACCGCTGGTTGGGACTGCCCGTGAGTGTCATCTACAAGTTCGCCGACGACCAGGGCGCGTACCTCGCCGCGCTGATCACCCACTACGCGTTCCTCTCGCTGTTCCCGCTGCTGCTGATCCTCTCCACCACGCTCGGGTTCCTGCTGCCGGACAACCCGGACCTGCAACAGCAACTGATCGGCAGCGCACTGGTCCAGTTCCCGATCATCGGCGATCAGCTCACCAGCAGCGCCAAACCATTGCGCGGCTCCGGTGCGGGGCTGGCGATCGGCATCGCCGTGGCGCTCTACGGCGCGCTCGGTGTGGCGGTCGCGATCCAGAACGCGTTCAACCAGGTGTGGGGTGTGTCGGTCCACCAGCGGCCCGACCCCCTGCGCTCTCGGCTGAGAAGCCTGCGGCTGCTGGTCCTGCTCGGTGGTGGGGTACTGGTGACGACCGCGCTGTCCGCGCTGTCCGGCGGCGCCTCCGACATCAGCGCACAACTCGGTGTCGGCGTGCAGGTCCTCGCCACCGCGGTGGCGATAGCTGCCAACGCGGGACTGTTCCTGCTCGCGTTCCGCGCGTTGACCGCACGGGAGCTCTCGGTGCGCGACGTCCTTCCCGGTGCAGTCATGGCTGCACTGGTGTGCCAGATCCTGCAATGGGCCGGCACCTGGTACGTCAGCTACGAGCTGCGCGGGTCCTCGCAGGTGTACGGGCTGTTCGGCATCGTCCTCGGACTGCTGGCCTGGATCTACCTCCAGGCAATGGTCGTCGTGCTGGCCGCGGAGCTGAACGCCGTGCTCGCCCAGCGGCTGTGGCCCCGCGCTCTCCTCACACCGTTCGTCGAGGACGTCGATCTCACCAGCGCCGACCGACGCAGCTACCGCTCCTACGCGACGACCCAACGCTACCGAGCAGCTGAACACATCACCGTCGAGTTCAACGACACCGCCGAGGACGACCCCACCAGCGGCGACCCCGTCACGGGCGGCAACGACATGACCAGCACTGCTCCCCTGGAACCTGATGCTTCCGGCTCGACGTCACCGTGATCCGCGCATCTGGGCGGCCATGTCCTCGTGGAACGCGAGGAGCTCGGTGAACGAGATGGGCTTGCGGGACACCGCCGAGAGGTCGGCTCCCTCAGCGCTCCACGGTGGCGGCCAGGTGTGCACACCGCGGTCGAGCGGGACTGCCGCCACCTCCTGCTCCCAGCCGGGCCACCGCACGGCGGAGTAGAACGACGTGGTCGCCCCCCGCAGCATCGCCTCCAGCCAGTCGCCGTAGCCCTCGCCGGTGTCGAACCACTCGAGGTCCTCCGGTCCGAAGTAGTGGACCGTGGGCTTCCCCTGCTCGTTCTGCCTCCAGTCGAACCGGCCGCCGAGGACGTCGTAGGCGACGGTGAGCCGGCCACCTGCGGGGTCCATCGCGTCGACGATGCTCGGCAGTTCTGCCGTGCCCGAGCCCAGGACTCGCAACCACCCGTGGTCGACCACCAACCCGCCGGCGTTCTCGATCACCGCCGCGAGCCACGAGCGCGAGGTGATCCCCAGCCGGCCGAGGTGCTCAGCACCCCGAGCCGCGTCACCGGGCAGGACGGTCACCGGGTACGGGGCACGCTTGATCACCGCTGAGACGGTGCGCCATGTCGATCTCCACATACGGCCAGCTTGCCAGGGCCATCGAGGACCGCCGAGCCGTTTCGCCGCACGTCGAAGTCCCACCCGGGTCCCGTCCCCGCGCGAGAGTGCAGCCCGCCGACACGGTGCTCCGCCGACACCGCACGCGGTAGCGTGCCGCTGCCCATCCGGGAGGCTCGCAAGGAGGACCCGGTGTCCCGAGGACCACTCCAGACCGGCGATCCTGAACACGTTGCCGGATACCGGCTCCAGTCGCGGCTCGGGCAGGGTGGCCAGGGGGTCGTCTACCTCGGTCGAGACCGTGCCGGGCGGCCGGTTGCGATGAAGCTCCTGCACCCGGCGCTGCTGGGCGACGCCGCCGCCCGCGCCCGGTTCGCGCAGGAGCTGGCCGCGATCCGGCGGGTGGCGCGGTTCTGCACCGCGCAGGTGCTCGACGCCGACATCGCCGGCGACCGCCCCTACATCGTCAGCGAGTTCGTCGACTGGCCGTCGCTCGGCAGCGAGGTGGCCCGGTCGGGACCGCGCCGGGGCGCAGACCTCGACCGGCTCGCGATCGGTACGGCGACCGCACTGGTCGCCATCCACCAGGCCGGCGTCGTCCACTGCGACTTCAAGCCCGCGAACGTCCTGCTGGCACCGGACGGGCCGCGGGTCATCGACTTCGGCATCGCCCGCGCGCTCGACGTGAGCGGTACCGCGAGCGAGGTGATCGGCACGCCCGCCTACATGGCACCCGAGCAGATCACCAGGACCGACATCCGGGCGGCGGCCGACGTGTTCGCATGGGGCGCCGCCATCGCGTACGCCGTGAACGGCGCGTCGCCGTTCGCGGGGCGGTCCAGTGCCGAGAGCATGTACCGGGTCCTGGAGAACCCCCCGGACCTCGGCGCCATGGACGGCCCGCTGCGCCCGATCGTCGAGCGTTGCCTCGCGAAGGACGCCACGGCCCGCCCCTCGTCGCGCGAGCTCCTGCTGGATCTCCTCACCGGACTGGGGTCGGCCACCGACCACATGGCCCAGCCGGCGCCGGACGGGCCGACCGAGCAGATCCGCACGGAACGGATGCTCGACATCGGCGCGACCCGGGCCTCGACCGCGGTGCAGACCCCCCTCGACCCCACCCGCGTGGCGTCCCATCCCGACGAGCACGACCCCGGGTCGCGAGCGGCGGCAGCATCGCGGCCGCGCCGGACGTGGCTCGCGCTGGCCATCATCGCGGCCTTGCTGGTCACGGCAATGATCGTCGCTGCGGTGACGTTGCTGCCGAGCCTGTCCACGGCGTCCAGCACGAACGGCATCCCCTCGGCGTTCGCGGGGAACTGGACCGGATCCGGGCGGCTGGTCGCCGAGGGGACCGACATCCGCCCCAGGATCACGTTCGGCTCGGGCTCCCGACTCGCCGAACTCGGCTCCGGCGAGAGCGCCTGCGCCGCAGGTCACCTGGTCTTCCGCACCGCCTCGGCAACCCACCTGGAGATGGACTACGACACGGGCGACGGGTGCCCGGCCGGCGTCATGAGCTTCGACCTGGACGGCGGGACGCTGCGCATGCATCTCGGCGCCGAGGCCGGTACGACCTACTACGCCGCCTTCACCCGCACGGCAGCCTGATCGACGGTCGCACGGCGGGGACGGTTGCCCGCACGCAGGGGCCATCCGTCGCGGCGGGATGGATCTCGGGTCCCGGCGGGTTGAACCCGAGCGGAAGCGCTCGTGCTCCCGACCAGACCCGTTCAGCCGGAGGACTCCCCCGCATGTCGCCGACCATGTCGATCCTCGATCTCGCTCCCGTGGGGCCCGGCGAGACCCCACGGGAGAGCTTCGCCGCGAGCGTGGAGCTCGCCAGGGCCGCGGAACGGCTCGGCTACCGCCGGGTCTGGTACGCCGAGCACCACAACATGGCCTCGATCGCGTCCTCGGCGACGAGCGTGCTGATCGGGCACGTCGCCGACCACACGTCGACGATCCGGCTCGGCGCCGGCGGCATCATGCTGCCCAACCACGCCCCGCTGACGATCGCCGAACAGTTCGGCACCCTCGAGACCCTCCACCCCGGCCGGATCGACCTCGGCCTCGGTCGGGCTCCCGGCAGCGACCAGGTGACGATGCGCGCGCTGCGCCGCGACGCCACCTCGTCCGACACCTTCCCGGAGGACGTGCTGGAACTGCAGGGCTACCTGCAGGGCCGCTCCCGCGTCCCCGGTGTGCAGGCCGTGCCGGGCGCCGGCACGAACGTGCCGCTCTACATCCTCGGCTCGTCGCTGTTCGGGGCGCAGCTCGCCGCCGGCCTCGGCCTGCCCTACGCGTTCGCCTCGCACTTCGCGCCCGAGGCCCTGCACGCGGCCGTCGCCCGCTACCGCGCCGACTTCCGGCCGTCCGAGCAGCTCGCGCGGCCCTACGTCATCGCCGGGGCCAACGTGATCGCAGCCGACGACGCCGCCGAGGCGCAGCATCAGTTCACGACCGTGCGCAGGCGGCGGGTCCGGTCGATGATCTCCCGCCAAGCCGGCACGACCGAGTACAGCGACGCCGAGATCGACGCGTTCCTCACCACACCCAACGGGCGCCAGATCGCCGACATGATGCGCTACACCGCCGTCGGCACACCCGCGGACGTCCGGCAGTTCCTGGAGCAGTTCGCCGAGTCCGTGCAGGCCGACGAGCTGATCGTCGCCCACCACGCCGAGAACATCGCAGCTCGCCTGACGTCCGTGGAGCTCACGGCGACAGCACTGGGCATCGCCATGCAGGACGCCCGTTAGACCGAGTGCGCGGCCTTGGCCATGATGTGGCGGGTGCGCTCGCGCAGCAGCTGATGCGTGCGGTCGTGGTCGTTGCGGGGGTGCCACGCCATGCCGATCGTCAGGGCCGGCAACGTCAACGGGATCGGGAACGCCTGCAGCCCGAGCGCGTCCAGCATGGACTGTCCCAGCCGCGCCGGGGCGACGCAGACGACGTCGGTCTCGCGCACGAGGAACAGTGCGCTCGCGAAGCTCTGCACCACGGCGACCACCCGCCTGCGCAGGCCCAGTTCGGCGAGCTGCTCGTCGATGGGGCCGTGGGCCCGGCCCCGACGCGACACGGCGACGTGATCGGCCGCCGCGAACCGACGCGGCGTCACGACCTTCTCCCGCGCCAGCGGATTGTCCGGGCGCACCACGCCGACCAGCGTCTCCGTGACCAGATCCGCCGAGCGGATCTCCGGATCGCCCGGGCTGATGATCCCGATCTCCAGGTCCACTGATCCTTCGCGGAGGGCGGGCGTGTCCTCGAGGTTCTCCGGCCTCAGCCGCAGCGAGATCCCCGGAGCCTGGACCCGCAGGTCGTTGAGGAGCGACGGGATGAACATCGCGGACAGCATGTCGGTGACCTGGAGGTTGAACATGCGCACCGCGGTCCGCGGGTCGGCGGCGTCCGACGGTGCGAAGAGGGCTCGCGCGCGAAGGGCGACCGCGTGCACCTCGCCGCGCAGCTCCAGCGCCCGGGGCGTGGGCACGAGATCGCGTCCGGCTCGGACGAGCAGCGGGTCGTCGAAGGCACGCCGCAACCTGGCCAGCGCACGACTCATCGCCGGCGCCGACGTGTGCAGGCGCGCCGCGGCCTTCGTCACGCTGTTCTCGGCGAGCAGCGCGTCCAACGCCTCGATCAGGTTGAGGTCGTAGTCCATCTCCCGATTGTCGCAGCCGAAAAGACTGTGTACCGAGATTGCACTGGAATGAATCGGGGCGCCTCCCTACCGTCGATCGGAGAGACGAACGGGACGAAGGTGAGCTCTGATGCGGGCAGTAGTTGTCGGTGGCGGGATCGTGGGCCTGACGAGTGGGCTCGCACTGCGCCGCACGGGCATCGAGGTGGTGATCTACGAACAGGCGCCCGAGATGCGCGCTGCCGGGGCCGGGTTGGGGCTGTGGGCCAACGCGCTGGCGGTCCTCGACGACCTCGGTGTCGGCGAGCAGCTCCGGGCCATCGGCCGACCCAGCGAGATGTACTTCCACGACGCCGCCGGGCAGCTGCTCGACACGCCGGGGTTCGGCGTGGCCGACCACGAGTTCCTGCTGGTGCACCGGGCGAAGCTGACCGATCTCCTCGCCGACGCGGCCGGGCGGGAGAACATCCGCCTGGCCACCGGGTTCACGCACTACGAGGAGCACCCGGACCGGGTCACGGTTCGGCTGTCCGATGGCAGCAGCGCGGACGCCGACGTACTCGTCGGGGCGGACGGTGCGTACTCGGCGGTGCGGGCGCAGCTGGTGCCGGGCAGCGCGGCGCAGGAGCACGTCGGCCATCACGCCTGGCGCGCTGTCCTCCCAGCCACCGACATCCCGGTGCCCGAGAACCGGCTGATCCTCGGCGGCCACCGCAGCCGCGGCGGGTACGTGCGCACCCACGGCGGGGGCGTCTACTGGCTGGTGAACCAGTTCGACGCGCCACCGCTGGTCGGCACCCGGAAGCAGCAGGCCCTGCAGCTGGCCGCTCACCTCGACGAGAACGGACACGGCCGGCTCCTGGTCGAGCTGATCGAGGCGACCCCCGAGGAGGACATCCTCCACAACCAGATCATGGTCGTACCCCCACTGCCGCGCTGGGTCTCCGCCCGTGTGGCACTCGCCGGCGACGCGGCCCACGCGATGTCACCGCACATCACCGCCGGCGCGACGTTGGGCATCGAGGACGCCGCCCTGCTCGGCCACCTCCTCGGCCGCGCCGGCGACCTGCCCGCTGCGCTGGCCGCGTACGAGGCTCGCCAGATCCCGCGGTACGCCCACGCCGCGCAGCTGTCGGCAGCCGTGGAGCACGCACCCACGCCGCAGGAGTTCGCGCAGCACTATGCCGCGTTCAGCCACTGGATGATCACTCCGGCCACGGCCGACACCGGGGCGCGGGCATGACCTTCACCGTGGAGGTGGACGTGCCGGTGCCGATGCGCGACGGCGTCGCCCTCGCCACGAACGTGTGGCAGCCGGACGGGCCCGGACCGTTCCCGGCGCTGCTGGTCCGCACCCCGTACGGGAAGGACGCCGCCGCGACGTTCGGCAACCCGAAGGTGCCGGACGTCTTCGCGCTCGTGGGCGCCGGTTATGCGGTCGTGGCGCAGGACGTCCGCGGCACCTCCCACTCCCCCGGCACGTTCGTACCGCACGTCCACGAGGGGCCCGATGGTCTCGACACTCTGGCGTGGCTGGCCGCGCAGTCGTGGTGCGACGGGGCGGTCGGCATGTGGGGTGGGTCCTACATGGGGTTCGCGCAGTGGCAGGCGGCCCCGCACGGTGCGCCGGCGCTGCGGGCGATCGCGCCCGTGATGAGCTCGGCCGACCCGTACGCGGCTCCCTGGCGCTCGCCCGGCGGAGCGCTGTCCCAGGACGCCGTCCTGACCTGGGGGACGCTTTCGGCGCTGCGCAACCTGCAGCGCGACCTCGCCGACGGACGTGGGGATCCCGCGGACGTCCAGGCGCTGGTGTCCACCCTGTCCGATCATGGTCGGCTGCACGAGCCGGTGGCCGATCGCGAGGCACTGACCCGCCATCTGCCCTGGCTCGGCCAGGTGCTCGACCATCCCGAGCGCGACGCGTTCTGGCAGAAGATCTCCACGATCGACCACTGCGGCCGCGTCACCGTTCCCGCGCTCCAGATCGGCGGTTGGTACGACGTGTTCGTCGGCGAGACCGTGCGGTCGTACACGATGATGCGCCGGCATGGCGGCAGCGCCGCAGCCCGCGACGGCCAGCGGCTGATCATCGGACCCTGGAGCCACGCCGACGGCACCGACCTGGGCACCTTCCCCGACCGGTCCTTCGGCCTCGCCAGCAGCATCAAGGCCGCCGGCGTCACCGAGGCGCACCTGACGTTCTTCGACCGCTGGGTCCGCGGCCGAACGGACATCCCCGATGACGCCGCCCGGGTCCGGATCTTCGTCATGGGCGTCGATCGGTGGCGCGACGAGGCGGACTGGCCGCTGCCGGACACGCGCTACGCCGACTTCTTCCTCGCCGGCGGCGGACGGGCCAACACCGCCGACGGCGACGGGGTCCTGGCCCGCGACACACCTGCGGTCGAGGCCACCGACACCTTCCGCTACGACCCACGCCGACCGGTCCCGACCGTGGGCGGCAACGTGCTCGCCGCCGCGTCCGGCGCATTCCCCGGACCAGCCGACCAGGCATCGATCGAAACGCGCGACGACGTGCTGTGCTTCACGACCGCCGTCCTCGAGCGTCCCGTCGAGGTCACCGGCCACGTCGCCCTCGTGCTGCACGCCTCCTCGTCGGCACCCGACACCGACTTCACCGGCAAGCTCGTCGACGTCCACCCCGACGGCAGGGCGATCCTGCTGTGCGAGGGCATCCAACGCGCTCGCTACCGCAGCTCGCTCACCGATCCGACGCTGTGGGAGCCCGGGACGGTCCACGAGCTGACCGTCGACATGTGCGTCACCGCGAACGTCTTCCTCTCCGGGCACCGCATCCGGCTCGAGGTCTCCAGCAGCAACTTCCCCCGCTACGACACCAACACCAACACGGGCACGGCGATCGCCGCCGACACCGAGGACGACGTGGCCGTCGCGGTCAACCGGGTCCACCACGGACCGGCCCATCCCAGTCGCCTGGTGCTTCCGCTGATCGAACGGGCAGACGCGGAACACGCCGTGGAAGCGGAGGAACTGCGATGAGTGCGCTGGAGGAGCTGGTGGAGCGGGCGCGGATCGCCGATGTCGTCGCCGGCCTCGCCCACGCCCAGGACGACCGGGACTGGCCCGCGCTGCGGAGGCTGTTCGCCGACACCGTGGTGCTGGACCTGTCGACCCACTACTTCGGCAGACCACCGACCACCGTCGCGGCCGCCGACCTCGTCGAGCTCGCCCGCGCCACCCTCGACGGCTTCGACTGCACGCATCACGCCGCGAGCAACCTCGTCGTCGAACTGGCGAGCGACGAGGCCGTGTGCCGCACGCACATGGTCGCCTACCACCACGTCTCTGCGGAGCCCGGCGTCGTCGACCACGCCACGATGCGCGGCTACTGGCAGCTCGAGCTCCGCAAGCTCGGCGGGCAGTGGCTGATCCACCACTGGGCTGTGCTGCGCACCGCGCCGTGGGAGGGATCCGCGGACGTCTACGCGCTCGCCGCCGCCCGCCTCACGTCCCGGACCTGACGACCGTCGCGAAAGGAGGAGCACCGGTGTTCTACGAGATCCGCACCGAGCACGCCCGCGCCGGCCGCGGCGCGGAACTGGCCGCATACATGGACGGGACCGTCATCCCGCTGCACCAGGAGCTGGGGATGCACGTCGTGGGGTCGTTCACCGTGTCCGACGACGAGAACGCCTTCGTCTGGATCCGCCGATTCGACGACGCCGCCGCGCGCGAACGCATCCTCGATGCCGTCCACCGGCATCCCCGATGCCCGGCCGTGGTCGACACCGTTTCCGCGCTGACGGAACAAAGGGCATCCACGGTGCGAGTGGAACCCACTGCCGGATCCACGCTCCGCTGATCCTGCGCAGCGGCAGCACCACCAGCGACCATTCAGGAAGGCATTCCCATCATGATCGACTGGTTGGCGCTCGCCGAATCGCTCATCGCTTCACCGTGGCTGTACGCGGTGCTGATCGCGGTGTCCTTCCTGGACTCCTTCCTCCCGCTGATCCCGAGCGAGCCCGTCGTGATCATCGCGGGTGTCTACGCCGCCACCGGGGCCACCGACATCGTCCTCGTCATCGCCGCGACGACGCTCGGTGCCTTCCTCGGTGACCTGGTGCCCTACATCGTCGGCCGACTGCTCGCCGGCCCGGTGCTCACGCGGATGCCGCCCGGCACCCGACGCCGAGCGGCGCACGACTGGTTCGTCCGCGCCCTCGACAACCGCGGCGGATTCATCCTCGTGACCACCCGGTTCATCCCGGTCGGCCGCTACCTGGCCACCTTGTCCACCGGTGTCGTCGGCTACCCACTGGGCAAGTACGTGCTCTTCGTCGCGTTCGCCACCGCGTCGTGGAGTGCCTACACCGCGCTCACCGGGTACCTCGGCGGCGTCATCTTCCAGGAGAACACGCTGCTCGGGATCGCCGTCGGGCTCGCGCTCGCGGTCGTGGTCACCGGCGCCATCGAAGCCGTGCGCTACATGCGCCGTCGGCCGAGCGCCGCGGGCCAGGACGCCTGAGCGGCGAGCTTTCGTTGCGCGCTCTCAGCGCACGCTTTTGAGTCCCCGGCATCGCTGTAGCCGAGCGGGGTTACCGGGTTCATGTGCCGCTTCGGTTGTAGCGCTGCCCGGGTTTTCACTGCATGATGTGGTCGACTTGGCGGCCGTACCCGACTTGCCACTGCGGTTGACGGCCTTCGTTTCCGTTTCTTGGGTGGTCGACCGGCTGTGGTGCCGATTTCTCGCAGATGATTGTGGAAAACGCACAGTCCGCGGCCGTTGTCGAATTCGGTGCGGCCGCCGTGGCGCCGGCGGATGATGTGGTCGTAGTGGCCGATGAGGGCGTCGCAGTAGGGGGCGGTGCAGCGTCCGCCGTCGCGCATGTTGATCAGGTTGGCCAGGACGCCGGTGAAGTTGCGTTGGACGGAGTCGCCGCCGATGACGATGCCGTCGCGGATGATCAGTCGTCGCCAGGTCTTGCGACCCTCACCGGTGGCCAGCAGATCGACCGGGACGGGACCATAGCCGGGGATCTCGG
This sequence comes from uncultured Actinomycetota bacterium, assembly GCA_963727745.1. GTDB lineage: Bacteria > Actinomycetota > Actinomycetes > Mycobacteriales > Pseudonocardiaceae > Pseudonocardia. Next base: position 288,073 of record CAVSHL010000001.1, read on the forward strand.
CCGGGAGCGGGCTGTCGGGATCGAGCAGGGCCTCGACCGGGACCATGATGTGGACCGCGATGTCGACGTCCTCAGCCGTGGCCTGGCCGGTCAGGCGTTCGACCAGGGTGTCCGCCATGATCTGGCCCTGCCCGCGCAGCACCGGTTCAGGCTTCACCCACACCTCGTTGACGGCCTTGCGCAGCGCCGCGTAGCAGGCCACGGCCTGCTCAACCGGCAGGTGCGCGGTCAGATCAGCCATGCCGGGTTCGCTGGAGCGCCGCACGGTCACCCGCCGCCCGGACCGGGCTCGGCGGGTGCGGGCCTCGAACTTCTCCGGTGCCACCTCGGCCGCGATCTTGCGGGCCAGGTCGTGCAGCCGCTGCACGCCCAGGGTTTCGATGCCCTGCTGGGCGAGCCGCTCATCGACCTGGGCGCGTTCGTCGGGATCGAGGTGGGAGCCCGCGTCGGTGATCACGGCGATCTTCTGCTCGTGAGCATCCCGGCCGCGAACATCCCCCGGATCAGGGGGTGGCCGGCGTGCAGATCACGCGCGATCCGGACCCGCTTGCCGCCCTGATGCGCGGAGACCCGGCAGGCGAGCCCGACCCGGTTGGCGACCACCCGCTGCACCTGCGCCGGATCATCCACACCACGATCGATCTGCTCGGCCGCAATGGCCCGCCCGAGCGCAAGAATGGCGTCGGTCTGCCGGGCGGCGACGACGTTCTTCTCCTCTTCGAGCTGTGCAACAAGCTCAGCAAGCTGCACGACGAGGGGGCCTTGAGACATGCCCTGATTCTACCGAAGAAAAGGCCGTCGAACAAGGGTTCGAAGACGGGACCACAGCCAGTTGACCACTCAAGGAAATGGAGTGAAGGCAGCCAACGGAAGTGGCAAGTCGGGTACGGCTGCCAGGCCGACCATAATATGCGGTAGAGACACCGGTAGCGCCATACAAGATGGTTGACCGAGACCAGCAAACCCGCTCGCGCCGAACGAGACAGGACACCGAAGAGCGAACACCGTGAGCTGCAGGATGAAGCTCGACGTCCCGGGATCAAGTCCGGATCGAAGCGTGCGGAAGCACGGCGTGGACACCCCAGTTGGCACTCGCGATCTGCGTGATGTGGAGGTCGACGACGGGACTGGCCAGTGCGAGCGCGACCGATCTGTCCAGGCCGTACAGCTGCTGGATCCACTCGACCATCCCGGCGAGTGCCGCGGTCGCCGCAGCGTTGAGATCCGCGTCGAAACCGAACGTGATCCGCGCCGTGGGCGTCACGGCGTGTATCCCCGCCACCGGCGCGGCGGTGTGGAGGTCGAGGGTCACCTCGGTCGTCATCGGGCACTCGATCGCCGTCCCGGCCACCTCGCCGTGCCCCTGCGCCGCGTGGCCGTCGCCGAGGAGCAACAGCGCGCCGGGCACCGTGACGGGGAGGTACAACGTCGAGCCGACGACCAGGTCACGGCAGTCGATGTTGCCGCCGCCCTGGGTCCGGGGCGGGAGCGTCGAGTGCTCGCCGGGCTCCGCGGGCGGCAGTCCGATCACCCCGAGGAACGGTGCCGTCGCGACCGTGTGACCCAGCTGGTCGGTGGCCGACCCGTTCTCCGGATCGATCGCCCACAGCAGCCAGGCCGCGGGATCGTCGGCGATGCCGAGCCGACGGGTCAGCGCGGAGTCCTGCCCGCCTGCGCGGGTCCACCCCCACCCGCCGGGCCGCAACGACGTCAGCTGCACCGCGAGGGTCATGCCCGGCTCCGCCGTCCGCACGGCGATGGGGCCGGCGAGGCAGTGACCGCGCGCCGCCGGGAACATCCTGGGCGGCTGATCACCCGGCGAACGCTGCGGCTGGAGGTACCCGGCCGCGTCCAGCGTCCGTACCACGATCGTGTCGCCCGGATCGACCTCCAGGACGGGTGGCGTGTCCTTGTCGAACACATCGACGACAGTGTGCGATTCCGGGCCGAGCTCGTGTCGGGTCAAGTCATTGCCTCCGTCATCTTCGTCGGATTCGACGCTATGTCGGGACATCGGACCGCTCAAATGCGAATCCGGTACGGAACGATTACGGCCGGAACAATCGTCGAGGTAGGCGCGGTTCATCACCGCACGAACTCAACCGACGGCGAGCGCGATTTCTCTGACGGCGTCGCGCAACCGGTCGGGTGTCGTCGCCGCGTAGCCGAGCACGAGACCCGGGTGGGTGCCGAGCTTCGAGTACCCGGACAGGGCGGGCGCGTGGATGCCGGCGGCCGCGAGTAGCTGCGATACCGCGGTGTCGTCCATCTCGTCCGGCAGGCGCAGGACCACGTGCAGCCCGGCGGCCACCCCGATCGGTGACCACGACGGGAGGTGCTCGGCGAGCGCGGCCAGCAGTGCATCGCGGCGGCGCCGGTAGGCGATGCGGCTCCTGCGCAGGTGCCGGTCGTAGCCGCCGCCACGCAGCATCCGCGCGAAAGCCGCCTGCGGCAGCGGCGAGCAGCCGAGATCGGTCAACTGCTTGCGGGACACCGTGTTCGCGCGCAGCGCAGGCGGCAGCACCAGCCAGCCGAGGCGCAGCGCGGGCGCGAGCGTCTTGCTGACACTGCCCATGTAGACCACGCGTGCCGGGTCCATCGCCTGCATCGCCCGCAGGGCCGGGCGGTCGTAGCGGTGCTCGGCGTCGTAGTCGTCCTCGATGACCACGCCGTCGTGCGCGCGGGCCCACGCCAGCAGCGCGTGCCGGCGTCGCGGGTGCAGCGTGGTGCCGACGGGGAACTGGTGCGCGGACGTCACCACGACTGCGCGGCAGCCCGGTGGCAGCGCCGACACGACGATCCCGTCGCAGTCGACGGGCACGGGTGTCGGGCGCAGACCGTGCTCCCGCAACAGGTCCGCCTGACCGGGGTGGCCGGGGTCCTCCATCGCGATGGTCTCGTGGCCGTCCGCGCGGAGCACCGCGGCCAGCACGGACAGGCCCTCCGCGCTGCCGTGGGTGATCACGAGATCGGCTGCCGTCGACGTCACCGCCCGCACCCGGCCGAGGTACGCGGCCAGCTCGGTCCGCAGCTCCGCGAGCCCGGCCGGGTCGGGGTAGCCGAAGGCCTCGTCCGGCAGCTCGGTGAGCGCCGCGCGCGTGGCGGCCGCCCACTCGGCGCGGGGGAACTCGCTCAGCGCCGGCAGACCGGGGCGCAGGTCGTAGCGCCACCGCTGGGCGGTCGGCGCAGGCGCGGGTGGCGGGGCCGGCACGCGCAACGTCGCCGCGACCGTCGTGCCCGCGCCGCGCCGCGCGGTCAGGTAGCCCTCGTCGGCGAGCTGGCCGTACGCGGCGGTGACCGTGCCGCGGGCGACGCCGAGCTGCGCCGCGAGGTCCCGGCTCGACGGCAGCCGCAGGCCGGGTGCGAGCTGGCCGTCGCGGATCGCGGTGCGCAGCGCCGACTCCACGGCCCTGCCCCGGCCGCCCGCCGACGCGGCCGGCAGCAGCAGCTCGCGCAGAGTGGACCAGTTAGCAGTCATCGAAGTGGAGCTTACGACTGGACCACTCGCTCGGCGATGGTGAAGCCGTGCACACCACCACCACCGCGCCCCCGAGCGCGGCACGGGCCGTCGCCATGGCCGCGACGGCGTCGATCATGGTCGGCGCCTCCGTGCCGGTCACCGGCCTGCTCGACGGCTATCCGGTCCTGTCCGGCCAGGCCGTCCGCTACGCCGTCGGCGCGGTCCTGCTGCTCGGCTGGCTGCTCGCGACTCGGCGGCCGGTGCCGCTGCCGTCGGCGAAGGACCTGGTCGGACTGGGGGTGATGGTCGCGGCCGGCATGCTCGGCTTCAACGCGGCCATCCTCGTCGGTCAGCGCTACGCCACCCCGGGGTTCATCGCGGCCGTGCTGGGAGCGAGCCCGCTGGTGCTCGCGGTCCTCGCGCCGCTGGTGCGTGGCCGCCGACCCTCGCCCTACGCGCTGGTCGGAGCCGGGCTCGTCGGCCTCGGGGTGGTCGTGCTGAGCGGCGGCGGATCGTGGCACGGTCCGGGACTCGCACTCGCGTTGCTGGTCATGGCGTGCGAGGTGGCCTTCACGCTCGGCGGGGTGGGGGTGGTCACGCGGCTCGGCGCGGTCGCGGCGTCGATGTGGTCGTGCGTGTTCGCCGCGGTCACGGGCGCGGTCCTGACGACGATGTGGGGCGGGACCGCGGCCTGGCCCGTCCCGACACCGACCGAGGCGACCGCGATCCTGGTGCTCGGCTCGCTGGTCACGGCGGTCGCGTTCGGGTGCTGGTACACGGGGGTCGCCGTGCTGGGCGCCGACCGGGTCGGGGTGCTGATCGGGCTGATGCCGGTCGCGGGACTCGCCGCGTCCGTGGTGCTCGGCCGGCAGCCGTTGACGCTGGTCGCGGCCGGTGGCGCAGTCGTGGTCGCCGCCGGCTGCGCTCTCGGGCTCGCTCGGCCACAGCGACTCCCGGGCCGTGCAATGGAGTTCGAGCGGGCCTGAGCAGCGTCCGCGGCTGGCAGGATGTCCGCGTGGCGGAGAAGGTGTCGTTCGCGAGCAGCAGCGGGCCGCGTCTCGCCGGGCTGCTCGACCACCCGGAGGGCACCGTCCGCGGGTGGGGGGTGTTCGCGCACGGGTTCACCCTCGGCAAGGACTGCCCGGCCGCGAGCCGGATCTGCAAGGGGCTGGCCCGAGACGGCATCGGGATGCTGCGGTTCGACAACCTCGGCCTCGGCGGCTCGGACGGCGACTGGGGCGACGGGTCGTTCTCGCACAAGGTCGAGGACACCGCCGTCGCTGCCCGGTTCATGACCGAGCGCGGGCACGATCTCCGGCTACTGGTCGGGCATTCGTTCGGCGGCGCGGCCGTCATCGCGGCAGCGCACCTGGTGCCGTCGGTCAAGGCGGTGGTGAGCATCGGCGCGCCCTACCAGCCGGCCCACGTCGAGCACCACTACGACGCACTGATCGAGCGGATCCAGGCCGACGGCGAGGCCCCGTTCCCGATCGGCGGCAAGGCCCTCACCCTGAAGCGAGCGTTCATCGAGGACATCCGCAGGATCGACCTGCACGAGCGGATCCGTACGCTCCGGCGCGCCCTGATGATCATGCATTCACCGACCGACAACACCGTCGGCATCGCCAACGCGAGCGCCATCTTCCGCACCGCCCGGCACCCCCGCAGCTTCATCTCCCTCGAGGGCGCCGACCACCTGCTCACCGGGCGCGGACAGGCCGCGCGCGCTGCCCGGATCATCAGCGCCTGGGTCGATCCCTACCTGGCGGAAGCACCGTAGCGCCAGACGCGCCGAGCTCAGCCCGAGAGTCAGCTGATCTCCTCGCCGCCCAGAAGTGCGTCGACGCCGTGGATGAGCGAGTTCAGCTCACGGACTCGACCGAGCAGCACGCGATCGCCGAGCTCGGTGGATCGGTAGCGGCGACCGTCGCCGGACCGGCACACGAGGCGGTTCCGCTCGAGGTAGCCGAACCTGCTGAGGAGCTGCTCGCGGATCGGCACCAGCCGTCCACCGGTGCGCGCACGGATGATCTCGGCCGCCTCGCTGCGCGTCCGCGGCTTCCCGTGCAGCACCGCGAGCAGGAGCATGTCGATCTGGCGCGGGTCCCGCACGACGATCCTGCCTCCCTTTCCGTGATCGGGTACGGGATCACGTCCGGCGTGCCGACTCGCCGTCGGCGGTTGTCCAGGGTCCTCGTGCTGCGTGGATGTGGGCCGCGTCCGCCCCGACGCGGCCGACGGGCCGAAGATCCCGGACAGCCCGCGCGTGGGCGGAGCGGACGTGCTCACCGCGGTGCCGCCTCCCCGTCCGCTCGGCCGAGTTCGAACTCCTCTGCTGCCTGCAACGCGGTCAGCACCTCGACGCCGAGCGCCCGGTAGTCGCCCGCGACGCTCGCCGCGGTCTCGGCGATCCGCGGCTCCCGGACACCCGAGCGGAGCGACTCCCACCACGCCGGCTGCTGCGCAGCCTGGATCTCCAGCTCATGGGCGAGCTTGCCCAGCCGCCGAGCATCCTGCGCCGTGCGCTCCGCGTACCGGATGGTGGTGCGGAACCGCGGCGAGTCGCCGCCGAACGCCTTGTCGATCGCCGCGCCCGCCTGCGCCTGGATGACGTTCGAGCGACTGCCGGTGCCGAACAGCACCACACCGAGCAGCCCCAGCCGATCGTTGATCTCTCTCGCGAGCGTGAACCGGTCGGCCACGAGACCGATCCCGACCAAGCCACCCAGGTCGGAGCGCGTGGGCATCAGCACCCATCGCGCCGCCCCGAGAGCGAGGTCGGTGAGGATGGTCGACTCGGGTGGGCAGTCGATGAACACGATGTCGTAGTCGCTCGCCACGGGCGCCAGCACGTCCCCGAGCACGGTGAACGCCACCCGACCGTGATGCTGCAGCCGCGACACCATGACCGGCGTCAGGTCCTCGAGCCGGGATCCCCCGCACACGACGTCCAGCTGGGGGCGCACGTCCTGCACCGCCCGCAACGGCACGTCCGCGATCACTGCGGCGAGCAGGGCCGCACCCTGGTCGTCGTCCGCCGTGCCGCGATAACCGAGGTCGTCGGCCAGGTTCGCCTGCCGATTGAGGTCGACGAGCAGGCAGCGGTACCCGGCCCCGGCCATCTGGCCGCCGAGGTTCGCCGCGATCGACGTCTTCCCGACCCCGCCCTTGTCGTTCACGATCGCGATCACGCGGGCGAGCGCGCTGTCACGTTCGCTGTCGGATCTGGCCATCGCGCTCCTCGCTCGCCATCGGTACCCGGCGGCCCTGGTCAGGTCCCGGTGCCGCGATGATGCCCGGCACCGGTCGCGGCCGAGGTGGATCGTCGGTCATCGACGGCGCGCCCGAGGGGTCGCCTTCCGTCGTGGCGGTTCATCCGACGCGCTCTCCCGGCGCTGCGCGCGCTCGGAACGGCCCGCATCTCGACCACTCCCCCGCTCCGCCGGTTCCGACTCGTCCTCGCGACGGCGCTCGCGGCCCTCGGCACGCTCCCGCTCGGGTCGGCGAGACCGGCGCGCGTCCGGTTCGGCACGGCCCGCCGATCGACGGCGCGGCCGCAGCAGACCTTCGAGGCTCGTGGAGTCCGCCGATCCGCGGCCGTCCCGACCGGGTTCTCCGTCAGCGTTGCGGTCGACGTCCTCGTCGTCGCCGTCCTCTCCATCGACGTCCTCGTCGTCGAGCTCACCGTCGGCCTCGTCGGAACCCTCGTCGTCGACCTCGTCGTCGACATCGGACTCATCCTCGAGCTCGTCGTCGTCCTCGGCTGCGTCGTCGCCCTCGTCCTCGTCCACCCATTCGGCGTCGTCCTCGGCGTCGTCCTCGGCGTCGTCCTCGAACTCTTCGTCCGCGTCGTCTGCGTCGTCGTCGACGTCGTCGAACTCATCGTCCGCGTCATCGTCCGCGTCATCGTCGAGGTCGTCGACGACCTCCACGTCCTTGTCCGGCTCGTCGGGCGGCGCCGTGTCCTCGACCGTGATCCGCAGCTCGACCCGCGCAGTTCCGATCATGAACCAACCGCTGATGTCGGCCAGCCCGGCCGACGGCCGATCGATCATGGGGCGCTTCCTCTCTCGATGGACGTGCACCAGACGCATCCCCTTTCCTCGCGCGCGCGAAGCCTGTTCCGGCGAGTCGAGGCAGGGTTGGGCCGCTCGGCGGGGTCGCGCTGCTGCCGGACGCTTGCACTGCATCGGCCGGTCGGTCCTGCCGCCGGACGTCGGCGTTCGAAAATCGATCCTGTTTCGGGTGCGATCCGTGTCGATCCGAGCCACTCCTCTTCGTCGATCGGGTAGGACGAACGAGAGGAACCGACATGTCCGACGTCATCGGAATCCTGTTGACCACACCCCGCCGACCGCTGGCGACGTCCGCGATGCCCGACGCGCCGATCGTCGACGACGCGCGCCACTGGGCGCGCCCGGCGCGCCGAGTCATCGCCGCAGCACTGCGAGGGCTCGGCGGCGGCAGCCGCCGGCTCGCCGACCGTGTCGAGCCGGCCCACCGTCCCGACGGGGGTTGCGCTCCCGCGTAGACCAGCGCAGATCGGTCGACATCGGCGCCCGCCGGACGGATCATGGCTCGCTGTGGACGTGCCGCAGATCTACGCCCGCTGCAGCGCTGCGTTCGCCGATCGCGTGCACCTGGTCGGCGACCGCTGGGCGGTGCCGACCCGGCTACCGGGCTGGGACGTGCGCGAGCTGGTGAACCACCTCGTCAACGAACAACGCTGGGCACCCGAGCTGTTCGCCGGCGCGACGATCGACGACGTGGGCGATCGCTTCGACGGCGACCTGCTCGGACCGGACCCCGTGGCCACCCTCGACGCCGCCGCAGCCGCCGCGCTGCAGGCGGTGCAGGCCGACGGCGCGATGGAGCGCACCGTCCACCTCTCCTTCGGCGACCGCCCCGGCTCCGAGTACGCCCTCCAGCTCGCCACCGACCACCTCGTCCACGCCTGGGACCTCGCGGTCGCCCTCGGCACGGACCCACGCCTCGACGAGTCGCTCGCCGGGGAGCTGCTCGACTGGTTCGTCCTCGAGACGGAGGAGCTCTACCACCGGATCGCGGTCATCGGACCGCGCGTGGCGATCCCGGCGTCGGCCGGCCCCCAGGCGCAGCTGCTGGGGAGGTTCGGACGGCAGCCGTGAGACCGGGTCCACGGCGTGCGCACCCTCGATGAGGCGAGGCGACCGGTCAGCGCGCTCCTGCCGGGCTGCGGGCCCGGGACGCGGCCGCGGCCGCGCGGCGGCACCCGAGCACGTCCCCGGCGATCACCAGGGCGGTGACCAGGAAGATCTCGCCCGCCAGCATCCAGAAGAGCAGGGTGGCGTCCGGCGCCCACCGCCACATCACGGGCAGGGTGACGCCCACCGCGGCCGGCAACCCGACGAGTGCACCGATGAGCAGGCCTCCGCCGACGACCGTGACGACGCCGATGCGGGTGCACGTCGACCGCAGGTCCCGGGGGCGCGCTCCCCGTGCGATGCGCAGCGTCGCCAGTTCGAGGGCGACGACCAGTGCGAAGATCAGCACCAGCAGGACGCCGAGCACCGCGTACTCGGTCGTCGGGCTGGCCGGCGGGAACCAGGCGGGGTCGACGCGGTCGAGCACGGTGGTGAGCAGGCCGCGTCCGGCCTGCGCAGTCGGCCCCGATTCGAGCTCGCCGTAGCGGTTGACCAGAGCGACCACGGCGCGGTCGCTGCCGGGCACGAGCGCCAGGAACGAGTAGTACCCCGGGACGGCGCCGGAGTGCCACCACACCACCTGGTCCCCGAACTCCTCCCGGAACAGGCCCGGTCCGTACGCCTTTCCCGAACCGGCCGGGACGGCGTCCGGTTCGTGGGCACGCAGCTGCTGCAGCCGCCACTCCGCGTACGCACCGAGAGCGGAGACGGATCCGGCGAGGTAGCCGTAGCCCAGGCCGGCCTGGTCCATCCCCACGTCGATCGGCCGGGCCTCGGTGAAGAACGGGAGGTGGCCGGGCGGGACCCGCCGTTCGAAGTCGTCGGGATCAGTGACGACGCCTGCCGCGCCGGCCGCCCCGAACACCTCCCGGTCGAGCACCTGCGCGTAGGGACTGCCGCCGACCACCTCGACCACGGCCTGGAGCAGCAGGTAGTTGAGGCTCGCGTACTCGAACCGTCCAGGAGCGGTGGCCCCCTCCGGGCGCGTGGCCGACCGCACCGCGTCCACCGCGGACCCTCGGCGGGTCCAGTCGTCGGTCATGGTCACGTCGTGCGGGAGCCCGCTGGTGTGGTGCACCAGGTCCGAGACGCTGACCATGGTGTCCCCCAGCATCCCCCGCGACTCGGGCACGAGATCCTGCACCGAGGTGTCCCAGTTCAGCGCCCCGCGCTGCACCAGCGCCGCGGCTGCCGCGGCAGCTACCGACTTGGCGACCGAACCCCACACGAAGGGCGTGTCGGCGGTCATGGCTCGCCCCCGGCCGTCGGTCCCGGTGGTCGCCACCTCCACGGCCCCGCCGGGGCCGATCACCTGGATGGCCGCACCCGGCGCCGACAGGTCCCGTGCCAGCCCGTCGACGACCGCCTGCAACCCGCGCGGCGCCGCGGTGGCCGAGCCCGGGACCGCGGCGAGACCCGCGACCAGCAGGATCACGAGGACGACGTGCAGCACGGCTGCACGTCGGGGACGAACCAGGAGACCGCCTGCGGTCATCGCACCGCGTGGCCGGCCCGCACGGGCTCGGCGGTCGAGGCGACGACCGGTCGCGACCGGCGCCAGCCCCGCTCGCCCAGCAGGCGCAGAGCCGCCGGGAGCAGCACGCCGCGGACGACGGTGGCGTCGAGAGCGATCGCCACGGCCAGGCCGACGCCCAGCTGCTTCATCTCGTGGGTCGGGAGCACGGTGAACAGCGCGAAGACGACCACCATCACCGCAGCGGCGGCCGTCACCGGTGGCGCGGACCGGACCACACCGTGCCGGATAGCGTCATCGACCTCGGCACCACCGACCAGCGCTTCCCGGACCCGGGTCAGGATGAACACGTGGTAGTCCATCGACAACCCGAACAGGATGGCCAGCATCATCACCGGTAGCAGGGTGACCACCGGACCGGCGAACTCCTCCCCGAACACCGGGGCGCCCCACCCGAACTGGAACAGCACGACGAGAACGCCGTAGGACGCCAGCACGGACAGCAGGTTCAGCGCCACCGACAGGACCGCCAGCGGCACGCTCGCGAACGCGAGCACCATCAGCAGGAACGACACGGCGACCACGATCCCGATGACGATCCACAGGTCGGACACCATGGCCGCGGAGAGGTCCGCACTCACCGCGGTCTCGCCGCCGACGAGGACGCCCGCTCCGCCCGACACCTCGGGGATGATCCGGTCCCTCAGGTCGGCGAGGCTCCCCATGGCCGCGTCCGAATCGATGGACGGGGCGGCGGTGCCGATCTCGACCCGGGCGACGGAGCCGTCGACCGACACCTCGACATCGCGCACCTGGGTGTCGAATCCGGGGGACGCGGCCGCGCCCTCGGCGATCCGGCGGAGTGTGTCGACGCCGACGTCGCGGCCGCCGTCCAGCGCGGTCACCGCGGTGTGGCTGACGCCGTACAGCGGGTACTCGTCGGCGATCCGGTCGAGGGTGGTCAGTGTCGGGAACGTCCTCGGCATGCTGTCCGTGCCGGGCACCTGCAGGCGCATCACCGACACCGGGGCCGCCAGCGCGACCAGCACCAGCAGGCCGGCGAGCAGCGCCGGACCCGGGCGCCGGACCACGGCCGCGGTCAACCGCGACCAGAAGCCGGCGTCCTCGGCGTCGGGTGTGGCATCGGCACTGCGTCCGAACGCCTGGCGGACGATCCGCTTCCCGCCGATGCGCAGGAGCGCCGGCAGCAACGTGACCGAGGCGACCATCGCGGCGACGACCACCAGGATGATCCCCAGCGTCAGTGAGTGGAAGATCGGCGACTCGGTCAGGAACGCCGCGGCCACCGACACCGCCGTGACGATGCCGGCGACGACCACCGACCGCACGGTCGCCGACACCGCGGTCAGCGCGGCGGTCTCGACGTCTCCTGTGCGGCTGAACTCCTCGCGGGTGCGCCGGACGAAGAACAGCGAGTAGTCGACGCCCAGCGCGAGGCCCATCAGCAGGATGAGGCTCGGCTGGTTGGCCTCCGCGGGGACGACGAGCGAGGTGACCCCGCTCCACAGGAACGCCAGCACCACCACCAGCAGGCCCGTGACCAGCGGCACCGCCGCCGCCACGACACCGGCGAACACCAGGAACAGCACGACGGCCGTGATCGGCAGGCTGAGCCACTCCAGGAGCGTGAGGCGTTCGGCGTAGGTCGTGGTCACGTCGGCCTGCACCGACACCGGTCCGGTCGCGTCGATGTGCGCCCCCGGGTGGGCGGCGCGCACCGCGGCCATGGCGTCCTGCAGGCCCTGCACGCGCGCGGCGGGGGACGCCTGCTGCTCGGTCAGCAGGACCTCGACGACCCGGGACTCCCCCGACCGCGCCACCAGCGTCCCGTCGACCCGTTCGACGGATCGGGCGCCGTCGAGCGCGGTGACCAGCGCAGTGGCGACGTCGGCCGAGCGCTGCCCCGAGCCGGCGTCGACCAGCACGGTCTCGGTCCGCGAGGCGAGGAAGTCGGTCGAGGTCTCGATCTGCTCGGCAGCACCGGACTCCCGGACGAACCCCTGCGCGGGGCTCATCTCGTTCACCCCGACGACCACGTAGAGAGCCGTCGACAGGATCAATGCGACCAGCCAGCCGGCCAGTACGGCGAAGCGGTGCAGGTAGCTCCACCTGGCCACCGCCGCCAGGCGGTCGAGTACTGCGCTCATCCTGTTTCCCCCGTCGTGCTTGCGTCCTCTCCCGGTGTGGTCCGGGAGCGGTCGTGGTCGTCGACCCACGCCGCGAGCTCACGGATCGTCAGCCGATCCATGACCTCGCGCAGCGCCAGCCGGACCCCGAACTCGCGGGTGATGCCGTTGAGCAGTCGCGCCGCCAGCAGCGAGTGGCCGCCCAGTGCGAAGAAGTGGTGGTCGATGCCGATGCCGTCCATGTCCAGCAGCCGCTGCCACAGCCCGTGCATGCGGATCTCGGTGTCGGTGCGGGGTGGCGCGGCCGCCGGCTCGCCGGCCGGGAAGTCCGTGGCCGCGGGTTCGGGCAGCCGCCGCGCCTCCAGCTTCTCGCCCTCCGAGACCGGGACCTCCGTGACGTGCACCAGCGCCGCCGGTACCGCGTGCCGGGGCAGCCTGTTGTACAGCTCCGCCGACAGCGCGGGCCGGTCGACGGGCTGATCGTCCCGCGTCGCGAACCAGGCGACCAGCACGTCCGTGTCGGTGCCGGCGACCGCTGCGTGGCTCCAGCGGATCCGGCTGTCGGCCGCGATCGCGCGCTCGACCTCGCTGAGCTCCAGCCGGTATCCCCGCAGCTGGACCTGGCTGTCGATCCGGCCGCGGTGGGTGAACCAGCCCCGGTCGTCGACGTCGACCAGGTCGCCGGTGCGGTAGACCCGCTGCCCGTCGCCGTCGGGATCCGGCACGAAGGCCGCCGCGGTCGCGCGGGGGGCGCCGAGGTAGCCGAGCGCCAGCTGCGGGCCCCCGACGAGCAGCTCCCCCGATTCGCCGCCGCCCCTTGCGTCGACGATCGTCGTGGTGCCCGGCATCGCCGGCCCGATGGTCACGTCCGTCCGCGTCAGCTCCTCGTCGTCGAGCCGACCGCCCGTGCACGACACGGTCGTCTCGGTGGGCCCGTACCAGTTGTCCAGCCGGCACCGCGCGAACGACGGCGCGGCCAGCACGTCCGCGAGCCGCGCACCGTCGGACGCCTCACCGCCCACCAGCAACCGCCGCAGCGCCAACCCGCCGCCGGCGACGTCGTCGTGGGCGCCCAGCTGGTACGCGGCGGACGGGGTGGTCGACAGGACGGTCGCGCCGGACTCCGCCAGCCGCGCGTGCAGCCGGGCCGGGTCCGCGGCGACGTCCTCCGGGATCAGCACCGTCGTCGCCCCGGCGAGGAGCGGGGCGAACAGCTCCCACACCGACAGGTCGAAGGCCGCCGACGACCGCGCCGCCACCACGTCGTCCGCCGCGAGCTCCACCACGGCGGACGACGCCGCCAGGAAGGCCGTCGCGGCCCGGTGCGGCACCATCACGCACTTCGGGACGCCCGAGGTGCCCGACGTCGCGCACATGTAGGCCGGATCCAGCTCGTGCCGCGGGCCGATCGCGGGCACGGCGCCGTCGCGCAGCGCCGTGACGACGGGCCCGTCTTCGTCGACCGGCACCGCCGGTCGGTGCACGGCAGCAGCGGGCAGGTCCACCCGCCACGTGATCGACGCCGCCGGCTCCAGGGTGTCGAGCAGGCGACGCTCGACGTCGTCGGGGCTGTTGAAGGGGACGACCGCGTAGGCGGCGCCGGCGCCCATGACGCCCAGCAGCACCGGGAGCAGCCACGAGTCGCGCCGCCCCTTCACCACAACGACGCTGCCGCGGCCCGCGCCGCACGCGCGGAGCTGCTCGGTGACCCGCCCGCTCCGCTGCAGCAGCAGGGCCGCGTCGAGGTCCCGGTCGGAGCACCGCTGCACCGGCCGGGCCCCGAAGCGGGCGGCGAGGCCCGCCGTTGCCAGCTCGTCCACCATCCCTGCCCGCGCGCTCCGACCGGTGCTCATGTCAGCCGCCTCCCAGTGCGCGCAGCGCGTCCCGCACGGCGTCGAAGGACCGGGCGAGCTCGTTCTCGGTGACGAGCAGGGACGGCCGCCAGCGGATCGACCGGGCGCCACACGGCAGCAGCACGCAATCACCCGCGGACAGCGCCAGCTCCAACACGGAGTTGCGCAGTTCGGGGGTCTCGACGGAGAGCGCGCCCCACAACCCGCGGGAGCGCGGCGCCGCCAGTCGTCCACCGGAACCGGTGGCCAGATCCTCGAGGCCCGCGCGCATCGTCGGACCCAGCGCCGCGGCGCGGTCGAACACCCCGTCGCGCTCGATCGCGCTGTACAGCAGGGAGAACCGCACCATGTCGACGAGCGACCCGCCCCACGTGGAGCTGATCCGGCTCGGTGTCACGAACGCGTTGGTCGCCAGGTCGGCGACCCGGCGCCCACCCAGCACCCCGCACACCTGCAGCCGCTTGCCGAACGCCACGAGGTCCGGGGCCAGCCCCAGCGCCTCGTGCGCCCAGCGCCGGCCGACCAGACCGCCTCCGGTCTGGACCTCGTCGGCGACGGTGAGCACGTCATGCCGCACGCACAGGTCCTCGACGGCGCGCAAGAACCGGCCGCCGATGTGGCGGTCCCCGCCTTCGCCCTGGATCGGCTCGTAGACGAAGCACGCGATGCTGTGGCCCCTGGCGAAGAGGACGGCCTCGATCTCCTCGAGCGCCGCCACCTCGTCGACGGTCAGCTCGTCCCCGTCGGGGTCGGGACCGCCGTCCTCATCGAGGGCCGGCGCCGGCACCCGCGGCCAGTCGAACGCGGGGTAGCCGGCGGTCTTGACCGGATCGGTGTTGGTCAGCGACAGGGTGTACCCGCTGCGCCCGTGGAAGGCGCGACGCAGGTGCAGCACGGACAGCGCGTCGGTGTCCCGGATCGATGCGACCTGCGCCTTCCAGTCGAACGCCACCTTGAGGGCGTTCTCGACCGCGAGCGCTCCACCGTCGATCACGAACAGGTGCGACATCGCCTCGGGCATCATCACCCGGCGGAAGTCGGCGACGAACTCGTCGAGCAGGGGGCTGGCGAAGTCCGGGTTCGACGGCTTCACCCGCGCGGCGGCGCGGAGCGCGAGATCGGCGGACGCCGTGGTCACCGCGGCCGGGTTGTGGCCCAGCGGTGCGGAGGAGAAGTACATGCCCATGTCCAGCACCGGCCCGTCGCGGACCTCGTCCCACAGGTACGAACCGGAGGACCGCTCGACGTCCACCAGCATCGGCAGGAAGTCGCCGACCAGCACCTCGCGGACGCGATCGATCGTGGTCGCGCCCGCCGGCCGGTGGTCGACGAGGGTCACGACGCCAGCCCCAGCGCGCGGCGCAGCGACAGCGGCCGGATGTCGGTCCACACCTCGTCGATGTGATCCAGGCACTCCTCGCGATCACCGGAGAAGCCGACCTCCGCCCAGCCCTGGGGCACCGGCCGATCGGCCGGCCAGATCGAGTACTGCTCCTCGTCGTTGCGGACCACGCTCCATCGGGCGGCGCCGTCCTGCTGCCTGTTCTCCTGCACAGTCATCGGTTCCCCATCGCTGGTTGCGGTAATCGTTTCCATCACTGCGAAGCGAGGACGGTGGCAGCGGGCACCGCCCCCACCTGGCTCCCCCGCTCGAACTTGAGCAGCTGATCGCAGTGGTCGAAGTAGCGGTCGTCGTGCGTCACGACGACGACGATCCGGTCGTCGGCACGGATCTGCGGCAGGATCTCCTCGTAGAACCGCTGCCGGGTGTGCGGGTCCTGTTCGGCGGCCCACTCGTCGAGGATCACCACGTCGCGGGGGTCGGCGAGGGCTTCCACGAGGGCCAGGCGCTTGCGTTGGCCGGTGGACAGGTCCCCGCAGACGAGCCGGTCACCGTCCACGCGGACGATCCCGTCGAGCCCCAGTTCGCGCAGCCAGTGCCGCGCGCGGTCGAGCACCTCGGGTGCGGTGGACCGCAACCGGCGGAAGACGTACGAATCGGCGAAGCAGGCGCTGACCCGTTCGCGGTACGCCGCGGTGCCCGCGCGATCCAGCACCCGGCCGTCCACCGTGAGGGCGCCGCGGTCCGGGTCGTACAGGCCGGCGAGTACGCGGCCGAGCGTGCTCTTGCCGCTCCCGTTCCCCCCGACGAGGAAGGAGATCGTCCCGCGGGGGAACGTCGCCGACACCGGCCCGAGGGTGAACGGATCGCGGGCGCCGTCTCGGCCGTCGTAGGTGAAGACCACCCCGTCGACCCCGATCTCCGCAGCGACCCGCGTGGATCCGGCGGGTGGCACCACATCCACGGGGGCGTCCGCGCCCCGCAGGCCGGCCACCTCCTCGATGCGGCGCAGCGCGACGACCGCCCGGTTGAGGACCGGAGCGATGTTGAGGACCGTCACGAGCGGGGTGTTGAGGTACAGCACCGCCAGCGCCACGCCGAAGCGTTCCTGCTGGGCGATGCCCAGGAACTCCCCGCCGAACGCCACCGCCCCCACGCACGCGAGGAAGAGCATCTGCCCCCAGTAGCCGGTCACCAGGCTGACGGTGGACCCGACCACCACGTGGCGGGCGTAGCGCTGCGACTGCGTCCGCAGATCGGTCTCGACCACGGCGTGCCGCAGCCGCCCGGACAGCTTCAGGTCCTTGAAGCCGTGGGTGAGCGCCTGGTAGGAGTCGTGCAGCTCGTCCTGCGCCTCGCGGGCGAGGTACAGGTGCCGCCCCGCGGTGCGGTTCGTCCACGCGTAGGCGCCGCCGCCCAGGACGATCACCACGGCCAGCACCAGCAGCGCGGCCGGTGCCAGCACCCCGACGTAGAGCAGGGCACACACGACGATCACGGCGTTGATCAGGAGCAGCGGCAGCGCCTGCACCGCCTGCCCCACAGCCGCGAGGTCGTCGGTGAGCACCGCCACCGCCCGGGACAGGCGGAACTCCTCGAACCGGCGCAGCGGCGCCGCGAGCAGGTCGTCGACCAGGCGGGTGCGCAGCCGGTCGACCGACCGTTGGGTGACCCGCACGAGGGTGTGGGACGCCAGTGCACCGGCCGCGAGGACCGCGGCCGCGGCGAGGACGAACAGGCCGACGCCGGCCGCACCGGCCGACCCACCGACCGACGCGGTGATCGTGGCGATCATGGCGATCGTCGCGACGCCGGTGACGATCCCGCCGCCGACCGCGACGAGGGCCAGGCCCGTGCCGCCGCCCAGCAGTACCCGCAGCAGTTGTCTCATCGTCGACCTCCCGGGCCGCCGGCGGCCCAGTCGAGGGCGGCCGCGTAGGACGCCGCGAGGCGGGACCGGCGGGACGCGCTCACGCGGCTCTCGTCCGCGATGAGCATCAGCGCGAGGCGGTGCTCCGGCGGGTGCACCGAGAAGGTCGCCATGAGCGCGAGGTCGGTGTCCTCCTGGGAGAAGTGCGAGTCCGCCTCCGTGGTCCCGAACCGGTGCGACTCCTCGATCTCCTTCAGCCGCTGGAACTGGACGAAGTTGAAGCCGAAGTCGAAGAGCGGGCCTCGGCCCACCAGCTGCGCGATGTCGATGTTCGGGAGCCTGCGGTGCGCCGCCATGGCCGCCTCGACGCGGGCGCAGGCACGCGCCTGGTCACCGGCGTCGTCCGCGGTGGGGAAGCGCAGCGGCACCATGTTCAGGAACATGCCGCGCACGTCGGTGCCGCCGGCGCGTTCGAGCCGCCCGTTCGCGGTGATCCCGGTCAGCACCTCATCGGTCGGCGCCCCCGCGGTGTTCCCCAGCACCGCGCCGATCGCGCGCACGCTGACCGCCATCGCGAGGTGCCGGAGCGACACCCCCTCGTCCCGGGCGCGGACGGCCAGCCGCTCGGCGGTCTCCGCGGTGATCGGCACGTGGGCCCGGCCGACCCGACGGCCCGCCGCCCCGGTGTCCGCCCGGACGTCGGCGACGGACCATGGCCGCGCTCCGCGCAGGTGTTCGCCCCACGCCTGGGCCGCGGTTCCGTCCGCGCGGGTCCGTCGCTCCAGCGCGACGAAGTCGGCGAACCGCACCCGCACGTCGGGCGCGAGCGTGCGGTCGTAGTCACCGTCGCGCCGGACCAGCGCGTTGTGCCTGGTCACCACCTCGGCGAGCGTCGAGGTCCAGCTCCACCCGTCGAGGATGACGTGGCAGTCGCTGATGATCAGCTGGTCCTCGCCCGGCGCCACCCGCACCAGCGTGATGCGGAAGAGCGGCGCCCGGTCCAGGTCGAAGGGGGTCACGCGTTCCCCGGCGACGATCTCCGCGATGACGCGCTCGGCATCCCCCGGCGGCGCGGCGACCACCGTCAACGGCGCCGGCACGTCGCGGTGGACGAGCTGCAGGGGCTCGTCGTGGCGCAGCTCGTCGACGGCGGTGCGCAGCACGTCGTGCCGGCGCATCGTGTCGGCGAGGGCGACGCGGAAGGCGGCCGGGTCCAGACCGCCGCGGATCCGGACGCTCACCGTGTTGTGGTAGACGCCCAGCTCGGGATCGGCCCGGATGTGGAACAGCATGCCCTCCTGCGCGGCGGACAGCGGGTAGGCGTCGGACACGTCGAACGGGAGCCCGTCGCGGACGTCGTCGGGGATCATCGCGAACCGACCGACTGCGGCGTCGTCGCCCTCGGTCTCCACGGCTGCGCGGTCAGCCGTGCACAGCGCCTGCACCGACGGCGCGCTCAGCACCTCGCCGACCGAGATCCGCACACCGCGGTCGCGCAGCTCGCCGACCAGGCGGACGGCGGTGATGGAGTCGCCGCCGTTGGCGAGGAAGGAGAGCGCGGGATCGACCGGCTCGCCACCCAGCACCTCGGAGATCGCGGTGACCAAGCCGCCGCCGTGCGCGTCCCGCGCCGGCGCATGGACGGCGGCCAGCAGCTTCTCGGGATCGCGGTCCACCTTGCCGTTGACCGTCATCGGGAAGCTGTGCACCCCGTGCACGCGGTCCGGGACCTCGTACTCGGCGAGGGTGGCGGCGGCGTGCGCGCGCAGCTCGGCGGGATCCGTCCCGGGGGCGAACTCGACGAAGGCGTGCAGCAGGTCGTCGTGCGCCACCACGCAGGCCCGCAGCACCCGCGGGTGGCGGGTCAGCACCGCCTCGACGCCCGCCGTCTCGATGCGGTGCCCCCGCACCTTGACCTGCCCGTCCAGCCGCCCCTGGCACAGCAGGCGGCCGGCGCCGAGCCATCGGCCGGCGTCGCCGGTCAGGTACATCCGGGCGCCCGGCGCGACACCCGGGAAGGGGTCGGGCACGAACCGCGCCGCGGTGAGCGCACCCCGGCCGAGGTACCCCAGGGCCACCCCGGCACCGCGCACGGCGATCTCGCCGGTGACGCCCGGCGGCAGCGCCCGGCCCGCCGGGTCGAGGACGACGACGTCAAGGTGGTCGAGGGCGCCCCCGACCTGCACGGACGGGCTGTCGAGGTCCTCCGGCGCCACGTCACGACGGGTGGTGTGCACCGTGGTCTCGGTGGCGCCGAGCATGTTGACCACCTGCGCCCGCGGACCGAGCAGGTCCCACCAGGCACGCACGTAGCGGGGAGCCACCGCTTCGCCGCCGAGGATCAACCGCCGGACCGCAGTGGGCACGGCACCGCCGTCGCGACCGATCGCGGTGAGGAGGCTGCCCAGGGCCGTGTTCGTCAGCGACAGCACGCTGACCCCGTCCGCCGTGAGGCGGTCGCCCAGCTCGTACGGGTCGCGCACGACGTCGTCGCCGTACAGGACCACCCGCGCGCCCTGGGCGAGCGCGATCCACACCTCCCAGACGCTGAAGTCGAAGGTGAACGCGTGCACTGCCGACACGACGTCGTCCGCACCGATGAGGTCCGCGGTGGCGCGCTGCAGGGCGAGCAGGTTGGCGTGCGTCACCGGGACGCCCTTCGGCCGGCCGGTGGTGCCGGACGTGAAGATCACGTAGGCGGGCAGCTGCGCGTCGGTCACCGGCTCCGGCGCAGGCACGGCGTCCGCGGCAGGAAGGACGGGATCGATCGTCCGCACCCCGGGCAGCGGGACGGCGCAGATCCCCAGCTGCGCGCCGGACTGCTCGGCCACGCTCGCCACGCGAGCTGCACCGCGCTCGGGATCGACGGGCACGTAGGCCGCGCCGAGCACCATGACCGCGCCGGCCCACACGACGAAGTCCCGTCCCCGGGCGGTGGCGACCAGCACCGCGTCGCCCGGCCGCACGCCGTGGTCACGCAGCACCCGGGCCGCCGCGGCCGTCCCGGCCGCGAGCTCGCCCCACGTCAGGTCACCGTCGGGCGTTGTCACCGCGGTCCGGCCCGGATCGTGCCCGGCCCGTTCCAGGATCTCGGCGATGATCGACCCGGACGTCGGGGCGCGCCGTGCGGGGGCTCCGACGACCCCGATGTCGACGGCGCCGGCCGGCCGCTGCGGGTCGGCGGCGAGCGCCCGCAGCACCGCGGAGAACGCCGCGCGCAGCCCGACGTGCGTGTCGGCGGTCCACCCGGCCAGCGCGCTCTCGATCAGGACGTCGCCGCCGGTGGTGTTGACGCTGACGGTCAGCGCGCCCTTGACCGCGCCGGAGTGGACGCTCACCGGGCGCGCGACGCCGCCGCCGAGCGGGACGTCGCCGTGCGCGACGCTCTGCAGGTTCACCAGAACGTTCATCGGCACGTGGAAGGTCGGGTGCTCGGCGCGGATCGCCTCGGACACCGCGCCGAGATCGGTCGCGGAGTGCGCGATCGCCGCCGACAGCTCCCGCTCCACGTCCTCGAGCAGCTCGCCCACCGGCTGCGCGTCGTCGACGTCGACGAACAGCGGCACGGTGTTGACCAGCGGCCCCAGCGCGTCGAAGTCCTCCAACTCGCACCGGTTGGCCAGCGGCACCGCGAAGCACTGGGCGGAGTGGCCGGTGACCCGGGCCAGCGTGAGCGCGATCGCCGTCAGCCACATCGCGGTCGACCGGACGGTGCCCGCTGCACCGTCTTGTGGGTCCCCGGCGGAGCCGCTGGTCACGAGCGCATGCCCGGCATCCGGGTCCGGGGCCCACGGCTCACCATCGAGCCGGGCGCGCAGCCGGCGGTCCCACCACGCGTCGGCGTCCGGGCGCACCCGCGCCACGTCGTGGTAGCGGCTGCGCGGCACCAGCGCGGCCGAGCCGGGGGTCTGAACCTCCCCGCGCAGGTCGTTCACGAACACCGCCATCGCGGCGCCGTCCATCACGACGTGGTGGAAGGCGATGGCGACCCGGTCCGGGTGCCCCGCCGCGCGGATCACCGCGAGCCTGGTCAGCGGGACGCCGGTGGCGAACGGTCGAGCGAGGAACTCCGTCGCCGCGGCGTCCGGGTCGGCGACGTCGAGGTGCTCGACGGCGAGCTCCCCCGTCCCAGGCATCAGCCGGAAGCCGTCCCCGTCGGCAGCGACGGACCCGGTGAGCTGCGGTTCCGTGGCGATCACCGCACAGGCAGCGGTCACCACTCGCGCGGTGTCGACGTCGCCGACGAGGTCGAACACGCACGGCACCGCGTAGGCGGCGGATCCCGCGACGAGGTGCGCTCGCCAGATCCGGTCCTGGTACACGCTGAGCGGAGTCGGGCCCGTTCCTCCGGCCGGGTCTGCGCCCGGCTCCGCGCCACTCGCCGCGAGCAGCTTCTCGAGCTCGGTCGGCACCGTCGTCGTCATCGGGCCGGCTCCCCGAGCTTGTCCGCCACCTCGTCGAGGCGCTCCCGCCCCACCCGGGCCTCCAGCAGCTCCTGGTGCTCGGCGAGCAGCTCGCGGTGCGCGAAGTCGTCGAACGAGACGTCGGCCCGCAGGATCCTGCGGTAGAGGGCCACCAGCTTGAGCCGCTTCAGGGAGTCCCCGCCGAGGTCGGAGACGGTGGTCGTGGAATCGAGCCGCTGGGCGTCGAAGACGCTGGACCAGATGATCTGCAGGACCCGGTGCGGCGCCTCCGCTGTGCACGGTCCGCCTGGCGCCGGGCGGGCGGACTGCGCGCACAGCGCGCGGAAGTCGGCCTTGCCGGTGGACGTGGTCGGGATCGGGGTGGCCCGCTCCGCTCGCACACCGTGCAGCTCGCGACGCCATGACCGGCGGATGTGCGCGTCCACCGCAGCCGCTGCAGTGTCCGAGCCGATGTCGACGAACACCCGCAGGGCACCATCGACCATGCCGACCGCGGCGGCGCGCACCCCGGGGAGCGCGCTGAGGTCGACGCGCAGTGTCTCCAGGTCGACCCGCACGCCGTTCACCTTGACCTGGGCGTCGTCGCGACCGAGGTACACCAGCCCCGCCGACGTCACGCGTACCCGATCACCCGTCGCGTACATGCGGGAGCCAGGGCTCGCCGAACCCGGCTCCGGGAGGAAGGCCGCTGCCGTGCGGCGCGGATCGGCGCCGTAGCCGCGGGACACCCCCGAGCCGGCGACGTACAACCGGCCGACCCCACCGGGGCACACCGGCTCGAGGCGCTCGTCGAGGACGTGGACGTCGGTGCCCTGGATCGGGGTGCCGATGGGCACGCGGTCACCGTCGGCGGCGACGTCCGGCATCCACGTCGCGTTCGACGTGCATTCGGACGGACCGTAGAGGTTGACGATCCGGACCCCCGGCCACGCGGCCCGCGTGCGCTCGACCAGCGCGGGGTCCAGCGCCTCCCCACCCAGGAGCAGCGTGCCGCCGCCGGTTCGCAGCGGCCCGTCGTGCAGGTCTGCGTCGTGCAGGTCCAGGTACTGCGCCCAGACCGTCGGAACCGTGTTCACGGTCGGGTTCGCCGTCGCGTCGGCCAGGGCCGCCTCGATCTCGGCGAGTACGTCACCCGTCGCGGTCAGCGTGACGGCGCCGCCTGCGGCGAGCTGTCCGAAGAGCTGCTTGACGATGGCATCGAACTCCGGGGCGCTGATCGCGGGCATGGTGACCTCGGGCCCGCAGATTCCCTCCGCGACCAGGAAGCCGCAGTACCCGGCGAGCTGGTCCCGCTCCACGACGACGGCCTTGGGCCGGCCGGTGGTCCCGGAGGTGAAGATGACGTAGGCGGCCGCGGTGCCCGGGACCGGACGGAGCGCCGGCTGTTCCGTGGGCTCGGCCGCGGACGGCTCCGGCGCCGTGTCGGTGGCGCCCGCCCACGATGCGGCCTCTGCGCCGAACTCGTCCCGGCCGTCGTCGGCCCGCAGCAGGAAGGCGCGGCCCGCGGCGAGCACCCCGAGCAGCACGACCACGGTGTCGATCCGGCGGCGGTACGGGACCACGACCACGTCGCCGATCCCGGCGGCGTCGAGCTGGGCTGCGTATCGGCCGGCGCGCTCCGCCAGATCGCCGTAGCGCAGTTCGGCGGCACCGGCGCGCACCGCCACGCGGTCCGGATCGAGCCGGGCGACGTCGAGCACGCGGTCCACCACGTCGACGGCCTTGACCGGGCCGCCCTCGATCCGCCCGCCGGCGGGCGCGGCGACCGGCCGGCCGTCGAGGACGGCCGCGACCTGCGCGGCGACACCGTCCGCCACGACGGCGTCGAGCCGGCGCCCGGCGTACCGGCCGTGCACCGTCACCCGGTGCCCGCCGGTGTCCGAGCCTGCGATCCGGCACACCAGCTCGCCGCGATCGGTGCGCAGTCGCGCCGCCACCGCGCCGCCGTCGCGGCGCACCACGGGCGCGGGCGCCGCACCGGCGACGAGGAAGCCGTTCAGCGCGGAGCGGACGGCATCCCGCAACCTCTCGTCGTCCGGGACGCCGGACACCGCGTTCCCCGCTGGGCGGGCCGGGTCGTCGGCCGGGCCCGTCCATGCCCCGGCCAATCCTTCGGCGAACAGCCGATCCGCGTCATCCATGGCTCCCCCTGGTGCCTTCGTGCGACAGCGCGCCCGCGCGGGCCGGCCAGCCGTCGGAACCGAACATGCACACCCGCACCTGCCGCCCGCCGGTGTACGGCTCGCGACCGTGCGCGTAGCGGCGGTTGTCGATGATCAGCAGGTCACCGGCCTCCCACGGCACGGCGACGGTCGCCGCACGGACCGCATCCCGCACCGCGGAGATCTCGTCGGCGTCGAACGGGTCACCGGCACCGTCGAGCGTGTCCTTCGGGATGGCGTCCGGCCCGACCACGAGCTCGAGGTCCTCCCGCACGTCGTCGGGCAGGGTCCGGGCGTTGAACGCGACCATCTGGTTGAACCAGACGTCCCGGCCGCCGAGGTCGAGGTACGCCGGGAGATCGATGGTGGTGGCCACGATCCCGTCGCCGGACACCGTCACCGTCTCGCCGCGCTCCGCCGCGACCGCCCGCAGCCCGTCGAGGTCGTCGACCTCGTAGGCGGTCCGCCAGTCCGTGCCGAGCATCGGGTGGAAGGTGCGCCGGTAGCGGATGCCGTGGCGGCGGAGCCGGTCGGCGAGCCCGGCCGGCACCCGCTCGGCGATCTCCGCCGTCGCAGCGATCGGCGTGGCTCCCCCCGTCCGGGCGGCCTCGACGCAGCTGAACGCGAGGTAGCGGGGCCAGGTGCGGGCGTAGGCCAGCTCCGAGTGCAGGTCGATGGGGTGCGCGGCGGGGAAGTCCGTCGACGAGTAGACCCGCCGCTCCAGCCTGGTCCGCGGGGTGGCGCCGCCGTGGTACTCGAGCGGCGGGAGGCCGGTGATCCCGGCCGCGACGACGTCGAGCTCCGCGGCGAGCGCACCGAGCCCGCGGAGCCGGACCACCCCGGCGGTCTCCAGCTCACCGCGCAGCTCGCCGGCCCAGCGCTCGATCCACGTGCCCGGGTCCGCGCCGGACGGCAGCGAGCGGATCGAGCTCCCTGCTGACAGGACCGTCATCGGAGGGCCTCCTGGTTCGGGATCGGCTTCGGGATCGGCGCGGCGGAGCGCCACAGGTCGACGACGGTCGCGCCGCGCTGCCCGATGCCGACCAGCACCTCGGCGCAGCGGTCGACGACGTGCTGCCCGGTACCGATGTCGACCCGCGCCGTGTCGCAGTTGAGCGTGATCTCGATGCCGTCGTCGGGGCCCAGGTCGATCACCGACACCGTCAGGGCGAGCCCGGTGCGTTCCCGGGACCAGCGGACGTCGACGGGCCGGCCGAGGAACGCGGCCGCGGAGCCGACCCCGCGCGCGTCGTCGACGATCACCGCGGTCTCGTACGAGTCTCCCGCCGAGGACGTCACCGCCCCTCGGCGCCCGCCCTGCAGGACCGCGTGCACGGCGGCGACCAGTTCGGCGACGTCGCTGTCCGCTGTGACGTCGGCGTGGATCGCCTGCGCCTCGATGAACATGCCCGCGGCGTCCTCGTACCCGGGCGGGCGGTGCTGCCCGATGGAGCCGAACCGCACGCGGTCCGGCCGGTCCGCTGCGGCGCCCGGCTCACCCAGCACCAGCGCCCAGGCCGCGTGTGCCAGTGCTGCGAGGGTCACCCCGTGCCGGGCCGCACCGCGCCGCACGGCCCGGGCCTGCTCGGGATCGAGCAGGACCGTCAGGTCCACGTTGCCGCTGCCCGTCGGCTCGGCGTTCGACACCACGGCCGGGAACAGCACGGCGGGAGCGCGGTCGATCTCGGCCGGCGGCTCCGACCGCCGCGCGGTGGTCGCGACGACCATGTGCTCGATCGCCCGCAGGTCGACCGTGGTGCCGGCCGGGCGCTCCGGCGCGCTGTACGCCACGTCTGCCCGATGCAGGAGCTCCCGCATCGACCAGCCGTCCGCCGCCAGGTGATGGACGGTGAGGACGAGGACCGGATCGGCGCCCTCGACGATCACCGCACGCGCCAGTGCGGGGCCGGCGGCGACGGCGGCGACCTCGTCGGCCGCGAACCGCCGCAGCTGCTCCGGTTCGACCCGCGCCGTCCGCACGACCTGGCCGGCGTCGTGCGGTGTCACCAGCACGGGTTCGGTGAGGCCCTGCCACGCGATCCGCCCGCGCAGCAGCGGGTCCACGGCCACGGCCGACTCGAGCGCCGCGCGGAGGGTCTCGACGTCGACGTCCGTCGGTAGGCCCAGCGCGAGCTGCTCGACGTAGGCGGCGTCCGGCCCGTCGGACTGCGACCGCAGGTACATCCCTTCCTGGACGCTGGTGAGCGGGGCAAGCGCCGCCAGCTCGCCGAACTCGGCGACCAGGTCCTGCAGGTCGTTGCCGCCCAGGTCGGCCGGCGCGCACCCGGCCCGTACCGGCACCGGACCCGAACTCTCCGCGCTCGCGAGCGCCGACGCCATCGCCTCCGCGAACCGGTCGGCGGCCGCGGCGCCCGCCTCCACCGACACCACGAGCTCGTCGTCGCGGAACCACGCGTCGACCTGCACGGCGACCGGGCGGGCGAGGTGCGGGGACCGGAGCCGGCCGGCTCCGTACGGTTGCACTGCGGACCCGGCCGCGGCGTCGATCCGACCCACGTAGTTCACGCCGACCGCCGGCACCATCTGCGGCGCGGGGTCCACGCCGACCAGGTGCCGCAGCGCGGCCACCGCCTGCCCCTCCTGCCCCAGGTACGCGCGGCGCCCGCGGATCTCCGCGATCTGCACGGGCAGCGGCGCGACGTGGACCGGAACGGGTGCGAGGCCGGTGAACCAGCCGACCGTCCGGCCCAGGTCGATGCCCTCCGAGTACAGGGCGCGACCGTGCGTCTCGACCTCGAGGACGGTGCGACCGGTCCCGGACAGCGTGGCGTGGGCGGTCGCCGCCGCCGCCTGCAGGAGCTCCTCGACCTCGGCGCGCAGCGCTGCACACCCGCGCCGGACCACGGCGGCGGGCAGCGCGCGCCGAACCGTCACGGCATCCCGCTCGCACCCCGCATCCGGCGTACCGGCAGGTGCAGCGACACCGCGGTACGCGGCACGGCAACGATCCAGCGCGCCCGGCTCCCGGGCCTGCGCCTCCAGCCAGGTGACCCACTCGTGGACGCTCGTGCGCTCGGCCGGCAGCCGGAAGTCGGGTTCGTCGGCGCGCTCGATCGCCTCGCCCAGATCACCGGCCACGATCTGCAGCGAGACCACGTCCATCACGAAGTGGTGCGCCACGACGATCACGACGGTGCTGCTGCGGTCGACGATCCGCACCGCACCGAACCCGATCGGTGTGCCCGTGTCCATCCGCACCCGGGCCGACAGGGCGTTGAACATGCGTCGCTGCGCGTGCTCCGCGGTCGCGTGGAGCGCGTCGAAGCACATGAGCGTCGGCCCGGAATCGCCGATCTGGAGCTCGAGGCCGTCCCCTCGTTCGTCAGGGGCTGGAACCAGCTGCGCCCGGAGCATCGGGTGCACCCGCAGGACCTCGCGCACCGCCCGGTCGAGGTCGTCGCCGCCCAGCAGCCCGTCGATGTCGACCCGGATCGCCATGTTCCACGTCGCCGCCGGGGTGCGCGAGACCCGATCGCGGAACCAGTGCACCGCAGGCGGCAACCGGTCGCTGCGCAGGGGTTGGTGTCCGACCGCCGTCGCCGCCGGGTCCACCACAGCCGCGGCGATCAGATCCGCCACGGTGCCGTCGGCCAGCGCGACCGCGGGATCGAGCACGACGCCGTCGCGGCGGGCGATCGCGCACAGTTCCAGCACGCGCAACGAGTCGCCGCCCGCAGCCAGGAAGCCGACCCCGGGCGGGATCTCGCCGAGGACGCTCCGCACCGCGGCGCGCACCACGCCGTCGATGTCGGCGCCATCTCGACGACCGGCACCGGGCGTCCACTCCCGGTCGTGGCCGTCGCGGGAGATCCGCCGCCGCAGCTCGTCGTCGTCGACCTTCCCGGTACGGGTCAGCGGCAGCACCTCCGCGACGTGCACCCGGGCCGGCAGCAGCGTGGCCGGCAACCGCTCGGCCATGGCCGCCCGGACCACCGCACCGTCCGGCGGCGCGGGGGCCGCCGGATCGGCCACCACGACGCACTCGAGCCTCGCCTGGGCGCCGGGCGACCGCGACACCAGCACCGCGCGCGCGTCCCGCACCCCGGGCAGCGCCGCCGCCACGGCCTCCATCTCCGCCGGGTCGACGCGGTGGCCGCGGACCTTGAGCTGCCGGTCGAGCCGACCGGCGTAGTCGACGGTCCCGTCCTCGGCCATCACCCCGAGGTCACCGGAGCGGTACATCCGCGATCCCGGCGGCGCGGTCTCGCCGGCGCCCGGGTCGGGGCGGAAGGCGTCGGCTGTGCCCCGCGCGTCGGCGAGGTAGCCGTCCGCCAGCGGACCGGTCAGGCAGATCTCCCCCGCGATCCCCCGCTCGACCGGACGTCCCCCGTCGCCGACGACGAGCACCCCGCGGTCCGCACCCGGCGACCCGACCGGCACCGGATCCGGGGTGCCCGGCAGCACCGGGTGCGCCAGTGCGGTGACGACCGCCTCGGTGGGGCCGTACGCGTTCCACACCTGCGGACCGTCGACGACCGCGCGGGCCGGCAGCGCCTCACCGCCGACGACGACGGCGCGCAGGGACTCCGGCAGCTCCGCGGACGCGCTGACGAACTGGTTCCAGTACCCGGTCGGGGGGTTGAAGACCGTGACCGCCTCGGTCCTGAGCAGATCCGCGACCTCCTTCGGGGCGAGGGTGTCACGCGGACGCGTCACCGTCGTGGCTCCCACCGACAGGCCACCGAAGAGCTGCTCGATCGAGGCGTCGAAGGCGAGCGAGCCGAACACCATGATCGTGTCGTCGGCGGTGTACCCGAACCGGCGGCAGATGCCGGTCAGGTGTGCCACGAAGGCGGTCTCGGACACCGCGATGCACTTCGGCTCCCCGGTGGTTCCCGAGGTGAAGATCAGGTAGGCGGTCTGGTTCGCGGAGGCAGGAATGCCGTCGAGCCCACCGTTCATGCTCTCGGCAGGTCCGGTGCGCTCGATCCGGACGCGGAGGCCGTCGCAGGTGGCCTGCCAGGCCGCCGCCGACCGCGTCAGCACGGCCGCCACCCGCTCGGCGGGCAGGTCGGCGTCGAGCACCGTCCACGCGGCACCCGCGCTCCGCAGCGCCAGCAACACGGGCGCGAGCGGCGCGTCCTGCCGGGCCCGCACCGCGACGACCTCACCCGGGCGGACTCCGGCGCAGCGCAGTCCTGCGGTCAGTTCGCGGCGCCGCCGGTCCAGCTCGGCGTAGGTGATCCGCGCGTTCGGCGTGACCACGGCGAGGGCATCGGGCCGCAGGCGTGCGTGCTCGGCGACCCGTTCCACCAGCCCTGCAGGCGCCGGGTCGGCGGCCGCGGCGGCCTCCCGCGCCTCGGCCGGCGGGTTCCCGGTGCTCGCGGTGAGTGCGCGCGTCACCGGATCGCCCGCACGCACCGTGGTCAGGACCGCCAGCACGGCGCCCAGCCGGTCCGCGAGCCGTCGCGCCAGCGCGGCGGAGATCCGTGCGGGATCGACGTGCAGTGCGCAGGATGCCGCCGGGTAGGTCCGGAACTGGACGGTGAGCGGGAACTCGGTGCGTTCGAGGAGGTCGGCCCCGGTCACCGTGACCGCGTCGCCGAAGGACAGGGCGACCGGGTCGAGCGGGTAGTTCTCCACGACCACGATCGACTCGGGTGCCCAGGAGGCCGGCGCCGGCGCGTCGAGCACGTCGGCCATCCGGTCGGCGACCCGCCGTGCGACGGCGTGCACGCCCTCGCCCTCGGCCCACGACGTCCGGATCGGGTCGATCCGGATGAACATGCCGACGGCCCGGTCGGCGCCGTCGGCGGAGACGTCGCGGCCGCTGCTGACCATGCCGTGCCCGACGTCGGCGGCGTCGAACGCACCGCCGAGGGTGAGCGCCCACGCCGTGTTGAGCACGGCGGCGATAGTCACCCCCAGTCGCTCGGCGGCAGCGCTGAGATCGGTCGGCAGGTCGACCTCGATGCTGCGGCCCGCAGGGTCGGCCCTACGCTCCGAGCCTGCGACCGGCACACCGTCGAGGAGCTGCGGCAACGGGTCCTGCGCCGCGGTCACGGCGGTCGCCGGCACAGCCGGCGGCGCCTGCGGCGCGGGGAGCCGCTCGCCGCGATAGGCCGCCGCGACCGCGCCGATGATCACCGGCAGGGACCACCCGTCGGCCAGTGCGTGGTGGTGGGTCCACACGCACCGCACGCCGCCGGTGGCGGTCGGTGCGACGGTGACGCGCGACAGCGGGGACCCGCCGGGACCGAACCCGCGACGCCGGTCGTCGGCACACCACCGGTCCCACGCGGGCCCGGTCAGCGGCCGGTCGGCGATGTCGATCTCGACGGCATCGGGTCCGGTCGGCAGCAGCACGGCGTGCGGCGCGGGACCGGGCGCGGCGGTGAGGACCGGGTAGGTCTCGAACGTCCGGCGGAAGGCCGCGCACAGCCGGCCGGGATCGACGTCGCCGGCGAGGTCGAGCACGAGCTGCTCGACGTAGATGCCGGAGCCCGGTTCGGCGAACGACTGCAGCAGCATCGCGCGCTGCGCGGCACTGGTCTGGATCCCGGAGCCGGTTACGGGGCCGCCCTCCGGCGTCGGGTCGACGGGTCGGTCCGCGGTCGGTTCGACCGAGACCTGGTCGACGAGATCGCCGACCCGCCGCTCACCCAGCACGGCACGAGGGGTCAGCCGCAGGCCTCGGCGGTGCAGGTACCCCACCACGCGCATGGCGCCGATCGAGTCGCCGCCGAGCTCGACGAAGCTGCGCTGCGGATCCACCTCTGCGGCGCGGATCCCGAGCCCGTTGGCGATCGCGTCGACCACGGTGTGAGCGGGCGTGCCGTCGGTGTGGGTGGGCTGCTCAGTGCGGGTGGGCTCGGTGTCTGCCTGCGCCGTCGCCGCGCGCGTCCGGTCCGCCAGCAGCGCCTCCAGGGCCGGGCGGTCCACCTTGCCGTTGGCGTTGACCGGCAGCTCCGCGACCGTCTCGACGACGCGCGGCACCATGTACGCCGGCAGGGCACGGCCGAGCTCCTCGCGCAGCGCCGGCACGTCGAACTCCCGGTCCGGTCCCGCCCGTTCGACGACCAGGGCAAGCTCGCGGCGCCCTCCGGCACCGGCCCGGCCGAGCGCCACGCAGCGACCAGGGACGCGCGCCCGCACCGCCTCCTCGACCTCGGCGAGCTCGACCCGGTGTCCGGCGATCTTGACCTGGTGGTCGTTGCGGCCGTGGAAGTAGGCGTTCCCGTCGAGGCCGATGGTCGCGATGTCGCCGGTCGCGTACACGCGCCCGCCGGTGGTGGACTGCGGGTCGGGACGGAAGGCGGCCGCGGTGGCGCGCGGGTCGCCGACGTACCCGTCTGCGAGCGTGCCGGTCAGCGCCAGCTCGCCGACGGTGCCGGGCGGCACCGGAGCGCCGTTGCTGTCGACGACGTCCACGGTGATCCCGCTGATCCCCCGACCGATGGGGACGGTCGACCCGTCCCCATCGAGGTGCGCCGCTGTGGCCCAGACAACGGCCTCCGACGGGCCGTACTCGTTGGTCAGCCGGGTCTGCGGCAGCACCTCGGCGTGCCGCGTCCGGACCGCCCGGCCGCACTCCTCACCGGCGACGACCACGTCGCGCAGGGACCCGAGTTGCCCGGCCTCGTCGGCCAGCAGCGCCTCGTACAGCGACGGGATCGCCAGCAGGTGGGTGACCTGCCGATCGCGGATCAGCGAGCCCAGCTCCGCGGTCGACGGCGCTGCTGCCATGTCCACCAGTACCAGCTCGCCGCCGGTGGCGAGGGTCCAGAAGAGTCCCGCGTAGGCGCTGTCGAACGACAACGAGGACAGGTGCAGGAAGCGTCCGACGGGTGCGCCGTACAGCTCGTCCCGAGCAGCCGTCGACCGTGCGAGGGCGGGCCGCCCGACCAGGACGCGCTTGGGCCGTCCGGTCGATCCCGAGGTGAAGACCGCGTAGGCGGAGAGCGCCGCCGTCGCGCCGCGGTGATGCGGCAGGTCCGGTGCCGATCCGGCGTCGAGGGGGTGGTGCAGGACCGTCCCGGTGAAGGAATCGGGCACCGTCGCCGAGGTGTCGGCGTCCACGACGAGCCGAGACAGCCCGTCGAGCATCACCGCGCGCCGGTCGGCGGGGTAGGTCGGGTCGATCACCACGAACGGGTTGCCCGACCGCAGCACGCCGACGATCGCCGCGACGGCTGCCGGGCCCTTCGGCATCATGATCCCGACCAGCTCGCCGCTGGTCGGGCCGACGAGCTGCGCGACCCGGCCGGCTTCGTGCCACAGCTGCCGGTAGTTGAACGCGGTGCCATTGCCGGACGACGAGACGGCAAGGCGGTCCGGGTGGTCGGCGACGGCGTCGGCGATCCGGTCCAGGACGTCCGCGGGAGCTGCTGCGCGGCCGCGGGCGGGGTGCACCCATCCCGAGCCCAGCTCGTCGGGCCCGACGATGGCGACGTCGGAGGTCGGCACGTTCCCTTCGCCGGTCCGCCGGACCAGCGCCCTGAGCTCGTCCCGGAACGCGATGGCCACGCGGTGCGCCGCCGGCTCGTAGTGGTCCGCGAAGTGCACGGCGCACACGTACCGCCCGTTGATCATGCCGGCCTGCAACCGCACCGGGAACTGCCCCATCCACTCGGGGAGCGGATACGGAACGGTCTTGTAGCCCGACAGGTCGAGGACGTAGTGATCGCCGAGGACGAAGGCCGTGCCGAAGCCGAGGTAGGACGGCTCGTAGAGGAACGTCGTACGCGTGACGGCGGCGGGGTCCGCGGCGTACCGGGCGATCTCGGCCGTCGGCAGGGCGCCGTGCTCGCGGGCGCCGGCCAGTGCCGCGGCGACGGGCGCCAGATCGGCATCGAACTCCGCTCCGACCCGGGCCCGGACGACCGCGAGCTGGGTGAAGCTGCCCAGGGTGAACAGGTGCTCCTTGCCGCGCCGCAGCACGGGGAGGGCCACCGCGAGGTCCGCCGGCTCGCCCGGCTCGGCCGAGACCGCTCGCAGTGCACGGAGGTAGGCCGTCAGCAGCAGCACCGCGGCCGACACCCCTTGCGCCTTCGCGTGCGCGCGGATCGAGGCAGCCGCGTCCGGCTCGGCCTCGACGCGGACCCACGCCTCCTGGCCGCTGTCCGACCCGGGTTCCGGGGTGGTGCGCGTCGGCAGCGCCGCCAGCCCCGCCAGCGGGTCCCGCTCGTAACCGGCCAGGTGCTGGCGCCAGTACTCGCGGTCGCGGTCGGCCTCCGGAGAGGCCAGGTACCGGATCTCGGCGTCGACGTGCTCGTCGAAGTCGACGCCTGGAGGCAGCTCAGGGACGGGCGTGCCGAACTCGATGAGCCGCAGGCGGGCGAAGAACTCGTTGATCGCCAGCTGGGCGCTCACGACATCGGCCAGCACGTGGTGCGTCGAGAGCACCGCCACGACCTGGGTGCCGTCGCACCGGGCGGATGCATGCAGCAGTGGCCCGTCGAACAGGTCGAAGGGCCGCAGCACCCGCCGTGCGAGCTCGTCGCGCACGGCGGACAAGGTGACGTCATCGGTGGCGGCGACGTCCACCGACATCAGGCCCGGCACCGACTCCAGGACGTACCCGGAGTCGGTCGGCACGACCTTCGAGGTGAGGACGGGGTGCCGGTTCAACGCCTCGACCCAGGCCGTGCGGACCTGGTCGACGGTCGCGCTGCTGGGCGCCAGCACGGACGCGACCAGGTTGTTCCCGATGCTCGTCGGATCCGCGATCTGCTCGAAGAGCATCGCCGACTGCGTGGCGGTGAGCCGGCTCGTCGCAGGCTGCGCCGATGGTTCGTGCGCCGATGGTTCGTGCGCCGATGGTTCGTGCGCCGCCTCGCTCATCGCCTACCGCTCCCCGTCGTCGAACGGCTGGGGATGTCCGGCGGGCGACTTGCCGATCTCGGCCCGGTGGGCACCTGGCCGGAACCTGCCCGCGACCACGACGACCGCCACCGTCACGACGACGATGACGACCGCGATGAACGCCATCCACCCGATGGCGATCCAGACATAGGCCATGTCCATTTCTTGTTCCCCCATGGCGTGAGCGCCGAACACCCCGGCCGCGGAAAGGATGCGTCTCGAGCACTTATCCGAATCCTGCGCACGGTTTTCGGGGATTCAGCCGAGCTCGATCCTCGTCATGGCCTGTGCCACATTCGTTGCAAATCCGACATCAGGACGGTACAAGGACGCCATTCGCGTCGCCAACCCCTAGGAGAGCACGTCGAAACCCCTAACAAGGCAGCGTCCATCCGCGGTCGATGGTCGCAGGCCCGATCGTCGCGGCGCCTTTGCCGAGGGTGGATCCCGGGCTGTCCTGCAGCGCCTGCACCCCCTGACCGAGATGTCGACAGCATCCTGCGCCGCTGCATCTAGGGGTTCACCGCACCCGATCCGGATCCGCGACGGTCCCGATCCGGCGCGGTGATCAGCACGGTCGATCAGCGCGGTGAATCAGCGCGGTGAATCAGCACGGCACATTCCACGATCTGCTCGTTCACGCGGTCGAGCCGTGGGGAAGTGCGGGTTCGATGCGGTCGGCGAGCCGCCGACTGCCGGAACCGAGCGCACGCAGCACCGTGGCGATCGCCGCACGCGTGCCGGCCGCTCGGCGGTGCTCTACCTCCTCGACGACCGGCGCAGCTGGCAGTGCCGAGACGGCGAGGCTGTGCCGGGGCGCGGTCAGCAGCGTTCCGATGATGTCTGACATGTCCGTGGTCCTCGGGTCGTGGATGGATGCGGAGCGGTCGGTGCGTCATCGGGGGTTCTCGGCACGCCAGGCGAGGTAGTCGGCGACCGCCTTCGCCATGTCGAAGTCCGGGGTGAATCCGGTGTCGGCGGTGAGGCGGCTGATGTCGAGGTAGGGATCGGTGCCCGGCCCGTGCTGCCGTCCCGGCCGCAGATCGAGCGGCGCGCCGGGGAGGAGGGCGTCCAGCGACTCGCCGACCTCGCCGTAGGTGAACGGGCGGCCGCTGGAGACGTTGTAGGTGTCGTGGTGCAGCGTCGGCGCGGTCATCAGCATGGCGATCGCGCGCCCGGCGTCGGGGGCGTAGCAGGCGTCACCACCGTCGTCGACGTGCAGCGGTGGTGGCTGTTCACCGCGGAGCAGCGTGCTGATGGAGGTCACGATGCCTTCGAAGGGCGAGTACGGGTCGAACAGCGGCCCCCAGATGCTCCCGATCCGCAGCACGACGGGCTGGACACCGCTGCCGGCGAGGCTGTGCGTCGTGAGCGGTTCGACGGCCTTCTTGAACGCGATGATCAGGTGCGGCAGTGCGGTGGTGGGCAGGTCGAGCTCCTCGCGCCACGGGATCTCCGACCGTCCGATGTAGACGCCGAGGCTGCTGGCGACGGCGAACCTGCGCACCCCCCACGTGCGGGCCGCGTCCAGCATGGTGAGCAGGCCGAGCGTGTCGTGGCGGAAGAAAGCGACCGGGTCCCCGTCGGGGATGGTGCCGGCGAGATGGACGATGTCGCTGATGTCGTGGCGGTCGGCGAGAGCGAGCACGGCGTCCCGGTCGGTGACGTCGACGGTCTCCACCGCGACCCGGCCCTCGAGGAACGACGGGACCTCGGTGCGGCGGTGTGCGGTCACGACGACCTCGTGGCCGAGGTCGTGGAGTGCGCGCGCGGTGTGGGCGCCGATCATGCCCAGACCTCCGGTGACCAGGATCATCGGGCCACCTCGTAGTGCAGGTGGGTCACGCCGGGGGCGACGACGGTGTCCAGCAGGCGCAGGTGCACGTGCTCGGGGAGC
Organism: uncultured Actinomycetota bacterium; assembly: GCA_963727745.1. GTDB lineage: Bacteria > Actinomycetota > Actinomycetes > Mycobacteriales > Pseudonocardiaceae > Pseudonocardia. The sequence goes on from CAVSHL010000001.1 coordinate 323,710, forward strand.
TCGTGGAAGAAGCTGTGCCCACCGCCCAGCAGGATCGGTACCTGGTGCAGGACCAGCTCGTCGACCAGCCCGGCCTTCAGTGCCTCCGTCGCCAGCACGCCGCCCATCAGGCCGACGTCCTTGTCGCCGGCGGCCGCGCAGGCCAGCTTGATCGCGTCCTCGATGCCACCGGTGACCAGGGTCTGCGTCCCGCTGATCTCGGGCACCACCCCGTGGCTGACGACGAAGAGCGGCGCCGTCGGGTGCGGGCTGCCGTCGCCGAAGTGGCTGGAGTGCGCGTAGGTGGTGTGTCCCGCGACGATCGCGCCGACCCGTGCCGCGAGGGTGTCGAAGAACCGGGCGCTCGGCGCGCTGAGCCGGAACCCGTCGAACACCTGGCTCGGGGTGTCGCCGTCGAAGTACCAGTCGAAGAGCATCGGCGCGTCGCCGAGACCGCGTCCGACCTCGTTCTGACCGTCTGGGGTACGACCACTGAGGTAGCCGTCGACGGAGACGGCGTGGGAACTGATGACCTTGTTCACCGGGCTTCCTTCCTGAGGTGGGGGCGATCGAGCAGGTCGTCGATCGCGAGGTGGATCACGGGTGGCCAGCCCCGTTCGCGTGCGTGCGCCGTGACGGCGGCGGCGAGCTCGGCGCCGCTGCCGTCGCCGGCGAGCAGCAGACGATCGGGATCCGCGCCCAGCTCACGGGCGTGGTCGGCAGCCCACTCGGTGGCCAGGAGCGCGTCGCTGCGCCCGTCCGGCCACAGCGGTCGCCGGTACCCGACGGACAGGACGACGACCTCGGCCGCCGTGCACACGGCACGGCAGAGCGGGTCCGCGTCCTCGATGCCACCGGCCGGCAGGAACACCAGCAGCGGTGGATCCACGGCCAGTGCCGGCCAGTAGGTGCGGGCCGGCAGCGGGCCGGTCGGGCCACGCAACCGGGTGTCGGCGACGAGCCGTACTGCGGAGCGATCGGGCATGCCATGAGGCTGGCAGCGGACCCGTCCACGAGGGAAAGACCGATGGTGCATGGCGGTATTGCCGACCGCGCATCACCATCGGCGACCGTTGCGGGCCGATAATCAGCGGCATGGCCGCCGACGAGCGTGAACGGGACGAGCGAGAGCAGCCCGGGCAGGTGCTGCCGCTGCCGCCCGCGCCGGACGCGATCGAGCTGCGGCACCTGAGGGCCTTCGTGGCCGTCGCCGAGGAGCTCAACTTCGGCCGGGCCGCGACACGGCTCTTCCTCTCCCAACCGGCACTCAGCCGGCAGATCCGCACGCTCGAGCGGCTGGTCGGCAGCGACCTGCTGCGCCGCTCCACGCACCGGGTGGAGCTCACCCTGGCCGGCGACGCACTCCTCGACCGTGCGCGCCGGTTGCTGACCGACCTCGACGAGGCGATCCGGTCGACCCGTTCGGTGGGCGGCGAGCTGGCCGACCGGGTCGCCCGGGCATGGCGGCCGGTCCACGACCTGACGAACGCCGGTGCCGAGATCCATGAGGTCCGGGTCTCGATGGAGGAGTTCCACGCCGAGCTGGCGCCGCCGGAGGGCACGATCGTGCGACCGGTGAACGCCGGCGGGGTGCCGTCACTCGCCGTCTCCGACGCGGTGGGTCGCCCACTGACCGTGCTGCACCTGCACGGTGGCGCGTACGTGGCGGGTTCGGCCTTCGGGTTCCGCCCGCTGGCCGGGGCGCTCGCGGTCGCCACCGGCGTCGGAGTGCTGGTGCCCGAGTACCGGCTCGCGCCCGAGCACCCCTTCCCGGCCGCCGTCGACGACGCCGTGCAGGCCTACCGGTGGCTGCTGGACACGGGCGTGGCGCCGGAGCGGATCACCGTCTCCGGTGACTCAGCCGGCGGCGGGCTGGTCCTCTCGCTGCTGATGACGCTGAAGGAGGAGGGGGCACCCCTGCCCGCGCAGGCCTTGCTGCTCTGCCCGTGGGTGGACCTGACCTGCGATCTGCAGCCCCAGGAGACGGAGGGTCCGCAGCCGGTGCTCGACCCCCGGCAGCAACGCGCGTTCGCCGCGGCCTACCTGGCCGGCCACGATCCAGGCGACCCGCGGGTCAGCCCGCTCACCGCGGACCTGTCCGGGCTGCCGCCGCTGCTCGTTCAGACCGCCACCGCCGACCCGCTGGCTGTGGACTCCCATCGGATCGTCGAGCGGGCGTGCGCGTTCGACGTCGACGCGCGGCTCGAGATCTACCCGGCGTCGACCCACGTGTTCCAGTACTTCTGGTCGTTCCTGCCCGAGGCCGCCGACGCGCTGGACCACGCGGGCGCCTTCATCTCCCGCGTGTCCCACTGACCGATCGGAGTCACCGCAGGACGGTCAGCACCGCGAGCACCAGCGCACCACCGGCGACGTCGACGGCGACGGTGGCGAGCAACCGGCCCGGCGTGCGCGTGCCCACCCGTCGCAGCAGCGCGACCTGCACCACGAGCAGGTTGAGCAGGCACGCACCGAGCGCCGTCGGGACCGCGACCGCCGTCGGGAGGCCGACCGCCGCGGCCACCGCGAGCACGCCGAGGGCGGGCAGCGCCGACTCCGCCACCGGCCACGAGTGCCGCAGCGCAGCCGGCCATGCCCGCTCGGCACCGCTCGTCACGCTGGCGTAGGCGTGCGCGAGCCAGATCGACGCGCCGTAGCCGAGGACCAGAAGCATGAGCCGTCCGGTGCTCTCGGCCCGGTACTCGGCGACGATCACCGCGACGCTGATCGTGCCGTAGACGACCATCGTCCAGGCCGGACGGTCGGGCGCGACCGGACGAGGCGTCTCTTCGGTGCTCACACGAGGCACAACGACGGGTTCGCGCACAGGCTGCCGCCGATCCTGCGCTTACGATCACGGGTGGTCGCCGGTTCCCTCGGCGACACCGATGGAGGACCTCGTCGATGTCAGAGCTGCCGGAGCTCAACGTGCTCACCAGCACGTGTCCGTCGCGCACGTCGCTCGCCCACATCGCCAACAAGTGGACGGCGATGGTGATGATCGTGCTCGGTGGCGGGCGGATGCGCTTCGGCGACATCCGCAAGGCGGTCGAGGGGATCAGCGGGAAGGTCCTCACCGACACGCTGCGGGTCCTCGAACGCGACGGGATCGTGGAGCGGCACGAGTACGCGGAGGTGCCGCCCAGGGTCGAGTACGAGCTGACCGCTCTCGGTCGCACCCTCTACACACCCCTGCGGGCGTTGGGCAGCTGGGCCGAGGAGTACATCGACGAGGTGCTCGTGGCGCGCGAGGCGTACGACGCCCGCCGCGTGTGACACCGGGCACAACGACCCAATGGTGACGTTGAGGTAACCGGTCACCGGTCGGGACCATGATCGTCAGCAGTCCGACACCCGACGAGGGAGACGATCACCCATGACCACCACCGCCGCGAGCCCGCTCGACGTCGCCATCCGGTACTTCGATGCGCTGTCCGCCAAGGACTTCGCCACGGTCGCGAGCATGTTCGCCGACGACATCGTCTGGCACCAGCCCGGCAGCAACCGCTTCTCCGGCACGCACCGCGGCGCTGCCGCCGTGGGCGACATGATCGGCGGCATGATGGGGGCCAGCCAGGACACGTTCGAGCTCTCGGTGACCGGCGCACCCCTGACCAACGGCCCGCTGATCACGGTGCCCGTCCACTTCGCCGGGCAGCGCGACGGCGCGGTGATGGCTCAGGACGGCGTCGACCTGCTGCGCATCGAGGGTGACAAGATCGCCGAGGCCTGGCTCTTCTCCTCGGACCCGGCGTCGGAGGACGCCTTCTGGGGCGCTGCCTGACCACCGAAGCACGATCAGCGAGAAGGTGCGGATGACGACCGATCGGGCCGGTTCCCAGGGTGGCGAGCCACCGCTGGTCACCGAGGTGCGCGGCGCCCGGGTGCACAACCTGAAGAACGTCGACGTGGACGTGCCGCTGCGGCAGATGGTCGCGATCGTCGGCGTGTCCGGGTCCGGGAAGTCGTCACTGGCGATGGGCGTGCTGTACGCGGAAGGGTCGCGGCGCTACATCGAGGCGCTGTCGACGTACACGAGACGGCGGATGTCGCAGGCGACCAGGGCGGCGGTGGAGAGCGTCCGGCACGTGCCCGCGGCGCTGGCGCTGCGGCAGCGGCCCGGCGTGGCGGGCGTCCGCTCGACCTTCGGGACCTCGACCGAACTGCTCAACGTGCTGCGGGTGATGTACTCCCGGCTCGGATCGCACCTGTGCCCGAACGGGCACCGGCTTGATCCGACGATCGACGTCGCCGCCGACCTCGACCTGACGTGCCCGGTGTGCGCCGCCGTGTTCTACCCGCCGGGCGCCGAGTCGCTGGCGTTCAACTCCGACGGCGCCTGCCCGACGTGCTCGGGAACCGGCACGGTGCGCGAGATCGACGACGCCGCGCTCGTCCCCGACCCCACGAAGACGATCGACGAGGGCGCGGTCGCGCCGTGGGGCATGTTCGGGCTGGCCGTGATGCCGCAGGTGGTCGCCGAGTTCGGGGTGCGCACCGACGTCCCGTACGACCGGCTCACCGACGCCGAGCGCGACATCGTCCTGAACGGGGCGGAGGAGAAGCGCCACATCTCGGTGCCGTCGAAGAGCGGGAAGCTGTTCGAGCTGAACTTCACCTACCGCAACGCTCGCCTCGCCGTGCAGGAGGCGGTGCACAACGCCACCAGCGAGCGGGGTCTGTCCCGGGTCAACCGCTTCATCACGGCCCAGACCTGCCCGTCCTGTCACGGCACCCGGCTGAGCGAGCAGGCGCGTGGCACGCAGGTCGCCGGAGTCGACCTGGCCGAGGCGACCGCGAAGACCCTCGACGAGGTCACCGCCTGGGCACCCACGGTCATCGAGACCCTGCCGGCCCAGATGCACCCGATGGCCCGGATGATCGTGGGGCAGCTCCTGGAGATGGCCCAGCGCCTGGTCCAGCTCGGCCTCGGCTACCTGAGCCTGGATCGCGCCAGCTCCACCCTCTCCACCGGGGAACGCCAACGCACGCAGCTCGCGCGCGCGGTCCGCAACGAGACGACCGGCGTGCTGTACGTGCTCGACGAGCCCTCCATCGGTCTGCACCCGGCCAACGTCGACGGGCTCATCGGCGTCATCCGGGACCTGCTGCGCGACGGCAACTCGGTCGTGCTGGTCGACCACGACGTGCAGGTCCTCCGCGAGGCCGACTGGCTCATCGAGATCGGTCCCGGATCCGGCGCCGAGGGCGGGACGGTACTGGCCACCGGCACCGTCGACGACCTGAGCAACGACCAGGTGTCGCTGATCGGCGGTTTCCTCGCCGGCCGCGAACCCGTCGTCGTCCGCGATCGCGCCACCGCCGACGCGGTGTTCGAGCACGGCTGCATCCACCTCACCACCACGCCGGTGCACACCGTGCACGCGCTCGACCGGATCCCCCGAGGTCGGCTCACCGCCGTCACCGGGATGTCCGGCTCGGGCAAGACCACCCTCATCCTCGACAGCCTCGTACCGGCGCTCCAGGCCGACGGCAGTGCCAACCGGAGACCCGACCACGTGGTCGAGCTGGACGCGCCCGGCATCACCCGGGTCAACGTCGTCGACGCCACGCCGATCGGCACCAACGTCCGCTCCACGGTGGCCACCTACAGCGGCGTCCTCGACGACCTCCGCCGCGTCTACGCCGCCACCGCCGACGCCAAGGCAGGCGGCCGCACCGCCGCCGACTTCTCCTACAACACCGGCTCGCTGCGCTGCCCGCGCTGCGAGGGCACCGGGCAGATCTCGCTCGACGTGCAGTTCCTGCCCGACGTCGACATCCCCTGCCCCGACTGCAACGGCACCCGCTACTCCCCCACCGCGTACGACCTGCGCCGCCCCACCCCCGACGGTCCCGGCGTGGCCCTCCCCGAACTGCTCGCGCTCACCGTCCACCAGGCCATGACAGTGGTCGCGGACCTGCCCCGGGTGCGGAAGAAGCTGCGGACGCTCAGCGAGCTGGGCCTGGGTTACCTGACCCTCGGCGAGGACACCCCCGCCCTCTCGGGCGGCGAGGCGCAACGCCTCAAGCTCGCCACCGAGCTGGGGCGCAACCAGTCCGACACCCTGTTCGTCCTCGACGAACCGAGCGTCGGCCTGCACCCCCTCGACACCCGCGTGCTGCTCGGCGTCATCGACCGGCTCGGGGCGAAGGGCGCCACCGTGATCGTGATCGAGCACGATCTCGACATCATCGCCAACGCCGACCACGTCATCGACCTCGGTCCCGGCGGCGGCACCGCGGGCGGCCGCATCGTCGCGACCGGCACCCCGGAGCAGGTCGCCGCCGAACCCGGGAGCGTGACCGGTCGGTACCTGAGCAGCGCCCTGCCCGGGGGCACATCGTGATGTGACGGGCCGGTGCAGGCTCAGCCCCCGTGGGTCCGGCCGCTCTGGAAGTCGGTGTAGGTGTAGGGGTTGTCGAGCACCTTCTGCTGGGTCACCTCGGGGTTCATGCCCTGGCGCCAGGCCGCTTCGCCCAGCTGCCCGCGGAGGTGGTCGACGGTCTGCTCCACCGTCCGCCGGACCGCAGCCAGGTCCACCCCGAGCAGGCGGCCATCGCGCTTCACGATCCGCCCGTTCACCAGCACGGTGTGCACGTCGCCGCGCTGGGCCTGGAAGGCCACGTGGCCGTAGGGGTTGAGCAGGGGGAACGACACCGGCGAGTGGTCGTTCTTGATCAGCACCACGTCGGCCTTCTTGCCCACCTCGAGGCTGCCGAGCGTCGCGTCGCGGCCGAGTGCGCGGGCACCGCCGCTGGTCGCCCACTCCACGACCTGCTCGGCGCGCAGCGCGGCGTGGGTGACGGTCTCGCCCTTCGCGTGCGCCTCGAGGTGTTCGCGGGAGCGGTCGGCGCCGAGGGTGGCGCGCATGGCGGAGAACAGGTCGCCGCTCCACCAGACCGACGTGTCCATCGACAGCGAGACCGGAATGCCGTGCTTCCGCAGCGCCCAGGTGGGCGGGTAGCCCTGGCCCGCGCTCTGCTCGCTCTCGGTCGACACCGACGCCGAGCCACCGGTCGCCGCGATGCGCTGGTAGGAGTCGGTCGAGAGGGACGCGCCGTGGACGTAGATCGTTCCGGGCGTCATGAACCCGTTGTCGTACATCAGCCGGATGCTGTCGTCGCCGGTCGCGCCCCAGACGCCGGCGTGCGTGGTCACCGGCGCGCCGAGGTCACGGGCGACCTCGAACGCGGGCCTCTCGGGGAAAGCCGGATCGCCGGTGACGTCGAAGGCGAGCTGGAAGCCGAGCATGTCGCCGCCGCCGGTGAGCCGGCGGGTGACGAAGTCGCGGAACTCGGGCGCACCCGTCCAGACGGCCGGGGCCTCCTGGATGTTGCCGTAGGCCAGCACGAAACGGCCCGGCACGGCCTGCAGGGCGTCGACCGCGGCGTCGGCGTGCTGGGTGGTCTGCAACCCGTGAGACCAGTCGACGGTGGTGGTGACTCCGGCGTCGAGCGCCTCGAGTGCGCCGAGCAGGTTGCCCGCGTAGATGTCCTCCGGCCGGAAGACCTTGCCCCACTCCAGGTAGTACCAGACGAAGTACTGGGTCAATGTCCAGTCGGCGCCGTACCCGCGCATCGCCGTCTGCCACAGGTGGCGGTGCGTGTCGATCATGCCCGGCAGCACGATGCCGCCGGTCGCGTCGATCTCGACGGTCCCGTCCGGGACGGCCAGCGCGGGCCCGATCGCGGCGATCCCGTCGCCCACGACCAGCACGTCCTGCCCGTCGAGGATCTGGTGCGTGGCGTCGAGGGTCAACACGGTGCCGCCCCGCAGGACGACCGGGCGGCCGGTGGCGTCGTCGGACTGCGTCATGGCTGCGCTCCTCCGTACATTCGTCCGCCTGACGGACAGCAGGTGGGGAGCCACTGTCGTGCAGCCGCCGACCGGTGTCAATCACCTCGTCGCCGTTGGGGCTACCCTGCCCACGAGGACCGCCGCCGTGAGGAGATCGTCCATGCCACGCGAAGGTGCTGGGCCCGACTTCATCGAGGCTTTGGCGCGGGGCCTCGACGTGATCGCGGGCTTCCGGCCCCACCAGCCCGTCATGACGCTCGCCGAGGTGGCCACCGCGGCGAACCTGGCCCGTCCCACGGCCCGCCGGATCCTGCTCACCCTCGAGCAGCTCGGGTACGTGCGCACCGCCGACCGCGGCTACGCGCTGACGCCGCGGGTGCTCGACCTCGGTGTCGCCTACGTGCGGTCGACCGGCCTGTGGGACATCGCCCGCCCCCACCTGGAACGCCTGGTGGCCCGCACCAACGAGTCCTGCTCGATCGCGCAGCTCGACGGGTCCGACATCGTGTACGTGGCGCGGGTCGCGGTGCCGAAGATCGTCTCGCTGGCCGTGCAGATCGGCACCCGCTTCCCGGCCCTGCAGACGTCGCTGGGGAAGGTCCAGCTCGCGGCACTGCCCCCGGCCGAGCTGGAGTCCGTACTGGCCCAGCCCACCCGCTCCGGGCTGGTGGCGCGCTGGCAGCCCGACCGCGCCGAGCGCGATGCCGAGCTGCGCCAGGTGCGAGCGCGCGGGTGGGCGCTGACCGACGAGCAGCTCACGCTGGGGATCCGGTCGGTGGCGGCCCCGCTGCGCGACGGGTCCGGTCGCGTCATCGCCGGCGTCAACGTCAACTGCCACGCGGCGGAGACGCCGGTGGAGCGGCTCGTCGAGCATCACCTGCCGCTGCTGCTGCAGACCGCCGGGGACATCAGCGCCGACATCGCCCGCCTCGAGGACGTCCCGCACATCACCGTGCCCGCCGTCTCCTGACGCCTTGACGGCGGCAGGTCGCCGTCGCAGACTGCACTCTCGGACAACCGTCCGATACGCGGACAGGAGACGTCACGTGAACCAGCCCGGCCCGCTGTCCGGCCTGCTGGTCGCCGACTTCTCCCGCGTGCTCGCGGGCCCCTACGCGACGATGCTGCTCGCCGATCTGGGCGCCGATGTCGTGAAGGTCGAAGGCCCCGCCGGCGACGAGACCCGGACGTGGATGCCGCCGCTGCGTGGCGAGGTCTCCACGTACTACCTCGGCGTGAACCGGGGCAAGCGGTCGATCGCGCTCGACCTGCGCGACGCGGACGACGCCGTCGTCGCCCGCGAGCTCGCCGCCCGCGCCGACGTGGTGATCGAGAACTTCAAACCCGGCGGCCTGGCCAGGTTCGGCCTCGACTACGACAGCGTCAGCGCCGCCAATCCCCGGTCGGTGTACACCTCGATCAGCGGGTTCGGCGCCGGCAAGGGAGCGCACGTGCCCGGCTACGACCTCATGGTGCAGGCCATCTCCGGGCTGATGAGCCTGACCGGCGACCCGGACGGGCCGCCGTACCGGGCCGGCATCTCGGTGTTCGACGTGATGGCCGGCAACCACGCGGTGATCGGCATCCTCGCCGCGCTGCGCCACCGCGACGCGACCGGCGACGGCCAGCACGTCGAGGTCAACCTGCTGTCGTCGGCCCTGACCGGGCTGGTCAACCACAGCTCGGCCTACGCGGCGGGCGGCGTGGTGCCCTACCGGATGGGCAACGCCCACCCCAGCGTCTTCCCGTACGAGCCGCTGCCCACGGCCGACCAGGACCTGATCGTCGCCGCCGCCAACGACGGGCAGTTCCGCAAGCTCTGCGAGGTGCTGGACCTGCCCGACGTTCCGCTGGATCCGCGGTTCGCCCGCAACGTCGACCGCACGCGCAACCGCGCGGAGCTCCGGCCGATCCTCGAGGAGCGGCTGGCCACGCGCACCGCGGAGGACTGGTTCGACGCACTCACGAAGGCCGGCGTGCCGTGCGGGCCGATCAACACCATCGACGGCGGCTTCGCGATGGCCGAGAAGATGGGCCTCGACCCGATCGTCGACGCCGGTAGCGGCGACCGCGCCGTCCCGACGACCCGCCACCCCATCCGCTTCTCCGCCACCCCCGCCACCTACCGGCTCCCACCGCCCGAGCTCGACGAGCACGGCGCCGAGCTGCGCGCGTGGCTGACCACCCCGCAGGCGGATGCGCATGGCTGACGAGCACGCGTACGAGACCGCGCTCGGCGCCTCGACCCCCGACCGGATCACGCTGCTCGGACACGACCTCGCCGAGGACGTGATGGGCACGGTCGGGTTCGGCGAGCTGGCGTTCTGGCTGGCCACCCAGCGGCGGCCGACCAAGGGTGAGACCCGGGTCTTCGAAGCGGTGCTGGCCGCGCTGGCCGACCACGGCTTCACCCCGACCGCGATCGTCACGCGCCTTACCTACCTGTCGGCGCCCGACTCGGTCCAGGGTGCCCTTGCCGCCGGGCTGCTCGGCGGTGGCTCCCGCTTCCTCGGTGTCACCGAGGACGCCGGCCGGTTCCTGCACGACGTGCTCACCTCCGTCGACGGCGACCTCCCGGTCGACGACGCCGGCTGGGACGCGCTGGCGCTGCGGACCGTCGAGGCCCGGCGCGCGGCACGGGCGTTCGTCCCCGGTCTCGGGCACCACGTCCACAAGGACGGCGACCCGCGCACCCCGCGGCTGTTCCGGATCGCTGCCGAGGAAGGCCTGCACGGCCCGCACCTGTCGCTGTTCGCCGCGATCGGCCGGGTGCATCCGCAGGTGCTCGGGAAGACGTTGCCGCTCAACGGCGCGGGCGCCTGCGGCGCGGCGCTGGCCGACCTGGGCCTGCCGCTGCCGTTGTTGCGCGGGTTCGCCCTGCTAGCGCGGACCGCCGGCCTGATCGGACAGCTCGCGGAAGAGTTGCGCCACCCCGTCGCGAACGACATCTTCCTGTCCGTGGACCTGAACAACCGGTCCGTTCCCCCGGATCCGGCCTGAGAGGAAGCGCCGACGATGCAGCTCGTCACCGAGGACAACATCACCGAGCTCGCCGCGCAGCGCTGGGCGAGCGCGCACGACCCGCGCACCGCGGAGGTGCTGGCCGCCCTCGTGCGCCACCTGCACGCCTTCGCCCGCGAGGTGCGGCTGAGCGAGAGCGAGTGGATGGCCGCGGTGCAGTGGCTCACCGCGACCGGGCAGATCAGCGACGACAAGCGCGAGGAGTTCATCCTCGCCTCCGACGTGCTGGGCCTCAGCATGCTCGTCGTGCAGATGAACCACACCTTCGCCGACGGGGCGACCCCCGCCACGGTGCTCGGCCCGTTCCACATCGACGGCTCGCCTGCCCTGGAGTACGGCGGCGACATGTCCGACGGGCTCCCCGGAACCCCGCTCTACGTCACCGGTGTCGTCCGTGGTCTCGACGGCTCCCCCATCGACGGCGCGCTGCTCGACGTCTGGCAGGCCGACGAGGACGGGGCGTACGAGTCGCAGATCCCCGACATCGACGAGGCGCGGCTGCGGGCGAAGTTCACCACGCGCGCCGACGGATCGTACTGCCTGCGCACCATCGCGCCGAAGGGCTACGCGATCCCGATGGACGGTCCCGTCGGCGAGCTGATCGGCCGGACCGACATCAGCCACTTCCGACCGGCGCACGTGCACTTCCTGATCACCGCGGCCGGGTACGAGCCGCTGATCACGCACCTGTTCCAGCAAGGCGCCGACTACCTCGACACCGATGTCGTGTTCGGCACGAAGCAGGAGCTCGTCGTCGCGTTCGAGCACCGCGATCCCGGCCCGACCCCGGACGGCGGACGGTCGGGCGAGCCGTGGCTCGAGGCACGGTACGACTTCGTCCTGCAGCCGACCCACTGACCGTGCGCGCAGCGCAGATCCGGGTGGCCGGGCAGCCCCCGGTGGTGGTCTACCGGCCCGTCCCGGCCGGGGCGACGGTCACCGTGACGGCCGCCCCGATCACCCCGCTCGACCTGCTCTGCGCGTCCGGGACGTCGTACTTCGGCGTGCCGGAGCTGCCGTACGTGCCGGGCGTCCAGGGCGTCGGTGTGCTCGACACCGGCACCCCGGTCTGGTTCGCCACCACCGCCGGCATGCGCCCCGGCGACGGCAGCATGGCCGAGCACGCGACCGTCGCGGCCGAGGACGTCGTCGAACTGCCACCGACGGCCGACCACGCTCTGGTGGCGGCGCTCGGTCTCTCCGCGGTCGCGGCGTGGATGTCCCTGACCTGGAAGGGCGAACTCGCTCCCGGGCAGACTGTGCTGGTGCTGGGAGCCGGCGGAGTGGTCGGCCAGGCCGCGGTGCAGCTGGCCCGCATCGCCGGCGCCGGGCACGTCGTGGCGTGCGCGAGATCCGCGTCGGCACTGGATCGGGCGGGGCGGCTCGGCGCGCACGGCACCGTCCGGCTCGACGGGCAGGACGACGTGGACGGGCTGGCGCAGCGGATGCTCGACGCGGCCGGCGGGCCGGTGGACCTCGTCGTCGATCCGGTGTTCGGCCTTCCCGCGGCCGCAGCCCTGCGCACGCTCCGACCGGGTGGCCGGCTGGTCAACCTCGGCGGCTCCGCCGACGATCAGTGCGCGATCAGCTCCGCGACGTTGCGCGGCAGGTCACTGCACATCCATGGCTACACCAACAACGAGCTCGATCCCGAGCAGCGCCGGGCCGCCCTCCTGACGGTGGTGGCGCACGCGACCGCGGGCACCCTCACCGTCGAGCACGAACGCGTCGCCCTCGACGACGCCGCCGATGCCTGGGCCCGCCAGCACGCGGGCACCGCCGGCGGCCGGATCGTGCTCATCCCCTGACCGGTACTGCTCAGCGCGCCAGGAACGCGATCGCCAGCGGCGCGAAGCGGTCGTGGAACTGGAAGATGCCGCCGTGCCCGGAGTCCGGGTAGATGACGAGGTCGCTGCCGGCGATGCGGCGGTGCAGGTCCTCCGACAGCACGGACGGGACCATGCGGTCGTTGTCGCCGTTGGCGATCAGGGTGGGCTGCGTGATCTTCGACAGGTCGGCGGGCATCGTGCGGCCCCAGCGCTTGATGGCCTTGAGCTGGGTCAGGAACGCCTTGGGCGTGATCTCGGCGTCCCGGTCGACGGTGCGCTCCTTCAGCCGCTCGACGAACGCCGTCGCGGCGGGCCGGCCGGTGGCGTTGCGGTTGAAGAAGAGGAACTCCTTGGGGTCGCGCCGGGTCAGCGTGGCGCGGGCGATGTCGTAGAACGTCGTGCCGGCGACCTTGTCGATGTCCTTGCCACCGGCAGGCCCGGTGCCGGTGAGGATGAGCTTCCGTACGAGCTCGGGGTGCTTGACCACCAGGTGCTGGGCGATCATGCCGCCGAGTGAGAAGGAGAAGATGTCGATCTTGTCGAGCCCGAGCGCGCGGATGAAGGTGACGGCGTCGTCGGCCATCGCCTCGACCGTGCCCGGCACCGTCCCGCTGGAGGCGCCGACGCCGCGGTTGTCGAAGGCGATCACGTGGTGGGTCTGCGCGATCGGGTCGATGATGCGGGGGTCCCAGTTGTCCAGCGTCGCCGCGAGGTGGACGAAGAACACGACCGGGACGCCGCCCTTCGGCCCGAGCTCCCGGTAGGCGTAGGTGACACCGCCGGCGGAGACCGTGCGCGTCGGTGCGTCCTGGTAGGCGGTGATCACACGCGGTTGCTCGTCGATGCTCATGGTGTCCTCCGTGGCGCTCGGGGCCGGTGCTCCGAGCTTCTTTGTATTACGACCATAATGAAACTGGCCGCGGAAGACAGCCGGAGTGACGCACGTCCCTATATGTTTCGTGTAGTGCTATGTCCTGACCGAGGACCGACCCACGACCTCCGACAGCGCGGCGACGGCCGCCTCGACCGGTTCCGCGCGCTGGACGAGCAGGTGCTGGGCGCCGCGCAGCACGGCCGTCGACGCGGTCAGGTGCCTGGGCGGGTCGAGAGTCTCGATGTCGGTCACCTTCGCCAGCCCGATGATCCGCCGCGTCGCCTCGCAGCCGGCGAACCCGAGCCCGTCGCTGCGGATCGACTCGAGCCACGGTGACAGCGCCATGTCGGGGTACTTGGGCGCGTCGACGCGGGTCGGCCACAGCTGGGTCATGCGGTCGACGAACACCCGCCAGCTGCGCGCGATCCCGTCGAGCAGGTCGGCGGCCCGCTCGGGCTCGCCGAGCACCTGGGCCCGCGCCGCGGCGGTGAGCAGGTTCGCCCACATCAGGCCGAGGTCGAAGCCGATCGGGCCGTACCAGGCGAACTCGGAGTCGAACGTCTTCACCGACAGCTGCGCGCCCTCGCCGCGGACGAAGACGCTGCCGCTGTGCAGGTCACCGTGGACGAGTGCCTCCTGCACCGTCAGCATCCGGATCTTCAGCGCCGCCGCGGCGGCCACCCATGCGCGGTCGGCCTGCAGCTCGTCGACGAGCGGGGCGAGCGCCTCCGGGTAGCTGTTGCGCTCGGCGCCGAGGAACGGCTCGGTGAAGATCACGTCCTCGGTCAGCGCGCAGAGCTCGCTGTTGATGCTCGCCGCGGCTTCCTGCCGGAACGCCTCCGCGCCGAGCCCGAACCACGACGTGCCGAACGCGACGTCGGCGACGTAGCGCGCCAGCGCCTCCGCGATCCCGGCGATCGGTCCGCCGCGGTTGAGCCGGGAGCGGAGCACCTCGTGGTCGGACAGGTCCTCCATGGCCAGCACGTGCCGCTCGGCGTCGAACTCGATCAGGCCGACGACGTGCTCCGACAGCCGCGCGTGCGCCCGGATCGCCCGCGCTTCGCGACGCGCGCGGTCCTCGGTCATCGGCCACTCCGGCCCGACGAGCCGCACGTACGGCAACGCCTGCTTGAGCACGACGCTGCGGCCGGCCCCGTCGCGGCAGACGAAGACCTGGTTGAGGTTGCCGTCGCCGACCTCGCGCACGTCCAGGGTCGACGCGTCGATCCCCTCCCGCAGCGCGTCGCGGCCGGCGACGTACGCCGGCACCGCGTCGACGGTGAGCACGTCACTCATCGCGCTGCCGCCGCTTCGCCGGGGACCTCCACCGTGCCGACCACCTTCCGGCGCCTCCTCCGCAGCGAGAACGACATCAGCAGCGCGAACACCAGCACCAGGCCCTTGATCAGGTCCTGCGTGTAGTACGGCAGCCCCAGCTGGATCAGGCCTTGCAGGATCGTGCCGATGAACAGCGCGCCGACGAAGGTGCCGAACGCGTTGGCCTTCTTCGCCCCGAGCACCGCGAACCCGACGAGCGTCATGGCGACGGCGTCGAGCAGCGCGGAGTCGCCCGCGGTGACGTCGCCCTGGCGCAGCCGCGACGCGAGGATGATCCCGCCGATCGCGGCGAGCACACCCGACATGAGGTAGGCGCCGAACCGGTAGCGGTTCACCCGCGCCCCCGCCAGCCGCGCCGCCTCCGGGTTACCTCCGACCGCGTAGAAGACCCGCCCGTAGCGCGTCCGCTCCAGGAAGACCCACACCAGGATCGCGAGCACCACGAACAGGTAGACCGAGAACGGGATGCCGAGCAGCCGACCGCCGTCGATCGACGTGAAGTCGGACGTGAACTTGCCCTTGGCCACCTCGCCGTCGGACAGGGTCATGCCGGTGGTCAGCGTCTGGCCGTCGACCAGCCACTTCTTCAGCCCCTGGACGGTGAACATCATGCCCAGCGTCGCCAGCAGGTCTGGGATGCGCAGCACCACGATCAACACGGCGTTGAGCACGCCGACCAGTACTCCGGCGAGGATGCAGAAGACGATGGCGGTGCCGCCGGTCAGGTTGAACTCGATCATCGTGACGGCGGCGACGGTGACCGAGAACCCGGCCGTGGCGCCCACCGACAGGTCGAGGTCTCCGACGACGGCCGCCAGCGTCATCCCGAGCGCGCAGATCCCCGCGACGGCCTGGGCCTGGAAGATCGAGACGATGTTGTCGGCCGACCCGAAGCCGGGCACGAACACCCAGAAGCCGACGAAGATCACGGCGAAGACGACCAGGACGCCGTACTGCACCAGGAAGTCGATCAGGCTGAACGGACGTGCACGACCAGGCACGGTCATGTCGGCTCCCCCTCCGGTGCGGCATCGACAGGTTCAGCGGCGAGCAGCGCGCTCGGCCGATGGCTCATCGCGTCGATGATCGTCTCGCGGGTGGCGGCGGACAGCCGGACGTCGAGGGTGATCCGGCCGTGGCTCAGCACCACGATCCGGTCGGCCACCTCGAACGCCTCGTCCACGTCCGACGTCGCGACGAGCACCGCGGCGCGGTCGGTGAAGCCGCGGATCGTCGTCCCGATGTCGTGGCGGGCGTTGATGTCCACGCCGCGGAACGGCTCGTCCAGCAGCAGCACCCGGGGCTCGCCGAGCAGCCAGCGCCCGACGACGGTCTTCTGCTGGTTGCCGCCCGACAGCGTCTCGATCGGCGCCGCCGGGCCGTCGGCCACGATGCCGAGCCGCTCGACGACCTCCGCAGCGGCCACGCGCTCGCGGCCGCTGCTGATCAGCGGTCCCGTCGAGAAGTCCCTGGTGAACGGCAGGGTCAGCTGCCTGGCCAGCGTCCACCCCGGCACGATCGCCTGCTCGTGCCGCGACTCCGGGACGAGGTACACCCCGGCGTCGATCGCGTCGGCGGGGTGGCCGGGGGCGAACGGCGCACCGTCGAGCGTGCGCTCACCCGCGACCACCACCTCGGCGCCGAAGATCCACTCCAGCAGTTCGGTCTTGCCGCTGCCGAGCAGGCCGAGCAGGGCGGTCACCTCGCCGTCGGCCAGGTCGAGATCGAACGGCTCGGTGTCCTCGGCCAGCTGCACACCCCGCAGCTCGAGCACGTCGGACCCGGCCGGGCTCTCCACCCGGGTCGACTCCGCCGGGGCCCGGTCGAAGAGCGCGGTGAGCACCACCGGCCAGTCGTACCCCCGCTCCCCGGGTGCGAACTCCCCCTGCATCGCACCGTCACGCAGCACGCCGAGCCGATCGGCCAGCTGGTCGATCTCGGCCAGCTTGTGCGTGACGAACAGCGTGGTCATCCCGCCCGCGCGCAGCGAGCGGACCAGCGCGAACAGCCGCTCGGCCTCGTCGGCCGAGAGCGCTGACGTGGGCTCGTCGAGCACGAGGATCTCCGGGCGCCGCGACAGCGCGCGGGCCAGCACGAGCAGCTGCCGGTCGGACACTCCCAGATCACGCACGGGCGAGCGCAGCCGCCGGCTCGAGAGCTGCAGCCCGAGCGTCGCGGCCACCTCCCGCGCGTGGTCCTCCGTCCGGCGCCGCGCGAACAGCCGCGGGCTGCGGCGGTCGGTCAGCGTGTCGAGTGCCAGGTTCTCCGCGACGGTCATGTCGAGCACGACGCCGTCGTTCGGGTTCTGGTGCACCGTGGCGATGCCTGCCCGCTGCGCGGCGAGCGGGTCGGCGAACTCGACCGGCTCGCCGCGCAGCAGTATCTGCCCGCCGTCGGCCTGGTGAGCGCCGGACAGGATGCGGATCAGCGTCGACTTGCCGGCGCCGTTCGCCCCCATCAGCGCGTAGATCCCGTCAGCATCGATCGTCAGGTGCACCCCGCGCAGCACCTGGTTGCGACCGAAGCTCTTCGTGACCCCACGCAGGTCGAGGACGGCAGTCATACCGGGTGCGGTCAGGCGCCGGGCTTGATCTGCGGGATCCAGGGCGCGCCGAGGATGTCCGGCGTGTTCAGCTCCGGGAACGCCGCCCGCAGCCCGTCCATGTTGGTCACGCCCTTCTGCTGCAGCACCTGTTGGGTGATCAGCGCGGCCGGGATCGTCATCTTGGACGGCAGCGCGACCTTCGCGCCGGCGGCCACCGCTGCGCGCGCGACGATGGCGCCGACGTTCGCGGGGTCGGTCGCAGCCGTCGCGGCCCACGGGCTGCCGGGCTCGGTCATCAGCTGGATGTCGGCGGTGGAGATGTCGACGCCGTAGACCTTCGCCTTGGCCGCCATGTTGTTCTGGTTGAGCGCGATCAACGCGCCCTTCGCCAGCTCGTCGTAGGCGGCGAACACGAGGGTGACGTCGGGGTGCGCCTTCAGCGCGGCCGCGCCCTCGCTGGCCGTGTCGGCAGCCGTGGACTGCGAGTACTTGCCGAACTTCGCGACCTGCTTGAACGTCGGGTTGTCCTTGAGGAACTTCTCGTACACCGCGTTGCGGGAGTCGAGCGGCGCGATGCCCGAGACGTTGACGTAGGCGACGTTGCCGCCCGACGGGTTGTCCGCCTTCATCGCGTCGAGGATCTTCGTGGCGATCGACTCGTCGTTCTGCGAGATGTAGAGCGCCTTCGGGTTGGTGACCGCCACGTCGTAGACGACCACGGGGATGCCGGCGGCGATCGCCCGGTCGATGCCCGGGTTCACCGAGTCCGACAGGCCGTGGTCGACCACGATAGCGGCCGGCTTGGCCGCGATGGCCTGGTCGAGCAGCGTGACCTGCTGGCCGTTGTCACCGCGGGCGTCGAACGCCGTCACCTGGCCGCCCGCGGCGGCCACCTGCTTGGCGAAGCCGTTGCCCCACTGCTCGAAGTAGTCGCCGATCCCGGACTGGCGCACGAGCGCGATCTTCGCGCCGTCGGCGAACCCGGCCGGCTTGTCCTTGGGCAGCGCGAAGTCGTTCTGGACCTGCGCCGGGGCAGGAGCGGGTGTCGTCCCGGCTGTGCCGGTGCTCCCACTGTCCTGCGAGCAGCCGCTCAGGCCCATCGCGAGTACTGCAAGCGCGGCAACGGTGACCCGCTTGAGTGTCATACGCCCAGCTCCCTTGTCTGCTTCACACCGGATCGTCGGGGCGCTGCCCCGCGGCCGGTCGGATGACCCGCTTCTCCGTGACGATCGCGGTGATCAGCTCCGCGGGCGTCACGTCGAAGGCCGGGTTGAGCGCGGTGGTGCCCTCCGGTGCGGTGCGGGCGCCGCCGAAGCCCGTCACCTCCGCGCTCCCCCGGTCCTCGATCTCGATCTGCGCCCCGGTGGCGGTGCCCGCGTCGACCGTCGACTCCGGCGCCACGATGATCATCGGGATCCCCGCGTAGCGGGCCGCGAGCGCCAGCGCGAACGTCCCGATCTTGTTGGCCGCGTCGCCGTTCGCGGTGACCCGGTCGGCGCCGGCGAGCACGGCGTCGACCCGTCCCGACGCGATGATCGAGGCCGCCGCGGAGTCGACGACCAGGTCGAACGGCGCGCCGAGCCGCTGCAGCTCCCACGCCGTGAGCCGGGCACCCTGCAGGAGCGGCCGGGTCTCGCAGGCCAGCGCGCGCCGCAGCCGCCCGGTGCGATGCAGCTCGTCGACGACCGCCAGCGCGGTACCCCGCTCGACGGCGGCGAGCGCACCGGTGTTGCAGATCGTCAGCACCGTCACCGCGTCCGCGCGCTCGGCGGGCAGCAGCTCGGCCAGCAACGCGGCCCCGCGCGTGGCCATCCCGTCGGAGGCGGCGATGTCGTCGTCGCGGATCTGCAGCGCCGTCGCCAGCACCGCGGCCGCGCCGTCGGGGATCCGCGCGGCCGCCGCGTCGACGCCCCACGCCAGGTTCACGGCCGTGGGCCGGGCGGCGCGCAGCGCCCCGACGGCGTCGGGCACGTCCGCGGGATCGAGGGTGCCGATCGCGAGCACCACGCCCAGCGCACCGGCCACGCCGAGCGCGGGAGCACCCCGCACGGCGAGCCGCTGGATCGCCGCGACCAGCTCGTCGACGGCGGTGATGTCGAGGAAGACGGT
Source organism: uncultured Actinomycetota bacterium (assembly GCA_963727745.1). Classification (GTDB taxonomy): domain Bacteria; phylum Actinomycetota; class Actinomycetes; order Mycobacteriales; family Pseudonocardiaceae; genus Pseudonocardia. The sequence continues at coordinate 343,206 of CAVSHL010000001.1, forward strand.
CTCGCCGGGCAGCCGCGACTGGTCGAGCAGCCGGATGTGGCCGTCCGGGCCGCCCACCCAGTCGATCGGCCTGATCGCAGCGGTGTTCCCCACGTCGCCCCTTCGCCGCGCCCGTGAGCGGGTCGTTCCGCCCCGGTGCCGGCACGTTGTCAGACAAATTTTGGTCCGTCAAGATGTCGCCATGCCCCCGAACCGGCGACGCGCCGGCCTCGCCGGTTCGATCGTCGACGCGCTGCGCGCGCAGATCCTCGACGGCACCTACGGTCCCGGCGACCGGCTCCCCACCGAGGCCGAGCTCAGCAGCACGTTCACCGTCTCCCGAGCTACCGTGCGCAGCGCCATCCGCGAACTCGACGTGCTGGGCCTGGTCTGGACGCGCCAGGGCGCGGGGACGTTCGTCCGGCTGCGGCCGTCGGTGCACGACGGGCTGGAGCGCATGGGCTCGATCTCGCAGTCGATCCTCGCCTCGGGGAAGACCCCGCACCACGACTACGGTCGTCGGACAACTCGGCAGCTCTTGCCTGACGAATCGGAGCGCATGGAGGTGCCGCCGACCACCGAGGTCGTCGAGCTGCGCCGCCGGATCACTGCCGACGGCGAGGTCGTCGCCTACTCGTTCGACCTCATCCCCCTGAGCATCTTCCCGGCCGACTTCGACCCGGCCGTGCTCACCGGCTCCGTCTTCGCCTACTTCCAGGACGTGCTCGGCCTCGAGCCGTGGCTCGGCATCGCCGAGGTCCACGCCGTCGAGTCCGCGCACGTGGCGTGGGGCCCGGATGCCCACCGGCACCGCCTGTTCGTGCTGCTGGACCAGCTGCAGTACGACCGCGCCAACACGTTGCTCGCCTACTCGCGCACCTACTTCGTCGAAGGCGCCTACGCCTTCCGGCTGGTCCGCACCAACGCTTAGGTGCGCCGGCACACGTCCGCGGACGCGGTGCAGCAACGCTGGTGCCTGCTGGTCAGGTGAGCCAGCGGCGAGGCGCCGATCCGGGGAGCACGCGGCCGAAGCGGAGCTCCGGGAAGTGTGCGCCGACCCCGGTGACGTGCTCGCCTTCGAGTTCGCGCCAGAGGTGCTCGCGGGTGCGGTCGGCGAGCGCTGGATCCACGTCTCCGAGGGAGTGCCAGGTCGGTTCGTCGAGCTGGACGGGGCAGGTGATGGCGTCGCCCAGGAGCAGCGCCCGTTCCTGACCCGACGAGAGGGCAATGCAGAGGTGCCCTGGGGTGTGCCCGGGGGCGGTGATCGCCGTGATGCCGGGGGCGATGGTGGTGTCGTGGTCGATCGGTCGCAGCCGGCTCGCGTGGCGGGAGGCGGTGAAGCCGCACCGGATGTGGGCGGCCATCTCCCCGGTCCCGGTGACGAAGTGCGGGAAGTCGGCAGCGCCGAACCAGATCGTGGCCCGCGGGAACACCGCGTCGCCGTCCAGGTCGAACAGCCACCCCACGTGGTCGGCGTGCATGTGCGTGCAGACGACGTCGGTGACGTCGTCGGGCTCGACGTCGAGAGCTCGCAGCCCGGTCAGGAGCTGGCCGCCCACCAGCAGGTGCAGGCCGTCCTGGAGGTCCGGGCCGAGGCCGGCGTCGATCAGGACGGTGCGTTCGCCGGAGCGGATCACGAAGCAGCCGATGGGGAGCCAGGCCGCGCCGTCGCGGTCGAACAACTCGGGGTGGAGGTTCGTCGCGGCGTCGGCGCCGAAGTAGTGCGGCCGCGCGACGAACGTGCCGTCGGTGACCGGGTGCACCTGTAGCTCCCCGATGCGCATGGACGGATTGTCGCTGCGCCGGGGCGCCCTCGCCTGCCGGACGACCGCGGCGCGAATCCACCGGCCCGGCCGGCTCGGGCGCTTCTGACTAGTAGTGCTTCGTTACGTTCGGAGATCCAAGTCGGGCGAAGATCGCGTCGAGATCACTGTTTCCGCCCCGCAAAGGGCGATAACAGTGACCTGAACGCGATCACGGCCGGCAGCCGCGTGACGGCTGTGGCGAGTGTGACCTGTGGGACTCAGGGGACCCAGCCGCGCCAAGATCGCGTCGAGGTCGAAGTTTGCGCGGTGAAAACAGCACATACTTCGACCCCAACGCGATCTTGAGGCCAGGCGGCCCCCGCCACACGGGATGCCCGAGGCTCCACCGTCGATCGGGCGGCGCAGCAACGCCGCAGGGCTGAGCGGGCCGCAACACGCCTCACCGTTGCGGCCCGCCCAGCGCTGTGGCATCCCGAAGGGCGACCGATGGACGGTGGAGCCGACGCACGCAAAGAAGCTCCACCAGAGGGAGGGCCGGGGTACGGGGCGGAGCCCCGGTGCACCTAACCAAGTACTACTAGTGCTCCGTGAGGAAAGGTCGGCACCCTTCTCGGCGGCCCAGCCGCCCGCCGGCGGCGTTGCCGCAAGGCCCGAGTACACCCGGTACGCGCGGCCTTCCGGCGCCTCGCCGGCGAACGCCTGGATCCACCGATAAGGGCACCAACCTTCCCTCACGAAGCACTAGCTGGAGAGGGTGGCGTCCAGCCGCACCTCGGCGACGCCCGAGAGCGCGCGCGTCACGAGGCAGGCCGCCTTGGCCTTCTCGGCGTAGTCGGCGAACTCCTCGGCCGAGAGGCCCGGCACCTTGCCCTCGGTGGTGAGCGAGATCTTCGTGATCGTCGGCGCGCCGTCGACCGTGTCGAGGGTGACGCGGGCGGAGGTGTGGACGCTGGTCGGGTTCTTGCCGTCCTTGTCCAGCATGGCCGAGAGCTGCATCGAGTAGCAGCCTGCGTGCGCGGCCGCGATCAGCTCCTCGGGGTTCGTGCCCTCGCCGTCCGCGAAGCGCGACTTGAACGAGAACGGGCCGGTGTAGGCGTTGTTGCCGACGACCAGCTCCCCCGCACCGCTCTGAAGTCCGCCGTTCCAGGTGGCCTGTGAGGTCCGCACCGGCATGTCGGGTGTCCTTTCGATCATGGGATGGAAGGTGATCGTAACGACGCGCGAGGTCGGCAGCGCGTCACTGCTTGCTGAAGACGAGCCCCTGGTTGTCGGTCAGCTGCCCGGTCGCGGCGTCGAAGGTGTACGTCCGGTCGAACGAGTCGGTGAAGCTGCTGTCGGTGTCGCAGGCCACCGACCAGCTCGTCGCGATCACGTCGCCGGACGGGCTGCCCGTCCCGGTGCCCTTGTAGTTGCCGCCGTTGCAGGCCGTCGCGCCCACGATGGTGATCGACAGCCCGTACGCGGGTGAGCCCGGCTCCAGCGGATCGATGCTGACGGCGACGTTCTGGTCGGAGCCGTCCACGGTCTGCCAGTTGCCGAGGAACGACTCGGGTGTGACGTCGCCGGTGGCGCTCGCCGTCGGGCTCGGGGTCGGCTCGTCGGTGGCCTGCGCCTGCGCCGCCGAGGCGGGGGTCGCGGCCGGCCCCGCGGCCGGTCGCGCCCCGGAGAGGTTGATGCCCACGATGACGGCGACGACGATGAGGATCGTCGCCGTCACGGCGATGCCGATGGCCAGCGCCGGCCCGCGACGGCTCCCGCTGGGCGGGGAGGGCTCGGGTGTGGGCTCGGGCGGCGGGCCCAGGAACCGCTGGGTGTGCTGCATCGGTTGCTGCTGGTGGGGAGGGGGGCCGACGCGGGTGGTGCGACCCCCGCCGATCACGGCCGTGCTCCGGTCCTGGTCGAACACCTGCGTGGGGACGACCTCGGTGCGCTCGTCGACGCGCGTCGCGTCGGGCAGCGTGTGCTCGGCCAGCATCGCCTGCACGGGCGGCGGCAGCCAGCCGTCCGACGACGCACCGTCCCAGAGCGCGTCGATCAACTGGGCCGGGGTGGGCCGGCGGGTGGGTTCCTTCTCCAGCGCCGCGGAGACGATCTCCTGCAGCTGCTTGGGCACCGCGTCGAGCCGCGGTGGCCGGGTCAGGATCGCCCCGACGATCGTGGCGGCCGAACCCTCCCCGAACGGGTAGGCGCCGGCCGCGTGGCAGATGACGGTGCCCCACGAGAACACGTCGGCCGCGCCGGTGATCGTCAGTTCGCCGAACTGCTCCGGCGCCATGAACCGGGGGGTGCCGATGGCAGCGCCGGTGGCGGTCAGACCCTGGGCCTCGGCCGGGTCCAGCGCCCGCGCGATCCCGAAGTCGATCACGCGCGGGCCGTCGTCGGCGAGCAGGATGTTGGCCGGTTTGAGGTCGCGGTGCACCAGGCCGGCGGCGTGCACGGCCTCGAGCGCCTCGGCGAGCCCGGAGCCGAGCACGCGCAGCGTCGGCACCGAGAACGGGCCGGCGCGCTGCACCGCCTGCGCCAGCGACGGTCCCGCCACGTACGCCGTGACCAGCCACGGCGGGTTGCCCTCCGGATCGGCGTCGACGACGGGCGCTGTGTGGAACCCGCCCACGCGCCGCGCGGCGTCGACCTCCTGGGCGAACCGCCGGCGGAAGTCGGGCTGGTCGGCGAGGTGCGGATGCACCACCTTGATCGCGACGGGGCGGCCGCTGGGCGAGCGGCCCCAGTAGACCTGGCCCATGCCGCCGTGCCCGAGCCGCCCGCCGATGCGATAGCGGCCCAGCATGGCCGGGTCGCCAGGCAGAAGCGGCTCCATCGATGTCCCTCCGGCAGGTGGGCGGTCAGTCTAGGGATGCGGGCCACCGCACGTGCCGCAGGTGGGCGATCGGTCCGGCGACCCGGCGACGGATGCGCCCTGCACTGCAGGAGGTGGGGGACGTCCCCGACCTGCTCGGGCCGGGCTGGCACGAGGTGTGGCGTCCGACGCGAGGACGGCGGCGACATCATCGTGCTGGCCAGCAGCAGCGTGATCCGCGAGCTGCCGGGGCGATCTGCCTGCTCTACGACCCTGGTCCGCAGCGGAGCCTCCCGCCCTATCCGCCTGCGTCGTCGGGCAATGGGTCGTCGGGCGGTGGGTCGTCGAGCATCGCGGTGCGCAACCCGGCCAGGGTGCGCGCGAGCAGCCGCGACACGTGCATCTGCGAGATCCCCAGCTCCTGGGCGATCTGGCTCTGCGTGCGGTCATGGAAGAACCGCAACTCGATGATCCGCCGCTCCCGACCCGGCAACCCCTGCAACAACGGACCCAACGTCACCACATCGACCACCGCGTCCAACTCCCGATCAGGCGCACTGATCCGATCCGCCAACGACCGCTCCCCCACACCATCACCAGGATGCGGCGCATCCAACGGCGCAGCGTGGTGATTGGCCTCCGCATGCAGCGCCTCCAGGACCTCCTCCACGTCGACACCCAGGTCACGCGCCAACTCACTGGGCCGCGGCGCCCGCCCCAGATCCTGGGTCAACTGCGCCGTCGCCCGGTTGACCGCCACCCCCAGCTCCTTGAGCCGCCGCGGCACCCGCACCGCCCACGTCCGATCCCGCAGGTACCGCAACACCTCCCCCCGCACCGACGGCACCATGAACCCCAACACGTCCCCACACGCACGCTCGGGATCCCACCGATCCACCGCATTGATCACACCCACCACCGCGACCTGCCGGAGGTCCTCCCGCGACCCCGGCCACGACGCCGCGTACCGCGCCGCGATCCGCTCCCCCAACGGCACGAACACCATGATCAACTCATCGCGCAGCGCCGCCCGCTCCGGATCATCGGCCGCCAGCCCGGACAACCGCCGCAAGCGCGGCTCCTCACACGCGAACTCACTCGGCGCACGCGCCTCGCCCGACCTCGACCCGGTTCGAACGACAGGTGCCGGCATCACGAGCCTCCGTGACAACACAACGGGAAGGCGGCGGATTGCACCTGACGAGCACCGACGACGCTACGCGCGAGCGACCGAGCCCGCGCGCCGAACAGGAATCGGCGACGTCACACACCGAGCGTGGTCGTCACACATGCTGCAGCGTGTGCGAGGACCACACTGGGTGTGTGACGTCTGCGGGCGCGCTCCCGCCGCGCCCGCCACCTACCATCCCGCCATGGCCACCGAGGCGGAGAAACCGATCACGGCGTGGATGACCGACATGGACGGCGTGCTTGTCGACGAGGGGCGGCTGATCCCGGGTGCCGACGCCTTCATCGAGCGGCTGCGCAACACGGGCACCCCGTTCCTGGTACTGACCAACAACTCGATCTACACCCCGCGCGACCTCCGGTTCCGGCTGCTGCGCAGCGGCATCGACGTGCCCGTCGAGGCGATCTGGACCTCCGCGCTCGCCACCGCGGCGTTCCTTGCCGATCAGCGTCCCGACGGGAGCGCCTACGTCGTCGGGGAGGCCGGGCTGACCACCGCCCTGCACGACATCGGGTACGTGCTGACCGACACCGATCCCGACTACGTGGTGCTCGGCGAGACCCGCACCTACAGCTTCGAGGCCGTCACGCGGGCGATCCGCTTGATCCGGGCAGGCGCCCGGTTCGTCGCGACCAACCCCGACGCGACCGGCCCCTCCGCAGACGGCGTGCTGCCGGCGACGGGCTCGGTCGCCGCGCTCATCAGCCGGGCGACCGGGATCGAGCCCTACTTCATCGGGAAGCCGAACCCGTTGATGATGCGGGCGGCGCTCAACCGGCTGCAGGCGCACTCCGAGTCGACGGTGATGGTCGGGGACCGGATGGACACCGACGTCGTCGCCGGGTTGGAGGCCGGGTTGCGCACCGTGCTCGTGCTGACCGGCATCACCGGCGAGGCGGAGATCGAGCGCTTCCCGTACCGGCCGACCCGCGTGGTCGCCTCGATCGCCGACCTCGTCGACGCGATCGGTTGACCGGCGCCACGACTCAAGAGCGAGCCGACCGGCCGCCGCTCAGGACGCAGGCATCCTGCGCAGGATCGCCGACATCTCGGCCTCGCGGCGCCGCCGGCCCTTGGCGAGCGCGGCACTGAGCCGCCGGCGGACCGCGACCAGATCGTGGGGCGTCGCGCAGGCACAGCGCTCGGAGGCGACCGTGACCTGCCCGCAGCGGTCACAGACGGCGATCTCGGCGCCGCCGGCCAGACCGGAGCGGAGCGGGTCGGGAGTGGGCATGACGACCTCCTGCAGCGATGTCCTGCCTGCACATCCCCGGCGGAGGCGCCGATAAACCGGTGTCACACGGGAATTCGTGCACTGCATGCCGGCACGAGGTCAGCGACCTGGTGACCCTCAGTGCCCTGCAGACGGCCACGGCGCCAGCTCGACGACGAGGCCGTAGTGGTCGCTGGGGGTGGCGTGCTCCTGGTCGAAGGTCCGCCGGCAACTGCGCACCTCGAGGGTCGGACCGGAGGAGTCGCAGCGCACCAGCACGTGGTCGATGCCGCGGAACGGCCAGTCCGGTGTGACCTGGTGCGGGTTCTCCGGCACGTAGGTCGCCAACGGCTCCGCTGGGTGCTTCGCCTCCCACGCGCTCCGGTAGCAGACACTGGTGTCGTCGATGACGTGCCGGCCGGTCCAGAACCGGAGGCTGTCGGAGGCGACGTCGCCGTCGAGGTCACCGGCGACGACGACGTGGCCCGGCGACTCGGCGACGAGCTCCTCGAGCCGGCGCGCTGCGGCCACCGTCTGCAGGCGGCGCTCCCGCTCGTGGTCGAGCTGGTAGTCCGGGAAGTGGTTGGCCACCCAGATCCGGCCCAGTGGTTCGGGGGCGAGCACCTCGGTCACCAGGCAGGTGCAGGCGAAGTCGTGCGTGCGCTCGGTGAGGTGCAGATCGAGCTCGTGCACCTGTCCGATCGGCCATCTGCTCGCCGTGGTGATGCCCTGCCCGTCGGTCTCCCGATCCTGCTGCTGGACCAGGACGTACTCGGGCCCGAGCAGCTCCGCCGCCTGATCGACCGCGTCCGTCAGGATCGTCTCCTGCAGCGTGACGACGTCCGCGTGGAGTGCCTGGAAGCTGCCCCGGAACACCGGCAGGCGCGCGGCCCAGTCGCCGCGCATCCCCCAGGTGTTCAGCGTGACGAGCCGCATCTGGTCAGCGAACTCGTGCTCCTCCTCGTCGGGCATCTGCATGCGTCTCCTCAAACCCGGACCGGGTAGCCGTGTGCTTCCGACCCACCTACCCGTTCACACCCCGAACGACTCGACTGGTGTAGCCATCACCTGATCGGGTACCTGACGGGGATGGCCGAGACGGGCGTACTCCAGGACGACACGTGGAACACCGCGCAGCGCTCCGAATCGGGTATGCAGCGAGCCGACCGCAACTTCGCCGAGCTGCTGCAGGAGCTGCGCATCCTGCTCACCAGCGTGCAGATCCTGTTCGGGTTCCTCCTCACCGCCGCCGTGACCGGCGCGGTCGCACGCCTCGACGATCTGCAGCACGCCCTCTACGTGACCGCCATCGTCGCGGTGACGATCTCCTCGATCGTGCTCGTCTCGCCGGTGGCGACCCACCGGCTCCTGTTCCGCCGCGGCCGCAAGCTGGAACTGGTGATGACCGCGCAGCGCGCGACCGTGGCCGGGATGGCCCTGCTGGGCATCGCCTCGTGCGCCGGCTTCGTACTCCTCCTGGATCTCGCGGTGGGCCGACTCGTGTCGGTGGCGCTGGGCGCTGCGCTCTTCGTCGGGACGGTGCTGCTGTGGTTCGTCGTCCCGCTGCGCCTCCGCCGCTCCTGACGGCCTGCTGAAGCCGGGGCCGCTCAGCCCCCCAGCAGCGCCGGCACCTGCCACAGCCCCGCACCGGCCACGACGTACGCGTCCGGTCCCAGTGCGACCGCGGCGCGGACCGGGCTGGCCGCTACCGCGAGCGGCCGCACGTCGATCTCCGAGGCGGCCACCTCGATCGCGACGACCCGGTCACCGTCCGCCGCGACCTGCACGACGCGGTCGCCCACGAGCAGCGGCGCGGCGAGCGGATCCCGGTCCCCGACGGCGATCGGCGGCAGCCCGGCGATCCGGCTCCATCGGTCATCGACCAGCCGCCACAGCGCCAGCTGCCCGTCGACCCGCCCCGCGGCCACGCACCTGGCCGCGTCGCAGCTCGCGGCCAGCGCGATGCCGATCTTCCCGCCGTCCGGCAGCGGGGTGGCGACCCACTGCGCGCCGTCGCCGCGCCACACGACCGGTGTCTGGCCGGCAGTGCCGGCCTGCCATCCGACCACCAGCACCCCGCCCGGGGCACGCGTGGCCGCCTGCGCGAAGTTCTGCGTCGTGCGGGTGTTGGCCAGCGCCGTACCCGCGGAGGATCGTCGGTTCCAGTCGTCGCCGGTGGCCGTCCAGAGCGCGATGTCGGAGCCCGCCGCCGCGCTCTGCCACGACCCGATCAGCACCGGGCCCGCGGGCGTGAACACGGCACCCACCAGGTCGCCGGCACCCCAGCCGCCGAAGGTGGAGAACGCCTGGGTGTGCTCGGCGACGCCGGACTCCGGCGGCCCCGTCCACACGCTCCAGCGGACGTTGCCGTGCGCGCCGCCGTTCTCACCGCCGATCCCCAGCACCCGATCGCCGTCGCCGGTCAGCGCGTACCAGTTCGCCGAAGCGCCGTAGGGAGTGGACGGGCGCACGGGCAGCTCGGCGACCGTCCCGTCCGGTGCGCGGCGCAGGAGCCCGGGTCGCCCGTCGCGGCGGACCCCGACCAGCACGGAGTCGCCCGCCACCGCGAGCACCTGCGCGTCGCTCCCCGCTGGCAGCTCGATCCGTACGGCCGGGGCGGCAGGTTCCGCCGCCGATCCGCAGGCAGCGAGCACCAGCGCCGCCGCGACGATCGCAGCCACGCGCACCGTCAGGGTCATTCGCGTTACGATAGTGACGCAGGAGACGACCTGTCCACGACCACGGAGACGCCGACACCGATGACTGGGCCGATGACTGGGCATCCCCGGGACAGCCGCGGCCGGATCCTGCCCGTGCCGTCGTGGCCGCCCGACCGCACCGCGCCGGACGGGCTGGAGCTGGTACGGCGCTTCTGCAACACGACCAACCGCGAGAACGGCGCTGATCGGTTCGCCGAGCCCGACGGGTTCGCCGGCTGGCTGGCCGGTCCCCTCACTCGGGCCGACCGGATCCGGGTCGTCGCCTTCCGCGAGCACCTGCACGCGTACGCCGCCGCGCACACGTCGGGCGCCTCCCCCACCACGGACGGCCTGTCCGAGCTGCTCGCCGCGATCCCGTTCACGGTCACCGCCGGAGCCGCGGGCCTGCGCCTGGAGACCACAGCGGTCGGCGCGGTCGACCGGCTGCTGGCCACGCTCGCCATGGCCGTCCTGGACGCGCAGTACCGCGGCACCTGGCCGCGGCTCAAGGCCTGCGCGCGGTGCGGCTGGGTGGTCTACGACGGATCGAAGAACCGCAGCGCCCGCTGGTGCTCGATGACCGCCTGCGGCGGGCGCGAGCACGCCCGCAACTACCGGCGCCGCCACCCCACAGGACCTGAAACCACCTGACGCCTGCAGCTGCGCAACCCCGGCCGCGTCGGGGCGCAGCGGATCAGGCGATGGCCGCCCGCACGACCGCGGCGAACCCGGCGGGATCGACGAGGTGGGCGAAGTGGTCCAGGCCGGGGAGCTCTGTGATCGCTGCCCCGGGGATGATCTCGACGAGGGTGCGCGCCGACTCGAGCAGGAACGGGGTCGTCGCCGTGCCCGCGATCAGGTGCGTGGGCGCGGTGATCGCCGCGTAGTGCTTGGGGTCGTCGCCGAGCGCATCGATCTGCTCCAGCTCGCGGACCCACGTGGGCGTGAGCGGTACGCACGCACCCCAGAGCGGGGTCTTGCGGATCTCCGGGATCGCCACGGGAGGCACCCGCACGAAGTTGACCAGCGCGTACTCGAGCGCGGCATCCAGATCACCCGAGTCGACGAGCTCCCGGTAGCCGGCCAGCCGCTCCCCCGCGACCGGCCGGTCGATCGCCAGCGGCGGCTCGAACAGGACCAGCGTCCCGCCCAGCGTCTCGTGCTCGGCGTAGGCGAGCGTGCAGAGCGCGCCGTAGGAGTGGCCGAGCAGGTGGGCGCCCGGTCCCGCGACGGCCATCAGCGCGGCGATGTCGGCGACCTCGGTGGCCAGCTCGTACGCCGCGGCGTCACCGCTGCGGCCGCGGGCCCGGCGGTCGTGGACGAAGCAGGTGAAGTGCTCGGCGAGGTGCTCGGTGGCGGGAATCCACTGCTCGCACGTGGCCACACTGCCGTGGGTGATGACGAGCGCGGGGCCGGCACCGCGGCGGAAGTAGCCGATCTCGGTGCCGTCGGCGGAGGTGGTGGACTCGAACTGGATGTCGGACATGGGAAACCCTTCGTTGGGCCGAGATGCGAGACAGAACCGGTCAGAGCCAGCGAGGCAGTGCCGTGCGGTCCGAGACCGTGACGCGTCCCGTGAGCAGGCCCGCGAGATCGGCGGCGCTCGCCGTCACCGTCCTGCACGGGGGATTCCCGCCGAGCGACCAGGTCCGGTCGCGGTCGGTCGGATGGAGAGTGAGCGACGGACAGCCGTCCTTGGTGGACAGCGCAGCGCTCACGTCGTCGAGGAGGAGATCGACGACGCCGCTCGGCAGGTCGTCCATGGCGGCGCCGAGGTCGACGGCGTGCAACCACACCTCGCGGATCCGCATCCACGGCACCTCGGCGGCGGGGATGGCCCGGCCGAGTGCGCTGCGGACCGGGGCCTGCCACTGGGCTGGGGTCAAGGCGTCGAGCGCGTCATCGAGCACCTCGGCGGTGCTGGCGAGCTCCTCGCGGAGCCGCGCCGCCGGATACGTGGCCGACCGCTCGATCTCCGCCGCCCGCTGCTCGCGGTCGGCGTACATCGGGGTCTCCACACCGGTGCGCGCCCAGGTAACGAGGCGGTGCAACGCCTCCGCGTTGCGGGCGACGTGCCCGACGACGTGGGCGAAGGTCCAGTCCGGCAGCGTGCTGGGTCCGCGGAGGTCGTCGTCGGTCAGCTTGTCGACGACAGCGAGCAGCTGGGTGGTGCCCTCGCGCATCCAGGACAGGGTCAGGGAGGTGTCGTGGCGGTTCATGCGGGGGCGCCGCTGAGCCGGTCGGCGATGTCGGCCCGCAGGGCCTTCTTGTCGATCTTCCCGACCTTCGTGGCGACGAGCTCGTCGACCAGGACGAGGTGCTCGGGGAGCTTGAACCGGGCGACGCCAGTCGCGTCCATGAACCCCCGGATCTCCTCGAGGGTGACGGTCGCGCCGGGCCGGGGCACGACGTAGAGGCAGACCCGCTCCCCCAGCTGCGGGTCCGGCATCGCGACCGCGGCCACCTGCGCCACCGCGGGCAGCTGGTAGACGAGGTTCTCGACCTCCTCGGCGGAGATCTTCTCGCCGCCGCGGTTGATCATGTCCTTGTCCCGGCCCTCGACGATCAGGTTGCCCTCGGGGGTGCGGCGGCAGATGTCGCCGGAGCGGTACCACCCGTCGTCGGTGAACGCGCGGGCGTTCTGCTCAGCGGCCTTGTAGTAGCCCCGGGGGGTGTACGGGCCGCGGGTGAGCAGCGAGCCCGGCTCGCCCTCCGGCACGTCCTGGTCGATCTCGTCGACGAGCCGGATCTCGTCCGCGGGGCACATCGGGCGGCCCTGGGTGGTGCAGACGACGTCGTCGGGGTCGTCGAGGCGGGTGTAGTTGAGCAGGCCCTCGGCCATGCCGAAGACCTGCTGGAGGGTGCAGCCGAGCACCGGGGTGATCCGATGGGCCAGCTCGTCGGCCAGCCGGGCGCCGCCGACCTGCAGCACCCGCAGGCTCGCGACCTGCGCCGATCCGTGGTCGGCGGCGTGGTCGAGCCAGCGCCCGGCGACCGCGGGGACGACCGCGGTGTGGGTGACGCCCTCGGCCTCGATCGTCGCGAACGCGCGGACGGGCTCGGGCGATGCCAGTGTGACGACCCGGCCGCCCGCCAGCAGCGGGCCCAGGATGCCCGGACAGGCCAGCGGGAAGTTGTGTCCCGCGGGGAGGCTGACGAGGTAGACCGTGTCGGCGTCGACGCCGGCCACCTCCGCGCTGCGCCGCGCGTTGTAGAGGTAGTCGTCGTGGGTGCGGGCGATCAGCTTGGGCAGCCCCGTGGTGCCGCCGGAGAGCAGGAAGACCGCGACGTCCGTGCTCGCCGGCGTGAGGGCGTCGAGCATGGCCCGGTCCGCCTGCGGGTCGCCGGGACCGCAGAGCTTGCGCAGGTCGACGCTGCCGGGGGCGACATCGTCGCCGGCGACGAGCACGTGCCACGGCGCGTCCGTCACCTCGCGGACGTCGTCGGCGAGCTCGTGGGCGAGGGCCTGGTGGTCGAAGTCCCGCATCCGGTCCGGCACGGCGATCGCGGTGGCCTCGGCGTGCCTGGCCAGGTAGGCGAGCTCGGTGCGGCGGTGCGCGGGCAGCGCCATGACGGGCACGATCCCCGCGCGCAGGCAGGCCGTGGTGAGCACCACGAACTCCCACCCGTTGCCCAGCTGCACCACGATCCGCTCCCCCGGCTCCATGCCCAGGTCGAGCAGGCGGGCCGCGGCGGCGTCCGCGCGATCCGCGAGCTCGGCGTGGGTCAGGCGGAGGTCGGTGGCGGCGTCGATCAGGGCCGGGCGGTCCGGGTGCGCGTCCGCGACCTGGCGCAGCGCGCTGCCGATCGGGACCTGGGCCCAGTAGCCCTTCGCGATGTAGTCCGCGACGAGGTCGGGGGGCCAGGGAACGGTGTGGTGGCGGATCGGGCTGGGCATCATCGGCCTCCGTCGGGGGATTCGGCCGTGCTGGGGATGACGACGGTGTGGGGAATGACGACGGCGTCCAGGGCGACCAGGCCCGTCGCGGTGAGCCGCAGGGGATTGACCTCGATCTCGGCGAGGTCGGGGTTGGCGACGAGCAGGTCGCCCAGCGCCGCGACGACCCGGCCGAGCTCGGCGGGATCGAGCACGGGGCCGCCGCGCCACCCGTCCAGCAGGGCGTGCCCGGCGAGCTGGGCGGGCATCTCGGCGGCCTCGGCCGGGGCCACCGGCGCCAGCCGGATCGCGACGTCGGCAAGTGCCTCGGCGGTGGTGCCGCCCAACCCGAGCAGCAGGATCGGCCCGAAGACCGGGTCCCGGCGGGCACCGAGCACGAGGTCGACGCCGGCGGGTGCCATGGCCTCGACGAGGTAGCGCTCGGCGCCGATCGCCGCGAGGGCGTCGAGCGCGGTGTCGAGCTCGTCCGCGGTCCGGATCCCGAGGTGGACGCCGCCGATCTCGGTCTTGTGCAGGACGGCGGCGTCGAGGATCTTCACGGCCACCGGCCCGCCGAGCTCGTCGAGCGCGGTGTGGGCCGCGGCCCGGGAGCCGCACGCCCGGCGCGGGGTGGTCCCGACGCCGATCCGGTCGAGGAGGCTCTTGGCCTGGTCCTCGTCGTGCGGGCCGTGGATCCCGGTCGGCACCTCGGCCGGGGTCGCCGGCTCCGCGGAGCGGGCCCGGATCCGGGCGTCGGCGAGCAGGGCCCCGGTCGCCGCGGCCACCCCGGTGGGGTCGGTCGCGACCGCGATCCCGGCCGCGAGCAGGTCGCGGCGCTGCTGGACGACGTCCGCACCGTTGCCGCCGAGGCCGAGGACGATCGGCACCTCGGCGACCCGCCCCTGCTGGACGGCGGCGACCAGGTCGACGGCGTCCGGCTCGTGGAGCGCGTACGCGGCGACCACGTCGATCTCCGGGTCCGAGGCGACGGCGTGGAGGATCTGCCCCAGCTCCGGCCCCGGCCGGCCGGTGTCGACCGGGTTGGCCTGGTAGGTCAGCGGCGGCAGCAGCGTCGCCAGCGTGTCGCGGGTGGCGGGGGCCAGCTCCGGGACCCGCGCCCGGCGGCCGCGCAGGTCGTCGAGCAGCAGCAGTCCCGGCCCGGCCTGGGCGGTCACCACGCCGACCCCGGCGGCCCGGGCTGGCTCGCGCGCGGGTCACCGACAGCGCCCCGACGGCGTCGACCAGCTCGCGCACGTCGTCCACGATCACGGCGCCGGCCTGCGCCAGCGCGGCTCGCGTGGTGCGCCACGAGGTGGCGAGCGCCCCGGTGTGCGAGGCGGCGAAGGCGCCGATGTCGTGGCGCCCCACGACCAGCGCCACGACGGGCCGTTCGGCGGAGAGCCTGCGGACGGCCGCGACGAGCCGGGGCCCGTCGGCGACGGACTCGATGTGCAGGGCGACGGCGCCGGTCGCCGGGTCGACCGCGAGGTGGTCGAGCACGTCCGGGGCGGAGACGTCGACGGCGTTGCCCAGACCCACGGCCAGGCTGATCCCGTGGCCGGCTTCGGCGAGCAGGAACGACAGAGCGTGGTTGACCCCGCCGCTGGCCGCGACCACGGCGACCCGGCCGGGCCGCACCTGGGCAACACCGGGCACGAAGCTGGCCGTGACCCCGGCGTGCGGAGCGAGGAAACCGCTGGTGTTGGGGCCGAGCACGCGGATGCCGGCCTCCGCGGCGACGGCGGCGAGATCGGCCTGGAAGCCGATGCCGGGGCCACCGGCCTCGGCGAACCCGCCCCCGCAGACCACGGCCGCGCCGGCACCCGGCGGCTGCGGCCTCGGCCACGACCGCCGCGCTCGCGGCAGCGGGGACGCAGACGACGGCGAGATCGACCGGGCCGTCCTCCACGGCGGCAGCCACGCTCGGGTACATCGTGTCGTCGCGGGAGTTGACCAGTGCGAGCCGGCCCCCGCGCTCGGCGAAGCCGCGCAGCGAGCGGGCCATCGACGCGCCGAGCTTGGCGGTGTTGCGGGAGGCACCGACGACGGCGATCCCCTTGGGCGCGAACAGCGCGTCGAGATCGGTCATGCCGGCACCCCGACCAGGTCGGCGCGGCCGGACAGGACGGTGGTGACCGCGCGGTCGCGGACGCCATCGGCGTCGCCTGCGTCCACCAGCAGCGCGGGCAGCCGCTCCTGCATCCGGGCGTGCTCGCAGACCAGGGTGCGGGTCAGCGGGGTGCCGCCGTGCACGGCGACCAGCACCGGCGCGCGGTCCCCCAGCGCAGCCCAGCGACTGAGCCGTCCGAAAGCCTCGGGCAGCCCGTCCTCGCCGTCCGGGGCGGTGACGCTGGCGGCCCACGCGCCGGCCCGCGGCTCGTCGGCAACCGGGAGGTCACCCGCGACCGCGGTCTGCGACACGCTCACCAGCCGACCCGGCGTCGACCATCCGCCGTGCGCGAAGGGCGTCTCCAGCGGCTCCGCGCCGTGCGCGTCGAGCCAGCCGCGGTGGCTGGCCGCCACGAACTCCGGCGCCCGCCGGGCCAGGCGCGCGTCGGAGATGCTGCGCGACAGGAAGTGGTAGGCGAACTGCCACGGCTCGAACTCGTCGTGGTAGCGCCCGAAGTGCTCCCACCAGGCAAGACTCGGACGCGCTGCGTCCTGGATCTTGCGGACCGACGGCTGGGCCGCCGCCTCGTAGGCCGCCAGCGCCGCACCCAGGTCGTCGGCCGACGCAGCGACCGCGCGGGCGAGCTCGACCGCGTCCTCCATCGCCATCTTCGTGCCCGATCCCACCGAGAAGTGGGCGGTGTGGACGGCGTCGCCGAGGAACGCGACCGGACGCGGGCGCATCGTGTGCCAGCGGCGGGTCCGGCGGGTGCGGAAGTTGCCCCACCGGGAGTTGTTGGTCAGCAGCTGCTTGCCGTCGATCTGCTCGGCGAACAGCTTCTCCAGGTACTCCTTGGTGATCATGTCGCTGGCGCCGGGCGGTGTGTTGACGTCGAACTCGTCAAGTCCGGCCCGGCGCCAGGACGCTTCGTCCGTCTCCACGATGAAGGTGGAGACCTCGTCGGAGATCGGGTAGCCGTGCACGGCGAACACCCCGTCCGCACTGCGCTCGTGGACGAAGGTCAGCCCGTCGAACAGGTAGTCGGTCCCGAACCAGATGAACTTCGCGGTGGCGGTCTCGACCTCTGTGCCCAGACCCCCGTGCCCAGCTCCGCGCCCTCCAGCTGCTCCCGGATCCGCGAGCCGCTGCCGTCGGCGGCGACCACGAGGTCGTAGCCGTCGAGGTCGGCCAGCGTGACCTCGGTGGAGAACCGCAGCTCCGCCCCGACGTCGCGAGCGCGGGCCTGCATCAGCGCCAGCAACGTCTTGCGCACGATCGCGGCCATGCCGTTGCCGCCGCAGCGGATGCGCTCGCCCTTGAGGCGGACCTCGATCTCGTCCCAGTGCTTGCCGTGCTCGGTGAGGGCCTGGCGCAGCACCGGATCGGCCTCGTGGATCCCCGCCAGCGTGCGGTCGGAGAAGACCACACCGAACCCGAACGTGTCGTCGGCGCGGTTCCGCTCGAAGACGGTGACCTCGATCGACGGGTCGGCGCGGCGCAGCAGGGTGGCGAAGAACAGCCCTCCCGGTCCGCCCCCCGCGACGGCGACACGCATCGCTCAGTCCCCCTTCACGACGGCGTTGCGCAGCTCGCCGATGCCCTCGACGCGGGTGCCCAGCTCGGAGCCCTCGGCGAGGTAGCGGGCGGGCTTGCGCGCGTGCCCGACCCCGCCTGGCGTGCCGGTGGCGATGAGATCGCCCGGCACCAGCGTGATGATCTGCGAGATGTAGGCCACCAGCGCTGCCGGCGAGAAGACCAGGTCGGACGTGTCGGCCTGCTGCACGATCTCCCCGTCGACCGTGCACGAGATCTCCCCCGGCTCGGCGTCGGTGACCAGCCACGGCCCGACCGGGGTGCTGCGCTCGAAGGTCTTGCCCTGCAACCACTCCACGGTCCGGAACTGGAAGTCCCGGGCGGTCACGTCGTTGACGACGGTGTAGCCGGCGATCGCGGCCGCGGCCTGCTCCGGGGTGGCGTGGCGCACCTCGGCGCCGATGACGACGCCGAGCTCGGCCTCCCAGTCCACCTGCTCCGAGCCGGCCGGCAGCTCGACGGGGTCGTACGCGCCGACCAGCGAGCGAGCGAACTTGGCGAACAGCGTCGGGAACTCCGGCAGCTCGCGGCCCATCTCCAGGATGTGGGTGCGGTAGTTCAGCCCGACGCAGAACACCTTCTCGGGGCGCGGGACGAGCGCGGCGTAGTCCAGCCCGGCCGGCTCGTGCCTCGCGCCCGACGCCGACTCCGCGGCGGCGCGCCAGTCCGGGCGGGCCAGGAACTCGCCCAGGTCGGCGGCGCCGAGCTCCACCGCTCCGTCGTCGTCGATCCGTACGGCGGCGGTTCCGGTGGTGGTGCGGATGGTCGCGAGCTTCACGAACGGTCCTCTCGGGAGGTACGGGAGAGGCCGAGTGCCTCGAAGACGGGGGCGTCGGAGTAGGCGAAGGCGTCGAGCCCGTCGGGTCCCGCGTCGAAGGCGAGCCCCGCCCACGACGGCACGCAGAACAGGTCGCCCTTGCCGAGCTCGTAGTGCTCCTCGCCGACGGTCACGGCGCCGGAGCCCTCGAAGACCTGCCAGACCGACGAGCCGGCGGTGCGGGTCAGCGCGGTGGAGCTGCCCGCCCGCAGGCGGTGCATCTCGCACCGCATCGTCGACAGGCAGTCGCCCGCGGTCGCCGGGTTGGTGAAGCGGACGACGGCGTGCCCGGGCTCGACGACGCCGGGATGGCCCTCGTCCTCCAGCTCGAGCTGGGCGCTCAGGGCGGCGTCGGTGTGCTCCCAGCGGTAGGCCATGAGCGGTGAGGACAGCGCTGTCTTCGGCGCGGGCGCGCCGACCGGGGTGAGCCCGGGATGGCCCCACAGCCGCTCGTTGCGCGAGACCGCCGGGGTCTCCTTCGTGGCGAGCACGTCCGGCCCGAACTCGAAGAAGCCGGCGTCGATCGTGCGGACCAGCGGGATGTCCAGCCCGTCGATCCAGGCCATCGGGTGGTCGGTGGTGTTGTGGTGCTCGTGGAAGTGCATGCCGGGGGTCAGCAGCAGGTCACCCCGCCGCATCTCGACCGGGTCGCCCTCCACGTTGGTCCACACGCCCTCGCCCTCGACGACGAACCGGAACGCGGTCTGCACGTGCCGGTGCGCGGGTGCCTCCTCGCGCGGGCCGAGGTACTGGATCGCCGCCCACAACGTCGGGGTGGCGTACGGCGTGCCCGGCAGGCCCGGGTTGGCCAGCGCGATCGCGCGCCGCTCCCCTCCGCGACCGACCGGGACCAGCTCACCCGCCTGCTCCGCCAGCGGCAGCAGGGTCGACCAGCGCCACAGGAAGGGCACCGAGTCCGGCCGCGGGCTGGTGGGCATCAGCCCACCGATCTGGGTCCACAGCGGCGTCATGTGGGCCGCCTCGAAGTTCGCGTACAGCTCGTCGAGCTGCTTCTGCTCCTGCGGCGTGATCTCCGGAACCATGGCTGTCACACTCCCACAATACAACTCACACGTGACGACCGTCCACGTTTTGACACTCTTTCATCAAGGTCAGACCTCGCCGGCGCGGACCGGAAGCTGAGCCTGCGCATCCGCCCGCGCGCGCGGGACCAGCGCGATCAGGAGCGCCCCGGCCAGCGCCGGCACCGCGAAGCCGTAGAAGTTGAACTCGAACCCGATGCCCGAGGTCAGCACCCAGCCACCGAACAGGGGCCCGACGACCGCGCCCGCCCGGCCGACGCCCAGCGCCCAGCCCAGGCCGGTCGCCCGCACCGCAGCCGGGTAGTGCACGGCGACGTAGCCGTTCACGAGGATCTGGGTGCCCACACTTCCCAGGCCCGCCACGGCGACGGCGACGAACAGCAGCCCCGTGCCGACCCGCTGGCTCAGCACCAGCAGGCACGCGGTGGCGAGCACGAACGCCGCGACGGTGACCGGCTTCGGCCCGAACCGGTCGGCCAGCGTCGACGCGGCCAGCGCGCCGGCGATCGCACCGAGGTTGAGCACCAGCAGGAACGTCAGCGCCGAGCCCAGCGGATACCCCGCCTGGCGCATGATCTGCGGCAGCCAGGTGTTGAGCCCGTAGACGAGCAGCAGCCCGCAGAAGCTCGCCGCGCCGAACAGCAGCGTCGCGCGCACCAGTGCCGGCCCGAACAGGGACCGGATGCCACCCGCGCCGTTCTCGGCGGATCCGGCGGAGTCCGCGCGCACGACGTCGAGATCAAGGCCGTAGGTCGCCGCGGTCGCAGCGGCTTCCGGGTCGCGCCCCCTGGCCACCAGGTAGCCGACCGATTCCGGCAGGAACCACCACGCCAGGGGCAGGACCAGCACCAGCGGCGCGGCACCGAGCCCGAGCAGCAGCCGCCATCCGTGGTCGGCGACCAGGTTGAGCGCGAGCACCGCGGCCAGCACGCCGCCGACCGAGTACCCGGCGAACATCGCCGCGTTGTAGAACTGGCGACGGCCGCGCGGCGCGTACTCGACAGTCAGCGCGATCGCGCTGGGGATCACTCCACCCAGCCCGAGACCGGCCACGAAGCGCAGCAGGCCGAGGATCTCCGGGTTCGGCGCCACCGCGCACGCGACCATCGCGAGCGAGAACCACGTGATGCCGACGAGCAGGATCCGCCGCCGCCCCAGCGCGTCGGTCAGCACCCCGGCGCCGAGCGCGCCGATCAGCATGCCCACCAGGGCGTAGCTGCCGATCGCGCCCGCCTGCGCCGGGGTCAGGCCCCACTCGTCGATCAGGCTCGGGACGATCGATCCGTAGACGATCAGGTCGTAGCCGTCGAAGACGATCGTGAGGAAGCACAGCGCAACGACGAGCAGCGGCGAGCGACGCCTGACGCTCCCGGTCGGGTCCGACATGTCGCCCACACTCCCGTCGTCGCACCTCCTGCCGTCGTGGCAGGACGCCGAGCAAAGATACAACGAGAATGAGACGGTCGTCTACAGGACGAAACAATTCAGGCCGGCGGTCACCCGGCGTCCGAGAGTGGGACGTCCCCCTGCAGGACGTCGTCGACGAAGGCCTCGGCCGGCACGCGGAGCAACCCGTGGGCGTTCAGGAACACCTCGTGGGCGCTGCGCCCCGACCACCCCTCGGACAGCAGCTCGCCCGGCAGGTCCGGGTCCCGGAAGGGGAAGTGCCGATAGTCGATCACCAGCCGCATGCGCTCCACCAGGGCGGCCGCGCCGGACAGCTCGCCGTTGCGGTAGCCGGCCAGCGCCGGACGGTAGCGCTGCAGCAGGTCCGCGTAGTCGCGGTCGAGTGCTTCCAGGTCCCACGCCCGGGACGCGATGTCCCGGTCCGACGTCATGCCCATCGATCGCGAGTGGAAGGTGTCGATCCGCACGGACGGTTCCTCGGCGAAGGCCGCTCGCACGGCGTCGAGGCGGTCGTGCGGGCTCAACCAGACCGACGGCGCGATCGGCCCGAACCCCAGCCACGCCAGCTTCTTGCGCAGCTGCTCGCGCACGGCGCGATCGGTTTCGGGGACCGAGTAGATGACCGTGCGCCAGTAGCCGTCCCACGGCCCGGCGGCCCGATCGAAGATCCGGGAACGCCCCTCGTCGAGCAGCTCCCACGCCCTCGGGGTCAGCGCGTAGACCGTCTCCCGGCCGTCGCGCCTGCTCTGCAGCCACCCCTCCTTGCGCAGGCGGGTCACCACGACCCGGACCGTCGTCTCGGGCACGTCGAAGCAGCCCATCAGCGCGACGAGCGACCGCAGCCGCACCTCGCCACCTCGATACCTGAGGTAGTCCCCGAACAGGTCGAACACCAGCGACCGAGCCTTCATCCCCACCTCCGCAGCTGCTCGCGACGAGCGTAGGCCGCGCACCGGGACCTGCCGCCCCGGCGCACCGGCACCGGTCTTCAGTGTCACATCCCGGACGGTCGGCCATTGAGCGCAGCATCATCAAGGATGTCCGCGCCGACGGACCCCGCCGCCGTGCGTCGACCGCACAGCGACGGGGTCCGGGTCGTGCGCAGCCGGAGCTCAGCCGGTGGGTGCCTCCTGGGCCGCGTCGCCAGGAGCCGGATCCTGACCGACCTGGTTCGGCGGGAACCGCAGCGGCGGCAGGCCCTGCAGCGGCGCCTGCGGTGCGTTGCCGACCTCCGCCGGCAGCGGCAGACCCTGCACCGGGTTGCCGAGCGGAGCCAACGGGTCGGCGGGCCGGTAGGTCCCCGGACGCGCGAGCCCACCCGAGTCGGTGCCGTCGAACTCCTCGCTCCGGTCGCACCCGGCCAAGGACACCGTGAGCGGGCCGTCGGTGGCGACCTTCAGCTCGGCGCTGCAGTCCACGCCCGCGCGCGCCGGATCGACGGTGAGCGCGCCGACGTTCGCCGACCGGATGACCAGCACGTTCCGGGCCGGCGACGCGACCGGGGCGCCCGGGTGCCGCCACTCCCGCATGTACGGGTTCACCGGCGAGAACGATCCCCGGTTGACGCCGATCTCGAACTGCTTCGCCGGTGTCGGAGCGTCCGACACCCCCTTGCCCTCGGTCACCACGTCGATCGCACCGAGTTCGCCGTCGCGGCTCCGGATGCCCGAGAGCCAGTACGCCTTGTCCGCGACGAGCCCGGACCCCGGGTCGTCCATCAGCGGGTTGCGGACGTAGGTGACGTGCTGCGGGTCCACCTGGCGCGGCTGGTCGCCGAGCCAGTCGGTGGCGAGGTTCCACATGCCGTTCTTGCACATCGTCAGGTGCTCGGCGGCCAGGCCGACCCAGCTGATGAACTCGAAGTCGTAGTCACCCGCCGCGTAGGCGTCGGCCCGCTCCCGGGTGATGTTGTAGGGGATGAAGTCGTCGTTCACCCCGGCCCACTCCATCACCGGCTGGTTGCGCCGGCTCGGCAGCATCTCCGACAGCTTCGACCCGGCCTCGTGCTTGGTCACCGTGTCGATCCCGAGGGTGTCGCCGACCTTGTCGGCCACCGCGTTGATGCCGGGCAGCGACGGCGCGACGTTGAGCCCGTCGCAGATGAACGCCTTGTTGAAGACGTCCGGGAACTGCAGCGAGAGCTTGTTCGCGGTGTAGGCGCCGCTGGAGAACCCGCCCATCGTGGTCTTCTCGGTGTCGAGGTCGTAGTGGCGCCGCGCGTCGGCGATCGCCTCGAACACCGCCGCGCCGCCCTCGCCGTAGCCCCAGCTGTCGGCGCCGCGAAAGTCCACGTCGATGACCATCGTCGGGTTGCCGGGACGATCCGCGAACTGGCGGTAGATGTCCTGGTCGTCGGCCACGTCGTCGCCAGGGCGCAGCGCGTAGCCGTTGGTCCAGACCAGGGAGGCGTAGCCGCCGGCCGGGGCCGCCTGCTCGGGCGCGTAGACCATGTAGCGCTGCAGCCGACCCGGCAGGTCGGGCACGCAGTCGTCGCGGCACGGCCAGCCGAACGCGAGGCTGGGCCGCTCGTCGCCGCTGCCCGCGCCGGCGCCGGTGGCGATGCCCCCTTGCTGGCTGCCCGATCCGGGGGGCGGGCCGCCCGGATCGCTCGGCAACCGGCGGCCCTGCTCCTTCTCGAACTGCGAGGCGAAGAGCCTGGTCATGTACCCCGTGGTGGGGACCCCGGAGTCGTCGTCGACGCCACCGGCGAGCTTCGCGAAGTCGACGTCGGCGAAGAACGGGCTGATGTCGCCGTCCGCGATCGCCTTCTTCTGGTCGTTGTTCCGGTAGGGCGCCTCGAACGGCTCGTGGAAGCGGAACGCGGTGTCGAAGAACGCCGACGGCGTCGGGTCGCCCAGCACGGCACCACCGGGGTGCGTGCGGTCGGCGGTGGCCTGCGGTGCCAGGTACGCGTCGCCCGCGCGGTCCCAGAGCCCCGCCGCCACGGCGAGCCGCTGCTGCCCCTGCGGGTTCCACGCGCGGTGGGGAACGAGGATCTCCACCTGACGGCGCTCGAGGTCGACGGTCACTGCGGGACGGTCGGCGAGCAGCGCTCCGGTGGCAGCGTCGGTGATATCGCCGCCGGCGCCGTGCACGGTCACGAACTTCTCCGCCGGCATGACGGTGTCGGCGCCGTGCGGGGCCGCGCGGGGAGCGTCCGAGGTGCCGAGCGCGATCGTGAGACCGAGCAGCTCGGGGTCGGTCATCGTGTTCATCGTGACCCGGAACGCCGTGGCGTCCGGCTGCGGCTGCACCCGGACCTCGACGATGTCGGCGGCGTTGCGCCGGTACGCCGGATCCTCGGGGTAGGTGTAGTTGCGCAGCAGGGTGTCGTTGGGCCATCGGTACTGCACGCCGCCGCCCTCGTCGTCGTAGACGCAGCCCTGGTGGACGTACTCGCCCGCGCGGTAGGCGCTGGTCATGCAGATCCCGATCGGGTCCGCGTGCCAGATCCCCGCGTTCTGCAGCTGCGGCGCGTCGAACGCCGCCGCGCGCAGCAGGTCGGGGCCGGCCGAGTCCGGCGCGTCCGGTTCGGCGAACGCCGGTCCGGCCACGACGGCAGCACCGAGCAGCGTGCCGGTGACCAGCGCAGCGAGTGCGGCTCTCTTCTTCCCCATCACGGTCGGTCCCACCTCGTGCCTCCTCCGCCCTGACCGGCCGTGCTGCCCTGCACGGACCCCGGTCACCGGGTCGATGTGCGGTAAACGGCCACAGCGCGGAGTAGTTACGTAATTTCTCCGGACGGCACGACTTCGTTACTTATTAGTGCAAACGGGTCACGGCTGGGCCACTCGGCGCAGTTCAGGCACGACGAGGCCGCGCGGTAGGTTGCCGAGGTGGGGGGCGTGTACGACTTCTGTCCGTGGCGGTTCCAGGGCGAGGCGACCCCGGACGAGCAGGCCGAGCAGCTCGCTCTGCAACAGGAGCTGGCCGCCCAGGAGCACGTCGTGATCGGCGAGGACTGCTTCGTGTCCCCCGTCGCCGGCGTGCACTGCGACCGGCTGGAGCTGGGTGACCGCTCCTACATCGCCGGGTACGGCTACGTGACCGGCGACGTCACCACCGGGCAGGACTGCACGATCAACCCGTACGCGGTCGTGCGCGGGAAGGTGCGCCTCGGCGACGGCGTACGTGTGGGAGCGCACGCGTCGATCGTCGGCTTCAACCACGGCACGGCCGATCTCGAGCGGCCGATCTTCCGCCAGCCGCACACCAGCGCGGGCATCGTCATCGGCGACGACGTCTGGGTCGGTTCCGGGGCCATCGTGCTCGACGGGGTCACCGTCGGCGCGCATTCGGTGCTCGCTGCGGGCGCGGTGGTGACCCGCGACGTGCCGGAGTGGGCGATCGTCGGCGGGAACCCGGCGAAGGTCATCCGCGACCGGCGCGCGGCCCGCTCCCGTCCCACCGGGCAGCCGCTGCCGGATGCCGATCTCGTCGCCTTCGGCCGGCGGGTGCGCCGGCAGTGGCCTGCCGTGCTCGCCCAGCACTGGGACGGCTCCCGGTACCTGGACCGACCCGGCGGATCCCCGACGGCCCGGGCCTGGGGCGACGCCGTCGAGATCGCGGCGATGTTCGGCCGCGCACCGGCCCAGCTGCCCGCCACCGAGCTCGTCGCGACGATGCGCTCGTGGCAGGACGCCACGTCCGGGCTGGTGATCGACCCGTGGCGGGCGCATCCGCCGGCCGCGGACCCGCTCGACGACGGGCAGGCCCTCTACGACACCTTCTCCGCCGGATACGCGCTCGAGCAGCTCGGCGCGGCGCTGCCGCACCCGGTGCGGGTCGTCGACGACCTGGGGCCCGACGACCTCGCGGCCCGTCTCGACGCCTTGCCGTGGACGACGAACGCATGGAGCGCCGGTGCGTGGATCGACGCCTACGCCACCGCGTTGCACCTCAACGCCAAGCACTTCGCCAACCAGCATCTCAGCAGCCGCCGCGGGCCCGAACCGCTCTTCGGCTGGCTGCTCACGCACGCCGACCCGACCACTGGGCTCTGGGGCAGCCCGTCGGGCGACGACCTGCTCCAGCCCGTCAACGGCTTCTACCGGCTCACCCGCGGCGCCCACGCCCAGTTCGACCTGCCCGTGCCCTACCCGCAGGCCACGATCGACACCGTGCTCGCCCACGCCGGCGACACCCGCTGGTTCCGATCAGACCGCGGCAACGCCTGCAACGTCCTCGACGTCGCGCACCCGCTGTGGCTCTGCGGCAAGCAGACCGGGCACCGGCGCGCCGAGGTCGCGGCCTGGGCGCAGGGTCAGCTCACGCGCGCCGTGTCGGGCTGGGTCGAGGACGCGGGCTTCTCGTTCGAGCTGGTACGCGGCGACTCACCCGCCACCCGCCCCAGCCTGCAGGGCACCGAGATGTGGCTCGCCATCATCTGCCTGCTCGCCGAGCTGACGGGACGCACCGCGCTGCTCGGGTTCCGGCCGGGCGGAGTGCACCGCATGCAGCCGGGCTGAGCCACGAGGACTCGCTTCGCCCAGCGGGCCCCACTCCTGGTCGTGCGAGGATGGCCGCCGCGGCCCTCCCGAACGTGAGGGGATGAGTCCGCAGGCACGGCAGCGGACCCTGGACGCGGTGCTTCGACCCCTTCGAGGGCACACCCAGGCGGGAGCCGCACGATGACCGAGCCCACCCGACCCACGGCCGTTCGTGCCACGGGCCCGTCCCCGCATGCTCCCGACGAGCAGCTCCCGGCCGCCTTCGCCCCGGTCTCGGAGAGCGATGCATCGGGCCTGCGCGCGATCGCGACGATGTTCGCCGAGCTGGGCACACAGCTGCAGGCTCCGGGGTCCGAGACCTACTTCGCCGCCCTCACCCGGGTCGCGGCGACCCAGATCGCGGGCACGCGCTCGGCCAGCGTCACGACCCTGCGCGCGGGGAAGTTCCGCACCGAGGCGGCCACCGACGACCTGTCCCGTCGCGGCGACGCGCTCCAGTACGAGCTGGGATCCGGCCCGTGCATCGACGCGATCGTCGACAGCGCGTTGTACCACACCCCATCGACCTGCGCCACGACGAGCGCTGGCCCGCGTTCGGGCGGCGGGTCTGGAGCGAGCTCGGGGTGGCCAGCATGGTGTCCTACCGCCTCAGCGGGGACTTCCTCCCCGACGAGATGATCGCCGGCCTCAACCTGTACTCCGACGAGCTCGACGCCTTCACCTCGACCGCCGTCTGGATCGGGTCGCTGCTGGCCACCCACGGTGCGGCGGCGATCGCGGCCGAGCTGAACCGGGACAAGGCGGTCAACCTCGAACACGCACTCAGCACGAACCGCGAGATCGGCGTGGCGATGGGTGTGCTGATGGCCCGCTACCGCCTCTCCCGCGAGCAGGCGCTCGACCTGCTGCGCATCACCAGCCAGCGGAGCAACCGGAAGCTGCGCGACATCGCCACCGAGGTCGCCGACACCGGCATCCTCCGCGACATACCTTCCTGACCCGCCTGTCGCTCACCCCTTGAACGCTCCGTCCAGGATTCCGGCCACCATCCGGCGCCCCACCACCACGAACAGGACGAGCAGCGGGAGCGTGGCGAGGAACGAACCCGCCATCGCGAGCCCGAGGTCGACCTGGAGCTGGGTCTGCAGGGCCTTGATCGCGATCTGCGCGGTGAAGCGCTCCGGCGACTTCAGCACGACGAACGGCCACAGGAAGTCGTTCCACGCCGACACGAACCCGAACAGGCCGAGCACGAACGCCGCAGGCCGCACGATCGGCAGCGCGATCCGCCAGAAGATCTGCCAGGTGCTCGCCCCGTCGATCCGGGCGGCGTGCATCAGCTCGTCGCTGATCGTCGCCGAGATGTGCTGGCGCATCCAGAAGATCCCGAACGCGCTCGCCAGGCCCGGCACCGTCACCGCCTGCAGGGTGTCCACCCAGCCCAACCAGGAGACGATCATGTACTGGGGGATGATCGCGAGCTGCGTCGGCACCGTCATCGTGAGCACGACCAGCAGGAACAACGCGTTGCTGCCGCGGAAGCGCAGCTTCGCGAACGCGAACCCGGCGAGCGCGCACAGCAGTGCCTGCCCGACCCCGATGACCGTGGCCACGATCAGGCTGTTGAGGATCGACTGGAGGAACGGCACCGTCGTCAGCACGAGCTCGGTGTGCTGGAGGAGGTTCCCGCCCGGCACGATCTCGGGCGGCATCTTGTACGCGGTGGCCGTGTCGGTCGAAGCGACGACGAACATCCAGTAGAGCGGGAACAGCGCGCCGAACGCGGCGACCCCCACCAGCAGGTAGTTCCACCAGCGGACGCGCCCGAGGCGGCCGCCGGACCGGCCGCTCCGAACGACCGGCGGGGCACCGACCACAGGCTCGATCACGGGCTCGGTCATCGGCCCTCCCCCCGGATCCGGCTCGACAGCAGGTAGTTGATGGCGGCGACCACCACGACCATGACGAACAGCGCCACGCCGATCGCCGCGCCGTAGCCGAACTGGTACTGGCCGAAGCCCTGCTCGTAGAGGAACAACGTGAGCGTCTGGCACTGCCGCACCGCACCGCAGGTCTGGTTGTTGGTGGTGGACAACAGCAGTGGCTCGGTGAAGATCTGCAGGCCGCCGATCGTCGACGTGACGACGGTGAAGATGATCACCGGCCGCAGCGACGGGACCGTGATGTGGCGGAACTGCGCCCATCCGCCCGCACCGTCGATGGCCGCCGCTTCGTAGATGTCGCGCGGCACGGCCTGCAGCGACGCAAGGTACAGCAGGGCGGTGTAGCCGAACCATCGCCAGGCGACCATCGTGGCGAGCAGGACGTGACTGCCCCAGACGGTCTGGGCGAAGTCGATCGCGCTGATCCCGACCAACCCGAGCAGCCAGTTGAGCAGGCCGTAGTCACGGTCGAACAGCTGGGCGAAGACGATCGCGGTGGCCGCCACCGAGGTGATGTACGGAACCAGGATCGACATGCGGAAGAACAGCGCGAACCGCAGCCGGGCATGGTTGAGCACGTGCGCCAGCAGCAGCGCGACCAGCAGCTGCGGGATCGTCGAGAGCAGCCAGATGCTGATCGTGTTGCCTGTCGCGTTCCAGAACCGCGGATCCGCGAGCATCCGTGTGAAGTTGTCGACCCCGATGAACGTCTGGTCGCCGATCGGGTTCCAGTCGAACAGCGCGATGTAGAAGGTGAACAGGAACGGAAGAAGACCGAACACCCCGAAGAGCACGAAGAACGGGGCGATGTAGGCGTAGGGCGCTACGCGCTCCCGCAGCGAGAACCGGACGCGGCTCCCGCCGCTCGTCGCATCGGGTGGAGCCAGCCGGGCGGGGAGGGTCGCTGTCACGTGCCCTCCCCACCGCTGCTCGCCGTTGCACGGCAAGGCATCGGCGCTACTTCCCGATGGCCGTGTGGATGTTGCGCACGGCGTCGTCCCAGGCAGTGGCCGGGTTGCCCCCGCTCTGCTCGACGTTGACGAGGACGTTGAGGAACTCCTGGCCGATCGTGCCCGTGTCCGGCCCCATGCGGAACGGCTTCAGCCCCAGCACCGCCTGCGTGTAGATCTTTCCGGTCGGCGCACCGGAGAAGAACGGGTCGGCCTTGGTCGCGAGGCGCGGGTCGGAGTAGACCGACGGGGTGGTCGGGAGGCTACCGACCTCGACGAAGTGGTCGAGCTGCTTCTGCGGGGACTGCATCTCCTTGATGTAGGCCCACGCGGCCGCGGGGTTCTGGGCACGGGCCGGGATGGCCAGGTAGCTCCCGCCCCAGTTCCCGGCACCGCCGGGGATCGTCGCGACGTCCCACTTGCCGGCGGTGTCGGGTGCGCCCCTGCGGATCTGGCCGAGCAGCCACGACGGCGCCGAGACGACCGCGAAGTCACCCCGGGGAAGGGCGGCGTTCCACCCTTCCTTCCCGAACGACTGCTTGGCCGAGATGTTCGCGGCGATCGCCTTCAGCGCCAGGTCGAAGGCCGCCTTGACCTCCGGGTTCTTGTCGTAGATCGGGTTGCCGGCGTCGTCGTAGTACTTCTGCGAGACCTGGTTGACGGCCTGGAAGAAGACGCTGGTCGGGATGTTGTCGACGAACGGCTTGCCCGTCGCGGCCGTGTACTTCCTGCCGGTCTCGATGAACCCGTCCCACGTCGACCAGAGCTTCGACACGGACTCGCGGTCGGCGGGCAGGCCGGCTGCGGCGAACAGGTCGGCGCGGTAGGCGACCCCCAGGCCGCCGACGTCCGTCGGGATCCCGATGATCTGGCTGTCCTTGGCCTCCGCCTGCTTCATCACCCAGTCCAGGTAGTCGCCCTTGATCTGGTCGGCGCCGAGCGTGCGCAGGTCCTGGAAGTTCTGCGGCTGCTGCACGAACTTCGGCAGGTCGTCGCCCTGGATCAGGACCAGGTCGGGCACCTTGCCGCCGGCCAGGGCGGTGGTGAGCGCCTGGGCGGTCTCGGTGGTGCTGCCGACCTCGGTGAGCTTGACCTGCACGTCGGGGTGGAGCTGCTTGTAGGCATCGACGTCGCGCTTCTGGTCGATGCCGCTGAACGACCAGAACTCGAACGCCTTCGGATCGCCGCCGCCACCACCTCCGGCCGCGGATCCGGGCGAGCAGGCGCTCGTCAGTGCGATCGCTGCTGCGGCGAGCAGCACGAGCACCGGGCTTGTTCGGAGTTTCACGACGATGTGCCCCCTCGAAAGTTTTCGCAACCTCGATGCCTCGACGGCGACCTGAACACCGTCATCTGGCGAAGTGGCGGCCACGGTATAACGCCTTATCCCACTTGGGGAAGCACTTCTACAATCGAATCTGGTCGCGAAACTTTCGCCCTCTCGAGTAGCGCCGGCTCGGTGTCTACGCGGATCCGGGGAGGAGGAGCACCTTCCCGATCCGGCGGCCGCGCTCGACGTCGTCGTGCGCCGTGCTGATCGCGGTGAGCGGGTACCGGGCCGCGATCGGGTGGGACAGGACGTCGTCCTGCAGTACCAGGGTGATGTGGTCGGTGGCCGCCCGGATCGCGGGCGGTGGCATGGCGAACACCAGCACGGTCCGGATCGTGACGCCGCGGCGCATGAGCGGATAGAACGGGAGCGCGGGTTCCGGGACGGCGTCGGAGGCGTAGGTGGCGATGGTGCCGCCGGTCGCGATCACGGCCGCAGTGAGCGGGAGGTTCGCCCCGAAGGCGACGTCCACCACCCGGTCGATCCCTCGCGGTGCGAGGTCGCGGATCTCCTCGACGGCATCGGGGCTGCGGTAGTCGACGGTGCGCGCGGCACCGGCTGCGCGGGCCGCCGCGTGCTTGTCGGGAGTGCTCGCCGTGGCGATCACCGTGGCTCCGCCGTGCCCGGCCAGCTGGATCGCGTAGTGGGCGACGGCTCCGGCCCCGCCCGTCACCAGGACGGTCAGGCCGTCGACCGGACCGTCGGCGAACAGGCACCGATGGGCCGTGAGCGCGGGCACGCCGAGGCAGGCACCCGCCTCGACGGACGTGTTCTCGGGCAGTTCGACGGCCTGCGTGGAGGGCACCACCACCAGCTCGGCCGAGGTGCCGAACGGCTGCAGGTGGTTCGCGGAGTGCACCCACACCCGCCGGCCCAGCCGGTTCGGCGACACCCGGGGGCCGATCCGGTCGATGACGCCGGCGCCGTCGTCCCCGGGCACCACGCGCGGATGGCGCATGGCGCGCCCGCCGACGCCGGAGCGACGCTTGACGTCGGCCGGGTTGATCCCGGCAGCTGCGACCCGGACGCGCACCTCCCCCGGGCCGGGCTCGGGATCGGGCAGCTCGCCGATGCGGAGGACCTCGTCGGCCGGGCCGTTGTGGTCGTACCAGGCGGCCTTCACAGCGATCGCTCCGCCGGCAGGAACTCGTCGAGCTCGCCCGCGAGCACGAGTGTCGGAGCGTCGAAGTGGTCGAGCCGGCCCTTCACGTCCAGCCCGCCGAAGGCGCGCCACGTGCCGGCCCAGTCCGCGGTGTTGCCGCGCAGCACCTGCGCGATGCCGCCGCCGTAGGACAGGCCGACCACGTGGGCACGGTCGAGCCCGCACGCGTCGAGCACACCGATCAGGTCGGCGGCGGCATCGGCCATGGTGAACCGCGCGGCGTGGCCCGCGGCGTGGCCGTGGCCCCGGATGTCGTAGGCGAAGACGCGCCGACCTGCCGACAGCGTCGCCATGACCGGCTCCCACATCCGCCAGTCCAGGCCGAGCCCGTGCAGCAGCACGACCGCCGGACCACGATCACCGAGGTGCGCGACCACGGTCTCGTGGTCGCCCGTGTCGATCCGGCGCAGCG
This sequence comes from uncultured Actinomycetota bacterium, assembly GCA_963727745.1. Lineage (GTDB taxonomy): Bacteria > Actinomycetota > Actinomycetes > Mycobacteriales > Pseudonocardiaceae > Pseudonocardia. The sequence continues at coordinate 374,943 of CAVSHL010000001.1, forward strand.
GCACCGCCCCACTCACGCCCGCATCGGCCAGCACCTCGTCGATGACGGCCAGTGCGTTGAGCGCGCGGGGGAACCCGGCGTAGACCGACAGGTGCTCGGCCAACGCTCGCAGCTCTGCGGGGGCCACTCCGTTGCGCAGTGCGGCGCGCCCGTGGACGGCGAGCTGCGGCTCGGCCCCGCCCACGGCGGCGAGCGTCGCCACGGTGATCAGCTCGCGGGCGGCGCGCCCCAGCTCCGCCCGCGCCAACGGACCGCCGAAGGCCGCATCCACGACCGAGTCGTACATCTGCGGCGATCGGCGCCGGATCTCGGCCAGTGCCTCCTCCGGGTCCGCCCCCATCAGTGCGGCGTACTCCTGCCGCCCGCGCACGCTGCGCTCCACGTCGGATCCCCTCCACGTCGGTACGCGGAGAACTGTCGCGCGGGGGGGCGGTCAGACGTCCAAGACATGTATCAGCTGATGATCAGACAACTGAGATATCACCGGCGAGTGCCGCGAACGCGGGATGGGCGATCACGAAGTCGATGAACGTCCGCACGGCCGGAGCGGGCCGGCGACCCGCCGGCCAGGCCAGCGACGGCTGCCAGGTCGGTTCGGGATCCAGGCGCGTGATGTGGATCGGCGGCCCCGGCGCCTCAGCGACCGAGCGCGGCATGATCGCGGCGGCCAGTCCGACGCTGGCGAGGATCCGTGCGGTGCTGTACTCGCGGCTCTCGAAGCGGCTCCGCGGCACGACGCCCGCCGCCTCGAGCTCGGCCAGGATGGCCGCCCCGACGGCCGACCCCGGCGGGTACCGCACGAGATCGACACCGTCCAACTCGGAGATCTGGACGTGGGTGCCGTTCCCCAGCGCCCGCGGAGCGGCCGTCACGAGCACCAGCGGCTCCTGCCCGAGCGGATGCACGACCAGGCGCCGATCGTCGAGGCCGTGCGACATGGCGAGGGTGGCGACGTCGAGCCGGCCCTCACCCAGCCCGACGATCATCTCCTGGGTGTCGTGCTCGCGCAGTTCCACCGACACCGCCGGGTAGTTGCGGCAGAAGACCGCGAGCACGTGCGCGAGCTGCGCCATCACCCCGCGCGCCGCACCCAACCGGATGCTGCCGCGCACCCCGCCGGCCCACCCCAGCATCTCGTCCTCGACGGCGACGAGATCGCCGAGGATGCGCTCGGTGTGCTCCTGCAACGCCGCCCCCGCGGGCGTCAACGTCACCCGGTGGTTGTTCCGCTCGAACAGCACCAGCCCCAGCTGCCGCTCCAGCTTGCGGATCTGCTGCGACAGCGCGGGCTGGGCGACGCGCAGCGACTCCGCGGCCCGCGTGAAGTGCAGCTCCCGCGCCACAGCCTGGAAGTACTCGAGCTGCCGGGAACCGATCATCGCGCCATGATGGCACCGCGCAGCTCAGGTACCGGCCGACTCGTATGCGCGCATCGCGACGCGCAGCGATCGCAGGCCGGACTCGCCGTCGGGCTGCGGGCGCCGCCCGTCGCGGATCGCGGAGAGGAACTCCTCCAGCATCGCCTCGTCGCCGCCGGCGCCGTAGCCGAGCCGCAGCGGGCCGCGGGCCGATTCCTGGAACCCGTGCACGGCCTGGCCGAACACGTCGACGTCGACGATGCCGCCGTCCCCGATGACCCGCATCGTGAGCCCGCCCCAGGTCGGGAAGTGCTCGGGCACCGACCAGCTGCAGTCGATCGTCGCGATCATGCCGTCGGGATAGCGCAGCGACACGAGTCCACCGGTCTCGACCGGGACACCGTCCTTGAGCACCCGGTTGGTGACGGCGTGCACCGACTCGGCCTCGGCGCCGTCCAGCACCAGGTCGAGCAGGTCGGCGATGTGCACGGTGTGGTCCATGACCGCGCCGCCACCGGCCAGCTCGGCGTCGGCGAACCAGGCGCGCGCGCTGGGCAGCTTGCCGTTGTTCGTGCCGGTGACGGCGACGATGCGGCCCAGCGCGGGCAGCGTCGACTGCAGCGCACGGAACTGCCGGGAGAACCGCACCGGGTAGGCGATCATGAGGTGCACCCCCGCCCCGGCGCAGGCGGCGATCATCGCCTCCCCGTCGGCGACCGTCGTGGCCATCGGCTTCTCGCACAGCACGTGCGCACCGGCGGCCGCGGCCTGCTCGGTGAGCGCGCGGTGGCGGGAGTTCTCCGAGCAGACGACCACCCCGTCGGGCGCCCACGCGAGCAGCTCGTCGTAGGAGTCGCAGTACCGGGTGACGCCGAGCTGCTCGGCGAACGCGCGCCCGCCGGACTCCCCCACCGGGCGGTCGACCGCGTCCGGGTCGGCGACGGCCAGCTCGACGTCTGGCCGGTCGCGCAGCAGCCCGATGTAGCCGGCGGCGTGCGTGTGCGCCATGGACATGACGCCGATGCGCAGGGCTCTCATGCCGACACCTCGATCCGGTCGACCGCGACGGGTTCGCCGGTGGCGAGCGACGCGACGGCGGCCTCGGCGATGCGGACGGCGGCCACCCCGTCGGCGGCGCTGACGCGGGGTGCGGGTCCACCGGTGAAGGCGGCCGCGATCTCGCGGATCTCGCCGACGAACGGGCTCTCGACGAGCGAGACGTCCGGCAGCAGCCCCCCGGCGCCGGCCGCGCCGCCGTCGGTGCGCAGCGTCGGGTCGGCGGCCGAGTCGTGGGCCAGCATCCCGTCGCTGCCCGCGACCTGGAACCCGTAGCGGAAGCGGCTGCCGGGCCGGGCCCAGGTGCCGGTGCAGTTGCTGATCACGCCGCTGTGGTGGCGGGCGATCACGTGCGCGGAGACGACCCCGGTTGCGGTGCCCGGCGCGCTGTCGGCGATGCGGGCGTACACGGATTCGACGTCGCCGCCGAGCCATCTGGCGAAGTCCAGGTCGTGGATCATCTGGTCCATCACGATGCCGCCCGACAGCGCCGGGTCGGCGAACCAGGCGGCCTGCGGCCGGGCGCCCGTGCGGTGGAAGGTGAGGACCGCTGGGGTCCCGATCGCGCCGGCGGCCACGGCCTCCTGCATCGCCGCGTACTCCGGGAAGTACCGCACGACGTGGCCGGGGTAGAGCTGCACCCCGGCGGCTGCGCAGGCCTCGACCATCGACGCGGCCGTGGCTCCGTCGAGCGCGAACGGCTTCTCGCAGAGCACGTGCCGGCCGGCTGCCGCGGCCGCCCGGACGATCTCCGGGTGGGTGTAGGTGGGCGTGCAGACGTCCACGACGTCCACCTGCGCCAGCAGCTCGTGCAGGGATCCGCTCACGGTGCCGCCGTGGCGTTCCACCAGCTCCGGCGCCCCGTTCAGCGAGAAGACGGTGACCGCCGCGCCGAGCTGCCGCCACGCGGGGAGATGGGCGTTCGCGATCCCGCCGGCGCCGACCATGCCGACGCGCAGTGCGTCCTGGGTGGGGGCGGGTTCCGAGGTCTTGATGTGGATCATCCCTTCGTTCCGGAGAGTGCGATGCCCTGCACGAACCTGCGCTGGAGCACCAGGTAGGCGAGCAGCATCGGGATCGAGGCCATGAGCGCGCCGGCCATCAGGACCGGGTAGTTGGTCCATTCCTGGCCCTGCAGGCTCGTCAGGCCGGCACTGATCGGCATCGACGTCGGCGCGGTGTTGACGACGAGCGGCCACAGCAGGTCGTTCCACGAGTGCATCACGGTGATCACCGCCAGGGCCGCCAGCGCCGGCTTCACCAGCGGCAGCATCACCGAGAAGAAGATCCGGAACGGGCCGGCCCCGTCGAGCACGGCCGCCTCCTCGAAGTCCTTCGGGATGGTGGCGAAGAACTGGCGCAGCAGGAACGTGCCGAACGCGGAGAACGCGCCGGGCAGGATCAGCGCGGGCAGGCTGTTGAGCAGCTCCAGCGACGCCATGATCTGGTATTGCGGCAGCACCAGCAGCTGCTTGGGCACCATGAGCACCGACAGGAACAGCGCGAACAGCAGCTCGCGGCCGCGGAACTCCAGCCGGGCGAACGCGTACGCGCCGAGCGCGCAGAAGACGAGCTGCGCGACCGTCACCGTGCCGGCCACGACCAGCGAGTTCACCAGCTGCCGGCCGAACGGCAGCGACGTGAAGACCTCCGCGAAGTTGGACCACAGCCACTCCCGGGGCAGCACGCTCGGCGGCACGGTGGTGGTCTCGGGCTGCGACTTGAACGCGGTGAGGATCTGCCAGACGAACGGGGCGATCATCGCGAACGCGCCGAGGACGAGCACGGCGTGCGTGCCGATCGAGCCGCCGCGCGTGCCGCGGGCGCTCCCCCGCCGGGTGGTCACGAGCTCAGACATAGTGCACCCACCTGCGCTGGAGCCGGAACTGGACGAACGTGAGCGCCGCGATCAGGATCATCAGCAGGAACGCGAGTGCCGTGGCCGTTCCCTTGTCGGCCTCGACGAACGCCTTCTGGTAGAAGAGCGAGACGATCGACTGGGACGCGCTGAACGCCGGATTGGCCGTGGCCGTCGCGCTCATCACGTACACCAGGTCGAAGATCTGCAGCGTCGCGATGACGTTGATGATCGTGCAGAAGAAGATCGTCGGCGTGAGCATCGGCAGCGTGATGTGCCAGAACCGCTGCCACGCGCCGGCGCCGTCGAGCTCGGCCGCTTCCCAGTACTCCTTGGGCACTGCCTTGACGCCGGCGATGAAGATCACCAGGTAGTAGCCGATCTGCGACCAGACCTGCACCACGCCGATCGCGAACACCGCGGTCGCGGGGTTGGTGACCCAGTACGTGCCGGAGATCCCGAAGACCCCGAGGAACTGGTTGATCAGGCCGAACTCGCCGTTGTAGAGCCACTTCCAGACAAGCCCGCTCGCCACCGGCAGCGTGATGAACGGGATGAAGAAGAGCGCGCGGTAGACCGTCACCCCGCGCAGGCCCTCGCGGTTCAGCAGCACCGCGAACAGGATCGCGAACGGCAGCGTGAGCAGCCCGATCACCATGTAGAGCAGCGTGTTGCCGAGCGTGGTCCAGAACGTCTCCAGCCGGAAGACGACCGCGTAGTTGGCGAGCCCGTTGAACGTGTTGCCGCCGAACGGACCCCACTCGGTGAAGCTCAGGACGAACGTCGAGAGGGCCGGGTAGAGGTAGAAGACGAACAGTCCGAGGCCCACCGGGGCGATGAACAGGTAGGCGCTGCGGTGCCGGCGGCGCAGGCGCTTCGGCCGCGGAACGGTCGCCGGCGGAGCTGCCGGCCGGGTGGCGAGCTGGGTCATGCCGATCCCTCCTTCGCGAGGACGACGTCCATGTCGTTGGCCAGCAACCGGGCCGACTCCTCCACCGGGCGGGCGCCGCGACCGATCCAGGACGGGGCCAGGATCTGCAGCTGCATCGCCTCCCAGGTCGCGGTGTTGACCGAGGCCGGGTAGGCCGTGGCGTACGGGACCTGGTCGATGAACGAGCGCATCCGGAACTCCGGCTTGGCGTCGAGGAAGGCCTGCTGCGTGCCGGCGAAACTGGGCAGGATCGTGCCGGACCGGCCCTGGATCTCACCGGCGAGCCGACCCGCCATGAACCGCACGAACTCGACGCAGGCGTCCGGGTACGGGGTGCGCGCGTTGACGGCGTTGGCGAGGCCGTGGATCACGGTGCCCGGCGCCGTGCCGCGCGGGAGCACCGCGACTCCCGTGCGGGCGCGCACGGCCTTGTCCTTGTACGCGTTGTTCGAGTCGTTGGGCAGGCCGTTGAGCATCGCGAGCTTCCCGCCGAGGAACAGCTCCCGGCCGCGGGTGTCGGCACTGGCCATGCCGTTGGGGGCGAGGCCGCGGTCGACGGCGTCGGTCAGGATCCGCATCCCGGCCACTGTCTCGTCGGCGGCGAAGCCCGAGCGGCCGTCGCGCAGCACCCATCCCCCGTTCTGGAAGATGGTCGGGTAGAGCACGCGCTGCCGGTCCAGCTCGGCGGAGAAGCCGTACACCGCCCTGGTCGGGTCGCGCACCTCGGCGGCGGTGTCGAGCACGTGCCGCCAGGTCCAGGTCTCGTCCGGGTAGGCGATTCCCGCCTTGTCGAACAGCTCGCGGTTGTAGAAGAGGCTGATCGTGTCGTAGTCCTTCGGCACGGCGAACTGCTCGCCCCCGTACCGGTAGAGCTGCACGAGGTTCGGCGGGTGCTCGGCCAGCGTCACCCCGGCCGCGCGCAACCGCTGCGAGAGCGGCAGCAGCGTGCCGTAACGGGCGTACTTGGCGATGTTGGGCGCGTTCATCCAGAAGACGTCGGGAGCGCCGCCGCCGACGATCGAGGTCTGCAGCCGCGTCCAGTACGTCGTGAACGGGGTGAGCTGGATGTCGACCTCGATCTCCGGGTGCTCCTTGCGGAACTCGTCGACGATCTGCTGCATGGCCGGGACCTGGTCCTTGTCCCACACCCCGTAGCCGATGCGGGCGCGGCCGCCGTCGCGCACGAGCGCCGGACCGGCCGGTGCGCTGCAGGCCGCGGCCGCGCCCACGAGCGGTACGGCGGCGAGCGCTTTCAGCATCGCTCGGCGAGGTATCCGTGGCGTCATTGCTGGCCTCCCTCGATGTAGTTGGCTCGGACCGGTCGGGAAGTGGCGCGCAGGGGCGGGCTGACCAGCGCGTCGATCAGGGGGCTGTGCCGCACGGCGAGCTGGAGCGCGGAGCGGACGGCGCCGAGCGCGACGGCCTCCGGCCCGAGCTGCGACAGCACGATCGGCGTGGTGTTGAACGCCGGACGATCGAGGTGGCGCTCGACGCCGGCGACGAGCGGCCGTCCGGCGCGGGACACGCCGCCGCCGAGCACGACCATGGCGGGGTCGAAGGACTTGACCAGGAAGTCGACGACCTCGGCGAGCCGCCGGTAGAACTCCTCCACGAGCGCGACCGCCTGCGCGTCGCCGTCGGCGGCGGCCCGGAAGACAGCGCCGATCGCGTCCGGCGAGTCGGGGCGGTGCCCGGGCGTGGCGAGCAGCTCCTCCGTGCTGAAGTACAGGGCGGGAATGCTGCCGATCTCGCCGGCAGCGCCGTGCCGGCCGGCGTGCAGGCGGCCGTCGATGATGATCCCGGCGCTGGTCCGGCGGCCGGTGAGGATGTAGATCACGTCGTCGACGAGCCGGGCGGCGCCGATCCAGTGCTCGGCGAGCGTCGCCATGTTGGCGTCGTTGGCGACCGTGACCGGTACGCCGGACCACCGGTGGAAGTCCTTCTCGGCGGGGAAGCCGGTCCAGTCCGGGATGACGGTGCTCAGCGTGACGCGACCGGACGGGTCGACGATGCCGGGCACCCCCAGGCTCAGCGCGAGCATCTCGCGGGGCTCCACGCCGACCTCGGCGACGGCGTCGGCGATGAGCGACTGCACCGCGGTGCGGCGCTCGGCGCCCGAGGTCGTGCGGCTGATCGGACGGGTCGTGGTGACCCGCGTGGCACCGGTGATGTCGGCGACCATCGCGGTCAGCAGGTTCACGCCCACGTCGACGCCGACGACGAACCCGGCGTCCGGGTTGAGGCGGTAGGTGCGCGCCGGCCGTCCGGCCTGGCGGGCCGCGCCCGGCTCCTCGGTCGGCTCGCGCTGCTCGACCCAGCCGAGCCGGCTGAGCTCGGTGAGGATCGAGTCGACCGTCGGCCGCGAGAGGCCGGTGAGCTGGGCGAGCTCGGCGAGGCGGCGCCCTTCGCCCGGGCGCAGGGCGGTGAGGAGGCCGACCGTGTTCGCGTGCCGTTCTGCGGAGGCATCGGAAGCCATCGCGTGCCCCCCGTTCGTGTCGGCAGCCGGCCGGCGCGGAATTAAGCTAGCCGGGTTTCATAATTGAGGCAAGACGCGTCGCGGGCGACGTCATGGGGTCGGCGCCATAGGGTCGGCGGCATGGACGTGACCGCGCTGCGGGACGCAACGCCCGGGTGTCAGCACCGCAACCACCTCAACAACGCCGGTGCCGCGCTGATGTCGACCACCACGCTCTCCGCGATGACCGACCACCTCGACCTCGAAGCCCGCATCGGCGGCTACGAGGCCGCTGCCCAGGCGCGCGACCTGATCGAGGCGACGTCGGCCGGGCTCGCCGAGCTCGTCGGCGGGCACCGCGACGAGATCGCGCTCTTCGACAACTCCACCCACGCCTGGAACGCCGCGTTCTACTCGGTCCCGCTGAAGGCCGGTGACCGCATCCTCACCGGGCGCGCCGAGTACGGCAGCAACATCCTGGCGTACTTCCAGGTGGCGCAGCGGTCCGGCGCCGAGGTCGTGGTCGTGCCCGACGACGAGCACGGGCAGATCGACACCGCGGCGCTGGCCGACCTCATCGACGACCGGACCCGGATGATCGGCCTGACCTGGGTGCCGACCAGCGGTGGCCTGGTGAACCCGGCCGCCGAGGTCGGCCGGGTCGCCCGCGCCGCCGGCATCCTCTACCTGCTCGATGCCACGCAGGCCGTCGGCCAGTTCCCGATCGACGTCGAGCGCATCGGCTGCGATCTGCTCACCGGGACCGGCCGCAAGTTCCTCCGCGGCCCGCGCGGCACCGGGTTCCTCTGGGTGCGCCGATCGGCGCTGGACCGGCTCGACCCGTTCGTCGCGGAGATCGCCTCCGCCTCGTGGGACGGCGACCGCTCCTTCACCTGGGCACCCGGCGCGCGGCGCTTCGAGACCTGGGAGAACAACTACGTCGCCGTCATCGGGCTCGGCGCGGCCGTCCGGCAGGCCCTCGACCTCGGCCTGGACGCCATCGGCGAGCGCACCCGGCTGCTCGGGGCGGGCCTGCGCGAGCGGCTCGATGCGGTGCCGGGCGTCCGCACCCACGACCTCGGTCTCGAGCGCTGCGCCATCGTCACCGCGGCGGTGGCGGGCCACCCCGCGGGCGAGGTCGCGGCGGCGCTCTCCGAGATGGGCATCAACGTCAGCAGGACGGTGCCCGACCACAGCCAGTTCGACACCGAGCAACGTGGCGTCCACCCGCTGGTCCGGCTCTCACCGCACTACTTCACCACCGACGACGAGCTCGACCACGCCGCCGACGCGATCAGCAGGATCGCGGCCGGGTAGCGCCGGTCAGGTCAGATCGCGCTGCACAGCCGGAAGGCGTCGAGGACGGCCGCGTGGATGTTGCGGCTCGCGACGGCGTCACCCACCCGGTACAGCTCGAAGCGACCGTCGGGATTCGGCCGGGCCGACTGCTGCCGCAGCCTGAGCAGGTCCGGCACGTCGATCTGGCCGAGGTTGACCGATCGCGGCACCAGTGCGTCGAACAGCTCCGTCATCGGGAGCGTCCCGTGCTCGATGACCACCGTGTCGACGACCCGCTCCGCCACCGATTTCGCGCCCTCGACCTGCAGACGCGCGACCAGCCGTCGCTCGCTCCGCTCGATCTCGACGAGTCGGTGCAGGACCGTCGTGCGCACGTCCTGCTCGGCGAACATCTGGAAGTACCCGACGCCCGGCGATGTCCCGACATCAGGAGCGACGCTCCGTTCCGGGGTGACGTACTCGACGCTGCGAGCGGATCGCGTCAGCGCCTCGACGGCGTCGAGGGCCTGGTGGCCGCCGTGGTCGTCGTAGACGAGGACATCGCCGGTCGGGCGGACCGCGCCGGCGAGCAGGTCCCAGCTGTCCACGGCGAGGTCGTCGCCGGGCACGCCGACGGCGGTGCTCGGCAGGCCGCCGGTGGCCACGACGACCACGTCGGCGTCGGCGATGTCAGGGGCCTCCACGTAGTGGTCGCGGCGCATCTCGACGCCGAGGCGACGGCACTCCCCGACCCGCCAGTCGATGATGCCGACGAGATCACGACGGCGTTCCGACAGCGACGCGAGCGCGACCTGCCCGCCGAACGTCGAGTTCGCCTCGTACAGGGTCACGGCGTGCCCGCGCTCGGCGAGGACGCGGGCGGCCTCGAGCCCGGCCGGACCGCCACCGACGACGACGCACCGCTTCGTCGCCGCAGCGCGGACCACCCGCTGGGGCAGCACCAGCTCCCGGCCCGTCGCCGGGTTGTGGATGCAGACCGCCGAGCCGTTCGCGTAGATGCTGTCGAGGCAGACGTTCGCGCCGACGCACGGCCGGACGCGGTCCGCGTGCCCGGACGCGACCTTCAGCGGGAGATCGGGGTCGGCCATCAGCGCCCTGGTCATCCCGACGAGGTCGACCAGACCCTCTGCCACGGCGTGCCGCGCGGTAGCGACGTCGGCGATCCGCGCCGCGTGCATGACCGGCACGTCCACCCGCTGCCTCACCCAGCCCGCGAACTCCAGGTGCGGGCTCGCCGGCGTCGCCATCGGCGGGATGGCCTGGGCCAGCAGGGTGTCGGTGTCGGCCCGGCCGCGGACGACGCTGAAGAAGTCGATGCCGGCGCGGGTGAACTCGGCGGCGATGCGGATCGCCTCGTCGGGCTCGATCCCCTCGCCCGGGCGCTGCTCGTCGAACGACATCCGCATGCCGACGACGAAGTCGTCACCGACCGCCGCACGGACTGCCGCGATCACCTCGAGGGGGAACCGGACGCGGTTCTCCATGGACCCGCCGTACTCGTCCTGGCGGTGGTTGAGCGCGGGCGTCAGGAACTCCTCCAGCAGGTGCCCCGCCCAGGCCGAGATCTCGACGCCGTCGAGCCCACCCTCCTGGCAGCGCGCCGCGGCGTCGGCGAAGTCCTGCGCGATCCGCCGCAGGTCCCGGACGTCGGCGACCCGGGAGAACGCGCGGTGCGCCGGCTCGCGGGTCCCGCTCGCCGACAGCGCGGGGATCCAGTCGTGGGAGTAGTTGTCCGTGCGGTGGCCCATGTGGGTCAGCTGGGTCATCACCGCTGCGCCCTGCTCGTGGACGTCGTCGCTGAGCGCCCGCAGGTAGGGCACGGCCTCGTCGCGGTAGAGCTGCAGGTTCCCGAACACCGGCGTGGAGTCCGGGCTGACCAGCGCGCTGCCGCCCATCATCGTCAGGCCGACGCCGCCACGGGCCTTCTCTCGGTGGTAGGCGCGGTAGCGGTCCTTCGGCAGGCCGTCCTCGCCGTACGCGGGCTCGTGCGACGTGCTGACGATCCGGTTGCGGACGGTCAGCCCCTTGAGCGTGAAGGGGTCGAACAGCGGGTCGCTCATGGCGGGGCACCTCTCGTCGTCGCACCCCGACGATGAGCGCGCCGCCCCCGGACCGCCAGATCCTGCCGTCGGGTCGACCATCGATGAGTCAGAAGGACGTAACCTCGACGGCATGGCTGACACCGGCCTGCGCCTGAGCCCCGCCGACCGTGCGTCCCTGCTGCGCACGGCCGGATCGCGCCAGGCCCCCCAGGGCGTGGCCATCCGCGCCCGGCTCGTCGTCGACTGCTCGGACGTCGGGGTGGCCGAAGCCGCCCGCCGGGCGTCGGTGAGCCGCGGGACCGCCGCCAAGTGGCGCCGGCGCTACGTCGAGCACGGCGTCGAGGGCCTGCACGACATCCCGGGCACCGGCCGGCCACCCACCCCCGACGACCTGGTCCGGCGCATCCTGACCTGCAGCCTCGACGAGCCCCCCGCCGGCACCGACCGGTGGGCGACCCGCGCCGTCGCCGCCGCCACCGGGGCCAGCCAGGCCACCGTCAGCCGGACGCGGCGCCGCTGGTTCCCCCGCTCCGTGCCGGGCGCGGACGTCCTCGGCGACCGGACGTCGATCCTCACCTACGTCGGCGTCCACCCGGCGGGGTGCGCACTCGGCTTCCACGCCGCCACCGGGGCGCGCGAACCAGCGTCCGCGGCCCGCGCCGACGCCGTCGAGACGGTGGTGTGCGCGGCGCTGCTGCGGGAGCCGGCCGCCGGCGACCCCACCGCCGTGCTCCGCCGGGCCGCCGAGCGGCTCCCGTCCGCGCCGGGTGCCGTGCTCATCGTCGACGTCGCTTTGGACGCCGCAGCGCGGACCTGGCTGCGGCGCCGTCCCGAGCTGACGGTCCGCTCGGTCCCCGGCGAGGCCTGGTTCGGCCTGGTGCACCGGCTCGCCGACGCCGTCGACCCCGGGCAGCTCGCCGAGCTCCGGGAGGTCCAGCGCCGGATCCGGCGCGCCCGCAGCGGCCGCGCCACGCACTTCGAGTGGTCCCGCGACGAACTCACCTCGTCGTCCCTGGCCGCGGGACCGACGGACCGGTACGAGGCGGAGCCGCTCCCCCACGACCTCGACGACGTCGTGCGGGCCGTCTGCGCCGCCATCGCCGACGGCGAGCTGCACGCGGCCGAGGCCATCCCGGTGCGCCGGATCGCGCGGCGCTCGGGGATCTCGCCCGGCCGCGTCGCCGACGCGTTGGCGCGGCTCGCGGCGGAGGCGCTCGTCGAGAAGCGGGCGGGGCGCTACCTCCTGCCGGCACCGAGCCCGCGCGACGTCGCCGAGACCTACACGGCCCGCGGGCTGCTCGGCACCGCGATCACCCGCAGGTTGGCGTCCTCGGGCGCCGCGCTGCCACCCGTCCTCGACGAGCACGAGGCGGGCCTCATCCGCTGCCACGGGCTCGGCCTCACCGCCGAGGCCTGCGCGATCGACCTGGACCTGCAGGACGAGCTGGCGCGCGCGGCCGCCCTGCCGCGGATCGGCGCGATGTTCGTCCGCCTCACCCTGCAGCTGCGCCTCTTCCTCGCGATCTTCGGGCTGACCTACCGCTACCCGACCGACGAGATCGTGGCCGACGACCGGCGGATCCTCGCCGAGATCCGGCGGCGCGACCCGGAGGCCGCCGTCGAGGCCTGGCGCAACAAGATCGACAACTGCGCGCGCTACATGCTCGCCCGACTCGGGCCGACGACGTGACCGAGGTGCACACCTCGTTCTGACTCAGGCGCCCGACGACCCGTTCCGACCGGCCTGACGTCGGCGACATCTGGAGCCCGCACAGGACTGAGCGGCCGTTGACATCGCCAGGTCGCGACTCCTACATTGCTCAGGTATATCAGAGCGATGCCACCGCTGAAGGGACTCCTGCATGAAGGACGTCGTCGTCGTCGGCGGTGGGCTCGCCGGGCTGTCCGCCGGCTGGCGACTGCGCCACTGGGACACGCTCCTGCTGGAGTCCGGCAGCCGGGTGGGCGGCCGCATCCGCTCCGAGCGGCGCGGCCGGTACTGGCTGAACTGGGGCGGGCACGTGTTCGCCGGCCCGGGCTCGTCCACCGACGCCCTGCTGACCGAGACGGGCATCTCCGCGACGCAGGTGCCCGGCGCGCTGGCTGCACTGTCGATGAACGGCAGGCTGCTGCTCTCGGGGCCGATGCCGACCTACCCCTTCCGCATCCCCATGTCGCTCGCCTCCCGGGCCGCGATCGTCAAGGCGGGCATCAAGGTGGGAGCGCAGGTCCTGCGCTACGCACGCATCGTGCGCCGGCGCCCCGGCGAGGACCCGGCCGTCCAGCAGCAGCGGATCTACGACTTCGAGAACGATCGCAGCTTCCAGGACTTCGTGGGCGACCTGCCCGACGACGCGAAGGCGCTGTTCTACCCGACGGTCACCCGCTCCGCCGCGGACGCGCACGAGATCGCGGCCGGTGCCGGCATCGGCTACTTCAGCCTGGTGTTCAACATCGGGCAGGGTCTGAACCGGGGTGTCGTGGGCGGCCCGTCCACCCTCACCCAGGGCGTCGCACAGGCGCTGGGTGAGCGGGTGCAGCTCGGCGCCGAGGTCGTCGAGATCGTCCACGGGAAGCGCGCGGTCGTCGTCCGGTACCGGCAGGGCGGGCTGGATCGCGAGGTCGAGGCGCGCTGCGTCGTCCTCGCCACCCCGGCGACGGTGAGCCACCGGGTCGCCGTGGACCTCCCGCCCGACGTCCGGGAAGCGCTGGGCGCGGTGCGCTACGGCCCGTACGTCAGCGCGGCGTTCCTGACGTCCGAGTCGACGCCGCAGCCGTGGGACGCCGCGTACGGCATCGCCACGCCGAAGCGCTCGTTCAACATCGTCCTGAACCAGTCGAGCATCGTCCGGGGCCGGGAGACGACGCGCCAGCCGGGCAGCAGCATCATGGCGTTCTCCCCCGCCGGCCTGGCGCGCACGCTGCTGGAACGGGACGACGCCGACATCCTGCGCACCTACACCGACGACCTGGACCAGGTACTCGGCCACGGCTTCGGCGGCTCGGTCGCCGAGGCGCAGGTGCAGCGCTGGGAGACCGGGGCGCCCTACTGCTTCCCCGGCCGCAGCGCCCTCCAGCCCGCACTCACCCGAGGCGGCAGCCGCGTCTTCCTGGCCGGCGACTACCTCGGAACGCTCTACACCGAAACCGCGATCTCGACCGGGTTCTCGGCCGCGCAGGAGGCCGCGAGCCTCCTCGCCACCGAGCGCCAGCAGCGGACGGTCGTCGGCCTCCCGCTGGCCGCCGGCTGACCACCCCAGAGGAGAAGCAGATGACAGTGCAGCTGCGCGGCGTCCTGACCGCGCTCGCCACCCCCTTCGCCGCTGACGGGAGCGTCGACGAGCGACGCCTGCGCGACGTCGTGGAACGGTCGATCGCGGGCGGCGTGCACGGCGTGGTGGCGTGCGGTTCCACCGGCGAGTTCAGCGCGCTGACCGGCGACGAGCGGCGCCTGGTGGTCGAGACGGTCGTCGACCAGACCGCGCGCCGGGTGCCGGTGATCGCCCAGACCGGGGCGCCGAGCACGGCCGAGGCCGTCCGGCTGTCCCGGCACGCGCAGGCGGCCGGCGTCGACGTGATCATGCCGGTGGCCCCCTACTACGAGCCGCTGTCGGTCGCCGAGACGCTCACGTACCTCCGCACCGTCGCCGGCTCCGTCGAGATCCCGGTGATGGTCTACAACCTGCCCGTCGCGACCGGCGTCGACCTCGACCCGGACACCATCGGTGCGCTCGCCCGCGAGGTCGAGAACATCCGCTACGTCAAGAACACGACGACGGACATGGCCCAGTCCGCCGCCCTGATCCACAACCACGGCGACGTGATCTCGACGTTCGTCGGCTGGGACAGCCTGCTGCTGGCGTCGCTCATCGAGGGCGCGGCCGGTGTCATGGCGGGCACGGCGAACGTCGTCCCGGCGGAGCTGGTGGCCGTCCACGACGCCGTCGACGCCGGCGATCTGGAGGGGGCCCGGCGCGTGTGGGCACGGATCAACCCGCTCATCCAGGCGATCATGGAGGAGCCCTTCGTGGCGGCCGTCAAGGCCGGTATGGCGGCGATGGGCTTCCCCGTCGGCGGGCCGCGCCCGCCGTTCGCCGAGCTGGATCCCGATGCCTCGGCCCGCATCAACCGGCTCGCGAAGGAGCTGCAGACCTCCGCGCCGGCCGCGGCTGTCCCCAACACCGTGCGCCGGGCAGCCGGGAGCCTCCTGCTGGGATCCGATCTCCCCCCTGGCCAGCACTTCGTCAACGGGGCGTTCCGACCTGGCCGCTCCGGGACCACGATCGACGTGGTCGACCCGAGCTCGGAACGCACGATCGCCCAGGTCGCCGAGGGCACGGCCGAGGACACCGACGACGCGGTGGCCGCCGCGGTCGCCGCGGCGCCGCAGTGGGCCGCGCTGACGCCGAAGGAGCGCTCCGACCTCCTGCACCGCGTCGCCGACCGCGTCGCGGCGAACGCCGACCTCCTGGCCCGGATCGAGTCGGCCAACACCGGCAAGCCGGCGGCCGTCGCGCAGGACGACGTGGCCCAGACCGTCGACACGTTCCGGTTCATGGCCGGTGCCCTGCGCGCGCAGACCTCCGCCGCCGCTGGCCGCTACGCCGAGGACCACCTGTCGGTCATCCTGCGCGAGCCGCTGGGCGTGGTCGGGGTCGTGACGCCGTGGAACTATCCGCTGCTCATGGCGGCGTGGAAGATGGCACCGATCCTGGCGGCCGGCAACACCATGGTCATCAAGCCGTCCGAGCAGACCCCGCTCACGACCCTGAAGTTCGCCGAGCTGGTGGCGGACATCCTGCCGGCCGGCGTGCTCAACGTCGTGACGGGCTACGGGCCCGTCGTCGGCGCCCGGCTGGCCGAGCACCCGGACACTGCCATGATCGCGCTCACCGGTTCGGTGCGGAGCGGCAAGGCGGTGGCCCGCGCCGCCGCCGAGTCACTCAAGCGAGTGCACCTGGAGCTGGGCGGCAAGGCCCCGGTCGTGATCTTCCCGGACGCCGACCTGGCCGCCGCGGCCACCGCGCTGCGGGCCGCCGGCTACTGGAACTCGGGCCAGGAGTGCGGGGCGGCCTGCCGGGTACTGGTCCACGAGTCGGTCGCTGACGAGTTCGTCCGGCTGCTCGTCGACGAGGTCTCCTCGATGGTCGTCGGCGAGCCCGGTGCCGGTGCCGACGTCGAGATCGGGCCGCTGATCTCCAAGGCGCACTTCGACCGGGTCACCGGGTACCTGGAGCGCGCCGCGGCAGCGGGACTGCGCGCCGCCGTCGGCGGCGGACCGATCGCGGGCGCCGGCTACTTCGTCGCCCCGACCGTCCTCGTCGACGTGCCGGACGGCGCCGAGGCGGCCCGCGAGGAGATCTTCGGCCCCGTCGTCACCGTCGAGACCTTCACCGCGGAGGACGAGGCCGTGACGCGCGCGAACTCCGTGCCCTACGGCCTGTCGGCCTCGGTGTGGACGAACGACGCCCGCCGCAGCCACGACGTCGCGTCACGGCTGGACGCCGGCACGGTGTGGGTCAACGCGCACCTCGTCCTCGCCAACGAGGTGCCGTGGGGCGGGTTCAAGGGCTCCGGCTACGGCCGTGACCTGTCGATCTACGCGCTGGACGACTACTCGCGCACCAAGCACGTCATGCACAACGTGGGGCGATGACGAGCTACCCGCGGCTGGCGAGGACCGTCGAGCGCACCTCTTCGGAGAACTGCCGGAGGTGCCGTTCGGCGGCCGCCCGCGCGGCGGGCGCGTCGCTCCGGTCGATGGCCTCGACGACCGCTCGCTGGCTGTGGATGGCGTCGTCGACGGCGAGGTTCTCCTGCAGGCAGAAGTTCCAGATGCGCAGCGCCAGGTTGGAGTACTGGTTGAGGGTGGTCTCGAGGTACTCGTTGCGGGCCGCGGCGTAGATGGCCCGGTGCACCCGGGCGTCGAGCTCCGTGTGGTCGGCGCGCTCGTGGCTGCCCTGCTCCAGGTCCTCCAGCAGCTGGAACAAGGTCGCGCGGTCCTCCACGGTGGCCCGCTCGGCGGCCAACGCTGCCGCGAGCCCTTCCAGCTCGACCCGGATCTCGGTCAACCGGGCCTCGTCGGCGATGTTGATCCGGGAGACGAACGTGCCCCGCCGCGGGTAGGTGACCGCGAGCTTCTCCAGCGTGAGCCGCTTCAGCGCGTCGCGGATGGGGGTGAGCCCCAGCCCGAGCGAGGCGCTGAGGGCCTTCTCGTCGAGCGGCTCGCCCGGTCGCAGCCGGACCGCCACGATCGCGTCCCGGATCTGGCGGTAGGCCTGGTCAGCCAACCGCTCTCCGCCGGCCACCATCGGCACCGCGTCGGCGGAGCTGCTCATCGTGCCTCCCACGCACTAGAACGACGACCGCCAGCGTAGACGCGAAAGCCGAACTGACATATCTCTGCAACCGGGAGGGGTCCGATCGTGGCTGTCGCGACCGTCACAGTGGACCGCCACGAGGTCGTCGTCCGCTGCCTCGCCGTCCTCGAGGCCGCCGGTGCCCGCCGCCGGGTCGCCGAGCTCCTCACCGACGCGGCGCTGTTCGCGGAGGATCGCGACCACGGCGTCGTGGGCGTGGCGCACCTCCTCGACCACGTCGACGCCATGGTCGGCGGGCGCCTCGACGGGCGGGCCGTCCCCCACCTCGAGGCGCCCGCTCCCGCCGTCATCACCTCCGACGCCCGTGGCGGCATCGCGCAGGCCGGCTTCGACGAGTGCTTCACCGATCTCGTGCAGGCCGCCCGCCGTTGCGGCCTGGCCACCTTCACCCAGCGCGGTGCGTTCACCTGCGGACCGCTCGGCTGGTTCACCGAGCGCCTGGCCGACGCCGAGCTCGTCGCGGTCGCCACCGCCGTCGCCCCGGCCGCGCTCGCCGCCGGACCGGGCACCGGCCGGGTGTACGGCACCAACCCGATGGCCTGGTCCGTGCCGCGCGCCGGCGGCCCGCCGCTCACCGTCGACCAGGCATCGAGCAGCACCGCGTTCGTCGCGGTCCGCGAGGCCGCCGCGCAGGGCACACCGCTGCCCGCGGGCTGGGCCGTCGACGCCGACGGCCGCTCGACGACCGATCCCGACGCCGCCCTGGCCGGCGCGCTGCTGCCCTTCGGTGGCTACAAGGGCGCCAACATCGCGCTGCTCGTCGAGCTGCTGTCCTCGATGGCCGGTGGCAACTGGGCCACCGACGCACCCCCGTGGGACTCCGGTGACCGGTCCCCGTCGGTCGGGATGTTCGTCCTCGCCGTCGACCACAGCGCCGTCGCGCCCGGGTTCCCGGCGCGCGCCGGGAACCAGCTCGACCACCTCGCCGACGCCGGGGTCCGGCTGCCGCGCGCCCGCCGGGCGCCCGCCGACACCGTCACCCTCCGCGCGGACGTCGTCGCCGCCCTCAGCACTCCACGATGTTGAGAGCGAGCCCGCCCCGCGCGGTCTCCTTGTACTTGTCCTTCATGTCGGCGCCGGTCTCGCGCATCGTCTTGATCGCCTTGTCCAGCGACACGTGGTGGTTGCCGTCGCCGCGCACGGCCATCCGCGCGGCGGTGATGGCCTTGATCGACCCGACGGCGTTGCGCTCGATGCACGGGATCTGCACCAGCCCGCCCACCGGATCGCAGGTGAGCCCGAGGTTGTGCTCGATCCCGATCTCGGCGGCGTTCTCGACCTGCTCGGGGGTGCCGCCGAGGACCTCGGCGAGACCCGCGGCGGCCATCGAGCAGGCCGAACCGACCTCCCCCTGGCACCCCACCTCAGCTCCCGAGATGGAGGCGTTCTCCTTGAACAGCAGGCCGATCGCGGCGGCGGTGAGCAGGAACCGCACCACGCCGTCGTCGGAGCAGGAGGCGACGAAGTCCCGGTAGTAGTGCAGGACGGCCGGCACGATCCCGGCGGCCCCGTTCGTCGGGGCCGTCACCACGCGACCGCCGGCGGCGTTCTCCTCGTTCACGGCCAGCGCGCAGAGGGTCACCCACTCCATCGCGCGCAGCGGGTCGGTGTCGTCGCGATGAGCCTCGAACTGAGCCCGCAGGTCGGCGGCCCGCCTGCGGACCTTCAGGCCGCCCGGGAGGACGCCGGGGGTGTGGCTGCCCCGCTCGACGCTCTCCTGCATCACCGACCAGATGTGCAGCAGCCCGTCGCGGATCTCCTGCTCGCTCCGCCACGAGAGCTCGTTGGCGAGCATGACGTCGCTGATCCGCAGCCCGGACTCGCGGGCGTGGTCCAGCAGCTCCCGGCCGCTGTGGAACGGGTAGCGGACGGGCGTGGGGTCCTCGACGAGCATCGGGTTGCCGGCGTCGTCCTCGTCGAGCACGAAGCCGCCGCCGACGGAGTAGTACTCCCGCCGCTCCACCGCGGCGCCCTCGGCGTCGACCGCGAGAAAGACCATCCCGTTGCTGTGGAAGTCCAGGCGCTTGCGGCGGTGCAGGACGACGTCGTCGTCGACCGCGAACTCGATGGGGTGCTCGCCGGCCAGGGTCAGCTTGCCCGCGTGCCGGATCGACTCGACGCGCTGCCCGGCCGTGCTCGGGTCGACGAGCTCGGGCCGCTCGCCCTCCAGCCCGAGCACGACGGCCTTCACGCTGCCGTGCCCGTGGCCGGTGGCACCGAGTGATCCGAACAGCTCGCAGCGGACGCGCGCGACCCGGGTGAGCAGGCCGGCCTCCCGCAGGCGGCCGGCGAAGGTGGCTGCCGCGCGCATCGGGCCGACGGTGTGCGAGCTGGACGGGCCGATCCCGACCTTGAACAGGTCGAAGGCGCTGATGGTCATCGGTTCCCTTCCATCGCCCCAAGATCGACAATTGATATATCAATCTGATACGAAGCGTATGTCGGTTACACCGCCCAGGCAAGACTTCTGGTCCAGCAGCCTTTACGATCGACGGGTGACTGCTGCCCCCATCGAGCTGGACGCGGCTCCGGTGTCCCTGGCGGACCGGGCCTACCTGGCCATCCGGGACCAACTGATCATGCTGGCCATCCAGCCCGGCGAGCCGATCGACGACGACCAGATGGCGAAGTCCCTGGGCGTCGGTCGCACCCCGGTCCGCGAAGCCCTCAAGCGCCTCGAGGGCGACCGGCTCGTGGTGTCCTACCCCCGGCGCGGCACGTTCGCCACCGGGATGGACATCGCCGACCTCGCGCACGTCTCCGAGATCCGGGTACTGCTCGAACCACTGGCCGCCCGCCGCGCCGCCGAGCGCGCGCCCCGCGTCGTCCGGGCCGAGCTCGACGAGCTCGCCTCCCGCGTCGCCGAGATCGACATCGCCCGCACCGACCGCACCGAGGTCATGCGCTGGGACCTCAGCGTCCACCGCGCGATCTACCGGGCCGCGAACAACCCGCACCTCGAGGACGTCCTGATCCGCTACGACAACCTCGCGACCCGC
Source organism: uncultured Actinomycetota bacterium (assembly GCA_963727745.1). GTDB lineage: Bacteria > Actinomycetota > Actinomycetes > Mycobacteriales > Pseudonocardiaceae > Pseudonocardia. The sequence continues at coordinate 395,321 of CAVSHL010000001.1, forward strand.
ATCCACTGCATGTTCCTCGACCGGCTGACGACCACCGACATGCACGTCGTCGCCGAACACGTGGCCCTACTGCGCGCCATCGCGGCAGGGGAAGCGGACCGCGCGGACGAACTCGCCCGCGAGCACGTCCTGGGCTTCGAGCGGGCCATCCGCGCGGTGATCTGACAGCGCGCACGGGGCGCGCGGCGGGCGTTGTGTTGAACTCCCGCCCCGACCCGGCCCGACGGTGAACCGGCCGGCGATAACACGCTCGAACGGCACACCAGTGCTGTTTCGGAGCCCCGGAACCACCGTGGTTGCCGCTCGAGCGCGTTACCAAGCCGGCCAGCCACCCCCCACGAGGGCGGTGCCGCGGCTCCCCCGTCGATCGCGCGTGCGTGCACCGCCGGAGCGCTGCTCGGACGGCACACCACGCTGTTTCGGTACGCTCAGAACAACCGTGGTGTGCCGTTCGAGCGCGTTATCAAGGCCTGGCGGCCACCGCCACGAGCGAGGTCCGCGGCTCCACCAGAGGGAGGCGCCGGGGCACGGGGCGGAGCCCCGGATGAAGTCAGCGGAACTCCAACGAGGCGTCCAGCAGCCACTCGGCGAGATACCCCGCGAACGACGACCGGACGAGCACGAGGAAGTCGTCCCCGGCGTCGCGACAGCGACAGCAGCACCACCCCGGCCAACCCGAGCGTGCTCTGCGCGCTCCGCCCCCGCCCGAACACCCGCGGGTGCAGGTCGATCGCACACCCCTTGGCGAGCACGTCACGAACCCGCGAACCCGTGAGCCGAAGGGTGATGCGCTGAGCGGAGACATCCGCCGCAGCCCCACCGAGCGGGACGACGGCGGCGCGGGCCCGCGCCTCCAGCTCCTCGGGCGCCTCGGACGCGCTGGTCAGGAGCCACTCGTCGGGGCCCAGCCAGACGGCGAACCCGGAGCCGCTCTCCGTCCAGGTGTTGGGCGCGGTCGGCACCTCGGCGAGCCGGACGTCCACCGTCGCGACGTAGGGCTCCACCGTGATGCGGACGGCGTCCGGCAGAGCAGCGAACGCAGCAGCCCACGCCTCCAGCGGGTGGGTGCGGACAAGCTCAGCCATCGCGCCGCGCTCCTTCGGGATCGACGAGGACAGAGCCGGTGACCTCGACCGGGACGAGCGTGCCGTCGACGGGGACGTGCAGGGTCTCGCCGATGCGGTCCCGGCCGCCCTTGACCAGGGCCAGCGCGAACGGACGTTCCAGCTCAGCGCTGCGGTAGCTGGAGGTGACGTGCCCCAGCATCGGCACGGGCGGTGGCGGCAGCTCCTCGTCCGCGCAGAACTCCACGATCTGCGAGCCCTCCGGCAGCACCGTCCACCGGTCGACCGGCAGCAGCCCGACCAGCTGCTTGCGCAACGGGTCCTGGTTGGCGGCGCGGGCGAAGGATCGCATGCCGACGAAGTCGGCCTTCTTCTTCGAGATCGCCCACGACAGGCCCAGGTCCTGCGGCGAGACGGTGCCGTCGGTGTCCTGCCCGATGATCGGGTAGCCCTTCTCGGCCCGCAGCACGTGCATGGTCTCCGTGCCGTACGGCGTGATGCCATAAGGCCGGCCGGCCGCGAGGAGCCGTTGCCAGACCGCGACCGCGTACCAGGGATTGACGTAGACCTCGAAGGCGAGCTCGCCGGAGAAGCTGATCCGGGCCAGGCGGACCGGCACCCCCTCCAGCTCCGTGTCCCGCCACGCCATGAACGGGAACGCCTCCTTGGAGACGTCGACCTCGGGGAACACGGCGCCGATGACGTCGCGGGAGCGCGGGCCGACGACCGGGAAGGTGGCCCACTGCTCGGTGACCGAGGTGCAGTGCACCGGCAGCTCCGGCCACTCGGTCTGCAGCCACTCCTCCATCCAGTCGAGGATCTTCGCGGCGCCGCCGGTGGTGGTGACGACGATGAAGCGGTCCTCGGCGATGCGCAGCACCGTGCCGTCGTCGATCACCATGCCGTCGACGCCGCACATGACGCCGTACCGGACCATGCCGACCTTCAGCGTGCTCATCATGTTCGTGTAGAGCCGGTCGAGCAGCTCGGCGGCGTCGGAACCCTGCACGTCGATCTTGCCGAGGGTGGAGCCGTCGAGGATGCCGACGCCGGTGCGCACCGCGGCGCACTCGCGCAGCACCGCGGCCTCCATGTCCTCACCCGGCTGCGGGTAGAAGCGCGGGCGCTTCCACTGCCCGACGTCCTCGAACACGGCCCTGGCCGCAACGTGCCAGCCCTGCAGGGCGGTGACCCGCTCCGGGTCGAACAGCCGTCCGCGGTCGCGCCCGGCCAGCGCCGCGAACGCGACCGGCGTGTACGGGGGCCGGAACGTGGTCGTGCCGGTGTCCTGCACCGGGATCCCCAGCAGCTCGGCGGTGATGCCGGAGGTGATGACGCCGGACGTCTTGCCCTGGTCGTGCGCGGTGCCGATGGTCGTGTAGCGCTTGATGTGCTCGATCGAGCGCAGGCCGGCCCCGACCGCGCGCTCGATGTCCGCGACCGTCGCATCGCGCTGCAGGTCGACGAACCGGGGCGCGCCGGAGGGACCCGGCACGCACCACAGCACCAGCGGCGCGCCCGACCTCCCGGCCTTCGGGGCGGCCGGCAGCGGGTCGTTCTCGGGCGTGCGGCCCAGTGCTGCGCGGCTCGCCCGCTGCCCGTCGGCGAGGCATCGGCCGACGTCGAACACACCGGCCGCCGCGCCGGCGACAGCCAGCCCGTCGAGCGTCTCCGCGGGAACGAAGGCACCGAGTGCCGCGTCGTAGCGGAGCCGGCCGCGAGCCTGGCTGAACAGGTGCACCGCGGGGTTCCACCCGCCGCTGACCAGCAGCAGATCGCACGCGATCTCCGTGTCGGCGCCGGCCTCGCCGCCCAGGTACTGGGCGACGAGCGCGTGCGTGACGCGCTCGGCACCGCGGGTCCCGGTCACGACGCGTCCGCGGAGCACCGTGATCCCGGCGTGTTCGCACGCGTCCAGGAGGCGCGCCGGCACTGCCGTGCGCGCGTCGACCACGGCCTGCACGCGCACGCCGGCGCGGTGCAGGTCGAGGGCGGCCGCGTAGGCGCTGTCGTTCGTGGTGAAGACGACGGCCTCGCGACCTGGAAGGACGCCGTAGCGGTTGAGGAAGGTCCGGGCCGCGCCGGCGAGCATGATGCCCGGGCGGTCGTTGTCGGCGAAGACGACGGGGCGCTCGTGGGCGCCGGTCGCGACGACGATCGAGCGGGCCCGCAGGCGCCACACCCGCTGGCGGGCGAGGTGCTCGGGCGCTGTGCCCCCGAGGTGGTCGGTGCGCCGCTGGAGCGCGAGGACGAATCCGTCGTCGTAGCTGCCGAAGGCGGTGGTCCGCTGCAGGTGCAGCACGTCCGGGTACGTGGCCAGCTCGGCCACCGCGGCGGCGACCCAGTCGAGCAGCTCGGGGCCTGACAGCAGCGATCCGCCGGCCTCGGACTGCTCGTCGACGAGTGCGACCCGGGCACCGGCCCGTGCCGCGGTCAGCGCGGCGGCGAGCCCGGTCGGCCCGGCGCCAACGACGAGCACGTCGACGTGGTGGTGGACGGCGTCGTAGCGGGCGGAGTCCGCGACGTCGGCGAGCCGGCCCTGACCGGGCAGACCCCGCGCCACGAGCCCGTCGTACAGCTCGACGGTGGCGGCCAGCAGCATCGGCTCGGGGAACGGCTCCTCGATCTGCACCAAGCCGCCGGAGTCCTCGGCCCAGGCTGCGGTGATGCCGCGGGGCCTGCCGAGCTTCACGCTGGTGGCGACGTGGTGGCGGCCGTTGGCGAGCAGCGCCGAGGCCAGCGTGTCGCCGGGGTGGCCGGTGTACTGCTGCCCGTCGAAGGTGAACTCGAGCGTGGTGTCGCGGTCGATGCGGCCGCCGGCAGCGGCGCGGAAGGCGGTCACGGGGTCACCTGCTTCTCGAAGCGGTAGGTCACGGTGTCGCGGACGGCGTTGAACCAGCGGCGGCACCCGTGGCTGTGGTTCCAGCGCTCGGCGAACCGGCCCTTGGTGTTGTCGCGGAAGAAGACGTAGTGCGCCCACTGCTCGTCGGTGAGCGCGGCCGGGTCCTGCGGGTACGCGACGTGGGCCTGCCCGCCGTAGTGGAACTCGACCTCCTGGCGAGGGCCGCACCACGGGCATTCGATCAACTGCATCTCGGGCTCCCAGAGTGAGATTGGATCAGTGGGCGACGGCGGCGGCGCCGTGCTCATCGACGAGCGCCCCGGTGACGAAGCGGTCGAGCGCGAACGGCGCGAGGTACGGGTGCGGCTTGCCGTGGGCGATCGTGTCGGCGAGGCACCAGCCGAGCCCTGGCGTGGCCTTGAAGCCGCCGGTCCCCCAGCCGCAGTCGAGGAACAGGTTCGCGTAGGGCGTGTGCCCGACGATCGGCGACGCGTCCGGGCTGACGTCGACGATCCCGCCCCAGCTCCGCAACAGGTGTGCGCGCGCGAACACCGGGAACAGCTCCACTGCGGCGGCCATCTGGCGCTCGATGATGTGGAACGCGCCGCGCTGCCCGTACCCGTTGTAGGAGTCGACTCCGGCCCCCATCACCAGCTCGCCCTTGTGCGCCTGCGAGACGTAGACGTGCACCGCGTTCGACATGACGATCGTGGGGTGCACGGGCTCCAGGAGCTCCGAGACCAGCGCCTGCAGGGGGTGGCTCCGCACCGGCACGCGGAAGCCGAGCATGTCCGTCAGCGTCGTCGTGTGCCCCGCGGCGCACAGGACGACCTGCCCGGCGGCGATGTCCCCACGGGTGGTCCGCACCCCGGTGACCTGGTCCCCGTCGGTCGTGAACCCGGTGACCTCGCAGTTCTGCACCAGGTCGATGCCGGCCTCGCTGACGCGCCGCGCGAAGCCCCAGGCGACGTAGTCGTGCTTGGCGATGCCCGCGCGTGGCTGGTAGGTGGCGCCGAGCACCGGGTAGCGGATCTCGCTCGACGTGTTGACGATCGGGCAGATCTTGCGGACCTCGTCCGCGTCCACCCACTCGGCGTCGACCCCGTTGAGCTTGTTGGCCTCCACCCGCCGCACGCTGTCGCGGACGTCCTGCAGCGTGTGCGCCAGGTTGAGCACCCCGCGCTGGCTGAACAGGATCGGGTAGCCCAGGTCCTCCTCGAGGCCCTCCCAGAGCTTCAGGGAGTGCTCGTAGATCGCGGTGCTCTCGTCCCACAGGTAGTTGGAGCGGATCAGGGTGGTGTTGCGGGCCATGTTCCCGCCCGCCAGCCAGCCCTTCTCCAGCACCGCGACGTTCGTGATGCCGTGGTTCTTCGCCAGGTAGTGGGCCGTGGCCAGGCCGTGGCCGCCACCGCCGATGATCACGACGTCGTAGGAGCGCTTCGGCTCCGGGTTGCGCCAGAGGAACTCGGGGTGGTCCGGCAGGTCGGCGCCGGGCGTGCGCGGGGTCATCAGGAGAGCTCCGGGTAGAGCGGGTGGCGGTCGGCGAGGCGGGTGACCCGCGCACGCAGGCGGGCGGTCTCCTCGTCGTCGAGCGTCGGCCGCAGTGCCAGCGCGATGACGTCGGCGACCTCGGTGAAGTCGTCCGCGTCGAACCCGCGGGCGGCGAGCGCCGGGGTGCCGATGCGGACCCCGGAGCTGACCATCGGCGGCCGGGGATCGAACGGCACCGCGTTGCGGTTCACCGTGATGCCGACGGCGTGCAGGCGATCCTCTGCCTGCTTGCCGTCGAGCGGCGATTCGCGCAGGTCCACCAGCACCAGGTGGACGTCGGTGCCGCCGCTGACCACGCCGACGCCGGCCGCGCGACAGTCGTCGGCCAGCAGGCGGTCGGCGAGGATCCGGGCGCCGGCGAGGGTGCGCTCCTGCCGCTCGCGGAAGGCGGGCTCGGCGGCGAGCTTGAAGGCCACGGCCTTCGCGGCGATGACGTGCTCCAGCGGCCCGCCCTGCTGGCCGGGGAACACCGACGAGTTGAACTTCTTGGCCAGCTCCGCAGTGGAGAGGATGACGCCGCCGCGGGGGCCGCCGAGGGTCTTGTGCGTGGTGGAGGTGACCACGTGGGCGTGCGGCACGGGCGACGGGTGCAGGCCCGCGGCGACCAGGCCGGCGAAGTGCGCCATGTCGACCATCAGGTACGCGCCGACCTCGTCGGCGATCCGCCGGAACTCCGCGAAGTCGAGCTGGCGGGGGTAGGCCGACCACCCGGCGATGATCAGCTTGGGCCGGCGCTCTCGTGCCAGTTCCGCGACCTCGGCCATGTCGACGCGGTGGTCGTCCCGGCCGACGTGGTAGGCCGCGACGTCGTAGAGCTTGCCGGAGAAGTTGAGCCGCATCCCGTGCGTCAGGTGGCCGCCGTGCGCGAGGTCGAGGCCGAGGATGGTGTCGCCGGGCTCCAGGAGGGCCGCCATCGCGGCCGCGTTGGCCTGGGCACCCGAGTGCGGCTGCACGTTCGCGTACTCGGCGCCGAACAGCGCCTTGAGCCGCTCGATCGCGAGAGTCTCGATGACGTCGACGTGCTCGCACCCGCCGTAGTAGCGGCGCCCCGGATAGCCCTCGGCGTACTTGTTCGTCAGCACCGACCCCTGCGCCTGCATCACGGCCACCGGGGCGAAGTTCTCGCTGGCGATCATCTCCAGCGTCGTCTGCTGGCGGCGCAGCTCGTCGGCGATCGCCGCGGCCACCTCCGGGTCGGTCGCGGCCAGCGAGCGGTGCAGATCGGGCGCCGGGACGGTGGGCACATCGGCGAGCGTGGACAAGGCGGCTCCTCTGTCGGACTACGCGGCGACAATTGATATATCAGCCGGATATAAGTTAGGCAGGCGAGAGTCGGGACGTCAAGGAGCGCCCGGGTACTGCCGGGGTGACCCCGGTCTCAGCTGCCGGCGCGGCCGATCACCTTGAGGGCAGCCGGGGCTCGGTTGCCCCGGCGCAGCACTGCTTCGACCTGCGCGGCGGCCTGCAGCAGGTGATCGATCGCCCGCCGCCCCCGCGTCCGGTCCAGCCGCTGCGTGGGGCCGCCCACCGAGAGCACGCCGAGGAGCTCGTCGTTCGGGCCGAGGATCCCGGCGGCGATGCCGGTGAGGCCTTCCTCCTCCTCGTCCCGACTCACGGCGTACCGCTGCTCGCGGACGCGGTCGAGCTCGGTCCGCAGCGCCTCGGCGTCCGTGATCGTCGAGGCGGTGAACCCGTCGAGCGGCTCCCCGAGGTACTGCGCGAGGCGCTCCTCGTCGTAGGTGGCCACGAGGATCTTGCCGCTCGCGCTGGCGTGCAGCGGGAACCTCTGACCCACCCAGGACTGGGGACGCAGGTGCGCGGACCCGTCGACCTGGAGCACCACGTCCAGCCCGGCATCGGGCGCGACGACGCTGAGCGTGACGGTCTCGCCGATCGTCGCGACGAGATCGGCGATGATCGGCCGGGACACCTCGCGCAGCAGCAGCTGCTGGTCGGAGTTGCGCGCGAGGCGCACCAAGTCCGGCCCCAGCAGCACGCGGTCGTCGCCGGGGATCCGCAGGAGGAAGCCCTCCTGCTCCAGCGTCTGGATCATGCGCAGTGCCGTCGCGCGCGGCAACCCGGCCGCCCTGGCCAGCGACGATACGTTCGCGTCGTCGTCCTCCGCGGTGGCCCGCAGGAGCGTGATCGCCTTCCGCACCGACTGGTTGAGCTTCGCTCGCTCCTCCGCAGGTGCCATGCGGCCACGATACCGAGGGCCCGAATCGATCACCGCATACCGGACAGGTGCGCGCCGACCCGGTTGAGGTACCAGGTGACGAAGGCATCGACGTCGCCCTCGACCTCCGAGTACGGACCTGGCTCGTAGCCGGGATCCTCGACGCCGCGCTGGGCGCGGGCGACGAAGGCGCTGTCCTGGGTGTTCGTGGCGTTCCAGACGTGGACGAGCTTCTCGAGGTCGTAGTCCACGCCCTCGACGGCGTCGTCGCGGACCAGCCACGTCGACCGCAGGAACGTCTTCCGCGGGCCGAGGGGCAGCACGGTGAACACCACCGCGTGGTCGGCGAGCAGGTGGAACCACGAGTTCGGCTGCATGTGCAGGTGGAGGTCGCCGAAGCGGTCGTCCGCGATGGTGCCCAGCCGCTTGCGGCAGGCGGCCTCACCGCCTGCGGTGTAGGACTTCCCGGCACCGTCGAGCGGGGCGTGGGAGATCATGAACCCGGTGGGCCGCTCGTCGAGCTCGCGCAGGGACTCGCGCGGGAAGCCCTGCCGGGCGCACGCCGCGCCGAGGTCGGCGGAGGCCTTCTCGAAGCGGTCCCACACCGGGCGCAGCCGCGGGGGGATGTCGTCGGCGGTGTAGCCGTGCAGCGGGAAGTAGGCGCTGAGCAGCTCGGGGTGGCCGTCGCAGTGGTAGCACTCGCGGTTGTTCTCCATCACGAGCTTCCAGTTGCCCTCCTCGACGATGTCGGACTGGAAGGCGACCTTCGTCCGGTCGAGGTCGAACGGGGCCAGGTACGGCTCGATGCGCGCGGCCAGGTCGTCGAAGTCGGCAGGCGGCTCGTCGGCGAGGCAGATGAAGACCAGCCCGGCGACGGTGCGCACGTGCACCGGCTTGAGCCCGAACCGGCTGCGGTCGAACGTCGCGGGCTGGTTGTCCGCGTGCAGCAAGCGGCCGTCGACGCCGTAGGTCCAGTGGTGGTAGGGGCAGACGAGGTTGCCGACGCTGCCCCGGCAGTCGTCGACGATGCGCGATCCGCGATGCCGGCACACGTTGTGGAAGGCACGCACCTCCTCGTCGTCGTCGCGCACGATCACCACCGAGGACGGGCCGACGTCGACGGTGACGAAGTCGCCGGGCTCGGCCACCTCGGCCGCGGCGGCCACGAAGAGCCAGTGCTTCGTGAAGATCGCCGCCATGTCCAGGTCGAAGACGTCCTGGCTCGCGTAGAACGGCGCTTCCAGGCTGTAGCCGGCCGCGCGGCCGCCGACGAGTGCGGCGAGGTCGCCGCTGTGGGACGCCTGCTCGAGCTGAATGGTCATGGTGCGTCTCCCAACGTGGACGGTGCAGCGGGGGGCCATTCACTAAATGGTGACCGGTGCCCACTGAGTGAAGGGTGAACCACGACGGGGCAACGGGTCAAGGGGCCAATCGCTCGTCGTGCGGTGCCCGACTGAGGACCTCGACCCCCGCCGCCGTCACCAGGACCTGCTCCTCCAACTTCGCGCCCTCGTCGTCGCCCTCGACGCCCACGTACGCCTCCAGGCTGAGCACCATCCCGTCCTCGATCTCGCCGGCGTGGTGGTCCTGGAACGCGACGACCGGGTACTCGTCGCCGAGACCGCTGCCGTGGGCGATGAAGGGGTAGCGCTCCGCGCGGTAGCGCGACGGCAGCCGCCGGCCCAGCCGTTCTCCGAGCTCGTCGAGGGCGGCGCCCGGCTTCAGCTCGGCGATGATCTCGGCGAGGAAGTCCTGCGCATCGGCGTAGAGCCGGCGCTGCCGGTCCGACGGACTCGCGGAACCGACCAGGTACGTGCGGGAGAGGTCGGCCAGGTAGCCGGCCGGCCCGATCAGGTCGGTGTCGAACACCACCAGGTCGCCGCGCTCGATCGGCCGGTCGCTCGCCTCGCGGAACCACGGGTTCGTCCGCGGCCCCGACGACAGCAGCCGACACTCCGCGAACTCGGCGCCACGCGCGAACGCCGCACCGAGGAGGTGCGCCCACGCGTCGTTCTCGGTCATCCCCGGGCGCAGCGCCGCGTAGAGATCGGCCACGGCTGCGTCGCACACGGCGAGCGAGCGGCGGATCAGCTCGATCTCCGCCGCCCCCTTGACGGCGCGCGCCTGCTCCACGGCGAGCTGCGCCGGCACGAGGTGCACGCCCTCCGCCTGCAGGGCGAGGAACCCGTACGCGTCGAGCCGGTCGACGCCGATGCGCTCGCCCAGGAGCCCGCGTCCACGCAGGACCTCGGCGACGTCGGCAGCGAACAGTGCCGCCCGCTCCCCTGCCCGCTCCCCCGCACCGAAGACCGACCAGCTCGTCGCCGTGCGCGTCTCGAGCCCGGGGTGCGGGGAGACGAGCTCGGGCGGCGCAGCGGCGTACTCCCACAGCACGGGCTCGCCCTCGGCCGGCACCAGCAGGTAGCGGTCGGCCGAGTGGAAGGTCCAGACCGGCATGATCGAGGTGCCAGAGGCGTAGCGGACGTTCGCGGGATCGGCCAGCAGCGCGGCGGGGATGTCGTGGCGGCGCAACGCGGCCCGCGTCCTGGCCAGCGCGTGCTCCACGGCACCCCGGACGAGCGCGGGATCGGCCGCGGGCCACGCACTGCCCGGCGCCACCAGCGGCGGCCCGGTCGGCGCGGGCCGCCCCGCCCTGTTCGACCACCTGGTCGTCGTGCCGTCCATGACGCGCCTCCGGCCTTGTCAGCAGAGGAGCCGGACCTTACGCTGAGCATCACTGGATGGACATACCTGTTCACATAGTGGTTACCCCTGCAGGTGAGACGTCGGAAGGCACATCGATGACGGTCCTCAGCACGCCGATCGGGCTCGACACCATCGGCAGGTCCGCGTTCCCCTCGGCGGAGCGGCTGCTCCCGGCAGCACCTGCCGTGTGGGGCGACGGGGTCCACGCAGCTCTCGTCTGCCGGCAGGTGCAGGACGTCACCCACGACGTCAAGACCTTCCTGTTCGAGCCGGCCGAGCCCGCCTTGTTCCAGTTCGAGCCCGGCCAGTTCGTCACGCTGTCGCTCCTCGTCGACGACCGACCGGTGAGCCGCTGCTACACCATCTCCACGCCGCCGACCCGCCCCCACCTGCTGGGCATCACGGTCAAGCGCCAGCCCGGCGGCCTGGTCTCGAACTGGCTGCACGACACGATGCGGCCCGGGCAGCGCATCGCCGCCGAGGGTCCCTTCGGCGTCTTCACGCCCGTCCGGCACCCGGCGCGGAAGTACCTGTTCCTCTCGGGCGGGAGCGGCATCACCCCCGTCATGTCGATGACGCGCACCCTCTACGACCTCGGCTCCGACACCGACGTGCTGTTCGTGCACAGCGCCCGCACGCCGTCTGACATCGTCTTCCGCCGCGAGCTCGAGGCGATGGCGGGCGCACTGCCCGGCCTGCGGGTCGTCCCCGTGTGCGAGCGGGACGCTCCCCACGAGAGCTGGGGCGGACTGCGGGGGCTGCTGAGCGCCGAGATGCTGCAGGTGCTCGCGCCGGACCTCGCCGAGCGCGTCGTCTTCTGCTGCGGGCCGGCGCCGTACATGGCCGCCGTCCGCCGGATGCTCGGCGACCTCGGGTTCGACCTGCAGAACTACCACGAGGAGTCGTTCTCCTTCGAGGACCTGGCCGTGTCGGACCTCGCCGTCGAGGACATCACCTCAGACTCCACGGGGACGCGCACGTACGCGGTCGAGTTCGCCCGCAGCGGCCGCAGCTTCCCCTGCGCGGAGGACGAGAAGGTGCTCGACGCAGCGTTCCGGGCCGGTCTCACTCCCCCGTCCTCCTGCGGGCAGGGACTGTGCGGCACCTGCAAGACGACGCTGCTCTCCGGCACGGTCGACATGCAGCACCAGGGCGGCATCCGGCCGCGGGAGATCGCCCAGAACAAGGTCCTGATCTGCTGCTCGACGCCGACGAGCGACATCTCGATCGACGTGTGACACGACGAAGCCCGGCTGCTCGACCTCGTCGGTCGGGCAGCCGGGCCGTCGTTCAGGCTGTCATTTCGTCCAGCTGGCTACTTCGTCCAGGCGTCGACCACCTGCTGGTTCTTCGTGATCCACTCCTTGGTCGAGGCGTCCTCGTTGCCCTTGCCGCCGTTCTGGATCGCCAGCATCAGGTCGGAGAGCTGCTCGGGCGTGATGTCGAACTTCTTGATCCAGCCGGCAACCTCGGGGTTTGCTGCGCTCCAGCCCTTGGTCGCGACGATCGTCAGCTTGTCGGGCGGGCCGAAGGCCGTCTGGGTGTCGTCGAGCACCTTGAGCGGGAAGCGGCTGAACGCCCAGTGCGGCTGCCACAGCGTCGCGACGATCGGCTGCTTCTGCTTGATGGCGGAGTCCAGCGCGGCGAGCATCGCCGGCGAGCTCCCCTCGAGCAGGTTGTAGTCGGTGAGCCCGTAGTTCGGGATCACCCGCTCACGCATGGCCTTCATCTCGCCGGCGCCGGCCTCGATGCCGACGATCCGGCCCTGGAACTGGGATGCCTTGCCCTTGAGGTCGGCGACGGTGTTCACGTCGGTGACGTAGTCCGGCACGACCAGGGTGTTCTTGCCGGGGCCCCACTCCTTCACCGATTCGAGCTTGTCGCCGAACCGGTCCCAGTACACCTGGTGGGTGGTGGGCAGCCACGCGTCGAGGTAGAGGTTGATCTGGCCGGTCGACACACCGGTGAACGTGCTCGCGACGTCCAGGGCCTTCACGTCGACCGTGTAGCCCTTCGCCGTCAGGATCTCCTTCCACAGATGCGTCGCGGCGACGTCCTCGTCCCACCCGTCGACGACGGCGATGCTGACGTTCTTGCCGCCGCCACCGCCCGAGCTGCCCGAGTTGGAGCTGCCGCCGCCGAACGAGCTGCCCTGACCGCTGCAGGCGGTGACGGCGACGGCGAGGACGGCGGTGAGCCCGGCGAACAGCGCCCGGCGTCTGTGGGGTGAGCGGATCATCGAGGTGACTCCCTTGGTCATGACGACGCCAGAACGGGCTGGTCGGGGGTGGGTTCGGTGATGCTCGTGCGTGCGTCGGTGCGCTTGGTGCGGCGCCGGCGGGGATGCGCGAGTGCGGCCGTGAGCCGGTCGAGGTAGATGGCGAGGAACACGACGGCCAGACCACCCTCGAAGCCCGCGCCGACGTCGAGAGTGCTGATCCCGCGGACGACGACCGCGCCCAACCCGCCCGCACCGACCAGCCCGGCGATCACCACCATGGACAGGGCCAGCATCAGCGTCTGGTTGACCCCGGCCATGATCGACGGCATGGCGAGGGGCAGCTGCACCTCGCGCAGGATCTGGCGCGGCTTCGCCCCGAACGCGATCGACGCCTCGACGGTCTCCCGATCGACGCTGCGGATGCCGAGCTCGGTCAGCCGGACCGCCGGCGGGATCGCGAAGACGGTGGTGGCGACGACCCCGGGAACGACGCCGATGCCGAAGAAGAACACCGCCGGGATGAGGTAGACGAACACCGGCAGGGTCTGCATGAAGTCGAGCACGGGGCGGATGACGCCGCTGGCACGCCGGCTGCGGGCGGCCCAGATGCCGACCGGGATGCCGATGGCGACGGCCAGGACGGTGGCGACCACGACGACCGCGAGCGTCTGCATGGCCTCCAGCCACAGGCCCATGGCCTGGATGAGCAGGAAGGCGACGAGCGTGAACAGCCCGAACCCCCACTTGCGCTCCAGCAGGGCGAGCGCGACGAACACCACGGTCACGACCATGGCGTGCGGGATCGTCAGTACAGCCAGCACCGCGTCGAGCAGGAACAGCATGATCGACGTGATGACCGAGAACAGTGGTGCGAAGTGGATGGTGAGCCAGTCGACGAGTGCGCCGACCGGTGCGCCGATGTCGATCTCAGGCATGGCTGTCGTCCTTCGTGGGAGTGGCCAGTGCGGACAGCAGGGTCGCCCGGGGCACGACGCCCACGAGCTTCCCGTCGGGGTCGGTGACGGCGAGCGGGACGCTGTTGCGGCCGACGAGGGAGCAGATGTCACTCAGCGGCGTGTCCGCCCCGACGGACTTGTACTCGTTGGTCGCGAGCTGCCCCAGCGTCGTGCGCTGGCGGCCCACAGCTGCGGCGAGCAGGTCCGCGCGGGCCACGCCGACGATCCGGCCGGCGTCGTCCAGGACGTAGGCGCCCATGCCCTCGACGGTGCTCAGCCTGCGCAGCACGTGCTCGGGATCGTCCCGCTCGGTCGCGGTGACCAGCGGCTCCTGCATGATCGTCGCGGCGGTCAGCACGCGTGAGCGGTCCACGTCGGAGATGAACTCGGTGACGTAGTCGTCGGCGGGGCTGTTGAGGATCTCCTGGGTGGTGCCCAGCTGGACCACCTTGCCGTTGCGCATGATCATGATCCGGTCGCCCATGCGCATGGCTTCGTTGAGGTCGTGGGTGACGAAGACGACCGTGCGCTTCAGGTCGCTCTGCAGGGTCATCAGGAGGTCCTGCATGTCCCGGCGGATGAGGGGGTCCAACGCGCTGAACGGCTCGTCCATCAGCAGGATGTCGGCGTCCGACGCCAGCGCGCGGGCCAGCCCGACCCGCTGGCGCATCCCGCCCGACAGCTCCCCGGGCAACGCGTCACCCCAGTCGCCGAGACCGACGGTCTCCAGCGCCCAGTCGGCGCGCTCGGCACGCGCGGCGGCGGACTCGTTGCGGACGTGCAGCGCGTACGCGGCGTTCTCCCGCACGGTGCGGTGCGGGAACAACGCGAAGTGCTGGAACACCATGTTGACCGTGCGGTTGCGCAGTTCGCGCAGCTCGGCGTCGGGCAACGTGAGAACGTTCCGCCCGTCGATCCGCAGCTCCCCGGAGGTGGGCTCCACCAGCCGGTTGAGCATCCGCAGCACAGTCGACTTCCCGGACCCGGACAGCCCCATGATCACGAAGAACTCGCCGGGCGCCACCGAGAACGTCACGTCGTCGGCCGCGGCCCTCGGCTTCTTGTCCGCATCGGCCCGCCGACCGGAGAACCAGCCGGGTCGAGACGGCGCCGATCCGCCCCGCGGGCCGTAGATCTTGGTCAGTCCGGTCACCTCGATGGCCGGTTCGGTGGCCGAGGCTCCAGCCGCAGCGGCCGGTCGCTCGCTCTGCAGATGGGTGGTCATCGCCACTCCGTTCGCTTGGGTGTAAGGGCGGGACAGCAGTGCAGTCCGATCGAAGGCAGGCGGTCAGGTCGCACGGGGTCTGCCGGCTCCTCCGGGGCACGATCGGAATCCGGCCATCGAGGACGGCATGGCGCCGATCGGTCGCACTTCCGCGGCGGTGCCGCCAGCGGCGTTCGCGCACGTCGACGCGCTGAAACGGCGACCGGAAGTCCTGAACACCTTCCTGCCAGAACAAGATTCTTAGGTTGGTATATCAGTTCCATGGGAGGGTAGGGTGCAGCCCTCACGGAGTCAAGAGCCGGGACAGGTCACCGTGTCTCGTCGAGCATCAGCACGCCGGGGCGTGCAGGGGACGATTCGCCGCCCACGCTCGGTCGGCAGGGCCTCGACGGCCGTCCGAGTGCTCCTCAGCCGGCGGGGATGCCGTCGCGCAGTTCGCGCGCAATGCGCGCCGCGTCGCGGCGGGAGAGCTTGCCGACCCGGTTCTGGGGCAGGGCGTCGACCCGGAAGACGAACTCGGGCCACTTCGCCTTCATGAGGCCGAGTGCGGTCAGGTGCCGCTGGATCTCGGGCAGGTCGAGGTCGTCGCGATCGGTCACGACGAGCACGGCCACCCGCTCACCCAGCAGCTCGTCGGGCACCGGGACCACGCACAGCTGGTCGACGTGCGGGTGCCGGGCCACGGCGGTCTCGATCTCCGTGACGTCGAGGTTGCGCCCGCCGCGGATGATGACGTCCTTCTCCCGGCCGCGGATCGACACCGCGCCGTCGGGGTGCACAGCGAGCAGGTCGCCGGTGGGGAAGAAGCCGTCGGCAGTCAGCTCCGGCGGGCGCACGGCACCGTCGCGGGCGTAGCCGGCGAACAGCGACGGGCCGCGCACCTGCGCCCGCCCCACCTCGCCCGGCGGGAGCGGCACGCCCTGCTCGTCGACGGCCCGCAGGTCAGTGCCCGCGAAGGGCACGCCGTCGGTGGCGAGCCGGCGCTCCACGTCGTCGGCCGGGAGCGAGGTGGTGTGCCCCAGGCACTCCGACATGCCGAAGACGCGCAGGATCCGGGTGCCGAGGCGCTCCTCGGCCCGCTGCAGGGCGCCGGCGTCCATCGGGCCGCCGCCGACCGTCATCGCGGTCATCCCGCGCAGCAGTCCTTCGGACTGGGCGGCCGTGCCCATCTGCAGCGCCATCGTCGGGACGCACATCGTCCACCGGGCGTCGTGGTCGGCCAGCAGCTGGACGGCGGCGGCGGGGTCCCACTTCTCGGACATGACGATGCGGCCGCCGAGCATCAGCGGCAGGTAGAGCCCGAAGCAGACGGCGGCGGCCGAGGACAGCGGAACCAGCGCGCCCACCGCGTCGCCGGGTACCAGGCCGACGGCCTCGATGGTGCGGGCGCCCGCGTAGCGCAGGGCGGCCTCGGTCTGCACGACGCCCTTCGCCCGGCCCGTGGAGCCGGAGGTGAGGCCGATGACGACCCCGCCGTTCCAGCGGTCCGTGCCGGCAGAGCGCTGTCCCGAGAGGCGCCACCCGTCGAGGACGTCGGACGGCCCTGCGTCCTGAAGCTCCCACGACGTGAACCGAGCGAGGTCGCACACGACGGCGTCGGGCCGGATGTCCTCGACGGCGGCGGCGAACTCGGCGGCCGTCGAGTGTTTGCTGATCAGCGCGAGCATGCCGCCGAGCCGCCCGACCGCGAGCGCGGCGACGACCGTCCGCCATGTGTTGTCGGCCTGCACGAGCAGCGTCGATCGCGGCCCGGCGGCCGCCTCCAGCGCCTCCGCCAGCACGGCGGCGCGCGCGAGCAACGACTCCACGGTGTGGGCGCCGGCGGCGTCGATCACCGCGATGCTCTCCGGTTCGACAGCGGCCCGCCGCTCCAGATCCGTGACCAGCTCCCTCACGTCAGCTCCCTCAGGCCCGGAACATCTCGCGCTCGTCCCCGAGCAGGGCGATCCGCTTGCCGCGCATGGAGCCGACGTGCCGGACGGCCGCCTGCCACTGCTCGCTCGCGAGCGCCGCCCGGGCCGCGGCCTCGTCGTCGAAGCTGAGGATCGAGAGCCCGTCCCAGCCCTCCGACCGGGGTTCCAGCGCGCTCGACACCGCGGTGTGCCGCCACGCGCGCAGGCCGGGCAGGGGGTAGGTCACCTCCGCGTGCTCGCCGCGCCACCAGGTGATGAAGTCGTCGTGGGTCCACTCGGGCGGCCGGGCGGCGAGCAGGGCGAGGTTGAACACGGGCGATCCCCTTCGTATCAGGCGGCGAGGTCGAGCAGCGGCGAGCGGCCGATCATCAAGGACGCCACCTTGCCGTCCCGGTCGAGCCGGGCGGCCGCGACGAACGTCGACTCGAAGGCGCCGCCCCGCCGAGCCTGCCCGAGGACGAGCTCGTCGGCGCCGACGGTGGCACTGGACAGGACGTGATGGGTCAGGACGCCCTTCTCGCGCTGGGCGAGGTAGCCCTCCATCGCCTCGCGGCCGCCCGCGAAGTCGCGGGCCTCACCGCCGCCGGTGCCGAAGACGATCGAGAAGCGGAACTCCGGGGCGATCATGTCGAGGATGTCCTCCGGCCGTTCGGAGTCGATCACGGCGAACCACCGGGTCAGGACGTCGGACGCGCTCGCGGTGCTCATGCAGCCCCTCCCGGCAGCGGGAACATGCCGAAGCTCGGGTGGAAGAACGACTGGTACCGGGCGAGCCGCTTGTCGTCGGAGACCAGCGCGACGGACGTGAAGGAGCCGGTGCCGCGGCCGTCGCCCTCGGTGATCACGCCGTAGACCATCTCCAGGTCGCCGTCGACGCACCGGCGCAGGACGTTGTGCCGGCGGCCGACGGCCGGGCGCTTCGCCACGTAGTCGCGCAGCGCATCGCGGCCGACACCGGCGACCTCGGTGCCGGGCAGCGCGATCAGGAACTCGATGTCGGGCTCGACGAGATCGAGGCCGGTGAACGGCTCGGGGCCGTCCAGCCGGGCGTAGTAGTCATCGATGATCATGATGTCGTCCTCCCTGACGACGCGCAATGCGCAAACAACTGACCTGAATTCAGTTCATTTTTCTTACTGTAATCGCTGGATGCACCGCCGGCAAGGATCGCGCGGTCGCCCTGTTGCTGGCCCACCGGGCCGCGGTGCGACCGATCAGCCCCCCACCGCTCGACGCACAGGATCAGGTAGCCACGATCCTGCGACCACGGCCTCCCCTGGCGAGTAGATGCGCAGGATCAGGTAGAACTCGCCCTCCGGACACGGGAGCCAGTTCCCGGTTCCGGGATCGGCGTGGCCGAGCAACATCCGCACCGGCCCATCGGCATCCGTGATCGTTGCGCTGCCGAGGGAGTGCCGGTCCGCGGGATTGCCGTAGAGGCGCCCCGTCGCGGCGTGGTAGAGGGTCACGCTCCAGAACGCGGCCTGCGGCGGCGGAACGGCGAACTCGAGGACATAGGGTCCGTTGCGTCCGGCGAGAGTCAGGCCGGCGGAGTCCACATGGGTGTTGAACGACGCGTTCTCCTGGGCGACGTTCGCCCCGAGACCGACGTGGTTCATCACTGCACGGGCGAGGAAGTTGTGCCCGTGCGCTCCCTTGTCGAGGACGCGCGTCCATCCGGTGCCGGTCGACACGCCCAGCTGGGGACGCGCCGACCGGAGGATCGACTGCCCAGCGACGAATGAGCTCTCCATCGCCGTCGCGGTCACGTCGTCGAGTGCCACCTCGTCCCACAGCCTCGGCCCCAACAGCCCGAGGCACCGGAACTGCCGCACGTGGGCCCACTCGTCGCGGGGAAAGGCGTTGCGGCGCAGCACTGCGTCGAACGCCCGGTAGAAGGCACGCCAATCCTCCTCCACCGCGTCTGCCCCCAACGGACCGAGATCACCACCGGGTGCGCCGCCCGCGACGGCGACCCGGTCCTGCAGCTCGTGCACCGCGTCGAGGTCGCCGTCGATCACCTGGATCCGCAGCAGCAGCCAGACGATGGTGGTCGCCACCCGCACGACGACGACGTCGCGGGGCGCCGCTCCCGACCAGTCGGGCGGGACCAGCCAGTAGCGCGCGGCCGCGGCGCCGAACGTTCGCGCACTGATGTTGACGCTGTTGCTGTACGCGTCGACGACCTGGACGGTGAAGTAGCGCCCGCCGAAGTCCGGGAGCCGCAGCTCTACCGGCTCGTCGCGGAGATCCACCCAGGCGTTCGAGTAGAGCGTGTCCACGTTCGGCGCCCGGAAGGCCTGGAACTCCGGACCGGCCGGGACACGCTCGTGCGTGAACGCGCCCATCCGCCCTGGAGCACCGGGCCGCAGCACCTGCTCCCACATCTGCGCGTACTGCAGCACGGCAGGCGTGCCGTAGATCGTGGCCTGCAGACCCATCGCCGCGATCCAGGACGCGCGGCTCTCGTCCTGGGCCGGGAGGATGTCGTAGCTCGACGACCTCTCGACCTGAGGCAGGCCGGTCGTGTCGTAGCCGAGCGGGCCCATGTCTCCCCCAACTGCGCGCCGTCGCTCAAGTCGAGTACTACCGTAACTGAACTGACTTCAAGTCGGCAACCGGGCCGGGCGTCGGATCAGCGTGCGGCGTGAGCGGCATCGGTCGAGTGGACCTCACCCGCCACCATCCGTACACAACACCCGACGATGAACTCCGAGACCGCCTCCAGCGACTGCGGCCCCCCGGGCCGGTACCAGCGCCAGACGCTCACCAGCAGCCCCAGCAGGCTGCGCGACATGATCATCGGGTCGTGCTCCGGGAACTCCCCGGAGCGGATCCCGCGCTCCATGAGGTCCACCCAGTTCCGTTCCACGCGGGCCACGAGCTCCCGGCAGGCCAGGCGCTCGCTCTCCTCCCGCTCGGACGAGCGAGGGTTCGCCAGCAGGGCGATGTTCGCCTGCAGGATCCGGTTCTGCTGGACTTCCTGCGGCGACAGCGCGAACGCCGCCGCCGAGGCCGCGCGCAGCGCCGCCAGTGCTGTGGGCGAGTCCTCGGTCGCCCTGCGGAACGCGACATCGGAGTTGCGCAGGCCCAACCGCATGATCGTCAGCAGGCAGTGGGCCTTCGACTCGAAGTAGTGGTAGAGCGCGGTCTGCCCGATCCCCACCCGCTCGGCGACCTCCGACCACTTCGTGGCCTCGTAACCCGCCTCGCCGAAGCACTCGACGGCCGCGGCCAGGATGGCCGGACGCTTCGAGCGGGGTCCGTCCGACGCGTCGGTCAAGGCCTCGATGCTCACACGATCACTCCCTCGGGCAACTGGGGCGCCCAGCGTAACCACACTCCCGAACCGGGTTCAGCTCGCCGCGCTGGGCCGCGCGCCCGTGGGCGCGAGTCGCCCGGATCAGGACGGCGAGTCGCCCGGATCAGGACGGCGAGTCGCCCGCGTCGGGACGGCGAGTTGGCCATCTCAGCAGGGCGAGTTGGCCGGTTCGACAGGATGAGTCGGCCGGCTGCGCAGCTGGGATGGCCAACTCGCCCTGTCGGGATGGCCAACTCGCGGGACTTGATGGACTCAGCGATCAGAGGCCCACAGTGGCGAGCAGGGTGTCGCGGTGCGCGGCACGGATGCCGAACAGCGTGGCGTCGACGGCGGCCCGGCGGACGTGCAGGTGCGCGGGATGCTCCCAGGTGAAGCCGATGCCGCCGTGGACCTGGACGGTCTCGGCGGCGACCCAGGAGTAGGCGTCGCCGCAGACGATCGCCGCGGTCGCGGCAGCGGCGGCGAGCTCGTCCGGGTCGTCGGCCGCCGCGGCCGCGGCCCACAGCGCGGCCGACCGGGCGGCCTCCACCTGCACCGCCATGTCGGCGCACCGGTGCTTCACCGCCTGGAACGTCGCGATCGGCCGGCCGAACTGCACCCGCTGCGCGGCATGGGCCACCGCCATCTCCATGGCGGCCGCCGCGCCACCGGACTGCTCGGCGGCCAGTGCGGCCCGCGCCCGGTCGAGGACCCGCGCGACGATCTCCCGCGCGTCGCCGGGCGGCCCGAGCCGCGTGACCGGGGTCCGGTCCAGCACCAGCTCGGCGAGCGGGCGCGTCGGGTCCAGGCCCCGCAGCGTCCTGCGCACCAGGCCGTCGGCGTGCCCACCGACGACGAAGATCGCCGGTTCGCCCTCGACCGCGGCGACCACGAACAGCACGTCGGCCGTTGCGCCCTCGACGACGAGCGTCTTGGTGCCGCTGAGCCGCCAGCCGCCGGCCCGGTCCTCCTCGGCGATGGTCTGCAGAGCGTCCGGGTCCCAGCCGTCGAATCCCTCGAGATGCGCCAGGGTCGCGGTGAGCTCGCCGGATGCCAGCAGCTCGAGCAGGTCGTCGCGGGAGCCGTCGCCGTGCAGGAGCACACCGACGCCGAGCACCGCCGTGGCGAACCACGGCAGCCGCAGCAGGGATCGGCCGAGCTCCTCAGCCACCACGGCGACCTCGCGGAACGTCGCGCCGGCTCCGCCGCGGCGCTCTGGGACATCCAGCGCCGCCACGCCGAGCTCGCCGGCCAGCCGCCGCCACACCTCCGGATCCCAGCCGCGCTCCCCCGCGATCTCCCGGAACACCGCCTCGGTGCTCCCGTGCCGGCTCAGGAAGTCGCGGACGACCTCCCGAAGGTCCTCGGCGTCGGCACCCGGGCTCAGTCGCGGCGTCACGCCAGCTCCCCGTCGTCGGCCGCGGCGGCCAGCACGTCGGCGAAGCGCGCCCGTGCCTCGGCGCGGCGGGTGGGCAGGATGTAGGGCGGGAAGAGCCCGTCGTCGGGTTCGGTGTGGCGCAGCAGCGCCTGCGCAAGGTTGATCTTGTGTACCTCGGTGGCCCCGTCGGCCAGTCCCATGTGGAACGACTCGAGCACCCACTTGCCGAACGGGAGCTCCTTCGAGATGCCCAGCGAGCCGTGGATCTGGATGGCGCGCCCGGCGACGTCGGCGAGGACCTTGGGCATGGCCGCCTTGACCGCGGAGATGTCGGCGCGGACCTTGCGGTAGTCGTTGAAGCGGTCGATCCGCCACGCCGTGCGCAGCACCAGCAGCCGGAACTGCTCGATCTGGATCCAGGAGTCGGCGATCATCTCCTGCACCAGCTGCTTGTCGGCGAGCCGCTCCCCCTTGCTGGACCGGGAGACCGCGCGGCGCGCCATCATGTCGAACGCCGTCTGCACCAGCCCGACCGTGCGCATCGCGTGGTGGATCCGGCCGCCGCCGAGGCGGGTCTGGGCCACCGCGAACGCCTGCCCGCGCTCACCGAGGATGTTCGCCGCCGGCACCCGCACGTCGGTGTAGCGCAGGTACTGGTGGGTGCCGACGGGCTCGTCGTGACCCCAGACGGAGACGTCGCGCACCCGCTCGATGCCGGGTGTGTCGGCGGGGACGACGAACATCGACATGCTCCGGTGCGGTGGCGCGTCGGGCTCGGTGACGGCCATGACGATGATGAACTCGGCGAACAGGGCGTGGCTGGAGAACCACTTCTCCCCGTTGATCACCCACTCGTCGCCGTCGAGGACGGCGGTGGTGCGGAACCCGGTGGGGTCCGAACCGCCGTGCGGCTCCGTCATCGAGAAGCACGAGACGATCTCGCCCTCGATCAAGGGCTCGAGGTAGGTCTTCTTCAGGTGGTCGCTGCCGTAGTGGGCAAGGATCTCGGCGTTGCCCGAGTCCGGGGCCTGGCAACCGAACACCACCGGCCCGGAGTGGGTGCGGCCCAGCTT
Organism: uncultured Actinomycetota bacterium; assembly: GCA_963727745.1. Taxonomy (GTDB): domain Bacteria; phylum Actinomycetota; class Actinomycetes; order Mycobacteriales; family Pseudonocardiaceae; genus Pseudonocardia. The sequence goes on from CAVSHL010000001.1 coordinate 417,727, forward strand.
CTCGTTGAGCAGCGCCAGCCGCAGCTGCCCGTATCCGGGGCCACCCAGCTCGGGCCCGAGGTGACAGGCCCACAGCTTCCGCTCGCGCACCCGCTGCTGCAGCGGCCTGATCAGGGCGTTGCGCACCGGGTCGCGCGGGTTCCAGGCGTGCTCGATCACCTGGTCGACCGGCTCGACCTCGTCGCGGACGAACGACTCGACCCAGTCCAGCTCCTCGGCGACCTCGGGATCGCTCTCGAATCCCCAGCTCATCGCTGACTCCTAGCGTGTGAGGACGGTGCAGGCGGAGATGCCCGGCGCCCCGTAGACGTGGGTGAACCCGACCCGCGGGGCACCCGGGACCTGGTGCTCGCCGGCCGCGCCGCGCAGCTGGAGCACGTTCTCGTGCACCTGACGCAGCCCGGACGCGCCGATGGGCTCGCCGTTGGCGATGCAGCCGCCGTCGGTGTTGATCGGCAGCCGGCCCTCGATCGCCGTCGCGCCCGAGGCGATGAGGTCCTCCTGCTCGCCGTGCGCGCAGAGCCCGGTCTCGGCCATGTGCATGAGTTCCGCGCCGGTCTCGGTGTCCTGGATCTGGGCCACGTCGACCTCCGACGGCGCGATGCCCGCCGCCGCGAACGCCGCCCGCGATGCCTCGACGGTCGGCGGCTCGGCCCGGTCGATGGCCGTCCACGGCGAGAACACCTCGAACGACCCGTAGCGGCGGGAGCGGAACGCCGCGCCTTGCAGGAAGACCGGTCTGTCGGTGTACTCGCGGGCCCGATCCGCGCGGCACACCACGAGCGCGACCGCGCCCTCCCCCGGCGCGCAGTACATGTACTGCGTCAGCGGGTGCGAGATCATCGGGGAAGCCGCGATCTCGTCCGCGGTCAGCTCCGCGCGGCGCCACGCCATCGGGTTGCGGGCGCCGTTGCGGAACGACTTCTCCGCGATCGTGGCCAGCACACCCGGCTTCATGCCGTGGTCGTGGAGGTAGCGCTGGATCTTCATGCCGAAGAACTGGGTGGTCACCATCAGCCCGGTCTCGCCGTACCAGGCCCCGATGCCGTGCTCGGCCGGGTCGGTGTTGAACGCCCCGCGCGGGTGCTTGTCGAACCCGATCACGATGCCGACGTCGTGCTGGCCCGAGCGGATCGCCGCGTCGGCGGCGATGAGCGCCGAGCCGCCGGTCGCGCACCCGTTGGCGACGTTGATGAACGGGAGCCCGGTCAGGCCCAACGCCGAGACGAGCGTGTCCGCGTCGCCGGCGGAGTGCGAGCCGCCGAACCCGAACTGCATGTCTGAGAACCGCAGCCCGGCGTCGGCGAGTGCCGCCCGTGCGGCGTGCACGGCCTGCGCCCGCCCCGACACGCCTTCGGTGCGCCCGAACCGGTGCATGCCGATCCCGACGATCGCGACTCCCTTCATGACGTCACCGCCACGAACGCGAACGTGTGCACGGGTCCGGCGTCGTCGTCGCGGAACGGCACCACGGCCAGCTCCACGGGCATGCCGATCGTCAGCTGCTCCGGGTCGGTCTCGACGAGCCGGGTCTCCACGATCAGCTGCCCCGGCAGCTCGACGTACCCGACGCCGTAGAGCTCGTACGCCTCAGTGCCGGTGTACGGCGGCTTGGGCCGGAATCCCTGCACGGTCCAGGACCACAGGGTCCCGCTGCGGGAGAGCGGCACCTCCCGCATCGCCGAACCCGTGCAGCGCGGGCAACCACCCTGCGCCGGGAACGTGTGGGCGCCGCAGTCGTCGCACCGGCTGCCCCGCAGCGCGGGGCCCTCCGGGGTCTCGGTGAAGAGTGTGTCGTCGACCGTGCGCATCACGGCGCCGCCAGCCGTCCGCCGTCGACGGCGAGCAGCGCGCCGGTGGTGTAGGTGGCGGTGGGGCCGCAGAGGTACAGCGCGGCTCCGACGATCTCGGCCGGCTCCCCCACCCGCCTCGCGGGCCAGGCCTGCGCCATCCGCGCGACGGCGTCGGGGTCCCACGCCTTGCTGATGTCGGTGGCGAACGGGCCGGCGAGGATGGTGTTGACCCGCACCGTCGGCCCGTACTCCTGCGCGAAGCCGGCCGTCAGCGTGTTGAGCGCGGCCTTGGCGGCCGTGTAGGGCAGGTCGCCCGCGGTGGGGCGCTGCGAGCCCATCGAGGAGATGTTCAGCATCACCCCGCCGCCACGCGCGGCCATCCGCTTCCCGGCCGCGGCCAGCAGCCGGAACGGGCCCTTCACGTTGACCGCGAAGACCTTGTCGAACAGCTCCTCCGACACCTCGTCGAGGCTTGGGTAGACCGGCGCAATCCCGGCGTTGTTGACGAGCACGTCGACCGGGCCCAGGTCGTGCTCGACCTCGTCGAGCAGGAGGCCCAGCCGGTCCCAGTCGCCGACGTGCGCGGCGTGGGCGGTGATCCGCCGCCCCGTCGCCGCGGCCAGCTCCTCGGCCAGTGCCTCGCACGCGGCCTTCTTGCGCGACACCACGGCCACGTCGGCGCCCGCCGCGGCGAACGCGATCGCGATCTCCCGGCCCAGCCCCCGGGAGCCGCCGGTGACCAGGGCGGTGCGCCCGGCCAGTGGCTGTGCCGCAGCTCCGGCCGCGGCCACCGCTTCGCTCACGGTCGTCATCTCGGGATGTCCTTCCACGCCACGCCGCGGTCGGCGCGCGGTTCCGGCGGCAGCCCCAGCAGGCGCTCCGCGATGATCGTGCGCTGGACCTCGTCCGAGCCCCCGGCGATCCGGTAGCCCGGCGCCCCCAGGTAGTGCTCGGTCCAGCGGTAGGAGCCGTCACCGGCGTCGGCGACCAGCCGCGGCCCCAGCACGACGGCGGCGGCGTCGGAGACGAGCTTCAGCCGCTGCGCCCAGGCGAGCTTGCGCAGCGACCCCATCGGCCCGGGCTCGCCGCCGGCCAGCCGAGTCTCCCGGTCGCGCTGGGCCGAGAGCGCCGCCACCTTCTCCGCCACCCACACGTCGGCCAGGACCCGCCGCACGTCGGGATCGCCGGTGCGGCCCAGCGCGCGGGCGTCGGCGATGAGCTGGGTGAAGCCGCCGCCCAGATCGGCGTTCGCGCCGGAGTGGCCGCGCTCGAAGCCGAGCGTCGCGAGTGTGACGCCCCAGCCGCCGCCGACCTCCCCGAGCCGCAGCGCGTCGGGGATCCGCACGTCGTCGAGGAACACCTCGCAGAACGACGACCCGCCCGACATCTGCCGCAGCGGCCGCACGTCCACGCCCGGGGTGTCCATGGGCAGCAGGAACGCGGTCAGCCCCTGGTGCTTCGGCACGTCCGGATCGGTGCGGGCGATCAACTCGCCCCAGCCGGCGAACTGCGCGCCGGAGCTCCACACCTTCTGCCCGTTCACCACCCACGTGTCGCCGTCGCGCACGGCCCGCGTGGCGAGCCCGGCCAGGTCCGATCCCGCCGACGGCTCGGAGAACAGCTGGCAGGCCAGCGCGTCACCGCGCAGCAACGGCCGGACCAGGAGGTTCTGCTGCTCAGACGTGCCGAGCATCTGGATCGTCGGCGCGATCAATGCGGTGCTGACCGAGGTCAGCTCGTGCTGCCCCGGGTGCGCGAACTCGCGCTCGACCTCGGCGAACGCCTCCTCGTGCAGGGCCGACAGGCCGGCCCCGCCGTGCTCGCTCGGCCACGACAGCGCCCCGTAGCCGGCGTCGAACTTCGTGCGCAGCCACTCCTGGATCCGCTCCAGCAGCGCGCGCTCCTGGTCGTGCGACAGATCGTGGAAGATCGCCACGGAGCGGGCCGCGGCATCGCCCCTCGGCTGCAGGTGCCCGGCGAACCACTTCCGCGCCGTCTCGGTGAAGTCGGCGAGCTCGGCCTCGCTGACGCCGCTCATCGGGCCGTCCATCCGCCGTCGATCGCGAGGATCTGCCCGGTGCAGTAGCTGGAGGCCGGCGATGCGAGGAACAGCAGTGCGCCGTCGAGCTCCTCAGGACGACCCGAACGGCGGACCATCGTGTTGCGCTCGATCCACTTCACCGAGGCCTCGTCGGTGAACATGGCGTCGTTCATCTCCGTGCGGAACCAGCCCGGGGCCAGCGCGTTCGCCCGCACGCCGCGGGTGCCCCAGTGGCCGGCGAGCTGCCGGGTCAGGCCGATCAGACCGGCCTTGCCGGCGGCGTAGCTCGCCCCGCCGCGGGGCGCGGTGGCGACGACGCCGACGATGGAGCTGACGTTGACGATCGACAGCTCACGTCCGTCGGCGGCCTTCGCCGCGAGCTGCGCGAGGTGGAACGGGCCCACCAGGTTGGTCTCGAGCACCTGGGCGAACGCCGCGGACTCCTCGTCCAGCGGGCGGGCACCGCTGCCGACCCCCGCGTTGTTGACGAGCACGTCGAGCGGCCCGGTCTCGGCGACGATCCGCTCCAAAACAGCGGTGCGGTCCGCCTCCGAGGAAACATCACCGGCGATCGGACGGATCCGCGGATCCTGCGCCGCCAGCTCCTCGAGCCGTTCCTTGCGGCGGGCCGCCGCCCACACGGTGGCGCCGGCGGCCGCGAGGGTGCGGGCGAAGCGCGCGCCCAGCCCGGACGACGCGCCGGTGACGAGCGCGGTCCGGCCGGTGAGGTCGAAGATCTCGGCGGGGGTCGGGACGCTCATGGCGCCGCCTCCCCGAGCAGCTCGCGGGCGTCGCGGATCATCGCGGCGATCGTCGGCGGCAGCGTCTCCTGGACGGGGTCGTGGTGCGCGCCACGGCGGTGGCGCACGAGGTTGTGCGCCATGATCGCCGCCATCTTCATGCGGCCGAAGGCCCGGAACCAGACCTCGTCCTGACCGGTGCCGCCGTCGGTGCCGCGAGCGCCGCAGTACTCCCGGGCGAGCTCGCCCTCGGTCGGCAGCTCCTCGACCTCGCGGCCCGAGCCCGGGAACAGCCGCCCGTCGGTGAAGACGCCGAACCAGGCCAGGTCGACCCGCGGGTCGCCGATGCCCCAGATCTCCCAGTCGACGAGCGCAGTGGGCGTGGCGTCGACGAACAGCAGGTTGCCGAGCCGGAAGTCGCCGTGCACGACGGTCGGCGCGACGGCGGCGGGCACGTCGGCGGACAGGGCCGCGAGCAGCTCCTCCGAACCCGGCCGCAGGTCGTCGGGCACCGCGCGCATCGTGGTGGTCCAGCGGGCCAGCTCGGCGGCCGGGTCCGCCACCGGCGGCAGCTGCGCACCCAGCTCGGTGACCGCGCCTTCCAGGTCCGCGAGCGGCACGGCGTGCAGCGCGCCGAGCACGCGTGCCGCGACGAGCATCCGGGTCCTGGCGAGCGCGGGATCGATCGGGGCGTGCACGTCGAGCACCGGTTCGACGGCCTCACCCGCGGCGAACTCCATCGCGAACCACGCCGGCTGCTCCTCGTCGCGGGCGACGACCCGAGGCAGCGGAAGGCCCCGCCCGGCCAGTGCGGCGAGCGCGGTGGCCTGGTGGAGCACGTCGTTGCGCCCGACGGCCCGGCGCCCCGGCGGCACGGCCTTCACGACGTAGCCGGCCGCACCGTCGCGCAGCGCGTAGGTGAGCCCGGACCGGCCGCCGGGAAGGACGGTCAGCGGGCCCGCGCCGGGAGCGCCGAGGGACGCGCGGACGCGGACGGCGAGCTCCGCGTCGGCGTCCGTCGCCGGAATCGACCTGGTCATGACTCTCCTTCGAGCCCGGAACTCGTGCAGGGTCAGCGACCGGTCCACTTGGGCTCGCGCTTCTCCAGGAAGGCCGCGACCCCCTCTGCGGCGTCGTCCGAGTTCAGGGTGACCCCGACCGCGAGGTGCTCCAGGACCATCAGCGAGGCGATGTCGGCGTCGAGGCCGCGGTCGATGGCCATCTTCGTCAGCTTCATCTGGAACGGGCTCTTGTCGGTCAGGTGGCTGATGAACTCCTCCACCGTCTCGTCCAGCTGCGCGGCCGGGGCGCTGTCGTTGACCAGGTCGAAGTCCGCCGCCTCCTTGCCGGTGAGGAGCTTGCCGGTGAGCATCAGCTCCTTGGTCTTGCGGATGCCGAGCATGCGCGGGAGCCGGTAGATCGGGCCGGCGCCACCGAAGAGCGCGCGCCGGATGTGGAAGTCGCCGATCAGCGCTTCCTCGTCGGCGATGGCGAAGTCGCACGAGATCATGACCTCGAAGCCGCCCGCGGTCACGTACCCCTCGAGCACGGCGACCGACGGCTTGCACATGTTGTAGAGGCGGTCGCAGACCTTCGCCGAGACCACCGCGACGTCCATCGCGGTGCTCGAGCCGATGAACTCCGCCTGCAGGCTGTCGAGGTCGAAGCCGGACGAGAACGTGTTGCCCCGACCGCGCACGACCACGACGCGCAGCTCGGAGTCGGCCTCGATCTCCGTGATGATGTCGTCGAGCCGGTGCAGCATCGGCACCGTGATGCAGTTGCGCTTGTGGGGCCGGTTGAGCCAGATGCGGGCGACGTGGCCGTCACGCTCGAACTGGATGTCGTCCTCGACTGCCATGTGGTCCTCCAAGTTGAACTGAATTCACCTCAAGTGTGCGAGAGCCACACCCCGGTGTCAAGATGGACCGAACCGACGTCAATTCAGTCCTACCGTGGAGGCCGCATGTCGCAGCGACTGACGGGGCGGAGAGCTCTGGTCACCGGAGCCACCGGAGGGCTCGGCTGCGCCATCGCGCGGCGGCTCGCCGCCGAGGGAGCGGCGGTCGCCGTGACCGACGTCGACGAGCAGGCATGCTCCCGCCTGGCCGCCGACCTCGGCGGCGACGCGCTCGCACTCCCCCTCGACGTCGCCGACGAGCAGCAGTGGCAGGCCGCGCTGGCCGGTGTCCAGCGAGAGTGGGGCGCACTGCACGTGCTGGTCAACAACGCCGGGATCGGCAGCCTCGGCACGGTCGAGGACGAGACGCGCGAGCGCTGGGACGCCGTCATCGCGGTCGACCAGCTCGGCACCTGGCTCGGCATGCAGCACGCCGGCCCGATGATCGAGGCCAGCGGCGGTGGCGCGATCGTCAACGTCGGGTCGATCCTGGGCGCCGCCGGCGGCCTCGCGAACAGCTTCTCCTACGCCGCCGCCAAGGGCGCCGTGCGATCGATGACGCGCAATGCCGCACTGCACTGGGCCACCCGCGGAGTGCGGGTCAACGCGGTCGTCCCGGCGTTCATCGGAACTGCACAGCTCCTCGGGCGCTTCGGCGACACCGAGCGGCACGCGGCGATGCTCGCGAACACGCCGATGCGCCGGCTCGGCCGGCCGGAGGAGGTGGCCGCCGCCGTCGCGTTCCTGGCCGGCGACGACTCGGCGTACACGACCGGTTCGGAGATCTTCGTCGACGGCGGATGGTCGGCCCGATGACAGGGTCGACCACCGTGCGTGCAGTGCGGAGGATCAGGCGAGGGCGGGCCGAGCTCGTCGAGGTCGCGCTGCCGTGCCCGGGACCGGGCCAGGTCCGCCTGGAGGTGCTGGCCGCCGGCGTGTGCCACTCCGACCTGCACGTCATCGACACAGCGGCCGGCGACCGGTGGCCGTGCACGCTCGGCCACGAGGTGTGCGGCCGCGTCACCGATCTCGGCCTCGGCGCCGACCCTGCACTGCTGGGGCAGCAGGTCGTCGTCTACGCGCCGTACGGGTGCGGCACGTGTCCGCGGTGCCGGCAGGGCTGGACGAACTACTGCGACGAGCGGCGCACCCTCCCGGCGGCCGGCATCGGGCTCGGCATCGACGGCGGCATGGCCGACGCACTGGTCGTCGACGCCTGGCGACTCGTGCCCGCCGACGGCCTGGACCCCGGGCTCGCCGCCGCGCTGACCGACGCCGGCCTCACCTCGTTCCACGCCGTGGCGGGCAGTCGCGACCGGCTCGACGCACCGGACGCGGTGGCCGTCGTCATCGGCGTCGGCGGGCTGGGACACCTCGCGGTCGGCATCGTGGCGGAGCTGACCGCGGCGCAGGTGATCGGCGTCGACAGCCGCCCCGACGCGGTGGAGCTGGCGCTGACGTGCGGCGCGACCGCCGCGACCGCGCCCGACACCGCGGCGGACCTCGTGCGCGAGGTCTCGCATGGGCGCGGCGCGGACGTCGTGATCGACATGGTCGGCGCCCCGGCCACCGAGGAGCTGGCCGCTGCCCTGCTGCGCCCCGCCGGCGACCTCGTGATCGTGGGCAGCGGGGGTGGCGCGCTGGCGATGACCAAACCGGGACCGCTGCCGGCCGGAGCGCGCGTGCGGCTGCCCTTCTGGGGCACGCGCCCCGAGCTCGCCGAGGTCGTCGAGCTCGCCCGCGGCGGCCGGCTGATCACGCACGTGACGGAGTTCGGGCTCCACGTGGCACCCCGCGTGTTCGACGAGCTCCGCGCGGGCCGCGTGACCGGCCGGGCCGTCCTGAACCCTCGACTGATACCGGACGGACTATTGAACTGATATCAGTTCAGGTCTAACTTGTGCTTCCACACCGAGCGCGAAGGAGCGCCCATGTCGACGCAGACCGCGGAAGACGAAGCACGGATCGGCCGCCGGGCCAGCATGGCCGCGGCCGTGGGCACCGCGATCGAGTACTACGACTTCGCCGTCTACGGCTACATCGCCGTGGTGCTGGCCCCGCTGTTCTTCCCGAACCAGCAGGGCCTGCTGGGCGTGCTCAGCACGCTCGTGGTGGTCGCCAGCGCCTTCCTCGCGAGGCCGATCGGCGGGCTGTTCTTCGGTCGCCTCGGCGACCGGAAGGGCCGCAAGGCCGTCCTGCTCGCCACCGTGACGCTCATGGGCGTCGCGACCGTCCTGACCGGGCTGCTCCCGACCTACGCCGAGGTCGGCGTGCTCGCCCCGATCCTGCTCACCGTCCTGCGGATCCTGCAGGGGTTCTCGGCCGGTGGCGAGATCGGCGGCGCCGCCTCGCTGTCGACCGAGTCCGCTCCCTCCCGCCGCCGCGGCTTCTTCGGCTCCGCGACCTCGATCGGCGTCTCGCTCGGCCTCGCCGGCGCGGCAGCCACGGTCGGCGCACTGACGAGCCTCACCTCGCCCGAGCAGATGGCGAGCTGGGGCTGGCGCGTCCCGTTCCTCATCGCAGCACCGCTGCTGGTCGGCGCCCTGCTCTACCGCATGCGCGTCGAGGACTCCCCGTTGTTCCAGCAGCTCGTCCACGAGGCCGCGCCCCCGAAGGCGCCCATCACGGAGGTGCTGCGCGAACACCGCGGGCCCACGCTGCGCTTGATCGGCCTCGCCTACGCCGCGCAGACGACCGGCAGCCTGGCCTCGGTCTACCTGCTCGTGCAGCTGTCCGCGGTGCTGCACTACCCCCTCTCCGGTTCGCTGTGGCTCATCGTGCTGATCGTGCTCATGCCCCTCGGACTCATCCCCTGGGCCGGCGCGCTCAGCGACCGGTACGGGCGCCGTCGGGTGCTCGCCGCCGGGCTCGTCGGGTTCCTCGTGCTGGCGGTTCCGTGCTTCTGGCTGATGCAGCAGGGCTCCCTCGCACTGGCCATCGTCGCGGCACTGGTGCTGAACATCCCGTTCGGCATCCAGCAGGGCGTCGTGTACACGCAGTACTCGGAGTTGTTCCCGACCCGCGTCCGCTACACCGGCGTCTCCCTCGGCTTCAACGTCGGCGGCGTGATCGGGTCCGGGCTCGCCTCCGTCATCGCGACGTACCTGGTCGCGGCCACCGGCAACTCGCTCGCGCCCGCCGGTTACCTGCTGGTGGCCGCCGTCGTCGGACTCGTCATCGTGGCCACCATGCCCGAGACGTCGACGTCGGACCTGGCCGACGGCCGGCTCACGCCCGTGGCCGGAGAGCGCTGATGTCCTTCGTCCTCGTCCACGGCGCGGGATACGGCGCGTCGTGCTGGAACGAGCTCACGCCACTCCTGGAGCAGGAGACCGTGGCCGTCGACCTGCCCGGGCGCGGCACGCGGTCGGCCACCGACCTGCGGACCGTCACGCTGCAGGACTGCGCCGACGCCGTCGTCGCCGACCTGATCGAGCGGGACCTGACCGACGTCGTGCTAGTCGGCCACTCCTTCGCCGGTGTGACCGTCCCCCGCGTGCTCGCCGCAGTGCCGGACCGCATCCGGCACGTCGTCCTGCTGTCCGCGGTCGTCCCGCCGGACGGCACCCGGGTGCTGGACCAGATCGACCCCGGTGTTCGCACCGCGGTCGAGCAGTCCCTCGCGGGCGGCATCTACCACCAGGAGCGCGAGGTCGCGCGGGCGATGCTCTGCAACGCCATGGACCCGGCCACGGCGGACTCCGCCCTCGACCGGCTCGTCGACGACTCGGCTGCACTGCTGTCGGAGCCGGTCGAGCTGGGCGGCTACGCCATCGACGTGCCGCGCACCTACGTGCGGCTCACCGCAGATCGTTGCTATCCGCCGGAGTTCCAGGAGCGCTCGGCCGCGATCACGAACGCCAAGGTGGAGTGGCTGGACTCCGGCCACCTCGCGATGATCAGTGTCCCGGAGCGGCTCGCCGAACTCCTGCACGCCATCCACGGCTGATATCGCGCCGGCCGGCAGATCAACCCCGCGGAGCGCCGGCCACGGTTCGCGACCACAGGATTCCCTCGACGCCGTCGAGGAACGTCGTGCACACCGCGTCCGGCTCGGACAGGCAGCCGGCCACCATCGCCCCGTCGCGCAGCATCACGAAGTGCCGGCCCGCCGGACCGCCGGGGCCGTCCCCGACCTGTCCGAGCAGATCCGTGACCGCCCCGAGGAACCACTCGCGGTGCTCCAGGATCCGGCGGTGCACCGGGTGCGCCGGATCGGGATACTCGGCCGCGGCGTTGAGGAAGGCGCAACCACGGAAGCCCTCCCGCCGGATGTCCCCGGCGATGTCGGCCGCGATCGCACGAACGGCGTCCTCGGCCGACCCGGTGCTCTCCCGGGCACCCGCACAGCGCTCGCGCAGCATCCGGTCGGCCTCCTCGAGGTAGGAGACGACGAGGTCTTCCTTACCCGGGAAGTGCCGGTAGAACGTGGCCCGGGTCGTGCCCGCCTCGGTGATGATCCGGTCGACCCCGACCGAGTGCAGCCCCTCGGCGTAGAAGATGCGGCTCGCCGTGCCGAGCAGCCGCGACCTGGCCTCGGACGGCCGGCCGCGCACGTGCCGATCCATGCGGCCACGCTAGCAGATAGAACGTTCGGTCTTGACAAAGCTCGGACGGGCTGCCAGCGTCGCAATCACAAGACCGAACGTTCTATCTCGTCGGTCGTGGCATCCGCTCGAAGGAGCTCCCGTGAGTACCGCTGTCACCCCCGCCCCCGCCGGATCCGCTCCGGCGCTGCGGCGGCTCTACCTCGCCCGATTCGCGTTCGCGATCGTCTGGGCGGCTCTGCTGGTCGTATCCGGGGGCAGCCTGGGACCGGTCACTGCCGTCCTCGTCGTGCTGTACCCGCTGGTCGACGTGGCCGCTGCCGTCGTCGACGCCCGCACGTCGAGGTCGTCCTCCGCGCGATGGGGCCTGTATCTGAACATCGCCATCAGCCTCGTCGCAGCGATCGGACTGGGCATCGCCCTCACCTCGGGCATCCCCGCGGTCCTGCGTGTCTGGGGCGTGTGGGCCGTCGTGGCCGGGCTGATCCAGCTCGCCGTCGGGATCGACCGGCGGGCACTGGGCGGTCAGTGGCCGATGATGCTCAGCGGCGGCATCTCCGTGCTCGCCGGCACTGCCTTCTTCCTGATGGCGTCCGCGCCGGATCCGGCTCTCGGCAACGTCGCCGGCTACGCCGCGCTCGGCGGCATCTTCTTCCTCATCTCGGCGCTGCGCCTCGGCCGCATGCGCGCCTCGAACTGACGCTCACGGGCTCGCCTGGAGGACGCCGTGGCGGTCATCGGCTCGGACGGCCCGTTCCAGCACCGTCGTGAGGTCGTCGAGCGTCGGTGCGGGCAGCACGGCGGCGACGTGGGCATCGGGCCGCAGGATCCACACCTCGTCCGGTCGCGCAGCCAGGCCGGTCGTCAACGTGCCGTCGGGATCGATCTCGTCCAGGAGGAGGACCCGGACCGGACCGGGCACGGCGGCCGCGGCGCGGCGGGCGGCATCGGGATCGGCGGCGGAACCGACCAGCAGCAGGAACCCGGCACGCGCGAGCGCCCGGATCCGGGTCGGGCCCTCGGTCGGGGTCTCGACCGGCGCGTCGGGCACCACCATCCCGGGCCCGGCGGGCGGGACCTGCCCGCGCGGCGGCCGCCCGCCGAACGGACGACGCCCGTCCTGGCTGGTCAGCGGCGAGTCGACGTACCAGAACGGCTCGGCCAGCCGGCCCGAGTCCACCTGGGCCCGTGCCTGCGGGTCCGTGGCCGCACGGGTCAGGACGTCGGTCCGGTGCCGGGCGCGCTCGGCGTCGGGCGGGACGAGGAAGTCCATGGTCGCGGTGGTGACGGCGACGTTCTCCAGCGCCGCGGCGTGCCGCTCGTCGTGGTAGGTCTCGAGCAGGTCGTCGGGGGCCCAGCCGTACCCGACGTAGGCGATCTTCCACGCGGCGTTCTCCGCGTCACCGACCCCCGAGTTCAGGCCCCGCGCGCCGAAGGGCGAGACGAGGTGGGCAGCGTCGCCGGCCAGCAGGATCCGGCCGCAGCGCATGCGGTCGACCACGCGGGAGTGGAAGCGGTACACCGACTTCCACACGATCTCGTAGTCGCGCTCGCCGATGATCTGGCGGATCCTCCGGTCGAGGGCACCCGTCGCGACCTCGGTGTCGAGGTCGATGTCCGACGGCACCTGCCAGTCGATGCGGAACGTCGACCCCGGGCAGGGATGGATGAGGACCTGCCGTCCGGGGTTCCACTCCGGGTCGAAGTAGAAGCGCCGCTCGCTCGCCCAGCCGGGCAGGTCGGTACGGATGTCGCAGATGAGGAAGCGGTCGTCGAAGGAGTGGCCGTCGAAGCGCACCCCGAGCAGGCTGCGCAGCTCGTCGCTGCGGGCGCCCGCGCAGACGACGAGGTACGAGCCGCGCAGCTCGCCGCCGTCGGCGAGCCGGACGGAAACGCCGGAGCCGTCCTGGTCGACGCCGGTGACGCGCCGTCCCCAGCGCAGGTCGACCAGCGGCGCGGCGGCGATGCACTCGTCGAGGACCTGCTCGGTGCGGGTCTGGGAGATGTTGACGAACGGCGGGAACGCCGGGCGACCGGGCTCGGCGAACTCGGTGGCGAACAGCTCCCGGTCGCGGTGGAAGGTCCTGGCGGTGGTCCAGGTGACACCCTCGGCGGCGATGCGCGCGCCCGCGCCGACGGACTCCCAGACGTCGAGGACGTCGCGTTGCTGGCAGATCGCCTTCGAGCCGACCACGTCCCGCTCGGGGCGCTGGTCCAGCACGATCGTCGGCACGCCCCACCGGGCCAGCAGCAGCGCGGTGGTCTGCCCGACCGGGCCGGCACCGAGGACGAGGACCGGCGCGGCCGGCCAGGACCCGGTCATTCCACCGTCGATCACTGGGATCCCTGAAGCTGGGCCCAGACCTCCTGGTCGCGCTCGGCCGTCCAGATGACCGGCCGCTCGATGCCCGACAGCTCATCCCACACGCGGGAGACGTCGAAGGGCAGGCAGTGTTCGAAGATCGGCCAGTGCCCGTAGTCGTCGACGAGCTCGGCGTGGGCGGCCTCGAACGCGTCCTTCAGGGTGCCGCCGCGCTGCTGGACGGCGCCGACCTCGCGGAGCATGACCTGCAGGAAGCCGCGGGTCTGCTCGATCGCGGCGTCCACCTCGGCCCGGCCGCGGCTGACGGCGCCCCGGCCACCGATCAGCTGCTCCGCACCGACCGCCTTCAGCCGGTCGAGCGTGGCGCCCGCCCAGTCACGGTGGAACGCGTCGCCGGTGTACAGCGCGGCCTGCGCCTCGACCAGGTCACCGGCGAACAGGATGCGCTCCCGCGGCAGCCACGCGGTGATGTCGCCCTCGGTGTGGCCGCGCCCGTGGTACTGCAGCACCAGCTCGCCGCGGTCCCCGCCCAGTTCGATGGTGAGCCGGTCGGCGAACGTCAGCGTCGGCCAGGTCAGGCCGGGCACCGACTCCGCGGACTCGGCCAGCCGCGGCATCCTGGCGAACTCCGAGGCCCAGTCCTGCTTGCCCCGCTCGGCGATGAGGTCGCGCGTGATCTCGTGCGCGACGATCGTCTCGGCGTCGAACGCGCTCGCCCCCAGCACGCGCACCGCGTGGTAGTGCGACAGGACCAGGTACCGCACCGGCTTGTCGGTGTGCTCCCGCAGCGTGGCCAGCCACTTCGCCGCGGCGACCGGCGTCGCGAGCGCCTCGAAGCAGACCAGGAAATCCTCGCCCTCGATCGCACCGATGTTGGGGTCGCCCTCGGCGGTGAGGGCGTACACGCCCTCGGCGAGGACCTCGAGCGTCTGCTCCTTCGCGGCGGTGTCGGCGGAGGAGGCGAAGGGCTTGGGCATGGTCGACGTCCTTTCGGGAGGGGTGGGCGCGTCAGTCGGCGGCGAGCACGAACGCTTCGCGCTCGGCGACCGGACGCTCGCGCAGCGCCAGCACGGCGGCGAGGGTGATCAGGCAGACCACCAGCATGTAGGCCGACACCGACAGCGACGTGCCGGTGACGCCGACCAGCCAGGTGGCGAGCAACGGGGCGAACCCGCCGCCGAGGACCGCGCCGAGCGCGTAGGCGAACGAGACGCCGGAGTAGCGGATCGCAGCCGGGAACAGCTCGGCGTAGGTGACGGCCTGCGGGCCGTAGGTGAGGCCGATGCCGAAGGCCAGCACGACCACCGAGAGCACCATGAGCGGGATCGAGCGGGTGTCGAAGAGCCGGAAGAACGGGAAGCACCAGGCGATCATCGAGACGGTGCCGACGAGGTAGGTGCGGCGCCGGCCCCAGCGGTCGGCCCAGCGCCCGGCCAGCAGCGTGCAGACACCCCAGGCCACCGCGCCGACGATGCCGATCACCAACATCGTCGAGCTCGGGAGGCCCAGCGTGCGCGTGCCGTAGGAGGTGATGAAGGCGATCAGGATGTACCCGACCATGTTGTTGGCGACGAACAGGCCGATCGCGACGACGAGCTCGCGCGGGTTGGTGCGGAGCAGCTCGGCCATGGGTGCCGAGCGCCGGTTGCGCCGGCGGCGCAGCTCGTCGAACACCGGGCTCTCCGCAACGCTGGCGCGGACGAACAATCCGACCGCGATCAGCACGATCGACAGCAGGAACGGGATCCGCCAACCCCAGTCCAGGAACTGAGCGGGCGTCGTCGTCGCGGAGACGGTGAAGAACACCAGGTTGGCCAGCAGGAGCCCGAGCGGTACCCCGAGCTGCGGGAGCGAGCCGTAGAACCCGCGCCGGCCGGGCGGGGCGTGCTCGACCGACATCAGGGCCGCACCACCCCACTCCCCACCTGCGGAGAGTCCCTGCAGCAGGCGCAGCACGACCAGCAGGATCGGCGCCGCGACCCCGATGGTGGCGTAGGACGGCAGAAGGCCGACACCCACGGTCGACACCCCCATCAGCAGCAGGGTCGCCACCAGCACCGCCTTGCGGCCGACCCGGTCGCCGAGGTGACCGGCGAGCACGCCGCCGATCGGGCGCGCCACGAAGCTCACGCCGAGGGTCGCGAACGACGCCAGCAGGGCGGCCGTGCCGTCGAGGGACGGGAAGAACTGGCTGCCGAACACCAGGCCCGCCGCCGAGGCGTAGATGAAGAAGTCGTACCACTCGACCGTGGTGCCGACGAGGCTCGCGCCCACCACGCGGCGCAGCCGGCGGGACGTCTCCGCCTCCGTGGTGGGCGAGCCGGCGCTACCGGATGCGGCCGCAGGAGCGTGGGGCATGGGCACTGCCTTCCCGTCGTTGGGAGGTCACCAGCTCCGACGAACTCGTCAAAGCCTTAACTACTTTGGCGACGGTAGGGCCCCTCGACCATGAACGCCAGAACTAGTCAAAGTTTTGAACACTAATGGCGCAGTGTCCGCCGTCACCGGCGATGGCTCACCCAGCTCTGCGTCTGCGCGGCGGACGCGAGCTTGCCGAGCAGGCCGTTGAGGACCGCGAGCTCCTCCGGCTCGAGGAGCGCCGCCCACTGCGCCTCGCGGCGGTTGTGGAGCCGGAAGGTCGCCTCGAGCCGCTCCGCCCCCGTCGGATCGAGGGCCAGCACGACCCCGCGCCCGTCCGAGGGATCGGCGGAACGCTCGACGAGCCCCGCCGCGGCGAGGGTCTTGGCCAGGCTGGACACCGCCGCCCGGCTCATGCCGGTCAGCTCGGCGGCCCTGCTCGCCTCCTGCGGCCCGGACACCCACAGCGTGAACAGCAGGCGGAATGCCGACCAGCTCCACCCGGCCGGGCGGTGCACGGTCGACTCCAGGTCGTAGACGACGCTGTTAGCGACGCGGTGCAGGAGCAGCACCATCGCCATGGCGTCG
The DNA here is from genome assembly GCA_963727745.1 of uncultured Actinomycetota bacterium. Lineage (GTDB taxonomy): Bacteria > Actinomycetota > Actinomycetes > Mycobacteriales > Pseudonocardiaceae > Pseudonocardia. The sequence continues at coordinate 434,017 of CAVSHL010000001.1, forward strand.
CGGTCGATGTCGGGCAGCCGCTCCGCCGTCCGGTCGACCGCGGTCCCGGCGAAGGACAGCGAGTCGTCCCGCTCCCCGTTCCCGGCGCCGGGATGCGCGGACCTCGGACCGTCGGGCTTCGCCACGTGGCGATCGTAGGTCGGGCTCGATTGCGGAGCCGGGCGGCGCGCGACAATGATCACGACGCGCCTCGCCGTACCGGGGGCGCCGCTCTAAGACAGGAGTTGCGATGACGACGGTCGCGGTGACCGGCAGCAGCGGGAAACTCGGTCGGCACGTGGTGGCCGACCTCCAGGCACACGGATACCGGGTGATCGCGCTGGATCGGGTGCCCGATCCCCGATCCGTGGCGGCGGCCTCCGTGCGGGTCGACCTCACCGACTACGGGCAGGTGCTCGAGGCCTTCACCGGCGTCGACGACCGGCACGACGGCGTCGACGCCGTGGTGCACCTCGGCGCGATCCCCGCGCCCGGGCTCACCACCAACGCGGCCACCTTCGCCAACAACGTCACCGCGTCCTACAACGTGTTCGCCGCCGCCCGCGCCGCCGGCATCCGCAACATCGTGTGGGCGTCCAGCGAGACCGTGCTCGGCCTGCCGTTCGACACGCCGCCGCCGTACATCCCGGTCGACGAGGAGTACCCGGTGCGACCGGAGAGCACGTACTCGCTGGTGAAGAGCCTCGAGGAGGAGATGGCCCGGCACTTCTGCCGCTGGGTGCCCGACCTGAAGATGTTCGGGCTGCGGTTCTCCAACGTGATGGACCCCGAGGACTACGCGCGGTTCCCCGCGTTCGACGACGACCCCCAGGCCCGCCGGTGGAACCTGTGGGCCTACATCGACGGCCGCGACGGTGCGCAGGCGGTGCGCAGGGCGCTGGAGCACACCGCGACGGGCGTCGAGGTCTTCGTCATCGCCAACGCCGACACCGTCATGTCGCGGCGCAGCGCGGACCTGGCCGCGGAGGTCTACCCGGGCGTCCCGGTCACCCGCGAGCTGGGCGAGCACGAGACGATGCTGTCGATCGACAAGGCCCGCCGCGTGCTCGGCTACGAGCCGCAGCACAGCTGGCGGCAGTGACGTGTCGAATGCACCGCGGATCGCGCTCGTCGGAGTGCACGGGTACGGCCGGGTCCACCTCGAGCGGCTGATCGATCTGGCCGCGGCGGACCGGGTCCGGATCGTCGGGCTCGCCGATCCGCGCCCGCCCGACCCGGACCTGGTGGAGCGGGCCCAGGCGGTGTCGGGCAGCGTGCGGATCGACGCCGGCGCCGCAACGCTGCTGGGCGCGGTCCGTCCTGACGTCACGATCGTCTCCACGCCCATCCACACCCACGTTCCGCTGGCCCGGCTGGCGATCGCGGTGGGCTCGCACGTGCTGGTGGAGAAGCCCCCGACCAGCACGATGGCGCAGTTCGACGCGCTCGTGAGCGAGGTCGAGGAGGCCGGGCTGGCGTGCCAGGTCGGCTTCCAGTCCTTCGGCTCGCGGGCGTTGGCCCACGCGACCGGGCTCGTGGCCGACGGCCGGCTCGGAAAGGTGCGCGGGATCGGCGTGCACGGCGCGTGGACCCGCGACCGGACGTACTTCGACAGGGCGCCGTGGGCCGGACGGATGCACCTGGGCGACGTCGCGGTCACCGACGGCGCGCTCACCAACGCGTACGCGCACGCAGTCGCCACCGCGCTGCGGCTGGCCGGCACACCCGTCGACGCCGCGCTGTCGGTGCAGCTGGAACGGTTCCGCGCGATGTCGCCGGAGGGCGACGACACCGCGGCCGTGCGGATCGAAGGCAGCACCGTCCCGATCGTCGTCGCGGTCACGCTGTGCGCGTCCAGCAGCCGGGATCCCCAGCTCGTGGTGCACGGCGACGAGGGCCGCCTGGAGCTCGCCTACACCCGCGACGTGCTCACCGGCCACACCGCCGACGACTCCCCCGTCACCGCGCCGGCCGGCCGGGTGGATCTCCTGGAGAACCTGCTCGACCACCTCGCCGACACCGCGGTCCCGCTCCTGGCGCCGCTGGCCGGGTGCCGCCCGTTCATGCAGGTGCTCGAGGCCGTCCGGCTCGACGGGCCGGCGCAGCCGTTGCCGGAGCGGGCATTGGTCACCGCCGACGGCGGTGCACGGACGGTCGTGGCCGAAGCGGACGACTACGTCCGACGGTGCGCGGAAGAGCTGAAGCTGTTCTCCGAGCTCCCTGCCGACTGGACGAAGGACGGCCTGTGACCGAGCCCGACCACCTGTTCCGTGTCGGCGGGGTCGAGGTCGCCCGGTACCGCATCGACACCGCCGACCTCGATCCGACGCTGGGCCGCCGCCCGCACCTGCACCCGATCCGCACGCTGATCGGCACCGTCGTCACCGACACCCAACCGGCCGACCACCGCTGGCACCTGGGCATGTCGATCGCCGTCCCGGACGTCGAGGGCACCAATTTCTGGGGCGGTCGCAGCTACCGCGCCGCCGACGGCTACCAGCCCCGCGACGACCACGGCATCATCGTGCACGCGAGATGGCACCACCACGACGCGGGCAGCGCCGAGCACGAGCTGCACTGGGTCGGGCGCACCGGCGAGGTGCTGCTCCACGAGCACCGGCAGATCGCCGCGGTCGAGCACGACGGCTTCTGGACGCTGGCGATCACGACCCGACTCCGCAACGCCACCGGACGCCCGATCGCACTCGGCAGCCCCGGCTCGCACGGGCGCGTCGGGGCCGGGTACGGCGGACTGTTCTGGCGACTGCCCCCCGGCGCGCCGGACGTGTCGGGTCCCGATCGCGTCGGCGAGGAGGAGGTCAACGGCAGCGTCAGCCCGTGGCTGGCCGTTCGCGGGGCCGACCACACCCTCGTGTTCTCCACCTCCGACGGTGATCCCTGGTTCGTGCGCGTCGCCGGCTACCCGGGTGTGGGCACCGCCTTCGCCTGGGACGCGCCGCTGCCACTGGAGCCCGACGCCGAGCTGCAGCGCACCCTCCGCGTCGCCGTGGCGGACGGGCGGCGTAATGCCGGCGAGCTGGCGCAGTTGGTGGGCTGACCGCGCAGGTCAGAGCCGCAGGATGTCGTCCGCCCGTACCGGCAGGCCGGTCTCGAACGACCGGTTGGCGGCCAGCCCCGTCAGCAGGGACAGCGCGCCGTCGCGGTGCGTGGCGGCCCGGCCGAGCGGGTCGGGGCCCGGCTGGTCGCCACCGAAGATGTCGGCCAGCATCCGCTCGTCGCCACCGCCGTGGCCGGCGCCGCCCGCGTCGGGCAGGTCCAGCTCCACCGGCTTCTCCCAGTGCTTGCGCAGCGTCAGCCGCGACCAACCCTCCGGCGGCGCCTCGGTGCCGTGCAGCGCCCGGCCCGCGACCCGGCTCGCTCCGGCGGCCTCGACGAAGGAGTTCTCCACGACGTCGAGCTCGAGCCGGCCGCGGCTGCCGTTGAACGCCACGTGGTAGCCCTCCCACGGCGAGTACGCCGTGAGGTGGTAGCTCATCGTGGCGCCGCTGCGGTACCGCACGGCCACCGCCATGTCGTCCTCGATGGTGATGCCGGGGCCGAAGACGTTCTGGTCGCGGTGATAGCCGTCCTCGTGCTCGGCGTCGAGGTAGAGCTCCTTCAACGTCGGTGAGCCGGCGAGGTCGATGGCGAACGGGTCGTCGGCGGCGCTCGGCTCGCCGTGCGCCCGCGCGTAGGGCCGCGCCAGCCCGCGCTGCGCCCCGTTCTCGTCGCCGTAGAAGAACAGGCGGCCCAGCCCGAACACGGTCTCGGGGGCCGAGGCGATCCACCAGTTGACGAGGTCGAAGTGGTGGGTGGCTTTGTGCACCATCAGGCCACCGGAGTTGGCCTTGTCGCGGTGCCAGCGGCGGAAGTAGTCGGCGCCGTGGCGGGTGTCGAGCAGCCACTCGAAGTGCACCGACCCGATCTCGCCGACCGCGCCGGACGCGAGCACCTCGCGCACCTTCGCGTGCACCGGGTTGTAGCGGTAGTTGAACGTGACGGTGACCTTGCGCCCGGTCTCGGCCTGCGCGTCGAGGATGCGCCGGCACCGCTGCGCGTCGACGGTCATCGGCTTCTCGGAGACGACGTCGCAGCCCGCGCGCAGTGCCGCGACGATGAACTCGTCGTGCGTGCGATCCACGGTGCTGACGACCACCGCGTCGATCCGTTCGCGCTCGATCATCGCGCCGAACTCCGCCGGCCCGTAGGTCGGCACCGGGGCGTCGAGGGTCCGGTTGTGCGCTGCCATCCGCGTCCGGTTCACGTCGCAGAAGGCAGCCAGCTCGTTGCGGTCGGCGTGGGTGTCCGCGAGCGCGCGGACGAACATCTGGGCACGGCTGCCGAGGCCGACGACGGCGTAGCGGGTGCGCGGGGTGCTGGCGGACATGAAGCTCCTGTCGGGCCGCGGTTTGACGACATCGTGCAAACGAGTGCGACCAGCTCACCTGCTGCCGCTCGGTCGGATCCCCGTCATCTTGCAAACGTTTGGAGAAATTCGCAAGAAGCATTGACGGGACGGCTCGACCTTGACGTAATGGTCCCCACCGTGTGCTGCGTCACGCCCGGGCGGACCAAGGTCAGTGATCGAAGGAGCTCCCATGACCATGTCGGATCGACCACTCCTGCGACCGCTGCTGGCGGCCGCCGCGGTGCTCACCGTGCTCGCCACGGCGGCGTGCGGCGGTGGCTCCCGAGCCGACCAGCAGGCGGCCGGAGCGCCGCCCGTCACCGACAAGCCGGTCGAGCTCTCGGTGGCGTGGTGGGGTGGCCCGGCCCGCGCCGAGAACACGCAGAAGGTGCTCGATCTCTACACGAAGGCTCACCCGAACGTCACGTTCAAGACGCAGTGGCAGGGCTACTCCGGCTACTACGACAAGATCAACACCACGGCTGCGGGCGGCACCGCCCCGGACATCATCCAGATCGACAACCGCGTCCTGCGCGAGTACTCGAACAAGAAGCTCATCGCCGACCTGGGGCCGTGGGTCGGCTCCACGCTGAAGCTCGACGCGGTGTCCCCCAAGCTGCTGGGCACCGGCAAGGTCGACGACAAGCTCTACGCGATGCCGGCGGCGTCCAACACCCAGGCGCTGGCGATCGACAAGACCGTGCTCGAACCGCTGGGCCTGCTGCCCGCCGAGACGGGCTGGGCCACCTGGGAGGAGTTCGGCGCGTGGGCGGCCAAGGTCACCACGGCGCTGGGCGGCAAGACGTGGGGCGTCCGGGACGAGAGCGCCAACATCAGCCTGTTCGAGCCGTGGTTGCGTCAGCAGGGCAAGCAGCTCTACGACGGCCAGAAGCCGGGCTTCACCGTGGACGACGTCACCGCGTGGCTGACGATGTGGGCCGGGTTCCGCGCGAGCGGTGCCGCATCCCCTGCGGAGATCGCGCAGCCGGCGAACGCCGGTGACATCTCGAAGAACACGGTGGCCGCCAAGACGACGGCCGCGACCTTCTCCTACGACAACCAGTTCACCGAGCTCTCCAAGGCCACCGACCACACGTTGCTGCTGGTGCCGGTGCCCGGCCCCGCCGTCGGTGCCTACTCCCGCCCGTCGCAGTTCTACACGGCCTACGCCCGCGGGAAGAACGTCGGGACGGCCGTCGACGTGATCAACTTCTTCATCAACGACGAGGCCGCGGGTGCGGCGCTGGGCACCGAGCGCGGCCTCCCGCCGAGCAGCAAGGTCAGCGACGCGATCTCGCCGCAGTTCAGCGACCAGCTCAAGTACGTGGCGGCGTTCGACAAGCGGATCGTCGGTCAGGCCGGGGACAACCCGCCGGTGCCGGCGCAGGGCGACTCGAAGATGAGCCAGTTGATGATCAGCGCCGGGGAGAACTCGGGCTTCGGGCGCAAGACGCCGCAGGAGGCCGCCGCGGAGTTCGTCTCCCAGGCGACGTCGGAACTCGAGCGCGCCGCCCGCTGACATGACCGACACGATGACCAGTTCCCCGGCCGGCCCCACGGAGTCCGCGCCTGCCGGCCGGCTGCTGGGCCGCAGGAACGCGGGCCGCAGGGGCGAGGCGACCGCGGGCTACGTGTTCCTCTCCCCGTGGCTGCTCGGCCTGTTCGGCATCACGGTCGGCCCGATGCTGTACTCGCTCTACCTCAGCTTCACCGACTACGACCTCCTGCAGGACCCCGAGTGGGTCGGCCTGGAGAACTACGTCCGGATGTTCACCGACGATCCGACGTACTGGAACTCGGTGCAGGCGACGGTGCTGTTCGCGGTCACCTCGGTGCCCCTGAAGCTCGCCGTGGCGCTCGGCGTCGCGCTCCTGCTCAACCGGCAGCGGCGCGGCGTCGGGCTCTACCGGGCGCTGTACTACGTGCCGTCGCTCCTGGGCGGCAGCGTCGCGATCGCCATCGTGTGGCAGACCCTGTTCGGCAGCGCGGGCGCGATCAACGGCCTGCTCGGGCTGGTGGGCATCGGTGGCCGGAGCTGGATCGCCGACCCGTCCACGGCACTGGGCACGCTGGTGCTGCTGGCGGCCTGGCAGTTCGGCGCCCCGATGGTGATCTTCCTGGCCGGGCTCAAGCAGATCCCGGCCGAGATGTTCGAAGCGGCAGCGCTCGACGGCGCCGGGCGGTTGCGCACGTTCTGGCACGTCACGCTGCCGCTGCTGTCGCCGGTGCTGTTCTTCAACCTGGTGCTGGAGACGATCGCGGGCTTCCAGGGCTTCACGGCGGCGTTCGTGATCAGCGGCGGGCAGGGTGGGCCGGCCGACTCCACCCTGCTCTACACGCTCTACCTCTACCTGCGCGGCTTCGGTGACTTCCAGATGGGCTACGCCTCGGCCATGGCGTGGGCGTTCCTCATCGTGCTGGGCATCGTGACGGCGCTCGTCTTCCGCAGCGGTTCGCTGTGGGTCCACTACGCCGACGACGGGGAGCGCTGATGACCGCCACTCTTGCTCCCGTTCCGGTGGCGCCGCCGACGCATCACGCTCCGCCGCCGAGCCGCCGCTGGTACGCCGGCACCGGGGCGCACGTGATCCTGGTCCTCCTGCTCGTGGTGGCGCTCTACCCGATCGCCTACATGATCGGCACGTCGTTCAAGTCGCCCCAGGAGATCGCCAACAACCTCAACGTCTGGCCCACGCTCTTCAACCCCCACAACTACCCGGAGGGCTGGACCGGCATCCCGGGCATCAGCTTCGGCCGGTTCTTCGTCAACAGCACCGTGATCGCAGCGGGCGTGGTGATCGGCAACGTGGTGTCCTGCGCGCTCGCCGCGTTCGCGTTCGCCCGGCTGCGCTTCCCCCTGCGCGGGGTCTGGTTCGCGCTCATGATCGGCACGCTCCTGCTGCCGCACCACGTGCTCGTCGTGCCGCAGTACGTGCTGTTCAACAGCCTGGGCTGGATCAACACGCCGTGGCCGATGATCGTGCCGAAGCTGCTGGCCACCGACGCGTTCTTCGTGTTCCTCATGGTGCAGTTCATGCGCGGCATCCCGCGCACCCTCGACGAGGCCGCGGAGATCGACGGCTGCGGGCCCTACCGGCGCTTCTTCCACATCGTGTTGCCGCTGACCAAGCCCGCGCTCGTCACCACCGCCGTCTTCTCCTTCATCCAGACGTGGAACGACTTCTTCACCCAGCTCGTCTACCTCAACAACATCGAGAACTACACGGTGCCGATCGGCCTACGCCTGTTCCTCGACTCCAGCGGGCAGAACGCCATCGCGCCCATGTTCGCGATGTCGGTGCTCTCGCTGGTGCCCGTGTTCCTGTTCTTCCTGTTCTTCCAACGGCTCATCGTCGACGGGATCAACACCAGCGGGATCAAGGGATGAGGGCGCCGCGCCGGAAGGAACAGGGCGGTTGGAAGGAGCAGCTGCGCCGCATCGCAGAGCTCGCGCTGCTCGGCATCGTCGCGGTGCTGCTGAGCGCCCCGCTGGTGACGATCGGCGGCGTCGTCGCGACGCTGTCGTGGGCGGTGGCGCACTGGATCGAGCACGACGACCTGCCGCGCTGGTCGGCGATGGCGCGCGAGCTGCGGCGCCGGCTCCTGCCGGGCCTGCTCGTCGGACCGGTCGCCGTGCTCGCCGGGTTCGTCGCCGTGCGCCAGGTGCAGTGGGTGGGCAGCGGGGCCGTCCCCGGCGGTACCGGCATGGTCGTCGCGCTGCTCGTGGCGACCGCCGCGCTGCTCGCGGCGGTGCTGCTGGCCGTCCCCGAGCTCGCGTTCCGGGGCTGGCGGGCGGCGCTGGGTGCGGGCTGGGCGACGCTGGTGCGCGTGCCGCTCTCGGGCGCCGCGGCGCTCGGTGTCACCATCATCGCGGTGCTGCTGGGCACGCTGCTGCCGGGCGTCGCCTTCGTGTTGCCCGCGGTCCTCGTGCTGGCCCTGCACGCCGTGCACCGCGCGCTGGTGGGACCGGGCGCGCTGACGAGCTCGCGTCCCTGAACCCTGAACCCTGAACCCGGAAGGATGCTGTGGCCGCCACCCTTCGCGACGTCGCGCTCGCTGCGGGCGTCTCGCCGTCGACGGTATCGCGGGCGCTGTCCGTGCCCGCCATGGTCAAGCACTCGACGCGCACCCGCGTCGAGTCGGCCGTGCGCCAGCTCGGCTACCAGCCCAACCGGGCCGCCCGCGGCCTGATCACGGGCCGCACCGGCAACATCGGGCTGATCGTGCCCGACATGTCCAACCCCTTCTTCGCCGCCGTGGCGAAGGGCGTGCAGTCCGCTGCCGGAGCCGGCGCGCACTCGGTCTTCATCGCCGACACCGACGAGCACGTCGACGCCGAATCCGACCTGCTGCGCGCGCTCGCACCGCAGGTGGACGGGCTCATACTGTGCGCGCCACGGTCCGCGCCCGAGGTGCTGGACCTGGCGGGAACCACCCCGCTCGTGCTGTTCAACCAGCACATCGCCGGGCGCCCGGCGGTCACCGTCGACGCCGCTGACGGGATGCGCCAGGGCGTTGCCCACCTGGCGGCACTCGGGCATCGACGGATCGCGTTCGTCGCGGGACCACGGGAGTCGTGGGCCGGCGCCGAGCGGGAACGTGGGCTGCAGCTCGCGGCCGTCGCCACCGGCACGGACGTCGTCCACGTCGGCCACTTCCCGCCGCAGTTCCAGGGCGGGGTCGCGGCGGCCGACCTCGTCCTCGCGTCCGGCGCCACCGCGGTGTTCGCCTTCAACGACCTGATCGCGCTCGGCCTGCTCAGCCGGTTCGCCGTGCGCGGCGTGTCGGTCCCCGACCAGATCAGCGTGCTGGGTTTCGACGACATCCCGATGTCCTCGATGATCCATCCCGCGCTGAGCACCATCGCCGTGCCCACCGTCGACGGCGGCCGCGCCGCGGTCGCGATGCTGCTGTCGATGATCGCGGGGCACGCCGACGAGGTCCCGCAGCGCGAACTGCCCACCCAGCTGCTCGTGCGGGCAACAACGGGTGTCGCGCCCGTCCCGTCCCGGATCCAGCTCGCCGAGTGACGACCCAGCCGACTGACGACCCAGGAGTCTCCGTGCCGCACCGGCCCGCCACCTTCGACACGATCACCGGCGTCCGCATCTCGTCGGTCACGCTGCCGCTGGCCACCCCGATCAGCGACGCCAAGGTGCTGACGGGCCGGCAGCGCCCGATGACCGAGGTGGCGATGCTGTTCGCCGAGATCACCACCGCGGACGGGCAGGAGGGCGTCGGGTTCAGCTACTCCAAGCGCGCGGGCGGCCCCGGCCAGTTCGCGCACGCCCGCGAGATCGCCCCGGCACTGATCGGCGAGGACCCCAGCGACATCGCGAAGATCTGGGACAAGCTGGTATGGGCCGGCGCGTCCGTCGGCCGCAGCGGGTTGTCGGTGCAGGCGATCGCGGCGTTCGACATCGCGCTCTGGGACCTCAAGGCCAAGCGCGCCGGGCTGCCGCTGGCGAAGCTGCTCGGCGCCCACCGCGACTCGGTGCGCTGCTACAACACCTCCGGCGGCTTCCTGCACTCGCCGATCGAGGAGGTGCTCGACCGCGCTACGGAGTCGGTCGCCGGCGGCATCGGCGGGATCAAGATCAAGGTCGGGCACCCGGACAACGCGCAGGACCTCGCCCGCGTCACCGCGGTGCGGGAGAAGATCGGCGACAGCGTGGCGCTGATGGTGGACGCCAACCAGCAGTGGGACCGGCCCACCGCGCGGCGCATGTGCCGGGCGTTCGACCCGCTCGGGCTGGTGTGGATCGAGGAGCCGCTCGACGCGTACGACGCGGAGGGGCACGCGACGCTGGCGGCCACGTTCGACACCGCGATCGCCACCGGCGAGATGCTCACCAGCGTCGCCGAGCACGCCGAGCTGATCCGGCTGGGCGGCGCCGACATCGTGCAACCCGACGCACCGCGGGTCGGTGGCATCACGCCGTTCCTCAAGATCATGGCGATGGCCGACCAGCGCAACCTGCAACTCGCGCCGCACTTCGCGATGGAGATCCACGTGCACCTCGCGGCGGCCTACCCGCGCGAGCCGTGGGTGGAGCACTTCGAGTGGCTCGATCCGTTGTTCGACGAGCACCTGGAGATCAGCGGCGGCCGGATGCACATCTCGGCCCGGCCCGGCCTCGGCGTCACGATCAGCGAGCAGGCACGGGCGTGGACGGTGGCAGAGGCCGTCATCTGAGCAGTCGGTCGTGCTGTCGACGACTCCCGGCATCAGCACCTTGTCGTCGCGCAGCACGACCTCGGCGACTGCTCGACCTCGTCGTGGACTTCCTTTTCCTGCCCAGCCCGTGAAACGCCTGGTCAGGGTTTGCGTCCGACCGTCCCGACAATGCACTGCTGAATCGGCAGGATCGGCTTGACCCGGGGCCCGTCCGGCCACCAGTCGGAGCACAGCACCAATCCGGGTTCGACGAGTTCCAGGCCCGGCAACATGCTCTCGATCTGCGCACGCGTGCGGAACATCCCGCTGCCCATCGGGCTGTGCACGAACACTTCTTCCAGCTTTCGCGCGAGCGGGCTGAACTCCGGGGTCTCGGGGTCGTAGAAGTGGCTGAGCGCGACGAACGATCCGGACGGGAGCGCGTCGATGTACTCCTGCATGATCTCGGCGTACTTGTCGCCGCTGTAATGGTGGATGGTGCCGCACTGGTAGAGCGCGATCGGCTCGGTGAAGTCGAGGTTCTCGCGAACGACCCTGTTCTCCAGCACCTGTCGTGGCTCGAAGATGTCGGCGCCGATCAGGTGCGTCCGCTCGTTCTCCTCCAGCAGCGCACGCCCGTGCGCCAGCACGACCGGGTCGTTGTCGACGTAGACGATGCGGGACTCCGGCTCGATCCGCTGCACGATCTGGTGGGTGTTCTCCGCGGTGGGCAACCCGGAGCCGCAGTCGAGGTACTGCTTGATGCCGGTCTGACGTGCGATGAAGCGGCTCGCCCGGATCAGGAATTCGCGGTTGTCCCAGCCGAGCTGCGTGGCTTCCGGCGCGACGGCTTCGATCCGACGCAGGACTTCACGGTCGATCTCGTAGTTGTCCTTGCCGTTGAGAAAGGCGTCATACACCCGAGCGACGCTCGCCTTCGACACGTCGATATAGGCCGGAATGGCCTCCTCGGAAGCGGCGGACTCGACGGCAGACATACTCATCCCCTCGCGACTTGCGGCATCTGGAGCGGCACCGACCCCAGTCGGCGCGAGTCTAGGACAGTAACCGTCCGAGATGAAGCCGTGCCACCGCGTGTTCTCGGCGCTCTGCAACGTGTACGGTTCAGTGTCGAGCAACAGCGGGCGCTCAACCTGCGATCGCACCCGGGTATCGCGACGTAGCGCGCTCCGAACACGGAAGGCGCGCGGGAGGTGCCGATGGACGAGAGTGGCAACTCCGACGAGATCGCCCCGGCGTCGGCGTTCGCTCGAGGCTCCACCGCACGTCGCATCGTGCTCGGCAACGCACTGCGCCGGCTGCGCGAGCGGGCCGGCATCTCGCGGCCGGAGGCCGGCTACCAGATCCGCGCGTCCGATTCGAAGGTCTGCCGGCTCGAGCTCGGTCGGGTCGCGTTCAAGGAACGCGACGTCGTCGACCTGCTCACCATGTACGGGATCACCGACACCGTCGAGCGCGAGACGTTCCTCGACATGGTCCGGCAGGCCAACCAGCCGGGCTGGTGGCGTCGCTACTCCGACGTGATGCCCAACTGGTTCCAGGACTTCGTGGGTCTCGAGGAGTCCGCCGCGCGGATCCAGACCTACGAGCTGCAGTTCGTGCCAGGACTCCTGCAGACGGAGGAGTACGCGCGGGCCATCGCCACGCGCGGGCGGCCCGACTTCGCGCCGTCCGACGTCGAGCGCCGCATCACCCTGCGCATGCAGCGGCAGCGCATCCTCACCGGCGTCAAGCCGACCACCGTGTGGGCAGTGATCGACGAGTCGGTGCTCCGCCGGCCGATCGGTGGCCGCCGCACCCTGCTCGCGCAGATCGATCACCTGATCGAGATGACGCACCGGCCCAACATCATCGTCCAGATCGTGCCGAAGCAGCTGAGCGGCTACGCCGCAGAGGGCTCGTTCACGATCCTGCGGTTCGCCGAACCCGAGCTGCCCGACGTCATCTACATCGAGCACCTCGGCGGCGCCCTCTACCTGGACAGCCTGGCCGACATGGAGCTCTACGGGCGCGCGCTCGACCGCCTGGCCGTCGACGCCGAGACGCCGGACAGCTCCCGCCAGCTGATGGACAAGATCAGGTCAGAGGTTGCCGCCGGCAACCTCTGACCCGATTCGTCACGCGTCGGTCAGCGCGGGAACTCGCCGTTCCCGACACCGCTCACGAAGGCCGTCCACTCCGCCGGCGTGAAGATCAACGCGGCGTCCTGCGGGAAGCGGGAGTTCCGTACGGCGATCTCGCCGGACTCGAGCTCGGCCACCTCGACACAGTTGCCCTGGTAGCCACTGAAGCTGCTCTTCCGCCAGTCGGCGCCGAGAAGAAGAGCCGCTGACTGCCCGTTGCGGTACTCGTGCTGCATGTGATCACCCCATCTCACGTACGGAAACCTGTCCGCGACAAAGTACCAGCCTTGCAGATGCATCTGCATCTGCAAGTTGGCGGTCGGACCGGGATTTCCCGGCGCCAGCTCCTGATCGACGCCGCGTAAATACGCATGTCCGCAGCGTATGACGCTGCAGCGCGATCAACCGGCTACAGGCTCTGAATGTCAGCCCTGCGGATGCACGTGCAGATGCACACGACAAACACAACTTCTCACTGCATCTGCACGACTTGCTTGCATCTGCATTCCGTGACGGACATACTGCTCTGTGTACACGGGTCACCACCGATAGCGACGCGCGATCGAGGGTGCAAGTGCGGCACTCGGTCCTCGACGGGCTTCAGCCTGGCCTCTGCACGGATGCTTCGCCGCCCCGACTGGCACGCAACCCCTTGGGAGACGCCGCATGGACCGGGAGTCATTCGACCAGATCGACGGCATTGCCGAGATCCTCGCGGCCTCCTACTCGCCCGAGGCCGTGCGTGGGATCCTCGCGGAGCACATGCCCGACGAGACCGGGCACTGCCGCGGTTGCCGACTCCCGTCCACGGCTGCCCCCGTCTGGCCGTGCCGGCTCTACGCGATCGGCAAGGAGTCCGACCGCATCAAGCGGGCCCGCGCCGCCTCCTGATCATGCTGCAATTGCAGCTGCAGTCAGAACTCTTCATCTTATCTTCGGTATTTCGTAGTAAGACTTGAATTATTGTACGATGGCCCCATGGCGGCTCCCGGTCACAGCCACGCTCACGACGAGACACCGATGACGCGCCGGCGGGCATGGGAACCGGTCACCGCGGAGGCGGCACCCACCCCGCGAGGCAGCGCCTACAGCGTCGCGACGGTGGCCGCCGGGTTCGTGTTCACCTCGGGCCTCGGGCCGGTCGACCCGCTGACCAGGGAGACAGTCGGCAGCGAGGTCGGCGAGCAGACCCGGCAGTCGCTCCGCAACCTCACCGCGGTGCTGGCCGCGGCCGGGTGCACGCTCGACGACGTCGTCAAGGTGACCGCGCACCTGCACAACGGCGACGCCGACTGGCCCGCGTACAACGAGGCGTACCTGGAGTTCTTCCGGCCGCCCTACCCGGCGCGCACCACAGCAGGCTCCGACCTGGGCAACATCCTGGTGGAGATCGACGCCGTCGCGGTGCGGCCCGCAGCACCGGTGCCCGGATACGATCCCGGCGATGTCCGCTCCTGATCGCGTCGGCGCCACCGCGCCTCCCGCCGACGGGACGACGCCGGATCGCGCCCCGTCGCCCGCGGTCGACCGCGCGCTGACGATCCTGGAGACGCTCGTCGCGGCGGACGCGCCGATGACCCTCACCGCGCTCGCCCAGGCCACCGGCGTCCCGCTGGCCACCTGCGCCTCGATCGCGCAGACACTGGAGATGCGCGGCTACGCCAGCCGCACCGTCGTGGGGCGCAGCCACTTCTGGCGGCCCACCCTCAAGCTCAGCGGGCTCGCGGCCCAGCTCGACCGCAAGATCGACCTGACCTCGATCACCCAGCCCTTCCTGCGCACGCTCGTGGAGCAGACCGGTATGGCCGCGCACGTCGGCGTGCTGGAGGGCGCGCTCGTGATCTACGTGGCCAAGGTCGGTGCGCCCGGGATGGTCCAGTTCAACACCTATCCCGGCAAGACCGCGCCGTACAACCTCACCGCGCTCGGCCGTGCCGTCGCCGCGCACCTGCCCGAGCGCGAACTGCTCCCCCTGCTCGGACACCTCGCCGACGGCTCCGGGCCGAACGCCGTGCCCGCCACGGTCGAGCGGATGCGGGCGATCCTCGCCGACGTCCGCGACCGCGGCTACGCCGTCGAGGCCGAGGAGGAGGACGCCGGGATCGGCTGCATCGCCGCCCCGTTCTTCGACGGGCAGGGGCAGGTCGCCGGGTCGATCGGCGTCACAGGCTGGGTGGAGCGGGTGCGCGGATCGGCGGCCGCCGAGGTCGCGGCCGCGGTGACGACGCAGAGCGCACGGTTGTCGCAGGAACTGGCGGCGGGCCGGGCTCCCTAGCCGCCGCTCACGCACACCGTCGTGTGCTCACGCACATGGTCGACCCGTGCGTGGGCACACCAGCGTGTGCGTGAGCGTCAGGTCAAGCCGCCCGCGAAGTGGCAGGCCACTGTGTGGCCCGTCGACGACGGCTGCAGCGGCGGCTCCTCGTCGGCGCAGATCTGCTGGGCGATGGGGCAGCGGGTGCGGAAGCGGCAGCCCGACGGTGGGTCGATCGGGCTCGGGACGTCCCCGGTGAGCACGATGCGGTTGGTCCGGCGGCCCGGTTCGGGGCGCGGCACGGCCGAGAGCAGGGCCACCGTGTACGGGTGCTGGGGATTCTCGAACAGCTCCTCCGACGGGGCCAGCTCCACGATCTTGCCGAGGTACATGACGGCGATGCGGTCGCTGATGTAGCCGACGACGGCGAGGTCGTGGGCGACGAAGAGGTAGGTGAGGCCGAGGTCGCGGCGCAGGTCGACGAGGAGGTTGAGCACCTGCGACTGGATCGAGACGTCCAGCGCGGAGACGGGCTCGTCGGCGACGACGAACCGCGGCTCCAGCACGAGGGCCCTGGCGATGCCGATGCGCTGGCGCTGGCCGCCGGAGAACTCGTGCGGGTAGCGGTCGGCGGCCTCGCGGGGCAGGCCGACCCGGTCGAGGGCGTCCAGCACCCGCTCGCGCCGGCCCTCGCGGGCGGCGTGCACGGTGAGGCCCTCGCCGACGATGTCGCGCACGCGCAGCCTCGGATTGAGCGAGCCGGCCGGGTCCTGGAAGACGATCTGCATGTCGCGGCGCAGCGAGCGCATCTCCCGGCGCCCGACCGTGGTGAGGTCGCGGCCCTCGAACTCGACGGATCCCGAGGTGGGCTCGATCAGCCGCAGGAGCGTCCTGGCCAGCGTGGACTTGCCGCACCCGGACTCCCCCACGAGCCCGAGGGTCTCGCCGCGGCGGATCGTCAGGTCCACCCCGTCGACGGCGCGGACGTGCCCGACGGTGCGCCGCAGCACCCCGTGCCGCACCGGGAAGATCGTGGTGACGCCCTTCGCGTCGAGCACCACGTCCTTCACGACGCGGCTCCCACTCTCGGCACGCAGCCAGCAGGCCGACGTCTGCGCGTCGACGATGATCTCGGGCGGGTACTCGGCGGTGCACCGGTCGAAGGCGTACTCGCAGCGCGCGGCGAAGCGGCAGCCGATCGGCCAGCTGCGCGGGCTCGGCACCATGCCCGGGATCACGCGCAGCCGCTCGTCCCGGTTCATGCCGAGCACGGGGATCGAGTGCAGCAGCGCCTCCGTGTACGGGTGCTGCGGCCGCCCGAACACGTCGGCGACGGGCCCGCGCTCGACGATGCGACCCCCGTACATGACGGCGACGTCGTCGGCCATCTCGGCGACCACACCCAGATCGTGGGTGATCAGCAGGATCGCCATGCCGAGCTGGTCGCGCAGCCGGCGCATCAGGTCCAGGATCTGCGCCTGGATGGTCACGTCCAGCGCCGTCGTCGGCTCGTCCGCGATGAGCAGCTGCGGGTCGCAGGCCAGCGCCATCGCGATCATGACGCGCTGCCGCATCCCGCCGGAGAGCCGGTGCGGGTGGTCGTCGACGCGCCGCTCCGGGGCCGGCACGCCCACGAGCTGCAGCATCTCGATCGCCCGCTCGCGCGCCTGGGCGTTCGACACGTCGCGGTGCAGCTGCACCGCCTCCGCGATCTGCGTCCCGACGGTGTGCGCCGGGTTCAGCGAGGTCATCGGTTCCTGGAAGATCATCGACAGCTCGTCACCGCGCAGGCGCTGCAGCTCCCGCTCCGACGCGGCCGTGAGCTCCCGCCCGTCGAAGCGGATGGACGTGCCGGGCAGCACCTCGCCCGGCGGATCCACCAGGCCCATGATCGACAGTGCGGTGAGGCTCTTGCCCGAGCCCGACTCCCCCACCAGGCACAGCGTGCGGCCGCGCTCGATCGCGAGATCGACGCCGTCTACGGCGCGGATCGGGCCCGTGCGGGTGGTGAAGTGCGTGTGCAGGTCGTGCACCTCCAGCAGCGGGGTCATGACGTGAATCGCCGCAGCACGTTGCGCGTCACGTCCGCGATGCCCTTGTCGACGAGCACCGCCGCGCTCCAGGTGATGGAACCGACGGAGAAGACCTCGCCGCCGCCCGACTCCGCGGTGACGTGGACGATCTCCGCGCCGCCGCCGTCGGGATTGGCGCCGGTGGCGAGCAGGTGCGTCGACGGTGGGCTGCTCGGTGCCCGCTTGTCGGTCTCGTGGCCGGACGCCCCGCCGGGGATGCGCTCGTGCAGGCTCTCGGTGCCGAAGACGTCGCCGGCCGCCAGACCCGTGCCGGCGAACGCCCAGTGGTCGGCGTCGACGACGCGGTACGGCGCGGCGGTGCCCTCACCGGCGTGGGTGAAGACCACGCCGAGCAGCCCTGACGTCGGCCGGTGGGTGCGGTGCATGCGGTTCTCGTGCGGGCCGTCGGGGTCCTCGTCCTGGGTGCGGAACCGCAGGGTGGCGTCGTCGAGGAACTCGACCTCGCAGTCGACGCCGTTGCCGCCCAGGTACATCAGCTTGCCGCCACGCTCGTGCACCCAGGAGTACACGGCGTCGTACATCTGCCGGGACCAGTACTCGGGATGGGTGCTGATCACCAGCACCCGGTAGCGGTCCAGGTCGAGGGTGCCGTCGTGCAGCTGGGCCTCGGCGTAGAGGTCGTGGGCGAAGCCCTCGCGCTCCATCCAGGCCAGCAGCCGCCACTCCGCCGCCGCGAGGTGGCAGGGCTGGCGACCGCGGATCGGGTCGGTCGGGTGCTCGTCGATGCCGATCTGGTTCAGCGGCTCGGGCCGCTCGAACGACAGCGGCCGGTAGCGCTCGTCCGGCGGCGCGTGCTCGGTCGAGGTGCCGGTGCGGTAGCGGTCCAGGTCGGTGCGCGCGTGCACGATCGGCCGCTCGGGCAGCTCGGCGGCGTTGATGTAGTTGCTGCGCCCGCCGAAGTTGTTGTACGCCAGCCAGCTGTTCGTGGAGGCCAGCACCGCGATCGGCGACGTCGGCGCGGCCGGCGCCACCACCCAGGGGAACGAGAAGCGCGCGCCCGACTCGGTCTCGAGGTGGACGTAGTGCAGCCCGGCCCGCTCCGGCGCCGTGACGGCCACCTGCTGCGCCCAGCCGACGCCGGACGGGGTGTAGTCGCCGTCCGGCGTGACCTGCACGGTCGCGCGCGGCCCGTGCTCGTCGAACCAGCCCAGCAGCCGCACTTCCTCCGCGTCGGCGCCGTGCCGGACGAGCGTGAGCCGGTACGGCTCCGGGCTGTGCACCCGCACCGAACCGGTGCCGCCCGACGTCGTCCACTTGGGCCAGACGTAGCCGGCGGGGCGCTCGCTGAGCAGCCGCAGGTGGGCGGGCTCGGCGGGCCCGTCCGCGGGGACGACGACCTCCGAGCGCTTGGCGCCGAACCCGTCCCTCGCCAGCGTGACGCGGTAGCGCCCGGCAGGGAGGTCGCCGTAGACGGCCCCGCTCGGCGCGGAGCGCAGGACCGTGACCGTGGCACCGTCGTCGAACTCGCAGGCGACGTCGGACAGCGCGGCGAACCGCTCGTCGCTGATGTGGCAGATCAGTCGCATGGTGGCTCCAGGGATCGGAGGAGCTCGGCAAGGTTCTCGGCGGAGATCGCGCTGCCCATCCCGACCGCGGCGGCGCCGGCGCTGATCCAGTCCCGGGCGGTGTCGAGGCCGACGCCGCCCGTCGGCACCAGCCGCAGCTGCGGGAGCGCGGCCAGCAGGTCCTGCACGGCGCGGGGCGTCCAGACCGACGCCGGGAAGATCTTCACGAAGTCAGCGCCGGCGCGGTGCGCTGCCAGCATCTCCGTAGGAGTCGCGGCGCCGGGCACCACGGCGATGTCGGCCGCCACGGCGAGCTCGATCACCGGCACGGACAGCGTCGGCGCCACCAGGAAGCGGGCGCCGGCCGCGATCGACCGCTCGGCGTCGTCCGTGTCGAGGACGGTGCCGGCGCCGACGACCGCGTCGCCCGCGCGGCTGACGAGCTCCGTCAGAGCGGGCAGCGCATCCGGCGTGGTCAGCGAGATCTCCACGACCCGCGCTCCGGCTTCGACCAGCGCGACCGCGCGTTCCAGGGCCGCGGCGCCCGACCGCTCGCGCACGATCGCCACCACGCGCTGCTCGCGCACGGCCGCCCCGACCAGCTCTCGGTTCGTCATCGCTGCACCGCCTCCCCCTGTGCCTGCATCAGCGCCAGCTCGGCGGCCGTCGGCAGGCCCTCGATGTCCCCGGCGACCGCGACCACCGCGGCCGCCACCGTCGCGCCCGCCCGCAGCGCCTCGGGGACGCCGTCGCCGCGGGCCGTCGCCGCGAGGAACCCGGCCGTGAACGCGTCCCCGGCACCGACGGGATCGATCGCGCGGACGGGCACGGCGCGCTGCTCCCAGGTCCGCGTGCCGTCGGTCGCCCAGGAGCCGCGGGCGCCGTCCTTGAGCACGACGAGCCGGGCCGAGCGCTCCAGGAACCAGTCCGCGGGCTCGGACGAGCCGGTGATCAACTCGGCCTCCTCCCGCCCGGCCAGCACGATGTGCGCCGCCACGGCGAGCGGCCGCAGCACCTCGGCAGTGCGCTCCACGGGCCCGAGCAGCCGACGCACGTTCGGGTCGAAGACGACTGTCAGCCCGCGCTCGGTCGCCACCTCGACGGCCCGCACGGACGCGGCGCGGGCGCTCTCCGAGAGGACGGCGGTGATGCCGGAGAGGAACAGGGTGCGGGCGGACGTCAGGTAGTCGGTGTCGACGTCGTCGCAGGTCAGCGTGCTCGCGGCCGATCCGGCCCGGTGGTACACGACGGTGACCGGCCGCTCGGCGTGCGCGTCGCGCACCAGCAGCCCCGTCCAGCCGTCCGGCACGAGCCGGACACGGGAGGTGTCGATGCCCTCCGCCCGGAGGACGCCCGCGATCAGCCGGCCGTGCACGTCGTCCCCGAGGCGGCCGAACCAGCCCGTGCGCACGCCGAGCCGGGCCAGCCCCACGGCGACGTTCAGCTCCGACCCGGCGACGCTGCGGCGCAGGCTCGTCGCCGCGGCCAGCGGGACGCCGGGCTCGGCCAGGTGCAGCACCATGGCCTCGCCGAAGGTGACGACGTCGAGAGTCATGCAGCCGGCCTCGACAGGCCCAGCGCCCCGAGCGCGTCGGCGTGGATGATCTGCTCGATCGCCTCCTCCGGGATTCGCGGCATGCCCGTGCCCGCGGTGACGTCGTTGACCCGGCGCAGGCCCGCGATCGCCTCCGCGGTGTTCGCGATCGGGAAGTCCGAGCCCAGCAGCAGCTTGCCCGTCGCTCCCCACTCGGACGCGTAGAGCAACGACTCGTAGCAGACCCACGGCCGCAGGTAGATCGACGAGACGTCGGCGTAGACGTGTGGGTGCTTGCGGATCGTCATGACGGTCTCGCGGCCCCAGGGATGGCCCATGTGCGCCATGACGATCCGCAGCTCGGGGAATCGGATGGCGACCTCGTCGGTGACCAGCGGGTGCGTGTAGCGCAGCGGCGCGAACCGGATCGGCGACGCCCCCTGGTGGAACAGGATCGGCAGCCCGAGCCGCTCGGCGTGCCCGTACACGGCCAGCGCCTCGTCGCAGAGCGGCTCGAAGTCCTGGTAGTTCGGGCCGAGCTTGATGCCGACCAGGCCTTCGTCGCGCCAGCGCTCGATCTCGTCGAGCACGCCGGGGGTGCGCGGATCGACCGACATGAACCCGATCCGCCGGCTGGGTGCGTCGGCGCAGAACGCCGCGGTCGAGGAGTTGGTGTCCTCGGGGCGGTAGTCCAGGCCGGTGGCTTCGAGGGGGTTGGCGACCGCGATGTTGAAGACGATCGACACGTCCGCCGCCGCCATCGCGGTGTCGTAGTCGGCCCACGAGTTCGTCGTGACGACGGGCCGGTCGGTGCGCCAGTTCGTGTAGGTCAGCACGTCGGCGGCGGGCACGGCGTCGCGGTGCGTCGGGGTGTGGGCGTGCACGTCCACGATCACGGGAAGGTCCTTTCAGCGGAAACGTTCGACGAGGTCGGGGCGCGGAACCACGCCCAGCCCCGGACGGTCGGAGAGCCGGACGCGGCGGCCGTCGCTGTCGAGCGGCTCGGCGAGGACGTCCTCGGCGTAGTAGTGCGCGCCGATGACGTCCGAGGGCAGGTCGGTGGCCAGGTGCGGGATCGCGCAGGCCACGTGCAGCTGGGCGGCCGCCCCGATCCCCATCTCGCCGTTGGAGCCGATCAGCGAGCGGATGCCGAACGCCTGCGCAGTGGCGGCCAGCTCCACCGCGCGGCCGGGGCCGCCCGCCTTGCCGACGTAGACGCTGACGACGTCGGCGGCGTCGGCCCGGATCACGCGGGTCAGATCGGGCAGGTCGAACACCGACTCGTCGGCGACGACCGGCACGCCCAGCGCGCGGATCGCCCGCAGGCCCTCGATGTCGCGAGCCGCGACGGGCTGCTCGACGAACGCGACGTCGTAGGGCCCGAGCAGCGCGACGGCGCGGGCGGCCTCGGCGCGCGACCAGCCGCCGTTGGCGTCGACGCCGACGAAGGTGTCCGGCCCGACCAGCTCCCGGACAGCCGCCACCCTGGCGATGTCGCCGGGGACCCCGAGGCCGACCTTCACCTTGAACGCCCCGAACCCCGCCCGGACGGCGGCGGCGTGCGTGCGGCGCAGCACCTCCCCGTCGCCGGAGAGGGAGAGCTTGATCGGCACCTCGGTGCGGTACGGCCCGCCCAGCACTGTGGCCAGCGGGAGTCCGAGCCAGCGGGCCCAGCAGTCCCACAGCGCGATCGAGACCCCGGAGCGCGTGAACGGGTTCGCCGCGAGCGCCCGGTCCATGCGGTGCTCGAGACCGCCGACGGGCCGCAGCGGCTGGCCGAGCAGCGCGGGCGCGAGCACCGAGCGGATCAGGTGCTCGGCGGTGGTGCCGTCCTCGCCGCTCCACAGCGGCGTGGCGCTGACCTCGCCGTACCCGACCTCGGCGCGCTCGCCGTCGCCCGCGGTGACCCGGACCAGCAGGAAGTCCGAGCGTTCGTGGCCGCCCTTCGCACCGTGCACGACCAGCTCCGGGTGCGCGGCGAGACTGACCGGGGCGGTCTCGATCGCGGTGATCGTCGGGCCGCTCACGCCGTCAGCCGCTCGATGCGGGCGGCCAGCGCCGCGACGCAGGCCTCGAACCAGCGCTGTCCCGCCTCCGCGTCGGCGTCGGCGGGCCGGTCGGTGAACCCGTCGATCCGCGTCCACGACGCCTGCTCCTGCACGCTCACGCCGAGGGACGGCCCAGGCGCGGGGGCAGCGCGGCCGGGCAGCTCCCGCACCAGCTCCGGGCGCAGGTGCGTGACCAGCGAGCTCTCGAAGGCCCCGGCGTGCCCGGGCACCGGAGGGTCCGCGGGTCCGGGTGGCGCGTCGGCGAGCAGCAGCTCCCAGTAGTCGGCGTACGCGACGTGGAGCTCGTGCGCGGTTGCTGCGCGCTGCGCGGCGCTCTGGCACGCGCCGCGGTTGCCGCCGTGCCCGTTGACGATCAGCAGCCGGCGCCCGCCCGACACAGCCACCGAGCGGGCCAGGTCGAGCAGCACCTCGGTCATCGTCTCGACGCGCAGCGAGAGCGTGCCGCCGAACGGGAAGTGGTGGTCGGACGCGCCGAACGCCAGCGTCGGTGCGAGCACCAGATCCCGACCGGCAGCGGCCGCCGCGGCGGCCCTGCGCACCACGGCGTCGACGACGAGCGCATCGGTGCCCGTCGGCAGGTGCGGGCCGTGCTGCTCGGTGGCGCCGACGGCCAGCACGACCAGCGCCTCGGGCAGCAGCAGGCCGAGCTGCTCGCGGGTCAGCTCGGACCACTCGTGCACCGTCATGCGGGCACCTCCAGCCAGTAGCGGGTCGAGGTCGCCGCGTAGCCCAGCGACCGGTAGAAGCGGTGCGCGTCCTCGCGCGCCAAACCGCAGGTCAGCTCCACGCCGGCGCAGCGGTGCGCCACCGCGCGGTCCATGGCCGCGGCCATCAGCCGCCGCGCCGCGCCCGCTCCGCGCGCGGCCGGGCTCGTCACCAGCGCCGTCACGTGCAGGACGGGCAGCTCGTGGCCGAAGTAGTGCTCCACGGTGGTGGCGACCAGGCCGCCGACCTCCCCGTCCCGCTCGGCGACGTGCACCTGCTCGCGGCCCCTGGCCAGGCGCCGGCGTGCCTCGGCGGCGTCGACGCCGGCAGCGCCGAGCTCGGTGAGCAGCACGGCGACGGCCGGGGCGTCGGACAGCACCGCAGTACGGATGGTCCAGTCAGGCATCGCGCACCTTCGGGTCGAGGACGTCGCGCAGGCCGTCGCCCAGGAAGTTCAGGCCGAGCACGACGATCATGATCGCGACGCCGGGCCCGATCGCCAGCCACGGCGCCACCTGCATGTACGGCATGGAGTCCTTCAGCATCGAGCCCCACGACGGCTCGGGCGGCTGGGTGCCCAGCCCGAGGAAGCTCAGCGCGGCCTCGGTGAGGATCGCCGAGGACATGTAGACGGTGCACAGGACGATCACCGGGCCGAGGATGTTGCGCAGCACGTGCCGGGACATGATCCGCACGTCGGACACACCCAGCGCCCGCGCCGCCTCGACGTAGGGCCGCGCCATCACCGACAGGGCCGACGCCCGGATCACCCGGGCGAACGCCGGCGCGAACACGACGCCGATCGCGATCATCGCGTTGGTGCGGCTGGGCCCCAGCAGCCCGGCCACGAGGATGGCCAGCACCAGGCTGGGCACCGCGAACAGGATGTCGACCACGCGCATCAGCACGCCGTCGACGATGCCGCGGTAGAACGCCGCGACCACCCCCATGAGGATGCCCAGCACCAGCGCGATCGCCACGGCCACCAGCCCGACCTGCAGCGACACCTGCGCGCCGTGCACCACGCGGGCGAACACGTCGCGGCCGAGCTGGTCGGTGCCCAGCGGGTGCGCGCCGCTCATGCCCAGGAGGCGGCGGAAGTCCTGCGCCGCGTACGGGATCGACCAGATCAGCGGCCCGACCAGCGCCGTCAGCACGGTCAGCGCGATCACCGCGAGCCCGACGACTCCGAGCGGGTTGCGCAGCAGCACCCGAAGGTCGGCGAAGCGCTCCGGCCTCGGCACCGCCTCCCCGGCGGTGGTGCTGGGATCGAGCACGGTCATCCCTTCAGCGCCCCCGCGGTGAGGCCCGCCGTGACCCGCTTCTGCAGGAAGGCGAACACCAGTAGCACCGGCACCACCGCGATCATGATCGCCGCAAAGAGGGTGACCCAGTTGCTGCCGTAGGTGGCCGCCTGGCTCAGCTGCCACAGCCCGACGGGCAACGTCATCCGGTCCGGCGTGTGCACCAGCACCAGCGCGTAGAAGAACTCGTTCCAGTTGTTGAGGAAGCTGATGATCGTGATCGACGCGACGCCGGGGCCCAGCAGCGGCAGGATCACGCGGAAGAACGTCGCGACGGGCCCGGCGCCGTCGACGGCCGCCGCCTCCTCCAGCTCGACGGGCAGTGTCTTCGTGAACCCCACCATCACGAAGACGTTGAACGGCAGGTTGTACGTGGCGTAGACCAGGATCAGCCCGAGCCGGGTGTCGAGCAGCCCGAGGTCCTGCAGGGTCAGGTAGAGCGGGATGAACGTGACCATCCACGGCACCATCAGGCCCATCAGGAACACGCCGAGCACCGCGCCGCTGCCGCGGAACCGGATGCGCGCCAGCGGGTAGGCGGCCAGCACCGACAGCAGCACGCCCAGCGCCGTCGCCGTCACGGAGACGATGACGCTGTTGCCGAAGTAGGTGCCGACCCCGCCTGCCTCCCACGCGGTGGCGTAGTTGCCGAACTGCCACGAGCGCGTCACCGAGAACGGCGGGCTGCCGATGAACTCGACGTTGGTCTTCAGCGAGACGTTGACGACCCACGCGAACGCCCCCACCGAGGAGAACGCGAAGGCCCCCATCAGCAGGTAGAAGTACAGGTGGAAGGGCCGGAAGCGGACGCGGTCCGAAGGGGTCGTCGGCATCGGCGCCGCCGCCGGCCGGACCTGGAGATCAGTACTCAATGCTGTCTCGCTTCAACAGGGAGTTCAGGCCGAGGGCGGCGAGCAGCAGCAGGAGCACCACGACCACACCCATCGCGGCGGCCGCGCCGAAGTCGGCGTTGTCGAAGGCAGCCCGGTACATCACCGTGGCCGGGATGTCCGTGGTCCCGAACGGGCCGCCGCCGGTCATGATGTAGACGAACGCGAAGGCCTGCAGGCTCTGCACGATCCAGAGGATCAGCAGCGTCCGGAACAGGTCGCGCATCATCGGCAGCATGATCCGGAAGAACAGGGTCCACTCCCCCGCGCCGTCCAGCCGCCCGGCCTCCAGCACGTCGGCCGGCATCCGCGCGAACCCCGCCGAGATCAGCACGATCCAGATCCCGATGCCGTGCCACACCGCGGTGAACGCCACCGCCGCCAGCGCCGTCGACGGATCGCCGAGCAGCACCGGCACGAGGTCGCCGAGCCCGATCGCGGCGAACGCCGGGTTCACCAGCCCCAACGTCGGATGGAAGATGAACTTCCACATCAGCGCGACGACGGCCACCGAGAGCACCACCGGCGCGAAGATGAGGAAGCGGAACACCTGCTCGCCGTGCAGCCGCTGGTAGGTGGCCCACGCGATGGCCACGGCCGGCGGGAAGAGCATGCAACCGCCGATGAACGCCAGCAGCACCGCGTGCCCGAGCGACTGCAGGTAGCGGTCGTCGCCGAGCAGCGCGGTGTACTGGTCGAGCCCGGCGAAGGTGACCCGACCGGTGCGGGAGAACCTGGACAGCGACAGCTCCACCGTCCTGACCAGCGGGTACAGGAAGAACACCGCCAGCAGCAGCCCAGCGGGCAGCAGGAACGGGACGATGATCCGTCGTTGGGACCGTCTGAACACCAGGTGCTCCTAGTTCTTGTGGAGAGCCCGCAACTGCTGGTCGATGCGGTCGAGCGTGGCCTTCGCGTCCTGCTCGCCGAACATCAGCTTGGTCACCTCGGCGTAGACGAACTCGTACGCCTTGGTGCCGTTCATCGCGAACTCGCGCGGCACCAGTGCCGAGGCGCCGGCGATCACCTTGTCGATCCCGGTGGCGCCGGTCGGGCTCGGCGTGCCGGCCACCCCGGAGAGCTCGCCGAACTGCTGGGCCCGCTCGGTCTGCACCTTCTGGCTGGTGAGCCGGGTGACCCACTCGAGGGCCAGCGGGATGTTGGCGCTCTTGGCGTTGATCGACACCATCTGCGGGGCGGCGGCGACGGCCTGCTGGTCGCCCGCACCACCCGGAACGGCGGGGAACGGGACCACGCCGATCCTGAAATCGGCGGGGATGACGTCCTTCATCTCGCTGACCAGCCAGCTGCCCATGAGGATCATGCCGGCCTTGCCCTGGAAGAACAGCGCCTGCGCCGGGGTGAAGTCGGTGCCCTGGAAGCCCTTGATGAAGTCGCCGTCGTCGCGCAGCTTCTGCAGCTTCTCCAGGCCGGCCAGGAAGCCGGGGTCGTCGGTGATGTGGCCCTTGCCGCCGACGAGCACGTCGTTGGCCTTCTGCCAGCCCACCTCGCGCAGCCACAGGTTGTCCGACCACATGCCCATGTAGGGCTGGAACAGGCCGGTCACCGCGATCGGGTCGACCTGGCCGGCCTTCAGCTTCGCGGCCGCCGCGGTGACGTCGTCCCAGGTCTTCGGCGGGGTGATGCCCAGCTTCTCGAACAGCGCGGCGTTGTAGAACAGCACCTGCGTCGACAGCTCGCTGGGCACGCCGTAGACGCCCTTGTCGCCCGGGTTGACCATGAAGCCGTTGGCCGCCGGCGTGAACGACTCGCCCCACGGCTTGCCCGTCGCCGGATCGGGGGTGCCGAGGTAGGGCTGGAGGTTGAGCAGGAAGCCCTCGTCGGCCCATTCCTGCTGCGCCGGCACGGTGCCGTCGAACATGCCGTAGTCGACGTCGGGGCCGTTGCCGGAGCGCCAGCGCTGCTCCAGCGCCGGCCGGGCCTCGGTGTTGGCGAACGTCAGCGTGATCTTCGTGCCCGGGTGCTCGGCCATGATGCTGTCGGCGAGCTTCTGCAGGTAGGCGCGGCCGGGCGTGCCCTCGGCCGGGATCACCCCGACCTCGATGGACCCCTTGATGTCCTTGCGCCAGGCGGCCGGATCAGGCCCGGCCGGGGCGGCGCTCGGCGCACCTCCTCCCGAGCAGGCCGCGAGCACCATGCTCGCGACGACGAGCGGGACGGCGAGCAGGCGTGGACGCCTCATTGCTGGACTTCCTCTCCGACAGCGGTGGCGGGTGGGCCCAGATCGGGCAGCAGGTCGGCGAACTCGGCGAGGAAGCGGTCGATCGCCGCGACCTCCTGCTCGTCGAGCTCGCGGCGGGGGGCGCGGCAGTGGTCGCTCGCGATGAGCCCGCGGCGCTT
This sequence comes from uncultured Actinomycetota bacterium, assembly GCA_963727745.1. Lineage (GTDB taxonomy): Bacteria > Actinomycetota > Actinomycetes > Mycobacteriales > Pseudonocardiaceae > Pseudonocardia. The sequence continues at coordinate 461,420 of CAVSHL010000001.1, forward strand.
CGAGATCAGCTTCTCGGCCGCGATGATCAGCTCGGTGTCGAGCATCCAGTAGGACGTGTAGGGCAGCAGGCGGGCGTGCAGGCGGTCACCGGCGCGGTGGTCGCCGCTCTCGTAGAGCCGCCAGATCTCCTGGTAGATCTCGGTGAACGAGCAGCCGGGCTGGGTGCCGACCGCGCCGCGGCGGATGGCGTCGGGCAGCTGCACCCCGGCGTAGCCCTCGACGGCGAGCAGCGGCGGGTCGAGGCGGGCCAGCTCGCTGATGAACGGGCCCGGCGGGCTGGACTCGACCTTCACCAGCACCAGGTTGGGGTGGTCGCGACCGATCGCCGCGAGCCGCGGCGCGTCGAGGCTCGCACCGGTCTCGATCGGCGCGTACTGCAGCACCACCGGGGTGTCGGGCACGGCCGCGAGCACCGCGCGGACGTGCGCGTCGATCGCCGGCGCGGGGCGGTTCAGGAAGTGCGGCGGCAGCAGGTTGAGCGCCCGCGCCCCCGCCGCCACCGACCACCGGGCCCGCTCGATCGCCAGCCGCGTGGCGTGGTCCTGCACGGCCGCGATCACGATCGCGTCCGGGAAGGCCTGCGCCTCCTCGATGAGCGCCTCGGTCAGTTCAGCCCGCTCGTCCTCGGAGAGCTTGTAGAACTCGCCGGCGAACCCGGGGAACATCACGCTCGAGACACCGGTGCCCAGCACGTACCGCGCGACCCGCCGGAAGCCGGGCCGGTCGATCTCGCCGTCGGCGGTGAACGGCACCTCGAGCACCGGGGAGACGCCGCGGATGGCGCGGGCGGCATCGAGCCCGTCGAGCCGCGAGCTGGTAGGGGCCGTGGTCATGCGATCTGGCTCTTCTCTCGTGTCAGGCCGAGCAGGCCGGCCATCGTCGACCCGAGCACGGCGGCGCGCTGCTCGGTGGTGATCGGCCAGTCCTGGACGCGGCGCAGCTCGCCGACGGCGGTGGCGTAGGGCAGGTCGGTGGAGAACACGAGTCGGCCGGTGCCGATCTCGGGATCGCGCGCGAACCCGGTGAGCACGGTGTCCCACGGCGCGTAGGACGTGTCGCCGAAGAGGTTCGGGGCGTAGCGCAGGGCCGGGTTCGCGTCGATCCAGAAGTCGGTGGCCCCGCTACGACCCATCACGACCGCGAGATCGGGGTAGCGGCGGGCCAGCGCGGCCGTCGGCAGCGGGAGGTGCCCCGGCGGCGAACCGGTCCGCACGTAGACGGGCCAGCGGTGCTCCTGCGCGAACCGCAGCAGCGGGTCGACGAGCCCGTCGAGCAGGTCGAAGCCCTGCAGCGACGAGTCGACGGCGAGCGCGCGGGCACCGTGGTCGCGCGCCCATGCCAGCTCGTCGACGGCGGCGGCGCCGCGCCACGGGTTCGCCACGGCGTAGGCGATCAGCCGGCCGTCGCTCGCCTCCGCCGCCGCAGTGGTGGCGGTGTTGCCCGCCCGATTGTCGACGGCGATCTGCGCCTCGCTCGGGGCGATCAAGGCGTGGTCGATGCCGACGCAATCCATGGTCGCGACCAGCGTCTCGACGGTCAATTCACACTCGCGGTGCTGCCCGATCCGCACGTGGCAATCGATGATCACGATGTCCTCCCCAGCAAGCGCGCCGGATTCTCGACCAGCAGCACATGCCGCTGCGCGTCGGTGATCCCCCACTCGTCGATCTCGCGGACGCGGGCCACGGCGTAGTCCTGGCTGGCCTTGTCGGAGAGCCCGGCATCCGTGCCGAACAGCACCTTGTGCGAGGGCGCGCGGTCGAGGATCGCCTTGGACGCGTACGGCGGGGTGCCGCACAGGCACAGGTAGAGGTTGTCGACCTCCGTGGCGAAGGTCAGCGACTCCCGCCACAGGTCGTGCAGGCCGGCGTGCCCCAGCACCACCGGCACGGTCGGGTGGCGGCGAGCGAGCATCGCGATCTGGCCGGCCGTCGAGTAGGGCGGGGTGCCGTCGTGGCAGAGCAGGATGCCGCCGTGGGCGGCGACGACCTCCATGATCGGGTCGAGCGCCTCCTCGTGCACCGAGAAGCCCTGCAGCCAGGGATGCAGCTTCAGGCCGCGCAGGCCCAGCTCGGCGAAGGTCCGCTCGATCTCCTCGGCGGCCTCGGGGCGGCGCGGGGTGTAGGTGCCGAACCCGTGCAGCCGGTCCGGGAACTGCCCGACGAACCGCGCCACCGCGTCGTTGGCCTCGCGGCTGGAGTTGAACAGCCCGTCGTGGCTGAGGACCACGGCCTGGTCGATGCCGGCGCCGTCCATGAACCCGACGAACTCGCCCGCGTCGAACCCCGCGCCGCCGAGCCAGCTCGCGCTGGTCCAGAGCGGGGTGTGCGTATGGAAGTCGATCATCCTGTCCTCGGGGTCGTAGCGGCGGTGGCGACCTGCTCGCTGACGGCCAGCGCCCGCAGGCCGTCGTTCAGGTCGGGATCGGGCTCTGGCCGGTCGACAGTGCCCGTCGCCAGGGCGACGAAGCGGTCGAGCTGCAGGTCGAAGCAACGGGTGGCGCGGTCGGGCGTCGGGTCGAACCGCCGCTCACCGGCGGCGGTGGTCACCGTCAGCGCGAAGGTGCGGCCGTCGAGCACCGCGTGGCCGCGGTCCCCCAGCACGTCCAGCTCGCAGCGCGGCAGCGCGTCGACGAGCCAGCCGAACTCCGCGAGCACCTGCGCATCGCCGTACGCCAGGCGGGCGCCGACGAGGTTGGGCGCGGCGAGCCCGGGCCGGGTCTGCAGCGACCAGGCGTCGTGCAGCACCGGGTCGGCGCCGAGCAGGAACCGCAGCCAGTCGAAGACGTGCGCGCCCTCGTGCACGACGGGGTTGCCGTGCTCGAGGGCGCGCTCGATCAGCGCGCTGTGCGCGGTGTCGGCGGTGCGCTGCTCGTCGTAGATGTGCGCGCGGACGAGCAGCGGACCGCCCAGCTCACCGGCCGCGAGGAGGTCGCGCAGCGCGACCATCGCCGGATCGTGGCGGTAGGTGAGCCCGACCTGGATCCGCCTCCGCTCAGCGTCGGTCAGCGACGTGTAGACCGACGCGGCCGCGACGGAGGTGGCGACGGGCTTCTCGGCCAGCACGTACTTCCCGCTCCGCGCAGCGGAGATGGCCAGCTCCGGCGTCACCCACGGCGGCGTCGCGAGCACGACGGCGTCGACGTGGGCCTCGTCCAGCCCGTCGAGGATCGGCACCCCGGCCGGCAGGTGCGCCCGCTTCCGCTGCCGCGGATCCGGCTCGACGGCGGCGACGAGCGTGACGTCGGCCCGGCGCAGGATCGCCGGGAGGTGCGCGGTGCGCCCGATCTCGCCCAGCCCGACGAGGGCCACGCGGAGCGCGCTCACTGCTCGATCCTCGGGTCGAGGTAGCCGTAGAGCAGGTCGACCACGAAGTTGAGGGCGATGAACACTGCGGCCAGGAAGATCGCGGTGACCTCGACGACCGGGTAGTCGCGGTTGTACGTCGCCTGCACCAGCGTGTTGCCCACCCCGGGCAGTCCGAAGATCACCTCGATGATCGTGGCACCGCCCATGAGGTTTCCCACCTGGGTTCCCACGACCGTGACCACGGGGATCAGCGCGTTGCGCACCGCGTGCCGCGTGACCACCCGCATCGGGGGCGCGCCCTTGGCCCGGGCCGTGCGGACGTAGTCCTCCTGGAGCACCTCCAGCACGCTGGCGCGGGTCATCCGCATGACGGCCGCGAGCAGGTAGAGCGAGACGGCGAAGGCCGGGATCGCCATCTGGCCGAGGTTGCCCAGCGGGTCCTCCCAGATCGGGATCCAGGTCACCTGCGGCACCCAGTGGAACAGCGTGGAGGTGATCAGCAGGGCGAGGATCGCGATCCAGAAGTTCGGCACCGACAGCCCGATCAGGCCGCCGATCCGCACGGCCATGTCCGTCGGGGTGTCCCGGCGGACCGCCGAGATCACTCCCAGCGGGATGCCGACGGCCACGGCGAAGACGGTGGCCAGGATCGTCAGCTCCAGCGTGATCGGCACCGCCCTGGCGAGGATCTGGGTGACCGGCTGGCCGCTGAGGAACGACGACCCGAGGTCGCCGGTGAACAGCCCGGTGACGAAGTGCCAGTACTGCAGGAGGAACGGGTCGTCGAGGCCGAGCGACGCCCGCGTCGCCGCACGGGACTCCTCCGACGAGCCGCTGTCGCCGCTGAACAGCGCCGTCGTGACGTCGCCGGGGAGCAACCGGACCAGCGCGAAGATCAGCAGTGACATGCCGATCAGCGTCGGGACCAGCTGCAGCGCCCGGGTGGCCGCGATCCGTCCCATCGTTATGCGCTGACCCAGGCCTGCGCGAGCCCGCGCTCGGTGTCGTCGACGCTGACGTACATGTTCTGCAGTCGCTTGCGCACGGCCTGGAACTTCGACGGCGCCACCAGCGGCAGCGTCGGCCACTCGGTCAGCACGATCTCCTGCATCCGGGTGTACATCGTGGCCCGCTTCGCCTGGTCGGTCTCGGCGATGGCGGAGTAGATGAGCCCGGAGAGCTCCGCATTGGCGTAGCCGCCGGCGAACCACGCCTTGTACGTCGAGCCCTGCGGGTCGAAGTCGGTGAAGTAGCCGCTGGGGTCACCGCGCATCCCGCGGCCGGTGAGCGACCACTCGAAGGCTCCGGCGCTGTCGTTCTTCGCGAACGTGCCGATCTCCAGCGGCTGCACCGTCACCGCGATGTTGATCTGCTTGAGCTGCTCGGCGAGGATCTGCGCGATCTGCACGTAGTCATCGGGGCTGGAGATCGCCTGCATCGTGACGGCGAACCCGGCCGTGTGCCCGGCCTCGGCCATGAGCGCCTTGGCCTTCTCCACGTCGACGCGCTGGAAGTTCGACTTCAGCTGGTCCTGCGGCAGCGGCCAGTCGCCATAGCTCGGCGGGATCTTGCTGGTGTACGAGGCGTCGCCGCCGTAGACGTTGTCGATCAGCTTCTGCCGGTCGACGACCAGGTTGATCGCCTGGCGCACCCGCACGTCGTCCCAGGGCTTGCCGCCCTTGAGCGTGAAGTGCAGCTCGCGGAAGGCGGCGGTCGGGCCCTTGAGCAACGTGACGTCGGGGTTGGCGCCGAGCGCGAGCGCCACGTCGCTGCTGAGCGTGGTGCCGTCGACGGTGCCGGAGACCAGGTTGGCCAGCCGGGCCTGCACGTCGGGAAGCACCTTGAGGGTCAGCTTGTCGGGGTAGGGCAGCTCGGCGTTCCAGTACTTGTCGTGGCGGGCCAGCTCGACGCGGTCGTTGGGCACGTAGGTGCCGAGCTTGAACGGGCCGGTGCCGTCGACGTTGCTGCGGGTGTCGACCCGGTCGTAGAGCCCGGCCGGCACGACGAACGAGTACGCCAGCCAGGCGCAATAGCCCAGCAGCGTGCCGTCGGGCTGGGCCATCGTGAACCGCACCGTGTACTTGTCGGGCGTCTCGATGCTCGCGATCTTCGGGTAGAACGCGGTGACGTTGCCGGGAGCCGGCGGGGCCTTCTGCAGCTCGAAGGAGTACTTGACGTCCCCGGAGTCGAGCTCCTTGCCGCTGTGGAAGAACACCCCCTTGCGCAGGGCGAACTCGTAGACGGTCGGGCTGGGCGTGGTCCACGACTCGGCCAGTGCCGGCACGACCTTGAGGTCGCGGTCCCAGCTCACCAGCGACTCGTAGACCAGGTTCTTGACCTCGACGCTGGACGTGTTGCCCACCCCGAACGGGGTCAGCGTCGCCGGGTCGGCGACCAGCGCCCAGGTCAGCGAGCCGCCACGCACGGCCGGACCGGTCGGCGCGGTGCCGGCGCCCGGCTCGGGAAGATCGCCCGGGCCGGCCCCGCAGGCGGCGAGGAGCGCACCGGCGCCCGCGAGGCCGCTGATCCGCAGCAGATCACGCCTGCTCCAGTGGACCGTCCGCAGCGGGTCGGGCCAGGAACGCTCGAGTCGCGCCATCTGCATCCACTCCTTCGAGGGAACGGCCGAACGGACGGGCAGAGTTCCCCCGATCTACGGTATTTCGTAGATACCTCTGACTGTTCGTAGATTAGCAGCGCAGCGTTCAGCGAGACAAGAGATCGATGGAGCAGCGGAATCTTCGGCGCGGGGAGGCGGCCGACTCAGGTGACGGGCTGGACCCAGCGGCGCCAGTTCGGCTGCGGCGAGTACCCGGCGGCGACCCACAGCCGCTGCCCGTCCGCGTTGCTGTCGACGACCATCGCGTCCAGTCGGCTCGCCCCGAGCGCGATCAGGCGCTCGGCCGCCGCGTCGAGCAGGGATCGCGCGATCCCGCGGCGTCGGTACTCGGGCAGCACCGCCAGCCGGTACAGGTGCGCGCGCCACCCGTCCCACCCGGCGATCACCGTTCCGACGAGCTGCGCACCCTCCACCGCGACCAGCAACGACTCCGGATCCCGGTCCAGCAACCGCTCCACCGCCTCGCGGCGGTCGACCGGACGGTCCACGTTCTCCCCGGCCACCTGCCACAGCTGGAGGATCTGCTCCACCTCGTCGCGCGAAGCTGCACGGATCTCGAACTCGATCATGACCACACCATCCCCCGGTGACACCGCAATCGACAACCGCGCACTCCCAGTGCTCGTTTGTGGATGTATCTGCGCAGTTCAGGCATCGTCATCCCGTGGAGCACACCGCCGCCGTTCTCTGCGTGGCCCTGAGCCCGAGCGTCGACGTCACCTACCTCGTGGACGGGTTCGCGGTGGGCGGCACGAGCCGCCCGCACACCGTGGTGCGCGTCGCCGGCGGAAAGGGCTTCAACGTGGCCCGCGCGGCCCGCGTGCTGGGCACACCCGTCGTCGCGGCCGGGATCGTCGGTGGCCACACCGGACGCTGGATCGCCGCGCGCCTGGAGGCCGACGGGGTGCCCGTCGCGCTGGTCGACGGCGCGGCGGAGACCCGTACCTGCACGTCGGTCGGCGCCGCCGACGGCACGTTGACCGAGGTGTACGAGCACGCCACGCCGGTCACGCCCGCCGAGTGGGCACAGCTCGTCGAGGTCGTGCGCCGAACCCCGGCGGGCTGGGTCGCGCTCTCCGGGTCCGCCCCGGCCGGGGCACCGGCAGGCGCCGTGGCCACCCTGATCGGAGCGGCCCGAGAGGGCGGGGCGCGGATCGCCCTGGACACGCACGGCCCGGCGCTGGCCGCGACCGTCGACCTGGCCGACCTCGTCAAGGTGAACGCGGCGGAGGCGGCCGAGCTGCTCGGCACCGCCGCGCCTGCCGACGAGCTGGCCGCGGGCGTGCTCGCCGCGACGAGCCGGCCCGCGGTGGTCGTCGTGACCGCGGGCGCGGCCGGTGCCGTCGCCGCGGTCCGCCACTCCGCTGATCCGAGGTGGCCCGAGCTGCTGTGGGCGCGGCCGCCGGCGCTGACCGCGCACTACCCCGTCGGCAGCGGGGACAGCTTCCTCGCCGGACTCCTGGACGTGCTCGCGGTGGAGCCGACCGCCGTCGCCGACGCTCTGCGACGGGCGATCGCAGCCGGCTCGGCCAACGCGCTGGAGCCCGGCGCCGCCTGCTTCGACCCGTCGACGGTCGCGGAGCTCGAGCGCCGCGTCGAGATCAGCCCTTCAGCCCGCTGAACGTCATGGTCGCCACGAACTGGCGCTGGGCCAGCAGGAACGCCAGCACCAGCGGCATCGTCGCGACGACGTTGCCGGCCATCAGCAGGGACCACTGCGTGCGGCGGGTGCCCTGGAAGTTCGCGAGCCCCAGCTGGATCGTGTAGTGGGCCTCGTTGTTGATCGCGACGAGCGGCCAGACGAGGTCGTTCCACGACCCGAGCAGCGTGAACACCGTCAGCGTCGCCAGCGCCGGTTTGGCCAGCGGGAGCACGATGTGCCAGAACACGCCCAGCCGCGAGCAGCCGTCGATGCGGCCGGCGTCCTCCAGCTCCGACGGCAAGGACAGGAAGAACTGGCGCATCAGGAAGATCCCGAACGCCGACGCCAGCCACGGCACGAACGCCGCGGCGAGGGTGTCGACGAACCCGAGCCGCGCGAACATCACGTAGGTCGGCACGAGCAGCAGCTGCGTCGGGATCATGACGGTGCCGACGAGCAGGAAGAACCCGGCCTGCCGCCCGCGGAACCGCAGCCGCGCGAACCCGTACCCGGCCAGCGAGCAGAGCACGAGGTGGGCGAGGACGGCGATGGTGGCGACGATCGTCGAGTTGAGCAGCCAGCGGCCCACCGGCACGTCGGTGAAGAGGCCGACGTAGCCGCCGGAGATCCCGCCGGTGCCGCCGCTGCTGCCGAGGTCGATGCTCGACGGCCAGAACTTCGGCGGGAACCGGTTGATGTCGGCGTCGTCCATCACCGACGTGAGCACCATCTGCACCAGCGGCAGGACGAACAGCAGCGCGAGCGGCATGAGCAGCAGGTGCCAGGCGCTGAACGGGAGCCACCGGCGCCGCGCGACGACAGGAATCAGCGGAGCCATCAGAACGCCTCCATGTTCCGGCGCCGGGAGTACACGACCATGGCCAGCGTCAGCAGCATCGTCACCACGAACAGCCCGTACGCGATCGCCGAGGCGTAGCCGTAGGAGTAGAGCTGGAACGCCTGCCGATACACGAAGTAGACGACGGTCGTCGACGCGCCGAGCGGGCCGCCGCGGGTGGTCGTGAAGATCAGGTCGAACAGCTGCAGCGCGGTGATCGTCTGCCACACCGCCGTGAACACCGTGACGGGCATGAGCTGCGGCAACGTGACGTGCCGCAGCACCTGCCACGGCCGCGCCCCGTCGCAGACCGCGGCCTCGACGAGGTCCTTCGGGATGTCCTGCAGCGCGGCCAGGTAGACCACGACCACGAACCCCACCGACGACCACAGCGACACCACCACCAGCACCGGCAGCACCTGGGTGGCGCTCTCCAGGAACTGCTGGGGCGGGATCCCGACGGCGCGCAGGGCGGCGTTGGCGATGCCGAACTGCGGGTTGAACACGAACGTCGCGAGGATGCCGGTGGCGGCCGCCGACGCGACGAACGGCACGAAGATGCAGGTGCGGTAGAACCCGATCAGCCGGATCGGCTGGTTGAGCGCCATCGCGATGAGCAGGCCGATGACCAGCGACGCCGGCACGAACAGCGCGGTGAACATCACCGTATGGTTGACGGCCCCCATGAGGTCGGGGTCCTGCACGAGCCGCTCGTAGTTGGCCCAGCCGAGGTCCTTCGGCGCCGCGATGCCGTTCCACTTCTGCCGGGAGATCAGGAACGCCCACACCGCCGGGAAGACCGACAGGCCCAGCACCACGAGCGTCGCGGGACCGGCGAAGCCCCAGCCGGTGAGGTCGCCGACGAGCTTTCGGCGCCGGCGGCGCGAGCGGACCTCCCGGCTCGGCGGCCCGAGCGGCTCCGGGCGGCTCGCGCGCGTCACGTCCAGAAGGGCCACGCCCTCACCGCCCGGCCAGCGCCGGGTCGGACTGCTGCGCCGCCTTGTCGAGCGCGGCCTTCGGCGGTGTGGCGCCCTGCAGCGCCTCGGAGATCGCGGTGCCGATGTAGCGCGACACCTCCGGGTAGGCCGCGACGGACGGACGGGCCCGCGTGCTGGTGGCGAGACCGTCGAACAGCACGTCGACGCCCGGGTACTGCTTCACGTACTCGGCGTACGCGGCCGTGCCCTTCGCGGTGCTGCGCAGCGGCAGGTTGCCCTGCTCGAGGTTCCAGCGTGCGTCGATGTCGGTCGAGGTCAGCCACTTCATCAGCTCGAACGACCAGTACGCGCGGTTGGCGTCGTGGTGGTCGAACAGCGTCCAGATGTCGGCGCCGCTGACGGTGGTGTGGTTGCCGTTCGTGCCGGGGATCGGGGCGACGCCGTAGGGGGTGCCCTTCTGCACGAGGTCGTAGAGCTGCCACGGCCCGGAGATGATCATGCCGACGCGCCCGTCGGCGAACAGCGGACCGTACTTCTCGTCGGTCTGGTCGAGGTAGACGCTCTTGTCGTCGACGGCCATCCCGCGCAGGAACTCCAGCGCCTCCACACCCTGCGGCCCGTTGAACGCGACCTTGGCCTTGTCGGGGGTCAGGATCTCCCCGCCGCGCTGCCACAGCAGCGGCCAGAAGTGCCAGGTGGTGTCCTCGGTGCCGGCCACGGAGTAGGCGGTGCCGAAGATGTTCTCGGCGGGCTTGCTGATCGCCTTGGCCGCAGCGCGGAAGTCGTCCCACGAGAAGTTCGGGCCCGGTTCCGCGAGGCCGGCGTCGGCGAAGAGCTTCTTGTTGTAGATCAACGCCAGGTTGTCCACGATCGACGGGAACCCGATCGTCACGCCGTTCGGGGAGGCCGTGTCGCGGGCGGCCTGCGGGAACTCGTCCCACTTCACGTCGGCGGCCTTGACCTGCTCGGTGAGGTCGAGCGTGCGGCCCGACTCCTGCAGCTGCGCCGACCAGCTGCCGAAGGCGTAGCTGACGTCGGGGTAGGTGTCGCTGGCGAACCCGGCGGTGAGCTTCTGCAGCAGCTCCTCCGTGGTGGGGGCGCCGGAGCTGACGTTGATCGTCACGTTCGGGTGGGCCGCGGTGAACTCCTTCGCCAGCCCTTCGAGCCGGGCCTCCGCGTCGGCTGCCTGGCCCGTCCACCAGGTGATGGTGACGGGAGCGGCGGGATCCGCCGGACCGGTGGGAGCTGCGGTGCCGCCGCCGCAGCCCGCGAGGAGGAGCACGGCGGCGGCCAGGAGTGCACGTCCGGTGAGTCTCATCGTGCGGCTCCATTCGTGGGGGCGAGTACCACGGATCGGGTCAGGTGCCGCGGCTCGTCGGGATCGAGACCGCGGTGGGCAGCGAGCGCCGTGGCGACCCGCTGGGCGAGCACGAGCTGGACGAGCGGGTCGAGATCGTCGTGGACCGCCGTAGCGCCGGTGGCCTCGACGTCGGCGACGAGGCCGGCGGGCGGCTCGCCGAACGTCCAGACCAGCGAGCGGGGGCCGGCCACGGCGATCGGGCCGTGCCGGTAGTCCAGGGCCGGGTAGGACTCCGACCAGGCCTGCGCGGCCTCGCGCACCTTCAGCGCGGCCTCGTGGGCCAGCCCGAGGGTCCACCCGGAGCCGAGGTAGACGAGGTGGTCGATCGTCGTCACGTCGACGGGCAGCGGCCCGGCGATCGCGGCCCGGCACTGCGCGTCCAGGTGCGCGACGTCCTCGCCGAACGCCTCCCGCGCGACCCGCAGGACCGTGGTGGGGAACCGGGTCTGCACGACGGACTGCTCGTCGGCGACGTCGAGGACGACCACATCGTCGGCGTGGCGGGCGACCGGTGAGTCGGCTACCGCCGTGATCACGCAGCGGCGCGCGGCGGGCGCGACGGCGAGGAGGCGGTCGACCTCGGTGGTGGTGCCCGAGCGCGTCAACGCGACGACGCGGTCGTAGCGGCGCCCGACCGGTACCTCGCCCGGGTAGTTCCAGTCGGTCTCGCCGAGCCCGGCCGACTCGCGCAGTGCCGCGATCGACGCCGCCATGAACGCCGAGGTGCCGCAGCCGACGACGAGGACCCGCTCCCCCGGGGCACGCAGCACGGCGGCCAGCTCGTCGGTGCGCTCGGCGGCCCGGGCCCACACGTCGGGCTGGCTGGCGATCTCGCTGTCGGTGACGGTCATCCGCCCTCACTGGTTCCTCGCTTGTCCCCGCCGGTCGACGAGTGTGAACATAGGTACGCGCGAATATGCTCGGTTCGCAAGATATGACGTGCAAATGAACATTCTGAATGCTCGGATGGTGTGATATGGCGGAACACAGCTCGGCCGACCGGCTTCCTCTCGCGCAGTGGGCGCCCCGCGCCCAGGTCGTCACCCGCACGACACCGGTGCCGCTGCCCGCCGTCGCCTGCATCGACGCGCACAACCACCTCGGCCGCTGGCTCGCCCCCGACGGCGGCTGGCTGGTCGACGACGTGCCCGCCCTCGTGGCGATGCTCGACGCGCACCACGTCGCGACCGTCGTCAACCTCGACGGGCGCTGGGGCGACGAGCTCGACGCCAACCTCGCGCGCTACGACCACGCGTACCCCGGCCGGTTCGTCACCTTCTGCCACCTCGACTGGGCCGCGCTGACCGCCGACGAACCCACCCGCGTGCTGTGCGCGCAGCTCGACGAGGCCGTCGCCAGGGGCGCGCGCGGGCTGAAGGTGTGGAAGGACCTCGGGCTCACCCACCGCGACGCGGCCGGCGAGCTGGTGCTGCCCGACGATCCGCGGCTGCAGCCGGTGTTCGCCCGGGCCGGCGAGCTGGGCCTGCCCGTCCTGATCCACACCGCCGATCCGGTCGCGTTCTTCGCACCCCTGGACCGCCACAACGAGCGGCTCGACGAGTTGGGCGGGCAGCCGGACTGGTGGTTCGGCGGGCCCGACACGCCGACGTTCGCGCAGCTCATGGCCGCGCTGGAGGCACTCGTCGCGAGCACGCCGGGCACGACGTACATCGGCGCCCACATGGGCTGCTACGCGGAGAACCTGGACTGGGTGGGGCGCATGTTCGCCACCTACCCGAACTTCCACGCCGACACCGGCGGCCGCTTCGCCGAGCTGGGGCGCACGCCGCGCGCGTTCGCCAGGCTGGTGGCCGCGCACCCCGACCGCGTCCTGTTCGGCACCGACGCCTACCCACCCGTCGCGGACGCGTACGAGGTGGCGTTCCGCTTCCTGGAGACCGACGACGAGTCGTTCGACTACGCGCCGGGCGAGGAGGTGCCGCCGCAGGGGCGGTGGCAGATCAGCGGCGCCGCCCTGCCCGCCGACCTGCTCGCCGGGGTGTACGCGGGCAACGCGGCCCGAGTCCTCGGCCTGTAGCGACGTCACACACCGAGTGCGGTCCGCACACATGCTGCAGGATGTGTGCGGACCGTACTGGGTGTGTGAGGTCAGCCCAGGACGGCGAGGATCCGCTCCACCTCGGCCGCCATCGCCGCCATGGCCGGGGCCAGGTACTTCCGCGGGTCCGTCAGCTTCGGGTCCGCCAGGCGCTCGCGCACGGCGGCCGTCGCGGCGACATTGAGCGCCGTCCCCACGTTGACCTTGACGATCCCGCGCGCAGAGCGCGGCGCGCAGCTCGCCGTCGGGCACTCCCGACGAGCCGTGCAGCACCAGCGGCACGGGCACGGCGGCGCGCAACCGCGCCACCAGCTCGATGTCGAGGCCGGCGGTGCGCTCGGTCATCGCGTGCGTGCTGCCGACGGCGACGGCGAGCCCGTCCACACCGGTGGCGACCACGTACTCGCGCGCCTCCGCCGGATCGGTGCGCGCGCCGGGGGCGTGCGCGGGCAGCGGCGGGACGCCCGTCTTGCCGCCGACCTCGCCCAGCTCGGCCTCCACCCACAGGTCGTGGGAGTGCGCCCAGTCGGCCAGTGCCCGCGTGCGTGCCACGTTCTCGGCGAACGGGGCGCGCGAGGCGTCCACCATCAGCGAGCCGAACCCCTCGTCGGCGGCCTGCCGAGCCAGCTCCTCGTCCTCCACGTGGTCCAGGTGCAGCCCGACGGGCACGGCGGCGGCCGCGGCGACGGCCCGGCAGGCGGCCGCGATGGGTCCGAGCCGGCCGCCGCGGTAAGCCACCGCGTTCTGGCTGACCTGCAACAACACCGGACGGCCGGCACGCTCTGCCCCCATGACGACGGCTTCTGCGTGCTCGAGCCCGATCACGTTGAACGCCGCGACGCCGAACCCCGCACCGACGGCGGCGGCGACGATCTCGGCGGTGGGTGCGTACGGCACAGGACTCCTTCTACACGGCGAGCGGGACGCGCAGCGGCTCGGGCAGCAGGTCGCCGTGCGCCTCGACGAGCGCGTCGCACAACCGCCAGATCTCCTCGACGGGCAGGGTGGCGGCGGTGTTCGGATCGAGCATCGCAGCCTGGCGCACCAGTCGCGGATCGCCGTCGAGGGCGGCCCGAACGGCCAGGTCGACGGGCCCGAGGAACGCCCGGTTGAGCGCGGCGCACTGCGGCGGCAGGTCACCGACGTGGACGGGCCGCACGCCGGCCCCGTCGATGACGCACGGCACCTCGACGCCCGTCCCGTCGGGCAGGTTGGTGATCAGCCCGGTGTTGGCGACGTTGCCGGCGATGGTGCGCGGCTGCCCCGTGACCACGCTGTGGATCACCTGCGGCGCGTACTCGGTGGCGTCGGGCAGCTCCAGATCGCCGCCCGCGGCGAGGGTCTCGCGGGTGGCGGCGTACTCGGCGAGGTTGTCCTCGCTGATCCCGACGTAGGCGCCCACGGGAAGGCGCAGCCGCTCGACCTCGGCGTCGTGGCGCAGGTACCAGGGCACGTACTCGCTGGAGTGCTCGCTGGTCTCCGTCGGGTAGTAGCCCAGGCGGCGGTACATGTCGACGCGCACCCGGCGGCGCAGCTCGGGATCGGCGGCGATCCGGGCGTCCAGCTCGGGGTAGAGGCTGCGACCCGCGTGCTCCCAGCGCAACAGCCACGCCTGGTGGTTGACGCCCGCCGAGGTGTAGGTGACCTCGTCGTAGGGCACGTCGACGAGCTGGCAGAGCCCCACGACCGTCCAGTACACGGAGTGGCACAGCCCCACGACCTTGAGAGACGGGGCGCGCGCGGCCAGGTACTGCACGTTCATGGCCATCGGGTTGGTGTAGTTGAGCAGGTGCGCGTCGGGGCAGACGTCGAGCATGTCGGCGGCGAGCGCGTCGAGCAGCACGCTCGTGCGCAGGTGCCGGAAGATGCCGCCGATGCCGATGGTGTCGGCGATGGTCTGGCGCAGCCCGAACCGCTCCGGTACGGCGAAGTCGACGCGCGTGGCGTCGATGCCGCCGACCTGCACCATGTTGACCACGAAGTCGGCGCCCGCCAGCGCCGCCCGGCGCTCGGTGTGTGCGCTGACCTCAGGCTTCGCGCCGACCTGCGCCGCCACCCGGTGGGCAGTGGCCTCGGCGGTGTCGAGCCGTTCGGCGTCGATGTCGTGGAGGGCGATGTGCGCTCCCGCGAGCTCGGGCATGCGCAGGATGTCGGCGAGCAGGTCGCGGGTGAACACGACGCTGCCGGCCCCGATGAAGGCGATCCGCACCATGCCGGCAGTGTGCTGCGGACCGCGCGAATCGTGCAACAAACGCGCACCCTGGGTGTGCGTTTGTGTCTCCTCCTGGGAGAGTGGTGCCCATGACCGCGTCCACCGACGTCGACCCGCCCGCCCGGCGGGTCGGCCGCTCCGCCCGCCGCTCCGAGCGCATGTCGGAGATCCTGCAGTCGCTCAACGAGACCGGCTCCATCCACGTCGGCGAGCTGGCCCGCCGGTTCGGCGTCTCCGAGGCGACGCTGCGGCGCGACCTCACCCTGCTCGAGGAACAGCGGCTCCTCACCCGCACCCACGGCGGCGCGCTGGCCCAGGACGTCGCCTACGAGCTCCCCGTCCGCTACCGGCACGGGCAGTCGCGCGACGCCAAACGCGCCATCGCCCGCGAAGCCGTCCGCGGCCTCCCCGGCGGCGCGCACGTCATCGGGCTCACCGGCGGCACCACCACCAGCGAGGTCGCGAAGGAGCTCGCCGACCGCACCGACCTCACGATCGTCACCAACGCCCTCAACATCGCGATGGAACTCGTGCTGCGGCCGCGCCTCAAGCTCGTCGTGGTCGGTGGCGTGTCGCGGCCGCAGTCGTACGAGCTCGTGGGGCCGTGGGCGGAGCAGGTGCTCGCGTCGGTGAACATCGGCACGGCCTTCGTCGGGGTCGACGGGATCGACGCCGGCGGTGGGATCACCACTCATGACGAGAACGAGGCTCGCACCAATCGGGCGATGATCTTGCGGGCGCAGCGGGTGGTGGTCGTGGCGGATGGGAGCAAGTTGGGGCGGCTCACGCTGGCTCGGATTGCCGACATCACGGAGGTGTCGGAGGTGATCACAGACGCTTCGGCGGATCTTGGGGTGGTGGCAGCGATTCGGGGGGCGGGGGTTCGGGTCACTGTTGCCGGGGGTTGATCCGGGCCGTGCGATTGCAGATGAACGGACCGCCATTGCTGATTCGCGGCTGCGGAACGGCGATGAGGGTCCGTTCAGCCGCTGACGCGCGGATCCGCGGCCGTGGTGCGAAGTGAACCATGTGATCGAGGTGTGTGGCGGAGCCCCATGATCTGCTCGATCAGGTGATGGTGGCCCTGAACTGGTAGCGGTCGCCGCGGTAGGCCTGGTCGGTGATCTCCAGCGGGTTGCCGTGCTGGCTGAACGTGAGCTGGCGGGCCAGCAGCACGGGCACCGATGTGCCGTCGAGTTCGAGGACTCGCCGCTCCTCCCTGGTGGGTGGTCGGGCCTCGACCGCGTACTCGGCGCGACGCGGGATCTGCGGCGGGTCGGCGGTGAGCAGGGTGGCGTACAGCGAGGCGTGCGTGAAGTCGGTGTCGGCGAGCACCGGGCACAACGCCAGTGGCAGGCGATTGTGCTCGAGGACGACGACCATGCCGTTGGCCGAGCGGAGTCTGCGCATCTCGAAGAGCTCGTCGCCGGGGGCGATCCGCAGGCGGTGGGCCTCCCGCACGGTGCACGGGCGGACCCGCGACATGAGCATCGTGGTGGTGGTCGGGATGCGGTGCTTGCGGGCGTGGTCGGCGAAGCCCTCGACGTGCGTGGTGGAGGTCGCCGCGGCCACCTCGCCGGCGATGAACCAACCGCGCGACGGGGCCGCGTGCACCGCTCCGTGCTCGACCAGCAGCGCCAGCGCCGAGCGCATCGTCACGCGGGAGACCCGGTAGCGCTCGGCGAGGATCCGTTCCGACGGAAGGCGGTCGCCGACGCCGGCGCCACCGGCACGCAGCTCGTCCCACAGCGTCGCGGCAACCCGCTCGTACAGCGGGACCGCCTGCGGGTCGAGCGCTCCCCTGGGCAGCTCCAGAGGGCGAAGCTGCCGGTCAGAGGCGGGCATACCGGTATGCTACCGGTATCACCCGCGTTGCCAGCTGCGTCGCGCCTGCTTAGCGTCCGCGGCATGAGCTCGTTCCTCGGCGTCGACGGTGGAGGCACCAAGACGGCGTTCGCACTCCTGAGCGGCGACGGCGAGGTCCTGGCCAGCGCCACGGCCGACAGCTGCTACTACCTGGGGCGGAGCATCGGTCTCGTCGAGGACGTGCTGCGGGAGGGAACGACCACGGTGTGCCGCGCTGCCGGTCGCACCCCGGACGAGATCACCTACGCGTTCGTCGCGCTCCCCGGCTACGGCGAGGTGAGCGGCGACATCGCCACCCTCGACGCGATCCCGGCCCGGGTGCTCGGTCATCAGCGCTACCGCTGCGACAACGACATGGTCGCGGGCTGGGCCGGGTCGCTGGGCGCCGTCGACGGCGTCAACGTGATCGCCGGGACCGGGTCGATGACCTACGGCGAGCACGCCGGCCGCCGGATCCGCGTGGGCGGCTGGGGGGAGCTGTTCGACGACGAGGGATCGGCGTACTGGATCGCGACCCGTGGCTTGAGCGCGTTCGCGAAGATGTCTGACGGCCGGCTCCCGACCGGCCCGTTGCACCAGCGGATGCGGGTCCACCTGCAGCTCGCGACCGACCTGGACCTCGTCGACATCGTCCTGCACCGCTGGCAGGGCGACCGCGCGACGATCGCGGCACTGGCCCGCGTGGTCACCGACGCCGCAACGGCTGGCGACCCGATCTGCGCAGGCATCCTCCGCGATGCAGGGGTCGCACTGTCCGAGCTGGTCAGGGCCACGATCGCGCAGCTCGACTACTCCCCGGACGAGATCGTCCCCGTGTCGTGGTCGGGTGGCGTCTTCGACAGCACGATCGTGCGTGCCGCGTTCCGCGAGCACCTCGCCGACGCGTCGGTCGACCTGCGCGACGCGCTCGTCTCCCCCGCACTCGGGGCTGCGCTCTACGCGGCCCGGCTCGCCGGCTCGCCACTGAGCCCCGAGGTCGTGAAGAGCCTGCACGGAGCCGACCGCGGATCACGATGACCCGCGCAGCGCCCTCCACTGCCGACGCATCAGGATGGCGCTGCGCCGCTTCAGGTTGCCCACCGCCACGGAGAACGGGCGCAGCACGCGCCTCAGCCACCAGAACGGGGCAGTGACGCCCCGCCAGAGGTCCCGCAGGAACTGATCGATCGCGCCGGCCGCCGCGGCGAGGAGCCCCCCGGTCACCTGCACGAGCTCAGGTCCGTACACGGCGCGCCACAGCCGACCGATGCCGACGCCGGCGGCGCGCAGCGCCCGAGCCACGTACCGGGCCATCCACGCGATGCCCCGGCCGACCACCAGCAACGCGCGCCAGGCAGCAACGGCCACCCGGCCGATCCCGCGCAGCAGCTCGGGGCCGTACAGGGCACGCCACATCCGGCCCACGACGGCGCCGGCGGCACCCAGCGCCTCCCCCACGAACAGAGCCGCCCACTCCACACCCCGGGGCGATCGCGTGGCCGAGCGCCGACAGCGTCCGCCGGATCCCGCGGACGACCGGTGCGAGAAGCGTCCACACCCCCACGGCGAAGCGGCGCAGGACGGGCCCCACCAGCTTGCCGGCCGCCTGCAGCCCCTGGCCGATCCACTCGATCACGACGACGATCCCGCGACCGATCGCCACGGCTCCGCGGCCCAGCCATCGCATCAGCCGAGCCGCCCAGCCGGCCACCCGCCTCCCGAGTACGCGCAACCCCCGACCGGCGGCCACGAGCACCCGCCACCCGGCGACGACGGGCATGCACAGCGCCGCGATCACGAGGACGGCCGGATTCGATTCGCGCTCGTCCGGCTCGTGGACCAGCAGCGGCGCCTCCTGCGGAGTCATGGGAACAGGGTGGCGTGCCGACATTTCACCGGAGTTGCATCACGTGCGGCCCACAGGTCTGCGCCCCGCGCGGATTCGCCCGGACGGCCGAGCGGTTCCGCAGGTGTGGACATACGGCCCAGGCTCCCACGGCAGCTGCAGCAGCGGCTGCGCCCATGGGAGGGAGGTGGAGCACGGTCCGGTCCGATCGGGGGCCGCCGAACGGGTGACGCGACACGCGCGAGCGCCGATGTTTCCATCATCTGACCTGCGGGAACGCCATCCCCGACGTCGGACACCCGCGGAAGGGGTGATCGGAAGTGGACACCACCGTACTGGTCCTGATCATCGTCGTGATCGTGCTCGTGCTGGCCCTGGCCATCGGCGGATTCATGCTCGCCAAGGCGCGCCGCTCACAGCAGCTCCAGGACCGCCATGGCCCCGAGTACGAACGCAGCCTCACCGAGACGGGCGACCGCCGGGCGGCGGAGGCCCAGCTCTCCGAACGCGAGGCCCGGCGCCGGAAGTTGGACGTGCGTGACCTCTCCCCCGACGAGCGGCAGCGCTTCGGTGCGGCGTGGACGGAGATCCAGCGCGGGTTCGTCGACGATCCCGTGCGCGCCGTGCGCGAGGCGGACGGGCTCGTCGTCGACATCATGCACACGCGCGGGTTCCCGACCGACGACGCGGACCGGCGCACCGACGACATCGCCGTCGACCATCCCGAGATCGCGCAGCAGTACCGGGACGCGCGGGCGGTCCGCGACGCGACGGCGCAGGGGCAGGTCGACACCGAGACACAGCGGCACGCGGTCACGTCCTACCGCGATCTGGTCGAAGCACTGTTGGGCGACGAGCACTCCCCGGCCACGGCGTCGCACGCGAAGGAGCAGAACCGATGACGAACCCCGGACACAGCGGTGATCAGCGTGGCGAGCACGGCGGCGCCATGGACAAGTTGAAGTCGGTGTGGCGGGACGCGGTCGGATCCCGCGACGACGAGGAGACCCGCGCGGATGGCCGCGCCGACGGACGGGAGGGCCGACCCGAGCCGGGCGGCACCGCGCATCCTGCGGATGTGCGACCGGAGATGTCCGCCCGCAACGCCAGCGGCATGCATCCGGCCGACGCCGGTACCGGCCCGGTCGCCCAGCAACACCCCCAGCACGAGACGCCTCAGCAGGCCGGTCCCGGTGCGGTTCCGCGTCAGCAGCACGCATCGCCCGCCCCGGCGCGGGCCCAGCAGGAACAGACCGTGGCCGCGGGCGCGCCCGCCTGGGGAGCCACTCAGGCACCGCCCGCCCCCGCAACGGACGATCGCGGCTACGGAGATCGAGCCCAGCAGCAGGCACCGCGCCAGGCCGCCGCACCGCCCCGGCCGGCCCAGCCCGCCGTCCCGCACCAGCCTGGCGCTGCGGCCGCACCGCCGGAGGAGCGGTCCGCACCAGCACAGTCCGCACCCGCACAGTCCGCACCTGCACAGTCCGCACCTGCACAGTCCGCACCCCGGCCGGGGACCGGCGGCACCGATGCGGACGGCCGGCGCGCGGGCGGGGAGCCCGTGAACCAGCCGGACGAAGGGTCCGCGGCGCCAGCGCCCGACACGACCGACGACGCGGACACCGCGTCCACCGACAAGTCGCGCGGGCGGCACGAGCTGTTCGACGCGCAGGGCAAGCCGTCCGGCGGCGGCACCGCGACAGCCGGAGCGGCGACCGCAGCCGGCATGGCCGGCGCAGCATCCGGCACCCGCAGGGACACCGACGGGGAGCCGGCCGAGGCCACCGCGACCGACGGACGCGCCGGCGCCACGGCCCGTCCCGAGAGCGACGGCGCCGCGCCCGGAACCACCTCAGCTGCCGGTTCAGCAGCCGGGCAGGACGTACCTGCTGATCCGGAGAGGTTCGTCCCGGCCGAGCGCGCCAAGGGCTTCGCAGCCCGCTGGGCGGAGCTGAAGGGCGACTTCGTCGACGAGCCCCGCGATGCGGTCCACAAGGCCGACGCGCTGGTCGGCGACGTGCTCGACGAGATCGCCAAGGTGTTCACCGAGCAGCGCTCGCGCATCGAGCACGACCTCGACACCGACAGCACCTCCACCGAGGATCTCCGCCAGGCCATGCACCGCTACCGCAAGTTCTTCGAACGCCTGCTCAACATCTGATCGAAGCGCGAAGCCGCGACGACGTCCGCGAGCTAGTAACGGACGTCGTCGCGGTACGTCGTGGCCAGCTCGGTGACGCTGCCGGGCAGCTCGCCGGCGGACAGGTCGGCGACGGTGACGTGCTCGAACACGTTGCGCAGGCTCACGCGCGCCGCCATCCACACCTCGCGCAGCGATTTCGCCGGCCCCGGGTAGTCCAGCGTGCTCAGGCTCTCCTCGTGCACGTTGACGAGCGGCCCGTCGACCGCCCGCAGCACCTCGGCCAGGGTGATCTCGTCGGCCGCCCTGGCGAGCTCGAATCCGCCGTCGGCGCCGCGGGTGCTGCGCACGAGTCGTGCGCGGCGCAGCTCGGTGAGCACAGCGTGCAGGAACTTCACTGGGATGGCCTGTTCCTCGGCCAGTCGCGCCGCGGTGATCGGGCCGGTGCCGGCGTCGGCGGCAAGTTGTGCCATGGCGCGCACCGCGTAGTCGGCCTTCGCCGAGACCCTCACACCGGCAGTTTCGCACAACGCCGGCTCCCCTTCGGAGACCCTTCCGCAACGCGGGCCACATAAACTACAGTAAATCCATGTTTTTTGTTAAGTCTATTGATTTTGTAGACTTTGCGGCGCTGCACGCATGACCGTGGCGTACGAGATGGGCCATCTCGAGATGCTCGAGGCCGAGGCCGTGCACATCATCCGTGAGGTCGTCGCGACGGTGGAGCGGCCGGTGATGCTGTTCTCAGGCGGCAAGGACTCCGCGGTGATGCTGCACCTGGCGGTGAAGGCGTTCTGGCCGGGCGTGGTGCCGTTCCCCGTGATGCACGTCGACACCGGGCAGAACTTCGACGAGGTGCTCGAGTTCCGCGATCACGCGGTGGAGCGGTACGGGCTGCAGCTGATCGTGGCGAGCGTGCAGGACGACATCGACGCCGGCCGCTCGCACGAGCCGTATCCCGGCGCGCCGCGGAACCGGCTGCAGACGGTGACGTTGCTGCGCGGGATCGCGGAGCACCGGTTCGGGGCGGTGTTCGGTGGCGCCCGTCGCGACGAGGAGAAGGCGCGGGCGAAGGAGCGGGTGTTCAGCTTCCGCGACGAGTTCGGGCAGTGGGATCCCCGCAACCAGCGGCCGGAGTTGTGGAACCTCTACAACGGCCGCCACCGCGCGGGCGAGCACGTGCGGGTGTTCCCGCTGTCGAACTGGACCGAGCTGGACGTGTGGTCCTACGTCCGCGACGAGCGCATCGAGCTGCCGTCCCTCTACTACGCGCACCAGCGCGAGGTCGTCGAGCGCGACGGGATGCTGCTGGCGGTGAACCGGTTCGTCACGCCGGGCGCGGACGAGCGCCCCTTCGACGCGACCGTCCGGTTCCGCACCGTCGGCGACGCCACCTGCACCGGCTGCGTGGAATCGCACGCGGCCACACCGCGCGACGTCGTCGGCGAGGTCGCGTCGGCCCGGCTGACCGAACGCGGCGCCACCCGCGCCGACGACCGGATCTCCGAGGCCGGCATGGAGGACCGCAAGAAGGAGGGCTACTTCTGATGACCGCCTTGTTGCGCGTCGCCACCGCCGGGTCCGTCGACGACGGCAAGTCGACGCTGATCGGGCGCCTGCTCTACGACTCGAAGGCGATCTTCGAGGACCAGCTGACCGCGCTGGAGACGACCAGCCGCTCCCGCGGCCTGGACTCCCCCGATCTCGCGCTGCTCACCGACGGGCTGCGTGCCGAGCGCGAGCAGGGCATCACCATCGACGTCGCGTACCGCTACTTCGCCACGCCGACGCGGAAGTTCATCATCGCCGACACCCCCGGGCACGTTCAGTACACGCGGAACATGGTCACGGGCGCGTCCACCGCCGATGTCGCGCTGATCCTGATCGACGCCCGCAACGGGGTGCTCGAGCAGTCCCGGCGGCACGCGTTCCTCGCCGCTCTGCTCGGCATCCGCCACCTCGTCGTCTGCATCAACAAGATGGACCTCGTCGACCACGACCAGCAGCGGTTCGCGGAGATCCGCGAACAGTTCCGCCGGTTCGCGATGAAGCTCGAGGTCGCCGACCTGACCTTCATCCCGGTCTGCGCGCTCACCGGCGACAACGTCGTCGAACGCAGCCTGACCATGCCCTGGTACGAGGGCCCGGCGCTGCTGCACCACCTCGAACAGCTGCACGTGTCCTCCGACCGCAACCTGATCGACGTGCGGCTCCCGGTGCAATCGGTCATCCGACCCCAGCTGTCCGGGGAGCTGCACGACTTCCGCGGCTACGCGGGGACGATCGCGGGTGGCGTGATGCGGGTCGGCGACGAGGTGACCGTGCTGCCCTCCGGGTTCACCACCCACCTCGCCCGCATCTGGGCACCGGGTGGCCGTCCACTCGACGAGGCGTTCGCCGGGCAGGCCGTCACCGTCGAGCTGACCGACGACATCGACGTCGGCCGCGGCGACCTGATCTGCCGACCGCACAACCGCCCGCACGTCGGGCAGGACATCGACGCGATGCTCTGCTGGCTCACCCCCGACGCCCAGCTGAGTGCCGGTGGCCGCTACTCCCTCCACCACACGACGCGCTCGTCCCGCACCGTGGTGCGCGAGCTCGACTACCGGCTCGACGTCACCACGCTGCACCGTGACCAGTCGGCCACCGAACTCGGGCTCAACGAGATCGGCCGCGTCCGGCTGCGCACCCAGCAACCGCTGCTGTTCGATCCCTACCGGCGCAGCCGCGCCACGGGCAGCTTCATCCTCGTCGACGAGGCCACCAACAACACCGTCGCCGCCGGCATGATCATCGGCCCCACGCCGCACGACGCGAAGGTCGTCTGGCAGCACGGCTCGGTGCAGCGCGGCGAACGCGCCACCCAGGGCATGACGGTGTGGCTGACCGGCCTGTCCGCCTCCGGCAAGTCCAGCGTGGGCGCCGAGCTCGAACGCCGCCTCGTCGCGTCCGGGCGCCCGGCGTACCTGCTCGACGGCGACAACCTGCGGCACGGCCTCAACCGCGACCTCGGGTTCTCGGCCGCGGACCGGGCGCAGAGCGTTCGCCGCGCGGGTGAGGTCGCGAAGCTGCTCGCCGACGCCGGCGTGATCGCGATCGTCACGCTGATCAGCCCCTACGCGGCCGACCGCGCACTGGCACGCGACGCGCATGCCACTGCGTCGCTGCCGTTCGTCGAGATCTTCGTCGACACCCCCCTCGCGATCTGCGAGGCGCGCGATCCCAAGGGCATGTACGCCAAGGCCCGCGCCGGCGAGATCACCGGGTTCACCGGCATCGACGACCCGTACGAAGCCCCCCAGGCCCCGCACCTGCGGCTACGACCGGAGGACGGCGACGCCGCCACCCAGGCCGAGCTGGTCCTCGACCTCGTCGAACGCGTCCTGCCCTGAACGGCAGGGCGTCAGGCGGTAGTGGTCGCGACGCCGGTGCGGTGCGGCGAGGCCTGGTGAGCCGCTCCCGGTAGCGTCGGGTCATGGTCGACTCCCCCACCGTCGCACTGCTCGGCACCGGGATCATGGGCGCGGGCATGGCCCGCAACATCCTGAGCGCCGGCCTACCGCTGCGGGTGTGGAACCGCAGCGCCGCGAAGGCCCGTCCGCTGGCCGAGCACGGCGCCGAGATCGCCGCGACGCCGGCCGACGCGGTGCGCGGCGCCGATGTCGTCGTCACCATGGTCGGCGACGGGCAGCAGGTCGCGGACGTCCTCGACCAGGCTGCGGACGGGCTGCGCGCGGGCCAGGTGCTGCTGCAGACGACCACCGCCGGCATCGACCAGGACGCACTCCTCGACCGCGCCGAGGCGCACGGCCTGCTGTTCGTCGACGCGCCGGTGCTGGGCACGCGTCAGCCCGCCGAGTCGGGGCAGCTGCTGATCCTCGCGGCGGGCGACCCGGCGGCGCGGGAGATCGCGCAGCCCGTCCTCGACGCGGTCGGCCGGGCCACGCACTGGCTCTCCGCGGATCCGCGTTCACTGGCGGGCAGCCGGCTCAAGCTCGTCGTCAACAGCTGGGTGCTCGCGATCACCGCGGCCGCCGGTGAGGCCGTGGCACTGGCCGAGGGGCTCGGGGTCGATCCGCAGGCGTTCCTCGACTCCGTCGCCGGTGGCCCGCTCGACGCGCCCTACCTGCAGGCCAAGGCCAAGGCGATCCTGGCCGCCGACTGGACGCCGAACTTCTCCGTCGACAACGCGGCGAAGGACGCCGGGCTGATCGTGGCCGCAGGCGAGTCGGTCGGCCTGACGCTGGACGTGGCCGCGGCGGCCCGCGACCGGATGCTGCGAGCCTCCGCAGCCGGCCACGGGAACGCCGACATGGCGGCGGCCTACCTGGCGAGCCGTCCGTCCGCGCAGACCTGAGCAACTGCGGTCACACGGAGAACATCGTGACCGACCGGGCGGATGCCACGAGCAGCCCGTCCGGCAACGCCTGCATCGCGACGGGCAGGCCGGATTCGGCGCCCGGGATGTCGCGGCTCCAGCGATGGCTCCCCGATCCGGTGGCGAGCGCGTGCACGGCAAATCCGGACCCGCCGCCGAAGAGGGACCCCGAGTTCGAACCGACGACGAACACGGTGTCGCCGGCCACGACCGGTGACGCGAAGCCGAGCGCGATGTCGGGCGCCCAGGTCCATCGAGCCGCGCCGGTCGCGGCGTCCAACGCGGTCACCCGGTCGTCGGCCAGATCGGCGCCCTGGACGATCCCGTAGAGGGCGGAGTCGTCGGCCACGCACGAGTCGGCCCCGAACCTCTCCACCATGTCGGCTCGCCAGCGCAGTGCGCCCGTCGCGGCGTCGAGGCCGTGCACGGTCGGCCCGTCCACGACGTAGACGGTCGGGTCGCCGGCGAACACCTCGGGCACGGACTGCTCCCGTGGTGGGATCGGGACGGCCCACCGCCTGCTGACCGACGCGGTGTCGATGCTGATCGCGAGACCACCGGCGACCGCGTGCACGATGTCGCCGACGATCGCGACGCCCTGCACGCCGGGGCTGCCGATCACGGCCTCGGGCACGCGGTAGGTCCAGGTCGTCGAGCCGGTGTCGGGCGCCCATGCCTGAACGGCCGTCGACGTGACGGCGGAGCCGACGAACCCGAGCGACGTGGAAGCGGCCATCGGCCGCTCGGACTGGAGCTTCCACCGGCTCGCCCCGGTGCGCAGGTCGACCCCGAAGTTTTCGGCGACGACGGTGCCCCGGGTGGCCAGCAGCCGGCGGGTGTCGCCGGCGGCGGCGTAGTTCCACAACGGTCGGCCGGTCGCGATGTCCAACGCCTGCAGCGACGAGTCCTTCAGCCCGAGCACGACGCCGCCGTCGGCGGCGCACGCGGTCCACACCTCCTGCGGCACGGGCAGGGTCCAGCGCACGCTGGGCCGCTGAACCACCAGAGACCACCGGCGGCGACGGCAGCCGCGCCGAGCCCGGTGAGGACGGTCCGGCGCGAGATCCGCGATCGACCCCCTCCCGTCGCCACCTGGACCGGATCGGAAGGGCCCGGACCAGGTCGGGTCGCCGGGACCGTGGCCGGTTCCGGCAGCGGCGGTGCCAGCGCCGCGACCTCCTGCGGCAGCCAGCCGAGGGCCGGTGGTGAGCCCAGGCGCTCGACGAGCGCGGTGGCCGTGGGACGACCGCCGACCTCGGGATGCAGGCAGGCTTGCACGACGTCGCGCAGCGGCTCGGGTGTCGAGCCCAGCTCGGGCCGCCCGGCCAGCACCCGCCTGAGCACCGTCAACGCCGATCCCTCGCCGAACGGGCCACGGCCCGTCGCGGCCATGACCAGCAGCGCCCCGAGGGCGAACACGTCCGACGCCGGGCCGGCCTCGTCGCCGCGGGCCTGCTCCGGCGACATGTACGCGGGCGTGCCGATCGCCACGCCGGTGCTGGTCATGCGGGTGGCGTCGACCGCTGTGGCGATGCCGAAGTCGATCAGCCGGGGTCCGTCGGCCGCCAGGATCGCGTTAGACGGCTTCAGGTCCCGGTGGACGAGCCCCCGACCGTGCAGATCGGCGAGGCCGCGCGCCAGCCCGGCCGCCAGCGCCGTTGCCGACGCGGGTGGCAGCGGGCCTCGCGCGGCGATCGCCTGGGCCAGGGTCGGACCGTGGATGTAGCGGGTGGCCAGCCACGGCGGCGCGGCGTCGAGGTCGGCGGCGAGCACGGCCGCGGCCCAGCGGTCGGGGACCCGCCGCCCGATCTCGATCTCACGGCGGAAGCGGACCCGGAACCGGTCGTCGTCGGCGAGTGCGGCGTGCACCAGCTTCACCGCGACGCGTTCACCGTCCGGCGCGACGCCCAGCAGCACCCGGCCCATCCCGCCGGCACCCATCACGCCGACCAGCTGGAACGGCCCCACCGCGCGCGGGTCGCCGGTCTGGAGCGGCGCGACACGGGCCGGGATCACGTCGGCAGCCCGAGCACGTCGATGCGTCCCTCACCCTCGATGCGCAGCCACGGCTCGACACCGAGGACCACCGATCCCGCAGCCACGTCCAGGGTGCGCAGGCGCACATCGGGCGGCGCGTACTCCCAGGTCACGGCGCCGGTCGCCCGGTCGCGGAGCTGGACCCGGCCGGTGTCGGACGCGACGAGCACACCGGCGGCCACTTCGATCGGGCCCAGCGAGAGCTGCACCCCGTCGGATCCGGGTGCCGTCCACCGCACCGCACCGGTGCCCGCGTCGAGCGCCATCAGGACACCGTTCGCCCGGACGTGCACGGCACCGGCCGCGATCGCGACGCAGAGGTCCGGGCCGGAGCTGAATGCACCGACCGGTGCCATCCACCGCTGGGCGCCCGTCGCGGCGTCCAGTGCGACCGTGCTCTGGTCGCCGACGCGCACCAGCAGGCCGTCGGAATGGGCGAGCGACGATTCCGTCTGGGTACCTTCGTCCTCGACCGCGGCGCGCCACAGCTGACGGCCGGTGCCCGAGTCGAACGCCGTGACGTGGTCCGGGCCCGTGACGAAGCAGGATCCGGCGGCGAGCAGCGGCCGGTTCGATAGCGGCGCGGGCAATGACCCCGACCATCGGGTCGCACCGGTTCCTGCCTGCAGTACCCGTACCTCGCTGTCGAGCGTCACCGCGACCCCTGCGGCCGTCACACAGCTGCGGTCGAACAGTCCCAGGGATTGCTGCTCCCACAGGAGCTCACCGGTGGACTCCCGCAGTGCCACGACACCGGTGGTCGTGGTGAGGACCACGAGGTCGGCCAGCACGGCGACATCGACGGTCGCCGCCGTCAACACCCGTGTCGCGTGGTTGGGCACCGTCCAGCCGGCGTGGCCGGATTCCGAGAGCAGCTGATGAACCACCGAATTCGTCAGCGCATACAGAGTGCCGTTCCCGACGCCGAGTGCCCAGATCTTCTGGGGCACCACGTGGCTCCACCGCGCCGTCGGCCCGGTCGGCGAGGCGAGGGCCGGGAGCTCGGATCCCGTACCCCGCACCACGGCGACGGCACCGGCGGCGACGGCACCGGCCCCGACGACGAGCGCGCCGCGACGGAGCAGCGTGCGCCGGTTCAGTGCCCGCCGCTGACCGCCCGCCGGGGCCACTGCCGACACCGACGGTGCGAGCACCTCGTCGCGCGCGCGTTCGAGATCGACGGCGAGCGCGAACACCGGGCCGGGTGGCAGCCATCCGCGGTGGCCCGTGGCGGGCACGGGATCCAGCGCCGCGACCAGCTCCGCGGCAGTCGGTCGCGCCGTCGGGTCCTTCGCGAGGCAGGCCATGAGCAGGTCGCGCAGCCGGTCCGGGACGCCGTCGAGATCCGGTGGGGCATCGGCCACCCGCAGGAGCACCGCCATCGGCGGCCCGGCACCGAACGGGCAGCGGCCGGTGACGGCGTACGCGATGACCGCACCGGCCCCGAACACGTCGGCCGGCGGCGCGGGCTCGGCGTCGCCCTCGTGCTCGGGGGCGCCGAAGCCCGGCGTGCCCACCGCCATCCCGGAGCCGGTCACGTTGCCGCCCGTCGCGGAACGGGCGATCCCGAAGTCGACCAGCCGGGGCCGCTCGGCGGCGAGCAGCACGTTGGCCGGGCTGACGTCGTGATGGGTGGTGCCGGCGCCGTGGATGTCCATCAGTGCCCGGGCCAACCCCGCCGCCAGCACGTGTCCGGCGGAGGCCGGCAGCGGCCCGGCGACCTCGACGGCGTGCCGCAGCGACGGCCCCGCCACGTACTCCGACGCCAGCCACGGGCGCGGCGCGTCGGCGTCCGCGTCGAGCAGGCCCGCGGTCCACGGGCTGGTCAGTCCACGACCGATGTCGATCTCGCGGCGGAACCGGCGTCGGAACCGCTCGTCGTGGGCCAGCGTGGAATGGACGATCTTGACCGCGGCCGGGCCGGACGGTCCGCGGGCGAGGAAGACCTCACCCATCCCGCCGGCACCGAGCCTGCCCACCAGCCGGTACGCGCCCACCTGGACCGGGTCCTGCACACGCAGGCCACGAACACCGTTCACCTGTGCCTCCCCCGGGGCGCCCGTACCGTACCCGGGCGCTGATCCGGGTCTCCGGCCCCGTCCGATGCCGTGGCAGGAGCGGCGCGGGCGACCGACCCGAGCGCACGTGGAGATCAGGGAGTGCGCCCGAGTCCGGCCCGGACGCTACGTTCGGCCATCCCGCCGACCAGCGCGGCCACCGCCGCGAGAGCAGCGCAGACGAGCAGCGCCGCACGCGGACCCGTCGACTCGAGCAACGCGGCCGACAGCAGCCCGGCGAGCCCGAACCCCACGCCTCCGGCGGCGTAGAGACCGGAGAAGCCGGTGGCCCAGCAGCGCGGCGGCAGCAGCTCCTGGAGCCCGGACGCGCGGGCGGTGAGCGCGGGCGTGCCGACCGACCCCGCCGCGAGCAGCAGCGCCGCGACGACGAGAGCGGTGGGCGCGACGGCGGCCGTTCCGATCGCCACCGCGACGACGAGCACCAGCACCAGGCTCTGGGTGGCGAACGATCCGCGCCAGACCCTGCTGCCGTAGAGCAGGCCGCCGACGATCCCGACCGCCGCGAACGCGCCCAGCACCGGCCCCGCCAGATCCGGATCCGTGCCGAGCAGCGCGAAGAGCGGCGGCAGCGCCGCGTAGGCGGCCCCGACGCACATGAGGACAGCACCCTCCTGCAGCAACGCGGGCCAGCTGCGCCGCCACACGCGGACCTCCGTCGCCGTGAGCTCCGGCGCACCGGGCCCGGGGTCGCGCAGCACGGTTGCCGCGACGGTGCCCAGCGCGGCGACGACGCCGACCGCCACGATCGGCCAGGCGGGTCCGACCAGCACCGCGGCGAGTCCGACGAGCGCGGGACCCACCGCCCACAGCAACGTCGTCGCGGTCGCCTCGAGGCTCAACGCGGCCGTGTGCACGGCCGGGTCGACGCTGCGCAGCAGCAGCGCGCGCAGCCCGCCGTGCGCGCCCGCGGTGATCGCGCCCGCGACGGCGGTCAGCGCGATCAGCGCCCACACCGGTGCGGCCCCGACGAGGAGCACCGCGAGCGCGCCGACGCCGAGCATCGCGACGGCCTGCACGGCGAGCACCCAGCGCAGCTCCGGGCCGGCCGGGTGCCGATCGAAACGGCGGCCCATCGGCCCCGCGACGACCGCCTCGGCCAGTGCGAACACCCCGGCGAGCAGGGCACCCACCGCGTACGAGCCGGTCGCCGCCTGGCCGGCGTAGACGAGTGCCAGCGGCGCAGCGGCGACGGGCAACCGCTGGCACAGCACCGCCAGCGACCAAGCCGGCATGCCCGGCGTCCGCAGGACCCGCGCATAGCTCCTGCCTCCTGTGACCTGGTCGGGTGCCGCTGTCATGATCCGTGCTCCTCTCGCGCGTCCCGTCGCGGATGCGACGGTCGGACACTGAGAGGCGTCGGGAGTGCCCGGCGTTACGGGCTTCGGCGTGCGAGTTCCGAGGATTCGTTCGCCGGTGCCGCGAGGTAGCTCTCCAGCGACTGGCGCACCCGGGCGCGCGCCCGGTGCAGCAGCACCCGCACATTCCCCTCGGTGAGTCCCGTCGCGTCCGCGACCTCCGCGCTCGACCACCCGTAGACGTCGCGCAGGGTGATGACGAACTGCTGCGCATCGGGCAACCTCCCGATGGCGGCATCGACGACGTCGCGCACCTCGTTCGAGAGGAGCCGCTCCTCCGGCAGGCGGGACCAGTCGTCGGGCGGCGTGGACCAGTGCCCGGCCGACGGGCCGGAGCTGTGGAAGCGCTCGGGGGCGACCGCGGGCGCGTCGTCGACGAGTGCGGAGAACGGCACGGACCGGGCTTCACGACCGGCGTGCCGACGGGCGGTGTTGATCAGGATCTGGCAGATCCAGGTACGCAGGGAAGATCTGCCGGCGAAGCCGCCGAGACCGCGACACACCGCCAGCCACGTCTCCTGGACGGCGTCCTCGGCGGTCTCCCGGCTCGGCAGGTAGATCATCGCCAGGCGCAGCAGGCGCGGCGACTCGGCATGGACGAGCCGGCGGAACTCCTGCTCGTCACCGCGACGCAGCGCCGCGACGTCGACGTCGGTCACCGGCAGCTCCGGATCACTGGTCCCCCGCCGTCGCGGTCCATCGGCGATAGGCCGCCATGAGGTCGGACATGTCGATGTCGGGCTGCGGCTCGTCCTCGGCCACGCGCGCACTTGCCCCACGGGTCGTGCGGACCTGCTGGAGGTAGAGCTCGCAGAGCGAGCAGTCGGCCAGGTGCGCCTCGACCCGCGCGAGCTGATCGGCCGGCAACGCCCGCTCCAGGTACTCCGTCACGCGCTCGACGAACTCGGAGCAGACCATCTCCGCCATCCGTGCAGTCTGGCAGAACCGCGCAGGGCGCACGGCTGTTGCCCGGCCGCCGTATCCCGACGAGGATCGGGATCGCGATGGCCGACTCCGATCAAGGTGCGACGCAGCGACCACCCGCACCGAACGCCGATCTTCCGGACGTCCGCGCCGAGTTGGGCGCGGCGGGGTTCGTCGACCCCGCGGAGATCGGCCGGGGCGGGTTCGGCGCGGTGTTCCGGTGCGGGCAGCCTGCGCTGGACCGCACCGTCGCGGTGAAGGTGCTGACCTCGCACGTCGACCCCGACAACCTGGAGCGGTTCCTGCGGGAGCAGCGGGCGATGGGCCGGCTGTCCGGGCACCCGCACATCGTCACGATGATGCAGGTCGGGACCACCGGGTCCGGCCGCCCGTACATCGTCATGCAGTACCACCCGAAGGGCTCGCTGCACGAGCGGATCCGCGAGCGCGGGGTGCTGGACTGGACGGCGACCCTGCGGTTGGGCGTGAAGATCTGCGGGGCACTGGAGGCCGCGCACCGGGCCGGCACGCTGCACCGGGACGTCAAACCGGCCAACATCCTGCTCACCGACTACGGCGAACCCCAGCTGACCGACTTCGGCATCGCGCGCGTCGCCGGCGGGTTCCAGACCACGGTGGGCGCGGTCGCCGGCTCGCCCGGCTTCACAGCGCCGGAGCTGCTGCGCGGCATCCGCCCGACACCGGCATCGGACGTCTACGGGCTCGGCGCGACGATGTTCTGTGCGCTGACGGGGCACGCGGCCTTCGAGCGCCACTCCGGCGAGGAGGTGTTCGCGCACTTCCTGCGACTGACGACGCAACCGGTGGCGGACCTGCGAGAGATCGACGTTCCCGATGACGTCTGCCGGCTCGTCGAACGAGCGATGGCCACCGACCCCGCCGGGCGGCCGGCCACTGCAGCAGCGTTCGGCGAGGAGCTGCGCGAGGTGCAGCGCCGGCACCAGCTGTCGGTCGACGACATGGCGCTGCCGGGCGACATCGAGGCCGCGCCGGCGCAGGACGAGACCGGGCCGGCGACCGGCGCGTACGTGCCCTCGGCTGTGACGCCGACCCCCGCCACTCCTCCGGCCCCGGCCGCGAAGTACCGGCCCCCCACGCCTTCGGTGGCACTCGTGCCGAGGGATCGGCTGATCACCGCGCTGCGCGCGGATCGGTCCCGCCGGTTGACCCTGATCCAGGCACCCAGCGGGTTCGGCAAGAGCACGCTCGCCGCGCAGTGGCTCGACGTCCTGTCCGACGAAGGCGTCGAGGTCGCCTGGCTGACCGTCGACGAGGACGACGACAACCTCGTGTGGTTCCTGTCGCACCTGATCGAGGCGATCCGGCGGATCCGGCCGACGCTGGCCGAGGACCTGGGGCAGGTGCTGGCCGCGCACGTCGACGAGGCCGCCCGCTACGTGCTGACCGCGCTGATCGATCGCATCGATGCGAGCGCGGGCCACGTCGCGCTGGTGATCGACGACTGGCATCGGGTCGGCAACGACGAGTCGATCGCCGCGCTGGCGTTACTGCTGGAGAACGCGGGGGAGCAGCTGCGGGTGATCGTGACCAGCAGGTCGCGGACCGGGCTGCCGCTGGGCAGGCTGCGGGTGCGCGACGAACTGGTCGTGATCGACGCGGCCGCGCTGCGGTTCGACGCGACGGAGTCGCGGTCGTTGCTGGTCGACGTCGGGCGGTTGCACCTGGCCGGCGCGCAGGTCGAGGCGCTCGCCGCGACCACCGACGGGTGGGTCGCAGCGCTGCAGCTGGCGGCGTTGTCCCTGCGCGGCGGCACCGATCCGGCGCTGCTGATCGGGGACCTGTCCGGGCACGACGACATCGGCGAGTTCCTCGCCGCGAACGTCCTGGACGCGCTGGAGCCGGAGCTGCTGGAGTTCCTGCTGTTGACCTCCATCACGGAGCGGACCTGCGGCAGCCTCGCCTCGGCGCTGTCCGGGTTGCGGCGCGGACAGGCGATGCTCGAGCAGGTCGAGGCGCGCGGGCTGTTCCTGCAGCGCGTAGGCGCCGACCGCACCTGGTACCGCTATCACCACCTGTTCCGCGACTACCTGCGCGCACGGCTGGAACGCGACCGGGCCGACGAGGTCGATGGCCTGCACCGGAGCGCGTCGGACTGGTTCGCCGACCACGACATGCTGAACGAGGCCGTCGACCACGCCCTCGCCGCCGGTGCTCCGGAGCGGGCGGCCGAGCTGGTCGAGCAGGACGAGACCGACCTGTTGGAACGCGGCGAGATGACCACCCTCCTCGGGATCGTCGCCAAGCTCCCGCAGCGGCTGGCCGTCGCCCGCGAACGGATCCAGCTCGTCTCGGCGTGGGCCAACGCCCTCCTCCAGCGCCCGGCGGCGACCGGGACGGCGATGACCCGGTTCCACACCGCGCTGGAGCGGTCCGACCTGCCCGCCACCGAGCGCGCGGACCTGCGCGCCGAGGCCGACGTGCTCCGCAGCGTCGGAGAGGTCTTCGCCGACCGGCTCGATGCCGTCGACGCCCTCACCGCGAACGCCCTCAGCCGACCGGATGCCCTGCCCATCCGCGTCGCCGGGGCCGCGGCGAACGTGGCGATGATGGCCGCGACCATCCGGTTCGACTACGCAGCAGCGCTGCGCTGGCGGGAGTTCGCCGCGCCCTACCACGCCCAGATGGGCCCGTACGTCGCGATCTACGGCCACTGCTACGCCGGCATCGCGTACCGGGAACAGCTCGACGTGCGTGCCGCGGCCGACGCGTTCCACGAGGCCGTCGAGCTCGCGAAAGCGTCGCTGGGGCCGTACTCGCACGCCGCGCGGCTGGCTGGCGCGTTGCTCGGCGAGCTGCGCTACGAGACCGGTGAGCTCGCGGAGGCCGCCCGGTTGCTCGACGAGAGCGACCAGCTCGGCACAGCAGGTGGCGGCGTCGACTTCATGATCGCCAGATACGTGGTCGGGGCACGGGCCAAGGCCGCGCTCGGCGACCGTGCGGCCGCGGCGCAGCGGCTGAGCGCAGGGCAGCGGGTCGCTGCGGACCTCGATCTGCCCCGGCTCGCGGCGCGGATCACCAACGAGCGGATCCGGCTGTGGATCGATATTGCGCTGGTCGACACCGCGCAGGTCCGGCGTCCGCGCTCGATCCCACGGGACAGCGGCATCGCCACGACGATCGCCGAGATCGCGGAGGACTCCGCGATCAGGCTGCTGCTCACCGACTCCACCGACGGGGACCGCGAGGCAGCGTGCGCCCGGGCCGCCGGACTCGTCGAGGCCATCGACGCCACCCGGCGCCCGCTCGCCGCGCTGCGCGCGACGCTGCTGCTCGCCGGATGCCTGGCCGCGGCGCACCGCGACGCGGAGGCGCGGAGCACGCTGGCCCCGGCCACCGCCCGGTGCGCCGACCTGGGCCTGCATCGGCTGCCGACCGACGAGTGCCCGCAGGCAGGCCGGCCACTACTCGAGCGGTGAACCGCTGGGGTTGCCTACTGCGCTCGATGCGCAGATCACTCGTCCGCGAAGGTGCTCGGCGTCGACTGCGACAACGGTTCACCCACCCAGCCCACCACTAGCGGGACAAGTCCCGGACGGCGACAGCGGCGCGGTACAGCGAACACGGCCAGGCGTAGCGGCCGGACTGGGCACCCCCGGAGCAGACATGGCAACGGCCGGTCCCGTCGTCAGCATGGTCCCGGATGAGTCGGTCAGCCATCCCGGACTGACCGGCGATCAGAACCAGCAGGGGATCACTCTCCGACTTCACGTCGACACAGTAGGCCAACCAAGCCAACTACGCCAAACAGGCCATCTCTGCCATCTCGGCCATCGGGGCTGACCAGGCCATACGCGCCGACGTACCGTGCGGTCGTGAGTGATCAACGGCTACTGAGCACGGGCGAGGCTGCCCGGACCCTTGGGCTGTCGACTCGATCGCTCGCGAGATGGGCCCAGGAGGGCAAGGTGACCCCGGCGCTTGTCACGCCCGGCGGCCAGTACCGGTTCGACCTCGACGATCTGCGGCGCCAGCTCCGCGAGCACCAGAAGCGCGGACAGTAGTCGCGGACCGCGTCCTCGATCGCCTGACAGGCTCACCGGGGTGACCACCGTCAGACCCGCCACTCCCGCCGACGACGGCGCGATCGTCGCGATCGACGACGTCACATGGACGACCCTCACCAGCCCCGCACCGAAGCCTGAAGGCCCGCGCTCGTACTTCGGCGGGACTCCCGTCGACGATGTGCTTGTCGCCGATATCAACGGCCGGGTCGTCGGATACGTGCAGCTGCACAACGCGTTCGGCGACCTGACGGCCCACCGGCACGTCCTGGAGATCAACGGACTGGCCGTCCATCCGGACGCGACAGGGCGGGGAGTCGGCACGCTGCTCGTCGAGGCCGTCGTGGCCGAGGCAGCGCGGCGTGGCGCGCGGAAGGTGAGCCTGCGGGTGTTGGCGGCCAACGCCACAGCGCGCCGGCTGTACACGCGGTGCGGCTTCGCAGAGGAAGGCGTCCTGCGGCAGGAGTTCCTTCTCGGCGGCGAGTACGTCGACGACGTGCTGATGGCCCGGTTCGTCGGCCGGTAGCCCAGCACCGGAGAGCCATGTCCCCCACTCATGGAACGGGCGGCAGTCAGGACCTAGACTTCTGAATGTGGATCTGCGCCAGCTCGAACACTTCGTCGCCGTCGCCGACGAGTTGCACTTCACCCGGGCCGCCGAACGGCTCTACATCTCGCAGTCCGGGCTGTCGGCGTCCATCCGCGCGCTCGAGAAGGAGCTCGCGGCCGACCTGTTCATCCGCAACACCCGGCACATGGAGCTCACCGACGCCGGCCGGGCGCTGCTCGACGAGTCCCGACGCACCCTGGCGAGCGTCGCCGCCGGTCGCGACGCCGTGGCGGCGGTACGGGGCCTGCGCCGCGGCCGGCTGCGGGTGGGCACCGAGCAGTGCCTCGGCATCGTCGACGTCACCGCCGAGCTGGCGCGCTTCCACGACGCCCATCCCGGGGTGGAGCTGCAGGTGCAGCAGACCGGTTCCGCCGACCTGATCGAGGACGTGCGCGTGGGCCGGCTCGACGTCGCGTTCGTCGCCGAACCGGGGCCTGCGCCGGAAGACGTGACCTTCCTCCGGCTGGCCACCGAACCGATGCAACTGGTCTGCCGCCCCGATCACCCGCTCGCCGACCGCGGCCCCACCACGTGGGAGGCCATCGCCGACGTCGACTTCGTCGACTTCCACCCCACGTGGGGTTCGCGGCGCATCACCGACCGCGGATTCGTCGCGGCCGGCATCCCGCGCACCGTGACGTCCGAGGTGAACGACGTCCACACGCTCCTCGACCTCGTCGAACGCGGGATGGGGATCGCCGTCGTCCCGGCCCCGATCGCGCGCAAGCGCCCCGACGTGCTCGCCGTCGTGGCGCTGCCGGCCGACGCGCCGAGCTGGCACGTCGCCATCGCCGTGCCGAGCGCGACGATCACGCTCGCGGCCGAGACGTTCCTCGCCCCGATCCGTGCCCGGTTCGGGGTCTGAGGCTCGCGCTCAGAGGACGCGGCCGCTGGCCCGCTGCGCCCGGCCCTGCGGGCCGTACGGGTAGTCCCCCACGACCGGTTCGCTGACCTCGTCCAGCAACGCCGTCTCGTCGGCGGACAGGTGCAGCTCGGCGGCCGCGAGGTTGTCGTCGAGCTGCTCGACCGTGCGCGCCCCGAGGATCACCGACGTGACGGCCGGCCGATCGGCGGTCCACGCCAGTGCGACCTGCGCCATCGACACCCCGCGCGATTCGGCGATCTTGCCGACCGCGGCGATGACGTCCCACGTGCGCTCCTGGGCGTTGCGCGGCGCGTACGCCTCCATGCCCCGCTGGGGATCCTCGCCGAGCCGGCTGGCGCCCGTCGGGGACTCGTCGCGGCGGTACTTGCCGGTGAGCCAACCCCCGGCCAGCGGCGACCACGGCAGGATGCCGATGCCCTCGTTCTCGCACACGTCGGTCAGCTCGAGCTCGATCTCGCGAACCAGCAGGTTGTACTGCGGCTGCAACGTGACGATCGGGGCCAGCCCGAGCGTGCTCGTGAGCAGCGCCGCCTTCTGCAGCTGCCAGCCGAGGAAGTTGCTCACGCCCGCGTAGCGGATCTTGCCGGCCCGCACCGCGTCGTCGAAGAAGCGCAGCGTCTCCTCCAGCGGCGTCAACGCGTCCCACGCGTGCGCCTGGTATAGGTCGATCGTGTCGATCTGCAGCCTGCGCAGGCTGGCGTCGAGCGCGCGCGTCAGGTTGGTGCTGCTCAGGCCGACGTCGTTGGGCCCGTCGCCCATCGCGAAGCGGCCCTTGGTGGCGATCACCACCTGGTCGCGCACCCCGGACCGCGCGGTCAGCCACCGCCCGATGATCTCCTCCGAGATCCCGCGGGAGTACACGTTCGCGGTGTCGATGAAGTTGCCGCCGAGCTCGACGAAGCGGTCGAGCTGCGCGTGCGACACCTCCTCGCTGCTCTCCTTGCCGAACGTCATCGTGCCGAGGCACTGCGAGGACACGATCGTCCCGGTGCCACCCAATGTGCGGTATTCCATGCACTGACGATCCCCCGCGGCGGCGAGCCCGTCCAACAGCGATCGCCGATCCCATTCAGCACCGCAGCTTCTGAGTCCCGTCCACCGGCACGTGTCGGGCATCACATGGCCGAGCCGTCGATCCCGGCGGTCGCCGCACGTACCCGACACATGGACACCGGGACAACCGAGCCGCGAGCAGGCCTGCGCGAGTGGGCCGGGCTCGCCGTGCTGGCGATCGCCGTCATGATGATCACCTTCGACATGTTCGTCCTGCTGCTGGCGCTGCCCGGCCTGACTGCCGACCTGCACCCCACCGCCGTCGAACAGCTGTGGATCATCGATGTCTACGGCTTCCTCGTCGCCGGCTTCCTCATCACGATGGGCACCCTCGGCGACCGGATCGGGCGCCGGAAGCTGCTGATGATCGGGGCGGCGTGCTTCGCGATCGCATCCCTGCTCTCCGCGTTCGCGACGAACCCCGCGATGCTGATCGGTGCCCGGGCCCTGCTCGGTGTCGCCGGATCGACGCTGGCACCCTCGACTCTGGCGCTGGTCAGCACGATGTTCCGGGACCCGAGGCAGATGGGGGTCGCCGTCGGCATCTGGGCCGGCGGGTTCACCGTCGGCGCCATCCTCGGGCCGATCGTGGGCGGCCTCCTGCTCGCCCACTTCTGGTGGGGATCGGTGTTCC
This sequence comes from uncultured Actinomycetota bacterium, assembly GCA_963727745.1. GTDB lineage: Bacteria > Actinomycetota > Actinomycetes > Mycobacteriales > Pseudonocardiaceae > Pseudonocardia. The sequence continues at coordinate 500,230 of CAVSHL010000001.1, forward strand.
TCGTCGGCGTCCCGATCATGGCGGCGCTGATCGTGCTGAGCGCCGTGCTCGTGCCGGAGTTCAAGGACCCCGACGCCGGGCGGATCGACGTCGCGAGCGCGGTGACGTCGCTCGTCGCCATGCTCGCGCTCGTGTACGCCCTCAAGGAGTTGGCCAGGCACGGCTGGCAACCGTTGCCGCTGGTCGTGGGCCTGGCCGGGCTCGCGCTCGGGGCTCTGTTCGTCCGCCGCCAGCGGAGTTGGCCGATCCCCTGCTCGACGTCGGGCTGTTCGCCGACCACTCGTTCAGCGCCATGCTGATCGGGCTGTCGCTCTACGGCCTCGTCGGCGCGTCGAGCATGCTGTTCATCACCCAGTTCCTCCAGTCCGTCGCCGGCCTGACGCCGTTCGACGCGGCCCTGTGCCTGCTGCCCGGCATGGTCGCGGGCACCGCCAGCGCCACGCTGTCGCCCCTGCTCGGTCGGCGGGTCCGCCCGGCGTACCTGATCGGCGGCGGCGTCCTGCACTGGTTCGAGCGGGGTGCCGTCGAGGGCGTACCGCGGCCCGACGTGCTGGGCGACCCGGATGTGCTGGCGGGCGATGTCGTTGTCCCAGCTGAGCAGGTCCTTCAATCCGACCGCGGTGGTCTTGCAGCCCTTCGAGACCAGAATGCCGTCGCGGTCGATGGCGGCGATCTGGGCGATCTTGGCCCGGTCCGCCCGGCGTGAGGCACCCTCGGCAACAAGGAGCGCGGCAAGCGGATCGGGGCTGGAGTCGATGAGCGCGAACGCCTGCTCGAGCAGGCGCGCGGCCTGGGCGAGCGGGTCCTCGGTCATGCCTTCATTCTACTCGAACATGTGTGCGAATGAGTGTCGGTTGTCGCAGTTCAGTGGCCGTTTGGCGCCAGCCATGGAAAGGCCTTGGAGGCTCCACTAGAGCGAGGGTCGGGGCCCGGGGCGGAGCCCCGCGCAGCCCACACCCGTCATCATCTCCCCATGGCAGTCGCGCAGACCGAGGACGGCACCCTCACCATCCCCACGATCGACATCGAGCCGTACATCAAAGACGGCGACGAGCAGCAACGCGCCAGAGTCGCCGCCCAAGTGGACGAAGCAGCCCGAACCGTCGGGTTCATGCAGATCGTCGGCCACGGCATCCCCGCTGCCACGCTGAACGCGTTCACCACCGCCACCGACGCGTTCTTCGCGCTGGAGCCGGACCGCAAGGCGGCGTATCGCTGCCCACCCGGCATCAACCGCGGCTACACGCCGCCGAGGTCGGAGGCGCTGGCCAACAGCCTGGGTCTCACGACGGCGGCCGATCTGTTCGAGGCGTTCAACGTCGGGACGCAGGCGTCCGATCATCCCGGTCTGGATCTGCCCGCGGCCGACTACCCGGAGAACGTCTGGCCCACGGTGGCGGGCTACCGGGAGGCGGTGGAGGCGTGGTTCGACGCCGCGGGGGCGGTCGCCCGCACCATGACCGAGATCTTCGCGGATGCGCTCGGACTGGAGGAGCGCTTCTTCGCGGCGTCGACCACCCACTCCGTCGACGTCCTGCGGATGATCAACTATCGGATGCCGTCGGTCGACGAGCAGTTGGGGCCGGACCAGCTCGGGATGGGCGCGCACACCGACTACGGGATCGTCACCGTGCTGTGGGCCGATCCGGTGCCCGGCCTGGAGATCCTCGGCGGCGACGGCGGCTGGCACCCGGTGCAGCCCGCACCCGGCGCGCTGCTGGTCAACCTCGGCGACGGGCTGGCGCGCTGGACCAACGACCAGTGGATCTCGACGATGCACCGGGTTGCGCCGCCGCGGGTGGACGGTGTGCTGGTCCCGCGCCGCTCGGCCGCGTACTTCCACGACGGCAACGTCGACGCGGTGATCGCCCCGCTCCCCACCTGCGTGGGCCCGGACCGGCCCGCCCTCTACGAGCCGGTGACGGTCGGCGAGCACCTGCGGGCGAAGCTCGCCGGTTCCCGGGGCGGCACGCTGAACACGGGCGCCGAGCGCGAGGCGGCCCGGCTGCGAACGACGCCCTGATCGGCCGCCGCGGGGTTGGCGTTGATCAAGGGCAAAAGGTCGCTACGGAAGATCAACAAGCGACCTTTTGCCCTTGATCAACGAAACATCGTGGGCCCGATCAGGTCGGTCCGTCGAGCACCGACATGGCGTGCTCGCGGGCCGGGCCGGCCAACCGAGCGCGCAGGCCGGAGAACAGTTCCTCGGCGGTCAGCCCCGCCCAGTCCGCGGGCAGCGCGTCGACGGGCAGGCCCGGATCCAGGTAGGGCAGCCTGCGCCAGACCGTGACGATCCGCACGAAGTCGGAGAAGGCCGGCGCGGGCTCGACCTCGACCTGTCGCCACCGTTCGAGCACCGGTTCGGCCATCGCCAGGAACTGCCCGTACTGCTGCTGGAGCGCGTCGAGGTCCCACCACCGGTGAACGGCGTCGGTGCTACCGGCCACGTGCTGGCTCCGGAACAGCTCGGTGTAGCCGCGCAGCCCGGTCCGCTCGAGGGCGTGCTCCACCGCGGCCTCGAGATGCGCCGGGGCGACCCAGACGCCCGGACTGACCGCACCGAGCCCGAGGCGGGTGAGCTGGGCGCGGATGAGGTGGCGCTTGTCCCGCTCGATCTCCGGCACGGAGAACACGACCAGCAGCCAGCCCTCGTCCGGGCCGGCGCGGCGGCGGTCGAAGATGCGCGCGTCGCCCTCGACGAGGATGTCGTGCGCGGCCGGGGTGAGCCGGTAGCCGGCTGCCCTTCCAACGCTCTCCGCGTCGAGCAGCCCGCGCCGCTTGAGCCGGGACACGGCGGAGCGCACGGCCTGACCGTCGATCTCGAGGTCGGCCAGCAGCCGCACCAGCGACGCCACCGACAGCCAGCCACCCCGTTCGCGCGCGTACAGGCCGTAGACGGAGACGATCAACCTGCCCGGCTGGGCGGCGGGCCTGGCGGTCTCCGCATCTTCCGGGACGGCCGTCACAGATCGATCATAGGGTCGATCATCAGCACAGCTCCGGGGGAAACGCCGGCGGCTCGGCCAGCGCGCTCGTCCGGTCGATGTGCATGATCGCCGGTCGCTCCCTGTCGTACGCCGGCCACGCCGGGAGCCCGGCGTGGGCGGGATCGCCGGACGTGACGAAGGCGCCGATCGCCCCGGCGAACAGCGCAGCCACCCCGTCCAGCTCGGCCAGGTCGCGCGTACCCGCAGGCCCGAGCATGGGTGCGTCCGCCCAGCTCTCCCAGGTGCCGAACTGGAACGGGAGCTCGATGCAGTGCACCGCGCCCAGCTCGGCCGCCCAGTCGAACTGGTAGACGTGGACGGGCAGGCCCCGGCCGGCCAGCTCGTCGGCGACAGCCAGTGCAGGCCGGCGGAAGGTCTGGTCGGTAGCGGCGTCGGCGAGCAGCATCCACGGCGCGGCCCCGGACCTGCGCGCCCCGTAGTGCGCGGCCAGAGCGGCGCCACCGGTCCCGTCCACGCTCACGCGGTCGAGCGCCGCTGCGCCGTCGGGGATGTCGGCGGCGAGCAGGAAGGCGTTCCCTTCGGCTGCGGTGTAGCCGATGAGGGTCGCCAGCTCGCCGTTGCCGTCGCGCAACGCGGCGGCCGGATCGGCCCAGGGATGGTCATCGGTGCGGACGGGACCCAACGGCGGCAACGGGGTAGCGCTCCGATCCGCTGCGGGCCCCAGCTCGCGGACGGCGGCGATCAGGTCGTCCGCGGCGACGTCGCGCAGCTCGGTGGGCCGGGTCCGGCCGAGGACGTGCACGAGCCGGTCCGTGGTCTCCTCGGCACTGCTGGGCGGGATCAGCGGGTACGCGGGCACCCCGCTCTGCAGCACGACCCGCCGCACGATGTCGCGCGTCGCCGGGATCCCGGCCAGCAGCGCGGCGGAGATCCCACCCGCCGACTGGCCACCCACCGTGATCGCGTCGGGATCACCACCGAACGCGGCGACGTTGGTCGCCGTCCAGGCCAGCGCGGCCTGTTGGTCCAGCAGTCCGGCGTTGCCCGGCCCGAGCTCTGGGCTGTACAGGTAGCCCAGCGGTCCGAGCCGGTAGTTCGCGGTGACCACGACGATGCGGTGCTCGGCGGCGAGCCGGGCGCCGCTGTACCAGTCCCAGCTCGCCGACCCCGTCAGGAACGCGCCGCCGTGCAGCCAGAACAGGACCGGCAGCCGATCCCCCGGCGAGCGATCCTTGGGAGTCCAGACGTTCACGGTCAGGCAGCCGGCCTCGTCGTAGCCGGTCGATCGCGGATGGCCCATGACGGCGGCCAACCGGGACACCGCCTGCGGTGCGGCCGGTCCGGGCACGCCGGCATCGCGCACGTCCGTCCAGCCGGGGTGCGGCGCAGGCGCGGCGAACCGGCGCTCCCCCACCGGATCGGCGGCGTACGGGATGCCCAGGAAAGTATGTGCGCCGGCAGACTCCGTTCCGCGCAACCGACCCTGCTCGATCTCCACGCCGGTCATGGTTCCTGGTGCCGGCGACGGGCCGACAACCCGGACCGGTACTGGGGCACGACCTGGAGCCCGCGGTAGTCCTGGTCGAGTGCCGCGTTGAGCGTCCAGTACGGGTCGACCAGGTGCGGGCGGGCCAGCGCGCACAGATCGGCCCGGCCGCTAGCGATGATCGTGTTGGCGTCCTCCACCGAGGACACGGCGCCGACGGTGATCGTCGGGATGCCGGTCTCCTGTCGGATCCGATCCGCGAAGGGAGTCTGGTAGAGCCGTCCGTACTCGGGTCGCGCATCCGTGCTGGTCTGCCCGGTGGACACGTCGATGATGTCGGCGCCGTGCGCGGCGAGCATCGGCGCGATCGCGACGGCATCGTCGCCGCCGAACCCGCCGTCGACCCAGTCGGTGGCGCTGATCCGCACGCTGATCGGCCGGTCCTGCGGCCACTCCGCGCGGACCGCCGCCAGGATGCGCAGGCCGAACCGGGCACGGTTGGCCAGCGGGCCGCCGTAGCCGTCGGTGCGCCGGTTCGACAGCGGCGACAGGAAGCTCGACACCAGGTAGCCGTGCGCGAAGTGCAGCTCCAGCAGATCGAAGCCCGCCTCGGCGGCCCGCCGGGTTGCCGCGACGTGATCGGCGACGACGGCGTCGATGTCGGCCTCGGTCATCTCGTGCGGGACCTGGCTGTCGGGCCGGTAGCGGATCGGCGAGGGCGCCATGATCGGCCAGTTCCCCTCGGGCAGCGGCTCGTCGATGCCCTCCCACATGACCTTCGTGGAGCCCTTGCGGCCGGCGTGGCCCAGCTGGGCGCCGATCTTCGCCGGCGTGCGCGTGTGCACGAACTCGACGATGCGGGCCCACGCGTCGCGCTGCTCGTCGGTCCAGAGCCCGGGGCAGCCGGGGGTGATCCGCGCGTCCGGCGCGGTGCAGATCATCTCGGTCATGACGAGCCCGGCCCCACCGGCGGCCCGTCCGCCCAGGTGGACGAGGTGCCAGTCGCCCGGCACGCCGTCGGTGGCGGAGTACTGCGCCATCGGCGAGACCACGATGCGGTTGGCCAGCTCGAGACCGCGCAGCCGGTACGGGTGGAACATCGGCGGTGTCGCGGCGTCGACCTCGACGCCCGATTCCCTGGTCCGGCGGGCCAGCCAGTCGTCGACGCGGGCGACGTACCCGGCGTCGCGCAGCTTGAGGTTGTCGTAGGTGACCCGCTGGCTGCGCGTGAGCAGCTGGAAGACGAACTGCTGCGGGTCGAGGTCGCGGTAGCGGCGGGCGCCCTCGAACCACTCGAGGCTGGTCTGGGCCGAGCGCTGCAGCGACGCGACGAGCGGCTTGCGGTCCTCCTCGTACGACTTGAGCGCCGCGTCCACGGTCGGCTCGCGGTTCAGCGCGCCGGCGAGGCTGATCGCGTCCTCGAGCGCGAGCTTGGTGCCCGACCCGATGGAGAAGTGGGCGGTGTGCGCGGCGTCGCCGACCAGCGCGGCGTCCCCGGCCGTCCAGTGCTCGTTGCGGACCACGCCGAACGAGAGCCAGCCCGAGTTGTTTCCGATCAGCGGGTGCCCGTCGAGGTGGGCGGCGAAGATCCGCTCGCAGAACGCGAGCGCGGCCTCGTCGTTCTCGCCGGGCCGGCGCGGCACCGCGGCCGAGGCGTCCAGGCCGGCGCGCCGCCAGGTCTCCTCGTCGGTCTCGACGATGAACGTGGAGCGCTCGCCGTCGAACGGGTAGATGTGCGCCCAGAACAGGCCGAACTCCGTCTCGACGAACAGGAACGTGAAGCAGTCGAACGGGCGCGTGGTGGCGAACCAGACGTACTTGGCCGAACGCCGGTCGATCGACGGGCCGAAGTCGCCGGCCAGTTCCTCCCGGATCCGCGAGTTCACCCCGTCGGCCGCGACGACGACGTCGTGATCGGCCCGCAGCTGCGCGAGCGGCGGCGCTTCCGTGCGGTAGCGCACGTCCACCCCCAGCTCGCGGGCGCGCTCCCCCAGGATCGCCAGCAGGCGCTTGCGGCCCAGCGCGGCGAACGCGTGCCCGTCGGAGCGCTCGCGCGCGCCCAGGAAGTCGACGTCGATGGCGCTCCAGTGCCGGAACTCCGCGGCGATCCGGGCGAACGACTCGGGATCGGCAGCCTCGATGTTGTCCAGCGTCTCCTGGGAGAACACCACGCCGAAGCCGAACGTGTCGTCGGCGGCGTTGCGCTCGTAGACCGTGACCTGCCGGGTCGGGTCGGCCTGCTTCAGCAGGATCGCGGAGAGCAGGCCGCCGGGCCCGCCACCGACGGCGGCGACCCGGGAGACGGCAGCCACGTCACACCCCCTCGTCGAGCAGGTGCTCGAACCGCAGCCCCAGGTCGGTCACGACGATCGCGACGGCGGCGAGCGCCGTGCGCAGGTTCGCCGCCGCGCACGGCGGCAGGTCCTCGCGCAGGAGCCGGCGCAGCTGCTCGTGCACCTCGACGATCTGGCGTTCCTGGGCGGTGTGCGGGCGCCCCAGCAGGTCGGTGTCGATCAGGGCATCGGTGGTCATCGCGCCGCTCCGGTGGTGACGGGTCGCAGGTCGGTGAGCCGCTTCGCCTTGAGCTCGAACCTCGGGAGCTCCCCGGCGGCGGCCCGTTCGAGCAGGAAGCGCAGGCCCTCGTGGGCGTCGGCGAGCTCGACGCCGATGGCGCGGGCGAGCGCGGCCCAGGCGTCGTCGCCCATGGTCGGGGCGGTCTCCAGGACCAGGAGGATCTCGTCGCGCTCGCCGCGGCGCTCGATGCGGACCTGGAACTCCTCGATCCCGCCGTGGCCGCGGACGATGGCCTCGATGGCGCCCGGGTAGACGTTCGTGCCGCGGACGAGCTTCATGTCGTCGACGCGGCCGAGGATGCCGCCCTCGTAGAGGTCCCAGGTGCGCCCGGACGACGCGCGGGTCGCCGGCACCTTCACCACGACGTCGGCCGTGCGGTAGCGCAGCAGCGGCGTGGTGCTGCGCCCGAACGACGTGCAGACGCGTTCTCCGCGCTCGCCGTAGCCGAGTTCGCGGCCGGTGTCCGGGTCGATCACCTGCTCGATGAAGTGGTCCTCGATGATGTGGCACCCGCCGGGCTGCTCGGCAGGCTCGAACATGAAGATCGTCGACACCTCGGTCATGCCGGCGGTGTCGTAGGCCTTGGCGCCCCAGCGCTCCTCGATGAGTGCCTTGGTCTCCGGGATGGAGCCGGCGGGTTCCCCCGAGAGGATCACCGTGCGCACCGGGCCGCCGCGCAGGTCGACGCCCATCGACTCGGCCTCCTGGGCCAGCCGCAGCGCGTAGGTGGGTGTGGACGCCACGACGGTCGCGCCGAAGTCGACGATCTGCTTCACCCGCTGGGTCGTGGTCTGCGCGCCACCGGGCACGGTGAGCGCGCCGATCTTCTCCAGGCCGTTGTGCAGACCCCAGAACCCGATGAACGAGCCGTAGCCGAACGCGACGTACCCCACGTCGTGCGCCCGCACCCCGGCGGCCCACAGGGCGTAGCACCACATCTCCGCGGCCCAGGACCAGTCCTTGCGCGTGTCCAGCGCACGTAGCGGCGTGCGGCCGGAGGTCCCGCTGGTCGTGTGGACGCGGATCGCGTTCTCCGGCCCGGTGACGGGCAGCTCCCCGTACGGCGGATGGGCCTCCTGGCTCGCCATCCAGTCGTCGCGGGTGAGGAACGGGATGCGCTCGATGTCGGCCCACGTCCGCAGCTGGTCCGCCGTGAACCCGGCCGCGGCGAACGTCCGCCGGTAGTACGGGCTGCGGGCTTGCGCCCACTCCGCGGTCCTGCGCAGCTTCGCCAGCTGCAGCGCGCGCAGATCCTCCCGCGGGAGCAGCTCGGTCTTCGGGTTCCAGAACGGTTGCTGGGACATCTGCCGCAGTCCTCCTTCACGATCGGGCGGGAACGGTCACGATCAGGCCGGGAGGTGGACCAGGCCCTCTTGCACGACGCTGGCCAGCAACGTCCCGTCGTGGGAGAACAGCTGGGCCCGGCCGAGGCCGAGACCCTTGCTCGCCACCGGTGAGTCCTGCACCAGCGCGACCCACTCGTCCATCCGGCCGTCGTGGTGCCACCACATGGCGTGGTCGAGGCTCGCCGTGACCACGCCCTCGTCGGCCCACGCCGCCCCGTGCCGGCGCAGGACCGGTTCGAGCAGCGTGTAGTCGCAGACGTAGGCCAGCGCCGTCCGGTGCAGGCCCGGATCGTCGGGGAGCCGGTCCCAGGCCCGCAGCCACACGGTCTGGCGGTTGCGGCGCGTGCCGTCGGCGGTGGTGTAGATCGCTGCCGGGGTGTGCCGGATGTCGAAGCTGCGGCCGTAGGACCAGTACTCGGTGTCGCGCACGTCCGTGCCGGTCAGCGCCTGCTCGGTCGTCGGCAGCGCTTCGGGATCGCCGGCATCGGCGGGCAGCGCCACCGCGTGCTCGACGCCCGGGCCCGCGACCTGGAAGGACGCCATCGCCTGGAAGAGCAGCCGCCCGTCCTGCTCGCCGCGGACCACTCGTTGGGCGAAGTTCCGGCCGTCGCGCAGCCGCTCGACCGACCACCGGGTGGGGCGCTGCACGTCGCCGGCCCGCAGGAAGTAGCCGTGCAGGCTGTGCACCCGCCGATCGGTGCCGACGGTCAGCGCGGCCGCCCGCTGGGCCTGCGCGACGAGCTCGCCGCCGTAGATCCGCCCCGACGGGATCACCTGCGGCTGCGCCACGAAGACGTCGTCGCCGTCGGGGACGAGATCGAGGACGGCGAGCAGCGGCGCACTCGTCGGACGGGTTCGCGTTGGGCTCATGCGCGCCGGTATCCCGCCAGCACGGCGTCGTCGACCTCGGGGAGGTTGACGACGATGTTGTCGGGCGTGCGGCACGTGAGCCAGACCAGCTCCTCGGTCGTGCTCATGTTGCCCTCGACGTGCGGCATGAACGGCGGCACGAACACGAAGTCGCCCTCGGCCATGTCGAGGTACTGCTCGTAGCGCTCGCCGTACCAGATGCGACCGCGGCCCTTGAGCACGTATCCGCCGGTCTCGGCCTCGCCGTGGTGGTGCGGCAGGGAACGGTAGCCCGGCTCGTTGCTCACCCGGCCGAACCAGATTCGGGTGGCCGGCGTGTGCTGCGGCGACACCCCGGAGACCCGGACCGCTCCCCCGGACTGGCCGGTCGCGCCGTGCTCGTGGCCGGCGCGGGTGACGACCGGGACTGCCGTCGTGTCGAGATGGTCGATGGACACGATCTTCTCCTCCAACCGACAGGCACTATCGAACGTATGCTGCGTTCGTTACGCTCGTAACTGAAACACGACACAGTAGTCGGCGCAAGAGTGCGCCGCACGGGAGAGGGCGACGATGAGCGAGCGCGCGACCGACGACATCCAGCGGATCAACCCCGGCACGCTCGCCAAACCGTCCGGCTTCACCCACGCCGTCCGGCGCGGCGACACGATCCACCTGTCCGGGCAGACCGCGATGGACGCGGACGGCGTGATCGTCGAAGGCGGGATCGTCGCCCAGTTCCGCCAGGCGCTCACCAACGTCGTCGAGGCGCTGCGCTCGGCCGGCGGCACCGCGGCGGACCTGCTCTCGGTGCGGATCTACCTCGTCGACATCCCCGACTACCAGGCGCACGGCAAGGAGATCGGGCAGGTGTGGCGCGAGCTCGCCGGCACGGATTACCCGGCGATGACCGGCGTCGGGGTGACGGCGCTGTGGCAGCCGGAGGCGCTCATCGAGATCGAGGGGCTCGCCGCAGCGCGGGACTGAGCCCGGCCGAGCAGCGGGTCAGCGGGAGTGCGAGACCCGCACGCAACAGCGACCCGGCTGCGGATCGAGCACCGCCCGGGCCGCGCTCGCGCCGCGCTCGTCGAGCAGGGCCGAGACGAGGTGCAGGTTCATCCCGCACACCAACTCGGCGTGCTCCTGCGCAAGGGCGTGGAACGGGCAGTTGGCCAGGACGATCCCGTCGTCGTCGCGGCGCGCTTCGTACCCGCGGGCGGAGAGCATCGCAGCGACGGAGCCGAGCACGTCCGCACCGGCGGCCGGGGCGTCGCCCGCACCCATGCGCCGTCCTTCCGCTTCCGCGGCACGCTGCACCGCGTCGAGGATCGGCCCGCCGACGCGCGCCGACTCGGCGACGGCGGCGGCGAGGATCTGGCCGGCGAGGTCGTACCGGCGCGGCGGCAGGGAGACGGCGACCTCGCGCGCCGATCGCCGGTAGAGCTTCGTGGGGCGCCCCGCCCCCGGACCGCGGCGGCCGAACAGCCTCCGCGACTCCGTGTCGAGCAGCCCCTCCTCGACGAGCTTGTCAAGGTGGAACTTCGCCATGTGCCGCGGAAGATCCACACCCGCCGCGGCCTCGTCGCGGCTCACCGGCGACGGCTGGGCCGCGACGAAGAGGTAGAGGGCGCGACGGGCCGGCTCGGCGAGCGCACTCACGCCGCCGACGTGCTCGACGAAGTCCTCCATGCCACCACCCCGTTCTAACGGACACATCTGTTGACGGAAGAGTACCGGCGTTCTAACGTCCATGACGATGTCCGTTAGAAAGCTGGAGGCAACGCCGTGTCCGTCCAACCGGAAGCCGCTCACACCGTCGGGGTCGTGCCTGCTCCCCTGCGGATCGTTCCGCCGTTCGACGGGATCGACCTCGACCGCGCAGAACGCGCGGCCGGCGAGTTCCTCTCGGCGCTGGGCGTGGACACCATGACCCCCGCCCGGGCCGACACTCCCCGGCGGATGGCCGACGCCTACGCGGAGATGCTCGCTCCCCGCTCCTTCGACCTCACCACCTTCGCCAACGACGAGCACTACGACGAGCTGGTCCTCGTCCGCGACATCCCCGTGCAGTCGCTCTGCGAGCACCACATGCTGCCGTTCGTCGGCGTCGCGCACGTCGGCTACCTGCCGGCCGACCGGATCCTCGGCCTCTCCAAGTTCGCGCGGGTCGTGGAGCTGCTGGCCCGCCGGCCCCAGGTGCAGGAGCGGCTGACGGCCCAGGTCGCCGAGTGGCTGCAGACCCACCTGGAACCGGGCGGCGTCGGCGTCGTGATCGAGGCCGAGCACTCGTGCATGACCCTGCGCGGGGTCCGCGCAGGCGGCACGACGACCGTCACGTCCAGCCTGCGCGGCACCCTCCGCGACGATCCCCGCTCACGGGCCGAGTTCCTCGGGCTGACGACGAGCCGGGCGGCACGTCGGGACGGTTCGTCGTGAGCCCGCGGCCGACGTTCGCCGTCGTCGGCGCAGGGCTGGCCGGCGCCAAGGCGGTGGAGGCACTGCGCGCCCAGGGCTTCGACGGGCGGATCACGCTGCACGGCGACGAGACCCACCGGCCCTACGAGCGGCCGCCCCTGTCCAAGGGCTACCTCCAGGGAGCCACCGCGCGCGACGCCGTCCACGTCCACCCGGCGGGCTGGTACGCCGACAACGACGTCGAACTGCTCCTCGACGACCCGGTGACCGAGCTCGTCCCCGCCGAGCACCAGCTCGGCACCCGGGGGTCGGGCCGCCGGCACTACGACAGACTGCTCCTCGCCACCGGCGCCTCGCCGCGACGGTTGCCCGTCCCCGGCGCGGACCTGGCCGGCGTGCACTACCTGCGCACCGTCGACGACAGCGAGCGGCTGCGGGCACGCCTGCAGCCGGGCGCCCGGATCGCCGTCATCGGCGGCGGGTGGATCGGGCTGGAGACCGCGGCCGCCGCCCGCGGGGCAGCTGCCGAGGTCACCGTGCTGGAGAGCGCGGAGCTCCCGCTGCTGGGTGTGCTCGGCCCACGGATCGCGCAGGTCTTCGCCGACCTGCACGTCGACCACGGCATCGACCTGCGCTGCGGGGTCACGGTCACGGCGATCAAGCCGCGGACCGACGACGGGTGCGCCATCGAACTCGCCGACGGCACGACGATCGAGGCCGACACCGTGGTGGTCGGCATCGGCGTCACCCCGAACGACGATCTCGCGCTCGCCGCCGGACTGACGGTCGACAACGGCGTCGTGGTCGACGAACACCTGCAGACCAGCGATCCCGACATCGTCGCCGCCGGTGACGTCGCCAACGCCCACCACCCGCTGCTGCGGCGCCGCGTGCGCGTCGAGCACTGGGCCAACGCCCTCAACCAGCCCGCCGTCGCGGCGGCGACGATGCTCGGCCGCCCCGCCGCGTACGACCGCCTGCCCTACTTCTTCACCGACCAGTACGACCTCGGCATGGAGTACACCGGCCACACCGTTCCCGGGGACCACTACGAGGTCGTCGTCCGCGGCGACCTCGGCACGCGCGAGTTCATCGCGTTCTGGCTCGACGACCGCCGCCTCGTCGCCGCGATGAACGTCAACGTCTGGGACGTGACCGAGACCCTCGGCCGGCTCATCCGCTCCGGCGAGCAGCTCGACCCCGCACGTCTCGCGGACGCGGACGTGTCGCTCGACGCCGTCGGCGACACCTGAGCCGGCGCATGAAGTCAGAGGGGTCGATCCTCGGGCGATGATCGGATTCGTGGGGGTGGGCCGGATGGGCCTGCCGGTGTGCGCCAACCTCGTCCGGGCCGGCCACGAGGTCGCCGCCTTCGACCGCCGCCCGGAACGAGCCGCAGCGGTGCGCGCGGCCGGCGCCACCTGGGTCGGGTCGGCCGCTGCCGCAGCGGCCGACGCCGACGTGCTGATCACCGTGCTGTCGGGGCCACCCGAGGTGGTCGAGGCGATGACCGGCGTCGCCGGCGCGTTGGAGAGCCTGCGGCCCGGCGCGACATGGATCGACATGACCAGCAACGCAACCGCCGTCGCGGCACCCGTCCAGGCGGCGGCCGGTGCGCGCGGCGTCGAGGTCCTCGAGGCCCCGATGGGCGGCGGGATCGAGGCCGCGACGAACGCCTCGCTGAAGCTGTTCGTCGGCGGTCCCGCCGCGCTGCTCGAGCGGCATCGACCGCTGCTCGCCGCCGTCGCGGACCCCGATCGGCTCGTCCACGTCGGTGGGCTCGGCGCCGGCTACACGACGAAGCTGCTGGTCAACCTCTTGTGGTTCGGTCAGGCAGTGGCGACCGCGGAAGCACTGCTGCTCGGGCGACGGGCCGGGATCGACCTCACTGTGCTGCGGGCGGCATTGGCCGACAGCGCCGCCGCGAGCGAGTTCGTCCGCCGCGACCTCGACGCCGTCTTCGCAGGCGACCGGATGGCCTCCTTCGGCCTCGACCGCTGCTGCGAGGAGCTCGCCAACATCACCGCGCAGGCCCGCAACCTCGGCGTGCCGTTCGCGCTGGCCGAGGTCGTGGACGACGTCCATCGACGGGCCCACGCGCGCTACGGCGACGTCGACGGCGAGCTGATGGCGGTGGCATTGCTGGAGGAGGAGAGCGGCACCTCCCTGCGCACCGACCCCCGACGGTAGGACTGCCCGCGAAGATCGCATCGAGGTCGAAGTTTGCGCGGTGAAAACAGCAAACACTTCGACCTCAACGCGATCTTGAGGCGGGCGGCCCCCGCCACACGGGATACCAGAGGCTCCACCGTCGATCGGGCGTGCGTGCAACGCCGCAGGGCGACCGATCGACGGTGGAGCCGACCGCAGTTCAAAGCTCCACCAGAGTGAGGGCCGGGGGCCGGGGCGGAGCCCCGGGTGCACTTCACCAATGGCCACCATCACGGTGCGGCAGCCCGGTCCGTCGCGTGCGCTTCCCACGCCGCCGCCAACCGATCCGCGGCGAGGGTGAGGTCGTCGAGCTGCCCGGCGAAGGAGAGGCGGGCGTAGCCGTGGTGCCGGCCGTCGATGCAGGACGTGCTGCCGGGCGAGATCGTGACACCGTGCCGGGCCGCGGTGTGGGCGAAGGCGTCGACGCTCGCGACGGGCACCTCGACCCACAGCGACAGCCCCGCGGCGGGCCGGTTCACCCGCCACCCCGGCAGCCGGTCGGCCAACGCACCGGCCAGGTGGTCGCGCCGCAGCGCCAGCGCCGCTCGGTGCGCGTCCGACCAGGGACGATCGATCGCCGCCAGCAGGTGGGCGGTGAGCGCCTGCGTCGTCGCGGACGTCGCCAGGTTGAGCGACACCTTCGCCGCCAGCAAGGCGGAGAGCAGCGGCTCGTCCGCCCGGATCCAGCCCACCCGCAGCCCGCTCCACAGCAGCTTCCCGGCCGATCCGACCGCCACCACCGCGGGGCTCAGCGCGGCCAGCGGTGGTGGCGGTTCGGCGTCGAGGTAGAGGTCGGCGAGCGTGAGGTCCTCGACGATCGTGGCCCGGCCGGCGTCGGCGATGGCGGCGACGGACTGCCTGGCCAGGGTGGGCATGACCGTGCCGGTCGGGTTGTGGCCGGTCGGCATGAGGTGCACGAGCGTGCCGGGTGTGCGGGCCAGCCGCTCGATCGTGGACGGGCTCGGGCCGTCCGGTCCGGTGGGCAGCGACGCGATCGGGCTCCCGGCACCGGTCATGCCCGGGTACGTCGGGCAGCTGGTGACGAGGCCGGTGGCGGTGCGGGCCAGCAGCCACAACGCTTCCTGCGCCCCCGCCGTGATCATGATCTGCTCCGGTTCGGTCGGCAGCTGCTGGTAGCTGGTGAGGTGCTCGGCCACTGCCGCGCGCAGCAGTGGCAGTCCCGCGGGATCGAGACCCGCACCGTCGAGCCCTGCCCAGGCCGCGGCGGCGTCGATCGACGGCAGGTGGCTGCGGTCGGCCGGCACGGAGAGCGAGAGGTCGATCGTCCGCTCGTCGTGCGCGCGGCGCAGGAGCAGGGCGGAGACACCGCTGGGCGCCGTCCACGACGGGCGGCCCAGCACGAACGTGCCCGCACCCTGCCGACGTCGGAGCACCCCGGCCTCCGCCAGCCGCTCGAAGGAGGCGACCACCGTGCCCCGGGACACCCCGAGCGCAGCGGCGAGCGGTCGCTCGGCGGGCACGCGGTCGCCTTCGTGCACGGTGCCGAGCTCGACGGCCTCGAGCAGCGCGGCCGCCAGCCGTTGATGACGCGGACCGGGCCGCTGCCGCCAGCCGCGGAAGACGACCTCGGTCCACCAGGAGTGGTCCATTCGCCCAGATTGGCACTGTCCTGCGCCCGTTGCCGAGACGATCGTGAGTCCGTGCCTCCGACACCGACCCTCGCCAGGCGACTCTGGGAAGCGATCGAACCACTGCACGCGCTCGTCTACTTCGCGCCGCAGCCCGCGGAGGCAGCGCGACGCATCGGCCTGCGCGGCTACTGGATGGGCTACTTCGCATCCCGGGTCGCGCCGCTGGGACCGGTTCCCCCGGAGGCGGTCGCAGCCATGGCGTACGGGTTCGCGCCCGCGATGGTGGCGCGCGCGATCCCCGACGCGTGGTCCTTCGCCGATCCCGAACTGGTGCTCGACACCCGCATCGCGGCCGCGGGTGCGGCACTGCGTGACGCGTTCGACGCCACCGGGATCGAGACGCTCGAACAGCTGGCCGATCCGCTGTGGGAGGCGGTGGCGGGCTGCCGGTTCGACGGGCGCCCGCTCGCCGCTGCCTGGTCGCAGGTGCCGCGTCCCGCCGACCCCGTCGAGTCGGCCTGGCTGGCCGCCGGCGTGCTGCGCGAGCACCGCGGTGACGGGCACGTGCTCGCCGCCGTCGCGCACGGACTGCAGGGCCTCGACGCGACGCTGACGTTCGTGGCGGCCGGCGGCATGGCGCGCGACGTGATCCAGCCCGTGCGCGGGTGGAGCGACGAGGAGTGGGAACAGTCTGCGCGACGGCTGGCCGCACGCGGACTGCTCGACCGAGACGGGCGCCTGACCAGGACCGGCGGTGCGCTGCGGCGCGACGTCGAGGACATGACCGACCGCCTCGCCGCGGCGCCGGTGGAGCGGATCGGGCCGACCGGGGTTGAACGCATCATCGAACTGGCCGCACCGCTGAGCCGACTGCTCGTCGACTCCGGCGCGTTCCCCGTACCGAACCCGATCGGGGTGCCGCGACCGTGAGCAGCGCCGATCTCAGGGTGGGTTTCGTCGGGCTCGGCTCGATGGGCGAGCCGATGGCGCTGAACCTCCTGGCCGCCGGGACGCCCCTCCTCGTCTGGAACCGCAGCGCGGAGAAGGTGAAGGCACTCGACGCGGCCGGCGCGGAGGTCGCGCCGGACGCCGCTGACGTGTTCGCCGGGTGCGATGTCGTGATCATGATGCTGACCGACGCCGCCGCGGTCGACGCCGTGCTCTGCCGTGGCACGCCGGCGTTCGCCGAGCGGGTGCGCGGGCACACCGTCGTGCACATGGGCACGACGGCACCCGAGTACTCGACCGGCCTGGAAGCCGACGTGCGGGCGGCCGGCGGCGCCTACGTCGAGGCCCCGGTGTCGGGATCGCGGGCGCCGGCCGAGGCCGGGGAGCTCGTGGCGATGCTGGCCGGTGCCCCCGCGGACGTCGAGCGCGTGCTGCCGGTGCTCGCGCCCATGTGCCGGGAGATGATCCCGTGCGGGGCGGTGCCCGGCGCGCTGCTCATGAAGCTGGCCGTGAACGTCTTCCTGATCACGCTGGTGACAGGTCTGGCCGAGGCGGTGCACTTCGCCCGCAGCCACGGGCTCGACCTCGCGCGGTTCGTCGAGGTGCTGACCGGCGGGCAGATGGCGAGCCCGGTGATGCGGGTGAAGGCGCCGAAGATCGTGGCGGAGGACTTCGCCCCGCAGGCGTCGATCACGAACGTCTGGACCAACGCGCGGCTGATCTCGGCTGCGGCTGCCGCGGCCGGGATCGCAGTGCCATTGCTCGACGCCGCGCGCGAGCTGTTCGCCGAGGCGGCGCGCCTCGGCCTCGGCGACACCGACATGGCCGCGGTGGTGAAGGCCATCGAGGCACGCACCGCATGAGCGGGCGCGCCGGCGTCAGTCGGCGGCTCCCGGCCGCGGCGCCCGGCGGCGCAGGCCGGGATGGACACCGACCGGCAGGGCGGCGTGAGCGGTGACCTTCCGCAGCGTCGCGAGCAGCTGAGTGCGCTCATCGGCGGCGAGCGACTCGAGCATGGTCGTCTCGAGCGCGTCGGCGATGCGGTCGCCCTCGTCCAGGACGGATCGGGCCTTGTCGGTGAGGTGGACGGCGTGGGCGCGACGGTCGTCGGGGTGGCGGGTGCGACGGACCAGGCCGAGGGCCTCCAGCTCGTCGACGAGCCCGACCATCGGGTTGCGGTGGATGTCGAGCAGGTCGGCGAGCTGCTGCTGGCTGCGACCGTCCGCGGCGCGCAGGTGGGTCAGGATCCCGAAGTGGGCGGGCTTGATCCCGAGGGGAGCGAGCGCCTGCGCGAACCGATCGGCCACGTTGTGGCCGATCTGGGAGAGCAGGAACACGGCGCGGTCGTCGAGCGGCACTGCCGGAGACTAGCACCACTAAGAGATTGTCATGGCTTGTGACAATCATGTGATCGTGCTTTTCTGTGGGCATGACACGACTGATTCCCACGACCAAGGCCGGGGTCGACACCCCGGTCACCCTCATCAACGATCCCGTCTTCGCGGACGCGAAGGTGCGGCCGGTGGCCTACCAGGCCGTCGTCACCGTCGCCCCCGGCGACACTCTCCGATGACCGGGTCGATCGCGGACAGCGGGCCGGCGGTCGCGACCGCTCCCCTGCTGCACGGCCGGGTCGCGCTGGTCACCGGCGCGAGCCGGGGCATCGGTGCAGCCGTCGCCCGCTCGCTGGGCCGCCACGGCGCCACAGTCGCGGTGAACTACCACTCGAACCGGACCGCGGCCGATGCGGTCGTCGCCGACGTCGCCGCATCAGGCTCGCGCGGCCTCGCGCTGGCCGCGGACGCTTCCGACGACGCCCAGGTCGCAGCGCTGGTGGCAGCCGCATCGGCCGAGTTGGGCGACATCGACCTGCTCGTCGCCAACGCCATCGGTGACACCAGCGGGATGGCGACGCCCGGCGGGTCGCTCCTCGACCACGGCGACGCGATCCGCGCCACGGTCGACGTCCAGCTTGCCGCCACCATGGCGGCGGTGCGGCACGTCGTGCCCGGCATGCGCCGCCGCGGCGGCGGCACGATCGTGCTGATCGGCGCATCGCTGAGCCGCTCGACCCACGTCCGGGCCGAGCTGGCCGAGATCGCGGTGGCCAAGTCCGCGCAGGACGCGCTGGCCCGCCACCTCGCCGCCGAGCTGGGATCCGACGGGATCCGGGTCAACGTCGTCGCACCGGGCATGGTGCCCACCGACGCCAACGCCGGACCGCACCGGGACGCGGTCGTCGACACGGTCGGGCGGATGACGCCGCTGGGCCGGGTATCGACGGCCGACGACGTCGCCGACGCCGTCGTCGCCCTGTCGTCGGACCTCGCCAGGCAGGTCACCGGCACGGTCGTCACCGTCGACGGGGGAATGACGATGTCCTGACGACTGCTCCGACGGGGTCACACTCCCCCGTTGCGGTGACGGATGGCCGGGCCCGATGTCGCGCTCCGTAGACCGAACGGGCGCACCCATCATCCGTCAGGATGGTGGAGTCAATGCTGGCTAACGGCCTATTCCACCCGTCCGATCAACGTAGCATGAGACAGCCGTCACAATCTCGACCGGGACAGGGATACCACCTCGGTATCGACCTGGGCCCGACGTGCACGGCTGCCGCGGTCTGCCGCGCCGCCGAGCACGGCCGCCCGGAGGCCGTGGCCCTGGGCGATGCGGACGCCGCCATCGCCACCGCCGCGTTCCTCGCCGACGACGGCGCGCTGCTCGTCGGCGAGGCGGCCCGGCGGCGCTCGGCCGCCGCACCGCAGCGGGTGGTCAGGGGGTTCGTCCGCCGCATCGGCGACAACACCCCCCTGGTCCTCGGCGACCACACGCCCACGGCTGCCGAGATCGCCGCGCGGTTCGTCCGCGCGGTCGTCGAACTCGTCTCCGCTCGGGAGGGCGGCGCGCCGGACACCGTCGCGCTGACCCATCCCACCGGCTGGGGCGCCCATCGGCTGGACACGTTCACCCGCGCGCTGGCCGCCGTGGGCCTCGTCGACGTGCTGCTGGTGAGCGAACCCGCTGCCGCCGCGCTGGGCCACACCGGCGCGGCCGGGCTCGCGGCCGGCGCCGTCCTCGCGGTGTACGACCTCGGCGGGGACTCGTTCGAAGCGTCCGTCCTCGGCGGCGGGGCGGACGGGGACCCGCTGCTGCTCGGTCGGCCGGTCGGGATCGCCGGGCTCGGCGGCGTCGATTTCGACGAGCACGTCCTCGACCACGTGCGCGACACCCTCGGCGACGCGTGGAACGCGCTGGACCCCGCCGATCCCGACGTGCTGGCCGCCGTCGCGGCGCTGCGCCGCGACTGCGCCACCGCCAAGGAGGCCCTGTCGGCCGATGTCGACGCTGCGGTCCCGGTCATGCTGCCCGGTGCACACACCCGGGTGCGGATCGGACGGGCCGACTTCGAGGACCGGATCCGCGGAGACGTCGCCGCCACGGTCGAGGCGCTGCTCCGCGCGCTGGCGGCCGCCCGGATCGATCCGGCCGTCCCGCAGACGATCCTGCTGGTGGGCGGCTCGTCGCGGATCCCGCTCGTCCCGCAGTTGGTCTCCGCGGGGCTGGGCCGGCCCATCACCGTCGACGCCGATCCGCGCACCACCGTCGCAAGGGGTGCGGCACTGGCCGCGCACCGGCAGGCCCGTCCCGCCGAGGCCGTCGCAGAGATGATCGCCGCAGAGATGATCGCCGCGGAGATGATCGCCGGACCGGTGGATGCACCTCAGCGGCCCGTGGTGCCGCAGCTCCGCACCGCGGCACCGGCGTGGCCTGCACCGGCCGGCCGACCGCTGGCCCTGCGGGTCCGCGGCGTGCTCGTCGCCGCGCTGGCCACCGTCGGGATCGCGCTCGCCGCCGCCGCGACGGCGTACACCGTCGACCCGACCCTCCTCGCCGGCGAGGCACCTGTTGCCCTCGTCGAACCGGTCACCCCGCCCGGCACCGCCGACGTCCCGAGCGCCGATGCCGGTTCGACCGCGGAGAAGGCCGAGCAGCCCGCGGAGCAACCGGTCGTGGCCGCACCCGTCCGAGCCGGAGCAGCCCCCGCCCGCCACGTCGCGCGCGCCGCGCGGCCCGCCGCCATCCCGACCGCAGCCGCCACACCCGTCGCGGCACCCCCGACCGCAGCTCCGGCGCCGATCATCCCGCCCACGAGCGCGGCACCCCCCGCACCCAGCACTGGAGCACCGGGGCCCGGAGACGCTGGGACCGATCCACCCCCTGCCGACAGCGGCGGCCTACCGACCGGAGCCCCACCACCCGGCCAGGGCGCCGGGAACGTTCCTGACAAGGACGGACCGGCGACGGATGGCGGTAAGAACACGGCCCAGCCGACGACTCCGGCCGCACCGGTTGGGAAGAACGGCTAACCCCCGCTCACGCACACCTTCGTGTGCTCACGCACATGGTCGACGATGTGCGTGAACGCATCAGCGTGTGCGTGAGCTGTCGTACCCTCACGTGCCTGCGACGCCACAAGGAGGGACCTCGATGGACAAGGTGGTCAGCGCCGAGGAAGCGCTGTCGGGCATCACCGACGGCGCCACGCTCGCCGTGGGCGGCTTCGGGCTCTGCGGCATCCCCTCGACCCTCATCGCCGCGCTCCACCGGACGAGCGTCACCGGCCTGGAAGTGGTGTCGAACAACTGCGGTGTCGACGGCTGGGGGCTCGGCATCCTGCTCTCCGACGGCCGCATCAGCCGGGTCACCGGCTCCTACGTCGGCGAGAACCAGGAGTTCGCCCGCCAGTACCTGGCCGGTGAGCTCACGGTGGAGCTGTGCCCGCAGGGCACCCTCGCCGAGCGGCTGCGCGCCGGCGGGTGCGGCATCCCGGCGTTCTTCACCCCGGCGGGCGTGGGCAGCCAGATCGCCGACGGCGGCCTGCCGTGGCGGTACGCACCCGACGGCTCGGTCGCGATCGCCTCGCCGCCGAAGGAGGTCCGCGCGTTCGGTGGCGTGGACCACGTGCTGGAGTCGGCCATCACCACCGACTTCGCACTGGTCGCGGCCGCGATCGGCGACCGGCACGGCAATCTCGTGTTCGACAAGTCCGCGCAGAACTTCAACCCGCTGTGCGCCATGGCGGGCCGCGTGACGATCGTCGAGGTGCAGCAGCTCGTCGAGCCCGGCGAGATCGATCCGGCCCACGTGCACCTGCCCGGGGTGTTCGTCCAGCACGTCGTCCACGCCCCCGATGTCGAGAAGCGCATCGAGCGGATCACCGTCACCGAGGGGGCATCGTGAGCCTGACCCGACCCCAGATGGCTGCGCGCGCGGCCGCCGAGCTGCGTGACGGCGAGTACGTCAACCTCGGCATCGGGCTCCCCACACTCATCCCGGGCTACCTGCCCGCCGGCGTGCACGTGGTGCTGCACAGCGAGAACGGCATCCTGGGCACCGGGCCCTACCCCGCCCCGGACAAGGTCGATCCCGACCTCATCAACGCCGGCAAGGAGACCGTCACCGTCCAGCCGGGCGCGGCGTTCTTCGACTCGGCGCTGTCGTTCGGGATGATCCGCGGCGGGCACATCGACGTCGCCGTCCTCGGCGCCATGCAGGTCTCCGAACGCGGCGACCTCTCCAACTGGGCCGTCCCCGGCAAGCTCGTCAAGGGCATGGGCGGCGCGATGGACCTCGTCCACGGTGCCCGGCGGGTCATCGTCCTCATGGAGCACACCGCGAAGGACGGATCGCACAAGATCCTCCGCGAGAACACCCTGCCCTACACGGGACTGAAGGTCGTCAACCGGATCATCACCGACCTGGCCGTCATCGACGTCACCCCCGAGGGGCTCGAGCTCGTCGAGACCGCGCCGGGCGTCGACGAGGAGACCGTCCGGGCGGCCACCGGCGCACCGCTGACGGTGCGCTCGGCGGCCTGAGGCCGGTCAGCGTCGCTGCAGCGCCCGGACCGCGAACTCCAGCTCCGGGCTGTACCGCGGAGTGCCGTCCGCGGTGTCGCCGAGGTAGAAGTGCGTGGCCATCGTGCGCTCCTCCAGGTCGAACACCGTCCGCCACAGCGTGCGGATCGGGTACGGCGTGTCGGTGGCGGCATCGACCCGTACGGCGTCGAGCGCCGCACGCATCCGATCGCCCGCGCGCCCCGCACCTGTCGAGCGCTCGGCCAGCCGCCGGTAGCGCTCGTAGGTCAGCATCGTCTCCGCGTTGTCGGCCGGCAGCTCCGCCGGATCGGGGTGGCGGTGCAACGGGTGGTTGGTGACGCACAGGGCGCCCGAATCGACCCGCACGATGTGCTCGTCGCCGCCGGGGCCGCGCTCCCACACGAACGCGTCGCCGGAACGATCGGCCACGAGGTAGTGCAGCGGCATGCCGAGGTCGTACTGCTTGGCGTCGAGCAGCGCGTCCACGGCAGCGGCGGCCGACGCGCAGGTGTCGAGCAGGAACCGCGGTAGCTGCGTGCTGGACAGCCCGACCTGCGGGCCGGCGACGGCCGGGGCGCCGGCCGACTCGGCGTCGGCGATCAGCAGGGCCACGGCGAGGCCGTGCTCGTTGATCCCCTCCATACAGCCGTCCAGCTCGTTCATGGTGAGCACGGTGGTGGCCGGTCCGTCGTCCGGCGTGCTGGTGAGCACGTACGGGCGGGACGACCACGGCGGCTCGTTCCCGTCGGGAGCCTGCGCACCGGACATCAGGGCGAACAACTCGCTCGCGCTCGTCGTGAAGAAGTCGTAGTTACGGCCGAGCACCGCCCGCCCGTCCGACGTGCCGTCCGGCGGGTAGTAGCTCGCCGAGCACGCCGATCCGGTCGGGAGGCCACCGAGGCCGTCCAGGTAGACCTCGTCGGTGTCGGGATCGGCGCCCACCGCCTCGGCCGCGCCCTGCATGCGGGCCAGGTGCTGGGGCCAGTACCTGGCGAACCAGGCGCGGCGGGCTCTCGCTTTGGTCCGATTGGCCGGGACGGGCGTCCAGCCGTAGGTGCGCCGGGCCTGCTCCGCGAGGGCTCGGCCGATCTCGACCTGGCTCCCGGCAGCGTCGACGTGCCGTACGGCCATGAAGTCGGTGCTGCTGCCGGCGACGATCGAGGTGGTGCTGGACATGCTGTCTCCTGTCGCGAGTGGTGTCGCGTACACCGTATGGATCTCAGCACGGCGGCGGCACCTTCAGGCAGTGCACTTCCCGATCAACACCGGGTATCCTCCTTCCCGAGGTGGGGACAACCCGAAGCCGGCATCACATCGCACTAGTACACTTGCCGTATGCCGCCGGACGATGAGAGCGAACGTCCCTATCTCCGCATCGCCGCGGCGCTCCGCAACCGGATCACCACGGGCGCACTGCGGCCCGGTGATCGAGTCCCGTCCACGCGTCAGGTGGTCCGGGACTTCGGCGTCGCCATGGCCACCGCCTCCCGAGCGCTCGCCGTCCTGCGGGACGAGGGGTTGGTGATCACCCGGCCGGGCTCGGGCACTGTCGTGCGCACCCCGGACCCACCGCCGCCGCGCCGCGCCCGTGTGCCCGACCGCGCGCTCTCCACCGAGCGGATCGTGGCCGCCGGCATCACGATCGCCGACGCGGACGGCCTCGATGCCGTGTCGATGCGCAGGCTCGCCGCTGCGCTCGGTGTCGGCCCGATGTCGCTGTACCGCCACTTCTCCGGGCGCGAGGAGCTCGACCACCTGCTACTGCGGGCCGTGTTCCGGGCCTACCCCCTGCCCGAACCAGGTCCGCCCGGCTGGCGCGCGAAGCTGGAGTTGGTGTGCCGCACCCAGTGGCAGGCCTACCGCGCGCACCCGTGGTTGACGGGCCTGGTCTCGCTCACGAGGCCGATGCTCGCCCCGGAGGCCATGGCGCACACCGAGTGGACGCTACGAGCGCTCGACGGGCTACCGCTGAGCCCCGCCGAGAAGACGCGGGAGGCGCTCACCCTGCCGGCGCTGGTCCGCGGTCTCGCCATCAGCGCGACCGCGGAGAAGGAGGCCGAGCGGGAGACCGGGCTGGGCAACGCGCAGTGGTGGAACACGCTCAACGAGGAGGTGCACGCCGTACTGGCCTCGGGCCGCTTCCCCCGGCTGGCCGCCCTCCACGTCGAGAGCGTGCAGGACTTCGACGGGATGCTGGACCATGCGGTGACCCGCCACCTGGACGGCCTCGCCGCACGGCTCGCCCAGTCGTAGGACGCGAAGATCGCGTCGAGGTCGAAGTTTGCGCGGTGAAAACAGCAACTACTTCGACCTCAACGCGATCTTGAGGCGGGCGGCCCCCGCCACACGAGATACCAGAGGCTCCACCAGAGGGAAGGTCGGGGTCCGGGGCGGAGCCCTGGTGCACCTACCAATTGCTACTACTAGGCGCCCACCGGCGCCTCAAGATCCAAGCACAGCACGGGCTGCGGCGAGCAGATCGCACTGCCGGCGCCAGTCCCCGTCGGCGAAGCCCATGACGAGGTGGTGGGCGCCCGCCTCGTGAAGATCGGCCAGCCGCGCGGCGACCTCGCCGGGGCCGCCCGTGATCGGCACCCCGACCGCCGAGATGCCGTAGGCCGCGCCGATCGACCGCTCGATCTCCTCCCGGGTACGGACCCCGGCGCCCAGCGCGCCGGTGGCCCCCACCGCGACCGACAGCGGCCGATCGGTCAGCTCGGCGAGCCGCGCCACCCCGGCGGCCACCGCGGCGGTGGTGACCAGCGACGGGAACCACCCGTCGCCGGCCCGGGCGGCGCGGCGGATCGCGACGTCCGAGGCGTTGCCCACCCAGAACGGTGGCTTCGGCACCGCCGGCGCCAGCGTGACGGACTGCTCGTCGACGAGCAACGGTTCGCCGGCCAGCAACCCCGGCAACAGGTCGAGCGCACGGTCGGTGCGCGGCCCGCGTTCGGCGTAAGGGACGCCGGCGGCGGCCCACTGCGCCGGCCCGCCGCCCGATCCGATGCCGAGGAGCAAGCGCCCGGAGCTGACGTGCTGCAGGCTCGCGATCTGCTTGGCGGCGACGGCGACGGCGCGCAGTGCGGGGACGTACACGCCGGCACCGATGGAGATCCGCCCGGTGACCGCAGCGACCGTGGCCAGCGCGACCGTCACGTCGAGGACGGGTGCGCCGATGGCGAGGTGGTCGCCGTGCCACACGCTGTCCAGGCCGACCGATTCCGCGTGCTGCGCGGCGGTACGCAGGTCGAGACCCTGCTCCCGCTGGGCCGTCAACGACGGCAGGACCACCCCGACCGCGATGGCGCTCACGGAACCGTGATGACGATCTTGCCGCGGATGTTGCCGGCCTGGTAGGCGCGGAGCGCGGCGGCGGCCTCCGCCAGCGGGTAGGTGGCCATCACGTGGAAGCTCAGCCGCCCGTCGGCGTAGAGGGCGGCGAGCTCGGCGAGCCGGGCAGCGGATCGGGCGAACGGCGTGACCCGGATCCCGAGCGCGGCCGCCTTGCCGTGATCGACGAGCGTCAGGATGCGGCTGCGGTCCTTCACCAGCTCGAGGGTCGCGTCGAGGGCGTCGCCACCCACCCCGTCGATCGCGGCGTCGATGCCGTCGGGGGCGAGCGACCGGACCCGCTCCACGAAGTCGGGGCCGTACGCCACCGGGATCGCGCCGAGGGACCGGACGTGGTCGTGCTGCTCCTCGCGGGCGGTGCCGATCACCGTCGCGCCGCGCAGCCGGGACAGCTGCACGGCCACCGATCCGACCGCGCCCGCTGCACCGTGCACCAGCACGGTGTCGCCCGATCCGACGCCGATCTCCGCCAGCGCGATGTGCGCCGTCTGCGCACCGGCGCTGAACCCGCCCGCGACCTCCCACGGCATCGTCGCCGGCTTGACCGTGACCTGGTCGGCCGCGACCGTCAGCAGCTCCTGGTAGCTGTTCAACGTGCCGAACCCCAGCACCTCGGTGCCGACCGCGACGCCGTCGACGCCCGCGCCGACCTGGTCGACGATCCCGGCGAACTCGTTGCCGGGGATCGTCGGCACCGTGGGATCGGCCTGGCGGTGGATCTGCCCGGCGACCACCGCGACGTCGAACGGCTGGACACCGGCGGCGCGCACCCGGACCCGAACCTGCCCGGGTCCGGCCGTCGGGTCCGGCACTTCCGCGATCCGTAGAACCTCCGGGCCACCGGGCTCGAAGAACACTGCCGCCTTGCTCATGTGCGTCCCCTCAGTCGTGATGCCGGAATCCTCCGATCTCAACTCAGGTTCAGGTCAAGAGCTCCTGACCTGCAGCGACTTACAGGGCGAGTGCCCGCAGGTCCACCGCCTCGGCCATGGCCCGGGCACCGTCGTCGTTGAGGTGCATGCCGTCACCGGCGTCCAGTGCGGGGTGGATGTGGTCGGGAGCGTCGGGATCCTCGACGGCCCGTGCCACGTCGAACACGGCATCGACGACGTCGGTGGTGCGGATCCAGTCGTTCACCTCGCGGCGGACGGCCAGGCCCTCCGGGGTGCTGACCCCGGGGTAGATCGCGCCCGCGAACGGGCCGATGGTGGCGGCGAGGACCGTGAGACCGGCCTCGTGGGCGCGACGGGCCAGCTCCGTGAACCCCGAGACGAGGGCGTCGGCGGTGGCCGGGGGTTCGCCCGACATGCCGGGCAGGCCGAGGTCGTTGATGCCGAAGTGGGCCAGGACATGGGTGACGGCGGGAATGCTCAGCACGTCGCGGTCGAAGCGCGCCAGCGCGTGCTCGCCGATCTCGTCGCGCAGCAACCGGTTCCCGGCGATGCCCTGGTTGACGACCCATCCACGCTCCAGGCGTCGGTTCAGGACATCGACGGACCGGTTGTTCGCGCCCACCGTGGAGCCGACCCCTTCGAACCATGAGTCGCCGAACGCGACGGCGATCGCGGTGTCGTCCGGGGCGAGGACGTCGACGCCGGAGACGAAGAACCGGGCCTCCACCCGCTCCGCATCGGCGGGGACGGGCACAGCGACGTGGTTCCCGCTGACGACGCGTGCGGCCTCCATCGGCCTGTGGGAGTAGGTGGCGAGCCCGGTCTCCTCGGGCAGGTAGAGCCACAGCCGGAGGTCCGCGCCGGCGGCGACGGTCAGGTCGACCGGGTCGGTGACGGCCTCCTCCCCCGGCGGGACGACGATCTTCTCGGCGCCGTCGACGGTGAGGACGGCCTGCCCGTGCCCTGTTGCGACCGTCGCGGCGGCGACGGTCAGCGGGGTGCGGCCGTAGCGGTTGGTCAGCCGGACGCGGAGGCGGTTCCCGCCGCCGGCCATGTGCAGCACCTGGAACACCGTTTGATCAGCGAAGCCGCGTGGTTCGGTGAGCTGGATCTGCTCGTGGGGACTGATCACCGCGCTGCGGAAGCCGGCCGTCCAGATCATGTTCGCTCCAGTACTCATCACGGGACCAGGACGATCTTGCCTCGGGTGTGGCGCCGCATGAGTTCCTGGTAGGCGGCCCGGACCTCGGTGAGCGGGTAGGTCGCCGCGATCGGGACCTCGAGCTCGCCCGCCGCGACGAGCTTCGCCAGCTCACCCAGCACCTCCGCGGAGGAGGCTTCGATCGATCCGTCGGACTTGACCCCGGTCCGTGCCGCGGCGGCCCGGTCGATGATCGTGTTGATCCGGTGCGTCGCGACGCCGAGATCGAGCGCGAGATCGACGTAGCCGTCGCCGAACGTGTCGATGAGCGCGTCCACCCCACCGGGCGCGGCCGCCCTGATGCGGTCGGCGACACCCTCGCCGTAGGCGACGGGGACGACGCCGCGACCGGTCAACCAGGAGTGGTTGCGCTCGCCGGCCAGGCCGATCACGGTGGCGCCGGCCAGCCGCGCCAGCTGCACGGTCAGCGACCCCACGCCGCCGGCCGCTCCGGCGACCACGACGGTGTCGCCCGAGCCCGCGGCGACCGCCCGCACCGATGCGTACGCGGTCACGCCGGCGACGAACAGCGCCCCGCTCACCTCCCACGGCACGTCGGGATCGCGCCGCACCAGGTGCTCGACGGGCACGACGACCAGGTCCGCGTGGCTGCCCCGGGTGTCCACCCACCCGATCACCTCATCGCCCGCCGACCAGGTCGACACGCCCGGGCCGACCTCCTCGACGACGCCTGCGAGGTCGCTCCCCTGCCCGGACGGGAAGGTCGCCGGCCACATCTCGTGCAGCGCACCGCTGCGGATCGCGTTCTCCCCGGGATTGATCCCGGCCGCGCGCACCGCGACCAGCACCTCGCCGTGGCCGGGCACCGGCCGCGGCACCTCGCGGACCTGGAGCACGTCGATCTCTCCGTACTCATCGAACTGCACTGCACGTGACATGCTGTCGCTCCTCATTGCCGTGTCCTGTTGCAACAGCCATACAACCCGCGCGAGTTGCGACGATCCATGCTGGATCAGCTCCATGAAATATGAGATCGTCTCAACTCATGGACGTCCTGACGGACATGCTGCAGCGCTCGCACGCCCGCGGCGCCGCGTTCTCGCACTCGACGGCGCGCGGCGAGTGGGGGGTGCAGTTCCCGCGCGGAGCGAAGCTCGCCATCCACGGGATCCTCGGCGGCGAGGCCTACGCCTGGTCCGACCGTCCCGCCGACGCCCGCCGCGTCCTCGCCGGCGACCTCGTGCTCGTCCGCGGCCCGTCGTCACAGCACATGGCCCACGCGCCGGGCGCCGACGTCGTCCCGTTCGGCGGCCACCCGACCCCCGGCCCGCCCGGAGTGGCGACCCGGATGGACTTCGGCGGCGGTCCCGGCGATCCGACGACGTTCTTCTGCGGCGCCTACACGTTCGAGGGTGAGCTCTGCGCCGGTCTGCTCGCCGGCCTGCCGGACCTGACGGTCGTCCGAGCGCGGCCCGGCACCACCATGCGCGCCACGCTCGACGTCTTCGCGGGCGAGCTCCTCCAGCAGGCACCGGGGCAGCAGGCACTGCTCGACAGCCTGCTGGACGTCATCCTCGTCCAGGCGCTGCGCGAGCAGCTCGCCGCCGACGTCGAGTCCGCTCCGGGCTGGTTCCGCGCGATGAACGATCCGCACGTCGGAGCGGCGCTGCAGGCGATCCACGCCGAACCGCAGCGGTCGTGGACGGTCGCCGGCCTGGCCGCCGAGGCCTCGCTGTCGCGGGCGAGCTTCGCGCGCCACTTCACCCGCCACCTCGACGTCGCCCCGCTCGCCTACGTGACGAACTGGCGGATGGCGCTGGCTCGCGAGCAGCTCCGCAGCGCCGACACGGGGCTGGCCGCCATCGCTCACTCGCTCGGCTACGCCTCGGAGTTCTCGTTCGCCGCGGCCTTCAAGCGCCACCACGGCGTGGCCCCCGGCCGCTGGCGCGGCACGGCGACGGCGGTCGAGGAAGCACGTTCCGTCGGCTGAGGTCCACCCGCCACGATGATCACACCGACGTTCGCGGCGACGATCAGGACGATCGCGAGCACGTCCACCGCTGCCAGCGCCTCGTCCAGCACGACGAAGCCGATCGCGGCGGCGAACACGGGGTGCACGCTCATCACCACGCCGAACAGGTGCGCCGGCACCCGGCGCAGGGCGAGCAGGTCGCCGAGGAACGGGACCACCGAGGAGAGCAGCCCCGCGGCGGCGGCACAGGCGAGCGCGAGCGGCGTCGGCGGATGCGCGACGATCACCGCGATCCCCACCGGCACGTAGACCAGCGCCGACACCGCGCCCGCTGCGGCCGAACCCGTGATCCCGGGCAGCCGGCGCCCGAGCGTGCGGTTGAGCAGGATGTAGCAGGCCCAGCACAGTGCCGCGAGCAGGCCGAGCGCCACGCCGAGGTGGTCGGTGGTCGGTTGTGGTCGCGTCAGCACCACCACCCCGGCGGCGGCGAGCACGGCGCACGCCACGGTCAGCCGGCGGCGTGCACCTCGCGGGCCGGCGGTGAGCGCGCCGACCACCGCCACGCCGAGCGGCCCGAGGAACTCGAGCGTGACGGCCAGTCCGAGGCCGATCCGGTCGATCGCGGTGTAGAGCGAGACGTTCATGGCCGCGAACACGGCGGCGAGCCCGAGCACCGGCAGCCACTCGCGACGGGTGAAGGACCGCAGCGGCGGGCGGCCCACTGTTCGCAGCCATAGGGCGAACAGCACGATCCCCGCGATCCACTGCCGCACCGCGACCACGCCCACCGGCCCGAGCACCGGGAAGGCCAGCGCACCGATCGCCGCGCCCGTCTGGTTCGACAGGGCGCTGCCCAGCATCAGCGCGAGGCCACCGGCGCGCGCCGTCGTGGCGTCCGGGGGCGTGCGCAGCGAGGTGTCCACGCTGGCAGTGTGCGTCGCCGCGAGCGATGCGCAAAATGCATCTTCGGTCAGGTCTATACACTCAGCGCATGGATCTCCGGCATCTGCGCTGCCTCGTCGCGATCGTCGACAGGGGCGGGTTCACCGGGGCCGCGGCCGTGCTGGGCACCACCCAGCCGTCGGTCTCCCGCACCCTCGCCGCGCTGGAGGACGAGCTGGCGGTGCGGCTGCTGCGTCGCACCAGCCGCGAGATCGTGCTCACTGCGGCGGGCGAGCGGGTGCTGGCCAGGGCGCGGCGCGTGCTCGCCGAGGTCGACGACCTCGTCCGCGACGCGACGGCGGTGGGCGGACGGCTGCGGCTCGGGCACGCGTGGGCAGCGCTGGGCGAGCACACCGTCGGCCTCCAGCGCCGGTGGGCCGCCGAGCACCCCGCCACCGAGCTCTCCCTGATCCGCACCAACTCCCCGACCGGCGGCCTCGCCGAGGGCCGCTGCGACGTCGCGATCATCCGCTTCGCGGCGGAGCACCGGGTGCCGGACCGGCGGTTCGACGAGGCCCTCGTCGGCGTCGAGGACCGGCTGTGCGTACTGGCGGCCGACCATCCGCTCGCCCGGCGCCGGCGGTTGCGCCTCGCCGACCTCGCCGACCAGGTGGTGGCGATCGACCCGCGCACCGGCACCACCACCCCGCAGCTGTGGCCGCCCGACCAGCGGCCCGCCGTCGAGGAGGTGAACGACGTCGACGACTGGCTCGATGTCATCGCCTCCGGCCGCTGCGTGGGCGTCACCCCGGAGAGCACGCTCGCGCAGTACCGGCGCACCGGCATCGTCTTCCGCCGCTTGCGCGACGCACCACCCGTCCCGGTGCGGGTGCTGTGGTGGCGCGCCGACCCGCACCCCGCGGTGCCCGCCGTGATCGGGCTGCTGGCGCAGCTCTACCGCCGCTGACGCGGCTTCGCCGAGGGGTCGCCGGCGAGCTCCAGCAGCCGGTCAGGCCGCTTGGACGCTGAAGACCAGCGTTGCCGCGCAGAGCAGCAGCATCACGCTCGCGTTCAGGAACAGGTTGCGACCGAAGTCGCGTGCTCGGATGTGCGACGCGATGGCGATCACGAAGTAGCCGACCAGCGCGGTGCAGGTGAGGACCGCCAGCGGCGGCAGCCAGATACCGGCGACCAGGCCGATCGCGGCCGCGACCTTGAGCGGCGGCAGCACCTTCCAGAACCGCTCGGGGAAGTTCACGTCGATCAGGCACTGCCGGACGAAGGCGACGGGCGCGACGCACAGCACCGCGTCACCGAGCTGGATCAGGGCGAGCGCGGCCAGCGGCCACCAGGGATTGATCACGTCAGGACTCCTCGAGAAGATCCGGCTCACGTACGCCCGATGGACGAGGTGGCCGCACGATCCGTGACAGGACTCCGCTCAGGCGCCGCTCCGCTCGGCCCTGGCGGCGGCGATGCGCGCCGCGGCGAGCGCTTCGGCCTGATCAGCGGCGAGCGTGCGGGAGAGGATCTCGTCGAGGTGGACGATGTGGCCGCGACCGCCCCAGTGCCCCTCCGGCACGTCGGTCGGGAACACCCAGATCCGGCTGGCGTCGCGCGGCCAGCGGCCCTCCTCCGCGTCGAGGACGGCCGCGGTCACGTCCGCGACGACACCTCTCCGGCTCGCCGCGGTGAACTGGCCCTCCGGGACGCTGGTGACGATCTTGTAGCGGGGTGCGTCCGCCAGCACTCCCCCGACGTGGACCGCCGCGGGCCGGTGCAGGAACACCCACGACACCGACCGCATCACGGGATCGGCCGGATCGAACCCCTCCCAGGTCATGAGCATGTCCGTGAGCCGGCTCAGCAGGCCGGCCTCGGCCTCGGGGCGCAGCGCGCCGTCCGGGACGTACGCGTCGATCATCGGCATTGCCCGACCGTAGACACTGAGTTTAAAAAGTCAACTCAGATGCGCTACGGTCTTCGACGTGGACGACTGGACGAACTTCAGCACCGCGAACTGCTCGGTCGCACGCACCCTCGCGATCGTCGGCGAGCGCTGGACGCTGCTGATCATGCGGGAAGCCTTCGTCGGCGTGCGCCGGTTCCACGAGTTCCGCACCCGCCTGGGCATGGCCAGCAATCTCCTGACGACCCGGCTCGACACGCTCGTCGAGGCGGGCGTGATGGAACGGGTGCCGTACCGCGAGCCCGGCGACCGCGAGCGGCACGAGTACCGGCTGACCGAGCGCGGACGCGACCTGATGCCCGTTCTGGCCGCGCTGCGGCAGTGGGGCGACAAGTACGCGGCCGACCCGGCCGGCCCGTCCCTGGTCGTCCGCCATCGCGCGCCCTGCAACAGCCCGGTCCACGTCGCGATCACCTGCGACGCAGGCCACACGGCGCTGGACGCCGACGCGCTCGTCCGTACGCCGGGCCCCGGCGCCCGTTTCACCTGATGGCATCGGACGCGAGGGGGTCGGCACGATGAAGAGCACACGATCGGCCGTGGTCGTCGGCGGCGGGATCGGCGGACTGGCCGCCGCGCTCGCGCTGCATCGCACGGGATGGACGGTCACCGTGCTGGAACGCGCCTCGGAGATCCGCGAGGTCGGCGCCGGGCTGACGATCATGGAGAACGGCCTGAGCTGCCTGGACGAGCTCGGAGTGGGAGCCGACGTCCGGCAGGTGAGCCTGCTGCAGCCACCCGCCGTCCGCCGCTGGGACGGTCGCTGGCTGATCCGGGCCACCGGCGCCGTGGCGTCCCGCGTCGGCACCGTCGGGATGCACCGGGCCGAGCTGCACCGGATCCTCCTCAGCGCGCTCCCCGCCGGCGCGGTGCGAACGGGCGCCGCGGTGGTCGCGGTCGTGCCCGGACCGCCTGCGCTCGTCCGCTACCGCAGCAGCAACGGTGCCGACGAGATCCGCGCCGATCTCGTCGTCGCCGCCGACGGCATCCGCAGCACCGTGCGCGCCCAGCTGTGGCCCGAGGCGCCGGCACCGGTGTACGGCGGCACGACGGTGTGGCGCGCGGTCACCGCCGAACCGTGGACGGGCTCGGACGTGCTCGGCTTCAGCTGGGCGCCCGGCATGGAGTTCGGGATGGGACCGATGGTCGACGGCCGGGCGTTCTGGTACCTCGCGATCAACGCACGCGCGGGGACCCGCCACAGCGACGACCTCGGCACGGTCCGGTCGCTCGTCGGGAACTGGCACGACCCGATCCCCGGCCTGCTCTCGGCGACCGATCCCGCGGCCGTGCTCCCCGACGACATCTACCAGCTGGCCACCCATCCCACCTCCTTCGTCCGTGGACCGGTGGCGCTGCTGGGCGACGCCGCGCACGCGATGCTGCCCACCCTCGGCCAGGGCGCGGGGCAGGCGATGGAGGACGCCGTCGTGCTCGCCGCCGAGCTCGCCAGGAGCAACTCGATCAGCGCAGCACTCGCCGCCTACGACCGCGCACGCCGACCCCGCGCCCGTCGTGTGGCGGACCTGGCCCGCCTCTCCGGCGCCATGGGGCAGCGGCTGAGCAGCCCGGCCCTCATCGGCCTGCGCAACGCGGCGTACCGGATGCTGCCGCCGGCGCTCACCATCGGCGCGCTCGGCACGGTCACCGACTGGCGTGCACCAGGACTCGCTGAGCCGGCCCCGTAGGTTGCTCCCATGCTCCGACGGGCGCTGGGGATCACGCGGTCCCTGCTCATGTACCACGGGATCCCCGGCCGGCACCGCCGGATGGTCGCGTTCTACCGGCAGTTCCTCGGCCCCGACGACGTCGGGTTCGACGTCGGCGCGCACGTCGGGAGCCGGGTGCGGGCATGGCGGAAGCTGGGCGTGCGGGTGGTGGCGATCGAGCCGCAGCCCGATCTCGTCCGGGTCCTGCGGGCCCTCTTCGGCCGCGACGCCGGCGTCACGCTGGTCACCGACGCGGTCGGAGCCCGCCCGGGGCGGGCCCGGCTGGGCGTGTCCACGGCAACGCCCACGGTCTCGTCGATGTCGCAGGAGTGGGTCGACTCGGTGACCGCGGACCGCCGGTTCGCGCGCGTGCGCTGGGACCGCACCGTCGAGGTCGCGGTGACGACCCTGGACGCGCTCATCGAGCAGTACGGCGAGCCGGCGTTCTGCAAGATCGATGTCGAGGGGTTCGAGGCCGACGTGCTGGCCGGGCTCAGCCGGCCGCTGCGGGCGCTGTCGTTCGAGTACCTGTCGATGGCCCACGACGACGCCCTCGCGGTGCTGGCCGCTGTGGAGCAGCTCGGCGACTACACCTACAACTACTCCCCCGTGGAGACCCTGACCTGGGCGAGCGACCGCTGGCTGGACGCCGCCGAGCTGGTGGCGTTGCTCGACGGCGTCCGGCCGGGCGGGCGCTCGGGTGACGTGTACGCGCGGCTAGCGCGTCCCGTCGATCCGCCGCGGTAGCTGCCACGGGTTGGCCTCCCGCAGCGGCTCGGGCAGCAGTGCGTCGGGGAAGCCCTGCCACGCCACGGGCCGCAGGAACCGCTCGATGGCAGCCGCGCCCACGGAGGTCGTGGTCGGGGCGGTGGTGGCCGGGTACGGGCCGCCGTGCTGCTGCGCCCAGCTGACGGTGACGCCGGTGGGCCAGTCGTTCCACAGCAGCCGCCCGGCCAGCCGCGCCAGGACGGGGAGCAGATCGCGCACCAGCTCGGGCTCACTCTCCTCGCCCTGGACGGTCGCGGTGAGGCCGGGTTCGAGCCCGTCGAGGACCTCGAGCAGCTCGCCCTGGTCGGCGTAGGTCACCACCAGTGAGGCCGGCCCGAAGCACTCCTCGCGCACGGCTGCGTCGCCCTGGGCGAAGCTCTTGGCCGTGGTCGTCAGCAGGCTCGGGTTGAACACCGGGCCGTCCTCGCCGCCCTCGACCAGCACCTCGACGCCGGGGGCCGCGCTCAGCTCGGACAGCCTGCGGGTGAAGCCCTCGGCGATGCGCTCGTTGAGCATCGGCTGCGCGGCCACCGCGGTGACGGCCGCCCGCAGGTCCTCCTCGAGACCGTGACCCTCGGGCAGGAACAGCAGACCGGGCTTGGTGCAGAACTGCCCCGCCCCGAGGCTGAGCGAGCCTGCGTACCCCTTCGCGATCGCCGCACCGCGGGCGGCCACCGCACCGGGCGTGACGACCACCGGGTTGACGCTGCCGAGCTCGCCGTAGAACGGGATCGGGGTGGGCCGCGCGACGGCGATGTCGAACAGGGCACGCCCGCCCGCCACCGAGCCGGTGAACGCGGCGGCCGCGATCCGCGGGTCCTTCAGCGCCGTCACACCGGCGTCGACCCCGTGGACGACGGCGAAGAACCCGTCGGGCGCACCGGCCGCGAGCAGTGCCTCGCGCACGATCTCGCCCGTCCGCGTCGAGAGCTCCTCGTGGCCGGGATGGGCCTTCAGCACCACCGGGCAGCCCGCCGCCAGCGCGGATGCGGTGTCGCCGCCCGCGACGCTGAAGGCGAACGGGAAGTTGCTGGCCGCGAAGACCAGTGTGGGCCCGATCGGCACGAGCACCCGGCGGATGTCGGGCCGCGGCCCCATCGGCCAGTCCGGGTCGGCGTGGTCGACGGATGCGCCGAGGAACGCGCCGTCGCGCAGGACGTCGCCGAAGAGGCGCAGCTGGAAGGTGGTGCGCGCCAGCTCCCCCTTCAGGCGCGGCGCCTCTGGCAGATGCGTCTCGGCGGCGGCCAGCGGGATCAGCTCGGCGGCCGCGGCGTCGAGCGCGTCGGCCACGGCGTCGAGCCAACCGGCGCGCTCGGCGGGTGTGCTCGCCGCCGCCGGACCCGCCGCGGCCGCGGCGGCGCTCAACACGGATTCGAGGTCGGTGCCGATTGAAGTGCCCATGTGTCCCTGTCTACTCGTGTGCCGCGGCTGCGGCAGCCTGCAGGTCGGGCCAACGCCCGGGTCCGGCGAGGCCGAGGTGGTAGAGGTGCAGCTCGTCGGCACCGGCCTTGCCGAGCTCCGTGACGTAGGAGCCGATGTCGGGGACCGGGTTCGCGGCCACCGCCGTGATGTAGCTGCCGACAGCGACCCGCTCGGGCAGCTGCGCCCGCATCTCCGCGATCGTGTCGACCGATGCCTGACCGGGTGCCCAGTTCTGCACCACGACCGCGTCGACGTCGTCGGCCGCGGTCGTCGTGAGTCCGGGCAGCGCGCCCGTGACCCAGGGATCGGGCGCGCCGTGCAGGACGATGCGCTGCCCCGGTCCGATCCGGTCCAGCACGGCGGCCCGCAGGGCGTCGACGGAGTGCCGCCGGGTGGCGAGCAGCATGTCGGTCAGCGCCTCCGGCAGGTCGTCAGCGGTGCGGGTGAGGTCGCCGGTGTCGATCAGCCTGCGCACCTCGGCCCGCAGCGCGGCCCGCACGCTCGCGGGGTCGTGGCCGGCCTCGATCCACCCCGCCGCGCACGCGACGCAGCAGCAGATCGACAGTAGCCGCGCCGTCG
The DNA here is from genome assembly GCA_963727745.1 of uncultured Actinomycetota bacterium. GTDB lineage: Bacteria > Actinomycetota > Actinomycetes > Mycobacteriales > Pseudonocardiaceae > Pseudonocardia. The sequence goes on from CAVSHL010000001.1 coordinate 537,188, forward strand.
CGGGCGACCAGACTCCGTCGGTCTTCTCGTGCTGGTGCTGGTGCACCACTCCGAGCGGGCCGCAGGCCTCCAGGAGCACCGAGGAGAACTCCAGCCCGCGCAGGCTCTCGGCGGTCAGGACGGCCGCGTAGGAGCGCACGGCCTCCTGCGCCGGGCACAGCGCCCACGGGTAGACCTCGCCGAAGCAGTTGCGCACGGCCAGCTCGGCGTACCCGGTGCCGAGCAGCGAGTTGTGCGTCAGCACGATCCAGGCCGCCGCCGGGATGCCCGCGTTGTTCAGCAGCCGCACCGCGTCGCCGGCGCTGTCCGGCGCCCCGACCCAGTCCGGTTCCGCGGGACGCAGCACCCCGCCGTCCCACGCCTCGTCGCGCACCGGCCGGTAGAACGCCGCGTGCCGCGCGATCACGGAGGTGCCGTCGGGCGACCACGGCGTCGCGGCCCGCGCGCTGTGGTAGGCGACGGCGACGGCCACCTCGTCCACGCCGAGGCCCTGCGCGCGCTCGACGAAACCCGGGGCGAGCACGTCCCAGGGATAGGCGTACCCGACGACCTTCACCAGCGGTCCCGGTTCGGTGTGAAGTCGGGGACGAACTGCCGCATGTAGGTGGCGTCGTCGCGCTTGGTCAGCCCGCAGCGGACGTAGGTCTCGTGGGCCCGTGCCAGCGCGTCGGGATCCAGCTCGATGCCGAGCCCCGGCCCGTCGGGCACGGCGACGGCGCCGCCGCGGAACTCCAGCGCGCCCGGCGCGATGACGTCGTCGGACTTCCACGGCCAGTGCGTGTCGCAGGCGTAGGTGAGGTGCGGGGTCGCCGCGGCGACGTGCACCATCGCGGCCAGCGAGATCCCCAGGTGGCTGTTGGAGTGCATCGACAGCCCCACGCCGAAGGTCTCGCAGGTGACCGACAGCGCCTGGGTGTCGCGCAGCCCGCCCCAGAAGTGGTGGTCCGAGAGCACGACGCCGACGGCGCCGGCCCGGAACGCCGGGGCCACGTCGGCGAACCGGATCACGCACATGTTGGTGGCCAGCGGCATGCTCGCCTGCTCGGCCACCCGCGCCATGCCCTCGATGCCCGACGTCGGGTCCTCCAGGTACTCCAGGACGCCGTCGAGCTCGTGCGCGACGCGGATGCCGGTCTCCGAGGTCCACGCGGCGTTGGGGTCGAGCCGCAGCGGGTGGTCCGGGAACGCCTCGGCGAGCGCCCGCATCGCCTCGATCTCCTGGTCGGGCGGGAACACCCCGCCCTTGAGCTTGATCGAGCGGAAGCCGTACTCGTCGATCATGCGTTTCGCCGAGCCGACGAGCGCGTCGGGGGTGAGCAGCTCAGCCCAGTCGTCCGTCGTGCCGTCGATGTGCGCGCCGTACTTGTAGAACAGGTACGCCGAGAAGTCGACGGCGTCGCGCGCCCGGCCGCCGAGCAGGTCGACGACCGGCCGGCCCAGGTAGTGCCCCTGGGCGTCGAGCGACGCGACCTCGAACAGCGAGTAGACGGTGGCCACCGTCTTGTCGAGCGACGACCCGCCGGTGAGGCCGTGCGCGTCGGCGAACACGGTGCCGCCGATCGTGGTGGCCACCAGGCGGCGCAGCCCGGGCAGGTCGAACAGGTCCCGGCCCGCCAGCTGCGGGATCACCGACCGCACCTGCTCGATCAGCGCCAGGTCGCCGTAGGTCTCGCCGAGCCCGACGACACCGTCCTCGCACTGCAGCTGCAGCACGCTGCGCAGCGCGAACGGCTCGTGCACACCCATCATGTTGAGCAACGGCCCGTCCGCGAACGCGACGGGTGTGAGCTCTGCTCCGAGGATCCGCATCAGAGCGCCCCCAGCACTGCGTAGCCGCGTTCGACGATCTTCCCGAGCCGGTCGATCTGGTCGGGTGTCGGCTCCACCAGCGGCGGCCGGACCGTGCCGACCTTGTCGCCCCGCAACCGGGCGGCCGCCTTGACCAGCGACACCGCGAAGCCCGGCGTCTCGTCGCGCAGCGCCACCAGCGGGAGGTAGAAGCCGGCCAGCAGCGTGTCCATCACGGTGTCGTCACCCTCGGCGAGCGCCCGGTGGAAGCGCATCGCGATCTCCGGCGCGAAGCAGTGCACGGCCGACGAGTAGCGCGTCACCCCGATCGACGCGTAGGCCTTCGCCGAGACCTCCGCCGTGGGGAGCCCGTTGAAGAACAGGAAGCGCCGCGCCCGGTCGCTGTCCACCGAGCGGATGGTGGTGACGATGCGGGTCATCAGCTCGACGTCGCCGTAGCCGTCCTTGAGTCCGACCACGGACGGGATGTCGAGCAGCGCCGCCGCCGACTGCGCGGTGAACACCCCCGTCCCGCGGTGGTAGACGATCACCGGCACCGCCGACTCGCCGACGGCGTACCGCACGTGGTCGACCAGCCCGGACTGCGGACCGGTCACCAGGTACGGCGGGAGGAGCAGGACCCCGTCGGCGCCACCGTCCTGCGCCGCCGCGATCCCGGCCCGGGCGGTGGCCACGCCACCGCCCGCGCCCACCCACACCGGCACCCGACCCCCGACGACCTCGCGGGCCCGCGCGAGGAGCGCCGCGAGCTCACGGGGGGCCAGCGCGCTGTACTCCCCCGTGCCGCAGGCGACGAACAGCGCGCCGGCACCCGCTGCCAGGTGACTCTCGACGTTCTCCGCGAACGCGTCGAGGTTGGGCTCGAGGTCCTCGGTGAACGGGGTGAGCGGGAAGGCCAGCAGCCCGTCCAGCGCGACCGTGTACTCCATCAGGTGTCAGCTCTTTCGTCGTCGGTTCAGGGTCACGCGGGGACCGCGGATCCGTCCTTCGGCGCGCGGACGTCGTCCCCGTCCTCGCGTCCGATCACATCGATGATGTCGTCCGTGGTCTGCTTGCGCTCGGGCGCGATCCAGCCCAGGCCGACGAACACCGCCAGCGAGACCAGGATCGGCGCCGAGACGGTCACCGCCAGACTCGCCGCGAGCACGTAGTAGGTCAGCGCGTACGCCAGGAGTCCGGCGGCCCAGGACGCGAGCGCCGCCCGCGAGCCGCACCGGCGGAACCAGGGCAGCATCCCGAGCAGCAGCGGGATCGAGATCGGGCCCATCAGCGCGGCCACCCACTGGACGACGATGGTCAGCACGCCGCCGAGGTTCTGGGCCTGGGTGGCGACGATCATGGTCAGCACCACGAAGACGACGGTGGTGACGCGGGCGGCCTTGAGGCCCTGCGCGTCGGTCCAGTTCCGCGTCCGCTTCACGAGCACCGGGATCATGTCGCGCGTGATCACCGCGGAGATCGCGTTGGCGTCCGAGGACACCATCGCCATGGTGTGGGAGAAGATCCCGGCGAGCACCAGCCCGATCAGGCCGGCCGGCAGGAACGTCGTGGTCATCACGGCGTAGGCGGTGTTGGGGTCCTGGAGGCCGGGCACCAGCAGCGGTGCGGCGAACATCGGGAACATGAGCACCAGCGGCCACAGCAGGTACAGCGCCGAGGACAGCCGCGCGCCGCGGCGGGCCTCCTCGGTGTCGGGCGCAGCCATGTAACGCTGCGCCAGGTTCCACATACCGCCGTTGTACTCCAGCGTCTTCACCAGCACGTAGACGAGCAACACCACGGTCGTGAACTTCGACGTGGTCGGGTTGAGGTGCGACGGCGGGAGCTGGCCCCACATCGTCCAGAGCCCCGAGATCCCGCCCAGCTTGTCGAGGATCACCCAGATCATCACGATCGCCGCGAGGGCCTGGATGACGAACTGGCCGAAGTCGGTGAGCGCGTCGGCCCAGAGGCCACCGACGGTGCAGTAGATCAGGGTGACCGTGCCGGTGATGACGATGCCCCAGACGTAGGGCACGCCGGCGAAGACGAAGAGCAGGGTCGCGACGGCGTACCACTTCGCGGCGATGTCGAAGATCTTCAGCAGGCTGCCGCTCCAGGCGAGCGCCTGCTGCGTCGGCACGTTGTAGCGCTTCGCGAGGTACTCCAGCGGCGAGGCCACCCCGAGCTTGGACCGCAGCCGGTTCCAGCGGGCGGCGAACAGCCAGCTGCCGATCCCGACCCCGATCCCGATGCTGGCGAAGCCCCAGAAGTAGACGGTGATGCCGTCGGTGTAGGCGACGCCCGCGTACGCGACGAAGAGGACGGCGCTGTAGCCGGACATGTGGTGCGAGATGCCGGCCAGCCACCACGGCATCTTCCCCCCGGCGGTGAAGAAGTCCTTCACGTCGTGGACCCGGCGGTGCGACCACCAGCCGATGCCCACCATCAGCGCGAAGTAGAGGGACACCATCGTCCAGTCGAGGAAGTGCATTCCGTCGACCCCCCCTTCGTATTCACATATGTGAACGACGTCTGCTATTGTGATGATGTTCGCCTATGCGAACATCGGTCAGGAAGGTAGTGTTGTGGCGGTCACACGTCAACCGCGGAACGGAGGAGTGCGGGTTGTCCCAGGAAGCGCACGCCCGCACGGGCACGCCGGTCCGCGAGTCGACCGCCCCCGATCCGGCAGGCGTGAAGTCGGCTCGCCGCGCGATCGAGCTCATCGAGACCTTCGCCGGCGGTGAGGTCTGGCTGACGCTCGCCGACCTGCACACCCGCACCGGGCTGCCCCGGTCCAGCCTGCACGGGCTGCTGCGCACACTGCTGGAAGCGGGCTGGCTGGAGGCCGACGCAGCGACCGCGAGCTACCGCCTCGGCGTCCGCGCGCTGATCTGCGGCACCGCCTACATCGACCGCGATCCGGTGGTCCCCTTCGCCGCCGAGACGCTCGAGCAGATCCGCGAGCACACCGGGTTCACCGCCCACTTCGCGCGGCGCAACGGGCCCGAGGTCGTGTACCTGGAGACCCGCGAGTCACGGCGCTCCACACATCTCGTCTCCCGCGTCGGACGCACCCTCCCCACCCACGCGACCGCGCTGGGCAAGGCACTGCTGTCCGAGCTCACCCGCGACGAGATCGACGCGCTGCTGCCGCCCGCGATGCCGGCGCTCACCCCGGCCACCATCACCGACCGCGACACCCTGCACGCCGAGTGCGCGACCACCCGCGACCGGGGATACGGTGCCGAGGTCGAGGAAGGCACCCTCGGCGTGCGTTGCGTCGCCGCCGTCATCCCGTACCGGATCCCGGCCACCGACGCGATCAGCTGCTCGATGCCGGTGAGCCAGACGACCGACGCCGAGGCACAGGACGTCGGCGAGTTCCTCGTCCAGGCCACCGCGGAGCTCGGCCAGCGGCTACGCCGCGCCGGGATCCGCTGATCCACTCCGCTGATCCACGGCACCGACCCGAGGGGGACCTACATGGCAGACCAGCGCGTCCTGATCACCGGCTCGGCCGGCATCGTCGGCAAGCTGATGCGACCGCGGCTGCGCCGCACGGGCCGGGTGCTGCGGCTGCTCGACCTCGCCCCGCAGGATGCCCCAGAGCCCGACGAGGCGGTGGAGCTGATCACCGCATCGGTCACCGACGCCGAGGCGATGGCGCAGGCGTGCGACGGCGTCGACGCGCTGATCCACCTGGGCGGACTCAGCCGCGAGAGCTCGTGGGAGGACCAACTGCGGGTCAACGTCGACGGCACCCACACCCTGCTCGAGGCCGCCCGCGCCGCCGGCATCACCCGGGTGGTGCTCGCGTCGAGCAGCCACGCCGTGGGCTTCCGCCGGTTCGACGAGGCCGGCGCGGACGGGCTGCCCGCCGACACCTCCCCGCGGCCCGACACCTACTACGGCGTCAGCAAGGCCGCGATCGAGGCGCTCGGCAGCCTCTACCACTCCCGCTTCGGGATGGACGTGATCGTGGTGCGGATCGGCACGCTGTTCGAGTCGCCGAAGGCGCTCGGCCGGCGCGGGCTCGTCACCTGGCTCTCCCCCGACGACGGCGCGCGGCTCTTCGAGGCGTGCCTCGCCGCCCCCTCCCCCGGTTACCGGATCATCTGGGGCGTCTCCGACAACACCCGCCGCGTCTACTCCATCGCCGAGGCCGAGGCGCTGGGCTACAAGTCCCTGGACAACGCGGAGGACCACGTCGCGCTGTTCGAGGGCCTTCCGGAGACCACCGGGGTCGCTGCGGAGTACGTGGGCGGCCCGTTCTGCACCGTGCCGCTGGGTGAGTTCAACCCGATCTGACGCGCTACTAGGATCCGCTGATGTCCGTCGCCGATGATCTTGACCTGTTCGGCCAGCTCGACACCTCCAGCCTCCCGCCCCGGCAGCAGCGGATCCTGGTCGCCATCCGCGACTGGGTGCACCGGTACGGGTACGCGCCGAGCACCCGCGAGATCGGCGAGGTCGTCGGGCTCCGGTCGCCGTCGTCGGTGTCGAAGCACCTGGCGAGCCTGGAGGAGCAGGGCTACCTGCGCCGGGGCACGTCCATGGCCCGGCCCATCGACGTCCGCGCGTTCCTGCGCGGCTCGCCGTCCGACGCCGCCGCGGACTCCGCGGTCGCCGTGCCGATCGTCGGCGACATCGCCGCCGGCACCCCGATCCTCGCCGACGAGCACGTCGACGAGGTGCTGCGGCTGCCACCGGAGCTGGCCGGCCGCGGCACGGTCTTCGCGTTGCGGGTCCGGGGCGACTCCATGGTCGACGCCGCGATCTGCGACGGCGACACGGTCGTGATCCGCCAGCAGTCGGAGGCGCACTCGGGCCAGATCGTCGCCGCGATGATCGACGGGGAGGCCACGGTGAAGGTGTTCCGCCGCCGCGGCGGGCACGTGCTGCTGGAGCCGCGCAACCCGGCCTACGACGTCATCGACGGCGACGAGGCCGTCGTGCTCGGCATCGTCGTCTCGGTCCTGCGCTCGGTCTGACCGCAGAGTCCTACCGTGGCGGGAGCCGCCGGTGCCTCAAGATCGCGTCGAGATCACTGTCTCCGCCCTTGAAAGGGCCGAAACAGTGACCTGAACGCGATCATGACCGGCCACCACGTCACAGGTGTGAGCACCGTGACCAGTGGGGCCGGAGGGACCGGACGATGGCCGAAGATCGCGTCGAAGTCGGACTTTGCGCGGTGAAAAAACAGCAAATACTTCGACCTCAACGCGATCATGAGGCCAGGCGGCCCCGCCACACGGGATACCGAAGGCTCCACCGTCGATCGGGCGTGCGTGCAACGCCGCAGCGCTGGTCGGACCGCAAACACGCGGTTCGTTTGCGGTCCGACCAGCGATGTGGCATCCCGAAGGGCGACCGACCGACGGTGGAGCCGCCCGCACGAAGAAAGCTCCACCAGAGCGAGGGCCGGGGTACGGGGCGGAGCCCCGGGTTCACCTGACCAAGTACCTACGTTCGGGCCCCGTGCGCGTCGGCGACCTGGCCGGCCGCGGTGGTGTCGCTGAAGCCGAGCAGCAGTGGCTGCGATCCGCTCGTGTCGATCCGGCTGATCGCGGCGTCGCCGAGGAACATGCGCCACGCCACGCAGTCACCCACGCCCAGCGCCCAGGTGACCGCGGCCTTGATCGGCGAGACGTGGCTGACGACGACGACATCGCTGACGGCGGCGTCGGCCGCCAGCTCCTCGCACGCCTCTCGCACGCGGCGGCAGAGCGAGGAGAGTGACTCCCCGCCCGGTGGCACGAAGTCCGGGTCGGTGCGGAACTCGTGCCAGTCGCGCTCACCGAGCGCCGTCGGCGGTTTGCCGTCCAGGTGGCCGTAGTCGAGCTCGACCCACCGGGGATCGACCTCGACGACGGCGTCGGTGCCCTCCGCCAGCACGGCCGCGGTCTCCTTGGCCCTGGCCAGCGGGCTCGACACGATCCGCGCCGGTCGCGGCAGCAGCTCGGCCAGGGCGATGGCCTGGCGCCGCCCGGTCTCGGTCAGCGAGGGATCGGCCCGGCCGAGGAGCAGCCCTTCCGCGTTGGCCGGCACCTCGCCGTGCCGCACGAGGATCAACATCAGCGCCTCCCGGGGATCGCGAGCACGTCGACGTGCAAGACGACCACCTGCAGGCGGCCGGCGGCGATGGCGTCCAGTCGCCGGCCCAGGTAGTCGCCGGCAGATCGTTCCAGGTCGGGCTCCTGCGCGCAGGCCGCGCCGATCCAGCCGCGCAGCCACTCCTCGGTGAGCGCGGCGTGCGCAGCCCCGAGCCGCCACGGGCTCGACCGGTGCGTGACGGTCGCGCCGCGCTCGGCGAACGCCGCGACGGCCGCGGCCCCCGAGTCGGGTCCGAGCAGCCTGCGCCCGTCGACGGCACGCCGCTGGTGGGCGTCGAACGCCGCGGCGAACTCGGCGTCGAGCTCCTCTGGCGGGTCGAAGACGACGCGGCCGGCGACCGAGAGCGTCAGCAGCGCGGCGCATCCCGCGTCGACGCACGCGGACGCGAGCCCGGCCACCTCGTCGACCGTCAGGAGATCGAGCAGCGCCGACGCCGTCACCAGCGACGTGCCGGCGAGATCCGCCGCTCCCAGTGCGGTGAGGTCGCCCTCGACCGTCTCCACCTCGACGCCGGCGACCGCCCCGGCCGCGGCCCTGGCAAGCAGCACCGGATCGCGATCGTGCAGGTACCAGCGTTGCGGGCCGGGCAGCTGCGGGGCGAGCCAGCGCAGCATCGAACCGGTACCGCAGCCGAGGTCCCGCACGGTCAGCGGCCCGCCGCCGCACTGCTGCGCCACGAGCTCGGCCAGCTCCGACGATCGCGCCGCGGCGTCGGCGGGCTCGCGCAGCGCGAGCCAGTCCGGCGCGCACACCGGCGATCCGGGCTCGCTCAGACGCGCGTCCCACACCGACTGTCCAGCACCTGACCCAGGCATCGTGCCGTCACCTCCCACCCGTCGAGCTCGGGGCGACGGAGCGCGGCCGCGCGCCGCAACCCGTCACGCATGTCCGGTTCACCGAACCATCGACGCAGCGCCGTTGCCAGCGCTGCGGCATCGCCGGGCGGCACCAGCAGCCCGGAGTCACCCACCGTCTCCGGCACCCCGCCCGCGGCGGCCGCGAGCACGGGGATGCCCCGCGCCAGCGCCTCCGTCACCACCATCCCGTACGCCTCGACGCGCGAGGGCAGCACGAGGAGATCGGCGGCGGCGAACACGGCCTCCAGCGCGTCGCCCACGAGCGGGCCGGTGACCTGCACACGGTCGCCGAGACCGTGGCGCACGATCGCCTGGCGCACCGCAGCGACGTGCGCGGGATCGCGGCGCACCGCGCCGACCAGATCGCAGCTCCACTGCTCGTCGGCGACGGCGGCCAAGGCCTCGACGAGCAGGTCCTGGCCCTTGGTCGGGCTGATCGAGCCGACGCAGAGCAACCGGCTCCCGTCGGATCCGCCGGCGAGCGGCGCGGGATCGACCCCGGGCGTGGCAACGTGCACGCGCCCGGCGTCCAGCCCGTGCGCGGCGATCAGCTGCCGCGCCGTCCAGGGGCTGGTGGCGACGACGGCGTCCACGGCGTGCAGCACCTCCCGTTCGGCCGCCGCGAGCGAAGCGTTCTCCTCGCCCAGCGGCAGGTGCACCAGCACCACGAGCGCCAGCCGCCCCGCCTGCGGGACGACGGCGTCGGGGACCCCGCAGGCGACGAGCCCGTCGAGGAGGACAGCGGCGCCGTCGGGCAGTGCGTCCAGCGCAGCCGCCAACTCCGCGCGCGCCGCAGGCCCGGGCCGCGGCCACGCGCCTGCGACCGCGATCTCGTGCACCGTCCGGCCGGCCGCCGCCAGCTCCCGGCAGACCCGCCGGTCGTAGGCGTTGCCCCCGCTGGGCACCGCCGGATCGTCGATGTCCGCAGGGACGACGACGTGTACGGCCGGGTTCACAGCTCCCGCTCGTACGCGGCCCACGCCACGTGCGACTCGTGCAGGGTGATGGCGACGCCGGCCAGCCCGCGCGCGCCCTCCCCGAGCGCCCCGTCGTGGACCCGCTCCACGAGCCGGTCGGCGATCAGCTTCGACAGGAACTCCGTCGTCGTGTTGACGCCCGGGAAAACCTCGTCGAGGTTGCGGTAGTTCAGGTCTGCCAACACCTCGCCCAGCTGGACGGTGGCCAGCCCGATGTCGACGACGATCCCGTCGCCGTCGAGGTCGGCGCGACGGAACGTCGCGTCGACGACGAAGGTGGCGCCGTGCAGGCGCTGGGCCGGTCCGAAGACCTCGCCCTGGAAGCTGTGCGCGATCATCACGTGATCGCGGACGGTGATGCTGAACAACGGACCCCCTCAGTGCGACTACTGCTCATATCTGACACGCACGCAGAGTGCCGCCGGTTCACCGGCCGCGAGCCGCGGCAACATCTCCGGCAGTTCGGCGAAGTCGCACTCGTCGGTGACCAGCGCGTCGAAGACCGGATCGGCCAGCAGCGTCAAGGCGACGGCCATCCGGTCGGCGTAGGTGCGGCGGGCGCGGCGGGCCCCGGCGACCATGCCGACCTGGCTCCCGCGGATCGTGAGCCGCCGGGAGTGGAACGCCTCGCCGAGCGGGACCCGCACCGGCCGGTCGCCGTACCAGCTCAGCTCGATCACCTCGCCCTCGTCGCCGAGCAGTTCCAGCGAGCGGGCCAGGCCGGCCTCGGTGGCGCTGGCGTGCACGACCAGGTCGCACTCCCCCGCCGCCTGCTCCGGTGTGACGAACTCGACGCCCAGCGCGGCGGCGATCCCGGCCTTCGCCGGCTCGACGTCGACCAGCTGCACCCGCACCCCGGGGAAGCGCGCCAGCAGGGCCGCGACGCAGGAACCGACCATCCCGGCCCCGACGACGGCGATCCGGTCGCCGAGCAGCGGACCGGCGTCCCACAGCGCGTTGACCGCCGTCTCGACGGTGCCGGCGAGCACGGCCCGTTCCGGCGGGACGTCGTCGGGGACCACTGTGACCGCCCCGGCCGGCACGACGTAGCGGGTCTGGTGCGGGAACAGGCAGAACACCGTGCGTCCGAGCAGCTCGGCGGATCCGTGCTCGACCACGCCGACGTTGAGGTACCCGTACCGGACGGGGGCGGGGAAATCACCCTCCTGGAACGGGGCGCGCATGATGGTGACCTGACTCTGCGGCACCCCGCCGCGGAAGACGAGGGTCTCGGTGCCGCGGCTCACCCCGGAGAACAGGGTGCGGACGACGACGTCCTCGGGGCCCGGCTCGGGCAGTGTGGCGAGTCGGATCTCGCCCTCGCCCGGTGCCTTGAGCCAGAACGCGTGTGCTGTGCCATGAAAGACGGTGCTAGCAAGAGGAGTGCGATCCACCTGAACCCCCTGAGTTCCGGATCCGTGGTGGGAGGTATGACGACGATGGCGAGCCTAGGACAGGTCCTGGCCGTACGGCAGCTGGCGGCCGCCGCCGCCGGCGGCGTGCTGCTGCTGGCCGCCGTCGGACCGGGACCGGTGGGCTGGATCGCCGGTCTCGCCTTCACGGTGGCGCTGGTGGGTCTGCTGGCCGACTCGATCCGTCGGGCCGACGCCGTGACGCTCGGTCCGGCCGACCTGGTCACGCTCCTGCGGGCGACGCTGATCGCCGGCATCACCGCGCTCGTCGCGGACGGGCTCGCTACGGGACTCACCCCGTCCCCGCTGCTGGTGGCGCTCTCCGCGGTGGCGCTGGCGCTCGACGCCGTCGACGGGCAGGTGGCCCGGCGGACCGGCACGGTGACCGCGCTGGGGGCCCGCTTCGACATGGAGGCCGACGCCGCGCTGCTGATGGTGCTCAGCATCCACGTCGCCGTGCTGCTCGGCCCGTGGGTGCTCGCGATCGGGCTCATCCGCTACGTCTTCGTCGCCGTCAGCTGGGTGTTGCCGTGGCTCGGCGCGACGCTGCCACCCCGCTGGTCGGCGAAGGCGATCGCGGCGCTGCAGGGGATCGTGCTGGTGGTGGCCGCGTCAGAGCTCCTGCCGGCGCTGGTGACGACGCTGCTGGTCGCGGGCTCGCTGACCCTGGTCGTCGGGTCGTTCGCCTACGACATCCCGCGGCTGTGGCGGCTCGCTCACCGCATCGACGAACACGGCGCCGACGAGCACCGCACCGAAGCGGAACCGGCCCCGTGACCGATCCGCGCCCCGCCGGTCCGGTGCGGCGGATCGCCGCGGTCGTGGCCGCGGTGGTCGTACTGCTCGCCCTCGTCCTGCCGCTCGACGGACCGCTCACCCCGCTGGCGTTCCTGCGCATCCCGGTGGAGGCGCTGGTCGGGATCGCGCTGCTGCTCGTGCTGCCGGCGCGCAGCCGCCCCGTCGTGGCCGCCGTCCTCGGTGCGGCGCTCGGCCTGTTGACGGTGCTCGGCGTGCTGCACATCGGGTTCCGGGCCGTGCTCGGCCGGCCGTTCGACCCGGTCGTCGACGCGCCGCTGTTCGCCGACGGGATGAACTTCGTCTCCGGCAACCTCGGCGGGCCCGGCGCCGTCGTCATCGCGGTGCTCACCGGCCTCCTCGCGCTCGCCATCCCCGTCGGCATGGCGGTGGCCGTCGTGCGCCTGGGCCGCATCGTGGTGCGCCGGCGCACCGGCGCGACGCGGCTCGTCGCCGTGCTCACCCCGCTCTGGATCGGCTGCGCCCTGCTCGGCGCCCAGCTCGTGCCCGGTGTGCCGATCGCCTCGGCCGGCACGGCGGGGCTGGCCCGCGACACCGCCCTCGGCATCCCGGCCAGCCTCCACGGGCAGGAGGAGTTCGCCGCCGGGCTCGGCACCGATCCCCTCCACGACGTGCCCGCCGCCGACCTGCTCTCCGGCCTGCGCGGGAAGGACGTCGTGGTCGTGTTCGTGGAGAGCTACGGGCGCAGCGCCGTCGAGGACCCGGAGTTCGCGCCGCAGGTGGGCGCCGTCCTCGACCAGGGCACGGCCGGTCTCACCGCCGGCGGGTTCGCCGCCCGCAGCGCGTACCTGACGTCGCCGGTGGCGGGCGGCAGCAGCTGGAACGCCCACGCCACGCTCCTCTCCGGTCTGCACATCGGCGACCAGGGCCGCTACCACTCGCTCGTCGCCAGCGACCGCCGCACGCTGACCAGCACCTTCGCCGATGCCGGCTGGCGCACCGTCGCCGTCCAACCGGGCACGACCAGCGCGTGGCCGGAGGCGAGCTACTACAAGTTCTCCGACGTCCTCGACTACGCCCGCCTCGGCTACCGCGGGCCCGACCGCGGCTGGGCGAGCGTGCCCGACCAGTACACGCTGTCGGAGTTCCACCGGCTCACCCACGACGGGCCGCCCGTCATGGCCGAGATCGATCTCGTCTCCAGCCACGCGCCGTTCCGGATGATCCCGCCCGTCATCGGCTGGGACACCGTCGGCGACGGCACCGTCTACGGCCCGCTGGCCGGCACCGGCGATCCCGACGCCGTCTGGAGCCAGGGCACGCCCGCCATCCGCGACGCCTACCGCAGATCGATCGAGTACTCGCTGAGCAGCCTCATCTCCTACGTGCAGACCTACGGCGACGACGACCTGGTGCTCCTGATCCTCGGCGACCACCAGCCGGCCCCGCTGCTCATCGGCGACGGCGCGAGCCACGACGTGCCGATCTCGGTGGTCACCCGCGACCGCGGGGTGCTCGACCGGATCGCGCCGTGGGGCTGGGTCGACGGCCTGCGCCCCGGCGCGACGGCTCCGGTCTGGCCGATGGAGGCGTTCCGCGACCGCTTCTTCACCGCGTTCGAACGCTGATCTTTCCCGCCGGCCCCGTATCGCCGGCGTATCGAAAACCGCATACGCGTCGGCAACAGCGCGCTGCCTTGACTGCACGCCATGACGGACAGCGCTCCAGCAGGAACTGTGGCCCGGTCGCCGGTGCCCGCGCCCTCCCCGACCGTCCCGACGACGGGCATCACCATCTACGGCTGCGCGCCGGACGAGGCCGCGCTGTTCCGGGCGTTGGCTCCGCGCTTCGGCGTGGCGCCGACGATCGTCGAGGCGCCGGTGTCCGACACCGGCGCCGAGCTGTCCCGGGGGAATCGCTGCGTCAGCGTCGGCCACAAGACCTGGATCCCGCGCTCCGCTCTGCGCGCGCTGAGCCGGGTCGGCGTCAGGTACGTCTCCACGAGGAGCATCGGCTACAACCACATCGACGTGGAGTACGCCCGGAGTCTCGGGATCTCGGTCGAGAACGTCTCGTACTCGCCCGACAGCGTCGCCGACTACACGCTGATGCTGATGCTGATGGCGGTGCGCCGGGCCAAGTCGGTCATCCGGCGCGCGGACGTGCACGACTACCGGCTGGACGACGTGCGCGGCCGGGAGCTGCGCGATCTGACCGTCGGGGTGATCGGGACAGGTCGCATCGGCGCCGCCGTCATCGACCGGCTGCGCGGTTTCGGCTGCCGGGTACTGGCCCACGACAGTGCTCCGCTGGCCGCGGTCGACTACGTCCCGCTCGACGACCTGGTGTCGCAGAGCGACGTGGTGACGCTCCACACGCCCCTCACGGCGGAGACGCACCACCTGCTCGATGACCGCCGCATCGCGCAGCTGAAGCGCGGTGCCGTGGTCGTCAACACCGCCCGGGGCCCGCTCGTCGACACCGCGGCCCTCCTCGCGGCCCTGGAGCGCGGACGACTGGGCGGTGCGGCGCTGGACGTCGTCGAAGGCGAGGACGGGATCTTCTACACCGACTGCCGGGACAGATCCATGAGCACGGCCCTGATGAACACGGCACTGCGGCGGCTGCAGGAGCTGCCGAACGTCGTCGTCAGCCCGCACACGGCCTACTACACCGACCACGCCCTGAGCGACACGGTCGAGAACTCCATCGTCAACTGCCTGACGTTCGAAAGCAGGGATCATGCCTGACCGGCTGCGGATCGGAGTCCTCTTCGGCGGACGTTCCGAGGAGCACCCCATCTCCGTCAAGTCCGCGCGCGAGGTCGCGAAGAACCTCGATCCCGACAGGTACGAGCCGTTCTACGTCGGGATCACGAGGGACGGCGCCTGGAAGCTGTGCGACGGCCCCGACGGGGAGTGGGAGCGCGGCGACTGCCGTCCGGCCCTGCTGTCGCCGGACAGCGCCGCGCCGGGCCTGCTGGTGCTGGAACAGGGTCGATACGAGACGATCGGGCTGGACGTGGTGCTGCCCGTCCTGCACGGCAGGTTCGGCGAGGACGGCGCGATGCAGGGCCTGCTGGAGATCTCCGGCATCCCCTACGTGGGCTGCGACGTGCAGAGCTCGGCGTTGTGCATGGACAAGTCGCTCGCCTACGTCGTCGCGCGGAGCGCGGGAATCGCCACGCCGAACTTCTGGACGGTCCCGGCGAACGAGAGCATCGATCCCGACCTGCTCACCTATCCCGTCTTCGTCAAACCGGCCCGGTCAGGATCGTCCTTCGGCGTGAGCAAGGTGTCGCGGGAGGACGAACTGCCCGGTGCGGTGGAGACCGCGCGGCTGTTCGACTCGAAGGTGCTGATCGAGGAAGCCGTCGTCGGCAGCGAGATCGGGTGCGCCGTGCTGGGCAACGAGCTGGACCTGGTCACGGGCGAGGTGGACCACATCGCGCTGTCCCACGGATTCTTCCGGATCCACCAGGAGAGCACCCCCGAGAACGGCTCCGAAAACTCGGTGGCGATCGTTCCCGCCGACATCCCGGAAACGTCCCGTCTGCGCGTCCAGGAAACGGCGAAGACCGTGTACCGCGCGCTGGGATGCAGCGGCCTGGCGCGCGTCGACATGTTCCTCCAGGAGGACGGAACGGTCGTCCTCAACGAGGTCAACACCCTGCCCGGCCTGACCTCGTACAGCCGCTATCCGCGGATGATGGCCGCCGCCGGACTGCCGCTCGGCGAGGTGCTCGACCGGTTGGTGTCGTTGACGTTGACGGGAAAGCTGCGATGAAGGACGACTTCGTCTTCGTGGACGAGTACGCCTCCGGCGTGCGGTGGGATGCCAAGTACGCCACCTGGGACAACTTCACGGGTAAGCCGGTCGACGGATACCTGACGAACCGGATCGTCGGCACGCGGGCCCTGGGTGCCGCCCTGGAGACAGCCCGGACGGAAGCCGAATCACTCGGGTTCGGCCTGCTGCTCTGGGACGGCTACCGCCCGCAACGTGCCGTCGACTGCTTCCTGCGCTGGGCGGAACAGCCCGAGGACGGCCGGACGAAGCCGCGGCACTACCCGAACATCGACCGCGCCGGGATGTTCGAGGAGGGTTATGTGGCCGCCAGGTCGGGCCACACCCGGGGCAGCACGGTCGATCTGACGATCTACCACCTGGCCACCGGTGAGCTGGCGGCGATGGGCGGTGGCCACGACCTGATGGATCCGGTCTCCCACCACGGAGCCGGCGGGATCACCCGGGTCGAGACGAGCAACCGGGACACCCTGCGTTCGATCATGGCGGCCAGCGGGTTCCGGCACTACGACCGCGAGTGGTGGCACTACACGCTCGAGGAGGAGCCGTACCCGGACACGTACTTCGACTTCCCCATCACGCCGACGGCCGTGCGGCGACGACGCGCTAGTTCTCGATCCCCGGGCGGTTCCGATGGCCAGGACGTCGAGCTTCTCCCTGCGCCCCTGAGTCTTCGCTTCTGAGTGTTCTGCCTCGGGTACAGCGAGCGGGGTTGCTGGTCTCGGTCCACGGTTTTGTTGAGCGCTCCCGGGCTTTTCACCGCATATTATGGTCGGCTTGCGAGCCGTACCCGACTTGCCACTTCCGTTGACTGCCTTCACTCCATTTGCGTGCGTGCTCAACTGGCCGTGGTCCCGACTCGAACCCTTGTTCGATATCCTTTTCTTCGGTAGAATCAGGGCATGCCCCAAAGCCTCCTCACCGCGCAACTCGCGGAGCGAGTCACGCAGCTCGAAGAGGAGAAGAATGCAGTCGCCGCACGGCAGGCCGACGCGATTCTTGCGCTCGGGCGGGCCATTGCTGCCGAGCAGATCGACTCAGGTGTGGACGATCCGGCGCAGGTGCAGCGGGTCGTTGCTAACCGGGTCGGCGTTGCCTGCCGGGTCTCCGCTCATCAGGGTGGCAAGCGGGTCCGGATCGCGCGGGATCTACACGCCGGCCACCCCCTGATCCGAGGAGATGTTCGCCGCCGGGCTGCTCAACGAGCAGAAGATCGCCGTGATCACCGACGCCGGCTCCCACCTCGACCCCGACGAACGCGCCCAGGTCGATGAGCGGCTCGCCGGGCAGGGCATCGAAACCTTCGGCGTGCAGCGGCTGCACGACCTGGCCCGCAAGATCGCCGCCGAAGTGGCGCCGGAGAAGTTCGAAGCCCGCACCCGTCGAGCCCGGTCCGGGCGGCGGGTGACGGTGCGGCGCTCGAGCGAACCCGGCATGGCCGACCTGACCGCGCACCTGCCGGTGGAGCAGGCCGTGGCCTGCTACGCGGCGCTGCGCAAGGCGGTCAACGAGGTGTGGGTGCAGTCCGAGCCGGTGCTGCGCGGGCAGGGCCAGATCATGGCCGACACCCTGGTCGAACGCCTGACCGGCCAGGCCACCGCCGAGGACGTCGACATCGCGGTCCACATCATGGTCCCGGTTGAAACCCTGCTCGACCCGAACAGCCCGCTCCCGGCGGAGATCCCCGGGTATGGCCCGGTCCCGGTAGGCCTGCTGGCCACCGGTGAGGGTCGCAAGACGTGGCGGCGGCTGATCATCCGCGACGGCATCGTCATCGGCGGCGACTCGGTCCAACGCAACTTCACCGGCGTCCTGGCCAACCTGATCAACATGCGGGACGGCGGCCGGTGCACCGCCCCGTACTGCGACGCCCTCATCGGCCACTACGACCACATCATCCGCCGGCGCCACGGCGGCCGCACCGAATTCGACAACGGCCGAGGCCTCTGTGTCTTCCACAACCACTTGCGTGAAATCGGCACCACAGCCAGTCGACCACGCACGAGGCGGAAACGAAGGCCGCCAACCGCAGTGGCAAGTCGGGTACGGCCGCCAAGTCGACCACAATATTCGGTAAGAAACCCGGGCAGCGCTGCAACCGAAACGGGCACATAAACCCGGAAACCCCGCTCGACTACAGCGATGCCGGGGACTCAAAAGGGTGGGCTGAGAGCGCGCAGGGGAAGCTCGCAGCTACGGCAATTGACGCCAAACCCGGCAGCCGGGTGCGATGTCGTCCAGCGATGGACGGGCCCGAGGCTGGTCGCCCATCATCGCGACGTGCAGAAGACTGAACTCGAAGCCTTCTACAGGCCACGCACGTAGCCGTGCAGCCCATCGGGCTCGCCGTTGACGACGACGTCGTCGGCGACGAACTCGCCGAGGATCCCCCGTGGATCTCCGCGCACTTCCACGACACGGGCACCCATCGCGGCACCTTCATGGACCTGCAGATGCAGCGCGTATGACGCGCTGCCGCGCGCTCACCAGCGGCCGTGCACGTGCTCCCGGACCAGTTCGTCGTAGATCGCGGCGACGGCCTCGTGGGTCTGCGCCCCCAGCGGGTCGAGTGCGGCGGCCGCGGCGTTCGCGGCGGCCTGCTCGGCGTTGCGCGCCCCCGGGATCACGACCGTGACCTGCGGCTGGTCCACGATCCAGCGCAGCGCGAACTGCGCGGTGGTCGCGCCGTCGGGCACCAGCGGGCCGAGGCGCTCCACCGCGGCGAGCCCGACGTCGAACGGCACACCGGAGAAGGTCTCGCCGACGTCGAAGGCCGCACCGTTGCGGTTGTAGTTGCGGTGGTCGTCGGCGGCGAACGTGGTGGCCGCGGTGTAGCGACCGGAGAGCAGCCCCGACGCCAGCGGCACCCGCGCGATGATCGCCACCCCGGCCTCGGCCGCGGCCGGGAGGACCCGCTCGAGGGGCTTCTGGCGGAAGGCGTTGAGGATGATCTGCACGCTCGCGACGCCGGGCCGCGCGATCGCCGCGAGGGCCTCGTCGACGGTCTCGACGCTCACGCCGTAGGCGGCGATCCGCTGCTCGGCGACCATCTCGTCCAGCGCGTCGAAGACCTCGTCGACCTGGTAGACCGGGGTCGGCGGGCAGTGCAGCTGGACCAGGTCGAGGGTGTCGACGCCCAGGTTGGCGCGCGACCGGTCGTTCCACGCGCGGAAGTTCTCCCGCGAGTAGTTCTCCGGCACCTGCTCGACGCGGCGGCCCATCTTGGTCGCGACGGTGAGCCCCGAGTCGGCCCCACGATCACGCAGGAACCGCCCGATGAGGGTCTCGCTGCGCCCGTCGCCGTAGACATCGGCGGTGTCGAGGAACGTGACGCCCGAGTCGACGGCCGCGTGCAGTACCGCCAGCGCGTCCGCCTCGTCGACCTGCCCCCAGTCGGCACCGAGCTGCCAGCACCCGAGCCCGATCACGCCGACGTCCCGACCGAGCCGTACCGCTTTGCGCATCTCCACGTGCGCAGCTTACGAAGCGAGCAGCGTGGTCCCCGTGCCGGCCGGCTGAGGGTCGACGCCGACGCAGGCGTAAGAAGGGGGTGGCCAGCAGGAGAGGGAGGCGCAGGTGCGGTACGCGGCGATCGGGGACAGCTTCACCGAAGGCGTCGGGGACGAGCCCGTGGGCGCCGGCCCGCGCGGCTGGGCGGATCTGGTGGCGGCCGGGCTGGCCGTGCACCACGGCGAGCCGATCGACTACGTGAACCTCGCGGTCCGGGGTCGGCTCCTCACACCGGTGGTGACCGAGCAGCTGGACACCGCGCTGGCCCTCGATCCGCCACCGACGCTGATCACTCTCAACGGAGGCGGCAACGACCTGCTCCGTCCCGGCGTCGACATCGGGCGGCTCGCGGTCATCACCGAACGTGCCGTGCTGCGGTGCGCCATGAGCGGGGTGCGGTTGGTGCTGATCAGCGGCGCGGACCCGTCGCACGGGCTCCCGCTGGGCCGGGTCGTGCACGAGCGGGCCGCCGCGTTCACCGTGGCCGTCGCCCACCTGGCGGAGCGCTACGACCTCGATTTCGTGGACGTCTTCAACGACATCGAGATCCGCCGGCCCGGGTACTGGTCGGCCGATCGGCTGCACCTCGGCGAGCCCGGGCATCGCCGGGTCGCCGAGCTCGTGCTCGCCGAACTGGGCGCCGTGCCCGCGGCCGGATCCGCCGCGCCCCCGGACGTCGACCTGCGGCCCGGCGCGCAGCTGCGCTACTACCGCGAGCACGTGCTGCCGTGGGTCGGCCGGCGGATCCGCGGCCGCTCGTCCGGCGACGGGCGCACGGCCAAGTACCCGACCTGGGTCAGCGTCGCGCCGGGCACGGAGCCGCACCCTGCGTCCGCCGGAGCGAGCACCTGACCGCTCACCAGACCGTGCGTCCGTAGGCTGCCGGCCGTGGAGATCGTCTGGGTGGAGTCCCTCGGTGGTCCGTTGGTCGTGGTGCCCGAGGCGGCACTGACCGACTGGGTCGGCGGCACCGAGACCGACGACGAGGACGACTACGACCGGGCGTGTGCCGTCGAGACGGTCGCGGGTGTGATCCCCGTCGGGGGCGCCGCCGCGATCGTGCTCGGCATGCCGGAGCCCACATGTTGGCTGCCCGAACGCTCCGCATTCCTGCAGTGGTTGGCCGCGGACTCCGCCGAAGAGATACTGCGCGCAGCCGACAGCGTCCTGGCCGATCCGGGCACCGAATGGGAGGACGCGGGAACCTGGGAGACGGCAGGCCCTGCCCTGCTCATGGACTCCGCGCTGTCGGGCACGGAGATCATCGATACCTCCGAGCTGGGCTTCCCCGCCGACATGCCCCCGCTGAGCGCGCCGGTATCGGTGGACGCGGGCCGCTGGAGCGTGCAGGCGTGCCTGGCCGAGGGCGACGAGACCGCGTTCATGCTCGTCCGCCTGATCCCGGCGTAGCAGTCAGCGGTCACCGAGCGTTGCGCGCCGCGACCGCCGTGTCGGGGGCGTCCGCGAACACCCCGTCGACTCCTGCCTCGAAGAACGCCTGGTACTCGGCGGAGAGGTTGCCGTGGTCGGCGGGCGCGGCACCCGAGCGGAGGTTCGCGGGCAGGAACTGGTTCTCCGGCCGGAACGTGTAGGGCGTGACCGTGAGACCGGCCGCGTGCGCGTCGGCCACCAGCGACGTCGGCGTCCCGAGGTTGCCGGCCGCGTCCCGGCCGATCACCTGGTTCTTCTCGGGCGCGATGCCCGCGGCGTACGTCGCGATGTCGGCGAGCCCGGCCGGGGTGCTCAGTTCGGCGTAGGTGCGCTGGTCACCGACCGGGGCGCCCTCCGCGCTGAGCAGCTGCACCAGCGGCACGGCCAGCTCGCGGTGCAGGGCGCGCAGGTTGCCCGTCTCGAAGGACTGGACGAACACGGGGGCGTCCGCGCGGTTCAGGCCCGCCGTGGTCAGCGCCTCGACGAGCTTCGGCTCGAGTGGCTTGCCGATCGACGCGAACCAGCTGGGGTGCTTCGTCTCGGGGTAGACGCCGATCTCGCGGTGCAGCTCCTGCTCGAGGCGGGCGCGCAGGTCGAGGACCTCGGCGAACGTCGCGATCTCGAACCGGCCGTCGAACGCGGTGTTCTCCCGGCGGACGGCAGGGATCCGCTCCTTCGCCCGCAGCGTCTTGAGCTCCGCGAGGGTGAAGTCCTCGGTGAACCAGCCCGTGAACGCTGTGCCGTCGATCGTCTTCGTGGTCCTGCGGGCGGCGAACTCCGGGTGCTCGGCGACGTCGGTCGTGCCGCTGATCTCGGGCTCGTGGCGCGTGACCAGCACACCGTCGGAGGTGATCACGAGGTCGGGCTCGATGTAGTCGGCCCCCATCCGCGCAGCCAGCTCGTAGGAGGCGAGCGTGTGCTCGGGGCGGTAGGCGGACGCCCCGCGGTGACCGACGACGAGGATGATGTCCTGCCGGCTCTTCGCCGCAGCGGTGGGAGCAGGAGCAGCGGTGGGGGCGGTCGCGCCCGCGCACCCGCCGAGCACGGCGACGGTCAGTACGGCGGCGACGAGGCGCGCCACCTCGCGACCGACCGACCGACCCGCCACCCGTCCCCCGCCCAGTGAGTACCGCACGTGCGTGATCTCCACGATGCCGCGCCCGGCAGCCGGCGGCTACACATGGAGACATGCTCGCGCCGGACTGGAGCAACGGCTCCTACGAACTCATCGCACCACAACTGCTGCCCGCGTCCCGGAACGCGGTGGCAGTTGCCGACCTCTCCCCCGGCACCCGCGTCGTCGACATCGGCTGCGGTTCGGGCAACGCCACACTGCTCGCGGCCCGCCCCGGGGTCACGGTGACCGGGATCGACCCGGCGGCGCGTCTCCGCGAGGTGGCCGCGGCTGCGGCGGTCGCCGCCGGCAAGGAGATCACCTTCCGGTCCGGGACCGCTACCGCGACCGGCCTCCCGGACGAGTGCGCTGACGTGGTGCTGTCCGTGTTCGGGCTGGTCTTCGAGCCGGACGCGGCCGCCTCCGCCCGCGAGCTGGACCGCATCGCCGCGCCCGACGCGCGGATCGTGCTCACCGCCTGGGAACCCGGCGGCACCCTCGACGAGATCAACACCGAGTCCATGCGCACCTACGCGGCGGCAGCCGGCGCTCCGGCTCGGCCGGCCGGCGGGGGCGGCGCCCGGTGGCACGATCCCGCGTCCGTCGGGGAGCTGCTGGCGCCGTACGGGTTCCGCGTGACCGCGCAGCGCCACACCAACGTGTTCACCGCCGACTCCCCGGAGGCCTACTGGGAGCTCTCGGCCCAGCATCCTTTCGCCGTCTCGACCTGGGACCTGCTGGCCGGCCACGGGCTGCTCGATGGCCTGCGCTCCCGCACCCTCGCGATCCTGGACCGGGTCAACGAGGAACCCGGCCGGCTGCGGTTCACCGCGCCGTACCAGGTACTCGTCGCGCGCCGCACCAGAGCGGTGCCGGACGTGCGATGAACCCCGATCATGCTGCGTTGCCTCGCAGGTTCGGTCGGATGGCGGTCAACCTCTCGTCGCCACGAGCGTGCGGACGAGCGGGTCGAAGGCATCGGGAGGCTGGGGCGAGCGCGCGGGAAAGGTCGTGCTGGCCGCGGCGACCTGCCACCGGCCGTCCGGCGTGCTGAGCGCAGTGCAGGTGTAGCCGACCGTCGTTCCGCCGTGTCCCCACATCGGTTCCGGTGTGTATCGGTCGAACCGCAGCAGCCCCATGCCGTAGGTGGTCCCGGACGGGGCGCCGGGCGGGGCGGCGCCGGCGGCCGAGGGCGCGCCGGAAGGCGTTTGCATGATCGCCAGGGTTCCCGGGCTGAGTAGCCGGCCGCCGAGCAACCCGGCGAGGAACGCGGCGAGATCGGGCAAGGTGGAGACGAGGCCGCCGCCGGCTCCGCCCGGCTCGTGTCGCTCGGTGACGTCGGTCCACTCCTCGGGTCGGTCGCTGAACTGGGCGTATCCGTGCAGATGCGGCGGATCGAGCTGCACTCCGTCAGGCAGCGCGGTGCGGTGCAGCCCGAGCGGGTCGATGATGCGTCGGCGCAGCTCCGTCCCGAAGGTGGTGCCCGTGACCTGTTCGACCAGCATCCCGAGCACCAGATAGTTGGTCGTGGAGTAGTCGAAGCGGGAGCCCGGGGCGAACCGGAGGCCGCCGGCGAGCGCTGCGGCCACTCGCTCGGCGGGGTCGTGCGGTGCGGCGGTGGCAGCGGCGAACTCCCGGTGGACGGGCGTAGCCGTGGCGAAGGACGGGGTGAGCCCCACGACGAAGTCCGGCACGCCGCTGGTCATGGTCAGCAAGTGCCGAACGGTGATGTGCACGTCGCGCGGGACGAGCGCGGGCAGGTACCGGCCCACGGCCGCGTCGAGGTCCAGCGCGCCCTCCTCGACGAGCTGCAGCACGACGGTCGCGGTGAACGTCTTCGTCGCGCTGCCGACGCGGAACCGATAGTCGACGTCGTGGCGTGCTGGCTGCGCGCGCTCGCGGTCGGCGAAACCCGCGGCGCCACGCCACTGCAACCGCGATCCGTGCGCGAGACAGATCGCCGCGACCGCCGAGGGGCCGACGAGCGCGTCCAGCGATGCCCGGGGATCCGTCGCGGCACACGCCACCGGCAGGGTGGGGATCAGCGCCGACCACGCGGCGGCATGGAGGATACGGCGGCGGGACAGCGGCCGCCCCGCGGTCGAGGGGTGCACGCTGCCGAGGCAACAGTGCCGACGGTGGCCGCGTCGTAACGGAGGCTGTTACCTCGCGGCAATCGTCGCGATGGGATCGTCGACGACGAGGAGGGGGTGCGCATGCGCGTGCTGGTCGTCGAGGACCACGCCGATCTCGCCGACACCGTGGCGCTCGGACTGCGCCGCGACGGCATGGCCGTCGACGTCGTGCTGGGCGGGGCCGATGCGCTGTACCTCACCTCGATCAACCGATACGACGTCGTGATCCTCGACCGCGACCTGCCAGACGTCCACGGCGATGACGTCTGCCGAGCGCTGATGGCACAGCGCAATCCCGCACGGGTGCTGATGCTGACGGCCGCGGCGAGTGTCGAGGACCGGGTCGACGGGCTGGGCATCGGCGCCGACGACTACCTGCCCAAGCCGTTCGCCTTCGCCGAGCTCATCGCGCGAACGCGGGCGCTGGCCCGGCGGTCCCATCCCGCGGTTCCACCCGTGCTGCGCCTCGGCGATCTGCTCCTCGACCCCGCTCGCCACGTCGTCACACGGGCGGGTCGCCGGTTGACCGTGAGTCCGAAGGAGTTCGCGGTGCTGGAGATCCTGCTCGCAGCCCAGGGCGCGGTCGTCTCGGCGGAGGAGCTGCTGGAACGTGCCTGGGATCAGGAGATCGATCCGTTCACCCACGCCGTCAAGGTGACGATCAGCCGGCTGCGCCGCAAGCTGGGCGACCCGCCCGTCATCCAGACCGTGTCCTCGACCGGCTACCGGATCTGAACCGGTCGCCATGCACAGCGTGCGGACGCGGCTCACCCTGCTGTACGGCGGCCTGTTCCTGCTGAGCGGATCCGCTCTGATCGCGCTCGTGTACGTGCTCGCCAACCACACCTTCGTCGTCACCCCGCCAGTGCCGCCCATCCCCGAGCTGCCCGGCCCGCTGCGCATCCCGCCGCCGGCGCCGCCCGTGCTCGACCCCGCGCTGCAGGGCCACCTCGACCGGCAACGTGCCGCGGACCTGAACCAGCTGCTGACCAGCTCGGTCACCGCGCTCGGCGTCGTAGCGATCACGTCGATGGTGCTGGGGTGGATCGTGGCCGGGCGGGCACTGCACCCGCTTCAGGAGATGACGACCACCGTGCGGGCCATCACCGCGGATCGGTTGGATCGACGGCTCGCCGCGCGCGGGCCGGACGACGAGCTGAAGCGGCTGGCCGACACCTTCGACGACCTGCTCGACCGCGTCGAAGTAGCGTTCGATGCACAACGGCTGTTCGTGGCGAACGCCTCCCACGAACTGCGGACCCCGCTGGCACTGCAGCGGGCAACCGTCGAGCTCGCGCTCACCGACCCGGACCCCGATCCGGCGGCACTGCGGGCAGCGCTCGAGAAGGTGCTCGCCGTCGGGATCGATCAGGAACGGTTGATCACGGCGATGCTCGTCCTCGCGCGCGGGCAGCGGTCGCTCGTGGAGGTCTCGGCACTCGACCTCGCTGCCCACACCGCATCCGTCCTCGACCGCCGCTCCGACACCGATGTCGACTTCTGTGCCGACCTCCGCCCCGCCGTGACGGCCGGCGATCCTGCACTCGTCGAGCAGCTGATCGCCAACCTCGTGGAGAACGCCGTCCGCCACAACACGCCGAACGGCTGGGTCCGGGTCAGCACCTGGTCGCTCGCCGACGCTGCCGTCATCGAGGTCGCCAACAGTGGGCCCGTCGTCGCCGGGGGCGACGTCGCGAAGATGGTCCTCCCGTTCCGGCGTCTCGCCGGCGACCGGACGGGATCCGGACACGGCCTCGGTCTCGCCATCGTTGCTGCCGTGGCCCGCACGCACGGAGCGCAGCTCCGGATCGAGCCGCTCGACGCGGGCGGGCTCGGCGTCACCATCGTGTTCCCGAACCGGATGCAGAGCTGACGCGGAACTAGATCGGGTCCAGGATCCGCTGCAGGAACTGCCGGGTCCGCGCCTGCGTCGGCTCCACCAGCACCTGCTCCGGCGGGCCCGACTCCAGCACCACCCCGCCCTCGATGAACAGCACCTGGTCGGCGACCTGCTGCGCGAACCTGATCTCGTGGGTGACGATCACCATCGTCCACCCGGCGGCGGCCAGGTCCTTGATCACCCGCAGCACGTCGCCGACCAGCTCGGGGTCCAGCGCCGAGGTGGGCTCGTCGAACAGCATCAGCTTCGGCCGCAGCGCCAGCGCACGGGCGATCCCGACGCGCTGCTGCTGGCCACCCGAGAGCTGGTACGGGTACTGGTCGGCCTTCTCGGCCAGCCCCACCTGCTCCAGCAAGACCTTCGCGTCCTTGATCGCCTCGGCCTTCGGCCGCTTCTGGACGATCACCGGGCCCTCGATGACGTTCTGCAGCACCGTCCGGTGCGGGAACAGGTTGTGCGCCTGGAACACCATCCCGCTCTGCGCGCGGAAGCGGGCCAGCGTCGACCGGTCGACAGGCCGGGCGAAGTCGACCTCGACGTCGCCGATGTGGATCACCCCGGCGTCCGCCTGGTCCAGCGCGTTGAGCGTGCGCAGCACCGTGGTCTTGCCCGAACCCGACGGCCCGATCACGGCCGTGACGGTGCCCGCCGGCACGTCGAAGGAGATGTCGCGCAGCACCTGGAGCTCGCCGAACGCCTTGCGCACACCCCGCACGGTCAACAGGTCGCTCATCGCGCGATGTACCTCTCCAGTCGTTCTTCGATCCGGTTCTGGCCGAACGACAGGATCACGCAGATGACCCAGTAGTAGACGGCGGCCACCCCGTAGAGCGCGAAGAAGTCGAACGTCGGCGCCGCGGCCAGCTGCGCGACCCGCAACAGCTCGGTCACCAGGATCGTCGAGGCCAGCGACGTGTCCTTGACCAGCGAGATCAACGTGTTCGACAGCGGCGGCACCGCGGTGCGCGCCGCCTGCGGCAGGATCACCCGCTGCAGCGTGGTCCCGTAGCCCATGCCGATCGTCTGCGACGCCTCCCACTGCCCCTTCGGGATGGAGAGGATCGCCGCCCGGACGACCTCGGCGGCGTAGCCGCCCACGTTCAGGCTGAACGCGACGATCGCCGCCGGGAACGGGTCGATCACGATGTCGAACTGCGGCAACGCGTAGAACACGATGAACAGCTGGACCAGCAACGGCGTGCCACGGATGACGGAGATGTAGGCACGCGCCAACCCGGAGACCCACACCACCTTGGAGATCCGGGCCAGCGCCACCACCAGCGCGATCACCAGGCCCAGCACGAAGCTGATCGCCGTCAGCGGGATCGTCTGGGTGACCGTGGCGACCAGCATCGGCCACAGGTTGCGCCAGATCAGCTCCCAGGTGGCGGGATCCACTACTTGCTGCTGACGTCGGAGCCGAAGTACTTCTCCGAGATCTTCTTGATCGTGCCGTCGGTGCGCAGCTCGCCGAGTGCCCGGTTGACATCGGCGATCAGTCCGCTGTTCTTGCGCGCCGCGAACGCCTGCTCGCTGGTGTCGCCGGTGGTGCCGGCGACCTTCACACCCGTGTCGTTGGTGGTCTTCTGGTACTCACCGACCGCGAGCGTGTCGTTCACCGTGGCGTCGACCCGGCCGTCCTTGAGCAGCCGGACGGCCTGCACGAATCCTTCGACGGCCTCGACGTTCGCCCCGGCGTCCTTGGCGACCTTGGCCCAGTTGCTGGTGGCGGACTGGGCGGTGGTCTTGCCCTTCAGGTCGGCGAGGGTTTTGATGGCGGCGTCGTCGGCGCGCGTGACGATGACGCCCTCCGAGACCGTGTACGGCTCCGAGAGGTCGTACTTGCCCTTGCGCTCGTCGTTGATCGTCACCTGGTTGGCGACCAGGTCGAACCGCTTCGCCTCCAGCCCCGCGAAGATCGAGTCCCAGGGCGTCTGGACGAACTCGACGGTCTTCCCGAGCTTGGCCCCGACGGCCTGGATGACCTCGATGTCGTAGCCGGTGAGCTTGCCGTCGGTGCCCTGGAAGCTGAACGGGCTGTAGGTGCCCTCGGTGCCGACGCGCAACGTGCTGGCGTCGGCGCCGCTGCTGCAGCCGACGAGGGTGACGGCGGCCAGCAGCGCGACGGCCGCGCCGATAAGTCTGCGACGCACGGACTTCTCCTTCGAGATGGCGGACGGGAGACGCGCGATGCCGCGGCGCTCGACCGGTCGGAACGATGGAAAGGTAGCTGCCCGACGATGTCGGGAGATCAGCGACAGAGCGCGGCGTCCGTACGGCACAGGTCGACGTGCCGGCGCGACCACGTGGCCAGCAGCAACGCCACCGACCCCACCGCCCCAGCCCGCACGTCATTCCCACCCGAGGTCGCCACGAAGATCCCAGACAGTAGGTGCCGACACCACCGCGGTGTCAAGGCGACATGCGCCGCAGCTCCCCGTCGACGCCGAGCTGTGGCCGATCAGCTCCCGGAGCCCGGCGAGTCGCGGATCCCACGACACCGAGATGTGGATCTCGGGACGCACGGTCGACGATCCCTTCCGGCCTGTCCCTCGTTGACCCGCGCGGCATGGCCGGACACCCTGCACCGATGCGCTTCCTCGACCCGGCCGCAGTGCTCTCCGCATTGGATCCCGACGCCTTGGTGGAAGCCGTCGCCGCAGCGATGGCCGACCTCAGCGCCGGGCGTGCGAGCTGCCCACCGCGGATCGCGGCCCAGGTCGGAACAACCGGCGTGCTGGCCGCCATGCCCGCGTTCGTGCCGTCGCTGGGGATCCTCGCGGCGAAGCTGCTCACCATCCACCCCGGGAACGCGGACCGCGGGCACCCCGTCCACCAGGCGATGATCACGGCCTTCGACCCGGAGACCGGCACCCCCGTCGCCGTGATGGACGGTGAGGCGATCACCGCATGGCGCACCGCGGCAGGCTCGGCGCTGTCGGTGCGGCTGCTGGCACGACCCGACGCCGCCGTGCTGGCCGTGCTCGGCACCGGGCCGCAGGCCGCCGCGCACGCGCGGCTGGTCGCGCGGGTCCGGGACCTGCGCGAGATCCGCGTCGGCGGTCGCGACCCGGCCAAGGTGGCAGCGGTCGTGGCCGACCTCGCCGCTGATCCGGGCCTCGCCGGCGTGCCGGTGCACCCGGCCGGGCTCGATGACGCGATCGACGGCGCCGACATCGTGTGCGCGACGACCAGCGCCGTCGAGCCCATCGTCCGCGCGGACCGCATCGCCGACGGCGTGCACGTCACCTCGGTCGGCTACGTGCCGGGCGGCAGCGAGATCGACCCGGCGCTCTACGGCGACGTGCTGCTCGCCGTCGAGCACCGGGAGACGACCTTCGCCCGCTACCCGGTCGGCGCGAACGACGTCTCCGACGCCCTGGACGCCGGTGTGCTCGATGCCGCCGGCGTCGTCGAGCTCGGCGAACTGGTGGCCGGCACGCGCGCGGGCCGTGTCGACGACCGGCAGCGCACGCTGTACAGGTCGGTCGGCCTCGCCGTGCAGGATGCCGCAGCCGCGGCGGTCGTCCTGGCGGCGTCCTGATCTCCCATCTCACGGACGGGCCGCCGCCTGCGGTATGCGCATCAGCCCGCCAGCAGGCCCTCGATGGCCGCGGCGCCGGCTGCCGGGCCGCCGCCCTCAGCCACGGTGTCGGCGAGCGCCTTGGCCGCCGCACGACGCGACGGGTCGGTGAGGGCGGCCTCGACCGCCACCCGCAGCTCGGCCGGTGGCACCGACCGGCCCGACAGGTTGTGCCGCAGCACGACGGCGGCGCCGCGCTCCGCGATCGACTGCCCGATGAGCAGCTGCTCGAACTGCTGCGGCAGCACGACCAGCGGCACCCCGTTCGCCAGGCCCTCCAGCGCGCTGTTCATGCCGCCGTGCGTGACGAACACGGCCGCGCGCTGCAGTACCTCCAGCTGCGGTACCGACGCCCTGACCAGGGTGTTCGGCGGCGGCGGTCCGAGCTCGACGGGATCGGTGTGGGCGCCGATCGCGAGGACGATCCGCGCGGGCAGGTCGGCGAGCACGTCGAAGCAGGAACGGAAGAACGCGGTGCTGCCGGCGTGGAGGGTGCCCAGTGACACCAGCACGACCGGCTCGGGCCCGTCGAGGTGGGCGGCCAGCTCGGCATCGAGCTCGCGGCCGCGCGAGTCCGGGTCGATCGTGGCGCCGAGGAAGTGGCACGTGTCGTCGATGCGCGGATCCGGCCGCTGCAGCCACCGCGGGATCGGGAAGAGCGTGACGTCGCCCGCGGTCGGGAAGGCGGGGCGCGGCGGGAACACGTCCGCGCCGAAGCGGCGCACCACCCGTCGCTTGGCCGCGACGACAGCAGGCACGTCACGCAGGGTGGGGCCGAGGAACGTGAGCCACTCGCGGCCCGTCTGGGCGCGGAACGCGTCGGCGCCCACCAGCATCGTCGTCATGAACGAGACCGTGGGCCGGCCGAGGCGCCGCGCCACCATGTGCCCCCAGATCGCGTTGGAGTCGTGCGCCACCGCATCGGGCGGATCGGCGCGCAGCTCGTCGAGCAGGAACGGGACCAACGCCTCGGTGGCGGTGAGGAGGCGCGCCACCACCCGTACCGAGCTGCTGCGGGTGGCCTCGGCGATGTCGTCGGCCGTGAGGGTCCCGGCCGGGTAGGGGCGGAACTCCGCGCCCGTCCGTTCGACGACCTCGCGGAACGGCTCGCCGGTGTAGTACGTGACACGCATGTCCCGGCGCACCAGCTCACGCACCAGCGGGAGGCTGGGATTGACGTGGCCGGCGGCCGGCATCCCGGTCATGACGATGCGGCTCATGGTGGTGCCTCCTGGGACGTGATGGCGGCGGCGAGGACGGCCCGGAACTCCCGGTACCGCGCTATCACCGCCGGCGCGACGGCGGCGAGCACGTCGGGATCGGGCGGGCCCGCGGGCTCCACCGCGGTGTGGACGGTGTGGTGCAGCGCGGCGGCCACCTGCTCCGCCGTCCCGAGTGCGGGTCGGTGCAGGTGGAACCCGGTCTGGACGGCGCCGACGACCTGGCACTGCGTGTCGACGTCCAGGTCGGTGCGCAGCAGCCCATGCGCGCGGAGCAGCCGGAACAGGTCGCCGGCGAGGTCGGCGTTCCAGCCGTGCAGCGGTGCGGTCTGCCCGTCGTTCAGGAGCTTCCCGAGCATCTCGCCGTCGCGCGTGTAGACCGCGAGCAGCAGCGGTCGCTGCTGGACGGCGAGGTAGGTCGAGCGCACCTGCTCGGCGATCAGCGCCGTAGCCGGGTCCCGCTCGATCGCGGCGACGAGCTCGTCGACCAACCCGAGCGACTCCCGCATCAGCACGCACAGGAACAGCCAGGTGCGGGACCGGAAGTGCAGGTACACGGTGCCCTTGCTGACACCGGCCTGCCGGGCGACGTCGTCGACGGTCACCCGCTGGTATCCCCACCGCTGCACCAGCTCGGCCGCGGCGTCGAGGATCCGCCGGCCCCGAACCGAACTGATGACCGGATCTGCATTTTCGGTCATCAGTCAGCAATGTACTCCTCGCGCGACGGCCCGGCATCATCTCCGAGCGCGAGCGCGGAACGGGAGGACGCATGTCGAGGGCCGAGCTGTCCAGGACTCAACGGCTGGCGACGACGCTGCTCCCCTGGTGGGCGAGCGCGATGGAGGCCGAGTCGCGCGAATGGCGTGCCACCTGCCCGTGCGGGCACGAGTTCTCCGTCTGGGACGCCGGCGGCGTGCGGTTCAAGGCGAGCGGCACGCCGACAACGGCGCTGCGCTGCCCGGCCTGTCGTCAGACCTCGTCGATGACGGTGACGCGGCGCCCCTGATCGACGTCGCCCGGCAGTCCGCACAGCGCCCGCGAGTTGCCCGCCTCGAGACGGCGAGTTGCCCCGATCGGGACCGCGAGTTGCCCATATTGGGACGGCGAGTTGCCCGCCTCGGGACCGCGAGTTGCCCGCCTCGGTACGGGCGACTCGCGTCCTCATTCGGGCAACTCGCCGTCATGATCCGGGCAACTCGCGGCACCGTGTGGGCACCTCACACAGGTTCCACCATGTGTGCGGGGCTCACTGCGTCGTCGCCGTGGAGCGGGCCGCCGATCGCGGCGGAGCGCGCCGCAGCGACCTGGGCGGCGGCCCGGACGGCGATGGCTCCCAGCTCGGGGAACAGGTCCTCGTGCACCCGGTCCTTCGGACCCCAGATGCTCAGCACCGCCAATGGCCGCCCGGTCCGGTCGAGCACCGGCGCCGACACCCCGAACAGCGACGACTCCAGCTCGCCTGCGCACACCCCGTAACCGCGGGCGCGGGTGGCGGCCAGCTCGTCCGCCAGCTCGTCCGCGTCGGTGATGGTGGTGCCGGTGAAGGGCAGCAACCGACTGCCGAGCACCTGCCGCAGCTCGGCGGGCGGCAGGAACGCGAGCAGCGCCTTGCCCGTGGAGGTGGCGTGCAGCGGCACCGAGCGGCCCAGCCAGCTGGCGGTCAGCACGGCGGTCGGGAGCACCTCGTCGATGTAGGTCAGCCCGCTCATGCCGGGCACGGCCAGCGACGCGGTCTCGCCGGTCTGCGCGCAGACGTGCTCCAGCACGGGGTGGGCCGCTGCGATCAGGGCGTCAGGACCCGCGGCGTTGCCGATCTCAGCGGCGGTCGGGCCGATCGCGTACCGCCCCGTCGCCGCGTCGACGGTCACCAGTCCCCTGATCTGGAGCGTCTTGAGCAAGCGCCACGCGGTGGCCCGGTTCAGTCCGCAGACCTGCGCCAACGCGGGCGCCGTGGCTCCCGCCGGCGGGGCGACCGCGACGGCCAGCAGCAGGTCGATCGCGCGATCCACGGACTGGATGCGGACCGACTCCGCTGGTGCGTGCCCCTGCGCGGCCATGGAATTCCTCCGATTGACGGCTGTGACCCCACTCACTATGTTCGCATCATTCCGAAGGGGTTCGCATGATGCGACGACGTACCTCACCACCACAGGTCGGATATTCGCGGGTACAGGTCACGCCACGGCCGTCGCGGCGTCGCTTCCTGCAGCTCGGTGCGGCCGCCGCCATGGGCATCGCCGGGCTGGGCGCCGCATCGGGCTGCGCGGCGGTGCCGGGGAAGCCCGATCCGACCGCCCCCCAGGTGCGCGGCGGGAGCTACAGCCACGGCGCCACCGGCGGCGGGCTGAAGGATCTCCTCGACCCACACTTCCCGGTGACCAACCCCGACATCAGTCGCGTCATGCAGCTGTACGAGCCCCTCCTGCGGTGGAACGCCGACTACCAGATCGAGCCGTCGATCGCGGAGTCGGTCACGCCCAACGCCGACAACACGCAGTGGACGATCCGCTTGCGCCAGGGCGTGGAGTTCCACCACGGCAAGACCCTGACGGCCGAGGACGTGATGCACTCCCTCGCCGTCGTCACCGACCCGAAGAAGACCGGGTCCGGCGGCACCGAGCTGGCCGGCATCCTCGAGCTGAACAACTCGAAGATCGTCGATCCGCGGACGATCCTGCTGCAGCTCAACTCGCCGTACGCGGTGCTCGACCAGCTGCTCGCCGAGTACACGGTGGGGATCATCCCGACCGACTTCCAGCTGGCCAACCCGGTCGGCACCGGCCCGTTCGCGTACAAGCACTTCGTGCCGGGGCAGCTCTCCCAGTTCACCCGCTTCGAGAACTACTGGGACGGCCCCGCCTGGGTCGACGAGCTGTTCATCTACGACTTCGCCGACGACTCGGCGAAGGTCAACGCGCTGCTGGCGGGGCAGGTGCAGAGCGTCGACAACCTGCCCAACTACCTCGCCGGCACCATCGAGAACCAGGGCGCGTCACCACTGATCTCCGACTCCGGCGCGTGGGTGCCGTTCACGATGCGGGTCGACGTCGAACCGTTCTCCGACGTGCGGGTGCGCCAGGCACTGCGGCTGGTGGTCGACCGCCAGCAGATGATCGACCAGGCGCTGAACGGCTTCGGGATCCTCGGCAACGACATGTACTCGCCGTTCGATCCGGCCTACGCGAAGGACCTCCCCCAGCGGGTGCAGGACATCGACCAGGCGAAGAGCCTGCTGAAACAGGCCGGGCACTCCGACCTGAACGTCGAGCTGGTCACCTCCTCCGGGGTCGGAGCGGGCGCCGTCGAGTCGGCCAACCTGTTCGTCGAGCAGGCTCGCCAGGCGGGCATCACCGTGCAGCTGACCAAGGCCGACTCGAACACCTTCTACGGTGAGCGGTACCTGAGCTGGAACTTCGCCCAGGACTTCTGGAACACCCGCAACTACCTCCCGCAGGTGGCCACGTGCGCGGTGAAGTCGGCGACCTACAACGAGACCCACTGGGATCATCCGCAGTTCACCGAGCTGATCAACCAGGCCCGCCGCGAACCCGACGAGGCCAAGCGCACCACGCTGCTCCACGACGCGCAGGAGATCGAGTACAACGAAGGCGGCTACATCATCTGGGGCTTCAAGCGCCAGCTCGACGCCTACTCGAACCTCGTGCAGGGATTCACCCCGAACCGGTACCTGCCGTGCTCGAACTTCGGGTTCAAGCACGTCTCCTTCGTTCCGGCCACGTGAGGCGACGATGACCGATCTGGCGACGCCCGACACCACCACCACCGCATCGACACCCACGCCCGTCCGCTCGTCCAGCGCGTCGGCCTGGCTGAAGTGGCTGGTCAGACGGCTCGGGCTGGCGATCCTCACGCTGTGGCTCTGCTCGCTGCTCGTCTACTTCGCGACGGCCGCGCTGGGCGACCCGGTGCGCGCGATCCTCGGCAAGGACTTCGCGACCAGCCCGGAACGGGTCGCGACGCTGCGCGCGGACCTGCACCTAGACGAGCCCGTGATCGCGCGCTACTTCGACTGGCTCGGCGGCCTGTTCACCGGCGACCTCGGCATCTCCGTCGCCAACCGGCTGCCGGTCGGCGAGCTGGTCGGGGACCGGATCGTCAACTCGGCCGTCCTTGTGCTGGTCTCCGCGATCGTCATGATCCCGATTGCGTTCGGCATCGCGCTGATCTCGGCCAACTACCGCGGCAAGCGCACCGACAGCGTCATCCAGATCGTGATGATCACCCTGGCCGGTCTGCCCGAGTTCGTGGTCGGCATCCTGCTCGTCGCGCTCTTCTCCACCACGGTGCTGCACATCCTGCCGGCCGTGACGATCGCGGGCGGTGGTGCGCCGCCCTGGCAGAAGCCGGCGTCGATGATCCTGCCGGTGCTCACGCTGGTGATCGCGGTGGCGCCGTACGTCGCCCGGATCGTGCGCTCCAGCCTGCTCGAGGTGCTCGACAGCGACTACGTCGAGCTGGCCCGGCTCAAGGGCGTGCCCGAACGGGTCGTGCTGCGCAAGCACGCGCTGCTCAACTCGATCGTGCCGGGCATCCAGGTGATCGCCCTGCAGCTGGCGTGGCTCGCCGGCGGGGTCGTGATCGTGGAGTACCTGTTCTCCTACCCCGGGATCGGGGCCAGCCTGGTCGACTCGGTGCGCAACAGCGACTTCCCCGTCGTCCAGGTGCTGGCGATGACGATCGCCGGCGTCTACGTGGTGGTCAACCTCGTCGCCGACGTGCTCTCCATCCTGTTCACCCCGCGAGCGAGGACGGCGATCTCGTCATGACTGTCGTAACCCCCTCGCTGCTCGGCCGCGTCCGCCAGCAACGGCGCCTCGTCGTCGGCATCGTGATCACCCTGGTCATCACGCTGATCGCGATCATCGGGCCGTGGCTCGCCCCCTACGGCGAGAACGACATCGTCGGCAAGCCGTTCACGAACGAGGGCTCGATCCTCGGCACCGACTACCTGGGCCAGGACGTGTGGAGCCGGGTACTCGCCGGCGGCGGCTCGATCCTGATGATCTCGGTGCTCGCCACCCTGCTCGGCATGGTCGTCGGCGTCATCATCGGTGTCGTCGCGGCGTACGCGGGCGGCTGGCTGGACGAGGGCCTGATGCGGCTCAACGACGTCGCGCTGGCCTTCCCGCAGATCCTGCTCGCGCTGCTCGTGCTCGCCGCGGTCGACCAGCCCGAGTGGTGGATGATCGTGCTGCTGGTGGGCCTCTCGCACGCACCGCGCGTGGCCCGGGTCGCCAGGGGCGTCGCGATCGGCATCGTCTCGCGCGACTTCGTCACCTCGGCGGAGGCACTCGGCGAGAGCCGGCTGCGCGTGATCATGGCCGAGGTGCTGCCGAACATGAACGCGCCGCTGCTGGCCGAGGCCGGCCTGCGGCTGACGTTCTCGATCGGCATGGTCGCCGGCATCGGCTTCCTCGGCTTCGCCACCGACCCCGGCGCGGCCGACTGGGGGCAGATGCTCAACGAGAACCGGCTGGCCCTGCTCGTGCAGCCGTGGGGCGTGCTCGCGCCCGTCATCGTCATCGGCATCTTCACCGTCGGCACCAACCTGATGGCCGACGGCATCGCGCAGCTGGCGGGACGGGGCGACTGATGACCTTCGTGGACACCTCCCAGGCCGGGTGCACGGTCACCAACCTCCGGGTCGCCCTCACCGGCCGCGGCCTCGACGTCGTCGACGAGATCAACATCGAGCTGCGGCCCGGCGAGGTCGTCGGCCTGGTCGGCGAGTCGGGCTCCGGCAAGACGACCGCGGGCACCGCGCTGCTCGCCTACGCCCGGCGCGGCGCGTTCATCGAGCACGGCTCGGTGGTGTTCGAGGGCAAGGACGTCCTCGCGCTGACGTGGGAGGAGGTGCGCCCCATCCGCGGCATGAAGATCGCCTACGTGCCGCAGGACCCCGGCGCCGCCCTCAACCCGGCGATCCGTATCGGCCGTCAGATCGTCGAGCTGCTGGAACTGCACGGCATCGGCACCGCCGAGGAGCGCATGGAACGCGCGCGGGCGGGGCTGCTCGAGGTCGGCCTGCCCGATGACGACGAGTTCCTCGCCCGCTACCCGCACCAGCTCTCCGGCGGGCAGGTGCAGCGGGTCGCGCTGGCGATGTCGTTCCTGCCCCGGCCCAAGGTGCTGGTGCTCGACGAGCCCACCACCGGCCTGGACGTCACCACCCAGGGCATGGTGCTGCGGACCATGGCCGAGCTGTGCCGCGCGCACCAGGTGGCGGCCCTCTACGTGACCCACGACCTGGCCGTGGTCGCCACGATCGCCGACCGCGTCGCCGTCATGTACGCCGGGCGGATCATCGAGCTGGGGCCGCGCGACGCGATGTTCCGCAACCCGGCGCACCCCTATACGCGGGCGCTGCTGGACGCGATCCCGCACCTGTCGCAGGCCCGTGCGCTCGTCGGGATCCCCGGCACCACTCCCGGACCCGGGCGGCGCCCGACCGGCTGCCGGTTCCACGACCGGTGCGAGTACGCGCAGGAGCGCTGCAGCGAGACCGTGCCGCCCGACGTCCAGGTCGGCGAGGACCACACCGCTCAGTGCCTGCGCATCGGCGAGATCGGCACCTGGGACATCGATCGCGGCAACGTCCCCGACACCGACCCCTCGAAGAGCCGCGACATCATCCTGACCGTCTCCGACCTCGACGTCTTCTACGGCCGCAAGAAGGTCGTGCACGGGGTCAGCTTCGACGTCGCCAAGGCCGAGGTGGTGGCGCTGGTCGGCGAGTCAGGCAGCGGGAAGACGACCATCTCGCGCTGCGTCGGCGGCCTGCACAAGCAGTGGACCGGCGATCTGACCTTCGACGACCGCCCGCTCGGGGCTGGCTCGCGCTCGCGCACCGTCGAGGACCGCAAGCGGATCCAGTACATCTTCCAGAACCCGTACCTGTCGCTGAACCCGCGCCTGACGATCGAGCAGATCGTCTCCCGGCCGATGGAGCTGTTCGGCATCGCGAAGGGTGCCGCGGCCAGGGACAAGGTGGTGGAGCTGCTCGACGCGGTGGCACTCGGCCCGACCGTGCTCAAGCTGCAGACCAACCGGCTCTCCGGTGGCGAGCGGCAGCGGGTCGCGATCGCCAGGGCGCTGGCGGCGGAGCCCGATCTGCTGGTCTGCGACGAGATCACCTCGGCGCTCGACGTCTCCGTGCAGGGCTCGATCGTCGCCCTGCTGGAGGAGCTGCGCCTGTCGCGCGGGATCAGCATGCTGTTCGTGACCCACAACCTGGCACTGGTCCGCTCCATCGCCGCCAGGGTCCAGGTGCTCAACGCGGGCCGGGTCGTCGAGTCCGGCTTCGTCGTGGAGGTGCTGGACTCACCCAAGGACGAGTACACGAAGCGTCTGATCGGCAACTCGCCCGCCGTCGACTGAGGAGTCAATCGAGGAATGAACAGCAAGGTCATCATCACGTGTGCGCTGACGGGCGCGGGGGCCACCGTCGGCAAGTCCGAGCACGTGCCCGTCACCCCGGAGCAGATCGCGGCCTCGGGCATCGAAGCCGCCAAGGCCGGTGCCGCCATCGTGCACGTGCACGTGCGGGACCCGCAGACCGGTGACGGCACCCGTGAGGTGGCCCTCTACCGCGAGGTCGTCGAGCGGCTGCGCGACAGCGGCGTCGACGTCGTCATCAACACGACGGCGGGCATGGGTGGTGACCTGTACCTGAACCCCGAGGACCCGTCCGGGTTCGCGGAGGGCACCGACCTGGTCAGCGGGATCGCCCGGCTCGCGCACGTCGAGGAGCTGCTGCCCGACATCTGCACCCTCGACTGCGGCAGCCTCAACTTCGGCGAAGGCAGCCTCGTCTACGTCAGCACCCCGGACATGCTCCGCGCGGGCGCCAAGCGCATCCAGGAGCTGGGAGTGCGGCCGGAGCTGGAGATCTTCGACACCGGGCACCTGTGGTTCGCGAACCAGCTCGTCGAGGAAGGGTTGATCGACGCGCCGGCGATGTACCAGCTCTGCATGGGTATCCCGTACGGGGCGCCGCCGAACACGGCCCTGCTCGCGGCCATGGTCGCGCAGATCCCGGCCGGCACGGTGTGGTCGTCGTTCGCCATCGGGCGGCTGCAGATGCCGTGGGTGGCACAGGCCGCGCTGCTCGGCGGACACGTGCGCGTCGGCCTGGAGGACAACCTCTACCTCGGCCGCGGCATCAAGGCCACCAACGCGCAGCTGGTGGCGAACGCCGCCACCATCATCACCGCGATGGGTTCGTCGGTCGCGACGCCGGACGAGGCGCGCGAGATCCTCTCCCTGAAGCCGCGCTCATGAGGACGGATCCCACCCAGGTCCGCACGGTCGCGTGCATCGGCGCCGGGGTGATCGGCGGCGGCTGGGCCGCCTACTTCCTCGCCCGCGGGTTCCAGGTGCGCGCCTGGGACCCGGGACCCGACTTCGAGCAGCGGCTGCGCACGATCGTCGCCGCAGCCTGGCCCGCGTTGACGGAACTCGGCCTCTCCCCCGGTGCCTCGCTGGACAACCTGGTGGTGGCCACCGATCTCGCCGACGCCGTCGGCACCGCCGATCTCGTGCAGGAGAGCGCACCCGAGGAGCTCGGGCTCAAGCGGAAGCTGCTCGCCGACATCGCCGCGGCCACGGGTCCGGACGTCGTCATCGCCTCGTCCACGTCCGGCTACGGGATGAGCGAGATGGCGGTCGACGCGGCGACGCCGCAGCGGCTGGTGGTCGCGCACCCGTTCAACCCGCCGTACCTGATCCCGCTGGTCGAGGTCGTCGGCGGGGAGAAGACCTCGGCCGACGTCGTGAAGTGGACGTCGGAGTTCTTCCGGCACATCGGCAAGTCCGTGATCACGATGACGCGCGAGGTGCCGGGGTTCATCGGCAACCGGCTGCAGGAGGCGCTGTGGCGCGAGGCACTGCACATGGTGGCCAACGGCGAGGCGACCGTCGAGCAGATCGACGCCTCGATCACCGAAGGGACCCGGCCTGCGCTGGGCGTTCCACGGGCCGATGCTCACCTTCCACCTGGCCGGCGGGCCGGGCGGGATGAGCCACATGCTCGACCACTTCGGCCCGTCGCTGCTGTCGCCGTGGACGCGGCTCGACGCTCCCGAGCTCACCCAGGACCTGCGCGACCGGGTGGTCGCCGGGTGCGACGAGGAGGCCGGTGAGCGGACGATCGCGGACCTCGTGCGCGAGCGCGACCGCAAGCTCGTCGACGTGTTGCGGGCGCTCGGTAAGGCCTCGGGGTGACGGCAGAGCTCATCTGGAGCGAGGACGTCCGGCCGGAGTGGATCGACTACAACGGTCACCTCTCCGAGGCGTACTACGTGCTCGTCTTCGGCCATGCCACGGACGCGTTCATGGTCCACCTGGGCATGACACCGGAGTACCTGGTCGACACGGCCAACTCGCTGTTCACCCTGGAGGCGCACGTCCGGTACCTCGACCAGATCCCGCCGGAGGCGCACCTGGAGGTGCGCTCGGCCGTCATCGGAGTCACGGGCAAGCTGATCTGGTTGTGGCACGAGATGTTCAGCGAGGGCCGGCTCCGGGCCAGCGAGGAGGTGCTCATGATCCACGTCGACACCGGCAGCGGGCGGTCGAGCGCGATGCCGGAGGACCTGCGGCACCGGGCCGAGGCACTGCTGGCACCGGTGCCCGAGGGCGCGTCCCGGAAGATCGCGGTGGCGCGCACGTGAGCGATGCGCACGGGCACGGACATGGGCACGGCCACGGTTGCGCGGCAGACCATCATCGCGGCGAGTACACCGAGCGCCAGCGCGCCGACCTGGACCTGGTGCTGGCGTTCAACCACCGCCTCGCCGACTCCGTCGACGGCTGCGTGGACATCTCCGAGACGATCGCAGCGCTGGACCCGGACCCGTTGCGCTACATGTGGGTCGACGAGGGTGACGGCCAGATCCCGGCCCAGCTCACGGCGGCCGCTGCCGTGCTGGACCGGGCGCCGCGGCTGGCGGGGCACACCCGCGGGCAGGTGCGGGTGCTCGACGGCAGCCGCAACGCCGCGCGGCCGACCATCGCCACCGGTGCCGGCACGACGGTCGTCGGCTGGCTGGAGTGGCAGGAGGGACTCGGCGACCGGCTGCTCGCCGAGGTGCACGGTGCGACCACGGTGGTCGTCGAGGGCCCGGAGGACCTGTTCCGGCCCACCGCTGCCGTCACCGCCGACGGCACGCCGTGGATGCTGTTCGGGCGCTCGGTCGACTCGATCGTCGGGGTCTGGGCGTCGCGGTTCGTCGACGGCGGCTGGACGGCGCCGGAGCTGGTCAGCACCACCGACGGGCCCTCGTTCAACCAGGAGGTGCTCGCGCACCCCGACGGCAGCCTGCACGTGTGCTGGCAGGGCCGCGTCGACGGCCGCTTCGGGATCTTCGCCCGGCGCTCGTCGGAGGGCGCTTGGGACGAGCCGCTGCACGTGAGCGCCGGTGTCCAGGACAACGTGTGGGACCCGACGCTCACCGCGACCGTCGACGGCATGGCCTACGCCTGGGCCGAGTACTCCGGCGGCAGCTACGCCATCGCGCTGCGGCGCGCGGATGCGATCGGGCTCGGGGTCGTCCGGCGGCTCACCGGGGGCAGCGACTACGCCCTCCACCCGAGCCTCGCCACGACGGCGGACGGGCGGTTGTGGTGCGCGTTCGACGTGATCACGGTGACCGGGCACGGCGGCAGCGGGCCCACCCGCCTGCGGCCACGGCCGGCGCACGGCGTGCCCTTCGGCGAGCAGGACGGGATGCGGGAGCCCGGCGCCAGCGTGCCCCCCGAGCTGCTGCCCGAGGTGAGCGCCGGCATCCGCGTGGTGTGCGTGGCGGACGACCAGCTGATCGAACCGCCGGGCGAGCTCGCACCGGGTCTCAACGTCACCCCGTCGGCGATGCCGCGGCTGCTGGCGACCGCGGACGGCGGCCTCGTCCTCGGATATCGGGTCCACCGGCAGCTGCCGCTGATGACCTACTACTGGGAGGCCGCGGCCCAGGTGCTCGGGCCCGACGGCTGGCTGCCGCCCACCACGTTCACGGGCACGGACGCGACGCTGGAGGAGGTGTCGCTGGCCGCGACCGACACCGGCGTCGTGCTCGCCACGCAGGGCGACGGGCGGCTGGACCGGGCGCTGCACTGGACCGAGGGCTTCGGCGGCCGGGAGTGCCCGTACCTCGCCGACCACCACGGCTCCGTCATCTGGCACGGCGTGCACGGCGCCGGGCAGGTGGTGGTCGCCTCGCTGGCCACAACCGGGCCGGCCGCGGTGGTCGGCACCCGCAGCGCCTTGCTCGTCTCGGACGGGCGCCAGGAGGCGCGGCGCTGGATCGGGACCGAGCAGCAGGATCGCTACGAGGTCGACGGCTACACCCTGTACTGGGGTGACCTGCACCGGCACTCGCTGGTCAGCCGCTGCACCTCGGGCGACGAGCCGTCGCTGGAGGACTTCTACCGCTACGCGTGGGACGTCAACGAGTACGACTTCTGGGCCGTCACCGACCACGC
This sequence comes from uncultured Actinomycetota bacterium, assembly GCA_963727745.1. Classification (GTDB taxonomy): domain Bacteria; phylum Actinomycetota; class Actinomycetes; order Mycobacteriales; family Pseudonocardiaceae; genus Pseudonocardia. The sequence goes on from CAVSHL010000001.1 coordinate 579,300, forward strand.
CGAGAACTCCACCGCCTACCAGTGGTGGAGCATCCAGAAGATCGCCGACCTGCTGCACGTCCCGGGCCGGTTCGTGCCGCTCTACGGGTACGAGTGGACCTCCGCCGACACCGGCCACCAGAACGTCATCTACGGCGACGTGGCCCGCGGCGCCCCGATCTTCTCCGCGTTCGCCGAGGGCACCACCACACCGGACGGGTTGTGGCGCGGCCTCGCGGAGCACCCGGAGTTCCCGGCCATCACGATCCCCCACCACCCGGGTTCGGCGATGGTGCACAACGACTGGGACTACCACGACCCGCGCTACAGCCGGCTGGTCGAGGTGTTCCAGGCCTGCCGCGGCAACTACGAGTCGGAGCAGTGCTTCCGGCAGTACTCCGACGGCACCGCCACCGGCACGTTCATGCTCGACGGGCTGCAGCGGGGCCACCGGTTCGGCCTGATCGCCTCCTCCGACCACGGGCACGGCGCCAGCTACGTCGCCGTGCTGGCCCGGTCGCTGAGCCGCGCCGACGTGTTCGACGGGCTGTGGTCGCGGCGCACCTGCGCCGCCACCACCCGCGGGGTCATCAGCGACCTCAGGTTGGGCCCGCACCTCATGGGCGAGGAGGTCCACTGGTCGGGCGCCCGCCCGCTGCGGGTGCACGCCCGCGGCTACGCCGAGCTGGCTCGGGTCGACATCGTCGCTGATGGCGAGGTCGTGCACTCCGTCCGGGCCGAGCCGGAGCTCGCCCCCGGCCACCGGCGCGTCGATCTGCGGGTGGAGTGGGGCAAGGCCGACAAGACGACGTGCTGGGACGGCCGCCTGACCGTCGAGGGCGGGGCGCTGCTGCTGCCCGACCACGTCGGCCCTGAAGTGGTCGCGATGGACGAGCGCAGCGTCGTGTGGGAGCACGTGACGCACAGCTTCGGCGAGCCCTACGGCGCGCAGCGCGGGGGTGTGGAGGTCAGCGTCGTCGGGCCGGACGACGCGGAGCTCACCATCGACTGCGCCGGCCGGTCGTTCCGCATCCGGCTCGGCGAGCTGACCGGCGACACCGTCGTCCTCGACAGCGGACCGTCCGGCGAGCTCGCCGTGCAACCGGCCGTCGGGGCCCTGCTGGGCATGGGCGTGCGCGAGCTGGACGTGGCGTTCGACGACACGTCGGCGGCCGCGTTCTACTACGCCCGGGTGTTCCAGGTCGACGGCGAGCTGGCCTGGTCGTCGCCGATCTGGGTGCTGCCGATCACCCGTGCGAACGACCCTGCTGCGCTTCCCAGCGCCCGGTGAGCAGTCGATCGGACGGTGGCTCACCGGGCAGTTGATTCGGGTGGCCGGCTCGCAGACCGTCCACGGCGATGGCGATCAACCGCGTTCGGGCAGCGGTTGCGGGCGCGACCAACTCCTCGCGTTGCTGACGGCGCATCTGATCGACGAGCGGTGATCGGCCGAGTTGCTCGATGAGGAGCACGATGTCGACGGCAGTCACGTCAGGTCGCAGCACGCCGGCCGTGTGAGCGCGCTCGACCAGTGCCGCGAACAGCTCGTCGCCACGCTGGGACTGCGTCCGCATCTCGGCGCTGACCTCGATGCTTCCGGCGAGGGGCGCCAGTGTCCCCTGCCCGAAGTGGACGCAGGCCGCGATGAAGTCGGCAAGGCCTGCCCACGGGTCAGGGTTGCCCAACGCTGCCTCGGCCGTGTCGGACCAGTGCCCGATCGCGAGCATCGTCAACCGCTCGAACAGTTCCTCCTTCGTGCGGTACCGCCGATAGAGGCTGCCGATGCCAACTCCTGCTTGTGCCGCGATCGCCGCGACCGAGGCGTGCGCGCCGTCGGTAGCGAGTACTTCACGCGCCGCCTGGAGCAGTGCGTGGTCGTTGCGATCGGCGTCCGCGCGCCGCGGCGGGCGGCGCCGGTCTGACGTGCTCATCGCCACATCGTAGTCCAGTACCGGAGTGAATCGCTCCGGGCGCGCTATGGTCTTCCGGAGCGAATCGCTCCGGAAGAAGGAAGATCGTCATGACTGGTCCTGTTCTCGTCACCGGTGCCACCGGCAACCAGGGAGGAGCCGTGGCCCGCCATCTGCTCCTGCACGGATGGACCGTGCGGGCCCTCGTGCGCAGCACTGACTCGCCCGCCGCTCGGCTGCTGAGTGACCTGGGTGCTGAACTGCGGGTCGGCGACCTCGACGATGCCCACTCCGTGCGCGACGCGATCGCCGGTGCACACGGCGTGTTCAGCGTGCAGCCGCTGGCCTACGAGCCGATAACCCTGGCCGTCGAGGTCCAGCGCGGCAAGGCCGTGGCGGATGAGGCCCAGCGCGCCGGCGTGACACACCTCGTCTACAGCTCCGTCGGCGGAGCCGACCGCGCCACCGGAATCGATCACTTCGAGAGCAAGGCCGAGATCGAGCGCCACATCGTCGAGCTCGGGCTACCGGCGACGATCCTGCGCCCGGTGTTCTTCATGGACAACCTGTTGCACTACGCGGAGGCAACCGGCGAACGCGTGCTGGAGCTGCCCGTGCTCGCCGATCGACCGATGCAGATGATCGCGGCGGACGACATCGGTCGAATCGCCGTCGACGTCTTCGACCACCCCACCGAACACATCGGACGTGCCATCGAGATCGCCGGCGACGAGATCACCTTCACCGAGGTCGCCGCGATCTACCAGCGGCTCACCGGAACCCCGACGAGGCTGGCCGTTCAGCCGATCGAGGAGCGGATGTTCGAGTGGTTCGCCGAGAGCGGCTACCAGGCCGACATCGACGGCCTTCGGGAACGGTTCCCGAAACTGCAACGCTTCGAGGACTTCCTCCGCGGCCGCCTCGAAAGTCGAGAGAAGCCGGTGCCGGCGACATGAACGGGGACAACCACACCAACCGTCCGCGGTCCTACAGTTCATGATCACGTCATGGACGCACGGAGGCTGCGGGGGTTCACGGCCGCCGGGTCAGGCAGCTCGGCCTGCCGCGCCACGCGCCGGACCAGCCGCCACGCCGTGGACTGGCCCATCCGCCGCCCGGTGCCGGTGACGAACAGCGGCCCGCTGATCCGGCCGTCGAGGTGGGTGCGCAGCGCGCGCACCGCGGCCGCTGTCAGCTCGACCGGGCCGTCGGGTCCGCGGAGCACGGGCCGTCCGCGGTGCTGGCCGAGGTCCTCGACGTCACGGGCGAGCAGGTCCGCGACGTGCAGCGCGGTGGTGGTCAGCAGCTGCAGGAGCGCGATCGCCGCCGGATCGGGCGCCGCGGCAGCGAGCAGCCGAGCGACGTCGGTGCGCGTCGGCCCCTTCGACGGCCCGGCCGCCGGACGGTCCGCCGGCCGTGGACGTTCCACGCCCGGCACCGTCGCCCGGATCCCCTCGTCGACGAGGAAGCGGTGCCAGGACGCGACGGCGGCCAGGCGCCGGGTGACCGTGCGCGGCTGCTGACCGGCCGCCGCCAGCCCGTCCTTCCACGCCTCGACGTCCGCGGGCCCGGCCAGCACCGGGTCGACGGCGGTCGCGGCGCAGTGCGTGAGCCAGGCCGTGAGGTCGGCGACGTAGGCACGGCGGGTGTGCGGCGAGATGAACCGGGCCAGCCATCGGGCGGCCGCCTGCTCGATCTCCGGGGTGGCGAGCTCGACGACGTGTTCGGGGTCGATCACCGTGGGCGGTCCGCGAACCAGGTGACCCACTGCCGCTGGGCCCGGGTCTCGACGGCGTGCCGCCGGTAGTGCGCGCGCACCCATGCGACGGCACTCTCGGCCGGCTCGCCGCCCAGCACCGCCATGCAGGCGAGGACCGTGCCGGTCCGGCCGTTCCCGCCGCCGCAGGCGACCTCCACGATGGTTCCGGAGCGGGCGAGCTCGAACGCGTGCCGGATCCGGTCGGCCGCCTCCTCCGGCCGGCGAGGGAGCCGGAAGTCCGGCCAGTCGATCCACTCGGCGGGCCATTCGGTGCGGAACGGCGTGCGACGGAGGAGTCGCGACCGGGCCGGGTCCGGTGGGGTGCCGAGGTAGAGGCCGAACTCCGGGGCGGGACCGGGTGGCAGCGGCTGGCGGCGGCCGCGACCGCGGACCGCGGTGCCATCGGGGAACACGACCGTTCCGAGTGTCATGACTGCATGATAACAATCGAGTTATCATGCAGTCGACGTGGTTCGGGTACCGCGCTACTCGTGTGCGTACCCGCCCCGCTCACGACGCTTCTCCCTGCCGCGCCGCCCGTCGGCGGCCGAGGAACGAGGGAGAACGTCGTGATGCTCCGAAGGCTCGCCGGACGCTGGTCCGTGCTGATCGCGGTGCTGGTGACCGCGCTGTTCGTCGCAGGCCATGGGGTCGCGTCCGCAGGGATCGGCACCGGTGCGGCACCGGCCGTGCTCTCGATACCGGGCACGCAGATCGTGAACGCCAAGACCGGCAAGTGCCTCACCATCGCGGGCGGCAGCAGCACCGCCAACAACGTCCACGCCGTCCAGTTCGACTGCGACAGCGACCCGTCCCGCCGGTGGCACATCTTCAGCTTCGGCTCCGGCGTGCAGATCAAGAACGGCGTGACGGGCAAGTGCCTCACGATCGCCGGCGGCTCGAGCACGGCGAACAACGTGGTGGCTCTCCAGTTCACCTGCGACAGCGACCCGTCGCGGCAGTGGGTGCTCACCAACCCGTCCGGGCAGACCCAGATCCGCAACGTGCGCACGGGCAAGTGCCTCACGATCGCGGGCGGGTCGAGCACGGCAAACAACGTCGAGGCACTCCAGTTCGACTGCGACAGCGACCTCTCCCGGAGCTGGCGGATCCCCGGCCCCGACGACAGCGGCGACCAGCTGCGCAACGACAAGACGGGTAAGTGCCTGACCATCGCGGGCGGCACCCTGCCCGACAACAACATCCACGCCGTCCAGTTCACCTGCGACAACGACCCGTCCCGCCGCTGGAACTTCATCGCGCAGTCGGACGGCGCGGTGCAGGTGCGCAACGTCTGGACCGGCAAGTGCCTCACCATCGCCGGCGGCACCTCGGCCGACAACAACCTCGTGGCCGTGCAGTTCACCTGCGACAGCGACCCGTCGCGGCGCTGGTTCCGCACCGGCGAGGCCAGCTTCCAGCTGCGCAACGCCAAGACCGGCAAGTGCATCACCATCGCCGGCGGCTCCAGCACGGCGAACAACGTGGAGGCCGTGCAGTTCACGTGCGACACCGACCCGTCGCGGCGCTGGACGCTGTCCTGATCGGAGGTCTTCGTCCCGGTCCGCAACCGCGCGGGCCGGGTCGTCGCCGCGTCAGCGCTCAGCGCAGAACGACCTCGATCGCGTACTCGTGCAAGATCTCCGTGACGACGTCGAAGAAGCTGTTCGCTGCGCCTTCCCGCCCCTTCTGCGTGGCAAGGTGGGACCGAGCGACCTGGGAGTGGTGCCACACCAGGACGAATGGCGGCGTTGCGCCCCAACCTCCACACAGGCAGTCCGCCAAGGCATCGAGGTTCCAGCCGAAATAGCCGCACGGCCCGTTCACCGCTTCGCCGAGCGCGCAGTAAAAGCTGTCCTCGTCAACGATGTGCCGGCCGTCCAGCTCGTAGTGCGCGCCGGGCGGGTCGTCGGCGCTGTCCCGGAAGCTGCGCGTGTTCAGCGCCACCGACAGCCAGGCGTGGCGGTCGCGCTGATCGATTGTTCGCCACACAACCCCGTGCGGCCGAGCCGACCCGTACGGATCAGCTTCCAGATCTGACTGGATCCCGGCAGGAGACTGTCGGACCACAGACGAACCGTGAGGTCGAGCAGCTCCCCTCCCTCGTCGGAGGGCCGGACCGCCTCGCATCTCAGATCGTTGACGAAGTAGCTGCCGATCTCCGCTCCTGAGGGAGCCAGCAGCGTGAGCCACGCGTTCCCGGCCTTCGCGCGCTTGCCGCCGAGGCGGTCGAGGCAGCTCCGCAGTCGGCCCTGGAGCCGCAGTCTAGGGCCCGATTCCGTGCAGTCGGCGGACGCTTGCTGCGCTCAAGGATCTTGGGGTGGTCGGCGGCTTACCCGTAGGGGTACACCGTCTGCACGGTGGAACGGGCCACTCGCCGTCCCGGACCGGGCAACTCGCAGGAGGAGTACGTGGGCGGCATACTGCCGCCCGTGGACCTGCCCGATCCGGCGCTCGTGGTGCTCGTCGGGCCGGCCGGCGCAGGGAAGTCGACGTGGGCGCAGCACCACTACCGCGACGCCGAGATCGTCTCGTCGGACGGGCTGCGGGAGCGCGTCGGTAGCGGCCCCGCCGATCTCGACGCCAGCGTGGACGCGTTCGCCGTGCTGGACGTGATCGTCGCGGCCCGGCTGCGGCGCGGGCTCACGACCGTCGTCGACACGCTCGGGCTCGACGCGGCCCGCCGCCGGGACTGGTTGGCGGCGGGCCGGGCCGCCGGGCTCCCCTGCGTCGCCGCCGTGTTCGACACACCTGGTGAGCTCTGCAGGAGCCGCAACCGGGGGCGCGATCGGCCGGTACCTGCGCCGGTGCTGACGGCGCAGCTGCGGCGGATGCCGGGCGCGGCCGCGGAGATCGCCGACGAGGGGTGGGATCTGGTCGCGCAGGTGGACGGTGGCGAGCAGCCGCCTGCGGTCGCGCCGTCGGCGGTCGCCGTCCCGACGGCAGCTCGGCCGCTCTTCGCCGAACCAGGTCGGCTCTCGTTCGTGCTGCAGGTCTCGCGGTTCCCGTGGGGCGACGACCCGGCGGCGTGGCTGCGGGGCGTCGCCGTCGCCGCCGAGGAGGCGGGCTTCGCCGGGCTCGCGCTCATGGACCACCTGATCCAGATCCCGCAGGTCGGGCGGCCGTTCGAGTCGATCCCGGAGCCGCTGGTGACCCTGGGGCTGCTGGCCGGGGCGACGTCGACGCTGCACCTGGGCACGCTGGTCACGCCGGTCACGTTCCGCCCGCCGGGAGTGCTGGCGAAGTCGATGGCGACACTCGATGCGCTCAGCGGGGGCCGCGCGTTCTGCGGCCTCGGCGCGGGGTGGTGGGAGCGCGAGCACGCCGCGTTCGGGCTGCCGTTCCCGAGCGCCCGCGCCCGGGTCGACCTGCTCGAACAGGCCGTGCCGACGCTGCGGGCACTGTGGGCCCCCGGGACGAAACCGGCAGCCGGCCTGCCCGAGACCACCTGCTACCCGCGGCCGGTCGGCGCCCTCCCGATCATCGTCGGCGGAACGGGCCGGCGGGTGCTGCGCCTGGCGGCGACGGCGGGCGATGCCTGCAACGTGCCGGCCGACCGCCTCGGAGAGATCGGCGAACAGCGGCACGTCACCGTGCTCGACGTGCCCGTGCTCGGCGACGACCGCGACCACGTCGCGACGCTGGTCGAGCGGCTGCGGGGCCGGACGGCCGCGGCCACGTTCGCGGCCCGCCACCACGCCGGCACCGCGGCCGAGCACGTACGCCGCTACCGATCGCTCGCCGACGCCGGGGTGTGCACGGCGTTCGTCGCACTGCCCGACCTGGCCGGGCCCGACGACGTGGCCCGCTGGGCGCCGGTCGTCGCAGCGCTCGGCTGAGCCCCGTCAGGTCGCCGTGCGGGCGAACAGCTCGCCGATGCCGCGGAAGCCCAGACCGGAGGAGGCCGTGGCGAGGTCGCCGGCCGCGAGCGCGGTGGCGGCGTCGGCCAGCGCCGCCATCGCGTGGCCGTAGAGGGACGCGCCGAGGCTGATCCGCTTCACGCCGACCGCCTGCAGCTCCGCGACCGTCCGCGTCCGGCCGGCCGGCGACACCACCACGTTGACCGGCTTGGGCGCCACGGCGCGGACGATGGCCACGACGGCGTCGAGATCGGGCGGGAAGGGCGCGTAGAGCACGTCGGCGCCCGACCTCGGCGAAGGCCACCAGGCGGCGGATCGTGTCGTCCAGGTCCGCCCGTCCGTGGACGAAGTTGTCGGTGCGGCCGGTGACGACGATCCGACCGGTGCCGGCCTCGGCCGCGCGACGGACCCTGGCCACGGCGTCGTCGAACTCCCGGATGGGCTGGTCGGGGTCGCCCGAGGTGTCCTCGATGCCGATGCCGGAGAGACCGGCGGCCACCGCCGCGTCCACGGTGTCGGCGACGTCGCCGGGGGTCTCGCCGTAGCCGTCCTCGAAGCCGGCGTCGGCCAGCATCAGGGCCGACAGCCCGTCCCAGGCGTTCGGCATCACGAAGCCGCCGGCGCGGGTGTGCAGGGCGAGGAAGCGCTCGTAGCGGTCGGATGCAGGCACGACGGGTCCCTTCGACGGGCGGCGGCCGGGAAGGATCCTCCACCCGGCGGATCGCTGGAAGGATCACGCCATGGAGAGCTGGACGATCGGCACCTACCTCGACCGGCTGGCGGCGGCCCGGCCGCCCACGCCCGCCGGCGGAGTGGTTGCCGCGCTCGCGGTGGCGCAGGGGGCGGCGCTGCTGGCGATGGTCGCCGAGATCGTCGGAGAACAGGCGGCCGACGTCGGTGCCCGCACCACCCGGCTCCAGGAACGGGCGCTCGCCCTCGGCGACGCCGACATGGGCGTCTTCGACGCGGTCATGGCAGCGGTGGCGCTCCCACGGGAGACCGACGAGGAGCGGGAACGCCGATCGTCCGCCGTCGCGGCAGCGCTCGTGGCTGCCGCCGGCCCGCCCGCCGAGGTCGTGGTACTGGGTGGCGAGGTCGTCGAGCTCGCCGAACGGCTGGCGGTCGTGGCGGGCACGACCATCGTCGCCGACGTGGCTGCGGCGGCCGACGCGGCGGCCGCCGCTGTCGCCATCAGCCGCACGAACGTGGAGTCGAACCTCCACGGCGCCGACGGCCCGGAGGCCGCCCGGCTCCGGGCACTGGCGGAACCGGCCGATGCCGTGCTGGCCAGGGCCGCGGCCCTGCGCGACGACGTCCGGCGACGGATCAGGACCGGGTGACGACGCTGAGCCACTGGGGATCGTGGCCGAAGCCGGCCCGCTCGTAGAGGCGCACGGCGCGCACGCTCGAATGCACGGTGACGTGCTCGAGCCCGCGTCGGCGCGCCTCCGCCAGCACGGCCGCCATCAGCGCCGTGCCCACGCCGCGATCGCGGCGATCGGGTCGCACGTACACCGACTGCACGTCGCCGCAGCGCCGCTGCGGGCGTTCGGGGCTCGGCACCCGCTCCGCCAGCGCCAGCCACGCCACCCCGATCACGTCGGTCCCCTCGACGGCGACGAACGGCAGGTGGGTCGAGGCGTGGGCCGCCATCCAGGTGGCGAAGCGGCGTGCGTAGTCCCGGTCCGTGTCCCCCGCCAGGCGCAGCTCCGCGAGCGCCGCCGCGTCGTCGATCGTCGCTGCCCGCACGCTCAGCTGCATGCCCGGATTCCCCCGCACACTCACCAGCATGAAGTGGCCGTGCCGGGCTGGCAGCCCGGCACGGCCGTCGTGCTCTCGGCTCAGGCGATCCCTGCGGCGTTGCGCAGCGCGGTGTCGAGGCTGCCCTGCTGGCTGTCGGTGAGGTTGGTGTCGAGGGTGACGGTCACCGCGATCCCGTTGTTCCACATCGCGAAGTAGGAACCGAACTTCTGCGGGACCGCCGTGGAGCCCGGCCAGTTGCCGAAGTGCCACAGGTTGCGGCCCTGCGGGGTCTTCGTCACCCCGACGCCGAGGGCGTAGGTCCCCTTGCCCGGCACCGCCAGCGCATCGATGAAGGCGTGGGCGCGCGGGCTGAGCAGGCGCGCACCCGGGCTGAACGCCCTGGCGAACTGCGCGTACTCCACCGGCGACATCACCCAGCCGCCGTAGGCGCCCAGCGAGCGGACCTCGATGTGCGCGCCGGGGGCGCCGCGCGGGGTCAGCACCATCCGCTTGACGTAGCTCTCGTAGCCCTCACCGGACATCGAGGCGATCAGGCGTCCGAGGATCGCGTAGTTGATGTTGTTGTAGACCTCTGTGCCGTAGGTACCCAGCGGCTTCGTGAACGCCTGCTTGATCAGCACGAGATCGGCGTCGTCGGTGTTCGGCACCCCGACGAGGAGGTTCGCCGCTACGGGGTCGTAGGTCAGGCCACTGCGGTGCCGGATCAGGTCACCGATGGTGACCGTGCCGAACGTCTTCAGCTGATCGGCCAGGCCGGTCTGGGTCAGGAACTCCTGAGGCAGCTGGGCCACCGTCGTGTCGAACGTGAGCCGGCCGTTGTCGATCAGGGTCATGACGCCCACGGCCGTGATCGCCTTCGACAGTGACGCGATCGGGGCGGGGGCCTCGGCGCCGCTCTGCTCGCCCTTGTCGAACTCGCCGACGAGGACGTCCTGGTCCATGACCGCCAGGCTGCCGTTGGCGACGTTGTTGGCGTCCATCCACCGGCTCAGCGCATTGCCCAGCTTGTCCTGCACCTTCTCCTGCGCCTGCTGGTTGCGGACGAACCGCTCGGCGGCGTGCGCGTTGTCGTCGCGGGCCTGGGTGCGCCGGTCCACGGTGACGCACACGGTGTCGCCGTCGAACGCCTCGCGCCACACGTACGGCACTGCGCAGGCCAGTGGGCCATAGCCGCCGTGGCCGGGGTCGCGACGCGACGCCGCGGCGGCGTTCTCCTGCGCGGTCAGCGTCCGGTTCGGGGGTGTGACGCACACGTGGTCGTCGGGCCGCGCTTCGCGCCAGACGAAGCCGTTGACGCAGGTGTCGGGGCCGTAGGGCAGATCGGCCACCGGCGCGGACGAGGCGACCGGAGCGATCATGGCGGCGGACGACGCCACGACGGCCGGGCCCGGGACAGCGACGGCGGTGGCGAACACGGCGACCGTGCCGATCAGGATGCGGGACATGTCGACTCCTGAGGAAGAGGGTGCCGTCAAGCGACCCACTCACCCTCGCGGTTCCGGCCCCGCGGCGGACTCCCCGCGGCGGAGCCGAACCCCTCACACCCTGGACAGGCCGGTCTGCCGATCCGGCTACCTGCCACAGAGCAGGGTCGCCGACCCGACGTTCACGTCACCGGCTCAGGAGAGGTTGACGATGTTGCCCTCCGCGTCGATGTCGATCGAGTGCGCCGCCGGGGTGGCGCTCAGGCCCGGCATCGTGCGCATGTCGCCGCAGATCGGGTAGACGAACCCGGCGCCGACGGAGGCGCGGACCTCGCGCACCGGCAGCCGCCAGCCCGTCGGCGCACCCTTGAGGCTCGGGTCCGACGACAGGGACAGGTGCGTCTTGGCGATGCAGACCGGCAGGTTGCCGAACCCGTTGCGCTCGTAGGTCTCGAGCTGGCGGGCCGCGGCCGGGTAGTAGTCGACGCCGTCGGCGCCGTAGACCTTGGTCGCGATGGTCTCGATCTTCTCCCGCAGCGACGCGGAGTCGGGGTAGAGGAACCGGAACTCCGACGGCTCGTCGGCGGCCTCGACGACCGCCTCGGCCAGGTCCCGCGCGCCTTTGCCGCCGTCGGCGAAGTGGGTGCAGACCGCCGAGCGGGCCCCCTCCTCCGCCGCGATCTGGGCGATCGCCGCGTGCTCTGACGGGTGGTCGCCGGGGAACGCGTTGATCGCGACGACGAGCGGGATGCCGTGCATGCGGATGTTGTCGATCTGCTTGCGCAGGTTGGCCCCGCCGAGGTGGACCTCGTCCGGGCTCTCCTCCAGCAGCGCGGGCGGCAACGGCATGCCGGCGACGATGGTGTGCTTGCCCGACATCGCCTTGAGCGCCCGCACCGTCACGACGACGACGGCCGCATCGGGCACGAGGCCCGAGGCCCGGCACTTGATGTTGAAGAACCGCTCGGCGCCCATGTCGGCGCCGAAGCCGGCCTCCGTGACGAGGTACTCGCCGCCGCGGATGCCGATCAGGTCCGCGACGATCGAGGAGTTGCCGTGCGCGATGTTGCCGAACGGGCCGGCGTGCACGAGGACGGGCGTGTTCTCCAGCGTCTGCAGCAGGTTCGGCTTCAGCGCGTCGCGCATGATCGCCGCCATGGCACCGGCGCCGCCGATCTCCTCCGCGGTGACGGGATCGCCGCCCTTCGTGTAGCCGACGACGATCCGGCCGAGGCGCTGCCGCATCTCCTGCAGCGAGCGGCTCAGCGCCAGGATCGCCATCACCTCGCTGGCCGCGGTGATGTCGAACCCGGTCTGGCGCGGCACGCCGTCGACGTTGCTGCCCAGCCCGACGATGATGTTGCGCAAGGCGCGGTCGTTGACGTCGAGGACCCGTCGCCAGGTGATGGCGTGCAGATCCAGCTCGCTGGCGTTGCCCTGGAACAGGTGGTTGTCCAGGATCGCCGAGAGCATGTTGTGGGCTTCGGTGACGGCGTGGAAGTCTCCGGTCAGGTGCAGGTTGAGGATCTCCATGGGCACGACCTGGCTGTAGCCACCGCCCGCGGCGCCGCCCTTGATCCCGAACGTCGGACCCATCGACGGCTGCCGCAGCGCGATCGTCGCGCGCTTGCCGATCTGGTTCAGTGCCTGCCCGAGCCCGACGGTGGTCGTGGTCTTTCCCTCGCCGAGCGGGGTCGGGGTGACCGCCGAGACGACGATGTACTTGGCGCGCGGCCGGTCGGCCAGCTCGTCGATCGCCGATAGCTTGATCTTGGCGACGTGCTCGCCGTAGCCCTCGATCAGGTGCTGGCCCAGGCCCATGGCGTCGGCGATCTCGTCGAGCGGCTTGAGCGCGGCGCCCTGGGCGATCTGCAGGTCGGACGGGAAAGACATCGATACCCCCTGGTCAGGCCGGCACGCTGAGGCGCGCCCGGTCGTGCATCGCGAAGCGACCGGCGCGGATGTCTGCCGCCCAGGCCGCGGTGGGCAGCAGCGCCCCGAACGGGAAGAAGTGCACGTCGGTGATCAGGCTCGCCGGATCCGAGGTGACGGCCTCGGCGAGGCCGAGCAGCATGGCGTCGGGATGGTGGACGGGTGAGGTCGCGAGCTTGAACACGCCGCCGGTCTGGTGCCGCAGCACCGACAGCGACGGCCCGACACCGCACGACAGCCCGAACCTGAGCAGCTTCACCGGGGAGGTGAGCCCGGGCAGCCCGACGTGTACGGGCAGGTCTACGCCGGCGGCACGGATCCGCCGCTCCCACGCCACGACCGGCTCGGCGCTGAACCCGAACTGCGTGACGACGTGCGCGGCGATGCCGTGCTCGCGGGCGAGCTGCGCCTTGGTGCGCAGCGCCGCGTCCAGCACGTCGTCGGCGACGTCGGGATGGCCCTCGGGATGCCCGGCCAGGCCGACCCGGACGATGCCCGCCTCCTCCAGCAGGCCGGAGGCGAGGACCTGTGCCGTCTCGTGGAACTCCCCCGCCGGCTCCGTCGACCCGGCGACGAGCAGCAGGTCGGTGACGCCGATCGCGGTGAGATCGGCGAGCATGCGCCGCAGCGTGGCGCGGTCGGGCACGTACCGGGCCGCCAGGTGCGGCACCGGGCGCATGCCCGCCGCCGAGACCCACCGGGCCGCCGCCACCGTCTGCTCCCACGGCGTGCGCGCCAGGTTCGTCAGGTAGACGGCGGTGCCGGGCGCCAGCACACCGTCGAGCGACGGCAGCTTCGCCGTCTCGCGCGGGGTGATCTCCGCGCTGAACGAGCGCACGAGGCGGCGCAGCATCGCGCCGACGGCCTCGTCGGACAAGTAGGCCATCTGGTTCTCCGGGAAGGGCTCAGGTCCGGCGGCGCCGGATCTCCTCGTTGAGTGCGGGCACGATCGTGTGCATGTCACCGATGACGGCGTAGGTCGCCTTGGTGACCATGGGCGCCTCGGCATCGGTGTTGATCGCGAGGATGGTCTTCGAGCTGGCGCACCCGGCCCAGTGCTGGATCGCCCCGCTGATCCCGCACGGGATGTACAGGTCCGGGGAGATCCGGCTGCCGGTCTGGCCGATCTGCTCGTGGTGCGGGCGCCAGCCCAGGCTGGTCACCACGCGCGAGACGCCGAGCGCACCGCCGAGCAGCTGGGCCAGCTCGGCGACGTCGTCGAACCCGTTCGGGCCGCCCGCGCCGCGGCCCGCCCCGACGACGACGGACGCTGACGTGAGCCCGCTGGAGTCGACGGACTCGACGGGCTCGGTGGACACGACCCTGGCGACCAGGTCGGCCGCAGCCACCTCGGGCTCGAACACCCGCACGGTGCCCGCACCGGCCTCCGGCGCCGGCGTGGCCTCGACCGCGTGCCCGGCGACGGCGAGCACGGCCGGCGTCGCGGTCAGCCGCATCTCCTCCAGCACCGCACCGCCGAGCACCTGCCGGGTCACGACCAGGCCGTCCTGCGGGACGACCGAGACGACGTTGGCCGCCATCGCGACGTCGAGCCGCGCGGCCAGGTGCGCCAGCACCTCCAGGCCCCGCGGGGTGCCCGCAGCCAGGACGGCGGCGGCACCGGTCGTGTCCAGCGCCGCAGCCACCGCGGTGGCCCACACCGCGCCGCCGTAGGCGGAGAACGCGTCGCCCTGCGCGTGGTGCACCTCGCGCACGCCGTGCTCGCCCAGCTCCTCGGCCACCCCGTCCGGCACGTCGCCGACGAGGACGGCGTCGACGGGACCGGCGAGGTCGCGCGCGAACGTCAGCGTCTCGAGCGACGTCTCGGTGACGCCCGCCGCCGAGGTCTCCACGAAGACGAGGTTCATCGGGCCACTCCCATCCGCTGCAGCAGGTCGACGACGGCGCCAGCAGCCTCCGGGCCCTCCCCCAGCACCTCGACGACGCTCGGCTGCGCGGGCGGCAGCAGCAGCCGCACCCGACCGGACCCGATCGGCTCGTGCTGCGCCGTGACCGTCTCGATCGGGGCCTTCTTCGCCTTCATCCGGCCCTTGAGGCTGGGGTAGCGGGGCTCGACCCCGCCCTCCAGCACGGTGGCCACCGCGGGCAGCGGCACGGCGTAGGTCTCCACGCCGTCGACGCCGTCGCCGTGCGCGGTCGCGACCCCGCCTGCGACCGACACCGTCCGCACCCCGTTGACGACCGGGCGGCCGAGCAGGTGCGCGAGCCGGATGCCGACCTGGAAGTCGCCGGTGTCGGCGGCGTCGTTGCCGAGCAGCACGAGGTCGTAGGTGCGGCCCTCGACCACAGCGGCGATCTCCCGCGCGACGTCGGCCGGGCCGTACGCAGCCGGGTCGGCGGTCTCCACCAGCACCGCCGCGTCGCACCCGACGGAGAGCGCCGAGCGCAGCTGCTCGACGGCGTCGGCGTCGCCCACCGTCAGCACGGTGGCGGTGCCGCCGGTGTCGGCCGCGATCTGCACGGCCAGCTCGACAGCGCAGTTCTCGTGCGCGCTGACCGTGAACCCCACGTGCCGCGCGTCGATGCCCAGTTCGTCGGCGGTCAGGGTGACCTCGCCGGCGGCGTCAGGCACGCGCTTGATGCACACCAGTACGTCCGCCATCAGCGCGTCCGCTCGTTCGTCGGGTCGAACAGCGGCGTGGCGTCATTGGCCGCGACGGTCACGGGATACAGCTGCTCCATGTACGACACGGCGAGGGCGTTGCCGACGACGGCCTGGTCGGGCGGCAGGTAGGCCATCAGCAGGTGCTTGCCCAGCGACGGCGCGGAGCCCGCCGTGGTGACGTACGGGTGGTGGCCGTGGCCGTCGGTGAGCGTGCCGCCGTCGCGGGTGAGGATCGGCTCGCCGCCCAGCATGTAGCGGCGCTGCCCGCTCTCCGACACGTGGTCGTCGACGGTCATGGTGCACAGCACCGCCTGCGGGGCGGCCTCCCGCTGGGCGAGGTAGGCGTCGCGGCCGACGAACGCGGCCTCCTTCACCCGCGGCCGCTGCATGCCGCACTCGACGATCGTGCGCTCGCCGTCGAGCTCGAACCCGTAGGCGCGGTAGCCCTTCTCGATGCGGCCGGTGGTGCCGTACACCCCGATCCCGACGGGGACGGCGCCGTCGGGCTTCCCGGCCTCGTGCAGCAGGTCCCACACCCGTGCGCCCTGCTCCATCGGCACGTACAGCTCCCAGCCCAGCTCGCCTACGTAGGAGATCCGCGAGGCCAGCACCGTGATGCTGCCCAGCTCGATCGGGCGGCAGGTGAAGAAGGGGAAGCCTGCGTCGCTGACGTCGTCGTCGGTGATGCGGGCGAGGATGTCGCGGGCCTTCGGACCCCAGAGGCCGATGGTGGTGTACGCCGAGGTCTGGTCGACGACGGCCGCGCTGTCGGCCAGGTTGTCGGCGAACCACTTGAGGTCGGCCATGCCGTGCGCGCCGCCGGTGACGACGCGGAAGCGGTCGTGGGCCAGGCGCATGACGGTGAGGTCGGAGCGGAAGCCGCCGTGCGCATCGAGCACGGGCGTGTAGATCAGCCGCCCGTCGGCCACGTCGGACTGCGCGACGACGGTCTGCTGGATCGACGCCAGCGCGCCGGACCCGACCACGTCGAAGATCGCGAACGCGGAGAGGTCGACGATGCCGGCACGCTCCCGCATGGCGAGGTGCTCGGCGTTGATGATCGGCGACCACCAGCGGGCGTCCCACTCGTGCTCGCGCGGCATGACGGCGTCCCCGTACTCGCCGAGCAACGCCTCGTTGGACGCGTACCAGAACGGCCGCTCCCAGCCTGCGGTCTCGAAGAACACCGCACCGGCCGCCTGCTCGGCGGCATGCATCGGGGCCAGGCGCTTGCCGCGCTCCCCCGCCCACTGCTCGCCCGGGTGCACGATGCCGTAGGTCTTGATGAAGGCCTCCGACGTGCGCGAGCGGACGTGCTCGCGGGTGCGCTGGTGCGGGTGGAAGCGCGCGATGTCGGAGTGCGCCAGGTCGATCTCCGACCAGCCCTGGGTCATCCACTCCGCGACCGCGCGTCCGACGCCCGGTCCCTCCTTGATCCACACGGCAGCGGCCGACCACAGGCCCTTGACCTCGGGCGTCTCGCCCAGGATCGGCGCGCCGTCCGGGGTGAGCGACAGCAGCCCGTTGATCGCGTAGCGGATCTCCGCGCCGTCGGCGCCGAGCGCGTCGGGCATGAGCTCCAGCGCCTGCTCGAGCTGCGGGTCGAAGTCGTCGGCGGTGAAGGGCATCTCCGTCGGGGACAACCGAGCCTGCTCGATCGAGGGGATCTCCTCGGGCTCGTGCAGGATCGCGCGGTGGGCGTAGGAGCCCACCTCCATGTCGGCGCCGTGCTGGCGCTCGTAGCAGAAGGTGTCCATGTCGCGGACGATCGGGAAGCTGATCTCGCCGGGCCGCTCGGCCAGCTGCGGGATCGGGCCCACCGAGATCATCTGGTGCACCGCGGGGGTGAGCGGGATGGCCGCGCCGGCCATCTTCGCGATCTTCGGGCTCCACACGCCGCACGCGATGACGACGTACTCGGCCTCGATGTCGCCCTTGTCGGTGCGCACCCGCCTGATCCGGCCCTGCTCGACGTCCATGCCGAGCACCTCGACGTTCGGCACGGTCGTCAGGGCGCCGAGCTCCATCGCGGCCTCGCGCATCAGCGTGCCGGCCCGCAGCGAGTCGACGACGCCGACCGACGGCGTCCAGAAGGCGCCGAGGATCTGGTCCTTCTCCAGGAACGGGATCCGCGCGACGACGTGGTCGGGGGTGACCAGCTCCGCCTCGATCCCCCACGCCTTCGCCGACGACATGCGCCGCCGCAGCTCCTCCATGCGCTCCTCGGTGCGCGCGATCTCGTAGCCGCCGGACTCGGTGAACACCCCGAGCTCCTTGTACTGGCGCATCGAGTCGAGCGTCAGATCGGCCAGCTCGCGGGAGTGGTCGACCGGGAAGATGAAGTTCGACGCGTGCCCGGTGGAGCCGCCCGGGTTGGGCAGCGGGCCCTTGTCGATCTGCACGATGTCGCGCCAGCCGAGGCGGGCCAGGTGGTGCACGAGGCTGTTGCCGACGATGCCGGCGCCGATGACGACGACGCGCGCGGTCGGGGGAACGGTGGCCATCTCGGTCTTTCCTCCTAGTCGCCGAGTTCGCGGCGGCGGCGGGTCACGTACTCGGTCAGTTCCTCACGCACGGCGTCGTCCAGCGGCGGCGCCACGTACTCGTCGAGCTTCTTCTTCGCCACGTCGGCGGCGCGGGCCGCGGCGTCCTTGGCCCCGTTGCGCATCCACCGGTCGTAGTTGTCGGAGCTGTTGACGAACGGCCGGTAGAAGCAGGTGCGGAAGCGCTCCATCGTGTGCGCGGCGCCGAGGAAGTGGCCGCCGTGGCGCACCTCGTCGTGGGCGCCGAACGCGAGGCTCGCCTCGTCGATCTCCAGCGGCGTGAACTCGTGCTGCAGCATCTCCAGCACCTGCACGTCAAGGATGAACTTCTCGTAGCTCGCGACCAGGCCGCCCTCCAGCCAGCCCGCGGAGTGCATGACCCAGTTGATGCCCGCGAGGAACGTCGGCAGCATCGTCATCAGGCCCTCGTAGCCGGCCTGGGCATCGGGGGTCTGGCTGGACGTGAGCCCGCCGCCAGAGCGCACCGGCAGGCCGAAGTGCCGGGCGATCTGCCCGGTGCACAGCAGGCCCTGGGCCGACTCCGCGGTGCCGAAGCACGGCGAGCCCGACTGCATGTCGATGTTGGACAGGAACGACCCGAACACCACCGGGCACCCGGGGCGGATGAGCTGGGCGAGCGCGATGCCGGTGAGCGCCTCGGCGATCTGCTGCACCAGCGCGGCCGGGATCGACACCGGCGACATCGCGCCCATGAGGATGAACGGCGTGATGACGACGGCCTGGTTCGCCTCGCAGTAGGCGAACAGCGCGTCGAGCATGCGGTCGTCCCAGCGGAGCGGGGAGTTGCAGTTGATCAGCGAGATGGTGGCGGGCGTGCGCTCGATGGCCTCGCGGCCACCGAAGAGGATCTCCGTCATCGCTATCGTGTCGGCGGCGTTCTCGCCGGAGACGACGTTCCCCATGTAGATCTTGTCGGTCAGCGTCTGCAGCGCCAACGTCATGTCGAGGTGCCGGGAATCGAGCGGGGTGTCCTCCGGCTCGCACACGATCCCGCCGGCCGAGTCCAATGCCGCGAAGCTCTGCGAGAGTTTGGCGAAGTTCTGGAAGTCCGCCATTTTCGCGTCTCTTCGGACGTCGCCCTCGCGGACGAACGGCGGACCATAGACTGCGCCGAACGCCATGGAGTCGTCGCCGATGTGCACGGTGTTCGCCGGGTTGCGGGCCTGCAGGTCGAAGGCTCGCGGCGCCTTCGCCACCTGCTCGAGGAGGAAGTCCGGATCGAACCGGACAACGGCGTCCTCCACCTTCTGCCCGGCCTGCCGGAACAGTTCCAGCGCCCGCTCCGACCCGAACTCGACGCCGATCTCCGACACCAGGCGGCGCCAGCCACCGTCGAGGGTCTTCATGGCGTCGGCGGAAAGGATCTCGTAGCGGGGCATGGCATTGCGGAACATGCGCGCTCGCTTTCGGTGCTGTCGAAATGATCACTTGACTTATGCGGGTGATCGGCGCCACAGTAGCCGCAATCCTCGGAACACGGGTTCCATAACGTGGAACTCTTCGCCTCCAAGTTGCACATCGGACAAACGGACCGGACGGGATCCCCATGACCACGCAGACCCAGCAGACGGGCAGCCAGGCCGTCGAACGGGCCAGCGCCTTGCTCGGCGTCATCGTCGAGTCGGGGGCACCGCGCACGTTCACCTCGCTCGTCGACGAGCTCGGCCTTGCCAAGTCCACGACGTCCCGGCTGCTGCACGCCCTGGAGCGCGCGCGGCTCGTGCACCGCGACCGAGCCGGCGCGTTCCGGCCCGGTGCGCTGTTCTCGCTGCACGCCGCCCGGCCCAGCGCCCTGCACGACCTGTCCGAGCTGGCCAGGCCCACGATGGAGCACCTGTCGGAGCTGTCCCACGAGACGGTCGTGCTGGCGGTGCCGCGCGGCGGTCAGGTGGTGCAGATCGACCAGGTCGACAGCGTCTACCTGCTGGGCGCCCTCAACTGGGTCGGCGTCGACGTGCCGGCGCACTGCACGGCGCTGGGCAAGGTGCTCTACGCCTTCGACGCACTCCCGCGACCGCACGGGCCACTGGAACGGCGCACCCCGCACTCCCCCGTCGACCGCGCCCAGCTCGACCACCACCTGGTCGAGGTGCGCCGGCGCGGCTTCGCGGTCTCCCTCGACGAGTTGGAACTCGGGCTGGCCGCCGTCGCGGCGCCCGTCCGCACGGTCGACGGCGTCGTCGCCGCCACGATCTCGGTCTCCGGACCGACCAGCCGGATCAACGACTTCGGCATCACCGCACTCGGCGACCTCCTGGTCACCGAGCTGAAGGGGCTCTCGGCATTGCTGGGCCACCGGCCCGCACGGAAGGAAGGCACGCGATGACCGACCATCAGGAGATCCTGCGGGGGCTCTACGACGAGACCCTCGTCGGCAACGGGCCCCGCGTGCTGGAGCTGACCCGCGAGGGCCTCGACACGGGCCTGACGCCCGAGTCGATGCTGTTCGACGCGCTGATCCCGTCGCTGGAGGAGGTCGGCGCCCGATTCGAGCGCGGCGACTTCTTCGTGCCCGAGATGCTCGTCGCCGGCCGCGCGATGAGCGGGGCGCTGGACATCCTGCGCCCGCTGCTCGCCGAGACCGGCGCCCAGACCGTCGGCACGTTCCTCATGAGCACCGTCAAGGGCGACGTGCACGACATCGGCAAGAACCTCGTCAACATCATGTTGGAGGGCGCCGGCTTCCACGTGATCGACCTCGGCGTGCAGGTGTCGCCGGAGAAGGTGATCGCGGGGATCCTGGAGCACAAGCCCGACATCGTCGGCTTCTCCGCGTTCCTCACCACGACCATGCCGATGTTCAAGGCCAACATCAACGCGCTGCAGAAGGCGGGCCTGCGCGAGCAGGTGATCGTGATGGTGGGCGGCGCACCCGTCACCCAGGAGTACGCCGACGCCGTCGGCGCCGACGGCTACGCGGCCGACGCCGCCACCGCCGTCCGCAAGGCCAAGGAACTGCTCGCGGCGAAGCGCTCGATGGTGGGGGTCTGAGCATGCACACAGTAGTTCGATCGGCCACGCGTGAAGTGATCATCGGTGGGGACCAGCCGTTCTGCCTGATCGGCGAACGACTCAACCCGACCGGCCGCAAGATCTTCGCCGAGCAGCTGCGCAAGGGCGATCTCACGCAGATCGCCGTCGACGTGGAGCAGCAGGTCGCCGGCGGCGCGACGATGCTCGACGTCAACATGGGCATCCCGCTCGTCGACGAGGCCGAACTGCTCGCCAAGGCCGTCACGCTGGTGCAGGAGCTCACCGACCTCCCCCTCGTCATCGACTCGTCGGTGATCGAGGCCCTCGAAGCCGGACTCGGGGCGTACAGGGGCAAGGCGCTGGTCAACTCGGTCACCGGCGAGCGCGAGCGGCTCGACGCGATCCTGCCGATCGTGAAGCGGTACGGGGCGGCGGTGATCGCGCTGCCCAACGAGGAGGACGAGATCCCCGACGAGCCCGAGAAGCGGCTGGAGATCACGCGCAAGATCCTCGACATCGCCGTCGGCGAGTACGAGATCCCGCTCGAGGACATCGTCATCGATCCGCTGGCGATGCCCGTCGGCGCCGACACGTCGCTCGTGAAGACCACCATGCGGACGATCGAGCTGATCCACGACGAGTTCGGCCTCAACATGACCCTCGGCGCGGGCAACGTGTCGTTCGGCATGCCGAACCGGCCCGCGCTGGGCGCGGCGTTCCTGCCCATGGCGATGACGTGCGGGCTCACCAGCGCGATCATGGACGTGCGGTCGGGACAGATGGTCGAGGCCGTGAAGGCCGCCGACCTGCTGCTGGGCAACGACGACTGGGGCGCGGCGTGGATCGCGCGGTCCCGGGCGGCCAAGGCTGCGGCCGAGGCGGCGGCGGTCTGAATGCGACCCCGGCTCACGACGTCGATCAAGGGCAAAAGGTCGCTGGCTGATCTCCAAGAGCGACCTTTTGCCCTTGATCAACGCAATATCTGCGGCGATCTCTTGTGAGCGCCCCGACCCCGGACCGCGTGCGGATCCGCTTCCACCCCGACGGTGCGACGCCACGCGAGGTGCGCGTACCGGCCGGCACGACGCTGTTCGACGCCGCCAGCTGGAACGGCATCGCCGTCGACTCCACGTGCGGCGGGCACGGTACGTGCAAGAAGTGCGTGATGCGCGTGGTCGAGGGCGAGGTGCCGATCTCGCGGGTCGATCCGCGCGCGTTCACCCCTGAGCAGATGCGCGACGGCTGGCGGTTGGCGTGCCGCGCGCCGGCCGAGCGCGACGTCGTGGTGGAGGTGCCGCCGCTGGTCACCCGGCCGAAGGCAGCCACCGTCGGCGTCGGGCGCCAGGTGGTGCTGCGCCCGGCCGTGCAGAAGCGTTGCGTCACGCTCGCGGAGCCGACGCTGTCCGACCAGCGCACCGACCTGGAGCGGCTGCGCGACGCCCTCGACGACCTGGAGTTCACCGCCGACCTGCACGCCGTGCGCAACCTGTCGCGCGCCATGCGCGCGGCGGACGGGGAGATCACCGCCGTCGTCGTCGACGAGGTGCTGGTCGACGTGGAGCCCGGCGACACGAGCGCCCGCTTCTACGGGCTCGCGTTCGACCTCGGCACCACGACGGTCGTCGCGACCCTGCTCGATCTCGCCACCGGCACCCCGGCGGCCGTCGCGTCGCTGCTCAACCCGCAGCAGCCGCACGGCGCCGACGTGATCACCCGGATCAGCGCGACGATGATGGACCCGGACGCGCTCGGCCGGCTCACTGCGCTCGCCCACCAGGCACTCGACCAGCTCGCCGGCGAGGTGTGCGCCGAGGCCGGCGTGGAGCGCCACGAGGTGTACGAGATCGCGCTGGCGGGCAACGCCACGATGGTCCACCTCGCGCTCGGTCTCGATCCGGAGCCGCTGGGCGTGGCGCCGTTCGTCATGACGAGCAGGGAGTTCCCGGGTCTGACGGCGCGCGATCTCGGCGTACTCGTCCACCCCGGGGCCCGCGCCTACGTCTTCCCCGCACTCGGGGCGTACGTGGGCGGCGACATCGTCGCCGGCGCGCTCGCGTCCGGCATGGACCGCGACCGGCGCATCCGGCTGTTCATCGACATCGGCACGAACTGCGAGATCGTCCTCGCCTCCGGCGATCGTCTGCTGGCCACCGCCGCCCCGGCCGGGCCGGCCTTCGAGGGCGCGGCCATCCGTTGCGGCATGCGGGCCGCGCCCGGTGCCATCGAGGGCGTCAAGATCAGCCAGGACGACGTGCTGCTGGAGGTCATCGGCGACGTCGAGCCGATCGGACTGGCGGGATCGGGCCTGGTCGACGCCGTGGCGGCCCTCGTCGCGGCGGGGCTCGTCGACGCCTCCGGCCGGCTCGCCCTGCCCGACGCCCCCGGCGTGCCGCCGGGGCTGGCGTCGCGGCTGCAGCAGGTCGGCAAGGAACGGGTGTTCGTGCTGCACTTCCGGGAAGGCCAGCAGATGGAGGGCGCGCTCTACCTGTCCCAGCGCGACATCCGCGAGCTGCAGTTCGCCAAGGCGGCCATCGCCACCGGCTGGGCGCTGCTGCTGGAGGAGGTCGGTCTCACGCAGGCCGACGTCGCCCAGGTCGTGCTCGCGGGATCGTTCGGCAGCTACCTGTCGGCCGCCAGTGCGGTGCGGATCGGCCTCGTGCCCGAGGTGGCGCTGCTGCGCATCATCAGCGCCGGCAACGTCGCCGGCGAGGGCGCGAAGATGGCGCTGCTGTCGGTGCGCGAGCGCGCGGCGGCGCAGGCGCTGCTCGAGGAGGTGCGCTATGTCGAGCTCTCCGACCGTCCTGACTTCAACGACCGCTTCGTCGACCGGCTCGCGTTCCCCTGAGCGGAGCTTGGCCGTCGTGGCGTGCGGGGCGATCGCCCGGCACGTCCGCGAGGTGGCCGCGCGGCGCGACTGGCCCGTCGACGTCCACGCCCTGCCGCCGCTCTTGCACAACCGGCCGGAACGGATCGCCGCGGCCGTCGAGGAGCGGGTGACGGCGCTGCGCAGCCGCTACGCCCGGGTGGCCGTGGGCTACGCCGACTGCGGCACCTTCGGCGCGCTCGACGAGGTGTGCGCGCGGCTCGGGGTGTCGCGCCTGTCCGGCGCCCACTGCTACGACGTGCTGGCCGGCGCACAGCGGTTCCAGGCTCTGCTGGATGCCGAGCCCGGCACGTACGTGCTGACCGACTGGCTCGCGGCCAACGTCGATCGAGCGGTGGTCGCCGAGCTCGGACTCGACCGCCACCCCGAGCTGCGCGACGCGTACTTCGGCCACTACCGCCGGGTCGTGTGGCTCGCGCAGCACCCGACCCCGCGCCTGCGAGCTGCGGCGGAGCGCGCGGCCGGGATCCTGGGGCTGCCGCTGGAGACGGTCGACGTCGGCGACGAGCTGCTGGCGGACGCGCTGCAGGAGCTGCTCGCGCGGATGTGACCCAGCACTTATTGCACCGATCGTTCTCATAAGCCTACGGTGGAGTCCGTCAGCAGAGGAGGCAGACGGTGCGCACCAAGGAGTTCGATCCCGACGTCGCACTGGGCCGCGCGCTCGACGCGTTCTGGGAGCGCGGCTACGAGAAGACCTCCATGCAGGACCTCGTGGACCGCATGGGCATCGGCCGTCGCAGCCTCTACGACACGTTCGGCGACAAGCACTCCCTGTTCCTGAAGGCCCTGCACCGCTACGCCGTCGAGCGCGAGGCGGAGCAACGCGCCACCATCGACAGCGCCGCCGATGCCCGAGAGGCCGTCCAGGCGCTGCTCGAGACCGCAGTCCGAGGTGGGGCCGTCCAGCACCGCGGCTGCCTGACGGTGAACACCGCGACGGAGGCGACGATCGATGACGCCGAGTCCTGCGCGGTGATCCAGCGGCAGCTGACCGACGGTCGCGAGATCCTGCGCGAGGTGATCGAGCGCGGGCAGCGGGAAGGCAGCATCTCCGCCGCCCGAGACGCAGCGACGCTCACGACCGTCGTGTTCAACGCCTGGCTGGGCCTGCGGGTCCGCGTCCGCACCGGGGTCGGCGCGGAAGAGCTGATGACGGACGTCGCGACCGTCCTGACCCTGCTCGACTGACATCGGCCGCTCCTGCGGCGGCCTTCTCATGCCCTCAAAACGCAACGATCAGTCTAGAAAGAAGACGACCATGGACCTCCAGAACTCCGTCGCGTTCGTGACCGGCGGCAACCGCGGACTCGGCCGGCACTTCGCCGCCCAGCTGCTCGAACGCGGTGCCAAGGTCTACGTCGGCGTCCGCAACCCGGACGCGGTGGACCTGCCCGGCGCGATCCCCGTCCGGCTCGACATCACCGACCCCGACTCGGTGGCCGCTGCCGCGGCCATCGCCACGGACACCACCTTCCTGATCAACAACGCCGGCATCAGCACCGGGGCCGGGCTGGTCGACGGCGACATCGCCGACATCCGCCGGGAGATGGCGACCCACTACTTCGGCACCCTCGACGTCATCCGCGCGTTCGCACCGGTGCTGACCGCCAACGGCGGTGGCGCCGTGCTCAACGTGCTGTCCGTGCTCTCCTGGGTGCACCGCCCCGGCGTCGGCGGCTACAGCGCAGCGAAGGCGGCCGAGTGGGCGATGACCAACGTGGTGCGCCAGGAGCTCGCGCCGGCCGGCATCGGCGTCACCGCCCTGCACGTCGGCTACATGGCCACCGACATGGCGGCCCACGTGCCCGACTCCCAGAAGAGCGACCCGGCCGTGGTGGCCGCCCGCACCCTCGACGCCGTCCAGGCCGGAGCGCCTGAGGTGGTGGCGGACGACCTCAGCGCCACGGTGAAGGCCGCGCTCTCCCAGGGCCTGGAGACGCTCTACCCGGAGGCTGCGGTGCACGCCTGACGACGAAGAGGCTGCCGGTCGATGACGACCAGCAGCCCCTCGTTCGGCGATCGATCGAGGTCAGCCGCCCCCGCCGGGCAGGCTGCAACCACCGAAGGCGTAGACGCAGCGCACCGCTCCGCCGGTCGGCGTGCTGCACCTCATCCTGAAGTAGTCGCGGTCGCAGCAGCCGATGATCACGCAGTCCTCGGCGGCCGCGGTGGCCTGCGGGGCGAGCAGTTCGAGGAGGCGGTCGGCGACGTTGGCAATGATCTTCATGGTGATCAACAGTAGCGGTGCGGGTCACGTTCGAGTGATGGGGCCGCCATCAGGGGGTACTGACAGCACCGCGGATTCCGACGTGCGGTGGCGGCGACCGTAGGGCAGATGGAGCAGCTCCCACCGCCCACAGCGATCCGGCCCGAGGCCGTAGGCTCCGTGTGAGGCTCGGCGCTCCGCCGCGCTCGCCAGATCATCACGGAACGTGTCGAGGGGAGGACGGGTTCCGCCCCATGGTGGTACCCGGACAGCCGGTGCCGGAGCAGCAGAGCACAGTCGCCGCGGGCCTCATCGGCCACGTCGTGGCCGGGCACCGCATCGACGCGCTGCTCGGCGAAGGCGGGATGGGCGTCGTGTACCGCGCGACCCACCTGCGGTTGCGCCGCCCGGTCGCGCTCAAGGTGCTGCCGCCCCCGCTCGCCGCCGACCACGCCTACCGGAGCCGATTCGAGCGGGAAGCCGCCATCGCGGCCAGCCTGGAACACCCCAACGTCGTGCCGATCTACGACGCCGGCCACGCCAACGGTCTGCTGTACCTGTCGATGCGCTACGTCGACGGCCAGGACTTCGGAGCGCTGCTGCGCCGGGAGGGCCCGATCGACGTCGAACGGGTCTGCGCCGTGCTCGGCCCGGTGGCCGACGCCCTCGACGCCGTCCACGAGGCCGGGCTGGTGCACCGCGACGTCAAGCCGGCCAACGTGCTCATCGCGCGGACCGTCCGGGCCAACGGGCACCTGCAGGTGTACCTGTGCGACTTCGGCATCGCCAAGAACCCCACCTCCGGCGGAGCCGACCTCACCTCCGCCGGCCAGTACATCGGCACGCTGCAGTACTCCTCCCCCGAGCAGATCGAGGGCCGCTGGCTCGACGGGCGCTCCGACCAGTACGGCCTGGCCTGCCTGGTGTACCGCGCCCTCACCGGGCAGGTGCCCTACCCCCGCGAGGACACCCCCGCGGTGATCTACGCCCACCTCGCGTCCGACCCGCCGCGCCCCAGCGCGCTGCGGCCGGACCTGCCGCCGGCCGTGGACGCCGTCGTCATCCGGGCCGCGGCGAAGCACCCCGACCATCGCTTCGCGACCTGCTCGGCGTTCATCGCCGCGCTGCGGGCGACGCTGGTGCCACCGGCCCGACCGCGTCCCCGGCCGGGACAGGTCGCGCCGGCCCCGTGGCCCACGCCCGGTCACGCCCGCACCGACTCCCGCGCCGACTCCCGCGCCGAGGTCCGGCCGCGGCCGACCCGGCCCCTGCCACCGACGCTGCCGCTCCCCTCCGACGCCCGCCCCGATCAACCCGAACCGGCACCGGCCCCCGCGCGATCGGACCCGGACCTGCCTGCGGCAGTCGCGGAACCGGTAGCGGCGCCATCAATAGTGGCGCCGCCGACCGATGTCCGCGCCGAGCGCGGCACGATCGACCGGTCGATCACGATCAGCTGGACGGGTGGCGACGCGGAGGGCGTCGAGTACAAGATCAGTCGGCGCCTGCCGGACGGTCGATGGCACGTCGTCGGGCGCACGGCCGCCACCTGCATCGTCGACGGCGCGGTCGACCCGGACGCCGACATCCCGGTCTACGGAGTGGTGGCCCGCATCGGTTCGGCGGTCTCCGAGCTGGTGGAGTCGTCGGTCGCCGTGCCCGCCGTGGCAGCCGCGGAGCCGGACGGGATCCCGCCGGTGCGGCACCTGACCGTGACCGCGGCGGGGCCGCTGCTGTTCGAGTGGCCCTCCGGCGTCACCGAGGCGATGGTGGTGGTGCGCCGGGACCGGGCACCCGAATCCGCCGACGACCAGGCCGCGACCGCCTGGAAGATCACCAACATGCGCTACCAACTCGACGGCGGGCTGCTGCTGCCCCCGTCCGTGCCGCGTCCGTGCCACGTGGCCGTCGCGTCGTGCGAGCGGGTCGGCACCGCGCTGGTCGTCGCACCGACGTTCGATCCGTCCGCGCACGCGATCGTCCCCGGCTGAGGTTCACACCCGTCCGACCAGGTCACCATCCGACGGGGTCACCGGCGACGACGGCGGCGATGCCGTCGTCGCCGACGCTGGTCAGCGGTCCTTGGGGGTCGTGCAACCCTTGGTCCCGCACCCGCAGTTGGTCTGCCGCATTCTGGCCTCCCCGGTTCAACTGGACGGAACACCAAGCGTGCATGGTCCAGCTGGCGGCGAACCAGCGGCGAACGGGTGAAGGGCCCGTCGCGCCGTCATCACGGAGAGTGGGTCACCCGGGCTGCTGTCCGCCACCGCTTGCGCCCCCGCCGGCCCGAGTGGACCGGCCGTCCAGAACTGGAACCGACGAGAGCGCGCGGATGCGCACCTCCTCGATGGCCGTCCCCCTGCCGCCACACGGCGATCTCACCCGGCTTTCACGCCGTGGCTCCACGCCGCCGCAGGTACGCCTCCAGCAATGCCCCGAACCCGGCGTCGGCGCTCAGGCCGAGCCCCAGCGCCCGGCTCGTGTCGATCCGCGCGGGCCAGGTCGCCACCAGCGCGATGATCGCCGGGTCGGGTTCCCAGCGCACCAGATCGGCGACCGCGGGGCCGGCCACCGCCGCGAGCGCGCTCACCATCTCCCCGACCGACACGGTGACCCCCGGCAGGTTCACCCCACGACGGTCGCTGCCGAGGTCGAGCTCGGCGCCCGCGACGAGGTTCGCCACCGCCGAGTCCGGCGACGCGAGCCACGCCTGTGTCTCGGGCGCGACCGGACAGACCGCCGGCTGCCCCGCGAGCGGCTCGCGGATGATGCCGCTCAGGAACGACGAGGCCGCCCGGTTGGGCGCCCCGGGTCGTACCGAGATGGTCGGCAGGCGCAGCGCCCGCCCGTCCACGAAGCCCTTGCGCGTGTAGTCGGCGAGGAGCAGCTCCCCGATCGTCTTCTGCGTGCCGTACGACGAGGCCGGCCACAGCGGCGTCGCGTCGTCCACGACGTCCGGGAGCTCACCGCCGTAGACCGCCACCGAACTGGAGAACACCACGACCGGTGCGGTGCCGGCGTGCCGGCAGGCGTCGAGCAGCAGTCGGGTGGCGTCGACGTTCACCCGTGCACCGAGATCGAGGTCGACCTCGGCCTGCCCGCTGACGATCGCGGCCAGGTGGAACACCACGCCAGTCGACCCGTCGACGACCGAGGCGAGCAGCCCCGACTCGGCGATGTCCCCGACGACCGGCACCACCCGCGGATCGTCGGCCCCGACCGCGGGTGCGACCCGGTCCACCGCGACCACCCGCGTTATCTCCCGGCCGCGCAGCTCACCCCGGTTCAGCAGCGCTGCGACGACCTCTCCACCGAGGAACCCGGCCGCGCCGGTGACGACGATGTCCATGCGGCGATCCTGCCCCGCCGCGCCGACGATCGCCTCAGCGGATCAATCCGAGCACGGCAGCCACGAGGACGAGCTTCAGCAACCAGTCGCCGGCGTGCAGGGCCGCGGTGACGAGCGGCGTCCGTTCCCACAGCATCGAGCCGGTCAACAGGACGGCGGGGAAGCCGAGCCAGAGCAGGGCGGCGAGGCCGAGTCCCTCGGGCAGTCCCAGCAGATCGGCACGGGCCGCCAACCACGCCAGCACCGAGGCCAGCACGGCGGTGCGAACCAGTTCGGCGACGGCTTTGACGGGATGGGGTTTGCCCCGGTCCGGCGCGGCCGGGCCCAGTGCGCGCTGCTCGAGCGGGCTGAGCAGGGCGTAGTAGATCGAGCTGGCGATGAAGGCGACCACGGCCGCCACCGCGACGGCGAGCACGGTCATCCCGCCGCCCCCTTGTCGGTTGCCCCATTGTCGGTGGCACGGCGCGCGAGGCCGATGAACAGCCCCATGGCCAGCGCGGTCTGCAGCGCGTCGCCGACGTGGATCAGGTAAAGCGGGAGCGGATAGCCCTCGTGCAGCACCGAGCCGAGGACGCTCATCGCCTGGAACCCGAACCACACCGTCGCGGCCACGGCGAGCGCACCGCCGACCGTGCGCACGCCCATGCGGGAGATCAGGGCGGTCATCGTCAGCATGACCACGGTGTTGCGGGCCAGCTGGCCGAGCACCTCCCCGACGCCGGGATGCGCCGCGGCCACCGGGTCGATCCCGCTCAGCTCGACCCAGGCCGGACCGAACACGGTGTACCAGATCGACGCGGTGACCAGCGGAACGACAGCGGCCGCGGCCATGAGGAGGCCCGGGACGAGCCATCGGGTGCGGGGCGGGACAACGGCGGTCATGACGGTCATGGTGAACCTTCCGAGTGGTTTTAGTACGTGCCAGTACTCTAATCAACCGCTTTGAGTACGCGCAAGTACTAAGATGGCGGCATGAGGCCTGCACCGCACTCCCGGAAGCGGGGGCGCCCGTCCGGCATCGTCGGGCCCGAACTGGTGACGATCGCGCGCGAGCAGTTCCTGGAGCACGGGTTCCGCCGCACCACGATGGACGCCGTCGCGTCCAAGGCCGGCATCTCCAAGCAGACCCTCTACGCGGCCTACCCGTCGAAGGACGCGCTGTTCGCCGCCGTCGTGACCGACTGGGTCGATCGGGGGCGCACTGCAGTCGGCCCGCAGGTGGAGGCACTGATGAGCGCCGACCCGCTCGAGCGCGGGTTGCGCGACCTGGCCACCATCCTGCAGGCCGGCATCCTCAGCGAGCCGGTGCTCGCGATGCGCGCGCTCGTCGCCGCGCAGGCCGACGCGTTGCCGGAGGTCGCGGCCGACTACGTCGCGCGCAGCTGGGTGCGCAACGTCGGAACGCTGGCCGACACCCTGGACGAACTCGCCCGTCGGGGCCGGCTCAGCGTCCCGGACGCGACCGTCGCCGCCGAGCAGTTCGTGTGGCTCGTCGTCGGCGCCCCGCTCAACCGGCTGGAGCTCACGGCCGGGCGGGACCGGTACGACGCCGACGAGCTGGCCCGCCTCGCGGAGGAGGGCGTGCGCACGTTCCTGAGCCGGTACGGGATGTAGCCGGGCTCAGCCCGGCCCGGGCAACCCGACGAGCTCGGCGAGCTGCGCGCGATGCGCCCCCGCCGTGCCGAGGGCGATCTGGTCGGCCTTGGCCCGCTTGAGGTACAGGTGCGCGGGGTGCTCCCACGTCATGCCGATGCCGCCGTGCAGCTGCACGGCCTCCTCCGCGGCGGTGACGGCGAGGTCGCTGCAGTACGACTGGGCGACGGCGGTGGCCACCGCGACGTCCGTGCCGGCAGCGAGCGCGGCCGCGGCGTAGCGGGCGGCCGCGCCACCGGAGTCCACGGCGATCGCCAGGTCGGCCAGGCGGTGCTTGAGCGCCTGGAACCCGCCGAGCACCCGGCCGAACTGCCGGCGCACCTTCAGGTAGGAGACGGTCTCCTCCAGGCACCACCGCGCCACGCCGACCTGCTCGGAGGCGAGCAACGCCGTACCGGCCGCGAGCCCGCGACGGATCGCCTGCTCTCCCCCGCCGACGACCAGCTCGGACGGCGCACCGTCGAACGTCACGTCCGCGAGGCGGCGGGTCATGTCCAGCGACACCACCGGCGTCACCTGCGCCGCGTCCACGGCGACGGCGTGGACCGCGATGCCGTCCGGCCCGGCGACGGGCACCAGCAGGACATCGGCCTCGATCGCGCCGGCCACGCTGGTGACCGTGCCGGTGATCCGGCCGTCCGCGTCGACGTCCAGGGCGGGCAGCGGAGTCGCGGGGCCGATCGACAGCGGGACGGCGAGCGCGGCGATCCGCTCCCCCGCCGCCAACGAGGTGAGCAGGTCAGCGCCGCTGTCGAGCAGCACCGTCGTCGCGACCACGGCACTCGTCAGGAACGGCACTGGCGCCACGGCGCGGCCCAGCTCCTCCAGCACGACCGCGGCCTCGCGGGCCGACGCACCCGCGCCGCCCGCCGCCTCCGGCACGAGCAGTCCGGCCAGGCCCAGCTCGGTGGCGAGCACCCGCCACAGCGGCGCGACGACGGTGTCGTCACCGTCGTACATCGCGATCACGGCGGCGGGGTCGCAGCGGTCGACGAGGACGGCGCGCACGCTCGCCCGCAGGTCGTCCTCGACATCGGTGTAGAGCAGGTCGAGATCCGCTGTCGTGCTCACTTCTGGAGCTCCTTCCACGGCACGTCCTTGTCGACCCGCGGTTCCGGCGGCAGCCCGAGAACCCGCTCGGCCACGATGTTGCGCAGGATCTCCGACGTGCCGCCCTCGATCGAGTTGCCCTTCGCCCGCAGGTAGCGGTAGCCGGCGTCGCGGCCGGTCATGTCCACCTCGGTGGGCCGCACCAGCGTCCAGTCCGAGTAGCGCAGCCCGTCCTCGCCGAGCAGTTCGAGCTCGAGGCCGGACAGCTCCTGGTTGATCCGGGCGAAGGTGATCTTCATGGCTGCACCCTCGGGTCCGGGCCGCCCACTCGCCAGCTTCTGCTGCAACCGCAGGCCGGTCAGGCGGGCCACCTCGGCCTCCACCCACAGTCGCAGCAACCGGTCGTGCAGCTCGGGTTGGCGGCGGTCCGGCCGCTCCCGCCACTCCCGCGCGACGACCCCGATCACGCCGCTCTCGCGGGCCGCGGCGCGGCCGCCGATCGACACCCGCTCCTGGTTCAGCGTGGCCGTCGCCACCCGCCAGCCCTGGCCCTCCGCGCCCAGCCGGTTCGCGTCGGGGATGCGCACGTCGGTCAGGAAGACCTCGTTGAACTCGGCCTCGCCGGTGATCTGGCGCAGTGGCCGCACCTCGACGCCGGGATCGGACATGTCGCACAGGAAGTAGGTGAGCCCGGCGTGCTTGACCGTGCCCGGGTCGGTGCGGGCCACCAGGATGGCGAAGTCGGCGATGTGCGCGACCGAGGTCCACACCTTCTGCCCGTTGACGACCCACTCGTCGCCGTCCCGGACGGCGCGGGTGCCCAGGTTCGCCAGGTCGGAGCCCGCGCCGGGCTCGCTGAACAGCTGGCACCACACCTGCTCGCCCGTCCACAGCGGACGCAGGAAGCGCTGCTTCTGCTCCTCCGTGCCGAACGCGAGGATCGTGGGCGCCGCCATGCCCAGGCCGATGCCGTTGCCGCGCGGGTTGTTGTCCGGCGCACCGGCCGCCACCAGCAGCTCGTCCACCTCGGTCTGCAGGGCGGCCGGCCGGCCGAGCCCGCCGTGCCCCTCCGGGTAGTTGACCCAGGCCAGCCCGGCGTCGTAGCGGGCCCGCAGGAACTCCGGCCGCGGCGTGCTGGCGGGCGGATGCGCGGCCAGCAGCTCCGCCACCCGCTCCCGCAGGTCGGCGCGCAGCGCCTGGTCGTCAGCCATTGCGCGCCGCCCTCGCGGTGGCCTGCCGGCGGATCTCGTTGCGCGCCAAGGCATTCTTGTGCACCTCGTCCGGCCCGTCGGCGAAGCGCAGCGTGCGGATGCCGGCGTACGCATTGGCCAGCGGGAAGTCCTGGGACAGCCCGCCCGCGCCGTGCACCTGGATGGCCTTGTCGAGGATCCACTGCACCGTGGAGGGTGTGGCGATCTTGATCGCCTGGATCTCGGTGTGCGCGCCCTTGTTGCCGACGGTGTCCATCAGCCACGCGGTCTTGAGCACCAGCAGCCGCAGCTGCTCGATCCGCACCCGCGACTCGGCGATCCAGTCCCGGATCACGCCCTGCTCGGACAGCGGCTTCCCGAAGGCGACGCGCTCCTCCGCACGGGCGCACATCAGCTCGACGGCACGCTCGGCCATGCCGATGGCGCGCATGCAGTGGTGGATCCGGCCCGGACCCAGCCGGGCCTGGGCGATGGCGAACCCGTCGCCCTCGTTGCCGATCAGGTTCGCGGCCGGCACCCGCACGTCGGAGAAGGTCAGCTGGGCGTGGCCGCCGTGCTCGTGGTCGTCGTAGCCGAGCACCTGCATGCCCCGCTCGACGTCCACGCCCGGGGTGTCGCGCGACACGAGGATCATCGACTGCTGCTGGTGCCGGGCCGCCTCGGGATCGGTCTTCCCCATGACGATGAAGATCCGCGCGTTGGGGTTCATCGCACCCGTGATCCACCACTTGCGGCCGTTGATGACGTACTCAGCGTCGACTCCGGAACCGTCGCGCCGGATGCTGGTGGCGATGTTGGTCGCGTCGGAGGAGGCCACGTCGGGCTCGGTCATCGCGAACGACGACCGGATCTCCGCGTCGAGCAGCGGCTCGAGCCACTCCTTCTGCTGCGCGTCGCTGCCGAACTGGGCCAGCACCTCCATGTTCCCGGTGTCGGGCGCGGAGCAGTTCAGCGAGGGCGGGGCCAGGTGGATGCTGCGCCCGGTGATCTCGGCGAGCGGCGCGTACTGCAGGTTCGTCAGGCCGGCGCCGTGGTCGCCGGGCAGGAAGAGGTTCCACAGCCCGCGCCTGCGGGCCTCGGCCCGCAGCTCGGCGAGCACCGGGGCGGAGTCCCACGCCCACGGGTCCGGCGACTGGGCCAGCTGCTCGGCGAACACCGCCT
This sequence comes from uncultured Actinomycetota bacterium, assembly GCA_963727745.1. Lineage (GTDB taxonomy): Bacteria > Actinomycetota > Actinomycetes > Mycobacteriales > Pseudonocardiaceae > Pseudonocardia. The sequence goes on from CAVSHL010000001.1 coordinate 613,608, forward strand.
CGGCCGGGTACACGTGCCGATCCATGAACTCGAGCAACGAGTCGCGCAGCTCGATCGTGCGGGCGTCGAAGGCGAAGTCCATTAGTGCCCTCCGTCAGGGGTCCGTTGCGGATATCGGTGGATCCAGCTTCTCGCTGGGTGTGCCGGCGAGCCGGGCTCGTACCGGGCGTACTCGCCCGGTTCGACGGTGCGCCCAGCGTGGAGCTGGGCCGCCGAGATCTGTAGCGGACTCCTGACGGAGGGCACTATGTCTCCTCGGCGGCTGTTGTTGCGGCGTCGAGCCGCTGCTGCAGCTTGTTCATGCCCCTGAGCCAGCGGTCGGTGTCCGCGGCCCGGCCGGCGTAGTAGCCGGCGATCTCCGGGTGCGGCAGGACGAGGAAGCGGTCGTCCTGCAGCGCCTCCCACATCGCCTCGGCGACGTCCTCGGGGGTGAGCGTGGCGTCGTGTGCCATCACGTCGCGCAGCGCGCCCGACGCCTCGTACATCGCGGTGCGCACACCCTGCGGGCAGATCGCCTGCACGACGACGCCCTGGTGCCGGTAGGTGGCCGAGAGCCACTCCGCGAAGGCGACGGCACCGTGCTTGCTGACCGAGTACGTCGGGCTGCCCAGTGCCGTGAGCAGGCCGGCGGCCGACGCGGTGACCACGAACCGGCCGCCGCCTGCCTCGAGCCAGCCGGGCACCAGCAGCCGCGCGGCCCGCACGTGCGCGAGCACGTTGACCTCGATCGACGCGGCCCAGTCGGCCTCGCTGCTGGCGAGCCCGCCGCCGCGGGCGATGCCCGCGTTGGCGAACCAGACGTCGATGGCGCCCAACCGTTCACGGGCTGCCGCCACCAACGCGTCGATGCCCGCCTCGGTGGCCGCGTCACCGGGCACGGCGTGCCCGCCGATCGCCGCGGCCACCTCCGTGGCGGCGGCCGCGTCGAGATCGTTGACGACGACGCGCGCGCCCTCCGCGGCCAGCCGCGTGGCCAGCGCCCGTCCGATGCCGTGGCCGGAGCCGGTGACGACGATCCCCTTGTCCCGCACCGGCATCAGACACCTCCGGTCAGCGTGACGCCGCCGTCGATCACCAGCAGCTGGCCGGTGATCCATGCCGCGTCGGCGGAGAGCAGGAAGGCCACGACGCTACCGATGTCGGAGGGCACGCCGAGTCGCCCGAGCGGGTACGCCGCGGCGACCTGCTCTTCGCGGCCTTCGTAGAGCTTGGTCGCGAACGCCGTCTTCACCACGGCCGGCGCCACCGCGTTGACGCGGATGTCCGGGCCGAGCTCGACGGCCAGCTCCTGCGTGAGGTACGTGAGCATCGCCTTGCTGGCGCCGTAGAACCCGATGCCGGGCGCCGGCCGCAGCCCGGCGACCGACGAGACGTTGACGATCGCGCCACCGCGCTCGCCCATCCAGGCCTTGTGCACGTGCTGCACCCACGACACGGCCGCGAGGCAGTTGATCTCGACGATCTTGCGGGCCGCCGCCATGTCGAGCTCCAGCAGCGGGCCGTACACGGGGTTGATGCCGGTGTTGTTGACCAGCAGGTCGGCGCCGCCGAACGTGTCGATCGCCCGGGCCACGACCTCGGCCTGGTGGTCGCTGTCGGCAGCGTTGCCCGCGATGCCCAGCGCGTGCTCGGGGCCACCCAGCGCGGCCACGGCCTCGTCGAGCGCCGGCTGCTTGCGCGCGGTGATCACCACGCGCGCGCCGTCGGCGACGAGTCGCTCGGCGACGGCGAGTCCGATGCCGCGGCTGGCACCGGTGACGATCGCCGTGCGCCCGGCGAACCGGGCCTGCTGGTCGGGGACGTCGGGCATCGTTGACCTCCGTAGTGACTAAGCGCTTGCTTAGACCGTAGACTCCTACGCTGGAGCACCCGGGAGACGGGGTCAACGCCACACCGGATGACCTGCGTCACAGATCCGAGCAGAGCCGAGAGCGGAGCACGGTGACCAGCACCCAGGACCGGTCGCGCAGCGAAGAGACACGCACGAAGCTGCTGGAAGCGGCCACGGCGGCGTTCGCGGACAAGGGATTCCACGCGACCACCACCCGCGACATCGCCTCCGCCGCCGGCATGAGCCCTGCCGCGGTCTACGTGCACCACCGCTCCAAGGAGGAGCTGCTCTACCTGATCTCCCGGACCGGCCACGAACACACGCTGGGCCTCGTGCGCTCGGTCATCGCCGCCGCGACGGACCCGCCGAGCCGGCTCGCCGCGGCGATGCGGACGTTCGCCGCCGACCACGCTCGCGGCCACACCACGGCCAGGGTGGTGAACTACGAGCTCTCCGCCCTGAACCCGGAGCACTACGCCGAGATCGTCGAGCTGCGCCGCGCCATCGCCCGCGAGGTGCGAGCGCTGGTCGACCAGGGCATCGAGAGCGGCGACTTCCACATCGCCGACGCGGCCATGACCGCCAACGCCCTCACCTCCCTCGGCATCGACGTCGCCCGCTGGTACCGCAGCGACGGGCAGTGGACCCCCGACGACATCGGTGACTTCTACGCCGACATGGCTCTGCGCATGGCCGGCTACGCGCACTAGGACCGGGTTACAAGGCTTGAGCGCCCGGTTCGAGCAGGCGCTTGGGGTGCATGCCGTCGACCTGGCCGATGAACGGGGGGTGGATGCTGTAGCCGAGCATGCGGCGGATGTCCTCGTCGACCGCGCGCACGGTGTCGCGGGTGGTGGACAGCGTGAAGGCTTCCTGAGGGCGCAGCCACGGTTCGCAGTACTGGGCGGTGATCGCCAGGCGCGCCGAATCGGAGCGGTTGGCGCCGCCGCCGTGCCACAGGGTGCCCAGGAAGAACGCGCACGACCCTGCAGGCATCACGACGGGTCGGCGTTCGGCGTCCTCGGGTACGCGGGCGTCCCACTCGTGGCTGCCGTGGATGATGTCGGTCGCCCCGTTGGTGTCGGTGAAGGGGTCGATGGCCCACATGGTGGCAGCCGACAGAGCAGCACGGGGGCGGGGCAGCGGGTAGAAGCCGTCGTCGGTGTGCAGCATCTGGGCCTGCTCGCCGGGCAGGATGTTGATCACCTGGAGCATGGACAGCAGGTAGTTGGGCAGCAACAGGCGGTCCAGCAGCGCCAGAACGCGAGGATGCGCGGCGATGCGATCACAGCTGCGCGTCTTGTTCAGGACGCTGTAGATCCGCTGGGTGCCGTGCCCCTCGAACACGTTGCGGCCGGTCCTGTCCAGGAGCGGGGCGACTTCCTGGCGGATCTCGTCGAGTTCGTCCGGGGTGAGCAGGTCGGGCAGGATCACGTACCCGTCCCGAAGTACCCCGGCCAGGTCCGCATCGGCCACGGCCGGGTCCACGCCGGCGCCGCTGCTCTCGGTCCGACGATGAGTACCGGCCAGATCGCCGGCCAGGTCGATCAGCGACGACACGTCCGAGCTCGCCATGGCGCACCCCTCCTCGGCTATCGCCCGAACATAGTCTCGATCCGACTCATCCCCCGGTGCTGCTGAGCAGAAGGCGCGCGACGAGATCGGTCACGTGCGCGCGATCGACGGTGAACTCGCCGCGGACCCACGCGGCCACGAGCTCGAGCAGCCCGCTGACCACGGTGTAGGCGACCATCCCGGCGTCCTGCGGTGCGGCCGAGCCGGCCACGGCGACCATCGCCTCCGCGATCGCGTGCTGCGCGGCGAGCCGCGCCCGTTGCAGCGGCTCGGCACTGTGCCCCTGGAGCAGCAGCGCGGCATGCCGGGGATCGGCGACGACGAACCCGATCGCGGCATCGGCGGCGGCGCGCACGCGCGCGTCGACGTCGGGCCCGGCCGCGTGCACAGCAGCGACCACCACCACGATCCCCTGCGCGGTGACCTCCCCCGCGAGGGACTCCAGCAGGGCGTCCCGGTCGGCGAAGTGCTCGTAGAAGTAGCGGTCGTTGAGCCGGGCCCGTTGGCACACCGCGCGCTTGGTGACGGCCGCGGCCCCGTCCTCGGCGAGCAGGTCGAGTGCGGCGTCGAGCAGCGCGGACCGTCGTCGGGCACGCCGCTCCTCGACAGCCACCCCGCCGTAGGCGCGCGCCGGACCGTCGCTCATGCCTTGACCACCATCCACTTCTGGTGCACGCTGACACCAGATTAATCTGGTGCCGGCGCGCACCAGAGTATCGGGCAGAGGAGATCCGCTGATGACGTGCCCCGCGACCGCACCGCAGGTCCCGCCCCACGAGCAGGTTCTCCACCCCGCCGTCGAGCGGTACGAGCACGTCGGCAACACGGTGTTCGTCGGCCTGTTCGCGGTCGGGCTCTTCGACCAGGCCATGCTGCCCGCGGTGTCGGCCGGGTTGGAGGTCACCGGCTGGATCCGCGACGAGCCGTGGGGCCGGGCGATCCGCACCGCCGCAGCCGACCAGCTGTTCTACCTCGCTGCCGCCGCTGAGAGCGACGCCGAGGCACGACGGCTGAAGGACCTGCACCGGGACGTGCGGGGCATCGGTCCCGACGGGCAGCGGTACTCCGCACTCAACCCGGAGACCTGGAACTGGATCCTGTACTCGACGTTCTTCGTCCAGCGCGGCGCGTACCTCACCGTCACCGGCGATGCGCCCTCCCCCGCGGCCGACCAGGCGATCTGGGACCACTTCCGCACGAAGGCCGAGGGCCTGCAGCTGCCGGGCCGCTCCCGGTTGATCGAGGACTACCCGGAGATGGTCGCGCACTACGAGCGGATCGCCGTCACCGAGCTGCGGGAGACCGCGACGCTCGCCGCCGCGACGGGGGCGATCCGCCGGCCCCCGCGACCCGACTTCTGGCCGGCGCTCGCGCTCCCAGCCTGGCGAGCGGTGACACCGGTGGCCGGCCGCGTCCTCACGGTGCTCGGCTGCGGGATCATGCACCCGGCCGTGCGCGAGCGGATGCCGTCCCAGTGGGGTCGATCCGACGACCTGCAGTTCCGGGTGCTGGCGCGACTGCTGCAGGTGGCCTACCGCCGGCTGCCGACGTTCGTCACCGACACCCCGCTGGCCCGCAACCGGCGCCAGTACCGGCGCCTGGTCGACCGGTACCGCGCCGTCGGACTGTCCTCGTTCGCTCCCGACGCGCGGTGGGTCAGCCCGTCAGGACGCTGACCGTGGCGGCCACGATCACGGTGGTGTACAGGAACGACAGCATCCCGTGGAAGATCATCTTGCTGCGCAGCTCGGACGTCATGACGCTGGCGTCGGAGGTCGCGAACGTGAAGCCCACGGTGGTGGCCAGGTACACGAAGTCGGTGAGCGTCGGCTCCGCATCGCCGGGGAACTCGACGTGCGTGACGCCGCGGGCGCGGCCGATCGCCCACAGCCGCGCGTAGCGCTCGGCGTAGCTGAGGTGGAGCACGGCCCAGGCCAGGACGATCAGCAGCAGGGCCGACGCCGAGTAGATCGAGACGAGCTCGTTCATCCGCACCGGTTCACCGCCCTCGCCGACGAGCTCCTCGACTGCCCTGTCCCCGGCGTCGCCGGTGTAGGCGAGCAGCACCGTGACCGCGTTGACCACGGTCAGCACGGTCGTCGCCACCACGAGGTGACCGAGCCGGACGTCCTGCAGCCGGCGCGTCCACTGCGGATCCCCGCGGCGGCCGCGACGCATCCGCCACAGCCGAACCCCGATGAACGTGCAGGCGAGGACGATCCACAGCAGGGCCGTCGCCTGGTAGATCGGGTCGTCGATCTCGACGTTGACGTGCCAGTCGATGAACATGACGACTGCGACGACCAGCAGGAGCACGTCGAGCACGCGGGTCGCCCACGACCCGCCCTTCGCGACGTCGGCACCGGCGGGCGGCGCGTCGGGACTGGCCACGGTGTGTTCCTCCGCCGTCGGATCGGTCGAGCGGGGCGCACAGTAGCGGGCATCGCAGGCCGTTCCGGCGAATCCGACCCGATCGTGGGGAAAGCAGTTGGTCCGGCGACCTACCGGATGCTGGGCTGACGGGCGTGGACCCCGCCCGCATCTCCGAACTCTTCGACCTCGGCGCCGCCCCGAAGCTCTCCGCCGGTCCGGTCGCGGCCGGCAAGCAGGGAAAGATCTGGCTGCTGGAGACCACCGACGGGCGATGGGCGGTGAAGGTGCCCGATGGGCGGTGGGACGTCGCAGACGCGCTCGAGACCTCCGCGTTCCAGGAAGCCGCACACGCGTGCGGGGTGTCCACCCCGCAGATCCGGCGCTCCGTCGACGGAGCCGTCGTCACCGAGATCGACGGCGTGCAGGTCCGCGTGTACGAGTGGATCGACCTGCGCGACCCCGATCCGCTGATCGACCCGGCCGAGATGGGGACCGTGCTCGCCCGCCTGCACCAGGTCCCGGCCGACGGCCCCGGCGAGGTGCATCCCTGGTACCAGGACCCCGTCGGTGCGGCCGGGTGGGACGAGCTCGTGCAGGACCTGCAGGCGGCCGGCGCCCCGTTCGCCGCCGATCTGGCAGCACTGCGCGACGAGCTCGTCGCACTGGAGTCCTGGCTCGAGCCGCCCGCCGCGTTGCGGCGCTGTCACCGCGATCTCTGGGCCGACAATGTGCGCAGCAGCCCTGACGAGCACATCTACGTGATCGACTGGGACAACTGCGGCGCGGCCGATCCCTCTCAGGAGCTGGCCATGGTCCTGTTCGAGTACGGCCGCACCGACCCTGGCCGGACCCGAGCCCTGATCTCCGCGTACGAGGAGGCCGGTGGCCCCGGCCGGATCCGTGCGCCCGGCCAGTTCTCCATGCTCATCGCGACCCTCGGCCACATCAACCAGCTCGCCGCGCGTACGTGGCTCCGGGCCGCTCCCGGCTCCCCGGAACGGCCCGGCGCGGAGGCCTGGATCCGCGAGACGCTCGACGAGCCGCACACCCGGGCGCGGCTGTTGGGACTGTTGAGCCGCGTCAGCTGAGTGCTGCTTCCGGGGCCTCCCTCTGGTGGAGCCTTGGCCATCCCGCGGTCGTGGCCGCCTGCGCCGCTCGATCATGGGGGAACGACCGTGGTGTGCCGTTCGAGCGCGTTGGCGCCGGTCGCGCGGCCCTTGATCACGGGTTGGGGAGCCAACGCGACACAGGTGTCGCCCCACCTCCCCTTTCGGAGATCATGTCCACGGCGGCGTCACGCGCGTGGCCCATGTGACCAGCGGAGCACGAGGGGCCGCGGTCCGGGCGAAGATCGCGTCGAAGTCGCAATCTCGATCGCGCCGACGCCCGTCATCGCTCGATGACGGCCATGAGCTCGACCGCGTCGGCTCCGGTGTTCTCCTCGACGCGCGAGACCCGCCGGGTGCCGGGGATGGGTGGTGCGATGTCGTTGCCGCGGCTCAGGAGCCAGGCCAGTGCCGTCTGCGCCGGGGTGGCGCCGGTCTCGGCGCCGATGGCCTGCACCTCGTCGACGCACGACGAGCTCGCCACCGACTCCGCCGACTACCGGCGAATGCTGGCCGGCCAATGACCATCCACGCAGACGGGCGTCGACACGATGGGCGGGTCCCCGCACGTCAGATCATGGCGGTCCGGGCCGCGCCGCCACGTGCTCCGGGCTGTCGTCGACTGCGTCCCCGAGGAGGGTGAGGTCCCGGGCCCGGGTCTCCGGCGAGATCCGCAGGGTCAGCAGGGTGATGACGGACAGGACGGCGACGAAGATCGCGGGCGGCACCCACGAGTTGTCGAACCAGGTCAGCAGCAGCGCGCCGAGGAGCGGGCCGAACCCGCCGCCGAGCACCGCGCTGACCTCACGGGAGGTTGCCACGCCGATGTAGCGGTGCCGGGCGCCGAACATCTCCGGCAGCATCGGGCACTGCCCACCGAGCATGACGCTCACGCCGATGCCGTAGCTGACCGCCACGACGATCACCGTGATGACGGGGTTGCCGAGCGACAGGAGCCACCAGGCGAACGGGGCGAAGACCAGCTGGAAGAGCGCGCCGGCCCGGTAGACGGGCAGCCGGCCGTAGCGATCGGAGATCCAGCCGGCGATCGGCACCACCACCAGGCCGAGCGCGGCGCCGACGGCCACTGCGAGCGGCCCGATCGACGACTGGACACCGAGCGTGGTCACGTAGGTGATCGACAGCGTCTGGTAGATGTACGAGCCGCCGACCTCACCCATCCGCAGTCCGACGCCGCGCAGCACCGTCGGTCGCGACTGCCGCATCAGCTCCTGGAACGGTCGGTCTGCGACCTGCTCGTGCTTCTCCAACTCCGCGAAGGCCGGGCTCTCGCGCATCCGCAGGCGGATGTACACGGCCACCACGAGCAGGAGCACCGACGCCAGGAACGGCACCCGCCACGCCCAGCCGAGCAGGGTCGCCTCGTCCAGGGTGCCGAGCACGGCGAACACCGCAGACGCGAGCAGGGCACCCCCGAAGATCCCCACGAACGGCAGCGCGGCGAAGTAGCCGCGGCGCTGCACCGGCGCGTACTCCGCCATCAACGTGGTGGCGCCGGCCTGCTCGGCACCGGCGCCGAAGCCCTGGGCGAACCGCAGCACCACCAGCAGCACCGGGGCCCAGAAGCCGACCTGCGCGCCGGTGGGCAGCACGCCGATGAGGGTGCTGGCGCCGCCCATCAGCGCGATCGTCGCCATCAGGACCCACTTGCGACCGAGGCGATCGCCGAGCGTCCCGAAGAACAGCCCACCGACCGGTCGGGCCACGAAGCCGACGGCGAGGGTGGCGAGGCTGGCCACGACCCCGGCGGCCGGGCCGAGCGCCGGGAAGAACACCTTCCCGAAGATCAACGCGGAGGCGAGGGTGTAGAGCGTGAAGTCGTAGTACTCGAGGGTGCTCCCGACGGACGCGGCCAGCGCCGCGCGCCGCAGGTGCGACGCGTGCTCGGGATCGTCGGCGTCGGGGCCGGGCGGGAAGACGTAGGACGGCTGCTGAGGCAACGTTGCACTCCTTTCGGCAGGAACACCATGCCGCGCCGACGCCGAGCCCGCCGGATCAGCGGTCGGCGGCCGGGCGGTCCTGCTGGCGGGTGTCGTGCGCGAACACGATCTCGACCCGGTCGGCACACCACTGATCCACCCCACCGTTACGGTGCCGGGCATGCGCATGCTGCATATCGGGCTCCGCGTCACCGACCTGGAGCGGTCCCTGGCCTTCTACGGTGCGCTCGGCTACGCCGTGGTCGCCCGGGTTCCCGAGACCGCGTTCGGCAGCCTGACGATGATCCAGCTGCCCGACGACCCGTTCATCAGCCTCGAACTGGTGCACGACCCGGCACGCCCGGTCACCGACACCGGCGCGGTCAACCACCTCGTCGTCCAGACCGACGACCTCGACGCCACCATCGCCGATCTCGCGGCGCAGGACGTCCAGGCGGAGCCGCCGGCCGGTCTGGGCGAAGGCATGCGCACGGCGTGGCTCACCGATCCCGACGGCTACCGCATCGAGCTCGTGCAATGGCCGGCCGGGCACCCGGCCGGCATGACGGCCGCCGACTTCGTACCGTGAGCCCGTGGACCTCGACTTCACCGCCGAGCTGTTCGAGTGGCGCGGACCCGCTCCCTTCTACTGGCTGACCGTCCCGCCGGACGAGTGCGACGAGATCCGCGCCGAGGCCGCCCAGGCGACCTACGGCTGGGGAGCCATCCCCGTGCGGGTCCGCATCGGCGAGACGGAGTGGGAGACCTCGCTGCTCCCCCGGGACGGTGGGTACGTGCTGCCCGTCAAGAACGTCGTGCGCAAGGCGGAGCAGGTGGGGGTCGGCGACACGGTCGGTGTCGCCATGTCCGTCGCGCCTCGGGGTGGGCGGCAGGCCAACGGCACCGGTCGCGCGTTCTGACCTCCGGCCGCGTCAGACGAAGTAGCTGTCGTGGTCGAGGAAGAACTGGCGCCGCTCGTCGTCGGTGAGGTCCCCGAGCTCGGCCAATCCCTCGAAGTAGTCCTCGCGCGGTGCACCGGGGGTGAAGAGCATCAGCATGGAGACGGGTGCGCCGGACTCGTTGCGGAACGCGTGCAGCCCACCCACGGGCACGTGCAGGAAGTCGCCTGCCTCGCCCACCATCCAGCGCTCGCCGTCGAACAGGCTCAGCCGGCCGTCGAGCACGTAGAACGACTCCGAGATCGTCCGGTGGAAGTGCGTGCTCGGGCCGGTCGCCTCCGCACCCATCTCGACCCGGTAGAGCCCGAACTCGCCGTCGGTGTTCGAGCCCGTGCCCAGGTAGTGGTACGCGGTGCCGAAGCCCGAGGTCGGGCCCACCGCTGTCGCTGCGTCCGCGGGCGTCACGTAGTCGGGACCGTTCGACGCCGGTCGGAACCTGCAGTTCAGCGCGCCCTTCTCGGCGGTGTAGCGGATCGGCGGATAGGACATCGGGTTCCCCCTTCGGTACGGACGGTCGATCTGACCGTAGGACCTGAAGTCGGGTTCACCTCAAGATCGCCTGCTACCATCGCCGCCCGGCACGGAGATGGGTCAATGACAGGCAAACGCGTCACCATCCGTGACGTCGCCAGGTCGGCCGGGGTGTCGTACCAGACGGTGTCGCGGGCCCTCAACGACAAGGGCGAGATCGACAGCGGCACCAAGCAGCGCGTGCTCGACGCCGCGCGCGAGCTCGGCTTCCGGCCCAGCAGGTTCGCCCGCGGGCTCGTGCGGCAGGACACCACCTCGATCGGGCTGGTGATCCCCGACCTGCTCAACCCGTTCTTCACCGAGTTCGCCTCAGCCGCGCTGGCTGCGGCCCGGCTGCGCGGCTGGCACGTCGTCGTCTACGACACCGCGGGCGATCCCGACCAGGAGCTCGGCACGCTGCGCGTCATCGGTTCGCAGGTCGACGCCATCGTCGGCTACCTCACCGCGCCGGCGACCGTCGTGGACGAGCACACCGCCGGCCTGCCGGTCGTCTACATCGAGCGCGATCAGGCCGGTGCCACGTACGGCGCCATCCGCATCGACGTCGAGTTCGGCGTGCGCGCGGCGGTCGCGCACCTGGTGGCCACCGGGCGGCGCCACATCGCGATGGTCGACCACGAGCGGCCCGAGCCCAGCAGCCGCCAGGCATGGTTCCACGCCGCGCTCGCGGCGCACGGGCTCACGGGTCGGGTGGTGCGCGGCCACCAGACGTTCGACGGCGGTCGGGACGCACTCGACGCCCTGTACGCCGACCGCGAGCCGCTCGACGCACTGCTCGCCTACAACGACGTCATCGGCATCGGCGCACTGCGCCGGGCCAGGGCGCTGGGCCGCGACGTACCGACCGATCTCGCCATCATCGGCTTCGACGGGCTCGCGCTGGGCGAGCTGGTGGAGCCGCCGCTGTCCAGCGTGCGGATCGACACCAGGAAACTCGGCACCATGGCCGTCGAGCAGGTGGAGCGGATGCTGGCCGGCGAGCCGTCCGAGGTCGCGACCCTCACCGGCGAGCTGCTGCTGCGCGGGTCTGCCTGACCTCTCTTGACATCGTTGCGGGTGCAGTTCCACACTCGCCGAGAACGCTCACGTGACCGTTCACGGCACAGCGGCACCGGCGCAGTGAAAGGCTGAGACACGTGCACTACCTCGAGGACATGGCCCCCGGTCGCGGTGCGTTGCCCCCACGGGCCGCGTTCGCGTCCGACGCTCCCCGGATCGACCTGTCCGGCGAGTGGCGGTTCCACCTCGCGCCGTCGGTCGCGGCGGCCCCCGACGGGATCGAGGACCCCGAGTTCGACGACTCCGGCTGGACGACGTTGCCCGTGCCGTCGAACTGGCAGATGCATGGGCACGGCCGGCCCGCCTACACCAACGTCGTCTACCCGTTCCCGATCGATCCGCCGTACGTGCCCACGGAGAACCCGACCGGTGACCACCGCACGGCGTTCGACGTGCCGGCCGGCTGGCCGGGCGGACGCACCGTGCTGCGCTTCGACGGCATCGACTCCTGCGGACGGGTCTGGCTCAACGGCGTCGAGCTCGGGATCACCCGCGGCAGCCGGCTGCCCACGGAGTTCGACGTGAGCGAGGTGCTGCGGCCCGGGCGCAACGTGCTCGTCGTGCGCGTACACCAGTGGTCGTCGGGGAGCTACCTCGAGGACCAGGACATGTGGTGGCTGTCGGGCATCTTCCGCGCCGTCACGCTGATCTCCCGGCCCGACGGCGGCATCGGCGACTACTGGTTGCGCGCCGACTACGACCACCGCACCGGCACCGGGACGCTGCAGGTGGAGACGGATGCGGACGCCCGGCTGTCGGTGCCGGAGCTGGGCATCGTCGACCGGCCGGTGTCCGATCCGATCGACGCCGGCGTGGTGGCGCCGTGGACCGCGGAGACCCCGCGCCTCTACGAGGGCACCCTCGCCACCGACACCGAGCAGGTGCCCGTGCGCATCGGGTTCCGCACGGTCGCGATCGTCGACGGGATCCTCACCGTCAACGGGCAGCGGATCGTGTTCAAGGGCGTCAACCGGCACGAGTTCCACCCCGACCTCGGCCGGGCCGTGCCGCTCGAGACCGCCCGCGAGGACCTGCTGCTCATGAAGCGGCACAACGTCAACGCCGTCCGCACCAGCCACTACCCGCCGGATCCCGCGTTCCTCGGGCTGTGCGACGAGCTCGGTTTCTGGGTGATCGACGAGTGCGACCTGGAGACCCACGGCTTCCAGCTCGTCGACTGGAAGGACAACCCGACCGGCGACCCGCGGTGGCGCGATGCGCTGCTCGACCGCATGCAGCGCATGGTGGAGCGGGACAAGAACCGGCCGAGCGTGATCATGTGGTCGCTGGGCAACGAGGCGCACACCGGCTCGAACCTCGCCGCGATGGCGGACTGGGCCCGCGGCCGCGACGCGACCCGCCCCATCCACTACGAGGGCGACCACGCCTGCGAGTACGTGGACGTCTACAGCCGGATGTACGCCTCCGTCGACGAGGTCGACACGATCGGCCGCGAGCAGACCACCCGGCCGTTCGTGCTGTGCGAGTACGTGCACGCGATGGGCAACGGGCCCGGCGGCTACCTGGAGTATCGGGAGCTGTTCGAGCGGTACCCGACCTGCCAGGGCGGGTTCGTGTGGGAGTGGATCGACCACGGCATCCGGCAGCAGACGCCCGACGGTAGGGAGTTCTTCGCCTACGGCGGCGACTTCGGCGAGCCCATCCACGACGGCAACTTCATCGTCGACGGGCTGGTGTTCCCCGACCGCACGCCCTCCCCCGGGCTGGTCGAGTTCGCGAAGGTGATCGAACCGGTGCGCATCACCGGCACGCCGGGTGGCGTCACCGTCGCGAACATGCAGGACTTCGTGGGGCTCGACGCGCTGGCCTTCGCCTGGGTGCTGGAGGAGGAGGGTGTCGCGGTCGCCGCGGGCGAGCTCGCGGTGCCGGACGTGCCGGCCGGTGGCTCGGTCGAGCTGGCGCTGCCCGAACTCCCGGCCACGGGCGCGGAGTCCTGGCTGACCGTCCGCGCGACGCTCGCCAAGGACACGCCGTGGGCGTCCGCGGGGCACGTCGTGGCGTGGGGGCAGCTGCCCGTCACACCCGCCGCTGCGCCGCCGGTGGCGCCCGGCCCGCTCGGGCTCGGCGGGTTCGACCTCGACGGCACGCTCGTCGAGTTCGGCGGGCTCGCGGTCACCGGGCCCCGGCTCGATCTCTGGCGGGCCCCCACCGACAACGACCATCCCATCGACGAGCCGACCTGGCGGGCGCTCGGGCTGCATCGCCTGCAGCACCGGGTGATCGACGTCGTGCGCGACGCGTCGTCGATCGTCGTCCGCACGCGGGTCGCACCGCCGTCGCTGGGCATCGGCATGCACGTCACGTACCGGTGGAGCGGCACCGCCGACCCGGCCGCGCTGCACCTGCGTGTCGAGGTCAGCCCCGAGGGCGACTGGCCCGTGCTGCCGCGGCTCGGGCTGCGGATGGCGCTGCCCGGAACGCTTCACCACGTCACGTGGTTCGGCCGCGGTCCCGGTGAGGCCTACGCCGACACCCGGCAGGCAGCGCGCGTCGGCCGCTTCGCCGCGACCGTCGACGAGCTGCAGACCCCGTACGTCCACCCGCAGGAGAACGGCAACCGGGCAGAGGTGCGCTGGGCGACGATCACCGACGCCGACGGGCACGGCCTGCGCATCGAGGGCGGTCCGACGTTCGACCTCACGGCCCGGCGCTGGACCAGCGAGGACCTTGCCGCTGCTCGGCACTCCACGGATCTCGTGGCGGGCTCGCAGATCCACCTGAACCTGGACCTGGCGCAGAACGGGGTGGGCACCGCGGCCTGCGGGCCCGGCGTGCTCCCGGCCTACCAGCTCCACGCCGCGCCCGCGGTGCTGGAGCTGACGTTCCGCCGGATCTGACGGGCGCTGAGGTTTGGCGTTGATCACGGGCGAATGGTTGCTCTGGAGATCAACTAACAACCATTTGCCCGTGATCAACGCCCCACCCCGGCGCCGAACCGGCGCCGAACCGGCGCCGGGCGGAGCGTCAGGCCGACGAGCGCGTGGACGCGCGGACGACCAGCTCGGGCAGGAAGACCACCTGCCGGTGGAGGTGGTCGGGTTCGCCGCCCGACTCGGCCAGCAGCAGCTCGACGGCGGTGCGGCCGAGCAGGTGCCGGGGCTGGCTGACCGAGGTGAGCGGCACGGCCGCGGCCTCGGCGAACTCGATGTCGTCGTAGCCGACGATGGCGAGGTCGTCGGGCACGTCCAGGCCCAGCCGCACCATCTGCTGCAGCAGCCCCAACGCGAGCAGGTCGTTGGCGCAGAACGCGGCCGTGGGGCGGCGCGCCGCCGGCAGACCCACCAGGCGTTCGCCGGCCCGGCGGCCCTCGGCGACGTTGAGCCCGGCCGTCTCCAGCAGCACCGGCTCCGCCGCTCCGGCGGCCTCCAGGGCCCGTCGGGCGCCGGCCCAGCGGTCGGCGACCTGGCCGATCGTGACGGGCCCGCCGACAAGCGCGATCCGCTCGTGGCCGCGCTCGAGCAGGTGCTCGATCGCCAGCTCGCCGCCGGCGACGTCGTCGACGGTGACCGAGCAGCGGTCGGGGCCGGCGGCGCGGTCCACGACGACCACCGGGATGCCGCGCTTCTCCAGCTGCTCGAAGCGCTCCTCCGGCCGGTCGACGGGCGTGATCAGCACGCCCTCGACGCGCTGCTGCTCGAGCAGGTCGAGGTAGGCGTCCTGGCGCTTCGGGTCCTCCCCGCTGTTGCACAGGAAGACCGCGCGGCCGCACGCCTCGGCCACCTCCTCCATGCCCCGCGCCACGTCGGTGAAGAACGGGTTGCCGGCGTCGAGCACCACGTACGCCAGTGTGTGGCTGCGCCCGGACCGCAGCTGACGGGCGGATTCGTTGCGCACGAACCCGAGGGCCTCGATCGCGTCCAGCACCCGCTGACGGGTGCGGTCGGACACCTGCGCGGGCTTGTTGAGCGCGTTCGACACCGTGCCGAGCGAGACACCTGCCCGCGCCGCGACGTCCTTCATGCTCGGCGCACCACTGGTCACGTCCGGTTGCCCTCCGCTCCCCCGACAGCGACGAGCGGGGACCGCTGTGTGTTGACGCGTGTCGTGCCGCCATCGTAGCGTCCGAGCGGTACGAATGAAACGTTCCAACGTGGGAGCTGCCCGTGCCGTCACCCGTCCGGTTCGATCACCTCGCCCCGACGGCACGACCGGTGGTGGTGCCCGAGGCCGCGCCGCGGCTGTCCTGGCACCTGACCGACGGCGCCGAGCCGCAGGAGGCGGCCGAGCTGGAGCTGGCGCTCACCGGCGCCGCGCCGGTCACCCGGACCCTCGACGGGCCCGACCAGGTCCTCGTGGACTGGCCGTTCCCACCACTGCCGTCGCGGTCCCGGGGCGCGGTGCGGGTGCGGGTGCGGACTGCCGGGGTGTGGTCCGGGTGGAGCGATCCTGCACCGTTCGAGACGCCGCTTCTGGAGGCCGCGGACTGGCGGGCGAGGTTCGTGTCACCGCGCGGCGGGGACGGGTCGGCGCCCGTCCTGTGCGGGCGCATCGAGCTGCCCGCTGCCGTGGCGCAGGCGCGGCTGCACGTCACCTCGCTCGGCGTCCACGTCGCCACGCTCAACGGGCAGCGGGTCGGCGACCACCACCTCGACCCGGGCTGGACGACCTATCCGGCCCGGCTGCGCTACCGCACCCACGACGTCACCGACCTGCTCCGCAGCGGCGCCAACGACCTGGAGATCCTGCTCGGCAACGGCTGGTACCGCGGGCGCCTCGGCTGGCACGGCCAGCGCGCGTTCTACGGCGACCGGCTCGCCGCGCTGGCCCAGTTGGAGATCGAGTGCGCCGACGGGTCGACGCACGTCCTCGCCACCGGGCCGGACTGGACGCACCGCCCGAGCACCGTCCTCGACGACGATCTCTACGACGGCCAGCACACCGACCTGCGCAGAAGCACGAACAGCGCGTCCGACAGCGCGCCGGTCCCCGTCGACGTGCTCGACGAGGACCTGGCACGGCTGGTACCGGCGGCGAGCGCGCCGATCCGGGCCGTTGCGGTGGTGCCCGCGGTGGCGATCACGGAGTCGCCGTCCGGGAAGCGGCTGATCGACTTCGGGGAGAACCTCGTCGGCTGGGTGCGGCTGCGGGTCCGCGGCAACGCCGGTGACGAGGTGACCGTGCGGCACGCCGAGGTGCTGGAGGACGGCGAGCTGGGAGTGCGCCCGCTGCGCTCCGCCCGCGCCACCGACACTTACGTGCTGGCCGGTGCCGGAGACGAGCTGTGCGAGCCGTCGCTGACCTTCCACGGCTTCCGCTACGCGCAGGTCGACGGGGGTGAGATCGTCTCCGCCGAGGCCGTCGTGCTGTCGTCGGACCTCCCGGCGACGGGGTGGTTCTCCTGCTCCGAGCCCGACGTCGAGACGCTGCACGAGAACGTCCGGCGCGGCATGCGCGGCAACTTCCTCGACGTGCCCACCGACTGCCCGCAGCGCGACGAGCGGCTCGGCTGGACGGGCGACATCCAGGTCTTCTCCCCCACTGCGGCGTTCCTCGCCGACTCGGCGGCGTTCCTGACGTCCTGGTTGCGTGATCTCGCCGCCGAGCAGCAGCCCGACGGCTCGGTGCCGTTCGTGGTGCCCGACGTGCTGCGCACGCCGTCGCCGTCGGTCGCGGCGTGGAGCGATGCCGCGACCGTCGTGCCGTGGGTGCTGTACGAGCGCTACGGCGACGCACGCGTGCTGGCCGAGCAGTTCTCCAGCATGCGCGCGTGGGTGGACCGGCAGGCCGCGCTCGCGGGCGCTGACCTGCTGTGGGAGGGCGGGTTCCAGTTCGGCGACTGGCTCGACCCGGCAGCGCCGCCCGACGATCCGTTCGCCGCGCGCGTCGATCCCGACGTGGTGGCCTCCGCCCACCTGGTGCGCTCGGCGCGGATCGTCTCCGACGCGGCCGCGGTGCTCGGGCGGGACGCGGACGCGGAGCACTACCGGAAGCTGGCCGACGCGGCGCGCGAGGCCTTCGTCGGCGCGTACGTGACCCCGGGCGGCCGGATGTCGAGCGATGCGCCCACCGCCTACGCGATGGCGCTGGTCTGGGGCCTCGTCACCGACGAACGGCAACGGGCCGGCGCGGGCCGGCGGCTGGCCGATCTCGTGCGGGTGGGCGGGTTCCGCATCGCCACCGGGTTCGTCGGCACCCCGTTGATCTGCGATGCGCTCACCCGCACCGGGCACGTCGAGCTCGCCTACCGGCTGCTGCTGGAGCGCGGCTGCCCGTCGTGGCTCTACCCGGTGACGATGGGCGCCACGACGGTGTGGGAGCGCTGGGACTCGATGCTGCCCGACGGCTCCATCAACCCCGGCGAGATGACCTCGTTCAACCACTACGCGCTCGGCGCCGTCGCCGACTGGCTGCACCGCACCGTCGCCGGGCTCGCCCCGGCCGCTCCCGGCTACCGGGAGATCCGCGTCGCGCCGCTCCCCGGCGGCGGACTCACCCACGCCGCTGCCCGGCACGTCACCCCGTACGGGCTCGCCGCCGTGTCGTGGACGCGCGCGGACGGGCGGCTCGCCGTCGAGGTCACGGTGCCCGCGGGCACCGTCGCGCACCTGGAGCTCCCGGGCGCCGACCCCGAGACCGTCGGGCCCGGATCGCATCGCCGCGAGATCGACGATCCCGTGCCTGCGCCCGACCCGGTCCACACCGTGCGGGACGCGCTCGACGATGCGGGGGTCTGGTCGGCGTGGGTGGCCGCGTCCGCGGCAGGTGGGCTCGCGGCGGACGGCGCGGCGCTGGCGCGCCGGCTCTCCCGCCATCTCGACGAGCCCGTCACGGCCCTGCCGGCGCTGCTCGGGTGGGATGGCCGGGACGCCAACGGGACAGCTCAGCGGCTGGTGGAGCTGGCGGTTCGGGACTAGTAGTACCTGGTTAGGTGCACCGGGGCTCCGACCCGTACCCCGGCCCTCCTCTGGTGGAGCTTCTTTGCGTGCGTCGGCTCCACCGTCGGGCATCCCGTGTGGCGGGGGACGCCTGGCCTCAAGATCGCGTTGAGGTCGAAGTATTTGCTGTTTTCACCGCGCAAACTTCGACCTCGACGCGATCTTGGGCGCGGCTGGGTCCCCTGAGTCCCACAGGTCACACTCGCCACAGCCGTCACGCGGCTGCCGGCCGTGATCGCGTTCAGGTCACTGTTATCGCCCTTTGCGGGGCGGAAACAGTGATCTCGACGCGATCTTCGCCCGACTTGGATCTCCGAACGTAGCGAAGCACTACTAGAGATCCCGGAGGAACCGGGTCGAGATCCCTGCCTGGTCGGAGTATCCGCGGCCCTTGTAGAAGCTGTGCGCGTCGTGTCGGCGGTCCGCACTGGTGACCTCCATGCGCACACATCCACGCTCGGCGGCGAAGGTCTCCGCCGCCGCGACGAGCCGGGAGCCGACGCCCTGCCCGCGCGCTCGTTCCGCGACGACGAGCGCCGTGATCCGGGCCCAGGCGCCCGCGCGTTCGAAGAACGGGCAGACGTGGACGGCGATGACGCCCAGCAGATCGCCCCCGAGATCGACACTGTCGTCGGCCACGTAGGCCGCGCCGGCCGGGTCGTCGACCCAGGCCTGGAGCCGGGCCGCGGTCGTCGCCCGCCCGCTCTGGGCGTAACCCAGCTGCTCCAGCAGCGCGTTGACCGCGTCGGCGTCCGCGCTGCGCGCTGATCTGATCTCCATGGCGCGACCGTAGGAAGCGCCTCATATCTGCGGCGTATGCCGGCGCAGGGTGACCGGGCCGAAGAGGCCCGTGCGCACCTGCCCGGCGTAGACCCCCTGGGTCGGGGAAGCGTCGTCGAGATACCCGGCCAGCGTGCCGCGCACGACGATCTCGACCGTGTTGGTACCGGGCCGCAGCAGGCCGGTGACCTCCGCGCGCCACGGCCCCCAGACCCGGGTCTCGGCGAGAGTCCCGTTGACGACGACGTCGGCGGTGCCGCGCACCTCCCCCAGGTCCAGCACGAACCGGCCGGCGACGTCGTCGAGCTCGAGCTCCGTGCGGTAGGTGACCGTGCCGCCGAGGTTGCGCAGGCCCAGCTCCGCCCAGCTCACCAGCGGCACCTCGGCGTCCGCCGCCTCCACCTCCACCGGGCCGGAGAGCAGCGCCCCACCGCGCCGGCCGTCGACGGCCCGCACCTCCAGCACCACCTCGGTCCCGTACGGCAGCGGCGCGGCCGGCCGCAGCACCCCGTCGACGACCTTCGCCTCGTCACCGCCGACGGTCGCGACGACGTCGAGATCGGTCGGCACGGTCAAGGCAGTGGTGCCGGGCGGGGCGGTGAACCGCAGCCACTCCGTGCGCTCGCCGGTTGGGGCGAGATCGGGCACCAGCGGGACGACGACGTCGCCTGGGTCTGCGGCCGGGTCGAGCCATCCGGCGCCGGGCAGCGGGTGCGGGCGGGCACGGGCGCAGTGGAAGCGCGGATCGTGGCGGAACGCGGGCTCCAGCTCGGCACCCCAGCCGGGGCCGCTGACCAGTTCCGGCAGGTCCGAGTCCACCGTCGCGGTGGCACCGTCGCCGAGCCGGAGCGTGAGCACGTTCTGCCCGGACCGGGGAGTCAGCTCGTAGGCGTGGCCGGTGGTGAAGCGCTGGTCCGGGTACGGGCTGAAGTCGCCCTGCCGGCCGAGCTCGACGCCGTTGAGCAGCACCGCGCACGCCCCGTCGGACGCGACGTGCACGACGACGGGCTCGCCGGTGGCGGTGAACGTGCGGGAGACCTCGCTGCCCCGCAGCTGCTCCGGCCGCCGATAGGCCGCGACGTCGGTGACCACGGCGAACCCGGCGCGCAACGCGCCGTCCCGGGTCGGATGGAACTCGATCTCCAGCAGCACGGTGCGGCCGCGCGGCAGCGGCGTGAACGACTGGTGCCCGCTCCCCTCGGCCGGCTGCTCCACACCGTCGAGCAGGACCCGCCGCGGTGCGCTCGCGCCCACGGCCAACGTGAGGCCGGCGATCGACGGGAGCGTCAGGTTGGTCCGCAGCACGAAGGTCTCGCCGGCGCGGACGGGCCGCACGTCGACGAACTCCTCCGGCACCTGGCCCTTCGGCCCGAGGGTCTCGGTGTGCAGCGGATCGTCGCGGATGCCGCGGGAGAGCGACCACTCGACCCGCGAGACCACACCGCCGCGGACGATCTCGGCGAACGGCCCGAACGACGCCGTCACAGGCTGCCAGCCGGCGTCCGGGTCGGTGCTGTGCTCGAACCGCCACACCTCGATCGGCAGGATCCCGACGCGATCCGCGGCAGCGAGGTCGCCACGGGAGTTGTCGAGGGTGGACTCCGCGCGGGCGCGCCACGGGCCGTCGAGGGCCGCCTCGGCGACGACCGGTCCGAGTGGCTCGGCGGTCGGCGCCGGCAGGTCCGCACCCAGCACGACCAGCGCGATCGCGCCGTCGTCGAAGGGCACGTCGAACGCCCAGCCGTCCCCGTCCGGTCGGACGGCGAGCGAAGTGCGGGTGCCGCGACCGGGCGCCCAGCTCTGCACGCGCGGCGCTGCGATCCCCTCGACGTGCACGTGCGCCACCCGGTCCCCCGGCGGGCGGAACGTGTAGCCCGTGTCGCGCAGCACCTCGTTGTAGCGCTCGAAGCTGAACCAGCCGTCGTCGGACCAGTAGCCGTCGCCCACGTCATCGGGCCCCATCATCGGGGCGGCCGTGCCCGTCTCGTCGTCGTGCGCGACGAGGGTGAGCACATGGGTCTCGCCGTGACGGCGCAGCAGGAACGGGGCGTCGGCGCGCACCTGCACCGGTCCGGCGAGGACGGCGGCGGGCACGTCCTCCGCCGAGTCGACGACCACGGCCGCGCCCGCGAGCCGATCGGGGGCCCGCCCGACGCACACGATCCGCCCGCCTGCGGCCGCGAACTCCCGCAGCCGGGCGGCGCAGTCGGCCCGCAGGTGCTCGACGGGCGGCAGCACCACCGTGCGGAACATCGCGTCGCCGACGCGCAGGCAGGAGCCCTCGACCGAGCCGCGGGCGAGGGAGGCCTCGTCCAGCGCGTCGTGGTCGATGCCGGCGCGTTCGAGTGTGCCGCGGCGCTCGGCGAACCAGGTGCCGACGCCGTTGAGCGCGAGGAACGCCTCGCCGGCCCGGCGGGCCGCGGGCATCGTGCCCTCGGGCCCGGTGTGCGCCTGCACCTCGCTGGTCGGCGACACGACGGCGACGTCGACGACGTGCGTGCCGGCGGTCAGCACCGAGCACAGGCGCGTGACCGCGCGGGAGAACACCGGGTAGGCCGGCCAGTACGGCTGCCGCCAGCACGTCGACGGTGGCGCCCACTCCCACCAGCCGCCTACGGTCGAGTAGTAGACGGCGTGCGGGTCGTAGAGGTTGGCGCCGCGGCGCAGGAACGGCGCGAGCCAGTCGTAGGTCTCCTCGAGCGTGCCGCCCCAGCCCGACGAGTGGAACGCCTCGATCCACACCCGCTCGTGCCCGTTCGCGTGGGCGAGCGAGCTGTGCACCTTCGCGTCGCCCCAGTGGTCGCTGCCGGGCGCGCCGTAGCCGGTGTGCAGGCCGAGGTAGTCGCCGTAGGTGGCGATCCCGCCGTGCGGCGAGCCCTCCCGTGACGGGGTGGCCTGGTCGAACCCGCAGATCAGGCCGCGGTCGCGGAACCACGCGTCGTGCGCGTCCATGAACCCGCGACGGGCGAGCGCAGCGCGGTGCTCCTGGTAGTCGCGGCGCTCCCGGGCGCCGTCGGCGCCGGGCTCGAACAGAGCCCACGGCCGGTCGAGCACGTCGTAGCCGTAGGTGGCGCGGAAGGTGTCGGCGAAGTCCGGGCCCCACGTCGGCATCGGCGGCAGCTCGTCCTGGAAGAACCCGCCGATCGACGTGCCGAACCACTTCCCGAGCCCGGCCTCCAGCCGCCCGTGCACCTCGGCGAGCAGCGCCTGCCCCGCCGCCGGGTTGAAGTAGTCGAAACCGGCCGGCACGGCCTCCACGAGCACGAGTCGCGCCGGCGGGCCCGACCAGTGCGCTTCCCCGTCCGCGACGGGGACGGCCAGCGGGTCGCCGCCGTCGGGCACCGCGTAGGCGGCGATCGCGCCCGGGGCGCGGAGGCGCACCTCGGTGCCGGTCACCCACGTGCGCCGCAGCGCCCACCCTTCGAACGCCGGGTCGCGGGCGATCAGCCGGCCCTGGAAGTTGGCGCCGGAGAACCCGATCTGGTCGTAGAGCCACAGCGTGAAGTCCAGCTCCGCGGCATCGGCGCAGGCCCCGTCGAACAGCGCGATCCACTCGCCGGAGAGGAACGGCGGATCGTCCGCGACGGCGCCGAACGTCGGACCGGTCGGGGCGAGGCAGAGCACCACGGCCTGCCGCACCCCGCCGGCGATGAGCTGCCCCATCTGCTCGCGCAGCCGTTCCCGGGTGACCCGCGCGCCCGACCACCACCAGATCGGCAGTGGCCCGTAGCGCGGCTCGGGATCGGTGAACCTGGCGAGCAGATCAGCGCCCGACATCCGTTCAGGCCGCCCGCTCGCGCTCGATCTGGGCGAGCGACTTGCCGGCTGTGTTCGGCATCCACGCGTAGCCGACGATGCCGCTGATCAGCAGGAAGAACGCGAGCAGGGCAGCCAGCGGGCCGATGGAGACGGCGGCGAGCAGCGGCACGAAGAAGCTCCAGATGCCGAGCAGCACGCGCGCCACCCCGAACGTGACGCCCTGTGCGGTGGTGCGCAGGCGAGTGGGGAACAGCTCCTGGCTGACGAGCTTGTACGTCGGCTCGCCGGCCAGGGTGCCGCCGACGGCGAACAGCACGATGTTCGCGATCACGACGGGGATCGTGAACGGCAGCACCAGGTACAGCGCGAACGCGAGCACCTGCATGAGCGAGCCGATGCCCCACATCAGCCGCCGCTTCTCGTGGCTGGCGTCGGCCAGCCGCATGAACACGAACAGCACGACGACGATGCAGATCGCGAAGCCCGCGCAGGACAGGGCGATGCTGGCGGCCTGCGACCCGGCGCCGAGCGTCTCGATGATGTACGGGGTGAAGATCCCGTTCGTGCCGGCGGCGAGGCCCCAGAACGTGTAGATCGTGCAGGTCCAGAGCATGGCGTGCAGGTTCGGGCCGGAGAACAGCTCGCGGAGCGAGGCCCGCGCGGTGGCACCGGACTCGGCGGCGGCCTGCCAGGTGGCGGATTCGGCGATGCCCTGCCGCAGCGCCCAGGTGACGATCGCCGCGACGAACAGCGACAGGAACACGATCCGCGAGCCGAGCAGTCCCAGCGGGGTGAGCACGAGCGCCAGTAGCAGCACGACCACCGGGCCGAGGCTCCACGCGATCTGGGTCATGCCGATGAGCTTGCCGCGCCGCTTCGATGGAGCGAGCTCGCCGATGAGCGCGAGGGAGGTGGGAACGTCGGCACCGACCGCGACACCGACGATGAACGTGCCGACGAACAGCATCGTCGGCTCGGCGGCGAAGGCGATGAGCAGGATGCCGACGGCGTAGACGAGCAGGTCCCACTTGTAGATCCGCTTGCGGCCGAGCTTGTCGCCCAGCCGCCCGCCGGCGAAGGCGCCGATCGCACAACCGATGGCGTTGGGGCCGATCGCGGTCAGCACGCCGATGGCGCCCTCGCCCAGGCCGAAGGCGGCCTGGAACGCGGTGAGCGCAGCGCCGAGGGCGACGATCGAGCCGGCGTCGAGGTAGGACGCCATCGCGCCGAGGATCGAGACGCGCCACTGTTCGCGCGTGATCGTGGACTCCGACTCGTCCGACTGCGGGGGCTTCGCAGCTTCCTGGGAGGTCACGTTGACTCCTTCGTCGTCGTGGGTGCCGCGCATCACGAATTGAAACGTATTAGTGGCGGGACAGTAGCTACGTCAATGTTCGAGCACAAGAGCGTTGACGGCCGAGGCTGTCGCCTCTACCGTGATGAAAGGTTTCAATCGCCATCAGTTGGCGCCGTCGAGGGAGGCCGGGATGCCGCGGTACTGCTTCCTGCTCCGGGTGCGGCCCGACCGGCTCGACGAGTACCGCGCCCGGCACGCCGCGGTGTGGCCGGAGATGTTGACGGCCCTGCGCGACACGGGCTGGCGCAACTACTCGCTCCACCTCGCCCTCGACGGGCTGCTGGTCGGGTACGTGGAGTGCGCTGACCTCGACGCCGCGCGGGCCACGATGGCGGCCACCGAGGTGGACCCGCGGTGGCAGGCCGAGATGGCACCGTTCTTCGTGGCGGACGGGGCCGTGGCGGGGATGCAGGTGCTCGACGAGGTCTTCCACCTGGAAGACCAGCTCACAGCTCTGGAGGACCGAACGTGAACGAAGCGGTGCGCGCAGCCCTGCGCGGGCAACGGATCGAGACCCCCTCGTGGGCCTACGCGAACTCCGGCACCCGCTTCAAGGTGTTCGCGCAGGCCGGGGTGCCGCGCGACCCGTACGAGAAGATCGCCGACGCGGCCGTCGTGCACCGGCTCACCGGCGTGGCGCCCACCGTGGCGCTGCACATCCCGTGGGATCGGGTCGACGACTACGCGAAGCTCGCCGCGCACGCGCAGGACCAGGGCGTCGGCATCGGAGCGATCAACTCCAACGTCTTCCAGGACGACGATTACAAGCTCGGCTCGGTCTGCCACCCCGATCCGCGGGTGCGCCGCAAGGCGACCGACCACCTGCTGGAGTGCGTCGACATCATGGACGCGACGGGCAGCCGTGACCTCAAGCTGTGGTTCGCCGACGGCACCAACTACCCCGGGCAGGACTCGATCCGGGCGCGGCAGGACCGCCTGGCCGAGGCGCTGGCGGAGGTCTACGCGCGGCTGGGCGACGAGCAGCGGATGCTGCTGGAGTACAAGCTGTTCGAGCCCGCCTTCTACACGACCGACGTGCCGGACTGGGGCACGTCGTACGCGCACTGCATCGAGCTGGGCGAGAAGGCGACGGTGTGCATCGACACCGGCCACCACGCGCCCGGCACCAACATCGAGTTCATCGTGGCGTTCCTGCTGCGGGCGGGGAAGCTGGGCGCGTTCGACTTCAACTCGCGCTTCTACGCCGACGACGACCTGATGGTGGGCGCAGCCGACCCGTTCCAGCTGTTCAGGATCATGTTCGAGATCGTCTCGGCGGACGCGCTGGCACCTGAGGCGGGCATCGCCTTCATGCTCGACCAGTGCCACAACATCGAGGCGAAGATCCCGGCGATCCTGCGCTCGGTGCTCAACGTGCAGGAGGCCACGGCCAAGGCGCTGCTCGTCGACACGGAGGTGCTCGGCGCCGCGCAGCGCTCCGGTGACGTGCTGGCCGCCAACGCCGCGCTGATGGACGCGTTCTCCACCGACGTCCGGCCGCTGCTGGCCGAGCTGCGCACCGAGCAGGGGCTCGATCCCGATCCCGTGGCGGCCTATCACCGCTCCGGTTACCAGCAGCGCATCGAGGCCGACCGGGTCGGCGGCACGCAGGCGGGGTGGGGCGCATGAGTCCGGTGGAAGAACTGATCGCCCGCAGCAACCGCCTGGGCGCAGACCCCACGACCACCAACTACGCCGGCGGCAACACCTCCGCCAAGGGCACCGACACCGATCCCGTCACCGGCGAGGACGTCGAGCTGGTGTGGGTGAAGGGCTCCGGCGGCGATCTCGGCACGCTCACCCCGGCCGGCCTGGCCGTTTTGCGCCGCGACCGCCTGCAGGCGCTGACCCGCACCTACCCGGGTGTGGAGCGCGAGGACGAGATGGTCGCCGCGTTCGACTACTGCCTGCACGGCAAGGGCGGGGCGGCCCCGTCGATCGATACGGCCATGCACGGGCTGGTCGACGCGCCGCACGTCGATCACCTGCATCCCGACGCCGGCATCGCGATCGCGTGCGCGGCCGACGGCGAGGCACTCACCAAGGAGATCTTCGGCGACCGGGTGCTGTGGGTGCCGTGGCGGCGCCCCGGCTTCCAGCTGGGTCTGGACATCGCTGCCGTCGCGGCGGCGAACCCGCAGGCCATCGGCGTGATACTGGGCGGGCACGGTATCACCGCCTGGGGATCCACCTCTGAACAGTGCGAGGCTCGCTCGCTGGAGATCATCCGCACCGCGCAGGCCTACCTGGACTCTCGGGGTGCGGCGGAGCCGTTCGGCCCGCCGCGCCCCGGGTACGAGCCGCTGCCCGACGCCGAGCGCCGGGCCCGCGCGGCCGCGCTCGCACCCGTCGTGCGCGGGCTCGCCTCGACCGACCGTCCGCAGGTCGGGCACTTCGACGACGCCGCGGAGGTGCTCGAGTTCTGCGCCCGCGAGAAGCTCGCGCACCTCGCCGCGCTCGGCACGTCCTGCCCCGACCACTTCCTGCGCACCAAGGTCGCGCCGCTGGTGCTGGACCTGCCCGCCACCGCGTCGCTCGACGAGCAGGTGGCGCGGCTGCGCGAGCTGCACGCCGCCTACCGGGACGAGTACCGGGCCTACTACGAGCGGCACGCCACCCCCGACTCCCCCGCGATGCGCGGCGCCGACCCGGCCATCGTGCTGGTGCCCGGCGTCGGGATGTTCTCCTTCGGCGCCGACAAGCAGACCGCCCGTGTGGCCGGCGAGTTCTACCGCAACGCGATCCGCGTGATGCGCGGCGCGGAAGCGGTGTCGACCTACGCGCCGATCGCGGAGTCGGAGAAGTTCCGCATCGAGTACTGGGCCCTCGAGGAGGCGAAGCTGGCCCGGCGGCCGAAGCCGAAGCCGCTGGCCACCCGGATCGCGCTGGTCACCGGCGGTGGCTCCGGGATCGGCCGGGCCATCGCGCACCGGCTCGCCGCCGAGGGCGCGTGCGTGGTCGTCGCCGACCGGGACGGCGAGGCCGCGGCCCGCGTGGCGGAGGAGCTCGGCTCGACGGACGTCGCCGTGCCGGTGACCGTCGACGTGACCGACGCTTCCGCCGTGGACCTCGCCGTCGATGCCGCGGCGCTCGCGTTCGGCGGCGTCGATCTCGTGGTCAACAACGCCGGGCTGTCGATCTCCAAGCCGCTGCTGGAGACCACCGACGACGACTGGGACGTGCAACACCGCGTGATGGCGCGCGGCTCGTTCCTGGTCGCGCGGGCCGCGGCGAAGGCGATGGTCGCGCAGGGCATCGGCGGCGACATCGTCTACATCGCGTCCAAGAACGGGGTGTTCGCCGGTCCCAACAACGTGGCTTACGGGGCGGCGAAGGCCGACCAGGCCCACCAGGTGCGGCTGCTGGCCGCCGAGCTGGGTGAGCACGGCATCCGCGTCAACGGCGTGAACCCCGACGGGGTGGTGCGCGGTTCGGGCATCTTCGCCGGAGGCTGGGGCGCGCAGCGCGCTGCCGTCTACGGTGTCGCCGAGGAGGACCTGGGCAGCTTCTACGCCCAGCGCACCCTGCTCAAGCGCGAGGTGCTGCCCGAGCACGTGGCGGCGGCCGTGTTCGTGCTGACCGGCGGCGAGCTCTCGCACACCACCGGCCTGCACATCCCGGTCGACGCCGGGGTGGCCGCCGCGTTCCTGCGTTAGAAGGGGTCACCGATGACCGCTGTCCTCCCGACGCTCTCCCGCGTCGAAACCCGGCGCACGAAGGTCGGCCTCGTGGCCGGTGGGCTGGGCGCCTACTGGCCGCAGTTCCCCGACCTCCTCCCCCAGCTGCAGCGCTCCGCCGCCCGCGTTTCCGAGCGGCTGGGCGAGATCGGCGAGATCGACCTCGTCGACGTCGGGTTCATCTCCGACGCCCAGGAGGGCGCGGTCGCCGCGGAACGGCTGCGCGCCGCCGGCTGCGACCTCATCGTCGGGTTCCTGACCACGTACATGACGTCGTCGATGCTGGTGCCGGTGGCGCAGCGCAGCGACGCACCGGTGCTGCTGATCAACCTGCAGCCCACCGAGAAGATGGACCACGCCGGGTTCGACACGGGGGCGTGGCTCGCGTACTGCGGCGCCTGCCCGCTACCGGAGATGGCCAACGCGTTCCGGCGGGCGGGGGTGGAGTTCCGCAGCGTCTCCGGCTACGTCGAGGACGAGCGGGCGTGGGCCCGGATCGCGCGCTGGGTGCGCGCCGCCGGGGTGCGGGGCGCGCTGCGGCACGGGCGGCACGGGCTGCTGGGCCACCTCTACCCCGGCATGCTCGACGTCGCGACCGACCTGACCAGTGTGTCCGCCCAGCTCGGCGGGCACGTCGAGGTGCTGGAGATCGACGATCTCCGGGTGCGGGTGGAGCAGGTCACCGACGCCGAGGCGGCCGCCCGCATGGAGCTGGCCCGCGAGGTGTTCGAGATCGACGACACCGTCGTCGAGGAGGACTTCGCGTGGGGCGCGAAGGTGTCGGTCGGGCTGGACCGGCTCGTCGACGACTTCGCGCTCGACTCCCTCGCCTACTACCACCGCGGCCTCGACGGCGAGCAGCACGAGCGGCTCGGCGCCGGGCTGATCCTCGGTGCGTCGCTGCTCACCGGCCGGGGCGTGCCCGCCGCCGGGGAGTACGAGCTGCGCAACTCGCTGGCCATGCTCGTGATGGACCGGCTCGGCGCCGGCGGCTCGTTCACCGAGCTGCAGGCTCTCAACTTCGTCGACGGCGTCGTCGAGATGGGCCACGACGGCCCGGCGCACCTCGCGATCTCCGCGCGCCGGCCGCTGCTGCGCGGACTCGGCGTCTACCACGGCAAGCGCGGCTGGGGCGTCTCCGTCGAGTTCGACGTGCAGCCCGGGCCCGTCACCGTGTTCGGCATCGGCCAGGAGCCCGACGGCAAATACGTGATGGTGGCGTCGGAGGGCACGGTGGTGCCCGGGCCGCTGCTGAAGATCGGCAACACCACCTCGCGCGTCGACTTCGGCTGCGATCCCGGCGAGTGGACCGACGCATGGAGCGCGTCCGGCGTCAACCACCACTGGGCGCTCGGCACCGGCCACCGTGCGGCGGAGCTGGCGTGCGTCGCGGAGCTCGTCGGGTGCGAGTTCCGCGAGGTTCGCCTCCCATGACGGCGGTCGCCGCCGTCGATCTCGGCGCGTCCAGCGGCCGGGTGATGCGCGGTGTCGTGCACGACGGGCGGGTCGAGCTGGAGGAGGTGCGCCGGTTCGGCAACGGGCCGGTGCGGGTCGGCGCCACCCTGCACTGGGACGTGCTCGGCCTCTACCGCGAGGTGCTGGAGGGGCTGCGGGCCGCAGGCGAGGTGGCCTCGGTCGGGATCGACACGTGGGCCGTCGACTACGGGTTGCTCGACCGCACCGGCGCGCTCGTCGGCAACCCGGTGCACTACCGCGACGCGCGTACCGATGGCATCGCCGAGACGCTCCCCGACCTCTACACGGCGAACGGCCTGCAGGTGCTGCCGTTCAACACGATCTACCAGCTCGTCGCAGCCGCCGGCACACCCGCGCTGGCGGCCGCGAAGGATCTGCTGCTGATCCCCGACCTGCTCGCGTACTGGCTCACCGGCGTCCGCGCGGCCGAGGTCACCAACGCCTCCACCACGGGACTGCTCGATCCCGTCGAGCGGCGCTGGGACACCGGGCTGATGGCGAAGGTCGGCATCGACCCGACATTGTTCGCTCCCCTCTGCGAGCCGGGCACCGAGATCGGCGCGGCAACCGGCGCACCGGTCATCGCCGTCGGCTCGCACGACACCGCGTCGGCCGTGGTCGCGGTGCCAGCGGAGACCGAGCGGTTCGCGTACATCTCGTGCGGCACCTGGTCACTCGTCGGCGTCGAACTGGACGCGCCCGTGCTCACCGAGGCGAGCCGAGCGGCCAACTTCTCCAACGAGCTCGGCGTCGACGGCACGGTGCGCTACCTGCGCAACGTGATGGGTCTGTGGCTGCTGCAGGAGTGCGTGCGGGAGTGGGGTTCACCCGATCTCGCCGCTCTGCTCGCGGAGGCGGAAGCGCAACCGGCGCTCGCCGCCGTCGTCGACGCGGGCGATCCGGCGTTCATCCCACCCGGCGACATGCCGGCGCGGATCGCCGCCGCCTGCACGCGGCTCGGCCAGCCGGCGCCGTCGTCCCGCGCCGCGACCGTCCGGGTCGTGCTCGACAGCCTCGCGCTGGCCCATCGGCGCGCGGTGCGGGAGGCAGCCGCGCTCTCCGGTCGCGAGGTCGACGTCGTCCACGTCGTCGGCGGCGGCGCGCGCAACGACCTGCTGTGCCGGCTCACCGCCGACGCGTGCGGGCTCCCGGTCGTGGCCGGGCCCGTCGAGGCGACGGCGCTGGGCAACGTGCTTGTGCAGGCCAGGGCGCTGGGCGCGCTGACGGGCGGGCTGACGGACCTGCGCCGGGTGGTAGCGGCGTCCACAGCGCCCCGACGGCACGAGCCCGACCCGGCCAGTGCCCAGGCATGGGACGAGGCGGAGTCCCGCCTGTCCCGCTGACGCACACCGTGTGGTGCTCGCGCACATGGTCGACCATGTGCGTGAGCACACGACGGTGTGCGTGAGCTAGGTGCGCAGCACCTTCGCCAGCGCCGCGACGATGTCCGCCGCGCCGGACGGGTCGTCCATGAGCATTGGCTGGCGTATCCACGCGACCGTCTTCGCGGCCGCTTCCGCCACCGGGGCCGGTTCGGCGCGGGATCCCGCGTCGGTCAACGCCGGGATCGTGCCTAGCGGTGGGTAGCCGGCGTCGAGGGGCACCCCTTCCGCGGCCATCGCGGCGAGGAGGAAGGCGCGGTCGACCGACGCCGGTACGCGGAGCATGAGCAGGTGGCGCGAGTCGCGGGTGGTTCCGGGCGGCTGCGGGACGATGTGCACCGGCAGGTCGGTGCGCGCCAGCTCGCGCGCGACGGCCGCGCAGAACCCGTTGCGCCGCTCCACCTCACCGTCCAGCCGGTCGAGCCACGGCAGCAGCAGCGCGGCCTGGATCTCGGTGAGCCGCAGGTTCCAGCCCAGGCTCTGGTGGCCGTACCACGCACCGTCCAGCGTGCGGCCGAGGTTGCACACCGACCAGATCGCCCGGTGCAGGGCCTCGTCGCGGCAGACGATCAGGCCGCCCTCCCCCGCGGTCATCGCCTTGCTGGACTGGAAGCTGAACACGCCGGCATCGCCGAGGCCGCCGACCGGGCGGCCGCGGTACGCAGCGCCGTGCGCCTGCGCCGCGTCCTCGACGACCGCGAGGCCGTGCCGGGCCGCGACCCCGGTCACCGCGTCCATGTCGGCCGGGCTGCCGGCCAGGTGGACGGCCATGATCGCGGCGGTCCGCCGGGTCACCGCCGCCTCCACCGCGGCCGCGGCGAGGTGGAGATCGTCCTCGGCGTCGACGATCACCGGCGTCGCGCCGGCGAGCAGCACCGCGGTGGCGGACGCGACGAACGTGTAGGCGGGCACCACCACCTCGTCGCCGGCCCCGATCCCGAGCCCGCGCAGCGCCGCGAAGAGGCCGAGCGTGGCGTTGCCGACGGCCACGCCGTGCAGCACTCCCGAGCGCGCGGCCATCGCGGCGACGAGGTCGGTGACCGCGGTGCCGCCCTGCGTCGCACCCCACAACCCGCTCTCCAGCACCTCGGTGACCTTGGCGCGCTGTGCGGCGTCCAGCGGCGGCGGCCAGCTCGGCCACGGGGCGGTGCGCACCGGCGGGCCGCCGTGGAGGGCGAGCGTCATGCCGGCAGCCCGAGCACGCGGGCCAGGTTGGCGTGCTGGATCAGCGCGCGGTCGGCGTCGGCGAGCGGGGCGAGCGCGACCCGGCCGACCCCGACGCGCAGGTCGAGGAAGCAGGCATCCGACCCGAACACCACGCGGTCGGCGCCGACCAGCTCGGCCAGACGCGCGATCCACCGCCCGGTCATCTTCGATCCGCACACCTCCAGCAGGACGTTCGGGTGCGCGGCCACGAGCGCCGCAGCGCGGGCGAACCCGTGCGGCCACAGGCCGACGTGCCCCATCAGCAGCGGGACGTGCGGGTGCCGGGCGGCGACGGTCGCGAACTGCGCGGGATCGCTCCACGGCGAGTCGGTCTGGCCGTGCGCGAGCACGGGCATGCCGAGACGCCAGACGGGTTCGTAGGGGGCGTCGTCGAGCCGGCACTGGTGGACGTCCGGGTGCAGCTTGACGCCCCACACCCCGTCCGTGGCGAGCGGCGTGCGGTGGTGCGGGTTGTAGACCTGCCACACCCCGAACCGGCCGGGGAACCGGTCGGCGATCTCCCTGGCCAGCGCATTGCCCGCCACGGCGTCGGGACCGACGGCGAGCAGGTGGCTGATGCCCATCGCGGTGACGCCGACGCGGTCCATCGTGGCCAGCAGGCCCTCGGCGGTCGGGTCGGGGATGAGGAAGTCGGGCCAGGTTCCGACGTGGCCGTGCGCATCGAGGATCACAGGAGCGCCTCCAGCGAGCCGGCGGCGATCAGGTCGATCTCGGCCGCCGGCAGGTCGAGGTGGTCGAGCAGGAACCGGGGCCCGCAGTCGTCCATCACGGGCGCGCCCGTGCCGAAGACCAACCGTCGGGCGCCGAACCGCTCGGCCAGCCACTCGACGCCGCCCTGGGTGTTCACCGTGCCGATCTCCGTCCACACGTTCGGCGCGGTGGCCATCAGCTCGGCCAGCTCGCGCAGGCGGCGGTATCCGGGGCTGAGCAGCAGGATGCGCAGGTCGGGAAGCCGCTCGGCGAGCGTGCGGAGCGCAGCGGGCGACGTCTCGTCGAGGTCGATCGCCATCGGCACCTCCAGCTCGGCCAGCCGGTCCAGCGCGATCGGGCCGGTCAGGTCGAAGCGGTGCCGCTGTGGGCAGAGCCGGACCATCCGCGCCCCAGCGCCCGCCGGGACGTCGGCGCCACGGACACCGGGCACCACCACCGGCACCGGGATCAGCCGGGGATCGGTCAGCTCCCGCAGCGCGTCGTTGCCCAGCTGCGGGTCGGCGTACAGGCTCAGCGTGTGCGTGACGCAGGCCCGCTCGATGCCGAGCCGGTCCAGCTCCGGCCGTGGATCGGCCGGGAGATCGTCGAACGGCACCGGGCCGATGAGCCGGTGCGCATCGATGACTGATTTCGGCACAGACCGAAACTACCTCGAAGTGGCATGATGATCCATGTGCCGGACCATCCCTTCGACCCGCGGCGGCTCCTCGGCGACCTGGAGGTGACACTCGACGTCGACGTGCTGATCGGCGCCCACCCCGACCGGGACGGCCCGCCCGGCGATCCGGGCTCCGTGCTCGCCACGTTGAAGGAGCACCGCACCCGTGCCGGCGCCGTGGTGAGCCTGCGCGCGGCCCGGTTCGATCTCCGCTCCGGCAACGACGAGGTGCTGGCACTCGACGACCCGGCGGTGCTCCCGGTCGCGACCGTCGACCTGCGCGATCCCCTCGGCTCGGTGCGCGAGCTGGACCGGCTGGCCGGCCGCGTGCGCGCCGTCCGCTTCTTCCCCGACGAGCAGGGCGTCGAGGCCGACTTCCCAGCGGTGCGCCACGTCGCGAGGCACGCGGTGCGGCTCGACCTGACCGTGCTCACCGGCGGTGACGTGCGCCGGTTCTGGCGACCGTTGGCCGGTCTCGGGGCCCGCGTCGTCTTCCTGGACACGCACTTCTACCACCTGGGCGACTTCCTCGTGGTGGCCGCCGACGAGCCCGGTTTCCACACCTCGACCCGGCTGCTGAACTCCCCGGACGCGCTGGAGACCGTCGCGGCCGAGGTCGGCGCCGACCGGCTCGTCCACGGCTCGCGCACCCCGCACTACGAGCCGCTCGTACCCCAGCTGCGCCTGGCCACGAGCGGATTGGACACCGAGCAGAGAGCCGCGGTCGCCGGCGGGAACGCCGCGAGGTTGCTGTCGTGATCATCGACGTGCACGCCCACTGGGGCCCCTGGTTCTTCACGATGGACGTGGTCGGCGCGAGCACGGCCACCATGGACCGCTACGGCATCGACACGGCGATCGTGTCGGCCACCGAAGCGGTGATCTACGACGCTCCGGCGGGCAACCGGGCGTTGGACGCGGTGCTCTCCGACCGCCTCCGCGGCTACGTCACGGTGAACCCGCGCCGGTTGGCTGCGGCCGAGCGGGACCTGCGCGAGTACCTGCCCGGCGGCCGGTTCCTCGGCGTCAAGATCCACACCGAGTACACCGGGTCGCCGGTGTCGTCGCCGCAGATGCGGGAAGCGCTGGCGATGGTGGCGGAGTTCGGCTGCCCGGCGCTGGTGCACACCTGGGGCAGCTCGGTGCTGGACCTGGCCGAGGTCTGCCTCGCCACGCCCGGGCTGCGGGTGATCGCCGGGCACATGGGCGCCGACGGGCACCGGTTCGCCATCGACGCCGCCAACTCCTGCGACCGCCTCTACCTGGAACCCTGCTGGTCGCACGCACCGGCGGGCCGGATCGCCGAGGTCGTGGCCGGGATCGACGTGGCGCAACTGCTGTTCGGCACCGACTCGACGCTGATCGACCCGGCCTCGGCGTTCGGCGCGATGGCCGCGGCCGGCCTGGATCAGGACGTGGCCGAGCGGATCGCGTGGCGCAACGCCGCTGAGCTGTTCGGGTCAGGGCTGTTCGGGATCACTTGATCCCGGTCATCGCGATGCTGTTGACCAGGAAGCGCTGGAGCAGGAAGAAGACCACGAGGCAGGGCACCACCGAGATCGCCGCCGACGCCATCACCATGGCCAGCGGGTACTCCTCGCCCTTGAGCGTGGTGAGGCCGACGGTCAGCGTCTGCATGCTCGCGCTCTGCGCCATCACCAGCGGCCACAGGAAGTCGTTCCAGTGCCACAGGAACACGAAGACGCCGAGCGTTGCCAGCACCGGACGGGTCAGCGGCAGCACGATCTGCCAGTAGATGCGCCACTCCGAGGCCCCGTCGACCTTGGCCGCGTCGAACAGCTCGTCGGGCAGATCGCGGATGAACTGGCGCATCAGGAAGACGGCCTGCGAGTTGGCCAGCGTCGGCACGATCATGCCCCAGAACGTGTCGACGCCGTCGAGGTCCGACATCAGCACGAACAGCGGGATCATCGTCGCCTGGAACGGCACCATCATCGTGGCCAGGAACGCCCACATCAGCGCGTCCCGGCCGGGGAAGCGCTTCTTCGCGAACGCGTAGCCGGCCATCGATGCCGTGATCAGGATGATCACCACCGAGACGCCGGCGTAGATCAGCGAGTTGAGCGTCCAACCGAGGAAACCGGCCGCCGACAGCGTCGTGAGGATGTTGTCGAACGTCAGGGCCGACGGCCACTGGTGCGGGACGGTCGGCTCCCCCGCCGGGGAGAGTGCCAGCACCAGCATCACCAGGAACGGGCTGACGGTGAGTGTGGCGACCGCGGCCAGCAGCGTCGCGAGCGGCCAGCGCAGCCCCTTCCGGGGCCGCCGGGCCGGCTCGCCGGTGACCGGAGCGACCGGCCGGGCCGCGGTGAGGGTCATGTGTTGCTCCGGTCGAGGAGGCGGCGCTGGATCATCGAGACCACGAACACAAGCGCGAACAGCACGACGCCGATGGTCGCCGCGTAGCCGAGGTCGAAGAACTTGAAGCCCTGGTCGTACAGCGCGTAGATGAGGTTGTAGCTCGCGCGCGACGGGCCGCCGCCGGTCATCACGTAGATCATGTCGAAGGTCTGGAACGCGCCGATCGTCTCGATGACCAGCACGAAGAACAGCGCCGGCCGCACCAGCGGCAGCATCACGAAGCGGAAGCGCTGCCAGGCGCTCGCCCCGTCGATCCGGGCGGCCTCCAGGTATGAGATCGGGATCGACTTGAGCCCGGCCAGCAGGATCAGCATCGAGTAGCCGAAGCCCTTCCACACCTGCACCAGCGCCAGCGACGGCAGCACGAGCGCAGTGTCGTCGAGGAAGCCGACCGGGCCGAGGTTCAACCCGGCCAGCAGCCCGTTGAGCAGGCCGTCGAAGTCGTAGATCCATCGCCAGATCACGCCGGCGAACACGAAGCTGGTGACGTAGGGCAGGAAGAGCATGCCCCGGAACAGGCCCTTCATGAAGATCACGGAGTTGAGCAGCAACGCCGTACCCATCGCGACGACCACGGTGAGCGGCACGTAGATGGCGGCGTAGACGACCGTGACGCGCAGGCTGCCCAGGAAGATCGGGTCGTCGAACAGCCGCACGTAGTTGTCCGCGCCGGTGAACGTCCACTCGCCGCTGATCTGGTAGTCGGTGACGCTCATCCCGGCCGCACCGAAGGCCGGCACGAACCGGAAGATCAGGAAGAGCACCAGCATCGGCAGGACGAACAGGAGCCCGGTGACGGGATCCCGCAAGCGGTGGCGCACCGGCTCAGCGCGCGCTCGCCAGCAGGTCGTCGACCTGCTTCGCGGCGTCGTCCAGGGCCTGCTTGGCGCTCTTGCGGCCCTGCAGCGCCGACTGGATCTCCGGCGAGAGCAGCGTCATCACCTGGCGCGCCTTGGGGTGACTGTCGCCCGGGAAGGCGAACTCGAGGGACTTCTCGAACTCCTTCGCGGTGGCGGACTGCTCGGGCACCGTCGCGTCGGTGCGCGCGGTGAAGTAGCCCGACTCCTTCGACAGCGCGGCCGCGACCGGTGCCGAGGCGACGTAGGCCGCGAACTTCTTCGCCTGCTCGAGGTTCTTCGACGCCTTGGCCAGCACCAGCCCGCCCGGGATGCCGAAGGCGACGCGCTTCGTGCCCTGAATGGGCATCCCGACAGCCACGTTGTCGGCGCCGACGGCCTTGCCGAGCTGGACGGCGCCGACGTTGGCGGCCGCGTGGTAGAAGCCGGACCTGCCCTGCGCGAGCGGGCTGCCCTCGATCACGTTGGTCATCGTGGCCGCGTTGGGCGGGAGGCCGCCCGCGGCCTGCAGGTCGAGCAGCATCTGCAGCGCCTGCACGCCCTCCGGGCCGTTGAACGCCGCCTTCTTCCCGTCGGGGCTGAAGACCGTGCCGCCGTAGGACCAGAGGATCGGGTAGTAGCTCAGGTTCAGGGTGGTCTCGGGGGCACCGGGGTACTGCAGGATCGGGATCTTGTTGGCTGCGAGCTTCGGCGCGGCCGCCTTCACCTCGTCCCAGGTCGTCGGCAGCTGCGTGACGCCGGCGTCGGCGAACACCTTCTTGTCGAAGACGGGCGCGGTGATGGTCTGGTAGATCGGCACGCCGTAGAGGGCGCCCTCGGTGGTGAGGGCGGCCAGCGCGCTCGGCCGGAAAGCCGCCTTGTCCGCCGCGACGACGTCGTCCAGCGGTGCGATCGTGCCCTGCTTGGCGTACTGGGGCACCTGGTCGGGCCCGAGCAGGACGAGGTCGAAGCCCTTCTTGGTGACCAGTGCCGTGGTGACCTTCTCCTGCCGGCCGTCCCACGGCTGCAGCTCGATCTTCGCGTCGATGGTGGGGTTGGCGGCCTCGAAGTCCTTCTCGACCTTGTCCCAGAAGGCCTTGCTCTTGGCCTGGTCCTCGATGACGGGATACATCCACATCGTCACCGTGGTCGTGCCGCCGGGCGCCGAACCGCCGCCCGACCCGCACGCCGCGAGCACGGTCGCCACGACGGCCGCGAGGCCTGCTGTCACTAGCTTCCTCATGGCCGCCCCCTTGCTCGTCAATACCGGTCCGGGCCGAAATGTAGCGAGATGTTCAGGTGGGGAGCAATGCCCGATGCCGGACCGTTAAGGCGGCCCGCCCGCTCATGATCGCGTCGAGGTCACTGTCTCCGCCCTCGCGCGGGCGGAAAGTGCGATCTCGACGTGATCTCGGAACGCCGGGGCGTCATTGGTGGGACTCGTGGGGCTCGCGGGATGGGTAGGGCGACCGCGGTGCTCAAGATCGCGTTGAGATCGGAGTTTGCGCTGTTCAAACCGCGCAAACTCCGACTTCGACGCGATCATGGCCCACAACACCGGAGTTGTGCGACTCCACCGTCGGTCGGGCGTGCACAGCAACGTCACGCCGGTGGTCGGGCAGGCAACCACGCTCTTCGGTTGCGTGCCCGACCACCGGTGTGGCATCCCGAAGGGCGACTGAGCGACGGTGGAGCCGCCCGCAGTTCACAGCACCACTGGAGGGAGGGCCGGGGTCCGGGGCGGAGCCCCGGGGTATTCACCGGAAGGCTTCCAGCGCGGCGGCGATCAGCGCGACGTGCTCGTCGGTGTAGTGCTCGTTCCAGTCGATGACGAGCAGCGTCCGCGCCACGAGCCGCTCGGCCTCCGGGCAGGGCAGCGTCGGGCCCGCGGCCGCGTCGAGGGGGAAGCGCGAGCTGCCGTAGAGCGGGCCGTCCCACACGGGTGCCCGGTTCAGCGGCTCGGTCAGGTAGCCCGCCCGGGCCGGGATGCCCGCGGCCTGCAGGTGCGCTGCCAGCTCGGGCGCGTCGCCGTCGGGGCGGACCAGCGGGAACAGCCACCACGCGTGGCCGTCGGGCCGCGGGAGGACCGTCCTCGGCAACCCGCGCAACGCAGCGAGCAACGCCTCCGCGGTCTTGCGCCGGTCGGCCACCACACCGGGCAGCTTCACCAGCTGGGCGCGCGCAACAGCGGCCTGCAGCTCGGTCATCCGGTAGTTCAGGCCGAAGCTCGCGTGCGAACGACCGGCCGCCCGGTCCCAGCCCTTGTCGGCGAACAGGCGCATCGTCCGCGCGAGCGCGTCGTCGTCGGTGAGAGCCAGCCCGCCGTCCCCGCAGGTGATGTGCTTCCACTGCTGCAGGCTGAGCGTCGCGACCGCACCCGCGGTGCCGGCGAGCCGCCCTCCGGGGAGCTCGGTCAGCCAGGCCTGCGCGCAGTCCTCGATCAGCACGAGGTCGTGTACGTCGGCCAGTGCGCGCAGCTCGTCGACGGGGGCCGGCGCGCCGAAGAGGTGGACCGCCATGATCGCCCGCGTCCGCGGCCCGATCAGCGCCGCGACCGCGGCGGGATCCAGGTTGCCCGTCGCCGGGTCCACGTCGGCGAACACCGGCACGGCGTTCTGCGCCACGATGGGGGCCACGGTGCCGAAGTCGGTGATCGGCGTCGTGATGATCTCGTCGCCCGGGTCGGGAGCCGCGGCGACGACCGACAGGTGGAGGGCGGCGGTGCCGGAGCTGCACGAGATCGCGTGCCGGACGCCGTACAGTTGCGCGACCTCGCGCTCCAGCGACCGGGCCTCGGCGCCCCACACCGAGCTGAGCATGCCGGAGC
Source organism: uncultured Actinomycetota bacterium (assembly GCA_963727745.1). Lineage (GTDB taxonomy): Bacteria > Actinomycetota > Actinomycetes > Mycobacteriales > Pseudonocardiaceae > Pseudonocardia. The sequence continues at coordinate 652,950 of CAVSHL010000001.1, forward strand.
CGAGCACCCGCGCCACCGCGGCGATCTCCTCGGCACCGAGCGTCCGACCATCGGCCGTACCCATCGAGGGAAACGTCAGTGTCATGGAGTCACCTCACGGGCCGGGAGCACTACCATTGCGGCCAGGACCGAAATAGGGAGGTTGGCGCCGAGTGGGAACCGTGATCGGGGTCGTCGGACCGCACGATCTCGTCGACGACGTCGCGGCCACCTGCGACGAGCAGCTCGGGGTCAGCGCGCTGCGGCTCGACTACGACCACGAGTCCCAGGCACCCGCCATCGTCGAGGCCCATGCCGGCGCGGTCGAGGGCTGGGTGTTCACCGGCATCGTCCCGTACATGCTCGCCCGGGACGCGGACGTGCTGACCCGGCCGGCGGCGTTCGTCGACTACTCGGGATCCACCCTGCTCAGCGCGCTCGTCCGGCTGCAGCACGAGGGCCACGACGTCACCCGCCTGTCGATCGACACGCTCGCCGCGGCCGAGGTCGTCGGCACGTTCAGCGACGCCGGTCTGCCCACCGCCGACCTGCGGACGCTCCCCTACCGGTCGGACATGACGTCGGAGAAGGCCGTGGCGTTCCACCGGCGCGGCCCGGCCCATCCGGTGATCACGTGCCTCAGCTCGGTGCGCGACGCCCTGCACGCGGAGACGCACGTGCTGCGCCTCGCACCGTCGGTGCGCTCGGTGCGGGTCGCGCTGCGCCAGGTGCTGCTGACCGCGGAGGGGCATTCGGCGGAGGACGCCCAGATCGCGATCGGGCTGATCGACGTGCCGAACGACGAAGGGCTGCTGCGTGAGGCTGCGGCGCTCGGCGGCACCCTCGCGGCGTTCCGCGGCGGCACCCACCTGCTGATCACGACGCGCGGGCCGCTGCACGACGCCACCGGCGGCTTCACCGGCCTGCCGATGCTCGGCCGGCTGGCCGGCGAGAACGACACCGTCCGGATCGGGTTCGGGCTGGGCCGCAGCGCCGCGGAGGCCGAGAGCCTGGCCCGCCGCGCCCTCGCCAGAGCCCGGCGCATCGGCGACGTGGCGGCGGTGCTGTCGCTGCGCGCCGACCGGGACATCGTGCTCGAGTCGGTGCCCGGCTCGACCGGCGGCGAACCGAACCTCGCCGTGATCGCGCGCCGGGTCGGGCTGTCCGTGCCGACGCTGGAGAAGCTGCAGGAGGCCCACACCGCCGCCGGCGGGGAACCGCTCACGACGCGGGAGATCGCCGAGCGCCTGACCGTGCAGCAACGCACCGCGCGGCGCATGCTGCACCGCCTGGAGCTCGCCGGGCTCGCCGAGCGCACCGGCAACCTGACCAGCGGCACCAGCGGCCGCCCCCTCACGCTGTACCGGCTGACGCTGTAGCTCCCCCACACACGCCCCCGCGGCCGCAGTTACGGACCTGACCGTAAGTGCGGGAGAGATCAGGTGTCAACGAAAGCCGGGCTACCGCGCCCACCGCAGCACCAGCGGGTCGCGGCGGACGGCGAGCTCGACCAGGCCGGCCCTCGTCTGCGGCGAGACCGGGGCCAGCGGCGCGCGCGTGCGCTCCGAGCCGATGATCCCGCCCTCGGCGAGCAGCACCTTCTGCGCCCGCAGACCGCATTGCCGGTTCTCGAAGTGGATCAACGGCAGCAGGGCCTCCCACGCCGCCACCGCCGCGTCCCGGTCACCGCCGCGGTAGCTGCGCACGATCTGCCCGAGCTCGGCCGGCACCATCGCGCTGCACATCGTGCCCACCGCGCCGGCGTCGAGATCGGGGATCAGCGTCACCGACTCCTCGCCATCGAACGGGACCGCGAACCGGTCCCGCAGCGCCCGCAGCTTCTCGGCCGCGAACGGCACCTCGATCTTCGCCGCCCGCACCTGCGGGACCTGCTCGACGAGCTCCACGAGCAGGTCCACCGGGAGCGGGGTCGTGGAGATCGGCGCGTCCTGCACCATGATCGGGATATCGATCGCCGCCGCCACCACCTCGAAGAACTCCAGCACCGCGGCCCGCGGGACGGCCAGCGTGGCGCCGAAGAACGGCGGCATCACCATGACCATGGCGGCGCCGGCGTCCTGGGCGGCACGGCTGCGGGCTGCGCAGACGCGGGCGCTGAAGTGGCTCGTCGTCATGATGACCGGCACCCGGCCGTCGACCTGCTCCAGCACGGTCGTGGCGACCGCGTCGCGCTCGGCGTCGGTGAGCGCGAACTGCTCGGAGAAGTTGGCGAGGGCGCACAGCGCGTCGACCTCGCTGTCGACGAGGTAGTCGATCACCCGACGCAGTCCGGGCAGGTCCAAGCCCTCGTCGTCGTGGAAGATCGTCGGGACGACCGGGGCGACGCCCGTCAGGAGATCCATAGGTCGGGCACCCTACTGATCGACCCGACCGGAGTCCTGCGCCAGGATCGAGGGCTCAGTAGTAGCGCGGGTCGCGGCTCGGCGGCAACGGCTCCTCGCGCACGACGGTCGGGCGCGCCTGGCGCGCCATCGCCAGGCTCGCGACGAGCCCGATCACACCGACCACGGTGAGGATCCACCCGATCAGGTCCAGGTCGAGCCCGCCCAGGTCCACGTTGACGGCCAGGGCCAGGATGAGGCCCACCGCGATCAATCCGATGCTGGAGCCGATTCTCATGCGTGTGGGGTACCCGCGGGCAGGTTGCGCTACACAGAGGGTCATCGCGCCCCTGCCGGCTGCTCACTCGGGTTCGTTGTCGTGGTCCCCGATCCGGAAGGGCGTCGTCACGCCGGCGTACATCACGTGCGCCACCAGCCCGTCCTTGGCGTGCTGCAGGTTGTGGCAGTGGTCCATCCACACACCGGGGTTGTCGGCGCTGAAGGCCACGTCGTAGCTCTCCCCGTCGCCGACCTCCAGCGAGTCGAACCACCACGGGCTGCCCGTCGCCGCGACGCCGTTGCGGGCGAGCACCACGCCGTGGTGACCGTGCAGGTGCATCGGGTGCGCCTCACCGCTGTCGTTGGTCAGGTGCATCGTGACGACGTCGCCCTCGTCGACGACGAACATCGGCTCGTCGGGGAAGTGCTTGCCGTTGATCGTCCACCAGACCCCCGGGAGACCGCCGAGGAAGCCGGGCGACTTGCCGATCGCGTAGCCGAACCGGCGGTCGGGCCGGGTCGGGTCGAACGGGAGCGGGGCCGGCGACCCGTAGGTCAGCATGTCGACCGTCGCGGTCGGGCGCGGTGCGGCGGCCGGCGCGGACCCGGCCGGCCCCACCACCAGCGCTGCGGTACCCGTCTCCAGCCGGAACCCGGCCGGCGGCACCGTGATCAGCAGGTCGGCGCGGGCGCCCGCGGTCACCACCACGCTCGTGTCGCGCACCGGGGACGGATCGTGCAGGTCGGCACCGTCGACGGCGACGACCGCGAACGGCGCGCCGGAGATCCACACCGCGCCGGCCCCGTTGTCGGTGTTGAGCACGCGCAGCCGCACGGTGGCGCCGACGGGGGCCTCGACGGCGTGCGTGCCGGCGATTCCGCCGATGGTGCGGACGCCGTCGTAGATGTGCACCAGCGCCGTGACGTCGACGGCCGCGCCCGAACCGGCCCGCGGGACGACCACCAGCGGACCGAGCAGGCCGCGCACCACCTGCTCGTGCGAGACCTGGTGCGAGTGGTACCAGAAGGTGCCGGGGGTGCGGACGACGAACCGGTAGACGTGCTCACCACCGATCGCAACGGCGTCCTGGGTGACGCCGGCGACGCCGTCCTCGGCGTTGGGCACGTCGAGACCGTGCCAGTGCAGGGTCACTCCGCCCACCACGGACTCGTTGATCAGCCGCACCTGCACCAGCTGGCCCTCCACGGCCCGGATCTCGGGGCCGGGCGAGGTGCCGTTGAGGGTGTAGCGGGAGCCCTCGCGGCGCGCGATCAGCGTCACCGCGACGTCCGGCGTCCCGTCGGCCGGGCCGGTGAGCGCAGCGACGCTGCGGGCCGGTCCGACGGGCGCCGGGCCGCCACCCAGGTCGGGCGTGCCCGTGGCCGCGAGGTCGACGCTCGCCGGCCCCAGGCTCGAGTACCACGCGGCCGCCACCGGCGCCAGCACCGCCGCGACCAGCACTGCTGCGATCGCGGCGCGCCGGCGCCGTGCGGTCCACGCCACGGTCAGCCGACGGCGGTCCGGTCGGCGGTCGCCGCGGAGGCAGCACGCACGGCCGCGACTGCGGCGCCGAAGATCAGCAGGGCGTTCAGTCCGTGCAGCAGGCCGAGGAGCGGCAGGCCGTGCCCGAAGGTGCCGAGCAGCACCTGCAGCACGATCAGCCCGAAGGTCGCCCCGGCCAGCGCCACCCCGCGTTCGATCTTCGCGAAGAACGCGACGATAAGCAGCACGAGCCCGATGAGCGGAATCACGATCTGACCGTTGATCCCGTGGATCGGATATCCGATGACGCCCTCGAAGTCGGCGGTCCCGCTCTCGATGAGCGCCTTGTCGACGACCCCGCCGCCGTCGATGAACTTGGACTCGCCGAACACGGCGAAGGCGATGACGGCGGACTGCACGAGCACCTCGATCGCGACCAGCCAGGCCAGCACGCGGTACGCACTTCTCATGGTGTTCTCCTGTCGGTGGAAATCGGTGCGTCGGTCGGGACCGAGCCGGCGTCAGGCGGGTGTGGTGAGCACCCGGATCACCAGGTCGGGGCACAGCAGCGCAGCCGGGAGACGGACCGATCCGGTCACGGCGAGGAAGGCGTGGTTCCACGTCGGGGCAGTCATTCGTGCCACGGGACGGAAGTAGGTTCGCGGCGCGGGATCGTTACCTCGGCGGCGGCAGTGTGCGGTGCGCTCCGGGTGTCCGGCAATGGGTCCGGACGGATTTCGCCGTACCCAGCGACACGGCTCAGCGGATTCGCCGACCGCCCGCCAGCACGGCCAGCGGGCGCTGCAGTGCGATCAGGTCGACGGTCGGGTCGCCGTCGACGGCGAGCAGGTCGGCGTCGAAGCCCGGCGCGATCCGGCCCTTGCGGTCACCGAACCCGCACACCTGCGCCGCGGTGCTCGTGCCGGTGCGCAGGACGGCGGCCGGGGTCATGCCCAGCTTCGCCAGGTCGGCCAGGCCGTGCGGCAGCACACCGTGCGGTTTGATCGGTCCGATCCCGGCGTCGGTGCCGACCACGTAGAGCGCACCGAGCGCGACCAGCCGGGCGTGCGCGGCGATCATGGCCGGCAGGTGGCGCAGCATCTCCGGTGGTGGGCCGGCCATGCCGGGGCACGGCACCACACCGAGGGTGCCGCTCACCGCGATCCGCCTGGCCACGATCGTCGCCAGCAGCTCGTCCGGGGCGCGCACCCCGTCCGCAGTCATGAACGAGCAGTGCTCGAGCCCGTCCACCCCGGCGGCGACCGCGTCCTCGATCGACGACAGCGCGTGCGCGTGCGCGGTGACGGGCAGGCCGTGCCGGTGCGCCTCGGCGACCAGCGCGGCGAGCTCGGCCGGCCCGAACTGCTCGGTCAGCGCGTCCGAGCCCGGCGTGAGGTTGCCGCCACTGGCCATCACCTTGATCACGTCGACGCCACGGGCGGCGTGCTCACGCACGGCAGCCCGGACGCCGTCGACGCCCTGGACCGCCTCCCCACCGAGGAAGTGGCAGTGGCCGCCGGCCGAGGTGATCGGCGGGCCGGCCGCGGCGATCGTCGGCAGCGGGCCAGGCCGCTCCCGCAGGCGCAACGCCAGGTAGTCGCGGTCGCCCAGGTCGCGCACGGTCGTGACGCCGGCCGCCAGCTGGGCCGCAGCCGCAACCGCCATCGCGTCGAGGACGGCGTCGTCGTCGCGTCCGGCGAGCGCGCCGACCGAGTCCGGGCCCCCGTCGAAGGCCAGGTGCACGTGCGCGTCGACCAGCCCCGGCAGCAGGGTGGCGCCGGGCAGGTCGACGGTCTCGGCGCCCGGCGGCGCCACCGCGCGCGGCCCGAACTCGACCGACGCGATGCGCCCGTCCTCGATCACGACGAGCGGGTCGGGAACGGTCGTGGCGCCGGTTCCGTCGAACAGGCGGGCGGCCCGCACGGCGGTCTGGCGGCGCCGCCGGTCGCGGGTGCTGGTGGTCGTGGAGCTGGTCGTCGCGGTCACCAGCAGAGTGCACGGCAGGACGGCCCGACGGGCATCGTGGGTACCACGGGGATGCAGTACTGAACTTGGGATACGTTCCGGGCATGCAGCCCCGGTTCGTCGGCCGATCGGCCGAGCTGGACGAGCTGGTGGCGCGGTTCGAGGACGCCCTCGCCGGGCGGTCCGGGGTGGTGCTCGTCGCAGGCGAGCCGGGGATCGGCAAGACCCGGCTGGTGGCCGAGGCATGCCGGATCGCGGGCACCCGCGCCGTCCCGGTCCTGTGGGGCACCTGCACCGACGAGGACGGTGCGCCGGCCTACTGGCTGTGGCGTCAGATCCTGCGGGCCTGGCTCGCCACCGGGGCCGCCGTGCCCGCCGACCTGGCCGCGGAGATCGCGTGGATCGCTCCCGAGCTGGGCGTGCCCGGCGCCCCGGTCGACCCGGCGGGCGCGGAGCAGCGGTTCGCGGCGTTCGACGCCGCCGCGACCCTGTTCACCCAAGCCGCCGCCCCGGGCGGGCTCGTCGTCGTCGTCGACGACGCCCAGTGGGTCGATCCGGCGTCGGCGGCGCTCCTCGTGCATCTGGCCCGCCACGCGCGCGGCGCGCGCCTGTTGCTCGCGGTCACGTACCGACCGCGGGAGCTGGCCGGGCGCGCGGCCGTCGTGGCCGATCTCGCCCAGCTGCCCGACGCGCTCCTGCTGGAGCTGCGCGGCCTCGACGCCGCCGCCATCGCGGAGGCCCTCGCCGACCGGATCGGCACGCGGCCCGCCGCCGCCGACGTCGCCGCCGTGGCGGCCAGGACGCGGGGCAACCCGTTCTTCGTGGCCGAGCTGGGCCGGCTGCTGGCCGATCCGGCCGCGCCGCAGGACCAGGTGCCCGGCGCCGTGCGGGATGCGGTGCGCCGCCGGCTGGATCGCCTGCCCGGCGCCTGCCGTGAGCTGCTGGACGTGGCTGCCGTGCTCGGCCGCGAGTTCGCGCTCACCCGCGTCGCGGACGTGGCGGGACGACCGGCCGACGAGGTGCTCGACGAGCTGACCCCCGCGCTCGACGACGGCCTGCTCGACCGCCCGCGCGGCCGGCTCGGGCTGCGCTTCGGGCACGACCTCGTCCGCGAGACGCTGCTCGTGGAACTGCCGGAGGCCCAGCGGGCTCGGATCCACCACCGCGTCGCCACGCTGCTCGAGCCGCTGGCCGACGACCCCGACGTCGCACCCGAGCTGGCGCACCACGCGCTGTCTGCGTTGCCCCTCGGTGACCCGGCTGCTGCCGTCGATCGGGCCCGCCGGGCCGCCGAAGTGGCAACGGCACAGCTCGCCCACGAGGAGGCGGCCCGGCTGTTCGGGCTCGCCGTCGATGCTGCTCGTGGGGTGCTGTCGGCCGGTGAACGCGCCGAGCTGCTCATCGCGGCCGCGGCCGCCCACGGCGCGGCCAACGACAACACCACCGCCACCGCGTTCTGCACCGAGGCCGCCGACCTGGCCCGCCACAACGGCGACGCGGTTCTGCTCGGGCGTGCCGCACTCGTCCTGCCGGGCGTCTCGGACCTGCCGTGGCTCGCCGCGTCCCGGCAGTGGTGCGAGGAAGCGCTGCGCGACCTCGGCAAGGACGACAGCCCGCTGCGGGCGAAGCTGCTCGCGCAGCTCTGCCACACGATGGTCATCCCCGAGCCCGACCATGACGGCATGGGCGTGGCGAGCGCGCAGGCGCTGGCGATGGCCGAGCGGCTCGACGATCGGCCGTCGCTGGTCAGCGCGCTGCGGGCCCGGCAGCTCGCCCGCTCCGGCGCCGACGGTCTGACCGAACGGGTCGCTCTGGGCACCCGGATGCTCGCGCTCGGCACGGACTCCGGCGACACCGAAGCCGTGCTGTGGGGCCGGCTCTGGCGGTTCGACGCGTTCCTGCAGGCCGGCCGGGTGCGCGACGCCGAGCACGAACTCGACCTGCTGGAGTCCGTCGTCACTGCGACGCGCCGTCCGCTGGCCCGCCTGCATCTGCAGCGCAGCCGAGCCACCCTGGCGCTCGGCCGCGGCCAGTTCGCCGATGCCGCGCGGCTCAACGACGAGACGTACCGGATCGCGCACGAGGGTGGCCACATCGGTGCCCTCATGACGACCCGGGCGATCACGTTCACCCTCAACGTGTTCGCCGGCACCACCGACGGCATCGAGGTCCTCAGCGCGGCGGTGACCGCGAACGGCGGACCGTTCACCGCGCTCGTCACGTCGTCGCTGACGCTCGGGCTCATCGCGGCCGGCCGGATGACCGAGGCCCGGCAGTGGTATGCCCGGTTGCCGCCGCCGGACTCGCCGCGCGTCCCGCCGTTCATGGTCCTGCCGCTCATGGCCCAACGCGCCCACCTCGCCGCCGACCTCGGCGATCCCGCTTCGGCGGAGACGTGCCACCGGCTGCTCCTGCCGTACGCCGACCTGCACGCCGTCAGTGGCGCGGGCGCCGTCACGACCAGCGGGTCGGTGCAGCTCTACCTCGGGCTGGCCGCGTCGGGCGCCGGCCGGCCGGACGTCGCCGTTCGGCACTTCCGCACCGCGATCACGGCCAATGAGGCGGCGGGCCTCGCCCCGTTCGCCGCCATGTCCCGCTTCCGCCTCGCTGCGGCACTGCGGGCCCGCGCCAAGCCGGGCGACTCCGACGAGGCCGTCGGGCTGCTCGCGGCCGCAGACTCCGCAGCCGAACGGATGGGCATGGCGCCGCTGCGCGCCCAGATCGCGGACCTGTCCACGCAGCTGCGCGACGGCGGCGTGCTCAGCCGCCGGGAGACCGAGATCGCCCAGCTGGTGGCCGACGGCCTGACCAACAAGCAGGCGGCCGCGGCTGCGCACATCTCCGAGCGCACCGTCGAGAGCCACGTGCAGCACATCCTGGCCAAGCTGGGGTTCACGAGCCGCAGCCAGATCGCGGCGTGGGCGGCACGGCGGGGTTGCTGATCTCAGTACTGCTGTTCAGTGGTCTCCTCGATGGCAACCCCAGCGCGTCGCCGCAGACTCCCCCGCATGCTGACCACTGCCACCCCCGCGACCAGCCGTCGCCTCGCCACCGTCCTCGCGGCCTACTGGCGGGCGATCGCCATGGTCCTGGCCACGGAGCACGGCTGGTGCCTGGCGCACGGCGCCTGGTACCCGGGAGACATGTTCGTGCCCCACGACCCCGACGAGCGCTTGTGAGAGATCAGGCGTCGAGCAGCCGCCACGCCGTGAGGGCCATCCGGGCCCGGATGAGCCCGGCCGGCTCGGTGAGCTCGATGTCCAGTGCCTTCCCGATCTGCTCGAGTCGCCGCGACACGCTGCTGTGGTGCAGGTGGAGCAGCTCGGCGGCCCGGCGCAGCGAGCCCGCGGTGCAGTAGGTGTCGAGGGTCGCCACGTCGTCGGGGTTGCCGGCGATCCGCCCGATCGCGGCCACGTCGACGTTGGCGCGCGCGACGTCCGGCGGTACCTGCGCCAGCATCGCGAGCGCGCCCAGCTCGGCGTACTGGACGACCGGCTGCCGGTCGGTGGTGAACCGCAGTGCGGTGCGCGCTTCCCGCCAGGACCGGTCGGGGCTCTCGGCGGCGCCGATGCCGGCCCGCACTCCCCCGGGGAACCACGTCGGATCCACCGTGGTGGCGAGGATGACGCCGACGTCGGCGAGCGGCGCGGCCTTCACCGGGCGGGCCTTGCAGACGGCGCCGCCGATCCGGTCGAGCGGCACCGCACCCGATCCGCCCGGCGATCGGACGGCGACCACCCGGATCGGCAGGTCGGCGGCGAACCCGAGCAGCCGCAGCGCCCGGCTCCTGGCCGCCTCGTCGGTGTCGGCGCTGATCACGAGCTCGACGAGGGCGGGGTCGGCCATCGTGGTGCGGGCCGGGCCGTACCGCTCGACGACCGCGGCGGCGGCGATCGCGAGCCGGTCGAGCACCACGTCGTCGAGCGGACCGGGCTCGCCGGCCCGTTCCAGCCAGGCGGTGCCGATCTCCTCGTCGTCGAGGGTGATGGGCACGGAGGTGGACGGGTCCGGAGCCGGGACGAGCGCCGGGGCGCCGTCCGGTGAGGTGCGGATGACCCGTCCGGTGCCGTGCAGCCGGATCCCGACCACGCACTCGGCCAGGCCCGCCGAGGTCCGCGCGAGCGCCGGGAGATCCACCCGCCGGCGCATCAGGGTGTCGTAGACCATCACGACCCGGATCGCGCCCGCCGACTCCGAGTCCAGATGCGACAGCCGTTCGAAGAGGACCTCCATCCCCCGAGCATAGGTGCGCCGAACGTCGCGCAACTGATGTCGGATGCCCGACGGACGTCGGGTGATCTGGCGCGCCCGGACCGTGAGGATGGTCGTCATGGACCCGGAGTTGGAAGCGTTCATCCCGCTGTTCCCCAAGGCGGACCTGCAGGACCCCGTGTCCGCCCGGCGCGATCTCGCCGCGCTGGCCGCCGCTGCCCCGCTGCCCGACCTCACCGATCTGGACGTCGAGGACCGCACGGTGCCCGCCGACCCGGACGTGCCCGTGCGGATCTACCGCCCGCGCGACGCGTACGGGGCCGTCATCTGGCTGCACGGTGGCGGCTACGTCATGGGCGACGTCGCCACCGAGCAGCCGTGGGCCACCCGCGTGGCGCTCGGCGCCGGCGCGACCGTGATCTCCGTCGGCTACCGCCTCGCGCCGGAGCACCCGTTCCCGGCCGCGCTGGACGACGTCCACGCCGTGCTGACGTGGGCGGCCGAGAACGCGGCCGAGCTGGGCATCGACGCCGAACGGATCGCCGTCGGCGGGCACAGCGCCGGCGCCGGGCTGGCAGCCGCGACCGCGTTGCGGGCCCGGGACGAGCAGGGGCCGCAGATCTGCTTCCAGCTGCTCAGCCAGCCCCAGCTGGACGACCGGCAGGAGACGTGGTCGGCGCGCTCCTTCACCGACACGCCGTGGTTGACCCGGGACAAGGTCGCCGAGTCGTGGGGGCACTACCTGGGCGGGGCCACCGCGACCCCCTACGCCGCACCCGCACGGGCAACCGATCTCTCCGGCCTGCCGCCCGCCCACATCGCCGCCGCGGAGTTCTGCCCGAACCGTGACGAGGACATCCTCTACGCGCTGCGCCTGCTCCAGGCCGGGGTCTCGGTCGAGCTGCACCAGTGGGCCGGCACCTTCCACGGGTCGCAGGCGATCCTGTCGGCCGAGGTGTCGCAGCGCCAGATCGCCGAGCTCGGCGCGGCCCTGCGCCGCGGACTGGCCGGGTGAGGCGGCGATGTCCGTGACAGAAGATGCCCTTGGCCTGGACCTGCAGTCCGCCCTGGACGACCTCCACCGCGCGGGGATGCCTGGCGTCTGTGCCGACGTGCGCGCCGCCGGCCAGGTGTGGCGCGGCGCTGCCGGGTTCGCCGACGTCGACACCGGCCGGCCCATGACGGCCGACCTGCGGCAGCGGATCGGCAGCGTCACCAAGACCTTCACCGCCGCCGCCGTGCTGCGCCAGGTCGAGCGGGGCGCCGTCGCGCTCGACGACCCGATCGGCCGCTACCTGCCGCACCTGGTGCCGGGCGAGCGCGGCGCCGCGATCACGGTGCGGATGCTGATCAACCACACCAGCGGGATCCCCGACTACCTCCCGTGGGCGTTCCCGTCGATGCAGACCATGTCGCCGGCGAGCCTCGACGAGAACCGGTTCCGCCGGTTCCACCCGACCGAGCTGATCGGGATGGGGTTGGCCGCGCCCGGCGGCGCCCCGGGCGCCACCCCTGGCATCTACTCCAACTCCGGTTACCTGCTGCTGGGCGAGCTGCTCACGCAGCTGACCGGTGCGACCCCTGCCGAGTGCATCGCCACCGACGTCGTCGCGCGCGTCGGGTTGGCGCACACCTGGCTGCCCGACGGCCCGTCGATCGAGGGCCCGTACCCGGCGATGTACGAGGCGTTCTTCGGGCTGCTCGACCCGCCGCGCGACTACAGCGTCTACGACGCGTCCTGGGTGGGCACGGGCGCCGGCATGGTGTCGACGGTCGCCGACCTCAGCACGTTCTTCGCCGCATTGCTCGACGGCGCGGTGGTGGAACGGTCGACGCTGGAGCAGATGCAGCGGACCGTCCCGGTGATCGCGCTCGACGGCTCGACCATCGAGTACGGGCTCGGCCTGCACCGGCACCCCGTCCCCGGTTGCGGCGTCTTCTGGGGGCACGACGGCACGGTGTGGGGCGCGCTCGCGGAGTCGTGGATCAGCGAGGACGGCGCACGTCAGCTGTCGGTCACGATGAACCTGGCCCGCTGGAAGGCGGCAGGGGCGCACCCGATCGACGCGGCACTGGAGAACCTCCACCAGCAAGCGCTCCGACCGTGAACGGGCTGCTGCGCCCGTACCTGCCCGCGTTCGCGATCGTGGTCGTGCTGCAGGTGATCGGTGCCGTCGCGGGGTTGGCACCGCTGCTCGCCGTCGTCGAGCTGGGCCGCAGCCTGCTCGCGCCGGGCCCGCTCGATCCCGACCACGTCCGGTTCGTCGTGGTGGCCGGCGCCGTCGGCCTGCTCGTGCGGTTGCTGTTCACGGGCGCGTCGTCCGGGATCGGGCACCTCGTCGACGGCCACGTGCAGCTGGCGTTCCGCCGGCAGCTCGCGACCCGGCTCGGCCGCGTTCCGCTGGGCTGGTTCTCCCGGCGCCGCACCGGCGAGCTGGCGAAGGTCGTCGGCGACGACGTCAGCGCGGTGCACCCGTTCATCGCGCACACGCCCGGCGAGCTGGTCACCGCGTTCGTCGTGCCGCTGGTGTTGCTGGTCTACCTGCTGACCGTCGACTGGCGACTCACCCTGGTCACGCTGATCCCGGCGGTGCTGGCGATGGCAGCCGTCCCGCTGATGATGACGGCGACCCGGCAGCGCGAGCAGTCGGCGTTCGACGCCTCCATGGGCCGGGTGGCGAGCTCGGTCGTCGAGTTCGTGCAGGGCATCGCCGTGGTGAAGGCGTTCGGCGGCTCGGGGCGGGCGCACCGCCGGTACACGGTCGCCGTGGACGAGTTCGTGTCCGTCTTCTACCGCTGGGTGATCGGCCTCTCCCCCATCGCCGCCGCGATGTCGCTGGCGCTCTCGCCCCCGTTCGTGCTGCTGGTGGTGCTGGTCGGCGGCGCGGTGATGATCACGTCCGGGGCGCTGGCCCCGGCCGACCTGCTGCCGTTCCTGCTGCTCGGGCTGGGCCTGACCGCCCCGCTGGCCGCGCTCGGCCACGGCTTCGACGACGTGCAGGCGGCCCGGCGGGCCGTCGGTCGCATCGCCGAGGTGCTCGCCGTGCCGCCGCTGCCGGAGGCGGAGCACCCCGTTGTGCCGCAGGGCCACCGGGTGGAGCTGCGCGGCGTGCGGTTCGCCTACGACACCCGGGAGGTGCTGCACGGGATCGATCTCGTGCTCGAGCCCGGCACGGTCACCGCGATCGTCGGGCCGTCGGGGAGCGGGAAGTCCACGCTCGTCCAGCTGCTGCCCCGGTTCTTCGACCCGTCCCACGGTGCGGTGCTGCTGGGCGGGGTCGACCTGCGCGATCTCGACCCGCGCGAGCTGCACCGGCGGATCTCCTTCGTCTTCCAGGACGTCCGCTTGCTGCGGGCCTCCGTACTGGACAACATCGCGCTGGCCGTGCCGCACGCCGATCTCGACGACGTCGTCCGGGCCGCCCGCGCGGCGAACATCCACGACCGGATCCTCGAGCTGCCCCACGGGTACGACACCGTGCTCGGCGACGAGACCGGGCTCTCCGGCGGCGAGGCGCAGCGGATCGCGATCGCCCGCGCGCTGCTCGCCGACACCCCCGTGCTGGTGCTGGACGAGGCGACCGCCTTCGCCGATCCGCAGACCGAGCAGGCGGTGCGCCAAGCACTGGGCGCGGCCGGCCAGCGGACCGTGCTGGTGATCGCCCATCGCCAGGAGACGATCGCCGGCGCCGACACCGTCGTGGTGCTCGAGGACGGATCGATCGTCGAGCAGGGCCGCCTGGCGCAGCTCGCGTACTACACCCGAGGAGACCGGCCGTGATCCGCCTGCTGTTGCGCGTGCTCGGGGCCGAGTACGCCGGACCGATGCGGCGCACCATCGCCGTGATGATCGCGGCGGCGATCGCCGAGGGCCTGTCCTACGCGTTGCTGGTGCCGGTGCTGCGGGCGCTGTTCGGCAGCGACCCGGGGAGCGCGTGGCCGTGGCTGGCCGGGTTCGGCGCGGCGGTCGCGGGCTTCGCGGTGCTGCGCTACGTCGCCGACCTGTCCGGCATGCGGGTCGGGACGACGATGCTGCGCGGCATGTACCACCGGCTCGGTGACCACCTGGCCCGGCTACCGATCGGCTGGTACGGCGCGGACCGGGTCGGCGAGGTGTCCGTGCTGGCCAGCCGCGGCCTGCTCGCGGCGATGGGCGTGGCGGCGCACCTGCTGCGCCCGTTCATCGCGGCCGTCGTGACGCCGTTGACGATCGTCGTCGTCATGCTGGCCGTCGAATGGCGGCTGGGGCTGGCCGCGGCGCTCGCCGTACCCGTCGTGGCCGTGGTGCAGCGATGGGCGGGACGCTGGAGTGCCGCCGCGGACGCGCAGGGCGCGGCTCGCAGCCGTGCGGCGGCCGGCCGGGTCGTCGAGTTCCTGCAGGCCCAGCCCGTACTGCGGGCCGGCGGACGGGCCGGCGAGCGGTTCGGCCTGCTCGACGACGCGCTGCGCGACGTCCAGCGCGCGTCGCGCCGGTCGGCGCTCGCGGTGCTGCCCGGCGCGGTGGGGCTGACGCTCGTGGTGCAGGCGATGTTCACCACGCTGCTGGTGGTGGGCGCCGATCTCGCGCTCGGCGGGGCCATCGGAGCGGCCGAGCTGCTGGCCGTGCTGGTGCTGGGGGCGCGCTGTGCGGACCCGGTGCTGTCGCTGGCGGAGTTCGGCGCGAAGTTGCGCGGCGCCCGCTCCGAGCTGGAAAGGCTCGACGAGGTGCTGAGCACGCAGCCCCTGCCCGAGCCGGCCGAGCCGATCCGGCCACCGGCGCACGACCTGGAGTTCGCCGCGGTCACCTTCCGCCACGGCGACCGCACCGTGCTCGACCGCGTGTCGCTGACGGTGCCGGACGGGCAGCGGCTCGCCGTCGTCGGACCGTCCGGGGCGGGCAAGAGCACCCTGCTGCACGTGCTGGCCCGCTTCCACGACGTGGACGCGGGGGCGGTGCGCATCGGCGGCGTCGACGTGCGGGAGATCGACTCGACCGACCTGATGTCCCGCGTCGCCGTCGTCTTCCAGGACGTCTACCTGTTCGACGGCACGATCGAGGAGAACGTCCGGCTCGGCCGGCTCGACGCCACCGATGCCGAGGTGCGCGCCGCCGCAGCCGCGGCCCGGCTGGACGAGGTGGTCGAGCGGCTGCCGGACGGCTGGGCGACGACCGTCGGCGAGGGCGGCGCGCGGCTGTCCGGCGGTGAGCGCCAGCGGGTCTCCATCGCGCGGGCGCTGCTGAAGGACGCGCCGATCGTGCTCCTCGACGAGATCACGTCGGCGCTGGACCCCGTGAACGAGGCCGCCGTCCACGACGGCATCGAGCGCCTCATGGCGGGCCGCACAGTCGTGCTCGTCGCGCACCGCATGCGGACCGTGCGCCGCGCCGACCACGTCGTCTTCCTGGACGGCGGCCGGATCGTGGAGCAGGGCAGCCACGACGAGCTGCTGCGCCTCGGTGGCCGCCACGCCGCGTTCTGGGAGCTGGCGACGACTCCGGCGGCCGAGGCCGCATCGTGACCTGCATCAGGATCGATTCAGCACCTACCGTACCTGCGTGACGTTCGGGGGGACCACTCGCAGTGCCGGCCTGTTCATCCTGTTCAGCCTGGTTGTCCTGTCAGGTTGCGCACCGCCCACCGTGACGCCCGTCGGACCACCGTCCGTCGATCCCGGCCTCGCCGCGTTCCTGCAGGACTGCCAGGCCAGGGCCGGCATGTGGCGGGCCGGCCAGATCCGCTACCCGGCCACCCTGTCGTTGGAGATGGGCGCGTCCACGTCGTACACGGCCTCGATCGATGTCGGGCCGCAGCCGGTCGGGCCGACGACCGAGGTGCCCGGCAGCACTCCGGGCGCACCCGTGCAGGTGCAGTGCGCGGTCGCGGCCCGGTTGGTGCCCGTCGGGAAGCTCAAGGTCGAGCCGTCCGACTGGTCCGTGCGGTCGTTCACGCCGTCGGCGAAGGTCGACTGGGCGTGGACGATCTCGGCGCAGGAAGCGGCGGACCAGCAGCTGCGACTCGAGGTGCAGCCCGCGATCCGGGGCGACAACGGTTTCGGCTTCGTGGGCGACACGGGCCCGCAGACGGCCAGCTTCATCACCGACGTGGCCGTCGACGCGACGCTCATCCAGCGCGTCTACCAGTACATCTCCGACAACCAGGCGGCCGCGCTCGGCATCGGCGCGGCGGTGATCCTCGCGCTGGGCTTCGCCAGCAGGCTCAAGAAGGCCGTCCGCTCGCTGCTGGGCCGTCGGCAGCAGGACGACGACGAGGGGGACGACGAGGACCTCGTCGGGGCCGCGGGCGGGGACGAGTCCGGCAACACGGATGACGACGGGTCCGACAGTGCGGGGCGAGCGGCCGAGAGCTGAGCACCCGACGGGCGGGGCCAGGAACCCTCCCTGATCCTGGCGCCCGCCCCCGGTCAGAAGGGCACCTCCTGGGCGAGCAGACCCTCGCCCGGCACCCGGCCGCCCAGCGTCCGGCAGCTCATGACGCGCAGGCGATGCGCTTCCGGCACGCTCGCATCCGCCTCAACTCGTGCTGTTGCCAACAGTGACCGGTCGGGTACGTTGCATCACACCGCGGCCGAGCCATGGGCCGACGGTGATCACGTTCGCGGGCGGGGGGCCGGCATGGCACCTGTTTCCGATGCTGCCCACCTGGTGGCTGCGCCGGGATCGGCGCCGTCGGCGCCGTGCGTCGATGTCGTGGGCGAGATCGATCTCGCCTCCGCGCCCGCGTTCGCGGCCGAGCTCATCTCGATCCTCGACCGGGCCGAGGTCACCCGCCTCACCATCGACCTGAACGGCGTCGACTTCCTCGCCGCCGCCGGCGCCCACGTCCTGCTGCAGGTCCTCCAGGAGAGCGCCCGGCGCGGCATCCGGCTGGAGATCCGGTGTGCACCCACCCGCACCGCCGCGACGGTGCTGCGGCTCTGCGGCCTCCCCACCACGCCGGGCGCCTGATCAGCCCTTCACGTACGCGAGCTTCTCGGCGACCAGCCCGTCCCGCACCGTGAAGACGTCGACGCCGCGGACGTGCCCGCCGCCCCAGTCGTAGCTCCACCGCACCACGACCCGGTCGTCGGCGTCGATCACCTCCTCGCTGCGGAACCCGCCGTTGGGGGACGCGTCGAACAGCGCGGTCCACGCCGCCCGCACCGCGTCGACGCCGACGTGCCGGCGCCCGTCCGGTGGCGCGGTGTCCTCGAAGACGCAGTCCGGCGTCATCGCCGCCATCACCGCGTCGACGTCCTTCGCGTCGAACGCGGACTGGAACCGGGTCACCGCCGCCAGCCCCGCGCTCACGGCGTCCGCCCCGTCATACCGATGAGCTGCGCCTGCCGGTCGGCGTCGGCCGGTACGGCGACCGGTGCCGCGACCGCCCCCGCCTGCTGGTAGAGCTGCTGGACGCTGCCGAACCAGTCGGCCACCGCCGCCACCGCGGCCGCGTCGAGCCGGTCGTCGACGTCGAGCGAGCGGGCGAGGTCCCACGCGTGCACGAGGTGGTCGGCAGCCAGCTGCATCGCGTACTCGCTGCCCGGATGGTCACCGAACGACAGGTGCACCGTGGTGCCCATCGCCCCTGCCGACCGCACGGCCGTGACCGCAGCCGCGGCCGCGTCGTCGAACGCACCCACCGGGTCGTCCTCCAGCACGTCTCCGGCGAAACGGTCACCGATCTCGGCGACCGTCGCACCGGCGAAGAGCGGTGGCGCCCACAGGTCCTCCTCGACGACGTGGCGCACCAGCTCCCGCACCGTCCAGCCCGGCAGGGCCGAGGGCGCGTCCCACCGGCCGTCCACGGCGTGCACGCGGGTGGCGAACTCCGCGACGCCGGCGATGAACACCTCCGTCACGTCCACGGTGCGCGTCCCGCTCATGCGCGCGCGTAGTCGGAGGCGCCCCACCAGTCGATCACCACGACCGGTTCGTCGCCGACCACCCACGCGTCGTGGCCCGCCGGGAGTGCCGTGACCTGGCCGGGGGTCGCGTCGAACTCGGCTCCCTCACTGGTGCGGACGCGCAGCGTGCCCGCCACGTGGTACTGGAAGTGCGGCGCCTCGCACCACTCGGTGCCCGCGAGCGGGCGCACGTCGGTGGACCAGCGCCAGCCCGGCTGCAGCGTGAGCCGGCCGATCTCGGCGCCACCGATCTTGACCAGGTCGACCCGTCCGTTCGGGAACTCCCGGGTCTCGGTCGGGGTGGCGAAGTCCTGCTGCTCGTAGGGGGTGCCCATCTCGTCCTCCTGAGGTCGGTCCGACGAGGCCGGACGCTACGAGCGCGACCTTGCAGTCAGGTGGCGGCCGAGGTTGCGATCAGGCGAGGTTGCGATCTGATCAGCTGATTCCCGCGGAGCATCAGCTGCGCCACCATGTGCGGATGCCGACCGGCGTGCACCTGCAGCTGTTCGGGCGGTTCCAGGTGCGCCACGACGGCGCGGAGATCCCGCCCGCGGCGTTCGGCGGGCGCAAGGTCCGCACGCTGCTGCGCATGCTCGCGGTGCGCCGCCCCGATCTCGTGCCGCACGACGTGCTGGCCGACGCGCTGTGGCCGGACCGCCTCCCGGCCGATCCCGCAGGCAACCTCGGGGTGTTGGTCAACCGGGCCCGCCGCGCGCTCGGTGACGCCGGCTCGATCGTCACGGGTGCCGGTGGCTACGCGCTCGGCGCCTGCACCGTCGACGTCGCCGAGTTCGGGACGGCGCTGGCCGCGGCGCGCCGTGCCGGCGCCGACCACGCCACCGTGCTGCGGGCCTGCACCGCGGCGCTCGCGCTGTGGGGCGAGCCGCTGGCCGAGGACACCTACGCCGAGTGGGCCCGCACCGAGCGGGAGCGCCTGCAGCGCGACCACGTCGAGGTGTGCGAGCGGGCGTCCGCGGCCGCGCTCGCGCTCGGTGATCCACGGCAGGCGCTCGCGCTGGCCGCCGAGGCCGCAGCGGCAGCCCCGCTGCGGGAGTCGGCCGTGCTCGCCGCCGCCACCGCGATGGCCGCGCTCGGTGATCCGGCGGGTGCGCTGGCCAGGCTCGCCCGGTTGCGCACCGCACTCGCCGACGAGCTCGGCGTCGATCCCTCCCCCGCCGTCGAGCGCCTGCAGCTCGCCCTGCTGCGCAACGAGGTACCCGCCGTCGAGGTCGCGGTGCCCGCGCCGGTGTCCGCCCACCCGACCGCGTTCCGGGAGCTCGCGTTCGTCGGTCGGACCGACGAGCTCGCCACGCTGCGGGATGCGGTCGCCCGGCGGGCGATCGTCACCCTCGCCGGGTCGGCCGGTTCGGGCAAGTCCCGGCTGGTCGCTGAGCTGGTGCGCGGCACCGATCTCCCGGTCGTCGCCGCCCGCGCCTTCCTGCCGGAACGGGCCGAGCCGTGGGGCTTGGCCCGGTCGGTCCTGCGTGAGGCACTGGCCGTCGACTCCGCCATCGCCGACGCGCTGCCGGCGCGGGTCCGGGCGGCGCTCGCCGAGCTGCTGCCCGAGCTGGGCGACGTCGGTGAGCCGCTCGGGGGCGAGAGCCGGCGCGCGCTGCTGCTGACCGGGGCGCTGCGGGTGCTCGAAGCGGCCACGGGTGCCGGCGCGCTGCTCGTCGTCGACGATCTGCAGTGGGCCGATCCCAGCAGTGTCACCGTGCTCGCGTCGGCGCTGGCCCGGCTGCCCCGGCTGGCGGCCGTGCTGGCTCTGCGGCCCGACGAGCTGCCGCCGGCCACGCGGGCCGAGCTGCGGGATCTCCGCGACGGGGCGGTGCACGTCGCGCTGGGTCCGTTGCCGGCGGCGGCGATCCGCGCGCTCGTCGGGGATCCGGCGCTCGCGCAGGTCGTGGAGGACAGCACCGACGGGACCCCGTTCGCCGTCGCCGAGCTGCTGCGGGAGCTGACCGCCCGCGCTGTGATCGCGCGCGGACCGGCCGGCGGCTGGACGTCGGTGCGGCCCGAGGCCGCCACCGTCTCTGCCCAGGTGGGCCGCGCCGGGCGCCTGCGCGCGGTGCAGGAACGCGCCGACCGCCAGGGCGAGCCGGCCGGCGAGGTGCTGCGGCTGCTGGCGCTGCTGGCCAGGGAGGTGCCGGCCAGCACGGTCGCGGCCGCGGCCGGGATCGACGGACGCGTCGCGCTCGACGCGCTGTCCCGGCTCGCCACGGCGGGGCTCGCGCGGCTCGGCGAGCAGGGTTGGGCAACCGCCCACGACCTCGTCGCCGAGACGGTGACGGCGAATCTCGGCGACGCCGACCGGGGTCGCCTGCACTCGCTGCTCGCCCGCGCCCTCGACGCCGACCCGGCCGACCCGGCGGAGGTGGCCCGCCATCATCGGGAGGCGGGCGACGCGGTGGCGGCCGCGGCCGCCTACGCCCGGGCTGCGGACCGGGCCCTGGCCCGGCACGCCACCCGCGAGGCGTCGGCGTCGGCGTCGGCGGGGCTCGCGCTCGCCCCGCCCCCGGCGGTGCGCGCGGACCTGCGCGCCGCACGGGCCGAGGCGGGCGCCGCGCACGGGGATCTCGCCGAGGCCGTCGCGGACCTGCGTGCCGCGCTCGCCGACACGGCCCCGGGGCCGTTGCGCTCCCGGCGCCTGTCGCGGCTGGCGATGCTCATCTCGGGTGCCCGCGACCTGCATCAGGCCGCCGAGCTGGCCGAGGTGGCGATCGTCGAGGCCGCTGCCGACACCGCCGCGCAGGCGTTCGCGCTGGAGACCGCGGCGATCCTGGACATGAACCTCGACCGGCCCGAACGGGCGCGCGCCCGCGCCGAGGAGGCGCTGCAGCGCTACCGGGCGCTCGGCGACGGCGGTGGTGTCGCCCGCATCCTGGACGGGCGGGCGATGGCGACGTTCCTCGACGGCCGCATCGCCGACGGCGTCAGCGTCTTCGCGCGGGTGGCGCACCTGTTCACGGACTCGGGCGAGCTGCTGCGCGTCGTCACCCCGCAGTCGACGCGCGGGCACGGCCTGGTCTTCATGGCCCGTCCGGCGGAAGGCCTGGCGGCGACGACGGCGGCGCTGCAGCTGGCCCGCGACCTCGACGCCCCGGAGGGCCAGGCGTACGCGCTGTGGCACCGGTCGGAGGCGCTGTCCGGTCTCGGCCGCACCGCGGAGGCGGAGGCCGACGCCCGGGAGGCGCTCGCGATCGCCCGCGCCATCGACCACCAGGGGTGGACGGCGACCGCGCAGCGGGCGCTCGGGATCGCGTTCCAGACCGCGGGCGACCTCGACGCGGCCGCCGCCGCGTTCGCCGCGTCGGCGGAGGCGGCCGGCGAGTCGCTCACCCTCTTCGCGGCGTGGGCCGCGGCGCGTGCCGCGCTCGTCGCGATCGCCCGCGGCACCCTCGCCGGGGTCGAGCCGCTCGTCGCACGCGCGCTGGCGATCGGGCCACCCCTGGGCCGGTTCGAGGCGCGGCTGGCGGCCGCGGAGCTGGCTGCCGCCCGCGGCGATTCGACCGCATCGACGATCGCGGCGGACGCGCTGGCCACGGCACGGGCGGCCGGCGAGGCCGTGACCGCGCCGCGACTGGCAGAGCTGTCACGGCCGAAGGCCGGGTGATCAGCCCAGCTGATGAGCACTAGGTGAGCTGGCTAGCCCTCGCCGGCGACCTCCACGACCACCTTGCCGCGCGTCTGTCCAGCGCCGAGGCGTGCGAACGCGGCCGGGGTCTCGTCGAACGGGACCACCGAGTCGACCATGGGTGCAACGGCGCCGGCCGTCACGAGCGCGGTGACCTGCTCCAGCAGCGCCCGCGATTGCGGCACGACGAGCACGCCGACCCGCCGACGGGTGACCAGGCCGAGGACCGGCCCGACGGCGGCCGTTGCGAGGAGAACACGTGTCCGCCCGCCGACGAGGCGGTACGCGCCGCCGGGCGACAGCACCGCGTGGACCCGGAACGGCGAACGGTGCCCCACGAGGTCGACGACCAGGTCGTACCGTCCGCGGTGCGTGGCCCAGTCCTCCGTCTCGTACGCGACCGTCTCGTCCGCCCCGAGGGTGCGCAGGAACGACGCCTTCGACCCGTGGTCCACGGCAGTTACCACGGCCCCACGGTGCTTCGCCAACCCGACGACGAAGCCGCCGCCCGAGCCTCCCGCCCCGTTGACGAGCACGCGGTCCCCAGCACCGACCCCCTCGACCGCGCGCAAGCCGATGCACCCCGCCTGCGGGATCGCCGCCGCCTCGACCGCCGACAGGCCGGCGGGCCGCTGCATCAGCAGGTCCGGTGGCGTAGCGACGAGCTCGGCGAGGCCGCCGCGGTAGCCGCGAAGCTCGCCGAACACCTCGTCGCCGGGTGCGAACGCGGTCACCTCGGCGCCGACGGCGACCACGACACCAGCAACGTCGGATCCCGGAACCGGTTCGCGCGGCGTGCGTAGCCCGTTCAGGCGGGCGTAGAAGGGCGTCCCGGCCAAGTTCTCCCGGTCGGAGCCGTTGAGGGACGCCGCCCGCACACGGAGCAGCACGTCTCCCGGGCCGGCGACGGGATCGGGGATCTCCGCGACCCGTAGTCGGTCGACGCCGCCGTAACCGGACTGGACGATCGCTCGCACACGGCCCCCCGCCGTCGGACCCGAGAGGTAGCGGACCGGAGATTGATCTCCGGTACCGATCTCGCAAAGTACGTTTCACCAGGTGAGAGCGCTTCTGGCAGGATTCGAACCTGCAACCTGCAGATTAGCAGCCACCCATTCCCGCCCGTCTGACTTGTCCGTAGGCGCCGGTCACGGAGGGCCGGCGGAGCGGTCAGATCAGCCCAACTGCCAGACGCGCAGCGTCCCGCCCCACGCCGAGACGTAGCCCGTGTTGCAACCGCCGGGCAGGCCCTCGCCTGGACCGCGATCTGATGGATCACCCTTCACAGGGATCTCGTACCCGCCATCGGTCCGACCGTGACGAACAACGGTAGTCACGTGAGTTCTCCTGCGTAGGTTCGGTGTGTCATGCCGGTCGCGGGGCGATCGCATAGTCGGCGACGTCCAGCTCGAACATCTGCGGCCGGCCCGCCCCGAGCCCGACCAGCTCACGCACCAGCGGCCCCAGTTGCTCGGCGAAGAACCGGTCTGCGTCCGACTTGGACTCCCAGACCGAGACGACGCGGAGCGCGTCGCCGTGCAGGCCCGCGAACTGCGCGATGAACCCGGGGTGGTCGTTCCCGAGGCGGTCGGTGACCGTGCGGTGGAAGGTGAGGTCGGTCGGGCTGTCGACGATGGCGAGGTAGGTCATGGTGTGCTCCCGGATCAGTGATTTCGTGATGGCGGGAACGGTATGAACGCAGCCGGGGTACGGGCATCGACCGCCTTGCTCATCTCGCTACTCAGACGCGCGCGACACCACCCACGCGGCGATCTGGGCGCGGGTGGAGAACCCCAGCTTCGTGAGCACGTGCTGGACGTGGTTCTGCGCCGTGCGCTCGGAGATGACCAGCGACTCGGCGATGCCGCGGTTGGAGAGCCCGCGCGCGACGAGCTCGGCGACCTGGCGTTCCCGCGCGGTCAGACCGGTGCCGCCGCCCCCGCCGACCCCGTCGAGCAGTCGGCGCGTGAGGTCCACGAACGGCGCCATACCGAGCACGCGGGCCTGATCGGCTGCCGCGCCGAACACCGCGATCGCGGCGTCTACGTCACCCGAATCGGCGCGCGCGAGCAGGGCGCGGCCGAGCTCGCAGCGGGCCTCGACGGCGTGCGGCCGGGCCCCGGCGCGATCGGCGATCTGCACCGCGGCGCCGAGCTCGGCCACCGCCTCGTCGGCGCGGCCGAGCAGGCGCGCGGCCATGCCCAGGTACAGCTCCACGGGCCCCAGGTAGACGGCGGTGCCACCCTTACCGGTGACGTGCCGGCCGCGCTCCGGCTCCAGCACCGTGCGCAGCTGGTCGACGTCGGCGCGATGCTCGATGCCGACCGCGACCAGCATCCGCATGGTCCGCGCAACCGTGGCGAGGAACCACGGCGGCTGCCAGCGAGGCACCGGATCGAGGTGGTGGTACTCGGCGGCGGCGTCGGCCGTCCGTCCGGTGTCGAGCAGCACGAGTGCGCGGCTGATCCGCCGCGCGTCGGGCAACGGGCCGAACGCCCCGGTGAACGACGCGATCTCCGCGGCCAGCTCCGGCGACTGCCCGGCGTGGTGACCGACCACGGCCAGCACGGCGTAGTACTGGTGCTGGGCGCCGGGATGGCCGATCTCGGCGAGCAGGTCGAGCGCGCGCCGGGCGTGCCGCGCGGCGTCGGCGAACCGGCCGACGGCCTGTGCGAGCGTCGCCTCCGAGCGTGCCAGCTGCCAGCGCGCGAGCGGGGTGCGCACGCGTTCGACGGCCCGTTCCAGCCGGGGCAGCACACGCGCGGCGGCAGCGAGATCACCGGACTCGAACCACGCCGCAACGCGCCACACCTCGGCCCACATCGCCGGCTCCGCGCGGTTCTCCGCACGCGCCACCTCTGCCAACCGGTCGGCGAGCTGCAGCCGCTCCGACACATCGTCCGCGTGGTGGACCGCGAGATGGCGAGCCCGCAGCGCGGCGATCAGCGCGACGGGATCCCCGGACCGTTCGGCCAGCTCCATGGCTGCACGGCTCGAGTCCTCGACCGGGCTGACCTCGCCCAGGTAGACGTGCGCCTCGGTGAGCTGGGCCAGCAGCCGGGCCCGGACCGCCGGCTCCCCGGCCTCCCCCAGCCCGGCGAGCGCCTCTTCGCACATGTCGCGCACGACGGCGTTGATCCGTGGCTCGCCGAGCGACTCCAGCACCAGCGCGGCCTCGGCCAGCAGGTCCGGACGGGCGCGTCGGCGGGCGATCGCGGCGGCATCCCGGCAGGCCTCGACACTGCCCTGGACGTCCCCCGACCGGTACTGCGCCGACGCCAGCCCGAGCAGCAGCGCGGCCACCTGCGGTTCGGCCAGCTCGCCCGCACCGACGTCCAGCGCCTGCTGGTAGAGCCGCACCGCTTCCTCGTACGCCAGTCGGTGCATCGCGTCGGCCGCTGCCCGCGCGGCCCACTCGGCGGCGACGCCGCCCTCCCCGACCGGCGCGACCTGCGCCCAGTGGTGTGCGAGCCGAGCCAGCTGCGGTTCGAGCCACCGGGCGTGGAAGCGTTCGACGCCCAGCGCGGCCGCACGGTGCAGCCGCACCCGTTCCGCGGCAGGCAGCGCAGCCTTGATCGCGTCGCGCAGCGCCTCGTGGGTGAACCGGTACCGGCCCGGCACGCCCACCGGTTCCACCAGCTCGAATCCGGCGAGCTCGTCGAGGACGGTGAGGCAGGTGAGCGCCGACTCGTCGACCACCTGGGCGAGCACTCCGACCTGGAACTGCGGGCCCAGCACCGCGGCCGCCCGCAGCATCCCCGCCTGCTCCGGCGGCAGCGCCGCGAGCCGTTCCGTCAACGCAGCCATGGAGGTCCGCACCTGCTCAGGGTGGGCCCCGGTGTGCAGAGCACGGCCCAGCTCACCGACGAGCAACGGGTTGCCGCCGGTGATGCGGGCTGCCCACGCGATCTCGGCGCTGGTCACGTCCGCGCCGGCGGTCCTGGCGAGAAGCACGCCGACCGCGGCCCGGTCTAGCCCGCGCAGGCGCACCCGCTCGGTGCCCGGTTCGGCATCGAGCCCGCCACCGGGCTCGGCGTCGGCATCGAGTTCGCGGCAGGTCGTGAGCACCAGCACGCGCGCGCCGAGGCGTCGGATCCCGCGGGCGACGTGCCGCAGCAGCTGCACCGACGTGCGGTCGGCGTGGTGCAGGTCCTCGATCACCAGCACGAGCCCGGCCGGGGCTGCGGCGGCCACGACGAAATCGGTGACCGTTCCGAAGACGATCTCGCGGTCCGCCGGCGGTTCGGTGGCCGACCCGGGCGCGAGCACCGCCAGATCGGGGGTGCTGCCGGCATCGCCGGTCAGCGCGGCGACCACCTGCGCCCAGCAGCTGTAGGGCTCGTCCGCGATGCACTGCCCCCACACCGTCGCGACACCGCGCGCGGCGGCCCGGTCGGCCACGACCCGCGCGAGGCTCGACGTGCCGATCCCCGGTTCCCCTGAGCACACCACGGTGCGGCCGGCTCCGCCGAGCGCGGCCGTCAGGTGCTCGGCGAGCAGGCCCAGTTCGCGTTCGCGGCCGACCAGGTCCGACATCGGGCGGAACGTACCGCCGTCACCGGGGCATCTGCACCCGCGTCCGGCGCCGCAGCACGTACCAGGTCGCGAGGACGCAGACGGCGGTGAGCAGCAGCAGACCCGTCATGTCCAGCACCCACGCACCCGCCGTGTGCTTCCACAGCGGATCACCGTCGGTCAGCGAGGTGGTGCGCTGCACGGTCGCCCCCGCAGTGGCGGCCAGGCCCCACCGCGCGGGCACGAGCCAGGTCACCTGGTCCAGGCCGACCTTGCCGTGCACGCTCAGGAAGAACTCGCACAGCACGAACTGCAGCAGCAGGATCACCACCAGGATCGGCATGCCCTGGTCGGCGTTGTTGATCAGCGCGGACACCAGCAGGCCCTGCACCATGATCGCCACGGTGACCAGCACCAGCGCGACGGCGATCTCGACCTTGCCGTCGCTGAACACGACGGGATCGTCCGGCGGGTTCAGGCCGATGAGCGCGACCACGGTCAGGAGCACCGCCTGCACCCCGGCGATCACGGCCAGCACCACGAGCTTCGACGCGAGGTAGGCGCCGATCGACAGGCCGATCGACTGCTCCCGGTGGAAGATCGACCGCTCCTTCACCAGCTCCCGGAACGACGCCGCGAAGCCCACGAAGCAGGCCATCACCACCAGCACGAGCAGCAGCGGCATCGGATCCCCGCCCGAGGGCGGGAGCCCGCCCGGCGACGCACCGAGCCAGGCGCGCATGGACAGGCCGTACTCGGCCGGGATGAGCCGAGCGATCAAGGCGAGCACCACCGGCATCAGCAGCATGACGAGTGCGTAGATCCGGTCGGCCGCGATCACCGACAGGTAGCGCCGGGCGAGCACCGCGAACTGGTTCAGCGCCGGCTGCTGCCGCGGCGCCGGGGCCGGCGCGGAGCGGGCCGGGCGCTCCGGCGGGGTCGTCGTCGCCGGGGCACCGTAACGGGCGTAGTACGGCGACGCCTTGAACCGCCCCGTCCAGTCGACCTCCCGGTTGCGGTCCAGCAGCAGGAACATGTCGGCGAAGTCGGCCTGCCCGAAGTAGGCGAGCGCCTCGTCCGGCGGACCGAAGTAGGCCAGCTTGCCGCCCGAGGCCAGCACGAGCAGCCGGTCGCACATCTCCAGCTGCGCCGGTGAGTGCGTGACCACCACGACGGTGCGGCCGTCGTCGGCGAGCGTCCGCAGGGTCTGCATCACCGACTTGTCCATCCCCGGATCGAGGCCGGACGTCGGCTCGTCCAGGAACAGGAGCGACGGGCGGGTCAGCAGCTCCAGCGCGACGCTCGTGCGCTTGCGCTGCCCGCCGGACAGCGTGCTGATCCGCTGCTTGGCCTGACTGGTGAGCCCGAGCTCGTCGATGACCTCCTCGACGCGCGCGTTGCGCTCCTTCGCCGGCGTGTCGGCGGGGAACCGCAGCTGGGCCGCGTAGCGCAACGCCCGGCGGACCGTCAGCTGCGGATGCAGGATGTCGTCCTGCGGGACGAGCCCGATGCGTTGGCGCAGCTCGTCGTAGGAGTCGTAGAGATCGCGGCCGGCGTAGCGGACCTCACCGGAGTCGGCCGGCCGCTGCCCGGTCAGCGCGCCCAGCAGCGTCGACTTCCCCGCCCCGCTCGGCCCGACCACCGCCAGCAGGCTGCGCTGCGGCAACGCGAACCCGACGCCGTCGAGCAGCCGCTTGCCCGAACGGGTCACCACGAGGTCCTCGGCCTCGAACGAGATGTCGCCCTGGTCGGTGTACTCGACGAGGGTGCCGCCCTGCAGGTGCAGCAACGCGTGCCCGATGCCGATGACGTCGTCGGTGTCGATCACCACGTCGGTGACCCGCTGCCCGTTGACGAACGTGCCGTTCCAGCTCTTCAGGTCCGCGAGCCGCCAGCGCGCGCCGTCGCGGGTCAGGCGGGCGTGGCGGCGCGACACGAGCGGATCGGACAGCACGATGTCGCAGTCCGGGGCTCGGCCGATCACCAGCGACGACGTGCCGACGGGATGCAGCGCGGTGGCGCTGCGGTCCCACCACAGCCCGCCCCGGGCCTGGTTGGCCGGCACGGCCGGCATCGCCCCCGTGTACTGGCGGGTGCCGGACGGCGCCTGCTGCTGCGGCGCCGGCCGGCCCTGCGGGACGGGTTGCCAAGGCCGCTGCGGAGTCGGCTGCTGGATCGGCTTGGCCGGGCCGGGTGCGCCGGTCGCGGGTCGCCGCCAGGCGAAGGCCGGCCGCCCGCTCGCCGGACCGCCTTGCTGTCCGGCCGGTGACGCACCCGAGTCGGGTCGTCGCCAGTTCCATGCCGGCCGGCCACCGGCCGCCGGAGCCGGCGCACCGGGGGCCGCGGGTGCGCCCCCTCCCTGCTGCGCACCCGCGGACCCCTGGTTCCCTCCCGACGCGGCGGCCGGGCGCCACCACGGACCGGACGCGGGGGCGGGGCCCGGCCGCGCCGCGTCCGGGGGCGGCGCAGCGTTCGTGCGCGTCCACCAGCCGCTGTCCGCGGACGGCGCTGTGCCCGATGACGTAGGGGCCGGTGGCGCGGGGGCCGGTGTGGTCGCTTCCGAGGTCTCCTCCGCGGTCGGGGCCGCGGCGACGGCGGCCGCAGCGGGGGTCGGTGCCACCGACTTCGGCGATTCCGCGGGCGGCGCGCTCAGGGCCGCACGCGCCGCCGCGGCCAGCTCGCCGATGTCCTGGTACCGGTCGTCCGGTGACTTGGCCATCCCGCGTTCGACGACGTCGTCGAACGCGACCGGCAGCCCGGGCAGCACCTCGGACGGAACGGGCGGCGGGTCCTGCAGGTGCGCTTTGACCAGCCCGATCCGCTCCCCGACGACGAACGGCTTGCGCGCCGTCAGGCACTCGAACAGCATGCAGGCCAGCGAGTACACGTCGATGCGGTGATCGAGCGGGGCGGCGGAGAACCGCTCGGGCGCCATGTAGTCGACGGATCCGATCGCGGACCCGGCGGTGGTGATCACCGTGCTGCCGACGGCGCGCGCGATGCCGAAGTCGACGAGGTAGACGAAGTCGGTGGGGGTGGTGGCGCCGGCGCAGAGCACGTTCGACGGCTTGACGTCGCGGTGCACGAGCCCGTCGGCGTGCGCGGCGGCCAGCGCGGCGGCGACCTGCTCGATGACAGCGACCGCTGCCGCCGGCGCGAGTGGCCCGTCGGCCAGCGTCGCGGCGAGGTCGGCCCCCTCGACCAGCCGCATGTCGATGAACAGCTGACCACCGATCTCGCCGTAGCGGTGGATCGGGATGACGTGCGGCTCGCGCAGCCGGGCGGCCAGCTCGGACTCGCGGCGGAACCGGGTCGTGTAATGCGGGTCCGACGCCAGCCCGGGCAGCAGCAGCTTGAGTGCGACCGCACGGTTCTGCTCGGTGTCGAAGGCGCGGAACACCTCGCCCATGCCGCCGCGCCCGAGCCGCTCCTCGATGCGATAGGGCCCGAACATCCGCTGGTTCATCACGTACTCCTGATCACGATCGCTGCCCCCGCCCGCGGAGATTAGCCGTGATCAGTGCGGCGACCAGACCGGCCGAGACGCCGATGCCGAGTCCGGCAGACCCGAGGCCGGCCGTGACCATGACCACACTCATGACCAGGCCGATGACCAGGAACGCGACGAGGGCCAGGCCGAAGGTGGCCCATCCGTGTCCCTTCGCCTTCTCCATGCCCGGCGCCGGGGGTGGGGCCGGGACCGGAGTTGCACTGGTCCGCGCCGCCGTCGCCGTCCACTGCTGTGTCCAGTCAGCCGGCATCACCGGCGGCGGACCCGAGGGCGCCCGCGGCACGGGCGACGGCCGGTGCAGCCGGGTCGGTTCGAGGGTCGGCGCCGGTCGCGGTGTCGGGCTGGGCCGCGACATCGGTTTCGCTCCGGGCTTCGAGCGCGGCGCCGGGCTGGGCCGCGGTGCCGGGCTCGGTCGCGGTGACGGCATCGGTGTGGCGGTCGTCCGCGTCCACCACGGCGCCGGAGCGCCGATCAGCGACTCGAGGTCGCTCGTCGCGGTCCACCCCGGGGTGCAGCAGGCGCGCAGCCGCTCGGCGAGCCGGTCGACGACCGGGTCGCGCAGCTCCGCGACCTGGCTCCACGCGTCGGTGCGGTGCGGCGGCGCGTAGTCGTCGTGGCGGAACAGCAGGTTCTCGCCGTCGTTGAACCGGGACCACTGGCCGGGGTCGCGGGCCAGCGCGAGCAGCGACAGGTAGATGACGAGCCCGGGGAAGGTGTCCATCCACGGGCCCCACACCCGGTTCGCGGGCTGGTAGTTGCGGTGTCCCACCTCGGAGGGCGGTGCCGCGCCGGCGAACGGCGCGATCCAGGAGCTGTCGAAGTCGACCAGGCGCAGCTGCCCGTCACCCTGGACGAGGACGTTGCCGTGCTGCAGGTCGCCGTGGGCGAACCGGGCCGACTGGGCACGCCGCACGAGGTCGCGCCAGCGCCCGGCGAGCGTGGAGAGCGCAGGCCGGTCGTCGGCCTCCACCAGGTCGGCGACGTGCTGGTCGAGCGGGCTGCCCTCGACCCACTCCATCTGCACCATCGGCCAGCGCCGCCCGTCGACGAGGATCGCGTCGTCGATCCACGAGCAGCCTGCGACGTCGGCGCGCAGGCCGCGCTCGGCGAACCAGGCGTTCAGCGCCGTGTAGCGCTGGCGGGTCGAGGCGTCCTCGCGGGTGAAGAACCGCAGCGCCTGGGGCCGACCCTCCACCGTCGCCTTGAACACGACGGCGGTCGTCCCCGACGCGGGCACAGGCACCTGCAGCAACGGGTGCACCGCGAAGCTCGACCGGGCCAGATCCGGCCGGGTGAACGCCCGCTCCGGCTGCTGGACGGCGAGGATGTAGTCCTCGGCGCTGGGGAAGCGGCTCACAACGCCACCACCAGCGTGCCCGGCTCAGCACTGCTGATCCGCACCCGCAGCAACGTCACGTCGTCGTTGTGCAACCGGCCCGTCGCCCGCTGGTCGGCGACCAGCGCGGCGAACGTGGCGTCGTGGTCCAGCTCGTCGAGCAGCCCCCACAGCTGCGGCCCGTCGTCGGGTGCTGTGAGCAGGAGCCAGCGGGCGAGCGCGTCGGTGGCGAGGTACAGCAGGTCGCCGTCGGCGAGGTCGGCGTCGGCGAACTGCAGCGCGCGCATCATGGGCTCCAGCGCCGCGGTGTGCGTGCTGATCCCGTCGGGGGCAAGCCCGAAGTCGTCCACCGACAGCGGCGGGAAGTGGCTCATCAGCCGACCGCCGCGGACGTGGAACAGCACGGCGTCGCCCAGCGCGGCTGCCTCCCAGCGGGCGCCGGGCCCGTCGAGACCGACCAGGCGGCACCCCAGGAACGTCGCGAACGAGCCTTCCTCGTGGAACTTCAGCTCCTCGATGACGGTCGCGAACCGGTCCGGCGCCTCGGCGCGCCACTGCTGCTGGACGCGCCCGAACCAGGCCCGAAGGCCGGGGCCCGTCAGCGCCGGGCCCGTGTCGTCGACGAACGAGCCCGCCAGGTGCTCCACCCAGCGCAGCGCGTCGTAGGCCTCGGTGGCGCCGTCGACGACGACGCAGCGCGGGATCGTGGCGGCGTCGTCGAAGGCGGCGGCGTCCTCCCACTCCCGGGGAGCACTGCCACGCTTCTCCAGCGTGAAGCAGGTCGAGCAGGCGCGCAGCATCGCTCCCCCTCCAGGATTCGGCTCAGCGGTCCCGGATGTCGGCGACGCGGGTGCCGATCTCCAGGAACGTGACGAGCGCCGACGGGCCGGCGTTGAACACGAACCCGCGGCCGCCGTCGGGGATCTCGACGCGGGACCCGCGGGCGTTCGCGAGCATCGTCTGCGGCAGCGGGCTGGAGATGCCGAACAGCTCCGGCCCCGGATCGGGCAGGCCACGGTCCGTCGCCGGGAACTGCACCTCCGGCGCCGGGTCCGGCGACAGGAAGATGTTGAACAGCAGCGCCGGCCCGTCGGCGGTCTCGATCGAGGTGAGCCGGCGGGCCCATTCGGCCAGGTCGGCGCCGTCGAACGGGTCGTCGGTGACCATCCCGTCGGTGATGTTGATGATGATCGGTGGGAACGAGCCGGGGTGCTCGGCGGCCCATCCGAAGACGTGCTCGCCGGCCGTCGCGATGGCCTGGCACATGGGCGTGCGGTAACCGTGGACGGGCTCGACCCACACCGGGATCCGCGGCCCCGAGGTGGCGTCGACGGACGGGCCGGAGCCGTTGCTGGAGACGACGGCGAGCGGGTTCGAGAACACGTCCGGGATCGGGACGATCGGCCGGCCGGCGAGCGCGCCGCCGAACGCGGACTCGACCCCCTCCCCGCCGGCGACCGGCCGGGAGCCGTAGCCGAACACGCCGACGTCGAAGTAGTGGCGCGCGGTGCCGCCGACCTCCTTCGCCGACTTCACGCACAGGTCCAGCAACACCTTGTTGACCGCGCGGGCCGCGCCCTGCGCGAGCGATGCGCCGCTGGACTGCCACTGCAGCTTCATCGAGTCCGAGCGGTCCAGCAGGAACACGATGCACCCGGGGTTGGTCCGGGAGAAGGTCTGCTCGTACACGGTAGTTGCTCCGTCCGTACTTCTCGGGATCGGTGGGTCAGCGGTCGGGTCGGCGGCGGCTGGCGACGACGGTCACCGGCCACGCCGTCCCGGCCCGCCAGGTCCAGGTGTGGTCGTCGACGCGGCAGCGGAAGGCGAAGCCCTCAGCGGTCTCCTGCACGTCGATGCGGAACGCGCCGCATCGCGGGCACTGCACGGTCCGCACCGGCCGGCGGTAGGTCCCGAGATCGGGCGCGGGCGGGCGTGCCGAAGCGGTCCGGGCGGGGGCCTTGGCGACTGTCCGGTCCGCCGGGCCGCCGTTCCACCAGCTCGCCCCCTGCGCTCCCGCCTCGACGGGCAGCACGAGGCGCGCCGGCTCGACGGTTCCGACGGGCTCCGCCGATGCGATCGGTCGCGGCCGCGACGGCGCCGGGGGTACCGGGAGCGCGCCCGGGTGCACGGGTGGCCGGGTGTGCCGGGCCGGCGGCGCCGGCTCCGGTGCCACCGCCAGCAACCCCACAAGAGTCCCGAGCGCCGACGCGGCGAGTACGACCCCGATCGTGACCAGCGGGTCCCTTTCCTGGAACAGCAGCAGGTAGCCCCCCACCGCACCGAAGACCGCGGCGGTCCCGCACCAGACCAGCAGCTCGCCCGCTGAGGGGCCGCGCCTGGTCACTGCTGCTCATTCCTCTCGTCGCCGCCGGAGGACGCGCCCTCGCTCGGCGGTACAGCCGACGGCGGCGGATCCCCCTTCGCCGGCGGCGCAGGACGCCCCGATGGCCCGGTCGGCACCGAGCTCGGCGTCCCGGAGGTCTGGGACGTCCCGGGTGTCTGCGTCGACGCGGGTGGTCCTCCGGCCTTCGGCGCGACCAGGCTCACGCCGGCGACCACCGCGAACGCGAGCACCGCCGCGTACACGGGCGCGACCGGCGGGCGCCGCCACACGGGCCCCGTCATCGGCGCAGGCAGACGTGGGCCGCGTGAGATGGACATGACGGGGGTTTCCAGGCACCAGAACCCCGCTCATGTTCATCTCGGACCGCCGAACACCTCATGTGTCGAGTGTCGAGATCACGGGCCGTCGGCACATCGGTGCGGGCCCGGGACATCGTCTCGGTGCTGGCACTGATGCCGGGGTCGCCGATGGTGCCTACCGTCGGCGAGGTGGGTGGCGTCTTCATCGTCGATGACAACGCCCCGTTCCGTTCGGTCGCCCGTGCGGTCCTGGAGGCGGGGGGTTTCCAGGTCGTCGGCGAGGCCGCCACCGGCAACGGGGCGCTGTCGGCGGTTCCGGGTACGACGGCTGCCGTCGTCCTGCTCGACATCGGGCTGCCCGACATCGACGGGTTCCGGGTGTGCACCGAGCTGCGTCGCGCGGTGCCCGGCACGGTCGTGGTGCTCTGCTCGGTGCGCGACGCCGAGCACTACAGCGCGGCGCTGGAGCGCTCGGGAGCCGCCGGCTTCCTGCAGAAGTCCGGCCTGTCGGCGGCCGCGATCACGCGGATCGTGGCCGGTCAGGACGCACGCAGGTAGGCGAGCACCGCGAGCACCCGGCGGTGGTGTTCGGCCTCGTCGGGGAGCACGAGCCGCTGGAAGATGCTGCGGACGTGGGTCTCGACCGTCTTCGTGGTCAGGTGCAGCCCGGCGGCGATGGCGGTGTTGGACCGGCCCTGCGCCATCAGGCCGAGCACCTCCCGCTCCCGGGCGGTGAGCCCGGCCAGCTCGTGCCGCCGGCGGGGCGTCCCGAGCATCACCGTGACGACCTCGGGGTCGAAGACGCAGCCGGCGTCGGCAACGCGCCGCACCGCATCGAGGAAGTCCGGGCCGCTGGCCCGGTCCTTCAGCAGGTAGCCGACGCCGCGGGCGACCCGGCCGACGAGCTCACCGAGGTGGTCGGCCTCGACGTGCTGGGACAGCAGCAGCACGCCCAGCTCGGGATCCCGCTCGCGCAGCGCCACCGCGGCGCGCAGGCCCTCCAGGCGGTGCGTCGGCGGCATCCGGATGTCGACGACGGCGAGATCGGGTCGGTGCTCGGCGACGGCGTCCTGGAGTTCGACGGCGTCGCCGGCCTGGGCGACGACGGTGCAACCGTTGCGCTCCAGCAGCTCGGCGAGCGCAACCCGGAAGAGCGCGGCGTCGTCGGCCAGCACGACCCGCAGGGGGCTCACCACCGGCGTGGGCAGGATCGACAGGGTCGGCGCGGTCATGGCGTCTCCGGTGGCATCGTCAGGGGCAGCTCGGCGTGCACGGTGGTGCCGGCGCCGGGTGGGCTGTGCACGGTCAGCTCGCCGCCGACCGCGGCGACCCGGTCGCGCAGCCCGGCCAGCCCGGTGCCGCGGCCGGGGGCGGCACCGCCCGCCCCGTCGTCGACGACGGTGACGAGCAGTCGTTCGGCAGTGCGCCGCACCTGGACGTGCACCCGGTGCGCGGCAGCATGCTTGGCGGCGTTGGTGACGGCCTCGGCGGCGACGAAGTACGCCGTGGCCGCGATCGGCGCGGGCAGGGGCGGCACCTCGGCTTCGGGATCGAGGGCGATCTCGGCTGTGTCCGGGCTGACGACGTCCACCGGCTGCACCGACCGCGCCGCCATCGCCTGCAACGCCGGGATCAGACCCGCCTCGGTGAGCACCGCGGGGTGGATGCCGCGGGCGAGCTCCCGCAGCTCCAGCAGTGCCGCGTCCAACCCGTCCGCCACGCGGTCAAGCAACGCGTCGACGGGCGCCGGGTCGGGATCGGCGAGGAGCCGGTCCCTGGCCAGCCGCAGTACCAGCGCGACGGTGACGAGGTGCTGCTGGGCACCGTCGTGCAGGTCGCGCTCGATCCGCCGGCGACCCTCGTCGGCCGCCGCGACGACGCGGGCCCTGGACGCGCGCACCTCGGCGAGCTGGGCACGCACCTCGGCGGCCAGCAGCTGGTTGTCCAGTGCGAGCGCGGCCGCCGCGGCGACCGCGTCGAGGACGTCGCGCTCGGCGCACAACGCGGGATCGTGCAGCAGGACCATGTGCTGCCGGCCGACGCGGGGCAGCTCGGTGCGGGCGGCCGGTCCGGCATCGATCAGTTGCCCGGCCGCGTCGACGAGCTCCCCGTCCGGTGTGCTCGCGACGATGCGCAGCGACGGGTCGCGCAGCGCCTCGCGGAGCAGGTCCGGCACCTGGTCGGGCGGCGTGTGCGGCAGCCGGCGCACCAGCTCGGTCACGACCGTGCGGCTCAGCCGGTCCCGTGCGAACGCGACGAGGTGGATCAGCGGCAGCAGCACGAGCACCCCCGGCAGGGCCACCGCGAGCGGGAGTCCGCCGATGGTGGTCGCGACGGCGGCGACGATCGCGGCAGCGGCCACGCTGCCGGGCCACAGCAGTCGCCGGGCCGGCCGGGTGGCGGCGAGCAGGCGCACGATGAGCAGTGCCACCACGGTCACCGCCCCGACCATGAGGACCACCGGTACGGGCAGCGGCCATCCCCAGCGGAGTCCGAGCGGCAGCAGCACGAGCCCGACCGCGTGGGCGGAGATCACCAGCAGGCGTTCGGGAAGGCCACCGAGTCGACCGTCGGGCCGCGCGAGCAGCAGGTGCGCCACGAAGCCGACCGGTGCCGCGCTCAGGAGTCCTTCCGCGGGCACGAGCCAGGCGAGCAGCCAGGCGGCCTCCACGCCGAGCATCAGCAGCCCGATCCCGCCGCGTCCACGCAGGTACGCGGCCCCAGCGGTGGCGAGGTAGGTCCCGCCCACCACCACGGCGAACCAGCCGGGCACCGGCACTCCCCGTCCGGCCGCCAGCACGAGCACGGCCCCGATCGCGGCACCGATGCCGGCGCTGGCCGAGGCCACGGCAGCGGTCAGGACGAGGACGGCGAGCCATCGCGGGCCGACAGTGCCGAGAACGGATCGGGCGGGCGCGGCCGCACTCGGGGCGGCACCCGCTTTCGGGTGCGCGGAACCCGATACCGCGATCAGCAGCATCGAGCTCGACATCCGGTCACTCCTGGGGCCTGGTCCGGGGAGGGTTCTGCGGCGACGATGCCGGTCCCGATGTCCCGGGGACCAGGGACGAACATCCCGGTCTTCCCGGGATCCCCGGCGATGCAGTGTCGATCGAGCTCCGGTCCTCGGGGAAGCGGCCGGTCCGACCAGCGGACCGGCCGGCGCAGGAGGCGCCACCGATCCCGGCCCGCCGTTCATGCCGTGGCGGGCCGGCCGGCGTCGACGGCCGCGAGGTTGCGGCTGATCTCCCCCGCCGCCCGCGTGACGAGCTCGGGCAGACCGGCGGGTGGGCTCGGCCGCAGCACCAGCGCGCTCAGTGCGGCGACGGCCGTGCCGTCCGGTCCGTGCACGGTCGACGCCACGCACGACAACGTTCCGTGCTCGGCGACGAGCCACCCCGTCCGAGCGAGGTCGGCGCGCTCCCGCCGCCACTCCCCCAGCTCGACGCCGGACACCGGTTCGGCCCCGCCTGCGGTGTGCTGCAGGAGCCGGCCTGCGGCCGTCTCCACCGAGAACTCCTCGAAGGGCCGCAGCTCGGGCAGCTCGCGCAGCGATCCACGGCTTCCCGCCACCAGGCGGGCCTCTCCCCTGTGCAGCACCGACAGCGTCACGCACGCCGACGCCCTCCGGCACAGCATGGCCATCGGCGAGCGGGCCGCCCGGCGCAGCGCAGGCCGGGGTCGCCAGGAGTCGCCTAGCCGCGACATCAGCGGCCCGACCACGTAGCGGCGGTCGATCCGCTGCACGGCACCCAGCTCGACGAGCTGCTCCAGCAGCCGGTGCGCGGTCGCCTTCGGAACACCGGCGATCCGCGCAACCTCGGACAGACCCACCCCGTCGCCGTGGTCCGCCAGCACCTGGAGCAATCCGAACGCGCCCTCCAGCACCCCCCGACCGCTGCTGCTGGACATCGCTGATCTCCACTGGACGAAGGGAACGAGGACCGGTGACGCGCCGGCACCGCGCACGTGATCAGCGGCGGTTCGTGGACGTACGGTGCGGCCCGACACGGGTGTCCGGCAACAGGTCCGGACGCATCGCGGCGGCACGTCGGATCCGTGCAGGTCGGGCGGCCGTGATCGGGAAGCCAGATCGGGTGTCCGGAGCGCTGCACGGGACCACGGCGACGCCCCGTTGGCTGTGGGTGTCGTGGTCGGCATGCGGACAGTGTCGGCAGCTGCACGGATCCGGTCATCGCGGAAAGCACGGAGCGCCGGTACGGACTCGGGCTGACGCTCACGGGCCCCGTCGACAGCGGCCTGGCCAGCGACGATGCCACCGCACTCATGCGGCGGGTGCAGGCACACGCCCGGCGGCGCGGACCCCGGCGATCTAGCGCTGGGCAATACGCGCTCGAACGGCACACCAGTGCGGTTTTGGCGACTCCGAACAGCAGTGGCGCGCCGTTCGAGCGCGTTATCACCGCGTTGTCCCACCATTCGGGACGCTGATGGCAGTTCAGGCCCCACGTGCCGACCGGTGGACCCGGTCGCAATGCCTCCTGTTGGCCGCTTCCGTCGCGGCGTTCGGCGGCGCATGATCAGCGACGGCTCGGGGGGTGTCCGGCAAGCATTCCGGGCGGTTGCCGCATCGGGTCGGATCGGCGCGGGCCGATCAGGTGTGGTCGGGTTGGTGTCTGGTGTCCGGAGGGCTCGTGGAGAGGGACGCAGATCCTCGCGTCGAGTTCGCCGGTCGGTTGCAGGCGCTGCGCGCTGCCGTCGGCCTGTCGCTGCGCCGGCTGGAGATCGAGAGCGAGCGCACGCCTCGGCGCCGGCAGGAGGAGCCGATCCGGCTGCGGCGCAGCACCGTCGCCGGGATGACGAGCCGGGAGCGACCGGCCCGGCCGGAGCCGGCGAACTTCGAGGTCTTCGTCGACACGTGCCTGCGGGTGGCGGCCGAGAACGGCATCGAGCTGCCGCCCGAGCTGGCCGACCGCGACGCGTGGGACGCGGCGTACCAGCGGCTGCGCAATGACCGGCAACAGCGACCCGTCGTCGAGCCGGCTGAGTCGAACCGCCCGGGGTCGGACGGCTCGGCCGCCGTTGCCGCGGATCTGGTCCCTGCACCGTCGGCGCCGTCGAGGAGGTGGGTCCTGCGGGCCGCGCTGCCGGCGACGGTGGCCGTCGTTGGCGCCGCCTGGCTGGTGCCGGAGTGGACCCGTGGCATGCAGGCCGCCGCCACGGGTGCGGCGCCCGGCGGGCCACCCGCCGTCGACTACAACCGGCTGGGTCGGCTGGTGAGCCCACCGCTGGGCGCCGACAACCCCGTGTGGTCGGTGGCGGTGGGGCAGCTGGCGGGGGCACCGGCGGCTCTCATCGGACGCGCCGACGGCACCGTCCAGGTGTGGAACCCGGTGGCGGGCACCGCCCGCAGTGAGCCGATCCGCGCGCACAGCAAGCCCGTCTACGGCATCGCGCTGCACGAATCGACGGCGTACTCGGCGGGGGTGGACGGGATCCTGCGGGCCTGGGAGCTGCGTGCCGATCCGCCGACGAGCGTCCAGCTGGGCGAGCGGGCCGATGGCGGCCTCATGGGCGTCGCCGTCGGCGAGGTCGC
Source organism: uncultured Actinomycetota bacterium (assembly GCA_963727745.1). GTDB lineage: Bacteria > Actinomycetota > Actinomycetes > Mycobacteriales > Pseudonocardiaceae > Pseudonocardia. The sequence continues at coordinate 692,290 of CAVSHL010000001.1, forward strand.
CGGCCGCCCAGTCGTGGTGACCGTCGGCGACGACCGGACCGTCCGCGTGTGGGACCCGGCCACTCCGTCGGCCACCGGGACGGTGCTGGGCGACCGCCTCCCGACCGAGGCGAAGTCGGTCGCGGTGGGCAGGGTCGGCGACCGGACGATCGCGATGGCCGGCGGCGCCGACGGCAGCATGCGGGTGTGGGACCTCGCCACCCGCACCCCGGTCGGGGGTGCGCTGCCCGGGCATCAAGACGTGGTGAACAAGATCGCCATCGGGACGGTCCGCACCCGGAACGTGGCCGTCTCCGCCGGCGAGGACGGGGACATCCGCCTCTGGAACCTCGACGCGCCGGTCCCGACCAGCACCAGCCTCGGGCGGGTGCGCAACGCGGTGAAGGCCGTCGCGGTCGGCACCATCCGCGACGTCGACGTCGCCGTCACCGGCAGCGACGACGGAGAGACGCGCGTCTGGGACCTCGCGCTCGGCCGCCTGCACGGCCTCGGGCTCGTCGGGCCGGAGAAGGGCGCCGAGTCGATCGCCTTCGGCTACGACAACGGGCGGCCGCTGGTGGTCTCCGGCAACTGGGACGGCACGATCTGGGCCTGGAGCCCGTGACGCAGCAGGCCTCGTGAGCGCACCCGACGGCGGCTGTGGGGGAGCAACACCGGCCTGATCACCGGATAGGGCACCTCGCTGCTCGTCGACACCCACTTCGACCTGGCGCTGACCAGCGAGATGCTCGACGGGGCCCGGCCCGTCACCGGCACCCACCCGATCGCAACCCTGGTCAACACGCACTCCGATGGCGACCACGTCTTCGGCAACGAGTTGCTCGCCGCCCGCGACGTCGAGATCATCGCCGCGGCCGCGGCCGCCGAGCTGATGACGCAGCAGGCCGTCGACGCGCTGATGCTGGTCAAGAAGCTGCCCGGGCCGACCGGCGAGTCCGCCCGGCAGGTCTTCGGCCCGTTCCGCTTCGAGGGGATCACCGCGACCGGCCCGGATCGCGCCTTCTCCGGTCGCGTGGGCGCGGTGCTACCCCGGGTCGAGCGCATCGAGCGCCGCGCGGTCCGGGGAGCCGGCGGCGGCCGTCAGCACGACGAGGTGCGTGTCCGCCAGGTACGGGAAGCCGAACGCCTCTTGCGTGAGCGTGAACTCGCCGACGTCCTCGTGCCAGAAGCCGTACGTGCTGGACGGATCGGACCGCACCGGATGATCGGCCCACCACTTGCGGAACTCGGGACTCGCCCCCGACAGCTTCTCCACGAGAGTGGCCATCGCCGCATCCTGGGGGTGCCGGGCGGCGTGCATGCGCAGACCACCGATCGTGGCCAGAGCCGCCGGTTCCCAGGGGCGCCACCGCGTCCGTACGCCCTCCTCGAGGAACATGATGTGGGCGAGGTTGCGTTCGTCGGTGGGCACCGTGTCGAGGTCGACGGTGAACAGCACTTCGCACGCCAACCTGTTCCAGGCGAGGACATCGAGGCCTGTGCCCACCACGTAGGCGGGTGCACCCTGCAGTGCGTCCAGCACCCACTGCTGACTCGGTCGCACGGTCTGCTCCGTCCGCACGCGGCGGCGGCGATCGGGCCCCGCCAGCTCGAACAGCTGGTCACGCTCGGCCCTGGTGAGCCGCAGAACTCTGGCGATCGCCTCGAGGATGCCGTCCGACACGTTGTCGAGCCGTCCTTGTTCGAGACGCCCGTAGTAGTCCGCGCTGACTCCGGCCAGCTGCGCCAGTTCCTCGCGACGCAGCCCCGGCACCCGCCGCCGCTCGCCGTAGACCTGCAACCCGGCCTCACGCGGTTGGATCCGAGCCCGCCGTGAGCGCAGGAACTCGCCGATGTCGGTGCGGTAGCCGGGCACGAGCCCAGTATGGGGCTGATCACCGGCTGCTGACGGGCCTCAGGGCGACGGCGAGCAGCCCTAGGCCGTCGCGGACGGGCGTTGCGCCGCGGTATCAGCCGAGGTGGCGGCGCTCCGGCGGTGGGCGGTCGGGCTGAGCCCCCGCACGCGCTTGAAAGCGACCGACAGGGCGAAGGCGTTGCCGTAGCCGACCCTGCGGGCGATCGATTCCACGGTGTAGTCCGTTTCTCGAAGCAGGTCCGCGGCCAGCGTGATCCGCCGACCGGTCAGGTACGTCATCGGGGCTTCGCCGACCAGTGCGGTGAACCGGCGGGCCAGGCTGGAACGGGAGACGGCGGTGCGACTGGCGAGCTCCGCGACGCTCCACCGGTGCGCCGGGTCCTCGTGCAGCAGCCGCAACGCTCGGCTCACCACCGGATCGCCCTGCGTCCGTGCCACCGTGCTGGACGCGTCGCCGCCGGCCAGGACGGGTTGTTCACCCGCTTCGCCCTGCCCGGACACGAGGTCGGGGATGTAGATCAGGTAGGCGGTGCCGGCTCCGTGCAACGAGCCCTCCTGAACCAGCACGGCGGCCGCCCGCACCGCCGCATCCAAGCTGATCATCTCGATCCCCCTCCGTCGAAGCGCCGCACCTGCTGATCTGCCGTTCGGCACAGCGGTCAGCGTGCGCCGGCCGTCGCCGGCCAGCCAGGGAGCGGGTTTTCCTAGGTCTGGGAAACCCAGGTTCCGCAGATCGACGGGTCAGCGCGCGTCGGATCGACGGCCTGCCGTTGTCGTCCGGGTCGTGAGGACGTGCTTGGCGAGCGCGTCAGCGGTCCCGAGCGCGATCAGACCCATCAGCAGATGGGTGACCTGGATGATCCAGTGCCATGGGCCGACGAGCATCTCGGCCTGCCGCAGGCCGAAGGCCGGCAGTGCCAGCCCCCAGAGGAACGCGAAAGCGACGAGTCCGGGCCGTCCCCGCGCGAGCAGCACGAGCACGGCGAGGCCCCACAGACCGCCCACGATGAGGATGCCGTTCGGGATGTGGAAGGAGTAGAACCGACCGCTGACTCCGATCCAGATCGACAGTCCGAGCAGGATCTGCACGATTCCGGCGACGCGGACGATCCACATGAGGACGAGGGCTGCCGTTCGCATTGCGTAGCTCCAAACAGGTCGTTCGGCCGGGGCGTGGGCGCGCTGGCCGCGCCCGGGGAACAGCACCAGAGCCGCGATCCGGCGGCCCGTCGTTCCGGTGCCTCCCACCACCGAGGTGGTGGTCGCCTGCGCGCTGTCGGCTGTCATGCGATCAGTCAAGGCCGTGGCCGCTGTCCTGCCCATGGTGGAGCGTCTCGGGGACATGTCGAGGCGTCTCAGGAGGTCCGCAACGGCGCAGCGATCGGTGCCGGCGGGTCAGGTGGTCTCCGCACCGCTCCTCGAATTCGAACGTGGGCGTCGACAAAGTGCGGAACAAATGTGCGGAGAGGTTCCGATCAGGCGATTTCCTCGCCTACCGCGAAATGCTCGCGAACGATGCGGTTCCCACCGAACATCACGATCGAGTGGCTCAACAGCCTGAACTCGGAAGTCGAAGTGTTCAGGGCGTCGCCGATCCGCGAAATACCCCCAAAGGCGCGTTACGTGCGTCGCGCCGGCCCTGCAGCATTCAGTCATCAGCAGTCCGACGGGGCGAGTGCTGCGCCGAGTGATAGCGGAGCTGCTCATGAGGTCGCTCCGCATCCCGCCGCCGTCGATCGTCATCCACAACGCCGGCATCGACGAGCCGAAGCGACTGTCCGCGAAGAGCCCCGGCGAGGTCGTGCGCGTCGTCGAGGTCAAGGTCACCGGCTTCGCGAACCTGCTGGATGCGGTGCTCGCCACGCCGGAGCGGCGCGCGGCGCTGCGGATGTGGAGCAACGTCGGGTCGCTGGCCGGGCGCCTCGGCGGGATGATCGGCCAGGTCGACTACGCCGCCGGGAACGACGCGCTGTCCCGGCTGGGTTTCTGGGCGGAGGCCGAGCACGGCGTGCCCGTCCAGACGATGTGCTGGCCCACCTGGGAACGCCTCGGCGTCATCGCCAACTACGACGCCGCCGTCCGCTACGTCTCCACGATCGCGCCGGACGAGGGCGTCGACCGGTGGATCGCGGAGCTGAGCTGCAGCCGCACCGGCGAGGCGGCGTTCATCGGTCGCGTCGGGCGGGCGATGGTGCCCTCGACGCTGCGCGCGTTCTGGCTGTTCACCGGCCACCCCGACCTGCCGCGCCTGCATGCGCTCGCGCACTTCCTCGGAGATGTCGAGGTCTTCGAGCAGTTCCGGCAGATCCGTGGCCGGGTGGTGCATCCACCGGCCAGCCCGTGCCTGGCCGAGGTCCAGCTCGACGGGGCGCCGGTGCTGCCGGTCTCGATGGTCCTGGAACAGGCCTGCACGGTCGCCGACTGGGTGGTGCCGCCGGGCTGGCCGCTGCAGCACCTCGTCGAGATCCGCGACGTCGAGATCGACGTGGCGGCGCTGCGGATGAGGAAGGGTGAGCCCGCGGCGTTCACCACCCACGCGACCGGCGAAACCGTGGGGGACGACTGGATCGTCGAGGTCAGCGTCTCCCGGGACGACGGGGCGCAGGCCTGCTCGCTGCGGCTGGTCTACCGGCCGAAGCCACCGGAGCTCGGGTCGACGGCCCTCGCGACGTCCGCAGCCGGTCCGCCTGCTCGCGCCACTGGCATGACCTGGACGGGCCTGGTCCTCCCGCGCGCCGCCTGGTCGACCGACGCCGACGGGCGGCCGTGGGCGCCGGTCGGCGTGGTGACCGGCGCGGACCTGTGGACGGTCGCCTTCCCGCCGATGACGGGCATCGCTCCGGCCGCGATCGAGGCCGTGCTCCAGGCGAGCCCGCCGGCCGCGCCGGACCGGCTGCGGATCCGCACCGTCCGGCCGCGTCCGGGCGCCCAGCGGCTCGACACGATCCACGGGTCGGCCGATCGGGAGAACTGGGTCGGCGTCCGCGACGGGACGGTCGTGCTGGAGATCGAGGGGTTCAGCACGGCGCCCGCCCCGGCGGCGATGCGGGCGAACGGGAGCCCGTAGGGAAGCCCCGGGGCGTTCGTCGTGTCAGGCCGCCGCCCTCAGGGCGGCGAGCAGGGCCTGCGTGGCCGGCGGGTCGGGTGGTTCGCCGTAGGTCGCGACGAACACGTGCCGGGTCGCGCCGGGCAGCGGCGTGGCGGTGATCCCGTCGAGGCGGTGGGCGCGCAGTGCCAGCCCCGGGATCGTGGTGACGCCGAGGCCGGCGCCGACCAGCGCCTGCATGAGGACCATGTCGTCGGTCGTGTAGCGGATGGCCGGCTCGAAGCCGGCTTCCCGGCACAGGTCCACGAGGTGGGCGCGGCAGCGGTCGCACCCGCCGATCCACGGCGAGTCGCGGTGCCCGGCGACGTCGGTGGGTCCCTCGCGCGTCAGCAGGTAGGTGGGGTCGTCAAGGAGGTGGACCAGCCGCAGGTCCGCTTCCTCCGGCGCGGAGGTGTCGTACCGGAAGATCAACGCGGCGTCGACGTTGCCGGCGCGCAGCATCGCGAGCGCCTCGGGCGGATGGGTGTCGGTGATGCTCACCTCGAGACCGGGGTGGGTGGCGTGCAGGATCGCCGTGGCCGGCGGCAGCAGCGTGCTCAACGCGGTGGTGTAGCCGGCCAGCCGCACCCGTCCGGCGTCGAGCCCGACGAACGCGGAGAGCTCTGCGGAGGCGGCGTCGAGCCGGCCGACGATCTCGGCGGCGCGGTCGGCGAGCAGGCGCCCGGCCGGCGTGAGCCGGATCCCCCGCCCCACCCGCTGCACCAGCCCGGCGCCCGTCTCGGCCTCGAGCCGGGCCAGGTGGTGGCTGATCGCGGGCTGGGTGAGGTGGAGGTCGCGGGCGGCGGCGGTGAGTGATCCGGTCCGCGCCACCGCGGCCAGCACGCGCAAGCGGGACGAGTCGAGCATCCATCAATCCTATTTATCGGTCACCATCGCAACAGTCATTGGACGGATCGATCCTCTGCCCAGAGGATTGCTCGCCATGGACACCACCCCACTCCGGGACGCCTACCGGGTGTTCCTCGACGCGGCCGCCACCGTGTCCGGGACCGACACCACGCCGCAGCCCGGCGAGTGGAACGCCGACCAGATCCTGGCGCACGTCTCGATCGTCAGCGCCGCCACCATCGCCGCCGCCGCCAACGTCGCGGCCGGCGTCAACGCCACCTACGACAACCGCGTCTCGCACGACAGCTGGACGCTCGACCACGTCGTCGCGCTCGCCGGTGGCAACGCGGGCCTGCAGGAGCGGATCCGCCGCCAGGGCGAGGCGCTGGCCGCCTTCGACTCGGCCGGGCTGAGCGACGTCGAGCTCGACACCCTCGTGCCCGCGCGGCTGATCTCGAAGGGCGCCGCACTCGTCGACGGGCCGGTGGCGCTGCGCGCCATCCTCACCGGCCTCGCCGATGTGGAGGTGCCCGGCCACACCGCGCAGCTGCTGGCCCTGATCGGGCGCTGATCATGGCCGTCGCCGCCGACCTCGACACCGCGACCGACACCACCGACCCGCAGTGGGGTTGGGCCGCCGACCACACCCGCACCTACCTGGCCTCGGGTGGCACCGAAGGGCACGAGAACGACGGGGTGCGCACGCTCGTGCTCGCCACGACCGGACGCAGGACCGGCCGGGCCCGCCGCACGACGCTGATCTACGGCCGGGCGGGCGACGAGCTCGTCGTCGTCGCCTCCAAGGGTGGGGCCGACGACGACCCGGCGTGGTTCAAGAACCTCCTGGCCGAACCGACGGTCGGGGTGCAGGCCGGCACCGACCGGTTCACCGCCCGGGCCCGCGTCGCGTCCGCTGCCGAGCGCGCACCGCTCTGGGCGCTGATGACGGAGATCTTCCCCCTCTACGCCGAGTACGCGCAGAAGACCGACCGCACGATCCCGATCGTCCTGCTCACCCCGCAGGACGACTGAAACCCGAGGAAGACAGCAATGCGAAAGCTCATCGTCCAGCAGTGGGTCACCGTCGACAACATCGTCGCGGAGGAGGACGGCGGCATGTCCTTCGTGGCCGCCGAGCCGTTCGACGACTCCGTCGACAGCCCCTTCAAGACCAGCATGTTGGAGTTCATCGACTCGGTCGACACGATGATCCTCGGCGCGAACACGTACCAGTTCGGCAAGGGGTGGGCCGAGGCGGACGACCAGGGCGAGTACGGCCGGAAGCTGAACAACCACACCAAGTACGTGGCCTCGTCGATGCTGGACGATGCCCCGTGGGGCGAGTTCTCCGCAGCGACCATCACCCGCGATCCCGTCGCCACCGTCCGGGAGCTCAAGCAGCAGGAGGGCAAGCACCTCTGGCTGTGGGGCAGCCTGACGCTCATGCGCTCCATGCTGGCCGCGGGCCTCGTCGACGAGGTGCGGATGCTGGTCAGCCCCGCGACGCGCGGGAAGGGAACACGCCTGTTCGAGAACCGGCAGAACGTGTCGCTCATCGAGGGCACCGGGTTCGACAACGGCATCGTGGTGCTGCGCTACGCGGTCACCGCTTGAGCGCTGCCGCGAACAGCGGCAGGTCGGCGTCGAGCCGCTCGGGCTATCGGACCCTCAATCGCCGGGCGCTCTCAGCAGCGCGGTGGCCAGCTCGGTCTGCCCGTAGTAGACCTCGCGGCCGATCCGCCGCGCGGTGACGAGCCCGGCGTCGCGGAGCACGCCGAGGTGCTGCGACACCGTCGCGGGCGCCAGCCCGAGCCGCGCGGCCAGGCCCGAGGTGGTGCTGGGAATCACCGCTTCGGCGAGGACGAGCGCGCGGCCCGCCCCGAGCAGGCGGGCCACCGCGGCCGGCTGCGGCGAGGTCTCCCACAGCCGCGCCGCACCGAGCATCGGGTAGACGAGTGCGGGCGGTGTCGAGGCGTCGGGCGCGGTCGGGCCGATGCCGATGTCGGGCCAGCCGAACGCCGACGGCACGAGCACCAGGCCCCGGCCACCCAGCTCGACCACCTCCTCGCGGATCACACCGGTGAGGTGCAGGGCGTCAGCGCGCCACACGGCCCGCGGGTGCAGGTGCGCGAACAGCTGCTCGAGGCCGCCGTCGGCGAGCTGCCGCGAACGGGCCGCGATGTCGGCGTCGAGCGCACCCCGGATGCGGTCCCACGCCGGCGCGACGAGCACGTCCCACGCGGCCCGCTGCTGGGCGACCAGCAGATCCCTGGCCACGACCGGATCCCCGGTCAGCACCTCCAGCGCCGCTGCCTGAGCCGTAGGGGCGTCGGTCCGCGCAGCCTGCTCGGCGAGGTCGATCCGCACCCGATGCGGTGGGCTGGCCGCGACGCGCGCGAGATCGTCCTCGATGGTGGTGGTCGGCCCGGCCGGGCTGGGCCAGAGGAAGTCGGCGCCGCGTCCGCGGGCCGACGCGGCCATGACCAGCAGGTCCAGGTCGAGCGCGCCGACGGCCGGTCGCACCGATCGCAGCCACGGCTCGTAGAACGCGTGCCGCCGGGGGCGGACCAGTGTCAGCAGGGCCGACATCGTCTCCTGCAACGGCGAGATGGCGAACCGGCAGCGGGCCGCGTCCCCCGAGCCGAACCGCACCACCAGCGCCATGACCGCACCCTTGCACACCGACGATTCGGTGTGCGCCGAATCAGCGCGCCGGGACGTCCTCCGGGCCGACCCTGACCGGCATGACCGGATCCCGCGCGGGCGTGCTGCGCACCTACCCGGCGCTGCGCGTGCTGGTCACGGCGCGGGCGGTCTCGTTCGTCGGTGACGGCATCACCACCACCGTCCTCGTCCTGCTCGCCGCCGGGCGCGACGGCCCGTACGGCGTGAGCGTGCTGCTGCTGGCCTCCGCGCTGCCGCGCCTGGCCGGCCCGCTCGCGGGGGTCGTGGCCGACCGGACCGACACCCGCGTCCTGATGGCGGCGTGCGAGCTGGCCTCGGCCGCGGTCATCGGCGTGATCGCCGTGACCCTGCCGTCGCTGCCGCTCCTGGCTGCGCTGGTCGTCGCCGCGGCCGTCCTGGCCACGGTCCGCAACCCGGCGGGTCGCAGCGTCGTCCCCGCGGTGGTCGCACCCGCCGACCGCGGCCCGGCCAACGCGCTCCTCGGCATCGGCCTGACGCTGCAGGTCGCAGTGGGCCCGGCGGTGGGCGGGCTGCTCGCCGCCGGACCCGGCCTGCGGGCGGCGCTGGCCGTCGACGCGCTGACGTTCGTCGTAGCCGCGGCGCTGCTGCTGCGGCTCCCAGCGCTACCGCCGGCACGCGATCCCGTCGAGATCGATGGTGTGTGGGCGGATGCGGTGGCCGGGGTGCGGTACGTCGCGGCGAACCGGCGGATCCGCCTGCTCGTCGGGAGCCTCGCCGCGCTCGTCGCCGTCGCGAGCGTCGACAACGTCGCGCTGGTGTTCCTCGCCGGCGACGCCCTCGACGCCGGACCCGCCGGGTTCGGCATCGCCGCGAGCGCGTTCGGCGTCGGCATGCTGGTCGCGGCGACCGCCTGCACCCGACTGGCCCGCACACGGTCCCCGGAGACGCTGATCGTCGGCGCCGTGGTCGCCACCGGCGCCGGCACGCTGGTCACCGGCCTCGCGCCGATGCTGGCCGTGGTCGTCGCGGCGCAGGTCGTCGCCGGTGCCGGCAACGCGGTGGAGAACATCGGATACGACACCGCGGTGCAGGACACCGTGCCGCGCGCGCTGCTCGGCCGGGTGTTCGGCATCCTCGGCACCGCCGCGCAGCTGGGCGCGAGCCTCGCCACGGCTGCCGGCGGTGTGCTCGTGGCGCTCGCCGGTCCGCGCGCGGTGTTCGTCGGATCCGGCGTGGCGACGTTCGCCGTGGCCGTCGCGCTGGCCGTGACGCTGCGCCGCCGGCCCGGCTGATCCCGCCGGGCAGGATCAGCGCTGGAGAGCGGCTGCGAACAGCGGCACCGTGACGTCGAGGGCGTACGACAGTCCGGGTGCGGTGGCGCTGGCCAGCGCGGGCGCCACCGACTTGTCCGGCACCACCAGCCGTCCGGCGGCCACCGACGGCACCGTGCGGAACAGCGGATCGCCGGTGATCGTCTCGGGCGACACCTCGATCGGGAACACGATCGTCAGGTCGGCGTCGTACAGGTCCAGCCGTTCCGGCGAGATGGGTACGGAGAAGTTCTTCGCGGCCAGCGACTGCACCGCGGGCGAGTTCACGAAGCCGAGTCGCGACATGAAGTTGATCCGCGACGAGCCCTCGACGTAGGCGCCCCAGCCGGTGCTGGTCCGCGCCCCGACCACCACCGAGGCGCCGCGGAACCCGGGGTGCGCGGCCGCGACCTGCGTGAACTTGGCGTCGAGCTCCGCCTTCAGCGCCGCGGCCTGCGTCGATCGGCCGAGCGCGCGGCCGATCATGTCGAGCTGGTCCTCCCACGTCGTCAGGTAGCGGGCGGCCGCCGGGCTGGGCAGCGCCACCACGGGTACGCCGAGCTGCGCGAGCTTGTCGTGGCGGACCTGCTCGCCGCTGGAGCGGGTGTCGAGGATCAGGTCCGGGTCGAGCGCCGCCACCTGCTCCAGCTCGACCTCGAGGGTGCCCAGGATCTTCGGCGGCGTGGTGTAGCGCTGCGTCATCCACGGCCCGAGCCCGTCGCCGCCCAGGGCGAGCCAGTCGGCGGCCCCCACCGGTTCGACGCCGAGCGCGACGGCCGTCTCGGCGTCGCCCCAGCCCAGCGCGACGACGCGACGGGGCGGCGCGGGGATCGTCACGTCGCCGAACGCGGTCGTGATCGTCACCGGGAAGGCGGTCGCGTCGCCGGCAGCGCTCGCCGGGCCCTGCGGCGCGGGCGAGCCGCAGGCGGCGAGCAGGGCGAGGAGGCCCAGCACGAGCGACATGCTGCGAGACACGGGACTCCTCGGGTTCAGGAGAGGCGGGCGAGGGCGGCGTCGAGCTGGTCGAGGCAGGCCAGGCCCGCGGACACCGAGTAGCCGTCCCACCAGGCGATCGGGTCGACCTCGATCGCGCGCCCAGCCGCGACCGCGGGCAGGCGCCCCCAGAGGCCGCCGCCGAGGTAGCGCTCGAAGGTGGCGCGGGCCGTGGTCGACGAGTCGCCCCCGCCGACGAAGTACAGGATCACGTCGGCGTCGGCGACCGTGGAGACCGTCTCCTCCGACAGCGACAGGTAGGTGGCGTTCTCGCCGGGCAGGTCGGTGGAGGGCGCGCGCCGGGCGCCGACGTGGGTCAGCACGCTGGACCCGAAGATGCCGGCCCGGATGATCCGCAGCTCCGACGCGTTGAACCGAAGCAGCGTGAACGTCCGGCCCTGCAGTGCGGCGGCGTGCCGCGCGGAGACAGCACGGACGCGCTCGGCGTACGTCGCGAGGCGCTCGTCGATCTCGGGGGCCGCGCCGAGCACGTCGCCGACGACGCGGACGGAGTCACGCCAGTCCACGCCGGTGCCGGCGTTGCGGTAGGCGACGGTCGGCGCGATGGCCGAGAGCGCCGCGTACTTCTCGGTGAGCCGGGCCGTGTTGCCGATGATCAGGTCCGGTCGCAGGGCCGCCAGCCGTTCGAGGTTCAGCTCGTTGAACCCCAGCCGCTCGAGACCGGCGGGCGGCGCGGGCAGGTAGCCGGGGACGGGCACGTCGCCACCGAGCGTCTCCGACGCGATCAAGGGAGCAGCCAGCTCCAGGGAGACCTGCAGGGCGGCGTTCGAGTCGAGCGACACCACACGCTGCGGCTTCGCCGGCACGTCGGTCACGCCCAGCACGTGCGTGATCGAGCGCCGGGCGCCGTCCGGCGCGGCAGCCGGGGTGCCGCAGGCTCCGGCGGCCAGCAGTCCGGCCGCGCTCATGCCGGCACCGAGCAGCCGGCGCCGGCTCAGCTCGCCCCGCGCGTCCAGACCGCCACCGATGCTCGCGAGGTTCTCCGCCACGTACACGTCGCTGATCATATGAGGTGAGCCTTACCTCAGGCCAGGCGCACCGACGACGGTGGCGGCGGTGACCTGCGCCGGTACCATGCCGCGGTGTCGCAGCTCCCCGTCCGGCCACCGCTGGTCGGCCGCTCCGCGGAGCAGGCGCGGCTCGACGACCTGCTCGCCGACGCCGCGGCGGGACGCAGCCGCGCACTCGTCCTGCGCGGCGAGGCGGGCATCGGCAAGACCACGCTGCTCGGCCATCTCGCCGCAACGGCCGACGGGTTCCGGGTACTGCGCGCCACCGGGGTGCAGTCGGAGGCGGAGATCCCGTTCGCCGGGCTGCAGGTGCTGCTCGCGCCGGTGGCAGACCGGGTCGACGGGTTGCCGCCCGCGCAGGCCGGCGCGCTGCGGGCCGCACTGGGCGCGTCCGCAGAGCCGGGTGACGCCCTGCTCGTGCGCGCCGCGACGCTGACGCTGATGTCCGAGCTGGCCGAGGACCGGCCGCTGCTGTGCCTGCTCGACGACGCGCACCTGATCGACCAGGCGTCGGCGGCGGCGCTGCTGTTCGCCGTGCGGCGCATGCACGACGATCCGGTGGGCGTCGTGCTGGCCGCCCGGGACGGCGATCGACCGTTCCCCGCCGAGGGGATCGAGAGCCTCACCGTTCCGCGACTGGACCGGGCCGGCGCAGTCGATCTTCTGGGCACGGTCGGAGCGCTCGCCCCGACCGTCGTCGATCGGATCCTGCAGGACTCCCGCGGCAATCCCCTCGCCGTGCTCGAACTCGCCGCCGAACCGGCGCACGGCATCACCGGCGATCCCGACCCGGTGACCCCGCTACCGGCCGCCGGTCGCCTCGAACAGCACTTCCGCGCCCGGCTGGCGGGGCTGCCGAGCGGCACCCGCACCGCGGTGCTGCTGCTCGCCGCCGATCCGGGGCTGCGGCTGACCGAGTTCGCGGCGGCCGCTGCGCACCTCGGCGTCACCGTCGCCGATCTCGAACCGGCCGAGCTGCAGGGGCTGGTCGCCGTCGTCGCCGACGAGCCGGTGTTCCGGCACCCGCTCGTGCGCGCGGCCGCCTACCAGGGGCAGCCGCTGGCCCGCCGGCTCGCCGCGCACGGGGCGCTGGCAGCCGCGCTGCGTGGGGCGCAGGACGCCGACCGCCGGGCATGGCACCGCGCCGCATCCGTCGTGGGGGTGGACGACGGCGCGGCCGCCGATCTCGACGCCGCCGCCGAGCGCGGGCACGACCGCGGTGCACCCGCTGCCGCGTCCCGCGCCTGGGCTCGGGCCGCCGAGCTCTCCGGCAGCGACGACGCGCGCGGGCGGCGGCTGGTCGAGGCCGCGCGCAGCGCCTACGACGCCGGCGAGCTGGACCGCGCGGACGGGCTCGCCACTGCCGGCATGGGCCTGACGCCCGACGCGGGCGAACGGGCGGAGGCCGGCTGGGTGCGCGCGCAGGTCGCCTACGAGCGCGAATCGCCGTCCCGGGCGGCCGAGCTCGCGCTCGACGCCGCCGCTCCGATCGTCGAGATCGATCCCGAGCGGGCCGCCGGGCTGATCACCGAGGCGACCTGGTGCGCCCGCGACGCGGGCGATCCGGCACTGCTGCGGCGCTGCCGCGACCTGCTGTCGGTCGAGCGGCAGCCGGGCGTGGCGGGGTTCGTCGGGCTGCTGGAGGGCGATCTCGCCGCGGCCGTCCCGGCGGCGCGCGAGCTGGTGGCCGCCACGCTGGCCGGCCAGGTCGACGACACCGTGCAGCGGTTCCTCGGCGCCTTCCTCGCCGTGCTGCTCGGTGCCGACGCGACCGCCGTCGCGATGCTCGATGAGCACGTCACCGAGCTGCGCCGGACGGGCGCGCTGGGCTGGCTGCCGTACGGGCAGGAGGCGCTCGCGTTGGCCCACGTCGCCGCCGGCGGGCCGGCCGACGCCGCGATCGCCGTCGCCGACGGGATCGAGCTGGCGCGCGAGCTCGGCCAGCAGCTGCAGGTCGTCGTCCTCACCGCGATCGGAGCCTGGCTGTCCGCCATCGGCGGGGACCCGGAGCGGGAGCAGCAGGTCGCGCTGGTCATGCGCGAGCACCGCGGCCACCGCCTCGCCGTCGCGTTCGCGCACTGGGCGGACGCCGTGGCCGATCTCGCCGCGGGCCGCCCCGCGGAGGCGCTCCCCCGACTCGAGCTCGTGCTGGCCGGCACCGCCCGGTTCGACGTGCCTCGGCGCGCGATCGCCGACCACGTCGAGGCGGCCGTGCGGGTCGGTGATCCCGAACGGGCGCGGCGGCACCTGCCGGTGCTGCGGGACTGGGCGGCGGCCACGGGCAGCCAGGCCGCCCGGGCGCTGGACCTGCGGTGCGCCGCGCTGCTGGACGGGAGCAGGCAGGCGGCCGAGCTGTTCGAGGAGGCGCTGGCCGGATCCGGGCCCTACGACCGCGCCCGCACGCTGCTCTCCTACGGAGAGTGGCTGCGCCGCCACCGCCGGCCCGGCGCTGCCCGCAACCGGCTCGTCGCGGCGCACGAGACGTTCCTGCGCATCGGCGCGCTCGGCTGGACGCCGCGGGTGGAGGCCGAGCTGCGCGCCCTCGGGGCGAGCGCGCCCGCACCGGCCACCCCTCCCCCGACCGGCTCGCTCGCCCTCACCCCGCAGGAACTGCAGGTGGCCCGGCTGGCCGCGCAGGGCCTGACCAACCGGGAGATCGCCGCCCACCTGTTCCTGAGCCCGCGCACGGTCGGCCACCACCTGTACAAGGCCTACCCCAAGCTCGGCATCGCACGCCGGGCCGAGCTGGGTCAGCTGCAGCTCTGAACGGGCCTCCTGGGTCGTTCTTGGTCAGGCCGGCGGGCGGCGCGGGAGCTTTCCGTTGCGCCCTCTCAGTGCACGCTTTTGAGTCCCCGGCATCGCTGTAGCCGAGCGGGGTTACCGGGTTTATGAGCCCGCTTCGGCTGTAGCGCTGCCGGTGTTTTTCACTGAATTGTGTGGTCGACCTGGCGGCCGTACCCGACTTGCCACTGCGGTTGACGGCCTTCGCTTCCGTTTCTTGGGTGGTCGACCGGCTGTGGTGCCGATTTCTCGCAAATGGTTGTGGAAAATACAGAGGCCGCGGCCGTTGTCGAACTCGGTGCGGCCGCCGTGGCGCCGGCGGATGATGTGGTCGTAGTGGCCGATGAGAGCGTCGCAGTACGGGGCGGTGCACCGGCCGCCGTCCCGCATGTTGATCAGGTTGGCCAGGACGCCGGTGAAGTTGCGTTGGACCGAGTCGCCGCCGATGACGATGCCGTCGCGGATGATCAGCCGCCGCCACGTCTTGCGACCCTCACCGGTGGCCAGCAGGTCGACCGGGACCGGGCCGTAGCCGGGGATCTCCGCCGGGAGCGGGCTGTCGGGTCGAGCAGGGCTTCAACCGGGACCATGATGTGGACCGCGATGTCGACGTCCTCGGCGGTGGCCTGGCCGGTCAGGCGTTCGACCAGGGTGTCGGCCATGATCTGGCCCTGCCCGCGCAGCACCGGCTCGGACTGCACCCACACCTCGTTGACCGCCTTGCGCAGCGCCGCGTAGCACGCCACGGCCTGCTCAACCGGCAGGTGCGCGGTCAGATCGGCCATCCCCGGCTCGCTCGAGCGCCGCACCGTCACCCGCCGCCCGGACCGGGCTCGACGGGTGCGGGCCTCGAACTTCTCCGGCGCCACTTCGGCGGCGATCTTGCGCGCCAGGTCGTGGATCCGCCGCACGCCGAAGGTTTCGATGCGCTCCTGCGCGAGCCGCTCATCGACCTGAGCGCGTTCATCAGGGTCGAGATGGGTACCGGCGTCGGTGATCACGGCGATCTTCTGCTCGTTGAGCACCCCGGCCGCGAACAGCCCCCGGATCAGGGTGTGCCCGGCGTGCAGATCACGCGCGATGCGGACCCGCTTGCCACCTTGGTGCGCCGAGACCCGACAGGCAACGCCGACCCGATCGGCGACCACCCGCTGCACCTGCCCGGGGTCGTCCACGCCGGCGTCGATCTGTTCGGCGGCAATGGCCCGTCCGAGCGCAAGAATGGCGTCGGCCTGCCGGGCGGCGACTGCATTCTTCTCCTCTTCGAGCAGTGCAACACGCTCAGCGAGCTGCACGGTGAGGAGACCTTGGGACATGCCCTGATTCTACCGAAGAAAACATCTTCGAACAAGGGTTCGAGTCGGGACCACGGCCAGTTGAGCACGCACGCAAATGGAGTGAAGGCAGTCAACTGGAGTGGCAAGTCGGGTACGGCTGGCAAGTCGACCACAATATGCGGTGAAAGCCCCGGAAGCTCCGCAACGAGACGGAGTACCGAGCCGACAACCCCGCTCGACCAACCGAGACGGGACACTGAGAAGCGAAGACCGAGAGCAAGAGGGGTGGAGCTCGCCGTCCCGACCGAGTACTTCTCCAGGTGCAGATCGGCACCGGTCATCCGACAGATGCCGACACCACCCTGCGGCTCCTACCGTCCCTCCATCCCGACCAGCTGGAGGACGCCATGAGCACGACCGTGATGGGCTGCGCAGCAGTCTCGATGGACGGCTTCATCGCCGACGACGCCGACGGCATCGGCCCGATGTTCGACTGGCTGAGCAGCGGCGACGTCCGGTGGACCTGGCCGGGCACGTCGGACGAGCTGCGCAGCACCCAGGCCTCGGCCGACTTCGCCCAGGCCCAGTACCCCGACACCGCCGTGGTCATCATGGGCCGGCGGCTCTTCGACCAGACCAACGGCTGGAACGGCGTCCCGGCCTCCGGCGAGCACGTCATCGTCGTGACCCATCGCCCCGCCGACGACTGGGAGCACTACGGCACGGCGCCGTTCACGTTCGTCGACGACGTCGAGACGGCCATCAAGGTGGCCCGCGAGCGGGCCGGCGACCGGATCGTCGACGTCGCGGCCGGCCAGATCGGCAGCCAGGCGCTGCGGCTGGGGCTGATCGACCAGGTGGTGATGAACGTGGTGCCGGTGCTGCTCGGGTCCGGCCGCCCGTTCTTCGCCGGTGGGGCGTTCGACCCGCCGTTCGAGCTCGCCAACCCGAGCCGGGTGGTGCGGGGCGACCGCGTGACCCACCTCGCCTACGACGTACGGAGGAACTGACGGCCACCGGTTGCCAGGACCCGGCCGTCGGTGTGCAGTGATCGGATGACCGATCGCCGGCCGCAGGTCCTGCTCGCCGTCCTCGCGCTGACCTCGCTGCTGGTCGGCTGCTCGGCCCCCACGACGACCACGGACGGGCCGTGCGCGGTCCCGGCGGACTCGGCCGGGTCGGGTGCGGCGCCGTCGGGTCCGGGGGTGCCCGGCGCGCCCGAGGTCGCCACCGGCTACCGGTCCGGCATGACCGACGTGCACACCCGCACGTTCGCCGTCGTGACCGCCAACCCGCTGGCGTCGAAGGCGGCGTGCGACGTGCTCGCCGCGGGCGGGACGGCGACCGACGCCGCGATCGCCGCGCAGCTGGTGCTGGGCCTGGCCGAGCCGCAGTCCTCGGGCATCGGCGGCGGCGGGTTCCTGCTGCACTACGACGCCGCGACCGGCCGCATCCAGGCCTACGACGGGCGCGAGACCGCGCCGGCGGCCGCGGACGGCAACTACCTCAACCGCGTCTCCGCCACGGACGCCGCGCCGCCGAAGCCGAGCGCGCGGGCCAGCGGCCGGTCGATCGGGGTGCCCGGCGTCATGCGGATGCTGGAGCTCGTGCACCGCGAGCACGGCCGCACCCCGTGGCGCGACCTGTTCACCCCGGCCTCGACGCTGGCGCGGGACGGGTTCACGGTGAGCCCCCGGTTGGCCGCCTCGGTGGCGGCGGAACGGGCCGGGATCGCGGCGGATCCGGCCACGAGCGCCTACTTCCTGCACCCGGACGGCTCGCCGATCGCCGCGGGCGAGAACCTGCGCAACCCGGCGCTGGCGGACACCTACGCCGCGCTCGCCGAGCGCGGCGCCGACGCGCTGCACACCGGACCGATCGCGGCGGCGATCCTCGCGGCCGCCGTCGACACCGCCGGTGGACGCACCCCGAGCCTCCTGACCGCGGCCGACCTGGCCGGCTACCGCCCCGTCGAGCGGAAGGCGACCTGCGGCCGCTACCACGAGTTCCAGGTCTGCGGCATGTCGCCGCCGTCGTCGGGCGGCGTCGTCGTGCTCGCGACCCTGGGCATCCTGGCCAGGGTCCACATCGACGCGGAGAAGCCGGAGCCCGCCGGCCCCGACGGTGCGGTGCCGACCCCACGCGCGGTGCACCTGATCGCCGAGGCGGAACGCCTGGCCTACGCGGACCGCGATCGCTACGTGGCCGACACCGACTTCGTCCCGCTGCCCGGCGAGGCGCCCGAGTCCGCGATGCTGGACCCCACCTACCTCGACGGGCGGGCCGCGCTGATCAAGCCGCAGGGCAGCCTCGGCAAGGCGACCGCCGGTGACCTCGGCCCGGTGCCCGTGGGCACCGGCCCGGAAGGCCCGGAGCACGGCACCAGCCACCTGTCGATCGTCGACAAGTACGGCAATGCCGTCTCGTTCACCACGTCGGTGGAGTCCGCGTTCGGCGCGTACCACATGGCCGGCGGCTTCGTGCTGAACAACCAGCTGACCGACTTCGCCGCCCAACCCCTCGACGACAAGGGCGTGCCGGTCGCGAACCGGGTGCAGCCCGGCAAGCGCCCCCGCAGCTCGATGGCGCCGACGGTCGTGACCACCGACGCGGGCGCGGGGAAGCCGGAGCTGCGCTTCGTCACGGGGTCGCCGGGCGGCAGCCAGATCCCGCAGTTCGTCGTCAAGACCCTGGTGAACGCGCTGGACTGGGGCCAGGGCCCGCAGGCCGCGGTGTCGGCACCCGACGTCGGCGCGACCAACACCCCCGTCACCGGGGTCGGCGGCGAGCACCCCGACGTCGACGAAGCCGGCGACGGCGCGAACGACGCCCTCGTCATCGGCCTGCGCGCGCTCGGCCACCAGGTCTCGGTGGCCCCGCAGTCCAGCGGTCTGTCGATGCTCGCCCGCAGCCCGGACGGCTGGGTGGGTGGCGCCGACCCGCGGCGCGAGGGCGTGGTGCTGGGCGACCGGGTCCCCTGATCGCCCGGGCCGCCGTCAGACGAGCGCGGGTGGCTCCTCGCCGTCCCTGCGGGTGAGCACGAGCGGGCCGTCCTCGGTGATCGCGACGGTGTGCTCGCAGTGCGCGGTGCGCGATCCGTCGGCCGAGCGGATCGTCCAGCCGTCCGGGTCGAAGCGGATCCGGTCGGTCGTGCGGGCGAACCACGGTTCGAGCGCGATCGTGAGACCCGGCTGCAGCGTGAGTCCGCGGCTCGGCCGGCCCTTGTTGGCGACGTGGGGGTCCTCGTGCATGGTGCGACCGAGCCCGTGGCCCCCGAACTCGAGGCTCACCGGGTACCCGTGCGCGTCGGCGACGGCTCCGATGGCGGCCGAGACGTCGCCGAGGCGGTTGCCCGGCCGCGCCGCGTCGATCGCGGCCTCGAGGGCCAGCCGGGCCGCGCGGACGAGCCGCGCGTCCTGCTCGGCGGCCGTGCCGACGATGACCGTGGTCGCCGAGTCGGCCACCCAGCCGTCGATGCCGACGGCGAGATCCATGCTCAGGACGTCGCCGTCGCGCAGCCGGTAGTCGTGCGGCAGCCCGTGCAGGACCGCGTCGTTGACCGACAGGCAGACGACGTTGCGGAACGGGCCCCTGCCGAAGGACGGCGCGTAGTCCCAGTAGCAGGACACGGCGCCCCGCTCCTCGATGCAGCGACGGACGTGGTGCTCCAGGTCGAGGAGGTTGACACCGACGTCCGCGAGGTCCTGGAGCTCGGTCAGCACCTGGGCCACGAACTGGCCCGTGACGTGCATCTTCGTGATCTCCGTGGGTGTCTTCAGCTCGATCATGCGCCATCTCTCCCGAACGACCAGGTGTGCTCGCACGGTATTGTTATACCAGCCGCAGCGGTATAGTAATACCGGCCCGGTCAGTCCGGTGCTCGGGACCGGAGGTTGGTCTCGTCCAGGTCGAGCTCCTGGCTGATCTCCACCATCGTGCCGCGGGAGATCTCGCCGTCGTCGTAGAGCCGGCGCAGGGTCGCGCGCTCCACCTCCAGCAGCCGCAGCCGCAGCTCGCTGGTGTCGGACCCGCCGGAGTCGTCGCGCTCGGACAGCTGTTCGCGCAGGTGGTCCCGCCGCAGCTCCAGCACCTGCCGCAAGGCTTCCGCGCCGGGCGGCGGTTCGGCCGCCGCGTCGAGATCGTCCAGCTCGGCCAACGCCGCATCGACGGCGGCCCGCCGGGCCCGGATGCCCTCGGTCAGCTCGTCCGGGCCGGGACGCAGACCGACCAGCGACAGCAGCCACGGCAGCGGCACGGTCTGCCCGACCAGCGTGACGAGCACGACCACCATCGTCAGGAACACGAGCAGGTCCCGGCGCGGGAACGGCTCCCCCGCCGCCGTCACGAGCGGGATCGACAGGGCGACGGCCAGCGACACGGCTCCCCGGGGGCCGCACCAGGCCAGCACGATCCGCTCGCGCCACGGCATGTGCGCGGCCAGCTCCTCGCGGACCGGCAGCCGCTGCAGGAGCGGTGCCACCAGCAGCACCCAGGCCAATCGCACCGCGACCGTGGCCAGCACCACCGCCGTCGACGCCACCACCACCTCGCCCGGCGGGTAGCCGGCCACCGCGCCGAGCACGGCCGGGGCCTGCACGCCCAGCAGGACGAACAGGACGCCCACCAGCAGGGTGTTCAACGCCCGCCAGAACGTCTCGGTCTGCAGACGCGCCTGCGGTGCGACCAGGCCGCGGCCGCGGGTGCCCAACCACACCGCCGTCGTCACCGTGGCCAGCACGCCGGACGCGTGCACCAGCTGAGCCGGCACGAACGCCAGGAACGGCACGACGAGCGAGAGCACCACCTGGCTCGGCACGTCCCGGACCCAGCCGCGCACCCGCACCGCAAGGAACCCGACGACCAGGCCGAAACCGATGCCGCCCAACACCTCCACGCCCAGTCGCAGGACGACGTCGCCGGTCGACAGGCTCGCGCCGACGGCGCCGATCGCCACGGCGAACAGGGTCAGCGCCACACCGTCGTTGATGAGCCCTTCGGTCTCCAGCACGCGGACGAGCCGGCGCGGCGCGCCCAGGCGCTGCAGCACCGCGCCGGCCGCGACCGGGTCGGGTGGCGCGACGGCCGCACCGAACGCGATCGCGGCCGCCCAGCCGATGTCACCGAAGACCGTCAGCAGCGCGCCGGCGACGACCCCCGCGGTCGCGACGACCAGGCCGACCGACTGCCCGAGCACCGCGACGAGATTGCGCAGCGACTCCCGCGGATCGGAGAAGAACGCCGCGTAGTAGATCAGCGGCGGCAGGAACAGCAGCAGGACGGCGTCCGGCGACAGCCGCAGGTCCCGTACCCCGGGCAGGAACCCGGCGGCCACCCCGAGCGCGACGTACACCGCCGCGTCAGGGATCCCGGTGCGGTTGGCCACGAACCTGCCCACCAGCAACCCGAGCGCAACCACCATCGCGACGGCGAACACCTGGACAGCCATGCCTGATCACTACCCGCGACCGCCGGTCCCCACCCTCCGAGCACGTTTCACCCGGTCCCGACGGTGGTACCGGTCCCCAGCGCGCCGACCAGCGCGCCCGATCGAGGAGACGGACAGATGATCGCGTCGCAGTTGGCCCCGTTCATCGCGTGGCTCGCCGGCCGGGAGCCGGACGAGTCGACCCGGCGGAGCTACCGCGTGCACGTCCAGGCCTACCTCGAGTACGCCGACCAGCACGGAGGTCCGTCCGACCAGAACCACCGCGCGTTCGAGGCACTCCTCCCGCAGCAGGACCGGACGCGGGCCCAGCGGGCCGCGGCACTGGCCAGGTTCGCCGAGCACCGGTTGATCATGGAGAAGGCACGGATCTCGACCTGAGCCGCCGCAACGCCCGATGCAGGCGCCGCCGGCGGCTGCGGACCCGGGTGGCATAGCCCTCGGGGTAGCCCGCCTTGATCGCGCGATGCTCCGTGGCGGCCTCCACGAACACCGTCGAGTACAGCATCCCGATGACCGCACCCATCACGATCGCCGAGGTCCGCACGGTCGCGTCGCCGGGCAGGAAGATCGCGAGAACCACAGCGACCGGGACGATCTGCACGATCGCGCGCACCACGTGCCGCAGGATCCAGGTGCCCGCGGTGACGTCGTGCAGCACCCAGCGGCGCAGCGCCGGCCGCAGACCTGCGCCGTACGCGTAGAGCAGCCAGTGGAGCGGGTCCGGTCGCCGCATGCTCGAGGGTTCCCGGCCGCGGTGTGGTGAAACCGCGGCGGACGGGTACCTAGTGCTCCGTGAGGAAAGGTCGGCACCCTTCTCGGCGGCCCAGCCGCCCGCCGGCGGCGTTGCCGGAAGGCCCGAGTACACCCGGTACGCGCAGCCTCCCGGCGCCTTGCCGGCGAACGCCTGGATCCACCGATAAGGGCACCAACCTTCCCTCACGAAGCACTAGCAACCAACCCATGAAGGAGACACTTCCCATGTTCGACCGCCTGCGCGCCCTGTTCGGGCGCCCGCAGCCCACCGAGGACGTCACGCCCGACGCGCACACCGCGCGCACCCGCGAGACCGGCGGCAGCGACCGCGACGACGCCGACAGCGCCGCCACCACCGGAACCGGCCGCACCGAGGAGTTCGTCGGGCGGGTCGCCGGGCAGGACGACGGGTTCGCCGAGGAGACCGGCGCCGAGGTGCGGGAGCAGGGATGACGGGAGCACAGTTCGACACCGCGGTCGTCGACGTCGACGGCACCCTGGTCGACACCAATTACCAGCACGCACTGGCCTGGTTCCGGGCGTTCCGGCGCTTCGACGTCACGCTGCCGGTGTGGCGGCTGCACCGCGCCATCGGCATGGGCGGTGATCAGCTCGTGCCTGCGGTGGCCGGCGACCGGTTCGAGGACGAGCACGGCGACGACGTCCGTGATGCCTGGAAGGAGGAGTTCGAGCCGCTGCTGGCGGAGATCCAACCCTTCGGCGGGGTCCGGGACCTGCTCGCCGCCCTGCGCGACGCAGGGCTGAAGGTCGTGCTGGCGAGCTCCGGGGCTCCCGAGCACGTCGACGCCTACCTGGACATGTTCGACGGCCGCGAGCTCGCCGACGCCTGGACGACCAGCGAGGACGTCGACCGGACGAAGCCGGAGCCGGACCTGATCACGGTGGCGCTGGAGCGGGTCGACGGCACTTCGGGCGTCGTGATCGGCGACTCGGTGTGGGACTTCCGCGCGGCCGGCCGGGCGGGCCAGACCGGCTACGCGATCCGCACGGGCGGGTTCTCCGAGGCCGAGCTGCGGGAAGCGGGCGCGCAGGACGTGTTCGACTCCCTACCTGAGCTGGACCAGGCGCTCGACCGCATTCTGCGATGAGCCCAGACGCGGCAGATCGAGCGCCGGGTTCAGGCGGTGGCGGTGTCGGCGACGGGCGCGGGCTCGGCGCGCCGGGCACCGGGCCGGCGCAGCAGTCCGCCGAGCAGGCCGCCGAGCGCGGCCAGCACCAGACCGGCGAGCAGCGCCCAGAACGTCGCCCACAGCGAGGTGGTGACGGCCTGGCCGTTCGCCGGGCCGCCGAGGATCGCGCCGCCGGCGCCGAGGCTGGCCGCCGGGTTCACGCCGCTCGGCACGGCGGTCACGGTCGCGAGCACGAACAGCAGGCCCCACGCCGTCAGCCCGTTGACGACGCCGGCGGCCGGGGTGTGCACCCCGGCCAGGTTGCCGGCGACCACGCCGGCCACGAACAGGGAGAACGCCGCCGAGCCGACCAGGTACCAGGAGAGGTTCGGGGCGATGGCGGCACCGCCGTCGGCCGCCGCGGCAAGCCACAGGATCGTCAGCAGCTGGAACACCCCGAGCCCGATCACGGTTCCGGCCGCGACCGGTCCCCAGCGGACGGTGTCGGACGGCCAGGGACGCGCCGGCGCGGCCGCGGTGCGGGTGCCGGCATGCGGGTCGGTCATCGAGATGTCCCTTCGACGCGTGCAGTGTCGTCGTGGGCGTACCCGCACCGCACCGGGGTACACACCGCGCCGTGAAGGGGCGGCCACGGCGAGCGGGGTTTACCTCCGGGCCGCCGCGGGCACCATCGCAGGAGCGGCCGCCGCAGATCCGGCCGCCGCGCGGCGGTACCCGCCGATCGCCGGGGAGGTGGCGGATGACGAGCCGCTTCCACGTCGGCATCGACGCCGAACCCACCGAGATCGGGATCGTGCGCCTGGCAACGACGCTCTTCCTGCGCACCATGGGCTGGTCGGAGGCCGACATCGATCCGGTCGTCTTCGCGACCAGCGAGGCCGTCAGCAACAGCGTGGAGCACGCCTACCGGGGGTTCGCGGTG
The DNA here is from genome assembly GCA_963727745.1 of uncultured Actinomycetota bacterium. Classification (GTDB taxonomy): domain Bacteria; phylum Actinomycetota; class Actinomycetes; order Mycobacteriales; family Pseudonocardiaceae; genus Pseudonocardia. The sequence continues at coordinate 716,389 of CAVSHL010000001.1, forward strand.
GGCCGGATCGGCGTCGATCTCCAGATCGACGCCATCGGCCCGGGCCGCGAGCGGCTGTGCATCACCGTGTCCGACAACGGGCGGTGGCGACCCGAGACGCCGTCCACGGCGATGCACAACGGCCTGCTGCTGATCCGCGCGATGGTGGATCGGCTCCTCATCGAGACCGACGGGCGGGGCACCCGCGCCGTCATGCAGCTCGAACGGGCGCACTGAGCCGGTGCCGGAGTTGCACCCCGGAGTCAGCTCTGGCGCGGCCGCAACCGCAGTTCCTGCATCCCGCCGTCCACGCTGATGCCGGTGCCGGTGGTGGAGCGGGAGCGCGGATCGGCGAGGTACGCGATCGCGTCGGCGATCTCCTCGGCGGCGACGAGCCGTCCGTGCGGCTGCCGGGCCTCCAGCGCGGCGCGCTCGGCCGCCGGATCGTCGGCGCGCTCGAGGAGCCGACCGATCCACGGGGTGTCGGCGGTGCCGGGGTGCACGCAGTTGACCCGGACGCCCTCGGCCAGGTGGTCGGCGGCCATCGCGCGGGTCAGTGACAGCACCGCACCCTTGGTCGCGCTGTAGAGCGCGCGTTGGGGCAGGCCGGCCGTGGCGGCGATCGACCCGGTGTTGACGATCGCGGCGCTGGGCGAGCGGCGCAGCGCCGGCAGCGCGGCCCGCGCGGTGCGCACCATGCCGACCACGTTGACGTCGAACACGCGGTGCCACTCGTCGTCGGTGTTGTCCTCGACGCTGCCCTGCGCGCCGATGCCGGCGTTGTTCACGAGGATGTCGAGCCGGCCCCACTCGGCGAGCACGCGCTCGATCGCGGCGCGCACGCTCGCGTCGTCGGTCACGTCGGCGGTCACGGCGAGCGAGCCCTCCGGTGCGCCCGACGGGTCGAGGTCGAGCACGGCGACCCGCGCTCCGTCGGCCGCCAGCCGACGGACCACCGCCGCCCCGATGCCCGACGCACCGCCCGTCACCACCGCCACGAGGCCCGCGAATGCGCCGGTCTGCTCCGTTGCCATGCCACTCCCCAGACATCTGATGTCTCAGCGCGATCACGCTGTCCTTGCAAATCCAAAACTGACGTCGCCCAGATTGACGGGTGATAGGTCCGATGTCTACCGTGTGCCGGCACTCATCGAAGGGGGTACCTCACGTGGCCGTGATCACGGCGTTGGAGACCGCGGACGTCCGCTTCCCGACCTCCCTCGCCTTGGACGGGTCGGACGCGATGAACCCGGATCCGGACTACTCGGCAGCCTACGTCCGCCTGCGGACCGACGCCGACGACGGGCACGAGGGACACGGGTTCGTGTTCACCATCGGGCGCGGCAACGACGTGCAGGTGGCCGCCATCGAGGCGCTCGCCGACAAGCTCGTCGGCCGCGAGGTGGAACCGCTGCTCGCCGACATGGGCGGCACCTGGCGATCGTTCGTGCACGACTCGCAGCTGCGCTGGCTGGGGCCCGAGAAGGGCGTCATGCACATGGCGATCGGGGCGGTGGTGAACGCGCTGTGGGACCTGCGCGCCAAGCGCGCCGGTCGCCCCCTGTGGCAGCTGCTCGCGGCGCTCACGCCGGAGGAGATCGTCGATCTCGTCGACTTCCGGTACCTGACCGACGCGCTGACCCGGGACGAGGCGCTGGAGCTGCTGCGCGCCGCCGAACCCGGCCGGGACGAGCGGGAGAAGCAGCTCCTCGACTCCGGTTACCCGGCCTACACCACCACTCCCGGCTGGCTCGGCTACGACGACGCCAAGCTGGAGCGGCTCTGCCGCGAGGCCGTGGCCGACGGGTTCACGCAGATCAAGCTCAAGGTCGGCGGCGATCTCGCCGACGACATCCGTCGCCTCGGCATCGCCCGGCGCACCGTCGGGCCCGACATCCGCATCGCCGTCGACGCCAACCAGCGCTGGGACGTCGGCGACGCGATCGCGTGGATCCAGGAGCTGACCGGGTTCGACCTGGCCTGGGTGGAGGAACCCACCAGCCCCGACGACGTGCTCGGCCACGCTGCCATCTCCCGCGCGATCGCGCCGGTGCCGGTGGCGACCGGCGAGCACATGGCCAACCGCGTGCTGGCCAAGCAGTTCCTCCAGCAGCAGGCGCTGCAGGTGCTCCAGATCGACGCCACCCGGGTGGCGGGGGTCAACGAGAACATCGCGATGCTGCTGCTCGCCGCCAAGTTCGGGGTGCCCGTGTGCCCGCACGCCGGCGGGGTGGGGCTGTGCGAGGCCGTGCAGCACATGGCGATGTTCGATCTCGTGGCGGTCAGCGGCACCGCAGAGGGCCGGATGATCGAGTTCGTGGACCACCTGCACGAGCACTTCGTCACCCCGGTCGTCGTCGAGGGTGGCCGCTACCTCGCGCCCGTCGCGCCGGGCGCGGGCACCGAGATGCTGGCCGAGTCGATCGCGGCCCACCGATACGTCGATCATGCCGGCGGCTGATCCGGGCCGCCTCGCCATGGGGTGCGCCAACGCGGGCAACCTGTGGCAGGCGATCACCGACGACGAGGCCGCGGCCCTGCACGGAGCAGCGTGGGACAGCGGCATCCGCTGGTTCGACACCGCCCCGCACTACGGGCTCGGCCTGTCCGAGCGCCGCGTCGGCGCGTTCCTCGCCGGGCAGCCGCGCGACGAGTTCGTCGTCTCGACGAAGGTCGGCAAGCTGCTGATGCCGAGCCCGGAGACGGCCGGCCAGTGGGACGACAGGGGCTTCGCCGTGCACGCCGACCAGCGCCGCGTGTGGGACTTCTCCCCCGCCGGCATCCGCGCGTCGCTCGCCGGGTCACGTCAGCGGCTCGGGCTCGACCGCATCGACGTCGCCCTGCTGCACGACCCCGACGAGCAGGCCCCCGCGGCCGTCGGCCCGGCGATCACCTCCGGGCTCAGGGCGCTGGCCGCGCTGCGCGACGCGGGCACCGTCGACATGATCGGGATCGGTTCCAAGTCGACCGATGCGCTGCTGGCCGCCGTCCGCACCGGGCTCGTCGACGTCGTCATGGTGGCCGGCCGGTACACGCTGCTGGAGCAGCCCGCGGCCGAGCGGCTGCTGCCGGAGTGCGCCGAGCGCGGGATCACCGTGCTGGTGGCGGGCGTGTTCAACTCCGGCTTGCTCGCCACCTCCGATCCCGGACCCGACGCGCGCTACGAGTACGGCGCCGTCCCGCCCACTGTGCTGGCGCGGGCACACAGCTTGGCGGCCCGCTGCACCGCGCACGGCGTGGAGCTCCCGACCGCCGCACTGCAGTTCCCGCTGCGCCATCCCGCCGTCGGACGGGTCGTGATCGCGGGCGCCGACGCCGCACAGGTGCGGCAGAACGTGGAAAGGGCCGCCGCGCCCGTCCCGGACGAGCTGTGGGCGGAGCTGGAGGCGGTCTCCGCATGATCGACGCGCACCTGCACGTCTGGGACCTCGACCGCAGTGGCTACCCGTGGCTCACGCCGGCGTTCGGAGCGCTGTACGCGACGATCCCGCCGGAGGCCGCGGCCACCGAGCTGGCCTCCGTCGGCGTCGACGCGGCGGTGCTGGTGCAGGCCGACGACTCCGTCGAGGACACGACCTACCTGCTGGAGGTCGCGCAGAAGCACTCGTGGGTCGCCGGCGTCGTGGGCTGGGTGCAGCTGGACGACCCGGCCGCGGCCACCGCGCACCTCGAGCGCTTCCCGGAGCTGGTCGGCGTGCGTCACCTCGTGCACGACGACCCGCGCGCCGGTTTCCTGGAGCTGCCACCGGTCCGCATGTCGCTGCGATTGCTGGCCGAGCGCGGCCTCCCGTTCGACGTGCCGGACGCGTGGCCGCGCCACCTCGGCGCCACGGCCGCGCTCGCCGCCGACCTGCCCGAGCTCGTCGTCGTGCTCGACCACCTGGGCAAACCGCCGCACGGCACCCCGGAGTTCGCCGACTGGCGGGCCGAGTGCACCGCGGTTGCAGCCCGTCCGAACACGGTTGCGAAGATCTCCGGGTTGCAGGTGCGCGGCACACCGACCACGGTCGAGCTGCTGCGCCCGGCGTGGGAGGCGGCGCTGGAGCTGTTCGGGCCCGACCGCCTGATGTGGGGGAGCGACTGGCCGATGACCCTTCTCACCGAGGGCTACCGCCGCACCTGGGAGGTGCTGCGGACACTGATCGACGAACTGACCGCAGCGGAACGGGCCGCGCTGCTCGGCGGCACGGCCACCCGCATCTACGGCCTGGATGGGACGAACCCGTGCTGACCGGCATCGATCCGCTGCTCGTCGGCCCGCTGCTCGCGCACCTGGACGCGATGGGGCACTCCGACGCCGTCGTGCTGGCCGACGCGCACTTCCCCGCCGCCCGCGTCGCCACCCGGCTGCTGGAGCTGCCCGGCGTCGGCACGCCCGCGCTGCTGGCCGCGATCTGCACGGTCGTCCCGCTCGACGACGATCCTGCCCTGGACCTGATGGACACCCCCGACAGCACCCGGCTGCCCGTCCAGGCCGAGCTGATCGCCGCGACCGGCGGCGCCGCACCGCGGATGCTCGACCGGTTCGCCTTCTACGAGGAGGCGCGCACCGCGTTCCTGGTGGTGCGCACCGGCGAGACCCGCACGTACGGCAACGCGATCCTGCGCAAGGGGGTCGTGCATGGCTGAGCTGCTGCTCGAGGCCAGAGGCGTCAGCAAGGGCTTCCCCGGCGTCCAGGCACTGCAGGACATGCACCTCGACGTGCGCTACGGCGAGGTGCTCGCCGTCGTCGGGGAGAACGGCGCCGGCAAGTCGACGCTGATGAAGCTGCTGTCGGGCATCTACACCCCCGACGCAGGCGAGTTCTTCCTGGAGGGCCGGCCGCTGCAGGTCAGCGGCCCGCGCGACGCCCTGGAGCAGGGCATCAGCATCATCCACCAGGAGTTCAACCTGATGCCCGACCTCACGGTCGCGGAGAACATCTTCATCGGGCGCGAGCCGCGCGTGGGCGGGATGTTCCTGTCCGACAAGGCGCTCGACGCCCGCGCCGCTGAGCTGCTCGACCGGTTGCACCTGCCGCTGGATCCGCGGCGGGTCGTCGGGAGCCTGTCGGTGGCGCAGCAGCAGATGGTGGAGATCGCCAAGGCGCTCTCCTACGACGCCAAGCTGCTGATCATGGACGAGCCGACGGCGGCGCTCAACGACGCCGAGGTCGCCGTCCTGCACGACCTCATCCGGCGGTTCAGCACGCCCACCACGGGCGTCGTCTACATCTCGCACCGGATGGACGAGCTGAAGCTGATCAGCGACCGGATCACCGTGATCCGCGACGGCCGCTACGTCGACACCCTCGACACCGCCACGTCCACGACCCAGGACGTCGTGTCCCGGATGGTGGGCAGGGAGCTGGCCGCCCACGGGTCGGGGGTGCGCGAGGCGCTGAGCGACCGGCCGGTGGTCCTCTCCGTCGACGGCCTCACCACCCGCGGCGACGCCACCCACACCGCGCTGCGCGGGGTCGCGCTCGAGGTGCGGGAGGGCGAGATCCTCGGCGTCGCCGGCCTGATGGGCGCCGGCCGCACCGAGCTGGCCAGAGCGATCGTCGGGGCCGACCCGACCACCGGCGGCACGGTCAGCCTGCGCGGGCGCCCGGTGCGCATCGGCAACCCGGCCGACGCGGCCCGGCTCGGCGTCGGCTACCTCTCCGAGGACCGCAAGCACCTCGGGCTGCTGCTGGAGCAGGACGTCACGTCGAACGTGGCCCTGTCCACCATCACCGACCGCTTCGCGTCGTGGGGCTTCCTGCGGCCGAAGGCGATGCGGGACCGGGCGAAGGAGATGGTCGACGCCCTGCGCATCCGCACGCCGTCGGTCGACCAGACCGTGCAGAACCTGTCCGGCGGCAACCAGCAGAAGGTCGTCATCGCCCGCTGGCTCGTCAAGGACTGCGACGTGCTGATCATCGACGAGCCCACCCGCGGCATCGACGTCGGCGCCAAGGAGGAGATCTACAAGCTCCTCGACGAGCTCGCCGGTCAGGGCAAGTCGATCGTGATGATCTCCTCGGAGCTTCCGGAGGTGTTGCGCATGTCGCACCGCGTCGTCGTCATGAGCGAGGGCCGGGTGACGGGCGAGCTGACCGCCGACGAGGCGACCCAGGAGGCCGTGATGCACCTCGCGACGGTGCGGGGAGAGAAGGAAGCGCTGTGACCGGACCGAGCCTTACGAAAGAGACCGAGCAGGCGGGCGCGGCCACCGCCGTGACGACCACGGTGCGTGCGCGGCTGCAGCAGTTCCTCGCCTTCGGCGGCCTGATCGTGATCTTCGCAATCTTCTCGATCATCGGCGAGAACTTCTTCAACTACGGCAACATCACCAACATCCTGTTCTCCACCGTGGTGATCGGGCTGCTCGCGCTCGGCACCACCTTCGTGATCATCACCGGCGGGATCGACCTCTCCATCGGCACGGGCATGGCGCTGAGCGCGGTGATGTCCGGCGTCTTCATCGTGAACCTGGGGGTGCCGCTGCCGCTCGGCGTGCTCGGCGCGATCCTGTTCGGGGGTCTGATCGGGCTGGTCAACGGGCTGTCGGTGGCGGTGCTGGGGCTGCCGCCGTTCATCGCGACATTGGCGATGATGCTGGTCGCGCAGGGATTGGCGCTGGTCGTCTCGCACAGCGCGCCGATCTACTTCAGCGACTCCCCCACCTACATCGACCTGTCGATCGGCAGCATCATCCCGGGGGCGAACTTCCCCAACGCCGTGCTCGTGCTGGCCGTCGCCGCCATCCTCGCGGGCGTGGTGCTCAACCGCACGGTGCTGGGCCGCTACACCTACTCGATCGGCAGCAACGAAGAGGCCACCGCGCTCTCCGGCATCGACGTCCGGCGCTGGAAGATCGTGATCTACACCGTCGCCGGACTGTTCACCGGCCTGGCCGGCGTGATGATCTCCGCCCGGCTCGGTTCCGCCCAGCCGGCCACCGGCATGGGCTACGAACTGCAGGCCATCGCGGCCGTCGTGATCGGCGGAACCTCCCTCACCGGGGGCAAGGGTTCCATCGTCGGTACTGTCATCGGCGCTCTGATCATCTCGGTCCTCAACAACGGCCTGCAGATCATGTCGATCCCGCAGGAATGGCAGAACGTCATCCTCGGGATCGTCATCCTGCTGGCCGTGTACGCCGACATGGCCCGCAAGCGCGCCGCCTGATCCCCGACCTCGCAACGTCGCCCCAGAGGAGATCCCACCCCCCATGCGCACCCAACGTCTCGCCGCGGCCCTGGTCGGTGCCGCGCTCGTACTGATCACGGCCGCCTGTGGCGGCAGCACGTCCAACAGCGCCGCCGGCGGTCAGCAGTACATCGCGATCGTGTCGAAGGGCTTCCAGCACCAGTTCTGGCAGGCCGTCAAGAAGGGCGCCGAGCAGGAAGCGGCGAAGCAGAACGTGCGCATCACGTTCGAGGGCCCGGCCAGCGAGTCCGAGATCGAGAGCCAGGTCACGATGCTGACCAACGCGCTGGGCCGCCAGCCCGCCGCGCTCGCGTTCGCCGCACTGGACTCCAAGGCGGCCGCACCGCTGCTGCAGCAGGCCAAGAGCCGCAACATCCCGGTCGTCGCGTTCGACTCCGGCGTCGATTCCGACCTGCCCGTCACCACCGTCGCGACCGACAACAAGGCGGCCGCCGGCGAGGCCGCAAAGCACATGGCCCAGGCCATGGGCAACTCGGGCAAGGTCGCGCTCGTCGTGCACGACCAGACCAGCCGCACCGGCGTCGACCGGCGCGACGGCTTCATCGCGTGGATGAAGGCCAACGCTCCCGGCGTGCAGGTGCTCGAGCCGCAGTACGGCGGCGGCGACCAGGCCAAGTCGGCCGACATCACCAAGGCGATCATCGCGGCCAACCCCGACGTCAAGGGCATCTACGGCGCGAACGAAGGCTCCGCCATCGGTGTGCTGCGCGGCATCGCCGAGAGCGGCAAGCAGGGCATCTCGGTCATCGGCTTCGACTCCGGCAAGTCCCAGATCGACGCCATCCGCAGCGGCGCGATGCTCGGTGCGGTCACCCAGAACCCGGTCGGCATGGGCGCGCAGACCGTCGTCTCCGCGGTGAAGGCGATCAAGGGCGAGCAGCAGGACAAGACCATCAACAGTGGCTACTACTGGTACGACAAGGCCAACATCGACAGCCCGGAGATCGCGGCCGTCCTCTACCAGTGATCGACAGCTGACACAGCGCTGAGAGCCCGGTCCGGGGCGGCCCCGCCGTCCCGGACCGGGCTCTTCCGCGTCCGCACACCGTTCACGGGGAGCCGGCACCCGCCAGCCGGTCACCCAGTTCGGTGCGCACGTAGAGCACGTGGCGGCCGTGCCGGGCCGCGGCGAGCAATCCCGCCGCCCGCAGGGCGCGCAGGTGCTGGTTGACCGCCGTGGTGGTCACGCCCAGCCGGACGGCAAGCTCGGTGGAGGACGCCGGCTCGTCGAGCATCGCCATCAGGCCGGCGCGCGTGCGGCCGAGCACGCCCACCACCGCGTCCGCGGCCGGCGGTGCCTCGGCGCTCCAGAGCATGCCGGCGCCGCGGGCCGGGTAGACGACCATCGGAGGCTGGGCCGGCTCCAGCGGCGCGGTCAGCCCCCGCGTGAACAGCGACGGCACCAGGGTGAGCCCCGCGCGGGCGGTCACCCGGCGGAAGCCGGGGAACGGGGGCCGGTTGCGGATGGTCACGACGTTGCCGACCAGCACGCAGCGGCCCGACAGCCCCGCGAACATCTCCGCCATCCCACCCGCGGTGATCCGGTGGGCCCGGTGGACGACGTCGGCCTGCAGGATCGCGAGCATCCGCGGCCACCACGGGGCGAAGCAGGACGTCCAGTACTCCGACACGGCGGCGACGATCCGGTCGCGCACCTCCCCCGCCGGTCCCTCCAGTGCCGGGGGCAGCTCCGGGTGCACCGCCCGCAGCTGCGCCGCGACGACGTCGGGTGCGACCGCGGCCAGCTGCTCGAGCTCGTCCTCGATGCGCGGGAGCGGCGTTGACGGGCGCGGCGTGAGGAAGTCCGGCAGCCAGCGGAGATCGTTCGACAGGGCTGTCAGCAGGTCGCCGTCCAGCTCGGCGCGTTCCGCGCTCGTGCGACGCAGCCACGGCAGGTGCTGGGGGAACCGGCCGGGGTCACGCCAGGTCCGCACGGACAGCGCCAGCTCGTTGAGCGGCGACACCGCGAACCGGACCTCGCTCATGTCGCGCTCGTCCAGCACGTACTCGGTCAGCGGCACGATGAAGGGTAATGCTTCATCGATCGCGCGGTCCTCGATCCGCGTGACAGAACCACGGGGTGACCGACACGACCCCGATGCCCCTGGCCCAGCGGCTCGTCCACGGGCTGCGTGAGACCGTGCAGCCGCCCGACCCGACCGCGCGGGCGCTCGTCGGGGCGACCGGCGCGACGGCCTTCGGAACCGGGCTGTTCACCGCCGTGAGCGCGCTGCTGCTCGTGCGCGGGATCGGGCTCAGCGCGGCCACCGTCGGGTACGGGCTGACCGCAGCGGGCGCCGTCGGCGTGGCGACCTCCTTCGGCGCCGGGGTGCTGGCCGACCGCATCGGCACCCGCACGCTGATGGCCGCCGCGCTGGCGCTGCAAGCGATCGCGCTGGGCTGCTACGCGCTCGTCGGCGACACCGTCGGCTTCCTGCTCGTCGCCTGCGTCGTGGTCGGCGCCCAGTTCACCGCCTTCAGCACGCGCCAGGCCGTCATCGCGGTCGCGTTCACCGGCCCGTCCCGGGTGGCGGTGCGCGCACGGCTGCGCGTGGTCACCAACGTGGCGGCCGGGCTCGGCACGGCGGTGGCGGCCGGGGCGCTGGCCGTCGACACCGTCCCCGCCTACCGGGCGGCGCTCGTCCTGGCCGGGCTGACGACCGCCGCGGCCGTCATCGCGGCGCTGCGGCTGCCCCGCGCCGGTACGGCTCCGGCCGTGGACGAGGCCGCGCGGTCCCCGCTGCGGGACCGCACGTACGTCACGGCCACAGCGCTGAACGCGATCATGGGCATGCACGTGGGCCTGTTCGCGGTCGGCGTGCCGCTCTGGATCACCACCGCGACCACCGCGCCGCCCGTCGTCATCGCGGCGCTGATGGTCGTCAACACCGTGCTCGTCGCGCTCTTCCAGGTACGGGCGGCGCGCGGCACCCACGACGTCCGCGTCGCGGGACGGTTCGTGCGGCGCGCGGGCGGCGCGATCGCCATCGGGTGCGGCCTCTTCGCGCTCGCCGGCTCAGCTGATCCTGTGACGGCCACAGCGGTGCTGCTCGCGGCCAGCGTCGCGTACACGGTCGGCGAGCTGTGGAACGAGGGCGGCAGCTGGGGCCTCGCCTTCGAACTGGCCGACCCGGCCGCGCCTGGCGCCTACCAGGGCCTGAGCCAGGCCGGGATAGCCGTCGGCCGGATGCTCGGCCCGCTCGTCGTCACCGTCACGGCGATCGAGCACGGGACCACCGGCTGGGTCGTCCTCGCGCTCGTGTTCGTCGCGGCGGGAGTCTCGACCGACCAGCTCGCGCGGCGGGCCGCGAGCGCCGAATCGTGACGATCAGGCCGGCACGAGGACCGGGACCACCGAGCGCCGCCGACGCAGGAGCACCAGCCCTGCGCACGCCGCGAGCGGCACGATCCCGCAGACGGCCATGCCGGCACGGGCCCCGTACTCCGCGGTCAGCGCGCCGATGATCGGCGCGCCGAGCGGCGTCCCACCTGCGAAGACGAGCATGTAGAGGCCCATCACCCGGCCGCGGACCGCGGGCTCGACCCAGGCCTGCACCGACGCGTTCGCCATCGCCTGGAACGCCAGGTTGGCCACGCCGAGCACGACCAGCAGCACGCAGAAGATCGCCACACTCGGCGCCGTCGCCGCGGCGGCCTGCGCGCCGGCGAAGATCGCGGCCATGCTCACCAGCATCGGCAGCCCGGGCCTGCGGACGCGCGTGGCGACGAGCGCGCCGCCCACCGACCCGACCGCGAGCACGATGTTGAACAGCCCGTACAGGCCCGCGCCGCCACCGAACGCCTCGCCGGCCATCGCGGTCAGCACGATCGGGAAGTTCAGGCCGAACGTGCCGACGATCCCGACCAGCGTGATCGTCGCCGCGACCCGAGGGCGCGCCGCGACGTGGCGCAGCGCGTCGCGCAACCGGCCGGCGGCGGGGTCGAACCGCGGGGCGGGAAACAGCTCGGCCGGACGGATGAGCAGCAGGCCCGCGATCGGGAAGAGGAAAGACACGGCGTTAGCGGCGAAGGCCCAGCCCGTCCCGACCGTGCCGATCAGCACGACCGCCACCGCCGGTCCGACCAGCCGTGCGGCCTGGAACGTGGCCGCGTTGAGCGCGATCGCCTGCCGGGCCCGGTCCGCCGGCACCACCTCGTTGACGAAGACCTGGCGGGTCGGGTTGTCCACCACGAACACCAGCCCGCCCACCAGCGCGAGCAGGTACAGGTGCTCGACCTGCACCACGCCGCTGATCGTCAGCACGGCGATCGTGGCGCTCAGCAGCGCGTTCAGCGACTGGGTGACGAGCAGGACACTGCGCTTCGGGAAGCGGTCGGCGATGAGGCCGCCGTGCATCCCGAGCAGGAGCATCGGCAGGAACTGGCACGCCATCACGATCCCGACCGCCGACGGGGTGCCCGCTCGTTCGAGCACCAGCCAGTCCAGTGCGATGCTCTGGATCCAGGCGCCGGTGCTGGCGACGGTGTGGCCGGTCAGATAGATGCGGTACGTGCGCAGCCGGAGGGCGTCGAAGGCGCTCCCCCGGTTCCGTTCGATGGTGCTGGGGGACTGCTCGGCCGCGGCCGTCGTCACGAGGGGCCTTTCGTCGTGTGGGGAGCTGTACTCCCACCCTGCGACGGCGGCGATCTATTCTGAACCCCGATACCGAAGCTAACTGTTATCGCGAGGCGCAATGACGGATCCGTACGACCCGAGCCAGCTGCGGACCTTCCTCGCCGTGGCCCAGACCCGCAGCTTCACCCAGGCCGCCGTCCGACTGGGGATCCGTCAGCCGACGGTCAGCCAGCACGTCCGCAAGCTGGAGGAGGCGACGGGCCGCGTGCTGGTGCTGCGCGACACCCACAGCGTGGCGCTCACCCCCGACGGCGAGGCGATGATCGGGTTCGCCCGCTCGATCCTCGCGTCCCACGAGCAGGCGGCCCGCTTCTTCAGCGGCGACCGGCCGCACGGCCGGCTGCGGATCGGGATGTCCGACGATCTCGCGCTGACCCGGCTCCCCGCGATCCTGCGCGACTTCCGCGCCGAGCACCCGCTCGTCGACTTCGACCTGACGATCGACCAGAGCGGCACCCTGCACCGCAGGCTCGAGAACGACCGCCTCGATCTCTTCGTCGGCAAGCGCCCGCGCGGCGAGCACGCGGGGAAGCTCGTGAAGCGCGACAAGCTGGTGTGGGTCGGCACCGCCGGCACCCGGATCGACCCGACGCGCCCCCTGCCGCTGGTCGTCTACCCGAACCCGAGCCTCAGCCGCACGGCCATGCAGAACGCCCTCGACCGGACCGAGACCGGCTACCGCAGCGCCTGCATCTGCCGGGGCGTCAACGGCCTCATCGCCGCCGTCGCCGCAGGCATCGGCGTCTCGTCGATGGCGGCCAGCCTCGTCCCCGTCCAGCTCACGGCGCTCGGGCCGCGCCACCGCCTGCCCGAGCTCGGCCACATCGACCTCGTCCTGCTCACCAACCCGCGCACCGAGGACCGCCCGGCCACCCGTGCGCTCGCCGCCGCCGTGCTGGCCAGCGGCCCCACCAGCCTCACCCCGACCTGACGGTCGTCCCAACCCGGGCAACTCACCGCCCCAGAAGGGGCAACTCGCCGTCCCAAACCGGGCAACTCGCCGTACAGCCCCGCGCGAGTTGCCCAAATCAGGACGGCGAGTTGGCCCGTTCCAACGCGCACTCCGTCGCGTCGAGGTGTGCCGGCCTGCCTCATCTACTGCTCACCGCCGCTACCGGTGCCTTCTCCCCGCGCACGTCGGCGAGCAGGCAGCCGACGACGAGCAGGCCGCCGAGGGCGTCGAGCCAGGTGACCCGCTCGCCCAGCACGACGACGGCGCCTGCCACGCCGAAGACGGGTATCAGCGTGAGGTAGGTCGCCGCGCGCGCGACCGGCATCCGGGTGAGCGCGGTCAGGTACAGCCAGAAGGGCAGCGCGTAGTTCACCACTCCGGCCACGGACGCGAGCAGCAGCTGCCCGACGGTGGCCGACGGCCAGAACACCGTGCCGGAGAGCACGAGGTGGCCGATGACCACGAAGCCCAACGCCCACGTCTGCTGGCTGATCGCTGCGGCGAGCGGGGGGATCGTCGCGACCTGCTTCGAAGCGACGACGACGTAGAGGGCGGCGGCGGCAACGCTGGCGATGATGAGCCCGTCGCCGGCGACCGATCCGGTGCCGTCCTCGGCGCTGAACGACACGATCGCCGAGCCGACGGTCGCCCCGACGATGACGCCGACGAGCCGCAGGCGCGGGCGTTCACGCAGCAGCACCCAGGCGATGAGCGGCACCATCACCGGCTCCAGGCTGCCGAGCACGCTGGCGTTGGCTGCGCTGGTCAGCGCGAGGCCGGCGAGGGCGAGCTGGTAGGCGAGGCCCGGCTCCAGCAGCCCGACCCACCCGTGCCGCCACACGCCTGCCGTCGGCGCGCGGGTGACCAGGCACGCGACGGCGAGCACGCCGGCCGATGCCGTCAGCTGCACGACCAGCACCGAGCTGGGCGCCGCCGCGCTGACGTCGATCGTGATCTTGGTGAGGATCAGTCCGGCCGCCCACGCCGCCGCGCTGGCGACCATGAGCAGCGGGCCGATCATGCGCCTGCCCCGATCATGCGCCCGTCCCGATCGCGAGGGTGACCGGGCAGCGGTCCTGCGGGCAGCGCCGCTCGTCGCAGAGCCGGCAGATCCGCTCCGCCGACTCCTCGTCGCCGGTCACGGCCGCGAGGATCGCCGAGGCGACGCGCTCGACGTCGGCCCGCTCGGCCGGCTGCAGCCGTGCCACGATCGCTTCGAGCCGGTCGAGCCGGGCCGCGCTCTGGTGCAGCCACGTCCGCTCGCCTTCCGCGGTGAGGTGCAGCCCGACGGTGCGACCGTCCACACCGCTGCGGCGCTCGGCGAGCCCGGCGCGCACCAGCCGGTCGATCGTGCGCACCGTGCCGGGATGGGTGATGTCCAGTGCGACCCGGACCGTGGCGATGCTGCAGCCGGGTACGAGCCCGATCGCGTTGAGCGCGGCCGCGTCGGTCGGCGAGAGGCCGGACGAGGCCGTCAGCTGGGACGTCTGCGCGTCGGCGAGGGCGATACCGAGGGCACCGAGGATGTTGGCCGTCCGAGAACGCATGCCTCAGTTATATTACCTGAGCATACGTTAGCGCAAGCGCGACGCTCAGCCGGCGGCGCGGCGGAGCCACTGGGCCACGCCGTCGATGTGCACGGTGGCCGCCGCCGCGGCGAGGACGGGATCGTGGCGGGCCAGCGCAGCCACGATGGCGCGGTGCTCGGTGAGCGTGCGCTCGGTGGTGCCCTCCTCGGAGATGCCTCGCCAGAGCCGCGCGCGCAGGGTGCTGCTGGAGAGCGTCTCCAGGAGCCCCGTCAGGTAGCCGTTGCCGGCCAGCTGGGCGATGAAGCGGTGAAAGACCATGTCCTGCGCGACGAGCTCGTCGACCGGCGTCGTCACGCTGAGCTGGTCGAGCAGCTGGTCGAGGTGGGCGATGTCGGCGTCGGTCGCGCGCCCGGCAGCGATGGCGGTGGCTGCGGGCTCGAGGATCCGCCGTACCTCGAACATCTCCAGCAGCGACGCGTCCTGGTGCACGTCGACGACGAACGACACGGCCTCCAGGAGCAGCTCCGGGGTGAGGCTGGTGACGTACGTGCCGTCGCCGCGTCGCACGTCGAGCACCCGGATGGCCTCCAGCGCCTTGACGGCCTCGCGCAGCGAGCTGCGGGACAGCCCCAGCGCCTCGGACAGCTCCTTCTCCGGTGGCAGGCGGTCGCCCGGGCGCAGCTCTCCCGAGCGGATCATCTCCTTGATCCGCCCGATCGCCTGGTCGGTCAGCGCCATCCGATCATTCTCGCAGGCGCGCGCACGATCCGACCGGACGCTGCTCCGGCATCGATATCAGGCCCGTCCGGGGTTGACGCCGGTCACATCTGGCCTCTAGAAAGGTCTCGGCTGTGAAATCGATTGCGGGGGCCGATCGACGATGACGTCACGGGTCGAGCAGGGGATCAACCGCCGGTGGTTCGTCACCGGCGCAGCTGCGTTGGCGCTGGGCGCGGTGGCCGGTTGTTCCTCCGGTGACGCGAAGCGACCGCTGCAGTTCATGCAGAACTACACGCCGCAGGACGCGGGCGTCGATCAGCAGCTGATCGACCAGGGGCTGTGGTTCGACGCCGCGATCGCGGACTGGAACGCGCACCATCCGGAGCAGGTCGCGCCGGCGTACGTGCCGGACTACGTCAACCCGATGAACCCGCGGATCGCCACCTCGTTCGCGGCCGACAACGGGCCCGACATCTTCCTGATCTCCCCCGGCGAGTTCCTGCGCTACTACAACGGCGGCGTCATGCTCGATCTCCGGCCGTACATGACGGCGGAAGCGGTCGCCGACTTCTACCCCGAGGCGCTGGCCACCCGCGCGGTCGGCGACGGGGTCTTCGCGCTGCCGATGGAGGTCGAGCCGCTCGGCATCTTCTACGACGTCGCCGCCTTCGAGCAGAGCGGACTCTCCGAGGGCGACCTGCCCCGCACCTGGGACCAGATGCTCGACGTCGCGGAGAAGCTGACCACTCCGCAGCGCTCCGGGCTCGTGCTGGAGACCAAGCCCGGCTACTACCAGAACTTCACGTTCTACCCGTGGGTCTGGCAGGCCGGCGGCGACGTGGTCGACGCGCGCACCCAGCTGCCGAGCATGACCTCGCCGGGCGTGATCGCTGCGCTGGAGCTGTTCGCCGAGACCATCAGCCGCGGGGTCGCACCGCGCACGAACCCGACGGGCGGCGAGATCGTCCCCGCCTTCACGCAGGGCCTGGCGGCGATGTGGGAGCGCGGGCCGTGGACGATCCAGGAGTTCGCGCTGCAGGCCCCCGACCACCGCTACGGGATCATCCCGTTGCCGGCGCCGGCCGGCGGGCAGCCCAGGACGGTCGCCGGCGGCTGGGCGTGGGCGGTGAACAACCGCGGCCGCGATCCCGACGCGGCGGCCCGCTTCGTGGTCGAGTCGATCGGCAGCATGAGCCCGGAGTCGATCGCGCGCTGCGCCGACTGGAACGGCCGCGCGAAGTCGAACCTGCCGGCGCGGAAGTCGGTCACCGCCGCCACCGAGAAGCTCCCTTCCTGGACTGATCCCGCGCGCACTGCGGTCCGTGGCCTGCTCGACCACAGCCGCGGCGAGCCCCGCTTCCCACCGGTGCTCTACAAGGCCCTGTCGAACACGATCCAGTCGGTCCAGCTCGCCGGCGGCGACGCCCGTGCGCAGGCCCAGGAGGCGCAGGACGCGATCGAGAGCTTCCTGCAGACCTACGAAGGGGCGGCCCTGCTGTGACCACCGCGATCCTGGCGCGCACTGCAGGCCGCGCGCCGTCGACGGCATCCCGGGCCCAGCGCGAGCGCCGCGCCGCGTTCTGGTTCCTGTTGCCCGACACGCTGGGGCTGCTGGTGTTCGTCGGCATCCCGATGCTGCTCGCCGTCGGGCTCGGGTTCTTCTCCCTCGACGGCTTCGGGCACCTGGCCTTCATCGGCGTCGACAACTACGTGCGCATGGTGGGCGACCCGCAGTTCTGGGCGAGCCTGCGCACCACCGCGATCTACGTCGTGGCGGTCGTGCCGGTGATGTTCGCCGTCAGCCTCGCGCTGGCGGTGCTGGTGAAGGAGCGCTTCCCCGGCGTCGGGTTCGTCCGCAGCGCGCTGTTCGTGCCGTACGTGATCAGCCTCGTCGTGATCGGGCTGGTCTGGCAGTTCCTGCTCACCGACAAGGTCGGGGCGGTCACGCAGGCACTCGCGGCCATCGGCTTCGACGGGGTCTCGGTGCTCGGCTCACCGGGGCTCGCGCTGGCCGCGGTCATCGTGATCACCATCTGGTTCCAGATGGGCTACTACATGGTGATCTTCCTGGCCGGCCTGCAGGACATCCCCGGCGAGCTGTACGACGCCGCGCGCGTCGATGGCGCGTCGGCGTGGCAGCAGTTCCGCGCGATCACCTGGCCGATGCTCTCCCCCACCAGCTTCTTCGTCCTGCTCACCAGCACGGTCGCGGTGGTGACGGGCGGGCTCGACCTCGTCTACGCCCTCACCAAGGGCGGTCCGGCCGGGTCGACGACGCTGATCGTCTTCTACATCTACGAGCAGGCGTTCCTGTTCGGCGAGTACGGGTACGCGGCGGCGGTCGGCTCGACGCTGCTGGCGTTGCTGCTGATCTGGTCGGGCCTGATGTTCGCGCTCACCCGGGGAGGTCGGTTCAACCATGACGACGCTTGAGCGACCCCGTACGGAGGCCGTCCCGACCGCGCCCGTCCGGCCGCGGAACAACCGCTGGACGCCCCGCAACGTCGCCCTGCTCGCGCTGGGCCTGGTGCTCGCGCTGCTGACGATCGCACCGCTGGCCGTGATGCTGCTCGGCGCGTTCAAGACGGAGGCGGAGGTGACCGCGCCCGCATTGCTGCCGGCTCATCCGACCGTGGCCAACTTCTTGTACGTGTTCACCGAGGTGCCGTTCGGGCGGTACCTGCTCAACAGCTTCGTGATCTCCGCGGTGATCACCGTCGTGGCGCTGTGGTTCCACTCGATGGCCGCCTACGCGCTGGCCCGGCTGCGCTTCCGCGGCCGGGAGCCGCTCTTCCTGGCGATCTTCGCGACGATGCTGATCGCCCTGCCGGTCGTGATGGTGCCGACGTTCGCGGTGGTGCGGGTGCTCGGGATGGTCGACTCGTACGCGGGACTGATCATCCCGGCGATCTTCAACGCGTTCGGGATCTTCCTGCTGCGGCAGTTCTACCTCTCGCTGCCGCGCGAGCTGGAGGAGGCCGCGCTCATGGACGGGGCCGGCTACTGGCGGGTGTACGTGTCGGTCGTCCTGCCGCTGTCGCGGTCGGTGCTGGCCGCGCTGTCGGTGTTCTTCTTCCTGGCCAACTGGAACGCGTTCCTGTGGCCCTTGACGATCACCTCGGACCCCGCGCTGCGCACCGTTCAGGTGGGGATCGCGGGCTTCCAGCAGCAGTACGCGGGCAACTGGCACTACATTCTCGCGGCGTCCACCGTTGCAGCTCTGCCGATGCTCGTCATCTTCGTGTTCTTCCAGCGCCAGATCGTCGAATCGATCAAGAGCGCCGGCTTCAAGTGACCGCACATCCAGGATCGGAGTTCCCGATGGCCTACGCCGTGCCCGTCCCGCACGCGGTACCCGAGGCGGCGCCCGACACCGTCTACCTCGTGGCGAGCGGCGACCTCCGCCAGGCCGCCAACCGAGCGGGCTGGGCCGCCCAGGAGCTGCTGGAGCAGCAGTTCGGGGCCGCCGTGGAGAAGCTCGGGAGGCGCGTAATGCGCGCGCACCCGTTCGACCCGGAGCACGGGCACGGGTTCATCTCCAGCCAGCGCCACGGCATCGAGGTGTTCCGTGCCGTGCCGCCGGACGCGCCGCTCGTCGTCGCGGAGGCGATCTGGCAGTACAGCCACCACGTGCTGGCCGGGCTGCGCAGCCACCGCGGCCCGATCCTCGTGATCGGCAACTGGAGCGGCCAGTGGCCAGGGCTGGTCGGGATGCTCAACCTGAACGGCAGCCTCACCAAGGCCGGCATCGCGTACTCGACGCTGTGGAGCGAGGACTGGTCCGACGAGTGGGCCCGCGACGGCATCGCGACCTGGCTCGACACCGGCTCCCTGCGCCACGACGAGAGCCACGTGCGCCCGCTGGGCACGCTGCCCGCCGACGAGGCGACCGAGCTGGGGCGCGCGGTCGGCGTGCAGCTGCGCAACGACAAGGCCATCCTCGGGATCTTCGACGAGGGCTGCATGGGCATGTACAACGCGATCTTCGACGACGAGCTGCTCAACCCGCTGGGCTTCTACAAGGAGCGGCTCTCGCAGAGCGCGCTGTGGGCCGAGATGCAGAAGGTCGACGACGCCGAGGCCGCCGCCGTCGGGCAGTGGCTGCGCGACGCCGGCATGACGTTCGTCCTCGGTACCGACGAGGCCACCGAGCTGACCGAGGCGCAGCTGAAGTGGCAGTTCAAGATGTACATCGCCACGCTGCGGATCAGCGACGACTTCGGCCTCGACGCCGTCGGCATCCAGTACCAGCAGGGCCTCAAGGACGTCTGCCCCGCGTCCGACCTGGTGGAGGGCCTGCTCAACAACGTCGAGCGGCCGCCGGTGCGCAGCCGCGACGGCGCGCGCGAGCTGTGGGCCGGGCAGGCGCTGCCGCACTTCAACGAGGTCGACGAGGGGGTCGCCGTCGACGCGCTGGTGACCAACCGGATCTGGACGGCGATGGGCCTCGACCCGGCCACCACGCTGCACGACGTGCGGTGGGGCGCTTCGTTCGGCGACGACTTCGTGTGGGTCTTCGAGATCTCCGGCTCGGTGCCGGCGTCGCACCTCGGCGGCTACCAGAACGCCACCGGGCTGCGGCAGGGGCCGATGTTCTTCCCCGCCGGCGGCAGCACGCTCTCCGGGGTGTCGAAGCCGGGCGAGATCGTGTGGTCGCGGGTGTACCTGGCCGAGGGCGGCCTGCACGTCGACATCGGCCGGGCGTCCGTCGTCGAGCTGCCCGACGAGGAGACGACCCGGCGACGCGAGGCCACCACCGCGGAGTGGCCGATCGCGCACGTCGTGCTGCACGGGATCACCCGCGACCAGTTCATGGGCCGCCACAAGGCCAACCACGCCAACATCGTCTACGCGCCCGACGCCGCTACCGCCGACGCTGCGCTGCGCGCCAAGGCGGCCACGTTCGCCGAGCTGGGTGTGGCCGTGCACCTGTGCGGGGACGTACCGGGGCTGTGACCACACTCGGAGTCGACGTCGGCACGGGCAGCACGAAGGGCGTGCTGGTCGATGCCGACGGCACGGTGCTGGCGTCGGCCACGCGCAAGCACACCGTCGACCGCCCGCA
This sequence comes from uncultured Actinomycetota bacterium, assembly GCA_963727745.1. GTDB lineage: Bacteria > Actinomycetota > Actinomycetes > Mycobacteriales > Pseudonocardiaceae > Pseudonocardia. The sequence continues at coordinate 736,467 of CAVSHL010000001.1, forward strand.
CCCCGGGCACGTCGAGATGGATGCCGCGATCTGGTGGGCGGAGTTCACCGGCATCGCGCAGGAGCTCCTCTCCGGGGCTGCGGAGCCACCCGCGGCCGTCGGGGTCAGCGGGATGGGCCCGTGCGTGCTGCTCGCCGACGAGGACGGGCGCGCGCTGCGGCCCGCGATCCTCTACGGCGTCGACACCCGCGCCACCGCGCAGATCGCGCGGATCGGCGACGAGCTCGGCCGCGACGAGATCCTCGACCGCTGCGGCTCGCTGCCGTCCACGCAGGCCGTCGGACCCAAGATCGCGTGGGTGGCCGAGCACGAGCCGGAGGTGGCGGCGCAGGCGCGGCGGCTGTACATGCCCAGCTCGTGGCTGGTGCAGCAGCTGACCGGCGAGTACGTGCTGGACCACCACTCGGCCAGCCAGTCGGTGCCGCTCTACGACTCGCGGGCGCAGGAGTGGTACGCGCCGTGGGCGCAGCGCGTCGCCCCCGGGATCGAGCTGCCGCCGCTGCGCTGGCCCGGCGAGGTGGCCGGCACGGTGACGGCGGAGGCGGCCGCCGCGACCGGGCTGGCCGAGGGCACGCCGGTGATCACCGGCACCGTCGACGCCTGGTCGGAGGCGATCAGCGTCGGCGCGACCCGCGTCGGCGATCTGATGCTCATGTACGGCTCCACGATGTTCCTCGTCGCGACGACGAAGGACCGGCTGCTCGTACCGGCGCTGTGGAGCACGATCGGCGCGTTCCCCGGCACCCACAACCTCGCCGGCGGCATGGCGACCTCCGGGGCGATCACCGAGTGGCTGCGCGGGCTGTTCGGCGGCCCGGAGCACGCGTCGCTCAGCGCGGAGGCTGCCAGCTCAGGGGCGGGCGCGAACGGGCTGCTGATGCTGCCCTACTTCGCCGGCGAGCGGACCCCGATCGCCGATCCCGACGCCCGCGGCGTGATCGCCGGGCTCACGGTGTCGCACACCCGCGGCGACCTCTACCGCGCAGCGCTCGAGGCCACGGCGTTCGGGGTGCGCCACAACATCGGGGCCATGCGGGACGCGGGCGCCGATCCGCAGCGCATCGTCGCGGTCGGCGGCGGCACGACGGGCGGGGTGTGGACGCGCATCGTGTCCGACGTGACCGGCCTGCCGCAGGAGGTGCCCGAGGTGACGATCGGCGCGAGCTACGGCGGCGCCTACCTGGCAGCGCGCACGCTGGACCCGACCGCCGACGTGGACGTCTGGAACCCGACGAAGGAGCGCGTCACCCCGGACCCGGACACCCGGGCGCTGTACGAGGAGCGGTACGCGGCCTACCTCTCGCTGTACCCGGCGACGAAGGACCTGGTGCACGGCCTCGCGGTGGCGCACCGGGAACGTTGATCAAGGGCAAAAGGTCGCTGAACAAGATCGACGAGCGACCTTTTGCCCTTGATCAACGACACCCGCCCCCGTCAGCAGATCTCGAGGTGGTCGATCCCCGGGCAGGAGGGGCGGTCGGTGTGGGAGCGGTCGAGGTAGAAGAACGCCGTGGAGGCGATGTCGTCGGCCAGCTGCAGGTAGCGCCCGTCCGACCGCCAGCCCAGCGCCTGCACGTCCACCCGCAGGCCGCTGGTGAACGCGATCGGGTCGGGCACGTGCCAGCGGTACATGCCGAACCGCTGCTGGCTGCGGTACACGCCGTCGGGCCGGATGATCTGGTGCAGCCCCAGGTACGGGGTGGTGAAGGCGGTGTAGCCCTGGCCGGGCACGTCGAAGTTCCAGGCGCCGCCGAAGTAGTCCTCGGTGCCGGTGCCGCAGATGGTGGGCAGCTTGTCGTCACCGTCGAGGTAGAACTTGACCTCGCCCTCGCCCCACCAGCCGGTGTTGTTCACACCCCACGCGAGGTAGGTGCCGACGTACCGGCCGCGCCCGACCACCCCGTCGACGATCCGGTGCACCTCGCCGCGCTCGAGCGGGTTGTCGCGGTGCCACTGGACGTGCAGGTACGCGGCCTCGTCGGGCACGTCGGTGAGGGCGTAGGTGATCTGGAAGTAGACGATCGCGGGCCCACCGGCGAGGTTCTCGATCGTGATCCGCGCGCCCCGCCGGAACGGCATCGGCCAGTAGGAGTTGCAGCCACCGTGCGGGTTGACGGCGATCATCTGCGACGACAGCTGCGCGAACTCGCCCCAACCCTGCCCGAAGAAGTCGCCGACGGGCACCTCGACCGCGGGCTCGTCGTCGCCGTCCCAGTACATCCGCAGCACGAGTTGCCGCCAGTGGCTCGGGTGCGTGGTGAGCCAGATGTGCTGGACGACCCCGGAGCCCTCGATCTCGGCGAGCTCGGCCGTCGCACCGGCCGGGATCTCGATCGACGGCGACACCTTCCAGCCCTGACCGAGCCCGCGCGCGGCGTTGGCGCCGGTACCGTGGGTCGCCCCGCCGCCGGCGCCGCGCGCGCCCGTCGGATTCTCCGGGGAGATGGACCGGGTCACCGCACCGTCGAGCATGGCGATGGACTGGTGGGGAGCGAACACCGATGTCCTCCTCAGCGACTCTGCAAGATCGATCTGGGCGAGAAATCGATTCCAGACACTAGGAACTGGATCTCAGAGCCGTCAAGCCGACGCGGCGTTGCAATCGATTCAGCCGATGATTATCGTCGGCCGGCAGACGAGCAGCGGCGAGGACCAGTGGCGACGATCTACGACGTGGCGGCACGAGCGGGTGTCTCCGCAGCTACCGTCTCCCGGGTCTTCAACGGCACGGGCGTCTCCCGCGAGAAGGTCCGCCTGGTGCTCGCGGCGGCCGAGGAGATGGGCTACACGCCCAACCGCACGGCCCGCGCGCTGCGCACCCGCAGCTCGACGGTGATCGCGCTGATCGTGGCCGACATCGAGAACCCCTTCTTCACGTCGCTCGCGCGCGGTGTCGAGGACGTCACGCTGCAGGCCGGATACTCGGTCGTCCTCTGCAACACCGACGAGGACCAGACCCGCGAGCGGGCCGCGCTCGCCGTCGCGCTGTCGGAGCACATGGCGGGCGTGATCCTGGTGCCCGCGGCCGAGCGCAGCGAGATCGGGGCACTGCTGGAGCGCCGCGTCCCGGTCGTCACCGTCGACCGCGCTCTGCACCACCAGCAGGTCGACTCCGTCGTCGTCGACAACCTGGCCGGCGGCCGGCACGCCACCGCCCGGCTGTACGAGCGCGGCGCCCGGCGCGTCGCCTGCATCACCGGCCCGCAGGAGGCCGAGACCGCCGAGCTGCGCAGCGCCGGCTGGCGCCAGGAGTTCCGCCGCAGCTCCCCCGGCGTCGATCCCGAAACCTACCTGCGGCACGCCGACTACCGGGTGGACGGCGGCCGAGCAGCGCTCGCCCAGCTGCTGGACCTGCAGGAACCACCCGACGCGGTGTTCGTCGCCAACAACCTGATGGCCGTCGGCGCACTCGCCGAGCTGCGTGAACGCGGCCTCGCGCCACCGGCCTTCGGCATGTCGGCCTTCGGCGACCTGCCCTACCTCCCGCTGGGCCCCAGCGGGATCGACGTCATCCCGATCCCGACCCGGCGCATCGGCGCCACCGCCGCGACCGTCCTGCTGGAGCGCATCCAGGGCGCCACCCACCCCGTCCGCACGATCGTGCTGCGCAACGAGCCCGACTAGGAGAACCGCTGGGCTCGGGCTCGCGTGCGCGCCAGCACTCCGGCGATGACCACGACCGCAGCGACGACGCTGACGAGGGCTCCCGTTCGCGGCTCGAGCGTCGTGCCGTCGCCGGCGGTCGCAGCGACCGCCACTCCGACCGCCACGACGACGGCGGTGCCGATCTGCGCGGCCGTGTTGAGCAGCCCGGCCGCGCTGGCCTGCTGCGCGGCGGAGACATCGGTGCCGAGCGCGTACGCCGCGACCGCCCCGACACCGTTACCGAGCCCCGCCAGTACGAGCGCGACGACCACGACCACGGTCGAGCCCGGCACGGCGGCCGCGGCAGCGGCTCCCCCACCGATGCCGCCCAGCCCGGCGACGAGGACGGTGGCGGCGCCCATGACGGGCAGCAGCCGCCCGGCGACCGCCGCTCCCGCGACCACCCCGCCGCTGAAGGCCAGGATCATCAGCCCGGCGGCGGCGGCCGAGAATCCGAGGTCCTCCTGCAGGTGGATCGTGGTGATCACCACGAGCGTGCTGGTCGTGGCCGTCACCCCGAAGGAGCCGGCCAGCCCGGTCACGAACTCCGGCCGCCGCCACAGCTCGGGCGCCACCAGCGGCGCGGACGAGCGACGTTCGCGGACGACGAGGAGCGCGGCGGCGCAGGCCGCGAGCCCGCCCAGCGCGGCGAGCAGCGCACCGGAGTGCCGGGCCGCGTCGGCCGCGGCCACCACCAGCGCGATCGCCGCGACCTGGAGAACGGCCGAGCCCGCGTCGATGGGGTCGCGCTGCCGATCCTCCGGCCGGTCGGGGCCGACGGCACGCAGCACCCCGACGGCGAGCACGACCGTGATCGCGATGTTGCCCCAGAAGATCGCGCGCCAGCCGACGGCACTGGTCGCGATCCCGCCGACGAGCAGCCCGGCCGCACCGGCGAGGCCGCCGCACGCGTTCCAGGCGCTCAACGCCCGGCCGCGGCCGGGTTCGGGGCCGGCGTCGCGGGTCAGCAGAACGAGCGCGTTCGGGACGCTGACCGCCGCTGCCACGCCCTGCAGGAACCGGGCCGCGACGAGGACGGCCATCGTCGGGGTGAGCGCGGCGAGCACCGACGCAGCGGCGAACAGCACGAGCCCGCCGAGGAGCACCCGGCGATGCCCGTGCCGGTCCCCCCAACGCGCCGCGACGAGCAACAGCGCGGCGAACCCCACGGCGTAGCCGGGCACGAGGAGCCCGGCCGTCGCCGGGGAGGCACCGAGATCGGCCAGCATGCGCGGCAGCGCCGAGACGACGACGGTGACGCCCATGACGTCGACGATCTGCACGCCGCACAGCACGACGACGGATGCGGGTGGATGAGCCATCGGCCTGACGCTAAACTAATGCTTTCTCGCTCGCAAACCGTTAGTGAGTAGGTTGAGCTCATGAGTCCGGCACCGACGTGGACGTGGCTGGAGGGCCATCCCGCGCTGGACCTGGCCAACACCGTCAAGCGCACCGGGTGGCAGGAACACGACCAGCTGACCTCCCCGGCCGACCTGGACTCCTGGCTCGACGCTGCCGCGCTGCCCGCCCCGCGCCCGCGCACCGTCGACGAGCAGGACCTCGCCGCGGTCGTCGCCCTCCGCGATCCCGCACTGCGGCTGCTGCGCGCGGCCGTCGGGCGCGAACCGTGGCTCGTCGCCGACGTCGCCGCAGTCAACGCCGTGCTGCTCGCCTCACCCGAGGTGGCGCTCATCGGGGACGCGCCCGGCACCTCCGTCCGGCGCCCGACGAGCCCGACCTCGCCGCTCACACTGCTGCTGGCCCGTCTCGCCGCGGAGGTGCGGGACGCGTGCGGGCGGCCCGATCTCGCGTTCTGCGACGCGCCGGGATGCGGGCAGTTGTTCTACCGGCACCGGCCCAACCAGGCCTGGTGCGGCCCGCCGTGCGGCAACCGTGCCCGCGTCGCCCGGCACGGTGCGTGAGACGTCGGCGGCAGCACGCCGTTGCGGCATGCTTCCCCCATGCGAGGGGGTCACGAACTCACCGTCCGCCTGCTCGACGCCACCACCTGGCCCGCCTTCGCCGAGCTGGTCGAGGCGAACAACGGGGTGTGGGGCGGCTGCTGGTGCATGGGGTTCCACGTCCGCGTGAAGGGCCGCACCCCGGCACAGAACCGCGCCGAGAAGGAGCAGCGGGCCCGGGACGGGCGCACCCACAACGCGCTCGTGTTCGACGGCGAGCGGTGCCTGGGCTGGTGCCAGTTCGGCACGCCCGCCGAGCTACCGGAGATCAAGAGCAGGCGCCTGTACGAGAAGGGGCTGACCGCGCTCCCGGACTGGCGGATCACCTGCTTCTTCACCGGCAAGGGGTTGCGCGGGCGCGGCGTCGCCGACGCGGCGCTGGGCGGCGCGCTGGCCGAGATCGCCCGCCGCGGCGGGGGCACGGTGGAGGGCTACCCCGAGGAGACCGACGACCGCACGGTCTCCGGTTCGTTCCTGCACACCGGGCCCATGGCGGCCTTCGAGCTCCACGGGTTCACCAGGACCCGCCCGATCGCGCCGCACCGCTGGGTCGTGACGCGGCACGTCTAGGCCGTGTCCCGTGGATCACGGGACACGGCCTAGGCGCGGGAGATCGCGATCATCTCGTTGCGCGGCACGATCTTGATCCGGTCACGGCCGCGCTCCTCGCCGGTGCGCCGCTCGTGCTTGTCCAGCTGCAGCCAGCCGTCCCACGTCGTGTACGCGACGCCCCGCGCAGCGAGCAGCTCCTCGATCGCCGCCGGATCGCGGCGGGGCGCGGGCACCAGCCCGTCGGCGTCGGCGAGCAGGCTGGCGACGGTCTCCAGCGCGCAGCCCTTGGTGTGCCCGATCAGCCCGACGGGGCCGCGCTTGATCCAGCCCACGGCGTACACGCCCGGCAGCAGGGAACCGTCCAGGTCGAGCACCCGACCGCGGTCGTGCACCAGCACGCCGCCGTCGTGGTCGAACGCGAGCCCGGCCAGGTGGCTGCCGACGTACCCGACGGCCCGGTAGACCGCCTCCACCGGGAAGTCGGTGTGGATGCCGGTGCCGCGCACGCCGCCGCGACCGTCCGGCTCGGTGCGCTCCACCCGCAGGCCGGTCACGCGATCGGCGCCCAGCACGGCGACGGGACGCTGCAGGAAGTGCAGGTGCAGTCGGCGCGGGGTGTCCCGACGGTCGCGCAACGCCCAGTCCTGCAGCGTCTTCACGACCATCTGGGCCTGCTTGCTGGCTCGCACGGCCGTCACCGACGCCTCGTCGATCTCGACGTCGGCCGGGTCGACCACGATCTCCAACCCCGGCACGTGATCGAGCTCGCGCAGCTCGAGCGGGCTGAACCGCGCCTGGGCGATCCCGCGGCGGCCGAAGACGTGCACGTCGGTGGCCCGGTTGCGGGCCAGCGCGCGGCCGACGTTGTCCGGGATCTCCGTGGTCATCATGTCGTCGACGTGCTTGGCCAGCACCCTAGTAGGCCGTCGCAGCTAAAACGCGGGCCCTGGCGACGCCCAGGCACGCACCTCGCCGCGTTGGCGAAGCTCGACATACAACCCGGTATGCCTGCGCTCCGCCGCCTTGCGATGCACGCACCTGGACGCCGCCCCGACCCACCTTTTAGCTGCGACGACCTACTGGCCACGTCGAGCGCGACGTTGCCGGCGCCGATCACGGCCACCCGCTCCGCGTCGAGCTCCCAGGTGCGCGGCACGTCGGGATGTCCGTCGTACCAGGAGACGAACGCGGCCGCGCCGTGGCTGCCGGTGAGGTCGACACCGGGCACGTCGAGCTCCCGGTCGCGCTCGCACCCGGTCGCGACGATCACGGCGTCGTAGTGCGCGCGCAGGTCGTCGAGGGTGAGGTCGGCGCCGAAGCCGGTGTTGCCGAACAGTCGCACCCCCGGCTGGTCGAGCACCCGGTGCAGCGCGTGGACGACCTGCTTGATGCGGGGGTGGTCGGGCGCGACGCCGTAGCGGACGAGCCCGAACGGTGCGGGCAGCCGTTCGAAGACGTCGACCTCGACCGGCCGGTCCGCCTTCAGGAGCGTGTCGGCGGCGTAGATGCCCGCCGGCCCCGCTCCGATGACCGCCACCCGCAGTGCGCGCACCCGTCCACCCCGCTCCGTCGTCGACATCGATCACGACGGTAGCGGAGTAGGTAAGGCTTGCCTAAGTAACGCTCCTCACGTGAGCACCTCGTCATCGTCCAGCAGGGCCTCACGCATCGCGGCGAGGGTGCGGGCGAGCAGTCGCGACACGTGCATCTGCGAGATGCCGATCTCCTCGGCGATCTGGCTCTGGGTGCGTCCGCCGTAGAACCGCAGCAGCACGATCCGCCGCTCCCGCGGAGGCAGTCGATCCAGCAGCGGCCGCACCGCCTCGACGTTCTCGACCCCGGCGAGCAGCTCGTCCTCGACCCCCAGCCGCTCCGAGAGCGCCTGGTCGTCCGGGCCGGTGCCCGCGTCCAGGGTGGACGTGTGGTGGCCCGCCTCGGCCCGCAACGCCTCCACGACCTCCTCGACGTCCACGCCGAGCCGCCGGGCCAGATCACTCGGCCGGGGAGAGCGACCGAGCTCCTGGGTGAGCTCGCCGGCCACGCCGCGGATCGTCACCCCCAGTTCCTTCAGCCGCCGCGGCACGCGCATCGCCCACGTCCGGTCGCGGAACCAGCGCAGGATCTCCCCGCGCACGCTCGGCACCAGGAACGCCAGCACGTCGGAGCCGTCGGCCCGGACGGGGTCCCACCGATCGACCGCCTTGATCACACCGACCGAGGCGACCTGCTCCAGATCCTCCCGCGACCACGGGTTGGCCGACGTGTAGCGCCGCGCCAACCGCTCCCCGACCGGCAGCAGTTCGACGATGATCCGTTCCCGCAGCGCCGCCCGCTCCGGCGCGGCGGTGGGCAGCTCCGACAACCGGTCCAACAACGGGACGAGGTGCGCGAACTCGCTCGCCGGACGGGTGTCGACGACATCGGGCACGTCGACAGAGCCTCTGCGTTCGGCCGGACTTCTGCGCTCAGCTGGACTTCTGCTCTGGGCGGGTGATCCGGGCATGGCGCCTCCGTGACTGGACACAACGGAGGGGCGGCGGGCTGCACCCCGAGCCGACACGACTCGCGCATCACTCTACTCGCGCCGGCCGCAATCCGCAGTGTCACGGTCACCCGGTGCGTTTGGCAGGAGCCGAACGGGGCAAGTCAACGGCATGACCGAGCCGCGCAACCCCACCACCACGGATTCCGGCGCGCCCGTCGAGAGCGACGAGCACTCGCTGACCGTCGGCCCCGGCGGGCCGATCCTGCTCCAGGACAGCTACCTGATCGAGCAGATGGCCCAGTTCAACCGCGAACGCATCCCGGAACGGCAGCCGCACGCGAAGGGCAGCGGCGCGTTCGGGCGCTTCGAGGTGACCGCCGACGTGTCGGCCTACACGTCGGCGACGCTGTTCCAACCCGGCGAGGTCACCGAGATGGCCGCCCGGTTCTCCACCGTCGCCGGCGAGCGCGGCAGCCCCGACACCTGGCGCGATCCCCGCGGGTTCGCGTTGAAGTTCTACACACCCGACGGCAACTACGACATGGTCGGCAACAACACCCCGGTGTTCTTCGTGAAGGACCCGATGAAGTTCCAGCACTTCATCCGCTCCCAGAAGCGCCGGGCCGACTCCAACCTGCGCGACCACGACATGCAGTGGGACTTCTGGACGCTCTCCCCCGAGTCGGCGCACCAGGTGACGTGGCTGATGGGCGACCGCGGGATCCCGCGCACGTGGCGACACATGAACGGCTACACCTCGCACACGTACATGTGGCGCAACGCGGCCGGCGCGCAGTTCTGGGTGAAGTACCACTTCAAGACCGACCAGGGCGTCGAGTTCTTCACCCAGGACGAGGCCGACCAGATGGCCGCCGTCGACACCGACTACCACACCCGCGACCTGTTCGAGCACATCCGCGACGGCGAGTACCCGAGCTGGACCCTGCACGTGCAGGTGATGCCGTTCGAGGATGCGAAGGACTACCGGTTCAACCCGTTCGACCTCACCAAGGTGTGGCCGCACGGCGACTACCCGCTGATCGAGGTCGGGCGGTTCACGCTGGACCGCAACCCGACCGACAACCACACCGAGATCGAGCAGCTCGCGTTCCAGCCGAACAACCTGGTGCCCGGCATCGGGCCCAGCCCCGACCGCATGCTGCTCGCCCGGCTCTTCTCCTACGCCGACGCGCACCGCCACCGCTTGGGCGCCAACTACCAGCAGATCCCGGTGAACGCGCCCACCTGTCCCGTCCACAGCTACTCGAAGGACGGGGCGATGCGCATCGCGAAGGTGGCCGATCCGGTGTACGCGCCGAACTCCTACGGCGGACCGACCGCCGACATCCAGCGCTCGGGCCCCGTGCCCAGCTGGTACGCCGACGGAGAGCTGATGCGCACCGCGTACGTCGACCACGCCGAGGACGACGACTGGGGGCAGCCGGGCACGCTCGTGCGCGAGGTGCTCGACGACGCGGCCCGGGGTCGGTTGGTGGACAACGTGGTGGGGCACCTGCTCAACGGGGTGAGTGAGCCGATCCTGCGCCGGGCGTTCGACTACTGGCGCAACATCGACTCCGAGATCGGCAAGCGCATCGAGGAGGGCGTGCGCGCCAAGGCCGACGAGCTCGACCCGAAGGCCGCGGACCAGGGCAACCCGGCACGGACGGACATGCAGCAGAAGGCGTGACGCGCTGGCCCGTCGGCACGTTTGTCGGCGCGGGCGCGCGGGGTACGCGACCGGCAACTCGAACCGGAGGAGGAGCGATGGGTGTGCTCGACGGGAAGCGGGTCGCCGTGCTCGCCACCGACGGCGTGGAAGAGGTCGAGCTGACCGACCCGCGGGACGCGGTCTCGCGGGCCGGCGCGACGGTCGAGATCGTGTCGATCAAGGCCGAACCGATCCAGGCGATGAACTCCGACATCGAACCCGCCGGCACCTACGACGTGGACCGGCGCGTGGCCGACGCCGACGCGAGCGACTACGACGCGCTGATCATGCCGGGCGGCACCGTCAACGCCGACCGCCTGCGCATGGACGCCGACGTGCGCTCGTTCGTCACGGCGATCGTCGAGTCGGGCAAGCCGGTCGGCGCGATCTGCCACGCCCCGTGGACGCTGGTGGAGGCGGGCCTGGTGACGGGCCGCACCCTCACCTCGTACCCGAGCCTGCGCACCGACATCGCCAACGCCGGCGGCAAGGTCGTCGACGAGGAGGTCGCGATCGACGGCAACCTGATCACCAGCCGCGATCCGGGTGATCTGGCCGCGTTCAGCGCCACGCTCGTCGAGCGGATCGCCGAGAGCTAGGCGTGCCCGAGGCTCACCGGGCCGCCTGGTCGAGGTTTCCCTGAGCCTCCCTCGAGAGGTCCTGCCAGTCGGCCCAGGTCTTGAGCCGGTCGGCGTAGACCTGCTGGATCAGCGGGTAGAAGCCGGCGCCGAACAGGACGCGCAGGGGCGGTTCGTCGGAATCGACGATCTTGAGGAGCGCCTGGGCCGCGGCGGCGGGGTCGCCGGCGGGCTGCTGCCCCGTGAACCCCGCGAGGCGCCGGCGGAGGCCGTCGTAGAGCGGGTTGGCCTCGGCCAGGAAGCCGTTCGCGAGCGGGTCCGGGTTCTTCCCCTTCCTCGTCGCGAAGCCACCGGGCTCGACCACGGTCACCTTGATGCCGAAGTCGGCGACCTCGCCGGCGAGGGATTCGTTCAGGGCTTCCAGAGCCCACTTGGAGATGTGGTAGGCGCTGCCGAGCGGCATGGCGATGAGACCGGCGGCCGAGGACAGCTGGATGATGTGGCCCGAGCCTTGCTCGCGCAGGTAGGGCAGCGCGGCCTGAACGACCCACACCGCGCCGAAGAGGTTGGTCTCCAGCTGGTCGCGCAGCTGCTGCTCGGTCAGCTCCTCGACTGCCCCGACCTGGGCGTAGCCGGCGTTGTTCACGATGACGTCGAGGCGCCCGAAGTGCTCGTGGGCCCGCTTCACGGCCTCGAAGACGGCGGCCTTGTCGGTCACGTCGAGCTCCAGCGGGAGCACCGCGTCGGCATGTGCGGCGACCAGGTCGTCGAGGCTCGCGGCTTTCCGGGCGGTCGCGGCGACCCGGTCGCCGCGCGACAGCGCGGCTTCGACGAAGTCGCGGCCGAGGCCGCGGGAGGAACCGGTGACGAACCAGACCTTGCTCATGGTGGTCTTCTTCCTTCTGTGTGGCGGCCGCACCACGCGACCGCATCACGTCCTGACGACCATGAGGCGTCGGCCGGCCGGTCTTCGTGACAATGCGACTGTGTGACGTGCGTTACCGGTCACGGTTGTCACGCGGCGGCGCGGGCCGGCGTCTTGTGGGCAGCACATCGTCGAGGTGGATCAGGTGGGAGCAGGGGATGGACGAGGGCAGCGAACCGGCGACCGACCTGGACGGGACGGGTTCCGCCGTCAATGCGTTCGTCGCCCACCGCAACCTGCTCTTCACCGTCGCGTACGAGATGCTCGGATCGGCGGCCGATGCCGAGGACGTGCTGCAGGAGACCTGGTTGCGCTGGGTGAAGGTCGACCTGGTGCAGGTGCGCGACCACCGCGCCTACCTGGTGCGGATCACGACCCGGCGATCATTGGATCGGCTGCGCAGCATGAACCGCCGCAAGGAGGACTACGTCGGCCCCTGGCTGCCGGAGCCGCTGCTCACCGCGCCGGACGTGGCCGAGGACGTCGAGCTGGCCGAGAGCGTGTCGATGGCGCTCATGATCGTCCTGGAGACGCTCTCGCCGGTCGAACGCGCGGTCTTCGTGCTGCGCGAGGCCTTCGGCATCAGCTACGACGAGATCGCGGACGCGGTCGGCAAGAACCCCGCCACCGTTCGCCAGATCGCGCACCGCGCCCGGGAGCACGTCGATGCCCGTCGCCCTCGTCAGGAGGTCGCGCCGGACCAGGCGCGAGCGGTGTTGGAGTCGTTCCGGCGCGCGTTCGAGACCAGTGACCTGCAGGGCCTCCTCGACGTGCTCGCCCCTGACGTCGTCCTGATCAGCGACGGTGGCGGCATCAAGCAGGCCGCGCCCCGGCCGATCACGGGCGCCGACAAGGTGGCCCGCTTCATCGTCGGTGGCCCCGGCAAGGCCCAGGTCACGCTCACCGGAGTCCCGACGCTGGTCAACGGCAACCCGGCGATCGTTCTCCACGTGGACGGCGAGATCGACGGCGTCCTGGCGGCCCGGGTCGAGGACGGCCGCATCACCGGCCTCTACTTCGTCCGCAACCCGCAGAAGCTGACCCGCGTCGGATCGGAGACGCCGCTCACGTTGACGTAGGCCTCTCGGCCGAGATTTGCGCTTGTCCTGGTCAGGCCGACACCGGGAGCTCGCGAGCGGTGAAGCCACGCGCCCGTCCCGGGTCGTCGGGCCCCCACAGCGTGGTGTGCAGCTCGCGGCGCACGAGCGGCACGACCTCCTCGGCGAAGCGGGTGAGCACCTCCTGCTGCTGCGGGTAGGGCAGCACCGGGTTGATCGACACCGACTGGACGTCGTGGCGGTAGGCGCCGTGGTAGTCGACGATCTTCGCCGCGACCCGTTCCGGGGTGCCGACGAGCGCGGGGCCCCGCTCGACGGCATCCTCGATCGTCGCGAACGAGGTGACCTTGCCGGGGCGGTCGTCGCCGGCGTGCAGGGCGCGCAGCTTGGCCGCGAAGCCCTCGTAGATGGGCCGGTACTGGGCGATCGCCTCGGCATCGGTGTCGGCGAGGAAGAGCCCGCCGGAGCCGGAGCCGACGTAGCCGACAGCCGGGTCGTGACCGTGCTCGACGAGCTTCTCGCGGTACCGGTCGATGAGGACCTTGTAGTTCTCCCGCGGCTGCAGCGCGTTGGCGGTGAACAGCGGATCCCCCCACGTCGCGGCGAGATCGACGGCCGCGGTGGAGGTGGCCGAGCCGTGCCAGATGCGGAACGGCCCGTCGAACGGCCGGGGATGGGTGGTGACGCCGTCGAGCGGGGCGTGGTGGGTGCCGCGCCACGAGACGTCCTCCTCGCGCAGCAACCGGCGCAGGAGCTCGTAGTTCTCGGTGAGGTACTCGTACTGCTTGGCGAGCTGGAGCCCGAACATCGCGAAGTGCTTGTCCTCGTTGCCCTTGCCGATGACGATCTCGACGCGGCCGCCGGAGAGCTGGTCGACGGTCGCGTAGTCCTCGGCGACGCGCACCGGGTCGAGGAGCGAGAGCACCGTGACCCCGGTGGAGAGCAGGATGCGGTCGGTGGCCTGAGCCAGCGCGCCGAGCAGCACGGTGGGCGCCGAGGAGACGAACTCGCCGGCGTGCCGCTCCCCCACCGCGTAGGAGTCGAAGCCGAGCCGCTCGGCCAGCACGGCGTTCTCGACGACCCGTTCCAGCCGCTCGTGCACGCTGATCAGCGCGCCGGTCACGGGGTGCGGCGCGTGCGGGACGATGTCGAGCACTTGAAACCTCACATGAGGACCATAACCACGCCGCCGCTCGAAAACGCACCGTGAACCACATCACACTGCAGTTCGGGAATACTTCGGCTCGCGTCGAGAATGGACGCGCCGGCAAATGTCCGGGCATTCAGTGGCGGTTCGTCGCGTGGGCCACAGGGACTTGCCGACGGCGCATCCGGCGCTTACCGTCGAGTGGCCGGTGTACGCCGGTGCCATCCAGAGCGGCCGAGAGACCCGGATCGACGACGCCGCAGCAACCCCCCGAGCCGTCGGGAGCGGGTGCTACCGCCGGGAACGATGGAGGTCGGATCGTGTCCAGCTCGGCGAGGGCCAGCAGTGCGATCAGCACGCTGACGACCTGGCACGCCTGGCGGCACCACGTCGACCTGTGCCGCACGGCCACCGCGCTCTGTCGCGGCTGCTGACACTTCCGCACCCGATCCATTCCCGCCGTCGATCGACGGCGATTCCGGCATGCCCGGAACACCTTTTCACGAAAGATGACCATGACCGTCTCGTCATTCCGCCGCATCGTTGCCGCAGTGCTCGGGGCTGGGCTGCTGGCCGGCTGCGGAGCGGGTGGCGCCACGGCCTCCGCCCCCACCGGTCCCCCGCAGGCCGGCGGCACGCTGCGCTTCGCGGTGTCCAGCGACCAGGGCTGCGTCGATCCCCAGCAGGTCGCCAGCAACGACTCGATCTACTCGCTGCGCCAGCTCGTCGACTCGCTGACCGACCAGGACCCGCAGACCGGGGAGCTCAAGCCGTGGCTGGCCACGTCGTGGACCAGCACGCCGGACGCCCGCTCGTACACGTTCACGCTGAAGCCCGGCGTGACCTTCAGCGACGGCACCCCGCTCGACGCGGCCGCGGTGAAGGCCAACTTCGACCGCGTGCCGCAGCTCGGAGCCCGCGCCACCCTGCCCAAGGGCTACCTCACCGGGTACGCCGGCGCCACGGCGGTGAGTCCGACCCAGGTCACGGTCGCCTTCGACCGGCCCAACGTGCAGTTCCTGCAGGGCACCTCGACCCACAGCCTCGGCATCCTCTCCCCCGCCACCGTCGCCCTCTCCGACGACGAGCGGTGCGCGAAGGTGATCGGCTCCGGCCCGTTCACGCTGGAGAGCTACACCAAGAACTCGGCGACCGTGCTGGTCAAGCGGCCCGGTTACACCTCGCCGTCGGCGCTCGCCACGCACACCGGCGACGCGTACCTGGATCGGCTGGAGTTCCGGGTCGTGCCCGAGTCGGGAGTGCGGGTGGGCAGCCTGATCTCGAGCGAGGTCGACGCCATCGGCAACATCGGACAGCAGGACGAGGCACCGCTCACCGGCGCCGGCGTCCAGCTGCCCGCGAGGGCCAATCCCGGCCTCCCGTTCGGGATCACGTTCAACGCGGCGCGACCCTTCGGCGCCGATCCGTCCGTGCGGCAGGCGCTGTCCTGGGCGATCGACCGGGCCGAGGTCGTGAGCGCGGTCTACACCTCGGCCACCAAGCCGGCGACCGCGCCGCTCGCGTCCAGCACGCCCGGCTACGCCGACCAGTCCGCGAAGCTCGGCTTCGACGCCGCCAAGGCCGGATCGCTGCTCGACGCCGACGGCTGGACCCCCGGTCCCGACGGCATCCGCGCCAAGGCCGGGCAGCCGCTGCGCATCGAGCTGACCTGGTTCGCCAACGCCGCGTCCAACAAGCCCACGCTGGAGCTGATCCAGCAGCAGGCCCGCAAGGTGGGCATCGACCTGCAGCTGCGCGAGCGGCCGATCTCGGACAACACCGTCGTCCAGCAGAGCGGCGAGTTCGACGCGCTCTGGGGGAACCTGACCCGCGCCGACCCCGACATCCTGCGGAGCACCTACTCGACGGCCGGCGCGAACATCTACCGGCTGCCGAAGACCCCGCTCGACGAGCTGCTCGCCACCCAGGCCGCGCAGCCCGACGAGGACCAGCGCGCCGCCACCGTCGGGCAGGCGCTCGCGACGATCACCGAGAACTACTGGACGATCCCGGTGGTCGAGCTGACCACCACGCTCGGCGTCGCCCCGTCGGTGCACGACCTGAAGTTCGACGCCTCGTCACGCATCCAGCTGTACGACACGTGGAAGAGCCCGGCATGACGGCCTATCTGGTGCGTCGGATCGCGCTCGCGGTCGCGGTGCTGTGGGCGGCGTTCACCGTCTCGTTCGTCGTGCTCTACCTGATGCCCGGCGACCCGGTGGCCACGATGACCGGCGGCGGACTGGACGGCGAGCCGTTGCCGCCCGCGGAGCTGGACGCGCTGCGCGCCCGCTACGGCCTCGATCAGCCCGTGCTCGTCCAGTACGGGCAGCAGCTGTGGTCGGCCCTGCACGGCGACTTCGGCACCTCCGTGCAGAACGGCCAGGACGTGCGTGCCGCCATCGCGGAGGCGCTGCCGTACACGCTGCAGATCGCGCTGACGGGCCTGACCGTCGCCGTTGTGGGCGGCACCGCGCTCGCGCTGGCCGCCACGTACACCCGCTCCCGCTGGCTGCGGCAGGCGCTGCTGGGGCTGCCGTCGCTGGCCGTGTCGCTGCCCGTGTTCTGGGTGGGGCTGATGCTGGTGCAGGTCTTCTCGTTCGGGCTGCGGCTGTTCCCGTCGGTCGGCGCGGCCGGCCCGTCGGCGCTGGTGCTGCCCGCGCTCACCCTCGGCCTGCCGACGGGCGCGCTGGTGGCGCAGGTGCTGGCGAAGAGCCTCGACCAGGCCCTCGACGAGCCGTACGTGACGACGGCGCGGGCCAAGGGTGTCGGCCGGCCCGCGATCCACCTGCGGCACGCGCTGCGCAACGCCGCGATCCCCGCCCTCACCGTCCTCGGCTACGTGGTGGGCAACCTGATCGCGGGCTCGGTCGTGGTGGAGACCGTGTTCACCCGGCCCGGCATCGGCCGGCTCACCGTGGCTGCTGTCGGGGTGCAGGACATCCCACTGGTGCAGGGCATCGTGGTGTTCGCCGCCGCCGTGTTCGTGCTGGTCAACCTGGCCGTCGACCTGGTCTACCCGCTGATCGACCCGCGGATCGCGACGGGAGGCACCGCATGACCGAACTGCTCGTACGGCCGCAGACCGCGGCACCGGACCCGGCGCTGGTCGCCGGCACCGCCGCGGACCCGCGCCCGGCTGCTGCGCTTCCTCGTCCGCCGCCCCGGGCTCGTCGTCGCCGGGGTGCTGGTGGTGCTCGTGCTGGTGGCCGCGTTCGCGCCCTGGGTGCTGGCGCCCGGGCGACCCGGGCGTCGGCGTCGTCGCGGAGAAGCTGCGCCCACCCGGCCCCGGGCACGTGTTCGGCACCGACTACCTCGGCCGCGACGTGTGGACCCGGGTCGTGCACGGCGCGTCGCTGTCGCTGCAGGCCACGGTCATCGCCGTGGCGGTCGCGCTGGTCGTCGGCGGGCTGATCGGGCTGTCGCCGGGTTCGTCCGCGGCTGGGTCGACGACGCCCTCATGCGCGTGGTCGACGTGCTGCTGGCCATCCCCGCGGTGCTGCTCTCGCTGGCGCTGATCACGGCGCTGGGCTACGGCACCGTGAAGGTGGCGATCGCGGTCGGCATCGCCAGCGTGGCGAGCTTCGCGCGGGTCATGCGCGCGGAGACGCTGCGCGTCCGCCAGGCCGCCTACGTGGAGGCGGCGCACGCCGTCGGCACCCGCTGGTGGGTCTCGCTGTGGCGGCACGTCCTGCCGAACGCGGCCGGCCCGGTGCTGGTGCTCGCCGTGCTGGAGTTCGGGCTCGCGATCCTCGCGGTCTCGGCGCTGTCGTTCCTGGGCTACGGCGCGCCGCCACCGGCGCCCGAGTGGGGGTCGCTGGTCGCGGAGGGCCGCAACTACCTCGCGGTGGCGTGGTGGCTCTGCGCACTGCCCGGCCTGACGATCGCGGCCACGGTGCTCTCCGTGAACCGCATCTCCCGGGCCCTCGACGGGGAATGGCGGCGGTTCCGGTGACGTCATTGCTGGACGTGGAGGACCTGCGCGTCTCCTACGGCGGGGCACTCGGTGACCTGCGGGCGGTCGACGGGGTGTCGCTCACCGTCGAGCCCGGCGAGGTCGTGGCCGTGGTCGGTGAGTCGGGATCCGGCAAGTCCACGCTGGCCATGGCGGTGCTGGGGCTGCTGCCGGGCACCGGTCGCGTCGACGGCGGCACGGTGGTGCTGGACGGGGACCTCGAGCTGACGGCACTCTCCGACAGAGCGTTGCGCTCCATCAGAGGGCAGCGGATCGGGCTCATCCCCCAGGACCCGACGGTCTCCCTCAACCCGGTCACCCGCGTCGGTGACCAGGTGGCCGAGGTGCTGCGCGTGCACGGGCTCGCCGACCGGCGCGGCGCGAAGCTGGAAGCGGTCGCGCTGCTGGAACGGGCCGGGCTGCCCGACGCCGCGGTGCGCGCCGGCCAGTACCCGCACGAGCTCTCCGGCGGCATGCGCCAGCGGGTGCTGATCGCGATCGCGATCGCCGGCAACCCGGAACTGATCATCGCCGACGAGCCGACGAGCGCGCTGGACGCGACCGTGCAGCGGCGCATCCTCGACCACCTCGACGACCTGACCCGCACGTCCGGCACCGCGGTGCTGCTGATCACCCACGATCTCGGGGTGGCCGCGGACCGGGCCGACCGGGTCGTGGTGATGTCGGGCGGCCGGATCGTCGAGCAGGGCCCGGTGCGCCAGATCCTGGAGGATCCGCAGGCGGACTACACGCGCCGGCTGGTGGCCAGCGCCCCCGGGCATGCGGGCCAGTCCCGGCCACGGCCCGCGCCGCCCGGCGGGGAACCGCTGGTCGAGGTGTCCGACCTGGTCAAGGAGTACCGGCTGCCCGGGCGGCAGACCCTGCGCGCCGTCGACGGGGTGTCCTTCACGATCGGTCGCGGCGAGACGCTGGGGCTGGTCGGCGAGTCCGGCTCGGGCAAGTCCACGATCGCTCGGCTGCTGCTGCGCCTGACCGACCCGACGTCCGGTCGGATCGTCCTCGACGGGGCCGACGTGACGACGGTGCGCGGCCGGGCCGCACGGGAGCTGCGGCGCCGCGCCCAGCTCGTCTACCAGAACCCGTACTCGTCGCTGGATCCCCGCTTCTCCATCGAGGACGTGGTGACCGAGCCGCTGCGCGCCTTCTCCGTCGGCACCCGCGCCGAGCAGCGCGCGCGGGCCGCCGAGCTGCTCGACCGGGTCGCGCTGCCCGCCTCGACGTTGCAGCGCCGGCCCGCCGAGCTGTCGGGCGGTCAGCGCCAGCGCGTCGCGATCGCCCGCGCGCTCGCGCTCGCACCGGATCTCGTCGTCTGCGACGAGCCGGTCTCGGCGCTCGACGTCTCCGTCCAGGCGCAGGTGCTCGACCTGCTGCGCGAGCTGCAGGACGACCAGGGGCTGGCCTACCTGTTCATCTCCCACGACCTGGCCGTCGTGCGGTCGGTGGCCCACCGGGTGGGGGTGCTGCAGCACGGCCGGCTCGTCGAGCTGCGGCCCACCCAGGAGCTCTACGCCGCACCCGCCCACCCGTACACCGTCGAACTGCTCGCCGCCGTCGCAGGCCAGGGCAGCAACCGCATCCGAGAGGCCGCGTCATGACCGCAACCTTCTATTCCGCCCGCAACCACCTCGGCGTCGAGCTCGGCCCCGACGCGACGGTCGCGCAGCTGCGCACCGCGGCCAGCCGCGGCTTCGACTACGCGGTGCTGGACGCCGAGACCGCGGCCCGCATCGGCCCGCACGTCCCCGGCATCGGGTTGGTGGTGCGCGACGCCCCCGACGTGCCACTGTTCGTGCACCTCGGCCCGGACGATCCGGTCGCGCCGGCCGCGCACGCCGACGCCGTGCGGGTCACCGCGCCCGACCTGGCGGTCGCCGGCGCGATCCGCGAGCAGGTCCGCGCCGCCGTCGCCGCCGCGGGCCGCGATCCCGACGGAGTGCCGGTGCTCGCCGATCTCGACGTGCACATCACCAGTGGCGGCAGGCCAGGTCCGCCGGGGCTGTTGCAGGTCAGCGGCTCCGTCGCCGACCTCGCCCGCGTGATCGAGGCGGCCGTGCGACTGCGCGCCGCAGACGGCGTCACCCTGCGCCCCCGCGACCCCGACACCGACCTGCGGCGCATCGCCGCCGAGCTGATCCCGCTGCTGGCCGGACGCGGCCTGTTCCGGCCGGGCCCGGCCGGCCCGCTCCGCGAGCGCCTCGCGCTCGGCACCCGTCCCGTCACCGTCGCCTCCAGGGAGAGCGCATGAGCATCACGACCGATCGCACCGACCTCAGCATCGCTCTCGCGGGCGACTGGGCGACCTGGCACGCCGAGCGCGAGGACACCCTCCGCGCCCCGCACGGCTGGCTCAGCCTCACCGCGCTGCACTGGCTCGACGAGCACCCCACCGCGTTCCCGCAGCTCCCGGGCACGTGGCGGAGCACCGGCGACGGCGGTGTGGAGGTGACTGCGAACGGCGAACTGGCCGTGTTCGGGGCCGCGGTGCGCGGCACCGTCCGCCTCGAACCCGTCGATGGGCAGCCGGGTGTGCTCGTCGACGCCGGCGACCGGAAGGTCGAGGTCGTCCGCCGCACCGACTCGTACGCGTTGCGCGTGCGCGACCCGCAGGCGCCCACCCGGGCCGCGTTCACCGGCGTGCCGGCGTTCCCGGTCGATGCCCGCTGGATCGTGCAGGCCCGGTTCACGCCCTACCCGCAGCCGCGGCAGATCGCCGTCGGCGCCGTCGTCGACGGCCTGCAGCACTTCCCGACGGCCGTCGGCACCGTCGCGTTCGAGATCGACGGGGAGCGTCATCAACTGGTGGCGCTGGCCGGCCGCGACGGGCAGCTGGCGCTGCACTTCCGCGACGCCACCTCCGGCGACACCACCTACGGCGGCGGCCGCATCGTGGCGGTCGACGCACCGGACGCGACGGGCTACCTGGCACTGGACCTCAACCGCGTCGTCAACCTGCCGTGCGCGCTCACCGCGTTCGCGACCTGCCCGCTGCCGCCGGAGGAGAACCGGCTGTCGGTGGCGATCGAAGCGGGCGAGCGATCATGAACTTCCACCTGGCCGTCGAGCTCGACGGCGACGGCGCCCATCCGGCGGCGTGGCGGCGCTCCCAGCACGGCCCGGCCGAGCTGCTGACCGGCCGCCGCACCGCGCAGGTGGCGCGCCGCGCGGAGAACGCCGGGTTCACCCTGGCGACGTTCGACGACGCACTAACCGCGCCGTCAGGGGGCCCGGTGGGCCGGATCGGGGCGGTGGAGCGCGCCGCGTTCGCCGCGCCGTTGACCAGCTCGATCGGGCTCGCCCCCGTGGTGGCGACGACCTACACCGAGCCCTTCCACCTGGCGTCGCAGGTCGCGTCGCTCGACCACGCCTCGCTGGGACGGGCCGGGTGGGTCGTGGCCGCCGCGACGGAACCGGCCGCCGCCTGGGGCCGGATCCCGGTGACGGGCGACGGGCTCGCCCGCGAGGCCCGCGACGCGGTCGCGGTGGCCAGGGACCTGTTCGACTCGTGGGGCGACGACGCCGCGATCCGCGACGTCGCCACCGGCCGCTACCTCGACCGCGCCCAGCTGCACTACATCGACTTCGTCGGCGAGACGTACACGGTGAAGGGCCCCGCGATCGTGCCGCGCCCGCCGCAGGGGCACGTCGTCGTCATCGCGCCGGACGGGCTGGTGCCGTCGCCGGACGTGGCGCTGGTGACCACACCGGCCCGGTGCTGACGCTCCGCTCACGTTCCTGGAGCTGGACGTCGCGCTCGACACCGACGTCTCGGCAGCGGAACGGCTCGCTGCGCTCGACGCGCACACCCCGTGGCCGGCGACCGGGCGGCCGCGCCACGTCGGATCGGCGGCGGCGCTCATCGAGTGGCTGACCGAGCTGGCCGGCCAGGTCGACGGCGTGCGGCTGCACCCGCTGGTGCTGGACGAGGACCTGCCGGTGCTCTCCGCGCGGGTGCTGCCGGCCCTGTTCGAGGCGCGGATCGCGACCCGGCCGCGGGACGGCGCGTCGCTGCGCTCCACGCTCGGGCTGGCGCGACCTGCCAACCGCTTCGAGGTGCACGCATGACCGACTTCCGCTTCCCCGACGCCCAGCTGCACTTCGGGGTGTTCTTCCAGGGCGTCAACCACTGGACGATCTGGTCGCACCCCGACAGCGGCTCGCAGATCGACTTCGCGTCGTTCCGGCGGATGGTGCAGACCGCCGAGCGCGGGCTGTTCGACGCGTTCTTCCTCGGCGAGGGGCTGCGGCTGCGCGAGTCCGGCGGGCAGATCCACGATCTCGACGTGGCCGGCCGCCCGGACGCGATCACGCAGCTCGCCGCACTGGCGGCGGTCACCGAGCGCATCGGGCTGGTGGCCACGCAGAACACCACCTACAACGAGCCGGCCGATCTCGCCCGGCGCCTGGCCGGGCTGGACGTGCTGTCCGGCGGGCGTGCCGGGCTGGAACGTCGTCACCACCGACAACGCGTGGACCGGGGAGAACTTCCGCCGCGGCGGCTACCTCGACCACGCCGATCGCTACGTGCGCGCCGGGCAGTTCCTCGACGTCGCCCGCGCGGTGTGGGACGGCTGGGCCGACGACTGGCAGGCGGCCGACGGCTCGTCGTGGGCCCGGCCGGACGCCGTGACCGGGGTACGGGCGCGGACGTCGCAGTTCGACGTCGACATCGTGCCGACGCTGCCGCGCTCGGCGCAGGGCCATCCGGTGATCTTCCAGGCCGGCGACTCCGCGTCGGGTCGCGACTTCGCCGCGGCACATGCCGAGGTGATCTTCTCCGCGCACGGCGCCGACTACGACGACGCCCTCGCGTTCGCCGACGACCTGCGGGAACGGCTGATCGTGGCCGGCCGCCCGACGGACGACCTGCGTGTGCTGCCCGGCACGGAGATCGTCATCGCCGACACCGAGGAGGAGGCGAAGGAGAAGCAGCGCTGGATCCGGCTGCAGCAGGTCACCCCGGCCACCGCGCTCGCGATCGCCGGGCCAGGTGTGGGGCTTCGACCTCACCGGCCGCGACGCCGACGGCCCGCTGCCCACCGAGGAGCCGGTCTTCACCGAGCCGACCGGCGAGATGGGCAGCCGGCGCTGGACCGATCCGCGCTCGATCGTCGCTCAGTGGCGCGAGGTGGCCGAGTCCGAGAAGCTCTCGCTGCGCGAGACCGTGATCCGGCTGGGCCCGCAGCGCGGGCACGCCGGCACCCCGGGCGGGCTGGCGGAGAAGTTCGCGTACTGGGTGCGGTCCGGCGCCGTCGACGGGTTCAACGTCTCGCCGTACCTGACACCCGACGGGCTCGACGACATCGTCGAGAAGCTGGTGCCGGAACTGCAGGAGCGCGGCGTCTACCGCACCGCGTACTCCGGCACGACGCTGCGCGAGCACCTGGACCTGCGGCCCCCACTGACGCGACGCTGATCCTCATGTACTCCGCTGCCTTCTCGGCTCTCTCCCACCTCGAGTGCTCCCGCGACGGCTCGACCTACGACGCCGACACCGTCCAGGGGGTGTCTAAGGTCGGTGCCCCACTCCTGGCCCGCTACGACCTGGAGCGGGTCACGGTGACGCGCGAGGACATCGCGACCCGCCCGCCGGACCTGTGGCGCTACCACGAGCTGCTGCCCGTCCGCGATCCCGCGCACGTGGTGACGCTCGGGGAAGGCATGACCCCGCTGCTGCGGCTGCCCCGGCACGGGGCGCGGATCGGGCTGCCGCGGCTGCTCATGAAGGACGAGGGCCTGGTGCCGACGGGCGCGTTCAAGGCCCGCGGCGCCGCGGTCGGGGTGTCGCGGGCCGCCGAGCTGGGCGTGGCGGGCATCGCGATGCCGACCAACGGCAACGCAGGCGCCGCGTGGGCGGCGTACGCGGCCCGGGCCGGGATCGGTGCACTGATCGCGATGCCGGTCGACGCGCCGGAGATCACCCGTCGCGAGTGCGTGGTGACCGGAGCCGAGCTGTACCTCGTCGACGGGCTGATCGGCGACGCGGGCGCGCTGGTGCGCGAGGCCGTCGGGCGGCGGCCGGGCTGGCAGGACACCGCCACCCTGCGCGAGCCGTACCGCATCGAGGGCAAGAAGACGATGGGCTACGAGATCGCCGAGCAGCTGGGCTGGCGGATGCCCGACGTCATCGCGTACCCGACGGGCGGCGGCGTCGGGATCATCGGCATCCACAAGGCGCTGCTGGAACTGCGCGAGCTGGGCTGGGTCACCGGGGAGCTCCCGCGGCTGGTCGCGGTGCAGGCGGAGGGCTGCCGGCCGATCGTCGACGCCTACCTCGCCGGTGCGGCCGAGAGCGTGGCGCCGGCCGATCCGCGGACCGTCGCGTTCGGGATCACCGTGCCCAAGGCGCTCGGCGACTTCCTGGTGCTCGACGCGGTGCGCGAGACCGGCGGCACCGCCGTCGCCGTCACGGACGAGGAACTGCTGGCCGCGCAGGCTGCGCTCGCCCGTGACGAGGGCGCGTGGATCTGCCCGGAGGGGGCAGCGTGCGTTGCCGCACTCGCGCAGTTGCGGGAGGCCGGCGCGATCACGGAGTCCGACGAGGCGGTGGTCCTGAACACCGGCGCCGGCCTGATCTACCCGGACACGGTGGCGATCACGGACGTGCCGGTGCTGGCGAAGGACGGCCGCATCCCATGACGACCGCTGTCCAGTGGCGGCGTGATCTGCACGCGCATCCCGAGCTGGGGTTCACCGAGTTCCGCACGGCCAGTCGCGTGGCGGGCCATCTCGCCGATCTCGGGTGGGACGTCGTGGCGGGCCCGGATGCGATCGCGTCCGACGAACGGCTGGGCGTACCGACCGACGCCGAGCTGGACGCCGCCTACGCGCGCGCCGAGGCTGAGGGTGGCGATCCGCGGTTCCTGCCGGCGCTGCGCGGCGGGCACACCGCCGTCGTGGCGACGCTGCACGGCACCGGCCCGGTCGTCGGGCTGCGCGCCGACAGCGACGCGCTGCCGATCGTCGAGTCGGTGGAGTCCACACACCTGCCGACGCGCGAGGGTTTCGCATCCCGGTGGCCCGGGGAGATGCATGCCTGCGGGCACGACGGCCACGTCGGTATCGCCGTCGAGCTCGCGGAGCGGTTGACCGCTTCTCCGCCCGCCGCGACCGTTCGACTGGTGTTCCAGCCGGCCGAGGAGGGAGGTCGCGGCGGGCGGGCCGTCGCGGCGAGCGGTGTCCTCGACGATCTCGACCTCTTCGTCGCCGTGCACCTGGGCCTCGGCCTGCCCACCGGCAGCGTGCTGCCGTCCGTGGACGGGCTGCTGGCGAACTCGAAGCTGCGCGCGCTGTTCCACGGCCGCGCCGCGCACGCCGCGCTCGCCCCGCAGGACGGGCGCAACGCGCTGCTCGGAGCCGCGTCGGCCGCGCTGGCGCTGACCGGACTGACCCGGGTCGCGGGCCACGACACCCGGGTCTCGGTCGGCCGGATCAGCGGCGGCACCGTCCCGAACGTCGTGCCCGACCTCGCCGAGCTGCTGCTGGAGACCCGCGCCGACGACGGCGACGTCAACGCCGACCTGGAGGCGCGCGCCCGCGCGATGCTCGCCGGCGCCGCGACGATGCACGGGCTCACCGTCGACGTCGAGCTGATCGGATCGGTCACCACCGCGGTCGCGGACGCGTCCGCACGGGCAAAGGTGGCGGCCGCCGCGGAGGCCGCCGGGCTGACGCTCACCGGCCCCGTCGGCGGCGGCCTGGCCAGCGACGACGCCACCGCGCTCATGCGCAGGGTGCAGGCGCACGGCGGAGCGGCCGTCTACGCCGGAGTGGGCGCCGACCTGGCCGGCCCGCACCACACCCCGCAGTTCGACTTCGCGGAGGCCGCGCTTCCCGGGGCCGTCGACCTGCTGGAACAGCTTGTGCGGGGCATCGCATGACCCGCCGCAGGCACGTGGACTTCTGCCGCACGGCCGCGGCTCTCTGTCGGTGACGAGGCCCAGCCCGTCCCCCACATCGACAGGAGCCCACCATGCCCGAGTACCCGACCCGATCGCGCCGCCGGGCGCAGATCACCACGACCTTCCTCGACGGCCTGGAGGCGCTCATCCAGCGCCACCGCGGCCTGCACAGCGAGGACGGTGACGCGCTGCACGCGGAATTGATCGCCGCCGAGGTGGCCCACCACCTGGCGATGACGAGGTCAGCGCTGCAGCGGACTCCGGCGATCTAGCGCGGGGCAATAACGCGCTCGAACGGCACAACAGTGCTGTTCGGAGTTCCCAAAACAGGCAGTGGCGTGCCGTTCGAGCGTGTTATCACCCCGCCGTCCCGCTATTCGGGACGCCGAAGGCTCCACCAGAGCTAGGGGCGGAGCCCCGGAAAACCTCAATCGCTGCTGAACGCCGAGTCGAAGGCGGCCGAGGGCGGGTCGAAGGCCGTGCGCCGTACGAACTCCAGCGCGTCGGGCGCCCCGACCAACCGGTCCATCCCCGCGTCCTCCCACTCGACGGAGATGGGGCCGGTGTAGCCGATGGTGTTGAGCATGCGGAAGCACGCCTCCCACGGCACGTCGCCGTGGCCGGTGGAGACGAAGTCCCACCCGCGCCGTGGATCGGCCCACGCCAGATGCGAGCCCATGCGCCCGTTGCGGCCGTTGCCGACCTGGCGCTTCGCGTCCTTGCAGTCGACGTGGTAGATGCGGTCCTTGAAGTCCCACAGGAAGCCGACGGGGTCGAGGTCCTGCCACACGAAGTGCGACGGATCCCAGTTCAGCCCGAACGCCGGCCGGTGCCCGATCGCTTCCAGCGCCGCGACCGTCGTCCAGTAGTCGTAGGCGATCTCCGACGGGTGCACCTCGTGCGCGAACCGCACGCCCACCTCGTCGAACACGTCGAGGATGGGGTTCCAGCGGTCGGCGAAGTCCTGGTAGCCGGCGTCCACCATCGACTGCGGGACGGGCGGGAACATCGCCACGGTCTTCCAGATCGACGAGCCGGTGAACCCGATGACCGTGTCGACGCCCAGCGCGGCCGCGGCCCGCGCCGTGACCTTCATGGCGTCGGCGGCGCGCTGCCGCACCCCTTCGGGCTCCCCGTCGCCCCACACCCGCGAGGGCAGGATGGCCTGGTGACGTGCGTCGATCGGGTCGTCGCAGACGGCCTGGCCGGTCAGGTGGTTGGAGATCGCGTAGACCGAGAGGCCGTGCTTCTCCAGGATGTCGCGCCGGCCCTGCACGTACGCGGGGTCCTCCGCGGCGGCCCACACGTCGAGGTGATCGCCCCAGCAGGCGATCTCCAGCCCGTCGTAGCCCCACTCGCCCGCGAGCCGGCAGACCTCCTCGAACGGGAGATCGGCCCACTGGCCGGTGAACAGCGTGATCGGTCGTGCCACTGCTAACCCTCCTCGATCTGCTGCCAGCTGCTGCCCGCCTCGGCGGATCGCGAAACTGCGTCGAGCACCAGCTGCACCTGCAGCCCATCGGCGAACGACGGGGTCGGCGCGGTGCCGGCGCCGAGGTCGCGCACGAGGTCGGCGATCTCGTGCGTGAACGTGTGCTCGTAGCCCAACCCGTGGCCCGGCGGCCACCACGCCCCGGTGTACGGGTGGGTGGGCTCGGTGACCAGGATGCGCCGGAACCCGTTGCTGTCGGCCGGGTCGTCACCGTCGAAGAACGACAGCTCGTTCATCGACTCGAAGTCGAACGCGAGCGAGCCGCGGCTGCCGTTGATCTCCAGCCGCAACGCGTTCTTGCGGCCCGTCGCGAAGCGGGTGGCCTCGAAGCTCGCCACCGCGCCGCCGGCGAACCGGCCCATGAACAGCGCCGCGTCGTCGACGGTGACGGGCCCGCGCTCCACGGTGGCGGTCGCGGCCAGCCCGCTCGACTCCCCGACGAGCGGGCGTTCCTTGATGAACGTCTCGGTCAGCGCCGAGACGCCGGTCAGCCGGTCGCCGGTCACGAACTGCGCCGCGTCGACGATGTGCGCGCCGATGTCGCCCAGCGCGCCGGAGCCCGCCTTGTCCTTCTGCAACCGCCAGACCAGCGGGAACTCGGGATCGACGATCCAGTCCTGCAGGTAGACGGCACGGACGTGGCGGATCTCGCCGATCCGTCCCTGCTCGACGAGCCTGCGGGCCAGCGCGATCGCGGGCACCCGCCGGTAGTTGAACGCCACCATGGAGTGCACGCCGCGCTCCTGCGCCCGCTCGGCGGCCGCGACCATCGCGCGCGCCTCCTCGACGGTGTTGGCGAGCGGCTTCTCGCACAGGACGTGCTTGCCCGCCTCCAGCGCTGCGACGGTGATCTCGGCGTGCGTGTCACCGGGCGTGCAGACATCGACGAGATCGACGTCGTCGCGGCGGACGAGCGCCTTCCAGTCGGTCTCGACCGCGGCCCAGCCCATCCGGTCGGCCGCGGCCTGCGTGGCCGCGGCGTTGCGGCCGCACAGCACCGCCAGCTCCGGGGCCAGCGGCAGGTCGAAGAACCGGCCGGCGGTGCGCCAGGCCTGCGAGTGGACCGCGCCCATGAAGGCGTAGCCCACCATCCCGACGTTGAGCGTTCCCGTCATGATTCGAAGCCCAGGGGCAGGTACTCGGCCACGTTGTCCTTCGTGATCGTTGCGGAGCGGAGGGTGATCGAGGTGGGGACCTCCTTCTCGACGAGATCGCCCATCCCCTTGTTCTGCGCGACGAGGCGGGCCAGCGAGATCGCCGACGAGGCCATCGTGGGAGCGTAGGTGACGGTCGCCTTCAGGACGCTCGTGTCCTTCTGGATCTCGCGCATCGCGTTGGCCGAGCCGGCGCCACCGACCATGAAGAACTCGCTGCGGCCCGCCTGCGTGATCGCGGCGAGCACGCCGATGCCCTGGTCGTCGTCGTGGTTCCAGACGGCGTCGAGCTTCGGTGCGGCCTGCAGGAGGTTCGCGGTGACCCGCTGGCCGCCCTGCACGGTGAAGTCGGCGGCCTGGCGCGGGCCGACGGTGAACCCGAACTTCGACAGCGAGTCCTTGAAGCCCTGGCTGCGCTGCTGGGTGAGCGGCAGGTTGTCGATGCCGGCGATCTCGCCGATCACCGGGCTCGCCACACCCGCCGCCTTGAGCCGCTCGCCGATGTACGTGCCGGCGGAGACGCCCATGCCGTAGTTGTCGCCGCCGATCCATGTGCGGTACGCCAGCGGTGAGTCGAAGATGCGGTCCAGGTTGATCACCGGAATGCCGGCGTCCATCGCCTGCCGCCCCACCGACGTGAGCTGCGAGCCGTCGTTGGGCAGGATCACCAGCGCGCTGACCTTCTTGGTGATCAGCGTCTGCACCGCGGCGATCTGCTGCGCGATGTCGTTGGTCGGGTTGACCGGCTCGAACGTGACGTCGGAGTACTGCTTGGCCTGCGCGGCCGCGTTGTTCGCGATGGCCGCGATCCAGCCGTGGTCGGCGGCCGGGGCGGAGAACCCGATGGTGACGGCCTTGCCGGCGGCTGCGTTGTCACCGCCTGCGGCGCCGACGCTGGCACCGGGGGCCGCCGATTGGGCCGGGGCGTTGCTGGTGCAGGCGGTCAACGCGGCGCCGGCACCGACGCCGAGCGCGCCGTAGAGGAAGCCGCGCCGCCCGAGGTGCTCGGACATGGGGAACCACACTCCTTCGTGAGGTCGAAGATCAGCTGAGATCAAGCGGACGAGCGGCGCGCGCGGGCCTGGATCAGCACCGCGACGACGATGATCACGCCCTTGGCGATGTTCTGGACCTCGGTGGCCAGGTTGTTCAGCACGAACAGGTTCGTGATCACGGTGAAGACGAGTACGCCGAGGATCGAGCCGATCAACGTGCCCCGCCCACCGGACAGCAGCGTGCCGCCGATGATCACCGCGGCGATCGCGTCGAGCTCGTAGAGGGTGCCGTGCGTGCTGGAGCCGGTCGTCGTCAGCGACGCGATCATGATCGCGGCGATGCCGCAGCACAAGCCGGACAGCGCGTAGAGGGCCGCGGTGTGCCGCTTCACATCCACGCCGGCCAGCCGGGCGGCCTCCGGGTTGCCGCCGATGGCGAACGTGCGGCGCCCGAACGTCGTGCGGTTGAGCACCACCCAGCCGATCGCCACGACCGCCGCGAAGATGAACACCAGCAGTGGCACGCCGAGCACGCGCGTGGTCGCGATCGCGGTGATCGTCGGGTCGGTGACGATCTGGCTGCGCCGCCCCGAGATCTGCTCCGCCAGACCCTGCGCGGTGATCAACGCGGCGAGCGTGACGATGAACGGCACGATCCGCCCGTACGCGATGAGCAAGCCGTTGACCAGGCCGGCGCCCGCCCCGACGGCCAGCGCGCAGAGGATCATCACGAACGGCCCG
This sequence comes from uncultured Actinomycetota bacterium, assembly GCA_963727745.1. Taxonomy (GTDB): domain Bacteria; phylum Actinomycetota; class Actinomycetes; order Mycobacteriales; family Pseudonocardiaceae; genus Pseudonocardia. The sequence goes on from CAVSHL010000001.1 coordinate 766,788, forward strand.
TACGCCTGCGTGGCGACGGTGGTGGCCCACACCGAGGCCAGCGCCATCACCTTGCCCACCGACAGGTCGATGCCGCCGCCGATGATCACGAACGTGACGCCGACGGTGATCACGCCGATGATCGACGCCGAGGTCAGGATAGTCAGCAGGTTCGACGTCGTCAGGAACGTGTCAGCCGTAGCGACACCGACGATGCCGAGGATCAGCAGCACCGCAACGAGCCCGAGGTTGCGCCCCGCACTGCTGTCGAGCAGGTCGCCGAGCCCGGGCCGCCGCCGATGCGCGGCGCCGTTCTTCAAGGTGGCCGGCTCAGCCATCCGATCCCTCCATCACGGTGCTTTCCATCACGAGGTCCAGCACGCGCTCCTCGTCCAGCTCGGCGGCCGGGGCGGTGTGCACCACGCGACCCTCGCGCACGACGTGCACGGTGTCGGCCAGGCCCAGCACCTCGGGCACCTCGCTCGACACCAGCACCACGGCCACCCCGTCGGCGGCCAGCCTGCGGATCAGCGCGTAGATCTCCGAACGGGCGCCGACGTCGACGCCGCGGGTGGGCTCGTCGAGCAGCAGCACGGTGCAGCCGCGCATCAGCCAGCGGGCCAGCACGACCTTCTGCTGGTTGCCGCCCGAGAGGGTGCGGACGGGCCGCCCCGGGTCGGTGGGGCGCACGTCCAGCTGGGCGGTGACCACGCCGGCGTCAGCCACCTCGGCGTCGCGACCGAGGAACCCGCCGTTGGCGAAGCGGCTGAGCACCGGCAGCGACACGTTGCGCGCCACCGATTCCAGCATCAGCAGCGCCTGGCTCTTGCGCTCCTCCGGGCACAGCCCGACGCCGGCGCGCACGGCCGCGGGCACCGAGCCTGCTCGTAGCGCCTTCCCGGCCACCCGCACCGTGCCCGCGGACGGGCGCCGCGCGCCCGCGATCGTCTCCAGGATCTCCGAGCGACCCGAGCCGACGAGCCCGGCCAGCCCGATGATCTCCCCCGGGCGCGCGGTCAGCGAGACGTCGGCGAACTCGCCGGAGCGGCCGAGCCCCGTCACCTCCAGCACGGGCTCGCCGACGGGCTCGGCGCCCCGCGGCGGGAACACGTACTCGATCGACCGGCCCGTCATGAGCCGGATGACCTCGGAGGTCGGGGTCTCGCGGGCGGGCAGGTTGCGGGCGACCGTGCGGCCGTCCTTGAGCACCGTGACGCGGTTGCCGATGGCGCGGATCTCCTCGAGCCGGTGCGAGATGTAGACGACCGCGACGCCGTCGGCCGTCAGCTCACGGATCACGCGGAAGAGGTTCTGCACCTCCTCCGGGTCGAGCACGGCGGACGGCTCGTCCATCACGATGAGGCGGGCGTCGCGGGCCAGCGCCCGCGCCATGCTCACCACCTGCTGCCCGGCGGCGGAGAGCCGCCCGAGCTCGCGGCCGGGCGGGATCTCGGGGTGGCCGAGCCGCTTCAGCAGCCTGCGGGCCACGTCCTGCGCGTCGCGGGGACGGGTGAAGCCGAAGTGCGCGGGCTCGTGCCCGAGCACGACGTTCTCCGCGACCGAGAGCCCCGGTACCAGGTCGAGCTCCTGGTGGATGGTGGCGATCCCGGCGGCGTCGGCGGCCTGCGGCGAGGCGAAGGTGACTGGCTCGCCGGCCCAGGTGATCTCTCCGCTGTCGGGCCGGTGCGCGCCGGCCAGCACCTTGATGAGCGTGGACTTGCCCGCGCCGTTCTGGCCGAGCAGGCAGTGCACCTCACCAGGCGAGACATCGAGATCGACGCCGTCGAGCGCGCGCACACCGGGGAAGGTCTTGACGATTCCCCGCATGGCGAGCAGCGCAGGCGTCGATGCTGGCACGCAGGCACCGTAGAGGCGTTGACCAGTGCCGTACAACGACCGAATAATGTTGATACTCGGCAAATTTCTGACAAAAATAGGAAACGTGATATCGCCGCTGCCGCCACTGCGCCTGAGCACCCCGGCACGCTCCGGGCGGGCGGACTCGGCCGGCGTCCTGAGCACGGTCGCACGGCTCGTCGCGTCCGGTGCCGCGGTCAGCCGGGCCGATCTCGTACCGGCCGCCGGACTCGCCCGCACCACCGTCAGCGCCGCCGTCGACGAGCTGCTCACCCGCGGCCTGCTGCGCCCCGACGGGATGCGGCCCACCCTGGGCCGCGGCCGCCCGGCCGACCGGCTCGCCATCTCCCCGCGCGGTGGCACGGTGCTGGTCGCCGACGTGGGTGCGCGCGGCGCGCACCTGGCGGTCGGCGACCTCAGCCAGCACATCCTCGCCCACGCCGAGGTGTCCCTCGACGTCCGCGACGGGCCCGAGGCCGTCCTCTCCACGGTGGAGAAGGGGCTGCGCGCGCTGCAGGCCCACAGCGGCGGCATCCCGCCGCGCGCCACCGTGATCGGGGTCCCCGGCCCGGTGGACGGGCACCTGGGGATCCCGGTGCGGCCGCCGATCATGCCCGGCTGGCACGCGTACCCCGTCACCGCGCGGTTGCACGAGACGTTCGGCTGCCCCGCCGTGCTGGAGAACGACGTCAACCTGCGCGCGCTGGGCGAAGCCCGCTCGCTGCCGGCCGACCAGGTGCCGCTGCTGTTCGTCAAGGTCGGCACCGGCATCGGTGGCGGACTGGTGACCCGGGACGGCGTCCTGCACCACGGAGCCGACGGCGCTGCTGGCGACATCGGGCACGTCCGGGTGCGCGGCGCCCCCGACCAGCCGTGCGTCTGCGGCAACGTCGGCTGCATCGAGGCGGTCGCGTCGGCGTCGGCGATCGTGCGGGCCCTCCCCGAGATCGCGGGGATCTCCGACCTGCGCGCGCTGCTGGGCCGCGGCGACGCCGCCGCCATCGCAGCCGTGCGCGACGCCGCAGGCCTGATCGGCGAGCTCGTCGCGACGCTCGTCCACTTCTTCAACCCGGCCCGCGTCACCCTCGGCGGCTCGCTCACCGCCGCCAGCGACGAGCTGCTCGCCGGGGTGCGCAGCGTCGTGTACCAGCGGGCCCTGCCGCTCGCGACGCGCAACCTGGTGCTCACCAACAGCGTCCTCGGTGAACGGGCCGGGCTCGCCGGGGCGATGGTGCTGGGCATCGAACGGGTGCTCTCGGCGGACGCGATCGGCGACCTCACCGCCCGCTGACCGCACCCCCGCGAGTCCCCCGTTCTGCCCGGCGAGTCTTGCGTTCCGCCGCGCGAGTCTTGCGTTCCGGCACGGCGAAACGCGTGACTCGCCGTGCCGAACGCGAGACTCGCCGGAGGTGTCGGCCAAGGGACTCCCAGCGATATCCTGCCGACGTGGCGCTGCGCCGGTACCTGCAGACCGAGGTCGCCCTCGATCACGCCGAAGGACTACTGAGTCGGCGCGACGCGCTGCGCAAGTTGGGGCTGCTGGGTCTGTCCGCCGCGGCGGCGAGCGGCCTGCTGGCCGCGTGCAGCTCCGAAGCAGCACCGCCGGCGCCTGCTGCGCCACCCACCACCACGCCCGTCGACGCCGGCTACGACATCGCCGCGGCGACCGCCCGTACGAGCGCCATCACGTTCCCGGGCGGGATGCAGGGCGGTTACGCCGCGCCGTCGGGATCCCAGGCGGGCGCGGTGCTCGTCGTGCACGAGAACAAGGGCCTGACCGATCACATCCGCGCCGTCGCCGGTCGCCTCGCCGGTGACGGGTACGCGGCGTTGGCCCCGGACCTGCTCTCCCGGGTCGGTGGCACCGCCGCCGCGCCCGACGCCACTGCGGCGCTGGGCGGCATCTCCGCCGCCGATCTCGTCGCCGACCTGCGCAGCGGACTCGCCGAGCTTGCCCGGCGCCATCCGGGCCTCCCGATCGGCGCGATGGGTTTCTGCTTCGGCGGCGGCATGGTGTGGCAGCTGCTCGACTCCGGCCCGTCCGAGCTCCGGGCCGCGGTGCCGTTCTACGGGCCGGTGCCCGACAAGCCGACGTTCGCCGGGGTCCGGGCCGCCGTGCTCGGGATCTTCGCCGAGAAGGACGCGCGGGTGAACTCCGGCCGCGACCGCGCCGAAGCCGCACTCACCGCAGCCGGCCTCACGCACGAGCTGTACACGGCGCCCGGCGTCGACCACGCGTTCTTCAACGACACCGGCGCGCGGTTCAACCGCGCCGCGGCAGCGGACGTGTACGGCCGCACCCTCGCCTGGTTCCGCACACACCTCGTCTGAGGGACCGGCCATCCGTCTCGCCCGCCCGACGCGCGGGGAGATCGTCTGAGACCGATCGTCTGGGGCGATCGTTCCCCAGCGCCGATCCTCTCCGATTCGCCGCTCCGGCTAGCCGAATGATCGTTCGGTGGCCGACCATTGCGCCAGGCGTCTCAGGAGGAGGTCCGATGGCATCCCCGCGCGTGCTGATCGACGAGCACGGGACCGTCGTCGGCGACGGATCGGCGCTCCCGGTCCCCGCCGACCTGCTCGACGGCTATCGCGAGCTGGTGCTCGCGCGCCGGCTCAACGACGTGGCGAGCGCGCTGGTGCGCCAGGGCCGGCTGGCCGTCTACCCGTCCTCGCACGGGCAGGAGGCCTGCCAGGTCGCCGCGGCGCGCGTGCTCGCCGACGGCGACTGGCTGTTCCCCACCTACCGCGACGGTGCCGCGATCGTCGCCCGTGGCGTGGACCCGGTGGAGGTGCTGGCCATGCTGCGCGGCGACTGGCACTGCGGCTACGACCCGACGGTCTCGCACGTCGCGCCGCAGGCCACGCCGCTGGCCACCCAGTTGCTGCACGCGGTCGGGGTCGCGCACGCGGCCCGGCTGAAGGGCGAGCCGACGGTGGTCATGGCGCTGTGCGGTGACGGCGCCACCAGCGAGGGCGACTTCCACGAGGCCCTCAACTTCGCGGCCGTGTTCCGCGCCCCGGTGGTGTTCTTCGTGCAGAACAACAAGTACGCGATCTCGGTGCCGCTGGCCCGGCAGACCGCGGCCGCGGCGCTGGCCGACAAGGCGGTTGGCTACGGCATGCCCGGCGAGCTGGTCGACGGCAACGATCTCGCCGCGCTGACCGTGGTGCTCGGCGAGGCCGTCGACCGGGCACGGGCAGGTGGTGGCCCGACGCTGGTGGAGGCTGACACCTACCGCATCCAGGCCCACACCAACGCCGACGACCCGTCGCGCTACCGCGCCGACGACGAGGTCGCGCAGTGGCGGCAGCGGGATCCGCTGCTGCGCCTGCGCGCCTACCTGACGGCTGCGGGCGCGCTCGCCGACGAGCAGGAGGCCGCGTTCGCCGCGGCGGGCGAGCGCCTCGCCGAGCACGTCCGGGCCGGGATGAACGCCGAGCCCGTCGCGGATCCCGCCGATCTGTTCGCGCACGTGTACGCCGCACCGACCCCGCAGCTGGCCGAGCAGGCCGCCCAACTGCGGGCCGAGCTGGAGCTGGAGGGCACCTCGTGACGATCATGGCCGAACGGCCGGCGGTGGCGCGCGCCAGCAGCACCGCCACGATGACCATGGCGCAGGCGCTCAACGCCGCCCTGCGCGACGCGATGACCGCCGATCCCACCGTGGTGGTGTTCGGCGAGGACGTCGGACCGCTCGGGGGCGTGTTCCGGGTGACCGACGGGCTCACCGCCCGGTTCGGGCCGGATCGCTGCTTCGACACCCCGCTCGCGGAGAGCGGCATCGTCGGCATGGCCGTCGGCATGGCCATGAACGGGTTCCGCCCGGTCGTGGAGATGCAGTTCGACGCGTTCGCCTACCCGGCGTTCGAGCAGATCGCGAGCCACGTCGCCAAGTACGGCAACCGCACGCGCGGGCGGGTGCGGCTGCCGATGGTCATCCGCATCCCGTACGCGGGCGGCATCGGCGGGGTCGAGCACCACTGCGACAGCTCCGAGGCCTACTACGCGCACACCCCCGGCCTGACGGTCGTCGCCCCCGCGACCGGCGCCGACGCCTACGGGCTGCTGCGCCACGCCATCTCGTCCCCTGATCCGGTCGTGTTCCTGGAGCCGAAGAAGCTGTACTTCGCCAAGAGCGAGATCGACACGGCCGTCGACGTGCCGCCCATCGGCCGGGCGGTGGTCCGCCGCGAGGGTCGCGACGCCACGCTGATCGCGTACGGGCCATCCGTGCCGGTGGCGCTGGCCGCGGCCGAGCAGGCCGCCACCGAGGGCCGTGACCTGGCCGTCGTCGACCTGCGCAGCATCGTCCCGTTCGATGACGAGACGGTCATGGCGGCGGTGCGGCGCACCGGCCGTGCCGTCGTCGTGGCGGAGGCGCCGGGGTTCGCGTCGGTGGCCTCGGAGATCGCCGCCCGGGTGTCCGAGCGGTGCTTCCATCACCTCGCCGCGCCCGTCCGCCGCGTCACCGGGTTCGACGTGCCCTATCCCCCGCCGGCGCTGGAGCGCCACCACCTGCCCGGGGTGGACCGCGTGCTCGACGCCGTCGACGACCTGCAGTGGGACCTGTCATGACCCCTGTGGCAGACAACAAGGCCACCGGACAGGTCTTCACCCTCCCCGACCTCGGCGAAGGACTCGTCGAGGCCGAGCTGATCTCCTGGCTCGTCCAGGTCGGCGACCGCATCGCCGTCGACGCGCCGATCGCCGAGGTCGAGACGGCCAAGGCCACCGTCGAGGTGCCCTCCCCGTTCGCCGGCGTGGTGCTCACGCTGCACGCCGAGGCGGGCACGACCGTCGCCGTCGGGGCGCCGCTGATCACGGTCGGCGAGCCTGCGGCTGTGTCGACTGCTGCGGCTACCTACGTCGAGGAGGAACGCGCGGGCTCGGGCAACGTGCTCGTCGGGTACGGCACGTCGGCCGAGCGCCCGGCCCGGCGCCGGCGCGCCGGATCGCGACCCACCCCACCTGCGGCGACGGGCGGGGAACGGCCGCGCATCGCGTCGCCTATCGTGCGCCGGCTCGTCCGCGACGCCGAGCTCGATCCGGCCCAGCTGACCGGCACCGGCCCCGGCGGGCTCATCGTGCGCGCCGACGTGGAACGGGCCATCGCGGATCGGGTCGCCCCGCCGACGCCCGCACCGACCACCAGGAGCGAGCGTCGCACCGGTCTCCCGGAGGCCCGACGCGTACCGCTGACCGGAGTGCGTGGCGCCATCGCCGCCACGCTCACCCGCAGCCGCAGCGAGATCCCCGAAGCCACCACCTGGGTCGACGTCGACGCGACCGGCCTGCTCGCCCTGCGCGACCAGATGCGCCGCGACGACTGGCGGCCGGGCGTGCTCGCGCTGCTGTCCCGGTTCGTCGTCGCCGGGTTGCAGCGGTTCCCCGAGCTCAACGCCCGCGTCGACACGGATGCCAACGAGGTCGTCCACTACGACGGCGTCAACCTGGGCATCGCCGCGCAGACCCCGAACGGCCTGCTCGTGCCCGCGATCCGCGACGCCCACCGGCGCAGCATCCGCGAGCTCGACACCGAGGTCCGCAGGCTCTCCGCGGCCGCCAACGACGGCACCGCCACCGCCGCCGAGCTGACCTGCGGATCGTTCACGCTCAACAACTACGGCCGCTTCGGTGTCGACGGCAGCGCCGCCATCATCAACCACCCCGAGGTCGCGATCCTCGGCATCGGCCGGCTCATCCCACGCCCGTGGGTGGTGGACGGGGAGATCGTGGCGCGCACCGTGGGGCAGCTGTCGCTGGTGTTCGACCACCGGGTGTGCGACGGCGGAACGGCCGGCGGGTTCCTGCGCTACGTCGCCGACGCCGTCGAGGACCCGATCGCGGCGCTCGCCGACACCTGACCAGCGACGTCACACACCCAGTGGGCACGTCACACAGGTTCTAGCGTGTGCGCGGTGTCCACTCGGTGTGTGACGTCACCAGGGTCGCCGTGCGCCAGCCGCGCAGCGAGTTGACCAGCGCCAGCCCGTCGGCCCGCTCCAGGTCGGCCGGGGTGAGGACGCGCTCGGCCAGCACCCCGGCCCGCACGAGCACACCCCGTGCGATGCCGGGCAGGCAGCCGTCGCCCAGCGGTGGCGTCCACCAGCGGCCGTCGAGCAGGACGGCGAGGTTGGCCACGCAGGACTCGGTGAGCTCGCCGCGCTCGTTCACCAGCAGCACGTCGTCGGCGTCGGGGTGGCGGGCCAGCCGGGCCTCGTACGGCTCGCGGCGGCTGGTCTTGTGGTGCGGCCACGGCTCCCGCGAGTCCACCGGTTCGAGGTCCACCGCCACCCGGGCCGGGGACGGGACCGGTGCCGGACCGAGCACGACGTGCACGGTCCCGTCGCGGTGGGCGGTGATCCGGATCCGCGCGTCGTCCGTGCGGTCACCCACGGCGTCGTGGACCGCTGCGCGGGCCTCGTCGACGCGGAACGGGAAGCCGAAGTACGCCGCCGAGTCGGCCATCCGGCGCAGGTGCAGGTCGAGCCGCAACGGGCCGCGACCGGCCTCGTGGCGCAGCGTCTCGATCAGGTGCACGTCCGTGGGCCGTGCTGCCAGCACCGCCGTCTTGGCCAGCACCTCGGCGTGCTCGGCCGCCGGATCGGAGCTCCAGGTGATGCCGCCGCCGGTGCCGTAGGTCGCGCGACCGCGCGACCGGTCCGCCACGACCGTGCGGATCGCGACGCCGAACCGGGCCCGCACCGGCGCCTCCGGCGGCGCGACGAACCCGACGGCGCCGCAGTAGATCCCGCGCGGCAGGTCCTCGAGCTCGGTGATGATGCGCATCGTCGAGGCCTTCGGCGCACCCGTCACCGAGCCGCACGGGAACAGGGCCGTGAACACGTCGACCAGCCCGGTGCCGGGCCGCAGCTCCGCCTCCACGTCGGAGGTGAGCTGGTGCACCGTCTCGTACCGCTCGGGCCGGCAGAGCGCCGTGACCCGCACGCTGCCGGTGCGGGCGATCCGCGCCAGGTCGTTGCGCACCAGGTCCACGATCATGACGTTCTCGGCGCGCTCCTTGCTGCTGGCCCGCAGTGCCGCGACGGCCTCGACGTCCTCGGCGAGGGTGCGGCCGCGGCGCGCCGTGCCCTTCATGGGGCGCATCAGGATCCGGTCGCCGCGCCGCTCGAAGAACAGCTCGGGGCTTGCCCCGGTGACGGCGAACCGCCCGAGGTCGAGGTAGGCGTGGTGCGCCCCGCGCTGGGCGTGCGCGAGCCGCGCGTACAGCTGCCGCGGTTCCTCGGCGATCGGCGCGTCCAGCCGGGTCGTCAGGTTGACCTGGTACGTGTCACCCGCGGCGATCCGGGAGCGCACGGCCTGCACGGCGGCGGCGTGCTGCTCGGCGCCCCAGCGCGGCGCCCACGCCCAGTCGGGCCCGTTGGGGACCAGCGCCACCGGCGGTACCTCCGCCGGCGCCGCACAGATCCCGAACCACGCGAGCGGCAACCCGTCGACCGGTTCCCGGGTCACCAGCGCCGGGTCCAGGCCGGACGCGGCCTCGTAGGCCACGAAGCCGACGGCCCACTCCCCCGCCGCCGCGCACCGCTCCACCTCGACGAGCACCCCGCGCACGTCGGAAGGCCGCCACGCCACGACCTCGCGGCGCGGCCCGGCGAACTCCAGCGCCCGGCCCGACCGCATGTCGTCGAACCGGGCCCACACGGCCGCACCCGTTAACGCGTGGCGCTCCGTGGCTTCTTCTCCCGCACCCGCACCGACACCCGGACGGGACTGCCGGCGAAACCGAAGTCCTCGCGCAGCTTCCGCTCGATGAACCGCCGGTAGCCCGCCTCCAGGAACCCGGTGGTGAACAGCACGAACGTCGGCGGACGGGTGCGCACCTGGGTCGCGAAGAGGATCTTCGGCTGCTTGCCGCTGCGGACGGGCGGCGGCTTGGCAGCGACGATGTCGCCGATCCACGCGTTCAGCACGCCGGTGGAGATGCGCCGGTCCCACGACTCCAGTGCCCGCCGCAGGTACGGCGCGATCCGGGCGACGGAACGGCCGGTCAGCGCCGAGATGTTGACGTGCTCCGCCCACTTCACGCGCACGAAGTCGCGTTCCATCTCGCGCTTCATCGCGAGCCGCCGGTCCTCGTCGACGAGGTCCCACTTGTTGAACACGATGACGAGCGCACGGCCCGCCTCCTCGGCCATCGTGATCACGCGCTGGTCCTGCTCGGTGACCGGCTCGCTGGCGTCGAGCAGCACCAGCGCCACCTCGGCCGCCTCGATCGCGGCCTGCGTGCGCAGGCTGGCGTAGTACTCCGCGCCGGCAGCGTTCTTGACCCGCTTGCGCAGGCCCGCCGTGTCGACGAAGCGCCAGGTCTCCCCGTCCAGGTCGACGAGCGAGTCGACGGGGTCGACGGTGGTGCCGGCGACGTCGTGCACCACCGAGCGGACCTCGCCCGACACCTGGTTGAGCAGGCTGGACTTGCCGACGTTGGGCTTGCCGATCAACGCCACGCGGCGCGGACCGCCGACCCCGGTGCCCACGTCGTCGCGCGGCGACTCGGGAAGGATCTTCAGGATCGCGTCGAGCAGGTCACCCGAGCCGCGCCCGTGCAGACCGCTCACCGGGAACGGCTCTCCCAGCCCGAGCCGCCACAGGTCCGCGACGTCGGAGGTGAGCCGCTCGTCGTCGACCTTGGTGGCGACGAGCAGCACGGGCCGGTTGGAGCGCAGCAGCACCCGCGCGGCCGCCTCCTCGGTGGCGGTGGCACCGACCGACGCGTCGACGACGAGCATGACGGCGTCGGCGGTGCGCATCGCGTACTCGGCCTGGGTGGCGACCGCCGCCTGCAGCCCGGTGGCATCGGGCTCCCAGCCACCGGTGTCGACGAGCACGAAGCGGCGCCCGTTCCACAGCGCGTCGTAGGCGACGCGGTCGCGGGTCACGCCGGGCACGTCCTGGACGACGGCTTCCCGGCGCCCGATGAGGCGGTTGACCAGCGTGGACTTGCCGACGTTCGGCCGGCCCACCACGGCCAGCACGGGCGCCGGCGGCAGCTCGGACGCGGCTGGATCGTCGAGATCGGCGACGAACTCGTCGGGATCCAGGCCGAGGGCAGCCATTGCGTCCAGGTCGTCGTGCGGGGTGTCACTCATGTCGTGGTGCTCCGTCGTGTATCGAGTTCGCGGACCGCCGCAGCCAGTTCGGCGCGGACGGTCTCGGAGGCGGCGGCGAGCCCGGCACGGCCACCACCTGCAGGAATGCTGACCGGCTCGCCCACCTGCACGTCCACCCGGGGGCGGAAGCGCCGGCGCGTCCCCGCGGGGCGGCGGGTGCCTCGGCACACCACCGGCACCACGGTCGCCCGGCCCATGCGAGCCAGCCAGGCCGCGCCTTGCTGGACGGCCTCCACGTCGCCACTGCCGCGGGTGCCCTCGGGGAAGACCGCCACCAGGCCGCCCGCGCGCAGCACGGCGACAGCCGTGGTCAGCGGGGTGCGGTCGGCCGTGCCGCGGCGGACCGGGACCTGCCCGATCCTGGACAGCGCCCAACCCAGCGGGCCGGTGAACATCTCCTGCTTCACCCAGAACACCGTGCGGCGCCGAAACAGTCCGAACAGCACCGGCCCGTCGATGAACGCGCTGTGGTTGGCGACCACCACGACCGGCCCGGTGGCCGGGATGCGCTCGCGGCCGTGCACGTGCAGCCGGTAGAACGGGATCCAGAGCCAGGTGCCGATCCACCGGGCGAGGTCGTGCATCCACGGCCACGCCCCGGGCGGCAGATCACCAGCGGGTCGGCTCCTAGAGCGCCCGGCAATTGAGGGTCCGAGCGTGCGACGCCCAGGCGGCCCCTCGCGGCGTTGCCGCCCTTGCGAATGCCCCGGCATGAGCTGCGGGCGGCGCCTTGCGAGGAACCACCTGGACGCCGCACGCCCACGAACCCTCAACTGCCGGACGCTCCTAGTCACAGAGCCCACGTTCCTTCACCAGCCGCACCAGCAGGTCCAGCACGGCGTCGGCCGACAGCTCGTCCGTGTCGACGATCAGCGCGTCGGCGGCAGCGTGCAGCGGGGAGGTCTTGCGGGTGGAGTCGAGGCGGTCGCGGCGGCGCACGTCGGCCAGCACCGTGGCCTGGTCGGCGTCCCGCCCGGCCTTGCGGTCCTGCGCGCTGCGCCGCGCGGCCCGCACCTCCTCGGAAGCGGTCAGGTACACCTTGAGCGGCGCGTCCGGGACGACGACGCTGCCGATGTCGCGGCCCTCCACGACGATCCCGCCGGTCTCGCGGACGGCCGCGGCGATCAGCTCGCGCTGCCGGTCCACCAGCACCTCGCGCACGACGGGCACCGCGGACACCGCACTGACGGCGCGCGTGACCTCGGGGCCGCGGATCTCCGCGTCCACGTCCTCGCCCGCCAGCCGGATGCCGGGCGCGTCCGGGTCGGTGACCAGCGACAGCTCGCACGTCGTGGCGATCTCGATGACGGGCTCGGCGGGGCCGTCCGGATCGAGCCCGGCGCGCAACACCGCGAGGGTGGCGGCCCGGTACATCGAGCCCGAGTCGAGGTAGCCGGCGTTGCACTGCTTCGCGAGGCGCCGCGACACCGTCGACTTCCCGGTGCCGGACGGTCCGTCCATCGCCACGACCCCGTGGAGCTTCCCGGTCACGACGACGATCTCCCTGCTCAGAAACACGGCCCGCCGGACGGCAGGCCGTTCTACACAAACTACTGGGGCAGGTCCGTGCGCAACGCGGCGGCTCCGCGCAGGTAGACGTGCCGCACGTCGGCCCGCGAGCGCGGCGTGTCGACGTGCGCCAGCAGGCGCAGCACCCGCGGCATCGCCCCCGGCACCGCGATCTCGGCGGCGCACATCAGCGGCACGTCCGTGAGCCCGAGCTGCCGCGCCGCGTAGGCGGGGAACTCGGCGGTGAGGTCGGGGGTGGCGGTGAACAGGATCGACACGATGTCGTCGGCCACAAGCGCGTTGCGTTCCAGCACGGTGGTGACCAGCTCCGCGGCACCCGAGAGGATCTCGTCACGGGTGTCGGTGTCGACCTGGATCGCGCCCCGGACCGCCCGAATGGTCATAGCCCGACCGACGAGTACAGCGTCCCGATCTCCACCTGGTCGAGCGGCCGGAACTTGCCCGGCCGCTGGTTGCCCAGTTGGACCTGCCCGATCGCGGTGCGCACCAGCCGCTGCACGGGGTGGCCCACCTCGTCGAGCAGCCGGCGCACGATGTGCTTGCGGCCCTCGTGCAGCACGATCTCGACCAGCGACTTGCCGCCCGTCACGTCGACCACGCGGAACCCGTCGACCGAGGCGTTGCCGTCTTCCAGCTCGATGCCCTCGCGCAACCGCTTGCCCAGGTCGCGGGCAGGCGTGCCGATGACCTCGGCGAGGTAGGTCTTCTCCACCTCGTAGGACGGGTGCATGAGCCGGTGACCGAGGTCGCCGTCGTTGGTGAGCAGCAGCAGGCCCTCGGTGTCGGCGTCGAGCCGGCCGACGTGGAAGAGCCGGTTGCGGGCCCGCCCGTCGAACTCCGCCTCGACCAACCCGCGCTCCACCACCAGATCGCCCACGCAGGGTCGGCCTTGGTCGTCCGACATCGCCGAGAGGATGCCTCGCGGCTTGTTCAGCGCCAGGTAGACCATGTCGTCGCGCAGCTGGATGCGGGCACCGTCGACGTGCACGACAGCTGTCGCCGGATCGACGCGGCGGCCCATCTCGCGGACGACCTTCCCGTCGACCGAGACCCGGCCGTCCGCGATCATCTCCTCGGCTGCGCGTCGGGACGCCACGCCCGCCTGGGCGAGCACCTTCTGCAGCCGCACGCCGTCGGGATGCGCCGCGGTGTTCATGTCAGTCATTCCTTCTTCGTTCTACAGCTCGTCGATCGAGTCGACGTCGGGAAGCAGTGGGGCGATGGGGGGCAGCTCGTCGAGCCCGGACAGTCCGAGGCGCTCGAGGAACAGCTCCGTGGTGCGGAACAGGGTGCCCTGCGTGCCGGTGTCGATACCGGCCTCTTCGACCAGACCGCGGGTGAGCAGCGTGCGGAGCACGCCGTCGCAGTTCACGCCGCGGACGGCCGACACGCGGGCCCGGGTCACGGGCTGCCGGTAGGCGACCACGGCCAGTGTCTCCAGCGCGGCCCGGGTGAGCTTGGCGCGCTGCCCGTCGAGCAGCAGCTTCTCGACGTACGGAGCGTGCACGTCGCGCGTGTACAGCCGCCAGCCGCCGCCGACGTGGCGCAGGTCGAAGCCGCGACCCGCATCGGTGTACGCCCGCGACATCCGGGGCAGCGCCGTCCGCACCCGGACGGTCGGCTCGCCGAGCGCCGCGGCGAGGGTCTCCTCGTCGGTCGGGGCGTCGACGACGAGCAGCAGCGCCTCGAGCGCAGCCTCCAGCGCCACGTCATCGGCGAGCTCGCCGGACGCGGCCGGCTCGACCGGGAGGTCGAGCGGTGGAGCTGTGTCAACGTTCGGGGTCACGGGTGGAACATCCAGATCATCAGGCAGTTGGTCAGGCACGGCCGTCGGGGTAGCCCGTCCAGCGTACGGTCAGGTCCCCGAACGGCTCAGGCTGCTCCAGGTCGAGGCACTGCTCGCGGAACATCACCAGCACCGCGAGGAAGCGGGCGACGACCTCGATGGGGGCCACGCAGTCGGCCGTGAGCTGGGCGAAGCTGGCCTCACCGAGCTCCAGCAGCCGGGCCTGGAGGATCGCCATGTGCTCGGGCACCGACACCTCGTGCGAGTGCAGGTGATCGACACCCACCTCCGGCGGCGGCTTCGGCCGGAACACCGAGGCCGCCAGTTCGGCGAACTTGGCCGGGTCCACGCCCAGCAGCACCTCGGGAAGCAGGACGGCGAAGCGCTCCTCCAGTGCGACCGACCGCGGGAACCGTCGCGCCGCCGTGGCCTCCAGCTCGACGAACACCTCCGCCACCTGCTTGTACGCGCGGTACTGCAGCAGCCGAGCGAACAGCAGGTCGCGCGCCTCGAGCAGCGCGAGGTCCTCCTCGTCCTCCACCTCGGCCTGCGGCAGCAGCCGTGCCGCCTTCAGGTCGAGCAGCGTGGCCGCGATGACGAGGAACTGGGTGGTCTCCTCCAGCTCGGCGTCGTCACCGAGCGCCGCGAGGTGGGCGATGAAGTCGTCGGTGACGGTGTGCAGCGCCATCTCGGTGATGTCGAGCTCGTGCTTGCCGATCAGCTGCAGCAGCAGGTCGAACGGGCCGGTGAAGTTGTGCAGGCGGACCGTGAACCGCGGACGGGCGTCCGGCAGCGCACTGTCGTCCGGCGCGGCGGGGAGCTCTTCGGGGGCGATCGTCACCGGGCGATGACCTCGCGGGCCAGCAGCCGGTAGGCCGCCGCACCGTTCGACATCGGCGCCCAGGTGGTGATCGGCTCCCCCGCCACGGTGGTCTCGGGGAACTTCACGGTGCGGTTGATGACCGACTCGAACACCAGGTCGCCGAACGCCTCCTCGACCCGCTGGCGCACCTCACGGGTGTGCAGGGTGCGCGGATCGAACATCGTGGCGAGGATGCCGAGGATCGTCAGCTCCGGGTTGAGCCGGTCCTGCACCTTCTCGATGGTGTCCATGAGCAGCGCCACCCCGCGCAGCGAGAAGAACTCGCAGGCCAGCGGGATGAGCACGTGGTCGGCGCAGGCCAGCGCGTTGATGGTGAGCAGGCCGAGCGACGGCTGGCAGTCGATGAGCACCACGTCGTAGTCGCCGATGACGGGCTTGATGGCGCGGCCGAGCGCCTGCTCGCGACCCACCTCGGTGACCAGCTGCACCTCGGCGGCGGACAGGTCGATGTTGCTGGGCAACAGGTCCATTCCGGCGACGTTGGTCTTGCGGATGACGTCACGGATCTCGACGCCGCGTTCCATGAGGACGTTGTAGATCGTGGTGTCGAGCTCGTGCGCGGCCACTCCGAGCCCGACGGACAGCGCGCCCTGGGGGTCGAAGTCCACCAGCAGCACCTTGCGCCCGTACTCGGCGAGCGCCGCGCCAAGGTTGATGGTGGACGTGGTCTTGCCGACGCCACCCTTCTGGTTGGCCACCGCGATCACCCGGGCAGGGCCGTGCGCGGTGAGCGGCTCCGGGTCGGGAACCTTCAAGCGATGCCTCCCCTGGGGCTCGGGTGCGCTGATGTCTGCGCTGGTGCCGACGTCGTCGGCGTCGTGCTCGACATCGGGCTCCACATCGTGCTCGGCGCCGTCCTCGGCGTCGGGCTCGTCGAAGCGCTCCGGGCGAGGGGCGAAGGGCCGCGGTGTGTCCATGCGGGCTCCCGGTCTGTCGCTGGCCGGCCCCGCGCAGGAACCGGTGCACCGCAGAGTAGGAGGCGCTGCTGACCACCAGCAACGTGCCCCGCCGTGTCGTGGCCGTTCTCTTCAGCCGGAAGCGGCCGATTTTCGCAACGACGTTACCCCAGGGTAGCGAAGTTGTTGACAGGGGGTCACCTTCGGACGGTGGCCCGCGGATGGCTCGTGGCGTAGACCTCCCGCAGCGTGTCGACCGTCACGTGCGTGTAGATCTGGGTGGTGGCGACCGACGCGTGGCCCAGCAGCTCCTGCACGACCCGCACGTCGGCGCCCCCGGCGAGCAGGTGCGTGGCGAAGCAGTGCCGCAGGGTGTGCGGCGACACCGCCGCCGCGAGCCCCGCGTTGTCGGCGGCGGCCTGCAAGGAGTGCCACGCGCTCTGCCGGGTCAACCGGCCGCCGCGGGCGTTCAGCAGCAGCGCCGCCGAGCCCGTGCCGCGCGCGGCCAGCGCCGGCCGGGCCCGCACCAGGTAGGCGTCCACCGCGGCCAGCGCCGGCCGGCCCACCGGGACGATCCGCTGCTTGCCGCCCTTGCCGCGCAGCAGCACCGTGCGCCCCTCGACGTCGAGATCGTCGCGGTCGATCCCGACGGCCTCGGAGATCCGCGCGCCCGTCGAGTACAGCAGCTCCAGCAACGCCCGGTCGCGCAACGGCACGGGCCCGGTACCGATGCACCCCGCCAGCAGTTGATCGACGTCGTCCACCGTCAGCGCCCGCGGCAGCTTCACCGGCAGCGCGGGCGGCGCCACCTCGCGGGCCACGTCGTCGGCGACGAGCCCGTCGCGGGCAGCGAACCTGTGCAGCCCACGCACCGCGGCCAGTGCCCGCGCCGCCGAGGAGGCTGCCAGCGGTACGGCGCCGCCCGCGACCGGGTTGCGCAATGCCGTCACGAAGCCCGAGACGTCGGCCTCGCGCACCGCGCCGAGATCGTCGATGCCCTGCCCCGCGAGGTGCTCGAGGTAGCGGCGCAGGTCACCTGTGTAGGAGCGCAGCGTGTTGGCCGCGCTCCCCTTCTCGACGGCGAGGTGGTGCAGGAACGCGTCGACTGCGGCGGCCGGGCTGGTGATGGTGTTCATGCGAGGGCTGGGATGACCTCACGCTCGAACAGCTCGATGCCCGAGCGGTCGTAGGCGGACTCCGGGAAGTTGCAGATCGCGTAGGTCATGCCGGCCGCACGCAGCTTCGTGAGGTTCTCCACGATCTGCTCGGGAGTGCCGCAGGCCGGCATGCCGCGGCTCATCGACCCCAGCCACTGGTCGGCCTTCTCCTGCCCGATGTACGGCGCCAGGCGGGCGGCGTTCTGCCGGAACCGGTCCTCCACCTCGGCCTCCGTCGCGCCGATGACGACGTTGTAGTTCGACGAGCGGACGATCGCGTCGAAGTCGGTGCCGACGGTCTTGCAGTGCCCGGCCAGCAGCTCGGACTTGTGCGTGAAACCTTCGAGCGTGCCGTCGAAGTTGGTGTACTGCGCATACTTCGCGGCGATCTTGAGGGTGACCTTCTCGCCGCCGCCCGCGATCCACAGTGGGATGCCGCCCTCCTGCAGCGGCAGTGGCCGCACGATCGCGCCGTCGACCTGGTACTGCTGGCCGTCGAGCGTCGCGACGCCATCGCTCCAGGCCTGCCGCATGATCTGCACGCCCTCGTCGAGCTGCTTCAGCCGCTCCGGGGCATCCGGGAAGCCGTAGCCGTAGGCGCGCCACTCGTGCTGGTACCAGCCCGCTCCGATGCCCATCTCCACCCGGCCGCCGGAGATGACGTCGCAGGTGGCGGCCACCTTCGCCAGGTAGACCGGGTTGCGGTAGCCCATGCACGTGCACATCTGGCCGAGGCGCACCCGCTCGGTGACCGCGCCGAACGCGGACATCAGCGACCAGGCCTCGTGCGTGGCCTCCTCCGACGGCGTCGGCACCGTGTGGAAGTGGTCGTAGACCCAGATCGACTCCCACGGCCCCGCGTCGGCCGCCTGCGCGAGACCCTTCATCGTCGCCCACTGGTCGGCGGGCGCGATGCCTACGAGGTCGTGCCGCCAGCCCTGGGGTACGAACAGTCCGAAACGCATTGCCGTCATGGCCCCTGATGCTATCGGCGACCCCCGATCTCGCTCGTGCGACGCTCGCGGTCGGCCCGCAACAACAGCGAGACCCAGCTCCGATAGGGCCGCCACTTCTCCGCCAGCGCCGCGAGCTCCGCGACCGTGGGATCGGACAACTCGTACGCATGCCCCATCTCGGCCTGCAGGCGCCGCTCCACCGTCGGGAAGACGTCGGGGTGCGCGGCCCCGCGGACGAGGATCAGCTCCGCCGAGAACGGCCCCACCCCGGGCACCGTGCGCAGCCGGGCCAGTGCTTCCTCGACGGGCAGCGCGCGCAGCGCGGCGGCGTCGAGCACGCCGTCGAGCGCGGCGTCGGCCACCTCGCGCAGCCGCTCCACCTTGATCTCCTGGACGCCCTCCGCGACGGCCGCGGCGACCAGCTCCTGCGGCGACGGGAAGGCGCGCACCTCCTCCCCGTCGACATCGACAGCGGTGCCGTGGCGGGCGGTGATCCGCGCCTTGAGGGCGGCCGCCTGGGTGATGCGGACCCGCTGGGAAAGGATCGCCCACACCGCGGCCTCGTACGGCGAGACGAAGCACACCGGCCGCAGGCCCGGCCAGCGCTGCAACAACCCGGCCACCACCGGATCGCGGTCGCCGACGGCCGCGAGCCCGCTCCCGTCGACATCGAGGGACAGCGACCGCACCGCCTGCGCGACAGCCGCCTCGCCGGCGCCGGGCCCGTACGACTCGATCCGCACACCACCGGGCCGCTCGCTGACGGTCACGCCGGCCGGGCGCCACCCGTCCTCGACGGGGAAGGCGAGCCGCAGCGGCCCGGCCGCCACCGCCGCGGCGCGCGCCGCGGGGACGAAGCCGACCCAGAACTCCTTGGCCGCATCCAGCGAGAACGGGCCGCGCACCGGGATCTCGGTCATGACGCGACGGTACGTCGGCACACCGACGGTTTCCGCGCACGCCGACCTCGTCGACTCATGGCTCGCACCCCCGCTGACCAGTACAGTTCGGGTTCGCCGACGCTGGAGGGGCCGATGCCCGTCTCGGAGATCCTGCGCTGGCTGGTCGTCGGGCTGCTGGTGCTGGCGTTTGTCGCACTGCTGGTCTGGCCGGGTCTCAACCTCGTTGCCAGAGCGCTGGCGCTGGCCGGCTGCGTCTGCGGGGTCCTCATGGCGGTGCTGTTGTCGCAGCCGTTCCTGTGGGCGTTCTGCGCGTGCACGGCGGCGGCCGCGGTGATCGGCACGGTCGGCCCGCATCGCAGGCTGCGCAGCGAGCACTCCCACCTCGTCCGGTAGCGGGGCCCGGAACGGTCCGCACCAGGCGCATCACCGGGGCGTAGCCGGCTCGGGAATGCGGCCTTGACGCCCACGTCGGTAGCCCTTAGTGTTCCCTGGGTCACGTTGTGAAACGTTTCATTCCTCGATGGTGCTGGAGGTCGGTTCCATGGCGGAGCCAGCGGTGCTCGAGGTCCGCGGAGTGGTCAAGTCCTTCGGCGACGTGGCCGCCGTTCGCGACGTATCGTTCCCCCTGCACGCTGGCGAGGTGCACGCGCTCGTCGGGGAGAACGGTGCGGGCAAGTCGACGATCGTCAAGATGCTCGCCGGGGTGCACCGGCCCGACGCCGGGACCCTGACGATCGACGGCGCTCCGGTCGAGCTGGCCTCGCCCGCCGAGGCGCTCGCCGCCGGGATCGCCGTCATCTACCAGGAGCCGACGCTGTTCCCCGACCTCACCGTCGCGGAGAACATCGTCGTCGGGCGCCAGCCGCTGCGGTCGCTGCGCCGGATCGACCGCGCCGCGATGAGCGCAGCCGCGACCGCCCTGTTCGCCCGGCTCGGCGTGCCGATCGATCCCGAGCGGCCCGCACGCGGGCTCTCCATCGCCGACCAGCAGATCGTCGAGATCGCCAAGGCGCTCTCCCGCGACGCGCGGGTGATCGTCATGGACGAGCCGACCGCCGCCCTGACCAGCGTCGAGGTCGAGCGGCTGTTCGCCGTGGCGCGCTCGCTGCGCGACGCGGGTGCCGCGCTGCTGTTCATCTCCCACCGGTTCGAGGAGATCACCGCCCTCTGCCAGCGCGTGACGATCATGCGCGACGGCGCGCTCGTCTCCACCGACCCGATCGGGGCCCTCACCGTCGACGAGATGGTGCGCCGGATGGTCGGCCGCCCGCTGAGCCAGCTCTACCCGCACCGCGACGTCGAGCCCGGCGCGGTCGTGCTGGCCGTCGACGGGCTGCGCCGCACCGGGGTCTTCGACGACGTGTCGTTCGAGGTCCGGGCCGGCGAGATCGTCGCGCTGGCCGGGTTGGTCGGCGCCGGGCGCTCCGAGGTGGTGCAGGCCGTCTTCGGGGTCGACGCGCGGGACGGCGGCGAGGTACGGGTGCGCGGGAAGCGACTGCGCAAGGGATCGCCCGCCGCCGCCATGCGGGCCGGGATCGCATTGGTCCCGGAAGACCGCCGCCAGCAGGGGCTGGTCCTGGAGGCGTCCATCGAGCGGAACGTGACGGCCACCGGGCTGCGCGGCCTCGCCAGGGGCGGGCTGCTGTTCGGCGGGGTCGAGCGCCGGTTCGCCGCGGAGTGGACCGGTCGGCTGCAGACGCGGTTCGCGAGCCTCGCCGATCCCGTGGGCCGGCTCTCGGGCGGCAACCAGCAGAAGGTCGTGCTGGCGAAGTGGCTCTCCACCGATCCCGCCGTGCTGATCGTCGACGAGCCGACGCGCGGCATCGACGTCGGCACGAAGGCCGAGGTGCACCGGCTGCTGTCGGACCTCGCGGCGCGCGGCGTCGCGGTGCTGATGGTCTCCTCCGACCTGCCCGAGGTGCTCGGCATGGCCGACCGCGTGCTGGTGATGCGGGAGGGCCGGCTCGTCGCGGAGCTGGCCAGGGCCGACGCGACCGACGAGGCAGTCATGCGGGCCGCGACCGGCGCGGTGACAGCGGCATGACGTTCCCGTCGAAGGAGACCCTCGCGGCACCCGACACCACCGCGCGCACCCGGGCCGGCGCGGTGTGGCGGGCCCGCGAGCTCGGCATCGTCGTCGCGCTCGTCGCGCTCGTGCTGGTCACGGCGCTCGTCAACCCGCGGTTCGTGTCCGGGCAGAGCATCCGCGACCTGCTGCTCGGCGTCTCGATCATGATGGTGCTGGCGGTCGGGCAGACCGTCGTCGTGATCACCCGCAACATTGACCTGTCCGTCGGCTCCGTGCTCGGGCTCTCGGCGTTCGCGATCGGCTCGCTGCTGCGCGACCTCCCCGGCACACCGGTCGTCGTCGCGCTGCTGGCCGGGATCGCGTTCGGCGCGGTCTGCGGGCTGGTCAACGGATCGCTCGTGCGGTTCGGCAACGTGCCCGCCCTCGTGGTCACCCTCGGCACGCTGTACGCGTTCCGCGGCATCGGCTACTTCTGGGCGGGCGGTCAGCAGATCAACGCCGACGTGCTGCCTCCGGCCTTCCTGCAGTTCGGCACCGCGACCGTGCTGGGTATCCCGTGGCTGATCGTCATCGGGGTGGTCGTGCTCGTCGCCGCCGGGATCCACCTGCGCAGCTACCGCTCGGGCCGCGACCTCTACGCGATGGGCTCCGACCCCGGCGCCGCGGTGCTGGCCGGCATCCCGACCGGGCGCCGTGCACTGGCCGCCTTCGTCGTCAGCGGCGCCGCCGCCGGGCTCGCCGGGGTGCTGTTCGCGGCCCGCTTCGGCACGGTCGACGCGGCCGCCGGCACCGGATACGAGCTCAACGTCGTCGCCGCGGTCGTCGTCGGCGGGGTCGCGGTGTTCGGCGGCAGCGGCACCGTGTGGGGAGCTGCGCTCGGTGCGCTGCTGCTCACCACCATCGGCAGTGCGTTGCCGGTGCTGGGCATCGACCAGTTCTGGCAGCAGGCGATCGTCGGCGCGCTGATCCTGCTGGCCATCGGCATCGACCGGCTGCTCGCGCTGCGGGTGGCGGCGACCCTGCGCCGGTCCGCCGCCCGCACGAGGGCGGAGGCTCCCCATGCGTAACCTCGTCGGCCGCCTCACGGGCTGGGACACCGCGGTCATCGTGGTGCTGGTCGCGTTCCTCGCGGTCGCCGCGCTGACCGTCGACAACTTCGGCACCGCCCGCAACGTGTCGTTCCTGGTCCTCGACCTGGCCCCGATCGCGCTGATCGCGCTGCCGATGACGCTGATCGTGGCCACGGGCGAGATCGACCTCTCCGTGGCGAGCACCCTGGGCCTGTCGAGCGCGGTGCTGGGCGCGCTGTGGGACGTCGGCCTGCCGATCGAGACGATCATCCCGCTCTGCCTGGTGCTCGGCGCCGTGCTCGGCGCCGTCAACGGGGTGTTCGTGACCGTGTTCGGGCTGCCGTCGCTCGCCGTCACCATCGGCACGCTCGCGCTCTACCGCGGGCTGGCGTTCGTCGTGCTCGGTGATCGCGCCGTCGCGAAGTTCCCCCGCAGCTACACGAGCTGGGTCACCGGGACGATCCCCGGTACCCCGATCCCGAACCTGCTGCTGCCGCTCGTGGTGCTGGCGCTGGTCTTCGGCATCGTCCTGCACGCCACCCCCATCGGCCGCCGGGTGTTCACCACCGGGGCGAACGCCGAGGCCGCGCGCTTCGCCGGCACCCGGGTGCGCGCCCTGAAGTTCTGGCTCTACGTCGTCACCGGCGCGGTCTGCGCGCTCGCCGGCCTGCTGTGGACGCTGCGCTACTCCTCGGCACGGGCCGACAACGGAGCCGGCCTGGAACTGGCCGTGGTCGCCGCCGTCCTGCTGGGCGGCGTCTCGATCTTCGGCGGCACCGGGACGCTGTGGGGCGTCCTGGCCGGCGTCACGCTGCTGGCGTCGCTGCAGAACGCACTCCGCCTCGCCGACGTCACGAACGAGGCGCTCAGCGTCGTCACGGGCGTCCTCCTCATCGTCTCGGTCCTCGCACCGAACGTCGTCGCCCGCGTGGGGGCGTGGCGACACCGGAGGAGATCGGGGCCGCCGTCCGCTGCCCCGCCGTCGTCACCACTGTCGTCACCGCCGTCAACGATGCCGGTCGCAACCCGGTCCTCCTGAGAGGAACACGTTCCATGTCCCTGCGCAGACTCGTGCCCGTCGCCGTCGGGCTGGTGCTCGCCGTCGGGCTCACCGCCTGTGGCGGCACCACCCGTGATTCGGCCGCGTCGGACCAAGGTCCGGCCGCCGCCTCGGGCGCCGCGGACCCGAACGCGGCGCTCAAGGAGGGCGTCAAGATGGCGTTCCTGCCCAAGCAGCTCAACAACCCGTACTCCGACATCGAGGTCAGCGGCGGCAAGGTCGCCATGGCTGAGCTGAAGGGTGAGTACAAGCTCGTCGGGCCCAACGACGCCAGCGCATCGTCGCAGGTCAGCTACATCAACACGCTGATCCAGCAGCAGCAGGACGTCATCGGCATCGCCGCCAACGACGCGAACGCGGTGTGCCCATCGCTGCAGCAGGCCCGCCAGGCCGGCATCAAGGTCGTCTCCTTCGACTCCGACGCGGCGAAGGAGTGCCGCGACGTGTTCATCAACCAGGCCACGACGCAGGGCATCGGCGAGAAGCTCGTCGAGATGGCGCGCACCCTCACCGGCGGCACCGGCGAGATCGCGATCCTCTCCGCCACCCCCAATGCCACCAACCAGAACGCCTGGATCGCCGTCGTGAACGAGGAGCTGAAGAAGCCGGAGAACGCCGGCATGAAGCTCGTCGCCACCGTCTACGGCAACGACGACGACCAGAAGTCGTTCCAGGAGGCCCAGGGGCTGCTGCAGTCGCACCCGAACCTCAAGGCCATCGTGTCGCCCACGACCGTCGGCATCGCGGCGACGGCGCGGTACGTGTCCAGCTCCACCTACAAGGGCAAGGTCGCGGTGACCGGCCTGGGCACGCCCAACCAGATGCGGCAGTACGTCAAGGACGGCACGGTCGCGCAGTTCGCGCTGTGGAACCCGGCCGACATCGGCTACCTCGCCGGGTACGCCGGCGTTCTGCTGTCGTCCGGGAAGATCACCGGCAAGCAGGGCGAGAAGTTCGAGGCCGGCAAGCTCGGTCCGTACACGATCGGCGCCGACGGCGAGATCGTGCTCGGCCCACCGACGGTCTTCGACGCGAAGAACATCGACCAGTTCAACTTCTGACGCAGCCCCAGATCAAGAACGACGTCACGCACCATGTGTGCACGTCACACATAGTGCGTGACGTCGTCGGGGTCAGTCCTTGCGGGCTGAGAAGGCCGTCGAGCGGTCCGGCCACGGTGCGTCCACCGGGCGCCCGGCACCCGGCGACCCGGCGATCGCGTGCGCGGCGAGCAACCCGGCGACCGTGACGCCGTTGACGATCGTGCCGGACAGCGCCATCCGCACGGCCACCGACAGCGACACCCAGCGGGTGGTGAGCTCGGACTCCTCGTCGTCGGCGTCGGACTCGGTGCGGCCCACGTCGGTGAGTCCGCGGGCGAGGAACACCCGCACCGACTCGTCGGAGAAGCCCGGTGAGGGCACGACGTCGAGCAGCACCGTCCACTCGTCGGCGCTCAGCCCGGCCTCCTCGGCCAGCTCGCGCTTCGCCGCTTCGACCGGCTCCTCGTCGGCCTGGTCGAGCAGACCGGCGGGCAGCTCCCACAGCCGGCGCCGGACGGCGTGGCGGTACTGGTGGACGAGCATCACGCGGTCGTCGGGATCGAGGGCGAGGATCGCCACCGCGCCGCGGTGCTCGGTGATCTCCCGGACGGCGGTGCGGCCGCCCGGCATCACGACCTCGTCGGTCCGCACGGCCAGCACGGCGCCCGAGTAGATGTCCTTCGAGGCGGTGACCTCGAAATCGTGCCTGGCCATCAGGTGCTCGCCCCGTTCACGGTGACGCGCTCGCGCGCCGGCAGCTCGACGGGCAGCCGGCCGGCCGCCTGGTAGTCCAGCGCCGCCTTGACGAACGCCGCGAACAGCGGGTGCGGACGGGTCGGGCGGCTCTTCAGCTCGGGATGGGCCTGGGTGCCGACGAAGAACGGGTGCACGTCGGCTGGCAGCTCCACGAACTCGACCAGCTTTCCGTCCGGCGAGGTGCCGCCGAACACGAGCCCGGCCTCCTCCAGCCGCCCCCGGTAGGCGTTGTTGACCTCGTAGCGGTGCCGGTGGCGCTCCGAGACCTCCCGGCTGCCGTACGCCGCGGCCGCGACCGACCCGGCGGCGAGGGCAGCGGGGTAGGCGCCGAGGCGCATCGTGCCGCCCATGTCGCGCTCACCTGCGACGACGTCGCGCTGGTCGGCCATCGTGGAGATCACCGGGTGCGGGGTGTCCTCGTCGAACTCCGCGGAGTTGGCGTCCTCCAGGCCGGCGAGCGAGCGCGCGGTCTCGATCACCATGCACTGCAGACCGAGGCACAGCCCCAGCGCGGGGATGCCGCGGGTGCGGGCGTGCCGGACGGCGCCGAGCTTGCCCTCGATGCCGCGCACCCCGAACCCGCCGGGGATGAGCACGCCGTCGACGTCGGCGAGCGCGGCCGCGGCGCCGGCCGGGGTGCGGCACTCGTCCGACGGCACCCACACGATCTCGACGCGGGCGTGGTGGGCGAACCCGCCGGCCCGCAGCGCCTCGGTGACCGAGAGGTAGGCGTCGGGCAGGTCGACGTACTTGCCGACCAGCGCGATCCGGGTGGTCTCCGCGGGCTGGTGCACGCGCTCGAGCAGGTCGCCCCACACCGTCCAGTCGACGTCGCGGAACGGCAGACCGAGCCGGCGCACCACGTACGCGTCGAGCCCCTCGCGGTGCAGCACGCGCGGGATGTCGTAGATCGACGGCGCGTCCGGCGCGGCGACCACGCCGTCGGTGTCGACGTCGCACATCAGGCTGATCTTGCGCTTCATGGGCTCCGGGATGTCCCGGTCGGCCCGCAGCACGAGGCCGTCGGGCTGGATGCCGATGTTGCGCAGCGCCGCCACGGAGTGCTGGGTCGGCTTGGTCTTCAGCTCCCCCGACGGCGCGAGGTACGGCACCAGCGACACGTGCAGGAAGAAGCAGTTGTCGCGGCCCACGTCGTGGCGCACCTGCCGCACCGCCTCCAGGAACGGCAGCGACTCGATGTCGCCGACCGTGCCGCCGACCTCGGTGATGACCACGTCGGGCACGACGCCGTCGGCGCCGGGCTCGGCCATCGCCAGGATGCGGTCCTTGATCTCGTTGGTGATGTGCGGGATGACCTGCACGGTGTCGCCGAGGTACTCGCCGCGGCGTTCCTTGGCGATCACCTCCGAGTACACCTGGCCGGTGGTGACGTTCGCCCGACCGTTGAGATCGCGGTCGAGGAAGCGCTCGTAGTGGCCGATGTCGAGGTCGGTCTCGGCGCCGTCCTCCGTGACGAAGACCTCGCCGTGCTGGAACGGGTTCATCGTGCCGGGATCCACGTTCAGGTAGGGATCCAGCTTCTGCATGATGACCCGCAGACCGCGGGAGGTGAGGAGGCGGCCCAGGCTCGATGCCGTGAGGCCCTTACCCAGCGAGGACGCTACCCCGCCGGTGACGAACAGATGACGCGTCGCGCGAGGCTGCACGGAGTTTCAGGGTACAGCGCTGCATCGGGCACCCGGCGGCCGACCCGCCGGCGGCCGCTCCCCTCACCGACGGCCGCCGCGATCCGCAGCCCATGGACCGCATGCTGTGCACATCGCACTGTCACTCCGGGAACGCATGGCACTCCGCCTCGTGACGTGAGGGTGGCCTGGGCCATAACGTCGACATCACCATGGAGATGGGGGTCGTGCGCACCTATGACTGAGCTGGCCGGCGATTCATCGACACCACACGTGCCCCGGGCCAATGCGATAGGGGTCGACGACTTCGCGCTGGCCAGGGTGCCGCAGAGCGCGCGGTACTCCTGGTGGTCGGTGGCGGTGCAGCGCTTCGGCCAGATCTCCGCGCTCTCCCAGTTCCTGCTCGGCGCCACGATCGGCTTCGGGATGGACTTCTGGTCAGCCGTGCTGGCGCTCACCCTCGGCGCGATCATCCTGGAGCTGGTCGCCATCGGCATCGGCATCATCGGCCGCCGCGAAGGCATGCAGACCTCGCTGCTGGCCAGGTGGACCGGGTTCGGCCACGGCGGCAGCGCGATCGTCGGGCTCGCCATCGGCATCAGCCTGATCGGCTGGTTCGGCATCCAGTCGGGGGTGTCCGCGCAGGGTCTCGTGAGCTTGTTCGGCGGGCCGGCCTGGTTGTGGTCGCTGCTCTTCGGCCTCGCCGTCACCGCCATCGTGCTGTGGGGCTTCGCGTCGATGAAGTGGGTCGCCTACATCACGGTGCCCGCGTTCCTGCTCCTCGTGGCGTGGTCGATCGGCAGCGAGCTGGCCACCCACGACCTCGGTGCGCTGGTCGCGTCCGCGCCGCCCGGTCCGTCGCTGTCGCTGCTGGAGGCGACCACGCTCGTGGCCGGCGGGTTCATCGTCGGCGCGGTGATCACCCCCGACATGACCCGCTTCAACCGCTCCGACGCCGACGTGGTCAAGCAGACCGTCGTGGGCATCACCGTCGGCGAGTACCTGATCGGTCTGTCCGGTGTGCTGCTGGCGCACGCGGTCGGGTCGAGCGACGTCACCGCGATCGTGATGTCGGCGGTCGGCTGGGTCGGCGTCCTGGTGATCGTCCTGGGCACGCTCAAGATCAACGACTGGAACCTCTACAGCTCGGGCCTCGGGCTGGTGAACTTCGCCGGCACCGTGCTCGGCACGCGGATCAACCGGGCGATCGCGACGCTCGTGCTCGGCGTCATCGGCAGCGTGCTCGCCGCCGCCGGGATCCTGGCGAGCTTCCAGTCCTTCCTGATCGTGCTCGGCACCGCGTTCCCGCCGATCGCCGGAATCATGATCGCCGAGTACTTCGTGGTGAAGCGCTGGCGCGGCGAACTCGAGTCGAGCCGCGCCGCCGGCACCGTGCCCGAGAGCGCCCCCACCTGGGTGCCCGCCACGCTGGTCATCTGGCTCGCGTCCGCCCTGCTCGGCGCCTTCGTCACCTGGGGCCTGCCCAGCATCAACTCACTGGTCGCCGCGTTCGTGCTGTACGTGGTGGCCGGCAAGCTCGGACTCGTCCGGGGCATCGGCACGAGCGCGACCGCCGACCTGGCCGAGCACGCACCCACGAAGGGCTGACCGCATGCGCATCGGGATCGACGTCGGCGGCACCAACACCGACGCCGTCCTCATGGACGGCGACCGCCTGCTCGGTGCGGTGAAGGCGGCCACGACCGCCGACGTCACCTCCGGGATCGTCACCGCACTGGACGCGTTGCAGGCCGAGCACCCGTTCGTGCCCACCGAGGTCACCGCGGTCATGATCGGCACCACGCACTTCATCAACGCGCTGGTCGAGGCCCGCCGGCTGGCGCCCACCGCGGCGCTGCGGCTGGGGCTGCCGGCCACGGCGTCGCTGCCCCCGATGGTCGACTGGCCGGAACGGCTGGTGGCCGCCATCTCCGGCCGGGCCTACCTGGCGCACGGCGGCCACGAGTTCGACGGCCGCCCCATCTCCCCGCTCGATCCCGACGAGCTGCGCCGCCACGCCGCCGACATGGCCGCGCACGGCGTCCGCTCGGTGGCGATCAGCTCGGTGTTCTCCCCCGTCAACACCGAGTTCGAGCTGCGCGCCGCGGAGATCGTCGCGGAGGAGCTCGGCGCCGACGTGCCGATCTCGCTCTCCCACGAGATCGGCCGGGTCGGTCTGCTGGAGCGCGAGAACGCCACGATCATCAACGCGGCGCTGCGCGAGCTCGCCGCCGGCATCGTGGACGGCCTCGCCGCGTCGGTCGCGGGGCACGGCATCGGCGCCCCGCTCTACCTCAGCCAGAACGACGGCACGCTGATGGACGTCGGGTTCGCCCGGCGCTACCCGGTGGCCACGTTCGCGTCCGGCCCGACCAACTCGATGCGCGGCGCCACCGTGCTGTCCGGCCTCGGCACGTGCGCGGTCGTCGACATCGGCGGCACCACCACCGATGTCGGTGTCCTCACCGCCGGCTTCCCGCGGGAGGCGACGGTCGAGGTGAGCGTCGCCGGGATCCGCACCAACTTCCGCATGCCCGACGTGCTGTCGGTCGGCATCGGCGGCGGCAGCCACATCACGGGCCCGCACGACGCGCCCGTCGTCGGGCCGGAGTCGGTCGGCTTCCGACTCACCGACCAGGCGCTCGTCTTCGGCGGCGACGTGCTGACCGCCACCGACATCGCCGTCGCCGCCGGCCGCGCGTCGATCGGCGACCCCGACCGGGTCGCCCACCTGCCCCGCGAGCTGGTGGCCGCGGCCCTGCAGCGCATCGCCCTCGACGTCGCCGACGTCGTCGACCGCATGCGGGTCACCGCCGATCCGCTGCCCGTCGTCGCGGTCGGCGGCGGCTCGATCCTGCTGCCCGACGAGCTGCCCGGGATCGGCGCCGTGCACCGGCCGGAGAACTTCGCGGTGGCCAACGCCATCGGCGCGGCCATCGCCCAGGTCGGCGGCGAGGTCGACCGGGTGTTCGCGATCGAACCGGGCCGCCGCGACGCCGTCGCCGACGAGGCCCGCCAGGAGGCGATCGACCGGGCGGTCGTCGCCGGCGCCGATCCCGCGACGGTGTCCATCGTCGACTTCGACGAGGTGCCCATCCCGTACCTGCCGGGCAACGCCACCCGGATCCGCTGCAAGGCCGTCGGGGATCTGCGGATCGAGACTCCCGTGGGAGGCCGGACATGACCATCACCGCCAGCAGGCCCTCCGGCGCGATGCACGCCGGCTCGCAGCCGCTCGAGGAAGTGACGCTCGCCGACCTGCCCGCGCTCGCCCGCGGTGCGGCCGTGCTCGGCACGGGCGGCGGTGGCGACCCGTACATCGGCCGGTTGCTGGCCGAGCAGGCGGTGCGCCGGCACGGCCCCGTCCCGCTGGTCCTGCCGGACGAGCTGCCGCCCGGGGCCGTCGTGGTGCCCGTGGCGATGATGGGCGCGCCGACCGTGATGATCGAGAAGACCCCGGCCACCGAGCTGGTGGGCCACGCCGTCACCGCGCTCGCAGAGCACCTCGGGATCGTCCCCACCCACATCGCCTGCATCGAGGCCGGCGGCGTGAACTCCCTGTTCCCGGTCGTCGCGGCCGCCCAGCTGGGCCTGCCGCTCGTCGACGGCGACGGGATGGGCCGCGCGTTCCCCGAGCTCCAGATGGTGCTCGCGACGCTCGACGGCATCGCGGCCACCCCGATGTCGATCGGCGACGAGAAGGGCAACACCTGCGTGTTGCACACCGTCGACAACCACGCCGCGGAGGCGATGGCGCGGGCACTGACCGTCACCATGGGCTGCTCCGCGATCATCTCCAACTACGTGATGTCGGGCGCGCAGGCGAACACGGCGCTGGTGCACGGCACGTTGAGCCTGTGCGTGGCGATCGGCCGGGCGGTCGAGGAGGCGCGCGCGATCCTCACCGACCCGATCACCGCGGTCGCCGAGGCCGTCGGCGGCACGGTCCTGCACACCGGCAAGGTCGTCGACGTCTCCCGCCGCACGACCACCGGGTTCGCGCGTGGGCAGGCCGTCATCGCGGCGACCGACCCCGCCGACGAGGAGCTGGTCCTGCACTTCCAGAACGAGCACCTCATGGCCATGCGCGGCGACCGCCCGCTGGTCACCACCCCGGACCTGATCATCGTGCTGGACACCGACTCCGGCGAGCCGGTCACCACCGAGGCGCTGCGCTTCGGCCATCGGGTCACCGTCCTCGCGGCGCCCGCGGACGAGCGCTGGCACTCCCCCGGCGGCATCGATCTCGTCGGGCCGCGGTACTTCGGGTACGACACCGACCCGGTCCGCGTGGCGCCCGCTCGATGACCTGGGAGATCGGCCCGGACGACCTGCCCGACCTGGCTCGTGGTGCCGCGATCCTCGGCACCGGCGGCGGCGGTGACCCGCACATCGGCCGGCTGATGGTGGCCGAGGCCATGCGCCGGCACGGGCCGGTCACCGTGCTCGATCCCGACGAGGTCGCCGACGACGCCGTCGTGATCCCGACGGCGATGATGGGCGCGCCGACCGTGATGATCGAGAAGATCCCGCGCGGCGACGAGGCGACGACCGCGCTGCGCAGGCTGGAACAGGTGCTCGGCCGGCGCGCCACCGCGACGATGCCGATCGAGTGCGGCGGCATCAACTCGATGGTCCCGCTGCTGGTGGCCGCCCACACGGGACTGCCGGTCGTCGACGCCGACGGCATGGGTCGCGCGTTCCCCGAGCTGCAGATGGAGACGTTCGCCGTCTACGGGATCCCCGGGTCACCGATGGTCGTGGCCGGCGACCACGGCGAGACCGTGGTCATCGACACCGGCGCCGACAACGTGCGCATGGAGTGGCTCGCCCGCGGCGCCACGATCCGCATGGGCGGCTCGGCGCTGATCGCCGAGTACGCGATGTCGGGCGCGGACGTGCGCCGCACCGCGGTGCCGCGCACGCTCTCGCTCGGACTGCGGCTGGGCAGAGCCGCCCGGCTCGCACGCGAGCAGCTGCGCGACCCGGTGGCCGCCCTCGCCGAGGTGCTGTCGACCACCGGCTACTCGCACCTGCGCGTGCTGTTCACCGGCAAGGTCGCCGACGTGGAGCGCCGCACCGTCGACGGCTTCGCCCGCGGCCAGGCCCGCTTCACCTCGTTCGACGGCACGTCGACGCTGCGCACGCGGTTCCAGAACGAGACCCTCGTGGCGGAGGTCGACGGGCGGGTCGTCTGCATCGTCCCCGACCTGATCTGCATGCTCGAGGCGGAATCGGCCGAGCCCGTCACCACCGAGGCGCTGCGCTACGGGCAGCGGGTCGTCGTGGTCGGTATCTCCACCCCGGACCTCATGCGCACCCCGGAGGCGCTCGCCGTCTTCGGCCCGTCCTGCTTCGGGTTGAGCGAGCCGTTCCGCCCCGTGGAGGAGATCGTGGCGACCATTCGGTAGCGACCGCCGCCCAGCTGCGGCGATCCATCTGGGACGATCCGGCGGTGACCGGTGCGACGTTGCTCACTCCGGACGACGTCGCCGCGTACGTCGTCGGGTTGGAGCTGCTCGGCGCCGGTGGCGGCGGCGACCCCACCATCTTCGCCAACGCGCTGCGACGCGCGCTCGAGCCCGACGGCATCCGACTGCGCGATCCCGCCGAGTTCGGCGACGCGCCGGTCGTGCCCGTCGCGGTCATGGGAGCCATCCGTGTGATGGCCGAGAAGCTGCCCAGCGGGCAGGAGATCCCCGACGCCGTGCAAGCGTTGACGCGCTGGACGGGCATCGCGCCGTCGGCGGTCGTGACGGTGGAGGTCGGCGGGCTCAACGGTGCGGTGGCTGTGCTGGCCGCCGCCGAGCTGGGGCTGCCGCTGCTCGACGTCGACCTGATGGGGCGGGCGTTCCCGCGCGCCGACCAGACCACCCACGCCGTCACCGGCGGCTCGCTGACGCCGTTCACGATGGTCGAGCCGGGTGGGCGGGTCGTGCTCGTCGACCAGGCGGATCCGACCGATCTGGGACGTGTGGTGCGCGCCGTCATCTCGCAGTCCAGCGGCTGGGCGGGCTGCGCGTTCGCGACGTTCCCGGCGGCGCGGCTGCAGCACGCGTCGTGCCCGGGCACCCTGACCAGGGCACTGCAGCTGGGCCGGGCCCACGCCGCGGCGGATCCCGCCACAGTCGCCGCCGATCTCGGCGGCCGCCGGCTCGCTGCCGGTCGCGTGCTGGAGATCGCGCGGCGGTCGTCGTCGACCTTCGGGCGCGCCGGGATCGGCCTCCTCGACGACTCCGGCTCCGTGCTGCGGCTGGAGGCGGAGAACGAGTACCTGCTGGCGTTCATCGACGGGGAGGCCGTGGCCAGCACCCCCGACCTGCTGTGCGTGCTGAACCGCCGCACCGCCGCCCCCATCCCCGTCGACGGCCTGCGCGAGGGCGACGACGTCACCGTCCTCGTGCTGCCCGGCCCGGCGTGGTGGTCCGCCACCCCCGAGCGGCTCGCGCACGTCGCGCCGTGTGCGTTCGGGCTCGACTGCGATCCGGTCCTGATGGATCGTGAACCCGTTGCGGAGCCGGTGGCATGACCGCCCGGCTCGGCGCGTTGCTCGGCCACCCCGACTGGATCGGGACGGTCCTGCTCGCCGGAGACCCCGCGCAGGTGTCGATCGCGACGGTCGTGACGGTGACCGATCTGCGGGCCGAACCCGCGGACGCCGCCGGAGCGCTGCTGGTCGTCGCGCTGGTCGCCGACCGCGACGACTGGCACCTCGACGCCCTGCTGCGGCGCGCGCAGGCGGCCGGGGCGGCCGCGGTGCTGCTACCCGGCACCGGGGCGCTGCGCCTGGTCTCGGCCCTGCTCGCGGAGCGCATCGGCCTGCCTGTGCTGGGCAGCCCCGACCCGCTCGCCACCGGCCTCACCACCACCCGGCTCCTCCAGCTGCCCGAGCAACTGATCGCCGATCTCGTGCGGCGCACCGCCGACGTCTGCGCGACGGCCGGGCGCGGCGTCGACGCGCTGGTCGCGGAGCTGGCCAGGGTGTGGCGGCGGCCGGTGTGGCTGCTGGACGGCACCGGCCAACGCGTCGCCGGACCGGAGCCGGGACCGGGCGACCGCTCCCCGCTGCTGCGCGCGGTGGCTGCGGACGGTACGCGCGGAGCGATGCTCGCCGTCGCCGTCCCACCCGGGCTGACCGCCGAAGCCGCGGCGGTGACCGCGGCGATGGCAGTCGCGGCAGAGTCGATGGGCCACCGGCTGGCCCAGCAGCGCCTCACCGTCGAGCGCGACGCCCGCCTGCGCACCTCGCTGCTCGGGGAGATCGTCCAGACCACCGGTGACTCGTCACCCGGCACCCGCCGCCGTGCCGTCGAGGCCGGGTGGCGGATCGACGGCTGGCACCTCGGCATCCGCATCGACGTGCCGACGAGCGTCGACGCGGTCGCGATGCGCCCCGAGGTGCTGCGCGCGTTCACGGCTGCGAACCTCAGCGGCACCGTCGTCGAGCAGGGCTCCGGGTGGGCCGCCTGGTCGACGTTCGACCACGAGCCGGGCGCGGCCGAGCAGCAGGCGCACGCCACGGCCGCCCGCGGCGCGCAGGCGCTGCTCCGCGATTCCCTCAGCAGCGCCATGGGCGTCGGACGGGCACATGCCGGCACCAGCGGCCTCGCCCGCACCCTCGGCGAGGCCGGCGACGCGGCCCGGCTGGCCACCACCCGTTCGGCGAGCGGCCACTTCGTCCACGTCGACCGGCTCGGGCTGGGCCGCATGCTGCTCGCCTGGACCCGGACCGACACCTTCCTGCCCGCGGCCCGCTCGATGGTCGACCCGCTGCTCGGCCAGCCCGGCGACCTGCTGCGCACCCTCACCTGCTACCTCGACGCCGAGTCCTCCCTCACCGAGACCGCCGCAGAGCTGGGCGTACACCGCAACACCGTCGCGGCCCGGGTGGCCAGAGCCCAGGAGCTGCTCGGCGTCGACCTCACCGACCCGGACGAGCGCCTGGCGATGCACCTCGCCTGCCGCAGCGTCCTGTTCCACAGCTGATCTGCTCAGGCCGGCGTGTGCCGGGGCAGCCTCCGGCCGGCGCGTTCACCGCCCGCGGCTCGCAGTGTGTCCAGCACGCGGCGACCTGGGTAGGACCCGAGGTCCGGGTGGCGCCACCGGTGGTACTCCGACCAGTAGCTGACCGCGCGGTACTCGGTCAGCGTGAAGAACAGCGGGTTCCGCGCCACGACGTCGCCGTACATCGCGCGCCGGGACGAGCCGGGGACGTCGAGATCGGCGAGGCCGTGCCGGATGCTCGTCACGATCTCCAGCACGTGCTCGCCGACCAACCGGACCACGAAGGGCACTGCCCAGGCGTCGGTTCCGTCGACGATCTGCTCCAGGTGCCGCTGGCGGACGAAGCCGTCGTGGTGACGTGAGTACAGGCAGTGCAGCACGGTCCGCTGCGTAGCGGTGAGCGCGCGCTCCTCATCTGCGTCCGGCTCAGGATGGTAGATCCGGTACGGAACGACGACGGTCTCGCCGAGCACCAGCCCGGACGACGCGAGCGTCCATCGCAATAGCTGTTCAGGCCTTCGGTGAGGCCCCGTCCGATCGTGCCGTTGCTCCGTCTCGCCATGCCCGTCCTCTACGGACCTGACGCCGCGCTCTGCAGCGGAACGGGCGACGACTCTTGACCCGAGTGGGCGATAAGTCCGATTCTGTTGGTGATCGGCATCACAGCGCAGTGGTTCCGGAGGTCGTCATGACTGGAGTGCAGCCCAGGGCCTATCCGCTCGGCGTCAGCCGACCGGACATGGCGGTCGCCGATCTGCCGGCACCCGAGGAGGTCTTCGGGGTCCCCCGGATCGGGCCCCGCCAGCTCGTCATGTTCGTGATCGGCCCGAGCCTCATCGCGCTCGGCATCTCGATCGGCAGCGGCGAATGGCTGCTCGGGCCGCAGGCCGTTGGGCAGTTCGGGTTCGTCGGGGTCGGCTGGGTCATCACGATCTCGGCGCTCTTGCAGACGTTCTACAACGTCGAGTGCGCCCGCTACATCGTCGCCACCGGCGAGGTGCCGGTCGTCGGCTGGGGCCGCGTCCCGCCCGGGAAGATGCTCTGGATCCCGCTCTCGGTGTTCATCATCATCTTCGCGTTCATCGCGGGAGGTTGGGCGGGGTCCGCGGGGCAGGGCTTGTTCGCGCTGGTCAACGGCCGCGTCGCCACAGCCGCGGAGGTGCAGCAGACGCGCTGGTACGCGATCGGCCTGCTCGTCGTGGTCTTCCTGATCACCGCGGCGGCCCGGCGGATCAGCCGCGCGTTGGAACTGTCCAACTGGGTCATGGTCGGCCTCATCCTCGTGTCGCTGATCGTGATCGACCTGATCGTCGTTCCGTGGAGCGTGTGGTGGGAGGGCATCCGGGGCTTCGTCACGCCCGCCGCGCCGCCACCGGGCATCACCGCGACCCAGCTCGGCGCACTCGCCGGGTTCACCGCGCTGGCGTCCGGGCTCAACTGGTACGTGATGGCGCACTACCGCGACAAGGGCTACGGGATGGGCCACCGCACCGGGTTCATCGCCGGGATGCGCGGGAGCCAGCAGGAGATGCTGTCCGTCGGTGTCACGTTCCCCGACGACGAGCGGAACGCCAGCATGTGGCGGCGCTGGTACCGGCTGCTGATGGTGGACATGTGGGGCGTGTTCTTCGTCGGCGCGATGCTCGGCATGCTGCTGCCGACGGTGCTGATGACACAGGCGGTCGTGCTGTCGGGTCAGCAGCCCACCACGGCCAACGTGCCGACGTTCGCCGCATCGGCGCTGCAGGCCGAGTACGGCAACGGGATGTTCTACGTCATCCTCGCGATGGGTGTGCTCATCCTGTTCTCCACGCAGCTGGGGATCTTCGAAGCGATGGTCCGCGTGGTCACCGACGCGGCGCCCGCTGTGAGCCCGCGCATGAAGGCCCTGATCGAGGGTGACCCCCGCCGCTTCTACTACCCGTTCATGATCGCCCTGCTGATCGCGATCTCGATCATCCTGCACCTCGCGCTGCCCGTGGCGCTCGTGCAGTTCTCGGCGAACATGTCCAACCTGGGCGCCCTGATCTACCCGTTCATGCTGATGTACCTCAACAGCAAGCTGCCACGCGTAGCCCGGCCACGCCCGTGGCACTACGTGATCCTCGTGCTGAACTTCCTGTTCTTCGGCTTCTTCTTCGTGAACTTCGTGGCCGACACCTTCGGCGACCCACTGATCACGTTCTGACCGCTCACGCCTTCGGCGAGGCCCCGTCCGACGCGGTGGCCGAGACTCCGTACCGGCCGGCGCGCTGGTCGAGCTGCTCGCGCAGTGCCAGCACGGCCGAGATGCGGCCGGTGCCGGACTGCACGTCGTCGACGGTCGAGACGCCCTTCGTGATGCCGGGATCGGCGCGGGCCACCCCGACGACGCCGGTGGCGTCGGCCGAGCCGGTCCGTCCGACGAGGACGGCACCGCGGCCGAGGCGGTCGAGCTGCGCCGTGAACCGGGCGACGACCGCGGCGGCGTCACCGGCGTCCACCCCGACCAGCGCCCCGCCGGTGATGACGAGCACGAGATCGGACGGCCCCGGCTGGTCGCCGGGCGTGACGAAGCCGGCGGCCGACAACCCGCCCAGCACGCTGCGGGCACCGTTCTGGTCCGCGCCGGGACCGAGGAGGGTGCCCCCGACCAGACCGCCGACGATGCTGCCGGTGTCGGCCGCTGCCGGCAGCTGCGCACCAGACGGGAGCAGCCGGGAGGCGAGCTCGCGCAGCTGATCACCACGCGCCGGGTCGCCGACGGCGTCGGTGAGCGCGACGGTGCCGGAGACGGCACCACCGGCCTCCCCGATCAGCCCGGTGACGGCGACGACGTCGGCCGGGTCGGGCGCCGAGGTGACGAGCAGGACGCGCTGTCCCTGCAGCACGCCGCGGATCGCGGCCGGTCCGACCCGGTCGGCGAACTCGTCGGCCGATCGGGCCGCGGCAGCCAGACCGTCCCGCTCGGCCGTGACCGTCGTCAGCTGGGACTGCAGGTCGGCGTTGCGGTCGGTCACCGCGCCCAGCACGCGGCCGGAGACACCGCCGGAGCCCAGCAGCAGGCCGACCGCAAGCGCCACGAACACGGCCGCGAGCGAGACGATGTGGGTGCGCAGGGAGATCACGCGAACCAGCCCTTGACCGTGTCGACCAGCGGGCCGACGACCGCGCCCCAGGTGTGCGCGATCCACGCGAGCAGCGCGTCACCGATGTCGGTGACGGCCAGCGCGCCGAGCACGGCGGCCGCCCCGGCCGCGACGAGCAGCAGGATCACGCCGACCGAGATCCGGCTGCGGTACAGCATGGCGATCACCCGGCCGTCCACGAGTGCGCCGCCCAGCTGCAGCCGGGTGAGGAACGTGGAGGCGTTGCTGCCGGAACGGCCGCGGTCGAGGAACTCCGTCAACGTCGCCGACAGGCCGACGGTCACGACGAGCGCAGCGCCGTGGTGCGCGGCGAGCAGCAGCGCGAGGTCCTCGTGGTTGGCCGAACTGGGGAACGTCACTGCACCCACGCCGAGGTCCTGGACGCGCGCGAGCCCGGGCGCGTGCCCGTCGGGGAACGCGGGCACCACCACGTCCGCGCCGCAGGTCAGCACCTTGTCGGAGACGTCGTCGGGGTTGGCGACGACGAGATCGGGCTTGTGCCCGGCCTGCAGCAGCGCGTCCGCGCCGGCGCCCACCCCGACGAGCACCGGCTGGTACTCGCGCACGTAGCTGCGCAGCGCGGCGAGGTCCTTGGCGTGGTCGTACCCGGCGGCCACGACCAGCACCTGGCGACCGGCCAGCTCCACCTCCACGTCGGGCACACCGTCGCCGTCGAGCAGCAGCTGGCGTTCCTTCTGCATGAACTCGGTGGTGTTGGCCGCGAACGCTTCCAGCTGGTGCGACAGCCCCGCCTTCGCCTCGACCAGCGAGTCGGCCACCGAATCCGCGTCCTGCGCGACGCCGTCGGCGAGGTGGAGCTCCCCCGCGTACACCGCGCCGTCGACGAGCCGGATGCGCGCGCCGTCCTTGATCACGTGCAGCGCCTCGGACCCGACGCCGTCGACCAGGGTGATGCCGGCATCGACGAGGATGCTCGGGCCCAGGTTCGGGAACCGGCCGGAGATCGACGGTGCCGCGTTCACCACGGCCGCGACCTGCGCGGCGACGAGCGCGTCAGCGGTGGCCCGGTCCAGGTCCACCTGGTCGAGCACGGCGATCTCGCCCGCCTTGATCCGGCGCAGCAGACTCTCGGTGCGCCGATCGACCCTGGCCGTCCCGGCGAGCCCCGGCAGTTCCGGACGGGTCCGGTTCATCAGGCCGGACAGCTTCATGCGCGCACCTCCATGCGCGCACTGTGACACCCCGGCCACAGCATCCCCGGCAGAAACGCCGGGCACGGGCACTACCGCGCGGCAGCTGCCTTCCTTCGGGTGGTGCCCTGAGGACGATCCGGCGCGCGATCGGCGGTGCGGTGCGCCCGAGCGGTCTCCAGCAGCTCCTCGGCGTGGGCCCGACCGGTGTCGGTGTCGTCGAGGCCGGCGAGCATGCGAGCGAGCTCGCCGATGCGATCGGCCTCGGGCAACGTGCGCACCCGGCTGTGCGTGGCGGTCTTGCTCCGCTGCTTGTCGACGACCAGATGGCGATCGGCGTAGGCCGCGACCTGCGGCAGGTGGGTCACCACGATCACCTGGTGGCGGGTGGCGAGCCGGGCGAGCCGCCGGCCGATCTCCACCGCGGCCCGGCCGCCGACACCCGCGTCGACCTCGTCGAACACCATGGTGGGCACCGGATCGGTGCCGGCCAGCGCCACCTCGAGCGCCAGCATCACCCGGGAGAGCTCACCGCCGGACGCGCCCTTGTGCAGCGGCTGCGGGCTCGCACCACCGTGCGCCACGAGGCGCAGCTCGACCTCGTCTACGCCGTCGGCGCCGGCCGCGAGGGTGGCCTTGCCGACCGCGAGCGCATCACCGGCACCGGGCTCGGCCGTGCGCGGTACGACGATCACCGCCAAACGTGCGTCGGGCATCGCCAGACCGACGAGCTCGGCGGTGGTGGCCTCCGCCAGCGTCTCGGCGGCCTTCGTGCGGGCCACGGTGACGGCGGCGGCGTGCTCGGCCAGCTCCACGGCCAGCTCGTCGCGCCGGGCGGCCAGCGCGGTGAGCGTCTCCTCCGAGGTGTCGAGGCCGGCCAGCCGCGCCCGCGCCTCCTCGGCCCAGCCCAGCACGCCGTCGACGTCGGAAGCGTACTTGCGGGTGAGCGCCTTCAGCTCGGCCTGGCGCGTGAGGATCTGGGCGAGCCGCTCAGGATCGGCGTCGAGCCGGTCGAGGTAGCCGGTGAGCTCGGCGCCGACGTCGCCGAGCAGGGCCAACGCCTCGCCGAGCCGCGCGTCGAGCGCCGTGAGCTCGGGATCTCCTGCCCCGGACAGCCGGTGGCGAGCCTCGCCGACCAGCGACAACGCGTCGGGATGCTCGGGATCGGAGCCGTCCTCGCCCCCGACCAGCGCCGCCTGCGCGGCCGCCGCGACGGCCCGCAGGTCGTCGGCGGCGGCGAGCCGCTTCGCCAGATCGACCAGCTCGCCGTCCTCCCCCGGTTGCGGATCGACGGCCTCGATCTCGGCGAGTCCGAGCCGCAGCATGTCGGCCTCCTGGGCCATCCGGCGCGCGTTGTCGCGGCGCTGCGCCAGCTCGGCCACCGCCTGCTGCCACTGCGCGCGGACCTTGCGGTAGCGCTGCAGCGGCTCCAGGACGGGCGCCCCGGCGAAGCGGTCGAGCAGCGCGCGCTGCTCCGCGGGCCGCAGCAGCCGCAGCTGATCGTTCTGCCCGTGGACGGCCAGACTCGCCTCCGCCAGCCGGCCCAGCACCCCGACGGGCACCGAGCGGCCGCCCAGGTGCGCGCGTGATCGGCCGTCGGCGCCGACGGTGCGCACCGCGATCAGCTCACCGTCGTCGACCTCGGCGCCCACCTCGTCGGCCAGCGCCAGCGCCGCCGGATCGCCGAGGAACCTGCCCTCGACGACGGCGCGCGCCGCCCCGGCGGCCACGCGCGACGGATCGGCGCGCCCACCGCCCAGCAGCGTGAGGCCCGTGACCACCATCGTCTTGCCGGCGCCGGTCTCACCCGTGAGCACCGTGAGCCCCGCGTCGAGCTCCAGGGTGGCGTCGTCGATGACGCCGAGCCCCTGGATCCGCATCTCGGCCAGCATGGGTCGAAGGGTACGGACCCCCACCGACACGATGGCGACGCGCCCCGGCGTGTCGCCCGAACATATGTTCAGTCGCTGGGCGCGCCTCGCCAGCCACGGACGGGCAGGTCGAACTTGCGCACCAGCCGGTCGGCGAA
Organism: uncultured Actinomycetota bacterium; assembly: GCA_963727745.1. Taxonomy (GTDB): domain Bacteria; phylum Actinomycetota; class Actinomycetes; order Mycobacteriales; family Pseudonocardiaceae; genus Pseudonocardia. The sequence goes on from CAVSHL010000001.1 coordinate 807,785, forward strand.
CGGGCTGCCGTCCAACCGCACCATCCGCACCGGGGTGGCGCCGCGGGTGACCTCGACCCGCGCCCCAGGTGGGAGGGTGAACGTGCGGCGGCCGTCGCAGTCGAGCAGGGCGTGCGGGCCGGTGGCGTCGACCTCGATCGCCACCTCCGAGTCCGGCGAGATCACCATCGGGCGGGCGAACAGCGCGTGCGCGTTGCTCGGCACCAGCAGCAGCGCCTCCACCTGCGGCCACACCAGCGGTCCGCCCGCGGAGAACGCGTAGGCCGTGGACCCGGTCGGGGTCGCGCACAGCACTCCGTCGCACCCGAACGCCGAGACCGGGCGGCCGTCGATCTCCAGCACCACCTCGAGGATCCGCTCGCGGCTGCCCTTCTCCACGGTCGCCTCGTTGAGCGCCCAGGTGCGGGCGATCACGTCGCCGTTCGAGCGGGCGACGGCGTCGAGCGTCATCCGCTCCTCGATCGCGTACGTGCCGTCGACGAGCGCGTCGAGCGCCGTCGGCAGGAGGTCCTGCTCCGTCTCGGCGAGGAACCCGATCCGCCCCAGGTTGACCCCGAGCAGCGGGGTGCCCACCGGCCGGGCCATCTCCGCGGCCCGCAGCAGCGTGCCGTCGCCGCCGAGGACGAGGACGACCTCCGCGCCTTCCGCGCAGCCTGGCCGGCCCTCCACGATCCGTGGCACCAGCTCGTCCGGCAGGCCCTGGCAGTCGACCTCGGCCCATTCCTCGCCGATCACCCGCAGCCGGATACCGTCCTTGGCCAGGCGTTGCGCGACCGTGGCGGCGACCCGGCGGTTGGTGTCCCGGCCGGAATGCAGGACGACCAGGATCTCGCGCACACTCATGCAGGTCCCTCCGCGACCGCCGTCGCCAGCACGCCGTCACCGGCGTCGGGTCCCGTGCGATCGAGCTGCAAGAAGAATTCGACGTTGCCGGACGGGCCGGGCAACGGGCTCGCCACGGCCGCCCGGACGGCCAGCCCCATCGTGCGCGCCGCCGCGGCCACCTCGGTGAGCGCTGCGAGACGCAGCTGCGGGTCGCGCACCACCCCTCCGGGCGGCAGTAGCTTGCCCACCTCGAACTGCGGCTTGACCATCGGCAGCAGGGTGCCCTCCGGGGTGGTGCAGGCCAGCAGCGCGGGCAACACGGTGCGCAGCGAGATGAACGAGAGATCGGCGACGGCCAGATCGGCCGGGCGACCGATCGTGTCGAGGTCCAGTGTGCGGACGTTCGTGCGGTCGTGCACCTGCACCCGCTCGTCACTGCGCAGCCGCCACGCCAGCAGCCCGTACCCGACGTCGACGGCGACGACCTCCGCCGCGCCCCGGTCGAGCAGCACGTCGGTGAAACCCCCGGTGGACGCGCCCGCGTCCAGGCAGCGCAGCCCGCTCACGGACACGCCGAACGCGTCGAGGGCACCGAGCAGCTTGTGCGCGCCCCGGGACGCCCACTCCCGCTCGCCCGTGGCCACGGCGATCGGAGTCTCGCGGCCGACGACCGTCGTCGGCTTGCCGGCGGGCATCCCGTCGACGCTCACGTGACCGGCGGCGATGATCTCCGCAGCCTGGTCGCGCGAGGCGGCGAGGCCGCGGCGCACCAGCTCGGCGTCGAGGCGGGCCCTGGTGGCCACCGCCGTCACGCCGAGCCGGTCGAACCGGCGGCCAGCGCGTCGCCGAGCGCGGTGTGGATGCGTTCGAACACCTCGACGTGCTCGGCGAGCGGCCGATCGGCGAGGCCGTCCAGCCCGGCGAGTGCGCGGGCGACGGCCTGACCGTCGTCCGGCGTGGGGTTCGTCATCGAGCAGCTCCCGGTGCGGTGGCGTCCTCCGCCACCGTAGCCGAGGTCGGGTGGGTGCCGTCGAGGCGCAGATCACGCAGTGCCGCAGCAGCATCGGCTCCGTCCGCCGTGACGACCGCGGGCCGCGCTGCGTCGGTCCAGTGCACCGCGCACAGCGCCCGCAGCGCCGCCAGCGGTTCGCCGGAGCCGGCGAGAACCAGTCCGTTGCCGTTCTCGCTGACCGACCATCCGGCCTGCTCGCCGATCCGCAGCGCGTCGGCCGCGTAGGCCAGCGCGGCCATGTCGGCCGCGACGAGATCAGGGCGCTGCGCCGGAGGTGCAGCCAACAGGTCCGCCGGTGTCGACACCCCGGTCAGGACCAGCAGCGTCGGCATCCCGGCGGCGCGACCACCCTCGATGTCGGTGTCGAGCCGATCCCCGATGACGAGCGGCGTGGCCGCCCCCGTCCGGTGCGCCGCGGCCTGCAGCAGCGTCGGCGCCGGCTTGCCCGCCACCAGCGGCGTCAGTCCAGTCGCCGTGCGCAGCGCCGCCACCATGGAACCGTTGCCCGGCAGCAGCCCACGCTCGGTGGGCAGCGTCGCGTCGACGTTGCACGCCACCCACAGCGCCCCCGCCCGCAGCGCGACCGACGCCTCGGCCAGCTGCGCCCACCCCGTCTCCGGGTTGTGACCCTGCACGACCGCCACCGCGCCGGCTGCCTCGCGCACCGGCACCAGCCCGACCGCCGACACCTCCTCGGCCAACGCCTCCGTGCCCACGACCAGCACCGACGCCCCCGACGGCAGCCGCTCGGCCAGCATCGCGGCCGCAGCCTGGGAACTCGTCGCCACGTCCGCCGGCTCGGCCGGGAAACCCAGCTCCGCCAGGTGCTCGGCCACCTCGGTGGGCCGCCGCGACGCATTGTTGGTGACGTACGCGGTGCGACAGCCACGCTCGGCCGCCGCCCGCACCGCCTCCACCGCACCCGGCACCGCCGACCGGCCCGCGTACAACGTGCCGTCCAGATCGGCGAGCAGCACGTCGTGCTGGTCGTGCAGGGCTGTCACCGCGCGGGCCCCTCGGTGCCGGGCTTCTCCTCGGCGTCGCTGTCGTCGGCGTCGCTGTCGTCGGCGTCGCTGTCGTCGGCGTCGCTGTCGTCGGCGTCGCTGTCGTCGGCGTCGCTGTCGTCGGCGTCGCTGTCGTCGGCGTCGCTGTCGTCGGCGTCGCTGTCGTCGGCGTCGCTGTCGTCGGCGTCGCTGTCGTCGGCGTCGCTGTCGTCGGCGTCGCTGTCGTCGGCGTCGCTGTCGTCGGCGTCGCTGTCGTCGGCGTCGCTGTCGTCGGCGTCGCTGTCGTCGGCGTCGCTGTCGTCGGCGTCGCTGTCGTCGGCGTCGCTGTCGTCGGCGTCGCTGTCGTCGGCGTCGCTGTCGTCGGCATCGGCCGACTCCAGCTCATCCGCGTCACCCTGTGCCTGGACGGCGGTGTCGGCGATCTCCGCCCCCGGATCGTCGGCACCAGAACTGCCGTCGTCCTCGTCGGCCACGGCTGGCCCCGCATCGGACCGAGTGTCCGCGACGGGTCCGCCGGCCTCCGGCTCGACGACGTCATCGACGTCCGGCAGGAAGTCGACATCGCTCCCGGGCCGCGGCTCCCCCGAGAGCTCGGAGAGCCGGTCGGCTGCGTCGGTCTCCTCTGCCGTGTCGGCGTCGACGGTGTGGACGAACCATTGCATCGCATCGCTCTCACGGCCGGCGGCGAGCAGGTTGTCCGCGTAGGCGTAGAAGAGCCGCGGCGACCACGGATCGCGCCGCGCCGGGTCGAGCTCCGGGATCTGCAGGGTCACGACGGCCGCGTCGAGCTCGCCGAGGTCGCGCCGGGCACCGGCGAGCACGATCGTCAGCTCGATCGCCTCTGCGGGTTCGAGGTCCTTGGCCTCCGGCCCGCGGGCGATCTCGATGGCCCGCTCGGGCCGCCCGAGTGCACGCTCGATGTCGGCCATGACGGCGAGGTGGCCTGGTCCGCCGCCCATCCGTCGAGCGGCCCGCAGGTCGCTCAGCGCCTCGGCCCACTCTCCTGCCTGGTAGGCCGCGATGCCGGCGGCCTCCCGCACCACTGCGATGCGCGACGCCCGCTGACGTGCGAATCGCGCGTGCTGCAGAGCGAGCGCCGGATCGTCCTCGATCGCCCTGATCGCGGCGACGAGGTGCCGTGCCACGAGGTCCGCGGTCTCCTTCTGCAGCCCACGGAGATCACGGCGGGCAGCGGGATCCAGGTCGTTCGCGACGATGTCGTCGGACAAGGCCGGCCCGGAGTCGCGCACAGGTCGGTCGTCGCCACGGCCGCCGTCGCGGGCGAACCCACGCTCCCGGTCGCCGTAGCCGCCGCGCCGGGCAGTGTCGCCGTCGCGGTCGCGTGGCGGACGGGGGGCCGGACCACGGTCCGCACCGCCGGAGTCCCGGTACGGCCGACCGGTGCTGCGCTCGCCACTGGGGCGGTCACGCGCCGGGCGGTCACCCGTGGCGTCACGATCGCGCCAGTTCCCACCGGTACGCGCCTGACCGCCGTCCCGCGACTCGCCACGATCGCGCCACGAGCCGCCAGACCGGTTCTCGCTGCCACGGCCGGGTGCCCGGTCAAGACTGCCGGTACCGCGATCCGTGCTGTCGCGATCGCGGGTCGGCCGGTCGCCGCCCGCACGGTCACGCCACGATCCACCGGACCGGCCGTCGGTGCTGCGCGGGCCGGAGTCGCGACTGCCGCTGCGGGGACTGCGGTCGTTGCTGTCACGGTCACGGTCCGAGCCGCCCGAGCGGTTCTCGCCGCCACGGCCACCCGTGTCGCGGCTGCCGCCGCGCGCGCCGCTCTCACGATCGCGCCAGGAGCCACCGGGACGAGTGTCACCGCCACGGCTTCCGGAGTCACGACTCACGCCGCCTTCTCGGTCGCGCCAAGTGCCGCCGGACCGGTTCTCACCACCGCGGTAACCGGAATCACGGCTGCCACTCTCCCGGTCGCGCCAGGAGCCGCCGGGCCGGCTGTCGCCACTTCGATTACCGGTTCCACGGGGCGCGCCGCCGTCCCGGTCGCGCCACGTGCCGCCCGACCGGTTTTCACCACCGCGCGAGCCGGAATCACGGCCGCCGCCGCTCGTGCCCCGCGAGCCACGCTCGCGGTCGCGCCAGGAACCGCCGGAGCGGTTGTCGCCACCACGCCCACCGGAGTCCCGGTCACGGCCGGCAGGACTGTCGTTGCGATCGCGCCAGGGGCGGTCACCACCGCTGCGAGGGCCGCGGTCGCCCCCGCCGTCTCGATCACGGAACGACCCGGCGGGCTTGTACCCACCGCTGCGGCCGGCTGCACCGTCGCCACGTGGACGGTCACCACCGCGGGAACCGCGGTCGCCACCCTCACGATCGCGCCAGCCGCCGCCGGACCGGTTGTCGCCACCACGGTAGCCGGAGTCGCGATCGCGCGACGGCCGATCCGCGCCGCGCGTGCCACCATCGCGATCACGGGCAGGGCCACCGGAGCGGCTCCCGCCTGTGCGGTTGTCCGAGCCATGGCTGTCGCTGCGCTCGCGCCAGGGCCGGTCGCCCCCGCCACGAGGGCCGCGGTCGCCACCGGCGTCGCGATCACGGTAGGAACCGCCGGCACGTCCGCCGGCACCACGGTCGCCCGAGTTGTTGTCGCGGTACGGGCGCGACTCGCGCCCGCCGGAATCGCGGTCGCGCCGCGCACCCGGCTGGCCACGATCTTCTCGGGAGCCGCCACGGGTGTCGTCGCTTCGGGGATGGGACTGCCACCCCGAGCCGGTTCGGCGATCGCCGGTCTTCCGACTCGAATTACGATCTTCACGACCGCCGCCGGAGCGACGATCTGAACTACTTGAGCGATCTACCGGCCCGCTACGCTTCTCGCCACGCGGGGGGTCATCGCCGGAACCATCCGCGATACTCACTGACCAAGGATACAGAAGTGGGCCCCCGCTGCTGCGGGGGCCCACTCTGGTTCACATTTGATGTCGGCGGCGACCTACTCTCCCACACCCTACCGAGTGCAGTACCATCGGCGCTGGAGTGCTTAGCTTCCGGGTTCGGGATGGGACCGGGCGTTCCCACTCCGCTATAACCACCGACAACACTATCCAATTATCCAACCCGACCCACACACCCAACCATCAGGTGCACAGACCGAGCCTTCGAGCCCTCACCACCCAACGGGTGATGCGCTCAGGGTCGCATAGTGGATGCAAATAACATGTTGTAGTCAAGCCCTCGGCCTATTAGTACCAGTCAACTCCACCCCTCACGAGGCTTCCATCTCTGGCCTATCAACCCAGTGGTCTGCTGGGAGCCTTAACCACTCAAGGTGGTGGGAGACCTCATCTTGGAACGAGCTTCCCGCTTAGATGCCTTCAGCGGTTATCCCTTCCGAACATAGCCAACCAGCCGTGCCCTTGGCAGGACAACTGGCACACCAGAGGTTCGTCCATCCCGGTCCTCTCGTACTAGGGACAGCCTTCCTCAAGTCTCCAACGCGCGCGGCGGATAGGGACCGAACTGTCTCACGACGTTCTAAACCCAGCTCGCGTACCGCTTTAATGGGCGAACAGCCCAACCCTTGGGACCTACTCCAGCCCCAGGATGCGACGAGCCGACATCGAGGTGCCAAACCATGCCGTCGATATGGACTCTTGGGCAAGATCAGCCTGTTATCCCCGGGGTACCTTTTATCCGTTGAGCGACACCCCTTCCACAAGGTGGTGCCGGATCACTAGTCCCGACTTTCGTCCCTGCTCGACCCGTCGGTCTCACAGTCAAGCTCCCTTGTGCACTTACACTCAACACCTGATTGCCAACCAGGCTGAGGGAACCTTTGGGCGCCTCCGTTACTCTTTGGGAGGCAACCGCCCCAGTTAAACTACCCACCAGGCACTGTCCCTGAACCAGATCATGGCCCGAGGTTAAGACATCCAATTCGACCAGAGTGGTATTTCAACAATGACTCCACAACCACTGGCGTGGCCACTTCACAGTCTCCCACCTATCCTACACAAGCCGAACCGAACACCAATACCAAGCTATAGTAAAGGTCCCGGGGTCTTTCCGTCCTGCCGCGCGTAACGAGCATCTTTACTCGTAGTGCAATTTCGCCGAGTCTGTGGTCGAGACAGCGCCCAAGTCGTTACGCCATTCGTGCAGGTCGGAACTTACCCGACAAGGAATTTCGCTACCTTAGGATGGTTATAGTTACCACCGCCGTTTACTGGCGCTTAAATTCTCCGCTTCGCCCCCGAAGGGACTAACAGGTCCTCTTAACGTTCCAGCACCGGGCAGGCGTCAGTCCGTATACATCGTCTTACGACTTCGCACGGACCTGTGTTTTTAGTAAACAGTCGCTTGGGCCTGGTCTCTGCGACCACCCACCGCTAGCCCGCGAAGGGCTTCACAGCAGATGGTCCTCCTTCTCCCGAAGTTACGGAGGTATTTTGCCGAATTCCTTAACCACAGTTCACTCGATCGCCTTGGTATTCTCTACCTGACCACCTGTGTCGGTTTAGGGTACGGGCCGCAACAGCACTCGCTAGAGGCTTTTCTCGGCAGCATGGGATCACTCTACTTCGCCTCAATCGGCTATGCATCACGTCTCACCCTTCGCGATACCCGGATTTACCTGGATATCGGGCTACACGCTTACACCAGGACAACCAACGCCTGGCGGAGCTACCCTCCTGCGTCACCCCATCGCTTGCCTACTACCGGTTCGGGTCCCACGCTCCCCTAATCCCACTCACCCCGAAGGGATCACAGGTAGGTTCGGATGGTTAGCATCACCGGCCTCGACACGGACGCACTGTCACGAGCACGGGAATATCAACCCGTTGTCCATCGGCTACGCCTGTCGGCCTCGTCTTAGGTCCCGGCTCACCCTGGGCGGATTAACCTGGCCCAGGAACCCTTGGTCATTCGGCGGCAGAGTTTCTCACTCTGCATTCGCTACTCATGCCTGCATTCTCACTCGCACACCCTCCACGACTCCATCACTAGGCCGCTTCACCGGATGCACGACGCTCCCCTACCCAACACCACGACTACACCCCGAAGACAAGCCTCGGGGCGGATCTCTTGTGGCATTGCCACGGCTTCGGCGGTGCGCTTGAGCCCCGCTACATTGTCGGCGCAGGACCACTTGACCAGTGAGCTATTACGCACTCTTTAAAGGGTGGCTGCTTCTAAGCCAACCTCCTGGTTGTCTGTGCGATCCCACATCCTTTCCCACTTAGCGCACGCTTAGGGGCCTTAGCCGGTGATCTGGGCTGTTTCCCTCTCGACTACGAAGCTTATCCCCCGCAGTCTCACTGCCACGCTAGAAATACCGGCATTCGGAGTTTGGCTGAGATCAGTAAGCTTGTCGGCCCCATAGCCCATCCAGTGCTCTACCTCCGGTATCCACCACGCAACGCTGCACCTAAATGCATTTCGGGGAGAACCAGCTATCACGGAGTTTGATTGGCCTTTCACCCCTACCCACAGCTCATCCCCCAGGTTTTCAACCCTGGTGGGTTCGGGCCTCCACGACGTCTTACCGTCGCTTCACCCTGGCCATGGGTAGATCACTCCGCTTCGGGTCTATACCCCGCGACTCAGACGCCCTATTCAGACTCGCTTTCGCTACGGCTACCCCACGCGGGTTAACCTCGCCACGAAGCATAACTCGCAGGCTCATTCTTCAAAAGGCACGCCATCACCACACAAGTGCAGCTCTGACGGCTTGTAGGCACACGGTTTCAGGTACTATTTCACTCCCCTCCCGGGGTACTTTTCATCTTTCCCTCACGGTACTAGTCCGCTATCGGTCATCAGGGAGTATTTAGGCTTACCGGGTGGTCCCGGCAGATTCACAGCACATTTCACGTGTACGCTGCTACTCGGGGACAAGACCCAAACCGCTACCAATGTTTTCGCGTACGGGGCTCTCACCCACTACGGCGACCCTTTCCAGAAGTCTTCCGCTAACACTGATACACGACTTCGCAGACTCGGCAGAATCCACACGGTCCAACCCCACAACACCCCCACCGCAACGCCTGCCGGCTTGACACGGTAAAGGTTTAGCCACATCCGCTTTCGCTCGCCACTACTCACGGAATCACGGTTGTTTTCTCTTCCTGTGGGTACTGAGATGTTTCACTTCCCCACGTTCCCCCCAACACCCTATTTTATTCAGATGTTGGTAATACCCCATGACGGGTATTGGGTTTCCCCATTCGGACACCCTCGGATCACAGCTTGGTTGACAACTCCCCGAGGACTATCGCGGCCTCCCACGTCCTTCATCGGCTCCTGATGCCCAGACATCCACCATGTGCCCTCAATAACTTGACCACAACAAGATGCTCGCATCCACTATGCAACACTCAACACACCACCACACAAGCCACTCCACACACCCGCCACCACCCCCACACCGAAGCGGGAAGCGTTAGACAAGAAGAGCAACCGGCGGCACTGAAAAAACACCAGCAGGTGTCTTCTCAGGACCCAACAGTGTGCCAAGCCACCAACCCCAACCCCCGCAACGTTCGCGAAGATCAAAGCCGGAATGTTTGAACCAGAAATGATTTTGTGTTCCACCCAGCCACACCCACCACAACCCCTCGCGGGGCTGCTCCGATCGTGCTCGGTGAGCATGGAATCATGAAAAGGAGAACCAACAACCTTCAGAGTTGCCAGCCACCTCACCACACGGTGAGACTCCTTAGAAAGGAGGTGATCCAGCCGCACCTTCCGGTACGGCTACCTTGTTACGACTTCGTCCCAATCGCCAGTCCCACCTTCGACAACTCCCTCCCTTACGGGTTAGGCCGTCGGCTTCGGGTGTTACCAACTTTCATGACGTGACGGGCGGTGTGTACAAGGCCCGGGAACGTATTCACCGCAGCAATGCTGATCTGCGATTACTAGCGACTCCAACTTCATGGGGTCGAGTTGCAGACCCCAATCCGAACTGAGACCAGCTTTAAGGGATTCGCTCCACCTCACGGTCTCGCAGCCCTCTGTACTGGCCATTGTAGCATGTGTGAAGCCCTGGACATAAGGGGCATGATGACTTGACGTCATCCCCACCTTCCTCCGAGTTGACCCCGGCAGTCTCCTATGAGTCCCCACCATAACGTGCTGGCAACATAGAACGAGGGTTGCGCTCGTTGCGGGACTTAACCCAACATCTCACGACACGAGCTGACGACAGCCATGCACCACCTGCACACCAGCCACAAGGGAACGCCTATCTCTAGACGCGTCTAGTGCATGTCAAACCCAGGTAAGGTTCTTCGCGTTGCATCGAATTAATCCACATGCTCCGCCGCTTGTGCGGGCCCCCGTCAATTCCTTTGAGTTTTAGCCTTGCGGCCGTACTCCCCAGGCGGGGCACTTAATGCGTTAGCTGCGGCACAGAGACCGTGGAATGGCCCCCACACCTAGTGCCCACCGTTTACGGCGTGGACTACCAGGGTATCTAATCCTGTTCGCTCCCCACGCTTTCGCTCCTCAGCGTCAGTATCGGCCCAGAGACCCGCCTTCGCCACCGGTGTTCCTCAAGATATCTGCGCATTTCACCGCTACACCTTGAATTCCAGTCTCCCCTGCCGAACTCCAGTGATGCCCGTATCGACCGCAAGCTCCCAGTTAAGCTGAAAGTTTTCACGATCGACGTGACACACCGCCTACGAGCTCTTTACGCCCAATAATTCCGGACAACGCTCGCACCCTACGTATTACCGCGGCTGCTGGCACGTAGTTGGCCGGTGCTTCTTCTACCGGTACCGTCACTTGCGCTTCGTCCCGGTCGAAAGAGGTTTACAACCCGAAGGCCGTCATCCCCCACGCGGCGTCGCTGCGTCAGGCTTCCGCCCATTGCGCAATATTCCCCACTGCTGCCTCCCGTAGGAGTCTGGGCCGTGTCTCAGTCCCAGTGTGGCCGGTCGCCCTCTCAGGCCGGCTACCCGTCGTCGCCTTGGTAGGCCATCACCCCACCAACAAGCTGATAGGCCGCGGGCCCATCCCCAGCCGAAAAACTTTCCACCACCAACCATGCGATCAGTAGTCATATCCGGTATTAGACCCAGTTTCCCAGGCTTATCCCAGAGCTGAGGGCAGGTCACCCACGTGTTACTCACCCGTTCGCCGCTCGTGTACCCCGAAGGGCCTTACCGCTCGACTTGCATGTGTTAAGCGCGCCGCCAGCGTTCGTCCTGAGCCAGGATCAAACTCTCCAACAAAAACTGGCCCAACAATAGGCAGACCCCCAAACCCGACGGGGAAAGGTAAGATCCGCCAAACTCAAACTGGCACAAAATCCAGTTCAAACAATAGCTCGACACACTGTTGAGTTCTCAAAAGACACCCGCACACCTGTCCTCGGCCACTAATGGCGTCGGATCGAGGGGCGTATGTTTCCCGCTCTGAGTCGCTCAGCGGCACTCAGTGCCGGAGCAACTTTTCCAACTTACATGGTCCCGTCCGCGGAGTCAAGCTCCGCCAGGCCCACTGGCTGGCCGCTGCGATCCGGGGCTTCTTGCTCCCCGTTCCGGCGACAAGGAGAAAGTTACACGGGCTGATCCGGGGGGGTTTCAAGGGGGGGCCGGTTTTGACATCTGCCCAGGTCAGCGGCCCCGTCAGCCCAGTTCGGGCCGAGTTACGGCTCAACCGGCCAGCACCGTGTCGAGGAGCGGCGGCAGGCTCAAGCGCTCGAGAACGACAGCGTTGCCGACTCCTGGTCGCGGCGCGCAGGAGAAGAGCGACGGCCGCGACTCCTCCCCGGGGCGCGACGATCATCATCCGGCGAAGGTCAGGTCGGCCGAGCTGGTTCGTCCAGCGAGGGGGCGCCGCGCCCCGGCCGGTACGGGCTGACGGCGGACGATCCGTCGATCCAGAACCGCCACGGTGTGGTGTGGCCCGCAGCCACTCCCACCCGCGGACCTGTCCGCACGACCGCCGGATCCACCGGCGGCCCGGTCCGGACCCGCACCGGAGAGGTCGGGTCCGTCACATCGATCCCGTTGTGCTCGCGGCTGAGGCCGAGCAGCGCGGCCAGTCGCGCCGGCCCACGAGCGAGATCGGCGTCGCGGCGGGCGGTCGGGCGCCGCAGCCGGGCCATGCCCACATCGGACACCACCTCCCCCGCGCGCAGCAGCACTGCGGCCGGCTCCCCGTCGGGAAGGCAGCTGATGTTCGCGCAGAAGTGCATGCCGTAGACGAAGTAGACGTACAGGTGGCCCGGTGGGCCGAACATCACGGCGTTGCGCGGGGTACGGCCCCGGAAGCTGTGCGCCGCGGGGTCGTCGGCACCCCGGTAGGCCTCCACCTCGACGAGCCGCACCGCAACGGTGCCATCCGCGGTGTCGGCCTCGAACGTGGTGCCGAGCAGGCGGACGGCGGCCTCCAGGACGTCGTCCGCCAGCTCGGCTCTGTCGATCAGCATCTGGCCAGGGTTGGCGTCACGCGCCTTGCTGCGCGATGGCCAGCTGCACGCAGGTGGCGACGCCGGCGGTCGCCTTCTCCACCTCATCGAGGACCGGGAAGCTCGGCGCGAGCCGGATCACGGCGTCGTCGGGGTCCTTGCCGTACGGGTGGGTGGCACCGGCCGGGGTGAGCACCACGCCGGCCTCCTTCGCGAGCGCCACCGTGGCCGAGGCCAGCCCGGCCGGCACGGTGAGGGTGACGAAGTACCCGCCGTCGGGCCGTGTCCACGAGACCCCGTCGACGTCACCGAGCCGCTCCGTGAGGATCCGCTCCACTGCGGCGAACTTCGGCTCGAGGATCGCCCGGTGCTTCGCCATGTGCGCGGCGACGCCCTCGGGGCTGCCCAGGAACCGGGTGTGCCGGAGATGATTGATCTTGTCGGGGCCGATGGTGCGCTTGGCCGTGAGCGCCAGCCACCACGCGAGGTTGGTCTCCGAGGCGCCGAAGAAGGCGACGCCTGCGCCGGCCAGAGTGATCTTCGACGTGGAGCCGAACACGAACACGCGATCGGCGTTGCCCGCCTCGGTGGCCAGCCCCAGCAGGTCGGCGACCTCGTGGGCGGTGTCGGTGAGGTGGTGCACCGCGTACGCGTTGTCCCACATGATGCGGAAGTCGGGCGCGGCCGTCGGCATCGTGGCCAACCGGCGAACGACCTCGTCGGAGTACACGACACCCGTGGGGTTCGAGTACTTCGGGACGCACCAGATGCCCTTGATCGTGGGGTCGGCCGCGACCAGCTCCTCGACCACATCCATGTCGGGGCCCGCGTCGGTCATCGGGACCGGCACCATCTCGATGCCGAGCCGCTCGCACACGCCGTAGTGGCGGTCGTACCCGGGGACCGGGCAGAGGAACACCACCCGCTCCTCGTCGACCCAGCGCTGCTCGGCGCCCGGCAGCGGCGAGAGCATCGCGTGCACCAGGGTGTCGTGCATCAGCTCGAGGCTGCCGTTGCCGAAGGCGATGAGCTGCGCGGTCGGGACCTGCAGGGTGCCGGCGAAGATCTCCCGCAGCTCCGGCAGGCCCTGCAGCCCGCCGTAGTTGCGGGTGTCGGTGCCGTCGGCGGCCTTGAGGTCGCTGCCGGGCAGCGCGAGCAGATCCTTCGCCAGGTCCAGCTGCTCGGCCGACGGCTTGCCGCGCGTGAGATCGAGCTTCATGCCGAGGGCCTTCAGCTCGTCGTAGGCCGCGCGAGCAGCCTCCAGGTCGGGGCGCGAGGCCAGGTCTGCTGGCGGGGTCATGACGATCCTTTCGCGAGTCCGCCGGGGATGGAAGGCCGACGGAGGAGGCCGGGGTGGGTAAGACAAGCGCGGGCCGCGGTGGCCGTCGCGCGGAGCTCATCGAGCTGCTGGGCGACCCGTTCCCCCGACGTGCCGCCACGAGCGTCACGCGAGGCTATCGAGCCCTCGACCGTGAGCACGTCCCGCACCCTAGGCGTGAGGGCAGGATGGACGGCAGCCAATTCGGCATCGGTGAGCTGGTCGAGGCCCACCCCACGCGCTTCCGCCGCACGGACGCAACCGCCGGCCGCCTCGTGCGCCACCCGGAACGGGATCCCTTCGCGGACGAGCCATTCGGCGATGTCCGTCGCCAGGGTGAACCCGGCGGGGGCCAGCTCGGCGAGCCGCTCGGTGTGGAACGTGAGCGTGGCGATCATGCCGGCGACGGCCGGCAGGAGCAGCTCCAGCTGCTCGACGGAGTCGAACAGCGGCTCCTTGTCCTCCTGCAGGTCGCGGTTGTACGCGAGCGGGAGGCCCTTGAGCGTGGCCAGCAGGCCGGTGAGGTTGCCGATCAGCCGGCCGGCCTTGCCGCGGGCCAGCTCCGCGACGTCGGGGTTCTTCTTCTGCGGCATGATCGAACTGCCGGTGGAGTACGCGTCGTCGAGGGTGACGTAGCCGAACTCGGCGGTCGCCCAGATGATCACTTCCTCGCTGACGCGCGAGAGGTCGACCGCCACCATCGCCAGCACGAACGCCGCCTCGGCCGCGAAGTCGCGGGCGGCGGTGCCGTCGATGGAGTTGGCGGCGCTGGAGTCGAACCCCAGCTCCTTCGCCACGGCCTCCGGGTCCAGTCCCAGCGACGAGCCGGCCAGCGCCCCCGAGCCGTACGGCGACACGGCGGCGCGGCGGTCCCAGTCGGACAGCCGGTCGACGTCGCGCAGCAGCGCGTGCGCGTGCGCGGCCAGGTGGTGCGCGAGCAGGACGGGTTGGGCGTGCTGCAGGTGCGTGCGCCCCGGCATGGCCGCACCGGGATGCGCCGCGGCCTGCGCCACCAGCGCGTCGACGACGTCGAGCACGCCGGAGCCGACGCGCACCGCGGCGTCGCGCAGCCACATGCGGAAGAGCGTGGCGACCTGGTCGTTGCGGGACCGGCCGGCGCGCAGCTTGCCGCCCAGCTCCGGCCCGGCGCGCTCGATGAGGCCGCGCTCCAGCGCCGAGTGGACGTCCTCGTCGGCCTCGTCGGGCCCGAACGCGCCCGACGCGACGTCGGCGGCGAGCCGGTCGAGCGCGTCGAGCATGCCGCTCAGCTCGTCGTCGGAGAGCAGATCGGCCCGGTGCAGCACGCGGGCGTGCGCCATCGACCCGCGCACGTCGTACGGAGCCAGCCGCCAGTCGAACTGGGTGGACTTGCTCAGGGCGGCCAACGCGTCGGCAGGACCCGACGCGAACCGGCCGCCCCACAGCTGGGAACCGGACATCAGTCGGTGCCCGCTTCCAGCGCGGCCTCGTCGAGCGACGTCACGGAGTCGTGCTCGCCGGCCTCGTCGTACGCCGCGATCTGGTCGAAGCCACCTGCCGGCAGCTCGCCGAAGAGGGTGCCGTGCTCGACGAGCACCGTGCCCTGCTCCATCGGCTGCCCTGCGTAGGCCTCGAGCTTCGCGCGGGAGTCGGCGATGTCGAGGTTGCGCATGGTGAGCTGGCCGATCCGGTCCGTGGGACCGAACGCGGCGTTCTCGACGCGCTCCATGGAGAGCCGCTCCGGGTGGTAGGAGAAGCCGGAGCCCACGGTGTCGAGGATCGTGTAGTCGTCGCCCCGGCGCAGGCGCAGCGTGACGGTGCCGGTGACCAGCGAGGCGATCCAGCGCTGGATCGACTCGCGCACCATCAGCGCCTGCGGGTCGAGCCAGCGGCCCTCGTAGAGCAGCCGGCCCAGCCTGCGGCCCTCGTTGTGGTAGTTGGCGACGGTGTCCTCGTTGTGGATCGCGTTGATCAGCCGCTCGTAGGCGGCGAACAGCAGCGCCATCCCGGGCGCCTCGTAGATGCCGCGCGACTTCGCCTCGATGATCCGGTTCTCGATCTGGTCGGACATGCCCAGGCCGTGGCGCCCGCCGATGGCGTTGGCCTCCAGGACCAGCGCGACCTTGTCGGTGAACCGCTTCCCGTTGATCGCCACCGGGTACCCGGCCTCGAACGTGACCGTGACGTCCTCGGTCTCGATCGCGACGGAGGGATCCCAGTACTTCACACCCATGATCGGCTCGATGGTCTCCAGCGAGACGTCGAGCTGCTCCAGCGTCTTGGCCTCGTGGGTCGCGCCCCAGATGTTGGCGTCGGTGGAGTAGGCCTTCTCCGCCGAATCCCGGTAGGGCAGCGCGCGGGCGGTGAGCCACCTGCTCATCTCGTCGCGACCGCCGAGCTCCTGGACGAAGTCGGCGTCGAGCCACGGCTTGTAGATGCGCAGCTCGGGATTGGCCAGCAGGCCGTAGCGGTAGAAGCGCTCGATGTCGTTGCCCTTGAACGTCGAGCCGTCGCCCCAGATGTTGACGTCGTCGGCCTGCATCGCCCGCACCAGCAGGGTGCCGGTGACGGCCCGACCCAGCGGGGTGGTGTTGAAGTAGGTCTTGCCCGCGGACCGGATGTGGAAAGCGCCGCACGCGAGCGCGGCCAGCCCCTCCTCCACCAGCTGCGCCTTGATGTCGACGGCGCGGGCGATCTCGGCGCCGTACTGCTTGGCGCGCACGGGGACGCCGGCGATGTCGGCCTCGTCGTACTGGCCGAGGTCGGCCGTGTAGGTGCAGGGGATCCCGCCCTTGTCGCGCATCCAGGCGACCGCGACGGAGGTGTCGAGGCCGCCGGAGAAGGCGATGCCGATCCGCTCGCCCTTCGGGATCGAGGTCAGGACCTTGCTCACGAAATGCTCTCCTTGCTCACGAGTTCGCGCAGCCGCGCGACGAGTTGGGCACCCGTGAGCGGCTCACGGGCGACCACGAGGATCGTGTCGTCGCCGGCGATGGTGCCGACGACGTCGTGCAGACCCGCGCGGTCGAGCGCGCTGGCCAGGTAGTGCGCGGCGCCGGGCGGGGTGCGGAGCACGGCCAGGTTCCCACTCGCGTCGGAACCGGTGAGCAGCTCCCCCAGCAACCGGGCGACGCGGCCGGTGCCGTTCTCCGGGCCGAGCACCGGGGTGCCGTCGTCAGGGATCACGTACGCGCCGCGCACCTTGATCGCGCCCAGCTCGTCGAGGTCGCGCGAGACGGTGGCCTGGGTCGCCGGGACGTCGCGGCACTCCAGCTCGTACATGATCTGCCGCTGATTGTGCATGCCCCCGGTGTGGATGATGTCGATGATGATCGACTGCCGCTCGGCCCTGCTCGGTGTCATTGTCGGAGCAGCCAGGTGAGCAGTGCTTTCTGCGCGTGCAGCCGGTTCTCCGCCTCGTCCCAGATCGCGCTCTCGGGCGCGTCGAGGATCTCGTCGGTGATCTCCTCGCCGCGGTGGGCCGGAAGGCAGTGCAGGGCGATCGCGCCGGTGTTGGCCCGCGCCATCAGCGCGGAGTTGACCTGCATCGCGCGGAACGGGGCGACCCGGTCGAGCCCGTCGGACTCCTGCCCCATCGACGTCCACGTGTCGGTGACGACGACGTCGGCGCCGTCGACGGCGGCGTGCGGATCGGTCAGCACCTCGGCCGCCCCGCCCGTCTCCGCGCCGCGCACCTTCGCATCGCGCAGGTACTCGGGATGCGGCTGGAAGCCCTCGGGCGCGCACACCCGCACCGTCATGCCCGCGGTGGTGCCGCCGAGCAGCAGGGAATGCGCCATGTTGTTGGCGCCGTCGCCGAGGTAGGTCATCGTGAGGCCGGCGGTGCGGCCGAACCGCTCCCGGACCGTCTGCAGGTCGGCGAGCACCTGGCACGGGTGGAACTGGTCGGTGAGCGCGTTGACGACCGGCACCGTGGACGCGGCCGCCAGCTCCTCGATGCGCGACTGGTCGCCGGTGCGCCAGACCACCGCCTCCACGAAGCGCGACAGCATCCGGCCGGTGTCGCCGATCGTCTCCCCGCGGCCCATCTGCGACGACCGCGCGTCGACCACCAGCGGATGCCCGCCGAGCTGGGCCACCCCGACCTCGAACGACAAACGCGTGCGGGTGGACGGCTTGTCGAACAGCAGCGCGACCGACTTCGGGCCGGCGAGCGGGCGGTGGCCGAATCGGTCGGTCTTCAGCTCGGCGGCCAGCGCGAGCACCTCGGCCTGCTCGGCCGGGCTGAGATCGTCGTCGCGCAGGAGGTGTCTAACCATCGGCTTCACCGTTCGCGGAGTCCAGGAATCCGGGCAGGGCGGCGAGGAACTCGCCGGCCTGTGCCTCGGTGAGGGTGAGCGGCGGCACCAGCCGCAGCCGGTCGGGCACCGCGTTGTTGATCAGGTAGCCACCCGCGCGGGCTGCGGCGGCCACGGCTGCCGAGACCGGCTTGCCCAGCAGCACGCCGATGAGCAGCCCGGCGCCGTCGACGCCGGTGACGAGCGGGTGCCCCAGCTCCTCGATGCCGTTGGCGATGGTCTTGCCGACCAGCGCGACCTGCTCCAGCAGACCCTCGGACTCGATGGTCGACAGCACCGCCAGTCCGGCCGCGCAGCACACCGCGTTGCCACCGAACGTGGTGCCGTGCTGGCCCGGTTCGAGCAGCTCCCCCGCCGCGCCGAGGCCGATGCAGGCCCCGATCGGCAGCCCACCGCCCAGCCCCTTCGCCAGGGTGATCACGTCGGGGGTGATCCCGGCCTGCTGGAACGCGAACCAGGAGCCGGTGCGGCCGATGCCGGTCTGCACCTCGTCGAGCACCAGCAGCGCACCGCGCTCGGCAGTGATCCGACGGGCTGCCGCCAGGTAGCCCTCCGGCGGGGTGACCGCCCCGGCCTCGC
Organism: uncultured Actinomycetota bacterium; assembly: GCA_963727745.1. GTDB lineage: Bacteria > Actinomycetota > Actinomycetes > Mycobacteriales > Pseudonocardiaceae > Pseudonocardia. Next base: position 826,212 of record CAVSHL010000001.1, read on the forward strand.
CGAGGATCGGCTCCAGGAAGACCGCAGCCGTGTGCTCGTCGACGGCTGCGTCGAGCGCCTCGACGTCACCGAACGGGATGTGCGTGACGCCGGGGGTCATCGGCTCGAACGGCGTGCGCTTCGCCGGCTGGCCGGTGAGCGCCAGCGCGCCCATCGTGCGGCCGTGGAACGCGTTCTCGCAGGCGATGATGGTGGGCCGGCCGGTGCGGCGGGCCATCTTGAACGCCGCCTCGTTGGCCTCGGTGCCGGAATTGCAGAACAGCACCCTGCCGGGCGCGCCGACCAGCTCCAGCAGCCGCTCGGCCAGCGCGACCGGCGGCTCGGTGATGAAGAAGTTGGAGGTGTGGCCCAGCGTGGACAGCTGCGTGGTGACCGCCTCCACGACTGCCGGGTGCGCGTGGCCCAGCGCGTTGACGGCGATGCCGCCGAGCAGGTCGAGGTAGCGACGGCCCGCGGAGTCCCACACCTCGGCGCCCTTGCCGCGCACCAGCGTGAGCGCCGGAGTGCCGTAGTTGTTCATGAGCGACGCCTGCCAGCGCTTGCCCAGCGCATTCGACTCGTTCTCGCTCACTGCGACACCACCATGGTTCCCACTCCCTCGCTCGTGAACACCTCGAGCAGCACCGAGTGCGGCACCCGTCCGTCGATGACGTGGGCCTGCGGCACGCCGCCGCGCACAGCGCGCAGGCACGCCTCCATCTTCGGTGCCATGCCGCTCTCCAGACCCGGGAGCATCGGCTCCAGCTCCTCGGCCGTCAGCTCGCTGATCAGCGACGTCGGATCCGGATAGGCCGAGTAGAGGCCCTCCACGTCGGTGAGCACGACGAGCTTGGCCGCTCCCAGCGCCGCCGCGAGCGCCGCGGCGGCGCTGTCGGCGTTGATGTTGTAGACGGTGCCGTCGACGTCGGGCGCCACGCCCGCGACCACGGGGATCCGGCCGGCGGCCACGATGTCGAGCACCGCCTCGGGGTCGACCTTCACGACGTCGCCGACCAGCCCGATGTCGACCCGCTCGCCGCCGACGAGTGCGGTGCGCTTCTCCGCGGTGAACATCCCGGCGTCCTCACCGGACAGGCCGACGGCGTACGGCCCGTGCTTGTTGATCAGGCCGACCAGCTCCCGGCCGACCTGCCCGACGAGCACCATCCGCACGACGTCGATCGTCTCCGGTGTGGTGACGCGCAGGCCCCCGCGGAACTCCCCCGGCAGGCCGAGCCGCTCCAGCATCGCGCTGATCTGCGGGCCGCCACCGTGGACGACGACGGGCTGGATGCCGGCGAGCCGCAGGAAGACCATGTCCTGGGCGAAGGCCTGCTTCAGCTGCTCGTCGATCATGGCGTTGCCGCCGTACTTGATGACGACGATCTTGCCGTGGAACCGCTGCAGGTACGGCAGCGCCTCGGCGAGGACCCCGGCCTTCTCCCGAGCGCCGTTGTTCGTCAGGGGATGGAAGCCGGCGGAGCCTGCGGGGTGGGTAGGCCCGGTGGCTTCACGAGGAGTAGGCACTGTTCTCCTCCACGTAGGCGTGAGAGAGGTCCGTGGTGAGGATCTCCGCCTCCCCGTTGCCCAGACCCAGCTCCACCAGCACGAGCACGTCCGGCCCGCTGAGGTCGGTGGCGGACCGGTCGCCCGCGGCGCAACCGCCCTTGCAGAGCAGCACCCCGTTGATCGTGACGTCGAGGGTCTCGGGATTGATGTCGGCTCCGCTGTAGCCCGCCGCGGCCGCGACCCGACCCCAGTTCGGGTCGGACCCGAAGAGCGCGGTCTTCACCAGGGAGTCGCGGGCGATCGTCCGCGCGGCGAGCACCGCGTCGTCCTCGCTCGCCGCGCCGCCGACCCGGACGGTGATCCGCTTGGTGACGCCCTCGGCGTCGGCCTGCATCTGCCGGGCCAGGTCGCGACACAGATCCGTCAGCACCGCGGTGAACGCGATCGGATCGGCGGGGCCGGCGACGCCGGACGCCATCAGGACGACCGTGTCGTTGGTCGACATCGAGCCGTCGATGTCGAGCCGGTCGAAGCTCACCCGCACGGCCGCGCGCAACGCCTCGTCGAGCACCTCGGCGTCGAGCTCGGCATCGGTGGTGAGGACGGTGAGCATCGTGGCCATCGACGGGGCGATCATGCCGGCGCCCTTGGTCATGCCGCCGATGCGCCACCCCGCGGGATCGGTGTGCGCGACGGTCTTCGGCACGGTGTCGGTGGTCATGATCGCGCGGGCCGCGGCGCCGCCCGCCGGATCGTCGGACCCCAGCGCCGCGTGCGCGGCGCCGACCCCGCCCAGCACCTTCTCCTTCGGCAGCTGCTCACCGATGAGACCGGTGGAGCACACCGCGACCTCGATGGCGCCGCAGCCGAGCAGGGTGGCCGCCGCTTCCGCGGTGGCGTGCGCCGTCTGGAAGCCCTGGTGGCCGGTGCAGGCGTTGGCGCCGCCGGAGTTGAGGACGACGGCGCGCAGCCTGCCGGTGGCGAGCACCTGCTCCGACCAGAGGACGGGCGCCGCCTTGACCTTGTTGCGTGTGAACACGCCCGCGGCGGTGGAGCTCGGGCCGTCGTTGACGACGAGCGCGAGATCGGGGTTGCCGCTGGTCTTGAGCCCGGCAGCCACCCCGGCGGCCCGGAAACCAAGCGGATGCGTGACCGTCATGGGGCAACTCCGGTGAGGGGCAGGCCCACGGTCTCCGGGAGCCCGACGGCGAGGTTCATGCACTGCACGGCGGCGCCGGCGGTGCCCTTGGTGAGGTTGTCGATCGCGCCGACGACGACCATCCGACCCGCGTCGGCATCGACGGTGACCTGCAGCAGCGCCGTGTTGGCGCCGAGGGTGGCGGCCGTGGTGGGCCACATGCCCTCCGGCAGCAGATGCACGAACGGCTCGTCGGCGTAAGCCTTGGCGTAGGCCTCCTGCAGCTGCTCGGCCGACGCCGTGGTGGGCGCCGAGCAGGTGGCGAGGATGCCGCGCGGCAACGGGGCGAGCACCGGCGTGAAGTTGACCGAGACCGGGACGCCGGCGGCCGCGGACATGTTCTGGATCATCTCCGGCGTGTGCCGGTGGGCGCCACCGACGCCGTAGGCGGAGAGCGCGCCCATCACCTCGGAGCCGAGGAGGTGCGGCTTGGGCGCCTTGCCGGCCCCGGACGTGCCGCTCACCGCGGTGACGACGACCTCGGGCGAGATCAGGCTCGCGACCAGCGCCGGAACCACGGCGAGGCTCGCGATGGTGGGGTAGCAACCCGGCACCGCGACCCGGGTGGCGCCGCGCAACGCGTCGCGCGCGCCGGGCAGCTCCGGCAGCCCGTACGGCCACTGGCCGGCGTGCTCGCCGCCGTACCAGCGCTGCCAGGCCGCCGGATCGGAGAGCCGGTGGTCGGCGCCGCAGTCGATCACGACGGTGCCGGCCGGCAGCTGGGCCGCGAGCTCGGCGGATCGGCCGTGCGGCAGCGCGAGGAAGACGACGTCGTGGCCGGCCAGCACCTCCGCGGTCGACTCGGCCAGCACGCGATCGGCCAGCGGCAGCAGGTGCGGCTGGAGACTGCCCAGCAAGCTCCCCGCGTTGCCGCCGGCCGTCAGCGCGCCGATCTCCACCTCGGGATGGCCGAGCAGCAACCGGAGGAGCTCACCCCCGGCATATCCACTCGCACCCGCGACCGCGATCCGCACCATGCGGATGACTATGCAGGACCACGAAAAATCATGCAAGTGCCTTCGGCGGCCGTGCGGAGCATCCTCGCGCCCGCGCAGCCGCCGGTCGATTCCCGGTTCAGGTGGTGCGCACCCGGGATCGCCGCTCGTCCCGGCGCTGCGGTAGGAGCGCCAGCTCGACCCGCAGCAGAGCGAGCGGCAGCAGCAACACGGCGAGCGGCACGGCGATCACGACCCACATGGCTCTGCATTGCCGGCCTGCCCAGCAGGAAACCGCGCCCGGACAGGTCCCCCCGATCGGGACCCGGCCACCACCTGATCGGAGCACGACCGGTCACGGTGCGTCGGCCCACCAGCGGATCGCGCAGGTCAGCCCATGCTCTTCTGCCCGTCGATCGTCTCGCGGATGATGTCGGCGTGCCCGGAGTGCTGGGCGATCTCGGCGATCAGGTGCAGGAACACCCGGCGCACCGTCCAGAACTCCCCGGCCGGCTGCCACGGCGCCTCGGGCAGCTCGTAGCTGGTGTCGAGATCGACGGTGCGGACCAGCTCGTCGGTCGCCGCGGCCACCTCGGCGTAGGCGGCCCGCACCCCGTCCAGCGTCTCGCCTTCGGCGAGCCGGAAGTTCGCCTCCCAGCTCGCGACGAGCTCCGGGGTGAACTCCTCGGGACTGTCGGCCCACGCGTCCTCGGCGCCGTGCCGACCCGTTGCGGCGAAGGTCGCCCAGCCCTTCTCCACGTCGGCCACGTGCTTGATGAGGCCGCCGACGGTCAGGGCGCTGACCGTGCTGCGCGTGTTGGCCTGCTCGTCGGTGAGCCCCTGGCTCGGGTGCAGCAGGAAGTGCCGGGCCTTGGCCAGGCAGGCGAGGATGTCGGCCCGCTCACCAGTGCCGGCGGTGGTCACGGCCGCGTTCTCTGCAGTGGTCATGAGCAGTACTCTATGGCCGACAAGTGCCAGTTCCTGACCTCAATTCGGCGGATCCTGGTCGGGGGACGGAAGCCGAGGTACGAGGCGGGAAAGCACATGGCGAACACGAGCTCTCGAACGCTGCGGCTGCTGTCGCTGCTGCAGACCCATCGCTACTGGCCGGGCGCCGAACTGGCGGATCGGCTCGAGGTGTCGGTGCGCACCCTGCGCCGCGACGTCGAACGATTGCGCGAACTCGGCTACCCCGTCAACGCGGCACGCGGGGTCGACGGCGGCTACCAGCTGGCCGCGGGTGCCGCGCTGCCGCCACTCGTCCTCGACGACGAGGAGGCGGTGGCGCTCGCGGTCGGCCTGCAGACCGCCGCGCAGGGCGGCGTCGCGGGCATCGCCGAGTCGTCGGTGCGGGCGCTGGCGAAGGTCGTGCAGGTGATGCCGCCGAAGCTGCGCCGGCGGGTGGACGCGCTGCGCGCGATGACGACACCGGTCGCGTGGTCGTCGGACGGGCCGACCGTCGACCCGGACGTGCTCACCACCCTCGCCGAGTCGTGCCGGGCCGAGGAACGCGTCGAGTTCGCCTACACCGCCGCCGACGGCACCCGCAGCGAGCGGCTCGTGGAGCCGCTGCGGCTGGTCGCGCTCGGGCGGCGCTGGTACCTCGTCGCCTACGACCTGAACCGGCACGCGTGGCGCAGCTTCCGGCTCGACCGGCTCGCCGCGCCGCACCGCACCGACGTCCGCTTCCGGCCGCGCGAGCTGCCGGCCGTCGACGCCGCCGAGTTCGTGCGCGCGGCCGTCGACCAGCGCCCGACGTTCCACGAGATCGAGATCCGGTTCGCCGCACCCAGCGACCGCGTGCGGGCGGCGTTCGGCCGATGGGGCGAGATCGTCGACGACGGCTACGGGTGCCGGTTCAGCGGGCGCAGCGAGTCACTGGACTGGCCGGCGATGGCGCTGGCCGTGCTGGGCGTGGACGCCGAGGTCGTCTCGCCGCCGGAGCTGGTGGACCACATCCGCGGCTGGGCCCGCAGCCTCGACCGCGTGCGGGCAGCGGGGTGATGGGGATCGTGAACGAACTGACGAAGGCGCTGCGCGACGGCCTGGCCGAACTGGCCGATCCCGACGCGGCACAGACGATGCAGGCGTACATGAAGTCGGCGATGCCGTTCCGCGGGGTGCCCAAGCCCGCCAGGGAGCGGATGATGCGGGCGGCGCTCGCCGCCCATCCCGTCCCGGACGGGGCCGCGCTCGCCGCCACCGTCGACGACCTGTGGGACGCGGCCGCGCACCGCGAGGAGCGCTACCTCGCCATGAGCCTGGCCGGCCACCGCCGGCACCTGCCGTGGGTGGGCCTGGACTGGCTGCCCCGATTGCGGGCGTGGATCGTCGACGCCGGGTGGTGGGACGTCACGGACGAGCTGGCCAACCGGCACGTCGGCCGGCTGTTGCGGGCCCACCCCGACGAGGTGACCCCGATCCTGCGCGGCTGGGCCACCGACCCGGACCGGTGGCTGCGGCGCACGTCGGTGATCTGCCAGCTCTCCTCCGGCGTCGGCACCGATCTCGACCTCCTGACCACCGCCATCGAGGCCAACACCGCCGATCCCGACTTCTTCCTGCGCAAGGGCATCGGCTGGGCCCTGCGCCACTACGCCCGCATCGACGCGGACTGGGTGCGCGCGTTCGTCGCGGCGCACCCGGGGCTGTCCCCGCTCTCGCGGCGGGAGGCGCTGCGGGTGGTCGGGGAGTAGACGGAACCTGCGCGTCAGCCGGGTGGGCGGACCATGAACACGTCGACCGGATCCTCCGACTCGACGTGGAACCCGTGCCGCTCGTACAGCCGGCGGGCCGGGCTCCCGACCAGCACGTTCAGCCGGATCGTGGTGCCGCGGCAGCGGTCGAACACCCACCCCAGCACGGCCGTGCCGACGCCGCGGCCCTGCAGCGCGGTATCGAGGTAGAAGTGCTCGAGCCACACGGCGCCGTCCCCGGGCCGCAGCGCGACGCAGCCGGCGAACGCGTCGCCCACCTCGATGATCCAGGTGTGGGAGGCGACGAATCCGGCGCGGAACCGCTCCCGCACGCGGTGCTCGTCGTACCGCCCGAGGCGCTCCAGGTCCGCACGCAGGACCACAGCCCGCAGCTCGGCCATCGTCTCGACGTCGGCCGCGGTCGCCGGTCGCAGCGCCCAGTCCCCCACGGGCACGAGCGTACGTCGCCTCCGGGCGCGTGCTTGACTGCAGGCGTGGAGATCGGTGTGTGCGCATGACCGACCAGCCGCGGATCGCCGTGATCGGCGCACCGACGAACCTCGGCCTCCGTCCGCCTCAGGAGACGAGTGTGCCGGGGAGCGCCAAGGCACCGGAGGCACTGCGCGAGGCGGGGTTGCACGAGCGGCTGTTCGCCGGTGGGGCGATCGACGGAGGCACCGTGATCGCGCCGCGGTACGTCGATGATCGCCGGGAGGGTCGGCTGCGCAACCAGGACGCCATCGTCGACTACAGCCGTCGACTCAGCGCGCGTGCCGACGCCGCGCTGACGCGCTCGGAGGTCCCGCTGCTGATCGGCGGCGACTGCAGCATCCTCGTCGCTGCCGGGCACGCGCTGGCCGGCCGGGGGCGGTACGGGCTGGTCCACATCGACGGCCACACCGACTTCCGGCATCCGGGCAACTCGTCGCAGTGCGCGAGCCTCGCCGGTGAGGACCTCGCGGCGGCCATCGGCCTCCACTGGCCGGAGGTGGCCGACATCGACGGTCTCGGCCCCTACTTCCATCCCGCGGCCACCGTCCAGCTGGGGTGCCGTGACGACGACGAGGAGCTCGCCGAGGTCGTCGAGCGGATCGGGCTGGTCGGACGCGCGTCGGAGATCCGGGGATCCGGACCGGAGTCGATCGTCGCCCGGACCCTCGACGTCGTGACCGCCGATCACGTCGACGGGTTCTGGTTGCACCTCGACGTCGACGTCCTGGATCCCGAGTACATGCCCGCCGTCGACAGTCCGGATCCGGGCGGCCTCACCCCGGACGAGCTGCAGGCACTCCTGGTGGGCATCGCACCGTACGCGGTCGGCGCCGAGGTCACGGTGTTCGATCCCGACCTGGACCCGGACGGCCGCTACGCGGCTCTGCTGGCGCCGTTGCTCGCCGACGGCCTCGGTGCCCTCGGCTCGCAGCGGGTCGCGCCCCGGCGATAGGACGGCCAGAGATCAAGGCGGCGAAGATCGCGTCGAGATCACTGTCTCCGCCCTTCAAAGGGCCGGAACAGTGACCTGGACGCGATCATGACGGGCCGCCGCGTCACGGGTGTTCATCGCACCCCGGTCCACAGCTCCCGGGTGTCGCCCCGCGGATCGGTCACCGTCCCCGACGACGTGCTGAACGTGCGGACGTTGCGGGCATCGCCGTAGCGCTCCCAGCCCGGGTCGCCGGTGCCGGCGAACGCGACCCAGGCACCGTGCATGGCGTCGGCCAGCTCCTGCGGCGCGTCGGGCCCGTTCATGCGCTCCGCGGCGGCCAACGAGTCGAACACGAAGCCGATCTCGGCGGCGTGGCAGGCGCCCAACTGACCGCCCAACGCCGGCACCGCCCAGTCGAACTCGTACATCCACGCCCGCCCGTGCGCCTCGGCCACCCGGATCGCGGGGATGCGGAAGATCTGGTCGGTCATGGCATCGGAGAGGGTCTCCCACGGCGCTCCGCCGGGACGGGTCGCGCGGTAGCGGTCCGCGGCCCCGTCGGGCAGCCCCATCCCCCCGACGAGTCCGTCGACGACCTCGTCGGTGACGAACCCCGTCATCCCGCCGGCGACCGTGAACAGGTGGATCTCGTCGTGCGTGGTGCCGATCAGCACGTCGACGCCGCGAGCGCTGCCGGCGGCGATCCGGTCGAGCGGCCGGTCCGGCAGGGACTCGCCGTCGACGACCGGCACGTAGATCAGCAACGTCGAAGCGGCCTCGCCGAACCGCGCGGGATCGGGTGCGTTGCGCATCTCCGTGAGCAGCTCGACGTGCGCCCGCACCAGGCGCTCCGGCGCGACCTGTGCGAGCTCGGCCGGAGCCACCCCCACCTGTTCCGCGATCAGCCCGGTGATCTTCTCGGCGGTCTCGACCGAGTACGCGTGGTGCGCGGCGCCGCTCTGCAGGATCGCGCGGTGGAACAGGCCTTCGGCGGCGGGCATCGCGAGCAGCGTGCCGACGCTCATCGCGCCCGCGGACTCCCCGAAGATCGTGACCTGGTCGGAGTCGCCGCCGAACGCGGCGATGTTGTCCCGGACCCAGGTCAGCGCCGCCACCTGGTCGAGCAGGCCGAGGTTCGCCCGGCCGTCGGGCAGCTTGAGGAACCCTTCGGCGCCCAGCCGGTAGTTGATCGACACCAGCACCACGCCGTCGCGGGCGAACGCGGTGCCGTCGTAGACGGGCACGGCGTTCGAGCCGTTGACGAAGGCGCCGCCGTGGATCCACACCATGACGGGTGCGCCGGTCACGCCCTCGGGCGCCCACACGTTGAGGTTGAGGATCTCCTCGCCGGCGATCACCGGCTCGGGCAGCACGTCCCGGAAACCCTGGGGGTACGGCGGCGCCGGCGCGGTCGCCCCGAACTCCAGCGCATCCCGCACTCCCGACCAGCCCGCGTGCGGCTGGGCCGGCCGGAACCGGTTCGCGCCGAACGGCGCTGCCGCGTACGGGATGCCGAGGAAGCGGGCCACCCCGTCCGCGAGCGAGCCGCGCACAGCACCGGAGATCGTCTGCGCTTCAACACGAGCCTCGATGGTCGTCACACCACCAGATTGCCCCAACTCAGGCGCGCAGGGCAGCCGCGTGCCGCTCGACCGCGACCGCGACCGCGGCGTCGCGGGCGGTGTTGGCCTCCTCGCTGGTGAGCGTGCGGTCGGGGGCCCGGAAGCGCAGCGTGTAGGCCAGCGACTTCTTGCCCGCACCGACCTGCTCGCCCGCGTAGAGGTCGAACAGCCGCACCTCGTCCAGGAGCGCGCCGCCGCCGTCCTCGAGCGCCTCGGCCAGCGCGGCCGCCGGCACCGCTGCGTCGACGACGAGCGCGACGTCGACCGTGATCGGCGGGTACGGCGACACCACGGGCACCGGACGGGACTCGTCGAGCGGGATCAGGTCGAGATCGACCTCCATCGCGCAGGTGCGCGGCGGCAGCTCCAGCGCCTCGATGACCTTGGGGTGCAGCTCACCGGCGTGCCCGATCGGCCAGTCACCGAACCGGATCTCCGCGCACCGTCCCGGGTGGAACGGGGCCAGCGTGGCCGCGGTGGGCCGCAGCTCGACCCCGGCCGCCTTGCCGACGAGCAGCGCCGCCGCCACCGCGTCGGACCAGCTGGCCGCACGCCCGGGGCCCCACCAGCCACGCGTGTCGCGGTCGCCGGCGAGCACGGCACCCACGTGCGTGGGCTGCTGCGGCAGTGCGGCGTCGATCTGCGCGTAGACGTCGTCGCCCGGGCGCGCGTCGACCGGCGGATCCGGCATCGGGAGGGTCTCGTGGTGCGGCTGGGTGACCTGCCCGATCGTGTACAGGGCCAGGTCGACCTGCCCCCGGGACCGGTTGCGGCCTAACGCATCCAGTAGACCGGGCAGCAGCGTGCTGGCCAGCTCGGCGCGCTCGGCGTCGAGCGGGTTCACCACGTGCACGGTGCGGCGACGCGGATCACCGGCGTCGAGCCCGAACGCATCCCACACCGTCGGGTCGATGAACGGGAAGGGCAGCACCTCCACGTACCCGTTCTCGGCGAGCGCCCTGGCCACGGCCCGCTTGCGCTGCTGGCCGGGGGTGAGCCCGCGGCCCGGCGCCGCGGCCGGCACGATCGACGGGATGAGGTCGAGGCCCTCCAGCCGCAGGACCTCCTCCACCAGGTCGGCGGGGCGGACGAGGTCGGCGCGCCACGTCGGCGGGGTGGCGACGACCCGACCGCGGCCGTCGTCGCCGGTGACCAGCTCGACACCGCAGCCGATCTGGGTGAGGCGGCGCACCGTGGCACCGCGCGGGTAGGTGATGCCCGCGACCCGATCGGGCAGGTCCAGCGGCATGCGCACGGGGGCCGGCGCCGGCACGGCACCGACGTCGGTGCGGCCGTCCACGATCGTGCCGCCGCCGAACTCGACGAGCAGCTGCGCGGCCCGCTCCGTCGCGACCGGGGGCAGCAGCGGATCGACCGTGCGCTCGAAGCGCTTGGAGGCCTCGCTGGGCAGCTTGTGCCGCCGCGCCATCCGGGCGACCACTGCCGGCGCGAAGTTCGCCGCCTCCAGCAGCACGTCAACCGGTTCCGTGCCACGGGCGGGGATCTCGGTGCTGGCACCACCCATCGTCCCGGCCAGCCCGATCGGGCCGCTGTCGTCGACGATGAGCAGGTCGTCGACATCGAGGGTCCGAACGGTGTCGTCGAGCGTGGTGAGCTTCTCCCCCGCCACCGCCCGCCGCACCGCGATCGGGCCCTTGAGCAGCGACGCGTCGTAGGCGTGCAGCGGTTGGCCCAGCTCCAGCATGACGTAGTTCGTCACGTCGACGATCAGGGAGATCGGGCGCATCCCGGCTGCCAGCAGCCGCCGCTGCATCCACCACGGGGTGGGCGCCGACGGGTCGACGCCGACGACGCGGCGGGCGACGAACCGCGTGCAGCCGGCATCCTCGATCATGACCGGCCAGGCCGCGCCCTCGGTCTCGGGCACGGCGACCCGCGCCGCGGGATCGGTGAAGTCGGCGTCGGTCGATGCGGCCAGCTCACGGGCCAGGCCGCGCAGTGCGAAGCAGTAGCCACGGTCGGGCGTGACGTTCAGCTCGATGACCGGCTCGTCCAGGCCCAGCACCGCGGCCGCGGGGGTGCCCGGCTCGGCGGTGTCGGGCGGCAGCACGAGGATGCCGGCGTGCTCGGCGCCCAGACCGAGCTCGCGCACCGAGGCGATCATGCCCTCGGAGGTGTGGCCGTAGGTCTTTCGGGCGCCGACCTCGAACCCGCCAGGCAGCACCGTGCCGGGCAGCGTCACGACGACCAGATCGCCGACGGCGAAGTTCGTGGCACCGCAGATCACGCCTTGCGGCTCAGGGTTCCCGACATCCACCTGGCACCAGCGGATGGGCTTCTTGAACTCGGTCAGCTCGTCGATCTCGAGGACGCGACCGACCACCACCGGACCGGTGACGTCGGGCGCCGGATGGATCTCCTCGATCTCGAGGCCGACCTTGACGTAGGCTTCGCCGATCTCGTCGGCCGACTGCTCGTCGATGTCGACGTACTCGGCCAGCCAGGACTGCGTTACGCGCACTGCTCTGTCCCTTTCAAGCGGCTTCGCCGCGTCGCTTCGCTCGAACGGCTTCGCCGCATTGCGGGTCCCCTAGACCCCGAATGCCCGGCTGAACCGGACGTCGCCCTCGACCATGTCGCGCATGTCGGGGATGCCGTTGCGGAACATCAGCGTGCGTTCCAGGCCCATCCCGAACGCGAAGCCGGAGTGCACCTCGGGATCGATGCCGCAGGACCGCAGGACGTTCGGGTCGACCATGCCGCAGCCGCCCCACTCCACCCAGCCGGCGCCGCCCTTCTTCGCCGGGAACCACACGTCCACCTCGGCGGACGGCTCGGTGAACGGGAAGAACGACGGCCGCAGCCGGGTGCGCGACTCCGGGCCGAACATGGCGCGCGCGAAGGCGTCGAGGGTGCCCTTGAGGTGCGCCATCGTGATGCCCTTGTCGACCGCCAACCCCTCCACCTGGTGGAACACCGGGGTGTGGGTGGCGTCGAGCGCGTCGGTGCGGAACGTGCGGCCGGGGCACACCACGTACACCGGCAGCGACCGCTCCAGCAGGGCGCGGACCTGGACCGGCGAGGTGTGGGTGCGCAGCACCAGGCCGGAGTTCTCCCCGTCGCCGAGGTAGAAGGTGTCCTGCATCGTGCGGGCGGGGTGGTCCTTGCCGAAGTTGAGCGCGTCGAAGTTCAACCACGACGACTCCACCTCGGGGCCCTCCGCCACCTCCCAGCCCATGCCGACGAACACGTCGGCGATCTGCTCGCCGATCTGCGTGACGGGGTGACGGGCGCCGCGCGGGATCCGGTCCCACGGCAGCGTGACGTCGACCGCCTCCTCCTTGAGGACGCGCTCGTCACGCTCGGCGACGAGGACGGCACGGCGCTCGTCGAACGCGGCCTGCGCCTCCTGCCGAGCGGCGTTGACGCGCTTGCCGGCGTCGGCCCGCTCGGGGCCGGGCAGGGACCCCAGCTCGCGGCGCGCCAGCTGCAGCGGCGCGCGGTCACCGAGATGCGCCGGCCGCACGGCGGCCAGCGCAGCCAGGTCGGCTGCCTCGTCGAAAGCGGCGCGGGCGGCCGCGACCGCCTCGGCCAGCGCATCGGCGTCCAGGAGAGTGCTCTCGCTCATGATGGGCCCGATCCTAGAGAGCGGCTCCCGAGCGTCACCAATGGGTAACCGGCGGATCGTCCTCGTCGATGAGTACCCGCCACTCCGGCGTGATGCACGCCTCCTCGAACGACCACCGGCCGTCCTGTTCACCTGCCACCAGCGCCCGGCGTACAGCGGCGATGTCGCAGGATGGCGGCACGCCCAGTGCAACCAGGTTGAAAAAGTTCGGTCCGGCCATCTCGCAGTCGACCCCGAGAGGCACGAACACCGCCCGGATCCCGGCCTGCACCTCGAGATCGCGGAACTCGTCGGCCCGGTCGTGGGGTGCGATCCGGATGGAGCAGTAGCCCGAGCTGGTGACCACGCCGGAGAATCGGAACTCGCCGCGGGCATCCTCGTGGAACTGCACTTCGTCGCCGTAGGCGATGCCAGGTGCGAAGAACGGGAGGTTGTCCAGCACCGCTGTGGAGGGTCCGGTGCGCACGGCCCACAGGCGCTCGGTCAGGAACCCGGTCCATCCGTCCGCCGGTAGGTCGACGACGACCTTCAGCACGTCGGCGCCGTCGGAGCCGCGGTCAGTCGACATCGCGCAATTGCTCGGTGAGAGGGACGCGGGGCGCGCCCGACCGGACGGCCTCCAGCACGACGGTGCCGCGCTCGGGCACGACCTGGATGGGAGTCATGCGAGCATCCTCGCGGGTGGCACCGACAACTCGACGGAGTGCGGGGATGGCTGACGGGTTCGCGGAGTTGCGCGATCAGCTCCGGCGGGGCGAGGAGACGGCCGAGCAGGCCGTCGAGGCACGGCTGGCGCTGCTGCGGGCGGCGGACGAGCGGATCGGAGGCGTCGCGTTCTTCGGGGACGCGCGGGCCCTCGCGGACGCGCGCGCGCTCGACCGCGCATTCGCCGTCGGCGGCCCGGCCGGGCCGCTGCACGGGCTGCCCGTGACGGTGAAGGACTGGATCGACGTCGAAGGCTTCCCCTGTGCCGGCGAGACCGCCGACCGGGAGCGCCGTCCGGGGCGCGACGCGACCGTCGTGGCGCGGCTGCGTGCCGCAGGCGCCGTCGTCGTGGCGAAGACGATGCCGTGGGGCGAGGTCGTGCATCCGGGCGATCCCACCCGTTCGGTGGGCGGATCCAGCAGTGGCGAGGCCGCGCTCGTCGCGGCCGGGGCGTCGGTGCTCGGCATCGGCAGCGACTCCGGCGGCAGCATCCGGCTGCCCGCCGCGTGGGCCGGGGTGTGCGGCCTGCGGCCCACCGCGGGACGCGTGCCGACCACCGGCCACTTCCCGCGGGTCGGCCCGCGCAGCGACGGCCGCACGCAGATCGGCCCGCTCGCGTCCTCGATCGACGCGCTCGAGCACGCGCTGGCCGTGCTGGCCGGCCCGGACGGTCGCGACCCTGCGGCTGCACCGGTGCCGATGCGGCCGTCGGCGACGGCGGATCTGCCGGTCTGCGCGTCGCCGTCACCACCGGCGAGGGTGCGTGGCAGGCGGCGCCGCACGTCGCGGACGCCGTCCGGCGGGCCGGCGCCGCGATCGTCGCCGCCGGCGCCGTCGAGGCCGCCTGGGAGTTCGAGTGGCTTGCCCCGGCCTGGGACATCACCAGGAGGTACTGGGCCCGTGCCGGCTGGCAACCGGGGCTGACCGGCGCCGACGTGATGCGCGAGCTGGAGGGCTGGGACTCCTACGTCCACCGCTACCTGACCGCCACCGCCGACATCGACCTGATCGTCGCACCGGCCACCGCCGACACCGCCCCGCTGCGCACGGACGTCACCGACGGCGAGTCGTTCGTCCACCTGCTGCCGGCGAGCCTCGTCGGGGCGCCCGCGCTCTCGCTGCCGATCGGGACGGACGCGGGCGGCCTCCCGATCGGCGTCCAGATCGTCGGGCGGCCGTGGGCCGACCACGTCGTGCTGGCGGCGGGGCGGGCGGTCGAGTCGGCAGCGTGATCGCCGACCGACATCACCGCCCGCTCACCGGCGTGCGGCGACAGTGGCGTAGAGGCAGATCGCGGCGGCGGTGGCGAGGTTGAGGCTCTCGGCGCGGCCGTGGATGGGGACCCGCACCCGGTGGTCGGCTGCGGCGGCGACGGCGGCCGGCACCCCGTGCGCCTCGCCCCCGAAGATCCACGCGACCGGTCCGGCGAGGATCTCCGCGGTCGCCGGGGCATGCAGGTCCAGCTCCCCGTGCCCGTCCGCGACGAGGAGTTTGAGGCCGATCGCCCGGCACGCGGCCAGCACGGCGGCGGCGTCGCGGTCGCGGGCCAGCGGGAGGTGGAACACGCTGCCCGTGGAGGCACGGACGGCCTTGCCGTTGTGCGGATCGACGGTGTCGCCGGCCAGGAGCACGGCGTCGGCACCTGCGGCGTCGGCGACGCGGACGATCGTGCCGGCGTTGCCGGGGTCCGCGATCCCCGCGCACACCGCGACGAGGGTGGGCGCCGAACCGAGAGCCGTGGCCACGTCGACGTCGAGCAGGTCGCAGACCGCCACGAGGCCCTGCGGGGTGACGGTCTCTGAGAGTGACTCGGCAGCCCGGTCGGTCACCGGGCTCAGGCGCGCCCCGGCCCGGACGGCAGCATCGACGAGCGCGGGATGGCGCGCGGCGGCCGACTCGGTGACGAAGAGCTCATGCACCTGCCCGTACGCGAACGCCTCCCGCACGGCCTGGGCGCCTTCGACGAGAAACCGCCCGGCCCGATCGCGGCCCGCACGGCGCAGCAACTTGCGTGCTGCGACCACGCGCGGGGTGCGGTCGGTGCCGGGCGGTCCCGGGATGACCGTGCTCAGGCGGCGGACCCGTCGGCTGCCTGCGCCGGAACGTTCGCCTTGGCGAGCTCCACGAGCGCGGTGAACGCGGCCGGGTCGCTGACGGCGAGCTCGGCGAGGTTCTTGCGGTCCACCTCGACCTCGGCGATCTTGAGGCCCTGGATGAAGCGGTTGTACGTCATGCCGTTGGCGCGGGCCGCCGCGTTGATGCGCGTGATCCACAGCTGCCGGAAGTCGCCCTTGCGGGCGCGGCGGTCGCGGTACGCGTAGTTCAGCGAGTGGAGCATCTGCTCCTTCGCCTTGCGGTACAGCCGGGAGCGCTGCCCGCGGTAGCCGCTGGCCGCTTCCAGGGTGGTGCGGCGCTTCTTGGCGGCGTTGACCGCGCGCTTCACGCGTGCCATGGGTGTGTCCTTACGTGTGGGAGGTCAGGGGTGGGAAAGACGTCAGCGACCGAGCAGCTTCTTGACGCGCTTGACGTCGGCCTTGGCGACGGGAGCGAGCCGACCGAGGTCGCGCGCTTCCTTGCTCGACTTGACCTCCATGCGGTGGCGGAGGCCGGTCTGCTCACGCATGAGCTTGCCGCTCCCCGTCACGCGGATCCGCTTGGCGGTTCCCTTGTGCGTCTTGTTCTTGGGCATGGCGGGTCCTACTTCCCTGTCGGCGGCGGGCGCCGGCTGTGTGAGCTGTGTGAGCGGTCGCGGACCCTCAGGCCTGCGGGGCGCTCTCGACCACGCGGGGGCGGGCCGTCTTCTTGTTCGGAGCGATCACCATCGTCATGTTGCGACCGTCCTGCTTCGGCGCGGCCTCGACCGTGCCGAGCTCAGCCACGTCCTCTGCGAGGCGCTGCAGCAACCGGAACCCGAGTTCGGGACGGGACTGCTCGCGACCGCGGAACATGATCGTGACCTTGACCTTGTTGCCACCCTCGAGGAAGCGAACCACGTTGCGCTTCTTGGTCTCGTAGTCGTGGCTGTCGATCTTCGGCCGGAGCTTCTGCTCCTTGATCGTGGTGAGCTGCTGGTTACGGCGGGACTCCCGGGCCTTCTGCGCGCTCTCGTACTTGAACTTGCCGTAGTCCATGAGCTTGCAGACCGGCGGGCGGGCCTGAGCCGCGACCTCGACGAGATCGAGCTCGGCCTCCTGCGCGAGCCGCAGGGCGTCCTCGATGCGCACGATGCCGACCTGTTCACCATTGGGTCCGACCAGGCGGACCTCGGGAACTCGGATGCGGTCGTTGATGCGCGTCTCTGTGGTAATGGGGTCTCCTCGTGTCGGCGTCGTACGGCGCGACGAAGCGAAGACCCGTCGATCTGGAGGACGCGCACGCGCATCTGCCGGACCGGAACCCGATCACCAGTGGTGACGGGTGGGAGCGGGGCTCCACTTGATCGCCCTGACGCGCAATACAACGCGCGACGGGGTGGTCGCATTCCGAAGGATAGCAGGGCACCGAGCGCCGCACCGATCCGGGCCCGGCTGCCACGATCAGGGCGGATCCACCAGCGCAGCAGCGAAGCGCGCCGCAACGACACCCACTGCCGAGCGTAGCTCCGGCCCGCCATCGACGCGGAAGGCGAACGGGACCGTTGCCAACCACTCCTGCGCGTACATCGCCGGGTTGCTCGTGCTGCCGATCAGCACGCACCCCTCCCCCGACGGTTCGAGTCGCCCCATCGGAGGCCGGATCCACGGCGCCACGTCGGCGTGTGCAGCGTCGAACACGACGCGGGTGGGGAACTCCCAACCTGCGCCCAGGTGCTGCTCCAGGGTGAGCACCGGGTCGAGGCCGACCGGCGGCTCGAATTCGCGCGCGGTCCGGTGCACCGCCGAGATCCGGTCGATCCGATAGGTGCGGACCGCGTCCGCACGGTGGGAGTGACAGAGGAGGTACCAGCGCCCGTGTCGGACGACCACGGCCCACGGGTCGACCTCGGCCTCCCACTCGGCGCCGGACGCGCTGCGATACGAGATCAGGACCCGCCTGCTGTCCGCGACGGCGGAGACGAACGCGCTGACGGTGGCGGGGTCGGGACGGGCCGCACGCCGATCGGGCGCGGCCGCAGCATGCCGGCGAAGCGTCGTTGCCTGCCGGCCGATGGTCTCGGGCAGGGCTCGGATGACCTTGCCGAGGGCGGCACCGACGACATCGTCACCAGGACTCCCGTCGATCATCGCCATTACCAGCCCGAGCGCTTCGGACTCGGTGAACACGACCGGAGGCAATCGGGTGCCACGCCCGAGCCGGTAGCCGCCGTGGGGTCCCCGGGTCGAGCCGACGGGTATGCCGGCCTCCCGCAGGATCGCGATGTACCGGCGCGCGGCACGCTCGGTGACTCCCAATAGTTCGGCCAGCTCGTCGGCCGTCGCGCCGGGACGGGTCTGGAGGAACTCCAGGGTGCGCAGCGCCCTGGCAGTGGGGCTGGTACCCGTGGACACCCGAGCATCGTAGGAGAACCGGTAGCCGATCGACCGGAATCGGTCCTAACCTCCGGTGCATGCCGCAATTCCGCGATCAGGACCTCACCGGGGCACGATTCGACGGCGTGAACCTCCGTGGCGCCACCTTCACCGACGTCTCCTTCCAGGAGGCCGACATCCGCGGCGCCGATCTGGACGGCACGAGGTTCCGTGGCGCCCGGTTCTGCGGTAGCCGGATGCGTGGCGTCGAGCTGGTCGATGTCGAGATCACCGGGGAGGTGCGCAACGTCGTCGTGAACGGGGTCGACATCGCACCGCTCATCGACGCCGAGCTGAACCGCCGGATGCCGGAACGAGCCACGATGCGACCCACGGACAGCGACGGGTTCCGCGCGGCCTGGACAACCTTGGAACGACTGTGGGCGGCCACGATCGCCCACGCCAGGACGTTCCCTGAATCGACGCTGCACCTCGGCGTCGACGAGGAATGGTCGTTCATCCAGACCTTGCGGCACCTCAACTTCGCCACCGCCGCCTGGATCGGTCGGATGATCCTGGGCGACGCCGCACCGTGGCATCCCCTGGATCTGCCGTGGGACGAGGCGCCGGGATGGGACGGCATCCCGTGGGACCGCACGGCGCGTCCCTCGCTCGACGAGGTACTCGCGGTCCGCCACGATCGCCGGGCGATGGTGCGCGACGTCATGGGATCCCTGACGGAGGCGCACCTCGCCAGCAGGGTGACGTGCGACGAGCCCGGGTGGCCCCGGTTCGTCGATGTCCCGTTCGCGGAGTGCCTGCTCGTCGTCCTCAACGAGGAGTGGGAGCACCGGCTCTACGCAGAACGCGACCTGACCGTGCTGGAGGAATCCGGTCAGGGCCGGCCCAGCGCACGGTAGGTCCAGCCCGCAGCCCGCCACCGGGCCGGGTCGAGCGCGTTGCGGCCGTCGACGATCCGACGTTCGGCCACGATCCGGCCGAGCTCCGCCGGGTCCAGCGCCTGGAACTGCGGCCACTCGGTCAGGTGCAGCACCAGGTGCGCGCGCTCGGCGGCCAGCTCGGGCGTGTCCTCGTAGCCGAGGCCGGGGTGCAGCTTGCGGGCGTTGTCGTTGGCCTCCGGGTCGTGGACGGTGACCTGTGCGCCCTGCAGCTGGATGGTGGCCGCGACGGTGAGGGCCGGCGAGTCGCGGATGTCGTCGGAGTGCGGCTTGAAGGCGGCCCCGAACACGGCCACCCGCTTGCCGATGAACGATCCGTCGAGCTGCTCGCGGGCGAGATCGACCATGCGGGCCCGGCGCCGCATGTTGATCGCGTCCACCTCGCGCAGGAACGACAGCGCCTGGTCCACGCCCAGCTCCCCCGCCCGCGCCATGAAGGCGCGGATGTCCTTGGGCAGGCACCCGCCGCCGAACCCGAGCCCGGCGTGCAGGAACCGGCCGCCGATGCGCGGGTCCAGCGCCAGCGCGGAGCCGAGCTGGGTGACGTCGGCACCGGTGGCCTCGCACACCTCGGCCATCGCGTTGATGAACGAGATCTTGGTGGCGAGGAACGCATTGGCCGACACCTTCACGAGCTCGGCCGTGGCGAAGTCGGTGACGATCGCCGGCACGCCGGCGTCGAGCAGGTCGGCGTAGACCTCGCGCAGGATCGCCTCGGCGCCCGCAGAGCGCACCCCGAAGACCAGCCGGTCGGGCCGCAGCGTGTCCTCGACGGCATGTCCCTCGCGGAGGAACTCCGGGTTCCACGCCAACTCGACGCCGGGCGCGCGGTCGGCGAGCCGCTCGGCCAGCCGGGCGGCGGTGCCCACCGGCACGGTGGACTTACCGACGATCAGGCACGGGCGGTCGACGTGCGCGGCGAGCGCGTCGATCGCCGCGTCGACGTGGGTGAGGTCGGCGGCCAGCTCGCCCGTGCGCTGTGGGGTGCCGACGCACACGAAGTGCACGTCACCGAAGCCGGCTGCCTCGGCGATCGAGGTGGTGAACCGCAGCCGGCCGACGCCGACCTGCTCGGCGAGCAGCTCTTCGAGTCCGGGCTCGTGGAAGGGCAGGCGCCCGGACTGCAGGAGAGCGACCTTCTCCGGGTCGATGTCGACCCCGAGCACCTCGAACCCGAGCTTCGCCATGCAGGCGGCGTGGGTGGCACCGAGGTATCCGGTGCCGATGACTGTGAGCCGGGGAGCCATGTCGGAGGTGTAACCGGCGCGGCGGAACCGGTCGGGACCTGCGGCGATCGCGTCGATGGCGGGAACGTGAACAACGCCGCCGCCGGATCGATGGCGCCAATCACTTGCCACATGCGCCATATTGGCGCCATTATGGCGCCATGACAGTCACCTCGCTGCCGACGAAGCGCCACCCGGACCGCCCGTTCGACCCGCCCGCGGAGCTCACCGAGATCCGCGAGCGCGATCCGCTCGTCCGCTTCAGCTATCCCGACGGCCACCAGGGTTGGCTGGCCACGGGCCACCCGGAGGTGCGCGCGATCCTCAGCGACCGCCGGTTCAGCTCGCGCTTCGAGCTCCTCCACCTGCCCTTCCCCGGGGGACCGGACGAGATCCCACCGGCCCCGCTCGGGGACCTGACCGGCATCGACCCGCCCGAGCACACGAGGTTGCGGCGGCCGCTGGTCGGCTGGTTCACGGTGCGTCGCATGCGGCTGCTGGGCGACCGGATCGCCCGGATCGCCGCCGATCACCTGACCGCGATGCAACACGCCGGCACCCGGGCCGACCTCGTCCCGGCCTACGCCGAGCCCATCCCGGCACTCACCATCTGCGAGCTGCTCGGTGTGCCCTACGCCGACCGCGACAGCTTCCGCAGCCACGTCCACGTGATGATGAGCACCGCCGCGACGATGGAGGCGAAGGGCGCGGCCATGGTCGCGCTGCACGAGTACCTGCTCGGCCTGGTGCGGGCGAAGCGGGCCCATCCGACCGACGACATCATCGGTGCGCTCACCGCCACCGACCTCGGCGACGACGAGCTCGCCGGCGTCGGAGCGATCCTGCTCGCCGCGGGGCTGGACACCACGGCCAACATGATCGCCATGGGCACGTTCGCCCTGCTGGTCAATCCCGACCAGCTCGCCGCGCTGCGCGCCGACCCCGACCTGATCGACTCTGCGATCGAGGAGCTGCTGCGCTACCTGTCGGTCGCCGACATCGGGCTGCGGTCCGCGCTGGAGGACGTGGAGGTCGCCGGTCGGCTGATCAGGGCCGGCGAGTCGGTGACCTACTCCATGGCGACCGCGAACCGCGATCCCCGCCGGTTCGACGACCCGGACCGGCTCGACCTGCGCCGCAACGCCGGCGGGCACGTCGCCCTGGGTCATGGCCTGCACCAGTGCCTCGGCCAGCAGCTGGCCAGGGTGGAGATGCGGGCCGCCTTCCCCGCGCTGGTGACGGGCCTGCCGCAACTGCGCCTCGACATCCCACCCGCCGAGGTCCCGCTGCGGGTCGACACCAACATCTACGGGGTGGAAGCACTGCCCATCGCGTGGTGAATCGAAGTTGCGGTTGACGCGACGTCAACTTCTACGCTCTGAGGCATGACGACGATCTGGTCGACCCGCGAGGTGACGCGGCTGGCGGGCGTCAGCTCGCGCACGCTTCGCCACTACGACCACATCGGGCTGCTGCGCCCCACCGACATCGGCGCAGGCGGCACCCGGCACTACGACCGCGACCAGCTGCTGCGGCTGCAGCACATCCTCGTGCTGCGCGAGCTGGGCCTGGCCCTGCCGGAGATCGCCGAGATCGTCGACGGCGACACCGATGTCGTCGAGACGCTGCGCCGCCACCACCGGCGGTTGCTGGCCGAGTCGGACCGGTTGAAGGAGCTGGCCGCGACCGTGGCCCGCACCATCGTCGAGCACGAGGGAGGGGTGCCCGTGGGCGCCACGGAGATGTTCGACGGGTTCGCCGGAGACCCGTACGCCGCCGAGGCACGGGAGCGCTGGGGCGACGTCGCCCGCGAGGCCCAGGAGCGGGCCGCTGCGTGGAGCCCGGCCGAGAAGGCCGACTTCCTCGCCGAGCTGGAGCGGGTGAACGAGCTGTTCGCCGAGCTCCTGCGGAGTGGAGCGCGGCCGGCGGACCCGGCGGTGCAGGACGTCGTCGCCCGGCACCACGCGTGGATGTCCCGCTCCTGGCGGCCGAACCGGGACGGCTACCTGTGCGTGGGGCGCATGTACGTCGACGACGAGCGCTTCACGGCGAACATCGACCGCACGCAGCCGGGTCTCGCGGTGTTCATGCGCGACGCCATCGAGGTCTGGGCGCCGGCGAACCTGGAGTCCTAGAGCTCCTGGCCGGCGCCGGCGA
Organism: uncultured Actinomycetota bacterium; assembly: GCA_963727745.1. Classification (GTDB taxonomy): domain Bacteria; phylum Actinomycetota; class Actinomycetes; order Mycobacteriales; family Pseudonocardiaceae; genus Pseudonocardia. Next base: position 848,661 of record CAVSHL010000001.1, read on the forward strand.
GCCGGCGCCGGAACCACGCGTTCAGGCCGGAGTCCACTGCACGGGCGTGCGGAAGCTGCGGTGCGGGCTCGATCCCGGGTTCGTCGGCGAGCGGATGCGCCAGACCGGGGATCGTCAGCAGTTCGGCGCGTGCTCCCAGCGCGTCGACGAGCTCCGTGGCGTCGACGCGCAGCGCCGGGTGGTCGAGCTCGCCGCTGACGACCAGCAGCGGTGCCCGGGCGGCGATGACGTCGGCCTTCGCGACGAAGTCCAGCCCGTCGACGACCTGCTCGGACTCGGCGTCGTACGGGTAGTCGCCGGGGAACAGGTCGACCACGGACCGCATCCTGATGGCGGCGTTCACGAGCGCGCCCGCGAAGATCGGGATGTCGGTGTCCGCGAGCACCTGCAGCGCGACCGCGCCGCCCAGCGAGCCACCGAGCACGCCGATCGGGCCGTCGTCCACCGGCAGTTGTGTCCGGAGGGACGCGAGCGCGGCCGGGAACTCCGCGCTCGCCTGCCGGACGAACGGGTGCAGGAAGGCCATCAGCGGGTCCTTGCTGAACAGCTCCACGACCGCGTCCGTGCGGCCGTCGACCATGCGCGCCCCGCACATCGGCATGCCAAGGTGCACCCGCCACGCCGGAAGTCCGTGCATCGGGAGCGCGGCCGCGAACGCCGCGTCCGACCTCGGCGCGTCCAGCATGTGCCAGGTGACGATCAGGGGCGCGGTACCGCTGTCGGCCGGTGGCAGCGCGGTGAACGGCACGCCGGCCGCCGTGCCCGTGATCGGTGAGTCCATGGGATCAAGCTAGGACCGCGGCGACGTGCTGGGCGCCGATATCGCCAGGAGCGAAGCGATTCAGCCGGACTTGGCCAGCTGCCCGCGCACCGCACCGGTGCGGAACTGCTCGGTGTGCACGTCGACGAACCAGTCGGCGGGATTGCTCTCCAGCATGGCGACGGTGAAGCCCTTGCCGGTGTCGCCGCGCGCGAGGACCACACCGGTGGTGAACGGGCCCTGCAGGCAGCCCTTGCTGGTCAAGGGGCCGCTGGGCGGGCCCTGCGGATCGGGGAACACCATGCGCGGATAGCCGCTCTCGCCGGGCTTGCCTTCCTGCAGGTGCGTGGCCGTGCGTGCCGAGCTCTTGTAGGGCTGGGTGACGCCGGTCAGGGTGATGTCGTAGCAGGCGATGTTCTGCTGGCTGTTGAGCTTCAACGTGAACGTGCCCGTCGCGCCGGGCTGCCCCGGCACCGGCTTGCCGAAGTCGTCGACGACCTGGTCGGGCGTCATCGTCGCCGTCAGCGTGCTGGTGAAGGTGGGCGGCTCGGGCACGGAGGCGTCGTCCGCGGCGGCCGGCACCGCCCACACCACGGACGGGACCAGTGCCGCCGCACAGAGCAGGGTCAGGCGGCGCAACGACGAACGGAACATGACGGCCTCCGAGACGGTGGACCGTCAGGATGGCGCGCCGAACCGCCGCCGGATCCGAGGCGCACGCCGAAACCCCCGTATCGGGTGGTCCCGGCCGCACGTCGGGTGCTCCTGAGCTCTCGCGTCGACGTCAGGAACGAAGGGTGCGCAGGCCGGTGCGGATTTCGCCGACCAGGATCTCGGGCTGTTCCAATGCCGCGAAGTGCCCGCCCTTGTCGGCCTCGCCGTAGTGGATCAGGTTGCTGTAGGTGTCTTCGATCCAGCTTCGTGGCAGGAGTGGGATGTCCCTCGGGAAGACGGTCACCGCGACCGGCAGCGTCAGCTTCGGGCCGGCGAGCGTGCCCGATCTGTTCTCCCAGTAGATGCGGGCGGACGACGCTGCGCTGTTGGTGAACCAGTAGAGGGATATGGCGTCGAGCATGTCGTCCACGCCGATGGCGTCCTCGGCGAGCCCGTGGTTGTCGGTCTTGGACTGGAACTTCTCGTAGATCCAGGCGGCCTGGCCGGCGGGTGAGTCCGCCAGGGCGAATCCGACGGTCTCCGGCTTCGTGCTCTGGAGGTGGTTCGATCCACCGAGATCGCCGGTGTAGAGGGCGAGGGTCTCCACGGCGTGGCGCTGTTCGGGCGACAAGGTGTCGGGTATCTGCGCGGGAAAGGCGTACTGGGTGTTCAGATGGATCCCGAGGAGCCCCTCGGGTTCCATGGCCCCGAGGGCGGTGGTGACGACGGCACCCCAGTCGCCGCCTTGCGCGGCCCATCCCGTGTAGCCGAGACGCTTCATCAGCTCCACCCACGCGCGTGCGATGCGCGATGCCGTCCAGCCGGTCTCCGTGGGCTTCTGGGAGAACCCGAACCCGGGGAGCGACGGGACGACGACGTCGAACGAATCGGCGGCGTCGCCTCCGAACGACACCGGGTCGGTCAGCGGGCCGATCAGCTTCAGGAACTCGACGATCGAGCCCGGCCATCCGTGCGTCAGCAGCAACGGCATCGCGTCGGGGTTCTCGGACCTGACGTGGATGAAGTGGATGTCCAGCCCATCGATCTCGGTCAGGAACTGGGGGTAGCGATTGAGCTCGGACTCGAAGCGCCGCCAGTCGTAGCCCCGCTCCCAGTGGTCGACCAGAGATCTGGCGTTCTCCACGCGAACCCCTTGCGACCAGTCGCCCACCGTTTCCGGATCCGGCCATCGGGTTCTGGCCAGTCGCTGCTTCACGTCGTCGATCTCCGAGTCCGAGATCGAGACGGTGAACGGGCGGACGAGGGTCGAGGGCGACGACGTCGGTGCGGGCATTGCCTACTCCTGAGCTTCGAGGCACGGCGCAACTTTCCGTTGCACACTGGTGTGCAACGTACGTCATTGCACATCGGTGTGCAACGATCGTGTCGTGCCCACCGAGTCCTCCCGTGCACGATCGATGAACGAGACACGCGATCGCATCCTCGACGTCGCCCTCGATGTGCTGGGAGAGAATCCCGACGCCGGGATGGGCGACATCGCCTCCGCTGCCGGCGTCGTCCGGCGCACGGTCTACGGCCATTTCCCCTCGCGCCTCGACCTGGTTCGGACACTCACCGAACGGGCCGTCACCGAGATGGCAACCGTGCTCACCGACGTCAACGCCTCCGACGCAGACGCGGACGCGACGTGGGTCGAGTTCATCGCCCGCCTCTGGCCGGTGGCGCACCGGTACCGGGTGCTGTTGGCGCTGCGCCGTGGCGAGTACGGCGAGGCGATCCACGGCCTGCTCGGGCCGGTCGACGATCTCCTCGCCGACCTCGTGGAACGGGGCCAGGCCAACGGCGTGTTCGCACAACACCTACCGGCAGGCATTCTGAGCCAGCTCGCCTACGGCGTCGTGTTCGCCATCGCGGACAGCGACCTGCCGAACGGGACCCTCGGCGCCCGAGCAGCGACGATCACGAGCCTGCTGATGCTCGGAGTTCCCGAGACGCGGGCAATCGCTCTCGTCGGTGACCAGCCCTGACCCGCACCATTCGAGCGCCCGGCTCAGCGGGTGTGCCGAGCGCGCGCTCCCCTCCCGGTAGCGGCGGATGACCCACTTCGGACCGACGCCGACGTACTCGGCGAAGCGGCGCTGCAGACCCCGCACACTGGTGCCGCACCGCTGCGCCAACTGGTCGACCCGCATGACGGTGGGGTCGGCGGCGATCAGCGCGACCGCCTCGGCCGCCCATTCCGCGCCCGGATCGGGCGGCGGCACAAGCGGCTCGAGCCATGCCCGCAGCTCGTCCGGGCCGCCCGGTTCGGCGGGCGTGCCGCGCAGGGCGGGCACGTCGGCCACCGTCACGACCCGGTCCGTCAGCGCTGCGACCCGCGACCGGAGGAACGGACGGAACCCGCCCGGGCGGAACTCCAGTCCGGTCACCCGCCCCTCCCCCTCGAGCAGCCGGATCCGCCGGCTCGTGGCGACTCCGTTGACCTCCGGCACTCGCCCCGGTCGGAGCGTCAGGTGCACACTCGGGAACGGCACCACAACCTGCTCGTACAGCTCCGCATACGACCAGCGGGCCCACCAGATCGAGGCCACGAACGGGGCGAGCACCGGCCCCGGCTCGGCCACCCCGTGCTGCACTCGCGGAGTTCTACCGCGCCGCCACAGACCTGGCAGCCGACGAGCGCCGGCTCCGCGAGCTCGGTGCCACCCGGCCGGGGCACCCGTACGACACCGATCAGTGGATCTTCATGGCCGATCCCGCCGGGCACCCGTTCTCACTGACGACCGTCTACTGACCGACCGCGGCCTTGCGCTTGCGGGCCGGCTTCGGCTCGGCGACCTTCACCAGCTTCTTCAGGAACTCCCCGGTGTAGCTCTCGGGATGCGCGGCCACCTGCTCCGGGCTGCCCTCCGCCATGACGGTGCCGCCGCCCGAGCCGCCCTCGGGACCCATGTCGATGATCCAGTCGGCGGTCTTGATGACGTCGAGGTTGTGCTCGATGACGATCACCGAGTTGCCCTTGTCGACCAGCCCGTTGATCACCAGCAGCAGCTTGCGGATGTCCTCGAAGTGCAGGCCGGTGGTGGGCTCGTCGAGGATGTAGATCGTGCGGCCGTTGGAGCGCTTCTGCAGCTCCGAGGCCAGCTTCACGCGCTGCGCCTCGCCGCCGGACAGGGTGGGCGCGGGCTGCCCGAGCCGCACGTAGCCGAGCCCGACGTCGACGAGCGTCTCGAGGTAGCGGCTGATCGAGGTGATCGGCTTGAAGAACTCGGCCGCCTCCTCGATGGGCATGCCGAGCACGTCGGCGACGGTCTTGCCCTTGTAGTGCACCTCGAGGGTCTCGCGGTTGTACCGGGCACCCCCGCAGACCTCGCACGGCACGTACACGTCGGGCAGGAAGTTCATCTCGATCTTGATCGTGCCGTCGCCGGAGCATGCCTCGCAGCGCCCACCCTTGACGTTGAACGAGAACCGGCCGGCCTGGTAGCCGCGCACCTTCGCCTCGGTGGTGGAGGCGAACAGGGTGCGGACCTTGTCCCACACGCCCGTGTACGTGGCCGGGTTGGACCGCGGGGTGCGCCCGATCGGCGACTGGTCGACCCGCACGAGCTTGTCGAGCCCGTCGAGCCCGGTGATGCGGGTGTGGCGGCCGGGGACCTGGCGCGCGCCGTTGAGCTGGTTGGCCAGCACCGTGGCGAGGATGTCGTTGATGAGCGTCGACTTGCCGGAGCCGGACACGCCGGTGACCGCGACGAGGCTGCCGAGTGGGATGTCGACGTCGATGCCGCGCAGGTTGTGCTCGCGGGCGCCGACGATCGTGAGCTTGCGCTTCGGGTCGATCTTGCGGCGCTTCTCCGGCAGCGGGATGGACCGCCGCCCGGACAGGTACGCGCCGGTGAGCGACGTGTCGTGCGACTCGAGGCCGGCGACCTCACCGCTGTAGACGATGACCCCGCCGTGCTCGCCCGCACCCGGGCCGATGTCGACGGCCCAGTCGGCGGCGCGGATGGTGTCCTCGTCGTGCTCGACGACGATCAGGGTGTTGCCCAGGTCGCGCAGCCGCACCAGGGTCTGGATGAGCCGGCGGTTGTCGCGCTGGTGCAGCCCGATCGACGGCTCGTCGAGCACGTACAGCACGCCCACCAGGCCGGACCCGATCTGGGTGGCCAGCCGGATGCGCTGCGCCTCCCCGCCGGACAGCGACCCGGCCGCGCGATCGAGCGACAGGTAGTGCAGCCCCACGTCGAGCAGGAAGCCGAGGCGGGCCTGCACCTCCTTGAGGATGCGCCCCGCGATCATGGCCTGCCGCTGGTCGAGCAGCATGCCGTCGAGGAACTCCGAGCACTCCGCCACCGACATCGCGGAGACGTCGGCGATCGACTTCTCCCCGGCGGCGCGGTGCGCGAGAGTGACCGCGAGGACCTCGGGACGCAGCCGGGCGCCCTTGCACGCCGGGCACGGCACGTCGCGCATGTAGCCCTCGTACTTCTCGCGCGCGTGCTCGGAGTCGGTCTGGTCGAGCCGGCGGTCGAGGAACGGGATGACGCCCTCGAAGTTGGCGTAGTACGAGCGCTCGCGGCCGTAGCGGTTGCGGTAGCGCACGTGCACCTGGTCGGTGCTGCCGTGCAGCACCGCCTTCTGCGCCGACGCCGGCAGCTTGCGCCACGGCGTGTCCATGCGGAAGCCCTGCTGGGCGGCGAGGCCCTCGAGGAGCCGGCCGAAGTACTCCGCCGTCTGCCCGCCCGCCCACGGGGCGATCGCGCCCGCGGCGAGGCTGGCATCGGGATCGGGCACCACGAGATCGGGATCGACCTCCTTCTTGATCCCGATGCCGGTGCACTCCGGGCAGGCGCCGTACGGCGAGTTGAACGAGAACGTGCGCGGCTCGAGGTCGTCGAGCGCCAGCGGGTGGCCGTTGGGGCAGGCCATCCGCTCGGAGAAGCGCCGCTCGCGGCCGGGATCGTGCTCCTCGAGGTCGACGAAGTCGAGCACGACCAGCCCGTCGGCCAGCCGCAGCGCGGTCTCCACCGAGTCGGTGAGCCGCTGCTTCGACGACGCCTTCACCGCGAGCCGGTCGACCACGACGGCGATGTCGTGCTTCTCCTGCTTCTTCAGCTTCGGCGGATCGGTGAGCTGGTGGACCACGCCGTCGACGAGCACACGCGCGTAGCCCTGCGCCTGCAGGTTGGTGAAGAGGTCGACGAACTCGCCCTTGCGGGTGCGCACCACCGGGGCGAGCACCTGGAACCGGGCACCCTCCTCCATGGCGAGCACCTGGTCGACGATCTGCTGCGGGGTCTGCTTCTCGATGACGTGACCGCAGACCGGGCAGTGCGGGACGCCGGCGCGCGCGTAGAGCAGCCGCAGGTAGTCGTAGACCTCGGTGATGGTGCCGACCGTGGACCGCGGGTTGCGGTTGGTGGACTTCTGGTCGATCGACACCGCGGGCGAGAGGCCCTCGATGAAGTCGACGTCGGGCTTGTCCATCTGCCCGAGGAACTGCCGCGCGTACGCGGACAGCGACTCGACGTAGCGTCGCTGCCCCTCCGCGAAGATCGTGTCGAACGCGAGGCTCGACTTGCCGGACCCCGACAGGCCGGTGAAGACGACGAGGCTGTCGCGCGGCATGTCGAGGTCGACACCGCGCAGGTTGTGTTCGCGCGCGCCGCGCACGATCAGCCTGCTGCCTGCTCTGTCGACACTGCGATCGACCACGGTGGGGAGCCTCCAGATCGGGCCGCCGGATCAATGTGGAAACGGCCGGATGCCGCCACGATCCATGCTACGAGCGACCACCGACAGAATCAGTTCGAGCGTCGGCGGCCGCCTCCGACAGGATCGCACGAACGTTCGAAGATCGATCCTCGGGGGACCCCCGACGGAGCCTGGCCAGCAACTTCGCCGACTGCCGTGCCCCGATGTGGGGAACGTAGGCCCGACCGATGGCGAGACCGATCGACGGCAACGCTGCCGGGTCCGCATAACACAGGTGCAGCGGCGCGTATTCCGGCTGGAACTTCGCCTTGAACGCGTGCAGCGAGCGGAACCCGTAGATCGGCTCCAGCGCGGCGCCGAGCCCGTCGAGCACGCGCTCCAGACGGCGCGCATCCCCGCTGCCGCGGTCCTGGCGGGCCAGCGGCGATCCGGACAGGGACAGGAACTGCGCGCCCTCCTCCTGCAGGTCCCGTGCCGCCGTCGCGACGAGGAACTCGGACACACCGCGGAACGCGTCCCGGCCGGAGCGGCGGCGCATGAAGTCCAGCGTCCAGCCGACGATCGCACCGTCGCGGTGCACCGGCATCCAGCTGGTCACCCCGTGGACCGTGCGGTCGGTGTCGACGGCGACGAGCACGCGCACGGCGTCGTCGGCCAGCTCGGGGAGGCCGCCGAGGGTGAACCCCATCTCGGGCAGCCCCTTGTCGGCCACCCACTCCTCGCTGATGGCGCGGATCTGGTCGGTGATCGCGAGCGGCGCCTTCGCGTAGGAGAGCCACTCGCCCGTGATGCCCTGCTTGCCGGCCTTGTTCAGCGCCGTGCGGACGTCCTGCCAGCGCCGCCCGGTGAACGACAGCCCGGCCAGCGGCAGCACGATCTCCTCGGCCACCTGCACCGAGCGCAGCCCCAGCGCGGCGCACGCGTCCCGGGTGGCGGACGTGACGCTGTAGAACGCCGGCACCCAGCCGCGCTCGGCGCACGTCGCCAGGAACCCGGCCACGGCGGCGGCCCGGCGCTCGGCGCTCCCCACTGGGTCGCCGGTGGTGAGCGCGACGCCGCCGATCACCCGGTACGCGACGGCGGCATCCCGCTGATCGTCGAACCAGTACGAGTTGCCGGCCCACGTGGTGATCCACGCGAGGTCGGAACCTCCGTGCTCGACGAGGATCGCGCGGGCACGGGCCGAGTCGGCCGCCGCGGGATCCATCCGGGCCCGCACGAACCCGGCCAGCAGCCCGCCCACCACCACCAGCCAGAACACCACGCCGACCCAGCCCGACATGATCGTCGCGACGGGCCCCTGCGGCAGGAACGACGGCGCGACCTCACCGAGGTATCCGGGCGGCAGGAACCGCAGCGGCACGTCGGCGAGCAGCGCCAGCACGGTCGGTGGGGTGTCGAACTGTCCCGACACCACCAGCCCGACGATCACGTAGCAGGCCGAGAGCCCGACGAACATCGCCGCCGCGAGGGCCGCGATGCGCCGGTGGGTGCGGCTCGGCGCCTTGACCTCGAACTGTTCGCGGGTGAGCCACAGCAGCGCGGCGACCGCGGACGGCACGAGCGCGGGCACCACCGTGGCCAGCGCGGCGCGGGCCCCCGGGGCACTGGCGTAGGCGACCATTCCCTCGTCGGGCGTGTTCGCGATCAGCACCCCCAGCCAGACCCCCAGCGCGGCCAGCACGATGTTGACGGCCATGCCGAGGACCCAGGCCGCCCGCCGGCCGCGGCGCAGCCCCTCCGCGATCACCAGCAGCACGATCACCGGCAGCGCCGACGCCAGCGCCGGACCGAACCCGAACAGCCGCTGCCGGGCCTCCATCGCGCGGCAGTGCCGGTTGATCCCGTTCGCGCAGGCCTGCACCACCGCGGCCGGATCCGGCGCCGGTGACAGCAGCAGGAACCGCAGCACCGCCAGCGGCCCGATCGGGGCGTGCGCCGCCGCGGCGATCACCGGCCCGACGGCGGTCGCCGCAACCACGATCGCGACGAGCACGCGGGTCTCGTTGCGCGACGCCGGCCCCGGGCGCCAGTCGCGCCGGTGCCCGAACATCCACGCCCCCGCGACGAGGCCGATGAGGGCCGCCGCCAGCAGCACCACGTCGGCCAGCTGCCCCGAGTACGCGACGAGCATCGCCGGCACCGTCAGCAGCACCACCCGCAGCCGGCGCCGCCACAGCGCCGACAACGCCGCGGAGGTGGCCAGCCCCATCCCGACCGCGCCGGGCGCCGCGCCCGTCATCGACTGGGTGCCCAGCACGGTCATCCACGACCGGTCGAACAACACTCCGACCTGCACGAACGCCGACACCAGGAGCGTGCCGGCCACCTGCGTGCCGATGAGGAACAGCGCGGTGCGCCACCGACCGATCCGCCGCTCGGCCACCGGGCCGGCCACGAGCACCGCCGCCGTCGTCAGCAGGTAGGCGCTGATGCCGCCCCAGTACAGCATCGCGGTGACCGGGCTCCACCAGTGTCCGGCCCAGAGGGGGCGCGGCCCGGTCGTCAGGAAGTTGACGAGAGCCCGGGCGTCCGCGCCGGGCAGCGTCCACGTGAGGAGACCGACGCCCCATCCGAGCGCGAGCACGATGCAGGTGATCGGGGAACGCCGCGCGAACCGGACGAGGGTGGCCGGGATCGCCCTGATCCGACCACGGCGTTCGGCGTCCACGCGCCAAGCCTGCCCCAGCGCCCGATCGGACCTTCCCGCGGGACCGGTCCCCGCCGCCGCGCCAGCTCCAAGATCACGTCACGCCCGAACCCCTACCCGATGAGCTCGGACGCAACCCATCGCGCGACCCCGTCCGGGTAGGGCGCCGGCAGCCCGAGCACGACGTGCCGGAACCCGGCGTCGAGCGCGGCAGAGATCGCGTCCCGGGTGCTACCCGGATCGTCATAGGCGACCGGGAGATGGATCGACCGGACGATCGTCCCCGGATCCCGCCCGATCTCCGCGCAGTAGCGATCGAGCAACGCGCTCCGCGCGATCACGTCGGCGATGTCCCCACCAGGGATGTTCCACAGATCGGCGTGCGAAGCCACGATGCGCAACGTCGCCGCCGACCGCCCGCCGATCATGATCGGCGGGTGCGGCCGCTGCACCGGCTTCGGGTTGCCGAACGCCCCGGTGAGCTGCACGGTCGGCCCGTCGACGTCGAACGGCGTCGGCGAGGTCCACAGCCGCTTGATCACCGTGAGCGCCTCGTCGAGGTTCGCCACCGCGTGCGCGCTGTCGTGGAAGGGCAGGCCGTGCGCCAGGTACTCGCGCCGGGCCAGCGGATGGTCGGGCCGCGACCCGACGCCGATGCCGAAGTCGAGCCGCCCGCCGGAGACGTGGTCGACGGTCGTGGCGATCTTGGCGAGCAGCGCGGGCGGCCGGACGCGGTTGCTCGTGACGAGCAACCCGAGCCGCAACCGCGAGGTGCCGGCTGCGAGCGCGGACAGCAGCGTCCAGCCCTCGAAGATCGGCCCGTCGGGGTCGCCGCCGATGGGCATGAGGTGGTCGAACAGCCAGGCGTGCTCGATCTCCGGGATCTCGTCGGCCTCCTGCCAGACGCGCAGGACGTCGGCGTACCCGACCTGCATGGGCGCGGTCATGATGCCGAAGCTGGGCGAGCCAGAGATCAGACCGGACACGGCGTCAGCGCCTCCGCAGGGACGGGTCGAGCAGGGCGGGTGGCGTGTCGTGCTTCTCGTCGGGGGCGAGGTCGATGCCAGGGGCGACGACGGCGTCGATCGCGTCGAGGACGTCGCCGGGCAGCACGGTGTCGGCGGCGGCGAGCTGCGCAGCCAGGTGCTCCGGCGTGCGGGGGCCGACGATGGCGGCAGTCACCCCGGGGTGGGCGGTGACGAACCCGAGCGCGAGCTGGATCAGGGTCAGACCGGCCTGGTCGGCGATCGCGACCAACTGCTCGACGCCGTCGAGCTTCGCGCGGTTGCTCGCGACGTCCATGTCGAACATCTGCGGCCGCATCGTCGACCGGTTGGTGCTGATCTCCTGCCCGGCGCGGACCGCGCCCGACAGCCAGCCCGACGCGAGTGGGCTCCAGACCAGCACGCCCAGCCCGTACTGCTGCGCGACGGGCAGCACGTCGGCCTCGATCCCGCGCTGCAGGACCGAGTACGGGGGCTGCTCGGTGACGTAGGGGCGGATGTGGTGCTCCCGCGCGGCCCACTGCGCCTCGACGATGCGGTAGGCGGGGAACGTGGAGGAGCCGTAGTAGCGGATCTTCCCTGCGCGCTGCAGGTCGGCGAGCGCCGACAGCGTCTCGTCGTCGCTGGTCGTCGGGTCCCAGCGGTGGACCTGGTAGAGGTCGACGTGATCGACGCCGAGGCGGCGCAGGCTGTCGTCGAGGGCGCTGACCAGCCAGCGGCGGGAGCTGCCGCGCCGGTTGCGCTCCTCCCCCATCGGCAGGAACGCCTTGGTCGCGAGCACGAGATCGTCGCGCCTGCCGGCGATGGCCTTGCCGACCATCTCCTCGGAGCGGCCTCCGCTGTAGGCATCGGCGGTGTCGATCAGGTTGATCCCCGCCTCGATGGCGGCGTCGACGATGGCGGTGGCCTGCTCCTGGGTGGTGCGTCCGATCGCGCCGAAGTTCATCGCGCCGAGCACGAGGGTGCTGACCTGTACTCCGGTGCGTCCGAGGGTGCGGTACTGCATGGGTGCTGCTCACCTGCCATGATGGAAGAAACGGAACTTCGCTCCGTTCAACGTACGGAACATTGTTCCGTTTGACAAGCGGCGGGATCGACGACGTGGAGGGCGACGTGGCGAAGCAGGTCGAGAGCCGACGGTCCGACGCCCGCCGCAACGAGACGGCGCTGCTCGACGCCGCAGCCGCCCTGTTCGTCATCTCCGGTGTCGAGGCCCCCGTGCGTGACATCGCCGCGCGGGCCGGGGTCGGGGTGGGCACCGTCTACCGGCACTTCCCCACCCGCGCGGACCTGGTCGTGGCCGTCTACCGGCACCAGGTCGACGCCTGCGCGGAGGCCGGACCGACCTGCCTCGCCGAGGCGGCCTCGCCCTACGCCGCGCTGGTCGAGTGGATCGACATGTTCGCCGACCTGCTGGTGACCAAGCACGGACTGGCCGCCGCGCTGACGTCGGACAGCACGCGGTTCGACGCGCTGCACGCGTACTTCCTCGACCGCCTCCTGCCGGTGTGCACGATGCTGCTCGACGCCGCCGTCGCCGCCGGCGAGGTGCGCCACGACGTGCCCGCCTACGCGCTCATGCGCGGGGTCGGGAACCTCTGCATCGGCGCCGAGGGCGACGCCCGCTACGACGCGCGCCTGCTGGTCAGGCTGCTCCTCGAGGGCCTTCGGCAGCACTGAGCGCGAGGTCGAGCGCGAGCCTGGCCCGCAGCACCCGGCCCACCCAGTGGCTGCCGTTGCCACGCCGCGGCAGCGCGTCGATCCGGTCGGCGAGCCGCGGCAGCCGGTCGTGGTGACCTGCGGCGACCGCGCCCGCTACGTGCACGGCGGCGAGCGCGTGCGTGTCGAGCGCGCTGTGTCCGGTGTTCGGCAGGGGCACCAGCACGCCGTCGGGCAGATCGGCGACGAGCGCCTCGGCCACCGGGCGCGGGGTGCGCAGATCCCGCGCCCCGGACACGACCGCCGTCGGCCACTCGAACTTCACCGACGCCGCCACCAGGTCGTAGGGCTCCCCGACGAAAGTCGGACGACGGCTGTCGCCGCCGGCGAGCACCACCTGCGGATCCAGCGGGAGCCCGTTCGGCGGCGCCCCGTAGTCGAGCTCGCGATAGGCGATCCGACCCACCAGGTCGGTCTCCAGCGCGTACGGCGAGTCCGGGCCGTCGACCTCCTCGCTGCCGACCGACCGGACCCAGTCCCACGTGCGGCGGCCACGGCCACGGGCGAGTGCCCCGAGCAGGCGTTCCACGAGCGCCGGTCCACCGGCCTCGAAAACGACGGGCACGACCGCTCCGGTCTCCCGGACGTCCACGGTCCCGTCGGCGACCAGCTCGCGCAGCAACGCCGCGGACCGCGTGGTGCCCGACACCCCGTCCCACAGCAGCGTGCGCAGGTGCCGCCGCACCACGTCGAGGTCGCGGGCCGACCGCATCGGCGAGTCGAGCACCATCCCGGCGATGCATTCCGGGTGCTGCGCGGCCAGCCCCTGCACCAGGTACGTGCCGTAGGACGAGCCGTAGGCGACCACCCGGTCGATCCCCTCGGCATCAAGCACCGCGACCAGGTCCGCCACGGCGTCCTCGATCGTCAGCGCGTCAGGCGGCAGGTCGACGCCGTCCCGGTCGCAGCGCGACAACCCGACCCCGCGGTGCTCCACCATCAGCACGTCCAGGCCCTTGGCGGCGGCGACCGCGCGGACCACCGGGTACGGCAGCACCGACGCCAGGCCCGGGCCGCCCGGCACCATCAGGACGGTCGGTCCGCCGGGCGGACCCGTCCGCACGTAGATCAGGTCGAACGAGCGGCCGTCCGGCAGCGGGCGGGCGACGCTGCGCACTCCCGGCATCCGCTCGGCGGCACGCCGGACCCGTCCGTCTCGATCCCCCATGACAGGGGAACGGCCGCCGGATCTGTCCGGTTCCGCGGGGTCCTCAGACGGCTCTCAGTCCGGTGGGCTGCAACCGCGCCCGAACAGGGCTGATGTCGTGCAGGTCCTCCCTCGGCATGATCACCAGATGGGGAGCAGAGCCGCCAGATCTGTCGCCTCAGCTCCCGGTACGGCGATCTTGAGTCAAAGCAGGCGTGCGCGCCTACTCGTCCCCGGAATCGGACGAGTCGGCCGGCTCGCCGCCCGCCTGGTTCGCCGCCTCGCGCGCTGCGCGCTCCTCCGATCCCTTGACGACCTGGATCTGGTCGCCGACCTGCAGGAAGTCGAACCACGCCTTCGCGTCGGCCGAATCGAGGTGGATGCAGCCGGCCGAGGAGCGCTGCGGGCTGCCGGCGTGGAAGGCGATGCCGCCGTCCTCGAAGAACACCGACCACGGCATGGGGGCCGGGTCGCCGTTGGGCAGCCGCGACTCGCTGCTCTTGTAGTCGGCCTCCTTGCGGTAGACGCGCAAGGAGTGCCCGACGGGGGTCTCGGCGCCGTTGCCGCCGGAGGAGATCTTGACCGGGCCGCGGACGACCTTGCCCTGGTCGATCAGCCACGCCTGTTGCGACTCGAGATCGACGCAGGAGCGGGCCCCGACCGAGCACGGGGTGCCTTCGGCGACGGCTTGCGCCCTGGCGGACTGCGCGGCAGGAGAGGCCGAGTCCGCCTCGGCGAACGCCTGACCTGCCAGGACCGTCGTCGCGACCATCACCGACGCGGCTGCCGCCACGACTGCCGCCCGCGCCTTGCTCATCGCCATGCCCACCTTCCGTGATCGAGGGTGCACGTTCGGTTGTCACACCCGTGATGGCCAACGGCCGATCGGGGGGAAGGATGCGACCGTTCGCCGCAGTCGCGAACCCGTTTCGGGGTGCCGGTAACTTGACCCGAGACACACCTGGCGACGATCTGGATGGACGATGCACCGATACCGGTCCCACACGTGCGGCGAGCTCACCACGGCCAACGTCGACTCCGACGTACGGATCTCGGGGTGGCTGCACAATCGGCGCGACCTGGGCGGAGTGCTCTTCGCCGATCTGCGCGACAACTCCGGGATCGTCCAGCTGGTGCTGCGCTCCGACTCCCCCGCCTACGAGGCGCTGGGCAGCCTGCCCAAGGAGACGGTGCTGCGCGCCGACGGGCGGGTGCTGCGGCGCGACGCCGAGAACATCAACCCGGAGCTGCCGACGGGTGAGGTCGAGGTCTCCGTCACCGAGATCGAGGTGCTCGGCACCTGCGACCCGCTGCCGTTCTCCGTCTTCCCCGAGGAGAAGGTCAACGAGGAGCTGCGGCTGACCTACCGCTTCCTCGACCTGCGCCGCCAGCACATGCACGAGAACATCAAGCTGCGCTCACGGGTCGTCGCCGCGATCCGCGACAAGATGACGGCGCGCGGGTTCCTCGACCTGCAGACGCCCATCCTGTCGGCCACCAGCCCAGAGGGTGCCCGCGACTACCTGGTGCCGTCGCGCAACCACCCCGGCAAGTTCTACGCGCTGCCGCAGGCGCCGCAGCAGTTCAAGCAGCTGCTGATGGTCTCGGGCTTCGACCGCTACTTCCAGATCGCGCCGTGCTTCCGCGACGAGGACAGTCGCGCCGACCGCTCCCCCGGCGAGTTCTACCAGCTCGACCTCGAGATGAGCTTCGCCGAGCAGGCGGACGTCTTCGAGGTCATCGAGGGTGTCATGACGGAGCTGTTCACCGAGTTCCGCCCCGACCGGCGCACCACCTCGCCGTTCGTGCAGATCCCGTTCGCCGACGCGCTGGCCCGCTACGGCACCGACAAGCCCGACCTGCGCGCGGAGCTCGAGCTCGTCGACGTCTCGCACCTGTTCGCGGGCAGCGGGTTCCGGGCGTTCGCGGACAAGCACGTGCGTGCGCTCCCGGTGCACGACACGGCCGCGCAGCCGCGCTCGTTCTACGACCAGCTGGGCGCCTACGCCGTCGAGCAGGGCGCGCAGGGGCTGGCGTGGGTGAAGGTCGGCGAGGGCGGCACCCTGACCGGCCCGATCGCGAAGTTCCTCGACGAGGGCACCACGGAGAAGCTGGTCGCCGAGGTCAACGCGCAGGCCGGCACGGCGATCTTCTTCGGCGCCGGCGCGGTCGACGAGGTCGCGAAGATCATGGGCGCCGTGCGCGTCGAGGCCGCGAAGCGGGCCGGCCAGTTCGTCGAGGACGAGTACCGGTTCTGCTGGATCGTCGACTTCCCGATGTTCGAGCGCAACGAGGACACCGGCGGCATCGACTTCAGCCACAACCCGTTCTCGATGCCGCAGGGCGGCCTGGAGGCGCTGCGCACCAAGGATCCCCTCGAGATCAAGGCGTGGCAGTACGACATCGTCTGCAACGGCATCGAGCTCTCGTCGGGCGCCGTGCGTAACCACCAGCCCGAGGTGATGTACGAGGCGTTCCGCATCGTCGGCTACTCGAAGGAGCAGGTCGACGCCGAGTTCGGCGGCATGGTGCGCGCGTTCCACTTCGGGGCGCCGCCGCACGCCGGGATCGCGCCGGGCGTCGACCGCATCGTCATGATGCTGGCCGACGAGCCCAACATCCGCGAGATCATCGCGTTCCCGCTCAACCAGAACGCGCAGGACCTGCTGATGGGCGCGCCGAGCCCGGTCGACGAAGCCCGGTTGAAGGAGCTGCACCTGGCGCTGCGGCTGCCCCCGAAGAAGAATCCTTCCGCATGACGGTCACTCTCTGTCGCACGTGCGCGGTCGAACACGCCGAGCCGCTGCCCGATGTATGCAAGATCTGCGCCGACGAGCGGCAGTGGGTGCCCGCCGCCGGCCAGATCTGGACCACGCTGGAGAACCTGCAGGACGACGGCACCGCGGTCGTCGTCACCGAGCTCGAGCCCGACCTGTACGGGATCTCGGCGAAGCCGGCGGTCGGGATCGGCCAGCTCACGAAGCTGCTGCGCACTCCGGCCGGGAACCTGCTGTGGGACCCGATCGGCTACATCGACGACGCGGGCGTCGCTCGGGTGCGCGAGCTGGGCCCGGTGGCGGCGATCGCCGCCAGCCACCCGCACATGTACGGCGTGCAGGTGGAGTGGAGCCGGGCGCTCGGCGGCGTGCCGATCCTCGTGCCGGAGGCCGACGCCGAGTGGGTCGCCCGCGGCGACGACGCGATCGACGTCTGGAGCGGCACCCGGGAGGTGCTGCCCGGGGTCACGATGTTCCAGCCGGGCGGCCACTTCCCCGGCAGCACGGTCGTGCACTGGGCGGCGGGCGCCGGCGGCGCCGGAGTCCTGCTCTCGAGCGACACGATCTTCGCCAACCCGGATCTGGTGTCGGTCAGCTTCATGCGCAGCTACCCGAACCGCATCCCGCTCTCGGCCGCGGTCGTGGACCGCGTCGCGAACGCCGTCGCGGCGTACCCGTTCGACCGGCTCTACGGCAACTTCGACAACGTGATCCCGAAGGACGCCGCCGGGGTGGTCCGCCGCTCGGCGGACCGGCACATGGCGTGGGTGCGCGGGGACTTCGACCACCTCACCTGACCCTCACCCCGGCGGCGCGCACGGGCCGACCGTGGTTGGCCTTGATCAACATTGCCACGGCCGCCGCCGCTCGGAGGACCAGCACCGATGCCGGCGGTCAGTCGCTGTCGTGGGCGGTGTTGTCGATCCAGTGCCGGGCGAGGTCGGCGTCGCCCTCGACACGGACTCCGGTGCGTCGTCGGTGAGCGGGAGCCGTCGGGTCAAGGTCAGCAGCAGCGAGGCGGCGGGGCCGGTCAGCGTCACATCGGCCGGCCTCGTCCCGGGCTGCCACGTCGCGCCATCAGGCCGGCGTTCGATGGACCAGGCGCCGTCCGCGGTGTCGATGGCGACCAGCTGCAGGGTCTGCCCGGTGCCGCGGATGGCGTGGGCGGACTCGGATCGCCGCATCTCCCACGTGGGCGAGGTGAGCATCGCGAGGTGGTTGGTGATGAGCGCCGCGGCGACATCGGCGTCGACCTCGACCGGACGGTCCGCGGCCTCGGCCGCGTCCACGCCGTGCACGACTGCCTCGTTGACCATGCTGGACATCCAGAACCGAGTGCCGGTCCGGCCGTCCGCCGCGGGGTTGAACACCGGCGCGTCGAGCGCGTCGTCGGCGCACGCGTCCGCGACGCGCTGCGCGGCCTCCGACAGCCACGCCTGCCACTCGCCGGGGCCGGCGGGGAGTGCGGCCAGTTCCGTCGGGAGCTGGGTGGGGTCGGTGATGCGCCGCTCGATGATCTCGGCGACCCAGTGCTGGGTCCGGCCCACGTGCTCGACCAGATCGGCGACGGTCCACTTCGGGGCGGTCGGCACGGGGGCGTCCGGCCCGGCCGCCACAGCAGATTCCGCCAGCCGTCGGGTGTGGTCGACGATCGCTCGACGGGCGCGGTCTGCGTTCAGCTCGGTCATGGGATTGCCCTCCGTGGGTTCGTTGCGCGGGGATGACCCGGTGGGCCGGCGAAACTCATCGGTCACTCCAGCGCGGAGATCCCGGGAACGGCCTCGGCGAGGGTGGCGACGGCCGCGTCGGTCCACGGGCCGGTGGTGATCACGCCGACGTGGTCGATGCCGAGCTCGACGAACGCGCTGCAGCGCTCCACGAACGCGGCGGCGCTCTCGTCGGGGCCCAGCCGCGTGGCGATCACCTTCTCGATCTCCTCGTAGGGCCGGCCGATCTCCGCGCACAGCCGCTGCAGCACACCGAGCTTGTGGCGCACGGTCGCGCCGCCGTCGGGGATGTCGAAGACGTTGCACATGTCGCCGTAGCGGGCGACGAGTGGCAGGGTGCGCTTCTCCCCTGTGCCGCCGATGAGGATCGGCGGGTGCTGCCGGCCGATCGGCGCCGGGCTGCTCACGGGCTTATCGAGCTGGTAGTGGGTGCCGTGGAACGGGGTCTCGTCGCCCGCCCACATCTGCAGAGCGATCTGCAGCGCCTCCTCGAGGCGGTCGAACCGCTCGCCGACGGGCCCCAGCGGCAGCCCCATCTGGGCCGCCTCCTCGGCCTGGTACCCGGCGCCGATGCCGAGCAGGGCACGGCCGCCGGAGAGCACGTCCAGCGTGGTGACGGCCTTCACCAGCAGCGCAGGTGGCCGGAACGTGACCCCCGTGACCAGGGTGCCCAGCTGCACGCGGCTGGTGACCGCGGCCAGGTAGCCCAGGGTGGTGTAGGCCTCCAGCATCTCGGTCTCCCCCGGCCGCGCACCGTAGGGATCGGCCTGCAGGAGGTGGTCGGCGACCCACAGGCCGTCCAGGCCACCGTCGTCGGCGGCCCGGGCGATCTCGGCGAGCCGCGTGGCGAGGGCGCCGTCGCGCCAGGAGAAGTTGGTGACGCTCATACTCAATCTCATGAGAGCAGAGTACTAACGGTTCGACATCTAATCAATAGATGCGTCACCAGTTCTGGCTCGTCACCCTCTCCACCAGGATCGACGTCGCGTAGCGGGTCAGCCCGTCGTCCGCCGAGTCGCCCTCGGCCGCGGTCGGGGCCACCGGGGCGTACTTCGCGGCGACCCGCGCCTCCAGCGCCGCGGCCGGGTCGACGGCGAGCTCGTCGATGCGACCGCGCAGCTCCACGTACCTCGTCGGTCGCGCCGGGTCGACGATCACCACCGAGATCCGCGGATCCCGGCGCAGGTTGCGCAGCTTCTGCCGGCCCTCGACGAGGCTGATCCGCACCTCTCCGTCCTCGTGCAGGAACCACAGCGGGGTGGTCTGCGGCTCGCCGCGGGGCCCGATCGTCGAGACGAAGGCGACGGCGGTGGAGTCGAGCAGGGGACGCAGGGGTTCCGGGATGTCCACGAACCAGGTTCTACGCGAGTCGAGCGCCGACGGTCGCAGCGCCCGGCCCCTCGAGCCCGTCCAGGCCGGACGGCCGGCCCGTGAGGAGCACGAGCAGCTGCCCGCCCGGGCCGCGCACCTCGTCGCCGCTGCCCGTCGACCAGTCCAGATCGGTCGCGACGAACCGCAGCCCGGCGAACCGCTTCCGCACGCCGTAGAACGAGCTGCCCGCGACGTGCGCGAGGGCCGCCGCCACTCGGTCGGGCGCCATCGCTCGGGCCCGCCCGAGCGGACGGACGATGTCCTGCCCGTGCACCAGCACGTCGACGAGCGGATCGGGCGGCTGGGCGCCCAGCGGGCGCTTCGGCGATCCCGCGGTCTCGCGCAGCTGCGCGACCAGCTCGGCGGGCGCGAACTGCGCGGCCCTGCGGCGGGCGGCGTCGCCGATCATGCGGTTGATGTCGCCGCGCGCCTTCAGGACCCCGCCGATGGCGGCGAGCGGGGACAGCCGAGTGGCCAGCGTGAGGTGCGCGACGACGTCCTGGACCGTCCAGCCGGGGCAGAGCGACGGGGTGGACCAGTCCGCGGCCGTCAGGTCGTCGAGCTCGGTGGCGAGCTCGACGCGCTCGATCGCGACGGCGGCGACGATCTCGGCAGGATCCATGACGCGCTCCCGGGCAGGTGGAGTCGGGGCGCGCACTGTAGCGCTGTCAGCGGGCGCTCATGCGTCCTGCGCGGCGTCCAGGAACCGGTCGAGCTCGCCCCGCACGTCGGGGCCGCACGGCTGGAACACGATCTCGGTGACGCCCTGCTCGCCGAGCTCGTCCAGCCGGCGGCGGACGTCGCCGCGGGTGCCGCTGATCGTCGCCGAGCGCAGCATGCTGTGCCCGCCGGCGTCCCACGCGGCCCGATCGGCCGCGTTGAGCTCCACGCAGTGCCCCGAATGGACGGTCAGGTGCCGCTGCGCCGCCGGGGCCTGCTCCACGACGGCCAGCCACTCCGGCCCGCCCGGCAGCCCCCGCACGGCGTCCGGGCCGCCGAACTCGTAGGCACCGTGGTAGGCCAGTGCCCAGCCCGGACCGCCGGCCACGCGCGCGTGCTCGGAGTCGTCCGGCTCGCCGTCGTCGAGGACGGTGCCCCAGGCCAGGTAGGGCACCCAGGCGTGCTCCTTGGCGAACTCGGGCATCTGCAGGGTCACGTACAGCCCGTCTCCGAGCTCCTTCGCGACCTCGTTGCCCTTGGGTCCCAGCGCCCCGACGAGCACGGGCACGTCGATCGGGCGGGCCGGCGCATGCCCGTCGGGGTGCAGCATCTGCATCTGCGCGCCCTCCCACTCGACGACCTCGCCGCGCAGCAACCCGCGGTAGGCCCGGATGTAGGCGTCCATGTACTTCCAGGTGATCGCCCGTTGGCCCATCGCGCGGCGCCCCGTGAAGCCGGTGCCGAACGAGATCGCGACCCGGCCGGGCGCCAGCGCGACCAGCGTGGCCGTGGCTGCGGCGTTCACCATGGGATGGCGCAGGCTCGGGACGAGCACCCCTGGACCCAGCACGATCCGCTCGGTCCGGTCGGCCGCGAGCGCGAGCGTCATCCACACGTCGGGGCTCTGCTGCGGGGTGTCGTAGATCCAGGCGCGGGCGTAGCCGAGCTGCTCGGCCACGACGATGTTGTCCGGCGTGTCCAGCGCGGTCGGGAAGGCGCAGGAGACATCCATGCGTCGGATCGTAAGGACGCCCACGCGGCGTCGCACGATGAGACGTCGTGTGTCCGGCGGCCGTGGGACTGTGACCGCCGTCGCAGTCCTGCGTCCACCACCACAGGAGCCGCCGATGTCGGGAGATCATCCGCCGGCGCGACTCCGCGTCCTGGCCACGACCTGGCACCACGAGGTGCTGGCGGCGATCCTGCGCTGGCCATGGCTGCGCAGGGCGGAGGAGCAGGTCACGGCCGTCGTCGATCCGCTCTACGACCGCCACCGCGGCGACGTCGCCGTCGAGCTCATGCACGGCGGCCGCTGGGCGGGCCACTCGCTGCACGCGGCGCTGTCGGACCTGCCGATCGGCTTCTACGCCGGCGCACTGGTGCTCGACACGCTCGGCAAGGACGTCCCGGGACGAGGCCGGCTCGATCCGGCCGCCACCCTGTCGGCCGTCGGCATCGCCGCCGCCGCCGTCACCGCCGCCACGGGCGTCACCGACTGGGCGGTGAGCGACGGGGAGGACCGGCGCGTGGGCCTGTTCCACGGCCTGGTCAACGGCGCGGCGACCCTGCTGCAAGCGGCGTCGCTGTCGGCGCGGTTGAGCGGCCACCGGCGCCCCGCGCAGGCCTTGGGCGCGGCGAGCATGGCGGCCACCGCCGCCGCCGGCTACCTGGGCGGGCACCTCGTGCAGGGCCGCGCGGTGATGGTCAACCGCGCGCTCGGGAGCAACGCGCCGAACCGCTGGGTGCGCGCCATCGCCGCGGACGAGCTGGCCGACGGCAGCACCGCCGGCGTCGAGGTGGAGGGCCGCAAGGTGCTGCTGTTCCGCACCGGCGACGCGATCCACGCGATCGACGACGTGTGCAGCCACGCCGGTGCCCTGCTCTCCCGCGGCGAGGTCGCCGGCTGCATCGTCACCTGCCCGCTGCACGAGACCCGCTTCGACATGCGCGACGGGCAGATCGTGCGCGGCCCCGCCCACCACCCGCAGCCCGTGCTGCCGGCACGGGCCAGGAACGGATGGATCGAGGTCCGGGGTTCGGAGCCCCGGCGGCGTGGTTCAGGCTGAGGACAGGAGAGCACACCATGGCGTGGGAAGCGGTCGCGGACCTCGACCAACTCGAGGAGGGCGACATGATGGTCGTCCACATGCAGGGGCAACCGATCTGCATCGTCCGGCTCTACGAGGACGAAGCCGTCGCCGTGCACAACACGTGCACGCATCAGCAGCAGCCGCTCAACGAGGGCTACCTGCAGGAGGACGACACCCTGATCTGCCCGGCGCACAACTCGTGCTTCGACCTGCACACGGGTGAGCCGAAGGGCGTGCCGGCCGTCGCGCCCATCCCGGTGTACGCGTGCAAGATCGAGGACGACGCGATCTGGGTCGACTTCGACCAGCAGCTCAACGACGCCGAGATCCCGCACAAGCCCTTCCACTGAACACCCGCACACCCGACGCGGCCGTCGGATCTACGCCATGACGCCACGCCTCTCCGCGTTCGATGCCCGATACTCCTCAGGACGTCGAAACCGGGGGGATCGATGGCATCGGAACGATGGCCGCGGCGGTGGCGCGCGGCCGGATGGTGGCTGGTGCGGCTGGTCGAGGTCGCTCTCGGCATGTGGGCCGCATCGGTGCTGGTCGTGGGGTTCACGCTCGCGCCGTGGCCCGCGGTCGTGCTGGCGGCGACGATCTACCAGGTCCTGCTCATACCGGCGCGGAGAGCGCTGGCCGTACTGGACCGGGTGGACCGAGCGCTGGCGGTGCGCGCCCTCGATCTCGAACCGGAATGGCAGTACGTCTCGATTGTCGGGACGTGGTGGGTGTTGCGCCTGGCGGTGCACGGGGCGGTGGGCGTCGGGCTGCTGTGGGTGGTCGTCCAGGCCTTGGGCGCCATCGGCCTGTCGAGCCGGCTGGACGGCTTCTGGCCGACCGTCGCCGCGGCCGTCGTGCTGTTCGCCGGTGCCGGCCTGGTGCGATTCCTGCGTCTGATCACCATGGCAGTGGTCGTTCGGACCCGACGCTCCCGGCTGTCGTGGCCCGCGCCGAACTCCCCCTCACCGCGCTCGCGCTCGCCGTCGGGGTGGCGGTTCTCCCGGGCGTCGAGCTCCCCGCAGACCTCGGCATGCAGTTGCTGGCCGTGGCGTACTGGCCAGGGCGATCACGTCCGTCCATCTGAAGCTCAACGTCCCGTTCCTGGTGCTGGTCAGCACCGTCGCGATCAACGCGGTGAAGCTGTGGCTCGTCGGTCTGCTCAGCGAGTGGACCGCGGCCCCGCTGCGGATCGACGGGCTGCTGCCCCTCGCTGCGCTGGCCCTCCTGGTCACGGCGCTCACCTGGCCCGCTGTGCGGCCACGGCGCGCACGGCAGACCGTGGACGCGATGGTGTGGCACGAGCAGATGCACCAGGCGGCTGTCGATCAGATGACGTGGGGGCCCTACCGCTGATCGCGTCGCGGACGGTCCGGCCGCAGAGATGACCGAGGCAGTGGATGACCGAAGGCAGTGACAGGAAGGCAGGCGCCGTGCTCGACGACGCTCACGCGATCGACCTCATGACCGACCGGGCCCACTCGGCCCGCATCTACGACTACCTGCTCGGTGGGAAGACCAACTACCAGCCCGACCGCGCCGCCGCCGACGCGGCGTTGACCGCGTGGCCGTCCCTGCGCCGCACCGCGGCGACGCAGCGCGGGTTCATGCATCGCACTGCCCGCGCGATCGCCGAGGCGGGCATCACCCAGTTCCTCGACATCGGCACCGGCATCCCCACCGAGCCGAACCTGCACCAGATCGTCAACGAGGTCTGCCCGGACTCGCGCGTGGTGTACGTCGACAACGACCCGATCGTCCTCGCGCACGCAGCCGCCCTCATGTCGGGACCCGGAACGGTCGCCTACGTCCAGGGCGACGCCGCCGACCCGCACAGCATCCTCACCGCACCGCCGCTGCAGGCGACGCTGGACCTGATCCACCCGGTGGCGGTGTCGGTGATCGGGCTGCTGCACTTCCTCGACGACGCCACCGTCGACCGCCTGCTCTCCACGACGATGGACGCCGTGCCGTCCGGGTCGTACCTGACGATCACGGCCGGCACGTTCGACCACGACACCACCGGGGAGATGCGCGCGATGGTCGAGGCGTACACCCGATCCGGGATCCCGGGATACGGCCGCACCCTCGACCACGTACGGAGCCTCCTGGCCGGGTGGGACGTGCTGGAGCCGGGCATCGTCGCACCGCAGGCATGGCGCCCCGCCCCGAACGGGCCGTGGGCCGTCGAGGAACACGCCATGTGGGCGGCGGTCGCCCGCAAGCCCTGAGGTTTCATCGAGACGTGTCGGGATTTCGAGGTCATCGACACCCTGCACATTTCGTCCACGTCGTCACCGCGCGTCGAGCACGACTCGCCGACACAGCCTGTAACGACGGACACACGCACCGCGAAGTTGCTGGCACCAACTCCCGCACGCCTTGTCAAGGAGTCGATGATGACCCAGTCCGGCGCCACCGCGCATCCCAGTGCGGCGCCCCCGATCGACAAGTCCGTAGGAGCAGCGCTCGTACTGACCTTCTTCTTCGGCCCTCTCGGATTGTTCTACATCACGATTGCGGGGGCCGTCGTGATGACGATCGTGGCGATCATCGTTGCGATCTTCACCCTCGGTTTCGGCCTCCTCCTGATCTGGCCGATCACGATGATCTGGAGTGCCGTCGTCGCCAGCAGACAACACCAGGAGTTCGAAGCGTGGAAGATCGGCCGACTGACCGGCGGATCGGCGCACGGGATGGCCTGATCCCGCATTCTCCTTTCGGCGGAGCAGCACGATGACCTGACTCGAGTCGGCCGGACCAGACGAGCTGTGCGGGAGGACCGTTGGGATCCATCGACCCGGTTTCTGCAGTCATCGGCATGGTCGGACTCATCGTCGCGGCAGCGACCTTCGTCCTCCATGGCGTGACCCTGCGAACCCGCGCCATCATCGCCGGCTCCTGCCTGGCGGCCTCGGTGATCGGGATCGCGGTGGTCTGGATGGTGTTCGGCAACGTATCCACCGGTGGATCGACGCCGACTTCACCGCCTGTCGCGAGCGCTCCGAGCACGTCCGCCGAATCACCGAAATCGTCTCCGGAATCGGCGCTGCCCTACAAGGCCGACTGGGCCCGCGGTCTCGGAGGCTGGGTCGGCAGCGACGACTGGACAGCTGTCCGTGGACAACTCGTCAACAACGGGATGGGGCAAGGTACCGCCGCGTCGATCACCGCGCCGGTGCGCATCGACTCGGGCACCGACTACGCAGTCGATGCCCAGATCCAGCTCGTCCGCAACTCCGACGGTGGCGCGATCTCCGGCATGGCATCCTTCGGGGTGGTCGTCAGAGCACACTCGACCGGAGGCGGATACGGAGCGGGACGATGTGTCGCCGCGGGAATCTTCAGCTGCGGTGGTCCGGATTCGTCGAGCGCCGTTCTGTGGACGTCGGAGAATGCCAGTGGACTCGATGCTGCGGCGTTCGAGCCCGGCCACGAGGTGCACCGATATCGGCTCGAGGTGAGGGGCACGAAGCTCACCGCCCTGATCGACGGCGCGCCACTCCTCACAGCCGTCGACAATGCATTCACCCGCGAAGGTCGGATCGGGCTGTGGAGCGACCGCGCACAGATCACCGTCCTCAGCTTCGAGGTCTCCGCGATCTGACGTGGTTCGGAACGCTCCGCATCGGTCAGGTCGACACGGGACCGGCCTCGGCGAGGGTGGCGACCGGGCGCCCGGCCAGCGCCCACCACAGCACCGCGGCGAAGACCAGCGAGAGCACGCCGAGCACGGCCAGTGCCGGCTGCAGCCCACCGGCGGGGCCCGCAATCGCGACGATGACCAGCGGCGATACGAACTCGCCGAGGAAAAACGTACCCGTCCAGATGCCGGTGCCGCGGCCGCGCTGGGCGTACTCGAGGTCGTGCACCGCCCACGTGAGCAACGTCGGCAGCATCACGCCGGTGCCGAACCCGGTGACGACGGCGCCGGCGATCACGACCGGTACCGATGACGTGGAGAACACGACGAGCAGGCCGACGCCCGAGAGCGCGAACTCCGCGACGAGCAGGCTGCGCAGCCCCGCGCGGGACAGCCGCCCGAACAGCGCCCCGCCGATCGCCGTCGCCACCGACATGATGGCCGCGGCCGCGCCGATCACGCCGGTCGAGGTGACGCCGACGCCGTCGAGCACGTAGGACAGCTGCACGATCAGCGTGTAGAAGACGATGGCGCCGAAGAGCGTCACGGCGCAGGGCACGGCGATCGCGGCCCACGGCACCGGCGTCCGCGCGGCGCGGGCGGTGCCGGTCGAGGACGGGTTCCACAGCACGCGCGCCATGGGTAGCACCAGCACCAGCGAGAGCAGGTACACCCAGAACGGGGCGCGCCAGCCGCCCGCGCCGAGCAGGCCGCCGACGGCGACGAACACGACCGCCGACAGCGCCGCCACCGTGGCCTGCAGGCCGAGGTAGCGGTTGCGCTGCTCACCCGTCCAGTAGTCCCCGATGAGAGTGGTGGCCGCGGTCATGATCGCCGCCTCGCACAGCCCGACCACGACCCGGGTGGCGATGATCGCGCCGATGTCGTCGAGGTAGAGCGGGGCGGTGCCGGCGATCGCGTACACGACCAGCGCGGCCTGCAGCACCCGCAGGCGCCCGAGCCGGTCGACGATCGCGCCGGCGAAGCCTGCGGTCAGACCGATGACCAGCGCCGGCACGGTCAGCACGATCGGAACCAGCACCGCGACGCCGGGCACGTCCGCGAAGTGCTGCGCCATGAGCGGCAGCACCGGTGCGATGAGCACCGCACCGAGCACGGACATGGAGCTGGCTCCGAGCAGGAGCAGCAGCTGCGGCGTACCGGCACGCTGGTCGGGCTGAGCTGTCATCGTCGACCTCACGGGGTTGCGGGGGAAGGTGAGCGCAGTGCGTCCGAGATCGACTTGACGCCCCCGTGGGCGGTCAGCCCACCGTCGACGGCGATCTCGGCCCCGGTGACGAACGACGCGCCGTCACCGAGGAGGAACAGCACCACCGAGGCGATCTCGGCGGCGGAGGCCGTGCGACCGACCGGCGTCTCGGCGACGTTGGCCGCGCGGAACGCGGGCGACGCAGAGGCCGTCATCGGGGTCTCGACGAAGCCGGGGTGCACCGCGTTGACGCGGATGCCGCGGGGTCCCAGCTCGGTGGCGGCGGCGCGGGTGAGCCCGCGCAGCGCCCACTTGCTCGTCGTGTAGGCGATCGGGTAATGGCCGGTCAGGGCCGCGACCGAGCCGACCGTGACGATCGACGCCCCCGCCCCCATCAGCGGCGTCAGGTGCTGGATGCCCAGCAGCGGCCCGACCAGGTTCACGTCCAGCACGGCGTGCAGGTCGGCCGGGTCGAGCTCCGCCAGGCGCGCCCGCCAGGTCACGCCGGCGTTGGCGACGAGCCCGTGCACGGCCCCGTGCGCTGCCTCCAGCTCGCCGGCGAGCGCGGCCCACGCCGCGGCGTCGGTGACGTCCATGGTGTGGCGGGTCGTGCCGGGCGCCGCAGGGCCGGGCGCGCGGTCGATCACGTGCACGACGGCCCCGGCCGCGACCGCCGCCTCGGCCGCTGCCGCACCCTGCCCGCCGGCCGCACCGGTGATCACCACGACGCGGCCGTTCACGGGCGGGTCCGGGCGCGCGGCAGCGGCACCGGCTCGTGCCCGGCGACCACGGCGTTGCTGATCGTGCCGATGCCCTCGACCGTCATCGTGACGACGTCGCCGGGGGCCAGCGGGGGCGGCGGCTCGGCGGCGGTCGCCCACAGCTCCGCGAGGCAGCCCCCGTTGCCGCAGGTGCCGGAGCCGAGCACGTCGCCGGGGCGGACCTCGGTGCCGCGGCTGGCGTGCGCCACCAGCTCCTCGAACGGCCAGCCCATCCGCGCGAGCCGGTCCCGCCCGATCTCCACACCGTTGACGGCGACGGTGAGCTCCAGATCGAGGAACCCGTCCGCATCGCGGTGGGGCTCCAGCTCGTCGGCGGTGACGAGCACGGGCCCGAGCGTGGTGGCGAAGTCCTTGCCCTTGCACGGGCCGAGGTTCACCTGCATCTCGCGACGCTGGAGGTCCCGGGCGGACCAGTCGTTGAGGATCGTGTAGCCGGCGATGTGGTCGCGGGCCGCTTCCGGGGTGAGATCGGCGCCGGTGCGCCCGATCACCGCGGCCACCTCCAGCTCGAAGTCCAGCCGGCCGCACCCGGGCGGCACCGCGACGTCGTCGTGCGCGCCGACCAGCGCGTACGGGTTGGTGAAGTAGAACGTCGGCGCGTCGTACCAGGCGTCGGGCACGGTGCCGGCCATCGCGGCGACGTGCTGCTCGAACGTCACGAAGTCGCGCACGGTCGGCGCTTCGAGCGGCGGCAGCAGCCGCAGCCCGGCCAGCGGTTCCGGCGCCCCGGTCGGGGTGTCGTGCAGGGTCCCGGCGCGCAGCAGGTCGAGCACGGTGGTGCCGTCGGGGAAGGGCCGGAAGGTGTCCCCGATGACGACGCCGGCCCGGGTGCGCCCGCCCGCCCCGGCCACGGTGGCCACCCTCACGACGTCACACACCCAGTGCGGTCGGCACACATGCTGCAGCATGTGTGCCGACCATGGACGGTGTGTGAGGTCGTCATCGGGACACCGCCGCGACGTGCGGGAGCGGCTCGCCGGCGTGCCACACCTCGGCGTGGTTCGACGAGCCGTGCCAGGTGCCCGCGTACTGCGCGAGCCCGCGCTCGCTCGCGGTGGCGTCCCGGATCCGGTCGCGGCCGCGGAGGGTGACGTCCGGACCGATGCGGAACTCGGCGCCCTCGACGTAGGTGGCGGCGTAGCCGTCCCAGTCACGCTCGTCCAGCGCGCGGGCGAACTCGACGAGGAGGTCGGAGATGTGGGCCCGGTCCACGAGCCACTGCAGCTCGTCGCTCATACCGGCGGGGCCACGAACAGACCCTTGTCGGGGTCGTTGAACGACTGCCGGGCCACGAACTCGTCCATCGCGTTCGCGGTGCCCCACTGGTCCGACACCATCGGGTCGGAGAAGTCGTGCAGGCCGGGGTGCCAGGTGTCCTCGTCGAGGCGCTCCAGCTCCGTCGTGTACTCGACGGTGTTGCCGTGCGGGTCGAGGAAGTAGGAGAACGTGTTGTTGCCGGCCTTGTGCCGGCCCGGTCCCCAGATCTTCTCGACGCCGGCCCGCAGCAGCCGGCCGGTGCCGCGCATGTACTCGTCGATGCCGCGCAGCTCGAAGCTGGCGTGGTGCAGCGCGGGGTACGGGCCGCGGGCGACGGCGAAGCTGTGGTGCCAGTCGTTGCAGCGCAGGAACCACATCATGTTGCCCATGCGCGGGTGCATGAGGATGTCCGACGTGGCGAACGCGAGGTGGCGCTCGTAGAACGCGACGGTGCCCTCGGGGTCGGCCGAGTTGACCACCACGTGCGACAGGCGCACCGGCACCGACTCGGTCTCCTCGACCTTGCGGTGGGCGCGCAGCTCCACCTCGGTGGAGACCTCGACGGTGCGGCCCTCGTTGTCGAAGAACCGGAACCCGTAGCCGCCGCCGGGCGTGGCGAGCGCACCCGGTTCGGAGGCGAGCCGCACACCGTCGCGGCCCAGCCGCTGCGCCAGCGTGTCGACGTCCGCCCGGGACCCGGCGCCGAACGCGATGAGGTCCATGCGCTTGTCGGCGGCCTCCCGCAGCCGCACGACGTACTGCTCGGGCGAGCCCTCGGCGGCCAGGAACGACAGCCCGGTGTCGGTGCCGACCTCGGTGAGCCCCCACTCCCCTGTGTAGAACGCGCGCTGCGCCGCGAGGTCCGGCACGGCGAGGTCGATGTGGCGGAGGTGCGTGATCAGGCGATCCATCAGGACTTCCTCTCGGGCACGAGGCCCAGCTTCTCGGCCCTGGGCCGAAGGCCTAATTTCTCGGCGTTGCCGCCGGCGATCGCGTCCCGATCGGACGGCAGGAGGCCGGGGGCGTCGAGGCGCGCGACCGGGTCGGGCACGCCCATGTCGAACGGGTAGTCGGACCCGAGGAGCACACGGTCGGCGCCCACGACGGCGACGAGCGCACGCAGCGCCTCGGGGGTGTGCACGAGCGAGTCGAACCAGAGCCGCCGCAGGTAGCTCGACGGCTTCTCGGCGGACCCCTGCGCGTCGGGTCGCACCTGCCAGGCGTGGTCGGAACGGCCCAGGAAGGTGGGCAGGTAGCCGCCGCCGTGCGCGGCGACGATCCGCAGCCCGGGATGCCGGTCGAGCACGCCCGCGAAGATCAGGTGCGACAGCGCCACCGCGTTCTCGACGGGCTGGCCGACCGTGTTGGACAGGTAGAAGCGGTCGAGCCGCTCGTCGAGCGTGCAGCCGAAGGGGTGCAGGAACACCACGGCGCCGGTGTCGGCGGCCCGGGCCCAGAACGGGTCCAGCCGCGCGTCCGACAGCTCGACGCCGGGCGCGTGCGAGCTGATCTCCACCCCGGCCAGGCCCAGCCCGAGCGCGTCATCGAGGGCCTCGACGAGCAGGTCGGGATGCTGCAGCGGCACCAGGCCGAGCCCGGTGAACCGCGTCGGCTCCTCCGCCACCAGCGCGGCGATCCCCCGGTTCGCGGCGTGCGTGATCGTGCGCGCGAGCTCGGGATCGGCCCAGTAGTGGTACTGCGACGGCGAAGGCGACACCACCTGCACGTCCACGCCGGCGGCGTCCATCTCGGCGAGCCGGGTGTCGACCCGGGTGAGCAGCGGGATCCGCGAGCGGATCATCTGCCCGGAGACGGCCAGCGACTCCGGCCCGCTCCGGCGGGCCTCCAGCTCCTGGTGCGCGACGAGCCGCGGATCGCCCGCGACGACGGCCTCGACCTCGCCGACGATGCAGTGCGCATGGACGTCGATGATCACGGTGCCTCCGTCACGAGCGCGGAGATGCGGTGCATCAGCCCGGGGACGTCGCCGCGCTCGCCGGCGAGCAGCCAGTCGCACATCTGCACGGACCCGTCGACGACCGCGCGCACCCGCGCCAGCCGCCGCTCGGTGAAGGCCGTCCACACCCGGTCGTCGAGCGTGTCGGCGGCGACCAGCAGCTCGGCGAGCACCTGCGCGTCCTCCATCGCCATCGCGGCGCCCTGGGCCAGTGTCGGCGGGCAGCAGTGCGCGGCGTCGCCGAGCAGCACCACCCGGCCGCGGTGCCACGGCCCGTCGAGCAGGTGCGACTCGAACCACGTGTAGTGCACGCGGGCCGGGTCGGTGAGGCTCTCCCGGATCTCGTCCCACGGCCCGTGGTACGAGTCGGCGATGCCGCGCATCGTGGCGAGCCGCTCCGCCGGGGTGAGGGTGCTGCGGTCCTGCGCCGGCTCGACGAGGTAGGCGTAGAGGGTGTCGGGGCCGGTCGGGCAGTACCCGGCGATGAACGCGGGCCCGCCGTAGACGAGGTCGGTGCGGGTCACCGACTCCGGCCGCGGCGCGAACGCCCGCCAGATGCCCATGCCGATCGAGCGGGTACTCAGCTGCACGCCCACCGCGTCGCGGGTCCACGAGCGCACCCCGTCGGCGCCGATCAGCAGGTCGTAGCGGGCGCGGCTGCCGTCGGAGCAGGTCAGCTCGACGCCGTCGGTGTCCTGGACCAGCGCCGTCGGCGCGGTGCCGGTCCGGATCTTCACCCCCAGCTCGGCGGCGCGGTCGGCCAGCAGCCGGGTGAGGTGGGGCCGGTACATGCCGACCGTGGCCGGCAGGTCGGCACCGCCGGTGCGGGCGTCGGGGATCTCGGCCAGCACCGTGCCGTCCGGGGTACGCAGCCCGACCGCGTCGAACGCGTACCCGAGGCCGGCGACCCCGTCCCACACGCCGAGGCGGCGCAGCACCCGCAACGCGTTGCCCTGCACCGTGATCCCGGAACCCAGCGCCCCGATCTCGGGGCTGATCTCGACGAGGTCGACGGCGACCCCTGCCTCGGCGAGCAGGATGGCCGACGCGAGGCCGGCCGTTCCCGCGCCGATCACGGCGACGGATCCGACAGCGGTCATGTCACGTCCTCACTTCACGGCGATGGGATTGACCGGGGCCCCGACGGCGCCGGTGAACGGGATGGGGGCGGCGGCCAGGAAGAACGCGTAGCCGCCTTCGGTCGCGCAGTCCGCCGCGAGCGCGTCGAGGTCCCACATCTCGCCGATGTAGAGCCCCATGTGCGGGATGACGACCTGGTGCAGCGGCTGGAACGCGTCGGGGAACTCGTTGGGCCGCACCTCGAACCCCCACGTGTCGGTGGCGATCGCGGCGATCTCGCGGCCGTGCAGCCAGCCGGCGCAGGTGAACGACAGGCCCGGCGACGGCCCGCCCGCGTAGTCGCCCCAGCCCTCCTGCCGCGCGCGGGCCAGCCGCCCGGTGCGGACGCACACGATGTCGCCCCGCTCGACGGTCACGCCGTGCGCGGCTGCGGTGGCGTCGAGGTGCTCCGGGGTGATCGCGAACCCGTCCGGCAGCTCTCCCCCACCGACCGCCCGCCCGACGTCCAGCAGCACCCCGCGCCCCGCGATCAGCGCGGCGGCGGTCTCGATGCCGGTGACCGCGTCGCCCGCGCTGGTCACGACGTCGCCCGCGCGGCGACCGTTGTAGGCCATCCCGTGGTCGAAGATGTGGCCGAGGCCGTCCCACTGAGTCGAGCACTGCAGCGGCATCGACACGACGTCGTCGGCGCCGCCGATGCCGTGCGGGAAGCCCTGCACGCCGCGCTCGGCGTCGGTGCCGGTGTCGGTCATCGTGTGGACGGGGTTGGTGCGCCGTCGCCAGCCCTTCTGCGGGCCGTGCTCGTCGAAGGACTGGGCGAGGGAGAACGTGACGCCGCGGCCCACCAGCGCCGCCGCCCGCACGCGTGCCTCGGGGCTGAGGAAGTTGAGTGTGCCGTGCACGTCGTCGGCGCCCCAGCGACCGGCGTTCGAGCAGCGGCCCGCGGCCTCGGCGATGGCCGACTCGGCGTCTGCGAGCAGGCCGGTCATGGCGCGACCACCCGGGTGCGCTGCGTGCCCAGCCCGGTGATCGTGCCCTCCATGACGTCGCCCGGGCGCAGCAGCCGCCCGTGCGCCATGCCGTTGCCCGCCGGGCTGCCGGTGAGCACGAGGTCGCCGGGGCGCAGCGGGGTGACCTGCGAGATCGCCGCGACGACGGCTGCGACATCGAAGATCATGTCCTTGGTGGTCTCGTCCTGCATGACCTCGCCGTTGAGCCGCAGCGTGATCTGCGGGTGCTCCTCGACGAACTCCGCGGGCACCAGCCACGGCCCCAGCGGTGTGAAGCCGGGGGCGTTCTTCGCGCGGAACCAGTCGGCGCCCAGCTCCGGCATGTCCTTGCGGAACACCAGGTCACGGGTGGTCAGGTCGTTGGCGATCGTGTAGCCGGCGACGTGGTCGAGCGCCTGCTCGCGGCCCACGCGGAACGCCGTGCGCCCGATCACCGCGGCCAGCTCCAGCTCCCAGTCGTGCTGCTGCGAGTACGCGGGGAGCTCCACATCGTCGTACGGGCCCGTGACCGCCGACGGCAGCCCGATGAACACGTACGGCTCGCCGCCGGCGATGCGGGCGTCCATGGTGGCTGCGGCCTCGGCGCGCACCTGCGCCTCGTCGCGGTCGGGGTTGTGCTTCACGGCGAGGTCGATGACGTGGGTGCGGTAGTTCGCCCCGGCCTGGAAGATCTGACCGGGGTTCAGCGGCGGGCGTACGGTCAGCTCGCGCAGGGACAGCCAGCCTTCGGTCCGCCCCGCCCGCTCGCGCAGTTGCGGCAGCACCGCATCCCAGCGCTGGAGCAGCGCGGCGACGCTTTCCGCGAGGTCGGACAGGTCACGGGCGCGGTCACCGGCGACGAGTGCCGGGAACACCCGACCGGCGGGGTCGGCGAGGGTGCCGAGGGCAAAGGTCGGCGGCGTTGGCATGCCAAGGATGGTCGGCGCCCGGCGCACCATTACGGAAGGCGAAGTTGCTGATGATCATCATCAGCGCTATCTATAGCCCGTGCGCTTGTCGCAGCTCGACCTCAACCTGCTCGTCCCCCTCGACGTCCTGCTGCAGGAACGCTCGGTGACCAGGGCGGCGGCCCAGCTCGGGCTGTCGCAGCCCGCGCTGTCGGCCGCGCTCGCCCGCCTCCGCCGCCACTTCGACGACCCCCTGCTCGTGCGGGTCGGCAACACCTACGAGCTGAGCCCGCTCGCCGTCACGCTGCGCCGACGCACCGCCGCGGCGCTCGACTCCGCCGAACTGGTGTTCAGCAGCGAAGCAGGGTTCGACCCGTCGACGTCGCAGCGCACGTTCACGCTCCTGATGTCGGACTACCCCATGGCCGTGCTGGGCCCGCCCCTGCTCACCGCGCTGCGCGCGCAGGCCCCGGCGGTCACACTGCGGTTGGAGCGCCACAGCACCGGGATCGTCGAGGCGGGCGCCGAAGGACTGCGCAACGTGGACGGGATGGTGTTGCCGCAGGGGTTCGTGTTCGACACGCCGTCGATGGACCTCTACTCCGACACGTGGGTGTGCCTCGTCGACGCGCACAGCTCGTCGGTCGGCGCTTCGGTGACGCTGGCCGACGCGGCCCGCCTCGCGTGGGTGTTCACCTACAACGGGCCCACCGCCTTCACCGCCGCCGGCCGCCAGATGCAGCTGATCGGGGTGGCTCCGCAGGTGGAGGTGGTGGTGGAGAGCTTCCTGGGCCTGCCGTACTTCCTCGCCGGCACCGACCGCATCGCGCTCGTGCAGGAGCTGCTCGCCGAGCCGCTCACACGGGACGGGCGACTGCGCGCCGTCCCCTGCGCGTGGGACGTGGTGCCGGTGTTGGAGGCGCTGTGGTGGCACCCGATGCACACGCCGGATCCCGAACACATCTGGATGCGCCAGGTCGTCGGCGAGGCGGCAGCCACCCTACGGCGTACCTGAGCCCGGATCAGCTGATCGAGACCCGCCCCGGCCCGGCAGCAACATCGTCGGCAGTGCCAGAGTGGTGCACCCGATTGCCAGCGCGGCCACGCCGGCCGCTACGAGCGGAGGAACTCCATGGGCGACATTTCGAGCAAGGTGGACAAGGCCTACCGGGAGAAGAGCGTGGCCGAGCTGGCCGACGCCCCCGTCGACGCCCTCCTCGGCGTCTCCGAAGGCGACGCCCAGCACCTCAAGGACGCCTTCAACATCAAGACCGTCCGTGACCTCGGGACCAACAAGTACTTCCTCTGGGCGCAGGCCATCGCGAAGCTCGCCGACTAGATCAGCACGTGCGGGGGCGGCGTCCCCGCCCCCGCACGGCACCCCGAGGAGCCGTTCGTGCCCGTACCGGCCGCCGTGGTCGTGGCCGCGGGCGTGGACGCGCCCACCTCGCCAACATCGCGCTGGAGGCCGTCAAGGTGGTCGCATTGATCGCGCTGGGCTCGACGGCGTCCGCTTGATGGGTCCCGCCGTCCCGACACCCGCACTCGTCCTGGTCCACAGGGCGGGCGCCGAGGTCGACGTCGGGGTGCCGCGCAGCTTCTGCTGCCTCCGCTCGACGACCAGCGGCACCCGTGCCGTGGTCTACCGCTCCGCTCGGGACCAGGGTGTCGTCGGCGTGGTCGACTTCGTCTCCGACGCGGTGCCGCGCGCGGACCGGCACGGCTGGGCGGCGGACGGGGTGTTCCGGCCGATCGAGCCCTACCTCCCGCGGGCCGCGTTGCTCGCCGACCCCGACCTCGCCGCGGTCTTCGCGCACCTCCAGAGCCGGCGCCGGCTACCCGACGCCACCCGCCGGCGGCTCGGCGAACTGCTCCCGGACCTGCCGCCGGCGGCCTGACCGGCGCGGGCGTAAGCGGTGAAGCCGGTCGGCCGCGTACTCGCCGACGCTCGAACTCGGGGCCGCTCAAACCGTTCGGGGTGGGTCGAGGAGCTCGATGCCGATCGCGACGACACCGAGCACTTCGCGTTCGGGTGAGTAGATCTGGCGGATGTCGGCGAGCTGGTCGTCCCGCGTGGCGGTCGGGGGTTCGATCATGCAGGAACGACCATGGTGTGCCGTTCGAGCGCGCTATCGCCCGCAGCGCGGGCCTTGATCACCAGTTGGGAGCCAACGCGACACGTGTGTCGCCTCAGCTCCCCGTCCGGCAATCATGACCCACTTCCGCGTCACGGATGTGGCCAGCGTGACCAGTAGGGGACAAGGAGCCGGGCTTCGGCCGGAGGGGCCGCCTGCGCCTCGATAACGCGCGCGAACGGCACACCACGGTTGTTCGATCATGAGAAAACGACCGTGGTGTGCCGTTCAGGCGCGTTCTCGCCCGTCGGGCGGGCCTTGATCACGAATTGGGGAGCCAGCGCGACACAGGTGTCGCCCCACCTCCCCTTGTGGAGATCATGGCCGCTCCCGGGTTACCGGTGTGACCAGTGGGACACGAGTGGCCGGACGCCGACCGAAGATCACGTCGAAGTCGAACTTTGCGCGGTCAAAACAGCAAACACTTCGACCTCGACGCTATCTTGAGGCCAGGCGGCCCCCGCCACACGGGATGCCAGAGGCTCCACCGTCGATCAAGAAAAGGCCCATCTCGTGGGCGTGGACGGCAGGTTCGCCGGCGCGCGGGGTCACCCCAGTACGTCGGCGGCGGGGGTGTGCGGCAGGCCGTGCGCCACCGCGACCGGCTCGCTGACCAGCGCCCCGGCGATCGTGCTGAGCCCGCGTGCCAACGCGGCGTGCGACCGGGAGACCTCCCGCACGCCCTCGCGGGCCACGTCGACGAGGTAGGGCAGCGTCGCCGAGGTCAGCGCCAGCGTGGACGTGCGCGCGACGGCGCCCGGGATGTTCGCGACGCAGTAGTGGACCACGCCCTCCTCGACGTACACGGGATCCGAGTGCGTCGTCGGGCGGCTGGTCTCGAAGCATCCGCCCTGGTCGATGGCGATGTCGACGGCGACGCTGCCGGGTCGCATGCTCGCGATCATCTCGCGGGAGACCAGCTTGGGCGCCTTGGTGCCGGGCACCAGCACGGCGCCGATGAGCACGTCGGAGTCGGCGACGTACGCGCTGACGCGGGCCCGGTTGGGGACGACGAGATCGAGGCGGCCACCGAAGATGTCGGAGAGGTAGGCGAGGCGCGCCGGGTTGGTGTCGAAGACCCGGACGATGCCCCGCATCCCGACCGCGATCTTCGCGGCCTCCGTCCCCGCCACACCCCCACCGATGATGGTGATCTTCGCGGCCGGCGTGCCGGGCACCCCGCCGATCAGGATGCCGGCGCCGCCGGCCGGGCTCTCGAGGTGATGCGCCGCAGCCTGGACGGCCAGCCGGCCGGCGACCTCGCTCATCGGCGTGAGCAGGGGCAGCTTCCCGTCGGCGGTCTGCACTGTCTCGTAGGCGATCGAGTCGATCCGGCGTTCCAGGAGGAAGTCGGTGAGCCCTTTGTCGGCGGCGAGGTGCAGGTAGGTGAACAGTTGCTGGCCCTCGCGGAACCGGTGGTACTCGGCGGGGACCGGCTCCTTGACCTTGACGATCAGATCCGCCTCCGCGAACACGTCGTCGGCGGTGTCGGTGACGGTCGCACCGGCCGCGCGGTACTCGTCGTCGCTGAACCGGGAGCCGGCACCTGCCCCGGACTGGACGAGCACCCGGTGACCGTGGTGCCGCAGCTCCGTCACCCCGTCGGGCTGCATCGCGACCCGGTTCTCGTTGTCCTTGATCTCCGTCGGTACCCCGACGACCAGCTCCGTCATGGCTTCCCCTGCGCTCTCGACCCGACGACGCCGATGTGACGCCGTCCCCCACCGATCTCGACACGATCCCGCAGTGGATGTTCCCGGGCCATCTCGAACATGTGACGCTGGCCCACTCGGGCTAACACGATCACACTCCCCACCGACGACCTGGGGTAGTGGCGACAGCAATCGCTCCCCGGCCACTGGAAGGAGCTCGCGCATGTCGGAGTTCGACAGCAGCACGCCGCTGTCGGATCGCGTCCCCGCCGTCCCTGCCGTCGGCGTCGACCTGCGGGGCTTCGTGCGGCTCAGCTGGGACCGGAACCTGCGGATCACCGGCGAGATGGCCCGCGCCGCGATGGCGCTGGTCGACGCGACGAACGCCGGCCGCGAGCGACCGCTGCTGGTGGACATGACCGGAACGGCAGCCCTCACCAGGGAGGCCCGGATGACGTTCAGCCGACGGTGCTCCGCCTCCCGGATCGCGCTGCTCGGCAGCTCACCCGTCGACCGGGTCATCGCCAACTTCGCACTCGGGGTGAGCGCGGTCCCGGTACCGACGAGGTTCTTCACCTCCGAACCGCTCGCTGTCGCATGGTTGACCGATGGCGCCGTCGGCACCTGACCCGCCCGACGGGCGGCTCGAACAGCTCGTGGAGCTGGTCGTCGCACTGGCCTCCGGCGAGGCGGACGCCCGCATGGAACCGTCACCCGCCTCAGACGAGATCGACGCGGTGATCGTCGGCATCAACATGATGGCCGAAGAGCTGCGGGGGCTGAACGTCGATCTCGAGGCGCGCGTCGCCGAACGGACCCAGCAGCTCGAGGAGGCGCAGCAGCAGCTCCGGCGGCTCGCGCTGTACGACCCGCTGACCGGGCTCGCGAACCGGACCCTGCTGCGGGATCGCATCGACTGGGCCGTGGCCCGGGCCGAGCGCGGCGCGGCCGGGGCCGCCGTCCTCGTGCTGGATCTCGACGGGTTCAAGGCGGTCAACGACAGCTTCGGGCACGCCGTCGGCGATCTCCTCCTCAAGGAGGTCGCCCGCAGGCTGCGCTCGAGCGTCCGGGCGACCGACACGGTCGCCCGTCTCGGTGGGGACGAGTTCGCGCTGGTCATCGTGGACGCATCGGCCGAGCAGGTCCTCGCACTCGCCGAACGGATCCGGGCGGACCTGCAGACGCCGCTGATGGTGGGTGGGCACTCGTGCTGGGTCACCGCCAGCATCGGCGTGTGCTTCCCCGTCCCGGGCCTGGACGCCGACGCGCTGCTGCGCGACGCCGACACCGCGATGTACGCGGCGAAGAGCGGCTCCCGCGGCGGCGTGCAGATCTACGAGCCGGCGATGCACGCCGCCGCCGTGGCGCGCGTCCGGCTCGCGGAGGAGCTGCGCGAAGCGATCACGGGCGGCCTGCTCGAGGTCCACTACCAGCCGATCGTCGACCTCGGCTCCGGCCGCTTCGCCGGGGCGGAGGCGCTGGTCCGCTGGCGGCACCCGACCCGCGGCCTCCTGCTCCCTGGCGAGTTCATCGGCGTCGCGGAGAACACCGGCCTGGTCACGGCCCTCGACCGGTGGGTGCTCGACACCGCGGTGGCGCAGCTGGCCCGCTGGCGGGCCACCGTGCTGGGTGGCGCGGAGTTCGCGCTGCACGTCAACGTGTCACCGGTCGAGCTGCGCTCCCCCGGCTTCTCCGACGGCGTCCTCTCCTGCCTCGCGCAGCACGGCGTCGCGCCGGCGGACCTGCTGCTCGAGGTCACCGAGAACCAGATGATGGGCGAGGACGCCCAGACCCTGCAGGCCCTCGACGTGCTGCGCAAGGCAGGCGTCCGCGTGGGCATCGACGACTTCGGCACCGGCTACTCCTCCATCAGCTACGTCCGGCGCTCGTTCGTCGACGTCGTCAAGATCGACCGGTCGCTGATCACCGGACTCGACACCGACCCGCAGCAGTACCGGGTGGCCGCCGCGATCCTCGCGATCGTCCGGGCCTTCGGGCTCGACGCCGTCGCCGAGGGGATCGAGACACCGGCGCAGGCCGACCTGCTCGACGCCCTCGGCTGCCGCTTCGGCCAGGGCTTCCACTGGGGCACCCCGCTCACGGCGGAGGCGCTGACCGAGTCCCTCACCGCCGGGCACGCGCGAGCAGACGAGCGCCGACGCGCCTAGTGGGACCACTGCGCCCCCACGAAGCATTAGCCTCCGTCCAGGAGGTCGGGATGCGGCTGCGCAGGGTCCTGCTCGTCCCGCAGATCATCCGGCTCGCCCGGCGCGCCCCGCGCGACGTCGACACCCGCTGGGACCGCTACTGGGCGGCCGTCGAGCGCACCGGGGACGACGGTGACGTCCTGTGGGACGCCAGCACGTCGAGGGAGGCCGACCACTACCTGGACCTGCTCGGCGCCCACGCCGATCCCGCGCTGCCGGCGCTGGACGTCGGCTGCGGCAACGGGCGGTTCACCCGCGTCCTCGCGCAGCGCTTCCGCCCCGCGATCGGGGTCGACGCGTCGCCGCACGCCGTCGCCAGGGCCCGGGCGGAGAGCGGTTCCCTGCCGCACGTGGAGTTCCGCGTGGCCGACATGACCGCCGAGAGCACCGGGCGGGCGCTCCGCAGCGAGCTGGGACCGTGCAACGTGCTGGTCCGCGGCGTCCTGCACGTACTGGCGCCGGCCGAGCGCCGGCGACTCGCTGCGAATCTGGCCGAGCTCCTCGACAGCCCCGGCGCGGCCCTGCTCGTGGCCGAGACCAACCACCCGGGCTCCTTGCTGGCCTACCTGGAGGACCTCGGTGCCCGGCCGACCGGCTTCCCGCCAGCGCTCGGCCGGGCCATCACGGCGGGCCTGCCCCGCCCGTCCCCGTTCGGCCTGGCCGAGCTCGCCGACTCCTTCCCCGAGGAGCTCTGGGACCGCGTCCACACCGACCGCGACGCCCGCATCGCGACGGTCCCGGCGCACGGCGGCGCGAGCTCCGTCCCCGGCGTCGTCGCGGTGCTGCGCCGGCGCAGCGGTGCCGCGCGGTGATCACCGTCCGATGCCACGAGAGGCTCGGACCGGCGCTTCCGCCCGTCGACGCACCTATGCTGCCGCGATGGACCCGGCCAAGGTGCGCGTCGTGGTGGCCGACGACCACCCGTTCTTCCGTGACGGCGTGATCCGCGGGCTGGTCACGAGCGGGCGGATCGACGTCGTCGCCGAGGCCGGCGACGGTCGCGAGGCGCTCGCCGCGGTCCGGGAGCACGGGCCCGACGTCGCGCTCGTCGACCACGAGATGCCCGAGATCGACGGGCTCGGCGTCGTGCACGCCATCGTCCGCGACGGGCTGCCCACCCGGGTGCTGATGCTCTCCGCACACACGGAGAGCGCGATCGTGTTCCAGGCGCTCGAGGCCGGCGCGGCCGGATACCTGGCCAAGGACTCCCGACGCGCGGAGATCGTGCAGGCCGTCCTGGACGTGGCCCGTGGCCGCACCGTCGTCCCACCCGAGGTCGCGGCAGGGCTGGCCGGGGAGATCCGGTTGCGCGCGCAGAACGCGGGGCCGGTGCTGTCGGAGCGGGAGCGGCAGGTGCTCCAGGCGTTCGCGCGGGGGCTGTCGGTGCCGCAGACCGCGGCCGAGCTGTTCATCGGCGCCAGCACCGTGAAGACCCACACGCAGCGGCTGTACGAGAAGCTCGGCGTCTCGGACCGGGCGGCCGCGGTCGCCGCGGCCATGCGCCTCGGCCTGCTGGAATGACAGAACCCCCCGTGAAGATCCACGGGGGGTTCGGTACGGCTGATCTCACCGACGGGCGCTCGCGGCGGCCCCGCCGACCAGGCTGCCGATCGCCATGCCGATCACGACGTGGATGACGGCGGTGGCGGCGGCCAGCGGCAGGGCGGTGGCCGTCAGGAACGGCAGCACGGCCGCGGCGGCGGTGGCCAGTCCGACGATCCAGCCGAGGTAGGCCAGCGGCCGCGGGGTGGACAGCACCAGCAGGTGGGCCAGGCCAGTCGCGGCGAGCGCGGCGGTGGCGGCGAGCGTGCAGAGCAGGACGGTCGCCTGCTCGCCGAACGCGGTGGTGGGAACGTGCATCCCGACCTGCAGCGCGGCCTGCACGACCAGCGCGCCGACCAGCCCGATCAGGGCGGCGACGACGGCGGTGGCCATGCCGCCGGTCCACAGCTTCGCGGCGTCGAGGTCGCGAGCCTCGGGCACCTCGCGGACCACGTTGTCGATCTCGAAGCGGCGATTGTCGTAGCGCGGACGGTCGTACCCGGCGTACACGGGGCGAATGACCTCGGTGGGCTCGTCGGTCCGGCTGTAGCGGGCGGCGGTGGCGGTGCTCATGGCGTCCTCCTGGTGGCTGACTGCCGGGGTCTCCGGCGGTGTTTCCGATAGGAGAAGAGTGCTCCCACCAGGGCATTCGCACCGTCCGCCGGGCGGGCCGTGCACGAGGTGAATGCGGGGTCCACCGATCGGGGGACGCGCACGTCAACCGGCGCGCTCGACCCGTTCCAGCAGGGAGAGGTCGTCGGCGAGTCCGAGCAGCCAGGCCCACGCGTCGAGCACGCGCAAGGCCGTCTCGCGGTCGGGGGCGGCACCGTCGGTGGGGCGCCCGGCCAGTTCGGCGCAGACCGCGGCCCCTACGCCCTGCGGCAGGGAGCGGCAGGCGCCGATCGCGTCGGCGGCCGCGCGGTAGCCGATGGCGAGCCGGGCGGCGGCGGCCCCGATCCGGCGCGCCGCGTCCGGCCACGGCTCGCCCGCGTCGGGGTGGCGGGTGCGCAGGACGGTCGCCACAGTGTCGATGCGCTGCGCCACCGCGAGCACGGCGAGCCAGTCCGGTTCCGGACCGGACGGGTGCGGCTCGCTGCGGTACTGGATGTAGGTGTGCTCGAAGAGGGTGTTCAGCCGCGCGAGGTCGGGGCCCGTCCGGGTGCCGGCGCCGGTCAACCGCGCCGCCGTCGCGTCGACGACGTCGGCGCCCGCCCGTAGCGCGGCCGCGGCGGCCCGGCGGATCTCGCCGCTGCCCCCGCGCGGCCAGACGGCCGCCCCGATGACGGCGCCAACGACCCCGCCGACGAGGACGTCGAGCAGGCGCGTCCCGGCCAGCTCCCACGTCGACGGCGCGAGCTGCGCGAACAGCAGCGACACGACCACGGTGAACCCGGCCTGCCCCGCCCACAGCCCCAGCACCGGCCCGGCGGCGAACGCCAGCACCATCACCGGTGGCAGGGCCCAGGCGTACACATCCGTGGCGTCGCCGACGAGGGTCAGGGTCGCGCCCGCCACCACCGCGCCCGCGAGCGTGCCCGCGAGGGCTTGCGGCAGCACCGCCCGTCCCGCCACGGACGACGTGCGCATGAGGCTCAAGGTGGCCAGCAGCACCCAGAAGCCGTGGGAGAGGTCGAGCACGCCGGCGACCGAGCGGGCGACGGCCAGCCCCACCGCCAGCCGGACCGCGTTCTGCAGGTGCACCGAGTGCGGGGTGAGGTGGGTACGCAGCCGGTGCCACCAGAGGTCGGCCGGTCGCTCCCGCAGGAACCACAGCGGCGGCGGCGGGTCGAGCGGCCGTGGCGCGCCGACGATCCCACCCGCGGCGACCAGCGCCAGCCGCGCCTCCTCGGCGACGGTGACGGCGGCGAGGCCGGGCCGCAGGCCGATGACCGGCCCGGCGCCGTCGAGACGGTGGGCGTGCTCGTCCACGTAGGCGTCGAGGGCGGTGTCGACGCACGCCGTTCCCGGCGGAGCGGTGCCGGCCCGCAGGGCCGCGGCCACCTCGCCGAACGCGGTGCCCGCGCCCGTGACCAGCGCTGCGGTGTGCGGGTGCGGGGGCTCGTCGGGCTCCGACAGGAGGTCGGCGAGCGCGCTCAGGCGCGCCGTCGCGATGCGGGTGGCGGCCGCGGCGGCGAGCAGCGAGCGGTCGTGCACACTCGGTCCGACGGGTCGCTGGGCGGGCGGGATCTCGCGCGTCCGCAGCGCTGCCGCGGCAGCGGTCGCCTCCGTCCGGCCCGGGAGGTCGGCCGGCACCGGACCGTGCCCGAGCCGCTCGCTGAGCGCCGCCGCGAACGCGGCGAGCCGGTCCGCCGCTTCCGCGACCCGCGCAACCGTCGACCGGGGAGCGGGATCGGGCCACAGCACCCGGTCGGCCAGCGCGAGCAGCAGCCCGCCGATCACGAGCCCGGCCAGCCGCTCGACCAGCGTGTCAGGCACGTACGGCGGGAAGCAGGGCAGCACGTAGAACAGCTGCAGGCCTGGGGCCACCGACAGCACCCGCGGGCCCGTCACCCCGGCGTAGGCGATCGCGAACCCGATGACCAG
This sequence comes from uncultured Actinomycetota bacterium, assembly GCA_963727745.1. GTDB lineage: Bacteria > Actinomycetota > Actinomycetes > Mycobacteriales > Pseudonocardiaceae > Pseudonocardia. The sequence goes on from CAVSHL010000001.1 coordinate 892,805, forward strand.
CATCCCCAGGACCGCCGCGACCGAGCTCGCCGCCACCAGCGTGCCCACGGTGACCAGCGGCACGCCGACCGCGACGGTCGCCAGGATGGTGCGGGTGCGGGCAGGCGGTGGGCCCGAGACGTCGGAGAGCGCGCCGAGCGCGATCGCCGTGAACAGCGCGTACACCGCGAGCGTCGGCGCATCGATCAGGTACCGGCCGACGTAGAAGACCAGGCACGCGACGAGGGTGACGCGGGCCGGACGGCGCAGGGCGGCCAGCCGGGCCGGGCTCGCCACCGCCGCGCTCACCGTCGGCACGGTAGCCACGCGCCGACGTCGTGCCCAGGGGCCAGGTGCGGTGGGAGTTGCAGCAAGGCCACCTTCACGCAAGTTTCTGGCGTGAAGGTGGCCTTGCTGCAACCTCCCGCGCCGGCCCGGACGCCACCGCGCGCGTCAGCTGGGGCGGGGCAGCTCCACGGTGGCGACCGTGCCGCCGCCCGGACCGGGGACCACGGCGAGCGCGCCGCCGGCGGCCTCGATGCGCAGCGCGTGCGAGACGAGCCCGATGTGGCCGTCCGCGAGGCTGTGGGCCGCGGCGCCCTCGGTGATGCCGTTGCCGTCGTCGGTGACGGTGAGGCGCAGGCGCTCGCTCCCGCCGTCGAGCACGACGCCGACGGTGGTGGCGTGCGCGTGCTTGGCGACGTTGCCGAGCAGCTCCCGGGCCGTGCGGTAGAGCAGCGCGTCGGCGGGGCTGCGCTCTGGCCACTCCCGCACGTCGACGGTGGTGGCGAAGCCGGCCCGGGCGCCGGTGGTGGCAGCGAGGTCGCGGAGGGCGGCCGGGAGTCCGGCCCGCTCCAGCACGGCGGGGTGCAGCTGGGAGACCGTCGAGCGCAGCAGTGCCGACGACGTGGTCAGGGCCTCGTCGAGCCGGTCGAACGCGGCGGGGTCGCCGGTGTCGCGGGCGTCCTCGATGTCCTGGCGGGCGGCGAGGACGTACTGCAGGGCGCCGTCGTGGAGGCTCTCGGCCAGCTCGCGGCGCTCGCGGCGTTCCAGGTCGGCCAGCTCGGCGACGAGCCGCGCCCGGTCGCCGAGCAGGCCGGCGATCGTCGCGACCCGGGAGCGCTGGATGCGCGACAGGCCGACGCAGCCCAGCCCGACCCCGGCCAGCAGCAGCGTGCGCAGCAGCAGCGACGACCACGGCTCGGCGTTCGCCTCCTGCGTGATGACGGCGGCGGCGAACGAGAGCAGCACCGTCGGCACCACCACGGCGGCGCACACGCGGGGCCGCAGCTGGGTGGCGGCGAGCACCGGCACCAGCCCGAACCCGGCGGCGAGCACATCCGCGGTCCAGCTGTCCGGCGTGAGCAGGCCGGTCAGCACGGTCAGTGTCGTCAGGACGACGAGGTCGACGAACAGGGCGAGCCAGGCGAGCCGCAGGGCCGTGGGGCCGCCGCCGCGGAACCAGGCGGCGAAGGCGAGCACCCAGACCGCGTAGGCCGCGACGACGAGCTGGCACGCCAGCAGCCCGCGACCGGGCGGCACGGCGAGGACGGTGGCGGCGAGGAACACGAGCAGCACCGCGCGCAGGACGACCTGCAGCCGGACGCCACGGCGGGCGTGTTCGGCCACCGTGGCGTCCAGCTGCGGGTCGGGCATGAGCGCATCGTGCCCGCTCACGAGCCCATCTGGTTGTTGCCGTGCGCGAGGAAGTTCGCCAGCGCCGCCTGAGTGGCGGCGTTCATCGTCCCGGTCTGCGGCAGGTGCGCATCGCGCTGCAGGTACGTGATGGCCTGGGTGGTCTGCGGGTTCAGCAGACCGGTGACCGGGCCCTCGTAGTAGTTCAGCTGGCCGAGCTCGCGCTGGAGCGTCTCGATCGCCGCGGACGGCTTGACGGGCGGGTTCACCGGGTTGACCGGGGTGACGTGGTGGTGGGTGCTGCTGCCGGACCCGCCGCCGTCGATCACGACGCTGCTGCTGGACGGGACGGTGGGCGCCGCCGTCCCCGCGCCGCTGAGCCCGTACACCAGGCCGGTGGCGACGGCCGCGCCGACGAGCACGCCGGCGACGGCGAGGGCGACACCGCGGCCGCGGCTGCCGGAGCCGTTGTTCGAGGAGGTGGAGGTGGGGACCGGGGTGGTGGTCGTGGTGGTCATCGTGATCGTCTCCTTCGTGGTTCCCGGGGGTTTCTCCGGTGACACAAAGGTCCCGCTTCCGGGCCGCGCGCACCGTCGGGCGACCGGCCGGTGCTCCGGGTGAACGTGGGGTCCATCGATCGGTGGACACGGACCGGCCGCCCGGGGCGGATCACGCCTCGGGCCGCTCCTGACGCCGGTCCGCCCGGATCTGCGCCCATCGCCGTAGCCGCTGGCCCACCTGCTGCTCGTACCCGTTCTCGGTCGGCCGGTAGAACTCGGTGCGCGCCATGCCCTCCGGGAAGTAGTCCGCGCCGGAGAAGCCCTCCTCCGCGTCGGGGTCGTACTGGTAGCCGCGCCCGTAACCGATGTTCTTCATCAGCCGGGTCGGTGCGTTGAGGATGTGCGCCGGCGGCATCAGCGATCCGGTCTCGCGGGCGGCACGGGTGGCGGCGCCGAACCCGCGGTAGACCGCGATCGACTTGGGGGCGGTCGCGAGGTAGACGACGGCCTGGGCGATCGCCAGCTCCCCCTCCGGCGAGCCCAGCCGCTCGTAGACGTCCCAGGCGGCGAGCGTCTGCTGGACCGCGTTCGGGTCGGCGATGCCCACGTCCTCACCGGCGAAGCGCACGAGCCGGCGGGCGATGTACAGCGGGTCCTCGCCACCGTCGAGCATCCGGGCCAGCCAGTACAGGGAGGCATCGGGGTCCGATCCCCGCATCGCCTTGTGCAGCGCGGAGATCAGGTTGTAGTGGCCCTCCTGCGACTTGTCGTACAGCGGCGCCCGCTTCTGCACCAGGCTCGTCAGCCCGGCCACGTCCACCGGCTCGGCCTGATCGGGCAGTGCCATGAGCTGCTCGGCCATGTTGAGCACGTAACGTCCGTCGCCGTCGGCCAACGCGATCAGCGCCTCGCGGGCCTCCGCCGTGACCGGCAGCGATCGGCCGGCCAGGTCCTCCGCGCGCTCGATCAGCCGGCCCAGCCCGGGCTCGTCGAGCCGGTTGAGCACGAACACCTGGCATCGCGACAGCAACGCGCCGTTGAGCTCGAAGCTGGGGTTCTCGGTGGTCGCGCCGACCAGGACGATCGTCCCGTCCTCGACGGCGGGCAGGAAGCTGTCCTGCTGCGCGCGGTTGAAGCGGTGGATCTCGTCGACGAACAGGAGCGTGCCGCGGCCCGCCTGCCGGCGCTTCGTGGCCGTCTGGAACACCTTGCGCAGGTCGGCGACGCCGGAGAAGGTGGCCGACAACGACTCGAAGACGAGATCGGTCTGCTCCGCCAGCAGCCTCGCGATCGTGGTCTTCCCGCAGCCCGGCGGCCCCCAGAGGATCATCGACACGAGCCGGTGCTGGGCCACCATCCGCCCGATCGGGGCGTCGTCGGCCAGCAGGTGGTCCTGCCCGACGACCTCGCCGAGCGTGCGCGGACGCAGCCGATCGGCCAGCGGCCGGCCGGAGTCGTCCTCGAACAGCGCCAGCGGCGCATCGTCGCTCACCGGAGGCCGCCGACCAGGTCGTACGAGTCCCGCACCAGTTCGGTCACCAGGTCCTCGGTGACCCCCTCACCGACACCCACCGACACCCAGTGCCTCTTGTCGAGGTAGCGGCCCGCGGTCACCGCCGCGAACTGATCACGCAGGAGGTGCCCGCGCCCGGGGTCGGCCTTCACCGTGATGATCTGCTCCTCGGGATCGTCGGTGACGATGAGGAACACCTTCGCGCCGACCTTGTACACGTCCAGCTTCTCCACGAACGGCCGTCCGTGGCTCACCCCGCGCAGCGACGCCGCCGCCCCGCGGGCGATCGACTGCAGCCGCTCCCCGGTCAGCACCTCGCGCACCCGCTGCCTCCTCGCGATCACGTCACTCCGTACTGCGTCGAGCATGCACCACCATTCGGTTCCTCCCACGCCGGCGAGTTCTGGCTAACGTCTGGCCGTGGCCCGTCTTCACGACATCGTCTTCGACAGCAGGCACCCGGCGTCGCTGGCCCGCTTCTGGGCTGCCGCGCTCGACGACTACGAGGTGGCGCCGTACGACGAGGAGGAACTGCGCCGGCTCGCCGCGAAGGGGATCGACGATCCCGAGGACGACCCCACGGTGCTCGTCGAGGCCGGTCCCGGTCGGCCGCGCTACTTCTTCGTGCTGGTGCCCGAGGGCAAGACGGCCAAGAACCGCGTCCACCTGGACGTGCGCGCCGACGACCAGGCCGCCGAGGTCGCCCGCCTGGTGGCTCTCGGCGCGGTGGCCGTGCAGGAGTACGAGGGCTGGGTGCAGATGGCCGACCCCGAGGGCAACGAGTTCTGCGTCCTGCGCTGACCCGACGGGTCACCCGCGCGGAACCGCCACGCGCCCGCTCCCCATCCCCCGCGAGATGGCGGACGCGGTGGCCCGCACCACCTGCTCGTACGCCTGCGGCGTGGCCACGCCGCTCGGCACCACGATGGACACCGCGGCCACCACCTCCCCCGTGGCCCCGCGCACCGCAGCGGCCACGGAGGACACCGGTGCCGGGTGGCCGCGGTCGAACACCGCGACGCCCAGCCGCCGGACCTCGGAGAGCCGTCGGCGCAGCGTGTCTGCGGCGGCCGGTTCGAGGCGGGCCAGCGCAGCGTCGCGCATATCCGGGCCCGCGCCCGCGAGCAGCACGAGCCCGACTCCCGTGTCGTGCAGCGGCATCCGACCCCCGACGCGGTAGGCGATCTCGACCGCGCCGTGCGCCGAGAGCCGCTCCACCAGCAGCGCCTCGCCGCCGTCGCGGACAGCGAGCAGCACGTGCTGGCGCGAGATGTCGTGCAGGTCCTCCAGGAACGGCAGCGCGACCTCCCGCAGGCCGTGGCTGCGCGGTGCCAGCGACGCGACCTCGAACAGGCGCAGCCCGACGACGTAGCGGCCCGCGGCGTCGCGCTCGAAGGCGCCCCAGTCGAGCAGGCGCGCGGCCAGGCGCAGCGTGGTGCTGCGCGGCATCCCGGTGCGCCGGCTCAGCTCGGCCAGGCCGAGCGCGCGGTGCTCGGCGTCGAAGGCGGACAGCAGCGACAGCGCGCGGACGACCACCGGATCGCTGTGCGGCGGGCGCTTCCCCCGGCGCGGCGGCTCCGGCACGTCGTCCACCGATCGAGTCTGCCATGCCAATCAATGGAACGTCCGCTGACGCCGGCGCCGTCGCCTTCCATCCTGGGCACACCGCCGACCAGCCATACCCCGGAGGACGCCCATGACCGCAGAGTTCGTGACGCCGTCGGACAGCGCGCACTTCACGTTGCCCGGGAAGCCGGTGCCGTACTTCCTGGAGGCCGGCGACGGCGAGCGCAGCCACCTGTTCGACCAGCTGTTCACCGTCCTGCTCAGCGGCGACGAGACCGACGGGCAGTTCGGCGTCTTCACGATGGAGGCACCGCGCGGCGACGCGATCCCGGTGCACTCCCACGCCGGTGTCCACGAGATCTTCTTCGTCCTCGACGGCCGCATCCGCGTCGTCGTGGAGGATGGGGCAGGGAGAACGGCGGCGGGGAGGACGGCGACGGGGAGCGGCTCGACCGCGTGCTCGGCCCGGGCGACTTCGGCTACGTCCCGGCCGGTCGGCTGCACACGTTCCGCGTCGAGTCGCACCGGGCGAAGGCGCTCGGCGTGAACACCGGGGGCTTCGAGCGCTTCTTCTCGGCGGCCGGGGAGCGCACCGACTCCCGCGTCCCACCGGTGCCGCCGGTCGTGCCGTCGCCGGAGCAGCTGGGGGCTGCGGCCCGCGCGCACCGCAACGAGTTCCGCTTCGATGTCCGCCTCATCGACTGACGCACCCGCAGGGCCGGCCATCGCCTACCGCGTCGTGCCCGGCCACGGGCCGCTGCTGCTGGACCTGCACCGTCCGGCGGGGCCCGGACCGGCTCCGCTGGTCGTGTTCCTGCACGGCGGCGGCTGGTGCACCGGTAGCCGCGCCACGTTCGGTCCCGCGTACGACGGCTGGGACCCGTCCGCGTTCGCGTTGCTGACCGCGGCCGGGCTCGCCGTCGCGTCCGTCGACTACCGGTTCAGCGGGGAGGCGGTGTTCCCCGCGCAGCTCAGCGATGTCACGGCTGCGCTGACGTGGCTGCGCGAGCACGCCGACGAGCACGGTCTCGACCCGCACCGCACGGCGCTGTGGGGCGAGTCCGCCGGCGGGCATCTCGCGGCACTGCTCGGGCTGACCGCGGGCGGCGTGCGCGCGGTCGTCGACTGGTACGGGCCCGCCGATCTCACGGCGCTCGCCGCGGACGCGGCCGGCGGCACCGTCGTCGATCCCGCAGCGCCCGACTCCCGGGAGGCGCGCCTGCTCGGCGCGCCCGTGGCCGACGTGCCCGAGCGCGCGCGGGCGGCGAGCCCGGTGGCGCACGTGCACGCCGGCGCTCCCCCGTTCCTGCTGGTCCACGGCACCGCGGACCGGTTCGTCCCCTACCGGCAGTCCGAACGGCTCGCGGCGGCGCTCGTGGGGTGCGGCGCAGCGGCCCGGCTGCATCCGATCGCCGGCGCCGACCACATGTGGCGCGGCGACGCGGCGGCCGCCCGCACCGCCTTCGACGAGTCGCTCGCCTTCGTCCTCGACCACATCCGATAGCCCACCTCGCACCCGGCGTCCCGGCCGACGGCCGAGACGCGGCTGCCCCGTGCCCTCCTGAAGGAGCAACGTGACGATCACCGAACCCGCCCGGAGCGAGCTGGACCGCCTGCTCGCCGAGGTCCTCGCACAGGTCGACGCGGCCGATCCGCGGCTGGCGGAGATCGTGACCTCCACCGTGACGCACCTGCACGCGCTCGTGCGCGAGGTCCGGCCGACCGAGCAGGAGTGGCTGCGCGGCATCGACTTCCTCGTCCGCGTCGGGCAGACCTGCACCCCGGTCCGCAACGAGTTCATCCTGCTCTCCGACATGCTGGGCCTGACCTCGGCGGTCGACGAGGTCAACCACGCCGGCCCCGCGGACGCCACGCCCTCCTCCGTGGAGGGCCCGTTCCACTCCCCCGCGCCGCCGCGGCCGCTCGGGGCCTGGATCGCGGACGGGCCCGAGCGCGGTCGCGCCGAGCCGATGGTGGTGCACGGGCGGGTCACCGGCGTCGCCGGCCGCCCGCTCGCCGGCGCCACCGTCGACATCTGGCAGGCCGACGACGCCGGCCACTACGACACCCAGGACACGGCGCAGCCCGCGGGGAACCTGCGTGCCCTGCTCACCACGGACGCCGACGGGCGGTACTGGTTCCGCACCGTGCGTCCCGCGAGCTACCCGGTGCCCACCGACGGCCCGGTCGGCGACCTGCTCACCGCGCTGGGCCGCCACCCGATGCGCCCCGCGCACCTCCACCTGCGCGTCGAGGCCGCCGGCCACCGCCCCGTGACGACCCACGTCTTCATCGCGGGCGATCCCTACCTGGACTCGGACGCCGCGTTCGCGGTCAAGGACGCGCTCGTCGTCGAGCCCCGACCGTGCACGGACGCGGCGGAGGCGGCGCGGTGGCAGCTCGCGGCCCCGTTCCTCGACGTCGCGTTCGACGTCCGGCTCGTGGGCGCCGCGCGATGAGGCTCGTCGGGATCCGCGACGGGCGCGACGTGCTCGTGGCCGTCGTGCTCGGGGACCGGCTCACCCCCGTCGCCCAGGTCGACGACTTCTACGCCGACCTGGCCACGTGGCGACCGGCCGCCGCGGCCGTCACTGTGGGCGAGCGCCCGCTCGCCGGCGCGGCGCTCGTGCCGCCGGTGCCGGCCGCCGCCCGCGTGCTGTGCCTCGGGCTCAACTACCGCGCCCACGCCGAGGAGGGCACCTACGGCGTGCCCGACCACCCGACGATCTTCGGGCGCTGGACCCGGTCCCTCACGGTCGGCGACGTGCCCGTGCCGATCCCGCCCGACGAGCCGGGCCTGGACTGGGAGGGCGAGGTCGCCGCTGTCGTCGGGGAGCGGCTGACCGCCGTCGACGCCGGGACCGCGGAACGGGCGGTGCTCGGCTACGCCACCTTCGACGACCTCACCGCACGCACGGCGCAGAAGCGCACGGCCCAGTGGACGCTGGGCAAGAACGCCGACCGCAGCGGCCCGATGGGACCGATCGTCACCGCCGACGAGGTCGGTCCGATCGCCGCCGGGCTGCGCCTCACCACCCGCGTCAACGGCGAGCTGGTGCAGGAGGGCAACACCCGCGACCTGATCTTCGACGTGGGCCGGGTGCTGGCCGAGATCAGCCGCACGCTGACCCTGGAACCCGGCGACGTGCTGGTCACCGGCACCCCGGCCGGCGTCGGGTACGTGCGCACGCCGCCGCGGCTGCTGCAGCCCGGCGACGTCGTCGAGATCGAGGTCGAGCGACTCGGCGTGCTGCGCACCCCGATCGTCGGACCCGTGAACGCATGACCGGCGCGACGCACTGGCCCGTCCTCATCGCGGGCGGCGGTCCCAGCGGCCTCGCCGCGGCATTCGAGCTCGGCCGCGCGGGGATCCGCTGCTGCGTGGTCGAGCCGCGCGCGACCGTCGCCACCGACCGGCCACGGGCCAAGACCACCTCCGCGCGCACGATGGAGCTGTTCCGCCGCTGGGGGTTGGCCGACCGGGTCCGCGCCGCCGCGCCGCTGCCCGTCTCCTACGCCCAGGACGTCGTGTTCTGCACCCGCGTCGTCGGCCGCGAGATCACCCGCTTCCGCCACGCCTTCGCGCTGCACGAGGAGCGCCGGGCCGAGTTCGCCGAAGGCGGCCAGCAGATCGCGCAGCCCGTGGTCGAGCAGGTGCTGCGCGACGCCGTCGCCGCCCTGCCCACGGTCGAGCTGCGCACCGGTCACCGGCTGGTCGCCGCGCAGGACGGGCCGGACGGCGTGCTGGCCACCATCAGCGACCCGGACGGCGCGCTCCACACCGTCGCCGCCGACTACCTGCTGGGCTGCGACGGATCCGGCGGGATCACCCGCGACGCGATCGGCACCCGCTACACGGGCGGCAGCGGCGCACTGCCCAACCTCAACATCACGTTCTCCGCGCCGGAGCTGACCGAGGACGACCTGTGCGGCCGCGCCGTGCACTACTGGGTCCTCGGCGCCGAGCCCGGCGGCATCGTCGGCCGGATGGACCTCGACGGGACCTGGTGGGCGATCGCCCAGGGCGTCGACGTCACCGCCGGCGACGTCGACCCGGCGGCGCTGGTGCGCAACCTGCTCGGTGCCGACATCCCCGTCCACGTGCACGCCACCGACCCGTGGGCGGCGCGGATGCTGATCGTCGACCGGTACCGCGGGCAGCGCACGTTCCTCGTCGGCGACGCCGCACACCTCAACCCGCCGTGGGGTGGGCACGGCTACAACACCTGCATCGGCGACGCCGTCAACCTGGCGTGGAAGCTCGTCGCGGTGCTGCAGGGCTGGGCCGGGCCCGCGCTGCTCGACAGCTACGAGCCCGAACGCCGCCCGGTGGCCACTCAGACCATCGCCGACGCCGCCGCGCAGGAGTCCCGCCTGGCAGCCGCGTTCGCGCATCCCGCGCTCGACGACGACTCCGCCGACGGCGAGCGCAGCCGGGCCGCGGCCGCCGTGGCGCTCGCGAGCAAGCGCGGCGAGTTCCACAGCCTGGGGCTCGTGCTCGGCTACCACTACGCCGACTCCCCGATCGTCGTCGACGACGGCTCGGCCGTGCCCGCGCACGAGCCGCTGCGCTACCACGGATCGGCCCGACCCGGCACCCGCCTGCCGCACCGGTGGTTGCCGGACGGCAGCTCCCTCTACGACCACCTCGGCCCCGGTTTCACGTTGCTGCGCCTCGACCCGGGCCTCGACGCCGGTCTGTTCCGGGCCGCGGCCGCCCGCACCGGGGTGCCGCTCACCGTGGTGGATCTGCCCGAGCTGCCCGACGCGGCCGGCTACGGCGCGCCGCTGCTGCTGGTGCGGCCCGACCAGCACGTCGCCTGGCGCGGCACCGACGCAGCGACCGCCGCCGCCGTCCTCGACATCGCCCGGGGTGCCGGCCCCGACCGAGCAGTCCGACCCACGGCCGGGATCGCCGGCTGAGCACGCAGAGGAGCGCGCCATGACCACCGAACCGCTGGACGGCACCACCGCGGAGACCTCTCCGCCGACGGTGTGGCCCGATCCCCGCAAGGGCTCCCTGTTCTTCCTCGGCCTCGCCGCCATCGGCGCCGGGATGGGCAACCTGGTGCCGGCCGTGCTGACGCTGTCCCTCAAGGCCACCGTCATCGACCCGCAGAACGCCACGACCGTTTTGTCGATCGCGGTCGGGGTCGGAGCGGTGTTCTCGCTCGTCGCCTTCCCCGCGCTGGGCCGGGTCAGCGACCGCACCACGAGCCGCTTCGGCCGGCGCCGGCCGTTCCTCGCGCTCGGGGCCGTGCTGTTCGTGCTCGGCGCGATCGGCACCGCGCTGGCCGACAGCACCCTCACGCTGACCCTCGCCGGCATCCTCACCTCGGTCGGCTTCAGCGCCACGGCCGTGGCCTGCACCGCCGCCGTCCCCGACCAGTACGCGCCCGAGCGCCGCGGCCCGGCCTCGGCCATCGTCGGGCTCAGCCTCCCGGTCGGTGCCGTGGTCGGCCTGTTCATCGCGCAGCTGCTGGCGCCGAACCTCACCGCGATGATCATCGTGCCGGCCGCGATCGCGGCCGCGGGAGCGCTCGCGTTCGCCGCCGTGCTCGCCGACCGCAGGCTCACCCCGGCCGAGCGGCCCGCCTTCGGGTGGAAGCAGTTCCTCGGCACGTACTGGGTGAGCCCGCGCAGTGCACCGAACTTCGCCTGGGCGTGGGCCAGCCGCCTGCTGCTGTTCCTCGGGGTCGCCGCCATCCAGGCCTACCAGGCGTTCTACCTGATCGCCGTCCTGCACTTCCCGCCGCAGGACGTGGCCGGCGCCGTCTTCGTGTCGACGCTCGTGCTCACCGCGGTCGCACTGGTCTTCGCCCCGATCGCGGGCAAGATCTCCGACCGGATCGGGCGGCGCAAGCCCTTCGTCATCGGCTCGGCCGTGATCTTCGCCGTCGGTCTCGCGCTCGCCGCGACCGCGACGTCGTTCCCGGCGTTCCTGGTGGCGATGGCCGTCGTCGGGTTCGGGCAGGGCGTCTACTTCGCCGTCGACATGGCGCTGGTGACGCTCGTGCTGCCGAACCCGGACGACACGGCGAAGGATCTCGGCATCATGAACCTCGCCAACACGCTCCCGGCGACGATCGTGCCGGCGATCGCCCCTGCCGTCCTCGCGATCGCCGCGACCGCGGAGAACCCGCAGAACTTCACGGCGCTGTTCCTGTTCGGCGCCGTCGCGGGGCTGCTCGGCGCGGTGCTGATCGTCCCGATCCGAGGCGTGCGGTGACGGGCCGGTTCCCCCACGGCTTCCTCTGGGGTGCCGCCACGGCGGCGCACCAGGTCGAGGGCAACAACGTCAACAACCACTACTGGGAGTGGGAGCACGCCGAGCACAGCCCGTTCCGCGAGCCGAGCGGCGACGCCGTCGACCACTACCACCGCTTCGCCGAGGACCTGGACCTGCTCGCCGGCGCGGGGCTGACCGCGTTCCGGTTCAGCCTGGAGTGGAGCCGGATCGAGCCGGAGGAGGGCCACGTCTCGCGCGCCGCGGTCGACCACTACCAGCGCGTCGTCGACGCCTGCCGCGACCGCGGGCTCGCCCCAGTCGTCACCCTCAACCACTTCACGCTGCCGCGATGGATGGCCCGGGACGGCGGGTGGACCGGACCGGAGGCCGGCGACCGGTTCGCCCGCTTCACGCAGGCGGCCCTGCCCGTGCTCACCGACGCCGCCTACGTCTGCACGCTCAACGAGCCCAACCTGATGGCGTGCCTGCCGGTGCTCGCCGCGATGGCCGGCCGCGGCGAGCCGGTCGCCGGGCTCCCCCGGCCCGACCAGGAGCTGACCGATGCGTTGCTGGAGATACACCGCCGCGGGCTGGCGGTGCTGCGGGACGGCGGCGCTCCGCCGGCCGGGCTCACCCTCGTCGGGCAGGAGTTCCTCGCGGAGGACGGCGCGGTCGAGGAGGCGGCTGCCCACCGGGCGGCGATGGAGGACCAGTTCCTCGCTGCGGCGGCCGGCGACGACTTCGTGGGCATGCAGGTCTACAGCTGTGCCCGGATCGGTCCCGACGGGCCGGTCGCACCGGCGCCCGAGCTGCGCACGCTCGCCGACGTGGAGTACCGGCCGGGAGCCCTCGGGGCGGCCGTCGCCCGGGCGGCGGAGGTGCTGCCCGGGATGCCGCTGCTGGTCACCGAGAACGGCATCGCCACCGCCGACGACGCGCAGCGGATCGACCACACCCGCGAGGCGCTGCGCAGCCTCCGCACGGCCATCGACGGCGGCGCCGACGTCCGCGGCTACCTGCACTGGAGCCTGCTGGACAACTTCGAGTGGTTCGCCGGCTACGGGCCCACGTTCGGGCTCGTCGCCGTCGACCGCAGTACGTTCGTCCGCATGGCGAAGCCGAGCCTCGCCTGGCTCGGTGCGGTCGCCCGCGCCAACACCCTGCCCGGAGAGGACTCCTGACTTTGCCCGTCCACCCCGCCATCGCGCAGCGCCTCCCACTGCTCGACGGGATCGACTCCTTCGCCGCCGGCTTCGCGGACCCGCAGCTGCGCGCCCGGCTCGACGAGTTCGCCGACTGGCCCGACGCCCCGGCGCCGCCCGACGTCCGGGTCGACGCGGCCGAGGCACCCGGCCCGCACGGCCCCGTCCCGGTGCGGGTGTACCGGCCGCACCCGCCGGCCACCGCGCAGCCGGCACTGGTCTGGATGCACGGCGGCGCGTTCCGCATGGGCGACCTCGACATGATCGAGGCCGACGGCGTCGCCCGCGAGCTGTGCGCCCGCGCCGGCGCGGTGGTCGTGAGCGTCGACTACCGGCTCGCCGTGGGCGGCGTCCACTACCCCGTGCCCCACGACGACGTCGTGGCGGCCGTGCGCTGGGCGCGAGACGGTGCGGACGAGCTCGGCATCGACCCGGCTCGGCTCAGCATCGGCGGCGCCAGCGCAGGCGGCAACCTCGCCGCCGGCGCGGCGCTGCGCCTGCGCGACGACGATGGGTGGGTGCCGGCCGCGCTGGTGCTGGTCTACGCCACCCTGCACGCCGTCGTACCGGCCGCCGCGGCAGAGCTCGCCGCGCTGCTCGACGACATCCCGCGGATCCTGCGCTTCCTGCCCGCGGACCGCACCGAGATCACCACGAACTACCTCGGCGGCCCGGAGAGCCGCGCCGACGGCTACGCCATGCCGGGCCTGGGTGTCCTCGACGGGCTGTGCCCCACCGTCCTGGTCAACGCCGAGTACGACGACCTGCGGGCCTCCGCGCAGGAGTTCGCGGCGCAGCTCGCCGTCGCCGGCGCCGACGTCCGGCAGGTGAGCGTCCGCGGGATGCTGCACGGATTCCTCAACATGCCGCCGGTCCTCGAACCCGTCGACCGGGCGCTGGGGCTGCTGGCCGGGGTGATCGGGGACGCCCGATCGTGACGGTGCTGTCGTGAGGGGGCTGGCGGGGGCTACCTGGATCGAGCCCGACGAACCGGCCGTCGCCCCGCCGGGATCCCGGCCGGCCCACCGCCTGCACCACGCGTTCGCGCTGCCCGGCGAGGCGCGGGCGGCGACCGCGTGGGCGACGGCGCACGGGATCTACGAACTGTTCGTCAACGGCCACCGCGTCGGCGACCTCGAGCTCACCCCCGGTTTCACCGCCTACCGGTCGCGGCTGCAGGTGCAGTCCTACGTCGTCACCGGCCTGCTGCGACCCGGCCGCAACGAGGTCGAGGTGCTGGTGTCGGACGGCTGGTTCCGCGGCCGGCACGGCTTCGAGCGGCACGCCGACGGGTACGGGACGAGGGTCGCCGCGCTGCTGGGGATCGAGATCGACCTGGCCGACGGGACCACCCGCACGGTGACCACCGGGCCCGGCTGGTGGTCGCGTCCGAGCGGGATCCGCGCCGACCTGATGGACGGCCAGCACGTCGACCTGCGCGAACCGGCCCCGGGCACCTCCCGCACCGACGGCGATCCGGCGTGGCGGCCGGCGCGGAGCGTGACCGGTGGCCTCTACGCCGACCGCGAGCGGCTCATCGACCCCGAGGGTCCGCCGGTGCGTCGGATCGAGGAGCTGGCGCCGATCGCCGTCCGGCGCCTGGGCGGCGAGCGCACGGTCGTCGACTTCGGTCAGAACATCAACGGATGGGTGCGCCTGACCGGGCTCGGGCCGGCCGGCACCACGATCACGCTCACCCACGGCGAGCTCCTCGACGACGCGGGCGCCGTCACCACCGAGAACCTGCGTGCGTTCGACTTCGCGACGCGCGAGCGGCTGCCGGCGGGCCAGGTCGACACGGTCGTCGCGGCCGGGGTGCCCGGCGAGGTGTTCGAGCCGCGCCACACCACGCACGGCTTCCGCTACGTGCAGATCGACGGTCGGCCCGGCGAGCTCACCGCGGAGTCCGTGCGGGCCGTCGTGGTCCATTCCGATCTCCCGCCGCGTGGCCGCTTCCGGTGCAGCGACCAGCGGCTCGAGGCGCTGCACCGGGCCGCGGTGTGGAGCTTCCGCGGCAACGCCTGCGACATCCCCACCGACTGCCCGCACCGCGAGCGGTCCGGCTTCACCGGCGACTGGCAGGTCTACGTCGACACGGCCGCGTTCACCCACGACGTCGCCGGGTTCAGCAACAAGTGGCTGCGCGACCTGGCCGCCGACCAGCGACCCGACGGACGGGTGCCCACCATCGTCCCCGAGCCGCACGACCCGGGCGGCGACCACGCCACCCTCGCGATGGAGGGCTCCGCAGGCTGGGGCGACGCGGCCGTGTTCGTGCCGTGGGCGCTGTGGCGCGCCTACGGCGACCGGGTCGTGCTGGAACGCCAGTACCCGTCGATGACCCGATGGGTGGACCACGCCGCCGGGATCGCCCGCAGCCGCCGGCACCCGGACCGCGCCGCCGCACGTCCCGACCCGGGCCCGCACGAGGAGTTCCTGTGGGACACCGGGTTCCACTTCGGGGAATGGCTCGAACCCGGCGAGGTGCCCAGCATCGACCCGGACCGCGACCACGGCATCGTCGCCACCGCGTACCTGGCCCGGTCGGCCCGGCTGCTGGCCCGGATCGCCGCGCTGCTCGACAGCACCGACGACCACGCCCGCTACGGTGCCCTGGCGCGGAACGCCCGCACCGCGTGGCAGCGCGAGTACCTCGGCGCCGACGGCACCATCAGCATGCCCACGCAGGCCAACCACGTCCGCGCGCTCGCGTTCGACCTGGTCCCGGAGCCGCTGCGCCCGGCCGTCGGCGCCCGTCTCGCCGGGCTCGTCGCCGCCGCGGACCACCACGTCGGCACCGGCTTCCTCTCGACCGGCCTGCTGCTGCCCACCCTGAGCGACGCCGGCCACCACGACACCGCGTGGCGGGTGCTGACCGCGACCGGCGTGCCGTCCTGGCTCGAGATGATCGACCGGGGTGCCACCACCATCTGGGAGAGCTGGTCGGGCGCGGCCGATCCGCGCGGCCCCGGCTCGCTCAACCACTACAGCAAGGGAGCGGTGATCAGCTTCCTGCACACCCACGTCGCCGGGATCCGCATGCTCGACGACCCGGGCCCCGCCGAGGCCGGCTACCGCCGCCTCGTCATCGCCCCCCGACCCGCCGGTGACCTGCGGTGGGCCGAGGCCGAGCACGAGAGCCCGCACGGCCTGATCCGCAGCGCGTGGCGCCGCGAGGGCGACGACCTGCGCCTCGACGTCGACGTGCCGGCGGGCTGCAACGCCGAGATCCGGCTGCCGGACGGGCGGACGTGGGCAGTGGGGCCGGGGCACCACAGCTTGTGAGCGCCGCCGCCCGAGCTGTTCGACTGCGGAGCGGGAACGCGTCGACACTCACAGCGTCCATAGCGGAGACAGAGTTCTTCGTTACGTTGACTTTACGGTGCGCGATCTCGGTGTCACGCCGTTCGGACTAGTCTTTCGAGGACCTGATCGGTCCAGTAGGTCCAATCCGACACGGCGTCCGATGCATGGCGCGCACGTGCCGGTGTCGATTCCGATCATGCACCCTGACTGACGATTCTCGACCACCCGCAAACGATGAGCAACGCGTGCCGTCTTTGTGCGTCCGAATGTGTCTTTCATCGCCGTATCTCGATCCGGCGACGAGCAGAAGGAGACGATCGTGCCCACTGTCGTGTATGTGAACGACGACGGCTCGCAGATGACGGTCGACATGCCGATCGCGACGAGCCTCATGCGGGCCGCGCTGGGCAACCAGGTTCCGGGAATCGTCGGCGAATGCGGAGGTTCGGCGACCTGCGGCACGTGTCACGTCTACGTCGACCACACCACGGAGAAGTTCGACCCACCGTCGGGCGACGAGGACGACATGCTGGAGTGGACGGCCGCCCCGCGCGCGGAGAACAGCCGGCTGAGCTGCCAGCTCGTACCCACGCAGGAGAGCACCCACCTCGTCGTCCGCGTACCCGCGAAGCAGGTCTGACGTGCTCGGCGTCGTGGTGATCGGGGCAGGGCACGCCGGTGTCGAAGCGGCCGCATCGTTGCGCACGGGCGGCTACGCCGGGCCGATCACGGTCGTGGGCGCAGAGGGCCACCTGCCCTACCAGCGGCCGCCGCTGTCGAAGGAGATGCTCGACGACCGGACGGATCCGGCGGGCATCTCGCTGCGCCCCCAGGCGTTCTTCGACGACCAGCAGATCACGCTGTGCGCCGGCCCGGCGGTCGACATCGATCGGGCCCGCCAGCAGGTGCGGCTGCAGAGCGGCGTCTGGGTGGGCTACGACCACCTGGTGCTCGCGACCGGCGCCACGCCCCGGCGGTTCCCCCTGCCGGGCCTGCCGCTGCGCGGGGTGAGCGAGCTGCGCACCGTCGACGACGCACTCACCCTGCGCGCGTCGCTGGCCGGCGCGCGGAACGTCGTCGTGCTGGGCGCCGGATTCATCGGGCTGGAAGTGGCGAGCGCGGCGCGCAAGCGCGGTGTCGACGTGACCGTGCTCGAGCTGTCCGACCGGGTGCTCGGCCGCGTCGTGTCGCAGCCGGTCTCCGAAGCCGTCGCCGCCCACCACCGCGCCGACGGGGTGCGGCTGCGCCTGGAGGACCGCGCGATCGAGGTGCTCGGGCACGCCGGGCACGTCACCGGGGTGCGGACCGAGTCGGGTCAGCTGCTTCCCGCCGACCTCCTCGTGATCGGGGTCGGTGCCACTCCCGACGACAGCTTGGCGGGCCGGGCGGGGCTGGAGACCGACAACGGCGTCGTCGTGGACCGCAAGCTCACCACCTCCGATCCGCGGATCATCGCGATCGGCGACTGCGCAACGGTGCGCGACCGGGTCACCGGCCAGCTGCGCCGGCTGGAGTCGATCCAGAACGCCACCGACCAGGGCCGCTACGCCGCCGCCCGCATCCTCGGCTGGAAGCGGTCCTACCGCGCGGTGCCGTGGTTCTGGAGCAACCAGGGATCGCTGCGCCTGCAGCTGGTCGACCTGGGCGGTGGCCACGACCGGCTGGTCGTCCGCGGCAGCGCGACCCGCTTCTCCGTGTTCCGCCTGTGCGACGGGCTGCTGACCGCGGTCGAGTCCGTCAACGATCCGAGCACGCACATGGCCACCCGCAGGCTGCTCGACCGCGTGACCCCCACCGAGGCCGAGCTGAGCGAGGACGACTTCGACGTCCGGGTACTCGCCCGCCGCGTGATGTCGGGAGAGACCGCCACCGCCTGACCGGTGCGCGCGAAGATCACGTCCGAAGATCGCGTCGAGGTCGAAGTTTGCGCTGTGAAAACAGCAAACACTTCGACCTCGACGCGATCTTGTTGTGCCGGCGCGTAAACGAGCCACTCGGACAAACGGTGGTAAAACCTGCGTGACGCTCGGCTCACGGCGTTCCACGGATACGACCTGATCGACGTTACGAAGAGGTCATCCCGTAGCGGTCCCGTGTTACGGCTGTCCTGCGAAAATATGCCCGTCCCGCGGTTGACATCCGCACTGGTCAATCGACGGGCGCTCCCCCATGAACAGCTCAGCCGGCCCGCTTCCTGCTGAACGTCGAAATGGATGACCGATGGACGTTCACGGTGATCGGGCGGGGCGACGAGCCCCCCAGCACAGCAAGGAGTTCGCGGTGACCTCCGCTCATTCCCGCCGGACGGCCGGTTGGATACCCGTTCGCGGCCCCAGCCGGACGCGTTCCCCGAACGCCGCGGGTGTGCAGCTGCGCCCGCTCGCCCGTCGGGTGCACTTCCTGGCGGGCATCCTCGTCGCGCCGTTCCTCCTGATCCTCTGCCTGACCGGTCTCGTCTACGTCTTCAGCCCGCAGATCCACGACGACCTGTACAGCGGGCAGCTGTTCGTCTCGCAGGTCGGCACCGTGCCGCACCCGGTCGAGGCCCAGGTGGCGGCCGCGCTGCGGGCCCACCCCGAGGCGCGCGTGGAGTCGGTCGTGCCGCCGTCGACGCCGGAGCGCACGACGCGGGTGAACCTGTACGTGCCCGGCCTGGCCGACCCCCGGGAGGCGCGCACGGTCTTCGTCGACCCGTACACCGACTACATCAACGGCGAGCTGGTCACGAGCGGCGGCCGCCTGCCGGCGAACGTGTGGTTGCGCGATCTGCACTCGAACCTGCACCTCGGCGAGTTCGGGCGGTGGTACTCGGAGATCGCCGCGAGCTGGCTGCCCGTCATCGTCGTCGGCGGGTTGATCGTGTGGATCAGCAAGCAGGGGCGGCGGCGACGCACCGCGGCCGAGCTGCTGGTGCCGGCCCCCCGCGGCAAGGGCGACATGTCCCGCCTGCGCTCCGTGCACGGGCCGCTCGGGATCTGGCTGACGGTCGGCCTGCTCGTCATCGGTGTCACCGGCCTGATGATGAGCCCGATCGCGGGTTGGGGGCTGCCGGACGTTCGCGAACCCACCCTCGCCATGCGTCCGGTCAGCGTGGAGGCGAGCGCTCCGATCGGGATCGACGAGGTGCTGGCCGTGGCCGACACCGAGGGTCTCACCGGTGAGCTGCTGGTCACGCCGCCGACAGGGCCGGACCGGCCGTTCTCCGTCGTCGAGACGGCGAACGGGCTGCCGATCCACAAGGGCGCGATTTCGGTCGATCCCTACACCGCGCACGTCACCGAGCGGATCGGCTGGGGCGACTACCCGGTGCTGGCCCAGCTCCGGGAGATCGGCGTCCAGCTCCACACCGGCACGCTTTTCGGGCTGGCCAACCAGATCCTGCTGACGCTCGTCGTGCTCGGCACCATCGCGCTGATCGTCGGTGGCTACCGGATGTGGTGGAAGCGCAATCCCTTCAGCAGCACCGCGACTCCCGTGCCGCCACCGGCGCTCGCCACGCTCTCGTGGCCGATCGCGCTCGGGATCGCGGCCGGCACCCTCGCGCTCGGCTGGCTGCTGCCGGGGTTCGCGGTCAGCCTCGTCGCCTTCCTGCTGCTCGACCTGCTGATCAGGGCCTTTCGTGGCCGAACCGGAAAGGCCCGCGCAGCGGCGACGGCCGGCGCGTTCGCCCTCGCGGCCGCGGTGATCACGTTCGCGGTGCTCCCGACCTCGACCCCGACCACCGGGCAGCCCCTCGGCGCCGCCCCCGTACCCGGCCCGAGCGACCCCGAGCCTCCGACCGACGGCAGCGCAGCCGGCCCGCGGGTCGACGATGCCGCACCCCAGAGCCCGCTCGGCATCGACGCCGGCCCGAGTTCACCCCGCCGATCGCTGATCGCGCCGAGGTCCACAGCGGGTGTCGCTGTCCTCCCGGACGCCGTCACGAACTCGGCCGGGTCGCCCGACGCCACCACCGACGCTTTCACCGACTCCGCGGCCGGTGATCCGACCGATGGCTCGGAATCGGAGGGCACTCCCGACCAGCTGCCCGCGCAGAGCCCCGTCGACGCGGGCGGTGCCGGTGGCGGTGCAGGTGTCGGGGCCGGGACCACGCCCGCGCCCGCGCCGCCGGCCGGCGCGCCCGCGCCCGCCCCGGCCCCCTCCCCCGGGCTCGTCCAGAACATCGTCGGGATCCTGACCGGCACCCTGTCGCCGATCACCGGCGATCTCGTCACCAGCCTGAACACCGTGACCGGACAGCCGCCCCGCGACTGAGACCATCGCTCGTCGATGACTCTTCGGCATCTCGTCGCCCGCACGGTGCAGCTGCACCCTCGGTGCGAGCCGACCGAACGGCGTGAATGCCCAGAGCACGGCGTCGGATGCGAGCGGATGGCGTGCAGCAATGACGTGAACAGCCCCGGTCATCAGACCGGGGCTGTGGTGTCGGTGTCCGTGGCCAACCGTGTGGCGACATGACGAGAGGGTGTTGGGGACCGATCCTCACGGACCGATCCCCAACACCCTCCTGGGAAGCTGGGCGCCGCCCCGATAGCGGGGAGCCGGACGGCGCCCAAGCAGATGGGCCGAGCGTCAGTAGCCCGAGTTGCCCATGTTCATGTCGCCCTCGGGGGTCTGGCCGAGCATCATCTTGACCATGTCGAGGTGGATGTCGACGTACTTCCCGGGGTCGGACGTGATCCGCTTGACCTCGTCACCGGCGAAGTCCTTCTCGCCGTAGTGGTAGGTGCCCCAGTGGTACACGAACCCGTCGACCGGGGTGGTCGGCGTGAATCCGGTGGACTCGGTGGCGGTCTTGTCGGTCCCGGTGGAGCCCGACTCGTCGTGGCCGCCGCCGTATCCCTCGGCGGCGGAGGCCGAGCCGGCCATGATTCCCGACAGGGCGAGTGCACCGCCCGCGACGACCGCGCTCGCGCGGCCGATCTTGCGCAGGCGTTGCATACGGGGAGCGTTGTGCTTGGACATAGATCTCTCCTTTACGACACTGGTGCCTATCGACGGATTCCGCTATCTGGCCGCTAGGACTAGATCCGGGGAAGGGGGAGCGTTCCGCCGATTGGCATAGCCAACCAGAAGCCGTGGGTCAACCGGTGCACTGTGCGTTACGGAGCCGTGAAAAAGACCTCTCATAATTGGCACGGTCCCGCGAGAAACAGTGCCACCTTCCTCGCCATTCAGATGAATGGGACACAGGAGATATCAACGATTGATGTCGATGTCACCGCTGGGCGCCGACCAGAGGCCGAACGCGGGGTCCGCGCGGTCGACCGCCGACGTCGCGACCATCAGCACCGCCGTGGCAGCCACGGCGACCATCGCCATCTGGCGCAGGCGCCGGCGGCCGGGCAGGTCCTTGCCGCGGGTGTCGGCCCTGCGCCGCACCCACAGCCGCGCCGCCACCCCCGTGGCGACGACCAGCGTCGCCAACGCGAGCAGCGCAGCCAGCTCCCAGCCGCCGGCGGTGATCACCGCGACCACCACGAGCAGCGCACCGCACGCCGTCATGACGCGCGCGAGCCGAGGCAGCACGGCGCGCAGGACGGCGTCGCCGTCGCCGCGCTGGAGGATCCACAACAGCACCGGGCCACCGACGGCGATCGCGATCGCGAGCAGCAGCCCGGTCTCCGCGCCGATCGTGGGCAGCGGCGGCCCGTGCGGATCATGCGGCCCGGCGAAGCTCCACGTCGCGGCGAGCGCAGCCGCACAGCCGAGCACCGCGACCGCACCGGACCAGCGCTCCCCCCGGGTCTCGGCCGGTCGGCCGGCGAGCAGGAGCACGAGCGCGATCGTGACCGGCACCAGTACGAGCAGCCTGAGCAGCAGTGCCGCGCCGGTGTCCGAACCGAACGTGCCCGACAACAGGGCGGGATCGAAGGCCTCGCCCAGCGACGTCCTGGCGGCGAAGGCACCGAAGGACGCGATGGTGAGCAGCGTCGAGACCAGCAGCGTCCACCACGCGAAGGTGATCAGCCGCCGGACGAGGCGCTGCGTGCCCCCCGCCGGCCAGGCGACGACCAGTGCGAACACGAGCCCGATCCCCAGCAGCAACGCAGCGGTGGCGACCTGCACGGCCACCGTGTAGACGGCGGCGACGACCGGATCCCGGTCGGTTGGGATCACGGCGGGCTGCCGCTTGGTCGGCGCGGACACCAGGAAGCTCGACGTGCCGCTGATCGGCTCGAGGCGGCTCGACGGCAGTGACCACGCCACCGAGTAGGTCCCGCCGTAGCGGGTCTTCGGCATCGCCACGGCGACGGTGTCGGGAGCCCCCGGCGGGGTGAACGGCCGGCCGGCGACGACCTGCTCACCGGTCGGGTTCGTCATGCGCACGGTGACCAGCCCGGCGGGCACCGGCCGGTCGAAGGTGAGCCGGAGCTCGTCGGGCGACTTGGAGACCTCGCCGTCAGCCGGTGACATCGAGAGCAGCACCGGGTCTCCCATGGGAACCGGGATCGCGACGAGCAGCGTGCCCCAGCAGGTGGCGACCAGCAGGAGGAGCCCGAGGAGCCGGCGGGCGAGCGACCAGCGGCTCGCCGTCATGGAACGGACCTTCATCGGCTTCCCACCTTCTCCAGCACCCGCTTGGTGGCCGAGCCGGCCGTCGTCGGGATCGCCTTGATCGCGCGCCGTCCCGGTGGCCAGTTCCAGAAGATGAGCGCGAAGCCCGCGCCCACCAGCCCGATGGCCAGCAACGCCCACGGCAGCACGCTCCGGCCCTCGGCCTCAGCGCCTGGCGCGTCGGCGGCGAGGGTCGCGGCGGTTCCGCCCGAGCTGCTGGCCGGGGACGTGCCGCCGGCCGTGATGGTGATCGTCGGCGCGGCGGCCGTCTTGCCGGACGCGGTGGGGTCGGTCCACCGGTCCTCGCTGCCGTCCGAGTAGCCCTGCGTGGCGGCGAACACCATCTGGCCGGTCTGGGGCAGCGGGCCCGCGGTGACGATGAACTGCTCGAACTGCTTCGGGGCGACCTCGCCGCCCTCCAGGACGATCGAGTCGACGGCCTCGTCGAACTCCTCGCCGTTGACGTTGATCGGCGGGTCCAGGGGCCGCGTGGCGACCGTTGCGGTCCATCCCTTGACCTTGGACACCTTGGCCTGCGGGATCTGGACGTCCGCGGGGAACTTGAGCTCGAGCCGGGTCGTCGACACGCCGGTCCGCTCGTTCGACAGGCGTACGGCGAAGGACTGCGTCTCGCCGCCCTTCACGGATCCGGGCACGATGGTCACCCGCGCGGACGCGGCGGGCGCGAGGGCCAGCATGCAGGCCACGGAGAAGAGCGCCGTTGTGACCATCGCGGTCAGGGCGCGGACGAGAGTCTTGAGCGGGTGGGCCATGGGGACTCCTCAGGAACGCGATCCGGGGCTGGGCGCCTTCGCCCAGCCCCGGACCGCGGTGTCAGTCGCTCAGCTCAGCCGATCGGGTTGAGCTGCTCGGGGGTCAGCTTCTGACGCCACGCGTCAGGGTTCTGCTGCACCCAGCCGTTGTAGACGAGCGGGATGGCGACGACGCCCTGCCCGCCCTGGCCGGCGCCCGTGGTCAGCTTGTCGTCGGTCTTGGTGCCGGACGTCGCATCCAGCACCAGCTGCCCGGCGATCGCTGCGTCCGCGATGTTCCCATCGTTGTTCGGGTCGACGTCGATGACCTGAGTTGCGTTGGAGAACTTGTTGGACACGTAGGCGTAGTAGCCGCCGCCCTGCTTGGCGCCGAAGTTGGCGCCGTGGCAACCGGGGTTGCACGGCAGGTCCTTGATCACCTTGTTGGTCTTCGGGTCGATCACCGAAACTGTCGCCGACAGAGTGTTCTCGGCCAGCATGGCCTTGCCGTCCGGGCTCACCGGGAGCTGGATGGTGAGGCCGCCCCACGTACCGGTGGGACCGGTCTGCGGGTTGTAGTTCTTCCACAGGTCGATCGTCGAGGTGTGGGCCAGGCTGCCGTCATCGGTAGCGCAGGCGTCCTCCACGAGCGAGATGCACGTGATGCTCATGCCCAGGAAGTTGGACATGTACGCCTTCTTCGAGTCCGGCGTCATCGACGTGGCGATCGGGAAGTAGCCGACCTTGTCGTGCTTGACCGTGCCCGAGTCCATGTCGGCGATGACGGCCTCGTTGGTCATCGTGTTGGGCGCGACGACCGTCTTGCCGTCGTGGCTGGTCCAGTGCGCGTGCGGGTGCGGCGTGATGCCGCTCTCCGGGTCGACGTTGATCCGCTGGATGATCGACGTGGCACCCGGTGTCAGCTCGACGATGTCGGTACCGGCGTTGGTGCCGACGGTGAGGTTGTCGTTGCCCGGACGGGTCATGACGTGGGCCGGGTTGTGCCCGACCTCGATCTGCCGGACGAACTTGCCGGTCTCCCGGTCGAACACGTCGGTCTTGTTGTCGAACCACTCGTTCCCGTAGATGTACTTGTAGTCCTTGTCGCTCCACATGTTGTGGACGTTGTTCATGTTGATCTCGGGGGCGGCGACCTTGCGGTCGATCGTCCAGTTCTCCACGTTGATCTTCGTGAGCGAGCCGGGCTTCTCCTTGCCGGCGAAGTCCTCCATCTGCGTGGCGATCCAGGTCTCACCGACGCCCGGAGTGGTCGGCTTCTTCAGCGCCGGCAGCGTCTTGGGGTACTTGAAGTACTGGTCGTAGTAGGCGTCCAGGTTCGGGATCAGCACGGGCTTTCCGGCAGCGTCGTACTGCAGGATCGGCGCCGGCGGCTGGATCGGGTTCCAGGACACTTCCTCGGTCTCGCTGAACTTCTGCCAGTTGTTCGGGTTGGTGGCGTTGAAGAACACGCCCACCAGCCGCTGGATGAAGTCCGCGTTCGAGGGGAAGGGCTTCGGCTGCCCGTTGACCTTGAGGCTCTTGCCGAAGTCCAGACCCAGCGTGAGCGGGTCGTCGACGACGACGGCACCGAGCATGTAGGGCGCGACCGAGTCCGAGAAGGCGTACAGGCCGGGCTCGGTGAGCTGGATCGTCTTCTCGCCGAAGAACGCACCGCCCGCGTCCATGTACGGGAACTCCTTCGCGCCCTCGGGCGCGATCAGGCCGATCGGGTTGCGCAGACCCTCGGAGTTCTTCGGGTCGACGTTGAAGGTCACCGAGACCGGCGGCCCGTTGAGCGCGAACTTGCCGAGCGAATCGAGGACGCCCTGCAGATCCACGCCGACCGGGAGGTCGAGCAGGTTGACCGGCGACCCGGCCGGGAGCGCACCAACCTGAGCGGTGAGCTGGCCGATCAGGTTTTCGGCTTGGGCAGCCAGGCCCGCCGCCTCCGGTGTGCTCTTGCCGAGCCCTTGGACGGTGGCGAGGGTCGAACCGAGGCCCAGTGCGTCGAGGCCGCCGAGCGGGCTCGCCGCCGCCGCCGGTGCCGGAGCCGGTGCCGGAGCGGTTGCCGGAGCGGGTGCAGCCGAGGGCGCAGGCGCAGCGGGGGCAGGGGCATCCGACTCCTCATCGGATGACTCCCCGTACGTGGAAGCGGCCGGCGGCGCGGGGGTCGCCGTGGGTGCCGGTGCGGCGGGGGTTGCCGCCGGAGCCGGTGCCGGTGCTGCGGCGGGTGCCCCGCCGAGCACGCCGGGCAACACCCCACCGAGCGGGTTGGCCGCACCGCCGGTGAGGCCGCCGGCCGCACCGCCGGTGACGCCGTTGAGGAAGCCACCGAGGTCGGTGGGCAGCACGGGGCCGCCGATGGCGGGCAGCGCCGCGATGTCCGTGCTGACGCGCGGCAGCACCGCGACCGCGAGGGACTTGCTGCCGAACAGGTTCAGCCCGGAGTCGAACCACCCGTCACTGTTGTCGGTCAGGTTGAAGGTGATCGGCAAGGGCCCGACGCCGACCGGCTGCTGGGCAGCGGCCGGGGTGGCGTTGGCCACGGTCGCACCGATGGCGGCGATCACCGTCACCGTGGCGAGGCGTCGTCGTCTGCCAGATCGTGGAGCACCTGGGGGAGCGGTCGAGGACATGTATTCCCTCTCTTGTCACTTATTCATTCTGCTCACGAACGTCCCGCACTCGTGAGCCCCAGGAGTTCACCACTCCTGTTACTACGGAATTACGTCAAGAGTTGATCTAGACGGCCTTCGGGCATGCCGGATCGACCACATTCCCCCGGATTTCTTCGGGAACGCAGCTGGTGGTCGATCTTGACCTCGCCTTTGGTCGCGAGATGGGCAATCTTGGCATCCCGCACGTAACAGGCAAGGCCAAATGGGTGACTCTTCCGTTAACGCCGCGCTCGTCCGAACGGACTACGCCTGTGCGGCCTACTTCACCCAGCGTTTACATCCATCGGCCGTATCCGGTCGTTATACCTAGGCAATTCGGGGACAAAAAACGCGCCGGCCCCCAAAAATAGGGGCCGGCGCGTTCGATTCCCGCGGATGGTGAGGGGCTACACCGCACGCCTGCGGAGGAAAGCGCCGGCGGCCACGTCCGCCAGCAGGAAGATCACGAGGCTGACCCCGAAGACGGGCAGCAGCCACCCCAGCACCACGGCGACGGCGAGGATCCCCAGCAGCAACGGTTGCGGGCTGGCCCGGAGCACGCCGCGAAGCTCCAACGGGCGCGGCGCGCCGCCACGGGTCGGCCGGCGCAGCCACCACATCCGGTAGCCCCAGAAGATCATGGCGAGGATGCCGAGCGACATCGCGGTCATGGCGATCTGGTTGGACAGCCCCAGCAGCGTCCCGGTGTGGGCGAGGATGCCGATCGTGCTGAGCTGCGCCAGCAGCGGGAACTCGCCGAACCGCAGCGTCTCGAGCACCGTGCCGGTCGTGGGGTCGAGGGCGATCTTGTCCCGGTGCAGCGGGACGCTGTTCGACGTCTCGGCGATCACGAACGGCGCGCCGGCCTTCGCCGGCGGGGTCAGGGTCAGCGGGCCCTGCAGGCCGGCCGCCCGTGCCACGGTCTCGGCCTGGCCCACCGTGATCACCGCTGAGCCGTAGCCGGAAGGCACCGACGTGGTGGCCAGCTTCGGGGTGCGAGCATCGAGGGCGGTGAGCACCGTGTCGAACCGGCTCCCCGCGAAGGTCGACCAGGTCAGCCCGGTGAGGCTGATGAACACCAGCGCCAGGGTCAGCCAGATCCCCACGCTGCCGTGCCAGTTCAGCAGCCGAGCCCGTCCGGGCCGGGTCGAGGGCGCCGGGACGAGGAAGTCCCGGCGGCGGGCGCGGCGCTTCCTGACCCACAGGACGATGCCGCCCAGGAACAGCACCGGCAGCCAGCTCGCCGCGAGCTCGGAGTAGATCGCCCCGACCGTGCCCAGCTGGAGATCACCGTGGAAGTCCCGGAGCCAGTGCTGCACCGGCGGCTCGCCGTGCGCCAGTGTCAGGGTGCCCGTCATCTCGGCGGTGTAGGGGTCGACGTACACCGCCAGCTTGTCGTCGCCCGCGGCACCCGGTGGATCGAGCACCACCGCCGTGGCCCGATCGGGCCGGACGCCCGGCTGGACGGAATCGAGCGCCGCATCGGGGAAGGCCGCCATCGCCACCGCGACCTGCGAATCGAGCGGCCGCGGCGCGACGGGCTGCGGGGCCACGATCAGCTCCTGCGCGTACAGCACGTCGTTGATCTGCGGGGTGAACACGTACGCGATGCCCGTGAGGCACAGGATCGCGAGGAACGGGGCGACGAGCACCCCGGCGTAGAAGTGCACCCGGCGGATCAGCCTGATCAGCACCAGTCCGGGCGCGTCCGCGGGCGGCGGCAGCTCCGGGCCGGACAACAGCGGACGGGTGTCGCTGGGCTCGGGCAACTGCCGGTCGGCGGTCGTGGACATGACGAACTCCTGGGGATCGGAGGTACGACTGATCGACCTGACGTCAGAGGTCGGCGACGGAGAGGGCGCAGAACAGCCCCGCGAGGGCCGGCGGAGTCAGACCATGGTCAGGAACATGACCGCCATCGCGGCGCTCATGACCGCGTTGGGCACCGCGACGTGCCGATCGAGCCCGGCCGAGAGCAACGGCCTGGTGCTGCTGGACGCGGCCGGGCCGGAGCCGACCGGTACGGGCGCGGCGGTTCCGCCGTAGGGCAGGAGCAACCGGGCGACGTCGGCGACGAACCAGGCGACGAAGGCGAGGGCGATCGCGGTCATGAGCAGGGGCGGCGCGGCACCGCCACCGTGGTGCGCGTGCTCGGGCTCGACCGCACCGGATGCCGCCGCGCCGACGGCTCCGAGTGTGTGTCCCTGCAGCATGTAGATCATCGCCACCGCACCGACCGCGTGGTGGCCGGCCTCGCCGAGGAACGTCCCGGCGCGCAGGCCGGCCACCCCGAACCACGCAGCGACGACGGCGAACACCGCGGTCCACACCGGTCCCGGCAGCGGGTCCGCCGCCGGGACGAACATCGCCGCCATGCCGATCCCCATCGCCGCGTGGGCCGAAGCAGGAGCGAACCGGGCGCGACCACTGATCAGCAGCGCGATGTGGTAAATGCCCGCACAGAGGGACGCCAGCCCGAGCGGAACGTCGATCCACGCCATATCCGTCTCCATTCGGACTATCCCGGCCTTGCCGTTGGTTGGCGCGAGAATAGGCCGTACGGCGCACCATCGGGTTTCCGAGATGTCACGCCGAGGGTGTTCCGATCGCAATTCTGAATACGGGGATGTTTCGTGGTGCTCCCCCGGCGCGGATCGACGGCGTGAGCTCGGCGACCGCACTCACTGGCCGCTGCCGGTCGTCACGGTGAACGCGGCCGCATGCACGACACCGTCGTGCTGGAACTCGACGAACAGCCGGTGCACTCCCGCGTCGGGCACCTCCACGGTGAAGGCGAGGGCCTGGCCGCCGCGATGCGCATCGTCTGATCCGATGGCGAGTGGGGCGACGCGCAGCCGGGCCATGTCGCCCTGACGCACCACGACGAGCTGGCCGGGCGCACCGAAGCGCGGCTCGACATCGGTGACGGGCAGGCGGTTGCGGTCGATCGCGACGAACACCTCTGACCTGGTGCCCGCCACCAGGTCGGCGTCGAGCCGCACGTCGTAGCCGCCCACCCGGGCCGTGCGGGAGGTCGTGAACACCGCGGGGACGAACTTCCCGGACACCGACAGCTCGACACCGAGCACGAGGTCCGGCCCGCCCGTCGGCTTGAAGGTCGCGTACGCGCGGTACACACCGGCGGCCGGTAGCTGCAGCTGCGCCGTCCACACGCCCCCTGCTCCGATGACGGGCAGCACGTGCTGGAACCCCGCCCCGTCACGGCCGACGACGACCAGGTCCATCGGCCGCTCGTCCTTGACGTCGAACGCGGTGACCGGGCGGCCGCCCGGGCCCGTGACGACGAACGCGAACTCGGCCGCGACACCGGTCTTGAACGTCGTCGACCCGCGCGGGACGACCCGATAGCCCACCGCGGTGGAGACCAGCCCGGTCGCTTCGATCGAGAACGCGCGATCGGGCGGCAGCGCGACCGCGGCGTGCTCGTCGACCGGTACTGAGGGCGCCGATCCGCCGGGCACGGCCGTGAGCGTGCCGGCCCACCAGGCCGCACCGAATATCATCGCGAGCGAGGCCGCGAAGCCGAACAGCTTCGCCGCCACGTTCATCGGGAGTCCTTTCGTGAACAGCGTCCGGCGCGGACGGCAAAATGGCAGGGTGTAACCAGAGAATGCCGACCGGCGCACAAGTCAAAGGTCGGGTTCTGGCGAGCGTGGACACGGGGAGCGTCGCGTCGGGATCATTTCCATCCCGCATCACGAACCTGTCGGCGCACGGTAAAATCAGTGTAAAGAAGGACTCCGCAGGTCGACGGATCCGACGTGAGCACGAGGGCGTGCGGCCCGGAGACCGCTCAGGGTCGGCGGTCTGCGCCGAGCTGGGCGCAGAGATCGTGGAGCTGCAGCGTGGGGAGTCCGACCACGCCGAGCGACCTCCGCAGTGCCTCCGACCGCTCGGTGCGCGACCGCGGGAACACGAAGCTCAGGGCGTTGTGGACCATCGCCCGGTGGCAGCGGAGGCCGACGATCAGCTGCGCGCGCTCGCCGTCCGCCGGCGCGGGCTCGTCCTGCAGCCACCCGACGAGCCGATCGAACTCCGTCGCCAGCCGGTGGCCGGCTCTGCCGATCTCGCTGCCGGGGTTGTCCGTGGTGCTGCACAGCACCATGAACGCCACGAAGTCCAGGAGGAGGTCGCGCGTCCGTTCCGCGACCGCCGACTGGACCGCGCCCGGCACCGGGTCCGTGAGCGGAGCCGCCTGCGGCGACTCGCTGTGGCGCCGCCGGAATCGCACCAAGGCCGCCACCTCCGATCAGGTCGTCAATCGTCCTCCGGGCGCATCGCCTGTCAAGCGGGAGCGAACCTCTCGACCGCGGGACGGCGGACGTGGTTCAGTGCCGTCGTGGAACCCGCGCGGCGCAGGAGCGCGCTCGCCCTCGCCGCTGCCGCGGCGGCGGTGCTCGCCGTCACCGTCGCCGTGTGGCCCGCGTCGGCGCCGGACGTAGCACCGCCGGCGCCGGCGCCCACCACCCCGGCGGTGCCCACGTCCACTGCCGCGCCCCCGCCGGCCCGGCCCTACTTCACCGCGGCCGACTGGCTGTGGGACCCGGTGCCCGCCGAACCCGTCCTCGATCCGCGGAGCGCCACCATCGCGCGGGAGCTCGGCGAGGGCGATCACCTCGCCGACCTCGTCGAGTACGCGGTGACCCTGCGCGATCAGAGCTCGATCCCGCCCGGAACGCCGGGGGTGCGGGTCTCCTTCGGCGGGCGCGATCCGTTCGGCGGCAGGACGGTCCCGATCCCGGCGGGCACTCCGATCCCGACGGGTGAGGACAGGGCGCTCGCGGTGCTGGATGGGTCGACGGGGATGACGTTCGGCCTGTTGAACGCGGTGGAGCACCCCGGCGGCTGGACGGCGGAAGAAGGCGCGCTCACCCCGATCGACGGTGACGGACGCGAGACGTCGGGCGGCTCGTCCACCGGCTCGGGGATCGCCCGCTTCGCCGCGGTCGTGCGGGCCGCCGAGATCGCGGCCGGCGAGATCGACCACGCACTGTTCTTCAGCACGAACATCGCCGCGGAGGACGACCTGCGCTACCCCGCGGTGAAGACCGATGGCGCCAACATGGACGGGGTCCCGACCCCGATTCCCGAGGGCGCGCGGGTACAGCTGGACCCGTCGATCGACCTGGGCGCGATCGCGGGCATCACGCCGTTCGAGCTCACCGTCGGGCGTGCGCTGCAGCGCTACGGCGCGTACGCGGGCGACAACGGCGGCGCCCGGATGGCACTCATCTTCGAGTACGTGCCCGACATGGCGCCCTACCGAGCGGCGGGCGCGACGGGCGACTACTACCGGATGCCCCACATCCCGTGGGACCGGCTCCGGGTACTGGCCCGGTCCGACGGCCGGTGAGGTCGCGCGGAAGGCAGTCCGACGTCGTCAGGCTGTTCCGCCGGCCGGCACCCGGCACGACGGCCTGGCCCACGCCCGCATCGCGGCGAAGGCGGCCGCTCCGGCCACCGCGCACAGGAGCCGCCGCACCGGCACGAGTGCCTCCTTCGCTGCCCGGCCGAGGCCCTGGACGTCCGTGAGGATCACGAGCAGACCATCGAAGAGCAGGACCAGCGTCAGCCCCCACGAGATCCACGCCAGCAGGCCGAGCCCGACCCAGAGGTAGGCGATCCGGGTGAGCTCGCGGGCGGCGACGTACATCGCGAGGCTGATCGCAAGACCGACGAGCAGCGGCCACAGGATCGGCCTCGCCTCCGGGACCCCACCCACGACCAGTGCCGTCGACGTGCCGGTCACCACGACGCCGCCTGCCAGAGGCACGATCGCGAGCGCCAGGTCGGTCCGGCGGAGCCAGCAGCCAGGACGTGCAGGGCGCAGCGAGTGCCCGCAGCACCCGTCCGACACACCCCGAAGGATCAGCTGGACGACTGCGGTGAGGAGGAGCGCCGCCGCGGTCAAGCCGAGCGGAATCGCGTACCGAGACCAGGGTGCGGCTCCGAACATCGTCGCGAGAGCGATACCCGGGCACATCACGACCAACAGCCAGAGCTTGCTGTCCACGCTGGTGGAGAGGGACCGACGTCGACGACTCATCGCTGTCCCCCCACGGTGATCCACTCAGGACAACGTACAAGATCTCGACGCGTCAGCTCGGCGTGCGGGATGGCTGGCGTGGCGGCTCCGGCACCGTCGAAGGAGCGTTCAGTCCTGCTGGCTCGAGTTCGCCTGGTGGTCGCCCGCGATCGTCGCGTCGAGGTGGGGCCGCACCGTCATCCGGTGGTGCGGCGCGAGGTGCTCGAAGAGGCGCGCCAGGAAGGGCGTGGACATGACGAGCTGGAAGGCGATGTCGCGAGCGCGTGCAGCGTCGTGGGCGGTGAGGACACTGCCCAGACCGCGAGCGCACAGGAACCGCAGACGCGTGAGATCGACGACGAGCTCGGTCGTGTCCGGCCTGGTGACGGCCGCGGCGAGGTGGGCGTCGAACTCGGGCGCGGCGACGAGGTCGAGGTCGCCCACGGCCGTCACCAGTACCAGCGCCGGGGTCGGTCGGCTGATGCTGATGGAGAACGACGGGTGAACGTGGCGCATGCGCTGCTCCGGGGCGCTTCGGCGGTCTGCGTGCTGATGTGGGCCGAGGTCGGCAGGTGGCGGCCTGGAGGGGCGGGCGGCCGCGGGTCCGGTCTGCATCAACACGCCACGTACCTACCCCTGACCTGGCCCCACGAATCCTGATTCGGACGTGAACCGTTGCACAACCGGTGCACCGGGGCAGCGCTCGGCGCGACGGACGACGGTTGATGGGTGACACTGCAGTCATGGCCGCGTCCAGGCAGGGACCCGATTCGTCGGCGCCTGCGTGGACCGCGGCCGCGGTGGCGCGGCGAGTCGGCGTGACACCTTCGACGCTGCGCAGCTGGAGCCGCCGCTACGGGATCGGCCCCACCGGACACACTCCGGGCCGGCACCGCCGCTACACCTCGGCCGATCTCGCCGAGCTCGACGCGGTGCTCGCCCTCACCGCCCAGGGCGTGGCGCTGTCGACAGCGGCCGCGAGCGTGCAGAGCCATCGCCGCAGCTCCGGCGTTGTCGACCGGGACCCCGCGGACGTCGGCGAGCGAGCTGCCACGGTGACCGAGCTCGTCGCGGCCGTCGAACGACTGGATCCCGCGGCCGCCTCCGCCATGGTGTCGGCGACACTGGCGGAGCAGGGCGTGCTGGACTGCTGGGAGCAGCTGTGCCGGCCCGCCTTCGCAGCGCTCGACATCCCGTCGGCGCACGGTCGCGGCTGCACCGATGCCCAGCTGCTGCTGAGCTGGGTCGTCACCGCGGGCCTGCGCCGAACCACCGCGTCGGACACGTCCCCGGGGCGGCCGGTGCTGCTGGCCTGCTCGCCGAAGGACGACCACGCGCTCCCCCTCGACGCGCTGCACGCGGCGCTCGCCGAGCGCCGGACGCCGGCCGTGATGCTGGGCGCCGCCGTGCCCGTGGCCGCGCTCCGCGCCGCCGCGCGTCGCCTGCAACCCGCCGCCGTCGTGGTCTCCTGCCACCGCAGCGGCGCGGCGCGGCCGACGCTGCTGGCCGACCTGCTCGGGCACGCCGGCACCGTCATCGCCGCCGGTCCCGGGTGGGACCCGCGGACGATCCCGCCGCCGGTCCTGCGCGCCGACTCCCTGCAGGTCTGCCTCGCGCTGTGCACCGCGGCGGAATAGCCCGCTACGGCCGGCGGACCTGCTCAGTCTGCGGCGCCACCTCGTCGAGCAGCCGCCGGGCTGCGCGCTCGACGGGCTCCAGCTCCCCCGCCCAGCCGACGATGCGGACGCAGCCCGCGGCCACCTGGCGAGGTGACTCCGGGGTGGCGAGGCCGTCGGCGCGCTGGTTGACGATCGACTCGACGAGCCGGAAGGCGAGATCGCCGGCCACGGACGGCACGCCCACCACGGCCTCCGCGGCGACCACGTAGCAGCGGCGCAGCCGCTCGCGGGCGGCCTGGAACTGCAGGAACCGGGGCCGGCGCAGCTCCGGCGCGAGGTAGAGCACCCCGACGTTCCACGGTGCGCGGCTCAGCTGGCCGCCGTCGTGCAGCGCGAGCGCGTACAGCCGGGCCGCGGCCTCGTCGACGGTGGCCACCTCCGCGCGCACCAGCGCGTCGGCCACCGGCAGCACCGGGATGACGGTGCTCGACAGCAGCGCGTCGAGGATGTCGTCCTTCGTCGCGAAGTGGTGGTAGAGCGATGCCTGCCGGATGCCGACGGCCTCGGCGACGGCCCGCGTGGACGTGGGCCCGAAGCCCTGCGCCGTGAACAGCTCGGCGGCCGCGTCGAGGATCTGCTCGCGCCCGGAGCTCCCCGGCCGCAGCGGTTGCGTGAGCCGGGGGCGTCCGGGGCCGGAGGTCACGCCCACGATCCTGCCACGCGTCATCTCCCTGTCATCTGACAGGTATCTGGCAACGACCTCGTAACCCGGCAGTCACCGGGAGGGGCGGGATCACAGCAAAAGCTGTCGCCCAACAGGTATCCGCCCGGCGACTGGGGTTCCGATGACGGCGACGCTCCCACGCAGCACCCACACCGACGACGAGGACCTCAGCGGGCTGGGCTACCAACCGACACTTCACCGCAAGCTCGGCCGGTACGCGTCCTTCGCGGCGGGCTTCTCGTTCGTCTCGATCCTCACGACGATCTTCCAGCTGTTCGCGTTCGGCTACTCGTTCGCCGGACCGGCGTTCTTCTGGACCTGGCCGCTCGTGCTCGGCGGCCAGCTGCTGGTGGCGCTGGTCTTCGCTGAGCTCGCCGCGCAGCTGCCGCTGTCGGGCGCGGTCTACCAGTGGTCGCGACGGGTCGGCGGGGAGGCCGTCGGCTGGTTCGCCGGGTGGTTCATGGCCCTCGCGCAGGTGGTGACCGCCGCGGCGGCGGCGATCGCGCTGCAGGTGGTGCTGCCCCAGCTGTGGGACGGCTTCCAGCTGGTCGGCGGGGACCCGGCCCTGACGACCGTGACCGGTGCGACGAACGCGGTGGTGCTCGGCGCTCTCCTGCTCACCGTCACCACCGTGATCAACTCCATCGGCGTCGGCATCATGTCCCGGATCAACTCGATCGGCGTGACCTGCGAGATCGTCGGCGTCATCGCGGTCGTGCTCGCGCTGGCGACGGCGGCCCGCCGCGGCCCCGACGTCGTCGTCGACACCTCCGCGCTCCCGGCGTCCGGCCTCGGCGCCACCGGGGCGTTCCTGGTGTCGGCGCTGATGGCGGCGTACGTGATGGTCGGGTTCAACTCGGCGGGCGAACTGTCGGAGGAGACCCGCGACCCGCGGCGCACCGCCCCGCGCACGATCCTCTCGGCCCTGCTCGTCTCCGGCGTCGGCGGCGCGTTGATGCTGCTCACGGCACTCATGGCGGCGCCGAGCCTGACCGACGGGCGGCTGGCCACCGAAGGACTCCCCTACGTGATCACGGCCGTGCTCGGCACGTTCTGGGGCAAGGTGCTGCTGGTCGACGTCGCGATCGCGATCGTCGTCTGCACGCTCGCGATCCAGACCGCCGGCTCCCGGCTGGTGTTCTCGATGGCCCGCGACGGGCAGCTGCCCGCGTCGCGGTGGCTCGCGCACGTCGATCCACGGCGCGGCACGCCGATGTGGCCGTCGGTGGCGATCGGGGTGCTGGCCGTCGGGCTGCTGGCGGTCAACATCGGCAACGCCGCGCTGTTCACGACGCTGAGCAGCGTCTGCATCGTGATGATCTACCTGGCGTACCTGCTGGTGTCGGTGCCGACCCTGGTCGCGCGCCTGCGCGGCCGGTTCGCGGCGAGCGAGCCGGGACTGTTCTCGCTGGGCCGCTGGGGGCTGCCGATCAACATCGCGGCGGTGCTCTACGGCGCCGCGATGGTCGTCAACCTGTCGTGGCCGCGCGCGGAGGTCTACGACCCGACCGGCGAGCATCCCTGGCTGACGTGGTCGGCCCCCGCGGTCGCGGTCGGCGTCCTGCTGCTGGGTCTGCTCGCCCGATCGACGCGGAAGCCGGTCGCGGCATGAGCACGGCCACGACGGCGGGGGCCAGGGCCCACGCCCGCGCCCAGCACGGCCGCACGGCGCCGGCCATGCGGCAGGTGCCGCCGCCCGCGCCGCTCACCTGGTCGGAGACGGTGGCGTTCGGCCGGTACACGACGATGGCGCTCGGTCGCGGCACCCGGCTGCGGCTCACCGACACCGCGGGCGACGCCTGCGTCGCGATGCTGCTGCACCGCACCGAGGCCCCGCACGAGCGGCTCACCGTGGCCGACACGGTGAAGGTGCCGTGGCAGGCCTACCTCGGGGCCGGCCATCCCCTGCTCAGCGACGCGGGACGGCTGCTGGCCACGATCGTCGCCGACAGCTCCGGCCACCACGACGCGCTGACCGGTACCACGACGCTCGCCGGCAACACCGCGCGCTACGGCGCCGGTGCGGCGCACTCGGCGTCGCCCGCCGGACGCGAGCTGCTGCTGCTGGGGGTGCTCAAGCACGGCCTCGGCCCCCGCGACGTGCCGCCGTCGATCAGCTTCTTCCAGGCGGTGCGCGTCGAGCAGGGCGGCGCGCTCACGTTCTCCGGCAGCGCCGGGCCGGGCCGGGCCGTCGACCTCCTGATGCAGACGGATCTGCTGGTCACCCTGGCCAACACCGCGCATCCGCTGGACCCGCGCCCGGAGTTCACCGGCAGCGCGGTCGACGTGCGCGCCTGGCACGCGCCGGAGGAGCTGGCCGCGCTCGCCGCGAGCGAGCTGCCGCCGGAGCACCGGCGCGCGCTGGAGAACACCGAACACGACCTGATGGCGAGGAACCCCCGATGACCGTGGTGCTCGACGAGACCGCGGCGGCCCGGTCGCCGTGGTCGGCGGTGGTGGCCGCGGGTGACGTGCTGACGATCGTGGATCTGCACGGCAACCAGGCCGTCGACTGCCTGCTCTACGCGGCCGCCGACACCACAGTGCGCTACAGCGCCGCGGAGACGATCCGGGCGCAGCGCTCGATCGTCCTGACGACGGGCTCCGTGCTGCGCGCCGACACCGGCGCGGCGCTGATGACGGTGGTCGCCGACGACGTGGGCGTGCACGACACGATCGGCGGCGCCTGCTCGCAGGAGTCCAACACCCTGCGCTACGGCGAGCACACCCGCCAGCAGCACGCCTGCGTCGAGAACTTCCTCCTGGAGGGCGCGCGGTGGGGGCTGGGCAAGCGCGACCTCGTCAGCAACATCAACTGGTTCATGAACGTCCCGGTCGACCCGGACGGCGCCCTCGGCATCGTCGACGGGTTGTCGGCGCCGGGCAAGCGGGTCGCGCTGCGGGCCGAGGTCGACACGCTGGTGCTGGTGTCGAACTGCCCGCAGGTGAACAACCCGTGCAACGGGTTCGACCCGACGCCGGTGCAGATGGTGGTGACCCGTTGACGCTCGCGAAACCGACGCCGATGCCGCGGGTGCTCGTCGCCAACCGCGGGGAGATCGCCTGCCGCATCCTCCGCTCGGCCCGCGAGCTGGGTCTGGAGGCGGTGGCCGTGTTCTCCGACGCCGATCGCGGCGCCGCGCACGTCCGGCTGGCCGACGCGGCGGTGCGGCTCGGGCCGGCCGCCGCGCGCGAGTCGTACCTGCGCGTCGACGCGATCCTCGACGCGGCCGCCGCCACCGGGGCCACCGTGATCCATCCCGGCTACGGCTTCCTCGCCGAGGACGCCGCGTTCGCGGCCGCCGTCGAGGCCGCCGGGCTGGTGTTCGCGGGCCCGACGCCGGAGCAGCTGCGGGTGTTCGGCACGAAGCACACCGCTCGGGCGGCGGCGCGGGCCGCGGGCGTGCCGATGCTCGCCGGGACCGACCTGCTGCCCGACCTGGCAGCGGCGCGCTCCGCCGCGGCCGACATCGGCTTCCCGCTGATGCTCAAGGCCACCGGCGGGGGCGGCGGGATCGGCATGACGGTCTGCCGCACGCCCGCCGAGCTGGCCGCCGGCTACGAACGGGTCGCCCGGCTGGCCGCGTCGAGCTTCGCGGCCGACGGCGTGTTCGCCGAGCGGTACGTGGAGCGGGCCCGCCACGTCGAGGTCCAGGTGTTCGGCGACGGCACCGGTCGGGTCGTCAGCCTTGGCGACCGGGACTGCTCGTTGCAGCGCCGGCACCAGAAGGTCGTCGAGGAGGCCCCGGCGCCGGGGCTCGCGGACTCCCTCCGCGAGGAGCTGCACCGCAGCTCCCGCGCGCTGTGCGCGTCGGTCGGGTACCGCAGCGCCGGCACCGTCGAGTTCGTCTACGACGCCGCGCGCGGCGAGGCGTCGTTCCTGGAGGTGAACGCGCGCCTGCAGGTGGAGCACCCGGTGACCGAGACCGTGACGGGCGTCGACCTGGTGGCGTGGATGCTGCGGCTGGCGCGCGGCGACCGCGACGTGCTCTCCGGCGTCCCCGCCGCCGTCCCGGTGCGGGGCGCCGCCGTCGAGGCGCGCGTGTATGCGGAAGACCCCGCCCGCGACTTCGCGCCCAGCGCCGGAACGCTCACCGAGGTCAGCTTCCCCGCGGACCTGCGGGTCGACGCGTGGGTCGAGACCGGCACCGAGGTGTCGACCGCGTACGACCCGTTGCTGGCGAAGGTGGTCGTCGGGGGCGTGGACCGCGCGGCGGCGTTCGCCGGGCTGCGCGCCGCGCTGGGCGCGACGCGCATCGGCGGGATCGAGACCAACCTGGGGCTGCTGCGGGCCGTCACCGACCTGCCGTCGGTGCTCGCGGTCGAGCACGACACCGGCACGCTGGCCGACGTCGGCGACCCGGAGCCGCGGATCACGGTCGAGCGTCCGGGGATGCTCACGACCGTGCAGGACTGGCCGGGTCGGATCGGGCTGTGGCAGGTGGGCGTGCCGCCGAGCGGCCCGATGGACGACCTGTCGTTCCGGCTCGGGAACGTCGCGCTCGGCAACCCCGAGGGCGCGGCCGGCCTGGAGGCGACGGTGACCGGGCCCGCACTGCGGTTCACCCACGCCACGTGGGTGTGCGTGACGGGTGCGGACGTCGCCGTCACGGTCGACGGGGCGCCGGTGCCGTGCTGGGAGCCGGTGCAGGTGCCCGCGGGCGGCGTCCTCGACGTCGGTACCGCCGACGGCGCAGGCCTGCGCACCTACGTGCTGGTGGCCGGCGGGTTCGACGTGCCCCAGCACCTCGGCAGCGCGTCGACCTTCACGCTGGGCCACTTCGGCGGGCACGCCGGTCGGGCCCTGCGCGCCGGGGACGCGCTGCGGACGGGGACGCCGGCCGCGCCCGCGGGACCGGTCGCCCACCGGCCCGCGCTGATCCACGCGTGGGAGCTGGCCGTCACCGAGGGCCCGCACGCGGCGCCGGAGTTCTTCACCCGCGCCGACGTCGACGAGCTCTGCGCCACCGCCTACGAGGTGCACTTCAACTCCGCGCGCACCGGCGTCCGCCTGATCGGGCCGCGACCGCGGTGGGCACGACCGGACGGCGGCGAGGCCGGCCTGCACCCGTCCAACATCCACGACACGCCGTACTCGGTGGGGGCGCTCGACTTCACCGGCGACACCCCGATCCTCCTCGGCCCGGACGGGCCCAGCCTGGGCGGATTCGTGTGCCCGGTGACGGTCGTGGCCGCCGAGCGGTGGAAGCTCGGCCAGCTGCGGCCCGGCGACACCGTGCGGTTCGTGCCGGTCCGCGCGGCCGCCGTCCCGACCCGTGCGGTGCTCGGTGCACGGGCACCGCTCCCCCGCGGCGGCGACGGTGACGACGGCGTGCTCGAGCGCGGAGCGGGCGTCACGTACCGGCGCTCCGGCGACGACAACGTGCTGGTCGAGTACGGCGACATGGTCCTGGACCTCGGCCTGCGGGCGCGCGTCCACGCCCTGCACCAGCGCCTGGAACTGCTCGGTCTGCCCGGTGTCGTCGACCTGACCCCGGGCATCCGTTCCCTGCAGGTGCACGTCGACCCGGACGTGCTGCCCGTGCCCAAGCTGCTCGGCGCGCTGGCCGAGATCGAGACCGACCTGCCCCCGACCTCGGCGCTCGTGGTGCCGAGCCGGACGGTGCGGCTGCCGCTCTCCTGGGACGACCCGGCGACGCAGGAGGCCACGCGCCGCTACATGGCCGGGGTGCGCTCCGACGCCCCCTGGTGCCCGTGGAACATCGAGTTCATCCGGCGCGTCAACGGGCTGGCGAGCGTCGACGCCGTCCACCGCACGGTGTTCGACGCGTCCTACCTCGTGCTCGGGCTCGGCGACGTGTACCTCGGCGCACCCGTGGCGACGCCGCTGGACCCGCGGCACCGGCTCGTCACCACGAAGTACAACCCGGCCCGGACCTGGACCCCGGAGAACGCCGTCGGCATCGGCGGCGCCTACCTGTGCATCTACGGGATGGAGGGGCCGGGCGGGTACCAGTTCGTCGGCCGCACGACGCAGGTGTGGTCGCGGTTCCGCCCGTTCGAGGCGGGGTCGCCGTGGCTGCTGCGGTTCTTCGACCGCATCTCCTGGTACCCCGTCGGTGCCGAGGAACTGCTCGACCTGCGCGCGGACGTCGCCGCCGGTCGTGGCCACATCGAGATCACCGACGGCGAGTTCTCCCTGGCCGAGCACCAGGCGTTCGAGGCGGCGAACGCCGACTCGATCGCGGCGTTCCGCGCACAGCAGGCCACGGCCTTCGGCACCGAGCGAGCGGCGTGGGCCGCGGCGGGCGAGTTCGACCGCGTCGACGAGCCCGCGGCTCCAGCCTCCGCAGCCGCCGCGGTGTCGGTCCCGCCGGGCGGCGCGATCGTCGAGGCCCCGTTCGTGGCGAACGTGTGGCGGATCGACGTGCGCCCGGGCGACCGCGTCGATGCGGGCCAGCCACTGCTCGCGATGGAGGCGATGAAGATGGAGACGGCCGTCGTCGCACCCCGCGCCGGCGTGGTGGCCCAGGTGCTCGTGGGCGCCGGCGCGCAGGTGGAGGCTGGGGAGGCACTGGTGGTGCTGGGACCGTGAGCGGTCGGGCGAAGATCGCGTCGAAGTCGAAGTTTGCGCGGTCAAAACAGCAAATACTTCGACCTCGACGCGATCATGACGAGTAGGAGGCAGCATGATCATCACCAGCAGGACCACCGACCGCGTGCGCGCGGCCCACCAACTCCTCCGCGACACCGACCGCCCCGAGGTCTGGATCACCCTGCGCGGCGAGGCCGACGTGCTGCGGGAGGCCGCGCTGGTCGACGACCGCGTCGCCGCCGGCGAGGCGCTGCCCCTGGCCGGCTCGGTGTTCGCGGTCAAGGACAACATCGACGTCGCCGGCCTGCCCACCACCGCGGGCTGTCCCTCCTACGCGTACGTGCCCACCCGGCACGCCACAGCGGTCGCGCGCCTGGTCGACGCCGGCGCGATCTGCCTGGGGAAGACCAACCTCGACCAGTTCGCGACCGGGCTGGTCGGCACCCGCAGCCCGTACGGTGCGGTCCGCCACGCCGACCTCCCGGACCGGATCTCCGGCGGATCCAGCTCCGGTTCCGCCGTCGCCGTCGCGCTCGGGGTCGCCGACTTCGCGCTCGGCACCGACACCGCGGGCTCCGGCCGGGTCCCGGCCGCCCTGCACGGCATCGTCGGGCTGAAGCCCACCCTCGGTCTCGTGCCGAACACCGGCGTCGTGCCCGCGGCGCGCTCCTACGACTGCGTCACCGTCTTCGCGCGGACGCTCGCCACGGCGCAGCACGCGCTGTCCGTCATGACCGGGCCCGATCCCGCCGATCCACGCAGCCGCACGTGGCCCGCCACCACCCGCTTCGCCGCGCCGCAGCGGATCGCGGTCCCCGACGCCGCCGGACTCGCCCCGCTCTCCGTCGACGCCCGGCACGCCTTCGCCGCCGCGGTCGATCGGCTCGGCACCGCCGGGGTCGCCGTGGTCGAGGTCGACATCCGGCCCCTGCTCGAGGCGGCGACCCTGCTCTACGACGGCGCGCTCGTCGCCGAGCGCTACGCCGCGGTCGGCGCGTTCCTCGACACCGAACCCGACGACGCCGACGTGATCGTGGCTGGGATCGTCCGCGCGGCCGGACGGCTCCCCGCCCACCGGCTGGTGGCCGATCTCGCCCGCCTCGACGGGTACCGCGCGGCGGCGCTAGCCCTGCTCGGCGACTGCAGCGCGCTGCTGACCCCCACCACGGTCGGACATCCCACGCTCGCGGAGGTCGCCGCCGATCCCGTCGGCGTCAACTCCCGGCTGGGCACGTACACCAACTTCGTCAACCTGCTCGATCTCGCCGCCGTCGCCGTGCCGGCCGGGATGGCACACGGGAGCCCGTTCGGCGTCAGCGTCATCACCCGCGCCTTCGACGACCAGATCGGCCTCGATCTGGCGGCCCGGCTGACGGGCGGACGACCGCCTGCGATCTACCCCACCGGCGGTGTCGACCTCGCCGTCTTCGGCGCCCACCTGCGCGGACAGCCACTGAATCCGCAGCTCACCGA
Organism: uncultured Actinomycetota bacterium; assembly: GCA_963727745.1. GTDB lineage: Bacteria > Actinomycetota > Actinomycetes > Mycobacteriales > Pseudonocardiaceae > Pseudonocardia. The sequence continues at coordinate 935,120 of CAVSHL010000001.1, forward strand.
TCTCGGCGCCCGCTGCGGCGGCCCCGTCCGCACCGCACCCGAGTACCGCATGGTCGCGCTGCCCACCCGACCCGCCAAGCCCGGCATCGTCCGCGACCGCGCCCACGGCGCGAGCCTCGTCGGCGAGCGGTGGACGCTCTCCACCGGCGCACTGGGCACGTTCCTGCGCGACCTGCCAGCCCCGATGGCCCTCGGGCCCATCCACCTCGACACGGGCGAGACCGTCATCGGCTTCCACTGCGACCCCGACACCGCGCGCACCGGGACCGACATCACCCACCACCGATCCTGGACGGCTTACCTGATCAGCCGCGGTCGTGCAGGGTGACCTGGTAGCCGTCGGGGTCGGCGAAGGTGAACGTCCGGCCGAAGGGGCCGTCGATCGGTGCGGCGACGATGGTCTGACCGTCGGCGACGAGCGCATCGTGGATGGCCTGGACGTCGGTGGCGTGGAGCCAGATCGCGGCGCCGATGCCGGGCTGGGCGAGATCAGTGCCGGGAACGACCTCGCGGAGCGCGAACGCGATCGGCTTCGTCTCGAAGACGACGGCGTGCGGCGGCCCAGCCGGCGAGCGGACGAGGCCGAGGTACTGCTCGTAGAACGCCTGCGAAGCGGCCAGGTCGCGCGCTTGGAGCGAGATGAAGTCGGGACCGGTGACGGGCATGATGACATTCCTTCCTCGTGTCAGCTTTCTGACACCCGAGACCGTATGTCAGAATCCTGACATGAGTCAAGACGGGGACGGCGTCGACCTGGAGACGTCGCTGGGCTACACGCTGAAGGAGGCGTCGAGCGCGCTGCGCGCAGCCATGGAGAAAGTGCTGCGGCCGCTCGGGATGAGCGTCACGCACTACTCCTGCCTCGAACTGCTGGCCCAACGACCGGGCCTGTCGAACTCCGAGCTCGCGCGGGGCGCGTTCGTCACCCGGCAGTCGATGAACGTGCTGCTCCAGACCCTGGAACGAGACGGCTACGTGACCAGGCCCGCGGAAGCACCCGTCGGGAAGGTCCTCCCCGCACGGCTCACCCCGCGGGGCCGCCGGAGCCTGGAGAAGGCGACCGCGGCGGTCCGGGTCGTCGAGGTCGCGATGCTCGCCGGTACGACCGAGACCGAGCGGGCAGGCGCGCTGCGGATCCTGCGGACCATGATCCGCAACCTGCGCGACGGCAACGACAGCGCGTAGTTCCGTGCGCGTTCCGGCCGCCGCACGTATGGATGACGCGCGGGCGGGGTAGATCCACCGACGTGCCCTACATCGGTCCGGAAGCGCTGTGGCTCGTGCGCCACGGTCAGAGCCGTGGGAACGTCGCCAACGACGAGGCCGCGACCTCTGGTGCAGAACTGCTCGACCTGGAGCGGGACGCCGACGTCGTGCTCTCCGACCTCGGCGAGGAGCAGGCACGGGCGGTCGGCAAGTGGCTCGCGGACCTGCCGGCGGACGAGCGCCCGACACTGGCGCTGACCTCGCCCTACCGGCGCGCCCACGACACCGGTCGGCGAGCACTCGAGCACCTGCCGGAGCTGCGCCTGCGGGTCGACGAGCGGCTGCGCGACCGCGAACTCGGTGTGCTGGACCTGCACACCTGGCGCGGCGTCGAGGCCCGGTTCCCGGAGGAGGCGCGCCGGCGCCGGCACCTCGGGAAGTTCTACCACCGCCCGCCGGGCGGCGAGTCGTGGGCGGACGTGGCGCTGCGGCTGCGGTCGCTGCTGGGCGATCCCATGCTCGGCCTCGACGGCGAGCGGGTCATCTGCTTCACCCACGAGGCGCCGATCCACCTCGTCCGCTACATCGTCGACGAGCTCTCCGAGGCGCAGTTGCTGGACACCCTGCGGGAGTCACCCGTCGCCAACTGCTCACTGACCCGCCTGGAGCGGCCGTCGCCCGGCGCACCGCTCGAGGTCGTCGACGTCGGCGGCACCGATCTGCTGCCCCGGCACGACGTGCCGGTCACGAAGGAGCCCCATGTCCGAGCCGACCACCCATGACCGCACGGGACCTCCCGCCACGGTCCTGACCCCGACCGTGCTGCGGGACTGGCACCTGCCCGAGCCGGGTGCCGACGGCAAGGCCGGCCGCGGGACCGCCCTCGTCGTGGGCGGGAGCCGCGGCACCCCCGGCGCCGTCCTGCTCGCGGGCGTGGCCGCACTCCGGGCCGGCGCCGGCGTCCTCCAGATCGGCGGACCGGAGTCCATCTCCATCGCCCTCGGCGTCAGCGTGCCCGAGGCGCTGGTCCTCCCCCTGCCGGAGACGGCGACCGGTTCGGTCTCCGCCTCAGCGGTCAAGGACCTGGCCTCGGTACTCCCCGAGGCCGCCGCCGTACTCGTCGGTCCGGGGCTGTTCGACGACGACGAGGAGCTCCAGGAGCTGATGGTGGCCCTCGTCGAGCAGATCGCTCCCGGGTCGACCGTCGCCATCGACGGGTACGCGCTGCGCGCCCTGCGCCCCGAGACCGTTGCGCCCCTCGCCGGGCGGCTCGTCCTCACCCCCAACAAGGCGGAGGCCGCCCAGCTCCTCCGGGCGGTGCCCGACGCGCCCGATCCCGCCGACGACCCGGCCGGCACCGCAGCCGCGATCGCCCGGCGGCTGGACGCCGTGGTGACCTTCCACGGCCACATCGCCGACGCCGACGGGAACCGGTGGTGGGACCAGAGCGGCCATGCGGGGCTCGGGACCTCCGGGAGCGGTGACGTACTGGCCGGCCTGGTGGTCGGGTTCCTCGCCCGCGGAGCGACCCCTGCTCAGGCGGCGTGCTGGGCCACCCACGTCCACGCGACCGTCGGGGAACGGCTCGGAGCCCGGATCTCGCACGTCGGGTTCCTGGCGCGGGAACTGCTCGACGAGGCGCCACTGGTCCTCGCCGAGCTGATGGGCTGAGGCACGGGGTTGGTCCACGCCGCTCGGGGTACCCGCGGGGCATGGGCGACTACGAGCAGAGCACGACCGTGACGACCGATCCCGAGGCGCTCTTCGCCTACCTGTCGGACGTCTCGAACCTGCCGGACTACTTCGCCGCCATGAAGTCGGCGGAACCGGTCGACGGCGACGCGGTGCACACCGTGGCCGAGGTGGACGGGACCGAGCGGGAGGGCGAAGCGTGGTTCACCGCCGACGACGAGGCCCGCACCATCCGGTGGGGCTCCGAGGGCACCAACCACTACAGCGGTGAGCTGTCCGTCGAGGGCGCCGAGAGCGGGTCGCAGGTGACGGTCCGGCTGCACACCGACCACGTCGACTCGCCGGAGATCGACTCCGGCCTGCGCGAGACCCTCGCGCACATCAAGCGCAACGTCGAAGGCGGGTGAGCGGCGGAAGCGACGTGACCGCCGAGGGCGGCGAATTCGGCTCGACTGTCGCTCCGCGTTATGCTTCGCGATCAGTGCCTGCCGTGCCGCTTGCACCGGATCGCGTCGAACCCCTTGGTGTAGCCCTGCCCGTAGCCGTCGGCGTATCCCTGGTCGAACTCGCCGGGCGCGAAGCTCTGCAGACGCGGGTGGCCCCCGCGCAGCACGCAGTCGAGCCGGGCGTCGTTCTGGCCGTCCTGGAAGCCGTCCCGCAAGCCGCTGCGGAAGCCCTCCCGGTACTCCGGTGAACCGGTCTGCGGCAGCAGCGATGCACTGGCCACCACCGCGTTCGACGGCCCGGCCGGCGTCGCCGCCTCTGCGGTGCCCGCCAACGCCAGCCCCGACAGAAGCGTCGTGCCCACGGTCGCCGCGATCACCAGCGAGCGACCCAGAAATCCCACTCGTGCAGCCATCTCGGATTCTCCTTCGTCATGTCGTCCGTCCTGACGACACAAGTCTCGAAGATCGAGTTCGGGAACCTTCCCGAGCAGCTCAGCGCAGCACCGGGGCCTGGGGGTAGGTCACGTCCTCCTGGGGAGGGGCGGGCATGGTGCCGGTGCCGTCCGGGACCGGGACGGCGGCCAGCAGCGCCTGCGTGTACGGGTGCTGCGGGTCGTCCCAGATCGCCCGCGCCGGGCCCGACTCCACGATCCGCCCCCGGTACATCACGGCGAGGCGGTCGGCGATCAGCCGCACCACCGACAGGTCGTGGGAGATGAAGAGCAACCCAGCCCCGCTCTCGACGGCCAGGTCGCGCATCAGCGCGGCGACGATCGCCTGGGTCGACGCGTCGAGCGCCGAGATCGGCTCGTCGCCGATCAGCAGGTCCGGACGGGCGGCGAGCGCACGCGCGATCGCGATCCGCTGCCGCTGCCCGCCCGAGAACTCGTGCGGGAACCGGCGCGCGGCACCCGCGTCGAGCCCGACGCGCTCCAGCCACTCCGCGGGCGCCGCCGACCGCACTCCGCGGGCGGCTGCGGCGCGCACGCCCTCCCCGATCTGCACACCGACCGGACGGCGCGGGTGCAGCGAGCCGTACGGGTCCTGGAACACCATCTGGATCCGGGTCAGCTCGGCCGGGCGGCGGCGCAGCCCCAGCGGCGGCACGGGCATCCCGTCGAACGTGACGGTGCCGGCCGCCGGCTTCACCAGCCCGCACACGGCACGCGCGATCGTCGACTTGCCGCAGCCGGACTCCCCCACCAGCCCCACCACCTGACCGGCATCGACGGTCAGGTCGACACCGTCGACGGCGTGCACGGGCGGACGGCCGCGGTAGATCACCTGCAGTCCGGCGATGTCGAGCATCACGTCCCCTCCAGCGCGCGCACGTCGTCGAGGGTCCGAACGCCGCCGGCGGCGCCGGGCAGGCTGGCCAGCAGCGACGCGGTGTAGGGGTGCGCGGGCGCGGTGAACACCTGGTGGCGCTCCCCGTTCTCCACGACCTCGCCGTGGCGCATCACCGCGACCCGGTCGGCCACCGCGCTCATCACACCGAGGTCGTGGGTCACGAGCAGCACCGCCAGGCCCATCTCCGCCGCCAGGTCGCGGAGCAGGTGCAACACACCCGCCTGCACGGTGACGTCGAGCGCGGTCGTCGGCTCGTCGGCGATCAGCACCTTCGGCGCGCAGGCCAGCGCGATCGCGATGGCGATCCGCTGCCGCTGCCCACCGGAGAACTGGTGCGGGAAGCGCCGCAGCGCGTTCGCCGGGTCGGGGATCCGCACCCGGCCGAGCAGCTCGACGGCCCGCTCGCGCGCCGCCGCCCGGCCGAGCCGCTGGTGGTGGCGCACGTGGTCGGTGAGCTGCGCGCCGACCGCGAGCATCGGGTGCAGGCTCGTCGACGGGTCCTGGAACACCATCGCGATCTCGGTGCCGCGCAGCGCGTTGTGCTGCCGCGCCGAGAGCGCGAGCAGCTCCCGCCCGCCGTAGGCGATGCTGCCGCCCACGACCGCACCCGCGGGGAGCAGTCCCATCACCGCGAGCCCGGTCATCGTCTTGCCGGACCCGGACTCCCCCGCGAGGCCCTGGATCCGGCCCGCCTCCAGGTTCAGGTCGACGCCGCGCAGGATCACCGTGTCCCGGATCCGCACGTTCAGGTCGGTGATCGCGAGCACCGTCACCGCGTCTCCGCCTTCCCCAGCACGCCCGCGGTGCGCGGGTCCAGGGCGTCGCGCAGTGCGTCGCCGAGGAAGTTGAACGCCATCACGACGGTCAGGATCGCCAGGCCCGGGAACACGCCCATCCACCACGAGTCGAAGTTCTGCACCGCCGTCGCCACCATCGAGCCCCACTCCGGGGTCGGCGGCTTCGCGCCCAACCCGAGGAACGACAGGCCCGACAGCAGCAGCGTCGCCGTGCCGATGTCGAGGCTCGCGAGGATCAGCACCGGACCGATCACCATCGGGACGATGTCGGTGCGCAGCGAGCGCATCGCCGAGAAGCCGAGCAGCCGGTCCGCGAGGACGAAGTCGGCACCGCGGGTGCCCACCACGAGGCCGCGCGTGACGCGGGCGTAGGCGGGCCACGACACGACCAGCGCCGCGAGCACCGCGTTGATCAGGCTGGCGCCCAGCGACGCGGCCACCACCATCGCGAGGATGACGGTGGGAAACGCCATGACCAGGTCCGTCACGCGCATGACGGTCTCGTCGACCCAGCGACCGAAGAACCCGGCGGCGAGGCCCAGCACGCCGCCGATCGCCACCGACAGCCCGACGAGCAGCAGCGCGAGCGGCACGGTGAGCTGCGCGCCGGCCAGCACGCGGGTGAACACGTCGCGCCCCAGCTCGTCGGTGCCGAACCAGTGCGCGGCGCTCGGCGCCTCCAGCCGCGGGAAGTCCTGGGCGAGCGGACCGTACGGCCACAGCGCCGGTCCCAGCACGGCGACGAGGATCCACACCAGCGCCACCGCGGCCCCGGTGATGCCCAGCGGCGTGCGCCACGCCTGCGGAACGCCCTTGCGGAAGCGGGCCCGCAGCGGCGCCGCGATCGGGGCGTTCACGAGACCCGCACCCGCGGGTCGATCGCCCCGTAGAGCACGTCGACCACCAGGTTGATCACCAGGTAGACCACGCCGACGAACAGCCCGACGCCCATCACCGCGGGCAGGTCGAGGTGCGACGCGGCCTGGTAGGCGTAGGAACCCACGCCCGGCCACGAGAAGACCTGCTCCACCAGCACCGTGCCGGACAGCAGCGCGCCGAAGGCCAGGCCCACCACGGTCAGGATCGGCACCATCGCGGCGCGCAGCACGTACCGGAACAGCACGGTGCGCCCCGGCAGGCCCTTGGCCCGCGCCGAGCGCACGAAGTCCTGCTCCAGCACCTCCAGCACCGCGGAGCGGGTGAAGCGGGTGAGCAGCCCGACGGTGTAGAGCGTCAGCACCAGCGTGGGCAGCATGAGGTGCGCGACGGCGTCGGCGAACGTCTCCCACTCCCCCGCGAGCAGCGCGTCCACGGTGTAGAGCCCGGTGACGTCCGGCGGCGCGGACGTGGCCGGCGACAGCCGCCCCGACCCCGGTGCGAGGTCGAGCTGGAACGAGAAGACGTAGAACGCCACCAGCGCCAGCCAGAACGTCGGCACCGAGATGCCCACCAGCGAGACGACCCGCAGCGCGCTGTCGGCCAGGTGCCCACGACGGACCGCGGCGACCACGCCGAAGCCCACCCCGATCACCACGGACAGCACGATGGCACCAAGCGCGATCTCCAGCGTCGCGGGGACCGCGGCCTGCAGGTCGGTCAGGACCGATCTATGGGTCTGCTGCGACTCGCCGAGATCCCCGCGCACCAGGTTGCCGAGGTAGGTGGCGTACTGCGCAGGCAGCGGCTGGTCGAGGCCGTAGTGCGCGCGGTACGCGGCGACGATGGCCGGGTCCTCCGCCGAGCGCTGCCCGAGGTTGGCCGCCACCGTGTCGCCGGGCACCAGGTTGGTGAGCACGAACGTCACCAGCGTGACGCCGACGACGAGCAGCAGCGACACCGCGATGCGGCGCACCAGGTACCGGACGAGCGGATGGCCCGTCCGGTACCCGACCGGTTCGCTACTCGGCGCCGATGGCGCTGCGCTACTTGGCGCCGATGGCGCTGACATCGACCGTCCAGATGGGGTTGTACGCCGCACCCGTCACCGTCTTCGCCGTGACGATGTTGGTGGGCGGCTGCACCAGCGGGATGAACGGGCCCGAGGCGTTCAGGCCCTCCTGGAACTGCTGGTAGAGCGTGTCACGCTGGGCGAAGTCGGCGACCGACGCGGCCGTGGTGGCGGCCTTGTCGATGTCGGGAGCCGCGGTGGCGGGCCAGTTGGCGCGCTTCCCGATCAGGCCGCCGGGGGCGAAGGCGAGGTAGTTGGAGGGGTCCGGGAAGTCCGGGCCCCAGTACCACAGCCCGATCTGCTCCTTGCCGTTGCGGTAGTTGTCGAGCTCGGTCGCGACCGGTGCGGGCGCGAGGTCCACGGCGATGCCGGCGGCGGCCAGCTGGGACTGCAGCTTCTCGGCGAGCGTCTGGAAGCTGAGGCCGTTGAGGGTGAGGTCGCTCGGGTAGGCGAGCTTGGCCTTCTGACCCGCGACGCCGCTGGCGGCGAGATCGGCCTTGGCCCCGTCGACGTCCTGCTTGAGCGCCTTCTCGGGCGGCAGCGTGCCGGCGAGCATCGACGGGATGACACCGGCGGGCTGCACCGAGCCCTTACCGGCCACACCCAGCAGACCGGCGTAGTCGATGGCCTTCTTCACCGCCGAGACGTACTTGGCGTTGCTCGTGACCGCCGAGACGTCGGCGCCCTGGTTGAGGAACAGGAAGATCGTGTAGGCGGACGCGCCGCTGGTGACCGTGACCTTGCCCTGGTCCAGCCCCGCCACCTGGTCGCCGGACAGGTCGAGCGCGACCTGCGAGTCGCCCTTCTGCACGTTGAGCACCTGCGTGGGCGCCTTGACGTTGCGGATCACGACGTTGTCGTAGGTGGGCTTGGCCGGGCCGTTGTACTTCGGGTTCTTCGTCAGCACGGCCTGGCTCGCGACGTCGAGCGTCTTCAACACGTACGGGCCGGAGCCCGCGGAGGCCCCGTTGAGGAACTTCTCGGCACCGTCCTTGTCGTCGGTCGTGCCGCCGTTGGCCTGCACGACCTTCGAGTTGACGATCGACAGCGCCGGGTTGGGCAGGATGAACGGCAGCGCGGCGTTGGGCTTCGCGCTGGTCAACACCACCGTGGTGGCGTCCTTCTTCGCGACGGTGACGCCGTCGAGCAGGAACGAGGGGTTGCCCTTCATGCCGATCAGGCGGTTCAGCGAGAACACCACGTCATCGGCGGTGACCGGGCTGCCGTCGGAGAAGACGCGGCCCTGCGCGAGCGGCAGCGTCAGCGTCGTGGCGTCGGGCGAGAGCTCGTAGGAGGAGGCGAGACCACCGACGGGCTTGGTGAGGTCGTTGTTCGCGAACGTCAGCAGCGTCTCGTACATGCCCTTGGTGAGCATCTGCCCGGTGAGCTCGTACTCGCGGCCGGGGTCGGTCGTCTTGAGGTCGAAGCTGGAGTCGACGACGAGCGTCCCGCCGCCCTTCGCGGCTCCACCACCACCGCCCGCGCCGGAGCCGCACGCCGCGAGCGTGGTGGCGGCCACCACGGCCAGCACCAGCCAACGGGCGCGGCCGCGCAGGAACATCGGACCGGACATGTGCACCTCCGGCGGCTCGACGGATTGCATCCGCGACCCACTTCGACTGGACGATTCCGCGGTATCATCCGCCACGGGGTTTCAGTTCGTACAGGGGATCCCCATCACGTCGGACGTAATCCACCCGGTGCGGGGGCAGGGGATCGGAAATGTCTCGGAACCAGGAGCCCGGCAGCCCTCCCGCTGGACGAATCGGTGATCCGCTCGACGAGGTGGACCAGCGGATCCTCGTCGGGCTGCGCGACAACGGCCGCATCTCCATGTCGGCGCTGGCCGAGCAGGTCGGCGTCTCCCGGGCCACCGTCTACACGCGGGTGGAGAACCTGGTGAGCACGGGCGTGATCACCGGCTTCAGCGCGCGCGTCGACCCGCGCCGCGTCGGCTTCGGGATCTGCACCCTCGTGTTCGTCACGGTGCGACCGCAGACCTGGGCGACGTTCCGCCTGCGGGTCGCCGAGATGAGCCAGGTCGAGTACTGCGCCGTCACCACCGGCGAGCACGACGCGATGCTGCTCGTCCGCGCCCGCGACGTCGCCGAGGTGCACGAGTTCGTCACCACCGTGCTGTCGGTGCTGCCCGAGATCCGCGCCGTCGAGTCGGTGCTGGTGATGGACGAGGTGGTGAGCCGGCCCTACCTGCTCCCCGGCGACGTCCCGCACGTCGCCGCGGCGGCGCAGGCGGTGGGCATGACCCGCTTCATCAGGACGGGCGAGGGGCACGCCGGGCTGGGTCAACTCTGAGGGACCTCGGCGCAGATGCTGACCTGCGCCCCGTCGGCCGTGTGGAAGTCCTCGACGAGCCGCAGCCCGCCCTCCCCTTGCTCGATGCGGCTGTGCGCTGCACCGTCCACGACCTCGCCGGTCCCGTCGACGACGTGCGTGAAGCGGATCGAGATCCGCTCCCCGTCGCGGGTGCCGACGAACCGGCCGATGCGCACCGTGTCGCCCTGGTACTCGCCCCAGAGCATGCCGTCGCGCTCGTGGTAGTCGAACACCGTGGGCGAGCGCGGATCCACAGCGCTCGCGGATGACGACACCATGGCGAAGCGGCGCCCGTCGAGATCAGATGTCACGGTGCGCATCATCGCCGATCGGTGGATCAGACCGATCGAACGGGACACGCCTGTAAGGATCGGGCACGTCGCTGCCTCTTGGAGGTAGACGACAGAGGGGGATCTGTGGCCGACGCCGATTCCGAGCGGTTCACGCGGATGTACCGCGATCACTACGACCGGGTGCTCGCCTACGCGTTGCGCAGGGCATCGGCCGAGGTGGCGAAGGAGGCCGTCGACGAGACGTTCCTGATCGCCTGGCGCAAGCTGCCCGACCTGCCGACCCGCGTGCTGCCGTGGCTGCTGGTCGTCGCGCGCAACGCGATCAACAACCAGTTCCGCGGCCGCCCGGTCGACGTCCTCACCCACGAGCTGCACCTGCTCGAAGCCGGGATCAACGTCTCGGAGGCGGTCACCGAGCGGACGGTCGTGCTGCAGGTGCTCGCCTCGCTCTCGGCCACCGACCGCGACGCACTGATGCTCACCGTGTGGGACGGGCTCTCCGCGGCCGACGCCGGGCGCGTCGTCGGCTGCTCCACCACCGCGTTCGCGGTTCGGCTGCACCGCGCCCGCCGCCGGTTGCGCGACGCACTCGTCCGCATCGACGCCGACGACACCACGGGCCTGCTGCCCACTGTTCAGGAGGTTCGATGAGCACCCGGTCCGCCACCGACCGCATGGCCGCGCAGCGCTTCCCCACCGACGAGGACCTGGAGCGCATCGCACCGCGCATCGACCGGGAGCACCGCCTCCGCGCCCTGCTCGCCGAGCCGCGGCTCGGCGACGACGTCCCCGTTCCCGCGCTGCGGCGCCGTTCGCCCGTGCTGCTCGCCTTCGCCGTCGCGGCAGCCATGACGATCGGGATCGTCGTCGGCGTGCAGGCCATGCCGCAGCGGGCCACCCCCGCTGCTCCCCCGCCCGGATGCGGCATCACGCAGGCCGCTGACGCCGCGACCCTCCTGCGCTCGCTCGCCGACTGCGCCCAGGCCCGACCTCCGCTCCCGGACGGCCGGTTCGACTACCTCCACGTCATCTGGTGGGGACCCGGCCTCTACGAAGGCAGCGCCCGCGAGGAGCTCGCCACGATGGAGACCTGGGAATGGAAGGCCGCCGACGGCTCCGGCCGCAAGGAGTCGAAGGGGCCGCACTCCACATCCACGACAGATGTGGGTCCGAGTGAACGCGGCAGGACCGCGTGGCCGACCGACGTGGGCGCGCTCGACGCCGCGATCAGGGCGAACGAAGCTTCCCCGATCCCTGACATGCCCGCGGAGGAACCGGAATGGATCCGGGCAGTGGCGCAGATCGCCACCTACAACGTCCTGTCCCCACAGCAGCAGGCCGCCCTGCTGCGGCTGCTCGCCCAGAAGCCGGGCATCACGATCGACGGGCCCGTGACCGACCGCGCCGGCCGCGCCGGCGTCGCCGTGAGCACCGGCGGGCAGTACGCGGGCCTCTCCGCCCGGCACGTCCTGATCATCGATCCGGCCACCGGCATGATCCTCGGCGCCGAGGAAAAGGTGCTCGAGGCCGGCAACGGGGTACTGCTCGCAGAGCCTCCCCCGGCACCCGCGCACTTCATGCTCGTCCTCCGATCAACCCGAGTGCAGGAGACCACCGACCGACCCTGACGTCTCCGTCGATCGCCAGGAGCGGGACGGCGAGGTAGAACAGACTCGCGGCGAGTTCGGAGCCCGGGGAACGGCTCTTCCAGGGAATCGAGGGTCGAATGCCTCCGATCGACGACAGCGCGGCGGCCGACATCCGCACCGCGCTCGACGGGGTGGGGGCGCGTCTCAAGCAGATCCGGCTCCGCCGACGGTTGACCCTCACCGCCGTGGCGAGCGCGACCGGCATCTCGAAGAGCACCTTGTCGCGCCTCGAGTCCGGGCAGCGCCGACCCACCCTCGAGCTGCTCCTCGGGCTTTCGCACGCCTACCGGGTGCCGCTCGACGACCTCGTCGCTGCGCCCCCGGAAGGCGACCCACGACTGCGGCTCACACCAGGTCGGGTCAAGGGCCGTACGGTCATCCCGCTGACCCGACAGCCGGGCGGCATGCAGGCGTGGAAGATCATCATCCCGACCAGCGGGACGACTCCCGAACTACGAGCCCACGACGGCAGCGAGTGGATCTACGTCCTGTCGGGGCGGATGCGCGTCGTGCTCGGCGACTCGGACGTGGTCCTCGGCCCCGGCGAGGTCGCCTCCTTCGCCACCACCGTTCCCCACTGGTTCGGCAGCACCGGCGACGAACCCGCGGAGATCATCAGCATCTTCGGGCGCCCTGGGGAGCGGATGATCGTCCGGCTGGCGCGTCCGTAGCCGGCCGTCACCGCGGCCGGTCCGGCTCCCCGGTGTCGCCCATCGCCATCAGCCGCTCGAGCAAACCCCGCAGTGCGGGCAACGCCGCCACCAGATGTTCCCTGTCCTCGGCCGGGATCTCCGCCAACGCACTGGACAGCACGGTGCCCCGCCGTCTGTTGAAGGTCTCGAACAGTTCGCGTGCGCGCGCGGTCGGCGCGAGCACGACCGAGCGGCCATCGAGCGCGGACGACCGGCGATCGACCAGTCCTTCCACACCCAGCTCCTTCACGAGGTTGCTCACCGTCGACCGCGCCAGGCGCAGCTCGGCCGCGGCCTCGGCCGGTGTCAGCGGCCCGGCCGTCACGAGCACCCGCAACAGCGCCACCTGCGCCTCGGGCAGCGCGGGCAGTCCCTCGACCGCCCGAGTGGCCCGGACAAGAGCCCGGCGCAGTGGCCGCAGCACCTGCACGAGCTCGTCCCCCAGTTCCCTGGACGTCCCGTCCATCTCGTGAGCCTCCTCTCATCCAAGTGTGCGTCGCGCGTGGCATCATAGTTTGTGGCAAAACTACCTGGCGTGGACACGAGGCCCGAGCACCCGATTCTGCGCGGCTCATCGCTGGTGCAGCGCACCCCCTACCCACCGCGGGCACGCCGGCTCCGCGTCCGCGGCGTCGAAGACCTCTCCGCGACCATGCGCCGGATCGTGCTCACCGGCCCGGACCTGGAGCCCGAGTTCCCGTTCCGACCGCTCGCCGCGGCCGACCACGTCAAACTGGCGTTCCCCGACCCCGACACGGGCGACCTCGTCCTCCCGGAGGGCGGCCTGCGATCGCGGGACGGCCGAGCCCTGATCCTGCGCGACTACACGATCCGACACGTCGATCACGACGCTCACGAGCTCTCGATCGACTTCGTGCTGCACTCGCACGGGCCCGCCGGGCAGTGGGCCACGAACGCCGCCATCGGCGACGAGATCGCAGTCCTCGGACCACGCGGCACGCAGGTCTACCCCGGCACGTGCGCGAACTACCTCCTGGTCGGCGACGAGACGGCGATGCCGGCGATCGAGCGCTTTCTATCGGAGCTGCCGGTGGAGGCCGAGGTGACGACCATCCTGTTCGCATCTGCGCATCGAGAGCTCGGCGACGGGCGCGGGGAGGTCCGCTGGTTGCCAGCGTCGGGTCCGGCCGTGGTCGACGCGATCAGCCGTCTCGAGATCGGGCCGGGGACGTTCGTGTGGGGTGCCGGCGAAGCCGGTGTCATGCGCGCCGTGCGCACGCATCTTCGCGGGGAGCTCGGGATGGATTCCGACCACGTCGTCGTCCAGGGTTACTGGCGCGCCGGGGTAGTCGGGGCGCTTCCTCGGGAGGAGGACTGACCGCGCACGGCGAGCTTCTCCTGCGCGCTCTCGGTCTTCGCTTCTCGGCGTCCCGTCTCGGTTGGTCGAGCGGGGTTGTCGGCCTCGGTGCTCCGTCTCGTTGCGGAGCTACCGTGGCTTTCACTGCATATTATGGTCAGCCTGGCAGCCGTACCCGACTTGCCACTTTCGTTGACTGCCTTCACTCCATTTGCGTGCGTGCTCAACTGGCCGTGGTCCCGCCGTCGAACCCTTGTTCGATATCCTTTTCTTCGGTAGAATCAGGGCATGTCCCAAAGCCTCCTCGCCGCGCAACTAGCTGAGCGAGTCACGCAGCTCGAAGAGGAGAAGAATGCAGTCGCCGCCCGGCAGGCCGACGCCATTCTTGCGCTCGGGCGGGCCATTGCCGCCGAACAGATCGACGCCGGCGTGGACGATCCCGGGCAGGTGCAGCGGGTGGTCGCCAACCGGGTCGGCGTTGCCTGCCGGGTCTCCGCTCATCAGGGTGGCAAGCGGGTCCGGATCGCGCGGGATCTACACGCCGGCCACCCCCTGATCCGGGAGATGTTCGCCGCCGGACTGCTCAACGAGCAGAAGATCGCCGTGATCACCGACGCCGGCTCCCACCTCGACCCCGACGAACGCGCCCAGGTCGATGAGCGGCTCGCCCAGCAGGGCATCGAAACCCTGGGCGTGCAGCGGCTGCACGACCTGGCCCGCAAGATCGCCGCCGAAGTGGCGCCGGAGAAGTTCGAGGCCCGCACCCGTCGGGCCCGGTCCGGGCGGCGGGTGACGGTGCGGCGCTCGAGCGAGCCCGGGATGGCTGATCTGACCGCGCACCTGCCGGTGGAGCAGGCGGTGGCGTGCTACGCGGCGCTGCGCAAGGCGGTCAACGAGGTGTGGGTGCAATCCGAGCCGGTGCTGCGCGGGCAGGGCCAGATCATGGCCGACACCCTGGTCGAACGCCTGACCGGCCAGGCCACCGCCGAGGACGTCGACATCGCGGTCCACATCATGGTCCCGGTTGAAACCCTGCTCGACCCGAACAGCCCGCTCCCGGCGGAGATCCCCGGGTATGGCCCGGTCCCGGTAGGCCTGCTGGCCACCGGTGAGGGTCGCAAGACGTGGCGGCGGCTGATCATCCGCGATGGCATCGTCATCGGCGGCGACTCGGTCCAACGCAACTTCACCGGCGTCCTGGCCAACCTGATCAATATGCGGGACGGCGGCCGGTGCACCGCCCCGTACTGCGACGCTCTCATCGGCCACTACGACCACATCATCCGCCGGCGCCACGGCGGCCGCACCGAATTCGACAACGGCCGCGGGTTGTGCATTTTCCACAATCATCTGCGGGAAATCGGCACCACAGCCGGTCGACCACGCACGAAGCGGAAGCGAAGGCCGTCAACCGCAGTGGCAAGTCGGGTACGGCCGCCAGGTCGACCACATCATGCAGTGAAAAACCCGGGCAGCGCTACAACCGAAGCGGGCACATAAACCCGGTAACCCCGCTCGACTACAGCGATGCCGGGGACTCAAAAGCGTGCGCTGGGAGCCGGCAACGAAAGCTCGCCGTAGCTTCAGGCCGGAATCGCCACTGCCTCCTCCAATCGACAGATCGGCGCGTCCTGCGCCACGGTGTCCCCGGCCTTGACCGCGAGCTCGCGCACTGTGCCCGCCACCCCGGCCCGCACCGCGTTCTCCATCTTCATGGCCTCGACGATCGCGACGGCGTCGCCGATCTCGACGTGCTGCCCCTCCTCGACCAGCACCCGTGCCACCGTCCCCTGCATGGGGCTGAGGAGCGTGTCGCCGGCCATCCCCGGCGGACCCGTCCGCGTCGCGTCGGCGGTCAGCGCCGCCCGGGAGGCGTCGGCGGCGGCCCCGGAGATCAAGGGCAGTCCTGGCAGCGCGACCGCCAGCCCGCGCCGGCCGATGTGGACCTGCCCGCTCGTCGCCGCCGCGTCGACGGGCGCGGCCGGTGGCGTGTACTCCTCCTCGAGCCACCGCGTGTGCACCGCCAGCTCGTCGCCGGCGAACTCGGGCCGGTCGAGCAGGTCGCGGTGCACGGGCAGCACCGTGTGCACGCCGCCGACCTCGGTCTCGGCGAGGGCGCGCCGCGCCCTGGCGAGCGCCTGCGGCCGGTCCCGGCCCCACACGACGATCTTGGCGATGAGCGAGTCGAAGCCGGCCCCGATCACCGAGCCCTCCGCCACCCCGCACTCGACGCGGACACCCGGTCCACCGGGCAACCGCAGCCGTGTGACGGTGCCGGGCGACGGCACGTACCCGCGGGTCGGATCCTCGGCGTTGACGCGGAACTCGATCGCGTGCCCGGTCACGGGCAGCACCCCGCCGGTCTCCAGCCGCTCGCCCGCGGCGATCCGCAGCTGCTCGACCACGATGTCGACGCCGGTGACCTCCTCCGACACCGGGTGCTCGACCTGCACCCGCGTGTTGACCTCGAGGAACGACACGGTGCCGTCGGCGCCGACGAGGAACTCCACGGTGCCCGCACCCGTGTAGCCGGCTGCGCGGCAGAGATCGACGGCGGCGGCGTGCAAGGAGTCGCGCACGTCGTCGTCGAGGAACGGGGCCGGTGCCTCCTCGACGAGCTTCTGGTGGCGGCGCTGCAGCGTGCAGTCGCGCGTGCCGAGGACGGCGACGGTGCCGTGGATGTCCGCGAGCACCTGGACCTCGACGTGGCGGGCCCGCGGCAGGAACCGCTCGACGAAGCACTCCCCCGCGCCGAACGCCTGGCGCGCCTCGCGCACGGCCGACTCGTAGAGGCCGGGGATCTCCTCGCGCGTCCACGCGACCTTGAGCCCGCGCCCGCCACCACCGTTGGCGGCCTTGATCGCGACGGGCAGGCCGTGCCGGTCGGCGAACGCGGTGACCTCCTCCGGTCCCGTGACGGGACGGTCGGTGCCGGCCGCCATCGGCGCGCCGACAGACCGGGCGACCGCGCGGGCCGACACTTTGTCCCCCAGCGCCCGCATGGCTTCCGGGGTGGGCCCGACCCACGTCAGACCAGCCGCGATGACCTGCTCGGCGAAGGCGGCGTCCTCGGAGAGGAAGCCGTACCCGGGATGGACGGCATCGGCGCCGGCCGACCGCGCGGCCGCGATCAGCGCCGACGCGTCCAGGTAGGTCTGCGCGGCGGTGTCGCCGGGCAGCCGGACGGCGTCGTCGGCGAGGACGGTGTGCGGCGCGCCCGCGTCGGGATCGGCGTAGCAGGCGACCGATCGCAGGCCCAGGTCACGGCAGGCGCGCACCACCCGCACGGCGATCTCGCCCCGGTTGGCGATGAAGACGGTGCGCATCAGACCGGACTCACGTTGCGGTGGCGACGTCCGGGCGTGCGTTCCCAGCCCGCGGCGTCGGCGATCCGGCGGATCAGCTCCGCGCGCAGGTCACCCGGCTCGACCACGGCGTCGACGACCAGGTCGCTACCCATCCGCAGCAGGTTCATCTCGGCCTCCTGCTCGGCCACCCGGCGGGCGACGAACTCGGCGCGCTCCGCCGGGTCCTCGATCGCGGCGATCCGGTTGGCGTACATGGCGTTGGCGGACGCCTCCGGCGACATCGTGCCGATGGTCGCGGTGGGCAGGGCCAGCGTTGCGCGCGGCTCGAAGCCGGGGGCGCACATCGCGTAGTAGCCGGCGGCATAGGCCTTGCGCAGCACGACGGTGAACCGCGGCACCTCGGCCGACGACATCGCGGTCACCAGCTTCGCGCCGTGCCGGATGATCCCCTGCCGCTCGACGGCCACGCCGACCATGAACCCGGGCACGTCCTGCAGGAACACGATCGGCACGTTGAACGCGTCGCAGAGCGCGATGAACCGGGCGGCCTTGTCCGCCGAGTCCACGAAGATCGCCCCGCTGCGCACCGACGGCTGGTTGGCGACGATGCCGGTCACCTCGCCGTCGATGCGACCGAATCCGGTGACCATCTCCGTCGCCCAGCCCGACTTGATCTCGAAGAACGAGCCGGCATCGACGATCCGGTCGATCACGTCCAGCACGTCGTAGGGCTGGTTCGGGTCGGCCGGCACCAGGCCATCGGGCCAGTCGCGATGCTCGGGCGGCCGCGAGGGCGCCGACGGCGGCGGCTGCCGGAAGGAGTCGGGCAGGTAGCTCAGCAGCAGCCGGGCGGCGGCGATCGCCTCGCCGTCGGTGTCGAACACCTCGTCGCCGCAGCCGGAGACGGTGGCGTGCATCCGCGCGCCACCCATCTCCTCCAGCGTGGTCACCTCGCCGGTGACCTTCTCCGCGATGCGCGGCGAGGCCAGGTACATCGACGCGTTGCCCTCGACCATGCCCACCCAGTCGGTGAACGCGGGCATGTACGCCCCACCGGCCGCGGACGGTCCGAGCAGGCAGCAGATCTGCGGCACCCGGCCGGACAGGCGCACCTGCAGGTGGAAGATCCGCGAGGCGCCGCGGCGGCCGGGGAAGAACCCCATCTGGTCGTTGAGCCGCCCGCCCGCGGAGTCGACGAGGTAGACGACCGGCAGCAGATCGCGGTCGGCGCGCTCCAGGATCCGGATCTGCTTCTCGCAGCCCAGCTCGCCCCACGAGCCGGCCTTGACGGTGTAGTCGTGCGCGATCACCGCGACCTTGCGGCCCTCGATCCGGCCGACGCCCGTGAGCACCCCGTCGGCGGGCAGGCCGTCCGAGCCGGCGTTGGCCAGCAGCCCGTCCTCGACCCAGCTGCCCGGGTCGAGCAGCACGGCCAGCCGGTCGCGGACGGGCAGCTTGGTGGGCCAGCGGGTGGTGTCGAGCCCGGCCAGCGCAGTGGCCGTAGCTCTGTGGACGGGGTCGTCGATCTGCGCCGTCATTCCGGTGCCTCCTGGGGTGCGCGCCGCATCAGCCCGGTCCGCCGCATCCGGCAGACCAGCTCGTCGCGCTGGTTGAACGCCCGGTGCTCGAAGACGACGATCCCGGTGTCGGGGCGGGACTTCGACGCGCGGGCCTCGACCACCTCCGACAGCACCCGGATCGTGTCGCCGACGAACACCGGCGCTGGGAAGACCACGGCGTCGAGCCCGAGCTGGGCGACGATCGTGCCGTGGGTGAGCTCGGGCACCGAGATCCCGACGACGAGCGCGGCGGTGAACATGCTGTTGACCAGCGGTTTCCCGAACTCGGTGCCGGCCGCGTAGTCCGCGTCGAGGTGCGGGGCGGCTGGGTTCATCGACATGGTCGTGAACAGGACGTTGTCGGTCTCGGTGGCCGTGCGCCGGATCGCGTGCTCCACGGTGAGGCCGACGGTCAGGTCCTCGAACCAGAGCCCGGAGACGACCCGGCCATCGGCGTCGCGGCGCTGCGGGAGCGCGCTCACCGGAGCACCGCCGCACCGAAGCGGGGTGCGCGCTTCTCGCGGAAGGCGGCGAGGCCCTCGCGGGCATCGGGATGCCCGCCGATGTAGTCGACGGCGACGTCCAGCTCGTTGTCCAGCGCCGCGCGGTGCGAGCGCTCCCGACCGTCGGCCTCCAGCTGCTTGATCGTGCGCAGGGCGGTCGGGCTGTGCCGCAGCAGCCGGGCGACGATCTCGCCGACCGTGCGCTCCAGCTCGACCGGCGGCACGCTCCACCCGACCAAGCCCCACGCAGCCGCCGTGTCGCCGTCGATGATCTCGCCGGTGTAGAGCAGCCGGCGCGCCAGCGCGGCGGGCAGTGCCCGCGGCAGCCGGACCGAGCCCCCGGCGCCGGGCAGCAGGCCGTACTCCATGTGCCGGTCCCCCAGCTGCGCCGCGCTGCTGGCGACGACCAGGTCGCAGGCCAGCATCAGCTCGCAGCCGCCGGCCACGCCGTACCCGTCGACCACGCATAGCGAGACGAACGGCGCGGCCTCCAGGGCGTCCAGCGCCGCACCGATCGACGCGATGTAGGCGCGGACGGCGTGCGGGTCGTCGAGGATGCCGAGCAGGTGCGGCAGGTCCGCGCCCGCCGACAGCGCCGGGCCGCGCCCGCGCACGACCGCGATCGCGCAACCTGCCGCCGTCACCTCGTCGATGGCGGCGCGCAGCCCGACCAGCAGGTCCGGGCTCAGCGCGTTGAGCGCCCGCTCCCGGGTCAGCGTGATCTCGGCGGCGCCGTCGTCGCGCAGGACGACCTCGACGGGCGTCACCCGCTCCTCCGCACCAGGATCCCGGCCTTCTCGCGGTCCCACAGCTGCTCCCTCCGCTCGACGGCGGCCGTCTTCAACTTGAACTTCTCGACCTTCAGGCTCGGGGTCTTGGGCAGCTCGTCCACGAACTCCCAGTAGCGCGGCACCATGAAGTACGCCATCTCCGCGATCGCGAAGTCGACGAGCTCCTCGTAGGTCGGCTCGGCGCCCTCCGCGCGGACGACGTAGACCATGACGTCGTCCTCGGACAGGTCCGACGGCACCGGCACGGCGGCCACCTCGTGCACCGCGGGGTGGCGGCAGAGGATCGTCTCCAGCTCGTAGGCGGAGATGTTCTCGCCGCGGCGCCGGATCGCCTCCTTCTTGCGGTCGGCGAAGAACAGGTAGCCGTCCTCGTCGAGGTGGCCGCGATCGCCGGTGAGGAACCACAGGTCCCGGATCGCGCCGAGCGTCGCCTCCGGCATGTCGTGGTAGCCGCGCATGATCATGCCGGGCCGGTTCGGGCGGACGCAGATCTCGCCGACCTCGCCAGGAGGCAGCGGCACGCCGTCGTCGTCGGTGATCTGCACGGCGACGTCGTCGCGCACGCGGCCGGCGGACGCGGCCTTGGCCCGATCGTCGTGCGGGCCGAGCACCGTGACCGCGCAGTTCTCCGTCATCGCGAAGACCGAGGTCACCGTGATGCCGAAGCGGTCGCGGTAGCCCTCGACCAGCTGCGGACTGGTCGGCACGATCATCGCCGTGCGGACGTCGTGCGCGCGGTCGTCGGGGCCCGGCGGGAGCTGCCAGATGATGTTCGCCATGGCGCCGAGCGCGTTGAAGGCAGTCGCTCCGCTCTCGCGGATCTGCTGCCAGAACGCCCGCGCGGAGAACCGCGGGTACAGCGCGACCGACGCGTCCGCCCACAGCGCGGCGTGCACCGTGTACCAGATCGCGTTGCCGTGGAAGAGCGGCAAGCACGTGTAGAGCACGTCGTCGGGGCGGTACTCGCAGTTCACCGCCATCTGCTCGCCGACGGCGTGGCCTTGGGAGTGCGGGCTGACCACGCCCTTCGACGGGCCCGTCGTGCCCGATGTGTACATGATCAGCATCGGGTCGGCCGGCTCGACGTCGTAGTCGAGGTCCAGCGGGTCCGACGGCGCGGCGGCGATCGTCGCCAGCTCGTGATGCGCGGGACCCGCAGCCCCGTGCACGACGAGACCGTCGACCGCGGTGCCGGCCAGCGGCAGGGTGTCGAGCAGCTCGCCGTCGACGACGACCCACCGCGCCCCGGACTGCCGAAGGTAGTACGCCAGCTGCTCCCCCTTGGCGGCGGTGTTCAGCGGCACCGACACCGCGCCCAGCTTGCCGAGGCCCCAGCACACCCAGAGGAACTCGGGGCAGTTCGGCAGCATGACCGCGACCGTCGAGCCCTTGGTGATCCCCAGCTCCGCGAAGCCGCGCGCGTAGGCGTTGGTGATCCGGTCGACCTCGGCGTAGGTGGTGGTGCGGCCCTGCCAGTGCAGGAACGGGCGATCGCCGACGCGGGCCGCCTTCTCCGCCAGCACGCGGCCGATCGTCCGCTCGCGGTACGGGTAGATCTTCACGTGGTCAGCCCTCCTGTGACAGCGACGATCTGCCCGGTGGTGGCAGCGCTCCCCGGTCCGAGGAGGTGGACGATCGCCTCGGCGACGTCCGCGGCCCGGACCGGCCCGAACGGCATACGCGCAGCGGCCCGCTCGAACAACCGGCGGCTGAAGTCGCTCGCCTGCATGACGCGGTCGTGGGTCTCGGTGTCCGCGGTGAGGCTGACGGAGACGGCGTGCACGCGGATCCCGTCGCGCGCGGCCTCCTTCGCGAGCGTGCGCACGAACATCAGGTTGGCCGCGGCGAGCGCGCCGATCATGACCTCGCCGACCGTCGGTGCGCGCCCGGCCTCCGAGGTGACCAGCACGATCCGGCCGCCGCCGAGCAGCGGGAGGAGGCGGTGCACCAATCGCGCGTTGGTCAGGAACATCGCCTCCGCGAGCGGGGCGAACCCGTCTGCGTCGGAGTCGCGGAAGATCCCGGGCACCTGGTCGCCACCGTGGCACAGGACGAGCCCGTCCAGCGCAGTCCCGTCGAGCGCGGCGGCCACGGTCTCGGCTCCCGCGGCGCCGAACAGGTCGGCGACCACGCCCGTCGCGTCCGGGCCCAGCTCTCGGACGGCAGCGTCGACCCGCTCACGGGTGCGGCCGCACACCACGACCCGCGCGCCGTCGCCGGCGAGGCGGCGCGCGGTGGCCCGACCGATGCCCGACGTCGAGCCCGTCACGAGGACGGTGGGCCGGTCAGCCATCGCCGTCCTCCGGCCGGGCGGCCACCAGCGCCAGGAGATCGGCGACGCACAGCTGCTCGTCCTTGTCGTTGAGGACGACGAACCGGTAGGTCACCACGCCGTCGCCGTCGCCGCGGCGCTTGATCGCGAGCACCTCGGTCTCGACGCGCAGGGTGTCGCCGATGTGCGTCGGCTGCACGAACCGCAGCCGGTCGAACCCGTAGAACGCGCGCATCGCGGCCGGCCAGAACTCCACCAGCCCCAGCGCGACCGACACCACGAGCGCGCCGTGCGCGATCCGCTGCCCGAAGCGGGGATCGGCCTCGGCGTAGGGCACCACCGTGTGGATGGGGTGCCAGTCGCCGGTGAACATCGCGAACTGCACGATGTCGGTCTCGGTGATCGTCCGCTGCCGCGACACCGAGGTGTCGCCGACGGCGACGTCGTCGAGGTAGGTGGTGATCACACGGCCTCCCGGGCAGCTGGATCGGCGTCGAGGTCAGCGCTGCCCCGGGCGAGCGCCGCCCGGCTGACGCCCAGCACGCACCCGAGCGAGACCAGCGACACCACGCAGACGTAGACGGCCACCGCGACGACGGTGCCGGTGCTCTTGACCAGGGCCGCGGCGATGATCGGGGCGAGTGCCCCACCCAGCAGCACACCGATCTGGAAGCTCGTCGACGCGGCGCTGAACCGGACGCGGGCGTCGAACATCTCGACGATGAACGTGGCCTGCGGGCCGTAGCTCACGCTGAACAGGACCGCGCCGACGACGTACGCCCCGATCACCAGGCCCAGGTTGCCGTTGTCGACCGCGAGGATCGTAGGGAAGATCCACACGGCCATGGCGGCGAGCCCGACGAGGATCATCCGGCGCCGGCCGAAGCGCTCGCTCATCGCGCCGAAGTACGGCAGCGCCACCGCCGCGACCACCCCGGAGATCATGATCGCCGTGAGCAGCGACATCCGGTCCATCGTCTTCGCCGAGGTCGCGTAGCTGAGCGCGTAGGTGTTGACGACGTAGAAGTACGCGCCCGTGCTGACCATCGAGCCGATCGCCAGCAGGATCTGCAGCGGGTACGTGCGCACCGCGGTGATCAGCGGCGCGCGCTGCTCCTGCCGGGTCTCGCGGACCTTCGCGAACACCGGAGTCTCGGTGAGCGTCAGCCGCACGATCAGCCCGACGGCGACGAGCAGGATGCTGACCAGGAACGGGATCCGCCAGCCCCAGGACAGGAACTGCTCCTCGGGCAGGCCCGACACCAGCAGGAACGCCAGCGTCGACAGCACCAGGCCGGCCGGGACGCCGATCTGCGGGAGGCTGCCGTAGAAGCCACGGGTGCGCGGTGAGGAGTACTCGACGGCGGTGAGCACCGCGCCGCCCCACTCGCCGCCCACACCGAACCCCTGCACCAGCCGCAGCAGCACCATGATGATCGGCGCCCACACGCCGATCTGCGCGTACGTCGGCAGCGCGCCCATCAGGAACGTCGCGACGCCCATCATCGTCAGCGACAGGACCAGCACCTTCTTGCGGCCGACGCGATCGCCGAAGTGGCCCAGCACGATCCCGCCCAGCGGCCGGGCGCCGAAGCCGATCGCGAACGTCGAGAACGCCAGCAGCGTGCCCGCCACCGGGTCGACCGACGGGAAGAACAGCGGCGCGATGACCAGCGCGGCCGCGATGCCGTAGAGCTGGAAGTCGTACCACTCGATGGTCGTGCCGATCAGCACCGACAGCGCCACGCGCTTCATCGGCGGGCTCCCCGCCGGCGCCGCCGGCGCGACGGCCTGCATCTCGTTCGCCATGACCTCTCCTCGTCCCGATGACCTCGTTGTCGTGCAGGTACGAGGCGGCCGCGTGGCTGGGTCGGCCGCTCCCGGACCGATCGGCTGGCGTCGCCGACCGGCTGTTAATTAACGTTCATTAATACGAGCTGAGACGGTAGTCTGCCCGTCGTGACCAAGTCAACGGTCGTCTCGCCGCAGGCCGTCCGGGACGCAGCACGCGACCTGTTCGCGAGCCAGGGCTATCGCGGCACCTCGATGAAGGACATCGCGCAGGTACTGGAGGTGTCAGCGCCGAGCCTCTACAACCACGTCCCGTCCAAGCAGGACCTGCTCCACACGATCATGGACGTGGCGATGGACCGCGCACTCGACGCGCTCGACGTCGCGCTGGCCGGGGTCACCGACGTCGCCGACCAGCTCCGCCGCGCCACCGAGGTCACGGTCCTCGACTTCCTCGAGAACCCCGCCGAGGTCACCGTCTGCAACACCGAGATCCGCAGCCTCGAGGAGCCCTACCGCCAGGCCATCATCGACAAGCGCGACGCCTACGGCCGGCGCATCCTCGCCGTCGTCGAGCACGGGTGCGCCATCGGCCGGTTCGACGTGGCCGAGCCGCGGGTCGCGTCCTTCGCGATCCTCGAGATGGGCAACAACGCGAAGGCGTGGTTCGATCCGCGCGGGCACTACTCGGCAGGGGATGTCGCCTCGCTCTACGGCACGTTCGCGCTTCGGATCGTTGGATACCAGGCGGGATGAATCTGCGCGGCGAGCTTTTTCTGCGCGCTTCCAGTCTTCGCTTCTCGGCGTCCCGTCTCGGTTGGTCGAGCGGGGTTGTCGGCCTCGGTACTCCGTCTCGTGCGGAGCTGCCGTGGCTTTCACCGCATATTATGGTCGGCTTGGCAGCCGTACCCGACTTGCCACTTTCGTTGGCTGCCTTCGCTCCATTTTCTTGCGTGGTCAACCGGCCGTGGTCCCGCCTTCGAACCCTTGTTCGATAGAATATTCTTCGGTAGAATCAGGGCATGTCCCAGAGTCTCCTCGCCGCGCAGCTCGCGGAGCTTGTTGCGCAGCTCGAAGAGGAGAAGAATGCCGTCGCCGCGCGGCAGGCCGACGCCATTCTTGCGCTCGGACGGGCCATTGCGGCCGAGCAGATCGACCGGGGTGTGGACGATCCCGGGCAGGTGCAGCGGGTGGTCGCCAACCAGGTCGGGCTCGCCTGCCGGGTCTCCGCGCACCAAGGTGGCAAGCGGGTCCGCATCGCGCGTGATCTGCACGCCGGCCACCCCCTGATCCGGGGGATGTTCGCCGCCGGGATGCTCAACGAACAGAAGATCGCCGTGATCACCGACGCCGGCTCCCACCTCGATCCCGACGAACGCGCCCAGCTCGATGAGCGGCTCGCCGGGCAGAGCATCGAAACCCTGGGTGTGCAGCGGCTGCACGATCTCGCCAGGAAGATCGCCGCCGAAGTCGCCCCGGAGAAGTTCGAAGCCCGCACCCGTCGAGCCCGGTCCGGCCGACGGGTGACGGTGCGGCGATCCAGCGAACCCGGCATGGCTGATCTGACCGCCCACCTGCCCGTCGAACAGGCCGTGGCCTGCTACGCGGCGCTGCGCAAGGCGGTCAACGAGGTGTGGGTGAAGCCCGAGCCGGTGTTGCGCGGGCAGGGCCAGATCATGGCCGACACCCTCGTCGAACGCCTGACCGGCCAAGCTACGGCCGAGGACATCGACATCGCGGTCCACATCATGGTCCCGGTCGAAGCCCTGCTCGACCCCGACAGCCCGCTCCCGGCGGAGATCCCCGGCCACGGCCCCGTCCCGGTCGATCTGCTGGCCACCGGTGAGGGTCGCAAGACCTGGCGACGACTGATCATCCGCGACGGCATCGTCATCGGCGGCGACTCCGTCCAACGCAACTTCACCGGCGTCCTCGCCAACCTGATCAACATGCGCGACGGCGGACGGTGCACCGCCCCCTACTGCGACGCTCTCATCGGCCACTACGACCACATCATCCGCCGCCGCCACGGCGGCCGCACGGAGTTCGACAACGGCCGCGGGTTGTGCATTTTCCACAATCATCTGCGAGAAATCGGCACCACAGCCGGTCGACCACCCACGAAGCGGAAACAAAGGCAGTCAACCGCAGTGGCAAGTCGGATACGGCCGCCAAGTCGACCACATGATTCAGTGAAGAACACCGGCAGCGCTACAACGGAAGCGCGCCACATGAACCCGGAAACCCCGCTCGACTACAACGATGCCGGGGACTCAAAAGCGTGGGCTGAAAGCCGGCAACGGAAAGCTCACTTCCGCGCGGCGACCCGATCGACACCCAACACGGTCAGCACCGTGACCACGACGGCCAGACACAGCCCGCCGATCGTGTCGGTCGGGTAATGCGCGTGCTCACCGATCAGACCGAGCGCAACCGTCCCCGCCCCGACGGCCGTGACCACGGTGAGCCCGGTCAGCCACGCCGCACGTCGCTCCCGCACGACCGCGGCAACCACGAGCGCCGCGGCCAGCCCCAGCGCGGTCGCGCCTGCCGTGTGCCCGCTCGGGAAGGCGAGGCTGCCGTCGGCGATGGTCCGCCCGACGACCGGCTTGAGGATCGTCTCCGCCAGGCCCGTGAGCCCGGGGCCGAGCACCACGACCGCAGCGAGCGGGCGCCGGCCCGTGCGCAGGCACCATCCCGCGAGCAGCACCGCGCCCGCGATCACCGTCGCCGGCTCCCCCACGACGATCGCCCAGCCCGTCCACGGGGCGTGCAGCGTGTGGTGTGTCGCGATCACGCGCTCCACCCACCCGTCGAACGGCGTCGCGGTCGAGGTTCCCGCCACCAGGAACGCGAGCACCGCGAGGACAGCGGCGCAGCCGGCCGCGAGGAGCAGAGCGGGCCTGCGCAGGGCGGCCGGCAGCACGTCCTGGCGAGTCACGGCGGCCGACGGTGGGAGCGTCTCGATCACACCAGCCACGCTACGAGCGCCTGATCCAGCGGCCGGCCAGCCGAGTGCCAACGGCCGGCAAACCCTTCAGCCGATTTCAGCCACTCGATCCGCGGGCGTTGTAGACGTGCGCCTTCCCGGCGGCGGTGTGGGCGGCGTAGTCGTGGAAGACGGCGATGGCCTGCTCCCGCAGCACGCCGTCGAGCACCGAGATGCCGCGCGCCTCGAACTGCTCCGCCCAGTCCGCCACCATGGGGCCCTCGTCGAAGGAGGTGATCTCCTCGAGCTCCGGGCCCGACCCGGCGACGACGAGCGACGTGACGCCCGACCACAGTGCGGCGCCGTAGCACTGCACGCACGGCCGCCAGTTGACGACGAGCTCGTGCGCCGCGAGGCCCGTGCCGCCCAGGTCCCAGGTCCCGAGGCGGGCCTGGGCCAGACCCAGGGCTACCACCTCGGCGTGCGCGGCGGAGACACCGGACGCGAGTACGACGTTCACCCCGACCGACACGATGCGCCCGGTCTCGCGCTCGACGACGATCGCGGCGAAGGGCCCGCCGTTGCCCTCCACGAAGTTGCGCGCGGCGAGGCGGTGCACGAGCGCCATGCGGTCCTCGTGGGCGGGCAGGACGTCGGGCACGTCCGCCAGCTCGTCGGCGACCCAGGCTGGCAGGTCGATCACGAAGCGACGAGCGAGATCGTCGACGGTCATGGGGTATCCCTTCGGGAACGGCCGGTGGCGGGCACCGGAAGTGCGGCGCCGGAGAAGAGCTCGTCCTCGATGCGGCTGAGCGAGTGGCGCAGCGCTCCGCGGATGACGGCGTCGTCGCCGAGCGTCGACGGGTGCAGCCGGGTGCCCGGCCGGACGAGCGGTGCGAGCTCGCGCTCGATCGCCGGCACGAGCACGTCGCCTGCGCGGCCGGTGGAGCCGCCGATGACCAGCACCTCCGGCGCGAGCAGGCACATGATCGCGTGCAGGGCCGGGGTGAGGTCGTGGGCCAGGTCGGCGACGGCGGTCAGGGCTCCCGGCTCGCCCGCGCGGGCCTTGTCCAGCGACTCCTCCGCCGTGCGGCGCGCGGCGGGGTCGGGCGATCCCAGGTGCAGTAGCGCGTTCGGGCGGATGGCGCGGCCCACCTGGAAGAACGACTCAGCCCAGAACACCTCGCCCGCCTGCCCGTCGTGGCCGCGGTACAGCTCGCCGCCGATGACGATGCCGACGCCCGTGCGCACCCCGTTGGCCAGCACGAACACGAAGTCGTCCACGCCGCGCGCGGCGCCCTGCCAGGCCTCCCCCACGGCGGCGAGCTTCGCGTCGTTCTCGACCGCGACCTCGCAGTCGAAGAGACCCGCGAGCTCGCCGGCCAGGTGGAAGCCCGACCAGTCGCCGCCTGCGGGCGCCAGGTCGCCGTCCTTGCGGCGCAGGTCGACCATGCCGTCGTCGTGCACGACGCCCATCGACGCCACGGTCACCGCCCGCACGTCCGACCGGCCGAGACCGGCGCGGTCGAACAGCTCGGTGACCGACGCCTGCACGGCGGCGACGCGCTCGGCGCGCCGCACGTCGTGCCGGACGGGCGTGTGCGCGCTCGCGACCACGGTGCCCACCAGGTCGCAGATCGCGACGGTGACGGCGTCCTCGCCGATCTCGATCGCCAGCGCGTGGGTGATCCGCGGGTTGAACGTGTAGGCGCGCGCGGGGCGGCCGACGGGTCGCAGCTCCGACGACGGTTCGCTCTCCAGCACGTACCCGCTCGCGAGCAGTTCCTCGACGATGAGCTCGATGGTGCGCCGCGACAGCCCACTCGCCCTGACCAGGTCGGCCATGGTGGTCGACTCGCGCTCCCGGACGATGCGCAGGCAGGCGCCCCGGTTGAGCTTCCGCATGATCGCGGGGTCGATCCGCGCCGGGCGTTCCATTCAGGACGCCCGCACCGACTCGACCTGTCGCGCCACCGCGCGCGCTGCACGCACGGCAGTGATCATGCCGGTGAGCGTCGAGTTGCACGCGAGCGCGGTCGGCACGACGCCGTTGCCCGCGACGTACAGGTTGTCGAAGCCCCACACCCGGCCCTCGGGATCGCACACGCTCGTGCCGTCGTCGCCCTCGCCCATCCGCACGGTGCCTGTGTAGTGCAGCGACGAACCGGGCGCGAGCAGCATCGAGTCGGACTCCGGTTCGAACGGTCCGAACGCCTCCGCCAGGTGCCGCATGCTCGCCCGAGCCTCGTCGATGAGCGCGAGGTCGCGCTCGGAGTAGGCGAACTCGACGGAGATCCGGGGCAGGCCCGCGGCGTCCGTCTCGGTCTCGGAGAAGACGAGCCGGTTCTCGGCGCTGATCTCATTGGGCACGTAGAGCGAGACGCCGAACGAGTAGGCGAGCGGCGCGCCGCCGTCGTCGACGAAGACGCTGTTCATGATCTGCCCGTGGAAGGGGTAGGCGGCGCCGTTGTGCGGGATCCACAGCGAGTCGGCGACCCACTCCCCCGCGCGGCGCGGCGGCAGGTCGGCGAGCGTGAGTCCGAAGCGGTCGAGGTCGACCAGCACCCGGCCGGTGAGGAACGCGTGCTCGTTGAGGTAGCGGCCCAGCGCCGGCAGCCGGATGCCCGACGCGAAGAGCAGCTGCGGCGAACGCATGGTGTCGGCGCACACGACCGTCGTGCGCGCGGTGACGGTGTGCTCGCCGCCGCCGGCCACGTCGCGCACCCGGGCACCGGTGCACGTCGTCCCGTCGTGGAGGAGCTCCACCGCGAGGGTCCCGCCGCGCAGCTCGAAGAGCGGATCGGCGCCGGTCCCGATCGCCGGGAAGATGCGGTTGGGGCCGGTACGAGGCATCGGCCCGCCGGCCACAGGCTCAACCGCCATGGGCATGGCCTGCGGGTGCCGCCCCGGCGCGCTCGATCCGGCGAGCAGCGCGTCGAGCGTCGCGAGCGTGGCCGCACCCGCCCGCGACACGGGGAACGGCGCCGGGTGCACGCGCAGCACGGTGCGGGCCGTCTCCAGGTCGGCATCCCACTGGGCCGGGTCGCCGTGATCGAAGACCTCGTCGCCGGCCGGCCACGGCGTCGCCGCGGTCCAGTGCACGCCCATGCCGCCCAGGTTCCAGGCGACGGCGCTCGCCGGCATGGTGTCGGCCTGCTCGCCGAACGCGGACAGGTTGTACATGCCGGCGTCGGCCCCCACGACCGAACCGCCGATGTCCGGGCTGGTCGCGGCGCCGACGTAGAGGGCCTGGATACCCGACTGGACCTCGGCGTTGTACCGCTTCCAGATCGCCGGCTCGGGAGTGTCGTGCAGGTGCTGACCGGGGATCGAGCCGATGGCCGAGCCGCCGTCGACCATCACGATCCGTGCGCCCGGGTGCGCCTGGCGCACCTGCTGCGCGACCGCCGCGCCCATGAGCCCACTGCCCACGATCAGGACGTCGGCCGGGGAGTGCGTGTGGTGCATGTAGGGCCTTTCAGTACGTGCTGTCGACAGGCATGTCCACGACGTCGTCGTAGCGGCTCAATCTCGTGCTGGACTCGGTGTCATAGATGCGGCACTCGTCGCCGCGGCGGCCGGCCGCCGGCTGCCATGTGGGGTCCGCGCCGGCCACGAAGCCGACCAACTCGCCGTGCAGGAAGGTCGCGAGCTGCTGCGGCGTCGCCCCGAGCGTGTCCAGCACCCCGGGCGCGTCGAGCACGTCGAAGACGAACGGGATGTCGGCGCAGTGCGTCGCGCCACCCGTGACGGGCGCGGCCCAGCCGAACGAGTAGAGCCAGGTGCGGGCCGCGTCCCGACGTGCGCGGGCGGCCCGCGTGCAGGTGGAGCGGAAGAGCGCGTCGGTGGCCGCGCGGTCGCGGAACTCGTCGGCCGTGCTGCCGAGCAGCAGCGGCTTCTGCAGGCCGGTGCCGGCGAGACCGGCGCGCATGCCGTACGGGAGCAGCTCGTCGCCCGCCACGGGCGTGAACGACACCCCGTCGTCCGCGGCGTCGCGCCTGCGCCGCAGCGCGCGTTGGCGCTCGGTGTCGGAAACGCCGGCGAACCCGTCGATCGTCGCGGGGACGCCCAGTTCTCGCGCGAAGTCCGAGGTGACCAGCGCGGCGTCGTCGAGCGTGCGGCACAGGTCGACCCCGGAGAGGCTGATCGCCCGGGCGAACAGCGGCTGCGCGCGCTCGCAGGCGAGCAGCGCGAGCACCGCCCCGCCGCCGGCGGACTGGCCGGCGACCGTCACGCGGTCCGGGTCGCCGCCGAACGCGGCGATGTTGTCCCGCACCCACTCGAGGGCGCAGATCCAGTCGAGCATCCCGCGGTTCGGCTCCGCCCCCGGAAGCACACCGAAGCCGTCGAACGCCAGCCGGTAGGAGATCGTCACCACGACCACGCCGTCGCGCGTGAACGAGCGCCCGTCGTACCACGGGCTGGCGGCCGATCCCGCCGCGTAGCCGCCGCCGTGGATCCACACGAGGACGGGCAGGGACGGCTGGCTTTCCGCCGGCGTGAACACGTTCAGGTTGAGGATGTCGTCGCCGGGAACGGAGGGCTCCGGAATGGCCGTGACTTCGGCGAACGGGACGCGCTGCGGGGTGGCGCCCCAGCGTGTCGCGGCGAACCCGCCGTCGAAGCAGGCGCGCCGCTGCGGGCCCTGCCACCGCAACGGCCCGACGGGCGGCTCCGCGTAGGGGACGCCCCGGAACTCGGCCACCTCGCCCCGGTGCAGCCCGGTGATCGTCCCCGCCGGCGCGTCGACGCGCGGTGTCTGCATGCTCACGACACTCCCAGCCCGCCGAGGTGCGCGATCGCCGACCGCAGCTCGGCGACGGGGTCGGCGCACGCGTCGAGTTCCAGGAGCGCGAGGTCGCCGCCCCGGGTCGAGGCCATGAGCTTCGCCCACGCCGCCCAGTCGACCGTGCCCTTGCCGAGCGGCCGCATGAACTCGCGGTGCCGCTCGTGGATCGAGGCGTCGATCACGACGTCAGTGCTCATCGGGCCGGCCGCGTCCTTCCAGTGTGCGATCGCGATGCGCTCCCGGTGCCGGGTGGCGACCGCGACGGGGTCACCGCCCGACAGCGTGATGTGCGCGCTGTCGGGGCAGAACCAGACGTAGTTCGGGTCGGTGAGCATGAGCAGCAGGTCGATGTCGCGCGGCTGGCAGAACACCGAGTGCGCCTCGGTGTGCAGCGCCGTCAGCACACCGAGCTGCCGGGTCGCGGCGCCGATGTGGTGCAGCCGGTCGGCGAGCTGATCCGCCGCCCAGAGGTCCACGAACCGCGGCGGCGCAGCGCCCGTGGTCGCGCGCATGGGCAACCCCACCACCAACGCGGTGGCGCCCGCGTCCGCCAGCAGGGCGGCGTGGGCGGCGGCCGCGTCGGCGATCTGCTCCGCCGGGGCGGTCCAGTCCTCCGGTTGCCAGAAGCCGCTCACCAGCCGCAGGCCACGCCCGGTCAGCTCGTCTCTGAACCCCGCGACCGAGCCGAACGCCCGGATCGCCGTCTCGACGTCGGCCGGCGCGAACGTCACCTCGACGGCGGAGACGCCCGCAGCCACCAGCGCGTCGAGCACCGTGGCCCAGATCCGGTCGGGATCGGTGCGGCCGATGCGCTGGATGTCGTCCTCGGTCTCGACGCCCCAGAACCCGGGGTGGAAGAAGGTGATCAGGTCGACGCCGAAAGGCATGTGGTCCACCTTCGCTACTTGAGGCCGGTCGCGGCGATGCCCTGGATGAAGTACTTCTGGAGGAGCAGGAACAGCACGAGCACGGGCAGCATCACGACCACGGCGCCTGCGAGGAGCAGCCCGTAGTCGGTCATGTGCGCCTGCCGGCTGGCGGTGGCGAGCCCGACGGCGAGCGTGTACGTGGAGTCGCTCTGGGCCACGACGAGCGGCCAGATGAAGCTGTTCCACGAGAAGAGCATCGTCATGATCGCCTGCGTCGCCAGCGCCGGGCCGGTGAGCGGCAGGAAGATCTTCGCGAAGATGCGGAGCTCGCCCGCCCCGTCGATGCGGGCCGCCTCGAACAGGTCGTCGGGGAGGGACTCCGCGAACTGCCGCATGATGAACACGGCGATGGGCAGCACGATCGTCGGCAGCGCGATGCCCGGCAGGGTGTCGACGAGGCCCAGGTTGACGATCACGACGAACTGCGGCACGAACGTCGCGGCCAGCGGCACCATCAGCGACGCCATGACCGCGCCGAACACGAGCTTCTTGCCGGCGAACCGGAGCTTCGCGAGCGCGTAGCCCGCCATCGAGGCGAAGACCAGGTTGCCCACCACCATCATGGCGGCCACCAGCAGGCTGTTGCCCAGGTAGCCGGCGAACCCGTTGTCGCGGAAGAGCCGGACGAAGTTGTCGAGCGTGGGCTGGGTGGGGATCCAGCCGCCCGGATCCGCCCGGATCTCGTCCGTGCTGCGGAACGCGCCGAGGAACACCCACCCGAACGGGATGAGCGTGACCAGGCCGGCCGCCGTGAGCAGGACGTACGTGGCGACGGGCGCCGGATGCAGGCTGCGCACCGGCCGGGACACGACCTGGACGGGCCTGGAGTGCGCGAGCGATGTCATGTCTTCGACCTCAGCGATCGGAACTGGATGACGCTCACCACCGCCACGATGACCACCAGCACGTAGGACGACGCGGCCGCCATGCCGTAGTCCCCGAACCCGAACTTGTGGTACGTGTACAGCGCCATCGACTGGGTGGAACCGAGCGGCCCGCCGTCGGTGAGCAGGAACGGCTCGTCGAACACCTGCAGGTAGAACACGGTGATCAGCACCGACACGAGCAGCGTGGTCGGGCGCAGCAGCGGGATCGTGATGGAGCGCAGCTTCCGCCACGGGCCCGCGCCGTCGAGCGCGGCGGCCTCGTACACGTCGGCCGGGATGGTCTGCAGGCCGGCGAGGAACAGCACCATCGCGGTGCCGAAGTTCTTCCACACCCCCAGCAGGATCACGACGGGCATCGCGAGCCGCTCGTCACCGAGCCAGTTGGGCCCCGCGAGGCCGATCGTCGCGAGTGCCTGGTTGATGGGCCCGCTCACGTTGAACGCGTACTGCCAGATGACGGCGACGGACACGATGTTGGTGATGACCGGCGCGTAGAAGGCCACGCGGAACGTGCCCTTGAGGCGGTTGATGCCCGTGTTGAGGGCGATCGCCAGCACCAGGCCGATGCCGGCGGTCAGCGGCACCCCGATCACCACGAAGTACAGCGTGTTGAGGATCGAGCGCAGGAAGCTCGGATCGGCGAACAGGGCCGCGTAGTTGGCGAGCCCGACGGTGTTCACGGTGAACGGTGTCTGCAGGTCGGAGCTGTGGACGTCGGTGACGCTCATGAACAGCGACAGCAGCACCGGGCCGGCCGTGAAGAGGAGGAACAGCACGGCGAACGGCGCGACCAGCAGCCAGGCGACACCGTTGTGACCGCTCCGGCGGCGGCGCCGCGGCGGCGCCGCCGCTCCCGGGATCGAGGCGAGAGCCATGATCGACTACTTCGTGCCCGTGCTGACGGCCTCGGCGCGCGACTGCACGTTCTGCATCGCGACCTCCGGGGTCTCCTTGCCGCGCGCGACGAACTCGAGCTCGTTGCCGATGAGCGTCGAGACCTGGCTCCAGGTGCTCACCTCCGGCATCTGCTTGGCCGTGCTCATCTGCGTGAAGTACGTGCCGAGCAGGGGCTGGTCGGCCACCGACGGGTCCTTCCAGGCAGCCGTCACCGCGGGCAGGCTGCCGTAGGCCCTGAACTGCGCGATCTGCGTGCTCGGCTGCGACAGGTGCTTGACGAGCTTCCAGGCCGACGGCGCGTTGCCCGACTTCGCGAAGACGCCCCAGCTGCCGCCACCGACGAGGCCGAAGTTGCCGGCTGGCCCGGCGGGGAGCACGGCCGCGCCGATGTGGTCGGCCGTCCAGCCCGGCTGCTTCGCGACGCCGTCGAGCTGGCTCACGACCCACGGGCCCGTGATCAGCGAGCCGACCTTGCCGCTCACGAAGTACGGCTGCTGATCGAGGAACTGCGGGGTGTCCGGGGACGCGACGTCGCTGGTGAACAGCGACTGCACGAGCGCGGCCGCGCCGACCACCTGGGGGCTGTCGAGCTCCCACTTCGTCTTGTCGGCGTTGAGCAGCGTCGACCCGTTCTGGTAGGCGAGCAGGGCCAGGTCCTGGCCGTTGTAGCTGTCCCAGCCCACGTCGTAGCCGATGCCCTTGGTCGCGCCGCCGGCCTGGAGTCCCTTCAGGAACGGCACCAGCTCGTCCCAGGTCTTCGGGGGCGTGACGCCGGCCTTCGCGGCGAAGTCCTTCCGGTACAGCAGCACGTACGTGTACGCGTACCAGGGCACCGAGTACGCGACGCCGTTCACCTCGCCGGCGGCGTACGAGCTGGGGAAGAACGAGCTCTTGTCGACGAGCCCCGCGGGCACCGGCGCGAGCGCCTTCGAGGCGAGCACCTGCGACTGGGCCTCGGTGTAGAGCTGGGCGATGTCGGGGGTGGTGCCGGCCGCGATGGCCGTCTGCAGCTTGGTCTGGTAGTCGTCGGAGGGGAAGATCGTGACCTGGACCTTCGCGTCCGGGTTGTCCTTCTTGAAGCCGGCGAGCATCGTGTCGAGCCCGGTCGCGTCGCCGCTCGGAGCCCAGACGGTGACGGTCCCCGTGGCGGGCTTGTCGTCGATCGGCGGGCCGGCCGAGGCGGTGGCGGTGCTGCTCGGTCGGCTGCAGGCGGCCAGTAGCGCGATCGTGGCGACGGCGGCGGCCGCGAGGCGCGTCGCGCGGGTGGAGCGGCGTCCCTGTCCGGTCATGGGGGGTCCTTCGCGGGGAGGGTGGAGCGGGGCGAAGGCCTTAATATGCTACGCGGTAGCATAATTTAAAAGGGTCTCCAAAGCTCTTCACCAGCTCGAAACGTGTCCGACACGGCTGTCAGACTCGGCCCATGACAGAACGGGCGTCGACGGAGGCGCCGGATCTCGATCCCCCCGGACCCAGTCCCGCCCTGCTCATCATGACGCTCGGCCGGCGCCTGCGCGACGAGGTCGAGCGCGAGCTCGCGACGTCCGGGCTCACCCTCAGGCACCTCTCCGCACTCGGGCACCTCGGGCGCGATCCGGGCCGGTCCTACAGCGAGCTCGCCCGTCGCGCCGGCGTCACCGCGCAGAGCATGCAAGCCACCCTGCGGCAGCTCGAGGCGGCCGGCGCCGTCGAGCGCCGCACCCCGGCGGGCCGGGGCCGCACGGCGGAGCTGCACCTCACCGAGGTCGGCGTGCAGCTCCGCGCCGCCGGGCTGACCGCCCTCGACCACGCCGACCGACGGTTGGTCGCCGCACTACCCGAACGGGACGCCACCACGCTGGGCGCACTCCTGGCCCAGCTGTTCCGCGCCCAGTCCCCCGCAGGTCCACCCTGACGACTCCTGCCTCCGAGTTACAGCTAGGCTGAAACTCTGTTTGAGTCAGACTGCAACTCGGAGGAGCAGGCATGAACGCCGTACTGCTGTCCCTGCACGTACTCGCGGCGATCATCGCGATCGGACCGGTCTGCGTCGCCGCCAGCATGTTCCCCGCCGAGGCGCGCCGCGCCCTGGCCGGCGAGACCGACTCCCGGCTGACCGTCCTGGCCCGCATCTCCCGCGTCTACGCGGGCGTCGGGATCGCCGTGCCCGTGCTCGGGATGATGACCGCAGCGTCCATGGGCGTGCTCGCCCAGCCGTGGGTGATCGTGTCCATGGCGCTCACCCTCGCGGCAGCGCTGGTCCTCGCGTTCGCCGTGCTCCCCCGCCAGCAGAGCCTGCTCGCCGACGTCGCCGCACACGCCGGCGAGCACGCGGCGGTGCGGCAGAAGATCGCCCGGCTCGGCATGGTGACCGGCATCTTCAACTTGCTCTGGGCCGCCGTGACGGTCCTGATGATCGTGCGGCCCGGCTCGACCACCGGAGTCTGAGGCGTGAACATCCGGCTGCTGACCCTGCTCGCCGCGACCGAGCTCAGCTCGCTGGTGGTGCTCCTGGTCAACCTCGCGACCGTGCACGTCCCGGGCGTGGCCACCATCCTCGGACCGCTGCACGGGTGCGCCTACATCGCAGCGATCATCGGCACCGCCATGGCCGCCCGCCCGAAGAGCCTGCCGACGCTGCTCAGCATCATCCCCGGGATCGGCGCGACGCTCGCCGTGGCCGTCCTCCGACGCAGAGCGGACCCCTCCGACGGCGAGGCCGCCCACCCGATGAACCGCTGAACTTTTCTTCGCATTCCGCGCAAAACGGATATGCGGCACAGTTGTACTCACGAGTGTGCGCGAGTGATTGCGCAAACAAACGATAAATGGCTGGCGCGACGGCGCGATATGTGCAATCTCTGCCACCGCAGCGGCCGATCTTCGAGCCCTGAGCAGGACGCCGACCGCAACGTCCGAGGATCCTCGAATTGTTGGCGGAACTGCACCATGTGCCCATTAGGGTCGCACTCGCGTGCCATGGACGCGCCACGAGAAGGTGGGCGAGCGGGAATCGTTTCCGCCGCCGCACACGCCTGAAGATCGTGCGCGTCCGCGCGTATTTCGGCGCGCCATTGTGAACCACTTCCTGGGCAGCGACGGGCGACCGCGAGCCCTGAGCTCGAAGGAGCACCATGTCCGTGTCGACGCCGTCGACGCCGCCGACTCACTCCCCGTCGGACGGTTGCCTGATCGTCGTCTCGAGCCTCGGTGCCAGCCATCGGCGCACCTTCATGGAGACGGTGTCGGCGCACTACCCGATCTGGCTGTTCGTGGGTGGGCCGGGCCGCGCGCAGGAGCCCAGCTGGGAGCTGCCGTACGTCACCGGGTACACCAGCGTCGACACCCTCGACCCCGACGCCATGCTGGCCGCCGTGCGCGCGCTGCCCGGGCACGTCCGGGTGCGCGGGATCGTCTGCTACGACGAGGCCCGAGTGGTGGCCTCGGCGACCCTGGCCACCGCGCTCGGCCTGCCCGCGCCCGACCCGGACGCGGTGCTGCGCTGCCGGGACAAGCACCTGACCCGCATCGCGCTCGACGCCGCCGGCGTGCCGCAGCCGCAGTCGGTGGCGGTGCGCTCGGTGGACGAGGCGCTGGTCGCGGCGCAGAAGATCGGCTACCCGGTGGTGCTCAAGCCGCGCAACCTCGCGGCCAGCTTCGGCGTCACCCGCGCCGACTCCGACGAGGACCTCGCCGCCGCCTACGCCGCGGCCGGGGGGAAGACGCTGCCCGAGGTGTTGGAGCACCACGAGGACGGCGTGCTCGTCGAGGAGTACCTCGACGGCGAGGAGATCAGCATCGACTCCGCCTGCTTCGGCGGCCGGATCGAACCGCTGGTCGTCGCGCACAAGCTGGTCGGGTTCCCGCCCAACTTCCTGGAGATGGGCCACACGGTCTCGGCCGACGATCCCCTGCTGAACGACCCCGACGTCCGAGCGGTGGTGATCGGCGCGCACCGCGCCGTCGGCTTCGACACCGGCGCCACCCACCTGGAGCTGAAGCTGACCTCACGCGGCCCGCGGGTGGTGGAGCTCAACGCCCGGCTCGCCGGCGGTCTGATCCCGTACCTCGGCCGGCTGACCGGCGGCGCCGACCTGGAGCTGGCCGCTGCGACCATCGCGTGCGGCCGCGTCCCCGACCTGTCCGGCACCGAGGGCGCCCCCGTCGCGGCCATCCGCTACTTCTACCCGGAGCACGACCTCGTCGTCGGCGAGCTGTGCATCGACGAGGCAGCGCTCCCGGCATCGGTGGAACGGGCTGAGCTGCTCACCTCGGTCGGTGCGCAGGTGCGGCTGCCCCCGCGCGGCTCAGCGTGGGAGAGCTACGTGGCGCAGGCCGTGGTCACCGGCGACACCGTGGCCGACTGTCACCGGGACCTCGACGCGGCAGCCGCTGCGGTCGTCGTCGTACCGGCGGAGTCGACGTGAGCACTGACGCCGAGCGCGACCAGCAGGCGGGCGCCTGGCGCACGTTCCGGGAGATGCCGAGCGCGGGCCGCCTGTTGCTGGTCGGTGTGCTCGTCAACCAGGTCGCTGCGTTCCTGCAGGCCTTCCTGGTGCTGTACCTGGCCCACCGCGGGTTCGACCAGAGCCAGGCGCTGTTCGGCATGGGCGCCTACGGGGCCGGCGCGGTCGTCGGGCTGGTCTTCGGCGGCGGCATGTCCGACCGGCTCGGTCCGCGCCGCACGATCATGGTGTCGATGACGGCCTCGGCGATCCTGCCGGTGACCGTCACGCTGGTGTCGGAGTACGCGCTGATCGTCGCGGTCGTCGCGGTGGCCGGCGCCATGGCCCAGCTCTACCGCCCGGCCGCGGCGGCCATCCTGGCCGAGCTGCTCCCCGGCCCGCGCCAGACGATGGCGTTCGCGTTCAACCGGCTCGCGCTCAACCTGGGTGCCGCCATCGGACCGCTCCTCGCCGGTGTGCTGATCACCCACGACCGGTGGGACCTGCTGTTCTGGTTGGACGGCATCTCCGCCGGGCTCTACGTGCTCATCGCGCTGTTCTTCCTGCCGCACGCACCGTCGCGCGCGGAGCAGGTGCGGGCGGCCGCGGCTCGCGGGCGGTACCGGAGCGTGTTCGCCGACCGGCGCTACGTCGCGTTCCTCGTGGCCGTGCTGGGCAACGCGCTGGTCTACATCCAGATCTTCGCGGTTCTGCCGCTGACGATGAAGGACCGGGGCTTCGCCGACCACGACTACGGCATCATCCTCGCCTTCGGCGCCACGATGATCATCGGTTGCGAGCTCGTCGTCACGCGGTTCACCCAGCGCTGGCCGTCCCGCGTCGCCGCCTCCGCCGGCTTGGCGCTGCTGGGTCTCGGTCTGGCCTGCTACGGGCTGCCGTCGCACGCGTTCGCGTTGTTCGTCGTCGGCTGCGCCGTGTCCACCGTCGGGCAGATCATCGGCGGGCCGGCGATCTTCGCCTACCCGGCGAAGGTGGCCCCGGCCGGCCTCAAGGGCCGCTACCTGGGCGCGTTCTTCGGCATGTTCGGCCTGGGCCAGGCACTCGGCCCGGTCTTCGCCGCACCGATCTACCAGCTGCTGGGCTCCGACATCTGGTTCCTGTCCGGTCTGGTCGGCCTCCTCTCGGCCGGGCTGGCCTACCTCGGCATGGAGCGCAGCCCGGAGCGACGCACCGACACCGCATCCGACGATGCGAGGAAGGCGACGGCATGAGCGAGCTTGCGAGCGAATCATGGGCACAGCGCGAGCAGTCCCAGCGCGGGATCACCCTGGTCCTGTCCACGCCGCCCACCCCGAACGGGCCGCTGCACGTCGGCCACCTGTCCGGGCCCTACGTCGCCGCCGACATCGCGGTGCGGGCGGCTCGGGCAGCTGGGCAGGCCGTGGTGTCGGTGTGCGGCCTGGATCCGCACCAGAACTACGTGCTGGCCAGGGCCGAGTCCGACGGCACGACGCCTGGGGTCGCGCTCGACAAGTACGGTCCGCTGATCCTCGACGCCATGGCCGGCGCCCGCATCGACCACGACGTGTTCTTCGAGCCCTACACCGACACCGACTACCAGCAGGGCGTCGGACGCGTGCTCGACGGCCTGCTCGACAGCGGCGTCGCCAGCATCGAGGACACCACGCTGACGGGCTGCGCCGGCTGCGGGCGGACGCTGCACCACGTGCGGGTCGCAGGTCGCTGCCCGGCGTGCGGTGAGGGCGCGAGCGGCGGCACGTGCGAGGGGTGCGGGAGCTTCGTCACCGCCGCGACGCTGATCGACGCCCGCTCCACCTGCTGCGACGCCGATCCGACGCCGGTGCAGCAGCAGATCCCGGTGCTGCGCCTGGAGCGGTGGCGCACCGAGCTGACCGAGATCTGGGCGCGGGCGCAGATCCCGCCGCGGGTCCGTGAGCTGCTGACCGGTTACCTCGACCACGGCCTGCCCGATGTGCCGCTGGCCTACGAGACCGACTGGGGCATCCGCTGGACCCACGACCGCGTGCTGGGCCGGGAGTTGCGCATCGACGTGTGGGCCGAGATGGCCTTCGGCTACCTGTACGGCATCGCCCGGCACCTGAACGGCGCCGAGCCGGTCGACCTCGCCGAGTGCGCCGCCGGGTGGTCGGGCGTGGCCGGCATGTGGAACTTCTTCGGGATCGACAACGCCTTCTACTACACGGTGCTCAACCCGGCGATCATGATCGCGGCGGGGCTGCACCCGGGGCTGCTGCGCGGCGTGGTGGTCAACGAGTTCTACCGCCTCGACGGGTTGAAGTTCTCCACCAGCCGCGACCACGCGATCTGGGCCCACGAGTTCCTCGCCACCGAGGACCCGTCGGTCGTGCGGGCCTACCTGTCCTGGGAGCGACCGGACCGGTACTCGACCGACTTCACCCGCGCCGGGTACGAGGCGTTCGAGGAGCGCTACGGCGCGGCCGTGAACAGCGTCCCGACCGGACCGCCCGTACTCGCGGAGAAGGACGCCGTCCGGGCCGCGCATGCCCTGCGGCTGGAGTCGTTCGATCCGGCCGTCGCCGTGCGCTGCGTGCTCGACGCGCAGCACGTCGACCCCGCGTCGGTCGCCGGCCCGCTCGCCGCCCTGACCGGCTCCGCGCCGGGTTGAGCGGAAAGCGCACGCCGTTCTCCGTACCGACAACCGCCCGCCTTTGGAGCAACCAATGCGTGTTCTCGACCGCGCCCGTTCCGAGTCGATCCCGAAGGGGGACATGGAGTTCGTCCGCTGGGAACAGTTCGGGCTCGACGACACCCTGCCCTTCGGTGCCATGTGGTACATCGTCGCGCCCCGGTCGTTCTCGCCCCAGGACGTGCACGTCGAGGGTGAGCTCTCGATCGTGCTCTCCGGGCGGGCCAGCGTCGAGGTCGGCGGGACGGTGACCGATGTGGAGCAGGGAAATGCGTTCCTGCTCGACGGCAACGAGCCGCACATCGTCCACAACCGCTCCGACACTCCCCTGGTGATCTTCAGCGCCTACTGGGATCCCGCGAGCTCTGCGCAACCCCGTCCCGCACAACGAGAGGCCGCACGATGACCGGATCCCCTGCGCTGCCGCACTACTTCGCCGCCGGCATCGGTGCGGGCCCGGCGAACCTCAGCCTGGCCGCGCTGTTCCGGTCCGGGACCAGCGAGTCGATCGCGCTGTTCGACCGCCAGCCCGCTGCCGGGTGGCACGAGGGCCTGCTGCACTCGGGGGTGCGGATGCAGACCTCGTGGTTGAAGGACCTGGTGTCGGTGGTCGATCCGACCCACGAGCTCAGCTTCCTCAACTACCTGGTCCGCAACGGGCGCCTGTTCTCGCTGATCAACGCCCAGTTCGACGTCATCCCGCGCCGCGAGTACATGCGGTACCTGGCGTGGGCCGCCGACCACATGGACGACGTCCACCACGGCCACGATGTCGACGCCATCACGTTCGAGGCCGGCAGGTTCGTCGTCCACTGCGACGACAAGCCGGTGGCCACCGCGCGCCACCTCGTCGTCGGCGTGGGCACCCAGCCCGCCCAGCTGCCCGGCCTGGCGACGGTGCCGTCGGAACGCTCCTTCGTGGCCGACGAGCTGCACCGGCACCTCCCGGTCATGGCCGAGGGCGACACGTCGCTCCCCGTCGCCGTGATCGGTGGCGGGCAGACCGGGTGCGAGTGCGTCCTGCGCCTGCTCGACGAGGGCTTCACCGACATCCGCTGGTACAACCGGTCGACCTGGTTCCACACGATCGACGACTCCCCCATCGCCAACGACGTCTACCGGCCCTCGCACCGGCAGTTCCTGCAGGGGCTGTCGCGGCCGACGCGGCGGCGGCTCGTCGACGAGATGCAGCACACCGGCATCGCACTGACGCCGGGCGCGATGCGCACGCTGTACCAGGCCAACTACGACCGCATGCTCGTCACCGGCGAGTTCCCGGTGACGCTGCTGCCCGGCCGCGAGGTCAGCGGCGGGGTGCTCGTCGACGGTGCTGTCGACGGCGATGTCGAGCTCGACGTGGTCAGCGCCGAGAAGCGCGAGCAGCACCGGGTGCGCTACGCGATCGTGGCCGTCGGCCGCGTCAACTCCCCCGTGCCGCTGGCCTCCGACCTGGTCGCCCAGATCGACGTCGACACCGACGGCGAGGTGCTGGTCGGCGACGACTACGAGGTCA
The DNA here is from genome assembly GCA_963727745.1 of uncultured Actinomycetota bacterium. Taxonomy (GTDB): domain Bacteria; phylum Actinomycetota; class Actinomycetes; order Mycobacteriales; family Pseudonocardiaceae; genus Pseudonocardia. The sequence continues at coordinate 978,084 of CAVSHL010000001.1, forward strand.
CGTGGAAGGGCATGGGCGACAACGGCATCTACGCGTTGAACCGCAGCATGTACGCCAACGGCATCACCGACACCAACCTGACCCTGCTGCCGGTGCGCGCGGCGACCGTCCTGAACTCGATGCTCGGTCGCGAGGTCTACCCGATCAGCGACGACTTCTCGCCGGTGCAGTGGGGATGAGCGTCACCGACGTCGTGGACTACGACGGACTGCTGTTCCACCCCACCGGCGCCGGTCTGGACGACGACGTCTTCACCGGGGAGTACCACCAGGTCGGCGATCTCGTGTGGGCGGAGATCGCCGGGCCACCCGTGCGCATGGGCCGCCTCGTCGGCACCGTCGCGGCGGACGGCACCATCGACGCGGGCTACTCGCAGGTGATGGACGACGGCGAAGTGGTCAGCGGGCGCGTGCTGAGCCGCCCGACCCGGCTGCCGGACGGCCGGATCCGCCTGGCCGAGCACTGGCGGCGCAGCGACGGCAGCTCCGGGGTCTCGTACATCGACTCGGAGCCTGCCACCCCGGGACCGTGATCGGCCGGCTCAGCGCCGGCGGCGGTAGCTGCGCACGTGCACCGTGTTGCCCACGCCCGCGAAGTGCAGGGCCACGCAGAGCAGCCCGGCGGTGACGAGCACGGTCGAGGTGATGACCGACAGGCTGACGTGCGCGAGCTCGAAGATCAGTGCGAGCCCGAAGAGCACAGCGGCGATGATCGCTGTCAAGGCAGCTCCGTCCATCCGTGGTGTCGCGGTCAGGATGGCGGCATCCGACCGTCTCCGCTGGGTCCGTCGCCGAACCGTGACGTGTGCTCCGAGCATCAGGCTCCCATGGCTGCCGACGGGACGTCGAACGTGTCGGTGAGCGCCGCCCGCCCGGACGCCGTCACCTTCAGGCTGCGCGAGGTGGCGCCGGGAACGAGCCAGCCGTGCGCGAGCATCGCGCGCAGCAGGGCGGCGCCCAGCGCGCCGGACAGGTGCATCCGCCGCTGGGTCCGGTCGAGGCAGAGACGGGTGAACTGCCGGCGGGTCGCCCGGCAGGCCGCCACATCGACGCCGATCCGCCCCAGCCCGTCCGCGCCGGTCGGTGTGACCTCGAGCCCGGATCGGCCGTCCGCGAACCAGTCCTCCGAGAGCGCACCGTCGAGGACGGCGACCCCCAGCGCTCCGGCGAGGTGGTCGTAACAGGTGCGGGCCACGGCGTCCGCACGCGCAGCGGTCGACTGCCGCAGCGTCCGCACCGGGGTGGTCGGGCAGATCAGCGACAGCGCCTCCAGCGCGTCCGACACCGCGGGGGTCGCCAGCCGGAAGTACCGGTGCCGCCCTTCGGCGACCGCGGTGAGGAGGCCGCCGTCCACGAGCGCGGCGAGGTGCTCGCTGATCGTGGACGCTCCGACACCGGCCAACCCGGCCAGCTCACCGGCGGTCAGCGCACGGCCCCCCATCAGCGCATCCACCACGGTGGACCGCGCCGGGTTCGCCAGCAGCCGACCAACCGATGCGTAGTCCGTCCCCACCGCACGACGATATGACGAGCACACTTCGGCGGCACCCGAAACGAGCCGGCCATAGCGTCCGGTCATGGACGACAACAGCGACCCGGCCGACCTCGTCGTCGCCGGGATCGAACGGACCCTGCTCCTCGCCGCCACCTGGATCGACTGGGACGGGCAACCCCGCTACAGCGACGACGGCCGCCTCTACACGCCGCACAAGGCGATCCGGCGCCAGCTCCACCACCTCGTCGACCACCTCGCGCAGATCGAGGCGTTGCTCGGTGGCGACCCGGGACGCCCCGACGGCTGGCAGGCCTCCGCCATCACGACACCGGCCGACCTCGCTCCCTTCACCACCGACGACCTCGGCGAGGCCGAGCAGTGCCTGCGCCGGCTCGGCGACCTGTACCGCCGGCGGCTCGCGGCGGCCGGCCCCGACGAGTGGGACAAGCCGCGCGCGCCGGAATGGACGCTCCGCGAGATCGCGCACCACGTCGGCGACGCCTGGTACGCGGAGCAGGTCGGCGACCTCACACCGCCGAACACGGCGGTCGACGTCGAGGCCTGACCTGTGGGCCGTCAGCGCGCCGGCGCATGGTCTGTTCGGAACCAGCTGAGGGCAAGATCCAGGCCCGCGATCTCCGACGGGAAATGGCTGGGCGCACCGACCAGCGGCGTCAGGGTCACGTCGACACCGGAGCTCTGGAGCTGCTCAGCACAATGCCGGGAGTTGGACGCGGCGACCACCTCGTCGCCGTCCGACGCGTACAGCCGAACCGGTGCATCCGACGTCCAGCCGGTGCAGGTGGCGTCGTTCTCGCGCAATGCGGCGGCGAGAGCGTCGTCAGGATGTGCCAGCAGTTCGACTCCCTGGGCGGTGAGCAGCTCCGAAACCGATCCGGGGAGTTCCGGGAAGATCGCGTCCTCGGACCGCGAACCGTCGTAGAGCGCCGCGATCGTCGTGTCGTACGGGGCGCGGAACACCGTCGCCGGGTCGCCGTACAGGTGGTAAATGCGGTTCCAGGCGACGAGCAGGTACGAGAGGTTGAAGACGCCTGCGACGGGGTCGAGCCGGCCCTCGAGCAGCGCCGGGATCTCGCGGTGCTGCAGGGAGTAGACGCCGCTGACACCGGCCGTTGCCCGCAGTCCGAACGGTGCGCCCTGGCCGGCCGCCAGGGCCTTGCTCAACGCCGTCGCAGCCTGCCCGCCCTGGGAGAATCCCGTGACCAGCACCTTCGGCTCGAGACTGCGGTGGAGGGCGGCCGCCGCTGAGCGGGCGGCCCGGAGCAGGTCGATGCCGGCGGTGGCCTCCGTGGCGGCGTGCAGGTACGGGTGGGCACCCGGCCCGTGGCCCAGTCCCACGTAGTCCGGCACGACGGCGGCGTAGGCGGCCGACGAGAACAGCATCGCCTCGACCGATCGTCCTCCGGTGTCCACCGACGGCGCCTCGTCGCGGCCCGGCATGGTGCCGTGCTGGAAGGCGACGACCGACAACGTGGTCGCCACGGTGTTCGGCAGTGCCATGACACCGGTGGCGGTGGTCGGGCGGCCGAGCTCGTCGACGGTGCGATAGGTCAGTCGGTGGATCTCCGCGCCGTTGCCGATGTGGGCGACCGGGAAGCCGTCCTGCTGCAGTTGCGCGGCGATCTCCTGCTCGGACAGGGTGAGCAGCTTCGTCGCCTCGACGAGGGCGCCCCGATCGGACGGTGGTGCAGCAGCGTTCCCGGCGACCCCAGAACCACACGCGGTGAGCACCACCAGAGCGGTGGCGACGAGGGCTGCTCGGCGGGCGGAACGACGTAGGGTGATCACGCATCGAGCATCACGGCGAGATGCCACCCCCGACATCACGCATGCCCCCGCCCGCAGGTGGGGAGGACCCCACCCGCGGTGGCGCAGGGCTACTGGAGAGCCGCCGGTCCGGCTACCGTTCCTCCGGTGCTCGCCCCGGGCGCTCGGCCGCTGCTGGCGGCGAAGCTGATCGTGCCGCCGCCCCGCCGAGGGGCCGTGGTGCGCTCCCGCCTGCACGAGCGGCTGCTACCGGTGCCCGGCGCGCGGCTGACGACCGTCGTCGCGCCGGCAGGATGGGGCAAGACCACGCTGCTCGCCGCCTGGGCCCACGATCCGGCCGAGCAGCGGCCCGTGGGCTGGCTCTCGATCGACGGCGCCGACGACGAGCCGGTGCGGTTCTGGACCTACGCGCTCGCCGCGCTGGCCGCCGTCGCCCCGGACGTGACGAGCGGCGCGTCGGCAGCGCTCGGCGCGCCCGGCCTCGACCCGGTGGGGGTCGCGCTCGGCGCCCTGCTCAACGCCCTCACCTCGTGCGACGAGCAGTACGTCCTCGTGCTCGACGACTACCACCTGCTGACCGACCCGGCGATCCACGAGAGCGTCGAGTTCCTGCTGGCCTACCTCCCGCCGGCGCTGCACCTGGTGATCGCGACCCGGGCCGACCCGCCGCTGCCGCTGGCCCGGATGCGGGCACGCGGAACGCTCACCGAGATCCGCGTCGGGGACCTGCGGTGCACGCCGGACGAGGGAGCGGCCCTGGTGGCCGCCGTCGGGGAGATCGCGGTGGAGGCGACCGGTGGGCTCGTCGAGCGCACCGAGGGCTGGCCGGCCGGGCTGCAGCTCGCGGCGCTGGCGCTGCGGGGTGCCGCGGATCCGGTCGCCTCGGCCGCGACGATCCGCGGCGACGAGCGGCACATCCTCGACTACTTCGCCGCCGAGGTGCTGGACGCGCTCGAAGCCGACCAGCGCGCCCTGCTCGTCCGGTGCTCGGTGCTCGAGCGGCTCACCGGGCCGCTCTGCGACGCCGTGCTGGGCACGACCGGGTCGGCCGCCGTCCTGGACCGGCTCGACCGAGCCGACCTGTTCGTCACGCCCGTCGGCGACCGGTGGTACCGCTGCCACCGGCTGTTCCGCGACGTGCTGCGCGTCGAGCTGGACGCGACCGCGCCCGATGCGGCTGCGGCACTGCTGGGCCGCGCGGCCGACTGGTTCCTCGACCAGGGGAACGTCGAGCAGGCCGTCGAGCACCGGATGGCGGCGGGGGACGCGGCCGGGGCGGCCCGGCTGCTGCGCGAGAACATCCGCTGGTTCTTCGACCACGGCGCGATGGCCGCCCTGCTGCGGATGGGCGAGGGCGTGGCGGCCGGTGTGCAGGACGCCCACCTGTACCTGATGCTGGCCTTCGCCGCGGGGCTGTCCGGGCAGGCCGGTCGCAGCGTCGAGTGGCTCACGGCCGCGGAGCCGCTGATCGAGGCCGACGCGGCGCCCTTCCTCGGCTGGAGCAGCCTGCGCGCCGCCGTCGACACGACCTGGGCCACGTACGGCACGCCGGGCGACGTCGAGGGCGCGTTGCGGTACGCGCGGCGGGCCGTGGAGCTGGAGGCCGATCCGGCGCGGTGGGGGCACGTCATCGCCCTCAACAGCCTGGCCGGCGCGCTGCTCGGCGCCGGGCGGCTGCAGGAGGCCACGGACGTGCTGCAGCGGTCGTGGCGCATCCCGTCGCGGAGGGAGCTGCCGGTGCTGATGACGCTGCAGTTCGCCGGCCTGCTCACGCTCGGGCTCGTCCAGCTGGGTCGGCCGGCCGAGGCGCGCGCGGTGATCGCGGAGGTCGCCGCCGTCGCTGACAGCGCCGAACGGGCCTGGGGCGACGGCGCGGCCGCCGCGCTCGCGATGCTCCGCCTCGCCGAGGCCCGGCTGGCCGCCGTCGACGGTCCGGCCGCGGCGCTGCCCGCCCTGCAGCGCGCCGCGGAACTGGCCGAGGGCTGGGGCCGTCCGACGGTGCTGGTCGGGGCTCTGACCAGCCTGGCCGCCGCGCAGTGGGCCGCCGGTGACCGACCGGGCGCGCGCACCAGCCTGGACCGGGCCCGCGAGGTCAGCTCCGCGGAGGCGCCCTCGCCGGTGGCTGCCGGGCAGCTCGACGAGCTGGAGGCCCGGATCGGGCGGGCCGCGGTCGATCACGCGCGACGGCACGGGACCGTCGTCGAGGAGCTCACCGACCGCGAGCTCGCCGTGCTGCGGGCGCTGCGCGGGCCGCTGTCGGCCCGCGAGATCGGCGCCGAGCTCTACCTGTCGATCAACACCGTGAAGGGCTACTCGAAGAGCCTGTACCGCAAGCTCGACGTCGTGACCCGCGCCGAAGCGGTCCGCCGCGGGCACGAGCTCGGTCTGATCTGACGCTCCACCCCGGGTGGTCCCCGGGGTCGGGTGGTGCGCTCCCACACCGATGGGCCGTTTCCTGCACCCGTCGCCCCGATCGGGGCGCAGGACACGGGAGGCCGAGATGGGCGTGAACGCGACCTACCGGGTGACCGTGGCCGGCCCGCTGCCCGGCTCCCTCGCCGGAGTGATCCGGGCCCGCTTCACCGGCGTCGCGATCCGGGCCGGCGCGAACCGCACCGCACTCGAGATCGACGCCGTCGACCAGCCCGCGCTGCGGGCCCTGCTGACCCTGCTGTGGGACGTCGGCCACGACGTCCTGTCCGTCACGACCGAGGAGACCACGCCATGACCGCGATCCCTGCCGAGACCACCGTCTGCATCTCCGGGTGCGGCCCGGCCGGCGCCATGCTGGGCCTGATGCTCGCCCGCGCCGGTGTCGACGTCGTCGTGCTGGAGAAGCACCCCGACTTCTTCCGTGACTTCCGCGGCGACACCATCCACGCGTCGACGCTGCAGGTACTCGCGGAGCTCGGCCTGATGGCCGGCTTCGACGAGCTGCCCCACCAGCCCACCCGCACGATCGCGCTGATGACCGACGACGGGATGGCCACCCTCGGCGACTTCCGCAAGCTGCCGGGCAACTTCCAGTACCTGTCGATGGTGCCGCAGTGGGACTTCCTGTCCTTCATCACCACCGAGGCCGCGAAGTACCCGTCGTTCGCGCTGCACCGCCAGGTCGCCGTCACCGATCTCGTCACGGAGGACGGGACCGTGCGCGGGGTCCGCTACACGGGCCCCGACGGGGACGGCGAGCTGCGCGCGACCCTCACCGTCGCCTGCGACGGGCGCAACTCCGCGGTGCGGGCCGCCGCCGGCATGACACCGGTCGAGTTCGGCGTGCCGCTGGACGTCCTCTGGTACCGGATCCCGAAGGGACCCGGCGACCCGGAGGGCTCCTTCGCGCGGCTGGCGCCGGGCAAGCTGTTCCCGATGATCGACCGGCGGACGTACTGGCAGGGCGCCTACACGATGCCCAAGGGGACGTTCGCCGAGATGAAGGCCGCCGGCATCGAGGCGCTGCGCGCCGACCTGGCCCGCTGGCTGCCGTTCCCCGCCGAGCGGATCGACGCCGGCCTGCGGTCGTGGGACGACACCGGCTTCCTCGAGGTGCGGGTCAATCGGCTGGAGCGCTGGTACCGGCCCGGCCTGCTGTGCATCGGCGACGCCGCGCACGCGATGTCCCCGATCGCGGGCGTCGGCATCAACCTGGCCATCCAGGACGCCGTCGCGACCGCGAACCTGCTCACCGCGCCACTGCTGCGCGGCGATCTCGACGAGCGCGACCTCGCGAAGGTGCAGCGCCGCCGATCGCTGCCGACGCGGCTCACGCAGCGCGTCCAGCTGCTGGTGCAGAAGCAGATGCTCTCCCGTGTCGGCGACCCGAACGCCCCCGTCACCCTGCCCCGGCCGTTGCGCGTGCTGTCGAACTTCCCGCCGCTGCTGCGGCTGTTCTCCCGGTTCATGGCCATCGGCGTGCGGAACGAGCACGTGGCGCCGGTCGCGGTTCGCGCCGGGGCGACGTCGTGAGGCTGTTCAGCGTCTACAACGTGCACGCGCGCGAGCTGCCCGCATCGGCGGACCGCGTCGGTGCCCTGCTGGACCGCATCGGACGCCCGGGCGACCCGCTGTGGCCGGCGCCCGCGTGGCCGTCCATGGTGCTGGAGGGCCCGCTCGCGGTCGGGGTGCGCGGCCGGCACGGGCCGATCCGCTACCACGTCAGCCGCTACCGGCCGGGCCGCGAGATCGAGTTCACCTTCGCCGACGGCGTCGGCGTGCGCGGCACGCACACGCTGACCGTCGAACCGGCGGGCCGCGACCGGTGCGTGCTGCGGCACGTCGTCGCCGGGCAGCTGTACGGGCCGATGCGCGCGGTGTGGCCGCTGGGCATGCGATGGATGCACGACGCCTGCGTCGAGGACCTGCTCGACAGGGCGGAGATCGCGCTCGGCACCGGTCCGGCGCGGCCGGCGCGCTGGTCACCGTGGGTGCGGTTCCTGCAGCACTACGCCGGCACGACCAACCATGACGTAGGAGTGAAGCGATGACCAGCACGATCCTGGTGGCCGGAGCCACCGGCATGCTCGGCCGCGAGGTCGCGAGCCTGCTGCACGGAACGGGCCACCGGGTGCGGACCTTCTCGCGCAGCGCGGCCCGCGCAGCGGAACTGCGCGGCATCGCCGACGAGATCGTGCTCGGCGACGCGACCCTGCCCGGCAGCCTCGACGGCGTCCTCGATGGCGTGCACGGCGTCGTGTCGTGCCTCGGCGCACCGATGGCGTTCACCACCGGGGACCGGCGCAGCTTCCGCGAGCTCGACACCGTCGCCAACCTCAACCTGGTCGACGCGGCCTGCCGGGCCGGTGTCCGCCGGTTCGTCTACGTGTCGCTGCTGCTCGGCGAGGCGTGGTCGGGCACGGTCTACGTCCGGGCACACGAGGAGGTCGTCGACGCGCTGGGCGCCTCCGGGATGGCGGTCGGCATCGTCCGGCCCACCGGGATGTTCCCGATCTTCGACCCGTTCCTGCCCATGGCCCGGCGCGGCATCGCCTGGATCCCGGGCGACGGCACGGCGCGCACCAACCCCGTCCACCCGCACGAGGTCGCGCACGCCTGCGTCGACGTGCTGGACAGCGCCGGCGGCGTCGACCTCCCGGTGGGCGGGCCCGAGATCCTGACCCGCGAGGACGTCGTGCGACTCGCCTTCGAGGCCGTGGGACGCCGTCCGCGCGTCCTGCACCTGCCGCCGCAGGCGCTGCTCGCGGGCGCGACGCTGCTGCGGCCGGTGCATCCCCGGCTCGGCGAGGTGACCGACTTCGCGGCCCGCGCGCTCACCAGCGACTTCCTCGCGCCGCTCGGCGGGACGCGGCGGCTCGCCGAGCACTTCGCGACGGTGGAGCAGCGATCGTCCCAGCGGGCGTAGCCGGCTAGCGACGGCGGAGGGCGGCGATGGCATCGGCGAGCAGGTCGACGCCCTCGCGGACGGCCGGCCCGGTCAGGCTGCCGTACCCGAAGACCAGACCCTCCGGTCCGGCCTTCCCCACCCAGTAGGGCGCCAGGCCGTAGACCCCGAGCCCGCGCTCCAGCGCCGCATCCGTCACGGCGGCCTCGGTGAGGTCCGGCGGCAGCCACGTCATCACGTGGAGGCCGGCCGACACCCCGATCGGCACGAGGTCGGGCACCCGCTCGGCCAGCCGGCCGACGAGCGCGTCGCGCAACGCCCGGTACCGCGGCCGCATCCGGCGCAGGTGCCGATCGAACTCGCCCCGCGCGACGAAGTCCGCGAAGGTCAGCTGGTCGAACACCGGCGAGCCGCGATCGTCGATCACCTTGGCCGCCGACATCGGCTCGACCAGGCGGCTCGGCAGGATCAGCCAGCCGAGCCGGAGCCCGGGCGCCAGTGTCTTGCTCGCCGTACCGGCGTAGACCACCGACTCCGGCGCCAGGCCCTGGATGGCGCCGATGGGCTCGCGGTCGTACCGGTACTCCGCGTCGTAGTCGTCCTCGATGACCAGGGCATCGTGCTTCGCGGCCCACGCGACCAACCCGGCCCGGGTCTGCGCCGACGCCACCGCACCGGTCGGGAACTGGTGGGCCGCGGTCACCAGTACGACGTCGGCTCCCGATCGCTCGAGCGCCGCCACGTCCAGCCCGGTCTCCAGCACCGGCACGCCGACCGTCTCCAGCCCCGCCCTCGCCGCGACCTCGCGGACCTCGTTGTCGGACGGGTCCTCGACCGCCAGCCTGCGGTACCCGGCAGCCGCCAGCACCTGCAGGAGCAGCCGCGAACCCTGCGCGAACCCGTTGCAGATCAGCATGTTCTCCGGCCGCGCCGACGTACCGCGGACCCGGTTCAGGTAGTCGGCCAGTGCCGCACGGAGCTCGTCGGCGCCCCGCCCGTCGAGGTAGGCCAGGCTGGCGTTCGGCGTCTCGTTGAGCACCTTGCGGATCGACCGCAGCCACGCGGTGCGCGGGAACTGGGAGACGTCGGGCTTGCTGTACTTGAAGTCGATCCGGGGCGGCCCACCGGTCGTGGCAGGGCGCTTCTGCTCCACCTGGAACCCGGCCGCCGCCGGCGCGACCTGCGTGTAGCTGCCGGTCCGGCTGACCAGGTACCCCTCGGCCACCAGCTGCTGGTAGGCCTCGACGACCACTCCCCGGGACAGCCCGAGATCCACCGCGAGGGCGCGGGTCGCTGGCAGCACCGCGTCGGCCGGGAGCAGCCCCTGCCGGATCCGCTCCCGGATGCCGCTCTCCAGCTGCTGGTGCAGCGGCACGGACGACTCGCGCCGGAGCTCGACGAGCAGCTCACCGATCCCGGAATTGGTCCTGGACCAGCTCATGGAACTGGACCTTATCGAAGTACCGCTTCGCTGTCAGGGTAGTGCGCACCACCACTTCCGACAGGAGCCCGACGATGACCACCACGACTCTCGCCCTCGACCTGCTGCACCCGGGAGACGCCGGGTACGACGAGGCGCGCACGGTCTGGAACGCGATGATCGACCGGCACCCGGCCGTCATCGCCCGCTGCCACAGCACCGCGGACGTCGCCGCGGCGGTCCGCTTCGCCCAGGACCGGGACCTGGAGATCGGGGTCCGCTGCGGCGGCCACAACATCGCCGGACTCGCCGTGCCCGACGGCGGTCTGATGATCGACCTGACGCCGATGAACGAGGTCCGCATCGACCCCGAGCGGAAGCTGGCCCGGATCCAGGGCGGCGCCCTGCTCGGCGAACTGGACCGCGCCGCGCAGGAGTACGGCCTCGCCACCACGGCCGGCAACGTGTCGCACACCGGCGTCGGCGGCCTCACCCTCGGCGGCGGGATGGGCTGGCTCGCCCGCCGGTTCGGGCTCGCCTGCGACAACGTCGTCTCCTACGAGCTCGTGACCGCCGCCGGCGACGTCGTCACGGCGAGCGCGACCGAGAACCCCGAGCTGTTCTGGGGACTGCGCGGTGGCGGCGGCAACTTCGGCATCGTCACCTCGTTCGAGTTCCGCCTGCACCAGGTCGGCACCCGCACCCTCGTCGCCGAGTTCACCTACGACCGGGCAGAGGCCTTCGCCATCCTGCGCGGGTGGCGCGACCTCAACGCCACCGCACCCCGCCAGGCCACCCTCACCGCCAGCATCCGCGGCCAGGAACTGACCGTCGGCTTCGTCTGGGTCGGCGACCCGGCCGAAGCCGACGGGCTGGTCGCGGCCTTCCGCGAGCTCGGCACGATCGTGGCCGAGACCGTCGAGGAGCTGTCCTACCTGACCCTGCAGAGCCGCGAGGACAACGTGCAGGGACATCGGTTCCGCCGCTACTGGAAGGGCCACTACTTCAAGTCCCTGCCCGACGAGGCGATCCGCGCCCTGCTCCGCAACCCCGGCATCGGCGCGAGCCTGCAGGCCTACGGCGGCGCGATCGCCGATGTCCCCGACGGCGACGCCGCGTTCAGCCACCGCGACACCCAGTTCGAGTTCGTCACCGCCGCCGGCTGGCAGGACACGGCCGACGACGCCGAACGGATCGCCACGATCCGCGCCTACGCCGCCACCCTCGACCCGTACGCCGGCGGCGCCTACGTCAACACCCTCAACGGCGAGAGCGTCAGCCGCGCCTTCCCGCCGGCCAAGCTGGCCCGGCTGACCGCGCTGAAGAACGCCTACGACCCGGCGAACGTCTTCCACCTCAACCAGAACATCCGACCGACCGTCCAGGGATCATGAAACCGTCCCGCAGTGGGCACCTGCCGATCAACGGTCTGCGCCTCTACCACGAGGTGTACGGCGAGATCGGACCGGCTCCGTTGCTGCTCATCCCGGGCGCCCACATGTCCACCGAGTCGATGGCGCCATGGGTATCGGCCTTCGCGGGCTCGCGCACCGTGATCGTCTTCGACCAGCAGGGGCACGGCCGCACGCCGGACATTTCACGCCCGCTGTCCTATCCGCAGTTCGCCGACGACGCCGCGGCGTTGCTGCGCGCGTTGTCGGTCGAGCGCGCGGACGTGCTGGGTTACTCGCAAGGGGGCGGGGTCGCGCTGCAACTCGCGCTCCGGCACCCGACCCTGGTCGACAAGCTGGTCACGCTGTCGGCCGCCTACCGCCGAGACGGCTGGTATCCGTGGGTGGTGGAGGGCACCGAGGATCCAGGAGGCCCTTCGCCGTGGGCCGGCACGTCCGTCGAGCGGGCGTTCATGGCGCACACGCCGGACGCCGCGGCGTTCGCGGCCTACCTCGCGAAGATGCGGGCCTTCGGCCACGAGGAGCAGACCATCAGCGACGCGGAGATGCGCTCGATCGCGGCACAGACGATGGTCATCGCCGGTGACGCGGATGACGTGCGGCCGGAGCACACCTTCGCGATGTTCGCGCTGCGTCGCGGCGGAGACGGGACTCCGGCGGCGCGCCTGGTGATCCTGCCGACGACGCACGTCGGCATCTTCTGGCAGTCGGCGGTGCTGGAGCCGATGGTGAGCGAGTTCCTCGATGACGTGACACCGACGGTGCCACACTTCTTCTGAGCTGCACGATGTCGAACGGCAGCGGGCCTGTTCGTGGGGAGGGCGAGAGACCGGCGGATGACCGTTTACGTCCGACCGGCGACCGACCCGACCGAGGAGACCCGTGGCCGACGACGAGCTCACCGAGCACGCGCAGTCCCTGCTCGCCCACAACGCCTACCTGACCCTCGCCACCGTCGACGCCGACGGCCGCCCCTGGACGAGCCCGGTCTACTTCGCCGCCGACGGTCTCACCGACTTCTACTGGGTGTCGAGCCCGCAGGCCCGCCACTCCCGCAACCTGGCTGCCCGACCGGCGGTGAGCCTGGTCGTGTTCGACTCGACCGTGCGGCCCTACCACGGGCGAGCGCTCTACGCCGACGGCGCAGCCCACGAGATCGGCCCGGACGACCTCGACCGCGGACTGCGGGTCTACCCCGGCCCGGCCGAGCGCGGCGGGGCCGCCCTGACCGCGGCCGACGTGACCGGCGCAGCCCGGTGGCGGCTCTACCGGGCGCGGGCCACGCAGGTGTGGGCGCTCTGCCCGCGCACACCGCGCCAGGCTTGCCCCCGCCACGGCCGCGCCGACGACCACCGCGTGCAGGTCGTGGCACCGGGTTCTGGGACGTCGAGCTTCCCCCTGCTCCCCTGAGTGTGCGCTCTTGAGTGTTCTGTCTCGTTCGGCGCGAGCGGGGTTGCTGGTCTCGGTCCACCGTCTGGTGTGGTTTCCCCGGGCTTTCACCGCATATTATGGTCGACTTGGCAGCCGTACCCGACTTGCCACCTCCGTTGCCTGCCTTCACTCCATTTGCGTGCGTGCTCAACTGGCCGTGGTCCCGACTCGAACTCTTGTTCGATGCCCTTTCCTTCGGTAGAATCAGGGCATGTCCAGATCTCTCCTCACCGCGCATCTCGCAGAGCGAGTTACGCAGCTCGAAGAGGAGAAGAATGCCGTCGCGGCACGGCAGGCCGACGCGATTCTTGCGCTCGGACGGGCCATCGCGGCCGAGCAGATCGACTCCGGTGTGGACGATCCGGCGCAGGTGCAGCGGGTGGTCGCCAACCGGGTCGGTCTCGCCTGTCGGGTCTCCGCGCATCAGGGCGGGAGGCGGGTCCGGATCGCGCGGGATCTGCACGCCGGCCACACCCTCGTGCGGGGGCTGTTCGCGGCCGGGATGCTCAACGAGCAGAAGATCGCCGTGATCACCGACGCGGGCTCCCACCTCGATCCCGACGAACGTGCTCAGGTCGATGCGCGGCTCGCCCAGCAGGGCATCGAAACCTTCGGCGTGCAACGGCTGCACGACCTGGCCCGCAAGATCGCCGCCGAAGTCGCGCCGGAGAAGTTCGAGGCCCGCACCCGTCGAGCCCGATCCGGGCGGCGGGTGACGGTGCGGCGATCGAGCGAGCCGGGGATGGCTGATCTGACCGCGCACCTGCCGGTTGAGCAGGCGGTGGCGTGCTACGCGGCGCTGCGCAAGGCGGTCAACGACGTGTGGGTGAAGCCCGAGCCGGTGCTGCGCGGGCAGGGGCAGATCATGGCCGACACCCTGGTCGAACGCCTCACCGGCCAGGCCACGGCCGAGGACATCGACATCGCGGTCCACATCATGGTCCCGGTCGAAGCCCTGCTCGACCCCGACAGCCCGCTCCCGGCCGAGATCCCCGGCTATGGCCCGGTCCCGGTCGACCTGCTGGCCACCGGTGAGGGTCGCAAGACCTGGCGGCGACTGATCACCCGCGACGGCGTGATCATCGGCGGCGACTCGGTCCAGCGCTGCTTCAAAGGCGTGCTGGCCGACCTGATCAGGATGCGCGACGGCGGCCGGTGCACCGCGCCGTACTGTGATGCTCTCATCGGTCACTTCGACCACATCAAGAAGTGGCGTCACGGCGGCCGCACCGAGTTCGACAACGGCCGAGGGTTGTGCATTTTCCACAATCATCTGCGAGAAATCGGCACCACAGCCGGTCGACCACGCAGGCAGCGGAAGAGAAGGCCGTCAACCGCAGTGGCAAGTCGGGTACGGCCGCCAAGTCGACCACAATATTCGGTGAAAAACCCGGGCAGCGCTGCAACCGAAGCGCGCCCATAAAACCCGGAAACCCCGCTCGACTACAGCGATGCCGGGGACTCAAAAGCGTGGGCTGAAAGCCGGCGATGGAGAGCCCGCAGCAGCGGCACGGCCGCGCGGCTGCCGTACTAGCCGTCCGCGGCGCGCCGGCGCCGCAGCGCCGCGGCCTTGACGCGGTTCTGGCAGGTCGACGAGCAGAACCGGCGCGTGGCGTTCTTCGTGGTGTCGAGGTAGGCGCGGCGACAGTCGGCGGCGGCGCACAGGTGCAGCCGGGCGGCGTGCCCGTCGCCGATCACCCTGGCCAGGGCCTCCGCGCAGATCGCCGTCCACGCCGGAACCAGCGAAGCGTCGAGGGGATGGTGGTGCAGCTGCCATCGCCCGCCCTCCTTCACCAGGTGCGGGTGTGCCGGTGCCGTGTCGAGCAGCGCGTTGAGGCGGGTGGCCGCAGCGTCGACGTCACCGCTGTCGCAGGCGGCGAAGACCGCGTGCAGGTCGGCCGCGAGGGCGGTGAACCCGTCGGCGTGCTGCGGCTCCAGCTCCGCGGCCGACTGCGGGTCGAAGGCCAGTATCCGCGCGAGCGCCGCCGCCGGCAGTGGGTCCGGGCGCACGACGAGCGCGTCCACCAGTTCCGTCGCGACCTGCAGGCCAACCGTCGCGTACCTGTCTAACGACACTTGACCAGTCACGCCCTTGTCTTCTAGATTCATACCTGTTCAAGACATGATAGACAGGTACGAGGCGGGGGATGGCGATGACGACAGTGCGAACCGCGGACCTGACCGACATCGACGCCGTGCTCGGCATCGGCCGCGCGGCCTGGCGCGCCACTTTCGAGCCGATGGCCGGCCCCGCGTACGTCGAGGCCGGGCTGGCGCGTTGGTGGACCCGCGAGGCCGTGCGTGCCGACATCGACAACGGCCGCGTCCTCCTCGCCGAGGACGGGGACGACGTGCGGGGCATGGCCCTCACGGTCACCAGATCCGGCGGCCCGGCCGAGCTCCGGCGGCTCTACGTCGCCCCGCAACAGCAGGGCCGCGGGATCGGCTCCGCGCTGCTCGCCGCCGTGGTGGCCGCGACCGGCGGGGACCGCGCACTGGAGCTGACGGTCCTCGAGACCAACCACCACGCGCGCCGGTTCTACGCCCGCCACGGCTTCCGCCCCACCGGGCGGCGCCGCGACCCGCACGGCGGACCACCCCTGCTGCACATGATCCGAACACCCCATCATCCGAGGAGCAACGCCATGTCCACGATCACCCTGCGCCACGCCCTGCCCGCCACCCCCGAGCACGTGTGGCAGCAGTGGACCACCCCCGACGGCATCGAGACCTGGTGGGCGCCGGACGGCTTCACCGTCACCGTCCAGGAACTCGACCTGCGCCCCGGCGGCGCACTCGTCTACACGATGACCGCCACCGGCCCCGAGCAGATCGCCTTCATGGAATCGGTCGGGATGCCGCTCGCGACCGTGTCCCGCAAGACCTTCACCGAGATCGTCCCGAACGACCGCCTGGCCTACACCTCGCTCGTCGACTTCGTGCCCGACCACGAGCCGTACGAGTTCCTCACCGTCGTCACGTTGACGGCCACCGCCCACGGCACCGAGGTCGTCATGGAGGTGGAGCCGCTGCACGACGAAATGTGGACCGGTCGGCTCGTGCAGGGCCGGGAGAACGAGCTGGCGAACCTGGAACTGGTGCTGTCCCGAGCCACCGCGGCGAGCTGACCTGCTGATTCCACCGACTGAAGGAGTCCGTCATGGGCCTCGTGACCACGTCCGCGTCGACGTCGTTGGACGGCTACATCTCCGGCCCCGCCGAGTCCGGCTTCGAGCACCTGTTCGCGTGGCACCGCAATGGCACCGTGGAGGTGGCGGCGAACGATCCGCGCTGGCGGTTCGCCGTCACCGAAGCCAGCGCCGCCCACCTGCGCCGACAGCTGGAGTCGACCGGCGCGCTCGTCGTCGGCCGCCGCCTCTATGACGTCGCCGACGCCTGGGGCGGCCGGCACCCGTTCGACGTGCCGGTGTTCGTGGTGACCCACCGCCCGCCGGCCGACGTGCCGGCGAACAGTCCGTTCCGGTTCGTGACCGGCGGGGTGATCGACGCCGTCCAGCAGGCCAGGGAGGCGGCCGGCGACCGCACGGTCGGCATCGCCGCGGGCGAGATGGCCCGTCAAGCGCTCGCCGCCGGCCTGATCGACGAAGTGCAGGTCGACCTCGTGCCGGTCCTGCTCGGCAGCGGCACCCCGCTGTTCGGCGAGCTCGACGGGCCGGTGCGGCTCGGCTCGCCACGAGTCGTCGAGAGCAACGGCGTCACGCACCTCTACTACGCCCTCGGCGGTGCGACGACCGGCTGATGTCTCCGCCGGCCGCATGCCTGCTCAGCGGTAGAGATCAGGTCTGCGGTCGTGAACCGCGTGGTTGTGCCTGCCCAGCGTCTTGTCCCGCGCGCTCGCCACATCGAGATCGGCGATGAGCACCTCGGCGGCGGCGGTGGCGCCGGGCGGGGTGGCGGGGCCGGCGCGGAGGTAGCCGTCGGCCCCGCAGATCAGGCTCCCGCCGATCCAGTCGGTGCCGCGTTCGACGCCCCAGCGGTCGGCCACGACGACGTGGACGCGGTAGGCGCCCGCAGCGGCCTGGGCCTTGACGACCTCGAGGGGCAGCTGCCCGGCCGGCACGGGCAGCAGCGGCCAGTTCGCGGGCACGGCCACGATGTCGGCCCCGGCGTCGGCGGCCATGCGCACCCACTCGGGGAACTCGAGGTCGTAGCAGATCATCACCCCGATCCGACCGGCTGCGGTGTCGACGACGGCCGGTGGGGCGGCACCGGCCCGGAACAGCTCCGGTTCCCGGCCCCACAGGTGGACCTTGCGGTAGCGCGCGAGCACCTCTCCGCCGTCCACGACGACGGCGGAGTTGTGCACGAACTCGCCGGACCGCTCGGCGATGCCGGCGACGAGCACGCACCCCAGCTCGGCCGACAGCGCCTGCAGCAGCGCGACGGTCGCGCGGTCGACCTCGGCCGCGGCCATGGCCTCCGCGGCATCGCGCAGCTCGTAGCCCGACGTCGCGAGCTCGGGCAGCACCACGAGTCGGGCACCGCGGCCGGCGGCGGCGCGCACGGCCGCGGTGAGCTGGGCGTGGTCCGGGGCGTCGATCGTCGGCGCCACCTGGCAGGCCGCGACGAGCACGGGGTCAGTCGTCCTCGGTGGCCGCCGCCAGCACGGCTGCGTGTGCGACGCAGCCGTTCGCGTCTAGCACCCGGCCCGCTGCCCGGGCCGCCGCGACGACGGACGGTGCCCAGTCCAGCTGGACCCGCTCGTCCCCGCCCGTCACGACGAGCAGCTCCCCGGTGTCCCGATCGCCGGCGTCGAGGAGTGTGATCGCGCGCCACGCTCCCGGCGGGACCGACAGCGTGTCCAGGGATCCGAGCTCGACGGTCTGCGCGGCGTCGCCGACGTTGATCGTGACCGCCCACCGGCCGGCCTTCGCGGTGAGCACCTGGGTGCGGTCGTGGCGGTGGGTGAGCACGCCCTCGCCGGGTACAGCGCGCAACCATGCGAGGCCGAAGCCGTGCGGGTCGGTGAGCGTCGGGCGGGCCCGCCGGTCCTCGACCGTCCCCGGCCCGATCACGGGGCTGAGTTGCGCTCGGCCGCCGGGCAGCAGCGAGCAGAGGTACGGCTCGGCGACCCAGGTCCGGTCGTCGGCGTGGACGACCCGGGTGCGGAACTGCTCGACGGTGAAGACGTCGAGCCGGTCGATCTCGGCCTGGTCCATCGGCTCGATCAACCGCGCGCCCTCGGGCACGCGCTGCCCGATCGCGGTGTCGACGAGCTGGTTGTCGGCGGTCAGGTAGAGCCCGTACCCCGCCGCCTCCTCCAGGACGGGCGGACCCCACAGGATGCCGCCGGGGTCGTCGCGGCCCAGCACGGTGAGCAGGATGCCCTCGTCCGGGCCCACGTTCGTGAAGCCGCGGAAGATCCACGGCGGCACGCTGACCACGTCGCCGTCGACGCTGCGGTACTCGCCCTGGTCGCCGTTCGGGCCCCAGCGCAGCTGGTACTCACCGTCGAAGTTGATGAACACCTCGGCCGTGAAGTGCAGGTGCAGGCTGTTCGTGGTGCCGTGCGGCATGCCGGCGGCGCCGAGGTTGTACCCGTGCGGCTCGCGGAGGTTGACGTGCTGGTCCGGGTTCTGGGAGACGCCCGGGCCGATGAACGAGTAGTTGTCCTTGCGGTCCGAGCCGGGTGTGCGGCAGTCGATGAACGCCGACTTGCACGGCACCCAGTCGGCACGCAGGATCGTGCGCCGGGCGATCTCGCCAGGGGTGACCACGATGTCGGACATGTGGGGTCCCCTCAGTAGATGTTGGTGTCGGTGAACTCGCCGTCGCCCCGGGTGGCGTTGATCTGCGCGCGCAGCGCGATCTCGTCGAACACCCGGACCTCGCGGACGATGCGCCCGTCCTGCACGAGGAACTGCGAGACGCCGAGCAGGTCGATCGGCCGGTTGGTGAGCGGCCCGAACGCGGGAGTGCCGCGGTAGGTGCCGTGCATCGTCCACATGACGGCGATGCGCAGGCCGGCGTAGCGCTCGGCGTGGTGGGTCTGGACGTCGCGGACGGTGAACTGCGCGTCCGGGAACGGGGCGACGAGCGCGAGCAGGTCGCGCTGGTAGCCGTCGGGCCGCACGATCGTCTGGTCACCGACGGTGTGCAGGAACAGGTCACGGACCATGTAGTCGGTGACCTTCTGGTAGCGGCGCCCGTTCCAGACCTCCTGGAGGAACTCCAACACCATCTCGCACTCGGACCGGAAGTCGTCGGGCCGCGGGCCGGAGTCGCCCGCCGTGAGCACGTCGGAAGGCGCGGGCTTGGTCATCGAGCCCTCGTAGCCGCGGAAGCGCTGGCCACGGGCCACCTCGTCGGGATCGAGCCCGCGCTGCAGCACGTCGGCGAGCTCGTCGCGCACCACCCACTCCTCGACCATGCGGCCGCGGCGGTAGAGGCAGTTCGCGATCGTGCGCTTGCGGATCCGCGTGATCCGCCCGTCGACGAGGTTCTCGTCGCTGGAGAACACGAGGTGCGAGCTGAGGAACGCGTCGTCGCCGCGGGCCTCCCAGACCACGTCCTCGGCCTGCCCGACGTGCTGCGGGGAACCGGCGATGCGCATCAGGCTGCCGTCGATCACGCCGTCGCGGCCGATCACGGTGCCCAGCCCGCCGTGGACGATCGAGTCGGGCTCGTAGTTGTCGACGATGTAGGAGACGTCGCGCTGCACCCAGATGCGGTCGGTGACCTCGCGGATGAAGTCGTCGGGGTCGGTGTAGGGCTGGTACGCGACGGGGTCGAGCGCCATGTCCGTCCTTTCCGGGGAAGCCGTCTGACGCCATCCACTGTATGCGTATGCACAAGCCGGGACAAGGCGGCCGCCGGAAGTTTCAGCGCCGCGGGGCGCCGATCGTGGCGCGCGCCACGTACCGCGTGGGGTGCACGACGTGCCGGAACTCCGCCCCCGGATCCGCCACCCGCGCGACGGCCAGCCGCGCGGCCTCGCGGGCCACGGCGTCGAGGTCGTACGCCACGGTCGAGAGGCGCACGAGGGCCCAGCTCGAGGTCGGCAGGTCGTCGAACCCGGCCACCGACACCTCGCCCGGCACGGCGACGCCGCGCTCGGCGGCGGCGTTGAGCCCGCCCAGCGCCACCACGTCGTTGCCGAAGACGACCAACGACGGCGGGTCGCCGCGGTCGATCAGCGTGGCCATGCCGGCGTGGCCGGTGGCGAAGTCGAACGGGCCGTGCAGCACGTCGCGGTGCGCGAGCTGCAGGCCGTGCTCGTCGAGGATGGCGCGGGAGACCTGTTCACGCAGCTCACCGGTGCTGGTGTTGCGCGGGCCGAAGACCGCGCCGATGCGTCGGTGCCCCTGCGCGATGGCGTCCTCGAGCAGCGCCCGCAGCCCGGGTTCGGGATCGACGGTCACGGAGTCGGCGTCGACGCTGGGGGCGGTGCGGTTGAGGTAGACGAACGGGATGCCGCGATCGCGCAGGCGGGCGGGCTGGATCGAGTCGAGCGTGGTGGTGGAGAGCACCACCGCGGCCAGCCCGTGCGCGGCCACCCGTTCCGCCAGCGGCGCGCTGCCCGCCGACTCCGTGATCAGCACCAACTCGTGGCCCAGCGCCTCCAGCTCGCGGTGCAGCGGCGCCACCAGATGGGGGTAGAACTGGTTCTCCAGGTCGGTGACGACCAGGCCGATCCGCGTGGACCGGCCCGTCGACAACGCCCGCCCGATGGCGTTGGGCGCGTACCCCAGCGCCTTCGCGGCCTCGCGGACCCGCACCTTGGTGGCCTCGGACACCCGCGGGTGGTCGCTCAAGGCCCGCGAGACCGTCGGCTGAGAGACGCCGGCGAGCCTCGCCACGTCCCGGCTGGTGACCATGCTGTGTGCCTCCTCGCGTTCCCCCCACGCCCCTTGACCCGCGACGGCCTCTCGGCCTTGAATGCAGCAGCGCATACGTATGTTACATCGCATCGTGATCGAGAGGAGCCTGATGGCCCGGGAACTGAAGTCCGCGATCCGCACGGGTGGCCGGAGCACCGACCCCCAGGTCGCCGAGCGGGTCCGCGACATCATCGCGGACGTCCGTGAGCGCGGCGACGACGCCGTCCGCGAGTACTCCGCCCGGTTCGACAGCTGGACACCCGAGCGGTTCCGGCTCGACGCCGAGGAGGTCGACCGGCTGGTGGCGTCGCTGCCGCGGCAGGTCGTCGACGACATCGCGTTCGTGCAGGAGCAGGTACGGCGGTTCGCGCTGGTCCAGCGCGAGTCCCTGCGCGACGTCGAGGTGGAGACGCTGCCGGGGGTGGTGCTCGGTCACCGCCACGTGCCGGTCGCCGCCGCCGGTGCGTACGTGCCCGGCGGGCGCTACCCGCTGACGGCGTCGGCGCACATGACGATCGTGACGGCGAAGGCGGCCGGGGTCCCGCGCGTGGTGGCGTGCACGCCGCCGATCCGCGGCGAGATCCCCGCGGCCACGGTCGCCGCCATGCACATGGCGGGCGCCGACGAGATCCACCTGGTCGGAGGCGTGCAGGCGGTGGCGGCGATGGCGCTGGGCACCGACTCGGTCTCGGCCGTCGACCTCATCGCGGGGCCGGGCAACGCCTACGTCGCGGAGGCGAAGCGGCAGCTGTTCGGGGAGGTGGGCATCGATCTCTTCGCCGGGCCCACCGAGATCCTCGTGGTCGCGGACGAGACCGCCGACGCGTTCACCACCGCTGTCGACCTGCTCTCGCAGGCCGAGCACGGGCCCGACTCCCCCGCTGTCCTCGTGACGACCAGCGCGGCGCTCGCCCAGGAGGTGATCGGGCTGGTCGAGCGGCTGCTGCCGGGACTCCCGACCAACGACATGGCCGGCCCCGCCTGGCGCGACCACGGCCGGGTGATCGTCGCCGACGATCCCGACGAGATGTGGGCGATCGCCGACGAGCTGGCGTCGGAGCACGTGCAGGTGTTCACGGCGGAACCGCGCGAGGCGCTGGACCGGATGCGGAACTACGGTGCCCTCTTCCTCGGCGAGCACACCTGCGTCTCCTACGGCGACAAGGTGATCGGCACCAACCACGTGCTGCCGACGCTCGGCGCGGCCCGCTACACAGGCGGGCTGTGGGTCGGGAAGTACCTCAAGACCGCCACGTTCCAGGAGGTCCGCGACCCCGCGGCCAGCGCCGAGCTGGGCCGGGTGTGCGGGCGCGCCGCGCGCGTCGAGCTGTTCGAGGGGCACGCCCGCTCCGGCGACCTGCGCGCGTGGAAGCACGGTGCCGATCCAGGCGAGCGGTTCGACTGGATCGACGCCGCGCTCGAGCCGAGCGTCCCGCGATGAGTGCTGCCGGCCGCACCGCACTCATCACCGGCGGCGGCAACGGGCTCGGCGCCGCGATCGCCACCCACCTCGCCGCGGCGGGGGCGCGCGTGGTGCTGGCCGGCCGCCACGAGGGACCGCTGCACTCGACGGCGGCGCTCATCGGGGCGGCCGCCCGGGTCGCGGTCTGCGACGTCGCCGATCCCGCCTCGGTCGCCGCGCTCGGTGCGGAGCTGGCCGACGAGGAGATCTCGATCCTGGTCAACAACGCGGGGATCGCCGGGCCGGTGGCCCCCCTCGTCGAGATCGACCCGGCGGCGTGGGACGAGGTGTTCGCGGTCAACGTGCGCGGCGTCTACCTCGTGTGCCGCGAGTTCCTGCCGCCGATGATCGCCCGCGGGCACGGGGACGTGATCAACGTGGCCTCCGTGTCGGGCAAGCGCCCGCTCGCCCGCCGCACCCCGTACACGTCGTCCAAGATGGCGCTGCTCGGGCTCACCTCGACGCTCGCGTTCGAGGTCGGCGAGCACGGGGTGCGCGTCAACACCCTCTCGCCCGGCCCGGTCGAGGGCGACCGGATGGACCGCAACTTCGCGCTGGAGGCCGAGCGCACCCGCAGCTCGGTCGACGACGCGCGCGCCGCGTTCGTCGGCCGGGCCGCGCTGGGCCGGATGGTCACCGCGGACGAGGTCGGCCGGGCCGCCGTCGCGATGCTGGACATGACCGGGATGACGGGCGCCGACGTCGACCTGTCCGGTGGGATGATCGCGTGATGAGGGACCGCCTGGCCGCGGGCGAGCGGCTCACCTGCGGGCTCGTGCGCATGCCGTGCGAGGAGGTCGTCGAGATGCTGGCCGTGGCCGGGCTCGACGTCCTGCTGATCGACTGCGAGCACGGGCCGGCCGACGTCATGGCGCTGCGCCAGCACATCGCACTGGCCGACGCGCACGGCGTGCCCGTCCTCGTGCGCATCGGGGAAGGCGAGCATCACCTGGCGCAGCGGGCGCTCGACCAGGGCGCGCACGGCATCGTCGCCCCGCACGTCGAGACGGCGGAGGCGGCGGAGGCGCTGGTCCGGGCGGTGCGCTACCCGCCGCGGGGCGAGCGCGGGTTCGCCACCTACCCGCGCGCGGGCCGATTCGGCACCCGCACCGCCGAGGAGCACCGCACTGCGGCCGACGCCGCGACGTTCGTGCTGATCATGCTGGAGTCGCCGGGCGCGATCGGACGTGCGGGCAAGATCGTCGCCGTCGACGGGGTGGACGGCTGGCTGGTGGGGGTCGCCGATCTGGGTGCGTCCCGCACGGCCGACGACCCGACGGTGGCGGAGCTGCTGGCGCAGGTCCGGTCCGACCCGACGGTCGCGGGCTCGGTCCGTGCCGACCTCGCCAACTCGGCCGCGGCCGCCGACACCGCGTTCACCGACGGCGCGCAGCTGGTCGTCTACAACGTGGCGCACCTGATGATGGACCTGTTCGCCACCCTCCCCCGCTGAAGATCGCGTCGAGATCACTGTCTCCGCCCTTCAGAGACCCTGTTGGCGAATTGGGTTCATGCGGCCTGAGGGAAGATCCGTTGCAGGTGGGTGGTTCGGGTCCGGTCGAGGGGTTTGCCGGTGAGCCAGGCGTCGTAGCGGATGAGGTTGATCGCGGTGGCGGCGAGGTTGTGTTCGAGGGTGGTCTTGGGCAGGCCGAGGTAGCGGGCGCGTCGGATGCCGGTGACGTGGGTGGTCTGGCGGATGGTGCCCTCGACCCCGGCGCGGATCTTGTAGTCGTTGTGCCACTGGTCGGTGCTCTGCTGGGCGCGGGCTTGTGTCACGGCCTCGTGGATGTGGCGGGGGCGCAGCGTTAGCTGGCGCCCGGATCGGGTGGCGTTGGTGCAGCGGGTTTTGACCGGGCATGTCTGACAGGTGGCGGTGTTGAACCTGACCACGATCGCGTCGGCGCCGCGGTGGGTGCAGGGGTTCCAGTGGATGCTGGTGGCGCCCTGTGGGCAGCAGACGCTGCGGGTTTGCCAGTCGATGGTGAACGCGGCGGTGGTGTAGCCGCCGTTGCGGGCTTGTGGGGAAGTGTCGGCTAGCAGCGGGCCGAGCAGGGTGAGTCCGCGGTCCCGGGCGGCCAGCAGCAGGTCCGCGGAGGTGTAGCCGGAATCGACGACGTGCTCGGCGGGCAGCAGATTCTTCGCGGCGAGGCTGTCGTGGATCGGCTCGGTCATGACCACGTCCGTCTCGCTGGCCACGGTAGTGGCCACGTTCGTGATCAGATTCGGTGTCGACGCCCGCCCGGTGCCGCGGTTGGGGGCGGTGCCGCGGTTGGGGGCGGTGCCGGCGGCGGTGGTGCAAGTCTCGGTGAGGTGAGTCTTGTAGCCGATCCAGCCGGTGCCGCGTTTCTCGCAGTAGCGGGCGTCGAGGTCGTAGGGGGAGACCAGCCTCGATCTGCCCGGCGGGAGCCCCTGCTCGGACGCTTCCCGCCGGATCACCTTCTCCCCGTGATTGTCTCCGTGGGTGGTGATGACCCGGTAGTACTGCTGGACCCAGATCCGGCGCAGCGCCGCCACCGCGGGCAGCTCACGCAGCCAGACTGGGGCATCGGTGGCTGCCACCGCGTCCAGCAACTGGTAGCCATCGCGGCCGTAGGCCAGCGCCAACGCTGCCCGTTTGGTCTGGCTCGCGGGCAGGTGCAGGTCATCAATGCGGCCCCCGTACACCCCCGTCCACCGCTCGTCGATCACCGTGGCCAGCCATGCAGGGGCCGCGGCGGCGAGCGCCTCCAGCGCCGCACGGATGCTCTCCCCGGCCAACTCCAGCCGGTTGAGGCTGCGCAGCCGCGCCAGCACGTGGGTGGAGTCGGTGCGCGCCCGCCCGCCCGATCTGACCAGGCCCAACTCGCCCATCCGGGCCAGCAACACATCCAGCGCCTCGGTCTGCATCGACCCCGCGACCAGCCGAGCACGGAACTCACTGAGTACCGAGAAGTCGAAACCTGGATCCTCCAACGCCAGCCCGAGCGCGTACTTCCAGTCGATCGCCCGGCGCGCCATGTCAGCCGCCTGCCGGTCGGTCAGGTTCTCCGCGAACGCCAGTACCAGCACGATCATCAGCTGCGCCGGGGAGATCCCCGGTTTGCCGCGCACCCCGTAAAGACCCCGGAACTGCTGGTCAGCCCACACCTCGCCCAGCTCGTCACGTATCCGAATCGCCAGGCCGCCCCGGGGGAACGCGGCCCTAGCCGCCCGCGTGGTGTCAGCAGGCACCTCCGGCAACCGGCGCGGCTGAAGCGACATCACCCGTCCAATCTGCGGCCAGGAACAGGATGGCCAACCGCAGTCAAGATCATGCCGACCACGGAGATCAACACCATGGAGATCGACAACCGTGTCGCATTAGCCAACAGGGTCTTCAGAGGGCGGAAACAGTGACCTCGACCTGATCAAGGAGCGCGCGGACGGCCTCGGGGGCGTCCAGCGGGAGCAGATGGCCGGCTCCCGGCACCACGTGCAGCGCCGCGCCGGGGACGGCGGCGGCGATCTCCACGTGGTTGGCGACCGGGCAGATCTCGTCGCGCTCACCGGCGATCACGAGCGTCGGGACCCGGACGGCGGCCAGCCCGGGCCGCTCGTCGACGCGGGTGGCCTGCAGCTGCAGCTGCGCGTCCCACCCCTGCTCGCCCACCGCGTCGGCCATGGCCAGGACGCGCTCGTCGTGGGCGCGCCGGGCGGTGAGCACGGGAAGCAGCGCCTCCTGCAGCGAACGGGCCGACGCGCCGCCGGCGAGCGCCTCGCGCTGGGCCTGCCAGGCCGCTCGCTGCGCGTCCGTGGGCGGGCGGGCGTTGGTGGCCATCAGACAGAGGGCCGCCACCCGCTCCGGAGCCCGACGGGTCAGTGCCATGGCGACGATCCCGCCGAGCGAGAGCCCGGCCAGCGCGAACCGCGGCGGCAGCGTCGCGAGCAGCGCGTCGACGCACCCGTCGAGCGTCGGCTCGTCGAGCACGCCGTGCACCACCTCGCCGGGCAGGTGCAGGTCGCTCCAGAGGTCGGGCGAGCAGCCCGACCCCGGGAGCAGCACCAGCGGGAGGGTCACCCCTTGACCGAGCCCGCGTTCAGCCCGGCGACGAGGTAGCGCTGCGCGACGAACGCGAACGCGACCACGGGCAGCGTCAGCAGCATCGCCGCGGCGCCGGCCTGCTGGAGCATCGGCAGGGTCTGGCCGAGCTGGGTGGCGATGAACACCGGCACGGTGCGGGCGTTGATGTCGGTGAGGATGTTCGCGGTCAGGTACTCCTGGAACGCGAACAGGAACATGAAGATCCCCGCGGTCAGGATGCCCGGACCCATCAACGGGATGATCACCCTGGTCAGCGTCGTGAGGCGACTGCAGCCGTCCATCATCGCCGCCTCGTCGATCTCCTTGGGGATCTCGGCGAAGAAGTTGCGCAACAGCCAGATCGAGAACGGTTGGTTGATCGCGACGAGCGCGGCGGCCACGGCGAAGGTCGTGTCGTAGATGCCGAGTGAGCGCGACAGGTCGTACATCGGCAGGACCACGGCGAACCGCGGCAACGCCCGGAAGACCAGCGCCGCGATGAGCAGGACCGCGGAGATCCAGCCGGGCATCCGAGCCAGCGCGTAGGCGGCCGGCAGCCCGATCACGAGCGCGACGATCGTGCTGATCACCGCGACGACCAGGGTGTTGATCAGGTACTGGTAGAACTGCGTCGTCTGCCAGAGGTCGACGAACGAGGTCAGCGACGGCTCGTAGAAGAACACCGGCGGGTTGAGGAAGGCCACGTCGGTCGGCTTGGTGACCGACATCGCCGTCCAGATGATCGGGCTGAGCATCGCCCAGCAGACCAGGACGAGGATGCCGCCGACGAGCCAGCGGCGGGCGGACCAGCGCGGGCGCCGCCGGGCCGGCGGGGACGTGGGCGGCGTGGCGGAGTCGGGCCGCTCGAGGATGGCGGTCATGCGCGAGCCTCCCGGACCACACCGCGGATGAAGGGGTAGAGCATCAGGCAGATCAGCGCGATGAGCAGCACGTTCACGGCGCTGCCGAGCCCCAGCTGCTGGCCGCCGTCCTGGAAGGCGACGTTGAACACGTAGAGCATCACCGACTCGTTCCCGATCTGGACGGCTTGGGGCGACAGTGCGATGAGCTGGTCGAAGGTGCGCAGCACGTCCATGATCGCGATGATCGCGACGAAGCCGAGCACGCCGCGCACGCTCGGGATGATCACGTGCCAGTGCACCCGCCACGTCGGCGCGCCGTCGATCTTCGCGGCCTCGAGGACGTCCTCGGGCACCGACTGCAGCCCGGCCAGGATCACCAGCATCGCGAACGGGAGCATGAACCACAGCGTGTTCAGCGCGACCATGATCCGGTTGGGCCACATGTCGGCGAACCAGAGGATGTCGTGGCCCAGCAGCGTCGAGAGCACGTAGTTGAGCACGCCGCCGAAGTTCGAGTTGAACAGCCAGGAGAACATCGCGCCGCCCACGACGTGCGGGATGACGTAGGAGATCAGCAGGATGCCCAGCACCCACGGCTTGCTGCGGCCCAGCGTGTTCACCAGCACCGCGAGCAGGTAGCCGAGCACGAGCAGGGCGATCACGACCACCACGGTGAGCTGAACGGTGAACAGCACCGCCTGGCCGAACCGCGGATCAGCCAGCGCCTGGCCGTAGTTGCCGAGGCCGACGAACGTGCCGTCCTCGCCGTAGTCCACTTTCTGGAAGCTCCAGACGATCGTCTGGTAGAGCGGCAGAACCAGCAGCCCTGCCATCACCAGCACGCTCGGGGTCACGAAGCCGAGGAACTCGCGTCTGCGCACGATCGATCACCTCCCTGCCGGCCCCGGTGGTCCGCCGCGCGGCGGACCACCGGGGCGGTCGGTCACGGGTACTGCTGGAGGACGGCGGTGGCGAGCTGCTGCATCTTCGCCAGGCCGTCCGGGATCGGGGTCTTGCCGAGGATCACGTCGGCCACGACGGGCCGGATCTCGTTGCTGATCTTCGACGTCCACGGGTACGGCTCGGCAGCCGGCGCCTTGCCGATCGACGCCAGCGAGGCCGCCGCGTACGGGCTGCTGTCCTGCGTGACGGAGCCCTGCCGAGCCGGGTAGGCCGCGGGCACGGCGGCCTTGGACGAGTCCGGGCCGACCGACGCGGCGATCACGCTGAAGAGCAGGTCGGGGTCGGCCTTGGTGTTGGCCGGGATCGACCAGCCGTCGACCGAGAGCGTGTTGTAGAGGACGTCGCCGCCGGCGACGGACGGCGGTGCCGCGAACGCGGTCTGCGCGGCGAACCGGTTGTTCGAGGACTTCGTGAGGTCGCTCATCCGCCCGGAGAACATGATCGAGATCGCGGCACTGCCGTTGTACATCTGCTGCTGCACGGCCGGTTGGTCGAACGTCGCGACCTGCGGGTCCATGAACGGCAGCAGCGAGCGCAGCTCCTCGAACGCCTGCGCGGCCTGCGGAGTGTCGAAGTTGGGCTTCTTGGTGCCCGGGTCGACGAAGTCCGTGCCCAGCGAGCCGAGCGCCGAGTCGTAGGCGGTGATGATGTCGGAGCTGGCCAGCAGCGGCAGCGCGATCGGGTACTTGATCTGCCCGGCCCCCTGGATCTTCGTGGCGGCATCGCGCAGCTCGGCGAACGTCGTCGGGGGCTTGATCCCGAGCTGGTCGAACACGTCCTTGCGGTAGGCCATGATGTACATCTGCGCCTGCATCGGCAGCGCGTACAGCTTGCCGTCGTAGGTCATCACCTTGCGCATCTCGGGGCTGATCTGGTCGAGCCCGTACTGCGCGGAGTACTTCGCGAAGAGGTCGTCGAGCGGGCGGATCTTGCCGTCGGCCGCTTGGGTCGGCACGACGAACCCGTAGTTCTCCAGGATGTCGTAGGTGCCGGTCGGGCCGGCGAGTGTCGCCGTGGTCTTCTGCACCTGGCCGGCGAAGTCGATCGGCTCGTGGTTGACCGTGACGTTGTTCTTGCTGCAGCTCTTCACCATGGTGTTGGTGAACGGGTCGACCGCCGAGGAGTTGTAGGCCAGCACGTTCACGCTGACGGCCTGTGCGGGCGCGGGGAAGTCGCAGGGCACCTGCGCCGCGGTCGCCTGCGGGGTGCGGGAGCCCGCGCCGCACGCCGTGAGCGCCAGTGCGGCGGCGACGGCGACCGCGGTCAGGCCCGTGAGCCGAATCCGGGATCTGGTCATGGTGGGAGCTGTCCTTCAGTCAGGGCGAGACGCCGTGTTCATACGCATGCACTACTCGTTGACCGCGGCCAGCCGCAGCTGGGCGCTGTCGCGGTGGCCGACCAGCCGCTCGAAGTCCGCCACGGCCACCGTCGGGCGCGCCTGCGACACCGTCGACTCCCGGGTCGCGCGCTGGTAGGTCAGCTGCTTGAGGAACCCGGCCACCGACAGCCCGCCGGTGTACCGGGCGCCGCGCGCGGTGGGCAGCACGTGGTTGGTCCCCGACATGCCCTTGTCCGCGTACACCACCGTCGACCACGGCCCCAGGAAGAGCGAGCCGTAGTTGCGCAGCTCGCCGAGCCACCAGTCCAGGTCGTCGGCGATCACCTCGAGGTGCTCGGGCGCGAGCAGGTTCATGACCTGCGCGGCACCCTCGCGCGTCTCGGTGAGGTACACCGAGCCGTGGTCGCGCCAGGCGGCGCCGGCGATCTCCGCCGTCTCCAGCCCGGCCAGCTGCTTCTCGATCTCGCGCGGCACCTGCTCGGCCAGCCGCTCCGACGTCGTCGCCAGGCTGGCGGGCGAGGTCGGCCCGTGCTCGGCCTGCGCGAGCAGGTCGGACGCGACGATCGCGGCGTCGGCGGTGTCGTCCGCGATCACCGCCACCTCCGACGGCCCGGCCAGCACGTCGATGCCGACCCGGCCGAAGAGCTGCCGCTTCGCCTCGGCGACGTAGGCGTTGCCGGCGCCGACGATCATGTCCGCGGGCACCCCGTCGAGCAGCCCGAACGCCATCGCGGCCAGCGCCTGCACGCCGCCGACGGCGTACACCGAGCGTGCGCCCGAGACGTGCGCGGCGTAGAGGACCGCCGGGTGCGGGCGGCCCTGCAGCGAGGGCGGAGTGGCGCTGACGACGTTCGCGACGCCGGCCACATCCGCGACCCCGACGGTCATGAAGGCGCTCGCGAGCAGCGGGAACCGGCCCGCAGGCAGGTACGCACCGACGTTCTCGACCGGCACGAAGCGCTGGCCGCAGACGACACCGGGCAGCACCTCCTCCTCGAAGTCCTGCAACCGCGCGCGCTGCATCGCAGCGAACCGGCGGGTGCGCTCGGCGCCCGTCTCCAGCGCGGTGCGCAGGCCCGCAGGCAGCGCGTCGCCGGAGGAGGCGAGCTCCGCGTCGGGTACCCGCAGGTCGCGGCCGGCGAACCCGTCGAGCTCGCGGGCGTAGTGCAGCACCGCGTCCAGCCCCTCGCGCTCGATGCGGGAGAGCATCTCCGAGACGGTCGCGGCGACGGCGGGATCGCGCTCCGCAGGCCGGTCCGGCCCCACCGGTTCCTTCACGACGTGCAGCCCCGAGCCGATGCGATCCTTGTCCCGTTCCGTCAAGTGCATACGCATACACTAGAACTGGCGACCCGCTGCGGCAAGAGGCGGATGGACTCGTGCCCGTCGGATCGACAGGCCTCGACGCGGATCGCGCGGCGCGTCAGAGCCGAACCTGGAGCTCCGGGTTGTGGCGCCGCAGCGCTGCGATCAGGTCGTCGATCTCCGGGCGCGGATGGAGCAGCCTGGCGGAACCGTCGGCGGTCTCGATCACGATCGGCGTGTGGGGCTTGGAGACGAGCGCGGAGAACCGCAGCTGCCGCACCCGCGTCGCACGGGTGCGCAACTCCCGGCCGGGGCGGCGCAGGATCAGCGTCCCGTCGCCCGTGAGCGCCGCGTCGAGCACGGTGCCGGCGACCTGCCAGGCGATGAGTGCGCCGACCCCGATCAGGACGACGCCCACGGCCAGGAGGACGACCGTCGCCGGGAACGGTGCCCACCACGCGAGGACCGCCAGGCCGAGCCCGGCCGCCGCCAGCGCCGCGGCGATGCCTGCCGAGATCCAGAGCCATACGCGCCAGAACCCGCGCAACGGCCAGCGCTGCTCGATGTCGTCGTGATGCATCGGTCGTCCTTCGGCCTGCGTTCTCGGGTCGCGCGCCAAGGATCCTCGCCAGGGCTTGCCCGTGCACGAAATTGGATCCATTATTCAATTTCTCGGTCAGCTCGCCGGCAGACAGATCAGCCCACCGAGTGCCTCGCAGTCCCGCCCACTCCTGCTGATCGGAAGCCCTCCGTGATCCGTCGCCCCCGCACGCCGTGGCTCATGACCGCGCTCGCCGCACTCCTGATCGGCGGCTGCAGCAGTGCGCCGGCGCCCAGCACCGGCGCACCGGCAGCCGACATGTCCGGCATCGAGCAGCTCGACGCGTTCGAGCGCGTCCCCACCGACGCCGCGGCCGCGGCGCTGCTCCCCGAGCGGGTGCGCAAGGCAGGCACGCTCGTCGTCGTCATGAACGCGGCGAGCGCGCCCGACGAGTTCTACGCCAGCGACAACAAGACCGTCATCGGGCTGAACGCCGATCTCGGCCGGGCCATCGGCAGGGTGCTGGGCACCCCGGTGCAGATCCAGGACGTCCAGTTCGACGGGATCATCCCCGGCCTGAGCGCGCAACGGTTCGACATGGCGATCGCCAGCATGGCCGCGACGAATCCCCGGCTGCTGGTCCTCGACATGATCCGCTACGGCGAGTGGGGCAGCTCGATCGCCGTGGCCACCGGCAACCCGCTGAAGCTGACCGCCGAGAACCTCTGCGGTCACAAGGTGGCAGTGCAGCAGGCCTCGATCCAGGCCGACAAGCGCCTCCCCGAACTCTCCGCGAAGCACTGCGAGTCGGCCGGCAAGCCGAAGATCGAGGCCGTCGTCCTGCCCAGCCAGAACGACGCCGTGCTGCAGCTGGGCAGCGGCCGGGTCGACGCCGTGTACGCCGACACCCCGGTCCTCGCCTACGCCGCCGTCCAGGCCCCCGACAAGCTGGAGCTCGGGTCGGAGCTGAACCGCGGCGCGGTGGCGATCGGGCTGCCGAAGGGCAGCGACCTGACCCCGGCGGTGCAGGCCGCGATGAAGGTCCTGATGGCGTCGCCGACCTACGCCGAGATCTTCAAGAAGTGGGGCCTCGCCGCCGCCGTCACCGCAGAGCCGTCGCTCGAGGTGCCCGTCCCGTGACAGCCGTCGACAGTGCTGTCGACGGGGATCTCGTCGTCGTACCGCGGCGCAGCATCGGCAACATCGCCGGCACGCTGGTCGTGCTGGTGCTCGCCGCGATGCTGGTGCACACGCTCGTCGTCAACCCGCGGTTCGAGTGGGACGTCGTCGCCAGGTACCTGACGGTCGATGCCATCGCGGCCGGCGCGCTGCTCACGATCGAGCTGACGGTGATCTCCATGGTGCTGGGGGTCGCGCTGGGCGTGCTGCTGGCCGTCATGCGCCTCTCGCGCAACCGCATGCTGTCCGGCATCTCGTTCGGGTTCGTCTGGTTCTTCCGCGGTACGCCGCTGCTGATCCAGCTGATCTTCTGGTTCAACCTCTCCGCCCTCTATCCCGCGCTGTCGCTGGGGATCCCGTTCGGCCCGGAGTTCGTGACGTTCAGCGCCAACGCGTTCATCACGCCGTTCGTCGCCGCCGTGCTGGGCCTGACGTTGAACGAGGCCGCGTACATGGCCGAGATCGTGCGCGGCGGGCTGCTCGGGGTGGATCGCGGACAGACGTCGGCCGCGCAGGCGCTCGGCATGAGCCGGACACTCACGCTGCGCCGGATCGTCCTCCCGCAGGCGATGCGGATCATCGTGCCGCCGACGGCGAACCAGACGGTGGCGATGCTCAAGAACACCTCGCTGGTGAGCGTGCTCGGCGCCGCCGAGCTGCTGCACAGCGCGCAGATCATCTACTCGCGCACGTACCAGACGATCCCGCTGCTCATCGTGGCCGCGCTCTGGTACCTCGCCATGACGACGGTGCTGAGCATCGGCCAGTACTACATCGAGCGGCACCATCGCCGCGGCGACATCGGGGGCGGGCGGATCCGGTTGCGACGCAGCAAGCCCGCACCCGTCGACGTCGCGGGGGTGCCGTCGTGACCGATCGACCGCTGGTGCAGGTGCAGGGCGTCCGCAAGTCCTACGGCGCCGTCGAGGTGCTGCGCGGGATCGATCTCGAGGTCGCGGCCGGTGAGGTCTGCTGCATCGTCGGGCCCAGCGGATCGGGCAAGTCGACGCTGCTGCGCTGCATCAACCACCTGGAGAAGCTCGACTCCGGCCAGATCCACGTCGACGGCACGCTGATCGGCTACCGCCGCGCGGGGCGCAAGCTGCACGAGCTCTCCGAGCGCGACGCCGCCCGGCAGCGCGCGGGCATCGGGATGGTGTTCCAGCAGTTCAACCTCTTCCCGCACATGACGGTGCTGGAGAACATCGCCGAGGCGCCGGTGCGGGTGCGGTGTGAGCCGCCTGCGGAGGTCGAGGAGCGAGCACTGCTCCTGCTCGACCGGGTGGGCCTGCGGTCGAGGGCAGGCGCCTACCCCGCGCAGCTGTCGGGCGGCCAGCAGCAACGCGTCGCGATCGTGCGCGCGCTGGCGATGCGTCCGCGGCTGATGCTGTTCGACGAGCCGACGTCGGCGCTGGACCCCGAGCTGGTCGGCGACGTGCTCGAGACCATGCGGGCACTCGCCGACGACGGTATGACGATGATCGTCGTGACGCACGAGATCGGCTTCGCGCGCGAGGTCGGCGACGTGCTGGTGTTCATGGACGACGGGGTGATCATCGAGCGCGGCGCCCCCGCGGACGTGCTGGCCGGACCCGCCGAGGAACGCACCCGCTCGTTCCTGTCGAAGGTCCTGTGAGCGTCGCGCTGGACGCCGAGGTCGCCGTCGTCGGCGTCGGCACGGTCGGCAGCATGCTGATGTGGCAGCTCGCGACCCGCGGCGTGCGCGCCATCGGGTTCGAGCGGCACGCCCCCGGGCACGACCGCGGAGCCGTCGGGGGTGAGACCCGGCTGTTCCGCATGGCCTACGCGGAGGGCCCGCAGTACGCGCACCTGCTGCGCGGCGCACTCGACGGGTGGCGCGAGCTGGAGCGCGAGTCGGGCACGGAGCTGCTCGTCCAGTGCGGCGGGCTGACCATCGGCAGCACCGCAGGCGACCACGTCGGCCGGGTGCTGGCCAGCGCCGAGGCCTCCGGCGTCCCGGTCGAGGTGCTGGACCGTGCGCGCGCCGCGGAGCGCTACCCGCAGCACCGACTGCTCGACGGCGAGGTCGCGGTGCTCGACCCGCAGGCAGGTTTCCTGCGGTGCGAACCCGCGGTGCTCGGGGCGACCGCGCTCGCGGAGGCGCGCGGTGGCACCGTCCTGCGCTACACCGACGTCGATGCCGTGCTCGACAAGGGCGATCACGTCGAGATCCGGGCGAACGGCGACGTGTGGCGGGTCCGTGAGGCCGTCGTGTGCGCGGGCTCGTGGACCGGCCGGTTGCTGCCGGCCGGGTGGGATCGGCTGCTGGAACCCCGCAGGGTCCGGCTGAGCTGGTTCGCGGCGCGCGACCCCGAGATGTACGCGCCCGACCGGTTCCCGATCTTCATCAGGGAGACCGGCGGGCGGCACTTCTACGGCGCCCCGTCGGTCGACCGCGTCAGCGTGAAGGTGTCCGGGCTCACGACGTCGCACGCCGTCGACGACCCGGACCGGATCGAGCGCAGGCACAGCCGCGAGGAGCTCGTCGCGGAGTCCGCGGTGGTGCGCGATCTGCTGCCCGGGCTGCACCCCGATCCCATGCGGACCGACGCGCTCACCGACATGTTCACGGCGGACGGCACGCCCGTCGTGGGGCGGATCGGGGTGAGCAGCCGGCTGCTGGTCGCGTCCGGCTTCTCGGGTCACGGTTTCAAGTACGCTCCCGCTCTCGCGGCGGTCGTCGCCGAGTCCGTGGCGAGCGGCACCGACATTCCGCTCGCCTTCATGTCACCGAGGCGGCTGGTGCCCGGCGCGTGATCAGGTCCGGATCCGGAAGGGAACCCGGCATGCACGACAGTGCGAGGGTGCGACCGCCGACGGTGCAGGAGTACGTGCTGCTCGAGCTGCGCCGAGCACTGGGCACCGGTGAGCTCAAGCCCGGTCAGCCGATCCGGCAGGAGGCGCTCGCCGAGCGCCTCGGCGTGAGCAGGGTGCCGCTGCGGGAGGCGCTCAAGATCCTCGAGGGCGAGGGGCGGGTGATCCATCAGCCCCATCGCGGCTATCAGGTGCCCGAGCTGTCGCTGTCCGAGCTGCACGAGGTCTTCTGGATCCGCGGCATCCTGGAGAGCCAGGCGGTGCGGCTCGCCACCGCGCAGCTCACCGAGGCCGACATCGAACGGATCGTCGTCGCCCAGCACGCCGCCGACACCGCCGCCCTCGGCGACGCGCACGCCATGACCACGGCGAACCGGGAGTTCCACTTCGCGATCTTCGAGGGCAGCCGCAGGGACCGGCTCGTGCAGATCATCCGCAACCTCTGGAACGCCACGGACGCCTACCGCTGGGTGTACTACGAGACGCACCACAACCGCGAACGGGTCCGCCAGGAGCACCGCGAGATCGTGGAGGCGCTGCGACGGCGGGACGCGGACCGGGTGATCAGCGCACTCGACGCCCATCGCGCGCACGCGGTGGAATCGCTCAGCGCCGTCATCGGACCGGCCTGATCGGAGCAGCGGAGCCCCTACAGCCAGCCGGCCCGCTCCGCGATGCGGATGGCATCGATCCGGTTGCGCGCGCCGGTCTTGGTGATCGCGTTGGACAGGTAGTTGCGGACCGTGGCGGGGGCCAGTGAGAGGCGCTTGCCGATGACGTCGGTGGTGTGCCCGTCGGCGGCCGAGCGCAGGACGTCGGTCTCGCGCTCGGTGAGCGGGCTGGCCCCGGTCTCCACGGCTGCGGCCAGCAGGTCGGGATCGATCACCCGCTCCCCCGCGGCGACCCTGCGCACGCCCGCAGCGAGGGTGGCGGCGGGCGCGTCCTTGGCCAGGAAGCCGCGGACGTGCGCGTTCAGGGCGCGCAGCAGGTTCCCCGGTTGGCTGTGGCCGGTGAGGATCAGCACCCGGCAGCTCGGCAACCGGTCGTGCAGCATGCCGGCGACGGTCAGCCCGTCGAGACCGGGCAGGTCGATGTCGAGCAGCGCGACATCGGGGTCGGTGTCCAGCGCCGAATCGACGATGGTGTCGCCACGGTCGAGTTCGGCGACGACGGTCATGTCGTCCTCCAGCGACAGCAGCGCGACGAGGGCGCCGCGGATCATGTGCATGTCCTCGGCGACCAGCACGCGGATCACGGAGCTCCTCCACCGGGAAGCGCGACGGGGATGTCGACCGCCAGCTGGTACCAGTCGTCCTCCTGGCCGGCGACGAGGGTCCCACCACGGGCGGCGATGCGGGCCTGCAACCCGTCCAATCCCGAGCCGGGAGGTCCCGGTGCAGCGGCACCGTCATTGCGGATGACGAGAGTGACGTGGCCGTCGCGGCAACGGCCGGTGATGGTGACGTGTTCGGCCGCACTGTGCCGCACGATGTTCGTGACGCCTTCCCTGACGACCCATCCCAGATCTTCCACCCCGGCCTCGACCGAGACCTCGTCCACACCGGGATCGACATCGATCGTCACGGCGATGCCGGCTGCGCCGAGCAGCGTGGATGCCCCGTCGAGCTCGGTTCCGAGCTGCATCTTCCCGGGAGCCGAGGCCACTCCGCGCACGTCGCGGAGTGCGGCGCGGGCGGTGTCGGTGAGGCTCTCGATCTCGGCTCTGGCCCTGGCCCGGTCGCGATCGAGCAGTGCTGCGGCGAGGTCGCCCTTGAGCGAGACGGCCGACAGGCTCTGCCCGAGCAGGTCGTGGAGATCGCGCGCGATGCGCAGCCGTTCCGCGGTCACCGACATCTCGGCGAGTTCCGCCCGGGAGGTGTGCAGCTCGTCGAGGAGACGGACGAGTCGGACCGAACCGACCAGGCACGCGAGGGTCACGGATTGGATGATCAGGGTGTAGCTGTAGTCCTCGATCGTCGCCGGGAGGTTCACCGAGGCACCGTCGTCCGCGAAGAACATCAACCAGGTGTCCACGAAGAAGAGCCCGACGCAGGCCGTCACTCCCGCGGGCGGCGACAGCAGCAGCGCTGTCGCAGTGACGAACAGCAGGGCGAAATTGCCCCACCAGCTCAAGACGTACAGGATCAGCGCCGCGGCCACGAGGACCGCGGCGACGGTCGCGGCGACGTGGCTCGGCCTGCGGTCATCGGCCATGGCGAGGCCGGTCCGCATCTGGAGGACGGCGAGCGCGAGCGCGGAGGCCACGACGGCAGCCATCCCGGGCGCCGTCACGGCGCCGGTGACGTAGCTCTGCAGCGCGTTGATCGGCAGGATCGCGAAGACCGGGATGTGCACCAGGACCAGTGCCAGTCGGGCCCGACCGTGCGTCCAGATGGGGAGCCCGACGACGCTGTCGATCATCATGCTGCCGCCACCCCCTGCAACCCGCTGCTCAGTTCGAACCGGGCCGCGCCCTCGTGCATCCGCACGGTCAGGACGCAGGACCGGGCGCCCTCCTCGCCCAGCACGTCGCCCAGTGCGCGGTACAGATCACGGCGGCACGTGGCATCCACGGTCTCGGGCAGCTCCCCTGCCACGACCAACTCCGGCCGGAAACCCGCGGCCCGCAGCAGCGACAGGACGGTGTCGAGCTCGGCGCGCAGGGAGGTGTGCCGGAAGCCCGCCGCGATCCTGCGGGCATCGGCGAGCGTCGCGCGCGAGCGACCCACCAGTCCGACGAGCCCGCGTCGGGTGGCGTCGGGGTCCTGTTCGGCCAGCGGGGCCAGCTCGGCGCCGACCGCGATGATCTCCTGCAGGGTGGAGCCCAGCGCCCGGTTGAGCTGGTCGTCGATGCGCAGCCGCTCCTGCTCGACGGCCTGCACGGCGAGCGCCCGGCGCGCCGCCTCCAGCCTGCGGATGGCGCCGACCAGCCAGACCAGCACGAACACGGCCGCGGTGCGGAAGCTGACGACGAGGGTGAAGTAGATACCCGCCACCACAGCGCCCGACATCACGCCGATCACCAGCGGCGTCACCACGAACACCGCGGTCAGCGGGACGGAGACGGTCGGCCGCAGCAGCACCAGCGCCGAGATCGCGAGCGACGACAGCGCCGCCGTCCAGGGCAGCCCGAGCACCGGGTACGGGGCGAGGACCAGCACCGCCATCGCCGCGAGGGTCCACCGGTCGCTGGGAAGCCGGATGCCGCGCAGGCCGTGCGCGACGTGCCGCAGATGCAGCGGTACGTACGCCAGCGTCGCCACGAACGCGACGATCCCGCCGGCCGGATCGGGCTCGGCGAACCCGCCGTAGACGCCGAAGGCGATCCGGAAGACTTCATTGATCGGCAATGCGACGCTGGCGATGACCGCGCCCGTCCCCGCCCAGAACGCGAGCGAGGTCGGGCGGCTCCGCACCCAGCTGCGCACTCGACCCCGTATCCGCATCACGCTGCGGGCAGGCCGCCGCGGCTCCCCGGCAGACCCTGGGCCGGGCAACGCCGGGACGAGCTGGAGCGCCACCACCGGATCATGGCCGGACACCGCCGCGCGCAGGAGAATCAAATGTCACAGGCTCACGATGACACGTCACATCCGGGGCCGGTGATTCGTGCATCTGCCCGGCCAGGGCACACCTCGCGAGGGTGTACCCGAGAGCGGGACCGGCAACGGGCCGGTCGCCTCGCCCCGGAGGACAGCACATGACCGCCACGTTCACCTTCGACATCTTCTCCAGCCTCGACGGGTACGGCTCCCCCAGCCTCGACGGCGACTGGGGCGGCTACTGGGGCAAGCAAGGCCCCGAACTGCTCGACCACCGGCTCGCCTCGTTCGAGGCGGAGCAACGGATGATCTTCGGGGGCACCACGTTCCGCGAGTTCCTGCAGATGATCCCCGCTAGCGAGGACATGTCCGATGTGCTCGACCCGTGGGTCACCCAGATGCGGAAGACCCCGGCCACCGTGGTGTCCAACACCCTGGAAGGCCCCTTCGACTGGCCGGACGCCACCGTCGCGAGCGGTGACGCCGTCGAGGTCGTCACCCGGCTCAAGGCGGAGTCCGACGTTCCGCTGCGCTCGCACGGCAGCCTGACGCTGAACCGCGCCCTGCTGTCCGCCGGACTGGTCGACCGCATCGAGGTGACGATCTTCCCCGTGATCAACGCCAGGACCGGGACGGAACCGATCTTCCCCGGCAGCGACGACTTCGACCTCGAACTGCTCGACCACCGCACGCTCGACGGCCACACCCAGGTGCTCGTCTACCGGCCCACCCTGCACGGCGTCCAGCCCTGACGCTCGCCTCGACCGCGCAGGAGGCCAGGGCGGTGGCCTCCTGCGCGGCTGCGAGCGATCAGTTCTGGGCGCGATCAGTTCTGGGCGCGATCAGTCAGGCAGCAGCGCCGTGCACTTGATCTCGGCGAACAAGCCTGGCATCGCCAGTGCGGCCACGCCGAGCGCGGTCCAGGTCGGCAGCCGCTCGGTGTTCGTGAAGAACCGATCCTTCACCTCGATGAACAGCTGCAGATCCCGCATGTCCGTGTGGTACGTGACCATGTCCACCACATCGTCGAACGTGGCCCCCGCTGAACGCAGGATCTTCTCGACGTTCTCGAACGCCTGCGCGAACTGCGCCTCCTTGTCGTGGACCACGTTCAGGTGCTCGTCGCGCCCCAATTGACCGGCCATGAACAGGAACGGCCCGGCCTTCACGCCGGGCGAATACCGGAACCGCTCCTGGACGTCCTTCATGTCCTCGGGAACAACAGTCTCTCGTCTGGCCATGACTCCGGCCTCCCCCTCCTCGTGCAACTGACGTCCTGCATCGCTGCAGGGCGGCGACAGCGTACGAGTCGTGGACCAAGGCCGAGAAGGCCATTCCGAGTAAGGCAGTGATCATCGGTTGTGGTAAGATGACCCCAGACGAGGGCGATGCGGGACCTTCATTTTCGCAGGTCGCACCGCCAATGAGCGCGAAGTGGTCCAGTAATCGAGTGCAACGCGCCGATCGCACGCACCGTAGATCCGCCGTGCATGCACTCCGACACGCGGCAGACGCCCGGGGCTTCGACACCGTCCGCGACGCCTCAATCTCCGGGAATGTCGATGATTGCCAGCTGGGTACTGTGAGTCGAAAAGACAACGAGTTGCCTACCGTTCGGCGTGATCCGAATCTGCGACCCCAGGGATAATTTGCTCTCAATTGTCGCGATCGGCCGAAGAATGTTGTCGCCGCCGGAACTCTGGATGTACAAGCGCTCGAAAACTTCATCGGCGGCCCTGCGCGACTCGTCAAGGGAGATGAAGTACGACTGGCTTCCACTGACCGTCGGGGTTACGTCGGAAAAGATTCCCTCAAGGTTCAATGAGACGACAGGCATCTGGCCGGCGATGGCGGTGTCCAAGATATCCGCATCCTTTACGGATCGGCTACCGCGAACGATTACTCTTGTCGAGTGGGGTATGGCGGTGACCCCAGAATCCCCACGCTGCGAAATCCACCGCGTAGCGGACAGGCTGTCGGGGTCGAGCATCACGATGTCCTTCCCTATGCACGCGAGGACGTGAGCGCCATCTCCACTCATGGCGATCGTCTTCTCGATGTTCGGGAAGTCTGCGTCGAACTCGGCGACCCGCAGGAGTTTGCCGGCAGCGAGGTCGTAAGACGAGACGTGGTTCGACAGCGCATGCGCCACGTAGGCGCGCCGGCCTCCCGAGGCGATCACCATGTCCTCGATGGTGCCGGCCGGTTCCGGGTAATCACCGGGCAAGTCGATGACGCGACCGGCAGCGAGTGTCTCGGCATCGAACTCCCCGATCCCATGCACCAGTAGCCCGACGTAGAGGCGCGATCCGTCGGGCGATAGCCCGACACCCATTGGCGGCGATTGTGGCTGAATGATTTTGATGATATTTCCCGAGGGGATGTCAAGTACGGCGAGCGAACCCCCTCCGGCGATGTCGAGGCAGACGTACATGCGGGAACTGTCGGGGGCGAAAGCCAGCCGTTTGACGCGCCCCGGGAGCGGGATCAGGTCCTCTGCGCCAATCAGGGGCGTCGCCGGTTCAGGTGGACGCCGGGTCAAATTGTCGGTGACGATCACGCTGGCGGCGACTGTGGCGGCGACCAGCGTCGCGGCGCCGGCGGCGATGAGCAGTCGCCGCCGGGTCGGCGACGGGGGCGGGTCGTCGGCGCCCCCACGACCATCGGAGTCGTGTCCCGGTGCTGGCCAGGAGGCTGCGGTGTATGCCATGGTCGCGGCCGGCGGGGCAGCAGGAGCATCGGAGACGTCAACGGTGTCGGCCGCGTCGCGGAGCCGCTGGAGCAGTTGTCGTGCGGTCGGCCTGGTGGTGGGATCGCGCGCGAGGCATGCCTCGAGGTGTGGGCGCAAGTCGGCCGGAACCTCGGTGGTGTCGGGTTCGTGCTGGGTGACGCGCAGCAGCATCGCCAGCGGGGTCGAACTGGTCCCGTAGGGACCGGTTCCGGTGGCGGCGAAGACCAGCACCGAGGCGAGGGAGAACACGTCCGATGGTGGGCCGGAGTCCTCGCCGGCGGCCTGTTCGGGCGACATGTAGGCGGGCGAGCCGATCACGTGGCCGGTGTAGGTGATCTTCGTGGCATCCAGTGCGCGGGCGATGCCGAAGTCGATCAGCCGCGGACCGTCGAGCGCGAGGAGCACGTTCGACGGTTTGACGTCGCGGTGCACGA
This sequence comes from uncultured Actinomycetota bacterium, assembly GCA_963727745.1. GTDB lineage: Bacteria > Actinomycetota > Actinomycetes > Mycobacteriales > Pseudonocardiaceae > Pseudonocardia. The sequence goes on from CAVSHL010000001.1 coordinate 1,020,041, forward strand.
CGCCGACTGCGTGCAGTCCGGCGAGCGCCTCGGCGAGCCCGATCGCGAGGATGACGGCAGGCTGGGCGGCCAGGGGCCCCGCGTGGGCGACGTGGTCGTCCAGACTGGGGCCGTCGATGTACTCGGTGGCCAGCCATGGCTGATCGCCCAATGGATCGGCCTCGATGACACGCGCTGTCCAGGGTGCGTCGACGCGGCGCGCGGTCTCGATCTCGCGTGCGAAGCGGCGGGGGAAATCCGACTCAGTTGTCAGGTGCGGATGAACCACCTTGACCGCTGCTGACCGACCGTCCGGCAGACGTCCCAGGTAGACCACGCCCATCCCGCCGGAGCCCAATCGGCCGACCAGCACGAATGGACCCAACCGGGTCGGATCCCCCTGCCTCAGCGCATCCATCCGCCCCCCGGCCCCCACTCCCGCCCGGCGGAGAATATCCACAGTGTCCTCGGCCGGCCCCGGCGAGGAGACCGTGGTCACCAGCCAGACCGACGGGCCATGGGTCAACCAGCACGGCAGAGTCGCGCAGCGACGCCAGAGGTGTCGGGACTGCTACAGCCAGCCGGCGTCGCGGGCTATCCGGGCCGCGTCGACGCGGTTGCGGGCGCCCAGCTTCGTCACGGCCGAGGCCAGGTAGTTGCGGACGGTCCCGTAGGAGAGGTGGATGTCTGCAGCGATCTCGGCTGCGGACGCGCCGGACGCGTGCCGTGCGAGCACCTCGGCCTCCCGCACCGACAACGGGTTGGTGGCCGACTCCAGCGCGGCCACCGCCAGCGTGGGATCGAAGACCCGCGCACCTGCCGCGATGCGCCGGACCGCGGCGACCAGTTCCGCCGAGGGACCGTCCTTCAGCGTGAAGCCGGCGACGTGGGCTCCGATCGCGCGGCGCAGCTGTCCTGGTTGGTTCAGACCGGTCAGGACGAGCACCCGGCAGGTGGGGAGGCGGCGGTGCAGCTCGGCCGCCGCGGTCAGTCCGTCCATGATCGGCAGGTCGATGTCCACGACGGCGACATCGGGACGGTGCTCCAGCGCCTCCGGCACGATGCGGTCACCCGACGCGACCTGCGCCACGACCTCCAGATCGTCCTCGAGATCGAGGAACGCGACGAGCGTGTCCCGCAGGATCCGCACGTCCTCGGCGACCAGAACGCGGACCACGTGCTCCTCCTCCACTGCGGCCTCCACTGCGGACGTCGCGGCGAGTGCCCTCGGGAGCATACGGACGGACCTCTCGGAACGGCTCATGTCCGGCGCCCGCGGACCCGGCGCACGAGGCGGAGGGCGCCGAGCGCCGCAACCCCGCCGATCAGTCCCAACCCGAGCGCCTGCAGTGTGGGCAGCCACGGCCACGACGGCCCGGCGAGGACGACCCCGCCGGTCGGGAGTTCCAGGACCTTCGCGGCCCAGGCCGCCGTGGGCACGTCCATCCGGCGGGCCATGTCGCGCATCGGCTCGTCGAACGCGAAGCCCGGCTGCTGGTGCAGGAAGGTCACCGGCAGGTCGAGGTCACGTGCAGCCGGGGCCACGTTGCGCCCGGGGACGACCAGCCAGTCGAGGTCGGCCGCCGTCCCGGGGTCGGCGGCGGCGCGGGGGACGAAGGTCAGACCGTGCAGCGACCGGATGCTGGTGCCGCCGGCCGCGACCGCGAGTGTCCGGCCGGCCTTGATCTCGGTGTACGGGTCGAACGCCGCAGCCAGCTCGATCTCGCTCACCCCGTCGGCCAGCAGCACCCCGACCGTGGTGGTGTTGGCGCGGAACCCGGTGTTGATCACGTGCAGCAGTGCTTCGGCGGGGGTCAGCGCAGATTCCGGCAGCGCGGCGGCTGCTCCGGGTGAGTAGTGGTCCCAGGTCACCGTCCTGGCGGCCGCGGCTGCGGCATCAGCGCCGAGGAGCCGTTCCACGACCCGCAGCGTTCCGTCGACCGACGACAGCAACCCACCGGTCGTGATCACATCGCCGTCGTCGACGTAGCGGACTCCGCGCTGCCAGCGCACGTCCGTGTGGGCCTTCTGCAGAGCGGCCAGCCGGTACCAGTGCGACGTGGCGTCGCGGCCGTCGAGCAGGCCCGCGTCGGCCAGCAGCCGTGCACCGGTGCACACCCCCAGCACCAGGCTCTTGCCGGAGACCTCGCGCAACCACGCGGTGACCGGTCGGTCGGTCGCCACGTCGGTCGGCATCTCCGGGACGACGGCGACGTCGGGTGCCACGCCCCCGAGCCGTTCGCGCAGCTCGGCGAAACTCAGATCGGGGATGACGTCCAGGCCGCCGAGCAGCGGGACCGGGCGGCGTTCCGGTGCGACGAGGTAGACGTTGAACGCGCCGGTGGCGCTCAGCACGTCGTAGGGGGCGAGTGCGTCGGCGACGTTGGCGCCGCCGTTGCCGACGACGACCACGGCGGTGGGCCGGCCGGGGACGTGCGGTGGTGCAGCGGCGGTGGCGAGCGCCTGCGTGACCGCCGTCGTCACCGGCGTCGGGGCGTAGCGATCCGCCTCGTAGCCGCCGGCGTTCACGGCGAGCCAGCCGGCGGGGAGAGCGGCGACCGCGGCGAGGACCACCCCCACGGCGCCGATGCGCCGCACACTGCGCCGGCGCGCGAATCGGCCGAGCGCTGTCGAACCGCCGGGCCGCGGCACGACGTAGTCCTGGCGCCGGCGCAGCATCACGGCCAGCACGGCCAGGACCATCGCGACGTGCTCCACGAGCAGCGCCGTCCCACTGCTGATGAGGCCGAGCCACATCGGAACCAGCACCGCCACGGCCGGCGCCATGACGGCGGCACCCATCTCCACCGCGCGGGTCCGGCCCCGCCCGTTCAGGCACATCCACGCGCCCACGCCGAGCGCGGCGGTCACTCCCATCTCGAGGATCACCGGCTCCGGCCCGCGCAGCAGCGCGGCGGCACCTGTCGCGGCGAGCAGCGCGTGCCACGCCCAGCCCAGCGCGGCCATTCCGACGAGCATGGCCACGACCATCGCCAGGAGATGGCCGGCGAAGCGCAGCACGCGGAGCGGGCCGCCGGCCGCGCGGCGGGCCCCGGAATCCTCGGCCGGGTCGACGAGATCGCGCTGCTCGCGCGGGGCCTGGTCGATGCTCAGCATGGCGCTCTCCCGGATGTGCGACCGGTACCGAGGAGGTCCGGGTCGACGGCGTTCACAGGCTGTCCCTGTCGCAGTCGAGGATCATCCGAGCTGCCGCCCCACGGACAGTGCGCGCAGGCACGACCTCGTCGTGGGGTCTGCACGGACACCGGGTGCACATTGCACACGCCGGCCCGGAGATCGGACGTCGTTCGACACCGGTCCGCGTCCGTACACTGACCTCTCCGACCTGGAGTCGGCGCTCGATCCCGTCGGGGGCGAGCGCCGTTCGCCGTGACTGCGAGGCGGCGTGGTGCATGCGATCGGCGGCCCCTCGACGCTGAGGGCGGTCACCGCTGATGCCGCGCTGACCGAACGCGGCGCCGACGGTCGCGGACCGATGATCGCGCCCGTCCTGGCCCGCACCATCATCGCGATCGTCTTCTGCGGCTTCGGCGCGGTCGCACTGGTGATCGTGCTGGACCAGGTCCGATCCACCGGTGAGATCGTGCTGGCGGTCGGCTCGCTGCTCGCGCTACTGGTGCTGCAGTTCTTCTACTTCTGCCGGCCGAGCACCGATCTGCGTTCGCCCATGGCCTACGGCATGCTCGCGGTGCAGGCGGCGCTGGTCTACCTGCCGTTCTTCGTGCTCGGTCAGGGCTGGGTCAGCCAGCCGTCGTTCCTGGCCGGCAGCATGCTGCTGGTGCTCGGGCCGCGGGTGGGCTGGGCCGCGTTCGCCGCCGTCGTGGTGAGCACCGGTGTCGAGCAGTACGTCGTCACGGGTGGATTGTGGGAGATCGGCTACATCGCGGTGAACGCCGCGACGACGGGCCTGTACGTCTACGGCCTGACCCGGCTGGCCCGGCTCGTCGTCGCGCTGCACGATGCCCGCGACGAGCTCGCGACGCGCTCGGTCACCGACGAGCGCGTGCGGTTCGCCCACGATCTGCACACCCTGCTCGGCTCGAGCCTGTCGGCGATCGCTCCGCGCGGCGAGCTGGTCCTGCGATTGCTGCGCCGCCGCCCTGAGCAGGCCGGCCGGGAACTCCTCGAGATCGTGGCGATCACCCGTCGTGCACTGGCCGATCTCCGCTCGATCGCGCGCCTGTACCGCGAGACGTTCCTCGACGACGAGACGGCATCGCTCACGGCGATGCTCGCCGCGTCCGACGTCGAGCTGCGGGTGGACCTCGACAGCCGTGAGCTCTCCCCGGAGGCCCGGCGACGCCTCGCCGCCGTCCTGCGCGACGGGATCGCCACCGTGCTGCGGCGGCGGGAGCCCGCCCACTGCGAGATCGTCCTGCAGCAGCAGAGCCGGTCGGTCACCGTCGACATCCGCACCGACGCCTTCGACGTCGGGCCTGGTGCCGGTGGCCACTTCGCCGAGCTCGCGACCACCGTCGACGCGATGATGGGTGAGCTCACCACGGGGTCCGACCCCGACGGCCGCCTGCATCTGCGTGTGACGCTGCCGGCGACGGGCCGGCCGGCGGTCCACCGCTCTGCCGCCGACCCGGCGGAATCCGTGCCGCTGCTCGCGACGACGGTCGCGAACGGGGTGGCGCTGGCCGCGCTGTTCGGGCTGTACCTGCAAGCACAGCTGCGCCTGTTCGAGGTGAACCACCGGCTCGGTGTGCTGGCGCTGGGCACCGTCTGCCTGATCGGTGCCCTCGCCGTGCAGGTGGGCTGGCTCAGGCGGCCGGAGGCGCGGCAGGCCACGGCGAGCACCTACCTGCTGCTCGGACTGCAGGCCGTCCTCGTCTACCTCCCCTGGCTGTACAACGACCAGATGTGGACGGGCCTGCAGGGCTTCCTGGCCGGCAGCGCGTTGCTCGTGCTGCGTCCCCTGTGGGGCTGGACCGTCTTCGCGGCGGTGCTCGCCTCGATCGTGGTGGTCCAACTCCCCGATGCCCGCTCGGCCGGGGACGACATGCTCCACCTCTTCCTCACGCTCAACCTCGGCCTGCTCGTCTTCGGGCTGACGTGGATGGCCCGCTCCGTCCGCCAGCTCCGCGCCGCGCGGCAGGAGCTGGCGCAGGCCGCACTGGCCGAGACCCGACTGCGGTTCGCGCAGGACCTGCACGACATGCTCGGGCTGAGCCTGTCGGCCATCACGATGAAGAGCGAGCTGGCCCACCGGCTGATCGGGCGGGACCCGGCCAGGGCGGCCACCGTCGTCGCGGAGATGGTGGAGCTCTCGCGACGAGCCCTCGCCGACGTGCGGTCGATGGCCAGCGGCGACCCCGACCTCTCGTTGACGCACGAGTGCCGGACTGCGCAGGCGTTGCTGACCACCGCCGGCCTGCAGGTGCAGATGGTGCTCGACGGCGCCGAGCTGCGCCCTGAGATCGACACCGCACTGGCCACCGTCCTGCGGGAAGGCGTGACCAACGTGCTGCGCCACAGCAAGGGTGCGCACTGCGAGATCAGGGTCTGCGCCGACGAGCACGACGCCCACCTGATCGTCGTCAACGACGGAGCGACCCGGCCGATCACGCCCGCGCACCTCGGCAGCGGCATCCGCAACATGTCCGACCGGGTCGGCGCGCTCGGCGGCGTGCTGACCTCGGGGTACGAGGGCGCGGACGGGTTCCGCCTGCATGCCCGGGTCCCGCGCACCGGTACCTGACCGGCACCTACTCGACTCCGACGCGGACGGGAATGCTCTCCCACGCCCGCAGGGTGTTGTTGTGGTGTCGCACGGTCGGACCGGCCAGTTCGACGCTGCGCACCTGCCGGGCCAGTGCCGTGAGCAGCGCCTCGGCCTCGAGCCGGGCGACGTGCTGGCCGATGCACTGGTGGAGCCCCATCCCGAACCCGACGTGGCCGGAGGGGTCGCGGGCCAGGTCGAACGCGTCGGGGTCGTCCCAGCGCCGCGGGTCGCGGTTGGCCGCCCCGAGGAACATGAGGATCTTCTTGCCCTCCGGGACGACGTGGTCCCCCACCCGGACGTCGACGGTGGCCGTGCGGAAGAAAGTCTGCACCGGTGACTCCCAGCGCACCGCCTCGTCGAAGGCGACGCGCGCCAGCGACGGCTGCGCGCGCAGCCGCTGCCACTGCTCGGGGTGGGTCGCGACGCCGTAGAGCACCGCGGACAGGCCGTGCACGGTCGTGTCCACGCCCGCGGTCAGGAGCGATCGGACGATGAGGGGCGCCTGCTCGGGGGTGATGTCGCCGCGGTCGGCCGCTGCCCAGATCTGCGCGCCGAACCCGTTGTCCGTAAGCGCCTCGCGGGCGCACTGGGCGTTGAGCCAGGCAGACAGTTCGGCGATCCGCGGCGCGCCCTGCGCGACCAGATCGTTGCTGGGCCCGAAGGCGTTGAACGCGAAGTCGCCGTAGGGCAGGAGGTTCTCCCGACCTTCCGTCCCGATGCCGACGGCGTCGGGGAAGACCCGCAGCGGGAACGCCTCTGCCAGTGAACCGACCGCATCGAACTCGGCGCCGCCGGCCAGTACCTGCTCGACGAGGCGTTCGGCGTCGGCGAACCACTGCTCGCGCAGCCGGCGCAGCGACCGCGGCCCGATGATCTTGGTCAGCACCCGCCGCGGCGCGTCGTGGCGCGGAGGATCGGCCTCGAGCAGCAGGCTGGGCGGGCGCCACGGCTCCTCGTAGCGGAAGTTGGACAGTCCCACGCCGGCCGCCGACTGGAATGCCTGCCAGTCGACGAGCGCGGCGTGCACCTGCTCGTAGCGGGCAAACGCGTACACGTCGTACGCCGACAGGTGCACCACCGGTCCGGCGTCACGCAGCGCGGCGTGCAGCGGCAGCGGGTTCTCCAGCACCTCGTGGCTGAAGGGATCGGTGTCGTTCGTCGGCAGTGTGGTGCCAGAACCCAGGATCGCGGTCACAGCGACGCCCCTTCGTGGTCAGAGATCGAGGACGAGACGGTCACTGCGCGCGCGGGACACGCAGATGAACATGCAGTCGCCCGCCTGGCGCTCGTGGTCCTCCAGCAGGGCGTCGCGGTGGTCGGGCTCGCCGGCGAGGACCGTGGTCTCGCAGGTTCCGCAGATGCCCTGGCGGCAGGAGGACAGCACCTCCACCCCGACCGTCCCGACGGCGTCGAGGACCGTCATCCCGGGCGGGACGGTCACGGTGACCCCGGTGCGGGCCAGCTCCACGTCGAACGGGGCCCGGCGGACGGCGGCGGGGGGCTCGTCGCTCACGAACCGCTCGGTGCGCAGCGCATGCGGGCTCCGGTCGGCGCAGGTGGCCTCCACGGCCGCGAGCAGCGGCGCGGGCCCACAGGCGTAGATCTTGACGTCCGTACGGGGCGCGCCGAGGAATCCCGGCAGGTCCAGCAGGCCGAACTCGTCCTGCGGGACGACCTGGACCCGGTCCCCGTAGCCCGCCAGCTCGTCGAGGAAGGCCATCGATGCCCGCCGGCGGCCGCCGTAGAGCAGGCGCCAGTCGGCGCCCAGCATCTCGGCCTGCCGCACCATCGGCAGCAACGGCGTGATGCCGATGCCGCCAGCCACGAACAGGTACTTCTCCGACGGCACCAGCGCGAAGTTGTTGCGCGGGCCGCCCACCCCGACCGGGTCCCCGACCGCGAGCTCGTCGTGCACGTAGGCAGATCCACCGCCGCCGGCCTGCTCACGCAGCACCCCGACCCGGTAGGTGAACGGGTCCCAGCGATCGCCGCACAGGGAGTACTGGCGGGTCATCCCGTTCGGCAGCAGGAGATCGATGTGGGCCCCTGGCGCCCAGTCCCGCAGCCGCAGGCCCGACGGTGAGGCCAGCTCCAGCGTCATCACGTCCTCGGCCACCTGCTCTTTGGCGGTGACGCGCAGGGTGGCGACGTCGGCGGAGACCGCGCCCTTCTCGGTGCCGATCACACCCGTCAACGTGTGGATCACTCGACCTCCTCGTCGTCCCCGCGAAGGGTCCGGCACCGCGTCCGGAGGACGAAGCCCGTTCTCAATGGACGAGAGAACTGCGACACTTTCTCCGTGCCGCGCACCGCAACCGGGGAGTCGTCCCTCGCGCGCGCCATCCGCATCATCGCCGCGTTCACGCCCGACGAGACCTCCCTGCGGGTGTCCGAGATCGCCCGCCGGACCGGCCTGCACGTCGCGACGGCGTCCCGGCTAGTCGGCGAGCTCACCGCCCACGGGCTGCTCGACCGGGGACCCGACCGGGAGGTCCGCGTCGGGGTCCGGTTGTGGGAGCTCGCCGCCCGGGCGTCGCCGACCCGGTCACTGCGCGAGGCGGCGCTGCCCTACCTGGAGGACGTGCACGCCGTGGTCGGCCACCACGCCCAGCTCGGCGTGCTGGACGGCTCGGAAGTGCTGTTCCTCGAACGGCTGTCGGCACGCGACGCGGTGATCAACTACACCCGGATCGCCGGCCGGCTGCCCCTCCACATCTCCTCGTCCGGGCAGGTGCTCCTTGCCCACGGCCCGTCCGAGCTGCAGGAACGCGTCCTCCGGGGACCGCTGCAGCGCTACACCGCCGCCACGATCACCACTCCCGACGCGCTGCGGGCGGCGCTCTCCGAAGTGCGCCGCCGCGGCTACGCCCTCACGGCGGGCCATGTCCACGAGGACGCGACCGGGGTCGCCGTGCCGGTGCGGGGCGCCCTCAACGAGGTGGTGGCCGCCCTGTCGGTGATCGTCCCCAACGACGGCCACGCGGAGGCCCGCGTCCCGGTGCTGCTGGCCGCCGCCCGTGGCATCAGCCGATCACTCTCCGCCGCTCCGGCCGCCTGACCCGGCAGCGACCGCAGCCGCCCCGAGCGCCGGGATCCCCCACGTGCGCGCCACCACCTCGGGCGTCAGCACCGCGGCCGGATCCCCGGCGGCCGCCACCGTTCCGCTGTGCAGGACCACGCAGTGGTCGGCCTGCATCGCCACGGCCAGGTCGTGGGTGACCCGCACGACGCTGCCGCCGTCGGCCCGGTAGCGCCGGATGGCGTCCTCGACACCACGCTGCGCGCCGAGGTCCAGACCGGTGGCGGGTTCGTCCAGCAGCAGGAGGTCGGCCTGCTGCGCCAGGCCCTGGGCGACGAGCACCCGCTGGCGCTGGCCACCGGACAGCGTGCCCAGCTGGTCGTCCGCGAGGTCCTGGATGCCCAGCCGGCGCATGCAGTCCTCGACGACGGCGCGGTCGTGTGCCGTCAGCCGCCGCCATCGACCGCGGACGGGCCACCGGCCCATCGAGACGGTGGCCCGCACGCTGATCGGGAGCATGTCGGGGGCCTCGCTGCGCTGCACGACGTAGGCCGGCCGGCACCGGCCGGCGTGGGTGATCGTGCCTGACGCGGGGCGTCGTACTCCCGCGATGGCGTCGAGCAGGGTGGTCTTGCCCGCGCCGTTGGGTCCGACGATCGCGGTGACCTGCGCCTGCGGCAACCGTGCCGAGACTCCCCGCAGGACCGGTCGGCGCCCGTAGGCCACCACGAGGTCGTCGATCGCCACGGCGGCTCGCACGTCGTCCACATCACACCAATCGATAATGATTGTCGTTTCTATGTATTGTACCGGCGTGCTCGACTGGTTGCTCATCCCCTTCGACGTGGCGTTCGTGCGCCGCGCGCTGGTGGCGGGCGTGCTCGTCTCCGTGATCTGCGCGCTGGTCGGGACCTGGGTCGTGCTGCGGGGCATGGCGTTCCTCGGCGACGCGATGTCGCACGGGATGCTGCCCGGGGTGGCGCTGGCCTCGATCACGGGCCAGAACCTCGTGGTCGGCGCGGCTGCGAGCGCCGTGGCGATGGTGCTCGGCGTGACCGCGCTGGGTCGTTCACGCCGGCTGTCGCGCGACACCAGCATCGGCCTGCTGTTCGTCGGCATGCTGTCGGTCGGCGTCATCGTCGTGTCGCACTCCCGCTCGTTCGCCGTGGACCTCACCGGCTTCCTGTTCGGCGACGTCCTCGGGGTGACCGGGGCCGACCTCGCTCAGCTGTTCGTCGCGACCGGGGCCGCGGCGACCATCGCGGCGATCGGGCACCGGGCCTTCGTCGCGTTGTCGTTCGATCCCCGGAAGGCGGCCACGCTGGGGATGCGTCCCGCGCTGGCCCACGGCGCGTTGCTCGCGTTGGTGACGCTGGCGATCGTCGCGTCCTTCCGGGTCGTCGGGACCCTGCTGGTGTTCGGCCTGCTCATCGCTCCCCCGGCCGCCGCGTTGTTCTGGGCGCGCCGGATCCCCACGGTCATGCTCGTCGCCGGCCTGCTCGGCTGCCTCGCCACCGTGGTCGGGCTGCTCGTGTCCTGGCACGCGGGCACCGCCGCCGGGGCGAGCATCGCGGCCGTGGCGGTCGGGCTCTTCTTCCTCTCGGCGGCAGCGGCGGCGGCCCGCGCCGGCACGACACCGAAAGATCGAGAACTGACGTGAGATCGAACAACGTCGCCTTGGGCTGCCTGCTCCCAGCACTGGTCACAGTGCTGGCCGGGTGCGCGGCACCCCCCGTCGGCACCACGGACGACGCGGCACCCCACGGCTACGTCGCAGGGGCCGAGGAGATCGCCGAGGCCCAGTACCGCCTGGTCGTCGCCGACGGCGACACCGGCGCGGTCCGGGTGCTCGACCTCGGCACCGAGGACGTCACCGAGGTGGGCACCGTCGCCGGCGTCGGCGACATCGCCGGCGACGGCCGGTTCGCCTACCTCACCGCGGCCGATCGCACGGTGCACCTCGTCGACAGCGGGGCCTGGATGGTCGATCACGGCGACCACGTGCACTACTACCGGGCACCGGCCCGCGAGGTCGGGCCGCTGCCCGGTGCGGCGCCGACCGCCGCCCACAGCGACCCGGCCGTGGTGGCCGTCTCCTACGCCGACGGCACGGTGCAGCTGCTCGACCGCGGCCGGCTCGACGCCGGTGCCGTCGCTCCCGCGGGCCGGATCACCGGCAACCCCCACCAGGCCCACGCAGTGCCCTACCGCGGGCGGGTGGTGTCCTCGGTCGCGCAGCCGGGCCGCCCGTACGCCGATGCCGTCGAGGTGCGCGGACGGCAGGGCGAGCCGGTCGCGGCCATCCCCACAGCCTGCCCCGACCTGCAGGGTTCCGCGCTCACCCGGCGCGGAGCGGTGTTCGGCTGCTCGGACGGCGCGTTGCTCGTCACCGAGGAGGACGGCGCGTTCACCGGCGTGAAGATCGCCTATCCGCGGCCGGTGGCCGCTGCCGACCGGGCTCGGGAGTTCACCCTCCGGTCCGGCAGCTCGACGCTCGCAGCGAGAGCCGGTGACCGCGGGGTCTGGGCACTGGACCTGACCGATCGGAGCTGGACGCTCGTACCGACCGGTCCCGTCGTGGCGTGGAACGCCGTCGGGGAGGGCGCCCCGCTGCTCACCCTGAGCGCGGACGGCGTGCTGCACGCCTACGACCCCAGCACGGCGCGCGAGACCGCGCGGACACCGCTGCTCGGTGCGCCCGTCGCCGCGGACGGGCCAGCGCCGACGATCCAGGTGGACACCGCGCGGGCCTACGTCAACGACCCCTCGCGCGGGACGATCTACGAGATCGACTACAGCGACGACCTGCGGACGGCCCGCACGCTCACCGTCCCTGGCCGAGCGAGCCACGTGGTGGAGACCGGTCGATGAGCCACCGCGCGCTCGGACTGATCACCCTGGTGGTGACGCTGGCAGTCGGTATCGGCGGCTGTGCGGCGATCCAGCCCGAACGGGCCGGCGTCGTCGTCACCACCAACATCCTCGGCGACGTCGTGCGGAACGTGGTCGGCGACCAGGCCGAGGTCACGGTACTGATGAAGCCCGACGCCGACCCGCACTCGTTCGGGATCTCCGCGCAGGAGGCGGCCCGGCTGGAGCACGCGGATCTGGTGGTCCACAACGGGCTGGGGCTCGAGGAAGGGGTGCTGCGCAACGTCGGTGCCGCCGCCGAGGCCGGCGTCGCGACCCTCGCCGTCGGCGACGCCGTGGATCCGATCGCCTTCACCACCTCGGAGAGCGCCGGCCAGTTCGATCCGCACTTCTGGACCGATCCGCAGCGGATGCAGACCGCGGTCGACCTCATCACCACGCAGGTGATCGAGCACGTGGCGGGCGTCGACCCGGCGGTGGTGCGCGCCAACGCCGCGCGCTACCAGGACGCGATCGCACAGCTCGACGCCCTGATGACCGAGCGGTTCGCGCAGATCCCGCCGCCACGGCGCAAGCTCGTCACCAACCACCACGTGTTCGGCTACCTGGCCCAGCGGTACGGGTTCGAGATCGTCGGCGCGGTCCTGCCCAGCGGCACGACGCTCGCCTCTCCCAGCGCCGCCGACCTGAAGACGCTGGCGGACACGGTGCGGGCCGCGGGCGTCCGGACGATCTTCGCCGACTCCTCCCAGCCGGACCGCCTGGCCCGGGCACTCGCCGAGCAGGCCGGCATCGACGTCGACGTGCGGCCGCTGTTCTCGGAGTCGCTGAGCCGCGAAGGCGGAGGCGCCGCCTCCTACCTGGCGATGATGCGGGCCAACACCGAGGCGATCGCGAGCGGTCTGAGTCCGGCCTGACCGTGTCCGGCGGCCATCGCCGGTGAACCACCCCACCTACGGAAGGACAGTCATGCCCACATCACTGCGAGCCGGACGACGACCGGGACGCGCCGCCGCACTGGCGCTCGCCGCCGGCACGCTGGTTCTGACCGCCTGCGGTTCCGGGTCCAACGCCCCGCAGGGCGGCCCCGCGCCGGCCCCGGCGAACGTTGCCGAACCGATCGTCCTCACCTACGACGGGGGGCTCTACGTGCTCGACGGGACGACCTTGGCGGTCGCGGCCGACCTGCCGCTGCCGGGGTTCAACCGGATCAACCCGGCGGGCGACGACCGGCACGTGATGGTGACGACCGGGTCCACCTTCCGCGTGCTCGACGCCGTCGGCGCAACCTTCACCGACACGACGTTCCCGGCCGAGAAGCCGGGACACGTGGTGCGGCACGCGAACAGGACGGTGCTCTTCGCCGACGGCACCGGCGAGGTGACGATCTTCGACCCGCAAGAGCTCGGCGAGGGCGCACCGAAGACGGAGACCCACCGCACCCCGCAGCCGCACCACGGCGTCGCGGTCCAGCTCGCGAACGGCGAGCTCGTCACCACCGTCGGCAACGCGGAGACCCGCTCCGGCATCGTCGTCCTGAACGCCGCCCGCACGGAGATCGCCCGCAACGAGGACTGCCCGGGCGTCCACGGCGAAGCGGCAGCGCAGGGCGAGGCGGTGGTGGTCGGCTGCCAGAACGGGGTGCTCGTCTACAAGGGCGGAACCATCACCAAGATCGTGAGCCCGACCCCCTACGGGCGGATCGGCAACCAGGCGGGCTCGGACGCCTCGCCGATCACGCTGGGCGACTACAAGCAGGACAAGGACGCCGAGCTGGAGCGGCCGACGCAGGTCTCGCTGATCGACACCCGGACGAACAGCCTGAAGCTGGTCGACATCGGGACCAGCTACACGTTCCGCTCGCTGGCCCGCGGCCCCCAGGGCGAGGGTCTGGTACTGGGCACCGACGGCCGGATCCACGTGATCGACCCGATGGCGGGCACGGTCACCCGCACCATCCCGGTCCTCGACGCCTGGCAGGAACCGCTGGAGTGGCAGCAGCCCCGCCCCGCGCTCTTCGTCCGGCAGGGAACCGCGTACGTCATCGATCCCGGGAAGAAGCAGATCCACGCGATCGACATCGCCTCGGGCACGAAGAAGGTCACGGGATCGCTGGCCGGGACGCCGAACGAAGTCAGCGCGGCCACGCACTAGAGGTCGCCGCCGCGCACGCACACGCTCGGGTGCCCACGCACATGGTCGAACCTGTGCGCGGGCACACCAGCGTGTGCGTGAGCCTCCGGCCGTCGAGGCCGCCGTCAGCTGCTGATGACCCGGCTGCGACCCGCCGCGGTGGCCGACACCGCGAGGACCGAGAGCAGGACGAGCGCGCCGGCCGGGCCGAGAACGATCCAGGGTGCCAGCTCCAGGTAGGGCTGGTTCTCCGAGCAGCTTGTCGCCGTCGGCTCGGCGGAGGTGTTCCGGGACGAGTCGGTCGCGTACGCGAGCCGGATCTGGCGATGCGGAGGAGTCGCGGAGTTGCACGTCGGCCGGGCGGATTCCACGGCTTCGACGTCATCGCCCCCGAGGCGGCGGTGTCCCTGCTCCGCGGTCGTGGCGCGTACCGCCTGGCTCCGGCATCGATGGGTCGACGCTACCGCCGGTGGGGGAGCCGCTCCGCGAGGGTCTCGCGCAGGTCGTCGGGCAGCCCGTCGATCTCGACCAGTTCGGGCAGCAGCTCCGGCTCGGTCATGTATGCCCGGAACGCCCGCGCGATCGTCACCCCGTGCGCGGGACGGTCCTCCACGGTCACCGGGTCGCCGGCCCACACCTCGCCCGGCTCCAGCACGCGCAGGTAGGCGCCGGGGCGGTTCGACCGGGTGAACGTCTTCATCCAGCGCGGCTCGCCCATCTTGTGCTGGAACGTGGCGCACGGGATGCGGCCGAACGTCGGCTGGAGGACCAACCGTGGACCGATGCGCCAGCGCTCGCCGATGACCGCGCCGTTGACGTCGACGCCCTCGGTCGTCAGGTTCTCGCCGAAGAGCCCGTTGGCCAGCCGGCGGCTCAGCCGCGCCTGCCACCAGTCGTAGTCCTCCCGCGCGTACGCGTAGACGGCCTGGTCGTCGCCGCCGTGGTGCTCGATGTCGAAGATCTGGTCGCCGACCAGGCCGCTGTGCAGCCCGGTCGTCTTGGGCCCCGGCGCGCGCACGGCGACCAGGTGATCGACCGGCCGCTTGTTGATGCCCGTGACACCGACGCCCTTGGCGGGGTTGGGCTCCGGCACCGCCAGGTTGACCGAGACGATCCTGCTCACGCCCGGCAACCTAACCCGCCCCGGCCGCCGCACGCCCGCGATTTCCCGCGATCCGGCCGCGGCCATGGGACGCCTACGGCGGCGGTACGGGATCCTGTTCGACGACGGTCGCGCAATAGGCTGAGGGGGTGCCCAGCTATCTGGCGGTCGATCTCGGCGCGGAAAGCGGCCGGGTCCTGCGGGGCACCCTGGCGGACGGCCGCCTGACGGTCGCGGAGGTGCACCGTTTCGCCAACCGTCCGGTGCAGCTGCCGACCGGCCTGCATTGGAACGTGCTGGGCTGTACGACGGCGTGACCGCCGGGCTGGGGCGGCCGCGGCGCCTCGGACCGGGTCGACGGCATCGGCGTCGACGCGTGGGGCAACGACTTCGGCCTGCTGGACCGCGCGGCCGGCCTGGTGGGCAACCCTTCCACTATCGCGACCCGCGGACCGAGGGGATGCCGCGGGAGGCGGCGGCCCGGGCCGGCGCCGCGGAGCTGTACCGGGTCACCGGCACGCCGTGCCTGCCGATCACGACGGCGAGCCAGCTGCTGTCGATGGAGCACTCCCGCGTGCTGGCGGCCGCCGAGCGGCTGATGATGCTGCCGGACCTGTTCGTCTACTGGTTGACCGGGACGCGGGTGAGCGAGGAGACCATCGCGAGCACCGGCCAGCTCTTCGACCTGCGCGAGCGGCGCTGGGCGGTCGGGGTGATCGAGAAGCTCGGCCTTCCGCGCCGGCTGTTCGCCGACGACGTGGTGTCGCCGGGCACCGAGGTCGGGCGGCTGCGGCGGGGGTCGCCGACGGAGCCGACGGGGCGGTGGTGACCGCCGTCGCCGGGCACGACACCGCTTCGGCGGTGGCCGCGGTGCCCGGCTGTGCGCGCCGATCGCTACATCGCCAGCGGACGTGGTGTCTGGTCGGACTGGAGCTGCCGGCCCCGGTGCTGACCGAGGAGGCCCGCCTGTCGGGGTTCTCCAACGAGTTGGGCGTCGGCGGCACGGTGCGGTTCCTGCGCAACGGCACGGGGCTGTGGCTGCTCCAGCGGTGCCGCGAGGCGTGGGGTGGCGGCGGCGCCGACCTACGCCGAGCTGACCCGCGCGCCGCACGCGGAGCCGGTCTCGACGACGCTCATCGACCCGGACGACCCCCGGTTCCGCGCGCCGGGGACATGCCGGCGCGGATCGAGGCCTTCTGCCGGGAGACCGGGCAGCGGCCGCCGGTCGGACCGGGCCGCGATGGTGCGCTGCATCCTCGACAGCCTCGCCTGCCGGCAGCGACAGACGCTGGAACGGGCGGAGGCGCTGGCGGGCGTCCGGGTCGACGTGGTGCATCTCGTCGGCGGTGGCGCGGCCAACGAGGTGCTGTGCCAGCTGACCGCCGACGTGATCGGCCGGCCGGTGCTCGCCGGGCCGGTGGAGGCCACCGGCATCGGCAACCTGCTCGTCCAGGCGTGGGCAGCCGGCGAGATCGGGTCGCTGTCGGAGCTCCGTGCGGTGGTCGCCCGGTCGTCGCCGCCCCGGCCGCACGAGCCCGGCCCCGGCGGAGCCGCGCAGGAGGCGTACGGCCGGTTCGTCGCCCTGCTCGCGCGTACGGGTGACATGGCGTGATAGGAGTTGACGTGTTCTGCTATAAGCTGGCCGGCGTGAGTGACCTGCCGACGGGAGGTGGCCACGATGCTGATCGCCGAGCGGCGACGCCGCCTCCTCGAAGAGGTCGGCCTGCGCGGGTACGCGTCGTTCCGCGAGCTGGCCGACGCGGTGGGCGCCTCGGAGTCGACGGTCCGTCGCGACCTGCGCAAGCTCGTCGCCGAGGGGCTGCTGGCGGCCGACCCGCGGCGGGGTGGTGCGCCGTCGACGGAAGCCCCGCCCGCCAGCGGCGGAGCGCCGGCTGACCGCCGCGGACGAGCGACCCGGTGCAGGCGCGCGCGAGGCGATCGCGGCGCACGGCCGCGGCGCTGGTCGCGCCGGGGAGCGCGGTGCTGCTCGGCCCGGGTCGCACCACCTGGCCCTGGCGCGACGCCTGGCCCGGGCGGCCCGCTGACCGTCGTGACGAACTCCGTCCCGGTCACCAGGCGCTGTCCGGCGCGGCGCAGATCGACGTCGTGATGGTCGGCGGAACCCTGCGCCGCTCGATCGGCGCGCTGGTCGGCCCGATCACCGAGCAGAACCTGCAGGGACTCCGGGGCGCCCAGGTGTTCCTCTCCGGCGAAGGAGTCACCGTCGAACGCGGGCTGACGACGCCGAACGTGTTCGCGGCAGCGACCGACCAGGCCTTCGCCGCCGCCGCCCGGCAGGTCGTCGTGCTGGCCGACCACACCAAGCTCGGCCAGGACACGATGTGCCAGACGGTGCCGACAGAGCGCATCGACGTGCTCGTCACGGATGCCAGGCGCGACCCGATGGCGATCCGCCGGCTGACCCTCGCCGGCGTCGACGTGCAGGTGGCCGCGCGGCTGACCGTGTCGCATCGGATTCGCGAACTCGCTGAAGTCTTGACAACCTTTGACGAGATGAGACTAGGATCGCTCAGTTCCTGTCAGAGCATTTCAGTTCTCGGCACCTGCGCGCCTCGCTGCCGGTCTGGGCGCCGACCGTCATGCCCATGCGAAGGGAGCCCGCCGATGCTCCGTCTGCGACGACCACCACGCCCTGGCGGCGACCACCTCTCCGTTGCGGTCCTCGCCGCGCGGCTGCACCAAGCGCCGGCGAGCGAGGGCACGCCCAGCTGCCGGCACCTCCGCTCAGCAACAGGTCCAGGCGACAGCCGGCGCCGGCGGCTGCACGGCCGAGAAGTACAACGGCGGCGTGCCCGAAGCTGGACCTCAAGACGATCACCGTCGGCTTCGCCCAGTCGGAGAAGGAAGCCAACCCGTTCCGGATCACCGAGACGCAGTCGATCAAGGACGAGGCGGCCAAGCGCGGCATCAAGCTCATCACCACCAACGCCCAGTCCGATCTCAACAAGGAGATCGCCGACATCCAGGGCATGATCGCGCAGGGCGCCAAGGCGCTGATCATCTCGCCGCTCAACTCCGAGGGCCTCGACCCCGCGCTGAAGGCGCGCCAGGACGCCAAGGTCCCGATCATGACGATCGACCGGCTGCTGACCACCAAGACGGCGTGCGTCGACTACATCGGCTGGATCGGCTCCGACTTCGTGAGCAGGGCGAGCGGGCGGCCGACGCGATGATCAAGGCGACCGGCGACACGGCGACGTGGCGATCCTGCTCGGCGCGTCCGGCGTCAACGTCACCGTCGACCGGACGAAGGGTTTCAAGGACCAGCTGGCCGCCAAGAACTCCAAGACTCGAAGGTCGTCGCCGAGCAGACCGCCGACTTCACCCGCGAGAAGGGCCAGTCGGTCACCGAGCAGCTGATCTCCGGCCAACCCGGACATCAGCGCGATCTACGCGGAGAACGACGAGATGGCGCTCGGCGCGGTCGCCGCGCTGAAGGCCGCCGGCAAGAAGCCGGGCGACGTCAAGATCATCACGATCGACGGTACCAAGGGCGCGGTGCAGGGCATCATCGACGGCTGGATCGCCGGCGTCATCGAGTCGAACCCGCGGTTCGGGCCGCTCGCCTTCCAGGCGCTCGAGGACTTCTACAGCGGCGACGGCGTGGCCGAGAAGACCATCATCTCCGACAAGGAGTACACCGACGGACAACGCGCAGGCCGAGCTGGCCAACGCCTACTGACCGCCCGTCGACCGGGCGGCGGGACGGTCCCCGCCCCCGCCGTCGTGGAGAGTGACGACGACCGCGATCGAGCCACGTCGCACCGGCGTCGCGCGTCGGTCAGCAAGCGGTTCGCCGGCGTACGGGCGCTGGACGGGGTGTCGCTCGACCTGCATCCCGGCGAGGTCCACGCGCTGGTCGGCGAGAACGGCGCCGGCAAGTCGACGCTGATCAAGGTGCTCACCGGCGTCCACCGGCCCGACGAGGGCGAGATCCGGTACCTGGGCGAGCCGGTCGCGTTCGCCAGCCCACGCGACGCCCAGGCGGCCGGGATCAGCACCATCTACCAGGAGGTCAACCTGGTGCCCGCTGCTGAGCGTGGCGCGCAACCTGTTCCTCGGCCGCGAGCCGCGTCAACCGGTTCGGGCTCGTCGACTTCGCCGGGATGCACCGCGAGGCCGCGCGAGACGCTGGCCCGGTACGGCATCGACGTCGACGTGCGGCGGCCGCTCGGTGAGCTCGGCCTCGGCGTCCAGCAGATGGTCGCGGTCGCCCGGGCGCTGTCCGACCGACGCCCGGGTGGTGATCATGGACGAGCCGACGTCGTCGCTGGAGCCGCGCGAGGTCGACCGGCTGTTCGGCGTCGATCGACGCACCTGCGCCGCCAGGACGTCGCGGTGCTGTACGTGACCCACAAGCTCGACGAGGTGTTCCGGATCTGCGAGCGGGTGACCGTCCTGCGCGACGGCCGGCTCGTCCACACTGGCCCGGTCGGCGAGACGACCCGGCTGCGGCTGGTCGCCACGATGCTCGGCCGCGACGTCGCCGAGGTCCGCGCGCACGGCGTCACCAGCTTCAGCGACGAGCAGCGCGACGGTCGACCGGCGTGCCGGTGCTGGAGGCCGACGGGCTGACCCGCCGGCCCGCTGCTGGACGGCGTCAGCCTCGACGTGCACGCCGGCGAGGTGGTCGGCCTGGCCGGGCTGCTGGGCTCGGGGCGCACGGAGACGGCGAAGGCGGTGTTCGGCGCGCAGCCCGTCGACGGCGGCACGGTCCGCGTGGACGGGCGGCCGCGCGGCGGTGGTCGCCGGCCGCCGCCATCCGCGGCCGGCGTCGGCATGGTGCCCGAGGACCGCAAGGCCGAGGGCATCGTCCCGACCTGTCGGTCCGCGACAACATCGTCCTGGCCGCCCTGCCGCGGCTGACCGCCGGCCGGGTTCGTCTCCGAGCGGCGCCAGGACGCGCTCGTGGACACGCTTCGTCCGCCGGCTCCGGATCAAGAGCTCCAGCCCCGACCAGAGGGTCGCGCGAGCTGTCCGGCGGCAACCAGCAGAAGGTGCTGCTGGCCCGGATGCTCTGCCTGCACCCCAAGGTGCTGCTGCTGGACGAGCCGACCCGCGGCATCGACGTCGGCGCCAAGGCGGAGATCCAGGCGCTGATCGACGAGCTGGCCGACGCAGGGGCTCGCCGTCCTGCTGATCTCCTCGGAGCTCGAGGAGGTCGTCGAGGGCGCCGACCGGGTGCTGGTGCTGCGCGACGGCGCCGTGGTCGGCACGCTGCGCGGCGACGACATCACCGAGGACCAGATCATGCGACGCGATCGCGCCGGCGTCGCGAGGCCGCCGGGACGGCGACCGTGACTGACGCCGCCACCGTCCGTCGCGGCCGCGCCGGACGTCGCTGCGCTGGCTGCAGGACAACGGGGTGTACGTCGCGATCGCCGCTGCTGCTCGCGTTCAACCTGGTCGTTCACGCCGCAACTTCGCCACCGTGGCCAACCTCCGGCTGCAGCTCGTCCAGGTCGTGCCCGTCGCGATCGTCGCGCTCGGCATGGCGCTGGTGATCGGCACCGAGGGCATCGACCTGTCGGTCGGGTCGGTGATGGCCATCGCCGCCGCCCTCCTGCCGCTGTACCTCGGGTACGGCCCTGGCCGGCGATCGCGATCGCGGTCGCTCGCCGGCGCCGCTGGTCGGCTGGTCAACGGCGTGCTCGTCGGCGTTCGCCGGCATCCAGCCGATCGTCGCCACGCTCGGCCTGCTCGTGGCCGGCCGCGGGCTGGCGCTGGTCTTCGCCGACGGCCGCCTGGCCGAGATCTTCGACCCGACGCTCAACACCTTCGGCAACGGGGCGGTCGCTCGGCGTGCCGATCAGCGTCCTGTGGTGCCGTGGCGCTCGCCGCGGCGGCGGTCGTCGGTGCACCGGGCCGCGTTCGGCCGGCGGCTGGTGGCGATCGGGGGCAACCGGGCCGCGGCCGTCCTGCCGGCCTGCCGGTCCGCCGTACGCTGCTCGCCGTCTACGTGATCTGCGGGGTGCTCGCCGCCGTCGCCGGCGTGCTGAACACGGCGCGGCTGGGCGCCAGCGACCCGTCGTTCGTGGGGCTGCTGATCGAGCTGAGCGCGATCACCGCGGTCGTGGTCGGCGGCACGCCGCTGTCCGGCGGCCGGGTGCGCATCCTCGGCACGCTCGCCGGCGCGCTGCTGATGCAGCTCATCATCGCGACGCTCATCCAGCACAACCTGCCCGACTCGACGGCCCGGATGGTCCAGGCGGCCATCATCGTCGCCGCCGTGTACATCCAGCGGGACGGAGCCAGGCATGACGCGACCGTCGGACCGATCCCGACCCGGCAGTCGAGCCGCGGACCGTCGCCGCGCCGGCTCGCGGCCGGCGGTCGCCGGCCGGTCGCGCGGCGCGCCGTCGTGCTCGTCCTGGTGCTCGTCGCTGGCACCGCTGGTCCTTCGGCGACAGCTTCGCCAGCGGGCAGCAACTTCCGCAACATCGCGCTGGACTCCTCGTACCTGCTGCTCATCGCGATCGGCATGACGTTCGTCATCATCAGCGGCGGCATCGACCTGTCGGTCGGCTCGCTGCTCGCCCTGGCCGGCGTGCTCACCGCCTACGGCTCGCAGTGGGGCATCGTCGTGGCGGTCGCGCTGCCGCTCGCGGTCTGCGGCGTCATCGGGCTGGTCAACGGGCTGCTGATCGGCCGGGCCCGGATGGCGCCGTTCATCGTCACGCTCGCCGCGCTGCTGTTCGCCCGCGGCCTGGCGTTCGCCGTCGCCGACGAGGGCAACAAGATCTACATCATCCAGGCCGACCTGCCGCTGACCCGCCTCGGTCAGGCGCGCTGCTCGGGCGTCGGCGCGCCGGTCTGGTTCGCGCTGGTCGCTGTTCGCTGCTCGGCGTGGTGGTGCTCAACCGCACCCGGTTCGGCCAGGCCGTGTTCGCCATCGGCGGCAGCCAGGAGGCGGCCGAGCTGATGGGTCTGCCGGTGGCCCGCGTCAGGGTGCTGGTCTACGTGCTCAGCGGCGCTGCTCGCCGGCCTGGCCGGCGTGCTGGTCGCCGCGCAGACCTCGTCGGGCCTGCCGACGATCGGCGAGGGCCTGGAGCTGGAGGCGATCGCCGCCGTCGTCATCGGCGGCACGCTGCTCACCGGCGGGGCCGGCTCGCTCAGCGGGACGCTCGCCGGCGTGCTGCTGCTCAAGGTCATCCAGAACCTGATCAACCAGGTCGGCACGCTCACGTCGTACTACCAGCAGGTGGTCAGCGGCGCGTTCCTGATCGTCGTCGTGCTGGTCCAGTCCCGTCTGGCCAGCGGAGGCGGCGATGAACCGGGCGGCGCGGTTCGCGCCCGGCGTCAGTCCGCCCCGCCGTCACCCGGGACCGCGCCGGTCCGGGTGGCGGTGGTCGGCACCGGCGAGTGGTGGGGCCGCAGCACGCCGAGGTCTTCGCCGGCCGCGCCGACACCGACCTGGTCGCCGTGGTCGGCCGCGACCCGGGACGCACCGCGGCCGCGCGCCGCCGAGTTCGGCGCGCCGCGCCTACATCGATCTCGAGGAGATGCTCGACCGCGAGCAGCCGGACCTGGTCTCGGTGTGCCTTCCCAACGAGGGGCATTTCGAGCCGACGCTGCGACTGATCCGGGCCGGAGTGCCGCTGCTCGTCGAGAAGCCGCTGGTCTTCGCCCTCGAGGAGGCGGACACGCTGATCGCCGAGGCGGCGGCGCGCAACCTGTTCTTCGCCATCAACTTCAACCACCGGTACGCCCAGCCGGTCCGCCTGGCCGCCGGCGCGATCGCCCGCGGCGACTGGGCCGGCTCGTCTTCGCGACCTGGCGCTTCGGCGGCGAGGCGGGCGCCAGCCGGCACCCGCACGCCAATCTGATCGAGACCCAGTGCCACGGCTTCGACATGCTCGAACACCTGTGCGGCCCGATCGACCTCGGTGATGGCCCAGACTGACCGACCCGAGCGGGCACGGCTGGTCACACCGTGGCGGTGGCGCTGCAGTTCGCCAACGGGGCGGTCGGCAGGCTGGTCGGCAGTCTACGACTCCTCGTACGCCTACCCGGACACGCACTGCTGGAGGTCAACGGCACCGGCGGGCCGGGTGCTGGTCGAGGACACCGTGCGCCGGTTCAGCTTCCAGCGCGCCGGCGACGAGACGGCGCAGGTCTGGCAGGCCGGCTACTTCAACGACATCGACCGCGACTTCCACGCGACCTTCGACCGGCACGTCGACGAGCTGCTGCCGGCGCTGCGCGAAGGGCGGGCCGCCGCCGGTCCGCCCCGCCGGCCGGCGGGCGCTGGAACTCGCGACGCCGTCATCCGTCCTTCGAGACCGGCGCCCGGGTCACGACGCCGCCCACCGGGTGAAGAGGGAACCAGTGCCACCACGAGGGCCGCTCGACCCACCGCTCCTCGGTGCGCTCGCCGGCACCGGACCCGGATCCCGGATCCTTCTCGCCGACGCCAACTACGCGCACGACGTCAACGTACGTCCCGGCGCGCCCCCGATCTTCCTCAACCTCCGCGGCTGGCGTCTCGGTCGCATCGACGAACTGCTCGGCCTCGTCGTCGCCGCCGTCCCGCTCGAGTCCGCGACGACGATGCGCCCGGACGACCTCACCGAACCGCCGGTGTGGTCGCGCTACGCGGAGATCCTCGGGGCGGACCTGCCGCTGCGGTCCGTCGCCCGGAACGAGTTCTACTCCCGGGCATGCGGCCCGAAGGTGGCGTTCGCGGTCGCGAGCGGCGACGAACGGCCGTACGCCAGCCTGCTTCTCACCGTCGGGTACGTCCCACCGGCGCCGAACGCCTAGCGCTTCTCGAGGAGCGCGGCGGCGAGGAGACCGGCCAGCCATCGTTGGTATCGGGCCGGGCTCCATCCGCAGATCGTGGTCAGCCGGTCGTAGACCTCGATCGAGGTGAGGGCGTAGATCTGGGTGGCGGCCTCCGCGGCGCTGAGGTCGGTCCGCAGCGCGCCGGCGGCGTGCAGGTCGCCCGCCGGTCCGCGGCTTCCGCGCAGACGTTCCCGTTCGATGTCGGCGAGCACGCCGTGCAGGCCGGGTGTCGGTCGGCGACGCGGCGGCGGCGGCGCGCAGGACGTCGTACACCGGGCTGATGCGTTGGTGTATGCGGGTTGCCGTGGCCGCGTAGAGGGCGAGCTTGGCGCGCGGGTCCGGCTCGTCGATGATCGCCTGGACGTCGGCTCTGGAGCGTTGCGGGATGGCCAGGGCGCTCCCGGCCAGGGTGGCGTCGTAGACCATCTTGGCCAGGCCGGGCTTGCCGCCGGGGCAGGCGGTGTAGAGGGTCTGCACGGCCACGCCCGCGAGGCGGGCGACCTCGCTCATGGTGGTGTCGGCGTAGCCGTGCCCGACCATGAGTTCCCGGGCGGCAGCGACGATGCGCGCCCGGGTCGCCTCGGGCGTTTTCCTGGCGAAGGCGGCTGGAGTAGGCGCGTTTGCGGGTCTCGCTCATCAGTCGACATGATGCCAGGCTATTGACTAGAACAGCCTCTAATGAAATTGTTCGGTTCCAGTCGAACCCGGAAGGATGATCGTATGAACCCGTTCAGGCCCGCGCTGGTTCTCGTGTCGGTGCTCGTCGGCGCGGGCGCGATGCTGAGCGCCTGCTCCTCCGGCGGCGAGGATCCGCCGGCCGCGCGGCCCCCCGCTGCGGAGGCCACCGGCGGCGTGGCCGCGACCACGGCGGCGCCGCCCGAGGACCCGTGCGGCGACGCGGCGGAGGCGGTGACGCAGCACCTGGCGGGATCGCCCGTCGATCGCGTCGAGGTGGTGGGGCAGTGTACGACCGTGGTCATCGCGACGACGCTGTCCGATGACGACAGTGACGCGGCGGTGAGCCTGTGTGACACGGCGGCCGAGGTCGCCTACGTCGCCGACATCAACTCCATCCGGGTCGAGAGCGCCTCCGGCGACGAGCTGTCCAACGGCATCAAGGGCCTCAAGTGCCTGCCCTAGCCGGTCAGGCGGTGGCCCCGGCGAGGTAGGCGGGCCACCGCGGAGATGACCACCGATCCCTCTCCGACGGCGGAAGCCACCCGCTTGACGGAGCCGGCCCGCACGTCGCCGACGGCGAACAGCCCGGGCACCGAGGTCTCGAACGCTCCGTGGGTCGTCACGAAACCCTTGTCGTCGAGCCCGACGCCCACGCTGTGCAGCCAGGTCGTGCGGGGGATCGCGCCGATCATCAGGAACAGCCCGCCGGCCGTCAACCCGACCTCGCGGTGCTGGCGCCCGTCCCGCCACGTCAGGTGGGTGAGCCGGTCGTCACCGCGCGCCGCGGTCAGCTCCGACCGGGGATGGACGGCGATCCGTCCATGGTGGACGAGCCGTTGGGCGAGATAGCTCGACATGGTCTCGGAGAGGCTGTCGCGGCGGATGAGGACGTGCACGCGCTCGGCCTGCCTTGCGAGGAACAGGGCGGCCTGGCCCGCCGAGTTGGCGCCGCCCACCACCACCACCTCCCGACCCACAAACGCGCCGTCCCTCGATCTCGGTGGCGGCGTAGTAGACGCCGCGCCCCTCGAAGTCGGTGACACCGGGGATCGACGCCAGCCGGCGGTACCGGACGCCACTGGCGACGACCACGGCGCGGGCCGAAACATCGGTCTCCTCGTCCAGCCGGACCCGGAATCCG
>CAVSHL010000002.1:0-205081 GCA_963727745.1 uncultured Actinomycetota bacterium
CGCGGTCTACGGGTACCGCCCGAACCTGGGCGCCGTGTTCGGCGTCCCGCAGATCAGCGAGGTGGATTTCGCCGCGCTCGTTCCCGTCCGCCCGACGGTCGCCGCCACCCCGCACCAGCCGCTGAGCCTGTCGTGGCGGCCGCCGGCGGACCAGCCGCAACGCGGCGAGGTGACCCGCGTGACCATCGACGGACGCGGTCGGGTTCCGCGCCCGTCAGGCCATGGTCTACGTGCCGCCCGCGTACCTCGGTTCGGTGCGGCCGGAGCTGCCGGTGCTCGTGCTGATCCCCGGACAGCCCGGTGGCCCCGAGGACTGGTTCGTCGCCGGCAAGCTGGCGTCGATCATGGACGGCTTCGCCGCGGCGCACGCCGGGCTGGCCCCCATCGTGGTCGTGCCCGACGCGACCGGATCAACGCTGGCGAACACGCTATGCCTGGACTCCCAGCTCGGCAACGTCGAGACCTACCTCGCCGAGGACGTGCCCGCCTGGCTGACGCAGCACCTGCAGGTCGATCCCGACCGGACGCACTGGGCGATCGGCGGCTTCTCCTTCGGCGGCACGTGCGCCCTGCAGCTGGCCCTGCGGCGACCGGCCGTCTACCCGACGTTCCTCGACATCTCCGGCCGGCCCGAACCCACGCTGGGTGATCACGCGCGCACCGTGCAGGCCGCGTTCGGCGGCGACGAGGACCGGTACCGGGCCGTGAACCCGCTCGACATCCTCGCCGCCGGCCAGTTCCCCGGCACGGCCGGCTACGTCGTCACCGGTCGCGACGATCCCGACGTGCCGATCGCCACCCGGCCCCTTCCGGACGCAGCCCAGCGCGCCGGGGTGGCGCTCCGGATGGAGCAGCTGCACGGGGGCCACACCTGGGCGATCGCCATCACCGGGCTGGAGCACGCGCTTCCCTGGCTCGCGTCCCGGGGCGGTCTCGTTCCTTGAGGGGTCTCCACGCACCGGCCGGCGCGGTGGAGCGTCGGCATGGGTGAGATCGAGGAGCGACTGGTCGAGCGCGTGCTCGCCGCCCTGCTGCGCGAGGACCACCTCGGCCTGCACACGCGCGGCCACCGCGTCGGGGATCGGTGGGTGGTCGCGTTGCCGGACGGGCGGCGCGCCGAGTTCGGGCTGCGACCCGACGGGTTCCTCGCCGAGCACGCCGCCACCGACCTCGTAGTGGACGGGCGGCCCGTGCGCACGCTCGACGAGGTGCTCGTCGCGCTGGCGCCGGACCCGTCCGACGCGGAGGCGGTCGCGGGATGGGCCGACTTCGCCGTCGAGTGCGCCGCCGCCCTCGACACCGCCCGCGATCCGGTGCCCGACGATCCGCCCGGGCCGCGGACGGGATTCGCCGGCCTGCTGCGCTACGACGCATTGGCCGCGGTGCGCGAGCATCCCGTGCACCCGACGGGGCGGGCCCGGCCGGGCCTGGACGCGGCGGCCCGCCGCGCGTACGCCCCCGAGCACGCCCGCCCGTTCCCGCTGCACTGGCGGCTCGTCCCGCGATCGGAGATCACGCTCTCGCCGGCGCTGGCGGCCGACCTGCCCGGCTGGTGGCCGGCGGGTACCGCCGCCGAGATGGCGGTGCCGGTGCATCCGCTCGCGGGCGGCGAGCCGGCCGGCCCGATGGTGGTGCCGACACTGTCCATGCGCACCCTGGCGCTCGTCGACGACCCGGGCGTGCACGTGAAGGTGCCGTTGCCGACCGCGACGCTGGGCCGGCGCAACAGCCGGACCATCAAGCCCGGCACGCTCGTCGACGGTGCCGCTGTGCACGAGCTGCTCGGCGCCGTGCTCGCGCGCGAGCCGGAGCTGGCGGCGACGGTGCTGCTCGCCGACGAGCGGCGCTTCCTGGAAGGGCCCGACGAGCACGTCGCCGCGCTGGTCCGGCACCTGCCGCGCGACGTCGCCGGCGATCGACTAGTCCCGCTCGCGGCCCTGCCCGTCCGCGATCCCCGCGCGGGCGGCCCCACCGTGCTGGAGGAGCTGGCGGGCGATGACGTACCGGGCTGGTGCGACCGCTACCTGAGCGTGCTCCTGGACTGGCACGTCGCGTTGTGGGTGCGCTACGGCATCGCGCTGGAGTCGCACCAGCAGAACATCGCGGTGGCGCACGGGGACCGGCTCCGGCTCGTCTACAAGGACGACGACGGTGCCCGCATCGACGCGGCGCACGCGACGGCTGCGCTGGGCCGGCCGCTGCCCGCGTTCGCCGACGCCCGCATGCTCGTTGCCGATCCGGCCGAGCTGGCCGATCTCTTCGTGACGATCACCGTGCACCTCTGCGTGCGGGCGCTGGCGCCGCAGGAGGTGCTGCGCACGGTCCGGGACCGGATCGCCGACGCCGCCGACCGCTGGTGCGATGCCGGCGAACCGCGGTCGGTCGCGGCCCGGACGGCCGTGCACCGGATGCTCGCGGCCGATCGATGGCCGGTGAAGGCGATGGTGACGTCGGGCACGCTGCTGCCGAAGGCGCGCCTGGGCTGCACCGATGTGAACAAGTACGTCGTGCGGACGGGGCCGAACTACTTGCGGGTGATGAACAGGGGCCCTGGTTCGTGGTGAGGTAAGGATGTGCTCACCAAGCGTCGTGTCCCGGTCACGGACAGAACTGCCGACACGATCGCCGCGCACACGCTGCTGGGGGTGCTGGTCCGCGATGTCGCGGGCCCCGGGGGCGCGGTCACGGCCGCGGCCGACGACCTGGTGACGGACCTGCCGGGGGCGCGGCTGCGGGTCCGGCTCCGGGCGTGCTCGGCGGTGCACGCGCACCGATTCACCGGGCCCGTCCAGGAGGCGGTGGCGGACGGGTGGGCCGACATCGGGCTCGACCGGCTGCTGGAGATCGTCACGGCGGTCCTCGCACAGCGGTGCGGGCCGGGCGGGGGCCGGCTCGCCGAGGAGGTGCGCGCCGGCCGGGCAGCGCTCGCGGTGGTCCTGGCCGACCGGCCGCAGCACCCGGCCAGACCGCTGCCCCAACCGGCGGCCGGGTTCGTCGACTCCGAGCAGGCGCTGCTCGCCGGGCACCCCCGGCATCCGGCGCCGAAGTGGCGGTCCGGCTCGCCCGACCAGTGGCGACGGTGGTCGCCGGAGGCGCGCACCGCCTTCCCGCTGCACTGGCTCGCCGTCCGCGACGACCTGGTGCGGGAGTTCGGCGAGCCGACGTTCGACGAGCTCGCCCCCGACGTGCCGGACGGGCATCGGGCACTGCCGGTGCACCCGTGGCAGGCACGGCTGCTGACCGGCCCGCTGGCCGCGGCGCAGCGCCGCGGCGAGTTGCGCGACATCGGCCCGGCGGGGCTGCCGTGGCATCCGACGTCGAGCGTGCGCACCCTCTACCAGCCCGAGGCGGACGTGTTCGTCAAGACGAGCCTCTCGGTGCGCATCACCAACTGCGTGCGGCACTCGTCGGTGGCCGACCTGGAGGGCGCGGTCCTGCTGACCCGGCTCCTCGGTCACTCGGCGACGGAGGGCTTCGCCGTGCTCGGCGAGCCGGCAGCGCGCACGATCACCGTCGACGAGCTCGCCGGACGGGTCGGCGCGATCGTGCGGTCCGGGCTGGCGCTGGCCCCGGGGGAGCGCGCGCACCTGGCGGGCACCCTGGCCGCGCAGGAGGTCGATCCGGCCAGCACCCCGACCCGGCTCGCCGACGTGCTCGCCGGTGGCGACCCGCTCGCCTGGTGGGACGCCTACGTCGCGCTGCTCGTGCCGCCCGTGCTGCGCCTCTGGGCGGGAAAGGGGGTGGTGCTGGAACCGCACCTGCAGAACGTCCTCGTCGTCACGGGCGACAACGGCGCCCCGGTCCGGGTGCTGTTGCGCGACATGGAGGGGGTGCGGCTGCGCACCGACAGGCACGCCGCGCTGCTCGCGTCGCTGGCACCGGCGGTGGCCGCGGCCACCGCGTACGACCCCGGCCGGGCCGCCGCCCGGATCGGCTACTGCCTGCTCGTCAACAACCTCGGCGAGCTCGCCGTCGCGGTGGCCGAGCTGTCGGGCGCGCCGGAGGAGCGGCTGTGGGCGCCGGTGCGGGCCGCCGTCGCTGCCGTGGCCGCGGAGCTCGACGATCCGCCCGAGCTGCGCCACCTCCTGGAAGCCCGGACCCTCCCGGCCAAGGCGAACCTGGTGGTGCGCTGGCGCGGCGCCGAGGACCCGGCGGCCCCGTACGTGCCGGTGCCGAACCCGCTGGCTCGATGATCACCCATGCGGTCGCCGCGGTGGCGAGGTCGGCCGCCTTGCCCGCTTACGTCTACGACCTGGACCACCTCGACGCCCACCTGGCTGCGATCACCGCCGCGATGCGCGCCGGACCGGGCCGCGTCGAGATCCACTACGCGGCCAAGGCCAATCCTGACGAGGGTGTGCTCACCACCGTCGCCCGGCACGTCGACGGTGTGGAGGTGGCCAGCGGCGGCGAGCTCGCGCACGTGCGGCGGGTACTGGGCGCGCAGGTACCGGTCGCGTTCGGCGGGCCCGGCAAGACCGACGAGGAGCTGGCCTCGGCGGTGCGGCACGCCGATCGCGTGCACGTCGAGAGCCGCAACGAGCTGCGCCGGCTGGGGGTCGCGGCCCGGGCGGCCGGGATGCAGGTGCGGGTCCTGCTGCGGGTGAACGTGCCGGGCGGCCCGGGCGGCGTGCTTGCGCCGAAGAGCGGGCCGAGCCCGTTGTGGATGGGTGGTGGGCCGAGCCCGTTCGGCATGGATCCTGCGGAGGTCGACGCGTGTGTGGCCGAGCTGCCACCCGAGATCGAGCTGCTCGGTGTGCACGCCCACCTCGCCAGCGGTCTCGACGCGGACGCCTGCGCGGCGCAGGGCCGCTGGGTGCTGGACTGGGCGGCCGCGTTCGCCGCCCGGCACGACGTCGCGCTCGCCGACGTCGTCATCGGCGGCGGGATGAACGTCGACTACACGCGGCCGGACGAGCTCTTCGACTGGTCGGCGTACCGGGCCGCGCTGCGGCTGCCCGAGCACGGCCCGCTGGTGCGGATCGAGCCCGGCCGGGCGCTCACCGCGTACTCCGGCTGGTACGTGACCGACGTGCTCGACCTCAAGCGCAGCGGCGGGGAGTGGTTCGCCGTCTGCCGCGGCGGCACCCATCACCTGCGCACGCCGGTGGCGAAGGGGCACGACCAACCGTTCACGGTCCTCCCGGCGGGCGCCGGGCCGGTGATCAGCGGACCGGTGACCGTGGTGGGGCAGCTGTGCACCCCGAAGGACGTGCTCGCCCGCCGGGTGCCGGTGGACCGCATCGCGGTGGGCGACTGCGTGGCGTTCGCGCTGGCCGGGGCCTACGCGCTGAACATCAGCCACCGCGACTTCCTGATGCACCCGCCCCCGACCGTCCTGCGGGTCGGGGGCAGGGCCTGATCAGGTGTAGGAGTGCTCCTCCGCGGGGTAACTGCCGCCGCGCACGTCCTCGCCGAAGCGGCGGGCAGCATCGAGCAGCGCCGAGCCGACATCGGCGTACTGCTTGACGAACCGTGGCTTGTGGCCGCGGTTCATGCCGGCCATGTCGGACCAGACGAGCACCTGCGCGTCGGTCTCGGGGCCGGCACCGATGCCGATGGTCGGGATCACCAGTTCGGCGGTGACCCGCTTCGCGACGTCGGCGGGCACCATCTCCAGCACCACCGCGAACGCGCCGGCGGCCTGCATCGCGAGCGCGTCCTCGACGAGCTTGTCGCCGCCGTGGCCGCGACCCTGCACGCGGTAGCCGCCGAGCGTGTGCTCGCTCTGCGGGGTGAACCCGACGTGGGCCATCACGGGGATGCCGGACGCGGTGAGCGCCTCGACCTGCGGGGCGAAGCGGGCCCCGCCCTCCAGCTTCACCGCGTGCGCGCCGGCTTCCTTCATGAAGCGGAACGACGTGGTGAGGGCCTGTTCGGGGCTGATCTGGTAGCTGCCGAACGGCAGATCGGCCACCACCAGCGCCCGCGAGGTGCCGCGCACCACGGCCTTGACCAGCGGCATCAGCTCGTCGACGGTCACCGGGATGGTGTTGTCGTAGCCGAACACGTTGTTGCCGGCGGAATCGCCGACGAGCAGCACCGGGATGCCGGCCTCGTCGAAGATCTCCGCGGCGTAGACGTCGTAGGCGGTGAGCATCGGCCACCGCTCCCCGCGTTCCTTCATCTCCCGCAGGTGGTGCACCCGTACCCGCTTGGGCTTCGGGGCCGCGCGATAGGGGCTCTGGACCTCGCCCGTGGTCGAATCTGCGTCAGACATCGTTGTCCGTCCTCCCTCGAGGCCCGCGTGCGGGTCCCCGGGTCGTCAGGTGGTTGACGGGGCCCAGAGTGACAGCGCGAACGCGGTGCGGCACGCCGGTGTCGTGAGGTTCACACAGGGGTGATCAGGGGTGATCAGGCGTTCGGGGCCGACGAGCGGGCTGCCGCGAGTGCCTCTTCCACGAACGCGACGACGGCCTTGCCGCGCGCGGCGGGCTCGGCGGGTGGGTCGGGATCGACGCCGGTGGCGCGGTAGCCGAGGGCGGTGTGCACGAGCGGGTGCCAGCGCTCGTCGTAGGTGGCCAGCGCGAACCGTCCGGCCCCGTCCTTCGAGGTCATGGCGCCGGTGGCGAGCAGGTGGTGCAGCCGCGGCACGCCGAGCACGAACCACGACACCAGCTGCGGATCGGCGCCCGCGTCGGGGTAGGTGCGCACCAGCTCGATCCGGGTGGCCCAGTACTCGTCGAGGTTGCGGCGGGTGAACGCACGCAGCACGGCCGCGTCGGTCCACACCTGTGGGAGCTGCCCGCGCACGCTGATCCCGCGTTCGGCCAGCTCGTGCCAGGTGACCGGGTTGATCCCGGCGCGGTTGACAGCGAACACGTGCTCCAGCGTCGTCGGCACGTCGGGGCAGTCGTCGGGCGCGCCGGCCAGGTCCGCGGCCACCAGGTGCGCGGCGTCGAACACCGGGCCGCCCTCCGCGGCCAGGGTCGCGTGCGCGTCGCGCAGGACAGTGAGCTCGCCGCCGGCCGGACGGTGCGCGAGCACCGCCACCGCGTCGACATCGGAGCGGCCCGGGTGGTACTCGCCGAAGGTGAGCGATCCGTGCAGGTGCAGGCCGGTGAGCAGGCCCGGGGCCTCGGCATCGAGGAGCTCGACGAAGCGGTTGCACACCCGGTCGACGTCGGAGGGCAGGACCATCGGAGCACCGTAGCGATCTCGCTACCGTGCCTGGATGGACCCCGATGACGAGCTGTTCGGACGCCTGCTCGCGCTCGATCACTCCCGCCAGGAGCCGTGGGGCCCGCTGCTGGACGGGCCACCGGCCCGGTTCGCCGTGACGATCCGCGACGTCGCCGTCGACGGCACCTTCCCGGCGGACGGCTACGCGGACCGGGTGCGCGACTGGGTGGCCGCGACCCTCACCGCCTGGCACGCAGGGCACGCGGACCAGCGGAAATAGCCCGTTCGGCCTACGGGAGAGGACCGAGGCCCGGTGCGGGCGACCCGGACATAATGGCGCGGTGATCGCCCCCGACATCGGCGCCGTCATCGGCGGCCTGCGGATCGACGCCGTGGCCGGCCGCGGCGGGATGGGTGTGGTCTACAGGGCCCACCAGCTCGCGTTGGACCGCACCGTGGCCATGAAGATCGTCAACCCGGAGTTCGCCGACGACCCGGAGTTCCGGGAGCGGTTCCGCCGCGAGGCCCGCATCGCCGCCTCCCTCGACCATCCGCACGTGGTGCCGATCTACCACGCGGGTGAGGACGACGGGAACGTCTACCTCACGATGCGGTTCGTCGAGGGCACCGACCTCGCGTCGATGATCGCCGGCCGGGGCCGGGTGGAGCCGCGTGACGCCGTCGAGATGGTCGCGCAGATCGCCGACGCCCTCGACGCCGCGCACGCGCGCGGCCTTGTGCACCGCGACGTGAAGCCGGCGAACATCCTCCTCACCCGGCCCGGCGGGCGCTGGCACGCCTACCTCACCGACTTCGGCATCTCGAAGGACGGCCGTGATGCCGGCATGACGAAGTCCGGCTTCGTCGTCGGGTCGCTGTCCTACATCTCGCCCGAGCAGCTGCAGGGCGAGGACGTCGACGGTCGGGCCGACCAGTACTCACTGGCCTGTGTGCTGTTCCAGGCGTTGACGGGGGAGGTGCCGTTCCCGCGCGACACCACCGCCGCCCGGATGTTCGCGCACCTGTCGGCACCGGCGCCGGCGCTCGGTGAGATCAACCCGGCGCTGCGTGGACCGCTGGAGCCCGTGCTGGCCAAGGGGCTGGCCAAGCGCCCCACCGACCGGTTCGCGACCGCGGGCGAGTTCGGCCGTGCAGCGCTCGCCGCGGTGTCGCAGATGGACGCGCAGCGCGCCACGCCCCAGCCGTTCCCGCCGCCCGGGTTCCACCAGCACGTCCCGTTCGCCGGTGGGTCGGGATCGCAGCCGGGCCGGTCGGGCCCGCAGCTGTTCCATGGCGCCACGTTCGGGCCGCAGGCCTCCGCGCCGCCGCCGACCCACCGCCGGCGGGGTCTGATCATCGGCGCCGTCGCCGCTGCGGTCGCGGTCGTCCTGCTGGTCGTCGGTGCGATCGTCGTCGTGCCCGCCCTCACCCGTCCCGACGAGCCCGCCCCGCTGCCGCCGACCGGGCGCCTCGACCCGCCCATCGCCGCCGGCACCGGCGCCACGATGCTGGCCGAGGGGGCCGGCTTCCTGTGGACCGGCAACCGCGACGAGGGGAGCATCTCGAAGATCGACCCGCGGACGGGGTCCAAGCAGGACTTCCCGGTGCCCGGCGTTCCGGGGGCGCTGGTCTACGGGCAGGGGCGCGTGTGGGTCTGGAACTACTCGTCGACGATCCTGCCGGTCGACGCGGACACCGGCGTCGCCGCCGGGTACATCCCGATGGGCGCCGACCTCTCCGCCATCGCCGCCGGGTCCACGGCGGTGTGGGCGACGCAGCCCACCAAGAACGTCGTGGTGCGGTTGGACCTGGCCAGCGCGAAGCTGATCGACCCACCGATCGCGGTCGGTGCGCGGCCCGACTCGATCGCGATCGGCGACGGCAAGGTGTACCTGCTCAACAAGGCGGACCGCACCATCACGACCCTCGACGAGGCCACCGGCACCACCCTCGGTGCCCCGGTGTCGGTGCCGGACGGCACCACGCAGGTCACGGTGGAGAGCGGGCACGTATTCATCGGCGGCAGCAAGGGCTACGCGTTGCTGTCGGCGGGCCCGTCCGGTCTGCAGGGCGTCGACCAGGCACAACTGGTCGACCTGAACTGCTCCTGCGGGTTCTTCGGCGGCCGCGAATCGACGTGGGTCTTCGACGACGACACAGGGACGCTGCGGCGCTTCTCCCTCGACCTGCGCACGGTGCTGGGCGCCCCGCTCACCGGGCTCGGCAACGGCATCGGCGGTGTGGTCGCCGTCGGCGACAAGCTGTGGTTCCTCAACCAGGTGCAGGCCAAGCTCTACCCGGTCGCGGTGAACGGGCCGATCTGACACGCACCTCGGTTCCGGTGTCCCGCGCGGTGCGCCGGTCGGCGCGCTGGCATGCTGTCGGGGGTGAGAGCCCGTCGCCGCCTGCTCGTCGCGGGCCATTCCGTACTCGCCACCGTCCTCGTCGCCGCGCTGGCGGCCTGCACGCCCGGACCTGCAGGGCAGGCCACCGGGGCTGCGGCGCCGGGGCCTGATCCCGGGCTGCAGAAGTTCTACGACCAGAAGCTCAGCTGGGGTCCGTGCGGCGACTTCGCGACCGCCGACACCGACCGGGAGAAGTACGCGGATCCCCGGTTCGAGTGCGCCAAGCTCGA
The DNA here is from genome assembly GCA_963727745.1 of uncultured Actinomycetota bacterium. Classification (GTDB taxonomy): domain Bacteria; phylum Actinomycetota; class Actinomycetes; order Mycobacteriales; family Pseudonocardiaceae; genus Pseudonocardia. The sequence goes on from CAVSHL010000002.1 coordinate 9,758, forward strand.
GGTGCCGCTGGACTACGCGAAGCCGAGCGACCGCACCATCCAGGTCGCGGTGCTGCGGCAGAAGGCCACAGGTCCCGACCGGATCGGGTCGCTGCTGTTCAACCCGGGCGGGCCGGGCGCCTCGGGCAACCGGCAGGTCGTCTACACCGCGCCGGACCTCGAGCAGAGCCCGCTGTCGAAGCGGTTCGACCTGGTCGGTTTCGACCCGCGGGGCACCGGCGCGTCCACCCCGGCGCTGGACTGCATCGACGACAAGGGCTGGGAGGCCGAGCGGCTCGATCAGGACATCGACCCGTCCCCGGCCGGAGTGGCGCAGACGGAGAAGGAGAACCAGGAGTTCGTCCAGGGATGCGTCCAGCGCTCCGGTGGCGCCGACGTGATCGCCAGCATGGGCACCCGCGACGCGGCCCACGACATGGACGTGCTGCGGGCCGCACTGGGCGACCCGAAGCTCTCCTACATCGGCTACTCGGCCGGCACCCGCCTGGGCTACACCTACGCCGAGCAGTTCCCGCAGAACGTGCGGGCCCTCGTGCTCGACGGGGCGCTGGACCCGAAGCAGTCCACGATCGACCGCATCGTCAAGCAGAACGCCGGGTTCCAGCTGGCGTTCCAGAACTACGCCACCGACTGCGCGAAGACCCCGACCTGCCCCCTCGGCACCGACCCGGCCCAGGCCACCGCCCGGCTGCAGGCTCTCACCCGGCCGCTGGTCACGAAGCCGCTCACGGTCGGCGCCCGCCAGATGTCCTACAACGACGCGCTCACGGGCGTGATCCAGGCGCTGTACGCGAAGGACTACTGGCGCTACCTGACCCAGGGCCTGTCGATGTACGCCAACGGAGACGGCCGGCTGCTGATGGCGCTCGCCGACGCCTACTACGACCGCGGGCAGGACGGCCACTACTCGAACTACATCGAGTCCTTCCGCAGCATCAGCTGCCTCGACGAGCAGCGGACCACCCGCGAGGAGGAGGGCGAGCTCTCCCGTGCGGCCAAGGCGGCCGCCCCGTTCTCCGACGACGGGACCCCGCCGGTGGCGGCGCAGGGCATCTGCTCCTACTGGCCGTCGCCTCCCACCTCGGAGCCGCACGTCCCGTCGGTACCGGGCCTGCCGAAGATCGTCGTGATCTCCACGACCGGCGACCCGGCCACCCCGTACCAGGCCGGTGTCGACCTCGCCCAGGGCCTCGGCGCGAGCCTGATCACCCACGAGGGCGAGGGCCACGGCGTGGCCCTGAAGGGCGTGGCCTGCATCGACGACGCGGTGAACGCGTACTTCATCGACCTGAAGTCCCCGGCCGACGGCCTGCGCTGCAAGGACTGAGAGCTCCCGGGCGGAGCCCCGGCAGTGACCAAGCACCTATCACCCCATGTCACAGCGGGTGGTGCGATCCCCGAAACATGTTCGTAACAGCGCGTTCCTAGGCTCAGGGGCGAGCAGGACGATCGGCTGAAGCAGGATGCGGGGCGGGTAGGACATGGATCGGCAGCAGGAGTTCGTGCTCCGCACACTCGAGGAGCGCGACATCCGCTTCGTGCGGCTGTGGTTCACCGACGTCCTCGGCTACCTGAAGTCCGTGGCGGTGGCGCCGGCCGAGCTGGAGGGCGCGTTCGCCGAGGGCATCGGGTTCGACGGTTCGGCGATCGAGGGCTTCGCCCGCGTGTACGAGTCCGACATGGTCGCGCGGCCGGATCCGTCCACGTTCCAGGTGCTGCCGTGGGAGACGGGGTCGGGGGAGCACTACTCGGCGCGGATGTTCTGCGACATCGCGATGCCCGACGGTTCGCCGTCGTGGGCGGATCCGCGGCACGTGCTGCGCCGCGCGCTGTCGAAGGCGGCCGAGGCGGGCTTCACCTGCTACGTGCATCCCGAGATCGAGTTCTACCTGCTGCGCGACGTGCCCACCGACGGCAGCCCGCCGACCCCGGCCGACTCCGGCGGCTACTTCGACCAGTCCAGCCACGACGTGGCGCCGCACTTCCGGCGCAACGCGATCGAGACGCTGGAGTCGATGGGCATCTCGGTGGAGTTCTCCCACCACGAGGGCGGGCCGGGTCAGCAGGAGATCGACCTGCGCTACGCCGACGCGCTCACGATGGCCGACAACATCATGACCTTCCGGTACGTGGTGAAGGAGGTCGCGATCATGCAGGGCGTGCGGGCCTCGTTCATGCCGAAGCCGTTCTCCCAGCATCCCGGCTCGGCGATGCACACGCACTTCTCGCTCTTCGAGGGCGACCGCAACGCCTTCCACGATCCCGACGACCCGTACGAGCTCTCGGAGACGGGCAAGGCGTTCGTGGCCGGGGTGCTGCGACACGCGCGGGAGATCGCTGCGGTCACCAACCAGTGGGTGAACTCGTACAAGCGGCTCATCGTCGGCGGTGAGGCACCGACGGCGGTGTCGTGGGGCCACGCGAACCGGTCGGCGCTCGTGCGGGTGCCGATGTACTCGCCCGGCAAGTCGTCCACGCGGCGGGTGGAGGTCCGCACCCTCGACAGCGCCTGCAACCCGTACCTGGCGTTCGCGGTGATCCTCGGGGCCGGTCTGCAGGGCGTCGCGAAGGGTTACGAGCTGGGCGCGGCCACCGAGGACGACGTCTGGTCGCTCACGGAGACCGAGCGCAAGGCGCTGGGCTACGAGTCGCTGCCGCAGAACCTCACCGAGGCGCTGTCTGCGATGGAGCACTCCGAGCTGGTCGCCGAGGTGCTCGGCGAGCACGTCTTCGACTTCTTCCTGCGCAACAAGCGCGTGGAGTGGGACGGTTACCGGCGCCAGGTGACCCCGCACGAGCTGGCCACGTACCTGCCGGTGCTGTAGGGGAGGGCGGACAACGATGTTCGACGGTGACGAGATCATCCTGGGTCCCCTGCCGAAGGGGATCACGCCGGCGGGTGGCGCCCAGCAGAAGCGGGTGTGGAACGTGCTGGGCCACACGTACTGGATGAAGGCGGCGGGGGAGTCGAGCTTCGCGTTCGAGACGCTCGACCCGCCGGGCACCGGGGTCCCGCCGCACGTGCACCTCGCCCAGGACGAGCACATCTACGTCATCGAGGGCGTGTTCACCCTCTACCTCGACGGGCAGTGGGAGAAGGCCGGCCCGGGCGACACCGTGCGGATGCCGAAGGGCCTGCCGCACGCCTACTACAACCGGACGGACGCGAACTCCCGGGCGCTGTTCTGGGTGAGCCCGGCCGGGCGGCTCGCGCAGCTGTTCGACCAGCTGCACGACCTCACCGATCCCGCCGAGGTGGTGCGCCTGTCCGCGGAGCACGACGTCGACTTCCTGCCGCCGGGCTCGGTCGAGGGCGCCTAGCAGTACTTGGCTGGTTGCACCGGGGCTGCGGCCCCTCATCCCCGGAACTGCCGGGGCTCCTCCCCGTAACCCGGCCCCGGCCCCTCTGGTGGAGCTTTTGAACTGTCGACGGTGGAACCTTCAGCCATCCCGTGTGGCTGGGCGCCTGCCGATGCCTCAAGATCGCGTTGAGGTCGAGGTATTTGCTGTTTTCGAGGCTGTTGCCCAATTTGATGTGTCGACTGGTCGTGTCGGGTCCGGTGTGGTGCCGCTTGTGGATCTTTGTTCGTGGGAGAATCTGCTGGTGGCGAAGGGTTTCCGGCCGGTGGATAGGGATCAGGAGTTCCTCCTTCCGCCGAATATGGCCGACTGGCTCCCGGCCGAGCATGTGGTGTGGTTTCTGATCGACGTGGTGGCCGCGTTGGACCTGGGCGAGTTCTATCAGCGGGCGGCGTTGCGCCGTGATGGGCAGAGTGCGCGGTCCGCGGCCGGTCGGGCCGGGTATGACCCGGCGATGCTGCTCACTCTGTTGATCTATGGGTATGCGTGTGCGGAGCGGTCGAGTCGGAAGATCGAGCGGTTGTGTCACACCGACATCGCCTTCCGCCTGATCTGCGCGGGCGACATCCCTGATCACACGGTGATCGCCCGGTTCCGCAAGATCCATGAGGAAGCGTTCGCCGGGGTGTTCACCCAGGTCCTGCGGTTGTGTCGGGCAGCGGGACTGGTGAAGTTGTGCACCATCGCGATCGATGGCTCGAAGATCATGGCGAACGCATCGAAACAGGCCACCCACGGCGCGCAGTGGTTCACCGACGAGGCCGAGCGGACCGACCAGACCGCCGACCAGACCGCCGACCAGACCGCCGACGGCGCCGACAGGGCGCCGGACAGGGCGCCGGACAGGGCGCCGGACAGGGCGGGGTTGCGGTCGGGGATCGGGCGGTGGTGGAGCAGATCCTGCGTGAAGCGGCCCAGACCGACGCGGTCGAGGACAGCGAGTCTGGCTCGGACCGCGGTGATGAGCTGCCCCCGAGCTGGCACGGTCGCGCGGGGCGGCGGGAACGGCTCAAAGCGGCGCAGGCCCAGATCGTGGCTGCTCAGGCCGCCCGCGACGCCGCTGCGCAGGTCGCTGAGCAGGCCGGCGCAGCAGCCCGAGCCCAGCACGCTGAACAGGCCTTGGACACAGCACAGCATGTTCTGGCGGACATGATCGCGGCTCGGGAAGCGGCGCAGACGGCGTGGGAACAGAAATGGGAACACGCGATGGCCCACCCCGGGGCTGTCGTGCCGACCGGACGGGCCCCGGTCGCGGTGGAGGACTCCGCGCAGATCCGACGCGCGCGCGAACGGGTGCAGGCCGCCCGTGCGCGAGCCGCCGATCCCGAGACCGCGCCGCGGCGCGGACGCCACCGCAACCCCGACCGGGCGCCCCGACACCAGCCACCCCGGGCGAATCTGACCGACCCGGACTCGGTGCTGCTGCCCACCAAGGATGGCTGGATCCAGGGATTCAACACCCAGTTCGCGATCAGTGCCGATCAGATCATCCTGGCCACCGAGGCCACCACCAGCCCGGTCGACATCACCAGCTTCTCCCGCATGATCGCCGCCGCCCAGGCCGCAGCCGCAGCCCTGGATGCCAGCGATGAACTCGGCACATTGTTGTTCGACGCCGGCTACGCCAGCGACGCCACCCTGACCGCTGAGGGCCCGGACCGGTTGATCGCACTGGGCAAGTCCCACTCGGTCCAGACCGCCGCCCGGGACAACCCGACCAGCGGCCCACCCCCACCCCAGGTGTCGGCGCGGGCGGCGATGGACCATCGCCTGCGCACCCCCGAAGGCGCGAATCTGTACAAACGTCGCGGCGCGACCGTCGAACCCGGGATCGGGAACTTCAAAAAGATCCTCGACCGCTACGCCCGCCGCGGGTTACCCGCCGTCGCCAGCGAAACCCACCTCGCGGCCACCGTGTTCAACCTGCTCAAGATCCACCGCTCAGCCACCGCCTAACCCCAGGGCGCCAGCCCGACACATCCCAAACCCGACAGTGACCCAGCCCCACCGCCCCCACCCCTCCCAGACCGGACGGGTTCAGACAGCAAACAGAATCAGGCAACAGCCTCTTTCACCGCGCAAACTTCGACCTCAACGCGATCTTCCGCTGGCATCTGGCCTCTCGTGCACCACTGGTCACACTCGCCACACCTGTGACGCGGCAGCCTGCCGTGATCGCGTTCAGATCACTGTTTTCGCCCTCGGCGGGGCGGAGACAGTGATCTCGACGCGATCTTCGCCCGCCTTGACCGCCGACGTCCTGCCGCCGGGGTCACCGGCCCTAGCGGCCTGACCTGATCCAGCCCTCTGGCGCGGCAGCCCCAGAGCAAGTCGCATGACACGCCGGCACAGCGGGCGCGACACACCCGACGGAAGTACCAGCCTCTAGCGTCCCTCCCGCACCTGCTGCGGGGTCGCACCGGTCGCGGCGGCGTAGGAGGCGAGCATCGCGTCCAGCTCGGTGGCCGGGATGACCTCGCCGAGCCGGTCGAAGCCCTCCGGTGCGCGCCGCTCCACCTCGTCGATCACACCCTCCGGGCCGCCGGCGCGGTTGCGCCGCACCACGTCGGCCGTGACGGGCAGGCGCTCGGCCTCGTAGGCGACGAGGGCGGTATCGGGGTCGGCGGCCAGGAGGTGCCGGGCGAGCGACTCGGCGTCGAGGATCGCCTGTCCGGCACCGTTGGAGCCCATCGGGTACATCGGGTGCGCGGCGTCGCCGAGGAGCGTCACGCGCCCGTGCGTCCAGCGCTGCAGCGGGTCGCGGTCGCACATCGGGAACTCGTAGGAGGTCGGCGTCGCGGCGACGAGCGCGTGGTGGTCCACGGCGTCGAGCCGGAAGCGCCGGGCGTGCTCGACGACGACGGCCGGATCGCCGGGGCGCGACCAGTCCTGCCGGTGCGGCGGCGGATCGCCGTCCCGGCCGGTCGCGATGCAGATCGCCCAGTTCGTGAGCATCGTGCCGGGGCGCGTGCCGGGGGCGATGGGGTAGACGACGAGCTTCGCGGCGGTGCCCCCGGCGATGACCATGGCCTTGCCGCCGTCGAACACGGGCCAGTCGACCGCCCCGCGCCACATGGACACGCCGTTCCACCGCGGCGGACCCTCGCCGGGTGCGAGTGCGGCGCGCACCGTGGAGTGGATGCCGTCCGCGCCCACCACGACGTCCCCGTGCACGACCTCGCCTGACGCGAGCGTGACCGCGCCGGCCGGGTCGACCGCGGTCACCCGTGCGCCGGTGCGCACCGCGTCGGTGCCGAGCCGGTCCCGGACGGCGTCGAGGAGGAGGCGCTGGAACCGGCCTCGATGGGCGGAGAACTGCGGCAGGTCGAATCCGGCGGCGAGCCCGCACGGGCGCTGCACGATCGGCATGCCGAGGCGGTGGGCGTAGGTGAGCGAGGTCGTGCGCACGCTGACCGCGTCCAGCTCGTCGAGCAGGCCGAGCCGCGCGAGCACGCGCACGCAGTGCGGGAGGAGGTTGAACCCGACCCCGGTCTCGCCGTGCGCGTCGCCCTGCTCCAGCAGAGTGGCGGCGATCCCGACCCGATGCAGCTCCAGGGCGGTGGCCAGCCCGCCGATGCCCGCTCCGACGATGACGACTCGCACACCGACCCCCATTCCGTGTCCCGGACCTCCACCATGGCAGCTCCGCCCCCGCTCGGCACGCACGCAACTGCACCGGGCTAGCGTGCAGTCATGCACGTCCTCGTGTCCGGCGGCGCCGGCTACATCGGGTCCCACACCGTCCTGGCGCTGCTCAAGGCCGGGCACAGCGTCGTGGTCGTCGACGACTTCTCCAACAGCAAGGCGGCGGTCGTCGGCCGGCTGGAGGCGTTGGCCGGGCAGGAGATCCCGGTGCAGGCCTTCGACCTGACCGATCGCGACAAGACCGCCCGGCTGTTCGACACCGAGAACGTCGACGCGGTCATCCACTTCGCCGGGTTCAAGGCGGTGGGGGAGAGCGTCGCGAAGCCGCTCACCTACTACGCCAACAACCTCGACACGACGTTCTCGCTGCTGCGCGCCATGGAGCGGCACGGCACCCCCAAGCTGGTGTTCTCCTCGTCGGCCACCGTGTACGGGCCGCGTTCGGTGCTGCCCTACCGCGAGGACGGCGAGGAGCCGATCGAGGCGGTCAACCCGTACGGGCGCAGCAAGGTGATGCTCGAGCAGGTCCTCTCCGACGTGGCGGCGGCGACTCCGGCGCTGAAGGTGGCGCTGCTGCGCTACTTCAACCCGGTGGGCGCGCACCCGTCGGGCACCATCGGCGAGGACCCGGGCGGCATCCCGAACAACCTGGTGCCCTACATCGCCCAGGTCGCGGTCGGGCGACGCGAGAAGCTCGCCGTGTTCGGCGGCGACTACGACACCCCCGACGGCACCTGCCTGCGCGACTACATCCACGTCGAGGACCTCGCCGCCGGGCACGTCGCGGCGCTCGAGTACCTCGACAAGGCCGCCGAGCCGGCGCGCGCGTTCAACCTGGGCACCGGGCAGGGCACGTCGGTGCTGGAGATGCTGCACGCGTTCGAGCGGGCGGCCGGCAAGCCGATCCCGTACGAGATCGTGGACCGCCGGCCGGGTGACCTGCCCGCGAGCTACGCCGACGTCAGCCGCGCCGCCGCGGAGCTGGGTTGGCGGGCCGAGCGCACGATCGACGACATGTGCGTCGACTCGTGGCGCTGGCAGTCGCAGAACCCGAACGGCTACCCCGACGCCTGATCACGTGGAGGTCGTCGTCCACGAGGACGCCGCGGAGTTCGCGGCGCTGGCCGGGCCGTTCTACGCCCGCGATCCCGATCGGCACACGATCGCGCTGACGGTGCTCGACGGGATGGTGCGCCACGGGCGCGCGGCCGCCGCGCTGGTGACCGTGCGCACCGACGGCGAGGTGGTGGGCGCGCTGGTGTGCAGCCCGCGGCGCCCGCCGATCGTGTCGGGGGTGGCTCCCGAGCACGCCGCCGCCGTCGTGGACGCGCTGGCCGGCGCGGGGTTCCGCGCCACCGGTGCCCGCGGCCCCACCGCTGTGGCGGAGGCGTTCGCGGCCGCCCACGTGGCGCGCCACGGTGGCAGCGCGCGGGCCGGGCGGGTCACGCGGCTGTTCGCGCTCGATTCCCTCGTCCCGCCGGTGGGGGTGCCCGGTCACGTCAGGTCCGCGCGGCCCTCCGACGCGCAGCTCCTGCACGGGTGGCGGCTCTTGTTCGTGGCCGAAGCGGCACCGCCCGGCGAGGCCGTGCCCACCGTGGAGAGCGTCGCGCAGGAGATCACCGATCTGAACGGTGGCGAGCAGCTGTGGATCGTCGACGGGCAGCCGGTGTCGCAGGCCACCGCCCGCGGCCCGGTCGCCGGCATGGCGCGCATCGGACCCGTGTACACCCCGCCGAAGCTTCGGGGACACGGCTACGCCGCCGCAGCCACCGCCGCCGCGGCGCAGTGGGCCCTCGACGCGGGCGCCACCAGGGTCCTGCTGTTCACCGACCTGGCCAACCCGGTCTCGAACCGGCTCTACCCGCGGATCGGCTTCGTCCCCGTCTACGACGGGGTGGACGTGGACTTCGACCACTGAAAGGTTGGCTGAGCACTGCCGGCTGAGCAGCGCCGATAGGGTGCGCCACATGTCCGACAGCAGTGCTGCACCCGAGGGCCCGGTGTGGCGGCGCAGCAGCGCCGCCGGCGCCGTCGACGGGGAGGCCGTCGAGATCGCGGTGCTCCCCGCCGGCGACGTGCTGCTGCGCACCACCGCCTCGTCCGCGGCGGGGTTGCCGCCGCTGCGCTACACCCCGCAGGAGTGGCGCGCGTTCCTCGCCGGGGTGCGCGCCGGCGAGTTCGACACCCCCTGAGCGGCCGGGCAGGATCGACGCGTGGATCGACGGACCGGTGCTTCGCTCACCCTGCTCGGCCTCACCGAGAGCTGGTCGGCGAGCACGCTCACCGACCTCGGCTGGTGGGACGAGGACGGGCCGCGGGCCGGCGCCGAGCCGATCATGTGGGCACTGGCGCGCAGCCCCAGTCCGAACGCCGCGCTGCGCGGGCTCGAACGGCTCGTGGAAGCCGTGCCCGACCGGGCCGCGCTGGACGCGGCGCTGCGCACCGACGTGCGGTTGCGCGGGCGGCTCACCGCGTTGCTGGGCAGCTCCACGGCGTTGACCGACCATCTCGTCACCCACCCCGACCGCTGGCACCGCCTGGCCGGTGACGTCGGGCCGGCCGATGCCGACGGCGCCGCCGCGACGATGCTCGCCGCCGTCGGCGCGGACCCGGACGGCCCACCGGCCGGGTCCCCGGGAGGGAGCGCTGCCCAGCTCACCGGCGCCGCGGCCGTCACCGCGCTGCGGGCGGCCTACCGCGACGAGATCATGGCGCTGGCCGCCGCCGACCTGGCCGCCATCGGCGAACCCGGGCTGCCCGTCATGGAGATCGAGGACGTCACCGCGCGACTGTCCGATCTCGCCACGGCCGCGCTGCGGGCGGCGCTGGCGGTGGCCGTCGCGGAGGTGGGAGAAGAGGCGGGCCGGCTCGCCGTCATCGCCATGGGCAAGTGCGGTGGCCACGAGCTGAACTACGTGAGCGACGTCGACGTCGTGTTCGTCGCCGAACCCGCCGACCAGGCCACCACCAAGCTCGCCAACCGGCTCATGCGGATCGCGGGGGAGGCCTGCTTCCAGGTCGACGCCAACCTGCGCCCGGAGGGCCGGCAGGGCGCGCTGGTACGGACCCTCGACGGGCACGTCAGCTACTACGAGCGGTGGGCGAAGACCTGGGAGTTCCAGGCACTGCTCAAGGCCCGTCCCGTCGCCGGCGACGCCGAGCTGGGCAAGGCCTACGCCGAGGCCGTCGCCCCCATGGTGTGGAGCGCGGCCGGTCGCGACGACTTCGTGGCCGAGGTGCAGGCGATGCGCCGCCGCGTCGAGGACCACATCCGCCCCGACCTGGCCGACCGCGAGCTGAAGCTGGGGCCCGGCGGACTGCGCGACGTCGAGTTCGCGGTGCAGCTGCTGCAGCTCGTGCACGGGCGCACCGACGACGAGCTGCACTCGCCGACCACCCTGGACGCGCTCGCGGCCCTCGCCGACGGCGGCTACGTCGGCCGCGACGACGGCGCGAACCTCGCCGCGTCCTACCGGTTCCTGCGGCTGCTGGAGCACCGCCTGCAGCTGCAGCGGATGCGGCGCACCCACCAGCTGCCACCGGCCACGGACACCGATGCGCTGCGCTGGCTGGGGCGGGCCGCCCGGATGCGTCCCGACGGGCGCAACGACGTCGTCGGCGTGCTCACCGCGGAATGGCAGCGTAACGCCCACCGCGTGCGCAGGCTGCACCAGAAGCTGTTCTACCGGCCGCTGCTCAGCGCCGTCGCCCGGCTGCCGCTCGACGCGGGCGGCGACGTCGGGCGGCTTTCCGAGGAGGCTGCGAAGGCCCGGATGAAGGCGCTGGGCTGGGTGTCGCCGGAAGGCGCGCTCAACCACCTCCGCGCGCTCACCTCGGGGCTGTCACGGGCCGCGTCGATCCAGACGACCCTGCTGCCCGTCCTGCTCGACGAGCTGGCCCGCACCCCCGATCCCGACCGCGGGCTGCTGGCGTACCGACGGGTGTCGGAGGCGCTGGCCACGACCCCGTGGTACCTGCGGTTGTTGCGCGACGAGGGCCAGGTCGCGGCTCGGCTCATGCACCTGCTCGGCACATCCGCGCTGGTGCCGGACCTGCTGGTGCGGGCACCGGAGGTGCTGCGCCTGCTCGCCTCGCCGACCGCGGGGCACTCCGACGAGCTGACCAGGGACCCCGCCGAGGTGGCCTCCTCGTTGCGCACGTCCGTCGGACGGCAGCACGAACCGGCCGTCGCCGCGGCCACCGCCCGGTCCATGCGCCGCCACGAGCTGCTGCGCGTGGCCTGCGCCGACCTGCTGGGCGCCCTGCCCACCCCGGACGTGTGCCGGGCGCTGTCGTCGGTGTGGGTGGCGGTGCTGCAGGCCACCCTCGACGCCGTCGAACGCACCCTCGCCACCGAGGGTGGCACTGCAGGATCCACGCCGGCTGCCCGGATCGCCGTCATCGGCATGGGGCGCCTCGGTGGTGCCGAGCTCGGCTACGCCAGCGACGCCGACGTGCTGTTCGTGTGCGAGCCCGTCGAGGGGGCCGGCGAGCAGGAGGCGGTGCGCTACGCCACCACCGTCGCGGAGAGCGTGCGGCGCAGCCTCGGTGCGTCCAGCCCCGATCCCGCGCTGGTCGTCGACGCGGATCTGCGCCCCGAGGGCCGCAACGGGCCGCTCGTGCGCACCCTCGAGTCCTACCGCGCCTACTACGCGCGGTGGGCCGAGGTCTGGGAGGCGCAGGCCCTGCTGCGCGCCCGCCCCGTCGCTGGTGACGTGGAGCTGGGTCGGCGGTTCGTCGAGATGGTCGACCCGATCCGCTACCCGCCCGAGGGCATCGACGCAGCGGCCGTCGCGGAGATCCGCCGCATCAAGGCCCGTGTCGACGCCGAACGCCTGCCCCGCGGGGCCGACCGCAGCCTCCACACGAAGCTGGGCCTCGGCGGCCTCGCCGACGTCGAGTGGACCGTCCAGCTGCTGCAGCTGCAGCACGCGGGCGACGTGCCCGAGCTGCGCACCACCTCCACCCTCGACGGGCTGCGCGAGGCCGTCGCGGCCGAGCTGCTCGCTGAACCCGACGCCGTCGAGCTGGAGGCCGGCTGGACCATGGCCACCAGGGCCCGCAACGCCGTCATGCTGGTGAAGGGCAAGCCGGGTGACCAGCTGCCCCGATCAGGACGCGAGCTCGTCGCCGTCGCGCACGCCCTCGGCTACCCGGCCGACGGCGACCCCGGGGTGTTCCTCGACGACTACCGCCGCATCACCCGCCGCTCCCGGGCAGTGGTGGAGCGGGTGTTCTACGGCTGGTAGCGCGGTCCCGTATTGCAGCAAAGCCACTTTCACGCAAGATTCCTGCATGAAAGTGGCTTTGCTGCAACGACTGGGCCACGGGGCCGTCGCCCGTTAGCGTGCAGGTGTGCCCTCCCTGCAGACCGTCGTCGCGTTCGTGCTCACCGGGATGGTGCTGGTGGTGGTGCCGGGGCCGAGCGTGTTGTTCATCGTCGGCCGGGCGTTGGCGCACGGGCGGCGGGTGGCGCTGGTGAGCGTCGCGGGCAACATGTCCGGGGTCTTGCTGGTGGTCGGGGTGGTGGCGCTGGGCTTCGGGACGATCGCGGCGCACTCGGTCGCGGTGTTCACGGTCCTGAAGCTCGTCGGCGCCGCCTACCTGGTGTACCTGGGAGTGCAGACGATCCGTCACCGGGGTGAGCTGGCTGCTGCGGTCGAGGCTCCGGCGGCCCCGATCACGGCGCTCATCTACCGGCAGGGCGTGGTGGTGGGGGCGACCAACCCGAAGGCGCTGGTCCTGTTCGCCGCGATCCTGCCCCAGTTCATCGATCCTGCGGCAGGGGTGCCCGGCGTGCAGATGGCCGTACTGGGGGTGCTCTTCACGCTGCTCGCGGCCGGGGTCGACGCGATCTACGCAGTCGGCGCGGGCGCGGCGCGGGGCTGGTTGGCGACCTCGCCGCGCCGGGTCCGGGGGCTCGGCGCCTCGGGGGGCGTGCTCATGATCGCGCTGGGAACGGGGCTGGCCGTGGCGGCCCGCGAATGACCGGAGAGTGAACGGTCTTGCCTTCGCAGCCCCATCCGGGCGATCATTGGATGTACACCGTCCGAACGTAGACGACTACGTTGTGTGGTCGCCGTGAACGGTGAGCGCGAGGAGCCGACGATGTCGAACGACGTTGACCAGGCCGGGGACTACTCCTACGACCTCGCGCACGAGGCCCGCACCGCGAAGGTGCCGGCCCAGCGCCGCCTCTCGTCCGTGGAGGGCTTGCGCGGCATGCCGTTCGAGCGCGACGACGACGGCGACTACGGCTACGACCAGGCCCACGAGGGGTAGCCCGCGAGCGCTCGCCCGCAGCCCGGCACGATGGGGTGGTGGCGCAGCAGGAGTTGCAGGACCTCCGCACCACCGTCGACACGGTGCTGCAGACGGTCATCGACCAGCGGGCTGCGCTGTTCGCGCTGGTCCTGGCGGTGATCGCGGTCGGTTGGACGGCCTTGTGGCGCTGGACGCGCACGGTCGTGACGATCGCGCACGAGGGCGGGCACGCTCTGGTGGCGGTGCTCGCCGGCCGGGGCCTGACGGGTATCCGGCTGCATCCGGACACCTCCGGCCTCACCGTCTCGACGGGCGCGCGCCGCGGCGCAGGTCTGGTGCTGACGTTCCTGGGTGGCTACCCGGCCCCGTCGCTGATCGGGCTGGGCGGGATGGTGCTGGTGGCGCTGGGCGAGCCGCAGGCGCTGCTGTGGATCGTGGTGGGCGCGCTAGTGCTCACGCTGGTGTGGGTCCGCAACCTGTTCGGCGGGCTGGCCGTGGTCGCGACCGGCGCGCTCGTCGGTGCGGTGGCCTGGTGGGCCACCCCGCAGGTGCAGGACGGGTTCGCGGCGGCGCTGTGCTGGTTCCTGGTGCTGGGCGGGGTGCGCGCGGTGCGCGAGCTGCAGCGCGGCCGGTTGCGTGATCCCAGGGGCCGTGACGGTGGCGGCACGTCCGACGCCGACATGCTGGCCGCGCTCACGCGGACGCCGCGCGGAATGTGGATCGCGGTCTTCTGGTTGGTCGGCATGGGGGCGGTGGTTGCCACCGCCTGGGTGCAGTTCGGCTGAAGAAGGACAGGTACGTGAGCAACTGGAACACGGGCATCATCGAGGAGTTCCGCGCCAACGCGGGCAAGGTGGGTGGGCCGTTCGAGGGCGCGCCCATGATCATCATTCACACCGTCGGCGCGAAGTCCGGCGAGGAGCGGGAGACACCGCTGGTCTACTTCCCGGAGGACGACGGCACGATGGTGATCGTCGCCTCCGCTGCCGGCGCTCCCAAGCATCCGGCCTGGTACCACAACGCGATCGCCAACCCGCGCTTCGACGTGGAGGTGGGCACCGAGCGGTTCCCGGTGGACGCGGTGGAGATCTCCGGCGAGGAGCGGGACGTGGTCTGGAAGGCGATCGTGGCCGAGCGTCCCGGCTTCGGGGAGTACCAGGAGAAGACCGACCGGGTGATCCCGCTGCTGCGCCTCACCCGCGCCTGATCCGGCGCCACCACGACCGTCGCTCCGGGGCCGCTTCGAGCTCCGGACGCGACGGCGTCGCGGCGGACTCCGTGCGGCCGCGGTCGGCGTGCCAGCGCGCGACCACCTCGTCCACCCGCACCGGTGCCACCGGCACGCGGGGCCCGCTCGGGAAGCGGATGTGCTCGGCGATGCGCCGGTTGAGCTCCCGCGCCGCGTCGCGCACCTCGGCCTCGGTGCGCAGCGCGCGCACCGTCTGCGGCAGCCGGTCGAGCTCCCTGCGCAGCAGGATCGACGCCGGGAGCAGCGCCTCCGCGGTGACGCCCTCGCGCTCCAGCCAGCCGCGGATCCACCAGTTCTCGTCGTAGGGCCGGTCGAGGCCCGGCAACGGTCGGCCCTTGCCGGGCAGGTCGTCGAACGCACCGCGTTCCTGGGCCAGCCGGATCTGACGATCGACCGCGGACTCGAACTGCGGCGTGCTCACGGCGCCTCCCTCGCTCGGGGCACCCTTGATTCTACGTCACGTAGAGCGAATCGTCAGGCCGCCGCGAGGCGGCGCCGGACCGTCCGCTCGAGGATGCCCAGCGTCGCCTTCAACGCGCTCTCCGGGAGGATCGGGAAGATCGCGCGCTCGCGCCACACGGGATCGATGTCGGACCAGTCGTAGAACGACGTGACGACGGTCGCTGCCCCGTCCGGCGCGAGCCGGTACCCGTACACGTGCCCGATCTGCGGCCGGACGGCACCGAGGATCGTCCAGGAGATCTCGCGGTCCTGCTCGTAGGTGCGGATCGTGACGGTCACGTCGTAGCGGCCGAGCGGCACGTCGCCGAGGGACTCGCGATCCATGTGGACGACGAACGTGTCGCCGACAGCCGCGGCCGGTTCGCCCGTGAAGTCCTGCAGCATGCCGCTGGAGTCGATCTCGACGTGGCCCTGCGGGTCGCGCAGCACCGCGAAGATCGCCGCCGCCGGCGCCGGGATGGTGCGGCTGACCTCGAACCGCTCGACCGTCTCGTCACTCATGCCCTCACACTGCCCGTTCGAGTGGTCGACCCGGGACGGGGGGTAGCCCCACCGTGGTGGGGCCGCCGCCGCACTACCGTCGCTCCCATGAGCATGTGGGGGAGCGGGACGCGCAGGATCGGCGAGGGGATCGGTGCCGGGATCGGCGCGGCGACGCTGGCGTTGATGACCGTCACCGCGTGCGGCGTGCCCCCGACGGTTGCCGCCGGAACCGCGGCCCTCACGAGCGAGAACCGGACGATCGCGGACGTCACCGGGCTGGAACTGGCGTCGTCGGGCCGGGTCGAGATCACGACGGGCGCAACGCAGGCCCTGAGCATCGAGGCGCCGGCGGACGTGCTGCCGGTGCTGACCAGCGAGGTGACCGGCGGCGTGCTGCGGCTGTCGGTGAAGGACCGCACCGTGCTGCGCAACACCGACAAGATCCACTACAAGCTGACGGTGCCGGCACTGGACCGCATCGTCGTCACCGGCGCGGGCACGGTGAACCACCCCGATCTGAAGGCATCGTCGATCACCGTGGAGATCGACGGCTCCGGCGACGTCGTCCTGCGCGGCACCGTGGACAAGCAGGTGGTGGGCATCAGCGGGTCGGGCACCTACACCGCCCCCGACCTCGCCACCCGCACCGCGGAGATCACCGTCGACGGCAGCGGCGACGCGGACGTGCGGGTCGCCGACACGTTGAAGGTCGACGTGTCCGGCAGCGGCAACGTGACCTACCACGGCTCGCCGGCGCTGCAGAAGGACGTCTCCGGCTCCGGGGACGTCACGCAGGCGCAGTAGGGGTCAGCCGTCCGGTTCGGGGACGACGACGGACGCCGGCACCGGCCGGCCGAACAGCAGCGCCACCGCGTCGCTGACGGTGTGGACGCCGTCGGCGAGCGAGCCGGCCGGATCCACCTGGTAGCCGACGGCGACGACCCAGCGTTCCGCCGGTCCGGCGAACCCGACGGTATCGGTCACCCAGTGCTCGCCGTAGCTGTCGGACTCGAACGACCAGCCGTCCTTCACGCCGGGGCGCTGGTCGGCGCCCGCGGACCACACGCCCCAGCGCTGGTTGGCGGCCACCCCGCGCATGGCCGCCACGAGCTGGGCGCGGTCGCGGGGATCGGCGCCGGGGTAGCTGCCGTCCAGGACGTGCCGCGCCAGCGTCGCGAGATCGGCGGTGCTGGTCTTGAGGAAGCCCCAGTAGGTGGTGCGGGTGAAGCCGGGCACGAACGAGAGCGTGCGCATGCCGTAGTCGGTGCGGAAGCGGTCGAGCATCTCGTCGCCGCCGTAGGCGCGCCACAGGCGGTCCGACGCCGGCTCGTCGGAGAAGTTCAGCATGGTGGCGATGTCGTGGTGGTCGGCGCTGGTCAGCGTGATCGATCCGGACCGGGCGCGGGCCAGCAGGTCGGCGGCGATCGCGAGCTTGATCGTCGAGGCCGTCCAGCCCGGCCGGTCGGCGTCGCCCGCGGTCCACGTGGCCCCGCTCTCGCGATCGGTGACGACGACGGCGAGATGGCCCTGCGCGCCGGGGACGTGCGCGACGAGGTCGTCGACGGCGCGGAAATGGGCCTGCTGCTCGCACGTCCACGGGGCGGGGCAGGTCGGTGCGGCGGTCGTGACGGGACTCCTCGTGGCCGGTGTGCCGGACGGCGGGGCGTCCGGCACGCCGCAACCGGCCAGCAGCAGCGCCGCGAGCAGCAGCGGTGCCCGCAACCTGGAACAGGTCACCGGCCCCGCCAGGCCAGCGGCGACGTGTGCTCGGCCGCGGCCGCGATCCGCCGCGCCGTGTCCGTGGTCAGGTCGTCCCGGCTGGAGGTGATCCAGCCGTCGAGGCCTGCGTTCCCCTGCGCCCATCCCGTGCGCCGCAGGTTCTTCAGCACCCCCAGCTCGAAGGCGTACGCCGCGAGGCCACTGCCGCGGGATCGGGGGTCGCGTCCATCCCATGATCCTAGGAACGCGCGCGTGCCGCACGGTTGCGGGCGGTGTCGGCGGCACATCCGCTCGCCCGGCTCATCCCGCATGGTGGGATGGTTTGGCGATAACGCGCTCGAACGGCACCCCATTGCTGTTTCAGTCGCCCGGAACAGCAATGGTGTGCCGTTCGAGCGCGTTATCAGCCGCACGGTGTGTGAGGTAGGTCGACTAAGGCTCCACCGTCCGAGCGGCGGTGGAGCCGCCCCACCGGAGGGAGGACCGGGGTCCGGGGCGGAGCCCCGGGTTCTGACCGGTCCGCTCGTGTCCCGGACGCGCAGCTCCATCGCGACCTCCCGCGGCCCGCTGTCGTGCCACCATCGGGTGGTCGCGGCGATCAGGTCGACGATGTCGGCCCGCGGCATCCGCGGAGAGCACCGCAGGCAGCGAGCGCTCCGTCGGCCGCGAAGCGGCGCTCGTCGCCGAAGCGACGAACGCGGAGAGCGCTCCAGAGTTCGGGGATGCTGTGCGCCTCGGCGGTGCGGACCGCGGCGTCGCGGTAGCCCGCGAACCGGCAGGTGCCCCCGCCGAGGACGAGCGTTCGCGGGTTCAGGAGGTTGACGCACGCCGCGATACCCGACCCCAGCGCTGTGCCGGCGGCCTCGACACGGGACCGCACGACGGCATCGCCGGCAGCCAGTCGGCCGTGGACGTCGTCGGCGGACAGGCGCAGTACCGCCAGCAGCGCGTGGCCGCCGGCGAGGTCGTCGAGTCGCTGGACGCGACCGTCGGGTGCTGGACCCATCGGCAGGTAGCCCAGCTCGCCTGCCCATCCGTCGGCACCGTCGAACACGTCGTGGCCGCCGGTGTCGGTGAAGGCCGCGCCGATCGCGGTCCCGGCGACGACGCACAGCACGGGCCCGCGGTCGTCGGCCCCAGAGCCGCCTACCACGGACGCCAGCGCAGCGCGGATGTCGTTGATGACCAGGTCGACGTCCGGTCGCCAGCCGGCGAGCCGGGGCAGGACGTCGCAGCTGCGCACCTCGGCGTGGTCGACGACGAGCCCCGGCACCGCGATCGCGACCCGCGCGACCCGGCCGTCGAGCGTCTCGCCGAACTCCCGGATCCTGCGCTCCAGCCAGGCGCCGGTCGTGGCCGGACCCGTCGGGACGAGCGCTTCGGCGATGAGCGCGCCGCTCGGGTCGCGCGCCACCACCAGCATCTTCGTCCCGCCGACGTCCACGCCGATGGCCGCACCACCGCTGCCGTGGGCCACTACCGTCGGACCGCGGACCTGGCCTGCTCCATCTCCCTGAGCTCCTCCGGCTCCACCACAGGCGCTGTGCCGTCGAGCTCGAGCCGCCGGTAGGCCGCGATCTTCTCGTCGATGACGTCCAGCTCCAGCGCGGTGCGTTCCAGCCGCTCCAGCACGCTCGCCCGGTGCCCCTCGAGCAGCGCGCGGCGCCGGCCCGGCTCGACGGCGCCGTCGATGGCGACGAAGCGGCGCAGGTCCGCCATCGACATCCCGGTGTTGCGGAGGCAGCGCAGGATCCGCAGCCAGCCCACGTCGCCTTCGGTGAAGGTGCGCGCGCCACCCGCGGTGCGGGAGAGCGCACCGAGGATGCCGAGCTTGTCGTAGTAGCGGATGGTGTCGATGCTCAAGTCGGCCTGGCGGGCGGCTTCGGCGATGTTCACGCTGACGATGGTGCCCGCAGCCGGGCGTCGATGTCAGCCGCGGTGGCCGTGTCGAGCGGACCGAACGCCAGGGCGCCGGCCTGCTCCTTCGCCTGCGCGACGGTGCGCACGCCCGGCAGCGCAACGGCGCGCGGCGAGCGCGCCCACACGTAGGCCAGCGCGCCCTGCACGAGGGTGCGCCCGTCGCTGGTGAGCAGCTCGCGCACAGCCTCGATCCGCGCCAGCCACGCCGGCATGTGCTCGGCGTCGAAGAACGTCCACCATGGTGTGTTGCGGCGGACGTCGCCCGCGGGCAGTTGCTCCGGTGAGGTGTACCGGCCCGAGAGCAGGCCCATCGCGAGCGGGCTGCGGGCCAGCACGGCCAGATCGAGGCGCTCGCAGGCGGCCAGTGCCTCCTCGTCGGCCCCGAAGACGTTCAGCTCCTGCTGAACGGCCACACCGTGGCCACCGGCGGCGACGGCCTCGATGTACGCCGACCCGGTGGCGCTCGTGCCGTAGGCGCGGATCTTGCCCTCGGCAACGAGCCCCTCGAACGTCGCCACGACGTCCTCGGCAAGCGCAGGATCCGCCCCGCCCGGGTGGATCTGGTAGAGATCGATGTGCTCGACTCCCAGGCGGCGGAGGCTGGCCTCGCACGCGCGCCGGATGTAGGCCGGTGACAGGTCCTCGCCCACGCCGGTGCGGGTGTGCTCGTCGAAGAGCAGCCCGACCTTCGTGGCGAGCACGACGTCGTCGCGGAACGGCGCGACCGCCTGCCCCACCACCCGCTCGGAGTGCCCGCAGCCGTACACGTCGGCGGTGTCGATCAGCCGCACACCGCCCTCGTACGCGGTGCGCAGGGCGGCGATCGACTCCGTGTCGTCGACCGCGCCCCAGCCCGCCGGCTTCCCGTCGAAGTCCCAGTCGCCGCCGATCGCCCACGTGCCGACGCCGAGCGGGGGAACCTGCAGGTCGCCGACCGCGACCTGCGCATCTGCCTTGTTGTTCATGGGACCGAGGCTGCACCCTGGAGCGCGCTCCAGGTCAAGCACCAGGTGTCGCACGAGGTCTGGCCGCGCCACGGTGCATGCTGTCGATCGTGAACGGTGAGTTCGAGCTCGGGACCGACGGCCCCGGCGTCATCGTCGTGGGTGTCGACGGATCGCCCACCTCGTTGCGCGCCGGCTCCTACGCGGCGGGTCTCGCGCGGCGGCAGAACTCGCGCGTCGCCGTGGTCTACGCCCACACCGCACCCGCCATGTCGGCGTACGCACCGTCGGCGTGGCATGCGATCGAGGAGACGATGGTCGAGTCCGCCAAGGAGATGCGCGAGGAGGTGGAGGCCGCCGCCCGCTACCACGGGATGTCGGTCGACTTCCACGCCGTCCGCGGCGACCCGTTCACCGCCATCACCCGCATCGCCGACGAGCTGCGCGCCGACGCGGTGGTGGTCGGCGCGTCCACCCGGCTCGGCCACCGACTGGTCGGCTCGCTCGCCGTCCGGCTCGTGCAGGCGGGCCGGTGGCCGGTCACGGTGGTGCCCTGACCTGCGCGTTGCTGCCCGGTCGTCGCTGCTCCGGAAACGGCCGAACGGCCGGCTCCGCAGGTGGCGGAACCGGCCGTTCGTCAGCGATCCGGGCTCAACTGCGAGCCCAGGCTCGCATCACACGTCGTAGTACAGGGCGAACTCGTACGGGTGCGGCCGCAGGCGCAGCGGGTCGATCTCGTTGGTGCGCTTGAGGTCGATCCACGTCTCGATCAGGTCGGAGGTGAACACGCCGCCTTCGAGCAGGTAGTCGTGGTCCTCCTCCAACCGGTCGATCACCGCGGAGAGGCTGGAGGGCACCTGGGCGATGTCCTTGGCCTCCTCGGGCGGCAGCTCGTAGAGGTCCTTGTCGACCGGGGCCGGCGGCTCGATCTTGTTCTTGATGCCGTCCATGCCGGCCATCATCATCGCCGAGAACGCCAGGTACGGGTTGCCGGACGAGTCGGGGCAGCGGAACTCCAGCCGCTTCGCCTTCGGGTTGTTGCCCGAGAGCGGGATGCGGATGCAGGCCGAGCGGTTGCGCGCCGAGTACACCAGGTTCACCGGCGCCTCGAAGCCCGGCACCAGGCGGTGGTACGAGTTCACCGTCGGGTTGGTGAAGGCCAGCAGGCTCGGGGCGTGGTGCAGGATGCCGCCGATGTAGAACCGCGCGATCTCCGAGAGGCCGCCGTAACCGGACTCGTCGTGGAAGAGCGGCTGCCCGTCCTTCCACAGCGACTGGTGGGCGTGCATGCCCGAGCCGTTGTCGCCGAAGAGCGGCTTCGGCATGAAGGTGACGGTCTTGCCGGCCTGCCATGCGGTGTTCTTGACGATGTACTTGAACAGCATGACGTCGTCGGCCGAGTGCAGCAGCGTGTTGAACTTGTAGTTGATCTCGGCCTGGCCCGCAGTGCCGACCTCGTGGTGGCCGCGCTCGATCTCGAAGCCCGCACCGATCAGGTTCGACGTCATGTCGTCGCGCAGGTCGGCGTAGTGGTCGACCGGGGGCACCGGGAAGTAGCCGCCCTTGTAGGGCACCTTGTAGCCGAGGTTGCCGCCCACCTCGTCACGGCCGGTGTTCCACCAGCCCTCCGCGGAGTCGATGTGGTGGTACTGCTGGTGCGGGTCGGACCCGAACCGCACCGAGTCGAAGATGTAGAACTCCGCCTCGGCACCGAAGTAGCAGGTGTCGGCGACACCGGTGGACGCCAGGTACTCCTCCGCCTTGCGCGCGACGTTGCGGGGGTCGCGGCTGTAGGGCTCGCCCGTGATCGGGTCGTGCACGAAGAAGTTGATGTTGAGCGTCTTGTGCTTGCGGAACGGGTCGAGTCGTGCGGTGGCCGCATCCGCGAACAGGGCCATGTCGGACTCGTTGATGGCCTGGAACCCACGGACTGACGAGCCGTCGAACGCGGCACCGTCCTCCAGGATGGAGCCCGCGGTGGAGGCGGGGACCGTGAGGTGCTGCATGACGCCGGGAAGGTCGCAGAAGCGGATGTCGACGTACTCGACCTTCTCGTCAGAGATGTACTTGATGACCTCTTCCGAGTTGCTGAACACCCTGCATGACTCCTTCGCTCGGCTCGTTTTCCAGCGGCAACTTAGGTCGACGTTGTTGCCCGTCCGTCACTCGTCTGTTTCACGGACGTTAACGGGGGTGCGTGACATCGGTCTCTGCCTGCCGCCGCATACGCTAGCGCCATGGCCCGCAACAGCGAGTCCCCGAAAGCGGCCGAGACGTCGGGCGGTCACCCTGGTGCCCGGTTCGGGCTGCCCGCCGAGGGGGTCGCATCGGTGGCGTCGCTCGGCCGCCGGGTGGCCGCACTGCTGATCGACTGGCTGCTGGGCTACCTCATCGCGCTGCTGGTGAGCGGCCCGGACCCGTTCCGCGCCGGTTCCCTGCAGTGGACGGTGCTCGCCGTCTGGTTCGTGCTCACCGCCCTGCCCGTCGCGATCTTCGGGGCGAGCGCGGGCATGACGGCGCTGGGCATCCGGGTGGCGTCGATCGACCACGCCGCGGTGATCGGTGTGCCCCGCGCGGTGCTGCGCACGGTGCTCGTCGCGCTCGTGGTGCCCCCGCTGGTGCGCGACGGCGACGAGCGCGGCTGGCACGACCGCGCCACCCGCACGATCGTCGTGCGCACGCGCGCTTGACCCTCCCCGTACGGGAGGGTCGAACGTCGACGGCATGACGACTTCCTCGACCACCCACCCCGAACTCCTCGACGTCCCCGCCCGGGACATGCTCACCGTCGACGGGACCGGCGCGCCGGAGTCGCCGGAGTTCGGCCGCGCGATCCGCGCGCTGTTCGCCGTGCGGGGCGCACTGGGCGGGACCGCCGACGTGCCGCTGGAGGGCACCTACACCCAGGGCGGCGACCCACTCGCCTTCGACCTCGACGCCCCCGACGGGTGGCACTGGCGGCTGGCGGTGCCCGCGCCGGCACAGGCGTCCGCGGAGGCCGTCGCGACGGCGGCGCAGCGGTTCGGCGCACCCGTGCACCTGCGGCGAGCCCGAGCGCAGCGGGTCGCCCGGCTGCTCCACGTCGGCCCCTACTCGGCCGAGCGCCCCTCGCTCGACGCCCTGTACGGGTTCGTCGCCGCGCAGGGCCACGTCCCGGCCGACGGGCACACCGAGGTGTACGTGACCGACCCGGCGACGGTCCCGGCCGAGCAGCTGCGGACGTGGTTGCAGGTACCGGTGAAGATGACCCCATGACGGTGACGCGGTGATGTCCATCGGGGCGTTCGCCCGCCTCTGCCGCCTCACCGTCAAGGCGGTGCGCCACTACGCCGCGGAGGGCCTGCTCGAACCCGCCCACGTCGATCCGTCGTCGGGCTACCGCTACTACACCGCCGAGCAGGTGCCGGCGGCGACGACGATCGCGCTGCTGCGCCGCCTGGACGTGCCGATCCCGGTGGTGCGGGAGGTGCTCGCCGCGCCCGACGACACCGCCGTCGCGACGGTGCTGGCGGGGCAGCGGGCGCAGTGGGCGGCCGAGCTGGCCCGCCGCGAGCAGGTGCTGCGCGCTCTGGACGGGCTGCTGGCCAGCCCCGGCCGGGTCCGCTACGACCTCACCGTCGCGGAGCAGCCATCGCTGGGGATCAGTGGCATGCGCAGTCTGGTCCGGGCGGCGGAGCTCGACAGCGACGTCGCCGCGCTCTGCCGGCGGGCGCTGGCCGCAGGGATCGGTCGGGAGCCGATGATGGCGGTGTTCCCGCTGGACCTGGCCGAGGAGATGGACGTGCTCGTCGGTGTCGCGCGAGCGGCGGACGGCCTACCCGAGGCGCAGGTCCTGCCCGCCGGGAACTGGGCGACGACGCTGCACGTCGGGCCGTACGAGCTGCTGTCGGTGGCCTACACGGCGCTGCTGGAGGGCGTGCGCGAGCGCGGCCACGACGCCGTCGGGCCGGTGGTGGAGACGTACCTGACCGACCCGTCGACGTCCGGTCCCGACGAGCTGGTCACCCGGCTCGCGGTGCTGGTGGTCGGGTAGGCGGGGGGATCAGCGGCGCTTGACCGTGCGCTGCATGCTGCGCATCTTCGCGCCCTGCGGCATGGGCCCCTTGGGCAGCGCCGCCGCCCGGGAGCCCAGCGCCGCGAGGCGCGCCTCCAGCGACTCCATCTGCGCGGCGGAGATGTTGCGCGGCAGCTTCACGAGGTGGCGCTGCAGCTGCTTGAGCGGGATCTGCTCCTCCTCGTTGCCCACGATGACGTCGTAGATCGGGGTGGAGCCGACCACGCGGGCGGTGCGCTTCTTCTCCTGCGCGAGCAGCGACTTCACGCGGTGCGGGGCGCCCTCGGCCACGAGGATCACGCCGGGGCGCCCGATCACGCGGTGGACGGCGTCGAGGTGGGTGGTGCCGGCGACGCCGGGGGTGACGAGCCACTGGCCGCGCAGGTTGTCGAGCACCCATCCGGCCGCGCCGGGCGTGCCGTCGGCCTTGGAGTAGACCGAGCGCTGGACGCGCCGGCCGAAGATGCTGACCGCGATCAGCACGCCGACCGCGATCCCGACGGGCAGCACGACCCACTCGAGGCCGAAGAACAGCCCGATCACGAACGCCAGCGCGGCGGCGCCGAGGATGGAGCCGATCATCAGCGGCAGGAGCAGCTTGTCTTCCTTGCGCTGCGTCTGGAACACCTGCCACATCTGGCGGCGCCGCGCCTTGCCCTCAGCACGCTTCTGCTTCTTCGCCGCAGCCTTCGCAACCTTGTCCGCTGCGCCGTTCTTCCCACCCGCCATACGGTGAGGATACGGGTCTACCTGGCCAACAGGGAGCGCGCCTCCTGCGCGGCGGCACCCTCGGTGGCCAGGTGTTCCAGACCGGGCGGCAGCGTCTCGCCGCGGGCGGCGACCGTCTGGGCGTAGAGCCGTCCGGCGCGGTAGGACGAGCGGACCAACGGGCCGGCCATCACACCGGCGAAGCCCATCTCCGTGGCGGCGTCGGAGTGGTCGACGAACTCCTGCGGCTTGACCCACCGCTCCACCGGGTGGTGGCGCTTGGAGGGCCGCAGGTACTGCGTGATCGTGATGATCTCGCAGCCGGCGTCGTGGAGGTCCTGCAGCGCAGCGGTGACCTCGTCAGGGGTCTCGCCCATGCCCAGGATCAGGTTGGACTTGGTGACGAGCCCGGCCGCGCGGGCCTTCGTGATCACCTCGAGGGAGCGCTCGTAGCGGAACGCCGGGCGGATCCGCTTGAAGATCCGCGGCACCGTCTCCAGGTTGTGCGCGAGCACCTCGGGGCGGGCGTCGAACACCTCGTTCAGCTGCACGTCGATCGAGTTGAAGTCGGGGATCAGCAGCTCGACGCCGGTGCCGGGGTTCAGCTCGTGGATCAACCGGACGGTCTCGGCGTAGAGCCACGCCCCGCCGTCGGGCTGGTCGTCGCGGGCCACGCCGGTGACGGTGGAGTAGCGCAGGCCCATCTGCTGCACCGACTCGGCGACCCGGCGCGGCTCGTCGCGGTCGAGCTGGGCGGGCTTGCCGGTGTCGATCTGGCAGAAGTCGCAGCGGCGGGTGCACTGCTCGCCGCCGATGAGGAAGGTGGCCTCGCGGTCCTCCCAGCACTCGTAGATGTTGGGGCAGCCCGCCTCTTCACAGACGGTGTGCAGGCCGCCGCTGCGCACCAGCGACTTCAGCTCGGTGTACTGCGGGCCGGTCCGGGCCCGCGTCCTGATCCACTCCGGCTTGCGCTCGATCGGGGTCTCCGCGTTGCGCACTTCCAGCCGGAGCAGCTTCCGTCCTTCCGGGGCGATCGTCACGGCGTCCAATCTACGCCCCGACTAAGGTTCGGCCTCGTGGACTTGAGGATCTTCACCGAGCCCCAGCAGGGCGCCGCCTACGCCGACCTGCTGCGTGTGGCGCAGGCCACCGAGGCACTCGGCTTCGACGCGTTCTTCCGCTCCGACCACTACCGCGCGATGGGCGGCGACGGCCTTCCCGGCCCCACCGACTCATGGACGACGTTGACGGCGCTGGCCGTGCAGACCGAGCGGATCGCGCTCGGCACCCTCGTCACCTCGGCGACGTTCCGGCTGCCCGGCCCGCTCGCGATCGCCGTCGCCCAGGCCGACCAGATGTCCGGCGGGCGGATCGAGCTCGGGTTGGGCGCGGGCTGGTTCGAGGCCGAGCACATCGGCTACGGCATCCCGTTCCCGTCGACGAAGGAGCGGTTCGCCCGCCTCGCCGAGCAGCTGGAGATCATCACGGGGCTGTGGGCCACCCCGGTGGGGGAGACGTACTCGTTCATGGGCGAGCACTACTCGCTGATCGAGTCGCCCGCACTGCCCAAGCCGGCCCGGCCGATCCCGGTGATCGTCGGCGGCATGGGCCCGAAGCGCACGCCGGCGCTCGCCGCCCGGTTCGCCACCGAGTTCAACGTGCCGTTCCAGCAGCTCGACGCGGCCACCGCGCAGTACGAGCGGGTGGCGCAGGCGTGCACGGATGCGGGCCGCGATCCTGCGGAGATCGTGCGTTCCTGCGCGCACGCGCTGGCCGTCGGCACCACCGACGCCGACGTCGCGCGCCGCTTCGACGCCACGGGCCTGCCGGAGGGCGCGAAGAACGGCAACCCGCTCGTCGGGTCGCCCGGCCACGTCGTCGACGCGCTCGGGCAGTGGCGGGAGAAGGCCGGCCTGAGCCGGGTCTACCTCCAGGTCCACGACCTGTCCGACATCGACCACCTCGAGCTCGTCGCCGCGGAGGTGGCGCCGCAGCTGGCATGAGAGGGCCCGGCAACTGCGGGTCCGAGCTTGCGGCGCCCAGGCGGCCCCTCGCGGCGTTGCCGCCCTTGCGAAGACGCCCAGTCTGAGCTGCGGGCGGCGCCTTGCGAGGGGCCGCCTGGACACCGCAAGCCGCACGAACCCGCACTTGCCGGACCCTCTAACGTGAACCGCATGGCCAGCCGCTCCTGCCGCCGTTCCCACGAGCCCGTCCGCACCGACCGCCTGGGTCTCGTCGACTACGAGGTGGCGTGGGAGATGCAGCGCGAGAACGCCATCGCGCGCCGCGAGGACCGCGGGCCCGACGTGCTCATGCTGCTGGAGCACCCGCACGTCTACACGGCGGGCAAGCGCACCCAGCCGGAGGACCGGCCGACCGACGGGTCCCGGGTGGTCGACGTCGACCGCGGCGGCCGGATCACCTGGCACGGCCCCGGCCAGATCGTCGCCTACCCGATCGTCGGGCTGGCCGCGCCGCTCGACGTCGTCGATTTCGTGCGCAGGCTCGAGGAGGCGATGATCGCGGTCGTGCACGGCTTCGGGGTCACCCGGGCCGGTCGCATCGACGGTCGCAGCGGGGTGTGGCTGCCCGCCGACGCCACCCGCTACGAGCGCAAGATCGGCGCGATCGGGGTGCGGGTGCAGGGCGGGGTCACCTTGCACGGGCTGTCCCTCAACTGCGATCCCGACATGATCGCGTACGACCGGATCGTGCCGTGCGGCATCGCCGACGCCGGCGTCACCTCGCTGAGCGCCGAGCTCGGCCGCGACGTGCCCGTGTCCGAGGTCGTCGATGCGCTCGAACAGGCGGTCCGCGCCGCGCTCGACGGCACCCTGCCCGTCACCGAGCACCCCGTGGAGCGTCCGGCGCTGCCGGCCGGGTTGGACCTCCAGCTCGACCCGGCGATCCGCTGACCTACCGGCGTCCGCCGGGCTCCCAGCTGTGCACCTCGACGGCGGCGTACCGATCGAGCGTGAGCAGGGCACGGGCCGATGCGGGATCGGCAGTCCGCAGCACCAGCGCCGTACCCAGCCACGCCGAGCCGTCGTCGGAGAGCAGCGGCCCGTGGGCGATCAGCGCGTCCTTGTCCGCCGGTGGTTCGAGATCGACCGCCGGGCCCTCGCCGAAGCCGAGGACCAGGAAGCCGGGCTCCTCGCCGCGCAGGGTGGGCGCCTCCCACATCGTGCGGCCCAGCGCGTTGCGCCAGCGGCGCACGAGCACGTCGCGGAACGCGCCGGCCTGGTAGAGCGGCTCCTCGAACGCGAAGGAGCGGGCCGCGGCGGCATCGCGCACGTCGACGACGTGGATGCTGCCGGTCGCTGTCTCGCCATCGGCCGCGAGCGTCGGGCCCCTGACGATCAGTTCACGCTCGAACCGGTCCATGTACGACCAGTGCGTCTCGCCGAGCACGTCGCGCGGTGCGACCGAGCCCGGCCGATCCCGGTGGTAGCAGAGGAATTCCACGTCCCGCAGTGTTCCCGACCGGGGAAGTGCCCACGATCGATTTCCCCCGCCGACTTCACCGCGCGACGGCGACCGCCAGCGCGTCCTCGAGCGTGCGGTGCCGGAAGTCGTAGCCGGCCGTGAGCAGCTTCGCCGGGACCGCGCGCTGCCCGAACAGCAGCATCTCCTCGCCCATGCCGCCGGGCAGCAGCTTCAGCACCGCCGCCGGCACCGCCAGCGGCGCCGGCCGGTGCACGGCCGCGGCGAGTGCCCGCGTGAATTCCGCGTTGGTGACGGGCGCCGGACCGGTCACGTTCACCGGGCCGCGCACCTCGGGATGCTCCACGAGGAAGCAGATCGCGCCCACCTCGTCGTCGAGCGAGATCCACGGCCAGTACTGCTCGCCCGATCCCATCCGGCCACCCAGTGCGAGCTTGAACAGCGGCCGCACCGGGGTCAGCAGCCCGCCCCGGCGGGCCAGCACCAGCCCGGTGCGCAGGGTGACCACCCGCGCGCCGGCGTCCACCG
This sequence comes from uncultured Actinomycetota bacterium, assembly GCA_963727745.1. GTDB lineage: Bacteria > Actinomycetota > Actinomycetes > Mycobacteriales > Pseudonocardiaceae > Pseudonocardia. The sequence continues at coordinate 38,538 of CAVSHL010000002.1, forward strand.
CGGGCTGCGTGGCCGCCTCCCAGTCGCGCACCAGCCCGGCGAGGAACCCGTCGCCGGACGGTGCGGTCTCGTCGATCTCCGCCGGCCCCGCATCACCGTAGTAGCCGACGGCAGCCGCCGAGACGAACGACGGCACCCCGTGCTCGGCGACCCCGGCCGCCAGCACCTCCGTCGGGACGATCCGGCTGTCGCGCAGCAGTTGCTTGCGCGCACCGCTCCACGGCCGGTCGGCGATCCCGGCGCCACCCAGCGCGACCACCGCGTCGACGCCGGTGAACGCATCGGCGTCGATCCGGCCCGCCGGGGGATCCCAGCGGCGCTCGTCGGGACCGACCGGTGCCCGCCGGACCAGGCGCAGCACCTCATGGCCTGCCGAGCGCAACTGGGCGACGACAGCGGTACCGATCAGGCCGGACGATCCGGCGACGAGGACGCGCACGCATCGATCTTCGCCGACTCGGCCCCGTCACGCGACTCGACCGGTGTGGAACAGCCCACGCCTGACGCGACGAACGGCACTCTCGTCCACTTCGAGTGGACGAAAGTGCCGTTCGTCGCGACGGATCGCGGTGTCAGAGCCCGAGGTCGGACTCGAACGCGCCCTCCTCCAACCGAGCCTTGATCGCCGAGACGAAGCGGCCCGCGTCGGCGCCGTCGACGAGCCGGTGGTCGTAGGTCAGCGGCAGGTAGCAGACGGAGCGGATCGCGATCGCGTCCTGGCCGTCGGCATCGCTGACCACCACGGGCTGCTTCGTGATCGCGCCCGTGCCGAGGATCGCGACCTGCGGCTGGTTGATGATCGGTGTGTCGAACAGCGCACCGGCGCTGCCGATGTTGGTGATCGTGAAGGTGCCACCGGACAGCTCGTTCGGCGAGACCTTGTTGGCCCGGGTGCGCGCCGCGATGTCCGCGATGCGCTTGGCCAACCCTGCGATGTTGAGGTCGTCGGCGTCGTGGATGACCGGCACGATCAGCCCGCGCGGCGTGTCGACGGCGATCGCGAGGTGGACGGCACCGTGGTAGGTGACCTCCTTGCCCTCCTCGTTGATCGATGCGTTGACCTGCGGGAACGCCTTGAGCGCCTCGACGGCCGCCTTCGCGAAGAACGGCAGGTAGGTGAGCTTGACGCCCTCGCGGCGCTCGAACTCCGCCTTGGCCCGCGCGCGCAGCGACGCGATGCGGGTGACGTCGACCTCCTGCACGGTGGTCAGCTGCGCCGACACGCGCAGCGACTCGCTCATCCGCTGCGCGATCACCTGCCGCAGCCGCGGCAGCTTCACCGTGGTGCCCCGCTGCGGGCCGCCCTCGGCGGGCTTGGGGGTGGCCTGCGGGGTGCGCGGGGCTGCTGACGACGCAGCCGCCGCCGGTGCCGCCGCGGGTGCTGCCGCCGGCTCCGGCTCCGGCTCTGCCGCCGGCTTCGCAGCTTCCGCCGCGGCTAGCACGTCCTGCTTGCGGATGCGCCCGCCGACTCCGGAACCGGAGATCGACGAGAGGTCGACACCGTGCTCGGTGGCCAGCTTGCGCACGAGCGGGGTGACGTACGGGGCGCCGCCGGAGTCGGAGTCCGACTCGGCATCGGCGGGCTCCTCCTTCGGAGCGGGGGCCGGCTCGGCCTCCTGCGCGCGGGTCTCCTGCTTGGGCGCCTCCTGCTTGGGCGCCTCCTGCTTGGGGGCGGGCTCCGGCTCGGGCTCCGGCTCCTCTTCGGCGGGGGCCGCCGACCCGTCGCCGACGACCGCGAGCTGCGCGCCGACCTCGACGGTCTCGTCCTCCTGCGCGGTGATCTCCAGAAGCGTGCCGGCCACCGGGGACGGGATCTCCGTGTCGACCTTGTCGGTGGAGACCTCCAGCAGCGGCTCGTCCACCGCGACGGTGTCGCCGACCTGCTTGAGCCAGCGGGTGACCGTGCCCTCGGTGACGCTCTCACCCAGCTCGGGCATCTTCACGGAGGTGCCGGAGCCGCCCTTCGAGCCGCCGCCGTTGGAGGCGGCGGGCGTGGGCCGCGGCGCCGGCGCGTCGGCCGGGGCGTCCTCGACCTCGGGCTCCTCGGCGGCGTCCTCGGCCGCCTCGTCCTCGGCGGCGGCGGAGGTCTGCTCTGCGCTGTCCTCCGCGCTGTCCTGGGCGGGAGCGGAGCCGTCGCCCGATCCCTCGCTCGCGTCGCCGATGACGGCGAGGTCGCCGCCGACCTCGACCGTCTCGTCCTCGGCGGCGACGATGCGCTGCAGCACACCGGCCGCGGGGGACGGGATCTCGGTGTCGACCTTGTCGGTCGAGACCTCGAGCAACGGCTCGTCGACCTCGACGGTGTCACCCTCCTGCTTGAGCCACCGGGTGACGGTGCCCTCGGTCACGCTCTCCCCGAGGGCGGGCATCTGGACGGTGAAGGCCATGGCGGGTCGGTACTCCTGTCCTCGACTGCGATCGGCGGCGAGCCGGTCAGCTGTGGGCGTGCAGCGGCTTGCCGGCGAGCGCCAGGTGGGCTTCGCCGAGTGCCTCGTTCTGGGTCGGGTGGGCGTGGACGAGTGCGGCGACGTCCTCGGCGTGCGCGTCCCAGTTGTAGATCAACTGGGCTTCGCCGATGAGTTCGCCGACCCGGGCTCCGACCATGTGGATGCCGACGACCGGGCCCGGGGTGCCCTGGGCGCCGGCCTTGACCAGCTTGATGGCGCCCTGGGTCTGCAGGATCTGGCTCTTGCCGTTGCCGGCGAGATCGTAGGTGAGGGTCTGCACCTCTCCGTGGCGCTCACGGGCCTGCTCCTCGGTGAGCCCCACCGAGGCCACCTCCGGCTCGCAGTAGGTGACGCGCGGGATGCCGGCCTCGTCGATGGGCGGCGGGTTCAGCCCGGCGAGCTGCTCGGCGAGGAAGATCCCCTGCGCGAAGCCGCGGTGCGCGAGCTGCAGGCCGGGCACGATGTCGCCGACGGCGTACACGTGCGGCAGGTTGGTGCGCAGGTGCTCGTCGACCTGCACGAACCCGCGCTCCATCGTCACACCCGCTTCGGCGAACCCCTGGGCGGCGGTGTTGGGGCCGCGGCCGACCGCGACGAGCAGGTAGTCGGCCTCCAGCTCCTCGCCGGTCTCCAGCGACACCGTGACGCCCTGCTCGTCCTGCCGCGCGCCGGTGAACTTCACGCCGGTGCGGAAGGCGATCTTCCGCCGGCGGAACGCACGCTCCAGCAGCTTCGACGCGAACTCGTCCTCGGCCGGGACGAGCCGGGGCAGTGCCTCCACGATCGTCACCGTGGCACCGAAGCTCGCGAACACGCTCGCGAACTCCACACCGATCACCCCGCCGCCGAGGATCACCACCCGGCCGGGTACCTCCGGCAGGTGCAGCGCCTCGTTGCTGGTGACGATCCGGCCGCCGATGTCGAGGCCGGGGAGGGTGCGCGCGTAGCTGCCGGTGGCCAGCACCACGTCGGTGCCGACGTAACGGTCCTCACCCACCACGACGGTGTTCGGCGCCTCGAACCGGCCGGTGCCCTGCACCACCTGGATCTTCCGAGAGGCGATCAGCCCCTGCAGCCCCTTGTAGAGGCGGGCCACGACGCCGTCCTTGTAGGAGTGCACGCCCGGCATGTCGATGCCCTCGACGCTCGAGCGCACCCCGACCTTTGCGCCCTCGCGCGCGGCGTCGGCCACCTCGGCCGCGTGCAGCAGTGCCTTGGTGGGGATGCAGCCCTGGTGCAGACAGGTGCCGCCGAGCTTGTCCCGCTCCACCAGCACGACCGACTTGCCCAGTTCGGCGGCGCGCAACGCGCACGCGTAGCCACCCGAACCGGCACCCAGAATCACCACGTCCGCGTTGTGCACCGTGTTGTGCTCCGGCACGCGACAGCTCCCTTGCGACTTCCGTCGGCCCGGGGTCGACCGGGCTCTCGCGCCCATCTTGTCACCCGTGGCCACCCGCGGGGGGATGTGGTCCGTCCGGGAGAAAAACACAGTGCGCGGGCGTTGACAGGAGCAGGAGGTGGTCCTCATGGGACTGTTGAGCCGACTGCCCGGCCGGGAGGCTGCCGACACGGACGACCTCGGCCGACTCCGCGCCTGGGTCCGGGCGCATCACGGCGTGGAGGCGTTCGTCGAGCCGCGCACGGCCGTCACCCCGACAACCGTGCTGCTCGTCGACGCCGACGGCGCCTGGACCCGCGGCCGCGTCACCGGGCCGGCCGCCGCCACCCGCTTCGCGCGAAAGCTCGCACTGCCCGTCTACGACGCCCAGATCGTCGGCTACCCGCAGCGCATGCGCGACCACGACGCCCGCGAACGGATCCTGCGCCGGCGCCGCGACCAGGCCTGAGTCAGCGGCGGCGCAGCGCGTCGAGCGCGTAGCGGCCCGGACCGATCGCGACCAGCAGCAGGAAGACCCAGCTGTACATCGCGGCGGGCTCGCCCTGGTTGAGCACGGGCAGCGCGCCCATCGGCTGGTGCACCATGAAGTAGGCGCCGGCCATGATGCCGGAGAGCACGAACGCGGCCGGACGCGTCCAGTAGCCGACCGCGACGAGCACAGCCCCCGCCAGCTGGATGCCCCCGACCACCCACGGCAGGCTCCCGACCGGCGCCACCATGCCCTGCCCGTCCATGCCGCCGAAGGCGCCGTACGGCATCACGGCGTGCACGGCGCCGCCGCCGAACTCCTTCGCGCGATGTGCGCGATCGTGGCGCCACCCGGGTGCGCAACTCCCCCCGCGCGGCCCGCCATCGGCCGGGTTCCATCCGGTGGCCCGTGGCCACCGGACGGAACCTCATCAAGCAGCGTCGACATCTCCTGACGGAGCACTGGCAGCGCCCGCGGGAGCGGGGACGGTGCCGGTGACCCAGAGCGGGACCGTCTTGATCCGCGAGAAGCGCCAGCCCTTCGCCGTGCGGACGAGTCCGAAGGAGTACACCTCGCCGATCGTGCAGAGCGGCGGCTGCGCCGGGACGCCGCTGGGCCCGGGGCCGGCCGGGGTGATGGTGACGACGAGGTTGGCCCGAACCTCGGCCGCGTCGCCGTCCAGCCCGAGCAGAACGTTGGTGGTGACGTGCTGGAAATGCTGGTCGGCGGGGTGGTTGCGCCGGGCCTGGGCGACCACGCCCGCACGGCCCTCCGAGCGCCCGCCGGGCGTCGTGACCGTGGCGTCCTCGGTGAGGAGTTCGTGCATCTCGTCGAAATGGCTCTCGTCCAGGCAGGCGCCCAGGCGGTAGACGAGATCAGTGATCTCCGCGCGGTCCTGGAGCTGCTGCAGCCCACGCTGGGACTCGGCGGTGATCTGAGTGGTGGTCATCGGGGCTCCGTTGCTCGAAAATCGTTGAACGAACAAACGTTTGCCCGACAGACGATAAGTGCATTCGTTGAGGCTGTCAACGTTGAGGGCCTCCACGTTTGGTAGGTTGCCCGCGATGAAGCCGGCCGATGACCAGCCACGGATGGCGCTGACGGCACTCCGTCGCGTGCGGACGAAGCCGAGCTGGCTGATCAACCAGGCCGCGATCCCCGCCAATCGCTTGCTGACCGCCGGGCTGACCGAGGTCGAGGCAGGGCGGCACCACTACGTGCTGCTCGCCGCGCTCGACGAGAGCGGGCCCGACAGCCAGGCCGCGCTCAGCCGCCGGACCGGCATCGACCGCAGCATCATGGTCGCCACCGTCAACGAGCTGGCCGAGGCCGGCCTGGTCGAGCGGACACCTGATTCCATCGACCGCCGGCGCAACGTCGTGACCCTCACCCCGGCCGGCCGCCGCCGCCTGCACGAACTCGACGGGCTCCTCGCCCGCGTCCAGGACGACCTGCTGGCGCCGTTGTCCCCCGCCGAACGCGATCAGCTCGTCCACCTGCTCACCCGCGTCGTCGATCACCACGCCGGCCCGTGACCGGCTGAGCACGTGCGGGTCAGGACTCTGCGGCGAGCTCCTGCAGCAGCGCGGCCAGTGTGCGGACGGGGACGCCGGTTCCGCCCTTGGTCGTGTACCCGTACGGCCCGCCGCTGTGGAAGGACGGTCCGGCGATGTCGATGTGCGCCCAGGGCAGCCCGTCCGGCACGAACTCGCGCAGGAAGATGCCGGCGGCGAGCATGCCGCCCCAGCGGTTGCCGGTGACGTTGGCGAGGTCGGCGACGCGGGAGTCGAGGCCTTCGCGGAGGTGGTCGGGCAGGGGCATGGCCCAGGCGTCCTCGCCGACCTGGCGGCCGAGTGCGGCGATCCGGTCGCGAAGCTCCTCGGTGCCCATGACGCCGGCGGTGCGCATTCCGAGCGCGACCTGCTGGGCGCCGGTGAGCGTGGAGACCTCGACGAGCAGGTCGGGGGAGTCCTCGGCGGCGCGGGCGATGGCGTCTCCGAGGATCAGCCGGCCCTCGGCGTCGGTGTTGAGCACCTCGACGGTGGTGCCGCCGTACATGCGCAGCACATCACCGGGCCGGTACGACGTGCCGGACGGCATGTTCTCCGCCATCGGCACGGTGGCGGTGACGGTGACGGGGAGGTTCAGCCGGGCGGCCAGCAGGGTGGTGGCGATGACGGCAGCGGCGCCACCCATGTCGCTGGTCATGTGGTCCATGTTCGCGGCGGGCTTGATCGAGATGCCGCCCGTGTCGAACGTGATGCCCTTGCCGACGAGCGCCACCTTGGCGCGGGGGGCGTCGCCGCCGGCCCAGGTCAGGCGCACCAGCCGCGGCGGGCGGGACGAGCCCTGCCCGACGCCGAGGATGCCGCCGTACCCGCCGTCGGCGAGCGCCTGCTCGTCGAGGATCTCGACCTGGACGCCGGCGTCGGCGGCGAGCGCGGCCGCGCGCTCGGCGAAGGTGGCGGGGTAGAGGTCGTTGGGCGGGGTGTTGACGAGATCGCGAGTGGTGACGACGGCCTGCGCGACGGCGGCGGCGCGCTCGATGTCGGCAGCATCGCCATCCAGGTCGACGCGGCCCAGCGGCGCCTTGCCGGCGGAGCGGCGATACTCGGTGAAGGTGTAGGCGCCGAGCACGCTGCCCTCGCCCGCGGCGGCGAGGTCGATCGCGCCGAGGGTGGAGTGGGCGCTGCCGGTGCCGGCGAGCGCGCGGGCGGCGGCTCCGCTCGCGCTCCGCACTCGGTTGCCGGCGACGGTGCCGTTGTCGGGTTTGCCCAACCCGACGGCCACGAGCAGCGGCGCGCCGATCGCTCCGCCGGTGGGGATCTTGGTCACCTCGTCGGCCTTGCCGGTCGCGCCGACGGCGCCGAGCTGTTCCAGCAGCCGGCCGTCGAACGCGTCGGCGATCCCGTCGGCGCCCGCGGCGAGCTGGGGCCCGGACTCGCTCTGGAGGAGCCCGACGATGACCGCGTCGACGTCGGCGGATGCGGCGGGGCCGCTGGCTGGGTGCAGCTCGGTCGTCACGTGCGATGACTTCCTCTCGAAGAACCGAGATCCCGGGGGGCGAGATCCGTTCGAGATGCTAATGACACCGGCATGCGCCCGGATCGGGCAGCCCGGGATGCTTGGCTGTGCAAGTGCCCGGCCAGCCAGAGGTCCGACCCAGCTCGACCGACGTGGTCGTGCTGGGGCTGGCGACGGTGCTCGGTGCCGGGGCGTTCGCGGTGTGGGGGCCGGCGGCCGCCGCGGCGGGCCAGTGGCTGCCGCTCGCGGTGCTGCTCGCCGCGTTCGCGGCCTTCTGCACCACCGCGTCCGCTGCCGAGCTGGTGCTCGCCGGGGAGCGCTCGCCGAGCACCGGGGTGGGTGATCTCGGCGCGCTCGACATCGTCCGGGCCCGGGTGCCCGAGGCCCTCGGCCGGTTGGGCTCGGTCTCCTTCCTCGTCGCCCGCACCACGGCCGCGGCGGCCGTGGCGGGCGTGTTCGGGTCGTACGTGCTGCCATCGGCGCCGTTGCCGGCTGCCATCGGCGTCCTGGTGGTCGCCACCATCGCGAACGTCGTCGGGATGCGCTGGACGGTGCGCGGCACGTATGCGCTGGTCGGCGGCACGATCGCGATCCTGCTGTTCGTCGCGCTCGCGGCACTGCTGATGACGGGCCCGGCGCCGGTCCCGCCGGCCGCCGGGTTGTCGCTGGACCCGGTGACGCTCGGGTGGGGTGCGCTGGGCATCACCGGCGCGGCGGGGTACGTGTCGTTCGCCTTCGCCGGGCTGGCGCGGGCCGCGGTGGTCGGTGGTTCGGCCCGCGAGCCGGAGGTGACCCTGCGCCGCGGGGTGCTCGGCACGCTGGCGATCGGTCTCGTGGTGCTGGTGCTGCTGGCGGTCGCGCTGCTCGCCGGGATGGGTCCCGAGCGGCTGGCGGCCGAGATGGCACCGCTCGCCGCGGTCGTCGACGCAGGTCGGGCGCCCGCGCTGGGCGTGCTGGTCCGGGTGGGTGCAGCTGTCGTGGCGCTGTCGGCGTTGCTGGGGATCATGGTCGGGCTGAGTCGCACCGTGGTGACGATGGCGCGGGTCGGGGAGTTGCCGGGTTGCCTCTCGGTGGCCGGCGCGCGCGGCACGTCATGCCGGGCCGGGCTGGTCGGCGGCGCGGCCTCGATCGTCGTGGTGCTGGTGGCGGGGCAGGCCGCGGCCATCGCGGTGTCGGCGTGCGCGGTGCTGCTGGCCTACGCGGTACTCAATGTGGCGGCGCTGCGGTTGCCGACGACCGGACGGCGCTGGCCGCGCTGGGCCCCGGTGCTGGGGTTGGTGCTGTCGCTGGTGCTGGCGGCGTCGCTGCCACCCGTGCAGGTGCTCGTGTCGGTGGTGCTGGTCGCGGTGGGCTGGGCGGCGGCGACCGTGCGGGTCACGCCTTGAGCGTGCCGTAGTTGGCGAGGTGCAGCTCGGCGGCCGCCCGCACGCCCGCGACGTCGCCGGTGGCGAGCAGGTCGAGCAGCAGCCCGCGGGTGACGGCCATGCCGAGCCGGGCGTGGGTGCGTGCCTCCGCGGCCGGGATCCCGATGCGCTCGAGCAGGTCGGCGACGGGATCGAGCCATGCCGTGACGACGCGGTCGAGGAACCCAGCGGTGTGCGGCCGGCCGGCCAGCGCCTGCCCGTAGACCTCGAAGAACAGCCGTTCGGCCGGCCAGAGGGCGGGGTCGAGGAGCTGGAAGGTGAACCGGGCGGCCTGCTCGAGCGGGGGGACGTCGGCATCGGCGAGCAGCTGCGCGAGCCGCTCGCGTTGGCGCTGTTCGACGCGGTCGACGATCGCGGCGACGAGCGCGTCGCGGGAGCCGAAGTGGTAGCTGAGCATGCGGTGGCTGGTGCCCAGTTCGACGGCGAGCGCGCGAAGCGACAGCTCGCCCAGCCCGTGCTGCTCGACATGAGTGATCGCGGCATCCAGCAACGAATCTCGCGAAAGCATGTACCACATGGTACGTTTTCTGGGTGGAGTTCACGCACACCCTGCACATACCGGCATCCCCCGAGCGTGTCGTCGCCGCGATCGTGGACGTCGAGGACTGGCCGAACTGGACGCCGTCGATGACCTCGATCCGCAGGCTGGACACGGGCGGGCTCGTCGTCGGCAGCCGCGCCGACGTGCGCCAGCCGCGGCTGCCCCGCGCGATCTGGACGGTCACTCGCGTCGACGAGCAGGGCATGGTCTGGGAGGCGACCGCTCCGGGCGTCCGCACGATCGGCGAGCACCTCGTCACGCCCGACGGCGACGGCGCGCTCCTCATGCTCCGAGTGATCCAGCAGGGCCCGATCGGTCGCCTGTTCGGCCTCCTCTACGCCGGTCTGACCCGCCGCTACATTGCGCTGGAGGCGGAGGGATTCCGGCGCTGCTGCACGGCCACCACCGGAGCCCAGTAGCGTCGCGCCCGTGGACGATCTCCTGACCAGCCCGCTGCACGACCGGCACGTCGCACTCGGCGCCACAATGGGGGAGTTCGGCGGCTGGTCGATGCCGCTGTCGTACCCGGAAGGCACCGTCGCCGAGCACCTCGCCGTGCGGTCGGCGGCCGGTGTCTTCGACGTCAGCCACCTCGGGAAGCTGCTCATCGCCGGGCCCGGCGCGGCGGACTTCGTCAACCGCTGCTTCACTGCCGATCTCGGCAAGATCGCTCCCGGGCACGCGCAGTACACGCTGTGCTGCACGGAGTCCGGCGGGGTCGTCGACGACCTGATCGTCTACCTGATCGGGCCCGACGAGGTGCTCGCCGTACCGAACGCGGCCAACTCGGCGCAGGTCGCCGACCTGCTGCGGGCGGCAGCCCCCGAGGGCGTCACGATCACCGACCGGCACACCGAGCGGGCCGTGCTCGCGGTGCAGGGTCCGGCCTCGGCGGAGGTCGTCACCGCGGCGCTGGGCGGGATCGACCTGGGCGGTCTGGACTACATGGCCTTCCTCGACGGCACGACCGACGGCGGCTCCGGCGTGCGGGTCTGCCGCACCGGCTACACCGGGGAGCACGGCTACGAGCTGATCCTGCCCAACGACGGTGCGCCCGCCGTCTGGGACGCGGTGCTCGCCGAGGGCGCCGCGCCGTGCGGGCTGGCCGCGCGCGACACCCTGCGCACGGAGATGGGCTACCCGCTGCACGGGCAGGACCTCTCCACCGCCATCACGCCCGTCCAGGCGGGCAGCAGCTGGGCCGTCGGCTGGGACAAGGCGGCGTTCTGGGGTCGCGACGCGCTCGCCGCGGAGCGGGCGGCCGGGCCGGCCCGGCGGCTGCGCGGGCTGCGCGCCACCGGACGCGGTGTGCCCCGCCCCGGCATGGACGTGCTGCGCGACGGGCAGCGGGTCGGCGTCACGACGTCCGGCACGTTCTCGCCGAGCCTGAAGACCGGGATCGCGCTGGCCCTGATCGACACCGCAGCCGGCGTCGAACTCGACGAGGCCGTGACGATCGACGTGCGCGGGCGCGTGCTCGAGGCGACCGTGGTCAAGCCGCCGTTCGTGGCGTCGCACGTGCGCTGATCAGCTACTGACTTGCGCCGCAGGCGTTCCCCGAAGGGGCTGCGCCGGAGGCGCTCATGCGCGACTGTGAAGGGATGGTCGGGCTTCCGACCATCGAGGCGCCCGGTTACCTTTGTCGGCATGACCGCTTCGATTCGTGGGGCATTCACCCGTACCCCGCACCCCGCTCCCACACCCCCGGAGCGGCGCGCGGAGATCCTGGCCGACCCCGGCTTCGGCAGGTACTTCACCGACCACATGGTCACCATCCGGTGGTCGGCCGACCGGGGCTGGCACGACGCCACCCTCCAGCCCTACGGACCGCTCTCGTTCGACCCCGCGTCGATGGTCCTGCACTACGGGCAGGAGATCTTCGAGGGCCTCAAGGCCTACCGCCATCCCGACGGCTCGATCGCCTGCTTCCGGCCCGACGCCAACGCGGCCCGCTTCCGCCGGTCCGCGGCGCGCCTCGCGATGGCGGAGCTGCCCGACGAGCTGTTCCTGGAGTCGATCCGCCAGCTGCTCGACGCCGACCGCGAGTGGGTGCCGGCCGCAGGCGGCGAGGACTCGCTCTACCTGCGCCCGTACATGCTCGCCACCGAGGTGGGCCTCGGCGTGCGACCCTCGGCCGAGTACCTCTACGTGCTGATCGCCTCCCCGGCGGGCCCGTACTTCGCCGGCGGTGTGAAGCCCGTCGACGTGTGGCTGTCCACCGACTACACCCGCGCCGCGCTGGGCGGCACCGGCACGGCCAAGTGCGGCGGCAACTACGCCGCCTCCCTGCTGCCGCAGACCCAGGGCACCCAGCACGGCTGCGCGCAGGTGGCCTACCTCGACGCCGAGGAGCGCACCTGGGTCGAGGAGATGGGCTCCAACAACCTCTTCTTCGTCTACGGGTCCGGCGAGCAGGTGGAGATCGTCACCCCCACCCTGTCCGGCAGCATCCTCGCCGGCATCACCCGCGACGCGCTCCTGGTGCTGGCGAAGGAGATCGGCTGCGAGGTCACCGAGCGCCGCATCTCCGGCAAGGAGTGGATCGACGGCTCGAACGACGGCAGCATCAGCGAGGTCTTCGGCTGCGGCACCGCCGCGGTGATCACGCCGATCGGCGGTGTGAAGAGCCACGACGGCGAGGCCCGCGTCGGCGGTGGCGAGCCCGGCCCGGTCACGCTGCGGCTGCGCGAGCTGCTCACGTCCATCCAGCGCGGTGCCGCGGCTGACACGCACTCGTGGATGCACACGATGGTGCCGGCCTGACTCCTATCGCCCCGCGGAGTGCTCGCGCGCGAGTTCCACCGCTCGGGCCACTGCGGGGCGGGGGCTGCTGAGGACCAGTACGTCCAGATCAGCGAGGCGGTCCGCCGCGGCCGCCATGCTGGCCTGGGCGAGCACGACGACGTCCGCGTCCACGGCGACCTCCCGCACGTGGCCGGCGATGCGGTCCAGGTAACCGGCGTGGTCACCGGCCTCGAAGGCGGCCCACGCGTCCAGGCAGGGGACGTCGACGATCCGCGCTCCGGTGCCTGCGGCGGCTGCGCACTCCTCGAGCAGTTGCCGGGTCGGTCCGAGCGTCGAGTCGACCGCTGCCACGACCGCGACGCGTCCACCGGCCGCGACGGCGGCCTCGGCCATCGGCCGGTCGATGCGCAGCACGGGGACCGGCAGTCGCGGCGAGAGCTGCTCGGCGTGCCCGGCCAGCGTGGAGCACGTGCAGACGACGACCTCCGACCCTCGATCGGCGAGCTCGCGCAACCGTTGCTGCAGGCGGGTCTCGACGTCCGCATCGACACCGCGGGTCCGCGCGTCCGTGAGGAGCTGCTCGTCGACCACGTGGGTCTCCTGCGCGCCGGGATCGATGCCGGCCAGGAGATCCCGGAACGTCGGCACGTGGACGGGCGAGGTGTGCAGGAAACCCACGGTGATCACAGGAGCAGCGTTCCACGCCGCGGGTTCAGACACCCGTGAGCAGCACCAGCAGGACGGTCGTCGTGGCGAGTTCGCTCGCGGCACCGAGCGCGTCGCCGGTGACCCCACCGAAGCGACGTGCCGTGTGCCACGCCAGCCCGACGGCGACCACGGCGGCGAGCGCGACCCCCACCGGACCGCGCCAGCCGAGCACGGGCACCGACGCTCCGGCGAGCGCCAGCCACCAGAGTGGGGCGACCCAGACCGGTTGCGAGCCCGCGACGAGCGCGCCGAGCCCGTCCGGTCGGGCGGGCGGCACGCCGCGCCGACACGACCACGCGAAGGAGGCCCGGCCCGTGGCTGCGGCGAGTGCGGCGGCCGGCACCGCAGCAACGGAGATCGGCGCAGCCCCGAGCGAGCCCAACGACGCGGCCTGCACGCCCAGCACGACGATCAGCGTCACCACTGCGAACGGTCCCGCGCTGCCGTCGCGCAGCACCGCCAGCGCGCGCTCGGGTGGGCCGTAGCAGCCGAGCCCGTCGGCGGTGTCGGCGAGCCCGTCGAGGTGCATGCCGCGGGTGGCGAGCGCGAGCGCGCCGACGGCCAGCAGGCCGGTGACCAGCGCCGGTAGGCCCAGCGCGGCCAGGCCCACCACGAGCCCGCCCGCGGCCGCACCGAGGAGCAGGCCCACCACCGGGGCCCATCGCAGCGCGGCGGCGGCGCTCCGGCGCTCGACCGTCGCCACCCGCACGGGCAGCACGGTGAGCAGGGAGAACGCCGTCGCGAGGCCCGTCACGCGGGCGCGGCCCCGACCAGGAGCAGTGCTGCCATCCGCACCAGGGGAAGGGCGGCCGCGGCACCGGTGCCGTCGCCGATGCGGATCCGGAGATCGACGATCGGATCCAGCCCGAGCCGGTCGATCACGATGCCGGCGGCCGGGTCCGTGGATCGCTGCGCCAGCAGCCACCACGCCTTCGCACCCGGGGCGAGCTCCTCGGCCAGCAGCGCCGCCGCAGCCGGAACGACCCCGCCGTCGAGGAGGACGGGGGTGCGGCGCAGCGCGGCCTGCAGGCAGAAGCCGGTGAGGGCGGCGATGTCGGCACCACCCGCCACGCGCAGGAGGGCGAGCGGTTCCCGGGCGCACGTCCTGGTGCGGCGCAGGGCGTCGCGCACGGCGGCGGCCTTGCGCATCCAGGCGTTGTCGTCGATGCCGCTGCCGCGGCCGACGACGGCCACGGGCTCGGTGCCGGTCATCGCCGCGATGAGCACCTCGGCAGATGTGGTGGCGCCGATCCCCAGCGAACCCGGCATGAGCAGGTCGGCGCCGGCGTCGACCTCCTCGTCGGCGATGGCCCGCCCGACGGCGACGGCGTGCGTGGCCTCGGCCTCGGTGAGCGCGTCCTCGCGATCGATCCGGCCGCTGCCGGGCCGCACCCGGTACGGCCCGCCGCCCGCGATCCCGCCGGCCGCCAGCCCGACGTCGACCACGCGCACGGTGGCCCCGCCGACCGGCGCGAGCATCGCCACCGGCGACGACGAGTGGTGCAGCGTGGTGACGAGCTGCGCCGTCGTGCCGGCGAGGTGGACCGACACCCCGGCTTCGGCGATGCCGTGGTCGCCGGCGATCACGACGATCCGCGGCCGTTCCGGCGGCGGCGGTGGGCAGGTGCCGCGGGCTCCGGCGAGCCACACACCCAGCTCGGCGAGGCGGCCGAGCCCGCCGACGGGCACCGCCGACTCGGCATGCCGGGCGACCGCGGCACGGTGCGCCTGAGCGTCGGGGACGGGAACGGTGGGCAGATCCACGAGGTGCTTCCTAACAGCGCGGTTCGTCGGCGATCATCGGGGGTCACTTCAGGCGCATCGGCAACCCCGCGACGAGCAGCACCACCTCGTCGGCCACGGCGGCGAGCGCGGCGTTGAGCGCGCCCAGCTCGTCGCGGAACACCCGCCCGGACCGGGTTGCGGGGACGACCCCGAGCCCCACCTCCGCCGACACCAGCACCACCCGCCCCGATGCCGCTGCGACCGCAGTGACCAGCGCCTCGACCTGTTCCGCGACGGCCGGTGGCACCGCGGCCGCCTCCCATGCGCCGGCGTCGTCGAGCACGCCGGTGAGCCAGGTCGCGAGATCGTCGACGAGCAGCGGGTCGCCGCCGGCCGCGACCGTGGCCGCGACGTCGACGCCCTCCAGCGTCGTCCACCCGGCCGGGCGGCGCGCGCGGTGCGCGGCGATGCGGGCGTCCCACTCGACGTCGCCGTCCATCCGGCGGGCGGTGGCGAGGTAGCGCACCGGCGCGTCGGCGGGCAGCAGTCCTTCGGCGTGGCCGGACTTGCCGGAGCGCGTGCCGCCGAGCACGAGCGTGATCACGACGCCACGCTAGTAGTCCGGCGAGGGTTTGCGTTGATCAAGGGCAAATGGTCGTTCTGCATCGATTCCGAAACGACAATTTGCCCTTGATCGACACCTCGGGCGCAGAGCGGGCGCCTCGGGGACACTGGCCGCATGAGCTACCGGTGGCGGTACCTGGACGGCGAGGGCAACCCGGTCGACGGCCCCGACGAGGAGTTCGACGACCAGGCCGAGGCCGAGACGTGGTTCTCCGACGAGTGGCCGCAGCTGCGGGAGCAGGGCATCGACGCCGTCGACCTGCTGGACGGCTACGAGCGCGTCTACGGCCCGATGAGCCTGCAGGACGGTGCCTGACGCAGCGGATCAGACTTCGGCGCCGCGCTTCACGCGTGGTTTCGGGATGCGCAGCCGGCGGAGCTGGCTGGCCCGGGTGAAGGCGTACCAGCCGGTGGCGAGGCCGCCGACCTGCTCGTCGGGGAACTTCGCGCGCACCTTGCGGGTGGTGTTCACCCCCAGCAGCACGCCCTCGGTGACCATCACGAGCAGCGCGATGAGGCTGAACAGGCTCATGTACTGCTGCACGGCGACCACCGGGAACACCGCGGAGATCAGCACCAGCCCGGCGAGCGGCATGAACAGGCCCATGAGGTGCGGGCGGGAGTCGACGACGTCGCGGATGTAGGCCTTGACCGGGCCGCGGTCGCGCGCCATCAGGTACTTGTCGTCGCCGGCGGCCATGCGCTCGCGGCGCTCGGCGGCGAGCCGGCGGCGCTCGCCCTTGTCGGGCCGGTTGACCTTGGCGAGCTTCGCGGCCTCGCGCTGGGTCTTCGGCGGGGGCGGGGCGGGGCCGCGCCGCTTGGCCGTGGCGTCGCGCCGCTTCGGGGTGGGGCGGCCCTTGCCGGCCGTGCGCGCCGGATCGACCTCGACCCCGCCCGGTTCCGCTGTGGCGGACTCGTCGGGCGATGACGCGGTGGCCGAATCTGCAGCGGTGGAGCGGCCCAGGAACCTCACCTCACTAGCCTACGGGAGGTCGGTCGAACCGGACCGACGTGGGACGAGAGGACGTACAGAACATGCGGGTCGTCGTCGCGCCGGACTCGTTCGGCGGCACGCTCAGCGCCACCGAGGCGGCCACCGCCATCGCGGACGGGTGGCGCCGCGCCGCGCCCGCCGACGAGCTGGAGCTGCTCCCGGTCGCCGACGGCGGCACCGGGTTCGTCGCCGTCCTGCACGCGGTGCTGGGCGGGACGCTGCACGCCGTGGAGGTCACCGGCCCGCTGGGCGAGCGGGTGCGGGCGGAGTGGCTGCAGGTCGGCGACGTGGCCTACGTCGAGTCTGCTGCGGCCTGCGGTCTGCATCTGGTGCCACGCGACCAGCGCACCCCGCAGACGGCGGCCGCCGTCACGACGCGCGGGGTGGGGGAGCTGATGGCGGACGCGATCGCCGCCGGTGTCACGAAGATCGTGATCGGGCTGGGCGGCTCAGCCTCCACCGACGGCGGCGCCGGGATGTTGGCCGCGCTCGGCGCCCGACCCGTCGACGCCGCCGGGGCAGAGCTGTCACCGGGCGGGGCCGCGCTGGCCGCCACCGCCCGCATCGAGGGCCGTCCCGACCTCGCCGGGGTGCGTCTCGTGGCCGCCGCCGACGTGGACAACCCGCTGCTGGGGCAGCACGGCGCCGCCGCGGTCTTCGGTCCGCAGAAGGGCGCCGACGACGCCATGGTCGCGACCCTGGACGCGGCGCTGGCCTGGTTCGCCGACGCCCTCGCCGCCGCCTTCGATGTCGACGTGCGGGACGAGCCCGGCGCCGGCGCGGCCGGCGGGCTCGGTGCGGCCCTGCTGGCGCTGGGCGCCGAGCGGGTGTCCGGCGCCGGGCTGGTGCGGCAGCTGGTCGGGCTGGACGCGGCGCTCGACCGGGCCGGCCTGGCCGTCACCGGTGAGGGCAGCTTCGACTGGCAATCGCTGCGCGGCAAGCTCGTCACCACCGTCGCCCGCGGCGCCGCCGACCGTGGCGTGCCCTGCATCGTGCTCGCCGGCCAGGTCAGCGTCGGCAAGCGCGAGGCCGCGGCCGCCGGCGTGGAGGCCGCCTACGGCGTCGCCGAGGACGCGGGCGGGGTGGAAGCGTCGATGGCCGATCCGGCCGGCACCCTCGCCACGCTCGCCGAACGCGTCGCGCGGCGCTGGAGCAGCTGACCCGCGACCGGCACCGGACAACTCGCCGTCCCGGTCCCCGTCGTGGACAGTGATGTGACCGGCTTCCGGCCTCCGCACCCGGAGATCGGCCGGACGAAGGACTACACTCGGATTCGGAAGTCGACGCGGGAATGCTGCAGTCGCCGTTCGTGTTGGGAGAGCCATGACCGTCGAGAACGCCACGTCAGTCGAGACTGAGACCCACGGCGTCGAACTGAGCGACGCCGCCGCCCTCAAGGCTCGTCTGCTGCTCGAACAGGAGGGCCGCGACGACATGCACCTGCGCATCGCCGTGCAGCCCGGAGGCTGTGCTGGCCTGCGCTACCAGCTGTTCTTCGACGACCGCGAGCTCGACGGCGATCTGTTCCGCGACTACAACGGGCTCAAGGTCGGCGTCGACCGGATGAGCGCCCCGTACCTGCAGGGCGCGGTGATCGACTTCGTCGACACCATCGAGAAGCAGGGCTTCACGATCGACAACCCGAACGCCGGCGGCTCGTGCGCCTGCGGCGACTCGTTCAACTGATCCGCCCCTCAAGCTGATCCGCGCAATCGAGACCCTGGCCACACTGCTGGCCAGGGTCTCGTTGCGTCCGAGCCGGTAGGGTTGCGCTCCGTGTCCATCGCCGTGACCGGGTCCATCGCGACCGACCACCTCATGCACTTCCCCGGCAGGTTCCACGAGCTGCTGATGGCCGAGCAGCTCGACCGGATCTCGCTGTCGTTCCTCGTCGATGACCTCGTCATCCACCGGGGCGGATCGGGCGCGAACATCGCGTTCGGGCTGGGGGTGCTCGGCCAGCGGCCCCTGCTGGTCGGCGCGGTCGGCGGCGACTTCGCCGAGTACCGAGTCTGGCTCGAGGAGCACGGCGTCGACTGCTCGCAGATCCTCGCCTGCCCGGACGTGCACACGGCGCGGTTCATCTGCACCACCGACGACGAGATGCGCCAGATCGGCTCGTTCTACACCGGTGCGATGGCGCGCTCGTCGGAGATCGACCTGTCCGGGCTGTCCGCGCTGGGTGTGGAGCTGACGCTGATCGGCGCCAGCGATCCGGCGGCGATGGTGCAGTACACGAAGCAGTGCCTCGACCTCGGCATGCCGTTCGCGGCCGACGTGTCTCAGCAGGTCACGCGCATGGACGGGGCCGACATCCGGACCCTCGTCGAGGGCGCCCGCTACCTGATGACGAACGACTACGAGTGGGAACTGCTGCAGCAGAAGACCGGCTGGACCGCCGCGCAGGTGGCCGAGAAGGTCGACATCCGCATCACCACCCTCGGCGAGAACGGCGTGCAGATCGTCGGCCGCGACACCGGCGAGCTGAAGATCGGTGTGGTGCCCGAGACGGGCAAGGTCGATCCCACCGGTGTCGGCGACGCGTTCCGCGCCGGTTTCCTCGCCGGCACGGCGCAGGGCCTGTCGTTGGAGCGGTCGGCGCAGCTGGGTTCGCTCGTCGCGGTGGAGACGCTGGAGTCCCACGGCGGCCAGGAGTGGACGTGGGACCGCGCGGCCGGCGTCGAGCGGCTGCGCGACGCGTACGGCCCGGAGGCCGCAGCGGAGATCTCGGCGATCCTGCCGGCCTGACGGTCACCGCACGGCCGGCCCCACCCGGCCGCGCCACGCGGCCGGGCTGACCCCGTGGGCGCGGCGGAAGATCCGCGCGAAGTAGCCGGGGTCGGTGATGCCGACCGCGGCGGCCACCGTGGCCACCGGGAGATCAGTGGTCGCGAGCAGCCTGCGGGCCTCCACCAGCCGCCGTTCGGTGATCCACTCCAGGACGGTGCGGCCGGTGCGTTCGCGTACCCGGGTGGTCAGGTGGCCTGCGGAGATGCCGACCTCGCTCGCGACGTCCCGGAGCGACAGCGGTCCGGCGAAGCGGCGCTCGATCACGGCGAAGACCTCGCCGAGCAACGGCTCCCGGTTGAGCTCCAGATCGGAGAGCACGCCGTCGCCGAGCCGGGCGACGTCGACCAGCATCAGGGTGAGGTGGGCGGCGGCCGCGGCGTGATGACCGCCGCGGCGCTTCCGCAGCTCGTCGTCCAGCGCCCTGATGCGGGCAACCCAGGCCGGCCGTGCCGCCGCGGCGACCGTCAGCCGGGCGATGCCGGGCCGGCGGCCCCCGACGAACGGGCTGAGCAGCGGGTGCGTGCCCCAGGCGAGCGGCGATGCCGCGGGCGCGGCGCCGAGCAGCTCCGCGTCGAACATCACCGACCAGCCGGAGACGCCGCTCAGCCCGCCCTCGCCGAGGCCGAACGCGGCCGCGCCGACGACGTCGCCCGGTGCGACGACGAACAGGTCGCCGGCCCGTACCGGCATGTCGGCTACGGCGTCGTCGATGTAGGCCAGCACGAAGAAGTCGTGCGCGTGGTCGCCGTGCCGGATCGCGGTGTGGGCGTGGTCGATGCGCTGCACGAGGACGCGCGGACCGGCCGGATCGGTGGCGAGCCCGTAGACCGGGACCTGACGAGCGGGCACCGGAAGATCCTCCCATCATCCCCGCCGATCGGACGACACAGCTGATCGGAGGCTCGCCATCATGGTGACATGAGCGAAAGAACCTCCCATGGGCACGGGCACCGACAGTTCCTTCCGGCGCTGGGCAAGCACCTGCCCGTCCGCTACTACGACGCGCTCGGCCTGGTGATGGGGGCGCCGCGGATGTACCGCGCCGTCGCCTCGGCCGCTGATCACCTCGGCACCCGACCGCTGGTCCTCGACGTCGGCAGCGGCAGCGGTGCCCTGCTGCGCGCGGTCGGCGGGCGGCGCCCCGATGCGCGCCTGCTCGGTGTGGATCCCGACGAGCGGATGCTCGGTACGGCCCGGCGGAAGGCGGCTCGCAGCCGCAACGCCGCGGTGCGGGCGGCGCGGTGGGAGCTCGGGTACGCGCAGGAGCTCCCGGTGGACGACGGCTCGGTCGATCTCGTCTGCTCGTCGTTGATGTTCCATCACCTCGATCCCGAGGGGCGTTCGGCGATGCTGGCGGAGGTGCGGCGGGTGCTGCGGCCCGGTGGGGAGCTGGTGCTCGCGGACTTCGACGGCAGCCGTGGGTGGCTCTCGGGCACGTTCCTGCGGGACTCGCCGCTGCTGGCGTTCGGTCCCGGTGACGTGCAGGCGCTGGTCGAAGCCGCCGGGTTCACCGTGACGGCCACCCGGCAGGTATCGCTGCTGCTCGGCGGCGTGGAAATCCTGCGGGCCACCGCGGGGGAGCCCGGCGCCCTCTAACAAGCATCTCCGTTGTCCTTAGAATGGTCGCGTGGAGGACCTCGAGGTCATCGCAGTTCTGCAGGATCCCGTCCGGCGACGGCTGTACGAGTACGTGGTCGCGCAGGACCACGAGGTGAGCCGGAACGAGGCGGCCGAGGGCGCCGGGATCCAGCGCACGCTCGCCGCCTTCCACCTCGACAAGCTCGTGGACGCGGGGCTGCTGGAGACCGTGAGCAGGCGGCTGAGCGGGCGTTCGGGTCCGGGCGCCGGCCGGCCGGCCAAGCTCTACCTGCGGTCCGGCGCCGAGCACCAGTTCTCGGTCCCGGCGCGCGACTACGGCATCGCTGCTGATCTGCTGGCCGAGGTGGCGGAGGCGGCTCGCCTGGACGTCGAGCTGCAGGCTGCCGCCCGGCGGAAGGGGCGTGCCGCCGCCGAGCCGATCGACGGCCTCCCTGCGGCGAAGGCCCTGCTGGCCGCTCGCGGCTACGAGCCGCGCATGGATGCCGACGGCACCGTCCTGCGCCTGGCCAACTGCCCCTTCCACGTCCTCTCCGAGCGGCATCCAGGGTTGGTGTGCGGCATGAACCTGGCGCTGCTGGAAGGGCTCATGGAGGGCGCGGACGGGCTACGGACCTGCATGGACCCGCGTCCGGGGCTGTGCTGTGTCGTAGTCCAGTCTTCTAAAGACAATGTGGATTGACATAGAAGCGGTGCGATGGTGAGGTGTGGACATGACGGGACACCACCTCGCCCAGCTCAACGTGGGAACGCTGCGATTCCCGCTCGACGACGTCCGCATGCACGGCTTCACATCCATGCTCGACACGCTGAACGAGGTCGCCGACAACGCGCCCGGCTTCGTGTGGCGGCTGGTGGAGGACGGCGGCAACGACGCCACCGCGGTGCGGACGCCGCTGGGCGACGACGTCCTGGTGAACATGTCGGTCTGGGAGAGCCGCGACGCCCTGTGGGACTACGTCTACCGCAGCGGCCACCTGGACGTGCTGCGCCGGCGTGCGGAGTGGTTCGAGCTGCCGAAGGCGCCGTTCCAGGTGATGTGGTGGATCCCGGCCGGGCACGTCCCCACCGTCGAGGAGGCTGTCGAGCGCCTGGAGCTGCTGCGCGAGCAGGGGCCGTCGCCGTCGGCCTTCGGTTTCAGGGAGACCTTCACGGCTGAGGACGCCGGCTCGGTGGCCACCGTCGCGACATAGGGTCGGCCGCGGCGGTCACGGCTTGCGGCCCACGCCTCCGTAGGCGTCCACGGGGAGGATCGGGCGGACGTCGGTGAGGGTCGGTCGCCACTCGGTCGTCGGCACGAGGCCGGGTGCTGCCAGCTCCAGGCCGGCGAAGCATTCCTGCAGGTCGGCGACGGTGCTGAGTCGATACGGCACGCCCATGCCGGCCTGGGTGGCGACGGCTTCCCGGATCGCTGTGCCGGTGTCGGTGCTGTCCCACAGCGCGAGGTAGCTGCCGGGCGCCAGCGCGGCGACGATCGAGCGCACGACCCGGTGCATCTCGGCCACGTCGACGTGGCCGAGGACGCCCATGAACAGCGCGGCCACGGGGCGGCGCATGTCGAGGGTGGCGGCGGCGCGGGCGAGCACGGTGTACGGGTCGCGGTAGTCGGCCTCGACGTAGGTGACCACCCCTCTCGACGCGGAGCCGGCCAGCCGGGCGCGGGAGTGGATGAGCACCCGCGGGTCGTTGTCGACGTAGACGACGCGCGCGTCGGGCAGGACCGACTGGGCGATCTCGTGGGTGTTGCGGCCGGCGGGCAGGCCGCAGCCGATGTCGAGGAACTGGTGGATGCCGCTCTCGGCGAGGTGGGTGACGGTGCGCACGAGGAAGCCGCGCGAGGCGACCACGACGTCGCGAATCCCCGGGTAGGTCGCGGCGACGGCGTCGCCGACGGCGCGGTCGGCGGCGTAGTGGTCCTTGCCGCCGAGCCAGTAGTTCCAGATGCGGGCCGCCGCGGGCACGTCGGCGCGGACGTCGACGGTCGGTGGTGGCCCGCCGGTCAGCGCCGAGAACCGCGCGGTCGGCGGCATGGCCTCCCGCGGTGGCGCCTGCCCCGGTTCCGCCTGCCTGCGCGGCGGGATCCCGCCGGCGGGCACCCTGGCCACCCCGCCGTAGGCGTCGATGGGCCGCCCGGTCCCGTCCCAGGCTCCGCCACCGGCGTCGGGTGCGGGCCATCCGGTCACCGGGACCACACCGGGATCGATCATCTCCAGCCCCGCGAACAGCTTCTCGACCTCGGCGACGGAGCCGAGGTCGTACCCGCCGGTGATGGCGCTGCGGAGGTCGACCACCGGCTCCTCGTCCCCGGTGTCGGCGACGAGGTCCCAGATCGCCAGGAAGCTGCCCGGCACCAGCCCGGTGAGCATCTGGTGCACGATGTGCGCGGCGCGCTCGGGGGACCGCACGTAGCCGAGCACGCCCGTGAACAGCAGCGCGACCGGCTGTGCGAGGTCGAGCACCGGCGCGGCGGCGGCCAGCACGGCCCCGGGGTCGCGGAAGTCCGCGGCGCGGTACACGGAGACGCCGGCCTGCCCGTCCCTGACGGGCAGCGCCCTGGCCCGCACCAGCACGAACGGGTCGTGTTCGAGGTGGACGACCTGCGCCTCGGGCGCCACGTCGCGCAGCGCCGCCCGCAGGTCGCGATCCACCGGCAGCCCGGAGCCGACGTCGATGAACTGCCGGATCCCGTGCTCCGCGGCCAGGTACCGCACGACCCGCTCGCCGAACCCGAGCGCGGCGCGGACCAGGTCGGGCGCGCCGGGGAGGGCCGCCCTGATCGCGTCGGCGGAGTGCCGGTCGGCGGCGTAGTGGTCCTTGCCGCCGAGCCAGTAGTTCCAGATCCGTGCGCGATGCGGCAGTTCGGGGGAGAGATCGGGCCCGGCGTCCGTCACGACCTACCCCCATCGGCCCGATACCCCGATACCCAGATGCACTGAGTGCGGACTGTAGGGCATCCAGCCGGCTGTCCGATGCGGACGGTCGGGTGGGATCAGATCCGGACGGGGTAGACCGGTTCGGGGATCTCCGGCCGGATCCGCTCCTCGACGAAGATGCCGTGCCACAGCAGGAACACCAGCAGGGTCCAGATGCGCCGGCTGTGGTCGATCGGGCCCGCGCGGTGGGCCTCGATGAGGGCCCGGACGGCCGCCAGGTCGACGAGGTGGTCGGCCTGGGAGTCGCGCACGATGTCCTGCGCCCACGGGTACATCTCGTCGCGCAGCCAGTGCCGCAGCGGCACGGGGAAGCCCAGCTTGCGGCGGTGCAGGACGTGCGGCGGCACGATCCCGTCCAGTGCCTGGCGCAGGGCCAGTTTCGTGGTCCCCTCGGCGATCTTGGACTCCAGCGGCAGCCCGGACGCGACGGCGTAGACCTCGGGGTCCAGGAACGGCACCCGCAGCTCCAGCGAGTTCGCCATGGTCACCTTGTCGGCCTTGACGAGGATGTCGCCGCGCAGCCACGTGAACAGGTCGACGTGCTGCATCCGGGCCACCGGGTCCCAGCCGGCCGACTCCCGGTAGTGCGCCTCGGTGACGTCGGTGTGGGAGCGCCGCGGGTCGTACTGGCGCAGGACGGCGGCGAGCTGGTGGTCGCGGAAGATCCGCGCGTTGCCGTAGTAGCGCTCCTCGAGGGGGAGGGCGCCGCGGCGCAGCAGGTCCTTGCCGCGCAGGCCTTCCGGCAGCCGGGTGGAGACCCGGCCGAGCAGCCGCCGCAGCACGCCGGGCACCCGCTCGAACGGCGCTAGCGAGATCGGCTCGCGGTAGATCGTGTAGCCGCCGAACAGCTCGTCGGCGCCCTCGCCGGAGAGTACGACCTTGACGTGCCGGCGCGCCTCGCGCGCGATGAACCACAGCGGTACGAGCGCCGGGTCGGCCACCGGGTCGTCGAGGTACCAGACGATCAGCGGCAGCAGGTCCATCATCTCGTCGGGCTTCACGGTGCGCACGACGTGCCGCACGCCGATCGCGGCCGCGGACTCGGCGGCGACGTCGACCTCGGAGTAGCCCTCCCGCTCGAACCCGGTGGTGAAGGTGATCAGGTTCGGGTTGTGCTCCTTGGCCAGCGCCGCGATGGCCGTGGAGTCGATGCCGCCGGACAGGAACGCTCCGACGGTGACGTCGGCGCGCATGTGCTTGGCCACGGAGTCGCGCAGGGCGGTCGCGATCCGGGCGGGCGCGCCGGCTGCCGGTGCGGTGCCGGGGAACGTGGGGTGG
This sequence comes from uncultured Actinomycetota bacterium, assembly GCA_963727745.1. GTDB lineage: Bacteria > Actinomycetota > Actinomycetes > Mycobacteriales > Pseudonocardiaceae > Pseudonocardia. The sequence continues at coordinate 63,238 of CAVSHL010000002.1, forward strand.
AAGTAGCGCTCCTGCTCGACGTCGCCGCCGGGGCGCACGGTGAAGTGGGTGCCCGACTCGATCCGGCGGATCGAGCGGTGCATGCTCGCCGGCTCCGGCACGTACTGCAGGGTCAGGTAGTGCTGCAGCGCCACCGGGTCCAGCGCGGTGCCGGCGGCGTCGCCGTCGAGGCCGAGGGTGGGGGCGAGGCGCAGGAGGCACTTCTTCTCGCTGGCGAACACCGCTCCCGCAGCGCCGACGGCGTAGAACAGCGGCTTGATGCCGAACGGGTCGCGCGCACCGAACAGCACCCGCTCCTGCGCGTCCCAGATGAGGAAGGCGAACATCCCGCGCAGTCGCGCGACGCCGGCGGGGCCCCAGTAGTGGTAGGCGGCCAGGATGGCCTCGCTGTCGCCCTCGGTGGCGAAGGTCGCGCCGTGCTCGCGGGTCAGCTGCTCGCGCAGCTCGAGGTAGTTGTAGATCTCCCCGTTGAAGACCATCGAGTACCGGCCGTCGAGGTACTGCATCGGCTGGTGCGAGTGGTCGATGTCGATGAACGACAGCCGGTTGTGCCCGAACACCACGTCCGCGTCGTGCCAGGCCCGGCCCGGTTCGTCGGGGCCGCGATGGCGCGCACAGCGCATCGCGTCCACGATCGCGTCGGTTCGTGAGGCCGCGTCGGCCTCCGCCGTCAGCAGTCCCAGCAGTCCGCACACAACAAGGAAGTATGCCGACGGGGACGCCACGCCGGGCGGCGCACCCGGGCCTGGCGGTCGCTGTCGGCTCGGCTAGTCTCTACGCGAAGTCGAAGTTGCCCGGTGAGTACCGGGCAGATCGATCGTGCGACGACGGGTGGGAGGCGGCGGGCAGTGGGCCGAGCACAGCGAGACGGACGCCGCGAGACCGCGCGTCCCCCCGGTCGTCTGGGTGCCCGCAGGGCGCTCAAGGTCGCCGCACTCGCCGTCCTGAGCGTGCCGTTCCTCACCGCGTGCGGCATCGAGGACGTGATCCGCTTCGGCTGGCCGGGCGGCATCACCCCGCAGGCGGAGCAGATGCGTCACCTGTGGACGTGGTCGGCGATCGCCGCGCTCGTCGTGGGTGTCATCACCTGGGGCGCGATGTTCTGGGCGATCATCTTCCACCGGAAGAAGAAGGGCGAGAGCGACGAGGTCGTTCCGCGCCAGACCCAGTACAACCTGCCGCTGGAGATCGTCTTCACGGTCGTCCCGACGATCATCGTGGCGGTCCTGTTCGGCTTCACCGTGCTGGTGCAGAACTACGTGGAGAAGGACGTGCCGACCGATCTGACGGTCGACGTCACCGCGAAGCAGTGGAACTGGGACTTCGCCTACCCGGGCCACAAGACGCCCGACGGCAAGGACGTCGTCACGATCGGCACGAGCGACACGATCCCGCTGCTGGTGCTGCCGACCGAGCGCAGCGTCACCTTCTACCAGCACTCGAACGACGTGATCCACTCGTTCTTCATCCCGGAGTTCCTCTTCAAGCGCGACGTCTTCCCGCTGCCGGAGAAGAACGACCAGGACCCCACCTGGGTGATCGACAACATCGAGCGCGAGGGTGCCTTCGTCGGCCGGTGCGCCGAGCTGTGCGGCAGCTACCACTCGATGATGAACTTCGAGGTGCGGGTGCTGTCGCCGGCGCGCTACGACCGCTGGCTCGATCTGCGCACCAAGGTGAACCCGCTCACGAACGCCCCGTACAGCGCCGGTGAGGCGCTGCAGGAGCTGGGCCGCAGCGACCCGTCCTGCGCGGCGCTGTGCACGCCGATCGCCACCACGACCTACCCGTTCGCGAACGACCGCACCCAGCGCTCGGCATCGTTGCCGCCGAACGCAGCCGGGAGCTGAGAGGCAGCCATGAAGGTCGAATCCCGGCTCTTCGAGATCTGCGCCGCGTTCTTCTTCCTCTGCGGCATCGCCTACACGATCATCAGCACCTATTCCACCCAAGGCGGGGAGCCGGTCGGCGTGGTCGGGCTGTTCCTCACCGGCGGGCTGGCGCTGATCGTCGGCACCTACTTCCGGTTCGTCTCGCGGCGGCTGGAGGAGCGCCCGGAGGACAACCCCGAGGCCGAGGTGTCCGACGGTGCCGGCGATGTCGGGTTCTTCTCGCCCGGCAGCTACTGGCCGGTCGGGCTGGCCGCGGCGGCCGCGCTGGTCGGGATCTCGCTGGCGTTCTTCCAGGTGTGGCTGCTGGTCATCGGGATGGTGCTGCTGCTGTTCGCAGTGGGTGGGCTCGTCTTCGAGTACCACATCCGCCCGTCCGACCACTGATCGGTGTGACCCCGCCTAGGGGATCGTGCTGGCGTGGCGGCCGACCAACCGTCATGATCCCCGCACCGCCGTCAGGGGCACGGGCGGTGGGAGGGACGGTCGTGGCCGAGCAACACGCCGGTGCGTCGCGCACGCGCATCGAGGTCAACGGCATCAACGAGATCACCGATGCCGAGCGGAAGGGCACTCCGCGGCAGCTGTTCTGGCCCTGGTTCGGGGCGAACGTGTCGGTGCTCGCGATCAGCTACGGCTCGTTCGTGCTCGGGTTCGGGGTGTCGTTCGCCCAGGCCGTGCTGGTCGGTGTGGTGGGCGTGGTCGTGTCGTTCGTGTTCTGCGGGATCGTCGGGGTGGCCGGCAAGCGCGGGTCGGTGCCGACGATGGTGCTGTCGCGGGCCGCGTTCGGCGTGCGCGGCAACGCGCTGCCGACAGTGATCTCGTGGGTGCTGACGGTCGGCTGGGAGACCGTGCTGACGATCACGGCCACCCTCGCGACGGCCACGGTGCTGGGCCGGCTCGGGCTCGGCGGCGGCCCGGTGACGCTGGTGCTCGCGCTGCTCGTGGTGGCGGCGCTGGTCGTCGGGGCCGGGGTGCTCGGGTTCGACGTGATCATGCGCGCGCAGCTGGTGATCACGGTGATCACCGGCGTGCTGACGGTCGTGTACGTGGTGCTGGTGGCCGGCACCGTCGACGTGGCGGCCGTCATGGCGCTGCCGGCCGGGCCGCCAGGGGCGGTGATCGGTGCGCTGGTGCTGGTGCTCACCGGGTTCGGGATGGGCTGGGTGAACGTCGCCGCCGACTACACCCGCTACCTGCCGCGCGCGGCGTCGGAGCGCGGGATCGTGGTCTGGACGACGGTCGGCGCGTCGCTCGCGCCCGTGGTGCTGCTGATCGTGGGACTGCTGCTCGCGGGATCGTCGACCGAGCTCTCGACCGCGATCGCGGCGGACCCGATCGGGGCGCTGACCGCGGCGCTGCCGACCTGGTTCCTGGTGCCGTTCGCGCTGACCGCCGTGCTCGGGCTGGTCGGGGGAGCGGTGCTGGACATCTACTCGTCGGGGCTCGCGCTGCTGTCCCTCGGCCTGCCGGCGCCGCGCTGGGTCGCGGCGCTGATCGACGGCGCCCTGATGGTGATCGGCACCGTGTACGTGGTGTTCGTCGCCCAGGAGTTCCTGCCGCAGTTCACCGGCTTCCTCATCACGCTGGGCGTGCCGGTGGCGGCGTGGTGCGGGGTGCTGCTCGCCGACATCGCGCTGCGCCGCACCTACGCCGCCGACGAGCTGTACCGCTCCGACGGCCGCTACGGCGCCGTGCGGTGGCCGGCCGTGATCCTGCTGGTCGTGGCCACCGCGCTGGGCTGGGGGCTGGTGACCAACTCGCAGGTGGCCTGGCTGACCTGGCAGGGCTACCTGCTCGATCTCGGGCTCGGCGGCCGCGAGGGCCCGTGGGCCTACGCGAACCTCGGGGTGCTGCTGGCGCTGGCGCTCTGCTTCGTCGTCACGCTCCTGACCAGCGCCGCCACCGTCCGCGCGCAGGCAGGACACGTCAGCCGCGCGCGGCTGACCCCAGCGCGTTACGCGCGATGATCACCTGCTGGATCTGCGACGTGCCCTCGTAGATGCGGAACAGGCGCGCGTCGCGGTACATGCGCTCCACCGGCACCCCGCGCATGTAGCCGGCGCCGCCGTGGATCTGCACCGCGCGGTCGGCCACCCGGCCCACCATCTCCGACGCGAAGTACTTCGCCGCGGACGGCCCGGCGACCTTGTCGGTGCCGTCGTCGTAGCGGCGCGCCACGTCGAGCACCAGCGCGCGGCCGGCGTAGAGGTCTGTCACGGAGTCGGCGATCAGGCCCTGGATCAGCTGGAACGACGCGATCACGTTGCCGCCCTGCGAGCGGGTCTTCGCGAACTCGACCGACTCGTGCACCAGCCGCTCCGCCATGCCGACGCACATGGCGGCGATGTGGGCGCGGCCGTGGGCGAGGCACTTCGCGGCGGTGCGGAACCCCGTGTGCAGGCCCTCGTCGCCGCCGACCAGGTTCTCCGCGGGCACCCGCACGTCGTCGAGGTACACGTCGGAGGTCCAGGTGCCCATCTGGCCCATCTTGTGGTCGCGCGCGCCGAACGACAGCCCCGGCGTGCCCGCCGGCACCAGGAACGTGGAGATGCCGCGGTTGCCCGGCGCCTCGGGATCGGTGCGCGCGAACACCATGATCACGTCGGCGACCAGCGCGTTGGTGATGTAGCGCTTCGCGCCGTTCAGCACCCAGTCTGAACCGTCGCGACGGGCCGACGTGGTGAGCGTGGACGGGTCGGAGCCCGCGTCGGCCTCCGTCAGCCCGAACGACGCCGTCACCTCGCCGGACGCGAGCCGCGGCAGCCAGCTCGCGCGCTGCTCCTGCGTGCCGCCCGTGATCAGCACCTGGCCGGCGATGCCGTTGTTGGTGCCGAACAGCGACCGCAGCGCCGGCGTGGTCCAGCCCAGCTCGAACGCGAGCTGCGCCTCCTCCGCCATCGTCAGGCCCAGCCCGCCGTAGGCCTCCGGGATCGAGAACCCGTACAGGCCCATCTCCTTGCACGCCGCGATGATCGGCTCCGGGATCGCGTCCTCGGCGTCGATCTGCTCCTCCAGCGGGACGACGTCGTTGCGGACGAAGGCCCGCACGGCGGCCAGCACGTCGTCGAGATCAGCGGGATCCACGGAACCTCCGGTCGGGGCCGATCAGTGGCGGAAACGGCGGCGGGGCCCGCCGACCACGTTCGAACGTAGTCGGCGAGCCCCGCGAACAGCAGTGACGGCTCCGATCAGCCCCCGCCGCCGCCACCACCTCTGTTCTCGGCGCTGCCTCCCGTGGCGTTGACGGTGGCCTGCGGCAGCAGCACGTCCTGGCCGTCCTGCAGACCCGAGGTGATCTCGGTGAACTGGTCACCCTGCAGCCCGGTGGTGACCGGTGTCGGCACCGGCTTCCCGTCCGGGCCGGGGATGTCCACCACGGTGCCGTTGGGGTCCGAGCGCACGGCGTTCGCCGGCACCCGCAGCGCGTTCGGCACGGTCTTGGTGATCACGTCGGCCTGCGCGGTCTGGCCGTCCTTGAGCCGCGGATCGCTCTCGTTCAGCACGATGGTCGCGTAGTAGTTGACCACCCCGGAGATCGAGTCGGCCGTCGGTGCCACCGACACCACGGTGGCCTTCTTGGTGAGCCCCGCGATCGCGTCGACGGTGACCTCGACCTCCTGGTTCGCCGCCACCTGGGCGGCGTCGGACTCCTCGAACGGCACGACCAGCTGGAACGAGTCGATGTTCGTGATCGTGATGAACGAGCCGGCCGCCGTGCCGCCGGTGCCGGTGCCCGTGCCGGTCGCGGAGGTACCGCCCGTCGCTCCGGGCACCCGGGCCGCGGACCCGGCGCCTGCGGGGTGCCGCCGGTCGAGCCCTGCGATGAACTCGCCCACCAGGCCGTTGATGCTCGACACCGTGCCGTCCACCGGCGCCTTCAGCGTGGCGTTGTTCAGGTCGCGCTGCGCGCCGTCGAAGGCGATCTGCGCGTCCCGCTTGACCGCCTCCTGCACGTTGGCGTCCGCGGAGTTGTCGCGGCTGTTGTTCTCGAGCGTGTTCTCCGCCGTGACGACCGATGCTTCGGCGTTGGTGATGGAGATCCGGCCCTGCGTCGCGGCGGTGTCCTCGGTGTGCTTGGCCGCGCTCAGCGCGGCTTCCGAGAGTGATCACGGTGCGCTGGGCGGCCTGCTTACCCGGAGCAGGTCTCGAAGCCGTCGTCATCGTCGTCGCCGGTCAGCGGGGTGCTGAACGCGACCGGGCGCACCTGCGCGGTGGTCGGCTCGCCCATCCCGATCAGGCCGTTGGAGCTGGCGTTGTCGTCGTCGGAGCCACCGTTGCTCGGCTTCGGCTTCTTGGTCGGCTGCGGCTGCTGCTGGGCTGCGGGTGCGAGCGGCTGCGCCGTTGTCGGCGGCTCGCACGACGTACTCCGCAGCACCTCGCGGTCGAAGTCCAGCTGGATCTGCGCCCGGCGGGTGGCGGCGCTGTTGGCCTCGTTGACCGCGTTGACGTTGCGCTTGGTGGCGTCGAGCACCGAGTTCGCGGCGTCCAGCGCGGCCTGCGCGCCCTCGACCGTGTAGCTGCCGGTGATCTTGCCCAGCGCTGCGTTCTGCTGGTCGAGCTTGGCCTTCGCGGACGCGAGCGCCTGCGTGAGGGCCCCGTCGTCGAGCCGGGCGAGGGCCTGGCCCGCGGTGACCTTGTCGCCCACCTTCACCATGATCTCGGCGACCTTGCCGCGGTCGGCGAAGCCGAGGTTCGCCTCGTTGGTCGACACGAGGGTCCCGGAGGCCGACACGGAGGTGGAGACCGGTCCGCGGTCCACCTTGACCGTCGGCGCCGGAGGAGCGCCGCCGCCGCAAGCCGTGACGAGCACGGCCACTGCCGCGAGGCCCGCCCAGTGCAGCTGCCTCGTTCGAGCCATGGATGGTGCCTTTCCGTATTGACGGCGGGGGAGTGGGCCGGGGAGCGTCGCAGGAGTGGTCACTGGTACCTCAGCGCCTCGATCGGGCGGAGCCGCGCCGCGCGGTTGGCCGGGTACCCGCCCGCGACCAGCCCGATGACGATGCTGATCGTGAACGAGAGGATCACCGAGAACGGTGAGACCACCGGCGACGGGAAGTCGGGGATCAGCGCCGGCAGGACGAACCCGGCCGCTGCGGCGAGGCCGACCCCGAGCAGGATCCCGATGACGCCGCCGATGCCGGTGAGCATCATCGACTCGATCAGGAACTGCTGGAGGATGGCCCGGCGTCTGGCGCCGATGGCCTTGCGGATGCCGATCTCCCGGGTCCGCTCGGTGACCGTGACCAGCATGATGTTGGCGACGCCGATGCTGCCGACCACCAGCGAGATGCCGGCGACGGCCGCGGTGAACAGCGTGACGAAAGACAGCACCTGCGACGACTGGTCGAGCAGGCTCTGCAGCTTGAGGATGTTGAAGTCGCGGTCCTCGGGATCGCGGATCTTGTGCCGGTCGTCGAGGATCGTGTTGATCTGGGTCTCGGCCGCGTTGACCGCGCCCACCGACGTCGCCCGGATCATCAGCTGGTTGACCGCGTCGCCCCCGCCGAGCAGGTAGCTGCGGGCCGCGCCGAGCGGCATGATCACCACGTCGTCGTTCTGGCCGTTGCCCTTCGCCACCCCGATCACGCGGAACGAGGTGCGGCCGACCCGGATCTCCTTGCCCATCGCCGCCGCGGCGTCGCCGGCGAAGAGGCTGGCGACGATGTTGGGGCCGAGCACGGCCACCTTCGACTTGTTGCGCACCTGCTGCTCGTCGAAGAACTCCCCGATGACGACCTCGCGGTCGGTCACCGTGAAGTAGTCGGCAGTGGATCCGACGATCGATCCGCGCACCTGGGTGCCGCCGGACAGCTGGACGTTCGCGCTGCCGCTGACCACCGGAGTGACCGACAGGATGTCGGGCGCCTTGTTCTTGTTGTTGAGCGCGTCGACGTCGTTGTCGGTGAGCTCCTTCGGCTCGCCGTTGCCGCTCAGGCTGCCCTGGCTCTTGCTGACGGTGAGCTGGTTGGCGAGCGGGCCGAACGCGTCGTTGATGAACGTCTGCAGCCCGTTGCCGAACGCGACCAGCAGGATCACCGACGAGACGCCGATGATGATGCCCAGCATCGTCAGCACCGAGCGCATGCGGTTGGACCGCAGGCCGCGCAACGCGATGCGCGCTGCCTCCCAGATGTTCATCGGTCGAGGTCCTTGCGCAGTACGGGCCGGGTCGGCTCACCGGGATCGACGCCTTCATCGGCAGGAGCGTCGAGTGCGTGCTTGGGGGCGTCCGAGGCGAGCGCGGTGACGGCGGCGAACACCTCGGTGTGGCCGTCGTCGGGCACGACCTGGTCGCGCTTCTGCTCCTGGCGGACGTCGCTGATGATGTGGCCGTCGCGCAGTGTGACGACGCGCTTGGCGAACGACGCGACCTCGGGCTCGTGGGTGATCAGCACGACGGTGCGGCCCGAGTCGTTGAGCTCGACGAACAGGTTCATGATCTCGATCGTCGAGGCGGTGTCGAGGTTACCGGTGGGCTCGTCCGCGAGGATCATGGTCGGGTCCGTGACCAGCGCGCGGGCTACGGCCACACGCTGCTGCTGGCCGCCGGAGAGCTCGTTGGGCATGTGGCCCATGCGCTCGCCGAGCCCGACCCGTTCCAGTGCGCGCTGCGCACGGGCGCGGCGGTCCTTGCCGCCGCCGTACACCAGCGGCAGCTCCACGTTGCGGACCGCCGACGTGCGCGGGATCAGGTTGAACGACTGGAAGACGAACCCGATCTTCTTGTTGCGGATGTCCGCGAGAGCGTTTTCCCGCAGCGTGCCGACGTCGATCCCGTCGAGGCGGTAGATGCCCGAGGTGGGCGAATCCAGGCAGCCGAGGATGTTCATCATCGTGCTCTTGCCCGAGCCGGAGGCGCCCATGATCGCGACCAGGTCGCCGTCCTCGATGCGCAGGTTGGCGTTGTCGAGCGCGCGCAGCTCGATGGCGCCGGTCTTGTAGACCTTCGAAACCCACTCCAGCTCGATCATCGTCCCCCTGCCTCGCGGTCAGCGCCCCCGTGCGTGACCACTCGGTTGGCCCAACGAGAATATGCACGCGACGTGACGAGTCTGCCGGTCACTCGTACTGAGGAATTCTCAGCATCCCAATTGTCCCGGCGGTACCTCCGACCTGCGGAGAAGGGTGCAACGAAACTGTTACCAGTGGCTCGCGCAACCTCGGGACGCGCCATGCGTCCATGATTGCCACTGGGCTGTTCGGGCTAACCGATTGCTACCCGATTCGGGGGTCTGCGGCAACGGAGGGGAATGGTCGTCCGCTCAGCCGGCGATCACCCCGGCGGCCCGCAGATCCGCGAGCTCGGCCTCCGCGATCCCCAGCTCGCCGAGTACGGCCGCGGTGTGCGCACCGAGCGCCGGCACCGGATCCATGCGCGCACCCCACGTCGACGAGTCGATCGGCGGCCGCAGCGCCGGCACCGGCCCACCCGGGGTGTCGACCTGCGCCCACCGCCCGCGCGCGGCCAAGTGCGGATGGTCCAGCACGTCGGTGGCGGTGTTGTAGCGGGAGTTGCCGATGCCGGCCCGGTCGGCCGCGTCCTGGACGGTGGCGAGATCGTGTCGCGCGCACCACTCCGCTACCGCGGCATCCACCTCCGCCCGCCGCGCGACCCGCCCCTCCGCGCGGCGCAGGCCGGGCTCGTCGGCCAGGTCCGGCCGGTCGATCAGGTCGCGGGACAGGCGCTGCCACTCGGCGTCGTTCGTGGTGCCGAGCACCACCGTCTGCCCGTCCGCGGTGCGGAAGGCGCCGTACGGGGCCACCGCCGGCGAACCCATCCCGACCGGCTGCTGCTCCACCCCGGTGTGCCGCGTCCAGTGCAGCGTGTAGCCCATCAGCTCCGTCATCACGTCGAGCATCGCGACATGGGTGCTCGCCGCCGGGTCACCGTTCCGGCGCCCCCACAGCGCCGCCAGCACGGCGATCGTCGTGTAGAGCCCGGTGGCCACGTCGGCCATCGGGGGGCCGGCCTTCGCCGGAGCGCCCTCCGTGCCCGTGATCGAGCAGGCGCCGGACTCCGCCTGCACGAGCAGGTCGTAGGCGCGCTTGTGGGAGAGGGGCCCGCCCTGGCCGTAGCCGGTGATCTCCGTCGACACGAGGTGGGGGTGGCGCTTCGCCAGCTGTGCCGGCGCCACGCCGATCCGTTCCGTTGCGCCTGGGGTGAGGTTGGAGATGAGCACGTCGGCTGTTTCGAGCAGCGCGTGCAGCAAGTCCTGCCCGCGTGGGTCGCGCAGGTTCAGGGCCACCGACTCCTTGCCTCGGTTGCACCAGACGAAGTGGGCCGCCTGGCCCGCCACCACGTCGTCGTAGTGGCGGGCGAAGTCGCCGCCTCTCGGGTTCTCCACCTTGATCACTCGGGCGCCCAGGTCGGCGAGGGTTCTGGTTGCTATGGGGGCGGAGACCGCATGCTCGAGGGTGACGACAGTGATGCCGGTCAGCGGTCCCTTTGTGTGCATCTGGGCAGGGTATGGCGCTTACGGGGCTCCGCCCGGGCCCCGACCCTCGCTCTGGTGGAGCCTCTTCGACCCTTCCATGGTTGGCGCCAAACGGCTCTTGGCCTGCGATAATTGGTATTCATTCGCACGTATGTTCGAGTAGAATGGAGGCATGACCGAGGATCCGCTCGCCCAGGCCGTGCGCCTGCTCGGGCAGGCCGCCGCGCTCATCAATTCCAGCGCTGATCCCCTCGCCGCATTGCTGGTGGCCGAGGGTGGATCGCGGCTGATGGACCGAACCAAGATTGCTCAGATCGCCGTCATCGACCGCGACGGCACCCTGGTCGCGAAGGGCTACAAGACCACCACCGGCGGCTTGAAGGACCTGCTCACCTGGGACCACGACGTCGCTCGTCAGCACGTGCGGGTCGCCCAGCAGGTCGGCCCTAGGTTCGCCCTCGACGGTGCCCCGCTGGAGCCGGTACTGCCCGCCACTGCAGCTGCGTTCGCGGCCGGCGCCACGACGATGCGCCATGTCGGGGTCATCGCCACGCTGATGAACTCCTCACCGGCCTCCCGCATCAGCCTCGCGGATCGGATGTCGATCGAGGCCAGCCTGGGCGAGGCCGCGATGATCTTCTCCCCGCGTGATGTGCGGATCATGGGCCAGGAGCTGTTGGCCGCGGCTGATCAGGACGGCCCGGAGCCGGATGAGCGGCCCGGCCGCAACGAACTGCACTTCGGCACCAACGCCGACGGTTCCGGGTGGATCCGCGGCCAGTTCGAGGATGCGGAAGCGTTCGCCACCATCACCACCGGGCTCGACGCCCGCACCCGCCCCTCGCCGGAGAACCGGGGCACCACCGCGGGTGAGCGCAACGCTGCCGCACTGGTGGAGATCTGCCGGTTCGCGCTCGGGTATGAGGACATCGGTGAGATCAACGGGGAGCGCCCGAACCTGGTCGTGACCATCAAGCTCGAAGATCTGGAGAACCGGGCCCGCGGGGCGCTGCTGCACACCGGCGGCACCCTCACCCCCGCTCAGCTGCGGCGGATCGCCTGCGACGCCGACCTCATCCCGGTCGTGCTCGGTGAACACGGCGAACCGCTGGACATCGGCCGTTCAGATCGCCGGATCCCGCTGCGGACCCGGCGGGCGGTCGCGGCCCGCGACGGCGGTTGCGCGCATCCGGGATGTGATCGACCACCGAGTTGGTCGGAGATCCATCATGTGATCGAGTGGCAACACGGTGGTCGGACCGATGTCGACAACTTGGTGATGTTGTGTCGCGCCCATCATGATCAAATTCATTCGACCGAGTGGGCGATCGACATGTCCACCGGGAAACCGAAGTTCATCCCGCCCCCGTGGATGGCCGACCTGTGGGCACGGACATGACCGGGGCAGCACCCTGCCATGGTGGAGCCGCCCGTCGTTCAGCTCCACCAGAGTGAGGGTCGGGGCGTGGGGCGGAGCCCCGCAGCTTGTCCCGGCGAACATTGGCGAACACTAGGGTCCGAGATCGTGCCCCAGACCTCAGAAGAGACCTACGCGCCGTTCACCGCGCTGCGGATCGACCGCCCCGAGGACGGCATCCTGCGGATCGTGCTCGACGGGCCGAACCTCAACGCCGTCGGTGCCGACGCGCACCAGCAGCTCGGCGACATCTGGACGGTGATCGACCGGGATCCGACGGTGCGGGCCGTGCTCGTGCGGGGCGAGGGCCGGGCGTTCAGCGCCGGTGGTTCGTTCGATCTCGTCGAGAGCATGGTCGACGATCCGGCAACCCGCAGTCGGGTGCTGAAAGAGGCGCGGGACCTCGTCTACAACATCATCAACTGCGCCAAGCCCGTCGTGTCGGCGATCCACGGGCCGTGTGTCGGGGCCGGGCTGGCGGTCGCGCTGCTCGCCGACATCTCCGTCGCGGCGCGCACCGCGAAGATCGTCGACGGGCACACGCGGCTCGGGGTGGCCGCCGGCGACCACGCCGCCATCTGCTGGCCGCTGCTGTGCGGCATGGCCAAGGCCAAGTACTACCTGCTCACCTGCGACTCCATCAGTGGTGAGGAGGCCGAGCGGATCGGGCTGGTGTCGCTCGTCGTCGACGACGACGAGGTGCAGGAGCGGGCCATGGCGGTGGCGCGCAAGCTCGCCGCCGGTGCGCCGCAGGCGATCGCGTTCACGAAGCTGTCGCTGAACAACTGGTACCGCAGCGCCGGGCCGACGTTCGACGCGTCGCTGGCGTTCGAGTTCTACGGGTTCGGGCAGTCCGAGGTGCGCGAGGGGCTGGCCGCGCACCGGGAGAAGCGGGCACCGCGGTTCTCGGATTGATGCGATTCGGGTTGGCCCTACCCTGGCGAGGGGGCGCACCGGCTGGGTTCGTGACCCCGCTACGGCGAGGCTGGGAGCCATGACGGACACGACCGCGGTATCGCTGCCCCCTTCGACCTCGGTCCTCGGGCGGGCCGGGCGGCGGTTCGGCTACCACTTCACGGGCCTGTTCCTCGCCGTCCCCGCGTTCTCGCTCGGCATCGCGGGTTTCGCCGCGGGGGTCGGCTCGTTCGTGGTGTGGGTCGGCATCCCGATCCTCGCCGCCACCCTCGTGGTGAGCCGGTGGTTCGCCGATCTCGAGCGGCGCTCCACCGAGCTGGCGCTGGGCAGACCGCTGCCGCCGCACCACTACAAGGAGCCCGAGGGCGGGGTCTTCCGCCGGATGGTCGGCAGGCTCGGCGACGCGCAGTCGTGGCGGGACCTCCTGCACGCCATCGTCGGTTTCCCCGTGCGGATCGTGACGTTCGTACTGGCCGTGGCCTGGGTGATCGGTGGTCTCGGTGGGCTGCTCGCGTTCACCTGGCAGTGGTCGCTGCCCTACGACGGCGAAGGCGGTGGTCTGTACTGGCTGCTGACCGGCTTGTACAGCCCGTTCTTCGAGCAGGCGCTCGACACCGTGATCGGCGCGGTCATGCTGGCCATGGCACCGATGGTGCTCAGCCTCCTGACGGGTGTGCGAGCAGGGCTCGCCACGGCTCTCCTGACCAACGAGAGCGCCGCCCTGCGTGCCCGGGCCGCGCAGCTGGAAGGCAGCCGGCGTGCCGCCGTGCAGGCCGAGGCGCAGACCCTGCGCCGCCTGGAGCGCGACATCCACGACGGCCCGCAGCAGCGGCTCGTCCGGCTCAACATGGACCTCGAAGCCGTCGTCCGGCGCCTCGACGACAACCCCGACAAGGCCCGCGTGCTGGTGGGGGAGGCCCTCGACCAGAGCCGCGAAGCCCTCACCGAGCTGCGCGCACTCTCCCGCGGCATCGCGCCGCCGATCCTCTCCGACCGCGGGCTCGCCGCCGCGCTGGCCGCCGCGGCCGCTCGCAGCCCCGTCGAGGTGGTGCTGGAGGTCGACCTGCCCGAACGCATCAGGCTCGCCGAATCCGTCGAGACCACCGCGTACTTCGTGGTCACCGAGGCGCTCACCAACGTCGCCAAGCACGCGCACGCCACCCTCGTCACCGTCGCCGTCAGCGCCGACTCCGACCGGCTGCTCGTCCAGGTCCGCGACGACGGGCGCGGCGGCGCGCACCTCGGCAAGGGCCACGGGCTCGCCGGGCTCGCCGACCGGCTCGCCACCGTCGAGGGGGTGCTCGACGTCCACAGCCCCGACGGCGGACCGACCGTACTGACCGCCGAGGTCCCGCTGCGTGGGCTTGGAGGGTTCTGAGCAGGTCCGGCCGTAACGAGCGGGGCCCAGGTGGTGTCATCGCAAGGCGCAGGGCCGGGCCGATACCGGGGTTGTATCGGTCCGGCCCTGCAACGCCGCGAGGGCGCCGCCTGGGCGCCGCGCAGTAGGCCAGACCTGCTCAGAGCCCTCCTTGGTGCATGATCGGTGGGTGCGCGTAGTTCTGGCTGAAGACTCCCTGTTGTTGCGCGAAGGCCTCGTCCGCCTGCTGGACGAGGCCGGCGCCGAGGTCGTCGCCGCTGTCGGCGACGGCCCGTCGCTGGTCGCGGCGGCGGTGGAGCACCGGCCCGACGTCGCCGTCGTCGACGTGCGGATGCCCCCGTCGTTCACCGACGAGGGGCTGCGGGCCGCGCTGGAGCTGCGGGCGAAGGTGCCGACCATCGCGGTGCTGGTGCTCTCCCAGTACGTCGAGGAGTCCTACGCCGACGACCTGCTCTCCGCCGGCGGCGGCGTCGGCTACCTGCTCAAGGACCGCGTGAGCCGGCTCGAGGATCTCTCCGACGCGTTGGAGCGGGTGGTCGCGGGCGGCACCGTGCTCGATCCCGAGGTGGTGTCGGCGCTGTTCTCGAAGCGCCGCCGGCGCGATCCGCTCGCCGAGCTCTCGCCGCGGGAGCGGGAGGTGCTCGGGCTCATGGCCGAGGGGCGCACCAACACCGCGATCGGCCGGCAGCTGGTGGTGTCCCAAGGCGCGGTGGAGAAGCACATCTCGTCCATCTTCACCAAGCTCGGGCTGCCGCCCTCCGCCGACGACCACCGCCGCGTGATGGCCGTGCTGGCCTGGTTCCGTCAAAAGTGATGTCTTGTTGACGTCATCCTGACGTCTTATGCTGTCGCGCATGGGTCAGGTCGAGCTGCGCATCTCCGACGTCGACCGCGAGCACGCGGCGGCCGTCCTCCACATCGCCGTCGGCGACGGCCGCATCACCTGGGCCGAGCACGCGGAACGCCTCGAAGGCGTCTACACCGCGCGCACCGCGGCCGAGCTGCAGCCGTTCCTGGCTGATCTCGGGGCCGATCTCGCGCCGCTGTCGGCCCATGCTCCGGCGCCGGTCCTCGAAGCCGTTCCCTTGCGCGTCACGTTCGCCAAGGTGCGCCGCCGGCCCGACCCCGCCGCCGGCCCGGTGCTCGTCGACGCGTTCCTCGGTGCCGCCGACATCGACCTGCGCGATCTCCCGCCCGGCGCCGTCGTCGACGTGCGGGCCAACTCGCTGTTCGGCAAGGTCGAGATCCGCGTCTCGCCCGGCACCCGCCTCGTCGACACCGGCACCGCCTACCTCGGGAAGCGCTCGGTGGTCGAGTGGGCAGGCTGGGTGCGCGGCTTCCTCTCCACGTTGATCCCGCCCTCCCCGGTAGGGCCGGATGCGCCGGTCGTGCGCCTGTCCGGGCACAGCATGTTCGGGCACGTGCGCGTCACGATCGGATAGCGCGCAGGTCCAGATCCAGGTCGGTCGGGCCGTCGGCCGTCAACCGCACCGGGATGCCCCAGTCCTGCTGGTAGCGGTGGCAGGCGGCGAAGACGCCGTCCCCCTCGTCGCACGCCGCAGCGGCGACACTCACCGACAGCACCCCGTCGATGCCGGCCAGCTCCAGCTCGCGCACCAGCCCGGGCGCGGTGCCGGCCCCGCGGACCAACAGCTCCGGCGGATCCGCGGCCACGGTGAGCTGCGTGGGATCGCCGAAGCGGGTGTCGAGGTGCTGCCCGGTGGGCGGGGTGAACGCCACGCGCAGGGTCACCGGCCCCGCCGCGAGATCGGTGCGGGGGCGGCGGACGGTGTGCGCGGCGCCGTCGACCTGCGCCCCGGCCGGGATCGGCACGCGCACCAGTCGGTGGGCCGCGGATTCCACGACGATCAGCGTCTGCCCGTCGACCAGCACGTCGCTCGGCTCGGCCAGGCCCTCGGCCAGCGTCGACACAGTGGCGGTGTGCGGGTCGTAGCGGCGGACGGCCCCGTTGTAGGTGTCGGCGATCGCGACCGAGCCATCGGGCAGCATCGCCACGCCGAGCGGGTGCTGCAGCAGCGCCTCGACCGCCGGCCCGTCGCGGTGCCCGAAGTCGAACAGGCCCTGCCCGGTCGCGGTCGTCACGAGATCGCTCGTCACCCGCCGCACGGCCGAGGTCTCGGAGTCGGCGACCCACAGCACGTCACCGTCCACTGCAAGGCCGGACGGCTGTGCGAAGAACGCCTCGGCGGGCTTGCCGTCGCGCAGGCCCTCGTTGGTGGTGCCGGCAACGACGGTCGCGGAGCCGGTGTCGGGATCCACGGTCCAGATCTGGTGGCTGCCCGCCATCGCGACGGCGATGCGGCCGCTCTCAGATGCTCGGGCCCACCACGCGACGTCCCACGGGGTGGAGAGCTCGGCGCCCACCGCACCCGGCTCGATGCGGTCGCGCAACTGCGCTCCCGTCCCGGCGAGCGTGGTGACGGCGCCGTCCGCGAGCCGGACCCGGCGCACGGCGTGGTTGACCGAGTCGGCCACGACGACATCGCCGTCCGGCAGCAGGGCCAGCCCCTGCGGCTCGTTGAACTGCGGCGATGCGCCGTCGCGGAAGCCGCGTTCGCCGGTGCCGATCCGCCGTACCTCGGTCACCAGGTCGGCCTCCAGCTCGACGAGCTGGTGGTGCGCGGTGTCGGAGACCAGGAAGGTGCCGGCCGGGAGCGCGATGACCTTGCCCGGGAAGCGCAGCCTGGTCGCCGGCTCCGGCGGAGCGACGTAGGGCCCGTCCCCGCGGCGCAGGTGATCGCTGTGCTGCGCGATCAGCTCCTCGATCAGCACCCCGATGCCGTGCGCGTGTCCCTCACCGGACAGGTGCGCCACCACGTACCCCTGCGGGTCGACGACGACGAGCGTGGGCCATGCCCGGGCCGCGTACGCGTCCCAGGTCAGCAGCTCGGGATCGTCCAGCACGGGATGGCCGACGCCGTAGCGCTCCACCGCGGCCTCGACGGCCGCCGGCTCGCCCTCGTGCGCGAACTTAGGGGAGTGCACCCCGATCGTGACGAGCACGTCGGCGTAGCGCTCCTCCAGCTCCCGCAGCTCGTCGAGCACGTGCAGGCAGTTCACGCAGCAGAACGTCCAGAAGTCGAGCAGCACGATCTTGCCGCGCAGCTGGGCGAGGGAGAGCTCTGTGCCGCCGGTGTTCAGCCAGCGACGGCCGCGCAGTTCGGGGGCGCGGACGCGAGAGGTGACCACACGCCGTCCAACCGGTACTACAGCGCGGATGTTCCAGTGTGAGTGCTACATGATTGAGCCAAGTCCGACTAAGCTTTGTCCGTGACCGAGATCGTCAACATCCACGAGGCGAAGACGCACCTGTCGCGGCTCCTCGAACGCGTGGAGGCCGGTGAGCGGGTTGTCATCGCCCGCGCCGGCCGGCCGATCGCGGACCTGGTGCCCCATCAGACCCGACGCGTCGTCATCGGTGGCCTGCGCGACGAGGTGCGCTACGACGACGCCGATTTCGACGGCACCGATCCCGACATCCAGCAGATGTTCTACGGCAGCGATGATCCTGCTTGACAGCCAGGCGGCCCTCTGGGTGCTCAGCGGAAATCCACGCCTCGGTCGGCTGGCGCGACAACGCATCGAGTCCGCTCATGCCGTCCACGTGTCGGCGGCGACGGTGTGGGAGCTGACGATCAAGGCGATGCTGGGCAAGCTCGACGTCCCGGCGGGACTGCCGGCGCGGCTGACCGATCAAGGTCTTGTCCTGCTCGACGTCGTGGCTGCGCACGCGGAAGCTCTGCGGGACTTCCCGGAACTGGTGCGCCACGATCCGTTCGACAGACTGATCGTGGCGCAGGCATCCGTCGAGGGGCTCGATCTGCTGACGGCCGACCGGGTGCTGCTGGGGCTGGACCGCAAGTTCGTCGTCGACGCCGGGGTCTGAAACCGGTTCCGCCGCGCGGGTGTTCCGGCGCCGGGTGAGACTGGCCGGGTGCCCGAGCTCCCCGAGGTCGAACGCGCCCGCCGCACGCTGGAGGAGGCGCTGGACCGCACGATCGTCGACGTGGACGACAGCGACGAGTGGGTGTGCCGGCCGCACCGGCCCGGCGACATCGCGCGTGCGCTGCGCGGCGGAAAGCTGGTCGCGGTGCACCGCAAGGGCAAGACGATGTGGTGCGAGACCGTCGACGCCGATGGCGACCCGGGACCGCACCTGGGCGTGCACCTCGGCATGAGCGGCCGGATCGTGGTCGTCGCCGACGCCGATCAGCAGCCCCCGCGCAAGCCGCAGTGGAACCGGTTCACGCTCACCTTCGCCGACGGCGGCCAGTTCCGGCTCCTCGACACGCGCCGCCTGGGCCGCGTCCGCCTCGAACCCGATCTCGACGTGATCGGCCCGGACGCCGAGGCCATCACGCCGGCGGTGTTCCGCGAGCGGATCAGCCGCGGGCGGTCGGCGGTGAAGGCGCGGCTGCTCGACCAGTCGGTGCTCTCCGGCGTGGGCAACCTGCTGGCCGACGAGGCGCTGTGGCAGGCGCAGCTGTCGCCGGCGGCCCGTGCCGACCAGCTGAGCCGGGATGAGCTCGACCGCCTGCACAAGGCCCTGCGCAAGAGCCTGCGCGCCGCGATCAGGAAAGGCGGCGTGCACACCGGCGAGGTGATCAGCTCGCGCAGGCGCGATGCCACCTGCCCGCGCTGCGGCGCGCCGATGGAGCACGGGAAGGTCGGCGGCCGCACCACCTGGTGGTGCTCGAAGGAGCAGAGCTAGACGGTGCTCCGGTGCCGCGCCACGTACGGAACGCGGTTGCTCCACCACGTCCACACCAGCGCGCAGACGGTCAACCAGGCGGCCCCGATTGCCCAGCCGGCGACCACGTCGGAGAGCCAGTGCACGCCGAGGTAGATCCTGGTGGTGCCGACGAGCCCGACCCAGGCTGCGGCGGCCAGCACGAGCAGCACCCGGGTCCGTACGGTCCGTCCCGCCCAGGCCAGCACCACGAGCGCACCGATCACGACGAACGACATCGTCGCGTGCCCGGACGGCAGCGACTCGTTGGTCTCCACCACCACCCGCGTCGCGACGGGCGGTCGGGGCCGGTCGAGCACGATCTTCAGGCTGCGGAACACAAGGCTCGCGGCAGCCGTCGTGAGGACGAGGAACGCGGCGTCGCCCGGGCGGCCGCGGGCCCACAGCACGGCCCCGGCGACGGCGGCGAGCACCGCCATCGCGACGGTGCTGCCGACCGTCGTGATCAGGATCGCGGCCGTGGTCAGACCGGGGGTGCGGGCCTCCACCGCGGTGCGCAGCGCCCCCGCGTCGGCCGCGGCCGGCCCGACGCCGCTGAAGGCCGCCCACACCGCCAGCCCGGCGACCAGGACCAGCCCGACCGCCACCGCCACTGCCCATGATCGCGTCGAGGGCACTCCTTCCGCCCTTTCGAGGGCCGAACCGGTGATCTCGACGCGATCATCGTCGGGCATGTCGTCCTCTCGCAGTGTCCTGCTTCAGCGGCCGCGCCACTCCCGGTACCGCGCGACCAGCGCGGCGGTCGAGGCGTCGAGGCCCGTGGTGTCGAGGGTCGCGGCGGTCAGCACCGGGCCGAGCTCCCTGGCGAGCACCTTGCCGAGCTCCACTCCCCACTGGTCGAACGAGTCGATGCCCCAGATCGTCCCCTCGACGAAGGTGACGTGCTCGTAGAACGCGATGAGCTGCCCGAGCACCGACGGCGTGAGCCTGCGCGCCATGATCGTCGAGGACGGCCGGTTGCCCGGCATCACCTTGTGCGGCACCACCTCGGCGGGCGTGCCCTCGGCGGCGATCTCCTCAGCGGTCTTGCCGAACGCGAGCGCCGAGCTCTGCGCGAACAGGTTCGCGGTGAAGAGGTCGTGCATGTCGGTGCCGTCCTCGTCGACCGGGACGGCGTTGTTGGGCTCGCCGAAGCCGATGAAGTCGGCCGGCACGAGCCGCGTGCCCTGGTGCAGCAGCTGGTAGAACGCGTGCTGGCCGTTGGTGCCTGGCTCGCCCCAGAAGATCTCGCCGGTGGTCGTGGTGACGGGGGTGCCGTCGCCCTTCGTCGACTTGCCGTTGGACTCCATGGTGAGCTGCTGCAGGTAGGCCGGCAGCCGGTGCAGGTACTGGCTGTAGGGCAGCACCGCGTGGGTCTGCACGTCGAAGAAGTTCGCGTACCAGACGTTGAGCAGGCCCGCGATGACCGGGAGGTTCTCCTCCAGCGCGGCGGTGCGGAAGTGCCGGTCGACGGCGTTCATGCCGCCCAGGAACGCGCCGAAGTGCTCCTTGCCGATCGCGACCATCAGCGACAGCCCGATCGCCGAGTCGAGCGAGTAGCGGCCGCCGACCCAGTCCCAGAAACCGAACATGTTGGCCGCGTCGATGCCGAACGCCGACACCGCGTCGGCGTTGGTCGACACCGCCACGAAGTGCTTCGCGACGGCCTTCTCGTCGCCCAGCGCATCGACGATCCAGGCCCGCGCCACCTTGGCGTTGGTCAGCGTCTCCAGCGTGGTGAACGTTTTCGACGAGACGATGACCAGCGTCGATGCGGGGTCCAGGTCGCGCAGCGACTCCGTCACGTCGGTCGGGTCGATGTTGGAGACGAACCGCATCGTGATGCCACGGTCGGCGAAGGACCGCAACGCCTCGTAGGCCATCACCGGGCCGAGGTCGGAGCCCCCGATGCCGATGTTGACCACGGCGCGGATCCGCTCGCCGGTGTGGCCGGTCCACTCGCCGGAGCGGACGGAGTCGGTGAACTCGCCCATGCGGTCGAGCACGGCGTGCACGTCGGTCGGCACGTCCTGCCCGTCGACGGCGAGTGCGAGCTCGCGCGGCGCGCGCAACGCGGTGTGCAGGACCGCGCGGTCCTCGCTGGTGTTGATGTGGACGCCCGCGAACATGGCCTCGATGCGCTCGGGCAGGTGCGCGGCCCGCGCCAGCGCGGCCAGCAGCGGCAGCGTGTCACGGGTGATGCGGTGCTTCGAGAAGTCCAGGACGAGGTCGGCGCCGGACGCGGTGAGCGCCTCCGCGCGCTGCGGGTCGCCGGCGAACAGGTCGCGCAGGTGCAGATCACCGACGGCGGCGTGGTGCTCGGCCAGCGCCGCCCACTCCGGGGTGGCGGTGATGTCTGAAGGGATCGCGGGAACGGCAGGAGTGGACACCCGCCACATCCTGCCGCTGTGCCGTGCACCGCGCAGCCATCGGCTCCGATCAGGTGCCAGTTTTGATCAAGTACTGGCCGGTGCGGGAGCTGCGTCCGGCAGCCGTTCCCACAGCGCGATGCCACCGAGCAGGCCGGACACGTTGGGCACGATCGAGCGGTTGGGCCCGAGCGCGTCGGGATCGAGCTTCTTGGCGTTGCCGCCGCCGATGAACACGTGGTCGGGCAGCACCATCGCCTCGAGCGCGTCGAGCGCGTTCAGCACCCGTTCGCGCCACTTCTCCTTGCCTACCTCGTGCCGCTCCTTGTCGCCGCACGCGACCTCGATCGACATGCCCTCGCCGAAGCGGCCGTGCGACAGCTCCATGTGCGGCAGCAGCATCCCGTCGAAGAAGACGGCGCAGCCCACCCCGGTGCCGAGCGTGATGACGAGCTCCATGCCGGTGCCGGTGATGACCGCACAACCCTGCACGTCGGCGTCGTTCGCGACGCGGACGGGCTTGCCGAACCGGTCGGCGAGCGCGCCGGCCAGGTCGTAGCCGATCCACAGCTCGCGCAGCAGCGGATCGAAGGGCTCGCCGGGCGCCGGGCGCAGGAACGCGGTGACGTCGCGGACCTTGCCCTGCCGGATCGCCCCCGGGTAGCCGACGGACACCCGGTCGTAGTCGTGCCCGACCGCCGCGGTCAGCGCCGTCAGCTCGTCGAGCAGCACGGCGGGCGTGCACGGGTAGGGCGTGTCGCGACGGACGCGCTCGGTGAGCATCTCGCCGTCGGGGGCGAGGACCGTGGCCTTGAGGCCGGATCCGCCCACGTCGATTGCCAGTGTCAGCGGTCCACCCATGTACGACTCCCTGCCCGTGCCGGTGTGCTCGGCAGACGGTAGTCGGTCGCGGTATCGGGTGCAGGTGACGTTCGGTGGATACGCCCTGCTCGGTGGGCGGTCGGTCGTCGCAGGATCACAGGTCGTGAGGTCGTCGCCACGTTCCGTGCATGTGACGTGTGTCGCTGAGCGGCCGGTGGCATCGG
The DNA here is from genome assembly GCA_963727745.1 of uncultured Actinomycetota bacterium. Classification (GTDB taxonomy): domain Bacteria; phylum Actinomycetota; class Actinomycetes; order Mycobacteriales; family Pseudonocardiaceae; genus Pseudonocardia. Next base: position 85,440 of record CAVSHL010000002.1, read on the forward strand.
GTGACCGGGCGTGCACGTGCAGTTGCACAGCAGCCCGAACGCGCAGTTCCAGTAGTCGCAGTGCGGCGTTCGGTGGCCGCGTACTCCGCTGACTGGACGTGACGGCACCGCTCCATCGGGTTAGCTGATGTCACTCGACGCGGTGGAGTGATCACGGACAGCTCCCCAATTTCCCGACATCAGCGGAGGACTCACCCGATGAATCGACCCCTTACCGCTCCGGCGAGTGACATCGCGTTGGTCATCGCCCGCGTGATCTTCGCCGTCGTGATGTTCGCCCACGGATACCAGAAGGTGTTCATCAACGGGCTCGGCCAGACCACCGAAGGCTTCGAGCGCTTGGCCATCCCGCTGGCCATCGTCTCGGCGTCCTTCGTCGCGGTCATGGAGGTCGTCGGTGCGGTGCTCCTCCTCTGCGGCGCCCTCACCACCGTCGTCTGCGCCCTGTACCTGTTCGAGTTCATCGGCGCGATCGTGTTCGTCCACGGGCAGAACGGGCTGTTCGTCAAGGAGGGCGGCGCGGAGTACGTGCTGGTCATCTGCGCGTTCGCGCTGGTCCTCGCCGCGGCCGGGCCGGGCCGCTACAGCGTGGACCGATGGCTGCGGCTCCGCCAGGCGCAGCGCGACCGCGAGCTGGCCCACCTCACCAGCGCGCCCGTCTTCGCCGAGTCCGCACCGCCGACCCCGTCCATGGCCGAGCCGGTCACCGCGGCACTGCAGCAGTCCGCACCCGTCTACCGGGTCACCGCCGCTGCCCCCGTGATTCTCCCGGCCCCGTTCGCCCCGGGCCCGGACGACGAGGGGCCGATCGTTCCGGCGCCCAACTCGTCCGAGCACTCGGGACCGTTGCCGGTCCGCCGTCCACGGGCCGCGCACGCCGCTCGCTGAAACCCCCCAGCGAGAGGCATCGCCGACGGCGGGCCCGGGTCACACCGACCGGGCCCGCCGTCGCACGTCCCGCGTTGATTGAATGGCCCCATGAGCAACGGGGAGAGCGGCGACGACGCCGCAGTGCCGGCCGCGGCACTGACCGAGTGGCTGGCCACCGCCGTCCCCGACCTACCGCTCGACGGCCCGGTCGGTGTCCAGCGGATCTCCGGTGGCCACTCCAACCTCACCTACCGGATCACCGACGCCGCCGGCACCGACTGGGCGCTGCGCCGGCCGCCCACCGCGATGGTGCTGGCCACGGCCCACGACATGAGCCGCGAGTGGCGCTTCATCAGCGCGCTCGCCGACACGCCCGTGCCGGTGGCGCGCCCGGTCGCCTACTGCGCCGACCCGGCCGTCATCGGCGCGGAGTTCTACCTCATGGGGTTCGTCGACGGGATGGTGCTCGGCGACGAGGCGGCCGGTCGCCGGCTGGCACCGGACGCCCGGCCCGCCGCCGCCCACTCGCTCATCGACGTCCTCGCCGACCTGCACGCCGTCGACCCCGACGCCGTCGGGCTTGGCGACCTGCGGCGGGCCGGCTCATACCTGGAACGGCAGCTGCGCCGCTGGCACCGGCAGGTGCACGAGTCGACCGTCCAGGACCTCGACGTCGTCGACGCCGTGCACGCCCGCCTGGTGGCCAGGGCGGCCGAGTTGCCGCCGTCGGACGTGCGGATCGCGCACGGCGACTACCGGCTCGGCAACGTCGCCGTCGGCCCCGACGGCGCCGTGCGCGCCGTCTTCGACTGGGAGCTGGCCACCCTCGGCGACCCGCTCGCCGACCTCGGCTGGCTGATCGCGTCCTGGGCCCGGCCCGACGACGCCGTCACCGCGACGCTGCCGGGTCCGAGCCTCGTCGACGGGTTCCCCGAGCGGGACGAGCTCGTCGACCGCTACGCCCGCCGCTCCGGCCGTGACGTCACCGATCTCGCGTTCTACGTGGCGTTCGCGCGCTGGCGCTCCGCGTGCATCGGCGCGGGCGTGTACAGCCGGTACGTCGGCGGCGCGATGGGCGGTGCCGCAGAAGCCGACGGCGGCGCAGCCCGCCTCGCGTCCATCCAGGTCCAGGCACAGGCCGCCCTCGACGCGCTGGGCGGCTAGAGCTCACCGCACACCGCGTGGCTCAGGCGTGCTGCTCCACCTGGTCGACGGCCTTCTCCAGCTGGACGGGCACGGCGTCGAAGCCGCGGAGGGTGCGGGTGGGGCGGCGGTGTGGCCGGCCGGTGATGGCGAGGTCGGGGAAGCGCTCGAACAGTGCGCGCAGCCCGACCTCGGCCTCCATCCGCGCGAGCCCGGCGCCGAGGCAGTAGTGGACGCCGGACGAGAAGGCGACGTGGTCGCCGGCGTTCTCCCGCGTGACGTCGAACCGTGCGGGGTCGGTGAAGACCTTCGGGTCGCGGTTGGCCGCCGCGAGCACCGTCACGACGATCTTGCCGGCCGCGACCTGCTCGCCGGCGACCTCGGTGTCGCGGTGGGCGACCCGCGCGGTGCGCTGCACGGGCGACTCCAGCCGCAGCGCCTCGTCGACCGCGGTGGACCACTGGGCGTCGCCGGACTGCAGCAGGGCGAGCTGGTCGGGGTGGTCGGTGAGCAGCACGACGGCGTTGCCGATGAGGTTGACGGTGGTCTCGAAGCCGGCTGCGAGCAGCAGGATCGCGATGGACGCGAGCTCGTCGTCGGTGAGCATGTTGTCCTCGTCGCGGGCGGTGACGAGGTCGGAGAGGATGTTCTGGCCCGGGTTGCGGCGGATCTCGGCGAAGTGGCCGCGCATCCAGTCGTCGAGGGCCTGCAGGTCGTTCTCGGACTGGACGAAGTCGCGGTAGTCCAGGCCGGCGTCGAGCGACATCGCGCCACCGGCGCCCCATTCGAGGAACTGCCGGCGCATCGACACCGGCGCGCCCAGCATCTCGGCGATCACGGTGGCCGGGAGGAGGCTCGCGTAGTCGTCGATCAGGTCGATCGCTCCCGGCTTGGCCGCCATCTCGTCGAGGAGCTCGACGGCGATCTCCTCGGTGCGGGTGCGCAGCTTGCCGATGGCCCGCGCCGTGAACGCCTTGGTGACGAGCTTGCGGTAGCGGGTGTGGTCGGGGGCGTCGACGGTGAGCATGGACGGTGGCTCGATCGGCCCGATGGGTCCGGGGCCGGCGAACCGGTCGAGCGCGGCCAGCGCGGGCGGGGTGGGCCCGCTGGGCCCGCCGACCACGCCGAAGTCCTGGCTGCGCAGCACGGCGGTGCAGAGGTCGTGGTCGTGGGCGAGCAGGATGATGCCGTTGGGGACGAGGCGGCCCCGCGCGCGCATGGTCTCGTAGGCCTCGAACGGCTCCTCGATCAGCGACTGCTCCACCATCAGGCGGGCGCCGAGATCGCCGGCTTTCACGCCGCGGTTCATCGCGAACTTGATCAGCCCGTGTCGGAGGCCCCAGCGCACCCGCCTGCGCAGCCCGTCCCTGATCGACATCCCTGTCTCCCTCCGCCGCTAACTTACTGATGGTAACCCGAAAATGGGCGGCGCCTGAGCGATCTCTCAGCGAGGATCGACCGGTGTCGGTGGACGACTGGACGAGCCCGTCGTGGCGCGCTGGGGCCGTCGCGTGGATGGACGCGCGGCTGGCTGCCGTCGGGCTGCAGCGCATCGGGGAGGTCGCGCAGCCGAGGATCCGCCGGTGGGGCACGGTGCTCACCGCAGTGACCGGCGACGGACGGGTATGGCTCAAGGCCACCGGCCCGGAGAACCTTTACGAGGTGGTACTGCACGCCGGGCTGGCCGCGGCCGCGCCGGAGCACGTGCCCGTCGTGCTCGGACAGGACGCCGATCGGGGCTGGCTGCTGCTGCGCGACCACGCGCCCGACCTGGGCACGCCGGACGATCCACTGCCGGCAGCGGAGCTCGTCCGCTACGCCCGGCTGCAGCGTGCGTTCACCTCGCACGTGGACGTGCTGGTGGCCGGCGTGCCGGACATGCGGCCCGGCGCGATGCCGCGGCGGTTCGACGAGGCCGTCGAGGCGGTCGGCGGGTTCGCGGCACGGCACGGCAACGCCGCCGACCGCGCAGCCGTCGACGAGGTGCGGGCCCTGCGGCCCGAGTTCGCCGAATGGTGTGCGCGACTGGCCACCTCGCCGGTGCCGGTATCCGTCGATCACGGGGACCTGCACGCGCGCAACGTGCTCGTCGGTGGGGGAGCGGTGCGCTTCCTCGACTGGGGCGACGCCGCGGTCGCGCACCCGTTCGCGAGCCTGCTCGTGCCGCTCACGGCCGCGCGCGGGCAGGCGCCGCGACTGCTGCGCGCCTACCTCGGCGAGTTCACCGATCTCGCGCCGCTGGATCAGCTGGTGGCCGATGCCGACCTGGCCTGCCGCCTCGCGCAGGTCGCGCGGGTCCTCAACTGGGTGCGGGCGGTCGGGATCGACGGCGCCGATCCGCGGTTCGCCCGCGGACCCCTGGAGACGCTGGTGGCCCTGCGGCACCGGGCCCCGCTCGTGCTTTCCGGGGACGCGTCGGGTACCACTGTCAGGTGACCACGCCGCGCCTGCTGGCCGTCAGTGACCTGCACGTGCGCTACGCGGAGAACCGCACGGTGCTCGACGGCCTGCATCCGACCTCCGACGGCGACTGGTTGATCGTCGCCGGCGACGTCGCGGACCGGGTCGGGGAGATCGTCGATGCGCTCGATCTCCTGCGCCGACGGTTCGCGAAGGTCATCTGGGTGCCCGGCAACCACGACCTGTGGACCCATGGCCAGGAGGATTCCCCGCTGCGCGGCGAGGCCCGGTACCTGCACCTCGTCGAGGCCTGCCGTGCGATCGGGGTGCTGACACCCGAGGACCCCTTCCCGGTGTGGGAGGGAGCCGGCGGGCCCGTGGTCGTGGCGCCGCTGTTCCTGCTCTACGACTACTCGTTCCTGCCCTCCGGCACGACCACGTCGGAGGAGGGATTGGCCGCCGCGCACGCGGTGAGCGTCGTCTGCACCGACGAGTACCTGCTGCATCCCGATCCGTACCCGAGCCGGACGGCGTGGTGCCACGCCCGGGTCGCCGAGTCCGAGCGACGCCTCGCGGCGATCGATCCGGAGCTGCCGACCGTGCTGGTGAACCACTGGCCGCTGACCCGGCTGCCGACGAGGGTGCTGCGATACCCGGAGTTCGCGCTGTGGTGCGGCACGGACCGCACGGCCGACTGGCACGTGCGGTTCCGCGCCGCAGCCGTCGTCTACGGCCACCTGCACATCCCGCGGGTGACGGTGGAGGACGGCGTCCGCTTCGTCGAGGCGTCGCTGGGCTACCCACGCGAGTGGAAGCCGCGCGAGGCCCGGCTCGGCCTCGACGTCACGCGACTCCTGCCCCGTCAGATCCTGCCGGCCCCGCGGGTGCCGTAGCGGCGGCGGAACTTCTCGACCTGGCCGGCGGCGTCGAGCACGCGCGCACCGCCCGTCCAGAACGGGTGGGAGTAGCGCGAGATGTCGACCTTGATCAACGGGTACGTGTTGCCGTCCGACCACGCGACGCTCTCGCGGGAGTTCTCGGTGGAGCGGGTCAGGAACGCGTCGCCCGTGCTGCTGTCCTGGTAGACGACGGGCCGGTACTGGGGGTGGATGCCGTTGCGCATATCTGGTTAACGACAACGGTTGTCATTTCATTCCGGGCTGTAGCGGCCGATGACCACCAGCGTGCCCAGCTCCTCGTCCAGCCAGTGGTCCACCGCCAGGCCTGCGGCGTGGACCGCGTCACGGGCCGCGTCGAACTGCCGCTCGTCGGCCTCGGCCAGCACGTGGCCACCCCGGACCAGCCACCGCGGTGCCACCGCCAGGAGCTTGCGAAGCATGTCCAGCCCGTCCGGCCCGCCGTCGAGGGCGATGTGCGGCTCGTGGTCGCGGGCCTCCGGGGGCATGCGCGGGATCGCCCACGTCGGCACGTACGGCACGTTCGCGACGAGCACGTCGACCCGCCCGGCCAGGTCCGCCGGCAGCGGCGCGTCGAAGTCGCCGAGATGGACCGTGCCGATCCCGTCCAGGTTGCGGCGCGCGCACGCCACCGCCGCCGGATCGATGTCGGCCGCGTGCAGCTCGACGCCCGGGTGCGCGGCGGCGATCGACGCCCCGATGGCACCGTTGCCGCAGCACAGGTCGACCACCACCGCGTCCCGCGGGCAGCGCGCCACCGCCTGCGTGACCAGCAGCTCGGTGCGCCGGCGCGGCACGAACACCCCCGGATCGACCGCCAGCACGTGCCCGCAGAACTCCACCCAGCCCAGCACGTGCTCGAGCGGGTCCCCGCCGATCCGGCGCTCCAGCATCGCCTCCATCTCCGTCGAGGAATCCGCCGTCGCGATGATCAGATCGGCCTCCTCCTCGGCGAACACGCAGCCCGCAGCGCGCAGGCGGGCGACGATCTCGTCCTGATCGAGCAACGGGCAGACCTCCGAGGAGTGGCGTGACGGAGCGTATCCGTAGCGTGGCTGCTCTCGCGACGGTGTTACGGCGTTACTCTTGGCCCGACCCACGGTGGGGTCGAGGTGCCTCGAGCTCCGGCCTGACCTGCTCCATCTTCGCGGTGCGCTGCCGTCCACCGTCCCAGAGTCGCCGTGCTACGGCGCCGCCTCCAGGCGGTACACGCGCCGGGCGTTGTCACGGCCGATCATCCGCGCGATGCGCGCGGCGTCGGCCACCGATGCCTCGCCGTCGTCGACCCACGCGGACAACGCCTTCGTCATCCCGCGACGCCACAGGTGCGCGCCGAGGAAGTGGAGCTCGGCGGGGCCCCAGGCATCGGAGGAGAAGAGGATCTTCGCGAACGGGGCGAGCTCCAACGACTCGGCGATCACGGCGTCCGAGCGGAGTCCCGTGTGGTTGATGCCGAGGCCGACGTCGAAGTAGACGTGCGGGAAGACCTGCGCGAGGTATCCGGCGTTGCGCTGGTAGGGGTAGCAGTGCAGGAGCAGCAGATCGACCCCGTGCGGCTCCACGAGCCTGATGAACCGGGTGAGCAGCAGCGGATCGCAGCGGTGCAGATCGAGATCGGGATCGCCGTAGCCCGTGTGCAGCTGCAGCGGCAGGCCGCGATCGATTCCCGTCCACAGCAGGTGCCGGAGCAGGACCGGGTCGTCGACCCGCGGGGAAGCAGCGCCGGCGGCGGCGAGCATGGCGCCGGTCGCGGCGACGACGTCCGCGACGTCGGGTCGGTCGGGATCGAAGTCGAAGCCGAACCGGTAAGCGACCACGCTCTTCAGCCCGACGGCGCCCTCACTGCGCACCGCCAGCGCGTCGGGGAAGGTGCGCACGGCCTCCGCCGCGCTCGACGCGTCGCGGGCGACCTGCTCGAACAACGATTCCAGCCGGACCACCTCGTCGGCGGGAACGCCGGCGACCTGCGCCATCTCCGCGGGCGTGCGGATCGCGTCGGCCAGGAATCCCGTCTCCACGAGGTGGCGCTCCACACCGCTCGCCGCCAGCATCCGCCGGGTGACCTCGGACTCGCCGAGCTCGACGCGCCGCGCGACGTACTCCTCGGCGGATGCTCGCGGCTCGAGGTCCAGCAGCGGCGCGCACCAGCGGCGGACGGCCAGGCCGAGCTGGGAGTCGAACTGCGTCATCCACGGCGGAATCGGCCGATCGGACTCCGACAGCATCGACTCGAGACCAGCGCGGTCGGGCCCGCGCCTCAGCGCGCCGTGCACGTGGTGGTCGACGAGCGGTACCGCCGCGACAGCTGCGGCGACGGAATCAGCACGCATGGCGGGCTCCTTCCACCTCGTGGAGCACCAGTGCTCCGTCAGGGAAGGTCGGCACCTTCTCGGCGGCCCAGCCGCCCGCCGGCGGCGTTGCCGGAAGGCCCGAGTACACCCGGTACGCGCGGCCTTCCGGCGCCTTGCCGGCGAACGCCTGGATCCACCGATAAGGGCACCAACCTTCTCTGACGAAGCACTAGCTTTCCCCTATGGCCCCTAAGAACCATTCCAGGTCGGTCGCGTCCGCTCTCGCGCAGCGCGGCGTGCGGGTCGTGCTCGGAACGGTCGTGGACCTGGCAGGAGTGACGCGCGCCAAGGGTGTGCCCGTGGACCGCCTTCCGGCGTTCGCCGAAGCGGGCATGGGCGCCTCGCCGTCGTGGCTCGTCTTCTGCGTGGACGCGGGCATCGCATTCACCCCCGACCTCGGCGTCACGGGCGACCTGCGCCTGCGGATCGATACCGAGCACGTGACCGTCGTCGACGCCGGAACGGCCTGGGCGCCCGCCGAGTTCGAGGAGCAGGACGGCACGTCGTTCGCGGCATGTCCACGCTCCCGGCTGCGGCAGGTCGTGACGCAGGTGCGGCACGCCGGGCTGACGGCGCTGATCGGGGCGGAACTCGAGTTCGTCCTGGTCGAGCCGGACGGAACCGCCCGGTCCCACGGGTCGTGGCAGGGCTACGGGATCCGCGCTGCGCTGGACGTCGCACCGTTCCTCGCCGACGTGGCCCAGACCTTCGACGCCGCGAGTGTGCCGATCGAACAGCTGCACGCCGAGTACGGCAGCGACCAGTTCGAGATCTCGCTCGCGCCGGCCGACCCCCTGCGCACCGCGGACCGCGTCGTACTGGCCCGCATCCTGCTCGGACGCGCCGCCGCCCGGCACGGCGTCGGCCTCTCCTTCGCCCCGGTCCCGTTCCTCGGCGGTTCCGGCAACGGGGCGCACCTGCACCTGTCGCTGGCCGACGCGGCAGGTCCGCTGTTCTCCGGTGGGACCGGTCCGCACGGCATGACGGATGCCGGCGGCGCCGCGATCGCCGGCATCGTCGCCGGGCTGCCCGACGTGCAGGGCGTGCTGGCTGGGTCCGTGCTCTCCCCGCTCCGGCTCAAGCCCGGCAACTGGGCGGGAGCGTTCGCCTGCTGGGGGCTGGAGAACAGGGAGGCCGCGGTCCGGTTCTGCGCCGCCACCGCCGGCAACCCGCACGGGGCCCACCTCGAGCTCAAGTGCATCGACGGCAGCGCCAACCCGTACGTGGCCGCGGCGGCGCTCCTCGGCACCGCGCTGCACGGGATCGACCGCCGCCTCCCGCTCCCGTCGGAGGTGCCGGTGGATCCGGCGACGCTGCCCGAAGCGGAGCGCGAACACCTGGCACTGGCGTCGACGCAGACCGCTGCGCTCGACGCGCTCGAGCACTCGTCGCTCGCCCGCGACATCCTCGGCGCGCCGATCGTCGAAGCCACCCTGGCCGTCCGGCGGCACGAGCACGCCACGTACGCCGACGACCACGACGCCGCCGCAGCGGTGTGCCGGCTGGCCTTCAGCTGCTGAACGCCCGCTGCGCCGTGCGCGTCCGATGGTTGGGCAGGGCATGAATCAGGCTCACGAGACGGGTCGCGGAGCGGGCTGCTGGAACCTGATGAGGTACCCGTCCGGATCCTGGACGAGGAACTGGACGACGGCGAGCTCGGTGTCGCCGACGCGGTAGGACCGGATCTCCGGTTCCATGAACAACGGCCACCTCGCCGCTTCCAAGCGGGCGACCAGCGGTGCCACCGACGGGACGGAGACCTGGAAATTGACCCCGCGGCCGAGGGGCCGCTCCAGATCGGCCGTGATCCAGTTCCGGCCAACCCCAGCTTGCTCCAGCATGACGTGAGCTGATCCCAGCTGGAGGTAGGCAAACCCTTCCTCTGGGCGGGCGTAGCGGACGGAGAACGTGCACAGGTCGCGCCAGAACGCGAGGCTCTGGTCGAGCGATGCGACGAGCAGCTCCGGGACCAGAGCGGGCGTTCGACGGGCCATGCGCGGATTGTCCCGCTCGCGAACCACGAAGCGTTCATGAAGTCAGTTGGTCAGGCGGGAGACGAACCAGGCCCCGTCCGCGGTGGCGGACGGGGCCTGAGCTGGTGCGCGATACTGGGATTGAACCAGTGACCTCTTCCGTGTCAGGGAAGCGCTCTCCCGCTGAGCTAATCGCGCGAGGCGGAGGCGGGAATCGAACCCGCGTGCAGGGCTTTGCAGGCCCTTGCCTAAACCACTCGGCCACTCCGCCGAACCCTCGGAATACTCCGCGGAATTCGAATTGAGGAGGTCCGACGAGACCCGATGTTCCTCCGAGCGGACGACGGGATTCGAACCCGCGACCCTCACCTTGGCAAGGTGATGCGCTACCAGCTGCGCTACGTCCGCAAGTGCAGCGTCGCCGCTGCGTTTGGTGTGGACAACACTACCGCAGGCCTCAACGGGGTTCCACACCACCCCCCGTGGCGGCCGTGAGCTGCGACTAGTCGCGCGCCGGGTCGTTCAGGAGGTCCGACAGCGCGAGGTCGAAGTCGAGCCAGTCGTACTCCGACTCCGGCGGCACGGCCTCGTAGGTGCGACGCAGGAACTCGCCCAGCGTCTGCGCGCACGTGGTGAACACCGCATGCCCGGACGGGGACGACAGCTCCAGCTGGAGCTTGCCCGCGTTCCCCGGTACCGGCTGCACCTGGACGTCGCCCGTGCCTGCCGGCCCGATGAGGCCCTCCTGGAGGAGGTCCCGTGCAAAGACCCAATCGACGGCCGTGCCGTTGCCGGTCCGGAAGGACGCCTGCACAGCGTAAGGATCACGACTGTGGTAGGTCAGGTCGACCTTGACGGGCACGACCGGCGCATCGGGAGCGATCAGCTCGAACACCGCCGGTGAGCAGATGACCGTGTGCTCGTCGCGCATCCTTCGTCCTCTTTCGCCAGTCCCCGCTTGGTCTGTCATCGGAGGAAACGATCGCGGCGCGTGGGCGTGACGGGTCCGATGCGAGTCACCGGACGAATTTCTTCCCATCACCCTGACGGGTCAGCGTGGCGCGCTCCGGATACGGGCGCCACGCCGCCGACCCGGTGAACATGATCGACATGCGGGGTCACCCGGACGCCGGTACTACTCTGAACCGGTTGCTCTTCTCTGACGAACACAAGGACGTGAGGACCTCCCTGGTGGCCGACGACGTGGCCGACGCATCCAGCGCCCCTGGCGGGCGCGCGCGTGCCCGCCAGCCGCGGGGAGCGCTCGACCCGGCCGACGACGCACTGGTGGCCCGGGTCGTCGCCGGCGACCAGACCGCGCTCGGGGAGCTGTATGACAGGTACAGCCGCCCGGCCTACTCCCTCGCCCGGCGCATCTGCGTCGACGAAGGGTTCGCGGAGGACGTCGTGCAGGAGGTTTTCCTGGCCTTCTGGCGGGACCCGGGTCGCTTCGACGCCGCCCGCGGCTCGTTCGGCACGTGGCTGCTGACGCTCGTGCACCACAAGTCCGTCGACGCCGTCCGCAGGGAGGGAGCCATCCGCAAGCGCACCGTCCCGGCCCTCGACGACGGTGACGAGCGGCCCGCCACCCAGGGACCAGGGGCGGACCAGGCCGCGCTCGGCGCCGTCGTCGCAGGCCAGGTGCGGGACGCGCTCGGAGCGCTGCCGGCCGAGCAGCGCCAGGCGCTGGCGCTGGCGTACTTCGCCGGCTACACCCAGCGGGAGGTCGCGGCCCTCACCGGAGTGCCGTTGGGCACGGTGAAATCCCGCATGTTCGCCGGCGTGCAGCGGTTGCGCGGCGTCCTCGGTCCGAGACTCGGCGATGTCGCCGGCGAACCGGCGGGGGGTGCGTGATGGCCGGAACGGCGGAGACCGGAGAGATGGACAACTGCCCCGTCGTGCAGCAGGCGGTCGGCTGGGCGCTGCACGCGTTGGAACCCGACGAGGAACTCGTCGTCGCAGCCCACATCCCGGGCTGCCCGATCTGTCAGGCAGCGGTCCGCGACACCGAGGAGGTCGTCGCCGGGCTGGGTGCCGTGTCCGAGCCGGTGGAGCCGCCACCGTCCCTGCGCACGTCGTTGATGGCCGCCGTCGCCGAGACCCCACAGGTCCGGGCGCCGGCCACCGACACCCGCCCCCCGGAGCCCCGGCGGATCGAACCCGTCGACCGCGGCAAGCTCCCGGCGTCCTGGCTGACGCGCCGCCGACTCGTCGCCGCAGCGCTCGCCCTGGTCGCCGTCGTCGCCGTCGGCGGGCTCGCCGTCCGCAACGCGCAGACCGATCCCGCGCCGAACACGCAGACCGTCGCCGAGGTGATCGACCAGCTCGTCCCGCCCGGCACCAGGCACGCAGTGCTCGCCACCGCCGACGGCGCCCAGGTTGGTGCGGTCGTCCTCGACCAGGGGCAGCGGGAGGTCATCACCGTCGGCATGCCCGCCAACCCGTCCGATCACACCTACGTCCTGTGGGGCGTCGGCGGGCAGGGCGCACCCGTCCCATTGGGCACGTTCGACGTGAACGCCACCGACGCGAAGATCAGATCCGTAGGATCGGGAGCGGACAGCGACGGATTCACGGCATACGCCGTCTCGCTCGAACGCGGCCGCACAGCACCCGCCGCCCCGTCGAGCGTGATGGCCGAGGGGCGGCTGGTGTGAGCGACGGGGGAGGCGACACCGAGCCCGCGGTGACCAAGGAACTGCCTGTGCAGCAGGGCTTCCGCGCCCGCCTGGAGCAGCGGCGCACCCTGCGCCTCGCGTGGCGCATCGCGGTCGCCGTGGTCGGCCTCGCCGTCCTCGTGCTCGGCATCATCGCCATCCCGTACCCGGGCCCGGGCTGGCTCATCGTCTTCGCCGGCCTGGCCATCCTCGCCAGCGAGTTCGAGTGGGCGAAGCGGGTGCTGCAGTACGCGCGCGGGAAGTACGACGCCTGGACCGACTGGCTAGGCCGCCAGAGCCTCCCCGTCCGCGTCCTCGTCCTGGCGGCCACCGCCCTGATCGTCGTCGCCACGCTGTGGCTGCTCAACGCCTTCTGGATGGTGGCGGGCTGGGTGGGGCTCGCGGAGTGGACCTGGTTGCGAAGCCCGTTGCTGGGGTGAGGTAATGTCTACGCGAGCAAGGGGCGATTAGCTCAGGGGGAGAGCGCTTCGTTCACACCGAAGAGGTCACTGGTTCGATCCCAGTATCGCCCACAGCGTGTTTTGCCTGGTCAGACGGCCTGTCGATGATCTTCATCGGCAGGCCGTTTTGCTGTCGTGGGAGCACTGTGGGAGCAGCGGCTGCTGACCACATCTGCATACCGAAGAGGTCAGGCCACATCGGGCGTCGGACCTGGGGCTGAGTCCAGCTCCTGTGCCATGCCCTGCTCCCCGCTCTGCATCCACCGTTGTTGCAGTCCGGCGAGCATGCGCTCGCGCATGGTGGGGGTGACGTGGGCGTAGAAGTCGTCGATGTCCTTGCGCTTGTGCCCCAGCCGCTGCAGCCGCAGCACCCGGGGGACTTGGTCTTCGACGAGCCAGGTTTCGTGGGTGTGGCGCAGGTCGTGGAAGTGCATCTCGGTCTGGATCGGCTTCCAGCTGCGGTCGGCGTTGCCGACCAGCGCTGGTTGCCAGAATCGTTGGCGGAAGTTGGCGCGCCGGTGCAGGGCGCCGTTCGCGCCGGTGAACACGAACCGGGCGGCGGGGTGGGCGTCGCGGTGCTCGGCGAGCAGGTCCACCAGGAACGGCGGCAGGTGCACGGTGCGCGCGCTCGCCGCGGACTTGGGTGAGCCGAGCTCCAGACGTCCTGGCAGTTCGTGCAGGGCACCGTCGTCGCAGTTGACGACGAGATGCGGATGCGGGTCGTCGAGGTGCATGCGGGCCCATTGCAGACCGGCCAGCTCGCCCCAGCGCAGCCCGGTGTAGGCGGCGGTGATGACCATCAACCCGGCCGCGGGCGCCATCCGCGCGGAGATGATCACGACCTCCGCCGGCGTGGCGTGGGGGCGTTCGGGGCGTTCGGCGAAGGTGATCCGCAGCTTCCGGCACGGGTTGGCGCCGATCAGGCCTTCATCGACGGCTTCGCCGAGGATCATGGAGAACAGCACCAGGACGTCCTGACAGCTCTTATCCGCCAATCGGCGGCGGAGCTGGTTGTTGACCCAGCCCTTGACCGCGATCCGCTGGATGTCGCCAAGGGCGGTGCCAGACCAGCGGGGCAGGATGTGGTTACGGATGTGGGAGTCGTAGGTCGCGCTGGTGATCCCGGAGACGAAGTGTGCGGCGGTCCAGGAGCGGATCCACTCGTCGATGGTGGTCTGCGCCAGGCGGGGGTCGACGAACCGGCCGCGGCGTTGGTCGGACTCGATGTCGGCGGCGCGGTTCTCGGCGGCGGTCTGATCGGGGTAGCCGTTTTCGGTGATCAGGTCCTCGCCGAGGCGGTACCGGACGCGGTATCCACCTCGGTGCTTCTCTATCCAGGCCATCAGCGTTCCTTCATGTGCTCGAAGGGGATGTGGTCGTGCCGCCGGGCACGGCACGATCACATCCACGCTCTGTTCGCGAAGCAGATCAACCGATGTGTGTTCATGCTCCGGTGGTCGGGCGCGGAGTCAGCCCGCCCGTTCGGATCGGTGTGATCGATGAGTGCTGACGCGGATCGGCGCGGGCATCGCTCGCGGTCTGTCGGGCGATCGGTCGGCGCGCGATTGTGTCGAAGGTTCTTCGCTGCGAGCGGGCCGGGTCGCGTCGGTGATGATCTGTTCGAGGTTCGCGGTGGAGAAGCGCAGGTGCTTACCGAGCATCGTGCACGGGATCTGACGTTGGGCCGCGCGGCGGCGCACCCACGATTCGGGCACCTTCATCAGCGCGGCGGCCTGCGAGGGCGTGAGCAGCGCCGGCGCGGCGACATCGTCCGTAGCGGGCGCCCGAATTGTTGCGGCGTCGGTCGTATTGGCCGCTGACGCGGGCGTCGGTGGCTGTTTGCCATCGGAACGGCACGGCTGGCCGGGCGCCGGATCCCGGTCCGTCACGGACGCCGGACGAGTCGACGCCGCTGACGCGTCGGTCAGCGAGCATTGGACGTCCGCATCCACGAGGTCGCGACGCGGTATCAGCGAGATTGATCTGTCGCCGTCGGCGGCGCAGGTAGTGCTGGTCGATGCAGCAGATGAGCGGGATGTAGCGGGCCGACGGCTGTTCGGTTCGGATCTACGCAACGGGACCCCTTCGCTACGCGCTCGTCGGTCGGCGCGCTGTGTCTGGACACCCTTAACTCCGCGATCTGGGCTCGGAAAGGACACCGGGTAGGCAACAGGTCAGGCTGCCGGTCGCCGGGTGTAGTCGGAGGCGGTGAACGTGCGCGGCGCCGCGTCGGGCTCGAACCTGCGCGGCGCGGTCAAGTCCGCAGAGATGTGATCGCTGCTCATCCTCTGAAGCATGGATGTCCGAATCCTGTCGTGCGCGATCCGAGACGGGCGTCGTCGTTGAAGCGGTCAGGACTACTGCGATGCCAGTGGCGGCGGCCTCTTGTCCCTGCCAATGTGTCCCGGCGCCGCCGCCCTGGGGGGACTTGAACCCGCGCTGTGTCAGTGGGGGGACTTGAACCCGCGCTGTGTCAGTGGGGGGACTTGAACCCGCGCTGTGTCAGTGGGGGGACTTGAACCCGCGCTGTGTCAGTGGGGGGACTTGAACCCGCGCTGTGTCAGTGGGGGGACTTGAACCCGCGCTGTGTCAGTGGGGGGACTTGAACCCGCGCTGTGTCAGTGGGGGGACTTGAACCCGCGCTGTGTCAGTGGGGGACTTGAACCCGCGCTGTGTCAGTGGGGGGATTCGGACCCCTGCTGGGAGCGAACCCGCGCAATATGCGGGTCCATGGGCCGGACTCTACCCGAGGGGACAGCTGATCCTCTTGCAGTGCGAAGCCCGGTTTCGCGCGGGACGTCGGGAGCAAATGTGCCCGAGCCCCGGTGGCGTGGGAGCTTTCGTCCGCGGCGCAGTCGCGCTGCTCGACGTCGAGAGCCGGATCGCGCTCGGGTGAGAGCCTCCCGGTGTTTCTGGTCATGACCATCGGCGGTGTTCGGTGCGGGTTCGCGTGGAGTGGCTGTCACCGCCGGTGTTGTTGTTGAACGCGAGGAAGAGGGCGTCGATGTCCGGATGCCCAGGAATGACGAGCCGCAGGTCGCGTGGCTCGTTGCGACGAATCGACCTGCGCGCCACCTGAACGAGATGTGGTCCAGGTCTGCGGACGAACGCGGTCCGACTCGTGTGGATCAGGTAGAGGCGGGTGGACTTCCAAGAACGTGGTCATCGCGACCGGCTGACCGGGGCGCGCCGGAGGTCGCGCGGGGTGATGCCGTAGCGCCTGCGGAACGCTTCGGTGAACGTCCCGGTCGAGGAGAACCCGGACTGGAACGCGATCTCCGCGACCCGGCGGTGGCGCTGCGCGGGGTCCAGGAGCCTGCGGTGCGCCCGGCGCAGTCGCTCCTCCGCGATGACGTCGCGTGGGGTTGTCTGCGCCCGCTGCAGTGCGGTCTGCACCTGGCGCAGTGACCAGCCGAGCGCGTGGGCGGCGCTCATTCCCGTCAGTGTCGGGTCGTCGGAGTGTGCGGCGACGTGCTCGCGGAACGCGCGCTCGACGGCCGCGAGGGTGTCGCCGCCTGCGTCGACGCCGCGGATCAGCCCCAGCAGTTCGACGGCCTGGTCGCACAGTGTGCCGAACTCGATGGCACCGAGCCGGTCGCGCTCGCGCGCTGCGGTCGTGAGGAGTCCGGCGAGCGCCCTGCCCACACCGGCGTTCAGGTCCAGTCGAGAGTCGATGCCCGGGCGGAAGCGGGGGACCGCCGGGCGCGGCATTGTCAGGATCAGCGCGCGGACGGGTGCGTCGTGTGCCAGCCGGAACGGTGCCGTGGTCGAGAGCAGCCCGGCCGTGCCGCGGCCGAGGCCGAGGCCCGCGTCGTCGTCGTGCACCGCGAGGGTGCCGGTCAGCGGCACGAGCAGGCGCAGGTCCTCGTCGGGGTCGCGCGCGACCTGCCGGGCGGTGCGCACGTATGCGACGCCGTCCGAGGTGAACTCGACGAGCTGGTAGCGCCCGTCGTGCTGGCGCGCCGTGGTGCCGAGGAAGTCGGCGCGGGTGCGGAATCGGTGGTCGAGGGCGCAGTGGATCGAGCGCACGTGCCCTGCCCAGAACTCGGCGCGGTCCGCCGCCGCGACCTGCAGCGTCGACGTCCGCTCCACCACGTAGTTCGCGCTCACCGAGGCTCCCTCCGTACTGCCGGCACGGTACGGGTCACGCGTACCGCGCGGCGAGCGTGCGCGCGGCCGGGGATCCCGTGCGCGTGACCGGGCGACCGGTGACCCGCCCCGGACCTAGCGTCGCCCTCGCTCACCGCTGCGCGACCCAGGAGGCACCGATGCCCACCGTTGACGTGAACGGCACGACGCTCGCCTACGACGACGAGGGGCCCCGCGACGGGGCCACGCTGCTCCTGGCTCACTCGCTCTTCTTCCACCGCGGGATGTTCGACGAGCTCGTCGCGGAGCTGGGCGACGACGTCCGGGTCGTCCGCTACGACCACCGCGGCCAGGGCGGGAGCGCGCCCGCCCCGCGCGCGCAGCTGGACATGGACACCCTCGCCGCCGACGCCGCCGCGCTCGTGGAGACCCTCGGCCTGGGCCGGGTGCACGTCGCCGGCAACTCGATGGGCGGTTTCGTGGCGCTGCGGCTGGCTGCGCGGCGTCCGGACCTCGTGCGGTCGGCCGTCGCGATGAGCAGCTCCGCCGAGGAGGAGCACCAGATCGCCGCGTTCGACCCGCTCGTCGACGTCCTCGCGCGCGACGGCGGCGCGGCTGTGCTGGACACTCTCGTCCACATCATGTTCGGCGACTCGGCCGGCACCGAGCAGCCCGCACTCGTGCAACAGTGGCGGGGGTACATGGCCGGGCTCGGCCCGGCCATCGGGGACGCCGCGTACCAGGTCGTGCACCGCCGTGGCGTCGTGGCGGAGTTGGCGGGCGTGACCGTCCCCGTGCTTGCGGTAGCCGGCGTCGAGGACCACGCCTACCCGCCGCCGATCTCGTCGACCAACATCGCCGACGCCACCGGAGGCCGCAGTGTCGTCGTCGCCGGCGCCGGTCACTCGGTCGCGCTGGAGCGGCCGAAGGAGGTCGCCACCCTTCTGCGTGAGCACCTGGCGAGCCTCGACGGGTGACCGGCCCTGTCCGGCGGGCGATGTGCCAGCCCGGGGCCTGCACGCTCGCCGAGGGCACGACCGTGGCCCAGTACGTCCACGACCGGCGCCTCGACGGCGCCCGAGCCGATCTCGCTGCTCCCGACATGGCCGACCACCGCGTACGCGTTGGCCGCGTCGACGCCGGTGACCCTCGCGGTCGGCGCCGCGGACGCTGTTCCCGGCGGGCGAGAGCGGTGTCTTCGTCCGCCAGCCGGTCGAGGTGCTGACCACCGGCCGGTGGCTGTTGCCGATCGTCCGCTGCGTCAGCGATCCCGGCCGCAAGTGGGTTGGGGACCGCGACACCAGCTCCATGATGATCTCCGACGATCGAGGCGTCACGTGGCGGGAACGGCCGGTGCCCGGCAGCACCGGATGCGTGCACATGAACGTGCACGCCCTCGCCGACGGTGCACTGCTCGCGCTGTACCGCAGCCGCTGGGCCGATGCCGTTTACGCGAGCCGGTCCAGCGACGACGGCGAGAACTGGACCGAGCCCGCGCCGACGGAGCTGCCCAACAACAACTCCTCCATCCAGTACGTGCCGCTGGCCGACGGGCGCCTGGCCCTGGTCTACAACCACAGCAGCGCCGCCGACGCCACCGATCGCCGCGCCTCGCTCTACGACGAGATCGACGACGACGGCGATGTCGGTGCCGCGCTTGCACCCGAGCCCGAGCCCGACCCCGAGGTTCGCTCCGCCTACTGGGGCGCCCCACGGCCCCCGATGAGCCTGGCCCTCTCCGCCGACGGCGGCCGGACCTGGACGCGTCGCAACCTGGAGACCGGTGACGGGTACTGCCTGACTCACAACTCCCGCGAGCGGCTCAACCGCGAGTACTCCTACCCGTCCATCGTCGAGACCGCGGACGGCACCCTGCACATCGCGTACACGTACTTCCGGCAGGCGATCAAGTACGTGCGCGTCGCACCGAGCTGGGTGGGGGAGGGACCCGCAGCGCCCCGGCGCACGCCGTCGTCACGGGTGCCAGCTCCGGCATCGGCGCGGCCGTCACCACCCGGCTCCTCACCGGCGGCAGCCACGTCACCGGGCTCAGCCGCACCCGCCCCGCCGAGGCAGACGGTCTGAGCTGGGTGCCGGCGGACCTGACCGACACCGCACGGCTGCCCGAGCTGCTGGACGGTGTCGGCCCGGTCGACGCCATCGTCCACGCCGCCGGGGTGCAACGATCGGCGCCACTCGGAGCTCTCGGCACCGCCGACGGCGAGGTGATGTGGCGCCTGCACGTCCAGGCGGCCACCGTGCTCGTCAACACCTTGGTCGGCCGGCTTCGCGCCGGCGGACGCGTCGTCCTGATCGGCAGCCGGACCTCCTCCGGTGCCGCGGGCAAGAGCCAGTACGCGGCGACGAAGGCCGCCCAGTACGCGCTCGCCCGCTCGTGGGCGACGGAGCTCGCCCCGCGCCGGATCACCGTCAACGTCGTCGCGCCGGGGCCCACGGACACCCCGATGTTGGTGGACCCACAACGCGGCATTCCCCCGCCGCCGGTGCCTCCGCTCGGCCGGTTCATCCGCGCGGACGAGGTCGCCGCGATGGTCGACCTCCTGGTCGGGCCTGAGGGCGGGAGCATCACCGGGCAACAGCTCGTCATGTGCGGGGGTGCGTCGCTTCTGCCGGCCCACAGCAGCCCGATCCCCTGATCGGCATGTCAGCCTGCTGAGCGCGATCGTGTCGGCCGGTCGAGCTGCCCGGGTGTCCGGTCGCCACGGCCGTCTCAGCCGCCGCGTTTGCGGCGGAACGCGCCGCGACCGTTGCGGCGGATCATGGCGGCGGTGGTGGCGAGCCGGCCGCGGTCGGGGTCCGGGTCGAGCCCCGAGCCGAGTCGGTGCAGCTGGTCGGTGTGCCAGCTGAGGTCGAGGATGCCGTCGAGCTGCTTGACGTCGGCAACTCGTCCCAGCAGGTTCCGCATTCCGTAGCGGATCTGGTGCGAACGCACGGCGGGTGCACGGTGGGCGAGGATGACGTCCGCGGCGTCCGGTGTCGTGACGGTCGGGCGGCCGATGCCGACGACGTCGCACTCGCCCGCATCCACGGCGGACGCCATCGCAGCCCGGGTGCGGAAACCGCCGGTGACCGCCAGCGGGATGTCGCCGACGACCTCGCGGACGGTGTGGGCGTACTCGAGGAAGTAGGCCTCCCTGGCGCGGGTCGAGGCCGCGGCCGTGCCCATCATCGCCGGCGACTCGTAGCTGCCGCCGCTGATCTCGATGAGGTCCAGGCCCTCACCGGCCAGTGCTGCCAGTACCTCCCGGGACTCCTCTTCGGAGAAGCCGCCGCGCTGGAAGTCCGCCGAGTTGAGTTTGATCGCTACGGCGAACGCGGGGGAGACACGCGAGCGGATGCGCCGGACGACCTCGAGTGCGAAGCGCCTGCGTCGCTCGGGGTCGCCGCCCCACTCGTCGGTGCGCCGGTTCGACAACGGTGACAGGAACTGGCTGACGAGGTAGCCGTGGGCGCCGTGGATCTGCACCCCGTCGAACCCTGCGTCCTCGCAGACGGCGGCCGCCGCGGCGAACCGGTCGATGATCTCCTCGATCTCGGTCACGGTGAGCTCGCGGGGTGTCGTCGCCCCGACCATCTTCATCGCAACGGGGCTGGGCGCGACAGGGGTGTGGCCCAGTGCGAGCGGGTTGGACTGGCGTCCGGGGTGGTTGAGCTGCACCCAGATCGGTATCCCGGCGTCCTTGGTGGTCTTGGCCCACCTGGAGAGGGCGTCGAGGTCGCGGTCGTCCTCGATCACCACGTTGCCCGGTTCGCCGAGGTGCCGGCGGTCGACCATGACATTGCCCGTCACGACAAGGCCATACCCGCCGGTGCCCCACCTGCGGTACAGCTCGGCGAGCCGGTGGTCCGGAGCGTGTCGCCGATCTCCGAGTGCCTCGCTGAGGGCAGACTTCATCAGGCGGTTTGGCATCACCAACCCGTTGGGCAGGGTGAGCGGGTCGTTCAGGGAAGTCATGGGGTCTCCGGTCGGGGCGAGGGATCAGGTGGGGTGCGCGGGGGTCGGCGCGGACAGGTGCTCCGATGTGGTGGCGGAGAACGCTGCGAACAGTTGCGTCAGGGAGGGGCTCGAGCCCTCCAGCAGGGCGTCGCCGGATCTGATCGAGTCATCGAGGTCGGCGGATCCCATGAGGAGAGCGACGAAGGTCCCGGGCTCGCAGCGGAGCCGGACGGGCGACGGGCCGTCAGCTGGTCCGGAGCGGACGGCCATCGCGCCGTCGTGGATCGTCATCGTGAACACCTCGTCGGCATGCACCTCGACCGAGACGTCGATGCCGGTGAGCTTCGCCCGGTCGATGACCCCGGACATGACCAGGGCGACCAGGTCGGCGCGGGCCACCCCGACGTCGAACGGGGGCAGGAGACTCAGGCCCCACGAGCCGAGACCGAGAACCGGTGCGCGCAGGCCCTCGCCGTACGGGGTGAGGGCGTGGGCACCGTCGGCGGTCCGCTCGGTCACCCCGGCGGCGTGTAGGCGCTTCAGCCGGGTGGACAGCCGGTTGGAGCCGGCCGCGGGAAGTCGGGTGCCCAGTTCTCCGAAGCGTTTCGGCCCGAGCAGCAGCTCGCGCACCACCAGCAGCGTCCAGCGTTCGCCGAGCAGGTCGAGGGCGCAGGCGAGTGGGCAGACCTGGCCGTAGCTGCGGCTCGACCGGTCGGCGGGGGAATCGGTCACGACGGCCGCCGGAAGCCGCCGAGCTGCTCGCCGAGGAGGGCGGCGAACTCGATCGTGGTGAGGTCGCCGCCGGCCGGGCCCATGGCCTGGATGCCGATCGGCAGGCCGGAGGTGGCCCCAGGACCGGTGGGGATGGTCGTGGCCGGTGTGCCGGCGATGTTGGCCAGCCCGCACCACTTGATCTGGTCCCAGTAGGGGCGTGGGTGGCCGTCGACGGTGAAGGACCGGCCGAACTTGTCGACGAGCTTGCCGTGGTGGGTTGGCGCGGCGGTGGGGGAGACGGGCATCAGCACGATGTCGTACTGGTCGAAGAACCGGGTCCAGCGTTCGCGGATCTCCTGGCGGTGGGCGTCGGCCTCCATCCACGCGTAGTGCGTCAGGAACGTTCCGCGCAGCGCCTTCGCCGCATCGCCGCGCGGATGCCGGACGATGTGCGGCAGCATCGAGGCGCCGAAGGCGGGGGTCATGCCGCTGCGGTCGATGCCGAGCTGCGCGAAGAGCAGGGGCTGGAACGTCGCGTGCGACTCGCCGACGGTCACGGGGATCGCCCGCGGGTGCACGTCCACGGTGGCGCCGGCGGCAATGAGGACCGCGGTCGCGGCCTGCATGGCCGTCGTGACCTCGGTGTCGACAGGAGCGTCCGGGTCGTCGAACCAGACGGCGACGCGGAAGTCGGCCAATGTGGTGGCCCGGGGAGGCGCCGGCTGGTAGCTGAATCCGCCGTCGCGTTCCAGCGGACCGGTGGTGGCGGCGAGGATCGGGACGAGGTCGCGGGCGTCGCGCACCTGGGCGCCGGCGCAGGCGAGGTCCGGTTCGGACCAGCGATTCACCCCGGGCCCGGGCACGAGGTGACCGATGAGCGGGATCGACCGGTAGGTCGCCTTGTGCCCGTAGAGGCCGACGAAGTGGGACGGGACGCGGGTCGATCCGCCGATCTCGGAGCCGAAGTCGAAGGCGGTCAGGCCGGCCACCGTGGCCACCGCTCCACCGCCGGCCGAACCACCGGAGGTGCGCGAGTGGTCCCAGGGGTTGTTGGTCGGGCCGAACAGCGGGTTGTCGGCCTGCACGTCCTGGTTGCCCGGCGGCATGTTCGTCTTGCCCATGATCACCGCACCGGCCCGGCGTAGCCGGGCGACTGCCTCCGCGTCCTGGGTGGGGATGTGGTGGGCGAGGTCCGCGCGGCCGCAGGCCGATCGCATGCCCTTGGTCTCGAAGCTGTCCTTGGTCGTGATCGGCAGTCCGTGCAGCGGTCCGAGCTCGGCGCCGCTCGCCCGCAGCCGGTCGGCGTCGTCGGCCTCGGACCGGGCGCGGTCGGCGTCGAGGGTGATGATCGAGTTCAGCGCGCCGTCGAGCCGGGTGATCCGGTCGAGGTAGTTCTCGACGAGCTCCCGGCTGGTGACCTCGCCCTTGTCGAGGCTGGTCAGCAGTTCGTGGGCGGGGGCGAACGCCAGATCGTCGGACATCAGGATCTCCCGGTGGGCGCGTCGAGGTGGTGGTCCTCGAGACCGGTGAGCGCCCGCTGGATCGAGGGGTCCTGCTGGTACCGCGCGTCGAGGACCGGCGCGACGATGCCGCGCAGGGCCGAGACGGGCCGCCAGCGAGCCGGGACGGTGAGTGCTCGGCGGCGGGTCTCGATGCCGTCGGCGAGTGCGGCGGCCGCGCGCTCGGGCGGGATCCGCTTGAGCATGAAGCGCGGGCTCGCGGACAGCAGCGCGTGCAGGTGCGGGTCGGCGTCGACACCGTGGCGGATCATGTCGGTGTCCAGGAGGGAGAAGTAGGCGGTCAGCACCGACGCGCCGTGCGCGGCCAGCTCCACGCCGAGGCCACGGCCGAGCTGCTCGACGGCGGCCTTGCTCATCGCGTACGGGATGGCTCCGGCGCCGTTGATGTACGCGAACACGGAACTGATCAGGACGACCTGCCCGCGGCGGGTGATGACGTCGTCGATCGTGGCGGCCACGGTGTTGAGCACGCCCGCGACGTTGACGTCGAGGACGCGCTCGGCCTGTCCGGGTCGCAACGTGCGGAACGTGGCGCCGCCGCCGAGGATCCCGGCGTTGGCGATCGCGACGTCGATGCGGTCGAGCCGATCGCGGGTGACGTCGGCGGCGGCACGGATCGACGCGGGGTCGATCACGTCGCACTCGACCGCGTGTCCGCGGCCGTGCGGAAGCGCGGCCGCAACCGCTCGGGCAGCGGGGAGATCACGATCGGCGATCACCACTCGCGCCCCGCGCCGTGCGAGTTCACGTGCTGTGGCAGCGCCGAGTCCGCGGCCAGCACCGGTGATCAGGGCGACGCGATCGCTGAGCCGGTAGCCGCGGCGGTGGGGCGAAGGGCTTCTCATGTGCCGGGACGGTACGGTGCACTACACGAAATGTATAGTGACCCCTGTCACGTTCCCAGTCTTGCCGCGGTCGATTGAAGTACGGTCATCATATCAAACGGGGCGGTCGATCCAGGGAGGTCCGGTGGCTCGTTACGAAAGGGAGCACAAGGAGCGCACGCGCCGGCGGATCGTGGACGCGGCGGGGCGCAGGTTGAAGTCCAGTGGCCTGGCCGGGTCCGGGGTGGCCACGCTGATGGCCGACGCCGGACTCACGAACGGTGCCTTCTACGCCCACTTCGGGTCGAAGGACGAGCTCGTCGCCGGCGTGGTCACCGATCAGCTGGACCGTCAGCGCGACGCGGTCGCCGGATCCGGTGTCGAGCAGATGGTGCGGGCCTACCTGTCGCCCGGGCACCGCGATCACCCTGCCGAGGGTTGCCCGTCGGCGGCGCTGCTCGGGGAGATCGTCCGCAGTGGTGACGCGGTCCGGCACGCGTACACCGAGGGTCTGCTCGGTGTCGTCGACGCCGGCGCCGCCCGACTCGATCCGCGTGATCCTGCGCCGGGCCGTGTCGACGTGCTCGCGGTGCTCGCCGGGATGTTCGGAACTCTGCAGGCGGCCAGGGCGATCACGGATCGGCAGCTCTCCGACGAGCTCCTCGAACGCGGCGTGGACATCGCGTTGGCGCACCTGCGCCCGCGCGGCGCAGCGGCGACATCAGACCAGGAACCGGGGCACCGCGGTGACCCCGCCGACGGACCAATGACGGAGGGCGGGACGGCATGAAGGCGTTCATCGTCGACAAGTACGGCAAGAACAGCACTCTGCGGGCGGGGGACTGGCCCGAGCCCCGGGTCGGCGACCGCGACGTCCTGGTTCGGGTCGAGGCGTCCGGGGTGAACCCGCTCGACAGCAAGATCATGGCCGGCGAGTTCAAGCTCATCCTGCCGTACAAGACACCGTTCGTCCTCGGCAACGACGTCGCCGGGGTGGTGGAGCGGGTCGGACGTTCGGTGCGGGGATTCGCGCCGGGCAACGAGGTCTACGCGCGGCCCGACAAGGACCGCATCGGGACCTATGCCGACCTGATCGCGGTCGACGAGGCCGACCTGGCGCGCAAGCCGGCCGGGCTGACGATGGCGCAGGCGGCGTCGCTGCCCCTGGTCGCGCTCACCGCCTGGCAGGCGCTGGTCGAGAAGGCCGACGTCCAGCCCGGGCAGAAAGTGCTCATCCACGCCGGTTCCGGAGGGGTCGGGACGATCGCGATCCAGCTGGCGAAGCACCTCGGGGCGCACGTGGCCACGACCACGAGCACGGCCAACGTCGACTGGGTGCGCAACCTGGGCGCCGACCAAGTGATCGACTACCGCAAGGCGGACTTCGAGTCGGAGCTGAGCGGCTTCGACGTAGTCCTGGACTCCCTCGGGCCGGAGAGCCTGGCGAAGTCGTTGCGGGTGCTGCGCCCCGGCGGCCTGGCGATCAGCATCTCCGGTCCGCCGGA
Source organism: uncultured Actinomycetota bacterium (assembly GCA_963727745.1). Taxonomy (GTDB): domain Bacteria; phylum Actinomycetota; class Actinomycetes; order Mycobacteriales; family Pseudonocardiaceae; genus Pseudonocardia. The sequence continues at coordinate 110,822 of CAVSHL010000002.1, forward strand.
CCCCGACTTCGCGAAACAGCTCGGCAAGCCGCTGCTGCGCCCGGTCCTGGCCCTGCTCAGCCGGAAGGTCAGGCGGGCGGCCCACCGGCTCGGGGTCCGGTACTCGTTCCTGTTCATGCGGGCCGACGGTGCCCAGCTGCAGGAGATCACCGCCCTGGTCGAGGCCGGGGCCATCCGACCCGTCGTCGACCGGGTCTTCGACTTCGCCGACACGGCGGCCGCTCTCGACTACGTCGGCGCCGGCCGGGTCAAGGGCAAGGTCGTCGTCTCGATGACACCCGCACAACTCGATGACATCCCCACTCGATGAATCACTGAAGGAGCACGGACATGACTGCACTGACCGGCCGGACCGTCCTGGTCACCGGAGCGAACCGCGGACTCGGGCGTGAGTTCGTCGAGCAGCTGCTGGGCCGCGGCGTGGCGAAGGTGTACGCCGCCGCGCGCAATCCCGCGACCATCGCCGGCGACGATCCGCGGGTCGTCGCGCTGCAGCTCGACGTCACCGACCCCGGCTCCGTGGCACGGGCCGCCGACGCCGCCCACGACGTCGACGTCGTCGTCAACAACGCAGGCATCTCGACGCCAACCCCGGTGCTCAGCGGGGACACCACGAACGTGCGCCGGGAGCTGGAGGTGAACCTGTTCGGCCCGCTCGCGGTCACCTCGGCCTTCGCCGACCGGCTCGCCGAGCGCTCCGGTGCGGTGGTGAACGTGGCTTCGGCCCTGTCCTGGATCGGGCTCGGTGGCAGCTACAGCGTGTCGAAGGCGGCCCTGTGGAGCGCCACCGACTCCGCGCGCGTCGAGCTCGCCCCGCGCGGGGTCCAGGTCCTCGGCGTCTACATGGGCTACGTCGACACCGACATGACGAGCGGGGTCGACGCTCCCAAGGCGGCGCCCGCGGACGTCGTCCGGCAGGTCCTGGACGGTCTGGAGGCGGGCGCCTCGGAGGTCCTCGCCGACGAGACCGCGCGCCAGGTGCGCGCGGGTCTCCACCGCCCCGTCGACGAGCGCTACGCCCCGTTCACGGCCGCGGTCGCGGGCTGAAGGGCTGAGGCACGTGGTGCACATCGCCGGCCGGACCGTCCTGGTCACCGGGGCCAACCGTGGGCTCGGCCGGGAGCTCGTCATGCAGCTGCTCGGCCGGGGTGTGGCCGGGGTGTACGCCACCGCCCGTGACCTCCGGACAGTCGACGTGCACGATCCGCGGGTGGTGCCGCTACAGCTCGACGTCACCGACCCGGTCTCGATCGCCCGTGCGGCGGAGACCGCCACCGGCGTGGAGATCGTGGTCAACAACGCCGGGATCGCCAGCGCGACGTCGGTGCTGGAGCGCGACACCTCCACGCTGCGCCGCGAACTCGAGACCAACCTCTTCGGTCCGATCGCGGTGACGGCAGCGTTCGCCGCCCGACTTCCCGACACGACGGGAGCGGTGGTCACCATCGCCTCCGTCGCGTCGTGGATCGGCCTCGCGGGGACCTACGGCGTGTCCAAGGCCGCTGTGTGGATGGCGACCGACGCCATGCGGCTCGAACTCGCACCGCGCGGGATCCAGGTGGTGTCCGTGCACGTGGCGCAGGTGGACACCGATCTGACCGCAGGCTCGACGGCACCGAAGAGCGACCCCGCCGTGATCGTGCGACGGATCCTCGACGGGGTCGAGGCCGGTGCGGTCGAGGTGATCGCCGACGACCTCAGCCGAGAGGTGCGCCGGTTCCTCCCGGACCCTATCGAGGCGCAGCTCGCGCGGTTCGCCCCGCACGCAAGCTGATCTCCGTCGCCGACCGCACCCCGCGGCCGACGGCCAAACCCCACCGACCGCGCGCTGCCACGGCCACAGACAAACCCTGCCGCGGCCAGGGCCGATTCACCACCGAGTACACGACACCGAGCACCACGAGAGGACAACATCATGAGCAACGACGAGCAACCGCGCGTGATCACCGCGTACAAGGATGCGCGTGCCCGCACCGTCTCCGCGGGCGGCGTCACCTACGCCTACCGGGAGCTGGGGCCGAAGGGCGGCGTCCCGGTCGTCTTCTTCGTCCACCTCGCCGCGACGCTGGACAACTGGGACCCCCGCATCATCGACCCGATCGCGGAGCAGCACCACGTGATCGCGTTCGACAACCGCGGCGTCGGCGGTTCCAGCGGCGAGGTGCCGGATTCGATCGAGGCGATGGCCGACGACGCCGTCACCTTCATCCGGGCCCTCGGGTTCGACAAGGTCGACATCTTCTCCTTCTCACTCGGCGGCATGATCGCGCAAGCTCTCGTGGTCAAGCATCCGGAGCTCGTGCGCAAGCTCGTCCTCACCGGCACCGGGCCTGCCGGTGGCAAGGGCATCGACAAGGTCGCCGGCACCACGTTCTACGACATCGCCCGCGCCACGCTGGCCCGGCGGGACCCCAAGGAATTCCTGTTCTTCAACCGCAACGCCACCGGGAAGCCTGCGGCTGAGGCGTTCGTCGGCCGGCTGAAGGAGCGCACCGTCGACCGCGACGCCGAGATGCGGACCAAGGGTTTCCTGACTCAGCTCAAGGCGATCAAGCGGTGGGGTCGCTCGACCCCTGCGGACCTCTCGAGGATCACACAGCCCACCCTGATCGCGAACGGTGACAACGACCGGATGGTCCCGTCGGTGCTCTCCGAGGACCTGCACCGCCGGATTCCCGGCAGCGAGCTGGTCATCTACCCCGACTCCGGGCACGGCGGCATCTTCCAGTTCCACGACAGGTTCGCGCCCGTGGCCGTCGAGTTCCTGGCCCGCTGACCCACTCCACGCACCCGACAACCGCAACGGAGCAGAACATGACCAAACCGAGCACCATCCACTTCGAGAAGACGTCCCCCCAGGTCGCGAGGATCACCTTCGCGAACCCGCCGGTGAACCTGATCGTCGCCGAGACCGTGGGCCGCCTCGTGGAGATCGTCGACGAGCTGGAGTCGGACGAGGACGTCCAGGTCCTCGTGTTCGACAGCGGTACACCGGACTTCTTCTTCAACCACTTCGATCTCGCGGCCGCGGCCGAGTTCCCGGCGCCGAAGGACGCCGACGCGCTGCCGGTATGGACCGACCTGGTGGTCAAGCTCTCCCGGGCTCCGTACATCACGATCGGTTCGATCCGCGGCCGTACCCGGGGCGGCGGCAACGAGCTGGCGCTCGCGTTCGACCTGCGTTATGCGAGCCGGGAGAACGCGATCTTCGGTCAGCCCGAGGTCGGCAGCGGGTTGCTGCCGGGCGGCGGCGGCACCGAGCGGCTGCCGCGTGCCCTGGGCAGGGACCGGGCCCTGGAGGCCATTCTCACCAGTGACGACTACGACGCGGACACGGCCGAGAGGTGGGGTTGGGTGACCCGCGCCCTCCCCGACGCCGAGCTGGACGAGTTCGTCGAGTCGATCGTTGCCCGGCTCGCGTCGTTCGACCGGACCTCGCTGGCGTCGGCCAAGGCCATGGTGAACCGGGCCTCGCTTCCCCCGGTGGCCGACCTGGCTGCCGCCTACGGCGAGTTCGCGCATTCCCTCACCCTCCCCGGCTTCCTCGCCCGTGCGGCGGGCGCGGCGGTGCTGGCCGGCGAGGCCGGGGTCGAGATCGAGTACCGGCTGGGGGAGTACCTCGGCGTCGCCAACCAGCAACGTTGATGTCCGGCCCTGCGCGGCGGAGCCGTCCACGGACGGCACCTCCGCCACACCGTTGACGGCGACGGAGAACCCAGGAGACACGATGGACACCCGCAGCTACCGTGACGCGCCCACGCAGACAGCCGACATCGCGGGCACGCGATTCGCCTACCGGCGGCTCGGGCCCGCAGCCGGCACCCCGGTGCTGTTCCTGAACCACCTGGCCGGAGTCCTGGACGACTGGGACCCCCGCGTCGTCGACGGCATCGCGGCGGCGCACGATGTGATCGTCCTGGACAACCGGGGGGTCGGCGCCTCGGGCGGCCGGACGCCCCGGTCGATCGAGGAGATGGCGGACGACGCGATCGGGTTCGCCGCCGCTCTCGGCCTGGAGCAGGTCGACCTGTTCGGGCTCTCGATGGGTGGTTTCGTCGCACAGGCCGTTGTCAGCCGGGCCCCAGAGCTGATCCGCCGGGTCGTTCTGGCCGGGACGGGACCTGCCGGTGGTGTCGGGATCGACAAAGTCACCTCGCGCACTCTCCTGGACATGGCCAGGGGAGCGGTGACCTTCACCAATCCGAAGCTGTACATGTTCTTCACCTCGACCGCGAACGGTCGCACCGCGGCCCGTGCGTTCCTGCAGCGGCTCGAGGAGCGTACCGAGGACCGGGACACCGCGATATCGATCGGGACGTTCCGCAACCAGCTCGCCGCGATCCGCCGGTGGGGCAGACAGACGCCATGGGATCTGTCGGATATCCGGCAGCCGGTGCTCGTCGCGAACGGCGAGCAGGACCGCATCGTCCCCTCCGGCAACTCCGTCGACCTCGCCCGGCGGCTACCGGACGCCACGCTCGTCCTCTATCCCGACGCCGGGCACGGCGGCGTCTTCCAGTTCCACGAGGAGTTCGTGCGCATCATGCTGGAGTTCCTTGCGCGGTGAGCGGCGTCATGCCACCGGAACGGTTGTGCCGGCCTTCGCCTTAACGGCCGGAGCGCCTCGACGTGGTGGTCGGGTTTGGCAGGTGGTGAGCTGCGCCGCCTCCGAAGGGTTCGTCCGGTGGCGTCTGAATAGCCGCAGGTCATCCACGGTCCGCGATCGTAGGGGCGGAGCCTGAGTCCTGATAGCGTCGTAGTGCCTGTTCGTGCGAAGCCTGGGCGCGGTTCAACGTGTCGCCGAGACCGACCGAGAATGTGACACCCATGGGGATCAGTACCTGCGCGATCGGGTCGTCGAACTCGACGAAGTGATCGGCCAGTTCGAGGCTGATGAAGCCGTGCACGAAGCTCCACAGCTGCGCGGCGACGACCTCGGGTGGGCTCGGATCGATTCGGCCTGAACGCACGAGTCTGTCGCACGCCGCCAGTACCTGAGCGTAAGCGGCACGAAAGGCAGGCGAGTGTCCGGAGAGGCGGACACTCGCCTCGGTGGGCCGATAGGTGGCCCGCGATGACAGACCGAACATCAGGTCGTAGAGGTGCGGGTTCGCACGCGCGACCTCGCGACACGTCGCGGCCAACATGAACAGGTCGAGGATCGGGTCGTCGGTGGCCGGAACTGCGGCCAACGCGTTACCCAGCTCCTCGAAGCCGCGGTCTGCCATTGCCTGCACCAACTCGGGCACTCCGCCGAAGTGGCTGTAGACGACCATGCTGGACATTCCGGCGGCGGCGCCCACCGTGCGGGCCTTGATCGCGGCCGGTCCCTGTTCGACCAGGAGTTCGATCGCGCCGTCGAGCAGCCTGTCGGCAACGCTCCGTGAGGCAGCCGCATCGTCAGGCATGGCTCGCATCGTCGCACCGGTCCTTCCGCACGCTCGTGGGTGGCCCTCTTGCCACATCATGGTAACTTCGTTATTTGACGACGAGACAAGGGAACCAGTCATGACGCAGGTGGTCAGGGGAAGCATCGAGGTCGAGGACCGCGGTGCTGTGCTCGTTGCCCGGGTGGATGGCGGCCCGCTCGGCCTGTTCGGCAACGACATCGCCGAGCAGCTCGATGCCCTGGTGGTGCGCGCCGACACCGATACGGATGTTCAGGCCGTGGTCTTCACCGGGGCTCATCCCGACCGCTTCGTCAGCCACGCCGAAGTCCGCTGGTTGCAGCAGGGTGGAGCGTCCGTGCCCTCCGTTGGTGTCAAGGGTGCGTCCGCGCTCGCCCGCACCGCTCGGGGCGCCAACAAGGCCGGCGGACTCCAGGCGGTGCTGGGCAGGACCCCCCTGTGGCCTGCGGTCCAGTTGGAACGCGTTCACGAGACCTTCGTGAGGATGAACCGCAGCGGCGTCATCTTCGTCGCAGCTCTGAACGGTTCGGCGCTGGGTCTGGGCGCGGAGTTCGCCTGGGCCAACGACCTGCGGGTGATGACCGACGGCGACTACTTCATCGGCCAGCCGGAGGTGTTGCTCGGCATCATGCCCGGTGGCGGTGGAACCCAACGGCTCACGCGGCTGGTGGGCACGCACCGCTCGCTCGTCGCGATCCTCGACGGCAAGCCCTTCACCCCTGCGCAGGCGCTCGAGATCGGCGCTGTCGACGACGTGGTCCCGCAGGATCAGGTACTCGCACGGGCCATCGAGCTGGCCGAGCACCTCGGCACCCGCCCCAAGGGGTCGCGCGCCGCGATCAAGCGCGCGGTCTACTTCGGCGGTTCGATGTCGCTGCCCGACGGGCTCCACGTGGAGCGTGCCGAGTTCCTCGCCACCGCGCTCTCCGACATCGGCCAGGAGCTGATGCTCGACTACATGGCCAACACCCACGCAGCTGGAGAGCTTCCGCTCTACCAGCCAGGCGTCTACGACGAGGTGCTCCAGGCAGGCACGACCCGTGGCGCCGGCGCGCCGAAAGAAGCCGTGACGCGATGACCGAGGCGCATACCTACACCCGTCTGGACGTCTCGTTCGCATCGGGCGAAGCCGCCTGTTCGGGGTGGCTCTACATGCCCGACGGCGTCGCCGACCCGCCCGTCGTCATCCTCGGCCACGGCCTGGGCGCCACCCGCGAGATGCGGCTCGACGCGTTCGCGGAGCGGTTCGCCGCTGCCGGCATCGCGGCACTGGCGTTCACCTACCGCTACTTCGGCGACTCGGGCGGCCGGCCACGACAGCTCCTGTCGATCAAACGCCAACTGGCCGACTGGGACGCCGCCATCGCGCACGTCACGAGCAGGGCAGACGTCGACGGCAGCCGCATCGCCGTCTGGGGGAGCTCGTTCGGCGGTGGGCACGCGATCATCGTCGCTTCCCGCCACCCCGAACTGTCGGCGGCCATCGCCCAGTGCGCCTTCACCGACGGACTCGCCTCAGCCCGAGCGCTCGGACCGGTCGGCACCATGAAGCTGCTGCCGACAGTGGGACGGGACCTCCTGGCGATGGCCCGCGGCACGGAGCCGGTGCGCCTCACGCTGGCCGGTGCGCCGGGCTCGAAGGCGCTGATGACCGCACCCGATGCCCTTCCCGGGTACCTGGCGCTCGTCCCGGAGGGCGCCACGTTCGTCAACGAGGTCGCTGCCCGCGTCGCGCCCACCATCACCACCCACCGCCCCGGCCGCGCGGCGAAGAAGGTGGTGCCACCGATCTTGTTCTGCATCTGCGAGCACGACTCCGTGACACCGCCCGAGCAGACCCTCGCATACGCCCGGACCGCGCCCAGGGGAGAGATCAAGACCTACGCCGCCGGGCACTTCGACATCTATCTCGGGGAGGCGTTCGAGGCCGTCGTCGCGGATCAGACCGCCTTCCTCGTTCGGCATCTCAGATCCTCCAGAGGGTGACCGCCATGCATTTCTCCACCCTTCCCGACGTTCGCGCTGACCAGGACCCGGGCGGGCCCGCGATCTCCGACAGCACCCGCGCGCTCACCAACTCCGACTTCCTCGCACGGACGCGTGCCGCGGCCGAGCAACTCCAGGAACGCGGAATCGGTACGGGCGACGTGATCGCCCTCAAGCTCACGAACCGGATCGAGTTCGTCGTGCTGCTGTTCGGCGCGTGGCGACTGGGTGCCACCGTGACGCCGATCAATCCCGCGCTCACCGAGATCGAGGTCAGGCACCAACTCCAGGACTCGGGTGCCCGACTCGTCGTTGTCGAGGACACGGCGGACCCGGTCGCCGATGTCGAGACCCTGCACATCGGCGGTCTCCGGGAAACACCGAGCGGAACGGATCGAACCGTCCACCGCGACCCTGCTGCGCTGGCGCTGCTGATCTACACCAGCGGCACGACCGGCGCACCCAAGGGCGTCATGCTCGACCACGCCAACCTCGACGCGATGACGCGCATGGGGCGCGCCGCGCTCAAGGTGAGCGACACCGACCGGTGCCTGCTCATCCTTCCGCTGTTCCACGTGAACGGGATCGTCGTCAGCGTCCTGCTCCCGCTCGTCGCCGGCGGCAGCGTCGTGGTGGCCAGCCGCTTCAATCCGCGCACCTTCTTCACACTGATCGAAGCCGAGCGCCCGACGTACTTCAGCGGCGTCCCGACGATCTTCGGCATGCTGGCCTCCCAGGCGCCGGCGGTCCAGCCGGACACCTCGTCGGTTCGCTTCGCGGTCTGCGGTGCCGCCCCGGCACCGCCGGAGCTGCTGACGCGGTTCGAGGAGCGCTACGGGATTCCCGTCGTCGAGGGCTACGGATTGTCGGAGGCGACCTGCGGGTCGACCCTCAATCCGATCGACGGGCCACGGCGCGCCGGCACCGTGGGCATACCGTTCCCGGGGCAGGACGTGCGCATCCTCAACCCGGACGGCAGCGCGGCATCGGTCGGTGTCGACGGCGAGGTCGTGGTCCGCGGAGCCAACGTGATGCGGGGCTACCTGGGCCGTCCCGAGGACACCGCCACGGTGTTGGTCGACGGGTGGCTGCGCACCGGCGATGTCGGTCACCTCGACGCCGATGGCTATCTCACCCTCGTCGGACGGTCGAAGGAGATGATCATCCGGGGTGGGGAGAACATCTACCCGAAGGAGATCGAGGACGTCTTGACCAGCGATGCGGCAGTGCTCGACGCAGCCGTCATTGGCGTGCCGAACGCGAAGTGGGGGGAGGTCGTCGTCGCCTACGTCGAACCCGGTCCCGGCAGGTCCGTCGACCCCGACGCCTTGCTGCAGTACTGCGCTCGCAGCCTCAGCGGATACAAGCGGCCGATCGCGATCCATGTGATGGAGGCGCTTCCCCGCACCGCGGTCGGCAAGGTCGCCAAACCCGCACTGCGTGCACTCCACTCCACCAGACCTACCCACGGAACGGATTGACATGAGGGCTTTCGTCGTCGATTCCTACGGCAAGGACGGCCTCAAGGCCGCTGACCTGCCCGAACCGACCGTGACCAACCACGACGTGCTCGTGCGGGTTGCCGCGTCCAGCATCAACCCATTGGACAAGATGGTCCGCGACGGGGAGTTCAAACAGCTCCTGAGCTACCGGACCCCGTTCACCCTGGGTCATGACGTCGCCGGGGTCGTGATCCGGACCGGCGCCGCTGTCCGGGACTTCAAGGTGGGCGACGAGGTCTACGCCCGACCACGCGATCTGCGGATCGGCACGTTCGCGGAGCTCATCGCGATCGACGAGAACGACGTCGCGCTCAAGCCCACCTCGCTCACCCTCGAGGAAGCGGCGGCGGTGCCGCTGGTCGCCCTCGCTGCCTGGCAGTCGCTCATCGACCTCGCCGACGTCCAGCCCGGGCAACGGGTCCTGGTCCACGCCGGCGCGGGTGGCCTCGGTTCGACCGTCATCCAGCTCGCCAAGCACCTCGGCGCTCATGTGGCGACCACGGCGCACACCAAGGACGTGGAGAAGGTTCACGCGCTCGGCGCCGACGAGGTCGTCGACTACACTTCGACCGACTTCGCCGACGTACTCACCGACTTCGACGTCGTGCTGGACTCCCTCGGGACCGCCAGCCTGAAGAAGTCGCTGACCGTGCTCAAGCCCGGCGGTCTGGCCATCAGCGTGGTGGGCCCGCCTGACCCCGCCTTCGCCGCCCAGCTCGGCAAGCCCCTCCTCCGTCCGCTCATGGCGGTGCTGAGCCGCACGATCCGCAAGCAGGCGAAGAAGCTCGGGGTGCGCTACTCGTTCTTCTTCATGCGGGCCAGCGGCCTGCAGCTCAAGGAGTTGGCGAACCTGTACGACAAGGGCATCCTGCGGCCGGTGCTCGATCGCACCTTCGCCTTCGACGAGACGCTCGAGGCCATGGCGTTCGTCGAACAGGGCCGCGCCAGCGGCAAGATCGTCGTCACCCATCGCGTGGGCCCATGACCGAGGTCGTGCCGTCTCCTGTCGCGACCACCGTCTCGACGATGCACGTCGACGTCGACGGGACGCGCTTCGCCTATCGCGACCTCGGGCCGCGGACGGGTGTGCCGCTCGTCTTCCTCCATCACTTCACGGCCGTCATCGACGACTGGGATCCGCGCTTCATCGACGGCATCGCGGCTGAGCGGCGAGTGATCATCTTCGACAATCGTGGCGTCGGCGGAACCCGGGGGCGGATACCGGGGAACGTTGCGCAGATGGCCGATGACGCGCTGGCCTTCATCCGAGCACTGGGCCTGGAACGCGTCGACCTCTTCGGATTCTCCTTGGGCGGTTTCGTGGCGCAGGCGCTGACGGCGAAGTCACCGACGACCGTGCGCAGGATCGTTCTCACGGGGACGGGGCCAGCGGGCGGTGCCGGTGTCGGCAAGGCCTCGAGGCGGCTCCTGGCCGACTCGGTCCGCGGACTCCTGACCCTCACCAATCCCAAGCCCTACCTCTTCTTCACCCGAACTGCCAACGGCAAGGCGGAAGCCTCGGCATACATGGGCCGACTACGCGAGCGAACACACGATCGGGTCCGGCCGACCTCGCTCCTGGGAGCCGCGACGCAGCTGATCGCGATCATGCGCTGGGGCTCGGAGAAGCCGATGAACCTGGACGCCTTCGACCACCCCGTGCTCGTGGCGAACGGCGAGGACGATCGCATGCTCCCCACCCGGGCGTCCTTCGACCTCGCCCACCGGCTGCCCGACGCCACGCTCATGATCTACCCGGATTCGGGTCACGGTGGCGTCTTCCAGCACTCCGACCACTTCGTTCCGCTGGTACTGAGATTCCTCGCCTGACGATGCTCCCGGGCTTCGAGAAAGGGGACGGCGTGTCGAAGATCGCCAAGGGGCGTGTTCGAACCGCTGCTCGCCCGGCGGCCGCCGCGCCGGACTTCGACTGGGTGGTCGTCGGATCGGGCTTCGGGGGCAGCGTCGCGGCGCTGCGGCTGGCCGAGAAGGGGTATCGGGTCGCGGTGATCGAGCGGGGCCGCCGCTACGCCGACGACGACCTCCCGGTCGCCTCATCCGACGTGCGTCGCTTCGTCTGGGCGCCGAGGCTCGGGTTGCGCGGAGTCATGCGGAACGTGCTGTTCCGACACGTCTTCAGCTCCACGCAGACCGGCGTCGGCGGGGGCAGCCTGGTCTACGGCGGAGTGCTCTTCCGTGCCCAGGAGGGCTTCTTCGTGGATCCGCAGTGGCGTGGCCTCGCTCGCTGGGATGACGTGCTCGCTCCGCACTACGCAACGGCCGAGCGGATGCTGGGTGCCGCCCCGACGCCATGGGAGTCGGTGACGATGGGGCTGACCAAGGAGTTGGCTGAGCACTTCGGTGGCGAGGACACGTTCGCGCCCGCTCCGGTCGGAGTCTTCTTCGGCGAACCCGGCAAGACCGTCGATGATCCGTACTTCGGAGGCGAGGGACCGTCCCGAACGGGATGCATCCGATGCGGCTCCTGCATGGTCGGTTGCCGCGTCGGTGCGGCGAACAGGTTGACGAAGAACTACCTGTGGTTCGCCGAGAAGCGCAGCGCACAGATCCTTGCCGAGCGCGAGGTCGTCGACGTGTCCGCCATCGGCGCAGCGGACGGCAGCGACGGCTACCGAGTCGTCACCGAGGGCACAGGGTCTCGAGGCCGGCGGGATCGCCGAACCCTCACCACCCGGGGCGTGGTGTTCGCGGGAGGCGCGGTGGGGACCAACGAACTGCTGGCCGACTGCAAGCACCGCGGCTCACTCCCGCGGATCAGCGACCAGCTCGGCCACCTCGTGCGCACCAACAGCGAAGCGGTACTGGCGGTGCTGCTGCCGGAGGACCGCGAGACCTGGAAGGACGTCACGGCCAGCAGTCGCGTCATCCTCGACCAGGACACGCAGCTGGAGTTCCTCACCTACGGACGCAATGGGGACCTCATGCGTCTGCTGTTCACGATCATCGTGGGGAACGGCACGCATCCAACACGCCTGGCCAAGTGGCTCGGAGGCGTCCTCCGACACCCCGGCCGGTGGATCGCCACGATGGGATCAGGGTGGAGCAGCCGCGCTCTGATGATGCTGGTGATGCAGGCTCGCGACAACGCCATCCGGTTCCAGGCGAAGAAGCGCCGCTTCGGTCGCGGCTACCGGCTCGTCACGGAGACAGACGCGGAGCGGCCGGCCCCGACGTACATCGAGGTCGGCCGGCGGGCTGCGGTGTGGCTGGCGGAACGAACCGGCGGTATCGCGCAGAGCAGCATCTTCGAAGCCTTCGGGAACATGCCGATGACTGCGCACGTCCTCGGTGGTGCCGTCATCGGCTCCGACGCCGACCGGGGAGTCGTCGACGACCGGCTGCGGGTGTTCGGCTACGAGAACCTGATCGTGTGTGACGCGGCGGCCCTTCCTGCGAACCCGGGCGTCAACCCGGCGCTGACGATCACCGCGCTCGCCGAGTACGCGATGGCGCAGCTCCCGACCGCGCTCGAGATGCGCTGAGGTTCGTTCGCTCGCAGGTGGTCAGGCCGGGCTGAAGTTGCGCGCCATGTCGTCGGCTGCGAAGGCGCTGACGAGGTGGTCCGCAGCTGTGGACGCTTCGAGCCGTTCGAGTACGGATTCGAGCTCATTCGCCGGAATCGCGCACGTCAACGTGTCGGCAGGCAGTCCGGTCCGGGTGCGGCTCACCGCGCATCCGGGACTGACCGACAGCTGTCCGGCGTGGGCGAGCGGGACGATGGCGCACTGCGGCTTGCCCGCCAGCGCGATGTCGGGCACGGCTCCCATCAGTGTCATCAGCGACGACGGCGAGAGCCGCAGCAGGACGACGTCGGCCGCGGCCGACTCGGTCAGGGGCTGGTAGGTGATCGTCGAGGGGGTGAACGGCAGGGCGGGGGCGGCGAGCAGGTCCGCCTCGCTGACCCAACCGCTGGCCACGAGCGCAGCGGTGTCCTCACCGGTCGCCGCCTGCTCGAGCGGGATCAGCCCGTGGGTGTAGCTGCCGACGCTGCAATGAGCGTGGTCGGCGGCCACCGTGTCGAGGCGCTGCTGCTGTGCGGGCTCCCAGAAGCAGCAGCCGGCGGGCTGCTGCGCCACCGGTGTCGCAGCCACCGGGGCGGCGTCGAAGGTCACCGCTACGGGCGGCGCGGTCAGGCCGAGCAGTGCGGACAGGCGGTGGGCGAGAGTGGCGTTGTCCATGGTGCGCCTTTCGTGGTGGGCGGCTGGGTCGCCGGTCAGCGGTAGGACAGGCGGATCCGGTGGTCGTCGATCGGCACGTCGATCGAGACGGCCCGATCCGTCGACCACCGCCACGTCACGTCTGTGCGGCCGTCGACCTCGATCGTGACCGGGGCGCCCGGCGGGAGCCGGTCGACCGTGAACGTCGTCGGTGACCCCCGTCGCGCGGGCGTTGCGGCGAAGGTGTCGATCTCGAGTCGGCGGCGGTCCGGGTCGTGGTGGGTTCGGCGGACGCCGATGAGCGGGTAGGCGAGGTCCCGGACGGTCGGCTCGTCGTGGATGCCGGTCCGGGGGGCGGTGAACACCCGAGACCATGCGCCGGGTTCGGCGCACTCGGTCATCATCATCGTCGCGTTGACCTGTCCGCGCGGCCACTGTTCCCCGAGGCCGAGCCAGTAGGCGAAGCGGCTGTCGTCCTCGCCGAAGAAGCGCGGCTCGAACCGGGTCTCGGAGATCTCCCGCAGCCGCTCCCACGTCGTGGTGTCACCGGTCTCGCGCGCCATCCACTGTGCAATGGACAGCAGCTGGGGGTCGTCGGCCAGCTGGATCACCGGTACGTCCGGGTTGCTCCAGCCGAGCTGCCGCATCGCGGTCTCGTAGAGCTCGACACCGAACTCGGGGTCCTGCGGGTAGAGGTAGTGCACGAGGACGAGCGCGCTGTATCCGTTGACCGGCCCGGGGAAGGTCATGGTCGCGTTCTCGATCGGGTCGTAGTAGAACGCCACCCAGTCCAGCCGCCCGTGTCGGTCGCGCCCCATGTAGTGCTTCTTGGCGAACGCGATCCAGTCGACGAACGGGTCGTTGAGCGAGGTGCCCAGCAGCGCGTCGTAGAGCTGCAGGCCCAACCCTGCGGCGCTCATGCAGAACGGCCAGATCTTGGTGTTCTCGCAGTGGGCGCCCTGGGGTCGGGCGGTCAGCTGGGCGGAGAGGAACCGGGCGATGCGCTCGTGCGTCCACGTGAACTGCCGGTTCTGATAACCGGACACCTCGAATGGAGCCGTCGGCGACCGCTCGCCGGACACGTAGTGCCGCATCCCCAGCAGGAGGTTGAGCCATCCGCGGTAGAACAGGTTGCCGTCGCAGCCCACCGGGTCCGGCTGCAGGCCCCACGGCTCGATGCCGTTGCCCGTCCAGCCGGGCAGCGCATAGCGGCCCCGCAGCTTCTCGGGGACCACTCCCAGCCATTCGGGTGGGTATCTGTCGATGTTGGGATCGGGCCCGATCAGCGTGTTCCAGTCGATGCCGCCCCAGAAGGAGACGTACCGGCGGGCGAGCTCGTCGAGGATGCGGGTGTAGCCCTCACGCCAGGCGGGCGTCGCCTCCAGCATCATCGGCAGCACGTAGCCCATCTCCGCCACGTCGAAGCGCGGGAACGCGCACATCGGTGGCTCGCTGTAGCGGTCCCACCACCGGTGCGGCTCCCCCTGGTCGGACCAGTCGTCGGCCGTCGTGGCCTTGTCCCACATGAACCGCAGCCAGCCCAGGGACCGGTCGTTCAGGCCGTCCTTCGCCGTCGTCGTCTCGACGGACATGGTCGATCGGGTCATCTCATGGCTCCGGCATCGGCTCGTCGGTGGCAGCCCGGACGTTCCAGAGGGTCGACCTGGCCCGCCAGGCAGCGGTCCAGGCCGGGTCGAGGCGCACGACAGCGGGCTCGACGACGATGGTCTCCGCCCCGGTCGCGGCCGGGTCGTGAGCCAGGTACGGGAATGGGATCGGTCGGCGCGGCCCGCTCGGCCGCCCGAGCCTGGCGAACACGCGCGTCAGACCGTGGAACCACAGCACCACGAACGTGCTCCCCTCGATACGGACCGTGCCACGCTGCATTCCGCTGACCACCCGGTCGACGGTTCGACGGGAGACGAGGATGCGCAGCGCCTGGGCGCTCGAGCTGATGTGCAGCGCACAGTCCGCGTGGGGGGCGCGCCCGGGAAACGTCCTCGCGCGCCGCGATGGTCCGTCGAAGACCCAGTGCCGGGCCACCCGGTCACCGGCGGTCAGTTCGACGGTCAACGACTTCGTGATCTGCGCACGCAGCGCGGGCAGGAACCGGGTCCCCACGGCGATGCAGTGTCCGAGGATCCACAGCAGCACGCGGAGCGAGGTGTCCGCCATCGGCTACACCTCGACCAGGTGCCGGACCAGGAACCGGGTCTGGTCGGCCACCAGCTCCTCGAAGGCCTCGCCCACGTAGAAGTCGAAGTGCCCGGCACTGTAGAGCCGCACGTCACCACGGGGGGCCTGGCGCGCGTAGCGCTCGGTCGGGCGAGGCGGTGCGACGGAGTCGGTGGTGCTGATGCAGACGAGGACCGGCATGGCGGTGTGGCGCGCCGCTCGTCCCGGCCGATACTTCAGGATGCTCAGGACGCTGCGCGCCGCAGCCTGGTTGATCCAGCCGTGGTCTTCCGGGACCAGCGCGAGCATGCCGGGCAGGGCATCGCGCGTGCTCATCAGACCGACCTCGCCGGGGCGCGCGGCGACCGGCACGGTCACCGGCTCCCTTCCTCGCAGGGCCGCCCAGAGATCCCGCGTGACGTAACCCGACAGCGCCGCGGACTCCCGCAGGCCAAGCGCCGCGGCCGACGCCAGACCGTCGGTGAACGGACACTGTGCGACCGCGGCGCGCAGTTCGGGGTGGCGGGCGGCGACCGCGATGGCGTGACCGCCGCCGAGGGAGCTGCCCCACACCGCGAGCCGGTGCCGGTCGATGTCCGGGAGTCCGGCCGCGTACGCGATGGCGGCATCCCAGTCGGCCAGCTGGGTGCTCATCGACAGCACCTGGCGCGGCGAGCCGCCGCTGTCGCCCAGGTGCCGGTAGGTGAAGACGAGCGCGGCCATCCCCGCCGCCACGAACCGCTCGGCGTACGGCGCCAGGCCCAGCTCCCGCGTCGCCCCCAGGCCGTGCCCCATGACGACTGTCGGGACGGGCCCCGATCCGGCGGCATCGGGGAGGTAGAGCCACGCGGTGCAGTGCGAGTCACCGGCGGGGAACGACACCGTCCGTCGTCGGGTCGTCGCGCTCACGGCCGGGCTTGCGATGCGAGGTCGACGGCGGCATTGCCGTGCGCGAGCGCGGCGGCGTAGCCGCCGGGCAGGTAGAGGGGCAGCTCTCCGCGCTCGGCTGTCGTCCGCAGGTAGTGCAGCATGATGTCCTGCGCGTCGCGCCGCGGAAGCGAGGCGAGGAACTCCGAACGTTCGAGATGCAGCCCTTCTGCGATCGACAGCGAGCCCCCGAGATTCACCGCCCGCTTGACGGCGGCGATCGCTGCCGTCGGGCGCGCGGCCAGATGCAGGGCGCGCTCCACGGCTCGCTCGAGGAGCCGGTCGGCCGGGACGATCTCGTCGATCACCCCGGCATCGAGGGCCTCCTCCGCCGGGAACGGGCGGCCCTCGAGAATGGCGACCGCCGCGCGGTGCGAACCGATCAGGCGCGCCAGCCGCTGGGTCCCGCCGGCGCCGGGCGGGAAGCCGAGCAGGATCTCGGGGTGCCCGATGACGTGCTCGCCCGTGGCCATCAGCCGCAGGTCGCAGGCCCACGAGAGCTCTGCCCCGAGGCCGAGTGCGGATCCGTTGAGCGCTGCCACGAAGATCGTGGAGCTGGTGGTCATCCGCGAGAACGTCGCATGGACCTGGTCGAGCTGGATCGCGCCGGTCATCGGTGTCCGGCGGGCGAGCCACCTCGTCGGTCGGAAGCGGCCGACCAGGTGCGCGATGCGCGCCACGATGCTCGTCACGCGTCGTCCCAGCGGAGGGATGACCGCGCCGTCCGCCTGCAGCCAGGCGAGGTCGGCGTGGCTGACGAACCGCCCTTCGTGGCTGCCGGTGAACACCACGGCCCGAGTGGTCGGGTCTCGGTCCGCACGTGCCACCAGCTCGATCAGCTCGGCGGCTTCGTCACGGCCGATCAGGCCCAGCTCGTGGCCTGCGATGCGGGCCAGCAGCACCCCGCCCTCGACGCGTTCGACCTGGATCCACGGCGCTGTGTGCGACTCAGCCATGAGCACCTTCCGATGCATTTTGGAACTTCGTTTGGAACTTCGTTACAAGCTAGGTGACCTGGGTCGCATCCGGCAACCCCGGCGCTCACGTTTGCTCGCCTAAGGTGCTGCAGTGCTGGCGGCACCGGCCGATGAGAGGGAGACCGTTCGATGTCAGGCTCCATCGGCGATTCCGCCGACCGTCCCGCCCGCGAGCGGCACGCCGAGCGGCTGGTCGACGCCGCTACACGCCTACTCGCGGAGAAGGGACCGTCCGCCATCACGGCCCGCGGCGTGGCGCAGGTCGCGCGCGTGTCCACCACCGCGGTCTACTACCACCTCGGTGGCCTACCCGAGCTCAACCAGGCCGTGGTCGACCGCGGCTTCCACGACCTCGCCCACGCCTTCACCGGCGTCCCCGCCGGCGGCGACCCCGTCGCCGAGCTGTTCTCGATGGCACTGGCGACTCGGACGTTCGCCCAGCGGAACCCGCATCTGTACGACCTCATGTTCGGGCTGTCGACCCGGGGCAGCTACCGGCAACCGAGACCGACGCGCATGGGATCAGGCATGGGATCGGAGGCCTTCCGGTCCGCGTACGCCCACCTCGTCGCTGCGTGTCGCCGGCTGATCCAGGCCGGCAGGATCCGTCCCGAATCGGACCCCGACGCGGTAGCCGAACAGCTGTGGAGCTGTGTCCACGGGTTCGTCACGCTCGAGCTCGGAGGCTATCTGGACCGGACCGCCGACCCCGTCGACAACGTCCTGCAGCCGATGACCGTGAGCCTGCTGGTCGGCATGGGCGACGCCGCCGAACGGGCCCAGGCCTCCCACGCTGCAGCGCGAGCCGGCTACGTCGGGTCGACTGAACCGGCGGCCTCGCCCACGGTGTAACTGCGTCACCACCCGCCTCGTGGACGGCATCCCGGCGGAACTCCGTGGCGCGGGACCGAGCGTCGTGCGGTGTCACGATCTCCTACCTCGCGTGTTCGGCCCGTACCCTGGCTTCATGGATCGCAAGAGCTTCCAGGACATGGACTGCCCCGTGGCGCTGGCCCTGGAACACGTGGGCGAGTGGTGGAGCATCCTGATCCTGCGCGATGCGATGCACGGGTTCACCAGGTTCGACGAGTTCCAGACGAACCTCGGCATCTCGCCCAACTCCCTGTCGCGGCGCCTCGGATCGCTCGTGCACGCCGGCCTGCTCGAGCGGCGCCGCTACAGCGAGCGGCCACCGCGGGACGAGTACGTCCTCACCGAGGCCGGCCAGGCGTTCCGACCCGTCCTCATCGCCCTCTACCAGTGGGGCGGGGAATTCTGCCCACCCGAGCGGGCCAACGTCCGGCTCGTCGTCAGCGAGACCGGCAAGGACGCGGATCCGGTGCTCGTCGACCAAGAGACCGGTCATCCCCTCGATGAGGAGCACACCGAGTTCCTCCCCGGCCCGACGGCCTCCGACCACCTGCGGAAGATCCTCGCCCGCCGTCTGGAGTCCGGGCTCGCCGAACGGGCGTCCTGACCGTTCGACCTCCGTCGGAACATCTACGGACAAGCGCAGTAACTACCATCAAGGAAGTAACAGTGACTTGCGTGATGGTAGTCACTCGGCTAGCGTCCCCCGTACTGAACCGCCGCGTGGAGATGCCGGGTTCGTTCTGGCGCCAGGGCTCCCTTCTGTACGGGTCCTGACCTTCGCGGTCGAGCGGGACAGCACGTGAGTACTGCCGTCGACCCAATGAGGTGTGTCGTGAGTTCTTCTGTCAGCGCTCAGATGGGGACCTACCGGGCGGACGAGGTGGAGACCCTGTACGTCGAGGCCGACGGCGTGCGCTACGCCTACCGGCGGCTGGGGCCCGCGCAGCCGGCCGACCCGACCCCGGTGGTGTTCCTGCACCGGTTCCGGGGGACCCTCGACGACTGGGACCCGGCCTTCGTCGATGCGCTGTCGGAGACCCGCGACGTCGTCCTGTTCAGCGATGCCGGCATCGGCACCTCGACCGGCGAGTTCGCCGACAGCGTCGAGGTGAAGGCGCGCAACGCCGTGGCGTTCATCAGGGCGCTGGGCCTGACCCAGGTCGATGTGCTCGGCTTCTCGATGGGCGGGTTCTCCTGCCAGGAGATCGCGCTGACCGAGCCGGACCTGGTGCGCAAGGTGGTGCTGGTCGGCAGCGCCGGTGGCGGGAACCCGGAGATGGATCCGCCCACCGACGTCGTCTTCCCCATCGCGCTGCACCCCGAGTACACGTTCGAGGACGTGCGCTACCTGTTCTTCGCGGAGGGCCGGGAAGAGGAGACGCAGGCTTACATCGACCGCGTCGCCGCCCGGAAGGACCGGGAGCCGGTGGTTCCGCCGGAGGGGATCGAGGCGCTGAAGAACGCCGCCGTCTCGTTCATCACGGGGGAGACGAAGCACTTCGACCGGCTCAAGGACATCCAGCACCCGGTGCTGATCGTGTCCGGGGACCAGGACAACTTCTTCCCGGTGAAGAACCAGTGGCTGCTCTTCCGCGAGCTCCCTAACGCACAGCTCGCGATGTACCCGCAGGCAGGCCACGGGCCGCACCAGCAGCACCCGGCGGCCGTGGCCGCCCAGATCGAGCGCTTCCTGACCCGAGCCTGACCTGGGTCGCCCTCTCCCGCGCGCCCGAGAGCGCGCTCCGTCCACGGCCTCCAGGGTTGTCCGGCGCCCGTCGGCGCTCCTGCCCCGTTCTTGGAGACCTTGCCTGGTCCTCGGCGACGCCGTCGCCACGTACCTGTTCGACGCATGTCCACTGCAGTGCCGCAGAGAACGGAGTACTACGTCATGGGACGAGTCGACGGAAAAGTCGCCTTCATCACCGGCGCCGCCCGGGGGCAGGGCCGCAACCACGCTTGCGGTTGGCCGAGGAGGGTGCCGACATCATCGCCGTCGATCTGTGCGAGCAGATCGACAGCGCGCCCTACCCGCTCGGTACCGCTGCCGACCTGGTCGATACCGCTAAGCAGGTCGAAGCGCTCGGCCGCCGGATCGCGACGTACCAGGCCGACGTCCGCGACGAGGCTGCGCTCGCCGACACCGTCGCGCAGGGCGTGAGCGAGATCGGCCCCATCGACATCGTGATTCCCAACGCCGGTGTCGCGCTGTTCAACGTGGACGAACCCCGATCCGCCTGGCAGGACACCATCGACGTCAACCTGACCGGTGTGTTCAACACCCTCCAGGCGACTGTTCCGGGAATGGTCGAGCGGGGAGCCGGTGGCGCCATCGTCCTGATCAGCTCTACCGCCGGACTACGGGGCATCCTCGGCACCTCGCGTGCCGCGCTCGGCTATGTCGCGTCGAAGCACGCGGTCGTCGGCCTGATGCGGTCCTACGCCAACGCGCTCGCGGTGCACTCGATCCGGGTCAACACGATCAATGCCACGGGTGTGGAGACCCCGATGATCACGGCGGCGTCGATGGCTGCGTTCCTCGCGGAGAACTCGCATCTGGTCCCGCACATCACCAACGCCATGCCGGTCGAGCTCCTCGATGTCGAGGACATCAGCAACGCGGTGCTCTATCTGTGCTCCGACGACGGCCGCTACGTCACCGGCACGACGTTGACGGTGGACGCCGGATTCGTCAACAAGGTCTGACCCCGAGTCACCACCCACAACCACAGCAGTCACGAGGAGGACCACATGTCAGGTCGGGTAGCGGGCAAGGTCGCTTTCGTGACCGGAGCCGCACGGGGGCAGGGCCGGGCGCACGCGGTGCGCCTGGCGCAGGAAGGTGCGGACATCGTCGCGGTCGACCTCTGCCGCGGGATCGACTCGGTCGGCTACGACCTGGCGAGCGAGGCCGATCTGAAGGAGACGGCCAGGCAGGTCGAGGCGCTCGACCGCCGCGTATTCACCGCTCAGGCAGACGTGCGTGACGTGGGCGCGCTGCGGGCGGCGCTCGACGACGGGGTCGGCGAGTTGGGCCGGCTCGACATCGTCGTCGCGAATGCGGGAATCCTCTCGGCGGGATCGACCGACGAGCTGTCGGAGGAAGCGTGGCGGGACATGATCGACGTCAACCTGAGCGGCGTCTACTACACCGCCCGGGCCGCAGTTCCGCATCTTCGGGCCGCAGGCAACGGCGGAGCGATCATCCTCACCAGCTCAGCTCTGGGAATCCGCGCGATGGCCTACTTGCCGCATTACGTCGCGGCAAAGGCGGGCGTGATCGGACTCATGCGTTCGATGGCACTCGAACTCGCACCGGAGCGGATCCGGGTGAACACCGTCAACCCGAGCATCGTGGACAGCGCCATGATCCACAACCCGTCGACCTACTCGATGTTCCTGCCGGGTGCCGAGAACCCGAGCCGCGAGGAGGCTTCCGAGGTCTTCGCGACGCTGAACCCGATGCCGACGCCGTGGATCGACTCGAGCGACGTCAGCAATGCGGTGCTGTTCCTCGCCTCGGACGAGGCCCGATACGTCACCGGATTGGAGATGAAGATCGACGCAGGGTTCTGCCTCGCCTGACATCTGCAACCCGTGGTGCCCTGAGGGGGTCGAGGTTGCGGCCGGCGGGTCGGTGCGCTGGTCACGGGAGCGTGTCGTCTGTGACCCGCCCCATCTCCCAGTGCGGCGCGACCACTACTCGGCAGCTATACGGAGGTGGGCATGGGTGCCTACGACGAGGTCTTCCAGTCCAGCGTCGACGATCCGGAGGCCTTCTGGTTGCGCGCCGCGGAGGCCGTCGACTGGCACGTGGCGCCGACGACGGCGCTCGACGCCACGAATCCGCCGTTCTACCGCTGGTTCCCCGACGGGGAGCTCAACGTCTGCCACAACGCGCTCGACCGGCACGTCGATGCCGGCCGGGGCGACCAGGCGGCGTTGGTCTACGACTCGCCGGTCACCGGCACGCAACGCACGTACAGCTACGCACAGTTGCGGGACGAGGTGGCGACGTTCGCGGGCGTCCTCGCCGGGCTCGGCGTGGCGCGCGGCGACCGCGTGGTGATCTACCTGCCGATGGTGCCCGAGGCCGCGATCGCGATGCTGGCGTGCGCGCGGATCGGGGCGGTGCACTCCGTGGTCTTCGGCGGGTTCGCACCCAAGGAGCTGGCCGTCCGCATCGACGACGCCGCCCCGAAGGTGATCGTCTCGGCGTCGTGCGGCATCGAGGGCAAGCGCGTCATCGAGTACAAGCCGCTGCTGGACAAGGCCGTCGAGCTGGCCGAGCGCAAGCCCGAGAAGTGCGTGATCCTGCAGCGCCCGCAGGCCGAGGCCGCGATGGGGGAACGCGACGTCGACTGGGCGTCGGCAGCGGCAGCGGCGACGCCCGCGGACTGCGTGCCGGTCAAGGCCACCGATCCGCTCTACGTGCTCTACACCTCCGGCACCACCGGCAAACCCAAGGGCGTGGTGCGCGACGGCGGCGGCTACGCGGTGGCGCTGACCTGGTCGATGCCGAACGTCTACGACGTCGGTGCCGGCGAGACGATCTTCACCGCGTCCGACGTCGGCTGGGTCGTCGGGCACTCCTACATCGTCTACGCGCCGCTGCTCGCCGGTGCCACGACCGTGCTCTACGAGGGCAAACCCGTCGGCACCCCCGATGCTGGCCAGTTCTGGAGGGTCGCGGCCGAGCACGGGGTGAAGAGTCTGTTCACCGCGCCCACGGCGTTCCGGGCGATCAAGAAGGAGGACCCGGACGGCGAGTACGCGCGCAAGTACGACCTCTCGTCCCTGAGGTACCTGTTCCTGGCCGGCGAGCGCCTCGATCCCGAGACCTACCGCTGGGCCTCCGACCTGCTCGGCATCCCGGTGATCGACCACTGGTGGCAGACCGAGACGGGCTGGCCGATCGTGGCGAACCCGGCGGGCATCGAGCTGCTGCCGATCAAGGCGGGCTCGCCGACCGTGCCGCTGCCGGGCTGGGACGTGCAGATCCTCGACACGAGCGGGAAGCCCGTGGAGCCCGACACCGACGGCGCCATCGTCGTCAAGCTGCCGATGCCGCCCGGCGCGCTGCCCACACTGTGGAACGACGACGAGCGCTTCGTCAGTTCCTACATGTCGGCGTTCGACGGCTACTACCTGACCGGTGACGGCGGCCGCATCGACGCCGACGGCTACGTCTACGTGATGGGCCGCACCGACGACGTGATCAACGTGGCCGGCCACCGGCTGTCCACCGGCGGCATGGAGGAGGTCCTCGCCTCGCACCCCGACGTCGCCGAGTGCGCCGTCATCGGCGTCGCCGACCAGATGAAGGGCCAGGTCCCGCGCGGGTTCGTGGTGCTCAAGGCCGGCGTGCAGCGCGACGAGGCCGAGCTGACCGCCGAGCTGGTGCAGCTCGTGCGCGAGCAGGTCGGCGCCGTCGCCTCGCTCAAGGACGTCGCCGTCGTCGGCGCCCTCCCGAAGACCCGGTCGGGCAAGATCCTGCGCAAGACCATGCGGGGCATCGCCGACGGCAACGACGAGCCCGTGCCGTCGACGATCGAGAGCGTGGACGTGCTGGACGCGCTGCGCCCGATACTGCACCCATCGCCGACGCGAACCCTCAACTCGATCCCCGGTCGTGCCAGCGCCCAGACAAGAGCCCGCAGACTCGGGGATCTCCACTCAGGGTGAGCGTCACCGGGCGTGCGACCGCGAGCTGGACCCTGAAACCCGCACAACGCGGCGCCCGGCATGACGCCCAGCGTGGCCGTCGGCTCGGGGCGCCCCGGGACATGTCTCAGGCCGGCGCGGTCGCGCGGCCCGGCCGGCCGGGCCGCGCAGTGCCGCAAAGCAGATGCCTGGTGAGTCGGGCGCCGAGTTCTGGCGCGCTCTGAAGCCGATCGCGAACGCGCTGAAGCCGGACGCGCAGCCCGAGGTCTTCCACCAGTTCGCCCCGATCGACGACGAACGCTACTACGCGCCGTCGAGTCCGACCGTCGGTTCCCGGCCGTTGTGGATCTCGCCGCGGGACAACCGGTGGACGGACGTGCTGTGGGCGCGTTCGGCGGGCCTCGCACACAATCATGCCGACGCCGAACGGGCGTCGCGTTACGACATCCCGGCCACCGACAGTGAGTTCACCACTGGTGAGTACGCCGAAGGCTGAAAGGCTGTCCCGACGCCGGCGTCAGTGCTCCTCGGCCGCCGGCTGCAGGACGAAGACCGGGATCTCCCGGTCGATGTTCTTCTGGTAGCAGTCGGCATACTGCGGGTACGCCTTGACAGCGTGGGCCCACAGACGGCCTTCTCGTCCCCGGTCACTTCGCGTGCCACCATGTCCGTGGGCGACGCACGGCGCGCAACCGTGCGCGTGGACAGGCGTTCGCCTGTCCGAAGCCTCCAACCATCCAGATGAGGCTGAATCGTCCTTGCACCGGACGTCGCCGGCGCAGGATTGAGGCCGTGGGAGCAGGCTGGTCGCATCACGTCGATCCGGCGTTGCTGGTCATCGCATCGATCGCGGTTGCCAGCGCTTCACGGAACACCGCCACGTTGCGGAGCTTGATCTCCTCGTAGCCGCGCACGCCGGCGGGCAGCTGCGCGAGCGCCACCGCGCTCGCGTGGGACTCCCGATCGAGTGCGGTCAGCGCCACCTGGAGCGCGTCGCGGTACTCGTCGATGAGCGCGCGTTCGACCCTGCGGACCTCGGCCCGGCCGAACGGGTCGAACCTGGTGCCGCGCAGACGCCGCATGGTGTGGAGTGTGCGGAAGGCCGGCTTGGCCCAGGTTCCGAGGGAGATCTTGCGCTGCAGGCCCATGGCGCGCAGTACCGGTGGGTGCAGTCGGTAGCTGATCCGGCTCCCGCTGCCGAACCGGTCACGGACGTCCGCCTCGAGTGCCGGGTCGAGGCACAGCCGGGCCACCTCGTACTCGTCCTTGTAGGCCATCAGCGTGAACAGGTTCCGGGCGACCGCCTCGGTGAGCTCGGTCGAGCCCGGCACCCGCTGCTGCTCGACGGACCTGACCTGCTCGACGAACCGGACGTAGCGCTGGGCGTAGGCCTGGTCCTGGTAGGCGATGAGCTCCGGGATCCGGATGTCGAGCAGCCGGCCGAGCTCGCCCTCGGCCCGGACATCGGCGCGGACCCGACGGGCGGCCGGGGACGGCGACGCTGCGGGGCCGTCGGCCGTTGCCTTGCCGCGATGGTCGGTGTCGGCGATGACGGCGCGCCGGCCCTGGCGGAAGGCCTGGCGGTTCTTCTCGACCGCGACACCGTTGAGCTCGATGGCTCGCTCGACGGCGTCGGGGGAGATGGGCAGGGCACCGGTCTGGTACGCGGCTCCGACCAGCAGCATGTTCGCGTACTGCTCGTCACCGAACAGCGCTTCGGCCAGCTCGCCCGCGGCGACGTACCTGGCCTCGGCGACCTGGCCGTCCAGCGCGGCGCGGATGGCGGATCCGTCCGGGAACGCTGCGGCGGTGTCGACGACCATCCGCCCGGTCGGTACCTCGGCCGTCGAGACGACCGCGACGGTACGGGCCGGGTCGGTGGCCTTGAGCTGCACCGGATCGGTGGCCACCAGGGAGTCGCAGCCGAGGTAGAGGTCGCACTCACCCTCGGCGAGCTTGGCTGCGAGCTCGACCGGGCCGGACCCGAACTTGAGGTCGGAGACGACCGCCCCGCCCTTCTGGGCGAGCCCGGTCTGGTCGAGGGACCGCACCTGCTTGCCGTCGAGGAACGCGGCGGTGGCGAGGATCTGGGCGATGGTCACGACGCCGGTGCCGCCCACGCCGGCGATGCGCATGGCGAACTCGCCGCGGTCGAAGCGCGCCACCGGCTCGGGAAGCACCGCGTCGTCGTCCACCGGCGGCGGGGTGGGCCGCCCGGCGGTGCCCGGGACGACCGTCACGAACGACGGGCAGTCACCTTTCAGGCAGGAGAAGTCGAGGTTGCACGAGGACTGGTGGATCCGGGTCTTGCGGCCGAACTCGGTGTCGACGGGCTGCACCGACAGGCAGTTCGACTTCTCCCCGCAGTCACCGCAGCCCTCGCACACCCGCTCGTTGATCACGACCCGCTCGGTCGGGGTGGGGGCGGTGCCGCGCTTGCGCTTGCGGCGCAGCTCCGCCGCGCACTCCTGATCATGGATCAGCACGGTCACCCCGCTGACCCGGGCGAGTTCCTCCTGGACCGCCACGATCTCGCCACGGTGGCGCACGGTGATCCCCGACGGGTGCCCGCCGTGCAGGCTGCGCACCGCCCGCCGCACCCGGCGTGGCTCCTCGGTGGTGATGACGACCTGCGTGGCGCCCTCCAGCAGCAGCAGTGCCGCGACCCGCTCGACGGTGAGTCCGCCGATCGCGGTCTGCCCGCCGGTCATCGCGACCGCGGAGTTGAACAGCAGCTTGTAGGTGATGTTCACCCCGGCCGCGACCGCCGCCCGCACGGCGAGGCTGCCCGAGTGCGCGAAGGTGCCGTCCCCGATGTTCTGCAGGAAGTGCTGGGTCTCGACGAAGGGCGCCATTCCGATCCACTGCGCGCCCTCACCACCCATCTGACACACGCCCACCACACTGCCGACCTGCTTCTGCGGCATGAGGGTCACCATCGCGTGGCAGCCGATCCCGCCACCGACCAGGGTGCCGTCCGGGGTCTTGGTCGAGGAGTTGTGCGGGCAGCCCGAGCAGAAGTACGGCGTACGGGCTGCGAGCGGCAGCGAGATCCGCTCACGACGCCGGCCCGCCTCCCACGCCTGCACCGGTTCGATGTCCGAGCGGGTACGCAACCGCCTGGCCAGCCCCACCGCGACCGCGTCGGGATCGAGCTCGCCACCCTCGGCGAACAACCGCCGGCCCTCGGGATCACGCTTGCCGTGCACCCGCGGCGCGTCGGGCATCCCGTAGAGGACGTCCTTGATCGCCGCCTCCAGGAAGGACCGCTTGTCCTCGACGACGACGATCTCGTCGAGCCCCGCGGCGAACTCGCGCACCACGGTCGGCTCCAGCGGCCAGATCGCACCGAGCTTGAGCAACCGGATCCCGTACCGCTCGAGAGCTGACTCGTCCATCCCCATCGCCGTGAGTGCCTGCCGGACGTCGAGATAGGTCTTCCCGGCCGCGACCAGGCCAATGCGGGCACCTGGCGCGACGGCGCCCGAGATCCGGTTCAGCCCGGAGCGCCGGATGTACTCCACAGCCACCGGCAGCCGCACATCGTGCTGACTGCGCTCGAGCGCAACCAGCTCCGGCCCGGCCAGCCGGGCGTGCGGGCGATGGCCGTAGGCCTGCAGTCCCGCGGGAAGCTCGGTGAGGTCCGGGGGAGTCCACAGCGGATCGAGCGTGGCGACGCCCGCGGCATCGGCCACGTTGGTACCGATCTTCATGGCCGACCACAGCCCACTCGCCCGGGACAGCTCGACCGCGTGCAACCCGTGCAGCAGCACCTCGTGCGAGTCCGCGGGATACAGGGCCGGCAGCTGAAGATCCGCGATCGCGACCTCCGACGAGCACGGGAAGCTCGACGACTTCGCGGAGGGGTCGTCGCCGACGAGCGCGACGACTCCGCCCGCGGGAGCGGTGCCGGTCAGGTTGGCGTGCCGGATGGCGTCGCTGGCCCGGTCGAGGCCCGGAGCCTTGCCGTACCAGATCCCGGTCACCCCGTCCGCGGTCAGCGTCGCGACCTCACCGGCGAGCTGGGTCCCGACGACCGCCGTCGCGGCGAGCTCCTCGTTGAGGCCTGGCTGGTGGACCACACCGTGCTCGGAGAGGATCCGCCGCTGCCGCATGATCTCGAGGTCGTACCCGGCGAGAGGTGAGCCCTCGTAGCCGGAGACGAACGTACGGATGTCCCGTCCCCGCCGACGGTCGAGCCGAGACCGGTCGAGCAGCATCCGCACCAGGGCCTGGATCCCGCTCAGGTAGATCTGCCCCTCTTCGAGCAGGTAGCGGTCGTCCAGCGAGAAGGCCGCAGGGCGGGCGCGGGGGGCCGGGTCGGCTGACGCGGGGATGCCCACGGCGGTGCTCATCGCGTACCTCGTTCTCAGGTAGGTAGGTCGTCGGGCGGTGTCGCTGCCGCTAGCCCGCGCTGCTCAACAGCGGGACCAGGGCGGAGGTGAGCAGGAGCACGAAGACTCCGCCGACGCGGTTCGCGACGGTGGCGAACGGCATCAGGTACATGCGCTCGGCCGCGGAGAGGACGGCCACATCCCCGGATCCGCCGGTGTCGGCCATGACGAGGCCGGGCGTGATCGCTGCCTCGATGAAGTAGAACTTCACCAGGTAGCCGAGTACGCCTGCGGCCAGCCCTGCCAGGAGGACGGTGCACACGGTGAGCAGGATGAAGCGGATGTCGCCCAGGGACTTGATGATGTCCCCGATGTTCATCACGGCGAGCGACAGCGCGGTCAGCAGCGCCGGGACGAACGCGGTGGCGGCCATGTCGCCCCACGCCGAGGCGGAGTCCTCGAGCGACGTGGGGAGCAGCCGGAACACCTTGACGGCCACGGCCAGGAGGGTCGTCCAGGCATACGGGTGCAGGCCCGGGAGGAAGTGACCGAGCAACGTACCGAGGACGAGCAGGATCCCGGCGATCGCGAGTCCCTGGGCGAGCGCGATGGTGTTCGCGGCCGTGACGGTCTTGGGGATGCTGAGGTCCTCGCTGCTGCTCTTGATGCGCAGGAGCTTGCCGTTGCCGGTGAACCCGACGAAGAGCGTGCTCCTGCGCTTGCCGATCCCGTTGAGGACGGCAGCGCAGATGATGCAGACGATGTTGGCCACGACGACCGCCGACACCAGACCGCCGAGCAGGGCGTCGGGCTGTCCTCCGAGCTGGTTCGCGTACATCTGGCTCATGGGCAGCGCGCCGATCGGCAGGCCGCCGGCCATGATCGGTGCCGCGATGAACAGGATCGCCCGGATGAAGCCGAATCCGGTCGCGGCCCCCAGCGCTCCGATGGCCGCGAAGACGACGAGGACCGTTCCGATGACGGGTACTGCGTAGCGCACCCCGGCATTGATCAACAGCGCCCGCGGCATGCCGAGGATCGAACCCGCGATGACAGCGATGACGACGAAGTCCAGGAAGCCCTGATCTGATGCGAACGCCTGCACGGTGGTGGTGAGGGATTCGGGGATCAGGCCCGCGTAGGCCAGGGTCGCCGGGACGAAGACGCACAGGACGACCGGGAGACCGAAATCGCGCAGGACGGGCACGGAGTTCCCGATCCACATCAGGAGCCAGCCCATCGTCATGGTGACGGCGAAGCCGCTCATCATCCCGGGCTCGAGAGTGCCGGTGAGAGAGGCCGCGACGACCACGGCCAGGAGGGCCGCGAAGATCCAGATCGGCATCCCGCCGATGAGCCGCAAATCCGGGTGCGAACCCCGGGTGCCGCCCGTACCGGTGGCAGGCTCCTTCTCCGTGGAGGTGCTCGGCTCGCTGTCCCCTGCGCGGGGCAGTGTCGGGTTGGACATCATTGTCTCCGTGGTGGGTGTGGTGTCGTTGTCGTCGGGCGGCGCCCTCGTGCAGGCGTGCAGGCGGTGCTCCTGGCTGGTCGCGCAGATGTGGCGGACGGTCAGTCCGGGATCCGACGCGCGGTCGTGCGCGTCACGAGGTCCTCGATGTCCGTGCTCGTCCGGATGGCCTCGACGAGCACGTCCTCGGCGGTCTGAGCGCTGATGGCCGAGGCGACGACCGTCGGGAAGTCGTCGAAGGGGACCAGACAGATCCCGTCGTCGTCGGCGATCACGTAGTCACCCGGGTACACCGTCGCTCCGGCGATCGTGACCATGTCGTTCAGTGCCACCGCGTCGACCCGGTGCCGTGCTGACCGCGGGCTCCGGCTGGTGCTGTAGACCGGCAGGGCGACGTCGGTGATCGTGTCGGAGTCGCGGATGGCGCCGTCGACGACACAGCCGGCCAGGCCGGCCTTCGCCGCCCACAACGCCGACA
This sequence comes from uncultured Actinomycetota bacterium, assembly GCA_963727745.1. Lineage (GTDB taxonomy): Bacteria > Actinomycetota > Actinomycetes > Mycobacteriales > Pseudonocardiaceae > Pseudonocardia. The sequence continues at coordinate 140,789 of CAVSHL010000002.1, forward strand.
GCCCGCCGAGGACCGCCCAGTCGCGGTTACCGCTGCAGTCGAAGACGGCGACGTCACCGGGGTGGGCGAGCCCGTAGAGGTCGCGATCGCCGGCGGCGAGGGGCCGACCTGCCGAGCGGATCACCGTGGGATCGGCGGAGGCCCGGGCGTAGCGCAGGGTGATCGCCGGTCCGCACAGGCGTCCCCCCGGGGCGACGGGCGACAGCACGGAGGTGCCCAGGACCGTGCCGACGCCGATCTCGTCCATCGCATCAGCGACGGCCGACGACAGATCGGGCAGCGCCAGGAGCTGCTCGACGAGCGACCTGTCGTGCCGCGGCACGTCGACGGCGCGGATCCGCTCGTGCGGGACACGTCCGGGCAGCCGTCGGCCGACCGAGTGGGGGATCACGGTCACGACGCCTGCCTCGGGCGGTCGATCCGAGGTAGCGAGCCCCGCCGCCGCGACTCGTAGTCGTCGATCTGCCCGGCCAGGTTCAGTGTCAGCGCGATGTCGTCCAGGCCGTGCATCACCTGCCACCGCCAGTCCTCCGGGTACTCGAAGGTGAACGCGAGGTCACCCACACTGACCCGCCGCTCGGCGAGGTCGACCGTGAGCGGCTTCTCGGGCTCGGCCTCCACCTGCGCCCATAGGCTGTCGATCGCCGCCTGCGGCAGCGTGGCGGCGACGAGGCCCCTGGTGGTCGCGTTTCCGCGGAGGATGTCGCCGAAGCGGGGGGAGAAGATCACCCGGAATCCGTAGTCGACCAGGGCCCAGACCGCCCACTCCCGCGACGAGCCGGTTCCGAACTCCTTGCCTGCCACCAGGATGGTGGAACCCGCGTGGGCGGGGTTGTTGAACACGAAGTCCGGGTTGAGGCGCCAGTCGTGCAGCAGCGAGTCGGCGAAGCCGGTCTTGGAGACCCCCTGCCCCTGGTGGGCGGGGAAGATCACGTCGGTGTCGACGTTGGTTGCGCGAAGCGGCATCGCCTTGCCGGTGTGGATGACCAAAGGCTCCATGTCAGTCCTCTCAGACGCCGTTGAGGTCGCTCGGCTCGGCGAGGCGGCCGAGCACAGCGCTCGCCGCCGCGACCGCGGGCGAGACGAGATGTGTCCGCGCTCCGCTGCCTTGGCGGCCCTCGAAGTTGCGGTTGGTGGTGGACGCCGATCGCAGGCCAGGCTCGACCTTGTCGAGGAGGCCGATGCACATGGAGCACCCGGAGAGGCGAAACTCGACCCCGGCCGCCGCGAAGATGGCATCGAGGCCTTCGTCGACGGCTTGCCGCCGGACGGCCTCCGAGCCCGGCACGAGATGGACACGCACGTCGGGATCGACGCGGCGCCCCTTCCACACCTGCGCGGCCGCCCGGAGGTCCTCGATCCGCCCGTTGGTGCACGACCCGATGAACGCGACCTGGATCGGCACCGACTTCAGCGGTGTGCCGGGCTCGAGATCCATGTAGGCCAGGGCCTGTTCGGCGGCGCGTCGCTCGTCGGCGTCGGCGAACTCGGTCGGTGCGGGAACGACACCGTCCAGCGGAACGCTCTGCGCCGGGTTGGTCCCCCACGACACCCGCGGCGAGACCGCGGACGCGTCCACCCGGACCTCCTTGTCGAAGATCGCGTCGGGGTCGCTGACGAAGCTGGACCAGTGGGCGACCTCCCGATCGAAGTCGGGTCCGGTGGGCACGTACTTCCGTTCGCGGAGATAGGCGAACGTGACCTCGTCCGGCGTGACGAGCGCGGCGCGGGCACCCGCCTCGATGCTCATGTTGCAGAGGGTCATCCGCCCCTCCATGGACAGACCCCGCACTCCCGGGCCGTCGTACTCGATGACGTGTCCCTGTCCGCCGCCCGTGCCGATCTGCTCGATGACGGCCAGGGCGAGGTCCTTCGCGGTCACACCGGGAGCGAGGACACCGTCGACGGTGATCCGCATGTTCTTCATCCGACGCATCCGCAGGGTCTGCGTGACCAGCACGTGCTCGACCTGACTGGTGCCCACTCCGAACGCCAGCGCGCCGAAGGCCCCGTGGGTCGTGGTGTGCGAGTCGCAGCAGATGACCGTCATCCCGGGTTGGGAGAGACCCGTCTCGGGAGCGATCACATGCGTGATGCCTCGGCCCGGGTCTCCGAGCCGGAACAGGTCGATGCCGAAGTCGCGGCAGTTGCGCCGCAGATGGATCAACTTCTCGTCCGGGGGCTCCTGTAGCGCGAAGGACCCCGTGGGGACGATGTGGTCCTCGGTGGCGAGTGTCAACTCAGGGCGGCGGACCGTCCTACCCGTGGCGCGTAGCTCGGCGAACGCCTGCGCGGTGTTGGTGTCCATCAGCAGGTGCAGATCGATGTAGATCAGGTCCGATCCGCTGTCGCCCGCCTGGACCACGTGCGCGTCCCAAATCTTGTCCGCTGCAGTCCTACCCATGCTCCACCCCTTCGAGGAGTCGGTCTCGCGCTAGATCTTTAAGATATATCTACGATACTTCTTGGATGTCCGAGGACTATGGCAAGAGGCACATCCTGTGTCAACCCTCGGGTTATGCTTCGTGCGGGCCGTCGGCGCCCGCGCTCGGCCACCCCGATCGCACCGTCTCGACCAGGCAGGATCACGTGAGCGAACAGCAGGACGCGCGCCTTTCCCTGACCGACCGCGCCTACGCGCGCCTCAAGGAAGAGATCCTCACGGCCCGTCGACGCCCGGAGTCGCTGCTCCTCGAGCACGAGCTCGCCGAGGAGTACGGGGTGTCGAAGACGCCGGTGCGCGAGGCGCTGCGACTCCTCGTCCATGACGGGTGGGTCCTCGTGATCCCGCGCAAGGGCTACCTCGTCCGGCCGTTCCGCTTCGACGACGTGCGCGAGATCTTCGCCATGCGGCAGATGATCGAGCCGGTCCTCGTTGCGGAGGCGGCGAAGCGGAGCACCCCTGAGCAGCTCGACGTCCTCGAGCGGCACATCGATGCTCAGGTGGCCGCGATCGGCGATGCCGAAGCGGCCATGACCGCGGCGACTGCGTTCCACATGGGGATCGCGAAGTTGGCCGGCAACAGTCGCGCCGAGAAGACGCTCCAGGCCCTGGTCGACGATTCCAGGCGCATGCACTACCTGGTGCCGGCGCTCGACAGACGGCTCACCAGCAACCAGGAGTTCCGCGACCACCGCGACCTCCTCGCGGCCATGCGCCGGATGGACCTGGCCCTGGCCCAGGAGATCATGGAGCGGCACGCGCAGGAGTCGATCCGGCAGACCCTCGAGGGCCTGACCCAGCTCTGACTCGTTCTCGACGATCAGCTGTGCTGTTCGAGCACCGAGGTGCCGCGCGAAGAAGGCAGCGATCTGCTCGAACCCGAACTCGGCGGGTTCTCCGGTGTCGTCAGCGCCGGTGTACCGCCGCGCGGCAGCGGTGCCGTCGGCCGCCAGTCGCCCGCCGTCCAGCAGCTCGGCAGAGTCGAGATCGCCGCGGCGCGCGGCGTTGACGAAGCCGTGCCGGTACCCGTCGAGGAGGAACAGTTCACTCTCCGCGCCGCCCTGACGAGAGCCTTGTGCGGGTTCCAGCTCTGCTCCCATGGAACCAGGCGGTCGGCGGTGCCGTGGCAAGTCTGGAACGGCGGTCACGTCGGTCAGCCCGTAGGCGTTGGCCACGGCCCGCACGGAGACGTCGCCGCTGACGTCGCCTTCTCCGTCGAGCTGTTCGCGGTTGCCAGTGAGGCCGGCCAGTGCTGCGAGGTGTCCACCCGCCGAGGCGCCTCAGAGCCCTTCGTCATGGGGCTTTCGAAGGCGCCGAGGGCGGCGTCTAGAAGATCGCGATGGGGTTGACGGGAGAGCCCACGGACCTGGAAACCTTGATTCCGATCCCACTCAGGAAGAACTCCCATCTGCCCAGGCGCGCGCACGTCTCGGACAGCTGTTCGAGGTTGAACATCTCGCCGAGGGTCATACCCAGATCGCGGATCAGGACCATGTGCACGGGGGCCATCACGCCCTCGATCCCGCTGGGCCGGACCTCGACGGCGAAGTTGTCTGCAGCGATCGCGGCCACTTGGTGTTCGTGCAGCCACGCGCACGTCGAGAAGCCCATCCCGGGTTCGTCGGGGCCGAGGAAGGTGCCGTGGTTGCCGTTCAGGAAGTGTTGGTACCAACCGGTGCGCACCAGCAGGATGTCACCTGTCCGCAGTTCGACCCCCTGGGTGCGCGCCGCCCTGTCGAGGTCGTCAGGGGTGATCTCGTCCCCGCCCTCCATGACGTCGACACCCCTCAGCCTGGCGATGTCGAGCAGGACCCCGCGTCCGACGATCCGGTCCACCACACGGTCGAACGAGTTCTTCGTCGCACCATCGACCGCAGTCATCGACGTGGCGGGGTAGCCGTTGTAGATCTCGCCGTCGTAGCCGACGTGGGCCAGCGCGTCCCACTGGGTGCCGGCCTGCAAGGGCATGCTGATGACGTCGTCGGCTGCCATCGCACCGCCGGGATATTCGACGTCGGTCAGGATCTGCGTCATCCGATGGATCGGGTTGAAGCGCCATTCTCGACCGCTGTGTGGTCCGTTGGCGTCCAGTGGCATCCCGAGATCGACGGTCTCGCCGGTCGTGATCATCTTGGCTGCTGCGGCCCGTACAGCCGGGGTGATGAAGTTGAGCGTGCCGACCTGGTCGTCCGCGCCCCACCGCCCCCAGTTGCTGAGCTCCGCCCCGATCTGCTTGAACTTCTCGTCAACGATCTCCGCTGTCGACATGTCGCTCCTCAGAGTTGGTTGGACGCAGTTGTGGTCAGACGCTGCCGCTATGTTCGGGCAGCTGCCTCTGGGCCGGCTTCGCATCGACCCTTCTGCGGGCCGCCCGGCGAACGAGCAGGTGGGTCACTGCGGAGAGGACCATCGCGCCGATCATGGCGACGAACGCCGGCGCGAAGGAGCCACCGCTGACCAGGACGCCGATGACGATCGGCGCTGAGAAGCCGGCGATCTGCGGAGCCATGTTGACCGCGCCCATGTAGGTCCCGGCGCCCGAGGTCGGGACCGTGTCCAGGGGTAGGGAGAAGATCGGGCCCATGATCATGTAGGTGAAGAAGAGGCCGCAGATCAAGAACATCTCCGCGATGACGGCGCTCTCGGCGATCCAGACTCCCGCGATGCAGAGCCCGGCGACCAGGAGTCCGGCGACGATGAACTCCGTGCGTCGCTCGGCGAGCACCCTGTTGCACAGGAGCGCGCCGATGACCATGCCGAGGACGCCGGCGATGTAGGGAAGGCTGGAGTACGACGCCAGGGTCGACAGGTCGAGGTGTCGGTACTTGACGAGATAGGTGGGCAGCCAGGCGTTGAGGCCGTAGAGCGTGAAGGCGAGGAAGAAGATTCCCGCGAACTGGCCGAGCAGATGCAGGGACATGAGGTTGCGCAGCTGAAAGCCCTGGTCGGGCTGCGACGATCGCGTTGCGGCTTGCGGCGCGTCGACCCGTTCCCGTGAGTCGCGCAGCAGCAGCAGCACGAGAGCGCCGACGACGATTCCGGGCAGGAGGGTCAGGTAGAAGACCCACCGCCAGCCGGCGTCGCGGATGATGGGTGCCGCGATCAGCGGCGCCAGCGCAGGGCCGATCGCCGAGGACGTCAACAGCATGCCGAGGGCGAAGGTGCGGCGGCCGTGCCCGAACCAGTTGGCGAGGACGCGGTACCCAGCCGGCGGCATGATGCCTTCGCCGACGCCCATCGCGAAGCGGACGAGCAGGAGCATCAGGAACATCTGCGCGACGACGCCGCTGAGTGCGCTGAACACGGACCACGATGCGATGCCGATGAGGATCCAGCGCCGCTGGCCGAACTTGTCGCCGAGCCATCCGCCCGGGATCTGGACCAGCGTGTAGCCCAGGAACACCGCCCCACTGATCAAGCCGATCTGGGTCGATGTGTAGCCCAGTTCGGTCGACATGAACGGCGCCACGAACGCCATGGCCTGCCGGTCGAAGAACGAGAGGATGTTCGCCAACCAGAGCAGACCGACGATCACCCAGGGATACCAGGCGCGCGTGGCCCATCGGTCGGTCCAGTGAATGGTGCGGTTCATGGTCACTCCCTGCCGGCGTCGTCGCCGGGGTCAGGCCGACGGTGCGGGCAAGGTGGTCTCGGGCTTCGGAGAGCTCTCTCCGGCAGTGGACACGTTGTCGATCTTGATCTGCGCGCAGCCGCGGACCTGATCAGACAGGCCGCCATCTTGGGCGCGAAGGCGAGGGTGTTCGGGGTCGAGGAGGCCAGCGCGGGCTCGATGGTCGCCCGCTGCTGAGCGTGGTCGCGAACAGCTCCGGTGGCGTCGTCGCTCACGGGGTTGATCGTCCTTCCGGGAGCGCCTGTGCTCCCTGGTCGGTGGACCTGTGACATGGGCTCGACCTGCGGTGCACCAGCCGGCACGACCGGGGGGACACAGTCTGTGTCGCGGGGCGAGTGCAGAATATCTGTGATACATCACCGATGCGGTGCGGAGTGTGTCACTGGCCAGATGCGGTGTCAAGCGCTCGGTATCGAGCGTTCGCGGTCGCGAGACCCTTGAGTGGCGAGATGGCGAACAGAGGCTCGGGCCGGCTATCGCGACGAGGTCGAGTCGACTGTCGGAGGCAGTCCAGCGGTCGACGGCGATGTTCAGTTCAGGCAGTCCATGGCGACTGGGCCTTCACCGACAGTGCCAGCGGTGCGGGCTGCGCGGCGTCGGCCCGCTCGATCCAGGCACTTGACCGCCGTTGTGACGCCGGATACCGTCCCGACGTAATCGGGACAGCGTCCCATTTAACGGGACACCGATGGGGGCCTCGGGGTCGGGGTGATGGCCTCTCGAGTGGAACCCAAGGAGTCAGGATGCTCAGGAATCAGATGCGCGTAGCGGCCCTTGCCGGTGCGGCGCTCGTCGCGCTCGCCGGCTGCGGCAGCGGGCCGGACGCGAGCGGACCGGGTGGCGACCAGAAGATCACTCTCGGCGTCGGGGTGGCGAGCGCCGCCTGGGCGCCGGCGTACATCGCAAAGAGCGAAGGGTTCTTCGAGAAACACGGCGTCGATGTCACTATCGAGGACAACACCGGCTCGAACACGCTGAACGCGCTCGTGGGCGGTCGGATCGACGTCGGTGCGTACGGAGGGCCCCTTCCGCTCCTGGCGAGCTTGCAGGGCAAGCAGACGACAACCCTGATCTCGACTGCCGCGGGCGGCGGGGCTGCGACGCTCGTCGGGGGCAAGGGGATCACCGACATCAAGCAGCTCGACGGCAAGCGCGTTGCGGTTCTTCCGGCGGGCAGTTCGTCATACGGATGGGCGCTGTTCTACGAGAAGAAGTTCGGTGTCAAGTTCGATCTCGTGTCCATGCAGGACGGCGCGTCGATCGCGTCTGCGGTGGCCTCCGGCAACGTCGATGGCGCGATGGGCATCTACACCGTGTTCCCCGGTGCGATCGCTGCCAGCAAGGTCAACCTCATCCTGGACACTCGTGACCCGGCCAAACGGCGAGACCTGCTCGGCGACCTCGCCACGGTGCCAGAGGGTTCGTTGTTCGCCCTGGCCTCCACGGCGAAGAGCAAGCGCAAGGCGGTCGAAGGGGTCCTCGCCGCATGGAACGAGGCGCGCGCCTTCCTCCTTCAGAATGCCGAGACTGATCCTGACCGAATCGCCAAGATCTTGGCCTCCTTCCCCGGATTCTCGGGGATTAGGGCCGATCAGCTGGCCGCCGACGTGCGGAGCACCGCGTCCTACAACTCGGTACCCGACAACGGTCGGATCGACGCCGCGGTGTGGGACCTCACCCTGAAGACGTACGCAACGTGGGGCATCGCAGGCTTCGACGCCACCGACAAGAAGCTCGCTTACGAGAACAGCGTCGACATGTCGTTCCTGGACGCTTCGGCGGCCAGCGGAAGGTGATCCCCGGAGGAACGATGACGATCCCCAATGCCGCCATAGTCGGACGAGACGACGAAGTGAGCAATGGCCCGGCCCGGACGGTAAATGTTGTCGAAGCTGAAGCAGTCAGCTTCACGTACCCCAACGGTCGCCGCGCGATCGAGAACCTGGATCTCAACGTACGAGCAGGTGAGATCGTCGGCATCGTAGGCCCGAGCGGGTGTGGAAAGTCCACGTTCCTCAACGTGCTGGCAGACAGCGAGGTGCCCGACTCCGGTCGGCTCGTCCGGCCGGCGCCGGGGGATCTGACGATGATGTTCCAGAACAACACGTTGCTGCCATGGCGGACGGTCGAGAAGAACGTCACGTTGGGGTTCTCCTACCTCAGGCGCGAGGCCCCGTCGCAGGAGTACGTGGACGAGTTGCTGCGGTTGGGGCGCCTCTCCGATGTTGCGCACAACTACCCGAAGGAGCTTTCCGGCGGGATGCGCCGCCGCGTGGCGTTCCTGACTGCCCTCGCCGTGAAGCCCAGGCTGATCCTCCTCGACGAGCCGTTCTCGGCCATCGACGAACCGACGCGGATCGGGATCCACCAGGACGTCCTCCACATCGTGCGTGAGACGGACACGGCCGTGCTGCTGGTGACCCACGACTTGTCGGAAGCCATCACTCTGTGCGACCGGGTCGTCATCTTCCGGCACGCCCCGGGCAGGGTCGTAGCGGAGAAGAACATGCCCTTCGACCGCGACCGAGACGTGTTCGCGCTGCGGCGCGACAGCCGCTACGCCGAGATCTACTCGGACCTGTGGGAGGTCCTGAGCAACGAGATCAAGGGAGGCGCCGATGAATGAGCGGCTGAAGGGCGCGCGGAACAGCGTGGCCGGACGACCATCCGTACTCGCGATTCAGGTCGGGATCGTCGCCGCAGCGCTCCTGGCCTGGCAGTACCTTCCCCAGATCGGCGGCCTCCAGTCGATCTCGCCCGTATTCGACCCCTACTTCGTGAGCAGTCCCTCCGACGTGATGGTTCGCATGGGCCAACTGATGACAGGCACCAACGGCCAGCCACTGATCTGGACGTTCGCGCAGCAGACCATCGTTTCGAGCTTGGCCGGCTGCGTGATCGGCATCGTTCTGGGGACGGCGTTCGGGCTGATCCTCTCCATGAGTTCGTTTCTCGCCCGAGTCGCGCGACCGTTCGTCGTCGCCTTCAATGCGATGCCGCGAGTGGCCCTGATCCCCATCATCGTGGTCGTCGTGGGGCCGACCGTGACATCGTCGGTCATCGCATCGGTTCTCGTCGTCTTCTTCGTCGTCTTCTTCAACGCGTTCGAAGGGGCAACCCAGGTTCCGAACGACGTCATACGGAACGTCCGCGTGCTCGGTGCCAGCAGGGTGCAGCAGACGACAAGGGTCCGGTTGCCGTACGTCATGGGTTGGGTATCCGCAGCGATACCCAATGCCGTGGCATTCTCCCTGATCGCTGTCGTTACGGCTGAGATCCTGGTCGGCAGCGGCGGGATCGGTCGCCTCCTGCTGAATTCCGTGAGCGCAGTCGATCCAACTCTGACGTTCTCTGTCGTGATCTTCCTGTCTGTCGTCGGTATCGCCCTCGTCGTCGGATCCGACTACATCCGGGGTCGGGTTCTTCACTGGTGGTGACGCCGCTTTCGTCACTGCCCACCAGCTTCGATCGCAACTACACCGAACATCGGAACTACTCAGAAGGCAGTGCTCATGACTTCCGGCCTCGCCGTCGGCTCAGCCAGCAACGAATGGCAGTTGCGAGGTGACCAACTCGTCATCATCGCAAGAACGTGCACATCGTGTGGAGCGTGCTTCTTCCCCGCACCCGACACCTGCCCTACCTGCTGGGCGACGGAGTTCAGTCCGACGGACCTCACCGGTGGCGTGACCTATGCCTTCTCGGCGGTCGGCGTCATGCCTGCCGGGTACGACTCGCCCGCAACAGTCGGGTACGTCGACTACGCCCAGGGTGTGCGCGTCTTCGGGCACTTCTCCGACGTCGCCGGCCCGCCGAGGACGGGCGTTCCCGTCAGCGCGGACGTGGCTCAGGTCGGCAGGAGGAGCGACGGGACGAGCATCACCGCGTTTCGATTCCGGAACTCCGACGCGACAGGAGAAGGCCGATGAGGAGCGTGAGCGTCGTCGGCGTCGGAATGATCCGGTTCGGCAGATACCCGGACAAGCTCGTCGAGGAACTCGGGAGGGACGCCGTCATCGACGCGTTCCGCGACTGCACGGCCACCAAGGACGACGTTCAAGAGACGTTCGTGGGTTCGGTGTTCGCCGGTGGAGGGATCGGCCAGCGCATCGCCAAGCTCACCGGTATGTCCGGCATGCCGATCACCAACGTCGAGAACGCCTGCGCCTCGGGATCGACCGCATTGCGCAACGGTTGGCTCGCCGTCGCGTCCGGTCAGGCCGATGTCGTGCTGGCCGTGGGAGTCGACAAGCTGTCGGGTGCCTCAGGTCCCCTCGTGGTCACCAACGGTGACCGTGAAGCGGCGGAGGGCCTGACCATGCCGGCGCTGTACGCGATGCGGGCGCAGGCATACATGGAGAAGTTCGATGTCGGCATCGCAGAGATCGCACAGGTGGTCGTGAAGAACCGCGCTAACGCGGCGATGAACGAGCACTCGTTCTTCCGCGCGCCGGTCGAGTTGGACGAAGTACTCAATTCGCCCATGGTCGCGGAGCCGTTGACCCGCTACCAGTGCTGCCCCAAGGTCGATGGTGCAGCGGCCGTCATTCTCGTCGCCACGGAGCGGGCACGAGACTTCACCGACAGCCCGGTGCGGATCGTCGCGTCCCAACTGTGTTCAGGATCGTTCCGGCCGGGCTACCGCGATTTCGCCAGCCCGGAGATCTCCGTCCGCGCTGCTCGAGAAGCCTACGAGCTTGCCGGCCTGGGGCCGGAAGACATCGACGTCGCCGAGATCCACGATGCCTTCTCCATCTCCGAACTGCTGTACTACGAAGCCCTCCAGTTCTGCGCGGAAGGCGACGCTGCCAAGTTCCTCGGCGAAGGTTCGGCGTCGTTGGGAGGGAGGCTGCCGGTCAATCCCTCTGGCGGGCTGATCGCCAAAGGCCACCCGCCGGGTGCCACGGGCCTTTCGCAGGTTCACGAGGTCGTCACTCAGCTGCGCGGACGTGCCGGTGACCGCCAGGTCGAGGGCGCAAGGACCGGTCTGGTGCATTGCACCGGTGGGGGCGTTTCCGGCTACGATCACGCGGTTGCGAGCATTCATGTCCTGGCCCGCTGACCGCCGGAGGCAGCCCGAGGGAGGGCCGCGAGGCCTTCTCACAGGATTGCGAGTGATCGATACGACGCGGTTTCTGGCGGGTCCGTTCGCGGGTCAGATGCTCGGCGACATGGGGGCCGATGTCATCAAGATCGAGGACCCCGCGGGCGACAGCACCCGTTACATCCCGCCCTACTTCGTCGGTGGCGATAGCGCCTACTACGCGAGCGCGAACCGCAACAAGCGAAGTGTGGTACTCGATCTGAAGTCCGAGGACGGGCGCGCCGCGCTGCAAAGGCTCGTAGCCGATGCCGATGCCGTACTCGACAACCTCCGGCCGGCGCAGCGCAGCAGTCTCGGCCTCGGCTGGGAGCAGTTGTCCCGGACCAACCCACGAATCGTGAGCGCATCGATCACCGGGTTCGGCTCATCAGGCCCATACGCCGACCGGCCGGCCTACGACATGGTCGTCCAAGCGCTGTCCGGGGTCATGAGCCTCACGGGGGAGGCCGGGGGCACCGCGTACCGCACGGGCGTTCCGTTGGGCGACCTCGCAGGTGGGATGAACGCCGTGATCGGACTGCTTGCCGCTCTCTATGATCGGCAGGTGACGGGATCAGGGCAGCACATCGACATCTCTCTGCTCGACGGCCAGGTGTCGATGCTGAGCTATCTTGCGTCGTACTACTCGGTCTCCGATCGCGTTCCGCTCGGACAGGGCCGCGCGCACGACTCGATCCCGACATACAACACGTTCAAGGCCGGTGACGGCGTCGACATCGTCGTGGCTGCCGTCAGCGAGGGTATGTGGCGGGAACTCTGCACAGCACTTGATGTGACCGAAATACTGGACGACGAGCGGTTCGCCACCAACGTCGCCCGTTTGACACATCGACCCCACCTGCTCGCAGCGTTGGAGGAAGCATTCACTCGCCTCGAGTCCGAGGAGATTCTCCGGCGACTCCTGGCCGCCGGAGTACCATGCGCCCGCATCAACACGATCGATCGCGTTTTCGACGACCCGCAGGTGAAGCATCGTGACATGATCATGAATATCGCCTACGACGGGGGGGAGGAGTTCCGCGCAGTCGGCAACCCGATCAAGGCCTCCCGGTCGACGTTCCAGCCCGCTTTCGCCCCACCCAAGCTGGGCGCTGACACCGAGACGGTGCTGGAGTCACTCGCCGATGGCTCGGCGGTGCAGGGGGCAGGTCTCGAGGACGCCAGGTGATGACGACGGATGATGGCGGCTCGCGAGGGCCGGGAACCCTGGCCAAAGCCGGCGTGCTCCTGTCGTTCTTCGCTGAACGAGGAACCAACTGGAGTGTCCGCGAGATCGCCCATGAGCTGGACCTGTCCCGAAGCACGGTCCATCGCCTCTGCACCCAATTGCTTGCCGAACAGTTCCTGACCTACGAACCGGCGCGGGACCAGTACAGCTGGGGTCCGGTCATGCTGAAGGTCGCCCGCGCGGTGGAGCGGAGTGTCGACACCGGTCAGCTGCTCAATTCGATACTCGAATCACTGGTGCGGGAGACGAACGAGACGGCGCTTCTGACGAGCTTCGATCGCGAAGAAGGCTGCATCGTCATCGCGCGGCAGGTCGAGTCGACGCAGACCTTACTGTACAAGGCGGAGGTCAACGTACGGAGCGCACTTCACGCCGGGGCGACGGGGAAGTCCGTCCTTGCGTTCTTGCCGGCCGATGAAAGAGAAGTCATCCTGTCTGGCGCACTCGACGCAGTGACCGACGCGACAATTGTCGACCCAGAACGGCTGCGCCGTGACCTAGACCGGATCAGGAGAGACGGAGTCTCCGTGAGTTTCGGCGAACGCACACCGGGCGCTGTCGGTCACGCGAGTCCGGTCTTCGACTCGGCGGCGCAGGTGGTCGGCAGCCTCTGTGTCACGGTTCCGGAGTACCGCCATTCGGCTCAGCTCGAGCAACTCATCCGACGACGGCTCCTCCACTACGCACGAGCTGCATCCGAGGTTCTCGGCCTCCCGCCGAGTGTGCCATATCCTGTGCCGGATCCGTCGACTCCTGATTCCATCAGCTCGTGAAACTAATTCAACCGGACGAAAGAAGTGACTCGATGAGTGCTACCTCCTATACGTTCGAGCGGGATTCCGAGAAGCGTCATGTAATCGGCCTGATCGACGGACCGAACATGTCCAACCTGGGAAGCCGAAGTAAGCAGATCTACGGGCAGATCAGCTCGCTGAGCGATCTGCAGGAATACGTCCAGCGGCGTGGCGCAGCGATGGGCGTCGACGTGGAGGTATTTTCGTCGAATCATGAAGGTGAGATCCTGGAGTACATCCACGGGTCTGCCGACCGTCTCGACGGATACATCATCAACCCGGCTGGTCTGACCTGCAGTGGCTTCGCGGTCCCGCACGCGTTGATCGAGTCTGGGAGGCCTGTCATCGAGGTGCACTTCGCGAACACCGAGGCCGGCCCCAATCACTTTCGAGGCGGTCCGTTCTCGCCCGTGAAGTCCGTGTTCAGCCCGCTCGTGACCGGAAAATGCTCGGGCATGCGGCAGTACAGCTATGTCGCAGCTCTGACGGCACTGGTCCTCGCGCTGGACGATGACGGCTTCCTCGGTAAGGAACCGCTGCGGTGAAGTCGCCTGACGGGGCACCTCTGCCGCGCGCTCGACTTGTCGTGCTCATGGACGTGGACGAGGAGTGCGAGGAGGAGTTCAATCGGTGGTACGACACCGAGCATTTCCCCGAGCGAATGAGTTGTCCTGGATTCCTCGAAGGTCATCGGTTCGTGTGCCAGGAGGGCGGACCGAAATATGCTGCGATCTATACGTTGGAAAGTGCGGCCGTTCTCGAGTCCGAGGCGTATCGAGCCATTGCGGGCGACAGCCCGTGGACCGCGCGGTTGCGACCCAGGTTGCGCAACGTGACCCGCGCCGTCTACATCGAGAGCGAGCAGGTTGGCGATGGTGAACATGCCCTCCGGCCGGGCGCAGGCGCCGATGGATGACCTGGACGATGTCGTGGTCCTGCACGCGGCCGGCCTTGATGCCGGGATGGCCGACTGGCTGGACGTGCCGGGAGCGCGGGGACTCTCGATGCTCGATGGGCTGGATAGCCAGGAGTTCGGTCTGGGCGACCTGGCCCGCGGCGTTGCCGAGCGACTGGACGGGCCGGTGAACGTCGTCGGGTGCTCACTCGGTTCGATGGTGGCGATGCACCTGGCGATCGGTCGCCCGCACCTCGTGCGGTCCCTCGTCCTGATGTGCGCCCCGAGTCATGCACCTCGCGACGTGTTGGAGGAACGCGCGCGCGAGACGGCCCGAAGAACGGCATCGGCCATGGTCGACGACACCCTCGCCCGGTGGTTCTCGCCAGATTTCCTCAGCCGCCGGTCGGCTCAGCTGGACTATGCGCGCCATCGCCTCGAGACGGTCAGCACCGATGAGATGTCGCAGACGTGGCGAGCCATCGCCGCCCATGACGTCCGGGCCGGACTCGCCGGGCTCGGCGTCCCCGTCACCTGTCTCGCCGGTGTCGACGACAGATCGGCCAGTCCGGACGCAGTCCGTGAGCTGGCGGAAGCCATCCCGCACTCTCGGTTCGAGATGGTGTCCGGCGGGCACATACTTCCGCTCGACGCTCCCGACCTGGTCAGCCAGGCGATCCGTCGCCACCTCGAGTGGGCTCGTGAGACAGCCTGACCTGAGTTGCACAGGTGTCGGGCGTGACGCGACTGTTGGTGCTCGCCGGGATCACCGGTGGCAGGGGCAGCATCGCCGCCTTGTCGGCGCCGAGCCGGTCGACCGGACGGGTCTTGATGGTGCGCACGATTCGGGCGTTCGCCGTGGTCAACCAGTCGGCGAACTGGGCGTCGAACCCGGCCGGTGAGGCGAACGTGCGGCCGGCATGACGGAGGTCTCGAAGAACCCGTTGCGTCGCTCCACCACGCCCTTGGACCCAAGGGTCGTAGGGCTTGAGTCGCTGCAGGGTGGTGGCCAGGGTCCCCGTGAACGCCGCGACACCGTGCGCGTGCCGCTTTCCGCGGCCGATGCCGGACTCGTTGTTCCAGATCAACCGCCGCGGAACCCGACCGAGCTGCCCCAACATCTCCCACATCCCCAGCAGCAGATCCTCGGTATGTCGGGTCGGGATCATCCGACCGAGCATGAACCGCGAGTGCGCGCAAGTGATCACCAGCACGGGCAGCAGCGTCGTGCTGGTGTCCTCGAGCGGGATCTTTCGGGGTGGGAACCACAGGTCACACTGCGCCGCATAACCCGGCAGCCACGTCAGCCGATCCGAGGGGTCGACCGGCCGGTGCTGCGGTCGCAGCCGCCGCACATTATCCCGGAACCACGTGATCGGCCTCGTCCAGCGGACCCGCTCCGCGATCACCGTCGCCGGCATGTCCGGGACATGTCGAGCAACTGCCGCACCATCGGTTCAAACGGCGTGAACGACGTCGGCGCCGGGCGCCGCTCATACCTCGGCGGCGCGTCCGAGGCCACCGCCTTCACTACGGTCGTACGCGAGATCCCCAGCCTCGCTGCGATCCGCGCCTTCGGAACGCCCTCGCCGGCAAGCCGCCGGATCAACGCCCAGTCCTCCAAAGTGATCACTCTCCGATCGTCGTGAGTGTTCACCTTTCAAGCGTCGCAACCGTCCAGTTCTCAAGCGTCGTCGACACCGGCGTGGCCTGCGAAGTGTGTATTCTCCCAGGTCAGAGCGTCGTTCGGGCACGACTGGCAGTCATCCCTGAAGGAGCGGGGCCGGTCAACCCTTGATCTCGTCTGTGGATCGCCTTTGCGTGTTCTCCGCCTGCTCCTGAGCAGCGCCGGGTAAGGCGTCAGGGTCAAGGATCGGCCCGAAGGGTCGACCGCGAAGCGGCCGGAGGTCCTTGATGTCGACGCCGCGGGGCGCACGCTGTTCAGGGCGGAGAAAGGGCGGTGATGGCTGCTCCGGTGCTCGGTCGTTCGGGGGTCGGGTGCGTGCTCCATTGCCGGGGTGTCCCGGCTGGTGGACAGGCCCACAGGGGGCTGTCGGTCATCCCTTCGCCGCGTGGATAGCGGCATGGTGCGCTGCGACAGGTTCGCGATGGACGAGATCAATCAATGGGACGATCGCGCCGAGCTGGCTCGGGGATCATGACTGCCACGATCTGCGTCCACCGCGAGATCCGTGCGCTGCTCATGCCGCTCGCGCGGGCAGACAGCAGATGTGGTGATCACGCAGGCCGTAGAACACCAGGGTGATCAAGTCGCGGGCGGCGGCGACCACACCGATATTGCGGCCCCGCCGCGCGGCGACCCGGTCGCGGCGCTGCCCGAGGCGGGTCTGAGCGCCGACACGTTGCACGGCCTCGACCGCGGCCCAGCGCACCAGTCGGGAGCCTTGTTTGGTGATCCGGCCGCGGTGCACGGTGGCATCGGACTCGTGGTGTTTCGGGGTCAGCCCGGCCCACGACGCGAGCTGCTCAGGTCGAGCGAAGCGGCCGATGTCGCCGATCTCGGCGACGAACACCGCACCCAGGATCGGCCCGATCCCGGTCACGGCCTGGATCGCGCGGTAGCCGGGATCGGTGCGCAATCGGCCGGCGACCAGCCGGGCGAAGGTGTCGATCTCGAAGTCCAGGGCGGTGATGACCCGACCCAGCGAGTCGATCCGGGCCCGGGACTCCACCGGCAGCCGGCTGGCCGCGAGCAACTGCAGGCCGGACGGGCCGAACAGATCACTCATCGGCACCTGCACCCCTGCACCAGCCAGCACGGCGTGGACCTGGCACTTGAGGTTGGACCGCAGCCCGACCAGCTTCGCCCGATGCCGTACCCAGCCACGCAGCTCCCGGGTGGCGGGCGGGGCGATTCACGCCTCGGGCAGCCGACCCATCCGCAACAGATCAGCCAGGTCCGCGGCGTCACGTTCGTCGTTCTTCACCCGCCGCAACGCGAACATCTTCACCCCCAACTGATGCGCCAGATGCACCGTGGCGCCCAGCATGGGGGATGTCCTTCAGGAGGAACGCTTGTAGAAGGGCAGGGAGACGACGTCGACCGGCTCGGGGTGACCGCGAACGTCGACGATCAGCGTCGTCCCCGGCTCCGCGGTCGTGCGGGAGACGAACGCCATGGCGACCGGGTGCCCGAGAGTAGGCGACAGTCCGCCGCTCGTGATCCGACCGACGGTGACGCCGTTGTGCAGGACCGAGTGGCCGCTGCGCGGAGCGCGGCGACCCGATCCGCGCAGCCCGACCAGCACCTCGTCCGTCGGCACGTCCCGCCGCGCGAGCAGGGCGGCGCGGCCCACGAACTCGGAGGCCTTGTCGAACTTCACGACCCGCCCGAGACCGGCTTCGAAGGGGGTCGTTCCGCGGCCGAGCTCGTTGCCGTACAGCGGCATCCCGGCTTCCAGGCGCAAGGTGTCCCGGCAGGCGAGGCCCGCGGGCACGAGCTGGTGCGGCGCGCCGAGGCGGGTGAGCAGCTCCCAGACGGGGGTGGCCTTCTCGGCGTCGACATAGATCTCGAAGCCGTCTTCGCCGGTGTAGCCGGTCCGGGCGAGCAGCACGTCGGTTCCACCGATGACGGCCGGCCTGCTCGCGTAGTACTTGAGTTCGTCGACCGGTCCGCCGACAGCGGACTCGACGATCGAGGCCGACGCCGGGCCCTGCACGGCGATCAGTGCGGTCTGCAGCGAGCGGTCGATCACCTCGACCGCGAGTCCGGCCGCGCGGGTGCCGAACTCGTCGGTTACGACGTGCCGGTTAGAAGCGTTGGCGACGACGAGGAAGCGGGTCTCCGAGATCCGGTACACGACCAGATCGTCGAGCACCCCGCCGTCGGGCGCGCACATCATCGTGTAGCAGGCCCGTCCGGATGCGAGCCCGGACAGGTTGCCCACCAGCGCCCGGTCGAGGGCGAGGGCGGCCTCGGGGCCCTCCAGCTCGATCTCGGCCATGTGGCTCAGGTCGAACAAGCCTGCGGTGCTGCGGACGGCCTGGTGCTCGGCGAGCTCGCTGCCGTAGCGGATGGGCATGGCCCAGCCGGCGAAGTCGGTGAAGGCCGCACCGAGGTCGACGTGGACGCTGTGCAGGGGAGAGCGGAGGGTGGTGAGTGGCTCCGATGTCATCGGGTCTCCTCGACGGGCTGGTGAGATGAAGGATCAGGACTGGAAGGCCTCGGGCGCCGGGCACGAGCAGACCAGGTTGCGGTCGCCGTGCGCGCCGTCGATGCGCCAGACGGGCGGCCAGTACTTGTGCCGGGGAGAGACGCCGGCGGGGAAGGCCGCGAGCAATCGGTCGTAGGGGCGCGTCCAGTCCTCGGTCAGCGACTCAGCCGTGTGCGGGGCCTGCCGCACCGTGTTCGCTGTTGCGATCTCGCGGAGCTCCCACGTCGCGTCCGCCTCGGACAGCGCGGACGGCAGGGCCAGGGCGTGGGTCATGCGGATGGCGGGCGGCACCGCGGCGTCGATCAAGTCGTCGAGCTCGCCGTAGCCGCACTCGACCAGAATCTTGCGCGATCGGCCTCGGAGGGGCCGATGTGACGAGGGCGAACGACGACATACGGGCTCCCTTGATGTCGCGCACAGCGGGTGCCAGCGCGGGAGCCCCCTCTGTCGTTGGCCTGAGAGATTCACCGTCCGGGAGGGACGGCTTTCACCGTGGGCGAGGCGCGTAGGGCGTCTACTTTCCAGAGTGGCCTGGCCTCGAGCGGTGGGGGTGCCTGAGAGATTGGCGGGGCGCTTGCTCCTCCGGCGCCCGTCATCGGTAGGTGACGGGTCTCTTCCGCTCGGGCGTGAACGGCCCGGTCTCGAGTTGTGGAGCGGATGCTACGGCGGAGATGCCGCCTCGTCCAGGGCTGACCTCTAGTTCGAAGCTGCGCATCAGGCCAACATGCGGCGGCAACGAATGATGATTGCGTATCCGATGTCGCAACTCATTGACGCTTTGCGTAGCGCGTTGCTAGCTTGCGTCATGTCACCGAACGGCACGGTCGTGCCGACGGCACGACTAGACCGGGGGTCCGAAGATGGACGACGTCGACGAGAGGATCGCCGCGCTCCTCAGTGAGGACGGCAGGCGGAGCAACCGCGAGCTGGCCCGCCTCATCGGGGTGGCCGAGGGGACGATCCGCAACCGGATCCGTCGCCTCCTTGCGGACGACGTCATGCAGATCGTCGCCGGCGTCAACCCGGAGTGGCAGGGCTACACCATCGACTGCAGCGTCTCGCTGCGCGTGGCATTTGACCAGGTCCAGCGGGTTGCGGAGCAGCTGGCCGCGCTCCCGGAGATCCGGTACCTCGCGTTGACGACCGGCGCCGACGACATCCGGTTCACGGTGATGTTCAAGGCCCAGGAGGACTTCGCCACCTTCTTCGCCGAGTACCTGCACTCGATACCCGGCATTCACCGGGTGACGACCTCGATCGCGGTCACGGTGCGCAAGCACACCTACGACTGGCGGCCCACTCCGCGACCGGACGACGCCGATGAAGGGAACGGGATTGACATTCATCGATCTCCGGAGTGACACGGTCACCCGACCGACCGAGGCGATGCGCAAGGCCATGTACGCGGCCGACGTCGGGGACGACGCACGCCTCCTCCCGGACGGCCGGTACGGCGATCCCACGGTCCTCGCACTGGAGGAGCGGGCTGCCGAGGTCCTCGGCTTGGAGGCCGCCCTCTACACGGTGAGCGGCACCCTGGCCAACTTCGTGGCCCTGCGCACCTGGTGCGACCGGGGCGCGTTCGTCGCGATCGGCGACAGCGCGCACCTCTACCGTCGGGAGAAGTCCGGTTTCGACCCGAACTACTTCGGGCTCACGCCCGTCGAGCTCGACGACCGGACGGGCCTGCCCGGCGCGGAGGCTGTGCGGGAGGCCGTCGCCACCCATCGACCGGCGCTGCTGTGCCTGGAGAACACCCACAACGCGGCCTGCGGCGCGGTCTGGGGACCGGAGCGTGGGGCGCCCGTCTACGCAGCCGCACGGCAAGCCGGCGTCAGCGTGCACCTCGACGGCGCCCGGATCTTCAACGCCGCCGTCGCGCTCGATACGGAGGTCAGCGCGCTGACCGCAGCCGCCGACAGCGTGATGTTCTGCCTGTCCAAGGGGCTCGGCGCACCGATCGGCTCCATCCTGGGTGGGAGCAAGGAATTCATCACCCGCGCCCGCGGGGTTCGCAAGCTGCTCGGCGGGCAGTGGCGCCAGGCGGGAGTCACCGCCGCCGCCGGGCTCGTGGCACTGGACGGTGCGCGGGAGCGGATCGAGGCCGACCACGCCCGTGCCCGGCGGCTCGCAACGCTGCTCCCGACGACGCTGGTCGACCGCGATCGGGTCCAGTCGAACATGGTCCAGATCTCGCTCGGCCCGACCGATCCGCTCGCCGAGGACGTCATCGCCCGGGCGGCGGACCGAGGACTGCTGCTGCAGTCCACCACGGCCGGGATCATCCGGTTGGTCACCCACGGCGACGTCTCCGACGCGGACATCGACCGGGCCGCCGATGTCCTGAACGAGGTGCTGACGCCCTCGTCGGCACCTGCCGCGCCCTGATCGAGCCACATCCAGCAATCCGTAGAGGAGAAGCCCATGACCGACACCGACGTGACGCTCTGGAAGGAGAAGCCCTCCTTCTACGGTGGTGACGAGCTGCACGCCTGGAAGCAGGAGAAGGTCCGCGCCACGATGCGCGAGCACGGCATCGACGCGCTGCTGTTCACCAAGTCCGAGGCCGTCCGCTACGTGACGGACTTCTATGTCAAGGGCTACCGCCCGTACATGGACCCCGAATACTTCGTGGTGTTCCCGCAGAACGGCGACCCGATCGTCGGGCACACCTCCGGCAGCGACAACTACCGGATCCAGATCAAGTCCGACATCCGTGATCACCGCAAGATCGGCAACTTCGAGGTCTGGGATGCCGAGATCGCGAAGGTTCTCAGCGACTACGGGCTGACCGAGGGTCGGATCGGTGTCGACCTGCTGCCGTACCAGGTGCACCAGGGGCTCGCTCAGCGGTGCCCGGGCATCGAGATCGTCGACGCGTCCCACCTGTGGGTCGAGCTGACGGTCGTCAAGCATCCCATCGAGATCGAGCTCATCCGCGAGGCGATCTCGATCGTCGAGACGGGCCTGTACGCGGCATTCGACGCGGTCAAGCCGGGGGTGCGGGAATGGCAGGTCGCTGCGGCGGCCGAGGCCGCGATGCGCCAGGCCGGGTCGGAGATGTTGCCGTTCCTCACCAACATCGCGTCCGGCCCGAACGCGAGCATCTTCGAGCGGATCGCGACCGAGCGCCGGATCCGCAACGGCGAGATGGTTGTGATCGACATGGGTGCTGTGCACCGCGGCTACACCGGTGACCTCGGCCGCACCGTGATCGTGGGCAAGCCGACCGATCTCCAGAAGGAGATCTACCAGACCACGTACGCGTCGATCCATGCTGCCATCGACGCCGTCAAGCCTGGCGCGACCTGTGCGGACGTGGACCGCGCTGCCCGGGATGCGATCGCCGAACGAGGGTTCGCCAAGTACGAGCACAAGTTCACGACCGGTCACCAGCTCGGCTGGGGTCTGCACGGCGAGCCGGCTGTGAACCGCGGTGTGGACTACGAGCTGCGGCCCGGAATGATCATCTGCGTGGAGCCGCGCGTCACGCTCAACGACCAGCCGCATGTCGGCGGCGCGCACCTGGAGGAAGCGATCCTCGTCACCGAGGACGGCCACGAGGTGCTCAGCCACGTGAAGTTCGACGAGAACTTGCTCGGCTAGCGACCGCGCCGCGGATATTGTCCGAACACCTGAGCACGGTGCGGGTTCGGACCACCCCTGTGGGACCTGCGTCCTGAAAGTAGTGCCCCTCATCGCCGTTCGATTGCGCGGTCCGCCCACGCTCAGAGGACTACCAGAAATGACTACCAGCCTGATCGTCCTGCATACGGCCATCGCGATCGTCGGCGTGGTGCTGCTGATCATGCGCGCCCGGATCGACCCTGTGATCGCCCTGATGGTCGCGGCCCTCTACCTCGGCATCGCGGGCGGCCTGGGGTTCTCGACGACCGTCGAGACCATCGCGTCCGGCTTCGGTTCGCTGATGGCCGACGTCGGGCTCCTCATCGGATTCGGCGTCCTGCTCGGGTCATTGCTGCTCAAGGCCGGCGTCCTGGGCCAGCTCATCGCCGCCCTGTTGCGCGCCTTCGGTCCCCGGCGGCTGCCCTACGCCTTCGCTGTCTCGATGAGCAGCATCTTCCCGGCGATCTACCCTGACGTCCAACTCGTCCTCGCCGCTCCGCTGGCCCGCTCCGCCGCGCGTCAGATGCCCCGGAACGGCAAGCCTCTCATGGCTGCGGCACTGACCGCCGGGATCGAGTGCGGCAACCTCTTCGTCGTCCCTGGCCTGGCCGCCGTCACGGTCGCAGCTCTGCTCGGCGTGCCGCTGGGCTCGATGCTGCTCTACGGCGTCGGAATCGGCATCGGATCTGCCGTGCTCGCCACGCTGTTCTCCGCCTGGCTGCTCAGCCGCGGCATGTGGGATCCGGAGCGGGACGAGGAGCCGGAGTCGGCGGACCTGGATGGCCTGTCGACCCCGGATCCGGCGAGTGCGCCGGCCCCGCAGTCGGCGGACCTGGATGGCCTGTCGACCCTGGGTCCGGGGGGTGCGCCGACCGCCACCGAGGTCCGGGCGCCAGGCAGCCTGATCGTCGGTGTCCTGCCGATGGTGGTGCCGCTGCTGCTGATCGCCACCGGCGCCATCGCGAAAGCCCTCGGCGTCGAGTCCCCGCTGGTCAGCGTACTCGGGGAGCCCGTCTTCGCGCTCTTCGTCGGTCTGGTCGGCGCCTACCTGCTGGCGCGCCGGAGGATGGGTGAGGCCGGCACCGCCGAGGCCATGCGCGGTGGGTTCGGCTTCAGCGGTCAGATCCTGCTCCTGACCGGTGTCGGTGGGGCGCTCGGCAAGGTGGTGCGCGAGACGCCGCTGGCCGATGTGATGGCCGGATTCTTCTCGGCGGACGCGGGCGTCCCCGTGCTCGTCGCGGTGCTGTTGACGTGGTTCACCGCCGCGGTTCTCCACATCGCGATCGGCTCCGTGAATGTCGCCGCTGTGACGACGGCCGGGATCCTTGCGCCGGTGATGTCCACCATCTCGGTTCCACTGCCGGTCATGGCGCTGGTCATCGTGTCCGGGGCCCTTTTCGCGATCCACGTCAACAGCAACTTCTTCTGGATGTTCCAGTCCCTGCTGGGGCTCACCACCCGGGGCACGCTGAAGACTCTGACGTTCGTCACGTGCATCACCTCGGTGATCTCACTGGTGCTGCTCTCAGTGGTCGCCTTGGTCGTCTCGTAGGCGATAGACGATGCGGGTGACGCACGAGCGCTCGTCGGCGGGCGCGGCTCTGGCGTCGGGTACCGCTGCGGTCATCGGAGGTGCGCCGATGACCAAGGCACCCGGCTGGGCGACGTGGTGGCACCGGTCCTCGGACTTGAGCCGGCGACGATGGAGGCGGCCTTCGTCGGCCTGCCGGGCGACGGGGCGCAGATCGAGCTGTTCGAGTACAGGGGCATCGAGCGTCATTCCGCGACGGCCCGCGAGGAGGACCCCGCGGCGAGCAGGCTCGTGCTGCGGGTAGTGGACCCGGAGGGCGTCCGAGAGCGGCTCGGCGGCGACCGCGACCCGCAGGGCAGGCCGCGCGTGCTGCCCCGGACGGATATCCGCTGGTGCTCCTCGCAGGCTGACGACCCTCATCTTGAGCTCGGCCAGCTCGGCGTGGAGGACGACAGCCGGGACGCGCTCATGCAGGCGGAGGATGGCCTGTCGCTTGCCGTCCGCCCCGGCCGCACGATGGGGGGGTGGGTCGCAGTGTTGGGCTGTGCTGCTGCCTCTGGGCGAGGCCGGCGCCGACGGTCTCAGCCACCTGGCTGGCAGCGTGCCGGTGCCGTCCTGCCTGGGGACCCGGGCATGGTCTTCACCGCCACCCCAGCGCAGAGATCAACCAGGCCAGCCTTCCCGCGATTCTTGGTACTCATAACATAGTGCGAGAAGACGGTAGGTTCGACACGGCGGTTGCCACAGGGGTCGTCAGGCTTGGCGGAGTGCGTCCGACAACTGTGCGGCCGCGTCGACGACGTCATCGCCGTAGTCGGCGCCGGGTCCGTCCTCACCCACGCGCAGGACCGGCGCGGACACGCAGACCGCGGCGACGGTCTCGCCCGACGGGCGCCGGACGGCGGCGCTCACGGAGCAGAGGCCGGGGGTGCGGTGCGAGATGCTCTCCACCCAGCCGGGCGCCGTGGTCGGCTCGGTGAGGATCCGGGCGGCCGAGCCGCCGGCGGCCAGTGGCAGCAGGGTGCCGACCGGGACCGACGCGCGCAGCTCGGCGGGGGAGTCGACGCTCGCTACGCAGAGCCGGTGCTCGCCGCGGAGGACCCAGATCTGCGCCGTCTCGCCGGTCCGCTGCTGCAGGGTCGACAGGATCGGTGCGGCGACCTGTTCCAGGTAGGGCTGCGAGAACCGGGCCCCGAGGCGCAGGCGTCCGTCCTCGTCCCGGCTGAGCAGCCCGTGCGCCATCATCGCCCCGACGAGCCGGTGCGCGGTCGGGGTGGACAGGCCCAGGTGCCGAGCGAGCTCCGAGGCTGTCATCCGGCGGATCTCGACGGCGTCGAGCACGGCGACGACCCGGTCCAGCACTCCCACGCCGGTCGATCGGATGACCGGGCCGGTCTCGGCTCCGGCTAGCGGATCGATCGTCACCGGGTCAGCGTAGGCCCGTCCAGGGTGTTCACGCGCATGCTCGGCGTCTCCGACATGACGGTCCGTCGTGACCTGCGGAAGCTGGAGGAGCAGGGGAGGTCCGCGTCGTCCACGGCGGGGTCAGTGCACTCCAGGGGCCGCTGCACTCCGCCGCGTTCGTCGCCAGGGCCGGCCAGAACGAGGATGCCAAGCGGCGGATCGGGCAGTCCGCCGCCCGTGAGGTGGGGCGCATCGACACCATCGCGATCGATGCCGGCACCACCGCATACGCCGTCGGGCAGGCACTGCCGAACACCTATCGCGGCACCACCGTGACCCAGTCCGTGCCCGTGATGCAGATGTTCCTGGCCCGCGGCATCGGCCGCCTCGTCGGCCTCGGCGGGGAACTCCTACCCGACAGCCAGGCCTTCGTCGGGCCGATGGCCGTCGAGGCCGCCCGCCGCCTGCGTGTCCAGACCTTCTTCCTCGGCGCGGCCGGAGCGGACGAGCGTGGGATCTACCTGTCCACCGACACCGAGCGGCCGACCAAACTCGCCCTCATGGAGCTCGCCGACCGCGTCGTGCTCGTGGTCGACGCCGAGAAGTTCTCAACACCCGCACCGGTCCTCCTGACCGACTGGAGCGGTATCAACGCCGTCGTCACCGACCGGCCACCACCCGCTCCCGTCGCACGGCAGCTCGCCAGGCTGGGTGTTCCCGCCGAGGTGGTCTGACCTGCGGTGCACAGGGTCGATGTACCGGCTCGGTGATGGCTGCGAGGAGGTCAAGTAGGTCGCGGCTCTGTGCCCGGCTCGGGCACCGTCGGGCTGCTCGCCGCGCCCGTCGTTGTGCCCGCGGCGAACTCGATGTCGACGCTCGACGCAGCAGCCCGCAACCGATCCCGCTACGAACTCCTGCAGAAATCGGACGACGCCGGCTCACGGGCGGTGCGCATCGACGCCGTCACCTGCGAGGCGCGCGTCCGGACAACGGCAGGCGGCCGGTGATCGCCGCCGATGTCGAGTCGTCGTGCCGAAGCGCCCGGTTCGTCAGCAGCGCTTGTTCGGCCGGGCTGTCGGGTCAGCGAGCGGTGAAGCCGGCGTCGACGGGGAGGGTGACTCCGGTGACGTATCGGCCCGTGTCCGACACCAGGTAGAGGATCGCGTTGCTGATGTCCACCGGGTCCATGACGCCGACGGGCATGAGGTTTGCGGCCATCTGCCCGACCTGGGGGTTCTCGTCGAGGTAGTGGCCGACGACGCCGTTCTCCACCATCGGGGTGGCGACGCCGGTCGGGTGCACGGTGTTGACGCGGATGTTGTGCGGCGAGAGCCAGTTGGCGAAGCTGCGCATGAGCCCGACGACGCCGTGCTTCGCGGCGGCGTAGCCGAGGGCTCCGGCGGAGCCGTCGGAGCCTCGGCCGGACAGCCCCTGGGTGGAGCTGGTGAGGACGATTGCGCCGCCCTCACCGCGGTCGATCATGTCCTGGGCGGCGACGTAGACGGTGTTCCACACGCCGACCAGGTTGATGCCGATGACGTCGGTGAACGCCTGGACGGGGTCGGGCTCGGCGCTGCCAAGCTGGCAGATGCCGGCGTTGCCGAGCACGATGTCGACCGGACCGAGGTTCGCGACGCCGGCGCGGTAGGCGGCTTGCACGGCGGCGAAGTCGCGGACGTCGGCCTTCGCGGAGTGGATGCGGCGATCGAGGGCCTCGACCGCCTTCACGGTCTCGTCCATGTCGCTCTGCGTCGCCATCGGGTAGTCAACGGTCTCGACGTCCTCCAGCATGTCAACGGCGATGATGTCGGCGCCTTCCTCGGCCAGGCACAGCGCGTGGCTGCGGCCCTGGCCGCGCGCGGCGCCGGTGATGAACGCGACCTTGCCGTCCAGCTTTCCCATGACTCTTCTCCTCGTGGTGTGGCGTCGTGTCGAATCAGTCAGTCCGCCAGCTCGGCCCGGTGCTGGCCGCGCATCACGGTGCTGAGGGCGAGCAGGCCGACCAGGCTGATCAACCCGCAGCCGATCGTGAAGTAGGCGGCGGAGAGCCGGTCGCCGGTGGCTGCGGCGATCGCGGTGATCGCGTACGGCGCGGTGCCGCCGAAGATCGCCACGGTCAGCGCGTAGGTCAGCGCGACACCGGCCGCGCGGTTGCGGGTGCGGAAGCTCTCCGACAGGAAGGCGGGCATCGGTCCGCCGACGACCCCGATGAGGACCCCGGCGAGGAACAGCGCGACGAGGCCGCCGCCGAACCCGAGCCCGATCAGCCAGTACATCGGGTAGGACAGCACCACCACCGCGATCGTGCCGGCGAGCAGGACGGGACGCCGCCCGATCCGGTCGGACAGCGCGCCGAACAGCGGCATCGTCAGTCCGCCGACCAACCCGGTGACGATGGCGAGCACCGACGACTGGAGGAACGACATCGCGTAGCTCTTGGAGAGGAACGTCGGCATCCCGACCATGAAGGTGTTGCCGATCGCGTTGTAGACCACCACGACGGCCGCGGTGGCCAGCAGCACGCCGACGGGCCGCCGGACCAGCGCGGAGGTCGACGCGGGGGAGGTGGTGGTCGTGGCGCGCTCGGCGGCGACCTCCTTGAAGCGCGGGGTCTCGTCGACACGGAGCCGGATGTAGACCACGACGATGCCCATCGGCAGCGCGAGGAGGAAGGCGATCCGCCAACCCCAGGTGGACAGGGCCTCGGCGGTCAGCGACAGCGACAGCACCGTGGCGACGGTGCCGCCGAGGACGTAGCCGAGGGTGGTGCCGGTGAACGACCATGCGCCGTAGGCGCCTCGTTTGCCCGGCGGTGCGGACTCGACCATGAGCGAGACCGCTCCGCCCATCTCGCCGCCTGCCGAGATGCCCTGCGCGATGCGGCAGAGCGTCAGCAGGACCGGAGCGAGCGCACCGACCGCGGCGTGGGTGGGCAGCACCCCGATGGCGGCGGTGGCTACAGCCATCATCGTGATGATCAGCAGCAGGACGGGTCGGCGGCCCCACCGGTCGGTCAGGGGGCCGAAGATCGCGGCGCCGAGCGGGCGCAGGAAGAATGCGAGCGCGAAGACGAGGAATGTCGAGAGGATGCTCGCCGTCGAGCTTCCCGACGGGAAGAACAGCGGGGCGATGATCGGCGCCATGTAGGCGTAGACGGCGAACTCGTACCACTCCACCAGATTGCCGAGCGAGCCCGCTACGAGAGCGCGCCGTGATGCCTTCAGATCGATGACCTGGTGGGCGGTCTCCGTTGAATTCGACCGCGTGCCGGCAACGTCGTCGACTGACACATTTCCTCCTGGTTCGGCTCGCCCAGAGGTCCCCGTCTCCGAGATCGTCCTGTCCATCCGTGCACGTCATTCGTCTGGTGGCGAAGGCAACGCTCGCACGATGTTTCGCCGTTGTCAACGCCAACGTAAACGAGGTGATTGAGGCATGGAATGTCGCCGGAAAGCACGCCGAAGGCGGCCCTGACCTCGTTGTCGGCCGGCCGATCGGCGAGCATTCAAGTATTCAGCGGAGTGTGTAGTCGTCCACGTCGAACTCCTTGGTCATCTGCCAGTACTCGGCGTTGAGGAACGGCATGACGAAGATGACGCGACCTCGCGAGTTGCGGTAGTAGGTCTGCATCCCGGGGTGGGTCCACACCGTTCGTTCGTGGGTGCGGTCGACGAGCTCGTTGTAGGCGTCGGTGACGTCCGGTCGGGCGTCGAGTGCGGCGATCCCGCGGTCCAGCTTCGTCGTGATCAGTGCCCGGATGTAGCGCATCTGGACTTCCATGAAGTAGAGGAAGCTCCCGCTGCCCGGGAACGAGTTGGGCCCGCCGAGCATGAAGAAGTCGGGGAACCCGGGCACCGAGACGCCGAGGTAGGCGCGCGGGTTGTCGTCCTCCCACACGTCGTGCAGGCGAAGCCCGGCCAGGCCGCGGACGTCGATGCTGGACAGGAAGCGCGTCGCTTCGAAGCCGGTCGCCCAGATCACGACGTCCGCCGGGATGACGGTGCCGGCTGCGGTGACCACGCCGTCCGGCCGTACCTGCGTCACCGAGTCGGTGACCAGGTCGACGTCGTCGCGGCGGATCGTCTCGAACCAGCCGTTGTCCAGCAGGATCCGCTTCCCGAAGGGTGGGTAGTCCGGCAGCGACTTCTCGATCAGGTCGGGCCGACCGGCGAGGCGGTCGGTGAGATAGCGGGTGAAGAACTCCCGGTGGCCGTCGTTGCGGGCGTTGACCGATCGCTGCGGGTGTTCCCACTCCGGGTCGATCCGCAGCGCTTCGATCACCTTGTCGCCGAACTGCCAGAACAACCGGAGCCAGTACCACGCGAAGTACAGCGAGCAGCCCTGCAGGAGCCGGCGCAGCTCCGGGCTGATGGGCTGGAGGAACTTGTCGAACGGTGCGACCCACTGCGGCGAGCGCTGCACGATCGTGAGGTGGCCGACCCGGTCGGCGATGGCGGGCGCGATCTGCATCGAGCTCGCACCGGTGCCGACGACGACGACCCGCTTCCCGTCGACGTCCAGGTCGTCCGGCCACTGCGACGAGTGGAACTGCGTGCCGGTGAAGGTGTCCCGGCCGGGCAGGTCGGGCAGCCGGGGGCGGTTCAGCGAGCCGACGCCGGTGAGCACGACGTCCGCGGTGAGGGTCTCCTCGGTGACGCCGGTGCGGACCCGCACCGCCCAGGTGTTGCGCTCTTGGTCGTAGTCGGCCCTGAGCACCTCGGTGTTGTAGCGGATGCGCTGGTCGGCGCCGAGGTCCTTGAGGGTCTGGGCGAAGTAGCGCTGGATGTCGTCGCGGAGCTCGAAGTGCCGGCTCCAGTCGTTGCGGGCGAACGAGAACGAGTACAGGTGGCTCGGGGTGTCCACGCCGCACCCTGGGTACGCGTTCAGCCACCAGACACCGCCGGCAGCGGGTTGGCGTTCGAGGATCTCGTAGTCGACGCCCATGTCCTCGAGCTGGTGCGCGGCGGCGATGCCGGCCACGCCCGCACCGATGAGGAGGATCTTGAAGCCCGGCGGGGCGGCGACGGGCGGCAGGGCGAGCTCGGGCTGGTCCGGGTCGATGCGCCGAGCGACCTCCGCCGCGAGCATCTCCCCCTGCTGCACATCGACCGGCTCTCCCATGCAGACGCTCATCATCCGGGCGGTCAGCTCGGGGGAGGGTGCGGTGACCGCCGGCCGTTGACCGTCCTGCAGCCGCAGGACGACGTCGATCGACGCTTCCCTGATCTCGGCCTGGACCGCGTCGGGGAGGCCGCCGGAGTCGTGGTCGGCCAGTCCCTTGCCGCGGGTCGGGAGGTACGGGTCGGCGAGCCACCGCTCGTCGCCGCTGAACTGGAACAACATCATCAGCAGGCTCGGCACGTTCGCCGTCGCGACGGCCGCACGCACCTGATCCCGAGTCATCCGCTCGGTCGGGGCACCCTTCGGCGGGCTGTCCATCTGTTCCTCCTACCTGGCGACGGTGCGCGTGGCGGGCCGTCCGTTGTCTGTGGTCACGATCGATCGCCGACCCAGCGGCTCTCTCGTTCGCGGACATGGGGGTGGTCACCACGTGTCGATCCGGCGTCGGGGTCCTTGGGGCTCGGGATCACGGGGTGGGGGAGCGCGGCGGGCGAGGGTGTCGCGGATCCAGGCGCGGGTGTCGGCGGGGTCGATCACGTCGTCGAGCTCGAACACCGAAGCTGCGTTGACGGCGCTGCCGTGGGCGATGTAGCCGGCGAGCAGCTCGTCGAAGCGGTCCCGCCGGCGCTGCGGGTCCGCGATCGCGTCGAGCTCGCGGCGGTAGCCCAGCGTCACCGCACCTTCGGGTCCCATGGCGCCGAACTGGGCGGTCGGCCAGGCGACGATCGCATCGGGCACGCGGAAGCTGCCGCCGGCCATCGCCTGCCCGCCGAGCCCGTAGGCCTTGCGCAGCACCACGGTGCACAGCGGCACGGACAGGTTGGGCCCTGTCGCGAACAGTCGTGCGAAGTGCCGCACCCCGGCTGCCCGCTCGGCCACCGGCCCGACGAGGAACCCGGGGGTGTCGCACAGCGTCACGACGGGAAGCCCGTGCGCGTCGCAGAGCTGCAGGAACCGCGCCATCTTGTCCGCGGCATCGCTGTCGATGGCTCCGCCTCCGCGGGAGCCGTCGTTGGCGACGATTCCCAGCGGTCGGCCCTCGATGCGACACAGCGCGGTGAGCACGGCGTCGCCGAACCCGCGGCGGAGCTCCAGGACCGAGCGCGAATCGCAGAGGAGGCCGACGAGCGTGCGCAGGTCGAACACGCGGTGCCGGTCCTCCGGCACGACGTGGCGCAGCAGGCGTTGATCGGCGCAGTCCCAGGCACTCTCGGGTCCCTGGAAGTAGGACAGGTAGCGGCGTGCCACGTCGGCGGCCTCGGCCTCGTCGGCCACCGCGACGTCGACGACGCCGTTGGTGACGTGGACCGCGAGCGGCCCGATGTCCTCGGGCGCGAAGCGGCCCAGCCCGGCGTGCTCGATCATCGCGGGACCACCCATGCCGAGGGCGACGTCGGCGGTGGCGATGAGGAGATCGCAGGCTCCGGCCATGGCGGCGTTGCCGGCGAAGCAGCGGCCCGAGGCGATCGCGACGGTGGGCACCACACCGTTGAGCCGGCCCAGCGCCACGAACGTGCCGAGGTCCATCCCGGTCGCCTTCGCCGCGTTGTCGACGTCGCCGGGCCGGCCTCCGCCTCCCTCGGCGAACACCACGACCGGGGTCCGTCGCCGGGCGGCGAGCTCGAACAGCCGCTCGGCCTTCCGGTGCACCTGCAGGCCCTGGGTGCCGGCCAGGACCGTGTAGTCGTGGGCGAGCACGGCCGTGGGCCGGCCGTGGACGCTGCCGAACCCGGCGACGAGCCCGTCGGCGGGGGTGGTCTGCTCCAGCTCCTCGACAGGCCGGCGGGTTCGCTGGGCGGCGACGGCGAGCGCGCCGTACTCGCGCAGCCCGGTGCCGGCGTCGCACAGGGCCGCGACGTTCTCCCGCGCCGTCCGCTTGCCCAGCCGGTGTCGCTTCGCCACGGCGTCCGGGCGATGGGCGTCGCGGCCGACGGCGTGGCGACGGAGCACGTCGGCGAGGTCGGCGCGGATTCGAGCGGGGTCGGGAACACCGGGACGGTCGTCGGTCGCGGGCTCGGTGTCCTGGCCAGGCACGATCTCGGCGACCACGTCGCCGTCGGCGACGACGTCGCCCACCGCGGGCCGACTCGTGCGGAGCGTGCCCGAGATCGGCGCGGCGATCTCGTGCTCCATCTTCATCGCCTCGACGACCACGATCGCGTCGCCGCGCCGCATCCGCGCGCCGACCGTGCCCGGCACCGCGACGACGGTTCCCGAGATGCTGGACCGGACGACGGCGACCCCGGCGCCCGTGTCCTGCGGGACGGGGTCGAGCAGCTCGTCCGCCCACGCCGTGGTCACCTGACCCTTGCGCAGCTCGGATCGGCCGAGCAGGTCCTGCAGCCGTTCGAGGTCCGTCGGAACGCCGTCGATCTCGAACCGCGCCAGCGCCGCGCGCAGCGTGTCGGTCGCTGCGGCGAGATCGCCGGCAGCGTCGCGGACCACGACCTTGGCGAGCAGCGGGTCGTGCGCGGTCGCCACCGGCCGGCCCTGCTCCGCGTGGGTCTCTACGCGCACGTCGGAAGGTGGTGCGAACCGTCGCAGCGGCTCGTCCGTCGGAGTGGTCACGACGATCCGTGCCTCGACCGCGACGCCGCGCGAGGTGATGGTCTCGGGGAGATGCAGATCGGCGAGGCGGACGCCCTCGGCGACAGCGAGCTGCGCGTCGACGAGATCGATCCCGACCACCTCCTCGGTGACCGGGTGCTCGACCTGCAGGCGCGGATTGACCTCGAGGAACCGGTGCTCGCCGGAGTCGGCATCGACCAGGAACTCCACGGTGGCCAGGCCCGCGAGCCCGACGTGCGCGCCGAGCCGTCGGGCCGCGTCCGCGAGCCGGGCCCGCACGACTTCGGGCACGGTGACTGCCGGCGCGATCTCGATCATCTTCTGGTGCCGGCTCTGCACGCTGCAGTCGCGGTCACCGAGCACGATCACGTCGCTGCCATCGCCGACCAGCTGCACCTCGACGTGGCGCGCGCGGGGCAGGTAGCGCTCCACGAATACCCCGTCGCGGCCGAACGCGCGGGCGGCCTCGGACCGGCACCGGGCCAGGGCGGCCGCCAGGAGTTCGGGGTCGCGCACCACCCGCATGCCGCGGCCGCCACCGCCCGCCCGGGCCTTGACCACCACGGCTGCGCCGGGCCCGAGATCGCGCAGGAACGCGACGGCCTCGGCGTCGGTCGGCGCACTGTCGGTGGCCTCCAGGACGGGCACGTCCAGCCGTCTCGCCAGGTCGCGCGCTGCGCTCTTGTCGCCGAGCAGGTCCAGGACCTCGGGCGCGGGGCCGACGAAGCCGACGCCCGCCTGCGCGCACCGGCGGGCGAGCCCGGCGTCCTCGCTGAGGAACCCGTACCCCGGGTGCAGCAGGTGGCAGCCGGTGCGCACGGCGGCGGCGACGATCTGCTCGACGTCCAGGAACGGAGCCGGGCCGCTGCCGTCGAGGGCTGCGGCCGCGTCCGCGGCCCGGACGTGCAGCGCGTCCGCCTCGTCCGCGGCGTGCACGGCGACCACGCGCAGCCCGCGGGCGCGCGCCGACCGGGTGATGCGCAGCGCGACCTCGCCGCGGTTCGCGATCAGCAACCCGGGCATCACCCCAGCTCCCGGACGAGCACGCGGCCGCTGCCGGTGCGCGGGAAGGACTCGTGGACCTCGACCACGTCGGGCACCCCGCGCTTGCCCAGGTTCTCTGCGCACCAGGCCCGGAACGCGGCTTCGGCATAGCCCTTCGCAGGGATGACGTGCGCGACGACGATCGCGTCGAGCGTGTCGTCCGCCCGGGCGGCGACCGCGACGTCGTCGACGAGCGGACACGACTGCAGATCCAGCTCGAGGCCGTAGGTGGACAGGTTCTCCCCGCCGCGGCGGATGATGTGCATCCGGCGGCCGCGGAACTCGAACCGACCGTCCGGGTTGCGGACCAAATGGTCGCCGGTCCGCAACCAGGCCCCGGTGCGGTTGCCGATCATCGTCGCGGCCGTCGCTTCGGGAGCGTCGGCGTATCCCTGCATCAGCGACCGGCCGGGGACACCGCGCACCCACAGCTCGCCCGCCTCGCCGTCGGCGACGTCGGTGCCGGATCCATCGACCAACCTGACCTGCTCGACGCCGACGAACGGGCGTCCGATCGTGCGGCGGTCGTCGATCTCCCACGGTGCGCCCCCGAGCACGCCGGTGACCGACTCGGTCTGGCCGTAGATCTGCCGGGTGTCGATCCCGGGCAGCAGCGCGTCCCAGATCTGCCAGTCGGACGCGCTGAGGTTCATGCCGTACTGGACGAGCCGCAGCCCGCCGGGGTCGACCGGGCCGCGCTCGAGCGCCCTGTGCAGGGCCATCCGCATGGGCGGCGCGACCATCGAACTGACCGTGGCCCCGGTCCACCGGGCGGCATCGAAGTACGCGGAGGCGCTGAACCGGGGCACGATCGCCACCGATCCGCCGGTGACGAACGCGGGTGCGCACAGGTAGAGCTGGCCGTTGGTGTGGAACAGCGGCGAGCACAGGTAGTGCCGGTCGGACGGCACGAACCCGGAGTTGCGCGCCAGCCGCTCGGCGGCCAGCACGTAGTTGTGATGGGTGAGCTGCACCAGCTTCGGCGCGCCCGACGTGCCGGAGGTGGGCAGCAGCCCGGCCACCGCCTCCGGGTCGGCGTCGGGGGCCGCGCCGGCCGCGGCCGGGAGCCCGTCGATCCCGTGCCGCACGGCGTCGGCGCCCAGCTCGGTCGCGACCACGAGCCTGGTCGACACCTGGGCGCGGGTGATCGCCGTGCGCATCGTGTCGGCGTTCCCGGTGGACGCGACGACGAGCACCGGCCGCGTCGCGGTGACGGCGCGCTCGAAGGCGAGGACACCACCGTCCGGGTCGACGACGTGGATCACCGCGCCGTTCGCCGGTACTGCGAGCCAGAGCTCGACGGCCAGCACGGAGTTGGGCACCGCGAGCACGACCGTGGCCTGGTCCGCGACTCCGGCGGCGGCCAGCCGGCGGCGCAGCACGGCGATGTCCTCGACCAGCCGCGCCCAGGTCGTCGTCTGCAGGCCGTCGGGCGCGGTGGCGTGCGGCAGGGAGACGAGCGCGGCCTCCCCACCCCGCCGTGCGGCCCAGCCGGTGGCCAGCGACCACAGGGTGCGACCGGTGGCGACATCGGTGTGGAACTGGTTCATGCCGGCGCCCTTCCGGTCGACGGGGAGGATCAGCGACCGGTCCAGCGGGGCGCGCGGCGTTCGGTGAACGCGGCGCGGCCCTCCCTGACGTCGTCGCTGCCGGCGTAGGCCTCGATGGGCTCGTACTTCATGGACAGGGCCGTCTCCAGCGAGCCCTGCAGGCCCTTCAGCACGGCGTGCTTGGCAGCTTGCTGGGCCAGCGGGGACGCGGCGGTGAGCCTGCGGGCCCACCGCATCGCGGCCTCGTCGAGGTCTGCGAACGGCACGACCTCGTTGACCAGGCCGAACGACAGCGCGTCGGCGGCGGGCAGCCGCTCGCCGGTCAGCACCATCGCCAGCGCCACGTGGTGCGGCAGCTGGCGGATCGCGCGGTGCATGACCCCGCACTCGCCGATGATCCCGACCTTCACCTCGGGCAGGCCGAACGTCGCGGTGTCGGCGGCGACGATGATGTCGGCACACATCGCCAGCTCGAACCCGCCGCCGAGGGCGTAGCCCTGAACGGCCGCGACGAGCGGCTTGGTGAGCACCCGCAGCGGCCCCCCGATGCCGGTGAGCCCACCGCCCAGTGCGAGCCGGGACGCGTCGGCCGCCGTGCCGCCACTGATGTCCGCCCCGGCGCAGAAGGCCTTCTCGCCCGCAGCGGCGAGGACGGCGACCCAGATGTCCGGGTCGCGGTCGATCCGGTCCCAGGCCTGCGCCAGCTCGACGTCGAGATCGTGGGAGATCGAGTTGAGGACCTTGGGCCGGTTGAGGGTGACCCGGGCGACGTGGTCGGTCACCTCGACGAGCAGTTCGTCGGACACTGTGGACTCGCTTCCTCGGGAGACCAGAACTCAGACGGCGGTGGCGCGCGGGATGGGGTTCAGGGCGTCGCCCTTGGCGTGGTAGCTCTCGGTGCCCGTGTGCTTGAGCTCGCGCCGGGCGATCCGCCAGCCGTCGGCCGTGCGGACGAACGTGTCGTGGTACTGCCCCATGACGACCCCGTCGGGGCGCTCGCGGTTGTAGCGGTGCCACGCGTAGAGCTGGGACCGAACGCTGGCGGTGTCGTCGTCGGTGAAGTCGATGACCACGTTCGACACGTGGTGGCTCGTTGCGGCGAAGAAGGCGCCGATCCCGAACTTCTCGTGCTCCAGGGTGGCCAGGTAGGCCTCCGCCCCGTCGGCGCCGTGCTCCGGGCCGTAGGCGATGTGGCAGTCGGGGGTGAACAGCGCGACCAGGCTCTTCGGCTCGTTGTGGTCGAGGTGGTGCGCGTAGTCGTAGAGGACGCGCTCGATCTCCTGCCGGTCGACCAGCCGCTGGACGGCGGCCAGGAGGGTGTCGTCGGTGATCTTCATCGTCGCTCCGTTCTCGGCCCGGGCGGGTCGGCGGCGGGTGCCCGTTTACGTTCGTGTAGATTGCACGGTATCTACGCTCGTGTAGATTGGCAAGGGGCTCTGGCGCTGACGGGTCGGACCGGGCGGGTGGCGTGGTGGCCGGCGGGACCGCTCCCGTGCGACATTTCGGGGTGCTCGGGTCGGACCCCGACCGATGCCGGACCACTATTCGTGCGAAAACCGATGTCGGACCGTCAGGTCATTCCGGGGCGGTAATCCGCCGGCCTGGGCCGACGGCCATTCCTGGGAATCGCGGTGGTAGTATCCGCTGCATGGCAGCTCCGTCCCGTCGACCCTCCGCGACAGCTGGGAGCGGCCTCGCGCAACGCCGCCGCAGTGCCCAGGTGGAGGGCAGCGCCGCCTACCTGGCCAAGCGGAGCGAGCTGCTGCAGATCGCGGGCGAGGTCTTCAAGGAGAAGGGCTTCGAGGCGGCGACCCTCAACGACATCGCCGAGGTGTTCGGCACCGATCGGGCGGCCATCTACTACTACTTCGCCGGCAAGGACGAGCTCTTTCAGGAGGTCTTCCAGGCCACGGCCAAGAAGGTGCTCGACGAGAACCTCGCCGAGGCGACCCGGATCGCCGCCCTGGAGGAGTCCGCGCACGAGCGGCTGCGGAAGCTGATCGAGCTGCAGCTCCGCTCGTACGAGGCGAACTACCCCTACGTCTACGTCTACATCCAGGAGGACATGGGGAAGGTCGCCTTCCAGTCCACCCCGTGGGCGAAGGAGATGGTCCGCAAGACCCGCCGATTCGAATCCGTGGTCACCGACGTCATCACCGCGGGAATCAAATCCGGCGAGTTCCGCGCCGACCTGTCGGTCCCGCTCGTCGCGAAGACCCTCTTCGGAATGGTGAACTGGACCCATCGGTGGTTCAAGCCGGGTGATCGTCGGTACTCCGTCAAGCAGACGATCGACACATTTTCGGCGATCTTCTTCGACGGTGTGCGCCGGCCTTCCTGAGCCCGGCTCGGCGTCAGACCCGCGCGGCCGGCACGCCCGGGTGCGCCGGCGCCACCGCAGCGATGTCGAGAGCCCGCCGGACGGCGGTGCGCCCGGCACCGAGCCGGACGGCGTTGGCGAGGTGCAGCCGCATCCCCGGTAGGTAGCGGTGCGTCGGTGTCGCGTCGGTGGCGAGGGATATGAGCTCCTTGACGAGGCCGCGCACCGCGCCGGTCCGCCAGGGCACGCCGCAGTAGGCGAAGAACGCGGTGTAGGCCTCGGGGGACAGGCGCAGCAGCGCGTCGAGGAATCCCGGCACCTCGCGCTCGAAGTCCGCCCAGTACGGGTCGTCGCCCTGCATGCGGGCCCGCAGCGCGAGGCGGTCGGCGCCGAGCGGCGCGTCGATGCCGGGGTCGCCGCGCTCGCGCAGCGCCTCCACGACCTTGCGCGAGCCCTCCATCAGCGTGTGGACGCCGAGGCCCGAGACCACGACGAGGGTCTCGTGGACCTGGGCGGACGTGGCGCCGGCGTCCAGTGCGCAGCGGATCTCGCGGTCCATCCCGGCGGGATCGAGGGTTGCCGCGGACGCGTGCACGGCCAACCGGATCAGCGCGACGGCGACGTCGTCGAGGTCCTCCCCGTCGGGCACCTGGGCGAGCAGCGCGTCCGCCTCGGCACGGACGTCGGCCAGCGCGACCGACGTCCCGGTGTGCTCCTCCCGGATGGTCACGAGGACGCCAGCTCCGTCGACAGCGCCGCGAGACGGTCCCGCAGCCCATTCTTGTTGATCTTCGTGGCGGACCGGGGCCACTCCTCGGCCTCGAGGAAGTGCACCGCGCGCGGGACCTTGTACCGGGCGATCCGACCGGTGCAGAACTCGATGAGCTCGCCTTCCGTGACTGCGTGCCCCGCCTTGACCTCGACGAACGCGACGGGAACCTCGTCGAGCCGATCGTCGGGCCGGCCCACGACCTCCACCCACTCCACGGCCGGGTGACGGGCGAGGAAGGCTTCGATCTCGACGGCGGCGA
The DNA here is from genome assembly GCA_963727745.1 of uncultured Actinomycetota bacterium. Lineage (GTDB taxonomy): Bacteria > Actinomycetota > Actinomycetes > Mycobacteriales > Pseudonocardiaceae > Pseudonocardia. Next base: position 179,255 of record CAVSHL010000002.1, read on the forward strand.
CGTTCTCCCCGCCGACCTTGAGCATGTCCTTGAGCCGGCCGTGGAAGGCGACCTGTCCTTCCGGGGTGAAGCTGTAGAGGTCGCCGGTGTGCAGCCAGCGGTCGTCGTCGATCGCGGCCGCGGTCTTCTCGGGGTCCTTGTAGTAGCCCTCCATGACGTTGTAGCCGCGGACCAGGATCTCGCCGATCACGCCGGGGCCGACGTCCGCGCCGGTCTCGACGTCGATGATCCGGATCTCGACCCCGGGGCACTCCCGGCCCTGCGCCCGCGCGCGCAGCTCGGTCGAGTCGGACGGGTCGCTGATGGCGTAGATGCCGGCCGTCTCGGTCATGCCGCAGGCGGCCACGAGCTCGCACGCCGGGAGTGCCGACTGGACACGTTCGAGCAGCACGCCGGGTCCGATCAGGAACATCGTGCGCAGCGACGCCAGCCGGGCGGGATCGAACGTCGGATGGTCGAGCATCGGCTGCATGGTCGCCGGGAACCACGGGAACGCCACCGTCGCCCGTTCCGCGGTGAGCAGGTCCAGGGCCCGGCCCGGTTCGAAGTGGGTGTCGGTGACGAACGTGCCGCCGGCGCCGACGGAACCGAGGAACGGTGCCAGCGCCGCGATGTGGAACAGCGGCCCGGCGGCCCAGGTGATGTCGTGGTCGCCGGTGCCCAGCCGGCGCCGGGCCCGCTCGACGGCGCCCCGGGTGAAGGTCTCGTGGGAGAGCATGCAGCCCTTGGGGTGCGCCGTCGTCCCCGACGTGTAGAGCATCGCCGCGACATCGCGGACGCGCACGCGTGAGCGGATCACGTCGACGCGAGCGGCCGGCTCTGTGGCGGCGAGCTCGTGGAACCGGGTGCGGCCGAGGCACCCGGGCCGGTCCTCGCCGCTGAGCAGGACCACCGACCTGAGCGCCGGGGCCTCCGCGATCCGCAGCCGCGCCGGGTCGGTGGCCGAACCCAGCGACGGGAGCCCCGCGCGCAGGATGTCGGTGAAGTCCACGTACTGGTCCGGTCGCGCGGTGGTGAGCACGGCGCGCAGGTCGGCGTGCTCGACGATGTAGCCCAGCTCCGCCGCGCGGTGCCGCGCGTTCAGTGGCACCACGACGGCGCCGATGAGGCTGACGCCGAACAGGCCCTCCACGTACTCGACGCCGTTGGCGGCCAGCAGCCCGACCCGGTCGCCCGGTCGCACCCCTAGCGCCAGGAGTCCGCGGGCCACGCGGCGGGCCCGCTCGTCGAGGTCGGCGAAGGTGCAGCGCACGCCCGGGAGGACCAACGCGGCCCGGTCGGGGTGTCGGCGGGCTGCGCGCACCAGGAGATCGCCGACGGTGGACACCTCGATCCACTCGGCCTGACGGTCCGACGCTCCGGTCATGAGGTCCTCCTCGCGCCGCAGGGATGGGTCATGGTCTGTTCCCCGGTGCTGGTCACGCGGTGGGCTCCCGGAACTCCGCGATGGCGGCCTTGAGACCCACTTCGCCGATCCACTCCCGCAGCTGCAGCACCGAGGGCGACAGGTGCAGCAGAGCATCCATCTCGGGAACCGCAGCCGCTGCGGTGCGCACGCCCATGGCGTCCATCGTGCGGTTGACCGAGAGCTTCTTGATCCGCAGCACGTCGGACGGGATGCGGGCCATGCGGGCCGCCAGCTCCTCGACGGTGGGGACGACCGCGTCGGCGGCGACGGCGCGGTTGGCCCAGCCCCACTCGACGGCCGTCCGGCCGTCGATCGTGTGGCCCGGCAGGAAGGCCAGCTCCTTCGCCCGTTTCGGCCCGACGAGCGGTGCCCACAGCGGGGCGATGTAGCCGCCCCCCAGCGGCAGCGCAGGCTCCCCGATGCGCGCGTCCTCGGCGACGATCGTCAGGTCGGCGAACACGCACAGCTGGGTGGCTCCCGCGATGCAGTAGCCGTGCACGGCAGCGATCACCGGCTTCGGGTGGTCCCAGATCGCCAGGTAGCGGTGCACGTTGCGGGCCAATCGTTCCCGGTCGGCGACCGGATCGGCGGCCTTGGGCGTACCGACCTGATCGATGTCGTAGCCGGAGCAGAAACCCTTGCCGGCACCGCGGATCCCGATGATCGGGCCGCCCGCCCCGGCGAGGTGGGCCAGCGCGTCGGAGAACTCGTCGAGCATGGCGTTCGACAGCGCGTTCGCCTTGTCGGGACGGTTCAGCACGATCCACGAGACGGGCCCGCGGTGGTCGATTCGGATGTCGCGGTAGTCGGCCGGCGCAGCCATGAGCCACCACCTCCCTGGAGCGGTCGCCGCCGAGCGTATCCACATCAATGTAAACGGTCAACGGCCCACTTGCCGTCGTTCCTGAGCGGCCACAACGGCATCTGACAAGCCTGTATCGCCAGCTCAGGGCCCAGGTTGACAGTTTACGCTCGTGTAGATAGTTTGGGCGACGTCGCTCACACCTGTCGATGCGTCCGACGCGGTCCTCGGTGGCCGTCGGGCGCCGGACGGGCCGGCACGTCCTCGAGGAAGAGGGGCCGCATGATCGCGCTCGAACCCGCTACCGGAGACCCCCTGCAGTTGCGCAGGGCCTACGGCTGCTTCCCCAGTGGGGTCACGGCCGTGTGTGCGCTCGACGCGGCGGGCACGCCGGTCGGCATCGCCGCCAGCTCGTTCACGTCGGTGTCTGTGGATCCGCCACTGGTCTCGGTGTGCATCCAGAACTCCTCGACGACCTGGCCTCGGCTGCGCACCTTGCCGCGACTCGGTGTCAGCGTCCTGGGTGCGGGGCAGAACGCCGCCGCGCAGCGTCTCGCGCTGAAGCAGGGGGATCGGTTCGCCGACCTGGAATGGGTCGCGACCGACGACGGCGGGCTGCTGGTGCAGGGCGCGGTGGCCTGGCTGGACTGCTCGATCCACTCCGAGGTCACGGCAGGCGATCACGCGATCGTGCTCCTGACGATCCACGCGCTGCGCGCCGAGCCGGACCGCGCGCCGCTCGTCTTCCACGGCAGCCGGTTCCGCGAACTGGCGGAGGCCCGATGACCAGCGAATCCACGGCCACGATCGAGCATGCAGTGGCCCAGATCGCGGCCGGTCGCCCCGTCGTCGTCCTCGACGACGCCGACCGGGAGAACGAAGGCGATCTGATCGTCGCGGCCGAGAAGGTCGAGGCCACGACCATGGCCTTCCTCGTGCGGCACACCTCCGGGTTCGTGTGCGCGGCGCTGCCGATCCAGGAGTGCGAGCGGCTGGCGCTGCCACCGCTGCACCGCGACAACGCCGACCGCTTCGGCACCGCGTACCGGGTCACGGTCGACGCCGTCACAGGCGTGACGACCGGGATCTCGGCCCGCGACCGCGCCCACACTGTGCGGCTGCTCGCGTCGGCATCGGCCCGCCCTGCGGACTTCTCCCGGCCGGGGCACGTCGTCCCGCTGGCCGCGCGGCCCGGGGGAGTGCTGGAGCGCGCCGGGCACACCGAGGCGGCGGTCGACCTCGCCCGGCTGGCAGGTCTGCGACCTGCCGGAGTCCTCTGCGAGATCGTCAGCGCCCGCGAGCCCGGTCGGATGGCCCGCTGCGACGAGCTGGTGCAGTTCGCTGCCGACCACGGCCTCGCGCTGATCACGATCGCCGGCCTGGCCGCCTACCGGCGCGCCACCGAGTCCCGGCTCGAACGGGTCGTCGGCACCCGGCTGCCCACCTCTGCCGGCAGGTTCCGGGTCGCCGGCTATCGCAACTCGATCGACGGTGGCGAGCACATCGCCGTGGTCGCAGGCCGACCGGACGGGGTCGACGTCCCCGTCCACGGCCACGGCGAGTGCCTGCTGGGCGACGTCTTCGGTTCCCGCAGGTGCGGGTGCGCCCGCCGGCTCGACGCCGCGCTGTGCGAGCTCGAGCGCCGAGGACGAGGCGTCGTCGTCTACCTCCGCGGGACCAGGAGCCCGCTGACCGCGTTGAGCGCCCTGCAGGGAGCCGACGACGCCGGCGTGCAACGGCTGGGTGCGGGCGCCGACGCGATCTGCGCCTGGCTGGATCCCGACCTCGTCCTGGAGATCCTGGCCGATCTCGGCGTGGCGTCCTACGTGCACCTGCACAATCCGCCGCCGGTCCGCGCGGCGCTCGACGCGGCCGCCCGGCGGCATGCGGCCACGCTCGGCCCCGCCGATCGCGCGGCGACGGCCACCGACCGGGTCGGCGCGCCGGCCGAGGTCGCCTGAGATGGCGACGTTCCACCCATTCCGGCAGCGAGGAGCATCCCGGTGAAGTTCCATCTGATGCAGACCGGTGTGATCGGGCGCCGCTACGAGCTCGAAGCCGGGATGGCCGGCCAGCGCCCGGAGCTCTACCAGCGGTTCCTCGAGGAGATCAAGGGCTACGTCCGGCTCGCCGACGAGCTGGGCTACGAGTCCTACTGCAGCCCGGAGCACCACCTGCAGATCGAGGGCTTCGAGATCACCAACCATCCCGGGATGCTGGGCCTGTTCGTCGGGTCGCACGCGAAGCGGCTCAAGGCCGGCATCCTCGGCTACGTCCTGCCCACGCACAACCCGGTCCGGGTCGCCGAGGAGATCGCGACGCTGGACCACATGCTGCAGGGTCGGCTGATCGTCGGCTTCACCCGCGGCTACCACGCCCGCTGGGTCGACGCCTACGCCGCGGTCCGCGGGGTGGGTGCCACGAACGTCGTGCACGCGAAGGCCAAGGACGCCCAGGACGCGGTCAACCGCGAGATCTTCGAGGAGTCCGTCCAGATCGTGAAGAAGGCGTGGGCGAACTCCACGTTCTCCCACAAGGGCAAGTATTGGGAGTACCCGCCCGAAGGCGGCTCGGTCGGTCACCCCGGCTACGCCGAGTTCGGTGCCGGGCAGGACGAGAACGGGATCGTCCGCGAGATCGGGATCGCGCCACGCCCCTACACCGATCCGCACCCGAAGCTCTACGGCGCGTTCGCCTACTCGATGCGCACCGTGGACATGTGGGCCCGCGAGGGCGGCAAGCAGGTCGTGTTCGCCAACGACCTCGACTTCTGCGAAGCGCTGTGGAACCGCTACGCGCAGACCGCGGCGAAGGCCGGCCGCGACGTGCCCCGTGAGGACATCGGCGCCTGGGGCGGGTTCCTCATCCTCACCGACTCCGCGGAAGAAGCACAGGCGCTCGAAGCGGAGCACCGCTGGTTCTGGGACAAGTGGTTCATCCCGCACGGCCAGCAGTTCCCCAACGTGCTGATCGGGACCCCGGACCAGATCTCGCGGCAGATCGAGGCGGCGCACGCCCGTCTCGGGTTCGACGAGTGCTTCCTCATGTTCGGCCAGGGCCACCTCGAACCCGAGCGGCAGAACGCCGAGCTCGTCCGGTTCGCCGAGGCGGTCGCGCCACGGTTCGCGTCCAAGAACGCGGTGGGCGCGTTCGTCTGATCCACATCGAGGCACTGGAGAGGCAGCCATGACCAGCACCGACGACACGAAGGGCGCGGTCGCCCGCTTCCTGGAGATCTTCTCCGACGGCGATGTCGAGAAGACGCTCGCCGCGCTCACCGACGACGTGACCTGGTGGGTGTCGGGGAAGCTCGAGGGCATGTCCGGCTCGTACGACAAGGCCGGCTTCGGGCGGCTCATCGGCGGGGTCGGCGACGTGTACGTCGAGCCGTTGCAGATCACGCCGATCTCGATGGTCGCCGAGGGCGACAGGGTCGCGGTCGAGGCCGACTCCTACGCCCAGCTCAAGGACGGCCGCGTCTACGACCCGCGCTGCCACTTCCTGTTCCGCGTCGCCGCCGACGGCCGCATCGCCGAGGTCCACGAGTACCTCGACACCCAGCACGCCAAGGACATCTTCTTCGCGTCCTGAGGCCGCCTGCGCCCCTGCCCGTGCACATCACCGAATGAGACGCAGCCCAGCAACGTCAGGAGAGCTAGAGCCATGGAATCCGGACTCATCCACATCCCCTACATGCGCCCCGAGCGCAGCTCCCGCCAGACATTCGACTGGGCACTCGCCAATGCCCGGGAAGCCGACCAGGCCGGCTTCACCGAGTTCATGGTGGCCGAGCACGCGACCCAGAAGTGGGAGTGCATCCCGACACCGGAGCTGGTGATCGCCGCCGCGGCCGTGCAGACCGAACGGATCAAGTTCGCGCCGATGGCGCACCTGCTGCCCCAGCACCACCCGGCGGCGCTCGCCATCCAGGTCGGCTGGCTCTCGCAGATCCTCGAAGGCCGTTACTTTCTCGGGATCGGCGCCGGCGCCTACCCGCAGGCCGCGGAACTGCACGGCATCACCGACATCTCCACGAACCCGGCCAGGGTTCGGGAGTCGCTGGAGATCATGGAGCGGATCTGGAAGCGGGAGCCGTTCCACTTCGAGGGCGAGTTCTGGAACGCGGGCTTCCCCGCAGAGGTAGACGACGGCAAGGGCCACGACGATCACAAGATCGCCGACTACAGCCCGTGGGGCGGGAAGCTCGACATCGCCGTCACCGGACTGAGCGTGAACTCGCCCTCCATCCGGTTCGCTGGCGAACGCGGCTTCATGCCGGTCTCGATCTACTCGGGCTCCTCGATCCTGAAGACGCACTGGGAGACCTACGAGAAGGCCGCGCTGGCGAACGGGCACACGCCCGACCGCTCGAAGTACCACGTCTCGCAGACCGTGTTCGTCGCCGACACCGACAAGGAGGCGAAGAAGCTCGCGATGGAGGGCGGCATCGGGCACGCCTTCGAGCGCTACCTGTGGCCGATCTGGGAGCGCTTCGGGATGCTCGAGGGCTACATCGCCGACGTCGGCGCGGACCCGTCGGACGTCGACCTCGAGTGGATCTGCGACAACGTCTGGGTCGTCGGCTCCCCGGAGACGGTGATCGAGAAGCTGAACAAGCTGTACGAGTTCACCGGCGGCTGGGGCGTGCTGCAGGTCGAGACCCACGACTACATGGACGACCCGGCGCCGTGGTTCCAGTCCCTGCAGCTCATCGCGCAGGAGGTCGCGCCCAAGATCCAGCTCCCGTTCACCTCGCCCGGGCGGGCCTGAACGCAGGCCGCGCCCCGCGCCGGACGGGCGCGCCGCCCCGATGCCGGGGCCGCGCCCGTCCGGCGGCCCACCGCACGCTGCCACGGAGGACGGATCCACGATGGGAATGCTCGACGGCAAGGTCGCCTTCATCACGGGCGCCGCTCGAGGCCAGGGCCGGTCGCACGCGGTCAGGCTGGCCGAGGAGGGCGCCGACATCATCGGCATCGACCTGTGCGCGCAACCGGCGACGGTGTCCGTACCCGGCGCCACCCCCGAGGACCTCGACGAGACAGTCGGCCTCGTCGAAAAGACTGGACGTCGCATGGTCGCGCAGATCGGCGACGTCCGCGACGTCGAGTTCCTCGCCGCGGCTGCGCGGGCCGGGGTGGCCGAGCTGGGACGACTGGACATCGTCGCGGCGAACGCCGGCATCTGGGCCGTCGGGGAGGAGGAACCGAGCACTCTCGCGGACCGCCAGCGGGTCTGGAAGGAGTCCGTCGACGTCGACCTGACCGGCGTCTTCAACACCCTCGAAGCCACCGTACCGATCCTCGTCGACGCCGATCGCGGAGGCGCCATCGTCATCACCAGCTCGACCGCAGGACTCAAGTCGATGGCGATCAACTCGCTGGCCCAGACCGCGTACACGGCCGCTAAACACGGGGTCGTCGGCCTGATGCGCAACTACGCCGTCGAGCTCGCGCCGCACCGGATCCGGGTCAACACTATCCACCCCACGAGCACCGCGACCCCGATGATCGTCAACCCGGTCACCGACCGCTACCTCGAGCGGCACCCCGACCTAGCCGGACTGATGGCCAACCTGCTGCCGGTGCCCGCCGTCGACCCCGTCGACATCAGCAACGGGCTGCTCTACCTGGTCTCCGACCTGGGTCGGTACGTCACGGGGATCACCCTGCCCGTCGACGCCGGTTTCCTGGTGAAGTAGCGCGCGGGCACGGCTGGACTTGAACCCGCACGGTGTCGGCTCATGCCGCACGTCTGTGACGGGTGCACCACGAACCCGGCGCGTTTCGCGCGTTCGGCATCGGATCGTGGTCGGGTTCGAGCTGCGGGAGCTTCAGCCAGCGTGAACTCAGGGCTTTCAGCGCAGATACGCCGAGATGTACGGCAAGGACGCCGGCTTCCGCGAGGCCGGCATCCAGGCCATCACCTTCCGGGTGCGCGGGGTGGGAGTGCTGCCGTTCAGTCCCGCGCTGCCCGAGGTGCCGGACGCCATCGCCGACGCCGAACCGGCCGACACCCGGCCCGTCTGCCTCGACGCCGCCACCGGCTTCGTCGACACCTCGATCTACGACTACCGCGGGCTGCGCGCGGGCCACGTCCTCACCGGCCCCGCGATCGTCGAGGTGCCCACCACCACCGTCGTGATCCCCGACGGCCACACCGGCACCGTCGACCACCTCGGCAACCTGATCATCCGTGTCATCTCTGGGAGCGCATCGTGACCATGCCGATCCCCGGCTCGGAGATCTTCTCCAGCCGCCCCGTCGATCCCGACGAGCTGGCGCGGTCGCTGCCGCGCACGCTCGCCGTGCACACCGTCACCCAGGATCAGGTCGACGCGCTCGACCCGCTCACCTACGAGGTGATCCGGCACCGCCTGTGGTCGGTGACCGACGAGATGGGCGAGGCGCTCAAGCGCATGTCCGGCTCGCCGATCGTCACCGACGCCAACGACTTCGACTTCGCCATCTCCGACGAGCTCGGCCAGGAGGTGCAGGTCGGGCTCTACAACACGATGCTCGTCGGCGCCGTCGACCTGGCCATCTACTGGACGCTGCGGCACCGCTCGACCAACCCGGGCATCGAAGCCGGCGACATGTTCCTGTGCAACGACCCCTGGGTGGGCGGCGGGCTGCACCAGAACGACGTGATGGTCTACCAGCCCGTCTTCCACGACGGGCAGCTGTTCGCCTGGACCAGCGCGATCGCCCACCAGCCCGACCTCGGTGGCGTCGGCCTCGGGTCGTTCGCCCCGGCGGCGCAGGACGTGTTCTCCGAGTCGCTGCCCACGCCGCCGGTCAAGGTCGTGCGCGGCGGGCAGCTGCAGCGCGACGTCGCCGATCTCTATGTGCGGCGCTCCCGCGTCCCGATGCTGATCGGGCTGGACCTGCGGGCCAAGATCGGCGCCAACAACGTCGGTGCGGAACGGCTGCACGCGCTGATCGCGCAGTACGGCGCCGACACCGTCAAGGCCGTGATGAAGCGGATGATGTCCGACGCCGAGTCGCGGCTGCGGGCCAAGCTCACCGGCCTGCCCAACGGCTCCTGGTCGGCCACGGGCTACCAGGACCAGTCGCACGAGGGCGACCGCAACCTGCACAAGATCACGGTCACGACCACGAAGACCGGCGACCACCTGACGTTCGACTTCACCGGGACCGACCCCCAGGCCGGTGTCATCAACTGCACCTACGCCGGCATGCGCGGCGGGGTGATGCTCGCGCTGCTGCCGATCCTCGCCGGCGACATCCCGTGGTCGGCGGGCGGGCTGATGCGCTGCTTCGACCTGGTCACCGAGGAGGGCACGCTCAACAACGCCACCTTCCCGGCGGCGGTCAGCCGCGGGCCGATCGGACCGGCGTGGCTGACCGGCAGCCTGATCGCCGAGTGCCTGTCGCAGATGCTCGACCGCGACCTGGAGCTGGGCAAGAACGTGCAGGCCACCTGCTGCGGTACCTGGGACACCGCCGTCATCGCAGGCCTCGACGAACGCGGCGAGGTCCCCACCCCGTTCCTGTCGATCATCATGGAGCCGATGGCCGGCGGCTACGGCGCCCGCCCGCACGCCGACGGCATCGACACCGGCGGGCTGTTCTGCATCCCGATGGGCCGCGTGCCCGACGTCGAGATGACCGAGTTCCTCTACCCGGTGCTGACGCTCTGGCGGCGCGAGGTGCCCGACTCCGGCGGCCCCGGCCGGCACCGCGGCGGGCTCGGCGCGTCGATCGCGATCACGCCGCACGGCACGAGCATCCCGATGGGCCTGGTCCTCGCGTCGGCCGGCAAGGCGGTCGCCCAGAACTCCGGCCTGTGTGGTGGCCATCCCGGCAACAGCGGTCTCGACGTCGTCGCCCGGCAGAGCCGCGTCGCCGAGCTGCTCGCGTCCGGGCACATGCCGTCGGAGCTGGCCGAGATCAGCGACATTGTGGAGCCCGGCCAGAACTACGCGTCCAGCTACCTGGCGCCCGGCGAGGTGTTCTCGATGACCTGGCAGGGCGGTGGCGGCTACGGCGATCCGCTCACCCGCGATCCCGCGGCCGTGGCCCACGACGTGGACGAGCAGAAGATCACCGCCGCGGCCGCCACGTCGGTGTACGGGGTGGTCGTCGCCGGCGGGGTGGTCGACGAGGCCGGTACGGCTGCCGAGCGCGCCGGGCTGCGTCGGCGTCGACAGGAGCGCTCCCGGGTGCTCGGTGACACCCGCGGCAAGGCCGATCTCGCCGCGGCCCGGCGGATCGACGACAACCTCGCCGAGCTGGCCGGCGGTGGGGTGGCCTGCAGCCACTGCGGTGAGGTGCTCGGCGACACCGAGCAGCTGGCGCTGGCGCTCTACGAGGGCCCGCCCACCGACGCCGGACCGCAGATCCTCGCCGTCGCCGCCGACTACGTCGACGCGCCCGTCGTGTTCCGGCAGTACAGCTGCCCGTCGTGCTGGACGGCGCTGTACTCCGCGGTCGTGCCCGCCGACCACCGCGACACGGTCGCCACGCTCACCGCCGTCCCCGCCTGAGGCGGGCCACGAACCAGTCGTGCGTTTTCCGGTGAGGAGATCGAGTCATGGCAGGTCCGTCCCAGCGTCGACGCCGCCGTCACCCTCGGGGAGAGACCGTGCCGCGAGCAGCGGCGGAGCCACGATCATCACCATGACCACGGCCACCACGAACCACGTTGATGGCAGCACCATGGCGAGGATGACGAGAACCACCACGACGAAGACCACGTGATCGGCCGAACCGCGGCGTCGGGGCCTGGAAACCGGAGTGGACAGCTGTCTGCCCAGCTTCGGTGACTCTGCGGCCAGGCCTTCGCCGATCGCGGCCAGAATCCGACGCTCGCGTTCCGTCAGGGGCGGCGGCACGTCCGGCCCGGATGGTGTCATCGCCATGGGACACCTCCCATACCTCTCACGCGTGTCCGAATTATCCGCCTATGTCGAGCACTGGTCCAGCGATGCGGAGACGATAGGCGCGACCCGTGTGTCGCGAGTCGCTGAGCGAACACCGTGGAAGGGGTCGGGGCCGGCGCCGTGCTGCCGTTGCCTGAAGCTGCATCAGTGATGAGTTGCCCGGCGACGGCGGGAGACCTTCGAGGGTCGGTCGACGGTACGGGCCTGGCTCTACCGGATCGCTACCAATGCCTGCCTGGACCTGCTCGCGAGGTGTCGCCCGGAGCCGGCGATCGGTGGCGAGGTGTCGTGGTTGCAGCCCTATCCGGACCGGTTGCTGGATGAGCTGCCCGCGGGAGGTGCGGACGAGCCGGAGGCCGTCGCGGTCGCGCGGGAGACGATCGAGCTGGCGTACCAGGTCCTAGCACCTCGCGCCGCGCCCGCGGGCCGTGCTGATCCTGCGGGACGTGCTGGGATGACCGGCGAAGGGTAAGCGCCCGACCCGCCCCCGGTGCGGTGCGAGGAAGGTCGTCGCGCTCGGCGTCTCACGCCCGTGCCGGCGTGTCGTTCACCGACTCGAGTGCTCGTCCCGTGGTTCGCGGACCGAGCACCGCGACGTCGATCGCGACGAGCGCCATCGCTGCGGCGACCACGGCGAACATCACGCTCGGTCCGGCGCCGGCCAGCAGCGGTACCAGCACGAACGGCATGGCGGCGGTGGCCAGGCGGGAGAGCGCGTAGGTGCCGCTGGACGCGGTCGAGCGCAGCTGGGTCGGGAAGATCTCGGCCTGGTAGATGTGGAAGGCGTTGGAGAAGACGTTGCTCGCCGAGGTGTAGAGGAAGCCGAACACCAGGATCGCCGACATGCCGGTGGAGAACCCGAAAGCGAGACCGCACACGACCATGGCGGCGAGGGCGGCGATGAGCAGGAACTTCCGTTCGAAGCGCTCCACCAGCGGAAGCGAGAGCGCCGACCCGACCGGGTAGCCCAGGAACGTCAGTGCGGTGAACAGGAGCGAGTCCGAGAGCGCGTAGCCCTTCGCCGCGAGCACCAGCGGCACCATCGTGCCGAAGCCGTAGTAGCCGAAGGTCTGGAACAGGTGGAACACGATCATCATCGCGGTCCGCCTGCCGTAGGGCGGCCGGAACAGCGCGCGCAGCGGTGCCGGCGCGGTGTCGGCCGTGGTGGCCGGTCCCTCGACGTCGGCCAGTGAGTGGCCGGCCGCGCGGGCCTAGTCCTCCAGGTCGGCCACGATCTGCTGGGCCTCGGCATGCCGGCCCGCGGACTCCAGCCAGCGGGGCGACTCGGGCAGGCCGCGGCGCATCAGGAAGACGACGAGGCTGCCCAGCGCGCCGAGCACGAACATCCAGCGCCACCCCGCGATCCCCAACACTTCGATCTGGGCGATCCCATGGCCCAGGAACCCGACGACCGGGACGCCGAGGAACGCGAGCGTGTAGGCCCAGGCGATGAACCGGCCGCGGCGCTTGGAGGGCAGCAGGTCGGTGAGGTACGTGTCGGCGAGCGGGGGCTCGGCGCCCAGTCCGATCCCGGCGACGAAACGGGTGGCCATGAACATCAGCGCGTTCACGCTGAAGGCGCCGACCAGCGAGAACGCCGAGTACAGGCCGAGGTTCAGCAGGAACGCGCCGCGCCGGCCGAAGCGGTCGGCGACGCGGCCGAGCAGCAGGGCGCCGAGGAACATCCCGACGAAGGTGGAGGCGAGCACCGCCGGCAGCTCGGCCTTGGTGAGGTGGAACTCGTTGACCAGGACCCCGCTCAGCACCCCGGCCAGGAAGACCTCGTAGAACTCGAAGAACAGGCCGAGGCCGACCGCGGTCACAGCCCTGCGGTGGGTCGTGGTGATCGGGAGCCTGCTCAGCCGGGCCGCGACGGAGGGTGGGCCGGCGGTGCCGGTGCCGCTGGGTCGATCACCCCCCGCGGTGACGTTGTCGTCCGTCCAGGCTTCGTTGCGTGCTTCGGACATGTGCTCCCCTGACGTGAGCGTGGCGTGTCATCCACGATGTGAGTCGATGACTCAGGATGTGATGGTCGCGGCACACTGTCAACGGGACTTGTCCGGTCTACGCGGAACGCGTCGAGCGTCAGGTTCCCAGCGCGTCGAGGCGACTGCCCGGGCGATGCCCGAGGCGCGTCGACGCCTCGGCCGCGGCGCCGACGACGGCCGGCGCGATGCGCTCGACGTCGCCCGGCCCCAGCCGCTGCGTGGGCGCCCCGATCCCGATGGCCGCGACCAGCTCGCCGTTCAGCCCGAACACCGGGGCGCTGATGGAGGCGGCCCCGCTGTCGCGCTCCTCGAAGCTGGCGGCGAACCCGGCCTGCCGGATGTCGGCGAGCTGCCGCGTGAGCACGTCGATGTCGACGACGGTGTGGGCGGTGAACCGGCGCAGGCCCTGCTGCACGGCGTCGTTGCGGGCCATGGGGTCCCACGCCAGGAACACCTTCCCGGCCGACCCGGCGTGCAGCGGCATCACCATGCCCACGACGAAGAGCCGGATCACGGGGTGGCGGGACTCCGCGAGCGCGATGACCGTGCGGAAGGCCCCGTCGCGGACGTAGAGGCAGGCCGTCTCGCCGGTCTCGTCGCGCAACTGCTGCAGCGTGGGGCGGGTGAGCTGGACCAGGTCGAGCCCGAACGTGCCGGGCGCGGCCCACTGGACCAGGCCGATCCCGATCCGGTAGCGGTCGCCGACGCGGTCGAGGAATCCCTCGCGGACGAGGTTCTGCACGAGCCGCTGGCAGGTGCTGGCCGGCAGGTCGGTGGCGCGGGTGATCTGCTGCAGCGACATCTCCGGCTGCTCCACGGTGAAGGAGCCGAGGATCTGGCTGATCTTGCGGAGCACCAGGAGGGTCGCGCCTGGCGAGCGGGCGTCTTCCGTCGTCATCGGTCCTCCCGCGGTCACGTCGTCAGGGACGTGATCGTAGTCAGGCTCGGCTTCGGTGATGGAGATGTCATTGACCGCTCGCGGATGGCTCATATCATGAGCGTATGACTCATGATGCGGGAGATCGGGGCAGTGGGCCCCTGACGGGCGTCCGCGTACTGGAGCTCGGCAACTTCATCGCGGCCCCCACGGCCGCACGCTTGCTGGCGGACTTCGGGGCGGAGGTCGTCAAGATCGAGCGGCCCGGCTCGGGCGACGAGCTGCGCCGGTGGCGGCTGCACGAGGGCGACACGTCGCTGCTGTTCCGCACCCTGGCGCGCAACAAGCGGTCGGTGACGCTGGACCTGCGCACGCCGGAAGGCCAGGCCGTCGCGCTGCGCCTGGTCGAGCACTCCGACGTCGTGATCGAGAACTTCCGTCCGGGCACCCTGGAGAAGTGGGGGCTCGGGCCGGACGAGCTGCGAGCGGCGAAACCGGACGTGGTGCTGGTGCGGGTCTCGGGCTACGGGCAGACCGGGCCGTACCGCGACCGTCCCGGATTCGGTGGCGTGGCCGAGGCGATCGGCGGCCTGCGCGCCCTCACCGGCCACCCCGGGCAGCCGCCGACCCGCGTCGGGATCAGCCTCGCGGACTCCGTCGCCGGCCTCTACGCCGTGATCGGTGCCCTGCTCGGCCTGCTCGCGCGGCGGGCGGGCGCACGCGGCGGTGAGGTCGTCGACGTCGCCCTCTACGAGGCCGTGTACTCGCTGATGGAATCCCTGGTCCCCGACTACGACGCGCACGCGGTGGTGCGGGCACCCGCCGGGACCGCGCTGCCCGGCGTCGCGCCGTCCAACACCTACCGCTGCGCCGACGACCGCTACATCGTCGTCAGCGGCAACGGCGACGCCATCTTCCGCCGCCTGATGCGGGCCATCGGGCGGCCCGACCTGGCCGACGATCCGCGCCTCGCCGACAACACCGGGCGGGTCCGGCACTGCGCCGAGCTGGACGACGCGATCGGGAAGTGGACATGCGAGCAGACCCAAGAGGAGGCAACCGCGGCGCTGGTGGACGCCGGGGTCCCGAACGGCCCGATCCTCACCGCAGCGGAGATCCTGTCCGACCCGCACTACCTCGCCCGCGACATGCACGAACGGCATCGCGTCGAGGTCGACGGTGTCGAACGGCCGGTGTCCTTCCCGGGCGTGGTGCCCCGGCTCGACCGCCACCCCGGCACCGTCCGCTGGCTGGGTCCGGAGCTCGGCGCCGATACCGCCGAGGTGCTGGCCGGTGTCGGCGTCACCGGGGAGCGGCTGGCCGAGCTGCGCGCGGCAGGGGTCGTCTGATGTCGGAGGAGCTGCGCGAACCCGACGTCCTGATCACCGACGTCGCCCTGCGCGACGGGCTGCAGGACGAGGACGTCGTCGTCCCCACGGCGACGAAGCTGCGACTAGCCCGCGGGCTGCTCGCCGCGGGCGTGCGCTCGCTCGAGGTCGGGTCGTTCGTCCACCCGCAGCGCGTGCCGCAGATGGCGGACACCGACCAGCTGCTCCACGCCCTCGGCGCGAGCTCGACGACCGGCGGGCCGACTCTGCACACGCTCGTCTTCAACGACCGCGGCGCGCGGCGCGCGATCGCGGCGGGCGCCCGGAGCGTGCGGCTGGTGGTGTCGGCCGGGGACGGGCACAGCCGCGCCAACGCGGGCGTCGGCACGGCCGAGGCGCTGGATCGGCTGCAGAGCAGCGTCGCGATCCTGCGGGCCGGCGGGGTCGCGGTCGAGGCGTGCATCGCCACCGCGTTCGTGTGCCCGTTCGACGGGGACATCGCACCCGCGACGGTCGCGCGCATCGCGACCCGACTGGCCGCCATGGGGGCCGGCGTCGTGCACCTGGCCGACACCGTCGGCGCGGCACACCCGAGCCAGATCGGCCGGGCGGTGGCGGCCGTCCGCGACGCGTGCCCGGACCTGCCGCTCGGGCTGCACCTGCACAACACCTACGGAATGGCGTCGGCCGCCGCGTGGACCGGACTAAAGCTTGGTGTCCGACGGTTCGACGCCGCACTCGGCGGCCTCGGCGGCTGCCCGTTCGCCCCCGGCGCCTCGGGCAACGTGGCCACCGACGACCTCGTGCACCTGTTCCACCGGGAGGGGATCGACACCGGGATCGACGGTCGGCTGCTTGCCGACGTCCGGGACGAGTTCGGCAGCGCCGTCGGGCACGGGCTCGTCTCGGCAATGGCCGGCGTCCCGGCCCCGCCCGCTCAACGGCCCGCATCGACAGGCCCAGGCTGATTCGGAGCTATCGAAGCGCACACCTGCATCGAACTTCGCACGTGACATCCGTTCGGTCGACATCACGTGTCGTGGCCGAGGCGCTCACCCGATCCGAGCGCTCTGTCGCGACCTCACCGAGTGGGTCTCCAGGGCCTACGCCGAGAGGCTCGTCGGGCTTCGGGTTCCGCCGAGCACAGCGCTCGACGGTGAACCGCGGCGGATCCGATAACGTGCCTCACGTTCGATGGAAGCGGAAATATCGCAATGGGACTGGACTGCCCGTGTTGCGACCGGGATAGCCAATTGGTGTGGGACAGCTGGTCGGCAGCGGTCATCAGCGGCGCTGTGGGCCAAGCTGGTCGGGCTCGGCATGGTCGAGGTGCGCGGTGACGCGCTCGGGCAGGAGTTTGAGTGCGTCGTGGCCGGGGTCGGTGATCTCGTCCAGGCCCGACGCAAAAGGGTGACGTGGCCATGGTCGTGGTGACGGCCTTGCCGAGTGAGGCGGCGCCGACGAGGGCGTGTCCGGCGAGGAGCAGTTCGGCGCCAGCGGGATATCGCAGATCCCATGATCGGCTCGGACGGCGCCGTCGACGGCGCGACGGCGTTCTCCGAGCGGCGCTGGCCGATGTGGAGGGCGCGCTGAGTGCATCTGCGAAAGACCTGTCGACCGCGACTTCGCCCGGGTCGGGCCGAATCAGCTGTGAGGGCGAGATGGAGTCGACCTGAGCAACGGTCAGCACGACATGTCGGCCATCGAAGGCCGAGCGGGGAGCACGACCGGGGAGCAACGGGGAGCAGGGCGGTGCGCTGAACCAGCTCGAACGGACAACTACGGCTCTGGATGGACGTGCGCTGACCTGCGAAAGGCATGTTTCCGCAGGCCAGCGCGGTGCGCCGGGCATGATTCACACCGAAGAGGTCATGCCGCATCGGACGTCGGATCCGGCGCTGAATCCAGTTCCTGCTGCGCCGCAACGACGACTCCGCCGACGAAGCGGTCGGCTACTGGCTGGCCCACCTGACGCCGCCTCGGAGCGCCGACCTGGGAACGGGCTCCGCAATCGGTGAATGATCCGAGCCGGATGACCTCGGGGCGTGCCGCCCGACTCGATGAGCCGAAACGCCCGCGGGCGATGATCGGTGGGCCTGCGTGGCGGCGTCGCGGATGCGGCGAGGTCCGAACGGGCCCGACAGGACCGACCGGGAGCGAGCCGGTCCGTCCGCCCTGATCCCCAGGGCAGCGTCGCGGCCTTGCCCGGCACTGGCGAATGCGTAGCCGGACGGCAGAGGCAGAGCCCGTCGGGCCGACCGCAGAGAGGGGTGCGGGTGGCGGCACGGGATGCTGCGGGTGTCGAGCACCTCAGGGTTCGTCTCGGCCCGAGTCGGACAGGGAGTCGCCTCAGTGAGCGATGTCCTCCAGAGAACCCGGCGAGCCGGGCGTGGAACCGGTTGGGCGGGGATTTCACCGGGCCGGCAGGCCCAGGAAGCGGGCCGCGTTGCCGCCGAGCAGTGCTTCGCGCTGCGCCTCGTCGAGGAAGGTGGAGCGGTGCACGACGTTGCCCACCGGTCGTTCGCCGAGCGGATACGGGTAGTCGCTGCCGACGACGACGTTGTCGGTGCCGAGCGTGTCCACGAGGGTGCGCAGGGCGCTCGGCTCGAAGACGACGGAGTCCACGCTGAAGCGCCCGACGTACTTCGAGGGCGGCAACTCGGAGGTCCCGATGACGTCGCGGCGTCCGTACCAGGCGTTCTCCAGGCGTCCTAGCCAGAACGCGAACGACCCGCCGCCGTGGGCGAAGCAGATCCGCAGCGACTCCGGGACGCGGTCGAAGACGCCGCCCAGGATCATCGCGACGATCGAGAGGTGGGTCTCGGCCGGCATCCCGGTGATCCACCGGGCCATCCACCGGTCGAGCCGGGGTCCCGAGGGCATGTCCCACGGGTGCACGAACACCGGGATCCCGCGCTGCGCGCAGTGCTGCAGGAACGTCACGATCCCGGCGTCGTCGAGGTCGCGGTCGCCGACGTGGTTGCCGATCTCGACCCCGAGGTGGCCGTTGCGCATGCACCGGTCCGCCTCGGTGCAGGCGGCGTCGGGGTCCTGCAGCGGCACCTGGGCGAAGGGGAGGAGCCGGTCCGGCGCCGGCGCGCAGACCTCGAGGGCGAGATCGTTGAAGATCCGGGCGACCCGGGTCGCCTCCGCGCCGCTGACGTCGTAGGAGAAGAACACCGGGGTCGGTGAGACGACCTGGACGTCGACGCCGTCGGCGTCCATGTCGGCGAGGCGCTCGGCGGCGTTCCAGCTGTTGGAGGTGATGCGGCGGAACTCGTGCGAGCCCACCATGATCGTCGCCTCGCGCTCGGAGTCGATGCGGAGGTGGGGCCACCCGTCCCGCGGCGACACGGCCTCGGACAGGTCGGGCCAGCCGTGCGGGACGTAGTGCGTGTGGACGTCGATCGTCGCCCTGCCGGCGGTGGACATCAGCCCTTGCCCGGGTGGAGCGCGCCGCAGCCGGGGCAGGTGCGCCCCTCCTCGGAGGTGTAGAACGCCTCGAACACCGGCGGGAGGTCCGCGACGATGTCGCGCACCTGCAGCTGCACCTCGTGCACCAACGTGGCGCACTGCGGGCAGAACCACATGAACTTCTCCAGCGTGCCCTCCTCGCGGATCCGCTCGATGACGATGCCGATCGAACCGGGCTCCGGGCGCTGCGGCGAGTGCGGGACGTTGCGGGGCAGCATCCACATGTCGCCTTCGTGGATGTCCACGCGCTGCGGGCCGTCCGCCGTCATGAGATCGACGTGCATGCTGCCCTTGACCTGGTAGAACCACTCCTCGTAGGGATCGAGGTGGTAGTCGGTGCGCCGGTTGGGACCGCCGACGACCTGGACGATGAAGTCGCCCATCGGCTGCCAGACCTGCTTGTTGTTCACCGGCGGCTGGAGCAGGTGCTCGTTCTCCTCGACCCACGCGGGGAAGTTGATGACGGGCGGGATCGGGGTCATGCGTCCTCCTGGGGGACGGCCAGTGCGATCGCCTGGATCTCGATGAGCAGGTGCGGATGGGGCAGCTGGTGCACGGCCACGGTGGTGCGCGCCGGCCCGGACTCGTCGAAGAACTCCGCCCAGACCTCGTTGTAGCCGGCGAAGTCGTTCATGTTCACGAGGTAGGCGGTGGCCTGCACCAGGTCGGAGAGCTCGGCCCCGGCCGCGGCCAGCACCGCCCGGATGTTCTCGAGCACGGCGCGGGTCTGGACGCGGATGTCCAGCACCGTGGTCCCGAACTCGTCGACCGCAGCCCCCGCGATGGTGTTGTCGGGCAGGCGGCTGCTGGTGCCCGACACGTACACGTGGCCGCCTGCCACCTTGACGTGCGGGAACTTCCCGCGCGGCACGGCCTTGCCGGCCACGGTGATCGCCCGCGGCGCGCTCACAGCTGCACGCAGACGTTGGTGGGCTGGGTGTAGAAGTGCAGCGAGTGCTCGCCGCCCTCGCGACCGATGCCGGACAAGCCGACCCCGCCGAACGGGCTGCGCAGGTCCCGCAGGAACCACGTGTTGACCCACGACATCCCGACCCGCATCCGCTGGGCCACCCGGTGCCCCCGCTCGAGGTCGCTCGTCCACGTCACCGCCGCGAGCCCGTACGCGGTGTCGTTGGCGAGGCGGACCGCCTCGTCCTCGTCGTCGAACGGGATCAGCGCCGCGACCGGTCCGAAGACCTCCTCGCGGACGACCCGGGACGTGTTGTCCAGTCCGGCCCACAGGGTCGGCTCGAACCAGGCGCCGCCGTCGAGATCGTCGCCCAGTGCCGGGACGCCGCCACCGGACAGCAGGGTCGCTCCCTCGTCCTGCGCGAGCTGCGCGTACGACAGGACCTTGTCGCGGTGCCCGCGCGAGATCAGCGGCCCGGTCGTCGTGGTCGGGTCGTCGGGGTGGCCGAGGCGCAGCGCGGCAGCGCGCTCGACCAGCCCGGCGGCGACCTCGTCGAACACCGGCCGCTGCACGTAGATGCGTTCGGTGCACAGGCACACCTGGCCGGTGTTGAGGAAGGTCGAGCGCGCCAGCCCCTCGACCGCCCGGTCGAGGTCGGCGTCGGCGAAGACGACGGCGGCGTTCTTGCCGCCCAGCTCGAACGAGACCGGACGCACTCGCGGCGCCACGGCCCGCATGATCGCCGAACCCGTGCCGGACTCCCCGGTGAAGGTGACGCCGTCGATGTCCGGGTGGGTGGTGAGGAGCTCCCCGGCGGACCCGGGCCCGAACCCGTGCACCACGTTGTAGGCACCCGCCGGCACCCCGGCCTCGGCCAGCACCTCCGCCAGCAGCGTGGCGGTCGACGGCGTCTCCTCCGACGGCTTGACCACGACCGCGTTGCCGCACGCGAGCGCCGGGGCGACCTTCCAGGTCAGCAGGAGCAGCGGCAGGTTCCAGGGGACGATCACGGCCACGACACCGAGCGGCGCCCGCACGGCGTAGTTCAGCGCGCGCCGCCCGCCGGGCAGCTCGGTGAGGTAGGAGTCGAGGCCGGCCGCAGAGACCGTGTCGGCGAAGGACCTGAAGTTGGCCACCGCCCGCGCGACGTCCAGCTCACGGACGAGGCTGATCGGCTTGCCCGTGTCGGCGGACTCGGCGGCGACGAAGTCCTCGAAGCGGTCGTCGATGGCGTCGGCCACCCGCCGCAGCACCGCGGCCCGTTCCTGCACGGTCGTCGCGCCCCACGGGCCCGCGAGAGCGCGCCGAGCAGCCGCGACGGCGGCGTCGACCTGCTCGGCGCCGGCCTCGTGCACCGTGCCGACGCAATGGCCGTCGACGGGGCTGACCTTCTCGAACACCCGCACCCCGTCGACGAGCACGCCGCCGATGACGTTGCGGATGTGCGTGTCGGAGCGGACTGCGTGAGGGACTGTCACGCCCGTCAGGCTAGGAAGCGCAGTGATGCCCGACCAATGCCCTTTGAGGGCCGACCCATGTTCTGATGGGCATGGCAGCCTCGTCCTGACGATCGGGAGAACGCGATGGCACAGCACGACGCAGGTGCGCCGCCGGTCAGGCGCAGCGGGCCGGACCTCGCCGACCGGCTCCTGGACGGCCGGCTCAAGCTCCGCCACCTCGTCGTGCTCACCATGATCGCCGAGCACGGCACCCTCATCCGCTCGGCCGAGCACCTGCACGTCACCCAGCCGGTGGTCACCCGCGCGCTGCAGGAGCTGGAGTCGATCCTCGGCGTCACGCTGTTCGACCGCGGGCCACGCGGCATGACGCCGACCGTGTACGGCCGGGCGTTCGTCGACCAGGCCCGCACGATCGTCGGGCAGGTGCGGCAGGCGGGCCGGCAGATCAGCGAGCTCGCCGACGCCCGCAGCGGGACCGTGCGCGTCGGCACCCACCTGGCGGGATCCAACCTGCTGCTGCCCCGCGCGATCATGCGGATCAAGGCGACCCGGCCGCGGCTCACCGTCATCGTCCGCGAGGCGACGCCCGACGTGCTGCTCGCGGCCCTGCGCGCCGGGGACCTCGATCTGACGGTCGGTCGCATCACGCCGGTGGCCGACGGGCTGGAGATCCAGCAGACGACGTTGTACGACGAGCCCATCCGGCTGGTGACGCGCCCCGAACATCCGGCCCAGCGGCTGATCGATCCGACGATCGCCGATCTCCAGGGGTACCCGTGGATCCTGCCGGTGGAGCAGACGGCGCTGCGCTTCGAGCTCGAGCGCGCCTTCCAGGGCATGGGGTTGCCGCCGCCGCCGGACCGCGTGGAGTGCACGCTGATCCTCACGCTGCGCACGTTGATCGTCGAGTCCGACTTCATCGCGGCGCTGCCGGCGCACGTGGCGCAGGCGGACCCGGGCATGGCGCTGCTCCCGTGCGAGCTCGAGTCGCTGCGCCGGCCGGTGGGGGTGACGACCGTGCCCGGGCGGTTCCGCACGCCGGCCTGCCTGGCCTTCCTGGAGGTCATGTCGGAGGTGGCGGCGGAGATCGAAGCGGACCTGGGCCGGTCCGGTGGGTAGCGCGTCATGCCTGAACGGCTATACGGCGTCGGCGGATAGGCATTGGCCCGGCATCGGTTGCTACGCAAAGGATGTGGCCCAAGACCTACCTGGGGAGACCCACATGGACATCGTTGACCAGGCCCGACGGGCGGACGCCACGGGGTTCTTCACCGTCCGGCACCCCGCGGACTACCACCCCGACTGGGCCGGTTTCTACGCCGCGGCCCTCGACCGCCGGGACGCGATGCGCCGCCGGTTCCCCCACGACCTCGACGTCCGGTACGGACCCGACCCCTACCAGATGGCCGACGTCTACCGTCCGCAGGACCGCACCGGCTGCCCGGTGATCCTGTACTTCCACGGCGGCCGCTGGCGGGAGGGGCATCCCGCCTTCTACGACCAGCTGGCCGAGCCCTGGGTGGAGGCCGGTGCGGTCTTCGTCAGCTGCGGGTACCGCCTCACCCCTGCCCACACCATCGGCGATGCGGTCGACGACGCCGTCGCGGCCTTCCGCTGGATGGCCGCCGCCGCCGAGAGCTACGGCGGCGATCCCACCCGCATCACCGTCGCGGGTCACTCGGCCGGTGGCCACCTCGCCGCGATGGTCACGATGACCGACTGGGCGGGCGCGCCGGTCCCCGCTGACGCCGCGATCTGCATGAGCCCGCCGGTGGTGCTGAACCCGGTTGACGAGCCCGGCGCGGAGGAGCTGAGCCCCGCCCTGCGCGTCGTCGGCGCGCCGCGCCGGGTGGTCGTCTCGTTCGGCGATCCCGAGCCGAACCGGCGCTCCGACGACGACCGGTTCCTCACCCGTCAGGGCCAGCTCCTGGTCGACGCGCTCACGGCCGCCGGCCGGCCGCCGGTCCGTGCGGTGCTGCCCGACACCGACCACCTGGGCACCGCCACCGCCTTCGCCGAGCCGGGGTCGCCCCTGTTCGAGGCCGCGCGCGACGCGATCTTCGGCACGGACGGGGCGCAGCGATGACCGCCCCGATGGCTGGGTCCCCGAGGCGGGTCCGACCGGGCAGCCCACCGGCATCCACCGGCCGGTGCTGGTGCTGGCGTTCCTGGCGGTGCTGCTGGACGGGTTCGACACCGCCGCACTGGCCTTCGTCGTGCCGACGCTCGCCGTCGAGTGGGGAACGGGTCCGGCCGCCTTCACCGTCCCACTGGTGCTGACGAACCTCGGGGTCGTGGTCGGGTACCTGTGCTGCGGCGCGCTGAGCGCCCGGATCGGGCGCCGGACGCTGCTGATCGCCGGCGTGACGACGTTCGCCGTCGGGACGCTGCTGGTCGTGGTCGTGCTGCCGACGCACTCGATCGGACTGCTCGCCGCCACCCGGCTCCTGACCGGGTTCGGCCTCGGCTCGGTCCTGCCGGCTGCGGTGTCCTTCGCCACGGAGTTCTCCTCCGTGCGCCGTCGCGAGGTCGTGTCCGTCACCGTCACGCTGGGCCTCGCCTCGGGAGCGACGCTGGGCGGGTTCTTCGGCGGTCGGTTGATCACGATGGTCGGCGCCGTCGGCGTCTTCGTGGTCGCCGGCCTGCTGCCGCTGCTGCTGGTCGGGGTGATGGCGTGGTGGCTGCCGGCCGAACCGGCCGCGCGGACCTCCGTCGCGGCCGAGCAGGACGAGGCCAAGGTGGCCAGGCTGTTCGATCCCGGTCTGCGGAGCAGCACGGTCCTGCTGTGGACGTTCTCGTTCCTGGTGTTCGTCGCGTCCTACACGTTGACGTCCTGGGTTCCCACGTTGCTGACCGGATACGGGTTCAGCCCGGCCCAGGCGCCGCTGGGGCTGGCGTTCGTGAGCCTGGGCGGCGTGCTCGGCGGCATCCTGCTGATCCCGATCGCGGCCCGCATCGGCATCGCGCCCGCACTGGTGCTGATGCCGGCCATCGGCATCGTCGGCGTGGTCCTCGCGGCGCGCGCACCCCTCGACCAGCTGGCCCTCCTGCTCGCTCTGGGCGCGGCCGGCCTGGGCGTCACCGCGAGCCAGATCGGTCAGCTCACGCTCGCGGTCGCGCTCTACCCCACGGGCACCCGCACGACGGGCGTCGGCTGGGCCGCCGCGCTCGGACGCGCCGGCGCGATCGTGGGGCCCGGTGTCGCGGGCATCCTGATCGGCCTCGCGCTCGCGGGCCGCGACATCATCCTGCTGACGGCGGTGCCGGTGCTGGCGGCCGCGGTCTGCGCGGTCGTCCTGTGGCGGACGGGGCTGTCCGCGCCCCGGGCGACACACACGGCGCCGACCGGGGAGCCCCGATCGGTGTGACGGGGTCCTGGTTCGACCTCGGGGACGTGGCCGTGGTGCCGATCGTGGAGACGCCACGGCTGCTGATCGCGCCGGAGGAGTTCTTCCCGGACGTGCCGGTCGACCGGCAGGAGTGGTGCTTCCGGGAGCCGTGGTTCGATGCGGCGACCGGCCGGCTCGTCTACGTCATCCAGTCCTTCCTGGTGGTGACGCCGACGGCGACCGTGCTCGTCGACGCCTGTGTCGGCGGCGGCAAACCGCGGCTGCGGCCCGAGTTCGCCGATCTCGACGCGGGGTGGCTGGCGGCCCTGCGCGCGACGGGCACGTCGCCGCTCGACGTGACGTCCGTGGTGCTCACCCACCTCCACGTCGACCACGTCGGCTGGTGCACCCAGGCGCACGGCGACGACTGGCGACCGGTCTTCCGCAACGCCCGCCACAGCGTCACCGGCCCGGAGCTCGACCACTGGACGAGCCGGCCGGTACCACCGCCATGCGCCGCACCGGGGACTACATGGCCGACAGCGTCCGTCCGCTGCTCGCGCACGGCCTGCTCGACGTCGTCGACGCCGACGCCGAGATCGCGCCCGGCATCAGGCTGGAGCCGGCCGCCGGGCACACCCCGGGCAACGTCGTCGTGCGGGTCACCGGGAGCGGCGGTGAGCTGATCCTCGCCGGTGACGCGCTGCACCACCCCCTGCAGCTGCGCCACCCCGAAGTCAGCAGCCGGTACTGCGTGGACCCGGCCGCTGCTGCCCGGACGCGGGTCCGGCTGCTCGCCGACGCCGCCGCTTCCGGTACCCCCATCGCTCCGGCGCACTTCGCCTTCCCGACCGCGGGTCGCGTCGAACGGGCGGCGGCGGGCTACACCTTCCACATGCGGCCTCGGACATGCTGCGCACGACGCCGTACGTCCGCTGAGGATCGCGCAACGGCATGGCGATCCTTCGATAGATGGTGCGCCAAGCGCGCAGCCCTTCCCGCCCGCGACGCAGCCGAGGGCCACGACGCCCGAGTTCGCGGATCGCGGAACGAGTACGAGAGCGGCGCCACCGTCGTCGCCACGCCGACGAGGTCGTGGACCACGCGCCCACCTGACCGGTACCGCCGCGAGCATGTACGACTTCTCGTTCCTCGCCGCCGACGCCCGCAGAACCGGATCGGGCGCGGCCGTCGACTTCTCCCACACGGCCCTCCTCGGAGCCGTCCAGGCCATCGGCGCCGACCGACTGCTGTTCGCCGTCGACCACCCCTACGAATCAACCGCCGAGGCAGTCGAGTTCCTCCGCACGGCACCGTTCCGCCGCGCCGACCTCGAACACATCGCG
>CAVSHL010000003.1:0-626488 GCA_963727745.1 uncultured Actinomycetota bacterium
CGCTCACCATCGCCGTCTCGATCATCGCGCACAGCATGTCCGACGTCCCGGTGGCGAAGGCCTTCGACGTCGAGGAGATGGCCGGCCTGCCCGCCGACGAACCCGACGACGCCCACGCCGCAGACGCCACGGACGAGCAACCCGAACATCCTGACCCGACCACGGCGAAGCCGATCGACGACCACTGACGACCAGGCCGTGCCTCAAGCTCGAAATGGCCACCGGGCGGCGGACAGCAGCACCGGAAGGAACACCGCAGCCGCCGCCAGACCGACCAGTGCCCACCCCGCGACGGCCGGCAGGGCCATGACCAGGACGGCAGGATCGCGGCGAAGGCCAGCCCTCCGCCCACTCGCGCCCACGCCGCCGCCGGCGGGGTCGTCCAGCCGGGCCATCCGGGCGGACAGGCCCAGATCGCTGCCGATCAGTCCGTGCTCGATCTCGTCGAGGACCTCGTTCTCCTGTCGCGAGAGCGGGGCGCACGTCGAATGCTGCGGAAAGGGATCCGCGCCGTGGCGTCCCGTCATCGGGACGATGGTCCTCGCCGGCGGGCTCCATCAGGTGATGGTCGTCCGCCGTCCGCCCGAGGTCAAGACGGCCCAGACCAGCGACACGGGCGGTCGAACGCCGACTCGCTCAGTCGCGCCGCTCGGCCTGGTAGACGTCCGGGACCCCGTCGGCGTCGTCGTCGCGTTCCTCCTCCGCGCAGATCCGCCGGTAGTGCGCGGTTGCGGACCCGGAGCACGACGCCGCCAGCAGCGCGGCGATCAGCGAGCCGACCAGGACGCCGAGCTTGACGTGCTCGTCCGCGCGCGCTGCCCGCGCCGAAGGCCAGCTCGCCGATCAGCAGCGACACGGTGAACCCGATCCCGCCCAGCAGCGCCAGGCCGAGCACGTCCCACCAGCCCAGGTCCTCGTCGAGCTCGGCGTGGGTGAACCGCTGCACCAGCCAGGTCGACGCCGAGCACGCCGACGGTCTTGCCGACCACCAGGCCGGCGACGATGCCCGAGCGCGACCGGGTCGGCCAGGCGTCGCGCCGAGCCCGCCGGCGCCGCCGACCGTGACACGCCGGCGGCGAAGAACGCGAACACCGGCACCGCGAACCCGGCCGACAGCGGCCGGAACCGGTGCTCGAAGTGCTCGGCCAGCCCGGGCCGGCGCCCGGCCGCGACCGGCGCAGCACCGGCACGGCGAACCCGAGCAGCACACCGGCCACGGTGGCGTGCACGCCGGACGCGTGCACCAGCGCCCAGGTCGGCGACGGCCAGCGGCAGCAGCAGCCACCACGACCGCACCCGCCGCTGCACCAGCAGCGCGAACAGCGCCAGCGGGATCAGCGCCAGCAGCAGCGGCACCGAGCGTGCAGGTCGTCGGTGTAGAACACCGCGATGATCACGATCGCGAGCAGGTCGTCGACCACGGCGAGGGTGAGCAGGAAGGTCCGCAGCGCCGCCGGCAGGTGGTGCTGATCACGGCGAGCACGGCCAGCGCGAACGCGATGTCGGTCGCGGTCGGGATCGCCCAGCCGCGCCAGCGCCGCCGCCGCCGCCGAGCGTTGACCGCGATGTAGATCAGCGCCGGCACGGCCATGCCGCCGACCGCGGCGGCGACCGGCAGCGCCGCCCGGCGCGGGTCGCGCAGGTCGCCGGCGACGAACTCGCGCTTGAGCTCCAGCCCGGCGACGAAGAAGAAGATCGCCAGCAGCCCGTCGGCGGCCCACTGGCCGAGCGTCAGGTCCAGGTGCAGCGCGGCCGGCCCGACCCGCAGGTCCCCAGCGCGCGGTAGGCGTCCGCCCACGGCGAGTTCGCCCAGACCAGCGCGAGCACCGCGGCGGCGACGAGCAGCACGCCGCCGACGGTCTCGGTGCGCAGGATGTCGCCGATGCGGCGGACCTCCGGCCAGGTGCCCCGGCCGAGCAGGAACGTGCGGTTGCGATCTGGGGAAGCCACGGATCTCCTTCTGGAGCGTCGACGGATGGACCGCCGACCAGACTTCCCGGCACACCACGGTCGAGGTTAGTCGAGTGCACGGTCACCGTCCTCCCGTGGACCGTCAGCAGAGAGGCAGGTCACCCGGTGGTGGCCGGTCGTGGTTCCTGCAGGTCGGGCGAGCACCCCATCCGCCCGCCACGTGCCGTCGTCAGCGTGCGGTGTCCACGCGGCCGGTCTGGTCGGCGGTGCGGAGGTTGGTGATCAGGGCGCTGGACCTGCCGGTCACGAGTGCGGCGCCGAAGCGGCCGAGCCCGGGCCGGGCCATCGCGCGCAGAACAGCTCGGCGTAGGCGTGGCTCCCGGGGTGCGGGGGGAGGAACCAGCGGGCGCCGGCGCGACCGACGCGTTGCTTCTCCTCGACGACCGGGCGCCACTGCTGTTCGTGACCGGCAGGGCCTGGTCGATCGAGGCACCGCGCGCGAGTTGGTCGGCGAGCAGGCAGACACCGGCAATCCCGAGCGAGGCACCCTGGCGGGCGCGCCGATCCGGTGTCGACGATCTCGGCTCGGGCCCGGCGCTGGGTGGCGCCGGCCTGGCGATCAACCGGCGCCGCCGGGCGCGGGCGGTCCCAAGTCACGGGACAGCGGGCCGTCCGTAGCGGGTGAGCACGTCGCGGTGATCGATCCATCCGACCAGCTCGCCCCGCTCCTGGTCTGCACAGACTGGCAGGCCGGTCAGTGGGTTGTCGGATAAGACCCGCAGGGCGGCGTGGAGGGAATCGTCGGGACGCAGCGGCTGAAGCACTATGGCCACGTCGGCGGCGGTCGTGCCGTCGCGTCCGCTCAGGTCGAGGTCGGCGGCGACGACCGAGCCCCGGTAATGGCCGTCGTCCGGCTCGATGGGGAGCGTGCCGTAGCGGGAGGAACCCAGCAGCGGTGCGAGGTCTTCGAGTGGGGTATTCGGGGCCAGCCATGAGGGCGGTGGTTGCATCGCTTCGGCGACGGTGAGGCGGCGGAATGCGGTTTCGGCTCGGGTTTCGGCGTCGATGTCGATGCCGCGCCGCAACAGCTTGAGGGTGTAGATCGTGTCGCCGGAGATCAGGTTCGACAGCCCTGTGGCGAGGACGACGGCCACCATCAGGGGAAGGATGATCGCGTAGTTGCCCGTGAGTTCGAAGACGATCAATACTGCAGTGATCGGCGCGTGCCCGGCTCCGGCGAACACGGCAGCCATCCCGACCAGCCCGAACGCGCCGGGGGTGAGGCCGAGTCCAGGGAACGCGGCGTGCGCAGCCATCCCGAATGCGGTACCCGCCAACCCGCCGATGAACAAGGACGGGGCGAAGACCCCACCTGAGCCGCCGATCCCGATCGTCAGGCTTGTCGCCAGCATCTTTCCGACGACCAGCACCAGCAGAAACGCTGCGGCGTAGCCGCCACTGATACCGGCTTCGAGCACCGGGTAGCCGACCCCGTACAACTGCGGCAGCGCGAGCAGCACCCCGCCCAGGACCACGCCGCCGACGGCGGGGCGTAGCCACTGCGGCCCGCGCCAGACCCGGTCGCACACGTCCTCGACCAGGTACAGAACGCGGGCGAATCCCCAGCCGAGTACTCCGGCGAGCAGCCCGAGCACAGCGTAGAAGGGCAACTCCGCAGCCGACCCGAGCGAGAACCCCGGCAGCTCGAGGATGTGATCGTTGCCGATGATCGCTCTGGCCGTGACGTCGGCGGTGACCGAGGCGATCACGACGACGCCGAATACCTCGGCCGTGAACGCCCGCAGAATGATCTCCAGCGCGAAGAAGACTCCGGCGATCGGAGCGTTGAACGTGGCGGCGATCCCGCCCGCGGCGCCGCAGGCGACCATCAGGCGCAGTCGATGATCCGGAACCCGCAGCCACTGCCCGATCGAGGAGCCCAGCGCCGATCCGATCTGGACGATCGGGCCTTCGCGACCGACCGATCCTCCCGTGCCGATGCACAGTGCCGAGGCCAGTGACTTCACCACCGCGACCCGGGCCGGGATGCGGCCGCCGTTGCGGGCGACCGCGACCATCACCTCGGGAACCCCGTGCCCGCGCGCCTCGGGTGCGAACCGGTTGACCAGTGGCCCATACACCAGACCGCCGATGACGGGTGCCAGCAGCAGGAACCATGGCCCGAGTGCCGGCAGGTGGCTGCTGGCGATCCGGCCGGCGTCACTGAAGTCCACGCGCCCGGTGACGGCGTAGGTGATGCCGAGGATGAGATCGCGGAACACGACCGCGCCGAGGCCGGCTCCGACGCCGATGATCACCGCGAGCCCGACCAGGCCGGCCGGTGCGGTCACGAACCATCGGTGCGCCCGCTGCACGACCTGCCCCACGCTCCGCGTGCGGGTGCTCCCCGGTTGCTGGACGCCGCCGGGGGAACGGGCGCTGATGTCGGGCGAGGTGATCCCGCCGCCGACGGCGGGAACCCCGGGACCGCCAGAAGCGACCTCTGGGTCATGCGTTGCACCGGCCATCATGCCTCGGCTCCCCGGGCCGTGGTCGCGGACCGTTGTCTGCGCTTGACGGCGGTGGTGCGGCAGACTGGCGCAATGCCTCGATCCGTCGTCGATGCGGCCGATGTCGATGCCGTGACCGATGCGGTGCTCACCGCGTCCCGGCTGCTGGTCGCGGTGTCGGCGCGCTCGATCGCCGCCGCGGGGGATGCGATCACGCTGCCGCAGTTCCGGCTGCTGGTGGTGCTGCACACCCGTGGTCCGCTCAAGCACGGCACGCTCGCGGAATACCTGGAGGTCGCGCCGTCGACGGCGAGCCGGATGGTGGACCGGCTGGTCGCGGCCGGGTTGATCGAGCGGCGGCACAGCGCCGCGTCCCGCCGCGAGATCGTCCTGGAACTGACCCGCGAAGGCGCACGCATCGTCCGGCAGGTGACTGGCCGGCGCCGCGAGGAGATCGCGCGCATCGTGGCGCGCATGCCACTGGAGGCGCGAAACGGCCTGGTGGAGGTCCTCGCGGCGTTCGCCGACGCAGGTGGGGAGCCGCCGGTCGGCGGCGATCCGGACGAGGTCTGGGCCTGAAGCAGCGCTGCTGGCTCGGCCGGTCGACCACTTGCAACAATTGCACTCTGCAACTCCAGGATCCCCTTCCGCGGCGAGCCAGTAGCTGCTCGGACGTCTTCAGTCCTACACGCAACCTCGATCACCATCGCGACGTCCACTGTATGGCACAACATTTGCAGTGGCTAACGGTCCGGTCGGGAAAGAGGTTCATACGTGCGCTCGATGATCAAGGCGGTGCTGCGCTCCCTGCAGCGACATCGCAAGGCTGTCGCGCTGGTGGTGCTGCCGGTCCTGCTGCTGGGGGTGAACGTGCCACCGGCCATCGCGTTCGTCCGGCAGGTGCAGCACCAGTGGCTGATCGACAGCCCGGAGTACAAGGCGCAGTTCGGCCGGTGGGACGTGATCGAGCTGCCGAGCGATCTGCAGGTCAACGCGATCCACTCGGCGCTGCTGCCCACCGGCAAGCTGCTGATCATCGCCGGATCGGGCAACGAGCAGGCGCAGTTCGACGCCGGCACCTTCCGCACGCTGATCTACGACCCGGCGACGGGCGCGAGCCACCTGGTGCCGACCCCGGCCGACATGTTCTGCGGCGGCCACGCGTTCCTGCCCGACGGCAAGCTGCTGGTCGCCGGCGGCACCGGACGCTACGAGCTGCTGCCACCGGCCGTGGTGCGGGCCGCGGGTGCGATGACGGTCAAGAACGAGTCGCCCGATCAGGCCCACGACTTCGGCAAGGGCACCGAGTTCGCGGCACCTGACGGTCGCCGCTACCGCGCCACCGGCGACTTCCACGTCCCGCCGGCGGCGAAGGAGACCACCCGCCGCGGCGCCACCGTCACCGCGAGCGAGACGCAGGTGTTCGTCGAGTCCGAGGTCGAAGGTCCGGCCGGGGTCACCGACACCCCCGCCCAGTACTCGATCACCGGCCTCGACGGCCCCGATGCGGGCAACGTCTACGGGCTCGCGCAGAAGATGACGCTGGACAAGCAGGACTACCAGGGCATCGCCAACAGCTACGAGTTCGACCCGGTCACCGAGCAGTACCAGCGGGTGGCCGACATGAACCACAAGCGCTGGTACCCGTCGCTGCTCGGGCTGCCCGACGGCGGTGTGCTGGCCGTGTCCGGTCTCGACGGCGTCGGGCAGATCCTGCCCGGCCAGAACGAGATCTACGACCCGAAGACCAAGACCTGGACCGAGCGCAAGGACCTGTTCCAGTACTTTCCGACCTTCCCCGCGCTGTTCCAGACCGCGCAGGCGGGCATGCTGTTCTACTCCGGCTCCAACGCCGGCTACGGGCCCGCCGACAAGGGCCGCGCTCCCGGGTTCTGGAATCTCGACGACAACACGCTGACCCCGGTGCCGGGCCTGCGCGACCCCAACATCCTGGAGACCAGCGGATCGTCGTTCGCCGGGCCCGTCCAGGACCAGCGCCTGATCGTCGTCGGCGGTGGCGGGGTCGGCGAGTCGCCGCTGTCCACCGCGCGGATCGACGTGATCGACCTCGCCGACCGGCACCCCGCGTTCCATCCGGGCCCGGACCTGCCGGCGCCGACCCGCTACCCCAACGTCGTGCAGCTGCCCGACGACTCGCTGCTGATCAGCAACGGCTCCCGCGACTACCGCGGCAAGCACGCCAGCTGGAACTACCTGGCCAGCATCTACCACCCCGACACCAACACCCTGACCGCCGCCGCGGACCCCACGGTCGGGCGCGACTACCACTCCGAGGGCCTGCTGCTGCCCAACGGTCAGGTGCTCACGCTCGGCGGGAACGCGCTGTTCAAGGACCCCGACGACACCCGGCCCGCCCAGTTCGAGAAGCGCCTGGAGATGTTCACCCCGGCCTACCTGTTCCGCACCCCACAACCCGTGATCAGCGATGCCCCGGCCCAGGTCACGCTCGGCGCCACGATGACCGTGCACAGCCCGCAGGCCGAGCACATCACGAAGGCCCGGCTGATCCGACCCAGCGCCGCCACCCACGTCACCGATCTCGAACAACGCACCGTCGCACTCGACATCGAGAAGGGCACCGACGGCGAGCTGCGACTGACCGTCCCCGCACAGAACACCCTGGTCCCGCCGGGCTTCTACATGCTGTTCCTCGTCGACGACCACGGCGTGCCGTCGGTGGCCCGCTGGGTGCAGGTCACACCATGAGCCGCACGGATGTCGCCGGAGGCACGGCACGGACGATCGGCCCGTTCGCGATCGGGCTGGGCGGGGTGGCCCTGCTCAGCTCATGGACGGGGTGGGGCGGCATCGGCGTGGGACTGGCGGCGGTCGCCTGCGCGGTCACGACGGCGCGGCTCGGGCGCGCTGCCGCGCCGCGGCAGCGGGTGGCCGTCGTCGCCGGGCTGCTGGGCCTGGTGGCGATCGCGATCGGTGCCGCCGTGCTGGCAGGCGCACTCGGCGACGACGCGTTCGGGTCGGGTCTGAGCCTCGACCAGTGCATGCAGCAGGCCGACACGGCGAAGCTGCAGCACCTGTGCAAGGCCCAGCACCTCGACGAGTTCATGCATCGCTACCCACATTCCGATGAGTAGTGCCCAGAGCCCGCTCGGAACACAGCGCGATGGCCGACCGGGGCGGAACAGGTCGGCGGGTCGATCGGAGCCGCTCGAGGGCGTCGCTGAGGCGCGGCGGCCCTCCGCGTCGCTCGCCGCCCGCGCAAGACCGAGCACCACGAGGTGCGGAACCCGACCACGCCACGTCGAGGCGCCTCCCGGCGATCCCGCCATTGCGCAATGGCTTCTGCGTTCGGGGCGGCCGGCGTCGTCATGGGCCGTTGCTGCGAGCCGGGTTGCCGGCACCACCGGATCAGCGGTCCGTCTCCGCGGTGATGGATGCGCGGCGGCTGTGTTCGTATCGGACGACGGGCGGAGAGCTGGTCGTCGATGGTGCCAGACTGGTGGTCGGGCTGCTGGGTATGGACGCGTCCGACACTGGTGCTGGCCGAGATGGGAGGCCTGGACGTGCGGGTGTTGATCGTCGGTGCTGGAATCGCCGGTCCCACGCTGGCCTACTGGCTGCTGCGCCTCGGGCACGAGCCCACGCTCGTGGAGCGGGCGCCTGAGCTCCGTCGCGGCGGCTACGTCGTTGACTTCTGGGGCGCGGGCTTCGACGTGGCCGAGCGGATGGGCATCGTCCCCGAGCTCCGCAGCACGGGCTACGAGTTCGTCGAGGCCCGCTCGGTCGACCGCGCCGGTCGGCGAATCGCCTCGTTCGCGCCGTCCGCGTTCGTCGGGTCGGGCGACCGCTACGTGACCATCGCTCGCTCTGACCTGGCGTCGGCCATCCACTCCGCTCTGGGCGGGCGCGTCGAGACCCTCTTCGGCAACACGGTCCACGCGATCGACGACGTGGGCGAGGTCGTGCAGGTTACTTTCGAGGACGGGTTGCGGCGGGAGTTCGACCTCGTGGTGGGGGCCGACGGCCTGCACTCGCGGGTGCGCCTGCTGACCTTCGGCCCGGAGGAGCAGTTCGAGCGCTATCTCGGCATCGTCGTCGCCGCGTTCGACGTCGCCGGGTATCGCCCGCGCGACGAACTCACGGCCGTGATGCACGCCGACGTCGGGTTCCAGATGCTGCGAGTGTCCCTGCGGGATGACGTCACGATGTTCTGCGCCACCGTGCGCGACGAGGGCGGAGCGCCGCTTGACAGCCCCGCCGAGCAACAGGCGCTGCTGCGCCGCCGGCTCGCCACGGCGGGATGGGAGACACCGGCGATCCTCGAGGCGATGGCGTCGGCCCGGACGTTCTACTTCGACCGTGCGAGCGAGATCCGCATGCCGTCCTGGGGGCGGGGCCGGGTGGCGCTGGTGGGCGACGCGGCGGCGTGCCCGTCGCTGCTGGCCGGACAGGGTTCGGCGCTGGCGATGGTCGAGGCCTACATCCTGGCCGCCGAGCTGGCCCGCGCGCACGGCGACCACGTCGAGGCATTCGCCCGCTACGACGCACGCCTGGGGCAGTTGCTGCGGTCCAAGCAGGACGCGGCCAGGAGCCTCGGAGCTGCGCTCGCGCCGCGGACCAGGGTCGCGCTGGCCGTGCGGACCACGGTGATGAAGATGTTCGGACTGCCGCACGTGCCGGGCCTGGTCATGGGCAGGAGCCTGCGCGACGCCGTGGAGCTCCCCGACCTGCCGGCCCACTGAACCGTCGAGATCCCGTGGTGACGGACGTGCTCGCCCTCGACGGCGCGGCGCACGCGCGTCCGCCGCAATGTCGCGGACGGCGACGGCACCCGAACCCGTGCCACGATCGGCGGCGCCCACGCGCTGTGCTGCTACGACCATTCAGAGTCACCGCTGCTGGATCGTGCGAAGCACCCTCGCAGCACTTCTCCGTGCTCGACACGCGCCAGAGAAGAAGCCGAGGAACCTGACGCTTGCATGACGATCTGGGCAGAGACGAGGCAGGGGTGGACACTAGCGATCTGGCGCGATCGAATCCTGGAACGATGAGGGACATCGCAGCGGTACAGGGCGCATCCGACGGATCCGACCGGTCGTCCGTTCCTGCGCAGGCCGAGCGGCGCCCGCTGGTTCTACTCGTGGAGGACGACGGGCGGATCCGTCAGTCATTGGTGCTGGCCCTGGACGACGAGGGCATCGACGTTCGCGCGGTCGGGTCTGGCGAGGAGGCGTTGGTGGTCCTGCGCGCGGTGACGTTCGACGTGGTGATGCTCGACCTGATGTTGCCGGGAATCGACGGGCTGAGCGTCTGTCGGACCCTGCGCGCCCACAGCGACGTCCCGATCATCGTCGTCACCGCGCGCTCGCAGACCTCGGATGTGATCGGTGGGCTGGAGGCAGGCGCCGACGACTACGTGACGAAGCCGCTCGACGCGGGCGAGCTGGCGGCACGCATCCGAGCGATGTTGCGCCGGCGCCACGGGCCGCGACCCTCGCCCGTGCTCGCCGTCGGCGACCTCGAGGTGCTGCCGGACGAGGGCCTCGTGCTCCGCGGCGGCGCCTCGATCCACCTGACCCGCACCGAGTTCAGACTGCTGGTCGAGCTCGCCGCGGCGGGTGGGCGGATCGTGACGCGCGAGGCGTTGCTGCGCCGGGTGTGGGACTACGACTACTTCGGCGACACCCGGCTGCTCGACGTGCACGTGCGTCGGCTGCGTCGCAAGATCGAGCCTGATCCCGACCGCCCGACCATCCTGCTGACTGTGCGCGGAGCAGGTTACAAGATCAGCCCAGCGACGGTACTGCCGCGCGGCCGATGACCAGGCCGGTGTCGCTTCCCGCTCGGCTTCCGCTGCGGACGCGGATCGCAGTCGCGTTCGCGCTCGTCGCGCTCGTCATCACCGGGCTGCTCGCCATCGTGACGCGGACGTCGTCCTCGCGGTATCTGCTCGACCAGCGTGAGGACGGTGCGACGCGGCAGGCGGCGGTGAACGCCCGCCTCGTCGAGGAGTCGTTGCGCAGCGGCTTCGACGGGCGACTCGCTGATCTGCTGACCGGGCTCGCCGGCGGACCGGACACGACGATCGCGGTCCGCCGAGGCGACATCTGGACCACCAGCGGCCGCACCCTCGACCCGGAAAGTCTGCCCCGCCCGCTCATGAGCCTCGTCGACAGCGGCGTCGCGGGGCGCCAACGCATCACCTCAGACGGCATCCCCGTCCTGGCGGTCGCCCTGCCCGTGCCGGACACGCAGGCCGTGTACGTCGAGCTGTTCCCGCTCGTCGAGCTCGATCGGACACTTCGATTCCTCAGCACCGTCCTCATCATCGGCGTCGCCGCCAGCACTCTGCTCAGTGCGGCGATCGGTGGCTGGGCCGGACGACAGGCGCTGCGCCCACTCGCCGAGCTGACCAGCGCCGCCGGGCGGGTCGCCGCCGGGGACCTGGCCGCCCGCCTCCCCGAGTGGGGCGACGCCGAGCTCGACGCCCTGGCCGCAACCTTCAACCGCACCGCCGACGCACTCGAACACCGCGTCGCGCGTGACGCCCGCATCGCCGCGGACGTCAGCCACGAACTCCGGTCACCGCTGACCACGCTCGTGAACGCGGTCGCGGTGCTGCGCAAGCGGCGCCCGGAACTGTCGCCGTCGGCGCAGCAGGCCGTCGACCTGCTGGCCGGCGATATCCAACGGTTCCAGCAGATGGTCGTGGACTTGCTGGAGATTTCCCGTGCCGACTCCGTCGAGGACGCGGACCGGGAGCCGTGCGATCTGGCCGATCTCGTTCGGCGGACCCTTGGCACCCGCCCCGAGCGGCACTGCTGGGTACAGACCTGCCCGGACCCGCCGATGGTGCTCGCCGACCGGCGCGGCCTCGACCGCGTGCTGGGCAACCTGTTCGACAACGCCGAGTCCCACGGTGGGGGGCTCGTCCGGGTCGCCGTAATGCGGCGCGAGGACCGGGCCCGGATCGAGGTGGACGACGCCGGACCGGGCGTGCCGGCAGAGCTGCGCAGAGAGGTCTTCGAACGGTTCGCGCGCGGTCGGCTCGCCGGCTCTCGCACGGACGACGGCGGCAGCGGGTTGGGCCTGGCGCTGGTAGCCCGGCACGTCCACGGACACGAGGGATCGGTATGGATCGAGGACAGACCTGGTGGCGGCACCCGCGTGGTGGTCGAGATGCCTGCCCAGCCGCGCTGACCGATCGACTGTCGGCCGCGGTGCGGCGTATCGCCGCAACACTCACGGTGGGAACACTCGCGGTGGGCGCGGTCGCGTGCGGGGTGCCGACGCAGGCCGAGCCGGAACGACTCGACGGCCTCGGCGCGGCGCCCGCCGCCACTCCGACGGTCACCATCGTGCCGGAGCCGTCGACAACGCCTCGTCCGGATAGCCCGTCGACGTCATTGAGCCCGCCCGCCGCACCGGCGGCGAGTGCCCAACTGCCGAATCCCTGACGGTCGGCCGGGTTCGGTGGAGCGTCGGCCCGCACTCCCGTCTCCGTCCGTACGTTCACCGGCGGTCTCGGCGAACGCGCGCAAAGCCTCGGCCCGCCGTGCTGCCCGTCGCCCTGGGATTGCAGGACAGGTCCCGATATGTAGGGCCGACCGGGCCTGACGATCGGCTGACGAATCCCGCACACAACACGCCATCTGCCGGTCGAGGACGACCATGACGGGATGCGAAGCTGTCAACGTACCTTTCCGGGCGCCGCGGCCGCTGTGCTGGTCGGCGTAGTGGCTCTGCTTCTCGGCGTGACCAACGGACTGCAGACATCGGCCGCGATGATCGCGGCGACCGCAGCCGGCACGGCGGGCTACCTCGCAGTGCGCCGATGACCACATCCAACGGTCCATCGCACCCAACGGGTGAGGAGAAGGTCCCTGCGACCGGCTGCGGAAGGCCCGGACCTGCGCCGGCCGACCCCCAGCTCCGACAACCCGAACGACCCGAGACGGCGGCACCCCGCAGACAGTCGAGCACACCACCGTCCAAGCGACATCCTCAGCCGATGTCACCGATCATGCTCGTCGTGATCATGATGGTGGCATTGGTCGTGTCGACAGTGCTGCTGGTGCTCGATCCCTGATGGCATCGCCTGACGAATGCCTGACGATGCCCGCTGAAACGTCGCCCTACAGCAGGTGCGCGACTACAACGGCATCGGCCATCGCCGCGACCACACCGAGGGTCCAGACGCTACCGGCGAGCGGCTCTCGAGCAGCGATCCAGCTCGCCGGACCGGGTCTGCTGTCGGGTGGCCGGTTCTCGACCGAACCGCGGTGCGGCCGCGTCGACCTGGATCCGCTCGCAGATCAAGGAGCTCATGTCCAACGCATCCACTACGTGCTCTCCCACGCCCCATCGCGGGCTTGACCACGCGGTCGCACGGTCGATCGGTGCTACCCGACGGTTCGGCTCGACCCTCGCGCTCGACAGCGTCGATCTCGACGTGCCTGCCGCGACGATCACCGGCCTGCTCGGGCCCAACGGAGCGGGCAAGACCACGCTGCTCAGCCTGATCGTGGGTCTGCGACGCGCCACCGGCGGGCAGGTGGAGCTGTTCGGCGGGTCTCCACTCGACGCCACCCGGCGCCTCGAGCTGGGGACCACCCCACAGGTCACGGGCCTGCCCGAGGTTCTGCGGGTCGGCGAGGTGGTGCGCTTCGTCGCGGCCCACTACCCCGATCCTGTCCCCATCGGCCAACTTCTGGATCGCTTCGGTCTGACCGGGCTGGCACGCCGCCAAGCCGGTGGCCTCTCCGGCGGGCAGCGTCGGCTGCTCGCCGCAGCACTGGCGTTCGTGGGCCGACCCCGCCTGGTCGTGCTCGACGAACCGACGACGGGGCTCGACATCGACGCCCGCCAGGCCTTGTGGGGTGCCATCAAGGAATTCCACGCCGAAGGCGGAACGGTCCTGCTGACCAGCCACCACCTCGAGGAGATCGAACAGCTCGCCGAGCGGATCGTTGTCCTCGATCGCGGCCAGGTCCGCGCGAACGGTGACTTGGCTCAGATCAAGAGGCTCGTCCCCCGAGTACGAGTCAGTTTCCGCGCCCACGGACCGGTGCGCGTGCTCGGCGTACCGCACGTCGCCCGCGACGGCGACCATCACGTGTGGCACACGGCCGACGCCGACCGCGTCGTGCACGATCTCGTCGCCACCGGCGTCCCGTTCCGCGACCTGCAGATTCAGCCCGCGTCACTGGAAGAAGCAGTTGTCGAGCTCACCGCGTCCACCCGGAGCGCGGACCGGTGATCCGTCCCACGCAAAGCCGGCCATCGTCGGTGAGGCTAGCGATCGTGCACGGCCGCTACCTCGCTCTCGAGCAACTGCGCGTGCCGATCTCGGTCGTGTCGTCGGCAGTGTTCCCGGCGCTGATACTGCTGTTCTTCCTCATCCCTTTCGGCTATCGGGACGACCCGGTCGCGGTGACCACCGCCATCGCTGGTCTCACGGTCTTCGCGGTGATCAGCAACTTCCTGTTCACCTTCGGAGTCGGGGTCGCAGACGACCGGGAGAAGGCATGGGACCCCTACCTGCGGACGCTGCCCACCTCTGCGGGTCCCCGCATAGCAGGTCGGGTGCTGGCCGGATGCGCCTCGGCGGTGGCGGCCACGATCCCGGTGTCGGTCGTCGGGGCAGTGTTCAGCGCCGCCACCGCGACGGCAGCCCAGCTCGCAGCCGGGCTCGGTGCACTGCTGGTGGCCGGGTTGCCGTTCCTGTTCGGCGGGCTTGCCATCGGCTACTCCTTGCCGGTCAAGGCCGCGTTGCCGGTCACGCAGTGATCTTCTTTCCAGTAGCCTTCGCCGGCGGCCTGCTCCTGCCACCGGCCGCCTTCCCGCCCTGGCTCGAGGGCATCTCAGTGCTGATGCCTTCTCGCGGCGCTCGGGACCTCGTTGTCGGTGCCGTCGTCGGGACACCACCGCACCCGGGGCCGTCATTGCTTTCGTGGTGTGGGTCGTCGTCACGGCCGGCCTCGCTGCCTGGGCATACCGTCGCGACGAGGGGCGTCGGTTCCGCTGATGCGGATGACCAGGGCCGGGGTGGCCCCGATCACCATCCCACCGCGCCTCGAAACCGCGCATGGAGAAGGAGCAGGTCCAGCCTTCAGTGGGGATGAGCCAGCCACCTTCAGTTGACCTGAACGGCAGCATCTCCACCGTCCAAGGGGCCGAGCGATCACAGCGCGCGCACGGCACTGGGATCGCACCCCGAGGACGAACCCGCCTGCCAACGACCCGCACGAGCGGCACCGTCAGGGGAAGCGTTGGTGTCGGTATCCCGTGCCGGCCCGGGTGCGTCCGCCGTCACACCATGGGTCCGCCTGGAACCTCATGCCGGCTCCACACGACCTCTCGGAGGGGCGCAGGAACACGAGCAGCGCGAAGAAGGGGTTTGTGGGGCGTGAACCAGCACGATCACGGTGGTGGACCGGCGGTCCTGCTCCCGTCGCCGGATCGCGTGGTGGAGCTCGCCATCGACGGCATGACCTGCGCTGCCTGCGTCGGCCGGGTGGAGCGCAAGCTGTCCAGACTCGACGGCGTCCGCGCCGTGGTGAATCTGGCCACGGAACGGGCCACGGTCAGCGCCCCTCCGGACGTGAAGGACGCCCAGCTGATCGACACGATCACCCGGGCCGGGTACCGCGCCCGGGTAGCACAGGAGGCGGCTGATGCGGGCCGGCCGCCGCGTGATCCGGTGCGTGCGTGGCGGTTCCGGTTGGCCGTGGCCCTGGTGCTGTTCGTGCCGCTGGCCGACCTATCGATCGCGCTGTCGCTCGTACCCTCGCTGCGGTTCCCGTACTGGCAGCTGGTCATCGCCGCGCTGGCCCTGCCCGTCGTCGGCTGGGCGGCATGGCCCTTCCATCGCACCGCCCTGGTCAACCTGCGCCACGGCACCACATCGATGGACACTCTCGTGTCCCTCGGCGTGGTCGCGGCGAGCGGCTGGTCCGTGGTGGGCGTGCTCACCACCACGGAGACGGACCTGCCCATCGGGTGGGCGGCGGTGTTGCACCCGAGTGGCCCGCTCTACCTCGAGGTCGCCGCAGGCGTGACGACGTTCGTGCTCGCCGGACGCTACTTCGAGGCACGCGCTCGCGGCCGCGCCACACAGGTGATGCGGGCGCTGGCCAGCTTGCGTCCCGACGATGTCGCTGTGCTGGACGGCACCGGCGCGAGCGGCGAGCGTCGGATACCCGTCGCCGTGCTGCGCATCGGTGATCGTCTGCGTGTTCGGCCCGGCGAGCGGATCGCCGTGGACGGCACCGTGGAGAGCGGCACAGCCGCGATCGACACCAGCGCGATGACGGGCGAGCCGACGCCGGTCGAGGTCGGTGCGGGTGGCGCGGTCCTCGGCGGCACTGTGGTCACCGACGGCACCCTCGTCGTGCGTGCCGACCGCATCGGTGCCGACAGCAGACTGGGTCGCATGATGGCCGCTGTCGAGCGGGCCCAGACCGAGAAGTCGGCCACGCAGCGGCTCGTCGATCGGATCTCGGGTGTGTTCGTGCCGATCGTGCTGGGCGTGGCCGCAGCCACCCTGGCCGGGTGGTGGCTCCTCGGCGGCGATCCGCGGGTCGCAGTGTCGGCCGCTGTAGCGGTGCTGGTGATCGCCTGCCCGTGCGCACTCGGCCTGGCCACGCCCACCGCGCTGATGGTTGCATCCGGCCGGGGCGCCGAGCTCGGCATCTTCGTCAAGGGCCACCAGGCGCTGGAGACCGTCCGCGACGTCGACACCGTCGTGCTGGACAAGACCGGCACCCTCACCGCCGGCCGGATGCGGGTCGTCGGGAGCGTGTGTGTGCCCAGCGCCGACGAGGTCACCGTGCTCCGCTTCGCCGGTGCCGTGGAAGCACTGACCGGGCACGCCATCGCCCGCGCGGTGACCGAGTACGCCGAACAGCGCACCGGCGCGCTCCCGCAGGCCCATGATGTTCGCGCGGTCGCCGGGCTCGGCGTCGAGGGGTACGTCGAGGGCGTGCCGGTCACCGTCGGTCGCCCCGACGACATCCCGGCGGCGCTCGCCGACCACGTGGCGGCGTGGGAGCGGACGGGGTGCACCGTCGTCACCGTCGGCATCGACGGGGTCGTCGTCGCCGCGCTCGGGCTCGCCGATCCGGTGCGCGACACTGCACGCGCGACCGTCGAAGGGTTACAGGCCCGCGGGTTGCGGACCGTCCTGCTCACCGGAGACAGCGCCGCCGCCGCAACCGCAGCGGCCGAGCTCGTCGGCATCCCGGCGCAGGATGTGCACGCCCGCGCACTGCCCGACGACAAGGTCGACCTGGTGGCCCGGTTGCGGGCGGCCGGGCACACCGTCGCCATGGTCGGCGACGGCACCAACGACGCCGCGGCGCTGGCCGCCGCCGACCTGGGCATCGCGGTCGGGTCCGGTACCGACATCGCCCTGGACGCCGCCGACCTGGTACTCGCCCGCGACGACCTGCGCGGACTCCTCGATGCGATCGACCTCGCCCGCGCCACACTGGCGACGATCCGCACGAACCTCGCGTGGGCGTTCGGCTACAACGTCGTCGCCATCCCGGTAGCCGTCGCAGGCCTGCTCAACCCGCTGGTCGCCGGGGCGGCAATGGCCCTGTCGTCGCTGCTCGTCGTCACCAACAGCCTCCGACTCGACCGGGTGCGCCGGTGAACGCCACGCCGCGGACGCCCGGAATCCCCGCCGATGTGACACCGCCGGACCGATGGGGGTCGCGCCACCTCACGCTGCTCACTGTCGCGGGGTTCGTGCTCGTGGCGGCCGCGGCCGTTGCCGCGAACCTGCTCGACAACGGTATCTACGCCCAGCTCGGCGTGCCGGTCGCCGAACTCGGAACGCGGGTCGGCGTGGCCGTGACGCGGGCCACCGCCACCCTGGCCGCCGCACTGGCGGTGGGCGCGCTGGTGCACGCCGCGTTCCTCGCCCCGGCCCAGCCCTCGGGCACGCTCGATGTCGACGGCTACCGCGCGGTGCGCCGCGCAGGTCCGGCTGCGGCCGTTGTGACCGTCAGCGCGCTGCTGCTCGCGGTGCTGACGGCAGCGGATCTCTCCGGAGCCACTCCGGCCGCTGTCATCGCCGGGCCGCAGCCGCTGACCGCGCTCGCGGCTCTGGAGGAGCCGATGGGTTGGCTCCTGTCGGCGTTCGGGTTCGCCGTGGTCGGGCTCGGCTCGCTGTTCACTCTGAGCCGCGGGGCAGCCGCCGTGCTCGCGACGATCGCGGTCGCCGCGCTGCTCCCACCCCCGGTGACCGGGCTCGCGGCCGCCGGCCGTGGACACGACTGGACGACGGACGCCGCGGTCCT
Source organism: uncultured Actinomycetota bacterium (assembly GCA_963727745.1). Taxonomy (GTDB): domain Bacteria; phylum Actinomycetota; class Actinomycetes; order Mycobacteriales; family Pseudonocardiaceae; genus Pseudonocardia. The sequence continues at coordinate 17,708 of CAVSHL010000003.1, forward strand.
GCAGGCGGTCGCGGCAGCACTGTGGCTGGGAGTGCTCGCCGGGCTCGTCGCGCACCGGCGGCATCGCGAACGGCTTGATACGACGACGTGGCGACGCGCTCGCGCGGTCCTGGTGTTCTCGGGTCTCGTATGGCTGCTCGCGACGGTCGTGCTCGGGGTGGTGCTGGTCATCCCCGGTTCGCTGGTCGATGACCCGTGGGGGCGCTGGCAGCTGCTGCTGGCCGGTCTCGCGCTCGCCTCGGTGGCCGGCTGGTGGCTGCGCGGCCGTTGGGGCCACGGTCACCTCCTGCTGGTCGTGCTCGCGGGCGGTGCTGTCGTCGTCGGCGGCGCGATGGCGCATGCGGTGCCGCCGAAGTTCCTGGTGCACTCCGACTCCACGGCGGAAGTCCTGGTCGGCTACGACCTGCCCGAGCCGTTCACCGCGGTGGCGGCTCTGCTGGATTGGCGGCTGAACCTGCTGCTGTCCTTTGCCGCCCTCGCGGCCGTGGGCGGCTACCTCGCCGCCGTCCGCGCTCTGCAGGCCCGCGGCGATACGTGGCCGCGGGTCCACACCGCGGCCTGGCTCGTCGGGTGGCTCGTGGTGGAGGTGTCGACGTCGTCGGGCATCGGCCGATACGCCGCTGCGACCTTCAGCGTGCACATGCTCAGCCACATGACGCTCACGATGCTCGGACCGGTGTTGCTGGCACTCGGTGGGCCTGTCACGCTCGCGCTGCGGGTCCTGCGCCCAGCTGGGCGCGGCCGCCCGCCGGGACCGCGGGAATGGGTGATCTCAGCGACGTCGTCGGCGACCGCACGGTTGCTCACGCATCCACTGGTTGCGTTCGTGCTCTTCGTCGGATCGTTCTACGTCCTGTACCTCACACCGCTGTTCGGTGAGGCTCTGCGCTACCACTGGGCGCACCAGCTGATGATCCTGCATTTCCTCGCCACCGGCTACCTGTTCTTCTGGCCGCTGATCGGTGTGGACCGGGCACCAATCCGACTGCCCCCGGTGGGCCGGTTGGCGCTCCTGCTCGCCGCCATGCCCTTCCACGCGTTCTTCGGCATCACGCTGATGAGCACGGACTCCCTGATCGGCGCCGAGTTCTACCGGTCGCTGGCGCTGCCCTGGCTACCCGACCTGCTGGCCGACCAACGTGCTGGTGGTGGGATCGCCTGGGCCACGGGCGAGATACCCGTCCTGTTCGTCGTCGTGGTGCTGTTGATGCAGTGGTCCAAGGAGGACGAACGCAGCGCCGCGCGCTACGACAGGCGAGCCGCGCGGGACGACGACGCCGAACTGCGGGCCTACAACGACATGCTCGTCGAGCTGTCCAGGAGCCGCCGCTGACCGCCCCGGCGCCGACGTCGTCAGCTGATCGTCAGGTGAGTCGAGCGAGCGGCTCGTCAAGATGGAGGCGATGCGCCACTCACAGATCGAACCAGCCGAATCGACCACTCTGTTCGCCGACCTCGAGTCCCAAGTTCGCAGTTACTGCCGGTCCTGGCCGGTGGTCTTCGACACCGCCCGCGGGTCCCGCCTGACCGATGTCGACGGCAAGTCCTACCTGGACTTCTTCGCCGGTGCGGGTGCGTTGAACTACGGGCACAATCCGCCGGCGCTGAAGCAGCCGTTGATCGACTACCTGACGCGCGACGGCATCACCCACGGCCTGGACATGTACACCGCGGCCAAGGGCGAGTTCCTGAACACGTTCCAGGAGGTCGTGCTGGCCCCGCGCGGGCTCGACTACAAGGTGCAGTTCCCCGGTCCGACGGGTGCCAACACGGTGGAGTCGGCGCTCAAGCTCGCCCGGAAGATCACCGGCCGCGAGTCGATCATCAACTTCACCAACGCGTTCCACGGCATGACGCTGGGTGCGCTGTCGGTGACCGGCAACTCGATGAAGCGCGGCGGTGCCGGCATCCCGCTGGTGCACGCCACGCCGATGCCGTACGACAACTACTTCGACGGCACCGTGCCCGACTTCATGTGGCTGGACAAGCTGCTCCAGGACTCCGGCAGCGGCCTCAACGAGCCCGCCGCGGTGATCGTCGAGACCGTGCAGGGCGAGGGCGGCATCAACCCTGCCCGGATCGAGTGGCTGCAGGGCCTCGCCGCGTTGTGCAAGCGCCACGACATCCTCCTGATCTGCGACGACGTGCAGATGGGGGTCGGGCGCACCGGCCCGTTCTTATCCTTCGAGATCGCGGGCATCCAGCCCGACATCGTCTGCCTGTCGAAGTCGATCTCCGGCTACGGGCTGCCGATGGCGCTGACGCTGATCAAGCCCGAGTACGACCAGTGGGGCCCCGGCGAGCACAACGGAACCTTCCGCGGCAACAACCCCGCCTTCGTCACGGCCACCGCCGCCCTGAACACGTTCTGGCGCGACGACGAGCTCGAGCGCTCGACGCTCACCAAGGGGACACGTGTCGAGGAGGTCTTCGCGGAGCTGGCTGCGGCCTCGCAGGCCGTCGAGCTCACCCCCAAGGGCCGCGGGCTGGCCCGCGGACTGTCGTTCAGCCAGCCGGAACTGGCCTCGAAGGTGTGCGCAGCGGCATTCCAACGTGGTCTGCTGATGGAGACTTCTGGACCGTCCGACGAGGTCATGAAGGTGATGCCGCCACTGACCATCACCGACGCCGAGCTCGACGAAGGGCTCGAGATCGTGACGGAGTCCGTCCGCACCGTGATGCCGACCGATCTCGTCCGATCGTGACGGAGCCGGCGGATGGCCGGTTCTCGTCGCACCGTGCCGTCCGCCGGCCCCGTCATCGCGGGGTGAACCGGAGCTCGACCATCGGCAACCTGGTGTTGTCCTGCTCGATCGTGTCCCCGAGCGTCGACTCGAGGACGGGCTTGAACGTGCGCCACGCCCGCGGGTGTCGGGCCACGTAGTCAGCCAAGGCCGCGTCCGCCTCGGCGACCCCGAGCACCCGGGCGGTGGCCGGCGCGTCGGCGCAGCCGGCCACCGAGACCCGCACCTGCGGCTGGGCCCGGACGTTGCGGAACCACTGGGCCCGCCCGCCGAACCCGGAGGCCACCACGTAGGTGTCGGGCGCCGGGTGCCCGATGACTTCCAGCACGACGCGGCGGGTCAAGCCGGAGCGTCGGCCGACGTGTTCGAGCATCAGCATCCGTGACCCCAACAGGAACCCGAGCCGCATGCGGTAGATCCAGATCGGGGCGCGCATCAGTAGACGGGATCGCAACAGTCGGGATCCGACATCGGCGATCGCTTTGGCGAACAGGGAGGACTGCGGGTTGTCAGCGGGCACGCTGGACCTCAATTCACCAGGAGGGTCGACTTGCGCGGGTCACCTTCGGTGGACGGCCTCACCTCCGCCGATGAGGCACCACACCGCAAGATCTGAAGTCCTTACTCACCTCGAGATCGACTCAGTGGTCGGCCGGCCAAAAGCCGGCGCTGGTGGCCGGCGGTCCGAGATCTGCCGCCCAGCCGATCCCGGCGCGGGGTCGGTACGCGCGGCGCTCGCTCCCCAGTGCGCGCCCACGCGTCGTTCACCCCCGCTCCGCGCGGTCACCGCCGGCCACCCGAGATCAGTTGTAGTGCCCGGCCGACCGCGATGCGAACCAGACATGCCGATCGTCAGGCAACCGTCAGCAAGCGCGACGCTCCTTCATGCGAGCTCATCCGACCGGCCGACCCATGAAGGGCGATCCCGTGCGATCAGCCCCGCTCGTCGATCCGATCGCCGTTGCGCGGCAATCCCGAAACAGTGATGAACCTCGGTGAACCTTCGTCATGCTGGCTGCGACGTCCGGCCGGTGCACGTCCGAGTGCGTGGCGGACCTTCTACGGTCGGGCACGCGCCAGCGTCGACCAGGTGCGGAAAGCGCCGTCACGAGCAGCGTTGCCGAGGCTGGTCCCGGGCACGAGCAGGCGGGCGGCGAGGCCGGCGCCGCGGTGGTGCCGGCGCAGGCGCGCGCGCTGGCTGCGTTCGAATCGGTCGAGAGCCGTGCGTGGGTCGCCGGCGTGGACGGTGAGGCCTTGAGCAAGCGTGGCAGCGCCGACGATGGCCATGCTCGATCCCTCGCCGAACAAGGATATGCAGCCCGCGGCGTCCCCGACGAGCACGACGGAGCCGTGCGACCAGCACGGAACGTCCACGCGGCTGACTGCGTCGAACCAGAGCTGTTCGTCGTGGCAGGCGTGGTCGAGCAGCTCGGGTACCCGCCAGCCCATTCCGCGGTAGGTGTCCGTGAGCAGCTGTCGAGGATCGGTGTGGTCCAGTCCTGGGGGCGCGCGGAAGATGAACGCCACGCCGGCGCGGCCAGTGCCGGGGTGCACAGCGACCGCCCGTCCCGGCGCGTTGTGCAGCAGGACGGTCCGCGGGTCGGCGGCGGGACCGTCGAGCGTGCTCGTTGCGATGTACAGGCCCAACGGTGAGACGAATCGCTGCTCAGGACCGAAGACGAGACCACGGACCTGGGAGTGCAGCCCGTCGGCGCCGATGACCAGGTCGTACCGGTCCGGCGGGCCGTGACGGAAGGTCACCTCGACCCCGTCGCGGCCGTGGTCGTGCACTGCGGTGATGGTGTCGCCGAAGCGGAACCGCGCGTGCGGGCGGGCCGCGGTCTGCAGGATCGTGGCCAGGTCGCTGCGAGGGATCTCGAAACCGTCGGCGCCGGTCTGCACCGGGATCCAGCCGATCTCTCGTCCCCGGGAGTCGACCGCGGCCAACCGGGTGGTGTGTGTCGCGGCAGCGCGCATCGCCTCCAGCACGCCCATCTGCTCGGCGAGGGGGCACGGCCAGGCCCCGGACATCGACAGGGTTCCCGCTCGACCGCTGACCCGCGTCGTGCTCCACCACTGTGGTGTCGATACCGGCCTGCCCCAGCCTGAGGGCGAGAGTGGATCCGGCGATGCCCGCGCCGACGACGAGGACGCTGCTCGCCTTTGTCACCGGGCCCTCTGAAGGAGGCTCTCGAGCCGGACGACGGCCTGGGCTGTTCCGTCCTCGGTGCGGATGCGTGCGCCCAGGTCGGCGGCGCGGGCGGCGAGGGCGGGATCGGTGGTGGCGCGGGTGATCGCGGCCGCCAGTGCGGTCGAGGTGAGCCGGCGTTGCGGCAGCGGCGCCGCCGCGACGCCGAGGGCGTGCATGCGGGTGGCCCAGAACGGCTGGTCGGCGACGAACGGCGTGATGACCTGCGGCCGACCGGCCGCGGCCGCTGCCGCTGTGGTGCCGGCGCCACCGTGATGCACCACGGCAGCGACGTGCGGGAGCAGCAGGTCGTGGGGAACCTCGTCGACGAGCAGCACCTGCTCCGATCGCCGTTGACCGGCGGTGAGGCCGCCCCACCCGCTGGCCAGGATCGCGCGCACTCCCGATCGTTCGACGGCGTCCAGGACGGTGGCGGTGGTGGCTGCCGGGTCGGGTCCGGCCATGCTGCCGAACCCGATGAGCACCGGAGCGGGACCGGCGGTGAGGAAGGCGGCGACGTCGGCGGGCAGTGTCGCCGCGGGGCTGGGCAGGAACCAGTAGCCGGTGGTGGCGACGTGGTCGGGCCAGTCCCGCGGCGGTGCCAGCACGTGTCGGCTGACAGCGTTGAGGACCGGCACCGGCCGCCCGGCGGGGTCGTGCAGCGGGTCGTGTCGGCCACGGCGGGCGGGCAGGCCGAGTCGCTCGGTGCGCCAGCGGTCGACGACCTGGGCGAACATCATCTGCGGGGCGCGCATCCCGAGGTAGCTGGCCCGGTTGAGCGGGCCGGACAGCCAGGCGGGAAGCGCCTGTCCCGGCCACGGGAACGCGGTGGTCGGGACGTAGAGCGGCACGGTCAGGGCGAGCACGACCGGAACGCCCAGCTTCTCCCCGAGGTGCGGCGCCGCGATGATCTGGCCGTTGTGCACGATGACGTCGGCGCCCGCGCCCGCGCCGTCGATGGCGACCGTGGTGGCGTCGTCGAGCACCGCGCCGAACGTCCCGGGCATGGCCCTGGCCATCGCGAGCTTGCCGCGCATCCCGCGCGCCACCGTGTCGCCGACCCCGCCGGTGCCGTTCATCAGCCGCAGCGGTCCGTCGTCGATCGTGGCGAAGGTGATGCCGTGTTCGGCGGCGAGCGCGGCGAACCGTTCGGGTGCCGCGAGCACCGGATCGTGCCCGCGCTCGCGCAGCTCACGGGCCAGCGCGACGAACGGCTGTACGTCGCCGCGGGTGCCGAAGGCGAGGATCAGGACCTTCACGACCGGCCGCCCTCGATGTCGCGGTCGCCGTCGGCGATGGTCACGGTGCCGGCGGCGCCGTCGATGGTGATCAGTTGTCCGGTCGTGATCAGCTGGGTGGCGTCGCGGACGCAGATCACGGCGGGGATGCCGTACTCGCGGGCGACGGTGGGTCCGTGGGCCATCGGTGATCCGGTCTCGGTGACCAGGCCGCCCGCGGTGAGGAACAGCGGTGTCCAGCCCGGGTCGGTGGTGGGGGCGACGAGGATCTCCCCGGGCTCGATGTGCGCCTTCGCTGGATCACGGACCACCCGCGCACGGCCGGTTGCACGGCCGGGTGCGGCGGGCATCCCGACCAATGCGCCGTCGACGGGCGGCGTCGACGGCGTCAGCGCCTCCGGGTTCGTGCCGTCCGACAACAGGACCCCCGGGACCGACCGGCGAGCCAGCTCGCGGTCGTAGTCCGCACGCCTGGCTTCGATGAGCCGGCGCTGATCGTGGCCGGCCGCGGCGGCGAACGCCTCGCGGTAGTCCAGGAACATGATGTCGTCGGCCCGCTCCAGCAGCCCGCGTTCCTGCAGATCGGCACCTGTAGCCAGCAGCTGCCGGCGCATCTCGTCGAAGGCGTACAGCCACGCGAACTTCGGCAGTTCCCGCAACCCGGCGACGGCTCGCCCGCGTCGCATCAGGAACCCGGCGCACGCTGCGCGCAGGGGTCGGCTGCGGCGTGCCCGGTCGACGAGTTCGACGATCTTGGTTTCGGCGTCGGCGGCGGCGCGGGCGAAACGTCGATCCGGTGCTTGTTCCGGGTCCTCGACGCGCAGGTAGCCGGCGATCGCCGCGAAGACCGGCGTCGGGTCCTCCGCCCATCGGGGCAGACCGACGTCGACCTCGGCCGCGCCGCGGTGACCGTAGGTGCGCAGGAAGCCGTCGAGCCCGATGTCGGGTAGGGCGCCGGTGCGGTAGCGGGTGGCCAGCTCAGCCGGCGGGGTGTGCAGCAGCAGGTCACGATGCTCCGTGGCGGCGGCCGCGACCGTCCACAACGCGAGGTCCATACCGGTGGTGACGTTGTGCGGCACGCCGCGCAACGTCTCGTCGATCTCGCTCTCGGCCGCCACACCGGCGAGCAGCATGATCGCGGCCTGGCGCGCGAGCAGGCCCGCGTAGATCGGCGCCAGCATGTCCCGCATCCCTACCCGCAGGAACGTGCCCTGCAGGTCCATCGCGAACCGCAGACGCTCCTCGACCGTGCGCGGCGGCACCGGTGGTGGCTGCGCGTCGCGGCGGACCGTCGCGGTGGCGCGCAGGGCGCGCTTGCGAGCGTGCGCCGGGTTGATGATCGCGCCCAGCAGCCCGACGAGCATCCCCGGCGCCAGGCGGAGCGCCACCGGCACCACCGTGCGCAGCCGGTACGGGCGCCCCGGGACGGGCGCGAACCGCGGATCGTCCAGTACCCGCCCGACCGCCGCTGACACCCGCGGTCCGTACATGGCCATCGATGCCGGCAATTGTTCCCGGACCGACTTGTTCCGCACGAACGAGGTGATGTCGATGTACATGCGTCCGGCGACGTCGACCAGTCCTGCATGGCCCACGAACGGATCGGCCTGGATCCCGACACCGGCCAGCGACTGTGCGGTGGCCACCCGCATCGCCGACATCCCCATCGGCGTGAACGGACGCAGCATGCCCTGCATGTGGCCGGCCTCGAAGTACACGCGCGGACCGGGGCGCGGCGACACGGGCTGTGGGAACAGCGTCGTGATCGGCCGGGACTGCAACAGCCACAGCTGTCTGTCGTGGTCGAAGGCCCACTCCACGTCCTGCGGTGCGCCCGCGCGCTCCTGCAACCGAGTGCCAGCCTCCTGGAGCTCATGGAGCTGGGCGGTGTCCAGGCACCCCGAGTCTGGCGGTACCGATCCGTCGAGGACGTAGTGATCAGCGGCCACACTGCCGTCCACCACGACGTCACCGAGCCCGGCAACCGCATCGACGACCATCTCCGTGCGGCAGCCCGTGATCGGGTTGGCCGTGAACATCACCCCTGCTGCCAACGGATCGACCATGCGCTGCACCACCACGGCCATCCGCACCGCGCTGTGATCGATACCGGCGGCCTCGCGGTAGGCCTGCGCACGAGAACCCGACAACGACGCCCAGCAGGCCCGCACCGCGTCGAGCAGAACTTGCTCGCCCTCGACGTTCAACACCGTGTCGTGTTGCCCCGCGAAGCTGGCCAACGGCAGGTCCTCCGCCGTCGCGCTCGACCGGACGGCCACCGGACCGCCTCCGAGCGACTGGTAGGCCTCGACGATCTTGCGGCCGAGCGGTTCGTCGAGCCGACCACCCGTCGCCAGTGCTCCGTCGTGCGCAGCTGTGGTGATGCAGAAGCCGGACGGCACACGTTCACCTGCCCTGATCAGGACAGACAGGCCCGCGGCCTTGCCGCCCACCACCTCGACCTGTCCCGCGGGAATGTCGGCGAGCCCGACGATCTCGGGCAACTCAGCCGATTCGGTACGTCCAAGCTCGGCGGGATCGCTCGCATCGCGCACACAGGCAGACGGCAGCACGGGATCGGAGGACATGGCGCGCTCCATTCGGGACAGACCGACAGAACGCCGACCAGACTTCCCGGCACACCAGTGATGACGGTACTCCGACCCGACCCCGCGTCAACGTCGTTGCGCAGTGCCCGCGGAATCGGGGTTGAGCCGCCACAGCTGCAGCGTCCAGGGCACGTCGTAGCAGATCACCCAGGCTGTGTAGGGCGCCAGCAGCATGCTGGAGCCTCGGTCATTCGACACCGCGATCTGCAGCGCCGTGAGCGGCACCAGGAAGGCCAGGATCCCGAAGAACCCGGTCCGCACGCTGCGCCGGCCGAAGAACCCGACGTTCCACACCTCGTTGAGCACGAGCACCACCAGCGCCAGCCGGGTCGCGGTGCTGTCGCGCCGATCGGCAGCCCGGTACAGCACAACTCCCATCAGCAGGTAGTAGACGACCCCGACGGCGGCGAACCCCGCGAGCGGCAACTGCATCCGCGGCCGCTGCAATCCGCGCAACCACGCAAGATCGTCCTTGCTGATCAGGGCGTTGCCGGCGACCGCCGCGGTGACGGTTGCTCCGGCGGCGATCAGGACAGGTCGGGGCACGCCGAGAGGATCGCAGCGGGCGTGCCGGACGGCAATCTGTCGTCAGATCGCCTTGTACGACGTCGGGTCGCGGGCTCCATCGGATCCGCGGATGTGGGGCCTGACCGCTAGGGTGATGATCGGTGTGCCGGGAAGTCTGGTCGGCGGCTAGTTCGACGTGCCCCGAATCGCCCGGAAGGCGCCACCGTGCCCCAGCCGTTCCTCGCCATCGCCGCATGCGTGATCTTCCTGGGCGCCTACGTCCTCATCGCCACCGAGAAGTGGGTCGGCCGGGCAGCGGCTGCGCTCGGCGGCGCCGCACTGATCCTCGCGTTGGGCATCACCGACGCGCACGGTGCCTTCTACTCCGAGGAGTCCGGGGTCGACTGGAACGTCGTGTTCCTGCTCCTCGGGATGATGGTCATCGTCAGCGTGATGCGCGAGACCGGGATCTTCGAGTACCTCGCCATCTGGGCCGCCAAGAAAGCCCAGGGGAAACCCTTCCCGTTGATGGTCCTGTTGATCATCATCACGGCGGTCGCGTCGGCGCTGCTGGACAACGTCACCACCGTGCTGCTGGTCGCCCCGGTCACGATCCTGCTGTGCCAGCGCCTGGCGCTACCGGTGGTTCCGTACCTGCTCGCGGAGGTGTTCGCGTCCAACGTCGGGGGCACTGCCACCCTGGTCGGCGATCCGCCGAACATCATCATCGCCAGCCGCGGCGGGCTCTCGTTCAACGACTTCCTGATCCACCTCGCCCCGGTCGTGGTCGTACTGGTCGTACTCCTCATCGGGCTGTGCCGCTGGCTGTTCGCCGACGCCTTCCGCGCCGACGAGGAACGGGTGGCCGCGATCATGGCCCTCGACGAGCGGGAGGCGATCAAGGACAAGCGCCTGCTCGTGCAGTCGCTGGTCGTGCTCGCGATCGTGCTCATCGCGTTCACCCTCAGCCACAGCTTCGGCTATGCCCCGTCGGTGGTGGCGCTGCTCGGCGCCGGCTTGCTGGTCGCGGTGACCAGCGTGAACACCGAATCTGCGCTGCAGGACGTCGAGTGGGAGACGCTGGCCTTCTTCATGGGGCTGTTCATCATGGTCGGCGGTCTGGTCAACGCCGGCGTCCTGGACGCCATAGCCGGCGGGATCGCCGGGTTCGCCGGCGACGACCCGGTGGCCTTCACCGGTGTGCTGCTCGGCGGCTCCGGTGTGCTGTCCGGGATCGTGGACAACATCCCCTACGTCGCCGCCATGAGCCCGGTCGTGGCCGACATCATCGGACCCGACGGGGCGCCGCAGCACCTGTGGTGGGCGCTGGCACTGGGTGCCGACCTCGGCGGCAACGCCACCCTCATCGGGGCCAGCGCCAACGTGGTCGTGGCCGGCATCGCGGCCCGCAACGGCACCCCGATCTCGTTCTGGCGCTTCACCCGCTACGGCCTCGTCGTCGCCGCCGCGACCCTGCTGGTGTCGGCCGTCTACATGTGGCTGCGCTACTTCGTGCTGGCCGGCTGACCCTTACCCGGATCGGGGAGCAGCACCTCCAGCAGGTGCGACGCAGTCAGCAACCCGCGTACCTTGCCCTCGTCCACCACGACCAGCAGGGGGCTGCGCAGCCGCGCCATCTCCGCTGCGCACTCCACCACTGTCGCGTCGCCGTCCACGCTCGCCAGCTCGACCCGATGCCCCTTGTCCGGCAACAGGTCCCGCACGCGGCGCCCGGTCAGCCCGCCGGTGCACATGCTGTCGGCGTCCACTTCGCCGAACACGCGGGCGAGCGACGGATCGTCCTGGATGTAGGCCGGCACCACGCACCGCAGGAACTGCGACGTGGGCAGCACTGCCACCGGTCGCCCGTTCGCGTCGACCACCGCGATCCCCGGCAGTCGATGCTCGGCGACCAGGCGGGCCGCATCCCACGCCGCGTCGTCGAGACCGACGGTCGGCAGCTGCTCAGCCAGCTCACGGGCCTTCACCGCGCCCACGATATCCAGTTCGCCCGGACCGACGTCCGATCCATACGCAACCCTGACACGGGCGGACGGCGAACGCGCGGCATATCGTCGGCGCAGGAGGCGTGTCGGGAGGTCTGATGGACCGCGATCTGCGGGTGTCCGATGTCGAACGGGCAGCCGTCGTGCGTCGTCTGGAGCGAGCCTTGCGGGACGGCCGGATCAGCGTCGCCGAATTCGACGACCGGACGCAGGCGGCCTACGCCGCCCGCACCCGCGGGGACCTCGAGACCCTCACCGAGGATCTTCCCCGCGACATCTGGTGACGCCGTCACGGACGCTCGACGGCGTCCTCCGCCACCGGAGTCGGTTCCGCTGCGGTCTCGAACGAGGTCGGCGCGGGTAGCTCCGGCGCGGATGGGGCGAGGGCTTCGACTGCGGCTTGCTCGCTCGGGCGCTGGTCACGGCCACGGGCCGACCGTTCGGTGTCCGACCCTGGTCCCCCCTGATCGAGGAAGCGCAGCAGTTCCACGGGGATCGGCATGACGAGCGTGCTGTTCTGGTCTCCCGCGACGTCGCTGACGGTCTGCAACAGCCGCAGCTGCATCGCACCCGGGGTGTCGGCCATGACCCGCGCGGCATCGGCGAGGCGCGCGGAGGCCTGGAACTCGCCGTCGGCGGCGATCACCCGTGCCCGCCGGTCCCGTTCGGCCTCGGCCTGGCGCGACATCGAGCGGCGCATTCCTTCCGGCAGCGAGATGTCTTTGATCTCGACCCGGTCGACGCTGACGCCCCATTCCTCGGTCGGGGTGTCGATCACCGCCCGCAGCTCAGCGTTGACCTGCTCGCGGTCCGACAGCATGGTGTCCAGATCAGCCCGGCCGATGACCGACCGCAGCGACGTCTGGGCCACCTGCGAGACCGCTCCCAGGTAGTTCTCCACGTTGACCACGGCCTTCACCGGATCGGTGACCCGGAAGTAGACGACCGCATCGACGCTGAGCGTCACGTTGTCCTTGGTGATCGCGCCCTGCGCGGGCACGTCCATCACGACGGTCTGTACCGGTATCCGGACCATCCGGTCGGCCACCGGGATGAGCAACCGCAGACCCGGCTGACGGACCTCGGGCAGCAGGCGGCCGAATCGCAGCACCACCCCGCGCTGGTACTGCTGCACCATCCGCACCCCGGTGGACACCAGCGCGATGAGCAGGACGGCGATGATGATCAGAACGACGGACACGATCAGCTCCTCGGTCGAGATCGGGCCGGGCCGTTGCCCGAATCGGGTCGGCCGCGTCGCCCGCGGCCGATCGGTCGCGGCCGGACCGCGAGCACCATCCACGGCACCACGACGAGAAAGGTGGTGGCGCCCAGAACGACCCAGTCCGATGGCGGGAGCGCCTGAGCGATCCCGACGAGCAGGAGCAAACCGAGAACGAGTAGACCTGTCGCCCGCGCGGAGATGGGGCACCACCCCAGCGCGCCGCCCCGACGGCTGAGCTGTGCCAGCAGTTCTGGATCGGTGACTGCCAGGTCATCGGCGATGTCATCGAGGGCGGCGCATTCTCGCTGAGTCAGCGGGGCACCGGTCGGACGGCGACCGCGCCCAGAGGGCTGCCATCGGTCGGGGATCCACCAGCCATCTGGTCCGGGCGGCAGAGGCAACGTCATGTCGGGCCTTTCGCGCAGCGGTCAGCGAGTGCCGACCAGCCTTCCCGGCGCGCCCTGCCGTCGAGCCTAGGCTCGATCCGGCGCCGCTGCCACCGGGGGAAGTACCTGCTGACAGGTCGAACGGCGGCGGGCCACTAGCCTGCCGCCGTACCCGTCGTGCATCAGACAGGAGCAACCGATGGTCCTGGTGCTGACCTTCGGGGTCGTGCTGCTGATCACCGTGGGGCTGTCCGGGTTGGCGGCGCGGTCGGTGCTGTCGACCGCGCTGGTGTTCCTGGTAGCTGGTGCGCTGGTCGGCCCGGGGTTCCTCGGCCTGATCGACGTGACCCCGCAGAGCCCGGCGGTGAGTCTGCTCGCCGACATCGCGCTGTTCACGGTGCTGTTCGTCGACGGGGGTCGGCTCCCGCTGCGCGAGTTGCGCGCGGGCTGGCGGCTATCGGGCCGCGCGCTGGGCTTCGGGATGCCGCTCGCACTGGTTCTGGTTGCGCTGGCCGCGCACTACATCGTCGGCCTGGACTGGATCACCGCATTGCTGGTCGGGGCCATTCTCTCGCCGACCGACCCGGTCTTCGCCTCGACGATCGTCAGCCGCAGTGAGGTCCCGACCCGGTTGCGGCGGCTGCTCAACATCGAGTCCGGGGTCAACGACGGCCTTGCGCTGCCGTTCGTGCTCGTGTTCTTGACCCTCGCGGGCGGCGGCGAGGCGGGCATCGGGGCAACCGCTGTCGAGCTGCTGCTCGGGATCGGTCTCGGTGTCGCGATTCCGCTGCTGGTGAGCCTGCTGCTGCGCCTGCCCGTGTTGGGCGCCGAGCCCAAGTTGCAGCCGCTGGGCCCGCTGGCCATCGCCGTCGTCCTGTACGCGCTGTGCCACCTCACCCACGCCAACCCCTACCTCGCCGCGTTCGCGGCCGGCATCACCGCGGCCACGGTCGCCCCGAACGCCGCGCACGCCTTCGAGGAGTTCGGCGAACTGGTCTCCGAACTCACCAAGTTCGCGGCCGTGCTGGTCTTCGGCGCCCTGCTGACCCCGGCGTTCCTGGCCGACCTGACCATCGGTGAGTGGGTAGTGGCGCTGTTGTCGCTGTTGGTGGTGCGCCCGGCATCGGTGCTGGTGTCGATGCTCGGTGCCCGCATCGCCCGCCGCGAGCGCTACGCCGCAGCGTGGTTCGGCCCCAAGGGGTTCGCCTCGGTCGTCTACGGGCTACTGGTCGTGCAGGCCGGCATCCCGGCATCTGAGACGGTGTTCGAGCTGGTGGCGCTCACCATCGCCGTGTCGATCATCGCGCACAGCATGTCCGACGTCCCGGTGGCGAAAGCGTTCGACGTCGAGGAGATCGCCGGCCTGCCCGCCGACGAGCCCGACGACACCCACACCGCGGACGATCAACCTCAACGCCCAGGCCCGACCACGGCGAAACCACCCGACCGCGACTGACCACCAGGGGTGGCGATCATCGTCGATCGGGTCGCCGGGCGGCGGACAGCAGCCACGGCAGGAACGCCGCGGTCGCAACGAGCCCCACCAGCGCCCACGCCACGAGCGTTGGCAATGCCACGACGAAGACGAGCAGCATCCCGCCGAAGGCAAGCCCCCCGCCGACGCGCGCCCACTCGGCGACAGGTGGGGAATCATCCAGCTGGGACATGCGGGCCAACAGCCCGGGATCGCTGTCGGCCAGACCGTGCTCGATCCCGTCGAGGACCTCGTTCTCCTGCGGCGACAGCGGAGCGCACCACGCCGGACGATATCGAGCCTGTTCAGGGCGCCCATCATCAGGAGGACGGCGCTCCCCGTCGGGCTCCATCACGTGATGGTCGTCCGCCGCTGTCCCAGGAGTCAAGGCGGCCCTGCTGGAAGGCCGCTCGACGTCCTCAGTCGCGCATCCCGGACTGGTAGACGTCCGGGATGCCGTCGGCGTCGTCGTCACGCTCTTCCTCCGCGCAGATCCGCCGGAAGTGCTGGTTGCGGGCGCGGAGCACGATCGCCGCCAACAGTGCGGAGATCAGCGATCCAATCAGCACACCGAGCTTGACGTCCTCGTCCGCGGCACTGCCGGCGCCGAAGGCCAGCTCGCCGATCAACAGCGACACGGTGAACCCGACACCGCCCAGCAGCGCCACACCCAGAACGTCCCACCAGCTCAGATCCTCCGACAACCGGGCATGGGTGAACCGCTGCACCAACCACGTCGACCCCAGCACCCCGACCGCCTTGCCCACCACCAGGCCGGCGATCACCCCGAGCGCCACTGACCCACCCAGGCCCGCACCGCCACCACCGCCGATCACCGACACCCCGGCGGCGAAGAACGCGAAGACCGGCACCGCCACCCCGGCCGACAGCGGCCGGAACCGGTGCTCGAAGTGCTCGGCCAGCCCCGGACCTGGCCCCTCGGAGCGGCGCACCACCGGCACCGCGAAGCCGAGCAACACCCCGGCCACGGTGGCGTGCACCCCCGACTCGTGCACCAGCACCCAGACCGCGATCGCCAACGGGAGCAACAACCACCACGACCGAACCCGGCGCTGGACCAGCACCGCGAACAGCCCCAGCGGGATCAATGCGAGCAACAGCGGCACCGGCGACAGTGAGTCCGTGTAGAACACCGCGATGATCACGATCGCCAGCAGGTCGTCGACCACGGCGAGCGTGAGCAGGAAAGTCCGCAGCGCTGCCGGCAGATGAGTGCTGATGACAGCCAGCACTGCCAGCGCGAACGCGATGTCGGTCGCCGTCGGCACCGCCCACCCGGCCGCCGCACCGCCACCTGTCCCGGCGTCGACCGCCAGGTAGATCACTGCCGGTAGGGCCATCCCGCCGACGGCTGCCGCGACCGGCAGCGCCGCCCGCCGCGGATCGCGCAGGTCACCGGCGACGAACTCACGCTTGAGCTCCAGCCCAGCGACGAAGAAGAAGATCGCCAGCAAACCGTCCGCGGCCCACTGACCCAACGTCAGATCCAGATGCAGGGCAGCCGGACCGACCCGCAGGTCCCCCAGCGCGCGGTAGGCGTCCGCCCACGGGGAGTTCGCCCACGCCAGCGCTGCGATCGCGGCGACGACGAGCAGGATCCCGCCCACGGTCTCGGTCCGCAGGACATCGCCGATGCGGCGGACTTCCGGCCAAGTGCCTCGGTTGAGCAGGAACGTGCGGTCGCGGTCCGGGGCAGCCACGGATCTCCTTCAGGAAGGGTCGACAAGTTTGACCGCCGACCAGACTTCCCGGCACACCAGATGACAGCGTAGTTGCGCGCGCACTCGCCGTCTCCTCCTGAGCCGGTATCGGAGATACAGCTCACCCGGGACTCGACGGCCGTCGGCCAGATCGTCGTTCACGACGGGCCCTGCAAATCTTCGCGCGATCGGTTCAGTTCAGAGCGCCACCGGGACCGCTGCTCATTCGCCGGTGGCGTTGTGATCGAGGGTCAGGCGCATCCGAGCGGATCCGAACCGGAGTTCCTTCTGCTGATCCAGCCATGCGCGTTGCGCCCATCCGAACCGGCCCAGGATGCGGGCCGCCTGCTTGGCGAGAGATCGGCCATGCGCCGCGATGGTCGACGCCTGGCGTGCGTTCCGGCGCCCGCCGCGATCGCCGAGCGGCGCTGATGGCGGCGATGGCAGTAGGTCGCCACCACGACGAGGTCCGCGCCATCACGCAGGACTTCTGGTCCCGCCGGTTCACCGCCGCCCGACCCCTCCTCGATCGCGCGGTCGCCCGCGGTGAAGTGCCGAGCGGCGTCGACTTCGACGCGATGCTCATGCGCATTGTGGGACCGATCTGGTTCAGCGCCTTCGGGCCGCACCGCGAGCCGGACGACGCCTTCGTTCGCGAGTGCGTCGATGTCGTGCTCGCCGGGACGCGGCGAGGCCGCTGACATGCGGGACGCGACGTCCTTCCCGTGCCGATGGCCGCTCGACGCGTGGCGATGCTAGCGTCAGGGCGAACGGGCAGGACGATCGTACAGATCACTCGTACAGGATGGGGCCAAGATGTCAGGTCCGGCGGCGGCGCGGGGGCGCGAGGTCCGGCAGCGGCTGCTGGCGGCCGCGGCCGAGCTGATCCCGCAGCGGGGATGGACCGCGGTGAGCACCCGGGTCCTGGCCGAGCGGGCCGGTGTGACTCCCAGCGTCGTGCACTACCACTTCCCGTCGATGCCGGCGCTGCTGAACGAGGCCGTCGTCGGGCGGATGGGCCAGGTACTGGCCGGCCTGGACGGGCTGCTCGATGCAGCCGGGTCGCCCGCCGGGTTCGTGGAGTCGTTGTTGGCGTCGGTCGACTCGTACTCGGGTGTCGATCCGTTGTCGTTGCTCTTCGTCGAGGCCTACCTCGCGTCCACGCGCGATGAGCGGCTCGCTCGCGAGCTCGGAGATCTGGTCGGGAGCTTCCGGGAGCGCCTGGGCCGTTGGCTGGACGAGAAGGGCGTGGCCGAGCCCGCGGCCACCGCAATGGTGGTGGCGGCGACGGTGGACGGGCTACTGCTGCACCGCGGGCTGGGCGCACCGACATCCTCTGCCGCACTGGCCAGCGTGCTGCGCCGGTTGACCGGCGATGGGGATCCGGAGTGGGAGACGAGGAAGGAGCGCGTGCGGTGAAGATCGTGATCTGCGGGGCCGGGATCGCGGGCCTCACGCTGGCGAACCGGATCGCGACCCTCGGCGGCGAGGTCGTCCTGCTGGAGCGGTCCCCGATACCGCGCCAGCAGGGCTACATGATCGACTTCTTCGGCCTTGGCCTGGACGCGATCGAGAACATGGGCCTGCTGGGAGCGGTCGAGGACATCGCCTATGACGTGCACGAAGCCGCACTGCTCGACGAGCGGGGCCGCCGAAGGGCCGGGGTGCAGGCGGCCCGGTTCGCCACCGGACGGTTGCTGGACGTGATGCGCCCCGATCTCGAACGAGTCCTGCGCGACAGCCTGCCTCCGCAGGTCGACCTGCGATTCGGGACCACCGTTGCCGACATCCACGACGCCGCTGCAGGTGCCGGTGTGCGCGTCGTGCTCGACGACGGCACCTCGATCGATGCCGATCTGCTCGTCGGCGCCGACGGGGTGCATTCGACCGTGCGATGGCTCGTGTTCGGCCCGGAGGAGCAGTTCATCCGCTACCTCGGATTCCACACCGCGGCGTTCCAGTTCGACGCCCCCGACATCCACGCGGCGGTCGCCGGTCGGTTCTGCCTTACCGACACCGTCGGGCGGCAGATGGGCTTCTACGGGCTGCGTGACGGGCGGGTCGCCGCGTTCGCGGTGCACCGCACGGCCGATCCTGCAGCACCGCCCGACACGCAGCAGGCGGTGCGATCGAGCTATCGCGGGCTGGGCTGGGTGGTACCCGAAGCACTCGCGCACTGCCCGCCCGCCGAGGAGATCTACTACGACCAGGTAGCCCAGATCGTGATGCCCCGGTGGAGCAGTGGCCGGGTCGTCCTGGTCGGGGACGCCTGCGGTGCCGTGTCGCTGCTGGCGGGCCAAGGTGCCTCGCTGGGGATCGCGGGTGCCTACCTGCTCGCTGACCACCTCGACCGGGCCGACTCGCTCGACCAGGCGCTGGCCGACTACGAACGACAGTGGCGACCGCTCGTCGAGGACAAGCAACGGGTTGGACGAGCCGGCGCCCGCTGGTTCCTCCCCGCCTCGGCGTGGGACCTGCGCGTCCGACGAGCTGCGCTGCACATGATGCGGCTGCCCGGGCTCGGCCGCGTCGGAGCCGCCCTCGTCACCGGCAAGTCCAGTGCCCTGATCACCAACCTCGGCAGCGCCGATCGCACCGTGGGCCGACTGGCAGCACCCCGCTGAGATCTCAGATCCGCTTAGCTGCCACTCAAGGAGATCCTCCTTCCGGGCGGGAAGTTCTGGTGCACGCGACCTACGATCGGCGATCGCCTGATCACGGCGGTCGAAGGTGTGTCTAAAAAATCACTAGACTGGTGCGAAGTCCACCACGTGATCGAGTGGCAACAGGGCGGTCGAACCGACGTCGAGAACCTGGTCATGCTCTGCTGCGCCCACCATGATCAAATCCACTCGAGCGAGTGGACGATCGACATGTCCACCGGCATCCCGAAATTCATCCCACCACCGTGGATGACCGACCTGTGGGCACGGACATGACCGGGCAGCACCCTGCCATGAGGGTGGTCTGCGGCTCCACCGTCGATCGGGCGTGCGCAGCAACGCCGCAGACCCGGTCGGCGGGCAAACACGCCTCATCGTTTGCGCGCCGACCGGGGCTGTGGCATCCCTTCAGGGCGACCGGGCGGCGGTGGAGCCGCCCGTCTTTCAGCTCCACCAGAGTGAGGGGCGGAGCCCCGTCGTCGTTGCTATCCGCCGAGAGCGTCCAGGATCTCGCCGAACCGGCCCTGGATCGAGAAGTGGCCGGTGTCGGGCAGCACATGCAGATGTCCCACCGCGTCCGGCAGTCGGCGCATCAGGTCCTCGGCGTGATGGACCGGCACGAACGCGTCGGCGTCGCCCTGGAAGACGTGGACCGGGACGCGGATGGCCGACCAGTCGACACCCCACGGCGTGCCCCAGAGGCGGTAGTCGGTGATCACGCCGTTCGGTCCGGGCCGCAACGCCTCCACGAAGCCCGCCATGGCCGCGCGCGGATCGTGGCGGGCCAACTCTGCCTGGTCGACCGGTGTCAGCTCCG
This sequence comes from uncultured Actinomycetota bacterium, assembly GCA_963727745.1. Lineage (GTDB taxonomy): Bacteria > Actinomycetota > Actinomycetes > Mycobacteriales > Pseudonocardiaceae > Pseudonocardia. The sequence continues at coordinate 37,286 of CAVSHL010000003.1, forward strand.
CGGTCAGCTGCTTCACCGCCAGCGACGGGACGAGCATCGTCGCGAAGCGTTCGAACCGCAGCAACCACCTGGCCCAACCGGGACCGTGGACGGAGAGATCGAGCAGGTGCAGATCGGATGCGGCGAGCCCGTCGCGCGCACCCTCCCGGTCGTCCACGGGGGCGACGGACGCCATCAGGGCCACCGACGTGAGCCGCGGGCCGCACCCGGCCGCGCAGGCCACGGCGAACGGCCCGCCGCCGGAGTAGCCGACCACCCCGAACCCGCCGAGCCCGAGCGCGTCGGCGAGGTCGTCGATCTCGCGCGCGTACCCGGCGAGGGTGCGCCCAGGAACGGGGGCCGAACGGCCGACGCCGCCGCGATCCGGGCAGATGACCCGGACGCCGCGTTCCCGCGCCGGCGCATCGACGAAGTCGTTGCCGAGCCGGCACGCGGGCGTGCCGTGCAGGAGGAACACCGGCCGACCCTGCAGGTCCCCGTACTCGGCGACCGCGACCCGATGGCCGCCGACGGTCACGATCGACTCGGTGCCCGCGCGTGCCATGGCCGCGACACTATCCGGCACTCGGCCCATCCGATTCGTCCGTCGCGGCGTTGGCGACGAGGCGGCACCGGGTACCCCCATAGGGTGACGCACCAGGACACCGAGCGCGACGAGACCCGCACCGAGCAGCTCGACCGCAACTGGCAGGACCTGCTCCAGGAGCTGCGGGTGGCGCAGACCGGTGTCCAGCTGCTGACCGGGCTGCTGCTGACCGTCCCGTTCCAGGCGCGGTTCCTCGAGCTCGCCGCGCATCACCGGGTGATCTACCTGGTGACCGTCGCACTGTCGATGATCGCGACCGGGCTGTTGATCAGCCCGGTCGTGCTGCACCGCGTGCTGTTCCGCCTGCACGCGCGGGACGAGCTGGTCGCGACCGCCCAGCAGCTCGCGCTGGCCGGGTTCGCCGCGCTCGGGTTGGCCGTCGTCGGGGTCTGCATGCTGATCTTCGACGTGGTGCTCGGCCTCACCGCTGGGATCATCGCGGCCGTCGCCGTGCTGATCCTGCTCGGCGCGCTGTGGGGCGTCGGCCCGATGATGATGCGCGCCCGCGCCAGGGGCCGCTCAGGCCGCGGGTAGGCCGAGGAGCACCCGGAGCGTGTTGGTGAGCGCGGCCGTCGGCAGATCGGGGTGGATGGAGCGGAACAGGCCGAGCCCGACGCCGAGGCTGAGCAGCGCGACCGCGACCTGGTCGGCGGGCATGCGGGGCTGGACCGCGCCGGCGTTCTCGATCATCGCCAGGCCGCCCGCGATGACCCGGGTGAGCTGGTCGATGCGGCCGGCGAGGTTCGCGCGCAGCTCCTCGTCCGTGCTGACCTGAACACCGAACTCCAGTTCGAGGCGGGTCCAGCCGGGGTCGCCGACGACCTCCTCCGCCCACGCGTCGAAGAGTCGCAGCCGCTCGTCCACGCCGCCGGCCTGCACGATCTGGACGATCTCGCGGGCGCGTTCGATGCGGATGCCGTCGAGCACGGCCTGGCAGAGCTCGTCCTTGTTGCGGAAGTTCGAGTAGACCGCCCCGCGGGTGAAGCCGGCCTCGTCGGCCACCTGATCCAGCGAGGTCGCGACGTATCCGTCGCGCAGGAACAGGGTGCGGGCGACCTCGAGCAGGCGAGCCCGGGTGCGGGCCTGGCTCTCGGCGCGGGTCAGTCGGGGCACGTTGACATCCTACCTGCATCCGCATACCGTCCAAATCCAGATACATCTCGTATCTGAATTTGGAGGCGCGATGACGCGGCGCGGACTGGTGCTGGGATGTGGCGGGACGGTCGGCAGTGCCTGGCAGGTCGGCGCGCTCGCCGCGCTCGAGGATCGCTGGGGCTGGGATCCGCGGACCGCGGACGTGATCGTCGGGACGTCCGGCGGCGCGAGCCTGGCCGCGCTCCTCGGTGCTGGGGTGGGCACCGCCGAGCTGGTCGCCGCGCACCGCGGGAGGTGGGGCGCACGGCCGTCGGTGCGGCGGTTCTGCACCCGACCGCCCGCATCGCTGCCCGCACTCCCCGCCCTGCCCGGCGGGTGGTCGCTCGCCACAGCCGGTCTGCGCCGGCGGGCCGGGCTCATGACGCTGGCCGGGCTGGCGCCGCGCGGTCGCACCGATCCCGCCTTCCTCGACGCGCTGGTCGACGATCTCCTGCCCGACGGAGGCTGGGTGCCGCATCCGGCCGTGTGGACGGTCGCGCTGGACGTCGACACCGGGGAACGGGTGGCGTTCGGCTCGCCCGGCGCTCCGGCCGCGTCGCTGCGCGACGCCGTCCGAGCCTCGTGGGCGATCCCGGGTTGGTTCCCGCCGGTCACGATCGGTGGCCACGCCTACCTCGACGGCGGCGTGGCCTCGACGGCCTCCGCGGACCTCCTGATCGGCCAGGAGCTGGACGAGGTCGTCGTGATCGCGCCGATGGCCGGGACCCGGATCGCCGGTGTCGGCGGCCGGCTGGAGGGTCTGATGCGCGGGCCGATGACCCGCGGGCTCGACCGCGAGACCGCCGCTCTGGAGGCGGCCGGCACCCGGGTGGTCCGGCTCTGCCCGACGGCCGCGGAGCTGGCTGCGATGGGCCCCAACTTCATGAACCCGCACCGCCGTGTGCCGGCGCTGGAGGCCGCACTCGCCCACGTGCAGATCGCCGGAGGCGTGCCCCGATGAGCTACCCGACCATCGACCTCGACGGCGCCGTGGTGCTGGTGACGGGCGGCGCGCGCGGGATCGGCGCGGCCACCGCACAGCTCTTCGCGGAACGCGGGGCGACGGTCGTCGTCGGAGACCTCGACGGCGCCCCGGATGCACGCTCGCTCGACGTCACCGACCGCGCATCGTTCGACGCTTTCGCGAAGGCCGCACTGGACGCCCACGGACGGATCGACGTGCTGGTGAACAACGCCGGCCTGATGCCGCTCGGGGACTTCCTCTCCGAACCGGATGCCGTCGCCGCCACGACGTTCGACGTCAACGTGTGGGGCCTCGTCCACGGCATGCGCACCGTGATGCCGCACATGATCGAGCGCGGCCGCGGGCACGTCGTCAACGTCGCGTCCATGGCCGGGAAGATCGCCATCCCCGGAATGGCCGTCTACAACGCCAGCAAGTTCGCCGCGGTCGGGCTCTCGCTGGCCGTCCGCGAGGAGTACGCCCACCGCGGCGTGAGCGTCTCGACGGTGCTGCCCTCGGCGGTGCGCACCCGGCTCTCGTCCGGCGTACCGCTGGGTCGCGGCATGCCCACCGTCGACCCGATCGACGTCGCGCGAGCCGTCGTCGGCACGGTTGCGCACCGGCGCGCGGAGACCCCGGTGCCCGGCTACCTCCCCGGGTGGGACCTGCTCGCCGCCGTGGTGCCGGAACCCGTGATGCGCCTGAGCCGACGGGCGGTCGGCGACCGCCGCGCCCTCACCTCGGTCGACCACGCCGGCCGCGCGGCCTATGACGACGCGATCGAGGACCAGGCACGGGCTCGCCGGCACGGAGCCACGTCATGACCGTCCACGAGGCAGTGATCGTCGGCGCCGGGTTCGGCGGGATGGGTGCCGCCATCCAGCTCGACCGGCTCGGCATCCACGACTACGTCATCGTCGAGCGCGAGGACGACCTCGGTGGCACCTGGCACGTCAACCGCTACCCCGGCCTCGCTGTCGACATCGCGTCGGTCACCTACTCGTACTCGTTCGAGCCCAACCCGAACTGGTCGCGGGTGTTCGCGCCGGGCGCCGAGCTCAAGCGCTACGCCGAGCACGTCGCCGACACCTACGACCTGCGCCGCCGGATGCGCTTCGACACCACCGTCACCGGCGCGACCTGGGACGAGGCGCAGCAGCGCTGGCAGGTCGGCATCGCGGGCGGCGACACGCTGTCCGCGCGCTTCCTGATCACCGCCACCGGGTTCCTGTCGCAGCCGAAGATGCCCGACATCCCGGGCATCGACACGTTCGCCGGCACGGTCGTGCACACCGCGCGGTGGGACGACGACGTGCAGCTGGCCGGCAGGCGCGCCGCGATCATCGGCACCGGCGCCACGGCTGTGCAGCTCATCCCGGAGCTCGCCGATCAGGTCGCCGAGCTCACCGTCTACCAGCGCACCCCGATCTGGGTCGTCCCCAAGGTCGACGCGCCGATCCCCGAGGTCGTCCGCCGGGTGTTCGCGCTCGCGCCGGCGACCCAGCGGGTCGCCCGCCTGCTCAACTCGGCGGCGCTGGAGGCGTTGTCGGTGACGGGCGTGCTGCACTACCGCGAGGCCCGTCCGTTCAGCCTGGGCGTGGAGCTGCTGGCCCGGGCGCACCTCCGGGCCCAGGTGCGCGACCCGGAGACCCGCCGCAAGCTCACCCCGGCGTACTCGTTCGGCTGCAAGCGCCCCACGTTCTCCAACACGTACTACCGGACTTTCAACAAGCCGCACGTGCGCCTGGAGACGACGTCGATCGCGCGCGTCGAGCCCGACGCGATCGTCACCACCGACGGGCGCCGCACCGAGGTCGACGTGCTCGTGCTGGCCACGGGGTTCGACCTGTGGGAGGCGTACTTCCCCGCCGTCGAGATCGTCGGAGCCGGCGGGCGCAACCTCGGGACGTGGTGGCGCGACAGCCGGTTCCAGGCCTACTCCGGCCTCACGATCCCGCACTTCCCGAACCTGATCAGCCTCAACAGCCCGTACGCGTACACCGGGCTGTCGTACTTCTGGACCATCGAGACCCAGATGAAGCACATGGCCCGGCTGTTCGGTGAGCTGTGCCGCCGCGGCGCCACCACGTTCGACGTCACCGAGGAGGCGAACCGCGAGTTCCTCGACCGGATGACCGGGAAGCTCGACAGCTCGGTCTTCTACAACGGCGACTGCGCCCGCTCGCGCAGCTACTACTTCAATCCGCACGGCGAGGCGGCGCTGCTGCGTCCTTCGCCCGTCGCCACGAGCAACTTGGAGGCCGGGCGGTTCCCGCTCGACGACTACGCGTTCAGCTGAGAACTGGCAGGCTGGGTCGCGACCAGGAGGTGCGAATGCTGCTCGACGGCGTGAACCACATCGCATGGATCTCGAAGGACGTCGCCGCGCTCGGCCGGTTCTACGCGGACGTGTTCGACGCGGAGGTCGGCCCGACGCGACCGCACGGGCAGGAGCCCGGCGAGACCATGACCGTGATCAGGATCGGCCCGCACACCGAGCTCAACATCTTCACCATCGAGGGCAACACCGAACCCGACCGCCAGACCCCCATGTGGGGCCGCGGCCGGATCGATCACGTCGGGCTGCAGGCCGCCTCGCAGGAGGCGTTCGAGGAGATCCGGCGCCGGCTCGTCGCCACCGGGGCGAGCGACGGCACGGTGAACGACTTCGGCGGCGCCCACAGCATCTTCTTCCGCGACCCCGACCGGCTCGAGGGCGAGGTCCTGCTGCCCAAGGCCGACGGGTAGCGGTCAGCCCTCGGCACGCGCGGCGAGGAGCGGCCCGATGAGGGTCGTACCCGGCCCGATCCGGCCGCCGGGCCCCGCGATGCCCGTCACGGTGTCGGGCCGTAGCTCACCGGCGCAGTGCTCGCAGGTCAGGACCGGTGCGGTGACCTCACCGCAGTCGTCGTGGACCATCAGCATCGGCGGCCCGTCCGGTGCCGCCTCCCAGCGGTCGCCCCAGCGCACGAGCGTGGCGACGACGCCGAACAGGTCGCGTCCCTTGTCGGTGAGCAGGTACTCGTAGCGGTCCGGCCGGTACTGGTAGCGCCGCCGTTCCACCACGCCGTGCTCGGCCAGCGTGGCCAGCCGATCGGTCAGCACGTTGGTGGCGATCCCCAGATCGCGGCGCAGATCGTCGAACCGGGAGAGGCCGACGAACAGGTCGCGCAGGATCAGCGGCGTCCACCACTCCCCGATCACGTCCATGGTGCGGGCGATCGAGCACGCCATGTGCCCCAGCTGCGTGCGCTGCATGTGGGCAGTGTAGTTACTTGCCTGAAGCAACTCACCCACCATAGGCTGCGGGAATGGCCGGACGATCGCGTGTGGTGCTGGTCGCCGGAGCCTCCTCCGGCATCGGTCGGGCCACCGCCGCAGCGGCCGCCCGCCGCGGACACGTGGTCTTCGGGACTAGCCGCGACCCTTCCCGGGTCGACATCACCGGCGTACGTGGGGTGCAGCTGGAGGTCACCGACGACGCGTCGGTCGCCGCCTGCGTGGCCGAGGTGCTGGCGACGGAGGGTCGGCTCGACGCCGTCCTCTACAGCGCAGGCGCCTACCTCGCCGGAGCGGCCGAGGAGACCACGTCGGCGCTCGCCCACGCCCAGTTCGAGGCCTACCTGTTCGGGGCCCATCGGCTGGCCCGCGCGGTGCTGCCGACGATGCGCGCGCAACGGGCCGGTCGACTGATCTTCATGAGCTCCAGCGCCGCCGTCGCCGCGATCCCGTTCCACGCGCTGTACTCGGCGAGCAAAGCCGCGCTGGAGCGCTACGCCGACGGCCTGAGGTATGAGCTCGCACCGTTCGGGATCCAGGTCGCCTGCGTCCAGGGGACGAGCGTGCGCACCGGCGCGGCCGCGGCCTGCCGGCTCCCCGAGGTCCGCATCGAGGCCTACCGCGCGGCCAGCACCCCTGTGATCGAGCGCTTCCGCACCACCCAGCAGTCCGGGCCGGAACCCGGACCCTTCGCCGCGACGATCGTGCGCGCGATCGAGGCCCGGTCGATGCGCGGCACGTACCGGATCGGTGGGCTGGCCAGGTTCCTCCCGATGATGCACACGCTGTTGCCCGATCAGGCCTTCCGCGCCGTGTTCGCCCGGTTCTTCGAACTGCGCACCCGCGCGTAGCGGCCCCGAGTTCTCCCAAACGCCCTCGGAGAAGGGGACTGCTGTCGTAGCGTCCCGGCGCGTGGGGGACGTGATGGTGCCGGTCACCGCGATCGGCGACGCAGGCCGCGCGGCGGCCGGGGTGGCGACCGACGTGGCGGGGATCGACGTCGCGACCCCGGCCGGGGAGATCGCTGCTGCCCTACCGGGATCGCGGAGCGCGCAGGTCGCCGCCGCGGCGGCCCAGCAGTGGCGCGCCGAGTTCACCGGCGTCACCACGGCGATGCAGGAGTACGCGCGCGGCCTCAGCGACGCCGCCACCGCGTACCGCAATGCCGAACAGGCCCAGCTGCAGCAGATCGCGCAGGCCACGGCGCTGATGCCCGGACCGGCCGGGATGCTCGGCAGCGCCGCTGCACACGTCGCGGCGGCGGAGGTGGCGGGGTCCCCGTCCCTGATCCGGCAGGCGCTCGGCTGATGGCACGGATGGCCGACGTCGAGAAGTGGAAGACGGATCAGCTGGAGTCGGTGTTCGCCCGGTTCGGGTTCGCCCGCGACCGTCTCGTCGACATGGACGGCAAGCTGGCCGGCAGCGCCCCGCCGGGCGGCTGGGTGGCACCGTCGGCGGACGCCGCGCGGGCCGCCCACGGCGGCGTGGCCGAGCGCCTGCGCCGGGTCGTGTCCGGGGTGACCGCCTGCCGCCCCGTCCTCGCGCACGCCGTCGACGAGATCGAGGTGATCAAGCGGGAGCTCGTCGCGGCCCGCACTTCCGCCGGAGCTGCCGGGTTCACGATCGGCGACGACTCCACCGTCTCCGACACCCGCACCGTCATGCTCCTACCCGAGCAGGTCGAGCAGTACCGGGCCGACCGCGCCCAGCAGATGCAGGCGCTGCGGACCCAGCTCGACGCCCTACTGGCTCGCGCCGACGCGGTCGATGCCGCGCTGGCCGACATCCTCACCCGAGCCGCTGCCGGCCAGATCGACGACGGCGCATCCACCGACCTCGCGAGCGCCGCCGATCACGTCCTGGGTGGGGCGGTCGTGCCCGACCCGCCGCCTGCGGAGGCCGGCCCGAACGCTGCGCGGGCGTGGTGGGCAGGCCTCAGCGACACCCAGCGCGAAGCCATGATCCTGCGCAACCCGGGCATGATCGGCAATCGCGACGGCATCCCGGCCGCCGCTCGGGATGAGGCCAACCGCGCCCAGCTGCCCGACCAGATCGCGAAGCTCGACGCCGACCTGGCCTCGGCGAAGGCGAGGCTCGCCGACCGGATCGCCACCGAGGAACCGAACCAGGGACCGAACGGCAACGACTACTCGTCCGACACGATCGCGCTCAAACAGCAGGTGCAGGCGCTGCAGGAGCGCCACGACGCGATGACGGCGATCCAGAGCACCATCTCGGTGCCTGATCGACAACTCTTGCTGTTCGACGTCGGTCCACCGGGAGGGCACGCGCCGAACGCCGCGGTGGCGGTCGGCAACGTGGACACCGCCCGGCACGTCGCGGTGTTCACCCCAGGTCTAACCACCACGGTCGCCGGCGATCTCGGGGACTACACCACGGGCATGCAGGGAGTGCGCGACATCGCCACGGCGCAGCTGAAGATGGCCGGCAAGGGCGACGAGGGTGTCGCGACCGTCGCGTGGCTTGGCTACGACGCACCCCAGCTCGACGCCACGTTCTTCGAGTCGGACAGGAGCGTCGCGTCCGCCGATCCGGCCAAAGCCGGAGGCGCGGACCTGGCCCGCTTCTACGACGGCATCGCTGCGAGCCGCCCGGGCGATCAGCCGCACGTCACCGCGCTGGGCCACTCCTACGGATCCACCACCACCGGCTACGCCCTGCAGCAGACCAACGTGCCCGTGGATCGGGCGGTCTTCTTCGGCTCGCCCGGCCTGGGCACCGACGACGTCAGACAACTGCACGTCGCGCCAGGACACGTCGAGGTCATCGAGGCCCGCTGGGACCCCGTCGCCGATCTCGGCCAGTTCGGCGACGATCCCAACCACCTGTCCGGGGTGACGAACCTGTCGTCGGAGGCCACCCGGCTGCCCGACGGCACCCAGCTGACCGCATCGACGGGCCACGGCCAGTACCTTGCTCCGGGCACCACCAGTCAGCACAACCTCGGGCTCGCCGTCGCCGGTCTCGAGGACCGGCAGGTCGTCGGGCCCAACGTCGGATTCGGCGACCACCTCAGGGAAGGCCCGTCGTGGGGGCCGTAGTAATGGCCGGCCGCCGGACCTGCACGGCCGCGGTGCTGATGGCTCTCGCTCTCACCGTCCTCACCAATGGCTGCGCGAAGGAGCGCCCCTTGCTCACCCAGGCCGATCTCGACGCTCGTCCCCCCATAACGGAGATGCAGGACCGCTACGAGCAGATGCTGCAACGGGTCCGGGCGGCGATCGACGCAGCCATCGGCCCTCGCGAGTGGTACGTGGACAACAAGAGTGCGAGCTACGGCACCTGTGGCAGCCGCAACTTCGTGCCGAATGTGATCGGGCGCAATGTCACCCTGCCGTACTGGCAGTTCGATCAACCGATCACCGACACTGAGTGGCCTGCCGCGAAGCGAGCCGTCCTCGAGGTGCTGGACCAGTACGGATTCCAACCCGGCGGGATGGTTGTCGACACGGGCGGCGAGCACCAGCTCAACGCCTATGAAACCGGCTACGGCGGCTACTTCAACATCGGCAACATGGTCAACACCGTGATGCGGGTCAGCACCGGCTGCCATCCCGGCGAGATCCGCATCTACAAGTGACCGACAGCGGCGAACTCCGCCGCGAACCGCTCCTCCCCGAGCGCGGCGGTCGCGACCGCGGTGATCCGGTCGACGTCACCGCGTTCGGCGGCCGGTAGCGGGCTCCCGACCGACTCCCTCTCCCGCGCGGCCGCTCCCAGCAGCCGGGCCGCCTGAGCACTGTCGCCGGCGAGGGCGGCCGCTCCGGCCAGGCCTTCCAGTCCGAGCGCGACGGCGCGCGGGTCGCCGGCCTTCCTGGCCAGCGCGAGGCCGTCGCGGTGCAGGGACTCAGCGGCGGCCGCGTCGCCGCGCAGCTCGGCGACGAAGCCGAGTTCGGCGAGGATGAGGGTGCTGGCTGCGGTGAACCCGGTCCGGTCGTGCCAGCTCAGGATGTGGCGCAGGTGGCGCTCCGCGTCGTCGAGGCGGCCGGTGCGGCGGGCGAGCAGCGCCAGCCCCGTCTCCGCGAACACCTCCCCCGGTTTGAAGCCCTGCTCGACGGCGTGCCGCAACGCCTGCTCGTGCAGGTGCAACGAGCTCGCGTGGTCGCCGGTGAGCAGCGCGATCCGCCCGAGCCAGGACAGCTGGTAGCTGACCTCCGGCCAGAGGCCCAGCTCCTCCGCCATCCGCACGCCGTCCTCGAACAGCGCGGTGGCCTTCGGGTAGTCGCCGGCGATCTCGGCGAGGCTGCCCTGGACGAACGTGACCTGCAGCCGGCCCCACCGATCACCGAGCTGCGCGAACTGCCGCGCGCACCGCTCGGCGTCGACGGCGGCCGAGGTCATGTCGCCCTGCCCGACGCGCTGGCTGATGCGGTCGATGCCGGCGGCCGCGATCCCCCACCGGTCCCCGCGTGCCCGGAACCCCGCCAACGCCCGTTCGGTGAGCCGCTGCGCCTTGGGCATGTCGCCGAGCGTCGCGAGGACGTAGCCGAGGAACCATGAGACGCCGTCGCGGGTCGCGTCGTCGGCGATGGACTCGACGGTCGCGAGCACCGTGTCGTCGATCGCCGCCCCGCCGGTCTCGGCCAGCACGCCGAAAGCGGCCCGCCACGCGACGGCGGCGCCGCGCTCGACGTCGTGCCCTGCCTCGGGCACGGCCAGCGCTGCATCCAATGAACGGATGCCTTCGCCAAGCCGGCCGCGCAGGAACCAGTACCAGGTGAGCGCGTTGACCAGCCGCAACGCTTGCCCGGTGGCGAGCGCCTTGTCGAGCGCGGCCCGCAGGTTGGCGGTGTCGGCGTCGAGGCGTTCGAGCCAGACCCGCTGCTCACTGCTGCGCAGCGCGGGAACCGACTGCTCCGCCAGCGAGAGGTAGTGATCGAGGTGGCGCTGCTGCAGCGACGGGAGCTCGCCGGCTTCCGACGATCGCTCCAGGCCGTAGGCCACCACCGACTCCAGCATCCGGTAGCGCGGCTCGCCCGCCGGTCCGCGGACGGCGACGACGAGCGAGCGGTCGACCAGCGCGGTGATCGCGTCGACCACGTCGCCGGGATCGACGCCGGCGCCCGCGCAGAGCGCCTCCGCGGCCGCGAGGCTGCATCCCTCGACGTGGACGGCGAGCCTGCGCAGCACCGCGCGCTGGACCGGGGTGAGCAGCTCCCAGCTCCAGTCGATCATCGCGCGCAGCGTGCGCTGGCGGGCCGGGGCGTCGCGTCGGCCGGCCGCGAGCAGCCGGAACCGGTCGTCGAGGCGGCGCAGCAGCTCGTCGACGCCCAGCGCGCGCACCTTCGTGGCGGCCAGCTCCAGCGCGAGCGGGATGCCGTCGAGCCGGCTGCAGATGGTGGCGACGGTGCGGGCATTGGCATCGTCGAGCGCGAAGCCCGGCGCGGCGGCGCGCGCCCGCTCGGCGAACATCTGCACGGCGCTGAACCGCGCGAGCACATCGGCGCCCGCGGACTGCAGCGCCGCGGCGCCGGGGATCTCCAGCGGCGGGACGTTCCACAGCACCTCGCCCTGCACGCCGAGCGGCTCGCGGCTCGTGGCCAGGACGCGGGCCTGCGGTGCGGCGCCGAGCAGCCGGGCGACGACGCGCGCGACCGGTTCGACCACCTGCTCGCAGTTGTCGAGGACGAGCAGGATCTGCCGTCCGACCAGCGCCTCGGCGAGGAGATCGACGGGCTCGTCGGGGCCCTCGCGGATGCCGAGCGCCGCGGCGATGACGGCCACGACGCGCTCGTCGCACACGCCGGCCTCCAAGCCGGAGAACTCGACGAACCACGTGTCGGCGCCGAGTCCGCGGGCCGCGGCCAGCGCCAGGCTGGTCTTGCCGACGCCGCCCGGACCGGTGAGCGTGACGAGGCGCGACTCGTCGATCCGCGCCCGTACCGACTCGATGGCCGCTGCGCGCCCGACGAGTTCGGTGAGCGCGGCCGGGAGGTTGGTGCGCGGCGGGGCCGGCGGACCGTCGAGCGCGTGGTCGAGGATCGCCTGCTGGAGCGCGACCAGCTCGGGCGCCGGATCGAGGCCCTGCTCGTCGGCGAGCCGGCGGCGCAGGTCGGCGTACGCGTCGAGCGCCTCGCTCTGCCGGCCGGCCCGGTAGAGCGCGCGCATCTGCAGGCTGCGGAGGCGCTCGCGCAGCGGGAACCGCTCGACGAGATCGGCCAGCTCGCCGAGCATCCGGTGGTGCTCGCCGAGGTCGAGCCGGGCCTGCGCCCACTCCTCGAGCGCAGCGAGGCGCTCCTCCTCGAGCCTGCGTGCCACCGCCGCCGCGAACGGTTCGTCCGTGAAATCGGCCAGCGCCGGACCGCGCCACAGCCCGACGGCTTCGGCCAGCAAGGCGGCCCGGCCCGTCGGGTCGGTGGTGGCCATGGCGCGTGCGGTGAGCTCCCGGAACTGCTGCGCGTCGACGGCGTCGGGCGCGGTGCGCAGCAGGTAGCCGGGCGGCTGGTGCACGACGAGCGCGCGCCCGCCCGGTTCGGCCGCCTCGAGCGTGCGGCGCAGCTGCGACACCTTGGTCTGCAGCGAGTTGGCGGGATCACGGGGCTGGTGGGCACCCCACAGGTCCTCGGCCAACCGGTCGGCGGAGACGACCCGGCCGGGATCGACGAGCAGGTCGGCGAGCAGGGCGCGGACCTTCGCCTCGGGCACCGTGACCGGCTCGCCGTCGCCCGTCCACACCGCCAGCGGGCCCAGCACCCCGAATCGCACGGTTCGACCGTACCGATGAGAGCCTGGCGGCATGAGAGTTGCCGTCATCGGGGGAAGCGGACACATCGGCACGTTCCTGGTTCCCAGATTGGTGCGCGCCGGCCACGAGGTGATCTCGATCAGCCGCGGGCAGCGGACCAGCTACGTCGACGATCCTGCCTGGCAGGACGTGCGGCACGTCATCGCAGATCGGGCAGCCGAGGACGAGGCCGGTACGTTCCCGGGCCGGGTCGCCGACCTCCGCGCCGACGCCGTCGTCGACCTCATCAGCTTCACCCTCGACTCCGCGACGGCGCTCGTCGAACGGCTGCGCGGGGAGACCGGCCACCTGCTCTACTGCGGCTCCATCTGGCGCCACGGTCCGAGCGTGAAGGTGCCCGTCACCGAGGCCGACGGCGCGCCGCCCGTCGGCGAGTACGGCATCGCCAAGGCCGCCACCACGGAGATGCTCCGCGCGGAGACCCGCTCCGGCGGGCTGGTCACCACTTCGCTCCATCCGGGCCACATCGTCGGTCCCGGATGGCAGCCGATCGGTCCGCTCGGCAACCTGGATCCCACCGTGTGGTGGAAGCTGTCGGCCGGGGAGCCGATCGACGTTCCCGGGATCGGCGCCGAGTTCCTGCACCACGTCCACGCCGACGACGTGGCCCAGGGCTTCGAAGCCGCCATCGCCCACCGCGACGCCGCGGCCGGTGAGGACTTCAGCGTCGTCGCGCCCTCCGCCCTGAACGTCCGCGGCTACGCCCGGATCGCCGCCTCGTGGTTCGGTCAGAAGGCGGAGCTGCGTACCGTCACCTGGGACGAGTTCCGCGACGGCACCGATGAGGACTCCTCCCGGACCAGCTGGGAGCACCTCTGGCGCGACCACTACTGCAGCATCGAGAAGGCCCGAACATTGATCGGGTACGCCCCCCGCTCCGAACCGGAAGCGGCCATCCTCGAGTCGGTGCGGTGGCTCGTCGAGCACGGCCGCCTCGACGTGGCCAACCCGCTCACGGTGTAGGGGGCGCCGCCGTATCCTGACTCCCATGCGTGAGCTGTCAGCTCGATCTGCCAGCTTGATGTTCGAGCCGCCCACCTCCCCGCCGGGCACGATCTTCGTGTTGGGCCCGCGAGGCGGCATGAGCACCGATCCCACGCCCGGGGCGACCATCACCTTCGGGCGCAACCTCGACGACGTCGACGTCGTGGTCGCGCCCGACGACGACCGCGTCAGCCGCCGCCACGGCGTGCTCACGCGCGGCCGGCAGAGCTGGACGCTGAGCAACATCGGCCGGCTGCCGATCCGGCTGCCGGGCTCGCGGATGGTGTTCCCCGACAGCGAGCCCGTCGAGGTGGCCGTGGGCTACACCCCGATGTTCATCCGCAGCCGGCTGGGCCGCGACCACCTCGTCGAGGTGCGGGTCACCGGCGACACCGGTGTTGCCCGGCAACGGCACAGCGACCTGACCAGCGCCGAACCGATTTGGGCGCTCAACGCCGACGAACGGCTGGTGCTGGTCGTCCTCGGCCAGCGCTACCTGCGGCACGACGCCCATCCCCAGCCGCTCTCCTGGCGGCAGGTGGCCGACGAGCTCGCCGAGATCCTCCCCGACCAGGGCTGGACGTCGAAGCGCGCCGAACACATCGGCGTCGCGGTCCGCAAGCGGCTCTCGCAGGCCGGGGTGCCCGGCCTCACCCGCGACGAGGTCGGCGATCCCGTCGGCAACGCGCTGAACCACAACCTGATGATGGAGCTGGTCTCCTCGGCCACGCTCGTGCCGCCCGACCTGCGCGTCCTGGACGAGTTCGGCGGCGACTGACTCCCGACCTGATCGTTCGGGAAGGTTCCCGAGTTCAGCGGGCTTGACTCGTCCCATGCCGGACGCCCTGTTCGGCAGCGACCAGGAGGCACCGCGATGAGCTACCCCGGATTCCAGCCGAACCAGCAGGCCCAGCTCTTCGCGCAGACCGCGCAGGCCTCCGCGAGCCGCGCAGCGCAGCAGAACGCCGCGTACGGCGCGAGCCTCAACCATCGCCGTGCCCACTACCCGTCCCCACGCCGGGGCGCACTCGGCCTCTTCGGCCGGCTGGTCTCGATGATCTTCACGACGATCGTCCTGCTGATCATGGCCGTCGTCGCGCTCGTCGTGCTGAGCTCGGTCGATCCGAGCCTGGCCGAGCCCCTGTGGCACTGGTTGGACGGTCTGGGCTGACGATGGCCCAGGGGGCACCGTGCGCCGACCATCGGCGCACCGTGCGCGGGGCCCTGCACCGTGAGCGGCATGACCGACCTGGGAAAGTCCGCAGTGACGGTGCTCGGGCTGGGGGCGATGGGCACCGCGCTGGCCGACGCGCTGCTCGCCGCCGGCCACCCGACCACCGTGTGGAACCGCACGCCCACCAAGACCGCAGCCCTCGTCGAGAAGGGCGCCGTGGCCGCAGCCACTTCGGCCGAGGCGATCGCCGCGAGCCGGTTGGTCGTGATCTGCCTGCTCGACTACGACTCCGTGTCCGAGGTGCTGCAGTCCGCACCGGACGGGCCGGCCGGCCGGGTGCTCGTCAACCTGACCAGCGGCACTCCGGCGCAGGCCAGAGAGCTGGCGCAGTGGGCCGCCACCACGTCCGTCGACTACGTCGACGGCGGGATCATGGCGGTGCCGCCGATGATCGGGACGCCGGCAGCGTTCGTCCTGTACAGCGGCTCGCGCAGCGCCTTCGACACCTATCGACCGGTGCTCGACGTGTTCGGCGCCAGCATGTACGTGGGAGCCGATGCCGGCGCCGCCGCCCTGCAGGACATCGCTCTGCTCAGTGCCATGTACGGCCAGATGATGGGTGTCCTGCACGCGTTCGCGCTGGTGCGGTCGGCCGGCGTCGAGGCCGCCTCGTTCGCCCCGCTCCTGGAGCAGTGGCTCACGTCGATGGGCGGGTTCACCGCGGCGGCCGCGCGCCAGATCGACGCCGGCGATTACGGCGGCGAGGTCGTCTCCAGCCTGGGCATGCAGGCCGCGGCGTTCGAACACCTCCTGCACGCCGCGACCGAGCAGGGCGTCAGCCCGGAACTGATCGCGCCGCTGCAGCCGCTCATGCAGCGCCGCGTCGCCGACGGGCACGGCGCCGAGAACGTCGCCGGCCTCGTCGAGCTGCTCACCGTCAAGGAGAACGCATGAACACCCCCGTCACCCTCATCGGGCTGGGTCCGATGGGCCAGGCCATGGTCCGGTCCCTGCTCGCCGCCGGCCACCCCGTCACCGTGTGGAACCGCACGCCGGCGCGGGCCGAACGCGCTGGTCGCCGAGGGCGCCGTGCTGGCGGCCACGCCGGCCGCCGCGCTGGAGGCGAACGAGCTGGTGATCCTCAGCCTCACCGACTACCAGGCGATGTACGACATCCTCGGCCAGGCCGAGGACGCGCTGCGCGGACGGGTGGTGGTCAACCTCAGCTCCGACTCGCCGGGCCGCACCCGCGACGCAGCGGCGTGGCTGGCCGAGCGCGGCGCCGAGCTGGTGGTCGGCGGTGTGATGGTGCCGGCCGAGCTCGTCGGCAAGCCCGAGTCGATGGTGTTCTACAGCGGCCCGGCCGCGGTGTTCGAGGCCCACGGGCCGACGCTGCGGGTGATCGGGAAGCCGGACTACCGCGGGGCGGACCCGGCACTGGCGCAGCTCTACTACCAGGCGCTGCTCGACATCTTCCTGACCTACCTGGCCGCCTACACCCATGCCACCGCGCTGCTCGGGGCCGCGGGCGTGGACGCGGCGACGTTCCTGCCGTACGCCAAGGGGTTCAGCGACACGCTGTCGTACTACATCAGCGACACCGCCCGCGCCTTCGACAACAGCGAGCACCCCGGCGATCTGGGCAACGCCGCGATGATGGGCGCCACTGCCGACCACATCGTCGCGGCCAGCACCGAGCTCGGGATCGATGCGACGCTGCCGCTGGCCGTGAAGTCGCTCTACGACCGCACCATCGCGGCCGGGCGCGGCAAGGACAGCTGGACGGCGACGATCGAGGTGATCAGGCGGTAGTGCGTTGATCAAGGGCAAAAGGTCGCTCGGGAAGATCCACTAACAACCTTTTGCCCTTGATCAACGTCACACGGACCGCGCCACTGCCGCCCGGACCGCCGCCAGGACGAGCTGATCCTCCCCCGGCACCACCGTCTGCGGGTTCAACGCGATCGCGTCGGTCCCGACGACGCCGACGGCGATGCGGGGGTCGCCTTCCCACAGCGCCGTCACCACGGCGTCGCGGTGCGGGCCGATCGGCACGATCGCGCGCGGGTGCGGCTGCCCGGCCTCACTGGGGAAGCCGCGGACGGCGCCGGGGATCCCGGCCACCCAGCCGGCGACCATCGCCTCATAACCGGCGATGGTCGCCGCCTCGTCCTGCGCGAGGCTCCACTCGACGGCCGCGAGCAGCCCGAGCAGCTCCTCCTTGCCCACCTTCATCCCGCGCCCGACGGCGTGGTGCGGCGACGCGTGCGCCCGGCAGGCCTCGATCAGCGCGCGGCGACCCAGCACCAGCCCCGACGACTGCGGCCCGCGCAACCCCTTGCCACCGCTGACGATCACGGCGTCGGCGCCCAGCTCGACCGTGTAGCGCCACAGCGTCGCGATGGGCGGGATCTGCGCCGCGGCGTCGACGATCACGGGCACGCCCGCGCTCGCCACCACCTCTTCCAGCGTCGGCGCGCCCGGTGCGAAGCGGGCGCCGGCGAACCACAGCACGCACGCCGTCCGCGGGCCCACGTCGGAGGTGATCGTCGCGCCGGCGACGCGCACGGCGTCCTCGTAGCCGAAGCGCTGCGCCGGGTGCACCACGACCTCGGTGCGGGCCAGCCCGTCCGTCGCCGGCAGCGCCGCGACCTGCGCCGGATCGGTGCCCGCCATGCAGGCCGCCACCAACTGTGTGGTGGCCGCCCACGCGCCCGCCGACACGTACCCGGCCTCGTTGCCGGTCAGCGTCGCCAGCCGCTCCCCCACCGCGACCTGTAGCTCCACGAGATCGACGAAGTTCGCCGACGCCGCCCGCATCGCGTCCACGACGGGCGGCGCGAGCAGCGAGCCGCCGAGTGCAGTCAAGGTCGCCGCCGCGTTGATCACCGGCCGGACGCCGAGCGCCGCGTACGTCATCGCGCATCGAACTTCGTCATCGCGGGCACACCCAACCGCTCCGCCAGCCACGCGTCGAGCGCCGTGTCGTCGATGGCGTCCTCGAACGTCAGGTCGTAGTCGCGCCCGACCCGCAGCACCGGCGCCGTGATCGATCGCTCGTGCCGAGCGCCGTCGAAGAACGCCAGCGTGGAGGGCGCGGCGGAGTCGGGGTACGCGCGCAGGTGGTCGTCGAGCTCCATCGGAGCGTCGACGGGCCCGGTCGTGCGCACCGCCGCGAACCCGGGCCGCCGCGCCGCGGTGAGCACGGCGAGATCGTCGCCGGTGACGCCGATCCGCGCCGGATCCACCTCGGGACGGGAGCGCAGGAACTCGGCGCCGCGCAGGCAGTCGGCCACGATCGCGCGGTACACGTACGTCGCCGGGCTTTCGATGCCGAGCGTGAACAGCCCCGGGTACTGCGCGCGGAACGGACTGTCGGCCAGCCGCTGCCCGCGGTGCATCAGCGCGAACACGACGTAGCGCAGCCGCTCGCGGTAGTGCGGCGGCTGGTTGACGCTGCCGTAGCGCGGGGTCTCCAGCACGGCGGGGAACGGCCCGTCGCCGTCGGGGATCGACAGGAACCCGAAGATGCGGTGCCCGCCGATGCCGGACAGCCGCACGTCGTAGCAGGTGAACGGGCCGGTCGAACGGGCCGGTGCGGGCGTGAGCACGGGACGGGCCGGGAACCGCTCGAGGTCTCGATCCACTCCGGCCCAGTACTCGTCGAAGGAGATCATGCGAGCGGCTCCAGGTAGCGGTCGAGGAACGCCTCGACCTTGGGGAAGATCCAGTGCAGCCCGGCGCTGTGACCGCAGCCGGGGAAGGTGTGCAGCTCCTTGGGCGCGGTGATCAGCCGGTGCAGCGCGAAACCGCTCTCCGGCGGGCACACGTCGTCGCGCAGGCCCAGGTAGATCAGGATCGGCGCGCGCACAGCGGGGGCGAAGTTGAGCCCGTCGTAGTAGGCGACGGTGCGCCACACGTCCGCCTCGTTCTCGGGATGGACGTGCAGGTACTCGGTGATCTCCTCGTACGGGTAGGAGCGCGTCAGGCCCACGCACTCCCGGATCCCGCACAGGTACGGCGCCCCGCACGCCACGGCCTTGACCAGCTCCGGCCGCAACGCGGCGGTCACCACGCCGAGGCCACCGCCCTGGCTCGAGCCCTGCACCCCGAGCCGGTGGGGATCGACGCCCGGCAGCGCCGCGAGCACGTCGAGCGCCCGCACGACGTCGACGTAGAACCCGCGGTAGCCGTACGTGTGGTGGTCGGCGATGTCGCGGGTGAGCAGGCCCGGGTAGCCCGGGTTGAACACCTCGTTGGAGCGCAGCTTGCCCCGCGGCGCGATGGCCAGCGCCGCGTACCCGCGCTCGGCGAACCCGCGCGGCGGCATCGGCTCGGAGATGTAGCCGGGGATGTTCAGGATCCCCGGCAGCGGGCCCTGGGCGTCGCGCGGCACGCACAACCAGCCCGCGATCCGGACGTCCTGGTAGCTGGTGAAGCGCAGGTCGAAGGTGTCGACCCGGTCGTCGCTCAGGTGCGGCACCCGGGTCAGCTCGGGCGCGGGATCGGGCAGGCCGGCGAACGTCTCGGCCCAGAACTCGTCGAAGTCGGCCGGCCGCTCGACTGTGATCGTCGCGGACTCGGGGTCCCTCATTCAGCTGTCCCTTTCGCGTGGACGAGCGCGCGGCCGTCGGCCGTCGCGAACAGGTGGACGTGTGCGGCGTCGATGCCGACGTGGACCTCCGCGTCGAGCGCCATCGGGAACGGGCTGGGCACCCGGGCCTTGATCAGCGCTTCCCCGACCTTGACGGTCACGAGCACGTCGGCGCCGAGCAGCTCGGCGACGAAGATCCGGCCGCGCAGGTACCCGTCGCGCGGGGTGGCGGAGAGCAGGACGTGCTCGGGCCGCACGCCGAGATCGACCTCCCCGGTGGGCAGGTCTGGCACCGGGAGATCGACCGCGAGATCCGGCGCGCGGAACTGCCGCACGCCACCGGAGTCGACCAGCGAACCGGCGAGGAAGTTCATCGGCGGGCTCCCCATGAACGCCGCGACGAACCTCGTGGCCGGCCGCTCGTAGATCCCCTCGGGCGGACCGCACTGCTGCAGCCGCCCGTCCTTGAGCACGGCGATGCGGTCCGACATCGTCATCGCCTCGACCTGGTCGTGGGTGACGTAGATGAACGTGCGGGAGAGGTCGGCGTGCAGCCGCTTGATCTCCGCGCGCATGTGCACCCGCAGCTGGGCGTCCAGGTTGGAGAGCGGCTCGTCGAGCAGGTACGCGCCGGCGTCGCGCACGATCGCGCGGCCCAGCGCCACCCGCTGGCGCTGCCCGCCCGAGAGCTCCCGCGGCTTGCGCTCCAGCAGGTCGACGATGTCGAGCGTGCGGGCCGCGGCCAGCACCTTCTCCTCGATCGTCGCCTTCGGCACCCGCATCATGCGCAGCGCGAAGCCGATGTTCTGCGCGACCGTGCGGTGCGGGTAGAGCGCGTAGCTCTGGAACACCATCGACACGTCGCGCTTGTTGGCCGGCAGCCAGCCGACCTCCTGCTCGTCGAAGAAGATCCGGCCCGACGTGGCCCGCTCCAGGCCGCAGATCATCCGCAGGGTCGTGGACTTCCCGCACCCCGACGGCCCGACGAGCGTCAGGAACTCCTGGTCCCGCACGGTCAGCGAGAGATCGTCGACCGCGACGGCCTTGCCGAACTCCTTGCGCACGGACTCGACGCGTACCTCGGCCATCGCTTATCCCTTCACCGAGCCGGCAGCCATGCCCTGCACGATCAGCCGTTGGAAGATCAGCACCAGCACGAGCGGCGGCAGCACGGCGAGCACGCCCGACGCCGCCATCACCGTGAACTGGGTGTTGAGGTCGGTGGCGAAGTTCGCCGCGATCACCGGCATCGTCTTCGACGCCGTGGAGCTGGTGAGGAACAACGCGAACATGAACTCGTTCCACGCCGTCATGAACGAGAAGACCGCTGCTGCCACGAGCCCCGGCGCGGAGATCGGCAGCACCACCGACCACATCGTGCGGAACCAGCCGCAGCGGTCCACCCGCGCCGCGTCCTCCAGCTCCCGGGGCACCGCGCGGAAGAAGTCCTTCAGCACCCAGATCGTCACGGGCAGCGCGAACGAGGTGTACGAGAGGATCAGTGCCCAGTAGGTGTCGAGCAGATCGAGCTCCCGCATGAGCAGGTAGAACGGGATGATGATCGCGATGCCCGGCACCATGCGGGTGATCAGGTAGACCATCAGCAGCACCCCGCTGCCGCGGAAGCGCAGCCGAGAGAACGAGTAGGCGGCGAACACCCCGAGCACCAGGTTGAGCAGCGCGGTCGCCGTCGCGACGATCATGCTGTTGCCCAGCGCGTACGGCGTCTCGGCGACCGCGCGCGAGCCGACGAGCGCCTGCGCGCCCGTCGGATCGACGAAGCTGGCGTAGTTGTCGAGCGTCGCCGGCGACGGGATCCAGTGCGGCGGCACGGTGTAGACGTCCGGCTCGTACGACAGGCTCATCGAGACGATCCAGTAGAACGGCAGCACCAGGTAGAGGCCGAAGACGATGGCCAGCACCGTGACGACGATCTTCCGCCACGGGATGCGGTAGCGGAGCGGGATGGTCGTCATACCTCGAAGCTCCCTCGCCGGTAGAGCAGCCCCACGTACGCGATGGAGACCACCAGCGTGATGAGCGTGATCACCCACGCGTAGGCGCTGCCGAGCCCGACATCGGTGTAGGTCAGCACCCGCTGCACGGTGAGCAGCGCGACCGTGGTGGTGGCGTCACCGGGGCCACCGCCGGTGAGCACGTAGATCGTGTCGAACGCGCGGAAGGCGTTCATCGTCTCCAGGATCAGCACGATCAGCAGCGGGTGCAGCAGCCACGGCAACGTCACCTCGCGGAACCGCTGCAGCACCCCGGCCCGGTCCACGGTGGCGGCGTCGTACAGCTCGTTCGGGATCGTCGTGAGCCCGGCCAGCAGCAGGATCACCGCGAACGGCAGCGTGTTCCACACCTGCGCCATCGCCGTGAACACGAACGCGCCCGTCGTCGACGCCAGGAACGCCTGGTAGCTGTCGATCAGCCCCAGCTGCAGCAGCACCCCGTTGAGCGCTCCGGTCTTGGCGTCGAAGACGGTGCGCCACATCAACCCGTTGACCACGCCCGGCATCGCCCACGGCAGCAGCACCAGGCTGCGCAGCACGCCGCGGCCCAGGAACGTCTCGTTCAGCACCAGCGCGAGCGACAGCCCGAGCACCACCGTCACGCCGACCACCAGCAGCACGAACAGCGCCGAGACACCCAGCGACGTCAGGAACGCGGGATCGCTCAGCAGGCCGAGGTAGTTGTCGAGCCCGATGAACCGGCGCAGCGCGGGCTGCGCCAGGTTGTCGCGGTGCAGGCTGACCCAGAACGAGTAGCCGATCGGGTAGGCGACGAGCAGCAGGATCGCCGCCATCGCCGGCGCGTTCATGGCGTAGGCGCGGGAGGTGTCGCTCCACTGCCGTTGCATGGTCAGGAGTACTTCTTCTTGAGCGTCGTGGCGGTGTCGGCCAGCGTCGTCGTGGTGGCCTGCGGCGTGATCTGGTCGGTCAGGATCTGCTGCGAGGTCTTCTGCAACGCCGCCTCGAACTCCGCGTACCAGGGCGCCTGGACGATGTTGCGGGCCTTCGCGACATCGGCAAGCGCGGCGTAGGTCGCGGGATCGACCCACTTCGCCAGGGCGTCGGTGACCTCCTTGTCCTTCGCCATGTCCTTGAACGTGAACCCGAGCCCGCGCTGCAGGAACCAGAACCGCGCGGTCTGCGGTTGCCCGTCGGTGTAGCCGCCGAGGAAGGTCAGCAGCGTCATCGCCTTGTCCTTGAGCTCGGTCTCGGCCGACAGCCCGTACAAGCGGGTGTTGGCGACGGTGCCGTGCACGGCACCGTCCAGGCTGGGCACCTGCGCGAGCTTCATCGCACCGGCCGCCTTGGACTTGGCGGGGTCGTTGTAGACGCGCAGCGCGTAGCGGGACCCGAGGTTGAACGCGTACTGGCCGGCCATCATCGCGTTGTCCAGCGGTACCGGCAGCAGTTGCAGGGATGCCGGATCGATGATCTTCGAGACGGTGGCGGCCTTGTGGATCCACTCGTAGACGGCCAGCGGGACCGGGTCCTGGCCGGCCAGCGTGGGTGTGAAGTCGTCGGCGAACATGCTGCCGCCACTGCCGTACATCAGCGCCCACAGCCAGCTCGCCCACGTGTCCTGCAGCTGCGCGGCGAACGCGATCGGGTACTGCAGGATCCCGGCGTCCCGGATCCTGATCGACTGCTGCTCCAGCTCGTCGAGGCTCTTCGGAGGCGTCTTGATGCCGGCCTTGTCGAGGATGGCGGCGTTGTAGATCAGGCCGGTGCTGTCGGAGTAGTACGGCAGCCCGTAGCGCTTGCCCTTGTAGGTCATGGCCTGCGCGTTGGCGGGGTAGATGCCGGCGTAGACCTCATCGACTCCGGGCAGCCCGTCCAGCGGCTGGAGGTAGCCCGACTCGACCCAGGTGGCCAGCGAGTCGTCGTAGACGTACAGCGCGTCGGGCCCGTTCTTGCCGGTGAACTCGGCGACGACCTTGCGCACGTACTGCGCGCTGGTGATCGGGGTGTAGGCGACCTTCACGTCGGGGTGCTTCGCCATGAAGCCGTCGAGGTTCTGCTGCACCAGCTGCGACTCGTAGTCCCAGCCCTCGAAGCGCACGGTGCCGTCGCTGCTGCCGCCGCCGCGGCCGCACGCCGCCAGGAAGCGGTACGGCTGCGGCGGCGCTGAGCAGGGTGCGGCGGGTGATCTGGTGACGGGTCATGCGGATCCCTTCCGTGCGAGCGCGGCGTGGATGCCGAGGTGGTAGAGCCGGGTCGGGCGTCCTTTCCGGGTTGCCTGTTCGGTGCCTTCTGCGTTGACGAGGCCGCCCGCGATCAACTTGCGGATCAGGCGGCGGCCGCTGGGGTCGGTGATGCCGAGCGCGTCGGCGAGCTCGTGCGGGGTGATCGGGCGCCCGCGCAGGTTCTGCTCGAGCGCGGCGAGCCGGGAGAGGGTGGCGGCGCTCAGCGCGACCTCGCCGGCGAGCGCCTCCAGCTCGTCGGTGTGGTCCCGGTAGGCGAAGGCGAGGGGAGGTTGCGAGGGCCCCATCGGGCCGATGATCAGCCCGCTGTCCTCGATCAGGTAGCCGCACGGGCCGCGCTCCTGGTCGGCCCGGGCAGCCGCGCGCTCGGCCAGCAGCACGCAGTTGCGGGCCGACGCGCCGACCCCGAAGCCGGCCACCACGCGCAGCCCGATCGTCGCGTCGGCCTGGCTGAGCGTGGGCACGGACACCCAGTTCTGGGTGATCCGCTCGAACAGCGCCTTGTGCGCGAACACCACGACCCCGCGCCGCCCGCGGTTCTCGATCCACGCGTCGGCGAACTCCGGCGTCTCCACGAGCAGGTTCATCAGCCGCACCCGGGCGCGGTCGAGATCGACGTCGCCGTCGTGCCGGGACACGAAGAACACGCCCGCCGCGAAGCGTTGGCCGCTCGCCCGCTCGGTCTCGATGCGCAGCGCGAGCTCGTGCAGCTCGGCGCGCACGGTGGAGACGACCTTCTCGGTGTGCATCACCCGCGCCGACGCGTCGAGGCCCTGCCCGACGACCGTCCGCATCGTGATCACGAACGCGCCGGGATGGGCGGCGGCGAAGCCGCGGTGGAACGCCAGCAGGTCGTCGGCCGTCTGCTCCGGGGAGTACGGGAGCCGGCCGATCTGCGCGGGATCGAGCTCGAGCCGGCCGGCCACCTCGTCGACGATCTCGGCGTCGAACGTGTCGATGCTGACGGGCACGGCCGGCCAGCCGCGCGCGGTCGCGCGGAAGAACATCAGGGCGAGGTCGAGCGGCGCCGGCTTGGTGACGGTGACCTGCAGCGTCGGCGGGAGCAGGTCACGGCACGCGGTGTAGGGCACCAGACCCAGCAGCAGCCCGTCGACGTGCCGGCCGGCGAGCAGCCGTTCGACGGCCGGGCGGATCTCCGGCTCGTAGTCGTAGGTGACCCACTCGATGTCGACGCCGGCGATCGTCGCGGCCGCCGCACGGAACGTGTCGAGGCCGCGGGAGTGCGTCACCACACCGATGACGATGCCCACGTCGGCCCCCGAACTTACGAACTAGGTTCGTAAATAGTTCGTATGTGTGGCTGCGAAGAGTAGCCGCCACGGGGGCGGTTCGGGAAGGGTCAGCCCTGGATCAGGCCGGCCACACCGGGTTCGCCGCGGCCGGTCGGGCCTGCTCGAACCACCGCGCCACCTGGAGCAGGTGCACGTCGGCGTAGCGCCGGGCGGCCAGCTGCAGGCCGACGGGGCGCCCGTCCGCCGTGAATCCCGCGTTGACGCTCGCCGCGGGCTGCTCGGAGAAGTTGTAGGGCGCCGTGAAACCGATGTGGGCCATCGCCCGTGCCGGATCGTTGGTGGGCGAGCAGTCCTCCGCCGCGTAGGCGGCGACGGGAGCGACCGGCGACAGCACCACGTCGAACCGCTCGGTGCCGAGCACGGTGGCCCGCCGCAGCGCCTGCACGCCCTGGTAGGCCTGCATCACCGCCGTGCCGGGGAGATCGGCCGCGCCCAGCACCCAGTCGCGGATGTAGGGCAGCACCCGATCCCGGGCGGCAACCGGCAGCGCCTTCACGTCGATCCACGAACGCATGCGCAGGAACGTGTCGAGCTGGTGCAGCAGCTCCTCGGTCGCGAACGGCGCGATGCGCTCGACGTGCGCGCCACCCTGCTCGAACACGCGCGCCGCCGCGTCGACGACCGCTGCGACCTCGGGATCGGTCGGCATCCCGCACCCGGCTTCGGTGTGCACGGCGACCCGCAGCCCGGCGACATCCATCAGGGGCCGGCCGGCGACATCGGCCCAGTTCGCGTCCCGCGGGCCGGTGAACGTGTGGTCGCGGGCCAGCGGATCGGGCGCAGCGAGCACCTGCATCGCGAGCGCGACGTCGTCGACGGTGCGGGCGAGCGGCCCGATCACCCGGCCCATGTACGGCGGATCGACGGGGACGATGCCGAAGGTGGGCTTGAGCGTGGCCAGGCCCGTCCAGGTGGCGGGGAGCCGCACGGAGCCGCCGATGTCGCTGCCGATGTGCAGCGGCCCGAACCGCGCCGCGGCGGCCGCGGCGGACCCGCTGCTCGACCCGCCCACCGTCCAGCCGGGGTTCCACGGGCTGCGGGTGATGCCGTGCAGGCTGGACACCCCGGCCGAGAGCATCCCGTAGTCGGGCATGACGGTCTTGCCGAGCCGCACCGCGCCTTGGGCGTCGGTGAGGAGCGCGACGGGGCCGTCGACGGTCTGCGGGGGCGTGTCGGCCAGTGCCGCTGTGCCGGCGGTGAGCCGGCCGCCGACCGTCGCGATGTTCTCCTTCAACGTGATCGGCACCCCGTCGAGCAGCCCGGCCGTGCCCGT
Source organism: uncultured Actinomycetota bacterium (assembly GCA_963727745.1). GTDB lineage: Bacteria > Actinomycetota > Actinomycetes > Mycobacteriales > Pseudonocardiaceae > Pseudonocardia. The sequence continues at coordinate 63,569 of CAVSHL010000003.1, forward strand.
GCTCTCCTGCGCCCGCTGCCGGGCCCGGTCGAACTCCGTCTCGCTGAAGGCGTTGAGCTGCGGTTCCCGCTCGGCGATCCGGGCCAGCACGGCGTCCAGCACGTCGACGGGCCGGAACTGGCCGGCTGCGTAACCGGCGCGCAGCTCGGTCGCGGAGAGGGAGATCAGTTCGGTAGCCACGGCTGTCACGCTCCCGACTCTGCCAGGCAGACTGGCGGGATGGTGCCACTCCCCGACCACCCCGCAGGCCTTCCCGTCGGATCGGGCTGGATCACCGACGTCGAGACGTCGCCGGTCGTCTTCCCCTACGACGGTTCGGTGGTGGCGCAGGCGCCGGTCGCCTCGGTCTCGCATGCGCAGGTTGCGCTGGACGCCGGGATCGCCGCGGTGCGCCCGGTCGGGAAGCTCAGCTCCGCGACGCGGCGCGCGATCCTGCTCGACGTCGAGCGCGAGCTCGCGACGCACGGCGACGCGTTCGTCGAGCTCCTGATCGCGGAGACGGGCAAGACCCGCGCCGACTGCACGGTGGAGTACTCCCGCACGCTCTTCACGTGGTCGGCGGCGGCCGAGGAGGTCGCGCACCTGCACGGCGAGACGGTGGCGCTGGACATCCAGGAGTCGGGTGCCGGCCTGTTCGGGTTCTGGACGCGCCGGCCGATCGGGCTGGTCATCGGCATTGCCGGGTTCAACGCGCCGCTGCTGCTGGCCAGCCACAAGATCGCCCCGGCGATCGCCGCCGGCTGCCCGGTGATCTGCAAGCCCGCGCCGGCCACCCCGCTGGCCACGCTGTGGCTGGCCGACATCGTCCGCCGCGCAGCCGTCCGGCACGGCGCCCCGGCGGAGATCGTGCAGGTCGTGACGGGCGACGCGGAGGTCGGGCGCACGCTCGTGACCGATCCCCGGATCGGTGCGGTGTCGTTCACCGGCTCGGCGGATGTCGGGCATCAGATCGCCCGCGACTCCGCACCCCGCAAGACCCTGCTGGAGCTGGGCTCGAACGCCGCGCTCGTCGTCGACACCGACGCCGACCTGGATCGCGCCGCCGACGCCGTGCTGCGCGGCGGCTTCTACTTCAACGGCCAGGCATGCATCGCCGTCCAGCGCGTGATCGTCTGCGCGCCCGTGCTCGACGAGTTCGTCGGGAAGCTGGTCGCGCGGATCGGCGAGCTCACCGTCGGCGACCCGCGGGACCCGGCCACGCGCATCGCCCCGCTGATCAACCAGGCGGCCACGGACCGCACGCTCGCCTGGATCGCCGAGGCGGAGCAGGCCGGCGCGAAGGTGCTGCACGGCGGCCGCGTCGTCGACCGCACGATCGAGCCGACGATCCTGCTGGACGTGCCCGAGACCGTGAACGCGTGGTGCGAGGAGATCTTCGCGCCCGTCGTCGCGATCCGCTCGGCGCCGGACCTGCCGGCCGCGCTGCAGGCGGTGAACCGCTCCCGCTACGGCCTGCACGCCAGCGTGTTCACCCGCTCCCTGGCCACCGCGTTCACCGCCATCGACGAGCTCGACGTCGGCGGCGTGGTGATCAACGAGGTGCCCGGCTTCCGGTCGGACATCATGCCGTACGGGGGCGTGAAGGACTCCGGGATCGGCCGCGAGGGACCGCGGTTCGCGATCGAGGAGCTGACCGTGACCCGTATGGCGATCATCCGACCGGAGTGAGGACATGGCCGACTACACGAACCTCTTCCGCCTCGACGGCAAGCGCGCCCTGCTGATCGGCGCAGGCGGCATCGGCGGCGAGGTCGCGCTGGCCCTCGCCGCGCACGGCGCGCACGTGATCTGCGCCGACAAGGACCCCCAGGTCGCGAAGGACGCCGCGGCGACCGTCGACGGCGAGGCGATCACCCTCGATGTCACCGACGCAGCCGCCGTGCAGCGCGCCGCAGCCGACCTCGGCGCGATCGACGTGCTCGTGCTGACCGCGGCGATGAACGTGCGAAAGCGGATCCTCGACTACACCGCCGCCGAGTTCGACCGCGTCGTCGGCCTCAACCTGACCGGCACCTTCACCGTGTTCCAGGCCTTCGGCCGCGGCATGGTCGAGCGCGGCACCGGAAGCATCATCGTGTTCTCGTCGATCCGCGGGTTCGTCGTCGAGCCCGGCCAAGCCGTCTACGCCGCCACCAAAGCGGCCGTGCTGCAACTGGTGAAGACCGCCGCCGCCGAGTTCGGCGAGGCCGGCGTGCGGGTCAACGCCATCGCCCCCGGCGTCGTCGAGACCCCGCTGACCAGCCAGATCAAGGCCAACCCCGAGTGGTACGAGGCCTACGCCCGCAAGGGCGCGCTGGGCCGCTGGGCACAGCCGTCGGAACTCGCCGGCGCGGTGGTGTACCTCGCATCGGACGCCGCCAGCTTCGTCACGGGCTCGACGTTGATGGTCGACGGCGGCTGGACCGCGGTGGACGGCCGCTTCACTCCGCCGACCTGACCACAGTCTCGGGGCTCCGCCCCGAACCCCGACCCTCCCTCTGGTGGAGCTTTGAACAACGGGCGGCTCCACCGTCGCTCGGTCGCCCTGACGGGATGCCACAGCCCCGGCCGACACGCAAACGATGAGGCGTGTTTGCCCGCCGACCGGGTCTGCGGCGTTGCTGCGCACGCCCGATCGACGGTGGAGCCTTGGGTCTCCCGCATGGCAGGGTGCTGCCCCGGTCATGTTCGTGCCCAGAGGCCGGCCATCCACGGTGGTGGGATGAACTTGGGGATGCCGCTGGACATGTCGATTGTCCACTCGCTGCTGTGGATTTGATCATGGTGGGCGCAACACAGCATGACCAAGTTCTCGACGTCGGTGCGACCGCCGTGTTGCCACTCGATCACGTGGTGGACCTCGCACCATGACGGTGGTCGATCACAGCCCGGGTGGGCGCAACCACCGTCGCGGGCCGCGACCGCGCGCCGGGTCCGTAGTGGGATCCGGCGATCAGCCCGGCCGATGTCCAGCGGTTCGCCGTGTTCGCCGAGCACGACCGGGATGAGGTCGGCGTCGCAGGCGATCCGCCGCAGCTGCGCCGGGGTAAGGCTCCCACCGGTGTGCAGCAGCGCCCCGCGGACACGGTCTTCGAGGTCCTTGAGGCCGATGGTGACGACCAGATTCGGGCGTTCCCCGTTGACCTCGCCGATGTTGTCGTACCCGAGGGCGAACCGGCAGATGTCCACCAGTGCGGCGGCGTTGCGCTCGCCTGAGGTCGTCCCGCGGTTCTCCGGCGACGGCCGGGTCCGGGCGTCGAGCCCGGTGGTGATGGTGGCGAACGCTTCCGCGTCCTCGAACTGGCCGCGGATCCACCCGGACCCGTCGGGGTTGGTGCCGAAGTGCAGCTCGTTGCGACCCGGCCGATCATCGGGCTCCGGGCCGTCCTGATCGGCAGCGGCCAGCAGGTTCTCGCCCATGATCCGCACATCGCGCGGAGAGAAGATCATCGCGGCTTCGCCAAGGCTGGCCTCGATCGACACCCGATCCGCCAAGCTGATCCGCGAGGCCGCTCGCGAGTTCATCAGGGTGGCGATGACGCCGACGTGGCGCATCGTGGTCGTGCAGGTCGCGAACGCCGCCGCCGTAGTGGGCAAGACCGGTTCGAGTGGGGTGCCGTCGAGGGCGAACCGCGGCCCAACCTGCTGCGCGACCCGCACATGCTGACGGGCAACATCGGGATCCCAGCTGAGCAGGTCCGCCAACCCGACGGCGGTGCTCTTGCAGCCCTTCGCGGTCAACAACCCGTCGCGGTCAATGGCGGCAATCTGGGCGATCTTGGCCCGGTCAGCCCGACGTGAGGCACCCTCAGCAACAAGGAGGGCAGCGAGGGGGTCGGGACTGGAGTCGATGAGCGCGAACGCCTGCTCGAGCAGGCGCGCGGCCTGGGTGAGCGGGTCCTCGGTCATACCTCCATTCTACTCGAACATATGTGCGAATATGTGCCGATTATCGCAGGTCACTGGCCGTTTGTCGCGAGCCATGAAAGGGCCGACGAGGCTCCACCGTCGATCGGGCGTGCGTGCAACGCCGCAGGTCCGGTTGGAAGGCAAACACGCATTTCGTTTGCCTTCCAACCGGGGCTGCGGCATCCCGAAGGGCGACCGATCGACGGTGGAGCCGACGCCGTTGAAGCCTCCACCAGAGGGAGGCGCCGGGGTACGGGGCGGAGCCCCGGCAGTGCCCCCGGGAGACTATTGACCTCAACCCGCGTTAACCCATCACGCTGAGAACATGTCCCCCTTCACCCCCGCAGAACTGACCTACCTGCGCGAACAGAAGCTCGCCCGCCTAGCCACGATCGGCCCCGATGGCGCCCCACAAGTCCGCCCGGTCACCTTCGCCGTCGACGAGGAGACTGGCGCGATCGACGTCGCCGGCCACCGGAACCCGGCGAGCCAGAAGTGGCGCAACGTGGTCCGGGACGGACGCGCGGCCCTCGTCGTCGACGACGTGCAGCCGCCGTGGCGACCTCGTGCGCTCGAGGTGCGGGGCCGGGCGGAGGTGTTGCCGGACGCGCCGGGCGACGGCATCGTCCCGGGAGCCCCGTCGGGTCTGATCCGCATCCACCCGACGCGAGTGCTGGCGTTCGGCATCGAGGAGGGCGGGCCGGGCACGCGGACGGTGACCGACGCAGCTCGTTGATCACGGGCAGATGGTGGCTGCACAAGATCGTCAAGCCACCATTTGCCCGTGATCAACACCCCAGGCGCCCGTACCCCTGCAGATCGGCCGTGGCCCGCGGGTACAGCTCCCGGTAGCTCGCGATGTGCCCGAAGCCGGTCGTCACCGAGGTCGCGGCCAGCACGGCGTGGACGACGGCGCGGGCGAACGCGAGCTCGGCGGCCACTGCCACCTCCGCCGTCCGGTGCGGATCCGCGGCTACGGAACCGGTGCCCAGGGCGAAGACCGTGTCGCCGTCGGTCGGGCCGTGGACGGGCCGGATGGCGCGGGCCATGCCGCGCTGCGCGGCGCCGGCGGCCCGCACCAGTCCCGGTTGGTCGATGGACGCGTCGGTGGCCACCACGCCGATGACGGTGTTGGGCAGATCGAGTCCCGCGAGCGGCCGGTCAGGGTGCTGCAGCGCATGCACGGCGGCCGCGTGCTCGGCGGCGTCCGGTACCTGCAGGCCGAAGTCGCCCAGGTCGGCGGCCAGCGGCAGGCCGGTCGCCGGGTCGAGCGTGGAGCCGTGCGCGTTGACGACGGCCAGCGCGCCCACGACCGAGCCGTCGGGCAGCGCCACGGACGCGGTGCCGAGGCCGCCCTTCAGCTCGGCGGTCACCGCACCCGTCCCCGCGCCGACGCAGCCCTGGGCGACGTGCTGCCCGGCGGCCGCGGCTGCCGCGCGTCCGGCCGCGGCGTCCGGCCGGTGCCCGCGCACCCCGCCGCGGCCGAGGTCGTAGATCGCCGCCGCGGGCACGAGCGGCGCGTCGATCCCGAGCCATTCCTGCACGCCGTCGGCCGCGGCGAGCCCGTGCGCGCTGCCGCCGGTGAGCACGATCGCGTCGGCCCGCGGCCCGCCCGGGCGGAGCGCGATCGTGTCGCGGGTGGCCGGCCCGCCGCCGCGCACGTCGACGGCGGCGAGTGCCGGGGCATCCGGCAGCACGACGGTCGTGCCGGTCAGCCAGTCGTCCCCGATCCGCTGCCAGTGCCCGACGCTGAGCCCGGGGATCACGCCGGCAGCCGTGGCACGGCCGCCAGCAGCCGCTGCGTGTACTCCTCCTGCGGCGCGGAGAGCACCTGCGCGGTCTCCCCGCGCTCCACGACCCGGCCCTGGTGCAGCACGACGACGCGGCGGCACAGCCGCGCGACCGCGCCGATGTCGTGCGAGACGAGCACCAGTGCCAGCCCGAGGTCGGTGGCCAGTCCGCCGAGCAGGTCCATCACCTGCACCCGGACGGCGACGTCGAGCGCCGACAGCGGCTCGTCGCCGACCAGCACCCGTGGCCCGGGAGCGAGGGCGCGGGCGATCGCGATGCGCTGGCGCTGCCCGCCGGAGAACTGGTGCGGGTAGCGATCGACGGCCGCGCGCTCCAGCCCGACTGCCGCGAGCAGCTCGTGCACGCGAGCGCGGTGGTCACCGGGAACGTCGAGGCACTGCAGCGGCTCCGCGACGATGTCGCCGACGCGCATGCGCGGATCAAGCGACGCGAACGGGTCCTGCAGCACCACCTGCACGTCCCGGCGGAAGGCGCGAAGCGAGTCCGCCGACGCCGACGCCAGGTCGTGGCCACGGTGCTCGACGGTGCCGGCGTCCGGCCGCTCGACGGCCAGCAGCAGCCGCACCAGCGTCGACTTGCCCGAACCGGACTCCCCCACGATCCCGATGCCGCCGTCACCCGGGCTCACGTCCAGGTCGACGCCGCGCAGCGCCTCGCGGTAGCGACGCGGGCCGCGCAGGCTGGTCCGGGGCAGCCGGTAGCGCCGGTCGAGGCCGGTGGCGCGCAGCAGCGGCGGCTCTTTCACGACGGACTCCACGCACTCGCCCGGTATGCGGTGAGCAGGCCCTTCGTCGCCTCGTCGGCCGGCTCGTGCAGCACCTGCTCCAGCGGTCCCTCCTCGCGCACCTGCCCGGCGGCCATGACCGCCACCCGGCGCGCCACCCGTGCCACGACGGCCAGGTCGTGGCTGATGAACAGCAGGGCCATGGCGCGCTCGTCGACGAGCCGGTCGAGCAGCGCGAGGATCTCCGCCTGCACGGTGACGTCGAGGGCGGTGGTCGGCTCGTCCGCGATCAGCAGCGCGGGATCGCCGGCCAGCGCGATCGCGATCCCGACGCGCTGGCGCTGCCCGCCCGACATCTGGTGCGGGTAGGCGCGCGCCATGCTCTCCGGATCCGGCAGGCCGACCGCCGCCAGCAGCTCCACGGCCCGCGCGGCGGCGGCCCGTCGATCGACGCCGGTCAGCCGGCGCACCGGCCCCGCCACCTGCCGGCCCACCCGCATCAACGGGTCGAGCGCGGTCTGCGGCTCCTGGAACACCACGCCCACCCGGCCGCCGCGCAGCGGCGCCAGCTCGCGGTCGCGCAGGCCGAGCAGGTCGCGCCCGTCGAGGCGGACCCGCCCCGTGACCTCGGCCTCGTCCGGGGCGAGCCCGACGGCGGCCAGCGCCGTGAGCGACTTGCCGGAACCGGACGCCCCGATCAGCCCCAGCCGGTCCCCCGCATCGATGGCCAGCGACACCCCGTCGACGACGGCTCGGCCACCGAACCGCACGGTGAGGTCCTCGATCTCGAGCAGCGTCACGCCAGCACCTCCGGCGCCGCAGCCGCCTGCCTGCGCAGCCGCGGGTCCGTGACGTCCCGCAGCGCGTCCCCGACCAGCGAGAACCCCAGCACCGCCGCGGTGATCGCGGCGCCGGGCCACACCACGGCCCACGGGTGGACGGTCACGTAGACCTGCAGGTCCTGCAGCATCCGCCCCCACGACGGCGTCGGCGGGGCGGTGCCGAAGCCGAGGTAGGACAGCGCGGCCTCGGCCAGCACCGCGAGCGCCAGTGTCAGCGAGAGCTGCACGAGCAGGACGGGCGCGACGTTGGGCAGCACGTGCCGGCGCACGATCCACCCCGTCGACGCGCCGCTGGTGCGGGCCGCGAGGACGTAGTCGGTGCCCAGCGCGGAGGTCATCTCGGCGCGGCCGACGCGGGCGACGTTCACGCCGGTGCCGATGCCGATCGCCACGACCGCGGTGATCACCGAGCCGCCGTACACCGCGGAGAGCACCATCGCGAGCAGCAGCGTCGGCAGCGCCACCAGCACGTCGATCAGGCGCGCGACGATCTCGCCGCTGCGCCGCCCGACCGCGGCGAGCACGGCCAGTCCGACGCCGACGATCCCGGCGACCACGGTCGCGGCGACGGCGGCCACCGTGGTGATGCGGGCCCCGGCGAGCAGCTGGCTGAACAGGTCCCGCCCGCTGCCGTCGGCGCCCAGTAGGTGCCCGCCGGAGAACGGGGGCGTCCACACCGCGGCCGGATCGACGAACGTCGGGTCGTACGGCGTCCACACGAGCGAGACCAGCGCGCACAGCACGAGCAGGCCGATCAGGACGGTGCCGATCAGTCCGGAGGGTTCGCGCAGCAGCGCGCGGAAGGTCGTCATCGCGCCACCCGCAGCCGCGGATCGATCAGCCGGTGCCCGATGTCGATGACGAAGCCGAGCGTCAGCACGACCGCCGTGAGCAGCAGGACCTCGCCCTGCACCTTGATCAGGTCCCGGTTGCCGACGTCGGCCAGCAGCATCGTGCCCAGGCCGGGCAGCGAGAACACCCGCTCGACGACGACGGCGCCGACCAGCAGCGCCGCGACCTGCAGCCCGAAGATCGAGAGCACCGGCAGGGCCGCGTTGCGCAGCCCGTGCCGCAGCATCGCGCCGGTGCGGGTCAGCCCGGTGGCCCGCGCGGTGCGCAGCATGTCCTGGTGCAGCACGCCGAGCGTGGCGGAACGGACGAACCGCAGCAGCACCGCGCCCTCCGAGAGCGCCAGCGTCACGCACGGCAGCACCAGGCTCCGCACGGCGCGGGCGGGCTGGGCCCAGCCGGTGGTCGGGAAGCCCTGGACGGGCAGCCAGCGCAGCAGCACCGCGAAGACGATCGCGAGCACCAGCCCGACCCACAGCGTGGGCAGCGCGATCCCGAGCTGGGAGAGCCCGGCGATGCCGAGGCCGAGGCGGCTGCGGTGCCGCATCGCCGCGAGCACGCCCAGCGGCACCGCGACGAGGATCGCGAGCAGCATCGCGCCCCCCACCAGCGGCGCGGTCACGGTGAGCTTCGCCGCCATCTCCCTCGACACGGACACCCCCGACAGCGCCGACGTGCCGAAGTCGCCGGTGACGACGCCGCCGATCCAGCTCAGGTACTGCACGACGAGCGGCCGGTCCGTGCCGAGCTTCTCGCGCAGCAGCTCGACCTGCGCCGGGGTGGCCTCCACCCCGGCGATGACCTGCGCCATGTCGCCGGAGAGCAGCCGCAGCAGCCCGAACACGAGCAGGCTCGCGACGAGCAGCGACAGCACGAACAGCGCCGTGCGGCGCAGCAGGAAGGCGGACACTAGGGGGTGTCCCTCATCAGGCGGGCTCGGTGGCCGCGAGCCCGCTGAGGTCCAGCCGCGAGGTGGTCGAGCTGGTCGGGAAGCCCGTGATGCCCTCGCGGATGACGGTGCGCTCGCCGACGTTGAACAACCAGTCGCTCGCGGCGTCGTTCGAGATCTGCTGGGCGGCCTGCTTCATCAGGTCGTCGCGCTCCGGGTCGGACGCCGCCGTGCCGGCCCGGGCGATCAGGCCCTGCACGGCCGGGCTGTCGTAGCGCCAGTAGTAGGCCGCGTTGGCGTAGTTGGCGATGTCGCGCGGCTCGGCGTGGTCGACGATCGACATGTCGTAGTCGGCCTGCTTGAAGACCTTGTCCAGCCAGGTGGCGAACTCGACGGGCCGCACGGCGACGGTGATGCCGACCTGGCCGAGCTGCGACGCGACGTAGGTGGCGATGCTCTCCGGGTAGATGTTGGGCACGGTGAGGGTGAGCGAGAGCCCGCCCGCGTGGCCTGCCTCCGCGAGCAGTCGCTTGGCCGCCGCCGGGTCGTACGGGTCGATGGCGGTGAGGTCGGCGAACCACGGGTCGGTCGGCGCGGCGCCGCTGCCGATCCGGGTGTTCGTACCGCCGAGGATCTTGATCAGGCCGTCCTTGTCGATGGCCTGGCGGACCGCGTGCCGCACCCGGGGATCGGCGAGCGGCCCGCGCGAGTTGTTGAAGCCGAGCACGAACTTGTCGGACGTGATGCCCTCGGCCACCGTGAACTCGTCGCGGCCGGTGAAGGCGCTGAGCAGGGTCGGCTCCGGTCGCGTCTCGACGTCGGTCTCGCCGGTGAGCTGGGCGTTGTTGGCGGTGTTGAAGTCCGGGATGTAGTGCAGCACCACCGACGCGACCTTGGCCTTCTCGCCCCAGTACCGGTCGTTGCGGGCCAGCGTGATGGTCGAGCCGCGGTTCCACTGCTTCAGCACGAACGGGCCGGTGCCGTTGGGGGTGGTGGCGAGGCTCGCCGGGTCGGTGTCCTTCTTCAGCACCGCGCCGGCCCGCCCGGTCAGCGCCCAGGTGAAGTTGCTGTCGCGCTGCTTGAGCGTGATCTGCACGGTCTGCGGATCCGGCGCGGTGACCGCGGCGACGGAGCCGAAGCTCTTCTTGTCCGGGTTGGTCGACTCGGGGGCGATCACGCGCTGGTAGGACCACACGACGTCGGCGGACGTGAGCGGGGAGCCGTCGGCGAAGACCACGCCCGGCTTCAGCGCGAACGCGTAGGTCAGCCCGTCCGGCGAGATCGTCGGCTCCGACTGCGCAAGCAGCGGCCGGACCTTCCCGTCCTGGGTGCGGGTGAGCAGGTTCTGGTAGACGTTGTCGAGCAGCACCTGCTCCAGCGCCACCCCCGCCACCGACGTGATGTCGAGGCTGGTCGGCTCCAGCACCAACCGCACGTCGACGGACGCGTCGGTGCTCGGCGCGGCGGTGCTGGCACTCCCGCCGCACGCGGCGAGGACGGTCGCGACGAGTGCCGTGAGCGCAATGGCTGCGGCGGATCTGCCGGCGGATCTGCGGTGCCTCATCGGGTGACTTCTCCGATCGGGGTGGTGATCGCGTCAGGATGGCCCAGCGAGCGCACTAAACGTAGGAGCTCGGCGTGCACGGCGTGGCGGTCCAGCTCGTGCAGGACGTTGTGCCGGTCCTGCGGGTACACCACGGCCCGCCCGCGGGGCAGCAGCTCCGCCAGCGCGACGGCTCCGGCGGCGGGCGCGAGATCGTCGTCGGCGCCGTGCAGCACCAGTACGGGCAGGTGGTCGAGCGCGCCGCTGTCGACCACGCGCGACGTGCGGGCCCTGGCCGCGCTCAGTGCGTTGAACGTCTCGCGGCGCAGCCCGCCGTCCCACACGAGCGGGTCGGATCGGACCCGCTCGGCCTGCTCGGGATCGCGGACCAGCTCGGACGGGTCCTTGCGCAGCTCCCACGGGTCGACGCCGGGTGGCAGCACGAACCCGGGCCCGCGCAGCGCGGAGCCGGCGAGCACCAGCCCGGCGACCCCGCCGGCCGGATCGCTCTCCGAATCCGGGCGCAGTTCCCCCACCAGCAGCGTCGCCACGGCGGATCCCAGCGAGTGCCCGACCACGACGACCGGCACCCCCGGCCGGGTCCGCCGGGCCTCGCCCAGCACCGTCTCCGCATCGGCGACGAGATCGTCGACCGACTCGACGAGCACCCGCACCCCGTCGCTGCGGCCGTGGCCGGCCTGGTCGTGCGCCCACGTCTCGATGCCGGCGCCCGCCGCGGCCTCCCCGAGCGGCGCGTACTGGCCGGCGTGCTCCCCGAGCCCGTGCAGCAGCAGCACGACGGTCGTCGGCGGCCCCGGCGGCGACCAGCGGTGCAGGTGCAGCGATCCACGCCGGCCGGCCAAGCTGGACTCGCGGTGCGTACTCATGTTGCTGCCCCTCCGGCTGCCTTCAGCGCCTGGTCGAGATCGTCCACCAGGTCGTCGATCCCCTCGATGCCCACCGACAACCGCACCAGACCCGGCGTCACACCGCTCGCGAGCTGCTCGGCGGGATCGAGCTGGGCGTGCGTCGTGGACGCCGGGTGGATCGCGAGGCTGCGCACGTCGCCGATGTTGGCGAGGTGGCTGAACAGCCGCAGCGCGTCGACGAACCGCGCGCCGGCGGCCCGGCCGCCGCGGATCTCGAACGCGAGCACGGCACCGGCGCCGTCGGGGAGGTAGCGCTGCGCGGCCGCGTGCCACGGGCTGGCCGGCAGGCTCGGGTGGTGCACCCGCTCGACGCCCGGGTGACTGTCCAGGAACGCGGCGACGGCGGCGGCGTTCCGAACGTGCCGCGCGAGCCGCAGATCGAGGGTCTCGATGCCCTGCAGCAGCAGGAACGAGTTGTACGGCGACGGCGCGGGGCCGAGATCGCGCAGCAACCGCGTGCGCAACCGCATGGCGTAGCCGAAGCCCCCGGAATCTGCACGGAACCGGTCGTGGAACGACAGCCCGCCGTACGTGCGATCGGGCGCGGTCAGGCCCGGCCACCGCTCGGGATCGGCGCCGAAGTCGAACCGGCCGCCGTCGACGACGATCCCGCCGATCGCGGTGCCGTGCCCGGCCAGGAACTTCGTGGTGGAGTGCACGACGATGTCGGCGCCGTGCTCGAACGGTCGCAGCAGGTACGGCGTGGGCACCGTGTTGTCGACGACGAGCGGCAGCCCGGCGTCGTGCGCCACCGCCGCCACCCCGGCGAGATCGAGCACGTTGCCCAGCGGGTTGCCGATGCTCTCCCCGAACAGGGCCCTGGTGCGCGGGGTGATCGCGGCCCGCCACTCGTCGAGGTCGTCGGGGTCGGCGACGAACGTGACCGCGATGCCCAGGTCGGCGAACGTCGTCGAGAGCAGCGTGTAGGTGCCCCCGTACAGGCTGGCGGCGACCACCAGGTGGTCACCGGCCCGCGCGAGGTTCAGCAGCGCCAGCGACGTGGCGGCCTGGCCGCTGCCCACCGCGACGGCGGCGGTGCCGCCCTCCAGCGCGGCGATCCGCTCCTCGACGACGGCCGTCGTCGGGTTGGACAGCCGCGTGTAGGCGTGGGTCTCCAGGTCCTCCAGCGCGAACGCGGCGGCGGCGTGCGCGCTGTCGTGGAACACGTACGAGGTGGTCTGGTAGATCGGGACGGCCCGGGCGCCCGTCGTGGGGTCCGGGACGGCACCGGCATGCAGTTGGCGAGTGGCAAAGGCCGTCATGCGCGGCGGGCCAGTACGTCGGACCAGTACTTCTCGGCGACGCGCGGGTGCGAGCGCAGCCAGCCGACCACCGCGTTCTCCCCGAACTGGGCGAGCAGCGGGTTGTCCGGGTCGTCGGAGACCCCGCGGACCTGCGCGGCCAGCTCGGCCGGCAACTCCAGCGGCTCGACGACGGCGTCGAGGCGCGGTCCGAGGAAGAACGGCACCGAGAACCGGTCCACCCCGACGGGCGGGCTGACGACGCGGTGCCGGGTGGCGGTGAGGTAGCCGCGGGTGGCGATCTCGAGCATCTCCCCGATGTTCACCACGAACGTGCCCGGCAGCGGGGTGGCGTCGATCCACTGCCCGTCCGGGCCCTCGACCTGCAGCCCGCCGACGGTGTCCTGCTGCAGCAGCGCGAGGTAGCCGTAGTCCTTGTGCGCGCCGACCCCCTGGTCGGAGTCGGGATCCGGGCGACCCGGATACCGCACGATCTTGACGTGCAGCGACGACTCATCGTCGAACCACGCGTCGAAGTAGCCCTCGTCCTGACCGAGCGCGGCGGCGAGCGCGCGGAGCACCTCGCGGCTGACCCGCAGCGCCTCGTCCTGCCAGCGCAGCACCACCTCGCGCAGCTCGGGCAGCGCCGACGGCCACTGGTTGGGCCCGATCAGCCGCAGCCAGTCCGGGTCGCCGGGGCCCTGGGGGACGGCGGCGCGCTCGGGCCCGATGTCGATCTGCTCGCGCCAGTCGGCCGTGCCGCCGGTGTGCTCGGTGCCGGTGCGGGTGTAGCCGCGGAACTGCGGCGAGTGCACGTTCTCGATCTCCAGCCGCTGCTCGAGGGGCAGTGCGAAGAACGTCCGCGCGAGCGCCTCGATGCCGTCGGTGACGGCGGCCGGCACCCCGTGGCCCGTCACGTAGAAGAAGCCGACGTCGCGGGCCGCGGATCGCAGCTCGGCCAGGAACGCCGCGCGCTCCTCGGGGCCTGCGCGCAAGCGCGAGAGGTCGATGACGGGAAGCGCGGTGACGGTCACGGGAAGCCTCCACGTGCGGCAGAGATCCGTAGAGCCAACGCCCGGCGGGGAGGTCTGTCAAGAGCATCGAGGATCACCTCACATGCCCTTGACCTGCGGAAATGTCAGATGGTCATGAGTGCGCGGCCACGAAGATCCGCACCGCCTCGGTGACGTGGCGGCGCAGCGCCTGATCGTCGGGCACCGCGCCGTCGCCCAGCAGCATCGCCTCGTTGAGCGGCGCGCCCATGATCAGCCAGTTCAGGTGGGTGGCGGCCGCCGCCGCGTCGGTGACCCGGAGCTGCCCGCGCTCGGCGTAGGCGGCCACGATGCGGGTCAGCTCGGCGATGGCCCGTGCCGGCCCGCCGGCGAAGAGGGCCTTGGCGAGCTCGGGGAATCGCCCCACCTCCCCGATCACCAGCCGGCGCAGCCGCAGCAGCCGGGGTTGCAGCACGACGGCGAGCTGGCGCAGGGCGTGCTCGCGCAGGTGCCGGGAGACGTCGGGGTCCAGCGGCGCCGGATCGGTCAGCACGCTGTCGCTCGCGGTGCCCGTCATCCCGGAGACGATCTCGACGAAGAGCGCTTCCTTGCTGCCGAAGTGCGCGTAGACCGTCGGCTTCGAGACGTGGGCGCGGGTGGCGACGTCGTCCATGTTGGTGCCGAGGTAGCCGTTGGCGAGGAAGAGCTCCTCGGCCGCGGCGAGGACGTCGGCGCGCTTGCGCTCGGTGCGCGAGACCGGGGCTTGCGGGATCGGGCTGGGCACGATTGACACCATAACACTGAACGGTTTAGTTTGGTCTCGTCGAACTACACCGTTCAGTAAAGAACTGGAGGTCATCGTGGCGTTGCCAGCCCTGCCCCGCACCGACGCCGAGGCGGCCGTGGCCGCCGAACGCCTTCGGCTCGCCGATCACGTCGCCGATCTCACCGAAGCGCAGTGGGCCACCCCGTCGCTGTGCCCGGCATGGACCGTCCGCCACGTCATCGCCCACCTCACGACCACGACCCGCCACCGGCTGCTCGACGTGATCCGCGCCGCGATCCGGGCGCGCGGCAGCTTCGACCGGATGGAGATCGACGTGGCTGCGGAGGTCGTCGCGAGCTACTCCACGGCCGAGCTGGTCGCCCGGCTGCGCGAGAGCGCCGACTCCACCCGACGCGCACCCGGCAGCTCGCCGATGGATCCGCTCATGGACATCGTCATCCACGGCCAGGACATCGCCCGCCCGCTCGGCCACGACTACCGGACCCCGCCGGACGTGGTGGCCGCCTGCCTCGCCTACGTCGCCCCGAACCGGTTCCTGGGCGCGCCGAAGCGGCTGGCGGGCCTGCGCCTCGTGTCGGCCGACACCGGCTGGACATTCGGCGACGGCGCCGAGGTGCGCGGCACGGACATCGACCTGCTGCTCGTCGCGTCCGGGCGACCCGCGGGGCTGGCCGGCCTGACCGGCCCCGGGGTCGCGACGCTGACGGAACGCCTGGCCTGACGGGCGCGGTCAGCCGCGGTAGCGGACGGCCTCCGGGCGGTGGTCGAGGTCGTAGATGACGTGCACGGCGACCTCGTGCGCGACCTCCTCGCTGAGCTCGGAGTGCGCCGCCAGCGTGGCGACGACCATCCGCACGCGCTGCTCGTGGATGGAGACGTAGGTCGTGGCTTCAGGCATGGGACGGGCCTCTCGGTCGGTGCCGGTGGACGTGGTCATGCGGACACGACCGATGGTTCGAGCAGCGTCGCGACGCCGTCGACGTTGTCGGGGTTCCCGGCCCGGCTCAGCAGGCCGTCCGCGACGTCGGCGGGCGTCCCGGCCGGCACCACGATCAGCGTGAGCCGCCGCAGCCCGGAGATCACGTCGACGGTGCCGGCGGGCATCAGCCGGTACCAGCCGAGCCGAACGGACTGAGCGCCGACGACGACCCTGCGCGGCGCGGGATCCCAGTCGGCAGGGTTGTAGCTGATCCGCCCGACGGGCTGCATCTGCGGCCCGATCGCGTCCAGCAGTTCGGGCAGCTCGGCCGCGAGATCGCGGGAGCGGGGCCGCCAGGCGCCGTCCACGTGACCGGTGATCGCACCCGACGGTCGCAACCGGAGACGCGGCGAGTCGGCGGCGGGAGATGCTTTGGGGGTGACGATCGTGGGTACCGACGTCATGTCGGCGCTCCCATCCACCGGCGATGCCGGGACGTGGGCTGTCGTCGAAGACGACGTGGGCTCGACTGCCCGCGTGCGAGGTGCACTCGACCAGCTCAGCCTACTCGGGATCGGACCTTTCCGACGCTTTCCGCGGCACGGAAGGATCACGGTCTCGCCTGCGTCTCGAGGTAGTTCGTGTTCGATGTAGTTAACATCGTCGGAACGTGGGCGTCCTAGGTTCGGCCGGTGTCGAACCCCAGCTCCCCCGGCGCCGGCCGCTGGTACCAGTCCCTGTTCGTCCACCTGATCGTCGCGGTCGTGGCCGGCGTGCTCATCGGGCATTTCTGGCCGCAGCTCGGCGGCGCGCTCCGGCCGCTCGGCGACGGCTTCATCCGGCTGATCAAGATGATCATCGCGCCACTCGTCTTCTGCGTGGTCGTCACCGGGATCGCGGCCGTCGGCGACATCCGCTCGGTCGGGCGCATCGGACTGAAGGCCATCGTCTACTTCGAGATCGTCACGACGTTCGCGCTGGTCTTCGGCCTGGGAGTGGCGAACCTGCTGCGCCCCGGCAGCGGGTTGTCGATCGACCCGGCCACCCTCGATCCGGGCGCCCTCGCCGCCAAGACCGCCGGCGGGCACCTGCCGACGACGGCGGAGTTCCTGCTGAACGTGATCCCGGAGAGCATCATCGGCGCGTTCGCGCAGAACAGTCTGCTGCAGGTGCTGTTCTTCGCCGTGATCTTCGGCTGCGCGCTCTCCCTCGTCGGGCCGGAGCGGGCGCCGGTCGTGTTCGGGTTCATCGAGCAGGTGCAGCACACGATCTTCGTGGTGATGCGCTGGGTGATGCGGGTGGCGCCGATCGGGGCGTTCGGTGCGATGGCGTTCATCATCGGCCAGTACGGCATCGCGACGCTGGGCACCTACGCGGCTCTCATCGGCGCCTGCTATGGCGCCGGCGCATTGTTCGTGCTGGTGCTGGCGGCGATCTCGCGCTGGTACGCGGGCGTGTCGCTGTGGCGGTTCGTGCGCTACGCCCGTGAGGAGTTCCTGCTCGCGCTCGGCACGGCGTCCACCGAGTCGGTGCTGCCGCGGATCATGACCCGGCTCACCGACTCCGGCTGCTCGAAGGCCACCACCGGCCTCGTCGTGCCCACCGGCTACTCGTTCAACCTCGACGGCGCCACGCTCTACCTCGCCATCAGCACGGTGTTCCTGGCGCAGGCGTTCGGCGTGGAGATGTCGCTGGGCCAGCAGCTGGCCGCGGTCGGGGTCCTCATGCTCACGTCGAAGGGCATGGCAGGGGTGCCCGGCTCGTCGTTCCTCGCGCTGTCGGCGACGGCCGCCGCGATCGGCGCCTTCCCGGTGGCCGGGGTGGCGCTGCTGCTCGGCGCCGACCGGCTCATGGACTCCATGCGCGTCGTGGTCAACCTGCTCGGCAACTGCGTCGCGACGTTCGTCGTCGCGAAGTCGGAGGGGCAGCTCGACGTCGAGCGGATGCGGGCCGTGCTGGTCGACGGTGAGACTCCGAGGCGGGACGAGCAAGAGGTGGACGAGCCCGTGCCCGCAAGTCGTTGATCAAGGGCAGAAGGTCGCTGAACAAGATCGACGAGCGACCTTTTGCCCTTGATCAACGCAACCTCGCCGTCAGAGCGAGACCCACGCCGTCACGACGGCAGGCCGGTCGACCCGCAGCCGGAGCGGCCCGGTCGGGATCGGCGCGGCCACGAACCAGCCGTCCTCGTCGACGGAGACGACCAGCGGCGCCGCGGCGGCGAGCTCGATCGTGATCGAGGCGGGCTGCGCGCCGTCGACGAGTCCGCGCAGCTCGTGGCCCCGCGGACCGTCCTGAACCTGTACCTCGATGGTGACGTCGCCGGTCTCGAACGAGAGCACCCGCACGTCGGCGCCCGCGGACCGGACGGAGCTGTGGGCCTCCGCGGAGTCGAGGACGAGCTCGGCCAGCTCGGCGTCGAGCCGCCGCGTCGTGAACGCGGCTCTGGCCGCCGCCACGACCAGCTCCGGCACCGGATCGGCCTCGGCGACCACCGCGCGCAGGCGGTCGAGGAGGGCGTCGTCGGCGGCCGGCAGGTCAGCGGGGTTCACAGCGGTTCCCCCGCTCCGAGCAGGTCGTCGCTGGCGACGATCCGGCGCAGCTGGTCTAGGCAGCGGCCGCGGCTGGGCCCGATGCTGCCGACGGGCATGCCGAGCGCGGCCGAGACGGCGACGTAGGACGGCGGCGGCGTCGCCATCAACACCCGCAGCAGCTCCTGGCAGCGTTGCCCCAACGTGCGCAGCGCCCGCCACAGCGCGGCGTCGCGCTCGTCGGCGAGCAGCGCGGAGTCGAGGGCCGGGGTGTCGGCGACCAGCACGTCGGACCAGTCCTGCCCGCCGGTCGTCTCCCGCCCGGAGCGGCGCAGGATGCGCAGGCACTCGCGACGCACCGTGGTGGCGAGCCACCCCGGTAGCCGCCGCGGGTCCTCGATGCGACCCAGGTTCTCCACGAGCCGCAACCACGTCGTCTGGACGGCGTCGCCCGCGTCCGCGGTATCGAGCCGGTAGCTGCGCGCGATCGCCCAGAGCATCCCCGTGAACGCGTCGACGAGCGCGTCCCAGGCCTCCTCGTCTCCTTCGGCGGCCGCCGACACGAGTCGGGCCGTCGTCGCGTCGTCGATCACTCACGCCTCCATCGCACCGGTACCGGGGCATCGCATGGGGTGAGAGCCCCGCCGGTCCAGCGCTGATCCGCTGAATCACCCGGACGGACGCATCAGCCGACCGATCCGGCCGCTCTGCCCCGCTGTAGACGCCGAAGGAGGTCCCGATGGGGGAATGGACGTTCACCGACGGTGCGGCCGAGCGGGTGCGGGTCACGGCGGCGGCCCTGCGGCACCGGCCGGGGGTGCTCGTGACCGGGCCCGCCGGAACCGGACGCACGCGCTTCGCCCGCGAGGTGCTGGCCGCGACCGCGGACCGGCTGGGTCCCGGCGCGTGGGTGACCGCCACGGCGGCCGCCGCGACCGTCCCGCTCGGCGCGTTCGCCGCGCTGACCACCGCCACCGACGCCCGGACCGCCGCCGAGCAGGCCGCGGGCCGGTGCCGCGGCGTGCTCGTCGTCGACGACGCCCACCTGCTCGACGCTGCATCGCTCGCGCTCGTGCACAGGCTCGTGGACACGCGCGCGGTCCCCGTCGTCGTGACCGCGCGGACGGCCGGCCCGCTCACCACACTGTGGAAGGACGGCCGGCTCGACCGGATCGATCTGGCCGTGCCGTGCGCGACGGGGCTGCGCGACCTGCTCGAGGCAACCCTCGGCGACCAGGTCGAGGCCGCCACCGCGGCCCGGCTGCACGCCGTCACCGGCGGTGATCTCGCGCTGGCGTACTCGCTCGTGGCCGACGAGCGGGCGGTGCAGCGGCTGCGGCGCGTGGCCGGTGTGTGGCTGTGGACCGGGGAGCCGCACCTGTCGCCCCGCACGATCGACCTGCTGGACGCGCACCTGCCGGTCGCGGCGGACGCGCGCCCCGCCGTCGAGGTGGTGGCCGCGCGCGGCACGCTCCCCCTCGACGAGCTGGAACGGCTCGTCGGGGATGCCGCCGTCGAGGCGGCCGAGCGGGAAGGCCTGCTGGCCGAGGTCGAAGGCGGGGTGGCGCTGGCCGTCCCGCTGCTGGGCACGCTGGTGCGGGACCGTGCCGGCGCGACCCGGATGCGCCGGCTCGGCGCGCGGCCGCCGCTTCTGGCACCAGCAGCACAGACCACCGACGTCGCTGCGGTGGCGACCGGACTCGCGATCCACGGGCGGCTGCGCACCGCGACCCGGGTGCTGCGCGACGCCATCGCCGTCCGCACCGCCACGAGCGGGGCGACCGGCCCGATCCACCTGCACCTGGCCGAGGTGCTCGGCATGCGCGGTGACGCGACGGGAGCCGCGAGCGAGCTTGCCGCGGCCGGGCTCGCCGGCGGCCGCCGACAACACCTGCTCGCCGGTGCCTGGGCCGCCGCCGCGGCCGGCGCGGTCTCGGAGGCCCGCGCGCTCGCCCAGCACGCCGCGGTGCTCGCCCGCGACGACGCCGACCGCGAGGCCGAGGTGACCGCCCTGCACACGGCCGTGCGGTTCGGCGACCCCGGTGGCGCGCCGCGGCTCGCGCTCCTCGCCTCGCTCCTCCCCGATGCCGGAGCAGCCGCTGCGCACGCCGCCGCGCTCGCCGACGCCGACGGCGCCGCCCTCGACGCGGTCTCCCACAAGCTGGCCGAACGCGGCGAGCTGCCCGCCGCAGCGGACGCCGCCGCCCACGCCGCCGCCGCCCACCGGCTGGCCGGGGCGCGCGGCTCGGCCGTCGCGTCCGCCGGCCGCGCGCAGGACCTCGCCCATCGCTGCGACGACGCCGTCACCCCGGCGCTGCGCGCGGCAGCGCGGCCGTTGCCGCTCACCGCGCGGGAACGGGAGGTCACGTCGCTAGCGGCGGGCGGGTTGAGCAACAAGGAGATCGCCGCGCGGCTCGTGGTGTCCGTTCGGACGGTCGAGGGACATCTCTACCGGGCTTGTGCCAAGTTGCACGTGGAAACGCGGGCGGAGTTGGAGGGGGTTCTGGGGTGAAAGGCTTCGGGGCTCCGCCCCGTACCCCGGCCCTCACTCTGGTGGAGCGTTCACGTGCCGGCTCCACCGTCGACCGGTCGCCCTTCGGGATGCCACAGCGCCGGGCGGACGGCAAACGATGGGACGTGTTTGCCGTCCGCCCAGCCCTGCGGCGTTGCACGCACGCCCGATCGACGGTGGAGCCTTTGACGACCTGTGGCTGGGCGCAGCCCGCGCATCAAGATAGCGTTGAGGTCGAAGTAATCGCTGTTCCGGCCGCGAAAAGTTCGACCTCGACGCGACCTTCGCCGGAATCCGGCCCCTTGCGCCCCATTGATCCCGCTGGTCACACCAGTTGCACACCGCCCGATCATGATCGCGTCCAGATCACTGTTATCGCCCTTCCAAGGGCGGAAGCAGTGATCTCGAGGCGATCTTCGCCGACTTGATCTCCGACCCGGCTCTAGGGTGCGCACCCATGGAGCTGCTGCCCGGGATCCGGTCCACCACCGTCGACACCGCCCGGATCCGCATGCACGTGCTGGAGTCGGGGCCGGCCGACGGTGAGCCGCTGGTGCTGGTGCACGGCAACCTGTCGACCGGCCGGTTCTACGAGCACCTCATGCCCGAGCTGCCCGACCGGTTCCGGGTGCTCGCGCCCGACATGCGCGGCTTCGGCGACAGCGAGCCGGCCCCGCTCGACGCCACCCGCGGGCTCGACGACTGGGCCGACGACGTGCACGCGCTGCTCGAAGCCTTGGAGGTGAGCGCGCCGCCGCACCTCGTCGGCTGGTCGACGGGTGGGGCGGCGATCGCGTCGTACGCGAGCGCCCATCATCGACACGAGCCCGTCGCGTCGCTGACGTTCCTCGATCCCGTCTCCCCGTACGGCTACGGCGGGGCGCGCGCCGACGGCACACCGTGCTGGGACGACGTCGCCGGGTCCGGCGGCGGCACCGCGAACCCCGAGGTGGTGGCCAGGCTGGCGGCGGGCGACGCGTCGGACGAGAGCCCGTTCTCGATCCGCAACGTGCTGCGCACCGTCTACTTCGCGCCGCCGAACGGAGTCGCCCCCGCGCACGAGGACATGCTGGTCGCGGAGGTCCTCAAGACCGTCATCGGGCCGACCGGCTACCCCGGCGACAGCGTGGCCTCGCCGAACTGGCCCGGTGTCGCCCCCGGCACCACCGGCATCCTCAACGCTCTCTCGCCGAAGTACTGCTCGTGGGCGGGCATCGTCGATCTGGACCCGAAGCCGCCAGTCCTGTGGACGCACGGCAGCGCCGACATCGTGGTCGCCGACGGGTCGCCGCTGGACTTCGGCCACCTCGGGTCGATGGGCGTCGTCGACGGGTGGCCGGGTTCCGACGTGTTCCCGCCGCAGCCGATGGTGACCCAGATCCGGGAGGTGCTCGACCGGTACGCCGCCGCGGGCGGCACCGTCCGCACCGAGATCATCGACGGTGCCGGGCACAGCCCGCACCTGGAGAAGCCGGCCGAGTGGTTGGCGGTCTTCACCGCCTTCCTTGCAACGATCGGGTGAACCCGCGACAGAGCCCAGGGCTGCCGGGCGATGAAGGTCCGTGAGTGGCAGGGAGAACGTCCGACCGGAGGCCGGCGCGGCACTGCTCGGGCTCTACGACGCCGCGCTCCCGCAGGTCTACGGCTATCTCCTGGCCAGGTGCGGTCGGGCGACACTCGCGGAGGACCTGACAGCGGAGACGTTCCTCGCCGCCGTCACGGCCTGTCGCAGGGTGCCGCCGCCAGCACCGAGCACTGCGTGGCTGGTCGGGATCGCCCGGCACAAGCTCGTCGATCACTGGCGGGCGGCGGAACGTGAGCGCCGCGGGCTGACCGCGGTCGCGAACGAGCCGGAACCGGATGCCGATCCGTGGGACGAGCGCATCGACTCGCTCGTCGCCCAGGACGTCCTCGCCACGCTCGACGGCCTGCACCGCTCGGCGCTGACCCTGCGCTACCTCGACGGCCTCGGTGTCGGCGAGGTCGCGCGGGCGCTGCGCCGCACCGTGCCGGCCACCGAGTCGCTGCTCGCCCGCTCCCGTGCGGCGTTCCGCCGGGAGTACGCCCGACAGTGTGGAACCGGATGGGGAGGTGCCTCGTGACCAGCCCGTTCGATGCGCTGCGCACGGAGATCGTGCCCGTCGATCCCGATCCGGCCTTCGCCGCAGCACTGCGCGCCCGACTGGAGCGCGCGGTGCTCGACCCAGCATCGGAGACCGTCATGACCACGACCGAGACCCGTCCCGCCAGCACCGTGCGGCTGCACACGCTGACCCCGTACCTGCGGGTGCGCGACGCCCGCGCCGCCGTCGAGTTCTACGTGGCCGCGTTCGGCGCGACCCGTCGCGGCGAGCTCTTCCTGCGCGAGGACGGGCGCATCGCGCACGCCGAGGTCGCCATCGGCGACAGCGTGCTGATGCTCGCCGACTCCAATCCCGACATCGACATCGTGTCGCCCGCCGAGCGCGGCGGGCCCACCGGCTCGGTGCGCATCGAGGTGCCCGATCCCGACGCGACGTTCGCCGCCGCCGTTGCCGCCGGCGCGACCGTGGAGCGGCCCGTCCAGGACGAGCCGTACGGGCGCGGCGGCGTAGTGCTCGACGACTCCGGCAACCGGCTGATGATCGCGGCAGCGGGGCGAATGGTCGGGTCCGGCGACCTCACCTACGCGTCGCTGTGGGTGCGCGACGTCGAGCGGGCTGCCCGGTTCTTCGGCGCCGTGCTGGGCTGGGAGTTCGAGCCCGATCACAGCGGTGCCGGCATCCGGGTCACGAACCTGGCGGGCCACCTCGGGATCTGGGCGACCGCCGGCACACCCACGCTGTTCTGCTGCTACGCCGTCGACGACGCGGAGCAGGCGGTCGCCGTGGTGCGCGCCGCGGGCGGCACCGCGCAGGACCCGGAGCCGACGCCGTACGGGCCGCTCGCGCAGTGCATCGACGACCAGGGGATCCCGTTCGCCGTCAACGAGGCGGTCGGCGGGCCGGCGCGACCGGGCGCGGTCGGCTACCTCGAGATGCGCACTCCCGACACGGCGCGGGCGCGGGCGTTCTACGGGTCGGCGCTGGGGCTGCGGTACCTCCCCGGCTCCGACCCCGGCTACTGGCACCCCGGCCGCAACGGGGAGATGACCAGCCCGGTCGCCGGCCTCAAGACGGGTGCGGAGGCGACCGTCGCTCCCGGATTCACGGTGCCGGACCTGGACGCGGCGCTGGCCGCCGTCGCCGCGGCCGGCGGGCGCGCGGGCCGGACGGTCGAGGCGGGGCACCAGCGGCTCGCGGAGTGCGCCGACGACCAGGGGTTCGTCTTCACCCTGCACCAGCTCTGAGCCGCCACGCCTCGGCCACGGTGGTCACGACGGCATCGGTCACGCCGGCCGTCGTGTCCACCGTGAGGTCGTACGGGCCGTGCTCGTGGATGCGGTCGATCTCCACGTGCGCGCGGCCCTCCCCCGGCGCGCGATCACCGCGGGAGAGCTCGCGGCGGTCGATCTCGTCGAGGTCGCAGTGCACGCCGACCCAGAACACGTCGACGCCCGCGAGCAGGTGATCGAGCTGCGCGCGCCAGGCCGCGTGCTCCACCACGTGCTCGACGAGCAGGTCGTTGCCCGCCGCGGCGAACGCCGCGATGCTGCGGTGGAAGCCGTCGAAGAAGCGCGGTCGCACCGCGCCGACCCAGTCGAACGGGCCGGTGTCGGAGCGACGGGCGGGCCGCACGCCGGCGTCGATCAGCTGGTCGGCCGACAGCAGGAGGAACGGCGCGTCCAGGCGCTCGTGCAGGCGCCTGGCCAGCGTGGACTTGCCCGAGCTGGACGCCCCGTTGAGCAGGATGATGTGGCTACTGGCCAATGCGTCCGTCCACGAGCTCGCGCAGGAGGTCGGCGTGCCCGTTGTGCCGGGCGTACTCCTCGATGAGGTGGAGCAGCACCTGCCGCAGGTTGCTGTGCATGTCCGACGGGCGGCTGCCGGGCAGTTCCAGGTCGGGCGCGGCGGCGACGAACGCATCGGTCCAGGCGCACTCCTCCCGCCACGCCGCCCACGCCTCCTCGACGAGGACCGGGTCGGCGACGACGCCGTCGAAATCGCCGTCGGGGTCGTCCGCCGAGTAGTACCGGGGCGGGGCGTCCCCGCCGGCCATGTACCGCCGGAACCAGTTGCGCTCGACCTCCGTCATGTGCCGGACGAGCCCGAGCAGCGACATCGTCGACGGCGGCACCGAGCGCGCCGCCATCCCGTCCGCGTCGAGGCCGGAGCACTTGATCTCCAGGGTGTAGCGCTGGTCGCGGAGGTAGCCGACGAGGGTGCTGCGCTCGTCGGTCATCGGCGGTCGGATCTCGCGGGGATCGTCGGAGAGATCGAGGAACATGTCCGCCCGGGAGGTCTTTGCCATGGCCGCACCCTCCCCCACGGGGCGCTCGGCGTGCGACCGGATTCCCCTACCAGGGCACAGCACCCACACGGTCGACGAAGGTGCCGGTCGGCCCGTCCGGGGCCGCGGTGGCCAGCGCGACGACCGCGTCGGTGCCCTCGGTGACGGTCTGGGGGCCGCTGTTGCCGTTGAGGTCGGTGGCCGTGTAGCCGGGATCGGCGACGTTGACCCGGAACCGGGGCAGCGCCTTCGCGTACTGCGACGTGATCATGTTGAGCGCGGACTTGGAGGAGGTGTAGGGCAGCGAGAGGATCGTCGACTCGAGCCGGCCCGGGTCGGTGGTGACACCGATCGAGCCCATGCCGCTGGACACCATCACGATCCGGGGCGCCGCCGAGCGCTCGAGGAGTGGTAGCAACGCGTGAGTCACGCGCACCGCACCGAACGTGTTGGTCTCGAACACCGCCCGCAGGTGGTCGGCGGTGGTGTCCACCGGGGCCACGTGCGCGCCCGTGATGCCCGCGTTGTTGACCAGCACGTCCAGCCGGCCCCAGCGCTCCTCGATCTCCTTCGCGGCCGTGGCGACGGAGTCGTCGTCGGTCACGTCGATGGCGACGGCGTGCACGTCGCCGTCGAGCCCCGCCGCTGCCGCCGCTCCGCGGTCCGCGTCGCGGCTGCCCAGCAGCACCGTCCACCCGAGGTCGGCGAGCCGCCGGACCGTCTCCCGGCCCAGTCCCTTGTTCGCGCCGGTCACCAGCGCGATCGTCGTATCGGTCATGACTCCACCGTGTGTCGCGCCCGATCCCGCTGCCAGGGACCGGTTGTACCAGGCTGGAACGCCCGCGACAGGGCATCCTGGAGGCATGGACCGGACCGAACTGGGCGTCGCGCTCCGGATGTGGCGGGAGCGGATCTCGCCCACCGACGTCGGCCTGCCGGCGGGCCTGCGCCGCCGCACCCCGGGTCTGCGCCGCGAGGAGGTCGCGCAGCTGGCCGGCCTTTCCGTCGACTACCTGACCCGGCTGGAGCAGCGGCGCGGCCCGCACCCGTCGGAGGCGGTGCTCGGTGGGCTGGCCAGGGCGCTGCGGCTCTCCGACACCGAGCGCGAGCACCTGTTCCGGCTGGCCGGGGCCAGCCCGCCGCTGCCCGGCCGGATCCGCAGCACCGTGCGCCCCAGCGTGCTGCGCCTGCTCGACCGGTTCACCGACCTGCCGGCAATGGTCATCGACGCGAAGACCGACGTGCTCGCGTGGAACCCGATGGCCGCTGCCCTGCTGGGTGACTTCTCCGCCCTCCCACGCGCCGAGCGCAACGTGGCGTGGCAGGCGTTCCTCGGCACCGAGCGGCGGGTCGGCACGGATCCCGGCGATCAGGACCGCCTCGACGCGCACCTCGTCGCCGCCCTGCGCCGAGCCGGCGCCCGCTATCCCGACGATCCCGGGCTGCACCGGCTGGTCGCCACGCTGCGCGCGCAGAGCCCCCGGTTCGTCGCCCACTGGGACCGGCACGGGGTCGAGGAACGCCCCGACGAGCACAAGACCATCCAGCATCCCGAGCTCGGCCCGCTCGTGCTCGACTGCGACCGGCTCGACGTGCACCTCGACGACCAGACCCTGATCGTCTACTCCGCCGAGCCGGGTACCCGCAGCGCCGAGGCGCTGGACCTGCTCAGGGTCGTGGGTCTGCAGCAGCTGTCGGCGCAGGGGTGAACGCGCGGGCCGCGGCTGCGCTGAGCCGGGCCCGCAGCTCGGCACGGTCCACCGTGCCGTCCTCGTCGCCCGCGATCATCGTGACCAGGTGCGGGAACACCCGCTCCAGCGTGCCCAGCGCGAGCCCGACGAGCACCGCGTAACGGGCCTCCTGCTCGTCGACGCCCAGCATCTCGGCGAACGCCGTGACCTTGCGCGCGTAGATCGCACGCCGCTCCTCCTCGGCGACGATCGGCTCGTCGGCACGTTCGAGGGTCTCCCACAGCACCAGCCGCGCGGTGTCGGGGTGCTCGGCGTGGAAGGCGAGCTTGTGCGCGACGTACGCGCCGAGATCACGGTCGTCGCTGCTCTCCAGCTCGCCCGTGATGTCGCGCATCGAGTCGGCCAGCGCGGCGGCGAAGAGATCGTCCTTGTTGCCGAAGTGGCCGTAGATGCGTTCCTTGTTGACCCCCGCCGCCGCGGCGATCCGATCCACGCGGGCGCCTGCGGACCCGTGCCGCGCGAACTCGTCGCGGGCGGCGTCGAGCAGCTTGCGGCGGGTGTCGGCAACGTCCCTGGCCATGTCGGCACGGTACCACCAACTAGTTGGTTGACAGCCCAGCCAACTGGTTGGTTGACTGGTCGCCATGTCCACCACCGCCGACTCCCGACCCGGCACCGACCGTGGGACCACCGCCACCCTCGCCGTCGTCGCAGCACTGGCCGCGGGGAGCATCTACTACGTCCAACCGCTGCTCGACACCATCGCCCGCGAGTTCGGCGTCGGCCCCGCACAGGCCGGACTCCTGGTCACCGCGACGCAGCTCGGGTTCGTGGGCGGGCTCGCCGTCGGCGGCCCGCTCGGCGACCGGATGTCCCGGCGCACACTCGTCACGGCGCTGCTCGTGACCTCCGCCGCCACCCTCGGCCTGGCGGCCGTCGCCCCGGCGTTCTGGCTGCTCGTCGTCACCATGACGGCCATCGGGATCGCGGCGGCCGCCGCGCAGGTCGCCGTCCCGTTCGCGGCCCAGCTCGCCGACCCCGCCCACCGCGGACGCGTCACCGGCACCGTCATGGGCGGCCTGCTGCTGGGCATCCTGCTCGCGCGCACAGTGTCGGGCGCCGTGGCCGGCGCGTCCGGCTGGCGGAGCGTGTTCGCCGCCGCCGCGGTCGTCATGGCCGCCCTCGCGGTCCTGGCGTGGCGACGGCTGCCCGCCGACCGCGACGGCAAGGATCCGCGCGGACTCGGCGCGCTGCTCGGTTCCATCGCCGGGCTCGTGCGCACGGAACCCGTACTGCGCAACCGGATGCTGCTCGGCGCGCTGGGCATGTTCGGCTTCTCCGCCATGTGGACCGCCTCAGCCTTCCTGCTGGCGCGTGACTACGGGCTGCCCGACGCCGTCATCGGGTTGTTCGGGCTGGCGGGGGCGGCCGGGGCGCTCGGTGCACCCTTCGTCGGGCGGATCGCCGATCGCGGGCACGGTGCCTTCGCCACCACCGCGGGGTGGGTGCTCGTCGCCGTCGGGTGGGGGTTGTTGTGGCTCGGCGGTAGCTCGCTCGTCGCGTTCGTCGTTGGGTTGCTCGTCTTCGACCTCGCCGTTCAGATGTTGCAGATCTCCAACCAGAGTCGGATCTATCAGCTCGATGCTTCGGCTCGGGGGCGCATTACCACCGCGTACATGGTGTCGATGTTCAGTGGGGGGATGGCGGGGTCCGTGATTGGCGCATCCGCGTTTGCTCAGGGCGGGTGGACGGCCGTGTGCGTCGCCGGCCTTCTCGTCGCTGGGGTTGGCGGGGTGCGGTGGGGGCTTCGCCGTTCGCTTTGAGTCTCTCTCCGGGGCTCCGCCCCGTACCCCGTCCCTCTCTCTGGTGGAGCTTTCATGCCGGCTCCACCGTCGATCGGTCGCCCTTCGGGATGCCACATCGCTGAGTCGGAGGCAACCGAAAGGCGTGGTTGCCTCCGACTCAGCGCTGCGGCGTTGCACGCACGCCCGATCGACGGTGGAGCCTCTCAGTCTCTCTCCTTGGCTGGCGCCAAACGGCATCTGACCTGCGGCAATCGGCACACATTCGCACATATGTTCGAGTAGAATGGAGGCATGATCGAGGACCCGCTCGCCCAGGCCGCGCGCCTGCTCGGGCAGGCCGCCGCGCTCATCAATTCCAGCGCTGATCCCCTCGCCGCCTTGCTGGTGGCCGAGGGTGGATCGCGGCTGATGGACCGAACCAAGATTGCTCAGATCGCCGTCATCGACCGCGACGGCACCCTGGTCGCGAAGGGCTACGAGACCACCACCGGCGGCTTGAAGGACCTGCTCACCTGGGACCACGACGTCGCTCGTCAGCACGTGCGGGTCGCCCAGCAGGTCGGCCCTAGGTTCGCCCTCGACGGTGCCCCGCTGGAGCCGGTGTTGCCGGTGACCGCGGCGGCGTTCGCTGCCGGTGCGACCTCGATGCGCCACATCGGAGTCATCGCCACCATGATGAACTCGCGAGCGGCGTCCCGGATCAGCCTCGCGGACCGGGTCTCGATCGAAGCCAGCCTCGGCGAAGCCGCGATGATCTTCTCCCCGCGCGATGTGCGGATCATGGGCCAAGAGCTACTGGCCGCCGCGGATCAGGACGGGCCCGAGCCCGACGACCGGCCCGGCCGCAACGAACTGCACTTCGGCACCAACCCCGACGGGTCCAGCTGGATCCGCGGCCAGTTCAACGACGCCGAGGCGTTCGCCACCATCACCACCGGGCTTGATGCCCGGACCCGGCCCTCGCCGGAGAACCGGGGCACCACCGCCGGTGAGCGCAACGCCGCCGCACTGGTGGAGATCTGCCGGTTCGCCCTGGGCCACGACAACATTGGCGAGGTCAACGGGGAACGCCCGAACCTGGTCGTCACCATCGGTCTGAAGGACCTGGAAGACCGGGTCCGCGGGGCGCTGCTGCACACCGGTGGGAGCTTGACCCCGGCGCAGCTGCGGCGGATCGCCTGCGACGCCGACCTCATCCCGGTCGTGCTCGGTGAAAGCGGTGAACCACTCGACATCGGCCGCGCTGATCGCCGGATCCCACTCCGTACCCGCCGGGCGGTCGCAGCCCGCGACGGCGGCTGCGCCCACCCGGGGTGTGATCGACCACCGTCGTGGTGCGAGGTCCATCATGTGATCGAGTGGCAACACGGTGGTCGGACCGATGTCGAGAATCTGGTGATGTTGTGTTGCGCCCACCATGATCAAGTGCACAGCTCCGAGTGGACCATCGACATGTCCACCGGGATTCCGAAGTTCATCCCGCCTCCGTGGCTGTCCGATCTCTGGGCACGGACATGACCGGGGCAGGTCCCTGCCATGAAGGTGGTGTGCGGCTCCACCGTCGATCGGGCGGAGCCCCGACACAACAGCTAAAGCTGCACGCCCTTCGTCAGCGCGCCGTCGACGACCAGGTTGGTGCCCGAGATCCGCGCCGCGCGCGGGCTGGCCAGCATCACCACGGCATAGGCGGTCTCCTCCGGGGTGCCCATGCGGCCGGTCGGGTTGAGGCCGAGCGCGAGGTCCCACAGGCCTGTGTTGTTCTGCTCGATGTTCTGCCAGACGCCGCCGTCGAAGTAGACGTTGCCGGGCGAGACGGCGTTGGCGCGGATGCCCTTCGCGGCGAGGTCGTACGCCAGGCCGGACACGTAGTGGACGATCGCGGCCTTCATCACGCCGTACGAGCCGTCGGCGAAGTCGATCTCGCGGCCGGACACGCTGGACACCGCGACGATCGACGGCGCCTCGCTGCGCTCCAGGTGGGGCAGGGCTGCCTCGACCAGCCGCACGGTGTGCATGAGGTCGACCTCGAAGCTGGCCTTCCAGTTCGCCTCGCCGGGGCCGATGGCCAGCGCGCTCACGTTCGCGACGACGACGTCGATGCCACCGAACCGCTCCGCCGAGTCGGCCACCCAGGCCGCGAGCGCGGAGCCGTCGGCCACGTCGACGGCGGTGCCGGCCACCTCGGCGCCCGCCGCGGTGAGCTCGGCCTCGGCCGTCTCCACGTCGGCGGCCGTGCGCGCGCAGAACGCCACCTTGGCGCCCTCGGCGGCCAGACCCTCGACCACCGCCCGTCCGATGCCCTTCGTGCCGCCCGTGACGAGCGCGACCTTGCCTGCGAGACCCAGGTCCATCAGAACAGCTCCTTCGAGATCGACCGCAGGTGCGCGTGCATGCCGTCGTAGGCCGACGCGGGCGGCAACAACGACTTCTCCAGCAGGGTGAGCGCGCTGTAGTTGACGTCGACGACGTTGGCCAGCGGGGCCCGGCTGATCTGGGTGAGGAGCTGGTAGGCGTCGAGCCGGTCGAGCCCGTACAGCTCGCCCAACCAGCCGATCATGCCGACCTGGCTGGCCCGCCACGCGTCCTCCAGCGGTCGGGCCGAGCCGACGACGGCGTAGTGGTCGTCGTGCTCCAGCCGCGGCCACGGCGGCGGTGCGCCACCCTTGATCAGCTCGACGATCAGCGTGACGTCCATGGCGCCCTCGACGGCGGTGCCGCAGCTCTCGCCCTCGCCCTGCCGGTAGTGGCCGTCGCCGACGGAGAACAGCGCGCCCTCCACGTTCACACCCAGGTAGCAGGTGGTGCCGGCCTTCATCTCCGGCGTGTCCATGTTGCCGCCGAAGGTGTCGGGCACCAGGCTCGACCGCACCTCCCGGGCAGCCGGAGCCACGCCGACCGTGCCGAGCATCGGCGCGACCGGCAGGTCGATCACCAGCGAGCTTCTCTGCGCCTCGAACCGGACGGTGCCGGCGGCGCGGTCGAGCTGGTAGATCCAGGTCTGCTCGGGCAGCGGCTCGTTGAGGAGCGCGGTGCGGTCGGTGCCGGTGAGCGCGCCGAAGAACGGGATGGTGGTGGACGCGGCCCAGTCGCGGGCCGGCGTGAGCTCCACGATGTGCAGCGCGAGCGTGTCGCCCGGCTCGGCGCCCTCGACGTGGAAGGGGCCGGTCTGCGGGTTGACCTCGGCCATGTTCAGCACCTGGCTGGGCCGATCGGTGGTGCGGGTCAGCCGGCCGGAGAACGCGTCCTCCGTCCAGAGGCGCAGCGCCGTGCCCGGCTTGATCCGATGGGTCGGCGCGACGCCACCGAACGTCCAGGCGTACTGGTCGGGGGTCGGGCGGAACTCGACGACGTCCACCGCATGATCGAAGCCCTCCCGCCCGACCGCGGCAAGCCCCTCAGGAGGAGTGCGTGGCCGCCGGCAGCGACCGGGGCGAGCTGCGCCGCTGCCGCGGGATCCGCTCCGCGAGCGTCGGCAGGAGTGCGGGGAGCAGGGCGAGCTGCCCTTCCCCCGCCCGGTTGGGCGCGCGGACGTGGGCCATCACCCAGCCCGTGGCGCGGGCGTGCCCGTGGACGAAGGCCATCGCCACCACCTCCTCACCGGAAGGAGAGCACGTGGCCCCGACAATTCTTGATGTCAGGCGGGTCGGCTCGTGAGGTAGCCGCCCATGCGCTCGAAGTAGTCGGCGGCGGCGAACTCGCGACCGTCGTCGGTGCGCACCCGCTGCAGCACGATCCCCGGGTTGCGGCCGCGACGCGCGTCCGCGCCCGCCACGATCACGACGCCTCTACCGCGTCGGATCACGATGCGGCCCGGCGTGCCGCCGACGGCGTCCTCGGTGACCGTCGCTTCCAGCACGCGCAGCCGCTGGTCGCCGTGGAAGCAGTAGGCGTTCGGGTACGGATCGACCTGGGCCCGCACCAGGTTGAAGATGTCGCGCGCCGGCCACGTGAAGTCGATGCGGTTCTCCTCGTCGGTGCGCCGGTGGAAGTACGACGCCGCGCGCCGGTCCTGCGGGACGGGCCGTGCCGCGCCCGACCCGATCAGCTCCAGCGCGTCGACGGTGATCGGCCCGAACATCGCCAGCGTGCGGTCGAACAGCTCGACGACCGTGTCGGAGTCGGTGATCGCCGTGGCGTACTGCAGCACCACGTCGCCGGCGTCGAACTCGGCGTTCATCATGTGCGCGGTGACGCCGACCTCGGGCTCGTCGTTGATGAGCGCCCAGTTCAGCGGGGCGAAGCCGGCGTAGGCGGGCAGCAGCGCGTCGTGCACGTTGAGGGTGCCCAGCCGCGGGATGGAGAAGACCTCCGGCGCGAGCCAGGTGCGCCAGTTCGACACCACCATGATGTCGGCCTGCGCAGCGGTGATCGCGGCACGCACCTCCGCGTCGTCGGCGCGTTCGCGCACCAGCGTGGGGATGCCGCGGTCGGCGGCCAGCTCGGCCACCGACTCGTTGAAGATCTTCTCGTACGGGTTGTCGCTCTCCGGGTGCGTGACGATCAACGCCACCTCGTGGCCGGCCTCGAGCACGGCCTCGATGGTGCGTCGACCCCAGGTCATGTATCCGAACGCGACCACGCGCATACGCCCGCTCCTCCACTGTCCTGCCGGAATCAGGTGAGGATAGCCTTACGAGCATGGCGGGGATGATCACCGGGAGCAGCGTCCTGCGGGGCGCCGTGACCGCGGAGCGGCGCAGGGTCGGGCTCGCCGGCCTGCTCATGTGCGGGCACCAGGCCGGCGAGGCGCTGGTGCCGGTGCTGGTCGGCGTGGTGATCGACGCCGCCGTCACCACCGGCGACGTCGGCGCGCTGGTGTTCTGGATCGCGGTGCTCGGGCTCGACTTCCTGTTCCTGTCGCTGTCCTACCGCTACGGCGCGCGCGTCGCGAAGGCGGCCGAGCAGCGCATGGACCAGCGGCTGCGGCTGCAGGTCGCCGGTCGGGTGCTCGACCCGCGCGGCGGCGCCGAGACCGGGCGGCTGCCCGGCAACCTCGTCAACCTCGCCACATCCGACACGTTCCGCGTGGCGCTGATGGGGTTCGTGCTGCCCATGGCGGCGGCCGCGTTCGTCGCGCTCGCCGTCGGGGCGGTCGCGCTGCTGCGGATCTCGGTGCCGCTGGGCCTGCTGATCCTGCTCGGCACTCCGCCGCTGCTCTACGTCGTCCACCTGCTGGGCAAGCCACTGGAGAAGCGCAGCGGTCCCGAGCAGGAACGGGCGGCGCAGGCGTCCGGCGTCGCCGCCGACCTGGTGGCCGGGGTGCGGGTGCTCAAGGGCATCGGCGCCGAGCCCGCCGCCGTCCGCCGCTACCGGCTGACCAGCCGCGACGCGCTAGGGCGCCACGTTGCGCGCCACCGGCGCACAGGCCTGGTTCGAGGGCGCGGTGCTCGCGCTCAACGGGCTGTTCCTGGCGCTGATCGCGCTGGTCGGCGGGCGGATGGCCGCCGAGGGCACGATCAGCATCGGTGAGCTGGTGTCGGCCGTCGGGCTGGCCCAGTTCCTCGTCGGGCCGCTGGAGATGTTCGGGCGCGTGATGGGCTGGCTGGCCATGGGCCGGGCGTCCGCCACGCGCATCGCGGAGGTCCTCGACGCCGCACCCGCCGTCGGGCCCGGCGACCGACCCGGTCCCGGGCAGGTCATCGGCGCGCTGCGGCTGCGCCGGCTCGCCCACGGTCCGCTGCCTGCGCTCGACCTCGACATCGCGGCCGGCGAGATCGTCGGGATCGTCCCGGCCGACCCGGCCGCCGCGAACGCACTGGTGCGCTGCCTCGCCCGCGAGACCGAGCCCGACGGCGGCACCGTCGAGCTCGACGGGGTGGCCCTGGACGCCTATCCGCCGGACGCGGCCCGCGCCGCGGTCGTCGTCTCCGCGCACGACGCCGAGCTGTTCGCCGGCACGGTGGCCGAGAACGTGGCCGCAGGTGGCACCAGCGATCGATCGGCGCGATGGCGGCGGCGCGCGCCGACCAGGTCGCCGAAGCACTCCCGGACGGCGCCGAGACCGCCGTCACCGAGCAGGGCCGGTCGCTGTCGGGCGGGCAGCGCCAGCGGGTGGCGCTCGCCAGGGCGCTCGCCACCGGTGCTCCGGTGCTGGTGCTGCACGACCCGACGACGGCGGTCGACGCCGTCACCGAGGCCGAGATCGCCGACGGGCTGCGCAGCCTCCGCGCCGGCCGCACCACTCTGCTGCTCACCACGAGCCCGGCCCTGCTCGCCGTCACCGACCGCGTGGTGCTGCTGGACGCGGACGGCGCGATCACGGCAGGTGCGCACGCCGCGCTGCTGGACGACGACCGCTACCGGGAGGTGGTGCTGCGATGACCGCCGACCGGATCCTGCTGCCCGTCGCGGACGGGGCACGCATCCGCGCCGCCCTGCGCGAGCTGTTGCGCCCCTTCCGCATGCGAGCGATCGGCGCCGTCAGCGCGCTGGTCGCGGGGGCCGCGGTCAGCCTGCTCACCGCGCCGCTGCTCGGGCGCATCGTCGACCTCGTCGCCTCCCGGCAGCCGGCCGACGCCGTCACCGGGCCGGTGCTGATGCTCGCCGGCGTGGCGATCGCGCAGGGCCTGCTCGCCGTACTCGGGATCACGCTCGTGGCGCGCGTCGGCGAGGGCATGCTCGCCGAGCTGCGGGAACAGTTCGTGGCCCGGGCGCTGACCCTGCCGCTGGAGCAGATCGAGGAGGCCGGATCGGGCGACCTGACCGCCCGCGTCACCGCCGACGTCTCCCGCATCGCCGAGGCGGTCCGCGAGGCGGTCCCCGACTTCGCGCGCTCGGCGCTGCTGATCGGACTGACGCTCGTCGGCCTGGCGGTCCTCGACTGGCGGTTCATGCTGGCGGCGCTGTGCGCCGTGCCGGTGCAGGTCGTCACCGCCCGCTGGTACCTGAAGCACTCCACCGCGATGTACGCCGAGCAGCGCCGCGCCGCCGGCACCCAGCAACAGCAGTTGCTCGACACCGTCGGCGGAGCCGCCACCGTCCGCGCGTTCGGGCTCGCCGACGACCACCGGGAGCGTGTCCGCGCCCGCTCCGAGCACGTCGTCCAGCTCGGGCTGCGGGTGATGGGCATGCAGACCCGGTTCTTCGGCCGCCTCAACGCCGCCGAGTGGATCGGCGTCGCCGCCGTGCTGACGACCGGCTTCCTGCTGGTGCAGGCGGACCTCACCACGATCGGCACCGCGAGCGCCGCAGCGCTGTACTTCATCAACCTGTTCGGGCCGATCAACGTCGTGCTGTTCCTGCTCGACACCGCGCAGTCGGCCACTGCGAGCCTCGGCCGCATCGTCGGGGTCACCGACCTGCCCGCCGAGCAGCAGCCCGCCGAACCGGCCCAGCCCACCGACGGCCGCGTGCAGGTCAAGGACCTCGGCCACTCCTACGTCGACGGGCATCCCGTCCTCGACGGCGTCGACCTCGACGTGCCCGCCGGATCCACGGTGGCGCTCGTCGGCACCAGCGGCGCCGGCAAGTCGACGCTCGCCAAGATCGTGGCCGGCGTGCATCGGCCCACAGAAGGATCCGTCAGCATCGGCGGGGTCGCACTGGTCGATCTCGGCCCGGACGGGACGCGCCGCGCCGCCGCACTCATCACCCAGGAGGTGCACGTCTTCGCCGGTCCGCTCGCGGACGACCTGCGCCTCGCCCGACCGGATGCCGAGCTCCGACGAGCTGCGGGCCGCCCTCGTCCGCCGTCGACGCGTTGGAGTGGGCACTGGCACTGCCCGACGGGCTCGACACCGTCGTCGGCGCCGGCGGCCACGCGCTCACCGTCGTCCAGTCGCAGCAGCTGGCGCTGGCCCGACTGGTGCTCGCCGACCCGCCCGTCGCGATCCTCGACGAGGCCACCGCGGAAGCCGGGAGTGCCGGGGCTCGCGTGTTGGAAGCCGCTGCTCGCACGGCGGTTGCTGGGCGCACCGCGTTGCTCGTCGCTCATCGGCTGACGCAGGCTGCAGCCGCCGACGCCGTCGTCGTCCTGGATGGGGGGCGGGTCGTCGAGCACGGGACGCACGATGAGCTCGTCGCTGCTGGGGGGCGGTACGCGCAGTTGTGGTCGGCCTGGTCGGCCCAGCGATAGTGATTCCCGGGGCTCCGCCCCGGACCCCGGCGCCTCCCTCTGGTGGAGCTTTTCAACTGCGTCGGCTCCACCATCGATCGGTCGCCCTTCGGGATGCCACAGCGCTGGGCGGACGGCAAACGATGAGGCGTGTTTGCCGTCCGCCCAGCCCTGCGGCGTGCTGCCGCCGCCCGATCGACGGTGGAGCCTTGGGTGTCCCGTGTCCCGTGTGGCGAGGGCCGTCGGCGCCTCAAGATCGCGTCGAGGTCGAAGTCTTCGCTGTTCCAGCAGTCCAGACATCGACCTCGACGCGATCTTGGCGTGGTCGGGCCGGCGCTCGAAGTCGACCACGGGCAAATGGTTGTTCTGGATCGATACCGAAACCACCATTTGCCCGTGATCAACGAACAACGGCGCCGGCGACTGCCGCGTCCACTGCCGCCGGGGCGAAGGCTGCGCGGACCACGAGTCGCGCCAGCCCCGTCACCGTGGCCACCGGGCCCAGCTCTCCCGCCTCCACCACCGGCCAGGCGCGCTCGGCCACCGTGTCGTGGATCCGCGCGCGCACCCGCTCGACCACGAGCGGCAGCGGGCCGAGCGTGCCGCCGAGCACGAGGCGGTGCGGGTTGACCGTCGTGACGGTGGTGGCCAGTGCCGTGCCGAGCACGTCGGCGGCCTCGGTCAGCGCCGCGACGACGACGGCGTCGCCGCGCCGGGCCGCTGCGACCAGGTCGCCCAGCGAGCCGCCGAAGCGTTCGAGCAGCGCCCGGCCCGACGCGTAGGCGGCGAGGCAGCCGCGCCGCCCGCACCGGCACAGTGGGCCGGACGCCGGTCCGACCCGCACGTGCCCGATGTCGCCGGCGAGGCCGGCGGCACCGCGCAGCACCTCGCCGCCGACGACGATGCCGCCGCCGATGCCCATCGACAGCTTTACGTGCACCAACGTCTCCTCGCGGCCCCGGCTCTCCCCCACCGCGCCGGCGCGCGCGTCGTTCTCGACGACCACGGGCACCGACCATCGGTCGCGCACCGCGTCGAGCACCTCGAACCCGGCGCCCAGCCGGGGATCGTCGTCGGGTGCACGACGGTGCCGGTCGCCGGGTCGACGGCCGCCGGCACCCCGATCCCCACGCCGACGAGCCGCTCTCCACGGCCGGCGGCGAGTAGCGCGACGCCCGAGTCGAGGGCGGCGCCGAGCACTCCGGGGTCGGCGATCCGCACGTCCGAGGCGCGGCTGCGCAGCTCCCGCCCGTCCAGGTCGGTGACGGCGACGCGGGCGTGGGTCTGCCCGAGATCGACGGCGAGGACGACGCGTCCGCGGTCCTCGAACCGCACCCGCCGGGCCGGCCGGCCGCCAGTGGGGGCCAGCGCTTCGGCCTCGTAGACGTAGCCGAGCCGGGCGAGCGTCTCCAGGCGCGCGACGAGGGTGCCGCGGGACATCCCGGTCAGTTCAAGCATCTGCTGGCGCGACAACCCACCGTGGTCGCGCACCAGTGCGAGCAGCCCACCGTGGCTTGTCGCACTCATGTATTGACCGTAACCCCTTTTGTCTCCATAGTGCACAGAAGGGTGCACGGGTCGACATCGTGAGGAAACATGCGCGTAACACAGCCGACGCGGCGCGCGTTCCTCGGCAGCCTGCTCACGGCGCCGCTCCTCGCTGCCTGCGCCGGTTTCGACACCAGCGGCGCGGCCTCGGCCGGCACCGTCGGGTTCCTCTCCACCCAGTTCGCCCCCGTCGAGGAACGCCAGCGCTACGAGCAGGTGCTGCGCCGCCTGCCGGTCCCGGTGGCGTACAACCCCGTCGACGCCGGGGTCTTCCGCACCACGATCGACAGCCAGGCCGCGGCCGGGCAGGTGCAGGTCGGCATGATCGGCGGGCTGCACGGCGATCTCGCGCCGCTCGCCGACCGGCTCGACGACGTCGAAGGGCTGCTGGTCGACCTCGCCGGCGCCGGCTACGCACCCGAGCTGCTGGACCTGGCCCGCTTCGGCGGCGCCACGGCCAAGTACGTGCCGTGGATGCAGGCGACCTACGTGCTCGCCGTGCACAAGCGCGCGCTGGAGTGGCTGCCGTCCGGCGTCGACGTGAACGCGCTCGACTACGCCGGCTTCCTGCGCTGGATGCAGGCCGGCGCGGCCGGCAACCGGGCGCCGATCTTCGGGTTGCCCGCCGGCCCCAAGGGGCTGCACCACCGCTTCCACCAGGGGTTCCTGCTGCCCAGCTTCACCGGCGGCCAGATCACCACGTTCGCCTCGCCCGACGCGGTCACCGCGTGGGAGCACCTGCGCGACCTGTGGGCGGTCACCGCACCCGCCTCGACCAACTACGCGTTCATGCAGGAGCCGCTGGCCCGCGGCGAGGTGCTGGTCGCGTGGGACCACGTCGCCCGGCTCGTCGGCGCCACCACCGAGCGGCCCGACGACTGGCTGATGGTGCCCGCCCCGCGCGGGCCGAAGGGGCTGGGCTACATGCTCATCGTCGCCGGGGTCGCGCTGCCCCGCGGCGGCCCGGAGCGCGACAAGGCCGAGCAGGCGATCCGCGGCATGGCGAGCGCTCCGCTGCAGGTGGAGACGCTGCGCAGCAACGCGTTCTTCCCCGTCACGTCGATCGAGCTGCCCACCGACCTGCCCGGCGGCATCGCGCTGGAGGCCCGTGCGGTGAAGGCCCAGCGCACCGCGGAGAGTGCGCTGCTCGCGTTGCCGCCCGTCGGCCTCGGCGCCTCGGACGGGCAGATGTCGCAGGTGTTCAAGGACTGCTTCACCCAGATCTGCCTCGACGGGCGCCCGGCCCGCCAGGTCGTCGACGCCCAGGCCAAGGTGCTCTCCGGCCTCCTGGACAAGCTGAAGGTGCCGTGCTGGGCGCCGGATCCGCCCAACGCCGTCTGCGAGGTGGGCTGATGACGCGCCGCATCCCGCCCGTCGTGTGGCTCGTCGGGCCGTCCGTGCTGTTCATGGCACTGCTGTTCGGCTGGCCGATGGTCGCGGGCGTCGTGGCCGCGTTCGCCGGCCCCGACGGGTTCACGCTCGAGCACGTCAGCCGCATGGTCGCGGACCCGTACTTCTGGCCGGCGGTGCGCAACACGCTGCTGCTGATCGTCGTGCTGATCCCGCTGCAGTTCGCCCTCGCCCTCGGCATGGCGTTGCTGCTGCGCGCCAACCCCCGCTTCGGCGGCTTCTACTTCTACGTGTGGGCGATCCCGCTCGCCGTCTCCGACCTGGCCGCCGGGCTGGTGTGGCTGGCCGTGCTCACCGACCGCGGCTACCTCAACTCGGTGCTCGCCGGGCTCGGCCTCGCGCCGGTGCCGTGGCTGGCGTTCGACGATCCCGTCTCGCTGTTCGTGGCGGTGCTGATCGCCGAGCTGTGGCGCGCGACGGCGCTGGTGCTGGTGATCGTCGTGGCCGGGCTGCAGGGCATCCCGAAGGACTACGAGGAGGCCGCCGCGGTGTTCGGTGCGGGCCCGTGGCAGCGGCTGCGGCACGTGGTGCTGCCGCTGCTGCGGCCGAGCCTGCAGGTGGCGCTGATCCTGCGCACCATCCTCGCGTTCCAGACCTTCGCCGTCGCGCAGGCCCTGACCGGCCAGAACTTCCCGCTGCTCGTCGGCGAGACCTACCGCTGGTACACCGTGCTGCAGGACCCCAACGTGGCCGCCGCTGTCGCGCTGGTCGTGCTGCTGGTCTCGATGCTCACGTCGGTGATCTACCTGCGGACGCTGCGGCAGGCGCAGTCATGACAGAAGTCGATCGCACGCCCCTGCGCCGCCACCGCCGCAACCGGATCCTGATCCAGGTCGCCTGCCTCGCGATCACCGCATTCGTGGCCGTGCCGCTGTACCTGATCACGCTGGCCGCGTTCGCCTCCCGCGCGTCGCTCGACCGGTTCCCGCTCTCGCTGCTGCCCACCGACGTCTCCACCGAGACGATCGGGCGGTTCCTCGCCTCCACCGGGATCCTCGCGTCGCTGGGAAACTCGCTGATCGTCGGGTTCGGGGCGCTGATCCTCTCCACGGTCGTCGGCGTGCCCGCGGCTTACGCGCTGGCCCGCTACGCGTTCCGCGGCAAGGACCCGTACCAGCTGTTCCTGCTGTTCACGCGGGCGCTGCCGATCGTGGTGCTGTCGGTGCCGCTCGCGCAGCTGTTCCTCACCGCCGGCATCTACGACACGACGTACGCGGTGATCCTGCTGCACGCGGCGCTCGCGCTGCCCACCACGATCCTGATCACGGCAAGCGTGTTCGTCTCCGTGCCGGTCGACGTGGAGGAGGCCGCGCGGGTGTTCGGCTGCACCCCCGCGCAGGCGTTCCGCCACGTCGTCGCGCCGATGGCGTTGCCGGGCATCGCCGCGGCATCGATCTTCACGTTCGTGCTGAGCTGGAACGAGGTGCTGGGCGCGTCGATCCTCACGCTCAACCGGCGCACCCTGCCGGCGCAGGTGCTGACCTCGCTCAACGAGTCGCCGCTGGCCTACCGGTTCGCGGGCGGGTTCGCCCTGGTGGTGCCGGCGCTGCTGTTCATCGCGGTGATGCGCCGCTGGCTGACCAACATGTGGGGGACGACGATCAGGTGAACGCGCATGGCTGAGATCAGCATCGACGGCCTGGTGAAGACCTACCCGGGCGGCACCGAACGCGCCACCGACGACGTCTCCCTCGAGATCGCCGACGGCGAGTTCATGGTGCTGCTCGGCCCGTCCGGCTGCGGCAAGACCACCTTGCTGCGGATGCTCGCCGGGCTCGAGCTCCCCGACGCAGGCAAGATCACCATCGGCGGCCGGGACGTGACGTACCTGCCTGCGCAGGACCGCAACCTGTCGATGGTGTTCCAGTCCTACGCCGTGTTCCCGCACCGCACGGTGCGCGACAACATCGGGTTCGGGCTGGTCATGCGGAAGACGCCGGCGAAGGCCGTCGCGGAGAAGGTCGAGTGGGCCGCCGAGCTGCTGCAGCTGGGGCCCTACCTGGACCGCTACCCGGCGAAGCTGTCGGGCGGGCAGCGCCAGCGCGTGGCCGTCGCGCGCGCCATCGTGATGGACGCCGACGTGCTGCTGATGGACGAGCCGCTGTCCAACCTGGACGCGCTGCTGCGGCTGTCCTTCCGCGCCGACCTCAAGAAGATCGTGCAGGACCTCGGCACCACCACCGTCTACGTCACCCACGACCAGGGCGAGGCGCTCTCGCTCGGCGATCGGGTCGCGGTGATGCGCAGTGGGCGGATCGTGCAGCTCGGTGACCCGCTCGCGGTCTACGACCACCCCGCCGACCGGTTCGTCGGCGGCTTCCTCGGCTCGCCGCCGATGAACTTCCTCCCCGCCACCGTCACGGACGGCCAGCTGGCGGTGGCCGGGCACAACCGCGCCGCACCGGCGCACCTCCCCTCCGGTGACGTCCTCGTCGGGATCCGGGCCGAGCACATCGGCCTCGGTACCGACGGGATCGAGGCGCGCGTCGAGGTCGTCGAGCCCACCGGCGCCGCCGTGCTGCTCACCACCCGCGTCGGCACCGAGGTTCTGAAGGTGTCCGCCCCACCCACGTTCCGGGCCCGGCCCGGCGACACCGTCCGGCTCGACCTGGCGCCGGACGCGCTCCGCTACTACGACGCAGAAACGCAGCTGGCACTCGAACAATGAGCACCACACCGACCGTCTCCGACCACCAGATCCGCCACGCCGCCATCGACGTCCTGCGGCGCAACGACCTCGGCACGATGACCGCGGCCGCGCCCGACCTCTACCCGCACCAGTGGAGCTGGGACGCCGCGTTCGTGGCGATCGGGCTCGCCCGCTTCGACGTGCCCCGCGCGGTGACGGAGCTGGAGACGCTGCTCGGCGCCCAGTGGAGCACCGGGATGATCCCGCACATCCGCTTCGCCGAGCAGGGTGGCGACTACTTCCCGGGGCCCGCCCGGTGGGGTCGCGCAGCCGCGATGCCCGCCGGCGTCGCGACCAGCGGGATCACCCAGCCGCCGGTACACGCGATCGCGGTGCGGCACGTGCTGGACCGGGGGCGGGAGAACGGCGGGCGCGACCAGGAGGTGGCGGAGGCGTTCGTCGCCGCGACGTTCGACCGCTGGCTGGCGTGGCACCGGTGGCTGGCGAGCGCGCGCGACCCCGAGGGCGTCGGGCTGGTGGAGATCCACCACGGCTGGGAGTCCGGGTTCGACAACTCCCCGCGCTGGGACGGCCCGTACTCGCGGGTCGTGCCGGGTGAGGTGCCGCCGTTCGAGCGGCGCGACACCGCGCACGTCGCCGACGTGTCGGAGCGCCCGAGCGACGCCGAGTACCAGCGCTACCTGTGGCTGGTGGAGCAGAAGCGCTCCGTCGGCTACGACGACGCTGCGATCCTGCCGATCGCCGCGTTCCGCGTCCGCGACGTGTTCTTCTCCGCGATCCTCGCGGCCGCGAGCGACGTGCTGGCCGGGATCGGCGAGGAGCTGGGCCGGACGGAGGCGGCCGAGCTGCGCGCGATCGCGCGCCGGTTCCGGGCGGGCGTCACGTCGACGATCGATCCGATCAGCGGTCTGGCCCGCGACCAGGACGTCCTGACCGGGACGTGGATCGCGCCGGAGACGGTGGCCGGGTTCGCGCCGCTGGTCAGCGGCGGCTTCGCGGACCTGCTCGCGCGGCAGAGCCGC
Organism: uncultured Actinomycetota bacterium; assembly: GCA_963727745.1. Classification (GTDB taxonomy): domain Bacteria; phylum Actinomycetota; class Actinomycetes; order Mycobacteriales; family Pseudonocardiaceae; genus Pseudonocardia. The sequence continues at coordinate 106,574 of CAVSHL010000003.1, forward strand.
ATCATCCGGGGGCGGCGCTGGATGGGGCACCCGGGGCTCGCGTACCCGCTCCCGCCGTCGACGTCGCCGGCGAGCCCCGACTTCCGCCCGTGCACGTACTGGCGAGGTCCGGTGTGGCCGTTCCTGACGCTGCTGCTGGGCTGGGCAGCGACCCGCGACGGCGATCTGGTGCTCGCCAAGGAACTGCGCGCCGCATCGCTGGACCAGCTGTCGGACCTCGAGTTCGCCGAGTACTACGAGCCGTTCACGGGCGCTCCGCTGGGCAGCCGGCAGCAGTCGTGGTCGGCGGCTGCCGCACTGGAGTGGCTCGGCACGGCCTAATGGATCCGCCAGCCGCGGCAAACTTTCGGACAATCGGGCACGACACCGCCCGCACACGTAACGCCACGAGGATCCACACGGAGTGAGCATGTACGCGGCACATCCCTCCCGTGCCGCGTAGCGGCAGCGCCCGCCCGTGCCCTGGCCGGGCGCTGCCGTGCTTCGCCATGCGCCCCTCCGAGGTGCGCGCCGGCATTGGCTACATCGGCAGCAGCCATGACACTGTTAGCAACGGCCGGTGAGCGCGCTCTACCGTACGGGCCATGCCCGTTTCGTCCCTCGCGATCGACGCACTGGTGTTCGACGTGCTCGGCACCCTCGTCGACGAGCCCGCCGGGGTCCGCGCTGCCATCGCCGCTGCCGCGCCGACGCACGACGAGGGCTCGATCGACGAGCTGCTCGGCGTCTGGCAGGACCACATCGCGCGGGAACAGGAACGCATCGTCGCCGGCACGCGGGCCTTCGTCGCGAGCGAGGTCCTCGACGCCGAGGCTGCCGCGCTCGTCGCGCAGCACGCGGGCATCACCGACGCCGACACCGTCGCGGCGCTGGGCACGGCGGGCCGGCGCGTGCCGCCGTGGCCCGACACGCACGCCGGCCTCGCCCGGCTCGCCGATCGCTACCCCCTCATCGGGTTGTCCAACGCGAGCCACAGCGCGCTACTGCGGCTCAACGCCCACGCCGGACTCCGCTGGCACCAGGCGCTCTCCGCGCAGGGAGCGTCGACCTACAAGCCGGCCGCAGCCGTCTACCAGCTCGCCGTCGACGTCGCCGCATGCCCGCCCGAGCGCCTGCTGATGGTCGCCGCCCACGCGTGGGACTTGCGGGGCGCCCAGGCGGTCGGTCTGCGCACGGCCTACGTCGCCCGCCCCGTCGGCGACCCGCCGGCGGCCGCGGACCGCTTCGACCTGCACGCCGAGGGTCTCGATGACCTGGCCGACCAGCTCTGATCCCGTGCAGGAGCTCGAGCGCGTCCAGGGCGTGAACGGCGAGCTGGTGCTGCGTCGGCGCGGTACTTGCCACGAGATCGTCGCCAACGGGACGTTCCTGATGGACACCTCCGACGGGCGGTCGGAGCGGCTGCTCGTCACCGCGGCCGCAGAGCGGATGCCGGCCCGCGGGCGGCTGCTGCTCGGCGGGCTCGGGGTGGGGTTCTCGCTGGCCGCTGCGCTCGCCGATCCGCGCGTGCGCGAGGTGCACGTCGTCGAGGTGGAGCCGGCGGTGGTGCGGTGGAACCGGGGCCCGCTCGCGGCCCACCACGGCGACGCGCTGGCCGATCCGCGGGTGCGGGTGCACGTCGCCGACGTGGCGGCGGTGCTCGCCGGCGCCGCGGAGGCGGAGTTCGACGCGGTGTGCCTCGACGTGGACAACGGACCCGACTGGGTGGTGGTGCCGCAGAACGCCCGCCTCTACACGCCGCCGGGCGTCGCGGCAGCGTTGCGCGTGCTCGCGCCGGGCGGCGTGCTCGCCGTGTGGAGCGCGAGCCGCGTCGACGCGCTCGCCGCACACCTGCGTGAGCGGCTCGTCGACGTCGAGGTGCTGGAGGTCCCGGTGCCGCGCGGCGAACCGGACGTAGTGGTGCTGGGCAGCGTCCCCCGGAGCTGAGTCAGGCGAGGACGATCTCGCCGAGGGGCCGCGGACGCTGGCGCGCAGGCGCGGTGACCAGGTGTTCGTGCACCAGCGCGCGGCGGCTGTCGAGGTGCCCGGCGTCGGTGGCGGGGAAGAGCGGGCCGCGCCAGCCGCACGAGCAGGACGGCGCATATGCCGTGAAGGTCAGATCGGCACAGCGCAGGACATCCGTCCACCGGTCACTGAACGCACCGTTGCGATAACGCCCTGCGACAAATCCCAGGTGGGAGCCGCCCGCGGTGAACAACATCCGCCAATGATGCACACGGAATGTGAACGTGCAATGTCCGGGAGCGAACACCACTCGAACCGGTGCCGGAGGTCATCCATCCTGGCCGATCGGCGTGACATGGGCCGTACTACCTCGATTTCGGGATCGATACGGATCTCCCGGCACGACCTCGTCCGGTGAAGATGCGCTTACCGTCATGCGTTTCGGCAGGTCTCGAACTCTGGAGGACCAGTTGGCCACCCCTCGTCCCGCACAGCTGGTGTACGACTTCGCCGACGGGAGCCGTGATCAGGTCGACCTGCTCGGCGGCAAGGGCGCGAACCTCGCCGAGATGACCAAGCTCGGGCTGCCCGTGCCCCCGGGGTTCACGATCACCACCGAGGCCTGCCGCTACTACCTTGCGCAGGGCGAGGAGCCGCAGACCCTGCGCGTCCAGATCACGATGGCGCTGCGCAGGCTGGAGGACCAGCTCGGCCGCCGCCTCGGCGACGTGCAGGACCCTTTGCTGGTGTCGGTGCGCTCGGGCGCGAAGTTCTCGATGCCCGGGATGATGGAGACCGTCCTCAACGTCGGCCTCAACGACTACTCCGTGAAGGGCCTCGTCGACGCCTCCGGTGACGAGCGGTTCGCCTGGGACTCCTACCGCCGGTTGATCCAGATGTTCGGCCGGACGGTGCTGGACATCCCCGGTGACGCGTTCGAGGAGCAGCTGGAGGCCGCGAAGCGGCACGCCGGCGTCGCCACCGACGTCGAGCTCCCCGTCGACGAGCTGCGCGAGCTCGTCGAGACGTTCAAGCACATCGTGGCCGACCGCAGCGGCCGGGAGTTCCCGCAGGACCCGCGCGAGCAGCTCGACCTGGCGATGCGGGCGGTCTTCGCGTCGTGGAACACCGAACGGGCGCGGCTGTACCGCCGCCGCGAGCGGATCCCCGAAGACCTCGGCACCGCCGTCAACATCTGCGCGATGGTGTTCGGCAACCTCGGCGACACCTCCGGCACCGGGGTCTGCTTCACCCGCGACCCCGCCACCGGCCAGCAGGGCGCCTACGGCGACTACCTGGTCAACGCGCAGGGCGAGGACGTCGTCGCCGGGATCCGCAACACGCTCTCGCTGGAGGACTTCGCGCGCCTCGACCCGGCGTCGCACACCCAGCTGACCCAGATCATGCGGCGGCTCGAGACACACTACCGGGACCTGTGCGACATCGAGTTCACCGTCGAGCGCGGCAAGCTGTGGATGCTGCAGACCCGTGTCGGCAAGCGGACGGCCGCCGCGGCGTTCCGCATCGCCACCCAGCTGATGGACGAGCGGCTCATCACCGCCGACGAGGCGCTCTCCCGGGTGACCGGCGCCCAGCTGGGGCAGCTCCTGTTCCCGCAGTTCGACGGCAGCGGCGAGCGCGAGCTGCTCACGAAGGGCATGGCCGCCTCCCCCGGGGCCGCCTCCGGGAAGCTCGTGTTCACCTCGGCCACGGCCGTCGAGTGGGCCGCGCGCGGCGAGGACGTGATCCTCTGCCGGCGCGAGACCACCCCGGACGACCTGCCGGGCATGGTCGCGGCCGTCGGCGTGGTCACCAGCCGCGGCGGCAAGACCTCGCACGCCGCCGTCGTCGCCCGCGGCATGGGGCGCACCTGCGTGTGCGGCGCCGAGGAGCTCGACGTCGACCGCGCGGCCCGCACCGTCACCGTCGACGGGAAGGTGCTGAACGAGGGCGACGTGATCTCCATCGACGGCTCGACCGGCGAGGTGTTCGCCGGGAAGCTGCCCGTGATGGCCTCACCGGTCGTCAACTACCTGGAGGACGGCCTGGAGTCGGCGGTGGCCGCGGCCGACGAGCCGACCGGCGAGCTCGTCCGGGCCGTCGACCGGGTGATGCGCCACGCCGACCGCACCCGTCGACTCCGTGTGCGCGCCAACGCCGACACCGCAGAGGACGCGGCCCGCGCCCGTCGGATGGGCGCCGAGGGGATCGGGCTGTGCCGCACCGAGCACATGTTCCTCGGCGATCGCCGGGTGCTCATCGAGCGGCTGATCCTGGCCGAGGGCGCCACGGAACGGGAGGCGGCGCTGGCCGAGCTGCTGCCGCTGCAGCGGGCAGACTTCATCGAGCTCCTGGAGAAGATGGACGGCCTGCCCGTCACGATCCGGCTGCTCGACCCGCCGCTGCACGAGTTCCTCCCCGACCACACCGAGCTCGCGGTCAAGATCGCCCGCGGGGATCGCGAGGACGGTGACGACGTGCTGCTCGCGGCCGTGGAGCGCCTCCACGAGTCGAACCCGATGCTCGGCCTGCGCGGAGTACGGCTCGGGCTGCTGGTGCCCGGCCTGTACGCGATGCAGGTGCGCGCCATCGTCGAGGCCGCGGCCTCGCGGCACGACGAGGGCGGCGACCCGAAGGTCGAGATCATGGTGCCGCTCGTGGGCTCGGTGATGGAGCTGCACCTCATCCGCGACGAGATCGACGGCATCATCGCCGGCATCGAGAAGGCCGCCGGGGTGGATCTGAACATCCCGATCGGCACCATGATCGAGCTGCCGCGCGCGGCGCTCACCGCACGCCGGATCGCCGAGGCCGCCGAGTTCTTCTCCTTCGGCACCAACGACCTCACCCAGACCACCTGGGGCTTCTCCCGCGACGACGTGGAGGCGTCGATCTTCGCGGCGTACCTGGAGAAGGGTGTGTTCACCGTGTCGCCGTTCGAGTCGCTCGACCGCGACGGCGTCGGCGCGCTGATCCGCACCGCCGTCGAGTCGGGCCGCGAGACCCGTCCGACGATCAAGCTGGGGGTGTGCGGCGAGCACGGCGGCGACCCGGACTCGGTGCACTTCTTCCACGACGCCGGCCTCGACTACGTCTCATGCTCCCCGTTCCGGGTGCCGGTGGCGCGGCTGGAGTCGGGCCGGGCGGCCCTGCGGGCGGAGGCGGGCGGCAACCTGTGACGGAGGTGGAGGAGTACATCGACGAGATCCCCGCCACGACCCGGCCGCTGTTCGACCGGGTTCGCGGGCTGATCACGGAGGTGGCACCGGAGGCGGCGGAGTCGATCGCGTACAAGATGCCGACCTACCGCACCGACTCCGGTGGCATCCACCTCGCGGCGTGGAAGCACGGGGTGTCGCTGTACGGCTGGGACGAGGCGGCCAACGCCGAGTTCCTGGAGCGACACCCCGGCCTGTCCTCGGGACGCGGCACGCTGAAGATCACCAACCGGGTCGCCGGGACGATCACCGACGAGGAGCTGCGCGACCTCCTGCGCACGGCCCTCTTCAGGACCGGTGGGCCCGCAGCACCGCGAACGTGATCGTCAGCGTGCCCACCTCCGGGAAGCCCTGGGTGCCGGTGGGCGCGGCCAGGGTGTCGACCACCCACCCGTCGGGGAGGAGCGCAGCCATCTCCTCGGCGGTGACGAAGAGGTCCGGGTGCGGCGGGCGGGGCACGCCGTTGGCCAGGTCGTCGGGATGGTGGTTGCCGACGAGCAGCGTGCCGCCGGGGGCCACCATGGCCACGAGCCGGGCGAAGAACGCCGCGAACTGACCCGTCGGCAGGTGGACGAACGACGACGTGACCAGGTCGTAGCCCTCCGGCGGCGGGACGAAGGTGCGCGCGTCGCCCCGCACCCACTCGATGCCGGGCACGCCCTGCGCGGCGCCGCGGGCGAGCGCGGTGCGGGAGAACTCCAGAGCCGTCACCCGCCACCCGGCGCGGGCGAGCCAGACAGCGTCGGCGCCTTCGCCGGCGCCGACGTCGATCGCAGTGCCGGGCGTCAGCCCGGACACCTCGGCGACCAGGTGCGCGTTGGGTCGGCCGCTCCAGACGGACTCGTGGGAGCGGTAGCGCTCCTCCCAGAACGGTTCCTCGAACATCTCTGCCAGCTCGTGCATGCCCCGACAGTGCCCCTCCCTCCCGGAATTTGACAAACTTACTTGCTGTTCCGGCAAACTGGACGCATGACCGACGAGGTGTTGACCGCCGTGGGCCCGCGGCTGCGGGCGCTGCGCCAGGAACGCGGCGCCACCCTGGCCGAGCTCTCCGCCACCACCGGCATCTCGATCAGCACGCTGTCGCGGCTGGAGGCCGGGCAGCGCAAACCGACGCTGGAGCTGCTGCTGCCGATCGCCCGCGCCCACCAGGTGCCGCTCGACGAGCTGATCGGCGAGCAGGCCACCGGCGATCCGAGGGTGCGTCCGCGCCAGCTCGTCCGCGACGGGATCACGTTCCTGCCGCTCACGCGCCGTCCCGGCGGCCTGCAGGCCTTCAAGATGATCTATCCGGCGGGCGCTCCCGACGTCGAGCCCGAGCCGCGCACACACGAGGGGTACGAGTGGTTCTACGTGCTCTCGGGACGGATCCGGCTGGTCCTCGGCGAGCACGACGTGATCCTGCGGGCCGGTGAGGTCGCCGAGTTCGACACCCACGTGCCCCACTGGTTCTCCGCGGTCGACGGGCCCGCCGAGCTCCTGTCGATCTTCGGACCGCAGGGCGAGCGGATGCACGTGCGTGCCCGTCCGGCGCAACGCTGAGCCGCACCTCGCACCGGAGAGGATTGGAAGGTATCTGCAGCGGGCATCCCCAGCTCAGGACGGGGGACGGCATCAGGGAGGCCCACCATGCTCAGCGAACCGGAGCAGCGCGCACTGGAAGCACTCGAAGCACAGATGCAGGCGGAGGATCCGGAGCTCTGCCGGAAGCTGGACCAATCCCTGGACCGGGCGGCACGCGCCCGCAGGCGCTGGCTGCTCGCCGCCGCCATCTGTGCGCTGGTCCTCGGGCTGGGCGCTGCGGTCCTGGGTGTGCTCGCGTTCAGCCTCGGCCTGGTCTTCTTCGGCTGCCTGGTGGCCGCCACGAGCTGGGGCGCGTTCGTGATGCTGCACCGCGGCACGCCGCAGCGACCCACCGGCGGCGCCACCGCGACCGGCTGGACCTGGGCTTGATCGGCGGCTTGATCGCGTCACCCGGACGCAGGTCGGGGATGCGTGGAACCCCCTACAACGGGTAGGAAACCAGGGTGACCACATCGGACTCCGGCTCCCCGTCCTCTCCGCACGTCGTGATCGTCGGTGCGGGCTTCGCGGGATTCCACGCAGCCCGCACGGCCCGTCGACGACTCGGGCGCGAAGGCCGGGTCACGATCGTCAACCCCACCAACTACTTCCTCTACCTGCCGCTGCTGCCCGAGGTGGCGGCCGGCATCCTCGATCCCCGCCGGATCGCCGTGCCGTTGCCGGCCGCGCTGCGCGGGGTCGACCTGGTGCTGGGCGAGGTCGACGCCATCGACGTCGAGGCCCGGACGATCGGCTACGCCGATCCCGAGGGACGGCGTGGAGAGTTGCGCTACGACCGGCTGGTGCTCGCCGCCGGCAGCGTCAACAAGCTCCTGCCCGTGCCCGGGGTGAACGAGCACGCCCACGGATTCCGCGGCCTCCCGGAAGCGCTCTACCTGCGCGACCACATCACGCGCCAGGTGGAGCTGGCCGCCACCGCCACCGACCCGCTCGAGCGGGAGGCGCGCTGCACGTTCGTCGTCGTCGGCGCGGGCTACACCGGCACCGAAGTGGCCGCGCAGGGGCCGACGTTCACCGCTGCACTGGCCCGCGGCCTGCCGCAGCTGCGCGAGCAGCGGATGCGGTGGATCCTGCTGGACACCGCACCGCGCGTGCTGCCGACGCTCGACGAGCGGCTCGCCCGGACCGCCGACACCGTGCTGCGCGAGCGCGGCGTCGAGGTGCGCATGGGCCAGTCGGTGCAGGAGGCGACCTACGACGGCGTCGAGCTCACCAACGGCGGCGGCCGCGTGCCGACCCGGACCCTCGTCTGGTGCGTCGGGGTCCGGCCCGACCCGCTCATCGAGAGCACCGACCTGCCGACCGAGAAGGGCCGGCTGTGCGTCGGCACCGACCTGACCGTGCCCGGCCACCCGGAGGTCTTCGCCGCGGGGGACGCCGCCGCCGTCGCGGACCTCACGCGGCCCGGTGAGCTCACCGCGATGACCGCGCAGCACGCCGAGCGGCAGGGTGCGCTGGCCGGACGCAACGTGGTCGCGTCGCTGCGCGGGGGCACGCTGCGGCACTACAAGCACCACGACCTGGGGTTCGTCGTCGACCTCGGCGGCTTCGACGCCGCGGCGAACCCGCTGCGGATCCCGCTGTCCGGCCTACCGGCGAAGATCGTGACCCGCAGCTACCACCTGCTCGCGATGCCCGGCAACCGCATCCGCACGGCCGCGGACTGGGCGCTCGACGCCGCCCTCCCCCGCCAGTCGGTGCACCTCGACCTGGTGCGCGCCCCGGCCGTGCCGCTGGACACCGCGACCCCGGAGCAGCCGCGAGTGCCCTGACGCGGCGCCCACCCGTTGCGTTGATCAAGGGCAAAAGGTCGCTCTCAGAGATCCACTGGCGACCTTTTGCCCTTGATCAACCTCACCCGCGGGCCACTCGCCCGCCGCCCACCAGTTCTTCGGAACGCCCACGCGCGCGCCACCTGTCGTGCGACGCTCCCCGGGATCGCCCGACCGGCGGGCGAGCGGGGAGGCCGAGGGCATGGACCGGGGTCGTGTCGACCGGTGGCGCCGGTGACCACGCCCAGCCCGCCGCCGTGGTCGCCCGACCCGTCCGGTGGCGCCGACCAGTACCTGCGCACCAGCCAGATCGTGATCGGGCTCGACGGCAGCGGACGGCCCTCGGTGGCGCTCGACGGGATCCCGCTGCCCATCGACGGCGGCTGGCAGGCCGCGGTCGATGCGGGGTTCGCGCAGGTCGCCGACAGCGCCGAACGGGTCGGCGAGCCGATCGCCGTCACCGTCATCGACACGGCCTCCGACTGGACCGGCCGCTTCGTCGTGCAGGCCGACCGGTCGATCGCGGAGGACGTTGCACCGCCACCGCCGGCCCGGCGCCGCCGCGGGCCGTTCCTGGCGCTGCTGGCCGCGGCCGCGGTGCTGGTCGTCGGTTCCGCGATCGTGGTGGGCACCCAGCTGAGCTCGGCCGATCAGCCGCTGGCGAGCGCGCCACCCGCACCGCAGGCCACCGAGAGCGCACCCGTCACACCGAGTCCGCCACCCCGCAGTGCCACCCAACCCACGCTGCCGGCGCCTGCCCAGCCGAGTGCCCAGCCGAGTGCCCTGCCGCCCGCCCCCACCGCGGCGCCGAACTCCGCGGCACCGCTGCCACCGCGGGAGGCACCGCCGGCCACCGGGCGTCCGGCACCGCGTGGACCGGAGGCCGCGCACCCGGCCCCGCGAACCGCGCCGAGCCCGGCGCCGAGTGCAGCTCCGAGTCCAGCACCGCGCCCGGCACCCAGGGCCGCGCCCCGGCCCGCACCGCAGCGCTCGGCGCAGCCCGCGCCCAGGCCGCAACCCGCCCCCCAGCCGATACCACAGCCGGCGCCCCGACCAGCACCCCAGCCCGCGCCGGGCGCGCAGGGCGTCAGCGGCCGGGTCATCGACGGCATGGGCACCTGCCTGGGCGCGTCGGCCACCACGCTGGCCTCCGGATCGTGCCTGCGCAGCCGTTCCGAGCAGATCTGGACGCAGACCCCCGGCGGCCAGCTCACGACCACCGGCGGCTGCCTCACAGCGGTCAGCGCGCAGACGCTGGCCGTCCAGCCGTGCCGCACGGGCGACGCGACGCAGAACTGGCGCGTCGCCGACCGACGGATCGTCAACCAGGGCACCGGCGACTGCGCCGTGGTGCGGCCATCGGACCGGGGGCAGCCGGTGGCGGCCACGATCCGCTGCGGCGCCGGCAAGGAACCGACGGCCCAGTTCGTGAAGACCTCCTGAACGGTCAGGTCTTGCGCACCACCCGTTCCGGCGCGCCCGGCTTCCAGATCGTGACCTCCATGTACTTCCCGTCGATCAGCTCCACCGACGACGCGGAGGTGATGTCGGCGGCGTAGAAGTGGTCGAAGCGCTGACCGCGGATGTCGAACCCGCTCTCGTCGAACAGGTTCTGCGCGTAGCGCCTCTGCTGCTCCTCGTCGTCGACGTGGTGCACGGTGCCCCAGATCTTGCCGTCGCCGTCGCCGACGTGGGTGTCGACGGTGGCGGTGTGCAGGCAGAACCGGGGATCGCGGGCGAGGTCGGCGAACTTCGTCGTGTTCGGCATGCCGCCGATCCACAGCTGCCCCTCGAACATGCGCGGCTCGATCGGGCTGATCCGCGGCGAGCCGTCGACGCGCAGCGTGGCGAGCAGGCACAGGTTGCCGGTGGCCTTGTGGCGGCGGGTGAAGATCGTGGCGATGCGCGGCGCGACCTCGGTGAGCTCGTTCCAGGTGACCATGGGGCAACGCTAGGGCGCAAACCTGTCAGGGCGTGGTGGTGAAGCCCCAACTAGTCTCTCCGGTGTGACCCCCGACCTGCCCTTCGTACAGGGCGATCGCGATGTGCTTCCGGTGCTGGTGGCGCGGCGCGCGGACGGTTCCGTGCCGGGCACGCGCCAGGACCCGCACCGGGTGGCGCTGGTGATCGGTGGTGGCGGCATGCGCGGTGCGTACGCGGCCGGAATGCTGCGGGCGCTCCAGGAGAGCGGCCTGACCAGCGCGTTCGACGAGGTGTACGGCTCGTCGTCGGGCGCGATGCTGGCCGCCGCGTTCGTCACGGGCGGCGCCGCCGGTGCGGCGACGAGCTACGCCGAGGACATGACCACGCGCACGTTCATCGACATGCGGCGGCTCGGCTCGCGCCGCCCGGTGCTGGCGCTCAGCTACCTGCTCGACGAGATCATGAGCGATCGCCGGCCACTGGACTGGGATGCGCTGGGCGGCACCGCGACGGCGCTGCACCTCGTCGCCACCGACACCGCCGATCTCACGGCGCACGTGCTGACCGGGATGGAAGGTCGGGCGGACTGGCGGCAGGCGCTGGCCGCGAGCGCCACGATCCCGCTGCTCGCCGGCCCGCCCGCGGTCTGGGGCGGCCGCCGCTGGGTGGACGGGTCGGTGGCCGAGCCGCTGGCCACCGCACGGGCGATCCGCGGCGGCGCCACCCACGTGCTGGTGATGCTGTGCCGCGGGGCAGCGGATCGCGGACCCGAGCCGGGGCCGAAGATGCCGCTGTGGGCGCGCGGCCTCGACCAGGTGGCCGCCGGGCTGGGCACCCTGTCTCAGGGTTCCCGCCGCTACGGGGCCGAGTTGCGGCTCGTCAACGAGGCGGAGCACCCGTTGCGGGGCACGGCCCGCCTCGCAGCGATCGCCCCGGCCAGCACGAGCGGGGTCGGCTCGTTGACCGTCGATCGCGAGCCGGTGGCCGCCGCCGTCGAGATCGGGGCGGAGTCGGCGCTGCTCGCTCTGCAGGCCGCGGGACAGAACGGCCGTGCCGCCTAGCAGTCGCGGATCCGGGCCGCCAGATCCGGCCACTCGGTGCGCAGCGCGTCCTGGCCCATGAACAGGCCGAGGTGCCCGCCGGGAGCGGTGCGGCACACGACGTCGTCCGCCGGAGTGCCGACGGCATCGGCGAACGCGAACACCTGCGCGGGCGGGGTGATGTGGTCGCGGGCGCCTGCGAGCAGGAACAGCGGGCACTCGATGGCACCCGGGTCGACGCGGCGCCCGTCGATCACGAGGTCGCCGGAGATCAGCTCGTTGCCGACGAACAGGTGCTCGACGAGCCACAGGTAGAACGCTCCGGGCAGGTCCTGGACGTGCGTGAACCAGTCCTCGAAGGCCCGGTAGCGGGCGACGTGCGCGGGATCGTCGAGGTGACGCAGGAGCTCCAGCTGCCGACCCACCTGGGCCTGCGGCGCGATCCCGATGAAGTTCGCGACGAGCGCGGCGCCCGGCGCGGTGCCGCCGTTCGCCGCGACCAGCGCGCGGTAGGGCGCCATCCCGTACAGGCCGTGGAGGGCGAGCGTGGAGTGGGCGATCACGGCGTCGCCTGCGTGGAAGTCCAGGGGTGCGCCGGCGAGGGTGAGCGTGTGCACGCGTCCGGGGTGCAGTGCGGCGTAGATGGCGGCGAGCCAGCCGCCCTGGCAGTCGCCGACGAGGTTGACCCGCCCGCCCAGCTCGTCCACGGCCCGGTCGACGACGGCGAGGTGCTCGGCGATGCTCGCGTCGCGGGTGGCGGCGGTGGCGGGCTGCCACTCCAGCGCCGCCAGTCGCACGAGTCCCGCGTCGCGGAGGGTGGCGAGCTGGCTCTGCCCCGGTGCGAAGTCGACGATCGACGAGGAGTGCCCCGCCTGGGGCGGCAGCACGAGCGTGGGGACCACGGGAGCGGCCCGGTCGGCCGGCTCGGTCACGTCGCGCAGCACGGCGATCGGGGTGCGGAACCGGATCTCGGCCGGCAGGTGCCAGCGCGGCGGGCGCCGGTCGAGCACCGTGCGCCACCAGCGCAGCCCGTCGGTGGCCACGGCGAGCGGCGAGGCGCCGCGGCGCAGCGCGTCGGACCAGTAGCCGGCCCACGCCCGGGTCGCAGTCGCGACCGCCTCGGCGCCGACGTCGAGGTGGTAGGCAGCCAGCCGCGGGTTCACGACGATCAGCGTACGGCGCTGCTCGGCATCCCGACCAGCTGCGCAGTATGGCAAGCAACGTCACACACCCAGTGCGGTCCGCACACATGCTGCAGCATGTGTGCGGACCACAGACGGTGTGTGAGGTCAGCCCGCGGCGGCCCGCAGCCGCGCGCGCACCTCGTCGGCGCCCAGCGCCTGGCTCACCGCCTGCAGGTCGGGGCTGCGGGTGGAGCCCGTCAACGCCACCCGGACGAGCTGCGACGCCTCGCGGATCGAGCCCGGGAACTTGTCGGGGTCGGCCTTGAGCTCCTTGGCGTTGCGCGCGAACCCGTGCTTCGTGGCGAGATCGCGGATCTGGCCGAACCAGTCCTCGCGGTCGTGGTCGTAGCCGTCGGCCAGGTCGGCCAGCACCGTCGACGCGATCTCCGGCGCCACGCCCAGCGGGGTCAGCAGCTCGGGGGTGAACGCGAACAGCTGCGGGAAGAAGAAGCCGTACGCGGGCCGGAAGTCCGACCATTTCCGCAGGTCCTTGCGCGGGTTGTCGCCCTCGCGCTCCACGCCGATCGCGCGCAGCGCCAGCTCCGGCTCCGCCTCCAGCACGCCGGCCAGCTCGACGTCGTACGTGCGCGCCCACGCCAGCACGGCGGCGTAGACCTCCGCGCCGGAGAGCGACGCGATGTGGTCGGCCGAGATGTCCTCCAGCTTGGCCATGTCGACCAGCGGGCCCGCGACGCCGCAGTCCTCGAGCCGGATGGGCTCGGCCAGCGCGTCGGCCAGCGGCAGCTCCGCGAGCCGGCCGTTGGCGAGGCCGCGCAGGTAGTACTGGATGGCCTTCGCCGGGTACCCGGCCTGCAGGTAGAAGTCGACCGACGCCTCGTCGTCCTTGCGCTTCGACAGCTTCCGCTTCCCGCCGGGGATCTGCTTCATCAGCGGCGCGATGTGCGCGTAGGACAGCTCGGGGAAGCCGAGCGCACCGAACAGCTGCAGGTGCAGCGGCACCGAGGAGATCCACTCCTCGGCGCGGATCACCAGGTCGACGCGCATCAGGTGGTCGTCGACCGCGTGCGCGAAGTGGTAGGTGGGCAGTCGCGGCGACTGATCGGACGCCTTGAGGATCACCACGTCGTTGCGGTTGTCCTCGTGCTCCAGCTTCCCGCGGATCACGTCGGTGTAGCGCACCCGGCGGCCGCCGGCCTCCTCCGGTGCGCGGAACCGCACGACGTAGGGCGCACCCGCTGCCAGCTTGGCGGCGATGTCGGCCGGGTCGGCGTCGCGCCAGATCGCCCAGCCGCCGTAGTAGCCCGTGGGCAGCTTCGCGGCCTGCTGACGTGCGGTGATGTCGGCCAGCTCCTCCTTGGTGGCGAAGCACAGGTAGGCGCTGCCCGCGCGCAGCAGGTGCCGCACGTAGGTGAGGTAGATCTGCTCGCGCTGCGACTGCAGGTACGGGCCGTAGTCGCCACCCGCCGTGGCCGACTCGTCGGGCACCACGTCGAAGTAGGCGAACGCGGCGTCGAACTGCGCGACCGCGCCTTCCACCTCGCGGGCCTGGTCGGTGTCCTCGACACGGACGAGGTAGCGACCGCCGGAATGGCCCGCGACATCCTTGTTGATCATCGCGGCGTAGATGCCGCCGATGTGCACGTATCCCGTCGGGGACGGCCCGAAGCGGGTGACGTGCGCACCCTCGGGCAGCCCGCGCGCCGGGTAGCGCACCTCCCAGTGCTCGGGTTCGGGCAGGTCAGCGGGGAACAAGGAGTCGACGACCGCGCGGTCGAGCATGGGAATTCTGTCTCGCTTCCAGGGGTTGAACCGGCCCGGCGAGGCTACCCCTCTGCTCGGACGGGCCTGCCGAACGGGCGGGCCGGCGGGCGCGGAACCCACAGCGAACGCACAGCCGCCGCACTGCCACAGCCGCGCTCGCGAGCGGATCCTGGAGATACGAGCAGGAACGAGGATCGAGGTCACGATGGAGACGCAGCGCACCGTCCCGGCAGTCGTCGCAGGTGCGGACACCCCCACAGGGCTGGCGATCACCGCCGCCCTGCAGGGCGCGGGTGTGCCGGTGATCGGGCTCGCCGTGGACACCGGCATGCCGAGCCTGCGCTTCGTCCGCGTGGACCGCCGTCATGCCCGTGGACGGGTCGGACGCCGGCGCGTGGCTCGCCGCGCTCCGCACCGCGCACGCCCGCTACGGCCGGTGCGTGCTGCTCGCCGCGGACGACGCAGTGGTGCGGATCATCGGGCAGCACCGGGCCGCCGTCGACGCGCTCGCCGAGGTCGTGCTCCCCGAGTGGGCGCAGGTCGAGCCGCTGCTGGACAAGACCGCGTTCCACGCCTGGGCCACCGAGCACGGGTTCCCGGTGCCGGCCACCGCCGTCGTCACGTCGGTGGTGGAGCTGGACGCCGCGCTGGCCCGGATGGCGTTCCCCGTCGTGCTCAAGCCGTTCGAGCGGACCGCGGCCTGGCAGGCGGCGAGCGGGCGCGACAAGGTGCGCCGGCTCGACTCCGCCGCCGACCTCGGCCGCTGGGGCTTCCGCCCGTTCGACGTGGCCGACAAGTTCGTGGTGCAGGAGTGGATCCCCGGCCTCGACTCCGACGTGTGGTTCTGCCTCACCTACCGCGACCGCACCGGCCACGAGGTCGTCTCGCAGGTCGGTCGCAAGATCACGCAGTGGCCGGTGGACACCGGCTCCTCGGCGCTGGCCGTGACCGCCGAGCACCCCGCGCTGCAGGCGCTGACCCACCGCCTGCTCGACGCGGCCGGGCACGTCGGGTTCGGATCGCTGGAGGTGCGGCGCAGCAGCCGCAACGGGAACCTCTACATCACCGAACCCACAGTCGGGCGGCCCAACCTGCAGACCGCGCTGGCCACCGCGGCCGGCACGAACCTCGCCCTCGCCGCCTACCGCGACGCGCTGGGCCTCCCCCAGCCCGCGCCCGTCCCCACCCGTCCCGCGGTGTGGGTGCACGAGTCGGCGTTCCCGCGTTCGTTGGTGTTCGCCGCGCTGCGCCGCAGGCTGGACGTGGTGGAGGTGGTGGCGGCACTGGCCCGCCGCGCCACCCGCGTCGGCGCGTTCGGCGCCGCGGGCGATCGCGCGCCCATCCGGGCGGAGTGGCGGCGGCTGGTGCGGCGGCTGGTCCACCGGCGATCGACGGTCGTCCCGGCGCCCACTCGCGAGGTGCACATCCCGGCGCAGCGCACGTCCACGAACGACCGCATCGCAACTCGTTGATCAAGGGCAAAAGGTCGCTGCGGAAGATCCACGAGCAACCTTTTGCCCTTGATCAACTCCACCGGTTCCGGTTGTAGAGATCTGTGCCGTGCGCTGTCGGCTCGGGCGGGCCCGGCTCGATCGCGAACGTGCGGGTGCCGTCCGCGCGGCGCTGCGCGCGCAGGAACAACGTGCGCTCCGGCCGCTCGAGCTGCGTCCGCCGCGCGAACTCGTGCAGGTGGGTCACGACCAGCACCCGCACGTCGGCGTCGGTGAACCCGCGGACGGCCTCGGCGGCCAGCGCCGAACCCTCCCGCTCGTCGGTGGACGCGAACGACTCGTTGCACAGCAGCAGCGCATGCGGCCGGGCGCGATCGGCGATCGCCGCGATCCGGGCGAGCTCCTCGTCGAGCCGGCCGCTGGTGAACGTGGTGTCCTCGGCCGCCGTCCAGTGCGTGTGCACGCCGCTGACGAGCGGCGCGGTGAACTCCTGCGCAGCCACCGGCATGCCGGCCTGCAGCATCACCTGCGCCACCCCGACGCCCCGCAGGAACGTCGACTTCCCGCCCTGGTTGGTCCCGGTGACGACGACGAGGTCGCAGCCGTCGACGTCCAGGTCGGATCCGACGACGGGCCGGCCGGTCAGCAGCGCGAGGCACGGCTCGACGAGCCCGCGCACGGTGGGGCCCGGCGATCCCGCGGGCAGCGGCTTCGGCCGGCACAGCGGCACGCCGATGCCGTCGAGCCGGTCGGCCAGCCGCAGGCAGCCGAGCAGGAACGCCAGCTCGTCACGCAGGTCGACGAAGAACCCGGTCAGGTGGGCCGTCGCCGCGGCGACGGGCGCCGTCACGTCCGCCAACACCCGGCCGCGCAGGGCGGCCAGCCCGCGGGTCTCGCTCCAGAACCCGTCCGTCGCCGCCGGGGCGTCCGAGGCGACGTGCCGCAGCCGCGACCGGCGCAGCGCAGACGGCACGCCGGTGCGCCGCCCCGGCGGCTCGTGCAGGACTAACCCGACGCCCTTGTTGCCCGGCCCGAGCGCCGCCGTCGCGACGATGCCGTCGTCGCACCGCAGTGCGGCGAGCGTCTCGTCCAGCTCGCGCAGGTAGGTGTCGTCGAACGTCGCGAGGGTGGCGGCGAGGCCACGGAACCCGGCCGAGGCGAACTCCGCCCGGGTCAGCCGGCGCGCCCGGCGCAGCGGATCCGCCATGGCCCGCAGCACCCGCACCGAGCGGTGCAGCAGCGGCTCCCCCGAGACCGTGTACGCGGAACGTCCCACCGCCCGCTCCCCCGCCACCGCCGCGACGGCCACCTCGTGCAGGTCGGTGACCAGGCGCCGATTCCGCCGGACCTCGGCCAGCACGTCCTGGCGGTGCCGGACGTCGACGACGTCGAGCAGCGGCGCGCGCAGCACGGCGTCGATCGCGGTCCGGGCCTGCCCGTCGTCGCCGGCCATGGCGGCCGCGAGCGTCGTCAGCTCCAGGTCGCGGACCGTGTCGTCGTCCAGCTCACCCGTCCGCGGGGCCGGATCGGCCGCGAGCAGCCCCGGCCTCATCGGCGCACCCTGGCCTGCAACTGCTCGGCGGACACGCCGTGCCGCTGCGCCAGCGTGTGGGCGTACGCGCGCCCGTCGGCGGGCGCCCTCACCACCCGGTAGGTGCGGGTGGCGTCGTCCCCGGTGACGGTGGCGACCATGCTCACCGCTGCCGGATGCCGCTCCGCCAGCTCGTCGACGAAGCTCACCCACAGACACCGGGCGCCGATCTGCGCGATGCGGTCCAGCACGGCCGCCGACAGCTCGCGGGCGTCGGCGAGCGTGGTCGAGCTGAAGATCTCGTTGAGCACGAGCACGCTGTCGGCGGTCGTCGCCGCGAGCAGCACCTCCAGCCGCTGCAGCTCCTCGGCGAGCTTGCCCTCCCGGGTGCCGAGGCTCTCGGCGCGTTCGAAGTGGGTGAGCACCCGGTCGGGCAGCGCGCAGCGCACGGCGCTGCCCGGCACCGGGCACCCCAACGCGGCCAGTAGGTGCAGCTGCCCGAAGGTGCGCGCGAGCGTCGACTTCCCGCCCTGGTTGGGCCCCGACACCACCAGCACCCGCTCGGCGTCGGTCAGCGTGACGTCGTTGACCACCGGTCGCTCCCCGCGCTCGACGAGGGTCGCGGCCAGCGCCACGTCGTAGACATCACGGGCGAGCAGGTCGGTCCCGCCGAGCTCCGGCAGGCACACGGGCAGTCCCGCGGCCCGCAGCGGGGCGAGCACGGCGAGGTAGCCGAGGCAGCAGACCAGCTCGTGGTCGAGCCGCTCCAGGTCGGGGTCGACGAGCCCGGTGGTGGCGAAGGTCGCCAGCTCTCCGAACAGGGCCGGATCGACCTGCACGACCTGCTCCAGCACGGCGGTCTCCAGCGGATCGAGTCCGTCATCCAACGGTTCGCCGGGCGCCTCCTCCTCGGGCGGCAGGAGCGGCGCCAACAGCGCCCGCACCCGCCGCGCGTGATCCACCGCCCCCGCGGACGGGGCGACGGTCACGGTGTCGTCCCGGATCAGCAGGTCGTAGCGGAAGCGGCCGAGCCGCTCGGCGAGCCCTGCCGCCCGCGCCTCTGTTTCGCCGAACGGGCCGGCCGCGACGTGGGCAGCGAGATCCTCGGCGACCCCGGCCAGCGCGGCCGAGGCCGGCCGGGCGGCCGCCAGCTCGGCGGCCAGCACCCGCACGTCGGCGAGGTGCGCGAGTGCGAGATCGAGGAAGCGGCGATCGTTCGCCGGGCCCGTCGGGGACCGGGCGTGGACGGCCAGGCCGCGGCGGGTGCGGCGCATCGCGGCCGTGAAGCGGCCGACGACGGCTCGGACGGCGGGATCGTCGAGGTCGCGGAAGACGTCCTGGCGGGCCCGGACCGCCGCCGCGTCGCGCAGCGGGAGGCGCAGCAGCGGCGCAGTCGGGCGATCACCGCACGCCCGCGCGAGGCGCTGAACGAGCTGGTCGAGCGCCAGGTCGTGGAGCACGACGGGATCGGGCGGAAGATCGGCGCCACCGAGCACCCCGCGGATCGCCACGCCGCGCGACCCTACCCGGGCAGCAGCGACCTCGCCGCGTTCCGCACGGCGTTCGCGCGCGTGGCCGGCGTGCGCGCCTTCAGGATCGGGAGGATCAGCAGGTAGCGCTCCGACCTGCCGAGCGCCGCGAAGGCCGCGGCCGCCACCGGGTCCGCAGCGAGTGCCGCGGTCAGGTCGTCGGGCACCTCCGCGGTGGCCTGTGACGCGTACGCGTTCTGCCACCGGCCGTCCGCCTCGGCGAGCGCGATCTCGGCCAGGCCGCCCGCGCGCATGCGCCCGGCCGCGATCATCGCCTCGGCTTTGGCCACGTTGACCGCCGACCAGCTGCTCCCCTTGCGACGCGGCGAGTACCGCTGCAGGAACGAGACGTCGTCGAGGCCCTTGCGGTGCCCGTCGATCCAGCCGTGGCACAGCGCCACGTCGAGCGCGTCCTCGATCGAGAGGTACGGCGCGCCGGCGTTGCGCTTGCCGATCCGCAGCCACGCCTCCGGCGCCTCGGGATGCGCGATCAGCCAGGCGTCCCACGCCGCGCCGTCGGGTAGTTCGAGGATGTCCGTCACGTGCCCATCATCTCGGCCGGAGGAACGACATACCCGCGGGCGGCGCGGTGCCGGGTCCACCGGCCCGCACCCACTCCACCACAGCGTCGGTGGCGGCATCGTCGAGCACCCCGCGCAGCCACACCGCTCTCGCCCCGCGCAGCCGCGCGGCCGGTGCCGGGGTCACCACGACGACGTTCGATTCCTCGCACGGCCCCAGACAGTCGCTGGTGCGGACGCGGGCGTCGGCGCCGAGGCCGGCGGAGAGCCGGTCGAGCAGCGCGGCGTGGTCGACGTCGGGATGCTTCTTCGCCGTGCCGCAGCAGCAGCCGCGGCATGCGGTGACCAGTGGTCGTCCGATCACCTGCCCACTCTAGATCGAGTCTCGAACTGAGACGCCGTGGCGATGCCCGTCCTCCTAGCGTTCCCCAGGTGCCTGCGGACGACGCTCCGATGGTGGCCAGGTGGGGCACAGAGCATCCCGCCGCGCCGCTGGTCATCGTCCTGCACGGCAACGGGACCAGCGAGCACTCGGTGATCGAGATGGCGCCGTGGCTCCCGCACGGGCCGGTCGCGTACGTCGCGGTGCGGGGCCCGATGCAGCGCGACCGCGGGTTCGTCTGGTTCGACATCGACGACGGCCGGCCGAAGCCGGCGAGCCTCGACGCCACCTGCCGGTGGCTGCTGCGGTTCCTCGACGGCGAGGGCGATCCGGACCGCGTGGTGCTGCTCGTCGGGTTCCGCGAGGGCGTCACGGTGGCGGGCGCGCTCGCGCTGACCGCGCCGGAGCGCTTCGCCGGCCTCGGCCTGCTCTACGGCGCACTGCCGCTGGACGCCGGCCTGCCGACGGGCCGCGGCCAGCTCTCGGGCATCCCCGTGTACCTCGCGCACGGCGCCGACGACCCGCGCACGCCGCAACCACTGCTGGCCAGGACGTGGACGTGGCTCGCGCAGCAGAGCGGTGCGCCGGTGCTGGCCGAGCGCATCCCCGGCGGCGACGTGCTCGCCGGTCAGGCCGTCGGCCACCTGGGCGCGTGGCTCGGCGACCGGCTCGACCACATCCACGTCCACGGCGAGAGCCCACTCCCGGACGGCGACGAGCCGCCCTGGCCGACTCTTCCGGGTGGCAGGCTGCGACCGCGGCCCGGCCTGCCACCCGGCCTCACCTCGGGCGTGCCGCAGCACCAGGTGACCCAGAACGGGCCCGCCGACCTGCAGGAACTCCTCTGGACCCGGCTGGCCGCACTGCCCGGGGTGACCACCGGGTCGCCGAAGATCGGCGTCGACGGCACCCGCGCCGTATTCGTTTCGCGGGGGGACGCGCCGGACTCCGCGTTCGTCCTGCCGGCGGACGGAGAGTTCGCCCACCTCCATCCCGACGGCAGCGTGCACACCACCCTGCCCGAGGACCTCGCCTACGACGCGCTGGCGAAGGGCTGGGCGTTCGCGCACCCCTTGGCCGGGGTGCGCGTGCCGCGCGGGCTGGTGCTGCTGCCGGGGCCGCGCGATCCCGAGGAGCTGGACACGGTCGCCGGGATCGTCGGCGCCGCCCACCGCGCCGTCACCGCCTGAGCCCACTCGCCCCGGCTCCGACGCGCACCGCCAGGATGGCCCGATGGAGTGGTCCGACGCCGATGCCGCGCTGGAAGCCCGTGCCGCACGGCTCGGGCTCCGGTTGCCCCAGATCCGGCTCGGCGAACTGGTGGGGCTCGTCATCGGCTGGTACCTCGACGAACGGGCGTCCGGCACCGCCCCCGTCCACCACGACGGCGACATGCTGCTGTTCCAGTGGGGAACGTGGTCGTGGAGCGAACCGCCATCGTTCACGATCGACATGACCCGCCAGTTCCTCGTGACCGCAGGCGACGACGAGATCTGGCAGCTCTCGGTGGAACTGCACTACCCGCTCACCGATCTCGGCCCCGGGCACCGGTGGTGCGGCAGCCCCGACGAGGTCGACGACTTCCGCGCCTTCATCGACGGGAGCGAGGTCATGACCCGCTTCGGCATGGTCACGCCCGACCGGGTCGACGTCGGACTCGAGCCGGCCGACTAGCGGCCTCGGGGCGGAGCCCAGACCTTCACCGAACGGCCGCAAACCTCGACATTGCCCTCTTCCGCCCGCATAGGAAGAAATCGGGCGCAACGTCTCGAGAACGCCCGTCGGGATAAATGGGACAAGTGGTTCTGTGGCCTGGACAACAGTCGGCAGCAGGAGTACTACTTCCATACGGTATACAGTATGGCTGCGCATCAGCAGCCTCCTTCTCCGCACTCCCGGCAAAGGAGCCGCCGTGCCAGAGAACTATCGAAGCATCGTCGACGACAATGGCCGGCGTTATCGGGTCGGTGAGTCACCGAAGGAACTGATGGGCCATTCCCGGTCCATCATGGTGTGGCTGCCATGGATAGCCATGATGGGCATCAGCGTCTTCGAGTACGGCTACGGCGCCGCGGCCAAGACGCTGCAGCAGGTCCACGGCTGGTCCCTCGGCGAAGCCTTCTGGATCGTCACGATCTGGGCCGTGTTCCAGGCCGCCATCGCGTTCCCGGCGGGCCGCATGCGCGAGAAGGACATCCTGTCGGCGCGCGCTGCCATGCTGATCGGGGCGTGCTGCACCGCGATCGGCTTCCTCACGATCTCCCACGTCAGCAACCTGGTGGTGGTGTGCATCGGCTACTCCGTGCTCGGCGGCACGGGCGCCGGTCTCGTCTACGCCACCTGCATCAACATGGTGGCGAAGTGGTACCCGGAGAAGCGCGGCGCGCGCACCGGATTCGTGAACGGCGGTTTCGCGTACGGCGCCGTTCCGTTCATCTACGTGTTCAGCTACTTCTTCACTCCGATCACGTTCACCCTGGTTCTCGACCTCATCGCGCTGTACATGTTCGTCGTCCTCCTGGTGTGCGCGATCTTCTTCCGGGACCCGCCGAAGGACTGGTGGCCGGCGGAGGTCGACCCGCGCACCTGGCGACAGGCGGCGCTGGCGGCGAAGAACCGGAGTCTCGCCAAGAACCCGCCGGCGCCGGCGCAGCTCGGTCCGCTCGCCGCTATCAGGACGGGGATGCTGCCGCTGCTCTGGCTCGGGCTCTTCCTCATCGGCAGCGTGTCGTTGTTCGGCAGCGCCTACCAGGTGCCGTTCGCCACCTCGGCCGGCTTCACGACGCTCATCGTCGCCGGGTCGGCCGGCGTGCTCTCCGTCGTCAACGGCGTCGGTCGCGCGGCGGTCGGCTGGTTCTCCGACCTCGTGGGACGCAAGCAGGCACTGCTCTGGGTGATGGTGATCGAGGGCCTGTCCCAGTTCGGGCTGCTGGCGTCGGGCAACGCGCACGCCGAGGTCCCGTTCCTGCTCTGCGCCGTGCTCGCGGGTGTGGGTGGCGGGGCGTTCTTCCCGATGTACGCGGCCATCACGCCCGACTACTTCGGCGAGAACAACAACGCGACCAACTACGGCCTGGTCTACAGCGCCAAGCTCGCCTCGGCGATCGTCGGGATCGGGATCGGCTCGAGCATCATCGAGCAGCTCGGCTTCGACGGCGCCTACATCACCGGTGGGGTGCTGAGCTTCGTCGCGGCGGCGGTCGTGCTGACCTACCGCCAGCCGGGCCGCGGGTCACGAGTGCGCGCGGCCGACACCGCGATGGTCGGGCCGGCCGAGCCCCAGCCGAGCTAGGGAGTGTCTGGCGGATCTTGGTCGATGAGAGTCGAGATCCAGGCGGTTCCTGACGGCGCCGCCGGGTCGCCCTCATACCGGGCGTATTCGGGCGATCCGGCGGTGGCGTCAGGGGCCGCCTGGGCTCGGCTATCGCGATCAAGATCCGCCAGACGCTCCCTAGCCGAGGCCGAGCATCCTGATCGCGTTGTCCTTGAGGATCAGCGGGCGGACCTCGTCCTTGAGGTCCAGCGCGGCGAAGTCCGCGAGCCAGCGGTCCGGTGTGAGGACGGGGAAGTCCGAGCCGAACAGCACCTTCCGCTTGAGCAGCGAGTTCGCCGCCCGGACGAGCTGCGGCGGGAAGTACTTGGGCGACCAGCCCGACAGGTCGATGTACACGTTGGCCTTGTGGGTGGCGATGGAGATGGCCTCGTCCTGCCACGGGACGGAGGGATGCGCGAGGACGATCGTGAGCGACGGGAAGTCCGCGGCGACGTCGTCGAGCAGCATCGGGTTCGAGTAGCGCAGCTTGATGCCGCGACCGCCGGGGAGGCCGGCGCCGATGCCGGTCTGACCGGTGTGGAACAGCGCCGGCACGCCCAGCTCCGCGATGGCCTCGTAGAGCGGGTAGTACGCAGGGTCGTTCGGTTCGAAGACCTGGAGGCTGGGATGGAACTTGAACCCGAGCACACCGTGCTCGGTCACGAGTCGCCGGGCCCGGGCCACCGCGGCCTTCCCGCCGTGCGGATCCACGGATCCGAACGGGATGAGCACGTCGTCGTGCTCGGCGGCGGCGTCGGCGATCTCCTCGCTGGACAGCGGGGGGTGCCCGGTGCCGGCGGGCGCGTCCACCGTGAAGATCACGGCGGCGAGATTGCGGGCGCGGTAGTGCTCCGCGATCGACGCGACGGTCGGGGTGCGGTCCTGGCCGGCGTGGAAGTACTTCTCCGACGCGTCGAGCAGCTCCTGGTCGAGCGCGGTGCAGCCGTGCCCGTCCTGCTCGACGTGGGTGTGCACGTCGATGGCGGTGATGGAGTCGAGATCGAGGGGCATGAACGGTCCCTACGGGAGGTCGTGGCCCGCCTTGGCGGCGAGCAGCTGGTCGATGACGGCATCGCGTGCGGCGGCGAGGTCGGCCGGAGAGTGCCCGGCGAGCGCGTCCTCCACGCCGCCGACGAGGGTGGCGCACAGTTGCGGGGAGAGCGTCACCTGCCCGAGATCGCGCCACCAGCGTTCGGTGGGCGGTCCGAGGTGGTCGAGCACGTGCGCCAGCCCGCCCGGGCCGCCGGAGAGGTGCTGGTTGGCGAACGGGCCGAGCACGGCCCAGCGCAGGCCGGGGCCCTGGGATATCGCGGTGTCGATGTCGGCGACGGTCGCGACCCCCCGTTCCACCAGCGAGTACGCCTCCTGCCACAGCGCGGCCTGCAGCCGGTTGGCGACGTGGCCGGGCAGCTCCTGGCGCAGCCGGATCGGCCGCTTGCCCACCGCCGCGTAGAACTCCAGCGCCGCCTCGACGGCCGCCGGGGCCGTCCGCTCCCCCGGCACCACCTCGACCAGCGGGATCACGTGCGCCGGGTTGAACGGATGCCCGACGAGCACCCGCTCGGGATGCTCGGCGGCACCGCGCGCGATGGTCGTGGGCAGCAGCCCCGACGAGCTGCTGGCGATCACGACCTCGGGTCGCGCGGCCGCGTCGAGCTCCGCGATCAACGGGTGCTTGACGTCCTCACGCTCGGGACCGTTCTCCTGCACGAAGTCGGCCGCAGCGGCGGCCTCGCCGGCTGAGGCGACGAACCGCAGCCGATCCGGCGACGCACCCGGAGCCAGCCCGAACCGCGTGACGGTAGGCCAGTGGCCGGCGACGTCAGCCCGCAGCCGCTCCTCCGCGCCGGGCGCCGGATCGGCGGCGACGACGTCGAGGCCGCGGCCGAGGAACTGCGCGGCCCAGCCTGCCCCGATCACCCCGGTCCCCACCACCGCAACGGTGGTCATGAGCGTTGCGCCGCGAGCTCGACGAACACGTCCAGCGACGTCGGGTCGGCGAGCACCTCGCGGCTCGCGACGTCGGCGAACCGGCGACCCTGCAGGAGCCGCTTCGCGGGCAGCTCCAGCTTCTTGCCGGTGCGGTTGCGCGGGATCGCGGGCACCGCGACGATCTTGTCGGGCACGTGCCGGGGCGAGAGCGCGCCGCGCAGCGCGCCCGCGATCTCCGCCCGCAGGGCGTCGTCGAGCACCGCGCCGTCGCGCAGGGCAACGAACAGCAGCAGCTCACCCATGCCACCGCCGGCGTCCTCGAGGTGCAGGACCAGCGAGTCCTCGACGTAGGACAGTTCCTCGACGACCCCGTAGAACTCGGCGGTGCCCAGCCGCACACCGCCACGGTTGAGCGTGGCGTCGGAGCGGCCGGCGACGACGCAGCTGCCGTTGGCGGCGAACCGCACCCAGTCGCCGTGGCGCCACACGCCGGGATAGGTCGAGAAGTAGGTGTCCCGGTAGCGCGAACCCTCCTCGGTGACGGGCAGATCGCCCCAGAACGCCACGGGCATCGACGGCATCGGCTCGGTGATCACCAGCTCGCCGAGCTCGTCGACGACCGGGCGGCCGTCCTCGTCGAAGGCCTGCGCGGCGACGCCGAGGCACGGGCCGGCGATCTCCCCGATCCACACCGGCTGCAGGGGGCTGCCCTGCACGATGCCGCTGCAGACGTCGGTGCCGCCGCTGCCGACGTTGATCAGCACGTCAGGGCCGAGCTGCTCGTCGAGCCAGTGGTAGCCCTCCGCGGGCAGCGGGCTGCCGGCCGCCACGATCTGGCGCAGCGCCGAGAGGTCGCCCTCCTTGCGCGGTACGATCCCCGCCGCCCGGGCGCCCATCACGAACGCCGAGCTGGCCCCCATGAGGGTGGCGCGGGTCTCGCCGGCCAGCCGGAACTGCATGCCGAGGTCGGGATGCGCCGGGTTGCCGTCGAGCAGCACCGCCGACGCGCCCGTGAGCAGGCTCGACACCAGCGCGTTCCACATCATCCAAGCGGTGGTGGTGAACCACAGGATCCGGTCGCCGGGCCGCAGGTCCCAGCTCAGCCCGTGGTTCTTCAACGCCTCGACGAGCAGCCCGCCGTGGCCGTGCACGATCGCCTTGGGCACCCCGGTGGTGCCGGAGGAGAACAGCACGCACAGCGGGTGCGCGAACTCGACGGCGTCGAACACGAGCTCGCCCGGCTCGGCGACCAGCTCGTCCCAGCCGAGCGCGTCGGGCAGCGGCCCGCCGCCGTAGGGCACCTGGACGACGTGCTGCACGGTCGGCAGCCCGGCCCGCACCTGCGCGACCTCCGCTGCACGATCGACGTCCTTGGCGCCGTAGCGGTAGCCGGCGACGGTCAGCAGGACCGTGGGTTCCAGCTGTGCGAACCGGTCGATCACCGAGCGCGGCCCGAACTCCGGCGCGCACACCGCCCACACCGCGCCGATGCTGGCGGTCGCGAGGAACGCGACGACGGTCTCGGGGACGTTGGGCAGGTACGCCACCACGCGGTCGCCCCGGCGCACTCCCAGGCGCAGCAGGCCGGCGCGGGCCCGTGCCACCTGCTCGCGCAGCTCGCCCCAGGTCAGCTCGGCCGGCGGACGGGTCTGCGAGCGCGCGACCAGCGCCGGCTCGTCGTCGGGACGGGAGAAGCCGACGGCGTGCTCGGCGTAGTTGAGCGTCGCGCCGGGGAACCAGGTGGCGCCGGGCATCTCGCGGCGGCCCAGCACCGCCTCGGGCGGGGTGTGCCAGCGAACGCCGAAGAACTCGGTGACTGCGGACCAGAAGCCGTCGAGATCGGTGACCGACCAGTGGTGCAGCTCGTCGTAGCCTGCGAACCGCAGGTCGCGGCGCTCCTCCAGCCAGCCGAGGAAGCGGCCCATCTCGGAGCGCTCCCGCGCGTCGGGAGCGACCCCACGCAGCATCTCGGTCATCGCTGCACCTTCCCCGCGCGCTTGTCCAGGAACGCCCGCATGCGGTCCTGCGCCTCCGCGCTCGACGACGAGACCGCGGCCATCAGCGCCTCCATCAGGTAGCCGTCGGCCGGGTTGGACTCCGCGATGCGGGGCAGCGCCTGCAGCACCGCGAACGTCGTCATCGGCGAGACGCCGGCGATGCGCCGCGCCAGGTCCAGCGCCGTCGCGAGGCCCTCACCGGCCCCGACGCGGTACTGCGACAGGCCGAGCGCCTGGCCCTCGTCGGCGTCCAGCACGCGGCCGGTGAGCATCAGATCGGCCATCCGGTGCGCGCCGATCAGGCGCGGCAGCCGCACCGAGCCTCCGCCTCCGACGAACAGCCCGCGCTGGCCCTCGGGCAGCGCGTAGTACGCCGACGGCTCGGCGACCCGGATGTGCGTGGCCGCGGCCAGCTCCAACCCGCCGCCGATCACCGCGCCCTTGAGCACCGACACCACCGGTACGCGCCCGCGTTCCATCCGGTCGAACACGCGGTGCCACATCATCGAGTGCTCCACGCCCGCGAACGCGTCGCTCTCTTCGAGCTCCGAGAGGTCGAGTCCCGCCGAGAAGTGCTCGCCGGCGGCGTCGAGCACGACCGCCCGCACGCCGGTGGGCAGCGCGCTGAAGAACGTCTCGATACCGAGCACGGTGGCGTCGTCGAGCGCGTTGCGCTTGGCCGTCCGGCACAGCCGCAGCACCGCGACGGCGCCGTGCCACTCCACCGCGAGCGAGGGCGGCAGCAGTATCCCGACGTCGTCGGGGCCAGAGGGATCGGACGCGGCGGCGGTCATGGGTGGGTCTCCGATCGGGACGAGCCTCCTGCGAGGCTGGTGGCATGACGGCGGACGAGGCGGGGCGGCCGTCGCTGCTCTACGCGGTGAAGCAGGTCGAGCTGGCGGTGCGGGCGCGGCTCGACGAGGTGCTGCGCCCCACGGGGGTGACGACCCTGCAGTACACGGCGCTCACGGTGCTGGCGCGCCGCACGGGCATGACCTCGGCGGAGCTGGCGCGCAACTCGTTCGTCACGGCGCAGGCGATGACGGACCTGGTCGCCGGGATGGAGCGGCGCGGGCTGATCAGTCGTGCCAGCGATCCCGCGCACGGGCGCAGGCTGGTGATCACGCTGACCCCGCGCGGGCACGCGCTGCTCACCGAGCTGGGCGACGCCGTGGCGTCGATCGAGGAGCAGATGGTCAGCGGGCTCACGGCGGACGAGCGGTCCGGCCTGCACGACGTGCTCAACCGCTGCCGCGAGGCCCTCGCCGCGGGGACGTCCGCCTGAGCTGCGCACGCGACTCCAATGTCAGGTTTCCTGATATTACTACCAGCGTGCGACGCCGACGTCGTGCTGTCAACAGGTCAGCCCAGAACGGCTTCCTCGTCGGGGATGACGTCGAGCACATCGGTCGCGATGCGCCGCGCGACCGGATCGAGCTCGGCGTAGAGCTCCCGGAAGAGTCGCTGCGCAGGCGCGGCCGGCCAGTCCGGGGGCAGGTGCGCCGCCGGGAGTCGCGGATCGGCCCGGATCACGTCCAGCCACTCGACCTGCAGCACGATCTGGGCCGCGAGCGGATCGGGCATTGCCGGCCGTGCGCCCTCCCACCGGGCGGTGAAGGCCCGGTACCGGGCGGCGAGCGCGTCGAGGTCCCACGCGTCGCGCACCATGTCGTCGACGTCGGTGGGGTCCAGCGCCCGGGCAGTGAAGGCGCGGACGTGCGCGGCGGCCTCGAGCCCCGCGCACACCTCGCGGGCGTCGACCGTCGCCGGTGACACCCACAACCCTCCCTGCAACGGGCCGAAGCCGGCCCACAGCAACCGGGCCCGCAGCGCGTGCCGCTGGCGCTGCCAGGAGTCGGGGAGCGAGAAGGAGAGCAGTGTCCAGGTCCCGTCCCAGCGGCTGTCGACGACGTCGGTGCGCCACACCCGCAGGTCGCCGTCATGCAGGATCGCCCGGGAGTGCGGGGTGAGCCCGACGTAGACCTGCCGGCCGCGGCGGACCCGGTGCAGCAAGTCGCGACGGGCCATCCGGCTGACCGTCGAGCGCGTCGCCTCCTCGGACACCCCGACCCGGCCCAGCACCTCGATGAGGCTGCTCATCGCCACGTGCACGCCCCGGCCGAGCAGGTAGCCGCCGAAGAACGTCAGCAGGATCGCCTGCGGCCGCGGGCCGTTCCCCGACTCCTCCACGGGCGGCTCCTCCACCGGCGCAGCGTAGACCGCGATCAACATCGGGCACTTCATTGACGGTCGTAACGAGGTTGCCTACAGTTCCGGCCACCGCACCGCTGGACCACGCCCCGGCAGAGAGGCCTCCGCGATGTCCGCACCTCCCGAGCACTCCCGCACCCAGCTACGCCGAGCAGTGACGTCCAGCTACCTCGGGAGCGTGATCGAGTACTACGACTTCCTGCTGTACGCGACTGCCTCCGCCGTCGTGTTCAACAAGGTCTTCTTCCCGAACATCGATCCCACCATCGGCGCCATCGCGAGCTTCGGCACGCTGGCCACCGGCTATCTCGCCCGGCCCGTCGGCGCGGCGATCTTCGGGCACTACGGGGATCGGATCGGTCGCAAGCAGGCGCTGATCGTGACCATGTCGATCATGGGTGTGGTCAGCGTCCTCATCGGGCTGCTGCCGGGCTACGCGTCGATCGGGATCTGGGCGCCGATCCTGCTCGTCTTCCTGCGGATCATGCAGGGCATCGCGATCGGCGGTGAGTGGGGCGGCGCGGTGCTGATCTCCGCGGAGCACGCCACCTCCCGGCGCGGCCTCTGGGCCGGGTTCACCCTGTCCGGGGCACCCAGCGGCATGGTGCTGTCCACGCTCGCGCTGACCGTCGTGGCCGCGTTGGTCGGCGAGCCGGCGCTGATCGAGTGGGGCTGGCGCATCCCGTTCCTGCTCAGCGCCGTGCTGCTCGTCATCGGGCTGTTCGTGCGCAGCCGCGTCGAGGAGACGCCTGCGTTCCGCCAGGAGACCGAGCGCTCGACGCTCCCGCTGATGGACGTGCTGCGCAACAATCCGCGCACCCTGCTGCTGTCGATCGGTGTCGGGCTCGGTGCGTTCGTCGCGCAGGGCACGCTGACGGTCTTCGTGATCTCCTACGCCGTCGGCGCCGGGTTCGCCCGACCGCAGGTGCTCAACGCGCTCACGATCTCCTCGGTCGTGGCCGCGGTGGCCATCCTGGTGTTCGCGAACCTGTCCGACCGCATCGGCCGCCGCCCCGTCGTCACGGTCGGCGCGATCGCGATGGGCGTGTGGGCGTTCGCGATCTTCCCGCTCATCGACACGAAGTCGTTCCTGCTGCTGACCGTCGCCGTCGTCGTCGGGCAGGGGATCACGCACCCGGCCATGTACGGGCCGATGGCGGCGCTCTACGCCGAGCTGTTCGCCACTCGCGTCCGCTACACCGGCGCGTCGCTCGGCTACCAGATCGCCGGCATCGGGGCGGGGATCGCGCCGCTCCTGTTCGCGAGCCTCGGCGCGGCCACCGGCAGCAGCGTCGTGGTGTCGGTCGTGATCGCCGCCTGCTGCCTGCTCACCGTCGCGTGCGTGCGGATCACCGGGGAGACCTCGCAGAACCAGCTGGGCGAGGCCATCGGCGATGTCACGGCCGACGGGGCGCGGATCAAGCCCTGATGCGGTCGCGCAGGAGTTCCGCCTGCGCGGCGAGCTCGTCCCTGAGGTGGGTGAGCGTGGCGATCCGGTCGTCGAGGACGCGCAGCCGCTGCTCGTAGACGTCGAGGGCCGGCGCACAGGGCGCCGCGCCCAGGTCCGGGTTCGCGACGCAGGACCCGAACTGCCTGACGTCGTCCACGGACAGGCCGGCTCCGAACAACCGGCCGAGGTTGGCCACGAGCGGGACGACGTCGTCGCGGTAGCGGCGGTAGCCGCTGTGGTCGCGGTGCGAGACCAGCAGGCCGCGCTTCTCGTAGTACCGGAGCGAGCGGGCGCTGACCCCGGTGCGCCGGGCGAGCTCGCCGATCCGGATGCCGTCCTGCGCGCGCTGCAGGACGACGACCGGGACCTGCCTGCCGGCACGTTCCTCGAACTCGGCGAACGTCGGCATGAGCGCCACCTGGTCGGCCCAGATCTGCTCGCGCTCCCCACCTGTCGTGAGCCGGGCCGTGACGGCGATGGTCTCCGTGCCGACCTCCGCCACAGTCCGCGGGTTCGCCATCAGGTTGCGGTGCCACGCAGGGTGGCTCGGGCTGCCCCCGTAGGTCGCGAAGACCGCGAAGCCGCCGTCGACGGGCCGGTACATCAGCGGGTTGGTCCGCTCGCGGCCACTGCGCGCCCCGACATGGCGCACCAGGATGATCGGCACGCCCCGGCTCTCGCTGAACCCCGGGAGCAGCGGAGGGATGGGACGGCCTGCGGCGAGATCCTCGGCGCTGCTCCAGGCCACCCGCCCCGCGTTCGCCCGGAACTCGGCGATGATCCGGTCGTTCCAGCTGCCGATGTCAGCGACCATGTCGATCACGGTACGAGGTTGTCACCAGTGCCAAGGTCAACCTCCGGACATGCGGTCGAGAACTGACCGTTGTGCCCGATACGGTCATCGAATGGACGTCCAGGAGACGGAGTTCCCGCACGGCATCGGCAAGGTCGCCCGCCGTGAGCTCGGTGCCGAGCCGGCGGCTCGCGGCATGGGGGGCGCGCCGTGAGCACCGTCCTGGGCGACCGGGCGCTCAACCGGGCCACGCTGGCCCGGCAGCTGCTCGCCGAGCGGGCGACCCGGCCCGCCCTGGACGTGATCGACCACCTCGTCGGGCTGCAGGCGCAGGAACCGCTGGAGCCCTACGTCGGGCTCTGGTCACGCATGGCCGGGTTCAAACCCGACGAGCTGGTCAGCCTCATGGAATCGCGTGCGGTGGTGCGCACGCACCTGCAGCGGCGCACCATCCACCTGATCACAGCGGCCGACTGCCTGGCGCTGCGATCGCTGTTCCAACCCATGCTCGTCCAACGCATGTACGGCACGTTGAAGCGCGTGCTGCCCGGCGTCGACCTCGACGAGCTGGCTGCCGCCGGGCACCCGCACTTCCACGCCGAGCCGCTGCGGTCGGCCGACGTCGCCCGGCGGGTCGCCGACCGCTGGCCCGACGTTGCGGTGCGCGACCTCGGCGACGCCCTGACCAGCCTCGTCCAGCTGGTGCAGGTGCCGCCGCGGGGCATGTGGGGCCAGGGCAGCGCGCCGGCCGCGAGCACGACGATCGAGGCGTGGCTCGGCCGCGCCCCCGACCCGTCGCCCGCCGACGCCGGCGAGCTCGTGCTGCGCTACCTGCGCGCCTACGGCCCCGCGACCAGCGCGGACGTGCGCTCGTGGACAGGCCTGTCGGGCCTTCCTGCGGTGCTCAAGGCGCTCAAGCCGCAGCTGCGCACGTTCCGCGACGAGCGCGGCCGGGAGCTGCTCGACGTCGAGGACGGGCCGCTGCCCGACCCCGACACCCCGGCTCCGCCCCGCTTCCTACCGGCCTTCGACAACGCCGTGCTCGGCTACGACGACCGCACCCGCATCATCGACGCCGAGCACCGCAACCTCTCCGTCGCCGGCGCCCGGCTCCTGCTCGTCGACGGCCGGGTGGCGGCCACATGGACCAGCGCGGACGACGGCATCACGGTCTCGCCCCTCCGCCCGCTCACTCCTGCCGAGCAGGCGGAGGTGGAGGAAGAGGGCGTCTCGCTCACGGAGTTCCTGGCCGACGGCACGCGGGGCAAGGTGCGGTTCGAGTAGCCAGCCGCCGACCTCACACACGGCGTAGGCACCGCACACATGCTGCAGCGTGTGTGAGGAGCACACGCGGTGTGTGACGTCGCTCCGTCAGTCCTGACATGAGGCGAGGACGTCTCGCAGCACCGAGCGGGCGTCGTCGCCGTGGACGGCGGCGGCGTCGAGCCGGTCGAACCAGTGGCGGTGCCGGTCGATGTCCACCCGCTCATCGAGGTAGGCCGTGCCGACGATCGTCTCGTTGGTCGCCATCCGGTCGCCGTAGAGGTGGAACGACGGCGGCAGGGGCGGCACTGGGCGGCCGTGCGGAAGGATGCCGAGCCGGATGTTCGGGCGCTGGGACAGCTCGACGAGGTGTTCGATCTGCTCCCGCATCACTCTCCGCGAACCGAGCACCGTGCGCAGCACGCCTTCCGGGACGAGTTGCATCACCGTTCGCTCGGTGTCGTCGAGCAGCGCAAGCCGGGCACGGCGCGCCCGGATCCACGCTTCGTCCGGCTCACGTTCGATCACCGCGAGGGTGTAGGACCAGCACTGCATCAGGCCGGGAACGATCTGGACCTGCCACGAGCGGATCTCGTGACACTGCCGCTCCACCGTCAGGATCCGCCGCTGCGCATCGGCACCCTTGCGGACGATACGGGTCTGGCGGGTGACCGTGAGCTCGGCGATCGCCCGGCAGAGCTCGACGAGCTCCGACCGCTGCGCGACCGTCGCATCGAGCGCCTTCGCATACCGCTGCGCGACCTCCGGCGATGGCGTGCGTTGACCGTGCTCGGCCTTGCTGATGCTGCCTTGACTCAGCCCTGATCTGGCCGCGGCCTCGGTCTGTGTGCGAGCGCCGCGGATCTCGACCAGGAGCTGAGCGATCCGGTCGCGACCGGATTCAGGTGATGCCATCTAGGCCGCTCGACTCGGTCGCGCGTCGTGGAACTCGGCGTGGCGCGGCCACCAGGTCTCCCACGGCTCGGCGGCGTCCCAGAGACGGCGAGCATCGTCGCGGTACGCCTCGGCACGTTCGTCGGCGACCCCGATGTAGGCGCCGCCGACGAACGCCCCGTCGGTCTGGTAGATCACAGGCACGATGATGCCATTGACGTTCCAGTAGTCCCCGGCCCCGAGCAGCGGCGGGATGTCGTGCTCGCCGCGGCGCAGCACCCGGATCTGCTCGTGCACGCTGTTGAGCGCGTACCCGCGCTGGCAGGCGTACAGCTCGTAGTCGGTCAGATCCTCCGACAGGACCCGGACCCGCGAATGCGTGATCCCCGCGGCGGCGTCACGGCTGAGCCGATCAAGCCACTCGCGCTTGGCGGGCGGCGGCGGATCACCGGCCAGCCACGCGCGAAAATCCGCGCTTGCGCGACTGTAGGTCGGCAACAGCTCCAGCCGGAACCGCCAGTCCCCGCGCCGGTGCAGGTTGTCGTCCATGAAACGGCCCAGTGTCGTGAGATCCATGAGCCCGCAGGGCACCCAACAAGGCTGGCTGCCGAGCAGCTCACGCTCCGGGTTGTACTCGCCCGCGAGCTGGGCCCTGGCATCGTCGTCGACATCGTCGCGCACGACTACGAACACCTCGTCCCTGCCGGAGAGCCTGTGCACGCTCGGGCAGTCGTGGCCGTCCGGCGAATCCTGCGTTCCGGCAGTGGTGATCACAGTCCGATGGGTCGACACGGCGTTGCCCCCTCGCGGCGTATGAGTCTGCGAGCAGTGTCCGCAGAACTCGATCGCTAGTCAACCGTGGGAGGAATATTGCTCGGGAAGCCTAGGGAAATTCCGATCACGATGGCATAGTGAAAGCGGGCGCCGGATCGGCAGCCCGACGAGCCGACTGCAGGCGAGAGTCGGCCATCAAGAGATGAGGCCCCGGCGGATTGCGGCCGCCGAGGCCTCGGTGACCCGAACTGAGGAGTCCCAGATCGATGAAGAGCGTAGTCGAGTGCTGCCGTGCGCGTGTGATCACGATCAGAGCCCGGTACACGAGGACCGGGTGGTGGCGGGGCAACGGCCGGCATCGGCTGCGCACACATCGCTCGCTGGACATGCGAGCCGGAGTTCCGCGGTGATCCCGCTGGTGGCGTTGATCGTCTCGCAGCCGGGCATGGCCGGCCGGTTGATCGCCCAGCACCGCGACGACGGGACGGGCCATTGCACCTCGTGCCGGCTCGGCGCACAGGCAGGCTGGCATCGCTGGCCCTGCTCGATCTACGCCGCGGCCACTGCGGCGGAGGAGGTGTTCCCAGCCGATGGCCCACGCACACCGTGAGGTGCTCGCGCACACGGTCCAACGCAATGCCGGTTAGTTTAGGGCAGCGGCACGGGAGATGATCTTGACTCTGGGTGGGTCGGGATAGCGGGTCTGGCGATGATGCTTGCGCTTTTTGGGCATCTTGGTGGTTCGGAGTCGAGTGACGACGCGCGGGTAGCTTCGGTGGCGGCGTTGACCGAGGCGACGGTCAAGTATCTCGGCGGTGGTTTCGGCGATCCCGATGCGCAGTCGGTCAGGGGGAAAAACCCGCCTGGTTATCGACCTGGCGGCGTAGCACTCGGATTGTCCGCATGAACGAAATGCGGTCAGGGTCTTCTTCGGCGTCGTCTGCGGCTTCGCGCATGAAACTTCGGGCCGCGAAGTGGACGAGCAACAGCGCCCAGATCTCTTGGCGGACGAGTTCGGGTGTACGCGACCGAAGCAGCCGAGTGGGCGCCATCTGATGAACCTCGATCTCGTCGAGGGTGAGCTCGAACTCCCAACGTTCCTGATAGAGCGCAGCGAGTTCAACGGCCGTCGCAAATGTCGGGTCGAGGATGGTGGTCATCACCCGGATTCGTTCGGCATCGCCACTTCGGTTGGGTATCGTGTACTCAGCGACCCGCACCGGGATGCGCACCTCATCGGGGATGGGCTTCCGACGCCCTCCGCCGCCTTTGAGGTGACGCGGAACAAGTTCCGACAAATATGACCCGTCCGTATGCGTGGCCAGGACGGGAAGCTTCAGATCGTTCTTGATCCGCCACAGCAAGTGGGCACCGGTCGCCGCGGCCGCAGTCCACAGGTCGTAGCTGTAGAACCCCCGGTCGGCCAGCAGCAGCATGCCGCGCTCCAGCGACGGGAACAACTGGGACAGCAGCTCTCGCTCGTCGGAGTCGGCAGCCCCGTCGAACACGGCATCGACGATCGCATGCGTACCGCATTCGCCCAGACCGACCAACCGCAACTGTGGAAACGGACCCTTGTTGCGGCCGTGTCCGAACGCCTCGGAATTCGCTGGCGTCTTCGGCGCGTCCATCACGACACCGTCCACGGCCATGAGCCGTAATCCATGGAACCAGGCGCCCACCGTGCCTGGCCGGGCGATCGGCCGGGCGACCCGATCGAACAGCTCGGCCAACGGTGCTTCACCGATGCGTTGGCGCGCCTGGGTTACCGCACTGCTCGTCGGTACCTGCCAAGCATCTGTCCAGGTCCCGAGAAACCGCAGCCCGTTCACCAGGCGACGCAGAACCTCCTCGTACGGTTCCTGGCAGAACAGGCACAGCGCGAGCACCAGGTAAACGACAACACGGTCCGGCAGGATCCGGTTCCGTCGAATCACACCTTCCGGAGGACGTGCCGAGCTGGAAACAACCTCATCGACAAGATCTCGATCAAAGATGCGAGTCAGCACCCCGATGCTAATACCATCGGTGAACCTACGTCCGGGCGCGGTCGCTGACTCTGACACCCCATCAAAGTAATCACTGGACACTTTCTATTGGAGATGCCACGCCGATGTACGGCGCGATATCTTCGCGCCGATCCACCCAAACTCCAGCGGCAGCGAGTGCGGCCGGGGCCCAGCCGAGGCTCAGCGGCGCAGCCTCGCCGCGGGTGCCAAACTAACCGGCATTGCGGTCCAACGTATGCGCGAGCACGCGAGGGTGTGCGTGAGCCTCAGAGACTGCGGTTCGCGTAGCCGCCGCTCAGGACGTTGCGGCGGCGAGCAGCGCCTGGGCCGAGTCGCGCATGAGGGCTGCGGCGTCGGCGTGCGGCAGGCCGGCGACGTCGACCAGCCAGACCATCGCCTCGATCCCGCAGGTGGCGCGGATGGCGATGGCGAGCCGGTCGAGGTCGACCGCGGGGTGGCTGTGGGCCAGCGGCGTCAGTGCGTCGCGGATCCAGCTGATCGCCCGACCGCCGCGCATGACGGGTTGCGGACCCGGCCGGCCGGCGGGCGCCGGTTCGAGCGACATCCGCAGCGCGGTGCGGAGTTGGGGCTCCCATTCGCGCAGGATCCGCGTCTGCTCGCCGATCACCAGGTCGAGTCGAGCAGCCACGTCGGCGGGGGCGTCCGGGCCGAGCAGGGAGTCCCGGTCGATCTCGGGGAACGTGGCCGTCAGCAGCTCGTGCTGGTTGGTGAAGTAGCGGTAGGCGGTGGTGCGCGAGATCTGCGCGAGCTGAGCGGCGGACTCGACGGTCGGAGTGTGACCGTCGGTCAGCAGTTGCCGTGCCGCCGCGACCAGTGCCTGGCGGGTGCGCGCCTTCTGCTGCGTCCGTCCGGTCGACTCATATGGTACTGCGGTGCCCATGATGGGACCATCATGCCATGACTGATCCCCTCGTCACCGATCCCGGCCTGTACCAGCTGCTCTTCGAGAACGACCGGGTCCGGGTCCTGCAGTACCGCGACCATCCCGGCGATGCCACGCACGCGCACAGCCACCCGGACAGCGTGATGATCACGCTCTCCTCGTTCCGGCGAGTGATCACGGCGGGTGGCCGCGACCACGACGTGGCCCTGGACGCGCACCAGGTGCGCTGGGTGGACGCCCAGGAACACCAGGGCCTCAACGTCGGCGACACCGACACGCACTCGATCTTCATCGAGCTCAAGGAGAGCCGCGGCTCGGCGACCTCCGCGTCCAGGATCGGCCCGTCGACGTCGTGAGCTAGTCCCAACGGGCGTGCAGCGCGGCGGGTTTGCGGAAGACCAGTCCGGACGGCGTCGGTGGATCGTCGTGGTCCAGCCGGAGCCCGGGCAGGCCCGCGGCGAGCGCGGTGATCGCTGCGCGGGTCTCGAGTCGGGCCAGGTCGGCGGCGAGGCAGACGTGCGGGCCGTGCGCGAACGCGAGGTGCTGGCGGGCATTGGGCCTGCGGATGTCGAAGACGTCGGGGTCGGCGAAGACCGCGGGATCGCGGTTGGCCGCGGTGATCGAGACCGTGACCAGGTCGCCGCGGCGGATCGACGCCCCGGCGAGCGAAGTGTCCTGCGTCGCGTACCGGTCGACGACGGCAGCGGCCGGCTCGAACCGCAGCGACTCCTCGACCGCCTTGTCGAGCAGGGCGTCGTCGGCGCTCACCTGGTCGAGTCCGCCCGGGCCACCGAGCAGGTGCGCCAGCGCGTTCGTGATCATCCCCTCGGTCGTCTCGATGCCGCCGAACATCATCACGGCGGCGTTGGACACGACCTCGTCGGGAGCGAGCCCGACAGCGTCGACGAGCAGCGACTCGTCGTGCCCGTCGATCGTGTCCCGGACACTGGCCGACAGCTGTCCGAACGCCGTCGTGCCTGCGGGATCCATCGGTTTCCCCGCCGACACGGCGGACACCGACTCGACGATCGCGTCGTACCACCCGAGCACGGTCTCGGCCTGCGCGTCCGCGAGGCCGAGCACCTTCGCGACCACTGCGACGGCCAACGGCCCGGCCAGCCCGCGCCGCAGCTCACCGGCACCGTGCGGGGCGAGCGCGGAGACGAGACGGGCAGCTTCCGCGTCGACGAATCCGGCGAACCGCGACCGGACCTCCGCCGGCCGGAACGCACGCGCGAACGGGCCACGATGCCGACGGTGCTCGGCGCCGTCGGAGGACAGCATGCTGGGCCCGACGACCTGGGCGGTGGAGAACCGCGGATCGTCCACGGTGAACAGGGCCGGCTCCCGCATCACCCGCACAGCCTCCGCGTACCGCGTGACGAGCCACCCACCACGAGCCGGCACCCAGGACACCGGTTCCCGCTCGCGGAGCGCGGCCAGCAACGCGTACGGCGAGCCGGCCAGCTCGTCGACCGTGGCGCCGGCACCCACAGGGAACATCGACCGAGGCTAATCGATCAACCTCACACACCGTGTGCGCACGTCACACACGTTGCAGCATGTGTGACGTACACACGCGGTGTGTGACGTCGCCTAGCTCAGGCCGAGCGCTCGAGCCGCCAGCTGGGCCAGGTGCACCGGCTCCCGCGTGCCGGCCTGGCGCAGCTGGGTGCGGCAGCTGAAGCCGTCGGCGAGCACCTCGACGTCGGGCGCCGCGGCCCGGACAGCGGGCAGCAGCACCCGCTCGGCCGCGGCCATGGACACCTCGTAGTGGCCCTTCTCGAAGCCGAAGTTGCCGGCGAGGCCGCAGCAGCCGGAGTCGAGCACCTGCGCGTCGATGCCCAGGGCGGCCATCACCGTGCGGTCGGCCTCCGAACCGAGGTCGGCGTGCTGGTGGCAGTGCAGCTGGACCAGCGCCTTCGACGTGCCGGAAGCGAGCGAGCGTAGCTCGTCGGCGTGCTCGGCGAGCAGCTCGGCGAACGTGCGCACGCCGCCGGCCAGCGCCTTCGCGAGGGGTTCCGCGGGCAGCAGCTCCTGCCCGTCGGCGCGCAGGGCGGCGGTGCACGAGGGTTCCAGCCCGACGACGGGCACGCCGTCGGTGAGCCACGGCTCGATGGCCCGCAGCGAGCGCCGCAACACCTTCTGCGCGGTGCTCACCTGGCCGGTGGAGACCCAGGTCAGGCCGCAGCACACCTCGTTCGGCGGCAGCTCGACGCTGTAGCCCAGCGACTCCAGGACGGCGACGGCGCAAGCGGCGATCTCGGGGTCGAAGTGGTCGGTGAACGTGTCGACCCACAGCAGCAGCCGACCCCGCGACCCGGGCCGCGATCCTCGCCAGCTGCGCATGAACGAGCGCGGCGCGATCGGCGGGATCGCCCGCTCCGGTGCGATGCCCCCTGCCTTCTTGGCGACGGCGGCCAGCGCCGGGACCTGCGCCATGCGGTTGAGCGCGCGGACCGCGCCCGCCGGGAGCCTGCCCACCATGTGCATCCACCGCGGCAGCGCGCCCATCGCGTAGTGGCTGGCGGGCCGGACCTTCCCCTTGTAGCGCCGCGCCAGGAACTCGGTCTTGTACGACGCCATGTCGACGCCGACGGGGCAGTCGGTCTTGCAGCCCTTGCACGAGAGGCAGAGATCGAGCGCCTCGGCGACGTCGTCGTCGTCGAACCCGCCGGTGATCACCTCGCCGTTGGCCATCTCGTAGAGCAACCGCGCCCGGCCGCGGGTGGAGTGCCGCTCCTCCCCCGTGGCCCGGTAGCTGGGGCACATCACGCCGCCGTGCGCGGTGACGCACTTGCCGACGCCGAGGCAGCGGCGCAGCGCGCGCCCGAACTCGCCGCGGTCGTGCCGGAACGCCAGCTGCTGCTCGCCGTCGGCGAGCACCGGCATGCCCATGAACACGCGCAGGTCCTCGTCCATCCGGGCGGAGCGGACGATGCAGCCGGGGTTCATGCGGTCGTCGGGATCGAAGATCCCCTTGAACTCCTCGAACGCCGCGATGATGTCCGGCGGGTACATCCGCGGCAGCAGCTCCGAGCGGGCCCGCCCGTCACCGTGCTCGCCCGACAGCGATCCCCCGTGCGCGACGACGGTGTCGGCGGCGTCCTCCATGAACGCGCGGAAGTTCGCGATGCCCGGCTGCGACATGAGGTCGAAGTCGATGCGGACGTGCAGGCAGCCGTCGCCGAAGTGGCCGTAGTAGACGCCGCGCCGGCCGTGCCGGGCCAGCACCTGGTCGAACTCGCGCAGGTAGGCACCGAACCGCTCCGGCGGCACCGCCGCGTCCTCCCAGCCGGGCCACGCCTCGCCGCCGTCGGGGCTGCGGGTGAGGATGCCGGCGCCGTCCTCGCGGATGCGCCACAGCGCCTTCATGCGCGCTGGATCGGACTCGACGACCGCCTCCGTGAGCCCGTACGGGCGCATCGAGGTGACGACGGCCTGCGCGGCCGCCACCGCCTCCTCGCGGGTGGCGCCACCGGTCTCGACGTAGAGCCAGCCGCCTCCGGGCGGCAGCGCCCGCGACGCCGTCTCGACGGGGTTCTGGGCGCGCAGGGCCGCGATCAGCCCGGCGTCCATGCCCTCGATCGTGAGCGGCGCGTGCTCGCGGACGACCATGACGTTGTCGGCGGCCACGTACGCGTCGGGGAAGCCGAGCACGGCCAGCGCGCGGACGGGCGGCGACTCGACCAGCTTCATGGTGGCCGCCGTGATCACGCCGAGCGTGCCCTCGGATCCGACGATGGCCTTGGCCAGGTCGTGCGGCAACTGGTCGAGGTTGTAGCCCGAGACGCGCCGGGTCAGGTCCGGGAACGCCTCGACGACGCGGTCGCCGACCCGCTCGTGCAGGGCGGCGAGCTTGCGCGGGATGTCGCCGGTCGGGGCGGCGGTGTCGAGCCGCTCGCCGCGGTAGGTGAGCAGCTCCAGCCGCTCGGTGTTGTCGACGGTCTTGCCCCACGCCACCGAGTGCGAGCCGCACGCGTTGTTGCCGACCATCCCGCCGATCGTGCAGCGGTTGTGCGTGGACGGGTCGGGCCCGAACGTGAGCCCGTGCGGCGCGGCGGCGTCACGCAGCTGGTCGCAGATCACCCCGGGCTGCACGCGCGCGACCCGCGCGTCCGGGTCGACGTCGAGCACCTTGTTCATGTACCTGGTGAAGTCGAGGATCACCGCGGTGTTGACCGCCTGCCCGCCGATCGACGTGCCGGCGCCGCGCCCCAGCACGGGCACGCGGTGCTCCCGGCAGACCGCGAGGGCTGCCTCGACGTCGGCCGCGTCCCGTGGCGAGACGACGCCGATCGGCACCTTGCGGTAGTTCGACGCGTCCGCAGCCCACATGGCGCGGTGGGCGGCGTCGAAGCGCACGTCGCCGCCGACGACCTTCGCGAGATCGGCGGCCAGCGCGGTGGTGGGAGCAGTCAGATCGGTCGTACTCACGCTCTCCAGTGTGAACTAGGGCCTGTCCTGCAAGTCCGGGGCCGCGGGCTTCGTGATCGAGATTGCTCCTGGCGGTGTTGCCGGCGCGAGCCGTTGTACTGGATGTACCCGGTCGTGCCGGCAGCGCCGCCAGGGGCGATCTCGGCGCGAAGAGCGCGGTCCTGGGCTTGCAGGACAGGTCCTGGTCACCAGTTCTCGATGGACCTGGTCAGGATTCCGGCGATGTCGTCCTCGGTCGGGGTCTTCGGGCAGGTGGCCAGCAGCCGCTGCTGCTTCATGGTGCCGGGCACGAGATCGGGCACGTCGGACTCGGTGTAGCCGACCCCGCCGATGCCGTTGGGGATGCCGATGTCCTGCATCAACCGGGTCAGCACCGACGGCAGCTGCTCCTGCGGGTCGTTGTGCTTGTCCGCCCGTGGATCGAGCATCTCAGCGGCCTTCAGGTGCCGTTCCGGGGCGCTCTCGAAGGAGAACCGGAACGCCTCCGGCGCCGTCAACGACACCGACTGCCCGTGCGGCACCATCGGCTCGTCCTGCGGGTAGCCGGCGGGCCGGTAGTCCTTGACCATGCCCGCGATCGGGTAGGCGTTGGCGTGCGGGATGTGCACGCCGGAGTTGCCGAACCCCATCCCCGCGAAGGTGGCCGCCATCATCATGTTCGACCGCGCTTCGAGGTTGTCCTTGCCC
The DNA here is from genome assembly GCA_963727745.1 of uncultured Actinomycetota bacterium. GTDB lineage: Bacteria > Actinomycetota > Actinomycetes > Mycobacteriales > Pseudonocardiaceae > Pseudonocardia. The sequence goes on from CAVSHL010000003.1 coordinate 149,039, forward strand.
TCGTGGACGGCGGCGCGGAACGACTGCGCGAGCAGGCCCATCGCCTTCTCGCACCACAGGTCCGAGACGGGGTTCGAGCCGCAGTAGGTGACCCGCTCCTCGGCCTTCTTGCGGTCGAAGGTGGTGTAGTAGCGGGCGGTGTAGCTCTCGACGGCGTGGCAGACGATGTCCATGCCGGACGCCGCGGTCACTTCGGGCGCCAGCGTCATCGTCAGCAGCGGGTCGATGACGGCCAGGGTGGGGCGCAGCCGCCAGTGGCTGATGCCCGTCTTGACCTTCATGGACAGGATGTCCAGCACGCACATCGCGGTGGACTCCGAGCCGGTGCCCGCGGTGGTCGGCACCGCGATGAGCGGCTTGAGCTGACCGGCCGGGGTCTTCGCGTTGCCGATCGGCTTGTTGATGTAGTCCATCAGCTCGCCGGGGTGGCTGGTCAGCAGGTTGATGGCCTTCGCGGTGTCGATCGCCGACCCGCCGCCGACGGCGACGAACCCGTCCCAGTCACCCTGGGCACGGGCGTACTCGACCGCCTTGTTCATCGAGTCGTCGGTCGGCTCGACGTGCACCCCGTCGAAGATCTCCGACTCGATGTCGTAACGGCGCAGGTTGTCGGCGATGCGCTGGGGAGCGCCGAGCGCGCTGACCCCGGCGTCGGTGACGATGAGGACTCTGCGGACGCCGTACTGCGACATCTCGAAGCCGATCTCGTCCGTGGCGCCGGCGCCGAACTTCAGCGGCGGGGCACCCCAGGTGAAGATCGTCTCCTCGGTGAGTTCCGGGACCTCGAACGCGCTCACGTCAGTCTCCTGTCCTTGCTCGCCTCCGCCGCCGCCTGGGTGGCGTCCTTGCTGGTCGCAGCCCTGGCGACGAGCTCCTTGTACGTCAGCGGCTTCCGCTCGAAGACGCCCTCGTGGGCCGCGACGGCGTCACGGGTCTCCCGGTGCTCGGGATGGCGCTCCTCGAACTCCTGCCGCTTGTCCAGGGCGTGGCGCCACTTCGCGACGTACTCGCGGTCGCCGCCGCGCATGCCCTCCCACGAGGTCGGGGCGGTCGACATGGCGCGCGGCGCGGCCGCGCCCCCGTGCATGGCCGGCGACGGTGGGCGACGGACGGTCTCGGCGCCGCAGAGCGGGCAGTCCGGCGCGGGCGACGACCAGCTCGGCACGGTGTGCTCGAAGCGGACGCCGCACGTGCAGGCGTAGTCGTAGATGGGCATCAGGTGTAGCTGTTGCCGGGTCCGACCCGCAGCTCCTTGAGCTGGTCGGCGGAGTGCCCGAACACGACGGTCGCGTTGGTGCGCTGCTCGATCTCGCGGATCTTCTCGACGCTGGCGAACCAGGCCCGGATGTCGTAGACGATGCCTGCCGCGATCGGCGGCGGCCCGTAGGACTCCTTGAGGTACAGCGAGTCGCTGGTGAAGATGAACGTGCCGGAGTCGGCCAGGTCGACCTGCAGGCTCATCGTCCCCCAGGTGTGGCCGGGGGTGCGCAGCAGCGTGACGCCGGGCAGCACCTCGGTGTCCTCGCTGATCGTGTCCAGCGTCAGCCCGTCGTAGTCGCTCTTGATGTGGGCGCCCAGGTTGTGGCCGTCGAAGGAGAACGCACCCTCCTTCTCCGCCACGTCCACGATGATCTTGGTGCCGGAGTCCTGGAACATCTTCGCGTTCGCCGCGTGGTCCAGGTGCAGGTGCGAGAGCAGCAGGTAGTCGACGTCCGACGGCTCGATGTTGAGCTGCTTGAGCCGCGAGTCCAGCCACATCTCCTCGGTCGCGGCGTCGACGGGGAAGAACTCACCCAGGCCCGACTGCGCCCAGCGGGTCTCCCAGTCGCGCGGCACGCCGGAGTCCCAGATCAGCTTCTTGCCCGACGGGTGCTCGATGTAGACGACGTGCGTGGGGACCTCGACCCAGTCCTTCAGCTTCTCCGGCTGGCTGCGCGAGGCCATCCGGCCGGGATCGATCAGCAGCCATGTGAGGTCCGCGTGCATCGTGCCGGTGGGCAGGATCGTCACCTTGATCTTGTCGGTCATCGCCGTCCTCATCGTCGAGACACCTGCGACGCCGACACTGATCACCTGCGGCGCCGCCCCGCAACCGCTCTGGCAGCCTCGCACCCGGCATCCGACCGTGCAACGCATGCGCATACCCGCATCGGCCCGGCGCGGCTGATCGGCTGCTGGTGGACGGCGTGGGCGGCGTGCGCGCTCGTACTGTCAGGCCTCCCCTTTCGGTCGGGACCAGGCGATGTCCGGGCCCCGGACACGACAACGGCGGACGGCATGCTGCCGTCCGCCGTTGTCAGTGAGAGCTGTGAGTCGGAACTCAGAACAGTCCGAGGCCGGACACCAGGCTGCCGGCGTCGAACGTCGAGCTGGACGAGCTCGAACCCGAGTCGCCCTCGTCGTCCGCGTTGCGGTTGGCGTACGGGCTGCCCTCGTTCTCCTCGTCGTCCTCGTCGTCCGAGGTGGCCCCGAGCAGGTCGAGGTTTCCGCCGGTGGCGTTGAGGGCGAAGTCGTCGAGGTCGTCGAGGTCGTCGAGCCGGTTGCCGCCCACGAGACCGACGACGTCGGTGACCTTGTCGAGGCCGATGCCGTCGACGGTCGTGTCGAGCGTGTCGGAGAGCTCGAGGTCGGCGACGGCGCTCAGCCCGAGCTGGCCACCGCCGACCGATCCCAGGCCGGGGAGGCTGGGAACGCCGGGGAGGCTCGGAACGCCGGGCAGGCTCGGAACGCCGGGGAGAGCGTCCGCGCCGGGCAGGCCCGGGAGACCAGGCAGGCTGGGCACACCGGGAAGTGCGGTGAGACCGGAGAGACCGGTGACCTGCGAGACCAGGTCCGTCACGGTCGCGGCGCCCGGCAGCGACGGCAGACCCGGCAGCTCCGGCGTGGCGCCGGTGATGCTGCCGAGGTCGAGGCCCGGCAGCGTGGAAGCCGCGGGCGCGAAGTCGTACGTGGTGGCCGCATCGTCGTCGGCGGCGTCGGGGGCGTCGTCGTAGGCGGCAGCGCTGGCCGGCCCGGCCGCGGCGAGCAGTGCGATCGGAGCACCCAGCACACCGATCGCGGCACGCTTGGCAATGCGGCCCGTCCGGCCCTCGGCAACGTGTCGGGCACGAGAGTTGTTCGACATGCACGTCCTCTGTTCTCGGGGGAGCTGCGCTGTCGCGACGCGCACACCGTCGGCCGTCACGGGGAGCCACAACGCGCATTCATCCCATGGCAAGACCCCCCGAATGCACCACCCATTTGGGGGTAAACCGAGACGAACGGCGATGATCTGTCGCCGAATCGCCGATACCGAGTTGAACCGAATGGGCGTACCGCCGGTACACCCCGAAATCCGGTATCAGGACCGCGCCAGGTGCCGTATCACTGACGCCCGTGCCGAGAACTGCTTCCACCGTCCTGATCGTCGGCGCCGGGATCGCCGGCCCCGCACTGGCCTACTGGCTGCACCGCTACGGGTTCCGGCCCACGGTCGTCGAACGCGCCCCGCAGCTGCGCCGCGGCGGCCACGCCGTCGACCTGCGCGGAGTGTCCCGCCAGGTCGCCCAGCGCATGGGAGTGCTGGACGCGGTGCGCGCGGCACGCCTGGTCACGGTGGACGTCACCGTCGTCGACCGGGACGGCACCGCGATCGAGACGCAGCGCGCCGACGACTTCGGCGGCGACGGTCAGCTGTCGGACCTCGAGATCCTGCGCAGCGACCTCGTCGGGATCCTGCAGGACGCCACACCTGCCGTCGACTACCGGTTCGGGGAGCAGATCGTCGCCATCGAGCCGGGCGACGACGACGTGGAGGTCACGTTCGCGTCCGGCACGCGCGAACGCTACGACCTCGTCGTCGGCGCCGACGGGCAGCACTCGCAGGTGCGCCGGCTGGTGTTCGGCGAGCTGCCCGACGCCCTGCGACCGATGGGCGTGCACGCGGCGTGGTGGCACACCGCCAACCACCTCGGCCTGCAGGACCGGGCACTGGACCACGCCGACGGCGACCGGATGGCGGGCATCCGGCCCGTCCACGGAAACCGCACGGCCATCGCCTACCTCGGGTTCCCGTCCGACGGGATGCCGCCCGGCCCGTACGACGCCCAGCAGGCGCTGCAGATCGTGCGGGAGCGCTCGGCCGGGATGGGCTGGGAGGTGCCGCGGCTGGTAGCGGCGATCGACGCGTCCTCCGACCTGTTCCTCGACACGTTCTCCCAGGTGGTGCTGGACACCTGGACACGCGGGCGGGTGGCGCTGCTGGGCGACGCCGGTTTCTGCCCGTCGCCGCTCTCCGGGCAGGGCACCGCGCTGGCGCTCGTCGGGGCGTACGTGCTGGCCGGTGCGCTGGCCGGCGAACCGGACCCGGCGACGGCGTTCGCCGCCTACGAGCGGACGCTGCGGCCGTGGGTGGAGCGCACCCAGGCGCTGGCCCGCGACGGCGCCGACGGCCCGTCGATCGCCGCGCTGGCCAACGAATTCACCCTCCCGGAGCCGGCACCCGACGCGACTATCGCCGCACGGTGATCACAGCGACCGGGAACTTCCGGTCGGTCTTCGTCTCGTAGTCCGCGGCAGCCGGCCAGTACGCGCGCCACACCCCGTAGAGGCGCTCCCAGTCGGCGTCGCGACCGGCGCGCACCACCCGGGCATCGGCCTGGACGGTCTCCGTGCCGAGCTCGACGGTCACGGGGCCGTCCGCCGCCTCGAGGTTGGCGACCCACTGCGGGTCCTCCGGGGTCCCGCCGCCACTGCCGCAGACGACGTACGAGTCGCCGTCCGGCGCGGCGACGAGCGGATTGACGAGGTCCCGGCCGGACTTCCGGCCGCGGACGTGCAGCAGGAGGGTCGTCTTGCCCTCCCAGTAGTCGCCGAGCACGCCGTCGGCGGCCCGGAAGTTCTCGATCACGGTGTCGTTGAACGAAGCCATGCCGCTCTCAACTGTTGAACTCTCAAGTTATTCCGACCGGTCACGACATTCACCACACGGGCGCCGGCGCAGACCTGTCCACACCCGATCGAGTCGCCACCCGATCACGCCCTGCCACATCATGTAGGGGCGGTTGCATGGAATGACACGACATGTAGGGTCGGTCTTGCTGATGGTTCGCAGCACCAACGCCGGTGCAGCGAGGCAAGAGGGAACCCGGTGCAACTCCGGGACTGCCCCGCAGCGGTGAGCGGGAACGACCGCCGTCACGAAGCACTGGGTGCGGGATGCCCGGGAAGCGACGGTCAGTAGGAGAACGAGCTGCGCCCGCGAGTCCGAAGACCTGCCATCTGCGCGCGTGCCCCCAGGCGCGCGCTGTCCGGGGCCCTCGCGGGACGGGTCCGGGCGGTCCGTCGTGCGCTCGCGCGCCGCCGGCCTGCTCGTGCTCCCCGCGTTCCCGGCGCCTGACGTCGAGCTCGCGAGGAGAGAGCGTGTCACCCACCGCAACGCTGAACGGCACCGTTCAGTCGACCACCCCAGGAGACGCCGCGGCGCACGTCCGCGTCATCCGCCGGGACGGCAACGTCTCCGGGTTCGACCCCGGCAAGATCTCCGTCGCCATGACGAAGGCGTTCCTGGCCGTCGAGGGCACCGACTCCGCGACGTCGTCACGGCTGCACCACATCGTCGAGGAGCTGACCGCGCAGGTCAGCGCCGCGCTGCTGCGCCACGCCGGGCCGGACACCGCCCTGCACATCGAGGACATCCAGGACCAGGTCGAGCTCGCGCTCATGCGCGGCGGCCACCACAAGGTCGCCCGCGACTACGTGCTCTACCGCGACGAGCACGCCAAGGCCCGCACCGCGGCCGCTCCCGCCCCGTCGAGCGACCTGCACGTCGCCGACGCCGACGGCACCCGCCGCCCGCTCGACTGGGCGCGCGTCGAGCACGTCGTCGGCGAGGCCGTCGCCGGCATCGACGACGTGTCCGCCGAGCCGGTGCTGGCCGAGACCCGCCGCAACGTCTACGACGGCATCTCCGTCGACGAGCTCGCGCTCGCGCAGGTCATGGCGGCACGCACGCTCGTGGAGTCGGAGCCCAGCTACTCCGCCGTCGCCGCGCGGCTGCTGCTCGACTCGCTGCGCACCGAGGCCGTCTCGCACCTGGCCGGCAGCCGCCAGCAGCCCAGCCAGGCCGACATGACCACGCGCTACGCCGACTACTTCCGCGAGTACCTCGCGCACGCCGTCACGCTCGAGCTGGTCGATCCCGAGCTGCAGCGCTTCGACCTCGCCAAGGTCACCGCCGCGATCCGCCCCGAGCGCGACCACGACTTCACCTTCCTCGGCCTGCAGACCCTCTACGACCGCTACTTCCTGCACGAGCACGGCGTCCGCTTCGAGCTGCCGCAGGCGTTCTTCCTGCGCGTCGCGATGGGGCTGGCGATCCGCGAGGTCGACCGCGAGGACCGCGCGATCGAGTTCTACGAGCTGCTCTCCTCGTTCGACTTCATGGCCTCGACGCCGACGCTGTTCAACTCCGGCACCACCCGCGCGCAGCTCTCGTCGTGCTTCCTGACGACGGTCGACGACGACCTCGACGCGATCTTCCAGGCGTACAAGAACAACGCGCTGCTCGCGAAGTACTCGGGCGGGCTCGGCAACGACTGGACGCCGGTCCGCGGCCTCGGCGCCCACATCAAGGGCACCAACGGGCAGAGTCAGGGCGTGGTCCCGTTCCTCAAGATCGCCAGCGACACGGCCGTCGCGGTGAACCAGGGCGGCAAGCGCAAGGGCGCCGCCTGCGCGTACCTCGAGACCTGGCACATCGACGTCGAGGAGTTCCTCGACCTGCGCAAGAACACCGGCGACGACCGCCGGCGCACCCACGACATGAACACCGCGAACTGGGTGCCCGACGAGTTCCTGCGCCGCGTCGAGGCCGACGGGCAGTGGACGCTGTTCTCCCCCGACGAGACCCCGGACCTGCACGATCTCTACGGCAACGCGTTCGCGGCGCGCTACCGCGCCTACGAAGAGGCCGCCGATCGCGGCGAGATCCGGGTGTTCCGGCGCGTGCGCGCGGTCGAGCTGTGGCGCCGCATGCTCACGATGCTGTTCGAGACCGGCCACCCGTGGATCACGTTCAAGGATCCGTGCAACCTGCGCTCCCCGCAGCAGCACGTCGGCGTCGTGCACTCGTCGAACCTGTGCACGGAGATCACGCTCAACACCTCGGCCGGGACGAACGGCGAGGTCGCGGTCTGCAACCTGGGCTCGATCAACCTGCTCGCGCACGTCACGGCCGACGGGCTGGACACGGCGAAGCTGCAGCGCACCGTCAAGACGGCGGTGCGGATGCTCGACAACGTGATCGACATCAACTTCTACACGATCCCGGAGGCGCGCCGCTCCAACCTGCGCCACCGGCCGATCGGGCTGGGGCTGATGGGCTTCCAGGACGCGCTGTTCGAGCAGGGCATCGCCCTGGCCAGCGACAAGGCCGTCGAGTTCGCCGACCGCAGCATGGAGCACATCTCCTACTACGCGATCGGTGCCTCCTCCGACCTGGCCGCCGAGCGCGGCCGCTACGCCAGCTTCGACGGCTCGCTGTGGAGCCGCGGGGTGCTCCCCATCGACTCGCTCGCACTGCTGCAGGAGGCCCGCGAAGGCGACGCGCTCGACGTCGACACGTCCACGACGCTCGACTGGGACGCGCTGCGCAAGCGGGTCACGACCGTCGGCATGCGCAACTCGAACGTCATGGCGATCGCGCCGACCGCCACGATCTCCAACATCTGCGGGGTCGGGCAGTCGATCGAGCCGCAGTTCCGCAACCTGTTCGTCAAGTCGAACATGTCCGGCGACTTCACGGTGATCAACCCGCACCTGGTGCGCAGCCTCAAGGAGCGCGGGCTCTGGGACCGCGTGATGGTGGCCGACCTGAAGTACTTCGACGGGTCGTTGGGCGAGATCGACCGGGTGCCCGCCGACCTCAAGGCGCTGTATGCCACGGCGTTCGAGATCGAATCGCGGTGGCTGATCGACGCCGCGTCGCGCCGGCAGAAGTGGATCGACCAGGCCCAGTCGCTGAACCTGTACATCGCCGCTCCGAGCGGCCGCAAGCTCGACGAGCTGTACCGGCTGGCCTGGCACAAGGGCCTCAAGACCACGTACTACCTGCGGGCCCAGTCGGCCACACACGTCGAGAAGAGCACGTTGAGCGGCACGGACGGGAAGCTGTCGGGGGTGCCGAGCGCTCCCACTCCCCCGCCCACGGCCGTTGCTGTGCCGGTGATCGACACCACCCCCATGATCGACGGCGCCGCCTGCCGCATCGACGACCCCGACTGCGAGGCCTGCCAGTGACATCGACCGCTCCCCTCGCCGCCACCGGCCTGGGTTCGATCGACCGCTCCGGCGGCCGCGTCGACGCCGACTCCAAGCGCATGATCAACGCGCGCTCGGACGTCAACCAGCTCCTGCCGTTGAAGTACAAGTGGGCCTGGGACAAGTACCTCGCCGGCTGCAGCAACCACTGGATGCCCACCGAGGTCGCGATGCAGGCCGACATCGCGCTCTGGAAGTCGCGCGACGGCCTCACCGAGGACGAGCGCACGATGCTCAAGCGCAACCTCGGCTTCTTCGCCACCGCGGAGTCGCTGGTCGCCAACAACATCGTGCTCGCGGTCTACCGCCACCTCACCAATCCCGAGTGCCGCCAGTACCTGCTGCGGCAGGCGTTCGAGGAGGCCGTGCACACCCACACGTTCCAGTACATCTGCGAGAGCCTCGGCCTGGACGAGGGCGAGCTCTTCAACATGTACCGCGAGGTCCCGTCGATCACCGACAAGGACGCGTGGGCGCTGCGCTACACCCAGAGCCTGAGCGACCCCGACTTCACCACCGGCACCACCGCCGCCGACCAGACGTTCCTGCGCGACCTCGTCGCGTTCTACGTGGTGTTCGAGGGCATGTGGTTCTACACGGGCTTCGCGCAGATCCTCTCGCTCGGGCGCCGCAACAAGATGGTGGGCATCGCCGAGCAGTACCAGTACATCCTGCGCGACGAGTCGATCCACCTGAACTTCGGCATCGACTGCATCAACCAGATCAAGATCGAGAACCCGCACCTGTGGACGCCCGCGTTCGCCGAGGAGATCCGGGAGATGCTGCGCGCGGCCTGCGAGCTCGAGATCGCCTACGCCCGCGACACCATGCCGCGCGGCATGCTCGGGCTCTCGGCGGCCTCGTGCGAGCAGTACATGCGGTTCATCACCGACCGCCGGGCCCAGCAGATCGGGCTCGCCCCGCTCTTCGGCGAGACGGAGAACCCGTTCCCGTGGATGAGCGAGGCCATGGACCTGGCGAAGGAGAAGAACTTCTTCGAGACCCGGGTCATCGAGTACCAGACGGGCGGGACGCTCGACTGGGACTGAGCGATCGGGCTAGCCGGCGGCGGCGGGAACCTGCGCCGCCGGCTTGCCCCCGCGCCCGACCAGCGCCGACAGCAGCACCACGCCCACCGAGATGATGGCCGCGACCAGGAACGCGGCGTGCGTGCCGACGGCGTCGACGGCCCCGCCGGGCGCCACGGACGACACCGTCATGATCGTGATGAAGATGGCGGTGCCGGCTGCGCCGGCCACCTGCTGGAGCGTGGTGACGATGGCGCTGCCGTGGCCGTACAGGTCGGCCGGGAGCGAGCCGAGGGCGTCGGTCATCAGCGGGGTGAACATGAACGACAGCCCGACGGTGAGCAGGACGTGGATCCCGACCACCATGAACAACGACGACGAGGCCCCGAGCAGCGTGAACAGCCACAGCGCGACGCTCGTGACGACGGCACCGGGCAGCACCAGCGGCCGCGGCCCGAGCTTGTCGAACAGCCTGCCCACCACCGGCCCGAGCAGCCCCATGGCCAGGCCGCCGGGCAGCAGCGCGAGCCCCGTCGCGTACGTGGTGGCGCCGAGCACGCTCTGCATGTACAGCGGCAGCAGGATCAGCGCCCCGAACAGCGCCATCATCGCCAGCAGCACGAGCAGGAGCGCCACCACGAAGGACCGGTGGGTGAACGGGCGCAGGTCGAGCAGGGCCCGGTCCTCCCGCTGCAGCCGCAGCTGGCGCAGGACGAAGACGGCCAGCGCGACCACACCGACCAGCACCGGCACCCACGGCGGGACGGGCGCCTCCCCGTGCACCGCTCCACCCAGGCTGCTCAGCCCGAAGACGATGCCGGCGAACGCAAGTGCGGAGAGCACCAGCGACGCGACGTCGAGCGGGACGGGCCGCGTCTCGGCCTCGACGCGCAGCTTCGCGGCGCCCAGCGCGAGGGCGATCAGCGCGATCGGGAGCACGATCCAGAACATCCACCGCCAGCCGAGGGCGCCCAGGATGATCCCGGAGATCGTGGGGCCGATCGCCGGCGCCACCGCGATGACGATCGTGATGGTGCCCATCGTCGCGCCGCGGCGCTCGGCCGGGATCAGCCGCAGCACGGTCGTCATCAGCAGCGGCACCATCACCGCCGTGCCGACGGCTTGGACGACCCGCCCGGCGAGCAGCACCGGGAACCCCGGGGCGAGCGCCGCCACGAGCAGTCCGAGGCTGAACAGGATCATCGACGTCAGATAGATGCCGCGCGGGGAGAAGCGCGACAGCACCCATCCGGTGGCCGGGATGACGACCGCCATCGTCAGCAGGAACCCGCTGGTGAGCCACTGCGCCGTGCTCGGCCCGATCTCCAGGTCCTTCATCAGCGCGGGCAGCGCGACGCTCATGATCGTCTCGTTGAGGATCATGACGAAGGCCGAGCCCACCAGCAGCGCGATCACCACCCGCGCGCTCGGCATCGTGGACTCCTCGACGGCCGGGCCGGTCATCACTCACTCCTCGGGTTCGCGCGGGGTACCTCGGCAACACCATCGGTTCGACCCGCCCGTGGTCAACCCGTTTCACCTCGCGGAGGACGATTCCTCTCAGCGCGGACTCAGCGCCCGACGTGTGGTCAGCCGACCTGTGCCGCCGCTGCCCGCGTGACCACGTCAGCGGGACCGAGCGTGTGCGCGGCCTGTTCGGCGACCGCGGCGAACAGGGCGCCGGCCCCCTCGGTGTCGCCCATCTCCTGCAGGAGCATCGCGTGGTTGTAGCGCGAGGCGAGGGCCGCGCGGGAATCCGCTCCGGACGCAGCAACCGTGGCCGCCACCACGCGCTCGTGCTCGACGAGCGCCTCGTCCAACCTCCCGTTGCTGCGCAGCAGGGTCGCGAGCATGCGCCGCCTGGTCAGCTCCGCCGCGCCGTCCGAGCCGTCCACCACCGACCTGCCCTCGGCGACCCGTCGCATCAGCGGCAAGGCCTCCGCGGTCTCCTGCCGGGCGTAGTGCAGCATCGCCAGCGACTCTGCCGCTGCCAACGCGCGGTCGTCGTCCGGCCCGTGCGCCCGGGTCAGCTCCTCCAGCCGTCGCCGGCCGGCCTCGACCTCGTCATCCCCAGGTACCTGGGCGCCATTCCCGCCATCGTCGTCGGCCACCGTGCCGTCCTCCCCCTAGCCGGTATCCGACCGAGGTTACGGCTTCCCACCCGTCCGGCGGGACCGAACGGAGAGAGCGGCGGCGATCGGCTCCAGCCCCGCGATCAGCTCGTCGAACTCGTCCGCGTCGAGCACGTCGTACGCCGGTGCCGCCAGCTCGTCGGTGCAGCCGTGCCTCGGGCAGGTGGTGGAGCCTGCTGAACTCCGCAGCTCGCATGGGGAGGGCGAGAGCCATCAGGACGTGCGCCTCGGTGCCGCCGATGCCGTGGGCAACGAGGACGGCGTTGTGGCCGTCCCCGCGGTGCTCCCGCAGCAGGTTCGCCGCGTGCCAGAGCCTCGCCACCGGCTCCTCGGGCACGTCGAGCGCCCGGAGCCCGGTGTACAGCGCCCGACCTTGGGCGCGCTGACCGCAGCTCGGGTGGCGAGGTCGGCGACCCGCGCCAGAGCGGGGGAATCGGCGAGCCCCCGATCCGCTGCCGCAGCGTGGCGACGCTGCCACGCTCGCGCACGGCGATCGCCTCGGCCGGGGTGGTCGGCCAGGAACTCCGCGGTCGCGACCGCGGAGAAGCTGACGGTGGCGATCGGCTCGACGAGCTCGGCCATGCGGTGGACCTCGGGCTGCGGGTGCGTCATCGGTCAGCGTCTCCTGGGTCTGGACAGCACCGCTCGTGGGCGCCGCTCCCCTGGCTACGAACAGGCCGGCCCGATCACGACACATCCCGGTCGAATCTCGTGGGCGATCTCAGCCGACGAGCGCGGCGACCAGCGCCGCCGTCCGCCCGAGGGCGGCCGACAGCGCCACCGGGTCCATGTAGTCGGCGTACTCCACGATCTCGCCGTCCCGCACGCGGATGACGCCGACGGCGGCGATCCGGTACGGCTCCCCCGTGATGCGGGAGCGGCCGTGATGGGTGATCTCGGCGACGACGACCTCGGGATCGTCGGTCTCCCGGATGACGCTGCTGATGCCGGCCATGTCGAACAGCGCCGCACTGCCGCCGGCGAGCGCGGCGAAGTGCGCCCGCAGGGCCTCGCGGCCCCGCAGCTCGGTCGGGGTGCCGGGCGCCGCGAACGGGTAGGTGAGCACGCCGTCGACGGCGAACATGTCGGCGAACGAGAGCGCCTCCCCGCCCACCATCCGGGCGACGCGCTCGGCGACCTCGCGAGGTGTTCTGGTCATACGACCCTCCTACAATCGGAACGGTGACCCCGCTTAGACGATACGGAACGATCGCCCCGGTTAGCAATCATGGCTGAGCGCCCGCTGCGCGCCGACGCCGTGCGCAACCGGCAGCGCGTGCTCGACGCCGCCAGGGCCGCCTTCGCCGAAGCCGGGCCCGGGGTCCCGCTCGACGAGATCGCGGCGAGGGCCGGGGTCGGGCCGGGCACCGTCTACCGGCACTTCCCGTCGAAGGAGTCGCTGTTCGCCGCCGTCGCCGAGGCACGCGTGCGCGACGTCGTCGCCGAGGCGCACGAGCGGGCCACGCAACCCGATGCAGCGGCCGCGTTCGACGGCTTCCTCGACCGCCTCGCCGCCGAGGCCGTCGCCAAGCGCGACCTGCCGGAGGTGCTGTCCGGCGCCGGATCGCCCGAGGTGCTCGCGGCGGCGGCGGACCTGCGGGCTGCGCTCGCCGTACTGCTGGCCCGGGCGCAGGAGGCCGGCGCGGTCCGCACCGACGTGACGGCTGCTGAGGTGGCCGCTCTGGTCAGGGGGCTGATCCTGGCGTCACTGGACGATCCCGACCCCGGCCTGGCCGGCCGCCTGTTGCAGATCGTCCGCGAGGGGCTGGCGACTCGGACACCTGACTAGCGACCCTTCACGAGTCGGCTGAACGCGATCAGGGTCTCGTCGACGCCGACGCCGTGTTCCAGCTGCAGGACGACGTGCCCGACGCCGAGGCGCTCCACGGCGTCGAGGTCGGCCACCCACCCGTCGGGCCCGCCGTCGAACAGCGCTCCGGTCGTCGCGAACCGGCCGGTGGCGCGCAGCACGACCGGCAGGGCTGCCGGGTCCCGGCCGGCGGCGTGCACCGCCGCGCGCCAGACGTCGAGGTCGGCGGTGAGCTGGTCGTACTGCTCCCGGTACGGGTGCAACCCGTCGGCTGTCCGAGCGGCCCGCCGGATCCCTGCCGAGTTGGAGTACCCGAGCAGCAGCGGAACGCTCCCGCGCACCGGTTTCGGTCCGATGTCCGATGCCGCGATCGGGTAGCGCGCACCCGCACGGCACACCGGGTCGGGACCCCACACCGCGCGTATCGCGGCGAGGTGCTCGTCCAGCCCAGCACCCTTGCGCGTTTCGGGCACCCCGGCCGCGGCGAACTCCTCCGCCATCCAACCCGACGTGACCCCGGCCAGCACCCGGCCCCCGGAGAGCTGGTCCAGCGTCGCGAACCGGCGGGCCAGCAGGACCGGCGGGTGGTACAGGACGTTCACGGCACTCGTCCCGAGCCGGATCCGCGACGTGCGTGCCGCCACGTACGCGAGCACCTCGAGCGGGTCGAAGACCGAGGCGTACCCCTCGGCCGGCAACGTGATCGGCACCGGCACGCCCGGCATCGTCACGGGTGCGTGCGGGCGCAGCCAGCGGTCCATCACCCACACGGAGTCGAGTCCGATCTCCTCCGCGCCGACCGCGAGCCGCGCGAGCTCGGCCCCGTCGACGGCCGCTCCCCCGTTGGGCAGTCCGATTCCCAGTTCCATGCATTGTCGACGAACGAGAAGGCCGAACATCCACACGGCTGCCGCGGCGACGGACTCAGCTCACCACGATCGCGTTGACGTCACCGGTTCCGCCCGCCGAGCGGTCCTCCGTACGGGCCCTGGCCAGCGCGGTCTCGATCAGGGTGGTGAGCAGCGAGCCGAACGGCAGACCGGCCGCCTGCCACATGCGGGGGTACTGCGACCCGGAGGTGAAACCGGGGAAGGTGTTGACCTCGTTGACCACCAGCTCGCCGTCGGGCCGAACGAAGAAGTCCACCCGCAGCAGGCCCGCGCACTGCAGCGTGCGGAACACCGTGAGCGCCTGCTCGCGCATCCGGTCATAGGTCTCGAGGTCGAGCGCGGCGGGCACGTCCAGCCGGGTGATGGTCGGGTCGTACTTCACCGCGTAGTCGAACACCACACCCTCCGGCAGGAGGATCTCCAGCGGCGGGCTCGCCCGCAGCGACCCGTCGGGGAGCTCCAGCACCCCGATGTCGATCTCGCGGCCGGGCACCGCGGTCTCCACGAGCACGACGGGGTCGACCGCGGCGGCCACCGCGATCGCCGCCGGAAGATCTGCCCAGTGCTCGACCTTGGTCAGCCCGATGCTCGAACCGCTGCGCGACGGCTTCACGAACACCGGCAGCTCCAATCGGGCCACCAACGCTCCGGCGACGGGCTCCACGCGGACGTCGACGGCGACCCCGTCGGCCACGGTGAGACCGGCCGCAGCGAGCACGGTCTTGGTGAGCACCTTGTCCATGCCCAGTGCGCTCGCGAGCACCCCGCACCCGACCGTCGGCACGCCGAGTGCGGCGATCGCCCCCTGCAGGTGCCCGTCCTCACCGAACTCGCCGTGCATCGCCGGGAAGGCCACGTCGCAGCGCCGGATGGCGTCGAGCCCGGCGACGACGCTCGCCGCCACGTCGGAGGTCGCGGTACCCCACTGCCGGGCCGGGCCGCCGACGGTCCACCGGCCGTCCCTGGCGATGTAGACGGGCACCGGCCGGAACCGCGCGGGATCGAGGTGATGGATGATCGACTCCGCCGAGCGGCACGACACGTCGTGCTCGCCACCCGTGCCACCGTGGACGACCGCCACCCACTGTCGCCGACGTCCTGGCTGCCGACGTCCTGGCTGCTCATCCGACATGGCGACGCTCCACCCGGGCGCCGACGCGGCACAGCAGCTCGTGCGGGATCGTGTCGGCCCAACGGGCCCACTCGGCGACCGTCGGTTCGCCGTCGTCTCCCGGCCCGAACAGCACGATCTCCTCCGGCTCCGGCCCGTCCGGTCCGATGTCGACGACGAGCTGGTCCATCGCGACGACACCCGCCACCGGACGCCGCTCGGTGCCCGTCCAGACCTGCGCGGAACCGGCGGCGGCGCGCGGGATCCCGTCCGCGTAGCCGACGGGGACGAGGGCGAGTCGAGTGTCGGTCGAGGTCACGTACTCGTGCCGATACGACACCCCGGTGCCGGCCGGTACGCGCTTGATCGAGACCACCGGCGCGCGCAGCGTCATGGCCGGACGCAGCCCCATGGGCTGCCGCGGATCGGGCTCGCAGCCGTAGAGGGCGATCCCGATGCGCACCAGGTCGAGGTGGGTGCCGGGGTGGTGCAGGGCCCCCGCCGAGTTCGCCAGGTGCCGCAGGCGGGGGCGCAGGCCGGCGGCCGTGGCGATGTCGACGGCCGCCGCCAGGCGCGCGGTCTGCGCGGCGACCAGCGCCGGGTCGTCGGTGTCGGCCAGGTGCGACCAGACCGCCGCCACCTCGATCCGACCGGCCAGCTCGTACCGGCGGGCGGCGGCGACCAGAGTCGGCCAGTCGTCGGGCGCCGCGCCGGACCTCGCCAGCCCGGTGTCGATCTTGAGGTGGACGCGGGCCGGCCGGTCATCGGCGGCAGCGGCGATGCCGGCGAGCTGCTCGCCCGTCGAGGCCGCGAGATCCACCTCGGCGGCGATCGCGGACCGCAGCTCGGCGGCCGGCGGGTACAGCCAGGCCAGTACCGGCGCGGTGATCCCGGCCGCGCGCAGCGCGACCGCCTCGCCCGGCCACACGACACCCAGCCAGCTCGCGCCGCCCTCGAGCGCGGCGCGGGCCACCGGTATCACGCCGTGCCCGAACGCGTCGGCCTTGACGACGGCCATGACCGCGCCGGCCGTGCGCGATCTGACGATCTTCGTGTTGGTGGCGATCGCCGCGAGATCGACGATCGCCTCCGGGGTGCGGGGCGGGGTCCGGGGAGGCACGCGTGAACCGTCGTCGACCGGCGTTTCAGCGCGCTTTCACGGCCGTCGCCGGGTTGGACGGGGTGGATGTCGGGCAGGGCACGCAGTACCCGAGGCCCCGGTTGATCATCCGTTGCTCGACGATCGCCCGATTGGCCTCATCGTGACGGGGCGGTGGGCCATGATCGCCGGATGGGGAGCTGAGACGACACGTGTGTCGCGCTGGCTCCCCAACTCGTGATCAAGGAACGCGCTACGGGCGATAACGCGCTGGTGGACCATGATCGCCAGACGGGGAGGCGAGGCGACACCTGTGTCGCATTGGCTCCGGCGTGCCCGACCAGGAGCAGGGCCTGGCCGCCGGTCTCGCCTCGACCACCCCAGCAGGTCGCCATCACCGTCGGCATCCGGCGCTGAGCGCGATCGCGGCGCTGGTCACCGACCCCGTCGAGGGGTACCACCTCGCCCTCGCCGTAGCCGTGGTGGCGATGCTCGCCGTGGTGGCGCACCTGGGCCGTGGCCTGCGGGCGACCCGGACCACGACGGGCGTCCCTCAGCCGGCGCTGTCGAGCCGGGCCAGGTGATCAGGCCCCAGCTCCAGGCGCACGCCGGCGGCCGCCTCGTCCAGCTGGGCCGCCGAGCTGACGCCGACGATCGGGCGGACGCTCTGGTCGGCGGCCAGCCAGGCCAGCACCACCTGGTTGCGGGTGGCGCCGAGGTCGGTGGCGACCTCGTCGAGCGCGGCGAGCCGCGCGGTGCTCCCGGGGTGGTCGAACTCCGCGGGCATCCGGTCCGGCCGCGTGTACCCGCCGGTCAGCAGCGGGGTGTACGCCCACAGCTCCAGCCCCTCGCTCCGCACGTGGTCGACGGTGTGGTGGGTGGCCCAGCTGAACTGGTCGAAGTCGCCGTCCACGAACGCGACCGGGCGGCGCTGCAGGTAGGTGTGGGCCAGCTGGACGGCGGTGTAGCCGGCTTGGCCGTCGGCGGCGGCCAGCTGCCGGGCCTGCTCGACCCGCCAGCTCGGCTGGTTGGACACACCGAGCTGCCCGACCGTGCCGGCGGCCACCAGCTCGCCGAGCGTGCCGGTGACCTCCTGCAGCGGCACGCTGCGGTCGTCGACGTGGGTCCAGTACACGTCGATGTGGTCGACGCCGAGGCGGCCGAGGCTGCCCTCGAGCCCTGCCTTGATCGCGGGCGCCGACAGGCCTTCGCGGTTGGCCGGCCAGACGCCGGGGCCGACCGGCTCGGCACCGACCTTGGTGCTGATCCGGATCCTGTCGCGCATCCCGGGACGCGCCGCGAGCCAGCGGCCCAGCAGCTCCTCGCTGGTGCCGCCATGACCGCTCTCGTGGAGCCAGAAGGCGTAGCAGTCGGCGGTGTCCAGGACGGTGCCGCCGGCGTCGACGAACCGGTCCAGCAGGTCGAACGAGAGCTGCTCGTCCTGCTTGGTGCCGAAGTGCATGGTGCCCAACACGAACATCGATCGATCACTTGTCGTCACAGCAGGGCAGGATCCAGCCTGGAGCGCGCTCCAGGTCAAGCGATGCGGATCGCCTCCTCCAGCACGTCGAGCCCCTCGACGAGCAGGTCCTGCGGGATCGCGAGCGGCGGGAGCAGCCGGACGACGTTGCCCCAGGTGCCGCAGGTCAGCACGATCACCCCGGCCTGGTGGCACGCGCCCGCGACGGCCTTCGCGAGATCGGCGTCGGGCTCGTCACCGCCCGGTCGCACGAACTCGATGCCGATCATCGCGCCGCGCCCGCGCACGTCGCCGATGCGCGGGTCGGCGGCCTGCAGCTGCTGCAGCCGCGGGATCGCGTACCCGGCGATCTCGCCGGCGCGCCCGATCAGCCCGTCGTCGCGGACCGCGCCCAGCGCGGCCAGCGCGGCGGCGCACGCCACCGGGTTGCCGCCGTAGGTGCCGCCGAGCCCACCCGGGTGCACCGCGTCCATCAGCTCGGTGCGGCCCGTGACGGCTGCGATGGGCAGCCCGCCGCCCATGCCCTTGGCCATGGTGACCAGGTCGGGGACGACGCCTTCGTGGTCGGCGGCGAACCACGCACCGGTGCGGGCGATGCCGGTCTGCACCTCGTCGGCGACGAACACGATGCCCTGCTCGCGACACCATGCGGCGAGCGCCGCGAGGAACCCCGGCGCCGGCACGATGAACCCGCCCTCGCCCTGGATCGGCTCGATCACCACCGCGGCCAGCCGCTTGGCGCCGACGCCACGCTCGAGCACCTCGATCGCGCGCGCGGCCGCGGCCGGCCCGTCCAGCCCGTCGCGGAACGGGTAGGAGGTGGGCGCCCGGTAGACCTCGGGCGCGAACGGCCCGAACCCGTCCTTGTACGGCATGTTCTTCGCGGTCAGCGCCATCGTGAGGTTGGTGCGGCCGTGGTAGGCGTGGTCGACGACGGCGACGGCGGTGCGACCGGTGGCGTACCGCGCGATCTTGACGGCGTTCTCGACGGCCTCGGCGCCGCTGTTGAACAGCGCGGTTCGCTTGTCGTGCTCGCCCGGCGTGATCGCCGCCAGCTCCTCGGCCAACCGCACGTACCCCTCGTACGGCGTGATCATGAAGCAGGTGTGGGTGAACTGCGCCAGCGCGGCGCTCGCGTCGGCGACCACCGCCGGATGGCTGTTGCCGACCGTGGTGACGGCGATGCCCGAGCCCAGGTCGATGAACGAGTTCCCGTCGACGTCGACGAGCACGCCGCCACCGGCGGCTGCCGCGTACACCGGCATCGTCGAGGAGACCCCGCGCGCCACGGCGGCGGCCCGGCGCTCCGCCAACGCGACCGAGCGCGGGCCCGGGACCTCGGTGTGCAGCTCGCGACGCTGCGGGAGCGCCGGACCGCCGGTCAGTGCGCCGGGGACGGTGGTGGTCTCGGATGTCATGGACGGCTCCTCTTCGCAGGTCAGCGGATCAGCAGCGCGAGCGGCAGGCGATCGAGGTGGTGCAGCTCCCCACCGGACACGACCGAGCCGACGACGAGCTCCGGGTCGTTGGCGACCGCCACCCGGCCCTCGTCGTTGATGAGGGCGGTGGGTCGGTGGATAGCGCCGAGCTGCGGCAGGAGCGTGCGCTCGAGCCAGCCGTCGACGATGTCGGCACCGACGACCCCGACGAAGCGGCCGCCGACCGTGATCGGCGCCGTGAAGGTCAGCGTGTACTCCTGGGTGCACAGGTGATCGACGTACGGGCCGACGACGTGCCGTGCGCCGGTGCGTCGGGGCACGGCGAACCAGGGCAGCACCGTGTAGTCGTAGAAGGCGGTGGCAGTGGGATCCAGCTCCGGTTCCAGCCGCTCGACGGCGCTGCCGTCCGGGGTGCGGTGCCACCACTCCATCCAGTGACCTGACCCATCGACCAGGCCGGGTTCGAGCACGAGTCCGGCGCCGACGAGCGGGGTGCCCTCGGTGTCGAGCAACGGCCGCACCACCCGGGAGATCGGCTCGACGTCCTCCGTGCGCAGGATCGCGGTCTCGGTGAGGGGGCGCAGCAGCTGCTCGGCCGCGCCGCGGATGCCCTCCACGGCGGCGAACGTGCTCTCGCACACCGTCGTGACCCGCTCGATCACGCCGGCGATCGGATCGACCAGCGGATCGAGCTCGCCATCGGGCTCGCCGAGGAAGGTCAGCTGGAGGGTGCTCGCCCGCGCGAGCGCCGTGGACAGGTGCGCGGCGGCCAGCCCGCGCGCGCCCGCGCCGTCCCCGGCCGTGACGGCGTCGAGGATGCCGCGGTGGCGCGCGACGACGTCGGCCTCGCCGCGCGACGGCCACAGCAGCGGCCCGATCTCGGCCTGCATGCTGATGATTGCCCTGGTCAGCCGGGGCGACTGGGCCGCGGCGGCCAGCTCGACGTGGAACCGCGACTCGGCCCGGCGGCGGGCCCCGAGATCCCCGGCCGCGACCAGCGCGGCGACGCTGTCGGCGATCAGCGCGACGTCCTGCTCCCCGGCCCGCTCGGCGGCGAGCGCGGCGCAGGTGCTGGCCAGCGCGCCGTAGTGGTCGGCCAGGTCGCGCAGCTCGGACGGGCTGACCGCGCGCAGCCGCTCCCGCAGGACGGCCGTCTCGGCCGTCTCGTCGGTGGACCCGCCGCGCACGAAGCTGCCCCCGTTGCGGCCGCGGCGAGTGACCAGGAGGCCCTGCCCGCGCAGCGCGGTGAGCGCCTCCCGCACCGTCACCGCGGAGACGCCGAAGGTCTCGGCGAGGTCGGTCTCGCTGGGCAGCTGCTCGTCGGGGGCGAGCAGGCCGAGGTGGATGCCCTCGGAGAGCCGGCGGACGACGGCATCGGCCCGCTTGCCGACATCGAGCGGTGCGAACACCGCGGCCCGACCACCCGCCGCCCGGGCGGTGTTGCGCACGCGTCACTCCTTCGCCTCAGCTTCGCAGCCACTCTGCCACAGGCATTGACATAAAACCTATGAACTCATAGTTTTTCGGCCACCAAGCTGCTGCAATCGGACGAACGGGAGCGCTCGTGCCGTCTGAGTCGATCTCTGGCACGACCCCTGCTGCGATCACGCTGCGCGGCGTCCGCAAGGAGTTCCCCGGCGGCGTCGTCGCCGTGCACGGCCTCGATCTCGACATCGCCGACGGCGAGTTCGTCACGCTGCTGGGTCCGTCCGGCTCCGGCAAGACCACGGTGCTACGGCTGATCGCCGGCTTCGAGAGCCCCACTGCCGGCACGATCTCCCTCGCCGGCAAGGACGTCACCCGCGAGGCGCCGTTCGACCGCGACGTGCACACCGTGTTCCAGGACTACGCGCTCTTCCCGCACCTGACGGTGCTGCGCAACGTCGAGTACCCGCTGCGCATCGCCGGCATCGACCGCGCCGAGCGGCGCCGCCGCGCGCTGGAAGCGCTGGCCACCGTGCGCCTCGACGCCATGGCCGACCGCGCGCCCACCGCACTGTCGGGCGGGCAGCGCCAGCGCGTCGCGCTGGCCCGCGCGCTCGTCGACCGGCCCGCCGTCCTACTGCTCGACGAACCCCTGGGGGCGCTGGACCTCAAGCTGCGCGAGCAGATGCAGGTCGAGCTCAAGCAGATCCAGCGCGACTCCGGCATCACGTTCGTGCTGGTCACCCACGACCAGGACGAGGCGCTGACCCTCGCCGACCGCGTCGTCGTGTTCAACGACGGGCGGGTCGAGCAGGCCGGGTCGGCGCAGGAGGTCTACGAGCGGCCCGTCTCCGCGTTCGTCGCCGGGTTCGTCGGCACCTCCAACGTGCTGGGCCCCGAGGCTGCGCAGGCGATCCTCGGCCGCGACGGCAGCTGGAGCGTGCGGCCAGAGAAGATCGCGATCGGCGACCCCACCGACCCCGTCCCGGCGGGCCGGACGACGGCGCTCGGCGTCGTCGACGAGCTGGTCTACACCGGCCCCACCACCCGGTGCGTCGTCACGCTCGACGCCGGCGGGCAGCTGTCGGTGCTACTGCTCGCCGGCCCCGAGGACGACAAGGTGCCCGCCCGCGAGGCGCGGGTCCAGCTCACCTGGCGACACGACCACGAAGTCCAGCTGCACCAGTAGAGGAGAGCGACAGATGCGGGTCATGACAACAGCGCGCACCGCCGCGCTGATCGGTGCGGTCGGGCTCGTGCTCACCGCGTGCGGCGGCGCCGGCAGTGGAGGAGCGCCGGGCGCACCCGGCGGCGGGGCGGCCCCGCCCGCAGGGCAGGCGTACGCCGGGCCCGTCGGGCAGGGCGAGGGGAAGCTGTCGGTGCTGGCCTGGCCCGGCTACGCCGAGGACGGCTCCACCGACCCGAAGGTCGACTGGGTCACCCCGTTCGAGCAGCAGACCGGCTGCCAGGTCACGGTCAAGACGTTCGCGACGTCCGCCGAGGCCGTGCAGCTGTTCTCCACCGGCGAGTACGACGTGGTCTCCGCCTCCGGCGACGCGTCGCTGCGCCTGGTCTACGGCGACCGCGTCCAGCCCGTGAACACGGCGCTGGTGCCCAACTACGCCGACGTCATCCCGGACCTCAAGGACAAGCCCTGGAACACCGTCGCGGGCCAGAACTACGGCATCCCGCACGGCCGCGGCGCCAACCTGCTGCTCTACAACACCGCCGCCAACCCGACGCCGCCCACGTCGTGGAAGAACATGTGGGACCCGGCGACGCCGGCCAAGGGCAAGATCAGCCCGTACGACGACGCGATCTACATCGCCGACGCCGCCGTCTACCTGATGGCGACCAAGCCCGAGCTGGGGATCAAGAACCCGTACGCGCTGGACAAGCCCCAGTTCGACGCGGCCGTCGCGCTGCTGCAGCAGCAGAAGCCGCTCGTCGCCGAGTACTGGGCCGACGTCGTCAAGCAGGGTCAGGGCCTCGCGTCCGGCTCGCTGCTCGAGGGCCAGGGGTGGCAGCTGACGGCGAACCTCGCCAACACCGACGCGCCGGGCAAGGTCGGCACCACCAAGCCGAGCGAGGGCGCCACCGGGTGGTCCGACACCTGGATGGTCAAGAAGGGCACCGCGAACATCAACTGCTCGTACCTGTGGCTCAACAACGTCGTGTCGCCGCAGGTCAACGCGCAGATCGCGGAGTACTTCGGGGAGGCGCCGGCCAACACCAAGTCCTGCGCGCTCACCACGAACAAGGACCACTGCACCCAGTACCACGCCCAGGAGACGGGCTTCTGGGACAACGTCTACTACTGGACCACGCCGGTGGAGAACTGCGTCGACGGCCGCACCGACGTCAAGTGCATCCCGTACGACGAGTGGGTCAAGGCGTGGACGCAGCTGCGTAGCTCGTAGGCGTCGCTCCGGTCCAGTCCCCGTGTCAGCAAAGCCACTTTCGAGACGGATTCGGTCCTGAAAGTGGCTTTGCTGACACACCCCAGCCGACCAGAGGAGGGTGCGTCCGTGTCCCTTGCCGCCGTCCTGCACCGGCAGCCCCGGCTCCGGCTCGCCGGGTTCCTCACCCCGGCGCTGGTGTGGCTCGGGCTGTTCTACGTGCTGCCGATGGGGTTCCTGCTGGCGACGGCGTTCTTCGACACCGACAGCTTCACCGGCCGCATCACCTACTCGTTCACGGCCGAGAACGTCCTCGAGGTGCTCACCGAGCCGGCGTACCTGCTCACGGTGCTGCGCTCGGTGGGCGTCGCGGTCGGGGTGACGGTGCTGTGCGTGCTGCTCGCCGTGCCGCTCGCGGCCTACATGGCGCTGGTGGCGAGCGCGCGCAGCCGTCCCGTGCTGGTGGCGCTGGTGCTCACGCCGCTCTGGGCGTCCTACCTGGTCAAGGTGTACGCATGGCGGGTGCTGCTGGCGCCGGAGGGCCCGCTGGGCGGGCTCTCCCCCGGCTACGGCTGGGTCGCGGTCGTGGTGACCCTGACCTACCTGTGGCTGCCGTACATGGTGCTGCCCGTCTACGCCGGCATCAGCTCGATGCGCGGCTCGTTCCTGGAGGCCGCGGCCGATCTCGGTGCCCGCCCGTGGACGGCGTTCCGCACGGTCGTGTTCCCGGTGCTCGGTCCGGCGATCGCCGCCGGCTCGGTGTTCACGTTCTCACTGTCGCTGGGCGACTACATCACCGTGCAGCTCGTCGGTGGCACCAACCAGATGCTCGGCAACGTCGTCTACCAGACCTTCTCGACGGACCTGCCGTTCGCGGCCGCCGTTGCCGTGCTCCCGCTGGTCGTGATGGCGCTCTACCTGCTGACGATCCGGCGCACCGGCGCGCTCGGGAGGCTCTGACATGATCCTGTCCGCCACCGCCCGCTGGCTGCTGCGGTCCGCCGCCGCCGTGGTGCTGCTGTTCATCTACGTGCCGCTCGCGCTGGTGCTGCTCAACTCGTTCTCCTCCAGCGCCACGTTCGCGTGGCCGCCGCCCGGCTTCACGCTGCGCTGGTGGCAGGTGGCCGCCGGCAACCAGGGCGTGCTCGACGCGGCGTGGACGTCTGTGCAGGTCGCGGCCGGTGCCACGGTGATCGCGGTGGTGCTCGGCACGCTCGCGTCGATGGCGCTGGTGCGCTACGAGTTCTTCGGCAAGGAGATCGTGTCGCTGCTGGTGCTGCTGCCGATCGCGCTGCCCGGCATCGTCACCGGCATCGCGCTGAACACGCTGTTCACCCAGGCGCTCGGCGGGCTCACGTTCTTCACGTTGATCGTCGGGCACGCCACGTTCTGCATCGTCATCGTCGTCAACAACGCCTCCGCGCGGCTGCGCCGCATGTCCGGCACCACCGAGGAGGCGTCGATGGACCTCGGCGCCACCCCGTGGACGACGTGGCGGCTGGTCACCTTCCCCGCCCTGCGCGGCGCCCTGCTCGCCGGAGCGCTGCTGGCCTTCGCGCTGTCGTTCGACGAGATCATCGTGACGACGTTCACCGCGGGCCCCGGCATCCAGACGCTCCCCCTGTGGATCTTCCAGAACCTCTTCCGGCCCAACCAGAGCCCGGTCGTCAACGTGGCGGCCGTCGTGCTTGTCGTGATCTCGGTCCTGCCGGTCTACCTGGCCAACCGGCTCTCCGGCGACTCCGCCGGGGCAGCCACCAAATAGCGCCACGAAGTAGAGGGGTAATCGCAGTGCAGACGTTCCACAACATCGTCGACGGCAAGCCGGTCGCCGCAGCCGACGGCCGCACGCTCGACATCGTCGATCCCGCCACCGGCGAGGTCTACGCGACCTCACCGCTGTCCGGGCCCGCCGACGTCGACGCCGCGTACCGGAGCGCGCAGCGCGCGTTCCGGGAGGGTTGGCGCGACACCACCCCCGGCGACCGCATGACCGCGCTGCTCGCGATGGCCGACGCGATCGAGGCCCACGGGCCGGAGCTCGTCGAGATCGAGGCCCGCGACACCGGCAAGCCGAAGGGGCTGACGCTCTCGGAGGAGATCGGCCCGATGGCCGATCAGCTGCGCTTCTTCGCCGGCGCCGCGCGACACCTGCAGGGCACCGCGACCAGCGAGTACATGGCCGGGCACTCGTCGTCTATCCGGCGCGAGCCCCTCGGCGTGATCGGCTCCATCACGCCGTGGAACTACCCGATGATGATGGCGATCTGGAAGATCGGACCGGCCATCGCGGCGGGCAACACGATGGTGCTGAAGCCATCAGACACCACCCCGGCCAGCACCGTGCGGATGGGTGAGCTGTTCGCCGAGATCCTCCCGCCCGGCGTGCTCAACGTGGTGTGCGGCGACCGCTCGACCGGCGCGGCGATGACCGACCACGACATCCCCGCGATGCTCGCCATCACCGGCTCGACGCGCGCGGGCAAGGCCGTCGCCGAGTCGGCGTCCCACCGGGTCACGCGGGTGCACCTGGAGCTGGGCGGCAACGCCCCCGTCGTCGTGTTCGGCGACGCCGACCTCGACGCGGCCGCCGAGGGCATCGCCGCCGCCGGGTTCTTCAACGCCGGCCAGGACTGCACCGCCGGCACCCGCGTGATCGCGCACTCGTCGATCGCGGAGGCGCTGGCGGCGAAGCTCGCCGAGCAGGCCGCCGACGTGCACCTGTCCCGCGACGAGACCGACGGCAGCGAGGACTTCTACATCCCGCCGCTGAACAACCCCGACCAGCTGGAGAAGGTGTCCGGCCTGGTCTCACGCGCCCCCGCGCACGCGCAGGTGCTCTGCGGCGGCTCGGCGGCCGGTGGTGGCGGCTTCTACTACCCGCCGACGGTCGTCAGCGGCCTGCAGCAGTCCGACGAGCTCATCTCCACCGAGATCTTCGGCCCGGTGATCACCGTGCAGACCTTCGAGGACGAGGACGAGGCCATCGCGCTGGCCAACGACACGAACTACGGGCTCGCGTCGAGCGTGTGGACCACCGACCACGGCCGCACCATCCGGCTCTCCCGCGCACTCGACTTCGGCTGCGTGTGGATCAACTGCCACATCCCGCTCGTCGCGGAGATGCCGCACGGCGGGTTCAAGCAGTCCGGGTACGGCAAGGACCTCTCGTCCTACGCGCTGGAGGACTACACGCGCGTCAAGCACGTGATGAGCGCGTACTGACGGCCGCGGTGACCGCACTGCCGGTGGTCCACCGGCAGCGCGGTCCCCGTCAGGGCGTCACCTTGGCGTCGTCCAGGTAGTCGCTGTACTCGTAGGAGACCAGCCAGACCCGGACGTACGCGGCGCCGCCGGCGACGTCGGCCGGGAACGGCTTGATCGTGAACTTCTCGGACTTGCCGCACGTGACCTGGCTGTCGCCTTCGCCGATCTTTCCGCCGGAGGAGTTGAACGCCTCGGCGTGCGTGTAGCGGCAACCGACCGTGTCGGAGGCCACCGACTTCTGCTCGCCGGTCACGCCGACCGAGCGGTTGTAGAACGTCACGTAGCCGTCGCTGTAGGTGTTGCCGTACTCGACCCGGAAGTGCTTGGTCGGGTACGACGCCGCCAGCGCCGTCGGCGCAGCGACGACGAGGGCAGTGAGGGCAACAACGCCCGCCACCGCCAGTAGGAACAACCGCACGATTCCCCCCGGATCCTTGCCTGTCACGGCCCATGCGACCGCCTCATCGGGACCGCTGAACGCTGCGTTACAAGATCCGTTGCACGGCAGGTGTCGACCCGCCGACCGAGATCGCCGGGCCAGCAATCTTCCGCTCAGCGGAAGACGTGTTGTGGCCTCCGTGACAGCGACAGAAACTGCCGGCCGACCGAGAGGCAGGCCGACGATGTCCACTCCCGTTCCCGTTGCGTCGAGTTCTCGCTGGACAGCACCGCTGTGTTGGTTCGTCGTGCTGCTGGAGGGCTTCGACCTGGTCGTCATCGGCGTCGTCAACGCCGTGCTGCGGACGGATCCGGCGTGGCGGCTCGATCCAGGCGTCGGTGGGCTGGTCGCGGCGATCGGGCTGGTCGGGGTGATGGTCGGGGCGCTGGCCATCGGCCCGCTCTCCGACATCCTCGGCCGGCGCCGCCTGCTGATGGCCAACGTCGCCGCCTTCTCGCTCTTCACCCTCGGCTGCGCCTTCGTGACCGAGCCGTGGGGGTACGGCGTGCTGCGCTTCCTCGCCGGCCTCGGCCTGGGCGGGGTGCTGCCCGCGGCCATCGCGATGGTCAACGAGCACGGCCGGCCCGGCCGGGCCGGCGCGACCACCACGACGCTGATGACCGGCTACCACGTCGGCGCCGTGCTGACCGCGCTGCTGGGCACCTTCATCCCGCAGACGCTCGGCTGGCAGGCGCTGTTCGTCATCGGCGCGGTCCCCGGATTCCTGCTGCTGCCCCTCCTCTACCGGTTCCTGCCGGAGCCGGCGTCCTTCGCGGAGGCGCGCGCCACCCGGACGGCCAACCCGGTCGCGACGCTCTTCCAGCGCGGCCTGCTCGTCCCGACGATCGCGTTCTGGATCACCTCGTTCATGGGGCTGCTCCTGGTGTACGGGCTGAACACTTGGCTGCCCGAGCTCATGCGCTCGGCCGGCTACGAGCTGGCGACAGGGCTGGTGCTGCTGCTCGTGCTCAACGTCGGCGCGGTCGCCGGGCTCTTCCTGGCGGGACGCGTCGCGTACCAGATCGGCACGCGCACCGCGGTGATCTCGTGGTTCGCGCTGTCAGCGCTGTTCCTGGCGCTGCTGTCGATCCGCCTGCCCGGGATCGGGGTCTACATCAGCGTGCTGCTGGCGGGCGTGTTCGTCTTCAGCTCGCAGGTGCTCGTCTACGCGTTCGTCGCCGAGCGCTACCCCGCCGCGGTCCGTGCGACGGCGATCGGCAGCGCGAGCGGTGTCGGCCGGCTCGGCGCGATCGTCGGGCCGCTGGTGGGCGGCCAGCTCATCGCCGCCGGTGTCGGCTACCCGTGGGGCTTCTACGTCTTCGCGATCGTCGCGGTCATCGGCGGCGCCGCGGTCGCCGCCGTCACCATGAGCCGCACCGAGACAGCCCCGGCCACCACCTGACTCGTGGACGAGGGATCCGATCCAAGACTGATCTTGATCAGATGCTCGATGAGTACGTGGACGTCTTCGAGCCGTGGTCGTTCCGTCGGCGAACGGAGGTGAGCCGATGACGGAGGACCCGGCCCACGATGTGCGGACGCATCAGGGCGCTCGGTTCGGCGAGCATGAGCATGATGCTCGCGAAGGTTCCGGCGACGACCGGGTCGACCGTCGCAGCATCCTGGCTCGCGTAGAGGTAGCGGTCCTGCAAGCGGGCAGACCACGTCCGCCGCTTCCTCGAACGGATCGACGCCAACCTCATGTCCTCTGCCGACGCGAGGCTCCACGGGCTCGCGACCGTAGCCGCCACTTGATCGCGGAACTCCCGTTCGAGATCTCCGTGGCCACGCCGGAGGCAGTCGCGCAGAGCGAGCGCCTCAAGGGCGCTCACAGACATCCCTTGACCGTAGATCGGGTTGAAGGCGCACACGGCATCTCCGGTGACCAGCAAACCCTTCGGCCACGTGCGGAGCCGCTCGTAGTGGCGACGACGGCTCGTCGGCGTGCGGTAGGCGCTGATGCCGGACACGGGCTCGGACTCGATGATCGCTTCGTAGAGGCCGGGATCCGGTAGGTCGCGGGCCCACTGGAGAAATCCCTGCTCATCGCTCGGCGGGTACTCGCCGGCGCCACCGCCGATGCTCACGGTGCACATCCCGTTCTCGACCGGGAGCAGCCCTCCGAACCTGTTGTTGACCCCCGGTCGGAGGTTGATGATCGTGGCGTACCACGACGCAGCCGGCGAGGCGGGGCGTCGATACCAGCGGCTCGCGTATCCGATGCCGGTCTCGATCGTCGTCTCCGGAACGGTCGGGTAGCCGAGCTCGGTGAGCCATCTGGGCAGCGCGGACCGTCGTCCGGTGGCATCGACGACCAGGTCGGCGTCCAGCGAGGACTCCGCACCGTCCGAACTGCGCACCGACGCTCCGGTGACGCGCGTGGCACCCTGCGCGGCGAGGAGTCCCGTCACGCGGTGCCCGTCGAGGAACCGGACGCTCACACTGCCCCGGACGCGCGACCGGACGTACCCCTCCAGGAGCGGACGGCTGACCCCGAGGAAGGTCGTGCCCTCCGCCTCGACATCGGCGAAGGGTCCGGCCGGGCTGACCAGACGCATGCCCCGATCGGGGCCGATGCGGGCAGGTACGACCGTTGCGCCCGCTGCGACGAGCTCCGACCGAAGGCCGGGGAGCAGCTCTTCGAGCGCATCGGCGCCGCGGGCCAGCAACACGTGGGCGTGCTCCGACTGCGGGACTCCGCGGCGATGGCCGGTGCCCTCGTCGAGCAGATCTGGCTCCACGACCGTGACCTGGCTGAAGGTGTCGGCCAGCACGTGCGCCGCCAGCAGTCCGGCCATGCTCCCGCCGGCGACGACCGCATGATCCCGCTTCATCAGAACTCCCCTCCAACGTCTGATAGCGGCGCTACGGTAGCAGCGCTACTGGTAGCGCCGCTACCCTCCTCGGGAGCTTGCAGTAGGCTCGCCGCCGAGATGAGCCCGCAGCCACGGACCACAGCGATCGGCCAGGAAACGACGCGCGAGCGGCTGGTACGGGCCGCCGAGGCCCTGCTGTTCGAGGGCGACAGCGAGGACGCGGTGTCGGTCCGGGCGCTGGAGCGGCGCGCCGGAGTGACCGCTCCGACGATCTACCGGTACTTCCCGAACATGGGGTCGCTGCTGGCCGAGGTCGCGGGTCGGCAGTTCGCTCAGCTCGACGCCGCGCTCGAGGCGTCGACCGGCATCGCCGATCCGATCGCCGAGGTTCTCGCGATCGGTCGGGCGTTCGCCGCGTTCGGCCTCGAGCATCCGAACGAGTACCGCGTCCTGTTCATGAACCGCACCGGCGACGCGGCGGCGGCAACCGATCGCCTCCGTACCGCCGCCGGCTTCCATCGCCTCGTCAGGGCGGTCCGGCGGGTCATCGACGACGGAGCACTCCCGAGCGATGCAGATCCTGAGGGGATCGCCGACCTGCTCCTCCTCTCCCTGCACGGCGTCGTCTCGATGCTCATCGCCCGCCCCGGCGGCTGGGGCGACCCGGAGCAGCTGATCGAACGGATGATGTACGCGGTCGGATACGGCATCGCGCCCCGCGAGGATCTGCCGAACACGTAGTGCAGGTCAGGCGAGCAGTGGCGCCAGGCGGTCGGCGTGGTGGCGCAGGAGGTCGAGCAGCGCGTCGTTCGGCTCGGCCACCCGCGCGACGGGCCCGGCGAGCGCCAGCCCGGCGACGAGCCGGCCGTCCCCCGGTGCCCTGATCGCGACGGCGAGGCAGCCGCGCTCGGCCTGCAGCTCGCCGAGCTGGCGGGCCCAACCGTCGGCGGCGACGCCGGCGAGGACCTTCTCCAGCTCGTCGGCCTCGGCGACGGTGTGCGGGGTGAGCGCGCGCAGCTCGCGCACGAGCGCGCGCCAGTCGGCCTGCTCGGCCAGCAGCAACCGTCCCAGAGCGCTGGCCTGCGGGAACCGCGCCAACACCGACGCGTCCGACGGGGGGTGGTCGAGGTCGGGATCGATCACCACGACCTGCCCGGACGCGAACGACGCGAGGTGCACGCCCCACCGCACCTGGGTGCGCAGGTGCTCGACCACCGCCCGCGCGGCCGTCGAGGGCGTGAGATCGACCGGCAGCGCGAGGCGGGCCGCGCGGCGACCCAGCGCGAACCCCTTGAGGTCCGGCAGCCGGACGAGGTACTCGTCGGCGACGAGCAGGTTCAGCAGCCGGTACGTCGTGGCCGAGGGCAGCCGCAAGGCCGTGGAGATCTCCTTCGCCGTGACGCCCGGCCCGGCCGCGACCACCTCCTCCAGCACGGCCAGCGCGCTGCGCACCGCCTTGGGCTGACGGCCCGAGAGCGGGGTCGTCACGGGCGGGCGCCCAACACGTCCGCCGCGACCGTCTCGTCGTAGACACCGATGCCGGCCAGCGCGGCCGGCCGCGCGAACCGCAGCCACGCGTACCAGGTCAGCCCCGCCACTGCGAGCCCTCCGAGCAGCGCCGACGGCAGCGGCGAGACGACGACGAACGCGACGAGCACGAACAGCAGCACCGGCACGATCACGGCGGCAGCGGCCACGGCGGTGCGGGTCAGCTCGTCGATGCGGTGCAGGAACACCGGGGCGGCCGCGCACACCAGCACGTACGCGACGAGGAAACCGCAGGTCGCCATGGTCAGCAGGACGACCAGCACCGGCCCGATCGACACACCGGCGGCGACGGGCACGGCGAGCGCCGCGACGACGGCGGGCACCGCGACGGCGAGCGCCACGTGCGGGGTGCGGTACCGCCGGTGGGTGCGGCCCCACGCGGCCGGCGCCAGCCCGTCCCGCGACAGCGAGAAGAGCACGCGCACCAGCGCCGTCACCGTCGCGAGGGCGCAGGCGGCGAACGACATCACCAGCGCGGAGTCCAGCACGATCGGCAGCCACGCCCAGCCGCCCGCGGCCGCGAGCGCGTTCACCGGCTCCTGCTGGGCCGCGAGCCCGCCCGCAGTGGTGCTGAAGCCGACCACCTGGGTGTGGGCGGCGAACAGGTAGAGGACGCCGGTGACGGCCGCCGTGGCCCCGACGGCCCGCGGCACGCTGCGGAACGGCTTGCGGGCCTCCGCGCCGAGCACGGTGGCCACCTCGAAGCCGATGAACGCCGCGATCGCGGGCACCACCCCGGCGGCGATCCCGCCCAGTCCCGGCGCCGGCAGGTCGGCCGCGGGGCCTGGCGCCGGCCCCGTCACCAGCAGCACCGCGAACACCCCGACCATCAGGGCGATCGCCACGCTCTCCACGAGCAGCACCACCCGCGCCGAGAGCCGCACCCCGCGCAGCGCCAGCAGCGCGACGAGCACACCGACCACGACGATGCCGCCCGCCGTGGGTAGCGGACCCGCGCGCACCCCGGCCGTCGCGAGCAGCGCCTCCAGGTAGGCGCCGGCGCCGGCGAGCGCGGCGGCCGCCAGCAGCCCGTAGCCGACGATCAGGCCGATCGCGCACGCGAACGCCGCTCCCGGCGGCAACCCCTTCGCGGTGAGGCTGTAGAGCCCGCCCGGCGCGGCCATCCGCCGGGTGAACTGCCCGATGCACGCGGCGACGAGCAACATCAGCACCGTCGCCACCACGAACGACAGCACCGTCGCAGAACCCGCCGACGCGGCCACGATCACCGGGGTGGCCGCCATCGCGGCCGAGGGCGCCGCGCCTGACACGGACTGCGCGAAGACCTCGACCGGGCCCAGCCGGCGACGCCGCAGCCCGTCGACGGGGGAACGGGCGCGCAGCGTCGGGAGGACCTCACGGACCATGCGGCGCACGGTAGTCATCCCAGGTCACGGGTGGCCACGGGGCGAATGAGAAAACCACCGCGCTGATTACCGCCGCGCGGGAACGGCCTTTGACCGATCACGGCTGCAGCCGCGACTGTGACCGGCGTCGCTGTCGGCCGGCCGGTGGGAGAACCGGACATGAGCTCTGATCACAGCCCAACAGTCATACCCGAGCGCCGTACCCTCGCCGGCTCGCTCGGCGTCGGATCGATCGTCTTCATGGTGGTGGCGGCCGCGGCGCCGCTGACCGTCATCGCCGGCACGGTGCCGGTCGGCATCGGTGCGGGCAACGGGCCCGCGTTCCCCACGACGTTCGCGCTCTGCTGCGCGATCCTGCTGCTGTTCGCCGTCGGGTTCTGCGCGATGAGCCGGCACGTGCCGAACGCCGGGGCCTTCTACACCTACATCCAGCTCGGCCTCGGCCGCGTGCCCGGGATGGGCTCGGCGTTCCTCGCGCTCGTCACGTACACGGCGGTGCAGCTGGCGGTCTACGGGTACATCGGCGCCGTCCTCGACGGGCTGGTGCAGTACTGGGGCGGACCCGCGCTGCCGTGGTGGTTGTGGTCGATCGTGGTGATCGCGATCGTCGGGACGCTGGGATACCGGCGCATCGAGCTGTCCGGCCGCGTGCTGGGAGTGCTGCTTCTCGCCGAGGTGGCGATCGTGCTCGTGTTCGACGCCGTGGTCGTCGGGCGGGGCGGTGGCTCGCCGGAAGGCCTGTCGACGGCGTTCCTGCAGCCCGGGCAGGTCGTGTCCGGCGCGCTCGGCATCGCGATCATGTTCGCGATCGCGTCGTTCATCGGGTTCGAGGCGACCGCCGTGTTCCGCGACGAGGCCCGCGACCCCGAGCGCACCATCCCGCGAGCGACCTACACCGCGCTGATCATCATCGGCGTGTTCTACACGCTCTCGAGCTGGGCGGTGGTCTCCGCATGGGGCGAGGCCGCCGCCGTCGAGCAGGCCACCGCCGACCCCGCGAACATGCTCGTCACGACGATCACGAACGTGCTGGGCACCGTCGGCGGCGAGATCGCCAACGTGCTGCTGATGACCAGCATGTTCGCGGCGATCCTGTCGTTCCACAACGTGCTGGCGCGCTACTTCTTCGCGCTCGGCAACTCCGGTGCACTGCCCGCGGCGTGCGGCCGCAGCCACCCGCGGCACACGTCGCCGCACATCGCGTCTCTGACCCAGAGCGGCACCGCGCTGGTGTTCGTGGCGATCTTCGCGCTGGCCGGGATGGACCCGGTGACCCAGGTGTTCGCGTGGATGGCGGGCACCGCCACCCTCGGCGTGCTGGCGCTGATGGCGCTGACGTGCGCCGCGGTGATCGTGTTCTTCCGGCGCACCCGCGTCGACGTGCGTCCGTGGCACACGGTCGTCGCGCCGGCGCTGGGTCTGGTCGGGCTGCTCGTCTGCCTCTGGCTGACGATCTCCAACTTCCCCACACTGATCGGTGGTTCACCGGCGCTGGCCGCCGCCATCGGAGCCGTCCTCGTGGCGGCGTTCGTCATCGGCGCGGTCTGGTCGCGTCGCCCGGTACCGGTTCCGGTCCCCGAGAGCGTCCGCGGGCCGGCCTGAGAGGAGCAGGATCATGACCACGCTCGAGGCCCGCACGGGCCATCCGCTGAACATGACCACCGAGGCCGAGGTGACGGCTGTCCGGGAGGTGCTCGTCGAGGCCGGGCTGCTGACCGAGCACGTCCGCTTCGCGTTCTTCGCGCCGGAGGAGCCGGCCAAGTCCGACGTGCTCGCCCACACCGACGGGGCCGAGCTGGACCGCCGCTTCCGCGCCGTGCTGCTCGACCTCTCGACCGGCCGCTCGTGGGACACCGTGGTCTCGGCGACCGCGCGCGAGGTGGTGTCCAGCCGTGAGCTGGATCCGCCGCGCGACGGCCAGCCCCCGATCATCGACACCGAGTTCGAGATGATCGAGGACATCCTCAACGCCGAGCCCGGGTGGCTCGCCGCGCTGGAGCGCCGCGGCATCGAGCCGGCCTCGGTTCGCGCGGTGCCGCTCTCGGCCGGCGTCTACCCCGACTACCCGGACGAGGCCGGCCGCCGCATCGTCCGCGCCTTCGGGTTCCAGCAGGACCACGCGAAGGACCACCCGTGGGCGCACCCGATCGACGGCCTCGTCGCCTACGTCGACCTCACCGCCCGCTCCGTCGACCGCGTGATCGACGAGCAGGTCGTGCCCGTGCCCGCCACCAGCGGCAACTTCGACGACCCCGAGCTGCAGGGCCCGCCGCTCGACACCCTCAAGCCCATCGAGATCACCCAGCCGGAAGGCCGCTCCTTCACCGTCGAGGACGGGCACGTGCGCTGGGGCAAGTGGGACCTGCGGATCGGGTTCAACGAGCGCGAGGGCCTGACCCTGCACCAGATCGCGTTCGACCAGCGGCCGATCTGCTACCGCGCGTCCGTCGCCGAGATGGTGGTGCCCTACGCCGACCCGTCGCCGGTGCGGTTCTGGCAGAACTACTTCGACTGCGGCGAGTACATGTTCGCCCGCTACGCCGACTCGCTGCAGCTGGGCTGCGACTGCCTCGGCGACATCCAGTACGTCGACGCCGTCGTCGCCGACGACCTCGGCAACCCGCGCACCATCGCCAACGCGATCTGCATGCACGAGGAGGACTACGGGGTGCTGTGGAAGCACACCGACCTGTTCACGGGCTCGCGCGAGGTGCGCCGCCAGCGCCGACTGGTGATCTCCTTCTTCACCCCGATCGGCAACTACGACTACGGCTTCTACTGGTACCTCTACCTCGACGGCACCATCCAGCTCGAGGTCAAGGCCACCGGCATCCTGTTCACGTCCGGCACGCCCGGCGAGTACGCCACCGAGGTGGCACCAGGGCTGGGCGCGCCGTTCCACCAGCACCTGTTCTCCGCGCGCCTGGACATGACCGTCGACGGCGTCGCCAACGCAGTCGACGAGGTGGAGGCCGCGGCGGTGCCGATGGGCGACGGCAACCCGTACGGCAACGCGTTCCGGCGGCGGCGCGTCCGGCTCACCCGGGAGTCCGAGGCGCAGCGCGCCTCGGCGCAGGACAAGGTGCGCACCTGGCACATCGTCAACTCGGACAAGCTGAACGGGCTCGGCCAGCCCGTCGGGTACGCGCTGATCCCGGAGGGCAAGGCGACGATGCTGGCCGACGCCGGCTCGTCGATCCACGCTCGGGCGAACTTCGCCACCAACGCCCTCTGGGTGACCCGCTACGACCCCGCCGAGCGCTACCCCGCCGGCGACTTCGTCAACCAGAACCCGGGCGGCGCAGGCCTCCCGGCGTGGGTGGCGGCCGACCGCGAGATCGACGGCGAGGACATCGTCGTCTGGCACACGTTCGGCACCACGCACTTCCCGCGACCGGAGGACTGGCCGGTGATGCCCGTCGACTACACCGGGTTCACGCTCAAGCCGGTCGGCTTCTTCGATCGCAACCCGGCGCTGGACATCCCGCCCACCGTGACCAAGCACTGCCACTGATCAGTCGACCGCGCGGCGCGTGCGCTCCACGGTCGTTGCAGGAAAGCCCCTTTCCCGCCACCGATCGGCGGGAAAGTGGCCTTCCTGCCAACCGGCACGGGAGCCCAGCAAGACCGGATACTCCAGCCACCCGCGAGCGCGCGGCGACGACTTCGGGGGAGGCGCGCAGCGGCCCTCGGAGGAACGACGCGGGGCCGCGAGCACCGGAGGAGAAGTCGTCGCCTCAAGAGCGCGCGAGCCCGCGATCCGGCGACGAAGGAGTCCGGGCGCCATCAGAACAGGGTGTAGCCGCCGTCGATGGTCACGACCGAGCCCGTCATGAACGCCGACGCGTCGGAGGCCAGGAACACCACGAGCGGGGCGATCTCGTCGGGCATCGCGGGCCGCTGCTGCGGGGAGTCGTCGATCCAGCGGGCCTTGAACTGCGGGTCGTCGACCGGCGCCATCTCGGTCCGGACGTAGCCGGGTGCGACGGCGTTGACCCGGATGCCGAGCGGGGCCCACTCGGCGGCCAGCGACTTCGTCAGCTGGTGCACGGCCGCTTTGGACGCGTTGTAGGCCGGCTGCCACTGCGGCCGGTTGACGATCATCGCGGAGATCGACCCGATGTTGACGATGGTGCCGCCGCCGTTCGCGGCGAAGTGCCGCCCGGTCTCCTGGCACATCAGCCATAGGCCCTTCACGTTGACGTCGAAGACGGTGTCCCACTCCTCGTCGGGCACGTCGAGAGCAGGGCGGTGGTAGCAGGCCCCGGCGTTGTTGACGACGACGTCGAGCCGGCCGGTCGCCTCCAGTGCCGTGACCACGACCGCCTGCACCGAGGCCCGGTCGGTGACGTCGAGGGCCGTCCCGACGACGGTTCGGCCGGTCTCCGCGGCCAGCTCGGCGGCCGCGGCCTGCGACGCGACACCGTCCCGGGCGCCGATCACGACGTCGGCGCCGGCCTGCGCCAGCTCCCGCGCGAAAGCGAGGCCGAGCCCGCGGTACCCGCCGGTCACGATCGCGGTCCGGCCGTTCAGCGTGCTCATCGGGCCTCCTGCGTACTCGGGTTGCGGAACCGGTCGTGCGGGACGACCGCGATGGGGACGACCTCGACGAGCAGGTCCGGCGCGACCAGTCCGACGACCTGGATCAGGATGCTGGCCGGCGCCGTCGAGGCCGGGAAGTGGGTGGCGCGGACCCGCTGGATCGCGGGGAGGTCCGCCGGGTCGAGGTAGTAGATCGTCATGGACACGATGTCGTCGAGCCGGCCGCCGACCGCGTCGAGGATCAGCCGGACGTTCCCGATCGCCTGCTCCAGCTGCGCGCCGGCGTCCCCGGGTCCGACGACTGCGCTGTGCTCGTCCCATGCGACCTGGCCGGTGACGTGGACGATCACGCCGTCGCCCTGCACCACGCCGTGGGAGAAGGCCCGGCCGTTCTGCGGCCAGAGGCCGGGTGGGTTGAATCCGTCTGCCATGGGGTCAGTGTGCCGGGGCCGGACCGCGGGCGACCTCGACCATTGACAAGAAAATTTGTCGGTGAGAATCTCGGGTCATGACCACCCGCGAAACCCTGTTCTGCGCCACGTTCCTGATGTCCGCGGCGCCCACCGAGGTGTGGCAGCACCTGCGCGAGCCCGAACTCCTGCGCAGATGGTTCGGCTGGCACGGCCCCGAGTTCGACAGCGAGATCGCGGGCCTGTCCGGTGAGTTCAGCACCGTCGTGCGGGACGGGCACGACCTGGTGATCGGCGACCACCGGATGGCGCTGCGGGCCGCCGGGACGGGCACGGAGCTGCGCCTCGATCGGACCAGCCGGTCGGGCGCGGACGACGCCGAGATCGACGAGGGCTGGGTGACGTTCCTCGAGCAGCTGCGCTACGTCGTCGCCGTGCGACCCGAAGGTGCGCGGCACACGTTCGTCGTCGCGGACGCGCCTGCGACGCAGATCCCGTGGGAGAGCGAGGACTGGGCTCGCTCGGCCCACCAGCGCACGGTCGTCGTCCCGAGCTGGGGCCAGGTCCAGCTGAACGTCCTCCGCCCGGCACCGGATGGTCCCGGTGCGCGGGTCGTGGTCAACGGGTACGGGCGCACCGACCGCGTCGCGGAGGAGCAGCACGCTGCCGTCGCGGCGTGGGTGGCCCATTTATGATCATCTGTTCAGGTGTTAGGTTCACCAGGTCGTGGTGTTCGGGAAGTTCCGGTGCGAATCCGGCACGGCCTTCGCCACTGTGATCGGGAACGTCGCACACCGGCCGAGCCACGCGCGAGGCAGCCACTGGCTTCCGGGCCGGGAAGGCGGGGTGCGGTGGTGCTCACGAGGCACCGCCCGTCAGCCAGGAGACCGGCCACGACGCATGGCCCCGGTCATCCATCGAAGTGCTGGAGACGCCTCGTGATCCTTCGCGCCCGCCTCGTCCTGCTCGCCCTGATCGCCGCGCTGCTCGCAGCCGGCTGCTCCACCACCGGCGGGCGCGTTCCCGACCCGGGCGCTCCCCCGACCCTGACCCTGGCCACCGGCTTCGCGATCGACGACCTCGATCCGCTGGAGAACGCGTTCTGGGGTCCCGAGTTCGGCTACGTCGAGCTGCTGATGCGCCCGGAACGCGGCGCGTCGCCGTCGCCGTGGGTGTTGGAGGGGCTCACCAACCCGTCCGCGACGACGTGGACGCTGACCCTGCGCGAGGGCGTCCGGTTCCAGAACGGCACGGCGCTGGACGGGGCGGCGCTGGCCGCGCTGCTCACCTTCCAGCTGGAGCGCAACCCCGACCTCGCCGCGGCGCTGCCCGGCACGACCGCCGTCGCGACCGACCCGCGCCACGTCACGCTGACCACGGCCAAACCGGCGCCTAACGTGCCGTTCCTACTGGCAGACGAGGCGATGGTGCCGGTCTACGACGTCGCCGCCTACCGGAAGCACCTCGACGCGAAGGCGCCGGCGACGGCACTGGTCAGCGCCGGCATCTACACCGCGGCCTACCGCGTGGACTCCCTCGACGGCGCGTCGATGCAGCTCTCCCCCAACCCGACGTACTGGGGCGGCACTCCGGCGCTCACCGACCTGACCGTGCGGTTCGTGCCCGATGCCGGCGCGCGCATCCAGGCCGTGCAGACCGGTGAGGCCGACATCGCGCTCTACCCGCCGACGGCCTCGGCTCCCACCCTGGCCGGCCGCACCGACTCGTTCTACGTGACCAGCGAGCCGACCGGACCCACGTTCATGCTGGAGTTCAACCAGCGCTCGGCACCCTTCGACGATCCGCTGGTGCGCCGGGCCGTCTACGCCGGGATCGACTACGACGCGCTGGCCACGCAGGTCATGAACGGTCTCTACAGCCCGTCGACCGGCCTCTACGCCGAGACGCGGCCGTGGGCGGAGAAGACCCAGCGCTTCGACGCGGCCCGGGCCGGCGCGCTGCTCGACCAGGCCGGCTGGACCCGCACCGGCGACGGGATCCGCGCCCGCGGCGGCACGCCACTGGCGTTCACCGTGCACACCTACCCGCAGCAACCCGACAGTGACGCGCTGGCACTGGCCGTGCAGGCCCAGCTGAAGACCGTCGGGATCGAGGTGAAGATCAGCCAGGTGCCCGACATCAACTCCGTGGTCGAGCAGCCGACGGGCTGGCAGGCCGCGATCATCGGCAACGGGTTCATCTCCTTCGGCGGCGACTACGTCACCC
Organism: uncultured Actinomycetota bacterium; assembly: GCA_963727745.1. Classification (GTDB taxonomy): domain Bacteria; phylum Actinomycetota; class Actinomycetes; order Mycobacteriales; family Pseudonocardiaceae; genus Pseudonocardia. The sequence continues at coordinate 188,765 of CAVSHL010000003.1, forward strand.
CGCTGGTCAACTACCTGCACACCGGTGGCCCCAAGAACGTCACCGGGATCTCCGATCCGGTGCTGGACGGGTTGATCGACCGGGTCGCCGTGGAGCTCGACGCCACCGCGCGCGACGGCCTGCTGCGGCAGATCCAGACCCTCGTCGCCGACCGCGGCTACATCGGCTACCTGGGCATGCGCAAGGGCGCCGTGGTGGCGGGGCCGCGCTGGCGCGGCTACGAGGTGCCGATCGCGAACCTGTGGGTCGGTCCGGGCACCGCGCCTGCCCCGCTGCCGTCAGCCGGCTGAGGTGCGGCCGGTCCTCCGGCGGCTCGGCCAGGCGGCGATCACGCTGGCCGGCACCGCCGTCCTGATCTTCGGCATGCTGGCGGTGACGCCCGGCGACCCGGCCCAGTCGGTGCTGGCCGCCCGCGGGATCGCCGAGCCCAGCCCGCCCGCGATCGCCGCGGTGCGTGCCGAGCTGCACCTCGACGATCCGCTGCCCGTGCGGTTCGCCCGCTGGGTCGGCGGGGTGCTGACCGGTGATCTCGGCGTCTCGTGGCGGACGGGTCGACCGGTCTCGGCCGACGTCGCCCAGCTGCTGCCGGCCACGCTGCTGCTGGCCGGCACGGCGCTGGCGCTCGCCGTCGTGCTGGCGCTCGTGCTGGGGGTCGCCGCGGGTGCGGCGCCGCGGCGCTGGCCCGACGCGCTCTCCCGCACGATCACGTTCGCGTTCATCGCCGTGCCGTCGTTCGTGATCGGCGTGACGCTGCTCGACGTGCTCGTCGTGCGCGCCGGCCTGGGTCGGGTCATCGCCGACGGCACTCTCGCCACGGTGTTCCTGCCCGCGCTGGTGCTGGCGCTCTCCAGCGCGGCGGTGTGGTCGCGGGTGCTGCGGACGAGCCTGCTGGAGGCCCGCTCGGCGCCGTACGTGCGGGTGGTCACCGCCCGCGGGGGCGGTCCGGCCAGGAGACTCTTCGTGCACCAGCTCCCGCACGCGGCCGCGCCGTTCCTCGCCGTGCTCGGGCTGGGGACGGGTGCGCTGCTCGGCGGGGCCCCGATCGTCGAGACGATCTTCACGTGGCCGGGGCTGGGCCGCTACGCGGTGCTCGCGATCAGCGCCCGCGACATGCCGGTCGTCGTCGGGTTCACGTTGGTCGCGGTGCTGGCCTACGTCGTCACGAGCCTGCTCACCGACCTGGCGTCGACGGCGATCGATCCGCGGCTGCGGGGGCGCGCATGACCACCCTGCTCACGCGCGCCGCACCGCCGGAGATCCTCGTCGCCGACGGGCTGTGGCAACGGTTCCAGCACCGGCCGGCCGCGCGGATCGGGCTGGCGCTCGCGGTGCTGCTCGCCGTGCTCGCGCTGGTCGGGCCGTGGCTGCTGCCCGATCCCGACCTGCCCGACTACACCCGCCAGCTCGCGGCACCGGGGCCGGAGCACTGGCTGGGCACCGACCAGTCGGGCCGCGATCTGCTCTCCCGCACGGTCGCCGGCGCCGGCACGTCGCTCGGCGCCGCGGTGCTCGTCATGGCGCTCGCGGCCGGGGTGGGCCTCGTGCTCGGCACCCTGGCCGGGGTGCTCGGCGGCATCGTCGACGCGGTCGTCACCCGGCTCGTCGACGTGCTGCTGGGGCTGCCCGCGCTGGTGATCACCCTCGCGCTCGTCGGCGTGCTCGGGCCCGGCTTCGCCAACCTGGTGCTGGCCATCGCACTGACCATGTGGGCGCAGCCGGCCCGGATCGCCCGCAGCATCGCGCGCGGCGCCGCCGACCGGCCCGACGTCGTCGCCGCCCGGATGGCCGGCATCCCGCCGGTGCGCGCCGCGCTCGCCCACGTGCTGCCCGACGCCGGCCTGCACGTCTTGGTCGTGGCGACGCTCGGGCTGGCCGACGCCGTCGTCTCCCTCGGCGCGCTGTCGTTCCTCGGCATGGGCGCCCAGCCGCCCACCGCCGAGTGGGGCAGCATGCTCGCCACCAGCCGCGACACGTTCGCCTACGCGCCGTGGCAGCTGGTCGGGCCGGCCGCCGGGCTGGTGCTGGCCGTCGCGGCGGCCTCGCTGATCGGGGACGCGCTGCGCGACGCCGCCGACCCGGAGCACGCCTCGTGAGCGCACCGCTGGACGTTCGCGGCCTCTCGGTCACCTACCCCAACGGCCTGCGCGCCCTCGACGGCGTCGACCTGCGGGTCGAGGCCGGGCAACGCGTCGGGCTGGTCGGCCGTTCGGGCAGCGGGAAGACCACGCTGGTGCGCGCGGTGCTCGGGCTGCTGCCGCCCGGTGCCGTCGTCACCGGCCAGGTCCTCGTCGACGGGCGGGACGTGCTCGGGCTCGGCGAGCGGGAGCTGCGCGGCCTGCGCGGCCGCTCCGTCGGCTACGTGCCGCAGGATCCGTTCGCTGCGTTCGATCCGCTGCGCACCGTCCGCCACCACGTCCTGGAGGCGTGGACCGCGCATCGCGACCGCCCGCCGGTCGACGCGTGCACCCGGCTGGAGGGGCTCGGCATCGCCGAGTCCCGCGCGGCCCAGCACCCGCACCGCTGGTCGGGCGGGATGCTGCAGCGCGCCACGCTCGTCGCCGCGACCGCCTACGCGCCGGCACTGGTGCTGGCCGACGAGCCCACCAGCGCGCTGGACGCGGAGCTCGCCGACGACGTCCTCGCCGAGATCGTGCGGGTGTGCGGCGCGGTGCTGGTGATCAGCCACGACCTGGCGCTGGTCGCCCGGCACACCGACACGGTGCTCGTGCTCGACTCCGGGCAGCTGGTGGAGGCCGGGCCGGCCGCCCACCTGCTGACCACGCCCGCCGAGGAGCGCACCCGCGCGCTGGTGGCGGCCTCGGCGCCGGCCCCGCGCACGCGGCCCGCCGAGCCGGGCGCCCCGGTCGCCGAGGCCGTCGGGGTGTCGCGCACCTACCGCGACCGGCAGGTCACGACCGCCGCCGTGGCGGACGTGTCGCTCACGATCGGCGCCGGGGAGATCGTCGGCGTCGTGGGGCGGTCGGGTTCCGGGAAGTCGACGCTCGCCCGGCTCGTCGGCGGAATGGAACGCCCCGACGCCGGCCAGGTGCGGCTCGCCGGGCACGACGCGTGGACGGGGCCGCCGCGGCGTCCCGGGTACGTGATGCCGGTGTTCCAGGATCCCGTCAGCGGGCTCGACCGGCGCTGGCCGCTGTGGCGGACCCTCGCCGAACCCGCCCGCGGGCGCGGCGAGCGACCGAGCCGCGGCGACGCCCGTGCGCGGGCCGCCGAGCTGCTGGAACGGGTCGGGCTGGCCGGGATCGGCGTCGACCGCAGGCCCGGCAACCTGTCGGTGGGCCAGGCCCAGCGGGTCGGGATCGCCCGCGCGCTCGCCGCCGCGCCGGCCCTGCTCGTCGCCGACGAGCCCACCGCCAGCCTGGACGTCATCGCCGCCACCGCGATCACCGCCCTGCTGCGTGAGATCGCCGACGCCGGCACCGCCGTGCTCGTCGTCAGCCACGACCGGCCCCGGCTGCGGGCCTACGCCGACCGCATCGTCACCATGACCGACGGCCGGCTCGAAGGGGAGGAATCGTGAACCCGCTGGTCCTGCTCGTCGCCCGCCCGACACCGTCGGGCACGAACGAGCGGGGGCTTGGCCGCGCTCGCCGCAGCCGTCGCGCAGCGGGTGCCCGGCCCCGTCCGCGTCGCCCACCTCGACCAGGACGAGCCCACCGTCCACGACGTGCTCGACGAGGCGCTGGCCGACGGCACGCCCGCCGTGACCGTGGTCCCGCTCGCGCTGCCGCCCGACGCCTACCTCACCAACTGGATCGGCCGGGCCGTCGCGAACTGGCGCGAGACCCGTGCCGGCGCCGAGCGCGTCGAGATCGGCCTGGCACCGCCCTTGGCCACGACAGATCCCCTCGCCGACGCCGTGGCCGCGCTGGCCGATGCGCCCACCACGGCGATCACCGCCAGCCCCGCCGGGTTCCGCAGCCCGGCGTGGTCGGTCCTGGAGATCCCCGACCGGCACCTGCTGGTGTGCCGCGGCCCGCGCTGCACGGTCTACGGCGCCGGGGCCACCTACCGCGCGGCCGCCGCCGTGGCGAAGGGCACCGACACGCAGGTGAGCCCGGTCGGTTGTCTCGGCCCGTGCAACCTCGGGCCGCTGGTGATCGACAACCCGTCCGGGGAGTGGCACCAGTACGTCACGCCCGAGGCGGCCGCAGCCCTCGCGCATCCGTCGGACCCGATGTCAGGGCCCGACGGTGAGCGACAGCAATGAGTCCATGATCGCCGGGCCGTCGGTGGCCCAGGTACTCACCAGAGCGGTGCCGCCCACCCGGAACGCGATGTCGTCGTGGACGACGCACACCCACACGAGCGCTGCGGCTACCCCAGCTCCGGATCCGTGAAGGTGTGCTCGAGGAGGTAGGCCCGCATGCCGTTGTGAAGTGCCACCGATTCGTCGCGAACGGCGTGGTACTGCGGGGCCTTGCCATCCTCCGCCCGCACGTCGGCGACGATTCCGGCCAGGTCCTTGGTAGCCGTGTACGCGCGCACGCTGACGAAGGGATTGAACGGCGCTCCCGACGCGGTCCGCGACGGGATCGGACTGTCGAAGTACAGGGCGTCGCCGAGCTTCTCGCTCGAGTCGGCCGTCCAGCCCGGCGGCGGGAGCAGCGTGAAGCGGCCGCTGCCGTCGACGAACGTGCCGGGGGCGGCGGCCGGGGGTGCACCGACGGCCGCGCTCGTGGCCCCGAGCGGTCCGCCCGGCCGAGCGACCACGATTCCGGCGACGATCAGCACCGCCGCGGCGAGCACTGCGACTCCGATCGCCATCAGCCGCCGACGAGGCCGGGCCGGCCGCACGAGCTCGGTCGGTGCGGTCGACAACGGCCGGGACGGTTCTGCGGGTCCCGCCACGACAGGTGCGGGCGGTACGGCGACAGGAGGTGCGGAGGCCAGGACGGCCCGGGCCGCATCGGCCAGCTCCCCCGCGCGGGCATAGCGCCGCTCGGGGTCCTTGGCCATCCCCCGGGCCACCACCTCGTCGAACCCCGCCGGCACCCCCGCGAACTGCGACGGTCGCGGCGGATCGACGTTCAGGTGCGAGAACATCATCGCGGCGAACCCGTCGGCCTCGAACGGCTTCCGCCCGGTCAGCAGCTTGTAGAGCACGCACGCCAGCGAGTACACGTCGATCCGGCCGTCGCGGCTGTTCCCGTCGTACAGCTCCGGGGCCATGTAGCCCATCGTCCCCAGCGTCGATCCGGTCACCGTCAACCGATCGCCCTGCATCGGGGCCGCGATCCCGAAGTCCACCAGGTACGCGAACTCCTCACCCGTGCCGGAGAGCAGCACGTTCGACGGTTTGACGTCGCGGTGCACCAACCCGTCCGCGTGCGCGGCGTCGAGCGCGCTCGCGATCTGGGCCACGACCCGCACCGCACGTTCGGGCGACATCGGCCCGTCCCTGGCGACGACGGTGTCGAGATCGATCCCGTCGACCAGACGCATGTCGATGTACAGGCGACCGTCGATCTCGCCGTAGTCGTGGATCGGGATCACGTGCGCTTCCCGCAGCCGCGCCGCCACCTCCGACTCGCGGCGGAAACGGGCCTGGAACTCGGCGTCGGACGCCAGGTGCGGCGAGAGCAGCTTCAGCGCCACCGACCGCTTCTTGACCGTGTCGAACGCCCGGTGGACCTCGCCCATCCCACCCCGGCCGAGCAACCCCTCCAGCCGGTACACACCGAACACGTCATCGGCCACGACGACTCCCGCCGAACGCCACACGCACCTGCGTCGTCATGCAGAACCGACCTTCAACGAGCGGAGCGCCGCGTCGAGCTTCGGGGCGCTGACGGGCCACGCGTCCGGTAGGGCGAGCCCGGTCACGCTGATCGCCGTCCCGTCGCGGACCACGACGACCTGGAGATAGCGCCCCGTCACCTCAGGGGTCAGCGGCCCGGTCCCGCCGAGCAGGTGGGCGCGGGTGCCGTCGGCGAGCGTGATCGGCTCGTCGACCGTGATGGTGGCTTCGGGGGTCGACCTGCGCGATTCGCTCTTCGTGAACTCGATCTCGGCGGTCAGGTCCCTGGGTGTCAGCTCGACGTTCACCACGATGAAGGCCGTCAACGAGATGTCGCCCGATGCCGTTCGCGCGGGCGTCGGGTCGCGGAAGGACACGACCGGCTCCGTCGGGTCGGTGACGTCCGCCGCCCGCGGTTCGGCGCCCCAACCGAGCGGGACCTCGAGGGTGAAGCGACCGTCCGGATCGGCGTACGTGCGGGCGGTCCTCGGGACAGGCGGCGCGGTGGTCGCGGCCGCCACCGGCGGGCCCTCCTGCCGCCCGCTGCGGTTGAGGACCACGACGCCGACCGCGGTCAGCGCGGCCACCACGACCACCACGGCGGCCGCGATCGCCCACCTCCGGCGGAACCCCCCGCCCGTCGGCGGTGCAGGCGGTGTCGGCGCACCCGCGGCCGGAGCTGGTCGCACGATCACGGCGGTCGGCTCGTCGGCGGGTGGGCCGGACACCACCACCGTCGGTGCGACAACTGTCGGCTCGCTGTCGGTCGGGCTCGGCGCGACCTCCGTCGACGTCGCCTCCACCGGCCTGGCCGCCGGCGGAGCAGCCGCGGCCAGGGCTGGGGTGAGCACGGCACGGGCGGCTTCGGCCAACTCGCCCGCCTGCGCGAACCGCTCGTGCGGGTCCTTCGCCATTCCGCGGGCGACGACCTCGTCGAACCCGCCCGGCACCCCAGCATGCCGCGACGGATGCGGCGGAGCCACGTTGAGATGCGCGTACCTGATGGCGGCGAACCCGTCGGCCTCGAACGGCCGGTGGCCGGTCAGGAGCTTGTGCAGCAGGCAGCTCAGCGCGTACACGTCGACGCGACCGTCGTAGCCGGCCCCGGTGAACAGCTCCGGGGCCAGGTAGCCCATCGTCCCCAGCAGCGAACCGGTCACCTGCATCCGAGCACCCGACACCGGCGCGGCCACCCCGAAGTCCACCAGGTACGCGAACTCGTCGCCGGTGCCGGTGAGCAGCACGTTCGACGGTTTCACGTCGCGGTGCACGAGCCCCTCGGCGTGCGCGGCGTCGAGCGCGCCGGCCACCTGCGCCACGATCCGCACCGCCCGCTCCGGGCTCAGCGCGCCGTCCCGGGCGACCACCGTGTCCAGGTCCACCCCGTCGACCAGGCGCATGTCGACGAACAGCCGACCGTCGATCTCGCCGTGGTCGTGGATCGGGATGACGTGCGGTTCGCGCAGCTGCGCCGCGATCTCCATCTCCCGGCAGAACCGTTTCTGGAACTCCGCATCAGCGGCCAGATCCGACGACAAGACCTTCAACGCCACCGTCCGGCGCCTCGTCGTGTCGACGGCGCGGTGGACCGCGCCCATCCCACCCCGGCCGATCAGCTCCTCCAGCCGGTACCGGCCGAACAGCTCGTCCCCCACCGCGGCCCCCCGTAGGACGTCCAGAACCAGGGGCCGGTGCCGCCCCCTGGGACAGGAACGATGCAGGCCGGACATTTCACCGCGACTACATCCGGATCTCACGGCCACCCGCCGACGCCTGCTGTCTGCGCGAACCGGACGAACATCACCTTGGCTGATCACCTTCCGGCCACGTAGCGTGCTGGCGTGCAGCAGCAGGGGTTCCGATCCGTGGGCGACGTCCTCGTCGCGCGCGTGTGGCTGGACCTCGGCTACGGCGTTTCCGCCGCCTGTCAGCGCTGACGCCTACCGTCCGCGCTCGCTCCCGACAGGACCTCTGTTGTGCACACCACCTCCGTGTGGGCCCCTCCCGCTGCCGTCACACTGCGTGGTGTCGGCCGCGCCTTCGGCACCGGTGCCGATCGCCGAGCCGTGCTCGGCGACGTCGATCTCGCGATCGGTCCCGGCGAGGTCGTGGCGCTGCTCGGCGCGTCCGGCTCCGGGAAGTCGACGCTGCTGCGGCTCGTCGCCGGCCTCGACCGCCCCACAGCCGGCGAGATCCACGTCGACGGCGAGCGGGTCGACGGCATCGAGCCTCGGGCCGCGGTCGTGTTCCAGGAGCATCGGCTGCTGCCGTGGCGCACGCTCGCCGAGAACGTCGCGTTCGGCCTGCCGGACGGGACGTCGCGGGCCGACCGGCACGACCAGGTCGCGACCGCGCTGGCCGCCGCCGGGCTCGCGGAGTTCACCGGGTTCCGGCCGCGTGCCGTGTCGGGCGGCATGGCCCAGCGGGCGGCTCTCGCGCGGGCGCTCGTGCGCCGACCCGGTGTGCTGCTGCTCGACGAGCCGTTCGCCGCGCTCGATGCGCTGACCCGGCTGCGGATGCAGGACCTCGTCGACGACCTGCAGCGCACCTCCGGCGCCACCGTCCTGCTCGTCACCCACGACGTCGACGAGGCCCTTCAGCTCGCCGATCGCGTCGTCGTGCTGGCCACCGGCTCGGACCCGACCGCCGGCGCCGGCATCGGGCACGTCATCGACGTGCCGGGGGCCCGCCCGCGCGACCGGGCCGACCCCGCCCTCGCCGCGCTGCGCGCCCACCTGCTCGAACGGCTCGGTGTGCCCTCGCACCACACAGCCTGACCCACGGAGACCGCATGCCTCGCTCACTCGCCACCCGACTCGCCGTCCTCGCCGCCGCCCTCGCCGCCCTCACCGGGTGCGCCGCCGGCGAGCGCGCCGACGGCTCGGTCGACACTCCGGCCGCGGCCGGAGTGCAGGTCCGACTGGACTACGCCTACTACAACCCCGAGAGCTTGGTGATCAAGGAACAGGGGTGGCTGGAGCAGGAGCTCGGCCCGGGTTCCGTGGAATGGGTGCTGTCTCAGGGCAGCAACAAGGCCAACGAGAACCTGCGCGCGCGGGCGATCGACGTCGGCTCCACCGCCGGTACGCCCGCCCTGCTGGCCCGCGCCAACGGCTCCCGCATCCGCACGATCGACGTCTTCAGCAAGCCGGAGTGGTCGGCGATCGTCGTGACCAAGGACTCGCCGATCACCGGACCCGATCAGCTGCGCGGCAAGAAGATCGCCGCCACGCAGGGCACCGACCCGTACTTCTTCCTGCTGCAGACCCTCGCCACCGCCGGCCTCGCCCGGTCCGACGTCGAGATCGTCAACCTGCAGCACTCCGACGGCAAGCTCGCACTCGAACGCGGCGACGTCGACGCGTGGGCCGGGTTGGACCCGTTCATGGCGCAGACCGAGCTGGAGGCCGGGTCGCGGCTGATCTACCGCAACCTCGACTTCAACTGCTACGGCCTGCTCAACGCCGACGAGGGGTTCCTCACCGCGAAGCCCGCGGTCGCCGCCACCGTCGTGCGGGCCTACGAGCGGGCCCGCGCGTGGATCGTCGCGAACCCCGACGCCGCCGTCGCGACGCTCGCGAAGGCGGCGTCGATCAAGCCGGAGATCGCCCGCCAGCAGCTGCTGACTCGCACCGATCTCGCCATCGATCCGGTGCCGGGCGAGCCGCAGCGGGCGGTGCTCGCCCGGATCCTGCCGCTGCTGGTCGCCGACGGGTTGGTGCGGTCCGAGCAGGAGGCGCGCACGGCGCTCGACACCCTGTTCGAGCCGAAGTTCGCGCAGGACGCGCAGCGGTCATGACGCTCGCCGAGCCGGCGGTCCGCACCGATCCGGCGCCGCCCGTCGGGCCGCGGCGCGGCCGCCGCGTCGCGACCACTGCCGCCCTCGGCGTCGTGGTGCCGGCCCTGCTCGTCGTCGGCTGGCACCTGCTGGCCACCTCCGGCGAGTTCTCGCCGTCGCAGCTGCCCACACCCGGCGCGGTGCTGGCCGCGCTCGTCGAGCTGGTCGGGCGCGGCGAGCTGTGGCGCCACATCGCGATCAGCGTGCAGCGGGTCCTGATCGGGTTCGCGATCGGCGCCGGCGCCGGGCTCGTCCTCGGCGGGGTGATCGGGCTGTCCGCACCGCTGCGGGCGCTGCTCGCGCCCACCATCCAGGCGCTGCGCGCGGTGCCCTCGCTGGCCTGGGTGCCGCTGCTGCTGCTCTGGCTCGGCATCGGCGAGACACCCAAGATCACCCTGGTGGCGATCGGCGCGTTCTTCCCGGTCTACACGACGGTCGCCGCGGCGGTGGCCCACGTCGACCACCGGCTCGTGGAGGTCGGCCGAGCGTACGGGCCGGTCAGGAGTGCGACTGTTCCTGCAGGTCCAGCTGCCGGCGATCGCCCCCGCCGCACTGTCCGGGGTGCGGCTGGGCCTCGCGCAGGGCTGGCTGTTCCTCGTCGCGGCCGAGCTGATCGCATCGTCGGTGGGACTCGGGTTCCTGCTCATCGACAGCCAGAACACCGGCCGCACCGACATCCTGCTGCTCGCGATCGTGCTGCTGGCGCTGCTCGGAAAGGCCACCGACGGACTGCTCGGCCTGACCGAACGGCGGTTGCTGCGGCGCTGGACATGACCGATCGGTGCGCGAACATCACTAGTGTGTGCGGGTGCGCATCGGAGTAGTGCTGGCCGAGGACAACTCGCTTCTGCGCCACGGCCTCGTCCGGCTCATCGGTGCGGCCGACGACATCGCCCTGCTCGGGTCCGCGGCCGACCTGCCCGGCCTGGAGAGCCTGATCGAGCAGCACGCGCCCGACGTCGTGGTCACCGACATCCGCATGCCGCCGTCCCACACCGACGAGGGCATCGCCGTGGCCGCCCGGCTGCGCACCGAACGCCCGGCGACGGGGGTGCTGCTGCTCTCCCAGTACGCGGAGGCGACGTACGCGTTGACGCTGCTGTCGGACGGCACGGCCCGGCGCGGCTACCTGCTCAAGGAACGCGTGGCGGACGGTGACGAGCTGGTGGACGCGATCCGCAGGGTCGCGGCGGGCGGCTCCGTCATCGATCCGACGGTCGTCGAGGGGCTGGTGGCCGCCACCCGCCAGCAGCCGTCCGAGCTGGACACGTTGACCCCGCGCGAGACCGAGGTGCTCGGCGAGATGGCCCAGGGCAAGTCCAACGCGGCCATCGCCGCAGCGCTGGTGCTGTCGGAACGCGCGGTCGAGAAGCACACGAACTCGATCTTCTCGAAGCTCGGGCTCTCCGAGGAGCGCGACCTCAACCGGCGGGTCAGCGCGGTGCTGGTGTACCTGAACCGCCGCTGATCCCGGCGCGGTGGTACCAGCAACACCCCCGGTCCACCTGGAGGACCTCCTGGCACCGCCCGGCGCGGCGGGCACACTGGGCGACATGACCGGGGGGACGAACGTGCGGCTGATGGTCGTCGACGACCAACAGCCCTTCCGCACGGCAGCCGCGCGGGTGGCCGCGCGCACGCCGGGCTTCGAGCTCGTGGGGCAGGCCGAGACGGGCGAGGACGGCGTGGCCGCGGCCCGCGCCCTGCGCCCTGACCTGGTGTTGATGGACGTGCAGCTACCGGGGATCAGCGGCATCGAGGCGGCCTCGCAGGTGGCCGGCGCGGTCCCGGGCACGGTGGTGGTGCTCTGCTCGACCTACCGACGCGCCGACCTCCCCTTCCCGATCGACAGCCCCGGCGTGGCGGCGTACCTGCACAAGGAGGAGCTGCGCCCGAGCGCCCTGCTGGACCTGTGGGCAAGGTTGGGCCCGACCTGACCCGCTGCGGCTAGCTGACCCGCAGAACCCGCCCGACCGCCGTGCCCCGCAACGCCGGGATGACCGCCGCCGCGAGCGCGACCACCACGATCGCGATCACCACCCCGGGCACCACCCCCGGCACGACGACGTCCGTGCCCACCCCGGTGGCCGTAGCCACCTGCCACCACAGCACCCGCGCCACCCCGATCCCGAGCGGCACGCCGAGCAGCAGACCGGGTCCGACGGTGGCGACGGCCACGACCGCGAGGGTGGCGCGGACCTGAGCCGGGGTCTGCCCCGTCACGGCGAGCACGGCGATCTCCCGCACGTGCCGGCGCCGGGTGGCGGTGAGCTCGTACACCGCTCCTGCGGCGACGAGCACCCCCAGCGCGGCGGCGAGGAGCTCCGGCAGGGACTGCAGGTCGGCGAGGGTGCGGACCTCGGTGGGAACCTGGCGGGGTTCGATCTCGAGCCGGCTCGCCAGCTCGGCCATGAGCGGGTCGAGCTGGTCCGGGACCGCCGACACCGAGGCCGAGAACAGCGCCGTGCCGGTGGTGACGGCGGCCGCCTGCTCGCCCGCGAGGACGATGCCGTCGCCGAGCCGGTAGCGCTGGTCCGTCGTCGGCGCGACCACGATGCCGCTGACCGTGAGCGGCACGGCGCCGCCGCCGGTGCGCTCCACCGGGACGACGTCGCCGATCTGCGCACCCGTCGTGCCGGCCAGCCGCTGGCCGATGGCGATCTCGCCGGATCGGGTGGGCAGCCTGCCGTCGGCCACGGTGACCCCGACGGGGCCCTTGTACGAGAACGCGACCAGCGCCGGCACCGTGCGCCCGCCGGTGAGCTGCGCCGTCGACGTGCGGATGACGGTCACAGCGGTGGTGCGCGGATCGGCGGCGAGGCGCTCGATGTCGCCGAGCCGCGCGTCGACCACCGAGAAGTCGGCGCCGGACCCGTAGCGGGCCGGTTCGGTGACCAGGCGTTCGAGGCAGGCCCCGAACACGACGGCCGCGACCACCCCGGCGGTCGCGACGGCCGAGGCCGCCACCGCGAGTGCCGCAGGGCGCCCGCGACCGCCGGGCACGGCGAGCCGCACCCCGACGAGCACCGCAGGCCAGCGCCGCAGCCAGGCCAGTGGCAGCGGCCGGTGCACCACGGCCCAGGGACGGGTCGGGCGCACCACGGCCGCGGAGGTCACCGCGACCCCGCCGAGGAACAGCAGCATCCCGACGGGCCCCACCGCCATCAGGACCGGCCACGGCAGGCGGAACCCGGGCTCGGGTTCGAAGCGGGCCTGGCTGCCGAGCGGCTCCAGCAGCCCGGCCGCGATGCCGCCGGCCAGCGCGGTCGCGGTGGCGAGCGCCGCCGCCGGCACCGCGGCCAGCACCCGTGCGGCCACCCGCTCCCCCGTCGTCATGCCCAGCGCCAGCTCGACCTCCTGCGCCGCGCGTCCCGCGGCGTGGTGGCGCAGCAGGCCCTGCCCGACCACGAGCGCCCCGGCGCCGGCCACGACCAGCGCGAACACCGCCAGACCGACGACGATGGCGCCCTCCGCCGCCGCGACGGACGGATCGATCTCGCTCGTGGGCAGCTCGACCCCCGGGGGCAGGTACTGCGCGGCGATCGACCGCGGCGCCGCGCGGGCAGCGGCCAGGTAGGCGTCGGCGAACGCGGCCGTGCCCGCCGGGCCCGTGGTGCGGACGAAGACGGCGTGCGTCGACGCCGTGCGGGCGTAGGTCCGGGCGAACGCGTCCGACGCCCAGAGGTTCGCCAGCGTGCCGCCCCACGCCGGCATCCGGCCCACCCCGACGACGCGCAGCGTGACGGCCGGGCCGTCGGGCGTGCCGAACCCGACGTCGAACCGGGCGATCTGGGAGAGGGTCAGCAGCTCCAGCTTCAGCTCGTCCCCGATGCGCACCCCGAACCGCTCCGCCACCGGTTCGCCGACGAGCACCTCGTCGAGCGCGGCCGGGTCCGGGGCACGGCCGGCGACGACGACGGGTCGGAGCAGGTCGCCCGGCCGGTCGGCGCCCGCGCCCAGCGAGATGTACGCGAGGCTTGGGCCGGCCATGCGCGCCACCCACCCGCTCGTGGTCCACGCGTGGTCGACGCCGGGCATCCCGGGCACGGTGCGGGCGAGCTCGGGCTGGTCGGCCGGCACGAGCACGCGCGCGTCGTCCAGCCCGACCTGCCCGATCAGCCGCGGGTAGGCCGTGGCGGAACGTTCGGCCAGCGCGGCCGCGCCAACCACGAGCGCCCCGACGATCCCGGCGAGCACCGCCAGCAGGAACAGGCCGCGCCGCCGTCGTTCCGCCCGCGCGACGGCCCGCACGGCGGGCCAGCAGAACGGTTGCGGATCGCTCACCGTCGAGCCCCGTCGGACACCGGGGTGTCCAACGGCACCCCGCCGATCACCGACGTGCCGCGGCCGGGCACCGCGCGGATCTCCAGGGTGCCGCCGAGCGCGCCGACCCGGTCCGACATGTTCTGCAGGCCGTGGCCGGCGCCGCCGGCGGCGGGATCGAACCCCGGGCCGTCGTCGGCCACGGAGAACTGCAGCCGGGGTCCGGGCGCCGGCGCGACGTCGATCGTCACCGCGGACCCCGGTGCGTGTTTCGCGGCGTTCTGGAGCGCCTCTACGCAGCAGAAGTAGACCGCGGCCAGCACCGGTTCGCTCAGCTCACCGAGATCGGCAGCCTCGACGGTGACGGCGAGCGGCGAGCGCTTGGCCGCGGCCCGCAGTGCCTCGGCGAGCCCCGCGTCGCGCAGCAGCGGCGGGTAGATGCCGTGCGCGAGATCGCGCAGTGCGGCGATCGCCTCGCGCACGCCGGCGTCGAGCTCGTCGAGCAGCTCGGCGTCGGGATCTGTCGCAGCGGAGTCGCGCAGGAGCTTCAGGCCCACCGCGAGCGCGACGAGGTGCTGCTGGGCGCCGTCGTGCAGGTCGCGCTCGATGCGGCGGCGCTCGGCGTCGGCGGTGGTGACCAGCCGGGTGCGCGACGCCTGCAGCGCGGCGTTGCTGCGCCGCAGGTCGGCCAGGGTGGACTGCAGCGCGGCGTCGAGGGCGCGGTTGCGCAGCACGATGCCGAGCCGGCGCGCCACCTCGCCGAGCGCCCGCTCCTCGGCGGCGCTGAACGCCCCCGCGTCGACCGGCCGCTCCACCTGCACCAACCCGAGCACCCGGCCGCCGTAGACGGCCGGCGCGATGCGCAGCTGCGGTTCCGCGGCCGGCGGCGCTATCGGCCCGAGCGCCGGCAGCCACGCCCGCATCCAGCCGTTGCCGGCCACCCCGACCCGGCCAAGGACCTGCAGGTCGGCGCCGTCGAGCCGGTCCGGGCCCGGCGCGGCGGTGGCGGGCACCACGACCTGCCGGTCGAGCACACCGGCGGCCTCGTCCTCCGCCCACCACAGCCGGACGGTCGCGACCTGCAGGTCGCGGCGCAGCGACTCGGCTAGCTGCCGCAGCAGCTCCGCGGCCGGCGTCCCGTCGGCGGAGCGGTCACCGAAGGCGGCGAGCAGCTCGTCCGGGGTGCGACGGACACCGGCGACGAGCGCGCGAGCCCATCGGGCCGAACGACGACCGAGCGGGCCCGCCACCGTGGCGACGAGCAGGATCCCGACCAGGGCGGCGTTGACGAGCGCGAGCTGTGCTCCGACGGGGAACCGGCCGAACAGCAGCAACGTCAGCAGCAGTCCCAGGTCGACGGCGACGGCGAGCCCCACGAAATGGGCCGCGGCCACCAGCACGGTCGTGCGGGCCCGGCGGGCACGCACGCTGTACCCGGCGGCGACGGCGAGCAGGACGGGCAGCGCGCACAGCACCGCCACCACGACCCAGGGCGGGCCCGCGCGCAGCGGCGCGGCGGCGAGCGCGACGGACCCGATCGCGGCGGCGGTGACCAGGCCCGCCAGCAGGAGGGTCCGCCGGGCGCTGCCGGTCACGGCGCACCGGATGACGACGGCGGGCGCGACGATGCAGCCGTCGCGCAACTGCACCTGCCGGCCGGCCGCCGCCGCCACGTCCGGGCTGTGGGTGACCACGAGGATCGTCTGGCCGAGCTCGTTGATCCGGGCGAACAGATCCAGCACGTCGGCGGTGCCGGCGGAGTCGAGCGCGCCGGTGGGCTCGTCGGCGAGCAGCACGGTGGGGCGGTTGACCAGTGCCCGCGCGATCGCGACCCGCTGGCGCTGCCCGCCCGACAGCGCAGGCGGCAGCTCGCCGGACTTGTCGAGGAGGCCGAGCCGGTCCAGCAGCTCCTGGGCCCGGTCGGTCGCGTCGTCCGCGCCGGCCCCCGCGACGAGTGCCGGCAGCACGACGTTCTCCAGGACCGTCATGTGGTCGACGAGGTTGAAGAACTGGAAGACCAGGCCCACGTGCCGGCGGCGGATCCGGGCCAGCCGCGCCGCCGACAGCCCGTCCAGCGCGGTGCCGGCCAGTGCGATCGTGCCCTCGTCGGCCGGTTCGAGACCCGCCACCACGTGCAGCAACGTCGACTTGCCGCTCCCCGACGGGCCGGTCAGCGCCACGAACTCGCCGGGGTCGACGACGAGGTCGATGCCGCGCAGCGCGCGCACGGGGGCAGAGCGCGCGTCGTAGGTCTTGCGCAGCCCGTGGACCTCCAGCGCGGGGGGCACGGGGGCGGGCGAGCCGGCCATCGTTGTGTGCTCGGGCAACTGTCTCCCCGCGTTAACGCCCGGCGGGGCGCCCTCACCCCCTGGTCAGGACGGCAGACGGCCCGCGCCGCAGGTCCCCCCATCGGATACCTGCGCCGCGGGCGCCGTGCGCCTCACTGCACGTCGTAGCTCAGCGTCCCGTTCTGGTCGACCGTGACGGTGACCGGCGCGTTGCGGTCGGGGTTGGCGGCGTTCGCGGCGCCGCAGCGGATGGGCTGGCCCGGGGCGTTGACGATGACCGTCTGCCCGTCGGTGCCGCAGACGGCCACGACGTCCTCGCCGACGTCGCGGGTCAGCGTGGCAGTGAGCTGGTCGCCGACCTCCTTTGCGGACAGCACGCGGTCGTGGGCGATGTTCAGGCCGCCCTGGCCGTCGGTCTGCGTGATCGTGTAGCTCAGCGGCTGGCCCTGCAGGGTCGCCGTGCAGGTGAAGGTGGCGCCCTTCGCGAACCGGATGTCGGACGGGCACTGCACACCGGTCGGCTCCACCGCCACCTCGCTCACGGTGACCCGCACGATCTCCTTCTGCAGCGCGACGGGGTCGAGCACCGGGCGCTGGTAGTTGATGGTGACGGCGCCGTCGTCGTCGTTCTGCGTGATCGTGTACGTGATCTGCTTGTCCAGCAGCGTGCCGGTGCAGGTGAACGTGCGGCCCTTCTCGAACGGCACGTCGTCGGGGCAGCGGATGTCGGTCGGGGTCATCTTCTCGTTCGCCTCGGTGACCCGGGAGATCTCCTTGGCGACCGTGTCCGGGTCGACGGAGCGGTTGCTCAGGACGAACCAGGCCCCGGCCCCGAGCAGACCCAGCACGACGACGACCGCGGCGATGACGGCCACGATCACGCCGCCGCGCCGGCCGCCACCACCCACCGGCGCGGGCGGCTGGGGCGGCATGGAGATGGGCGGGCCGTACCCGGGCATCCCGCCGAGCCCGGCCGGCGGCTCGTACGGGTTCGGGGCCGGCGCGAACGGGGCGGTCTGCTGCCACTGCGCCAGGTTCGGGTCGGTGCTGCCGGGGATAGCGCGGTCGACGCTCATCGCTGTCTTCTCCAGGGTCGGTGTCGCCGAGAACTCTCGCCGGACACGCCCTCCCGGGAACACGTTGTCTCCAGGTCAAAGCGGGGTGGTGCTGACACCACCGCCCGCGGTGCGCTACTGCGCGGTGTCCCACCACTCCAGCACCCGCAGGGCGTGCAGCGTGAGCCACTTCGACGGCTCCCCGGCCGGCACGTCGAGCTCGAACCAGACGGTGCCCGGATACCGGGTCGACTGGAGCCACGTGCCGTCGGGCTGCTGCGCGGCGCGGATCAGCTCGATCGCCTCGGCCATGCGCGGATCGGGTGCGGTGCCGTCGAGCTGGGCGGCCCCGCGGAAGTAGTCGGCGGCGTTGAGAACGGTGTAGTACGCGCGGAACGGGTAGGTGAACCGGCTCGTCCACGCCCCGATGGGCTCGCCGGTGGAAAGCCGGCGGAGCAGCTGCCGCTCCAGCAGGTACTCCTCGCCGGCCCGCCGCGCGGCCCGGGTCGCGTCGGTGCCGCCGGTGGCGAGCTGGTGGTCGAGCAGGCCCTTCAACGAGTTGAGCGTCGAGTGCACCGACGAGCGGGTCGAGCCCTGCTCCCACTCGCAGTTCCAGCCGCCGTCGGGCAGGCGGTGCTCGACGAACCAGTCGGCGATCCCCTCGACGTCCGCGCCCAGCCACAGCCCGTTGCCGAGCGTCCAGGCGTTGATGCAGCAGTCCACCTCGCCGCCCCAGTAGGGCAGGTCGTCGTACTCCCAGCGACTGTTCGCGGCCAGCAGTTCGGCGGTGCCGTTCAGGACTCCTGGGTCCAGGCCCCAGCCGCGCAGGGTCGTCAGCGTCCACGTCGTGGCGGTCCAGGGCTGGCCTTCCGCCGCCACCGCCGTCGGGTGGGCGGGTGCCGGGAAGAACGCGCCGCCGGCCCACTGCCCGTCCGGGTCCTGGAGGGCGAGCAGCCGGGCGCCGAACCCCTCGGTCGCGATGCGCGTCCTGGTGGCCTCCCAGACCTCGGGCGGCTCGCCCGCCAGGTCGCGTTCGACCTGCCAGCGCAACGCCGGATCGGCATCCCGCAACCACGCGACCAGCTCCGCATCCCCCATGCGGAACGACCCTAGAGCGCCGCGTGGTGGTGGACGAGCGGGAGGAAGAGCTGGTCCGCGATGTGGTCGAGAGCCTGCTCGGACGGCACCGCGCGCTCGATGATCATGTGGTAGCGGATGAGGGCGCCGGGCATCGCGAGCACGGCCTCGGGGACGGGCGAGCCGCCGATCTCGCCGCGCGCCCGCGCCCGGTCGACCACCTGCTCGAACGCGCGCGGGACGGTCGCCTTCACGTCGTCGGGGATCTCGTCCAGCTCGCTGAGCAGCCCCGTCGCGACATCGACGCCGAGCCGCTCGATCCCGCCGGCGAGCTCGCGGAGCAGCGCGCGCACGTCGCCGGCGAGGCTGCCGGTGTCGGGCACCCGTTCGGTGACGGAGCCGGCGTGGGCACGCACGGCGGCGTGCACGAGCGCGGCGCGGCCGGGCCAGCGGCGGTAGATGACGGCCCGGCTCGTCCCCGCGGCCCGTGCGACGGCGTCGATCGTGAAGGCGGCGTAGCCGCCGCGCTGCAGCTGCTCCCACGCCGCCTCCAGGAGGGCGTCGTCCAGCGTGCTGCCGCGGCGCCGCCGGGCCGGATGAGCGTCGATCGCTTCCACAATCCGAGGATACACGTGTATCTTATCGAGAAATAAGATACACGTGTCTCTTGGAGTGGACGATGCCGAAGCTAGAGCCCCTGGGATGGCCGCTGATCCGGCTGGCACTGGTCGTGATCGCCGGCGGGATCACGCCGCTGGTGGACACCACGGTGATCACCGTCGCCGTGCACGCGATCGGCGCCGACCTGCACGTGGGCACCGACGCGGTCGGCTGGGTGTCGACGGCCTACCTGCTGGCGCTGGCCGTCACCGTGCCGGTCACCGCATGGGCATCGGACCGCTTCGGTGCCAAGCAGCTGTGGATCGCCGGGCTGGCCCTGTTCCTGGCGGGATCCGGCCTGTGCGCGGTGGCCTGGGACTTCGGCTCCCTGGTCGCCTTCCGCGCGCTGCAGGGCATCGGGGCGGGCATCCTGCTGCCGGTGCTGCAGACGATCCTGATCCGGGCCGCGGGGCCGACCAGGATCGGCCGCGTGCTGACGGTCGTGATGCTCGTGAGCACGATCGCGCCGATCGCCGGCCCGCTCGTCGGGGGCGCGATCGTCGATGCCGGGAGCTGGCGGTGGGCCTTCGCGATCAACCTCCCGATCTGCGCGGCGGCGATCCTGCTCGCCGTCGGGTTCGTGCCCCGCACACCGGCACTGGCCGGGCGCAAGCTCGACGTGCCCGGCGTGCTCATGCTCGGGTTCGGCACCGCGGCGCTGCTCTACGCGCTCGGCAACGCGGGGAACGGCTGGGCGACCCTGCGCGTCTGGCCGGCCCTCGTCGCCGGTATGGCGCTCCTGGCCGCGTTCGTCGTCTGGAGCCTCGCGCGGGGGCCGAAGGCCGCGATCCCGGTCCGGTTGCTCGCACACCCGACGTTCGGCTCGGCCACCGCCACGCTGTTCCTCACCGGTGTCGCGCTCTACGGTGCGCTGTTCCTGATCCCGCTCTGGTTCCAGCAACAGCGCGGCATGACCGCCCTCGGCGCCGGGGCGGTGCTCGCCCTGCAGGGCATCGGCTCGCTGCTCACCCGGTGGGTGGGCAGCGTGGTCGACCGCATCGGCGCCCGGCTCGTCACCGTCGTGGGCGTCGTCGGTTGCGCGGCCGCGACCGTTCCGTTCGCGATCGCCACCGCCGACACCAGCTGGGTGCTGCTCGGCAGCGCCCTGATCGTCCGCGGCGGCGCACTCAGCGCCGTCAACGTCGCCGTCACCGCCGGCGCGTTCACCGGTCTCTCCCGCGACGAGGTGCCGGCCGGATCGGCCATCGTCCGGCTCGTCCAGCAGCTCGGCGGCGCCGCAGGGACCGCCCTGTTGGCCACGATCGTCGCCACCGCCGGGTTCGAGGCAGCGTTCCTGAGCAGCGTCGCGCTGACGGTGGCCGCGCTCGTCCCGTCCCTCGTTCCGAGCCGCTACTCGACCGCGGTCCGGATCGAGAGCGCCGCGTCGCGGACACCGGGATCGTCGTGACGGCGCAGCCCGCGCACCGCCGCGCGCCACGACTCCGGCCAGCCCAGCGAGTGCCCGGCAACCCCCAGGACACCGACCTGGAGGTGCCCGTCGGTGAGCCGGACCGCCGCCTCGGCGAGCACGGCGCGATCCCAGTGCCAGTACAGGTCCCCGATGCGCTGGGCGGCCGCGGTGGCGAGGAAGGCCTGGCCGTCGATCAGGCGCTCGATCTCCAGGAGGTCGTCGACCATGTCGCCCGTGCGGCCGCGGATCGTGGTGAGGCGCAGCAGCAGCGCGTCCCGCCGGACTTCCTCCTGGGTCAGCGAGCCGGCGATCTGGATGATGCGGTCACGCAGCGGCGGGGACGTGTTCCACGGCTGGGCGATCCAGTTGATCACCGTGCGGGCGCGCTGCAGCCCCGGCCGGTCCCGATCCTCCTCGGCGTCCGGCCCGGCCGTGCCCAGCAATAGACGCAGGACGTCGACGATCGTCGCCTCGCCCGCCCCGCTGTTCACGAGGTTGGTGAGGCTGTGGGCCGCCGATTCCCAAGCCGCCCGGTCGTCCAGGTCGGTCACGACCCCGGCCAGGGTCGCGACGCCCTCGGGGAACCACGGCGCCCAGTTGCCCAGCGCGCCGAGCGCCTCGGCCCGAAGCCGGTCGTCCGGTCCCGTCGCCACTCCGTGGATCAGTTCGGCGACGTACGGCCGGTGCCCGTCGGGGACCGCGTACGGCGCGACCCGCAACACCTGCATGCCGACCTCGCGCGGCCCGTGCACCGCTTCGCGCAACAGCTCCCGGGCGGTCGGATCGTCCAACCACGACAGTGCGACGAACGCCGTCGCCGCCCGGACGTCGCGGTGCTGGTTCGGCACGTCCCAGACCCGCCGCAGGACGTCGACCGCGCCCGGCAACCGGAAGTCGCTGACGAGGCGGACCAGTTCCTTGCGGACGGTGACCCGGCCGCCCCGCGTCAGCGCGTCCTGCAGCTTCGGCGCGAGATGGCTCGGGGCAACCCGGCGGGCGCAGCGGCGGATCGTGTACATCGACGTCAGCTCGGCCTGGCCGCGATCGTCCGAGAGGGCCCGGTCGAGCAGCAGGTCGAGGGCCGCATCGGGGTCGTCGGCGGCGGGCAGCACGGCGAGCGCGGCCTGTGCGATCAGCTCGTCCCCGGAAGCCAGGTAGCGCAGGACGTTCCGCTTGGCCGGGCCGTGGATCACGCCCAGCGTGCGCACGGCACGGGCCCGCGTCTCCCGTGACTGCTCCTCGCCGTCGGCGAGCGTCATGACCAGCTCGGCGTACCGGGCGCGCTGCGCCGGCAGCCACCGCCGGGTCGCCAGCTCCAGCGGGATCACCCGGACGTTCTTGGGCGCGAACCTGCCCTTCGGGATCTTCCTACCGAGCAGGATGTCCAGCAGATCGGTGCGGGAGTGCTGCAGGACGGCCGACACCGACGGGACGAGGACCGCCGAGCGATCGAGCTCGACGATCCGGGCCACGCGATCGTTGCGGTGCCGCGGGTCGGCGAGCAGCAGGTCGATCGCGGCCCGCGAGGCGTGCTCCAGACCCTTCGGGATCGCCGTCCACAGCAGTTCGAGCAGGTCGGGCATGCTCCAGGCCCGGCGACCGAACGTCCGGGCGAGCGCGAACGCCGGATCGAAGTCGACCCGCCTCGCGGCCGCCGACACCCGCTTCGCCAACGCGGCGAAGACCTCGTGTTCCTGCCCGCGGCGCAACCGCGTGCCGAAGCTGCCGAGGCCGTGCCATCCATCGCGGGTCCACCAGTCGTGGAGGATCTCCAGTGCGACCGGCGAACCGTCGTGCACCAGCAACTTCTCGCAGAGCCGGGCGAGCGCGTGGCCGGTCGGCGCGGAGAAGTCCAGCGCGTCGAACGCGTCGGCGGCGATCCGCGTCAGCTCGGCCGCATCGCCGAACGCACGCGGGCTGGCATCGGCGAGTGCCCGGATCGCGGACTGCCGCACCGGGTCCTGCTCCCGCCTGAGCCGCTCGGCCAGCCACGGCAGCAGCTCCTGCAACCGCAGGTCCGTGGCGGCGCAGTCGATCAGCAGCGGGTACCCGACGGCTCGTTCGTCGGCCTCGCCGCTCCTCGTGGCCTCGATCAGCTCGTCCGCGACCTCGTCGAAGGGGAGGAACGCCGCCAGCCGCCGGTGGCGCTGCTCGTCGCCCTCCACCTTCGCGATCGCGCGCATCCGGCGTGCCTCGACGGCCCGGCGCCCCTTAGGCAGCAACCGGAGGACCGCCTCGGGAACGTCCTGCCGGGCCGTGTTCTCGTCCGCGTGCACGGCGTCGAAGAACTCCGCTCGACGCGACGGCGGCAGCTCCCGCAGCACCGCCACCAGGTTCTGGCGGCCCAGCCACACCAGCTCGGGCGGGTTCGCCTGCGCGAGCGCCCGGTACGCGGGCCGGCCGAGGCGGTGGCTCCGGTGCTCCAACAGCCGGATGAACCGGCCCGGTGCGGTCCTGGCCAGCACCGTCATCGACGGGATCGAGAACGGCAGCCAGCTCGACGGCCCGAACCGCTCCACCAGATCGAGCACCCGCTCGGGCGCGTGCTCGACGACCTGGTCGATGGCGGCGCCGTGCCGGCGCCACCAGTTGTCCCGCGACTCCAGCCCGGTCAGCTCGGTGACGGCGCCGGCCAGGACGAGCTCCGGGTGCCGCTTGGCGACCGCGGTCGGGTCGGCGGCGTGCCCGAGGGCCGGGAGCAACCGCGCCACGGTCGGGGTACTGCACAACGGCAGCAAGGAGGCCGCCTCGACAGCGCCCAGCGTCCGGTGCACGGTCTCGATCAGCGCCTCGGCCACGCCGGCCAGCCGCTTCGAGCGGATCCGGCGGAACAGCACGCGCCTGGCGTCCGTCGGCAGGTCGGGCAGCGCTTCCCGGAGCACGTTCGGGTCGATCCTGGGCAGGCTGGACGACGCGACCGCCCGGATCTGCAGAGCGACGACACCGGAGAACAGCGCGCGCTCGATGATCGGCAGATGGTTGGCGACCTCGGCCATGTCGATCGCGACCTCGGGATCCTCGGCCCACATCGCGTCGAGCTCCGCCGGCGAGGCGGCCAGAGCACGGGCGGTGATCTCCTGGCGACGGGCCACGTACGACATCCCGTCATCCTCTCGGATGCCGATCACGCTCTCCATCAGGTTCCCGGGGCGGAACCGACCCCCGTCCCGTTCGACGCGGGCGGGGTGCTGGGCCCCAGGCGCGCGGAGTAGATCGAGTAGCCGTCGATCCAGCGGCTGACGGCGGTGGCGAGCGCGGTGGCCAGCACCAGCGGCACCATCAGCGCGAACCCGCCGTGGGTCAGCTCGAGCACGAGGGCGGCGCCGGCCAGCGGCGCCTGCATCGCGGCGCCGAGCATCGCGGCCGCCCCGATCATCGCGTAGGCGCCGGCCGGTGCGCCGGGCCAGAGCAGCGACCAGCCGACCCCGAGTGCCGCACCGAGCGCCGCACCGGTGGCCAGGGTCGGGGTGACGAGGCCGCCGGTCGCCCCGCTGCCCAGGCACAGGGCGGTGACCAGCGGCTTCAGCACGCACAACGCGGCCAGCAGCACGAACGGGGTCGATCCGGTGAACGCCTGCTGGGCGATGTCCTGGCCGTTGCCGTAGAGCTGCGGGAACACCAGGCCGAGCGCGGCGAGCACGGCGAACGCGCCGAGCGGAGCCGGCAGCGCCCACCAGCCCCGTGGCTGGTGCCGCGACACGAACGCGATCAGCCGCACGAACCCGACGGCCACCAGCCCGATCAGCGGGCCGGCGACCAGCGCCCACCCGACCTCGGCCGGGTGGAACGGCAGATCGGCCACGCCGGGATAGGTCGGCCCTTGTGGCAGCCCGATCCGCGCGACCAGCGTCGCGACCGACGAGCAGGCGAGCGCCGGCAGCACGACGGGCAGCCGCACCGCACCGAGCAGCACCTCGGCGGTGAACAGCGCGCCGCCCAGCGGCACGTCGTAGACGGCGGCGAACCCGGCGCCGGCGCCGCAGGCCACCAGCAGCCGCCGCTGCGGCACGGTGAGCCGCGCCCACCCGCCCAGCAGGCTCCCTGCCACCCCGCCCATCAGCTTCGGCGCCGCCTCCCGACCCAGCGACGCGCCCAGCCCGACCACGGTCACCGACAGCACCGACGTGCCGGTACTGCGCACCACCCCGAGCCGCCCGTCGCCCGTCCACACGCAGTCGTCGACGTCGGAGCGGCCGGGCACGAGCCTGCGCAGCAGGAACCACCCCACGCCGCCGATCAGGCCGGCGGCCAGCAGCGGCACGACCCGCCCGACCGGGCTGGCCGCAGCGACAGCGGCACCGAACTCGCCAGGCCCGTAGGCCAGGTGGGCGATGACGTCGAGCAAGCGCATCAGGGCCATGCCGGCGAGCCCGGCCAGCACGCCCGTGCCGGCCAACGCGATCCAGAACCGGACGGTGAGCGGGACATCGCCGTCGCCGGTGGCGTTGGGCTGTTCCATGGCGCCCCGGCCGGTGCCGATCCGGGTGCGGAGCAGCGGTTGCGGGACGCGCAGCCGCTCACTCATATGTACGGACATTACCCCCTGACGAGCAGTTCCTCCAGTCGGGCCGCCAGCGGCCGGTACCGGCTCACCGGCACCAGGTGCACCCCGGCGAACGCACCGGTGGCGCGCAGCGCCAGCACCTGCTCGCACGCGATCTCCACGCCGGCGTGCCGGTCCGCCGCCACCCGGGCCACCAGCTCGTCGGGGATCACGATGTCGGGGATCGTCGTCTGCAGCCGCTTCGCCATCGCCTCGCTCGCCAGCACCATCACCCCGGCGTAGGCGGGCGGCGCGTCGGGATTGAGCTCGCGCCAGCGCAGGAACTCCGCCACCGAGTAGCCGACCTGCACGAACACGACGTCCGCGGCCCGCTTCCACGACGGCAACCGGCGCCCGTGCCCGGCCGTCACGCCCACCCGGAACGGCGTGATCCCGGCGAACTCCGGCTGGTCCGCGCTCGCCCGCACCTCGTCGATCATGGTGCGCACGGTCAGGCCACCCGCGCGGTCGCCCTCGGTCGGCCGGTCGCCGTGCACCAGCAGGAACTCGCGCACCCCGTACGCGGCCGCGGTGAGCAGGTCGCGGCGCAGGCCGAGCAGGTTGCGGTCCCGGGCGTTGACGCAGGCGATGCTCCGCCCACCCATGGCCGCCACCTCGTTGGCCACGGCGATGCTCGACACGGTGGCCCGGCCGATGTGGTTGTCCGGGATCAGGAACGCGTCCGCCACCGGGGTCAGCACGCCGATCTGGTGCCGGGCGTGCCGCAGGTCCGGGCGGGTCGGCGGCTCGATCTCGCACACCACACCGAACCCGTCCGTCATGGCCGGTGATCTTAGAGGGGCCGACGGAGATCCGGTTCCGTGACGAAGAACAGGAAGCCGATGAACGCCCCGGTGGGCGTGTCCGGCACCCGATCGGGGAACAGCTCGCGGGCGCCCGGCCCGGGCGGCGGTTCGCGCACGACGGTGAGGCGGAAGCCGGCAGCGGCGAAGGCGTCGGTCATCGCGTGCAGCGGCCGGTCCCAGAAGGTCAGCTGGGCGGTCTGCCCGCCCATCGTCCACTCCTCGACCCGGCGGCGGGTCGCGAAGTAGTCGATCTCTTCCCCGGCCAGGTGGTGCATGTGGAAGATCGCGAACGGGTGCTCGACCGAGACGACGAGCCGACCTGCGGGCGACAGCACGCGGCGCAGCTCCGTCAGTGTCGGGCCCCAGTCCTGCAGGTAGTGCAGCACCAGGGAGGCGACGACGTCGTCGAACGCGCCGTCGGGGAACGGCAGCGGGGCCGCCAGGTCGGCGACGCGCAGGTCGGCATCGGCGCCGAGCCGGCGGCGCGCCTCGTCCAGCATCCCGACGCTCGAGTCGATGCCGGTCACGTCGGCGCCTCGATCGCGCAGGGCGGCGAACAGGGCGCCCGAGCCGCAGCCCGCGTCGAGGATCCGCCGGCCCGCCACGTCCCCGGCGAGCTCCAGCATCGCGGGCCGCTCGTAGTGCGCGTTCAGGAGGCTGGACTCGTTCTCGGCCGTGTACCCCGCGGCGAAGCTGTCGTAGGCGGTCGTCACGGTCGGCGACCCTACCGACGACGGGTTCGCGCACCACCGATGAGATCGTCACGCCCACGCGGTCTACCCGCCGTACACCACGGAGCGAAGGAGCCGGCCATGGGGAAGATCACCGTTCACGAGTTCGCCTCGCTCGACGGAGTCGTCGAGTCGCCGTCCTGGACGGCCGAGTACGGCTTCACCGACAAGATGGGCGAGACCATGGCCGCGCTCACCGGCGCGGCGTCGGGCATCCTGCTCGGCCGGGTGACCCACGAGATGTTCGAGCCGGCGTGGTCCGTCCGCACCGCCGAGGAGGATCCGGGCGCACCGTTCTTCAACGACACCACCAAGTACGTCGTGTCCTCCACCATGACCGATCCGACCTGGCGCAACACCGAGGTGATCGGCGGCTACGACGCGGACCGGATCCGCGCGCTGAAGGAGTCGGCCGAGGGCGATCTCTTCGTCAGCGGCAGCGTCACGCTGGTGCGCGGGATGCTCGCCGACGGGCTGGTCGACGAGCTGCACCTGTTCGTCTTCCCGCTCGCGCTGGGCAGCGGTCTGCGGCTGTTCCCCGACGGCGGCCCGCAGACGAAGCTCGCGCTGCTGTCCAGCGACTCCTTCGAGAACGGCGTGCTGCACCTGGTCTACGGGCCGGCCTGAGCCGCTCAGGCGGACACGGGGTGGTCCGCCGGTGCGGCCACGATCCGCCGCCGGCGGCTCGGCAGCATCATCGTCGGGTGGCTGACGCTCCAGGCCGCGCTGGAGCAGACGAGTTCCTTGATGCGCGCGCCGAACCCGCCCGTGATCGCGGCCGCCCGCACCGTGTCGTCGGGCGCGACGAACTGGAGGATGCCGGCACCACGGCCGAGGCTGATGCACTGGCCGGTGTAGCCGATCGGCCCGCCGGGGGCACGACGGCCGGTCAGGCGCGCGGCGACGGCATCGGCGGCGCGCCACGCCGTCGGGATCCCCGACGCGCAGGACATGCGCAGCGGCGCGCCGCCGGACCCTGCGGCGAACGCGGCGTCGCCGACGACGTACACGTCGGGGTGCGAGACCGAGCGCATCGAGGCGTCGACGACGACCTGCCCGTTGTCGGCCAGTTGGAGCGACGTGGCCGCCGCCAGGGGGTGTGCGACGAATCCGCCCGTCCACACGGTCACGTCGGCCGGGATCCACCCGCCGGCGGCCGTGGCCACGCCGGCTGCGTCGACGGCCGTGACATCGGTGTGCTCGTGCACGGTGATGCGCAGCCGGTCGAACGTCCGGCGCAGGAAGTGGCGGGCCCGCTCGCCGAGCCAGTCGCCGAGCTCCCCGCGGGCGGCCAGCGCGACGTGCAGGTCGGGGCGGGACTCGGCGATCTCGGTGACGGCCTCGATGCCGGTGAGCCCGCCCCCGACGACCACCACGGTGCCGCCGGCGGCGAGATCGAGCAGGCGCTCGCGCAGCCGCAGGGCGCCCGGCCGGCTCGCGACGAAGTGCGCGTGCTCGGCCACGCCGGGGACGCCGCTGTCGGCGGCGACGCTGCCCAGCGCGTAGATCAGCGTGTCGTAGCCGATCCGGTCGGCCCCGCCGTGCGGATCGACGAGCTCGACGACCCGGTGGTCGACGTCGACGGCGGTGACCCGCGCCGTGCGCACGGCCGCACCGGTACCGGCGAGGACGTCGCGCAGCGGGCGCAGCCGCAGCTCCTGCCCGACCGCGAGCTGGTGCATGCGGACCCGCTCGACGAAGTCCGGGTCCGCGTTGACCAGGGTGATCTCGACGTCGTCCTGGCGCAGCTTGCGGGCGAGCCGGCCGGTCGCGTTGGCTCCGGCGTATCCGGCCCCGAGGACGACGATGCGGTGCTTCATGGTTGCGCTCCTGTCCGGTTCGCTGCGTGTTCGCGACGTGAACCGGACAGCCCCGCGATCCCTGACAGATCGCGAGAGTGATCTGCGTCACCAGGCCGTGGCGATCGGCTCCCCGTGCTCGGTGGTGGCCCACTGGCGCGTGATGCGCTCCAGCTTGTCGGGGTTCGCCTGGGTGTGGAGGGCGGCGATGCCGTCGACCGTCACGTCCAGGAAGAGGACGCCGACGACGCGGTCATCCGACACGAACACCAGCGCCGGACCGCCGTTGACGACCGCCACGTACATCTGCGCGCTGCCACCGATGGTGGAGTGGACGAGCTCGCGCCGGGAGTCGTTCTGCTGGAAGAGCCCGCGCACGAACCGCGCGATCTGCAGCGCGCCGACGATCGGGGTGGTGCGTGCCTGCACCTTGCCCCCGCCGTCGGCGATGCTCACCGCGCCGTCGGTGAGCAGCTCCAGCAGCGGTGCGGTGTCCCCGCTCAGCGCCGCGGCGAGGAACTCCTCGACGACCCGCCGTGCCGCGGCCACGTCGGTCTCGGCGCGGACCCGGTGCTCGGCCAGGTGCTGCTTGGCGCGCCGGTGGATCTGCTGGCAGTTCGACTCGGTCAGATCGAGGATCGCGGCGATCTCCGCGTGCAGGTAGCCGAACGCCTCGCGCAGCACGTAGACGACGCGCTCGTTCGGTGAGAGCCGCTCCATGAGGGCGAGCACCGCCATCGACACCGACTCGCGCTGCTCGACGGTCTCGGCCGGCCCGAGCATCCGGTCGCCGGCGAGGACGGGCTCGGGCAGCCACTCACCCACGTACGTCTCGCGGCGCGCACGCGCGGAGGTGAGCTGGTTGAGGCACACGTTGGTGAGCGCCTTCGTCAGCCACGCCTCGGGGGTGTGGATGTGGTTCCGGTCCGCCGCCTGCCAGCGCAGGAACGTGTCCTGCACGGCGTCCTCGGCATCGCCCGCCGACCCGAGCAGGCGGTAGGCGATCGCCTCCAGGCGGGCACGCGACGCCTCGAACAAGTCGGTCTCGCGCGCACTGAGCAGCATCGGCTTCCAGGGTAGTACTGCGGCAGTACCTCGTGATCGGTCTGCGCGGAGCGGGTGGCGCAGGGGCGGGCCCGCCGGTGACGCCCAGTTCGGCCTCACCCGAGCTCCTCGGCCAGCGCGACGATGATGCCCTCGGGGCCGCGGAGGTAGCACATGCGGAAGGCGTCCCCGATCTGCTCGACCTCGCCGACGAGCTCAGCGCCGTGCGTGCGCAGGCGGGCGATGGTGTCGTCGACGTCGTCGACGGCGAAGAGCAGGCGGCGGATGCCCATCGTGTTGGGCGGCGCGGTCGGGTCGGACGGGATCGCCGCCGGGGTGTGGAACCGCATCAGCTCGAGCTTGCTCGTGCCGTCCGGGGTGCGGACCATCGCGACGTCGAGCTCGACCTCGTCCAGCCCCCAGATGCGCGCCGCCCAGCTGCCGTCGACTGTCATCTCGCCCTCGAGCTCCAGACCCAGCTCGACGAAGAACGCGACGGTGGCCGCCAGGTCCTCGACGACGATGCCGACGTTCTCCATGCGCGTGACCGACATGCTCGTGCTCCCTCGGGTGGTGTGGCAGTGGCTACCCGGGGACGGACCCGGCCGGCCGTTCTCGACATCCTGGCCACACCGGTTCGGAGATCAGGCAGGCGGCGCCGCGGTCCGGTTCGGCAGCGTGATCCCGCACGCCTTCAGGGCTGCCTGCACCTTCGGGTCACCGAACATCCCACCGCCGGGCGCACCCGTGGGGCGGGGCCGGTCCGTGGGCCGCTCGGTGGGCCGGGGCCCGGGCGTCGGCACCGCGATGCCGGCGGCCTGCAGGCACTGCTCGACCTGCTGCCGCGTCTGCTCGTCCATGCCGCGCGGGCCACCCGATCCCGACGCAGCCGCTCCTCCACCGCAGGCCGTGACCGCCACGGCCATGAACGCGGCCACTGCCGGACCCACCGTCCGCACCACCATCGTCGACCTCCTCATCGCGCTCAGCCCGTGCCGGATCGCACGGTCACCGCGGTTGCCGTGACGGCACCGTCGGCGCCCTTCGTGCCGCTCACCGAGACGGGGTCGCCGACCTTCGGGTGGCCGAGCCCGCTCGAGGTGACCGCCGCGGTGCCGGGAACCGTGACGGTCACGGCGGTGCCGCCGAAGTCGGTGACGGTCAAGGTCTCGCCGGAGACGGCCGAGACCGTGCCCACGACCGCGGGCGGACCCGCGTCGGCCCGCGTACCCGTCTGCTCGCCCCCCTGCGCCCGCGCGGCCGGCGCGCCACCGGTGACGGCCGGGCGGCCGCGCAGCGCACCACCCACCAGCGAGGCGTCGTGGTTCTTCTGGACGAGCACGCCCGCGCCGAACCCCAGCGCCACGACGACACCCGCGACGAGCAGCAGCGTCAGCTTCGACGTCTTCGTCGGTGGGGCGTCCCAGCCCTCGTCGAGGACATCGTCGTCGCGGTCGTCGGGATCGTGCACGCTGGTCACCGGCAGGACGTCGGTCACGTCGGGGTCGGGCATGTCCACCTCTACTCGTAGCGCAGGGCGTCGATGGGGCGCAGCGACGCCGCGCGGTTGGCCGGGTAGATGCCGAAGAACAGGCCGATCGCCACGGACACGACGAACGCCAGCACGACCGAGTACGGCGCGACGACCAGCTGGAACGTGCCGAACCGCAGCTGCCCGACCCCCACGCCGAGCACGACGCCCACGATGCCGCCGAGCACTGCCAGCAGCACCGCTTCCAGCAGGAACTGCCCGACGATGTCGGCGCGCTGGGCGCCGACGGCCTTGCGGATGCCGATCTCGCGGGTCCGTTCGGTGACGGTGACGAGCATGATGTTCATGACCCCGATCCCGCCCACGAGCAGCGAGATCCCTGCGACGGCGCCCAGCAGCAACGTGAACGTCGAGGTGGTGGCCAGCACGGCCGACTGGATCGAGCTCGGGTTGAAGATCGAGAAGTCGGGCGTGGCGGCGGTGACGTCGTGCCGTGCGGCCAGGATGGACGTGACCTGCGAGCTGACCGCGTCCACGGTCTGGGCGGTCCGGGCCTTCACCGAGATGCTGGTGACGTTGCCGTAGCCGGTCAGCGTGTCCTGCACGGCCGTGAGCGGCGCGATCAGCCGGTCGTCCTGGTCTTGGGGGCCGGTGCTGCCCTTCGTCGCCAGGAGGCCGCCGACCGTGTAGTCGATGCCGTTGAGCTGGACGGTCTGGCCGACCAGCGCGGCGCTGTCGCTGCCGACGAGCGCGGTGGCGACGGTGGCGCCCACGAAGGCCACGCGCCGGCGATCGGTGTAGTCGGAGTCGGACATCCCGGCCCCGACGGCGATGGCGTCGTTGTTGTTGACGAGGTAGCTCGGCGTGGTGCCGGTCGTGCTCTGCACGGTGTGCGACGCGCCCCGGTAGGTGACGGTCACGTTCTGCGCGGTCACGACCGGCGCCACGGACTCGACGTCGGGCGCCGAGACGGGATCGAGCAGCGCCTCCGCGTCGGCGACGGTGAGCGCGGGCGCGCGGGTCCGCGTCCCGTTGTCCACGGTCGAGCCGGCGGCACCGGGGCGGCCGTTCGCCCCACCCTGGCGGGCGCCGCCCGGGGCGCCGCCGCCGAGGAGGCCACCGAGCCCGCCACCTCCGCCGCCGACGACAACCCGACCACCGCCCCCGGGGCCGCCCCGGTTGCCCGCACCGGTCGACGTCGACGTGACCGTGATCGTGTTGCTGCCCAGCGCACTGATCGACTGCTGCACCGACGCGCTCGCGCCGTTGCCCGCCGCGATCAGGATGATCACGGCCGCGACGCCGATGATGATCCCGGACATCGTGAGCAGCGAGCGCAGCTTGTTGGCCAGCACGCCGCGCAGCGCGAACCGGGCGCTCTCCCGCACGTTCATCCCGTGGCCCGCAAAACCGGTGGTGGCCCCGCGACTGCCGCCGCGCGGCGGTCGGCGATCACCTTGCCGTCCTGCATGCGCAGCACCCGCTTGGCGTGCGCCGCGACCTCCTCCTCGTGGGTGATCACCACGAGCGTGCGGCCCGCCGCGTTGAGCCCGTCGAACAGGGCCAGCACCTCCTCGGTGCTGCGGCTGTCGAGCGCGCCCGTCGGCTCGTCGGCCAGCAGCAGGACGGGATCGGTGGCGATGGCGCGCGCGATCGCGACGCGCTGCTGCTGCCCACCGGACAGCTGCGACGGCAGGTGCCCGGCGCGGTCGGACAGCCCGACCTGGCTCAACGCCGCGAGCGCCCGGTGGCGTCGTTCCGACGACGGGATCCGCGCGTAGGCCATCGGCAGCTCGACGTTGCTGGTCGCCGTCGTGCGCGGGATGAGGTTGAACGACTGGAAGATGAACCCGATCTTGCGGTTGCGGACGATGGCCTGGCGCCGCTCGTCGAGCCGGCGCACGTCCACACCGTCCAGCAGGTAGCGGCCGCGGGAAGGGGCGTCGAGGCAGCCGATGATGTTCATCAGCGTCGACTTGCCAGAGCCCGACGCGCCCATGACGGCGACGTAGTCCCCGCGCTCCACCACCAGGTCGACCCCGTCGACCGCCCGCACGAGGTTCTCCTCGGTCCCGTACAGCTTCGCCACCCCGCGCAGCTCGATGACCGGGCGCATCAGCCACCGGTCCGGGCAGGCGCGCCGGGGATGCCGTTGCTCGCCGGGCCGCCCGTCGTCGACGGCAGCACGACGGTGTCGCCCTCGGCGAGCCCAGAGAGGACCTCGGTGTCGGTGTCGCCCTGGATCCCGATCTGGACCGGCAGCTGGGTGTCCGCACCGTCGCGGCGCACCGTCACGGTGTGCCGGTCCCCCAGCGTCGTGATCGCCGCCGTCGGCACCCTGAGCACACCGTCCTTGGCGCTGGTCTGGATCGACAGGCTCGCTGTCGCCCCGACCCCCACGTCGGGTGGCGCGCTGTCGACGGCGATCGTGATCGGGTAGAGCACGACGTTGTTGGTCACCGTGCTCTGCGGCGTGATCTGCACGACCGAGCCCGTCGCCGTCGTGCTCGTGCCGGGGAACGTGATCTGCGCCGGCTGACCCAGCTTGATCTTCGACGCGTCCGCCTCGGCGATGTTCGCGGTGATCGCGAGCTGGGAGACGTTCGCGATCACGACGAACCCGTTGCCGGCGGAGGAGGCCGCCGACGATGCGCTCGACGCGCTCGAGCTCGTCCCACCCGTCGCCGACGTGCCCGAGCTGGACGTGCCGGACGAGGACGACGAAGTGCCCGACGACTCACCGACCTTGCCGTTGACCGCGAGCACCACCCCGGCCTGCGGCGCCTTCAGCGTGGTGCTGTCGACACCCTTGCTCGCCGTGTCCACGGCCACCTGCGCGCTGTCCACCGTGGCCTGGACCTGAGCGATCTGTGCGGGCGTCTGCGGGTGCTGGTTGGCCTGCTGCGCGAGCTTCGCGGAGCGCACGTTGTTCGTCGCCGTCGTGACCGCCGCCTCGGCCGACGTGATGGCCTTCTCGTCGGCGAGCTCGGTGTTGCGCTGGTTGTTCTGCGCTGTGGTCAGCGCCGCCCTGTCCGCGGCCAGGGTGGCGTCCTTCGAGTTGCACGACGTGCCGCTTCCGCTGCTCGACTTCTTCTGGCCGCTGATGAGCCCCTCAGTGCTGTCCGCGCTGGCCGTCGTCGTCGGGCACGGCGCCTCCTGGTCGATGCGGAGCTTCCGCTGCGCGGCGGAAACGGCGTCCGCGGAGCTCTTGTCGTCGAGGTCCTTCTGCTGGTGAGCCTGGTCCAACTGCTTCTGGGCGGTGTCGAGCGCCTGCTGCGCGGAAGTGATGGCGAGCGCGTCCTGCTGCGCCTGCACCGGCGTGGCCCCGGACTGCGCCTGCGCCAGCGCGGCCTTGGCCCCGTCGAGCTGAGCCTGCGCGGTCCGCAGGCCCGCCTGCGCCGAGTCGGGGTCGATGGTGGCGAGGACCTGACCGAGCGTGACCGTGTCGCCCGGCTTCACGTGCACCTCCTTCACGAAGCCGGTGGACTCGAAGCTGACCGGGGTACTCGTCTGGGAGGCGGCGTTGCCGCTGCCGGTCACGCTGGCAGTGACGGCGCCGCGGGTGACGACCGCGGTCCGCTCGATCTGCTGCGGCGCAGTGGGGTTGCCGACCAGCAGGTAGGCGCCCACGGCTGCGATGAGCAGCAGCACGGCGAGGCCGGCGTTGATCCAGCGCGTGCGGTGCGGCGAGCTGCGGAACCGGGCCCACCGCGACGGGGGACGACGCAGGCGCGGCGGACCGGAAACCGTCGTGCTCATGACGCCTCCTGCTTCTTATGAATCTGCTGTGAAAATTGTCCGAGAAACATCAGTGCCGACACTTCCGTGCCGGCGCGAGCGCACATTAGTAGGCCGTTCAGGAGCATCATCAACCGGGTCGACTGTCGAGTACACCCAGCTCACAGCGACGAAGAATGGGACAAATCGCACCTCTCCCATTCCGTCGACACTCGCTCTCACACAGCCGAGAATCGACCGGCGATCGCCCGGAGATGCCGCGCTCGTCGGACTGTTGCGAGGATGTCGTCATGAGCCCACTCGAGGACACCCGAGCCGAGGCCTGCGCTGCGGCGATCTGGGAGGCCTGGACCACCGGCACCCGGCGCGTCGCACTGCCGGAGCCGATCCGGCCCACCACCCCGGACGCCGGCCGCCGTGCCCAGCGCGCGCTCGCGGAGCAGGCGGGCCGCAGCTACGGATGGAAGCTCGCCGCAACCTCCCTGGCGGGGCAGGCGCACATCGGCGTCGACGGACCGCTGGCCGGGCCGCTGTTCGATCGCTTCCGGTACGAGCCCGGCGCCACGCTCCCCTCCCACGACCTGTACATGCGGGTCGTGGAGGCCGAGTTCGCGTTCAGGATGGCGCGTGACGTCCCGCCGGACGCCACCGACTCCGACATCGTCGACGCGGTGGCCGCCCTGCACCTCGCGGTGGAGGTGCCCGACTCGCGGTTCCTCGACTTCGCCACCGTCGGCGGACCGTCACTCCTCGCCGACGCCGCCTGTGCGGGCATGTTCGTACTCGGCCCGGCCGTCCCCGGTTGGCGCGGCGACGCGCTCACCGACCATGCCACCTCGATCCTGGTCAACGGCGAGCCCGCCGCCCACGGATCGGGCGGAGCGGTGCTCGGCGATCCCGGCCAAGCCCTGTGCTGGTCGGTGCGCGACCTCGCCCGCCACGGCGAGGCACTCCGCGCCGGCGACGTCGTGACCACCGGAACGACCACGTCGCCACCGGCCATCGGACCTGGCGACTCCGTCCGCGCCGACTTCGGCGCGTACGGCACGGTCGAGCTGTCGTTCCACCCCTGAGCAGCGAGCTGGTCAGGGCGGGTCGGGGTCGCCGCGGTAGTCGTAGGGCCGGGTGACGTGCCGGTGCCCGGTCGGGGTGATCCACTCCAACCCGCCGTCGGGCAGGGCCCGGACCTTCCATCCGCCGCCGGCGTGTTTGAGGTGGTGGTGGCGGACGCAGAACCCGGCCAGGTTGGTCGCGCTGGTCGGGCCGCCCTCGGCGTAGGCGACGAGGTGGTCGAGTTCGCCGTTGACCGCCTTGCGGCGGCAGCGGGGGAAGCGGCAGTACACATCCCGGGCCTTGACGAAATCGGCCAATGCGACCGGCGGGGTGTAGGTCGTGCGGCCGTGGTCGAGCAGCGCCCCGGACTCGGGGTCGAACAACAGTCGCCGCCAGGTCGCGGTGGCGGCGATCTCGCGCGCCATCCCGGCGGTGATCGGGCCGTAGCCGAGCAGCTCGCTCGGGTCGTCGGTGAGCCCGAAGAGGGCGGTCATCGGCATCGACAGCTGCACCAGCGGCTTGCCCGGGTTCACCGGTGTCGGCAGGACGAGGTCGGGGTTGCGCAACCGGCCGCTGAGCAGGTCGGCGGCGAGGTCGGCGCGGCGCTCGTCCATGGTGCGCGGGTCATCAGCACCGCAGCCCCGCGCGAGTCGGGTCAACCATTCGAAGCAGGCGATCGCGTCCGGCGCGGGCAGCAGTGCCCAGAGTGAGGCCATTCCGTCGTCTTCGGGGTTGACCGCGACCCGCCGCCCTTTCCGGGCCGCCTCGTGGCGGTCTTCGGCGCCGTCGGGGTCGACGGAGATGATCGCCCTCTTGATCGCCGCCTGCAGCTGCGCCGCGGTCTGCGACGGCGCTTTCGGGAGCACCCGGGCTTCGACCAGAGCGGCATGCTCGGCGGTCAGGTTGACGGTGCCTTGGGTGATGGTCGTGACCCGGCGCTGATCCAGCAGCCCGGCCTCCCACGCCGCGAGCGTGCCCGGCAGCCGCTCCACCAGCGCAGTGGCCTGTCGGGTGCGGAACGCGGCGGTGCCGGTGGACTGGTGCAAGCGCGGTGGCGACCTCGTCAGCGGCCCAGTCGGTCAACGACCCCGGCTCGGCCCGCCGCTCGGCCAGCGAGGCGATCAACCGGGCCTGCCGAGCCTGCGCCCACGCGGCGAGCCGTTCGTACCCGACGATGGCGTCCACCAGGGCGGGATCGTCGAGGGAATCGGGCTCGGAGAAGTACTGGTCGAGCTCGACGGCCAGCCACCCAGATGGCGCGATGGCGGCGGGCGATGGCGACCCGTCGAGCATGAGCGCATCGGGCACGCCCACCCACTCGTCGATCTCGACCATGTGTTCGATTCTATCGCAAGGCGATGCTCGTGACCAGGCAAAACAGAGAAGCGATGGGACCCAAATGAACGATGTGGGGTGACCCTGAAATCAGGGTGACCCGGATGTTCAGTGGCAAGCTGACAGCACCGCAGGCCCGTCAGGGCCGAGGAGCGGAAGCAGCGCGGCAGCACCAAGCACACCGCGCAGAAAGCACCCCTCGAGAGAACTGACCCCCCGTATGCCCGGCGAGCGCTGCGCCGGCAAGTGCGCAGCAGGGGCGGCGCCGCCTTGATCTTGGAAGGATGCGGTGGTGCCGAATGAGCCCGAGATGCTTCTGTCGCTTCTGAGCCGATCGGAGTATCCGGGTCGTGGCATCGTGATCGGCGCCGACGACGACGGGGTGGCGTTCGCGGCCTACTGGCTGACCGGCCGCAGCCGTGCTTCACGGATGCGGTCGTTCGAGATCAGCGACAACGCGATCGTCGTCGTCGATCGCTCGGCGGGCCCCCACGACGACCTACGGCACTACGTTGCCGCCCGGCTCGGTCCTCGCCATCTACTCCTCGGCAACGGCAGCCACGTCGATCAGCTTGCCGACCAGCTCGACGCGGGCACACCGGTCGAGTGCGAGCTGAACGCCTTGCACTACGAGCCCGATCCACCCATCCGCACACCGCGCATCTCCGCCTACGTGCGCTTCCCGGCCGAGACCGTCGAGGGTGTCACCGTTTCCGGTGCCAGCGCCGTTCCGCATCGTCCCGAGGCAACTCGACGCCAGTCCCTCCACGTCGACGCCCTCGAACCGACAGAGGCATTGATGGTGGCGACCTACGCCGGCGGTTCCGACCTGCCGCAAACAGACGGGCACCCGCAATTCTGCCGCGTCAGCGGCCCGTGGACCGCACTCGCCGAATCGATCTGGGAGACGCTGAACGAGCGGCTGCGCGTCGGCGTAGTGGTCTTCCCGGTCCGGGAGCTCGCTTCTGCCGTCGCTCTACCGGCCGCGTCGCTGTCACCGTGACGGGCATCCGCCCGCTCGGCCACGAACCCGATGCGCCCTCGCCGGGCGGGCAGACCTCCGAGATGGCGGAGACCGCGACCGGGTCGACGGACGTCAGCTGAGCCTACGGAGACCCTCAGCGATGGCCGTTCGAAGGTCCTCGCCGTACTGGTCTGCCGGCAAGGCTGCGACGTGCTCGGCCGCTCGCTCGAACGCGGCGCGGGCAGCAGCAGGGGCGCTGAGCCGTTCATGAGCCATCGCAGTGCCCACGAACAGCGACGGATAAAGGGCGGCAACCCTTTCGTCCCCGACGGCGTCGGCATGCCGCAGCGACTCCTGGTTCCACCGAAGTATCTCCTCGGGGTCGCCCGGCGAACGCGCCATGTAGTGCGCGGCGACGCAGGGGTCGAAGTCGTCGGTCCGCGCTGCCCACGCCTGTTCGAACGCCGTGCGCGCATCGCCTGGTCGTCCGTCCGCCTCCGCCTGCATCCCTTCTTGACACAGTTTGAGCACGGGATTGTCGAGATCCACCATCGCTCCCTTGATCGCCAACGAGCTGATGCGGAAATCCTGATGGCTGTACCAGGTCGAGAGTCAACGCAAGGGTGTCGGCGTCGCGCCCGCGCTCGCCCACCGCAAGACGGTGGCCACGATGAGGGACCAGACCAGGCTCACCGCATGTCAGCCAGCAGACCAGCTCGGGCACGCGAAGGTCGAGGACCCAGGACGCCTACCTCCGCCACAAGCACGCCCACACGGGTGCCGCCGAGCCGCTTGAGGTCTTCAGGAGGGCGAAGGAAGTCGACCCCAGGTCAGGGTAGAAGCAAGAGTCGGAATGATCCCCGATCAAGTCCCTGACCTGGGGATGTGGCTCCTCCGACTGGACTCGAACCAGTAACCCTGCGATTAACAGTCGCATGCTCTGCCAATTGAGCTACGGAGGACCGCTCGCCTGCGGGCATCCCGCGCGGCCTGACGTCAACGATATCGCACGCCCTCCACCGCTTTGGCCCCGCCCCTCCCGTCCGCACTGGGGCAGGATGGGTGGCCGCCGGCCTGTGCAGGGGCCGGGTGACGGTGAGGGAGGCGAGATGCTCAGGTTCCTGCTGGGAATGGCGATCGGATACGTGCTGGGCGCGAAGGCCGGCACCGAGCGGTACGAGCAGCTGCGGCGCAACTACCAGCGCGTCGCCGACCATCCGGCCGTGCAGGGCGCCGCGGGCGTGGTGCGGGCCCGGGTGGAGGAGGCGGTCAACGGCGGTCGCCACACCGCTGACGCGACCGCGGGAAGCCACTCCGGCTGACCCTCAAGATCCGACAGCGCTGTCGGGTCTTGTTGGTATTCGAGCGACTCCGCGTTGGAGATTGTTCGGAAGTATTGACTCCTGGCTGTGGGCTAGGCCAAGGTTCGTCATCCCTTCCGACCCGTCGGCTGATCTCCAACGGAGGCGACCATGTCCCGACCCGCTACCGAAGCCCAGTACCTGGCTCAGTTGATGCCGCCGTCCGCGGCCGCCACGGGCCTCTCCCGCCGCGCGATCCTGCGCGGGACGCTGGGCGGGGCCGCCCTGCTCGGCGCGACCGGGCTGCTCGCGGCCTGCGGCGGCGGTGGTGGCGCGGCGGCACCCGCCGGGCCGGCGACCGGCACGCTGACCTTCGGCTCGAACCAGTCCGACGCCGTGCCGAAGAAGGCCTACGAGGAGATCGTGGCCGGGTTCGGCGACCCCGCGATCCAGGTCAAGACGAACGTGGTCGACCACAACACGTTCCAGGAGAACATCAACAACTACCTGCAGGGCCAGCCGGACGACGTGTTCACGTGGTTCGCCGGCTACCGCATGCAGTTCTTCGCCCAGCAGGGCCTCGTCGGCGACATCAGCGACGTGTGGCAGAACGTGCAGGGCATGTCGGACGCGATGAAGACCGCCTCGACCTCCGACGGCAAGCAGTACTTCGTGCCGTTCACGACCTACCCGTGGGCGGTCTACTACCGGCCCAGCGTGTTCGCAGAGAAGGGCTACACCGCCCCGAAGACGCTGGACGAGCTGGTGGCGCTGTCGACGAAGATGCAGGCCGACGGACTCGTGCCGCTCGCGTTCGCCGACAAGGACGGCTGGCCGGCGATGGGCACGTTCGACCAGCTCAACCTGCGGATCAACGGCTACGACTACCACGTCAACCTGATGGCCGGTAAGGAGTCGTGGGACTCCCCGCAGGTGCGCACCGTGTTCGACACGTGGCGGCGGCTGCTGCCCTTCCACCAGCCCGACGCGCTGGGTCGCACCTGGCAGGAGGCCGCGCAGACGCTGCAGCAGAAGAAGGCCGGCATGTACGTGCTGGGCATGTTCGTCGGCCAGCAGTTCACCAAGGGCGCCGAGCAGGACGACCTGGACTTCTTCCCGTTCCCCGAGATCGACACGCGGATCGGGACGGGCGCGATCGAGGCGCCCATCGACGGCTTCATGCTGGCGGCGAACCCGAAGAACGAGGCCGCGGCGAAGAAGTTCCTGACCTACCTGGCCTCGCCCAAGGCCGAGGGGATCTCGGTCAAGTCCGACACCTCGGTGATCGCGGCGAGCTCGCAGGCCGACTCCTCCGGCTACACGAAGCTGCAGAAGAAGGC
Source organism: uncultured Actinomycetota bacterium (assembly GCA_963727745.1). GTDB lineage: Bacteria > Actinomycetota > Actinomycetes > Mycobacteriales > Pseudonocardiaceae > Pseudonocardia. Next base: position 229,261 of record CAVSHL010000003.1, read on the forward strand.
CGTGGAGTTCGTTGCGGGCGGCAAGCAGATCTCGCAGTTCCTCGACCGCGACACCCGCCCCGACTTCGCCTCGACGGTGATGATCCCGGCGCTGCAGCAGTTCCTGAAGACCCCCGCTGACATCGACGGACTGGTCAAGAGCATCGAGAGCCAGAAGAAGTCGATCTTCACCAGCTGAGGGGCTTCCGATGTCCGTCGAGACACCCGCGCGCCCGGAGCCGGCTCAGGCCGCTCCGGGCCGGGGCTACCGGACCCCGCGCGAGCGCAAGGTCCTGGCCCTCAGCGGCACGGATCGGATCATCGTCACGCTGATGGTGGCGATCCCGACGCTGTTCGTGATCGTGCTCGTGTGGTTCCCCGCCATCGCGACGGTCGCACTGTCGTTCACCAACTGGAACGGCATCGGCCCGATCAGCCAGATCAAGGGCGTCGGCGTCGACAACTACGTCAACGTCGCGACGAACTACCCACCCTTCTGGCCTGCGCTGCAGCACAACCTGGCGTTCCTGGCGGTGCTGTTCTTCATCGCGACGCCGGCCGGGATCTTCCTGGCGGTGCTGCTGGACAAGGAGATCCGGTTCAGCCGCTTCTACCAGACCGCGATCTACCTGCCGGTCGTGCTCTCGCTGGCGCTGGTCGGGTTCATCTGGCAGCTGATCTACTCCCGCGACCAGGGCCTGCTGAACGCGGTGCTGGGCACGACGATCGACTGGTACGGCGACCCGAACGTCAACCTGTGGGCGGCGCTCGCGGCGTCGAGCTGGCGCCACGTCGGCTACGTGATGCTGCTGTACCTGGCCGGGCTCAAGGCCGTGGACGCTTCGCTGCGCGAGGCCGCGTCCCTGGACGGCGCGAGCGAGACGCAGACGTTCTTCCGGGTCGTCTTCCCGGTGATGCGCCCGATCAACATCATCGTCCTGGTGATCACGGTCATCGAGGCCCTGCGCGCGTTCGACCTCGTCTGGGTGATCAACAAGGGGCGCAACGGGTTGGAGCTGATAGCCACGCTCGTCACGGCGAACGTGGTGGGTGAGGCCAGTCGGATCGGGTTCGGCTCCGCCATGGCCACGATCATGCTGGTGATCAGCTCGGTTTTCGTGGCGATCTACCTGGTCATCGTGATGCGGGAAGGACGGGACCAGTGACGACGACCCTGCCGGCACCGACCGTCTCCCGACCCGCCGGCACGCCGGCGCGTTCGCGCAGCCGGCGTCTGGTGCTGCACGTGTTCCTGGCCGTCGTGGCCGTGGCGTGGCTGTTCCCGCTGCTGTGGGCGCTGCTGAACTCGTTCCGCGACTACGCCTACACCGCGGTGCACGGCTACGTGTCCTTCGGCGGCTTCACGCTCGACAACTACGCGAACGCCTGGGTGCAGGGCGACTTCGGCCTGCACTTCTGGAACTCCGTGGTGATCACGGTGCCCGCCGTGGCGCTGACGCTGTTCATGTCGGCGTGCGTGGCGTTCGTGCTCTCCCGCTTCTCCTTCAAGCTCAACCTGCCGCTGCTGGCCCTGTTCCTGGCGGCGAACCTGCTGCCGCCGCAGGCGCTGCTGATCCCGGTCTACCGGATGTTCCGCGCGATCCCGGCCCCGGAGTGGCTCTCCAGCTCCGGCACCCTGCTGAACACGCAGGCCGGGGTCGTGCTGGTCAACGTCGCGTTCCAGCTCGGCTTCTGCACGTTCGTGCTGTCGAACTACATGAAGACGATCCCGGCCGAGATCTACGAGTCGGCGCGCGTGGACGGCGCGTCGGTGCTGCGCCAGTTCTGGCAGCTCACCCTGCCGCTGTGCCGGCCACCGCTGGCGGCGCTGGCGACCTTGCAGGTGACCTGGGTCTACAACGAGTTCTTCTGGGCGACCGTGCTGCTGCAGAGCGGCGACAAGTTCCCGATCACGAGCTCGCTCAACAGCCTGCAGGGCCGGTTCTTCACCGACTACAACCTGCTCTCGGCCGGTTCGGTGCTCGCGATGCTGCCGGTGCTGGTGATCTTCTTCGCGCTGCAGCGGCAGTTCGTCTCGGGCCTCACATTGGGTGCGACGAAGGGGTAGGGATGACTGCACCGTTCCCGTTCCCCGGCATCGCCATGGGGTGCGACTACAACCCTGAGCAGTGGCCGCGCGAGGTGTGGCCCGAGGACGTCGCGCTGATGCAGGAGGCCGGCGTCGGGTTCGTGACGCTCGGGGTGTTCTCCTGGGCGCTGCTCGAACCCGAACCCGGCCGGTACGACTTCGGCTGGTTCGACGACGTCCTCGAGCTGCTCCACGCCGGCGGCATCGCCGTCGACATGGCCACGGCGACGGCGTCCCCGCCGCCGTGGCTCACGGCGGCGCACCCGGCGATCCTGCCCGTCGACGTCGAGGGACGGACGTTGTGGCCGGGCAGCCGCCAGTCGTTCTGTCCCAGCTCGCCGGTGTTCCGCGAGCACGCGTTGCGGCTGGTGGCGGCGATGGCGCGCCGCTACGGCGAGCATCCGGCCGTGCGCCTGTGGCACGTGTCGAACGAGCTGGGCTGCCACATCCGGCAGTGCTTCTGCGACGTGTCGGCCGCGGCGTTCCGCGTGTGGCTCGAGGCGCGCTACGGCGACGTCGCGGCCCTCAACGAGGCCTGGGGCACGGCCTTCTGGTCGCAGCACTACCGCGAGTTCGCCGAGGTGCTGCCGCCGCGGATCACCCCGTCGTACGCGAACCCGACCCAGCAGCTCGACTTCGCGCGGTTCTCCTCCGACGCGCTGCTGTCCTACTACTGCGCCGAGCGCGACGTGCTGCGCGCGATCAGCCCGGACGTGCCCGTCACCACGAATCTGATGATCTCCGCCGGCGGCGACGTCGTGGACAACTTCGCCTGGGCGGAGCACCTGGACGTGCTGGCCCAGGACTACTACCTCGACCACCGCAACGCCGATCCGTGGGCCGCCCAGGCCTTCAGCGACGACCTCACCCGTGGCGCCTCGGGCGGAGCGCCGTGGCTGCTCATGGAGTCGTCGACGTCGGCGGTGAACTGGCAACCGGTGAACATCGCGAAGCGGCCGGGTGAGCTGCTCGCCGATTCACTGCGGCACGTGGCGCGCGGCGCCGACGCCGTCGCGTTCTTCCAGTGGCGGGCCTCGAAGGCGGGCGGCGAGAAGTTCCACTCCGGCCTGGTCCCGCACGCGGGACGGGACTCGGCGCGGTTCCGCGAGGTCGTCGAGCTGGGCTCGGCGTTGCAGCGGATCGGCGAGGTCGCGGGCAGCCCGGTCGCCGCGGACGTCGCGATGCTGTGGGACTGGTCGGCGATGTGGGCCTGCGACCTCGACTCGCACCCCTCCGAGCAGCTGCGCTACGCCGACGCGCCGCAGCGCTGGCACGCCGCCCTCACCGACCTGGGCGCGACGGTCGACGTCGTGCCGCCCGACGCCGATCTCTCTAGCTACCGGCTGGTCGTCGTTCCCACGTTGTACTCGTGCACCGACGCAGCCGCGGCCAACGTCGCGGCCTACGTGCGCGGTGGCGGATCGGCGCTGGTCACGTACTTCTCGGGGATCACCGACGAGCACGACCACATCCGGCTGGGTGGCTATCCGGGGGCGTTCCGCGAGCTGCTGGGCATCCGCACGGAGGAGTTCGCGCCGCTGCTGCCCGGCGACACCGTGACGCTCGACAACGGCTGGTCGGCCGATCTGTGGACCGAGCACCTCACTGCCGGCGACGCCGAGGTGATCGCGCGGCTGCCCGACGGCACACCGGCCGTCACCCGCAACAGCGTCGGCGCGGGCAGTGCCTGGTACGTCGCCACCCGGCTCGACGAGGCCGCGACGGCGCAGCTCGCCGAACGCCTCGCCGTCGGGGCCGGTGTCATCCGCGAACAGGGCGCACGGCAGGGTGTGGAGGTAGTGCGCCGCGGACGGTTCGTGTTCGTGCTCAACCGCACGGACACCGAGGCGTCGGTGCCGGTCACGGGCACGGACCTGCTCACCGGCAGTCCGACCGACGGTGTCGCGAAGGTCGCGCCGGGCGGCGTGGCCGTCGTCCGTGCCGACGTCGATCTGGGGAACTGATGCTCGCCCGGCAACGCCAGGAACTGATCCTCGACGAGGTCCGGGGCACCGGCGGGGTGCGCGTGTCGGACCTCGTCGAGCGACTCGGCGTCTCCGACATGACGATCCGCCGCGACATCGAGACGCTGGCCGCGCGTGGGCTCGTCACCCGGGTGCACGGCGGCGCAACGAGCGCCGGCAGCAGCGTCGACGAGCCCGGTTTCGCCGCGAAGGCGGAGCTGCGCACCGATGCGAAGCTGGCCATCGCCGCTGTCGCGGCCAGGCTCATCGAGCCCGGCGCGTCCGTGGCCCTGTCGGCCGGCACCACGACCCACGCCGTCGCTTCCGCGCTGCTCGCGGTGCCGCGCCTGACCGTCGTGACGAACTCGTTGCCGGTCGCCGCCGTGCTGCACGAGGCGGGCCGCTCGGACCTCACCGTGGTGCTGACCGGTGGCGAGCGGACCCCGTCGGACGCGCTCGCGGGTGCGGTGGCGGTGGCGTCGCTCGCGCGGCTGCACGTCGACTGGCTGATCATGGGCGTGCACGGGATGGACGCAACCGCCGGGTTCACGACTCCGAACCTCGCCGAGGCGGAGACCAACCGCGCGCTGGTGCGCAGTGCGCGTCGAACGGCCGTAGTGGCTGACAGCTCGAAATGGGGGGTGGTCGGCTTGAGCACGATCGCAGCACTGGACGACGCCGATGTGGTGGTGACCGATGACGGGCTCGAACCCACGGCGCGTGACATCCTCGAGGAACGCTGCGGCCGGCTGGTGATCGCATGACCAGCGCCGGCCTGCACAGGGTGACCACGACCCTCGCCGACGGCCGCGAGCTGATCTACTTCGACGACGTCACCGCCGACCGGGAGCCGGCGAAGGACACCCGCGACCTCCCGCAGGTCGAGCAGGCGTCCACGGCACGGTTCGACGTGCTCACCGGTGAGTGGGTCACGCTGGCCGCGCACCGGATGAACCGGACGTTCCTGCCGCCGGCCGATCACTGCCCGCTCTGCCCCACTCGGGAGGGCCGGGAGCCGACGGAGATCCCCGACTCCTCCTACGACGTCGTGGTGTTCGAGAACCGGTTCCCGTCGCTGGCCCGCACGGTGCCCGACACCGACCCGTACGTCGACGACACCCCGCTGTGGCCGCAGCGCCCGGCGAACGGGCGGTGCGAGGTGGTGTGCTTCACCAGCGACCACGACTCGTCGTTCACGCGGCTGCCGCTGTCGCGCGTGCGCACCGTCATCGACGTGTGGGCCGACCGCACCGCCGAGCTGTCCGCGCTGCCCGGCATCGCCGAGGTCTTCCCGTTCGAGAACCGCGGCACCGAGATCGGGGTGACGCTGGAGCACCCGCACGGGCAGATCTACGCCTACCCCTTCCTGTCGCCGCGCTCGGCGCAGCTGCTGGCGCAGTCGCGGGCCCATCACGAGCGCACCGGCCGCGAGCTGCTGCGCGACGTGCTGGAGGCGGAGCAGGCTGCCGGCACCCGGGTGCTCGTCCAGGGCGAGCACTGGACGGCGTTCGTGCCGGCCGCGGCCCGCTGGCCCATCGAGGCGCACCTGGTGCCGCACCGGCAGGTGCCCGACTTCGCCGCGCTGGACGACGCGGAACGCGACGAGCTGGCCGCGCTGTACCACGATCTGCTGCAGCGGTTCACCGCCTTCTTCGGCGAGGAACCGCCCTACATCGCGGCCTGGCACCAGGCCCCGATCGGAGAGGGACGGGACTCGACGCGGATGTACCTGCAACTGTTCTCCCTGCGCCGGGCGCCGGGGAAGCTCAAGTACCTGGCCGGGTCCGAGTCGGGCGCCGGCGCGTGGATCGGCGACACCACTCCCGAAGCCATCGCGAACCGGCTGCGAGAGGTCGGCCCCTCATGACCGGGCAATGGTCGGCGCCGGGGCGCGTCAACATCATCGGTGAGCACGTCGATTACGCCGACGGGCTCTGCCTGCCGTTCGCGATCCCGGAGCGCACCGTCGTCGACGTGGAGCGGCGCAGCGACGACCGCGTGCGATTGACCAGCGTCTTCGAGCAGGGCGGGTTCGACGGTGCGCTGTCGGAGATCGGGCCCGGTTCGCCGAAGGGCTGGCCCGGCTACGTCGCCGGTGTGCTGTGGGCGCTGCGGGAAGCCGGGTACCCGGTGGGCGGCATCGACCTGAACGTCACCGCGTCGGTGCCGCTGGGCTCGGGCCTGTCGTCGTCGGCCGCGCTGGAGTGCGCCGCCGCGATCGCCGTCGACGAGCTCTTCGGACTCGGGCTCCCCCGCGCCGAGCTGGCCGCGGCCTGCATCCGGGCCGAGAACGAGGTCGTCGGCGCGATGACCGGCGGCATGGACCAGGCGGCGTCACTGCTCGCCACGGCCGGGCACGCGCTGCTCATCGACACCCGCAACGGCGACACCCGCCAGGTGCCGTTCGCGCCCGCCGACGCCGGTCTCGCCGTCGTCGTCATCGACACGAAGGTGCGGCACGCGCACGCCGACGGCCAGTACGGGCAGCGGCGCGCCGCCATCGAGGAGGCCGTGGCCCTCATCGGGTCGCTGCGCAACGCCGATCTCGACGCCGTCGCCGGCCTGCCGGCGGAGATCCGGCCACGGGCCCGGCACGTCGTCACCGAGATCGAGCGGGTGCGCCAGGCCGTCGCGCTGCTGGACCAGGGCCGCATCGCCGAGCTGGGTCCGCTGCTCGACGCCTCGCACGCCTCGCTGGCCGACGACCTGGAGGTGTCCTGCGCCGAGCTGGACCTCGCCGTCGAGACCGCCCGCGCCGCCGGTGCGCTGGGCGCGCGGATGGTGGGCGGCGGGTTCGGCGGCTCGGCGATCGCGCTGACCCCGCTCGACCGCGTCGACGCCGTGGGGGGCGCCGTGCGCGCCGCCTTCGCCGCGGCGGGGATCGGCGAGCCCACGGTGACGACGGCCGAGCCGTCGGCGGGGGCAGCGCGCGGCACCTGATCGGCTATCCGCGGAACACCGTGGAGGACCGCTGCTCGAACCACCTGGACAGCTGCTCGCCCGCACGGTGGACGTGCTCGCGCATCAGCGATCCGGCCGTCTCCGCGTCGCCTGCCTCCAGCGCGTCGACGATGGCGTCGTGTTCGGCGAAGTTGGCGGCGCAGTAGCGCGGATCCGCGGCCAGCAGCTGCACGAGGATGTTCCGCGGGAAGGACCCCTGCAGCTCGTCGATCATCCGGGTGAGCCGCGCGTTCTCCGCGCTGCCGGCGATCAGCCCGTGGAAGGTCTCGCTCCCACGGTGTCGTTCGGCGGGTGGGAGATCCGCCGCAGGGCGAACCCCGGAGGCCCGCTCACGCATGTCGCTGTTCAGAGCGCGTAGCTCGGCGATCACGTCCGGGGTGATCCGGCGGACGGCGCGGCGTGCGGCGAGTGCCTCGAGCTCGGCCCGCACCTCGTAGGCCTCCCGCACCTCCCAGGGCGCCGGCACGCGCACGATCGCGCCGCGGTTCGGCAGGACGGTGATGAGCCCACCGTTCTGCAGCTGGCGCAGCGCCTCGCGGACCGGCATCCGGCTGACCCCGAACTCCTCGGCGAGCAGCGCCTGCCGCAGCTGCGCGCCGATCGGGAGGTCGCCGGAGAGGATCTTCTCCCTGATGCGCCCGGCGACGTCGTCGACGAGCGCGGACGCAGGCGTGCTCACAGCAGATCGAAGTATTCGCGCTGCTCCCACTCGGAGACCTCCGCCAGGTACCGCGCGAACTCGGCGCGCTTGAGGTGCACGTACCAGTCCACGACGTCGTCGCCCAGTGCGGCCCGGAAGACCGCACTGGCATCCAGCGCGTCCACGGCCTCGCTCAGGGTGCGGGGCAACCGCTCGGCGTCGTCGAGGTACGGCGACTCGGTCGGGCGCCCGGGATCGAGCTGCCGGTCCATCCCGTCGAGCCCGCTGATCAGCTGCGAGAGGATGTACAGGTAGGCGTTGGCGCCGGGTTCACCGGAGCGGTTCTCCAGGTGCGCGTTGGGATCGCCGGGCAGGCCGACGACGCGGACCATCGCGCCCTTGTTGTCCATCCCCCACACGACCCGGTCCGGGGCGAGGGACTGGGGAAGGTAGCGCTTGTAGCCGTTCACGGTCGGCGTCGTGAACGCGGTGGCGGCGGCAGCGTGCTCCAGCAGGCCGCCGAGGTACGTGCGCCCGGTCGCGGACAGCACCTGATCCGTACCTTCGGACGCGAAGATCGCCGCGCCCGTGCCCAGATCCCGCATGGACTGGTGCAGGTGCCAGCCGGTGGACGCCGTCTCGGAACCGCGGGGACGGGCCATGAAGGTGGCGTGCAGCCCCATCCGCCGGCAGACCTGCTTGATCGCCATCCGGCACAGCACGATCTCGTCCGCGACGGCGGCCGCATCACCGGCGTCGAGGGTGACCTCGAACTGGCTCGCGCCGAACTCGAGCTCGATCGACCGCAGCGGGAGGTCGAGCATTGTCAGACCTTCGTGGATGGCGGTCACGAGATCGTCGACCCGGTCCAGGGCGTCGAGGTGCAGCAGCTGCGAACCCGACGAGAGGTGCCCCGCCCCGTCCTCGCCGGAGAACACGTGGAACTCCAGTTCGGGGCCGATCGTGAGCCCGAGTCCGCGCTCGGCCAGCCCGGCCAGTGCCCGCCGCAGAGCCCCGCGGGTGCAGTAGGGCACTGCACGACCGTCCGGGTAGTGCAGGTCGGAGAGGACGATCGCGGTCCGCCGCGACCAGGGCAGCACCCGGAACGTCGACGGGTCCGGCACGACGACGATGTCGCCCGCGCCGGAGAATCCGCGGTACCCGTCGAGCTCCAACGCCTCGAAGACGGGGAACGTCGACTTCCCCGACATGTCCTTGAGCAGCAGCGACGAGGGCACGGTGATCCCCGAGCGCAGCACCCCGGGCAACGCCGCGCGGGTGACGGTCTTCCCGCGGAGCACCCCGAACTGGTCGCTGAACGCCACCCGCACGAGCTCGACGCCGAGCTCGTCGAGCACGCGACGCATCTGCTCCTCGTCGGCGTACTGGCGCTCGGACCAGAGCTCGTGGCGCGCCACGAAACCGGACCGCTCGGCAACCGCCAGCGGCCGGACGCCGGGCCGGCTCCCACCCTGGCTGGCCGGGCGACCGTCGAGGTTAGACATCGGAGTCCACCTCGACCGGCCGGCGCGCCCACGGCGAGGCCGCGCGCCGCTCCCGGTCGTGCTCAGGCCAGCGCTGCTCCCAGCCCTCCGTCGCACTGATCATGTCGACGGCGACGGGGCCGGTCATCGCGGCCGCATCGGTCGCGTCGCGCGGCTGCGCAGGAAGCCGGCCACCGGTCTCGAACAGGTCGAGCGAGCGCAGCAGCAGGCGCCGGTTCGCGGTGACCGCCTTGTCGGACGCGCCGAGGCGCTCCGTCGTGCGGTCCTGGATCGGCCCCATGCTCTCCACCGCCCACTGATCATGGACGTTGATGTCCAGGCCCATCCCGGTGAAGGTCAGCTCCTTCTGCTCGGTCGCGTCGAAACCCCAGTTGTTGGCGCGGTTCCGCACCGGCCGGTAGTCCGGGAGCGTGACCTCGGAGAGCCGCTGGCCCAGCAGCGTCTCCTTGTCGGTCTCCTCCGCGAAGTCGTACAGCACCATGTACCAGTAGTGGTTCTCGTCGTCGACGGGCACGTGCCACTGCGCGAAGACCTTGCTGTTGCCGAACGGGACCACGAACGCGTTGGGGAACAGCAGGTTGGTGATCCGGACGTGCTTGACCTCGTCGGTCAGCTGGCGGACGGCGAAGACGCGCAGGCCGTGGTCGGCCGCCTCGACGTCGATGGCGGGCCGGAAGTGGTCCCCGACGAGTTCGGAGAGCTTCTGCCCGGTGCCCGCCACCACCTCGCTGAACTGCTGGCCGTAGGCCTCCCGGGGGTCCTCCTGGACGAACCGGTGGAGGAAGGAGACGTGGCTCGGATCGATGCCGCCCTCCACCCCCTGCAGCCAGTTGCACTGCCACAGGCCCTTGAAGGCGAACGTGTACGTCTCCGGCGCGGCGAAGCAGTCGTACGCCGGGAAGGGCGGTGGATCACCGGCGCCCAGGTAGGCGAAGACGATGCCGTTGCGCTCCTCGCACGGATAGCTGGCGATGCGGATCTTGTCGGCGAACCGGCTGTGCTCGGGCTCGGCCGGTTGTTCGAGGCAGCGGCCGTCGGCGCCGTAGAGCCAACCGTGGTAGAGGCAGCGCAGGCCGCCGTCCTCGAGCCGGCCGAAGGACAGATCGACGCCGCGGTGCGCACAGAACCGGCTGACCAGACCCCACCCGCCGTCGTCGCGGCGGAACAGGACGAGATCCTCGCTCATCAGCCGGACCGCCTTGACCGGCCGCTCCTCGGGCATCTCCGACACCAGCGCGGCGGGCTGCCAGTACGAGCGCATCAACCGTCCCAAGGGAGTGCCGGGGCCGGTCCTGGTCAGCTTCTCGTTGTCCTCGCGCTTCAACATGGCGCGCCCTCCGCAGCGGATCCCAAAGTCCTGAGATTGGATCCCATCCGTCTGCCTTGCGCAAGGGCCGTACGATCGAAGACCACCGACGACCGGCCCGGCGCCCGTCACGCGCCGCCCACGATGACTCTTTCCGGGAGCACTCCCGTCCTGCGGTGAACCCGCACGTCAGCACCCGCGCCGAGCTGCGGCGCGACCGCCGGCCCCGAGCCCACAGCTGCTGGGACCACCTGCTGATCGCCCCGCTCTGGCCGATGCACGACGCGAACCTCGGCACCCTGCTGCGCACCTGCGACGCCGTCGGCGCCTGCCTCGTCGTGCCGCGCGGCCGCCGCGTCGACGCCGCGGTCGCCAAGGGCAACACGCTCCGCCGACAGTCGTGCGTGCACCGGGTCGCCGAGCCACTCTCGTGGCTGCGCCACCAACGCAGCACCGGGGCGCAGATCGTCGCCGTCGAGCTGGCCGACGACGCCGTGCGCCTCGGAGATCTGCCGGCCGCCCGCACCCGCACCGTCGTCCTGCTCGGCCACGAACGCGACGGTGTGCCGCTCGCGGCGCTGGAGCTGGCCGATCTCGCCGTCGAGATCCCGATGATCGGCACGGGATTGAGCCTCAACGTCGCCGTGGCCGGGTCGCTCGTGGCCTATCGGTTGGCCGGGATGTTGTAGAGCATCCCGTTCTCATGTGCGGCGCGGGGGGCGGTGGGAAAAGACTGAATCATATGGTCGGCTTGCGAGCCGTACCCGACTTGGTGCTCTTCTTGGCAGCCTTCACTCGCGCCGGGTAGATGGTTTCCTGGCTGTGGTCCCGATGACGTACTTGTACTGAGCACCGGTCGGGGTCGTTGTCGTGATGGTGTCGCCCTCGCGGCGCACATCCCAACCGCGTCCTTCTCGGACGTGATTGTGCAGTTCGCAGAGGCCTCTGCCGTTGTCGAACGTCGTTAGGCCGCCATCGGCCCAGCGTTTGATGTGATCCAAATGCCTGATCGGGGCATCGCAGTAGGGTTCGGCGCAGCGGTGGCCGTCTCTGGCTTTGATGAAGGTGGCCAAAGTTCCGGAGTAGGTGCGTTGGCGGGAGTCGCCGCCGATGACGATGCCGTCCTTGGTGAGCAGTCGGCGCCAGGCCTTGCAGTGTGCGCGCGTGAGCAGGTCGAACGGGATCGGGCCGTAGCCGGGGATCTCGGCCGGGAGCGGGCTGTCCGGGTCGATCAGCGCTTCGAGCGGGACCAGGACCTGGACCTCGATGTTCACCTCGCTCGCGACGGCCTGGCCGGTGACCCGTTCGACCAGGGTGTCGGCCATGATCTGGCCCTGGCTGCGGGTGACCGGCTCGGGAGAGACCGCGGCCTCGTTGACGGCCTTGCGCAGGGCTGCGTAGCAGGCCACGGCTTCTTCGACGGGCAGGTGGGCGGTCAGGTTCGCCATCCCGTCGACGGCGGGGCGGACCGTGACCCGTCGACCGGTACGGGCGGCGCGGCACCGGGCCGCGAACTTCTCCGGGGCCACCTCCGCGGCGACCATCCGGGCGAGGTTCTCGATCTTGCGCACGCTGAGGGTGTCGAGCTGGTGCTCCGCGAGGCGCTGGTCGACCGCGGCGCGTTCCTCGCCGGACAGGTGCGACGTGGCCCCGACGATCAGTGAGGTCTTGTACTCGCTCAGCACCCCGGAGGCGAACAGCGAGCGCACATGGGCGTGCCCGTCATGCAGGTCCCGAGCGATCCGCAGCCGCTTGCGCCCCTCGGACGCCGACACCCGGCAGGCGAGCCCGATCTGCGCGGAAATGCTGTGTTCGAGCTTGAGTGGATCGATATCCCCGGCAGCGATCCGCGCACAGACATGGGCCTGCGCGAAATCTCGTAAAACGGCAGCCTGCTCAGCCGCGATGGACGCCTTCATCTCCTCGAGATGAGCGACCCGCGCAAGCAGAGCGGCTTCGGTGGACATGCCCCAAGAATACCATCAATAGAACACGTGTTCGAGGCTTTTAAGGTCGGGACCACAGCCAGATGACCACGCACGCAGCGGAGGAGAAGGCTGTCAAGAAGAGCACCAAGCCGGGTACGGCTCCCAAGCCGACCATATGAATCGGATTTTGACCACCGCCCCCCGCGCCGGTCACGACTGCGATGACACAACGGCCCGAGTGAAGATGTCCAACAGGAGGGCCAATCGGAGCTCCTGCCCATCGCGAAGAAGCCGACCACCCCGAGTCAACGTGGCCAGCCCATGCAGGGCGGCCCAGAACGTCTCCGTCAGCCGGCCCAGGTCCGCGTCGCCAGCATGCGGACGGACCGCTTCGGCGAGCTCGTCGAACCCCGCGTGCAGCGCCGCCGGCGCCTCGGGGGTCGCGAACGGCAGATCGACAGCCAGGCCGAACATCGCGTCGTAGATGACCGGGCGACGATCGGCGAACGACGTGTAGGCCCTGGCGACCGCAGCCAGCGCCTCCGCCGCCGGCACCGACGCGCGGGCAGCGGCCAGCTCCGAAGCCAGGCTCGCGAAGCCCTCCATCGCGACGGCCGTCACGATCGCGTCCTTGCCCTTGAAGTGGCTGTAGAGGACGGGCTGGCTGTACTCGACCCGCTCCGCCAGCCGACGCGTGGTCACCGCGTCCCAGCCCTCGGCCTCGGCCAGCTCACGGGCCGCATTGACGATCAACTTCTCGCGCTCTGCGAGCTCGCGTTCCCGGCGAGACTGGATAGTCATGCTTGTGATTCTAGCAACGCTAGCGAAGCGGGCAAGATCGACTGCTAGCGTCGTTCTCGTTCCTAGCACTGCTAGAAGGAGTCACAGATGCTCACCGTCATCGCCTACGGGCTCGCCATCCTCCTGAACCTCCTGATCGTCTTCATCGGGTTGCGGTTCCTGTTCGCGCCATGGGCAGCGGCCGCCGACTACGGCGTGCCCGCGAAGGAGGACAAGGCCTACCTGACGATCAAGGGAGTGCGGGACGGCACGTATGGCCTGGTAGGCCTCGCCCTACTGCTGTTCGCCGGCGCGTACGCCGAAGCCTGGTTCATGCTGGTCGTCGCGATCGCGCCGCTCGGCGACATGATCATCGTGCTCCGCAACGGCGGCAAGAAGGCCGTCGGCGTTCGGCATCCACTTCGCGACCGCCGTCGTCATCCTTGTCGACGCCGCACTGCTCTTCGCGCTCTGACCAGCTCACTACCCGTACGTGTAGCGCAGGTTCGCGTGGATCAGCTGGTTGATCCGCTTGCGCAGGTGCCCGAGCTTCGAGTCGTCGGGCAGCGGCTCGGCCAGCAGCAGCGTCCAGGTGAGGTCGGTGCCCTCCCCGTCCGGTCGGATGTCGAAGCGCACCCGCGCATCGGGACGGCTGGGCCACAGCGACGACCACACCACCAGCTCGGGCGGCCGGGCCTCGACGACCACGGGCCGCTGCTCGTCGTACAGCAGATGGAGCCACGGCCGGGCCGGATCGCTGTCCGGCTCGATCAGCGACCCGGCGACGATGCGGGGCGGAGCCGGCAGCGTGCGACGCCGCCGACCCGCCTCGGTCCGCGGGACGGCGACGCCCTCCACGGAGAATCCGGCCTCGGTCGCGAGCTCGGCGGTGATCTCCGCCGGCAGGCCGTAGGTGTCGAAGAGATCGTCGACGTCGGTGGCGGGCAGGAGCGTGCTGCCCCGCCGGGTGAGAGCCTGCAGCCGGTGGTTCAGCACCCGCGAGCCGCGGTCCAGCGCCCGCTCGAACCGCCGTACCTCGGCGGTCAGCTGGGCCACGACGTGGTCCGCGCGGTCGGGCACGCGATCGCCGGCCAGCGCGATCCAGCGATCCGACGGCACCCCCAACACCCGACCCGCGCGCACCGCCCGCCGGATCAGCCGGCGCAGCACGTACCCGCGCCCGTGGTTGGACGGCAGGGTCGGGACGGGATCGGCGAGGATCGCCGCCACCGCCCGCACGTGGTCGGCGAGGATGCGCACCGACCGCTGATCGGCGCCGGTGTCCAGCGCTTCCACGAGCGGCGCCAGCGCCGACGTCTCGTACACCGACGACACGCCCTCGATCGCCAGCAGCGTGCGCTCCAGGCCCATGCCGGTGTCGACGCATGGTCGCGGGAGCGGCTCGTAGCGGCCGTCCCGGCGGTCGAACTCGATGAACACGTTGTTCCAGATCTCGACGAGCTCGTCGCCGACCTGCAGGAACACCTCGGTGTCGGGCCCGCACGGACCCTGCTCCCCCGCCGACCACCAGTTGTCGTCCTCGCCGAGGTAGCTGATCCGATCGATGCCGAGATCACGCCACAGCTGCGCCGACACCTCGTCGCGCGGGCTGACGTCGTTGCCCGCGAACACGGTGACGTGCAGCCGCGCCGGATCCAGCCCGAGCACCTCGGTGAGGAACTCGTGGCTCCACGTGATGGCCTCGCGCCGGCCGTAGTCGCCGAACGACCAGTTGCCGAGCATCTCGAAGTACGTGAGGTGAGTGTCGTCGCCGACCTCGTCGATGTCGACGGTGCGCAGGCACGGCTGCACGTCGACGATGCGCTGCCCGGCGGGGTGCTCGCGGCCGCGGAAGTACGGCAGCAGTGGGTGCATGCCGGCAGTGGTGAAAAGCACCTCGGGATCGTCCGGGACGAGTGATGCGCCCGGCACCACCGCATGCCCGCGCGCGGCGAAGAACCGCAGGTAGCGGTCGCGCAGCTCGGCAGCGGTCAGGGGGCCGGTCATGATCGTCTCCTTTCTGGGTGTGTACGGAGGGTAGGAGCCCGACCAGGTCGGAGCATCGCGATTACCGTGGTGCGACGCCGACGGGTCGACGTAGGTTCAGCGCGTGACCGTGACCGCTGACGACGTGACCGCCGCCGTCGACGCCGCCGTGAAAGCGCTGTCGGCCGCGACCGACGCGGACTGGTCGGTGCGCGCCGGCGACCTCGAGTGGGACTGCTGGGAGACCGCCGAGCACGTCGCCGACGACCTGTTCTTCTACGCCGCGCAGCTGGGCGCGCCGGACTTCCCCGACTACCTGCCGCTGCGCGCGGAGCCCAACCACGTGGGCGGGGAGCCCAACACCATCCGGGTGCCGCCCGAGGCCGGAGTAGGCGGGCTGCTCGCCGCGCTGACGTCGATGGGGGCGCTGCTGGCGGCAATGGTGCGCACGGCGGGCCCCGAGACCCGGGGCCACCACACCTTCGGTGCTGCGGATGGCGAAGCGTCGGCCGCGATGGGCGTGCTGGAGACACTCGTGCACGTCCATGATCTGGCCGCGGGCCTCCGCGTCGGCTGGGATCCCGATCGTGACCTGTGTGCGCGGGTGCTCGTCCGGCTGATGCCGGAGGTGCCGCGCACCGACGACGCCTGGGCCGATCTGCTGTGGGCCTGCGGGCGCATCGAACTCGACGGCCGACCCCGCCGCCCCGACGGCTGGCGCTGGGACAACTCCGCCCAGAATTCAGCACGGTAGGAGACCTCATGTACGTGCCCACCCACTTCGCGGCCGACGATGCCCCCGTCGCCGAGCTGCTGTCGAGCCGCCGCGCCGCGGATCTCGTCACCCTGACCGAGGACGGCCTGGTCGCGACGTTCCTGCCGTTCCTGTACGACGCGGCCGCCGGCACCCTGCGGGGCCACCTCGCGCGCAACAACGACCAGTGGAAGCGGCCCTCGGTCGGCGAGTCGCTCGTGATCGTCCACGGCCCGGACGCCTACATCAGCCCGAACTGGTACGCGTCCAAGGCCGAGCACGGCCGCGTGGTGCCGACCTGGAACTACGTCACCGCACACGTCTACGGGCAGCTGGTGGTGCACGACGACCCGACCTGGCTGGCCGCGCTGGTGCGGGAGCTGACCGAACGGCACGAGTCCGATCTGCCCACGCCGTGGTCGGTCGACGACGCGCCCGCCAAGTTCGTCGACGGGCAGCTGCGCGCGATCGTCGGCGTCGAGCTCCGGATCAGCCGGATCGAAGCGAAGGTCAAGATGAGCCAGAACCGCCCGGACGCCGACATCGACGGGGTGGTCACAGGCCTGGCCGACCGCAATCCCCCGGTGTCAGAGGCGGTGGCAGCGGCCCGCCCGGTGCGTCAGTAGAGCGCCTCGCCGTCGAACTCCACGACCGTGCGGATCGTGAACGCGGGGCGCAGCAGCCGGGTGGTGTCGGTGTGGTCGAGCTGCTCCGCCAACCGCCGCGCGTCGTCGCCGCGCAGGTGCACCGGCAGGATCACCCGCCGGTAGAGCAGCGGCGGCGCACCCTCGTCGAGGGTCACCACCACTTCGACCGCGCCGGGGTCGCCGTCGCGTTCCAGGTGGACGCGGGCGGCCGAGGCGACGTCGGCGGCGTGCGCCCCGATCAGCAGGTGGACCGGCCGGGGCGTGGCCCGGTCGGTCGGGTCGACGACCACCGGGTGCGCGCCGAGCCGCAGCTCGACGGCCGTGCGGGAGGTGAAGCCGGCCTCGACCACGGCCAGCGGATCGGGCATCACGGGCGGTCGTCCACGGCCTCGGTGAGGGGCAGCAGGATGCGGAACCGCGTCTCGCCCGGCTTCGACTCCACCTGGATGTCGCCGTGGTGGCGGTTCACGATCACCCGGTAGGAGACGTCGAGGCCGAGGCCGGTGCCGCGGCCGACGGGCTTGGTGGTGAAGAACGGCTCGAAGATCCGGCCGCGCACGTCGGCCGGGATGCCCGGGCCGGTGTCGGTGATCTCCACCAGCAGGCAGTCCTCCTCACGGCTCGTGCGCACGGTCAGGGTGCCGGAGCCGTCCATGGCGTCGATGGCGTTGTCGATGATGTTGGTCCACACCTGGTTCAGCTCGGCCGGGTAGGCCGGGATCTGCGGCAACGAGCGGTCGTACTCCTTGACGATCCGCACGCCGTCCTCGCCGACCTTGCGCCCGAACATGACGACGGTGGCGTCGAGGCCCTCGTGCACGTCGATCCAGCGGTACGGGGCGCGGTCGAGCTGCGAGTACTGCTTGGCCGAGTTGACCAGATCGGAGATGCGCGCTGTGGCGTCGAGGATCTCGCGCAGCAGGCTCTCGGTCTCCACGGTGTAGGCGAGCCAGCGGACGGCGCCCTCGAGCGGGGCCTCACCGGCTGCGGTCTCGACGGCTTCCAGGTCGTCGACGCCGAGCCCGCCTGCGACGAACACCGGCGCGAGGTCCCAGCCGCCGGAGATGCCCTTGTCCTCCAGCCAGTCGCCCAGCTCGTCCTCGCGGTCGCTGGCCTCCAGCGGCGAGAGGTTGGGGGCGTGGCGGACCTTCTTCACGAACTCGTCCTGCGCCATGACCAGCTTCTTCAGCTGCGCGCCCGCGATGCGCCCGTCGGCGATCATGGCGAGCTTGGCGCGCATGCCGGCGACCTTGTCGCGCAAGGTGTCGGCGGCCCGCCCGGCGGCCGCGGCCGGGTTGTTCAGCTCGTGGGTGAGGCCGGCCGAGAGCTTGCCCAGCGCCAGCAGCCGCTCCCGCTCGGCGAGCCGGGAGTTGCCGTTGCGCATCCCCATCAGCAGCCCCTCCAGCAGGTGCACCGCCATCGGGAACCACTCACTGAACCGTGCCGCGAACAGCTTCGCCGGGAGCGCCAGCATGGCGACGTCGGTGACGGCACGCACCGTGGCCGAGTAGTCGCGCGCGCTCTCATCGTCGAGGTAGAACTGGACGGCGCCGAAGTACACGCCGCGCTGTTCGGTGCGCCCGATCTCCACCGGCTCGACGCCGACGATCTTGCTCATGGCGATGGTGCCGGAGATCAGCACGTAGAAGCAGGCGGCGGGCTCGCCCTCGCGGACGATGATCTCACCGGCCGGCGGCTCGACGACGTCGGCGTGCTCGGCGACCCAGGCGAGCTGCTCGTCGGTCAGATCGGCGAAAAGGAACAGGGTGCGCAGCTCTTCGGCGGGCAGGTGCGCGGGCAGGCTCACGAGTCCAATGTAACCGCGCAGTTCGGGCCGTGGGTGGGTCGATCGACGGAACTCTCGCAGCACCCGTCGCGTTGTCAGGCTAACCTTGCGGACAACGTCAAGGATTCCTGACAGGGGAGGCGCGGTGAGCACAGGTCAGTGGCGGGATGCCCACGTCGCGTGGAAGAAGCTCGGCGTCTGGCTGAACGACCGGATCACCGGGCCGGGCAGCCGCGACCGTGAGCCCGATCCGCTCGCTGCGCTGGGGCACGTCGGCACCGTCCGGCGGATGCTCGACGAGGTGGAGCTGCGGGCGGTGCGCAGCGCGCGGCTGCGCGGGAAGTCGTGGGCGGAGATCGCGACGCGGCTCGGGGTCACGCGGCAGTCGGCCTGGGAGAAGTGGCGCGATCTCGACGACTCCCCCGCTGCGGCCGAGGAGGTCGGCACGGTCGTCGTGCCCGAGTCGGACGAGGTGTGGCTCGCGGCCGAGCGGGAGATCGGCCGGCTGCGCGGTCGCGCCAAGCGCGTGCGGGTGCCGAACGTCGTCGGGCAGTCCCTGGCCGTGGCGCGACGCGAGCTGGCGAGCCGCGGGCTCATGGCCGCCTCGGGCGACCCGGAGGGCGTGCTGGACATGGCGCCGTCCGGTTCCGTCGTCACCGACCAGAGCCCCGAGTCCGGCGCGAGCGTGCCGCCGGGCACCAAGGTGCTGCTGTGGGTCGATCGCGGGGAAGGTGGGGTGCGCGAGCCGCGCCGGCCCAACCCCGATCCACTGCCGGCCCGCAAGTACCTGCCCGATCCGGCCGACGAGGCGGTCGGCTGACCTACCGGCGGGCCGTGGCGGCGGCGACGATCTCGTCGTCGCCACAGGCCCGCGCGAACGCGGCGATGCGACGGCGGATGTCGCGGCCGAGCACCCACCGCCCCACCGGGTCGGCGATCGGTGCCAGCCAGGCGGGACGCACGGCGAACGTGTACTTCCACACCGCGCGGGTGCCGCCGTCCACGGCGGTGAAGCGCCAGCCGCCGCCGAACGTCGCGAAGAACCAGGGCCCCGAGCGCATCGTCATCCCGACGTTGGTGGGCGGCCGGTAGGACACGTACTCGCTGACCATGGTCAGCCCGTGCCGGGAACGGGTGAACGTGCGCACGCCCTTGCCGGGCGCCGTCGCCCCGTCGAGCAGGTACTGGCGGCGCACGAACGGGTCCCAGCTGAGCCGGACCGCCCCCTGCGTCTGGGACACGGCGAACGCCACGTCGGGCGGCACCGACACCACGATCGCCGCCTCGACGTGGCCGCCCATCTACTGCTCGGCCTACTGTTCGGCGAGGTAGCGGTGCACCAGGGTCACGGCCATGGCGCCCTCGCCCACCGCGGAGGCCACGCGCTTCACCGACTCGGCGCGCACGTCACCGGCCACGAACACGCCGGGGACGCTCGACTCCAGGTGGTACGGGTCGCGGTCGAGCGGCCAGCCGCTCGGCCGCTTGCCCTCCACCACGAGGTCCGGGCCGGTGCGGACGAACCCGCGCTCGTCGCGGAGCACGACCCCGTCGAGCCAGTCGGTGCGCGGGGCGGCGCCGATGAACACGAACATCGACGCGGCCTCGACGGTCTCCTGCTCCCCCGTCGTGCGGTCGGCGAGCACCAGCCGTTGCAGGTGCCCGTCGCCGCAGGCCTCCGCGACCTCGGTGCCGGTGCGGACGCGGATGTTGTCGATCGCCTCGATCTGCTTGATCAGGTACGTCGACATCGAGGCTTCGAGGTCCTTGCCCCGCACCAGGATCGTGACGGTGGCGGCGTGCCGCGAGAAGAACACTGCGGCCTGACCGGCCGAGTTGGCCCCGCCGACGATGTAGACCTGCTGCCCGGCGCAGGCCGGCGCCTCGGTCGCCGCCGAGCCGTAGAACACGCCGCGGCCGGTCAGCTCGGTCACCCCGGGCGCATCCAGGCTGCGGTAGTCGACTCCGGTGGCCAGCACGACGGAGTGCGCGGCGATCTCGCTGCCGTCGCCGAAGCGCACGACCCTGGCCGATCCGCGCGCCTCCAGCGAGACGACGTCGCGCGCGGTGAGCACCTCGGCGCCGAACTTGGCGGCCTGGCGCCGCGCCCGGTCGGTCAGCTGCGCACCCGAGACCCCGTCGGGGAAGCCCAGGTAGTTCTCGATGCGGGAGCTCTGCCCGGCCTGGCCACCGGTGGCCAGCCGCTCCACCAGCACCGTGCGCAGGCCCTCCGACGCCCCGTAGACGGCGCTGCCCAGCCCGGCGGGGCCGCCGCCGATCACGATCAGGTCGTAGAAGTCGGTCGCGGGATTGGTGGTGAGCCCGACCGCGGTGGCGATCTCCGACTCCGACGGGCTGCGCAGCGCGGTGCCGTCGGTGGTGATCACCAGCGGCACGTCGTCGGCGGTGGCCCCGGCGGCGTCGAGCAGGCGCTGGCCCTCGGGCTCGTCGACGTTGTACCAGCGGTACGGCACGGCGTTGCGGGCCAGGAAGTCGCGCGCGGTGAAGCACTCGGCCGACCAGCGGTGCCCGACGATACGGATGTCCTCGACGGGCCGCACGGCGACCGCGCGCCACGTCTCGATCAACGCGTCGACGACCGGGTAGAGCTTCTCCTCCGGCGGGTCCCACGGCTTGAGCAGGTAGTGGTCGATGTCGACGACGTTGATCGCCTGGATCGCGGCGTCGGTGTCGGCGTAGGCGGTGAGCAGGGCGCGCCGGGCGTGCGGCGCGATGTCCATCGCCTGCTCGAGGAACTCGATGCCGTTCATGGCGGGCATCCGGTAGTCGGCGAGGATCGCGGCCACCGGCTCGCCGCGCAGCACCAGCTCGCGCAGCGCCTCGAGCGCGTCGGCGCCCGACTCGGCACGGACGATCCGGTGGTCCTGCCCGTAGCGCCGGCGCAGGTCGCGGGCTACCGAACGGCTCACGCCGGGATCGTCGTCGACGGTCATCAGGACGGGTTTGGGCATGCAGGCTCACTCCAGTGCGCGGAACCGGTGCGGCGGCCACGCCGGCACCGGCTCCGAACCTACCCGCGCAGCGGTCGGGCCGGGACGGGTGAGTTCGGGTGATCAGGGCCCGGGTGAGCGGGGTTGTCGTTGATCAAGGGCAAAAGGTCGCTGTTCGATCTTGATCGGCGACCTTTTGCCCTTGATCAACGCAACATCGGGCCTCCTGCCGACTCCAGCTGGGGGACCACCAGCCCGAGGTGTGAGCGCAGCGTCGAACCGCCGTACTCCGTGCGGAAGCGACCGCGCCGCTGCAGCACCGGCACCACGTGCTCGACGAAGTCGCGCGCCCCGCCGGGCAGGGTCGGCGGCATGAGGTTGAAGCCGTCGGCGCCGCCCTCGTCGAGCCAACGCTCGATCTCGTCGGCGATGGTCTCCGGGGTGCCGACCATCGTGGCGTGCCCACCGCCGGCGGCGAGGCGGCCGAGCAACTGCCGGACGGTGGGGCGCTCTTGCGCGACGATCCGCAGCACCGTCGCGTAGCGCCCCTGCGGCCCGGTGAACGCCGACAGCGGCGGGAGCGCAGGCACTGGCGCGTCGAGGTCCCAGCGCGAGCAGTCCTGGCCCACGTAGCGGGAGAGCTGCCGCAGCGAGCTCTCCGCCGGGAGCAGCGCGTCGAGGCGGGCCTGCTCGGCCCGCGCCTGTGCGACGGTGCCCCCGACGTAGGTGACCAGCCCGGGCAGCACCGCCACCGAGTCGGGATCCCGGCCGGCCGCCGCGACCCGAGCCCGTACGTCGGCGCGGTAGGCCTGCGCGGCCGGCAGGTCGTAGGCGACGGCGTAGATGGCCTCGGCACGGGCGCCGGCGAGCGCGCGTCCCTGCTCCGACGCGCCCGCCTGGAACAGGACGGGATGGCCCTGCGGTGGGCGCGGCACGTTGAGCGGCCCGCGGACCGCGAAGTGCTCCCCGGCGTGCTCGATCGGGCGGACGAGCGAAGGCCGGGCGTAGCTGCCCGCGCGGTCGAGCTCGAGCGAATCCGAAGGCCACGAGTCCCACAGCGCCAGCACGGCGTCGATGAACTCGGCGGCGCGGGCGTAGCGCTCCGCGTGCGGCGGGAGGGCCGCCATGCCGTGGTTGCGGGCCTCGTCGTCGGACATGGAGGTCACCACGTTCCAGCCGATCCGGCCGCCGGAGATGTGGTCGAGGCTCGCGAGCATCCGGGCCGCGTGGTACGGCGTGTGGAACGTGCTCGACACCGTCGTGACCAGCCCGATCCGCTCGGTCGCGCGGGCCAGCGCGGCCAGCACGGTCAGTGGCTCCAGGAACCACATCGGCCCGTCGGCCAGCAGCGGCACCGCGATCGACTGGCCGTCGGCGAAGAAGATCGCGTCCAGGCGGCCGCGCTCGGCGATGCGCGCCAGTTCCTCGTAGAAGGCGATGTCGCCGAGCCGCTCGACGGCCGAGTCCGGGGCGCGCCAGGCCGCGCCGTGGTGCCCGCAGGCGTAGGCGAACAGGTTGAGGTGCATGCGCTCAGCCCTTCACCAGACCGCCGTCGACGATCAGGTTCTGGCCGGTCACCGCCCGCGCCCACGGCGAGGCGAAGAACAGCACCGCGTCGGCCAGCTCCTCCGGTGTCGTGACCCGGCCCAACGGTGTGGCGGCGGCGATCGCGTCGAACACCGCCTCCGGTGTGGCGGCGCTGGCGTCGGTGGTGCGCAGCAGCCCGCCGGAGACCATGTTGACGGTGATCCCGTCCGGCCCCAGGTCGTGGGCCAGGGTGCGGGTCAGCGCCAGCAGGGCCGCCTTGGTGGCGGTGTAGTCGTGGTACGGGACGACCGGGTGCTGCACGAGGTTCGACCCGATGTTGACGACCCGGCCGAAGCCGCGCGCCGCCATGCCCGGCCGCGCGGCCTTGATCAGCTCGACCGGACCCACGACGGAGCCGGCGAACTGCTCCTGGAGCCGCTCGGCCGGCAGCTCGTGCGCCTTCGGGCGGGCATCACCGTCGAACGCGAAGTCGACCAGCGCGTTGTTGACGACCGTCGTGACGGGTTCGCCGAAGTGCGCCTCCGTGGCCGCGACGAGCGCCGCGATCTGTGCGTGATCGCGGATGTCCGCGGCCACGGCGACGGCCCGTCCGGGGTGCTCGGCCGCGAGTGCCTCCGCGGCGTCCCGGCTGCGGTGGTGGGCGATCGCGACGCGGGCACCCGCGTTCAGGAACGCCCGGCTGATGTGCGCGCCGAGCCCGCGGGCCCCGCCCGTCACGACAACGACCTGCTCGGCAATCGGGAGGATGATCATGAAATGCCCCTCGTTCAGGGCGAAAGGCGCACCACGGACCAGGCCGCGTGGACATTCCCTTCGCCGGTACTGACCGGATCAGGTTCGACGGGTGTGATCTCAGCCGCCGGCAAGCCGGCAGCACCCCGTGTCCCACCGCGACCCTACATAGCGAGTAGCTCCGCGAGCGTGCCGCCGAGGACCCGGTCCCGCAGCTCGCCCGGCCGGGTCGCCCGTTCGACGGCGGCGCGGGCGAGGACGGGATCGCCGTACGGCGCGTCCGAGCCGAACAGCGTGCGCTCGGGTGCCTCGTGGATCGCCAGCCGCACCGCGAACGCGACCGGCGCGGTCGACAGGTCCACGTAGACGTTGCGCACCTCGCGGGCCGCATCGATGGCCGTCGGGAAGTGCGCTCCGCCGAGCTGGCTGATCACCAGCGGCACCGTCGGGTAGCGGCGCGCCAGCTCGACCAGCGTCGCCAGATCGCTCGCCGTGGTGGGTGCCGACCCGTGCACGACGACCGGCAGCGGGCCGTGGTCGGCCGCCGCCCGCAGGACGGGTTCGACCAGCCCGGCCCGGTCCGGGGGCGGGGCTCGTCGAGGAGGGCGATGTGGTCGGCGAGGGAATGGTGGACGTGGCTGTGGGCGTCGAGGATCACGGGACGAGTGTCGGAGGGTGCCACCGTGGGAAGGTCAAGATGATGTTGATCGGAAAGTTGGCCGAGCGCACCGGCACCAGCGAGCGGCTGCTGCGCTACTACGAGAGCGTCGGCCTGCTGACCGCCGCCCGGCGCCCCAACGGCTACCGGACCTACGACGAGACGGCGCCGGAGATCGTCGGGAAGATCCGCGCGCTGCTCGCCGCCGGGTTGCCGACGAGCACCATCCGGCAGGTGCTGCCCTGCACCGAGGCGGACGCATCCGTGCGCCCCTGCCCGGGGGTGCTGGACGGGATGCGCGCCCACCTGGCCGAGCTCGATCGACGGGCCGCCGAGCTGGCGAGCACCCGGGCGACTCTGCGCCGGACGATCGCCACCACAGAGGGTCTCCACCCCCCGGTGGAGACCAGGACCCACCCGCGGGCCGACGTTTCGGGGCTGCGCCGCTCGTAGCGTCAGCGCGGTGACCTCGCCTCTCAGGAACCTGATCCCGACCGTCGTCGCGCCGTTCCTGGCCTACTTCGCGTTGCACCTGCTCGGTGTCGCCGACGTGCCGGCGCTGTGCGTCGCGGCGGTGTTCCCGCTCGTCGCGACGATCGTGACCGCGGTGCGGAACCGGCGGCTCGACCCGATCGGGGCGCTCTCGATCGCCGTCACCGTGGTCGGGATCGTGACGGCGATGCTGGTCCACGATCCGCGACTGGTGCTGGAGGCGAACGCCCTGCCGGGCCTCCTGGTCGGGGTGGCGGTCCTGGGGTCGGCGGCGATCGGGCGGCCGCTGCTGGCGGTGTTCGTCCGCCACGCGAAGGTGGCGGCATCGGCGACGATGATCTGGGGCGCGGCGCTCACGGTTGCGGGTCTCGGCCACGCGGCGCTGGGGTGGTGGGCACCGACGGAGATCGCGGTCGGGTTCTCCCCCGTGATCACAGCCGTGGCGCTCCTCCCGGCACTGGGCTGGACGCTGCGTGTACGCCGGCAGCTCATGGGCGCGGCGACAGCAACGGTTCCCGCGGCGCCGGTGCGGTGAGCCGGACGCTCGGACGGCGCGGCCACCAGCACCGCTCGCCGAGCACCGTCATGGCGGCCGGCAGCAGCAGGATCCGCAGCACCACGGCGTCGAACGCGACGGCCACGGCCAGGCCGAGACCGACCTGCTTGAGCTCCACCTGGGACATGAACATGAAGCTCACGAACACCGAGATCATGATCACCGCGGCGCTGGTGACGACGCTCGCGGAGCGTTCGATGCCCTCCCGCACGGCCGCGCGCGTCGGCATCCCGGCGGCCACGGCCTCGCGGATCCGGCTGACGACGAAGATCTGGTAGTCGGTGGAGAGCCCGACGAGGATCGCGCAGATCATCAGCGGCACCCGCGCCTCGACGACGCCGATGGACGTGAAGCCGAGCAGGCCCTCCGCCCAGTGGCTCTGGAAGACGAGCACGAGCACGCCCCACGACACCGTCACCGCGGCGAGGTTGAGCAGCACCCCCAGCCCGGCCAGCACGGGCGAGCCCAGCGCCAGCGCCAGCACGGCGAACGTGGCGAGCGCGATGAACCCGAGCACCCAGCCCAGCCGCTGCTCCTGGTGAGCGGCGTAGTCGACCCCGCGCGCCACCTCGCCGCCGACGACCACCTCGGCGCCGGGATCGGGGAAGACGGCCGGCAGCAGCACCTTCCGCAGGTGCTCCAGCGACGCCCGGGCCGGCGCCGAGTTCTCCGTGTCCGGCATCGAGATCGACAGCAGCCACGCCGATCCGTCGGCGGACTCGCGCAGCCGCTGTTGCGACCCCGCGAACACCGGATCGGCGCGGAGCGCGATGCCGAGCTGTTCCGCGCCGGCTGCGCCCCGCACCACCACCTGATGCGCGATGCCCTCTGTTGGGAAGGCCGCGGTCAGCTCGGCGTAGGCGGCGACGGCCGGAACGGTGCGCGGGAAGTTGTCCTTGCCTGCGGTGCCCAGGGCCAGGCCCAGCGCGGGCCAGGCCAGCGCCACCACGAGCGCCGTGGCGCCCAGCAGGGTGGCCACCGGATGGTTCGTGGCCGGCCGCAGCGCCGTCGACCAGCGGCTCGCCCCGATCCTGGTTGTCCGAGGCGCCACCCGGTGACCCATCAGCGCGAGCAGCGCGGGCAGCGCTGTCAGCGACCCGGCCACCGCCACCGCGACGACGAGCACGGCTCCCGTCGCGATGGAGGAGAAGATCACGTCGTCGGCGAGGTAGAGGCCGACCAGCCCGACGACCACCCCGAGCCCCGACGTGACGATCGCCCGTCCGGCCGTCGCGGCCGCGGCCTCGACGACCCCCTCCTCACGCACGCGCTTGAGGTAGAACAGCGAGTAGTCCACACCGACGGCCATGCCGAGCATGAAGATCACGCTGGTGACCGCGCCGCCCGCGTCCGGGAAGATCCAGGACGCCAGCGCGTAGAGGCCGACGGCGCCACCGACCGCGGAGAGCGCGAGCAGGATCGGGATCCCGGCGGCGAGCACCCCGCCGAAGGCCACCAGCAGGATCAGGAACGTGATCGGCAGGCTGATCATCTCGGTGCGGGCGAGGTCGCTGCCCTGCTGCGCGTTCACCCCCACGGAGATCGACGCGCTGCCCGTCTCGACGATCCGCTGGTCCGGGTGGGCGGCCTGCGCCGCAGCGGTGGCGGCCAGCACCCCCGGGACCACGGCCTTCGCCGCTTCCGGGCTGCTGGACAGGGTGACGGGCACCCGCACGACCGCCCCGCTCGCGGACCGGACCGGCTCCCCGACGGCGACCACGCCCGGCACCCCGCGCATCCTGGCGGCGACGTCCGCGGCGACCGTCGGGTCCGGTCCGCCACCGCCCGGGACCGTCAGCAGGATCTGCTCGACGAGCGGTGGCATCACGCCGGCCGCCTCGGCGACGGCCTCGGCTCGCCCGGCCTCCCCCACGCGGAAGTCGGCGACGACGCCTTTGTTCTTCCCGATCAGCGAACCGGCGGCCACGCAGATCGCCACGAACACCAGCCAGCCCACCACCGCCTGCCACGGATGGCGCGCACTCCATGTCGCGACCCGCACGACGGGCCCCCGCTCTGCCGTCATGCGCATGAGCCTCGCGGGCTACGCACCGCGCGGCACTGGGGTGCGCCGCCCGGCGGGGGTGGGGACAACCCCCGGGCTCAGGTCCCGGCGACGGCTGACCTGCGGCCCCGGATGTCCTCGCCGACCGTCCACACAGCCCACGCCATGACGCCCACCGTGAGGACGACGTTGATGCCGTGCTGCGCCGCGGCCGTCCCGGCGACGACGTTGTACGTGCCGTGCCAGAGCGCGACCACGAGGATGCTGGCTCCGCTGCGGTGGTACAGCCGGCTGAGCACGACGGACAGGCAGGCGAGCCCGAACCAGAACATCGGCAGCATCGCGGGCGCCGCCAGCACGGCGAAGCTGGTGAGCACCGGGAGCACCGGCAGGTGCCAGGCCGCCCAGACGACCGAGACGATCGCGGTCGCGCCCAGTCGGGAGAACCGCTGCTCCAGCAGTGGCTGGAGGTAGCCGCGCCAGCCCGTCTCCTCGCCCAGCCCGTTCCAGAGCACGGCGTAGGCCCAGACGGCGAGCACGCCCGTTGCTGGCAGGCCGGGGAACAGGCCGAACGCCGCGATCGAGGGCGGCGGCTCGCCGGCGACGGTCGTGATCGCCATGGCGACGGCGAGCAGGGCGACGGGCACCACCAGTGCCACTGCGCACCACCGCAACCGGAACCGCACGATCCGCGAGCCGAGGTCGCGCAGGCCAGCGATCCCGTCGGTCGCAGCCGTGACCGCGACCGCCGCCACGAGCGGGCCGGGCACGCCGGCGAGGTACGCCGGCGCGGCCTCGCCGAAGTCGACGGTCTGCCCCGCCGCCGTCAGCGGCAACCACCAGGCCCACGAGTACCCGAAGGCGATGACGACGAAGGCGGCGAGCCGAACGGTCACCGGACGGTGGCCGGCCGTGGGGCGATCATCCGGCGCCGCCACACCTCGATGAGGACGGTGCCGATCGCCGTCGGCGCGAGCCACGGGATCAGCTCGGCGGCGCCGCGGACCGGACCGTCGACGACGAGCGAGACCACGACCAGCGCCGTGACCAGCGCGATGTAGGAGCCGCCGATGCCGTGCACGTAGCCGTGGGTCCAGCCGCGGAACCGGCGGCGCGCGGACTCGCTCGCGAGCACGGCGAGGCCGTACGTCAGCGCGGAGAGCGGCACCAGCCACCACAGGTCTGTCCGGCGCACCAGCACCAGGCCGACGGCGGAGAGGCAGACGACCAGGACGGTCCAGCGGTACCAGGTGTTGACCGGCCCGGTGGTGCGCTCCCCCGCGCCGAAGCGGCGCGAGTCCTGGCGCATGGCGACGAGGCCGAGCAGCAGGCCGGCGGTGCCGGTGACGATGTGGACGACGAGCAGCGCGATATGCATGTGGGCACCTCTGCGACGGGCGTCACAACTTAGAGGGCTAAGTTAGCATGCTAATGTCTCAGCGTGCCAGGCGATCTGAGCTTCGATCTGCACGTACTCACAGCGCGTCTCGACCGCTCGGCGGACCGCATCCTGCAGGAGGGCTTCGGGCTGTCCTACCGCCGCTTCCGCACCCTGCTGACCGTCGGCCGCCTCGGCACCGCCACGCAGCGCGCCGTGGCCGACGACCTCGGGATCTCCGAGCCGTCGGCGAGCCGCATGACCGGGGTACTGGTCGGCACCGGCCTGCTCGACGCCCACGCCGATCCCGCCGGCGGCAACCGCAAGCAGCTCAGCCTCACGGTCGAGGGCAAGGAGGTCGTGGAGCGCTGCCGGGCCCTCCTGGAGCAGCGCTTCATCGGACTGGTGCAGCGCAGTGGCGTCTCCTACGACGAGTACGCGCGTAGCACCCGGCTGCTGCTGGAGGCCATCACGGCGTCACTCGAGCAGGACGGCTAGCCAACGCAACCTTGCCGCACAGTGAACGTTGCGTTTCTATCCACCGAACACTACCGTTAAGAAACGGTCCGTTTCGATCGGTGGGTGATGGTGATGGCCACACGGCCCGCCGAGCACGCCCGGGTGCTTCGGGTGCTGCCCGGCCTGATGGTCGTCATGCTGCTCGGCGCGCTCGACCAGACGATCATGGCGCCGGCGCTGCCGGCCGTCGCGGGAGACCTCGGCGGCCTGGACGAGATGCCGGTCGTGCTGACGGCGTACCTCGTTGCCGCGACCGTGGTAATGCCGGTGTACGGCAGGCTGGGCGACCGGTTCGGCCGCAAGCCGGTGTTGCTGGTCGCGATCGTGGTGTTCGTGATCGGCGCGGTCGCCAGCGGGCTGTCCGGCTCGATCCCGATGCTGGTCGTGGCCAGGGTGGTGCAGGGCGCGGGCGGCGGCGGGCTGATGATCGGGGCGCAGGCCGTGCTCGGCGAGGTGGTCAGCCCGCGCGAGCGCGGCCGCTACCTGGGGCTGCTCGGTGTGGTGTACGTGCTCGCCGCCGTCGGCGGGCCGATCGTCGGCGGGTTCTTCATCGACCACCTCAGCTGGCGGTGGATCTTCGCCATCTACCCGCCGCTCGGCGTGCTGGCGATGACCACGGTCGTGCGCACGCTGCGGCTGCCCGTGCCGCGCGACCGGCCGTCCATCGACTATGCCGGCACGGCGTTCCTGGCCACCGTGGTGGTCGCGGTGATCCTCCTCGCGGGCGTGGTGGGTCGATCGGGTGGTCCGGCGTGGCAGGTGCCGGCGCTGGTCGTGGTGGCGCTCGCGGCGTTCGCGGGCT
Source organism: uncultured Actinomycetota bacterium (assembly GCA_963727745.1). GTDB lineage: Bacteria > Actinomycetota > Actinomycetes > Mycobacteriales > Pseudonocardiaceae > Pseudonocardia. Next base: position 259,227 of record CAVSHL010000003.1, read on the forward strand.
GGCTGGCCACCACGCGCCGCGCCGCCGATCCGGTGCTGCCGCTTCGCCTGTTCGCCGTCCGATCGTTCGCCGTACCGACCGCGATCAGCTTCCTGATCGGCCTCGCCCTGTTCGGCACCGTCAGCTACCTGCCCGCGTACCTGCAGATCGCGATGGGCACCTCCGCGACCCAGGCCGGGCTCGTGCTCACCTGCCTGATGGGCGGCGTGATCACGACGATGACGGTGTCCGGGCGGCTGATCAGCCGCACCGGCCGCTACCGCCGGTACCCGATCTTCGGCACCGCCATGGCCGCGGCCGGGATGGCGCTGCTGGCGCTCGTGAACGCTGACACACCGGTCCCCGTGGTGCTCGCGATCCTCCTGCTGATCGGCCTGGGCATCGGGCTCACGATGCAGGTCATGATGCTGGTCGCGCAGAACGGGGTGGACCACCGCGACCTCGGCGCCGCCACGTCCGCGGTCACGTTCCTGCGCCAGATCGGCGCCTCGGTCGGGGTCGCGGTGATCGGCGCGCTGATCACCGCACGGTTGCCCGACGGGCTGCTGCCCGGCGGCACGGGCGCGCTGTCCCCCGCCGGCCTGGCGGCGTTGCCGCCCGACCTGCGCGCGACGGTCGCCACCGAGTTCGGCCACGCGGCGCCGCCGGTGTTCGGCATGGTCGCGCCGCTGCTCTTCGTCGCGTTCCTGCTGGCCGTGGCACTACCGGCCCAACCGCTGCGCGACACCGCCCACGTCGGCGCCGCAGATGACAACGAAAGGGATTCGGAATGACCGACACCCTGTCCCACCACCGGCTCGTCCTGCCCATCGCGGCGCTGGGCCGCGACGACCTCGCGGTCGCCGGCGGGAAGGGCGCCAACCTCGGCGAGCTGGTCCGCGCCGGCCTCCCCGTACCCGACGCGGTGGTCGTGTCCACCGACGCGTACGCCGCCGTCGTCGAGACGGCCGGGCTGGCCGCGACGATCGAGGCCGGCCTGCGCGCCGGCGACGGCGGCGCCGGCATCCGCGCGGCGTTCGAGGCGGTCACCGTGCCGGACGGGTTGCGCGCGGAGATCCTCGCGGCGTACGCGGAGCTCGGTGGTGGGCCCGTCGCCGTGCGGTCCAGCGCCACCGCGGAGGACCTGCCGGGCGCCGCGTTCGCCGGGCAGCAGGACACCTACCTCAACGTCGTCGGCGAGGGCGCGCTCGTCGACGCGGTGCGCCGGTGCTGGGGCTCGCTGTGGACCGAGCGCGCGATCGCCTACCGCGAGCGGCGCGACGTCGACCAGGCCACGGTGCGGATCGCCGTCGTCGTGCAGCGGATGGTGCCCGCCGAGCACGCCGGGGTCATGTTCACCGCGAACCCGGTGACCGGCGCGCGCGACGAGATCGTGATCGACGCCAGCAACGGGCTGGGCGAGGCCGTCGTGTCCGGGCTGGTCACGCCCGACCACTACGTCCTCGACGCGAGCGGGTCCGTGGTGGCGCGCACGCCCGGACGGCGCGAGGTCGTCATCCGCGGCGTCGACGGCGGCGGCGTTGCGAGCACCGCGGACGAGCCGGTCGATCCGCTGCCCGACACCGTGCTGGTCGAGCTCGCCGAGCTGGGCCGGGCGGTCGCCGCGCACTTCGGCCGCCCCCAGGACATCGAGTGGGCCCGCGCCGACGGGCGGGTGTGGCTGGTGCAAGCCCGCCCGATGACCGCGCTGCCGCCGGCCCCGCAGCGGCTGAACCCGTTCCAGCGCCGGATCGGCTCGCAGCTCCTCGACTACTTCCACGCCCGCCCTTACCCGATGGACATGAGCGCCTGGATCACGCCGGGCATCGGCCGGATGGTGGAACGGATGCTGGGCGAGATCGCCGGGCTGCGGGTGCGGATCTCCGACTCGCTGCCCGAGGTCGACGGGGTGGTCGACCGGTACGTGCCGCCGCTGCCCCGCCCGACCCGCGCGATGCTCGCAGCGCCCGTCCGCGCGGCCCGCCGAATCCGCCGCTTCACGCCCGCCGACTGGGAGCGCGACCCGCGCTTCGTCCGGTTCCGCCAGCAGGTGCGCGAGCTCGACGCGACGGACCTGGCCGCGCTGGGCTGGGCGGACCTGATCGGCGTCGCCCGGCAGGCCCTCGCCACGGCGGACCTCATCTCCGACCTGCGGGTGGACTACCTGCCGCGCACCGGTTTCGACCTGGTCCGGCTGCACGCCGTGGCGACGGTGCTGCGACTGCGCGACCTCACGCTCGGCACGCGCACCCGCACCGAGGACGCCAACCGCGGACTCGAGCACCTGGCCGCGATCGTTCGGGACGACCCGGAGCTGAGCGCGGCGTTCGCCGAGGGCGGAGATCCGGGGCGGGTGCGGCAGCACGCGCGGTTCGACGCAGCCCTGCGGGAGTTCCTGGCCGAGTACGGCCACCGCGAGACCACCAGCCCGCTGCTGATGTCCGCTCCGACCTGGGGTGCCGCGCCGGAGACGGTGCTCGCGCTGGTGTCGGTGCTGGCCGCCGGACCGCCCCGTCCGCCCGGCCCCGATCTCGCCACCGCGGGTGACGAGCGGCTGGCCGCCCATCCGATCGTCCGCAGGCTGGGCGCCGCCGCGGCCGCGGGCCGGGCCGTCGCGGCTGCACGGGCGGGCATCGCCTTCCGCGAGGACTCGCACTTCCACGGCACGGCCGTCATGCCGGTGCTGCGCCGGGTGGTGCTGGAGGCGGGGCGGCGGATGGCGGCGGCCGGCGTGTTGCCCGTCGCGGACGACGTCTTCCACCTGCGGCTGGAGGAGCTGGAGTCGGCCGCCGACCCCGCCCACATCGACCCGGGCGCTGCCGAACGGCTGCGCTCGCTGGCGCGCGCCCGTTCGGCCCGCCGCGAGGAGCTGGCCGGCGTTCCGATGATCAACGCGGCGGACCTGTTCCCGCCGCGGTCGGACGGTTCCGACGCGCTGGTCCACGGCGTCCCGGCCAGCGCCGGCCGGGCGACCGGGCCGGTGCGGGTGGTTCGCGGCCCCGAGTCGTTCGGCACCCTGCGCGCGGGTGAGGTGCTCGTCTGCCCCTACACCAACCCCGCGTGGACGCCGCTGTTCCAGCGCGCCGCGGCGGTCGTCGTGGACTCCGGCGGCGCCGGGTCGCACGCCGCCATCGTCGCCCGCGAGTACGGCATCCCGGCCGTCATGGGCACCGGGACGGGGACCGCGGTGCTGGCCGACGGCCTGCTCGTCACCGTCGACGGGAACGCGGGGGTGGTGCTCGATGGCTGAGGCGGTCGACGTCCCGGCGCGCCGGCGCAACGGCCGGGCCCTCGTCGAGGCCATCCTCGATGCGACGATCGCCGAGCTCGACGAGGTGGGCTACGCCGAGCTCAGCATGGAACGGGTGGCCGAACGGGCCCAGGCCAGCAAGGCGTCGCTGTACCGCCGCTGGCCGGGCAAGGTCGCGCTCGTCGTGGACGCCGCCTACCACGTGCTGCCCGACCCGGCCGAACTCGCCGACACGGGCACGCTGCGCGGTGACCTGCTCGCGGTGCTGCGGTACGTCGGCGACCAGGTCGCCGGGCCGGCCGGGCGGGCGATCCGCGGCGTGCTCGGCGACGTGCTGCGCGATCACGCGCGCGCCGAGGAGTTCCGCGCCCGGACCAGGGGCAACAGCGCCGCGATGATCGAGACGATCCTGCGGCGGGCGCACGCGCGCGGCGAACTCGACGCGGACGCCGTCACGCAGCGCCAGCGGGAGGCCGGGCCCGCGCTCCTCCGGCTGCACTTCCTGACCCACGACGCCCCGGTGCCCGACGACGTCATCGTCGGGATCGTCGACGAGGTCGTCCTGCCCCTGTTCCGGCACGGTGCGTGACTGAGCCGAAGGTCACCCGGCGGCGCGGATCGCCGCCGCCAGCTGCTCCACGGCATCGTCGACCCCCGTGTCGGCGAGGTTGCCGTAGCCCAGGACGAGCGCGGTCTCGGGCGCTGCCAGGTCGCCGACCGCGTAGTACCCGGCGAGCGCCGCGACCGCGACCGACCGCGCGGAGGCCGCCGCGACCACCGCCGCGGCGTCCGGCCCGCCGGGCAGCTGCAGCACCACGTGGAGCCCGGCCGCGATCCCGGACAGCGTGGCAGCGGGCAGCTCGCGGGACAGTGCCGCGACGAGGGCATCGCGGCGGTTCCGGTACCGCTGCCGGCAGCGGCGCAGGTGCCGCTCGTAGCCGCCGGAGGTCAGCAGCTCGGCGAACGCGAGCTGGTCCAACGTCGGCGGCGGCCCGCTCGGCGGCCCGATCTCCCGCAGCCGCCGGCCCCACCGCGGCGGCGCGACCGCCCACCCGATGCCGAGCGCGGGCGACATCATCTTGCTGAGCGAACCGAACAGCACCACCCGCGCCGGGTCCAGCCCCTGGAGGGTGCCGACGGGGCGCCGGTCGTAGCGGAACTCGGCGTCGTAGTCGTCCTCGAGGATCACGCCGTCGACGTCGTGGGCCCAGCGCAGCAGGGCGGCGCGGCGTTCCGGCGCGAGCACCGTGCCGGTCGGGAACTGGTGCGCGGGAGTGACGAGGACAGCGCGCAGCGCGGGGTGGCGGGCGAGCTCGTCGACCCGCAACCCGCCCTCGTCGACGGGGATCGGCACGGTGGCCATCCCGGTGGCGCCGACCGACTGCCGCAGCCGGGTCCAGCCCGGCTCCTCGCAGCCGACGGCGGTCACCCCGTCCTCGGCCAGCACGCGGCACAGTCGCCGGACCCCGTCGGTCACCCCGCTGCAGACCACCACGTCGCGACCGGTCGTGGACACCCCGCGGGCTCGCCGGAGGTACTCGGCGAGCAGGTGGCGCAGCCGCGGGTGGCCGTTCAGGTCCGGGAAGCCGAACTCGGTGAACGCGACGGTGCCCGACTGCGACCGCACCGCCTCGGCCCACCGGCGACGCGGGAACGCCCGCAGGTCGGGCAGCCCGGGACGCAGGTCGAAGCGCGGCGCAGGATCCCGTTCGATGTCGTGGCCCGGCCCGTCGACGGGGCCGCCGCCCGTCCAGGACACCCGCGTGCCGGAGCCGGTCCTGGCCTCCAGGTAGCCCTCGGCGACGAGCTGGCCGTACGCCTCGGTGACCGCCCAGCGGGAACATCCCAGGTCGCCGGCCAGCGCCCGACTGGGTGGCAGCACCTGCCCCGACCGGATCCGGCCCTCGCGGATGGCGGTGCGCAGCGCACGTTCGACCCGCTCGTGCAACGCGCCGCCGGCTGGAGATCCGAGGTCGAGCACCAGATCCCACGCGAGATCGGTCTGGGATTCCGGCATACCAATGGACCGTAGCAGCAGACCGATCGCGGATAGCGTCGAAGCATGAACTCGCTGCTGCGACTCCAGATCGACCACTGGCAGAACAAGGCCGGGGTGCTCTCGGCTCAACCGGGCGCGCCGGTGGTGCCCGAGCCGACGCCATCGCGGTGGCGCCGGCTGCTCATTCAGGTCCGCGCGACTGCGAAGATCCGCCGGAACGGGAACCACGTGGTGCCGTCGGTCCGCTGGGGGTAGGCGGCGCGGAGCCGCGGCGCCAGCTCGGCGGTGAACGCGGCGTACGCGATGTCGTCCAGGGCGTCGCGCACCGGACGCAGTGCAGTGCCCTCGATCCAGCGCAGCACGGGATCGGGGCCGGTCAGGGGCTGCACGTAGGTCGTCTCCCAGACGTCGGCCTGGGCGCCCGCGTCGACCAGCAGGTCGGCGTACCCGTCCGGCTCGGCGACGGTCTCGGTGCCGCGCAGGGTGACCGCGTCGGCCCAGCGCGGCTCCGCGGCGAGCTCGCGGGTGAGCACGTGCGAGTGCGCGCCGAAGTTGCCGGGCACCTGCATCGCGAACCAGCCGCCCGCAGGCATCGCGGCGATCCAGCGCGGGAGCAGGTCACGGTGGCGCGGCACCCACTGCAGCACCGCGTTGGTGACGACGACGTCGTCGGCCGGGCCGGGCATCCAGTCGTTGACGTCGGCGAGCTCGGCGGCGATCCCCCGCTCACGGGCCGCGGCCACCATGTCGGCCGACGAGTCCGACGCCGCGATCTCGGCGTCGGGCCAGCGCTGCGCCAGCAGTGACGTCAGGTGCCCGGGACCGCAGCCCAGGTCGACGACGCGGCGTGGCGTGCGGGCGCCGACCCGCGCGATCAGGTCGTGGAACGGCCGGGAGCGCAGGTCGTCGAAGGTCAGGTACGCGGCAGGGTCCCAGGTGATGCTCACCCACCTAACCGTACGCTCGTACTGTTTAGGAGGGAAGCTGCTTGCCGACCTCCGCCGCGAACCGGCGAACCAGCGCCGGATCGGTGCCCGGGTCGGGCCGCACCTGCAGCACGAACCCGTCGCGGCCGGCGACCTTGCGCTGGACGAACCAGGCGCCGCCGGCGGCGGCCGCATCGGCACGGCCCGGGAGGTCGCGGTGGTGACGGCTGCGGATCGAGCCGGTGACGCGCTCGTGCACCACCTTCGGGACGCGCCCCGGCGCCGCCAGCCCGAGCCGGCGCGGCGGCCGGTCGGCGAGGATCACCACGCCCTCGAGCGACTCCTCTTCGACGGCCTCCACCAGCACGATCGCGCCGCCCTGCCAGGCCGCCTTCGACACCAGGTGCCACCCGACGAACCGCGGCGCCGCCCCGTCGGGGAACCAGAGGCCGTGCGAGGTGGCCACCAGGTGGCCGCCGCCGGTGAGCGCCGCCGACGCCACCACGTGCTCGTCCGGGTGGAGGGCGCCGACCGATCCGGCCGGAGCACCCTCGCGGCCCAGCAGTCGCTGCAGCAGGCGGTTCATCGCGACGCCTGCTCCCGCAGGGTGATCGCGTACTGCTCCAGCGGCACCAGGTCGCCGAACATCTCGAAGTAGGCGTCGGACTCCTCGACGGGGTTCGTCCGCTGCAGGCGCGACTTGATCTCCGCGATCTGCCGTTGCACCAGCCCCAACCGCACCTGGCACACCACGCTGGCGATGTAGCGCACCTCGTCGGGGTTCTTCTTCGGCAGCTCCAACGGCTCCACGGCCAGCTCGATCACCAGCGGCCGCACGTCGTCGGGGCAGCAGCCCGACACCTCGTCGATCCACTGCTGACTGTCGCGGGCCGCGGCCGCACCACCGGCCTCCGCGATGGCCGCGTGCACCCCGGCGTACGCCGGGTGCGTGAACGCCTGGACGGGCAGCTCGTCGTAGTCCGGCCCGGCCACCGCCGGGATCTGCAGCGCCGCCTTCAAGGCCTCCCGCTGCAGGTGCAGCCGCGGATCGTCACGGGGCGGGACGGGCGCGGTGCGGCGCGTGCCCCGGCCACCCCCGGCCTCCTCGCGCACCCGGCCGACGACCATGGCGATGTCGTCCCACGACACCCAGCCGGCGAGCCGGCGCGCGTACTCGTCGCGCAGCTCCTCGCGGCGGATCTTCGCCACCACCGGCACCGTGCGCTTCAGCGCGGCCACCCGGCCCTCTGCGGTGTCGAGATCGTGCTCGCGCAGCATCGACCGGATCGCGAACTCGAACAGCGGCTCCCGCCGCGCCACCAGATCGCGCACCGCTGTGTCGCCGCCGGACTGGCGCAGCTCGCACGGGTCCTGCCCGTCGGGCGCGATCGCCACGAACGTCTGCGCCGCGAAGGCCTGGTCGCCCTCGAACGCCTTCAGCGCAGCCGCCTGACCGGCCGCGTCGCCGTCGAACGTGTAGATGACCTCGCCGAGATCGAACGAGTCGTCACCGATCAGCCTGCGGATCACCGACACGTGCTCCGAACCGAACGCCGTGCCGCAGGACGCGACCGCGGTCTTCACCCCAGCCAGGTGCATCGCCATCACGTCGGTGTAGCCCTCGACGACCACGACCTGGCGGGTCTTGGCGATCTCCCGCTTCGCGAGATCGAGCCCGAACAGCACGTGCGTCTTCTTGTAGACCGGGGTCTCGGACGTGTTGAGGTACTTCGCCTCGATGCGGTCGTCGTCGAACAGCCGGCGCGCCCCGAACCCGACGACATCGCCGCCGAGATCGCGGATCGGCCACACCAGCCTGCGGTGGAAGCGGTCGCGCGGGCCGCGCTGGCCCATCTGCGCCAGGCCCGCCTTCTCCAGCTCGTCGAACGTGAAGCCCTTGCCGAGCAGGTGGTTGGTGAGCTGCTCCCAGCCCGACGGCGCGTAGCCGCAGCCGAACGTGGTGGCCGCCGCCGCGTCGAAGCCGCGCGACGTCAGGAAGGCCATCGCCGTCGAGGCCTCAGGGGTGTGCAGCTGGGCGGTGTAGAACTCCGCCGCCGCCTTGTTGGCCTCAAGCAGCCGCGACCGGGTGCCCCGGTCGCGCTGGATCGACGCCCCGCCACCCTCGTAGTGCAGCTGGAAGCCGATCCGGTCGGCCAGCCGCTCCACCGCCTCGACGAACCCGATCACGTCGATGCGCATCAGGAACGCCACCGCGTCGCCGCCGGCGCCGCAGCCGAAGCAGTGGAACACCCCGCGGTTGGGGCGGACGTTGAACGAGGGGGACTTCTCGTCGTGGAAGGGGCAGAGGCCCTTCAGCGACCCGCCACCTGCGGACCGCAGGGCCACGTACTCCCCGATGACCTCGTCGATCCTGGTGCGGTCGCGGACCTCCGCGATATCGCTCTCGCGGATCCGACCGGCCACCCGTCGAGCATAGAGCGGCGGTCCGACAGCACCTGCGGCCCGGCTCGTCCCGGGGTTCACCGTTGCAGCAAAGCCACTTTCACGCAGGAATCTTGCGTGAAGGTGGCTTTGCTGCAACGACCTCGGTGGCGGGTGCCTCGGCCGGGTCGCGCGGCGCCGGCACCTCCACCTCGGGTGCCTCGGCCCCCGCGGGCTCCTCGACCGGCTCGGGCTGCTCCTGCAGCTCCTCGACGTCGTCCTGCACCGTCTCGACGGACGCAGCCACCGGCTGCGGTCGCCGTCGCACGAGCCGGGCGACGCCGAGCAGCACCAGCACCACGGCGATGGCGACGCCGGTACCTGTGAGCAGGGTCGTTACCACCCCGTCGAGTGCTGGATCGGTCATGGCATCCACGTTCCCCCTGCGCAGCTGAAAGGTTCTCAGGCTGCGGTGCGCCGGCGCACGGGCGCGTCGCTCGCCACCCGCTGGGCCGGGATCAGCACCGGGATGTCGGGGGTGGCCGCGCGGTTGTCGCCCGGCAGCGGCAGCGCCAGCAGCAGCGGGACGGCGGCCATGAGGACGAGCACCGCCACGCCCGCCACCGCCCCGGTGATCGAGAGCAGGTCCGAGATCGTCATGCGTCCACTGTGCTCGGCGAAAGGCCTGGTCACCTCGGTCTGCGGTATGGATTCACCGTTGTTTACTAGTCCATTCGGCCGAGCCGCCTAGGGTGGAGCCGTGCCGGCCGATCCCGAGGCGTTCGAGGCCCATCGCGCGCACCTGCTGCGCGTCGGCTACCGCAGCACGGGCAGCGTCGTCGACGCCGAGGACGCCGTGCAGGACGCGTGGCTGCGCTGGTCGGCGCTCTCCGACGAGGAGCGGGCCGGGGTGCGGGACGAGCGCGCGTTCCTCACCACGACGGTGGCACGGCTGTGCCTGGACCGGTTGCGGTCAGCGGCCGCGCGCCGGGAGCGCTACGTGGGGCCGTGGTTGCCCGAGCCGCTGGTCACGACGGGTCCGGACGATCCGCTGGCCGCCGTCGTCGAGGACGAAGGCGTGCAGATGGCGGCGATGGTGGTGCTGGAGCGGTTGACTCCGCCGCAGCGGGTCGCGCTCGTGCTCCACGAGGCGCTGGACATGCCCTACGCGGCCATCGCCGAGGTGCTGGGCAGCACGGAGGCGGCCGCCCGCCAGCACGCCGCCCGGGCGCGGCGCATCGTCGCCGAGGCCGCTCCCCCGCCGCCGACCGCGGATGCCGAGCTGGTCGCGGTGCTCGGCGCGTTCGCCGCGGCGCTGGCCGGCGGGGACCACGCCGCGATGGTCGCCCTGCTGCATCCCGACGCCGTCCTGCTGAGCGACGGAGGTGGTGCGGTGAAGACGGCCCGCCGCCCGGTCGTCGGCGCCGACAAGGTCGCCCGGCTGCTGCTCGGCCTCTTCGACAAGTACGAGCTCGCGTCCGCCACCTGGACACCGGTGCTGGTCAACGGCGCCGCCGGCGTCCACACTTCGGCGACCGCCGCCGCCCCCGCGGCGGTGACGTCCTTCGCATTGGCCGGCGGCCGCATCATCGGCATCTACCAGGTCCTCAACCCCGAGAAGCTGCCTGACTAGCGGGTGGCGACCCGCACGAGGTCGGCAACGGCCCGGGATCGGCTGTGCGGGGGCCACGCGATCACGGTGGTGATCTGCGGCGCGTCGAGCACCGGGACGGCGACGAGGTCGCTGCGCAGCTGGGTGCGGCAGGACTCGGGCGCGATCACGGTGGTGCGGCCCAGCCCGATCAGCTGGAAGAGCTGCACCTGGTCGTTCACCTCCGGTCCGGGGCCGGCGGGGTACGAGCCGTCGGGCTCGGGCCAGCGCGCCATCGGTAGTTCCGGCAGCGCGGCGACCTCGGCTGCCCGCAGATGCGTCCGCAGGGCGAGGGGATGGCCGGCAGGCAGGACCGCGACCTGCTGCTGAGTGTCGAGGTCCTCGGTGTCGAACCCGGCCGTCGAGTCGAACGGCCGGTGCAGCAGGGCGACGTCGGCCCGCCCGTCACGCAGCAGCCGTTCCTGCTCGCCGGGTCCGCACAGCTGCACGTCGACGGGGACGGCGCCGGGTTCGGCGGCGTAGGCGTCGAGCAGCTTCGCCAGCAGTTCGGTCGACGCGCCGGCCTTCGTGACGAGCACGACGCCCGCCTGGCCCGTCGCGGCCCGGCGGGCGCGGCGCTCGGCGGCCTCGACCGCATCCAGCGCCGCCCGCCCCTCGCGCAGGAGCACCGACCCGGCCTCGGTCAGGCTGACCGAGCGGCTGGAGCGCAGCAGCAGCGTCACTCCGAGCCGGCGCTCGAGCCGGCCGATCGCCCGCGACAGCGGCGGTTGCGCGATGCCGAGGCGCTGCGCGGCCTGGCCGAAGTGCAGCTCCTCCGCGACGGCGACGAAGTACCGCAGCTCCCGCGTCTCCACGCGGGCCACCGTACCCGCGATCGATACCCGTGCGGTATCGCTGCGCACCTGATCGGTCTTGGCGTACGGAGCCCGCCCCGGCGGAGGCTGAACGTCATGGACGAACGGACGACAGCGCTGGTGACCGGCGCGAACAAGGGCATCGGGTTCGAGATCGCGGCCGGGCTGGGAGCACTCGGCTGGCGAGTCGGGGTGGGCGCCCGCGACGAACGGCGCCGCGATGACGCCGTGGCGAAGCTGCGGGCAGGCGGGGCGGACGCCTTCGGGGTGCCGCTCGACGTGACCGACGACGCGAGCGCGGCCGCGGCCGCGGCGCTGATCGAGGAGCACGCCGGCGGCCTCGACGTGCTCGTCAACAACGCCGCGATCACGGGCGGCAAGGTGATGACGCCGACGACGGCCGACGCGGAGACGATGCGGGCGGTCATGGAGACCAACGTCATCGGGGTCATGCGGGTGACCAACGCGGTGCTGCCGATGCTGCGGCGCTCGGCGTCGCCGCGGATCGTGAACATGTCCAGCACCGTCGGGTCGCTGACCCTGCAGACCACGCCCGGCGCCCAGACCGGCCCGATCGCCGCCGCCTACTCACCGTCGAAGACGTTCCTGAACGCCCTCACGGTCCAGTACGCGAAGGAGCTGCAGGACACGAACATCCTGATCAACGCGGCCTGCCCCGGCTTCGTCGCGACGGACCTCAACGGCTTCCGCGGCACCCGCACCCCGGCGCAGGGCGCGGCGATCGCGATCCACCTCGCCACCCTGCCCGACGACGGCCCGACCGGCGGCTACTTCGACGACGCCGGCGCGATCCCCTGGTGACGCTCAGGAAGGCCCGGCGAGCCGCACCGCGCACGCTGCGTCGAAGCCCTGGTCGGTGATGCCGAGCGCATGGTTGGAGCGCGCCCGCATGTTCTCCAGGGCGATCTGGGTGGTCAGCTCCACCAGTCCGGCCCGGCCGAACGCGGCCTCCAGCTCGGCGACCTGCGCGTCGGTGACGGTCATCGGCTGCGCGGTCATCGCGTCGGCGTAGGCGATCGCGAGCCGCTCCTGCTCGTCGAACAGCGGGTTCGTGGCGTAGGAGCTCGATGTGCTGCAGCCGCTCCAGGTCGAGGCCGTGCAGGCGCTGCAGCATGGTGCCGAAGTCGACGCACCACGAACACCCGACGGTGGTCGCGGTGCGGTAGACGGCCAGCTCGCGCACCCTGGTCGGGAGGACGGTGCAGGCCTTCTCGTACGCCGTCTCGGCGATGGCGGCCGCCCAGAACACCTTCCGGTGGTGGCGGGCAACCGCGAACGGCTCGGGGACGGCGCCGAAGCGGCGGCGCGCGTACCGGTAGGCGAGTCGACCGAACAGGCCGGCCTCGGCGGCGGGAACAGCAGGGATGCGGGGCATCTGATCCTCCTTCATCGGGTCCTGCCCCTGGGACGGGACGGCGGCAGCGTCCGTGACAGGCTCGGTACGTGACCGAGCTTGCGAGGGCACCATTCGGCACAGCACGTGCCGGCACGGCGCCGACGAGCGTCAGCGAGGAGGCTCCGTGACGGCTCGCACGATCTCTGACGCCGAGCGCCGCGCCCGGCTCGCCACCCGGCACCGGCTCGTCCCCGGTGAGCGCACCGCCGATCCCGTCGCGATCACGGAATCGCTGGTGGCGCTGCACTCCAGCGATCCCGTCACCGTCCACCTGTCGGCCGCGGTGCGGATGCCGACGCCGGCGCTGGAGCCCGTCGAGGCGGCGCTGTACGACGACCGCACGCTGGTGCGGCACCACTCGATGCGCCGCACCCTGTGGGTGTTCGGCCGCGACACCGCGAACCTCGCCCACCACGCCGCCACCCTCGACGTGCTGCGCCAGCAGCAGAAGATCCTCGACAAGGCGCTGGTGGCGACCGGGATCGCCGACCCCGACGCGTGGTTCGAGAAGGCCGCGGCGGACGTGCTCGACGTGCTGGCCGACGGCCCGATGACCGCGCGCGACCTCGGGCAGCGCCTGCCCGCACTCGCCGAGGTGCGCCTCGACATCGGCACCGGGCCGCTCGCCACTCCACAACCCGGCCATACCCGCGTACTGCTCGTGCTCGGCTTCGCCGGGAGGGTGCTGCGGGCCCGTCCGACCGGCACCTGGATCAACGGGCAGTACCGCTGGGCCGCCGCCGACGGGTGGCTGCCCGACGGGCTCGGCGAGCCGCTGGACCCGCGGGCCGCGGCCACCGGGCTGGCCCGGCGCTACCTGGCCGCGTTCGGGCCGGTCACCCGCACCGACCTGGCCTGGTGGGCGAAGTGGACGGTCGCCACGACCAAGCGGGCGCTCGCCGACGTCGGTGCCGTCGAGGTGACGATCGAAGGCCCCGAGCCCGGGTTCGTCCTGCCCGACGACGTCGATCCGGTGCCCGATCCCGGCCCGTCGGCGGTGCTGCTGCCCGGCCTGGACCCCACGACGATGGGCTGGAAGCACCGCGCCTTCCACCTCGACGAGGCGCTGGTACCGCACCTCTTCGACCGCAACGGCAACGGCGGGCCCGCGATCTGGGTGGACGGGCGGATTGTCGGCGGCTGGGTGCAGCGCAAGGACGGCACGATCCGCACGGAGCTGCTCGCGGACGTCGGGGCGGAGCACCTCGCGGAGATCGACCGGGCCGCGCACGAACTGGAGACCCTCCTGGGCGACGTGCGGTTCTCCGTGCGCTTCCCGGCCCCGATGCAAGCGAGGTTGCTGGGATGAGTCTGCTGTCGCACCGGCTGACCGACGAGGCCACGCTGGAGTCGTTGGAGCCGTGGCAGGCCGCGGAGCTGGCCGCGTTCGTGGCCGCCCACAAGGCGCACCTCGATCCGTGGATCCCGTTGGGGCACGTCGTGCACGACACGGCGTCGGCGGAACGGTTCCTGCTCACCTACGCCGAACGGGCCGCGCGCGACGACGGCCGCATCTTCGCCATCCGGCTGGCCGGCGAGCTGGTGGGCGGCACGGTGTTCCGCAAGTTCGAGTACGCGCGCCGCACCTGCGAGCTGGGCGTGTGGCTGGCGCCGACCGCGACGGGCCGTGGGCTCATCACGCTCGCCTGCCGAGCGATGATCGACTGGGCGTTCACGGCACGCGGCATGGCCCGCGTCGAGTGGCAGGCCAACCCGGCGAACGCGGCCAGCATCGCCGTCGCCCGCCGGCTCGGCATGACCCGCGAGGGTGTCCTGCGCTCCGGATCCCGGCTCGCCGAGAAGCAGCAGGACGCGGAGATGTGGTCGATCCTCGCGGAGGAGTGGGGATAGTTTGCCTTCGAGCGCGCTCGAAGGCCTACCGTCGACGTCATGACCGCATCGGTGGACGTCGCGACCCCACTCCACGACCAGGCGCTGGCCCGGCTGCGGACGCAGGAGACGGCAGCACCGCCCGAGGGCGCCACGCTGTCGATCGCCGAGATGGCCGAGCGCACGGGCGTCACCGCCCACACCCTGCGCTACTACGAGCGCATCGGCCTGCTCGAGGTGGGGCGCGACGCCTCCGGCTACCGCCTCTACGACGCGTCCGACTTCGGGCGCGTCGTGTTCCTGACCCGGCTGCGGATGACCGGCATGCCCATCCGCGACCTGCAGCGCTACGTCGCGCTCGCCAACGAGGGCGCCGCGACGGTGCCGGAGCGGCAGGCGATGATGCTCGACCGCCGCGATGCGGTGAAGGCGCAGCTCGCGGAGCTGCAGTTCGCGCTGGACACCATCGAGTTCAAGATCGCCGTCTACGGCGGCAGCTGCACGCCCTGAGCTGACCGCTTCCCCGACATCCGGCCGGACGGTCCATTCCGGCCGTTGATCGTTCTGCGCGTGAACGGTTCACGTGCTCAACAACCATGCCCTGAGGAGGGCCCTTTCATGTCCGCTTCGATCTCCCTGCCCACCCGCCGGCTCGGCTCCTTGCCCGTCAGCGCGCTCGGCCTCGGCTGCATGGGGATGAGCTTCGCCTACGGCACGGCCGACCGCGCCGAGGCGATCGCCACCCTGCACCGCGCGCTCGACCTCGGCGTCACCTTCCTCGACACCGCCGACATCTACGGCGACGGCGCCAACGAGGAGCTGCTCGCCGAGGTGCTCGCCACCCGCCGCGACGAGATCACGCTCGCCACGAAGTTCGGCATCATCCTCGGCCCCGACGGGATGCCCAGCGGAGCCGTCGACGGCAGCCCCACCTACATCCGCATGGCCGTCGACAACTCGCTGCGCCGGCTGCGGGTCGACCACATCGATCTCTACTACCAGCACCGGGCCGACCCGACCGTGCCGATCGAGGAGACCGTCGGGGCGCTGTCGCAGCTCGTCGAGGCCGGCAAGATCGGCCACATCGGGCTGTCGGAGGCGTCCGTGGCCACGATCCGCCGGGCCGCCGCCGTCGCGCCGATCACCGCCGTGCAGTCGGAGTGGTCGCTGTTCAGCCGCGACATCGAGACCGAGGTCGTGCCGGCCTGCCGCGAGCTCGGGATCGGGATCGTCCCGTACAGCCCGCTCGGTCGGGGCATGCTGACCGGCGCGTTCAAGGAGTTCGCCGATTCGGACTTCCGCGCCACCCTCCCCCGGTTCCAGGGGGAGAACCTGCAGCGCAACCTGGACGCCGTCGCCACCGTCGAGCGCATCGCCGCAGCGCACGACGCCACCGCTGGGCAGGTGGCGATCGCGTGGCTGCTCGGCGACGGCGACGACGTCGTCCCGATCCCGGGCACGAAGCGGGTGCGCTACATCGAGGAGAACGTCGGCGCACTCGGACTGACGCTGTCGGACGAGGAGCGGGCGACGCTCGACGCACTGAAGGTCGCGGGCGACCGCTACCCCGAGATGAGCTGGGTCGACCGCGACACCCCGACCGCGTAGCGGTCCCCCACACCCCGCGAGTTGGCCATCTCAACAGGGCGAGTCGGCCCGTTCACCAGGGCGAGTTGGCCGGTTCGACAGGGCGAGTTGGCCATCACGGCAGCACAAGTTCGCCGGTGCGATCGGCCAACTCGCCCTGCTCGGACGGCCAACTCGCCCTGCGCAGATGGCCAACTCGCGCTGTTCGGATAGCCAACTCGCCCTGTCGAACGGGCCAACTCGCCGTCCTGGACGGGGCAACTCGCGCTCAGCCCACCACGGCGGCATGCCGGGCGACGGCCTGCTGGTCGGTGAGCAGCGAGATCTGGTCGATGACGACGCGCTGCCGCTCGGCGTCGTCGGCCGCAACGGCCCAGGCGCTCGCGAACGCCGGGTCGAGCGCGTCGGGTGCTTTCGCCAGCAGGGCGGCGCCGAGCTCGGCGAGCAGCTCGCGCTGACGGGCCTGCATCTTGAGGCGGTCGGGATCGGCCATCACGTAGCGGACGGCGACCGCCTTCAGCAGCGCCACCTCGGCGGCCGCTGCAGCCGGCACCACCAGGTCGGCGGCGTAGCGGCCCATCGGCCGGTCGCCGTACCGCGCGCGGGTGGCCTCGGTCGCCGCGCTCACGAACCGTCCCACGAGATCGCTGGTGAGGCGCTTGAGCGCGATCTGGGCGGTGACGCTGCCGAGCGTGTCGCGCTGCGCCACCACCGCCGCGACGACGGGCAGGGCCAACAGGTCGTGGCCGGCCGCGGTGAGCGCCTCGGGATCGCCGCCGAAGAGCAGCGCGGCCAGCTCCACCAGCGCCGCCCGTTCCGTCGGCGAGGAGAGCGCGCCGAGATCGATCCGGCCGGCGACGACGCCGTCCTCCACGTCGTGCACCGAGTACGCGACGTCGTCGGCCCAGTCCATGACCTGGGCCTCCAGGCAGCGCCGCTCGGCGGGGGCGCCGTCGCGGATCCAGGCGAACGCCTCGGCGTCGTCGGGGTAGGCACCGTATTTGCGATCCCCAGTGCGGCGCACCCACGGGTACTTGCAGGACGCGTCGAGGGTCGCGCGGGTGAGGTTGAGCCCGCCGCCGCCCACCTTCGGTTCGAGGCGGGTGAGGATGCGCAGGGTCTGGGCGTTGCCCTCGAAGCCGCCGCAGGCCGTGCCGAACTCGTCGAGCGCCTTCTCGCCGTTGTGCCCGAACGGCGGATGGCCGATGTCGTGCGCGAGGCCCGCGGTGTCGACGACGTCGGGATCGCAGCCGAGGTCCTCGGCGATGCCGCGACCGATCTGGGCGACCTCCAGCGAGTGCGTGAGCCGGGTGCGCGGCGCCCCGCTGACCTCGGCGCCCTCGCCCGGCCCGACGACCTGCGTCTTGCCGGCCAGCCGCCGAAGCGCCGCCGAGTGCAGCACCCGGGCCCGGTCGCGCGAGAACGGGCTGCGCCGGTCGGGGCCGGCCGTGCCCTTCGGGGTCTCCGACTGCACCCTGGCCCGGTCGTGATCGGAGTAGACGTAGTCGCCGCTCACCCGACGCCGCTCGTCTCCGTGTCCACGGAAGCGTGGGTGAGCTGGTAGAACAGCAGCGCCGCGGTCTCGCGGACGATGTAGCGGAACTGGGTCTCGCGGGTTTGCACCACGGGCCCGGAGCGGGTCGGCGAGGTCCACGCGCCCAGGCCGGAGTCGCGGGCCATCTGCCGGGCCCGCAGCGAGTGCCACGGATCCGACACCAGCAACGCCGTCGTCCAGCCGTCCTTGCCCGCCTGGGCCGCGACGGCCTGCAGGCTGCCCAGCGTGTCCGAGCCGCGGGGCACGGCCACGACCGCGCTCGCCGGCACCCCCCGCTCGAGCAGGTAGCGCCGACCCGCCTCGGCCTCGGTGAACGAGTCGCCCGCCCGGTTGCCACCGGTGGTCACGATGCGCGGCGCCACGCCCTCCTCGAGCAGCTGCTGGGCGTGCCGCAGCCGGGCGGCGAAGATCGAGCTGGGATCGCCGTCGTACTGCGCCGCCCCGAGCACGACGACGGCGTCGACGGCGCGGCGGTCGTCGACGCGCGCGACCTGCCACACCCGGAACGCGGTGCCGCCGACGACGAGCACGCCCATGAGCAGGGCTCCGACGAGCAGACGCACCAGCCACGCGCCGGCGCCGGGCGGCCGCCGGTCGGGCCAGGCGACAGCGTTGCGGCGGCGCAGGCGACGGGTGCGGGCGGCATCGGCGCGACTGCGCCGCACGGGCACGGTCACCGCATCCGACGATGCCGCCATCAGCTTCCCCTCCGGTGTCGCCGCCACGCCCGCGGTACCCGATAGTGCCAGGCGTCGACGATCAGGCGCCGATCTGCCCCGACGACGCGGCGAGTGCCTGCGCGGATCGGCCGGCCCGTGCCGCGATCACCTGCGCCACGATCGACACGGCCGTCTCGGCGGGGGTGCGGGCGCCGAGGTCCAGCCCGACCGGCCCGTAGAGACGGGCCAGCTCGTCCTCGGTGAGGCCGGCAGCGAGCAACCGCTCCCGTCGCGCGGACTGCGTGCGCCGTGAGCCCAGTGCCCCGATGAACCCGCGACCGCGGCGCAGCCCGGCGATCAGCGCTGCGTCGAACGCCGGGGCGTGGTCGAGCAGCACCAGCACGTCCGCGTCGCCGAACCCCTCCACGGCCGCGGTCGCGGCAGCAGCGTCGGACTCGTGGTGCACCTGCCAGCCCAGCAGCGCGGCCTGCCCGTCGAGGGCGGCGCCGATCGCGCCCGACCCCACCACCAGCACCGTCGGCACCGGCACCCACAGGTCGAGCAGCAGTTCCGCGGCACCTGCGGTGACGCGCTCCGTGACCGTCGCGCCGCGGCGCAGCAGCCCGCGGGCGGCATCGACGGCGACGGCGTCCAGCTCGGCACCCAGCCCGCCGGCGGTCTGCTCCAGCTGGGGCCCGGTCAGCACCAGCGCGGATGTGCCGTCGAGCGTTGCGACCAGCGCTGCCGGCACCCCCCGCTGGAGCGCCTCACCCAACGCGGCCGCGACCCCAGCGGGCAGCGGATGGCCCAGCAGCGTCGCCCCACCCGCACAGGCCAGGCCCGCGGCGAGCGCGTCGGGCTCGGTGACGTGCGCCGCGCGCGTCGTGGGTGTCGTCGAGGCCGCGGCGGCAAGCGGCACGGCGGCCGCGTCGAGGGCGCCCCGGTAGAGCACGCCCGCCACCGCCCCCGAGGCCGTCCCCGCGAGCAGCTGCCCGCTCTCCACGGTGCCGAACCCGTGCCGTTCCAACACCCGCACCACGCCGACCGGCCCCTCACCGGCCCACGTGGCCAACGCCGCGCCCAGCTCCCGCAGATCGGTCACGTCCGGACCCTAACCCTGCTCACAACCAGCCGCGCTCGTCCGCCAGGCGGACGGCTTCGGCGCGGGTGCGGGCGCCGGTCTTGCCGATGGCGGCGGAGAGGTGGTTGCGCACCGTGCCTTCCGACAGGTGCAGGTCCGCCGCGATGTGGGCGACGGTGGCCCCGTCCGTGGCGGCGACGAGGACGTCGTGCTCGCGGCCGGTCAGCGGGCTCAAGCCGCTCGACAGTGACTCGGCGGCCAGCGCGGGGTCCACCACGCGCAGGCCGGCGTGCACCCTGCGGACGGCGTCGGCGAGCTGCTCGGGCGGCGCATCCTTGACGACGAAGCCGCTGGCTCCGGCACGGATGGCACGGGCGAGGTAGCCGGGCCGGCCGAACGTCGTGAGCACGACGACCCGGCACGTGGGAAGTGCGGCCCGCAGCTCCCGCGCGGCGGTGAGGCCGTCGCCGTCGGGCATCTGCACGTCGAGCAACGCGACATCGGGACGGGACGCGCGGGCGGCGGGCACGACGGCCGATCCCGTGCCGACCTGCGCCACCACCTCGATGTCGCGCTCCAGCCCCAGCATCGCGGCCAGCGCACCGCGCACCATGGCCTGGTCGTCGGCGAGGAGCACGCGGATCATCGCAGGGCACCCTTCCGCGCCGGCGCCACTTCGGCGCGCAGCCGATACCCGCCGGCCGGGGTCGGGCCGGCGTCGATCCAGCCGCCCACGGCCGCGAGCCGCTCGGCGAGCCCCCGCAGCCCGTTCCCGGACTCGGTGTCGGCCGGGCTGCCCACCCCGTCGTCGACGATGTCGATCGAGTCCGGCGCGAGCCGGACGGTGACGTGCGCGGCCCCGCTGTGCCGGATGACGTTGGTGATGCCCTCGCGCAGCACGTAGGCGAAGGCCTGCTGCAGGCCGGTCGGCACGTCGTCGACCGCGACGGGCAGCTCCCCGGTGATGCCGGCGGCGCGCAGGGCCTCCCGCGCCGTGGCGACCTCCCGCGGCAGCGACGCCACCCGGTTGGCCGACACGGTCGATCGCACGTCGGCGAGGGCCTGCCGGCCCAGCGTCTCCATGTCGGCGACCTCGACGGCGGCCTGGTCGGCGTCGCCGTGCTCGAGCAGCCGCCGGGCCAGTCCGGCCTTGACGGTGATGGTGGTGAGGCTGTGGCCGAGCACGTCGTGCAGGTCGCGGGCCATCCGCTCGCGTTCGGCGGTGACCGCGAGCACAGCCAGTTCCTCGCGGGCCGCGCGGAGCTCGGAGTTGATGCGGATGAGGCCGAACATGCCGATCTGGGCCATGGAGATCGCAGCCATGCCGATCAGGTCGCCGGGGTCGACCGTGCCGCGCACGAGCCAGACGAACCCCGCCGCGGCCACCGCGGTCAGCAGCGCGGCAGGCGCGCCCCAGCGGCGCGGCAGCACGGCCAGCACCGACACCGCGAGATAGCTCAGCGCGATCACCGCGGAGCCCTCGGCGGCCATGGTCGTCCACAGCGCCGCCATCACGACCAGCAGTCCGCCGGCCCACCACGGCTTCCCCTGCCGGAACATCACCTCGTACAGCCCCAGCACGTACAGCGCCGCGTAGAGGACGACGGCGAGCGTGAGCAGCACCCGCAGCCACAGCGGATGCTCCGACGTGGCGGCGACGACCGCGGGGATCGTCAGCACCACCGCCCACCCGCCGGCGACCATGTACCACCGGCGGCGGGTGAGGTGCCGGAAGTCGGGACCAGGTTCGGTCATGAGCTCACGATAGGCACTGGTCAGGGCGCATGCCCGTGACGTCTGTCAGCACCCGATCGTGCGAATTCCGGAACATGCCGGATCATTGACGCGTTGCCCCCACAGAGCGACATCCTCGAGGAACGGAAGCATGGACCCCTGCAGTACCGGCACCGCCCCTGACGGGCGGACCGCATGACCCTCCTCTCCATCCTCCTCGGCGTCCTCGTGGTCCTGGTGATCACGGCGTTCACGGGCTGGTTCGTGGCCCAGGAGTTCGGCTACATGGCCGTCGACCGCTCCCGGCTCGCAGCCAGAGCAGCGGCCGGCGACGTCGGTGCCGAGCGCGCACTGGGCATCACCCGGCGCACGTCGTTCATGCTCTCGGGCGCCCAGCTGGGCATCACCGTCACCGGCCTGCTCGCCGGTTACGTCGCGGAGCCGCTGATCGGCGACGGCGTGAGCGACCTGCTCGGCAACTCGGGCGTCGGGGTCGCGATCGGTGCCGCATTGGCCCTCCTGATCGTCACCGTGGTGCAGATGGTGGTCGGTGAGCTGGCGCCCAAGAACCTCGCCATCGCCCGCCCCGAGCCGGTCGCCCTCGCGCTGGCCCGGTCGACGTCGCTGTACCTCAGCGCGTTCGGCTGGCTGATCAGGATCTTCGACGCGGCCTCGAACGTGCTGCTGCGGGTGCTGCGCATCGAGCGCGTGCACGACGTCGAGCACGCCGCCACGCCGCGCGACCTGGAAGCGATCATCGACGAGTCCCGCGGCAGCGGTGACCTCGACGACGACCTGTCCGTGCTGCTCGACCGGGCGCTCGACTTCACCGGCCGCACCGCGGCGGCCGCGATGATCCCCCGCCCGCGGGTCACGACGGTGCGCGCCGACGCCACGGTCGCCGAGCTCGTCGACGTGCTGGCGGCCGGCCACTCGCGGTTGCCGGTGCTCGGCGCCACCCCCGACGACGTCGTCGGCGTCGTCTGCCTGCGCGACGTCCTGGCCGTCGAGGGGCAGCCGGGAGCAGCGGAACTGCTGGTCACCGACATCGCACGCACGCCCGTCCTGGTGCCGGCCAGCCTGCCGCTGCCCACCGTGCTGGACGAGCTGCGGGCCGCCGGCGAGGAGCTCGCGATCGTCGTCGACGAGTACGGCGGGCTGGCCGGCGTGATCACGGTCGAGGACATCGCCGAGGAGCTGGTCGGCGAGATCACCGACGAGCACGACGCGGCCGGCGCCGACCGCACGGCCGTCGGTGACGGCGAGTGGACGGTGCCCGGCACGCTCTCCGTCGAGGAGATGGAGCGGCTGCTGGACGTCGAGCTGCCCGAGGGCGAGTACCGCACGATCGGCGGGCTGGTGATCGCTGCGCTGCAGCGGCTCCCGGAGGTCGGCGACACCATCACGGTCGCGGCGGAGCGACCGCTCACGATCACCGTGCAGGACGTGCACCGCCGGGTGCCGACCACGGTCCGACTGGCCTGGGTGGAAGCATGACCACCGGTTGGGCACTGACGATCTCGGCGGCGCTGATCGCGCTGTCGGCGTTCTTCGTCGCGATCGAGTTCGCGCTGGTCGCGGCCCGTCGGCACCGGTTGGAAGCGGCTGCGGCCACGAGCCTGTCGGCCCGCGCTGCCCTGCGCAGCGCGCAGGACATCTCGCTGCTGCTCGCCGGCTCGCAGCTGGGCATCACCTTGTGCACGGTGGGTCTCGGTGCGATCGGCAAACCGGCCGTCGAGGAGCTGCTGGAGCCACTGTTCGGCGGTCTCGGCGAGACGGGCGCGACGATCGTCGCGTTCCTGCTGTCGCTGCTGATCATGACGTTCGTGCACCTCGTCGTGGGCGAGATGGCGCCGAAGTCGTGGGCGATCGCGCACCCCGAGCGCTCGGCCACGCTCCTCGCGCTGCCGATGCGCGGGTTCATGGTGCTCACCCGACCGCTGCTCGTCGGTCTGAACGCGCTGGCCAACGCCCTGCTGCGGCGCTTCGGCGTCGAACCGGTCAACGAGCTGGCGGGCGGGCGCAACCGCGAGGACCTGCGCGAGCTCGTCGAGCACTCGACCACGGCAGGTGCGCTCGACGCAGCTCGCCATGACCGACTCGTCACCGCGCTGGAGCTGGACGCCGCGCCGCTGCGCTCGCTGGCCAGGCCGCGGGCCGACATGGCCGCGGTGGCGTCGACCGCCTCGCCCGCCGACATCCGCGCGGCCGCGCGGGCCAGTGGGCACCTGCGGTTGTTCGTCCTCGACGGCGGGATCCCGTCCGGGTTCGTGCACGTGCGCGACGCGCTGGCGGTGCCGGTGGGGACGACGGCTGCCGATCTGCGTCGGCCGTTGCCGGTGCTCGACGCCGGGCTGCCGGTGCACGACGCGCTGCTGGCGATGCGGGAGGAGGGGAACCACCTCGCCCTCGTCACCGACGGCTCCACGGAGCCCACGGGGTTCGTCACGCTCCAGGATCTGCTCGATCGGCTGCTGCCCGCGCGGGCACACTGATCGGCCCCGCTCATCCCTTCGGGCGAATCGCCCTGCTCATCGGCACCGGACGTCCTACCCTGCGCCGATGACCGACCCGTTGCTGCGTCCCGCCGAGCTCGACGCGGACGCGCTGCAGAAGGTGCACGCGCTGGAGGAGCAGCTGGGCTGCCCGCTCGTCGCCTACAGCCCGCAGGATCCGTACGCCCCGCTGTCGGCCGAGCAGGTGGCCGCGGTGCAGCGCGCGGAGCGCGAGCTGGGCGTGCGGCTGCTCGCCTACCGCACCTGAGCCCTACCACACCTCAGC
Organism: uncultured Actinomycetota bacterium; assembly: GCA_963727745.1. Lineage (GTDB taxonomy): Bacteria > Actinomycetota > Actinomycetes > Mycobacteriales > Pseudonocardiaceae > Pseudonocardia. The sequence goes on from CAVSHL010000003.1 coordinate 282,873, forward strand.
GATGATTCCGGCCGCCGCGGCGGGTCATGTCGTCGTGACCGATGACATCACGGCCGCCGTGGCGGCCCAGCGGCGTGCGCTCGTGGACATGTACGACTCGCTCACCCCCGAGCAGTGGCGCGCGCCGAGCCTGTGCGCGGGCTGGCGGGTGCACGAGGTGCTCGCGCACGTGACCATGCCGTACCGCTACCCGCTGCGGCGGTTCGTGGTCGAGATGCTGCGCTCCGGCGGGAACTTCAACCGCATGTCCGACCGGCGCGCCCGGACCGACGCGGCGACGCTCACCCCCGCGCAGCTCGTCGACGTGCTGCGGGCGAACGTCGAGCACCCGTGGTCGCCACCGGGCGGCGGGCCGCTCGGTGCGCTCTCGCACGACGTCATCCACGGCCTCGACGTCTCGGTGCCGCTCGGTCTCGCCGACACGTCCTCGCCGGAGCGGGTGGCAGCGGTGCTCGGCGGGTTCTCCCCGAAGCAGGCGAAGTACTTCGGCGTCGACGTCGACGGCGTCCGGCTCGTCGCCACCGACTCGGACTGGACGTTCGGCACGGGCGCGGAGGTGCGCGGGCGCAGCCGCGACCTGCTGCTGCTCGTCTGCGGGCGCACGGTCACGCCCGGCGCGTTCACCGGGGCGGGCGCCACCCGGTTCGGCGGCTGACCCCCGGGCGGAGCAGCACGGGTTGGCCGGATCGGCCGAATCGATCAGCGTTCACCACGGGTAGTGTCGAACGCTTCGCTCTCAGTGCTGAGCGTGGGACCGAGGTGCATGTCCGGTGCTGGCCGACGTCCGCACGGTCACGGGCTGGATCGCCTACGCCGTGCTGGCCGGCTACTGGCTGTGGATCCTCTCCTCCACCGCTCCGCAGCTGCGCCGCAGTAGCCGTGACCGCGGCTTGTGCACCCGGATCCTGGTGTTGCGGACAGCCGGCGTCGCGCTCACCGCGTTCGTCGTCGGGATGATCCACTTCTGGGCGACGGACCCCGTCGAGGTACTCGCCGCGCTCGGCATCGGCGCAGTGGCGGGCACCGTGCTGCGCCGGGAGTACCGCCGACTCGTGGCGGCGCCCCGGCACCGGCTCAACCTCCACGGCCGCATCGACCGGCGGTTGCACGGGTCGGGCGCGCACGCGGCCCACGAAGGTGTGCCGCGCACGCCCTGACGGTCAGCAGCCGATGAGCCGCGCTGCGAGCCAGCCCTCGACCTGGTCGAGCGGGATCCGCTCCTGCGCCATGCTGTCGCGCTCGCGGATGGTGACGGCGTCGTCGGTGAGGGTGTCGAAGTCGACCGTGACGCAGAACGGGGTGCCGATCTCGTCCTGGCGGCGGTAGCGGCGCCCGATGGCGCCGGCGTCGTCGAAGTCGACGTTCCAGTGCTTGCGCAGGTTCGCGGCCAGCTCACGGGCCTTCGGCGAGAGCTCGGCGTTGCGCGACAGCGGCAGCACCGCGACCTTGACCGGCGCGAGCCGCCGGTCGAGGTGCAGCACGACACGGGTGTCGGTGCCGCCCTTGGCGTTGGGCACCTGCTCCTCGTCGTAGGCCTCGATGAGGAACGCCATCATCGAGCGGCCCACACCGGCGGCGGGCTCGATCACGAACGGGCGGTACCGCGTGTCGGTGGCCTGGTCGAAGAACGACAGGTCGACGCCGGAGGCGTTGGAGTGCGCAGTGAGGTCGAAGTCGGTGCGGTTGGCGATGCCCTCCAGCTCGCCCCACTCCTGGCCGGTGAACTCGAACCGGTACTCGATGTCGACGGTGCGCTTCGAGTAGTGGGAGAGCTTCTCCTTGGGGTGCTCGTAGTGCCGCAGGTTGTCGCGCGAGATGCCCAGGCCGACGTACCACTCGGTGCGCTGGTCGATCCAGTACTGGTGCAGCTCCTCGTCGCTGCCGGGCTCGACGAAGTACTCCATCTCCATCTGCTCGAACTCGCGCGTGCGGAAGATGAAGTTGCCGGGCGTGATCTCGTTGCGGAAGCTCTTGCCGACCTGGCCGATGCCGAACGGCGGCTTGCGGCGCGACGTGGTCTGCACGTTGAGGAAGTTGACGAAGATGCCCTGCGCGGTCTCGGGGCGCAGGTAGGCCAGGCCGTCCTCGGACTTCACCGGGCCGAGGTAGGTCTCCAGCATCATGTTGAAGTCCTGCGGCGCGGTGTACTGGCCGCGGGTGCCGCAGTGCGGGCACGGGACGTCGGACAGGTCGTCCTCGGCTGCGGCCTTGCCGGTGCGCTCGGTGTACTCCTCGGCCAGCTGGTCGGCGCGGAAGCGCTTGTGGCAGGAGAGGCACTCGACGAGCGGGTCGTTGAACGTGCCGACGTGGCCGGACGCGACCCAGACCTGGCGGGGCAGGATCACCGAGCTGTCGAGACCGACGACGTCCTCACGGCCGGTGACCATGAACTTCCACCACTGCCGCTTGACGTTCTCCTTGAGCTCGACGCCCAGCGGGCCGTAGTCCCATGCGGACCGGGTTCCGCCGTAGATCTCCCCCGACGCGAAGACGAATCCGCGCCGCTTGGCGAGCGCGACGATTTTCTCGATCTTGCCGGAAGAGGGCTTGCTGGCCACGGGAGACGCTCCAGGACTGCGGACGGGAAAGAGACGTACAGCCTAGCGAGGGCCGCGCGGCGACCTCCGCCCACATCCTGCAGCCTTGACTTATATAAGTGAGGGCTTCTAGTCTAGCTCAGTGCACGCGTTCGATGTACTGGGCGACCCCGTCCGCCGACGCATCCTCGAGCTGCTCGGCGAGGCCGAGCTCGCCTCCGGGGCAGTGTCCGCGGTGATCCAGGAGGAGTTCGGGATCACCCAACCCGCCGTCTCCCAGCACCTCAAGGTGCTGCGCGAGCACGGGTTCGCGCGCGTCCATGCCGAGGGCACGCGGCGCATCTACGCCGTCGAACCCGAGGCACTGCGCGAGGTCGACGCCTGGCTCGACCGCTTCCGCCACTTCTGGACCCCCCACCTCGACGCGCTGGCGACCGAGATCGCCCGCGGCAACCGCGACAGGAGACGAGATGCCTGACTCCACCACCGTCACAGGCGGCGTGAGCGACACCCGACGCACCCTCGGCACGCGCACCCTGGAGGCCGGCGAGGCGACGGTCGCCACGATCAGCCGCGTCTACCCCACCACCGTCGACGACCTGTGGAACGCCTGCACCGACCCCGAACGGCTCCCCCGCTGGTTCCTACCTGTCACCGGCGAACTCGTCGTCGGCGGGAAGTACCAGCTGCAGGGCAACGCGAGCGGCACCGTCGAACGGTGCGACGCCCCGCACTCCTTCGCCGCCACCTGGGAGTTCGGCGGCGAGGTGAGCTGGATCGAGGTCACGCTGACCCCCGAGGAGGACGGCGCGCGCCTCACCCTGGAGCACATCGCGCACGTCGACGACGAGCGGTGGTCGCAGTACGGGCCAGGAGCCGTCGGCGTGGGCTGGGACCTGGCCCTGAGCAGCGCCCTCGCCCAGCACATCGCGACGGGCGAGGACGTCGATGCCGCCGCGGCCGAGGTCTGGACGACCACACCGGAGGGCATCGCCTTCATCACCGCCGCGAGCGAGGGGTGGGCCGACGCGTCCATCGCCCGCGGCACCCCGGCCGAGTCCGCACGGTCCGCCGCCGCCCGCACCACCGCGTTCTACACAAGCCAACCCGAACCCGCCTGATGTGACGCCGGCCACAATCCCCAACCGAAGCACCCCCACCTCGGTCGACCTGAACACGACGGCCGCGGGGTCGGTACGGGGGCACGGCGGCGGCACCGGGGGGAGCCGTCGCCGTGGCGCCGCGGCCGTCGTGACGGGGTCGGCGGGACGGGCGGCTGAACGGGGGACGCGCCCGCCCCGCCGCCCCACCGGCCCGGCGAGTCTCGCCGGGCGAAACGGGAGACTCGTGGGGGCTCGCGCTACTCGGCCAGCAGGCTCTCGTGGTCGGTTACGGTGCCGTCCACCGCCGCTATCAGCGTCTCGAACGTGGCCGGCTCGTCGGCCAGCGCTTCCGCCAGCAGCGGAACGACGTGTTCCCGCACCGGGAACGGGCTCAGCGCGCGGCGGTAGGCGTCGACGGAGGCGAACCGCAGGACGAGGGTCCAGCGCTGCGGGTCCTCGATCGCGCGGCCGAGTTCGGCGCCGCGGCAGCCGGGTTGCGCGGTGAGCAACTCCAGCGCGCGACGGGCCCGCCGGCGGAACTCTGCAGCGTCGGCGGGGTCGACCGCGAAGCGGCACACGAGCAGCATCGACCGAGTATCCCGCCGGCACGCCTACGATGGACCTGCGGCCCACGAGCACGAACACACCGGAGGCACGGCCGTCGCTCCGGGGACGGGATATGCGATGTCGATCGTCGCGGGCGCCGAACGGGACGAGCAGCACGACCATCGGACCGTTGCCCCGGCACCCGTCCGCACCCCTGCCACGTTGAGCGCGGCGGGTGATCTGCTGCGCGCGCTGGCCGCCCCGGTGCGGATCGCGATCGTGCTGCAGCTGCTGGAGTCCAGCCGCTGCGTCCATGACCTGGTCGACGCGCTCGGGGTCACCCAGCCGCTGATCAGCCAGCACCTGCGGGTGCTCAAGTCGGCCGGCGTGGTCCGTGGCGACCGGCACGGCCGGGAGGTCGTCTACTCCCTCGTGGACGATCATCTGGCCCACATCGTCGTCGACGCCGTCGACCACGTGGAGGAGGGCCCATGACGGCCGCACGTGTCCAGCGATCCACGCGGCAGCGGGCCGCGGTCTCGGCGATGCTCGACGTCCTGTCGGAGTTCCGCTCCGCGCAGGAGATCCACGAGGAGCTGCGCCGCACCGGCGACGGCATCGGGCTCACCACCGTGTACCGCACCCTGCAGAACCTGGCCGACGCCGGCGAGGTGGACGTGCTGCGCACCGGCACGGGCGAGGCGGTCTACCGCCGCTGCACCACTGCCGACCACCATCACCATCTGGTCTGCCGCTCGTGCGGCCTCACCGTGGAGATCGACGGGCCGGCCGTCGAGACGTGGGCGCAGCGGGTCGCCGAGCAGCACGGGTTCTCCGAGCTCAGCCACACCGCGGAGATCTTCGGTCTGTGCAGCTCGTGCTCGTCTCAGAACGACACACCGGGGGCGTCCGACCCGAGGTAGCGTCCGCCTCCGAGGCGAGGAGGCGCTGTGGCCGACACAGACACACGACCGAGCACGGTTCGCCGCATGGAGGGGTCCGAGGCCGCGTCGCTGGCCGCACTCGCCACCGTGTTCGAGGACCTGCAGTACGTGCTGCGCTGCTGCGAGCACCTGGTCACCGCGCTGGTCGGCCCGGAGAACGGCCCGGTGCAGGTGCAGCGCGACGACGCGCTGGTCGAGGCGCTGTGGACCGGCGCGCTCGTCGGCTACACGCGGTGCTTCTCGGGCCGCGCCGAGGTGCTCACCAAGGCCGATCTGGCCGAGCTGAAGATCGAGGGCGACGTCGAGCAGTTCCACTCGATGTTCACGAAGCTGCGCGACCACTACGCATCGCGGCACGTCAACCCGCGCGAGTCCGTCACGATCGGGGTGGCGCAGGCCAACGACGGGAGCCCCAACGGCGTCGCGATCGTGTCGTCGGCGAACCCGCCGGTCGACGAGGCGGCGGTGCGGCTGCTCGGCCGGATCTGCTACGGCCTCTCCGGGCTCGTCGACGCGAAGATGCAGCAGGCGCAGAGCGACGTGCTGACCGCCGCGGCGACGATGACTCCCGCGCAGCTCGCCGCGCTGCCGCTGGTGCACCTCGCCGGCGACATGGGCGGCTGACCTCCGCTCACCTCGCGGCGTACGCGTAGGCGGCGTCGAGCAGCTCACGCCAGGGCTCGTCGCCGTCGGTGGGCCGCGGCACCGCGACCCACTCGCGCGCCGTGCCCCGACCCATCCGCACCTCGTCGGCCTGCCCGGCGTCCAACAGCGCCTGGGCGCGATCCGCCGGCACGCGAACGACCAGGTCGCCCGCCCGTCCGACGAACGCCAACAGCTGCCCGTCGCGGCGCACCCCGGAGCTGCCGAACATCGGCGAGCGCTCGATCCCGGTCAGTGCTGCAGCCAGCTCGTCCAGCAGCGCCTGGCCGGCGGCCCGGTCGGGCGTCACGGCCCGTCGGTGAGCTCGGCCCGCATGCTCGACGCGCTGCTCACCACGAGCATCAGCAGGGTGCCCATCGCCTTGTCGTCCAGCCCGGCGGCAGGGAAGGCGTAGCGCAGGGTCACGTCCCAGCCCTGCTTGCCGCGGATCACCCGCGGGGTGCCGAACAGTCCCTCGCCCGCGCCCATCGCCACCCGCGTGGGCACGTCGATCTCGGGATCGAGGTCCCAGGCCACCACGCACGTCAGGTTGAGGACGGGCAGGCCCTCCTCCAGCTCCATTCCCTGCACGACGCAGAGCACGCCGCCGTGCGCGAACGTGAGCGCGCCGTCGTCGTCGGCGGTGACGTCGTGGTAGCGCTCCAGCGCGGTGCGCGCGACGCCGAGCATGTCCGGGATGCTCACGACGCGGTCTCCGGGGTGTCTCGTGCGCCGCCGAAGCGGCGGTTGCGGCTGAGGTAGATCTCGATCGCCTCCCAGATGTGGCGCCGGTCGAAATCGGGGAACAGCGTGTCGAGGAAGACCATCTCGGCGTACGCCGACTGCCACAGCAGGAAGTTGGACGTGCGCTGCTCACCGGAGCTGCGCACGAACAGGTCGACGTCGGGCATGTCGGGCTCGTCGAGGTGCCGCGCGATCGTGCGCTCGTCGATCTTGCCGGGCTTGAGCTTGCCCTCGGCGACGAGCTGCGCGATGTCGCGCACCGCGTCGGCGATCTCGGCCCGGCCGCCGTAGTTGACGCACATCGTGAGGGTCAGCAGGTCGTTGTCGCGGGTCTTCTCCTCCGCGACCTCCAGCTCCCGGATCACGCTGCGCCACAGCCGCGGCCGGCGCCCGGCCCACCGCACCCGCACCCCGCGCGCGTGCAGCTCGTCGACCCTGCGGCGGATCACGTCGCGGTTGAAGCCCATGAGGAAGCGCACCTCCTCGGGGCTGCGCTTCCAGTTCTCCGTGGAGAACGCATAGGCCGAGAGCCAGCGCACCCCGACGTCGAGGCAGCCCCACGCGACGTCCATCAGTGACGCCTCGCCGCGCTTGTGGCCCTCGATGCGCGAGAGCCCGCGCGCGTTGGCCCAGCGCCCGTTGCCGTCCATCACCAGTGCGATGTGGTTGGGCACCGCACCGCGCGGGAAGACCGGCGGCCGGGCACCCGACGGGTGCGGGGGTGGTGGCTCGAACCGGGGCACTCCAGCACCCTACGGGGGCTCCGGCCGGGCGCGGGTCGGACGCCCGTCGATCGGGTTCACCTGGATACATGGCCCGACATTCCCGACGAAACAGATCATCGTGATCGACTGGGTCGTCCAGCTCATGGGTGCGCTCGGCGCACCGGGGGTCGGGGTGGCGATCGCGCTGGAGAGCATCTTCCCGCCGCTCCCGAGCGAGGCGTTCCTGCCGCTGGCGGGCTTCGCCGCGGCCCGCGGGGAGATGAGCATCGTGGCCGCCGTCCTGTGGTCGACGGCCGGCTCGCTCACCGGCGCGCTCGTGCTCTACGGGCTCGGCGCGTGGCTCGGGCTCGACCGGCTGCGGGCGGTCGCCGAACGCATGCCCCTGGTCGACGGCGCCGACGTCGACAAGGCCGACGCCTGGTTCCACCGCCACGGCACGTGGGCGGTGTTCTTCGGCCGCATGGTGCCGATGGTGCGCTCGCTCGTGTCGATCCCTGCCGGCACGACGCGCATGCCGCTCGTCCGGTTCGCGCTGCTCACCACCGCCGGGAGCCTGATCTGGAACACCGTGTTCGTCGTGGCGGGCTACCTGCTCGGCGCGAACTGGGGTGTGGTCGAGCGGCACGCCGGCCTGGTCTCGACGGCGCTGCTGGTGCTCGCCGGTTGCGCGCTGGTCTGGTTCGTCGTCCGCCGCATCGCTCGCAACGCCGCCTGAGGGGCATGTCGAGAACGCGTGGTCGGCTCCGACCAGCCGTCGACAGCACCCCTCGCGGCACAGGAGCACCAGCCATGCGGAAGATCATCCACTGGGTCCACACCTCGGCGGACGGGTACATCGAGGGCCCGGGCGGCGAGTTCGACTGGGCCGCGCTCGGGCCCGAGCTGGCCGCCTACTCCGAGCAGCTCTCGGGCCGCTGCGACGCGTTCCTGTTCGGTCGGGTGGTGTGGGACATGATGGCGTCCTACTGGCCGACGGCCGACCAGGGCGACGACGTCGACGAGCACACCCGCCACTACGCCCCGCGCTGGCGGGAGACACCGAAGGTCGTCTTCTCGCGGTCCCTGCGCAGCGCGCCGTGGAACACCCGCGTCATCGGGGACGACCTCGTCGCGCAGGTCACGGAGCTCAAGGCGGGCACGGGCCAGGACATGGTCCTCACGGGCGGCTCGGCGCTGGCCGCCGCGCTGCGCGAGCATGGGCTCGTCGACGAGACCCACGTGGCCGTGCACCCGGTGCTGCTCGGCGGCGGCACACCCCTGTTCCTGCCCTCCGAACGGGGCGCGCTGCGCACCGCCGGCGCGCAGGTGTGCGACGGCCGGGTCGTCGTCACCGACTACCGGCCGGCCTGAACGGGGTCGTGGCTCGAACCGGGCACGTTCGCACCCCACGTCGGCGGGACGGTTCGGCATTCGCCGGACGATGGCACGACGATCGCGTCGTCGCAGCTGGTGCCGTGTCAGGGAACGTTGGTGCGTAAATCGGTGGTCCAGGTGTCCGCTGGCAAGGCGCAGCCCGCAGCTCATGCCGGGGCATTTGCAAGGGCGGTAACGCCGCCAGCGGGCGCCTGGGCCGCCGAGTCACGGCCGCGGAAGCCCGTGCGCACGAGGACCTGCCGTTCGTCTGGGCAGTGGCCGACACGGTGCTGGACCGCGATCCCCGCGCGTGGTGGATGCGGCACTGGCTGCTCGAGACGTTGACGATCGCGACACCGCAGGTCGTCGACGGTTCGGAGCCGGTGCTGCTGGTCTGCAACGCGGAGCGCAACGACACCGACGCCGGTTGGCGACTGATCGGCACGACCGACGGCTCCGCCGAGAACGGCACGATCCTGCACCTGAGCCACCTCGTCGATCAGGACCCCTCGCTCGCCGAGATCCTCGACCTGCGTGCCGGCGCGGAGGCGCGGCGGCCCGGCATCGGGCGGCGCTGGAAGCGCAGCGGCGAGCGGGGACTGTTGGACCGGATGCGTCGTCGGTAGTGATCCAAGCCGGCCGGCGTCAGCGCGGGGCCGGTGACCGTCGCTCCACCAGCGGCAGCGAGCGCAGCTGCCGTTCCATGTGCCACTGCAGGTGCGCGGCCACCAGCCCGCTCGTGTCGCGGCGGACGGCGGGCGCGGCGGAGTCGGCCGTCTCCCAGTCGCCGTGCAGCAGGGCGTCGAGCAGCCCGAACGTCTCCCGGGACGGGAGCACCGAGCCCGGTGGCCGGCACGACGGGCACACCGCTCCGCCGGCCGCCACGTTGAACGCCGGGTGCGGGCCGGGCTCGGCGCAGCGCGCGCAGTCGTTGATCGCGGGCGCCCAGCCGGCGTGGCTCATCGCCCGCAGCAGGAACGCGTCCAGCACGAGCGACGCGTCGCGCGCGCCGTCGGCCAGCGCGCGCAGTGCTCCGACCAGCAGCAGGTACACGCGCAGGGCCGGCTCGCCCTCCTCGGCGACGATCCGGTCGGCCGTCTCCAGGATCGCGCAGCCCGCGGTGTAGCGGCCGTAGTCACCGACGAGGCCGGCGCCGAACGCGTCGACGGTCTGGGCCTGCGTGACGATGTCGAGCGAGCGTCCGCTGTAGCACTGGACGTCGACGTGGTTGAACGGTTCGAGCCGCGCGCCCCAGCGGGACTTGGTGCGGCGCACGCCCTTCGCGACCGTGCGGATCTTGCCGTGTCGGCTGGTCAGCATGGTGATGATCCGGTCGGCCTCGCCCAGTTTCTGCACCCGCAACACCACACCGGTGTCGCGGTAGAGGGCCATTCCGCCAGCCTACGACGCCCCGACCTCTACGATCGGGTCAGACACCCGTACCGCATCAGGGGGCGAGCTCAGCGATGGCGCAGGACCGACCAGACGAGGATCCGACGGCAGCGTTCCGGCCGGAGGCAGCCGGCACCGAGCAGCCGGCGGATCACGTGTCGCTGTCGAAGCCGGACGCGACCCCGTACGGGCCGGGCGAGGCACCGCAGCCGACCGCGTCCTACGACCAGGGCAGCCCGTACGGCGCGCCGTACTCGCCGGGCGGCGAGCCGCCCGCCCAGCAGCCGCCGGCCTACGGGCAGAGCGGCCAGCAGCCGTACGGGCAGCAGTGGGGGCAGCAGCCGCCCGCGCAGCCCGGGTACGGCCAGCCGCAGCAGCAGTACGGCCAGCAGGCCTACGACCCGAACACCTACGGCCAGCAGGCGTACGGGCAGCAGTCCGCGTACGCCCAGCCCGCGGCCTACGGCCAGCAGCCCGGATACGACCAGTACGGCAACCCGTACGCCTACGGCCAGCAGGGCTACGGCTACCCGCCGCAGGCCTACGCGGCACCGCAGACCAACACGATGGCGATCCTCGGGCTGGTGTTCGCGTTCGTGTTCCCCCCGCTGGGCGTGGTGTTCGGCTTCATGGGCCGCAACCAGATCAAGCGCACCGGCGAGGGCGGCGACGGTCTGGCGCTGGCCGGCATCATCGTCGGCGGCATCTTCACCGCGATCATCGTGCTGTACATCATCTTCGTGGTGATCCTGATCGGGGCCGCGATCAGCTCCGGCGCGAGATGAGCCCGCCGACCGACGCGGAGCGCAGCCGCACCCTCCTGGCCGGCGCCCGCACCGGGATGCTGGCCACGCTCGGCGAGGGCGGCTACCCGTTCGGCTCGGTCGTGGCCCCCGCCCTCGACGAGCAGGGGCGACCGCTCCTGCTGCTGTCGGACCTGGCCGTGCACAGCCACAACCTGAAGGCCGATCCGCGCGCGTCGCTGATGGTGGCCGAGCCCGGCGCGCGCGACCCGCTGGACCTGGCCAGGGTCACCGTCATCGGCCCGGTCACCGAGGTCGCCGAGCCGGAGCGCGCCGCCGCCGCACTGGCGACCTACCAGGCCGTCCACCCGGGCGGCCTGGGCACCGACCACGGCTTCCGCATCTACCGGCTGGACGTGCAGTCGGTGCGGTTCGTGGGCGGCTTCGCCCGCATGAGCTGGGTCGACCCCGCGGCGTACACCGCAGCCGAGCCCGATCCGCTGCTGCCGCACATCGCCGGCATCGTCGAGCACATGAACGACGACCACAGCGAGGCGATGGTGCTGTACTGCCGGGTCTTCGGCGAGCGCCCGGCCACCACGTCGGCACGCATGACGGGCATCGACCGCCACGGCTTCGACCTGCTCGCCGTCGACGAGGCGGGCGAGCACCACGTCCGGCTGCCGTTCGCCGACGACGTCACGACGCCGACGCAGGCGCGTCAGGCGCTGGTCGCGATGGTGCAGGAGGCGCGGCGCACGAGCGCGTGAACGCGCCCGCGCGCACGCCCAGCACGATCCCGTCGATGCCCGTGCACCGCGCCGGCCCGATGTGCTCGTAGGTGCGCGTGCCCGGATCGAACCGGACCGGGTCTCCGCACGCGTCGCACACCCAGTTCATCGGGCCCCGTCCCGCCACACGGTCGCCTGGTTCGCGTACCAGCGGAGACCGCAGGGCCACGGCGCGCTCGGCCGCCCGGTGCCGCCCGTGGTGCAGGCACGGCACCTGCCGTGCTCGTCGGAAACGTGTCGGACCAAGATCGCATCGACCACTCCGGGGAGCCGGGCCAGCGCCTCGGCGAGATCGTTCGTCGCCACCATGCGGCTAGACTCCGGCCGGGATCCGGTTCCCGTCCAAGGCCGGTCCGGCACTTCCAGCAGGCCACCGTGTCTCCCCGGCATACTGCCTGCTCAGCCCGATCGCGAGGTTCCGTGGACGACCCCGACCAGCCCCGCTGGCTGTCTCCCCGCACGATCCGCGAGGCCGAGATCGACACCGAACTCCTCGGCCGCACCCTGCGCGAGTTCCGCACCGAACGCCACCTCAGCCAGGCCGACCTCGCCCAGATCCTGAACTTCGACCAGTCCTACATCTCCAAGATCGAAGCCGGCCACCGACACGTCCGCGACACCGAGATCCTCCTGCACGTCGCCCGCCAACTCGACCTGCCACCCAAGCAGCTCGGCATCTCCGACGACGCCCTGCGCCCGGTTCCGCCTGCCACATCGGGGCTCGCCGATCCGGTCGACCAGGTCCTGGTCAGCCAGGACCAGTGGCGCGCGGGCAGGCGACGGCTCAACGGCGGGCGCTCGAAACTGGCGCAGGACGCCCTCCAGCTGTACCGGCCCGAGATCCGCTCGGCAGGCTCGCCCACGCTCGCCCCTGACCGCTGGCTGCCTGCGGCACCGGTGCCGCTGGACGCGATCCGCCTCGACTGGTCGGACGACGTCCGCAGCTCGCACGTCACGGGTGCCGAACCGGAAGCGATGGCGATGCTTCCCCTGCGGGTCGCCGGTCGTCGCTACCCGCGCTACACCGACGCGATCCGTTATCTCGACCGGCCTGCGCTCTTCGAGAACCGGCCCAGCTACCGGCTGCTCGATCTGGATCTCGCCGGACGGACGCCTTTCCTGCGTCTCGGTCTTGCCACCTACTTCGACAAGCTCGACGTCGCCGAGGCGCTCGCGCACGAGCTCGCCGAGAACGATGCTTCCGGCATCCGGTGGGCCCAGCTCCCGTTCCGGTCGCTGGTGGGCGATCCGTTCGATCTCGGCCGGCGGCCCGTCCTGCCGGCCATCGAGACGCTCACCCTGCGCCGGAACCGGGCGACCGGGAAGGCGACGTTCCTGCTGCACTGGCGCGATCCGGCCAAGGTCGCGACGGCGGCGGGCATCTACGGCCTGGTCCCGGCCGGGGAGTTCCAACCGTCCAGCATCGCCACGCACGACCGGCGCAACGACTTCGACATGTGGCGCAACATCGTCCGCGAGTACTCCGAGGAACTCCTCGGCGAGCCCGAACGAGACGGCTCCAGCGGAGCGATCCTCGACTACGACGCATGGCCACTGTTCCGGCACCTCCAGGAGGCCCGGGAATGCGGGCGACTCGCGGTCCACTGCCTCGGCCTCACGATCGATCCGCTGACGTTGGGAGCGACGATCCTCACGGTTGCCGTCTTCGACGACGACGTCTTCGACGAGGCTTTCGGCGCCGCGGTCCGCGTCAACGCCGAAGGCGTGTTGATCTCGGCAGCGGGCACGACCCGGGTCACGGACGGGCTCCCGTTCGACGAATCCACGGTGACCCGCCTGCTCCGCGACGAGCCGATGGCCCCGTCGAGCTCGAGCACCCTCGATCGCGCCTGGACGTTCCGCGACGCGCTGCTCGGGCGCGCCTGAGGATCCGGCGAGAGCTCGTTCGTCACCACCGAATGGCTAGACTCCGCCGGTGGCCGGTGCACGCCCAAGGTCTGTCCAGCGCAATCAACGGGCAGCCCGTGCCAGGCCGGCATACTGCCTGCTCAGCCCGATCGCGAGGTTCCGTGGACGACCCCGACCAGCCCCGCTGGCTGTCTCCCCGCACGATCCGCGAGGCCGAGATCGACACCGAACTCCTCGGCCGCACCCTGCGCGAGTTCCGCACCGAACGCCACCTCAGCCAGGCCGACCTCGCCCAGATCCTGAACTTCGACCAGTCCTACATCTCCAAGATCGAAGCCGGCCACCGACACGTCCGCGACACCGAGATCCTCCTGCACGTCGCCCGCCAACTCGACCTGCCACCCAAGCAGCTCGGCATCTCCGACGACGCCCTGCGCCCGGTTCCGCCTGCCGTTGACGTCCTGGCCGAGCCCACCGATCCGGTCGCAGTCAGTCAGGACCGCTGGCGTTCGACCCGCCGATACCTCAAGCACCACGGCGGACCGCTGACCCGGGCCGCCACCCGCCTCTACCGCGGGGATGTCCGGCTCGGCGATGCTCCGACACTGGCCATGCCTTCCTGGGTACCTGCCCGCCCGCTGCCGCTGTCGGACATCCGGCTCGACTGGCGTGACGACGCGGCCGGCGTCGTGGTGACGGGGAGCGAACCGGAGGCCGCGCCGGTTCTGCCACTCCGCGCCCCCGGGCATCGGTACCCCCGCTACACGTCCGCCGTCAGGTACCTGGACAGGCCAGCCCTGTTCGAGAACCGGCCGAGCTACCGCCTGCTCGATCTCGATCTGACGGCTGCAACACCATTCATGCAGTTCGGTCTCGGTACGTACTTCGACAAGCTCGACCTCGGTGCAGCGGTCGCCCATGAGTTCGCCCATGCCCACCAGGCGATGGCCGGCGCACCGCCGCAGTGGTCCGACCTGCCGCTCAGATCGCTGGTCGGCGATCCGTTCGACCTGCTGCGCAGGAGCGTGATGCCCGGCATCGGAACTCTCACGCTCCGCCACGATCGCGCGACCGGCCACGCAACGTTCCTGCTGCACTGGCGCGATCCGGGCAAGGTCGCCGAGGGATCGGGCGAGTACGGCCTGATCCCGGCGGGCGAGTTCCAGCCCTCGACCATCGCCACGCACGATCGGCGCAACGACTTCGACCTCTGGCGGAACATCGTCCGCGAGTTCTCCGAGGAGCTACTCGGGGAGCCCGAGCACGACGGCAGTTCGGGCGTGGCGATCGACTACGAGAGCTGGCCGCTCTACCGCGCCATCGAACAGGGCCGGGCGACCGGCCTGATCACCGCGCACTGCCTCGGCGTCGGAATGCATGCCCTCACACTCGGGCCGGCCATCCTCACCGTCGCCGTCTTCGACAGCGACATCTTCGACGAGCTGTTCGGCGAGACGGTGCGCGTCAACGCAGAAGGCACGGTCATCTCGGCCGCCGGCGCGTCCAAGGTCACCGACGGGCTGCCGTTCGACGAAGCCACGGTCGGCCGACTGCTCCGCGACGAGCTGTTGGGGTCGTCCGGGGCCAGCATCCTCGAGCGCGCCTGGACGTTCCGCGACACGCTGCTCGGGCGCGCCTGAGGATCTGGCGGAAGCTCGTCCTTCACCACCAAATAGCTAGACTTCCGCCGGTGGCCGGTGCACGTCCAAGGCCTGCCTGGCGCAATCAACGGGCAGCCCGTGCAGGACACGCGGCGCCGCGTGTGACGCAGACCACGTCACGAACGGAAGGCCTGCTTGCGTCTGGTGGTGGTCCGCACGGCGCGGACCACCGAGATGGAAGAGGCAGTACAGCGATGAACGAGCAGCACGAGGTCCTGGTCCTGGGCGCCGGATACGCCGGCATCGCCGCCACGATCCAGCTCGCAGCCCGCACCAGGAAGCAGGGGAACCTGCGGGTGACGCTGGTGAACCCCGCCGAGACCTTCACCGAGCGGCTGCGGCTGCACATGACCGCCACCGGCCAGGAGACGGCCGAGCTGAGCATCCCCGAGCTGCTGGAGGGCACCGGCGCCGGCTTCGTCCGCGGTTGGGTCACCGCCGTCGACGTCGAGGCGAAGACCGTCCGCATCGACGACGACCGGGTCCTGCGCTACGACACGCTGGTCTACGGACTGGGCAGCATCTCCGACACCGTCGCCGTCCCCGGTGTGGACGATCACGCCTACACCTTGAACAGCGCGGCGGACGCCGCCCTCCTCGCCGACCGGCTGACCCGGCTCGACGGCGGGACCGTCGTGGTCGCCGGCAGCGGCCTCACCGGCGTCGAGGCGGCCGCAGAGATCGCCGAGCAGCATCCCGAGCTCGAGGTGGTGCTGCTGGGCCGGACGGAACCGGGCGCCGGCATGCACCCGAAGGCCCACGCGCACGTGGGCGCCGCGCTCGCCCGGCTCGGCGTGCAGGTCCGCAGCGGCGTCGAGATCACCAAGGTGCTGCCGGACAGCGTCGAGCTCGCGGACGGCTCCAGCATCCCGGCGGCCGCGGTGCTGTGGACCAGCGGCACCCGGGTCTCGCCGCTGGCCGCGGCCGCGGGCCTGCGCGTCGACGAGCGCGACCGGGTGGTCACCGACGCCGCGCTGCGCTCGGTCTCGCACCCGAACGTCTACGCCGTGGGTGACGCGGCGGCGATCAGCCAGAGCTACGGGGTGATGCACGGGACCTGCCAGGGCGGGATGCCGACCGGCGTGCACGCGGCGCTGTCGATCCTGCGGGAGCTGGCCGGCAAGGAGCCCAAGCCCTTCCGCTTCGGCTACTACCACACCCCCGTCAGCCTGGGCCGCAACGACGGCGTCGTGCAGTTCACCCACCCGGACGACAGCCCGCGCCGGATCGTGCTGACCGGCACGCGGGCCGCGAAGTACAAGGAGACGGTCACCGCCTCGCCGTGGCCGACCTTCACCCGCATGAAGAAGATGCCCGCTTCGGGCGCGTTCTGGCCGCGCGGCGGCCGCTACACCCGGAGGGCCGCATGACCCAGCAGCCCGCGACCTTCCAGCAGTACCGCAGCCTGCTGTTCGCCGTCGCCTACCGCATCCTCGGCTCCGCCGCCGACGCCGAGGACGTGGTCCAGGACGCCTGGCTCAAGTGGTCGGCGGCCGATCGTTCCCAGGTCGCCGACCCCAAGGCCTACCTGACCCGGATCGTGTCCAACCTGGCGATGGAGCTGCTCCGCTCGACCCGCCACCAGCGCGAGTCGTACGTCGGGCCGTGGCTGCCCGAGCCGATCCTGACCGGCCCGGACACCGCCGACGACGTCGCGGCGGCGGACTCGGTCTCCATGGCGCTGCTGGTCGTCCTGGAGACGCTGAGCCCCATGGAGCGCGCGGTCTTCGTCCTGAAGGAGGTCTTCGCCTTCAGCTACGGGGAGATCGCGGAGGCGGTGGACCGTTCGGAGCCGGCGGTCCGGCAGGTCGCGCACCGTGCCCGCGAGCACGTCCAGGCGCGCCGGCCCCGCTTCCCCGGCGACCGAGCCCGCCGGCGCGACGTCGCCGAACGCTTCTTCGCAGCAGCGACGGGCGGCGACATCAACACCCTCATGGAGCTGCTCGCCCCGGACGTCACGCTGTGGACCGACGGCGGTGGCAAGGTCCGGCAGGCGCTCAAGCCCGTCACCGGCCTGGAGACCGTGGCCGGCTGGTTCGCCGCGCTCGGCACCGTGACCTACCAGGGTGTCGAGCCCGGGCAGATGCGGGCGGAGCTCACCTGGATCAACGGCGGCCCGGGCGCGGTCTTCCGCGGACCGGACCGGGTGATCGCCACGATGACTTTCGACTTCGACGCGGACGGCCGCATCTCGGCGATCCACAACGTGGCCAACCCCGACAAGCTCCACGCCGTCGCCGGGGGCACCCGGCACGAACTCGGCTGAGCCGCAGTCGTCAGAACCCCAGCTTCCGCAGCTGCCGGGGATCGCGCTGCCAGTCCTTCGACACCTTGACATGCAGGTCGAGGTAGATCTTGGTGCCGAGCAGCTTCTCGATCTGCGAGCGGGAGTCGGAGCCGACCTGGCGCAGCCGGGAACCGCCCTTGCCGATGACGATGCCCTTCTGGCTGTCGCGCTCGACGTGGATGGTGGCGATGACGGTGAGCATGTCGTCGCGCCCGTCCCGCGGCATCATCTCGTCGATCGTGACGGCGATGGAGTGCGGCAGCTCGTCGCGCACGCCTTCCAGCGCGGCCTCGCGGATGAGCTCGCCGACCAGCGTCTCCTCGGGTTCGTCGGTGAGCTCGCCGTCGGGGTAGAGCGGTGGGCCCTCCGGGAGCCGGGCCACGAGCAGGTCGGCCAGCAGGTCCACCTGGACCCCGCGCACGGCCGAGCACGGCACGATCTCCGCGAACTCCATCAAGTTCGACAGCTCGGTGAGCCGCTCGGCGATCTGCTCGGGTCGCGCGAGGTCGGTCTTGGTCACGATGCCGACGACCGGTGTGCGACCGGAGACCGACTTCAGCTCGTTGACGATGAACTCGTCGCCGCGACCGACCGGCACGTCCGCCGGCACGCAGAAGCCGATCACGTCGACCTCCGCCCACGTCTCGCGGACGATGTCGTTGAGCCGGCTGCCGAGCAGGGTGCGCGGCTTGTGCAGGCCGGGCGTGTCGACGAGCACGAGCTGCGCGTCGGGGCGGTGCAGGATGCCGCGGATGGCGTGGCGGGTGGTCTGCGGCCTGCTCGACGTGATGGCGATCTTCTCGCCGATCAGCGCGTTGGTCAGGGTCGACTTGCCGGCGTTGGGCCGGCCGACGAAGCAGGCGAAGCCGGACCGGTAGCCCTCGGGAACGTCGGGGAACATCACGCGGCACCCACAGGTGCCAGCACGTCGCCGGTGAGCCGGTGCAGGATCTCCCGGCCGATCGGCAGCGCGGCGGTGGCCGCGGGCGACGGCGCGTTGAGCACGTGCAGCACGGGCCCATCGGAGACCAGCAGGAAGTCGTCGACGAGGGTGCCGTCGGCCTTCACTGCCTGTGCGCGCACGCCGGCACCGGCCGGCGACAGGTCCTCGGCCCGTACGTCCGGGAGCATCCGCTGGATCTGCCGGGCCATCGCGGCCTTCGACAGCGAGCGGTGCATCTCGCCGAACCCGTACTGCCAGTGCTTCATCGCCACGCGCAGCATGCCTGGGTAGGTCACGGTGCCGATGAACTCGCGAACGTCCACATCGCTCCAGGAATAGCCCTCACGGGCGAGGGCCAGCACCGCGTTCGGGCCGGCGTGCACGTGCCCGTCGATGCCGCGGGTGGCGTGCACCCCGAGGAACGGGAAGGCGGGATCGGGCACCGGATAGATCAAACCCTTGACCAGGCCGGCGGCGCGGTCGGAGAAGCCGGAGTACTCGCCCCGGAACGGGACGATGCGGATGCCCGGATCGATGCGCGACGCCCGCGCCAGCTCGTCGCAGCGCAGCCCGGCGCAGACCACGACCCGGGAACCGATGAGGTCGCCGAGCCCGGTGCGCACCACGACGTCGCGGCGGCGGCGCAGCACCTGGTCGACCGGCCGGCCCAGGTAGATGTCTCCCCCGGCCTCCTGGATCAGCTCGCCCAGCTTCTCGGCGACGAGCCGGTAGTCGGTGATGCCCGTCGACGGCACCCACAGCGCGGCGATGCCGCGCACGTGCGGCTCGTGCTCGCGCATGCCGGCCTGGTCGAGCTCGTGGGCCTCCACACCGTTGGCCCGGCCGCGCCGGACCAGCTCCGCCATCCGCGGCAGCTCCTCCGGCTCCGTGGCCACGACGAGCTTCCCCGTCTCCTCGACGGGCAGGTCGTGCGTGCGGCAGAACTCCTTGGTCTCCGCGCATCCCGCCACCGCGAGCCGGGCCTTCAGGCCGCCGGGGGCGTAGTAGAGCCCGGAGTGGATGACGTTGGAGTTGTTGCCGGTCTGGTGGGTGGCAAGCTGCTGCTCGCGCTCCACCACGGCGACGGACTGGCCGGCGCGGACGGCGGCCCACGCGGTGGCGAGGCCGACGATGCCGCCGCCGACCACGACGACGTCGTAGCTCGGGGTGGGCCTCATGATCGCTGGCTCTCAGGCTTGCCGGACATCGGTCTCCTCGTGGCGCGAGTTCTCCGCGCCGGGCTCGTGTCGCTCGTCTGGGTCGCGCTGCTCGTCGGGTTCCGGCGGCGAGACGGGTTCGATCAGGACGGAGGTGATGCGGACCCGGCCGCGCGGATCCTTGCCGCCCTCCGCGGTGAGGCGCAGCCCGGCGACCTCCGTCGTCGCGCCGGGCAGCGGCACCTTGCCCAGCTGCTGGGCGAGCAGCCCGCCGACGGTGTCGACGTCGGCGGCGGCCAGCACCTCGTCGAGCCGGCTCGGTTCGGCATCGACCGGCGGGTAGAGCTCCTCGAGGTCCTCGACGGGCAGGCGCGCCGACACGCGCCGGACTCCGTCGCCCAGCTCCTGCACGTCAGGGACCTCGTCGGTGTCGTACTCGTCGCTGATCTCGCCGACGATCTCCTCGAGGATGTCCTCGATGGTCACGACCCCCGCGGTCCCACCGTACTCGTCGACGACGATGGCCATGTGGTTGCGCGCGGCCTGCATCTCCTTGAGCAGCTCGTCGGAGCGCTTGGAGTCGGGCACGAACACCGCTGGCCGCATCACCGAGACCAGCGGCACGTCGGCGCGCTCGTACTGGGCCCGGACCAGGTCCTTCAGGTAGGCGACGCCGATCACGTCGTCGATCGACTCGCCGAGCACCGGGATGCGCGAGTAGCCGCTGCGCAGCGCGAGCCGCAGGACCTTGTCGATCGGGGTGTCCTGCTCGGTCCAGATCAGGTCGGGGCGCGGCACCATCACCTCGCGGACCAGCGTGTCCCCCAGCTCGAACACCGAGTGGATCATCTGCCGCTCGTCCTCGTCGACGACGCCGCTGGTGCTGGCCATGTCGACCAGCTCGCGCAGCTCGACCTCCGAGGAGAACGGACCCTGGCGGAAGCCCTGGCCAGGAGTGATGGCGTTGCCGACGACGATCAGCAGCTTCGTCAGCGGGCTGAGGAAGGTGGCCAGCGCGCGCACCGGGGCGGCGACGAGCATCCCGATCCGGTACGGGTGCTGGCGACCGAGCGTGCGCGGACCCACGCCGATCAGCACGTAGGAGACGACGATCATGATCGCCCCGGCGGTGAGTGCGCCGACCCACACCGTGGTGAACGTCATGACGAGGGCGACGGTCAGCAGCACCGTGGCCGCCGTCTCGCCGGCGAGCCGCAGCAGGAGGAGCAGGTTCACGTGCCGCGGCCGGTCGGCGACCACCCGCGCCAGTGCCCGCGCCCCCGGGCGCCCGGCGCGCACCAGTGCCTCGACCCGGGCCGTGGACACGGTGTTGAGCGCCGCGTCGGCCGCCGCGAACAGCCCGGCCAGTGGCACGAGCAGGACCGCGATGACGATCAGCGGGACGGCATCGGGAGGCATCGTCAGCACCGGCGGTGGATCAGTGGTCTTCCAGGCCGACGACACCCAGAACGGCCGAGTCGCTGCGCCGCTGCGCCGCTGCTGCCGCCTCCTGCTCGCGCGCGGTGCGCCAGCGGGTGAGCAGTTGGTTCTGCAGCGCGAACATCTCGCGCTCCTCGTCGGGCTCGGCGTGGTCGTGGCCGAGCAGGTGCAGCACCCCGTGCACGGTGAGCAGGTGCAGCTCGTCGGCCAGCGCGTGCCCGGCCGTGCGGGCCTGCGCCTTCGCGAACTCCGGGCACAGCACGATGTCGCCGAGCAGCGCCGGGCCGGGATCGGGCGCGTCGGGCCGGCGCGACTCGTCGGCGAGGTCGTCCATGGGGAACGACATCACGTCGGTGGGGCCCGGCTCCTCCATCCAGCGCTCGTGCAGCTCGCTCATCACCTCTTCGGTGACGACGAGGATCGACAGCTCCGCGGCCGGACTCACGTGCATCGCATCCAGCGCGAAGCGTGCGACGGCGGCGATCAGCGATTCGTCGACGCTGATGCCGGACTCGTTGCAGACCTCGATGGACACGAGTCGAGGATAGTCGCGGTCGTTGGGCGGTTCGTGCGGCGGTAGCTCACGCACACGTTCGGGTGCCCGCGCACACGGTCGACCATGTGCGCGGGCACACCACGGTGTGCGCGAGCGGGCTATTCCGGCGCGTTGCCGGCGGCGCTGCCGATCAGGAACGGGGTCGTCACGCCCTCGTACATCAGGTGTGCCACCAGGCCCTCGGCTGCGTGCGGGAGGTTGTGGCAGTGGTCGGCCCAGATCCCCGGGTTGTCCGCCACGAAGGCGACGTCGTACACCGCGCCTGCCGCGACGTCCAGCGTGTCGACCCACCACGGAGTCCCCGTGGCCGCCACGCCGTCCCGCGCGAGTACGACGAGGTGGTGGCCGTGCAGGTGCATCGGGTGCACCTCGCCGCTGCTGTTCTCGACGCGCATGCGCACGACGTCGCCCTCGGCCACGACGAACATCGGGATGTCCGGGAAGGCCAGCCCGTTGATCGTCCACCACACACCGGGCACCCCGTCGAGGAAGCCGGGCCTGCGGCCGATGACGTAGTCGAAGCGGCGCGTCGCGGCGTCGGGATCGAAGCCGAGCGGTGCGGGCGTGCCGTAGTGCAGCAGGTCGAGCTGGCGCGTGGGCGGCCGCGTCGGCGCGGCACCGGATCCGAGCACGAACGCGGCCGACCCACCCATCTCCACCCTGGCGCCGCCCACGGGAAGCACGATCTCGAGGTCTGCGCGGCCACCGGCGGTGACGAGGACGGCGACACCACCGACGGATGACGGCGCGTGCAGGTCCACGCCGTCGACGGCAACCACTCGGAACTCGGCGCCGCTCACCCAGACCGGCATGGGCCCGTCGTCGGTGTTGACCACCCGCACCCGTACGCGTCCCCCGGGCTCCCCCTCGATGCGGGACTCCCCTGGCGCCCCGTTGATCGTGCGCGTCCCGCCGTAGATGTGCACGAGCGCGACGGCGTCGACCGCGTCGCCGGTGCCGCCCGGCGGTGTGATCACCAGCGCGCCGAACAATCCGCCCCGCACCTGCTCGTGGGAGAGCTGGTGCGAGTGGTACCAGAACGTCCCGACCTGGCGCGCCACGAACCGGTACGTGAACTCGCCGCCGACCGGCACCGCGTCCTGCGTGACGCCCGCGACGCCGTCCATCGCGTTGGGCACGTCGACGCCGTGCCAGTGCAGGGTGACCCCGTCCGGGACCGACTCGTTCCGGAGCCGCACCTCCACGACGTGCCCCTGCTCGACGCGGATCTCCGGACCGGGGGTGGTGCCGTTCAGGGTGAACCGGTCGCCGCGGCGGGCGGCGACCAGCTCGACCACGACATCGGCCGGACCGGCCGTGGTGTCCACCAGATCGGTGACGCTCCGCCCGCCCCCGTGCCCGCCATGTCCCGAGTGGCCGCCCATGTCCATGACGCTGTACGTGTCGGGAAGCAGGCTCGCCTGGTGCAGCCAGACCAGCGGCCCCAGCACCGCCAGCGTGGCCACGATCGCCAGCACGGTCCGGGGACGGAAGGCGTGCATGCGGATCAGGTGACGGCGCCCGAGCTCGTCCGCGCCTCCGGCGCGGGCGTCGTGACGGTCCGGGCGGCGTTGCCGGCCACGAGCGCGACCGTGAACACCACCAGTGCGTTCACACCGTGCAGCATCGCCAGCTCGGGCACGCGCGCGATGCCGAGCAGCACCTGCACCGCGATCAGCACGACCAGTACCGAAGCCCACATCACCCCGCGCGGCACCTTCGCGAAGAACGACACGACGAGCAGGGCGAGGGCGAGTGCGGGGATGACGAACGTGCCGTTCATCCCGTGGACGATGAAGCCGATCAAGCCGGGGAAGTCGAGCGATTCGCTCTCCAGGGTGGCCGCGTCGAGCGCGCCGCCCTTGGAGACCCAGCTGAACAGCCCGGCGATGGCCAACGCGATCCCCGCCGCCTGCACGACGACAGCGAAGGCGATCAGGTAGGCCAGCGTGCGATAGGTGGTTCTCATGTGATCTCTCCTGCGGTGATCGCTCCTGATGGGCGGTGGAACGGACGACGTGCGAGGTGCAGGGCCGCGGTGCAGCGGCCGGCCAGGTCCGGTGGGACGTCAGCAAAGCCACCTTCAGGACGGATTCGGTCGTGAAAGTGGCTTTGCTGACCAACGCCTGGGCCCCCGGCCACTGCGGCTGTCTCTCCCGGAGGTGTCCATGGGGGTCAGAGCGGCGCCGTCAGCCAGGAAATACGTCCACGGGACGATTGCGCTCCATCCGACGACGCCGACCCCCAGCGCGAGCCAGAGGAGCACCGGCCGGGCGGTGGAAGCGGCCGGGACCAGCAACGCCGACCCGCCGATGAGCAGGGCAGTCGGCACCAGCAGCCCGGCCGCCGTCCCGGCCAGCACGACCCGACGGGGCAGCAGGCCGGTGCGCGCGCCGACCCGGCTCGTGAAGACGGTCCAGCCCAGGCAGACGAGTCCCGCGGCAGTGACGAACGGTGCCTGCACCGCGAACGGGACCGCGCCGGCCAGCAGGAGCACCTGCAGACCGGCGTACACGGCCATCGCGGCGGTCGCCACGTCCGTCACCACCAGCACCGGCCGTCCCGCGCCCGGATCTGCGGCGAAGCACCGGCGCAGCGCCCTGGCAACCGGGATCAGCGCGGCGTACTGCACCACGCTCGCCGCGTCGTTCACCGGCCCGAGCCACATCGCTCCCGGGTCGGGAGTCGCGCTGAACGGGCGACCGAGCCCGAAGAACGCGCCCAGCGCGGCGGCGGCCACGACACCCGCGACCGCGCTGATCCGGGCCCACCGGGCCGCGGTGATCTGGGCGGCGGTGATCCTGACGGTCACGACGGACCTACCGGGGTCGTCCGTCGGGTCAGCAGGAAGCAGGCGAACCCGGACCCCGCAGCCGGCTCGGGCAGCCGGTCGACGGTGAACGCCGCCCCGAAGAGCCGGTGCACCTCACCGGGGCGCAGGCCGGGGAAGCGCGCCCCGGGCCGATGCCACCAGGCGATCTCGTCGTAGAAGCACCAGAGCACGACGACCGTGCCGGGATGGGTGATCCGGTGCATGGTCACTGCCATCGCCCGCCGGCCGGCGGGTCGCAGGTCGTCCAGCACGCCGTAGTCGACGACCAGGTCGTAACCGCCCGCGCCGGCCCATTCCGGTGCCGCGGTGAGGTCCGCGCTCACGAAGCGGATCTCGACCGCGGCGGCCACGGCGGCGCGGCGGGCGGCGCTCAGCGCGACCGGGGAGAAATCGACGCCGGTGACGTCGAAACCCTTCGTGGCCAGGAAGACCGCGTTGGCGCCGCTCCCGCAGCCGAGGTCGACCGCACGCCCCGGCCGGATCCGCCCGGTCGTGACCAGGTCGACCAGCTCGGGGCGCGGACCCGACTCCCAGGGCGCCCCGACCCGGTACAGCAGGTCGTAAGCCCGCCGCCCGACCATCACGCGCCCCGCGAGCGCAGCAGCAGCGCGATGCCCAGCGCGAGCCACGGCAGCATCCAGCCGGCCACCGCGAGCGCTCCGAGCACGTCGTCCCGACCGAAGAAGGCACCGGCGGGCAGCACGTACAGCGCGCAGAGCAGCGGCGTCCACCGGCCCGGCCCGGACCAGACACGGGCGCGCAGCACCGCACCGCCCACGACGAGCATGCCGAGGAAGATCGCACCGGTGCCGGTCACGTAGAGCGCGGTCGCCTCGGCGCCCACCGTCGCAGCGACGGTGTCGGCTAGCGCGATAAGCACCCAGCCGATCGCCGCCACGACCGCCCCGGCCCGGGCGGTGCGACCGCGCCCGGCCAGCCCGGCCCGGTCGAGCGCGACCGGCCCCGCGACGAGCAGCAGCGCAGCGACGGTCGCGAGGACGGACGCCACCGGGGCCGATACGGGTGCCGTTGCCACGGCATCGGCGAGGGCCCGGGCCAGGTAGCCCACCGCCCCGGCGATGACGGCGTACCCCCAGTACGTCGCGTGGCCGCGTTCGGCAGCGGTGGCGTCGACCATGTCCGCAAGGCTCGCCGTCCCGCGTCCCGGGCGTCATGAGGCAGGAGTCCCGGACGGCCCGGGACATCGTCCCGACCCAGGGTTCGCGACGTGGCTACCGGCCCGCGATCCCCGCATCGCGGGCCCGCACGATCGCAGCTGTCCGATCGGCGACTCCCAGCTTCACCAGCACCGCAGAGACCAGGTTGCGCACGGTCTTGGGCGAGATGCCCAGCCGCTCGGCGATCGCGGCGTTGCCGAGCCCGCGCGCGACCAGTTCGAGGACCTGCCGCTCGCGCCCGGTCAACGCAGGGAAGGGCTCCGCCACCGCGAACCACCGGCTCAACCGGCCGGCCAGCGCCCGGCCGAACACCGCCTCACCGCGGGCGACCGTCCGCACGGCGTCCAGCACCTCGTCCGGCGCGCTGTCCTTGACCAGGTACCCGCGCGCGCCGGCCCGCACCGCGTCGACGACGAGCACGTCGGCATCGTCCATGGTCAGCACCAGCACCGGGACCGCCTGCCCCGCCGCGGAGAGCCGGCGGATCGCCTCGATCCCGCTCATCCCCGGCATGTGCAGGTCGATCACCAGCACGTCGGGGTGCAGGCGGGTGGTGAGCTCGACGGCCTCCGCTCCGGTGCCCCCGAGCGCGACGACCTCGATGTCGTCCGCGGTACGCAGGAGGCCGGCAAGCCCGTCACGGAAGACGGGATGGTCATCGACCAGGATCACCCGTATCACGACGGCGCCCCCTGCTCAGCCGGGATCGGCAACCGCGCGGTGACCACTGCCCCGCCGGCGCTCCCGTGGCCGACGGTGCAGCTACCGCCCAGCTCATGGGCCCGCTCGCGCATCGCGGTGATCCCCACCCCGGCCCGGAAGCCGGCCGGCCAGCCGGCGCCGTCGTCGGTGATGTCGAGCCGCAGCTCTCCGTCCGTGCACTCGAGCCGGACGGTGCAGCTGCGAGCGCCGGCGTGCCGCACCACGTTCGTCATCGCCTCCACCGCGATCCGGAACGCGGCGACCTCGACGGCGGCGGGCAGCTCGGGCAGGCCGTGCGGTGCGTCGATCACGCACCCCGGACCGGTCTGCGCGATCCGCTCCGCCTGCTCGCGCAGGGCGCCGATCAGGCCCAGCTCGTCGAGCGCGGGTGGGCGCAGGTCGTAGGCGAGCCTGCGCAGGTTCCCCGCTGTCGCGGTCGCATCGCGGCGCAGCCCGCCCAACTCGGCGAGTGCCGGTGCCTCGGGTGCGACACCGTCGGCCACGAGCATCCGGCGAGCGGTCTCGGCCCGCAGCGCGAGCGCGGCGACCGCGGGACCGATCTCGTCGTGCAGCGCCCGGCGCAGCACGCGCCGTTCCTCCTCGCGGGCCAGCACCAGCTGCTCGCGGGATCGGCGCAGGTCCAGGTCGAGCCGAACGACCTGGGCCGCGGCACCGATCTGGTCGGCGAGGTCGGCCAGCAGTCGGCGTTCGGCCGGCCCCGGCCGTTCCCCCTGCGCCCGCGGGGCGACGACCAGCGTGCCCAGCACCTCGCCCTGGTGCACCAGCGGCTCGGAGCGCAGCTCGACGCCGGCGGGTGGGCTGCCGGTGGCCGCCGCACGGACCGTCGCGCCGTCGAGCACCAGGTCGATGGCCACGAACGGCAGCCGCAACGCCCGCGCCACGTCCGCAGCCGCCGCCGGCAGTGTGCCCGCCGGCGCGGACGTCACCGCCAACCGCCTGCCGAGCCGGTGCAGCGCGGCGTAAGGCGCGTCGCGGTCGCCGTAGAGCATCCGGTTCACCGCGCCCTGCAGCCCCACCCGCAGCGGGTTCACCGCCAGCGCCACCGCCGCCGCACCGGCGATCGCCACCGGCCCCGTCGTGGTCGTGTTCAGCACGGCGGCCAGCATGGTGACCACGCCCAGGTAGAGCGTGACGACCGTGGCGGTCAGAGCGGCGTAGCCGATGCTGCGTGCGACCACGGCGTCGAGGTCGAACAAGCGGTAGCGCAGCAACGCCACCGCCGCCCCGGCGACCGTGGCGAGCCCTGGCAACCCGATCCAGCCCGCAGGCAGCAGCGGCGCCCCGGTGAGCAGGGCGGGCACGAGCCAGCCGGCCAGCAGCAGCGCCGCGGACGTCCAGATGCCGGCCCCGACCCAGCGCAGCTGCTGACGGACCACCGCGTCCCCGTCGACGACCCGGAACCGCCGGACCATGATCGCGACCGCGGTGACGATCAGCACCACCGTGATCGCCGCCTGGACCACGATCAACCCGCCGACCCAGGTCGGCGTACCGGGCGCACCCGGCACCAGCGTCGCGCCCGCGCCCAGTGCGGCGAGCGGACCGAGGTACGCGGCGGTCCGTCGACCGGGCCGGGTCACCCACGGCACCGGGCGCGGGAACAGCAGCGCGAAGCAGAGCATGGCGCTCCAGGCGAGCGTGTAGACCAGCTGCACGTTCCCGAGGTAGAGCCACTGCCACCCGCTGCCCATGGCGGACGCGGGCAGCCCGAGCAGGGTGACCGTCGAGCTGGCCAGTAGCGCACCCGCGGACACCAGCAGCGGGGGGACCGCCGGCTCGCGGCGACGGCGCAGGAACGCGTAGCCCGCGACGGCAGCCAGCGCGACGGTGAACACGACGAACGACCAGCTCGCGGCGAGCGCCTCGGCGATCCGGGGCGCACCCTGCGGCTCCACGACGAACACCTCGACGGCCCCGCGGCGCACGACGTAGCCGACGCCCACGCGGGTCTGCATCGCGGAGACGATCAGGTCGCCGTCGCGCAAGGCTGCGCACGATCCGCGCAGGTCGGGCCGTACGCCGTCGACCCGCCAGCCGCCGACGGCCGGCGAGAGGGCGGTGCAGTCACCAGGTGTCGTGAGCCACCAGCCCGTGTACACCGCCGCGGCACCGAGCATCACGGTGACGGCCGCCGCGGCGGCAAGGCCCGCGGCCGGGCGGACGGGTGTTGTGGAGGTCGCTCCGGCCACGGCCGCCCCTTCCGAAGGTGCCTGCAGGGAGGCTACGGCGTCGACTCGACCGCGTCCGAGAACTGCGACCGACCGTCTGCCACGGCAGACTCGGCGTCGTGCCCGACGACGACACCCGGCAGGCCGTGACGTTCCACGACACCACGAAGTACTACTCGGTCAGCGACACCGAGCCGGGCGACGAGCGCATCGGCATCGGCGATCCGGCGGCGCGGACCGAGGCGATCTGGCAGAAGGACTGGGACATCAAGCCCTTCCTGTACAAGGTCTACGAGACGTTGCCGCCGATGGAGCTGACGCGCGACCTGCCGGACACGGGGCGACCGGCGCTCGAGTCGATCGCCGCGACCGGGACGGACGCGCCGGCGGTGCCCGACCGGGCGCTGCTCGGACGCCTGGGGCTGCTGACGAACGGCTCGCTCGATCGCACCTGGACCTCGTCCGACGGCCGCGTCAACCACTACCGCACGGCCGGCGGCACCGGCGCCCAGTACCACCTCGAGCTGTACTTCGTCTGCGCCGATCTCGCCGATCTCGACGCCGGCGTCTACCACTACTCGGCGCTCGACCACAGCCTGCGGCTGCTGCGCGCCGGCGACTTCCGCGCCGCGCTCGTCGAGGCGAGCGGCGACGAGCCGTCGATCGCCGCCGCGCCGGTCGTGCTCGCGCTGACGAGCACGGTCTGGCGCAACGCGTGGCGCTACCGCGAGCGCGCCTACCGGCACACCTTCTGGGACGCCGGCACGTCGCTCTCCCACATCCTGGCGGTCGCGGCGTCGGCGCAGGTCGCTACCTCGCTCGTGTTCGGTTACGCCGATCCGCTGGTCGACGCGCTGCTCGGCGTCGACGGAGTGCGCGAGTCGACGGTGGCACTCGTCGCGCTCGGCCACGCCGAGGCCGGGCCACCGGCCGCGCCGGCGTCCGGCCGGCTCGATCTCCCCACGCGGCGGCTGTCGCGCGCGGAGGTCACGTTCCACGCCATCACCGACATGCACCGCGCGACCTCCCTGCCGTCCGGCGCGGCGGCCGCGGAGTGGCGGTCACGCCGGTGGCACCGGCCGGCCCCGCAGCCGACCGGCGAGCTGACCGAGCTGCGGCCGCTGCCCGCCGACCGGCTCGACGCACGCCCTGCCGAGCAGATCATCTTCCGCCGGCGCTCGACCCGGAACTACGACACCGACGTGGAGATCCCGTTCGACGCGTTCTCCACCCTCCTGGAGCGGTCGACCCGTGGCGTGGCGTCCGACGTGCTCGTCCCGGGTGCGCCGCTCACCGACCTCTACCTGATCGTCAACGCCGTCGAGGGGCTGCGGCCGGGGGTGTACCTGCATCACCCGGAGCTCAACGCCGTCGAGCTCGTCCGCGCGGGCACGTTCCGCGCGGAGGCCGCGCGCATCGCGGCGAACCAGCAGTACGCGGGCGCCGCGCACGTCAACCTCTACTACCTGGCGCACCTGCCGTCGATCCTGGACCGGTACGGCGACCGCGGCTATCGCCTCGCCCAGCTCGAAGGCGCCCTGCACGCCGGAAAGCTGCACCTCGGCACGCACGGCCTGGGGCTCGGCGCGGTCGGCTCCACGTCGTTCGACGACGAGGTGATCGAGTTCTTCTCCCCGCACGCGCAGGGCAAGGACTACATGTTCGTCACCGTGTTCGGGAAGCGCCGCCGGAGTCAGCCGTCGCGATAGTTCTTCCGTGAGTCCCAGACGCGGTTCATGTCGCTGCGCGCCCTCCGGCCCTCCGCCGACCACCGCCCCAGGAGCCACCCGAGGAAGACGCCGATCACCAACATCAACCACAGCGCGTTCTCCATGAAAACCACCTCGACCAGCGCACTCGCGATGCGTGAGGGGTGTGTTACCTGGCTCACTCCGAACGGTCCGGTGAGCGGACCGGATCAGGGCAGCGGATCCTCCAGGTAGTGCTGCAGCGCCGGGCCGTACGCGGCGACGAGGACGGCTCGGTCGGTCGTCGGCAACGGGGGCAGCTCGATCACCTCCCGCGCGACGATCAACCCGATCACCTGGGACGCGCACAGCGCCGCGCGCAGCTCCGGCCGGTCGACCTGCAGAGCCGCCGCGACCCGGCTGATCACGGCGCTGGTGAGGAACTCGCGCAGCATGCGGGCCGCGGACGCGTGCGTAGTGGCGGAGCGGATCAGCGCCAGCATCGGGTTCGTCGGTCCGGCCTCGTCGAGGATGGTGAGGAGCGCGGTGACGAGCCGTTCGCCGAGACCGGCGCTGCCGGGTCCGAGGACGGCCGCCAGGAACGCGGGCGGATCGATCGGCAGAGCCATGGCCCGCGCGAACAGCTGTTCCTTCGTGCCGAAGAAGTAGTGCACGAGCGCTGGATCGACGCCGGCGTCGGCCGCGACGGCCCGCATCGTGGTGTCGCGGAAGCCGTGCTCGGTGAACCGCGCGGTGGCGGCGGCGAGGATCGCGGCGCGGTTGCCGGCGTCCGCCGGCTGCCGGCCGGCGCGGCGGGTGCTGGAGCTGGACACGTAGCCACCCTAGCCTTTTTCAACAGACGTTGACTTCTTCGATCGCAGGACCCACACTGGTTTCATCAAGCGATGAATTTATGTTGGGGAGGCAGACATGGAACGCACGACGTGCTGCGTGGTCGGGGGCGGCCCCGCCGGGATGATGCTGGGACTCCTGCTGGCCAGGGCCGGGGTGCAGGTCACCGTGCTGGAGAAGCACGGCGACTTCCTGCGTGACTTCCGCGGCGACACGGTGCACCCGTCCACCCTGCGGCTGCTGGACGAGCTGGGGCTCGGCGAGCGGTTCGCCGCGCTCGACCAGAGCCGGCTCGACGAGGTGGCGTTCCCGGTCGCCGAGAGCGGCGAGACGCTGGTCATCGGCGACTTCCGACGGCTGCGCGGGCGCTACCGCCACATCGCGATGGTCCCGCAGTGGGACCTGCTCGACCTGCTTGCCGACGCGGCCGCCGAGGAGCCCTCCTTCACCCTGCGCATGAACACCGCGGTCACCGGGATCCTGCGCGACGCGACCGGCCGGGTCGACGGCGTCGAGTACCGCACCGCGGACGGCGCGACGGGGACGCTGCGGGCCGAGCTCACGATCGCGTGCGACGGCCGGTGGTCGGTCCTGCGCGCCGCGGCCGAGCTGCCGGTCACGGAGTTCCCGATGCCGATGGACGCGTGGTGGTTCCGGCTGCCCCGCAACGCCGACGAGGACGCCTCGGCGCTCACGCCGCGGATGCGGGCCGGCCAGTTCGGCATCGTCATCCCCCGCGAGGGCTTCTTCCAGATCGCCTACCTCGCGCGCAAGGGCATCGACCCGCAGCTGCGAGCCCGGGGCGTGGAGGCGTTCCGGCGCGACGTCGCCGAGCTGATCCCGTGGCTGGCGGACCGGGTCGACAGCATCGCGTCGATGGACGACGTCAAACACCTCGACATCCGGCTCAACCGGTTGCGGCGGTGGCACCGCGACGGGCTGCTCTGCATCGGCGACGCGGCGCACGCCATGTCCCCGATCGGCGGCGTCGGCATCAACCTCGCCGTCCAGGACGCGGTCGCGACGGCGACGTTGCTGGCCGAGCCGCTGCGCGCGGCCGAGCAGACGGGCCGCCACGTCAGCTCCGCCGAGCTGGCCACGGTGCGCAGGCGCCGGCTCCTGCCCACGATCCTCGTGCAGCGGCTCCAGCGGATCCTGCAGCGCGCCGTCGTGGTGCCGGTCCTCTCCGGCACGCGCGCCGGCCCGCCGCGCGCCGTCGTGGAGCTGATGCGGAGGTTCCCGCAGGCGACGGTGGTCCCGGCGTACCTGATCGGCATCGGCTTCCGTCCCGAGCACGCGCCGGCGTTCGCGCGTCGACCCACGGTGCCAGCCTCCTGAGCAGGGGCCCGCCTCCGGCGAAGATCGCCTCGAGGTCGAACTCTGCGCGGTGAAATCAGCGAATACCTCGACCTCAACGCGATCTTGACCCGCCGCCGCGTCACGGGTGCGGACGGAAGCGCGGACCGGTCGCGATGTCGTCGAGGTAGAGGTGCTCGATGCGACGGGCCTCGCTCAGCGTGGCGGGGTCCCCGTCGGGGTCGATGCGGAACGCCAGTTGCAGCAGCGCGTCCGCAGTGAGCACGGCGACGCGGCAGGCCTTCTCCAGCTCGGGGACGTCGGTGAGGTGCTCCTGCCGGACCAGCGTCGAGCGCAGGACCTCGGCCACCGCGTCGATGTTCGCGTCGTCGGCCCGGCGCATGCGCGGGCTGAGGTGGTGCCCGACCAGGATCTCGCGGTACACGCGGCCGTTGCGGGTGCGCTCGATCATCCGGTCGAACATCGTGTCGACGATCTCCCGCCAGTGCTGATCCCTGGCGGCGGCCTCGCGCAGCTCGACCATCAGCGGCTCGAACGACGCCATGTGACGTGCCGCGACGGCGTCGAGCACGGCGGGCTTGTCGGTGAAGAACTGGTAGACGGTGCCGATCGGCACCCCGGCCTCCTCGGCGAGGCGGCGCATGGTCAGCCCGTCGACGCCGGCCGTGGCGATGATCTTCTCCGCGGCCGCGTAGATCGCCCCGACCCGGGCCCGGCTGCGGGCCTGCCGAGGTGCGCGGCGCAACCCCGGCGCGAGCTCCGGATCGGCCGCATCGGCGGGAGTTCGAGTGCGGTCCATGAGGGCTGAACCTACCGCCGAAGGCCGCCGTCGCCGCTCTTGACAGCCCAGGTGAGACGCACGCAACATGAACACGTCGCATGTTCATGTTTTGCGGTGGAAGCGGACGCAACAGGGCCTCGGGGGGCAGCCGATGACGGTCGCAACGAGCACGATCACCATCAAGGCCGATCCGGCGGACGTCTGGTCGGTGGTCACCGCACCCGCCGGTTTCGCGACGTGGTCGGCAAACCACGTCGGGTTCCTCGGGGCTGCGCCGGACACGTTGACCGCGGGCGTGGACTACCGGGAGCAGCTGCGGGCCATCGGCATGACGAACGACGTGCGCTGGCACGTCGACACGGCGCAGGAGGGCGCCCTGCTCGTCCAGTCCGGGCGCGCGCAGATGGGTGTCGGCATCACGGCGACCACCACGATCACCGAGGTCGACGGCGGTGTGGAGCTGACCGTGACCAACGCGTTCACCGGTGCCGTGCTCGCCGCGGTCGGCGCGCAGCTCGGCGCGGACATCAAGGGTGCCCAGGAACGTTCGCTGGCGGCGTTGCGCACGCTGGTCGAGGGGCGATGAGAGAGCTTGCGAGCGAATCATCAGCACTGCGGACGTTCGCGGCGATCACCGATCCGCGGCCGCAGGACGTCGCGCTCGGTGCGATGAACTGGCCGGTCCCTGCCGAGACCGAGCTCGTCGGCGACCACGTCCGGCTGTCCCGGTTCGAGCCGGGGCGCGACGGTCCGCCGCTGTTCGTCGCCCTCGATCACGAGCGGGTCTGGCAGAACTTCGGCGCGCCCCGTCCCGCCGACGACAGTCAGCTCGGCGGGATGCTCGGCTACCTCGGCGGGTTGCCGGACCGGCACGTCTGGCTGGTGACCGCGCAGGCGCCCGTCGCCGGGCGGGACGCCGGCGCGGTGCTGGGGATGTCGTCGTACTACGACGTGGTGGAGCACGACGCGCGGATCGAGATCGGCGCGACGGCGTACGACCCGGCGGTGTGGTCGTCGGCGGTCAACCCGGAGACGAAGCTGTTGTTGCTGCGCCACGCGTTCGGCGTGCTGAACTGCGCGCGGGTGCAGTTCCGCACGGACGTGCGCAACGTCCGGTCGCAGTACGCGATCGCCCGGCTGGGCGCCACCTACGAGGGCACCCTGCGGCGCCATCAGCGTCGAGTGGACGGGACGATCCGCGACTCGGTGCTGTTCTCGATCACGGTCGAGGACTGGCCCGTGGTGGAACGGGGCCTGCTCGAGCGGCTCGGGGCGGTATCGGCGGTCGCCGGTGGGTGACCACGACTTCGTCGCGATCGGGGCCGGCCCGGCCAACCTCAGCCTGGCCGCGCTCGCCGCGACCCTGCCGGACCTGGCCTTCCGGGTCTTCGAGCGGGCGCCGGAGATCCGCTGGCACCCGGGGATGATGGTGCGCGGCGCGGCGCTGCAGGTGTCGCCGATCAAGGACCTCGTCAGCCTGGTCGATCCGCGCAGCCCCTTCTCGTTCACCGAGTTCCTGCGCAGCCACGACAGGTTGTACCGCTCGCTGGTCGCCCACCGGTCGGGCGTCAGCAGGCTGGAGTACTGCCAGTACTACGCCTGGGTGGCCGCGCAGTTGTCGCAGGTCCAGCTCGGTACGGCGGTCGACGAGGTCGACTTCCGCGAGGGTGCGTTCCAGATCCGGGCGGGTGATCGGACGGTGACCGCCGACAACATCGTGCTGGGCACGGGGCGGCGCCCGTCGATCCCGGAGTTCGCCGGCGCGTTCGTCGGCCGCCGGGTCTTCCACTCCTCCTCCTACCTCGAGCACGCCGCCGACCTCCCGGGCCGGCGGGTGCTCGTGGTGGGCGGCGGCCAGAGCGCCGCGGAGATCGTGCTCGACCTCATCGGTCGCGACGCCGACGCACCGGCAGCCCTCACCTGGGTCACCGGCCGGAGCGGGCTCTTCCCGCTGGACGACTCCGCGTTCTCGAACGAGTGGTACAACCCCGGCTACGTCACGCACTTCGTCGGCCTGCCCGAGGGGCGGCGCAAGCAGCTCCTCGCCGATCAGCGCTACTCCAGCGACGGGGTGAGCCAGGAGCTGCTGCAGCAGATCTACGCGCGGCTCTACGACATCGACTACGTCCGACCGAACGGCCTGGCGCACCGCGTACTGGTCGGCCACCGGCTCACCGCGCTCGACCACGACGGCGCCGACGTGCAGGCCACCCTGCTCGGCGAGGACCGCACCGAGCCCGAGCACGAGCGGTTCGACGCGGTGATCCTCGCGACCGGGTACCGGTCCGCGTTGCCCGAGTACCTCGCCCCGCTCGCCGGTCGGCTCGATCTCGAGTACGCGAACCCCGCGGTGCAGGCCGACTACCGCATCAGG
The DNA here is from genome assembly GCA_963727745.1 of uncultured Actinomycetota bacterium. Lineage (GTDB taxonomy): Bacteria > Actinomycetota > Actinomycetes > Mycobacteriales > Pseudonocardiaceae > Pseudonocardia. Next base: position 318,220 of record CAVSHL010000003.1, read on the forward strand.
TGGGACGGGCCGGACGACCGCCGGATCTACGTGCAGAACGGCGCCCGGCACAGCCACGGCGTCGCCGATTCCAATCTCGCGCTCAACGCCTGGCGGAGCGCGACGATCCTCAACTCGCTCTGCGGCGGGCCGCGCTACGCGCTGCCGTCCCCGCACCTCACCGTCGCCCTCTGACGGCACCCCTCTCGACAACCGGAGCGCTCGTGACCACACAGATCAGCACCCCGATCATCGACCCGGAGACCATCGAACGACCCAGCAGCGGCATCGTGCCGGGCGTCCTCCACCTGGACGACTTCGACGGGAAGAGCTCGGTGGGGTACCTCCTGCCCGCCGAGGGCGCCGCCCCGTTCGAGGCCTCGTGGTGGTCGATCGACCCGGGCAGCACGTCGTTCCCCGACCAGCACCTGGCGAGCGAGTTGTGGATCATCGGCCAGGGCAGCGGCCGGCTGACCCTCGGCACTGCCGAGATCGACATCACCGCCGGTCAGGCCATCTTCATCCCGTCCGACGTCGAGCACGAGGTGACCTCGACCGGAACGGTTCCGCTGGTCGGCTACTCCATCACGTGGCAGCAGCCGCTCGCATGACGGTCGCGGACCTCACCGTGGTCGGCGGCGGGGTGCTCGGCTCGGTGACCGCATTGCTGGCCCAGCACCGGAGACCCGGCCGGCCGGTCAGGCTCGTCGACCAGCAGTCGATCCTGGGTGGGGCCACCGCACAGTCGCTCGGCGTGGTGGTGCCCTCCGGCGACACCGCGGGGCTCCGGGCACGGGTGTCGCGGAGCACGGCGCTGTTCGCCGAGGAGCCGTTGCGCGGCCTCCTCCGTCCACGTCGCGCGCTCGTGGTCGCCCCGCGCCGCGCGGAGCCGGTGCTGCGCGAGCGGCTCGTCGGGAGCGCGGTGGCTCTCGCCGACGACACCGATCGACGTGTGCTCGACCGGCTGTGCCCCGGGCTGCAGCTCGCCGACGGGGACGAGGTGTACCGCCTCGACTCCGGCTGCGCTGTGGTCGACACCGCGGGGTTGGCGGAGCGGATCCGGCGGTCGGGCGTCGACGTCGTCGAGGGAGTTCGGGTGCAGCGGTGCACCCCCGTCGACGGCGGCTGGGAGCTCTCGACGACGACGGGCCCGCTGGCGACGAGACGGCTCGCGATCGCCGCGGGTCCCTGGGCGGGTCCTTCGGTCGATGCGCCGGACGCAGTGCGTTCTGACCGCCGGATCAAGCGAGTGGTCGCCGCGGACGCGCCCCTGTCCGCGGCGCTCGACGACGACCCGTTGATCATGTTCCCGCTGGACGACCTGCTGTTCCTCCCGACGGCCGGGCGGCTGCTCATCAGCTGCCTGGTCGATCGCTGGCGGGCCGGCCCGTTGCCGGACGTCGGCACGAGCGGCTGGGCCGCGACCGTGCCGGCCATCGCCGTCGACCACGTCGACCTGGCCGACTGCCGGCGGGCGGTGGCCCGGCGCAGCGCCGTGGTCGCCACGACCGTGCAGGGCGGTCAGGCGTTCTGGGACAGCTATCCCGACGATCCCGACGGCGGGGTCACCACGATCGACGCGCCGGCGCCGGCGGTCCGCCTGCTCGGTGGCGGCGGCAGCGGGGTCCGGCTCGCACCCGCGCTGGCCGACCGCGCACTGGACACGTTCCGCACACATCTCCCGAACCGACAGATCGGTGTCTCACCATGACGACGACCCGACCCACCGTGCTCGTGATCGGCGGCATCGGCCAGGGCGACCAGGCCCGCGTGCTGTGCGGCAAGTTCCTCGACCAGGCCGGCCGCCGCGGCGTGCGCGTGCACATGACCGACATCCCGGCCTACGTCGACGCGGCCCCGCGCGAGCTCATCGACCGGTTCGCGGCCGTGGACGTGCTGGACTTCTTCGACCGCGACGCGTGCGTGGCGTGGGCTCGGGAGCAGGTCGCGGACGGCGCCCGGTTCGACCTGGTGGTGACCGCGCGCGACGACGCGCAGCCCGCCACGGCCGCGGTCGCCGAGGTGCTCGGCCTGCCGTACAACAGCGCGCGCTCGATCGAGATCACCCGCAACAAGGACCTGTGCCGCGCGGTGCTCGCCGAGCACGGTTTCCGGCAGCCGCTGATGCGGCTGTGCGCCGACGCCGGCGAGGCCAGGGAGTTCATGGCCGCCGCGCCGGGGCCGTGGATCGTGAAGCCGCGCGACGCGACGGCCAGCCGCGGCGTGCGCCTGGCCACGGATCCCGCTGACCTGGACGAGGCGATGGGCGGGCTCGCCGCCTCCGACCGGCCGTTCATCGTGGAGCAGTACGTGTCCGGCCCGGAGTTCAGCGCGGAGGGCCTGTTCCTGCGCGACGAGCCCGTGGTCGTCGCGCTGACCGCGAAGCGGACCACCCCAGCGCCGGCGTTCATCGAGCTGGGCCACTCGATCCCGGCGCCCTTCCCCGAGGCCGAGTCGGCCGCGATCCGGGAGCAGGTCGCGCGTGCGGTGCAGGCCGTCGGGCTGACGTTCGGGCTGTTCCACGTCGAGTTCTGGGTCACCACCGCCGGCGTCGTGCTCGGCGAGCTGCACTGCCGGCCGGGCGGCGACCACATCAGCACGCTGGTGGAGCTGGCCCACCCGAAGTACGAGCTCTTCGGCTCCCTGTTCGACGCGCTCGCCGACGACCGGTTCGTCCCCGACCTCACCCAGGACGGCGGATCGGCCGTCGCGTTCCTCACCGCCGATCCGGGCGAGGTCGTCGCCGTCGACGGCTGGGACGGGGTGGCTGCCAGCGAGGGCGTGGTGCACGCCCACCTCGCCGTGGACGTCGGAGGGCGCGTCGAGCAGCTGCGCACGTCGATGGACCGGGTCGGCGCGGTGATCACCGCCGCGGCCACCGCGGAAGCGGCCGCGGAGCTCGCCGCAGCAGTTATCAGCACGGTCCGCATCCGCACCGCCTGACACTCACCGGAGGCCATAGCCATGTCCGTGCTCCGCAGGTTCGGCGCCGAACGCCGCACCTACCTGATCTCCGCCGGCTACAACACCCCGAACGGTCCGCTGCACCTCGGCCACATCGGTGGCCCGTTCCTGCGGGGCAACGTGCTGGCGCGGCACCTCGAACGGCTCGGCCACGAGGTCTGGCAGATGACCGGCACCGACGCCCACGAGTCGTACGTGCTGCTCACGGCCGTGCTCACCGGCATGGAGCCGACCGAGGTCTCGACGATTTACCACGCGAGCGCGGCCGAGGCGCTCGACGGCTTCGACATGCAGCAGGCCTCGTTCACCGACACCGGCACCGGGGCAGCAGCAGCCGAGTACTTCCGCCACAGCGGCGAGCTGACCGACTTCCTGCTGCGCCGCGGCCGGGTCGAGGTGCGCAGCGTGTCGATGCTGCGCTCGGCCGCCACCGGCCGCACGATCGTCGGCCCGTTCGCCGTGGGCGACTGCCCGGCCTGCGGCGCCGAGGCCGCCGGCACCTGCTGCGAGGAGTGCGGGGTCTGGTTCGGCCCGGAGAAGCTGGGCGGTCTGCGGCCCCGGCTGCCGTTCGACGACCAGCTGGAACGCCTGGACATCCCCACCGCGTACCTGCGCATGTCGCCGTCGTTCACCAGCTCGGCGATCACCGCCCGGTTCCCGCAGCGCTACGCCCACCTCGTCGACGCCTACCTCGCGCTCAACGGGCCGTACCTGCCGCTGTCGCACCAGCTGGGCTGGGGTGTCCCGTGGCAGGGGATCCCGGAGCTGCCGGCCGGAGTGGTGCACACCAGCTACGCGTTGGGCACCTTCGCCTCCACGCGGGTGCTCGCCGACGGATTTCACGAGCTGACCGGCCACGCCGACCCGTTCGCCCGCGACTCCTCGACGATCACCGTGCTGACCTCGGGTCTGGACGCGATCCTGCCCTGCATGTTCCTGCAGGGCCTCACCGACGACGAGCTGGACTGGCAGCCGTTCCAGAAGCACGTGCTCAACGAGTTCATGCTGCTCGACGGCGAGAAGTTCTCCACCACCCGCAACCACTCGATCACCGCGCAGGCCTACCTGGCGACCGGACTGTCGCCGGACCTGTTCCGGCTCTACGCGGCGTTGATCTCGGTGCCGGGCGTGCCGGCGGACTTCTCGATCCCGGCGTTCGCGCAGTTCTGCGTCGACACGGCCGCCCGCCGGCTCGACGGGCTCGTCCGCTCCTGCCTGGACCGCTCCGGCGCTCCGGAACGTCCCGGGCTGGCGGAGGCCGCAGCCCAGGACGTGCTCGCCGACCAGATCACCGCGATGAACCCGGACGACCCGGACGTGAGCGCTGCTGCCCGGTGCGTGCTGCGCTGGCTCGAGATCGGTGAGTCCGGCACGGCCGCCGCCGATCCCGTCGAGTGGTCGCGGGTGCTCGCCTGGCTGGCCTACCCCTTCATGCCGGCATGGGCGTCCGGGTTGTGGGCGGCGCTGGGCGGCAGTGGAGCGCCGTCGCTCGCCGGGTTCGACGTGGTGGCGACGCCCGACCCGGCCCGCTACCGGCCGATCGCCGTGCCCTCGGCCGACCGGATCATGGCCCTGCTGGCGACCGGCGAGCTCGCCGCTGCGCGATGACCCTGCGCCCGGTCCGCGACCTGCGCCTCCTGGTGGCCGGCACGTTCCTGCTCATGCTGGGCAACGGCGTCCGGTTCGTGGTGGGGTCGTGGCTGGCGCTGGAGGTCACCGGCAACCCGGCGGCGCCGGTGGCGGTGCTCGTCGCGGAGGCGGCGCCGGCGCTGCTGTTCGCGACCCAGCTCGGTGCGGTGGTCGACCGGTTCGACCGGCGGCACGTCGCTGCCGGAGCGGACATCGTGCGGACGCTGGTCGCCGCGGCGGCCGCCGTCGTGGCCGCGACCGGCGGCCTCGCGCTCGTCCACCTGGTGCTCATGGCTGCGGTGCTGGGCGCCTGCGATCAGCTGTCCACGCCGGCCCGCACCGCGCTGGTCCGCGGCTACACGTCGGACGCGGGGCTGCTCGGTGCCAGCACGCGGATGAGCCTGGCGACCCAGCTGGGCGTCATGGCCGGTGTCGTGCTGGGCGGGACGGCCGTCGGGGCGCTGCCGGTGGTCACGGTGTTCCTCGGTCTGGCCGCGGTCCACGGCGTCGGGGCGCTCCAGATGGCGCTGCTCGGGCGCACACCGCCGACGTCGGACGCTCCCGCCGAGGCGGCGGCCGTGTCGGCCCTGGCCTACCTGCGCGGATCGTGGGAGGTCGCGGCCCCGTTCATCGCCGTGCTGTACCTGGCGGCGCTGATCAAGGTGTACAACTCCGTGCTGCCGACCTTCGCCAAGGACGCGTCCGGCTTCACCCCGGCCCAGTTCGGCGCCGTCGATGCCGCGTTCGCCGTCGGCGGCATCGTCGCGGGCGGTGCGCTGCTGCGCTGGCACCGGCGGCCGGGGCTGCAGCGGCAGGCCCACCTGGGGCTCCTGCTGCTCGCCGCCGCGACCACCGCGTTCGCGTTCAGCCCCGGGTTCCTCGTGGCGGCCACGCTCTACGGCGTCGTCGGCGCCGCCTTCCAGACGCTCACCCTCTACATGGTGCGCTGCCAGCAGCTCGTCCCCCTCGACCGCTACGGCCGGGTCTTCGCCGGCATGGCCCGCATCGGCACAGTGCTGGTGCTGGCGCTCTACGGGGTGATCGCCGTGGCCCTACAGCTCACCGGCCCGGTCGTCGTCTACGTGCTCATCGCGGCCTCGCTCTGCGGCCTCGCCGTGCTGCAGGCGCGCGCACGGTCCGCCCCCGACCTGATCGCCACACCCGATCCCAGGAGTACCTGACATGTCATCGAGCCTCGCCGAGCTCCACGCACTGCTGCAGGAGGCCACGGCCGACGGCTCCGAGCTGCTCGGCGAGCCGCCGTACGGCGTGCTGGACCTCGCCGCCCTCCGGGCCAACGCACGCACCCTCGTCGGGCAGGCGAAGGGGAAGCCGATCCGGATCGCGAGCAAGTCGATCCGCTGCCGCGCAGTGCTCGACGAGCTGCTCGCCACCCCCGGCTACGCGGGGGTGCTGTGCCTGACCTTGGCGGAAGCGCTGTGGCTGGCCGATCTCGGCTACCGCGACCTCGTCGTCGGCTACCCCACGACGGACGTCCGCTCGCTGCGCCGGCTGTTCGCCGACGAGGAGCACTGCCGGGTCATCACGCTGATGGCCGACTCGCCCGACCAGCTCGACCTCATCGACTCGGTGGCCGCGCCGGCCAGCCGGCCGGTGGTGCGGATCTGCCTCGAGCTCGACGCCAGCCTGCGGATCGGGCGGACCCACCTGGGGTCGCACCGCTCCCCGCTGTTCAGTCCCGGCGACCTCCAGGGCTTCGCCCGGCACGTGCAGCGCCGGGCCGGGTTCACCCCCGTCGGTCTGATGATCTACGAGGCGCAGATCGCCGGTGTGTACAACGGCGGCACCTCGCCGCGCGCGTTCGCCGTCCGGGCGATGCAGCGGATCTCCTCGCGGGAGCTGCGCCGCCGACGCGGTGCCGCCGTGCGCGCCGCCCAGGACGTGTTCGAGCCGGAGTTCGTCAACGGCGGCGGCACGGGCAGCATCGGCTACACCAGCGCGGACCCGACGGTCACCGAGATCGCCGCCGGGTCGGGGATCTTCGCTCCCGGCCTGTTCAGCCGCTACCGGCACCTGCGGCTGCAGCCGGCCGCGTTCTTCGCCCTGCCCGTGGTCCGGCGGCCCAACGCGACCATGGCCACCGTGGCCGGCGGCGGTTGGGTCGCCTCCGGCGTTCCGGCCGCGGACCGGTTGCCCACCATCGCGTGGCCGGAGGGCCTCGACTTCGTGGCACTGGAGTCCGCCGGGGAGGCACAGACCCCGCTGGCCGGGGCCGCGGCCGGCCGGCTCGCCGTCGGCGACCTCGTGCTGTTCCGCCACGCCAAGGCCGGCGAGCTGAGCGAACGGGTCAACGCCTTCGCCGTGGTCGAGGACGGCAAGGTCGCCGACCGCTGGCTCACCTACCGGGGCAGCGGCGTCGTGCTGCAATAGCGGAGCAGCGACTAGATTCAGCGGTCGTGGTCATCGCCAACTGGGCCGGCAACATCGTGTACTCGGCCCGCAGCTTCCACCGCCCGTCGTCGATCCCGGAGCTGCAGGAGCTGGTCGCGGGCAGCGACAGCGTCCGTGCGGTCGGCACCGGGCACTCGTTCAACCGCATCGCCGACACCGCCGGTGACCTGGTGTCGGTGGCGGGCCTGCCGCCGCGGATCGACATCGACGCGGATGCCGGATGCGTGACGGTCGGGGCCGGCATGCGGTTCGGGGAGCTCGTCGGACCGCTGGACGACGCCGGGTTCGCGCTACGCAACATGGGCTCGCTGCCGCACATCTCCGTGGCGGGCGCGTGCGCGACCGGCACGCACGGGTCCGGCGAGACCAACCAGGTCCTCGGCGCGTACGCGCGTGCCATCGAGATCGTCGGCGCCGACGGCGAGCTGCGCACGTTCCGGCGCGGCGACGACGACTTCCCGGGAGCCGTGGTCAGCCTGGGTGCGCTCGGCATCGCCACCGCCGTCACGCTGGACGTCGTGCCGGCGTTCGGCATGCGCCAGTGGATCTACGAGGGCCTGCGCGACCTCGACGCCGTCGACGAGGCGCTCTCCGGCGCCTACAGCGTCAGCGCGTTCACGTACTGGGAGGGCGCGGGTTTCGAGCAGGTCTGGATCAAGGTGCGCGACGGCGATCCGGCGCCCGAGCCCGGCTGGCTCGGCACCACCCCGGCCGACGGGCCGCGGCACATGGTCCGCGGCGTGGACCCGCAGCACTGCACGCAGCAGCTGGGCGAGCCGGGCCCGTGGCAGGCGCGCCTGCCGCACTTCCGGCTCGAGTTCATCCCGAGCAGCGGCGAGGAGCTGCAGTCGGAGTGGTTCCTGCCGCGCGCCCACGCGTCCGCGGGGCTGCGCGCGCTCGACGAGATCCGCGACACCATCGCGGCGGTGCTGCAGGTGTGCGAGGTGCGCACGCTCGCCGCCGACGACCTGTGGATCTCCCCCGCCGCCGGCCGCGACAGCGTCATCTTCCACTTCACCTGGCACGACACCCCCGCCGTCCAGCCCGTTGTGGCGGCGATCGAGTCGGTGCTGGAGCCGCTTGAGGCCCGCGCGCACTGGGGCAAGGTGTCGACGATGCGACCGGAGGCGGCGCGCGCGCTGTGGCCGCGGTTCGGCGACTGGGCCGAGCTGGCCCGCAAGCAGGACCCGGCGGGGAAGTTCCGCAATCCCTTCCTCGACGCCTACCTGGGTTAGGAGCCGGGCCGCACCGCCATGCCGGTGCGGAGGGTGTGCCGGCGGCGGCGCTCGTCCTGCCGGGCGAGCTGGCGCAACGCCCGCGCGTCGGCCGGCACGCCGTGGCGGCGGCACCACCGTCGCACGTCGTCGCGGATCCGGCGGGCCCTGGCCGACAGGCGGGTCCGCGCCCGACGGACGGCGGTGTCGGCCTCCGCGGCCGCCGCGGCCGCCGCGTCCAACCCGGTGACCGAGGGCGGTTCACCGCGTCCGCGCAGCCGGCGGGCGACCTCGACCACCGCGACCAGCACCAGCGTGACAGGGAGCAGCAGCAGCGGGCCCGGCACCACCAGCAGCAGCGCGGCCGCGACCAGCACGAACACCGCCGCCAGCACGCCCAGCCCGACGATCGTCAGCAACAGCCGTCGCAGGCGCAGCAGCCAGACCCGCCGGGCCGCGGCGCGCAGCTCGCGGACCTGCTGCCGGGCCTCAGCGGCCCGGCGCTCCGCCTCTCGCAGGCGGCGGCGCTCCGCGTGCAGCGGTTCGGCGAGGACGACGGCCTCGGGGTCGAGCACGTCGGCCATCCGGTCGAGCAGCGCCGGCAGCGCGGGAGCGGCCGCGTGCCGGCCCACGGTCGGGACCGGCCGTGGAGTCGTGTGCGCGCCCGTCATGTCGAGGGAGTACCCCCGATCGGCCCGCCATGCACCCACCCGTTCGGGGGAGCCTCAGGACCGCTTGCAGGTGGGGTCCTGCGCGGGGAGTTGCAGGTCCACCAGGTAGCGCGCGGCCACGCCGTCGGCGCAGGCGTTCTCGCCCTGGAGGCTGATGGTGTGGCTGTCGTTCTCGACGGTCAGCAGCCGGGCCCCCATCTGCTTGGCCAGCGCCACGCCGTCCTCATACGGAGTGGCCGGGTCGCCGGTGGAGGAGACGACGAGCGTCGGGGGCAGCCCCGGCGCCACCACCGGGCCGGGCTTGCTGGTGGGCGGCACCGGCCAGAACGCGCAGAGCTCCCGCGCCGGCGACGGCCCGTACCCCGCGTCGGTGAACGGGGCGAGCTTCAACGACTCCGCGCTGATCTGCTCCGCGACGGCGGGATCGGTCACCGGTTCGCTGTCGACGCAGTTGATCACCTGGAACGCCTCGAGCAGGTTGGAGTAGTCGCCGTTCGGAGAGCGCTCGTAGTAGGAGTCGGCCAGCCGCATCAGGTTCGCACCGTTGCCGGTCGCCACCTGGCCCAGCGCTCTGGCGAGGAAGCTCCAGGCGCTCTCGCTGTAGAGCGCGGCGAACACCCCGGTCATCGCGTCGGTGTAGCCGAGCGTGCGCCCGACACCGGCCGGCACCGGCTTCGCGATGAGCGGCTTGAGGATCGTCTGCAGCGTCGCCGAAGCCTTCGTCGGGTCGCTGCCGAGCGGGCAGTCCGGCTGCGCGGCGCAGGCCTTGGCGAAGTTGTCGAACGCCCGCTGGAAGCCCCGCGACTGCGTCACCCGGGACTCGACGGGGCCCAGCGCCGGGTTGATCGCGCCGTCGAGCACGAGCGCGCGCACGTCGGTCGGGAACTGGGCGGCGTACTCGGAGCCGATGCTGGTGCCGTAGGAGTAGCCGACGTAGGAGAGCTTCTCGTCGCCCAGCACCCGGTGGGCGATCCGCAGGTCCCTGGCGACGTCGCGGGTGCCGACGTTGGCGAGCACGTCGAGGCCGACGCGATCGGCGCAGCGCTTCGCGAAGTCCTTGTTCTCGGTCTCGGTCTGCGCCACCCCGGCCGGGGACGGGTCGAGGTCGAGGTCGGAGCGCTCGGCGTCGACCTCGGCAGTGGTGGAGCAGTCGATGGTGGGTGTGCTCCGGCCGACGCCGCGCGGATCGAAACCGACCTGGTCGAACCGCTGCGCGACGGGCGTGGCCGCCACCCCGGTGGCGAACGACGGGAGGAACTCGACCCCGGACCCGCCGGGGCCGCCGGGATCGGTGAACACGGTGCCGATGCGGTGCGCCGGATCGCTGGCCTTCACCCGCATCATCGCGATCTTCGCCTGCTTGCCGCCGGGCTGGGCGTAGTCCAGCGGGACGGCGAGGAAGGTGCAGTCGAACCGCGGATCGGCGAAGGTCTCCCGCTCCTGGTCGGTGGTGGCGAGCGGCGCGCACGGTCCCCAGGTCAGCTGCTGCGTGAGGTACGGGGCGAGCGCCGCATCGTCAGGTCCGACCGCGGGCACCGCAGCCGGCCGCACCTCCAGCTGCTGCGCTGCCGTCGAGGCCGGCACGACCAGCACCGCGACGGCCAGCACACTCGACATCAGGGCCCGCCAGGAGATCCGCACTCACCCGATCCTGCCCCTCCCGCTGCCGCGGCGTCACCGGACGCGCCCGGGCAACCCCACGAACGGCCGCGTGTACCAACCCGCTCGGATGAACGGCCCAGCGTGGCGTGGCTCAGCGACGGCCGCGGCGCCGGTGCAGGTCCTGCGGCGGGCCGTTGCGGGGCGCGGCCGAGCGCAGATCGGGCCGGCGCTCGGCGTCGTCCCACCGGGCGTAGGCGTCGACGATGTCGGCGACCAGCCGGTGGCGCACGACGTCGGCCGAGCTCAGCTCGCTGAAGTGCACGTCGTCGACCCCGAAGAGGATGTCGCGCACCACCGAGAGACCCGACCGCGAGCCGCCGGGCAGGTCGACCTGCGTGACGTCGCCGGTGACGACGATCTTGGAGCCGAACCCGAGCCTGGTCAGGAACATCTTCATCTGCTCGGGCGTCGTGTTCTGCGCCTCGTCGAGGATGATGAACGCGTCATTGAGCGTCCGACCACGCATGTATGCCAGCGGCGCCACCTCGATCGTGCCGGCCGCCATCAGCTTCGGGATCGACTCGGGATCGAGCATGTCGTGCAGCGCGTCGTAGAGCGGGCGCAGGTACGGGTCGATCTTCTCGAACAGGGTGCCCGGCAGGAACCCCAGCCGCTCCCCCGCCTCGACGGCGGGGCGCGTGAGGATGATCCGGTTGATCATCTTGGCCTGCAGCGCCTGCACAGCCTTCGCCATGGCGAGGTAGGTCTTGCCCGTGCCGGCGGGACCGATGCCGAAGACGATCGTGTGCGAGTCGATGGCGTCGACGTAGCGCTTCTGGTTGAGCGTCTTGGGTCGGATGGTCTTGCCGCGCCGCGACAGGATGTCGAGCGACAGCACCTCGGCCGGCGACTCGCCGATGCGGGCGCTCTCGTCGGCGTCGCCGCCGGCGAGCATCTCGACGGTGCGCCGCACGGCGTCGACCGATACGTGCTGGCCGCGCTCGGCGAGCGTGACGAGCTCGGTGAAGACGCGTTCCGCGAACGCGACGTCGCCGGGCAGGCCGGTGAAGGTGATCTCGTTGCCACGGACGTGCACGTCGGCGTCGAGGAGATCCTCGGCAGCGCGCAGGCTCTCGTCGCGCGAACCCAGCAGCGCGAGCAGAGCGGCGTCCGGAACGGCCATACGGGACTGGACGGAATCCGGTCGGGTCAAGGGTTGTGCCGCCTGCTTCCGCTCTCCGAGGTACGGGACGCCGTCGATGTTACCGCTGTGCACCGACGGTTCCGCGTGATTTGTCGGGCGAATCCGCTGCCGCCCGTCGGCGCCCGGTACGCACCGCTGCGAACCCCGCGCCCGCCGCCGCGAGCGGGAACGCCGCTGCGGCGCCCAGCACGGTGACCGCGCCCAGCCCGGCGAGCAACCCGGCGAGGCCGGCTCCCAGCGCCTCAGCCGTGGTGCGCAGCCCGGCCGCGATCGTGAAGACCTGGCCACGGACGGCGGCGGGTGCGTGCGCCTGCCGGGCGGTGAACATGGCCCCCACCAGCGGCCCCTGCGCCACACCCGCCACCGCGAACAGGACGGCCACGACCGTCAGCGACAGGCCCGGCACCGCCGCCGCGGCGAGCGGGACGCCGGCCAGCACGAGCGATCCGGCGAGCACCGGCAGCGCCCGTTCGGCCGGAGCCGGCCGCACGGTCCAGGCCAGCGATCCCAGCAGTGCGCCGCCGGCCAGCGCGGTGACCAGCCAACCCGCGACCTCGGCGTGCCCGGCGGCGCCGGCCACCAGGGCCGCGGCGACGGGCAGCATCCCCGTGGGGACGTCGCCCAGCGTCGTCGTGCCGGTCACGACGGCGAGCATGCGGGACCGGGTGATCGCCGCGGCACCGTCGCGCAGTCGCACCGGGGCGGCCGGTCCACCGCCGTCGCGCATCGGGACCGTCGCCACGGCGGCGGCGCCGAGCACCGCGAGCCCGGCCAGCACCGCGGTCGCCGCGCCCGCCGACCACAGCGCCGTCACGGCCGCCGCCACGGCGGGGCCGGCCAGCCCGGCGACGTTGTAGGTCGCCGCGTCGACGCCGAACGCGCGCGGCAGCCGTTCGGCCGCCACGATCTCGCCCAGCCGGCTGGACAGCCCGCCGGTGAGCAGCGGCCCTCCGCAGCCCGCGAGCAGCAGGGTTCCCACCACCACCGCGAGCGGCCACGGGCCGACCCCGACCGCCGCGACGGCGAGCGCGCCGGCCAGCAGCAGGGCCGCTGCGCCGGTGAGCAGTTGCGGTCGACGGGCCCGGTCGGCGACGAGACCGGCCACCGGCGCCGCGACGACGTGCGGCACCAGCATCGCGGCGACCAGCACCCCGCCGGCGGCCGCGCCGCCGGTGCGTTCGAGTGCGAGCAGGGTCAGCGCGACGCGGGCGCCGGTGTCGGCGAGCCGGACGGCGAGCGCCGCGAGGGCGTAGTGGACCAGTCGCACGTCGATCCCTTCGTCACTGGTTCAGCAGGTGACGTCCACCATTGACCGACCGCCCGTCACCTGTCAAGATGGTGACGAGATGTTCGACTTCATCGCCGACCACCCGGTGCTCGACTTCGTCGCCACCGTGAGCGAGCGCCGCACCCGACCGGCGGACCGGCTCACCGGCCCCGCCGACCTCGACGCGTGGGTGCGCGAGTCCGGCCTGCGGCCGGGATTGCCACCGGTCACCACAGCCGGCTTCGCGCACGCCGTCGACCTGCGGGAAGCCGCGTTCGCGCTGATCAGCGCGGCCATCGACGGGACGGCCCCGGATCCGTCCGCGCTCGCCGTCGTGAACGCCGCAGCGACGGCGGCACCCCCGCCCGTCGCGCTCGGAGCCGATCTCGCCATCCGCCGCTCCGGCGACCTTGACGCCGTCCTCGCGACGCTGGCCCGCGACTGCGTCGAGCTGCTGGGCGGCGCGGACCGCGCACTCCTGCACTGGTGCGCGGACGCGACGTGCACCCGCCCGTACGTCGACCGGTCGCGCGGCGCGCGCCGGCGCTGGTGCGGGATGCGGGGCTGCGGCGACCGGGCCAAGGCGGCCGCCTACCGGCGGCGCCGCGCAGTGCCGGGCCGCGCCGTCAGCGGATGAGCTTGTGCACCTCGCGGAAGCGCGGGTGCGTGCTGTCGCGCAACCACTCGAACAGCACCATCTCCGTGGTCACCACCTCCACGCCGTGCCGCTGCAGCCGATCCAGCGCCACCGCCTTGTCGACGGCTTTGCGCGACCCGACGGCGTCCGCCACCACCAGCACCCGGTGCCTGGCCGCGACGAGTCCCAACGCCGTCTGCAGCACGCACACGTGCGCCTCGGCGCCGGCCAGCACGATCTCCGACGTCCGCGGCGGCAGCAGGGTCGCGAACCCGGGATCGGCGGTCGCGCCGAACGCCGTCTTCGTCAGCACCAGCTGCGGATGCCCGGCCAGCTCGGCGACGGTGTGGCCGAGTCCGGCCGGGTACTGCTCGGTGGCGCACGCCGGCACGTCCAGGAGGCGGGCCGCCTCGGCCAGCCGCACGGCGTTCGCGACGACGGCCGCACCGCCGTCGAGCGCCGGCACGAGGCGCTGCTGGACGTCGACCAGCAGGAGGGCGGCGCCTGCGGCGGAGAGCAACACGTCGCGGAGCGTAGCGATCCGGATGTCGATCTCATCCCGTCGGTGGCCCCATGGGCCGAATCGCCCTGCCGGCGCGGCCGACGGCAGCATTCGCTGCCACGATGCGCACATGAGCGAGCATCCGCCCGACGAACTCGCGCCGGCGCCACCCGGCACTCCGCAGGCCGAGCGCGAACAGGTGGCGGACGTCTGGTGTCGCCACGGCATCAGGTGGCGGCACGAGGCCGCCGGGTACTTGCCCGAGCACGTCGACACCGCCCATCCCGACGTGCCCTGCCGGGAAGTGGGCGCGATCCCCCGCGAGTGCCAGCCGGTCACCGCCTTCGACCCGGACGAGCACCCCAACGCGGGGCCTGCGGCAGTGGACGAGGTCCGGGCAGAGCTGGGGTACCAGCCGGTGGACGGGCCGGATCCGACCGGGATCTGAGCCGGACCTCGATCGCGCTACGCCAGCAGGCGCTCGGCGGCGTCCCGGCAGGCGCGCCAGGCGGCCGTCGACGGATCGATCACGGCGAAGTGCTCCACGTCGGGCAGCGTGACCAGTTCGGCGCCGGCCGCGGCGGCGAAGCGCTCGCTCTGCCGGATCGGCACGTTGCGGTCGACGGTGCCGTGCACGCACACCACCGGCACGCCGATGGGGATCCGGGCGATCGGCGAGCCGAGCGCGTACCGGTCCGGGACGGCGTCGGGCCCGCCGCCCATGAGGTTCTCGATCGCGCCCGACCCGACGCCCTGCCGGGCCCCGTCGACGAGGTCGAGCACGCCGGCCTGGCTCACCGCGCCGCGCAGCCGGACGGCGGGGCCCGCGCCGGGCGCGTCCGGCGGCAGGCCGGGACGGGCGGCGAGCCAGGCGGCGAGGTGTCCGCCTGCGGAGTGCCCGACGGCCACCACCCGCTCGGGGTCCAGCCGCCCTTCCGCCGCGGCGGCGACCGGGCCGGCCAGCGCGTCCACGGCCGCCGAGGCGTCGTCGAAGGTGGCGGTCCAGCCGCCCGCCTCCTGGCCACGGCCGCCGACCCTGCGGTACTCGATGTTCCACACCGCCCAGCCGCGCGCAACGAGATCCGCGGCGAGAGGGCGGCCCAACTCCAACCCGTACGTCGAGCGCCAGAAGCCGCCGTGGATCACGACGACCGTGCCCGGGACGGGCCCGTCGCCCGCCGGCAGGGACAGCTCGCCGACGTGGCTGGGGCCGGTGCCGTAGGCGATCCGCAGGGGCGGCCCGTCGTCCATGCGGCGATCTTCGCAGGAGCCGACCACCGGAGCCGATGTACGACACGGAGGGTGGTCGACCTGATGTGACGAGAGGGGATCGCCACGTCGCGGTGGGCGTGGGGGGACGGCCACCGCGACGTGGCTTCCGCCGGACGAGGGGGACTCCCCGGCGGCCCTACGGACTTGCGTCCGCAGCCCTCTCCCGGGCCCTGTGCAGGCCGGGAACGTGTAGACAGTACCGATCTCTCGCCGTTGCGGCAGCGAAGGTCACCCGTATGTCGGCGTCCCTTCCGGCGTGTCGCCGATCCCGTGCCGGCACGTGCAAATGCACGCTCCACTACGCATGGTCATCGTCCGTCTTCGGACGACCGCATCCACCAGCACCGACGGTCCGGGCGTCCGCTGGTGCGGTTCGAGAGAGCGCGCTCTCCATCGGACCTGACCGAACGGAGAGGTCGATCACCCCCAGCGACCTGTGCGGACGCCGAGCGCGCCGAGCGCGACCGCCGCGGCCGTCGAGGCCCGCAGCACCTCGGGGCCCAGGCGCACCGGCCGCGCGCCGGCGGCCGCGAGCGCGGCCAGCTCCTCGTCGGTGATCCCGCCCTCCGGGCCCACGACGAGCAGCAGGTCGCCCGCGGCCGGCAGGTCGATCAAGGCGATGCCGTCCTCGGCCGACTCGTGCAGCACGAGGGTGGCCGCCGCAGCCGCCGCACGCCGTGCCAGCGCACCCGTCGTGACGGGTTCGGTGACCTCCGGCAACCACGGCCGGCGGGCCTGCTTGGCCGCCTCGCGCGCCGTCGTCCGCCAGCGGGCCAGCGCCTTGGCACCGCGCGGCCCGTCCTCCCAGCGGGCCACGCAGCGGGCCGCCCGCCACGGCAGGACCGCGTCGACGCCGGCCTCGGTGGCCAGCTCGACGGCCAGCTCGCCGCGGTCGCCCTTCACCAGCGCCTGCGCCAGCAGCACCCGCGGCGCCGGCGGCGCCAGCTGCGACGCGGTCGAGGACGCGCAGGTCGAGGTGGTCGCGCCCGGCCGCCTCCACGACAGCGCTGACCAGGCCGCCGCGGCCGTCGGCCAGCTGCAGCTCCTCCCCCGCGCGCAACCTGCGCACGGCGGCGGCGTGGCGGCCCTCCGGCCCGTCGAGCACGGTGTACTCGCCGGTCGGGAGCTCGTCGACCAGGAACAGCGGTGCGGTGGTCACGGGCGGACATCCTCCCCGTCGCGAGCAAGCCCGCCGGTCCCGCCCCGCGCGAGTCTCCCGTTTCGCCCGGCGAGTCTTGCGTCTCGTCCGGCGAGTCTCGCGTTTCGACCGGCGAGTTCTTCGTCTGGGTCGTCCGCGACGTCCATCTCAGGCACCGCCCCGAACGCGAAACTCGCCGCCCCGAACGCGAAACTCGCCGTGCCGAACGCGAAACTCGCCGTGCCGAACGCGAAACTCGCCGTGCCGAACGCGAGACTCGCCGGCGTGGTGACGCACTCCTCCGTCACTTCACCTCAGCGGCTGAACCCCCGCAGCCGCGAGAAGATGCCGTGCCCGTTGCGGGTGGACCCCGCCGCGAGATCGGGCTGCTCCTCGCCGCGCAGTGCAGCGAGCTGGCGCAGCAGGTCGGTCTGCTTCGCGTCGAGCTTCGTGGGCACCGTGACGTCGACGTGCACCATGAGATCGCCGAAGCCGTCGACGCGGCCCGTGGAGCGCAGCCGGGGCATGCCCTTGCCGCGCAGGGTGCGCACGGTGCCGTGCTGCGTGCCCGGCTCCACGCGCAGCTCCTCGGTGCCGTCGAGCGTCGGCAGCGGGAGGGTGGCGCCGAGCGCAGCCGCGGTCATGGGCAGCGCGACGGTGCAGTGCAGGTCGGCGCCGTCGCGGGTGAACAGCTCGTGCGGCTCCTCCTCGACCTCCACGTACAGGTCGCCGGCCGAGCCGCCGCCGGCGCCGACCTCGCCCTGCCCGGCCAGCCGGACCCGCATGCCGTCGCCCACTCCGGCCGGGATGCGCACGGCCACCGACCGGCGCTGGCGCACCCGCCCGTCACCACCGCACTTGCGGCACGGCTCGGCGATGACCTCGCCGAACCCACGGCACTTGGGGCACGGCCGCGCGGTGACGACCTGGCCGAGGAACGAGCGCTGCACGCTCTGCACCTCGCCGCTGCCGTTGCAGATGTCGCAGGTGCTGGTGTCGGTGCCCGGAGCGCAGCCGGAGCCGGTGCAGTCCGTGCACAGCACCGCGGTGTCGACCTGCAGATCGCGGGTGACGCCCGTGGCGCACTCCTCCAGGGTCAGGCGCATCCGGATGAGCGCGTCGGCGCCGGGCTGGACGCGGCTGCGCGGACCACGGCCGCGACCACCGCCCTGGCCGCCGAAGAACGCGTCCATGATGTCGCCGAAGCCGAACGCGCTGAACGGGTCCTGCCCGCCGCCCGCACCGCCGGCACCGCCCATCGGGTCGCCGCCGAGGTCGACGATCCGCCGCTTCTCCGGGTCGGACAGCACCTCGTACGCCACGCTGACCTCGCGGAAGCGCTCCTGCGCCCCGGGATCGGGGTTGACGTCGGGATGCAGCTCGCGGGCGAGCCGCCGGTATGCCCGTTTGATCTCGTCGGGACCGGCATCCTGTGCCACGCCCAGCGTCGCGTAATAGTCCCGTGCCACGTGCGTGTTCCCCATGATCCTTCTCGCTCGGTGTAGCCCGCCCGACGCTCCTCGAGCTGTCAGATCGCTCCGACAAGCTCCGCTCAGCGCCCAGCCAGGATCTCACCCACATATCGGGCGACGGCATGCACCGCCGCTATTGAGCCTGGGTAGTCCATCCGGGTAGGGCCGACGACACCCATGCCGCCGAGCACGGTGCCGGGTCCGTAGCCGATCGAGATGACCGACGTGCTCCGCAGGTCCTCCGACTCGTTCTCCTCACCGATGCGGACGGTCACGGTGCCCGGGTCCTGCGCAGATGCCAACAGCTTGAGCACCACGACCTGTTCCTCGAGCGCCTCCAGCACCTGCCGCAGGGAGCCGGGGAAGTCGGCCGCGCTGCGGGTGAGGTTGCCGGTGCCGCCGAGCACGAGCCGCTCCTCGGGGTGCTCCACCAGCGTCTGGATGAGCACGGTGGACACGGACGTCAGCACCTCGCGCAGCGGTGCGGGCCCGGTGATCGGCAGCTCGGCCACGGCGGCCGACGCGGCGGCGAGCGCCCGGCCCGACAGCGCGCCGTTGACCAGGGTCCGTATCTGCGCCACGTCCTCGTCGGTGAGCACCTGCCCGAGGTCGACGACGCGCTGGTCGACGCGGCCGCTGTCGGTGATCAGCACGAGCATCAGCCGGGCCGGGGTGAGCGCCACGACCTCGCAGTGCCGCACCGTCGAGCGGGTGAGCGTGGGGTACTGCACGACCGCGACCTGACGGGTCAGCTGGGCCAGCAGGCGAACGCTGCGGCGCAGCACGTCGTCGAGGTCGACGGCGCCGTCGAGGAAGTTCTGCACGGCCCGCCGCTCGGGCGCCGACAGCGGCTTGACCTGGGCCAACCGGTCGACGAACAGGCGGTAGCCCTTGTCGGTGGGTACGCGTCCGGCGCTCGTGTGCGGCTGGGCGATCAGCCCGTCCTCCTCGAGGACCGCCATGTCGTTGCGCACCGTGGCGCTCGACACCCCGAGGTTGTGTCGATCGACGATCATCTTGGAACCGACCGGCTCCTGGGTCGCCACGTAGTCGGCGACGATCGCGCGCAGGACGGCGAAGCGGCGTTCGTCGGCGTTCAACCAGCCCTCCGGGTATCTGGACGTCTGTCCATCGTACGTTCTGTGAGCGGCACAGGGGTTGGGTAGAGACTGTGTTGCGTGCAGATCCGAAAGCCGATCCTCGACGCCATCGCGGCGGGCACGGTGACACTGCTCTTCCGCCGGTGGGAGCAGCCGCGCGTGCGCCCGGGCGGCACCCAGCGCACGCCGGTCGGTGTGTTGGAGTTCACGACGGTGGAGCCGGTGGCGGTGTCGCGGCTGACCGCGGCCGATGCCGCGCGCCGCGGGCTTCCCCACCGTCGCGAAGCTGCGCGCGGCGCAGGTGGGCGACGGGAAGCTGTACCGGATCAGCGTGCGGCTGGCCGGTGCGGACCCGCGGGTGGCGCTGCGCGAGCAGGCCACCTTCGCCGACGGGGAGCGCGAGCTGATCGCGGCCCGGCTGGCGCGGCTCGACGCCGCCTCGCGCCGTGGCCGGTGGACGGCGACGGTGCTCGACCTCATCGCACAGAACCCGGGGGTCCGGGCCCCCGACCTCGCCGCCGGGCTCGGGCTGGAGACGCTCCCGTTCAAGCGCGACGTGCGCAAGCTCAAGGAGCTCGGTCTCACCGAGAGCCTGGAGGTGGGCTACCGGCTCTCGCCGCGGGGGCAGGCGTACCGGGATGAGTGAGAGCGCACTCGTCCTCGACGATGTCGTGGCCGCCGCCGGACCTCGGCAGGGGCGGTGCGACCGGCTGGCGGGCACGCCGGTGCCGCAGGACCCTGGTCCCGGTGGCCGCGGTCGTGGGCACGGTGGCGCGTCCGGGGCAGTTCGACCGCACGTTCCGGCCGCTCACGCGCCGCGCGCGGCGGCGGGCCGAGCACATCGCCCGGTTGCAGGCGGCAGGCGTAGCGCTGCCGCCGGTCCGGCTGGCCCGGGTGGGCGGGCTGTACTTCGTGGAGGACGGGCACCACCGGGTCGCCGCGGCAGTCGCGGCCGGCCGCCCCACCGTGGCCGCGGCGATCCGGCCGGTGTGCACGGTGGCCACCGTCCCGTCCGGCCTGCGGCGCGCCGATCTGGCCCGGCTCACGGCCGAGCGCGAGTTCCTCCGCGCTGTCCCGCTGCCGGACGCCGCGACGGTGCAGCTCGCGGCGCTCCCGCACGTCGACCACGCCGAGCTGGCTCGACGGGCTCGGCGGTGGTGCGGCGGACGAGTGGACCCCGCCGGGGCGGCTGCCTGGTGGGCGGCGGAGATGCAAGCCGGATGAGCCCCTCCGACGAGACCGACGACTCGCTCGAGCTCCTGCTCGACATGGTCGACGAGGCGCGGCTCGCAGCGGAACCCGGGCGGGTCTGCGAGAGCTGCGGCTACCGCGATCCCAGCGTGTGCGCGATGACGTGTCCCCAGTGCGACACCCGGCACCCGGGCGTCGGCATCCGGGCGGATTGACGGCCGACCGCTGCGGGTAATGATGACCATGAACGTGCTATGGGTGTTCGCCCATCCCGAGCAGGGCTCCCTCGGTGGGGGGCTGCGCGACGAGGGGATCGCGGCGGCGCGCGACGCAGGCCACGAGGTCGTCGGGTCCGATCTGTACGCGATGGGCTGGAAGGCTGCGCTGGACCGCGCCGACCTGGGCGTACCGCCCGGCGACGACGCGATCGGGATCGCGCCGGAGTCGGCGTGCGCGCTGCAGGAGGGCCGGCTGGCGCCCGACATCGTCGCCGAGCACGCCAAGCTCGACGCCGCCGACGCCGTGGTGTTCCAGTTCCCGCTCTGGTGGTACGGCCCGCCGGCCATCCTCAAGGGCTGGTTCGACCGCGTGCTCGTGAAGGGGTACGGCTACGGCGTCACCGATCCCGAGCAGCCCGGCCGCACCCTGCGCTACGGCGAGGGCAAGCTCGCCGGCAAGCGGGCGCTCGTGATCGTGTCCAGCGGCAGCCCGGCGCCCGCGCTGGGCCCGCGCGGGATCAACGGCCAGCTCGACCAGGTGCTGTTCCCGCTGCTGCACGGCACGCTGTTCTACATCGGGATGGACGTGCTGCCGCCGGTGGGCGTGTTCGGTGCCATGCGGGTCTCGGACGAGCAGTTCGCAGCGGAGGCCGACCGGGTCCGCGCCGCCGTCGGCGCGCTCGCCGACACCCCGCCGATCCCGTACCGGGCGCAGAACGGCGGCGACTACGACCGCGATCTCGTCCTCTGCTCGGAGATCGCCCCCGGCGAGGAGGGGCTCGGCGTCCACGTCTCGCATCCTTGAACACTCACCGACCTACGCCGGACACACGCTCGGCGTGTCATGGTGAGTCGTGGCCGGTGTGAGCAGGAGATGGCTGCTCGTCGGTGCGGGCGCGGCCGCCCTGGTCGGCGTCACGCAGCTCCCCGAGCCGGCGCCGGTCGCCCGCATCGCCGACGCCACCGAGCTGCGCCGCCGCATCGGCGCGCAGGCCGTGCCCTACGTCGGCTACGCGGAGAGCACAGCGCAGCTGGGGCTGCCGGAGATCCCGCAGCTCGCGTCCGTCGTCATGCTGATGACCGGCACCACCCGCATCCGCGCGAACGTCGCGGCTCCCGACCGGTGGCGGGTCGACGAGGTGCTCATCGGTGGAGAGCGCGACACCTACCGGCTCGGCGGCACCGAGTACCTCTGGGACTTCGTGGCGAACCAGGCCACCCGCGTGACGGGCGTCGCTGCGTTCCGGCTGCCCCGCGCCGGTGACCTGCTGCCCCCCGATCTGGCACGGCGGCTGCTGGCGCTGGCCCCCGATGATCCGGTCACGGCGGTGCCCGCGCGGCGGGTCGCCGGCCGCGATGCGGTCGGCCTGCGCCTGACCCCGTCCGATCCCCGGACGACGGTGGGGCGCGTCGACGTCTGGGCGGATCCCGATTCGGCGCTGCCGGTGCGCGTCGAGGTCGCGCCACGGACCGGGCCCACGGTGCTGACCACCGAGTTCCTCGAACTGGACGAGCGGGCGCCCGATCCGGTGGTGCTGCGCCCACCCGCACCGGCCGGCGCGAACAAGGTCACCACGCGCGCCGTCGACCTCTCGGGCGCGCTGCGCGTGCTGAACCCGCCGCCGCCACCCGACGTGCTCGCGGGGCGCCGCCGCACCGAACAGGACGGCGAGCAGCTCGCCGGCGTGGGCGTCTACGGGTCAGGGCTGGCGGCGTTCGCGCTCGTCCCGTGCGGGCGTGACATCGCCGACCAGGCCGTCGCGAACGCCGCCGTCGTGGGCGGCACCCCCGTCGAGGTCCCGTCCGGCACTGCGGCGGTGGTCGGCACGGCGCTGCTGTCGGTGGGCGTTCGGACCCGCGGGCGCACGGGATCATTGCTGGTCGGGGCCGTGCCGCCGGACGTGCTGCGGCAGGCGCTCGTGGAGCTGCCCTCTCGGAGGCGGACGTGAACGCCGTCCTGACCTCCGGGCTCACGAAGCGCTTCGGCCGCATCACGGCCGTCGACGGTGTCGACCTCGCCGTGCCGGTGGGCTCGCGGTTCGGGTTGCTCGGACCCAACGGTTCGGGCAAGACCACGCTCGTGCGGATGCTGCTCGGGCTCGTCCATCCCACGTCGGGGACTGTCGAGCTGCTGGGCGCGGCGATGCCGCGGCACGCGGGCACGGTGCTGCCGCGGGTCGGCGCGCTGGTGGAGGGTCCGGCGGCATGGCCGACGCTGTCGGGCCGGGCGAACCTGCGGCTGCTCGACGCCGCGGGGCCGGGTGGGCGCCGCCGCGACCGGCCCGAGCGCGTCGAGCACGCGCTGGCCCAGGTCGGGATGTCCGGCGTGGACGCCCGTCCCGTCCGCGCGTACTCGCTGGGCATGCGACAGCGGCTGGGGATCGCCGCGGCGCTGCTGCGCTCCCCCGAGCTGCTGGTGCTCGACGAGCCGACGAACGGCCTCGACCCCCGCGGCATCGGCGAGATGCGCGAGCTGCTGCTCGGTCTCAATGCCGCGGGCACGACGGTGCTGCTGTCGAGCCACCTGCTCACCGAGGTGGAGGCGCTGTGCACGCGGGTCGGGGTGCTCGACGCCGGCCGGCTCGTGCTCGTCGACGATCTCGACGCGCTGCGCGGCCCCACCGGCCGGATCGTGGTGCGCACCCCGGATCCGGCGGCGGTCGTCGGGCTGCTGGACGGTCGGGTCGAGCACCGCGACGGCGACGCCGTACACGTCCGGGCCGACGACGCCGCGGCGCTCAACGCCCGCCTCGTCACGGCCGGGATCGCGGTGACCGAGCTGGTCGCTGAGCGGCGGACGCTGGAACAGGTGGTGCTGGACGTGACCGGTACCGGCGCCGATCGGATCGACCGGTGATCGGCCCATGATCGGCACAGAGCTGCGGCTGATGCTGGGCCGCCGCCGGGTGTGGTTGTGCTGGGCGCTGCTCTGCGCGCTGCCCGCGCTCGTGGCCGTCGTGCTGGCGGTGGCCGACATCCCGCCGCCACCGGGGCAGGGCGGCGCGTTCCTCTCGGCCGTGGTGACCGACGGGCAGCTGTTCCCGGCGGCCGCGCTCGCGCTGGTGCTGCCGGTGTTCCTGCCGATCACGGTGGCGATCGTCGCCGGCGACGCCGTGGCCGGGGAGGCCACCACCGGCACGCTGCGCTACCTGCTGGCCCGCCCGGTCGGGCGGCTGCGGCTGCTGGTGGCGAAGCTGGTGTCGGTGGCGGCGTTCGTGCTGATCGCGGTGCTGCTGGTGACGATCACCAGCTACGTCGTCGGGGTGGCGCTGTTCGGGTTCGGGGCCGACGCGACGATCGGCGGCGCGGGCGGCATCGCGTCGCTGTCGGGGGTGGTGCTCACCCCGTCGCAGCTCGCTGTGCGCGTCGGGATGACGGTGGCCTACCTGGCCCTCTGCATGCTCGCGATCGGCGCCGTCGGGCTCTTCTTCTCCACGCTCACGGACTCGCCGATGGCCGCCGCGCTCGGCGTGTTGGGGTTCGTCGTCGCGAGCACGGTGCTGCTGCCGCTGGACGCCGCGGCCGGGATCCGGTTCTACCTGCCGACGGCGCACTGGCTGGCGTGGGTCGACCTGTTCCGCGACCCGATCCTGTGGCGCGCGGTCCGGGAGGGTGCGGGCGTGCAGGCCGGCTATGCGCTGGTCGCGTTCGGCGCGGCGTGGGCGAACTTCGCGACGAAGGACGTCACGAGCTGAGGCTCACGCACACCGTGAGGTGCTCGCGCACACGTCCGACAATGTGCGTGGGCGCACGAGAGTGTGCGTGAGCTATGGGGTGGGGCAACCCTCGCCGGCTCCCAGCGGCCCCGTGCCCAGCGCCGCCGTCACCACGCCCGCCACGGCGGGGTTGCCGGGCAGTGCGTCGTGGCTCACGACCGCGCCCGGGCACAGGTCCTGCAGCCGCACGTTCACGGCACCGGGCAGGCGGGCCGACTCCGGCGGGGTGACGGTGCGGTCGTCGGCCGTCCACAGCGAGAGCCAGGGAAGCGCCGCCCCGACGCCGGCCCGGGCCAGCTCGGCGAGCACCGTGCTGCCGGGCGCGAGCTGGCGGCAGGCCGTGGGGCAGGCGTCCGGTGCCTCGGAGGCACCGAGAGCCGCGAGGGTCGTGCCTGCCAGCGGTGCCCCGATCGTCACGATGCGGCGCGCCTTCGCCGCACCGTCGTCACGGGCCACCCACAGGCCCGCCACCACACCGCCCGCCGAGTAGCCCACCACATCGACCGAGGGCGCCCCGCCCGCCAGAGCCTCGTCGACGGCCGCGTCCAGAGCCACCACCTGCGCAGACAGGTCGCCCCGCCCGTCACCGACGAGGGCGAGCACGCGCGCGTCGCGTCCCGCGGCACGCAGCCGCTGCGCCATTGGCGCGAGGCTCGCCTGCGAGCCCCCGTAGCCCGGGACGAGCAGCACGGGCCCGAGCACGTCTTGCGCCGGCCGGGAGTCGGGATCCACCGATGGCCCCCTGGCGGCCAGCGCGATCCCGACCACGATCGCGAGTACGACGACCACGGCACCCGCCACCACGGCGAGCAGCAGCCGTCGGCGCGGGCTCATGGCACCAACGCTACGTCCACCGCTCTAGGTTCGAGAGGTGCTGGACTTCGATGACGAGGGCGCCCGCAAGATCGACCGGACCTACGCGACCGCCGACATGGTCGGGCAGCGCGAACGGACCCTGGAACTGCTGGATCCGCGCCCTGGCGAGAGGGTGCTCGACATCGGCTCCGGCCCCGGATACCTCGCCGCGGCGCTCGCCGAGCGCGTCGGCCGCTCGGGCACGGTGGGCGCCGTCGATCCGAGCCCGGCGATGAACGCGCTCGCGGCGCAGAAGGCGGTCGGCCTGCCGCAGCTCACCGTCGAACTGGGTGATGCGCTGGCGCTGCCGTTCGAGGACGGAGGGTTCGACGCCGCCGTCGCCACGCAGGTGTACGAGTACGTGGCCGACATGCCAGCAGCGCTGGCCGAGCTGCGGCGGGTGCTGCGACCCGGCGGCCGGGCCCTGATCCTCGACACCGAATGGGACTCGGCGGTCTGGCACGTCGCCGACCGGGGCCTGCAGGCCAGGGTGATCACGGCGTGGGAGGAGCACCTGGCGCATCCCCGGCTGCCGCGGGTGCTCGACGGGCTGCTGCGGCAGGCCGGGTTCGCCGTGACGGGCGCGCACGTCGTGCCTCTGCTGAACGTCGGGTACGGGCCGGACACCTTCGCCGCGCACACCGAGGGCACGGTCGCGGCATTCGTCACCGGGCGGCAGGGTCTGACCGCCGACGAGGTGGCCGCGTGGCGTGCCGATCTCGCCGAGCGCAGCGCCGCCGGCGAGGGCTTCTTCAGCCTGAACCGGTACGTCTTCCTGGCCGAGCGGGACTGATCAATCAGGCCGGCACCGCGGTGAGCAGGTCGCGCACGACCGCGTCGGCGAGCAGCCGGCCCGCGCGCGTGAGCACGACCGCGTCGCCGTCCCTGACGAGCAGGCCGCCGTCGACGGCCTGCTCGGCGACCGCGCGGCCCGCGCCGTCCAGCAGGTCGAGCGGCAGGCCGGAGGCGAGCCGCAGCCGCAGCATGACGCGCTCGGTGTGCTGCTCCGCGGCGGTGAGCTGCTCGCGTCCGGCCTCCGGGGCCTCCCCCGCCGCCAGCATGGCCGCGTACCGCGCCGGGTGCTTCACGTTCCACCAGCGCACGCCGTCGACGTGCGAGTGCGCGCCCGGGCCGAGGCCCCACCAGTCGCCGTCGAGCCAGTAGCCGAGGTTGTGCCGGCATGTTCGGCTTGGCGCGTGTCGGCGGCCCAGTTCGACACCTCGTACCAGCGCATACCGGCAGCCGCGAGCCGGTCGTCGATGATCTCGTAGCGGGCGGCGGCCACATCGTCGTCGGGGGCGGGCAGCTCGCCGCGAGCCACGCGCCGGGCCAGCGCGGTGCCGTCCTCCACGATCAGCGAGTACGCCGAGACGTGGTCGACCCCCGCGTCCAGCACGGCGTCGAGCGAGGCGCGCAGGTCGTCGTCGGTCTCGCCGGGAGTGGCGTAGATCAGGTCGAGGTTCACGTGCCCGAGCCCGGCCGCGCGGGCCTCGCGGGCCGCGGCGACGGCCCGGCCGGGAGTGTGGCGGCGATCCAGGACGGCGAGGACATGCTGCGCGGCGGACTGCATGCCCAGCGACACCCGGGTGAAGCCGGCGTCGACGAGCCCGGCGAAGAACTCCGGCGACGTCGACTCCGGGTTGGACTCCGTGGTCACCTCGGCGCCTTCGGCCAGCCCGAACGTCGAACGGATCTCGCCCAGCACGGCGCCGAGCCGCTCGGCCCCCAGCAGCGACGGTGTGCCGCCGCCGACGAACACCGTGTCGACCGGCCGCTCCCCCACCGTCGCGACGGCCCGGTCGAGCTCGCGGCGCACCGCCTCGAACCAGCCGTCCGGCGACGCGCCGGACCCGGCGAGCTCCGACGCGGTGTAGGTGTTGAAGTCGCAGTAGCCGCACCGCGCCGCGCAGAACGGCACGTGGACATAGATCCCGAAGGGCACGAACAGCCACGGTACGCCGCGTGTGGATCCGACCGCGGCGAGCGTGCGGGAGCGGTGTTCAGTTCCAGCGCTCGGCCCGGGTGACGGGCCGCTCCGGCTGCGGCGCGTCGAGCGGACGACCCTCGTACTGGGTCGACAGCACGATGTGCGTGCGCAGCTCCCCGTGCCCGCCGACGGCCTCCAGCACACCCTCGAGGTGACCGAGCGACGCCGCCCTGATCTTGAGCAGCGCGCAGTGCTCGCTGGAGAGCTTGTGCACCTCGACGACCTCGGGGAACTCGTCGGACGATCCGGTCCGTAGCAGGCAACGGCCGGCCGAGCACCGCATCAGCACGAACGCGAGCAGCGGATGCCCGACCTTCGCGGGATCGAGACGGGCCGTGTACCCGGCGATGACGCCCGACTCCTCCATCCGGCGCACCCGCTCTGCGACGGCGGGGGCGGAGAGGTGCACCCGGCGGGCGAGCTCGTTGAAGGAGAGGCGGCCGTCCCGCTGCAGCTCCGCGAGGAGCAGCCAGTCGGTCGCGTCGAGCGGATCGGGGGTCTTCACGCCGATTACTTTACGAACGGAAGGCTGCTCCGTCACTGAGCCGATGATTGCCCATGTCCGATGGGCAGTCACCTTTCTACCGTTGTCGGCATGAGATTCCTTCGCGTCCGCCCGCGCGGCATGCTCGCACTCTGGGGCGCCTGCGTACTCGGCGGCGCCGCCAACTCGCTCTCCGGCACGGCCGGCACGCTCCTCGCCGATCATGCGGGTGGCACGCCGGCCGTGGCCGGCCTGCCGCAGGCCGTCGGCGTCGCCGGCGCGGCCCTCGCCGCCGTGCTGATCTCCCGCGCCACGGTCGCGCGCGGCCGTGGCGTCGCACTCGCCGCCGGTGCGGGCGCTTCCGCGCTCGCGTGCGTCGTCACCTTCGCCGGCGCGGTCGGCGACGACCTCCTGGTGGTGCTCCTGGGCAGCGCGCTGCTCGGCGCGGGCAACGCGACGGTGATGCTCGGTCGCTACGCCGCGGCCGATCTCGTCCCGGACGGGGCCCGGATCCGCGCGATGGGATCGGTGCTGGCCGTCAGCACGATCGGTGCGGTCGCCGGCCCGAACCTGCTGCCGCTGACCGGCTCCGTGCCGGGGGCCGCCGGTTCCGCGCTGGTCGGCGCCTACCTCGTGGCGGCGGTCGCGTTCGCACTCGCTGCGGTCGCACTGGGCGTCGGGTTGCCGCAGGCACCCGCGATCGTGCATGCGCCACCCCGCTCGACGCCCACGTCGTCGCGCGCACCGGGCGCGGCACTCGTCGTGCTGGGCACCTCGAACCTGATCATGGTCGGCGGGGCGACGATGGCGCCGGTCCACCTGGGGCACCACGGTGTGCCGCTCGCGGTCATCGGGCTCGTCGTCGGGGTCCACGTGGGAGCGATGTTCGCGCCATCGGCGCTGTCCGCCCGGCTCGTCGAGCGGATCGGTGCCCGGCCCGCCGCCGGCGTCGCCGGGGTGGCGTACCTGGGGGCCGGCGCCGCTGCCGTGTCCGCCACCGGCGCGGTGACCGTGCTGGTCGCCGTGGTGGCGCTCGGGCTCGCCTGGAACCTCGCGCTCGTCAGCGGCAGCACCTTGCTGATCGAGGGCCGTTCGGTCGCGGAGCGGCCCCGCTGGGAGGGTCGCGGCGAGGCCGTCACCGGGATCGCGGCCGTCGTGGGCAGCGCCGGCTCCGGCCTGCTGATGACGGTGGGCGGGTACACCGCGGTCGCCGTGGCCGTGATGACCTGCTCGCTCGCGCTCCTCGCGCCGGCAGTCAGGCCTCGTCGTCCGTCGACGGCGCCGGGAGGCCTCGCTCCGCGTACTCCTCGCCGGCCCGCAGCACCTGCACCTGGTCACCGACCTGCAGGTGTGTGAACCACGCCTTCGCGTCCTCCAGCGGCAGCTTCACGCAGCCGCTGGAGAAGGTGTCGGGCTGGCCGGCGTGGAAGGCGATGCCGCCGTCGTTGAAGAACACCGCGTACGGCATCGGGTCGGGCACGCCGTCGGTGGACGACTCCGAACTGACGCGGTCCTGGTCCTTGAGGTAGACGCGCAGCGAGTGGCCGACCGGGGTCGGCTTGTCCTTCGCGCCGATGCCGACGGGGACGGGTCCGCGCACGATCTGCCCGTCCTGGAACAGCCAGGCGCGGCGTGAGTCGAGGTCCACGCAGGCGCGGGCGGTCGCGGTGCACGGGGTGCCCTCGACCAGCGGCAGCTGCTGGTGCGCCTCGGCGGCCGCGCTGGGCCGGGCGGTCTCGGCGATCGCGACCCCGCCGGCGACGGTTGCGGCCACGGCGAGCACCCCCGCCACAGCCAACGTTGCTGCTCGGCCCCACCGACGTCCTGCCACGGCTCGTGCACACCCCTTGGTCGATCCTGCGTCTATCCCTTCAGACGTCGGAGGATCACGCGGGTTGCTTCTAATGTCCGTTTTGTCGAGCGAGTCAGGTCAGCGGCGCACCCCACTCGTCGAGGTAGCTCAGCTCCTCGACCGGCTGCCGCCGCGGCGGGCGGAAGTCGGCGACGGTCGCGTAGGCCACCGGCAGCAGCCCCACCTGCGTGACGTCGTCGGGGATGCCGAGGATCTGCGCCGCCTCCCGCTCGTGTTCGAGGTGGTAGCTCGTCAGCGTGGAGCCGAGCCCGCGTGCCCGCAGGGCCAGCTGGAAGTTCCACACCGCCGGGAAGATCCCGCCGTAGAAGACCGACTGTGCGGCGTTGCCCGCCGGCGGCCGGCCCTGCACGCAGGGGATCACCAGCACCGGCACCCGATCGATGACGTCGACGAGGTGGCGGCCCGAGGCCAGCGCGCCCGGCGTCGCGGTCGCCGCCCGCGCCGCCATGTACGGCTCCCCGACCTGCCGGAACAGCGCACCGATGGCGGCCCGACGCTCCTGGTCGCGCACCACGAGCCACCGCCACGCCTGCACCGCGCCCGGGGTCGGCGCCTGCACGGCCAGCCGCAGGCACTCCAGCAGCACCTCGTCCGGAACGGGCCGGTCGAGATCGAGCTTGCGACGCACCGCGGGCGTGGTGGCCAGGAGGTGGTCGGTGACGTCGAGGTGGTCGGTGAGCCTCATTCGCCTACCGCCCCGTCGATCGACTGCCGGATGAGGTCCGCGTGGCCGTTGTGGCGGGCGTACTCCTCGATCATGTGCACGAGGATCCAGCGGAGCGTGAACAGCTCGCCGGACCGGCCGGCCTGCACCGACAACGCCTCCGGTCCGTCGGCCGCGGCGATGATCGCGTCGGAGCGTGCCGCGTTGCGGTCGAGCAGCTCGCGCAGTGCCTGCGGATCGTCGTCGACAGCGCTGTGCCATTCCCAGTCGGCGTCGGCGTCCCAGTCCGCCGAGGCGCCCGGCTCGGCGACCTCGTTGCCGGCGAACACGCACGAGAACCACCAGTCCTCGTTGAGCGCCAGGTGCTTGACCATGCCGCCCAGCGCCATGTCGGACGGCGGCAGCACGGCGGCCAGCTGCTCCGCGTCGAGTCCGTCGACCTTCTGTCGCAGAGTGGCGCGCTGGAAGTCGAGGAAGCCGCGCAGCTGGGTCAGCTCGTCGGCGCGGGTGGGCGGGTCACGTCGCTCGATCGGCACGGGCCGCAGGTTAGGCGGCTACTCCGGCCGGGACACCCCGGTTTCGGGGTCGCGGTCGGTCACGCAGTAGGTCCACCCGGTCGGGTCGCTCATCACCGTCCACTGCCGGGCTCGGCGCACGGCCCGCGCGCCGAGCTCCACGTGCCGCGCCACCTCGGCGTCGCGGTCGGTGGCGGCGAGGTCCAGGTGCGCGGTGACGGTGTCCTGGTCGTCGGCCAACCGCTGCAGCAGGAACCGGACCGGCTGATCGGCCGGGCGGCGCAGCATCCCGAACTCGTCGGTGACCGACGGCGGATCGAACGCCCAGCCCGTCAGCCCGCTCCAGAATGCCGCCTCGGCGTCGTAGAGGCGCGGTGGGATGTCGAGACAGACCTGGTCGACGATGCTGCGCTGCCCGCCGGCCCACGCCGCGGGCTCGGCGCGGCGCGACTCCCCCGACGGCACCAGGCAGAAGGTCAATCCGCCCGGCGAAGTCAGCTCGGCGAAGGGCACCCCGTCGAAGCGCGCCACCACCCGCGCGCCCAGGTCCTCGACGACCGGCACCGCGGCATCGACGTCGTCCACGCGCACGTCCACGTGCACGCGGCTGGTCCCGGAGCCGAGCCGCTGCACCCGCAGGTGCCCGTCCCCGTCCGGCGGCAGGAGCGTGACGAACTCGTCGGTGGCACCCCGCGGAGCCGACACCGAGTAGCCGGTGACGTTCCGCCAGAACGCGAGTCCGCGCTGGTGGGAGGCGGGTTCGAAGTCGAGGAACAGCGTGATCCAGGTGGGGGTCGCAGCGTGCACGACGCGACCGTACCCACGATCAACCGTGTGAATCAGCTCCCAGCATGCGGACACCCATGGATCGTTGACCGGACAGATGGCACTCTGATGGCATGACGTTGCCGGACCCGCTGCTTCTCGTGGCGCGCCGGCACGTCGATCTCCTCCGCGTGAACAGCGCGCTCTGTCTTCTCGGCTGACCTCCCGCCGGCTCGTCATCCCACCACCCGGCGCCGGAGTGTGCCGTGGGCATGCTCGTGGGCGCCGCGATCCCGGAGGCTCCGTTGCCCCCCACCACCCCCGTGAAGCGCAAGCGCGGCGAAGGCCAGTGGAAGCTGGGCCACCGCGAGCCGTTGAACCCGAACGAGCGCACCAAGAAGGACGACAACGGGCTCAACGTCCGTGCGCGGATCGAGAACGTCTACGCGAAGCGTGGGTTCGACTCGATCGACCCCGCCGACCTGCGCGGCCGGATGCGCTGGTGGGGCCTCTACACCCAGCGCCGTCCCGGGATCGACGGCGGCCGCACCGCGGCGCTGGAGCCCGAGGAGCTCGACGACCGCTACTTCATGCTGCGGGTGCGCCTCGACGGCGGCGCGCTGACCACCGAGCAGCTGCGCGCGCTCGGCGAGATCAGCCAGACCTACGCGCGCGACACCGCCGACGTCACCGACCGGCAGAACATCCAGTACCACTGGATCGAGATCGAGTCGATGCCGGCGATCTGGAAGCGCCTCGAGGGCCTCGGCATGATCACCACCGAGGCGTGCGGCGACACCCCGCGCGTGATCCTCGGTTCGCCCGTGGCCGGCATCTCCACCGACGAGGTGCTCGACCCGCAGCCGGCGATCGACACCATCCTCGAGCGCTACATCGGCAATCCCGAGTTCTCGAACCTGCCGCGCAAGTTCAAGACGGCGATCTCCTGGCAGCAGGACATCGCGCACGAGGTCAACGACATCTCGTTCATCGGTGTCGAGCACCCTGAGCACGGGCCGGGCTTCGACCTGTGGGTCGGCGGCGGGCTCTCGACCAACCCGAAGATCGCGCAGCGGCTGGGCACCTTCATCCGGCTCGACGAGATCCCGGACGTCTGGGAAGGCGTCATCTCGATCTTCCGCGACTACGGCTACCGCAGGCTGCGGCACCGCGCGCGCATCAAGTTCCTGGTCGCCGACTGGGGCGTGGAGAAGTTCCGGCAGGTCCTGGAGGACGAGTACCTGGGCCGCAAGCTCGACGACGGGCCGGCGCCGCCCACCCCGGAGCGCCCGATCGACCACATCGGCGTCCACAAGCAGAAGGACGGCCGCAACTACGTCGGCGTCGCACCGGCGTCGGGGCGGGTCTCGGGCACCACGCTCGTGGAGCTCGCCGACGCCGCGGAGGCTGCCGGCTCCGGCCGTGTGCGGCTCACCCCGCAGCAGAAGATCGTCGTGCTGGACGTGCCGGACCGCAAGGTCGCGTCCCTGATCGGCGCACTGAACAAGCTGGGGCTGCAGGCCGAGCCCTCGCCGTGGCGGCGCTCCACGATGGCGTGCACCGGCATCGAGTTCTGCAAGCTCGCGATCGTCGAGACCAAGGAACGGGCGATCCGGCTGGTCGAGGACCTGGAGAAGCGGCTCGCCGACATTTCCCCCGACGTGCCGATCTCGATCCACCTCAACGGCTGCCCCAACGCCTGCGCCCGCACCCAGGTGGCCGACATCGGGCTCAAGGGCCAGATCGTCACCACCGCCGACGGCGAGCAGGTCGAGGGCTTCCAGGTGCACCTGGGCGGCGGTCTCGGCCTCGACTCCGGGTTCGGCCGCAAGCTGCGTGGCCTCAAGGTCACCAGCGCCGAGCTGGGCGACTACGTCGAGCGGCTCGTGCGGCGGTTCACCGAGGAGCGCACCGAAGGCGAACGCTTCGCCCAGTGGGTGCTGCGCGCGGACGAGGACAGCCTGAAATGAGCGAACGCGCCGTCCCGTTCTACTGCCCGTACTGCGGGGACGAGGACCTGCGGCCGGCCGAGGCATCGCACGGGGCCTGGTACTGCGGCTCCTGCCTGCGGACCTTCACGTTGAAGATGATCGGGATCGGAGTTCCCTCATGAGCGTTGCGACGGAGACCGACCTGCGGGAGGTCGCGGAGCGCGGCGCCGCGCAGCTCGGCCCGGACGCCACCGCCGAGCAGGTGCTGGCCTGGGCGGCGGGGACGTTCGAGAAGCTGATCGTGGCGTCGAACATGCAGGACGCCGTGCTGGTCGACCTGGCCGCGAAGGCGGCGCCGGGCGTGGAGGTGCTGTTCCTGGAGACCGGCTACCACTTCGCGGAGACCATCGGCACCCGCGACGCCGTCGAGCACGTCTACGACGTGCAGATCGTGAACGCGCAGGCCGCGCAGTCGGTGGCCGAGCAGGACGCGGCGTGGGGCAAGGACCTGTGGTCGCGCGATCCCAACCAGTGCTGCGCCCTGCGCAAGGTCGCACCGCTGACGGACACGCTCGCCCGCTACGACGCCTGGGTCACCGGTGTGCGCCGCGTCGAGGCTCCGACCAGGGCGAACACCCCTTTGATCACGTATGACGAGAAGTTCAACCTCGTCAAGATCAACCCGATCGCGGCCTGGAGCGACGACGACATGGAGGCCTACATCGCCGAGCACGGGATCCTGGTGAACCCGCTGGTCGGCGAGGGCTACCCGTCGATCGGGTGCGCACCCTGCACGGCCAAGCCGGCGCCGGGAGCGGATCCGCGATCGGGTCGCTGGGCGGGCACGGGCAAGATCGAGTGCGGATTGCACGTCCAGTGACCGCCGCGACGATCGACGCATTGGATGCCCTCGAATCCGAGGCCATCCACATCTTCCGCGAGGTGGCGGGCGAGTTCGACCGGCCGGTGATCCTGTTCTCCGGCGGCAAGGACTCCACGCTGCTGGTGCACCTGGCGGTGAAGGCGTTCGCGCCCGCACCGGTGCCGTTCCCGCTGCTGCACGTCGACACCGGGCACAACTACGCCGAGGTCATCGACTTCCGCGACCGGCTCGTCGAGCGGCTGGGCCTGCGGCTGGAAGTGGCGCACGTCCAGGACTGGATCGACGACGGCCGCCTCACCGAGCGCCCCGACGGCACCCGCAACCCGCTGCAGACCGTGCCGCTGCTGGACTCCATCGTCGAGGGCAAGTACGACGCGGTGTTCGGCGGCGGGCGTCGCGACGAGGAACGGGCGCGCGCCAAGGAACGCATCATGAGCCTGCGCGACGCGTTCGGTCGCTGGGACCCGCGGTCGCAGCGCCCTGAGCTGTGGAACCTCTACAACGGCCGGCACGCCCCCGGCGAGCACGTGCGGGTGTTCCCGATCTCCAACTGGACCGAGCTCGACGTCTGGCGCTACATCCAGCGCGAGCAGATCGAGCTGCCGTCGATCTACTACAGCCACCAGCGCGAGGTCTTCCGCCGCGACGGGATGTGGCTGGCCGAGGGCCCGTGGGGCGGTCCGCGCGGCACCGAGGTGCTCGAGGAGCGCACGGTCCGCTACCGCACCGTCGGCGACGGTTCGTGCACGGGCGCCGTCGAGTCCACGGCCACCACGCTCGACGAGATCATCGCCGAGGTCACGGCCTCGCGACTGACCGAGCGCGGCGCCACCCGCGCCGACGACCGCCTCTCCGAGGCGGCCATGGAAGACCGGAAGCGCGAGGGCTACTTCTGACATGAAGGATCTGCTGAGGTTCGCCACCGCAGGCTCCGTCGACGACGGCAAGTCCACGCTCGTCGGCCGGCTGCTCTACGACACCAAGTCGGTGCTCGCCGACCAGATCGAGGCCGTCACCCGCGCCTCGGTCGACAAGGGCCTGTCGACGCCCGACCTGTCGCTGCTGGTCGACGGCCTGCGCGCCGAGCGCGAGCAGGGCATCACGATCGACGTCGCGTACCGGTACTTCTCCACGCCGACGCGCGAGTTCGTGCTCGCCGACACCCCCGGCCACGTCCAGTACACGCGCAACACGGTCACCGGCGCGTCCACCGCGGAGCTGGCGGTGCTGCTCGTCGACGCCCGGTACGGGGTGGTCGAGCAGACCCGCCGGCACGCCGCCGTGCTCGCCCTGCTGCGGGTGCCGCGGCTGGTGCTGGCCATCAACAAGATCGATCTCGTCGACTACGACGAGGCCGAACTCACCGCGATCGGCAAGGAGTTCGCCGGGCTCGCGACGTCGCTCGGCTTCGAGTCCGTCGTCACGATCCCGGTGTCGGCGCTGGTCGGGGACAACGTCGTCGAGCGCTCCGAGCGGACTCCCTGGTACGAGGGACCCACGCTGCTCGGGTACCTCGAGTCGGTGCCGGTCACCGGGCCCGAGGTCGAGGCACCGTTCCGGCTGCCCGTCCAGTACGTGATCCGCGACCACGCCACCGACTACCGCGGCTACGCCGGCCAGGTCGCCGCCGGCACCGTCGCGCCCGGAGACGCGGTCGTCGTGCTCCCGGCCGGCATCCCGACGACGGTCACCTCGGTCGACACCGCCGACGGGCCGCTCGACGCCGCCGGCGCCGGTCGCTCGGTCACCATCCGGCTGGCCGACGACATCGACATCTCCCGCGGCGACCTCATCGCCGCCGCCGACGCCCTCCCGCCCGTCACGAACGAGCTGGACGCCACCCTGTGCTGGCTGGCCGAGAAGCCGCTGCGCCCCGGCGCCCGGCTGCTGCTCAAGCACGGCACCCGCACGACCCAGGTGATCGTCGGGGCCATCGGCGAGCGGCTCGACACCGACGAGGTCGCCTGGGTCGAGGGCACCGAGCAACTCGCCATCAACGACATCGCGCAGCGTCGCGCTGCGCACCGCCGACGCCCTGCCCGTCGACCAGTACGCCGACATCCGCGCCACCGGCGCCTTCCTGCTCATCGATCCCCCGACGGGGAACACGCTGGCAGCAGGGCTGGTCGGGCAACCCCTGCTGGTGACATGACGGTGCTCGTCGGCGGCGCGCACGGGAGCCGCGATCCGCGCTCTGCGGCCACCGTCGCGGCGCTGATGGACGTCGTGCGGTTGCGCCATCCCGGGCTGGACGTGCGCACCGCGTTCCTCGACCTGTCGGCGCCGCGGTTGCGGGACGTGCTCGGCGGTGTCTCCTCGGCGGTCGTCGTCCCGCTGCTGCTCGGGCACGCCTTCCACGCCCGCGTCGACGTGCCCGGCGAGGTGGCCCGGGCCGGCCGGCCCGGCGTGCTCGTCGCGGACGTGCTCGGGCCGGCGGTCGAGGACGCGGCGCTGGACCGGCTCGCGGCCGCCGTCGGTCCGCTGGACGATCCCGAGCTGGGCGTCGTCGTTGCCGGCGTCGGATCGTCACATGCGCCGGCGAACGCCGTCGTCGAGTCGGTGGCTGCGCTGTGGCGTCGCCGTTTCGGCTGGTCAGGCGCGCAGGCAGCCTTCGCGACGGCCGAGCCGTCGGTGGCGGACGCGATCGCCCGGCTGCGCGCGGGCGGAGCCCGCCGCGTCGCCGTCGCCCAATGGGTGCTGGCCCCCGGCCTGCTCCCCGACCGCATCGCCCGTGCCGCCCACGAGGCCGGCGCCCTCCTCGCCGCCCCGCTGGGCCCGCACCCGGCAGTGGCCGACCTGGTCGTGGCTCGCTACGCCGAGGCCCTCGCCCACCGAGCCGCCACCCGCACAGCCGTCTGACCGGCCCGCCCCCTCAGCGCGAGTCTTGCGTTCTGGTCGGCGAGTCTCGCGTTTCGGTCGGCGAGTCTCGCGTTCCCGGCCGTCGCTCGTGGGCGCACGTCAGCGCGGGCCCTCGCTCAGCGCAACCCGGCACCGCGACCGGAACGCAGAACTCGCCGACCAGAACGCGAGACTCGCGGGGCGAAACGCAAGACTCGCCCCGCGGAACGGGAGACTCGCGGCGGCAGGGCTGTACGGACCTATGGGCACTGCGCCGTTCGGGGTGTACCGGCGAGAGCTGCATCACCACAGCGGACGTCCATGCCACTGACCTGGGGATACGCAGACGTACGGACATTTCAGCGCCATCCCGCACCGCGGACGACGGGTTGTACTGGGCCGGGCCGTTCCGCACCATGGTGTGGTGACGTCCACGGAGCAGCTCACGCGCGATCACGCGCGCGACACCCGTGTGCTCGTCACCGATCTCGAGCGGTTCTGGCCGTCGCGCCGCGGCCACGCGTTCGACGAGTTCTGTCGCTGACTCCTGCCCCGTCGCAGCAGTCCGCCACCACTCGTCCCGAGGAACCCCCGAACCGATGCGCATCCGTACCCGAAGTCTGCTCGCCGCCGCCCTGATCACCGTCGCGGCCCTCGCCGGCTGCTCCCGCGCCGCCGAGGCCCCGGCCGCTCCACAGGCCGCCGCCGGCCCGGCCGCCGAGCTGCGGCTCGGCTACTTCCCCAACATCACCCACGCCCCCGCGCTGATCGGGGACACCAAGGGCTTCTTCGCGCAGGAGCTGGGCTCCACGAAGCTGACGCCCCAGCAGTTCAACGCAGGCCCGGACGAGGTCGCCGCGCTGCTGGGCGGTTCGCTGGACGCCGGATTCATCGGCTCGAGCCCCGCCATCAACGCGTTCGCGAAGTCGAACGGTCAGGCGATCCGGCTCGTCGCGGGGTCCACCTCGGGTGGCGCGCAGCTCGTCACGACGCCCGACATCACGACGCCGGAGCAGTTGAAGGGCAAGATCGTCGCGACGCCGCAGGCCGGCAACACGCAGGACGTGGCGCTGAAGAAGTGGCTGAAGGACAACAAGCTCGAGATCGGCGAAGGCCCCGACAAGGTCACCGTCCAGAACCTCGACAACCCGCGGACCCTCGACCTCTACAAGACCGGCGGGATCGCCGGCGGCTGGCTGCCGGAGCCGTGGAGCTCGCGACTGGTCGAGGCGGGCGCGAAGGTGCTGGTGGACGAGAAGTCGCTGTGGCCGGGCGGGCAGTTCCCCACCACCGTGCTGATCGTGCGCACCGAGTACCTCCAGCAGCACCCGGACACCATCGAGGCGCTGCTGCGCGGCGAGCAGAAGGCGATCGACTTCGCCGCGGCCGACCCGGCGGGCGCCAAGACCGCCACCAATGACGCGATCAAGAAGTTCACCGGCTCGTCGCTGTCGGCGACGGTGCTCGACCGGGCCTTCTCCGAGCTGTCGTTCTCCAGCGATCCGCTGGCCGCGACGTTCCCGCAGCTGTCGAAGGACAGCGTCACGGCGGGGGCGCAGCCGAAGGAGACCAACCTGAGCGGGTTCGTCGATCTGACCGCCCTCAACAAGGTGCGTCAGGCAGCAGGACAGCCCGCGGTGGACACCGCAGGCCTCGACAAGCAGGGATGAGGATCCGATGACCGCCACCCTGGAGCGCTCGACCTCCGTGTTGCACACCCCGGCCGTCTCCCTCGACGGGGTGCACAAGACCTTCGGCACCGGCACGTCGGCCGTCACCGCGCTGCGCGACATCGACCTGTCGGTCGCGCCCGGCGAGTTCGTGTGCCTGTTGGGCGCTTCGGGGTGCGGCAAGTCGACGCTGCTCAACCTGGTCGCCGGCCTGGACGAGCCGACGTCGGGTTCGGTGGCGGTGCGCACCAGCCGGCCGTCGGTGATGTTCCAGGAGGCCGCGCTGCTGCCGTGGCTCACCGCGGGTCGCAACGTCGAGCTGCCGTTGCGCCTCGCCGGCGCAGGCCGCCGTGAGCGCCGCGAGCGGGCCGCGGAGCTGCTGGAGCTGGTGCGGCTGTCGGGTCAGGCGGACAAGCGGCCGCACGAGCTCTCGGGCGGCATGCGCCAGCGGGTGGCCTTGGCCCGTTCGCTCGCCGCCGCCACCAGCACCGCCGACTCCGACACCCCCGGACTGCTCCTCATGGACGAGCCGTTCGCGGCCCTGGACGCCATCACCCGCGACGTGCTGCAGGGCGAGCTCCTGCGGGTGTGGCGGGCCACCGGCATCTCGATCCTGTTCGTCACCCACGACGTCCGCGAGGCGGTGCGGGTCGCGCAGCGCGTGGTGCTGCTGTCGTCGCGCCCGGGCACCGTCGTGCGGGAGTGGACCGTCGGCGACGACCGGGAGCGCCTCCACGAGGAGATCACCGGCCGGCTCCGCGAGGTGATCACGAGCCATGCCGCTTGAGCTGGAGAAGCAGCGGGCGGACGCCGACGCCGCGGCCATCGCCGGCCTCGACGCGCTCGACACCCCGACGGTCGTCACCAAGCCGTGGTGGCGCAAGGCGCTGGCGGTCGGGCTCCCGCCGCTGGTCGCGCTCGTCCTGTTCATCCTGGTCTGGCAGCTGATCTGGGCGTCGGCGATCACGAGCGAGTACAAGGTGCCGGCCCCGGCCGCGGTGTGGGACGAGTTCGTCGCCACCGTGGCCGACGGCCAGGTGCTGTCGATCCTGTGGACCTCGATCAGCCGCGCGTTCATCGGCTTCGCGGTCGCATTGGTGATCGCCACCCCGCTGGGACTGCTGGTGGCGCGGGTACCCGTGGTGCGCGCGGCGATCGGGCCGCTGCTGTCGGGCCTGCAGAGCCTGCCGTCGGTGGCGTGGGTGCCGGCCGCGGTGCTGTGGTTCGGCCTGACCGACGCCACGATCTACTTCGTGGTGCTGGCCGGGTCGATCCCGTCGATCGCGAACGGCCTGGTGGCCGGGATCGACCAGATCCCGCCGATCCTGCCGCGGGTCGGGAAGGTGCTCGGCGCCGGCGGGCTGGCGAACGCTCGGCACATCCTGCTGCCGGCCGCGCTGCCCGGATACCTGGCCGGCTGCAAGCAGGGCTGGGCGTTCTCCTGGCGGTCGCTGATGGCCGCGGAGATCATCGCGGCGGGCCCCCTGCTCGGGTTCGGGCTCGGCGCCTACCTGAAGTACGGCAGCGACTACTCGAACATGCCCGGCGTGATCGCCGCGATCTTCCTGATCCTGATCGTCGGGATCGGCATCGAGCTGCTGGTCTTCCGGCCGATCGAACGCCGGGTACTGCGCGCCCGCGGCCTCGCTCTCTGACCGTCGTGGGCCGCGACCTGGAGTGCTTCTGGCCGTCGCGGCGGCCGCACGCGTACGACGAGTTCTGTCACTGACACCGCTCCCGTCGCCTACCCCTTCCCTGGAACGGAAGAAGCGTGTCCGAGAACTCCGAGGTGCAGGCCGCGCGCCGCACCTCCCTCGACGAGGACTGGCTGGCGACGATCGTCGGCCTGGTCCTGCTCCTGCTGGTGCTGTTCGGCGTGATCCCGGGATGGCTGATCCCGTGACCGAGACGACCACCCGCGAGACCTCGTCCACCACTGCGTGGACGATCGGCGGCGTCGCCGTCGTGATCGCGATCGGCGCCCTGGTCCGCCTGCTCGACCAGGGCGTTCCTGCCTGGACGAAAGGCACCGGGTTCGGTGGGATCGCCGCCGTCATCGAGTACCCGGTCTACGCGATCGTGCTCGGCCTGATCGGCAACGTCGTGCTCACCCAGCTCGGAGTGCGCGACCGGCTCGCCGGCGGCTTCCGCACCGAGTTCTGACCTCACCCGCCCCGGCCCTCCTTCGTCGGGCCTTCCATCCCCCCGCAGATCAAGACCGGGCTCGTGCTGCTCGGCGGATCGATCAACTTCGCGGTGATCGTGAGCGCCGCCGGCCCGGCGATCATCCAGGCGTTCCTGCTGATCACGATCGTCTTCGGGTTCACGTGGTGGCTCGGCGGCCGCCTCGGCCTCGACGACAAGCTGCGCGCCCTGCTCGCGTCGGCCGTCTCGATCTGCGGGGTGAGCGCCGCGATCGCCGCCGCCGGCGCCGTGCAGGCGAAGAAGGAGCAGCTCGCCTACACCGCCAGCATGGTGGTGATCTTCGCGTTGCCGTCGATCTTCCTGCTGCCGCTGGCCGTCGATGCGCTGGGCCTCTCCCAGGCCGTCGGCGGCGCGTGGGTGGGCGGCAACATCGACACCACGGCTGCGGTGAGCGCCGCCGGTGCCATCGTCGGTGAGCAGGCGCTGCAGATCGCCACGATCGTCAAGACGACGCAGAACGCGCTGCTCGGCGTCGTCGCCGTCGCGTTGACGGCGTACTTCGCGCTCAAGGTGGAGAACCAGGAAGGCGCGACGAAGGGCCGCGGCCGCGAGCTGTGGGAACGCTTCCCCACGTTCGTGCTCGGGTTCCTCGCGGCGTCGATCATCGCGACGATCTTCACCAGCGTCGTCGGTTCGGCGGCCGCGAAACCGCTGATCACCAACGTCAACGACCTGCGGACGATCTTCCTGATCCTCGCGTTCGTCTCGATCGGGCTGGAGTTCCGGGTGGCCCCGCTGAAGGAGGCCGGCTGGCGGCCCGTCGGGGTGTTCGCGAGCGCGACGGTGGTGAACCTGGCCGTCGGGCTCGGCCTGGCGGTGCTGCTGTTCTCCGGGTTCGGCACGTGACTCACTACTGTCGGAGATCGTGACCCTCGACGACACCTGGGCGGGTGAGCGGGCCGCCCGCTGGCTGCGCAAGGCCGCAGGCCTGGAACAGCAGATGGCGCCGGTCTCCGACGTCCTGTTCGCCGCGGCCGCGATGCAGCCCGGCGAGCAGGTGCTCGACGTCGGCTGCGGCACCGGCCCGACCACGCGGCAGGCCGCCGCGGCGGTCGGGCCGGGCGGGCGCGTGACCGGCATCGACATCTCCCCCGATCTGCTCGAGGCGGCCGCTGCCGTCCCAGTCCCGGGAGCGCCGACGGACTGGCTGTGTGCCGACGTCACCACCTGGACGCCTCCGGCGCAGGCCTACGACGTGGTGCTGTCCCGGTTCGGGGTGATGTTCTTCGCCGATCCGGCCGCCGCGTTCGCGCACCTCGCCGAGGCCACCCGCCCCGGTGGACGGCTCGCGGTGGCGGTGTGGGGTGCGCGCACGGCCTCACCGCTGTTCGAAGAGCCGCTGGGCGCGGTGCTCGACGTGCTCGCCGCCCGCGGCATCCCGGAGCCCGACGGCCTCTCCCCCGCCGGCGGGCCGTTCTCGATGTCCGACCCGGTGGCGACGGCGCAGTTGCTGGAGGGAGCCGGCTGGCGGGACGTGCGGTCCAGGCAGCACGTGCTGCCGCTGCCGTTCGGCGGCGGGTTGGACCCAGCAGCAGCGGCCGAGATGGCCACCGATTTCGGACCCACCCGCCTCGCCGTCGAACCCCTCGACGAGGCGGGTCGCGCTGCCGCGATCACGGCGCTGACCAGCACGTTCGCCTCGCACGTCGACGGGCAAGGGCACGTCGTGCTCGACGGTTCCGTCTACGTGGTGACGGCCCGTCGGGCCTGAGGTTCGGCGGACGTCTGATCTGTCGGACCTCGATGGGAGCATCAGCGCAACGATCCGGGGGGACGCTGTGCCGAGTATGTCAATTCAGGAGTTGTTCGCGGGTGAGCTCTGGCTGTCGTACGGCCAGTTCCACCTGTGGGGTGAGCACCCACCCGAGGACGACGCGCTGACCTTCGGCGACCAGCGCAACGGCCTCCTCGGTGCTGCCCAGCCCGATGCGCTGGCCCTGAAGGTCGGCCTGCACACCGGCGCCGTGCCGCTCACCGTCGAGCTGCATCCGGGGCCTCCCCCGCTGGACCTGTCCTGGGAGGAGGTCGTGGAGGCCACCTGGGTCCGGCCCCCGGGCAGCCGGACCGAGTGCCTGCTGATGGGACTCCTGGCCAACTCCCACCACCCCGTCGCGCTTCCGCCGGTCGATCACCGGGCCCGGTTCAGCGCATCCGGGATGGATGCGGCCCACCAGGCCGACACGCGCGGCGCGGACGAACCGGTCATCGACCGCTACCTGCTGCAGCTGTGGCCGGCTGCGCCCGATGGCTCCACCGACGATGCGGTGATCAAGCAGACCTCCGGGACGGCCGCGTACTGGCACGGGATCGCCCGCGAGCTGCCGCCCCTGGCCGAGACCGTGCGTGTCCGGGCTGAGCATGCGGAGCAGCAACGGCTCGAACGTGAACGGCGCCGGGCCGCGTCCGTGGAACGGGCCCAGCGCGTTCAGGACCAGCACATGTGGGGCGGTCCGCGGCCCGCTCCGCCGTTGGGCGAGCTGATCCAGGCCGCTCAGATCGCCCGC
Source organism: uncultured Actinomycetota bacterium (assembly GCA_963727745.1). Taxonomy (GTDB): domain Bacteria; phylum Actinomycetota; class Actinomycetes; order Mycobacteriales; family Pseudonocardiaceae; genus Pseudonocardia. Next base: position 361,582 of record CAVSHL010000003.1, read on the forward strand.
CTCGATCTGCCGCTGGCCACGGCGATCGCCGACGCGAGCCCTGACCAGCAGCGACGCATCACCTGGTGGCTGCTTCGCCGCGGCCTCGTCCGAGCCGGGCTGGACCACATCGGATGGCTCACCGCGGGCGTCGACGCCGTCGAGCGGGGCGAGCCGCTGCCCACCGTGTTCACTGCCCACCACGGCAATGCCGCCAACGACCTGCTGTTCCGCGACACCCGCATCACCCACACCAGGGTGTGGTCGATGGACGGGAGCACCGACGAGTACTCCGGCCAGATCGGTGCCCTCTGCGCGCTGCAGCATGCCGGCGATCCCGATCCCGCCGTCGCCGTCTTCGTCGTTCTGAACGAGGTCGCCACCACCTTCGGCGGGCAGGAGTACCCCGCGCTGTTCAGCGAGCTGCGAGCGGCTTTCCCGAGCCTGCGGTCATAGGCGCTGCTCCTCCACCACGCTCGCACCGAACCCTGGCCGCGACTCCCACTCCCAGGTCTCGTGCGAGCGCACCCGCCCGTCGGGCAGCAGCTCCAGCCGGGCGGCGCAGTGCCCGCTGCTGGTGCTGCCGTCGGCGGAGACGTGCACGTAGCGGAAGTCGAGGAGGTCGCCGCTGCGGGTGCCGGTGAGGCGGCCGAGCCGGATGCCGTTGCCCGCGTACTCGGCCCACACCAGGCCGTCGCGCTCGTGGTAGCCGAAGGTGGTGGCGGAGCCGACCTCGCCGTCCGCGGTGTTGGAGACGCCGACGAAGATCCGCCCGTCGAGGCTGGGAACGCTCACGACCGACGATCCTGCCATGCTGCGGACGGAATACCTGATCTTCCGGATCATCGCAGCCGGAATGCCCCGGCCGAACCTACGGTGGGCGGATGAGCACGCCGCGCCGCGGGATCTTCCTGCACAACCACTGCATTCCCCGCGACCCCGGGGTCGCCGTCGAGATCGCGGTGCGCGCCGAGGAACTCGAGTACGACTCCGTGTGGGCCGCCGAGCACGTCGTCCTCCCGAGCCCGCGGCGACCGCCGTCGCCGATGGAACCGGAGGATCCGATCGGCGACCCGATCGTGCTGCTCGCCCACCTCGCCGCCCGCACCGAACGGGTGCTGCTGGGCACCGGCGTGCTCGTGCTGCCGCAGCGCAACCCGCTGGTGCTGGCCAAGCAGCTGGCCACCCTGGACGTGCTGTCGCGCGGGCGGCTCGTCGTCGGGGTCGGCGCCGGCTACCTGGAGCCGGAGCTCACCGCGATCGGCGTGCCGACGGCGACCCGCGGCGCCCGGACGAACGCCTACCTGGCGGCGATGCGCTCGCTGTGGGAGGACCCGCAACCCTCCGCGGACGACGAGTTCGTCCGCTTCTCCGGGGTGGACGCGCATCCGCGGCCCGTCCAGCGCCCGCTGCCGGTGGTCATCGGCGGGGAGAGCCCGGCGGCCTGGCGGCGCGCAGCCCGGTTCGCGCAGGGCTGGTACGGGTTCCGGCTGTCCGTCGCCGAGGTCACCGAGCAGGTGGCGGGCCTGCGCCGGGCCGAGGCGGCCGCCGGGCGCACCGACCGGCTGGAGGTGACCGTCACCCCGGACGCGCCCCTCGACGACGACAGCGAGCGCGCCTACACCGCCGCCGGCGTCGACCGGCTCGTCGTCGCCCCGCGCCCGGACGCCGACGTAGCCGCACTCCGGAAGTGGCTGGAACGCAACGCTCCGAGCTGAGCCGGGTCGCCGTCGCTCACCCGCCGCCCATTGCAGCAAGCCACTTTCACGCAAGATTCCTGCATGAAAGTGGCTTTGCTGCAAACCGGGTGAACCTCAGGCCGCGGCGCGCGCCGCCTCCGCGACGGCCTCCAGCACGGCCCTGGCCACCGCGTCGTTGTGCCGGAACGACAGCGAGTTCGTGCCCGGCCGGGTGAACGCGCCCGGCAGCTTGACGGTGGTGTGCGGGCCGACGGCGAAGCGGCGGGGGTGCGCCCGGCCGGCCGCGTCGAGCACGGCACCGTCGACGGGGCTGGTGCGGATCTGGCCGGTGTTGCGCAGGACGGCGCCGTCGGCGTCGGCGATGACGGCCTCGACCACCTCGCCGGCCAGCGCCAGGCTCGCCAGCAACGGGTCGGCGCTGCGGACTGCGCTCGGTTCCTGCAGGCGCGCGTCCACCAGCGCCCTGGCGTGCACGGGCGGCGCTCCGGCGAGGGTGGTGCTGACGGCGCGGAACCCGTCGGGCGCGGTGTCGATCGCCATCCCGGCCCCGAGGAAGCGCACGTAGCCGGCCTCGGACAGGGCGAGCAGCTCGCGCACGCGGAACCCGGGCGGGCCGCTGGCCACCCCGTTGAAGAAGCCCTGCCACCAGCCGACGTCCGCGGCCGCGGAACGCGGGGTGAGCAGGCCGGACGACACGACGCGAGCGGTCGCGGAGTACACCGACAGCATCGCCACGAACGCGCCGAGGTGCGGCGTGTGTGCCTCGTCCACGTGTTGGCGCAGGTCCTCGGCGATCAGGCCGCGCACCACCGGCTGCAGCGCGTCCAGGTCGGGCGCGGTGATCCCGGCGAGCGGGTCGTGCAGGCCGGGGAGATCGAGGCGGTCCAGCGGGTCGGGCACGGCACGGTCGAGGAGACCGATCATCTCGGGGATGTCCCAACCGGCTGCGGCGAACGCTGCGGCGAACTCGTCCCACGGCACGCGCACCCGATCGGGATGGCCCTTGAACAGCTCGTGGTACCAGCCCCAGGCGATCTCCTTGGCCATCAGCGGCCACACCTGCTGGTGCAAGTCGATCGGCGCACCCGCGTCGACCAGCGCGGAGACCTCGGCGTCGCCGAAGAAGCGCGGCAGCGGCGGCAGGCCCGCGCGCAGGCCGTAGTGGGTCTTCGCGTGGTACGGCATGCCCCGCGGCGAGCCGGCCACCAGGTACGGCTCCGCGCCGGACGGGACGTAGCGCAGGCCGTCCCCCGAAGGTTCGAAGCGCCCGCCGCGGCCCTCGTAGAGCAGCACCAGCAGGTCGATGAACGCCAGTCCCATGCCGCGGACCAGCACGGTCTCCCCCGGCGCGAGCACCGAGAGATCGGAGTCGGTGGTCTGCTCCGGTGCCAGGTAGACGAGCCCGTGCTGCTGCGCGTGCGCGACCAGCGCCAGCTCGTCCGCGGTCGGGCTCGCGTCGAGGTGACCGGACGCGAGCACGACGGCGTCGACCCGCAGCGGCCGGCCCTGCGCCAGCTGCACGATCTGCGCCGGCCCGTCCTCGGCGAGCCCGACGGCGCGGTCGCGGTGCAGGTGCACGCGCATGCCCTCGGGCAGGTGGGCGAGCAGGTCGGCCAGAACCCACTCCAGGTAGCGGCTCTGCAGGCGCCGGCTCGGGAACGTGGCCGCGGTGACCGCGCGCAGCTCGGCGGCGAGCTCCGGCTCGAACGTCTCGGGATCGGCGTGCTCGCGCGCCCAGTCCCAGAACGACGGGCCGGGCCGGATCGGGCCCGCGCACACCACCGACTCGTCGGTGTACATCGTGACGTCGGCGGCCATCGAGTTCATGGCCAGCAGCGGCGACTGCGCGTGCCGCCAGATCCGGCCGGCGCCGGGCGGGTACGGGTCGATCAGGTGCACGTCGAGCGGGCCGCCACCCAGCTCGGGGAGGTTCGCCGCGAGGCGCTCCACGACACCGGTGCCCCGCGGCCCCGCACCGATCACGGCGATGGTGGGCATGGACGATCCTCTCGGCAGACGACGGGCAGGTCAGCCCGTCGGTGCGAGAGCGGCGTGGGTACGGCAGAGATCGACGTGCCACCTGCGCGTCAGCTGCGTACTCATCGTCTCGACTTTAACCCGGAGTTCCGCGCACCACGAGCGATCGTGAGCGAGTCGACCAGCCGGGTGAGAGCGGCGGCCAGCACGCCGAACCCGTCCGTCGGTGGTCCGGCGGGCTCGACGAGGTACCCGTCGCGCCGGATCTCGATCATGAGCGCGGTGAGCCGCGGCTCGCTGTGCAGGTGCGCCAGCGGGACGTAGACGCCGGCGAACGGGGAGTCCAGTGCCACGCCGGCACCGAACGCGGCGCGGGCCGCCGCGACCAGCTCGGGCGGGGTGTGGAACGGGTCGGTGCCGAGGCACACCGGCGGCCGCGGGCCGTCCCCGTGCAGCTCGTAGGGCAGGGCGGCGCTGGGGTAGGAGTGCACGTCGATCAGCACGGCGCGGCCGGGCGCGGCCAGCCGGCCGGCCACCGCGTCCTGCACGGCCGCCGCCCACGGCTCGTAGTGGGCGGCCAGCAGTGCGGCACGGTGCTCCGGGTCGTCGGCGCGGATGCGCTGCCCGCGCGAGCCGTGCGTGTACACGGCGGCCATGCCGACCGCCGCCATCTCCTCGCGCTCGTCGGGGAAGCGCTCCACGTCGACGACGAACCGGGAGACCGGATTGACCAGCAGGAACGGTCGGACCTCGGCCGCTGCTGCGGCAGCGGCGGCCAGCTCGTCGGTGCGGTGATCGGTGAGCGCGGCCTGCTCGGCCGCGAGCTCCGCGTCGTCGAGCAGCAGCCGGTCCCGGACCCAGGCGGGCACCTCGGTGCCCGCGTGCGGCACGTGCAGCAGCACCGGGCTGCGCGGATCACCGGGAACGAGCACGACGCCAGTATCGGATCACCGGTCCCTGAGTGACAGCAAAGCCACCTTCAGGACCGGTTCGGTCCTGAAAGTGGCTTTGCTGACGTATCTGTACCCCGGGGGAGGACTACAGCCGCGCGTACGACTCCAGCAGCTGCGCCTCGGCCTCGTCGAAGTAGTCGGACAGCGCCTGCTCGGCCGCGTCGCGGTCGCCGGCCTCGAGGAGGCGGCAGATGCCGTCGTTGCGGCCGACGAACGGTTCGTGGAACTCCCGCACCCCGGGCATGCGGTGGAAGATCAGCCGCATCTCGGCCAGCAGGAGCGCCATCTGCTGCTCGAGTCGCGGGCTGCCGGCCAATCCGACGAGCGCGCGGTGGAAGTGCTGGTTGGCGCTGGCCACGCCGGTCCAGTTCCCCGTCGCGACGGCCTGCTGCCCCTCGTCGACGGCAGCGCGCAGGGCTGCGATCCGCGCGGGATCGAGGTCCTGCCCCCAGCGCACGGCTGCGCGCTCGATGAGCCGGCGTGCGCGGTAGACGTCGCGGACGTCGGCGACGTCGGGGGTGGCGACGTAGACGCCGCGGTTGGGGTGGCGTTCGAGCACCCGTTCGGTGACGAGCTGGCTCATGGCCTCGCGCATGGTGTTGCGCGAGACCCCGAGGGCTTCGGCGAGCTCGGTGTCGGGCAGTCTGGTGCCGGGCCGCAGGCGTCCCTCCACGACCTCCTCGCGGACGGCGTTCGCGGCACGTTCCGCGGTGGTGCTGCCGGTGACCGCGGATCGGGCCTGGCCGAGGTTGGCGATGGAGCCGGAGGCAGGATCGACGACGGTCACACGTCAGATCGTAGTACCCAGTATTCACATGCCCTCTTGTAGGATTGTTCAACAATCCTTATGCTCGCCGAACCGCCGCTGCACCACGGACCTGGGAGGCAATGCTCATGCGGATCGACCTGAACTCCGATCTCGGCGAGTCCTTCGGACGTTGGCGCCTCGGCGACGACGAGGCGATGCTCGCGCTGGTCAGCTCGGCCAACGTCGCCTGCGGCTACCACGCCGGCGACGCGAGCACGTTGCGCCGCACCTGCGCGGCCGCCGCCGAGCGCGACGTCGTGGTCGGCGCCCAGGTCGGCTACCGCGACCTCGCCGGTTTCGGCCGGCGGTTCATCGACATGCCGCCCGCCGACCTCACCGACGACGTCGTCTACCAGCTCGGCGCACTCGACGGGATCTGCCGCGTGACCGGCACCTCCGTCCGCTACGTCAAGCCGCACGGCGCGCTCTACAACGCGATCGTCCACCACGAGGCGCAGGCCGATGCGGTCGTGGCGGCGGTCGTCGCCTACGACCCCGCGCTGCCGGTGCTGGGTCTGCCCGGCTCGGCGTTCCTCAAGGCGGCCGAGGCGGCGGGGCTGCGCACGGTGCGGGAGTTCTTCGCCGACCGCGGGTACACCCCCGAGGGCACCCTGGTGCCCCGGTCGGCGCCCGGCGCGCTGCTGGAGGACCCGGACTCCGTGGCCGAGCGGGTGCTGCGGATGGTGACCGACGGCGTCGTCACCAGCGTCGCCGGCAACGACGTGGCCGTGGCGGCCGAGTCCATCTGCGTGCACGGCGACTCTCCCGGTGCCGTCGCGATGGGTGCTGCCGTGCGCGGGAAGCTGCGCGAGGCCGGGATCGAGATCACCGCCTTCGCGGGGCCGTGATGGAGGCCAGGACCTGCGCCGATGCCGGTCTGCTCGTGGAGGTCGGCACGCTCGACGAGGTGCTGTCGCTGACCGCCGCCGTCTGCGAGGCGAAGTTCGACGGCGTCATCGACGTGGTGCCGGCGGCGCGCACCGTGCTGCTGCGGACGGCACCCGGCACCGACCTGCGCGGGCTGCGCAAGCTGGTGCTCGACCTGCCCGTCGACCCCGCGGCCACCCGGGAGAGCGGCGCCACCATCGAGATCCCGGTCGTCTACGACGGCCCCGATCTCGCCGACGTCGCGCGGCTCACCGGCATGTCGCCCGACGAGGTCGTCGCCGCGCACACCGGCACACCGTGGACCGTCGGGTTCGGCGGTTTCGCGCCCGGCTTCGCCTACCTCGCCGACGGCGACGAGCGACTGACCGTCGCCCGCCGGGACACCTCGCGCACACGGGTACCAGCCGGATCGGTCGGGCTCGCCGGGGAGTTCAGCGGCATCTACCCGCGCGAGTCGCCGGGTGGCTGGCAGCTGATCGGGCGCACCGACGCCACCCTGTGGGACGCCGACCGCGATCCGCCCGCGCTCCTGCAGCCCGGTTCGCAGGTGCGGTTCGTGCAGGTCGACGAGCTGGCGGGCACGCCGGAACAGCGGGACGGTCAGGAAGCGGCGATCGAGGGCCCGCGGGTGCTCGAGGTGCTCGCCACCGGCGCGCAGGCGCTCGTGCAGGACCTCGGCCGGCCCGGCCACGCCGCGACCGGCGTCGGCGCATCGGGCGCGGCGGACCGGTGCGCGCTCCGCTTGGCCAACCGGCTCGTCGCCAACCCGGCCGACGCCGCCGCGATCGAGGTGGCCTTCGGCGGCCTCACCGTGCGGGCCGGGAACGACCTGCGCGCGCCGCTGCTGATCGCGCTGACCGGGGCCGCGGCACCGGCCACCGTCGACGGGCGACCGGTCGGGCACCACTCGCTCGTGCGACTGCGCGCCGGCCAGACCCTGCGCCTCGGCACACCCCCGACCGGTCTGCGCACCTACCTCGCCGTCCGCGGCGGGATCGCGGTGGCGCCGGTGCTCGGATCGCGGTCCACCGACGTCCTCGCCGGGACCGGCCCCGCTCCGCTCGCACCCGGCACCGTGCTGCCGATCGGGCCGGAGCCCGCCGACCACCCGCTCCTCGACGTCGTACCCGTCGCAGCGCCGCCGGGCGGCACGGTGACCCTGCGCGCGGTGCTCGGCCCGCGCGCGGACTGGGTGCGCGATCCCGAGCGGCTGCACGGTTCCACCTGGACGGTCTCCGACCGCAGCGACCGGGTGGGCATGCGGCTTTGCGGCCAGGATGACAACAGTGACCTCACGCGCAGCCGGGACGACGAGCTGCCCAGCGAGGGCATGGTGCGCGGCGCCATCCAGGTGCCACCCGGGGGCGAGCCGGTGCTCTTCCTCGCCGACCACCCCGTCACCGGCGGCTACCCCGTCGTCGCCGTCGTGATCGACGCCGACGTGGACCGGGCCGCGCAGGTGCGGCCCGGTCAGCACGTGCGGTTCCAGCTCGTCGACGAAGCCCCGTAGCGGTAGGACGGCACGCCACGGGGCCTCGTCCGTCCGATCAGCTGCGTCGGCCGTGCTCCTCGCCGTCCTTCAGCTGGTCCTGCGGGTCGTCGACCTCGATGCGCTCCTTGCGCACCTCGCCGGAGACCGTGCGGTCCTCGGTGACGGTCTCGGTGCCCAGCCGCACCCGTTCGACAGCCTCGACGTTCTTGTCGACGACCGGCCGCTCGGCGTGCAGCGTGACCTCCTGCTGCTCCTCACCGATCTGCGCGCGGTGGCCGCCGGAGCCGTCCCGGATCGGCTCGCGCTCCACGCGGACCTCCTCGTGGCTGACCGGCACGGACACCTGCTGGTTCTCCGTGACGACGTACTTGCGCAGCCGCACCCTGCCCGTCTCGGTGGACTCGGTGCCCACGCGAAGGCGCTCCTCCGAGCGGGTCATGCCCTCGCGGTCACCGCGGGCGTGGCCGTCGGCGGCCTCCCGGCGCCCGTTGCCGAAGGCCTCGCCCCCGGTCCACGCCGCGTAGTAGCGCTCCAGGCGGCTCTGCTGGGTCTCGTCGAGGTGATCGCCGGAGTTGTCGACGTCCGGCGCCTCCTTCACCTGGTCCTTGGTGACAGCCAGGCGCAGGTCGTGATCACGCACGTCGGCCTGCTCCAGCGGCACGAACGTCTCGTTCATGCCGAACAGGCCGGTGTTGACGGTCGCCCACTTGGGCGCGCCGTTCTGCTCGTCGACGTAGACCTGCCCGACCGTGCCGATCTTCTGGCCGTCCCGGCCGATCGCCTGGGCGCCGACGACGTCCTGGATCATGTCCTGGGTGATCATGCTGTGCTCTCCCTCGACTCGCTGATGCGCGGACGCCGAGGGGTTGCCGTCCTGGCCGGCGCCATAACTGGAACGCGGCGGCACGGCCGTATCGAGTGATCATGGTCGCCCACATGGCCGAGGCGCCGACCACACGGTGATCACGACGGCAGCGCGGCGGGCCGGCTCACAGCCACCCTTCCGTGATCACCGCACGGCGCGTGACCGGGCATCACGCGGGCCGCTGCACCGCCTGGGTCTGCGTCACCCTGGCGACGAGGCGGCCGGTCGCGTCGACGATCTCCGTGTCGATGACGATCACCGTGCGCCCGACCTGCAGCGGGCGCGAGACCGCCTCGACGTGGCCGTCGCGCACCCCGCGCAGGAAGTTGGTGGCGGAGCTGATCGTGGCGGTGCCGACGGCGCCCTCGGGCAGGTTGAGGAACGCGCACAGTCCGCCGCCCGCGTCGGCGAGCGCCATCAGCGCGCCGCCGTGCAGCGCGCCGCCGGCCGTCGTGCGGGTCTCGTCCCAGTCCAGGCGCAACCGCACCTCCTTCGCCGACACGGCAACGGTCGTGGCGCCCAGCAGCTGCGTGAACGGCATGGCTGCGTGCAGATCGTCCATGCCGATCATCGTCGCGGTGCGGCCCGTCGCCCGTCCATGACCTCAGAGGTCATGGAGCAGCCGCACCGGTGGCGGATACCGTCGCCGTCATGACGACCGCGACCCTCTCCGCCTCGGCCTTCGGCCCGATGCTGCGCGAGTGGCGGCAGCGCCGCCGGCTGACCCAGCTCGACCTCGGCCTGGCCGCGGACGTGTCCGCCCGGCACCTGTCGTTCCTGGAGACGGGCCGGGCGCGGCCGAGCCGGGACATGGTGCTGCACCTGTCGGAGGAGCTGGACGTGCCACTGCGTGGACGCAACGAGCTGATGATCGCGGCCGGCTTCGCGCCCGCCTACTCCGAGCACGGGTTGGAGGACAGCGAGCTGACCGAGGTGCGGCGCTCGCTGCAGCAGATCCTCACCGGGCACGAGCCCCATCCCGCAGTGCTCGTCGACGGGTCGTGGAACATGCTCTCGGCCAACCGCGCGATCGCGGTGTTCGTCGAGCTGGTCGACCCGGAGCTGATGGCCGCCCCGGTGAACGTGCTGCGGACGAGCCTGCATCCGCGCGGCCTCGCCCCGCACGTCGAGGACCTGGCGGAGTACGCGGCGCACCTGGTGTCGCGGCTGCGCCGGCAGGCGGAGCGCTCGGCGACGACGGGCCTGCGCGCGCTGCTCGCGGAGATGGTGGGGTACTGCCGCGAGGCCGGGATCGACCCGGACGCGCAGCCGCGGAACCGGATCGTCCTGCCGCTGCGGCTGCGCCATCCCGACGGACCGCTCACGTTCTTCTCGACGATCTCGGTGCTGGGTGCGCCGCTGGACGTCACGCTCGACGAGGTCGCCGTGGAGACGTTCTTCGCTGCCGACGAGGCCACTGCGCGCTACCTGCGCGGTCGGTTCGGATAATCGGCCTCGAACTGTCGGTGCTCACCCGCATACTCGACGTGTGCCCGACCCCCTGATCGGCGTCGCCGATCTGCATACCCCGAAGTGGGCGCAGGGATTCGCCAACACCGCAACCGCCAGCCCATTTGCGGTGGCTGCGGCAGCGCCGCGCACCGCACGCTACGTCGCCGGCTGGGCGTGGCGGGCCGCGCCGCGGCTCACCGTCGCCGTCGCGGTGCTGCAGCTCGCCGCCGGCGTGGTCACCGCGTTCGGGCTGCTCGCCACGGCCGACGTGTTCACCAGGCTGCTGCAGGCCGGCCCCACCCCGGATCGCGTCCTCGACTCCCTGCCGGCCGTCGCGGTCGTGGTCGCGGCGCTGGCCGGGCGCGGGCTGCTCGACGCCGCGGTCGGTGCGGTGCAGGGCTCGCTCGTCCCCCGCATCGAGCAGCAGGCCCACGACGAGGTGCACGCCGCCGTGATCGGGGTGGAGCTGGCCGCGTTCGACGACGCCGACTTCGCCGAGCTGGTCGACCGTGCGTCGGTGCAGGGTCCGACCCGGTTGCGCGCGGCCGCCGAGCACACGTCCGACCTGATCTCGCAGGTGGTGTCCGCCATCGCAGCCGTGGTCACGGCCGGGCTGCTGCACCCGCTCCTCGCCCCCGCGGTGCTGCTGGCCACGATCCCGCAGGGCTGGGCGGCCGTCCGGTCGGCCCGGATGATGTTCGACTCGGTGCTGCGCAACAACTCGCGCTGGCGCCGGCGCAACGTCACCGGCGCGCTGATCATGCGGCGCGAACCGGCCGCGGAGGTGCGTGCCTTCACCACACAGCCCGTCCTGATCGGCGAGCACCGGCGCATCAACGACGCCGTCGCCGCCGAGGAGGTGCGGCTCGAGCGCGCCCAGACGCTCGTGCGCCTGGTGGGCCGCACCCTCGGCGGGATCGGCGCCGGGCTGGCGTTCACCCTGCTGGCCGTCCTGCTCTACCTCGAGGTGCTCCCGCTCGCCCTCGCCGGCACCGCCGTCGTCGCGATGCGCACCGCCACCGCGGCCACCGGCCGGATGATCTTCGAGGCCAACAGCCTGTTCGAGTCGAGCTTCTTCATCGGGATGCTGCGCGACTGCCTCACCGACGCGGCTGCGCGCCGGCGCCCTGCCGACGCGGCACCCGCAGATCTCGGCCCGGAGACGATCGTGCTCACCGACGTCACCTTCCGCTACCACGGCAAGGACGAGCCCGCGATCGACGGTGTGTCGGTCACGCTGCGCAGGGGCGAGACGATCGCGCTGGTCGGCGAGAACGGCTCGGGCAAGTCCACGCTCGCGAAGCTGCTCACCGGGCTGTACCTGCCCGCCGCGGGCAGCGTCACGTGGGACGGCCACGACACCCGCACGATCGCCGAGCACGTGCTGCACGAGCGGGTGGCGGTCGTCATGCAGGACCCGCTGCGCTGGCCGATGAGCGCCGAGAACAACGTGCGGATCGGCCGCATCGACGCCTCCGACGTCGACGGCACCCGGTTGACCGCCGCGGCCGAACGTTCCGGCGCCACGACCGTCGCGAACGAGCTGTCCGGCGGCTGGGCCACGATCCTGTCGCGGGAGTTCCAGGGCGGCCACGACCTGTCCGGCGGCCAGTGGCAGCGCATCGCCGTGGCCCGCGGGCTCTACCGCGACGCCCCCGTCGTGGTGGCCGACGAGCCCACCGCCGCCCTCGACGCCCGTGCCGAGCACGCCGTGTTCGGGTCGCTGCGCGGGCTCGCCGCGGCGTCCGACACCACACCGGGGCGGATCACGATCCTCGTCACCCACCGGCTCGCGAACGTGCGCACCGCCGACCAGATCCTCGTCCTCGACCGCGGCAAGGTCGTCGAGCACGGCCGCCACGCCGAGCTGATGGCCCGCGGCGGCCTCTACGCGGAGCTGTTCGACCTGCAGGCGCAGGCCTACGGCGATCACGGTCCCGCTGGGTAGGTTCTGGGGCGTGAGCGACTCCGAACTCGTCCATCTCGACGTCGCCGCCGGCGTCGCTACGATCACCCTCGACTCCCCCGACAACCGCAACGCGCTGTCCGCACAGCTGCGCCGGGAGCTGTTGGCGCACCTCGACACCGCGATCGCGGATCCCGCGGCACGGGTGATCGTCCTGACGCACACGGGCCGGGTGTTCTGCTCCGGCATGGACCTCAAGGAGTCCCGCGGCGCGGGCGCCCAGCAACAGGGCATCACCGAGGTCCCGCGGATCCTGCAGACGATCTGGAACTCGCCCACGCCCGTCGTCGCACGGATCGCCGGGCCGGCACGGGCCGGCGGGGTCGGGATCGTCGCGGCGTGCGACGTGGCCGTCGCGGCGCAGGAGGCGACGTTCGCGTTCACCGAGGTGCGGATCGGGGTCGTGCCGGCGGTCATCTCGGTGGTGGTGCTGCCGCGGCTGACGGTGCGCGCCGGGCACGAGCTGTTCCTCACGGGCGAGACCTTCGACGGCGTGCGGGCCGCGGAGATCGGGCTGGTCAACAGCGCGGTGCCGGCCGACGGCCTCGACGCCGAGGTGGCCCGCTACGCGGAGATGTTCCGGCTCGGCGCGCCGGGCGCGCTGGCGGCGACCAAGGAGCTGCTCCGCGGCGACGGTTCCGGGGCCATGGCCGAGCGCTTCGCGGCGATGCTCGAGCTCTCGGCCGGGCACTTCGCCGGCGAGGAGGGTCAGGAGGGCATCCGCGCGTTCGCCGAGAAGCGCCCGCCGGCCTGGACCGTGCTCACGTAGCTCACCGCAGGATGCAGCGCAGGATCGCCTCCAGCCGGCCGGCGCCGAACCCGTCGCCGGTCGCGGCCTGCCAGTAGTAGCCGTTCAGCGCGGCCGTCAGAGCGTCGATCACGATGGGGTCGTCGCTGAGGACGGCGGCCGCCGCCTGCAGCTCGGTGTCCCACCGCGTCAGCTCGGGTGCGAGCCGCGCGGTACGGGCGGCCTGCAACCACAGCTCCAGCTCGGCCAGCGCTTCGCCCCGGGAACGTCGACCGGAATCGACCGTTGCCACGGCCACCGCCCGGACCGGGTCGGCGGCCACGACCGCCGCCCGAAGCTCCGCGATGCACCGGTCGTTCACCTCGACCAGCGTGGCCTCGACGAGATCGTCCAAGGTCGCGAAGTAGTAGTACACGGCGCTCGGCGGCACCCCCGCCTCCGCAGCTACCGACCGTTGCGAGACGGCCGAGAGACCGTCTCGCCCGATGACGGTCAGGGTGGCGTCGAGCAGGGCGCGGCGACGTTCCTGGCCGCGGCGCCGCCGGCCGTCGGACACGGGCTCAGACATGCTGGCCGCCGAGCTCGAGGGCCAGCACACCGCCGACGACCAGCGCGAGGCCACCGACCTGGACCCACGTCAGCGACTCGCCGAGGAACGCCGCGCCGATGGCGGCGACCAGGGTGACCCCGAGCGCGGACCACGTGCCGTACGCCACACCCAGCGGCATTCCCCGCACCAGCGCCTGCGACAGCGCGAAGAACGCCAGCCCGTACCCCACGATCACGAGCCCGGACGGGATCAGCCGCGTGAACCCTTCCGCGAACCGCAGGGAGATGGTGGCCATCACCTCGGCGGCGATCGCGCCGACCAACCAGAACCACACGAGCCACCCCTTTTGTTGAGCGATCGCTCCACATGCTACTGGAGCGATCGCTCAACTTCCAGGGTCAGGCCCGCCAGTTCGGGTCGCGGCCCGACTCCGCCAGCGCGCGGTCCAGCTCGGAGGCGTCCGGGTCGACCGGCACCTCGGCGCCGAACCAGCCCCCGTCACGGCCCATGGGGGCGATCGCCCGCACGCCCTCCAGCACCGCCGCCGCCAGGCCCGGCGACACCTCCATGAGCGGCGCGCCGGCGCCCCGGGCCACGTCCCAGCCGTGCAGGACGAACTCGGCGGTCATCATCGAGCCGATCGCCGGCGCCGGCATGGCCGGGCCGCCGAACGGCGCGTCGCCCTCCCACGCCGCCGGCTCCGCCCAGGCCCGCGTGACGCGTTCGCCCTGCTCGGCGGCCAGCCGCGCCCACTCGCTCTCGGGCTGCCCGATCAGGTACGGCGCGACACCGTTCGGGTCCCACCCGGCGTCCCACTCCTGCTTGCGCGCCGCGTACTCGGCCAGCAGCAGCCCGAACGCCAGGTGGTTGACGACCTTGCCCAACGTGAACTCCGTGCAGGGGGTCGGTCCGTCGAAGCGGGCCGGATCGGCCGCGCGGATGGCGGCCACGGCGACCTCGACGCTGCTCTTCATGTGGTCTGCGTGATCCATGCGTCCATCCTGTCGGCGCGCGGGCCGCGGGGATTGGACGAACGCGACACCTGCCGCGCGCGGTTAGCCTGGAACCGTGCAGGTGGTGGAGGAGCCGGTCGACGCGGCGCTCGGGTTGCTGGCCGGCAGGCCACTGGTGGCGCTGACCGGCGCGGGGCTGTCCACCGATTCCGGCATCCCCGACTACCGCGGCCCCGGCTCCCCGCGCCGCACCCCGATGACGTACCAGGAGTTCGTGTCGGGGCCGGTGCCGCAGCGCCGCTACTGGGCCCGCAGTCACGTCGGGTGGGCCCGGATGGCGCACGCCGAGCCGAACGCCGGCCACCGCGCGCTCGTCGCGCTGGAGCGCACCGGCCGGCTGCGCGGCGTGATCACCCAGAACGTCGACGGCCTGCACGGCGCGGCGGGCCAGCGCACGGTCGTCGACCTGCACGGCCGCATCGACGCCGTGATCTGCCTCGGCTGCCGCCGCACCGGTTCCCGGGCACGCCTGCAGGAGCGCCTCACAGCCCTCAACCCGGGCTTCGTCGAAGCGGCCGGTGCAGCGATCGAGGCCGCCCCCGACGGCGACGCCGTGCTGGAAGCCACCGACGGCTTCCGCACCGCACCCTGCCTGACGTGCGGCGGCGTGCTCAAGCCCGACGTCGTGTTCTTCGGCGAGAACGTGCCGAAGGAGCGAGTGGCCCGCTCCTACGCGCTGGTCGACGAGATCGGCGCCGCCGGCGGCGCCCTGCTGGTGGCGGGCTCGTCGTTGACCGTGATGTCGGGCCTGCGGTTCGTGCGTCACGCCGCCAAGCAGGGCACCCCCGTCGTGATCGTCAACCGCGGCGAGACCCGCGGCGACCCACAGGCCACCCTGCGCGTGGACGCCGGCTGCTCCGAGACCCTGGAACAGCTCGCAGCCCACCTGTAGTCAAGCTCCACCAGAGTGCGGCCCGGAGTGCGGGGCGGAGCCCTGCGCAGGTACTAGAGCCGGAGGGTCCGGTGTGAGCAGGGACCCAGGAACCGGATGGCCCCCGGCCCCCAACTGATTCATCCGCTTCGGCACGGGCGACCCTTGATACGAGAGCGGCCGATCCGCAAGCGGCTGATGCACCTCGATGAACTCCCCATGCGGCAACCGCTTGATCACCCCGGTCTCGATCCCGTGCTCCAACACGGAGCGATCGGATCGCTGCAACCCGAGGCACACGCGATACGAGACCCAGTACCCCAACGGCGGCAGGACCAGCACCCCGATCCGCCCCGCCCACGTCGTGGCGTTGAGGGAGATGGAGAAGAAGTAGGCGATCCAGTCGTTGGTCGCCGAGAGGGCGAGCACCGCGTAGAACGTCACGGCCATGACCCCGAGCGAGGTGCGGACGGGCGCGTCGCGGGGCCGCTGCAGCAGGTTGTGCCGCTCCCGGTCGCCGGTGAGGCGCCGCTCGATCCACGGGTAGGCCCCCGCCAACCCGTAGATGAGCGGCAGGAACAGCGGGCTCGCCCAGAAGGCGCTGGGAATGGAGTAGTTGCCGATGGTGACGTCCCAGGCCGGGAAGATCCGCAGCATGCCGTCGCTGAAGAGCACGTACCAGTCCGGCTGCGAGCCGGCGGAGATGTGCCCCGCCACGTAGGGCCCGAAGTTCCAGATCGAGTTGATCTGCAGCAGCCCCGCCATGAGCGCCAGTACCCCGACGGTGACGGCGAAGTAGGCGCCGCCCTTGGCCGCGAACGCCGGCAGGATCCGCACCCCGACCACGTTGTTCTCGGTGCGGCCGGGGCCGGGGAACTGGGTGTGCTTCTGGTACCAGACCAGTCCCACGTGCGCGGCGATCAGCGCCAGCAGGATGCCCGGGATCAGCAGCACGTGGATGATGTAGAGCCGCGGGATGATCTCGGTGCCGGGGAACTCGCCGCCGAACAGCATGTGGTGCGCCCACGTGCCGACGACGGGCACCGAGAGCGTGAACCCGGACGCGATCCGCAGGCCGGTGCCCGACAGCAGGTCGTCGGGCAGCGAGTAGCCGGTGAAGCCGGCGAAGAACCCGATGAACAGCAGCAGCACGCCGAGGACCCAGTTGGTCTCGCGGGGCTTGCGGAACGCGCCGGTGAAGAAGGTGCGCATCATGTGGGCGACCATCGCGCCCATGAACAGCAGGGCCGCCCAGTGGTGCACCTGCCGGATGAACAGGCCGCCGCGCACGTCGAACGAGATCTCCAGGGTGGACGCGTACGCGCGGCTCATCCAGACGTCGCGCAGGTTGTCGAACGAGCCGTCGTAGCGCACCTCGGCCATCGACGGGTCGAAGAACAGGCCGAGGAACGTGCCGGTCAGCAGCAGGACGATGAAGCTGTAGAGCGCGATCTCGCCCAGCATGAACGACCAGTGCGTGGGGAAGACCTTGTTGAACTGCCTGCGCATGCCTGCAGCCGGATGGAACCGCTGATCCAGCTCGTCGATCGCCCCCATGACCAGCAAACTACATCTGTAGTTTCGATGAGGGCAACCCGGTAGGGTTCGCCGGTGCTGACCGAGCGGGCCACGGTGATCGCCGACGCGGCCATCGCGGTGCTCGGCGAGGAGGGCAGCCGCGCGCTGACCCACCGCGCCGTCGACCGCCGCGCCGGGCTCCCGACCGGATCGACGTCGAACATCGCCCGCACCCGCGCCGCCCTGCTGACGTTGACGGTCGAGCGGTTCATCGACCTCAACGCGGCCGCGTTCGGCGCCATCGCCGACCGTGTCCCCACCGGGAGCGCCGAGCTGGCCGGGCTGCTCGCCGAGGCCGTCCACCTCCTGATCGTGAGCGACCGGACCCGCATGATCGCCCGCTACGAACTGGCGATGGAGGCCGTGCGCCGCCCGGAGCTGCAGCGGGAGATGGAGCGGGCGGGCGACTCACTGAGGGAGTCGGCGCGCGAGGTGCTGGTGACGGTCGGGTCGACCGCCCCGGACCGGCACGCCAGGCAGATGAACGCCCTCGTGGACGGATTGGTCTTCCACACGACCGTCGTCGCGCAGCCGCCGATGAGCGTCGAGGAGCTCACGGTCGCCTTCCGCGAGTTCCTCGACGGCATGCTCAGCTGATCCCGAGCGCCTCCAGCCGGTCCCGGTCGGACAGGATGTCGACCTCGGTGACCAGCCCGTCGACCATCGTGAAGGCGAGCACCGAGACGGCCTGCCCGCGCACCGACGCGACGATGCCGGCGAGCCCGTTGACCTTCGTGATCCGCGCCTCCACCGCAGTGGCGTAGCGGAACGCGGTCGCCGAGCCGGCGATCTCCGCGGCCCCCCGCACGATCCTCGTGAGCGACGATCCGGCTCCGGCGTCGACGCGCAGCACCGCGTCCGGGTGCAGCAGGGTGAGCAGGCCCTCGAAGTCGCCCGCGCGGGACGCGGCCGCCCACGCGTCGACGACGGCACGCTGCCGGACGGGATCGGGCCGCCCGTCGAGCGACTGGCCCTGCACGCGCCGCCGCGCCCGGCTCGCCAGCTGGCGAGCCGCCGCCGGTGTGCGTTCGACCAGCGGCGCGATGTCGTCGAAGGGGAGTCCGAACATGTCGTGCAGCACGAACGCAAGCCGCTCGGCGGGCTCCAGCGAGTCGAGCACCACCAGGAGCGCGATCCCGACGGTGTCGGCGAGCACGTTCTGCTCGGCCGGGTCGCCGTCCGGCCCGTCCTCGACGACCGGATCCGGCACGTGCACCTCGAGCGGCTCCTCGCGGCGGGTGCTCCGCGCGCGCAGCATGTTCAGGCACTGCCGGGACAGGACGGTCGTCAGCCAGCCGCCGATGTTCTCGACCTCCCGGCCGGACGCCCGGGAGATCCGCAGCCATGTCTCCTGCAGTGCGTCGTCGGCCTCCGCCTGCGAGCCGAGCATGCGGTACGCGACGGCCCGCAACCTGGGGCGATGCTCCTCGAAGCGATTCAGCCAGAATTCTTCGTCCTGCACCTGTCACATCCTTCCGTCCCGGCGGGTCACCTTGATGACCGCCCGGAACGACCGGGTGTGACAGAGCAGGGAGACCCTGATGCAGGCTCGTATGAACAACCCCGTCTTCGTGCTGCCGGACGCGATGAAGGCGCTGCAGAACCTCAGCAAGGCGGTGAACGCCGTCACCACCGTGCCGGCCACCACGCACCACCTGATGCACCTGCGCGCGAGCCAGATCAACGGCTGCAGCGTCTGCGTGGAGATGCACGCCCGCGAGATGAAGGAGGCCGGCGAGCCCGACGAGAAGATCTGGGCGGTGGGCGCGTGGCGCGAGTCGCCGCGCTTCGACGACGCCGAGCGCGCCGCGCTGGCGCTCGCCGAGTGCGTGACGCGGATCGCGGACAACCCCGATCCCGTCCCGGACGCGGTGTGGGACGCGGCGGCCGACGTGTTCGACGAGAAGGAGCTGTCGGCCCTGCTCCTGTCGATCGCCGGCATCAACGTGTGGAACAGGTTGAACTGCGCCACCCGGCAGCCGTCCGGTCAGGTCTGGTAGGACCCCGCCGGGCGCCCTGCCCCCGCCGGACGTGCGCGGGGGCGGGGCGGCGGTGGAGGATCGCCGCCGTGATACCCGTGCTGGAGACCGAGCAGCTGATGCTGCGCCCGCTCGTCGCGTCCGACGCGGCCGCGCTGTTCGCGTTCCGCAGCGACCCGATCGAGCAGCGCTGGAACGACGCGCCACTCACCGAGGAGTCGCAGGCCGGCGAGCTGATCGACCGGCTGGCCGTCGAGCACCACACCGTCGGCGCCATGCACTGGGGACTCACCCTGCGCGGCGACGACACCGTGCGCGGCCTGCTCGGCTACAACGAGGTCGTGGCCTCCGACGCCCGCGCCGCGGTCGGCTACGACCTGGCCAGGCCGCTGTGGGGTCGCGGGCTGATGACGGAGGCGCTGCGCGCCGTGCTCGACCACGGCTTCGGCGCCCTCGAGCTCAACCGGGTGGAGGCGCACACGAACGACGTCAACACCCCGTCGATCCGGTTGCTGCGCAAGCTCGGGTTCTGGCGCGAGGGCACGTTCCACGAACGGTTCCGCGAGGACGGCGAGTTCCACGACGTGGCCTTGTTCGTGATGCTGGCGCGGGATCGCCGACCCTAGGGGCCTACGGGTGCGTCGCCAGCACCACCTGGAGCGGGCGGGTGGTGCCCGCCTGCCCGTCGGTCACCGCGGTGAGGACCTCCATGAGCGCGACGTAGCCGGCCGGATCGGCGCGGCGCAGCTCGTCCTCGCCGTCCCACACCAGCACCACCTCGCCCTGGGGCAGCCACGACAGGTCGCTGAGGCATTCCTCCAGCGCGTCGAGGTTGCGGCCGTAGTAGCCCGGGAAGCGCAGCACCCGTCCGATCGCACCGAGCAGCTCCGTGCGCCGGTCCGCCGGCCCCACGACCCCGACGCTGGCCCCGCGCAGCCGCGCCTCCGCGGCCGCCGCGGTCGCCGACAGCGGCGACCGGACGACACCTCGGCTCACGACGCCACCGCCGGCACCGCGGTGACATCGACGACGGCGAAGCTCCCGTAGTGGTCGTCGGTGTAGTAGACCTGCTGCGCGGGCCCGCGCGTGCCACCGGTGATCAGCCGGCGCGCGCCGCGGTCGTCCGATCCCGGCGTGGGCACCGTGTACTCGTGGTACCAGCCGCTCGGGTGCTTCGGCAGCAACCGCTCGCGGTTGTTGAAGACGATCCCGTCCCGGTCGTACGGGAACGGGCCGCCGGTCGCGATCAGCTCCCAGGTGCGGGCGGCCTCCGCCGGCAGGGCGCACAGCGGCCGGACCGGCAGCTTCGACTCCGCCGCACCGGGCACGTCGTCGGCGCGGACCGCGCACACCGCTGCCTGCGCCGTCGGTCCTGCCGCCGGCGCACCGGCGGCGGGCTGGATCAGGTAGGCGATCCCGGCGAGCACCAGCAGGAGGGCGAGCAGCCCGGCGATGATGCGGACGGCGGTCGTCCCGAGCATCAGGACTCACCTTCCGGTGGGGACTTGCGCGACCGCACCTTGGCCAGCCCGAGATCGGTCACCGCGTCGAGGAGACGGTCGGCGCCGGCCGCGACGAACCAGCACAGCGGCAGCAGCACCATCGCCGCCAGCAGCACCTGCAGCGGGAACGCGAGCTGCGTGAGCCACAGCTCGACCGAGTCCCACCAGTCGACGAGGGCCCTGATCACGCTCACACAGTAGTCCGAGGCAGGAACGGCTACATTCCCGAGCATGTTCGCCGTCTACGCCAACGCCCCGAACCCGGACGCTCCGCTCGACGGGCTGGTCGTGGGTGAACGCCCCGACCCCACCGTGCCGGACGGCCACGTCGCCGTCACCGTCACCGCCGCCGGGCTCAACATGCACGATGTGTTCACCCTGCGCGGCGTGGGCATCAAGGCCGAGCAGTTCCCGATGATCCTGGGCATGGATGCGGCCGGCACGCTCGAGGACGGCACCCCGGTCGTCGTGTATCCGGTGATCGGCGACCCCGACTGGCGCGGCGACGAGACGCTCGACCCCAAGCGCAGCCTGCTCACCGAGAAGCTGCAGGGCACGATGGCCGACACCGTGGTCGTCCCGCGGCGCAACGTGGTGCCGATGCCCGACGGGCTGAGTGCCGCCCAGGCCGCTGTCATGGGCACGGCGTGGCTCACCGCGTACCGGATGCTGTTCACGCGCTCCGGGGTGCGCCCGGGGCAGACGGTGCTCGTGCAGGGCGCGTCCGGCGGGGTGTCGACGGCGCTGGTCCAGCTCGGGCGGGCGGCCGGGCTGCGGATGTGGGTCACAGGGCGTGGCGACGAGAAGCGGGCGCTGGCGTCGAGGCTGGGCGCCGACGCGACGTTCCCGTCCGGTGAGCGGTTGCCCGAGCGGGTCGACGCGGTGATGGACAGCGTGGGCGAGGCGACGTGGTCGCACTCGCTCAAGTCGCTCAAGCCCGGCGGTGTAGTTGTGACGTGCGGCGCAACGAGCGGTTTCGGGCCGAAGGAGGACCTCGCGAGGATCTTCTTCCAGCAGATGCGCGTGGTGGGTTCCACGATGGGCACCCGCGCCGAGCTCGTCGACCTGCTGGCCTTCGTCGTTACCAGCGGTATCACCCCCGAGATCGGGCTCGAGCTGACCATGGAGAAGGCTGCCGACGGCTTCCGTTCGATGGTCGAAGGTCACACCGCTGGCAAGATCGTACTCACTCGCTGAGACCGTTCGGCGCTGTCAAGCGTCCGTTCGTCTCGGTTTAGTTCCAGTTCGCGGTCCTTTCTGTACCGGTAACGACGTACAGTCTGTGACCGTGTCTGAGCCACCTAGTCGAATGGCGTCGGGAGCCATCCAGATCCCGGCGCCGCGCGTCGCAGGTCTCGTCGACCTGTTGGACCGTCTGGACCGTGCCGTTGCTACTGCGTTGACCCCTGTCACCGGGGCGGAAGGAGTGAGTCGAGACGGCTGGCGAGTGCTGTTGATGCTCGCCAGAGGAGGCGGTCGCAGCATGGGCGAGATCGCCTCGCACACCGCCCTCCCCGCCCCCACCGCCACCCGCGTGGTCGACCGCCTGGTCGCCGCGCAGCTGGCCTTCCGTCGTACCGATCCCATCGACCGGCGGCGGGTGCTCGTGCACCTGGCCGCCGACGGCCGGGCCGTCGTGGAGCGCGTCTGCGGACGCGTCGAGCGCGACGCCGGAGCCGTCATCGGAGCCTCTGCCACCACAGAGCGTGCGCACCTCGCCGAACTCCTCGAAGTGCTCGCCACCGCGAGCTGATCCCCCGGACCTGAACCCCTGGGCACTCCCACGGCCGGCTGACCCTCCTGGGCAGCCGGCCCCGTCATGTCAGGAGCGCGGTCACACCGCAGGACGGGCGGTCACCCGCTCGAACCACTCCCGCTTCTCCTCCGACAGGTACTCCAGCGCAGCGCCGAGCTTGCCGAGGCGGCTGCGGTCGCCCGCGAAGATGGCCATGACGTCGGCGACGGTGGTGTCGTGCGCCGGCCGCTCCACCACGGTGACCGGGTCGCCCGCCCGCACGTACCCCGGACGTTCGACAGCCAGGTAGGAACCCGGCCGGCCGGCCGCGAGGAACCGCTTGATCAGGTCCGGCACCTCGCGGAAGCCGGCGAACACCCGGCACGGGATGCGGGGTCCGCGCACCTGCAGCAGCGGCCCGTCGTCCGGGTCGCCGATGCGCCAGCGCTCCCCCACGAGCGCGCCGGAGCAGTCGATGCCGTCGAGGGTGAGGTTCTCGCCCACCCCGCCGGGTGTGAACTCCTGGCCGAGCTCGCGCGCCCAGAACGCCAGGTCGTCGGTCGAGTAGGCGTAGACGGCCTGGTCGGGGCCCCCGTGGTTGGCGGTGTCGCAGATCGTGTCGCCCTCGACGCCGCCGACGTCGAGCAGCACCGGGTGCTCGACAGGACGCTTGTCGATGCCGGAGCGAC
Source organism: uncultured Actinomycetota bacterium (assembly GCA_963727745.1). Lineage (GTDB taxonomy): Bacteria > Actinomycetota > Actinomycetes > Mycobacteriales > Pseudonocardiaceae > Pseudonocardia. The sequence continues at coordinate 384,327 of CAVSHL010000003.1, forward strand.
CGCTCTTGACGCGCGTGAACGCGTCGGTGCGGACCACCGCGAGGTTGACGGCCACTACCCTGCCGGTGAGTCCCACCATGCTGGCCAGCCTGCCATCCAGGGCCCGGACTCCGCGTGTGAGTTCAGCCGACGGCGAGCATCCCGGCCGTCGCTGCGGTGACCGCCGCGTACGGGAAGGCGGCCAGCACGAGCACCGCCACCACCAGGATCACGAGGCGGGCGAACCACCCGGCCCGTGCCCCGAGCCAGCCCGCCAGGAACGCGACCACGAGCGGCACGGTCAGCGGCAGCAGCGTGCCGAGCCAGGCCGCCCGGTCCGCCATCCGCACGCCGGCCAGCGCGGTGAGCGCCACCCCGGCCACCACGAGCGCGATCAGCCCGCCGAGCAGCAGCCCGAACCGGTTCTTCGCGCGGCCGGTGAAGAACCCGATCACCAGCACGACGAGCAGCACGATGGCGGCCAGGCCCGGCGCGCTGGGGCCGATCGGCGGCAGGATCGTGTCGACGTTCACCACCCCATCGTGGCCCACGCACGGGTGATCCGCTGGTGGTTCAGGGGCGCATGCCGTCCAGCAGCCGGGCCGGCACGACGGTCACCGGGAACGGCTCGACGGCCACGAACTCCTCGTCGCCGACGACGTGCGCGATCTCGGCGTACTCCCCGTCGCGTAGCTCGAAGACGGTGAGGGACCCGGGCTCGGTGGGATCGAGCAGCCAGTAGGACCGCACGCCCATGCGCGCGTAGTGCGCCTTCTTGGTGTTGCGGTCCATCAGCGCGGTGCTGCGCGAGAGCGTCTCCACGACCAGTAGCGGCGCCACCGGCAGGTGCTTCGATCGCAGATCGGCATAGCGGGCCACCAGCAGGTCGGGCTGGACCTCGCTGTCGTACGCGGTCTGGACGGCGTACGGCGCCATCACCACCCGCAGGTCGGCGGGACGCACATCGTCGAGCCGTCTGGCGACGGCGAACAGCATCGTCTGGTGTTCCCAGCTCGGCGCCGGGCTCACGATGAGCGCGCCGTCGATGAGCTCGTACCGGTTGCCGTCATCCGGCATCGCCTCCAGGTCCGCCACCGTGAACGGGCGACCTGACGGGATCGACACCAGATGCGTCATGACTGCCATGGTCCCCTCCTTCCGTCGGGAGGTATAGACGGATCCCGCGACCGGACGGTTCCCATGATCGGAAAATGAGTTCGTCCGCCCCTGCATGCCGGGGATCCTGGCTCCGGGAGGGGAACGATGACCGACGCGAGAGTGCGCGAGGTGCTGCTGGCCGGCGTGGTCGGCTCGACGGCGTACGGCCTGGACCGGCCCGGTTCCGACATCGACCGGCTCGGTGTCTTCGCCGCACCGACCGTCGCGTTCCACGGGCTGAACCCGCCGACGGGCAGGGCCGCCACGATCGCCCGGCACGAGCCCGACGTCGTCCTGCACGAGGCCGCGAAGTTCGCGGCGCTGTGCCTGGCGGGCAACCCCACGGTCACCGAGCTGCTGTGGCTCGACCGGTGGGACGAGGTCACACCGCTCGGCGAGCAGCTGGTCGGCCTGCGCGGGGCGTTCCGGTCCGCGCCGCGCTACCGCGACGCCTACTTCGGCTACGCCACCCAGCAGTTCAAGCGCCTCACCTCCGCGGGCCGCTTCCCGGACGTGCCGCGAGCGCGGATCGCGAAGCACGCTCGGCACCTGCGCCGCCTGCTGACGCAGGGCACGCACCTGTGGCGCACGGGTGTGCTCGAGCTGCGCGTGTCCGACCCGCAGGCCTACTTCGACTTCGGAGAGCAGGTCGCGGCGGACCCGTCGAGCGCGGAGCCGTTGCTCGCACAGGCAGATGAGGTGTTCCGGTCGGAACCGACAGCGCTCCCCGAGGAGCCCGACGTGGACGCCGTCGAGAAGTGGCTGCTGGCCGTCCGCCACCACTACTTCTGAGCCGGGACCGTTCCCGCCGGTGGCGGCTTACCGTTCGCGCATGGGTCAGGACGTGCTCGTGCTCGGTGGCGGGCTGGCCGGGCTGGCGACGGCCCTGCGGCTGCAGGCCGCGGGGCTGTCCACCACCGTGCTGGAGGCCCACGGCCACGCCGGCGGCTGCGCGGGCTACTACCGCCGTCGCGGCTTCTCCTTCGACGTCGGTGCCACCACGCTGGTCGACTTCGAGCCGGGCGGGGTCGGTGCCGAACTGCTCGACGCCGTCGGCCTGCCGCCGCCGGCCGGGGAAGCGCTGCCGGGGTACCGGGCCTGGCTCCCGGACCGGACGGTCACGCTGCACCGCGATCCGGCCGCATGGCACGTCGAGCGGCTGCGGGCGTTCGGCGACACCGCCGCGCACCGCCGGTTCTGGAGCCTGCTCGACGGGCTGGCCGGCACGTTCTGGGCGGCCAGCCGGGCCGGGGTCGCGATGCCGCTGCGGAATCCGCGCGACGTCGTGCGCGCGGCCGGCGCGATCGGGCTGCGCGGCCTTCCGGCGACCAGGTTCCTCACGACCACACTCGGCGACGCGCTGCGGCGCCACGGCCTGCGCGGCGACGCGGCGCTCGTCGGTCTGCTCGGCATGCTGGTGGAGGACACCGTGCACAGCACCGTCGACGACGCGCCGCTGATCAACTCCGCGCTCGGCATCACGATCCGCGGCGCCGGCCTGACCAGGGCGGCCGGTGGGATGCGCGGCTTCTGGCGACCGCTGGTGGCCCACTACCGTCAGCTCGGCGGGGATCTGCGCACCAACCAGCGGGTGCGCCGCGTCGAGCACGGGCCGCACGGGTTTGCCGTCCACACGCACCGTGGGACGTTCCGCGCGCGGCAGGTCGTCAGCGCCCTGCCGGCCGCCACCACGGCCGCGATCGCGCCGCCGCGCACGGCACGGCGCCTCGCGCCGTACCTCGCCCGGGACGCGGGAGCACTGGGCGGCGCCGTCGTCGTGTGCCTCGGGGTGCCCGAGCACGAGGTGGCCGGCCAGGAGCTCACCCACCACCAGATCCTGGAGAGCTACGGCACCCCGCTCGGGGAGGGCAACAACATGTTCGTGTCGGTCTCGGCTCCCGGCGACCTCGACAGCGCGCCGGCGGGGCACCGCACGGTGATGCTCTCCACGCACACGGAGCTGGGCGCGTGGACGGGACTCGACGACGCGGGGCACGCGGCCCGGCGCAAGGAGCTCGGCGACCGGCTCGTCGGGCTGGCCCGGCAGGTCTATCCGCGGCTGGCCGAGCAGCCGGTGGTTTTCGAGACCGGCACCCCGCGCGCGTACGAGCGGTTCGCGTTCCGCCCCAGCGGCGCAGTCGGCGGAGTGCGCCAGACCGTGCGCAACAGCAACCAGCACGCCGTGCCGCACCAGCTGGGCGAGCGCGGGTTCTGGCTGGTCGGCGACTCGACGTGGCCGGGGCTGGGCACGGTGGCGTGCGTGCTGGGCAGCCGCATCGTCGCCGATGGTGTGCGGAGGGCCGCGTGAAGCCGTCGCTCGCCGAGCTGGGCGCCGACCTCCTGGAGACCACCCCGGCCCGGCGCCGGATCGCGCTGGCCCGCCCGGTCGTCGGGCTCGCCGCGTACGTGGCGGCGGTGTGGGCTGGCTGGTGGTGGCTCACACCGCTGATCGTGTTCGGGATCTTCGTCGCGATCGTGACGGCCACGCACGACGTCGTGCACCGCGCGCTCGGGCTCGCACCGCGCGCGACGAACTGGGCGCTGTTCCTGCTGGGGCTCGTCCTGCTGGAGAGCGGGCACGCCTACCGGACGACGCACCTGCAGCACCACCGCCTCTTCCCGCACGAGGACGACCCGGAAGGCCATCCGGCGAACCTGACGGCGCTCGGCGCGCTGCTGTTCGGCCCGGTCTTCCTGGTGCGGCTGTGGTGGTGGGCGTGGCGGCGCAACCCCGCGGAACGCGGCTGGCTCGCCGCCGAGGCCACCGCCCCGCTCGTCGCGATCGTGGCCGGGATCGCGCTGTGGCCGGTGACGCCCGCGGTGCTCGCCTACGTGGCGATGGCGGTGATCGGGAGCTGGGTCTACCCCCTGCTGACCGTGCACCTGCCGCACCGCCACTACGGCGACGATCCCCTCACCCAGACTCGCACCCTGCGCGGCCGGATCATCCCGGCGATCTTCCTGGAGCTGACCTACCACCTGGAGCACCACCTGTACCCGCAGGTGCCCAGCCACCACCTGGCCCGGCTGTCACAACGACTCGATCCCTACCTTGAGGAGTCGGGCGTGGTCCCGTGGAAGGTCCCCTGACGCGCAGGTGCCGCGAGTCTCCCGTTCGGTTCGGCGAGTCTCCCGTTCCGCCCGGCGAGTCTCGCGTTCGGTTCGGCGAGTTCTGCGATCGAGCACGGGTGCGAGCTCCGCGAACGTCAGGACCGAAACGCGCAACTCGCCGAACGAGACGCAAGACTCGCGGGACGAAACGCAAGACTCGCCGGGCGAAACGCAGGACTCGCGGGGGCCTGGCCCGCGCCCGAGCGGTCTATGACATCGGGCGCGCGACCACCACGAACTCCAGGCCCGGCCGGTCGGGCGCGTCCCGCACCTCGTCGAGGTCGAAGCCGGCGTCCTCCAGGTCCGCGTCCAGCTCGTCGAGGTCGCGGAACCGGAGGGTGGAGTCGGAGGTCAGCTCGGTGCCGTCGGCGAACCGCCAGGTGGCCCGGAACGACACGAGCGGCAGCTCGACCGCCGTCAGCTCGGTCCAGCTGGTGACCCCGCCGACGCTCCGGCGAGTGGCGGCGGGCGTCCACGCCTCCCACCCGCGCGCAGCCGGATCACGGGTCTCGAACACCAACCGGCCGTCGTCCTGCAACGCGACCCAGCAGCCGGTCAGGGTCCTGTGCCACGCCTCCTCCTCGAGGATCGCCTGCGCGACGTTGCCGGTCATCGTCACCATGTCGACCGACAGCGGCGGCAGGGTGGTCGCGTCGCCGTCGAGCCAGCGCACCCGGTCGCCGCCCGGCCGGGCCCGCGCGTACGCCACCGACGCGGGCGCCGGATCGACGCCGACGACCTCGATCCCCCGCGCTGCCAGTGCCACGGCGAACACGCCGGTGCCGCTGCCGACGTCGAGCACCGAACGGGCGCCGAACTCCGCGACGAGCGCGAGGTAGGCGTCGAGATCGGCCCGCGGCTCGTCGGCCGCGTCGTAGATCGCGACCAGCCGCGGATCGCTGAAGATCGCGTCCGGCATCGCTACTTCTTCGCCTTGGCGGCGTCCACCTCGGCGTCGCTGGAGAGAGCGGCGACGAAGGCCTCCTGCGGGACCTCGACCCGACCGATGGTCTTCATCCGCTTCTTGCCCTCCTTCTGCTTCTCCAGCAGCTTGCGCTTGCGGGTGATGTCGCCGCCGTAGCACTTGGCGAGCACGTCCTTGCGGATCGCGCTGATGTTCTCGCGCGCGATGATCCGCGAGCCGATGGCCGCCTGGATCGGCACCTCGAACTGCTGGCGCGGGATCAACTTGCGCAGCTTGTTGGTCATCGACGTGCCGTAGCTGTACGCGTCGTCCTTGTGCCGGATCGCCGAGAACGCGTCGACGGGCTCGCCCTGCAGCATGATGTCGACCTTGACGAGATCAGCCTCCTGCTCGCCGGCCTCCTCGTAGTCGAGGCTGGCGTAGCCGCGGGTGCGCGACTTCAGCGCGTCGAAGAAGTCGAAGATGATCTCGCCGAGCGGCATGGTGTAGCGCAGCTCGACACGGGTCTCCGACAGGTAGTCCATGCCGCCGAGCTGGCCGCGCCGGCCCTGGCACAGCTCCATGATCGCGCCGACGAACTCGCTCGGCGCCAGCACCGACACCTTGACGACGGGCTCGTAGACGCTCGCGACCTTGCCGGTTGGCCAGTCGGACGGGTTGGTGACGGTCATCTCCGTGCCGTCGTCCTTGACCACGCGGTAGACGACGTTGGGCGCGGTGGAGATCAGGTCGAGGTTGTACTCCCGCTCCAGCCGGTCGCGGGTGATCTCCAGGTGCAGCAGGCCGAGGAACCCGCAGCGGAACCCGAAGCCCAACGCCGCCGACGTCTCCGGCTCGTAGTCCAGGGCGGCGTCGTTGAGCTGCAGCTTGTCGAGCGCCTCGCGCAGCTCGGGGTACTGCGAGCCGTCGACGGGGTAGAGCCCGGAGTAGACCATCGGCCGCGGTTCCCGGTAGCCGGTGAGCGGCTCGGTGGCGCCGTGGCGCAGGCTGGTGACGGTGTCGCCGACCTTCGACATCCGGACATCCTTGACGCCGGTGATGAGGTAGCCGACCTCGCCGACGCCCAGGCCCACCGACGGCTTCGGCTCGGGCGAGGCGATGCCCACCTCGAGCAGTTCGTGCGTGGTGCCGGTCGACATCATCTTGATGCGCTCGCGCGGGGTGATCTTCCCGTCGACGACGCGGATGTAGGTGATGACGCCGCGGTAGGTGTCGTACACCGAGTCGAAGATCATCGCCCGGGCCGGGGCGTCGGCGTCGCCGACGGGCGGCGGCACCAGATCGACGACCTCGTCGAGCAGGTCGGCCACGCCGATACCGGTCTTCGCGCTCACGCGCAGCACGTCGCCCGGCTCGCAGCCGACGATGTGCGCGATCTCGGCGGCGTAGCGGTCGGGGTCGGCGGCCGGCAGGTCGATCTTGTTGAGGACCGGGATGATCGTGAGGTCCTTCTCCATGGCCAGGTAGAGGTTGGCCAGGGTCTGCGCCTCGATCCCCTGCGCGGCGTCGACCAGCAGGATCGCGCCCTCGCAGGCCTCCAGCGCGCGGCTGACCTCGTAGGTGAAGTCGACGTGGCCCGGAGTGTCGATCATGTGCAGGACGTACTGCTGGCCGTCCATGACCCACGGCAGCCGGACGTTCTGGGCCTTGATCGTGATGCCGCGCTCGCGCTCGATGTCCATGCGGTCGAGGTACTGGGCGCGCATCATGCGCTCGTCGACGACCCCCGTGAGCTGCAGCATCCGGTCCGCCAGCGTCGACTTGCCATGGTCGATGTGGGCGATGATGCAGAAGTTCCGGATCTGCGCGGGGTCTGTGAAGGTCTGATCGGCGAACGAGCTCAAGGAAATCCTTCTCGGTGCGGGTGCCTCAATGGTCGCACGTCGACAAAGTGATATCACCTTGCTAGTGTCGTGACAGCAGACACGTCCGCGAGCAGGGGGATCCGATGAACCAACCCGATGTCACCGTCCGCATGCCCGATCCCGTCGTCGAGGAGCGCGCGGCGTCCTCCGTCAACGGCTTCGTCGGACTGCTGGGCGCTCTCGCCCTGGTCGCGGTCGGTGTGGTCCTGATCGTCACCGACTCGGGTGCAGCGCTCACCATCGTCGGCATCCTCGTGGGCGCGCTGGGCCTGATCGCGCTCGCCGGCCTGTTCACCGTGGCGCCGGGCGAGGCCAAGGTCGTCCAGTTCTTCGGCACCTACGTCGGCACCGTGCGCCGCCCCGGCCTGCACTGGGTCAACCCGTTCACCAGCAAGAAGCGCATCTCCACGCGGATCCGCAACCACGAGAGCGACGTCCTCAAGGTCAACGACCTCGACGGCAACCCCATCGAGATCGCGGCCGTGGTCGTGTGGCGGGTGGAGGACACCGCCCGCGCGTCCTTCGAGGTCGACTCGTTCGTCGCCTTCGTACACACCCAGACCGAGACCGCGATCCGGCACATCGCCACCAGCTACGCGTACGACGCGCACACCGACGACATCATCTCGCTGCGCGGCAACGCCGACGAGATCACCTCGAAGCTCTCGGCCGAGATCTCCGCGCGCGTCGCGTCGGCCGGCGTACGGATCATCGAGTCGCGGCTGACGCACCTGGCCTACGCGCCCGAGATCGCCGGCGCGATGCTGCAGCGCCAGCAGGCCGGCGCCGTCGTCGCGGCCCGCGGGCGCATCGTCGAGGGGGCCGTCGGGATGGTGGAGATGGCGCTGGAGCGCCTGTCCGAGCGCGAGATCGTCGACCTCGACGAGGAGCGCAAGGCCGCGATGGTGTCGAACCTGCTGGTGGTGCTCTGCGGTGATCGCGCCACGCAACCGATCGTCAACGCCGGTTCGCTCTACCACTGAGTGGCATGACCGAGCGGAAGAGCTTTCTGCTGCGGCTCGACCCGGCCGTCCACGACGCACTCGCGCGGTGGGCGGCCGACGAGCTGCGCAGCACCAACGCCCAGATCGACTTCGTCCTGCGCCAGGCGCTGGCGGAGGCCGGGCGGCTACCGAAGGACGCGAAGTCTCCCCGCCCGCGCGGCCGCCCGTCGTCCTGAAGGCGGCAGGGAGTTTCGTTGATCAAGGGCAAAGGGTCGTTGTTCGATCTTGGTCAGCGACCTTTTGCCCTTGATCAACGCCAACCGGACCAGATCAGGCCGGGACGAGTCCGGCGAACTCCCCGTCGAGGACGCCCGAGCGGAACGCCGCCCACTCCGACGGCGTGAACGCCAGGCGCGCACCCGCCGCGCCGTGCAGCACCACGCCGGACGCGGAGTGCTCCGCCACCGCCGCGCCGTTGGCGCTCGGGCCATCGGCAGCCACCTCGGCGAGGAACGCGGCCCACTGGGTGGCGGAGAACGGGATCACTGGGCCGAAGCCGTGGTCCTTCGTGTCGCGAAGGAGCACGCCGGGGCCGGCGGGGGCGACCTCGACGCAGTTGTCGCCACTGCCGCTGTAGCTGGAGGTCCGCCAGGCCAGGTGCTCCATCGTCGCCGTGCTCCTCAGTCCATCGCTGCGCGGCGGGCTGCGATCACCTCCCGCGACGCCTGAGGGTCGAGGGCAGCGGCGCGAAGCTGTTCACACCTGTACCGATAGCCCGCGACTTGATGGTAGTCACCTGCATAGACAGCACCGTCGGGATACTCGACCTTGCCGATCGACTGAGCGTCAGCGAAGTCGAGCAGGGTCAGCATCCCTGCGATGCCGTCATGCACGGCCACCTCGTTCGGCATCACCTGAACAGTGACGGTGCCAACGTCGGCCATCCGCAGCAGATGCTCCAGCTGGCCACGAAGCACGTCACGCCCGCCGACCCGGCGGTCCAGCGCGTGCTCGTCGATGACAACTGCGAGCCGCAACGGCTCTACATCCCGCAGGCGGTCCTGCCGGACCAAGCGGAACTCGACGATCCGATCACGGTGCAGCGGCGGAACCTGGTCGACCGGGATCAGCGCCGCGGCGTAGTCCGACGTCTGGAGCAGCCCAGGAACAATGGACGGCACATAGACGAACTCGCCGGTCGCGAACCCCTCCAGCCCGACGGACAGCCGGTTGTGAGCCGGGATCACCGGCTCCCACGGCGCCCACCACACCCGCCGGGTGGGCGGCTGCAACATGCCCGCAAGCCGCTCGCCATCCTCGGCCCGCCCGTAGAACTCCATGAGTTTCCGCACGTCCTCGGCACGTTGCACCGATCGTCCGGACTCCATGTAGTTCATGCGCGAGGTGCTGGACCCGATGCGCTCGGCCGCCTCGGCCTGGGTCTCTCCGACTCGCGTGCGGGCCTGGCGCAGCTCGTTGCCGACCAGCCACGCGATGGCGAACGGGTCTTTCCGCGCAGCCACGGCTCTCCTCCCCCCAACGGATGGCACACAGTATCGATCCACTGACCCAGCGTGCAACCACGACACTTGTGCTGTGGATATTCACACGACATACTTCGCCGCATGACCGAGCTGGCCCGGGCACTCGCCGCCCAACCCGACGTCGTCGCGCGACTGCTCACCGATCACGTTCCCGACGACAAGGGCCGCTGCCGCGGCTGTACCCGACCGGGCACCGGCACGCCGATGGACTACTGGCCCTGCACCCTCAGCACTGCTGCGGATGCCGCCCGGATACTGCTTCTGCGCGCCCGCCAGATGGACGGCCCCCACACGGGGTAACTGTGAGATCACCCACGGTCGGTCCTGATCTCAGATCCGCGTCCAACCCTCCCGCGAATGGCCGTCGACGTGCCACGATGGGGTAACGAGCGGTTGCGCTGGGTGGTCAATACCGGTGTTCCGCAGCCACGAACGCCGGCGGCACCCCCCGGCACACCGTCCATCCGAGAGGGGCGACGGGTGACATCGAGACACCCATCGACCACCGGCCCGTCAGCGGGCCCGGTGCCCCCTTCACGATCCGGTCTCGGGCCCTGCCCGCTCATCCTCGGCGGACCCCGCTGCACCTGCGCGGAGGACGCCCCCGAACTCTCCGACGCCGAGATCCGCACGCGCGCGTCCGGGATGCTCGTCTGGTACCAGCGCGCCGGCCACACCGGGCGGCTCGAGGCCCGCCGCGGCCTCGACGCGCTGCTCGCCCGCACCCGCGACCGCCCGGCGCTGCTGGCCGAGCTGCTGCGCATCGCGATCAGCGTCGTGCTCGTGCCCGACGACGAGGACGACGGTGCGGTCGCCGTCGCCGACATCGACGCGAAGCTCACCGAGTTCGGCCGGCTCGCCGAGGGCGACGGCGACGCGGTCCGGCTCGGCGAAGCCGCCGTGTTCCGTGCGCTGCGCACCATGCGGTTCGGCTTCGGCGACAACGCGCTGGTCGACACCGCCGTCGCGCTCACCACCCTCAACGAGGTACCCGACACACCACCCGCCGATCTCGACGACGACCACGCGGCCGACTGGCTCCGCCGGCTGTCCCGCACCCTCAACGGCCTGGTCATCGTGCTGCTGAAGCTGGGCGCCCACGAGCTCGCCGACGACGTGTCCCGCCGCGCCGTAGCGCTGTCCGACACGTGGGGCACCCCGATGGAGCGGCTGATCAACCAGCTCAACCGGGTGCGGCTGCAGCTGTCGTGGGCGTTGCGGCTGGAACGCGCCGGCCGGGCCGCGGCGGCCGCCACCCGGTTCGTCGGCGCCGCGCAGACCGCGCGCACCGCGGCCGCGCTGTGGACACCCGCTCTGCACCCCGACCCCACCGCCACACCGCCCACGGCCGTCGACGAGTGCTCGATCATCGGGGCCGCACTCGCACTGCACCATCCCGGGCCGCACCAGCTCGACATGCTCATCGCCCTGCACGACAAGGCCCACTTCCACGACGACCGCATCGTGCTCGGCATCGCCACCTCACGCTGCCTGCAGGCCGCCCACCGCGCCGACGACGCGCTCGCCCTCCTCGTCGCCCTGCGCGACGACCTGCAGGGCAGCAACGGGCGCGGACCCACCAGCGAGTCGGTGCTCTACCTGGCCCTGCACCGCGAGGTCGCCGCGCTCGACCGGCTCGTGCACGGCGACCACCCGGCCGCCGGCGCCGACACCAACGCCGCCCACCGCTACGCAGCCGCCCTGGAGAACGAGCTGTGGGCGCTGCGCGAGGCGCGGCTGACCGCACTGCGCAGCCACACCGAGCACCAGCGCATCGTGCGCGAACACGGTCACGAGCTCTCCGAGCTGTCGGCCGTGGCTGCCCAGGCACTGCAGGACCCGTTGACCGGGCTGCCCAACCGGCGGGCCATGGATCTGCGGCTCGCCGAGGTCACCGCCAGCCCGTCCGGCCAGCCGTGCACGATCGCGCTGATCGACCTCGACCGGTTCAAGACCGTCAACGACGTCCAGTCGCACGCCGTCGGCGACACCGTGCTCCGCGAGATCGCCGCCTGCCTGCGCACCGCGCTGCGCACCGGCGGCCACGGCCAGGACATGGTCGCCCGCTACGGCGGCGACGAGTTCGTCGTCGTCATGCCGGCCACCCAGCTCCCCGTCGCCGTCTCCGCGCTGACCAGGGCGACCGAGGCCGTCGCCGCTCTCCCGTTCGACATCGCCGCCGGCGTCACCCTCAGCGTCGGGGTCGCCGCCGCTCCGTTCGGCGCGGACCCGGCCATCGCCCTGGCCGCCGCCGACACCGCCATGTACCGGGCCAAGCACGCCGGCGGCAACACCGTCGTCGGAGCCGGGCTGCCCGACGCGCCCAGCGCGCGGCACCGCCACGCCGTCCGCGTCCACGCCATGGAGGCGGCCCGGCGGTCCGGCTGAAGGCCCCGGGGTGCGCTCCGGGTGTGTCAGCAAGGCCACCTTCAGGACGGATTCGGTCCTGAAGGTGGCCTTGCTGACATACGTACGCCGCTCACGCCAGCCGCGTCATGTCCACGTTGACGTCGAGCGCCTGCGCCGCCTGACCCGAGAAGATGCCCTTCAGCGGCGGCACGTCGGCGTAGTCGCGGCCCACCGCCACCCAGATGTGCTGGTGGCCGATCTCGAGGTCGTTGGTGGGGTCGTAGCCCCACCAACCGCCCGTCCACGCCTCGATCCAGGCGTGGCTCTCCCCCTGCACCGTCTGCCGCACCTCCGTCTCCTTGAGCGGCAGCAGGTAGCCCGACACGTAGCGCGCGGGGATGCCCATCTCGCGCAGGAGGAGCAGGGTCAGGTGCACGAAGTCCTGGCACACCCCGGCGCGGGAGTTCCAGGCCTCCAGCGCCGAGGTCTGCACGCCGGTGCTGCCCGGGATGTAGGCGAGCTGATCGCGCACCCAACGGCTCGCTGCCAGCACCGACTCGACGGGATCGAGCCCGCGACACAGGTCCGCGGCGGCCTTCGCCAGCTCCGGGTCCTGGCCGACGTAGCCGGTGAACTCCAGCATCTCCGCGAACCGGTCGCGAACGTCGTCGCCGGCGAGGCTCTCCCAGGTCGACGTGCGCACCGCCGGGATCGGATCGGCGGTCTCCACCACCGACGTCGCCGTCACGGCCAGCTCGGTGTGCGGGGCGTGCAGGTCGAACGCCGTGACCGTCGTGCCCCAGTAGTCGGTGTAGCGGTACGCGCGGGTGGCCGGGGTGGTCTCGACCCGGCTCACGATCACGTTCTGCCGGGCGTCGCTGCGCGGGGTCAGGCGCACCTCGTTGTACGACTCGACCACGGGCGACTCGTACGAGTAGCCCGTCTCGTGGACGATGCGGATCCGCCAACCGGGCATGTCTAGACCACCTCCGGTGCGGTCCACGCCACCCACGGCGACGTGTGGAAGTACTGCTGAGACACGGCCTCGCCGGTCTCCTTGATGCACTCCTGCAGGCCCACCAGCCGCGCCGGCAGGTCGACGAGCAGATCCTCCGGCCGCAGGAACTCCAGCTCGCTGCGCGCCCGGCCGAGCAGCCGCTGCGCCTCGGCCCTCGCCCCGATCCGCTGCGACGGGCGGCTGTCCAGCTCGGCGAGGCACGTCTCGGCCTGGCGCAGGGCGTGGAAGACCGAGCGCGGGAACAGCCGGTCCACCAGCAGGAACTGCACCACCCGGCCCGCGTCGAGCGCGCCCCGGTAGGTGCGCAGGTAGGTGTCGGCGGCGCCCGCACTGCGGAGCACCGTCAACCACCCCGGCGACGACGCCCGGTCCGACACCCGCGACATCAGCAGGCGCACCACCATGTCGACCCGCTCCACCGAGCGGCCCAGCAGGTAGAACCGCCAGCTGTCGTCACGGCTCATCGTGGATGCGGCCAGCCCGTTGAACATGGCCGCGCGGTCCTCCACGTAGCTGAAGAACGCGTGCGGACCCGCCCAGCGGGCGTAGCGCTGCCGCTCCGGCAGCGCGTTCCAGGTGGCGTTGAGGCACTCCCACATCTCGGCGCTGACCACCTCGCGTGCCCCGCGCGCGTTCTCCCGCGCGCTCGACACCGACCGCACGATCGACCCCGACTGCTCGCCCGAGTACCCGACGATCTCCGTCAGCGACCACGCGTCCAGCGCCTCGTCCTCCGGTGCGGCGACCCCGAGCACCGCCAGCAGCGTGCGGGCCGCCCGGTCGGAGTCGATCGTGGCGTCCTCCAGCAGCTGGTGCACCGATACGTCGAGGATCCGGGCGGTGTCGTCGGCCCGCTCGACGTAGCGGCCGATCCAGTACAGCGACTCCGCGTTGCGTGCCAGCATCACGCCCCCTGCTGCTGTTGTTGCTGCTGTTGCTGTTGCTGGCCGAACGTCAGCTCCGGGCCGTGCTCGGTGGCGTGCGAGCTCGGCAGCGCCGACGTGGCCAGCCCGGCCTCGCCCAGCTCCCGCTCGGCCTCCGCGGACCGGCCGGCGAGCACCCACGTGTCCTTGCTGCCGCCGCCCTGGCTGGAGTTGACCACCAGACTGCCCTCCGGCAGCGCCACCCTCGTCAGCCCGCCGGGGAGCACGAAGACGTCCTCTCCGTCGTTCACCGCGAACGGACGCAGGTCCACGTGCCGCGGGACGAGGCGGTCCTCCACCTTCGTCGGCACCGTCGACAGCTGCACCACCGGCTGCGCGATCCAGCCCCGCGGATCCTCGCGGATCGACTTGCGCGCGGCCGCCAGCTCCTCTTTCGACGCGTTGGGACCGAACATGATCCCGTAGCCGCCCGAACCCTCCACCGGCTTCAGCACCAGCTCGTCCAGCCGGTCCAGCACGTGCAGGCACTCGTCGTCGAGCCAGCACCGGAAGGTGTCGACGTTGGCGATGAGCGGCTTCTCGTTCAGGTAGTAGTTGATCATCTCGGGTACGTAGGTGTAGACCAGCTTGTCGTCCCCGACGCCGTTGCCGACCGCGTTCGCGATCACGACGTTGCCGGCGCGCGCCGCGTTCAACACACCGGCCACCCCCAGCACCGACGACGGTTCGAACTGCAGCGGATCCAGGAACTCGTCGTCGATCCGCCGGTAGATCACGTCGACCTGCTGCTCACCCTGGGTGGTGCGCATGTAGACGACGTTGTCGCGGCAGAACAAGTCGCGCCCCTCGACCAGCTCCACGCCCATCTGGCGCGCCAGCAGCGAGTGCTCGAAGTACGCCGAGTTGTAGACCCCCGGGGTGAGCACCACCACCGTCGGATCGGCGGCGTTCGGGGCGGCGGCGCAGCGCAGCGCCCGCAACAGGTGCGTCGAGTAGTCCGCGACTGCGCGGACCCGCTGCTTGTTGAACAGGTCCGGGAAGACCCGCGCCATCGTGCGGCGGTTCTCCATCACGTACGACACCCCGGACGGGTTGCGGAGGTTGTCCTCCAGCACCCGGAAGACGCCCTCCTCGTCGCGCACCAGATCGATGCCGGCGACGTGGATGCGCACCCCGTTGGGCGGGGTCAACCCCGCCGCCGACCGCTGGAAGTGCTCGCACGTGGTGATCAGCCGGCGCGGGACGATGCCGTCGCGCACGATCTCGCCGTCACCGTAGATGTCGGCGAGGAACGCCTCCAGCGCCCGCACCCGCTGCACGATCCCCTTCGACAGCTTCGTCCACTCGCTCGCCGAGATCACCCGCGGCACGATGTCCAGCGGGAACGGGCGCTCCTGGCCGGAGAGCGAGAACGTGATGCCCTGGTCGACGTAGGCCCGGTCCAGCGCCTCCGAGCGCGCCGCGAGGTCGGCGGCGGCCGTCGGCGCGATCGCGTCGTGCAGGGCCCGGTACGGCGAGCGGATCTCACCGTCGGCGGAGAACATCTCGTCGTAGGCGGCCGCGTGCGGACGGTCGGGCTTCAGGTAGCCCTCGAACAGCGCGGAGTCGGCCGTCCTGCTCTTCTTGGCCGCCTTCGGCCGCGGGCTACCCTTCTGCGCGGTGGTGCGGGTAGGAGGCTGCTTCTCGGCCGACTTCTGGCTCGCTCGCGGCACAGGCCCTCCTCGTCGTGAAGCCCGGAAGAACCGGGTGGTCATCTTCACCCAGCAGATCGCGCAAGGGCCAGACGACGGGCTGATTTCGAGCCCTCCGCAGCCCGCTGTTAACATTGACGACCGAGCGCCCGGCGTGCTCGCACGAACCATCCCCGCCGCCGGTGCCAGCGATGAACCAGCGGCAGGAAGAGACTCGAGGCAAACGCGTGGCCAACATCAAGTCCCAGATCAAGCGGGTCAAGACCAACGAGAAGCGCCGTCAGCGCAACAAGTCGGTTCGCTCCGCCGTCCGCACCGCAGTGCGCCGCTTCCGTGAGGCGGTCACCGCAGGCGACACCGAGAAGGCCACCGAGCTGCAGCGCGCTGCGGCCCGCGCGCTCGACAAGGCCGCCAGCAAGGGCGTCATCCACAAGAACCAGGCGGCCAACCGCAAGTCGGCGATGGCCAAGCAGGCCACGGCCAGCTCCTGACACACCGCGACGGCGCCGCCCTACTGGTAGGGCGGCGCCGTTGTCGTGTCCGGGGCCAGCTCAGGCGCGGCGCTCGCGGGCCGCGCACATGCGCAGCACCGCACGCTCCAGCGCGTAGTCGGCGTCGGCGGCCACGCCCTTCACGTCGGCGTTGACCTGCGCCGCAGCGGCGAACGCCTCCGCCAGCGCCTCCGGCCGCCAGTTGCGCACCTGCTGCTGCGCCTTGCGGATCTTCCACGGCGGCATGCCCAGCGAGCCGGCGAGCCGGTTGGGATCGCCGCGGCCGGCCGAGCCCACCTTCGCCAGCGTGCGCATCGCGTCGGCCAGCGCGTCGGCGACCAGCACCGACGGCACCCCCAGCACCTGCGCCCAGCGCAGCGCCTCCAACGCGCCCGCGCGATCGCCCGCGACGACCTTGTCGGCCACCGCGAACCCGGACGCCTCCGCGCGGCCGCGGTGGTAGCGCCGCACCGCCTTCTCGTCCACCGTGCCGCCGGTGTCGGCCACCAGCTGCCCCGCCGCGGCCGCGAGCTCGCGCAGGTCGTTGCCGACCGCCTCGATCAGCGCCCCCACCGCCGCGGGCGCGATCCGGCCGCCGGCCCGGCGCACCTCACCGCGCACGAACTCGGCCCGTTCCTCGTAGCGGGTCACCTTGTCGCAGGTCGTGACCGCGGCGCCGCCCTTGCGCAACGCGTCCGCCAACGCCTTGTTGCGGGCCCCGCCCGCGTGCTGCACGACCAGCACCACACCCTCGGCCGGATCACCGGCCTGCAGCAGGATCGCCGCGGCCAGATCCTTGCCGGCCTCGTGCGCCGCCATCAGCACGATGACCCTGGCTTCGGCGAACAGCGACGGGGAGAGGCTCTCCGCCAGCTCCCCCGGCGTCAGCTCGGTGGTGCGGTAGCGGCGCAGCTCCGCCGCCGGGTCCTCCGCGCGGGCCTGCTCGACGATCTCCTCGACAGCGCGCTCGACCAGCAGCTCCTCCTCGCCGAGGACGAGCTGCAAGGGTGCGACGGGCATGTGCCCATGCTCGCGCATGCGCCTCGACACCCGTGACGCGGCTCCCAGATCGTGAACACGGCTTGGGATCGGGTTGCGGTGTGTCGTACGGTGGTGAGGATAACTGCATATGGCTCATCCAGAGGGGTAGAGGGAACGGCCCGTTGAAACCCCGGCAACCGGTGTCGCGCGCGTAGTCGCAGCGAGCACGGTGCCAATTCCGTCCCGCTTCGGCGGGGAAGATGAGGAGTCCTTCTCATGTCGCTGACTGCTGACATCAGCACGTCCACCACCTTCGATCTCGGCCCTGCGCGGGCCCTCTCCTGTCGCGAGTGCGGCCACCAGACCCCGCTCGCCGCCGAGTTCGCCTGCACCCAGTGCTTCGGCCCGCTCGAGATCGCCTACGACTTCGGCGACGTGACCCGGGAGTCCATCGAGGCCGGCCCCAAGTCGATCTGGCGCTACCGCCAGCTGCTGCCCGTGCCCACCACCGTGCAGGACCACCCCAACACCGAGCCCGGCCTCACCCGGCTGATCAAGGCCGACAAGCTCGGCGCCGAGCTCGGCATCCGCAACTTGTGGATCAAGGACGACACCGGCAACCCGACCCACTCGTTCAAGGACCGCGTCGTCGCCGTCGCCCTCGCCGCCGCCCGCGAGCTGGGGTTCACCGTGCTGTGCTGCCCCTCGACCGGCAACCTCGCCAACGCGGTGGCCGCCGCCGCGGCCCGCGCCGGCTGGGACTCCGTCGTGCTCGTGCCCTCCTCCCTCGAGCAGGCCAAGGTGCAGATGACCGCCGTGTACGGCGGCACCCTCCTTGCCGTCGACGGCAACTACGACGACGTCAACCGGCTCGCCACCGAGCTCGCCGCCGAGCACGAGGACTGGGCGTTCGTGAACGTCAACGTGCGGCCCTACTACGCCGAGGGCTCCAAGACGCTCGGCTACGAGGTGGCCGAGCAGCTCGGCTGGCGGCTGCCCGAGCAGATCGTGATCCCGGTCGCGTCCGGTTCGCAGCTCACGAAGGTCGACAAGGGCTTCACCGAGTTCGGCAAGCTCGGCCTCGTCGAGCCGACCCAGTACAAGATCTTCGGCGCCCAGGCCACCGGCTGCTCACCCGTCGCGAAGGCGTTCGCCGAGGGCCACGACGTGATCACCCCCGTCCGGCCCGACACCATCGCCCGCTCACTAGCGATCGGCAACCCGGCCGACGGCCCCTACGTCCTCGACGCCGTGCGCCGCACCGGCGGTGCTGTCGGGCACGTCAGCGACGAAGAGGTGGTGGCCGGCATCCGCCTGCTCGCCCGCACCGAGGGCGTGTTCGCCGAGACCGCCGGCGGCGTGACCGTGGCCACCGCGAAGAAGCTGGTGGAATCGGGACAGCTCGATCCCGAGGCCGAGACCGTGCTGCTGATCACCGGCGACGGGCTGAAGACGCTCGACGCGGTCGCCGGTGAGGTCGGCCCCACCGCGACCGTGCCGGCCACCAGCGCGGCCGTGCGGGCTGCGCTGGAGGGTCGCGACCGCGGCTGATCATCGCTTCGCCGGCAGCGGTGATCCGCGGCTGACGATCCCGAGCCTGGCCCCGTCGCTGTCCGGGTCTCCGGCGACCACTGCGGTGTCGCCGGAGACATCGGTGCGCCGCACGGTGGCCCCGGCCTGCTCGAGCCCCGCCAGCAGCGCCCGGTTCGGGTGGCCGTAGCTGTTGCCGGCGCCCACGCTGACCAGCACGGCCCGCGGGCGCACCGCCTGCAGGAACGCCGGGCCCGTGCTCCGCGATCCGTGGTGCGGGAGCTTGAGCACGTCGGCGTGGAGGTCGACGCCGGACGTGAGCAGGTCGGCCTGCCCGGACAGCTCCACATCGCCGGTGAGGAGCACGGTGCCGGCGGGGGTGCTCGCCCGGAGCACGACGGACGTGTCGTTGACGGCGCTGCCGTCGTCGGGGTCGACGACCGCGGCGGGATGGAGCGGGCCGAGCACGTCGAGCACCAGCGCGGGCCAGGCCAGCCGTTGGCCCGGCCGGAGCTCGGCGAAGGGGGCCTCCGCCGCGGCCGCGGACCGTGCGGCCGCCCGCAGGGTCCATGCCGGTTCGCGACCCGGCCCGACCGCCACGGCACCGACCGGGCGGTCGCGCAAAGCCCCCGCCAGACCGCCGACGTGATCGGCGTGCAGGTGGGTGAGCACCACGAGCGCCAGCGCCTGCACGCCCAGCCGCGACAGGCAGGCGTCGACGAGGCCCGCATCCGGGCCGGCGTCGATGAGCACCGCCCAGCCGGGTTCGCCCGTCGCGAGGACCAGCGCGTCGCCCTGGCCCACGTCGCACGCCACCATCGTCCAGCCGGACGGTGGCCACCCGACCGGCACGAACCGCGTCGGCACCAGCACCAACGCCGCCCCGAGCACCACCGCGACCAGCAGGACCCGGACCCGCTGCAACCGTGCCAGCAGCACGACCACGAGCAGCACCGCGGCGAGCAGCAACGCGCCGCCGGTGCCGCCGGGCCAGCCGATGCCGAAGCCGTCGAGAGCCGCCGTGCGGTCGGCGACCGCGATCATCCACTCGATCGGCGGACCCGCCAGCCACGCGCACACCTGCGCCGCCCCCGGCAGGACCGGTGAGACCAGCGCGGCCACCACACCCAGCACGGTCGCGATCGGCACCGCCGGCGCGACCAGCAGGTTCGCCACGACGGACGCCGGGTTCACCGTGCCGCTCAGCCCGGCCACCAGCGGTGCGGTGGCGACGCACGCGGCCGCAGCCACCGCGATCGCCTCGGCGAGCGGCGCAGGCACCCGCCGGCGGCGCAGCGCCTCCGCCCAGCCGGGCGCGACGAGCACGAGCGCGGCGGTCGCCGTGACGGACAGCGCGAACCCGGCATCGACGGCGAGCGCCGGATCCACCAGCACCAGCACGAGCACCGCCACGGCCAACGACGGCATCGCCGAGCGGGCCCGCCCGAGGCCGAGCGCCAGCAGCACCACACCGGCCATGACCGCAGCGCGCAAGACGCTCGGCGACGGTCTGGCCAGTACCACGAACCCGAGCACTGCGATCGCGGCCACCGCTGCGATCAGCCGCGGATCGGCACGCATCCTGCGGAGCAGCCACAGCAGTGCACCAGTGATGATCGCCAGGTTCGCGCCCGAGACGGCGAGCAGGTGCGTCAACCCGGCGGCCCGGAAGTCGGCGTCGATCTCGGCGGAGAGCCGGCTGCGGTCGCCGACCGTGAGGCCGGGCAGCAGCCCGGCAGCCTCCGGGGAGAGGGCCGCCGCGGCCGCGTCGCGCAGGCCCGTACGGAGGTCGCCGGCGGCGGACTGCCACCACGGCGGTGCAGCCACGGCGTGCGGCGGACCCCGCACGCGCAGCACGGCGACGGTCAGGTCGGAGCGGGAGGGCGGCGCCAAGAGGCCGACCGCACCGACCTCCTGGCCGGGCAGCAGCGCCTCCCATTCGTCGGCGGGGGCGAGCAGCAGCACGCGGCCACCGAGCGTCCACCGCTGCCCGTCGACCGCGGCGGCCACGAGCTCGGCGGGCACCGCGACCTGCGGCGCACCCGGGAACCCGCCGCGGATCGTGCGCGGGTCGTCGCGGAGCACGACCCGCACCTCCGCTGCCGCCGCCCGCTCGGCGGGCTCCCGCAACGGATGCCTGTCGACCGACCAGACGTGTGCCGTGGCCACCACCGCTGCCGCCGCCGCGCACCCTGCGACGGCGAGCACGAGCGGCCGGCGGAACCACCAGCCGCCGACCATCACGAGGACCGCCAGCACCGCGGTCCCGACCCCGACGGCCGAGCCGACCGCCGGCCCCGGCGCCACAGCCGCGACGACGACCAGCCACGCCGCCACGGCGGCCGGCACCAACCGCAGGTCCGCGGGCCGGCGCCCCTCGGCCCTGGCGAGCGCCGTCGCGCTGGTCACGGCGGCGCTCCGCACACCGGCGCCGCGCGAGGCCGCGGCTCAGCCCGGACGCGATCGACCCGCGCCCGCACCGACCAACCCGAGCACGCGGTCGCGATCGACCTCGAACCGAGATCGCCGGGCCTCCTCTCCTCGCACCTCCGAGGACTGGGCGCATCCACCGGAACACCGCTCACCGCACACCGCTCCTCTCTGCGCTCGCGCAATCCCGACAACAGGCCGCACTGCTCGCGATCTGCATCGCGATGCCCACTCCTCGGCCTCGACCAGTGCCGCGCAGGACGACCTCGCCGCCGGCACTCCCCGCACCCATCCGCCACCACGCCGAACCGGCAGACCGCGACAACCCCGCCCCTCCTCCGCACGCGATCTACGCAGCCCGCTCATACCTAGCCCGACCGTTGCTGCACATCGGCGTGCTCCCCGACTGCGCTCGAACCGACGATCCGCGACACGCTGCTCACAGCGCGTCTTGACCGTCGCCGCGTGAGACCGCACGGGCCAAAGGACCGACTGCGTAACCGACGCCCAGCCCCACCACTCGAACCCTCAGCCCACCTGATACCGCCGCACGCGCGCGGTGCGATCGAAGAGGTGGGCCTTGATCAGCGCCACGAGGCCGCCCCGCCGGCTGCGCTTCCATGATCAACACGCGTGACATGGACATGGCGGGGGTTTTCGAGCCGCAGAATCCCCACTAGGTCCATCTCGCCCGTGTCGATCATGAAGGCGGCGCCGATGCGCCCGATCCAGCCCCCCACCCACTCCAAAGCCGCTTGAAAGTCGACCTTCTGCAGGCGCGCCTCGGTGGCGCGAGTCCGCGGTGGAGAGGCCGGGCGCAGTGGAGAGCCGCCCACTGCCGTCAACGCTGCGCGACCCGCACGGCACCGCGGCAGCAGGCTGCCGACGCCCCTCACACCCGCACCAACGTGCGGAGCTGCTCGAACCGGCGCTCGCCGATCCCGTCGATCTCGCGCAGCTGCTCGACGCGGGCGAACCGGCCGTTGCGGGTGCGCCATTCGACGATGCGTTGGGCGGTGACCGGTCCGACGCCGGGGAGGGTGTCGAGCTGGTCGATGCCGGCGCGGTTGAGGTCGAGCGGGCCGGTGGGCGCCGCGCCGCCCGCGCTGCCGCCGCCGGCCGGGGCGGCAGCGGCGGCCGGGAGCGCGTCGGGCGCGGCCGGGATGCCGACGGCGATCTGCTCGCCGTCGCCCACCCGGCGTGCGAGGTTGAGCTGGCTGACGTCGATGCCGGGTTGGGGCCCGCCTGCGGCAGCGAGGACATCGGCGACCCGGGCGCCCTCGGCCAGCGAGACGAGACCGGGCCGCGCAACCCGGCCCACCACGCTGACGACGACCACGGCCGGTGTCGCCGCGGTGGTCGGCGCGACGGCACCAGACGGCGGGATCGGACGGGCACTCTGCGCCTCGCTGACCGACACGACCGGCAGCGCCGAGACGGGTTCGGCGCGCGGCCGGGCGCCCCAGACGAACAGGCCCGCGACGAGCGCGGCCGCGATCGCGACGACCGCGAGGACGGCAGCACCGCGGCGGCCGGGCTCGAGCCGCGCGCCCCGCACCACCGCAGGCAGCCAGGCGCGGGGGCCGCTCGCGCCGGCCGGAGACTGCGGCGGCGCTGCGTCGGGACGCGCAGCGACGGACTCCTCGATCCACGCAGTCCACGCCGAGCCCGGATCGTCGGGACTCGGTGGCGGACGACCGGAGGGTTCGTCGAGCGGACTTCGGTGCCGGTCGACGAACGGCTCGGCCGGCGACGAGCCGAGTACCGACGTCAGCCGCTCCCGGGGATCACGGGTCGGCGCCTCGCGTGTTTCTGTTGCCACGCTTCGACGGTAGGGCCGGGGACCGGCCGCCGGGAGTCACCGTGATCGACATGTGGATGTACCGCCGAGTTGGGGACAACTCGGCTGCTCCGCGCCGGAACTGTCGGTGGTTCGTGTATGGCCACCCGGGAGGTCGGCTATCCGTTCTTCGGCACCACCACGACGCCGAGCGCGCCCAGCCCGACGTGCGCGCCGATCACCGCGCCGATCTCGGACACCACGAGGCGGGAGGTGGTCATCCGCTCGCTGATCGCCCGCGCGACCTGGTCGGCCCGCTCGGGCGCGGCGAGGTGGTGCACGGCGACGTCGGCCGGTCCGTCCCCGGCGGCCGCCACAGCGAGGTCGACCATCCGCTGCGTCGCCCGCGCGGTGGTGCGCACCTTCTCCAGGGGCGCGATCTTCCCGTCCTGGACGTGCAGGATCGGCTTGACCGCCAGCGCGGTGCCGAGGAACGCGGCGGCCGCACCGATCCGGCCGCCGCGTCGCAGCCGGTCGAGCGAGTCGACGCTGAAGAACACCCGGCAACGCTGCGCGACGGCGGTCGCGGCGTACTCGACGGCGCGGCCGGTCTGCCCGGCAGCGGCGGCGTCGGCGGCCGCGAGGACGGCGAACCCGAGGCCCATCGCGGCGGCGCGCGAGTCGACGACCCGGATCCGTCGCGGATCGACCTGGTCGGCGGCGATCCTGGCCGCCTCCCACGTGCCGGACAGCTCCGACGACAGGTGCACGGAGACGATCGAGTCGGCGCCTGCGCGCAGGGCCTGTTCGTAGCAGGCGGCGAAAACGGCCGGTGCCGGGCGGGACGTCTGCGCGTCGAGCTTGCGGTCCGCGAGCGCCGCGATGAGCTCGGCGGTGCCGATCTCGAGGCCTTCGCGGCCGGTGCGCTCGCCGAGTCGCACCTCCAGCGCGACGGTGCGGATGCCCCGCGAGTCGGCGATGCCGGGGGGAAGGTAGGCGGTCGAGTCGGTCACCACTGCAACAGGCACGGGAGCGACACTAGGTGGGCGTCGTGCGGACCTCCAATGAGGGACGCAACAGCTCGGCCATGGCGTTGCCCACGGCGGCATGCCCGGCCCAGCCCCAATGCATGCCGTCGGGGTTGCCCGCGCCGCTGCGCACGTGCTCGCCGACCACCTCGGGAAGGTCGAGCAGCTCGACGTCGTGCGCTGCCGCCCACCTGCGGGTGGCCGCCTCCGCTGCTGCGCGGCCCGCGTGCACCCCGCCGTAGGCGGCGGCCCGGTGCACCGACGGCGTCAGCGCGACCACGGGGATGTGCGGGCGCAGCGCCAGCACGGCCTGGCGGCACCGTTCCAGGTACGCGACGGTGAGCCGGGGCGGCAACGCGACCGGTCCGCCGCCCGGCAGGTGGGCCAATCCCCTGGCCAGCCACGGCTGGGCCGCCAGGTAGCCGGTGCGCACGGCGCGGCGCACCCGTTCGGGGCGCAGCGCCGGGATGAGCTCGCGCACTGCCGTCGGCAGCGGCGACGGAAGGGTGTCCATGCCCCCGACCGCGAGGACGAGCGCGTCGACGTGCGGCACGGCGGCCCAGATCCGTGGATCCTGCGTGACGGCGTGCCAGGCGTGTCGCGCCGTCCAGCCGATGCCGGCGACGAGCTCTGCGCGGCCGCCCAGTGCCGCGGCGGCCACGTTCGGCCAGATCTGCGGGTGGTCGGCCGGCTCGCCGCGCTCGGGCCCGTGGAAGGCCAGCGAGTCGGCGAGCACGAGCAGCACCGGAGTGCTGCGCACCGTCACACTCCGACGTTGTAGCCGGCGAGCCGCCAGCGCGGGTGGTCGGCGCGCCGGGCGAGGGCCGCCCACTTGCAGTTGCCGATCCCGCCGATGGTCGGCCACGACGTGGTGGGCAGTGCCAGCAGGCCGCAGACGAGGCCGGCGATGAGCCCGCCGTGCGCCACGAGCACGACGGTGCTGTCGGGACCGCCGGCCAGCTCCTCGTCCAGCTCCTCGACGACAGGACGGGAGCGGCGCACCACCTCGAGCCGCGACTCCCCGCCCGGGGGCGCCCACTCGGGGTCGGCCCGCCAGTGCGCGATCGCTCCGGGCCAGGCCTCCTCGACCTCGGCGACGGTGAGCCCCTGCCATTCGCCGAGGTGGGTCTCGCGCAGCCGCGTGTCCAGCTTGAGGGGCAGCCCGGTGGCACCGGAGATCAGCTCGGCGGTGTCGGCGGCGCGGGAGAGGTCCGAGCTGATCAGCCGATCGGGGCGCAGCCCGGCGACGATCGGCGCGACCGAGGCCGCCTGCTCGCGGCCCAGCTCGGTGAGCACCGAGTCGATGTGGCCCTGCATGCGGCCGGCGACGTTGTGGTCGGTCTGACCGTGGCGCAGCAGGACGAGCCGCCGCATGGTCACGATTGCTCCTCCGCGGCCACGGAGGTGCGGGCCTCGGGGAAGTCGATCCGCGGGCAGTCCTTCCACAGCCGGTCGAGCCCGTAGAAGCCGCGTTCCTCGGTGTGCTGGACGTGCACGACGACGTCGACGAAGTCGAGCAGTACCCAGCGGCCTTCGCGGGCGCCCTCGCGGCGGGTCGGCTTGGCGCCGTACAGCCGCAGCTTCTCCTCGACCTCGTCGACGATCGCCTGCACCTGGCGCTCGTTGGGCGCCGATGCGATCACGAAGCAATCGGTGATCACGAGTTGTTCGGACACGTCGAGCGCGACGATGTCCTGCGCGAGCTTGTCGGCGGCCGCTGCCACCGCCACCCGCGCCATCTGCAGAGCCTCTTCGCTCGCCGTCACGCTGCTACCGCCATCGGTGATCCTCCTGCTGCTCGACCGCTATCCTCCCAGCCCGGCGGAGGAGACCCGCAGGTCGGGTCCCGGTGTCCAGGAGGTCACGATGATCATCGGTGCGCATGCCGTGGTGTTCGCTTCCGACGCGCCCCGGGCGCGGGCGTTCTTCGCCGACGTGCTGGGACTGCCGCACGTCGATGCCGGCGACGGCTGGCTGATCTTCCGCGCCCCACCGGCAGAGCTGGCCGTCCATCCCGCGGCGGCCGATGCGGCCGGCGCGCACGAGCTCTACCTGATGTGCGACGACGTGGAGGCCACGGTGGCCGAGCTGACCGCGAAGGGAGTGGAGTTCACCGGCGGAATCGTGGATGCCGGGTTCGGCCGGCTGACCCACCTGCTGATCCCCGGTGGGGGCCGGCTGGGGCTCTACGAGCCGCGCCATCCGGTGGCCTACGACCTGTAATCACACGAGGCCCTGGCGGTAGGCGTAGGCGACGGCCTGGGCGCGGTCCCGCGCGTCGATCTTGGCGAGCAGGTGGGTCATGTGGCTCTTCACCGTGGCCTCGCCGATCACGAGCTGCCCCGCGATCTCGGCGTTGCTCAGGCCCTTCGCCACCAGGCCGAGCACTTCGACCTCCCGCGGGGTCAAACCGTCGGGACCCGCCTGCGGGGCCCGGCGCGGCGTCTCGGCCACGGCAGCGACGAGGTGGTGGGCGACCGCGGGATCGATGGCCGCCCGGTCGTCGAGCACCTGGCGCAGCGCCTGGTGGATCTCGGCGCCGCCGGCGTCCTTGGTGAGGTAGCCGCGGGCCCCGGCGCGCAGGGCGTCGAGCACGGAGCGGTCGTCGGAGTACGTCGTGAGGACGACGACCCGCACTTCCGGCTGCTCGGCGCGCAGCCGACGCGTGGCCTCGACGCCGTCGCAGCGGGGCATGCGCAGGTCCAT
Source organism: uncultured Actinomycetota bacterium (assembly GCA_963727745.1). Classification (GTDB taxonomy): domain Bacteria; phylum Actinomycetota; class Actinomycetes; order Mycobacteriales; family Pseudonocardiaceae; genus Pseudonocardia. The sequence continues at coordinate 410,741 of CAVSHL010000003.1, forward strand.
CAGCACGACGTCGGGCGCGAGCGCGGCAGCCAGCGTGACCGCTTCCGCGCCGTCGGACGCCGCGCCGACCACCTCGACGTCAGGCAGGAGGCCGAGCACCATCGACAGCCCTTCCCGGACGACCCGCTGGTCGTCGGCCACGAGCACGCGGATCGTCACGCCGGCACCACCAGGTCGACGCGGAAGCCGTCGGCTGTGGCACCGGCGCTGAGGCTGCCGCCGAGCAGCTCGGCCCGCTCCCGCATGCCCGTCAGCCCGTAGCCGGGGTCGGTGCCGGCGGTGCCGAGCGCACCGACGTCGGTGACGGTCAGGCGGACCTCCGCGGGCCCGTAGTCCAGGTGCAGCTCGACGCGCTCGGGGTGGGCGTGCTTGCCGATGTTCGTGAGCGCCTCCTGCGCGACCCGGTACAGGGCGAGGCGCACCTCGGAGGCGAGCGGATGCTCGGCACCGCTGGTCGTGAACCGGCACGGGACGGCACGGTCGTGCTCGAACTGCGCGGCCAGTGCGGCGATCCGATCGGGCCCGGGCAGCTCGTCGTCGCGGAGCATGCCGATGGCCCTCCGCGCCTCCACGAGGCCGGATCGGCCCAGGTGGTGGGCCCGGTCGAGCGCGGCGGGCAGGCGCGGATCGGTGGGGTCCCGCTCGGCGAGCATGCGGGCGCCCTCCAGCTGCAGCATCAGCCCGGACAGCGAGTGGGCCAGCACGTCGTGCATCTCGCGGGCGAGCCGCTGCCGCTCGGCCAGGCCAGCGGCCCGTTCCCGTTCCTCCTGGGAGGCGGCGAGCTCGGCGAGCAGCTGCTCGGCACGCTGGTTGGCGACGTTCAGCCGGAACGCGAGGATCAGGAGCCCGAACCCGGCCGCCAGGACGGCGACGGCGCTGAGATCGCCGCGGCCCGTGACCCACGCCAGCACGACGACGGCCACGAAACCCGTCACGACCAGCGGGATGGCCAGCCGGCTCGGCACCAGCCGGGCCAGGTAGACCACGGCCACGACCAGCCCGGCGACGCCTGGGCCGCCGGGCTGCAACCAGGTGAGGACGACGGCCGCCGCGAGCTGCGCGACGACGGCGGCACCGTACGCCGCGCCCAGGTGCGCGGTCGAGACCTCGGCGCCGAGGACGCCGAGCACGAACGCAGCCACCGCGACCGTCACGACGAGTCCGATCCCCGACGTGCCCGGCCGCGGGTCCACGACCACCGCGGTGCCGACGAACGGGAGCAGCAGCAGCGGGGCGAGCAGGCGCAGCCACCGGTCGACCGTGTGCCAGTGCGCACGGGTGCGGCGCAGCCCGGCCAGCGCCGCCGCGGTACCCCGGTCGGCCCCCATGCAGCGACGATACGGCGGCGGCGCGGGCCACGGCATCGCCCCGAGGTCTGAAGCTCCGGCTCCGACCCTGGTCGGAGAATCTCCGACCAGGGTCGGAGGCCGCAGGTTCCGTCGCTGCTCCGATGTGCGCGACGCGCCCCGCGCCGATGATCGACGGGTCGAATGTCCGAGCCCGAGGGGGACCACCATGACCGTCCGAACCGAGTCCGACCGGCGCGCCGCCCTGCGCGGCGCGCGGTGGCTGCTCGCCGGCTACACCGCACTGTCCGTGCTGGCCGTGGGCGTGCTCGTCGTGCTGCGCGACGACGCCACCGTCGCCACCGATGCCGCGTGGGTGCGCGCATCGATCGTCCTGGTCAGCTCGCTCCTGACGTTGCTGTTCGCCGCGCAGGCCGCGGGCGGATCGCCCAGGGGGTACCTGCGGCTGCGGCTCGTCACCGCGATCATGCTGGTGGCGATCATCGTGATCGTCGCGATCCCCGGCGCGTTCCCCGTGTGGCTGCGCGTCGAACAGGCTGCGTGCGGGCTCCTGCTGGCCGGGGTCGTGCTGCTGGTGAACCGCGCTCCCGTGCGGGCGCTGTTCGCCTGACGAACCGGAGAGACATGGCACAGATCGAGGACCGCCTCCGCGTGGCCGCCCGCGCCGCCTTCGGCCGCACGCCGAGCGGCTGGGAGCAGCTGCGCGGCGGGACCAAGAAGGGCGTCTACCGGATCGTCCTCGACGACGACACGTCCGCGGTGGTCTACAGCTGGGCCGCGGAGGAGAACCACTGGCCCGGCGTGCCGGACGACCAGGACCTCTTCGCGGCCACGACGAGCTAGGCGGCGTTCATGTCCGCCCACGCGGCCCTGCACTCGGCCGGGGTGCGGGTACCGCGGTTGCACCACGCCGATGCCACGGCCGACGTACCGTTCGTGGTCGTCGAGGACCTGCGGCGCGGTTCGCTCGAGACGTTGCTGGAGAAGGACCCGGAGGCAGGTGCGCGGACCACGCGCGCGCTCGCCGGCGAACTCGCCGCCCTGCACGCCGTGCAGCGGGAGCGGCTGGGGCGGATCGACGAGCCGAGCACCGCCGCATCCGGCCACGAGATCGTGCTCGCACGGGCCCTGCGCGACATCGACGAGGCGTGCCGGCGGCGCGCCGAGCTGGCCCCCGTGCACGACGAGCTGGTCGCGCTGGCGCAGGAGCGCGCGGCGGCCGTACAACCGCGCAGCGACCATCGGCTCATCCATGCCGAGCTCGGGCCGGACCACGTCTTCATCGCCGACGACGGCGCGCCCGTGCTCGTCGACATCGAGGGAGCGATGTTCTTCGACCTCGAACTGGAGCACGTGTTCCTGCGGCTCCGCTTCGGCGACGCCTACCGGTGGCTGGTCCGCGACGATCTCGACGCCGCACGCATGGCGTTCTACGAGCTCGCCATGCACGTCTCGCTGGTCGCCGGGCCGCTGCGGCTGCTCGACGGCGACTTCCCGCATCGGGACGGGATGCTGGACATCGTCCGGTGGAATGTGGGGCACACGCTCGAACTGCTCCGGCGGGCCGGCCTCCGGTAAATGCCGGCGTCCGGCGGCACGTGGCCGCTACCGTGCCGCCATGCCGGATGCGCACGAGCGATTCGTGGACTCCGGACCGCTGCGGATCTGGACGGAGCGGATCGGGGATCCCGGGCTACCGGCCGTCCTGATGGTCATGGGCTCGGCTGCTCAAGGGGTCAGTTGCCCTGATGCGCTGGTGGATCGGCTCGTCGAACGCGGGGTCCAGGTGATCCGGTTCGATCATCGGGACACCGGTCGGTCCAGTGCCGTCGACTTCGACGCCCACCCGTACACGATCAGTGACATGGCCCGTGACTGCCTGGCGGTGCTGGACGGTCACGGGCTGGGTTCCGCGCACGTCGCCGGCTGTTCCCTGGGCGGCATGATCGCGCAGTGGCTGGGTGTGCACGCGCCGGAACGGGTCCGGTCCCTGACGGTGATGTCCAGCTCGCCGATGAACCACGATCCACGGCCGCTGTGGGCACGGGCGCTGGCCGGGGAGCCGGCCGACCCGGATGATCTGCCGCCACCGTCGCCGGCGTTCCTCGCGCACCAGGCCGCCGCGCTGCCGCCGGGTGTCGAGTCCGACGTGGCCTTGTTCCGGGTCTTCAACGGGCCCGTACGGCCGTTCGACGAGCCGGCCGCCCGGGCGATGCTCGAGCTGGCGCTGACACGGGCCACCGACCCGTCGGCCGCGGCCAACCACCACCGGGCCGTCTGGCTGCCCGACCCCGAACTGCTCGCCCCGCTGTCGTCGATCGGCGCACCGACCTCGATCGTGCACGGCGACCAGGATCCGGTCTATCCGCTCGCCCACGGCGAGGCGCTGGCTGCCGCCATTCCGGGTGCGGTGCTGCACGTCGTGCCCGGGATGGGCCACGTCATGACCTCACCCGGCCTGCCCGAGGAGATCGCCGCACTGATCAGGCTGTGAAGGCCCTTCACTCCCGTTCAGGCATTCGGCGAGCAGGGCGAGGACGTCGCGCCAGGCACGTTCCGCGTGGCGCGGGTGGTGGCCGACGCCGGGCAGCAGCGTCTGGTCGGTCCGCTTGATCGGGTGGTGGAAGGCGTGCAGGGCGCCGCCGTAGACCGTGAGGCGCCAGTCGACGCCCCCTGCCTGCATCTCGGCGGCGAACGCCTCCCGCTGCGCGGGCGGCTGGATGGGATCCTCCGACCCGACCGCGGCCCAGACGGGGCAGCGGATGCGCGCCGCCTCGCCCGGTCGACCCGTGATCAGCCCGTTGACCGTGCCGATCGCGCGGAGATCGACACCGGCGCGCCCGAGTTCGAGCGCGATGGCGCCGCCGGTGCCGTAACCGATGGCGGCGATGCGATCGGGGTCGGTCCGCGGTTCGGCGAGCAGCACGTCGAGCGCCGCACCACCGATGTCCCGCATCCGCTCGGGGTCGGCGAGCAGCGGCATGCAGCGGGCCAGCATCTCCTCGGGGTCGGTGAACCAGCGCCCGCCGTGGATGTCGAACGCCAGCGCCACGTAACCCAGCTCGGCGAGGTCGTCGGCCCGTCGCCGCTGCACGTCGTCGAGCCCGGCGCCCTCGGGCCCGAGCAGGACCGCGGGCCGGCGGCCGTCGCCGGCGGGCAGCGCGAGGTGCCCGATCATCGTCAGGTCATCGGCGGGGTACTCGACCGTGCGCGTAGTGATCGTCGCCATGGGCCGGACGGTAATGCTGCGGGCGACCGGACGGCCCCGTGTTCACAACCGGCGGACAGCCAGGTCAGCCCTCCGGCTTCTCGTACAGTCTCCGCTTCGAGATGTACTGGACGACCCCGTCGGGCACGAGGTACCAGACGGGCCGCCCCTGGGCGACGCGCTCACGGCAGTCGGTGGACGAGATGGCCATGGCCGGAACCTCGATGCGGGTGACCGAGCCGGCGGGCAGGTGCGCGTCGCCGAGGTCGTAGCCGGGGCGGGTGACACCGACGAAGTGCGCCATCTCGAACAGCTCCTCGACCTTGTGCCACGACAGGATCTGGGCGAGTGCATCGGCGCCGGTGATGAAGTAGAGCTCGGTGTCGGGCAGCTGGGCGTGCAGGTCGGTGAGGGTGTCGGCGGTGTAGGTGGGCCCGTCGCGGTCGATGTCGACCCGGCTGACGGAGAAGCGGGGGTTGGACGCCGTGGCGACCACCGTCATGAGGTAGCGGTCCTCGGCGGGGGTGACCTCGTGGTCGATCTTCTGCCACGGCCGCCCGGTGGGCACGAAGATCACTTCCTCGAGCCCGAAGTGGTCGGCGACCTCGCTGGCCGCGACGAGGTGGCCGTGGTGGATGGGATCGAACGTCCCGCCCATCACGCCGACCTTGCGTCGCCCTACCGCGCTCTCACGCTGCATCGCAGCAGCGTAACCGGGCCTGCATCTACGCCTGTGCGGTCGGCCGCACCACGATGTCGCCCACGTCGACGCTCGCCGGCTGCTCGATGGCGAACGCGATGGCACGGGCGATCGCCTCCGGTGGGATTGCGAGTTCGGCACCGGTCGAGGTGACCTGCGCTCTCACGGCGGGACTGGTGATCGAGTCCGCGAACGCCGTCGCCACGTATCCGGGCGACACCACCGTCACGCGCAGGTCGGGCCCGGCCTCCTGGCGGAGCCCCTCGGACAGGGTGCGGACGGCGTTCTTCGTGGCCGCGTAGACCGACTGGTTCGGGACGACGCGCAGCCCGGCGGTGGAGACGACGTTGACCACGTGCCCGCTTCGCTGCTCCCGGAAGACCGGGAGCGCAGCCGCTATCCCGTACAGCACGCCCCGGAAGTTGATGTCGATCATCTCGTCCCACTCGTCGACGCGCAGTTCGTCGAGCGGGGAGATCGGGCCGACACCGGCGTTGTTCACCAGGACGTCGAGCCTGCCGTGTTCCCGGCGGGCGAGGTCCACGAGTGCGGCGAGGTCCGCGCGTCGTCGCACGTCCGTCCGAGCCCACGTGGCGGTGCCGTCGGCCGACCTGATGCGCGCCGCAAGCGCCTCCAGCCGCTCGGAGCGGCGGGCCCCGAGGACGACCTTCGCGCCGGCCCCGGCGAGGAGCAGCGCGGTCGCCTCGCCGATCCCACTGCTCGCGCCCGTGATCGCGACGACCTTGCCGTCGACTCCCGACATGAGACCTCTTCCGTTGAAGTAAGTGGGCTATCACTTCTAAAGTAAGAGAGGTCTAACTTCCGGTCAAGGGAGCACCGCATGGGCGTCGGCGAAGCTGAACCGGGACCTGCTCGCCGGCGCCGCGTGCGAGGGGAGCTGCGCTCGGCACTGGTCGAGACGAGCTTCGAACTGCTGTCCGAGCGCGGATTGACCGGGTACTCCGTGGCCGAGCTCGCCCGCAGGCTCGGGGTGAGCACCGCAGCGCCCTACCGCCATTTCCGGGACCGCGAGACGTTGCTCGCCGCCGTCGCCACCCGGGCCGCCTCAGAACTCACCGAAGCGATGCGCGCTGCAGCCGACGCGGCGGGGTCCGATCCGGTCGACCGGCTCGCGGCCACCGCAGGCGCCTACGTGCGCTTCGTCGCCGCGCGCGGCGCCGGCTTCGACGTGATCTTCGCGGAAGAGCTGAGGCGCCTGCACGACACAGCGCTGGCCCACGCCGCCCGGGCCCTCATGGCGCTTCTCCTCGACCTCGCACGACAGGCAGGCCACACAACTCCCGAACCTGCCCTCGGACTGCTGGAGCAGATCATCGCCATCGCCCACGGCTACGCCGCGCTCGACACCGACGGCTTCGTCACCAGCGCTCGCGTGTCCGATGACGACGTCGCCACCCGCGCCACGAACGGGGCCGCCGCCCTGATCCGCGCGAGCCGCCCGGGTGCCGCACAGTAGGCGGCGGCTACGGCGCACTCACAGGTACACGTGCCGGAACTGCACGCTGATCCGCGGCGCGGACGCCCTGGTCTTCGGGACGCTGTGCTGCCAGGTGCGCTGGCAGCTGCCACCCATGACGAGCAGGTCGCCGGGGCCGGGCAGCAGACCGATGCTCGCGCCGCCCCCGGTGGGCCGCAGGCGGAACGGCCGCACCGCGCCGAGCGACACCAGCGCCACCACGGCCTCCGGCAGGTCGCGGGCCACCCGGTCGCCGTGCCAGGCGACGCTGTCGGCGCCGTCGCGGTAGAGGTTGGCGCCGATCTGGGTGAACGCGACGCCGTACCGCTCGCTGAGCGCGGCCGCCATCGCCGGCAACGGATCGGGCGCCGGTGGCCCACCGGTGGTGAGCCAGCGATGGGTGCGCCGCGGCTCGACGACCGTGCGGTCGTACATCCGGACCTCGCGCGGGCCGGCCCACGGTGTGGCGCTCAGCAGACGGGAGAACAGCAGGTCGGCGCCGGTGCACCAGCCGGGGACGACGTCGAGCCACGCGCCACCGGCGAGGTGGCGGCGATGCAGCCGGGGCAATGCCGGATCGAAGCCGACGGCGCCGGCCGAGACGTCGTCGAGCAGCGACGGCTGCCAGGCGAGATCGATCGTCACCGTTGGAAGACTAGTCTTGTTCGAACGAAAGTTCGAGCACTCTGGCGAGAAATCGCAGCTCGCGATCGATCGCCGGATCGTCGCCGTCGTGGCGGGCCACCGAGTGCCGGTAGGACAGCGCGGACGCGAGCAGCCGCGCCGCGCTGTCGACGTCGGCCCGGCACCCAGGCAGGGCCGCGGCCATCACCTGGCCGATGAGGGCCACGAACCGCTCGAACCGGGTCTGCAGCGCGGCCAGGACCGCGGGGTGCGTGTCGGCCTCGCGCCAGAGCAGGTGCGACAGCACGGCCGACGACTCGAGGGTCGCGTCGAGCACCGCGACGAGCCTGCGCAGGCTCTCGCCGACGTCGCCGGCGACGACGATCGACTCGAGCGGGACGCCGTCGTGCGGCAGCCGGTCGACGAGCGCTTCGAGCAGGTCCGGCTTGCGGGTGAAGTAGTAGTGCACGAGGCCCTTGGGCACCCCGGCCCGGTCGGCGATCCGGGAGATCGGCGTTGCCTCGAACCCGTGCGCGGCGAACAGCTCCTCGGCCGCGGCGAGGATGCGGTCGCGGGCCGAGTCCTCCGCTGTCCCGTCGGTCATGGTGACCTCCTCCCGCACCCACGACGACGGACGGCCGTGGCTGGTGCCACGGCCGTCCGGGTTCGGGTCGACGTATCGGACTGTGCGGATGGTGGTCAGTGCGCAGCGACGCCGCCGCGGTGCTCCACGTTCGCCTCGGGCAGCGCGAACCCACTGACGACGACGGTCAGCACGCCCGCGACCCATGCCGTCCACGCGGCGCCGCCGAAGGCGCTGAAGCCGAGGACCCACGGGGCGAGGAAGAGCAGCACGCCCAGCGCGAGGTGGACGTACTCACTCGCGACGGATCCGGGTGCGGCCAGCGACCACAGGCCGGAGGCTGCGATGAGTACCCCGAACACGATCAGTGTCCAGAGCGCGGCGGCGTTGGTCGCCACGACGATCGGCGAAAGGGCCGTCAGCACTCCGATCACGAGAGCTGCCCAGTCCTGCCAGCGGGTCCATGTCCTGGTGGCCATGACTCCCACCTCCCTTTTCTGCGATGCCATCATCGTGCGCTTGGTTGGTCGGCCGGTCAAGAGTTCCCGCTGTGATGCGCGGAACGTGGACGGACGACTGCTTACGGCTTGCGCGCCACGACCACGTACGAGTCGAGGTGGGGCGGCTGCCCGCGCCGCGGTTCCGGCCGCCAGCGCGGGCTGGACACGAGGCCCGGCTCGAGCACGTCCAGGCCGGCTACGCACTCGCGGAGCTCGTCCATGGAGCGCAGCGCGTAGCTGTTCAGCGTCGCGCTCTCGCGGGCAGCCTCGCTCGTGTCGGTGCCGTCCAGGAGTGCCAGGTAGCTGCCGGACGGCACGGCGTCGACCAACGTGCGCACCACGCCGAGCATGTCGGAGAACTCGGGCGTCGCGTGCCCGAGCACACCGAGCAGCATCACCGCTATCGGGCGCTCGAGGTCGAGCAGGGCGCGGGCCTCGTCGAGCACCTGCTCCGGCTTGCGCACGTCGGCCTGCACGTACCAGGTGCTCCCCTCCGGGGAGACGTTGGTGAGCAGCGCGTTCGCGTGCACGAGCACGAGCGGGTCGTTGTCCACGTACACGATGCGCGCCGCCGGGTTCGCCCGCTGCGCCACCTCGTGGGTGTTGTCCATCGTCGGCAGGCCGGTGCCGATGTCGAGGAACTGGTCGATGCCCGCCTCGCCGGCGAGGTGGGTGACCGCGCGCACCAGGAACCTCCGCCCCTCCCGCGCGACGGCGCGGATGGCGGGCATCCGGGCGGCGATCGCGTCGGCGACCTGCCGGTCCGCGGGGTAGTTGTCCTTGCCGCCGAGCCAGTGGTTCCAGACCCGCGCCGAGTGCGGACGCGACTTGTCGATCCTGTCGAAAGCAGGCACGGTGCGTCCTCGAAAGGCGGTGGGGGCGCTGATTGAACCACGAACTCACACCGATCACACCGCGCTGATCACACCCGGGCCGATCACGCTCACGCCGATCACACCGGGAGCAGTGCCTCCACCACGTCGGCGAGCTGGGCAGCCGTGCGACATTCGTGCATCGGAACCACATCGGCGTACTTCAGCGCGGCGGAGTCACCGGTCCCCCACTGCCGCCGCGGCTCGGGATTGAGCCAGTGCGCGTGCCGCGCCACCCCGGTCAACCGGCGCAGCACCGTCAGGTTCGGGTCGCGGTAGTTGGTGCGGGCGTCGCCCAGTATCAGCAGCGACGTCTTCGACGTGACCGCCTCGCCCCAGTGCTCGGCGAACCCGCCGAACGCGCCGCCGTAGTCGCTGTGCCCGTCGAAGGCGACGAGGTTGGCCTCGCGCAGCACGCGCTGCATCACCCCGGCCAGCTCGGCTCCGGGGCTGAACAGGTGGGTCACCTCGTCGGTCCGCTCGACGAACGCGAACACCCGCACCTTCGAGAACTGCTCGCGCAACGCCTGCACCAGCAGCAGCGTGAAGTGGCTGAACCCGGCCACCGACCCCGAGACGTCGCAGAGCACGACCAGCTCCGGGCGGCCCGGCCGGCGGGTGCGCCAAGCCGGTCGCATCGGCACACCACCCGTCGACATCGAGCGGCGCAGCGTGCGGCGCATGTCGAGGCTGCCGCGCTTGGCGTGCTTGCGGCGCACAGCCAGTCGACTGGCCAGCCGCCGCGCCAGCGGGTGCACGGTGCGGCGCAGCTGGGAGAGCTGATCGGCGTAGGCGGACAGGAACTCCACCTGCTCGATCTGCTTGGGCACCGCGGTCTTCTCGACCTGCTCGCGGCCGCGCTGCTCGGCGGTGCGCCGGCGCACCTCGGCGGTGACGATCTCCCGGAACCGCGCGATGCGCTCGCGGATCTCGCGCCGGCGCATCTCGTCGGCGAACGCGCCCTCGTCGCCGTGCTGGTCGCGCAGGTCGGCCAGGATCTGCGCGAGCAACGTCTCCGGCGAGAGCAGGCGCAGCGCCTGGTAGGCCGACCAGCTGGGCTGCCCGCTCTGCCCCCGCACCGCCTGCCCCGCGGCGCCGGAGGTGCCCAACGCGTCGATCACGGCCCTGGCCAGCGCTTCCAATGCGGCATCGTCGCCGTCGCGGAGCAGCTCGGCGAGCTGGGCGCGCAACCGGTCGACGTCGACGGGCGCGTCCGGGTCGTCGCCGACGCGCGGGACGGCGGTCTCGGCGCTGCCGGCCCCGATCGCGGAGGGGAAGTAGAGATCGAAGAGGGTGTCGAAGGCCTGCCGCTGACCGGCGCGGCGCAGCAGCGCCGACGCCAGGCCCTCGCGCAGGTGCTCGCGGTGCAGCAGGTCCAGCGCACCGAGCACCTGCGCGGCCGCCACCGTCTCCCCCGGACCCACGGGCACCTCGGCGCGCCGCAGCGCGGCCACGAAGTCGACCAGGTGCCCCGGCAGACCGTGGTCGTGCGCCAACCGCGCGGTGGTGTCCACGTTCGCATCATGCCTGGCCGTCGCCGGGAACGCAGCAGACCTTCGGGCCGGGAACCGCACAGGATCTTCACAGTTCCTCCGCACCGGTACCGCAGGCCCACCCCTATCGTCAGGCCCGTGACCAGCGGAGGCAGCGGGACCCGGCGGGTGCTCGTCGTGGACGACGAGCCGACGATCGCCGCGTCGGTGGCCGCCCGGCTGCGCGCCGAGGGCTTCGCCGTCGACGTCGCGCACGACGGGCCGGGCGCGATGGCGCAGGTGGCGGCGAACCCTCCGGACCTGGTGGTGCTCGACGTGATGCTGCCCGGGTTCGACGGGCTGGAGGTGTGCCGCCGGATCCACGCCGAGCGGCCGATCCCGATCATCATGCTGACCGCCCGCGACGCCGAGACCGACCTGCTCGTCGGGCTCGCGGTGGGCGCCGACGACTACCTCACCAAGCCGTTCTCGATCCGCGAGCTGGCCGCCCGCGTGCACGCGCTGTTCCGCCGGATCGACCGCTCCGCCGAGGCCTCCGCCGGCCCGTCCGAGCGGATCGTGCTGGGTGATCTGGAGATCGATCCGGCGCAACGACGGGTCCGCCGCGCCGGCACGGCCGCGCACCTCACGCCGATCGAGTTCGACCTGCTCAGCCAGCTCGCGGCCCATCCGCGGGAGGTGCTCGCACGGGAGGCGTTGCTGGCGAAGGTGTGGGGCTGGACGGTGACGGCGTCGGGCACCCGCACCGTCGACAGCCACGTGAAGGCGCTGCGCCGCAAGCTGGGCGCCGACCTGATCCGCACCGTGCACGGCGTGGGCTACGCGCTCGAGCCAGATGTCCGCGGGGACGGGGAGCCGACGTGATCCGCCCGCTGGACCCGCTCGGGTCGATCAAGCTGAAGATGAGCGTGCTGCTGCTGCTCTCGGGGGCGGCCGGGGTGGCCTACCTGTGGAGCATCTACCACTGGGTGCCGCCGCTGCTGACGATCCTGATCGCCGTCTCGATCGTGATCGGCACAGCGCTGCTGCTCTCGCACGGGATGACGCGGCCGCTGCGCGAGATGACCGCGGCCGCGCGGTCGATGGCGCGCGGCGACTACAGCCGCCGCGTCCGGGCCACCTCGCGCGATGAGGTCGGCCAGCTCGCCGTCGCGTTCAACCAGATGGCGGCCGACCTGGCGACCGCCGACCAGCAGCGCCGCGACCTCATCGCGAACGTCTCGCACGAGCTGCGCACGCCGATCGCCGCACTGCACGCCGTCCTGGAGAACGTGGTGGACGGGATCGCGGAACCCGACATGGAGACGATGCAGACCGCGCTCGTGCAGACCCAACGGCTGGGCCGGCTCGTCACCGAACTGCTCGACCTCTCGCGCATCGACGCCGGCGCGCTGACGCTCGATCGCGAGGAGTTCGAGCTCGAGCCGATGCTCGCCGAGGCCGTCGCCGAGGTCCGGGTGGCCAGTGACGTCGAGGACCGGCGCATCCGCTTCGCCGTCGACGTGCCGAAGGCCACCACGGCCTATGCCGACCGCGCCCGCCTGCACCAGGTCGTGGTCAACCTGCTGGACAACGCCGCGCGGCACGGGCCGCCCGGCAGCGACGTGCGGATCACCGCACGTGTGGACGGGGAGGAACTCGTGCTGGAAGTCCGTGACGAGGGGCCGGGGATCGCCCCGGAGGAGCGCACCAGGGTGTTCCACCGCTTCACCCGCGGGGAGCGGGCCGGCGGGGGCGGCACCGGGCTGGGGCTGTCCATCGCGCACTGGGTGGTGGACCTGCACGACGGCAGCATCGCCGTGCTGGACAACGACGACACCGTCAATGCGCCCGGCTGCCGCATCCGCGTGACCCTGCCGGGTGCGGCATGAGCGGGACGGGGCCGGACGGGACGGACGGCGCAACGGTCGGATCGACGGGGGCGACCGGTGCGCCGTCCACTGCCGCACCTGCCCCGGCGGGGCACGCGGCCGCGGTGCAGGCCGCCGAGAAGCGACTCGGTCCCCCACCTGGTGCGATGCCGGGCCCGTTCCCGGGTCCCCATCCAGGAGCCGGGACGTTGACGGCCAACCGGCCGATGCCCGGCCAGGTGGTCCCGCCGATGCCGGCCCAGCCGATGCCACCGCTGTTCGGCGACACCTGGCCCGCACCGGCCACGCCGCCGACGTTGGCGATGGCGGTGGCGGTCGCGCTCGTCGGGCTGACCACGGCCACGGCGGTCCCGGACGGGCGGCCGGGGCTGGGTTGGCTGGTGGCGGCGTTGGTCGGGGTCGCAGCGGCGCTCGCCGTCGACTGGCGGCACCGCCGGATCACCGTGCCCGGGGTCTGGTGGACGGCCGCCACGGTCGGGTTGGCCGCGGTGAGCGCCGTCCGTGCGGCGGAGTGGCTCGCCGTCCTGTGCCTGCTGGCGGCATTCGGCTGCGCGATGTTGGCCGTCGTCGGCCGGTCGGGACGTGGAGTGTGGGCGGCCGCGGCCACGGTGGCGCTCGCCGCCTGCCGGGCGGTGCCGTGGTTCGGCACGGCCGCCACCGAGCGCACCGACCTGCGCCGCGCGGTGCGGATCGCGCTGGCGCTGGCCGTGGGCGCCCTGCTGCTGCTGATCTTCGGTGGATTGCTGGCCTCGGCCGATCCGGTGTTCGGCAAGCTCGTCGAGAACCTCAGCCCGACGATCGACGACGGCGTCGTGCGCTGGGCGTTCCTCCTGGGCTTCGGCGCGGCCGCGATGGGCGCCATCTGCTTCCTGACGCGGTCGGCACCGCGCCCGCCCAAGGCGGCGGAACGGGTGCGGCTGCGGGGCATGGAATGGACGATCCCGGTCGGGCTGCTGGTGGTGCTGTTCGCCGGCTTCCTCGCCGTCACCGTCACCACGATGTTCGCCGGCGACGCGTACGTGCAGGCCACGGCCGGCATCACCTACGCCGAGTACGCCCGTGGCGGCTTCTGGCAGCTGCTGTGGGTCACGGTGCTGGCGCTGCTGGTGATCGTCGCCGCGGCGCGGTTCGCCCCGGTCGCCACTCCGCTGCAGCGCCGCAGCAAGCGCATCCTGCTCACCGCGCTCACGCTGCTGACGCTGCTGGTGGTGGCATCGGCGACGCATCGGATGGTGCTCTACCAGCAGGCGTACGGGCACACGGTGCAGCGGCTGATCGTGCTCACCTTCGAACTCTGGCTCGGGCTGGCGTTCGTGCTCGTCACGTGGTCGGTGCTGCGGCTGCACGACCGGATCCCGACGCGCGCGATGGCCGGCACCGGGGCAGCGGCCCTGCTGGCGCTGGCGCTGCTGAACCCGGAACGGTTCGTCGCTCAGGGGAACGTGGACCGCTTCGCCGACACCGGGAAGCTCGACACGTACTACCTCGCGACGCTGTCGGCCGACGCGCTCGGCCCGCTGGACCAGCTGGCGGAGCCGCTGCGGGCGTGCATCCAGGCGGAGATCCTGCGCGACGTGCACGGGGACGACTGGCGCAGCACGAACCTGGCCCGGGGCCAAGCCGCCGCCCGGGTCGTGCCGGTGTGCACCGACACCGGGCTGGTGTCGCGAAGCAGCAGCAGCAATTGATGTGATCCACATCACTGGTCGATGAACTCGGGGGTGCGGCGGACGCCGTACCCCCGAGTCGTTCGTCCACCGAGGAGGATCACATGGCCCGCTACATCGATGATCTGGCTACATCGATGACCTGGCCGCTCGTCCACGCCGAGCGGGCCGCGCTGGCGGCCGATCTGGCCGATCTGCCGGCCGCCGACTGGGCCATCCCGTCGCTGTGCGCGGGGCTGTCGGTCCGGGAGGTGCTGGCCCACCTGACCGCCGGGGCGACGCTGTCGTTCCCGCGCTGGTTCGCCGGTGTGCTGCGCCACCGCTTCGACTTCGACGCCCAGGTGCAGATGCGGCTGCGCGAGCAGCTCGGCGACTCCCCCGCCGAAACGCTCACCCGGTTCCGGGCCGCGATCGAGCGCTCCACCACACCGCTCGGGCGCCGCGGCAGCGCGGAGTTCATGCTGGCCGAGACGGTGGTGCACGCCGAGGACATCCGGCGACCGCTGGGCCTGCACCGCACCTACGCCGACGCGGTGCTGCGGCCCGTCGCCGAGTACTACGCGACCACCGAGCTGGCCGTCCCGTCGAAGAGCCGGATCGCCGGCCTGCACCTCGCCGCCGCCGACACCCCGTTCGCGTCCGGTGCCGGGCCCACGGTCAGCGGCCCGACCATCGCGCTGATCATGGCCATGACCGGGCGCAGCGCCTACCTACCGGAGCTGGACGGCGACGGGGTGGCTCTGTTGCGCGAGCGCTGCTGAGGGCAGCATCCGGTGTGTGAGCGAGACCGTGCTGGATCGGGCCGTCGGTGGTGACGGCGCGGCGTTCGCCGAACTCGTGGCGCCGCTGCGCGGGGAACTGCACGCGCACTGCTACCGCATGCTCGGCTCCGTCCACGACGCCGACGACGCGCTCCAGGAGGCGCTGGTGCGGGCGTGGCGCGGGCTGGCCGGGTTCGCCGGTCGCAGCTCGCTGCGGTCCTGGCTGTACACCGTCACGACGCACAGCTGCGTCGACGCGGCGCGGGGCCGGCGCCGCCGGGCGCTGCCGGTGGACCTCGGCCCCGCCAGCACCGCGGTGGTGCTCGACGGCACGCCGCGCACGGACGTCGCCTGGCTGGGCCCGCACCCCGACGAGCGGTACGAACAGCGCGAGGCCGTGGAGCTGGCGTTCGTGGCGGCGCTGCAGCACCTGCCGCCCAACCAACGCGCCGCGTTGTTGCTGGTGGAGGTGCTGGGATTCACGGCGGCGGAGGCCGCGTCAGCGCTGGCCACGTCCCCGGCGGCGGTGGCGAGCGCGCTGCAGCGGGCGCGCGCGGCCATCGGACCCCGCGTCACTGCCGCGCCGGACCCGCACCGGCGGGCCGTCGCCGCATCGTTCGCCGACGCGTTGGAACGCGGGGACCTCGGGGCGCTCGTCGCCCTCCTCGCCGCGGACGTGACGTGGGCGATGCCGCCCCTGTCGGCCTGGTACCGCGGCCGCGAGGCGGTCACGGCCTTCGCGCGCGCCGTCCCGTTCAGCGGCTCCTGCGGCGTGTGGCGCACCGTCGCGACCACGGCGAACTCGCTGCCGGCCGTCGCCTGCTACCTCGACGCCGACGGCAGCGGGGTGTTCGACGGCTGGTCGATCACGGTCCTGGACGTCCGCGCCGGCCGGATCGCGGGGATCACCTCGTTCCTCGGCGCCGAGCACTTCGCGCTGTTCGGGCTACCCGCCGCAAGCTGATCGTCCAGGTGCTCGCGCGCGCTCTTCATGAGCACATCGAGCGTCTCGCGGGTGCGGAGGAGGTCGGCGATGTGCCCGTCGAGCCGCTCCCGCTCCTCGGCCATCCGGGCCAGCGCAGCCACCGATGCGGCCTCGCTCGGCGTGTCGACGCACGGCATGAGCGTCGCGATCGTGCTGCTGGACAGGCCGGCGGCGTACAGACGCTGGATGAGGACGACCCGCTCCACATCGACCTCGGCGTACCACCGCTGCCCGCCCGCGGTGCGGTTGCTGGTCAGCAGCCCTTGCTCCTCGTAGTAGCGCAGCGACCGGACGCTCACTCCGGCCCGCGCCGCGAGCTCCCCGATCCGCACGCCGACCTCCGCCGTGAACTGGGTCACACGAATCCACACCTGACGTCCGTGTGAGGTCATAGCGTAGGCGCATGGCTGACGTACATGGATCGAACGACCCGGCGTTCGACGCGGTCCGCGACGAGCTGGCGCGCAACCTCGACTCCGGGGAGGAGCTGGGCGCCGGCATCGTGATCGACGTCGACGGGCGCGTCGCGGTCGACATCTGGGGCGGCTGGCAGGACGTGGAGCGGCAAACCCCGTGGGGCGAGCACACCGTCACCAACGTCTGGTCGCACACGAAGATGGTCACCAACCTCGCCGCGCTGGTGCTCGTCGACCGCGGCCTGCTCGATCCGTACACCCCCGTCGCGCGGTACTGGCCCGAGTTCGCCGAGAACGGCAAGGAGCGGATCGAGGTCCGCCACCTGCTCGCCCACACGTCCGGGGTGTCGGGCTGGGACCAGCCGTTCCGGGTCGAGGACATGTACGACACCGAGTTCGCCACGAAGCAGCTCGCCGCGCAGGCGCCGTGGTGGGAGCCGGGCACCGCGTCCGGCTACCACGCGCAGAACCAGGGGCACCTCGTCGGCGAGCTGGTCCGGCGCACCACCGGCCGGTCGCTCACCGCGTTCGTGGCCGACGAGATCGCCGGGCCGCTCGGCGCGGACTTCCGCATCGGCGCCGCGGACGTCGAGTCCGCCCGCATCGCACCGGTCGTCCCGCCGCCGCCGCTGGCGCTCGACATCCCGCCGGACAGCGTCGCGTTCAAGACCTTCACCGGTCCGGTGGCGAGCGCGGAAGCCGCCAACACCGACGCCTGGCGGCAGGCCGAGCTGGGCGCGCTCAACGGCCACGGCAACGCGCGATCGCTCAACCGCATCCTGAAGGCGCTGGCCCTCGACGGGACGGTCGACGGCGTGCGCCTGCTCTCGCCGGAGACCATCGCGCTGACCCTCGACGAGCAGAGCCACGCCATCGACCTCGTCCTCGGCGTGCCGCTGCGGTTCGGCATCGGCTTCGCGCTCCCGGAGACGCAGACCGTGCCGTACATGCCGCAGGGCCGGGCCCTGTACTGGGGCGGCTGGGGCGGTTCGGTGACCGTCGCCGACCTCGACACCCGCACGACCATCAGCTACGTCATGAACCGGATGGGCCCCGGGATCATCGGGTCCGACCGGGCCGAGTCCTACGTGCGGGCAGCGCAGGACTGCCTGCGCTGACATGCCCACCTTCGAGTGGAACGGCTGATCCGCGGCTCGCCGCCACCTAGCATTCGGCCCAACGGAGCCCGTACCGTGGCGGGCCCCGCGAAGGTGGTGGTTACCCGTGGACGAGCCGCTCTCCCGTCGCGGCGGGACCTGGCTCGTGCTGCTCCTCGCACTCGCGATCATGGCGGCGTTCGGATGGGCGGCCGCATCTGTCGGTGGCGGAGCCGTCGCCGGGTTCGGGCAGGTCGGCATGGGTCCCGGCGTGGCGTCCAGCCACGCGGAATGCCTCGGGTGCGGGCGGCAGGCTTCGGCCGCAGGGTCCGGCGCGGTCGTTTCGGCGCCCGGGAGTGCAGCTCAGGCTCCGACCGTGGCCCAGGGAACCGGGGTTCGTTCCGTGGCGTCCGGTGGGCGTGCGGCTGCACCTCCTGCCGCTTCGGCACCTGCCCCGGTTGCCGCGCCTGCCCAGGCAGCCGCCGCTTCCTCTGGTGGGCTCTGCGCGACGATCGGGCGGACCGGTCCGCCGCTGCTTCAGACGGTTCTCTCGCCGGTGGCCGCAGTCTGCGACGTCTTGCTCTAGGTCGAACCGGGGCTCGGCCCCCCGACAAGCCCTGATCCGCGCCACTCAGTCGAGGCCTTCGACGATGCGGAAGTCGCGCTCGACGCCGTCACCGAGTGCGGCCAGCGCCTCCTGGTAGGCCGCACTCTCGCGCGCCGCGACGGCCTGTTCGAAGCTGTCGAACTCGACCAGGACGGTGCGCTCGGCGATTCCGGCGTCATGCGCCACGACCCGACCGCCACGGACGATGGTCCGACCGCCCGCGGGCTTGACGGCCAGAGGGGCCAGCTTGTTGTAAGCAGCCAGCTTCTCAGGGTCTGAAATGGTGCGGTAGACACTGACCCAGTAGCCCTTGGCCATGGAAACCTCCAGTGGTGGGATGAGTGCATCTGACTTACGGGTTGGTCTCGGGCGAGCGTCGGCGGACGAGAGCGAGGCTCGTCAGTGTCGTGATCGCCATGGCGCCGATGCCGACCAGCGCCGCGGTGGTGTAGGCGCTGTCGTCGGGGAAGAGGTGGCCGGGGCCGGTGCCCGCGGCGAGGATCAGGCCGCCGATGGCGCTGCCCAGGGAGTACCCGACGCTGCGGACGACGTAGTTGAAGCTCATGGCGCTCGACGTCTCGCTCTTGGGGGTGACGGCCAGGATGACGCCGGGCATGGCGGCCGAGAAGCTGCCGACACCGAAGCCCAGCACACCCATGGCCGCGAGCAGTTCGGCCAGGTTGGACCGGGCGGTGGCGAACAGGACGAACCCGCCGCCGACGATGGCGGCGCTGCCGGCCAGTAGCAGGGGGCCGTCGATCCGTTCGCGGACTCGCGGCGTGAGCTTGCCGGCGACGAACCCCAGCACGGAGAACGGGATGAGGACCAGTCCTGCCACGAAGGTGGTCAGTCCGAAGCCGTAGCCGGCGCTGTGCGGCGTCTGCGCGTAGCGGGTGATGAGCGTGAGCAGGAGGTACATGCCGATCCCGCCGACGAACATGGCGATGTTCGCCCCGGCGACCGCTGGGTGCCGTACTGCCCGGACGTCGACCAGGGGCGTCTTGGTTCGCAATTCGGAAACGGTCCAGACACAGAGCAGGAGCACGGCGGCGACCGCAAGGGGTACCGCCACAGCGAGGTGTCGGCTCCACAGGCTGCTCTCGCCGGCCAGGAACAGGATGAGGAGCAGTCCCCCCGCCAGGACAAGCGCACCGGCCACGTTCACGTGAGCGGAGCGGCCTTCGGGAGCTGCGGGCATGGATCGCCACGCGGTCACGAGGGCGATGGCGGTGACGAGCAGGCCGAGGCCGTAGGCGGCCTGCAGTCCGCCGAAGTCGGCGAGCAGCGCGGCCAGCGGGTAACCGACGCCGGCTCCGATGATGGAGACCACTGAGATCAGCGCGATCGTGGCCGCGCCGCGCTCCTCGGGAAGGTGGTCGCGGGCCACGCCCATCATCAGCGCCGTGAGACCGAGTCCGACGCCTTGGGCCGCCCTGCCCACGAGCAACCAGGCGAACGGCAGCGGCAGCACGGTGAGCGCGCTGCCGGCGACGACGATCGCCAGCGTGGCGAGGATCGTGGCCCGCCGGTGCGGACCGGCTCCGAGCCGGCCGAGGACGGGTGTGGCGACGGCGCCGCTGAGCAGGGCGATGGTCAGCGTCCACTGCGCGCTGTCGAGGGAGACGTGGTACGTGGTCGCCACGCTGGTGATGAGCGGCGTCCCGAGGCTGGCGACCGCGGCCACGACCAGGGCGATGAACATCAGGGCGGGGACAAGCAGGCGTGCCTCGGAACGCATCAGCGCAGTGCTCATGGGCTGGTCATGAGCCTGGCCCGCGGTCACCGGGCCGACTCCTCTCGGGCGTGGCTTTCGAGCTCCGCCAGGTGCAGCAGCGCCGGAAGGGCTGCTGCCAATGCCTCGACCTCGGCACCGGTGAGTTCGTCGATCAACCGCGCGTACGCGTCGACGCCCGCCTGGCGTCGCGTCCGGACGTACGACGCGCCGGCCTCGGTCAGGCACACCAGCGTGACCCGCTTGTCGGACGGATCGCCCTTCCGCTCGACCAGCCCGGATTCCTCCATCACCCGGACCAGGACGGTCATCGCGGGCTGGGTGACGCCCTCGGCCACCGCCAGATCGGTGATCCGTCGCGGGCCGGTCTTGTCCAGGGTGGCCAAGGTGGCGGCGGATGTCAGGCTCATGTCGCGGGGAAGGCGTCTCACGGCCCTGGTGGCCAGACCGTAGAGGGCTGACCCGATGGCATCGGAAGCGCTGTGCGCGGCGTCTCGGCGACCCACGCCTGAATCATAGCAGATTTATATAGATTCCTTATGTACCTTCTGGAACACCAGCGGGAGCCCCGGGACTAGTTCAGCCGGAGCTCCGTCGTCGCCTTCACGGTGTCGCTCTGGTGCTTGAGCACCACGCCGAGGGTGGCGCGCACGGCGTCGTCGTCCAGCGTGTCGAGGCCGAGCGCGAGCAGGGTGCGCCCCCAGTCGATCGTCTCCGCGACCGACGGGGACTTGCGCAGCTCCAGCCCGCGCAGCACGCGCACGGTGCGCACCAGCGCGTCGACGAGCGACTCGGCCAGCTCCGGCACCCGGGAGGCCACGATGCGACGTTCCAGGTCGGCGTCGGGGAAGTCGAGGTTCAGGAACAGGCACCGCCGCTTGAGCGCCTCGCTCAGCTCGCGGGTGGAGTTGGAGGTGAGCACCACGATCGGCAGCCGGGCCGCTTTGATCGTGCCCATCTCGGGCACGGTCACCTGGAAGTCGGACAGGATCTCCAGGAGGAGCCCCTCGACCTCGACGTCGGCCTTGTCGATCTCGTCGACGAGCAGGACGGTCGGGTCGGTGCGCCGGATCGCGGTGAGCAGCGGTCGCGGGAGCAGGAACTCCTCACTGAACACGTCGTCGCGGGTCTCGTCCCACGATTCGTTGTCCTTGCCGGCGGTGATGCGCAGCAGCTGCTTGGCGTGGTTCCACTCGTAGAGCGCGCGGGCCTCGTCGATGCCCTCGTAGCACTGCAGCCGCACCAGGCCAGAGCCCGTCGCCTGCGCGACGGCCTTGGCCAGCTCGGTCTTCCCGACGCCCGCCGGACCTTCGACGAGCAGCGGCTTGCCGAGGCGGTCGGCCAGGTAGACGGTGGTGGCGACGGCCGTCGAGGCGAGGTAGCCGACTCCGGCCAGCCGCTCGGCCACGTCCGCGACGGAGCCGAACTGCGGGGACTGTGGCGCGGTCAACTGGTCGGTCACCTCGTCATAGTGCCGTCCACCAGCCCGTTCTGCCCGAGAGACGGCGGTCACACCTGCTCAGCCGAGCGGGTTGTCCCACCTGTCGAGGTAGGCGATCTCGTCCACCGGGCGGCGGCGGGCCGGCTTGAAATCGGGCACCGTGGTGTACGCGACGGGCAGCAGGCCGACCTGCGTCACGTCGTCGGGGATGCCGAGGATGCGGGCCGCCTCCTGCTCGTGCTGGAGGTGGTAGCTCGTCAACGTCGAGCCGAGACCGCGGGAGCGCAACGCCAGCTGGAAGCTCCAGACGGCGGGGAAGATGCCGCCGTAGAAGACCGACAGCTCCTCGTTGCCGCCGGCCGGGCGGCCCTGCGCGCACGGGATCACCAGCACCGGCACCCGCTCGATCACGTCGATGAGGTGCTGTCCCGAGCGCACCATCCGCTGCACCTGCGGCGACGACGCGGCCTCCCCGGCCGCCTCCAGGCCCGCCCGCAGGTACTCCTCGCCGACCTGGCGGAACAGCGCGCCGAGCTCGTTCTTGACGCTCTGGTCGCGCACGACGATCCAGCGCCACGCCTCCGCGCCGCCCGGAGTGGGCGCCTGCGTGGCCAGCCGCAGGCAGTCGGTCAGCACCTCGTCCTCCACCGGTCGCTCGAGGTCGAGCTTCAGCCGGACGGAGCGGGTGGTGCTCAGGAGATGGTCGGTCGCGGAGGCGTCGTTGATTCCTGCACCAGTCATGATCATTGGACCGTACCCGAGGACCGGTCACGCCACCGGCGCCGCCAGCCGCCCCGGCAGCTCGGCGAACCGGGGAGAGAGGTGCCCGGCCGGATCGCGCAGCCCGCGGCGCAGCTCTCCGACGAGCCGCGCGGCGCCCGCCTGCGCGGCGGCGTGCAGCGCGTCGACGGGCGCGGCGCACGCGAGCACCGCGTCGACGGTGTCGGCCGCGTGCGCCGCGGACGGTCGGAACGCGCGCAGGAACCGCCGATGGGCTCGCAACGGGGCGGCGATCTCGCCGAGCAACACGAGGGCGTGGGCGAAGCGGGCGCGGGCGCCGGGCTCTGCGGCCAGTACCTCCTGCAGGGCCGCGAGTGCGTCGGCGACCCGCCGGCGCACCACCGCGGACGTGCGGACGGGCACGACGAACCAGGCGACCGCGACCGCGATCACGCCGCCGACGGCGATCGCCACGAGCCGGACCGGCAGCACCGCGGCGGCGTCCTGGCCGAGGAAGTCCGCCAGGAGCGCGACGACGGCCGTCACACCGGCCGCCCACCACGCGTAGGACCGCTGGCGCAGCCAGGACGCCAGCGCGAGCACCACGAAGATCGCGACGATCGGGCCGGGCGTGGCCGGCGGGAACGCCGTGGCCAGCAGCGACGCGAGCACGGTGCCGGCGGCCGCGCCCAGCATCCGCAGCAGCCCGCGGTGCAGCACGTCGCCGCGGCCGCGCGCGCCGCTCGCCACGACGAACGCGGTGAGGACGACCCACGACCAGTGCGACCCGAACAGCAGGCGGCCCGCGACGAACGCGGCGGCGAGGCCGAGCGCCATCTGCAGGGCCATGCGGTCGCTGGGTGCCAGACCGGTACTCGGCCGGGCCGGCAGCTCCGGCCGGGGCACCTCGACAGCGAGGAAGCCCGTCCGTTCGGCCACCGCCCGCACGCCGAGTACGCAGCAGACCGTCACGATCGCCGTCGCGAGCAGTACCGGGAAGCCGGCAGGACCGCGTGGCGCGACGGGCACGACGAGGAGGCCGATCATCGGCATGGTCGCCACCACGCCGATCGCCGTCCACTCCGACCCGAACCGGCGCAGGGCGATCGCGCCCGCGATCACCAGCACGAACGCGACGTCGCCGAGGACGGGCACCGGCCCCGCGAGCAACCAACCGACGCCGCCGGCCACCGCCGTCGCGGCGACGACGAGCAGGGCGCGGGACGCCGAGGTGGCGTGGCGCCGGTGGCGGGCCAGCGAGAGCGACAGGACCACCGCCAGCACCATCGGACCGAGCCCCTGGTCCCCCACACCGGAGAGGACCATGGCGGCGCCGAAGGCGGGCAGGCAGCCGCACATCGCGACCACGGTGGAGCGAATGTTCGCAGACAGCATGGCGAGATAGTAAGGGATAGCGTACTGATATGGATATGGATTCAGCCGAGCTGACCACGATCGCCGTCGTCCTGCGCCGCGGCACGACCGGCCTGGGCCGCCGGTTGCGCGCCGAACGCTCCAGCGCGGCGTTGAGCTCGAACAAGCTCGCCGTGCTCGGACACCTGCACCGGCGCGGCCCGCTCAGCCCCGGCACGATCACCGCTGCCGAGCGCCAGCAGCCCCAATCGATGACGCGGGTGTTCGCCGAGCTGGAGCGGGACGGCCTGATCACCCGCACGACCAGCCCGGACGACCGCCGCGCCGCCGTGCTCGGGCTCACCGAGCAGGGGCAGGGTGCGCTCGTCGCCGACATGGCCGAGCGCGACGCGTGGCTCGCCGAGGCCCTCGCCGATCTCACGCCGGCCGAGGTGCGACTCCTGCGCATCGCGGGCGAGCTGATGGAGCAGCTCGCCGACGAGTAGTACGCATGTGCTGAACATGTGCCAGCGTCGAGGCCGGACCCGCTCCCCGAACTGTCGGGGAGTTCGGGGAGCATGAGGCCATGACCACCACCGAGCAGGACCTCCGGACACGCGCCGAGGAGGTACTGGGCACCCTCGCCGGGCCGGATGCCCGGCTGCGGGAGGACCAGTGGACCGCCATCCACGCCCTCGTGGCGCAGCGCCGCCGCGCGCTGGTGGTGCAGCGCACGGGGTGGGGCAAGTCGGCGGTGTACTTCGTGGCCACCGCGCTGCTGCGCGAGGCGGGCGCCGGGCCCACGGTGATCGTGTCGCCGCTGCTCGCCCTGATGCGCAACCAGATCGAGGCGGCCGAGCGGGCCGGCATCCGCGCCGTCACCGTCAACTCGGCCAATGTCGGCGAGTGGCAGCAGACCTACGCCGCGATCGACGCCGGCGAGGTCGACGTGCTGCTGCTGTCGCCCGAGCGCCTCAACAACCCCGACTTCCGCGACCGCGTGCTCCCCCGGCTCACCGCGAGCGCCGGCATGCTCGTCGTCGACGAGGCGCACTGCGTCTCCGACTGGGGCCACGACTTCCGGCCTGACTACCGCCGGCTGCGCAACCTCATCGCCGAGCTTCCCGAGGGCATCCCCGTCCTCGCCACCACGGCCACTGCGAACGACCGGGTGGTCGTCGACGTCACCGAGCAGCTCGGGCTGCAGGCGGGCGAACCGCTGGTCCTGCGCGGCTCCCTCGACCGGGAGAGCCTGCGGTTGGCCGTGGTCTCCCTGCGCACGCCCGCGCAGCGGCTGGCCTGGCTCGCCGCGATGCTCGACGCGATGCCGGGCGCCGGCATCATCTACACGCTCACCATCGCCGCCGCCGAGGAGGTGGCGGAGTTCCTGCGCGAACGCGGCCATCCCGTCGCGGCGTACACGGGCAAGACCGACCCGGAGGAGCGCCTCGCCGCCGAGGCCGACCTGCTGGGCAACAAGGTGAAGGCGCTGGTCGCCACCAGCGCGCTGGGCATGGGCTTCGACAAGCCCGACCTGGGCTTCGTCGTCCACCTCGGGGCGCCCGCCTCGCCCGTGGCGTACTACCAGCAGATCGGCCGTGCCGGCCGCGCCGTCGAACGGGCCGAGGTGGTGCTGCTGCCCGGCCACGAGGACCGCGACATCTGGGCCTACTTCGCGTCGCTCGCGTTCCCGCCCGAGCACCTGGTCCGCCAGACCTTGCGGGTGCTCGATCCGGAGCGGCCGCTGTCCACGGCGTCCATCGAGACGCGCGTCGATCTCTCCCGCACGCGGCTGGAGATGCTGCTCAAGGTGCTCGACTCCGACGGCGCCGTCCACCGGGTGAAGGGCGGGTGGCTGGCCACCGGGCAGGAGTGGTTCTACGACGAGGAACGCCACCGCCGGATCGCCGAGGCGCGCAAGGTCGAGCAGCAGGCGATGCTCGACTACCTGTCCACCGACAGGTGCCGGTTGGAGTTCCTGCGCCGCCAGCTCGACGACCCCGATCCGGCCCCGTGCGGGCGCTGCGACAACTGCGCCGGCCCAGCATGGCGCGCCGACGTCGACGCCGCGGTGGAGGCCGCAGCCGGCGAGCGCATCAGCCGGCCCGGGGTCGAGGTGGCGCCGCGCAAGCAGTGGCCCAGCGGCATGTCCGAGCTCGACGTGCCCGCGTCGGGGCGGATCAAGGCCGGCGAGCTGGCCGAGAGCGGCCGGGTGATCGGGCGGCTGTCCGACATCGGCTGGGGTGCGCGGCTGCGCGAGCTCGTCGGACCCGACACGCCCGATCAGCCGGTGGGCAAGGACGTGCTCGACGCCGTGGTGCGGGTGCTCGCCGGGTGGGACTGGGCGGAGCGGCCGGCGGCCGTCGTCGGGATCGGCTCGCGCACCCGCCCCCACCAGCTCGAGCACCTCACCCGACGGATCGCCGAGATCGGCCGGCTGCCGCTGCTGGGGATGCTGGAGCCGGTCGGCCCGCGGCCGGAGTCCCACGCCAACTCCGCGCAGCGGCTGGCCGCGGTGTGGGGCGCGTTCGCGGCTCCTGCGTTCGCCGTGCCGGCGGCCCCGGTCCTGCTCGTCGACGACGTGATCGACACTGGCTGGACGGCGACGGTCGCGACCCGCACGCTGCGACTGGCGGGAGCCACCGCTGTTCTTCCGCTCGCACTTGCGCAGCAGGCGTAGAGCGTCCGGCACATGAGGGTTCGTGCAGCGTGCGACGTCAGGTGGTTCCTCGCAAGGCGCCGCCCGCAGCTCAGACTGGGCGTCTCTGCAAGGGCGGCAACGCCGCGAGGGGCCGCCTGGGCGTCGCACGCTCGGACCCTCATGTCCGGGCGCTCTAGGTTACTCGCGGTAGCATTGGCGACATGCCACACGACCTGGTGCTCAAGGCCATGAACGGTGCCCACCGACTGATCCTGGGCGCCACCGGCGGCAAGGTGGGGTGGGACGCGGCCGGGATGCCGGTCCTGGAGCTCACCACCATCGGCCGGAAGTCCGGTCAGCCGCGCGCGGTGATGCTCACGTCACCGCTCCAGGAGGGCGACGCGTACGTCGTCGTCGCCTCCCGCGGCGGCGACGACCACCACCCGGCCTGGTTCCTCAACCTGCGTGACAACCCCGCGGTCGAGGTCTCCGTCAAGGGCGGACCCAAGCAGAAGTGGACCGCCCGCGTGGCCTCGCCGGAGGAGCGGGCCCGCATGTGGCCGGAGATCGCGACCAAGTACCGCAACTACGCCGGCTACCAGAAGCGCACGGAGCGCGAGATCCCGCTCGTGCTGGTCAGCCCGGCCTGATCGACGCCGGTACCGTTCGGCCGTGGCGCCACGGCTGGACGAGCTGGACCGGGCACTGATCCACGCCCTGCACGTCGACGGGCGGGCGCCGTTCCGCCGGATCGGCGATGTGCTGGGTGTCTCGGACCAGACGGTGGCCCGCCGGTACGCGCGGCTGCACCGCGACCACGGGCTGCAGGTGGTCGGCCTGACCACGCCCGGCCGGACCGGCGAGGTCCAGTGGCTGGTGCGCATCCGCGCCCTGCCGGAGGCGGCGACCGAGATCGCGGAGGCGCTGGCCCGCCGCGCCGACACGAGCTGGATCTGCCTCTGCGCGGGTGGGACGGAGATCGTCTGCAGCGTGTACGGCGACGGCGTGCAGCCCCTGCTGCTGGATGCGCTGCCCCGCACCCGGCACCTGCTCGACGTGCGCGCCGACCGGGTGCT
This sequence comes from uncultured Actinomycetota bacterium, assembly GCA_963727745.1. GTDB lineage: Bacteria > Actinomycetota > Actinomycetes > Mycobacteriales > Pseudonocardiaceae > Pseudonocardia. Next base: position 437,872 of record CAVSHL010000003.1, read on the forward strand.
GCACGTGTTCTACGGCGGCGCCGGTGAGCCCTACAGCAAGCACGGGCCGCTCTCGGCCGCCCAGCTGGAGCAGCTCGCCCGTCATCTCCCCGAGGTCGATCCGACGCTGCCCGTCCGGCTCGACGACGTGGACCGGGCCATGCTCGCGCTGCTGCGCGCCGACGGCCGCACCAGCACCGAGCGGCTGGCGGCAGCCGCGGGCACGTCCACCGTGACCGCCCGGCGGCGGCTGGCCGACCTGCGCGCCGCCGGCGTGCTGCACCTCGACGTGGATGTCGAGATGGCCGTTCTCGACCTCCCGGTGCAGACCTTCCTGTGGTTGACGGTCGGCCCGAGCGACGTGCTCGCCGCCGGCGCCGGGCTGGCAGCCCATCCCGAGGTGGCCTTCGCGGCCGCGACCACCGGCGACACCAACCTCTTCGCGGCCGTGCCGACGCCCGACGTGGAGGCGGCCTTCCGGTACCTCACCACGACCGTCCCGACCCTCGCCGGCATCGCGGCCGTGACGAGCGTGCCGGTGCTGCGCACGGTCAAGGCTGCGACGACGGTCCACGGCGTTCGGCACCGGCCCGCGATGTCGTAGAACGACGACGATCCGGGCTCGGATGTCGAGAACGCTCTATCTGACCCCGTTGAGGTCCTGACGGTCGCCGTCCGAGGCACCCTCGCTGTCGGGTACGAACGACAGAAAGGTCGTGGTCATGTCCACACTGGTCATCGGTGCGCGCGGCGCGGTCGGGCGGCACGTCGTCGCGGGGCTGCTGGACGCGGGCGAGCACGTCCGCGCCTCCGTGCGGGTCCGGGCGACGGCGGCGCTGCCGCCGGAGGTCGAGGTCGTCGAGGGCGACCTGGCCCGACCGGAGACGCTGGAGCCTGCGCTCGACGGCGTCGAGCGGGTATTCCTGTACGCCGCGCCGGGCACCGCCGCGGGGTTCGCGAAGGTCGCGGCGGCCGCCGGGGTCCAGCAGGTGGTCCTCCTGTCGTCGGGCAGCGTGTTGCTGCCGTGGGCGGCCGGCAACCCCATCACCGAGGAGCACCGCGAGATCGAGGACGAGCTCGCCGCGGCCGCCCTGCCGGTCGTCCCCGTCCGGCCGCTCGTGCTGGCGAACAATGCGCTGAGCTGGGCAGAGACGATCCGCGCCGGCGGGACGGTCGAGCTGGTGCACCCCGAGTCGCGGTCCGCTCCGATCCACGAGCGCGACATCGCCGACGTGGCCGTCGCCGCGCTCACCGGCACCGGCGGCCCGACCGTGAGCGATCTGCTCACCGGCCCCGACCTGATGACCCAGCGGGAGCAGGTCGCGATCATCGCCGAGGCGATCGGTCGCCCGCTGCGCGTTGTCGAGCTGACCCCGGACCAGGCACGGCAGCGGTTCGGCGCCGACGACGAGACCGTCGAGGCGATCCTCGCCTTCATCGCAGCCGGCACCGTGGCCGGCAACTCCCCTGCGACGGGCACGGCGCGCGCCGTGCTGGGCCGCGAGCCGCGCCCGTTCGCCGAGTGGGCCCGCGACCACGCCGCCGACCTGCGGTGACGCGTCAGTCCTTCAGCAGCCGCACGACCGCCCGATCGAGCACGCCGCGGCCCTCGTCGTCGAGTGGATCAGCCAGTGGTCGGCGCCGCAGCGTGGGCGCCACGGTGCGGCCCTCCTCGAACCGCGTGATCACCCGCGGATCGACGTAGGACGACCGCGCCACGGTGGGGGTGTTGCCGAGGTGCGCGGCCACCTCACCGATCGCCGCCGTGACCAGCCGGGTCCTGGCGCGCTGCGCGCTGGGGATCCCGTCGGCGGCGGCACCGGCGAGGGTCACCGCGGCGAGCACCGTGGCGTTCCACGTTCGCAGGTCCTTCGCGGTGTACCGCTTCCCGATCAGCTCCTTGACCGCGGCGTTCAGGTCGTCGGCGGTGACGTCGTGCCAGGAGCCGCCGACCTTGAACGCGAGCAGGTCGTCGCCACCGCCGCGGCGGCGCAGCAAGCCGTTGACCATGCGGTGCAGGGCCGGATCGCGCAATGCCACGGTCCGCTCGACGGCGCCCTTGGCCAGGTAGGTCACCTCGACGGCACCGCGACGCAGCCGCACGTGCTCGCGCAGCAGCGTGGCGAGCCCGAACGTGCCGTCCTCGTCGTCCTCGCCGGGTGCGTACTGCTCACCTCCGGCCCGGAACACGCCGAGATCGAGCATCCGCAGTGCTCCGGCGAGCACCCGCTCGCGATCGAGCCCCTTCCGAGCCATCCGCTCCGCGATCAGCGGGCGGACCTTCGGCATGCGCCGGCCCAGCCCCCGCACGCGGTCGTACTTGGCGCTGTCACGGGCTGTGCGCCAGTCCGCGTGGTAGAGGTACTGGCGGCGGCCTGCGACGTCCGTGCCGACGGCCTGGATGTGTCCGGCGGGGTCCGGGCAGATCCACACGTCCTGCCAGGCAGGTGGGATGACCAGAGCCTTGATGCGGGTGATCTCGACTGCGTCGGTGATCGCGACTCCGCCGACGTCGAGGTAGCCGTAGCCGCGTCCGTACCGTCGGCGCGTCAGGCCCGGCGTGGCCGGATCGCTGCGGACGAGCCCGGGAGGCATCTCGTCAGGTTCCACATCGGACCGGTACCACCGACGGGAGCGGATCAAGCACGCGCGCGCCCGGTGTGACACAACTGATCCATGACCGAGAGGCTCGATCCGCCCGTGCCCGTCGTGGCATCGCCGTACCACACCCCGGAGCGGCAGGCCCTGCAGGCGACGGCCCGGCAGTTCGCCACCGACGAGGTGTTGCCCGTCGCCAACGCGCTGGATCCGGTGAAGGGCGAGATCCCGCGCTCGCTGCTGGACCGCATGGCGGGCCACGGCTTCTTCGGGATCACCGTCGACCGCGAGTACGGCGGTATGGGGTTGGGCGCGTTCGAGTACTGCATGGTCGCCGAGGAGCTGGCCAGGGCCTGGATGAGCGTGGGCAGCATCATCGCGCGTGCGCAGGGCGCGGGCACCGACGTCGCCGACGAGGAGTGCCGCGCGGAACTGCTGCGGCGCAGCGCCGCCGGGCAGTGGATCGGGGCGATCGCGCTGTCCGAGCCGGACGCCGGATCCGATCTCGCAGGCGTCGCCACGCGGGCCGTCGCGGACGGCGACGAGTTCGTGGTGACAGGCCGCAAGCGCTGGACGGGCAACGCGAAGGCCGCCGACTTCATCCAGCTGCTCGTGCGCACCGACGATCCCGAACCCGGTGAGAGTCGATCGAGCGGGCTGGCGACGCTGCTCGTGGAGAAGGAACGCGACGCCTTCCCCGACGGCGTCACGGGCCGACCGATCGACAAGATCGGCTACCACGGGTTCGTCACCTGGGACCTGGAGTTCGACGGCCTGCGCGTGCCGGCGGCGAACCGCCTGGGCACCCGAGGCTTCACCGACACGCAGAAGTGGCTCAACATCGCCCGCGTGCACACCGCGGCCCGCGCGGTCGGCCTGGCCAGGGCGGCGGTCGAGGACTGCATCGGGTACCTGCAGGATCGCGAGCAGTTCGAGCACCCGATCGGCGACTTCCAGGCCGTGCGGTTCACCCTCGCCGACATGGCCAGCCGGGTGGAGCAGGCGCGCGCCTTCTACCAGCACGTCGCGCACCTCATCGATCTCGGGCAGCCGTGCGAGCGGGAGGCCGCGATGGTGAAGCTGACGGCCACCGAGATGGCCGCCGAGGTCACCGGCCAAGGCATCCAGCTGCACGGCGGCAACGGCTACACCACCGAGCACCAGGTGGAGCGGCACTGGCGCGACGCCCGCCTGACGACGATCTTCGAGGGCACGTCGGAGATCCAGCGCAAGATCGTCGCCGACCGGCTGCTGCCGCGGAGCCCGCTCGGCTGACCGCCTGCAAGGGTGTAGCTGTGACGAGTTTCGACGAGCGGTTCGCCGCCGCCTCCGACGCCGCAACGGTGTCCGTCCTGCGCGGTCCGCGGCGCACCCCGGCGGCGGCGTTCTCCGCGCTCGCCGCGGCGTGCGCCGACTTCGGCATCACGAAGTCCGACTGGTACGGCGCCGAAGGGGGTGCGGTCGAGCCGCTCGAGGCGCAGGTCGCCGAGCTGCTGGGGAAGCCGGCCGCAGTGTTCCTCCCGACCGGGACGATGGCCCAGCAGGCGGTGCTGCGCGTCTGGTGCGAACGGCGCGGCTCGCTGCGGGTGGCGTTGCCGGACCTGGCCCATCCGCTCGCGCACGAGCAGGACGGGCCACGTCTGCTGCACGGCTTCCGCTTCGAGCACCTCACCACCGGCGCGACGGTCCCGACGGCGGACCACCTCGCCGCGGTGCGCGGGGAGCTGGGCGCAGCGATGATCGAGCTGCCGCTGCGGGAGGCCGGGTGCATCGCCCCGACCTGGGACGAGCTGCACGAGCTGTCCACCGCCGCGCACGAGCGCGGGGTGCCGCTGCACGTCGACGGCGCGCGGCTGTGGGAGGTCGCACCGTTCTACGAGGGACGGTCCCTCGCCGACCTCGCAGGGCTCTTCGACAGCGTCTACGTGTCGTTCTACAAGGGGCTCGGCGCGTTCGCGGGTGCCGCCGTCGCTGCCGCCGAGGACGTCGTCGCCGACGTGCGGCAGTGGCGGCGGCGCATGGGCGGCGAGATGTTCCAGACGACCCCGTACGCGCTGTCGGCGCTGCTGGCGCTGCGCGACGAACTGCCGCGGATGGGCGAATGCGTGGCGTGGGCGCGCACCTTCGCGGCAGCCGCGACCGCGAACGGCCTGCGGGTGCAGCCGGACGTGCCGCAGTCCACCACGTTCGTGCTGTACGCCGACCGCTCCCCGGCCGAGATCAACGACCGGCTGCTCGCGTTCCTGGGGAGCGAACAGATCAACCTGTGCGCGCGCTGGCGCCCCACCGAAGTGCCCGGCTTCGCCCAGTGCGAGATCGCCGTGGCCACCCCGGCACTGGCCCACGACCCGGTACGGATCGCAGAACTGGTGGCGACGGTCGCGCTCGGCGCGTCAGATCTCCGGTGGTAGCGGCTTCGCGCCATGACCGGACTGCGCCCACGGCAGCGGATCCCGCGGCTCCCGGACCCCGACCGGATCGTCGGGCGGGCGGATGTGCAGCGTGACCACACCCCACCTGCCCAAGACCGTGCCCGGCGGCGGCGACTGCTCGACCACTCGGCCGTGCAGCACCGGGGCAGGCCCGTCGGGATCAGGACCCTGGCAGAAGAGTCCGAGATCGTGTGCGCGGAGCCAGGCATCGAGTGCCTGAGCACCGCAGAAGTCCGGTACGGCTATGCCGCCTTCGGATCGAGAATCGACCACATAACGTCACCCGACGATCACGATACCGTGGTCAGCGCGCTGTCGCCATCATTCGCCGGCTTCGCCATGTGGACCAGCGACAGCGTCTCGGTGACGAACTCGCGATGCGTCTCGACGTAGCCGATCTTGCGGTACAGGACCAGGTTCGCCAGGCTGCGGTCGCCCGTGAAGAGCACGAACCGGCGTACACCCTCGCCGCGGCGCTCCTCGACCGCGCGCAGCAGGGCTGCGCCGATGCCACGGCCCTGCAGGTCCGGCGCCACCACGAGCCGGCCGACGAGGCACTCGTCGGCCTCGCGGACACCGCGGACCGCGCCGACGACGCGGCTTCCCAGCTTGGCCACCAGCACCTCGCCGGCTGCGGCCGCCTCGACGATCCGCTCGAGCGGTTCGGACAGCGGGGGCAGGCGCGCGGTGTCGTAGAGCAGTGCCTCGGACACGTACGCGGCCCGCTGCACCGTCATGATCTCGCCGGCGTCCTGCTCGTCCGCGGTGGTGATCACCCAGTCCACGTCAGCCACCGGTGACGGGCACCAGGTCGTCGGCGTGCACGACCTCGCGGCGCTGCTCAGCGGGGAGATCCCGGCTACGACGACCGATCAGGGCCGGCAGCTCGGCCGCGTCGAAGCCGACCACGCCGCGGGCGACGACCACCCCGTCCGGTCCGACGAGGTCGACGACGTCGCCGGCCACGAAGTCGCCATCGACCCCGCGGATGCCGGCGGCCAGCAGCGAGCGGCGGCGGCCGATGACGGCGGCGACGGCGCCCGCGTCCAGCTCCAGCCTGCCGTGCGGGTCGGCGGCGTTGAGCAGCCAGAACCGCCGTGCGCCCATCCGGCGACCGGACGGGCGGAACGCCGTGCCGACCTTCGGGCCCTCGGCGGCGGTGTCGAGCGCGTCGCCGACGTCGGCGGCGGACGCGAGCAGCACCGGCACGCCGGCGGCCGCGGCCATGCCGGCCGCGGTGATCTTGGTGGCCATGCCGCCCGTGCCCAGTGCAGCCTGGCCGGGCTTCGCGATGCGCACGACGTCGAGGTCCGACGGCGCCTCGACGTCGCCGAGCAGCCGGGACCCCGCCTTGCGGGGGTCGCCGTCGTAGAGGCCGTCGACGTCGGAGAGCAGCACCAGCGCGTCGGCGCCCACGATGTGGGCGACCAGCGCGGCGAGTCGGTCGTTGTCGCCGAGCCGGATCTCGTCGGTGGCCACCGTGTCGTTCTCGTTCACCACCGGCAGCACCCCCAGCCCGAGCAGCCGTTCCAGGGTGCGCTGCGCGTTGCGGTAGTGCGCGCGTCGGATCATGTCGTCGGCGGTGAGCAGCACCTGCCCGACCGTCTGCCCGTAGCGGGTGAACGACGCCTCGTACGCGTGCGCGAGCAGCAGCTGGCCCACCGCGGCGGCGGCCTGCTGCGTGGCGAGGTCGCGGGGCCGCTTCGCGAGGCCCAGCGGCGCGAGCCCGGCCGCGATCGCACCCGACGACACCAGCACCACCTGGCTGCCGGTGGCGCGCCGGCGCGCGAGCGCATCGACGAGCACGTCCAGCCGGTGCGGGTCGAGACCGCCGTCGAGGCTGGTCAGCGACGACGATCCGACCTTGACCACGACGCGTCGCGCCGCGGCCAAGGCCTGCCGCGTCTCGCTCATTCCCCCAGCTCGTCCTCTGCTGACGCCGCCCGGGCCGCTTCGAGCTGCGCCGCCTCGATCGCCAGCTCGGCGTCGCTGCGGTGCCGGCGTCGTTCCCCGCGCGCCATCTTGCGCTGCGACGCGCGGATGCGGTCGTTCTGCTCGAGCCGGACGTCGGTGCCGCGACCCGTCAGCAGCACCGCGATGCCGGCCGGGGTGGTGGGCTCCCAGTCGAACGTCATGTTGCCGATGGTGACCGGGCAACCCGGCTGGGCGCCCGCCCTGGCCAGCGCGTCCTCCACGCCGAGCCGGGCGAGGCGATCGGCGAGGTAGCCGACGGCCTCGTCGTTGTCGAAGTTGGTCTGCCGCACCCACCGCTCGGCCCGGGCGCCGCGCACGATCCAGCCGTCCGGCTCCTCAGGATCGGGCTCCACGGTGAAGCCGCTGTCGTCGACGGCCACGGGCCGCACGACCACCCGCGTCGCCTCCACGACGGGCTGGGCGGCCCGGAAGGCGGCAACCTCGGCGGCCATGGCGAAGGACAGCTCGCGCAGCCCCGTGCGGCTCGCCGCGGAGATGGCGTAGACGGGCCAGCCGAACCGCTCGACGACGTCGGCGGTGACCATCTCGACGAGCTCCCGCGCGTCCGGCACGTCGATCTTGTTGAGGGCAACCATCCGGGGCCGGTCGGCGAGCTCGCCGCCCAGCGCGGGGGTGTAGCGGGCGAGCTCCTCCTCGAGCGCCTCGATGTCGGAGACGGGATCGCGGCCGGTCTCGAACGTGGCGCAGTCGACGACGTGCACCAGCACCGAGCAGCGCTCGATGTGTCGCAGGAAGTCGAGCCCGAGGCCGCGGCCCTCCGCAGCACCGGGGATCAGGCCGGGCACGTCGGCGACGGTGAACACCTCGTCGCCCGCGGTGACCACGCCGAGCTGCGGCACGAGCGTGGTGAACGGGTAGTCGGCGATCTTCGGGCGGGCCGCGGACAGGGCCGCGACCAGCGACGACTTGCCAGCCGACGGGAACCCGACGAGCCCGACGTCGGCCATGGAGCGCAGCTCCAGCACCAGGTCGCGGCTCTCGCCCGGCTCGCCGAGCAGCGCGAAGCCGGGCGCCTTGCGCGCGGCCGACGCCAGCGCGGCGTTGCCCAGCCCACCGCGGCCACCCTCGGCCGCGACGAACCGGGTGCCCGGACCCACGAGGTCGGCGAGCAGCTCACCGTCGTCGGTGAAGACCACGGTGCCGTCGGGGACCCGCAGCTCCATGTCGTCGGCGTTGGCGCCGGCCTGGAAGCTGCCCAGGCCCTGCGTGCCGTTCTTGGCGACGGCGTGCGGCCGGTGGTGGAAGTCGAGCAGGGTGTGCACCCCGGGATCGACGACGAGCACGATCGATCCACCGCGGCCGCCGTTGCCCCCGTCGGGCCCGCCGAGCGGCTTGAACTTCTCCTTGTGGACCGAGGCGCAGCCGTTGCCGCCGGCACCTGCGGTGGCGTGCACCACCACGCGGTCGACGAACCTGGGCATGCATTACTCCTGACACGAGCGAACGGCGGGCCACCCAGCTGGGCGACCCGCCGTCCGGCGAAACTGAATGCTGCGGTGCGGGTCTCAGACCTGCGCCGGCACGATGTTCACGACCTTGCGGCCGCGAGCGAAGCCGAACTCGACGGCACCGTCGGCGAGGGCGAACAGCGTGTCGTCGCCGCCGCGACCGACGTTGGTGCCGGGGTGGAACTTGGTGCCGCGCTGGCGGATGAGGATCTCACCGGCACTGACGACCTGGCCGCCGAAGCGCTTCACGCCGAGGCGCTGCGCGTTGGAATCGCGACCGTTGCGGGAGCTGGACGCACCCTTCTTGTGAGCCATGGCGACGTCCTCCCGTTACTTCGCGATCCCGGTGACCTGCACCTTGGTCAGCGGCTGACGGTGCCCCTGCCGCTTGTGGTACCGGGTCTTGTTCTTGAACTTGTGGATGCGGATCTTCGGACCCTTGGTGTGCTCCACCAGGGTGGCCGTGACCGAAGCAGCCGCGAGCGCAGTGGTGTCGGTGGTGACGGCATCCCCGTCGACCAGGAGGACGACCGGCAGGGTCAGCGTGGCCCCGGGCTCGCCCTTGATCTTCTCGACGGTGAGTACGTCGCCCTCGGCAACCTTGTACTGCTTCCCGCCGGTCTTGACGATCGCGTACATCGACGCACTGCTCCTAGCTCGGGGACTCAGGCGCCAGCCCGCGTCCACACATCCTCATGGCTGGCGCGTGCCGCAGATCGGACATGACCGACCGCGACGCAGGTTCTCAGGATACTGCACGCTCGGCGCAGTACCCCGCGTGGGGCTACTCCTCCCCTGCCGGCGGGCCGGCCGGGCGTGACGCGGTGCGCCGGGCCCGGCGCGGCCGCGACGTGACGGTCGGCTCGGGCTGGGCCACCACAGGGGCCGGTGCGGGCGCCGCCGACGCGCTGTCGGACTGCTCGGCCTCGCGCGCCGGGACCGTGACCACTGCGACGGCAGGGGCCTCGCCGCCGGTCGTGACGGGTGCGCCCGCGGTGCGGGTGACCCGGCCGCGGCGGCGCGGTCGAGGCGCCTCCTCCGCGGCAGGTGCGCCGTTGACCGAGCCGGTCGCCGGAACCTGCGGTTCCGTGGCGCCGGCCGGGCTCGCCGGCTCGTCGACCTGGGGTGCGGCGGCGCGCCCGTTGCGGGAAGCAGCCGCGGGCACCTCGACGTTCGCGGCGACCGGGGCCTCGGCAGCCGTGGCCTCGGGCTCGACGACCCGCGGTTCCGCAGGGGCTGCCTTTTCCGGCGCTGCCTTCTCGGGGGCAGCCTTCTCGGCCGCGGCCACCAGCTTCTCCGGGATGCCCTTCTCGGTGCGTCCGCCTCCGGTGCCCGCACCGTTGGAGGAGCCGTTGGACGAGCCGCCACCGGTGCTGCCGCTGTTGCCGTTGGTGGAGCCGTTGCCGCTGCCACCCTCGTCGCCGCGCCGGCCCCGACCACCACGTCGACCCCGAACGCTGCGGTCGCCTTCGCCGTGCACCTGCTGCGGCTGCTGCTTCTCCACGACGGGTTCGGCGGAGACGATGAATCCGCGGCCCCGGCAGTGCTCGCACGGGGTGGAGAAGTGCTCCAGCAGCCCGCCGCCGACCCGCTTGCGGGTCATCTGCACCAGGCCCAGCGAGGTGACCTCGGCGACCTGGTGGCGGGTGCGGTCGCGGGCGAGGCACTCGGTGAGCCTGCGCAGCACGAGATCGCGGTTGGCCTCGAGCACCATGTCGATGAAGTCGATGACGATGATGCCGCCGATGTCGCGCAGCCGCAGCTGGCGCACGATCTCCTCGGCCGCCTCGAGGTTGTTGCGGGTGACGGTCTCCTCGAGGTTGCCGCCGGACCCGGTGAACTTGCCGGTGTTGACGTCGACGACCGTCATCGCCTCGGTGCGGTCGATCACCAGGGTGCCGCCCGAGGGCAGCCACACCTTGCGGTCGAGCGCCTTGAGCAGCTGCTCGTCGATGCGGTGCTCGGCGAACACGTCCTTCGTGCCGGTGTGCCGGTGCATGCGCTCGACCAGCTCCGGGGCGACGTGGGAGATGTAGCCGGAGACGGTGTCCCAGGCGTCGTCACCTTCGACGATCAGCGACGAGAAGTCCTCGTTGAACTGGTCGCGGACGACCTTGACGATCAGGTCGGGCTCCTCGTAGAGCAGCACGGGCGCCTTGGGCTTGTTCGGCCCGGTCTGCTCCGCCTTGCCCTTGACGACCTCCCACTGCGCCTGCAGCCGGCGGACGTCGCGCTCCAGCGCCTCGTGGCTGACGCCCTCCGACGCGGTGCGGATGATCACCCCGGCCTCGCTGGGGACGATCTCCTTGAGCATGTCCTTGAGGCGCTTGCGCTCCACGTCGGGCAGCTTGCGGCTGATGCCGGCGGCGCCGCCGGAGGGCACGTAGACCAGGAACCGGCCGGCCAGGCTGATCTGCGTGGTCAGGCGGGCCCCCTTGTGGCCCACGGGGTCCTTCGTGACCTGCACGAGGACGCTGTCGCCGCTCTGCAGGGCCTGCTCGATGCGCCGCGCCTTGCCGTTGAGACCGGCAGCGTCCCAGTCGACCTCGCCGGCGTAGAGCACGGCGTTGCGACCGCGGCCGATGTCGACGAAGGCGGCCTCCATCGACGGCAGCACGTTCTGCACGCGACCCAGGTACACGTTGCCGACCAGCGACTTGCCACCGTCGCGGCCGGTGCCGGCGACGAAGTGCTCGACGAGGACGTCGTCCTCCAACACCGCGATCTCGACGCGGTCGGCGTGCTCGCGCACGACCATCGTGCGGTCGACGGACTCGCGGCGGGCGAGGAACTCGGCCTCGGACAGGATCGGAGCGCGCCGGCGACCGGCGTCGCGCCCGTCGCGGCGGCGCTGCCGCTTGGCCTCCAGCCGGGTGGAGCCGCGCACCGACTGGACGCCGTCGCCGTCCTCGCGGTCGTCACGGGGCTCGCGCGGTGCGCGGACCCTCGTGACGGTGCCGGGCGGGTCGTCGTCGGAGGTCGTCTCGTCGGCCGATCCGCGACGCCGGCGGCGCCGCCGGCGCCGACGCGAGCCGCCTTCGGCCTGGTCGTCGCTCTCGTCGCCGTCCTCGTCGTCGGATTCGTCGGAGTCGTCAGACGACTCGGCGGTGTCGCCGGACCCGTCGGCGCTCTCCGTGTCGGAGTCGGACTCGTCGTCGGAGTCGTCGTCGTCCGTCGACTCGTCGGTCGCGTCGTCGCCGCCCCTGCCGCGACCGCGGCCACGGCGGCCACGGCGGCGGCGCCGGCGGGCGCTGCTGTCGCCGTCCTCACCCGCGTCGTCGCCGGATTCGTCGGTGACGTCGTCATCGGAGTCGCTGTCGAGCTCCTCGGCGAGCTCCTCCGGCGCCTCGACGGGCTCGGCCGCGCGGCGGGAGCGGGCCCGACGGCGACCCGTCGGTGCCGCCGGCTCCTCGGTCGTTGCCGCGGCGTCGTCCGCGGGCGTGGTGGCCGGCTCGGCGTCCTGCTCGACCGGCGGGGCGCTCTGCTGCGCGGCGCGACGGCGCCGCGACACGGGCACCGGCGCCTGGAACAGCGGCGTCGGCGGAGCGAACACAGGCGCCCGCGACGGCGCCGGCGGGGCCAGCGGCTCCGGCTCCGGCTCGGTCACAGGAGGTGCTGCGGGCGTCTCTGCTGGGGCCGCCGCGGCGTCCGGGACCAGCGCGGCAACCACCTGCTCGGCCGCCTTGCGGTCGACGCTGGACTGCGCGCTCTTCGCCTCGACGCTCAGCTCGGCGAGGGCCGCGAGGACCTCACGGCTGGTGCGGCCGATGAGCTTGGCGAGGGCGTGTACCCGCACCTTCTCCGGCAGCGCGTCCAGATCAACAGTGGCGGGTACGGTGACCGGCCCGCCGGTACCACCGGCGGGCGCATCGCTCTTCGACATTCAGCTCCTCCGCCCCCGGGCGCCTCGGTCAAGGCGGCCGCGCAGGGGCCCGTGCAGTTCTCACTGCGCGCGGTGCACGCAGCGCAATCCTTGTAGTGCAAACGGCGTGCCAGTTCCGGCAGTGGCGCCGGTCGCCCGGGACCGATCCTCGGATTCAGGTCCGGGTGGTGACCCGGTCAGAGCCCAGCGGATCGATCAGTTCGCCCCGGTCGTCGAGCAGACCCTGGGCCAGCCGGGTCGCCCTCGCGGGGACCGGTGGCCGCAGACCTGCGACAACGTCGAGAGCGCCCAACACGTCGTCGGGTCGAACGACGGGCGAGCCCTGCCGCACGACCGCCGTCAGTATCGCACAGTCCGGCTCACCGGAGGTGCCGACCGAGCCGGACGGGCCTTCGACGTGCGCCGAGACGAGCGCTGCCCGCACGTCCAGACGCCGTTTCCCCTTCGGTGTGACCCTCTCCACCTGCACGTCCTGCGCGGCCAGCAGCGCGGCGACCGCCTCCTGCAGTGCGCCCGGCGACACGCCGTCGAGCTCGATGCGCCAGCGCGCCGCGTCGATGCGGTCGGCCAGCGCGTCCCCGTCGGAGACGGCGGCGGCGATCACGTCCAGCCCGTCGGGCAGGGCGGCGTCGAGGGCGGCGGCCAGATCCGCGGGGTCGACGAGCCGGGTGAGCCCGATCTCCAGGTACTCGGCCTCGCTGGCCGTGCCGGTGGGCGCGGCGGAACTCCAGGTCAGCCGCGGATGCGGGCTGAACCCGTGCGAGTGCGACACCGGGATCGCGGCCCGGCGCACCGCCCGTTCCACGCTGCGCGCGACGTCGCGGTGGGACAGGAACCGCAGCCGGCCGCGCTTCGCGAACTGCACGCGGACCCGGGTGACGGTGGGCAGGGAGGGGTTCGCAGCCTCCCCGGCGCGGACGCGGGGCATCGGGTCAGCCTACGAGCCCGGGCGCGGTGGTCCCGTCCTGGATGACAGCAAGGCCACTTTCAGGACGGAATTCGGTCCTGAAAGTGGCCTTGCTGTCATTCCCTCCCCGGCCAGCAGCGCTCAGCCAGGCACCAGCCCGAGCTGGCGCGCCAGGCCGAGATCGTCGAGCCGGCCCCAGCGCTCGACGATCCGGCCGTTCGCGACCCGGAAGACGTTGATCCCGGCGACCTCGACCGTCCGCCCCGACGCCGGCACTCCCATGATCTCGGCACCTGTGTGGGTGCCGCTCGCGGTGAAGCGTTCGACGACGACGTCGTCCTCCTCGATCAGCTGGTCGAGGTCGCTGTGCCAGTCGGGGCACGCCGCGCGGAACATGGCGGCGGCCTGACGGAGGCCCTCCGGCCCGTCAGGGGCGCCCGGGTACGGCGGGTCGTGGTTGACGAACCCCGGGTCGAGGTACCGGTCGATGGCGCCGAGGTCGCCCTTGGTGAAGAGATCCTGGATGAAGTCGTCGACGAGGCGCTTGTTCGTAGTGGTCATGCACAGCAGCGTCGCTCGGCGGCGGGGTCGACTCCATCCCAGAAAGGTGGGGTGGCCCGGCAACCGCCGCGGGTCGACACTCGACGCGTGGTGAGCAGCGCCGAGACCGAGGCCGAGCTGGTCCGCGTCTGTCGCAGCGCCGCGGACCCGGGTCTGCTGCGCGATCGGGTGCTGCGCTGCGTGCGCCGTCTGATCCCGGTCGACGCGGCCTTCTTCGCCACCGCCGACCCGCACACCCTGCTGTTCACGGGCGCCTGGTCCGAGGAGCCGCTCGACGCAGCGGCAGCGCAGTTCCTCGACAACGAGTTCGGCGACGACGACGTGAACGCGTTCGCGGCATTGGCAACGGCTCCCGCACACGTCGCGACGCTCGACTCCGCGACGCGCGACGAGAGGTTCACGAGCCGTCGCTACCGGGAGATCATGCGGCCGCTGGGTCTCGGGGACGAGCTGCGCGCAGCGCTCGTCGTCGGCGGCCGGTGCTGGGGGTACCTCTGCCTGCACCGGACCGACGATCCCCTTGGTTTCACCCCGCGGGAGGTCATGCTGCTCGAACGGCTCGGACCGCACATCGCCGCAGCGCTGCGCCGCACCGTCGCGCTGGGGCGGGTGGCCGCAGCGGGGCCGATCACCCGGCCGGGGGTGCTGATGCTGGCCGACGATCTCAGCCTCGTCGCGAGCACACCGGAGGCCCAGAGCCTGCTCGCGCACATCGGGCGGGACTCCGCGACCTTCCCGCTGCCCACACCGGTCCACTCGGTTGCCGCCGCGCTGCTCGCCGTCGAGGGCGGAGCGCTGCCGGCCGCGGCGGCGACGAGCATCACCGTGCCCGCCACGAACGGGCAGTGGATCACCCTGCACGCCGCTCGCCTGCACGGACCCGGCAACGGCGCCATCAGCGTCGTCATCGACCCGATGGAGCCCGCTGCGGCACGGTCGATGATGCTGGACGCGCACGGGCTCACCCGACGCGAGACGGACGTGGCCACGCTGGTGCTGCGCGGCGCGTCCACCCGCGAGATCGCCGCCGCGCTGCACATCTCCGCCAACACCGTCCAGGACCACCTCAAGTCGGTCTTCGACAAGACCGGGGTGCGGAGCAGACGCGAGCTTGTGGGTCTACTGCTGGGTGCTCGCTAACCGCTTCCGAGGGTGAGCAGGTCGCCGCCCACCGGGACGAACCCGGCGCGGCGGTAGAAGCCCGCGCTGCCGGCCGTCGGGGCGAGGAGCAGGCGCCGGTAGTGCCGGGACCGCGCGTGCTCGATCGCGGCCGTGAGCAGTGCGCCGGGCACGCCGCGGTCGGCGAAGGAGGCGAGCACGAACGCGTTGCCGACGTGCCCGATGCGGCCGCCGCCGCGCATCCCGGGCCGCGGCATGTGGACGATCTCGACGACGTTGATGGACCCGACCGCGGTGTACCCGCTGCGCGCCGACCCCGTCTCGGCAACCCAGAAGGTGCGCCGCGGCAGCTCGACGCGCCACCACTGGGCGAACGCGGCCTCGAAGCCGGGGTCGTCGATGGCGGTGCCGGTGCGTTCCTCCAGCCAGGAGCGGCGCAGG
This sequence comes from uncultured Actinomycetota bacterium, assembly GCA_963727745.1. Taxonomy (GTDB): domain Bacteria; phylum Actinomycetota; class Actinomycetes; order Mycobacteriales; family Pseudonocardiaceae; genus Pseudonocardia. The sequence goes on from CAVSHL010000003.1 coordinate 453,235, forward strand.
GCGGCGATCGCGGGCATGTCCCGCTCGTCGGCGACGCGTACTTCGATGTCTCCGTCAGCCACCGGGGCCCTTCACCACGGTGAGCGGCAGCAGGGTCGTGCCGCTGGGGCCGACCTGGATGTCGGTGCCGGTGGACGGGCACACGCCGCAGTCGAAGCACGGGGTCCAGCGGCAGTCGTCCTGCTCGCGGCCGGCCAGCGCGTCCTGCCAGTCGTCCCACAGCCAGTCGCGCTCGAGGCCGGAGTCGAGGTGGTCCCACGGCAGGATCTCCTCGCGGGTGCGCTCCCGCGTGGTGAACCAGTCGAGCGTGACGCCCAGCGGCTCCAGCTCGGCCGCTGCCGAGGAGACCCAGCGCGCGTACGAGAAGTGCTCGCTCCAGCCGTCGAACCGGCCGCCCTCGCGCCACACCCGCTCGATGACGCGCCCGACCCGACGGTCGCCGCGGGCGAGCAGTCCTTCGATCAGCGACGGCTCGCCGTCGTGGTAGCGCATGCCGACGTTGCGGCCCAGCTTCGATGCGTTGACGGCGGCGCGGAGCTTGCGCAGCCGGTCGTCGACGACGGTGGGGTGCGCCTGGGCGGCCCACTGGAACGGCGTGTGCGGCTTGGGCACGAACCCGCCGATCGAGATCGTGCAGCGCACGTCGTTGTGGCCGGCAGCGGCGCGACCGGCGCGGATGACGTTGTGCGCCATGTCGGCGATCTGGACGACGTCCTCGTCCTCCTCGGTGGGCAGGCCGCACATGAAGTACAGCTTCACCTGGCGCCAGCCCTGCCCGAACGCCTCGGAGACGGTGCGGATGAGGTCGTCCTCCGACACCATCTTGTTGATCACCCGGCGGATCCGCTCCGACCCGCCTTCCGGGGCGAACGTGAGCCCGGAGCGACGGCCGTTGCGGCTGATCTCGTTGGCGAGGTCGATGTTGAACGCGTCGACGCGGGTGGACGGCAGGCTCAGCGAGGTGTTGGTGCCCTCGTACGCGTCGGCGAGGCCCTTGGTGATCTGGGCGATCTCGGAGTGGTCGGCGCTCGACAGCGACAGCAGCCCGACCTCGTCGAAGCCGGAGTTGCGCACCGCCGAGTCGACCATCTCGCCGATGCCCTGGAGGCTCCGCTCACGCACCGGTCGCGTGATCATGCCGGCCTGGCAGAAGCGGCAGCCGCGGGTGCAGCCGCGGAAGATCTCGACGCTGGCCCGCTCGTGGACGGTCTCGGCGAGCGGCACCAGCGGCGCCTTCGGGTACGGCCACTCGTCGAGGTCGATCGTGGTGCGCTTGGTGACGGTGGCCGGCACCCGCTCGTCGGTCGGTTCGACGGACGCGATGCCGCCGTCGGCGCCGTAGGTGACGGCGTAGAGGCCGGGCACGTAGCACCCGTCGGTGGCGGCGAGGCGCAGCAGCAGCTCGCGGCGCCCGCCGGGGCGGCCCTCGCCCTTCCACGCCGCGACGACGTCGGAGATGTCGCCCACGATCTCCTCGCCGTCGCCCAGCGCGGCGACGTCGACGAAGTCGGCGATCGGCTCCGGGTTGAACGCGGCGTGCCCGCCGGCGACGACGATCGGGTGGTCGTCGCCGCGGTCGAGCGAGTGCAGCGGGATGCCGGCGAGGTCGAGCGCAGTGAGCAGGTTCGTGTAGCCGAGCTCGGTGGAGAAGCTGACGCCGATCAGGTCGAACGCGCCGAGCGGTCGGTGCGCGTCGACGGTGAACGCCGGCACCCCGTGCTCCCGCATCAGCGCCTCGAGGTCCGGCCACACCGCGTAGCAGCGCTCCGCGAGCGCGTCGGACCGCTCGTTGAGGATCTCGTAGAGGATCTGGATGCCCTGGTTGGGCAGGCCCACCTCGTACGCGTCGGGGTACATGAGCGCCCAGCGGACCGTGGCGGCGTGCCAGTCCTTCTGCTGCGCGTTCAGCTCGCCGCCGACGTACTGCACGGGTTTGGACACGCGCGGCAGCAGCGGTTCGAGAGCGGCGAAGACGGACGGAGCGGGCATCACGGTGCACCAGGGTAGACGCGGGACCCCTCCCGCACCTGTCCACCCACGATGGACCGGTGACCAGGGACGGGTCGGGACGGGCCGCCGCGGTGGGTGTCCCGGTCGCCGTCGCGCTCGCGGCGGCCGCTGCGGCGAGCCTGCGGCTGCCGTGGCGCACCGGACCCGGCCCTGTCACCGGCTGGGTCCTGCTCGGCCCGCCGCTCGCCCCGGCCGTCGCCGCGGTCGCGGGACTCACGGTGTTCGCGCTGGCCATGCACTACCTGCCCGGCCACCTGCCGGCGGAGGAGGACCCGGCGAAGCCGCGCTGGGCCACGGCGGCCCGGCTGCTCGCCGCGGTCGTGGGCGCCGCCGCGGCCGGCGCCGGCCTGGTGGTGGTGCTGGACGGGCCGGCGGCGCCGGGACCGTGGGCCGCACTGGTGGCCGGGCTCGGGACGGTCGCCGTCTGCGCCCGGACGGTGCAGCGGCCCGGGGATTGACGGAGTTGCAGGAAAGCCACTTTCATGCCAATCGGTGGCGTGGAAGTGGCTTTCCTGCAACTCGGGCGCCCCAACCGACGGAGGCGTCATGGCGGCACGCCTGGACTCCGCCGTCCGCGCGGCGGCGGCCGGCCTGGGACTGTGCGGAGCCGCCACGCTGGCGCTGCCGTGGTGGACGGCCACACCCCCGGTGCTGCTGGTGCCGGGAACCCCCGCCCAGGCGGCGGACGCGTGGCGCGGTGCGCAGGCCGTCGGCCTGACGGGCACGCTGCTCATCGGGGCCCTCGCCGTCGCGGCGCTGGTGGCGGTGGTGCTGGCGCCGGCGCGGACCGCCCGGCCCGTCCTCGCGGCGAGCGGCGCGGCGCTGGCCGCCGCGGGGATCGGCGTGCTGATCGGCTGGGGTGCGACGGCGGCGCCGGGAGCCTGGCTGGCCACCGCGGCCGGGGTGGTGGTGCTGGGGTGTGTCGTGGGCCCGCCGCGGCTGCCCGTCCTCGTCGCCGCGGCCGTCGCCGCCACGACCGTCGCCGCCCTGCCCGTCGTCGAGCGGGTCGGCGGGCGGGCCGGGGCGTGGGTCCGGCTGGCGCCCTCCGCGGCTGGTCCGCCGCGCGCCGGAGCCATCGCCGTGCCCGCCGGGCCGGCCCGCCTCGTCATCGTCGCGGGGGCGACGGCCGTCGCGACCGACACCGCGATCGTCGGTCTCGACGGTCACGGGCACGCCCGTGTGCTCGCCCGTCCCGACGTGCCCGGCGAGATCCTCGGCGTCGCCGGCGACCGGGTCGTGCGCCGGATCGCGGCCGATCGGCTGCGGGTGACGAGCCTGCGCGCCGACGATCCCGTCGATCTGGAGATCTACGCGGTCACCGCAGCCGGGCCGGTCGGGCCGGACGGTTCGCTGTGGGTGCGCGCCGACGGCGACCCGCCGGGCGCCGTCCGCGTCTTCACACCGGAGACGTACGAGGGGCCGCAGCGCCTGGCCGCGACCTACCTGCCCGTCCTGTCGATCGGGTTCCCGCCCGGCACGGTGCCGGTGGACCCGGCCGCGGTGGTGCCGCTGCGCGCGGGCGGGGTGCGCATCGTCGACCGCGACGGCGGCCCCCGGCTGGAACGGATCGTGCCCACGCCGGCGGCGGCCACCGTCGCGGAGCTGGCCGGCGGCAGCGATCCCGCGTGCGGGCTGACCAGGGCGGCCCGAGACGCCTACCTCGCCGGCGCGACCACCGCGCCGGCCCCGGCGCCCGAGGGCGGAGTGTGGCTGGCCACCGCGGACCGGCTCCTGCGCGTCGATCCCGACGGAACGCTGCGGATGGCCGCCGATCCGCTCCCCGGCCCGGTGACGGCGCTGCTCGCGACCGCGGACGGGGCCATCGACGCCCTCGTCGTCGATGCCGGCCTGTGGCGGTTACCGGCCGCCGCCACGACGCTCGTCGACCTGCCCCCGACCCCGCCGTGCACCCCGCACCCGCCGCGCGTGGGCCCGCCGGTGACGTTCGCGCCGGTGGGCACCACCGGGCCCGAGCGGGCCGGGACCCCGCTCGCGGTGACCGGCCGGTGGGCGAGCCAGGTCCGTGCCGACGTCGCCGCCGTCATCGGCGCGGAGCGGACCCCACTGGGGCAGCGGGACGATCAGCGGCCCGCCCCGGTCGTGCCCGACGGCAGCGGCGGCGTGTGGTGGCTGGAGCAGGCCGGGCCCCGTCATCGGATCGCCGTGCACGCCCGGCCCGGCGCGGCCGCGCAGCGGTTCGCCGAGGTCCCTGCCCCGGACGGCGCCGTGCCCGTCCCCGATCTCGGGGGCCGCGCACCGCTGCTGACCTCCGCGAGCGGGCTGGCCCCGTCCGTTCCCGGTGCGGTCGTGCCGCCGGTGCCCGGCCCGGTGACCGGCGGCGTGGTGCGCGCCGACGGGCGGGGCTGGTTCCTCGCCGACGGACGGCTCGTCGCGACCGACGGTGCCACCGTGCTCGGCACCCTCGTCGACGCCGGCGACCGCCGCGGCGATCCGGCTCCGGCGGCCGTCCAGCTGGCCCGCGGTGTCACCCCCGACCGGCTGGCGCTGACCGGGGCCCGCATCGCGCTGGACGCGTCCGAGAGGCCCGTCGTCGTCTGCCGGGACGGGGTGGTGCTGCGCTCCGACCCCGACACCGGCGCGGTAGCGGCGATCGCGCAGGACCCGCTGCTGGTGGCCCCGACGACGGTGGAGGGCGGCATCGTGCAGAACACGGACGGCACGCTGCAGCGCGTAGACCTGCCCGGGTAGCCCGACGGTGTGTGACGTGCTCAGTTGCGGTGCGCCGCCGCGAACGGGTCGCCGAAGCGCCGCGCCTCCAGCCCGTCGATCACCTCGGCGATGCCCTCGGGCACGGTCGACGTGATGGTGAAGCCGAGCACCTGCGCGATCTTCTCGAACGAGACCTTGTAGTCGCGCGGGTCCTCCGCGCGCGTCACGTACGACACCGACGCCTCGGGCACCGCCTTGCTGACGGCCTCGACGAGGTCGAGCTTGCGGTAGTTCTCGTCGGTGCGCCCGACGTTGAACACCTGGCCGCCGACGACCTCCGCCGGCTGCTCGAGCACCGCGCGCACCGCCCGGCCCGCGTCGCGCACGTGCACGTACGGGCGCCAGAACTGCTCGCCGAACACCTCGAGGTGGCGGCCGTCCCACAGGTCGCGGGTGAACTCGTTGACCGTGAGGTCGAAGCGCATGCGCGGGGCGACGCCGTAGATCGTGGCGAACCGCAGGCAGGTCACCGCCATGCCGTGTGTGCCGCCGAGCAGCATCTTCTCGATGCCGACCTTCTGCTCGGCGTAGAGCGACACCGGCGCGAGCTCGCCGTCCTCGGTGACCGGCACCGTGGGATCGGCCATCCGCCCGTAGTTCGAGCAGGTGGAGGCGAACACGAACCGCTGCACCCCGGCCGCGGCGGCGTCGGCGACCAGCGCGGTGCTGCCCTCGACGTTGACGGCGTGCGAGTGCTCGGGATCCCGCGCGCACGCCGGATCGCCGACGATGGCGGCCAGGTGCACCACCTCGTCGACGCCCTCGAGCGCGGCCGCGCGGGCCGCCGGATCACGCACGTCCCCGACCTGCACCTCGACCCCGCTCGCGGCGAGCTCGTCGGCCAGCCCGTGCTGCCCGTGCAGCAACGCGTCGAGCACGCGCACGCGACGACCGGACTCCTGCAGGTGCGCGCAGGTGCCGATGCCGATGTAGCCGGCGCCGCCCGTGACCAGAGCGGTCGGCGGTGCCCATGATGAGCTCGCGACCTCGCTCATGCGCCCTGCTCCAGTCGCAGCGGGTCGATCCCGCCGACGGGACTCCGCCCGATCAGTTGAGGTTCGGGCAGAAGACGGTGCCGCATGCGTTCGAACTCCTCCATCGCGCGCTCGTAGTCGTCGTGGCGGCCGATGTCGAGCCAGTAGGCGTCGGAGCGCCATGCCCGCACGGTGTCGCCGGCCCGGATCAGCCGCAGGATCAGGTCGGGGAAGTCCAACCGCTCCCCCGGCACGATGTGGTCGACCGCGTGCGGGCTGAAGCAGTAGACCCCCATCGACGCCTCGTAGCTGATCGCGGGCTTCTCGACGTAGTCGGTGATGCGGGTGCCGTCGGCCACGTCGTCGAACTGCAGGACGCCGAGGGAGACCTGCACCTCCTGCCGACGGGCAGCGATCGTCGCCGCCACACCGCTGCGCACGTGACTGTCGAGCAACTCCGAGTAGTCGAGGTCGGTGAGCACGTCGCCGTTCATGACGAGGAACGGCTCCTCGAGCCCCTCCATCATGGCGAGCGCACCGACCGTGCCGAGCGCCTCCCGTTCCCGGAAGTAGTCGATCTTGAGCCCGAATGCCTCGCCGTCGCCGAAGAAGGCCTCGATCAACTGCGCGAGGTGCCCGGTGGCGATCGAGACGTGCTCGAACCCGTGCTGGCGCAACTGGCGCAGCACGATCTCCAATATCGGCTGCTCACCCACGGGGAGCAGCGGTTTCGGGATCACGGCCGTGTACGGCCGCAACCGGGTGCCGAGCCCTCCGGCCAACACCACGGCACGTCGTGAGGTCACCCGTGCTCTCCAGATGTCGCTTTGCCGTTGTCGGCTGCGGCGCCCATCGGTCTCCCGCCGTCACGGCGCAGCTCTCCCCGGGAAGCCACGCGAAGATCGTCAAAGGGTCGGCACCATCGCCGGTCCGCCGTGCTGGGGTACGACGGAATGTCCGGATCGTAGGGCAGCCTTAGAGCGAGATCCAGAACTCCTCAGCTCCCCTGTGCGACCACTCCGTCGAACGGTCACCCGACCGCGCTCACCGGGCAAACCCTGAGTGAACGGTGATCAGCCGAATGCTGCGCGCGTCCGGTCCGCGGAGGATGCGAGGCGCCGGACGGCAGCACCGAGGGTTCCGACGAGGACGATCACCACGGCCACGGACACCGACATCGGGGGCCCGTTCAGCACGACCGCGACCAGCGCCCACATCACCGCAGCGGCGTAGCCGACGACAGCGGTGCCGTTCAGGATCACCCAGCCGACGATCGCCGCCACGGCGGCGAGCACGATCACAGCCGCGACGGACGCGATCGCGGTGGCGCCGGGCAGCCCCACCCACACGCCGGTGGCGGCGGTGCCCATGATGACCGCGATCGACACCCAGCCCGTGTACACGGCGACCGGCGCGCGGAACGCGAACCGCTCCGGAGTGCTGGTGGCGGGCTCCCGGCTCAGCCGGCCGAAAACCACGGCGAGGCTGATCAGCAGGATGATGAGCAGCAGCTCGGCCAGCAGGAGCAGGCCCGACGCCCAGGTCAGGATCCACAGCAGGTTGCAGATCGCCGACACGGCGAGCCACCACCCGGTGCGCCGGTGCAGCTCACGGTGCCGCTGGCGCGGGAAGCACTGGTAACCGGCGTAGGCGAGGAACCCGAGGTAGATCGGGATCCAGATGGTGAACGCCCACGGCGCCGCCAGTATCGGTGTGGGATACGCGAACGCGACCTCGCCGATGCGTTGGCCGAGCTCTCCGTTCGCCCCGGCCGCACCGACGGCGGTCTGGGCGATGCCGAGCACGACCACGCTCGCGATGCGCGCCTGGTCAAGGCGGATCGAACGCGGCGACGTGACCGTCATGCGTCCATCATCGACCCGGACCGGTGCACCCGGCCACCCTGACGCGGTTTCACTTCGGCTGCGGTCGCGCAGCCGTTCCCCCGTTGGTGTCACCCGGTGCCAGACGAGCCGCCGCGAACGACACGGAGAACCGTTCGCACCAGATCGTGACGCTGGGCAGCGCGGCGAGATCGACCTCGGCCGGCAGCGGGTAGTTGGAGCTGCCGATGTTGCCCTTGAGGTCGCCGAGATCGACGTGGCGGCCGTCGTCGAAGACGTACCAGCCGTCCCGACCCGGCACGACGGGCTGGTCGGAGAGCCACACCTTGAGCTTGGGTCCGTTGCTGGTGCGCAGGTCCTCCAGGCGCAGTACCCGCGATCCGTCGGGCAGCTGCAGCACCACGACGGTGCCGCTGCTGGCATGCTCGTGAGCGACCAGTTCGGCCCCCGCGAGCACGACCGGGCCCGGGTCGAAGGTGCCGGCGGGCGCCGTAGCCGTCGGAGCTGCCTCGGCGACGTGCTGGTCGATCACCAGCTTCCACGGCTCGAAGACGAGCACGGCGACCACGGCCAGCACCGTCGCGACCACCAGTCCGACCAGGACGATCGGACGACGGAGCAGGGTTCGGCGCGGCATGCGGACAAGCATGGCGCAGACCGGTACGTCCGGTTCTTACGGTTCGCGAACCTGCTGGGCGGGCAGCTCGCCCGCGGCCATCCGCCGGGCCACCTCGCGGCGCAGCCACAGCAGGAACCCCCACACCACCGCGAACACGACGCCCATCACGCCCAGCGCCGGCACCAGCACGAACCCGGCGACGATCATCGCCACCTGCAGCACCAGCGCGACCGCCAGCCCCCACGGTCGCCGCTGCAGCCCGGACGCGAGCACCATCGCGACCGCGAGCCCGCCGATCACCGCGAACCCGACGCCGGACGGCCCGTCCCCGAACTTCGGCAGCACCAGCAGCGCCAGGCCGACGACGATCGCCTCCAGGATCAGCGTCATCGCGAAGATGCCGCGGATCCCTCGCATCGGGTCAGGGGGTTGTGTCACGACGGTTCCTTGTCGAACAGCGTCCTGGCCTCTCCTGCCGTGACGACCGAGCCGGTGATCACGACGCCGACCCCGGAGGCGCCGCCTTCCTCGGCCAGCTCCCCCGCCTGCTCGACGGCGCGGGCGAGATCGGGCTCGACGCTGACCCGCTGCGCACCGAAGACCTCGGTGGCGAGGGCGCCGAGCTCGTCGGGGTCCATGGCGCGCGGCGAGGAGTTGGCGGTGATCACCACCTCCTGCAGGACGGGTTCGAGCTCGGTGAGGATGCCGCGCACGTCCTTGTCGCGGAGTGCCGCGATCACGCCCACGAGCCGCACGAAGCGGAAGTCCGAGGTCAGCGCACCGGCCAGCGCGCGGGCGCCGGCCGGGTTGTGCGCGGCGTCGGCGAAGACGGTGGGCCGGCCGGGCTCGGACACGAGCCGCTCCAGCCGCCCCGGCGACCGCACCGACGCGAACGCGGCCCGCACCGCGTCGGGATCCAACGGCTGCTGCGGACCGGCGCCGACCAGCGCTTCCGCCGCGGCCAGTGCCAGCGCGGCGTTGCTCGCCTGGTGCTCGCCGTGCAGCGGCAGGAAGATGTCGTCGATCTGGCCGCCCAGCCCCTGCAGGGTGAGGCGCTGGCCGCCGACGGCGATCTCGCGCTCGCGCACACCGAACTCCGCGCCCTCGCGGGCGACCTGCGCGTCGACCTCCACGCAGCGCTCCATCAGCAGCTCGGCCACCTTGGTGTCCTGCGCGGCCAGCACGGCGACAGAGCCGGGCTTGATGATCCCCGACTTCTCCCTGGCGATGGAGAGCACATCAGCGCCCAGGTACTGCACGTGGTCGATGGCGATCGGGGTGATCACCGCGACCGTGCCGTCGGCGACGTTGGTGGCGTCCCAGGTGCCGCCGAGGCCGACCTCGATCACCGCGGCCTCGACGGGGGCGTCGGCGAACGCCGCGAACCCCATCGCGGTGAGCACCTCGAACTTGCTCAGCTGCCCCATCCGCCCGTCGATGATCTCGACGTAGGGCAGGACGTCCTTGTACAGCTCGACGAACCGCTCCGCGCTGATCGGCCGGTTGTCGACGTTGATCCGCTCGGTGGTGCGCTGCAGCTGTGGGCTGGTGTAGCGGCCGGTGCGCAGGCCGATCTCCGTGAGGATGGCGTCGACCATGCGTGCCGTCGACGTCTTGCCGTTGGTGCCGGTCACGTGCACGACGGGGTAGCCGCGGTGCGGATCGCCCAGCAGTTCCACCAAAGCCTGGATCTTCGCCAGCGACGGCTCCATGACCGTTTCCGGCGAACGGTGGTCCAGCACGGCGTCGACGGCCAGGAACTCGGCGAACCCGGCGACGCTGGACTGCGCCGGCACCACGTCGGGATTGTCCGAGCCGCGGATCTGGTCGAGGACGCGCGCGATCAGGGCGTCCTCCGGGTCGGGCAGGTCGCCGGTGCCCTCGGCGCCGACCTCGCGCCGCTCGTCGTCCTCGCTGAACCCGTCGTCGGGCCCGACCAGGCCGTCCTCGTGGTCGTCGGCGTACCCGTCCTCGCGGCCGGTGCTGTCGTACCCGTCCTCGCGGCCGCTCACGACGGAAGCGCCGCCAGCCGGGAGTTGATGCGCTCGATGTCGGCCACCGCGGTGGCGTGCCGGGCGCGGATGCCCTCGACGATCGCGGCCGGCGCCTTCCCCATGAACGCCTCGTTGCCCAGCTTCTTCTCCGCCTGCGCGAGCTCCTTCTCCGCGACCGCGAGATCGCGGCCGAGGCGAGCGCGTTCGGCGGCGACGTCGATGGCGCCGGAGGTGTCGATCTCGACGTGCACGCCGCCGCCGGCGAGGCCGACCTCCAGCGTGGCCGTGGCGGCGAACTGGTCGCCCGGTTCGGTGAGCCGCACCAGGGTGGCGATCGCGGAGCGGTGCCCGCCCAGGCCGGCCTCGTCGACGCCGACCAGCTTGGCGGCGACCCTCCGGTTGTCGGGCACCCGCTGCTCGGAGCGGAACCTGCGGATCTCCGTGACCAGGCGCTGCAGGTCCTCGACGCGACGGGCCGCGCCGGCGTCGACGGGTGCCCCGGGCTCGGTCGGCCAGTCGGCCACGACGACCGACTCGCCACCGGTGAGGGCCTGCCACAGCGCCTCGGTGACGAACGGGATCATCGGGTGCAGCAGGCGCAGCAGCACGTCGAGCACGTGCCCGAGCACCGCACGGGTGCCCTCGGCCGTGCCCTCGGCCGCGAGTTGGGGCTTGGCCAGCTCCAGGTACCAGTTGCAGAACTCGTCCCACGTGAAGTGGTAGAGCCCCTCGGCAGCCTTCGCGAACTGGTAGTCCTCCAGCAGCGCGTCGGTCTCGGCGGCCACCTCCCGCAGCCGGCCGAGGATCCAGGAGTCGGCATCGGTGGGCGCGGTCGGTAGCGGCAATGTCGCCGACGCGCCGTTGACCAGCGCGAACCGGGTGGCGTTCCACAGCTTCGTGCCGAACGCGCGGGAGCCCGCGACCCAGTCCTCAGACAGCGACATGTCGGCGCCCGGGTTGGAGCCGCGCGCGATCGTGAACCGCAGCGCGTCGGCACCGTAGGCGTTGATCAGCTCTAGGGGGTCCTTCACGTTGCCCTTGGACTTCGACATCTTCGCGCCGTGCTCGTCGCGGACGAGCCCGTGCAGGTAGACGTCGGTGAACGGCGAGCGCCCGGTGGCGTAGGTGCCGAACATCATCATCCGGACGACCCAGAAGAAGAGGATGTCGTAGCCGGTGACCAGCACGGCGTTGGGGTAGTAGCGCTCCAGGTCGGGTGTGGCGTCGGGCCAGCCCAGCGTGGAGAACGGGAACAGGCCCGAGGAGAACCACGTGTCGAGCACGTCCTCGTCCTGGGCCCAGCCCGCGCCGCTCGGCGGCTGCTCGTCGGGGCCGACGCAGACGACCTCGCCGTCGGGGCCGTACCAGACCGGGATGCGGTGGCCCCACCACAGCTGTCGCGAGATGCACCAGTCGTGCATCGACTCGACCCAGGCGAAGAACCGGGAATTCATCTCCTGCGGGTGGATCGTGGTCTCGCCGGAGCGGACGGCGTCGCCGGAGGCCTTCGCCAGCGTCTCGACCTTCACGAACCACTGCAGCGACAGCCGCGGCTCGATCACCACTCCGGTGCGCGAGTCGTGGCCCACCGAGTGCTTGTACGGGCGGGTCTCGGCGACGATGCGGCCCTGGCTGCGCAGCTCCTCGCGGACGGCCTCGCGGGCGGCGAAGCGGTCCATGCCGTCGAAGCGCGTGCCGGTGCCGGTGACGACGCCCGACTCGTCGAGGATCGTGGGCATCGGCAGGTTGTGCCGGCGACCGATCTCGAAGTCGTTCGGGTCGTGGGCGGGAGTCACCTTCACCGCGCCGGTGCCGAAGCTCGGATCGACGTGCTCGTCGGCGACGACAGGGATGCGCCGGCCCACGATCGGCAGCTCGATCTCGCGCCCGACGAGGTGCGCGTAGCGCTCGTCGTCGGGGTGCACCGCGACCGCGGTGTCGCCCAGCATCGTCTCGACACGCGTGGTGGCCACGACGATCGCGTCGTCGCCGTCCCCGTAGCGCATGGAGACCAGCTCGCCGTCGACCTCCTTGTGGTCGACCTCGATGTCGCTGATCGCGCTCTGCAGCGCCGGCGACCAGTTGACCATCCGCTCGGCGCGGTAGATCAGGCCGTCGTCGAACATGCGCTTGAACATCGTGGCCACGGACCGGGACAGGCCCTCGTCGAGGGTGAAGCGCTCGCGGCTCCAGTCGACGCCGTCGCCCAGGCGGGTCATCTGGCCCAGGATCTGGCCGCCCGACTCTGCCTTCCACTGCCACACGCGCTCGACGAACGCCTCGCGGCCCAGCTCGCGGCGGCCCGGCTCGCCCGCCTCGGCCAGCCGGCGCTCCACCACGCTCTGCGTGGCGATGCCCGCGTGGTCCATGCCCGGCAGCCACAGCGCGTCGTAGCCCTGCATGCGCCGACGCCTCGTGAGGATGTCGATCAGCGTGTGGTCCATGGCGTGCCCGTAGTGCAGGCTGCCGGTGACGTTGGGCGGCGGGATGACGATGCAGTACGGCTCCTTGCCGCTGCCGGGGTCCGCCTGGAAGTAGCCGGCCTCGACCCACCGCTGGTACATGCCCGCCTCTACCTCGCCCGGGTTCCACTGGGCGGGCAGGTCGGCAGTGCGGGGAGGGAGGGTCTCGGTCACGCTCCAAGTCTACGAGCGTCCCTTGGGGCCACTTTCGTGCGGTTCGGCGAGCTCGTTGTCTGCGGCTTCCAGTCTTCCCTTTCCGGTTGTCCGTTCTTGTTGCAGTCGAGCGGGGTTGCCGGTGCGCTTCCTCCGTCTCGTCGCAGTGGTCGCCTAGTTCATTCCTGAATCGCGTGGTCGACTTGGGAGCCGTACCCGACTCGGAACTCTGTCTGACTGCCTTCTCTCGCCTTGCTTGCGTGGTCGACTGGCTGTGGTCCCGCTCTCAATTGCCTGGTATCATCGAACTTATGTTCGAGACATTGGCTGAGCCGGCCTTGGATCTCGATCTGTCCGGGTTCGAGTGGGACGCGCTTGGTTCGGTGCCGTCGATGGACCTTGCCGACATTCCTGCCTCGTCAGGGTTGGCTCTGGAGCTGCAGTTCGGTCAGCCCGCTCTCGACGCGTTGTCCGACGCTGCGCTGCTCTCGACGGTCACCAGCTGGGCGCGCACTGTGGCCTGGGCTCAGGCGAACGGGGCCCGTGCGCTGGCGGAGTTCGCGCGCCGTCGGGCCGCCGATCCTGTGCACGCCCCGTACGCCGCCGACGAGCTCGCGCCCGCGCTGCATCTGGCCACCGGCACCGCCCAGGCTCAGCTCGACCGCGCCGCCGCTCTGGATGCGCACCTCGAGCCCACCAGGGCGCTCTGGGAGCAGGGGGCGCTCGACGAGCGGCGGGTCGCAGTGATCGTCGACGGCACACGCCATCTATCGGCCGAGGTCGCGAGCCGCGTGCAGGCGCGGGTACTGCCCGCTGCCCCGGGGCAGACCGCCGCCCAGTTGCGGGCCGCGGTGCGCCGCGCGGTGATCGACGCCGACCCTGCGGGAGCTGAAGATCGTCACCGGGCCGCGCACGCCGACCGCGGCGTCCAGCTCTATCCCGAGCCGGACGGGATGGCCACCCTGTCGGCCACGATGTCCGCGCCGGAGGCGGTCGCATGCTTCGAACGGCTCAGCCGCCTGGCCCGCGGCCTCGGCGCCGCCGATCCCCGCTCGCTGGACGCCCGCCGCGCCGACCTGCTCGCCGGCCTGGTCCTCGGCCGGATCGTCGCCGCCGACGCCACCGATGGCGCGGGGGTGCGCCCGGTTGGGCCCGGAGAACCGCTGGTCAACGTCGTCATCGACTTCGACACCCTCCGCGGTGCCGCCGAGCATGCCGCCGACCTGGCCGGATACGGGCCCATCACCGCCGACGCGGCCCGCGCGGTCGCGGCCGACGCGGTCTGGCGGCGCATCGTCACCGACCCGCTCACCGGCACCGTGATCGATGTCGGCCGCACCACCTACCGGCCGCCCGCCGGGCTGGCCGATCTGGTGCGTGCCCGCGACGGCACCTGCCGCTTCCCCGGCTGCCGCCGCTCAGCAGCCGGCTGCGAACTCGATCACGTGGTCGCGTTCCCCGAGGGGCCCACCTCGGCGGGCAACCTGGCCGACGAATGCTCGCGGCACCACCACCTCAAGCACGACACCGACTGGCGCGTCGTCGCGCGGCCCGATGGCGCGCTGGAATGGACGTCCCCCACCGGGGCCGCGTACCGCACCTACCCGCGCGACCATCGCCCGTCAGGTGGGTAGCAGGAGTGCGTGCAGGCGGTCGAAGCCCAGCAGGGTCGCCGTCGACCGGGCCCGCACCACGTCGCGCGGCACCTCGCGCACCTCGCCGCTCGTCGGTTCGTAGACCCGCCACGCCGCGGGGCTCGCGCCCGTGGCCATCACGTAGTGCCGCGGTACAAACGTGCCGATCAGCATCGGCACAGGCCGGCCGGAGGCGAGTGCGGCGTCGACCGCGGTGATCGCGTCGTCGACGTCGGCCGCGGAGGAGTCGTCGACGAGCCGGACGCGGTACGGGCCCGCGCCAGGGGCGTTGTGGCGCAGCCAGGACACCATCCCCCACGGCGAGGTGCCGAGAGCGGCCGGCCAGTACTTCGTCGATTCGCGGTGCACCTGGAGCTGGCGCACGTCGTAGCGGGCGCCGAAGCCCAGGGCCGACGACTGCATCGACGTGTGGGTGGACGAGCCTGCGACGGCGCGGCCGGCGCCGTCGAGGCGCTCCAGCTCGGCCGGTTCGGCCCACGCCGCCAGTGCCACCAGGACGGCGCTGCCGCAGGTGGTGCCGTCGACCTGGTCGAGGACGGCGCCGCCGTGGCGCTGCGGGCCGAGCCGGTCGACGATCAGGGGGCGACGGCCCGCGGCGAGCAACCGGACCGGCGGGACGGACGTCGGCGCGGGGCGACGGCGGGCCACCAACCGCTGCACGCTCCGCGCAATTCCACACACCGTCCGCATACGTCAATGGTGCATGGCGAACGGGCAGTCCGCCACGGAGCACCGCCCGGATGGCCCCCTAGTGTGGGCCAGGTGGAAGGCATGACCGACGAGGTGCGCGCGTTCCTGTCCGACGGCACGCGGACAGGCAAGCTGGGCTGGACCGCGAAGGACGGGCGGCCGCTGGTCTCGCCCGTCTGGTTCGTGGTGGACGAGAAGACCGACGAGCTCGTGTTCAACACGCACTCGGCGTCGGCGAAGGGCCGGGCACTGGCGCGCGATCCCCGGCTGTCGCTGTGCGTCGACGACAGCGCGCCGCCGTACGCCTACGTGCAGGTGCAGGGCACGGCGATGGTGTCGGAGGACGTGGAGGATCTGCGCATGTGGGCCACGCGCATCGGCGAGCGGTACATGGGCGCCGAGCGCGCGGAGGAGTTCGGGGAGCGCAACGGCGCGCCGGGCGAGCTGCTGGTGCGGCTCTGCCCGATCAAGGTGCTGTCGGACTTCGCCGTGTCGGGCTGAGCGCGCCTAGCAACGGCAGTTCAGCCGGCGTCGTCGACCTTCCACTCCTCGGACAGCTTCACGACCTTCGCGGCGAGATCGCGGGAGGCGACCTTGGGGTTGTCGGCACGACCGGCGGCGATCCCCAGGAGGAACGCCGTCAACGGCGCGCCCGGGCGGCTGACGTTGTGGGCGACATCCGCCGTGAGGTCGAGCACGGTGTCGACGATGGTGTCGTGGTCGACCGCGTCCTCGATGCCGAGCTCGGCGGCCACAGAGGCGACCCAGTCGTACAGGGCGGTCGCATCGCTACTGGCAGGCATCCTGTGACGGTAGTCCGACCCACCTGCTCCGCGCCGTCCGTGGGCGCAGAGTGCGACCACCTTCACACGCTGCGGAGTGATATCGGCCGCTCAGCCGAACAGCGCCGGGATCTTGATGAGCAGTTGGTAGAGCCCGTAGCAGAACGGGATCAGCACCCACAGCCACAGCAGCGCGGCCCCCGCCCACTGCACGGGGCTCCAGGAAGCACCGGTCTTCTCCGTCGCGTTCGCAGTCATGCCGACGCTCCTTCCGCACGGGATCCGGCGGTCTCCGGCTCGTGGAACCGGCTGTCGACCGGCTTGATCAGCTCGTTGCACACGAACGCGATGACCAGCAGTCCGATCATGATCGAGAACGAGAGGGTGTAGAGCGAGGGCCCGGTCACCCCGGCGCTCTTCTGCGAGTCGGCGATCGCGTTGACGATGACCGGGCCGAGCACGCCGGCCGTCGACCACGCGGTGAGCAGCCGGCCGTGGATGGCGCCCACCTGGTAGGTGCCGAACAGGTCACGCAGGTACGCGGGCACCGTCGCGAACCCGGCACCGTAGAAGCTCAGGATGAGCAGGCAGCACACCAGGAACAGCGGCTGGCTCGCGTTGGTGGTGAGCGTGATGGTCAGGTACAGCAGCGCGCCCACGCCCAGGTAGATGCGGTACATGTTCTTGCGGCCCAACACGTCCGACAGCGACGACCAGAGGATGCGGCCCAAGGAGTTGGCGAGCGACAGGATCGCCACGAAGCTCGCCGCCGCGGCCGCGACGGACGCCCCGCCGAAGAAGTCCTGGAAGATCGGCGACGCCTTCTCCAGGATGCCGATGCCGGCCGTGACGTTGAAGCACAGGACGACCCACAGCAGCCAGAACTGCGGTGTCTTGATCGCGTTGGCGGCCGAGACGTTGCCACGGCTGATCAGCGTGCCCTGCTTCGCGGTGGCCGGATCCCAGCCCACCGGCGACCAGCCCGGCGCCGGCACCCGGATCAGCAGCCAGCCGACGGACATGAACACCGCGTAGATCAGGCCCATCACGATGAACGTGGAGCCGATGCCGGAGACCGACGGCGTGTTGCCGGTGGCACCGAACGCCCCGAGGAGCTGACTGGTGAGCGGCGAGGCGATCAGCGCGCCGCCGCCGAAACCCATGATGGCGATGCCCGTGGCGAGCCCTGGTCGGTCGGGGAACCACTTGATCAGCGTCGACACCGGGGAGATGTAGCCGATGCCCAGCCCGATGCCGCCGACGAAGCCGTAGCCCAGCACGACCAGCCAGTACTGGCCGAGGTAGAGGCCCACGCCCGAGATCAGGAACCCGGCGACGAAGCACGACGAGGCGACCGCCATCGCCCACCGCGGACCGTTCGTGTCGACCTTCGTGCCGAACAGCGCTGCCGAAAGCCCCAGCATGATGATGCCGAGCGTGAACGGCAGCGCGCTGGCGACGCCGGAGATGCCCAGCCCCTTCTCCAACGGGGGCTTGAACACGCTCCACGCGTAGGCCTGGCCGATCGCGAGGTGGATCGACAGCGCGGCCGGGGGGATCAGCCAGCGGCTCCAGCCGGGTGGCGCGACGATGCGTTCGCGGGACAGGAAGCCGGCGGCCATGTTGGTGATCCCCTCGCGCGCCGATGCGTGACTGATCAAGGAAATCTAGACACAACAGTTGGTATGCGCAACGGCTCGAAGCTGTCGAATCTGCTCCGGCTTCAGCTCGGGACGGCGGGCATCAGCCGCAGCACCGCGGCGCCGCCGTCGACGGCCACCGGCATGATCCGCAGGCGCGGCACGACGACCTCGCCGCCGAGCAGCACCGTGCTGTCGACGCGGCCACCCTTGGCGGTCGTCGGGCAGCGCACGAGGTCGTCGCCACCGCAGGCCACACGCAGAGGGCTGCCGACGGGCACGCGGAACGCCAGCCGCACGGTGTCGCCCGCGATGGCGGCCACCCGCAGCTCAGGACCGGCGCCGAGACCGGGATCGAGCGGGATCGTCGCCGGGCCGCCCACCGTCACGGTGCACGTGCCGTCGCGGCAGGCCCCGAGGTCGGTGCCGTCGGTCGGTGCGGGACGCGCCAGGCGCAGCACCGCGGAGCCGCCGACGACAGCGCGCGGCTCGACGGTCAGCGCGGGGAACCGCGACACGTACCCGACGGGCGCGGTGATCCGGATCTCCGCCGGATCGACGCCCTTCTTCCCCACCGTCGCCACGGAGCCGGACGCGCAGGGCGGTGCGGAACCGGGGCAGTCGGTGTCGAACGACGACGATCTCGTCAAGGACGTGCTGAACAGCACGGCGCCGTTCGCCACCGAGATGACCGAGATGCCGCTCACCCCGTAGCGCTCGTCCACCGCGATGGTGGCGGCGCCGTCGATCCGCACCTCACACACACCGTCCCGGCAAGCGGACAGGTCGGTGCCGGCTCCGACCAGCCCCGGCGGCTCAGGGGTGGTCGGCGGCGGAGCGGCGGGTGCCTCGGGCGCGCCGCACGCGGCGAGCCCGAGCAGCACCATCGCCAGCGCCACGTTGCGCAGACGGCCGTGCACGGGGGTGACTCAGGCGGAGCGCTCGCGCCGCTCGCGGCGCGCTGGGGTGCGCGGCACGATCGTCGGGTTCACGTTGCTCCGCACCGTCTGCTCGGTGACGACCACCTTGGCCACGTCGTCGCGGCTCGGGATGTCGTACATGACCGGGAGGAGGACTTCCTCCATGATCGCGCGCAGACCACGGGCGCCGGTGCCGCGCAGGATCGCCTGATCGGCCACGGCCTCCATGGCGTCGTCGGTGAACTCCAGCTCGACGCCGTCCATCTCGAAGAGCTTCTGGTACTGCTTCACCAGCGCGTTGCGCGGCTCGGTGAGGATCTTGACCAGGGCTTCCTTGTCGAGCGACGTGACCGAGGCGACGACCGGGAGCCGGCCGATGAATTCGGGGATCAGCCCGAACTTGATGAGGTCCTCCGGCATCGTGTCGCCGAAGCTCTCCGCCGACTCGAGGTCGTTCTTCGAGCGGATCTCGGCACCGAAACCGATGCCGCGGCGCCCGATGCGGTCGCCGATGATCTTCTCCAGCCCGGCGAACGCGCCGGCCACGATGAACAGCACGTTCGTCGTGTCGATCTGGATGAACTCCTGGTGCGGATGCTTGCGCCCGCCCTGGGGCGGCACGCTGGCGGTGGTGCCCTCGAGGATCTTCAGCAGCGCCTGCTGCACACCCTCGCCGGACACGTCGCGGGTGATCGACGGGTTCTCCGACTTGCGGGCGATCTTGTCGACCTCGTCGATGTAGATGATGCCGGTCTCGGCGCGCTTCACGTCGTAGTCGGCGGCCTGGATCAGCTTGAGGAGGATGTTCTCGACGTCCTCGCCGACGTAGCCGGCCTCCGTGAGCGCGGTGGCGTCGGCGATCGCGAACGGGACGTTCAGCAGCTTCGCCAGCGTCTGCGCCAGATAGGTCTTGCCGCAGCCGGTGGGGCCCAACATCAGGATGTTGGACTTGGCCAGCTCGACCGCATCGCCGTCGCGACCGCCCTTGTCGCCGGCCTGGATGCGCTTGTAGTGGTTGTAGACCGCGACCGACAGCGTGCGCTTGGTCTGGCTCTGACCCACCACGTACTGGTCGAGGAAGTCGTGGATCTCGGCGGGCTTGGGCAGCTCGTCGAGCTTGACCTCACCGGCCTCCGCCAGCTCCTCCTCGATGATCTCGTTGCAGAGATCGATGCACTCGTCGCAGATGTAGACCCCTGGGCCGGCGATGAGTTTCTTGACCTGCTTCTGGCTCTTCCCGCAGAAGGAGCACTTGAGCAGGTCACCGCCGTCACCGATGCGTGCCATGAGTGCAGACCCCAGTCCCATCTGGCGCGCCCGTACGACGCGCCCTAGTGACGGTACCCGGTCGACACGCCCCCGGGGGAGCATCCGCGCCCCGGAGTTTCGGGTGACGCGTCGACCGGTCGAGCTAGTGCTGGCTGTAGCTGCTGGTGTAGCTGCCGACTCAGACCGCGGAGAGCTTGCGGCTCTGGATGATCTCGTCGACGATCCCGTATGCCTTGGCATCCTCTGCCGTGAGGATCTTCTCGCGTTCGATGTCGATCCGCACTTCCTCGACCGAACGCCCGGTGTGCCGCGAGAGCGTGGTCTCCAGCAATGCGCGGGTACGCGACACCTCGTTGGCCTTGATCTCCAGGTCGGTGATCTGCGCCCGACGGGCCGAGCCGCTACGCGGCTGCCGGATCAGCACCCGGGCGTTGGACAGCGCAAGGCGCTTGCCGGGCGAACCCGCCGCGAGGATGACCGCCGCTGTGGACACCGCCTGCCCGAGGCAGACCGTGCGGATGTCTGGCCGCACGTACTGCATCGTGTCGTACACCGCCGTGAGCGAGTAGATGTCGTCGGCGTACTCGTCGTTGGGACCCGAGCCCGGCGAGTTGATGTACATCGTGATCTCGCGGTCGGGGTCCATCGACTCCAGCACGAGCAGCTGCGCCATCAGCTGGTCAGCCGCCTCGCCGACGACGGTGCCGCCGACGAAGATGATGCGCTCCTCGAACAGCTTCGCGATCGGCGTCATCGTGCGCACGCCGTAGTTGGTGCGCTCCTCGAACTGCACGTTGTAGACCGACTGGGGGTTCAATCCCGGGTTGTACATCGCCCTAAAGCCTCCGTCGAATGAATCATCCATTGTCAGGACGCTCCGTTCGTGCCGTCGCCGTTCGTGTCGACGCCCTCAAATCCGCGGGCGAACTGCCCGATCGGAATGATCGCGTCGATGAGGCCGTACTCCTTGGCCTCCTGCGCGGTGAACCAGCGGTCGCGATCGGAGTCGCGGATGATGGTCTCCACCGACTGGCCGCTCTGCTGCGCGGTGAGCTCGGCGAGGTCCTTGTTGATGCGGGTGAGCCGCTTCGCCTGGATGACGATGTCGGACTCGTCGCCGCCCACACCGGCGGAACCCTGGTGCATCAGCACCTCCGCGTGCGGCAGCGCCAGCCGCTTGCCCGGCGTACCCGACGTGAGCAGCACCTGCCCCATCGAGGCGGCCATGCCCATCGCGACCGTCTGCACGTCCGGCTTGATCCACTGCATCGTGTCGTAGATCGCCATGCCCGCCGTCACCGACCCGCCGGGCGAGTTGATGTACAGCATGATGTCGCGGTCGGAGTCCTCCGCCGCGAGCAGCAGCAGCTGCGCGCAGATCCTGTTCGCGATGTCGTCGTCGACCTCCTGGCCCAGCACGATGATGCGCTGCTGCAGGAGTCGCTCGTACACCGAGTCCGACAATCCCATCGCGACCCCGGCACCGCTGCGCGACAACGGGGATCCGACCCGACGATTCACCTGATCCCTCACTTCACCCTGCTTTCGCCGATCGCCACTGAGAATCTCCACTGAGCCGATTCCCCGCGGACGATCTCTCGGTCAGCCCCTGTCACGTTCCGAACCCTACGCGGAAACCGGCCGCAGTCGTGGCGCACGCCCGGGTTGTTCGCTCTGGGCGTGCTAACCCGTCGCCGATCAGGCGGAGCCGGTGCCCGACGCCGCGGGAGCAGCGGCGTCCGCATCAGCGTCCTCTGGAGTCTCCTCGTCGGCGGCGTCCTCCGCGGTGTCCTCCGCGTCGTCCTCGTCGATCTCGTCGGCATCGATCACGTCGACGGTCTCATCGTCCTGGTCGTCCTCGTCCGTGCCGAGGAACTCCGACATGTCGATCGCCGTGCCGGCCGAGTCGGTGACCGTGGCCTCGCGCACGGCGAGCATCAGCGCCTTGCTGCGGCGCGCGTCGGAGTAGAGCACCGCGAGCTGCTGCGCCTCCTGCAGGCGGCGCACGAACTCCTCCGGCGGCATCCCGTACTGCTGCGCCTGGAAGACGATCCGCTCGGTGAGCTCCTGCTCGGACACCACGACGTTCTGCTCCTCGGCCAGCGCGTCAAGGATCAGGCGGGTGCGGACCGACTTCTCGGCCTCGG
Source organism: uncultured Actinomycetota bacterium (assembly GCA_963727745.1). Lineage (GTDB taxonomy): Bacteria > Actinomycetota > Actinomycetes > Mycobacteriales > Pseudonocardiaceae > Pseudonocardia. The sequence goes on from CAVSHL010000003.1 coordinate 475,124, forward strand.
CGCGGGTCTCGACGTCGAACTCCTCGCGGGTGCTGCCCTGCGCGACGAGCGACTCGGCGAACTTCTCCTCGTCGTGGTCGAACGGGTGCACCGCGTCGTGGACCGCGGAGTCGACCTCGGCCTTGACGATGCCCTCCGGCAGCGGGACCTCGGTGGCGTCGACGAGCGCGTCGAGCACCTTGTCGCGCGCCGCGGTGACCTGCTCCATGCGCTTCACGCGGCTGAGCCGGGTGCGCAGGTCCTCGGTCAGCTCGTCGAGGGTGTCGAACTCGCTGGCGAGCTGGGCGAACTCGTCGTCGGCGTCGGGGAGGTGGCGCTCCTTGACCGCGGTGACCTTGACGGTGACCTCGGCGTCCTGGCCGCTGAAGTCGCCGGCGACCAGCTTCGTGGTGAACACCTTCTCCTCGTCGGCGGACAGGCCGGTGATGGCCTCGTCGATGCCGTCGATGAGCCCGCCCTGGCCGACCTGGTACGAGAAGCCGGAGGTCTGGGCCTCCTCGACGGGCTTGCCGTCGACCGTGGCCGACAGGTCGATCAGCACGAAGTCGTCCTCGGCCGCCGGCCGCTCGACGCCCGTGAGGGTGCCGAACCGGGCACGCAGGTTGTCGAGCTGCTCGGTGACGTCGGACTCGGCGATCTCGACGTCGTCGACCGTCACCGCGATCGAGCCGAGCTCGGGCAGCGTGATCTCGGGGCGGACGTCGACCTCCGCGGTGAACGCGAGGCGCTCGCCGTCGGCGATCTCGGTGACCTCGATCTCCGGCTGGCCCAGCGGCTGCACCTTCTCCTCGGCGGAGGTGACGGCCTCTTCGTAGCTGCGCGGGATGGCGGCGTTGACGACCTCGTCGAGGATCGGGCCGCGACCGATGCGGGCCTCGATGACCCTGGCCGGCACCTTGCCCTTGCGGAAACCCTTGACCTGGACCTGGTTGGCGAGCGACTTGTACGCGCGGTCGAAGTCCGGCTTGAGCTCGTCGAACGGCACCTCGACGATGATGCGGACCCTGGTCGGGCTCAGCCGCTCGACGGTGCTCTTCACTGCGTACTCCTCGATCGGTGGAACAAGTGGAACGTGCGACGGCGGCCGGGGCCCCCTCGCAGGGCTCCCTCGCCGCTCGCCACCGGCGGGCGTTCTGGCTCGTCGCCACGGTCGCCGCGGGTCCCAGCAGGCAGGACCCCGGGCGCACGACCGGACCAGTCGAGTCTAGGCGGTGCGCGCGGGGCGGGTCGGGCGGGCCGGTGACGGCCGGGTACGGGCCTCTCACAGGCACGTGCGCCATGTCATTCCCCATGACCCGTTCAGCGGTTCCGCGCCAGGTGAACGGGAGGTTGCGCTGGTCACTCCCCTTCCGTCTGGCGGATTCCGGCTACCGCATGCGACATTGTTCGCCGAACGACCGCACCCACTGACGCGTGCGCACTCGCAAGCAGCACCACAGCCCGGCCGATGCCCACCACAGCTCCCGGTCGTCGCGCCGGCGTCCGCGGCCACAAACCCTGGTCATCGGCGCTGCGGGCTGCTCCGACGCGTCTTCGACAGGCGTCCGTACGGCGCAGTCGCGTACTCTCTCTCCACTTCAGCACCGTCGTCCCGATGGCCTCATGTCGGGGTGCACCGAGACGACAGGAGGTCACTCTTGGCTGAGACGTACATCGGGTTGCCCGCCGGGAACGGCCCGGCTCGCATCCCGTCGCCCCCGTCGGCCGGTGGGCTCTACTCCCCCGAGTTCGAACACGACGCCTGCGGTGTCGCGATGGTCGCCGACCTCAAGGGCCGGCGCTCCCACGACATCGTGCGCAAGGCGATCACCGCCCTGCTGCGGCTCGAGCACCGCGGTGCTCGCGGCGCCGAGTCCAACACCGGCGACGGCGCCGGCATCCTGCTCCAGGTGCCCGACGAGTTCTTCCGGGCCGTCGTCGACTTCGAGCTCCCCGAAGTCGGGGCGTACGCCGCCGGCATCGCGTTCCTGCCGGTCGATCAGGACAAGGCCGACGCGGCCGTGGCCGAGATCGAGCGGATCGCCGGCGAGGAGGGCCTCGCCGTGCTGGGCTGGCGCGAGCTGCCCACCGATCCCGACGCCGCCGACCTCGGGCCCACGGCCCGCGCGGCCATGCCGGCGTTCCGGCAGCTGTTCGTCGCCGGCACGGCCGGCGAGACCGGTATCGAGCTGGAGCGGCGCACGTTCTGCCTGCGCAAGCGCGCCGACCACGCCACCGGCACCTACTTCCCGAGCCTGTCGCCGCGCACCATCGTCTACAAGGGGATGCTGGCGGAGCCGCAGGTCGAGGCGTTCTACCCGGACCTCGTCGACGAGCGGGTCACCAGCGCGCTGGCCGTCGTGCATTCGCGCTTCTCCACCAACACGTTCCCGGCGTGGCCGCTCGCGCACCCGTACCGCTACGTGGCGCACAACGGCGAGATCAACACGCTGCGCGGCAACCGCAACTGGATGGCGTCGCGCGAGGCGCTGCTCGAGAGCGACGTGATCCCGGGCGATCTCTCCCGGCTGTCGCCGATCGTCACCCCGGACGCGAGCGACTCCGCCACGTTCGACGAGGTGCTGGAGCTGCTGCACCTCGGCGGGCGGAGCCTGCCGCACGCGGTGCTGATGATGATCCCGGAGGCGTGGGAGAACCACGACGAGATGGACCCGGCCCGCCGGGCCTTCTACGAGTACCACTCCACGCTGATGGAGCCGTGGGACGGACCGGCGCTGGTCTGCTTCACCGACGGCACCCAGATCGGCGCCGTGCTCGACCGCAACGGCCTGCGCCCGGCGCGCTACTGGATCACCGAGGACGGCACCGTCGTGCTCGCGTCCGAGGTGGGCGTGCTCGACGTGACCCCCGACCAGGTCGTGCGCAAGGGCCGGCTGGAGCCGGGCCGCATGTTCCTGGTCGACACGGAGGCCGGCAAGGTCGTCGACGACGCCGAGATCAAGGGCGCGCTGTCGGCGGAGCACCCGTACGCCGACTGGCTGCACGCCGGGCTCATCCACCTGCGCGACCTGCCGGAGCGGGAGCGCGAGATCCCCGGCCACGCCGCGCTGGAGCAGCGGCAGCAGGCGTTCGGCTACACCGAGGAGGAGCTCTCGATCCTCCTCAAGCCGATGGCGACCTCGGGTGCCGAGCCCATCGGCTCGATGGGCAACGACGCGCCGATCGCGGCCATCTCGGAGCGCTCACGACACCTCTACGACTACTTCATCCAGCTGTTCGCGCAGGTCACCAACCCGCCGTTGGACGCGATCCGCGAGGAGCTCGTCACGGCGCTGACCAGCCAGCTCGGACCGGAGCAGAACCTGCTCGCCGCGTCGCCCGCCAGCTGCCGCACGATCGTGCTGCCGTTCCCGGTGCTGGGCAACGACGACCTCGCCAAGATCATCCACATCAACGACGACGGCGACAAGCCGGGCTTCACCGCCGTCACCGCGATGGGCACGTTCCGCGCGGCCGAGGGCGGCGCGGGCCTCAAGCGGCGGCTCGACGAGATCTGCACGCAGGTCTCGGAGGCCATCGAGGACGGCGCGCGGCTCATCCTGCTGTCCAACCGCGGGGTCACCAAGGACCTGGCGCCGATCCCGTCGCTGCTGCTCGTGGGCGCGGTGCACCAGCACCTGGTCCGCGAGAAGAGCCGCAGCCGGGTCGGGCTCGTCGTCGAGTCGGGCGACGCGCGCGAGGTGCACCACATCGCGCTGCTGCTCGGCTTCGGTGCGGCCGCGGTCAACCCGTACATGGCCATGGCCACGGTCGAGGACATGGCGCTGCGCGGCGACATGCCCGGCATCGACCCGGGCACCGCGGCGAAGAACCTGGTCAAGGCGCTCGGCAAGGGCGTGCGCAAGACCATGTCGAAGATGGGTGTCTCGACGGTCGCGTCCTACACGGGCGCGCAGATCTTCGAGGCCATCGGCCTGGGCCGCGACGTCATCGACGCCTGCTTCACCGGCACCACGTCCCGGCTGGGCGGCGTCGGGTTCGACGTGCTCGCCGAGGAGGTGCTGCGCCACCACCGCCGCGCCTACCCGGCCGACGGCGTGCGCGCCAACCACCGCGCCCTCACCGTGGGCGGCGAGTACCAGTGGCGCCGCGAGGGCGAGCTGCACCTGTTCAACCCGCAGACCGTCTTCAAGCTGCAGCACTCCACCCGCCAGGGCCGCTACGAGGTCTTCAAGGAGTACACGAAGTCCGTCGACCAGCAGGCGCACCGGCTGATGACGCTGCGCGGGCTCTTCCGGTTCAAGGAGGGGGCGCGCCCGCCGGTGCCGGTGAACGAGGTGGAGTCGGTCGAGGAGATCGTGAAGCGGTTCTCCACCGGCGCCATCTCCTACGGCTCGATCTCCAAGGAGATGCACGAGACGCTCGCCATCGCCATGAACCGGCTCGGTGGGCGGTCCAACACGGGCGAGGGCGGCGAGGACGCCGACCGGTTCACCCCGGACAAGAACGGCGACTCCCGCCGCAGCGCCGTCAAGCAGGTGGCGTCCGGTCGGTTCGGGGTCACCAGCGAGTACCTGGTCAACGCCGACGACATCCAGATCAAGATCGCGCAGGGCGCCAAGCCCGGCGAGGGCGGGCAGCTGCCGGGCAGCAAGGTCTACCCGTGGATCGCGAAGACCCGCTACTCCACGCCCGGCGTCGGCCTGATCTCCCCGCCGCCGCACCACGACATCTACTCGATCGAGGACATCAAGCAGCTCATCCACGACCTGAAGAACGCCAACCCGCGCGCCCGCATCCACGTGAAGCTGGTGAGCCAGGTCGGTGTCGGCACGGTCGCGGCGGGCGTCGCGAAGGCGTACTCCGACGTCGTGCTCATCTCCGGGCACGACGGCGGCACCGGCGCCTCGCCGCTCTCGTCGATCAAGCACGCGGGTGGCCCGTGGGAGCTCGGCCTGGCCGAGACCCAGCAGACGCTGCTGGCCAACAACCTGCGCGACCGCATCGTCGTGCAGACCGACGGGCAGCTCAAGACCGGCCGCGACGTCGTCATCGCGGCGCTGCTGGGTGCCGAGGAGTTCGGCTTCGCCACCGGTCCGCTGGTGGTGTCGGGCTGCATCATGATGCGGGTCTGCCACCTCGACACCTGCCCCGTGGGCGTCGCGACGCAGAACCCGGCGCTGCGGGCCAAGTTCGACGGCCGTCCCGAGTACGTCGTCAACTTCATGCGCTTCATCGCGCAGGAGGTGCGCGAGTACCTCGCCGCGCTCGGCTTCCGCACGATCGCCGAGGCCGTCGGGCACGCGGAGATGCTCGACACCGACGACGCCGTCCGGCACTGGAAGACCCAGGGCCTGGACCTGCGCCCGATCTTCACGATGCCCGAGCTGCCTCCTGGCACGTCCCGGCTGCGCACCCGCAGCCAGGACCACGGCCTGGAGAAGGCGCTGGACAACACGCTGATCCAGCTGTCGGAGGGCGCGCTGTCCTCCGGCGACAAGGTGCGGCTGGACCTGCCGGTCCGCAACGTCAACCGCACCGTCGGCACGATGCTCGGCTACGAGCTCACCAAGCGGTGGGGCGGCGACGGCCTGCCCGACGACACGATCGACGTCACCTTCACCGGCTCTGCCGGGCAGAGCTTCGGCGCGTTCGTGCCGAAGGGCATCACCCTGCGCCTGGTCGGCGACACCAACGACTACTTCGGCAAGGGACTGTCCGGCGGCCGGCTCACGTTGCGGCCCGACCCGTCGGCGCCGTTCACGGCCGAGGAGAACGTGATCGCCGGCAACGTCATCCTGTACGGCGCCACGTCCGGCGAGATCTTCGTCCGCGGCGTGGTCGGCGAGCGGTTCTGCGTGCGCAACTCCGGCGCGCTCGCCGTCGTCGAAGGCGTGGGCGACCACGGCTGCGAGTACATGACCGGCGGCCGCGTCGTCGTGCTCGGGAAGATCGGCCGCAACTTCGCGGCCGGCATGTCCGGCGGCATCGCGTACGTGCTGGACGTGCCCCGCGGGCGCGTCAACCCGGAGATGGTCGACATCGACCAGCTCTCCGACGACGACCGCACGTTCCTGCGCGACGCCGTCGAGCGGCACTACGCCGAGACCGAGTCGGCCGTGGCGAAGCGCCTGCTCACCGAGTGGGACGAGTCGGTGGGTCGCTTCAGCAAGATCATGCCCAAGGACTACAAGCGCGTCCTGCAGGCGCAGGCCACCGCCGAGGCGGAGGGCCGCGACGTCGACGCCGCGATCATGGAGGCGGCTCATGGGTGACCCCAAGGGCTTCATGACGACCAAGCGGGAGGGCCCCACCCGCCGTCCCGTCGACCTGCGCCTCATGGACTGGAAAGAGGTCTACGAGGACTTCTCCCACGCCACGCTGGAGAAGCAGGCCGGCCGCTGCATGAACTGCGGCATCCCGTTCTGCCACCAGGGCTGCCCGCTGGGCAACCTCATCCCGGAGTGGAACGACCTCGTCTACCGCAAGGACTGGCGGACGGCGTCGGAGCGGCTGCACGCCACGAACAACTTCCCGGAGTTCACCGGCACGCTCTGCCCCGCACCGTGCGAGGCCGCGTGCGTGCTCGCCATCAACGACGACGCCGTCACCATCAAGCAGGTCGAGATCGAGATCATCGACCGCGCGTGGGAGGAGGGCTGGGTCACCCCGCAGAAGCCCGCCACCCGCACCGGCAAGAAGGTGGCCGTCGTCGGCTCCGGCCCCGCCGGGCTGGCCGCTGCCCAGCAGCTGACCCGGGTCGGGCACGACGTCGTCGTGTTCGAGCGGGCCGACCGCATCGGCGGGCTGCTGCGCTACGGCATCCCCGAGTTCAAGATGGAGAAGGCGCGGCTCGACCGGCGGCTCACGCAGATGCGCGAGGAGGGCACGCTCTTCCGCGCGTCCGTCGACGTCGGCACCGACATCACCGTCGAGCAGCTGCGGGCGGACTTCGACGCCGTCGTGCTGGCGGGCGGGGCCACCGCGTGGCGCGACCTGCCGGCCAAGGGCCGCGAGGTCGAGGGCGTCTACCAGGCGATGGAGTTCCTGCCGTGGGCCAACCACGTGCAGCAGGGCGACATCGACGCGCCGCCGATCACGGCGGAGGGCAAGCACGTCGTGATCATCGGCGGCGGCGACACCGGCGCCGACTGCCTGGGCACGTCCCACCGGCAGGGCGCGGCGTCCGTCACGCAGCTGGAGATCATGCCCACGCCGCCGGAGAAGCGGACCGCGGGCATGCCGTGGCCGACCTACCCGATGGTCTACCGCGTCTCCTCGGCCCACGAGGAGGGCGGCGAGCGGCTGTTCTCGGTCAACACCACCGAGTTCGTCGCCGACGCCGACGGCAAGCTGGCCGCCATCCGCATCGTCGAGGTGCAGCGCGACGACTCCGGGAAGTTCGTGCCGGTGGAAGGCACCGAGCAGGAGCTGCCCGCGCAGCTCGTGCTGCTCGCCATGGGCTTCGTCGGACCGGAGAAGGGCAAGCTGCTCACCGACCTCGGCGTGGAGCTCGACGGGCGCGGCAACGTCGCGCGCGATGAGCAGTTCATGACCTCCGTCGACGGCGTCTTCTCCGCCGGTGACATCGGCCGCGGCCAGTCGCTCATCGTCTGGGCCATCGCCGAGGGCCGCGCCGCCGCGGCCGGGGTGGACGCCTTCCTCACCGGGCGCACGGTCCTCCCGCGCCCGATCGAGCCGACGGACCGCCCGATCACGTAGGCCGCTCGATCCAGCCACACTGCCCGTCGGACCAGGTCCGGCGGGCAGTGTCGTGTCCGGGCAGTACCCGGTGCCGCGACGTCACACACCGCTGGGCCCCTTCACACACATGTCCGAACGTGTGTGAACGGGCCCGACAGTGTGTGACGTCGCCCTGCCCGAGGCTGCACGGACACATGGACTCGCCGCCGATTGTGTGGTGCCGCCACATCATGGCGGGCAGCTTCCCGACCTACCGTTCCCGACCATGGCGCTGCTGGACGGGAAGACGGCACTGGTCACCGGTGCGGCATCGGGCATCGGTGCGGCGCTGGCCCGGCGACTGGTGGCGGACGGCGCGCACGTGCTGGCCGTCGACCGGGACGAGGTGGGGCTGAAGGCGCTGGCCGACGAGGTGCCCGTCGAGGCGATCGGGTGCGACCTGTCCGATCTCGACGCCGTCGACGCGTTGCCGGCCACGGTGGACGTGCTGGTGAACAACGCCGGGCTGCAGCACGTGGCGCCGGTGCACGAGTTCGACCCGGACCGGTTCTCCCTGGTCCTGCGCGTGTTGCTGGAGGCGCCGTTCCGGTTGGCCCGGCGCACCCTGCCGCACATGTACGCGCGCGGCTGGGGCCGGGTCGTGAACGTCTCCAGCGTGCACGGGCTGCGCGCCAGCCCGTTCAAGGCGGCGTACGTGAGCGCCAAGCACGGGCTGGAGGGCCTGTCGAAGGTGATCGCGCTGGAGGGGGCCGCGCACGGCGTCACCAGCACCTGCATCAACCCCGGGTACGTGCGCACGCCGCTGGTGGAGCGGCAGGTGGCCGATCAGGCCCGCGCGCACGGGATCGCGGAGGCGGAGGTCATCGAGCGGATCATGCTCGCCCCCGCCGCCGTGAAGCGCCTCGTCGAGCCGGACGAGGTCGCCGAGCTGGCCGCCGTGCTGTGGGGGCCGGCGTCGGCGTCCATCACCGGCGGATCCCTGTCGATCGACGGCGGCTGGTCCGCCCACTAGTCCTACCCACCCCGGGCCTCCTCCGTCGGCCCTGCCATCCCCCTGCTAATGAGAAGGGTTCTCATGGACGAGTCCCGCAAGCGCACGAACATCGTGCGCGTGGTCGCCGCCAGCATGGCCGGCACCACGGTCGAGTGGTACGACTTCTTCCTCTACGGCGTCGCCGCGGCGCTGGTGTTCGGGAAGGTCTTCTTCCCCGGCTCCGATCCGGCCGCCGGCACGTTGCTGGCGCTGGGCACGTTCGCGATCGGGTTCATCGCCCGTCCGATCGGCGGGGTGGTGTTCGGCCACTTCGGCGACAAGGTCGGGCGCAAGCAGCTGCTGGTCCTGTCGCTGCTGATGATGGGTGTCGCGACGTTCGCGATCGGGCTGCTGCCCGGCTACGCGACGATCGGCATCGCGGCGCCGCTGCTGCTGACGCTGCTGCGGCTGCTGCAGGGCTTCGCGCTCGGCGGCGAGTGGGGCGGCGCGGTGCTGATCGTGTCGGAGCACGGCGACCCGGCCCGGCGCGGGTTCTGGGCGAGCTGGCCGCAGGCCGGCGCCCCGGCGGGCCAGCTGCTGGCCAACGGGTTGCTGGCGCTGCTCGCGGCCGTCCAGTCCGAGGCCGACTTCCTCGCGTGGGGCTGGCGCATCCCGTTCCTGCTGTCCGCGGTGCTGGTGCTGATCGGGCTGTGGGTGCGGCTGTCGGTGGAGGAGTCGCCGGTGTTCCGAGCGGCGGCGCAGGCCGCTGCCGAGCACGAGGTCGAGGCGCGGCTGCCCATCGTGCAGGTCCTGCGCGAGTACCCCCGCGAGGTGCTGACGGCGATGGGTGCCCGGTTCGCCGAGAACGTCGCCTACTACATCTTCACGATCGTCGTCACGACGTACGCGACGAAGCAGCTCGGGCTCTCCAGCTCGTTCGTGCTGGGTGCGGTGTTGATCGGGGCCGCGGTGCACCTGGTGACGATCCCGCTGTGGGGTGCGCTGTCGGACCGGTTCGGGCGCAAGCCGATCTACCTCGTCGGCGCCGCAGGGGTCGGGGTGTGGGCGTTCGCGTTCATCGCCCTGCTCAACACGCGCAGCTTCGCCGCGGCCGTGCTCGCCGTCGTCGGCGGGCTCGTCTTCCACGGCGCGATGTACGGACCGCAGGCGGCGTTCCTGTCGGAGCTGTTCGGCACGCGCGTGCGCTACTCCGGCGTCTCCATCGGCTACCAGCTCGCCTCGATCCTCGCCGGCGGGTTGGCCCCGATCATCGCCATCGCGCTGCTGAACGCGACGGGCAGCGGCTACGCGATCGCGGTGTACGTGCTGGTGGCGTCCGTGCTGACGATCGGGGCGGTGGCGACCTACGCCGAGACGCGCCACCGCGACCTGGCCGCCGACCCGGCCGTCGCCGCGCCGCGGGCTGACACCATGACCGGGTGACCGAGCCCGCCGTCGAGCTGCTGCGGCTGCTCGCCCAGGACGTGTCCGCGGACCACCTGGACGAGCGGGCGCGGCAGCTCGGCGCGCCCGCGGCCGTGCACGGGCTCGCGCTGCAGGTGCGCGCCGCGATCGACGCGCACCGCCGGCGCGAGACCGAGCTGACCGCGCTCGTCGACACCGCCCGCGACCTCGCCTCCGCGGGCGATCCCGGCGGCGTGCTCGACGCGATCGTGCGGCGGGCGCGCAGCCTCCTCGGCACCGACGTCGCGTACCTGACCTTGGCCGATGCGCAGCGCGGCGACACGTTCATGCGGGCGACGGCAGGCTCGGTGTCGGCGCGGTTCCAGGCGCTGCGGCTGCCCGCCGGGGCGGGCCTGGGCGGGCTCGTCGCGCAGACCCGCCGCCCGTACTGGACGGCCGACTACCCCGGCGACGAGCGCTACGCCCACACCTCCGAGATCGACGGGGCCGTCGAGGAGGAGGGGCTGGTCGCGATCTGCGGCACCCCGCTGCTGGTGGACAACGAGTTCGTCGGCGTGCTGTTCGCGGCGAACCGCGCGCCGCGCCCGTTCGCCCGGGCGGAGGTGGCGCTGCTCGGCTCGCTGGCCGCGCTGGCCGCCGTCTCGCTCGTGCAGGCCCGCCGGGCCGCGGAGACCACCGCGGCACTGGCCGAGCTCTCGGCCGCGCACGCCGGCATCCAGGAGGCGGCGGAGGCGCACGACCGGTTCACCCACGTCGTTCTCTCCGGTGGCGGCGTCGACGACATCGCCGCGGCGCTGGGCGAGCTGCTCGGCTGCTGGGTCGTGGTGCTCGACGCCGACGGGCAGCGCATCGCCGCGCACGGGGCCGCGCCGGAGATCGATCTCGCGCGGTCCGGCGCGGTGCGCCGGTCGGCGGAGACGGGCCGGCTCGCGGAGGCCGACGGCACGGGCGCCGTTGTCGTCCGGGCCGCGGGCCAGGAACTGGGAGCGCTGGTGCTCGGGGCCGTCGACGTCGACGACGGCCGAGCCCGCACCGTGGAGCGGGCCGCGATGGTGACGGCGCTCGTGCTGCTGTTCCGGCTGCGGGCCGCCGAGGCCGACCAGCGGGTCCGCACCGACCTGCTGGCCGACCTGCTCGCCCGCCCCGCCGGCGAGCCCGACGCGGCGCTCGTGGAGCGCGGTCGGCTGCTCGGGCTGCGGCTGCAGCGCCCGCACGTGCTCGTCGTGGTCCGCGCCCCGTCCCGGGCGGTGGTGCTCGCCGCGACGGACGCCGGCGGTGGCCGCGGGCTCGTCGGCACGCGGGGCGACGACGAGCTCGTCGCCGTCGTGCCGGGCACCGATCCGTCCGCAGTGGCGGCGGCGGTGGGCGCCGCCGATCCGGGCGCGACCGTGGCCGCGGCCGGCCCGGTGGTGCCCGGCGCCGGCCTGCAGGACGCGGTGGCGCAGGCCCGGCGCACCGCCACCGCGCTGGACGCACTCGGCCGGCGCAGCGGCTCGGCCCGGGAACTGGGGTTCGCCGGTCTCATCGGCGGCCCCGCCGATGTCGACGGCTACGTGCGCGCCGTGCTCGGACCGGTGCTCGACCACGACACCACACGCGGCACCGACCTGCTCGGCACGATGGAGGCGTGGTTCGCCGCCGGTGGCAGCCCGAGGCACGCGGCGACCGCGCTGCACGTGCACGTCAACACCGTGGCGCAACGACTGGAACGGGTGTCGGCTCTGCTCGGCGAGGGCTGGACGCGGCCGGAGCGGGCACTCGAGGTGCAGCTGGCACTGCACCTGCGCCGGCTCGCCGGCGGTCGGTGAGGCCGGCGCACCTGCTCAGGCCGCGGCGACCACCGGCCGGGCGGTGCGCGCCTGCAGTGTCAGCTTCAGCCACCGGACGGCCGCGGCGAGGCCACCGAGCAGCGCAGCCATCACGAGCCCGGCGATGAAGGCCCGGATCGGGTCGCCGCCGACGAGCGGGGCGATCAGCAGGCCGGCGAGCAGCATGTAGAGCGACCAGGCCAGCGAGGTCACCGCAGCCCAGGGCAGGAAGCGGGCGAACGGGACGCCTGCGCGGCCGGCTGCGGCGGTCGACACCAGCCGACCCATCGGCACGAACCGGGCGCCGACGAGCACCGCACCGGGCCGTTCCCGGACGGTCGCGGAGATCCACGCCGTCAGCGCGATGTCGGGGAGCTTGCGGGTGGTGCCGCCGATCCGCCACATCAACATGTCTCCGACGACGGCGCCGACGAACGCGGTCAGGACGAGTCCGGCGACCAGCCACCACTCGTGCGTGGCGGCGGCGAGCCCGAACGCGGACATCAGCGCGGCCTCGCTCGGCACCATCGGGAACGGTGCGTCGAGCAGCACCAGCACGGCCAGCGCGGGCAGCAGCAGCGGGCTGTGCAGCAGGAGCGAGAGGTCGAAGTCGGTGCCGATGTTCACGAGAAGGACTCTCGTCGCGCGGTGATCTCCGCACAGTGGTGCGATCGGCCCGACCGGGGTGGGGAGAGCCCTACCCCGCGTCGCGCGCCGCGGCCGGGTCGGAGGCACTGGACATCGGAGAGGTCACCGTCGCCGAGGGCGACCTGGTGCTGCTCGGTCTGGGGGCGGCCAACCACGACGTCGACGCGTTCGACGATCCCGAGCACTCGACATCACCCGGTCCCCCAACCCGCACCTGACGTTCGGCTACGGGCCGCGGTTCTGCCAGGGTGCCGCGCTGGCGCGCGCGGAGCTGACGGAGGTGCTGGCGGCGCTCACCGACCGCATTCCCGCCCTGCAGCTCGCCGTGCCCGTCGAGGAGCTGCGGCTCGTGCCGGACCGGCTGGTGAGCGACGTGGTGGCACTGCCCGTGACCTGGTGACTACTTCCCGGTGAGCCGTTCCACTACGGGCGCGAACTTCTCGAAGAACGCCTGGTTCACCGAGATCGACGAGACGCCGATGGTCTCGCGGCGGCGCTCCAGCTCGTCGACGATGTCGTCGGTGCTGCCGCGCAGCATGGTCATCGAGTCGGCCTCGATCAGGTCCTTCGCATCGGCGCCGATGAAGTGCCGGGTCCACGGCGGCACCTCGTCGCCGACCACGAAGATGTTCATGGCCAGCTCGATCTCCGCGGCGCGCTCCCCCGCCGCGGCGCGCACCGACTCGGCCATCGCCTCGAGCTCCGACCGCGGGGCGAGCGCGTCGGCGGCGAGGGTGATCGTGTCGGCGAGGCGCGCAGCCACCGCGCGTGACTTCGGCCCGCCCGCGGCCATCAGGATCGGCGTGCGGACGGTGTCGCCGTCCAGCTGGCGCAGGGTCGTGACCGCCTGCTCGACCTGCGCCAGGCGCTCCGCGGCGCTTCCGTACGGCATCCCCACCGTGGCGGCGGCCTCCTTCACGGCCGGGCGGCCGGTGCCGATGCCCATGTCGAACCGGCCACCGGTGAGCACCGAGACGCTGTGCGCCTCCCACGCCGCCTGGTAGGGCGTGCGCAGCGGCCCGGCCAGCACGAACGTGCCCACCCGCAGGCGCTGCGTCACGTGCGCCGCGAGCGTGAGCGACGGGAACGGCGAGAGCAGCTGGATGCCGTCAGGCATCAGCAGCGACGAGTACCCCAGCTCCTCGATGCGCCGCGCGGTGGCGATCCACTGCTCGGGCCCGCCCTGCGGCGTCGCGACGACTCCGAAGGTGAACGGCTTGGTCGGGACGTCCATGACAGCCTCCATCGATCGACATCAATCGTTTGATGTCTAATCATTAGAGGTAGACGTCCGCTTGTCAAGCCCGCCGTCTCAGTCGTTTCCCAGCGAGAAGACCAGCAGGGCCATGAAGGCCAGGTTGATGAAGTAGGCGGCCTCGACCAGGCCGACGTAGATCATGGCGTTGCCGTTCAGCCGGCCGGCCGCCGCCGGCTGGCGCGCGACGCCCTCGACCACGGCGGCGCCGAGGCTGCCGTTGCCCTGCGCGGCGCCGATCGCCCCGCCGGCCAGGATGACCCCGCCCCCGATGAACGCGCCCGCCTTGATCAGGCCGGCGTCGGTGATCGTGCTCGCCGCCTGTGCCAGTACCGCTGTCGCAGACATGGACTCCCCCTTTGCAACCACTGTTCGCGAACGATGTTCGCAATACCACGCTAGCGTTCGCGAACACCGTTCGCAACAATGTCCGGCCATGAGCTCACCCACGGACTCGATCTGGCTGCGGCCCGAGGCGGCCGGCGTCGGGCGGCCGGCCGAGCGCACCCGTGCCGACATCGCTGCCGCCGCGTTCGCCGTCGCCGAGGCCGGTGGGTTCAAGGCGCTGACGATGCGCGGCGTCGCCGCCGAGCTGGGCACCGGCGCGGCCAGCCTCTACCGCTACGTCCGCAACCGCGGCGAGCTGCTCGAGCTGGTCGCGGACACCATCTACGGCCGGCTACCACTGCGGCATACCGGCAAGGGCCCGCGGGCCGACACGATCGAGGTCCTCATGGAGGGCTTCCGGCAACTCCGCGAGTACACCTGGTTCGCCGACCTGCTGATGGAGCGCCCGTTCGTCACGGGCCCCGGGTCGGTACGGATGCTCGAGCACTACCTCACCGTGCTCGAGGCCAACTCCGCGTCCGGCCCGGCGAAGATGGAAGCCATCGGGGTGATGGCCGGCATGGTCATGAACTGGTCCACGTTCGTGCTCCACCGGAACATGCCGGAGCTGATCGCCGACCAGGCGGCCTACCTCATGCACGTGGCGCAGGCCGGCGGCCATCCGCACATCTCCGCGGTCTTCGCGGCACCGCACGTCGGCGGCGCCGGTCAGGAACCCCCGGAGTCGACCCTGGAACGCATCCTCGGCCAGGTCTACGACGGGATGTTGGGCGCTACCGATCCCCCGGCCGATCCCACGTCCGGCCCGTAGCGCCGCAGCACCCGCTCCCGCACCTCGGGATCGGAGCGCGGCACGGGTTCCAGGAAGATCTCGTGGAGATCGGCGAACTCGGCCCGCAGGTCGGCATCGATGGCCACGCAGGCACGTTCGAGATCGGCGGCGCCGAGCGCGTCGTCGAAGTCGAGACGCGCGCAGACAAGCACCTGGTCGGTGCCCAGCTGCATGGTGAGCAGGTCGACCACCTGCTCCACCTCGGGCCGGCCGTTCAACCGGTCGCGCACGGCGAAGACCAGCCGCGCGTCGGCCTGCCGGCCGATCAGCAGGCCCTTGTTGGCCGAGCCGAGGACGTACGCGACGCCGGTCAGCAGCAGCCCGATCAGCAGCGACGCGAACCCGTCCCACAGCGCGGAGCCGGTGAGCTGGTGCAGTCCGACACCGGCGAAGGCGAGCACGAGCCCGACGAGCGCGGCGCTGTCCTCGAAGAACACCGTCTTGACCGTCGGATCGTCGGTGGTGCGCAGGAACTCGGCGGCGGTCTGCTCGTGCGCTTTCGCCTCCGCCCGCACCTGGCGGGCGGCCTGCAGCCAGGAGATCCCCTCGATGACGAACGACGCGCCCAGCACGGCGTAGGCGAGCCACGCCAGCGTCTGCTCGGCCTCCTCGCCGACCATCGTGTGCACGCCCTCGTAGATCGCGAACACACCGCCGGAGACGAAGATCGACACGGCCGCGATGAGGGCCCAGAAGAAGCGCTCCTTGCCGTAACCGAACGGATGGCGCCGATCGGCCGCGCGCTCCGAGCGGCGCAGCGCCGTGAGCAGCAGTCCTTCGGTGGCGGTGTCGGCCGCGGAGTGCGCTGCTTCGGCGAGCATCGCCGCCGATCCCGTCAACAGTCCGGCGACGAGCTTCAGCACGCCGATCGCCGCATTGGCGCCGAGCGCCACGAGCACCGTGAGCGTGCTCTCTCCCCCACCGCTGTCTGGCACGGTCGATAGTGTCGCCCCATGGCAGTGATCACGCACCGCACGGTCGACGCCGGCGGGATCTCCCTGCACGTCGCGGAGGCGGGTCCCGCCGACGGGCCCGTGGTCCTGCTGCTGCACGGCTTCCCGGAGTGCTGGTACTCCTGGCGGCACCAGCTCGCCGCGCTCGCCGCGGCCGGCTACCACGCGATCGCGCCGGATCAACGCGGCTACGGCACGAGCGACGCGCCGGTGGCCATCGACGCCTACACGGTGCTGCACCTGGTCGGCGACGCGCTCGGAGTGCTCGACGCCGTCGGCGCGCAGCAGGCGATCGTGGTGGGGCACGACTGGGGCGCCCCGGTGGCGTGGCACACCGCGTTGCTGCGGCCGGACCGGGTGCGCGGGGTGCTGGTGCTGTCGGTGCCGATGGAGCCGCGCTCGAAGCGGCCCCCGACGGAGGCGCTCGCGCGCCGCTTCGGGCCGCAGCACTACATGCTGCACTTCCAGGAGCCGGGGGTGGCCGACGCCGAGCTCGGCGCTGATCCGCGGGCCTTCCTGCGCCGGATGCTGACCGCGACCTCGGCGTCGGGCAGCCCGGCCGCGCCCGCGGTGCGTGCGGGATTCCTCGACGGCATGCCGGAACCGGAGACGCTGCCGGAGTGGCTCACCGAGGCGGACCTCGACGTCTACACGGCGGCGTTCACGCCGCGCGGCTTCACCGGCGGGCTCAACTGGTACCGCAACCTCGACCGCAACTGGGTGCTCACCGCCGCCTGGCGGGATGCGCTCGTCGCGCCGCCGGCGCGGTTCCTGGCGGGCGAGTTCGATCTCGTGGTCCGCGGTCGGTCGGCGGCGGAGCTCGCCGAGACGATGGCCGGCACGGTGGCCGACCTGCGCGGCATCACGCTCCTGCCCGGCTGCGGCCACTGGACCCAGCAGGAACGACCCGATGAGGTGAACTCCGCGCTCCTGGAGTTCGCGGGTTCACTGTCCTGACGCGCGACTCGCCCATGTGGCGCCGACCTGCGACCACTCGTCGTTCAACGGTGACCGCCGAACCGGCGCCCTGTGATCGACCGATCACCGACAGTGTCAGTCCGTTCGTCGGAGGGCACAGAACGGGCGAACCTCTCGACCAGCCGGGGCGTTGCTGTTCATGACCGGGGCCGGCGGGCTGGGGAGCCACTGCCGGTACCCGGTTGACAACTTTCTCGGGGCGGCGCGCTCAGCGCGCGAGCACCCGGAACGCGGGGAAGTCCGGCGCGGCCGCCTGCAGCGCCGCGTCGTCGGACGAAGCGTCGAGACCGTCGAAGAAGCGGCCGACCTCCCAGCCCCACTTGCGCAGGTACTCCCGCAGCACCGGCACCTTGACGGAGTCGGCGAGCTCCTCGGCGACGAACTGCTCGGTGCGGCGCCCGACCCGCAGCTCACCCTCCCCCGCGACGCGCAGGTTGCGCACCCATTGCACCTGGCCGCGCGGAGCCACCAGGTAGCGCTGCCCGTCGACGGTGAGCAGGTTGACCGGCACGGTGCGCAGCTCGCCGCTCTTGCGGCCGCGGACGGCGAGCACCCTGCTGCCCATCAGGCTGATGCCGATCCTGGTGAGGCCGGCGACGGCGCCGTTGAAGATCCGGTCCATGCGGGTGACGGGAATGACGCGGGCAGTCATCGAAACCTCCGAGATCAGTACTGCGAGATCAGTGCTCTCTGTTAGGAACAGTGAACACCGGCGTCTCGGCAAAGTCAAGAGCAGTGCTCTCGTTTCCGTTCACCCCTCCAGCTCCAGCTCGAACGCGTCCTCACCGATCCAGACACGCAGCCCGTCACCGTCGTCGGTCAGGTAGCCGTCCTCCTCCTCGCCGAGCTCCCGCTGAGCGCCCAACGCGCGCGTGCTGAACGCGATCCGGCCGTCACCGAGGTCGCGCGGCCGGTACTCCGACGCCAACATCGCCGTCCGACTCTCGGTGGCCAGCCACGCGGCGTTCTCCGCGCCGACGAACCCCACCCACACCTGGTTTTGCATGATCGGAGTATGCGCCGAATCGACATCTGATCATTTCGCCGGAATCGGACAATTCATGACACCGCAGGTCCGGCCGCCGACAGTGGATCTGCCGCCGCTCGCCACCACAACGGGGGCAATGTGGCGGACATTGCGGAGAGGGGGCGCGCGGCGACCACCACTCACCCCCTACGGTGCACCGGTGAAGTTCGGCGGCCAGGGGACCCGTGTGCTCGTGAGCGGCGGCGAGTATCCCGGCGGGCTCGCCGCCGTACGAGCGTTGCGCGCCGCCGGCTACGAACCCTGGGTGGCCGATCCGACCGACGGCTCCTACGGCGCGCTCTCCCGCGCTGCCGCCGGCTCCGTCCGCGTCACCGACCCGCGCAGCGACGCGCTGTCGTTCGCCGGTGAGCTGGCCAAAGCCGCCAGTCGGCTCCGCGTCGGTGCCGTCCTGCCCGGCACGGAACCCGCCCTGCTCGCGCTCGGCGAGCACCGCGGGCTCTTCGCCCCCGAGGTCGCCGTCGGCGCCCCGCCGCCCGAGCTGACGATCGCCGCAACCGACAAGCAGAGCCTCGCGACGCGTGCCGTCGCGGCCGGGTTCGCCGTACCACCGACCGAGCTGATCACCCTCGACGACCTGCGGGCCGGGCGGGCCGCCCCGCCGTACCCGGTCGTCGTGAAGCCGGTGCGGTCCGAGCTCAGCGGCGGCGGGAACGGGCTGCGTCGCTTCGAAGTGGTGCAGGCCCGCGACGACGGCGAGCTGATCTCCGCACTTTCCGACCTACCCGACCGGGCAGGGCTCGTGCAGCCCTACATGGTCGGCCCGATCCGCACCGTCAACGGCGTCGCGTGGAACGGCACGATCGTCGCCGCGGTGCACAAGCTGGCCGATCGCACGTGGCCACTCGACTGCGGGGTCGTCTGCTACGCGCGCACCGTGCTCGCCGAGCCGGAGGTGGACCGGGCCACGCGGGCGCTGATCGCCGATCTCGGCTGGAGCGGGCTGTTCAACCTGCAGATGATCAGCACGGGCGGGAAGCACTACGTCATCGACCTGAACCCGCGCATCTACCACTCCCTCGGGCTGGCCGTGGCCGCCGGCGCGAACCTGCCGGCGATCTGGACGTCACTGCTGCTCGGCCACCAACCGCCGTACTCGGGCTATCGCACCGGTGTGCGGTTCCGCTCCGAGGAGGACGCGATGGCGCTGTGGGGCACCCTCGTGGGCGGGCAGCGCGGCGCCGCGCTGCGCGGCCTCGTGCCCTACCCGAACACCGCCCACGCCGTGCTGTCGCTGCGCGATCCGGCCCCGACGCTCAACATCCTGCGGCGCGCCGTGCGCGTCGCCCGCCGGCGGACCGGGCCCCGCAGCTGACCACGGGCAGCCGAGTCACGGGCCGCCGCCCGAGGAGACGATCACCTGCCCGGTGACCCACCCGGAATCCGGCCCGGCCAACCACGTGATGAGGCGCGCGGCGTCGGCGGGCTCGCCCCAGCGCCCCATCGGCTCCTGCTCGAGCACCCAGGCCCGCGTGGCCGCATCGGCGTAGCCGGTGTCGGTGGCGCCGGGATCGACGGTGTTGACGGTGATCCGGCGCGGCGCGAGGTGCGCGGCAAGGCTGGCCGTCACCTGGTGCAGCGCGCCCTTCGAAGCGATGTAGGGCAGTTCGCCCGGCATCGGCCCGCGGTGCTGACCCGAGGTCATCAGCACCACGCGGCCGGGCCGGGAGTCGTCGTGGCGGCGCGCGAACTCCTGCACCAGCAGCAACGTCGCCCGCGTGTTGACCGCGTAGGTGAGGTCGAGCTCCGCGGCCGTCAGGTGCTCGAGGTCGTGGTCGCTGCTGCGGGCGTGGTTGGCCACCAGCACGTCGACGTGCCCGAAGGCGGCGACGGCGGCGTCGAACAGCGCGGCGGGCGCCGCCGGGTCGGCGAGGTCGGCGGCGGCGTGCTCGACGCGAGCGCCGCTGCCGGCCGCGATCTCGCCGGGCAATGCGGCGCCGCCGTCGGGGTCGGCGCCCCACGACTGCTCGGCGTCCGCCGGCGACCACGCGTGCAGGAACAGGTCGAAACCGGCGCGCCCCAACCGGGTCGCCACGGCGGCGCCGATCCCGATGCGTCTGCTCACGCCGGTGACGAGTGCTACGGGTCGGGACATGGGTACAGCCTCTCCGATCTCCCCGTCCGGGGTAACCGATTTGCACGGAACGTCGCAGCGCGCGACCATCCGCGCGTGCTCGTCCGCCGGGAGGTCCGCGCTGATCTCCTCGACGTGCGCGGAGTGCTCCTGGCGGCGTTCGCCCGCGCAGACGGCGAGACCCCCGTCGAGGTCGACCTCACCGAACAGCTGCGTTCGGGGGACTGGTTCCTCCCCGCGTTTTCGCTCGTCGCGGAGCCGGTCGACGACGGGCACGGCTCCGGCGTCGTGGGGCACGTGATCGCCACCCGCGGCACGGTCAACCCGTCCGGCACTCCCGCGCTCGGCCTCGGCCCGCTCAGCGTGCTGCCGGCCTGGCACGGCCGCGGAGTCGGCAGCGCCCTCGTGCACGCGCTGCTCGGCGCGGCGGAGGCGTGCGACGAGACCGTCGTGTGCCTGCTGGGCGCCCCGCGCTACTACCGCCGGTTCGGGTTCCGGCCGGCGGTCGAGGCCGGCATCGCAGCGCCGGACGCGACGTGGGGCGGCGCGTTCCAGGCCCGCACCTTCGGCGACGGACCCGTCACGCCGGGCACCTTCCGCTACGCGCCGCCGTTCGACGCGCTGTAGCCGATGCCGTCGAGGACCCGTTCCAGTCCGGCGGCGAACCGCTCGTCGGGGTCGCGGTCGACGCCGTCGTGGACGAACCGCGCGAGCATCGGGTAGCGGCCGGTGGCGAGCATCCGCATCATGTACGGCCCCGACGCGGCCTGCCACTCGCGCTCCGTCACACCGCTGGCGAGCTCGGCCCGCTCCTCGGCGACCTCGCGGCGCACCGAGCCGACGACGTAGGCGTTGACCGTCTGCTGCGCGATCACCATCTCGTCGATGTCGGCGAATCGGCCTGACCGGTCCAGCGCCTGCAGGACCGCCTCGCTGACGGCCATGGCGTGCGGTCCGATGTGCGGCCGCCCGCCGGCCAGCTCCGTGAACCACGGGTGGCGCAGCGTCGCAGCACGGGTGCCGGTGGCCAGCGCCCGCAGTGCCTCCCGCCAGCCGGCATCCGCCGGTACGGCGATCTCGGAGAAGACGACGTCGGCCATCAGGTCGAGCAGCTCGTCCTTGGTGGAGAGGTAGCCGTAGAGCCGCATGGGCCCCGCGTCCAGCGCTGCGCCGACCTTCCGCAGCGAGACGGCGTCGAGCCCGTCGGCGTCGGCCAGCGCCACGGCGGCGGTGACGATGCGCTCGCGGGAGAGCGGGCTCAGTGCCTTGCGGGGCGGCGGTTCCGGGCGGTCCCAGACGGGCCCGTCCGGCGCGGCACGTCCTGCGGTCACGGTCGGGACGGTACACCCGAGCCAAAAGAATTCCTTGACACGAATATTCGCTTGTAGGCATACTCTTCGCATGGACCTCGACGTACTCCGCGCACTGGCCGACCCGGTCCGGCTGCAGATCGTCGAGCTGCTCCGCGAGCGGCCTCGCTCGGTCAACGAGGTCGCCGCAGCGCTCGGCCTGCGCCAGCCGCAGACGTCCAAGCACCTGCGCACGCTGGCCGAGGCGGGACTGACCACCGTCTACCCGGTCGCCCAGCAGCGCTTCCACGGGCTCGCGCCGGAGCCGCTGCGGCAGCTGCACGAATGGACGGGCAGCTTCCGCACCATCTGGGACATCCCCAGCGCAGTGCACGAGCGCCACCTGCGCAGCATCGAGCGCCACGGCGCCGTCCCACCGGGCACCGCTGCCCCGTTCACGGCTCAGCGGCTCGTCGCCGCCTCGCCGGCCGCGGTCTGGGCGGCATGGACCGAACCCGACCTGTTGGCCGCCTGGTACGCGCCGGACTACTTCACGGTGCCGCAGTGCCGGGTCGACGCCCGGCCCGGTGGGGAGATCCGGCTGGACCTGCAGGGTCCCGACGGCTCGCTGTTCCCGATGACCGGACGGTTCCGCGAGCTCGCAGAGCCGTCGCGGCTCAGCTACGTGGCCACGCCGCTCGACGCCGGCGGCGCCGCCCTGTTCGAACTGCTCGTCACTGCCACCTTCACCGGCCGGGACGGCGGCACCGACGTCGCCGTCGCGATCGACACGCTCTCCACCACCCCCGAGGGGGCGGTGCACCTGGCCGGGCTCGAACCCGGCTGGCGACAGAACCTCGACAAGCTCGCCCGGCTGCTCGAAGCCGGCGACGACCCGGAAGGAACCCCGTCATGACCACCACACCCGACACCCCCGCCATGCCCACCCCGCACCCCGCGCTGCGCGCCCTGGACCGGCTGGTCGGCCGCTGGGAGATGGCCGGCGGCCTCGTCGGCTCCGATGAGCAGGACATGCGCGGTGTCGCCGAGTTCTCGTGGGCGCCCGGCGGGTTCTTCCTGCAGCAGAAGTTCAACCTCGACTTCATGGGCATGCAGATCGAGTCGCTCGAGCTGGTCGGCTACGACCCGGAGCGCGGCGCGTACCCCTCGCAGGTCTACTCCAACATGTCGCCGGTACCGCTGCCCTACACGTGGGAGGTCGACGGGGACAGCATCACGATCTCCGTCTCCTACGGCCCGCTCGACGCCACGTTCACCGGCGGCTTCACCCCGGACGGCCGGTTCGCCGGAGGGTGGCGGCCGAACCCGGGCGCCGACGAGTCGGTGAACGTGCCCTACGACATCTCCGGATCGCGCTTGGCCTGACCGTTCGATGCAGTGTATTGTTCGATGCACTGTATCGATACGAGCCCTCAGGAGGCCGCCATGACCACCACCTCTCGCCCCCACGTCGCCGTCGTCGGTGCCGGGCTCGGCGGGCTCGTGCTCGCCGTGGTCCTGCACCGCGCCGGCATCCCCGTCACCGTCTACGAGCGCGACGCCGGCCTCGACGCCCGTGATCAGGGCGGCACGCTCGACATGCATCCACCCTCCGGGCAGCGCGCGCTGCGCGAGGCCGGCCTGGAGGCGCAGTTCCGCGCCGTCGCCCGCGTCGAGGGCGAGGACCTGCGGCTGCTCGACCACACCGGCGTCGAGCTCGTCCGCATCGACACCCCGGACGGCGCCCCGCTGAACCGCCCGGAGGTCGATCGCCGGGCACTGCGCGGGCTCCTGCTCGACGCGCTGCCCGCCGGGATCGTCGTCTGGGGCAGCACGTGCACCGGAGTCGAGCCGCTGGCCGGCGGCGGGCACGCGGTCCGGCTCGCCGACGGCACCACCGCCCGGCACGATCTCGTCGTCGGCGCCGACGGTGCGCACTCCCGGATCCGCCTGCTGCTGACCGACGTGCAGCCCTCCTACGTCAGCACGATGGTCGAGATGGGCATCCCCGATGCCGACCGCACCGCGCCCGCCGTCGCCGCCGCCGTCGGCCGCGGCAACTTCTGGGTGCTCGGCGAGCGCCGCTGCCTCGCCGCGCAGCGCAACGGCGACGGGCGCATCCGCGTGTACGCCGTCCACGACGTACCGCAGGACTGGGCCACCACCAGCGGCATCGCGTTCGACGACCCGGACACCGCGCGCCAGCAGCTCGTCGATCTCCTCGACGGGTGGGCATCGGAGGTCACCGCACTCATCACGGCGAGCCGCGGCCCGATCGCGGTGCGGACGCTCGAAGCGCTGCCGGTGGGCCTGCGGTGGGCGCGGCGGCCCGACATCACCCTGCTCGGCGACGCCGCCCACCTGATGCCGCCCGTCGGCGAGGGCGCCAACCAGGCGATGCTCGACGGCCTGCTGCTGGGCCGGGCCGTGATCGAGCAGCCCGACATCGCCACCGCGCTGCGCGTCTACGAGGAGGAGATGTTCTCCCGCAACGCCGAGATCGCGGCCGAGTCGGCGCAGATGCAGGCCGCGATCCTGGCGCCGACCGCGGCGCAGGACATGGCGCGGTTCTTCAGCGGTGCGGCGGCCTGACGCAGTGCGGCCCCTCCCCGGACGGGGAGAGGCCGCAGTGTGCGTGGCGAGGATCAGACCCAGAATCAGACCAGGTCGTACCGGTCGAGGTTCGTGACCTTGACGAACGCGGCGACGAAGTCGTTCACGAACTTCTCCTTCGCGTCGTCGCTGGCGTAGACCTCGGCGACGGCGCGCAGCTCCGAGTTCGAGCCGAACACCAGGTCGGCGCGGGTACCGGTCCACACGACCTTGCCCGAGGAGTCGAGACCCTCGAACGACTCCGTGTCGTCACCGACGCCCGACCACGTCACGTCCATGTCGAGCAGGTTGACGAAGAAGTCGTTCGTCAGCTGCCCGGGCGTGGCGGTGAGCACGCCGGCCGTCGAACCGCCGGTGTTGGCGCCGAGCACGCGCAGGCCGCCGACGAGCACGGTCATCTCCGGCGCGGACAGGTTCAGCAGGTTCGCGCGGTCGACGAGCAGGTACTCCGCCGGGAGGCGGTTGCCCTTGCCGCGGTAGTTGCGGAACCCGTCGGCCGCCGGCTCCATGTGCGCGAACGACTCGACGTCGGTCTGCTCCTGGGTGGCGTCGGTGCGACCGGGGGTGAACGGCACGGTGACCGCCTGCCCGGCGGCCTTCTCGACTGCCGCGACGCCACCGAGCACGACGAGGTCGGCGAACGACACCTTCTTGCCGCCGGTCGCGGAGGCGTTGAACTCGGCCTGGACGCTCTCCAGCGCCCGGATGACCTGCGCGAGGTCGTCGGGGTCGTTGGCCTCCCAGCCGCGCTGCGGCTCCAGGCGGATGCGCCCACCGTTGGCGCCGCCGCGCTTGTCGCTGATGCGGAACGACGAGGCCGCAGCCCACGCCGCCGACACCAGCTGGGACACCGAGAGACCGGTCCCGAGGATCTCGTCCTTGAGCGCGGCCACGTCGGCGTCGTCGACCAACGGGTGGTCGACCGCCGGGACCGGGTCCTGCCAGAGCAGCTCCTCCGCCGGGACGAGCGGGCCGAGGTAGCGCTGCTTCGGGCCCATGTCGCGGTGGGTCAGCTTGTACCAGGCGCGCGCGAACGCGTCGGCGAACTGGTCGGGGTTCTCGAGGAACCGCCGCGAGATCGGCTCGTAGATCGGGTCGAACCGCAGCGCGAGGTCGGTGGTCAGCATCGTCGGCTTGCGCAGCGGGTCACCGGCTTCCGGGCCCGGAACGCTGGCCTCGGCGTCCTTCGCGACCCACTGGTTCGCACCCGCGGGGCTCAAGGTCTGCTCCCACTCGAACCCGAACAGGTTCTCGAAGAAGAGGTTGGTCCACTGCGTCGGCTTCTGCGTCCAGGTGACCTCGAGGCCGGACGTGATCGCGTCGCGCCCCTTGCCGGACCGGTATGAGCCCTTCCAGCCGAGGCCCTGCTGCTCGATCGGCGCGCCCTCGGGTTCCGGGCCGACGAACTGGTCGGCGTCGGCCGCGCCGTGGGTCTTGCCGAACGTGTGCCCGCCGGCGATGAGCGCGACCGTCTCCTCGTCGTTCATCGCCATGCGACCGAACGTCTCGCGGATGTCGCGCGCCGCGGCGATCGGGTCCGGGTTGCCGTTCGGGCCCTCCGGGTTGACGTAGATCAGGCCCATCTGGACGGCGCCGAGCGGGCGCTCCAGTTCGCGGTCACCGGTGTAGCGCTCGTCGCCGAGCCAGGTGCGCTCCGGGCCCCAGTAGACGTCCTCGTCGGGCTCCCACACGTCGGCGCGACCGCCGGCGAAGCCGAACGTCGTGAAGCCCATCGTCTCCAGTGCGCGGTTGCCCGTGAAGACCATGAGGTCGGCCCAGGAGACCTTCTTGCCCCACTTCTTCTTGACCGGCCACAGGAGCCTGCGGGCCTTGTCCAGGTTGCCGTTGTCGGGCCAGCTGTTGAGCGGCGCGAAGCGCTGCATGCCGGCGCCCGCCCCGCCGCGGCCGTCCTCGACCCGGTAGGTGCCGGCGCTGTGCCACGCCATGCGGATCATGAAGCCGCCGTAGTGGCCGAAGTCGGCCGGCCACCAGTCCTTCGAGTCGGTCAGCACCGCGTCGACGTCCGCGGCGAGCGCGTCGAGGTCGACGGTGGCGAAGGCGGCGGCGTAGTCGAAGTCCGCGTCCATCGGGTTGCCGACGGACTGGTGCTTGCGCAGGATCTTCAGGTTGAGCTGGTTGGGCCACCAGTCGGTGTTCCCGGCGCCCTCGGTCGGGTGCCCGAGGCGTCCCGCGTGGACCGGGCAGCCGGCGGCTGCCTCGTCGTTCATCTCTCCGACTTCGGCGTTGGGCTGGTCAGCCACGGGATTCCTTCCGCTCTGCGATGGTGCGGAGAGTCTGGTGCACTTTCTGGAATGAATCAAATCTCGTCTCAACCTGATACTCCACCGGGTGCCGGCGCAGATGCGGCCGTTGCGGCGTCAAGTGCAGCCGCCTAGGGTGCCCCGGTGGGTGGCCGGCCGACGATCTACGACGTCGCACGCGAGGCAGGTGTGGCGGCCTCCACCGTGTCCCGCGCGTACGCGCGACCCGGCCGCGTCAACACCGAGACGGCGCGGGCGATCTTCGAGGCCGCCGAGCGCATCGGCTACCGCGCGACCAAGATCACCGGCGTGCTCGGCTCGGGCGCCGCGAAGCAGACCGGCGCGGTCGCCCTGATGGTCTCCGACATCACCAACCCGTTCTACGGAGAGATCATCAAGGGCGCCGAGGAGGCGGCCCGCCTCGCCGGCTACGCACTGCTGCTCTCCGACTCGTCGGAGACCGGCTCGGTGGAGCGCGACGTCATCGAACGCACCCTCGACCTCGTCGAGGGCGTGGTGCTGGCCAGCTCGCGCATGAGCGACTCGGCGATCCGCACGATCGCGAAGCAGAAGCCGTTGGTGCTGCTCAACCGGCAGATGCCCGACATCTCCTGCATCGTCGCCGACCAGGCCCGCGGCATCCGCCGGGCCGCCGAGCACCTCGGCGAGCTCGGCCACGACACCATCACCTACGTCGCCGGGCCGGCGGCGAGCTGGCCGGAGGGCGTGCGGTGGCGAGCCCTGCGCGAGGCGGGGATGGAGCTGGAGCTGCGGATCCGGCGGATCGACCCCGAGGCCCCACCGACCATGCACACCGGGTTCGCGACGGCCGGCCGCATCGTCGAGGAGGGTGCGACAGCGGTGCTCGCCTACAACGACGCGCTGGCCGTCGGCGTGATCAAGGGCCTCACCCATCTCGGGGTACGGGTGCCGGCGGAGATCAGCGTCGTCGGCTTCGACAACGTGCTGCTCGCCGAGGTGGTCGACCCGCCGCTGACGACGGTGACCTCACCGCGCCGCAAGATGGGCGAGGCCGGGGTGGGCAACGTGCTCGCGCTCGCCGCGGGCGCGCACACCAGCGGCGAGACGCTGGTGCTGCCGATCAAGCTCGTGGTGCGCGGGTCGACGGGCGCATGCCTGCCCATCCATCAGCGCAGGCGGTACAGCATCTCCCCCGCCCGCGGCACCACCAGCGTGTCCGGCTCCGCCGCGAACGCGGTCGGATCCACCGACGCCGGATCCAGGTAGCCCAGGTTCACCGCCGCGCAAACTTCCTCCGGGATGCCCGTGGCCAGCGTGACCCGCACGCGCAGCCGCTCCTCGCCCGTCACCGGGTCGTAGGTGCCCGCACCGCGCAGGTGCGTGGAGTGCGCGAGCACGCCCCAGTGGACGTGGGAGAAGCGGTCCCACTGGTGCACGAAGTAGTCGCGGCAGTGGTAGCCGACCTCGTGGATCTCCGGGTGGCTGGACGCGATCTCGGTGACGTGCGGGGCGTAGAGGACCACCTCGCCGCCGTCGCGGACCACTGGCTCGAGCTTGTAGAAGCCCTTCGCCGCGGTCCAGATCTCGCCGTACATCTCCGGCACCACCGACAGCACGCGGCCCACCGGTTCGTCGAGGTAGGTGACGTGGGTGGCCGCGCAGACCTCCGCCGCCGACGCCCAGGACGCGCGGGTCTCCCCGAACGACACGGAGTGCAGGTTCGGCCCCTCGCTCGTCACCACGGAGATCGCGAGCTTCTCCGCGGGGATGAGCGCCGCCCCGTCGTCGATCAGGGCGCGGACGGGTGTGGTGCCGGTGGTGCCGATGATCTCCGCGGACGTGATCAGCGCACCCAGCCAGTGCGAGACGTCGATGATCCGCTGGCCGCCGACGCCGGGGAAGAAGTACTTGTTGCCACCGGAGATGCCGACCACCTCGTGCGGCAGCACCGGGCCGAGCACCAGCGCCACGTCGTGCTCGACGACGGCGCGGTTGAGCAGGACCGGCACTTCCAGGTCCATGCGGCCCTCGGACAGCTCGCGGACCCGCGCCGCCGGGATCGTGCCGAGATCGGCGAACGCGTCGGGGCGCCACCACTCGTGGTTCACCACCGTGACGCCGGGATAGGTCGCCGCCAGCTCGCCGGGCGCGTAGCCGAGGTGCCGGGCCAGCGCTTCCTCCCCCATCGCCGCGTGCGTGCCGAGCGCGACGAGCACGGTGATCCGGCTCGCCCGGCCGTGCAGCGCACCGTGCACCGCGCGCATCAGGAGCGGCAGCGGGCAGGTCCGGGTCGCGTCCGGCACGAGCACGCAGACGCTGCGCCCGTCGAACGGGTGGGCCGCGAGCTGCTCGTGGACGAACGCGGTGACCTGGTCGTCGTCGAGCACGCCGGCGGCGTCGCCGATGCGGGCGGCCGAGGCCGCCAGCCCGGGTGGGAGGTCACGCACGACCGTCATGGGGACACAGTGCAGGTAGCGGAAGAAACCGACAACTGAAGAGACAACTTCCGGCAACTGATGGAAATGGAGGGAACGGCCGGACCACGATCCGCGGCATGACCGGTTGCCCAGAGGAACAGCGGGGCCAGGGGGCGGCGTTGCACCCTCATCCGGATCGGCTGCTGCCGGCCGACCCGTCGATCCGCGCCATCGCGCGCAGGCTGTACGAGGGGATCCGGGATCTCCCGATCATCTCCCCGCACGGGCACGTGCCGCCGTCGTGGATCGCCGACAACACCCCGTTCGGCGATCCGACGGCGCTGCTGATCTCGCCCGACCACTACGTGGTGCGCCTGCTGCACGCGGCCGGGGTACCGATGGCCGACCTGGGCGCCGACGGCACCCCGCTCTCCGCGGACGGCGCCAGGGCGGCGTGGCGGGCGCTGTGCACGCACTGGTCGGTGTTCCGCGGCACGCCGAGCCGGTACTGGCTGGAGAGCGAGCTCGACGAGATCTTCGGCGTCACCGTGCGCCCGTCCGCGGAGACCGCCGACGCGATCTACGACCAGATCGCCGAGACGCTGCAGCGACCGGACTTCCGGCCGCGGGAGCTGCTGCAGCGCTTCGGCATCGAGGTGCTCGCCACCACCGACGATCCCTGCGACGACCTGGCCGCGCACGCGGCGATCCGCGACGACGCGAGCGTCGCGACGCGGGTACTGCCCACGTTCCGGCCGGACCGCTACCTCGAGCCGGGGCGCGCGGACTGGCCGCAGCTGGCCGACGCGCTCGGCGTCGCCGCGGACACCGACACGGGCGACTTCAAGGGCTTCCTCGACGCGCTGGAGAACCGGCGCCGGCACTTCGTCGCCCACGGCGCCGTCTCGGCCGACCACTCCCACCCCGACATCGGCACCGCACCCCTGGACCTGGCCGATGCCGAGCGGATCTTCTCCGCCGCCCGCGCCGGCCGGGCGAGCGCCGACGAGACGACCGCGCTGCGCCGGCACCTCCTGCTGGAGATGGCCCGCATGTCCGTCGAGGACGGGCTGGTGATGACCCTGCACCCGGGCATCTACCGCAACCACCACACACCGACGTTCGACCGGTTCGGCGCCGACGTCGGCTGCGACATCCCCACGACGGTCGAGTTCACCCGCGCCCTGCAGCCGCTGCTCGCGCGCTACGGCACCGCGGCCGGGTTCCACCTGGTGCTGTTCACCGTCGACGAGACCGTGTTCTCCCGGGAGATCGCGCCGCTGGCCGGCTTCTACCCGAGCGTCTTCGCCGGCGTGCCGTGGTGGTTCCTGGACGCGCCGGAGGCGATCCGCCGCTTCCGCGGCGCCGTCACCGAGACTGCCGGCTTCTCCCGCACGTCCGGGTTCATCGACGACACCCGCGCGTTCTGCTCGATCCCGGCGCGCCACGACATGTCGCGCCGGATGGACGCGGGTTACCTCGCCGAACTGGTCGCGACCCACCGGCTCGACGAGGACGAGGCCGTGCAGACCGCGCACGATCTGGTGACGGTGAACCCGAGGGTGGCGTTCAAGCTGTGACTAGGATCGGTGTGCACAGTCGGCGCGAACACCCGGCTCCCCCGGTGCGGATCGCGCACCTCGGCGCCGGCAACTTCTTCCGCGCGCACCAGGCCTGGTACACCGAGCACGCCGGCGACGGCTGGGGCATCGCGGCGTTCACGGGCCGCGGCGGCGCGGTCGACGATCCGGCCGGTCCTGACTCTGCCGGCGTCTACCCGCTGATCGTGCGGGCCGCGGACGGCGACCACACCGAGATCATCACCTCGGTGACGGGGGTGGCAGGCGATCTCGACACCTGGCGGAAGACCTTCGAGCTCGACGGGCTCGCGATCGTCACCGCGACCGTCACCGAGGCCGGCTACCGGGCCCGCGGCGGGCACCTCGACCAGGACGATCCGGACGTGGCGGCCGACATCGAAGCCCTGCGGGCCCAGGGGACCTCGGCGGAGGTGACGACCGCTCCCGGCAAGCTGGTGCTCGGGCTGGCGGTGCGCCGCGCGGCCGGGTTGCCCGGGGTGGCCGTGGTGCCGTGCGACAACCTGCCCGGCAACGGGGCGGTGGCCGCTGCCGTGGTCGGCGAGCTGGCCGCCGCGGTGGATCCGCAGCTCGCTTCCTGGATCGACGGGTCGGTGTCATTCGTGACGACGATGGTCGACCGCATCACCCCGCGACCCACGCCCGAGGACGGCCCCGGCGCCGTCGTCACCGAGCCGTACACGGAGTGGGTGCTGGCCGGGGAGTTCCCGGCCGGGCGCCCCGCATGGGACGCGGCCGGGGCCCGGTTCGTGTCCGACGTCGAGCCGTGGGAGCAGCGCAAGCTGTGGCTGCTGAACGGCTCGCACTCGCTGATGGCGTACGCAGGCAGCCTGCGCGGGCACGAGACGGTGGCCGAGGCGATCGCCGATCGCGTGGTGCGCGGCTGGGTCGAGCAGTGGTGGGACGTCGCGGCGGCGCACCTCCCCCTCCCGGCCGCCGAGATCGCGGACTACCGCGCGGCGCTGCTGGACCGGTACGCGAACCCGCGCATCCGCCACCTGCTGCGCCAGATCGCGGCGGACGGGTCGCAGAAGGTGCCTGTTCGCGTTTGGCCCGCGCTGCACGCATCGCTCAACGCGGGCCACGTTCCGGAAGGCGCCTGTCGCATCCTCGCCGCCTGGGTGCTGCACCTGCGCGGGCACGGCGCGCCCGTCACCGACGTCGCCGCCGGCGAGCTGACAGCGCTCGCCGGCAGCGATCTCCACGAGGCCGTCCGGCGCGTGCTGACCCGCATCGACATCAGTGAAGAGCGCGTGCACGCTGCCGTGGTGCGGCTCGCGAACGAGTTGGAAGGCTGAGATACGACATGTGGACCCTGTCCGGCTTCGCCGACGAGATCGACCCCGACCTGACGCTGCAGTGCGCGACGCTGAACGAGCTCGGCATCACGCACATCGAGTTCCGCAGCGCGTGGGGCACCAACGTGCTGGACCTGTCCGACGAGCAGATCGACGAGGTCGCAGCGACCCTCGCGAAGCACGACATCCGCGTCTCGTCGATCGGCTCCCCGCTCGGGAAGGTCAACATCGAGGACGACTTCGACGCGCACCTGGTGCGCGCCGATCGCGCGCTCGCGGTGGCGGCGCGGCTCGGCGCCCCGTTCATCCGGATCTTCTCGTTCTTCCTGCGCCCCGACCAGGCACCCGCGCAGCACCGCGACGAGGTGCTGCGGCGGATGTCGGCGCTCACCGCCCGCGCCGAACCCACCGGTGTGGTGCTGCTGCACGAGAACGAGAAGGACATCTACGGCGACGTGCCCGAGCGGGTGCTCGACATCGTCGAGTCGGTCGGCTCGCCCACCCTCCGGCTGGCCTGGGACCCGGCCAACTACGTGCAGGTCGGGGTGCGCCCGTTCACGCAGGGCTACGCGGCGCTGCGACCGCACACCGTCTACGTGCAGATCAAGGACGCCCTGCTGGCCACCGGAGAGGTGGTGCCGGCGGGCGAGGGCGACGGGGAGCTGCGCGAGACCGTGCGCGCGCTCGCCGCCGACGGCTTCGACGGCTTCTTCTCCATGGAGCCGCACCTGGGCTCGTACACCGCGTTCGGGGCGCTCTCCGGCCCGGAGAACTTCACCCGCGCCACGCGGGCGTTCACGGGCCTACTCGACATCGAAGGGATCGACTACCGATGATCAGGTTCGCAGTGCTCGGCGCCGGGGTGATCGGCAAGGTGCACGCCAGGGCGCTCGCCGAGCTGAGCGAGGTCGCCGCGCTCGCGGTCGTCGTCGACACCGACCTGGCCAAGGCGCAGCAGCTGGCCGAGGAGTACGGGGTCGAGGCCTCCGACGATCTCGCCGCGGTGCTCGCCCGCGAGGGCGATGGTGCGGTCGACGCCGTCACCGTCTGCACGCCCAGCGGCCTGCACGCCGACCTCGCGGTGACCGTCCTGGAGGCGGGCAAGCACGTCGTCGTCGAGAAGCCGCTGGACGTGAGCCTGGCCGCGGCCGACCGCGTGATCGACGCGGAGAAGCGGACGGGGAAGACGGTCGCGGTGATCTCGCAGCACCGCTTCGACCCGTCCACCGAGAAGGTGCTCGCGGCCGTCCAGGACGGCCGGCTCGGCACGCTGACCTCGGCGATCGCCTCGCACGCGTGGTGGCGCGGGCAGAGCTACTACGACTCCGGCGACTGGCGCGGCACGTGGGCGCTGGACGGCGGCGGCGCGATCATGAACCAGACCGTCCACACCGTCGACCTGCTGTGCGCCACCATGGGCACCCCGGTCGAGGTGTTCGCCTACACCGCGTGCCTCGCGCACGAGCGCATCGAGGTGGAGGACACCGCGGTGGCCGTGGTGAAGTTCGCGTCCGGCGCGCTGGGCATGATCCACGGCACCACGGCCGCCTACCCCGGCCTGGACGCGAGCCTGCGGGTGTACGGCTCGAAGGGCTCGGCCGTCATCTCCGACGACGAGCTGGTGTTCGTGCACGAGACCAGCGGCGAAGCAGCGGAGATCGGGATGCCGGAGGGCGCCGCCGTCAACCAGGTCACGCCCGAGGACCACCTGCCCAAGGAGAGCCTCGGCCGCGCGCACCGCGACCAGCTGGCCGACTTCGTCGACGCCGTAACGACGGGCCGGGCTCCGCGGATCGGCACCACCCAGGCGCGCACCGCCCTGTCGGTGATCCTCGCGCTGTACGAGTCCGCGTCGACCGGGCGCCCCGTGCAGATCGGAGCATCGTCGTGACCGGCCCCCGACTTGCCGTCAACCCGATCGCCTACTGGCTGGTCGGCGGCCGCAACACCCGCACGCTCGACCCTGCGCTCACCGAGCTGGCCGAGCTGGGCTACACCGCCGTGAAGGCGGACGTGCCCGACGACCTGGACGCGGACAAGTACCTGTCGTGGCTGGAGTCGTTCGGCATGGCGCCGGCGATCTCGCTGTTCGCCGGCACGTGGGACGACGAGGAGCGGCACGCCGAGCAGGCCGAGGCCGCGCGGGTGTTCGCCGCGCGGCAGGCCGGGTTCGGCCAGACGCACTGCATGGTCTCCACGACCGTGCCGCGTGACCAGCCGCGCCAGCTCCGGCCCGCCGTCGGCACCGACTTCGACGCCGACCGGCTGCAGGTCGTCATCGACGGGGTGGCGGCCACCGCGGCGGCGATGCAGGCCGAGGGTGTCACCGCCGTCCTGCACTCCCACGTCGGCGGGTGGATCGAGACCGAGCAAGAGATCCGCGCCGTCCTCGACGGCGTCGACCCCGGCCTGCTCGGCTTCGGGCCGGACACCGGGCACATGGCGTGGGCCGGCATGGACGTCCCTGCGGTGCTGCGCGACTACTCCGACCGCATCGCCGGCGGGACGCACCTCAAGGACACGTTCGCCGACGGGATCACCGTCGCGAAGGCCGACGGGCTGCCCTACCAGGAAGCCACCCTGCCCGGCCGGATCTGGGCGGAGCCGGGACGCGGGCAGATCGATCTCGCCGCCTGCGTGGCCGCGTTCCCGGCCGGGTTCACCGGCGACTTCATGATCGAGGTCGACGTGCCGTCGCTGCCCAACCGCGAGTGCCACCAGGTGGCGCGGGACTGGGCACTGGCGACCCTTCCGCTGACCCGCCCATGAGCGGCGAGCTGCGCGCCGCGATCGTCGGCTGCGGGGACATCTCCGCGGTGCACATCGACGCCGTCGGGGCCACGCCCGACGCCGTCGTCGTGGCGGTCTGCGACCCGGACCACGGCCGCCGCGAGGCCGCGTCCCGCCGCGCCGAGGCGCCCGGGTACGCCTCCCTCACCCAGCTGCTCGACGCGGCCGCACCGGACGTCGTGCACCTGTGCACGCCGCACCACCTGCATGCCGACCTGGCCGTCGAGTGCCTGGCCAGGGACGTGTCGGTGCTCGTGGAGAAGCCGCTCGCGCACAGCCTGACCGACGGCGAGCGGTTGGCGATGGCGGCCGAGGACAGCTCCGCGCTGCTCGGGGTGTGCTTCCAGAACCGCTACAACGACACTTCCCGCCGGCTGCGCGAGCTGCTCGACACCGGCGCCGTCGGCACGCCGGTGGGTGGGCGGGCGTCGGTGAGCTGGCACCGCGACGCCGACTACTACGCTGCCCGCGACTGGCGCGGCCGCTGGGACACCGCCGGTGGCGGGGTACTGATGAACCAGGCGATCCACACGCTCGACCTGCTGCAGTGGTACCTCGGGCCCGTCGTCGACGTGAAGGGCGTCGCCGCGACGCTGGGGCTCTCGGGCGTGATCGAGGTGGAGGACACTGCCGCCATGCAGCTGCACCACCGCACGCCTGCCGGGGCGGTCAGCTCGGTCTTCCACGCCACCAACTGCGACGTCGAGAACGCACCGATCACCGTCGAGATCGTCACCGACAGCGCGAGCATCCGGCTCGACACCGACCTCGTCGTCCGGCACGACGACGGCCGCGTCGACGTGACCCGCCCCGAGGCCGCCGGCACCGGCCAGCGCGACTACTGGGGTGTCTCGCACACCGCCCTCATCACCGACTTCCACCAGCACGTCCGGCTCGCCAAGCCGTTCTGGCTGGACGCCGGTGTGGGCCTCGAGACGCTGCGGATCATCGACGCGGTCTACGAGCAGAGCCCGGGGCTGAGCCGATGACGGGTCTGGGCCGATGACCGTCCTGGTCGTGATGGGAGTGTCGGGCAGCGGGAAGACCACCGTGGCCGCCCTGCTCGCAGGGCGGCTGGGCTGGGACCTGCAGGAGGGCGACGACCTGCACCCGCCCGCGAACGTGGCGAAGATGCACGCCGGCCACCCGCTGACCGACGAGGACCGCTGGCCGTGGCTCGACGACGTGGCGGCGTGGATCCGCGCGCACACGTCGACGGGCCGGCCGGGCGTGATCACGTGCTCGGCGCTGCGGCGGATCTACCGCGACCGGCTGCGCGGCGAGCCGGCCGATCCCGATGTCGTGTTCGTGCACGTCGCGGGCAGTCGGGAACTGCTCGCGGACCGGTTGCGGGCCAGGACCGGGCACTACATGCCGGCCGCGCTGCTGGACTCCCAGTTCGCCACCCTCGAGGAGCCGGGGCCCGACGAGAACGTCGTGACGGTGGACGCCGCCACGACTCCCGACGCCATGGTCACCGACGTCATCACCCGGTTGCGCCTGACCTCCGCCTGACCTCCGACCGACCTCCGCCTGGGGCCGCATCCGGGGCCACGGTGGCAACAAGTGGCAATCCGTTCCTGGCCCTCCTTCGACGACCATACGATCCCGCAACGCGCCGCCAATGTGGGCGGCCGACGGAAGGACAGCAGAATGCATTGGCTGCGTAAGGCGAGTGCAATTCTCGCCGCCGTCACCACGGCAAGCGTGCTGGCCGCATGCGGCGGGGGCGCCGCATCCGGCCCCGGCTCGCTCACGGTTTTCCTGGGCTCCCAGCCCAATTTCCCGAACGAGTGGGCGACCTGGACGAAGGATCTCACCGCCGCGTTCAAGGCCAAGACCGGCGCCGATCTGGTGATCGAGACCTACTCGAGCTCCGCCGAGGAGACGACGAAGATCCAGTCCTCCATCGTCAGCGGCACCGGGCCCGACATCTACAACCTGGGCACGACCTTCACCCCGGTCGCCTACGGCACCGGCGGGTTCCTCGAGCTCTCCGACGCCGACTGGGCGAAGATCGGTGGGCGCGAGCGCTACATCCCCGAGACCCTCGGGATGTCCGGGCCCGACCAGGCGAAGCAGATCGGCGTCCCGGTCGCGATGCGCCCGTTCTCGGTCGTCTACAACACCGAGATGTTCGCCAAGGCCGGGATCACCGCGCCGCCGACGACGTGGGACGAGTACGTCGCGGACGCGCAGAAGCTCACCGACCCCGCGGCCGGCGTGTACGGCACGGCGCTGACCTACGGCGACGGGTTCGACCCGTGGAAGTTCGTGTGGGCGATGACCGCGCAGCAGGGCGGCGCGTTCGTCAGCAATGACCTGAAGACCGCGCAGCTGAACTCACCCGAAGTCGAGAAGGCCGTGACCGGCTACTTCGACCTGCTGACCGCGCACAAGATCGCGGACCCCGCGAGCGTGGGCTGGAAGAACGGCGACGCCATCGCGGCGTTCGGCCAGGGCAAGGCCGCGATGCTGCCGATGGGCACCGCGACGGTGATCCCCGCGCTGGACAAGACCGCCGTCAAGGGCAAGTACGCGTTCGCCGCGCTGCCCACCGTTGCGCCCGGCCAGACCCAGCGCCCGGCCAACGGCAAGCCCGCCGCCTCGATCGTGTCCGGTGACAACATCGCCATCGCGTCCTACACGAAGAACAAGGACCTCGCGCTGGCGTTCGTCGACCTGTTCACCAGCACCGACCAGCAGCTGGCCAACTACAAGGCGTTCGGCAACCTGCCGACCAACGTCGACGCGATGAAGCAGCTCGGTGCCCAGAACAAGCTGCTCGCACCCTTCCTGGAGATCGAGGCCCAGTCCACCCCGACCACTTTCACGGGCGGATGGGCGGAGATCCAGAACGGCGTCCAGAACGTGGTCGTCCAGTCCCTGCCGTCGCTCGCCGCCGGCCGCTACGACCCCGCCGCCGTGCGCGACCTGCTGAACAAGGCGAACGGCACGGCGCAGTCGGCGCTGGCCAGGGCCAAGTGACCGAGCAGGCAGTCGTGGATCCGGCGGCGGCGACCCCGCCGCCGGCTCCGCCGGCGACCACCCCGCGCAGCCGGCGGGCGACGTCGGGCGCCCGGCCGCTGTGGTTGATGTGGCCCAACCTGGTCCTGCTGATCGTCGTCATCGCGATCCCGTTCCTCATCGCGGTCTACATCAGCTTCATCGATCTCGACCAGTACTCGCTGCGCCGGTTCTTCAGCGCCCCGTTCATCGCCGTCGACAACTACCTCGAGGCACTCGCCACGGCGAACCTCCTCCACTCGGTGTGGATCAGCGTGGCGTTCTCGCTGCTGACCACGCTGTTCGCCGCCCCGATCGGGGTCCTCGCGGCGATGGCGCTCAACACGCGGTTCCGCGGCCGCGCACTGGTCCGCTCGGCGTTGCTCATCCCGTACGTGCTGCCGTCGTTCGTGACCG
The DNA here is from genome assembly GCA_963727745.1 of uncultured Actinomycetota bacterium. GTDB lineage: Bacteria > Actinomycetota > Actinomycetes > Mycobacteriales > Pseudonocardiaceae > Pseudonocardia. The sequence continues at coordinate 512,778 of CAVSHL010000003.1, forward strand.
CGACGCTGTGGCGGTTCATCCTGCAGCCGAGCGGGGCCGGGAACCAGGTCCTCGGCTGGTTCGGCATCGAGCACACGCAGTGGCTGATCGGCGGCAACGCCTTCTGGGCGCTGGTGCTCGTCGACGTGTGGGCGTCCTGGCCGTTCCTCTACATGATGGCGATGGCCGGCCTGCAGAACATCCCCAGCGAGCTCTTCGAGGCCGCCGACATCGACGGCGCCACCTGGCGGCAGAAGATCCGCTACGTGGTGCTGCCGCAGCTGCGCGGGCAGCTGCTGCTCGGGCTGCTGCTGTCGACGCTGGCCCACTTCAACAACTTCACGCTGCCGTTCGTGCTGCTCGGCACCCCGGCGCCCGATGCGGCGCTGACCCTGCCGGTGAACGTCTTCCAGACCTCGTTCCAGGTCTTCCGGTTCGGGTTGGGCGGGGCCATGGCGGTCATCTCGCTCGTGCTCATGCTCATCCCCGCCGTGATCTACCTGCGGGCGTCGCGGCTCACCGCGGACGTCGGAGAGGAGTGACGGTGACCGTCGTCGAGAAACCGCAGGCCACCCTGGTGCGCCGCGACCCGTTCCGGATCGTGCCGCGCTGGCTGCAGTGGCTCACGATCACGCTCCTGCTGCTGTCGCTGCTGCCCGTGCTGTACATGCTGATCATCTCGCTCAGCCCGGACATCGAGGCGGCCGCCGGCGCGCTGTGGCCGTCGGAGATCGTGCTGAGCAACTGGGTCGACGTGTGGTCCACGGTCGACCTGGCAGGCGGCCTGCTGAACAGCCTGATCGCGTCGCTGACCGCTGGTGTCATCGCGACCGTCTTCGGGCTGGGGGCCGCGTTCTGCCTGACGCGGTTCACCTTCTTCGGCCGGCGGCTGTACCTCAACTCGCTCGTCGGGCTGCAGAGCGTGCCCGGCGTGATGATCATCCTGCCGCTGTTCGTGATGTTCTCCTCGCTGGGCAACGCGCTGGGGATACAGATCGTCGGCACCCGCCCGGCGCTGATCATCACGTACCTGACGTTCGCGATCCCGTTCGCGACGTGGCTGATGGTCACCTACCTGCGGCAGATCCCGATCTCCTTCGAGGAGGCGGCGATGCTGGACGGGCTGAGCCGGTTCGGCGCCCTGCGGAAGATCATCCTCCCGCTGTCCTTCCCCGGCATGATCATCAGCCTGGTGTTCTCGCTGCTCGTCGGCTGGAACGACGTGCTGTTCGCGGCCGTGCTCACGGTCCCGGAGACGCAGACGGTGGCGGTCAAGCTGCAGGTGTTCGCCGCGAGCACCGAGCTCGGCGGGCTACCGTTGTACGGTCAACTGATGGTGGCGTCGCTGATCTCATCGGCACCCGTCGTCATCCTGTACATGATCTTCCAGCGGCAGCTGGTCGGCGGGCTCGCTGCCGGCGGTGAGAAGGGCTGATAGATGGTGGCGCTCGCTCGGCTGAAGGCGCGACTGGCGCGGGAGACCGCGCTGGTCGTCGCCTTCTCCGGGGGTGCCGACTCGGCGTTGCTCGCCGTGGTGGCGCATCGGGTGCTCGGCGAGCGCGCGGTCGCCGTCACCGCGGTGTCGCCGAGCCTGCCCGACCGGGAACGGCGGGCCGCGGCGGCGTTCGCCCGCCGCCACGGTGTGCCGCACGTCGAGGTGCGCACCGACGAGGCCGAGCGCGCGGAGTACGTCGCGAACGGCGCGGACCGCTGCGCGCACTGCAAGTCCGCGCTGCTGGACGCGCTGGCCCCGCTCGCCGCGCTCTCCGGCGGAGTGGTCGCGCTCGGCACCAACCTCGACGATCTGGGCGACCACCGGCCCGGGCAGCAGGCCGCGGCGGCACGCGGGGCGATCGCCCCGTTCGTCGACGCCGGCCTCTCCAAGGCCGAGGTGCGCGCGATCAGTGCGGACCTCGGGCTGGAGACGGCCGACAAGCCCGCCGCCGCGTGCCTGGCCTCGCGCGTCGCGTACGGCGATCCCGTCACGCCCGAGCTGCTGGCCCGCATCGAGGCGGCCGAGGACGCGCTGCACGACCTGGGCTTCCCGGTCTGCCGGGTGCGGGTGCACGGGGGCGGCTCGGTGGCCAGGATCGAGCTGCCCACCGCTGAGCTCGACACCGCGCACCACCGGCGCGCGGAGCTCGCCGCGGCCGTCCACGGCGCCGGGTTCGACTTCTGTGCCCTCGACCTCGACGGCTTCGCCAGCGGCCGGATGAACGTGCTGCTGGGAATGCCGGCAATACCCGCATGAGCAGCACCAGCGGCTTCAGCGATCTCGGCTGGGCCCGCCCCGACACCGACCGCGAAGCGCGCCTCGGCGTGCCGGAGGTGGTGTACGGCCCGGGCAAGCGGCCCGAGCAGATCGCCGGCGTGGTCACCAGCCTCCTGGAGGCCAACTCCGGGCCCGTCCTCGTCACGCGGGTGGAGCCGGCGGTGGCCGACGCGGTGCTGGCCGCCGTGCCCGGCGGGGTCCACGAGCCGCGCGCCCGGCTGCTGCACTGGCGGGCGGCCGCGCCCGGCACGTTCACCGTCGCGGTCGTCGCCGCCGGCACGTCCGACGGGCCGGTCGCGGCGGAGGCCGCCGCGGTGGCGACGGCGATCGGGCTGGTCGTCGACGAGATCAACGACGTCGGCGTGGCCGGCATCCACCGGCTGCTGGCGGTGCGCGACCGCATCGCCGCCGCCGATGCGGTCGTCTGCATCGCCGGCATGGAAGGGGCGCTGCCCAGCGTGGTCGCCGGGCTCGTCGGCTCGCCGGTGATCGCGGTGCCCACCTCCGTCGGCTACGGGGCCGCGCTGGAGGGCGTCACCGCGCTGCTGGCGATGCTGTCGTCGTGCGCAGCCGGCGTCACCGTCGTCAACATCGACTCGGGGTTCGGCGCGGCCATGGCCGCGCACCGCATCGCCCGCACCCGCTCGTGATCATCTGGTTGAACCCGCTCGGCGGGATCTCCGGTGACATGCTGCTCGGCGCGCTGCTCGGCGTCGGGGCCCCGCTCGACGGCGTGCGCGCGGCCGTCGCGTCGACGGGGCTGACGGGCTGGGAGCTGTCCGTCGCGACGGTCCCGCGCGGGGCGTTGCAGGCCACCCGCGCCGTCGTCGGCGTGGAGCCGCAGCCGCCGCACCGGCACGCCTCCGAGCTGTTGGAGATCGTCGGCCGGGCCCGGCCCGCGCCCGTCGCGGAGCTGGCGACGCGGGCGATCACGGCACTGGCCGAGGTGGAGGCCGGGCTGCACGGCGCCGATCCCGCGGACGTGCACCTGCACGAGATCGGCGGCGTCGACACGGTCGTCGACGCGGTGGGGGTGGCCGCCGCGCTGCACCTGCTCGACGTGGGCGCCGTGCACTGCGGGCCGCTGCCCATCGGCATGGGCACGGTGGAGAGCGCGCACGGCACTCTGCCACTGCCCGCCCCGGCCACCGCGGCCCTGCTGGCCCGTGCCGGCGCGCAGGTCACCGGGCGCACGGATCGCGGCGAGACCGTCACCCCCACCGGGATCGCGCTGCTGCACGCCGCCGGCGCGGTGTTCGGGCCGGTCCCGGCGATGACGGTGCGCGCCGCCGGCTACGGCGCCGGCGGGCGCGCCGATCCCACCCGACCCAACGTGCTGCAGGCGTTGCTGGGCGAGCCCCTCGGTGCCGTCGAGACGATGGTGGAGCTGGAGACCACCGTCGACGACGTCTCCGGCGAGCTGCTCGGCCACGCGCTCGGCCGGGCGCTGGCGGCCGGTGCCGCGGACGCGTGGATCACCCCGGCGACGATGAAGAAGTCCCGGCCCGGCCACGTCGTGCACGTGCTCGTGGCCCCCGATCGCGCCGCGGAGCTGGAGATCCTGCTGCTGCGCGAGACCGGCAGCCTCGGGCTGCGGCGGCGCCCCGTCGACCGGGTGGCGCTCCCCCGCCGCACCACCACCGTGACCGTCGACGGGCATCCCGTCCGCATGAAGCACGGACCGTGGGGCGCCAAGCCCGAGCACGACGACGTCGTCGCAGTGGCTGACGCGCTGGGGCGCTCGGCGCGGGAGGTGGCGGAGGCGGCCCGCCGGGCCACAGACTGATCATGTGCGGATGCCCACCACGGCGCGGACCAGGCTCACCGGAGCCGTCCTCGGCGGCGCGCTGATCGGGCTCGGCATCGGCGTCCTCGCCGGCGCGCTGGTCGGGGTGCTCGCCGGGATCGCCGCCGCGGCCGCGCTCTTCGTCTGCGCCGGGTGGGTCGTGCTCTGGCCGCTGGACGCGACCGCCACCCGGGAGAGCGTGCAACGGGAGGACTTCCGGCCGGTCGCCGAGGAGATCGCCATCGTCGTGGCCACCCTCGCCGGGCTGGTCGGCATCGTCACGCTCGTCCTGGGCGGCGGACGGACAGCCGCCGCGATCGCACCCGCGGGCGCGTTCACGGTCTGGGGCGCACTGCACCTCATGTACGCCACGCGCTACGCGCACCTCTTCTACGGCGCCGCGACCGGCGGGATCGACTTCAACTCCGAGGAGCCGCCCAGCTATCGGGACTTCCTCTACTTCAGCTACAACCTCGGCATGACCTACCAGGTCTCCGACACGAGCGTCTCCAGCCCGCTCGTGCGCGCGATCGTGCTGCGGCACTGCCTGCTCTCGTACGTGTTCGGCACGGTCGTCCTCGCGACGACGATCAACCTGGTCACGGGCATCGTCACGGGCTGACCAACTGTGGCGTCGGTCACAAACGGCCGACGAATCATGTGCGTGTGGGGCTTTCGCGTCGCCAGACTCCGGTAATGCCTTCTTCGACCGTCCCCGGCGGCGAGACCACCGTCCCGCTGCTGCCCTGCGTGTCCGTCGATGAGATCGAGCAGTTCTACGGGATGCTCGGCTTCGAGACCACCTACCGGCAGACCCGCCCGTACGTCTACCTGGCGTTGCGGTGGAGCGACATCGACCTGCACTTCGGATACTCCCCGAAAGGCTTTGACCCGGCAGCGGAGACCAGCGGCGCGTTGATCATGATCGACGCGGTGGAGCCCTACCACGCGGCGTTCGTGGCGGCCATGCGCGCGGCCCACGGCAAGGTTCTCGCCACGGGCCGGCCACGCATCACGCGGCTGCGCACCGGCGCCTCGCGGTTCACGTTGGTCGATCCCTCGGGCAACAACCTCATGTTCATCCGCCGCGACGAACCGATGGAGCTGGACTACGGCGGCGCCGGCACCGGGCTCGCCCGGTCGATCGACAACGCCCGGATCCTCAGCGAGTTCAAGACCGACGACCGCGCGGCGATGCGCGCGCTGAACTCCGGCCTCCGCCGCCACGGCGCCACCGCGACCGCCGCCGACCGGGCGCTCGCCCTCGCCACGCTCGTCGAGCTCGCCGTCGCGCTGGGCGAGACCGACCGGGTCGCCGCGTGGCGAACCCAGCTGCAGGAGATCCCGCTGACCGCCGACGAGCGGGAGTTCATCGGAACCCGGCTCCGCGACGTCAACACCCTCGAGAACCTGCTCAGGGACTGACGCGTCCGGCGCCGTGCAGCGCGAGCCAGACCCGGTCGCGCGTGAGCGGTAGCTCGGTGAAGCGGATCCCGGTGGCGTCCCGGACGGCGTTGGTCAGCGCCGGCGCGACGGGGTTGAACGGGCTCTCGCTCATCGACTTGGCACCGAGTGGGCCCACGGTGTCGGTGGTGTCGACGAAGTGCACCTCGGTGCGCGGGACGTCGGCGTGGGTCGGCAACCGGTAGGTGCGGAACGAGGCGGTGGTGACGACGCCGGCGTCGTCGATGCGGAGCTGCTCGGACAGGGCGGATCCGAGCGCCTGCGCCACGCCGCCCTCGACCTGGCCGCGGCACTGCAGCGGGTTCAGCACGCGACCGGCGTCCGCGGCGTGCACGCTGCGCAGGATGCGGATCTCGCCGGTGCCGGGGTCCACGCCGACGCGGAACCACTGCACGTCGAACGCGACCGAGCGGGGCGTGCCGCCGAAGCTGCCGTCTGCGACGACGTCGGCGCCCGCGAGCTGGTGGAGCTCCTTGAGCAGGATCTGCCGGCCGCCGGTCTGGACGGCGTCGACGGTGAGGACGCAGTCGGCCTCCTCGACGCCGAGGTGGCGGGCCGCGCGTCCCCGCAGGTCCGCGGCCAGCGCCTGCGTCGCCCGCAGCGTGGCCGTCCCTGCGACGACGATGCCGGTGGAGCCGAACGCGCCGGTGTCGTGGCCGACGAGATCGGTGTCGGACTGCCGCACGGCGATCCGATCGGGCAGCGTGCCGAGTGCGTCCGCGGCGATCTGGCGGTGCACGGTCGTCGTGCCGTTGCCGAACTCGGCGGTGCCGACGGCGAGCTCGATCGTCCCGTCGCGCAGCAGGGTGGCGCGGGCGTCGGCGTGGTGCCCGCCCGGCGGCGCGGTCGCGATCATCGACAGCGCGCTGCCCTCCCCCGTCAGCCAGCCCGGGGGAACCTGCGCGACGGCCTCGGCCCTGGCCGCGCGGATCACGTCCAAGCACTGGTCGAGCCCGTAGCTCGCGATCGACAGGTCGGCGTCGTGGCCGGCGGGAGCGACCAGCGGCTCGCCGGCGCGCACGACGTTGCGCTCGCGCACGGCGAGCGGATCGAGCCCCAGCATCCGGGCGACCTCGTCGACGGCCGACTCGACGGCGAAGCCGACCTGGCCGAGGCCGTAGCCGCGGAAGGCGCCGGCCGGCACGGTGTTGGTGTACACCGAGTACCCGTCCACCGCCTTGTTCGAGCAGCGGTACACCGCGAACGACTCGGCCACGGCGTGGAACAGCACCGCCGGCCCGTGGTTGCCGTACGCGCCGGTGTTCGCCACGGCCCGCACCTGCATCGCGGTCAGCGTCCCGTCCCGCCGCGCGCCGACCTTGACGCGCACGGCGAACGGATGGCGGGTGGTGGCGCCGAGGAACTGCTCGGCCCGCGTGAACTCCAGGCGGACGGGCCGGCGCAGGCGCAGCACCGCGAGCGCGACGACGTCCTCGACGAGCATCTCCTGCTTGCCGCCGAAGCCGCCGCCCACCCGGCCGGCGACCACCTGCACGCCCTCGGCAGGCAGGTCGAACAGGTCGCACAGCGCCCGGCGCGTGAGGAACGGGACCTGCGTGCTGCTGCGCACGACGAGCCGCTCGACCGCGTGCCGTCGGGCTCCAGCCAGGCGATCGCGCCGTGCGTCTCCAGGCTCGCGTGCTGCATCCGCGGGGTGCGGAAGGTCCCTCGTAGACCGCGTCGGCCTCGGCGAACCCGCGCTCGACGTCGCCGACCTCGCCGTGCACCTCGCCGACGACGTTGTCCCCAGGGCGGGCGATGCGGGCGGTCCGCGCGTCCTTCGCGTGGACGACCGGGGCGCCGGGGCGCATCGCCTCCTCGGGATCGAACACCGCCGGGAGCACCGCGTAGGTCACCCGCACCCGCCGGCAGCCCTCCTCCGCCGCGCCCTCGGTGTCGGCCACCACGGCGGCGACCCGCTGGCCGTGGTGGCGCACGACGTCGTCGAGCACGCGGGTGTCGTCGGGGTTGTTCTCGGCGTGCTCGTGCTGGCCGGTGGAGTAGTGCCGCTGCGGCGCGTCGAGATGGGTGAACACGGCGCGCACCCCGGGCACCTGCAGCGCCGCCGACGTGTCGATGCCGACGATGCGGGCGTGGGCGTGCGGCGCGCGCACCAGCTTCATGTGCAGCACGCCGGGCACGTCGACGTCGAACGTGTAGCGGGCGGTGCCCGTGACGACGTCGGGGCCGCCCGGGGCCGGCAGGTCCGCACCCACCGCACGTCCGGCGCACGCGGACCCGACTGTGCGCACCCCGTGCACGGCGTCCTCGATCGCCCGGTAGCCGGTGCAGCGGCACAGGTTGCCCTTCAGGGAGTCGGGCAGATCGGTGGTCCGACGCTCGTCGAGGGTGGCGACGGTCATCAGCATCCCGGCCGTGCAGAACCCGCACTGGAAGCCCTGTGCGTCGAGGAACCGCTGCTGGACGGGATGCAGCTCGCCGTCGCGGGCCAGTCCCTCCACGGTCGTCACCGCGCGACCGGCCGCGCGCACGGCCGGGTAGAGGCAGCTGTGCACCGGCGCGCCGTCTACGTGCACGGTGCACGCGCCGCAGTCACCGGTGTCGCAGCCCTTCTTCACCCCGAACCAGCTGCGCTCGCGCAGGTACGTGCGCAGGCACTGGCCCGCCCGGGGCTGCGTGGTGTGCGGCACGCCGTTGACCTGCACGTGGAAGGTCACGATCTGAGCTCCTGCCGGATCTCCTCCGCGAAGCGCAGCGTCATGTGCCGGCGCCACCGCGGATCGCCGTGGACGTCGTCGAACCAGCCGTCGGCCGGGACGGTGTCGAGGACCGCGTCCAGTACCGCCGTCGAGCTCGGCGAGGCCGGGAACCGGACCCGGTACGGCCGGGTCGTCGAAGCGGTGATCGTCAGGTCCATGGCACCCGAGTCGTCGAGACCGCCGATCAGCAGCGCGGCCGAGCGGCCCAGCCCGTGCAGCGAGACCTGGCGGAACGCGGTCCGCCGGCGCAGCGCGGCCGCGGGCAGGGTGATCGAGCGCAGGAGCTCGCCCTCCTCCAGGACGGTGCGCCCGGCCCCGACCACGAACCCGCTCACCGGCACCGATCGTTCGGAGCCGTCGCGGCCGAGCAGGAGGCAGTCGCCGTCGAGCGCCGCGGTCAGCGAGATCATCGGGCCGGCGGGCAGTGCGTTGCAGAGGTTGCCGCCCACGGTGGCCAGGTTCCAGATCTTGAACGACGCCAGGAAGGCCCTCGCGCACTGCGCGAACAGCGAGACGGGATGCGCGGCCAGCGTCGCCACGGTGCAGGTTGCCGCGATCTCCAGGCTCCCGTCGACGTGCTCCACCAGCGGCGTCCAGCCCATCGCGTCGAGATCCACGAGCCGGCGCAGGTGCGGCTGCGGCTCGGAGAACAGGTAGGTGCCGCCGGCGAGCCACGCGTCGCCACGCCGCCAGCCCGTGTACGTCCGGGCGTCGACCACTTCCGTGACGGTGTGCAGGTCCACGTGGCTCCCCCAACTTCCCCCCGCCACGTTCCCAGCCGCCTGTTTCACGGCGATTGCACGCAGTTGCCGACCCCGTCTCACAGTGGGGCAGCATCTGCGGCGTGACCCTTCGCATCGGTGTGCTCGGCGCCGCCCGGATCGCCCCGACCGCCCTGATCAAGCCCGCGCGGAACGTGCCCGAGGTGGAGGTGGTCGCCGTCGCCGCCCGTGACCGCGGGCGGGCGGAGACCTTCGCGGCCAAGCACGGCATCCCGACCGTGTACGGCTCCTACGACGAGCTCATCGCCGACGACTCGCTGGATGCCATCTACAACCCGTTGCCCAACGGGCTGCACGGGCGCTGGACGATCGCGGCCGTCCGGGCCGGCCGCCACGTGCTCTGCGAGAAGCCGTTCACGGCCAACGCCGACGAGGCCCGTGCCGTGGCGGAGGTCGTCCGCCCGAGCGGCAAGGTGGTGATGGAGGCGTTCCACTACCGCTACCACCCGATGATCGCCCGCGTCCTCGAGATCGTCGCGAGCGGCGAGCTGGGCGACGTCCGCCACATCGAGACGTGGATGTGCATCCCGCTGCTGCTGCCCGGCGACATCCGGTGGAACCTCGGCCTCGCCGGCGGCACCCTGATGGACGTCGGTTGCTACGCCCTCCACCAGCTGCGCACGATCGCCGGGGCCGAGCCGGAGGTGGTGTCGGCGACGGCCAGGTTGAAGGCGCCCGGAATGGACCGGTTCGTCGAGGCCCGGCTGCGGTTCGCCGACGGCCGCACCGGCGGGATCACGGCGTCGATGGCGTCGCGGCGGCTGCTCTCGCTCGGCGCCCGGGTGGAGGGCAGCGCCGGGACCATGGACATCAGCAACCTCACCGGGCCCCAGACCTTCCACCGCATCCGGGTACGACGCGGTGGCGAGAAGCGCGTCGAGCACGTCACCAAGGAACCGACGTACGACTTCCAGCTCCGCGCGTTCGCCGGTGCCGTCCTGCGGGGCGAGCCGTTCCCGACCGACCTCGACGACTCCATCGCCAACATGGCGGCGATCGACGCCTGCTACCGCGCCGCCGGGCTGGAGCCGCGGCAGCCGGCCGGCTAACCGGCCGCCGCGCGCGCCATGCCGACCAGTGCGGTCGTGAGGTCCGGCAGGGTGCGGTGCTCGTCGTGTCGCCAGTGCCGGACCTGCTCGGCGGTGAACGCGGCGAGCAGTGCCCCGGCCCGCACGTCGGGGTCGGGCGCACCGGCCTCGGTGAGCAGCACTGCGACGTGCTGGCGCCACAGCCGGTGCGAGCCGGTGCGCAGGCGCGCGCCGCGGCTGGCCGTCTGCGACATCTCGACCACGTCGAGGTGCGCGTCCAGGAAGGCCAGGTAGGCCTCCACGAAGGCGGCCAGCCGCTCGACGGCCGGTGCCCCGGGTCCGAGTGGTGGCGGACCGCTCAGCATGGCGGCCTGCAGCTGCGACTCCCGCTCGTCCAGCAGCGCGGCGGCGAGGCCGGACCTGTCACCGAACCGGCGGTACAGGGTGCCCTTCCCGACGCCGGCGGCGGCCGCGACGTCGTCCATGCTGACCGCCGCGACGCCGCGGGCCGAGAACAGTTCGGCGGCGGCGGCGAGCACCTTGAGCCGGTTGCGCGCGGCGTCGGCCCGCTCCTTCGGCGCGGCCGACGATCCGAGCAACGGCAGCTCGGCGGGGGTGCTCACGGTCCGCGACTCTATCGCTGGACAGAAACGGACTGTAGTCCGTATTCTGCGGAGGTGAACCTGACCACCACCGAGGGCCTCGATCTGGTCCGCCGGTACGGAGCACCCGAGCACTGGCTGGCAGTGCTCGTGACCCTGCGAGCGGACGGGCAACCGTCCACGAGCGTCGTCAACGCCGGCGTGCTGCCGCATCCCGTCACCGCGGAGCCGACCGTCGCCTTCGTCGCGCGCGGCGCCACGGCGAAGCTCGCCAACCTGCGCCGCAACCCGTCCGCCACGCTGGTCTTCCGGGCCGACTGGGAGTGGGTGGCCGTGCGCGGCCCCGTCGAGCTGGCCGGCCCCGACGACGAGCTGCCCGGCCTCACCGACCTGCCGGCACTGCTGCGCGAGGTCTACCACGCCGCCGGCGGCCACCACCCCGACCTCGACGCGTACGACCGGGAGATGGCGGCCGACCGGCGCACGGCCGTGCTGCTGCGCCCGGATTCCTTCACCAGCAACCCGCCCGGTACCGAACACCAGGAGCCGACATGACGACGATCCAGATCTGGTCGGACCTGCTCTGCCCCTTCGCGTACGTGGGCATCCTGCGGTTGCGCCGCGCCCGCGAACGGCTGGGGCTCGACGTCGCGCTGGAGCACCACACGTTCCCGCTGGAGCTGTTCGACGGCCCGCACCCGCGCCGCGGCACCGACAGCGAGGCCGTCGGGCTCGGGCAGATCGAGCCGGCGGCGCAGTTCCGGGTGTGGACCGAGCCCGACGACCGCTACCCGCACACCGTCCTGCTCGCCGCCGAGGCCGTGCACGCCGCGAGCGCGCAGAGCCTGCAGGTCGGCGAGACCCTCGACCTCGCCCTGCGGCAGGCGTTCTGGACGCACTCGCGGACGATCAGCGTTCGGCAGGTGATCCTGGAGGTCGCCGGCGAGCAGGCCGGGATCGACGTCGACACGCTCGCCGAGGCGCTCGACACGGGACGCCACCGCGCCGACGTGATGGCCGACTTCGCGGTGGCGCAGACCGATGCGATCGCCGGCAGCCCGACCTTCCGGCTGCCCGACGGATCCACCGTCACCAACCCGGGCATCGAGGTGCACTGGGAGGGGCCGTGGGCGGCCGGGTTCCCGGTGGTCGACAAGGACGACCCGGGCGCCTACGACGACCTGCTGCGCCGGGCATGACCGTGGTGCTGCGCCCGGTGGTCGTCGGCGTGCTCGACACGAACTGCTGGGTGCTGCACGCCGCGGGCGACCGCCGCGCGCTCGTCGTCGATCCCGGCGACGACGCGGCCGCCGTCGCCGCCGCCACTGCTGATCTCGACGTCGTCGCGATCGCGCTGACGCACGCCCACTTCGACCACGTGCTGGCGGTGCCCGAGCTGGTGCGGCGCTGGCAGGTGCCGGTGCTCGCACACCCTGAAGACGCACCGGTGTGGCCGGACGAACTCGACGTCGTGCGCCGCACCGGGCACTGGGACGCCGGCACGGCGACCGCGGAGCTGCTGGCACGCGATCCCGCCCTGCTCGTCCCGCCGGCGGGCCCGCGGTGGGACGGGCGGAGCACACCGGTGGCCGACGGCGAGGTGCTGCAGGTCGGACCGTTGCGCGTCGAGGTGCTGCACACGCCCGGCCACTCCCCCGGCGGGATCAGCCTGCTCGCCGGCGCCGACCTGCTCACCGGCGACACGCTGTTCCCCGGCGGCCCCGGCCTGACCGGCACCCGCCTGTCCGACTTCGCGACGATCATCCGCTCGGTGCGGCGACTGTACGAGCTCCCGGACGCCACCCGGGTGCACCCCGGCCACGGCGCCGACACCACCATCGGTGCCGAACGCCCGCATCTGGACGAGTGGGTGGCGCGGGGCTGGTGACTCGACCGTCCCGTGGATCATGGTCGATGCTCTTCGAGATCCAGATCGTTCCTCACGGCAGGGCGCCGGTCCGTGACTCGTACCTGGCGTACTCGAGCGGACCGGCGTGGTCTCATCGGCTCCGCCCTGATGATCGACACGGGTGAGATTGACGTGGTGGGGGTTCTCGAGGCGCAAAAAAACCCGTCATGTCCATCTCACCCGTGTCGATCATGGAAGTGGCGCCGACGGGCACAGCCCGACCCCCAGTGGTCCCCGCCACTAGTTCGACTGCTGGGAGTGCTTCGGCAGGAGCCCGACCAGCACGAGCACCAGCAGGTAGATGCCGGCGCAGATGGCGAGCACCAGCTCCGCCGCAGCGAACCACGACGGAGTCGAGGGTTCGCCGACGCGGGCGAAGAACACGGTGCCGAGCGCGGCGACACCGATGGCGGCGGCGAACTGCTGGACGGCGTTGAGCACGCCCGCTCCGGTGCCGACCTCCTCGGGCGTCGAATCGCCGAGGATGAAGTCGACCAGCGGGATGAACAGCAGGCCGGAGCCGAAGCCGATCACGAGCAGCGACGGTGCCAGCTCCCACACGGTGATGGCGGCGCCCCAGTGCGCGGCTGACCACCACAGCCCGAGCAGGCCGACGACGGCGACGGCCAGGCCGACGTGCAGTCCGGTGCGGCCGAGCTGCTCGGCGAGGTACGCGCCGGACGCCAGTGTGGCGACCGCGGTGCCCAGCGCCCACGGGATCAGCGCGAAGCCGGTCATCAGCGGCGTCCAGCCCAGGCCGGACTGCAGCAGCAGGTTGACGACCAGCACGAACGCGGCGACCGCACCGTAGAAGCCGGCGACGACGAGCAGGCCGACCACGAAGCTGCGCTTGCGGAACAGCGACGGGGCGATGACCGGGTGCGCGCTGCGGCGCTCGGACGCGACGAACAGCCCGAAGGCCACGACGGCGCCAACCATCATCACGTACGTCCACGCCGGCCAGCCCAGGTCACGGCCCTGGATGAGCGGGACGATCAGCAGCGCGGAGGCGGCGGTCAGCAGGCCCACACCACGCAGGTCGAGGCGGGCGCTGCGGTCCTCGCCGCCGTGGCGCGGCAGCACCCACCAGCCGAGCAGGCCGGCCAGGATGCCGAACGGCACGTTGATCAGGAAGATCGAGCGCCACTGGCTGCCGAACAGGTCCAGGTGCAGCAGCCAACCGGCGAGGATCGGGCCGGCGACCGTGGCCACTCCCATGATCGGGCCGAAGGGCGTGAGCGCCCTGCGCAGGTGCTCGGGCGGGAACACGATCAGCACCAGCGCCATGCCCTGCGGGATCATCACCGAGCCGAACAGGCCCTGGAACACCCGGGCGACGATCAGGAACTCGGGGCCGGGCGCGAGACCGCAGGCCAGTGACGCGCCGGTGAAGCCGGCCATGCCGATGAGGAACAACCGGCGGCGGCCGAGCAGATCGCCGAGCCGGCCGGAGGTGACCAGGCCGAGGGCGAACGCGGCGGTGTAGGCCGACAGCACCCACTGCAGGGTCATCGGGCCGCCGCCGAGATCCTCGCGGATCGAGGGTCCGGCCAGGTTGGCGACGCTGGTGTCGACGAGGTCCATGAGCTCGGCGACGACCACGACCACCAGGACCAGCCACGCCGTGCGGAGCGGCAGCGGCTCCACGCGGGACGGGCTCAACGAACTCTGCTCACTATTCACGAACAATGTTCTATGTATCGAACAACGTTCGTGTCAAGGTACTGCGATGAGCCGCACAGCGAACGGATCGACCTGGCGGGAGCTACCCGGCAGAGTCCTGCCGGAGTCGCCGCCGCAGGTCGGCCGAGACCTCGTCGGCGATCTCGGCGGCGATCTCGGTCGCCCGCACGGCCAGCGGTGACCGGGACGACGTGGCCGGCCAGTGGAGGTAGATCCCGCGGGACGGCGCCGGTCGCAGTTCATGGATCGCGATCCGGTCGTCGGACCGGGCGTCGGATCCGTGCAGAGCGAGCCACGGCAGCACCGCCCACCCCATCCCGGCGCGCACCATCGACAGGATCGTCTCGTTGCCGGGAGTGCGGAACACGATCCTGGGCCGCGCACCGGCCTCGACGAGCGCCGGACCCATCCACGCGTCGTCGCAGGCCTGATGGCAACCCACCATCGGCCGGTCGTCGAGCTGCTCCAGCGCCACCGGCCCGTCGGGGAGGTCGCCGGGCAGGGTCACCAGCAGGTACGGATCGTCCACCAGCTTGACGTGCTCGAGGTCGCCGTCGATCGGCCGGTCGTAGAACAGCAGGTCCCGGTCGCCGAGCTGGGCATCCTCCGACGGGGCGTCGGACAGCCTGATCTCACAGCCGGGGTGCTCGTCACGCAGTCGCCGCATGACGGACGGCAGGATCACGGTGGACACGCTCTGGAACGTGCCGATGTCGATCCGGCCATCGCCGGCCCGGAACCGCTCGACGGCATCGGCCAGCGCCTCGGCCTTCGCCAGCAGCTCGCGACCGTGCTCGAGGATCACGGCACCGAGCGGCGTGATCCGCACCGGCCGCGGACCGCCGGGCCGGTCGAACACCGGCCCTCCGACGGACTTCTCCAGCGCGGCGATCTGCTGGCTGACCGACGACTGCGTGTAGCCGAGCCGCATGCCGGCCCGTCCGAACGTGCCTTCCTCGACGACGGCGGCCATCGTCGCCAGGTGCCGCAGCTCCACATCGACCATGCAGCGGAGCATAGCCGATAGCGATCGACTCGATCGCGAACAATCGCTTTTCACGATGCACCGGCGACCATAACGTCATCGGCATGACGATCCTCGACACGCAGGCACCGGCCCGGCAGTCGGCCCCGCAGTCGCGACTGGTGCGGGCCCTCACGGCGACCCACTTCGTGAGCCGGGCCGGCGGGCTGGTGCGGTCGTTCCTGGTGCTCTACCTGACCCAGGAGCAGGGGCTCTCGCCGACGACGGCCGGTGTCGTGATCGCGGCGGTCGGCGTCGGCGACATCGGGTCGCAGCTGATGGGTGGCTGGCTGGGCGACCGGATCGGCCGACGGACCACCATGCTGGTCGGGTTCCTGGGGACCGCCGTCGCACTCGTCGCGCTCGGCTCCGCGGACTCGCTGCCGATGATCTCCGCGGCAGCCTTCGGCATCGGGCTGATGGGGGAGCTCTTCCGCCCGGTCGGATCGGCAGCCGTTGCGGACCTGCATCCGGCGGATCGGATCCGCGCCTTCGGCCTGCTCTTCTGGGCGGCCAACCTCGGCTTCACGGTCTCGACGGTGGCCGCCGGCATCCTCGTCCGGCACGGCTACGGCATGCTGTTCTGGATCAACGCGGCGAGCGCGGTACTGGCGGCGCTGATCGTGTGGCGGTACGTCCCCGAGACCCGCCCGCCGATGGCGAACGCGACCCGGCGGGCACTGCTCCCGGTTCTCCTGCGCGATCGCGTGATGCTCGTCGTCGGGGCGATCCACGTCGTCTACTTCACGATGTTCATGCAGTCGTTCACGACGCTCCCGCTCGTCATGGCCGGAGGCGGCCACGGACCGGAGATGTACGGGGCGATGCTCGCCCTCAACGGGATCATGATCGTCGCCGTCCAGCCGATCGCGGTGCGAGTGCTCGACGGCCGCGACACCGCGTCGGTGCTGGCGGTGTCGATGCTGCTGGTCGGCATCGGCGGCGGCCTCGGGGCCGTCGTGGACAGCGGCGCCGCCCATGCCGGGGCGATCGTCGTGTGGACCCTGGGCCAGATCGGCGTCTCGGTCATGTTCGGCGCCACCTTCGCCGACATCGCCCCGGCCGACCTGCGCAGCAGGTACATGGGCGTCGCCAGCACCACGTGGAGCGTGGGCGCCGTGCTGGGACCACTGCTCGGCACCGCCTTGCTCGACCACGCCGGCCTGGGCGCGCTGTGGGCGGCGTGCACCGCGATCGGGATCGCGCTCTTCGTCGCGCAGCGGGCCGTCGGCCCGGCGCTGCGCCGCAGGACCCTCGCACACCACAACTCGGAGGTATGAGATGTCGACCAGTGAGCAGATCGTCAAGACCAACGGCGTGGAGCTGTGCGTGGAGTCGTTCGGCGACCCGGCAGACCCGACCGTGCTGCTGATCCACGGGGCGGGCCACTCCCTGCTGGCCTGGGACGAGGAGTTCGTGGGCCGGCTCGTCGCCGGGGGCCGGCGCGTGATCCGCTACGACAGCAGGGACGCGGGCCGTTCCACGGGATTCCCGGCCGGAGCACCCGGGTACGGGCTCGGCGACCTGGTCGCCGACGCCGTCGGGCTGCTCGACGAGCTCGGCATCACCGCCGCGCACGTCGTCGGGATGTCGCAAGGTGCGGCGGTCGCCCAACTGCTGGCCCTCGACCACACCGACCGGGTGGCCTCACTCACGCTCGCCTCGTCCACGCCCGGCGGCCCCGGCCACCACTACCCCGACCTGCCGGCGCCGTCGCCGGAACTCCAGGAGTTCTTCGCCGACGAGCCCGCCGCACCCGAGTGGTCCGACCGGGCCGCGGTCATCGACTACCTGGTCGAGGCCGAGCGCCCCTTCGCCGCGCACTCCCGCCCGTTCGACACCGAGGGCATGCGCGCGGCGGCGGCGCGCATCGTCGACCGGACCACCCACATCGCCGCGCAGCTGACCAACCCTTTCCTGATCAGCGCGGGTGCGCCGTGGCGCGACCGGCTCAGCCGGATCACCGCGCCGACGCTGGTGCTGCACGGCACCGAGGACCCGATGTTCCCGGTCGGCCACGGCGAGGCCCTCGCGGCCGAGATCCCCGGCACCCGCTTCATCCCCCTGGAGCAGACCGGCCACGAGGTGTTCCCGCGGCACCAGTGGGACACCGTCGTCCCGGCGATCCTCGACCACACCGCGCACCGCTGACCTGTTCGACGCTTGACAGCACAAGATCGTGGCGCGACTCTCTAATCGTGTTAGAGAAACCTACCGTCAGTTGGCAGGACAAGCGCAAAGAGGGAGCGCGGCGGGAGATCCTCACCGCCGCCTGGTCCTCCGCGCGCGAGCTCGGCATCGGTTCTCTGACACTCCGGGACGTCGCCGAGCGGGTCGGGATGCGCGCCCCGTCGCTGTACTGGCACTTCGCTTCGAAAACAGCGCTGTACGACGCGATGTTCGAGCAGGCGTGGGCCGCCTACTCCGACGTCCAGGAGGAGCTCGAGACCCGCCTGCCGAGCTCCGCCCGCGTGGCCCTCAAGCTGACGGCCCGGACCTACTTCGAGTTCTGCGCGGCCGACCCGACCCGCCACCAGCTGATGAGTCAGCGCTCGCTGCCGAACTTCACACCGAGCCCCGAGGCCTACGCGCCGGCCGTGCAGGTGATCGAGCGGCTCCGGGCCCGGCTCGCGCTGCTGGGCGTGACCGACGAGGCGGGCACGGACCTCTACACCGCACTCGTCAGCGGCCTGGTGGAGCAACAGCTCGCCAACGACCCCGGCGGCGATCGCTGGGCCCGCCTGCTCGATCGCGTGATCGACATGTACGCCGACGAGATGCGACTGCCGCGCGATCAGGAATGACAGTGGTGCCGGCGGCCGCCGATGCGGTCGCCGGCGCGCCGGAGCACCGCGCAGCCGCACCGGCGGCCCGCGATCGCTGGTCCCGGCCGCAGTTCCCGGCGGCGACCTCCGCCACCGGGTTGCATCGTGACAAGGACACGTCATGGAGCACACCGCCCCTGCCCCTACCCGCATCCACCATGTGGCCATCACCGTCACGGACCTCGACGCCAGCGTCTCCTGGTACGAGGAGGTCTTCTCCGTCGCGTACCGGATGGACGCCCCGCACGAGGGCGGCACGGCACGCATCCTCTCCGACGACGGGCAGACACTGACGTTCGCCGTGCACGTGCACGACACGAACGAGCACGAGATGTTCCGCGAGACGCGCACCGGGCTGGACCACGTCGGCTTCGTCGTTCCCGAGCGCGGCGACCTCGAACGGTGGCAGGAACACCTCGAGCGCAACGGGGTCGTGCGCGCGGACACGGCGGACAAGCCGCTGACCCAGTCGCCGATCAGCGACCAGCCCTACGGCTCGGTCCTCGTCTTCCGCGATCCCGACAACATCCAGCTCGAGCTCTTCTCGCCCGCGGCCCGGTGACTCGCCATGCGTAGCCACTCCGCGACCGCCGACGTCACCGTCCTCGCCGACTCGATCGAGGTGCCGGGCCTCGGGCACCTCCCGGTCAACGCCTTCCTCCTGCACGCGACCGAGCCGGTGCTGGTCGACACCGGACTGCCCGGTTCCCGGGGGGAGTTCCTCGACCACCTGTGGGCCGCGTGCGATCCGGCCGACCTGCGGTGGGTGTGGCTCACCCACCCGGACCGCGACCACACCGGCGCCCTCCGGGAGGTGCTCGAGGCCGCGCCGCAGGCCCGACTCGTGACGACCTTCCTCGGGCTCGGCATCCTGTCCATCGACCACCAGATCGCGCCGCAACGGGTCTTCCTGCTCAATCCCGGGCAGTCCCTGCCGGTCGGCGATCGGTCGCTGCGGGCGTTCCGGCCGCCGCTGTACGACAGCCCGGCGACCACCGGACTGATCGACGAGAGCACCGGTGCCTGCTTCTCCTCGGACTGCTTCGGTGGGCCCATGCCCGGTGCGGACCTCGCGCTGGCCGACGACGTCGACGACGTGCCGGCGGCCGATCTGGCCGCGGCCCAGCGGCTGTGGGCCACCGTCGACAGCCCGTGGGTCGCCCACGTCGATCGCGCCCGCTACGCCGCGACGGTGCAGGAGCTGTCCCGCTGCGGGCTGCAGCTCGTCCTGAGCACCCACCTCCCACCGGCCAGGGAACGCCGCGACGACCTCCTCGCCGCCCTGACCGACGCCCCCGAGCTGCCGTCGTTCACGGGGCCGGACCAGGCCGCGCTGGAGGCCATGCTGGCCGGGTTCGCACCCTCGCCCGCCTGACGCGTCCGCCGCCGATCAGGTGGTGAGCAGGACCTTGGTGGCGCGCCGCTCGTCCATCGCCCGGTAGGCGTCGGCGGCCTGGTCCAGGGGCAGGGTGAGGTCGAAGACCGCGCCGGGGTCGATCTCGCCCTTCAGGACGAGGTCGATCAGATCGGGCAGGAAGCGGCGCACGGGAGCGGGTCCGCCGTGCAGGTGCACCCCGGAGAAGAACAGCTCGTCACCGGGCAGTGAGACCTCGTGGGTGACGCCGACGTAGCCGACGTGGCCACCGGGTCGGGTGGAGCGGATGGCCTGCATCATCGACTCCTGGGTGCCCACGGCCTCGACGACGCTGTGGGCGCCCAGCCCGCCGGTGAGCTCCTTGATCCTGGCAACGCCGTCGTCGCCGCGTTCGGTGACGATGTCGGTGGCGCCGAACTGCCGGGCGAGGGCTTGCCGGTCGGCGTGGCGGCTCATGGCGATGATGCGCTCGGCACCCAACTGCCGGGCGGCCAGCACGGCGAGCAGGCCCACGGCGCCGTCACCGACGACGGCGACCGTCTTGCCCGGCCCGACCTCGGCGGCAACGGCGGCGAACCAGCCGGTGCCCAGCACGTCGGAGGCGGTCAGCAGGCCGGGGACCTGCTCGGCGGCCGGCTGAGCAGGGGTGGCGACGAGGGTGCCGTCGGCCAGCGGGATGCGGGCGTACTCGGCCTGGGTGCCGATCTGGCCCATGAGCTCGGCGTGCACGCACCGGGACTGGTAGCCGGCGCGGCAGATCTCGCAGGTGTTGTCCGAGGCGAAGAAGGAGCCGACGACGAAGTCGCCGACCTCGATCGTCGAGACGTCGGACCCGATCTCCTCGACGACGCCGACGTACTCGTGCCCCATCGGCGCCGGGCCCGCGATGGGCTCGAGGCCGCGGTAGGGCCACAGGTCCGACCCGCAGACGCAGGCCGCGGTGACGCGGATGACCGCGTCGGTGGGCTCGACGATCCGGGGGTCGTCGCGCTCCTCGACCCGGACGTCGCCGGGGGCGTGCAGGATGACTCCGCGCATGGTGGTGATCTCCTCGTTCGTGGTTGGTGTCAGGGCACGGGCTGCGGCTCGCAGCGATGCCCGGTGGTCTCGGTGAGCGTCGCCGACGGGCGATCGGCGGTGAGCGCGTACGCGGCGGCGGCCAGCCCCACGCAGGTGGCGGCGACGACCCCCAGCGGCAGCAGCACCGGGGCCCCGAACAGCCCGACCAGCGGTGCCGAGAGGCCGCCGAAGGCGAATCGCGCCGCACCGAGCAGCGCCGACGCGGTGCCGGCGACGTGGGGATGGTCGGCCAGCGCGATCGTCGTGGCCGGCGGCACCGTGGCGGCGACTCCGCTGACCATCACGAGCAGCGAGCCGACCACGGTCTGGACCGGCAGCGCCGCGGCACCGGCGGCGACGAGGCCGAGCGCACCCGTCGCGCACAGGACGAGCCCGGTGGCCAGGGTGCCGCGCAGGCTCCACCGCTCGCTCGTGCGGGCGGCGAGGTGGCCGAACAGCATGAACCCGGCCGAGTTGAGCCCGAAGGCCAGCGCGTACTGCTGCGGGGTGAAGCCGTAGGTGTCCTGGAGCACGTACGTCGCGCCGCTGAGGTAGGCGAACAGCGCCGCGTGCACGCCGCCCTGCAGGAGCACGGCACCGGCGAACCGCCGGTCGGCCAGCAGGGCCCGCACGTCACGGGCGGTCCGGCCGAGCCCACCGCTCGTGCGGCGCTCCGGCGGAAGGGTCTCGCGGTGCACCAGCGCGATCGCGACCAGGATCGCCGCGCCGAGGCCCGCGAGGAACACGAACAGGCCCCGCCAGTCCGTGACGGCGGCGAGCCGGCCACCCAGCAACGGGCCGACGACGGCCGCGAGCCCGCTGAGGACCGTCACGCGGCCGTAGTAGCGGATCAACGCGGCGCCCGAGTACAGGTCACGCCCTGCGGCCTGCGCGATGACGATCCCGACCCCGCCCGCGGCGCCCTGCACCAGCCGGGCCACGACCAGCAGCTCGACGTTCGGGCTGATCGCGCACAGCAGCGACGTGCCGATGTAGGCGAGCACGCCGACGTACAGCGGGAGCGAACGCCCGAAGCGGTCCGACACCGGACCGGCGACCAGCTGCCCCACCGCGAGACCGACCAGGCAGGCCGTGATCGTCAGTTGGGCCGTCGAGGTCGCCGCGCCCAGCTGCGTGGTCAGCGCGGGCAGCAGCGGCAGGTACAGGTCCATCGAGATCGGACCGAACACCGTCAGCATCACCAGCAGCGTCGGGAGGAGCCGCCCGGATCGGCGGCGCGGCAGTAGTGGCACGACACCCAGTCAACGACTGCCGCCTGCGCCGCGGGAGTCCCTGACGAGGGGTGTACCAGCGGGGCACCCCAGCGCCCCGGCACCGCGACCTACCCTCGGGGACATGGACGACCGACGGGACAACCGGGGCGAGGTCAGGGAGTTCCTCATGTCCCGCCGCGCGAAGATCACCCCCGCCGAGGCCGGGGTGACCGGCGGCACGAACCGGCGGGTGCGCGGTCTGCGCCGCTCCGAGGTCGCCATGCTGGCCGGGGTCAGCGTCGAGTACTACGCCAAGCTGGAACGCGGCGCGATCGGCGGCGCCTCGGCCGCGGTGCTCGACGCCGTCTCCCGAGCGCTGCAGCTCGACGCCACCGAGCGCGCCCACCTGCTCGACCTCGCCCGCGCCGCCGACGGGATCCCCACCTCGGGCCGGGCCCGCCGCCGCAGCACGAAGCACGCGGCCTCCCGTCCCAGCCTGTCCTGGGCGCTGGACGCCATCACCGACGGCGTCGCCTTCGTCCGCAACCCGCAGCAGGACCTGCTCGCCACCAACGCGCTGGGGCGCGTGTTCTACGCACCGCTCATCGGCGACGCCGACAGCAGCCGAGGTCGGGTCCCCAACCTCGCCCGCTTCCAGTTCCTCGACCCCGCGTCCCGCGAGTTCTACCCGGACTGGGACACCTTCGCCGCCATGTGCGTGGCGATCATGCGCGCCGAAGCCGGCCGCGATCCCCACGACCGCGGCCTGCAGGACCTCGTCGGGGAGCTGTCCACCCGCAGCGAGACCTTCCGTGGACTGTGGGGCGCCCACGACGTCCGCACCCACGGCACCGGCACGAAGCGGTTCCACCACCCCGACGTCGGCGAGCTCACCCTCGCCTACGAGGAGCTCGCCATCACCGCCGAACCCGGCCTGATCCTCATGGTCTACACCGCCGAACCAGGATCGCCCTCCGCGCAGCGACTGCGCATCCTCGCCTCCCTCGCTGCCGAGCAGACACCCAGGAGCGCGACCCTCGACCACTCGCGCTGAGAAAAGTTCCTGGCGCCCCCAACCGGCGGCCGTGGAGTCGGGTCGATGCAGGTGTCCGACCACATCGACCGGCCGATCCGGAGGCCCACGGTGGATCTACCGCACGACCACTCGCCATCTGACCGCAGCGAGCAACGTCGGCGGGTCAGAGACGTCGATCTCAGAGCGGGAGCGTGGTCGGGCGAGGGGGCGAGGGGCCGGGAATGACGTCGCACGTGCACTACCAGCGGGCCGCGGCAGCCGGCGACCTCGACGCGATGAACACCCTCGGGGAGCGCGCGCAGAACGCATCTCCGCCGGACATCGCCAACGCGCTGGAGTGGTTTCGGAGAGCCGCCGAGCGCGGCCACACCACGGCGATGTACAACCTCGCGTGGCTCTACCAGCACAGGGTGCGCCCACCCGACCTCGCCGCCGCCCGGCACTGGTACGAGCGGGCCGCGGCCGGCGGGGACTCCGGGGCGATGAACGAGATCGGCGGATTCTTCTTCGGCGACGGAGATTTCGCGACAGCCCGCGGATGGTACGAGAAAGCGGCCGCGCACGGCAGCAGCGTGGCGAACTACAACCTCGGCGTGCTGCACCAGCACAAGTTCGATCCGCCGGACCACGTCACCGCCGTCAAGTGGTACGAGAAAGCCGCGGACAGCGGCTACGAAAAGGCCTACTTCCCGCTCGCGTACCTGCTCGAGAGTCGAGATCCTCAGGCATCCGTGATGTGGTACGAGAAATCTGTCGCCACCGGCGGCGACATCATGGCGCTGAACAACCTCGGGGTCATGCTCGAACGCCGCAACCGGCCGGCGGCGATCGAGTGGTACGAGCGCGGTATCGCCGCCGGAATACCTCTGGCGAAGCAGAACCTGGACCGTTTGCTCGGCACCTCCGACGCAGGTGTCGCACCCGTGGCCGAGCGGACGGTCGTGCGTGCGAACGTGCGCAGGTCCGCGCCCCTGCTGGAGCCGGACCGGGGCGCCGCGGCGGCGGGCGTGTCCGAACTGCTGAGCTCGCTGGGCGAGGACGGGCCGTACCGGCGCAACGCGTTCCGGCTGGCGGCTCTGGACGTCGCGGTGGAGCGGCGCGGGCTCGCCCGGCGGGTGACCGAGCTCGAGGCCAGCGTCCGGCTGGGCGCACCGCTGCCGAGCAGGGGCATCCTGCCGGTGACGCCGACCCCGGATCTGGCCGATGTGAAGGCCTCGTTGAACCAGCTGCGTGAGCCGGTGCAGCGCCTCGTCCAGGAATGGTTCTGGTTCTGGCCGGCCGAGACCACCGACCAGGCGCCCGAGCGCCTCGTCGCGGGCGATGCGGACGGCGCGGCGCGCATATGGCTCGAGCAGCTGCAGCGCAACGACACGGGCGCCGGGATCGCGGCCCACAACATCGCGGTGCTGCGGCACGTCCAGGCGCTGGAGACAGCCCGGGGGGCGGCGCCGGAGACGTGGTTGGACGCGTTGACCGCGTGGGACGCTGCGATGGTCGACGCGGGTGTGTGGCAGTGGTTCCGCGCACGGGCCGCCCGGATCGACGAGCGCAGGCTGTGCCCCGCGGCGGTCGACGAACTGCGGGACGACCTGCCGCGGGCGCTGCTCGAGCTGCACGCCGCGCGGATCGTGCGCGCTGCGGAGGACGGTGACGCCGCGGCGCTCGCCCTGCACGTCACGGTGCTCGAACGCCTCGCCGGCGAGGTGGGCCGCGCCGACAGCGCGTTCACCACCGAACTGGTCGAGGGTGCCCGCGGCTCGGCGGCGCGCACGCTCGCCGCGCGCGTCGGTGCGATCGTCGAGGAGGAGCACTCGCACGCGGTGCAGCGGCCGCGCGAGGCGTCGGCGGCGGCCAACCGCATGCTGGACCGGGTCCGGCTGCCCCTGCAGGCGATCGACCGGCTGCGACCGGCCACCGACCCGGTCCTGGTGGGGGCGCACGACGATCTCGTCCACGCCGCGCTGCAGTGCGACGTCCGCTACTACAACGCGACCAACGATCCCGGGCCGGGCGAGCTGCTGATGGAGCGGGTGACGCCGGTCGCCACCACCGAGCAGTCCCGCTCCCAGCTGGCCGAGCAGTGGGTCACGGTCGCCGCCGTCCGCATCATCGCGCTCGTGGACGGCGCGACCGCCGCAGCCCAGGCGAACCCGCGGGCGGGCACGACCGAGGCGCAACGGCTCTTCGACCAGGCCGACCGGTTGATGGCCCGGATGCGGCAGCGCGGCAAGCCCGACGACGAGCGACTGACGCAGGTCCGGGACATGGTCGCGAGGTGTGCCACGTCCTGCGCGGTGGCGACGTTCAACGAGACGGAGGCGGTGTCGCCCACTGCGGAGCTGCTGGACCGGGCCAGGCTGCTCGCGGCCGGCAAGGACGCGCGGGCCTACATCGACGAGCAGATCGCGACGCTGGCCCGGATCCGCAGCGCGCAGGCCATGGCGACGACCTGCTGGTACTGCAAGGCACGACCGGCGAATCCGGCTCGGAGATACCTGGTCCCGATGTACGGCAACGTCGTGCAGAAATACAACTCGAAACAATACAACTCGACCACTGTCGAGGTCCCCCGTTGTGAAGAGTGCTGGACGGCGCAGCGGCCGGCCGAGAAGACCCGAGGCACGGCCGGGTGTTTCCTGGGCCTGGCAGTTCCGGTCACCGTCCTCGGATTCATCATCGGCATGGCCAACTCGGGGAGACCGTTCGGCAGTGTCCTGCTGGTCGTCGCCGTCATCGGCCTGGTGACCGTGGTGATATCGGCGATCGTGACCATGTCGACCGACAACTCGGCGGCCACTGCCGCGATGCAGTACCCACCCGTGGCCGATCTGGTGCGCCGCGGCTGGCAGAAGGGGAGCCGACCGGCGTGAGCGTCGAGCAGCGAGAGGAAGAGATGAACGGAACGGATTTCACGCCGTTGCTGGTCGAGTTGGCGACGGGGGTGTGGCGGCTGCACGGCAAGCTCACGGCGACCGAACTCGACGACGGCGACTCGGCGAAGCTGCTCCGGTCGTTGACCCGCCAGGTGAACTCGATGTCGGACGCCCTGGACGAGGCCGGCGTCCACGTCCAGGACCACACCGGCAAACCGTTCGACGCGGGCCAGTCCGTGGACGTGGTGGCCTACGCGACGAACGACGCGGTGAGCCGCGAGACGGTGGTCGAGACGATCACCCCGACGGTGTACATCGAGGGCCACATGGTGCAGCGCGGACAGATCGTCGTCGCCGGTCCTGAGGCGATCGTCGATGAGCAGGCGGCCGACGACGTGGAGGGACGATCATGAGCCGATCGACGGTCGATTTCGGTATCGACCTGGGCACCACCAACAGCGCGATCGCCGTGCTGCGCGGCGTGGACGCCGAAGTGATCAAGAACAACGAGGACCGCGACACCACGCCGTCGG
Source organism: uncultured Actinomycetota bacterium (assembly GCA_963727745.1). Taxonomy (GTDB): domain Bacteria; phylum Actinomycetota; class Actinomycetes; order Mycobacteriales; family Pseudonocardiaceae; genus Pseudonocardia. Next base: position 538,942 of record CAVSHL010000003.1, read on the forward strand.
CGGTGTGGATCGACCGGCGCGGGCGGCTCCGCGTCGGCCGGGCCGCGCAGGAACGCGCCGAGTCCGACCCGGACAACACCGCGGTCGAGTTCAAGCTCCGGATGGGGACCACCGGTCAGATCGCGAACTTCGCGGCGAGCGGGCGCGCCCTCACCCCCACGCAGCTGTCGGCCGAGGTGCTCAAGTCCGTCCGCGCGGATGTCCAGCAGCGGCTCGGCGAGGACATCGAGTCGGCCGTCGTGACCGTGCCGGCCGCGTTCGACATGAGCGCCTGCGACGCCACCCGGGCCGCCGCCGAGGAAGCCGGCCTGCGCTTGTCGCCGCTGCTGCAGGAGCCGACCGCGGCCGCGTTGGCCTACGGGTTCCAGTCGGCCGACGAGGATGCCCGGTGGCTGGTCTACGACCTGGGTGGCGGCACCTTCGACGCGGCGATCATCCAGCTGCGCGACGGCGAGTTCACGGTGCTCAACCACCGCGGGGACAACTACCTCGGTGGCAAGCTGATCGACTGGCGCATCGTGGACGAACTGCTGATACCGGCAGCCCGCACCGAGCTCGGACTGCCCGATCTGGCCCGCGGTGATGCCCGCTGGAACGCGCTCGTGAACAAGCTGAAGATCAACGCCGAGAAGGCGAAGATCCAGCTGTCGCGGGCTGCGTCGGCAGACATCGAGGTCGAGCTCGACGACGGCGCCGGCCGACGCCTCGACTTCTACTACGAGCTGACGCGCGCCGATGTGCAGCGGCTGGTCGAACCGCTGCTCGCCCGCTCGGTGAACCTGTGCCGCAAGGCACTGGAGGAAGCCCGCCTCGCGCCCACCGACATCGACAAGCTGATCCTCGTCGGCGGCCCCACCCTGTCGCCCTACCTGCGTGACTACCTGCGCGACGACAGTCTCGGGCTCGGCATCGAACTCGACATCAGCCAGGACCCGCTGACGGTCGTGGCCCGCGGTGCCGCGATCTTCGCGGGCACCCAACGGATCCCGCAGACCACCGCGCCGGTCGCCGCGCCGGGCGGATTCACCGTCCGCCTCGAGTACCAGCCGGTCGGCCCGGACCGGGAGCCGCTGGTGATCGGCCGCCTCGCGGGCCCCGACGGCGTCGCCCTCGAGGAGTTGACCGTCGAGCTGGTCGACAGCGCGGCTCGACCGCCGTGGCGCAGCGGCAAGGTCACCGTCGCCGAGAACGGCGTGTTCGCCACGACGGTCTGGGCCGAGACCGGCCGCACCAACACCTACTCCATCGAGATCGCCGACGCGACCGGGCGGCGACGCGAGGTCACTCCCAGCACCCTCAGCTACACCGTCGGCGCGATCGAGACCCAGCCCCCGCTGATCCACACCATCAGCGTCGGGTTCGCCGACAACACCATCGAACCGCTGATCGCACGCAACACCCCGTTGCCGACACGGGGCCGCAAGCGCCTGCGCACCACCATGGCCGTCCATCCCGGCACCATCGACGGCCTGATCCGCATCCCGGTGCTGGAAGGCGAGCACACGCGGGCCGACCGCAACCGGACGATCGGTCGGCTCGACATCACCGCCGACCAGATCCAGCGCAGCGTGCCGCAGGGCAGCGACATCGAGCTCACCCTCGAGATCGACGCGTCGCGGATCATGATCGCGCGCGCCTACGTGCCGTACCTCGACACCGAGTTCGAGAACGTGATCGACCTGCACACCGAACGGGCACCGGACGCGAGCCTTCTTCAGCAGGAAGCCGCGGCGGAACTGCAGCGGCTGCGCGAGATCCGCAGCCAGCAGACGCAGTTCGGCGGGCCGACCTCCGAACTGCTGCTCGATCGGATCGAGCAGGAACAGACCGTCGCCGACGCCGAGAACCTCGTCAACGCCGCGGCCGGCGATCCCGACGCGGCCATCGCGGCCGGCCAACGGTTGCGCGACCTGCGCGCGGCGATCGACGAGGTCGAGGACGAGCTGATGTGGCCGAAGCTGGTCGCGGAGGCCAAGGACCTGCTCGACCACATGCGCCCGCTCATCGCCGAGATCGACGACAACCTCTACCGGCGCGAGTTCGACCGGACCGAGGTCGCCGTCCACCAGGCGATCAACAGCCGCGAGCCCGACCTGCTGCGGCAACGGACGACCGAGCTGCGCCGCCTCCTCATGTCGGTCCTGGACCACACCGGCGAGCTCCCCGTGCTCGTCTTCGACAACCTGCACGACCACCGCGGCTCGATGACCGACCCCACGCAGGCCGACCACCTGATCGCCCAGGGCCACGCCGCCATCCACAACCGCGACACCGAGCGGCTACGCACCATCAACGCGCGACTGCGTCAGCTCCTGCGCGAATCGCCGCCGGACATCGACCCGTTCAGCACGATCCGGAGGGCGTGATCGGCGAGATCAGACGTCCAGACGCGGGAGCGTGGGCCATCGATCGGACGCCCAGGCGGGCCAGCTGTCGAACGGTGCTGGCGGCGGCGGGGGCGACGAGCCCCGCATCTCGGCGGGCGTCGGTGGCGTGAAGGAGGCCAGGAACCGCTCGTGATCGGCGACGCTCATCTCGAACGTCTCCTCGGGAGCCTCGCGCCACCGCGCCGTCGCGCGCTCCCTGCGCTCGAACTCGGGAAGCGTCACGTAGTGCAGCTCGAAGTCGGCGTCGGCGAGCTCGGCGATCGCGCGAAGGGCGTACCTCTCGGCACTGGACCAGCATCCGAAGTCCAGGATCACGGAGCCGCCCACCCGCAGCACGTGGTGGGCAACCCAGATGAGCCGACCCTCCAGCACGTCGCGCTTCCCCCCGAAGTCGACCCAGTCGACCCCGAACAGCGGCACCATCCACTCGTCAGGCGTCAGCCGCAGAGCTCCGCCGGCCCGCTCCAACTCGCGCGCAAGCGTCGTCTTGCCCACGCCTGGCAAGCCGACCGTGAGATGCAACGTCGGCCTCGCGTTCACGGAGCATCACCCTGCCGCAGCGTCGGGCAGGAGCACCATCGGATTGGAGAGCGGGCCGAACCGCGCCAACGAACCGACTGGGTTCACCAGTTCGGAAGTGCACCAAGCGCGTGGCGGAGACGGTTCTCGACCTCTGCGACAGTGAACTCGTAGCCGACCAGCCTGGGCCCCGACCAGTTGATGCCCACGACGTAATCGTCCAGGGCGAGTTCTGGCAGTGCTGACTCTCGCCATTCGGTCAGATCGAGCGGCTCAGCCCGAAGATCTTGCCCCCAGATCTTGGCCGCACGCTGCGCGCGTGCCCTGGTCGACCAGTACGGAGCCGCACGCTTACCACCGCGGGCCATCGGCGCGGGGCTGCGCGCGCCGCCGCCGCACGTCAGCCGGCGATGAGCACCCGCGCGGCGATGAACTACAAGCACGCGACCGACGACCTTGACCGGAAGATCGCTGTCGCGCTCGATCTGATGGTCGAGGAATCGCGGGCGGCAGATGAGACCGCAGCCGAGTAGCAAGCACCGCGCTGCACTCATCTGGCACGCAAGCGCGATCGCAGTACCGACGGCTCCGGCCCGGGATCCCGGAAAACACCCCGTGACCTGGGCCGAGTCTGTTTGAGCGGGCGACGGGAATCGAACCCGCGTAGCTAGTTTGGAAGACTAGGGCTCTACCATTGAGCTACGCCCGCGTTGCCCCGCCGAGGCGGAACTCGTCCAGCCTAGCCGACCCCCGTGCGGCCTCACGACACGGTTGCGCTCTCCGGCTGCGCGGCCCGCGCGGCGGCTGTGCGGGCGCGGCGACGTTCCACGTAGGCGCGCTTCTTCGCCTCGGTCCCGCAGGCGGCCATCGAGCACCAGACGCCCGAGTTGTTGCGCGAGGTGTCGTAGAAGGCGGTGCGGCAGCGCGGTTGGCGGCACACCTTGAGTCGCGGCCACGTCCCGTCCGCGCTCGCGAGGGCGGTGACTGCGACCAGCTCCGCCAGCACGCGACGGGGACCGGTAGTGGCCTGCGCCCGCAGCACCGGCCCGGCGGGGCCGACGGCCACCCGCAGCGGCAGTTCGGCGGTGGCGGCGTCGAGCCGCTCCAGCGCGTCCGCGTCGACGGGCAGCACGGAGTCGGTGTGGGGGGCCAGCGCGGCGCGCAGTCCCTCGCGCAGGAGACGGGCGATCTCGACGTCGGCGGCGGCCGGTTCGTCGTCGGCGACCGCGAGGCCGTGCGCGCGACAGAAGGCGGCCAGGTCGGCCGGCGTCACCATCGAGTCGTCGCCGCCGCCGGCGAGGTGGCCGTACCACGTGTTGATCAGGTCGCGGACGGGCCGCAGGGCTACCGGGACGTCGGGCTCCTCGCTCATGCCACGAAGTTACCACCAAAACATATTGACCGGGAACTATGTTTCCGGTTAACTCTGTTCAGCGGTAACAACGCCGCTGGACGAAGGAGCCCCGACATGTTCCGTGGATTCGCGACCCTGAACTTCTACGCAGACGACACCGTCGCCGCCCGCGACTGGTACGCGCAGCTGTTCGACGTCGAGGCGTACTTCGCCTTCCCGCCCGCCCCCGCTCCCCCGGCCTACGTCGAGTTCCGCATCGGCGACGACGCCGACGAGATCGGCATCATCGACCGCCGCTACGCCCCGCCCGGCGCGGGCGGCGCCCCCGGCGGCGCGATCATCCACTGGCACGTCGACAACCTCGCCGAGACCGTCGAGCGGCTGCTCGCGATGGGCGCCACCGAGTACCAGCCGATCACCGAGCACGCCGAAGGATCCGGGTTCATCACGGCATCGGTCGTCGACCCGTTCGGCAACGTGCTGGGCGTGATGCACAACCCGCACTTCCTCGAGATCGCCGAGGCACGCGCAGCCGTACCGGCCGGCGTCGCCTGACCCGCGGGGCCCGGCAGGCGACACGGGGCACCTGCCGGGCGTCGGTGTGGGATATGGCGGGACCCGTCGGCCGAGCCGCCGCTAGACTGCCTCCGACGGGGTGTGGCGCAGCTTGGTAGCGCACTCGCTTTGGGAGCGAGGGGCCGTGGGTTCAAATCCCGCCACCCCGACCAGGTCGTCGCCGACCGGTCAGTCGTACTCGTCGGGCCGGCCCCACCACTCGTAGGGCGACGACTGCGGGCGACCGGGCGGGCTGTCCTCCCAGTTCTCCTGCCGGCCGAACGGGGTGAGGTCGAGCATCGCCCGGGTGGGGGTGAACGCTTCGCTGCCCCGGGCGTTGACGAAGTAGGTGCGGTACACCTGGTCGCCGTCGCGCAGGAACACGTTCATCCCGAACTGCTCCCCGACGCCGTGGTCGGCGGCGAAATCGGTGTCGGTGCCCTTCCCGAGCATCGTGTACCAGGGGATGTGCGACCACCCCATCCGCCCGGCCAGCCGGGTGATCTGTTCCTGGGAGGCGGGTGAGGTCATGGCGAACGTGGTGTCCCGGGCGTTGAGGTGCCGCAGGTCGGGCACGTGGCTGGCGAAGAACGAGCAGCCGGGGCACCCCTTGTCCGGCCAGCCGTCCACGTCGTCGTCGAAGAAGAACCGGTAGAGGATGAGCTGGGCACGTCCGGCGAACAGCTCGGCCAGGCCGACCTCGCCGCCCGGCCCGAGGAAGCGGTAGTCCTCGGTCACCGCGGTCATCGGCATGCGACGCCGCTTGGCGGCCAGCGCGTCGCGGGCCCGGGTCAGCGCCTTCTCCTCGACCAGCAGCTCGGCGTGGGCCTTCTCCCACTCCTGCGCCGACACGACCGGCGGCAACGCATCGCCGCGCACCGGCCCGGCGGACAGGTCGTCCATGATCGTCTCCCTTCCCGTCGAGCCGCCGATCGTGCATCGGCGGGATGGGCCCCGCAACCGGGCGCAGTAGCGTCGTGATCATGTTCGACGGCTTCGAGCGGCAGCGGATCGACACGGGCGAGGCGACCATCGCGGTCACGCACGGCGGGTCCGGGCCGCCGGTGCTGCTGCTGCACGGCTTCCCGGAGTCCTCGGCCATGTGGCACGGGGTGGCGCCGGAGCTGGCGGCCGACCACACGGTCGTGGTCCCCGACCTGCGCGGGTACGGCGAGTCGTCGCGGCCGCCGGCCGGGCCCGACCATGCGGGCTACTCGTTCCGCGCGATGGCGGCCGACCAGGTGGCGGTGATGCGGGAGCTGGGGCACGAGCAGTTCGCGGTGGTCGGCCACGACCGCGGCGCGCGTGTGACCCACCGGATGGCGCTGGATCACCCCGGGCACGTCGAGCGGGCCGCGGTGCTGGACATCCTGCCCACGCTGCACGTGTACGAGAACGTCGACCGGGCGCTGGCCACCGCCTATTACCACTGGTTCTTCTTCATCCAGCCCGAACCGCTGCCGGAGACCCTGATCGCCGGCGATCCGCTCGGCTACCTGCGGATGCTGCTGGGTTCGTGGGGCGGCGCGACCGAGGTGTTCACGCCGGAGGCGCTGGCGGCCTACGAGCGCGCGTTCGCCGATCCCGCGGCCCGGCACGCGATGCTCGAGGACTACCGGGCGGGCGCCTCGATCGACCTGGAGCACGATCGCGCCGACCTCGACCGCCGCGTCGAGGTGCCGCTGCTGGTCTTGTGGGGCACGCGGGGCGTGGTCGGGAACCGGCCCGTCCATCCCCTCGACGTGTGGCGGGAACGGGCCGTCGACGTGCAGGGGGTCGGCATCGACGCCGGCCACTTCCTCGCCGAGGAGGCGCCGGAGCCGACGCTGGCCGCCCTGCGGGAGTTCCTCAGCGCAACGCGGTGAGTGCGCGGTGCACGGCGGCGGTCGTGCGCGCCGCGTCGTCCGTCGCGAGCAGGTCGAGCAGTGCGCCGCGCAGCACGGCGAGCGCGGCGGTGGCGGCGATCGGGTCCGCGCCGGTGCCGGCGAGGATCGCGAGCCAGTCGGTCACGCTGCGGCGCGGGTGGTCGGCCCACGGCCCGTCCGACGTCACGAGGCCGCGCCCGTAACCCTCCGCCCACAGCCGGAGGAGGTCGCGGTGGGCCGGGTCGGCCAGCCACGTCCAGATCTGCTCGGCCGCGTCCGCGACTCCCCCGTCGGCGTCGCGCACCTGCTGGACGAGTTCCAGTTCGGCCGCCCGGCTCCGCTCCAGCAGGGCCTGGACGAGGCCGTCCTTGGAGCCGAAGAGGAACAGCAGCACCCGCGGACTGGACCCGATGGCCTCGGCGAGCGGGCGCAACGACAGCCCGCTCATCCCGTTGCGGCGGACGTAGGCGTAGGCGAGCTCGAGCAGTTCGGTGCGACGGGCGGAAGGCACTTGCGGCGGGGCCGGCACCGCGTCATTCTGCACTGAAACAGTCGTTTCAGTGGAGTGAGCCATGGGTGATGTGCGCATCAGGGAATGGGGAGCGGCCGGCGACCTGGGGTGGGTGGTGATGGCACACGGCGAGCTCTACGCCGCCGAGTACGGCTGGGGCCAGGGCTTCGAGCGCCACGTGCTGCGGGCGGTCGCGGCCATCGCCGAGCCCGCCGACCCGGCGCGGCAGCGCGGCTGGATCGCCGAGCTGGACGGGCGGCGGATCGGGTCGGTGGTCTGCACACCGTCGGAGACGGGCCCCGACGTTGCCCAGCTGCGCCTGCTGATCCTGCACCCGGACGCCCGCGGCCTGGGCGTGGGCGGACAGCTCGTCGACACGTGCCTCGCCTTCGCCGCGGCAGCGGGATACCGGCGAATCCGGCTGTGGACCACCGACGTGCTCACCGCCGCGCGGGCGATCTACGAGAAGCGCGGCTTCCGCGAGGTGGGCCGGGCGCCGCACGACGGGTTCGGCGTTTCCGTTATCGGGTTGGACTACGAGCGGGATCTGGCAGGCTCGCCCGGGTGATCACGATCCGCCCCGCGCAGCTCGCCGACGACGACGCACTCGTCGAGGCCGACGACGCCACCTGGAACACGCTGACCACGCCGGCGCCGCACCCGGGGAACCCGCGGTCGCACTTCGCGCGGATGCCCGTCGAGGACGTCATCGTCGGCGAGCTCGACGGCCGTGTCGTGGGGTACGTCGTGCTGCGCAACGAGTTCGGCGATGTGCCGTCACACCGGCACGTCCTGGAGATCAACGGGCTGGCGGTGCACCCCGACGCCGCCGGCCACGGGATCGGTGGACAGCTGGTGGAGGCCGCGGTCGCGGAGGCGGCCCGTCGAGGCGCGCGGAAGGTGACCCTGCGCGTGCTGGGCCACAACCACCGCGCGCGGCGGCTCTACGAGCGTTGCGGATTCACCGACGAGGGCGTGCTGCGGGAGGAGTTCCTCCTCGACGACGCCTTCGTCGACGACGTGCGCATGGCCAGGTTCATCGAGTAGCGCGGCGACTCAGGCCGCGACTTCCCACGGCAGCCGTTCGAGCATCGGCTCGGCGCAGTCGGGGCAGGGCTGCGCGGTCGGTTCCGCTCCCGCCCCCGCTTCGAACTCGAGCTCGGCGTCGACGCCGCAGCCCGGGCAGTGCCACCAACCGGTCGTGTCCGTCGTCTCCATGCGTGCCACGGTAAATGACACCCCTGTCATTTTCACGTACCTCGAACCCACCGTAATGTGTCGTAACGCCACTCGGGTGTCTCACGAGTGATCAAGCGGGGCGGTGGCCGCACGACCAGAGCACCCCCAGTGCCGAGGACGTGCTAGTGCGCACCGACGCTCGGCACCGCCCACGACCGGTCGCACCCTCCCGCGACCGGTCCCGGGTCCACGCCGGCGGTGCCAGCCGGCGTGGATTCCGGTCGACAGCAGTTCAGGCGTGCGCAGGCTGACAGCCCGGGCACCAGAACAGGTTCCGGGCGGCGTGCTCCGCGAGCGCCACCGGTGTGCCGCACACGAGGCACGGCATCCCCGCCCTCCGGTACACGTACACCTCGCCGCCGTGCCGGTCCTTGCGCGCGGCCCGGCCTTGACGGCGCGGATCGTGTTCCTTCTCGACCGTGTCGATCCGGCCGCGGCGCACCCCGTCCTTCATCAGGGCCACCAGATCGGCCCACAGCGCGTCCCACTGCTCGCGGGCCAGCGCCGATCCGGGCAGCTGCGGGTCGAGGCGGTGCCGGAACAGGGTCTCCGCCCGGTAGACGTTGCCGACCCCCGCCACGACCGCCTGGTCCATGAGCAGCGTGGCCAGCGGTGCCCGCGACCGCGACACGCGTGCCCACGCCCGTTCCGGGTCGGCGTCACGGCGCAACGGGTCCGGCCCGAGCCGGGCCCGGATCGCCCGCGCCTCCGCGGCCGTCAGCAGCTCGCAGGCGGTGGCGCCGCGCAGGTCGGCGTACGCGGCCTCCCCGACCATGCGCATCCTGACCTGCCCGCGCGGTTCGGGTGCAGGTGCGGGCGCCTCGTCGAACGTGCCGTAGAGCCCCAGGTGGACGTGCACGACGCGATCGGGCGCGTAGTGGTGGAACAGGTGCTTGCCGTGCGCCTCGGACCGCTTGAGGACCATGCCGTCGATGGCGGCGGCACCGGCGGCGAACCGGCCCTGCGGGCTCGACACGGCCACCGGGCGGCCGCCGAACAGCGCGCGGTGCCGGCGGGCCAGCCGGTGCAGCGTGTGGCCCTCCGGCATCAGCCCGGGATCTGGCCGGCGGGGAGCGCCGGCGGCACACCCGTCCGCTCGTACTCCGCGAGGACGTCGATGCGGCGCTGGTGGCGCGGCTCGTTCGAGAACGGGGTGGCCACGAACGTCTCGACGATCGCCGTGGCCAGGTCGAGCGGATGCATGCGCGCACCGACCGCGACGACCTGCGCGTCGTTGTGCTGGCGGCCCAACGTGGCCGTCTCGACGCTCCAGGCGAGCGCGCAGCGGATCCCCGGCACCTTGTTGGCGGCCATCTGCTCGCCGTTGCCGGAGCCGCCGATCACCACGCCCAGGCTGCCTGCATCGGCCAGCGTGCGACGGGCTGCCTCGACGCAGAACGGCGGGTAGTCGTCCTGGGCGTCGTAGGTGGCCGGGCCGACGTCGATCGCCTCGTGGCCCAGACTGGTCAGATGCGCCACCAGGTGGGCCTTGAGCTCGAAGCCGGCGTGGTCGGAACCGAGGTACACGCGCACGGCTCGAGATCCTGCCCTACGGCCGTGGCCGGCGTGGACGGGGTGCCCGGAGGGTGGGTCGTCGCCCTGGTCGAGCAGGGACGCGTGCGCTGGCAGGTCGTGCCCGACGCGCCCGCGGTGCTCGCTGCGACCGCCGGTTGCGCGGCCGTCGCCGTCGACATCCCGCTGCGCACGCCGACCGGTGCCGGGCCGCGCGCCTGCGACGTCGCGGCCGCCCGAGCGCTGGGCACCGCGCGGTCGTCGGTGTTCCCTGCGCCGCCGCGCCCGGTGCTGACCGCGCCCGACTACGCGCAGGCCTGTGCCGTCGCGCGACAGCTCACCGGCCGCGCGATCAGCGTCCAGACCTGGAACATCGGGCCCAAGATCCTCGAGTGGGACGGCCTCGACCTACCCCCGCACGTCGTCGAGGCCCATCCCGAGCTGGCCCTGCGCCGCCTCGCCCCGGACGTCGCGTTCGCCTCGAAGAAGACCGCGCGCGGAGCCGGGCAGCGCATCGCCGCGCTCGGCCGGTGGCTCGACGTGGCCGCGGCGCTGGGCGACCTCCCGTCCGGCGCGCGGATGGACGACCTGCTGGACGCGCTCGCCGCAGCGTGGTCGGCCGCCCGCTGGGAGCGCGGGGAGGCCGAGGTGCTCGGGGGTGGGCCGGACGGGTTCGTGGTGGTGTAGCCGGCCCTGGTCTACTCGAGGACAGCAAAGCCACTTTCATGACAGATTCGGTCCTGAAAGTGGCTTTGCTGACGTTCGGCTGAACCCGGGAGGACCTCAGCGACGCCCGCCGCCCAGGAGCCCGCCCAGCAGGGAGCCGAGGTCCGGCATGCCCGACTGCTGCTGTTGCTGCTGCTGCGGTCCGGCCCCGCCACCGAGCACGCCCCCGAGCAGCCCGCCGAGCAGGTCACCGATGCCGCCGCCACCTGCCGGCGCCTGCTGGCCGCCACCGAGCGCACCGCCCAGCGCACCGCCCAGTCCACCGCCCGATCCGCTCAGCAGCTGCTTGGCCAGCCAGGACATGACGATGGGGGCGAGGATCGGCAGCAGCTTGGCGATCAGCTCCTGGCCGATTCCCGAGCCCTGGCCGACGGCGCCGAGCTGCTGCACGACCTGGCCCTGGTTGTCGCCGAACACGTGTCCGACGATCTTCTGACCCTCGGCGACGTTGACCTGCGCGAGGTCGACGCCACCGTCGACGAGGTCGCCGCTGTGCTGCTGCACGGCCTCGGCGAAGGACGAGGCGCCGCCGGGGTCGGCCGTGTTGGCCTGGATGCCGCCCAGGAGCGCGGGCAGCGCGGTGCGGGCCGCCTCGGTGGCGGTCGGGACGTCGACGCCCAGCTGGCCGGCCAGCTGCTGCATCGGGATCTGGGACAGGATCTCGTCGACCGGACTCATGGCTCTCCCTCGCTGCGCCACCCCCACGGCGGCGGACGCCGGGAGCGTACTGACCCGCGATAACGCTCCGGGGACGGACACCGGGCCCGGCGACGTCCTCGATCTTCGCGCTTGACCTCAACCTGACTTCAGCTCTTACCTTAACGGAGGAAGCGCGCCGGAAACCCGACCGGAACTGTCGGGGTTGTCCGGCATCCTGACCGATGAGTTCGGCGAGCGACGCCGGTCATCACTTCAACCGGCTGCGGAAGGAAATGCGCGATGAGCATGGAGATGGTGGCGTGGACCTCGATGTACCACGCCGCGAACGCGCAGGAGGAGCAGCGCCCGTTCTCACGGGCCACGCTCTCCCGCATCGGCCGGTTCGCCCAACCGCACCGCCGAAGAATCGCATCGTTCCTGCTGGTCAGCGTGATCGGCGCGGTGCTGGCGGTGGCCTCCCCCGTGCTGGCCGGGCAGGCGGTCGACGCGATCGTGCGCGGCGGGCCGATCAGCGCGGTCGTCGGCATCGCGGCGCTGATCGCGGTGATCGCAGTGGCCGAGGCCGCATTCGGGATCCTGCAGCGCTTCCAGTCGGCCACCCTCGGCGAGGGCCTGATCCTCGACCTGCGCGCCGCGGTGTTCGACCACGTCCAGCGCCAGCCCGTCGCCTTCTTCACCCGCACCCGCACCGGCGCGCTGGTGAGCCGCCTCAACAACGACGTGATCGGCGCCCAGCAGGCGTTCAGCGGCACCCTCTCCGGCGTCGTCGGCAACATCGTCACGCTGGCGCTCACCCTCGTGGTGATGCTGAGCCTGTCCTGGCAGGTCACCCTGCTGGCGCTGGTGCTGCTGCCGGTCTTCGTGCTGCCCGCGCGCCGGATGGGCCGCAAGCTCGCCCAGCTCGAACGGGAGGCCGCGGCGCACAACTCGGCCATGAGCACCCAGATGACCGAGCGGTTCTCCGCGCCCGGCGCCACACTCGTCAAGCTCTTCGGCCGGCCGACCGAGGAGACCGCCGAGTTCGTGCGGCGCGCCGCCCGCGTCCGCGACATCGGGGTTCGCACGGCGATGGTGCAGTGGGTGTTCGTCTCCGCGCTCACGCTGGTGTCGGCGCTCGCGCTGGCGCTCGTCTACGGGCTCGGTGGCTACTACGCCCTCACCGGCGGCATCGCGGCCGGCGACGTCGTCGCGCTGGCACTGCTGCTCACCCGCCTCTACGCGCCGCTCACGGCGCTGGCCAGCGCGCGGGTCGAGGTGATGAGCGCGCTGGTGAGCTTCGAGCGGGTCTTCGAGGTCCTCGACCTGACCCCGCTGGTGGCCGAGCCGGAGACCCCGGTCGCGCTGCCGGAGGGCTCGCTGTCGGTCGAGTTCGACGCCGTGCGGTTCGCGTACCCGTCGGCGGAGAAGGTGTCGCTGGCGTCGCTGGAGGACGTCGCCCGGCTCGACACCCGTGGCGGCGAGGAGGTGCTGCACGAGGTGTCGTTCCGGGCCGAGGCCGGGCAGATGATCGCGCTCGTCGGGTCCTCCGGCGCCGGCAAGTCCACCATCGCGCAGTTGCTCCCCCGGCTCTACGACACCGACGGCGGCTCCGTCCGGCTCGGTGGGGTCGACGTGCGCGGCCTGTCGTTCGACGACCTGCGCCGCGCGGTCGGGCTGGTCACCCAGGACGGGCACCTGTTCCACGAGTCCATCCGGTCGAACCTGCTGCTGGCAGCCCCGCAGGCGAGCGAGGAGGAGCTGTGGCACGCGCTGGAGCGGGCCCGGCTCGGCGATCTGGTGGCGTCGCTGCCCGACGGGCTCGACACCGTCGTCGGCGAGCGCGGCTACCGGCTCTCCGGCGGCGAGCGCCAGCGGCTCACCATCGCCCGGGTGCTGCTGGCCAACCAGCGGATCGTGGTGCTCGACGAGGCCACCGCGCACCTCGACTCCACATCCGAGGCCGCGGTGCAGGAGGCACTGGGCGAGGCGCTGGAGGGCCGCACGGCCATCGTCATCGCGCACCGGCTCTCCACCGTCCGCAGCGCCGACCAGATCCTCGTGCTCGAAGCGGGCACGGTCGTCGAACGGGGCACGCACGCGGAGCTGATCGCCCGCGGCGGGCGCTACGCCGAGCTGCACCACACCCAGTTCGACCAGCCCACCACGGATGCGGTGGCGCTGGCCGGGGCGTAATGCGCTCGAACGGCACACCACAGTAGTTCCGACATGATCGAACTACCGTGGTGTGCCGTTCACGCGCGTTGCCCCGCGCGGAACAACCGGCCGTACCCGATGACCGACCCGAGGTCGGCGCCGGCGGCCGCCATCATGGCCCAGAGCAGCACCTGGTTGGCGGTCAGCACCGGACGCTCGAGCGCCTTCTCCAGCGCCTCGATCACACCCACGGCACGGAAGCCGTTGCCGCCGATCGTCACGGCCTCGGCGGTGTCGGGCACGTTCGCCAGCACCCAGTCGTACAGGCTCTTCGGGGTGATCAGGACCTGCCCGCTGGGCAGGGCACAGGGCGCGGCGAAGTCCACGTCGAACCCGGCGGCCCGGTAGTAGGCGCGTCCGAGATCACTCAGCTCGGCGTCGAACCACGGCGGGCTCACGACACCAAGGCGCGTGACTCCCATACTGCGCAGGGCGGTCACCGCGGCGGCGCACGGGGCGACCACGGGCAGCCCGCCCGCTCGGTCGCGCAGCCGCGCGATCATCGCGTCCTCGCCCGCGGCGCCGATGACGTAGGCCGAGCTGGTGAACCCGAACCCGATCGCGTGCACCGGCGCTGCTGCCAGCAGGCCGGTGGCGTCGTCGACACCGGGTGGCTCGGCGAATGCACGCACCGGGGCCAACGGGATCGTCGGATCCATCACGCCACCCGCCGCCATGGCCCCGAACGGGGCCCGTGCGGCGTGGATGCCGATGTCGGCCGGCGCCATCGCCCGCAGCTCCGACTCCGGGCCAACGTCAGCGTGCGGCACCACCAGGCCGAGTCGCCACCGAACGTTCCAGCCGTCCGCTCGCCACATGGCGCCACCTCCCGGCCGTCCGTGGATGGGGCGGCAAGTCTGGTGCAGCTCGACAGGAAAGTCGACGTTCCGATCGGCCCCGTCCCCTGGACCAGAACTGCTCCAGCAATCGCTATCGATTGCTAGGCTTTTGACATGCCTGAGTCGTCGCCACCCGATCTCGCTGCGATCGCCGCAGCCCTGCGCCAGGTCAGCCGCGGTCTGGACGCCCTCGCCGATGCGCTGAGCGGCGCGGCCGGCGAGCCGACCCAGGACGAGCGCTACCGCGCCGCCATCGCCGAGTGGGGCGACCGCGCACTCACCGGGCCGGAGAGCATCGCGCTGATGCGCCGGCACGGCTTCGCTCCGCAGACGGTCGGCGGCTGGATCAAGGGCGGCTGGATGGAGGCGGGCGCCGACGGGCTGCGTCGGATGTCGGCCCGTTCGCGGGAATGGGCCGGCACGGCATGAGTGAGCCGTTCCGACTGCGGATGGCGGTGCGCAGCTACGAGCTCGACCCGCAGTTGCACGTCAACGGGGCCGTGTTCCACCAGTACGCCGACCACAGCCGGTTCGAGTGCGTGCGGGCGGCCGGGGTCGTGATCGACGACCTCATCGCCGACGGCATGGGGCCGGTGAACCTGGAGACCACGATCCGTTTCCTGCACGAGCTGCGTGGCGGCGACGAGGTGGACGTGACCTGCGCCTTCGGTTGGAGCCCCGGCCGCACGCACACGGTCGACCACGAGGTGCGGCGCACCGACGGCGTGGTGGCCGCCCAGGTGCACACCGTCAGCGGGCTGCTCGACCTGCGCACCCGCAAGCTGGTGGCCGATCCGGCGGCCGTGTGGCGCTCCCGCGCCACGCGCCCCGAGCTGCTCGGACTGAGCTAAGAGCGTCCGGTGTCGGCCAGCACCGCCATCGCGGCGTTGCGGCCGTTCACCCCGATCACGCTGCCGCCGGGGTGGGTGGCCGCACCGCACAGGTACAGCCCCGGGATGGCGGTGCGCGGGCCGAACCGGCGGTCGTACATCTGGTCGGGCAGGCAGTCGCCCTGGAAGATGTGGCCGCCGGCGAGGCCGACGCGCTGCTCGACGTCCGGCGGGCCGAGCACCTCGCGGTGGGTGATCACGTCGGCGATGTCGGGGGCGAAGCGGGCCACCTCGGCCAGTGCGGCGTCGGCGATGTCGTCGCGGCGGGTCTCCCAGGTGCCCTCCGCCAGCGTGTAGGGCACGTACTGCGCGAACACGCTCATGACGTGCCGGCCGGCCGGGGCGAGCGAGGGATCGTAGAACGACGGGAAGTACACCTCCGCCCATGACGGCGACGGCTGGCCGGCGACGGCCCGGCCGAACGCCTCCTGTGTGGCGTCGATGCCGGTGGTGATGGTGGTCATCGCGCGGTAGGGCAGGTCGGAGCCGTGTGCCGCGGGGAAGATCGGCAGCCGGTCCAGCGCGCAATTGATCTTGATGACGGGGCTGCTGCACTGCCAGGCGTCCACCCGGCCACGCCAGGCGGACGGAACCTCCGAGCACAGCGCAGTGGTGGTGATCGGATCGGCGTTCGAGACGATGGTCGTGGCCCGGATCAGCTCGCCACCGGCCAGCCGCACCCCCTCCTCCGGTTCGATGGCCGCCACCGCGACTCCGCTCGCCAGCACCGCACCGTGCTCGATCGCGGCATCGGCCAGCGCGAACGACACCCGCCCGGTCCCGCCGCGCACGTACCCCCAGCGGCCGGCGTTGAGCGTGCCCAGCCCGTGCATCGCGTGCACCCCTGCCGTGCCCGGGTCGCGCGGCCCCGCCCACGTCCCGATCACGCCCTGGCCGTGCAGGGCCGCGCGCAGCCGCTCGTCGCGCACGTGCTCCTCGACGACGTCGGCGATCGAGCGGTGCAGCAGCACGTCCAGCGCCTCGGGATCGAGCAGCTCGGCCAGCTCGACCCGGTCCGGGGCGTCACCGATCCACGTGTCGCGAGCTTTCAGCCGCAGCCCGACCCGGATGCGCTCGAAGAGGTCCTCGTAGGCCTGGTAACCCGATTCGTCACCCGGAGCCAACGCGGCGACCGAGGTTGCGGCGTCGGAGCCCAGCGCGATCGACGTCCCGTCCTCGAACGGGCACCACAGGCTGGGATCGAGCAGCACCACGTCGAACCCGTGCCGGCGCAGGTCCAGCTCATCCACGACGATCGGGTGCAGCAGCCCGACCACGTACGCGCACGGGCTGACCAGGAAGTCCTGCTCGGGGAACGGGCGGGTGAGGGTGGCCGCGCCGCCGAGCTGTTCGCGCGCCTCCAGCACCAGCACCGATCTGCCCGCCCTGGCGAGGTAGGCCGCGGCCGTGAGCCCGTTGTGGCCGCCACCGACCAGCACCACGTCCCACGTGCGGGCGGCGAGCTCGGCGGTGGGCATCGGCAGGCCGACGCGGCCCAGCACGTCATGGGTGGACATGTGCCCCGACGCTACCGGCGATCGGTGGCCAGCCGGTGACGTCCGGCGGACGCGGTCGACACGCCGCCGTGATCAATATGCACGTGGACTCGACACCGAATCGTTCTCCCGGGTGATCCGCTTCGTGCCACGATCACGATCCGCCGGCCACCGGGCTGTTGCGGAAACATCATCTGGGGGGCTAATCGTCATGCAGTGGTACTTGAAGGTGCTACGTCAGTACGCCGACTTCTCCGGTCGCGCCCGGCGCACCGAGTACTGGATGTTCACGCTGTTCAGCGTCTTGATCTCCCTGGTGCTGGCGCTGATCGACAGCTTCGTGCTCGGCTCGCCGATGAGCAGCGGGATCGGGGTGCTGGGAGCCATCTACGCCATTGCCGTCCTGTTGCCCACGCTCGCTGTCGGCGCGCGCCGGCTCCACGACACCGACCGCAGCGGCTGGTGGCAGCTCATCCTGATCGTGCCGGTGATCGGCGCGATCGTCCTGATCGTGCTCTTCGCGCTCGAGGGGAACCGCGCCGCCAACCAGCACGGCGCGGACCCCAAGGAACTCGCACCCGTCGCCTGATCAGGGCGCACGGCTCCCGGCGAGGTCTGCAGCATCTCGCCGGGAGCTACCTGGCTAGCACGCTGCGTAGAGCAACTCCCGCAACCCTGGCACCTGCGCCTCGCGCTCCGCGTCCCAGACCAGCCGCAGCACCAGCTCCCCCACCGGCAGCGCGAGCGCCACGAGCGCGCCCGAGGCCAACGCGTCCTCGACGGCGAACCGGGGCAGCACCGCGACCCCCATCCGCTGCTCGGCCCACGCCCGCATCACCGCGACCCCGCCGGCGGCGACCCGCTCGACGGCCGGCCCGAGCACCGCCTCGGCCGCCATGCGGAACGAGCATCCCGGCGCGTTGACCAGCAGCCGCTCCCCTGCGAGATCATCGGGTTCGAGGTGGTCGCGCGCCGCGGCCGGATGGTCGGGGGCAGCCACGAGCAGCAGCGGGACCGTGTCGACGTCGACGAACGCGAGCACGTCCGCCGGCACGCCGAAGCCCAGGTCGCCCAGCTCGGGGCCGCTGTCGAGCAGCAGGATCGCGTCGAGGGCGCCCGTTGCGACATCGGCGAGCAGGACGTCGCGCCGCGCCTGCGCCTGCACCTCGACGGCGACGTCGGGACGGCGGGCAGCGAGCCTGCGCAGCACCGCGGGCACGCACGTGGCGGCGATCGTCTCGAGCGCACCGACCCGCACGGCGATCGCCGCGCCGCGGGCCGCGACGGTGGCCTGCTCGGCGTCGGCGAGCAGGCTGCGGGCCCACGGTCGCAGCCGCTCGCCGGCCGCCGTCGGCGTCATACCGCGGGCGGCGCGGTCGAAGAGGGCGACGCCCACCGCGGCCTCCAGGGCCCGGATCTGCGCGGAGACGCTCGACGGCGCCAAGCCGAGCGCGACGGCCGCCTCGGTGACCGAGCCGTGGCGCAGCACCGCCTCGAAGATGCGCAGCTGTCGTAGTTCCATGCCCGCCCTGCGTTCGGATTCTCCGAACGCAGCGTAGCGCCGAGCCGGTGGAGCAGGGTCGCCCCGGCGGCGAGCCTGAGTTCATGCGCAGGAACGTCTCCCTGGTCGGGATCTCCCTCGGCTACTTCATGGTTCTCCTCGACACGACCGTCGTCGCCGTCGCCGAACCCGATCTGGCCGCCTCGCTCGGCACGTCGGTGCACGGGCTGCAGTGGGTGACGACGGCCTACACCGTCACCTTCGCCGCGCTGCTGCTGTCGGCGGGCGCGATCTCCGACGCCGTCGGCGCCCGGCGGACCTTCCGCACCTCCGTACTCGCGTTCGGGGTGCTGTCGGCCCTGTGCGCGACCGCCCCCTCGGTGGACGTGCTGATCGGGCTGCGGGCGGTGCTCGGGGCGGCCGCAGCGGCGTGCGTGCCGGCGTCGCTGGTGCTGGTGGCCCGCCTGCATCCCGAACCGGCGCGGCGGGCGAAGGCCGTGGCGCTGTGGGCGACGATCAGCGGCTCAGCGGTCGCGCTCGGCCCGGTCGTCGGTGGCGCGCTCGTGGAGCTGGCCGGGTGGCGGGCGGTGTTCCTGGTGAACGTGCCCGTCGCGCTCGTCGTGCTGGCGGCGGCGGGAGGCGGCGGCGATGCGCGATCGCGGCGCCGGATCGACCTGCGCAGCCACGCCGCCGTGGTCGCCGCGCTCGCCCTCGGCACCGACGCCCTGATCGCCGCGGGCGCCGGCGCGTGGGTCCACGCGGGCGTCGGCGGGCTCGCCGCGGCGATCGTCGCGGGGCTGCTCGCGCGCCACGAGCGGACGAGCACAGCGCCTGCGCTGGATCCCGCGGTGCTCGGCGCGCCGGGGGTACGGGCGGGGCTGCTGGCCGGCGCGGCGGTCAACCTCACTCTCGCCGGCACGCTGTTCGTACTGCCGCTGGTGCTGGCCGAGCGGTTCGGCCCGCTCGGCACGGGCCTCGCCCTGCTGCCGATGACGGTGCCGTTCGTGGCCAACCCGCCGGTCACCGCCCGCCTCGTCGCCCGGTACGGGCCGCGGCCGGCGATCCTGCTGGGGCTCGGGTTGCTCGCTGCCGGAACCGCCGGGCTGGCCATGGCGATCGCTGCCGACGCGGCATACCCCGCGATCGCGGCCGGGCTGCTCGCCGTCGGGCTCGGGGTGTCGTTCGCACTGCCGGCGCTGGCCGGATCGGTGGTCACCGCGGTGCCTGCCGAGGTGGCCGGCGCGGCCGGCGGGATGCTGAACGCCGCTCGGCAGGCCGGCGCCACCGTCGGCGTGGCCGTGATGGGCGCGCTCGCCGGCGGCGCGAGCTTCGTGCCGGCGACAGCAGTGTGCGTCGTCGCGGCGCTGGCGTATTCGCGTGCGCGGCGGACCACCGTGGAATTAGCGTCGCCCTCATGATCGTTCGCGGGGAGCACCGGCAGGACGGCCATCGGGTGCGGCTCGAGTGGGGCGCAGAAGGCGTCGGGGTGCTGGCGGCCGACTGCGCGGTCGTGGTGATCGTCGACGTGCTGTCGTTCACCACCAGCGTCGACGTCGCCACGGCTCGCGATGTCGCTGTTCTGCCGATGCCGCGTGCTGATGCCGCTGCCGCCGAGGCGGCCGGCGCGGTGCTGGCCGGGCCGCGGCGCAGTTCCGGGCCGTCGCTGTCGCCTGCTTCGCTGGTCGCGTTGCCGGGCGGAACCCGGCTCGCACTCCCCTCCCCCAACGGGTCGACGCTGTGCGCGCTCGCCGCGTCGACCGGCACCGCCACCGTTCTGGCGGGGTGTCTGCGCAACGCGGCCGCCGTCGCCGCCGTCGCCGACGGGCTCGCGGGCGGCGGCGCGATCGGGTTGGTGCCCGCCGGGGAGCGCTGGCCGGACGGGACGTTGCGCGTCGCCGCCGAGGACCTGCTCGGGGCGGCCGCGATCGCCGTCCATCTCGACGACCTGTCCCCGGAAGCCGAGCTCGCGCTCATCCAGTTCCGCGCGGTCGCCGATCGGCTGCCCGACGTGCTCGCGGCCGTGTCGTCGGGCCGGGAGCTGATCGCCGACGGCTTCGCGGAGGACGTGGCGCTCGCCGCCGCTCTGAACGTGAGCGACGGTGCCCCCCGCCTGGTCGACGGCCTCCTCACCGCCTGACCACGGGACTACCCGATCATGTCGCCATGGACGGGACGTGGATCGAGCTGGCCGACGGGGTGTTCGCCCGCCGCTACGCCGAGCTGGACCTGACGGTCGGGCTGGTGATCGGGGCCGAGCGGGCGCTGGTCGTCGACACCCGCGGCGACCGGGTGCAGGGCGCCGAGTGGGCGGCGGCGGTGCGCGAACGCACTGTTCTCCCGATCACCGTCGTGCTCACCCACGCACATTTCGATCACTGCTTCGGCACGTCCGCGTTCGGGCCCGTGCCGGTACTCGCGCACGCGCGGTGCGCCGCGGCGATCGCCGGCACCGCCGACGAGCAGCGCACCGAGTGGGTCGCCCACTACCGCGACCGCGACGACGTCGCGACCGCCGACGCTTTGGCCGGATCCGTGCCCGTCCCACCGGGAACGGCGCCGCCGCGGATCGACCTCGGCGGGCGGGTCGTGGCCCTGCGCCACTTCGGCCGCGGCCACACGGACCACGACCTGCTCGTCGACGTGCCCGACGCCGGTGTCGTGTTCGCCGGTGACCTGGTCGAGCAAGGTGCGCCGCCCGATCTCGCCGAAGCCGACCTCGCCGCGTGGCCGGCCACGCTCACCGCGCTGCTCGCGCTCGGCCGCCCGATCGTCGTACCGGGGCACGGCAACCCGGTCGACGCCGCGTTCGTCGCCGAGCAGCGGGACCGGCTGCAGGAGATCGCCGACCTGCACCGGCAGGTCCGGGACGGGGAGCTCAGCGCGGAAGCGGCCGAGCAGCGGTCACCGTACCCGGGTGTTCGGTGGGCGAACTGACGCTGCCGGCACCGACCGATCCGGCCACGAATGCGGTGAGGAGTGCGCGCCCGAAGTCCCATCTGCCCAGTCGGCTGGCCGAGTTGACGTGCCCGACGAGGCCGGCGCTGACGCGGTCGAGCTGCACGGCATCGGCCAGTCCGATGCCGATGTCGGTGGTGCAGTAGGGATCGTTCTCGCTGGAGACGATCAGGCCGGGGACCTCCAGTGGCGCCGGTTCGATCGCGGTGAAGGTCGTCGCGACGGCGGGGAAGTTCGGCCCATCCAGGTCTGGCGGGGCCACGAGGAACGCGCCGCGGATGTTCGGGCGCCGGCGTGCGGCCCAGGAGATGGCGGCGAGGCAGCCGAGGCTGTGCGCGACGAGGACCGCGTCGGCGGATCGGGCCTCGTCGACGGCCCGATTGATCGCGCGACACCAGTCGTCGATTTCCGGCTCGTCCCACGAGGACGGCGAGATCCGCGTCGCCGACGC
Source organism: uncultured Actinomycetota bacterium (assembly GCA_963727745.1). Classification (GTDB taxonomy): domain Bacteria; phylum Actinomycetota; class Actinomycetes; order Mycobacteriales; family Pseudonocardiaceae; genus Pseudonocardia. The sequence continues at coordinate 560,595 of CAVSHL010000003.1, forward strand.
CCCCCACTCGGCCTGCCAGACGCTCTGCCTCTTGAAGATCGTGCAGGCCGAGGGACGCCTCGGCGTCACCGAGATCGGCCGACGGATCAACCTCTCCCAGCCGGCCGTGTCCGCCCGGATGAAGCGACTGGAACAGGCCGGCGTGATCACCGGGTACCGGGCGGTGGTCGACCCGGCCCGACTCGGCTTGGGCATCCATGCCGTGCTCCGGCTGCGCACGACCCATGCGCACATCCCGGCCTGCCTCGAGCGCTTCGCGCAGCTGCCCGAGGTGATCAACGTCTACCGGCTCACCGGTGAGGACTGCTTCCTGCTCGACGTGTACACCGCTCACTCGGAGCGCCGCGAGACCGTCGTCGACAGCATCGCCCGCTTCGGGCCCGTCACGACCTCGCTCGTGTTGCGGACCTACGAGACCAAGGTGATCGAACCCCGCAGCACCCGATAGCGGTGGGCCGTCACCGGGACAGCGCGGCGATGAGCGGGCCCGGGTCGGGGTGCTGCGAGGTGCACTGCAGGATGACGGTGTCGGCGCCGGCGTCGGCCATCTTGGCGATCAGTTCGCGGGCGCGGTCGCCGAGCGCGGGGATGTTCGGCTCGATCTCGGCGAAGGTGACGATGCGCGGCGCCGGTCGGCCTGCGGCCTGCGCGGCCTCGGTGACGCGGACCGCCTCCGCCGCGAGGTACTCGGGGGTGACGACCCAGGCGTCCAGCAGCACGCCGTCGCCCACCTCGCCGGCGAGCGCGACCGTCTTCGGGCCCCGGGCCCCCACGATGACCGGCGGCACCTGCTCCGGCGGCCAGTCCAGGGTGACGTCGTCGAGCTGCACGTACCGGCCGGACACGGTGAGGGTCTCGCCGTGCAGCAGTCGCCGGACGGCGTCGGTGTACTCGCGCAGCAACGTCATGGGCGACTCGACGCGGGCGCCGACCTGCCCCATCCACTCGAGCACGCCGTGCCCGAGCGCCGGCACGAACCGGCCCGGGAACATCCGGGCCATCGTGGCGATCTCCATCGCGGTGAGCGCGGGGTTGCGCAGCGGCACCGGCAGCAGCCCGATCCCGACGGTCAGGCGCTCGCTCCACGCGAGTGCCGCCGCGGCGGTCGTGAGCCCGCCTTCGAAGAAGCAGTCCTCCCACAGCCACAGCTCGTCGATGCCGGCCTCGTCGGCCGCTTCGACCGTCTCGCGCAGTTCCTCGGGCGGTGACTGCGGACGGAACACGACACCCACGCGAACATCAGCCATGATCGCCACGCTAGTGGTCGAGCTGAGCCAGTGGCTCGCCCATTTCGAATTCGAGCGCGTGGCGCGCGACGCGGATCGGAAGCCAGCAGAGGTCGACCGTCAATCGGTCCCACACCTGCGGCACCTCGCCGACGGGCCGGACGTGGTATCCCGTGCCGAGCGGAGCCACCACCTCGACGTCGAGCCCCGTCTCCTCCCGCACCGCGCGGACGATCGCCACGGCAGGGTCCTCCCCCTCGTGGACGGCGCCGCCGGGCACCCGCAGCCCCGGTCCCCCGGCACCGGGTCCGTGGGTGCACACGAGCACCGATTCGTCGTGGATCACGTATGCGTCGGTCCGCGGCGCGGCCGGCGCGGCCGGCAGCAGCCCCTCCACCAGCGCCGCGACGACGTCGTCGGTGGACGTGTCGGGGTCGATGGAGGTGGTGAGCCGATCGAGCAGCAGACCGTCGAGCGCGTAGTGGAACATCGCGATCTCCGCGCGCCCGCCGGGGAGCCCGGCCGCGGCGTTGAACGCGACGTCGCCCTCGAAGTTGGTGCGCAGCCACTCACCGATCACGTCGGCGAGCTCGGACCGGCGGCCGGCTTCGAGCCGAAGCTCGAACAGCGCGAGCGAGAGCTCGCGGTGCAGGGTGAGGCGCCGGACGATGTCGCGGATGTAGGCGGCGAACAGCTCCCGAGACGGCGGCAGGGCACCGAGCTCGTCCAGCGTGGCCTGCTCGGGCGCGAGCCGGATGGTGAGCCGGTCGGCGATGGCGCTGATCAGGGCCGGCCGGTTGCGGAAGTAGTTCGACGCCGTGCCGACGGGCGCACCGGCCTCGGCGTCGACCGCGCGGTGGGTGAGCCCGCGGGTGCCTTCCCGCGCGAGGACGCGCAGGGCTGCGTCGGCCAGCCCTGCGCGGCGCTCGTCGTTGCGGACCATCGCGTCAGCGTCGCAGGTAGGAGTTCACGACGACCCCGGTGCCGAAGGGACGCGACTCGGCCAGCTCGAATCCCTTGACCGCGTACGGGCGCTGGGCGAAGAGCCGCTTGCCGTCGCCCAGCAGGATCGGGTTGACCTTGAACACCAGCCGGTCGATCTCGTCGACGAGGGTCGACGCCAGCTGCCCGCCCCCGCAGAGCCAGATGCCTGCTCCGTCGACCTGTTTGAGCCTGCGCACGAGCGCCACCGGGTCCTCGTCGGTGAAGGTGATCTTGCCGGGATCCCCGGGCACCTTCCGATCGGGATGGTGGGTGACGACGTAGGACTCCAGGTGCGGGTACGGATCGGTCACGGGGAACCCGGCGGTGTAGGTGCCCCAACCCATGACGACCGTGTCGAACTTCGAGTTGTCGGCCGTGAGCCCGACCATGTCGAGCCCGACGCCGGGCAACGTGTCCGTCCACTCCTCGAAGATCCAGTCGATGTGGTCACCCTGCATCGGGAACGCGTCGAACGTGTCGTCGGGTGCGGCGATGTAGCCGTCGAGGGAAACGGCGACGAAGTAGGTCAGATCTCGCATACAAGCCTCCAACAACGACTGCTGTAGTGGTTGGACGAAGACTACGACACCTGTCGTGGTTCGGTCAAGACGTCGGCGAACCGGCACTGCCGGACGCGATCAGGTGGGGCTGACCTTGGTGAAGGACTCCAGGACCTGCCGACCGTCGGGAGTGGTGCCCACGACGAACTTGTACGGCTCGGGGCTGACGGTGCCATCGAGCCGGGTGAAGACCACGGTCGCGGTCACCACGCCGGGCTCGGGGTGGCGGATGGTCTCCAGCCAGACCCGACTGAGGCCGGCGTAGAAGCTGTTGAACTGGGCTCGGCCACCCGAGGCGGTCTGTGCGCTCGAACTGAGCTGCGCCCACGCCGCCTCGGTGTTGCCCGGGAGCAGGGCGTAGAAGTTCTGCATGAACTGCACGGCCTCGTCCCCCGGGGCCGGCGTCACGGGTCCCGGGGTGCCGCTCGTGGCCGGCGCGGACGTGCTGATGGCCGGGTTCGGCGCCACCGCCTGGGGCTGTTGCGCCGACGGCTGCTCACCGTTGGTGGCCAGCAGCACCGCGGTGGCGATGCCGCCGGCCGCCGCGACCGCGACGGCGACCGCCGCGGCGACCCGGAGCCGGCTGCGCCGACGGGCGGGCTTCGACGGGGCCGGTGCGGGCGGGGCAGCAGCCAGCGTGGGCGGCCCGACCGTGGCCGGGCCGGAGAGCATGCGCGGCTCGACCACCGGCGCGTCGGGTCCGGCCGTTGATGCGCCGGTGCGGACGGCCGCGGCGAGCTCGTCGCGCGCCTCGACGGCGGTGGGCCGATTCTCGGGATCGGGATCGAGCAGCCGCAGCACGAGGCCGGTGAGCGGGCCGGTGTGCTTCGGCGGGTCGATGACGCCCGTGGCGACCTTGTGCAGCAGCGCGTAGGCGTTCTCGTTGAGTCCGAACGGCGGGCGGCCCTCGACGGCTGCGTAGATCGTGGCGCCGAGCGCGAAGACGTCGGCGGCGGGCGCGGGATCGGCGCCGCGGGCCACCTCGGGGGCGAGGAACGCGGGCGTGCCCGCGATCAGCCCGGTGCGGGTGATCTGCACGTCGTCGACGGCACGGGAGACGCCGAAGTCGGTGAGCTTGGTGCGCCCGTCGTGGCCGATCAGCACGTTGCCGGGCTTCACGTCGCGGTGGACGACGCCTGCAGCGTGCGCGGCGGCCAGCCCGTCGGCGACGTCGCGGCCGATCTCGGCCGCGGCGAGCGGTTCGAGGGTGCCGGTGGTGGAGATGACGGCCGACAGCGACTTGGACTCGAGGTACTCCATGACCAGCCACGGCCGGTCGTCGTGCACCACGACGTCGAACATGCGGATGACGTGCGCGTGCTGCAGGCGGGCGGCGATGCGGCCTTCGCGGTGGATGCGCTGGCGCGATTCCTCCAGCGCATCGCGCCCACCGGCCGTGGTGCTGGGGGCGGCCGCGGCCAGCAGCTCCTTGACGGCCACGACACGGTTCAGCAACTGATCGGTGCCCCGCCAGACCGCGCCCATCGCCCCGGAGGCGATGCGCTCGTCCAGGCGGTAGCGGCCACCGATCAGGGTGCGCTCGTCGCTCTCGGCCATCCTGTCCAGGGTAACCAGGGCGTCTGAGAGGAGGCTGATCGGTGGCCGTACGGCCGCGTGAGGCGTGCCACCGCTAGCGGTGGATGGCCTTGACCTCCAGGAACTCCTCCAGCCCGAACCTGCCCAGCTCCCGGCCGTTGCCGCTCTGCTTGTAGCCGCCGAACGGGGCGGCCGGGTTGAACTGCCCGGCGTTGACCGAGACCTGGCCGGTGCGCATCCGGCGCGCCACGGCCATCGCGTGGTCCGGGTCGCCGAACACGCCGCCGGAGAGGCCGTAGATCGAGTTGTTGGCGATGGCAACGGCCTCCTCGTCGTCGGCGTAGGAGATCACCGACAGCACCGGGCCGAAGATCTCCTCCTGCGCGATGACGGCGTCCGGCGCGACGTTGGCGAAGATCGTCGGGCGGACGTAGGCGCCCCGTTCGAGGCCCTCGACCGGCCCGGCGCCGCCGAACGCGACCATGGCACCGTCGGCGATGCCGCGATCGATGTAGCCGGCGACCCGGCCCTGCTGGGCGGCCGAGGACATCGGGCCGATGCGGGTGGCCGGGTCCGTGGGGTCGCCGACGGTGTAGGACGCCGCGGCCGCCACCGCGAGCTCGACGATCTCGTCGTGCCGGCTCGCCGGCACCAGCATCCGCGTCCACGCGGTGCAGGTCTGGCCGCCGTTCATCCAGGCGTACGCGATGCCGAGCTTGGCGGCCTTCTGCAGGTCGGCGGAGTCGAGGATCACGTTGGCGGACTTGCCGCCCAGCTCCAGCGCCACCCGCTTGACGGTGCCGGCGGCCCCGATCGACACGCGCTTGCCGGCGCCCGTGGATCCGGTGAACGACACCATGTCGATGTCGGGATGGCCCGAGATCGCCTCGCCGACGACAGGGCCGGTGCCGTACACGACGTTGACGACGCCCGCCGGGATCCCGGCCGCCGCGACCAGCTCGGCGAACAGGGCCGCGGTGAGCGGCGTGACCTCGCTGGGCTTGAGCACGACCGTGTTGCCGGCGAGCAGCGCCGGGGCGACCTTCGCGACGATCTGGTGGAGCGGGTAGTTCCACGGCGTGATCGCGCCGACCACCCCGATCGGCTCCCGCACGATCAGCGAGTTGCCGATCTCCTCCTCCCACGCGAAGCCGTCGGCCAGCGCCGCGATGCTGCTCGCCACCTGGTAGGGCAGCCCGGCCTGCACGGCCTTGGCGAACGAGATCGGCGAACCCATCTCGGAGGTGACGGTGGCGGCGATGTCGTCGGTGGCGGCCTTGATGCCGTCGGCGATCCGGGCGACCGCGGCGGCCCGCTCGCTGACCGGCACCGCCGACCACCCGGGGAACGTCCGCCGCGCGGCCGCGACGGCCCGGTCGACGTCGGCGGCGGTACCGGCCGGCACGTCGGCGATGACGGCGGTCGTGGCCGGGTCGACGACCTCGATGCGCTCGGTCCCGTCGCCTGCGGTCTCGGCGCCGTCGATCCAGTGCTGGACAGCTCGGTGCTCGCTCATGGCCGCCATCCTGCCCCGCGCACCCAGGACATCCGTCATGGTCGGATTCGGCGGTTCGACCCGGGTCGGCGCGGGCGCACGGGGCGAGCGTGGAGCCATGACCGAGACGACGCACAGGCCCGCGCGAACGCTGCGCTCCAGGGTGGCTCCGGCCATCGGCCTGTTCCTGCTGGCCCCGCTCGTGGCGGAGTTCCTGCTGGGGAACCTGCCGATCACCGCGCTGCCGGGGTTGGTGCTGCTGGCGCCGCTGTACGGGGGCGGGGCCCTGCTCGTCCGGGAGCTCGTGCGGCGGGCGGGCCGCGGCGTCCCGACGATGCTCGTGCTCGGCCTCGCCTACGGCCTGCTCGAGGAGGGCATCGGCACGCAGTCGCTGTTCAACCCGAACTACGCCGGCGTGCACCTGCTCGACGACGGGTTCGTGCCGGCGCTGGGCATCGCCGGGCCGTGGACGGTGTTCGTGCTGACCCTGCACGCCGTCTTCTCGGTGACCGCGCCCATCGTCGTTGTCGAGTCGCTGGTGCCCGACCGGGCGCGCACGCCGTGGCTGGGTCGCGTCGGATTGGCCGTCGCCGCGGTGCTGTTCCTCGCCGGGCTGGCCGGAACGTTGGCCATGTCGTTGGCCATGGACCCGTTCCTGGCGCCCGTCCCGTCGCTCGTCGTCGTGGTGGTGCTCGCCGCGCTGCTGGTGGTGCTCGCGTTCCGCCTGCCGCGGCTGGAGCGGACCACCGGTACGGTGCCGCCGGCCTGGGTCGTGCTCGTCGGCGGGCTCGTCGCGGGGGCGGCGTTCATGCTCGCCCAGTCGCTGCCCGGCGTCCCCGCGATGGTGCTGACGTTGCTGGTGGAAGCGGTGCTGGCGACGGCGGCGATCCGCCGCTCCACCCGGGACGGCTGGAGCGGCCGGCACACGCTGGCGCTCGGCGCGGCCGCCCTGCTCACGTACGCGTGGCACGCGTTCCCGCAGGGCCCGATCCTGCCGGTAGCACCGACGGTCGACCTGATCGGCAACGCCATCTTCGCGGCGGGCGCGGTGGCCCTGCTGGCTGTAGCGGCCCGGCGCACCCGCCCGGAGCCCGACCGGGGTTGAGCTGTGTCAGCAAAGCCACTTTCAGGACGGATTCGGTCCTGAAGGTGGCTTTGCTGACATTCGCGCCGCGGCCGCAGCCGCTGGCTGGGCAAGCGCAGGCTGCCCCATCCGGTCGGACAGGTCAGTCGTGGATCGGGTCCTCGGTGCGGGTGCGCTTGAGCTCGAAGAAGTGCGGGTAGTCGGCGAGGGTGCGGGAGGCGTCGAACAGCTTGCCCGCCTCCTCGCCCTTCGGCACCCGGGTGATGACGGGGCCGAAGAACGCCACGCCGTCGATGTGGATGGTGGGGGTGCCGACGTCCTGACCGACCGGGTCCATGCCGCGGTGGTGGCTCTCGGCCAGCTCCGCGTCGTACACGTCGGTGTCGGCGGCCTCGGCGAGCTCGGGAGGCAGGCCCACCTCGGCGAGCGACTCCTTGATCACCACGTCCAGGTCCTTGTTGCCCTGGTCGTGGATGCGGGTGCCCATGGCGGTGTAGAGCGGGCCGAGCACCTCCTGGCCGTGAGCGCGGGCTGCCGCGATCGCCACGCGCACCGGACCCCGCGACGCCTCGGTGAGGCGGCGGTAGTCGTCGGAGATGTCCCGGTCCTTGTTCAGGAGCCAGAGACTCATCACGTTCCACGACAGGTCGATGTCGCGCACCTTCGCCGCTTCGAGGACCCAACGGGAGGTCACCCAGGCGAACGGGCAGCGGGGATCGAACCAGAACTCGACGCGTGCGCGGTCGGATGGAGCGTCGGTAATCGTCACAGCAGATACAACATGCGTGACCCTTCAACTCTTCCCGAACCCGGTTGCCGGGCATCCCGCACGCCGTCATGGTTGGATCGCTCGACCCGACCTGCACGAACGAGGAGACCGGTACCGGCATGGCCCCGCCCAACCTGACCCGCGCCGACGCCGAGGCGCGGGCCGCTCTGCTCGCCGTCAGCGACTACACGGTGGAGCTCGATCTCACCGACGGCGGCGGCAAGCCCGGGGAACACACCTTCGCGACCACCTCGACGGTGCGGTTCACCTGCCGCGAGCCCGGCGCGTCCACGTGGATCGACTTCGTCGGCGCCGAGGTGCTGGCGGCCACCCTCAACGGGGTGGCGCTCGACGTCTCCCACTACCGCGAGGAGGACGGCCTCCGACTGCCCGCCCTCTCCGCGGAGAACGAGCTGTGGGTGGAGGCCACCGGTCGCTACATGAACACCGGTGAGGGCCTGCACCGCTTCGTCGATCCGGTCGACGGCGGGGTGTACCTGTACACCCAGTTCGAGACGGCCGACGCGAAGCGCATGTACGCCTGCTTCGACCAGCCCGACCTCAAGGCGCGCCACCGGCTGATCATCACCGCGCCGGCGGAGTGGCAGGTCGTGTCGAACTCGGTCGTCGAGACCACCACCGACGCGGAGGGCGGTGCGCTCACCCGCATCTTCGCGCCGAGCGAGATCATCTCGACGTACCTGGTGGCCGTCATCGCGGGCCCGTACACGGCCTGGCACGACACCTTCTCCGACGAGGGCGGCGAGATCCCGCTGGGCCTGTACTGCCGGGCCTCGCTGGCCCCGCACATGGACCACGAGCGGCTGTTCACCGAGACCAAGCAGGGCTTCGAGTTCTACCACCGCAACTTCGGCGTGCGGTACCCGTTCGGCAAGTACGACCAGCTGTTCGTGCCCGAGTTCAACGCGGGCGCGATGGAGAACGCCGGCGCCGTCACGTTCCTGGAGGACTACGTCTTCCGGTCCCGCGTCACCCGGTTCCTCTACGAGCGCCGCGCCGAGACCGTGCTGCACGAGATGGCGCACATGTGGTTCGGCGACCTCGTCACCATGCGCTGGTGGGACGACCTGTGGCTGAACGAGTCGTTCGCCACCTGGGCGTCGGTGCTGTGCCAGGCCGAGAACACCGAGTACACGCAGGCGTGGACGACGTTCGCCAACGTCGAGAAGAGCTGGGCGTACCGCCAGGACCAGCTGCCCTCCACGCACCCGGTGGCCGCCGACATCCCCGACCTGCAGGCCGTCGAGGTCAACTTCGACGGCATCACCTACGCCAAGGGCGCCTCGGTGCTCAAGCAGCTCGTGGCGTACGTGGGGCTCGACAAGTTCCTGGAAGGGCTGCGGCACTACTTCGCGGCGCACGCGTTCGGCAACGCCACGTTCGACGACCTGCTGGGCGCGCTGGAGCAGGCCTCCGGCCGCGACCTGTCCGACTGGGGCGCGCAGTGGCTGCGCACCACGGGGCTCAACCTGCTGCGCCCGTCGTTCGAGATCGGCGCCGACGGCACCTACACCCGCTTCGAGGTGGTGCAGGGCGGTGCCCGTCCCGGTGGCGGCGAGCTGCGCACGCACCGCATCGCGGTGGGGATCTACGGCGACGACGAGAACGCCAAGATCGTCCGCCAGCAGCGCATCGAGCTGGACATCTCCGGCGAGCGCACCTCGGTCGACGCCCTCATCGGGCAGCCGGCGGGCAAGCTCGTGCTCGTCAACGACGACGACCTGACCTACTGCGCGATGCGGCTCGACCCCGGCTCGCTCACCACGCTGATCGACCGGATCGGCGAGATCGCCGAGCCGTTGCCGCGCACCCTGTGCTGGTCGGCGGCGTGGGAGATGACCCGTGAAGCCGAGCTGAAGGCGCGCGACTTCACCGCGCTCGCCGCCGGCGGGTTCGGCGTGGAGTCCGAGATCGGGGTCGTGCAGCGGCTGCTCCTGCAAGCGCAGACCGCCATCGCGTCCTACGGCGACGAGCAGTGGGCCGCCGAACGGGGTTGGCCACTGCTGGTCGACTCGCTGCTGTTCCGGCTCGACACCGCCCGTCCGGGCTCCGACGTGCAGCTCGCGTGCGTCAACGCGCTGGCCGGCAGCGTCCTGTACACGTCGGTGCTCGAGAGCTTCCGCAGCTGGCTCGACGATCCCGACAACGGCCCCGAAGGCCTCGTCCTCGACACCGACCTGCGGTGGCGGCTGCTGCACGCACTCGTCGCGCACGGCCACGCCCACGAAGCCGAGATCGACGCCGAGCTGGAGCGCGACCCCACCTCCACCGGGCAGCGCCAGGCCGAACGGGCCCGCGCGCTCATCCCCACCGCGGAGGCGAAGGAGCGGGCCTGGGACCGCGCCGTCAACGACGACGAGCTGCCCAACGCCGTCCAGGAGGCGATCATCTCCGGGTTCAGCCACCCGGCGCAGCGCGGACTCCTCGGCGGCTACGTGGAGCGCTACTTCGACGTCGTCTCCGAGGTCTGGCAGCGGCGCACCAGCGAGCGCGCCCAGTCGGTGGTGATCAACCTGTTCCCGTCGTGGGCGGTCGACAAGTCCACCGTCGACGCCGCCGACGCGTGGCTCGCCGGCGAGCACCCGCCGGCACTGCGCCGGCTGGTGTCGGAAGGTCGCGCGGGGATCGTGCGGGCACTGGCGGCACGGGAGTTCGACCGCTCCTGATCTGCAAATGTCATCCTGACTGCCGTCGTGTCACCATGCGTCACTGACCGGTGACCGGGGGGACGACGCAGGTGGCGAACGGCAAGGCGACGGTGCGCCAGCGCATCCTCGGCAAGCGATTGCGTCAGATGCGCGAGGAGGCCGGGCACACGCTGGAGTCGGCGGCCGCCGAGCTGGAGATCTCGGCGAGCCGCCTCTCCCGCATGGAGACCGCCCGCCAGGGCGTCGACGTGCACGTCGTGCGCAGCATCCTCGATCTCTACGACGTCGGCGGCGACCGCTGGACCTCCACGCTCGAACTTGTCCGCGAGGCGCGCAAGAAGCAGTGGTGGCAGAAGTACTCGCTGGGCGGGCAGTACAACTTCGTGCAGTTCGAGGCCGACGCGGTGCAGGTGCAGGAGTTCGCCATCGGCTACGTGCCCGGCATCCTGCAGGTGCAGGACTACGCACGGGCCTTGTTCGCCTCGTCGCTGAGTCCCGCGCAGCCCCGAGGCGCTCGAGGTGGAGATCGAGGTCCGGACGATGCGGCAGCGCCGGCTGAGTCGACTGACACGGATCCGCTCCAGTTCGTCGGCATCGTGACCGAGGAGGTGCTGCGCAACCCCGTCGGCGGGCCAGCCGTACTGCGGTCCCAGCTCGCGCACCTCGTCGAGATGGTCGAGCTGCCGACCGTGACCCTGCAGGTACTGCGCGGCGCGGCCCTGGCGCGCATGCGTCACTCGGATCCGGCTTCTTCGTTCTGAGCTTCGGCGATCTCGGCGAACCGGACATGGCCTTCGTCGAGCACGCGCTCGGCGCCCTCCACCTCGACGGCCAGGAGGAGGTCCTGTTGGCCCGGAACAAGTTCGACCAGCTGCGTACGATGGCGTTGGGGCCGGAGGACTCGCTGTCGCTGCTGCGCGAGATCGCCGCAGCGACCTAGACGCGGAGGAACCAGGATGGACGTCGAGCGGCTCGCCTGGCGCACCAGCAGCTTCAGGACGGCGGCGGCAACGAGGGGTAGCTGCGTCGAGGTCGCTCCGCTCCCGTCCGGCGTGGCCGTGCGCGACACGAAGGACCGCACCCGCACCCCGCACGTCTACTCCGGCCCGTCCTGGACGGCGCTGCTGGCCGCGGTGCGTGCCGGCCGGCTCTGACCTGCGCGTTGCTCCGCTGAGTGACCGGGGACCAGCCCGGCGTCACCTCAAATCACTTGACGATGCACCGATCGGCTACCGTGCGTCCATGGCTGCCACCGACCGTCGTTCCGGAGCCTCTACCGTGACCCGACCGTCGCTCGGACGGGCGGTCGTGCTGGCGGTGCTGGTGTGGGGCGCGGCGGCGGCGTTCGTGCTCCTGGTGGCGGCCGACACCCGGATGGGCCCGGTGGTCTTCCGGTTCACCAAGACCCATGGCGTGCACCTCGGCGACATCTACGCGACGCTCGCCTGCGTGGTCGTCGCGATGTTGATCACGGTGTGGATCGCCGTCGACCACATGGGCCGCAAGCGTCGCTGGGTGAGGGCGCAGCGGCGTGCCGAGCGGGAGCAGGAAGAGGCTGCCCGCTACGCCGAGGATCACCCCGACGGCTACGCGGACGACTACGCCGACGGCGAGTACGCCGATGAGTACGTGGACGAGTACGCCGACGACTATCCCGATGAGTACGCAGACGAGGGGTACGAGGCCGAACCCGAGCCGCGGGGCGGCCGCCACGAGCCCGATCCCGACCTGGTCGAGACCGTCTTCATCCGCCGCCCCACCGACCTCGAGGGCCGGCACCGGCAGCGGCACTGAAGGCAGGTCACCAGTCCGACTTGCGGGCCCGCGCTTCGTAGAGCAGCACTGATGCGCTGATCGACACGTTCAGCGAGTCCGCGGCCCCCAGCATCGGCACGTACACCGCGGCGAACCCGTGCCCGTACCAGGGCTTGGAGATGCCGTAGCGCTCGTTGCCCAGCACGATCGCCGTGCGCCCCGAGTAGTCGGCGTGCCGGTAGTGGCGGGCGTGATCGGTGTCGGCCAGGTAGACGGTGAACCCGCGCTCCTTCAACCACACCGCGGCGTCGTCGGGCTGCTCGAACTCCAGGTACGGGATGGTGAGGCTCATCCCGTGGCTGCCGCGGAACACCTTCGGGTGCGTCATGCGGGTGCGCCGGTTGGTGAGCACCAGGCACTCGGCGCCGCACGCATCGAGGGTGCGGATGAGGGTGCCGAGGTTGCCGGGGATCTCGATGCCGTCGGCCACGACGATCAGCGCGTCGTCCGACAGCGGCACGGTGTCGGGCTCCCAGTAGGGCATCTGCGCCACCGACACGAGCCCGTCGATCTTGTCGCGCTCGCAGATGCGGGCCATCGTCTTCTCGGAGACCCGGAAGGCCGCCTCGGCCCGCGCGGCGAGCTCGGCGCTGCGCAGCCGCGCCTCGTCGGAGTAGATCGCCTCCGGGCACCAGAAGAACGTGCGGATCGGCAGCCCGGCCTCGAGCAACGCGTTGCTCGCCCACAGCCCCTCGGCGACGAACAGCTGGTTCCGGTTCGACGCCGTGTTCTTCAACAGCGTGACGGCCTGCTTGATCCGCGGATGGGACAGACCGATCTGCTGCAGGTCGAGATCGTGGACGGGCGTTGGCACGGCAGCCGAGTCTACGGAGCCGCGGTCAGGCGCTGCGGGCGCGGGCGGCCAGGCGGTCGGCGAGCGCGGCGACGAGCTCACGCAGCTCGTCGGGCCGCTCGATGACGAACGGCCGGTCGAGCGCGGCGAGCACCGCAGGCAGCCAGTCGAGCCGCTCCGCCCGGATCTCGACGCGCAGCCAGCGATCCCCGACCGCCGCAGGCTCAGCCTCCTCGACTCGCGCGACGCTCGCGGGCAGGCGGGTGCGGATCTGCTCCACCGTCGCGTGGACGCGCAGGGTCACCTCGTGTCGGTACTCCGCCGCGGCGAACCCCGACACCACGCGCTCTGCCGGATCGAGGTCGTCGGGCACCTCGAAGGAGCCGGGCAGGGTCCGCACGTCCGCGATGCGATCCAGTCGGAAGGTCCGGTCGCCGATCCCGGGGTCCACGCCCGTGACGTACCACCGGCCCGCGTGGGCTACGACGCCGTAGGCGTGGAGGGCGCACCGGCCGTCGCGGCCGGCGTAGCGGAACGAGACCGGCCGGCGGTGGCGCACCGCGTCGGCGAGGGCGAGCAGGACCTCCGCGTCCGGGGCGGGGAACTCGCCCGGACCGGCGGTGACGGAGAGTTCCTCCAGCAGCGCGTCGAGCCGCCGCGCGACGTGGGCGGGCAGCACCCGGCGGATCTTGGCCGCGGCCGTCTCGCTCGCCGTGTGGTGGGTCGTCGCCCAGCCGCTGCGATGGCCGGCGACCAGACCGAGCAGCACCGCCAACGCCTCGTCGTCGCCGAGCATGAGCGGCGGCAGCCGGTAGCCGGGTGCGAGCCGGTAGCCGCCGTAGCGGCCGCGCACCGACTCGACTGGCACGTCGAGGTCGAGCAGGTGGTCCACGTACCGGCGCACCGTGCGCGCATCGACGCCGAGCCGGTCGGCCAGCTCGTTCATCGAGCGCGTGCCGCCCGACTCGAGCAGCTCCAGAAGGGCGAGCACGCGGCCGGTGGGTCGAGACACACCCACAATCTAGCGCTGATACTGGACCAATTCTGTCCAGTATCTTCCCTAGCCTGCGAAGGACATCGACTCCGACCGACCCAGGAGATCACCATGGACTTCGTCTCGATCCGCATCATCACCGCTGACGTCGCACGCCTCGTCGAGTTCTACGAGCGCGTCACCGGAGTGGCGGCGGCGTGGGCCACCCCGGATTTCGCCGAGATCGGCACCGCCCACGGCACCCTCGCGATCGCCAGCACCCGGACAGTCGGGCTGCTCGCGCCGGGCTCCGCCCGCCCTGCGGACAACCACAGCGTCATCACCGAGTTCCTCGTCGACGACGTGGACCGCGTGTACCGGGCGCTGCGCGGCTCCCTCACCGACGTCGTCAACGAGCCCACCACGATGCCGTGGGGCAACCGGTCGCTGCTGTTCCGCGACCCGGACGGCAACCTCGTCAACTTCTTCACCCCCGTCACGCCGGAGGCGAAGGAGAGGTTCGGCCGCGTCTACGAGACGGTCGCGGGCGTCCGGGACACGCTGCGGAACAACTCGACGTAGCGGTCGGTGAGCTGCGGCCACGCGTACTTCGCGACGGCGACGGCGCGACCCTCAGCGCCCATGCGGACGCACAGGTCGTCGTCGTCCAGCAGGCGCAGCAGCGCAGCCGCCAGCCCGTCGTCGTCGCCCGGCGGCACCAACAGGCCGGTCCGTCCGTCCTCGATGACGTCGGGAATGCCGCCCACCGCCGAACCGACGACCGGGACGGGCCGACGACATCGCCTCCACCAGCGTCATCCCGAACGACTCCGCGTCGGTGAGCGACGGCAGCACGAGCGCCCGAGCGCCCGCGTAGGCGGCACTCAACTCCGCGCCGTGCAGAGCGCCGGTGAAGGTGACCGCGGACGCGATCCCGAGGGTGCGGGCGTGCGCTTCGTGATCGGCCCGCGCATCCCCGGAACCGACGATCGCCAGCCGCGCGTGCGGCCGCTGTGCAACGACGAGCGCGAACGCCCGCAGGAGGACGTCCACGCCCTTCCACGCCGATGCCCGGTCGAGGCGCCCCACGTAGAGCACGGTGTCGCCGAGGGGTTCGGTCGACGGCGGGAACTCCTCGACGTCGACGCCCGGCGTGATCGTCACCGCGCCCGGGACGGCGTGCGCGAGGGAGGTCCGCGAAACCGCGACGAGCGCGTCGGCCCTGCGGAACGTGCGGGGCAGGACCAGCCGCTCGTAGGTGCGCAGCAGGTGGTCGATGCCCGGCACGCCCTTGACCATCGAACCGGCGTGGTAGGTCGCGACGACGGGCCGCTTCCCGGCCGCGTACGCGGCGACGTCGGCGAGGTACGGCACCGGAGCATGGGTGTTGACCACGTCGACGTCGAGCTCGCGGAACAGCCGGCGGAGGCTCCGCGCCCACAGGGGGTGCACGGGAGTGTCGGAGATCCGGCGCCACACCGGCAGCCGCACCACCTGCACGCCGTCGACGAGTTCGGGGCCCTCCCCCGTCGTGACCACGACGGGTTCCAGGTCAGGGGTGTCGCGCACAGCGTGCGCCACGCGTTGGGCGTAACGCTGCACGCCGCCGAGATCGGGCGGGTAGTACGGGGTGACGATCGCGACCCGGCGCGTCATCGGGCGTGCGGTGCGACGGCCCGGTAGTGGGTCTCCAGCCGGTCCATCAGCGTGTCGAGCGTGTAGGCGGGCGCGAGGGCCGCCGACTCCTGACCCATCTTCCGCACCAACGCCTCGTCACCGGCGAGCTTGTCCATCGCCCAGGCCAGCGCGCCGACGTCCGACCGCGGGACGAGCAAGCCGTTCACCCCGGTGCGCACGAGTTCGGGGATACCGCCCGACACCGCACCGATGATGGCGCGACCGGCCGCGATCGCCTCGATGGCGACGGTCGGGAAGTTGTCCGGGAACACCGAGGGCACCAGCACCACACCGGTGTCGGCGTACGCCCCACCCAGGTCCGCCTCGGGCAGCCAGCCGGTGAGCTGCACCCGGTCGGCGACCCCCGACGCGGCGACGAGCTCGTGCATCTCGGCGCGCAGCGGACCGTCACCGACCATCACCAGCTCTGCCTTCGGATGGTCGGCGGCGATCTGCGCGAACGCCGCCACCGCCACGCGGACGCCCTTCGTCTCCTCGAAACGGCCGACGAACGTGAACCGCTGCGGGTTCACCAGGGGCGTCGGCGGCGTCATCTCGATGCCGTTGGGCACGACGTGCAGCGGCACCCGGCCGACGTCGCGGCGCACCGCGTTCGCGTAGAACGCGCTGGGCACGAGCACCCGGTCGAGCTGCCGCAGGCGCACCAGGTAGGCGGGACGCTGGACGAACCGCAGCCGGGCGTAACGGGCGTTGTCCAGGAAGCGCAGCGAGCCGTTGCCCACGGAGCGGTTGGGGAACATCCACGGCAACAGCTCGAGCGTGAAGTCTTCGGGGCCGTGGATGGTGAGGACGCGCTTCTGACCCCGCGTCGCGTCGAGCACCGAGGGGCTGAACATGCCGATCGTGTGCAGGTGCACGACGTCGGGCCGGATGCGGTCCATCGCCGCACGCACACCGTCGTACGCGCCGCGGTTCCAGAAGAACCGGGCGGCCAGCTGCGCCGGGTTGCCGGCCACCGCGGGCACGATGGTGTCGGCGAACGGCGGAGCCTCGCCGAGGCGGTGATCGGTGGCGATCACGTGGACGGTGTGCCCACGGGCCCGCATCCCATCGGTGAGCAGGCGGACGCTCTTCTCTGCGCCACCGGCCTCGTGCCCGATGTTGATGACGTGGCAGATCTTCATGTAGCGCTCTCCAAGGGCTCAACCCGCTCGTCGGCCACCGCAGGCCGCCTGAGCAGTGCGATGCCGGCGACGACACCGGACACGGCGTTCCCGATCCCCCACGCCACCGCGACCCAGACCGTGCCGTGACCCGCAGCGAGGATCGCGAGGATCGTGGTGACGACAGCGAACACCAGCTCTGCGGCGATCATGGCCCGCAACTGCCCAGTGATCTTGATGAGGAAGCTCGTCCAGGTGTGGAAGGCGACCGGGAAGGCGCCGAGCGCCAGCACGATCAGCGTGCCCGTCGCCGTGTCGACGTAGGCGGGACCGAAGATCGTCAGCACGAACCGCGCGAGCAGGACCACACCGGCCACAACCGGCACGGTCGCGACCAGCAGAACGACTGCCGAGCGGCGCATCAGCGGACCGAGCCGCCCGGCCGCGTGGGCCCCCTCGGCGAACAGCGACTCACCGACCGCGAACGAGATCGCGTTGATGACGGTCGCGATCTGGAACGCGATGAAGTAGCCCGCGGCTGCGGCCGGACCGTCACCCTGCAGCACGACCAGCGGGATGACCATCAGCGGCACCAGGTTCAGCCCGCTCGTCACGTAGTTGCCCATGGAGTACGGGAGGGTCTCGCGCAGCAGGCCCGGGCGGAACCGCAGCCGAAGGCGGATGCCCAGCTTCCACCGGATGGTGGCGATGCTCGCGATCGCGCCGACCACCGCGGCCAAACCCTGCGCGACGAAGATGCCCATTGCCCCGAACGGCACGAACAACACCGGCAACCCGACCTTGACCGCGCCCATCAACAGCCCGTTGATGAGGAAGTTCCACTTGGCCTCACGGCAGGCGACGAACACCGAGTCGGTGAGCAGCTTCAGCGCCGACGTGGTGGCGAGCACGACGAACGTGGCCACCGCCTCCCACGACTGCGTCACGAAGCCCAGCTCCGGTGCGATCCACGGGATCACGCCGACCAGCAGGAACGATGCCACCGCACCGGCGGCCGTGACCGCGATCAGCGCGGTGCTCACGTAGTCGCCGGGCTCGCGGCTCGTCGGCAGGAACCGGACCAGGCTGTAGCTCAGCCCGATCAGGCTGAAGTACGAGAGCAGAGTCACCGCGCTGGTGAGCGACGTCGCACGACCCACGTCGTCGACCACGTACAGCCGGGCGGTGATCAGCCAGAACACGAACCCCATGGCGGCGGTCGTGACCGTCGTCAACATGAGGTAGAAGGCGTTGCGGATCATCAGATCGCCCTGCAGACCGGCGATGAGTCCGCGCAGACGACCGACGTCGGTGGATTCCGGCGCGGTCACCGCTGGGCCTCCGCGTAGAGCGCCTCGAGATCGCGCACATGCTCTGACCAGGCGAATCGACGGTTCGCGACATCGGCCGAGTAGGCACCCATCCGGGCGCGCAGCTGCGGGTCACCGGCGAGGCGCAGCAGCGCCGAGCGGACCTCGTCGACGCTCGGTTCCACGAACGCCACGAGCTCGCGGTCGAGGCCGTACTGGGCGTACCCGGGATCGTCGCTGGTGACGATCGGCAGGCCGGTCGCCATCGCCTCCTGGACGGTGAGCGGGAATCCCTCGGCCACCGACGGCAGCACGAACACGTCGCAGGCCCGGTAGAGGTCGGCGAGCCGCTCCGGCGGCATCCGCCCGGCGACGACCACATCCGGTCGGTCCGTCCAGCCCTCCGGCGGTTCGCCACCGGCCAGCACCAGCGTGTAGCCCTCCCCTGCGGCGCCGAGCACGATGTCGTACCCCTTCTTGGGCACGAACCGGCCGGCGAACAGGGCCAGCACACCGGTCTCCGCCGACTCTGGGGAAGGTCGAACGACGCCCGCAAGCGCGGCCCGCGACGACGGGTCGGCCGGATGGAACAGATCGGTGTCGGTGCCGTTGACGACGAACCGCAACTGATCCGGGCGAGCACCGATCCGGCGCAGGAACGCGGCGACCTCGCCGTTCAGGTACACGACGGTCGAGGCACCGGACACGACGACGCGACCGATCGTCGCGTGCACCAGCCGCTGCACCGCCTCGACGGCACGGCTGGGATGCGCGACGAGCCCGACGTGCTGGGTCAGCACGTACGGGCGGCGCAGCAACCGGGCGAGGAACGCTGCCAGCCAGGTCGTCACGTAGAGCAGGTCGTGGACGTGCACGACGTCCGCCCGGCGGATCAGTCCGATCACGCGCAACACCGACCAGGGCGCCACCAGCGGGAACGGCACACCGGTCGCCCGCTCGATCCCGTTCCAGGTCGGCATGCGCACGACCACGTAACCCTCGTCGGAGAGCGCGGTGCCGGCACGGTCGCCGGGGCTGGTGGTCAGTACGGTCACGTCGTGGCCGGCCTTCACCAGGTGCCGCGCCTCGCCCGCGACGACGTTCTCGATCCCGCCCATGTGCGGCGGGAAGTAGTGGCAGACCAGCAGCACGCTGAGGCGACGCCCGGAGGTCACCGGTACACCTCCGACTGGCTGGAGGAGTAGATGCGGTTCTTCGTCTCGGTGAGGACTCCGAGCGGGTAGCGGTAGGTCAGGACGTCCCCGTCGTCGGGCGGCACCGAGGCGACGGCCGGCCGGGTGCCGACCCGGTTCAGCAGCACGTACGACCACGGACGCACCAGGCCGGGATAGACATCGCCGACGGTGAGGTCCGGGTGGTCGTAGGTCATCGTGAACGTGTACCGGTCCAGCGGCAGCGCCACGTCGATCTCGCCCCCGCCGGTCGACTCGGCGCGGCCGAGCACCCACTGCTCGGCCGCCGACCGCTGCGGGTCGATCAGGTAGAGCTCGCGGTAGGTGCCGGAGTTGTTGAGGTGCAGCTGGGCGCCGTACCCACCCAGCGTCTGCGGGATTAGTCCCACCAGCGACAGGAAGAACACCGCGGCGAGCGCTGTGGCCGCGCGGATGGACCACCGGTGGCCGAGCCACGAGAACAGCGCGACGCTGCCGGCCGCGAGGAACGGAGCGAGCAGGAACAACGCCTGCTGGAACGTGCGCAGCACCCCGTACTCGGCCGACAGCGACGGCAGCACGACCTGCAGCATCATCACCACGAACGACGAACCGGCCAGCAGGAAGACCTCCCGGCTCGGCCGCCAGCCCCGCACCCTGCCGATCATCGCCAGCACCAGGCCGAGCAGCACGAGCACCTGCAACATCCGGGCGGCGCCCTGGCGGATCACGCTGTTGACGGTCTCGACGTCGACGCCGACCGACTCCAGCGCCCGGCCGGCCGCGGTGAGCGGCAGCAGCTCCGGCTGCGTGAGCTCCACGGGGTTGCGGCCGAGCACGTCGAGCGGCAGGTAGTGGCCCTCTGCGCGCTCGACGGCGGTCTGGTCCCGAACGATCGCCTCGTGCTCGGCGAGCCGCTGCGCCGGCGGCGGGGTCGGCGGCGGGAAGAGGCTGTAGCCGACATCGGCCGAGCGCTCCCCCGGCTCGCCACCGGCCAGTGTGGCGACCAGGCTGACCGCCGTCTGCTCGAGGTGCCCGCCGGTGTGGGTGATCGGTCCGGTCCAGACCAATGCCATCGCGATGACGGCGACCAGCGTGAACACGCCCATCACCGCGGGCTCCTGGTGCACCAGCGGCCGATCCGGCCGGCGCAGGACGTACCGGCGCAGGACCCGGCCCACGAACAGCACACCGCGCGCGACGAGCGCGATGCCGATCAACGCGATCAGCACGTACGTCGTCGAGTAGTGCGAGATCACCAGGCCCGTGGCGAAGAACAGGGTCCACAGGATGCGCCGCTGCACCGCCCACCGGGCGTTGGTGACCACCAGGATCGTGGCACCCAGGCAGAGGAACCCGACCTGCTGCCGCGCCATGAACGGCATGTCGGTGAAGAACGTCGGGAACGCGACGAAGTACACCGTCGCGAGCAGGGCGACGAGGGTGGAACCGAACCGACGGGCGATCAGGTAGACCATCACCGGGCACAGCGCGAACAGCAGCTGGAAGACGACCTTGAAGATCACCACGCCGGAGAGGCCGGTGACCGCGGACAGGACCGCCGGCAGGATCGTGATCGACAGGCACGCGTTGTAGGCGTCGACGAACCACCCGATGCCCCACTCGCCGTGCATCTGCGCGAGCTGGAAGACGTAGTACTCGCGCTGGTTGTCGTGGCCGGTGACGTCCCAGCCGCGCAGCGACGTCATGAGCAGCATCGCCAGACCGAGGAAGTACACGGCGACGAGCACGACGTTCTGCCGGACCTGGAACCGCCACAGCACCATCAACAGGAACGCGAGGCCGACCAGCACCAGCGCGACGCCCGTCACGAACCCGTCGGCACCGTTGTTGAGCCGGACGGCGCCGACGACCGCGAGCACGGTGGCGAGCGGCCCCAGCACGGCGACGAGCTGCTCCCGTGAAGTGAGGTGGCGCCGGGTGCGGAACCGGGTGCGCGTGGCCGGGATGCGCCGCCACCACAGCAGCGCGAGCAGCCCGACGTCGGTGACGCCGAGGAACACCGGCACCGCCTCTAGCGGCCGGTCGATGCCGAACCACGGCAACACCCAGTTGAGGACCAGCCCCACCAGCATCAGCAGGATGACCCCGCCGACCAGGCTGAACACCACCGCTTCCTGGCGGGAGGAGCGCGTCCAGTTCGTGCGGAACCAGATCATGTACACGGGCAGGCCCAGCAGCAGGTACAGCGCAGCGACCGGGCGCAGCACCGGCACGTCCAGATTGCCCAGCACCAGCACGTGCGCGAGGACCGCCGGGACGAACGACGCGATGCGCCCGACCGTCCACGGGCGGGCCGGCGGCCGCGTGGGCACCACGTGGATGAAGCTGGTCTCGTCCTCGACCGGCACCCTGACGACCGGGATGGGAATGGTCACGTCGTCGATCGGCGCGATGACCGGCATGGGGCCGGTCTCGTCGTTCTTGAGCACGGTCCTCACCTCGACGGCCTGCCCCCGCGCGGCCCGCGCACCTGAGCGTAGAGCTCCTCGAGCTGCGCGATGCGGGCGTCCCACCCGAACGTGGCGCCGCGTTCACCGCTGCGCGCACCGAGCGTCTCGAGCAGGTCGCGGTCCTTCGCGACCCTGTCGAGCGCAGCGGCGAGCGGGACCGGCTCCGGGTCGGCGAGCAGGCCGGTGTCGCCGACCAGCTCCCGGGTGCCCGGCACGTCGGTGGCGACGATCGCGAGCCCGGCAGCCATGGCCTCGAGCAGCACCAGCGGCATGCCCTCCTTGTCGGAGGCCAGCACGAACACGTCCGCCCACGCGTAGTCGGCGGCGAGCTCGGCGCCGTGCCGGGCACCGACGAAGCGTGCCCGGTCGAGTCCGAGCTCGGCGGCCCGGCGCTCCAGCTCGGCGCGCAGCTCGCCGTCGCCGACCAGCCGGACCTCCATCGGCTCCCTGGCCAGCGCGAGCGCGTCCAGGAGCCGCCGGACGTTCTTCTGCGCCTCCAAGCGGCCCACGAACAGCACTCGCAACGGGCGATCAGCCGGAGCGGGCCGGCGCTGCGCTGCGATCGCGCCGAACGCCGCGTCCACCCCGTTCGGGATGACGGTGACCCGCTCGCGGCGCACCCGGTAGCGCTCCACGACGTCGTCGCGCTGCTGGGGCGAGAGCACGATCACGGCGGCCGCGCGGCGCAGGACCGGCCCGAACACGAACCGCTTGTAGGCGGGCAGCAGCCCGCCCATCCGGCCGGACGCGTCGACGTCGAGATGGAAATGGGCGACGAACGGCGCCCGGCGCAGCGCGCTGGTCACCCAGACCAACTCGGGCAGGACTGCCTGGGCGACGTGCACGTGCACGATCGCGTGCCGAGGCAGCCGGGCCAGTCGCGCGATCAGGCCCGGCGCGATCGGCGTGTGCGCCACCTCGATCGCGGCGAACCGGCGCACCCGCAGGCGCGGCGACACCTGCTCGGTGCCGGCCGCTGCCGGTCCCCCGTCGGTGGTCAGTACCTCGACGTCGTGCCGCGCGGCGAGGTGCTCGGCCAGCGCCTGCGCGACCCGCTCCATCCCGCCGAGCCGCGGCGGGTAGTAGGCGACGACCTGGACGACCGGCCTCACGACGGCGCTCCCGGCGTCGGCGCGGGGTTCCGGAAGTACAGCGACTCCGGCCGTCCGGGGAGGGTGACGTCGATCGTCGCCCAGGTCGGGCCGGCCGGCAGGGTCACGTCCCGGCTGACCTGCGCCGGTGCGTCCGGTGCGGGTTCGGCGGTGCCGTCGACGGTGGCGAGCTCCGCTCCGGAGCTGCTCCGCACGACGATGCGATACGGGTAGGCATCTGCGGTGCCCTCGTGCTGTTCCACGACGAAACCCACGGAGAGCTGCTGGCCTGCGGTGCGCACCGGCGGATCGGCGAAGTACATGACGACGAACGGCTCGGGCTCCCGGGTGACGGAGCGGGCGATCTCCGCGCGACCCCCGGGTGTCGCGGCGAGCCCTGCGATACCGACGACCACGAGCGCGAGGACGGTGAGCAGGACCCGGTACTGCCTCAGCAGTGCCGGAGTCTTGCTCTGCGCGTTCCTCTTGCCCACGATCAGCGAGCTGCCGACCGCGGCGACTCGGCCGGGAGCGGGAGCTCGGTCGCCGCCACGGCGGCAGAGGTGTGGTCGTGGCGGCCCAGCACGCGGACCACCGTCTGACGCCGGTCGGCCCGCATCCGGTGCGCCGCCAGCTGGCTCACGTTGCGAGTGCCGTCGCGAAGGGCGTTGAGCTTGACGACGCCACCTCGCTTACGGTATTCGATCGGTACCTCAGCGCAGCGGAATCCCTTGAGCCACGCCTCGTTCTTGATCTCCTGCGAGAACGCCATTCCACCGGACCGGACGTCCAGGTGCGACCAGATTTCGCGACGGAACACCCACATCCCGGACTGCGAGTCACGGAATGGGCCAGGAAAGAAGCTCCGACTCGTTGCCGTGAGTACGCGGTTGCCGATCGTGTGTGACGGCTTCATGGCCGATCGGTTGGCCGGCACGAGCCGGTTGGTGTTGAGGAAGTCGAGCCCGCGCCGGGTGAACACGTCGAGCAGGTCCGGGATGGCATCGAACGGGTAGGTGCAGTCGGCGTCGCCGGTGACGATCACCTCGCCGCGCGCAGCCGCGAACCCGGCGTGGTAGGCGTTGCCGTATCCCCGGGCCGCCTGCAGCACGACCCTGGCTCCCAGCCCGGCCGCGACCTCGGCAGTTCGATCATGGGAGAGGTTGTCGACCACGATCACCTCGACGGTGCAGCCCTCCGCGTCGAGCAGTGCGTGCGGGATGGTCCCGAACACCTGCGGGAGGTTCTCTTCCTCGTTGAGCGCCGGGATGACCACCGAGATCGACGGAACGGTGGGCCAGCGGCGGACTTGGGCATGGGTCGGGAGAGCGGCCGGTTGTCCAGGCGCGTTCGAACCAAGCGTCGCGGTCATGACACGGATCCCCCGGGGAGCGAAGAGGCTGAGGCGGCGACGATGCCGTAGAGGGAACCCGTCTGGGGAGGAGCTCCACTCGCCACTGATACGTCGATCGGACCGCAGGAAACGTTTCCCCTGTTCTTAGTCCATTCAGGTGATACCCATCACCCGATAAGCCCTGACGTCAGACACGGAGAGCAATCAACTCGGGGGTATCGTCCCGTTCACCTTGTCTTAACGGGTGATGCGTACATTTGGAGTAACAGCCGAGCGCATCCGTACTACGAACGCGTTCCACTCTCCGCGACCGCCCGGTAACCGATCCCGGCGAGGACCATCGCAGCCGGGTCCACGGGTGCCAGCAACCGCCGACGGATCTCGTGCACGTCGGTGTCGGGCCCACTCACCAAGCCCCAGGCCGTGACCGAATGGGAGTAGCCGGCCGCCCGCGCTGCTGCGATCGTGGCGGCCGAGTAGTCACCCCGCTGGCCGTTGGGGTACGCCAGGGTGTCGATCGGCAGGTCCAGCTCCTCCTGCAGCCGCTGCCGCGAGCCGAGCAGGTCCTTCATCTGGTCGTCCGCGGTCTCCCTGGCCAGGATCGCGTGGCCGGTCGTGTGCGAGCCGATCCCGATGCCGGCCCGGACGAGTGCCCGCGCGCCGCTCCAGTCCAGGAACATGTCGCGCGGATCGTGCGGCGGCCCCGGAGACGACAGAGATGCCACGATCTCGGCGACCGCCATGCGACGGGCCGCGTCGGTGCGATATTTGAGCAGGTCCTGCAGCTGGTCGAGCGTGGCTCGACGCGCCGGTCCGTCCGTGAGCGGAAGGATCGAACCCTCGAACCGCAGGGACGGATCAGCTGCCGTCATGACGGCCCAGGCGAGCCGCTCCCACCACGGGTCCAGGGCACCGTCCAGCAGATCCGGGATCAGGAACACCGTGGCCGGCAGGCCCAGCTCCCGCAGGATGGGCACCGCCACGTCGAGGTTGTCGCGGTATCCGTCGTCGAAGGTGATCGCGACCGCTCGCGGGGGGAGACGGAGTCCCGCCGACAGCGCCTTCAGCGCCGGGTCGAGCGGCACGACGTTCGTCATCGCCCGCAGCGCCAGCATCTGGCGCCGGAATCCGGCCGCTCCAGCGCCGGGTGCGGCGGGCCACTGCCAGGTGCCCTCGACGTTGTGCCATGCGAGCACGACCAGCTCGCCACCGGACCACCAGCTCCGCCGGAAACCCACGTCCACACGTCCCCTTCGACGCCGGAGGCCGCTGCGCCGCGCCCCCGGTCAACCACCCCCTGGCCGGCTGCTCACCGCCGACCGCACAGGTTGCATGTCTCTCCGCGGGTCTCCGACGTTTCACCGAGGGATCGACGTGATGGATCACACATCGACACTCGGCGCATTTTCGGACCCGCCGCCGGGCTTCCGGTGCCGTGGGTATGCTCCCGGCCCGTGCGGCTCCTGGTGACCGGTGGTGTGACGACAGGTCTCCTCGCGCTGATCGTGGTCGTCGCGAGCCTCCTGCTCCCGTCCTCGGGCGCGGCCCTGCCCACGACGCCCCCGATCTTCGGCATGGCCTACGGCAACACGCTGATCGGAATGCCGGACGCGGACCTCGACCAGGCGCTCGACGACGCCGTCGAGCTCGGCATGAGCACGGTCCGCATGGACCTCGGTTGGAACGACGTCCAGCCCGACGGCCCGAACACCTACTCGTGGGGTCGCACCGATCGGGTCGTCGACGGGGCCCGCGAACGGGGTCTCGCCCTGATCATGGTCGTCGCGTATGCGCCGCAGTGGGCGCAAGCCCCGGGGTGCGAGGTCGGCACCTGCCCGCCCGCCGACCCGACCGCGATCGCCCCGTTCGCGCGCGCCGCCGCGGAGCGGTACGCCGATCGCGGCGTGCTGGCCTGGGAGATCTGGAACGAGCCCAACGTCGCCGGGTTCTGGGGTCCGCAGGTCGACCCCGCCGCGTTCACGCGCCTCCTGCGATCGGCCAGCGACGCGATCCGCGCCGTCGACGCCCATGCCACCGTCCTGCTCGGCGGGCTGGCGAGCGTTCCCGACGCCGCAGGCAGCGTGTCCCCGACGACCTTCCTCGACGCGGTGGCGCGGGCCGGCGGCCTCACCGCGGTCAACGGGATCGGCTTCCACCCCTACACGTTCCCGCAGCTCGCGAGCCAGTCCCGGGCCACCGACGGGCCGTGGAGCCAGATCGACGTCGGCGCGCTGAGCCTACGAGCAGTGCTCAGCCGCCACGGGTTCGCCGGCATGCCCGTCTGGCTGACCGAGTACGGAGCTCCGACCGGTGGTGCCGGACAGGCCTTCGGCGGGCGCGGCGACGTCCCCCGCGGCACCACGCACGTCACGGAGGACCAGCAGTCCCACATCGCCGCCGACGCCGTCGCGCAGGTGCGCGCGGACCGCGGCATCATGGCGATGATCTGGTACAGCGACCGCGATCTCACGACCAGCAGCCGCAGCGATCTCGACAACTTCGGGCTGCGCCGCGCCGACGGCACCGCGAAGCCGGCGTTCGCCCGACTTCGCGACGCGTTGCGGGCGGTATCGCCCACCGGCTGACCGGTCTCAGCCGGTACCTGGCGTCGGCGTAGCGGACGGGGGCGACGGCGCGGTACCGGTCCGGGGCCGCGGGCTCGTACCGGAGCCCTGTGCAGCGGGCTGCTGTGGCGGGTCCGCGAGCTGCGGGCTGCCGTCGTCGAGCTCGGTGCCCTGGACGGACTTCTCCTGCGCACCCGATCCGGGCGTCGGCCCGGTGGTCGGCCCGATGGTCGGCGGCGTGGTGACCGCCACGGGCGGGACGGCCGTCGTGGTTACCGGCGCAGAGCGCTGTGCGGCTGTCGTACGGCGCGGGGTCGCGACGCGTGACGTGGGCGCTGCGGCCGCCGGCGCCACCGCCGAGGCGGGGAACGTCGCCGGCACCGCGGGCGCGGTCAGTGCCGTGCTCGTCGGGGCGACCGCGGTGCCGCGCAGGCCGGCGATGCCGACGACGGCGATGTACACGGCGCAGCCGGTGACGACGAGCGCCCCCAGCGCGACTCCCCAGCGTCCGCCGCGGGCCGGCGGGGTGCGCCGCTCGTACCCCGTGTCCTGGACGACCTCGCCGTCCCAGTACGGGTCGTAGCTCGGCTGGGGCGGCACGACGACGTGCCGGATCGCGTCGGTGGGGGCGTCGAGGGGCGCACGGGGCGCCGGGACGCGAACGGTCAGCTGGTCGGTGTCACGGTCGGGCAGGCTCGCGATGAACATGATCGTGCGCGGTGCGCCGATGTCCGGTTCGTGCTGGCGATGCCGGCCACCGTCGAAGGGTGGGGAGCCCATGACGTGTCCTCCTGTGCCGGCCGCGGCGGAGTCGGGGGGCACCGCGGCCGTATTGCGCGTCGCGCCTGGGGGGAGCCGGCGCGTACACGGAGTACATAGGTCCCGTGACCAGCCGCGTTACCGGTTCGTCGCAGGTGGGGCCGTTTGTCGCAACGCAGCGGCGTCCGGTCGTGCTCCGGTAGCGTCGAGGCGTGTTACGTGGTCGGCCGGACGGCGAACTCCTCCCCGCGGGCGTACGGCGGTGGGCTGCGCTCGCGGTGCTGGTCGCCGTCGCCGCGTTCGCGGTGCTCGCCGTGCGCTTCACCGGCACCGGCCCGGACGGCATCAGCCAGGTGGACCGGGCGTTCCTGCGACCGCGGTTCCACGGTCGTTCGGCGCTGGAGGCGCTGACGTGGATCGGGGCGCCGGCGACGGTGATCGCGGTCGCCGTGCTGTTGGCCGCCGGCGCGCTCTGGCGGGGCCGGCGCCGGCTCGCCGCCGTCGCGATAATCGGCCCCGGACTCACCGGAGCGGCGACGACGCTGTTGAAGCCGGTGATCGATCGCACCATCGCCGACGGTGAACTCTCGTTTCCCAGCGGGCACACCGCGGGCGCCGCCGCACTGGGGCTGGTCGCCGCGATCGCCCTGATCGGAGCGCTGCAACCCCGGCCGACAGGCGCGTTGGCGCTACTGGCGGCCAGCGTGGTGCCGTCAGCGATCGCCGGCACCGGCATGGTGTTGCTCGGCGCGCACTACCCCACCGACGTTCTGGGCGGCTACGCCACCGCAGTCATCGCCGTGCTGGGTTCCGCGCTCCTGCTCGATCGACTCGCCCGGTGGCGAATCGAGCGGACCTGACCGCTCAGCGGTGGGCGGTCGTGGGGTGGGTACGCCGCCGACCACCGGCCTGCTCGGCCAGCATCCGGAGACCGGAGAGCAGCCCGCCGTGCAGGTTGTCCTCCTTGAATGCCGCGACCATGCTCATGACCGCGAGCTTCGCCCCGCGGTCGGGCAGCCGCAGCCGCGCCTCCGGCCCCGTGACAACCTCGACGACACGCTGGTCGGGGCTCACCGCGACGAGCACGGCGTCGGTGGGGTTCTCCAGCTTGTCGTGCAGCTCTGCGCAGCACGCGCCCGGATCGGCTCCGAGATCGCCGAGGTAGAGGCTGAACAGCAGCCCCGTCTCGCGGCTGGCCATGGTCAACGCGTCGTCGAGCCGCGACAGCTCCGACGGGCTGAACGGCACATCGGAGCTGGTCGGCTCCTGGTAGGTCTGGGCGACGGACACGCGCCCCGAGCCGGTGACGACCGACCCGAACGGAAGCTCCGCGGGATCGATCGTGGCCACGTCGTGGCCGTGGGAGTGGTCACCAGTTGCCACGAGCGCCTCCTCGGTCGCCGGTGCGGGGGTGCTCCGCCGCGGCGGGCAGCTGCGCGCCCGCCGGGTTCGCCGTCCACCACAGCGGTGCGTAGCTCCACGGGTCACCGGGACGGTGCTTGGGCCGCCGGGCGAGCTTCGGCACGGCGACCAGCAACGCGATCGCCACGTAGGCCACGACGGGCACCACCGCGACAAACAAGATCGTCTCGAGCACGGACAACGTCACGTGCTGAAATCTAGCCGAGACCGGCCGTCCATCGGGCATCGACCCCGGACCGCGCGCCGTAACGGCCCGACGACCCCATACGAGGTCAGGAGGGCCAAACACCAGCGCGGGAAGAGAGATCCACATGAAGGTCGTGCTGTTCTGCGGTGGATACGGCATGCGGATGCGCGATGGCCAGTCGGACGTGCCCAAGCCGATGACGACGGTCGGTCCTCGGCCGCTTATCTGGCACGTCATGCGCTACTACGCGCACTTCGGCCACAAGGATTTCATCCTCTGTCTAGGCTACGGTGCCCACCACATCAAGGACTACTTCCTCAACTACGCTGAGACGGCGTCGAACGACTTCGTTCTCCGGGATGGCAAGGTCGAGCTGGTCAGCGCGGACATCCGGGACTGGAACATCACCTTTGCCCACACTGGACTCGACTCTCCCATCGGAGAGCGCCTACGCCGGGTCCGCCATCACGTTGCGGACGAAGAGATGTTCCTGGCGAACTATGCCGATGTCCTCACTGACGTTCCGCTGAACGACATGATTGACACGTTCAAGCGGAGCGACGCCGTCGGATCACTGGTAGCGGTGCCGCCGCAGTCGGCCTTTCACTGCGTCGACGTTGGCGAGGACGACCGCATAACGTCCATCCGTACGCTCCAGCAGATGCCGCTGTGGGAGAACGGTGGCTACTTCGTGCTCCGGCCGAAGATCTTCGACCACCTGCCCGAAAACGGCGATCTCATCGCCGACGCGTGCATGCCACTGGCAGCACAGGGCCGCATGCTCGCCTACCGGCACACAGGCTTCTGGCACCCGGCCGACACGGTGAAGGAGCGCACTGCGCTTGAGGCGTCCTACCGGTCGGGAAAGAGCCCGTGGATGCTCTGGGAGCGCCCGTCGCAACGGGACCCGCTCCAGGCGGCGATCGCCGGCCTCGGAGCCGCCGAGCACGAGCGGTGAGCGATGTACCGGCGGTGCGGCCGGGTGTTTGGGCCGCGCGCGCCCTTCCGATCGACCTGATCCGGCCGCTCGCCGTCGTCTCTTCACTCGCACTGGTCGCGTTCGTCGCGCTGGGCAGCAGCCTGGCGGGTCGCACATCGGCCACGGGGCTCGACACCAGCGCCCGCAGCCTGCCGTTGGACCCGTCGCTGGCGCTCGCGGTGGACGCGCTCAGCGAGCCGGCTGGCGCGGCAATGCTGAGCCTGACCGCGGTCGTCGTATTGCTCGTTCTTCGGCGGGCTCGGTCCGCGGCGCTGGCGGCGCTGACGCCGGCCGTCCTGGGCGCCGGGTCCACTCTGATCAAGCCCGTTGTCGATCGCACGATCCACGGCGAGTTCCTCAGCTTCCCCAGCGGGCACACCGCCGGACTTACCGGATTCGCTCTCGTCTTAGCCCTTGCGGTGACGAGTCGAGTCGGATCGGGCCGGAGCGCGGCCGCCCGGCGGCTTGCTGCCGCGCTCGTGCTGTTGGCCGGATCGATCGCGGGGTGGGCCCAATTCACACTCGACGCGCACTACGCGACCGACACCGCCGGCGGGTTCCTGCTCGCGCTTGCGATGGTGCCGCTTCTGGCGTTGCTCCTCGATCGCTGCATCGACGCCGTCGGCGAGCGGGCAACGCGCGATCAGCGATGAGCCCGGCCCCGTGACTCGAGGAGGTTGCCGTGTCGGCCGCTGAGCGGACAGATCGCTCGGCGGCTCCCCAGGACGGTTCCGGCGAGCGTCGCGCGCGCGGCTCCTTCCTGCCGGAGGCACTCGCGCAGGGTGTTCGCAAGGTTGCTGGGCGCGTGAGCTGGGGTCTCGGGGATCAGGCGATGTCGAGCCTCACGAACTTTGCGGTCGGCGTCGTCGTTGCACGCTCGCTCAGTGCTTCCGAGTTCGGCGGGTTCAGTCTCGCGTGGGTCACCTATGCGCTGGTTCTCAACGTCGCACGCGGGCTCGCGACCGATCCACTGGTGGTCCGATTCAGCGGTGACCCCGATGACCGCTGGCGGGATGCGGTCCGCCGCTCGACGGGAACTGCCGTGGTGGTGGGTCTGGCTGCCGGACTCGTGTCATGTGCCGTGGGACTTCTGGTGCGCGGAACAGTCGGTTCGGCATTGATCGCACTCGGGATCGTCATGCCCGCGTTGATGGTGCAGGACGCATGGAGATTCGCGTTCTTCGCCGCGGGTCATGGCCGAAAGGCCTTCGTCAACGACTCGGTGTGGGCGCTTGCTCTCATCCCAGGGCTGACCGTCGCGGTCATGCACCAGAACGTATTCGCGTTCGTGATCGCCTGGGGTGGAGCCGGCACGGTTGCGGCGGCGGTCGGGTGCTGGCAGGCCCGGATCGTTCCATATCCGCACGCGATCACAAGTTGGCTGCGGCAGCACAGCGACCTCGGCTTCCGATACCTCGTCGAGAACATCTCCCAGAGCGGCGCCGCCCAGATCCGCATGTACGGCCTTGGCGCGGTGGCCGGGCTCGCCGCAGTGGGCACCGTCCGCGGCGGTGAACTGCTCGTCGGACCGTTCCTCGCCCTGCTCATGGGCCTCAACATGGTCGCGGTGCCCGAGGCTGCGCGGGTACTGCGGGAGTCACCACGCAGGCTTCCGGCGCTCTGTCTCGCGCTCGGCGGTGTGCAGTGGCTCGCGGCGTTGTGCTGGGGACTCGGACTGCTGCTCGTGCTCCCCGATAGCGTTGGCGCGTACCTCCTGGGCGGCATCTGGCCGTCAGCGGCGACACTCATCGTCCCGGCGAGCCTGTCGGTAATGAATGCCGGGCTGTCGGCTGGAGCGTCGTCCGGCTTGCGGGCGTTGGGCGCTGCGCGGCTCAGCCTGCGGACACAGTTGATTGCATCGGCTGCCTACGCGACGTTCGGAGTGGTGGGTGCCTGGCTCGGCGGCGCGATCGGATCAAGCTGGGGTGTGGTGGCAGCGACTCTACTGGGCACGGTTCTCTGGTGGATCCACCTTCACGTGGGCCTGCGTGACCATCTCGCGACGATTGCGACGCCACACGACGCGGACCCGAAGACCCTCCCGATCCCCGCAGTGTTCAGCGATTCGCCGACGGTCTTCATGGCACGGATCAGCATCGACGATGCCACGGTGGCCTTGCCCGTCCCACCCGCGTCGGCCGACGGGGCAGCCGACAGTGAAGGGCCTGTCCCGCATCCGCAGGGACGTCACCACAGAACGTAACTGACGACCTCATCGGCACGTCGAGTCGATCCCGCGAGTCGCGACACGACGGCGGCAGGGTCACGCAACGATCAGGAGCCGACCGGCGGCTTGGCTCGCGCAGTCCTTGATCGGCCGGCACGCCGAGCGGAGATGACCCACGAAAGACGATGATTTCGCGCCAGAATCAGCTCGGCGACGAGGTCTCGATCTTCCCGTGCACATCCTGCCCGATCCCGGCACCGTGCCACCGAGTCCAGTCGACGTCTTCGCCGGCCCAGGCGAAATTCAGGTCAGTCGGAGACTGCAACCGATAAACGTTCATATCAAAGAGGTTGCCATTCGATGTGAAGATTGCCGTGTCGCCATTATCTGCCGATATTCCAGTGCTTTGCTCGGGAGTCATCGAGATGACGTTGTGATGCACCCAGACATTCTGGACGATATGCGGCCCGCGTGGCGCCGGGTCTTCGTCGCCACGGTTCCCGCTTTCAATCAAGCTGACCCCATTAGCATTCCCAGACAACGTGTTGTACGCAACCTCGATCCTTTCATGGCCTCCCGATGACTGCACTTGGATACCCGCATCCCAAACCCATCCTTTATGGCGTCGACCATTGCCGGAAATCACGTTCCGTACGATAGTCGCGTCATAGCTGATCTCGTACTGAATTCCAGCACTCCAGTTGTCGGAGATCTCGTTGTTCGAATAAGTAGTGAATATGTTTCCACCGTCGGACCACAACCCCGGACCACGGTTGCTGTGCACATAATTGTGAACGAAGCTCACATCCGTAGTCATCCAACTCTTGCTTCCGCCTGCCTCCCACTCCGCAGCGTATCCCGCAACCCCGTTCGACGATATCTCGTTGTTTCGGACAACCGTTCCAGCGCCCCAGATCCCGACCCCCAACTGCCCTTGATCGTGGATGAAGTTCCCCTCGATAAGACCGCCATCTGCCACCCCGACGCCAACGCCGTGATTGACTCTGACTGTGTTGTTGAGCACTCGCCAGCCCGTACCTGAACTCCGAGAATCACCCATTCTGCTTTCGATGGCTGCAACCTGCGCCTCATTCGCCGCCTTCTCCGCAATGATGTTGGCGACGGTGACATCAGGGACCGACCCCATGATCAAGCTCGGCGCCACCGCTTGCTCCACCTCGTGCCCCAGCGGATCGTCGCCGATAGTGATCGTGTTGCTGGAGAAATCGGCATGGAACGTGCCAGACACGACCGCCGACACGGAGCCCACCGGCTTCAACACTCGCCCGTCGAGGAAGACGTCCTGGGATTGCCCGCACAACGGTGCACTGTCATCACACTCACCGTGAGTGCTGCGCTCGGACGGCAGCTGACCGTTCGACGACCAGCGAGAATCTTCTCGGACCCAGTTCTCGAGGACCGTCGCGCCGCTCAGCACCGCACCCGAGCGACCGATCAGGGAATTGCCCCGCTTCGGCACCACCGGCGACCGCAGCCGGTGGACGCCTGCGGACAGGCAGAAAGTCGTCCCCTCCGCGTGCGCGTCGACGGCGGACTGTATGTCGTCGGCGACGGTGATGTCGACGCCTTCACACAGACCGTCGACCGGCCCGACCGGCCCGTACAGACCGGTGTCCGCCGGCGCGCCGGCCGAAGGTGCAGCGGTGGTGGAGGAGAACCCGCTCGCTGCGGACACCGTCAGCAGCACGGCTATCGACGACACCATCGCGAAACGGGCCTTCCGGTGCAGCACCACATTCACGTCAGCGCACACACTCTCTGGACAGCCACGCTCGAGGGGTGACCGCCACGATCCCGACTCCGAACAGGGTCCAGAAGAGGATCGCGATCTGTGGACCCTCGAGCTGAGGGTCGAAGAACGATGACACGTGGATCGCACTGACGGTCACTATGGACAGCACAGCGACCCGGTATCGCGTGGAGCGGCTCAGCGACGCCAGCCGCCGAATGCCGACGATCACAGCCCAGTACCAGCACGTCCACAGCACGATCCAGAGAGAAAGTCCCACCAGCCCCATCCGGGCCAGCACGTCCAGATGTGAGTTATGTGGACTGCGCAACGTGTCCTTGCCCTCGTCGAACACACCCACGTCGGCCGCGAGATTCGGCCCGAACCCGGATCCGACAATCAGAAGGCCGTCGTCCATCTGCTTGTCGAGGATTCTCGTCCACAGCTCTGTCCGGCCGTCGACGGTTCCGTGGAGGTTGCTTCCGGGAATCTTTTCTGCGCTGCCGAGGCTCGTGACGTTCTCGATGAGCTGGGGCACAGAGAACGCACGTCCTTGTTCGCCGATCACCGGCAACACGAAGGTCAGCGCGACAGCCAGCACCAGGACGGTTCCGGTGGCCGAGGCCGCCTGCATGACCAACCGAACGCGGTTGCGACAGAAGATGAGACCGATGACCGACCCGACGAGGAACGCGAGCATCCCTCCCCTGTTCTGGGTGGCGGCGAGCATCGTAGCCAGCAGCGCCATCACACTCCAGCACGCGCGAAAACGTACGCTGTGCCGCTCCGGGAAGAGGATGATGTACCAGAGGACCAGGAGCGCGGCCAGCGCCGCGTTGCCTGCCTTGTGGTTGAGGACCGAGATGGTGGTGAACGGCATCGTAGGCGTGTCGAGGGCCAACGTTGACAATAGAATGCCGACCGGTAGCCAGAGCAATAGTACGGGTGTGAACCGGCCGAGTTGGGCGAGCAGCCGATCAATCAAGTCCGGCGCCCGCGCCAAAGCCGCCACGACGAGGAACGCGAAGATGCAGTAATACCACAGTGCGGCGTCCCTGATGGTATCCAACCCGTAGGTTCCCACATTGGGAACTGTTCGGAGAACTCCCCAGAGGCCGAAGACCAGCAGCAGCATCAGCACCGGCTCGTGCGCGAGCGGAACCCGCAGGTATCCGGTCCCGGTGATCACGCCGAGAACGCCCAGCGCAAGCACCATTTCGCCGATGTAGGCCGGTGACCCCGGCAGGTGGATGTAGGCGAAGGCCTTGTCGAACAGCAGGTATCCAGCTAGGAGAGGTCCGATGACGCGGCCGTAGATATCGAGAAGGCGGCCGTCGGGCCCCCGTTCCTGCCAGACCGGGACGGCCACCCCGGTGCGGCGCACATCGTTTGGAGAGATCACGGTCGGCGCCTATTGGCTCGATGACGTGGCAGAGTCAACGACGGGGTTCGAAAGCTGAGCGACCGGTGAAACGGCCGGCATGCGGTCGGTCTCCTGATCCGGCGCCGCGCGGTCGACGACGTACGCGTTTCCGACCGATCTCTGATTCGATCGAACGGGCCGGTGACCGTAGACGAATCCGAGTACGTGGGATTCGACCATCTCAAGACGTTGGCCGACCAAGACGTGGTCCTTGATCAGGTCGTCAGCTCCGACGACGATGACGACCGCGGCGTTGGCGGCAGCGGCAAGCGCTGGCGCGTCGGCCATCTCCAGGAACGCTGGGCTGTCGACGAGGACGACATCGTGACCGTCGTCCGCTGCCTGGGCAATCAGTTTGCCGATGGCTTCGGTGTACGCAGCACCCGTCACTCGTGTCGAGTTTCCTGAATCCGCTCCCAGGACCTTCACGGCGGTGTTCAGAGGGCTGGGCCGCGCGAAATCCTGCAACGCCCCCTCACCGGCGAGGACGCGGCGGAAGCCCTCCGGGGTCGCCCCAGGCAGAAGGAGGCCACTGAGACCGCCCATCGGATCGGCGTCCACAACCAGTACCCGCCGGGTTCCGGACTCCGCGACGGCGAGCGCTAGGTTCGCCACGATGGCGCTCTTGCCCGCCCCCCCTCGCGGAGAGACGAAGACGATCAACTGCGGCGATCCCGCCGTGGTGTCGGCCGTGTCGATGGAGTCGGCGGCGAGCCGGAAGGACTCCGCCGCGACAGAACGCGGCGCCTCGCTCACAGGCAACCGGGCGCCGAGAGCCCGACGGAACGGCGGCGGGATCTGGGAGGCCGGTACGTCACCGATCAACGGCACACCGTAGAGCGCGGCGGGATCGAACCGATCCGCGAACACTGTATGCCTGCGGGCACGCACGTACGCGATGGCCACACCGAGCAGGATCCCGACCAGCAGACCGATCGCGCCAGCCTGCTTCGAATTGTTGTTGATCGGGTACAGGGGCCGGCCGGCCCAGTCGATCATGGGGTGCTGCGCCAGATCGACCTGCTGGTCGACCAGGGCGCGGGTGCGCTGGCTCTCCAGCTCGCCACGCTGGTCAGCGCTTCGAGCATCGTCGATCGCCCGCTCGATGCCCGCGATAGTGGCATCGCCTTGTGCTGTGATGGCCGCCGAACGTGCCTCGTCGAACGCCTGCAGCACGGCATTGCTGCCGACCTGAGCGGTGCCTGCATCAGACCAAGTGAAACTCACACCGATCGTGTTTGCTCCGTAGCTCCCCGACGAGCCCGTCGCGGGCGGAGTGATCCTTACAGCCCTGTTGTCACCAACGAGGTTGTCAAGCGTGAGCTCGGTCCGGCCCAGCTTCATGTTGGCGATGGTGAGCGCGCGTGCAGCGACGTCGTCGCTCTGCAGCAGGAGGACCTGGCTGTCGAGGTACTGACCGTTCCCCCCGTCCGCCAACGAGGTCGGCTGTGGCACTGTGAGGTTCCCGCTGGCCCGGAACTGGTCCGGGGCCACGAGGGTGAACCCGACGCCCAGCGCCGCCACCAGAAGCGCGGTAGCGAGCACCGTCACGCTGTAGCGGCGTGCTGCGCCGAGAACGGTCGGTTCGAAACGGATCGACTCGGCCGCGGTCGTCTTCATGAATCACTCCCGTTACGTCGCACTCGGCCAGCTCGCGCAAGGGACACGCCGGGGTGGTCGAACTTCCACGATCACGCTGACACCCAGAGCATCGGACCCGCAGCTGACAACCGGGTCGGTCGACGGTGACATGTACTGGCCTCCCCGACGATCGACGCGACGACGCGAGTGCGCTGTGTGCCCCGGATCACCGGGTGTCTTCAGGAAGAGGCTCGTCAATGCCTGGCCGGGCGTTACGCAGCAACCGAGGTCAAC
The DNA here is from genome assembly GCA_963727745.1 of uncultured Actinomycetota bacterium. Classification (GTDB taxonomy): domain Bacteria; phylum Actinomycetota; class Actinomycetes; order Mycobacteriales; family Pseudonocardiaceae; genus Pseudonocardia. Next base: position 597,827 of record CAVSHL010000003.1, read on the forward strand.
TCAATGTGACGAGTTGCAGCCGGCCACCCGGTCGCGCTGAAAGCGGATACCGGGAATCTGGCTCGCACGGCCCGGATCCGCTGTCACCGCCCTCCACAACAGCTCGTGAACAGGGTCTGCGTGACGGATCGCCGGTGCGGCGATCGTCAGCGTCGGGTCGCTGCGGGTCAATTCCTGAGGAGCCGTCGACAACTCCCTGATGGAGCGATGATCAGCTTCGGCCGGAGACCGGTCCCATGTGGAACCGACATTCCCAGATCGTCCTTCTTCGCCCCCCAGCCGGACGCGGGACGTCCAGGGATGTCAATGGACACCGTGACGTCCCTGTGGGCGGACAGTTGATCTCCCTGCTGGCGGACAGGTTATCTCCCTGTGCGCGGTCAGTTGATCTCCTGTTGATCTAGGTCAAGGGGATCACACCTTTCCCGGCGGTGGCTTCGGCGAGGCGGCGGCTGGTGCCTTCGGTGAGCACGATGTGCGCGTGGTGTAGCAGTCGGTCGACGGTCGCGGTGGCCAGGGTTTTGGGCATGATCGTGTCGAACCCGGAGGGGTGCAGGTTCGAGGTGACGGCGACCGAGCGGCGTTCGTAGGCGGCATCGATGACCCGGTAGAGGGCCTCGGCGGCGGCTTGTCCGGCGGGGAGCATGCCGATGTCGTCGACCACGATCAGATCGGCGCGGGTGATCTTGGTGATGGTGCGGGCGACCGAGCCGTCCGCGCCCGCTCGCCCGACCGCGGCGGTCAGGGATTCGAGGGTGAACCAGGCGACCCGGCGCCCGGTGTCGATCGCGGCGTGCGCGAGCGCCTCGACCAGGTGGGTCTTGCCGGTGCCCGAGGGCCCGGTGACCGCAAGATTCTCCGCCCGCCCGATCCACTCCAGCGTTGCGAGGGCGTGCTGGGTCGGGGTCGGGATGGAACTGTCGGCTTCGTGCCAGGACGCGAAGGTCTTCCCGGCGGGCAGGCCCGCGGCGCGGCGGTGTTGGCGACGGGTGGCGTCGTCGCGGCCGGCGACTTCCTCGGCGAGCAGCACCCGCAGGGTTTCGGCGGGGTCCCAGCGCTGGGCACGGGCGGTCGCGAGGACCTCGGGTGCGGCGTTGCGCAGGTAGGGCAGCCGCATCCGGCGCAGCAGCGTGGTGAGTTCCTCAGGCAGTGCTGGCGGAGCCGGTTGCGCGGTCACGACCATGACCGGACCTCCTCGACCCGGTGGCGCAGCCGGTCAGCCAGGGTGCCGGCCCAGCTGGCGACCGCGACCGCGTCGTCCTCGCCGTCGGAGCAGGCGTGCGCGCAGGCGGCGGTCGCGGTCGGGTCACCGCGCAGCAGCCACCGCTCGAACGCCGACAGCGCCACGGCCGCTTGGGCGGCGGTGAAGGTATCCAGGAGCACGAACGGCGAACTCGGCAAAGACGATGCCGGGGGCCGCTCCGGCCGCTCGGGGTGCTCGGGGTGCTCGGGGTGCTCGGGGTGCTCGGGGTGCTCGGGGCGCTCGGGGCGCTCGGGGTGCTCGGGGTGCTCGGGGTGCTCGGGGCGCTGGGGGTGCTCGGGGTTTGTCGGGTTCATCGGCCGAACCCCTCCCAGGCGGAGGTGCCCGGTTGCGCGGAGTGTGTCTCGTCGGCGACCACCAGCTGCGCCGTGGGGGCGCCGGCGGCGCGATGGTGCACGATCGCGAGCAGGTCGTCCTCGGCGAACCGGCCGGCTGCGGCGGCAACGCCGAGCGCGGCATCGACCTCGCTGCGTCCGGCCAGGGCGGCGAGCTCGACCGCGGCGGCCATCTTCGCCCGCACCCGCACCGACCCGATGGCGGCGGCCTCGACCAGCCACGCCTCCGCTCCGGGCCCCAGGGCGAGGAACGCGGTCTCGGCCGGGCTGCTCGGCTGCGGCCTGGGCGGGCGAGGCGCCCCGGACGGGTCCTGGGGGTGGCCGGGGTAGTGCCCGAGATCGATCCGCGGTCGGCCCGGGGTCGACAAGGCGTGGCGGGCGACCTCGACCAGCCCGACCGGTGGCCTCGGCGCCCACGAAGGGCGCAGCGCGAGGCTGTTGAGGTCGGCGACCACGACCAGTTCATCGGCGGCGGCGCGGACCCATACCTCGGCGCCGACCAGCCCGGGTGGGGTGGAGTAGCGCACCGACCCGAACCGCACCGTCTGGTCGGTGTTCACCAGCCGGGTCTCCCCGAGCGCTGCGGCATACGGGGCCGAGGGCAACACGTGCAGCCGCGCCCGTTCCAGCACCAGACGCTCTGCCGGGACTGCGGCGGTCTCCCGATGCCGCCGGGTGTTGACCGTGGCGCAGAACGTGTCACACGCCGCGACCAGCGCCGTCATGCTCGGATACGCCTCGCCCAGGTTGGCCTCGGTCGGGACCAGGTCAGCCTTCGCGATCCGCACGCTGGCCTCGGCGCCACCCTTGGACTCCGGGTCGAACGGCACGCACGTCGCAACCTGGATGCCGTAATGCCGACCCGCGGCCACCACCTCCGGGTGCCGCACCGCGACCCGGGCGACGTGCTCCACGGTCACCGTCTTCTCGTTGTCGGTCAACGCATACGTCGGCGCCCCACCCAGACGCCGCAACGACGTGTCCACACACGCCAACAGGGTGGGCAGGGTGCGGTCCCAGGTCGGGATCACCACCCGGAACCGCGACCAGGCCAGCCACAGGCAAAACAACAACGTCGCCCGCGGCGCCCCGCCCGCCCACGGCACCATCGGGCCCACACCCCAGTCGAACTGGCACCACATCCCCGGCTCGGTGATCCACGGCCGATACGTGCGCGCCCGCCCCGACCGCCACCGCGCCTTCGCCTCCGCGACCGCCCGCCGGGTGGTCCGCTCATCCCCGACGAACCCAACCCCGACCAGTCGCTCATGCACCACATCCGCGCGGACCTGGCCCCTCGAGCGATCCACCCACTCCTCGACCTTGGCCAGGAACGGATCGATCAACTTCTCCCGCCGCGCCGACACACCGACCGGCAGACCCCGGTCACGCGCCGCGACCCAGTGCCGCACCGTCTTCGGATCACACCCCGCCAGCCGGGCCGCGGAATGCGCGCTCCCGGTCAGATCGAACGCCTCAAGAATGTTCACGATCTCCCTGTCATCCTTCTTCACGGGTCCCTCCACGGGCCTCGGGTCCAACAGCACCCCGAGCGCACCCGTGGAGGGGCCCCTCGACACGGACCGACACGCCGCCCGCCCGCGAACAGCCCAGGGAGATCAGCTGTCCGCCAACAGGGAGAGGAAGTGTCCGCCTACAGGGAGATTGGCCTGTCCGCTGTCACAGGGACTTGACCTCGACCGCTCCGCGCCTCGAGTCGAGCTGACGGGCCCAGCGGTTGTCCCAGATGCGTCGTTGCCGAACGAAGTGCCCGAACGCTCGAACGCGGCAGTGACGCAGCCTCTGAATCGGATAGCCGCCGCTCCCGCCCCGGCCCGGTGCCTGCACCCTTCGCCCAGCGCGCGACCCGCCGCCCTCTCGGGCAGGCACACTTGGACACCCGGGTACCAACTCACGCTCGAAGGCGCCGCCCGACGGATCGATCGTACCGACGGCTCACGGCAGTCAGGAGCAGGCGCCGTTGTGACGCTCACGTTCGTCGGCGCCGGCGTAGCCGAGTGGACGCCGTGGCGGGTTCGGGTCACCGGGGCTGAATGGCACTCGCTCACACGTAACGCGCGGCTACGTGCGCGACGACCTAACCACCGCAGCCCAGCCAGGCCCCGAGTGAGGTGCACTACGGCACGAAGCGACAGGCGCGGGTGAGGCGATGATCAACTGTGAGTGCACAGAGCGTCGAGGACGCGGCATCCACTCGTTCGGCCGGGTAGGAGAAAGATGACTGATCACGCACCCCGACTTGCCATCGGACTACCCGTATTCAATGGCGCCGAATACATCTCAGATGCACTCCATTCACTGGTCGGGCAAACATATGAAGAATTTGAGCTGATCATCTCGGACAATGCCTCGACCGACGCCACGGAGGAGATCTGCCGCGCGTTCGCGGCACGCGACCCGCGGATACGCTACATTCGCCAGCCCCGAAACATCGGCGCCGTGCCCAACCACAACGTTGTGTTCGCCCAGTCACGCAGCGAACTGTTCAAATGGGCGTCAGACGACGACCTGTACGCCCGCGATCTCGTCGAGCGCTGTGTCGCGGTGCTCGACGAGCGCCCCGACGTCGTCCTCGCACATTGCCAGACCGCATTCATCGACGCCGACAACTCGATCACCAGTTCCATTGAGTACCCCCTTTCGACGTATTCTCCGTATGCGCCCGAGCGCTTTCGCAGCCTGCTGTTCGACGACGGTGGCGACGATGATTACGGCGTGATCAGATCCCAGGTCCTCCGCCGTATTCCTCCGTACGACAGCTATCACCGGTCCGACCGCACGCTCATCGCGGAGCTCGCCCTGCACGGCCGGTTCCATCAGCTTCCGGACTGGCTCTACTTCCGGCGCCACCATGAGGGCAGCATCGAGACAACGGCCCGCTCGATCCGCCAGAAGTCCGTAACATGGGATCCCAGACGCGCAAGCCCATGGCGGCATCCCACGTCGCGGCTCGTCGCCGAGTACCTCTGGGCGTACGTGACAGCGATCCAACGTGCTCCTCTGTCGGCCTCCGACCGCATCGCCTGCTACCGCCATCTGGCCGCTTGGATCAGAAATCGGACATACCGTCGAATCGGGGCGATGAAGCGGCGCGGTTCACCGTGGCCGTCGGTGATGCCCCCCGACAAGCTCGTCCTCCACAAGTCCACGGAGAAGGTCGGGCATATCGGCGCCATCGCCGACATCGTCGCGGGCCAAGAACGCCGCACCCGATGAGCGCCGAACATGTCGGTCGCATCCGCGTGGGGTTCTTCGGCCTGCTCGGACAGGGCAACCTCGGCAACGACGGCTCGCTGGCCGTGATGCTGTCGTTCGTGGAATCCCGTCATCCACAAGCCGTGATCGATTTCCTTTGCTCTGGACCGCTGGAAATCACTCGGCGATATGGATACCCGGCTACGCGGCTGCACTGGAACTCCCACGAGGACGAGACCGCGAGCAGCGCTGCCGCGCTCTCGGCGAAGGCACTGGGCAAGCTCGCCGACGTCTACCGACTGTGGAGCTGGGTACGCCAGCACGACGTCGTGATCGTTCCGGGAATGGGCGTGATGGAGTCGACACTCCCACTGCGTCCGTGGGGCTTCCCGTACTCGCTCATGCTCGCATGCGCCGCGGGGCGGCTGTCAGGAGCGCGCGTCGCCCTCGTGAACGTCGGGGCCAGCCCGACGACGTCGAGAGCGACGCGATGGCTCGTCAGACAGGCCGCTTCCCACGCCTACTACCGGTCCTTCCGCGACGAACTCTCACGCGACGCGATCAGTGCCATGGGTGTCGACACCGCGCAGGATCCCGTCTACCCCGACCTGGTCTTCGCGATGTCCGTTGCGTTGCCGCCCGAAGCGACCGCCGAAGAGCCGATCGTCGGGCTCGGAGTGATGGAATACAGCGGAGACAACGACGATCGCGCCGTCGCAGACGAGGTCCACGCTCGCTATGTCGCCAAGATCGTGCAGTTCGCCCTCTGGTTGGTGGACCAGGGGCTCAAGGTCCGCGTGTTCGGCGGAGACCGATCCGACGAGCAGGTCGCGCTCACCGTCGAGAATGAGGTGCGGCGACAGCGGCCCGACGCCGATGGACAGGCAATCAACACCGAGCCTGCGACCACGTTGGCCGATCTGCTCCAGCAGATCAGCCAACTCGACGTCGTCGTCGCCACGCGCTTCCACAACATCGTCGCCGCGGTCAAGCTCGCCAAGCCGACCATCTCACTGGGATACGCGCAGAAGAACGACGTTCTGATGGCCTCGATGGGCCTCGGTGACTACTGCCAGTCGGTGCGCTCCTTCGACGTGGACGAACTGATCGAGCAATTCGTCCGGCTTCGTGATCAAAGAGACGAACTGGTCGCGAGCATCCGACAACAAGCAGCCGCGAACGCCGCGCGTCTCGAGGAGCAGTTCGCGGCCTTCTCCCGCGACGTCATGGCTCCTGCACGGCGTCGGAGGAGGCGTGGCGTCGCCCACTACGTCGCCGTCCGCGTGCTGAGACGGAATTGCAGGCCGAACGACCGTGTAGGCGATGAGCACACCAGTGCTGCACACCGCCGGTGAACACCGCTGGGACGCACGCCCCAGCCAGCCCGCTCACCCGGAGCTGCCAAAAGGTCGTCGTGGTGGTGATGGTGAACTCAGCACGGAACCAACGCCGGCCCACGTGACGACAGTGCCCGCAGCCGCGACCACCCATCTGTTCGGCGAGGGTGAGTCCGGCCCCGCTCTGCGCCCGCAGCGTGGCCGAAACCCGTGCGACCGCGGTTCAGCTCACGGTGACGGATACCCGCGCAGGCTGATCGCCGTCCGGTAGTTCGCCGCCAGGCGGGCGACGGCGACCGACGGCTGGAAGTTGCGGTCGTAGTGCTCCCTGGCGGCCTCGCCCATCGTCACGTTGCGGACGGGATCACGGGTCAGTTCAGCGATCCGGTCAGCCAGCGCCACGGCGTCGCCGGGTCGGTGCATCAGACCCGTCGTGCCGTTGTCGACCAGCTCTGCAAACGGCCCGTGAGCTGCCGCCAGCACCGGAACCCCGACCGCCATGGCCTCGACCACGACTAGTCCGAACGGCTCCAGCCACACCGATGGGACCACCACAACCGAAGCCTCGGCCATCAGCGCAACGGACTCATCGCGGGTTTGCAAGCCGAGGAACCGCACATCCTCCCGGGCGGCAGCCCAGGCGCCGACGCGATCCTGAAGCGGACCGGAGCCTGCGATCACTAAAGGGAGCCGCACCCCGCCGCGAGCACTGAGCCGCTCCCACGCGGCCATCAGCACAAGCACGCCTTTCTCAGCGGAGAGCCGCCCGAGGTAGAGGACGTGTCGGCCTGCCCCCGACCGGCGTACCCCTGGATCAGGCACGATGTTGTGTTGAACCGCCATTCGCTCGCCGGGCATCCCAGCCTGCACGAGCGTGTCCCGCTGAGAGCTCGAGACGCACAGGAATCGGCTCACCTGGGTCCACCATCTCCGGCGGTTGGCCGACAACCCGATCGCGACCGGGAGCGTGGCGAGCGACGACCCGCGATAGCAGCCGTGCCGCACACCGTTCAACGGGGATCTGCCAACGCAATCTGTGCAGATCTGGCCGTTGCGGAATAGCGAACCGGGGGCACATACCTGCATGTAGTTGTGCAGAGTCGACACCACGGGAACGCGCGCGTCTGCGCAGGCAGCGAGGACCGACGGACTCAGCAGCGGAAAGGTGCAGTGGACGTGCACGACGTCCGGACGGTCAGCACGCAGGTGCTCCGCGAGTTCGGCCCGCACGCTCGGGTTCCACGGCACCTTGAACGGCACAGCCGCCTTGGCGCGCAGCGACATCCGGGCGATATCATCGCTGTGCCGAAGGAACTGCGACACCTCATGACCTGCCGCGGTCAGCTCGGCCGACTCTTGGTCGACCACCCGATCCTCCCCGCTGGGCTGCTCGGAGCGGTAGCGGTTGTGCACCACCAGCACACGCAGGGTCGCACTGCGCGTGCGTTCCAGCGGGACGTCCACCGTCACGAGGTCCCCTTCTGTCGTTCAGTCATCGACTTGCCACTCCGAGGACAGGGGGGCGTCGTGCGGATCCAGCAGACCTTGACCGATGAGCGTCACACTGGGCTCACGCCTGCCGAAGGTCGGTGAGTACCAGCCCAGCGGCGGATCGAGCTGCCCTCGGTAGGCCTTCCAGGACAAGGCGGCCGGCAAGGTCAGGTTGGCGGTCTGCGGTACCCCCGTCGGATCGGTCCATCCGAGCCGGGCGCGGTTCCCGTCGAGTTCGGCCGTCACGGAGGGGCCCAAGTGGAACGCGAGCCGAGCGACGTGACGGCGGTCGGTGAGAAGCTCGTCGACCACCCGCAGGGTCCGGTGCGGCGCATCGAGCTCGACCGTCCGTTGATGCACAACGGGATGCCGCCAACTCCTGTAGCCCGTGTGCTGGCCGATCCACCGCGACACACCCCCCGCGCCGGAGCGTGCGTGCACGACCCGGCTGCGGGCGTGCCGCACCCACAGGAACGGCCCGCCCGACGTCGACTGGTCGGTGCCGTCGAGTTCGAGGGTGTTGTGCCCCAGCGTCGAGCGGAAGTAGCCCCGCCACTCGGGTTCGCCGTGGTAGCAGTACGTGCCGGGGTCGGCGAGGATGTCGACCCCGTTGTGGCGGACCTCCACGGAGAGCGCGTCAGCGTGCCCGTGCGCGGCGATCGACCCGAACCCGTGCGGGCCGCCGTCGCACCGGCACCAGATCTCCCCCGGCTCCCCGGCCGGGCTCCGCAGGATCGTCAGGCCGGCGTCGGGCAGGCCTAATGGGCGCGTCGCAGGCCGTCGGACGGACACATCACGGCGGCCGGCCAGCGCGGCCAGCACGGTGGTGCGGACGTCGCCGCCCTCGACCGCGGGCCACCAGACCCGCCTGCCGAACAGTGCGTCGCCGGTGGCGAGCAGGGAGGCCCAGCGGTCGGTGCCGTCCCCATCGACGACGAGGCCGCGGCCGTCGTCGGCGTCACCCTGCCGGGGCGGGCGCAGCGTGGCGTCGACGACCGTGGCGAGCGCGTCAGCAGTCCTGGCCAGCGTCTCCCACGTCCCGGCGGGGGTGGCCGCGCCCGCCTCGGCCGCTGCGGCGAGGCCCAGCTCCATGACGAGCCCGTGATACTCGGTGGCGAGCTCCCTGTTGAGCCCCGACGGGAACGTGTTGTGCCGCAGCGCGGCATCCAGCGCGCGCACCGAGGATCGCAGCCACCGCGGCGACTCGGCGAACCACGGGAAGGCCGCGGCCGCCGCGACCCGCCCAGCGAGCTCCGCCACCAGATGGTTGTTGGCCGAGGAACCCCGGCTCGGGAACGCAGCGAGCCAGCGCTGGTGCTCGTGGATCTGGTACACCGCAACGGGATTGCGCTCGAACAGATCGGGTGTACCCGACCAGCCGTCGAGCAGCCTGCGCACCCACACCCACGACAGCAGCCGGATGCCCAGCTCGATCCCGCTGATCCAGTGCACCCCCCGCAGAGGCGGGTTCTCGGCCCACCACGACGTGAGGTGCTCGGCGACGCGCTGCGCGTACCGCTCCTCGCCGGTCACCGCGTACGCCGCCGCGAGGACGGTGAGGTGGTGGTGCCGCGACGGCTCCCAGATCTGCTTGATGTCGCCGATGGCGTTCTCGTCGCGGTAGGGCACGTCGAACGCGTACGCGTCGGCGGGCGCGCGGCGACCCGTCTTCGGGTCCAGGGTCCAGTCCGGCGCCACCATGTCAGTGCGGGCGACGCCGAAGAACTCGGCGTGGCCCTCGAGCAGCCGGTCGGCCGTCTTGACCAGTTCGGCGACCGCAGCCGGCGACACGTCGTCCAGCGCTCGCGGCGGCAGCACCGCGACGAACGTCCGGCCCGGGAGCCACGACGCCTCCGCGAGCGGCGCGCCGAGGCGGCGGCGCCACATCGTCGTCCGCGCGAGGGTTCCGACCCGGCCCGCGACCTCGACCGGCCCCATCCGGGAGAGTCGGCGCAGGTACCAACCGGGACCCATCATGCGAGCCGCACCGCGCACCCGGAGGTGAGGCTCGTGGCGACGGCCAGCGTGGCCCGCGTGGTCGCGGCCAGCGAGCCGACCCCGACCGGCATCGGCTCGCCCGTGCGCACAGCCCGCAGGAACGCCTCGACCTGTGCCTGCTGGCCCTTGTCGCGCCCGCGGGGGATGCGGGGCGAGGTCCACCTGTTCCGCCCGTACACAGCAGCGTGGGCGAAGTCGTCGAACCGCAGCACCTGACCGTCGGCGAGCAGGTCGAGGGTCTCTTTGCTGAACTTCGACGAGCCGGTGGTGGCGTAGGTGATCACGGCGGTGGAGCCGTCGGGATACGTCAGCACCGCCTGCAGGTCGGTCTGCCCGAGCGTCGCGACGGCCACGAGCGAGCTGGGGTCGGCGTTGAGCAGCCAGCTCACGGTGTCGACGAAGTGCCCGCCCTCACCGACGAACCGGGAGCCCTCGTTGTCCGCGCGCAGGTACCAGCTCTGCTGGTCCAACGTGCCCGCGTTCACGAGGTAGCGCACGGTCGCGGGCCCAATGCGGCGGCCCAGCTTGATCTTGGCCTCCACCAGCAGCGGCGCGAAGCGGCGGTTGAACCCGACCTGCAGCCGGTCGTTGCCCGACTCGTCGATCGCGTCGAGGACCGAGTCCAGGTCTGCCTCCGAGATCGCGAGCGGCTTCTCGACGAACACGGCCTTGCCCGCCAGCAGGGCCCGGCGGGTCAGCGCAGCGTGCGAGCTGTGCCGGGTCACAACGAACACCGCGTCGATGTCGGGGTCGCCGAGCACCGCGTCGACATCGGTACCGGCCTCCGCGAACCCGAACTTGCGCTTGGCGTTGGCACCCGACAGCGCCGACGTGGTGGCAACGCGCTGCAGCTGCACGTCCGGGCGCTCCACCAGGTGCGGCAGCAGCATCGACGTCGCGTAGTTGCCGGCGCCGACGAAACCGATCCGCAGCGGCCTCCCCACGGGAATCGGGCTGGTGGGCAGCGGCGCCCGCACTACGCGGGTGACGGGCACCGCTGCCTCCGCAGGAGTGGTCTCGGGGGTGGGGTAAGCGAAGAGCACGGCCACGGCCTTGAGGTCGCCCGACCCGAGTCGCTCGTAGGTCTGTACCGCGGCGTCGAACTCCGCAACGTGCGTGATCAGCGGCTCGACGTCGATCTGACGACGAGCGGCGAGGTCGAGGAAGCACTCGATGTTGCGCCGCTCGGTCCAGCGGACGTACCCGATCGGGTAGTCGCGGCCTTCCAGCTCGTAGGACGGATCGTAGCGGCCGGGCCCGTACGACCGGGAGAACCGGACGTCGAGCTCCTTCTCGTAGTAGGCGTTCCACGGCAGGTCGAGACGGCACTTGCCGATGTCGACGACCCGGCCGCGGTCTCGGGCGAGCTTCGCCGCCAGCACGACGGGGTCGTTGCTCGGGCCCCCCGCGGCGAGATACACCTGATCGACGCCGAATCCGCCGGTGATCTCCGCGACCGCGGCGTCGACGACGCCCGACCCCGGATCGGCGCACACGAGCGCGCCCAGCGTCTCGGCCAGCGCACACCGCCCGGGGTCGGGGTCGACGCCCACGACCCTGGCGCCCGCCGCCACCAGAAGTTGCACCACCAGCTGGCCGATCAATCCCAGCCCGATCACCAACGCAACGTCGCCCAGCTGCGGCTCGCCCCGGCGGACACCCTGCATGGCGATCGAGCCGACCGTGCCGAACGCGGCGTGCTGCGCCGACAACCCGGCCGGGACGGGCACGTACAGATTGGCGGGCACCCAGTTCAGCTCGCTGTGCAGCGCGTGCTCGTTGCCCGCGCAGGCGACGAGGTCGCCCACCTTGACGTCGCGGACGCCCGTGCCGACCTCCTCCACCACGCCACACAGGGAGTAGCCGAGCGGGGTATAGGAGTCGAGCTTGCTCGTGACCTTCCGATAGGTGGCCGCCACGCCGATCGTCGACGCACTCTGCACCACCTTCGCCACTTGGTCGGGCCGTGCCCGGGCCTTGGCCAGCAGCGACATGCTTGCCTCGCCGACCTTCATCATCTCCGTACCGGTGGAGATCAGCGAGTACTGCGTGCGGACGAGCACCCCGCCGGGTTTGCACGCGGGCTCGGCGACCTCGAGCAACGTGAGCTCGCCGCTCTTGTAGTTCTGGACGACCTGCTTCATGAGATCCCTGCTCCGCTGCCCACTCGGACGTCGCTGGCACCGGTCGCCGCGGCGCCGCGGTACCACTGCTCGAGCGTGACGATGTGCCACAAGTGCTTCGACCGGTCCTCCTGACCGGCCGCGTCCTCCGCCACGAGCCGCCAGACGGCATCGCGGTCAAGCAGGCCCGACGAGACCAGGACGCCCTCCTCGGCGATCTCCCGCACCAGCGGGGCGAGGTCGCGGCTCATCCAGGCCCGCAGCGGCGCGCTGAACAGGCCCTTCGGCCGGTGCACCACTTCGGGCGGCAGGATCGAGAGCGCGGCCTGCTTCAGAGCGACCTTGCCCTTCCCCTTCACGATCTTGCGGTTGCCGGGCAGCCGGAACGCGGCTTCGACGACCTCGACGTCGACGAACGGCACCCGCACCTCCACCGAGGCCGCCATGGTGGCGCGGTCGGTGTAGGTGAGGTTGAGCCCCCGCAGGAACATGCGGGCATCGGCCAGGCACATCCGGTTGACGTGGTCGTCGAGCCGGTTGTCGGCATAGATCGCGGCGTGCTCGTCGAGCACCTCGTCGACGGCGCCGGCGAGGTCGGGGTGCACGAGGTCGCGCAGCTCAGCCCGGTCGTACATGGTGTAGCTGCGCCGGAACGCCGCCTCCTCCGGCAGGTCAGCGAAGGACAAGAACCGCTTCGCGAACCGCACCGAGCGGTAGCCGCGCGTCGCCGAGGCGACCGGCAGCCGGTCGACCACCGACGACACCGCGTCCCGCACCGGCTTCGGAACCCGCTGATAGCGCACGCCGATCGTGTTGGCCAGGTGCTTCCGGTAGCCCGCGAACAGCTCGTCAGCCCCCATCCCCGAGAGCATCACCTTCACGCCGGCATCGCGAGCGGCCGCGCAGATCAGGTACGAGTTGATCGCAGCGGGGTCGCCGATCGGCTCGTCCAGGTGGTAGGTCATGCGCGGCAGCAGGTCGAGCACATCCGGTGCGATCTCGATCTCGTGCAGGTCCACGCCGAACCGCGCCGCGACCTGGCGTGCGTACTTCAGGTCGTCGGGCATCGCCTCGAACTTCGCGTCCTCGGCGCGGAACCCGATGGTGTACGCGGAGATGCCCGGATGCTGGCGCGCCGCGAGTGCGGTGAGGTAGCTGGAGTCCAGCCCGCCCGACAGGAACGTCGCCACCGGCACGTCGGCCATCATGTGTGCGGCCGTCGACTCGGCGACGATCGCGTCGAGGTCGGCCGTCGACAGGGCGGCTGTCTGCGCGGCGCGCTCGGCGACCTCGCGCAGCGACCAGTACGTACCCGAGTCGACCCTGCCGTCGGCGCGGAATCGCATCCAGGTGCCCGGCTGCAACTTCTCCGCATCGCGGTAGGCGCAGCGGGTGTCGGGCACCCAGTAGTAGAGCAACGACGCCACTAGCGCCGTCTCGTCGATCCGCAGGCCCCCCGGCAGCGCCGTGGCCAGCGCCTTCAGCTCCGACGCGAACGCCACGCCACCGGCGCGCCGCACGAGGAACAGCGGCTTGATCCCCATCTGGTCGCGGACCAGCACCAGCTCACCGGTGCGCTCGTCGTACACGCCGAACGCGAACATGCCGCGCAGCCTCGGCAGGCAGTCGGTGCCCCAGCGCCGCCACGCCTCCAGCAGCACCTCGGTGTCGGACGTGCCGCGGAAACGGACGCCCAGCGCGGCCAGCTCCGCCCGCAGTACAGGCGCGTTGTACAGCTCGCCGTTGTAGGTGATCACGAGGCCGTCGGCTGCCATCGGCTGCGCCCCGGTCTCCGTCAGATCGACGATTGACAGCCGGCGATGCCCCAGCTGCACCTCGGCGCCGCCAAACGTATGGGCGTAGCGGCCCTCCGCGTCGGGGCCGCGATGGGTGAGCACGCCGGTCATCCGGTCGGTGATCACCCCGCCGCCCGGCCATCGATAGGTGCCTGCGATGCCGCACATGGTGGACTCTCCTCTTAACGGCCGGTCAGCCGGTCGTAGACCCCCACGTACGCGGGGATCTGCTTGTGCCATGCGAGCACGTCCTCCACGCGCCGCCGGCCCCGCGCGCCCATCTCCTTGCGCCCCACATCGTCGGCAAGCAGGGCCAGCGCGTTGTCGGCGTACTCGGCGACGTCGTTCGGGGTGGCGTACACGGCGGCGTCCTGTGCCGACACCCTCGTCTCCACCAGGTCGAACGCGACCACCGGCAGCTCGAAGGCCATGTACTCCATCGTCTTGTTCATCGTGGAGACGTCATTGAGCGGATTCTTCGGGTCCGGTGAGAGCCCGACGTCGGCTGTCGAGAGCAGCCCGTGCACCAGCTCGTCCGGTGCGCGCCCGGTGAAATGCACGTAGCGGTCGAGCCCCAGCTCGGTGGCGAGCCTGCGCAGCTCAGGGCCTGCGTCGCCGTCGCCGATGAGGGTCAGCCCCACGTCGGTCCGGCCACGCGTGTGCACGATGTGGTCCATCGCGCGGATCGCGAGGTCGACCCCGTCCTGCGGGCCCATCACACCGATGTAGACCAGCAGGTGCTTGAAGCCCCGCAGCAGTGCCTCGTCGGGCTCGCCGCGGCGCATCCGCTCGGGATCGGGCCCGGTGCGCACCACCGTCACGTCGGCGGGCCGCTTGCGACCCCGGCGCTGCGCGACCGCCCGGTACGACTCGTTCGTGGAGATCACCTGCGCCGAGAGCGCGTAGGTGATCCGCTCGGCCCACAGCAGGGCCCGGTGCGGCAACTTCGCCGGCTGGTCGAAGCGCGACTCGTACAGCTCGGGGCACAGGTCGTGCTGGTCGAACACCATGCGCACGCCCAGCAACCGGAACGGGAGCACCGCAGTGAACAGCACGTCGGGCGGGTTGCACACCTGCACCACGCCGAACGGCTTGCGCCGATAGGCCCGCACGAGGTTTACCAGCGTGGCGAGGATCGAGTAGGCGTACTCCGCAAGGAACATCACCTGCCGGGTCACCGGCGGGAACGCCGCGTACTTGAAGAGGTGCACGCCGTCGATCACATGGTGGGCCGGGTCGCCCTTACCCTTCGGGCACACGACCGACACCTCGTAGCCCGCCGCGACGAGCGCCTTGCATTCCAGCCATACCCGCCGGTCGAACGGAACCGGCAAGTTCTGGACGACGATGCAGACGTGTCGCCGCCTCACCAGCCGACTCCCTCGTAGCCGGCGAGCGCCTCGATCGGAGGCAGCGAGCCGTTCAGATCGATCACGACCGGCGGATCGGCGGCCACGACGGCCGCGAGCACCTCCGGCGCCGCCGACGACACCACCGCGACGTGGGCCCCCTGCAACGCCTCAGTCGCGTCGTCGTGTAGCACCCGCTGCAGGTGCGGCAGCTTGGCCTGCACGTAGCGCAGGTTCGCCCCGGACAGCCGCGACATGCAGACGACCGGATCGTGCACGCTGATCTCCACGCCCTTGCCGATGAGGATCTCGGCGAGTGCCACGTTCGGGCTCTCGCGCAGGTCGTCGGTGAGGTGCTTGAACGACAGGCCCAGCAGTGCCACCTTGCGGTTGCCCGCGGTGTCGATCGCCCGCAGCACGCGGTCAGCCACATCGCGCACGACTATCTCGTTCGAGGTCAGCGTCCCGGCGAGCACGGGCAGGTCGACCGAGTGCATCCGCGCCAGGTGCAGCAGGCTGCGCACGTCCTTCGGCAGGCACGAGCCGCCGAAGGCGAACCCCGGCCGCAGGTAGGCGGGCGACACGTTCAGCTGGCGGTCCTGGACGAACACGTCCATCACCTCACGGGAGTCGACCGCGAGTACCCGGCACAGCCGCGACACCTCGTTGGTGAACGCGACCTTCAGCGCGTGGAACGCGTTGGAGGCGTACTTGACGCTCTCCGCCGACCGGGTGCCGACGATGCGGACCTCGCAGTCGAGGAACCCGAACAGCTCCACCAACGCCACTGCGGCACCCGGTGTGCCGCCGATGACCAGGAACGGCGGTTCGAAGAAGTCCTTCACGCTGGACCCCTCGCGAAGGAACTCCGGGCACATCGCGACCTGGAGGTCGGTGCGCCCCGACGTCTCCGCAAGCAGCGGCGCCACGATGTCGTCGACGGTGCCGGGCGGCACGGTCGACCGGATCACTACCGTGTGCGGGCGGGTCTGCCCGGCCAACGCCTCGCCGATCTGCTCGACCACTCTGCGAACGAACGTCAGGTCGGTGCTGCCGTCGCGCGCCGACGGCGTGCCGACGCACACGAGCGAGACGTCGGAGCCGGCCAGCCCCTCCGCCACCGATTCCGTTGCCCGCAACGCACCGGCGGCGACGTTAACGGCCACCAGTTCGTCGAGGCCGGGCTCTATCACGGTGGCTCGCCCGCTGTTCAGCGTGGCGACCTTGCCGGGATCGGTGTCGACACCTACGACTCGATGCCCGCGCGCCGCGAGGCACGTGGCGGTGACCGAACCGACGTAGCCCAGCCCGAACAGTGTGACGTTCACGAGCGCTCCTCGGAGTCGGCCGGATCAGATGTCGTCTGGCGCTGGAACGTCGACGGCCGGCGGATCTTGCGCACGCCACCGGCCGAGCCTGACGGCGTCAGGGCCAGCCCGTCGACGAGCCGCCTTCGCGTCGAACGCCCGCACGCCGCCGGTCGCCGCCTGGAGGTCTGCAACAGCACCTTGCTCGCCACGCGGTATCCAGGCGCGGCCAACCGGATGACATCGTCGGTCACGGCTGACCTCTCCGCCGGTGCGTCGTCAATCTGCGTGGCTCGGCAACGGCTCGGTGCGCGGGAGCGACCGGACGACCCTCGAAGAGGGCCTCGGGTCGCCCGGACTCCAGCGCCTTCCGGTAGGCGGACATGGCTCCGCCCGCCGCCTCGACGGTCTGCTCGACGTCGGCGTCGGTGTGCGCTGCGGAGATGACGTAGGACTGGCCGAGCACCCCGCGCTGCAGGATCTCCTGGAGGAACAGCGTGCGCATCGCCTGAGACGGCACTCCGTCGGCGTCCGCGGTGCGGAAGACCTGACAGGACGGTCGACCGATCACCGAGAGCTGGTCGGCGATGCCGGCCTCAGCGGCGGCCGCGTTGACGCCGGCGGCCAGCGCGCGTCCCTGCCGCTCCATCGCGGCGACCGGATCGGTCTGGGTGTAGGCCCGCACGACCGCCCGGAACGCGGCGAGCGACGCCGTCTCGGCGCCGTTGGTGCTGGACAGCAGGAACACCCGTGGGCGGTCGGTGGCGAGCCCGCCGAGTTCCATGAGGTCGCGGCGCCCGGCCAACGCGGCGATGGGGAAACCGTTGCCCATCGCCTTTCCCCAGGTGGACAGGTCGGGGACGACACCGTAGAGCGCCTGGGCACCGCCAGCGGCCCAGCGGAAACCCGTGATCGTCTCGTCGAAGATCAGGACGGCGCCGTGTCTGTCGCAGAGATCCCGCACGCCCTGCAAGAAGCCGTCGGCGGGTTCCGCCAGCGCGGTCGCCGCCTCCAGGATGACGCACGCGACGTTGCCGTCGTCCGCCTCCAGCACCGCGCGGAGCGACTCCAGGTCGTTGTAGCCGAACATGCGGACCAGCGAGCGCACCGCGGTAGGGACGCCTGTGTTGATCGGGAGAGTGCCGACGAACCAGTCCTGGGAGGAGAAGTACGGCTGGTCGCGGCATATCGCGACGAGGTCCCGGCCGGTCGCCCCGCGCGCGAGCCGGATCGCCGTACTCGTCGCGTCGGAGGCGTTCTTGCAGAACTTCACCATGTCGGCGCCGGGCACGAGCGTGAGGAAGTCCTCGGCGGCGAGCAGTTCGAGCTCGGTCGGTCTGGTGAAGGACGTCCCGTCGAGCAGCGCCGCCCGGACGGCATCGAGCACCGGCTCGTAGCAGTGCCCGAGCGTGACCGCCCGCATCCCCATGCCGTACTCGACGAACTCGTTGCCGTCTGCGTCCCAGACCCGTGCGCCGTGCCCGCGGACGAGCACCGGGGCCATCCCCTCGGGGTACTGGTCCGAGCCCTTCGCGAACGTGTGCGCCCCACCGGGAACGATCTCGTGCAGACGGGCTTGTAGCGCGGTGGACCTTTCGAAGCTGATGCTCACGGGGTGTCGCTTTCAGTAGGCACCGCGGCTGTTCAGCACCGCGCCGAGCGTCTTCCAGAGGATGTGGGCGTCGAGGGCGAGGTTCCAGTTCTCGACGTAGCGCAGATCGAGCCGGACGGACTCCTCCCACGAGAGGTCGCTGCGGCCGCTGATCTGCCACAGACCGGTGAGTCCGGGCCGGACGAGGAGCCTGCGCTGCGCCGCCGAGCCGTATGTGTGGACCTCTTCCGGCAGCGGCGGGCGCGGACCGACCAGCGACATCCGCCCGGTCAGCACATTGATGAGCTGCGGCATCTCGTCGATCGAGTAGCGGCGCAACACGGCGCCGACGCGGGTCACCCGCGGATCGGCCCGCATCTTGAACATCGGCCCGGCCCCGTCGTTGGCGACGATCAGATCGGCCAGCTGCTTCTCGGCGTCGACGACCATCGATCGGAACTTGAGCATCGTGAACAGGCGGCCATGGCGTCCGACGCGGACCTGACGGAAGAAGACCGGGCCCCGGCCTTCGAGCTTGAGGCTGACCGCGACCGCGAGGAACAAGGGAACCACCACCAGCAGCAGCACGACGGCGCCGAGCCGGTCGACCACGTGCTTGGCCAGCCACGACACGCCGGAGAACGTCGGCTTGGTGAGCCGCAGCAACGGGAGGCCATCGACGGGTTCGACGTGCAGCCGCGGGCCGGCCACTTCCATCAGACCGGCATCGACGACGAGTTCGGCTTCGGTGCCCTCCAGCCGCCAGGCGAGCTCGTGCAGCCGCCGCGACGACCAGCCGGGGGTGGGGCAGACAGCGACGATGCGGTGCCGACCTGCGTTGGCGACCTCGACCACCGAGTCCAGGTCGCCGACCACGGGCACGCCCAGGATGTCGCCGGCGCCGTGCTGGGCACGACCGGTGGGGGTGCACGCGCCGCAGATGACCCAGCCACGGCTGCCGTCGCGACGGGTGCGGTCGATGAGATCGGTGACGGCTTCTGGTGTGCCGACCACCAGAACGGGCAGCACGCAACGCCCCTTCGCGCGCAACCGGTTGAGATTGACCCGCAGGGCGAGCCTGCCGCCGACGGCGAGCAGCCCGGCCATAGGCATCAGCCCGAAGACCCACGGGCGCGCGGCCAGCGCCTGCATCGAGAGCCCGAGCAGGCTCAGCAGCACGGCGCTGGTGATGACGGCGCGGAGCAACCGGCTGAACTCCTGCGAGTCCTGGCCGAGGATTCGCGGGTCCCAGGCACGGCAGGCCAGGAGGCTGCCCAGCATCAGCAGCCCGGCCACGACGCCGACGCCGGGAGACACGTTGCCGAGCTGGGGGATGTGGGTGCCGAGACCGAGCACGTACCCGATGACGACACTGACGGTGATCGCGACGACGTCGACCGCAACGGTGGCGGCGGCGTAACGGCTCTCCCAGCGGTCCCTCGCCGGGACGATCCGATTTTGCGCCTGAATCGGTCGAGAACTGGTACCGGCCGCCCTACGAGTCGGGCGAGCGACCGCGGGTGCGTTCAGCTCGAGCTCTGACACTGTTCATTCCTCGCTGTCAACGGCCCCGACTACGCCAAATGCGCTAACCACAGCAGGCCGCATCAACCTGCAAGCTCTCACTCGTTCACAATTCCCGCGCCGTTACGTAGCCAATTTGTCGAGGATCCCGGCCCCGGGATCGATCCAGCGACCGCCCAGTTGCTCGATCTCCGGTAACGCTGCGCGCACCTCTGGGAGCAGGTCGGGCACAAACAAGATCGACAGGTCAGGGGCCGCGGCCACGAGCTCCCCTGGTGACACGATGGGAATATCCGTCCCTGGCATCCGGCATCCGTGTTTCGCCGGAGACGCGTCCGCGACGGCTGGCAATTGAGCGCTGGTGACTCCCGCCAGATGGAGCAGCGCGACTGCGCGGGACGCCGCACTGTAGCCGTAGGCCACCTGGCCGTTCCTACTGCTCGTAGCGAGCAGGTCCCGCAGCGCGCTCGTCGAGACGTCGACGGCGGCCTGCAGCCGGCCGACCGCATCTGGCTCGAGCACGCCGGCGGCCAGCTCGGCCGCGATCGTGCTGTCGACCGACGGATCCACCGCCGGAACAGCCGACGCACCGTCAGTCCGGCGGGCCGCGACCAGCACGGTGCCGCCGTAGAGCGGGAATGTCCACGCGTGGGTCATCGTCAGGCCCCGGTCCGCGAGCATCCGTCGGATCACCGGAGTGGAGTAGTAGGCGTAGTGCCCGTGCCGCACGGCGTTCCACTGCTGACCGCCGACGATCGCGGCGAGGCTGTGGAACTGGAAGAGCATGAGCCCGGCCGGCGCGAGCCGGGCCAGCGACGCATCAAGAGCCGCGGACTGGTCTGCGGCGTGCATCATGCCGAAGACACCGTCGACGAAGACGTCCGCGGCATCACCCTCCGTAGCCGGATGGAGGCCCTGCTCGATCAGGTTCGGCATCCAGGTGCCACCGTGCGGAGTCGCTCCCTCGGCCACGGAGGCGCCCGCGGACAGCAGGCCGGCTGCGAACAGCGCGGCGACCGCGGCGCGGCGCTGACGCACCAGCGCGTCGGGCTCCCGACCCTCGGGTTGCTCCGGCAGGTCGGCGTCGTCGGCGAGCTGGGCGAGACCACACTCCGTGCAAAACCAGAGCCGAAGCAGAGCCATCGGGTCCGATGTTCGATCATTCACTCCCGGGAAGTACTCACATGCGGGCTGCTCCCCCAGGTCGAGAACGATCTCCCCATTTCCCGAGCGGCAGTAGCGGCACTTGACGGAGTGGCGCTCCGCACTGCGCATAACGATTCCCCCTCCGCACACGACGAACCTCGCGTGGACGTACTCGGCTGTTCGCTCGAGGGCGTCGTGGTGTTTCGGCCCACGCCGCATCACGACGCTCGGGGGTTCTTCACTCGGACATTCGACGCAGAGATTGCAGCCGATCACGGACTGCAACCGGCGGTGTTCCTGCAGGACAGCCAGTCCCGGTCGCGCCGCGGCACGATCAGGGGCCTGCACGGCCGGGGTGGGCGCGGCGAGGCCAAGCTCGTGCGCTGCGCCCACGGCGCCGTCCTCGACGTGCTCGTCGACGCCCGACCGGACTCCCCCACGTTCGGGACGAGCTTCGCGATCACCCTGGACGACGTCACCTTCGACCACCTCTACGTGCCCCCGGGGCTGCTGCACGGCTTCCAGGCGCTGACCGAGGTCGCCGACGTCTGCTACCGCATCGACCGTCCGCACGATCCCGCAGAGGACCTGGCCGTGCGCCACGACGATCCCGATCTCGCGATCGAGTGGCCGCTCCCGGTATCCGAGATCAGTGATCGCGACCGGGCGGCGGGCTCATGGGCGCAGCTGGTGGAGAGGCTCGGCCAGCCGGCCTCGTAGGAGCGTCCGGCAGTTGAGGGTTCGTGCGGCTTGCGGTGTCCAGGCGGCTCGTCACAAGGCTGTGAGGATCGCGTGTGCAGCCTGATCGTGATGGGCTGTGATCGGTAGCCGCGGGTGTGACCCTTGGCAAGGCTGGCCTGGTGCCCTTCTGGCGACTCGTCCGCCCGTGGCTACCGGCCCCGGCCCGGTCGGAGCAGCTGGCCTGATCAGGAGCTTGACCGGTGGGCGTTGCCCGCGCCCGCCGTGTCTCATCACAGTCCCGCCGTGTCTCCGCCCCGGACCGGAACCACGTCCCTTCCGGCACAGGAGAGAACGCGTGACCAGTGTGGCCGATCTGCGCGAGGTGGTCGATGTCGTCATCGGCATCGACACCCACGTCCACACCCATTCCGCAGCCGTGGTCGACGCCCGCACCGGCGCCGTCGTTGACCAGCTCACCGTCGAGGCCACCGCCGACAGCTACACGCAACTGACCGAGTTCGCCGACGAACACGCCACGCTGCGCGCCTGGGCGATCGAAGGCACCGGCAGCTTCGGCGCCGGCCTGACCCGCCATCTCATCGGCCGGGAAGAGATCGTCGTCGAACTCGATCGCCCGGTCCGGGCCAAGCGTCGTAACGGCGCGAAGTCCGACCCCCTCGACGCCGTGCGCGCCGCCCGAGAAGCCCTCGCCCGGACCCGACTCGGTGCTCCCCGCGGCACCGGTGAACACGCGGCAGATCGCCAGGCCCTGGCGGTCTTGCTCGCCGTCCGCCGCTCGGCCGTGGACGCGGCCAGCGACGCCCAACGGCAACTGTTCAGCCTGGTCATCGCCGCACCCGAACGGATCCGGGAACGGTTTCGCGGCCTGAAAGCCACGGCCATGCCCGCCACCGCGCTGGCCCTGCGAACCCGCTCAAGCTCCTATATCGACACCACCACCACCGCCATCACACTGCGCGCGCTCGCCCGCCGAATCCGAGCCCTGACCGACGAAGCAGCGGCAACGCCGCGCGGGGCCGCCTGGGCGCCGCAAGCTCGGACCCTCAATTGCCGGGCGCTCTAAGGTCTCGGTATGCCAGCCACCGGCACGCTTCCCCTGATCGAGCTGGCCGCCCCCACCCTGGGCGAGGCCGAGCGACGCGCGCTGGCGGAGGTGATCACCAGCGGCTGGCTCACGATGGGCGAACGCGTGCGCGCCTTCGAGACGGCGTTCGCGCAGCTGCACGGCGTGCCGGACGCGGTCGCCGTCTCCTCGGCCACCGCGGCCCTGCACCTCGCGCTGGCCGCGCACGACATCGGCCCGGGCGCCGAGGTGCTCGTGCCGTCCATGACCTTCGTCGCCACGGTCAACGCGGTGGTCGCCGTCGGAGCTACCCCGGTGTTCGTCGACGTCGTCGCGCCCGACACCCCGCACCTCGATCTCGCCGACGCCCGGCGCCGGCTGACCGCGCGCACGCGCGCGGTGATCGTGATGCCGTTCGGCGGCTACGCGATGGACCTCGCGCCGTGGCGTGCGTTCGCCGACGAGCACGACCTCACGGTCGTCGAGGACGCGGCCCACTGCGCCGGCACGGCCGAACCCACCGGTGTGCACGGGCCGGCCGCGTTCAGCTTCTTCACCAACAAGAACATGACCACCGCCGAGGGCGGGATGCTGCTCGTGCCCGATCCGGAGCGGCGCGAGCGCGCCCGCCGGATGCGCGCGCACGGGATGACGGCGAGCACGCTGGACCGCGACCGCGGACGCGCGGTCGGCTACGACGTCGTCGAGTGCGGCCACAACTTCCGCATGGACGAGCTGCGGGGTGCGCTGGGGCTCGTGCAGCTCGAGCGCCTGCCGGCGTGGAACGCGCGCCGCCGCGAGCTCTCGGCGCACTACCGGACGCTGATGGCGGCCGAGCTGCCCGCCGTCACCGTGCCGTTCGCGGCGGACCACCCCACCACCGCGCACCTGCTGCCGGTGCTGCTGCCGGCCGGCACCGATCGGGCCGCGGTGATGGCGGCCCTGCGCGCCGCCGGCGTGCAGTCGAGCGTGCACTACCCGCCCGTGCACCTGTTCACCGCCTACCGGGGCACCGACGGGGACGCGGAGCTTCCGCGGACCACTGAGTTCGGGGCCAGGGAGCTGACACTCCCCCTGCATCCGTCCCTGACGACCGCCGACGTCGACCGAGTCGTCGACAGCCTCCGTAACGCTCTGGCAGGCGCGGGCCGACATTGAGGCCGTGATCTCTACAGGGACCGCGAGCGGTTCTCCCGCCGGAATGGTCTGCCGGCTGTGCGGCGGCACCGAGCTGACGACGATGGTCGACCTGGGCGCCACACCGCCGTGTGAGCTGTTCCTGACCGCGGACCGGCTGGACGAGCCGGAGCCCACCTATCCACTGCACGTGCGCGTGTGCGACCGGTGCCTGCTGGCACAGCTGCCGCCCACGATCACGCCGGAGGACACCTTCACCGAGTACGCCTACTTCTCCTCGTTCTCCACGTCGTGGGTCGAGCACGCCCGCCGGTTCGTCGACGGTGCGGTGGCGCGCCTCGGCCTGGGGCCCGAGTCGTTCGTGGTGGAGGTGGCCAGCAACGACGGCTACCTCCTGCAGCACGTCGTCGCACGCGGCATCCGCTGCCTGGGCATCGAACCGTCGGCGAACGTGGGCGCGGCCGCGCGGGAGAAGGGGGTGCCTACCCGCACCGCGTTCCTCGGCCCGGAGACGGGCGCCGAGGTGACCGCCGAGCACGGCCCCGCCGACCTGGTCTGCCTCAACAACGTCTACGCCCACGTGCCCGACCTGGTCGGGTTCACCCAGGGCCTACGCGCGCTGGTCGCCGACGACGGCTGGGTGTCGGTGGAGGTGCAGCACCTGCTCACGCTGGTGGAGCGCAACCAGTTCGACACGATCTACCACGAGCACTTCCAGTACTACACGGTCCTCACCGGCCAGCGGGCGCTGGCGGCCGGCGGGCTCACCCTCGTCGACGTCGAGCTGCTCGACACCCACGGCGGATCGATCCGCATGTGGGCCCGCCCGAGCGCGGTGGCGGGCGAGCCGTCGCAGCGGGTGCGCGACGTGCTGGCCGCCGAGGAGGCGGCCGGGCTGCACACCGTGGCGGGGCACGCAGGATTCGCCGAGGCCGTGGCGCGCATCCGCGACGATCTCGTCGCCTTCCTCATCGAAGCGCGCCGGACCGGCCGTACGGTCGTCGGCTACGGCGCGCCCGGCAAGGGCAACACGCTGCTCAACTACTGCGGCATCCGGCCCGACCTGCTCAGCTACACCGTCGATCGGAACCCGTACAAGCACGGCCGGTTCACGCCGGGCACGCGGGTCCCGGTGCTCGCTCCGGAACAGATCGCGGCCGACCGGCCCGACTACGTGCTGGTCCTTCCCTGGAACCTGCGCACCGAACTCACCGAACAGCTCGCGTACGTGCGCGAGTGGGGCGGCGCGCTGGTGTTCCCCATCCCACACCTGGAGATCGTGAAGCCGTGAGCCGGTCCGCATGCTGAACCTGCTTCCCGAGAAGGTCGACCGGGTCGTCGCGCTGGGCGCCCACTGCGACGACATCGCGATCGGCGCCGGCGGCACGCTCCTGCAGCTGTGCCGCGCCCATCCCGGTGTGGTGGTGACCGCGCTCGTGCTCAGCGGCGGCGGCTCGCTCCGCGAGGAGGAGGAACGCAGCGCGCTGCGGGCCTTCTGCCCCGAGGCGAAGCTGGAGGTCACCGTGCTCGACCTGCCCGACGGGCGCGTGCCCACCCAGTGGGGTCGGGCCAAGCAGGCCTTGGAGGAGCTGCGCAGCCTCGGCGACCCGGATCTCGTCATCGCCCCGTCGGCGCACGACGCCCACCAGGACCACCGCACCGTCGCCCAGCTGGTGCCCACCGTGTACCGCGACCACCTGACCCTCGGCTACGAGATCCTCAAGTGGGACGGCGATCTCGCCCAACCGTCGGTCTACGTGCCGATGGCCGGGACGGTGCTGCAGGAGAAGGTGGCCACGCTGCACGCCCACTACGGCTCGCAGCACGGTCGCGGCTGGTTCGACGCGGAGACGTTCGCCGGGCTGGCCCGCATCCGCGGGGTGCAGTGCGGGGCGCGGTACGCCGAGGCGTTCCACGTCGCCAAGACGGTGATCGGCTTCGGACCGATCGACGGATAACGTCTGGGCCCCCGCGAACGACCGGATGGGCGTGCGCGTACTGCTGACAGGTCACCAGGGATATCTCGGCACCGTCATGGCCCCGCTGCTCGCCGCGGCGGGCCACGAGGTCACCGGGCTCGACAGCGGCCTGTTCGCGAGCTGCGTGCTCGGCGAACTCGATGTCCCGGACGTTCCGGGCATCGCGAAGGACCTGCGCGACGTCACGGTCGACGACCTGCGCGGTTTCGACGCGGTCGTGCACATGGCGGCGCTGTCCAACGACCCGCTCGGCTCGCTCGCGCCCGAGATCACCTACGAGATCAACCACCACGCGTCCAGCAGGCTCGCGCGGTTGGCGAAAGAGGCCGGCGTCGCCCGTTTCGCCTACGCCTCCACGTGCTCGGTGTACGGCGCGCAGTCCGGTGCCGACCTGGTGGGTGAGGACGCCCCGCTCAAGCCGGTCACCCCGTACGCCATCTCCAAGGTGCGGGTCGAGGACGACCTCGTCGCACTGGCCGACGAGCACTTCGTGCCGGTCTCGCTGCGCAACGCCACCGCGTTCGGGTTCTCCCCGCGGCTGCGCGCCGACATCGTGCTCAACAACCTCGTCGGGCGGGCCGTGCTGACCGGACGGGTCACCGTGCTCTCCGACGGCACTCCGTGGCGGCCGCTGGCGCACGCGGAGGACATCGCGGGCGCCGTGGTGGCGGCGCTGGCAGCGCCCGCCGACACCGTCCGCGGCCGGGCGTACAACGTCGGCACCGAACGCAACAACGCCACGGTCGCCGAGATCGCGCACGCCGTGGTCGCGGCGGTTCCCGGTGCAGAGCTGGAGATCACCGGCGAGGCCGGCAACGATCCCCGCTCCTACCGCGTCGACTTCTCCCGCGCCCGCGACGAGCTGGGGTTCGAAGCCGCCTGGTCGATCCCCGAGGGCGCGGAGCAGCTGGTCACCGAGTACCGCAAGCGCGAGCTCACGCAGGAGGCGTTCGACCGCCGCTTCACCCGCCTCGCGGTGCTGACGGACCGCCAGGCGGCGGGAACCCTGGACGGGGAGATGCGCCCGATCGGCTGAGCACCGGCCGCAGACCTCAGCACTTCGCGTTCCGGGCCGGCGCGGCGTCGGCGACGGCCCCACCGGGCGTGATCGCAGCCAGCGCCTCGGACGCGATACCGATGAGCGCGTGGAGCGCTTCCGCGCCAGCCACGATCGTCAACGACCCGCTGCGGGGCCCGAGGCAGAGGTACGCCTCGCCTCCGTGGCTCTCCGATCTCATCGCGCAGCCGCCGTCGATCGTGATCCAGGCGTCGTGGCCCATCCCGTGGTGGGTGAACACGGATCCCTCCCCTGCTGCGCGGCGGATGCCACGCACATGGTCTATGCCACTTACCTTACTGTGGCATAGACCACTGAGCAAGGTCGCCCCCTCAGCGAGGCAGCACGCCCGACCGGCGTCAGTGCGGAAGCAGGTACTCCTGGCCGAACGTCCAGAGTCCAGATGGGTAGACGCCCTCGTCGAACTGGACGGGCTCCTCGTTCTGGTCGTGCACGGAGAGGCGGTACACGAGCACGGCGGACGGATCGGGCAACTCCAGCTGAACTTGCTCGGCATGCGTGGCAAGGCGCGCCGCGACGTGGTCACGGGCGTAGACAGACATGCGGCCCGTCACGTCGGCAATGTACTTGCCGGTACCGCCGCGCAGGCGTTCCAGCACGAGCAAGCCAGGTGCGGCCTCCGCCAACGCAGCGGCGAACCAGGACGTCGACAACTCGATCGGACTCCCGGCAGCGCCCCGCAGCAATCGGACGCGTCGAATCGCTTTGGCGCCGCCAATCAGCCGCAGAGCGCGTCTGACCTCGTCCGGAACATCGGCGACAACCGTCGCGGAGAGAAGATTGACGCTCTCCGCAGCCCCGTACATGGAGCCGCGTCGTCTCGCACGCTCATAGCGTTCCCGGGCCCACAGCACGCTCGTCTGATCGCACACGAAGGTGCCCGCTCCGGGCCGCGACTCGACCAATCCCTGTCCGCGCAACGTCTCGAGTGCTCGCGCAGCCGTTGGCCTTGCCACGGACCACGCGGCAGCCAGCTCCCGTTCCGAGGAGACCTCCGCGCCGGGCCCGAGATCACCACGGACGATCTGGTCCCGGATGTGACCGGCGATCTGCAGGTACTTGGGTAGGACACGCTGTATCTCCGGCATGGTCACCCTCTTTCGACCGATCGTCCACCGACTGGACCAGTTTCGATCTTCCACCAACTGGCCTGTGCCACCGGCCAGATTAAGCTGTGTGACCACGGCAGGGCCGATTGGGCAAGACGTCGCATCGACGGCTCCCGGTGCTGATCGTTGCCGCCGCGGTGGGCCACCCATCCTCGAACCGCACCCGATTGCGCCGCCGCCGGTCGTACTGACCTACGCGCGGCACCGTTCATCAGCGAGGTCCTCGCCTCCTCCCGGGCCCGCCCACCGGCAGGCTCCTCGCTGCCGCGACTCGCTGCAGACCTCCCTGTTCGACTGATGCTTCTCGACCCCGCCGGTGGAACCGTCGGTCTCGCCGAGCAGATCGACTCCGCGGCGACGGCGCTCGGATGCGACGAGATCGCGCTCGTCGACGTCGGCGGGGACGTCCTCACGGTAGGCACAGCCGATCCGGGACTCCGCAGCCCGCTGGCCGATCAGCTCGCACTCGCCGCCTGTGTACGGACCGGGATCCCCACCAGGTTGATCGTCGCCGGAGCCGGGTTGGACGGCGAGCTACCCGCCACCACAGTGAACGACCGGCTCCGCGCGCTCGCAGCAACCGACCTCCCTCGCCTCGTGGCCGCCGGCGCGGAACAGACCGTCTTCCGCTGGCATCCCTCCGAGGCATCGGGGCTTCTCGCAGCGGCTGCGGAGGGCACCCGGGGCGTTGTCGAGGTCCGCGACAGCGGGAGCCATGTCACTCTCGACGACTCGACTGTGTGCGTTTCCGCCGTCGACGCGCGCAGCGCCGCGCGCATGACCCCGGCCCGCCATCTCGTCGATGCCCACAGCCTGGCGGAGGTCGAGCAGATCGTCCGCCAGGTCGCCGGCGTCTCGGAGATCGATGTCGAGCGCCGCAAGGCAGCGGCGAACCGCGATCGCCCGCGGCGACGACCGACGATCGCCGAGCTCCCCGCCATCGACGAGCACGCGCATGCCGCAGCCGAGCGCGGCGCCGACCACATCAGTACCCGGCGACTCGCCGAACTCGTCGATGCCAGCACCCTCGACGCCTACGCGGCCCTGTCGCAGTTGCTCACCGAGCACCGACCGGACAGGTACCGGCCGTCGCTCTACCGCGTCCGGTGAGCGGCCCGCT
>CAVSHL010000004.1:0-581605 GCA_963727745.1 uncultured Actinomycetota bacterium
CGGCGCAGCCCACCGGTCACGACCGCCAGGATCACGTCGTTGACGGTGCCGCCGTGCGCCTTGCGCACCGTGCGGTGGTCGGCGAGCGTCGTACGCAGGGTGCCGTAACGGCGTTGCTGGCCGGTGGCGGCGTTGAGCGCCCCGATCGGACGGGACGCCGCCGCGCGCCGCCCGGCCGGGGGAACACCGCCGACGGTGCGCGCCACCGCGTCGGCCGTGGCCCGCACGTCGGTGACGGCCCGGCCGGCGGTCTGCCCGGCCAGTTCGAGCGCGCTCCACGGCCGCCGCAGCATGTCGACGGTCGCCCCGGCGGCCAGCGCCAGCCCGGACGGCTGGCGTGGGGGCGCCACTCCTCGTCCGGGGTGGTCACCCGCGGCTGCGGGGTGAGGTCGAGCAGGGCCGCCCCGATGTCCATCGAGGCGAGCCCGTCGACCATCGCGTGGTGGGTCTTGGTGACCACGGCGAAACCGCCGTCGGCGAGCCCCTCGACGACGTTGACCTCCCACAGCGGCCGGCTGCGGTCGAGCTGGCGCACCAGGAAACGGCCCACCAGCTCGCGCAGCACCGCCTCGAACCCGGCGCCGCCAGCGCCGAGTGCCGCACGTGGAAGTCGATGTCGAACTCGGGATCGTCGACCCACACCGGCAGACCCAGCCCGCCCGGCACCGTCCGCACCTTCTGCCGGTAGCGCGGCACGAGATGCAAGCGCTCCTCGATCAGCGCGGTGAACGCGGCGACGTCGAACGGGCCGGCGGCGGGCTGCTCGAAAGTCATCACCCCACCGACGTGCATGGCGGTGGTGCGGTCTTCGGCGAACAGGAAGGAGGCGTCGAGCGTGGAGAGCCGGTCGGACACGCCGTGCTTCTCCGGTTACCACCCCCGCAGGGGAAACCCGGACCGGCCCTGGGGCTCGAGCTTCACCCCCAGCACCTGGTGGAGCTGGATGTTGTCGCGCTCGAACCCGAGCCGCGACGCGGCCATGTACAGGCGCCACACCTTCGCCCGGCCGAGCCCGACCTCGGCGACGGCCTCCTCCCAGTGGTCCTCCAGGTTGTCGCACCAGCCCTTCAGGGTCAGCGCGTAGTGCTCACGCAGGTTCTCCTCGTGGCGCACCTCGAAGCCGGCGTCGTTCATCTCGCTCACCAGCAGCCCGATCGGCTCCAGCTGCCCGTCCGGGAAGACGTACCGCCCGATGAACGGGTCGACCTTCATCGACTTGGGCATGCGGGGCTGGGTGATGCAGTGGTTGAGCAGCCGGCCGCCCGGGCGCAGCCGCGCGTGCAGCGAGGAGAAGTACCGCGACAGCTGACCGCGCCCGATGTGCTCGGTGAGGCCGATGGAGCTGATCGCGTCGAACTGCGACTCCGGGGCCTCGCGGTAGTCGAGGTGGCGCACCTCGGCGAGATCGCCCAGCCCGCGCTCCTCGATGGCCCGCTGCGCCCACTCGGCCTGGTTCTTCGAGAGCGTGACCCCGAGCGCCTTGACGCCGTGCTCCTTGGCGGCGTGCATGACCATGCCGCCCCAGCCGCACCCGACATCGAGCAGCCGCATGCCCGGCTTGAGCGCCAGCTTCTGCGCCACCAGCTCGTGCTTGGCCGCCTGGGCCTCCTCGAGCGTCGCGTCCGCCGTCGGGAAGACCGCGCACGTGTAGGCCATCGACGGGCCCAGCACCCACTCGTAGAACGTGTTGGAGACGTCGTAGTGGTGCGAGATCGCACCCTTGTCCCGCAGCATCGAGTGCAACCGCCCGCGCGGGCGGTACTCGAGATCCGGGATCGGCTGGCGGTGCTTCGCCCAGATGGGCAGCAGCCGCCGCGCCAGCGCCAGCTGCTCCGCCCTGGTGAGGCCGTGCATCGTGACGTCGGCCATCGCGTCGAGGAGCTGGTAGAGCTCGCCCTCGACCTCGATCTCCCCCGTCACGTAGGCCCGCGCCAGCCCGAGCGTGCCCGGCGCGGTGGCCAGCCGGGCGAGCGCGCGCGGCGACAGGATCCGCACCGCCACCTCAGAGCTGTCCGGTCCCGCTTTGCTGCCGTCGTAGGCGACGACGCGTACGGGCACGTTCTCGCCGATGACATCGGAGATGATGTCCGCGACCTGCATTACGACCTCCTGACCTTCGTGTACAGATCGGGCGACCGTCCGCTCGGGTCGTAGCGCTGCTTGAGCGCCCGGTAGGCGGGCCCGTTGTAGTGCTTCCAGAACTCTTGTTCGTCGTAGTGCACCGTCGAGTACAGCGACTTGTGACCACCCAGCTCGGCCACCAGCTCCTCGACGCGACGGTTGTGCGCCTCTGGATCGTGGGGTACCTCGGGAACCGCCGACCAGAACCCCACGTTCACGTACAGCTCGCCGGGGGCGAGCGGGTACAGGGGCCACTGCTCCTTGTCGCGCAGCGCCAGCGGGCACAGCCAGACGGGGGCGATGCCGATGTCGCGGTGGAACGCGTCGAGGAACGCCGGCAGGCGCGCCACCGGGATCTCGACGTCCTGGATCACCAACTCTTCCTGCGGCCGACCCAGCAGCTTGTAGATGCGGGAGGTCACGCCGTGGCGGCGGTCGAGCGCGACCAGCCGGCGGTAGACGTCGGAGCGGCGGTAGCGGCGCGGCCAGAAGGGGCGCACCAGCGGATGCTGCACGCCGAACGCGCGCGAGCACCAGAACCAGTCGGTGTCCCAGCGCCAGATGTAGTCGTGCACGGTGAGCACGTCGGAGGTGCGCTCGCGGATCGACTTGTAGAACACCTGCTGGCCGGTGTAGTCGCTGGGGCCGGCGCCGGGGTCGTCGGTGAACCGGCCCAGCGTGAGGTAGTTCTCGTCGGGGCCGAAGACGGTGCCGTCGACGAACTCGATCTCCGGGTCGGCGCACGCCGCCTCGATCGCCTGCGACAGCTCCGACGAGCCGACGCGCCGGTGCTCGACGGTGACGTACGGGCGCACCGGCTGCACGTCGATCACGATGCGCAGGGCGTAGCCGAGGGTGCCGTAGGAGTTCGGGAAGCCGCGGAACAGGTCGGCGTGCTCGCCGTCCGGCGTGACGGTGATCAGTTCGCCGTCGGGGGTGAGCACGTCCATCTCGCGTACCGACTCGTGCGGCAGGCCGTGCCGGAACGAGGTGGACTCGATGCCCAGCCCGGTGACCGCGCCGCCCAGCGTGATCGTCTTGAGCTGCGGCACGACCAGCGGCATGACGCCGCGGGCGAGGGTGGCCGCGACGATCGTCTCGTAGGTGGCCATGCCCTGGACCTCGGCGGTGCCGCGCCACCGGGTCGACGTCGAGCACGCCGGTCAGCGCGGCGGCGTCGAGCAGCTGCGCGGCGGCACCGGCGCCGAACCGGAACAGGTTGGACGTCGGCTTGCCGAGTCGGACCCGGGTGCCCGGCGGAACGGCGCGGTACTGGCGCTGCAACTCGGCGACAGCCGCGTCGTGGGCAGCGCGCGGGACCGGGCGCACTGCCGACAGGTCGGTCAGGGTCATGACCACCGACGCTAGCCTGCGGATCCTGGCCTGCCCAGAGGGTTATCGGGAGTAGTCCGAAACGTCCGGGTCGGACGCGACATGGATCACCTGAACGGGCCGTGATCAGGCCTTGTGATCAGGCCCGTGATCTGCGCTCTGCTCCGCTTACCGTGGTCGCCGAGGAACGCGTCGATCAGTGGCCAGGTGGTGGTGCGGGCCTTGCGTCCGGTGAGCACGCCGAGGTGCCCGCCCGGTGCGGTCTGGAACCGCACCTGCGGGCTCCCCGTGAGCAGCTCGACGACCTTCTCGACCGATCCCAGCGGCGCGATCACGTCGCCGGTGCCGGCCACCACCAGCACGGGCACGGTGATCGAGCCCAGCGAGATGGATCGGCCGGACAGCGCGAGCTTGCCGTCGGCGAGGTCGTTGCTGCGCAGCATCAGGTGGTAGACCTGCCCGAACACGCGTCCCGGGTAGGCGTGCATGTTGTTCATCAGGTACTCGACGGCCTCGAGCTGGGCGAGGCCGTCGGTGTCGTCGATGAGCGAGAGCTTGGTCAGCGGCTTGGTGATCAGCTTGTCGACGGCGGTGAGCTTGAACGCGGCGCTGACGATCGTCGACGGGAACAGCCCGAACGCCTGGTACACCGCGGAGAGCCCGCGACCGCCGGTGACCGCCGCGACCGGGCGCAGCGGCGCCACCAGCGGCACCGCCGCCACGTCGACAGGGCTGGCGATCTCCACGACCGCGCGCACGGGCAGCGGCACCCCGGCCTCCTCGGCGGCGGCGACCGCGAGCAGGCAGAAGATCCCGCCGAGCGACCAGCCGAGCAGGTGCATGGGCCCGCCCGCGTGCTCCTCGGTCTCCAGGACGGCCCACGGCACCACGCCGTCGACCCAGTGCTCGATGCCGCGCCGGCGGTCGGCGAAGGACAGCCCGCCGTAGTCGACGAGGTAGACCGTGCGACCGGTGCCCAGCAGGTGCTCGACGAGCGAGCAGCCGCGGCGGAGGTCGTAGGCGAAGTCGGGGGCGCCGAGCGGCGGGACGAGCAGCAACGGGGGCTCGTCGAGGGGTTCGACCCCCTCGAGCGGGCGGTAGCGGTAGAGCACCGACCGGCTCTCGCGCGGCGCGTCGGCGGGCCGCACCGCGACCCGGTCCCGGGGCATGCGGCGCAGGTCGGCCACCCCGCCCGTGAGCGTGTGCCGCACGTTGGACGCCGCGGCGAACAGATCCATGCGGAGACGCTATCCGGTCCGATGCCGCATGGCGGCGTGCCGCACCGGCACCTCGCGCCGCTCCCCAGCTGCGCGAGGTGCCGGTCGGTTCCACGGTGGATGTTGGCCCCGCTCCCCAGCGGACACACGCATCCTTCGATTCACATGGACCGGCGCACAGTCCGCTACACCCAGATCCCCGGCCGAGCGAGCTGCGTGCTAAGGGTCGCTCGCGGTGACGGATCCGTTACCGCTGAACGGGTGCGGCACACAAACAATCACCTCTGACGGTAAAGTCTTCCGTGGTTACCGGCCGGTATGTGAGACTCGCCGGCATGGAGCGCGACATCTTCGACGCCGAGCACGCCGCCTTCCGCGATCTCGCCCGCACGTTCGTCGCGAAGGAGATCACGCCCTTCCACGAGCAGTGGGAGGTCGACGGGCAGGTCAGCCGCGATGTGTGGCTCGCGGCGGGCAAGGCCGGCCTGCTGGGCACCGATGTGCCGGAGGAGTACGGCGGAGGCGGCGTCGACGACTTCCGCTACAACGCGATCCTCACCGAGGAGCTGGTCGCGGCCGGCATCTCCGGGCCGGGGTTCCCGCTGCAGAACGACGTCGTGGCGCCCTACCTGCTGCGCCTGGCCACCGAGGAGCAGAAGCAGCGCTGGCTGCCCGGCTTCTGCTCCGGCGAGATCATCACCGCCATCGCGATGACCGAGCCCGGCACGGGCAGCGACCTGCAGGGCATCCAGACCACCGCGCGCCGGGACGGAGCTGGGTCGAATCCGGACTGGATCCTCAACGGGTCCAAGACGTTCATCACCAACGGGATCATGTCCGACCTCGTGATCGTGGTCGCCAAGACCGATCCCGAGGCCGGCAGCCAGGGGTTCAGCCTGCTCGTCGTCGAGCGCGGCATGGCCGGTTTCGAGCGCGGGCGACGCCTGAAGAAGGTCGGGCTCAAGGCCCAGGACACCGCCGAACTCTCGTTCACCGATGTGCGCGTGCCCGCCGAGAACGTCCTGGGTGAGCTCGGCAAGGGCTTCGTCTACCTCATGCAGAACCTGCCCCAGGAGCGCCTGTCCATCGCGGTCGGTGCCGCCGCCGGCATCGAGGCTGCCCTGCGGCTCACACTCGACTACGTCAAGGAGCGCAAGGCCTTCGGCAAGCCCGTCGCGGCGTTCCAGAACACCCGATTCGAGCTCGCCGAGATGGACACCGAGGCGTCGGTCACGCGGGCGTTCGTCGACCGGTGCATCAGCGAGCACGTCGCCGGCCGCCTGTCCATCCAGGACGCGGCGAAGGCCAAGTGGTGGTCGTCGGACGTGCTGAAGCGGGTGGTGGATCGCTGCGTGCAGCTGCACGGCGGCTACGGGTACATGCTCGAGTACCCCATCGCGAGGGCGTTCCTGGACTCCCGCGTGCAGTCGATCTACGGCGGTACCAACGAGATCATGAAGGAGATCATCGGGCGGACGCTGGTGGGCTGACCGGAGCGCGGCGGGCGCCACCGGGTATGAAGTCCGCATGGCATTCCGGTTGACGCCTCATGAACGCGGCTTCTACCCCCTGTTCACCCGAGCCGCCGAGAACATCGCCACCGCCGCGGATCTGCTGGCCGAGCTGGTGGCCGCAGAGCCGGCCGCCCGGGTCCCGCTGGCCGCCCGGGTCAAGGACGCCGAACACGCGGGTGACGAGCTCACCCACGAGATCATGGTCAAGCTCAACCAGACCTTCGTGACACCGTTCGACCGCGAGGACATCTACCGGCTCGCCTCCTCGCTCGACGACGTGCTCGACGAGATGGAGGAGGCCGCCGACCGGATCGTGCTCTACCGGGTGGACACTCTGCCCGCCGGCATCGCCGCGCAGGTCGCCGTGCTCCAGCGCGCCGCCGCCGCCACGGCGGAGGCGATGCCGAAGCTCGAGAAGATGGCCGCGCTGCAGGAGTACTGGATCCACGTCAACTCCCTCGAGGACGAGGCGGACGCGGTCTACCGCGACCTGCTGGGCGACCTGCTGGCCCCGGCCGAGGGCACGACCCCGCTCGACGTGCTCACGGTGCTCAAGCACAAGGAGATCGTCGAGATCCTCGAGAACGCGGCCGACGCCTTCGAGACGGTCGCC
Organism: uncultured Actinomycetota bacterium; assembly: GCA_963727745.1. Classification (GTDB taxonomy): domain Bacteria; phylum Actinomycetota; class Actinomycetes; order Mycobacteriales; family Pseudonocardiaceae; genus Pseudonocardia. The sequence continues at coordinate 6,798 of CAVSHL010000004.1, forward strand.
AACACGGTCGAGAGCATTGCCGTGAAGGAAAGCTGATCGTGGAGCTGTTCGCGATCATCGTCGTGATCGTCGTCGCGCTGGTCTTCGACTACACCAACGGATTCCACGACGCGGCCAACGCCATCGCGACCTCGGTCGCCACCCGGGCGCTGGCACCGCGCACCGCGCTGATCATGGCCGCGGTGATGAACATGATCGGCGCGTTCCTCGGCACCGAGGTGGCCTCCACCGTGGGCAGCGGCATCATCTCCGCGCCCGCCGGGCTCGCCGGGCTCGTCGTGGTGCTGTCCGCGCTCGTCGGCGCCATCGTGTGGAACCTCGTCACCTGGTGGCTCGGGCTGCCCTCCTCCTCGTCGCACGCGCTGATCGGCGGCCTCGTCGGTGCCGGGTTGGCCTCGGCGGGCACCGTGCAGTGGAGCGGGGTCATCGACAAGGTGGTGATCCCGATGGTGGTCTCCCCCGTCGTCGGGTTCGTGCTCGCCGGGCTGGTGATGCTGGCGATCCTGTGGCTGTTCCGAGGAGCCCGACCGACCCGCGTCTCCCGCGGGTTCCGCATCGCCCAGACGATCTCCGCGGCTGCGATGGCGCTCGGCCACGGGCTGCAGGACGCCCAGAAGACGATGGGCGTGATCGTGCTGGCCCTGGTCGTGGGCGGCTACCACCAGGGGTTCGAGATCCCGTGGTGGGTCGTGGTGCTATCCGCGGGCGCGCTGTCGGCCGGCACCTACTCGGGCGGCTGGCGGATCATGCGCACGCTGGGCCGGCGCATCATCGACCTGGATCCCCCGCGCGGGTTCGCCGCCGAACTCACCGCATCGGCCGTCCTCTACACGACGGCGTTCGCCTTCGCCGCCCCGATCTCCACCACCCAGACGATCACCTCGTCGATCCTCGGGGTGGGCGCCACGAAGCGGCTCTCGGCCGTGCGCTGGAACGTCGGCGGGCAGATCGCCATCGCGTGGGTGCTCACGATCCCCGCGGCCGCTCTCACCGCCGCGCTGGCCTGGCAACTGCTGCGCCTGCTGCTGCTGGCCTGATCCGTGCACTGCGCATCCGTCTCAAAGCGACACTGACCGCGCACCCGGCCCATGATTGGGTACCTCATTCGGGCGAGGAGGCGCGATGATCCCTGCGGCAGAGCTGTTCGTGAAGGCCGAGGACATGCTGGTCGAGGTCCTCGGTCGGATCCGCGGCGACGACTGGCGGATCATGCTGCCCCCCATGGTCACGGTCGCCGGGCATCCGGCAGCGCGCCGGCGCACCGTCCGCCAGGCCGTCCTCGACCACGTCCGCGAGCAGACCGTGGTGCCCGACCTGCTGGCCGGCGCGACCGTCGTCGAGCTACCGGTGGGCGACGTGCTGGGCAGCGACCCGCAGGAGACGGTCGCCCGGCTGTCGGCCGGGGCGTGCGCTGCCGTCGCCAAGCTCGTGGACGGAGCGGCCGTCGTGCACGCCCCTGGCGGCGACCGCACGACCGAGGACTACCTGTGGCAGCTCGACGTCGGCCGGTGCTGGATGGCCCACGACGTCGCCATGTACCTGGGCTCGCGCGCGTGCCCGTTCCCGGAGGACCTGGCCAGGGCGATGTGGGAGCACACCGCCCCCGACGCCGACCGGTGGCGGGCCGATGGGCTGGTTCGCGCCGGAACCGCTGCCGATGCCGCCGGACGCATCGTGGCGCGACCGCTTCCTGCGCACGGCCGGGCGCGACCCGCACCCGGCGATCCATTAGCTCGCACGCAGCTCACGCACACCCTGATGTGCTCACGCACATTGTCTAACGCAATGCCGGTTAGTTTAGGGCAGCGGCACGGGAGATGATCTTGACTCTGGGTGGGTCGGGATAGCGGGTCTGGCGATGATGCTTGCGCTTTTTGGGCATCTTGGTGGTTCGGAGTCGAGTGACGACGCGCGGGTAGCTTCGGTGGCGGCGTTGACCGAGGCGACGGTCAAGTATCTCGGCGGTGGTTTCGGCGATCCCGATGCGCAGTCGGTCAGGGGGAAAAACCCGCCTGGTTATCGACCTGGCGGCGTAGCACTCGGATTGTCCGCATGAACGAAATGCGGTCAGGGTCTTCTTCGGCGTCGTCTGCGGCTTCGCGCATGAAACTTCGGGCCGCGAAGTGGACGAGCAACAGCGCCCAGATCTCTTGGCGGACGAGTTCGGGTGTACGCGACCGAAGCAGCCGAGTGGGCGCCATCTGATGAACCTCGATCTCGTCGAGGGTGAGCTCGAACTCCCAACGTTCCTGATAGAGCGCAGCGAGTTCAACGGCCGTCGCAAATGTCGGGTCGAGGATGGTGGTCATCACCCGGATTCGTTCGGCATCGCCACTTCGGTTGGGTATCGTGTACTCAGCGACCCGCACCGGGATGCGCACCTCATCGGGGATGGGCTTCCGACGCCCTCCGCCGCCTTTGAGGTGACGCGGAACAAGTTCCGACAAAGATGACCCGTCCGTATGCGTGGCCAGGACGGGAAGCTTCAGATCGTTCTTGATCCGCCACAGCAAGTGGGCACCGGTCGCCGCGGCCGCAGTCCACAGGTCGTAGCTGTAGAACCCCCGGTCGGCCAGCAGCAGCATGCCGCGCTCCAGCGACGGGAACAACTGGGACAGCAGCTCTCGCTCGTCGGAGTCGGCAGCCCCGTCGAACACGGCATCGACGATCGCATGCGTACCGCATTCGCCCAGACCGACCAACCGCAACTGTGGAAACGGACCCTTGTTGCGGCCGTGTCCGAACGCCTCGGAATTCGCTGGCGTCTTCGGCGCGTCCATCACGACACCGTCCACGGCCATGAGCCGTAATCCATGGAACCAGGCGCCCACCGTGCCTGGCCGGGCGATCGGCCGGGCGACCCGATCGAACAGCTCGGCCAACGGTGCTTCACCGATGCGTTGGCGCGCCTGGGTTACCGCACTGCTCGTCGGTACCTGCCAAGCATCTGTCCAGGTCCCGAGAAACCGCAGCCCGTTCACCAGGCGACGCAGAACCTCCTCGTACGGTTCCTGGCAGAACAGGCACAGCGCGAGCACCAGGTAAACGACAACACGGTCCGGCAGGATCCGGTTCCGTCGAATCACACCTTCCGGAGGACGTGCCGAGCTGGAAACAACCTCATCGACAAGATCTCGATCAAAGATGCGAGTCAGCACCCCGATGCTAATACCATCGGTGAACCTACGTCCGGGCGCGGTCGCTGACTCTGACACCCCATCAAAGTAATCACTGGACACTTTCTATTGGAGATGCCACGCCGATGTACGGCGCGATATCTTCGCGCCGATCCACCCAAACTCCAGCGGCAGCGAGTGCGGCCGGGGCCCAGCCGAGGCTCAGCGGCGCAGCCTCGCCGCGGGTGCCAAACTAACCGGCATTGTTGTCTAACGTGTGCGCGAGCACACGACGGTGTGCGTGAGCGAGGGCATCTAGATCTTCGCCGCCAGAACCCTGGCCCGCTCCGCCTTCACGTCGAACTCCACCTTGGGGTACCGGGGGCCCATCACCGAGAGCACCTCCGCGAGCAGGGCCGCGATGGCCCAGTTCCGGTACCACTTGCGATCCGACGGGATCACGTACCAGGGGGCGACGTCGGTGCTGCAGGCCTGCAGCGCGTCGTTGTACGCCTGGGCGTACAGCGGCCACTTCAGCCGGGAGTCCACGTCCGACGGGTTGTACTTCCAGCGCTTCGCCGGGTCGTCCAGCCGGGCGAGCAGCCGCTCCTGCTGCTTGTCCGGCGAGATGTGCAGCATGCACTTCATGATCGTGACGCCCTGGCTGTCCAGCTCGGCCTCGAACGCGTTGATCGTGTCGTAGCGGGCTCGCCACACGTCCTCGGGCACCAGCTGGTCGACCCGGGCGACCAGCACGTCCTCGTAGTGCGAGCGGTCGAACACCCCGATCTGGCCCGGCCGCGGGCACCCGCTTGCGGATGCGCCACAGGAAGTCGTGGGCCAGCTCCTCGGGTGTCGGCCTCTTGAACGACGCGATCGCGAGGCCCTGCGGGTTCACCAGCCCGGCGACGTGGCTGATCACGCCGCCCTTGCCGGAGGTGTCCATGCCCTGCAGCACCAGCAGCACCGACCGCGGGCCGCCACCGGCGGCCTCCGCCGTCAGAGCCTCCTGCAGCCCGTCGAGCTTCGTGCCGAGATCGGCCATCGCGTCGGCCGCGGCCGACTTGTCCTTGGGCCCGATCGGGCGGCCGCGCGGGTCGATGGTCGCGAGGTCCACATCGGACGGAATCCGGAACGTCTCGCGCACCGACTTGCTACCCATGGCCCAACCCTACTGATCGGCCCCGGCGGCTTCCCCAGCGAGCGCGTCGAGATCGATCTCGATCCGGAACGGCTCCTCCAGCACCAGCTGTTCCCCCGCGCCCGCCCGGGCGAACTCGTGGTGGCGCCCACCGATCAGCATGCTCGCCGACCCCACCCTGGCCGCCGAGTCGACGAGCACCGCGTACGGGATGCGGCTGCGCGCGTACAGCTGCGGCTTGAACGACCGCTGCGTGATGCCGTGGGTCCGGTCGACCACGTCGACGACCATGAGCACGTCGGCGCAGTCCAGCAGGTCCGGGGCAGGATCGGCGGCTGCGGTGCCTTCTTCGCCGCCCTCCTCCGGCGCACCGGCGTCCGGGTCATCGGACTCGTCGTCCGCTGTCACCGGCTCCTCCACAGGCTCCACAGCCGGTTCCGCAGCGGGCTCCTCGGCGGCGCGGGCGACCATCAGGTCGGGCACGAGCACGCAGTCGTGTCCCAGCCGCAGCGGCAACGCCCCGACCACCCGCAGCCCGTCGGGCAGTGCCTTCTCCAGCGCCGCTCGCACCGCGGCGACGGCGGCACCGTGCTCGGGCCCGGCCATCGGCCCGACGAGCAGCGTGCCCTCAACCAGCTCGACGTGGCCGTGCCGGGGCGTCAGCTCCAGGAAGTCGCGCTCGGTGAACGGTCCGTCGTGGTCGAGCACCGTGGTCCCCACCGTCGGCCACCTCCCATGGTGTCGGCCCGGCCGGCCCGATGGCGGACACGGACCGTCATCGGCATTGCGCCGGACGGCATCCGGCCGGGCGCAGACTATCCGGGTGAGCGGCCGATCGACACCGGCTGCAGCGGACCGGACCGGATCGGGGGCGCCGTCAGGCCCCCCTGGAGCCGATCGGGATGACCAGCGGGGTGCCGGCCACGGGGTCGGCGATCACCCTGGCCGCGAGACCGAACACCTCGGCCAGCATCGACTCGGTCATGACCTCGGCGGGTGCACCGTGCGCGACGATCTGCCCGTCCTTCATCGTGACGAGCCGGTCGGCGTAGCGAGCGGCGAGGTTGAGGTCGTGCAGCACCATCACGACGGTCCGGCCGAACTCGGTGTTCAACCGCATCACCAGCTCCAGCACCTCCACCTGGTGGGCCAGGTCGAGGTAGGTGGTGGGCTCGTCGAGCAGCAGCAGGTCGGTGCCCTGGGCCAGCGCCATCGAGATCCAGGCCCGCTGGCGCTGCCCACCCGACAGCTCGTCGACGGGTCGGTCGGCCAGATCGGCGATGCCGGTCCACTCCAGCGCCTGCGCGACCGCGCCCTCGTCGTCGGCCGACCACTGCCGGTACCAGGCCTGGTGCGGGTGGCGGCCGCGCGCGACCAGGTCGGCCACGGTCAGCCCCTCGGGCGCTGTGGGGGCCTGCGGGAGCAGCCCCAGCACCTTCGCCACCTCCTTGGTGGGCACCGACTCGATGCGCTTGCCGTCGAGCAGCACGTGCCCGCCGCTGGGTCGCATGAGGCGGGCCAGCGCGCGCAGCACGGTCGACTTCCCGCAGCCGTTCGGTCCGATGACGGCCGTGACGGTGCCTTCGACGATGTCGAGGTCGAGCCCGTCGACCACCAGGCGATCGCCGTAGCCCAGCCGGACGCCGTCGGCGCGCAGGCGGACCGCACCCTGGCCCTGCTTCTCCAGGCGCACCGTGGTGTGGAGCGTCATGCGCGGGCCTTCCGTCCGTGGCGGGCGATGAGGTACAGCAGGTACGGGGCACCCAGCACGGCGGTGACGATGCCGACGGGGAGCTCGGTGCCGAAGGCCGTGCGGGCCAGCAGGTCGGCGACGACGGTGAGCGCCGCCCCGAACACCAGCGACACCGTGATCGGCGGTCGGGCCATGCCCACGGCGCGTTGCGCGATCTGCGGCGCCACGAGCGCGACGAACGCCAGCGGCCCGGCGGACGCGGTGGCCACCGAACACAGCCCGACGGCCGTCAGCAGGAGCAGGGTGCGCGACCGGTCGACGCGGATGCCGAGGCCGCGGGCACTGTCGTCGGACAGCTGCAGCGCGCCGAGGACGTGCGCGAGGACCAGCGCCGCCGGCACGAGCACCAGCAGCGCCACCCCGACGGGGACCACATGCTCCCAGCCGCGGCCGTTGAGGCTGCCGTTGATCCAGGTGTAGGCACGGGCGGCGTCGGTGACCTGCGCGACCACCAGCAGCCAGTGGACGATCGCCAGGAGCATCGCGTTGATGCCGATGCCGACAAGCACCAGCCGGAAACCCTGCACGCCCTTGCGCCAGGCCAGCCCGTAGATCGACAGCGCCGAGATCAGGCCGCCGACGAGCGCGGCGATCGGCAGGCCGACCGCGCTCGCGGTGAACCCGACGGCGCCGAACCCGGAGCCGGCGACGATCACGAACACGGCCGCGGCGCTGGCCCCCGCGGTGAAGCCGATGACATCGGGGCTGGCCAGCGGGTTGCGCGCGATCGCCTGCGTGATGGCGCCCGACGCGGCCAGCGCCGCGCCGACCAGCGCGCCGGTGAGCGAGCGCGGCAACCGCAGGCCCATGACGATGAACCGCTGGCCCGGATCGCCGCCGCCGAACAGGGTCACCAGCACGTCCGGCACGGAGATCTGGACCTCGCCGATGCCCACGTTGAGCGCCACGCCCAGCACGAGGACGACGAGCCCGCCGAGCCCGAACAGGAACACCCGCGGGCGCCAGACGATCGAGATCGGTCCGACGCGCAGCGCGGGGCGCCCGGCGAGGCGCGCCGGCGGGAAGGAGAGTGTGGGAGCGGCCATCAGACCTGGACCATCTTGCGGCGGCGCACGAGCCAGACGAAGAACGGGCCGCCGACCAGCGCGAGCACGATGCCGACCTGCAGCTCGGACGGGCGGACGACGACGCGACCGACGATGTCGGCCGTCAGCAGCAGGATCGACCCGACCAGCGCGGACACCGGCAGCAGCCAGCGGAAGTCGGGTCCCGTGAACGTCCGCGCCAGATGCGGCACCACCAGCCCGACGAACGCGATCGGCCCGCACGCGGCGGTGGCGGAGCCGGCGAGCAGGGTGATCGCGATGACCCCGGTGATGTGGGTCTGCCGGACGTTGTGCCCGAGCGAGGTGGCCACGTCGTCGCCGAGCGCCAGCGCGTTCAGGGCCGGCGCGCTCGCGAACGCGATGACCATGCCCAGCGCGATGAACCAGACCACCTGCCCCGCGACGGCCGCGTCCCGCCCGGCGAGGGCGCCGACGGCCCAGAACCGGTAGGCGTCGAGAGTCTGCACGTCGACGAGGATGATCGCCGAGGTGAACGCGCCCAGCATGGCGGTCACGGCGGCCCCCGACAGCGCGAGCGTCACCGGGGTCGGGCCCCCGCGGCCCATCGAGCCGAGCATGAACACCGCCACGCTCGCGGCCAGCGCGCCGGCGAAGGCGAACCACACGTACCCGAGCAGGCTCGTCACGCCGAACACGTAGATCCCGACCACGACCACCAGCGCCGCGCCGGCGTTGACGCCGAGGAGACCGGGGTCGGCGAGCGGGTTGCGGGTGTGGCCCTGGATCAGGGCGCCGGAGAGCCCCAGCGCCGCACCGGCCAGCACACCGATGCCCGTACGCGGCAGGCGCAGCGACATGATCACGATGTCGTTCTCGGTGTTGGTGTAGTCGACGAACGCCTTCCACACGTCACCGAGGCCGATCTCCTTCGCCCCGACGGCCACGCTGGCGAAGCAGCACACCACCAGCGCCGCGAACAGGACCGCGAGCGCGACCAGCCGGCGGCGACGGGTTCCGGAGGCGACGGGTGGTCGCGGTGCGGACCGTACGACCGGCGCAGCGTCAAGACCACTCGCCATGCCGTCCTCCGAATCGGTTACTCACGCGCGGCTGCGCTCACCATAGGTGAGGCTGACCTTGGATCCCAGATCGCGGGTCCACGTTCCGGTGCCGGACCGGCCGCGCCTGCGACCGCCGCGCCCCGGACCGTGGTGGGATGGCGCGGTGATCGAGTTGTGGCCACCCGGTCCTGTGCAGGGCCCCGCAGGCGACCCCGCAGCGCTCGATCTGGCGTCCGCCTACGCCTACCCCGACGCACTGACCGTCCCGTTCGTGCGGGTCAACTTCGTCTCCTCGGTCGACGGCGCCGTCTCCGTCGACGGTCGCTCCGGCGGCCTGCAGACCCCGGCCGACCAGCAGCTCTTCGGCCTGCTGCGGCAGCTGTGCGACGTCGTGCTCGTGGGCGCGGGCACGGCCCGCGCGGAGGACTACGGCGGCGCACGGCGGCCCACCCGCGGCCGCGACACTCCCCCGCCGATCGCCGTCGTCACCGGCAGCGCCGACCTCGATCCGGCCGCACGCCTGTTCACCGACACGACCGTCCCCCCGATCGTGCTGACCACCGCGGCCGCACCGGAAGGGCGGCGCGCGGCGATCACCGCGGCCGGCGGCGAGGTGGTGCTGCTCGACGAGCTCACCCCCCGGCACCTGCTCGCCGAGCTGGGCCGGCGCGGGCTGCACCGGGTGCTGTGCGAAGGCGGTCCAGGGCTGTTCGGCGACTTCCTCGCCGCCGATGCGGTCGACGAGCTGTGCCTGACCGTCGCGCCGATCGCTGCGGGCGGCACCGCGGGCCGGATCTCCCGCGGCCCGGCCGGTGCCGCGCCGCAGCAGCTGGACCTCGCCGGCGCCGTCCGGGACGACGACGGCACGCTCCTGCTCCGATATCGTCGGACCGATCCGCCGAACGGGTGACATGGCATGAGGGATGGCCGGGTACCGAGGTCCCAGGATTGCGGGCCGGTCCATCCCACGGAGGTCGGCCCGAAAATTGAGACAGACTGCGAGAACGCAACGGAAGAGAGCGGACATGACCCAGAGTGCAGGAACGCCGAACGCCACCGCTGCCACCCCGACGGTGACGACGTCGACGGGCACCGCGTCGTCGCCTTCGCGGCTCGCCGACGACACCGCCGCGGGCAAGACCACGATCGCCGCCTCGGTGGTGCAGAAGATCGCCGGCATCGCCGCCCGTGAGATCTCCGGCGTGCACTCCATGGGCGGCGGGGTGTCGCGCGCGTTCGGTGCCATCCGCGAGCGGATCCCTGGGGGTGGAAGTACCGGAGCGACGAACGTCGCGGGAGTGGCCGTCGAGGTCGGCGAGAAGCAGGCCGCCGTCGATCTCGACATCGTCGTCGAGTACGGCGCCTCCATCGTCGAGCTGGCCCGCGCGGTGCGCCGCAACGTGATCACCGCGGTCGAGCGCATGACCGGCCTGGAGGTCATCGAGGTCAACATCGCCGTCAACGACATCCACCTCCCCGAGGTCGACGGAGTCGACGAGCCGCCGGCCGTGGCGACCGCACGCGTCGAGTGACAGCGACAGAACCCGTGCACCCGCAGGGCGACCCGGCCCCGGATGTGGGCACCGATCCGGGCACCGCTCCGGCTGCCGATCCTCCCGGCGACCCGGCCGCCGACGCCGCCGCGGTCGCTGCCCGGATCGTCGCGCTGATCGAGCGGGTGCCGGGGGTGGCGGCCCTGCACGCCGGCACGTACGGCGACGTCCGCACGTACCTGCCGGGCGGGCGGCTCACCGGGGTGCGGGTGGGGCGGCCCGACGAGCCGGTCGAGGTGGCGGTGGTGCTCGGGCTGGAGCGCCCGATCCCGGCCGTCGTGGCCGACGTGCGCAAGGCCGTCGCGACCGTGTGCGGCGCGCGGCCGGTCGACATCACGGTGGCCGACGTCGTCGGCACCTGGGACACCCCGTGAGCGGGTCGCCGGAGGAGCTGCGGTGGCGGGCCGAGTTCCGCACCTTCGTGCGCGACCACCATCCCGACCGCGGCGGCGACCCCGACGCGTTCGTCGCCGGGATGGCCCGGTTCGCCGAGAGCCGCCCCAAGCCGACGACACCGCAACCTGCCGACGACCTCGATCCGCGCTACGACCGACCCATCGAGATCACCACGCCGTACCCGTTGCCGCTACGGCTGGCGATAGCCCTGATCAGAACGGTGCGCAAGCAGCGCGCCGGCCGCACCGTCGAGTGACCACCCAGTGTCCTGCTAGGAGATGCCTGACATGAACGCCACCCAGACCGGCCTCATCGCCGGCCTCGCCCTCGGTGTGGCAGCCGCCGCCGGTGGGCTGATCGGTTTCCTCATCGCGCTGGTGCTCGGCATCGTCGGGTTGGTCATCGGCCGGGTCCTCGACGGCGACATCGACCTCGGCGGACTGCTCGGTCGGGGCCGGGACCGGTGACCGAGCCACCCGACGCCACCGCCGCCGAACCTGGCGACGACCCCGGCGACCGTGGTGCGCTCGACATCGATCCCCAGGTGCTGCGCAAGGTCGTCGAGTACGCAGCCGACCAGGTGCCCGGCACGATGCGCCACGGCCGGCGGGTCGCCGGCATCGACGTGGGCGAGACGGGGGCCCGGGCCCGCATCGTCGCCGGCAACGGCGACCCGACCGCCGTCGACGTCCGGCTCGAGGTGACCCTGCGCTACCCGGCGGAGATCCGTGCCGTCGTGGACGTGGTGCGGCGCAAGGTCGACGACGAGCTGGTGCGGATCACCGGCCACCACGTCCGCACCCTCGCCGTCACGGTGGCCGGACTGCGCGGCGCCGCCCGCCCGACACCCGCCCGGCTGCTCTGACCGACTCCAGATCCGAGGAGACCCCATGCGCATCATGCTCCGGCTGCTGACCCCGGTACTGGGCCTGGCACTCGCCGCGGCCGGTGTGCTGCTCGCGATCGAGGTGGTGGCCGCGTGGACCCGGCTCGGCACCGACCAGGCCGGCGTGCTCGTGCCGTGGCCGCAGTGGCGCGCCGCGCTGGAGTCCACGAGCTGGTCCGCGTCGCTGGTCGCGGCGATCGCGATCGGGGTTGCCGTCCTCGGGCTCGTGCTGGTGCTCGTCGGGCTGGGGGCCCGCCGCTCCGACATCGACGTGGCCGCGCCGCGCCCGGAGATGACCGTGACCACCTCGCCCCAGATGCTCGCCCGGCTGGTCGGGCAGCGGGTCCGGCGCGGCGCCGAGGTCGCGGGCGCCGACGTCACCGCGTCCAAGCGCCGCATCACGGTGGGTGCGCAGGGTTGGGGCGAGATGGACGGCTCGGCCGGGAAGGCGCTGCGGACATCGGTCGAGGAGACCGTGTCGGCGTTGCTCGACAAGGTGCCATTGGCCCGACGGCCGCGCGTGACCGTGCGCGTGACCCAGCGGAGGGGACCGCGATGACGGGGATCACGGGGACGGGGACGGGGCCACCGGCCGCGCCCGCGGTCGACCCGGCGCTGCGCCGCCGCTCCCGCTCGGCGGTGGCGCGCTCGTCGGGCGGTGACCGGACGCTGGCCGTGCTCGTCGGACTGTTGCTGCTGGCGGCGGGTGTGCTGGTGGCGCTGCTGTCCTACGGCATCTTCGGCGCTGCGCGGGCGGGGCGTCCGCTGCTCGACCCGATGATCGTCGACTGGATGCGGGCCAACCCGCTGGCCGCGCGGCTCATCGCGATCGGCGCCGGGGTCGCGCTCACGGTGCTGGGGCTGGTGTGGGCGGCTCGGTCGGTCCGTCCCGAGCAGCGTCCCGACCTGCGCCTGGAGGCCGCGGGCGACACGGAGATCGTGGTGCTGTCCGGCGCCGTCGGCGAGGCCGTGGCGGATCAGGCGCAGGCGCTGCCCGGCGTCGGCAAGGCCCGCGCCCGGATGGTCGGCACCACGCGCGCGCCAGCACTGCGGGTCACACTGTGGCTGGCGGACGACTGCGACGTGGCGACCGTCCTGGAAGCACTGGAGACGCAGGTGCTGGCCCCGGCGCGGACGGCACTCGGGCTCGCGCAGCTGCCCGTCGCGGTGCGGCTGGAGCTGGACAACCCGCCGCCGCCCCCGCGCGTCACCTGACGGCCCCCACACCGGCCCTGCGCCAAGCTGACGTCCGCATGGACGCGTGCGCGGAGGGGTGTGGAGGGGCAGTGAGGGAACGGCCGCCTGTGGTCCGGGATGGCGGACGACGGCAGGACCTCTGCTCGCCGCCCTGATCGGCATCGTCGCGGTCCTCGCCACGGGCTGCACCGTCGGCCCGTCGCAGCGGCCCCCGGTGGCGGTGCGGGGCGACTCCATGGCCGCGCCGGAGACCGTGGCGCCACCCACGACGTCAGATCCGCTCCCGTTGCCGAACCCGGCTCCCGGCGTGGCGACGATCCCCTTCTCCGACTGCACGGCCGAGGTGGCGCAGACACTGCCCGCGCCGCTCCCCGCCGATCGCGGACTGCGGATCGAGTGCGGCACCATCGAGGTGCCGATCGACCCGGAGTCGCCGGTCATGACCACGCAGCTGCAGGTCATCCGGGTCGGCACGGGCACGCTGGGCACGCGGCCGCCGCTGGTCGTCGTCGGCGACTCCGCTGCCGAACCGACGGCGCGGGCGGCGGCGATCATGGCGGAGCAGGCGCCCCCGGCGCTGCTCGAGGCGTTCGACCTCGTGGGCATCGACCGCCGCGGGGCCGGCTACGACACCCTCGACTGCGCCCCCGCCACCGCCCGCGCCGCACTCGTCGACGCCGATCCCGGCGCACTCGACGAGACCAGCCTCAGCCGGCTGCTGGACCGTGCCCGCGACCTCGTGCAGCAGTGCACCATCGACGTCGACAGCGGGCTGGCCCCGTACCGTTCCGCATCCACGGGCACCGACCTGGCCGGGCTGCGGACCGCGCTGGGGGTGCGGCAACTGTCGACGGTCGGGGTGGGCGACGGTGCCACGGCGGTGCTGGACTGGGCCCGATCAGCGCCTGCCGACGTGGGCCGGGTGCTGCTCGACGGGCCCGCGCAGCCCGGTCTGGACGACCCGGAGCTCACCGACTCCAGGGCACGCGCGACCGAGACCGCGTTCGACGCGTTCGCGACGGCGTGCACGGGACGGCCCGACTGCCCGCTGGGACCCGACCCGCGGCAGCGGGTACAGGCGCTGATGCAGCGCCTGGAGGCGCGGCCGCTGGCCTCGCCGATCGGGGATCGGCTGACTTCCGGAACTGCGCTGCTCGCGCTGCGCACCGGACTGCTGGAACCTCGCGGTTGGCCGGCGCTCGCCTCGGCTGTGGCCGCTGCCGACGCGGGTGATCCCGTGCCGCTGCTGAGCGTGCTGGACCGGATGCTGGGCCCGCGCGGCACGTTCGACGGCGCACTGGCCACGGCGTGCAACGATACGCAGCGGCGCCTCGCGCCGGCTCAGGCGGCCGAATTCGCCGCGCGCATGCGCACCGACCATCCGCTGTTCGGCGCCTCGATGGCCCTGCAGGTGGTCGCGTGCGCACCGTGGCCCACCGGCCGCGCGCCGACGCCCGCGCCCCGTGCCATGGTCCCGCCGATGCTGGTCATCGGCACCGCCGCGGATCCGCGCAGCACCATCGACGGGGCCAAGCGGCTCGCCGAGTCGCTCCCGGGAGCGGTGTTCGTGAGCTGGCAGGGCGCCGGCACCGGGGCCTACCCGCGCACCCCCTGCGTCGCGGACGTGGCGACGGCGATGCTGGCGGGCGGGCTGCTCCCCCCTGACGGCACCCTCTGCCCGCCCTGACGGCCCACGGGGTGTGACAGCAAGGCCACCTTCAGGACGGATTCGGTCCTGAAAGTGGCTTTGCTGGCAACTGAACCGGAGTGCGAGACCCCCGGCTAGCAGTACTTCTTCTGGGCCAGCTCGACGAACAGCGACGCCTGCTTCTTGGCGACGGTCGGGAGCTGCGTGGGCAGCGACTTGGCGAGGCTCGTCTCGTCGACGCCCTGCGAGATCTGGTTGCAGATCCCGGTGGCCGCCTGCGTCTCCGACACCCCCGACTTGCTGGTGGTGATGCCTTCGTCGCGCAGCGAGTCGAGGAACGCGACCGCCTTCGGGCTGGTCGGGTCGACGGCGTCGGCACCCGCAGCACCTGCGTCCGCGGCCGGAGCCGGCGGCTGGCCGGCCGGGCCCGCCGCAGCCGGCGCGGGAGCGCTGCCCCCGCCACCGAGCACCATCACCAGAGCCACGATCAGCCCGATGATCACCAGCACCCCGCCGACGGCGTAGACGACCGGACGGCCGAACCAGGACGACTCGGCCTCGCCGTCGTCGTCCTGCGTGACCAGCGACGAGCGGCGCTGACCGGCGGCGTCGAACTCACCGGAGTGCTCGGGGTCGAAGTCGTCGAACTCCTCGCGCCCGTACTCGTCGTACTCGTCGTAGTCGGCGTGCACCCGGCCCGGGACGACCTGTGTCATCCCGTCCTCGACGCGCGGCCCGCCCGGCTGCAGGCCGGCAGCGCGCAGCTCGGTGATGTCGATCGCATCGGTGACGGGGTCGCGGGAGGCCTCCCTGGCCACCGCGGCGGCCGCCTCCTGAGCGCGCCTGCGGGCGGCGCGGCCGTCGGCGCCGCGTGTCTCGACGCGGTCCCGTGCGGCGGGGACGACGGCCGTGACCTCCGCCGGAACCTCCGGCTCGAGCGGCCCAGCGGCGGCGTCCGCCTCGTCGACCGAATGGCGGTGGCGTCGACCACCGGCGCGGACCGCGGCGATCTCCGTGGTCTCGTCGTGCTCGATCGAACGCCCGGGGCGCGGCGGCGCGCCGCCGACGGGATGCCCGTTGGGCGTGTGCCCGTTGGCCGACCGCGGCGCGGGAGGCGCCGGCGGCGCCACCGGCACCGAGCGCTGCACCGCCTGTGCGCGGGTCTCTGCCTCGGCAGCGGCCAGCGCTTCGTCGGCGGCCCGCGCGGCGGCGTCGGCGGCAGCCTCGGCCTCCTCGGCGGCACGAGCGGCGGCCTTGATGGCGGCCGCGGCCCGGCTCGCAGCCTCGGTCGCGGCGGCCTCGGCGGCGTCGGCCGCGGCTTCCGCCGCCAGCCGGCGACGCGCGTGCCGATCCATCGCCGCGGACGACTCCGCGGATGGGCCGCCTGACGGGCCTGCGGACGGGCCGCCGAACGCAGGTGCGGGGCCATTCTCGGGGCTGCCGTCATGGCCGCTGTCGTGGCCG
Organism: uncultured Actinomycetota bacterium; assembly: GCA_963727745.1. Taxonomy (GTDB): domain Bacteria; phylum Actinomycetota; class Actinomycetes; order Mycobacteriales; family Pseudonocardiaceae; genus Pseudonocardia. Next base: position 22,041 of record CAVSHL010000004.1, read on the forward strand.
CTCTCGTGGCCGTTCTCGTGGCCGCTGGACACGTCCGGACGCTCCTCCGTCATGACGGACTCCTGTGACGCAGCCGTTCCGTATCGGGCGGCACGCCGTCCGTTGAGCTGTCCCTCGTCCATCGCGTTGCCCCCCTCGAGGCCGGGTAATCCGGTCGCTGTGTCATCGGGTTCAACGACCCACCTGCGGCGACGGCACAAACACTGCCCGATTGGCCTACATCCATGTGATCGCCGTCACACCCATGCTCGACGCTCTGTCGTCGCGTTGTCACACGGTCGTGTCATCAGGTCAGCTGCATTCCCCGACCGAGGGTCATCCTGCTCGACGCGACGCGCACGAGATCGGCGGCCGAGGCGGTGCCCGGCCCCAATCCTAGGTCAACGGCCCCATCGAATACCGGTTGGTACCGGGCAGCCGCGACGACGGCCGCGTCGAGGAACCGCGGTCGCGGCACCAGCCGGGCGAGCAGCGCGGTGTGCCGGTGGTGCCGGCCGAACGTCGCGCGCATGGCGGCCCGGTGCGCTGTGCCCGCGTCCGGCCCCCGCAGCGCAGCCCGTCCGGCCAGGGCCCCGGACGCGACGGCGTCGTAGATCCCCTCCCCCGTCAACGGGTTCACGAGAGCCGCCGCGTCCCCGACGAGCAGCACGCGCCCGTCGGGGTGCCAGCGCGGACCGGTCGAGAGGGGCAGCTGGTGCCCGCGCACCGTGTCCGGCTCCGGCGGATGCCCTGGCAACAACCTGGCCAGCTCGGCCAGCAGATCCGCGCGCGAGCCGCCGCCGCGCCGGTCGAACACGCCGAATCCGACGTTGGACCCGACATTGGATCCCCCGCCCACCAGCGGGAACGACCAGGCGTACGCCGGCCGGGCGCCACCGGCGAACTCGATCACCAACGCGTCCGGGTCGACCACGGTCGGTGCGTACCCGCGGACCGCCACCGCGACCGACGACTCTGGGCTGCGCGGCGCGCCCAGCAGCCTCCGAACCGTCGAGTTGGCGCCGTCGGCGCCGATGACGACCCGCGCCGACCACCGGCCGTCGAGCACCACCCGGTCCGCCAGCACCCGCAACGCCCGGACCCGGTGCTGCACCAGCCGGGCACCGGCCGCCGTCGCCGCGGCGACCAGCCGCGCATCGAACTCGGTGCGCGGGATCACCCGGTTCGGCCGTGCGCAGCGCCGCTCCACGACCCGGCCGCCCGGACTGGTCAGCCGCATCCCGTGCACCTGCGGACCGGTCCACGAGTCCGCTGACACGCCGAGCCCGTCCAGCAGCTCCACCACGTGCGCCGAGATCCCGTCGCCGCACGTCTTGTCGCGCGGGAAGGTCGCCGCGTCGAGCAGCAGGACGTCGGCGTCCGGGCGCAGCGCCAGCACGCGCAGCGCGGCCGCGGCGCCGGCCGGGCCGGCCCCGACGATCGCCACGTCGACCGGCGTCGAGGCGCGTCCGGAGTGCACCGGAAGGGTCTACCGCACGGGCGCAGCCGTGCCGGGAGCGCCCTCCTCCTCCTGGAACCGTGCGAAGTCCGGTGGCACGGGCAGGTCGAACCGCGCGCACAGCGCGGCGATGTCGTGCCAGTCGTCGATGTCGACGGGGTACCCGGTGTGGAACTGCACCAGCCACTGCGGGGAGATGCACCGGACCGGACGCCCGGCGATCGTCCCGGTGCCGGTCAGTGCGCTCGCCGGGTACACCTCGTCCGAGCCGAACCAGCCGTTTCCCAGCTCGTCCAGCTCGATCACGTGCACGTCGACCTGACGGCCGTGCTGATCGGCGAGCACGACGTTCGCGAGGCCATCGCCGGGGTACGGCGCTGCGTAGCCGCGCTCCGCCAGCGCCGCGACCAGCGCCGCCAGGTGCTCTGTGGCCACCACGACGTCCACGTCGCCGTGGTAGCGGGTCTGCTGGCCGAGCAGCGCGTCCACCGCCCATCCGCCGTCGAGCCACAGCGGCACTCCGACGGCCGCGGCCACGTCGAGCAGGTCGAGCACGTCCTCCTGCGCCGTGGTGGCCAACGGCGGCACGAGCGCCGGGCGCGGGTCATCGCCGGACGGCGCCGCGAGGTAGCTCCGCATCGACCGGCGGGCCAGCCGCGACGCAGCCTCCCCGTCACCGACGCGCACCGCCGCCAGCAGATCGACGTGCAGGTCCAGCGCCTTCGCCAGCAGCTCGGGCCGCCCGCCACCCGCGACCAGGCGGTGCGAGATCAAGCCCGTCACCGCGTCCCGGACGGCCTCGTGGCACACCTGCAGCATCTCGTCGCCGCTCACCCGCGCCATCACCCGGTGGAACGCGACGTCGGCCGCGGCGAACGCCTCGGGTCCAGCGGCCACGGCCTCCGACATCGCGGAGAGGGCCGCGTCCAGCTCCTCGAGATCGGCGGTGGTCGCCCGCTGGGCCGCGAGCTGGTACGCCCAACCCTCCAGCAGGATGCGGAACCGGATCAGGTCGGCCAGTCCCACCGCCTCCAGCTCCGCGAGCCGGGCGATCGAGCGCCGCAGCATCGTCGCCGAGAACGGCATGATCTCCACGCAGTCCGGCGCACCCGGCAGGATCCGGATCAGCCCGCTCTCCTCCAGCACCTCCAGCGCGCTCCTGAGAGCGTCGCCGTCCACCCCGAACTGGGCTGCGAGCTCGTCGCCCGCGGGCAGGCGGTCACCCGGCCCCAACCGGCCACTGCGCACCCGCTCCTCGATCTCGGCGGCGATCCGGATCCCGTCGGGCACGTCCCCCCACATGCCCACTCCCCGGATCGGCGCCGACGGACAGGGTAGTCAGGGTAGTCACCCGCAGTCGCCGGGCAACCGCTATCCGCGTCCGACGAACGGCATGGCCGTCGCCATCACGGTCAGGAACTGGACGTTCGCGCCCAGCGGCAACCCCGCCATGTACAGCACGGCATCCGCGACGTGCGACACGTCGAACGTGGGTTCGGGCCGCACGGACCCGTCGGCCTGCCGGGCGCCCTGCGCGATCCCGGCGGTCATCTCGGTGGCGGCGTTGCCGATGTCGAGCTGCCCGCACGCGATGTCGAACGGGCGGCCGTCCAGCGACAACGACTTGGTCAGGCCGGTGATGGCGTGCTTCGTCGCGGTGTAGGCGGCGCTGCCCGGACGCGGGGTGTGCGCGGAGATCGAGCCGTTGTTGATGATCCGCCCACCCTGCGGGTGCTGCGCACGCATCGCGGCGAACGCCTCTCGCGCGCACAGGAAGGTGCCGGTCAGGTTGGTCGCGACGGCCGCCTGCCACGCCTCGACCGGAATCTCGTCGATCGTGCCCGCGGGCCCGAACGTGCCGGCGTTGTTCACCAGCAGATCGACCCGGCCCCAGCGCACCAGCACCGCCCGGAACAGGGCCGCCACTGACTCGGGATCGGCGACGTCGGTCGGCGCGACCAGCGCGTCGGCGTGGCCGGTCGGCTCGTGCATGGCGACCGTCTCGTGCAACGCGTCGGCACGGCGGCCGGCCAGCCCGACGCGGTAACCCGCGCCGAGCAGGGCCACCGCGACCGCCCGACCGATCCCCGAGCCGGCACCCGTCACCACAGCTACACCACTCATGCCGTCACTCTGGTCAGTGCGGCAGCGCTGTCAAGCGATCACACCCTCCCGGAGCGCGAGCACCAGCAGGCTCGACCGGTCCGTGACACCCAGGGTGTGGGCGAGCCGGCGCATGCTGGTCGCGACCGTGCGCTCCGGGATGCCCAGCCGCGCTGCGATCACCCCGTCGCCGCACCCGTCCGCCGCGAGCTGCATGAACTCCTGCTCGCGGGGAGTGAGCATCCGCGTGATGCCGTGCCGGCCGCGCAACCGGCGCCGCCGGTTCCGCAACCTGGCCGCGGAGAGCTCGTCGAGCGTGTCGTCCAGCGGGTTGCGCGGCGACGGCACGTCCACGACCTGCGTGAACTCCCGGCGAGCGGCGTCGGCCACCGTCCGCAGCGCGCACGGCCACGGCGTGTGCCGTGTGCCCGTGCCGCCGTGGGTGCATGCCGTGCAGTTGTGCTCGGCGTCGGGGACGTGGTCGTTGAGCATCTGGAACCACACCTCGACCATGGGGGCCAGCGCGGCGGCCGCCGCGGCCTCCGGGTGCAGGGCCGGCGCGCTCGCCGGCGCAGATCCGAACGACTCGAGAGACATGGTGCGCGGCCTCACTTCACCGTGATGCGGACGGAGTCCACGGCCGGTGTCTGGTTGGCGCGCTGCATCATCGGGATGCGGTGCGAGCCGTCACCCGCCCACGACGTGCACTGCGCCGTGCCGGACTTCGGCATGCCCGTCACATCGACGTCCACGGTGTCGGTGCCGGAACCGCCCTTGTTGTCCTGGGTGGCGAGGAAGAACTCGGGATCGGGCGAGGAGTCGGGCGCCTCGTCCAGCGACGGCAGCATCCGGCACGCGGTGTGGAAGTGCCCGCGCTGGATGCCGTTGTCGTCGAGGAACGAGCTCTCCAGGTAGTAGCCGCCGGCTGCGGCACCGAGGAACCGGTCGCGCACCAGGTTGCGGGTCGACACCTTCAGCGTGAACGAGTCACCGACCTTCACCTCGCGCGGCGCGTCGGTGATCAGCAGGGCCGGGCTCTTGTCCGCCCCGGCCACCTCGCCGAACGCGGTGTCGACGCAGGCCGGCGCGATCTGGAACCCGGTGTGCTCGGGCAGATCGCTGTTCTTGCAGTCACGGCCGAGGACGTCGAGGCCGTTGTTGGGCTTGTCGCCCTCGTCCTTCTTGTCCTCGTCCTTGCCATCCTTGTTGTCGCCGTCGTCGGCCTTGTTCCCGTCCTTGGCGTCCTTGGCGTCAGCTGCGTCAGCGGCGTTCTCGGCGTTCTCGGCGTTCTCGGCGTTCTCGGCGTTCTCGCCTTCGGGGTCGTCGGCCGACGGGGTGCCGTGGCCGGCGTGGCCGCCCTTCTGGACGACGCCGGCGGTACCGACGCGGTCGGTTCCCGGCGTGGCCGCGTTGGCGGTGCCGCACGCTGCGGTCACCACCGCGGCGACGAACGCCACCGCGGCCAGGACGACCCGGCTGCGACCGGCGCGTTGCCGGGCCACGGCCAGGGTCAGGTCGGCCCTGCCGACACCGGGACCGGGGTCGTCGGGACGGGGATGGTCGGGCTTGTCCAGCATGAGTCGGATCCGATCGGGGTCGGGGAGCGAGCCGGCGGTCGGAGAACCGCGGGCTGATCCGGCGCGACAGCGGGGAGCTCTGCCTGGGTGGGGCAGGTGCGCCGGAGGAAGGGGAACTGGCTAGTTGCGGCGAACGGCCGAATGGCGTGGGCCGGTCGCCTCCACGGTTGCGCGCCGTTGCGCTCGCCGTGGACCGGTGACGTCGCCCGGGGCCACGACCGGCGGGAACCGGTGTGCTCCGGTGTTCTGGGAAGCGCTGTCGCGAGCACCGAACGCGGCCTCCAGCGTCTCCGCGAGAGCCTGGGTGTGGCCGGTGTCGGTGCGCGTGTCGGTGCGTGTGTCGAGGTGGGTCTCCGGCTCGGTGATCAGGGCGTAGCCACCGGAGCGACCGCCGGGGAAGCGATGCGCGCCGCTGATCTCGGACGGCCGCGGCGCCGGGATGGGTGCCGCGATGGCGGCGATCGCCCCGCCCGGGACCGTTCCGTGCGTGAGGGTCGGCGCGATGACCCGGGCGGGCCGGGCCGCCGCGCGCCGGCGCAGCCCGATGACGAGCCCGATCGCACCCAGCAGTGCCGCGATGAACACCAGGATCGGGATGATCAGGTCACCGAAGGTGCGGTCGCCGGCGAACAGGCCCGGGGACGGCGGGTCGGGCAGCTGGCCGTAGTCGACCAGCCCGGTGGCCTCGAGGTGCTCGATGTGGCGCTGCACGAACGCGTCGGACGTGTCGGCGAACTTGCGGACCAGGTCGTTGCGGGTGCTGACGCGGACCTGGTTGATGACCGGCAGCACGATGCCGTGCGCCTCACGCAGGCGCTGGACGAAGATCCGGTCGTAGTCGGCGCCGGTGGCGGCGGAGATCTCCTTCATCCACCCCTGCTGCTGCGTGCTGGCCTGGGTGGGGAGCAGCACCCCCAGCTGGTCGGCGACCTCGCGCACCTGGGCGTCCAGGTCGGCGTGCTGGGTCGCGAGGAACGCGCCCAGCTCGCGCACCTGGGCAGTGCTGCCCTGCTGGGAGGCCTGCTGGCCGGTGGGCGCCTCCCACAGGCCGGCCAGGCGGACCTTCACGAGCAGGTCCCGGTCGGCGGGTCCGAGCGGGCCCCACTGCGTCTGGGTCCAGCCGCCGGTGCCCGGCGCGCTGGTCGACCACGACTGGAAGACCGACAGCGAGACGGCGAGCACGACAGCGACGAGCACTGAGACGCGCAAGAACCAGGGGATCCGGCGGAGCATCGGGGGAAGGCCTCTCTTGCGGGGAGCGGGCAGCTGGGGAGCGTCCCTGTAGTTCGAGGGGTGATCTAGGGGGTGGATCGGGGGGCGGTCCAGATCAGACGAAGTCGAAGAGCTCGGTGTGCACGCGGGACGGGACGACGTCGAGCCCGTCGAGCACGTCCATGGCGCCGGTCACGAGGCCCGGCGGGCCGCAGACGAAGTAGTCGAGGTCGTCCGGCCGCGCGACGGTGCGCAGCACCATCGCGAACAGGCCGACGCTGAGATCACCGGTGTGCCCGCTCCACCCGTCGCGCGGACGGCGCATCACCTCGGTGACCTCCAGGTCGAGAGAGGCCCGCAGGAACCCGAGCTCCTCGCGGAACAGCAGGTCCTCAGGCGATCCGGCGACCACGATCAACCGGTAGGGCCGCCGGTCTCCTCGGTCGGCCGCGGTGCGCAGCATGCTCATCATCGGCGTGATGCCAACGCCGCCGGCGATCATGACGAACCCGCCGCACACACCGATGTCGCTGGTGAACGCGCCGTGCGGGCCGTCGACCCAGACGGGGGTGCCGGCCGGCAGCGAGCGCAGGGTGCGGGTGAAGTCGCCGGTGTGGCGCACGGTGAACTCGGTGCATCCCAGGTGGGCACTGGAGGCGATCGAGAACGGGTGCTCCTCGGCCGTCAGGCTGCGCTGCAACCGCAGCCAGGCGAACTGTCCGGGAGCGAACTCCCAGTTGCCCGTGCCCGTCGCGAGATCGCGCGGCTGCAGGACCAGCGTGGAGACCGTCGGGCTCTCGAACCGCACCTCGCGCACCAGGAACTCGGTGGTCGGATCGAGCAGCGCCCGCCACACCCACCGGTAGGCCGCCACACCGGCGACACCGGCGATGAGCAGCACCATCGTGGAGAAGATGGCCGCGGTGCGGACCGAGTGGTCGAGCCAGAAGACGTGCAGCATCGCCGCCACGATCGTGAGCGCGGCCAGCGCGACGTGGGTGAACCGCCACACGTCGTAGGGCAGCCGTAGCCGCTTCCGCATGCCGGCCGCGCCGATCAGCAGCAGCATCGACACCGTCGCCGTCACTGCGGCGACCGCGCGGTCGGGTGCGGTGGTCACGTCCAGCAACGCGATGTTCGACGGGTCCAACGCCACCACGCAGGCGAGGTGGATCAGCGTGAGGACCGCGGTCGAGATGCCGAGGAAGCGGTGCACCTCGATGACGCTCTCGATGCCGAACGCGCGGTTGAGGCCGCGGATGCGGCTGGGCACGACCGCCGCGCACACCAGCGCAGTGAGGGCGAAGAACCCCGTCACCATCGACAGCCGGTCCCACAGCGGCGCGGGCGCCGCCATGGCCAGCCACAGCAGCGCCGGCCCGGCGATCACGACGCCGAACGCCGCGATCCAGGCCGTGCGGACCCAGCGGTGCCGCCGTGCCTGGGCGTCGGCGGGCGCGCCGACAGTCACCGTGCTCATGACGGCAGACGTTAGGAGCCGGGTTCCGGCGCGGGTTGCGAACCTGAGAAGGCCGTAAGCCCGGAGCAGCACGGGCCGCGACGAGCGGTCGGATATTGCTCCGTCCGCAGTAGTGGTTGGGCCGATCGCGCGCAGGGGGCCCTCAGGCGGTGACGAGCCATGCACGGTCAGCCGTACGCCACGCCCATTCGGCGATCCACCCACGCTCGACGACCGGTCGTCGAGCGCCGAGTGGGCGATGGCCGGGGAGGCGGTGGTCGTGGACGGGTGAACGGTGCAGTTCTCAGCCTGAGAACTCGGTTCGGCATTCGGCGCTGACAGCTCCGCCGTTCGGGCGCAAAGGGTTCCGTCCGTCGTGCGTCGCCGTCCGCGCACCGGCGACCGAACTCAGGCTGGCAACCCCGAAAGGAGGGCCGTACCTACCCTTCGGCGCCGGGTACCCCGGAATGCTCTCGCTCAACCCGAGGAAGAGGAACCATGACGCGCAACCGGCATGCGGCGCCCCACCCACGGCGCACCCGCGGTCGCCCGCGGCGGGCAACGCTCACCGGCATCGTCGGCAGCATCGTCGGAGGCGCCGCAGCTGTGTTCGCCCTGCTGCTGGTCACCGCGGCCTGCGGCTCGACCGTGCAGACCGTGCCCGCACGCGAAGCCGCACCGGTCGGCGTACCCAGCGAGGTGGACGCGACCCCCGGGCTCGCGACCGCCGCGACGTCGTTGGGCACCGTGGTCACGATGGACGGGTACACCCTCTACCGGTTCGGCAAGGACACGAGCGACCCGTCCAGATCGACGTGCAATGCCGAGTGCGCGAAGGCGTGGCCACCGGTGCTCGGCGACGGCCAGCCGAAGCTGACCGGCGTGCCCGCCGACAAGATCGGCACGATCGGCCGCGCGGACGGCTCCCAGCAGCTCACGCTGAACGGCTGGCCGCTCTACCGCTACGCCAAGGACACCAAGCCCGGCGAGACCGCGGGCGAGGGCGTCGGCGGCACCTGGCACGCCATCGGCGTCAACGGCAAGCCCGCCACCGAGTCGGCGCCCGCGGCACCCGCGGCCGCCCCTGCGCCGAAGCGGGCCCCGGCACCGGCGGCACCGGCGGCGCCCTCTGCGGCACCCGCGGCGGACTACAGCTCCAGCGGCTACTGAGCGATCAGGCCGGACGGGTCAGGTCGGACTGGCGGGCGATCGTCGCTGCCGCCCGGCGCACCCCGCATACGTGCGTGGTCGGCACGACGTCGGCCAGGAACGCGTAGCGGTTGCGCAGGCACTGGGCCGCCGGGTCGCCGGCCGCGGCGCGGGTGCGCACCCCGATCCACCAGTCCCGGATGTCGCCCCAGCCCGGCGCGGCCAGTGAACCGCCGAACTCGTGCACGGCCAGCGCCGCCGACAGCCCGGCGAACAGCAGCCGATCCGTGAGCGGCCACCCCGCCAAGGTGCCCACGACGAACGCCGCGCCGAACACGTCCCCGGCCCCGGTCGGGTCGAGTGCGTCGACCACCAGCGCCGGCACCGCGATCTCCTCGCCGGTCGTCGCGTCCAGGGCGATGGCGCCGTCCGCCCCGCAGGTCACGACGGCCAGCGGGACGTGCTCGGCGAGCGCCCGCAGGGCCGCCCGGGGCGTGTCGGTGCGCGTGTACGCGCGGGCCTCGACGTCGTTGGGCAGGAACGCGTCGCACCCGGCGAGCGAGGCGAGCAGCGCGGGATCCCACACACCGGTCGGATCCCAGCCCGCGTCGGCGAACACCATGGCGCCGCGCGACCTCGACAGCGCGACCCAATCAGGCAGGAGCACGTCGGCGGCACCTTCGCCGACGCTGGTGAGCACCGCCCGCGACGGCGGTGGGACGCCGATCAGCTCGGCCGTGCCGATGGGCAGCTCGTGCCCGTGGGTGACCATCGAACGGTCGCGGTCGACGGCCAGCGAGACCGTGACCGGCGAGTGCCAGCCGGTGAACCGCCGCGACCGGGACAGATCGACCCGTTCCTGGTCGGCGAGGGTGCGCCAGCAGAAGTCGGCGTAGACGTCGTCGCCGAAGCCGGCGGCGAGGCTCGTGCGCAGACCGAGCCGGGACGCGGCGATGGCGAGGTTGGCGATGCCGCCGGGACACGAGGCCATCCCGTCGGCCCACACCTCGGTGCCGGCGGACGGCGGCTGCGGCAACCCGGTGAAGACGATGTCGAGGAACACCGTGCCCGACATCAGCACGTCGACGGACGGGTCGTCGGGGGTACGGATCGCGGCGAGCGGGTCCCACAGCATCGGGTCGTGGGGAGCGGCGAACGGGTCGGCCGCGTCCGGTCGCGCGGCGCCGCTCACGGCGTCGCTCACGTCGGGATCACCTCCGCAGGGTGTCGATCTCGCCACCCTGCCCCGCGCGTGCGCAGATGGCAACCGAGATGCGCAAGAACACGCAGGAGTGCGCAGAGGTGCGTTAAAGTGCGCCCCGTGCTTCCTGCCAGCCGGCACGGCGAGATCCTCCGCATCGTGCGGTCGTCAGGGATCGTGTCGGTCGAGGCGCTGGCGTCCGGCCTGGGCGTGAGCCCGTCCACGATCCGCCGCGACCTGCAGGCGCTCGGCGCGAGCGGTGCCCTGCGTCGGGTGCACGGTGGCGCCGGAACTGTCGCCGATCCCCGCGCCGATCTGGACGCCGACGCCGATGTCGACAGCCCGTTCGCACAGGTCGCCACCGTCGCGCAGGCGGACAAGGAGCGGGTCGCCCGGTGCGCCGCCGCGCTCGTCCAGGACGGCGACGTGCTGCTGATCGACATCGGCACCACCACGGCCCGGCTGGCCGCCCACCTGCGCCGTCGTCGGGTCACCGTGATCACCTCCAGCCTCGCGGTCGTCGACGCGCTGCGGGACGCCGACTGCGTCGAGCTGCTCGTGCTGGGCGGGATCCTGCGCCGCAACTACCTCTCGTTCGTCGGGGGGCTGACCGAGCACGCGCTGCGCGAGGTACGCGCGCACCGGCTGTTCCTCGGCACCAGCGGTGTGCGGACCGACGGCACGGTGATGGACTCGACCCTGGTGGAGGTGCCGGTGAAGCAGGCCATGATCGCGGCGGCGGAACAGACGATCCTGCTGGCCGACCGGGCGAAGTTCCCCGGGACCGGACTCGCGCCCGTCTGCGGGCCGGACGCGGTGGACGTGCTCGTCACCAACGACGGCGCCGACCCCGACACCCTGGAGCGGTTCGGCGCGGTGCAGCTCGCATGAAGCTCACCGTCCTGGGCGGCGGCGGGTTCCGCGTCCCCCTCGTCCACGGCGCGCTGACCGTCGACAGCAGGGCCACCGAGGTCGTTCTCCACGACGTCGACGCCGGACGGCTCGCGGCGATCGCCGCGGTGCTCGCCGGACGGGCCGGCCCACCTGTCCGCACCACGACCGACCTGGACGACGCGGTGGCCGGGGCGCGGTTCGTCTTCTCCGCGGTGCGGGTCGACGGACTCGCCGGGCGCACCGTCGACGAGCGGGTGGCGCTGGATCTGGGGGTACTCGGCCAGGAGACCACCGGACCGGGCGGGATCGCCTACGGGCTGCGCACGATCCCGGTCGCCATGGACATCGCGCGACGCGTCGCCGCAGTGGCCCCGGAAGCGTGGGTCATCAACTTCACCAACCCGGCCGGGATGATCACCGAGGCGATGCAGCAGGTGCTGGGCGATCGCGTCGTCGGGATCTGCGACTCCCCCATCGGGCTGGCCGCCCGGGCCGCCCGCGCGCTGGGGATCACCGGCCAGGTGGTGCCGGACTACGTCGGCCTGAACCACCTGGGCTGGCTGCGCGGACTCACCGTCGACGGCACCGACCGGCTGCCGGAGCTGCTCGCCGACGACGCGCGCCTCGCCACCATCGAGGAAGCCCGACTCCTCGGAACCGGCTGGGTGCGCGCCCTCGGCGCGCTGCCCAACGAGTACCTGTACTACTTCTACCGCACCCGGGAGGCCGTGGCCGGGATCCTGGACGCACCCCGGACCCGCGGCGAGTACCTCCGTGACCAGCAGGAAGCCTTCTACGCCGCGGCCGCCACCGAACCCGCGACGGCGTGGAACCTGTGGCAGCGGGTCCGCGACGAACGCGACGCCAGCTACATGGCCGAGAGCCGCGACGCGGCCGGCGCCGGGGAGCGCGACGCCGTCGACGTCGCCACCGGCGGGTACCAGCAGGTGGCCGTCGCGCTCATGACCGCGCTGTCCGGCGGCGGCGCCACCACCATGATCCTCAACGTGCGCAACGGGACGGCCGTACCCGGACTCCCCGCCGACGCCGTCGTCGAAGTGCCGTGCCTGGTCGGGCCGCACGGCATCACACCGCTGGCCACCCGCCCCCTGCCGCTGGGCATGCTCGGCCTCCTCCAGCAGGTCAAGGCCGTCGAGCAGGACACCATCGAAGCGGCCCGCACCGGCTCGGCCGACCTCGCCCTCCGCGCGTTCGCCGGCCATCCCCTCGTCGACTCGGTGGGGGTGGCGGAGCAGTTGCTCGCCGGATACCGGGCCCGGCTGCCGGGGGTGGCGGCGGTGCTCGGCGGCGGGTGATCGTCGAACGGGGCGGCAGAGCGTCATCGGCGACGCTCCAGCGCCCGGATCAGTGATCATGCCCCGGCCAAGGGCCGGCCAAGCCACATGATCACCGATCGGGGCGGCAGAACGACACACGTGACGCGACAGCTCCGATTGCGCCGATCAAGGGCTCCGGTGGGCAGCTCAGCTCCTCACCGGGGGCCAACCAGGGTGCTTATCGCCCGCCGCCCTCCGGACTCGACATGATCACTGAATGGGGCGGCAGCGCGTCACCGGTGGCGCACCAGCGCCCGAACCAGCGATCACGGCCCGACGCGGGCCCGGCGCAACCACACGATCGTCGAACAGGGCGGCAGGAGGCGCCGACTCCCCGTCCGCCGATCAATGGATGGCGGGCGCGCCTCCCGACCACGAGCACGGGTCGACACCACCCGGCGCCGATCGGCTACCCCGACATGATCACCGAACGGGGCGACAGAACAACACCAGTGACGCGCCAGCTCCGCTTCCGGCGACCATGGACTGCGCGCGGCGTCGCCCGCTCTGAGCCGCGAGCCCAGGCCGCACAATCCGGTCCCCGACCGGCCGCCGCGGCATGATCACCGAATGGGGGCGCAAGCCGACACCAATGACGCACCAGCTCCCCGTCCGCCGATCATGGATGCGAGGCGGCCGCACCGCTCCCAACCACGAGCATAGGAACGAGCCGCGGCATGATCACCGAACAGGGCGGCAGAGCGACACCCGTGACGCTCCAGCGCCCGGATCAGCGATCATGGCGCGAGTTTCCCGAACCAGCCCCGCCACCGGGCCGGGCCGGGGACCCTGTCCATCGTGGATCTCGACGAGCTGCTCCTGCGCCAGGCCGGCGTGCTGAGCCTGCGCCAGGCCGTGGCTGCGGGAGTTCCGGCCCGGACGGTCCAGCGTCGGGTCGCATCCGGCGCGTGGCGGGCGCTGCACCCCAGGGTGTACCCGCGCGTGGGCACCGGCTCACCGACGAGGCCCGGGTCCGGGCGGCAGCACTGTGGTGCGGTGATCACGCCACCGTGAGCGGTGTGGCCGCCGCGTACTGGCACGGGATGATGCCTCGGGCCGCGGGCCCGGTGGACGTCACCGTGCCGCGGAGTGTCCGGCTGGAACCGGGGCGCGGGGTGCTGCCGCATCGGCGCGATATCAGCCCGGACGACCGGATCCAAGTCCGCGGCCTGTGGGCGACCGCATCGCCGCTGACGGTCCTGCAGACCGCCACCGAGCTGGTCGACGGCTCGACCTTCCTCGATCGAGCGCTGCAGCGCCACGTCCACATCGACGGGTTGCGCACCGCGCACTCCCGCAATCTCGGCCGGCGCGGCAGCGCGCGGGCCGGCCGGTTGCTCGCCGCCGCAGGCGACGGGGCCGAGTCCGCGGCCGAACGCATGCTCGTGACGCTGCTGCGCCGCGCGGGCATCACCGGCTGGGTGTTGGGTCTGCCGTTCGGTCCCTACCTGATCGACCTGGCCTTCCCCGCCGCACGCCTCGCCGTCGAGGTCGACGGGTGGGCGTGGCACATCGATCCCGCGCGGTTCGCGGCCGACCGGCGCAAGGGCAACGCGGTCACCCGCGCCGGCTGGGGCCTCCTGCGCTTCACCTGGCACGACCTCGACGGCCGCCCGGCGGGCTGCCTGCGGGAGATCGACGATCTGCTCAGCCGGGCCGTGGCGTGATCGCCGGTCGGAGCGGCCGCGTCGCGTGTGCCGCCAACCCATCGCTCGTCACGACTCAGCTCCCCTGCCGGTGATGACCGCTGATTCGAGCGCAGCACCTCGACATGATCGCCGTTCGGGACGGGCATGTCGCTGCCTCAGTCCGCCGACCTGTCGCGCCCCGGCGGCAGGGGCGGCGAACCCGGCCGCATGCCGTCGCAGAGGAAGGCGAGGTAGCGGCGGATCTCGGCCGATTCGCGTCCTGTCACCCGCACCACCGCGAGCGCCATGACGACCACTGCGGCGAGGTCGCGGCTCGTGAGTTCGGGGCGCACCACTCCGGATTCCTTGGCCCTGGCCAGCAGCCGTTCGACTGCACGGGCGTACCCGGCCAGCGCGACCGCCTCGATGAGGCCGGCCTCCTTCACCAGACGCAGCAGCACGAGATGCTGCCCGACGGCCTCGACCGCCCCGGCGATCGTGGTGACGAGGTCCTGCCAGGGATCGGGGCCGTCGTCCACGACCGTGGGCACGATGCGGGTCTCGAAGATGTGCTCGAAGACGGCCTGCAGCAGCTGGTCACGGGTGCCGAACCGGCGGTAGAGCGTGGCGATCCCGACGCCGGCGCGGCGCGCGATCTCCTCGAGCGGCACGGCGGTGCCGCTCTCCTCGATCGCCGCTGCCGCGGCGGCGACGATGCGGACGTGGTTCCGGGCCGCGTCGACCCGCAACGCGCGCCCGTCGCCATCCACCGTCACGGGCGAACGCTAGCTCATTCGTTCAACAGGGACAGTGCTCCCGACGGGCACAGGTCCACGGCGTCGCGGACCCGCTTCTGCTCGCCGTCGGGCACGTCCTCGGTGAGGACGACGACGACCCCGTCGTCGTCCTGGTCGAACACCGCCTCGTCGGTCATCACGCACATGCCGGCACCGATGCACCGGTCCCGGTCGGCCCCGATCTTCACCAGGTCACCTCCAACGACTGCAGCCCGTAGATGAAGCTGTACTCCCGGTACGGTACGTCGGCAAGATCGCCGGCGAGCGCCAGCCCGGGGAACCGGCGCAGCAGCGCTGGGAAGGCGATGCGCATCTCCATCCGCGCGAGCGGGGCGCCGAGGCAGTGGTGCACGCCGTGGCCGAACGCGAGGTGGCCGGGTGCGCCGCGGTGCACGTCGAGGGTGTCCGGGTCGTCGGTGGCGGAGGGGTCGCGGTTGGCCGACGGCATGGACAGGATCACCACGCTCTCGGCCGGGATCGGCACACCGCCCAGTTCGGTGTCCGCGGGGGTGAACCGCGGGAGTGCGCTCTGCACGACCGACAGCCACCGCATCAGCTCCTCGACGGCGGGCCCGACGGCCTCGGGGTCGTCGCGGACGATCGCGAGCTGGTCGGGGTGCTGCAGCAGCGCGAGCGTGCCGAGGCCGAGCATGTTCGACGTGGTCTCGTGCCCGGCGATGAGCAGCAGGTTCGCGATGCCGACGAGCTCGTCCTGGGTGAGGTCGTCGCCGTGCTCGCGCACGAGCATGCCGAGCATGTCCTCGCCGGGGTTCGTGCGCGTCGCCGTGACGAGGGAGTCCATGTAGTCGCGGCTCTCGCGCTGCAGGTCGGCGCGCTCGGCCATCGGTACCGAGAAGTCGAGCTGGCGCGCCGTGCGGGCCTGGAAGCCCGACCGGTCGGCGTAGGGCACACCGAGCAGCTCACAGATCACCAGCGACGGGATCGGCAACGCGAACTCGGCCACCAGGTCGGCCGGCGCGCCGGCGCGCTCGAGCGCATCGAGGTGCTCGTCCACGATCTCGACGATGCGCGGCTCCAACCGCTTCATCCTGCGCAGCGTGAACTCCGGGGTGAGCATCCGGCGCACGCGGTGGTGGTCGGGCGGGTCCATCCCCAGCAGGTTGCCGGCCTGCGAACGCTTGATCTCCTCGGGCGTCATGTCGCCGAGGAACGGGAAGAACTGCGGCGGGCGGACGTTGGAGAACCGGGCCGGGTCCGCGAGCGCCTCCTTGACGTCGTCGTGCCGCGTGACGAGGTAGACGTCGCGATCGAACGCGCCCCTGACCTTCTGTACGCCGTCGCCCTCCCGGATCTCGCGGAGCTCACGGCCCGGATCGAAACCGCGCTCGCGGCGCATGTAGAGCGGTGGGCCTGCCGGTGCCTGGGTCATGGTGTCCCCCGACGGTCGTGGTGATCTGCCACGACCGACGCTACCACTGAAACGATAGGAGCCTATCGTTTCTCTCAGCTCGGACGAACCGGACGTATCGACGCCGTCGCTCACTGCAACGGGAACGGCGGTTGGCGCCAGGCCGGAGTCCCGATCAGCCGCACCTCGGCCACCCACTTGACCCACCAGAACCCGCGCCGACCGGGCACGACGAGCCGCACCGGCGCACCCCGACCGGCCCGGAGCACCTGCCCCTCCCGCGCGACGGCCAGCCACAGCTGCGCCGCGTCCGCCGCCGGGAAGCGCCGGGAGTAGCCGGTCACGCTCACGACCTCGATGGTCGCCGTGTTCGCCACAGGCACGACCCGGTCCAGCCGGACCGCCGTCCACGTCTCGTCGGCGTACCAGCCGCTGGTGCAGTCCAGCCGCGCGACCACCGGGCCCGCGAGCGCGCTCAGCTCGGCGACGCTCATCGAGCGGCCGGCGACGTCGACGCGGTGCGTGGCCGGATCCAGCACGGGCACGCGGTCCAGCAGCCAGCTGGTGGCGGGCACGTCGGCGGGCGCCAGCGGGTGCGAACCGGTCGCGATGCGCTGCGCCGAGGGCGAGCCGAACAGCCGACCGAGCCCCTCCAGCACTGCGTACCCGACCGCCGTCACCGCGGCGAAGCCTGCGGTGCGCAGCAGCGCGCGCCGGCTCAGGTCCCGTCGCCGCGGCGCCTGCCGGCGCCGGTGCCGCACGACGTGCAGGACGAACAGCGGCACCGCCACCAGCGCCGCCCCGACGTGCAGCTGGATCGGCGTGATGCCGAGGACGTCCACGTAGCCCGCGAAGACCAGCACGAACCCGCCGACCAGGCACGCCACGATCGCGACGACGAGCAGCAGGCTCGCCGCCCGCAGCTGCCGCGCCCGGCGCGCCACGACCGACTTCCACGGCACGAGCGCCACCACGCCCAGCCCGAACAGGCCGTGCGCCAGGGTGATCGAGCGTCGCCGGTACCGGCTCCGCCACCGCGAACGCCACCCAGCCCGACAGGAACGCCCCGACCAGCAGGACGCACAACGCGAGGTTCGTCCGCCGCCCTGCCCGGCGCAGCAGCGGCGGCCAGGTCATGCGGCCGAGTATCCCCGCGGCGCCACCAGCATCACCGGACCCGGCGGAGCAGGACGCACCACCGCCCGGGGCGCTAGTGGACCTGCCGCTCGCCCTCGGCCCAGTACTGCTTGCGCAGCTCGCGCTTGAGGATCTTCCCCGCCGCGGAGATGGGGAGGGCTTCGACGAACTCTGCGCTGCGCGGGGCCTTGTACCCGGCGATCAGCGTCTTGGCGTGCTCGCGCAGCTGCGCCGCAGTGAGCTCGTGGCCCGGCTGCAGGACGACGACGGCGTGGACGCGCTCGCCCCACTCCTCGTCGGGCACACCGATGACGGCGCAGGAGGCGACGGCGGGGTGGGTGGTCAGGGCGTTCTCCACCTCGGCCGAGTACACGTTCTCGCCGCCGGTGACGATCATGTCCTTGATCCGGTCGACGACGTAGACGTAGCCGTCGTCGTCCATGTAGCCGCCGTCGCCGGTGTGCATCCAGCCGTCGCGGATCGCGGCCGCGGTGGCCTCGGGCTGGTTCCAGTACCCGAGCATCACGTGCCCGCCGCGCGCGACGATCTCGCCGACGGTGCCGCGGGGCACCTCGCGGTCGTCGGGATCGACGATGCGGACCTCGGAGTGCGGGGCGGCCTGGCCGGCCGCGCGCAGCAGGCCGCGGCGGTGGTCGTCGGGGCTGAGCAGGGTGGCGACGGGCGAGAGCTCGGTCATGCCGTAGGCCTGGGTGAACGACGCGTTGGGGAACGCCTTCATCGCCCGCTCGAGCACCGCCTGCGGGATCGGCGATGCCCCGTAGATCACGGTGCGCAGGCTGGTCAGGTCGTGCGCGGTGATCTCGGGATGGTCGATCAGCAGCTGGATCATCACGGGCACCAGCAGCGCGTCGGTGGCGCCGTGCGTCGCGATCGCGGTCATGACGGCAACGGGATCGAACGCCGGAATGATCACGTGGGTGCCGCCCATGGCGGTGGTCGCGTTCCAGGCGGCCAGGTCGGCGAGGTGGAACATCGGCGCGGCATGCAGGCAGCGGGTGCCGGCGCCGAACAGGTGGCCGGTGGACAGGATGCCGAACGCCGAGATCATGAGGTTGGCGTGCGAGAGCATCACGCCCTTGGGGTGGCCGGTGGTGCCGCCGGTGTAGAACAGCCCGGCGAGCTGGTCGCCGCCACGACGGGCGTCCTCGATCGGCTCGTGGCCGGCGACCAGCTCCTCGTACGACAGCGCGCCCTCGGGGGTCGGCCCGTCACCGGCGTGGATCACGGTCGCCAGCTCGGGCGCGGCGGCCCGGAGCGCGGGCAGCATCGGGGCGAACGCGTCGTCGACCAGCAGGATGCGGGTGTCGGAGTCGCGCAGCGAGTAGGCGATCTCGGCCGGGCTCCAGCGGATGTTGACCGGGTTGAGCACGGCGTCGGCCCACGGCACCGCGAGCAGGTACTCGTTGTAGCGGTCGGAGTTGAGCGACAGCATCGCGACGCGGTCACCGGACCCCACGCCGTGCGCCCGCAGCGCCGCGGCCAGCCTGCCGACCCGGTCGAGGACCTCGGCGAAGGTGCGCCGGCGGTCGCCGAAGATCGTCGCATCTGCGTCGGGATGCTTCTGGACGGCCCGGTGCAAGCCCTGCGTCAGGTACATGAGGTCTCCACATGTGAATCATCGCGAGCGTGCGGGACCACCACAGTGGAGGCATCACAACGTCAAGTCAAGGCCTTGCCATCGCTAAGTGAATTCTCGCTAGTCGAGTTCCAGTGCCGCCGTAGCAAGGGCGGCCGTTCGCTCGACATGGCCCGGCCGGACGCGGAGGTGGTGGATGCGGGACAAACTGTTGATCACCGCGAGCGCCGCGTGCGTGCGGACGAGCGCTTCGGCCTCGTCGCGACCAGGACGGTCCTGGCGGAGCAGCGCGACCCACTCCCCCACGTAGTCGAGCTGGGCCCGACGGAAGGCGTCACGCCGCTCCGCGGGCAGGTGGATGAACTCCGTCATGAGCACGCCGACGATCTCCGGGTGCTCCGCGGTGAACCGGGCGTAGCGCGCCGCGAGCCGGCGCAGTCCGTCGGCGGGGCTGCTCGCGCGGGCGAGATCGCGGTGCAGCGTGAGCCACAGCGCCTCGTTGCCCCGGTGCAGCACCGCGGCCAGCACGTCGGCCTTGCTCGCGAAGTGGTTGTAGACGCTGGGCCCGGCGATGCCCGCGGCCGCGCCGATGTCGTCCAGCCCGACCGACGGGTAGCCGCGGTCGGCGAACAACTGCGCGGCCACGGCGAGCAGCGCCTCGCGCCGCGACGCGGGGCGCAGGCCCGCCGGCCGATCCGTCGGAGCGGCGCCGCTCTCGTCCGGCAGCTCGACGCCCGCGACCGCGCGCGACGCACCGCGCAGGATCGCCGCGAAGCGGGCGCGATCGAGCTCGACCCGGTGGTGCGACGGGCTGTCGAGCACGGACAGCACCGCCCAGGAGCGCAGGTCCGCGGTGTCACCATCGAGTCCCGCGGCGATCCTGGCCGCGAGACCGCGGATGCGATGGCGCAGGCCACGCCGCGTCTCCTCGGGCAGGTGGCCCGCCTCGCGCTCCCACAGGACGCCGAACTCGCGGGTGTCCAGCGCCATGGCGGCCAGCGCGCCGATGACGTCGCCGGCCTGCGCGGCGTCGGTCTCCATCCGCGACAGCTGCCCGTCGAGGACGGTGAGCAGCAGCTCCTCCTTGCCGCGGAAGTGCCGATAGAGCGCGCTCGCTCCGATCCCGACGTCGGCGGCGATGTGCGCCATGGACACCTGGTGGTAGCCCTCGCTCCAGAAGCGCCGGGCCGCGGCGGTCAGGATGTGGGCACGCCGGTCGGGCGGCCGCCGCCGCGTGGACGGGCTCGTACCGGCTCCTGCCGTCACCTGACCGCACCCCCTTCACGCGCCGGGGTGACTGTAGAGCGCGGCGCGAAGCGGGGTGGGCGCCGCTGCAGGAACGCGTCGATGCCCTCCGGGCAGTCCGGGCCGGCCGCGAGCTCCACGATGGCGGCGCTCTCCGCGACCGACGCCGCGGCGGGGGTCGGCGGCGCCGCGTGGAGCAGGGCGCGGGTGCGCGCGACGGCGATCGGCGACGTGCGGGCGGCCAGCTCGGCGGCCCACGCCAGCGCGGCCGGCACCACCTCGGCAGCGGGGAGCACCCGCGACACCAGCCCGCAGCGCAGCGCCTCCGCGGCGTCGACGAGCCGGCCCGACAGCAGCCAGTCGGCCGCGACGCCCGCGCCGACCAGCCGCGGCAGGTAGTACGTCGACGCACCCTCAGGGCACACACCCAGGCGCGTGAACGGGAAGGCGAAGCGGGCGGTGTCCGCGGCGAACCGGACGTCGGCGGCCAGTGCGATCGTGGCCCCGCCGCCGACCGCATCGCCGTTCACCGCGGCGACGACCGGGACGCCGAGGCGGGCGATCGCGGCGGTGACCCGTCCCGCCGGCTCCTGGTAGCCGGACATCCCACCCCCGTCGGCGGCGATGAGATCTCGCAGGGCACCTGGCCCGCTGCCGAGATCGGCGCCCACGGAGAAGGTGGCGCCGTGTCCGGTCAGGACGACCACCCTGACCTGCGCATCCGCGTCGCAACGCTCCAGCGCAGCGAGGATCGCATCGGCGAACGCGGGGGTCAGCGCGTTGCGCGGCGGGCGGCGCAGGGTCAGCGTCGCGACGCCGTCCACGGTGCTTTCCACGACGACGTCGTTGCTCATGGTCGTTCTCCGTCCCTCGCAACTCAGGTCTTCCATCTCAGCATCGTTGATGCTTCACTGACAACGCAAGACTAACCGTGATTCACAACGCGAACGAGGAGAGCGACGATGCCGTCGATCCCGGACACGCTGCGCACGACAGCTGCCCGCTGCCCGGACCGCGATGGCCCTGGTCTTCGGCGCCCGCAGGCGGACTTTCCGCGAGCTGGCCGCCGAGGTGGAGGCGACCGCGGCGGCACTGGCCGCCCAGGGCGTCGGGCGCGGCGACCGGGTGCTGCTCATGTCGCCCAACAGCGATGCCTTCGTCGTCGCGGCCTACGCGGTGCTGCGGACCGGCGCGATCCTGGTGCCGGGCAACCCGGCCAACGCCGCCCCCGAGGTCGTCCACCTCGTCACCGACAGCGGCGCGGCGGCCGTGCTGCACGCCGCCGGCGTCACCGACGTCGTCGCCGCCGCCCTCGCACATGTGGATGACGCGCCGCCGGCGCTGACCCTGGACCGGCTCGCGGAGCTCGCGGCCGGCGACCACCCGCCGGTCGAGCACTGGCCCGCCGAGTCCGACGACGCGCTGCTGCTGTACACGTCGGGAACCACGGGCGCGCCGAAGGGCGCGCTGTTCGACCACCACCGCGCGATCTGGTGCATGACGGCCATGGCCACCGCGACGGGCTTCCGCGACGGCGACCGCACCGTGCACGTCGCGCCGCTCTACCACGCAGCGGCGCTGTGCCTGGTGCTGTTCCCCGGGGTCGCACTGGCGATGACGCAGGTGGTGCTGCCCGGGTTCGATCCGGCCGCGCTGCTCGACGTGCTGGAGCGCGAGCGGATCACGCTCTTCTTCGGCGTGCCGACGATGTACCAGTTCCTGCTGCGGCAGCCCGATCTCGCGCAGCGCGACCTGTCCAGCTGGCGCATCGGGCTGTTCGGCGCGGCGCCCATGTCGCCGGACAACGTCCGCGCGCTGACGGCGGCGCTGCCGAACGTGGACCTCTACCAGCTCTGCGGGCAGACCGAAGGCGGTCCCGGCGGCATCTACTGCGGCCCCGAGGACGTCCAGGCACGCCCGGACGCGAGCGGGCGCTGGGCGCTGCCGAACATGGAGGCACGCGTCGTCACCACCGACGACGTCGACGTCGAGCCGGGGCAGATCGGCGAGCTGATCCTGCGCGGCGAGACCGTGATGAAGGGCTACTGGAACCGGCCGGAGGCCACCGCGGAGACGCTGCGCGGCGGCTGGCTGCACACCGGCGACCTGGCGAAACTCGACGCCGACGGCTACATCACGCTGGTCGACCGGCTCAAGGACCTGATCATCACCGGTGGGCGCAACGTCTACTCCGTCGAGGTCGAGGGCGCGCTCGCCGGCCATGCCGCCGTCGCCGACGTGGCCGTGGTCGGCGTCCCGCACCCCGACTACGGGGAGAGCATCGTCGCCGTGGTCGTGCCCCGCGACGGCGCCGAGCCGACCCTCGAGGAGCTGCGGGCATGGGCGGGCGAGCGGATCGCCGGCTACAAGCTGCCGCACCGCCTGCTTGTTCGAGGACATCCCCCGCAATCCCAGCGGCAAGATCCAGAAGCACCTGCTGCGCGACGCCGTCCGAGCGACGCTCGCGACAGCCTGACAGGGAGACGATCATGACCCAGCGAGTACTGGTGGCGGGCGTCGGCATGGTGCCGTTCGCGACGCCCAGCCGGAGCGCGACCTACGACGTGCTGGCCGAGGGCGCGGTGCGGGCGGCGTTGACCGACGCCGGCGTCGAGCTGGACGCCGTGCAGCAGGCCTACGCCGGCTACGTCTACGGCGACTCGACGAGCGGGCAGAACGCCCTCTACCGGGTCGGCATGACCGGCATCCCGGTCGTCAACGTCAACAACAACTGCTCGACGGGCTCGTCGGCACTGTTCCTGGCCCGGCAGGCGGTGGCGTCCGGCGCGGCCGACTGCGTGCTGGCCTTCGGGTTCGAGCAGATGCAGCGCGGCGCGCTGAAGTCGCAGTGGACGGACCGGCCGAGCGCCTTCGAGCGCTTCGACGGCGTCCTCGACCGACTCCGCCGATCCGGCCGTGCCGATGGCGCCGCACTACTTCGGCGTCGCCGGGGCCGCCTACTGCGATCGCTACGGCATGGATCCGGCGGTGTTCGCGCAGATCTCGGTGAAGGCGCGCAAGCACGCGGCGAACAACCCGTACGCGGTGTTCACCGACCAGGTCACCGTCGAGGACGTGCTGGCGTCGCCGCAGATCTACGGCCCCCTCACCCGCCTGCAGTGCTGCCCGCCCACCTGCGGGTCGGCGGCCGCGGTGCTGGTCAGCGAGGAGTTCGCGCGCCGCCACGGCCTGCGCACCGACGTCGCCGTCGCCGCGCAGGCGATGACCACCGACACCCCGTCGAGCTTCGGCGGCGACCCGATCAAGCTGGTCGGCTACGACATGGCCCGCGATCCGCGGCGCAGCAGGTCTACGAGGCCGCCGGCGTGGGGCCCGAGGACATCCGGGTCGTGGAGCTGCACGACTGCTTCACCACCAACGAGCTGCTCTCCTACGAGGCGCTCGGACTCACTCCGGAAGGCACGGCGGAGAAGTTCATCGCCGACGGCGACAACACCTACGGCGGGCGCGTGGTCACCAACCCGTCCGGCGGGCTGCTGTCGAAGGGCCACCCGCTCGGGGCCACCGGGCTCGCGCAGTGCGCCGAGCTGACCTGGCAGCTGCGCGGCGACGCCGGCGCCCGCCAGGTCGACGACGTGACCGTCGCGCTGCAGCACAACATCGGGCTGGGCGGCGCCGCCGTCGTCACGCTCTACGAGAAGGTGGGCTGAGCAGTGGCGATCGATCCTGTCCGCGCGACGGCTCTGG
The DNA here is from genome assembly GCA_963727745.1 of uncultured Actinomycetota bacterium. GTDB lineage: Bacteria > Actinomycetota > Actinomycetes > Mycobacteriales > Pseudonocardiaceae > Pseudonocardia. Next base: position 45,892 of record CAVSHL010000004.1, read on the forward strand.
AGATCGAGCCGCTCACCGTGACGATCGAACGGGGCCGGCTGGCGTTCTTCGCGAAGGCCATCGGCCAGACCGATCCGATCTACGCCGATCTGGACGCTGCGAAGGCGGCCGGCCATCCCGACCTGCCGGTGCCGCCGACGTTCTTCTTCAGCCTGGAGCTGGAGCGGCCCGACCCGTTCACCTGGCTCTCCGCGCTCGACGTCGACCTGCGCCGGGTGCTGCACGGCGAGCAGGCGTTCACCTACCACTCCCTCGTGCACGCCGGCGACACCGTGACGCTGCACCCCCGCATCGTCGACGCCTTCAGCAAGAAGGGCGGGGCGCTCGACTTCCTGATCAAGGAGACCGACATCCGCCGCGGTGGCGAACCGGTCGCCGAAGCGCGCACCACCATCGTCGTGCAGCACCCGGAGGTGATGCCATGAACGTCGGCGACGAGCTCCCGCCCCTCGCGGTGGACCCGATCTCCCGCACCACGCTCGCCCTGTTCGCGGGTGCGTCGGGCGATCACAACCCCATCCACGTCGATCTCGACGTTGCCCGCTCCGCCGGCCTGGACGACGTGTTCGCCCACGGCATGCTCTCGATGGCCTACCTCGGGCGGCTGCTCACCGACCGGTTCCCGCAGGAGCGGATCCGCTCCTACCGGGTGCGGTTCGCCGCGATCACCCCGGTGCACGCGCAGCCCACCTGCACGGGCCGCGTCGCCGCCGTCGACGACGGGGTGGCGACCGTCGAGCTCGCGGTCACCCTCGCGGACGGCACCACCACCCTGACCGGCGACGCCACCGTCGCCCTCGCCTGAGAGGCACTGGAGACATGGGAAAGCTGGACGGCAAGGTCGCGATCGTCACCGGTTCCGGCCGCGGCATCGGCGCCGAGATCGCCCGCAAGCTGGCGGGTGACGGCGCGTCCGTCGTCGTCAACGATCTGGACGACGCCCCCGCCAAGGAGACGGTCGCCGCGATCGAGGCGGCCGGCGGCACGGCGGTCGCGTGCGTCGGCAGCGTCACCGACGACGGGTTCGCCGAGCGGTTCGTGCAGACCGCCGTCGACGCGTTCGGCGGCGTCGACATCATCGTCAACAACGCCGGCTACACCTGGGACTCGGTCGTCCAGAAGATGACCGACGAGCAGTGGGACGCGATCCTCGACGTGCACCTGAAGGCACCGTTCCGCATCCTGCGCGCCGCCCAGCCCGTCATCGCGGCGCAGGTCAAGGCCGCCAAGGCGGCGGGCGAGCCGGTGCCGTGCCGCAAGGTCGTCAACATCTCCTCGATCGCCGGCCTGGGCGGCAACGCCGGGCAGGCCAACTACTCCGCGGCCAAGGCCGGCATCACCGGCCTGACCAAGGCGCTGGCGAAGGAGTGGGGCCGCTACAACGTCACCGTCAACACGGTGGCGTTCGGCCTGATCAAGACCCGGCTCACCGAGGTCCCGGCCGACGGCGACAGCACCATCGACGTCGAGGGCCGCGAGATCAAGGTCGGGGTCAATCCCGCCCTGCTGACGGCGATGGAGCAGATGATCCCGCTGGGCCGCGCCGGCACCCCGGCCGACGCCGCGGGCGCGGTGTACCTGTTCTGCATCCCCGAGTCGGACTACGTCAGCGCGCAGACCCTGGTCTGCGGCGGCGGGTTCATGATGTGAGCGGGCGACGATGAAGCGCATCCTCTTCGACGGCGACCACGACGCCTTCCGCGACAGCGTGCGCAGCCTTCCTCGCCAAGGAGGTCGTGCCGCACGCCGACGCCTGGAACGAGGCCGGGATCGTCCCCCGCGAGCTGTTCACGAAGGCCGGCGAGCTGGGCCTGTTCGCGGCGGTGCCCGAGCAGTTCGGCGGCGCCGGCATCGAGGACTTCCGCTACAACGCGGTCGTCGCCGAGGAGGCGGCCGCGGTCGGGGTCTGCTCGATCATGCTCGGGCCGCTGCTGCAGGCCGACATCTGCATGCCGTACTTCCTCGAGCTCGCCGACGAGGCCCAGCAGGAGCGCTGGCTCCCCGGCATCGCCTCCGGCGAGCTGATCACCGCCGTCGCGATGACGGAGCCGGGCACCGGATCCGATCTCTCCGGGATCCGCACGACCGCCGTCCGCAGTGGCGACCACTACGTCGTCAACGGGGCGAAGACGTTCATCACCAACGGGATCAACGCCGATCTCGTCATCACCGCCGTCCGCACCGGCGAGCACCCGCACCGCGGGCTCTCGCTGCTCGTCGTCGAACGGGACACCCCCGGCTTCGCGCGCGGGCGCAAGCTCGACAAGGTCGGCCTCGACGCCCAGGACACCGCGGAGCTCGTGTTCACCGACGCGCGGGTGCCGGCTGCCAACCTGCTCGGCGAGGAGGGCGGAGGCTTCGCCGGGCTCACCCGCAACCTCTCCCAGGAACGGCTCTCCTGCTCGGTCGCGGCCGTGGCGCAGAGCGCCGCCGCGTTCGCGTGGACCGTCGAGTACGTGCGCTCGCGCAAGGCGTTCGGCACGCCGATCGGCGCGTTCCAGAACACGCGGTTCCGGCTCGCCGAGCTCGCCACCGAGATCGACATCGCGCAGCAGTACGTGGACCGCTGCGTCGCCGAGCACGTCGACTGCGAGTTCACGGCGGTCGACGCGGCGAAGGCGAAGTGGTGGACCACCGAGCTGCAGGGCCGGGTGATGGACACCTGCCTGCAGCTGCACGGCGGCTACGGCTACATGCGCGAGTACCCGATCGCCCGCGCCTGGATGGACGCGCGCATCTCCCGCATCTTCGCCGGCACCACGGAGATCATGAAGGAGATCGTCGGGCGGTCCCTGGAGCTGGCTTGACGCTCAGGTGCCCTCGATGCGGTTCCCCTGCTCGTCCCAGTGCTCGGCGACCTTCTTCGACGGCTGCACGCGCGGGGGCTCGCCGGGCATCTTCGGGTAGTCGGGCGGGAAGTTGAGCTCCCCGCCCGGCAGCGTCTCCCACAGCTCGAGCAGGGGGTCGAGCGAGCAGGGGTGCTCGTCCATGTCGGCCCACGGGTCGCCGTCGGCGAGCAGCTCAGGGGCGGAGAACAGGGTGAACTCGCGCGGGTCGCTGATCTCGGCCAGGTGCTTCCAGCTCAGCGGCGTGCTGACGGGGGCGCCCGGCCTGGCCCGCAGGCTCCACGCGCTGGCGATGGTGCGGTCGCGGTTGTTCTGGTTGAAGTCGAGGAACACGCGCTCGCCCCGCTCCTCCTTCCACCAGTTGGTGGTCACCCCGCCGTCGCGGCGCTCCAGCTCCCGCCCGAACCCGATCGCGGCGTGCCGGACGTCCTCGAACGTGTGGGTCGGCTCGATCCGCACGTAGATGTGGATGCCGCGGTTGCCGCTGGTCTTGGGATAGCCGCGCAGGCCCAGCTCCTGCAGGAGCTCACCGGCCACGGCGGCGACCCGCTGGACGTCGGCGAACGTGACGCCGGGCTGCGGGTCGAGATCGAGGCGCAGCTCGTCGGGGTGGTCGACGTCGGGACGCCGCACGGGCCACGGGTGCAGCGTCAGCGTGCCCATCTGCGCGGCCCACACCAGGGACGCCGGCTCGCTGGGGCACAGCTCCTCCGCGGTGCGGCGGCTCGGGAACGTGATGCGGACGGTCTCGATCCAGTCGGGGGCGCCCTTGGGCAGCCGCTTCTGGTAGAAGCCGTCGCCGTCGTCGCCGTACCCGGTGGACAGGCGCATGCCCTCGCGGTAGCCGTCCGGCCAGCGCTCCATCGCGGTCGGCCGGTCGCCGATGGAGCGCATCAACGTGTCGCCGACGGCGGCGAAGTACTCGCACACCTGCAGCTTCGTGACCAGCGGTGTGCGCTCGGTCGCCTCGTAGATCACGCGGTCGGGGCTCGAGACACGCACCTCGCGCTCCCCCACCGCCACCACCGCAGCCGGAGTCTTCGCCACGGGGAGGCACGCTACCGCCTCGGGGGATGGAAGCCGACGGAGCTTGCGGAGTCGGCGGGGCGGGTAAGGCGAGCCGTAGACTTCCGCGCATGATCGAGCGGAAGGACCGGGAGCAGCCCGGCCGGTCGCGGCAGTTCGACGACGAGCTGCTCGGGCTCGATCCCGACGATCCCGACGCGCAGGCCTTCGCCGCGCACCTGGACCGGATGCAGGAACAGCGCCCCGCCTACACCGTCGAGGGCTACATCGACGGGGTCGCGTCCTTCGCGGAATCCGCGAACCGGGCCGAGGGCGGGCGCCGCTGGGCCGCCGTCCTCGTGTGCGTCCTGCTGCTGGCAGTGGCGGCGTGGATCGTGTGGGAGGCGCTGGCGTTCGTCGTCCTTACCTGGTGGTGACGGACGGGGGCGGCGCGTGCGGTGGATACGTAGGCTGGGACGCATGGAAACCGAACCTGCCGCGAAGGTCACGAAGACCGACGAGGAGTGGCGGGCCGAGCTGACCCCGGCCGAGTACCAGGTGCTGCGCAAGGCCGGCACGGAGCGCCCGTTCGTCGGCGAGTACACCGACACCAAGACCGAGGGCGTCTACACCTGCCGGGCCTGTGGCGCCGAGCTGTTCCGCAGCGAGACGAAGTTCGACTCGCACTGCGGCTGGCCCTCGTTCTTCACCCCGCTCGCCGGCGAAGCGGTGATCGAGCGCACCGACATCAGCATGGGCATGAAGCGCACCGAGGTCGTGTGCGCCACCTGCCACAGCCACCTCGGGCACGTCTTTGAGGGCGAGGGCTACGGCACGCCCACGGACCTGCGCTACTGCATCAACTCGATCTCCCTGAAGCTCGTGCCGGCTGCGAAGGACTAGTCCGGCGCGAACGCCGTCCACACCGCGAGGCTGTCCTCGTAGACGTGATGGCGGACGATCTCGCCGTGCTCGACGGTGACGTGCAGGGCGAACGCCGCCTCGTACGGTCGACCGGTCGCCTTCGCCGTGTTGGTCAGGGTGCCGAGCACGACCGCGTCCAGCCCGTCGACGAGCAGCTTGTCGACCGTCGCCGACGTAGCCCCGGCGACGTGGTGCTGCCCGATCAGCCGGAAGTGCTCGGCGACGCCTGCTCGCGTCGTCCGTTCCCGGATCCAGGGGACGACCGCGGTCCGGTCCTCCCGCGGCCAGCTCAGCCGCCAGTCGACCCGCTCGGCGTACAGCTCGGCGATCTTCTCGGGATCCCCGCTGCCGATGCGGTGCAGCAGCTCGGTGACCGTCTCCCTGGTGTCCATGACACCGATCCTCGGCCGCCGCCGGCCGTCGGGCGACTACCTGCGAGGTAATCAGGGCAGGGTCGCCACCAGCGCACCCGGCGCCACCCGCGGGCCGGTGAAGAACGGGGTCTCCTCGCGGACGTGCCGGCGCGCCTCGGTGGCCCGCAGGTCGCGCATGAGATCGACGATCCGGTCGAGCTGGTCGGCCTCGAAGGCGAGGATCCACTCGTAGTCGCCGAGGGCGAACGCGGGCACGGTGTTGGCGCGCACGTCGGCGTAGCCGCGGGCGGCCTTGCCGTGCTCGGCGAGCATGTGGCGACGCTCCTCGTCGGGGAGCAGGTACCAGTCCAGCGAGCGCACGAACGGGTAGACGCAGACGTAGCCCTTGGCCTCCTCACCCGCGATGAAGGCCGGCACGTGGCTCTTGTTGAACTCGGCCGGGCGGTGCAGCGCCACCTGGCTCCACACGGCGTCGCTCGCCCGGCCCAGCGCGGTGCCGCGGCGCAGCTCCGCGTAGGCGGCCTGCAGCGCCTCGACGTTGTCGGCGTGCCACCAGATCATGTAGTCGGCGTCGGCGCGCAGGCCCGTCAGGTCGTAGACGCCGCGGACGACGACACCCTTGCCGGCCAGCGCGTCGAGGAACGCGGTGGTCTCGGCGGCAGCGGCGGAGCGGTCGTCGCCCAGCACACCGGGACGGACCCGGAAGACCGACCACATGGTGTAGCGGATGGTGCTGTTCAACTCGGCGTAGTCGAGGCGGGCCATGGGGTCCATCGTAGGTCGGCGATGAGTCGGAGCCGCCGGCGTGGTCGGATCAGTCATGGAGATCTCACGGGTGCGGGATGCGGTGGCCGCCCACGAGCTGCCCGCCGTGGTCGCACTCGCGCGCGGCGAGGAGGTCGCAGTCGCGGCGGTCGGCGGGTACGCACCCGACACCGTCGTCCGCATCGCGTCCCTCACCAAGCCGATCGTGGCTGCGGCCGCCCTCCTGCTCGTGCGGGACGGCGTGCTGCGCCTCGACGAACCCGTCGTCGAGCTGCTGCCCGAGCTGGCCGCGCGCCGGGTCCTCACCCGACCTGACGGGCCGCTCGACGACACCGTGCCCGCGGAACGGGAGATCACGCTCCGCGACCTGCTCACCTTCACGTGGGGCTTCGGTCTCGACCCGGCCCTCCCACCGGACGCGCCGGTGGTGCGCGCCGCCGCGGAGCTCGAGCTCGGGATCGGCCCGCCGCTGCCACCCGTCCCGCACGATCCCGACGAGTGGCTGCGCCGGCTCGGCACGCTCCCGTTGATGCGGCAACCGGGCGCCACGTGGATCTACGACGTGGGTTCGGACGTGCTCGGCGTCCTGCTGGCGCGGGCGGACGGCGTCGATCTGGGCACGGTGCTGCAGCGTCGCGTGCTCGACCCGCTCGGCATGGCGGACACCGCGTTCCACGTCGCGCCGGAGCAGGTGCACCGCGTGCCACCGCTCTACGCCGACGACGGCACCGGTCCGGTCATCGCCGACCCGCCGGACGGCTGCTGGAGCCGACCGCCGGCGTTCCCGTCGGGAGCCGGCGGGCTCGTCTCGACGGCGGCCGACCTGCTGGCGTTCACCGGCATGCTGGCAGCCCGTGGCGGCGACCTGCTGCCCCGCGAGTTGTTCGCCGCGATGACCACCGACCAGCTGCTGCCCGCCCAGCGCGGCTCGATGATCCTGGGCGACCGCGGCTGGGGCTTCGGCCTGTCGGTGTACGGCGAGGCGACCGTCGGTTGGGCCGGCGGCACCGGGACCTACTGGTTCACCGACCTGCGGCGCGGCACCACCGCGCTGCTGCTCACCCAGATGATGTTCGGCCCGGCGAGCGGTGCGCTGATCGCGGACTTCGAGCGCAGCGCGCTGGACGTACTGGGTCGGCAGTAGCCTGCGCGGCAGACCTCCGGGGGGGAGAGCACGGTGGCAGGTGGGCACGTCGAGCCGCGGACGGACGTGCCTGCGATGCAGGACTGGTCGACGGCGGCGATCCTGGCCGAGACGGTCTCCGCCGGCCGGATGCTGACCGCGGCCGCGGTCGCGCTGCCGCTGACCGTCGGGTTCGCGCTCGTCCTCCCGGCCACGCCCGGGAACATCGCCGCCGAGGTGGTGCTCGGTGTGGTCGGGCTGTTCGGAGCGATCGGCCCGGTCGTCCTGCTGCTCGAGCGGCAGCGCTACCGGCGCCGATTGCTGTCCCAGGACTGGCGGCGGTGCGCCGCGGCCGTCGTGCTGGAGGAACAACCGGTCGTGCGCGACCGGTTGATCGTGCGCGAGTACGACGAGAGCTACCTGGTGCGCGGCTTCCTGGTCGACGTGCCGGAGGTGGTGATCAGCCGCGAGGAGGTGTTCCTCCTCGGCCCCGACGAGGACGGACGGGCGCTGCTGCGGGTGGCCGGGCTGTGCCGGATCTTCGCGGTGCGCAGGGTTCCCGGCGAGGCGGAGCCGATGGTGGGGATCCCGGCCGATCCGTATCGCCCGCCCGGCGAGCGGGAGCTCCGGAGCCTGCGGCACGGGGCCCGCAGCTGGATCTACGCGGCCGCGATCGGGATGGTCGGCGTCGTCGTGCTCGTGCTCGGCCGGTGGCCCGTGCCGGCACCGCTCGCGCTCGTCGTCGGCGGTGTGATGGTGGTGCTGGCGGCCATCGCGTTGCCGGTCGCGGTGCCGATCTCGCGGCTCTTCGCCGCGGCGCTGGCCGCCGCCGAGGCGGCGACCGCGTGGACGTCGTTGCCGATCACGCTCCTCCCGCGGGATCCGTCCGGGATCGTCGCGGGCCTGATCCAGGTCGGCAACCGCACCACGCTGGTGCAGTTCCCGATCCCGAACCTCGACGTGATCACCAACATCGCCGACACCGACACGATCTGGATCTGGGGCGCCCCGACCGGCGTCGTCGCTGTGGGCGTGCCCCGGCTCCCGCTGATGACGTTCGGGGTGCTGCAGGACGACCGCGACAAGCCGCCGGACGAGCCGCAACCGTGGCTGCTGCGGGTCAGCGACCCGGGCCTGCAGCGCATTCCCGCGCTGCAGCGGTAACCGACCTACTCGAACCGGCTCGGGTCACCCGCTCCGACCCGGACGATCTCCGGCTCGTCCCCGGAGAGATCCACGACGGTGGTCGGCTCGGTGCCGCACTCCCCCGAGTCGATCACCGCGTCGACGGAGTGGTCGAGCTCCTCCTTGATCTCCCAGCCCTGGGTGAGCGGCTCGGCGTGATCAGGCAGCAGGAGCGTGGACGACAGCAGGGGCTCGCCCAGCTCGGCGAGCAGTGCCTGCACCACGACGTGATCGGGGATGCGCACGCCGACGGTCTTCTTCTTCGGGTGCAGCAGCCGCCGTGGCACCTCCTTGGTGGCCGGCAGGATGAACGTGTACTGGCCCGGCGTCGATGCCTTGACCAGCCGGAACACGGTGTTCGACACCTTCACGAACTGCCCGAGCTGGGCGAAGTCGCGGCAGACGAGGGTGAAGTGGTGGTGCTCGTCGAGATGGCGGATCTCGCGGATCCGCTCGAGGCCCTTCGCGTTGCCGAGCTGGCATCCCAGGGCGTAGCAGGAGTCGGTCGGGTAGGCGACGAGGCCGCCGTCGCGGATCAGGTCGACGACCTGCCCGATCGCGCGGCGCTGCGGATCGACGGGGTGCACATCGAAGTACCGGGCCATGGAGCCGGAGCATAGGCCGCCAACCCCGCTCTACGCCGAAGGCGTTGGCCCGGAGGGCCGCGCCGTAGGCGCCTCGACGACACTGCTCACGTGCCGCCCCGCCCGACATCGTGCCCCTGCGGACTCCCACAGCCCTACGCCGCGTGTTGCGGCCGCTTCCACGACGGAGCGGCGGCGCCGACCGCGGAGCTGCTCATGCGGTCGCGGTACACGGCGTTCGCCCGTTCCGACGAGGAGTACCTGCGCGCCACGTGGGATCCGGCGACCTGCCCGCAGGTGATCGGCCTCAACCCGCGGGCCCGCTGGACGGGGCTGGAGATCGTCGAGATCACCGGTGGTGGGTTGTTCGCGCAGACCGGCACGGTGGCCTTCCGCGCGCACCACGCGGGCGGCGTCGTCGAGGAGAACAGCGCCTTCCGCAGGCTCGACGGGCGCTGGGTCTACGTCCGACCCGTCTGAACCGGTAAAGTCCCCGCGTCAGACAGCTGACCAGCCGCGCCCATCGTCGAGAGCGGTTCGCCCGACTCGACGGGAGCGTGCCCGTGCCTGATCTGTCCTCCGCCGGTGTCGTGTCCGCGGCCGAGCACGATGCGCTGCGCGCCGACATCCGCCGGCTCTCGACGCTGCTCGGCCACACCCTCGCCGAGCACGGCGGTTCCGAGCTGCTCGACCTGGTGGAGCGGGTCCGCAAGCTGGCCAGGGCCGGCGACGAGAGCGAGCTGACGGCAGTGCTGCGCGACCTCGACTCGGGCACAGCGCTGGCTCTGACCAGGGCGTTCTCGCAGTACTTCCAGCTGGCCAACGTCGCGGAGCAGCTGCACCGTTCCCGCGAGCTGCGCCGGCTGCGGCCCGCGGACGGGCGCCCGTTGCGGCTGCTCATGCAGCGCCTCGCTGCGGCCGACCTCCCGGCCGCCGAGGTGGAGGACGTGCTGGCGCGAGCCCAGCTGCGCCCGGTGTTCACCGCGCACCCGACGGAGTCGTCCCGGCAGACGGTGCTGGCGGTGCTGCGCCGGGTCTCGGAGGCCCTCGATCGCGAGGACACCGACGACGCCGAGCTCGCCGGACTGATCGACACCCTCTGGCAGACCGACGAGATCCGGCCCGGCAAGCCCTCGGTGGCCGACGAGGCCCGTGGGGTCGGCTGGTTCCTCGAACGCCTCGTCGAGCGCACCGTGCCCGACCTCGTCGGCGCGTACGAGCGGGAGGCGCGCGCCGCCGGGTTCGCGCTGCCGAATGCGGGCCGGCCGGTGGTGCTGGGCAGCTGGGTCGGCGGCGACCGCGACGGCAACCCCAACGTCACCCCCCAGGTGACCCGCGAGATCGTCGCGATGCAGGCCGATCGCGCCCTGCGGATCCACCTCCGCCTCGTCGAGCGGCTGGTGCAGGAGCTGGGCATCTCCACGCGGATCGTCGGTGTCTCGGAGGAGCTGCGCCGAGGGCTCGCCCGCGACCGCCGCGCGCTGCCCGCGGTGTACGACCGCTGGCAGCAGACGAACACCGACGAGCCCTACCGGCTGGCGCTGTCGTACGCCTTGGCGCGGCTGGAGAACACCAGATCCCGGATCGCCGCCGGCGGTCCGCACGTGCCGGGCCGGGACTACCTGGGTGTCGAGGACTACCTGGAGGATCTCGCCGTCCTGGACCGGTCGCTGCGCGCGCACCGCGGCGCCCGCATCGCCGACGCCACGCTCGCCACCGCCCGGCGCGCCGCCGAGGCCGTCGGCCTGCACCTGGCCGAGCTGGACGTGCGCGAGCACTCCGAGCGCCACCACGCCGCACTCGGTTCGATCTACGACGCGCTCGGCGAGCTGGACCGGCCCTACGCGGAGCTGTCCCGCGCGGAGCGCCGCGCACTGCTCTCGCGGGAGCTCGCGAGCCCACGACCGCTCGTCCGCCGGCACTACGGGCTGCCCGCCGCGGCGGCCGAGGTGCTCGCCACGTTCGACGCCGTGCACGAGATCCAGCACGAGTTCGGGCCCGAGGCCGTCCGCACCTACATCGTGTCGATGTGCCAGGACGTGGACGACATCCTCGCCGTCACCGTGCTGGCCCGCGAGGCGTACATGGTGGAGCTGCGCGACAGCGACGGTCTCGGGCCGCGCAGCTCGATCGACCTGGTGCCGCTGTTCGAGACCGTCGAGGAGCTGACGCGGGCCGGCGAGCTGCTCGACGGGCTGCTCGCCGACCCCGGCTACCGCCAGCAGGTGCGCAACCGCGGCGACCTGCAGGAGGTCATGCTCGGCTACTCCGACTCCAACAAGGGCGCCGGCATCACCACGTCGCAGTGGGAGATCCACCGCGCCCAGCGCCAGCTGCGCGACATCGCGGCCCGGTACGGGGTGCGGTTGCGGCTGTTCCACGGGCGCGGCGGGTCGGTCGGCCGCGGCGGCGGTCCGGCGGGTGAGGCGGTCGCGTCGGCCCCGCCCGGCGCCGTCGACGCCACCATGAAGCTCACCGAGCAGGGCGAGGTGATCAGCGACAAGTACTCGCTGCCCACGCTCGCGGCCGACAACCTGGAGATCCTGCTCGCGTCCATGATCGACGCGACGCTGCTGCACCAGTCCGCGCGCTGGCCCGCCGACATCCGGGCCCGCTGGGACGAGGTCATGACCTGCGTGTCCGACGCCGCGCGCGTCGCGTACCGGGAGCTCGTGGAGACGCCCGGACTGCCGGAGTTCTTCGCCGCCGCTACCCCGGTGGAGGAGCTGGGCCGGCTCAACGTCGGATCCCGGCCCGCGAAGCGCCCCCGTGCAGGCGCGCCCACGCTGGACGACCTGCGCGCCATCCCGTGGGTCTTCGGCTGGACGCAGACCCGCATGGTGGTGCCCGGCTGGTACGGGCTGGGCAGCGGCCTGGCCGCGGCCCGCGCGGCCGGGTTCGGCGCCGAGCTGGCCGCGATGAACGAGTGGGCGTTCGTCGCCAACCTCGTCGGCAACGTGGAGATGACGCTCGCCAAGACGGACCTGCGCATCGCCCGCCGGTACGTGGACGCGCTCGTCGAACCGCACCTGCAGCCGATCTTCGAGCGGATCGTCGACGAGCACGAGCGCACCCGGCGCGAGGTGCTGGCGCTGACCGGCTCGCCGACGCTGCTCGGCCGGCACCCGGTGCTGCGCAACACCCTCGCCGTCCGCGACGGCTACCTGGAGCCGCTGCACCGGCTGCAGGTGGAGCTGCTGGTGCGGCGACGGGCCGGCGACACCGATCCCGACGTCGAGCGCGCCCTGCTGCGGACGATCAACGGCATCGCGGCGGGGCTGAAGAACACCGGCTGACGCGACGTCACACAGCCAGCGGCCACCGCAGACAGGGTTCTAACCCGTGTGACGCGGCCACACGGTGTGTGACGTCGCTGCGGCGAGCACCTCCGCCACCCGGTCGCGCTCGGCCAGCCAGCCGTGGTGCCCGCCCGGCATCCGGTGCACCGCGGCGCCGGGCAGGGTGAACGTCCGGGACGGGTCGGCCGCGCCGACCACCAGGTGCACGGGCACCGTCACCGCGGCCGGATCGAAGCCCCAGTCGCGACCCCAGAGCATCTGCAGGTCGGCCGCGACGGCCAGCCGGGCCGGCGGCGACGGCCTGCGCTGCCAGCTGCCCGAACACCACCCGCTCGGCGGGATCGGCCAGCAGGTCCCGGAACACCGCTCGGTCCACCGCCGGGAAGAAACGCAGCCGCCGCGCCCGCGCCCGCGGATCGTCGAGCTGCGCCGGGGTGACGTCGACCGTGCGCAACATCAGGGGCGCGAGCACACGTCGGATCAGCCACGGCGCCCGCCGGCAGGCCCACGCGATCACGCGCTGCTGCGCGTCCCGCGGTTCCGGCGCAGCCGGGTTGACCAGCACGGCGCCCGTCACCCGGTCCGGCGCGAGCGCGGCGCAGGCCAGTGCGATGGCCGCACCTGCGGACCAGCCCGCGACGGCGACGGGGCCGGGCGGCGCGTCGTCGAGCGCCGCGACGGCCTGCCCGCGCAGGTCGGTAGCGGCGCCGCGGGCGACCGGTACCAGGTCGACGCCCTGCCGGCCCGCTTCCGCGGCGAGCAGCCCGGCCTCGGCCGGACCGGAGTTGCTGCCGTGGAACCACAGGCAGGTGCTCATGCCGGCACGCGCACCCGGTCGCGCCGCGCCCACGCGATGACCAGCATCGGCACCAGCGCGATCAGCGGCACGACCACCCCGCTGCCGATGACGAACGCCTGCGTCGCGACCGCGCCGACGAGCAGCAGCACGAAGGCTGCGGCGGCGAGCCCGCACAGCGCGGGGACCAGCAGCCCGATCCGCTCCGGCGATCTCCAGCACGCCGATGCCGTAGCGCAGCCAGTCGCCCGCCCCGATCGCGGCGAAGGTCGCCGCGCTCAGCGGATCGCCCGTCAGCTTGCCGATGCCGGACATCAGCATCCAGCCGGCCATCGCGACCTGGAGCACCCACAGGCCGATCTCACGTGCACGCATCCCGTCCCCCTATACGCCGTAGAGGAAACGTTAGGTCGATTTCCTCTACGGTGTACAGTTGCGCGATGGCACCCAGCCGGATCAGCCGCGCCGCGATCCTCGAGCAGGCGCTCGCCGTCGCCGACTCCGACGGGCTCGACGCGGTCGGCATTCGCCGACTCGCGCGCGACCTCGGCGTCACACCGATGGCGCTGTACTGGCACGTCGCCGACAAGGACGCCCTGCTGGACGCGCTGGCCGACCACCTCGTCGCCCGCGTCGACCGCACGCTCGACCCGGCGCTCGACTGGCCGGAGCAGCTGCGGTCGCTGCTGCGGTCCCTGCTGGCGGTCCTGCGCGCGCACCCGGGCGCGGCCGGACTCGTCGGCATCCGCAACAGCACGTCCGAGGCATCGCTGGAGCTGATCGAGACCACCCTCGACGTGCTGGCGCGCGGCGGCTTCTCCCCCGCCGACGCCGTCACGGTCGCCCGGCAGATCCTGCGTGCGACGGCTGCACTGGTGGCCGCCCAGCCCCGCGCCCAGGGCCCCGACCCGCGAACCCTCGAGCTGCTCGGCGGGCTGCCCGCCGACCGGTTCGGCCACGTCGTCGCCGCGGCCGCACCGCTCGCGTCCTGCCCTGATCCGGACGCCGCCGACGAGCTGGGCATCGACGTGCTCGTCGCCGGCATCGCGACAGTCGCGAGCCGGAGTGGCACGCTGGTGGAGTGATCGACTACTCGGTGACCGGGCAGGGGCCCGTACTGCTGCTGTGCCCCGGCGGCGACGGCGACCCGGCCGGGGTGGCCGCGCTGGCCGCGCAGCTGGCCGACGCCTGGACGGTGGTCACCTACCGCCGCGGCGCGCACCCCACCATCGCCGAGCACGCCGCGGACGCCGCCGCGGTGCTCGACCAGGTCGGCGGCGGGCCCGTCGCCGTCTTCGGATCGAGCTTCGGCGGGCTCGTCGCCCTGGAGCTGGTGCTCGGCCACCCCGGCGCCGTGTCGACGCTCGTGGCGCACGAGCCGCCCCTGCTGGCCGTGCTGCCCGCCGACGATCCGGCGCCGGCCCAGATGCACGCGATGCACACGGCGGCGGCCACCGACATGCGGTCCGCGGGCCCTCTGATGCTGGCGACGACGGGCACGCGGATGGACGAGTGGGAGGACGCCCGACCGGTGTCGGCCCCCGACCCGGGCCGCCTGGGCCTGATGCAGCGCTTCTTCGCCGACGTGGCACCGGCCGCCGAGCGGTACGCACCCGATCTCGCGGCGATCCGCGCCGCGGACGCGACCACACGGATCGTCCCGGCGGTCGGCACGACCGCCACCGGCCACTTCCCGTACCGCTGCGCCGAGGCGCTCGGCCGGCTCATCGACGTTCCGGTCGCACGGATGCCCGGCGCGCACAACGGCATGATCACCCATCCGCGTGCGTTCGCCGCCGCGCTGCGCGAGTTGTTGACCATCACCTCGTAGCGTGGCCCCGTGCTCGTCCGTGGCGAAGGGGGAACCGCGATGCGCGGTGCAGTTCTGGCGGCAGCGCTGCTGGGGGCGATGACGCTCGCCGGCTGCGGGGGCACGAGCGCCCCGCCCGCATCCCCCGTGCCGGCGGTCGCGACGTCGAGTGCCGCCGCCACGACGTCGCCGACGGCGTCCGACGTCTCCTGCACCAATCAGATCAACTACGCCGGCGACACCCGCAGCAACGCTGAGATCAACTCGCTCGGCGAGCAGACCGGCACGTGCCCGGTCCCCCGGCCCTACAGCGGCGCGCACTCCTGCACCAACACGATCGACTACGCCGGCGACCCACGCAGCAATGCCGAGATCAACTCGGAGGGCGAGCGGACGGGCTCGTGCCCGCTGCCCCGGAAGTAGCCGCGCGATCAGGCCGCGCCCCAGCTCAGGAACCGGTAGTGCAGGCCGGTCGTCGACTCCTGCCACTCCCCGACGGAGGCCGGGGCGCGACCCACGGCCGGCGCGAACGTGTCGCCGTCGAACTGCTCGCGGATCTCGGTGATCTCGATGCGGTCCGCGAGCGGGAGGGCCGCCTCGTACACCGCGGCGCCGCCGATCACCCACACGTCCTCGGTTGCGGCGGCGAGCGCTTGCGGGAGGTCGGCGAACGTCTCCACGCCCTCCTGCGGCGTGCGCGACAGCACGAGGTTGCGCCGGCCGGGCAGCGGCCGGAACCGGGGCGGCAGCGACTCCCAGGTGCGCCGGCCCATGAGGACGGTCGCGCCGGTGGTCAGGGTCTTGAAGCGCGCCATGTCCTCGGGCAGGTGCCAGGGCAGCGTCCCGTCGCGGCCGATGACGCCGTTCGCCGACTGCGCCCAGATCAGCCCGATCACACCGTCCCGAACGGACCGGGGCTGAGATGTGCGGGTGCGGGTCGTATCCTCGACCCGAGGTGCTCGAAGGTGTAGTCGAACAGGCTCTCGGCCGGCTTCAGGCTCAGCGTGGGGAACGGGCGCGCCTCGCGGGCGAGCTGCGTGCGCACCTGCTCCTCGTGGTTGTCGTAGATGTGGCAGTCGCCGCCGGTCCAGATGAAGTCCCCGACGCGCAGGCCCACCTGCTCGGCGATCATGTGCGTGAGCAGCGCGTAGCTGGCGATGTTGAACGGCACGCCGAGGAAGAGATCCGCACTGCGCTGGTAGAGCTGGCAGGAGAGCTCGCCGTCGGCGACGTAGAACTGGAAGAACGCGTGGCAGGGCGGCAGCGCCATGCGCGGGATGTCGGCGACGTTCCAGGCGGAGACGATGATCCGCCGCGAGTCGGGGTTCTCGCGCAGCGTGCGCAGCACCTGGCTGATCTGGTCGACGTGCTCGCCGTCCGGGGTCGGCCACGACCGCCACTGCACCCCGTAGACCGGGCCGAGGTCGCCGTCCGGCGCCGCCCACTCGTCCCAGATCGTGACGCCGTGCTCCTGCAGCCAGGACGCGTTGCCGTCGCCGCGCAGGAACCACAGCAGCTCGTAGGCGAGCGAGCGGAACCCGACCTTCTTCGTCGTGACCAGCGGGAACCCGTCCGCGAGCCGGTAGCGCAGCTGGTGGCCGAAGATCGAGCGCGTGCCGGTGCCGGTGCGGTCGGCCTTGCGGGCGCCGGTGTCGAGCACGTGGCGGAGCAGGTCCTCGTACTGCGTGTCGGGCATGCCGATGAGGGTAGCTTCGCTCATTGTGGATCTTCGGGGGCTCAAAGCGTGGACTGCGAGCGGGCAACGAAAGTACTAGGAGTCGTAGTCGACCGTGACGGACGCGGTGATCGGGCGACTCTGGCAGGTCAGCACGAAACCGGCCGCCACCTCGTCGTCCTCCAGCGCGTAGTTGCGGCGCATCTCCACCTCACCCTCGGAGACGTGGGCGCGGCAGGTGCCGCAGACCCCGCCCTTGCAGGCGAAGGGGAGATCGGCGCGCACCTTCTGCGCGGCGTCGAGCACGGACTCCTCGCGCGGCAGGGTGAGGGTGGTGGCACGGCCGTCGAGGACGACGGTGACCTCGCTGGTCTCCCCCGTCACCACGGCGTCGGGGCGGTGGATCTCCGGCGGCGGCTCGTCGACGTAGAACAGCTCGCGGTGCACGGCGCCCTTCGCGACCCCGCGGGCGAGCAGCACCTCCTGCGCGGCCGAGGTCATGCCCAGCGGGCCGCACAGCCACCATTCGTCCACGTCCTCGACGTCGACGAGGCCGTCGATGATGCGGCCCAGTCGCTCGACGTCGAGGCGGCCGGAGAAGATCTCGGCAGCCATCGGCTCGCGGGAGAGCACGTGGATGAGCTGCAGGCGCGGGCCGTGCGCGTTCTTGAGGTCGGCCAGCTCCTCGGTGAACATCACCGTGTCGGTGCGGCGGTTCCCGTAGATCAACGTGACCTCGGCGTCTGGATCGGCGAGCACGCTCGCCGCGATCGAGAGCACCGGTGTGATGCCCGATCCGGCGGCGATGAAGCCGTGGTGGCGGGCGGCCGTCAGGTCCGGGGTGAAGAGGCCCGCGGGCGGCGCCACCTCCACGGTGTCGCCTGCCTCGAGCCGGTCGACCAGCCACTCGGAGAACATGCCGCCGTCGACCTTGCGCACCCCGACGCGCGGCGCCGCGCCGGCCGGCGCGCAGATCGAGTACGACCGCCGCTCCTCCACACCGTCGGCGATCAGTCGCAGGGTGAGGTACTGGCCGGGCCGGAACGCGTACTCGGCGCGCAGGTCGTCGGGCACCGCGAACGTGACGGCGACGGCGTCGTCGCAGAGCCGCTCGACATCGGCGACCGGGAGCTTGTGGAAGCCGGCCATCACAGCTCCTTCATGTGCTCGAAGGGTTCCCGGCAGGCCGTGCAGCGGCGCAGGGCGGTGCAGGCGGTGGGGCCGAAGCGCGAGGTCTCCTCGGTGGTGGGCGAGCCGCAGCGTGGGCAGCGCACCACTGTCGAGGGCGGCGTCAGGGTCAACGTGATCGGCCCGCGCGGTGCGGCGCCGGGCGGTGCGATGCCGTGCTCGGCCAGCGCCCGGCGACCGGCGTCGGTGATCCAGTCGGTGGACCACGCCGGGGAGAGCACGGTGCGCACCTCGACGTCGCGGTAGCCGGCCGCGGCGAGGCTGCTGCGCAGGTCGGCGCGCATCTCGGCGACCGCGGGGCAGCCCGAGTAGGTGGGCGTGATGGTGACGGTGACGTGCTCGCCGTCCTCGACGACGTCGCGCAGCACACCCAGGTCGGCGAGCGTCAGCATCGGCATCTCGGGATCGAGGACCGCACCCGCGATCTCCCGGGCGCTCACCACTTCGCCCCGGGGTGCTGCCGCGCGAGGCTCTGCATCTCGGCCAGCATGTGCCCGAGCTGCTCGGTGTGCACGCCCTGCCGGCCGCCGCGGCCGCCGATCGTGCCGATCCCCGGCCGGTCGGGCCGGGTCAGCGTGGCCAGCGGCAGCAGCTCGTCGAGCACGGCGTCGACGTCGCTCTTCGTGGCCGCCGGATCGGCCGCGACACCGGCCGCGACCAGCCGTTCCTCCACGTCGGAGACGCGGAAGAGCTCTTCGGTGTAGGGCCACACGGTCTCCAGCGCGGACTGCATGCGCCGGTGCGACTCGTCGGTGCCGTCGCCGAGGCGCAGCGTCCAGCGCGCGGCGTAGTCGCGGTGGTAGGCGACCTCCTTGACGCCCTTCGCTGCGACGGCGGCCAGCACCGGATCGCGCGAGTCGACCAGCCGCTGCAGCAGCGCCAGCCGCCACGACGAGAACAGCAGCAGCCGCGCGATCGCGTGGCCGAAATCGCCCGCGTCGGCCAGCTCGGCCAGCCCGACGTTGCGGTACTGCGCCTCCGAGCGCTGGAAGGCGAGATCGTCCTCGTCACGTCCGGCGGAGCCTGCGGAGCCGGCCATCGAGCTCGAGCCGGCACCCAGGTGCGCAGCGCGCGAGAGCAGCAGCCGGGCCTGGCCGACGAGGTCGAGCGCGGTGTTGGCGAGCGCGACCTCCTCCTCCAGCTCCGGCGCGTTCGACACCCACTCCGAGAGCCGGTGCCCGTAGACCAGCGCGTCGTCGCCCAGCATCAGGCAGTACGCGGCGAGATCGGCGGCCTCCACCCCGTCCGGGACGGGCGCGGAGATCTCGGTGGCCACCTCGTCGATACCGGTGCCGAAGGCCCACTGCCCGTGCTCGTCGTGCGCATCGGACAGGCCGTCGTAGACGGTGTCTTCCTTCACAGGTGCGGCACCTCCTCCGGGATCACGTAGAAGGTGGGGTGCCGGTAGACCTTGTCGCCGGCCGGGGCGAAGAACGGGTCCTTCTCGCCGGGGCTCGACGCGGTGATGGCGTCGGCGCGCACCACCCAGATGCTCACGCCCTCGTTGCGGCGGGTGTAGACGTCGCGCGCGTTGTGCAGCGCCATCTCGTCGTCGGCGGCGTGCAGGGAGCCGACGTGCACGTGGTTGAGGCCGCGCTTGCCGCGCACGAACACCTCGTAGAGCGGCCAGTCCCGCTTGCTCATGCCGCGACCTCCTGCTTGCGGGCGTGCTTCTCGGCGTACGCCGTGGCCGCCTCGCGCACCCAGTCGCCGTTCTCGTGGGCCCGGCGGCGGTGCGCGACCCGCTGCGCGTTGCACGGACCCGCCCCGGCGAGGACGGCCTTGAACTCGGTCCAGTCGACCTCGCCGTAGTCGTGCGCCTGCCGCTCCTCGTTCCACCGGATGTCGGGATCCGGGAGCGTGACGCCGAGCGCCTCGGCCTGCGGCACCGTCATGTCGACGAATCGCTGGCGCAGCTCGTCGTTGGTGTGCCGCTTGATGTTCCAGGCCATCGACTGCTGGGTGTTGGGCGAGTCGCCGTCGGGCGGGCCGAACATCATCAGCGACGGCCACCACCACCGGTCGACCGATTCCTGGACCATCGCGCGCTGCGCGTCGGTGCCCTGCATCATCGCCAGCAGCAGCTCGAAGCCCTGCCGCTGATGGAAGGACTCCTCCTTGCAGACCCGGATCATCGCCCGCGCGTACGGCCCGTACGAGCAGCGGCACAGCGGCACCTGGTTGCAGATCGCGGCCCCGTCGACGAGCCAGCCGATCACGCCGATGTCGGCGTAGGACAGCGCCGGGTAGTTGAAGATCGACGAGTAGCGCTGGCGGCCCTCGATGAGCAGCTCGGTGAGGTCGGCGCGATCGACGCCGAGCGTCTCGGCCGCCGAGTAGAGGTACATGCCGTGGCCGGCCTCGTCCTGCACCTTGGCCAGCAGGATCGCCTTCCGCCGCAGGCTGGGCGCGCGCAGGATCCAGTTGCCCTCCGGCTGCATCCCGATGATCTCGGAGTGCGCGTGCTGGGCGATCTGGCGCACGAGGGTCTTGCGGTAGGCCTCGGGCATCCAGTCCCGCGGCTCGATGCGCTGGTCAGCGGCGATCGTCTCGTCGAACCGCGCCTGCAGGTCGTCCACGAGGCCCTCTCCCAAGAATCGACACTGACCGAATGTTCGTTCGGTTTAGGATGCCGCAGTACGACCGCGAGCGCAAGCAAGGGCCACCTCAGCGGTGGAGCCGGATCAGCCCCGCCGCCGTGGGCCGGAACCCGCACGCCGCGTAGAAGGCCGTCAGCTCCTGGACGTGGTCGACGTGCAGCCACGCGCACCCCGCGTCGACGGCCGCCCGGGTCGCCTCCGCCACCAGCGCACGTCCGATGCCCGCACCCTGCCGATCCGGTGCGACGACGGTGTCGAGCACGAACGCGTGCCCGCCGCCGTCCCAGGCGACGTTGACGAACCCGACCAGCCGCCCGTCCTCGACGGCGGTGACCCAGGCGAAGCTGTGCCGCTCGAGCCGGGCCGCCCACGGCTGGAGAACCGGCGTCTCGCCGAACGCGGCGCCGTGCAGCTGCGACAGGGCCACGTCGTCGACGGGACCCCGGATCCGGTACTCGATCACCGGCGCAACCTACGACGGCGCAGCGTCAGGATGCAGGCAGTATTCCCGCGAACACGGCATCGGCCACGGCATCGGGCACCGCCGCACCGCCCGGACGTCCCGGCCGGTACCACTCGGCGACCGAGTTCACGAGCCCGGACAGCAGCCGGGCGGCCAGCGTCGGATCCAGCCCGGAGCGCAGCTCCCCCGCCTCCACAGCCTCCCGCACCAGCGCGGAGACGCGCCCGTCGAAGGCACGGCGCTGCTCCAGCGCCCAGCGCTCGGTCTCGGTGTTGCCGCGCACGCGCAGCAGCAGCGTCACGTACGGCAGCTCGCGCTGCAGCACCGCCACCTGCGCCGCGACGATGTACCGCAGCCGCTGCGCCGGACTGCCGGTGTTGGCGGTGGGATGGTCGAGCACCTCGAACAGCCCGTCCAGCGCGACCTGGAGGCCGGCCCGCAGGAGCGCCTCCTTGCTCGCGAAGTGGTGGTAGAACGACGACTTCGTGATCCCGGCGGCGCGGGAGAGGTCCTCCATGCTGGTCGCGTCGTAGCCGCGGGTGTTGAACTCCACGACGCACACCTCGAGCAACGAACCGGGCCCGCTGGCCGGACGCCGCGGGCGCCGGCCCGTGCTCGTACTCACGAACCGGAGAAGGTCGGGGTGCGCTTCGCGAGGAAGTCGGCGACCGCCTGCTGGTGGTCCTTCGTCATGGCGAGCCGCGCCTGGGCCGCGCCCTCGGCCTCCAGCACGTCCGGCAACGCGGAGATGGCACCTCGGCGCACCGCGCGCTTCACCTCGACGTAGGCCTTCGTCGGGCCGGCCGCGAGCCGACGGGCGAGGTCGAGCGCGGCGGGGAGCACCTCGGCGGCCGGGACGACCTGGCGCACCAGTCCCCAGCTCGCGGCGTCCGCCGCCGTGAACGGGTCGTTCAACAGGAGCAGATCGGTCGCGCGGGCCACACCGACGGCGTGCGCGAGGCTCGCCGACAGCCCGGAGTCGGCAGTGAGGCCGATGCCGGTGAAGGCGGTGGAGAACTTCACACCGTCGGCCGCGACCCGCAGGTCGCACGCCAGTGCGAAGCCCAGGCCGGCGCCCACGCACGGTCCGTTGATCGCCGCGACCACGGGGAAGGCGAGGTCCACCAGCCCGGAGACGATCGGGTTGTAGTGCTCGGTGACGGTGTCGAACGCCGTGGCCGGATCGGCCTCGAGCGCGGTGGCGTGCTCGCCGAGGTCCTGCCCGACGCAGAACGCCCTGCCGGCACCGGTGACGACCAGTGCACGCACGTCAGCCTGCGTCTCCAGCTCGCGGATCGCCGCCAGCAGCGCCACCTTCAGCTCGGTCGTGAGCGCGTTGTACTTGGCGGGCCGGTTGAGGGTCAGCACCGCGACCGCCGGGTCGGCGACGTCCCGGGTCAGCAGCACTGCCGGCTCCGTGACGGGTACGGCGGCCGCTGCTGTGCCCGCTGCTGCGCCCACTTCCGGGCTAGCTTCCGAGCTGGTTCCCGGGCCCACTTCTTCGACCTTCTCGTCACCCATGCGCCGCAGCCTAGCGGCCGACCGAACGATCGGTCGCGTCCGGAGGACTCGTCCACCGTGCCGATCCCTGGTACGTTCCCGAACGAACGGTCGGTCGAGCCAATGGAGGGCGGCCCGTGTCGGTGCTGCGCAGTTACGTGTCCGGACAGTGGCACACCCCCGATGACGAGGGGCGACCCCTGCACGATGCGACCACCGGTGCGGAGGTCGCACGGATCTCGTCGGCGGGCATCGACTTCGCCGCCGCGCTGCAGCACGGCCGCAACGTCGGCGGGCCCGCGCTGCGCGCACTCACCTTCCACCAGCGCGCCGCCCTGCTCAAGGCGCTGGCCGGCCACCTGCGCGAGCACCGCCAGGAGCTCTACGAGGTCTCGTCGTGGACGGGCGCCACGAAGGGCGACTCGAAGTTCGACGTCGACGGCGGCATCGGCGTGCTCGCCGCCTACGCGTCGATGGCCAAGCGCGAGCTGCCCAACGACACCGTCTACGTCGACGGCCCGGTCGTGCCGCTCTCCCGCGGCGGCACGTTCGTCGCCCAGCACATCACCACGCCGCTGCACGGCGTCGCGGTGCAGGTCAACGCCTTCAACTTCCCGGTGTGGGGGCCGCTGGAGAAGTTCGCGCCGGCGTTCCTCGCCGGGGTGCCCAGCCTGGTGAAGCCGGCCAGCCCGACCGCGTTCCTCACCGCGAAGCTGTCCGAGCTGATCATCGACTCGGGGCTGCTGCCCGAGGGCACATGGCAGTTCGTCGCCGGGTCGCTCGGCGACACGTTCGACCACCTCACCGGCCAGGACCTCGTCGCGTTCACCGGTTCCGCCGCCACCGCAGCGACCCTGCGGGCGCACCCCGTGATCGTGCGCAACGGGGTGCGGTTCTCCGCGGAAGCCGATTCGCTCAACTTCTCCGCCCTCGGCCCGGACGCCGCACCGGGCACGCCGGAGTTCGACCTCTTCGTCGGCCAGCTGGTCACCGAGATGACGGTGAAGGCCGGCCAGAAGTGCACCGCCATCCGGCGCGCGTTCGTCCCCGCCGAGCACGTCGACGCGGTCGTCGAGGCGGTGTCGGCGAAGCTCGCCGAGACCCCGATCGGCGCGCTCGCGAGCCTGGAGCAGCGCGAGGAGGTGCGGCGCAGCGTCAAGGCGCTCACCGACGCCGGTCGGGTCGCGTACGAAGGGACCGCGCCCGACGGACCCGGTGCCCACCAGGCCCCGATCCTGCTGGTCGGCGACCCGGAGCGGGCCGAGCCGCACGAGGTCGAGGCGTTCGGTCCGGTGTCCACGGTGCTGCCCTACACCTCCACGACGCAGCTGATCGACTACGCCGCGCGCGGGCTGGGCAGCCTCGCCGGGTCCGTCGTCACGGGTGATCGCGCGTTCGCGCGCGAGGTGGTGCTGGGCGTCGCGCCGTTCCACGGGCGGGTGCTCGTGCTCACGCAGGCCGATGCCGCGGAGTCCACGGGCCACGGCTCCCCCATGCCCCAGCTCGTGCACGGTGGCCCCGGCCGCGCCGGTGGAGGCGAGGAGATGGGCGGCATCCGCGGGGTCCTGCACCACATGCAGCGCACCGCGGTGCAGGGCGATCCCGACACCCTCACGGCGATCACCGGCCGCTGGGTGGCCGGCTCCGCGCGCACCACTACCGACGAGCACCCGTTCCGCAAGGACCTGAGCCGGCTCTCCATCGGCGACACGATCGTCGGCGGGCCCCGCACCGTCACGCAGGAGGACGTGGAGCACTTCGCCGAGTTCACCGGCGACACCTTCTACGCCCACATGGACGCCGAGGCCGCGGCCGCCAACCCGCTGTTCGGCGAGCGCGTCGCGCACGGCTACCTGATCGTCTCGTTCGCCGCCGGCCTGTTCGTCGATCCGGCGCCCGGCCCGGTGCTGGCCAACTTCGGCGTCGACAACCTGCGGTTCCTCACCCCCGTCAAGTTCGGCGACGCGCTGACGGTCACCCTGACCTGCAAGCAGATCACCCCGCGCGACACCGCCGACTACGGCGAGGTCCGCTGGGACGCCGACGTCACGCGCCAGGACGGCGAGTCCGTCGCCCGCTATGACGTGCTGACGCTGGTGGCGAAATGAGCCGCCGCGGCGCGGCCGCCGCCCCCGACACGCTCGATCCCGCCGAGCGCATGTCCGTCGACGAGCTGCGGGCACTGCAGCTGGAGCGGCTGCAGTGGAGCCTGCGGCACGCGTACGCCAACGTGCCGCACTACACGAAGGCGTTCGACGCGGCCGGCGTGCATCCCGACGACTGCCGCGAGCTCGCCGACATCGCGAAGTTCCCCACCACGACCAAGGCCGACCTGCGCGACAACTACCCGTTCGGCCTGTTCGCGGTGCCGCGCGAGCAGGTGCGCCGCATCCACGCGTCGTCGGGCACGACCGGGCGGCCGACGGTGGTCGGCTACACCGAGACCGACATCGCGAACTGGGCCGACCTGATGGCTCGCTCGTTGCGCGCGGCGGGCGTTCGGCCGGGGCACATCGTGCACAACGCCTACGGCTACGGGCTGTTCACCGGCGGGCTCGGCGCGCACTACGGCATCGAGCGGCTCGGCGCGACGGCCGTGCCGATCTCCGGCGGCATGACGCCGCGGCAGGTGCAGCTGATCCGCGACTTCCGGCCCGACGCGATCATGTGCACGCCGTCGTACATGCTCACGATCGTCGACGAGCTCGAGCACCAGGGCGTCGACCCGCGCTCGACGTCGCTGAAGGTCGGGGTCTTCGGGGCCGAGCCGTGGACCGAGCAGATGCGGCTCGAGATCGAGGACCGCATGAACATCGACGCGGTCGACATCTACGGGTTGTCCGAGGTCATGGGCCCCGGCGTGTCCCAGGAGTGCGTCGAGACCAAGGACGGGCTGCACATCTGGGAGGACCACTTCCTCCCCGAGGTCGTCGATCCCGAGACGGGCGCTCCGCTGGCCGACGGCGAGGAGGGCGAGCTGCTGTTCACCTCGCTCACCAAGGAGGCGCTGCCGATCATCCGGTACCGCACCCGCGACCTCACCAAGCTGCTCCCGGGCACCGCGCGACCGGGCATGCGCCGCATGCAGAAGATCACCGGCCGCAGCGACGACATGATCATCGTGCGCGGGGTGAACGTGTTCCCCACGCAGATCGAGGAGGTCGTGCTGCGCATCGCCGGGCTGGCGCCGCACTTCCAGCTCGTCCGCACCACCGCGGGCCGCATGGACGCGCTCGGCGTGCGCGTCGAGGCCCGCCCCGACACCCCCGCCGAACGGCGCGTGGCGGCCGCGGCCGAGCTCGTGCTGGCGGTCAAGGAGACGGTCGGCGTCAACGTCGGCTGCGAGGTCGTCGATCCCGACACGCTCGAACGCTCGGTGGGCAAGCTGCAGCGGGTGAAGGACCTCCGCGACGCCTGAGCGCCGCCGCGTCAGTCCGGTCCGGGCCGGATGATGCCGTGCTCGTAGGCGAAGACCACGGCCTGTGCCCGGTCGCGGATGCCGAGCTTGGCGAGCACGCGACCGACGTGGATCTTCACCGTCGACGGGGAGATGAACAGCCGGTCGGCGATCTCGGCGTTGGACCGGGCGCGGGCGAGCTCGAGGAGGACCTCGCGTTCGCGACCGGTCAGCGCATCGAGCGGGGCCGGCGCGACAGGTGCGGGGAGGCGGGAGGCGATCATCGCGATCAGCCGTCGGGTGACGCCGGGCGCGACGGCCGCGTCGCCCGCCGCCACGACACGGATGCCGGCGATGAGGTCGGCGGGCAGTGCGTCCTTGAGCAGGAAGCCGCTCGCCCCGGCGCGCAGCGCGGCGTAGACGTACTCGTCGAGGTCGAACGTGGTGAGCACCAGCACCCGGGCGTGATCGGTCGCGGCGACGATCCGCCGGGTCGCCTCGATGCCGTCCAGCTTGGGCATCCGCACGTCCATGAGCACGACGTCGGGCCGCAGCACGAGCGTCGCCGAGACGGCCTGCTCGCCGTCGCCCGCCTCCCCGACGACCACGAGGTCGGCCTCCTGCTCCAGCACGGCTCGGAAACCGAGGCGGAGCCACGGCTGGTCGTCGACGAGCAGGACGCGAATCGTCACGAAGGCGCCATCAGCCGGGCGTTGACGCGCCAGCCACCACCTGCACGCGGGCCGCAGTCGAACGTTCCGCCGTGCGCTGTGATGCGTTCCCGCATGCCGGCCAGGCCGTGCCCGCCCTGCGCGGTGGACTTCCCGATGCCGTCGTCGGTCACCTCGACCTCCACCGCAGAGCGGTCGTAGTGCACGACGATCTCGGCCGACGCCATCGGACCGGCGTGCTTGATCGTGTTCGTCAACGCCTCCTGGACGATCCGGTAGACGGTGAGCTCGATGCTCGGTCCCAGTCGCGCGGGAGCCCCGGTCCGCGTCAACGTCACGGCCAGGCCGGCGGCCCGCACGTGGTCGACGAGGCGGTCGAGGTCCGCCGTCCGGGCGTCGTCGCGGAGCAGGCCGATCAGCTCCCGCACCTCGGACAGGGCCTGGCGACCGGTCGTCGCGACCTTCGTCATGAGATCGGTCGCCTGCGCGGGCGACGTCGCCGCGGAGGCGACGGCGCCGTCCGCGAGCGCGACGATCACCGCGAGGTTGTGCGCGACGATGTCATGCATCTCGCGGGCGATGCTGGTGCGCTCCGCAGCCCTGGCCAGCTGCTCCTTCGCCGCGCGGTGCGCACGCCGTTCGGCCAGCAGCACGCCGAGCGACAGGCACCCCGTGTAGCTGCCCACGACCAGCAGCGCGTCCCACCACGGACCGCCGTTGATCACCCACAGCGCGACGAACGGCACCACCGGGACAACGGTGAGCCAGACGTGGCGGCGCGGTGCGTACCGGGCGCAGAGGAACACCGCTACCAGCGGGAGGATCAGCTGGAGAGGGGACAGCAGGCCGTACAGGGCGGCGGCGAAGGCGAGCACGATCACGATCCAGTACGCGGCAACGGACCCCCAGCGCACGGTCCTCATCGTACGGCTCCCCACGCGCGCAGGATGTGCGCTGCGATCCGGTCGTTCGCCATCGACGCCTCCGGCAGTTCCTCGAAGACGAGGTTCCAGGCGTGCACCTGGCCCGGCCAGGCCTGGACATCGACGTCGACGTGCGCCTTCCGCAGCTTCTCGCCGAGGGCGAGGACGTCTCCGAGCAGGGTCTCCTGGGTCCCGATCATGAGCAGCGTCGGCGGAAGGCCGGTCGGATCCGCACGCAGCGGCGACAGCAGCGGATCGCCGACGTCGACGGCGCCGTTGCGGGTGTACGCCTCCTGGACGAGCTCGCGATGCGGCGCGCTGAGGAGGGGGTCGCGGTCGTTCAGCGTGCGGAACGTCGTGCCCGTCAGGGCCAGGTCGGCTACCCCGGAGACCGATGTGAGCGAGGCGGGCAGCGGGTCACCGGCTCCGCGCAGCGTCAGTGCTGCTGTCAGCGTGAGGTTGCCGCCGGCGGAGTCGCCCATCACGGCGAGGCTCGCGGCCGGTGTCCGCCGAGCCAGCCAGCGGTACGCCGTGACCGCGTCGTCGCGACCCGCGGGATAGGGGTGCTCGGGGGCGAGCCGGTAGTGGGCGAGCAGGACACAGGCTGACGTGCGCCGGGAGATCTCGGCGGCGAACATGCGCGGACCGTTGCCGGCGATCGACGTGAAGCCGCCGCCGGGCAGGTAGAGGATCTGGCGACCGGTGGTGGCGTGCGGGGCGCAGATGCGTTCGGCCGGCACGCCGTCGGCGTCGACGGGCTCCCGCGAGACGCCCGGCGGGACCTCGGGCAGCTCGGCGCGGCTGCGCCGGCGGTCCTCCTGGAGCGCGGCCAGGTCGTGCGGGAGGGGCACGACCTGCGGGAACACTTCCAGCAGCAGGTAGAACGCGGACGCGGGGCCGCTCGGCACGACCGGAACCCCGGTCGCGTTCGGCGCCGGGGTGGCGACGAACGCGACCGCGACGGCGGCCACCGCGGCGAGCAGCGCGACGAGGCCTCGTCCGGTCAGCCAGGCGAGCCACAGCAGCGACCCGACGAGCGCCGCGACGGTGAGGACGGCCGAGGTGAGGTAGAGACCCTCGTCCGGCGGCAGCGCCGCGTTCACCAGCCACACCACCGACCGGGCCGCCACCGCGACGAGCCCGAGCACGCCCAGGGTCGTGAGGACGGGCCGGGCTCGTCGGGCGATCATCCAGGCGCAGAGCACGAGCGGGACGACGATCGCGACGAGCCCGAACGCCGCTCCGGCGAGCGGCACCCCGGCGAAGGCCCACAACGCGGTCATCAGCGCGGTCGCCGCCCAACCGACGCCGGCCACCCGACCGAGCCACGGATGCGGGAAGCGCCCCGCCGCGACGGCCAGCAGCACACCGGAGACCGCCAGCCCGCCCAGCCCGATCGCGATCGCAACTCCGTTCGTCGCCACGAGCGCAGCACCGAACGACGGCGGGTCGAGGAGCGTGTCGGGAAAGCCGAGCGCCGC
The DNA here is from genome assembly GCA_963727745.1 of uncultured Actinomycetota bacterium. GTDB lineage: Bacteria > Actinomycetota > Actinomycetes > Mycobacteriales > Pseudonocardiaceae > Pseudonocardia. The sequence goes on from CAVSHL010000004.1 coordinate 74,501, forward strand.
CGTGAGGACGGCGAACGACGCGAAGACCAGCATCGACGTGCGGAGGACCATGGCCGCGACGCTATGGGCGCGCGGTGATCGAGCGCGTCGGACCACGGGTGCATCCTCGGCGGCCCGCATAGTCCCCGAGTCGTACGTGCCGGACGGTCGCGTGGTGCCGACTACGCGGCGGCGACCCGGATCGCGGCCAAGGTCGTCGCCGTGGGTAGGTGCGCGAGGACGTGGGCGATGCTGCGCCGGGCGTGGTCGTCCGCGTCCGGTGCCAGCGCGCAGGCGGCCTGACCGAACACGTAGTTGAGCTGGGCCGCGATCGCCCCGCGGAACGACGGTCGCGGCACCTCGCCCGCCACGGCCGCGTACCCGTCGAGCAGCGCGCGCACGCCGGCGGCGTTCACCCCGCCGCCGGGATCCACGCACCACTGCAGCAGCGCGAAGCCGAGCTCCCAGCTCGGCGGCTGCCCGCCGGCGTGCTCCCACCCGGTGACGACGAGCCGGCCGCGGCCCGCGAGCCGGCAGGCGCCCGGGGTGAGGTTGTTGTGGACGAACAGGGCCGGCTCGGCCGACTCGTCCTCGGCGCGGTGCAGCGCCGCCAAGCCTCGGGATGCTGCGACCAGAGCATCGGCCCAGGGGTGGCCGCCCGACCGAGCTGCGTCGACCAGCTCACCCCACTCCCCTTCGTCGTTCAGCGGTCGGAACCACCCCAGCACTCCGTCGCAGGGCATGCGGAGGCCGTGCACCCGTGCCAGCGCGTCCCCGGCCGCGCGGGCCGCGCCCACGCCGACCGGCGCGGTCAGGGGCGGCGCCGAGTGCTGCCACTCGTGCACCCGCCAGGAATGCCCACCGACCTGCGCGTCGACGGTGCCGGCACAGGTGCGCACCGGGCGCGGCAGCAGCACGCCGGCCGCGGCCGCCGCCTCCTGCAGCGCGAAGGCGTCCTCGCCGTCGGTCGGCGGGTAGATCCCGTCGACGGTGCGGACCTCCCAGCGGCCGCGGTCGGTGCCGAGGACCCACGGGCGGCCCGCGTCGTCGGTGCGGGAGAGCGAACGCATCGGGCCGGTCACGGTGCCGAGCCCGAACGCGTCGGCGAGGTCGCGGGCGATGTCCGGGTCGGCGACCTCGGCAGTGCCGGCGCGGCGATCGACCTCGGCCTTGAGCGCCGGCCAGTCGCGGTACCCGTACCGGCGGGCGAGCGTCGCCTGCGCATCGGCGAGGCCGGCCGCGGGATCGGCGGCCCGCAGGCCGGCGAGCAGGTCCTTCGCCTGGCGGCGCAGGTGATCGAGATCGGGATCGTCAGGCAGTGTCTTCACGGGAACTCCTCGCCCGGACTCGCACGGGCAGCCGTCATCGAGCGGGATGGCTTCGAGCCTTCCGGCGAGTCGCGGCGCGTTCCCGGCGCGCGTCTCCACCTCACCGTGGACGGGGCGTCCCGTCAAGCCGGTAGGGCCCGGTCTACCCGCGATCTGGTCGTCGGCCGTGATGTGCGCAGGTCAGGGCACTGGTGGGCTCATACCCGTGATCGCCCGCTTCCCGCTCACCTCGTTCTTCACGCTCGCGTTCCTGCTGAGCTGGCTCGCCTGGACCCCGTACGTGCTCGGCGGCACCGGGCTCGGACTGCTGCCGATCCAGGTCCCGGAGCTGTGGGGCAGCAGCCAGACCCTCGGCCTGCTGCCCGGCGCGTTCCTCGGGCCGATCGGCTCGGCGCTCCTCGTCACCGCGCTGGCCGAGGGGCGCCCCGGGCTGCGCAGGTGGGGTGCCCGGCTGATCCGCTGGCGGTTCGGCCTGCGCTGGTACGTGGCGGTAGTGGTGGGTGTGCCCGTTGTCTACATCGCGACGACGCTCCTGCTGCCCGGAGCGTGGGACACCGTTCAGGCGCCCACGATCGCGCTGCTGCTGGCCTACCCGCCGATGCTGCTCGCCCAGCTGGCCACCACCGGACTGGCCGAGGAGCCGGGGTGGCGCGACTTCGCACTGCCGCTGCTGCAGCTCCGGTTCGGTCCGCTCGCCGGCACGCTGTTGCTCGGGGTGCTGTGGGGAGCGTGGCACCTGCCGCTGTTCCTGACCGAGTGGGGCGGCTGGCCCGACGTGACGCTGCGGCAGGTCGGGGAGTTCATGCTGGCCGCGATCGCGCTCAGCATCGTCATGACCTGGCTGTTCAACCGCACCGGGCAGAGCCTGCCGATCGTGATGCTGTTCCACTGCGGGATCAACAGCACCGCAACCCTGGCGTTCGAGCCGATGTTCCCGGCGCTGGACCCGAACACCGACTCGCTGACCGCGCTGCTGCTCGCCTCGGGGGTGCTGGCGATCGGCTGCCTGGTGGCGACGCGCGGTCGACTCGGCTACCAGCAGGATCAGGCGTAGCTGCCGACGAGGACCGCGGGGACCCGCTCGCCCGTCGCGCCCTTCGCCGCGGCGATGAGGCCGGCCGCGGTCAGCCGCCAGGCGGCGGCCTGGTCGCTGCAGTACCGGCCGTCGACGTAGAGCACGGAGCCCGCACCCAGCTCGGCGTGCCCCGTGGCGACGGCGCGCAGGATGGCCCGGTCCCGTCCGGTCAGTGTGCTCGTTCGAGTGGTCATGACCTGCTCCGATGTCGCCGTTCGTGGTCGAACACCAGGATCGACGTGACCGGCGTCACCCGGCAGTTGCTGCGCGGTCAGGAAGTGCTTACCCGGCGCTTATTGACACAGAATCTAAGATGACATTGTGTCCAACAGTGAGGTAAGACACCGCCGCATCACGACGACGGACGGGTTGACGCTCGCCGTCCACGCCCACGGTGACCCCGATCGTCCGACGGTCGTCGCCGTGCACGGCTACCCCGACGACCACACGATCTGGGACGGTGTGGTGGCCGAGCTGGCCGACCGCTACCACGTCGTCACCTACGACGTGCGCGGTGCGGGCGCGTCCGATCAGCCCGCCGACCGGTCCGGCTACCTCATGGACCAGCTCGCGCGGGACCTGGCCGACGTCCTCGACGAGGTCAGCCCGGATCGCCCCGTCCACCTGCTGGCGCACGACTGGGGCGCCATCCAGACCTGGCACGCGGTCACCGACCCGTCGCTGCGCGACCGGATCGCGTCCTACACGTCGATCTCGGGGCCGTGCCTCGATCACGTCGGGGCGTGGATGCGCCGCCCGTCCGCCGCGTCGCTGCGGCAGGCGCTCTCGTCGTGGTACATCGCGTTCTTCCAGCTCCCCGCGGTGCCCGAGCTGGCGTGGCGGTCGGGGCTGTTCGGCGGCTTCCTGGCCCGTCGCGAGCACATCCCGAGGCCCGCGCTGCGCGACGGCGTCAACGGCATCGAGCTCTACCGCGCCAACATGCCGGCCCGCCTCGGCAGCCCGACGACGCGGCGCACCGACGTGCCGGTGCAGGTGCTCGCCCCGGAGGGCGACGCGTACGTCTCCACGCCGATGCAGACCGAGATCGGCCGCTTCGTCGACGACCTCGCGGTGCGCACGCTGCCCGGCGGCCACTGGTTGCCGCGGTCACGACCCGAGGTGATCGCCCGCTGCGTGCGCGAGCTGGTCGAGTCGGTCGAGCATCCCGAGCAGCCGGTCGCGCCGGCGCTGCGCAAGGCCCGCCTCCGTGACGGTGGCACCTGGGCCGGCCGCACCGTCGTCGTGACGGGCGCGGGCAGCGGCATCGGCCGCGAGACGGTGCTGGCGTTCGCGGAGCTCGGCGCCGACGTCGTGGCCGCCGACCGCGATCTCGACACGGCCACCGAGACGGTGCGCCTCGCCGGGAGCGGGACGGCGTACCAGGTCGACGTCTCCGACGGCGCCGCCATGGAGGAGTTCGCCAAGCAGGTGGCCGCCGAGCACGGGGTGCCCCGGCTCGTGGTCAACAACGCCGGCATCGGCATGGCCGGCCCGTTCGCCGACACCACCGTCGCCGACTGGCAGAAGATCATCGACGTCAACCTGTGGGGCGTCATCCACGGCTGCCGCCTGTTCGCCGCGCAGATGCGCGAGCAGGGCGAGGGCGGCCAGATCGTCAACACCGCGTCGGCGGCCGCGTTCACCCCGGCCAAGACGCTCTCGGCGTACTCCACCACCAAGGCCGCCGTGCTGATGCTGTCGGAGTGCCTGCGCGCCGAGCTCGCCGAGCACGGCATCGGGGTCACCGCGATCTGCCCCGGCGTGGTGCACACCAACATCACCGCGACCACCCGGTTCGTCGGCGCCGACGCCGAGACCGAGAAGCGGCGCCAGGACTCCGTCACGGCGCATCTACCGGCGACGCAACTACACCCCCGACCGCGTGGCGGCGCAGATCGTCTCCGCCGCCGAACGCAATCCCGCACTGCAGCCCGTCACGCCGGAAGCGCATGTCTCGTTGGCCGCGTACCGGCTCGCACCAGGGCTGATGCGTGCGATCGCCCGTCGTGACATCGGTCCGAGCTGAGCACCAAGAGGAGGTCGACGATGACACCCGCTCCCGAGTCGGACCGCGTCGCGCTCAACGCCCGCGACGTGCAGTTCGACTGGTCGACGCTGCCGGTCCACTGGATCCCCGGACGGCCGTTCGCGACGCATCTGATCAACGTGATGCACCTGCTGCTGCCCGAGGGCGAGCACTGGTTCGTCCGGCTGTTCAGCGAAGCGCTGCCGCTGATCCGCGACCCGCACCTGGCCGAGGACGTGCGCGGCTTCATCGGCCAGGAGGCCATGCACGCGGCCGCCCACGAGAGCGTCCACACGCACTTCGCGAGCCACGACATCGACCCGGATCCTTACCTGCGCCAGGTCGAGTTCATCTTCCGCAACGCGCTCGGCGACCGGGGGCTCGAGGGCGACGAGGCCCGCGAGTGGCTGGTCGACCGCCTGGCGGCCGTGGCCGCGATCGAGCACATGACGGCCTTCCTCGGCGACTGGATCCTGCACGCCGACAAGCTCGACCGCGCCGGTGCGCACCCCACGATGCTCGACCTGCTGCGCTGGCACGGCGCCGAGGAGGTCGAGCACCGGTCGGTCGCGCACGATCTCTACATGCACCTCGACGGCAGCTACGTCCGGCGCGTCCGGATGCTCACGGTCGTCGCCCCGATGCTGCTGCGGTTGTGGACGGCCGGGGTCACGCACCTGATGCGGGAGGACGCGACCGCGCCCCGGCCCAGGTGGTCGGACCTGGTGCGCACCGCCGCCGCGGGTCTCTGCCCGGGGCCGGTGCAGGCCGCGTGGGCGGTCGCGACCTACGTGCACCCGCGCTACCACCCGTCGAAGCACGGCTCGACCGACGACGCCGTCGCCTACCTCGCCCTCTCCCCCGCCGCCCGAGCGGCCGAGGCGAGAGCAGGCGAGAGCACGGACATCGGGAACACGGCATGACGGACGGTGCGCCGCGGATGACGCGGCTCATGCGGCGGGCCGAGAAGACCGCCGCGCTGGCCGTCGCCGACGCCCGGCGCCGGGCCCGCCACGGTGGCACCCGCCCACCGACGGCCGTCGATCGGGATCTGCCGGTGCGGGTCGTCGAGGTCGCCGTGGAGGCCCCCGACGCCGTGGGGCTGCGCCTGGAGCGGCTCGACCGGACGGACCTGCCGGCCTGGCGGCCCGGCGCGCACGTCGACGTCGTGCTGCCGTCGGGACGGGTGCGCCAGTACTCGCTGTGCGGCGATCCGCGCGACCGCACCACCTACCGGATCGCGGTGCGCCGCATCGACGACGGCGAGGGCGGCTCGAAGGAGATGCACGCGCTGGGCCCGGGCGACACCCTGGTGCTGCGCGGGCCGCGCAACGCGTTCCCGCTGGCCACCGCGCAGAAGTACCTGTTCGTCGCGGGCGGCATCGGGATCACCCCGCTGGCGCCGATGGCGCGCGCGGCGGCCGCCCGCGGGGCCGCGTGGCGGCTGGTCCACACCGGGCGCGACCTGGCGTCGCTGCCGCTCTCGGCGGCGTTGCTGGCCCAGTTCCCCGCACACGTGCAGCGGCGCTCCGACACCGGGCACGGCGGCCTGCCGTCCGCGGCCGAACTGCTCGACGGGCTCACCCCCGACACCGCGGTCTACGTGTGCGGCCCGCCCGCCATGATCGACGTGCTGCGCGCCGCGGTGCCGGGCACCACCGAGTTCCACTTCGAGCGGTTCTCCCCGCCGCCGGTGCGCGGCGGCAGCCCGTTCACGGTGCGGCTGGGCGCCGAGGGCCCGGCCGTCGACGTGCCGGCCGACCGCTCGGCCCTGCACGCGATCCGCGCCGCCTACCCGAGCGTCGCCTACTCCTGCCAGCAGGGCTTCTGCGGCACGTGCCACGTGCCGCTGCTCGCCGGCGCAACGGTCGGCGACACCGCAGGTCCCGGCCGTACGGCACTGTGCGTGGCCCGCGCTTCGGGAGATTCGGGCGCCGAGATCGTGGTCGACATGCCGGCCGCGGCCAGGGCGATGCAACGATGATGGGCATGGGCCGCCCGCGAACACCCCGTCGGATGTCGCCGGAGCGCCGCCGCGAACACCTCATCGACGCTGCGCTCGGACTGTTCACCACGACCGGCCCCGAGCAGGTGAGCGTCGACGATGTCACCCGGGCCGCCGACGTGTCGCGCGCGCTGTTCTACCGGTACTTCTCCAGCGTCGAGGAGCTGCGGGTGGCCGCGCTCACCGCGGTCGTGCAGGAGCTGACCACCCGCATCGCCGACCCGATCGGCGACACCCCGCTCGATCAGCTGCGGTACGCGCTGAACGCGTTCCTCGACGTCACCGGCCGGCACGCCAAGGCCTACGTGGCACTGCTGCGCAGCGGCTCGGTCGTGGCGAGCGGTGACACCGCTGCGCTCGTCGACGGGGTCCGCAACCTCATCGTGCGGCTGGTGGTCGAGCGCAGCGGCGTGCCCGACCCGTCGCCGCTGTTCCTGATGACGGTGCGCGGCTGGGTCGCGCTGGCCGAGAGCGCCACGGTCACGTGGCAGCAGGAGCCCACCGTGCCCCGCGAGCAGCTCGTCGAGTGGCTGGTGGGCCAGCTCATGGCGATGCTGATGGAGAACGCGCGGCACGAGCAGCTGCCGGCCGTCGTCTTCTGATCGCTCCACCACTCCTCCGAGTGGCAGCCTCCCGTTCACCCGTGAGACGTTTGCCGTTCATCCGGTATCTCACTGCGGGGGCGGAATGTCGGGAGTCAGCAGGCGCACGGTGCTGGGCATCGCGGTCACGGGCAGCGTGTCGGCCCTGTTCGCCGGATGCGGGACGGGCAGCACCTCGACGGCACCATCGCCTGCCGCCCCGGCGGCCCCGCCCGCGCCCGCAGCCGGCGGGTACGGCCCGCTGGTCGCCGACCCGGCCGGCCTGCTCGACCTGCCCGCCGGCTTCCGCTACACGGTCCTGAGCCGGGAGGGCGAGCCGCTGCGCTCCGGCGAGGGCCCGGTGCCGGCGCGGTGCGACGGGATGGCGGCCTTCGCCGCTCCGGGTGGCGGGCTCGCGCTGGTCCGCAACCACGAGAACCGCCCCGACACCACGCACGGCGTGCCCCGCACCGCGGGCCTGGTCTACGACCCGGCGGCCTTCGGTGGCTGCACGGCACTGGGGTTGGACGGGTCGCTCGCGGTCCGCACCGAACAGGTGGCGATCGCCGGTACCGCGATCAACTGCGCCGGCGGGCCGACCCCGTGGAGCACCTGGTTGACGTGCGAGGAGAGCGAGGACCGGGTCGGCACGAAAGGGTACGAACGCGACCACGGCTTCGTCTTCGAGATCGACCCGTTCGACATGGCGCGCAACCGCGATCCGCGGCCGATCACCGCGATGGGCCGGTTCCAGCACGAGGCCGTCGCGGTCGATCCCGGCACCGGGATCGTCTACGAGACCGAGGACGCCTTCGACGCCCCGTTCGGCCTGTTCTACCGGTACCTGCCGAACCAGCCGCGCGGCGGCGCGGGGAGCCTGCTCGCGGGCGGCCGGCTGGAGGCGCTGCGCGTGCCGGACGTGCGCGACCTCTCGGTCGTCCAGGAGCCGGGCACGGTGCTGACCGGGCTGGAGTGGGTGCCGGTGCCCGATCCGCTCGCCGCGGGGACGCCGATCCGGCTGCAGGACTTCGGGCCGCGCGGCATCACCCACGCCCAGAAGCTCGAGGGTTGCTACTGGGGCAACAACAGCGCGTACTTCGTCTCCAGCTTCGCCAAGCGCGACGAGGGCTCCGCTGCCGACCACTTCGGCCAGGTCTGGCGCTACGACCCCGCGGCGAACGCGCTGGTGCTGGAGACCCGCTTCGGGCCCGGCTCCGACATCGAGCTGCCGGGCGAGTCGCCGGACAACATCGCGCTGTCCCCGCACGGCGGCCTCATGGTGTGCGAGGACGGCAGCGGTGGCCAGCACGTGTACGGCGTGGACCGCGCCGGCGGCGTCTACGCGATGGCCCGGAACCGCCAGGTGATCGTCGACGACGGGGAGGAGTCCTTCGGCGAGTTCGCCGGCGTGACGTTCTCCCCCGACGGCTCCACGCTCTTCGTCAACGTCTACGCGCCGGGCACCACGTTCGCGATCACCGGCCCGTGGACGACGTAGGAGGAGCTAGGAGGGTGCTACTCGGTCAGGTGCACCGGGGCTCCCTCTGGTGGAGCCTTGGTCATCCCGTGTGGCGGGGCCGCCTGACCTCAAGATCGCGTTGAGATCGAAGTATTTGCTGTTTTCACCGCGCCAACTTCGACCTCGACGCGATCTTGGGCGCGGCTTGGCCCCCTGAGTCCCACAGGTCACAATCGCCACAGCCGTCACGCGGCTGCCCGTCGTGATCGCGTTGAATTCACTGTTTTCGCCCTTTGCGAGGCTGTTGCCCAATTTGATGTGTCGACTGGTCGTGTCGGGTCCGGTGTGGTGCCGCTTGTGGATCTTTGTTCGTGGGAGAATCTGCTGGTGGCGAAGGGTTTCCGGCCGGTGGATAGGGATCAGGAGTTCCTCCTTCCGCCGAATATGGCCGACTGGCTCCCGGCCGAGCATGTGGTGTGGTTTCTGATCGACGTGGTGGCCGCGTTGGACCTGGGCGAGTTCTATCAGCGGGCGGCGTTGCGCCGTGATGGGCAGAGTGCGCGGTCCGCGGCCGGTCGGGCCGGGTATGACCCGGCGATGCTGCTCACTCTGTTGATCTATGGGTATGCGTGTGCGGAGCGGTCGAGTCGGAAGATCGAGCGGTTGTGTCACACCGACATCGCCTTCCGCCTGATCTGCGCGGGCGACATCCCTGATCACACGGTGATCGCCCGGTTCCGCAAGATCCATGAGGAAGCGTTCGCCGGGGTGTTCACCCAGGTCCTGCGGTTGTGTCGGGCAGCGGGACTGGTGAAGTTGTGCACCATCGCGATCGATGGCTCGAAGATCATGGCGAACGCATCGAAACAGGCCACCCACGGCGCGCAGTGGTTCACCGACGAGGCCGAGCGGACCGACCAGACCGCCGACCAGACCGCCGACCAGACCGCCGACCAGGGCGCCGACCAGGGCGCCGGACAGGGCGCCGGACAGGGCGGGGTTGCGGTCGGGGATCGGGCGGTGGTGGAGCAGATCCTGCGTGAAGCGGCCCAGACCGACGCGGTCGAGGACAGCGAGTCTGGCTCGGACCGCGGTGATGAGCTGCCCCCGAGCTGGCACGGTCGCGCGGGGCGGCGGGAACGGCTCAAAGCGGCGCAGGCCCAGATCGTGGCTGCTCAGGCCGCCCGCGACGCCGCTGCGCAGGTCGCTGAGCAGGCCGGCGCAGCAGCCCGAGCCCAGCACGCTGAACAGGCCTTGGACACAGCACAGCATGTTCTGGCGGACATGATCGCGGCTCGGGAAGCGGCGCAGACTGAGAATGACAACCCCATCTGGCCCCACTGTGATGGTCTGATCTGGCCCCACCCCTGCTCGTGCGGGGTCGGCTGCCGGTCACTGTTGGTGACGGTTGTAGCTGTGGGGGTGGATCAGGCAGCGGCCCCCTTCTTCGCGGCGCGGGTGGCGCGTAGCCGGTAGGAGTCGGTGCCGGTGGCGATGATGTGGGCGCGGAAGGTGAGCCGGTCGACCACCGCGGCGGCGAGGCGGGGATCGGTGAAGGTGCGGCCCCACTCGGAGAACGGGGCGTTGCTGGCGCAGGCGATGGAGGCTTTCTCCTCGCGGGCGGTGATGATCTGGAACAGCAGCTCGGCGCCGCGGGGGTCGAGGTGGACGTAGCCGACCTCGTCGAGGCAGAGCAGGTCCAGGCGGGCGTAGCGGCCGACGACGCGGGAGAGTTGTTTGTCGTCGGCGGCCTCGACGAGCTCGTTGACCAGGGCAGCGGTGGTGACGTAGCGGACCCGGCGCCCGGCCTCGGCCGCGGCGGTGCCCAGCCCGATGAGCATGTGGGTCTTGCCGGTGCCGGAGTCCCCGAGCAGCACGACCGGTTCTCCGGCGTCGATCCAGGCCCCGCCGGCGAGGTGGGCGAGGGTGGCCGGGGGCAGCGACGGGTGAGCGCGTAGGTCGAAGTCGGACAGGCGCTTGGCGCGGGGGAACTTGGCTTCGTTGACCCGGCGGATGCGGCGTCGGGAGTCGCGGTCGTCGCATTCGGCGGTGAGGACCTCGGCGAGGTAGGCCTTGTGGGACAGGCGTTCGCGGGCGGCGACGTCGGCGATGCGGGTGGCCTCGGCGCGGATGGTGGGCAGGTGCAGTGCGCGGCAGGCGGCGCCGATCGCGGCCTCGGCGGCGGGGTCGGTCAGCGCGGTCACCGAGGGCCGTGCCGGGCTGGTCGAAGCGGTGTTCTTGGTGGCGGTCATGCGGTGGCCTTCCCGGTCACGAGCAAGAGTTCGTCGCGGAGGAGTTCGTCGTAGCCGTGCAGCGATGGTGCTGCGCGGGCGGTGTCGGCGCGGGCGGCCGGGGGAAGCGAGGTCGGCAGGGCGGCAGGCATGGTCACCGGGGGCCCGGTGGTCGGGGCGGTGAGGTGGCGTCGGGCCTCGACCGCGACCAGGTCGGGATCGTGACGGCCCGAGGTGAGCGCGGCGGCCATCCCGGCGAGCACGGCTGCGGCCGGCATGGTGCGGTGCAGCAGCAGCGCACCGATCAGCGCCCGGGTCCCGGGACCGTCACCGAGGGCGCGGCGTGCGGAGTCCCAGAACCCCTGGTGAGCGTCGGTGAACGCGCCGCTGGCCCGGGCAGCGGCCAACGCGGTCGCCCCGGCCAGCGCGCCGGGCTTGCGGACCAGGATCTCCAGGTAATGATCCAAGACCAGGTCCTCGGTGCCCTTGTGCAGGCTGCGCGGGTGCTCGGCGACGACGCGTCCCTCGGCGTGGACGACGACCGTGGCCGCGCCGAGACGGGCCTCGACGCGGCGCCCGGCCAGCCGCGCGGGCACCGAGTAGTAGGACTGGCGCACGCAGATCCGGGCTTTGGCATCGACCCGACACGACAACGACGCCGACACGTCGAACACCCCGACCGGCAGCGGGCGCAGCGTCGGGAGTTCGCGGGCGGCTGCCTGCCCGACGGTCTCGACCCGGGCGGCGATCCGCCGGGCGTCATCGAGCGCGTCGGCCGCAGCCATCGCCTCGTTCAGGGCGGCGAGCGAGACGGCGTGCGGGACCGGGGTGAGGTGGCGGCGGCGGAATCGGCCGATCTCGCCCTCGACCCCGCCCTTCTCGTGCGCCCCTTCGATGCCGGGCAAGCAAAAGAACGAGTTATAGCCATAGTGCGACCGGAGCCCGACGAACCGCTCGTTCTCCCACCGGGCCCGCCCGAGCAGGACCCGGATGACCGCCGGGGTCAGGTTGTCGTAGCGGATCATCCCGGTCGGCACCCCGCCCAGCGCGGCGAACGCCCGGACATGGCCGTCGAGGAAGGATTCCTGGGCCTGGTTGGCATAGGCGATGTGCACAGCCTTGCCCGAGTGCGACAGCCGCAGCACGAACATGAACAGCTTCACCACGATCCCGGCGATCACCGCCCGGAACTCCCCGAAGTCGACCTCCGCCTCGACGCCGGGCGGGTGGGTTTGCGGGACCGCGACCTGGCGGCGATCCAGCCCGACCTCGACCTTCAACTCGGCGACCAGAGCGCGCACGCTCGACTCAGCCACCTGCGCTCCTTCCTCCTCGATCAACCGTTGCCACACCCGCCGGGCGGTGTGGCGCTGCTTGCGCGGCGCGTCCAGATCTGCGACCAGCCAGCCGCGGACCGTGGCCTCGTGCGGCCCGAGCGCGGGCGAGACCCGCACCGGCGCCTTCGGCGCCGGCGGCACCGCGTCCGCCAGCGCCTGACGCACCGTGCGCCGATGCACCCGATGCCGTGCTGCGAGCGCACGGACCGACAGACCCTCATCGCGCTGGTCACGTCGGATACGTTCGAACTGCTCCACTCTCGACTTCTCCTTCAGGGCCTTACCTTCCATGATCGCCTTGGCAGACGTCACGGACAGTAAGCGCTGGTAGGTCGAGGGTGGGGCCACCTCAAACCATCACTACGGCTCCAAGTGGGGCCAACTCAGGCTGGCACACTCCGACGGCGTGGGAACAGAAATGGGAACACGCGATGGCCCACCCCGGGGCTGTCGTGCCGACCGGACGGGCCCCGGTCGCGGTGGAGGACTCCGCGCAGATCCGACGCGCGCGCGAACGGGTGCAGGCCGCCCGTGCGCGAGCCGCCGATCCCGAGACCGCGCCGCGGCGCGGACGCCACCGCAACCCCGACCGGGCGCCCCGACACCAGCCACCCCGGGCGAATCTGACCGACCCGGACTCGGTGCTGCTGCCCACCAAGGATGGCTGGATCCAGGGATTCAACACCCAGTTCGCGATCAGTGCCGATCAGATCATCCTGGCCACCGAGGCCACCACCAGCCCGGTCGACATCACCAGCTTCTCCCGCATGATCGCCGCCGCCCAGGCCGCCGCCGCAGCCCTGGATGCCAGCGATGAACTCGGCACATTGTTGTTCGACGCCGGCTACGCCAGCGACGCCACCCTGACCGCTGAGGGCCCGGACCGGTTGATCGCACTGGGCAAGTCCCACTCGGTCCAGACCGCCGCCCGGGACAACCCGACCAGCGGCCCACCCCCACCCCAGGTGTCGGCGCGGGCGGCGATGGACCATCGCCTGCGCACCCCCGAAGGCGCGAATCTGTACAAACGTCGCGGCGCGACCGTCGAACCCGGGATCGGGAACTTCAAAAAGATCCTCGACCGCTACGCCCGCCGCGGGTTACCCGCCGTCGCCAGCGAAACCCACCTCGCGGCCACCGTGTTCAACCTGCTCAAGATCCACCGCTCAGCCACCGCCTAACCCCAGGGCGCCAGCCCGACACATCCCAAACCCGACAGTGACCCAGCCCCACCGCCCCCACCCCTCCCAGACCGGACGGGTTCAGACAGCAAACAGAATCAGGCAACAGCCTCTTCCAGGGCGGAAAAAGTGATCTCGACGCGATCTTCGCCCGACTTGGATCTCCGAACGCAACGATGCACTACTAGGCCTGGCCTAGGAGGGTCCGGCGATTGAGGGTCCGAGCTTGCGGCGCCCAGGCGGCCCGTCGCGGCGTTGCCGCCCTTGCGACTGCCCCGGCATGAACTGCGGGCGGCGCCATGCGAGGGACCACCTGGACACCACAAGCCGCACGAACCCTCAATTGCCGGGCCCTCTACGGGACGGTCACCTCGTCCGGGTCCTTGTCGGCGCGCAGCCCGCGCCACGCCGCGTGCCGCAGCCGCCCGTCGTGGGTCCAGTTGCGGAACTCCACCTCGCCCACGGTGACCGGGCGCGTCCAGATCGCCCCGCGGGCGAACTCCCGCGGGATCCCGTCGACCGGGGCGTGGGCGACGTGCAGCGGTGCGAGCAGGGCGGCCAGGTCGTCGAGAGCCTTGTCGGTGAACCCGGTGCCGACGTCGCCGATGTAGCGCAGCCCGTCCGGGCCGTGGCCGGCGAGCAGGATCGCGCCGAGGCCCCCGCCGCGCCTGCCCTTGCCCGGCCGCCACCCGATGACGAGCACCTCCTGCGTCTGCACCAGCGCGGTCTTCACCCAGGCCGGCGACCGCCTGCCGGGCTCGTACCGCGAGGCCGTCCGCTTGGCGACGATCCCCTCCAGCCCGTGTTGCCGGGCGACGGCGAGCACCTGGTCGGCCGTCAGCCCTTCGACGCTCGGCGGCACCTTGACCAGCGGCGACCCGTCCAGGCCGAGCGCGGTCAGCGCCGCGCGGCGCTCGCTGTAAGGAGCGGTGACGATCCGCTCGCCGTCGAGCACGAGCAGGTCGAACGGGTAGTAGAGCACCGGCATCTGCGCGAGCAGGTCGGGCGTCGGGGGGCGCATGTGCATCCGGTGCTGCAGCAGCCCGAAGTCGGGACGGCCGCCGGCATCGAGGGTGACGAGCTCCCCGTCGAGGACGATCGTGCGCCCGCCCGCCAGCTCCGGGAGCGCCGCCAGCTCGGGATAGCCGCCGCTGATGTCGTTGCTGTTGCGGCTGTTCGCGCGCCACCTGTCCCCCGAGATCGCGATGACGGCGCGGATCCCGTCCCACTTGAACTCGCACGTCCAGCCCGGCCCCGGCGGCGGCTTCTTCGCCGCGGTGGCGAGCATCGGCGGGATGTAGGGCGGGAGCCCCGTCAGGGCCGACGGTTCGCTCACGGTGCCACCGCCTCGAGCAGGCGCCGCAGGGTCGCCGCGTCGTCGGGGTCCAGGCCGGCGAGCAGCTCGTCCTCCATGGCCGCGACGGCGGCCCGGCAGCCGGCCAGCACTGCCTGCCCCTCGGCGGTCAGGGCGACGATGCGGTTGCGCCGGTCCGCCGGATCGGGCGTGCGGTCGAGCAGGCCCCGGCCCTCCAGTCGATCGAGGATCGGGATCAGCCGCGTCTTGTCCCGCCGGACGGCGGCGGCGAGCTGCGCCTGGGTGGGTGCGGCGCCGTCGACGAGCCGGAGCAGCACCACGTAGTCCCACATGTCCAGCCCGCGCTCGGCGAGCAGCGGCGTCTCTCGCTCGATGACGACTCGCACGAGCGACCCGAGCAGGTCGCCGAGGTCCCTGCGCTGCACGCGCGAATCCTACCCCTCGACTAATCATCTACCGTGGTTTATCGTCTACTCATGCAGATCGATTCGGATCTCCGTCCCCTCCTCCGCCGCGCGATCGACGACACCACCGCCCTGCTCGCCGACCTCACCCCCGCCGACCTCGATCGGCCCACACCCTGCACGGGCTGGGACCTGCGGGCGCTCCTCGCCCACATGGTCGGCCAGAACCACGGCTTCGCCGCCGCCGTCGCCGATCCCGATACCCCGGCCGAGGCGTTCGCCCCAGGCCCCCCGGACGAGTGGGAGAAGTCGGCCCTCGCTCTCGCCGACGCGTTCGCCGCGGCGCCGCTGGACCGCGAGGTGCGCCTCGCCGAGCTGCACCCGACCCATCGGTTCCCCGTCGCCACGGTCGTCGGCATCCAGCTCATCGACGCCGCCGTCCACGCGTGGGACGTCGCCTCCGCACTCGGCCGCACCTACCGTCCCGACGACGAGCTGCTCGCCGCCGCCGTCGCGATCACGGCGATGATCCCGGCCGAGGGCGGGCGCGGGGAGCCCGGCTCGGCGTTCGCCGAGGTGGTCGCGCCTTCGCAGCCCGACGACGAGTGGCTGGCCGTGCTCGCCCACCTGGGCCGCGCAGCCTAGTTATCCTCCTGCCCATGGCTGCCCCCGATCCCGAGTCGTGGTCGACGGCCGAGTGTGCGGCTGCCTGGGGGGTCAAGCCGGCGACGTGGCTGGGCTACGTCTCCCGGGGGCAGGCGCCGGCCCCGTTGCCGGGCGACGGGCCGCGCCGCTGGGATCCGGCCGCGGTGCAGGCGTTCCCGCGGCCGGGGGTGGGCCGCTCCCGGGCGGGCGCCGGTCCGGCGGCCGACGAACTGCTCGACCGCATGCGCGCGACGGCGGCGGAGCTGGAGCGCCTCCAGTCCGCCCAGCGCACCTTGCTGGCCGAGGGCGCGGCCGCGGGCATGGAGACCAGTGCCATGGCCCGAGCGCTGGGCATCAGTCGCCAGACCGCCTACAGCTGGCTGAAGAGCTGACCCGCCGTGTGCATCACCTGACGGATGAACGGACCGCCATTGCTGTTCGGTGGCCCTGGGACAGCAATGCCGGTCCGTTCACCCGCGGGTTTGTTCGATCCGCCTCGCGCGGAGCGGCGATCCGGCACGCTGCCCGCATGGAGGTGTGGGGCTGGCCGGTCGTGTTCCGCGGTTCGGCTGCTGTTGCCGCTGGGTTGACGACCTGGGGCAGGCTGCGGGGTCCGCGCTTCGTGCGGCTCTTCCCCGACGTGTACGCCGCGGCCGGTGCGCCGCTCGACTTCGCCCTGCACTCCCGAGCTGCCGCGTTGCTCGCGATGCCTGCCGGTGCGGCGGCGGGCTGGTCGGCGGCTGAGCTGCACGGCGCGGGCTGTGCCCCGCTGCATGCGCCGGCGGAGGTGCTCGTCGTGCGGTCGGGACGGCTGCGGCCGCGACCCGACCTGCTCGTGCACCGGGACACCGTCGGAGCTGCCGAGCTGACCGAGCTCGACGGGCTCGCGGTCACCACGCCGCGGCGGACGGCATGGGACCTGGCCCGTCGGCTCGACCTGACCGACGCCGTCGTGGCCGTGGACCGGATCGCGAACGTGGCCCGGATCGATCCGGCCCTGATGCTGCACGTCGCGGCGGCGTACCCGCAGGCGCGGGGGAACTCGTCGGTCGCCGAGGTGGCGGCCCACGCGGATGCCCGGTCCGGCTCACCGGCGGAGTCACGGCTGCGGATGCTGCTCGTGCTCGCCGGCCTGCCGCCACCGCAGGCGCAGTGGGCGGTGCAGGACCCCGTCTCGCGCACCGCTGTGTGGCTCGATCTCGCGTATCCCGAGCACCTCGTCGGCATCGAGTACGAGGGCGCGCACCACACCGAGCGGGCCGCCGTCCTGCGAGACGCCGGCCGGTACACCCGACTCGTCGACGCGGGCTGGCGGATCTACCGGTACACGGCCCTGGACATGCGCGACCCGGCGCGGATCGTCGCGGAGATCCGCCGTGCCATCGCGGGTGAACGGACCGCCATCGCTGTTCCGAGGCTGCGCAACAGCGATGACGGTCCGTTCAGCCGCTGACGCGCTCCCACACCGGGTCTGGTCGGTCATGGACCCGGCCGCCCGGTCGCCGTGGCCAGGGCCGTCGCCACACCGCCGGCCGGCACCACCGCGGCGACGTGCGCGTCCGGCCGGACGACCCACACCTCCCCCGGCCGCGCCCCCAGCACCTCGGCGACGGATCCCTCCATCGGCAGCGACGCGACGCCGGGGGCCTCGCCGCCGATCAGCAGGAAACCGTCCCTGGCCAGCGCCCGCAGCCGGGTGTCGCCGACGGGCACGTCCGGCACGAGCACGCCAGGAGCCGGGGCCGCCACCGCCCCGCGCGCCGGTCGACCCGGGAAGGGGCGGGACGGGTCCGCGGTGGTCAGCGGCGAGTCGACGTACCAGAACGGCTCGTAGAGGCGCCCGGAGTCGACCTGGGCCCGCGCCGCGGGATCGGTGACAGCCCGCTCCAGCACGCCGACCCGGTGGGCCGCCCGCGCCGCGTCCGGTGGCACCAGGAAGTCCATCGTCGCGGTCGTGACGTCCAGGTTCTCGACGGCAGCGGCGTGCCGCTCGGCGTGGTAGCTCTCCAGCAGCTCGGGCCCGGCCCACCCGCGCAGTGCCCACGCGATCTTCCACGCGGCGTTCTCGGCGTCGGCGACGCCCGAGTTCATCCCCCGGGCGCCGAACGGGGAGACCAGGTGCGCCGCGTCACCGGCCAGCAGCACCCGGCCCACGCGGAAACGGTCGGCGCAGCGTGACTGGAACCGGTACACCGACGTCCAGAACAGCTTGAAGGGCCGGTCACCGATGATCGCGCGCACCCGGGCGTCGAGCGCACCCGACGCCGTCTCGGCAGCGAGGTCGTAGTCGGCGGGGACCTGCCAGTCGATGCGGAACCGCCCGTCGGGGCACGGATGCACGAGCACCTGCCGACCGGGGTTCCACGCGGGATCGAAGTAGAAGCGCCGCTCGTGGGCCCATCCGGGCAGGTCGGTCTGCAGGTCGGCGATGAGGAACCGGTCGTCGAAGGAGCGCCCCGGGAACGTGACGCCGAGCTGCGCGCGCAACTCGTCGCAGCGGCCGCCCGCGCACAGCAGCACGTACGGGGCGCGCAGTCGACGCTCCCCGCAGTGCACCGTGACGCCGTCGCCGTCCTGCTCGAGCGCGGTGACCTCGTGGTTCCAGCGCACGTCGACCAGCGGATGCGCGGCGGCGACGCCGCCGAGCAGCTCCTCGACGCGGGTCTGGGAGAGGTTGACGAACGGTGGGAACGGCGAGCGGCCTGGGTCCGCGAAGGTGATGCAGAACAGCTCGGCGTCGCGGTGGAACGTGCGCGCGGTCGTCCAGGTGAGGCCTTCGGCCGCGATCTGCTCCCCCACACCGATCGCCGCCCACACGTCGATCACGTCACGGTGCTGGCAGATCGACTTCGAGCCCACCTCGTCGCGGCCCGGCAGCGCGTCGAGCACGACGGTCGGCACGCCCCAGCGGGCCAGCAGCAACGCCGCCGTGGTGCCGACCGGGCCGGCCCCGACGACGATCACGGGCTGCATGACTCACCCTCCCTGCAGCTGGGCCCAGACCTCCTGGTCGCGTTCGGCTGTCCAGATCACCGGCCGTTCGATGCCGTGCAGCTCGTCCCACAGCCGCGACACGTCGAACGGCAGGCAGTGCTCGAAGATCGGCCAGTGGCCGTACTCCTCGTGCAGGGCGGCGTGGCAGGCGGCGAACGCGTCGGCGAGCGTGCCGTCCCCGGCGATCACCCCCGACGTCTCGGCGATCATGACGTCGAGGAAGTGCCGGGTCTGGGCGATGGCCGCGGCGACCTCGTCGCGACCCCGGCTCACCGCGCCCCGCCCGCCCACCAGCGCCTCGGCCTCGAGGGCCGCGACGGCATCGAGCGTGGTGCCCGCCCACTCGCGGTGGAACGCGTCGCCGGTGTACAGGGCAGCCTGCGCCTCCACGAGGTCGCCCGCGAACAGGATCCGCTGACGCGGCAGCCACGCGACGATGTCACCCTCGGTGTGCCCACGGCCGCAGTACTGCAGCACCAGATCGCCCCGGTCGCCGCCGAGGTCGATCGTGAGCCGGTCGGAGAACGTCAGCGTCGGCCAGGTCAGCCCGGGCACCGACTCGGCCCCGTCGGCCAGCCGCGGCATCCGCGCGAACTCCGACGCCCAGTCCTGCTCCCCACGCTCGGCGACCAGCGCCCTGGTGTTCTCGTGCGCGACGATCATCTCCGCGTCGAACGCCGACGCCCCCAGCACCCGGACGGCGTGGTAGTGCGAGAGCACCAGGTAGCGCACGGGCTTGTCGGTGTGCTCCCGCAGCCTGGCCAGCCACTTGCGGGCCGCGATGGGCGTGGCGAGCGCCTCGATGCAGACCACGAAGTCCTCGCCCTCGACCGCGCCGACGTTGGGATCGCCCTCGGCCGTCAGCGCGTACACCCCGTCGCCGATGATCTCCAGGGACTGTTCCTTGACCGCGAGGTCCTGAGACGAGGCGAACGGCTTCCCGACCATCCACCCACCGTGGCATCGTTCCCGCAACCAGGACAAGGGGGTCAAGGATGGATCGGACGGCGGGTGCCGGGCAGGCCGCGGGAAAGGCCGACCCGGTGCAGTTGCGACGGGTCGCCTTCGCGAGCGCGGTGGGCACGACCATCGAGTGGTACGACTTCTTCATCTTCGCGACAGCGGTGTCGCTGGTCTTCAACACCCAGTTCTTCTCCAACCTCTCCCCGGCGTCCGGCACGCTGGCCGGGTTCGCGACGCTCGGCGTCGGCATCGTCGCCCGGCCGCTCGGCGGGATCATCTGGGGCCACTTCGGCGACATCGTGGGCCGCAAGGCGATGCTCGTCGCGTCGCTGCTGGTGATGGGGTTGGCGACGGTCGCCGTCGGTCTGCTGCCGACCTACGCGTCGGTGGGTCTGCTGGCGCCGATCCTGCTGGTGATCGTCCGGTTCGCGCAGGGCATCTCGGCCGGCGGCGAGTGGGCCGGCGCCGCGCTGATGGCGGTCGAGCACGCCCCGCCGGACCAGCGCGGCCGCTACGGTGCGTACTCCCAGATCGGCGTGCCGGCCGGTCTGATCATCGCCCAGCTCGCGTTCTTCACGGTGCGCAACACCACGACACCCGAGCAGTTCGCGGCCTGGGGTTGGCGGCTGCCGTTCCTCGCGAGCATCGTCCTGATCGCGGTCGGCCTGGTGGTGCGGCTGAAGGTGGCGGAGAGCCCCGTGTTCGCCGAACTGCGCGAGCAGCGGGCGCGCAGCAGCCGGCCGATCGTGGAGGTCTTCCGCGAGCGTCCGCGCGAGCTGCTGCTGGCGGCGGTCAGCTTCATCGCCAACACGACGATCGGGTACGTGTTCCTCGCCTACCTGCTGCCCTACGGCACCGGGGTGCTCAAACTCAACCCCAACCTCATGCTGCTGATCGTGGTGATCGGCAGCCTCGGCTGGCTGGTCACCATCGTGATCGGGGCGCTGTGGTCGGACCGGACCGGCCGCCGCCCCGTCTACCTCGTCGGCTCGGTGCTGCTGGTGGTGTGGGCGTTCCCGTTCTTCCTGCTCGTCGACACCAGGAACGTCGCCCTCATGGTGGTGGCCGTGCTCGTGCTCACCACCGGGCTCGGACTGTCCTACGGCCCGCAGTCCGCATGGTTCGCCGAGCTCTTCCCGGCCCGCTTCCGCTACAGCGGCGCGTCGTTCGCCTACGCCGTCGGCGCGGTGCTCGGCGGCGGCTTCGCCCCGCTGATCGCCGGGGCGCTGCAGACTGCCACCGGCACGTCGATGGCGGTCTCGGCGTACATGATCCTGGTCGCGCTGATCAGCCTAGGCGCGGTGTACGCGATGCAGGAGGGCCGGGGCAACCCGCTCGACTAGCCGACGTCACACAGGGAGTGCGGTCGTCACACATGCTGCAGCATGTGTGGGGACCGCACTCGGTGTGTGACGTGCCGGCGGGGTCAGAGCCGGACGAGCATCTTCCCCGTGTTTGCCCCCCGCAGGACCCCTAGGAACGCCTCGGGGGCCGCCTCCAACCCGTCCACGACCGTGCTCTCGCTGCGCAGGCTGCCGTCGGCCAGCCACCCGGCGGCCCGCTGCACCCATGCGCCGGCGAGGTGGGTCCATTCCGGCACGAGCATCCCGCGCAGCGTGGCCCGGCGCACCACGGCCTGGTACGTGTTGGTGACGCCGTGACCGGCGCCGTTGTAGCCGCTGATGCCACCCACGAGCGCGACGCGCGCGCCGACGCGCAGGTTGGCCAGCGCCGCCTCGAGGTGGTCGCCGCCGACGTTGTCGACGTAGACGTCGATGCCGTCGGGGGCGACGGCGGCGAGCTGCTCGGCGATCGGGCCGGCACGGTGGTCGAGGCCGTGGTCGAAGCCGAAGTCGGCGACGAGCTTCTTCACCTTCTCCGGCCCGCCCGCGGAGCCGATGACGACGGCGGCGCCGGCCTTGCGGGCGAGCTGGCCGGCGACGCTGCCGACCGCGCCGGCGGCGGCCGAGACGAACACGACGTCGCCGGGGCGCACCGGGGCGATCTCGGTGACGGCGACCCACGCCGTCAGGCCGGTCATGCCGAGCGGACCGAGCCAGGCCTCGGGGCCGGCAAGTTCCGCATCGACCACGGTGACGTCCGCCGCCTCGACGACGGCGATCTCGCGCCAGCCCGAGAAGTGGCTGACCGTCGCCCCGACCGGGATGCCCGCGGCGCGGCTGGCGATCACCTCGCCGAGCGCGCCGCCCTCCAGCGGGGCGCCGATGGCGAACGGCGGGATGTAGGACGGGACGTCGTCCATGCGACCCCGCATGTACGGGTCGACGGACATCCAGGTGTTGCGGACGACGACCTGGCCGCGCTCGGGTTCCGGGACGTCGACGTGGACGAGCTCCAGGTCGGTGAGCTGCGGTTCTCCGACGGGGCGGGCGGCGAGGTGGTATTCACGGGATCGCATGTCGATCAGTCAACACGCGGTTGGTGAGCGTTCCGATGGTTCGGACGCTCGATCCGATGCCTGTTCGTCTAACGTAGGGGCATGGACGCGCTCGCATCGATGCTGCACGAGGTCCGGTCCGAAGGCGCCCTGTTCGGTCGGACGATCGTCGCGCCCCCATGGGCGATCCGCGTCGACGACGGGATTCCGCTCACGCTCGTGACGATGCTCGCCGGCGATGCGTGGATCTCCCCCGACGACGCCGATCCGATGCGTGTCGCCGAGGGCGAGGTGGCGCTCGTGACGGGCGCGGTGCCGTTCACGGTCGCCGACGAGCCCGGCTCGACCACCGTGCCGCTCTACGTGGTCGCGGGCCCGAACGCCTGCACGTCGGCCGACGGCGCACCGTTCGATCCGGCCCTTGAGCTCGGCGTGCGCACCTACGGCGCACACGCCGACGACCCCACCGCGCTGGTGATGGGCAGCTACCAGGTGCGCGGGCGGGTGTCGCAGCGGCTGCTGGGTGCGCTGCCGCGCGTGCTGGTGGTGCCGCACGAGGGCGCCCTGTGCCCGGTGCTGGAGCTCACCGCGGCGGAGATCACCCGCGACGAACCCGGCCAGCAGGTGGTCCTGGACCGGCTGCTGGATCTGCTGCTGCTCACCACCCTGCGGACGTGGTTCGCCCGGGAGGAGGCGTGCGCTCCGGGCTGGTACCGCGCGCTGGGCGACCCGGTCGTCGGGCCCGTGCTGCGGCTGGTGCACGCCGATCCGGCCGCGCCGTGGACCGTGGCGGAGCTGGCGGCGCGCGCGGCGGTGTCGCGGGCGACGTTCGCCCGGCGGTTCACCGAGCTCGTCGACGAGTCGCCGATGGCGTACCTGACGAGCTGGCGGCTCTCGCTGGCCGCCGACCTGCTCACCCGCTCCGACGCCACGGTCGAGTCGATCGCGCACCAGGTCGGGTACGCGAGCGCATTCGCCCTGAGCGTGGCGTTCAAACGGGTGCACGGCACGCGGCCGAGCGATCTGCGCCGCGCCGTGCCCGCCTGAGACACGGCGGTGCCCGCCGCCCCTCTGCGGGGCGACGGGCACCGGCTCGTGCGGAGTGCGTGCCTAGTGGTGAACCGGCTTCTCGACGCCCACCCCGGTGAGGGAGCGGACCTCCATCTCGGCGTACTTGAGCACGTTGGCCGGGTCCTTCTTGCTGGTCAGGACCGTGCCGAGGTAGCCGAGCAGGAACGACAGCGGGATCGAGACGATGCCCGGGTTGTCGAGCGGGAACCAGTGGAAGTCCACGCCCTGCAGCATCGACGCGCTCTTGCCGGTCTTCGGGTCAGGCGTCTTGCCCGACACCACCGGCGAGAAGATGATCAGCACGATCGTGATGATCAGACCGCCGTAGATGCTCCACTGCGCGCCTGCGGTGTTGAACTTCTTCCAGAACAGCGAGTAGAGGATCGTCGGCAGGTTGGCCGAAGCCGCCACCGCGAACGCCAGCGCCACGAGGAACGCGACGTTCTGCCCGTTGGCCAGGATGCCGCCGACGATCGCGACGACACCGATGACGACGGCGGTGAGCCGGGCGACCTTGACCTCGTCCTTCGGGCTGGCCTCGCCGTTCTTGATCACGTTGGTGTAGATGTCGTGCGCGAACGACGCCGACGCCGTGATCGTCAGGCCGGCGACGACCGCGAGGATCGTCGCGAAGGCGACCGCCGAGATGATGCCCAGCAGCAGCGTGCCGCCCAGGTGCGCGGCCAGCAGCGGAGCCGCCGAGTTCGCGCCGCCGGGGGCGTTCTTGATCTCGTCCGGTCCGACGAGCGCGGCCGCGCCGTACCCGAGCACCAGGGTGAACAGGTAGAACAGGCCGATCAGGCCGACCGCCCAGGTCACCGAGCGGCGCGCCTCCTGCGCGGTGGGCACCGTGTAGAAGCGCATCAGGATGTGCGGCAGGCCGGCCGTGCCGAGCACCAGCGCGAGACCCAGCGAGATGAAGTCGATCGGGTTCTTGTACTGGTTGCCCGGGTTGAGCAGCTTCTCACCGACCGAGCCGCTCTTCGCGACGGCGTCACCGAGCAGGCCGGAGAAGTTGAAGCCGACCAGTGCCAGCACCCAGACCGTCATGATCAGTGCGCCGGCGATCAGCAGCACCGCCTTGATGATCTGCACCCACGTGGTGCCGCGCATGCCGCCGATCAGCACGTAGGCGATCATCAGCACGCCGACGACCGCGATCACGACGCCCTGGGCGAAGCCGCCGGTCACGTTGAGCAGCAGGGCCACCAGGCCACCGGCGCCCGCCATCTGGGCGAGCAGGTAGAAGAACGACACCACGAGGGTCGAGGTCGCGGCGGCGGCCCGGACGGGCCGCTGGCGCATGCGGAACGCCAGCACGTCGCCCATCGTGTACTTGCCGGTGTTGCGCAGCAGCTCGGCGACGAGCAGCAGCGCGACCAGCCACGCGACGAGGAAGCCGATCGAGTAGAGGAAGCCGTCGTAGCCGTTCAGCGCGATGGCGCCCGCGATGCCGAGGAACGACGCGGCCGAGAGGTAGTCGCCGGAGATCGCGATGCCGTTCTGGCGACCGCTGAACGCCGAGCCCGCGGTGTAGAAGTCGCCGGCCGCGGACGACTTCTGCCGGCTGACCCGCACCACGATGGCCAGCGTGATGACCACGAACACGCCGAAGATGGCGATGTTCAGCAGCGGGTTGGTGGTTTCCTGGATGTTGACCTGCGCGAGATCGACGGTGCTCACTTCTGCTCCAGCTCCTCACGGATCTTGCCCGCGAGCGGGTCCAGACGGCGGCCGGCGAACGTCACGTACCACCAGGTGATCGCGAAGGTCGAGACGAACTGCAGCAGGCCGAAGATCAGGCCCAGGTTCACGTTGCCGATGACCTTGATGGACATGAACGCCGGCGCGTAGACCGACACCACCACGTACAGCAGGTACCAGACCAGGAACAGGCCCGACACCGGGAACACGAAGTTGCGCAGGCGGCGACGCAGCTCCTGGAACTCGGGCTCGGCCTGCGCCTTCTCCCAGTCGTGGGAGCCGGTCGGTGGACCTACCTCCGACGCATCTGGCTTATCCAAAGGAGCGCTCATCCAGGGTGCCTCCTCGCACTCGGCCGCGGACTCACCGTGATCACGTACTCACCGTGACAACAGGTGGGAAGGATCGAGGTCACGCCACCGCACCCGGTAGTGGCGCGCGACACATCGACTGCTGCCGCGACCAACGGCCGACGAGCGGTCGACATTCACGACGAACGGCTGCTCCGTTCAGGTCGTTCGTCCAGGTGGAGGCGCAGCATCGCGGCAGCTGCCCACGCCGGGGCCGTGCCCCGCAACGACACCAGCACCATCGTGCCGAACGCGAGCGGGACCGACCAGAGCGCCGGCTGACCCAGCAGCACCGACGCCAGCCCGGGCGGCGGCGCGATCAGCAGCCCCACCACGATCACTCCGGCCGACGCGAGCAACCCGACCACCATGCCGACCGCCGCACCGCGCGCGGTGAGCCCCGCCCACCACAGCCCGAGCACCAGCAACGGGCAGAACGTCGACGCCGCGACGGCGAATGCCGAGGTGACCAGCACCGAGATGTCCAGGTGCGCGGCCGGCAGCGCCAGTGCCACGACGACCACGGCAGCGGCCAGCGTGGTGAACCGCAGCCGACGCACGCTGCCCGTGCTCATCAGGTCGTGCGACACCGCGCCGGACAGGGCCAGCAGCAGGCCCAGCGACGTCGCAAGGAAAGCGGCGAACGCCCCCGCGGTGAGCATCGCGGTGAGCAGCTCCCCGACCCAGCCGGTGTCGACCCTGGCCGGCAGCGCGACCACCACCGTGTCGGTGCCACCGGCGAGGAACAGCTCCGGCAGCAGCACCGCGCCCAGCAGCCCGTACACGGCGGGGAACAGGTAGAACGCCGAGAGCATCGCGACGGTGATCGCGGCGGTGCGGCGCGCGCCCCACCCGTCGGCGCTGGTGTGGAAACGCACCACGATGTGCGGCAGCCCCATCGTGCCCAGCACCGTGGCGACCAGCACCGACAGCGTCGCCAGCAGCGGGAACCCGGCCCCGGACGGGTCCAGCAGCGGCCGCGACCAGCCCTCCCCACCGGGAGCGGCCGCGCCGGCGACCTCCGGCACGTCGGAGCCGGCGGCGAAGGACCACGTGCTCCCGGTGACCGCCGTGTACGCGCCCGGCGCGAGCGTCGTGGGTGCTGTGCCGTCCACCGCCACCGTGGTGGGCTCGGTGATCGTCAGCCGCGTGTCGACCCGGAACTCGACGGGGGTGTCGCGGCTGAACGTCGTGAACTCCACCGGGGTCAGCGCCGACGAGCGGGTCTCCGCGCCGACGTGCACCAGCAGCCAGATCGCCGGCACCGTGAACAGCACCATCTTGAGCGCGAACTGGAACGCCTGCACGTAGGTCGCGGCCCGCATGCCACCGAGCGCCAGTGTGATCGACACCGCCGCACCGGCGACCACGACTCCGACCCAGTACGGCGTGCCGCCGACGAGGTTGAGCAGCAGGCCGGCGGCCTTGAACTGCGGCACCATGTACATCGTGGCGATCACGATCACCGCGACCGCGCACAGCCGGCGCAGCCCCGGTGACCCGAGCCGGGCCTGGGCGAAGTCGGGCACGGTCAGCGCGCCGGTGCGGCGCATCGGCGCAGCCACGAGCGCCAGCATCAGCACGTAGCCCGCGGTGAAGCCGACCGGGTACCAGAGGGCGCCGATCCCGTCCTTCACGACGAGCCCGGCCACACCGAGGAACGAGGCCGCTGACAGGTACTCCCCCGACACGGCCGCCGCGTTGACCGTCGGCGACAGCCGCCGCGACGCCACCAGGAAGTCCGACGTCGAGCGGATCACGATCCCCCGCGCACCGATCAGCAATGTCGCGAGCACGACGAGCACCAGCGCCGTGAGGACCATCGGGGCGGGACCCGTCGCGCCGACCGTCACTGTCCTGATCCACCCCGCCTCGTAGCTCGGCTCCCGTCGCCCGGCAGCTCCTGCTCGATGTGCTCCGCGCGCCGCAGCTGCCAGCGCGACAGCGCGATCAGCAGCGGGTACGGCAGCACCCCGACGGCGAGCCAGGACGCGGGGATCCCGGCCACGCGCAGATCGTCCAGGCCGGGAAAGGCGACGAGCAGCAACGGGATGCCCACGACCAGCCCGCCGAGCAGCACCACCGCCACCAGCGCCCACCTCAGCTGCTCGCGATACGTGCGCCGGGCCCGTTCGAGGTCGGCGGGGGCCAGGTGCGGTGGGTGCGTGGCGTGGCCGGGACGCCGGCGGGCCAGCGCGACCCTGGTCTGCGGGCTCGACACGGCCACCCGGCGCTGCCGGGTCATCGGGTCCACCGCCGGAGGCGGATCATCGGGCGGCACCGCCGTCGAAGACGCCGCGGGTGGCCGCGTCCAGCAGCCGTTCCCGCAGCTCCCGGGCATGCCGACGGCTCACCGGCACGTCGCCGACGTCGGTGTGCGCGAGCAGCCCTCCGGTGAGGTCGCTGCGCAGCTCGCGCACCGCCGGCACCGCCAGGAGGAAGCTGCGGTGCACGCGCACGAACGACGCGTGGCTCCAGTGCGCTTCCAGCCGCGAGATCGGGATGCGCACCAGGTGCGCCCCGGACGGGGTGTGCAGCCGCACGTAGTCGCCCTGCGCCTCGACGTAGCGCACGTCGTCGCGGCGGACGAAGCGCGTGCGCCCGGCCAGCTCGACCGGCACCGCCGCCAGCGCGTCCACCACGGCGGGCTCCGGTGTGCCGGTGGGCGGGGCGAGGAAGCGCTGCACCCGCTCCAACGCCGCCCGCAGCCGTTCCGGGCGGACCGGTTTGAGCAGGTAGTCCGCAGCGCCGATGCCGTACGCGGTGGCAGCGTGCTCCTCGAAGGCGGTCACGAACACCACGACCGGCGGATCGGTCATGCGGGCCAGCAGCGACGCCAGCTCGATGCCGTCCATGCCGGGCATCGAGATGTCGAGGAACACCACGTCCAACGGGCCGGCCTGGAGCAGCTTCAGTGCGGTCACCGCGTCGGTCGCGGTGACGACCGACCCCACCTCGGGCGCCTCCATCAGGAGGCGGCGCAGCTCGCCGACAGCCGGCGCGACGTCGTCGACGGCGAGCACCCGCCATCCGCCTGTCACCGTCACGCGACCACCCCGGGCTGGAACCGCGGCACCCGCAGCACGACCTTCGTGCCCGCACCCACGGCCGTCTCGATGACCAGACCGTAACCCGGACCGAACACGGTGCGCAGCCGCCGATCGACATTGAGCAAGCCCACGCTGTTCGGGTTGCCCCGCCCGGCCAGCACGTCGGCGGCGTGCTCGGGATCCATGCCGGGCCCGTCGTCCTCGACGGTGAGGATGGCCTCGCTGCCGGCGGCCTCGCCGTGCACCTGGACCAGCCCGCCGTCGGCGGTCAGCTCCACGCCGTGGCGCACCGCGTTCTCCACCAGCGGCTGCAGCGCCAGGTAGGGCAGCGCGACCGGCAGTATCTCGGGCGCGATGCGCAGCTGCACCTTCAACCGGTCCCCCAGCACCGCCCTGGCCAGCGTCAGGTAGGCCTCGATCGCCGCGAACTCCCCCGCGACCGTCGTGTAGTCGCCGCCGCGGGCGAGGCTGTGGCGGGTGTACTCGGCGAAGTCGAGCATCAGCTCGCGGGCCCGTTCCGGATCGGACTCGACGAACGACGCGATCGCGGTCAACGAGTTGTAGACGAAGTGCGGCGAGATCTCCGCGCGCAGCGCACGCAGCTCGGCCTGCTCGGCCACCTCGGCGGACGCCTCCAGCCGGGCCCGCTCCAGCGCCTCCCCCACCCACGCCGCAGCCTCGAGCAGCGCAGCCCGGTCCAGCGCGCCGCCCGCTATGACCAGCGCGCCGACCAGCTCGTCGCGGGCATGCACGGGCAGTCCGGTGAGGCCAGGTCCGGTCGCCCGCGCGTCGGTGCGCAGCACGGCCGAGACCACCTCGCGCGCCACGAACGGCTCCGGTGTGCGCCCGGCCCACACCCCGTCACCCCCGAGGCCGACGAGCCCGACGGTGTCGACGCCGAGCAGTCCGTGCAGCCTGCGCACGGCCGACTGCGCGCCCGGCCCGTCGAGGCCGGCCCGCAGCTCGCCGACGATGCGGCGGCCGACGGCGAGCACGCCCATCGCCTCGGCGCCCGCGGACCGCGGACCGCCGAGACCTCGCCACCCTCGCGCCACCCCGGGATGATCGCAGGTCGGATCACGTTCCGGTGCGAACCACCCGCAGCTGTCGCTGCCGGACGAGCGCCACGATCGCGGCGAACAGCAGCGCGGCGACCGTCCAGATGGCGGCCGTGACCCATGCCGAGGTGCGGATGAACGTCTCGAGCTGCTGCGGGCTGATGCTGCTCGTCAGGACGAAGGGCGCGACCCAGAGGCCGACCCACGCCACCCACCAGCAGGCGAGGAGAGCGACGTCCCCCGCTGCACGTCCCGTTCCAGGGCCCAGCCGCAGCAGCCGGTGCACCAGCAACGGCGGAACGAGGAGGTTCACCACCGGGATCAGCCACGTCCCGGCCGTCCACGCCGGCGGAGCGCTCGCCGGACCGGCGGTGGCGATCGCGAACGCACTGGCCCGCACCTGCCAGACCACGGTCACCACACCCGCGGCGAGCAGGATCACGTAGGGCACGTTCGTGACCACACCGAACAGCAGCGCCGACCCGACGGCGTCCAGCGATCCGAAGACGTCCAACGGTCCCAGCATCACCTGAACGACGACGGCACCCACCACCTGGGCGGCCGCCGCCAGCAGCACCAGGACGACCACCGCGGTCGCCGGGCCGCTCGGCGGCTTCGGCCCGGTCACGCGGCGGCGGCGAGTTGCCGGCTGCGGACCCGCAGGACGATGGCGGCGAACAACGCGCCACAGGCGATCCACAGACCCGCCGCCAGCCAGTTCAACGGGCCGAACGGCGACGTCGACCGCTCGGCTCCGGAGCCGAACGACATCGCGAACCACGTCGCGCCCCACGCGAGCAGCCACGTGCCCCACCAGCCGGCCACCAGCAACCCGTCACCGGCCGCGGTCCGGGGGCCGGCACCGGAGCGCAGAACGGCGTGGACGAGCCACGGTGGGACGACGAGGTTGGCGAGCGGGATCACCCAGGCCGCCACCGTCCAGCTGTCCGGAACCGGCCCGCCGAGCCGCAGCGCGACGGCCCGCGCCCGCACCTGCCACACGATCGTCATCGTCCCGGTCGCCGCGAGAGCGAGCAGGGCCGCGGCGCCACCGAGCAGGAACATCACACCACCAGCGGGTGTCCCCGGTTGCGCGCCTACCAGGACGGCTCCCTGCGCGACCAGCATCGCGGCCCCGCACCAGGCGACGATGCCCGCGATCAGGAAGCCGACCAGCACGTTCGGCGGACGCGGCAGCGGCCCCGGGCCGGGCAGCGGCGGGTACGGGACGGGCCACTGCTGGGGCGGAGGGTGGGGTGGCTGGTAGGGCGGCTGTCCCTGCGGTTGTGTCATCCGGCGCTCTCCCACATCGATGTCGTCCCTAGACCCAACGCGGGAACGATCAGTTGGCTGTCTGTGATGCACGGCACTTCGCGGCCGGCGCCGGGCGGTCGTCACGGATCGCGTGACGGCTCTCTGACACCCCCGTGAAACCCGCCGCTGACAGCATCCGCGCGACGCGTTCACCTTCGACGGTTTGGTGGGTAGATGACAGGCATGCACTCGTGGCTGACCTCGACGCCGGGAGATTGGCCCCGGCTGCGCGGGAAGGTCACCTATCCCTCGCGGGCCGGCGTGCTCGAACTCGCGGTGCACCTGGCCCGCCCGGTCGCGGGCAACGTCATCGAGTTCGGCGTGTTCAAGGGGGCGTCGACCCGGGTGATCCGCGACGAGCTGTACCGCTCGCCGGTGTGGAACTTCCGCCGTCCGCCCAAGCGGATCTTCGCGTGCGACTCGTTCGACGGGCTGCCCGACGACTACGAGAACCTCGCCGCCGGCACGTTCGCGACGCCCGTCCCCACGCTGCGGGGCGTGCGGATCGTGAAGGGGTTCTTCGAGCAGTCGCTCACACCGGCACTCGCCGACGAGGTGGGTCCGGTCAGCCTCGCCCACTTCGACGCCGACCTGTTCAGCGCGACGGAGACCGCGCTGAACTGGGTCGACCCGCTCCTGCACGGCGGGAGCCTGCTGCTGTTCGACGAGTTCGACGGGACCGACGACGCGGAGGCCCGCGCCTTCGCCGAGTGGTGCGAACGCACGGACCACGAGCTCACGCTCGTCGCGATGTTCGGCAGGGAACCCAGCGGCGGGGGCGACACCCCCGACCGCCGAGCGCTCTTCCAGGTCATCGGCGACGAACACCACCGCACGCCGCCCCCGCTGCTGCCGACCCGGTTCCGCCGCAAGCTCGCGTCCCGCTGGTGATCAGCGGCCGATGATCAGCCGCCGATGATCAGGCGAGACGCCCAGGCCGAGATCGACGCCGAACCGCTTCGACAGGCTCGAGCCGGTGGCGATGAGCCGCTGATAGGTCGACCCGAACACCCTCGGCAGCAGGTCGATGACCCGCGCGTCGACGCCGATGAGGATCTTCGCGGAGCGGCGCTCCACGCCGCGGATGATCGTCTTCGCGGCGTCGTCGGGCGAAGTACCGGCGATCTTCGAGAAGCTGCGCGCGGCCTCCTCGTCGTCGACGTCGTCGGGCTTGCGGGCGGCGCGGGCGATGTTGGTGTCGATGCCACCGGGGTGCACGCAGCTGACGCCCACCTTGTGCCCGGCGATGAGCATCTCCTCGCGCAACGCCTCGGTGAACCCGCGCACGCCGAACTTCGTGGCGTTGTACGCGCTCTGGGTGGGCACGCCGATCAGGCCGAAGACGCTGGACAGGTTGACGATGTGGCCGTCGCCGGAGGCGATGAGGTGGGGCAGGAACGCCTTGGTGCCGTGCATGACGCCCCAGAAGTTGATGCCCATGATCCAGTCGAAGTCGTCCCAGGTCATGTCCTCGACGGTGGCCATCAGTGCGACGCCTGCGTTGTTGACCACGAGGTTGACCTGGCCGAACTCGGCGACGACCGCGTCGGCGTGGGCGAGGAAGGCCGCCCGGTCGGCCACGTCGAGGGTGTAGCCGACGGCCTTCGCGCCGATCTTCTCGCAGGTCGCGACGGTGTCGCCGACGGCGACCGGGTCGATGTCGGACAGGGCCAGCCG
The DNA here is from genome assembly GCA_963727745.1 of uncultured Actinomycetota bacterium. Classification (GTDB taxonomy): domain Bacteria; phylum Actinomycetota; class Actinomycetes; order Mycobacteriales; family Pseudonocardiaceae; genus Pseudonocardia. The sequence goes on from CAVSHL010000004.1 coordinate 106,646, forward strand.
GGCGCCCCGTTGGGCCAGCGCGATGGCGAGCGCCCGGCCGATGCCGGAGCCGGCGCCGGTGATGACGGCGACCTTGTCGGTGAAGTCCCGCACGGTGTCTCCCTCAGCTACAGTGCAACAGAGCGACTGATTTGTTGCAGTGTTGCACACCCCGAGGGAGACGGCGATGCCTGTGTTACCGCCGGTACCCCCAGCGGCCCTTGATCCCTACCTCGACGCGACCGCGCGCTGCTTCGTCCGCTACGGGGTGCGCCGCACGTCCGTGCAGGACGTCGCACAGGAGCTAGGGGTGAACCGCACGACGGTGTACCGGCAGGTCGGCACGGTCGAGCAGCAGGCGATGCTGCTGCTCATCCGCGACGCGCACCGGCTGCTCACCGCCCTGCCCGGATGGGTCGACGGGCCGATCGGGCCGCAGACGGTGATCGATCTCGTGGCCGCGGTGGTGCGCCGGGCACGTGAGCACCCGGTGCTGGCAAAGGTGCTCGCCGACGAGCCCGACCTCGTCGGCACCTACGTCACGCGCGACAGTGCGGCATTGATCGAGCTGGTCACGGGCATGCTGCGGCCCCTGCTCGAGGTGGCGGTGACGAGCGGGGCGATCGCCCGCCGGGATCCGGTGGTGCTGGCCGAGTGGCTGGTGCGCAACACCGTCTCGCTGATCCTCACGCCGCCGACGGTCGAGCTGGAGCACTACCTGGCGGAGATCCTGCTGCCCGCCCTCACTCCGGCGGCCGACCGGTAGCCGAGGACGAGCGCGGCCAGCACCGCTGCGACGGCCAGCTGGACCGCGGCCGCGGGGACGGACCGCACGACGAGCAGGTTCACCGAGGCGTTCGCGGTGACGTGCAGCAGCACGGCCGCGGGCACCCCGCCCCGCAGATGCTCCGAGACGAACCAGTACAGCGCCGACGAGACGACCAGGTTCGCGAAGAACAGCACGGCGCCGAGCGACAGCAGCCCCATCGACGCCTGGTAGCTCCCGGCGATCAGGAACAGCGGCAAGTGCCAGAGCGCCCACACGACACCGACCGCACCGGCGGTCTGCACCGGCGGGAGCGAGCGGCGCAACGCCGGCTGCAACACCCCGCGCCAGCCGAACTCCTCCGACAGCGGGCCGGCGAGCAGCGCCAGCAATAGCACGGGCACCAGCCCACCGGCGTGCGCGACGACGGCGACCGGATCGGCCATCGCGCCCGTCACCAGCACCGCGGCGACGACGGGCAGCAGCCCGGCGAGCAGCGCACCCGGCACCCACATCCCGGCTGCGGCGAGGCGGGCGGACCGCTCGCTGCGGTGCCCGAACAGGCGCATGACCAGTGCGGCGAGCGTGGGCCCGAACGCGCCCACGACCCACAGGACGTACACCAGCGGATCACCCGTGTCGCCGCCGGCGGCGAGGGCGAGGGCCCAGGCGCCCCAGCTGATGCCGAAGGTCAGGACGAGGAAGCGGGCGGCCGTCATCATGAGTGCCACCCAACCGATCCACGGCCTCGGGATCATGCCGGTGCACCCCCGTACCCGGGGTCGGGCCGTCCCCACCCGGCCGCATCCCGTCACCTACTGGCCGTGGCTCCGCTGCCGATCGGGGCCGGTACCTCGTCCAGCCGCAGCGACGTCGCGACGTCGGCGGTCATGCGATCGCCGAGGCCGAGCCGTGCAGCCAGTGGCGCCAGGCGCAGCAGAGCGTTGCGCTTCCACAGTGCGGCAGTCGTCGTGGGCACGACCAGATCCGCGCCCGACTCGGCGATGCCCTGGTTGCGCTCGGCGAACCCGCGCATGGTGCGTTCGTAGGCCGGCAATGCGCCGGCGACGTCGAACTCTGCCCCCAACGCCGCGGCCAGAACGTACGCGCCGACGACGGCGAGGCTGGTGCCCTGCCCGGTCAGGAACGAGGGCGCGTAGCCGGCGTCGCCGACGAGCGCGACCCGGCCGCGGGTCCACTCCGGCATGCGGATCTGGCTGACGGTGTCGAAGTAGAAGTCGTCGGCCCGGCGCATCAGCGTCAGCAGACCGGGCACCTGCCAGCCCATGCCGGCGAACGCCTCGGCGACCAGCGCCTGCTGCCCGTCGACGTCGTGCCGGTCGACGGCGGGCGCGGGTCCTGCGAACGACAGCAGTGCCGTGACCTGCGGAAGGTCGCGCACGGCGTAGAGCGTCGCGGCCCGGCCGGGGATGTTGCTCATCACGGCCTCGCGGTCGAGGCCGAACGTGTTGGGCACGGAGAAGCCCGCGTAGGTGAAGCCGAGATCGCGCCGGAACTGCCCCTCGGGGCCGAAGACGAGGCGGCGGACGTTCGAGTGCAGGCCGTCGGCCCCCACCACCAGGTCGACCGTGCGCGGTGCCGAGCGCTCGAACGTCACGCGCACCCCTGACGCGTCCTGTTCGAGGCTCGCGATCGAGTCGGAGAACACGTACTCGACGTCGTGCCGGGTCGCCTCGAACAGGACGCGGGTCAGGTCGCCGCGGGGCAGCTCGACCGCCCGGGTGTCGGGGTTGCCGACCAGGCGCTCGGGGTCGAGCGCGGCGATCCGGCGACCACGGCCGTCGACGAACGTGATCCGCCGGGTGCCGGTGCGCTTCGCTTCCACCTGGTCGAGCAGCCCCATGCGTTCCACCGCATCGACGGCGACTCCGCGCAGGTCGATCGGGTATCCGCCGTCACGGACGGCCCGCGATCGCTCGACGACGGTGACGTCGTGGCCGGCGCGGTGCAGCCAGAACGCGAGTGCGGGGCCGGCGACGCTCGCGCCGGAGATGAGAACGGTAGCCATGACTCCTCCTTGATTTACCTGCCGACCGGTAAGTTACTGACCGTGCGGCAGGTGAACAACCGCGCCGCTGAGAAGCTCCTAAGATCGGACGATGCCCCGCCAGACCGCCGCCGACACCCGCGCCGAGATCCGCGCGGTCGCGGCCGAGCTGTTCGCCCGGCGCGGCTTCGAGCAGACCAGCCTCCGCGAGATCGCGGAGCGTCTCGGCATCACGAAAGCGGCGCTCTACTACCACTTCCCGTCGAAGAACGAGCTGATGGCATCGCTCGTCGAGCCGTTGATCGAGGGGCTGCGGGTGCTGGCAGAGGACGTCGAGCGGGCCGCCGCCGACGGCGCCGGGCCGCAGGATCCGCGGCAGATCGTCGAGGAGTTCTACGAGCTCTGCGTGCGCCACCGGCTCGTGCTGCGCGGGCTCGTCCGCGACGTGCACGCGGTGCAGGAGCTCGACATCCTCCCCGTGATGGTGCACTGGCGGGAACGCGTCGACGCCGTACTCGTGGGCAGCGACGATCCTGCGGACCGGGTGCGCGCCGTCGTCGCGCTCGGCGGTCTCCAGGACACCGTCGCGGTCTTCGACGACGTCGAGCTGTCCGGGGTGCGCGAGGCCGCGATCGCGGCGGCGATGCGCGCGCTGCTGCCGGGCTGATGGGCGCCGACGACGGGTACCTGCTGGCCAACCGGCAGCGCGAGGCGGGCACCCGGTTCACAGCTCTGGCGACCCTGTTCGACCCGACGACCGTCCGGCACCTGGACGAGATCGGTGTCGGCGCCGGCTGGCGGTGCTGGGAGGTCGGGGCCGGCGGGATGTCGTTGCCGCGCCTGCTCGCCGAGCGGGTAGGTCCCACCGGTCTGGTCGTGGCCACCGACATCGACACGTCGTGGCTCGACAGCGTTGATCCGGGCGCCGTGCGCGTCCTCCGCCACGACGTCGGCACCGAGGAACCGCCCGTCGACGACCTGGACCTCGTGCACGCCCGGCTCGTGCTCACGCACGTGCCGGCCCGGGAGGCCGCGCTCGCGTCCATGGTCACCGCGCTGGCGCCCGGCGGGTGGCTCCTGCTGGAGGAGGCCGATCCCGGGCTCCAACCGCTGCTCTGCCCCGACGACCACGGCCCGGAGCAGCAGCTGGCGAACCGGCTGCGGCGTGGCTTCCGCACGCTGATGGCCGGGCGCGGCGCCGATCTCGGCTACGGCCGGACGCTGCCCCGGCTGCTGCGCGAACACGGGCTGATCGATGTCGCCGCCGATGCGTACTTCCCGATCACCGCACCCGCGTGCGCGACGCTGGAACGCGCGACGGTCGAGCAGATCCGAGATCGCCTGATCGACGGCGGCATCGCCACCGCAGCCGAGGTCGACCAGCACCTCGACAACATCGCCGCCGGGCGGCTGCCCGAGCTCGCCACCTCCCCGCTCGTCTCGGCGTGGGGTCGCAAGCCGGGTTAGCGCACGTCACCAGCGGGCGACCACCAGGCGCGACGAGATCACGACGTCGGAGTCGGCGCGCCCGCGCACCAGCTCCGGCGGGCGCGGAATGAATCCGGGCAGCGCGTCCATGCCAGGCGTGCTGTCGGACACCGCGAGCTCGAGCGGCCCCGGCCCGGCGACGGTCAGCTCGAGGGTCGCCCCGTTCGGCGGCAGGTCGGTGAGCTGCAACCGGAACGGGAACCGGGGGTCCTCCAGCGGAGCACCGGGACCGACCTGGGTGTGCACGGGTCCGTCGCCGTCCACGGTGACGCCGACGGCGGTGACCGCGCGTCCGGACTGGACGGTGAGCGTGCCGGCTCCGCGCAGGCTGCGCACCCGCAGCGTGACGATCGTGCCGCCCGGCCCGGACCGCGTGCCGGTCACGGTCGCGTCCGGCGCAGGCACGCCGGTGGCCGGCGCGGGGCCGCGCCAGCGGCTGATGCCGACCGGCAGCGGGGTGGCGATCTGGCCGGCCTGCGGCGTGTAGTGCCGCGTCCAGTCCGGAGGCACGGTGTCGCTGCTGACCCACTGCGCACCGCCGGCGGCGGCGACGTAGGCGAGCGCGGTCGGGCGCGGATGGGTGGCGTCGAACGGATCGGCCTGCAGGCCCGCGGCGACGAGCCCGGCCGCCGCCAGGAGGGCGAGCACCGGCACGATCCGGGTTCGCCGGCCCACGGCGAACCCGACGATGGGCAGCAGCAGCAGGCCGGCCGCGGCGTACAGGAGCGCGGCGAGGGAGGCCTGCGGGAGTCCACCGATCATCGTGGCGGCCCCCTGGATCAGGAGCAGCAGCGCGGCCGGCAACCCACCGATGGCGTAGGCCAGCAGTTGGGCCCGCGGACGCGCGTCACCCAGGAGGACAGCGGCGATGCCGCCGAGCCCGGCGGTGATCGCCGGCAGGGTGGCGACGAACGCGGTACCCGGCGCGACGCCCGACAGCAGTGCGCCCAGCAGCGCCAGCCACAGCACGGTGCCGAAGGAGACCCCGAGCCTGCTCACCCGCCGGCGCAGGAGCCCGGCCCACATCAGCACGACGAACGCGGCGAGCAGGGCCACGGCTGCCCGCAGCAGCACGGGCCGGTACGGCTCGCCCGAGGGCATCGCGGCGTAGCCCGGCTGCAGTGTGACCAGCAGCTGGACGAGTCCGGCCCCGGCGGCTGCGGCGACGGCCAACCCGAGTACCGCGAGCACGCTGCCGGCCACGAGCCGGGGTCCGACGGTGCCGCGCCGGCGGCGGGCCACCATCGCGTACACCATCACGATCACGAACGAGATCAGCACCAGCGGCACCAGCGCGCCGTCCGGGTAGTGCACGACCACGCCGAACAGAGTGACGAACGTTGCACCGGACCGAGCCTGGAACTCCGCGACGTCCCGGTCGGCGAACCCGCGCACCAGCGACAGCATCGTGTCGCCGTGCTGCTGCAGGGTGCTGCGGTCGAACCGGTCCGGGGTGTCCAGCGGCGAGTGGTTATAGGCCCGGCCGTCGACCGGGGCGAGCGTGAGGCCCGCATACCCGCCGACGGCGAGCGCGTCGAGATCGGTGCTCGTGGGCAGCAGCCCGAACACCGCTGGGGTCACCGAGTCACCGACAGGCTGGTCCGCATCAGCGGCGAAGGCGGCCACCACGGGCCCGGCGTCAGGGGTGAGCTGCACCAGGACCGACCAGCCGGAGTTGCCTGCGCCTTCCCCGTTGACGACGACCCCAGGGCCGGGGATCTGCCGGGCGAACACCGAGGCGCCGAGCAGACCCGGCTCCTCGCCGTCGGACAGCAGGAACACGATGTCGGAGCGCGGTGGCGGACCGGCGGTCAGGGCCCGCGCGATCTCCAGTACCGCTGCCACGGACGCCTGGTCGTCGCCGGCCCCGGGCGAACCCGCGACCGTGTCGTAGTGCGCGGCGACGACCACGCGGCCGGCGCCCGGCGTGGTGCCGCGCAGCGTGGCGACGACGTTCTCCGCCCGCCCGGCGGACACGGCCTGGCCCTTCGTCGCCAAGCCGGTGCCGCGCTGCACCTGCGGCTCCAGCCCGAGCGCGGTGAGCCGGGCGACCAGGCGGTCGCGCAGCGCGTCGCCGGCCGGGGTGCCGACCACGGCCGGCCCGGTGGCGAGCGCGTCCAGATCCGCTGCGGCTCGACCGGCGCTGAACACGTCCGGCGGCGCATCGGCGGCCAACGGGGCCGGCAGGCTCGGGACCCACCACGCCAGTGCTGCCACGGCGATGACCACCAGCAGCGCGGCCCAGGCCAGCACCGGGCGCACGCTGCGCACCTCGGCGGCCGGTGGCGGCTCGGGCGGTGGGCCCGGAGGTTGTGCCGGCGGCGCGCCGACCGTCCCGCCGTCCGCGGCCGGCTCCCTTTCGGGCTCGGCCGGTGCAGGCGCGCCCTCCGGGGCCGTCGAACCCCGCGCCGGCTTGGTCAGCGAGACCGGATCCTGTGCGGACTCGGCGGGCGCGGACTCCGGCGACGTGGCGTCCGGCGCGGCTGAATCCTGCTCGTCGGCGTCGTGCGGCTCAGGCATGCGTGTACGGCACGGTCGTGTCGATGCGGGTGAAGCCGATGCGTTCGAGGATGGGGCGGCTGGTCGGCAGCGCGTCGGTGCGCAGCCAGCGGTGGCCGTGCGCACGGGCGATCGCGGCGCGGTGCGCCACGGTGGCCCGGTAGATGCCGCGACCCCGCCATTCCGGCACGGTGCCGCCGCCCCACAGGCTGGCGAAATCGGTGCCGGGGTGCAGGTCGAGCCGGGCCGCGCTCACGGGCTCGTCGCCGTGCAGCACGAGCACGGGGATCGTGGTGCCGGCCGCCACGGACCCGGCCAGCTCCTCAGCCATCCACGAGTGGTCGGTGCCGAACGCGAGCTCGTGGACTGCTGCCACCCGGTCCAGATCGGCCGGGTCGTGCACGTCGATGAGCCGCAACCCGGCGGGAAGCACGGCGGCAGGCACGTCGCCGGTCGCGGCCACCATCAGCGCCTCCGCGGGCTCGGCGACGAAGCCGGCGGCGAGGAGCCGGTCGGCCAGGTCGGCGGGCCGGTCGTGCGCGTAGTACTTCCACTCGAAAGGCAGTCCCAGCCCGGCGAAGAAGCGCACCTGCTCCGCGATCGCGGCGTCAGCGGTGGTCTCGTCGAGGTCGGAGAACTCGATGCCGCTCCAGCCACCGGGCTGTTCCGCCACCCTCCGACACACGGGTCCCGCCCGCTCCCCCGCGGTCGCGCGCAGCTGGACATCGAGCGCTTCGAGTACATGATCCACGCGCGCGATCCCACCGCGGATGGCCCGCCCTGTCCACCGACATCACAGCAACCCCTCAGCTCCGATGTTCGTGCGCGGTCTTCGGTGCCGCCGCGCTGTGGTGTCAGCGGCTCGGGCGCGCCCTCCGGCGCAACGCGTCGATGGTGTTCTCGGGTGCGGTGTTGAAGCAGAAGACGATGCCGGGGACGAGTTCGTTGAGCAGGTTCACGACCCGTTCGAAGAGCAGCGTGTGCTCCTGGGTCATACGCACGCCGGCGCCGATCATCACGACCTGGACGGGTCGGGCGGCGACGCATTCGCGGATCGTCTTCTCGGCCTCGTCCGGGTCGGGAGGGATCGGGCACGACACGATGTCGAACCCGGCCTCGTGCAGTCCCGCCTCGCCCGCCGCGATCCGGGCCGTCAGCATCTCCTCGGTGATCTCCGGGTGGAGGCTGAAGTCGATGGCGCTCGGATGCAGTCCGAGCGACAGGATGGTGTCACCCACGGAATGTCCTCTCGTCGTCGTCACCACGCGACGGTTCCCGCGCGGTCGAACAACCGACCGGTCGGGCCGTCCGGGCCGATGCCGGCCAGCGCGACGATCGCGTCGGTTCCTTCGGTGACGGTCTGCGTTCCCGCGTTGTCGGTCATGTCGGTCGCGGTGTAGCCGGGGTCCACGGCGTTGACCAGGATGCCGTCCAACTCGCGGGCGTACTGGACGGTGATCATGTTCAGGGCCGCCTTCGACGCGGGGTAGCCCAGCGTCGGGGGCACCATCCCGAACCAGCGCGGGTCGGTGGCGACGGTGAACGAGCCCGTCCCGCTGGACACCATGACGATCCGGGGCTGCACGGCGGCACGCAGCAGCGGCAGGAAGGCGTTCGTGACCCGGATCGGACCGAACACGTTCACCTCGTACAGCTCGCGCAGCTCAGCGATCCGCGTGTCGGCGGGCGGGCTGATCGGCCCGCCGATGCCCGCGTTGTTCACGAGCACGTCCAGCCGCCCCGCGTGGGCCTTCACGGTGTCCGCGGCTGCCGCGACGGACTCGTCGGAGGCGACGTCGAGCGGGACGAACCGCACGGCCGACCCGTCCCCGGCCAGGTCCGCCACCGCCGCCTCACCGCGCGTCGTGTCACGGGCCGCGAGGAACACGTCCCATCCCAGCGCCGCGAGCCTGCGCACGGTTTCCCGTCCTAGCCCCTTGTTCGCCCCGGTGACCAGGGCGATCGTTCTTGTCTCGTTCGTCGGCACGGTCGTAGCGTCGCCGCGGTCACGGCCGGGCACCAGGACCGCCGCGGCATGGGACTGGTGATACCAGCCCCGGCAGCCGCCCGTCCGGCACGATGGGGTGCGTGGACAGAGCCGAACTGGCCGCGGTGCTGCGCACAGCGCGCTCACGCGTCACGCCCGCCGACGTCGGCCTGCCCGCCGGCCCGCGCCGGCAGGTGCCGGGGTTGCGCCGCGAGGAGGTCGCCCAGCTCGCAGCGCTCGGCATCGACTACGTGATCCGGCTGGAGCAGGGCCGCGGCCCCAAACCGTCACCACAGGTGCTCGGCGCGCTGGCCAGGGCTCTGCGCCTCAGTGACGACGACCGCGACACGATGTTCCGGCTCGCCGGTGCGACACCCCCGCAAGCTGGCCGCGTCCCGATGCTGGTCCGGTCGAGCGTGCTCCACCTGCTGGATCGGATGCCGGACCTGCCCGCTCTCGTGCTGTCGGCCAAGGCCGACGTGCTCGCCTGGAACCCACTCGCCGCCGCGCTGCTCGGCGACTTCTCCGAACTGCCACCGCTGCACCGCAACCTCATCTGGCAGCGGTTCCTCGGCACGACACCGGACCCGGACACCGATGCCGCCGCCGACTGCGTCGGTTGCCTGCGCACCGCGCAGGCCCGGTACCCCGACGATCCCGACCTCCGCCGGCTGGTCGCCGACCTGCGTGCTGGCAGCGCACGGTTCGACAGCCTCTGGCAGGCCAGGCGCTCCGGCAGGCTGCGTGCCGGCAACACCACCATCGAGCACCCCGCGCTCGGCAGGCTCACCCTCGACGTCGACATCCTCCTCGAACCGGAGGCCGACCAGACCGTCGTGGTCTACTCGGCAGCGCCCGGCACACCCGAGGCGTCGGCGTTGGAACTCCTCCGCGTCACCGGCCTCGAACAGTTCACCCACTGACGTCGCCCGGCCGGGAGCGCGGCCGCAGCGCCTGACTCGCCGACCTGATCGGCCCGAATCGGCGGCCTGGATTCTCAGCTCAGCAGCGCCTCGGGCACGTCCACGACCCGGCTGCGCAGGTACTCCCCCAGCCCCTTCGCCTGCGGATCCGGCCGCGTCGAGCTCGCCACGCCGTCGCCCAGCAACCCGTGCACGACGACGTTCACCGCGTGCAGGTTGGGCAGGTCGTGCACCTCGACGTCGAGCTCGGCGGCCTCCGGTCCGAGCAGTGCGCGCACCCGCTGCGGGGTGAGGAAACCGCGCAACCAGGCGTGCGCGTCGGCGGTGCGGGCCCAGACGCCGACGTTGGCGTTGCCGCCCTTGTCGCCGGACCGCGCGCCGCAGACCGTTCCGAGCGGGACGCGCCGCGTCGGGCCGCTCACCGGCGCATCCACGGTCGACGCCGCAGGCCGGGACGGACCCGGTGGGCGGGTTCGCCACCACAGCGCGGGTGCCGTCGGCGTGGACCACCACCTGCTCGACGGCGTCGCGCGGCACCGCAGCCGGGCGATAGATCCCGTAGGCCGACTCCGCCGTCGGTGGCGAGGTCGTGTGGAATCCGGCGTAGCCGCCCAGCGCCAGCTCCATCGTGGCGTTGGAGAAGGCCCGCCCGACCTTGCGCGGATCCGGGTCCTTGACGGTCACGCGCAGGTGCGCGGTCGCCTGCTCGTTGGTGGGTGCGTCCGGCCGGTCGAAGCGCAGCAGCCGCACGTCCACCTCGGCGAAGCGCTCCTTGCCGCCCAGCCCGGCGAACAGCAGCTCCTCCGCGTAGGCCGCCTTGGCCTCGATGTCGAGCCCGGTGAGCACCAGCGTCATGGAGTTGCGGAACCCGCCGACGTCGTTGAGCGCCACCTTCAACGTCTCGGGCGGGGCGCTGCCGCGCACTCCGGAGATCCCGACGCGGTGCTCGCCCTCCTGCGTCAGCGCGATGCTGTCGAAGTGCGTGGTGACGTCCGGCCCCAGGTAGGCGGGCCCCTGCAGCTCGTAGAGCAGCTGCGCGGTGACGGTGCCGACGGAGACGAGCCCGCCGGTGTCCGGGTGCTTCGTGATCGCCGACGAGCCGTCGGCGGCGACCTCGGCGATCGGGAAGCCCGGGTAGCGACGGTCGGTGATCTCGTCGAGGAACGCGTAGTTGCCGCCGGTGGCCTGCGGGCCGCACTCGATCACGTGCCCGGCCACGACGGCACCGGCGAGTGCGTCGAAGTCCGTGCGCTCCCAGCCGTGCCACCACGCCGCCGGCCCGACGACCAGAGACGCGTCCGTCACCCGCCCGGTGACGACGACGTCGGCGCCCGCGCCGAGCGCCTCCGCGATGCCCCAGCCGCCGAGGTAGGCGTTGGCGGAGACCGGCTTGCCGTCGACGGGCGGTGAGATCGCGGCGATGTTCCCCCGCAGGTCGTCGCCCTCGACGTGCGCGACGTTCACCTGCAGCCCCAGCTTCGCCGCCACGTCCCGGATGGCCGCCGCGAGCCCGGCCGGGTTGAGTCCACCGGCGTTCGAGACGATCTTGGTCCCGCGTTCGAGGCAGGTGCCGAGCACGTCCTCCACCTGCGTGAGGAACGTCTTCGCGTACCCGAGCTGCGGGTCCTTGGCCTGCGCCTTGGCCAGGATGAGCATGGTCAGCTCGGCCAGGTAGTCGCCGCAGAGCACGTCGATCGGCCCACCGTCGACCATCTCCCGGGCCGCCGCCAGGCGGTCGCCGTAGAAGCCGGAGCAGTTGCCGATGACCACCGGCCTCGTCACGTGAACTCCCCTGGCTTGCGTCCCGTGCCGGCGGGGCCCGCGAAGGCCTGCGCGAACGACATCCACTCCGTCGCCACCGGCCCCTCGACCACCAACGAGACGTCATCGAGGTGCCGCCGCTGGGTGACGGCGAGGCAGAAGTCCAGCGCCGGGCCCGTCACGGAGTCCTCGGCGTCCTCCGGGCCCCACGCCCAGATGGCGCCGGACGGGGCCTCCAACTCGACGCGGATGGGCGTGCCCGGGACCTCCTTGCCGTTCACCACGTAGCTGTACGCGCGGGCGCCGATCCCGATGTGCGCGACGTGGCGTAGCCGGTCGGTCTGTTCACGGGTGATCCCGACGGTGTCGGCCACGTCCTGCCCGTGCGCCCAGGTCTCCATGATCCGCGCCGTGAGCGATGACGCGGCGCTCATCGCCGGCCCGAACCACGGCACCCGCAGCCCCGGGTCCAGCGGGCGGAACGCGGCCACCAGCGCGGCCCGCGACCTGTCGAACCAGCGCAGCAGCTCGGCGGCGGACAGGTCGCGGAACTCCACCGCGATGGCGTCCGGGTCGATCGTCCCCGTGGCGAGGAGCTGCACCAGCGTCGCCTGGAAGCCGTCGGGGTCGGTCGCGGACTGCACCGCGACGTCGTCGAAGTACGCCAGGTGCGACACCTGGTCGGCCACCGACCAGCCCGCCGCCGGGGTCGGTGAGCGCCAGCCCTCCTCGGGCAGCGGCGCCAGCAGCTCGCGCAGCACCGCCGATTCCGCCGCCAGGTCGTCGGCCAACGCGTCCATCGATACGGGCATCAGATTCCCCTCCAGACCGGGGTTCGCTTCTCCCGGAACGCGGCCGGGCCCTCCTGCGCGTCCGCGGACCGGTACACCGGCTCCCAGATCTCCTCGGCCTGCTCCCACACGTCGGGACGGGACAGGTAGGCGGTGCGCTTGGCCGCCTGCACCGACAGCGGCGCGTTCTTCGCGATCCGCCGGGCCAGCGCCTGCACGTGATCGCGCAGGTCCGCGGCCTGCACGACGTGGTTCACCAGACCCAGCGACTCGGCCCGGCGCGCATCGACCGGATCGCCGGTCAGCAGGATCTCCATGGCCAGCCGCGGTGGCAGGAGCCACGACAGCGGCGCGGCCCACGGCGATCCGCGGCCCACCTTCACCTCGCTCACGGCGAACGACGCGTGCTCGGCGGCCACCACCAGGTCGCACTGCTGCGCGAGCATGAACCCGCCCGCGAACGCCACCCCGTTGACGGCGGCGATGGTCGGCTTCGGCACGTCGATGTTGCGGCCGAACTGCGGCAGGAAGTCGACCGGGACGCCCGCCAGGCCGGTCTCGGCCATCTCCTTGAGATCGCCGCCCGCGCAGAACGCCCGCTCCCCCGCCCCGGTCAGCACCAGCACGGCGGCCGAGTCGTCGGCGTTGAACCGGCGGGTGCCCTCCCACAGTCCGTCCCGCACGGCCTTGTTCAGCGCGTTCCGCGCCTCCGGTCGGTCGATCGTGAGCCAGGCGATCCCGTCGAGCACCTCGTAGCGGACAACGCTCACGGGAACTGCTTCCGCAGCTCCGGGCGGTTCAGCTTGCCGCTTCCCGTTCTCGGCAGGGCCTCGACGATCTCGATGCGCCTCGGGCGGTGCATGCCGCGCAGGTTCGGGTTCTCCGCGCAGTAGGCCGCGATGTCCTCGGCCGTCACGCCTTCGCGGTTCGGCACCACGACCGCGGTCACCTGCTCGACCCAGCGCTCGTGCGCGGTGCCGATCACCGCCACCTCGGCCAGGTCGGGGCAGTTGGCGAGGTGCTCCTCGACCATCTGCGGGAAGATGTTCTCGCCGCCGGAGACGATCATGTCGTCGATGCGGTCGACGTAGTAGAGGTAGCCGTCGGCGTCGATCGACATCAGGTCGCCGGTGCGGAACCAGCCGTCCGTGCGCTTCTCCGGCAGGTCCAGGTTCCAGTAGCCGGGGCTCACCGCATCGCCGCGCACCCACAGCTCGCCCACGCCGTCGTCGCCGGGAGCCAGGTCATCGCTGCCGTCCGGCGGCACCAACCGGGTCTGCACCACTTGCTCCAGCGGCCGCCCCATCGAGTCCGGCCGCCGCGGCTCGCCGGGCGAGTAGGTGACGACGAGACCGCTCTGCTCGGTCTGCCCGTAGATCTCGGTGCCCTGGATGCCGGTACCGGCGGCGAGCCGGTCGATGGCCGCCGTCGGCGTGCGCGAGCCGCCGAACATGCACAGCCGGAACGAGTCCAGCACCACCGGGTTCGTCGCGGTGCGATTGCCGACGTCGATCATCATCGTGGAGATCAGGCCGCCGTAGGTGGGCCGCAGCGTCTGCGCCAGCTCCAGCCACCGCATGACGTCCCACTTCGGCATGAACGTGATCTGCCCGCCGCGCAGCAGCATCGTCAGGCTGGCCAGCTGCAACCCGCCGACGTGGAACAGCGGCATGCAGTTGAGGACGTGGTCGTCGCTGGTCAGCTCGTACTTGTCGATCGCGGCGTCGCAGTGCGCCACCGTGTTGCGATGGGTCTGCCGCACGCCCTTCGGCACGCCCGTCGAGCCGGACGTGTACATGATCAGCGCGTCCTCGCCGTCGAGGCGCGGGACGATGTCCGCGAACGGCTCGTGCTCGGCGACCGCCGCCGCGAACGAGCCGCCCTCACCGGTGGTCAGCAGCACCGGGCACGCGTCGCCGAGCAGCGCCTTCAGCCGGTCGACGTCCGTCGGCAGGACGAGCAGGTGCGTCGTCCCCGAGTCGACGATCGCGTGCTTGAGCGCCGCCTCCGGGAACATGTAGTTCAGCGGCACCGCCACCCCGCCCGCCTGCCACGTCCCGAGGAAGGCGACCAGGTACTCGAGGCAGTTGGGCAGGTACGCGCCCACCCGCTGGCCCGGCTCCAGGCCCTCGGCGCGCAGGTAGCCGGCGAACCGGGCGGCCTGCTCGGCGTAGTGGGCGTAGCGGATCTCGGTGTCGTCGAGCCGCAGGGCGACCTGACCTGCGTGATCGGCGGCCACCCGCCGGAGCAGAGTTGCGATGTTCACGGGGCCTCCTCGCCCTCTGGACCGGACTCGGCCACCACGGCGAGCACCTGACCCGTGTCGACCTGGTCCCCCGCCCCCACGTTCAGCTCCGCGAGCACACCGTCGACCGGCGCGGCAACGGTGTGCTCCATCTTCATCGCCTCCAGCACCACCAGCGGCTGGCCCTGCGTGACGGCCGCACCGACCTCGGCGAGCACCCGGATCACCCCACCGGGCATCGGTGCCAGCAGCGATCCGGCAGCGGTGACCGCGTTCGGGTCGGGGAACCGCGGCACCTCCGCGAGCGCGGCCGAACCGCCCGGGCCGTCCACGTAGGACACCTCCGCGGCGCGCTGCACGGCGAAGCGCCTGCGGACGCCACCGATCTCCAGCACCACCTCCTCCGGCGTGGCGCTCACCATCGCCGCATCGAGGGGTTCGCCGTTCACCGTCGCCGCGAACGGCCGCACTCGGTAGCGGACGTCGAGCTCCTCCTCGCCGCGGGCGAACGCGACGCGCTGGTGCAGGCCGCCCACGTTGCGGAACCCGGACGGGATCGTCGCCAGCACCCGGGCTTCGGCCCGGTTGCGCGCCTGCGCCGCCAGCGCCGCCGCGACGGCGAACGGGGCCGGGTCCGGCGCTGCACCCAGCTGAGCCGGATCGTGCCTGGTCAGGTAGCCCGTGTCGGTCTTCCCGGCCTGGAACTCCGGCTCGCGCAGGATCCCGACGAGCAGGTCGCGGTTCGTCGTCACGCCGTGGATGCGCGCGGTGGCCAGCGCCCGTGCCAGCGCGCGGACGGCGTCGGCGCGGGTGGCGCCGTGCGCGATCACCTTGGCCAGCATCGGGTCGTAGTGCGGGCTGACGACCGAGCCACCGGTCACGCCGGCATCCACGCGCACATCACCCTCGATGTCGAAGGCGTGCAAGGTGCCCGTGGCCGGTAGGAACCCGGCCGCCACGTCCTCGGCGTAGAGGCGCACCTCGATCGCGTGCCCGTCGATCCGCGCGCCGGTGACCGACGGCGGCAGCGGCGCCCCCTCGGCCACCTGCAGCTGCACCTCGACGAGGTCCAGCCCGGTGACCAGCTCGGTGACCGGGTGCTCCACCTGCAGCCGGGTGTTGACCTCGAGGAACCCGAACGTGCCGTCCTGCGCGAGCACGAACTCGACGGTCCCGACGCCGGTGTAGCCCATGGTCTTGCCGGCCGCGACGGCTGCCGCGCCCAGCTCGGCCCGCAGCGCCTCGTCGACCGCCGGGGACGGCGCCTCCTCGACGATCTTCTGGTAGCGCCGCTGGATCGAGCACTCGCGCTCGAACAGGTGCACGACGTTGCCGTGGGTGTCGCCGACGATCTGCACCTCGACGTGCCGCGGATCGACGACGAACCGCTCCAGGAACACCGTGCCGTCACCGAACGCCGAGGCGGCCTCGCGGCGCGCGCCCTCGACCGCATCGGCGAGCTCGCCCGCGGAACGCACCACCCGCATGCCGCGCCCGCCACCGCCGAACGCGGCCTTGACCAGCAGTGGAAAGCCGATCCGCTCCCCGGTGGCCGCGAGATCGGTGTCGTCGGAGAGCGTGGCGCCGGGCAGCACCGGCACGCCGGCGGCCTCCATCATCGCCTTGGCCTCGGTCTTCGAGCCCATCGACGCGATGGCCTCGGGCGTCGGCCCGACGAACGTGATGCCGGCCGCCGCGCAGTCGCGTGCGAACCCCGCGTTCTCGCTCAGGAATCCGTACCCGGGATGGACGGCGTCGGCACCGGTCAACCGGGCCGCCTCGATGATCTTGTCGCCGCGCAGGTACGTCTCCGCGGGCGAGGCGCCGGGCAGGCGCACGGCCTCATCGGCGAGCGCGACGAACGGGGCGTCCGCGTCGGGATCGGAGAACACCGCGACCGTCGCGATGCCCAGCCGGTGCGCGGTGCGCATGACGCGGGCAGCGATCTCCCCGCGGTTGGCCACGAGCAGTTTGGTGATCATCCGGTCACATCCTGAAGACGCCGAAGCCGCGACGGCCGGCGACGGTCTGGGAGTGCACGGCCGAGAGCGACATGCCGAGCACGGTGCGGGTGTCGCGGGGATCGACGAGGCCGTCGTCGTAGAGCCGTGCGGTGACCGCGAACGCGTGCGACTCCTTCTCGATCTGGGCCTCGATGTAGGCGGTGCGCTGCTTGTCGAACTCCTCGTCGAACGGCTTGCCCTGGCTCTGCGCCGAGGCCCGCCCGACGATCGACAGCACACCGGCGAGCTGCGTGGCGCCCATGACGGCGAGCTTGGCTCCCGGCCACGCGAACATCAGCCGCGGGTCGTAGCCGCGCCCCGACATGCCGTAGTTGCCCGCGCCGAACGAGCTGGCCATGTTGATCGTCAGGTGCGGGACGGCGCTGTTGGTGACGGCGTTGATCATCTTCGCGCCGTCCTTGATGATCCCGCCCTGCTCGTACTCCTTGCCGACCATGTAGCCGGTGGTGTTCTGCAGGAACACCAGCGGGGTGTCGGTCTGGTTGGCCAGGAGGATGAACTCGCTGGCCTTCTTGGCCTCCTCGCTGAACAGCACCCCGCGGTGGTTGGCCAGCACCCCGACGGGATAGCCGTGGATCTGCGCCCAGCCCGTCACCAGCGACGTGCCGTAGAGCGGCTTGTACTCGTCGAAGTCGGAGTCGTCGACGGTGCGGGCGAGGATCTCCCGCGGATCGAACGGCACCTTGGTGTCGCGGGAGACGATGCCGAGGATCTCGTCGGGGTCGTAGCGCGGCTCGCGGGATGCGCCGGGCGCGGGTCCGAGCTTGCGCCAGTTCAGCCGCTTCACGATGGCGCGGCCCAGCCGGATCGCGTCCAGCTCGTCGGTGGCGAAGTAGTCGGAGAGCCCGGAGATCCGGCTGTGCATCTCCGCGCCGCCCAGCTCCTCGTCGTCGGCGTCCTCACCGGTGGCCATCTTGACCAGCGGCGGGCCGCCGAGGAACACCTTCGCGCCCTTGTCGACGAGCACGGCGTAGTCGCACATCCCGGGCACGTACGCGCCGCCGGCAGTGGAGTTGCCGAACACCAGCGCGACCGTCGGGATCGCGAGCGCCGACAGCTCCGTCAGCTCGTGGAAGATCCGCCCGGCCGGCACGAACAGGTCGAGCTGGGTGGGCAGGTCGGCGCCGCCCGACTCCACCAGGTTGATCACGGGCAGCCGGTTGAGCCGGGCGATCTCCAGCGCGCGCAGCGTCTTCTTCAGCGAGTAGGGGTTCATGGATCCGCCGCGCACGGTCGGGTCGTGCCCGATCACCATGCACTCGACGCCGGAGACCACCCCGATGCCGGTGAGGACCGTGGCGCCCACCGTGAAGTCGGTGCCCCACGCCGCCAGGGGCGACAGCTCCAGGAACGGGCTGTCCGGGTCGAGCAGCAGCTCCAACCGCTCGCGCACGGGCAGCTTGCCGCGCTTGCGGTGGCGCTCCATGTACTTCTCGCCGCCGCCGGCGATCACCTTCTCCAGCTCGGCGTTGAGCTCGTCGAGCACCGCGAGCTGGTGCTTCCGGTTGGCGACGAACTCCTCCGAGCTCGGATCAACCCGGGAGATCAGGGCGGGCATCTAGCCTCCGTAGTGGGTCGAGTGGGCGTCGCGCACGACGTTCTTCTGGATCTTGCCGGTCGACGTGCGCGGCAGCTCGTCGACGACGATCACCGCTTTGGGCACCTTGTAGCCGTCCAGCCGCTGCTTGATCGCGGCCAGCAGCTCCGCCTCGTCGATCGTGGCGCCGGGCTTGGGCACGACCACCGCGGTGATCGCCTCGCTCCACCGCTCGTGCGGCAGCCCGACGACCACCACCTCCGCGACGTCCGAAGAGGCGGCGTACACCGCCTTCTCCACCTCGATCGACGCGACGTTCTCGCCGCCGGTCTTGATCACGTCCTTGAAGCGGTCGGCGAACCACAGCACGCCGTCCTCGTCGAAGCGACCGACGTCGCCGGAGTGGAACCAGCCGTGCGCGAACGCCGCGTCGGTGGCCTCGGCGTTGTCGAGGTAGCCCGTCATCGTCGACGGGCCGCGGTAGACGATCTGCGTGCCGTCGCCCTGCTCGCCCTGCGGGAGCAGGTTCCCGTCGACGTCCATGATCGCGACCTGGACGCCCGTGAGCGGGGTGCCGACGGCGCCGATGTGGGTGAGCTGGTGCTCCGGGCGGAACAGCGTGGTGACCGGGCTCATCTCGGTCTGCCCGAACAGCAGCGCGAAGTCGCAGCCGTAGCCGTCGAGGCAGGCGCGGATCAGCGCGTCGGGCATCGGGGCCATGGCGTAGACGGCGCGCTTCAGGCTCGCCAGGTCGCGGCCGGCGAACGACGGGTGCTCCAGCGCCGCCCGGTACATCATCGGCAGCCCGAACACCTGCGTGATCCGCTGCCGCTCGACCGTGTCGAGGAAGACCTCCGGATCGAACCCGCGCAGCACGTGGATCGTCGCGCCGACCAGCACCGCGGGCGTGCAGAACGCGTTCAGCTGCGCGGTGTGGAACATCGGCATCATCGCCGCGAAGCTGTCGCCGGCGTTCCAGCCCGAGTCCAGCGCCGCCGACATCGACTCCAGGTAGACGGCCAGGTGGCTCGCCATCACGCCCTTGGGGAACGACGTGGTGCCCGACGTGTAGAGGTAGGTGATCGGGTCGCGGTCCTCGACGTACACGCCGGGCTCGTTGCCGAGAGTGTCGGCGGTGAGGTCGTCCAGCGTCGTCCAGTTCTCGCCGGACTCGTACGGCGCGTGCGTGCCAGGGATGACGATCACGTCGGCGACGTCGGCCTTCAGCAGCGCCTCACGGATGGTGGCGACCAGCTGGGTCTCCACCACGATGCCGCGGGAGCGGGAGTGCCCGAGCACGTAGGCGATCTCGTCGGGGCGCCACCCGAGGTTGACCGGCACGCAGACCACGCCGAGCTTCGCGCAGGCGTAGTAGACGGCGAGGAACTCGGCGCTGTTGCCGCTCGCCAGCGCCAGCGCATCGCCGCGGGTGTAGCCGCGCGCGGCCAGGCCGTGCGCGACCTGGTTCACCCACCCGTTGAGCTCGGCGTAGGTCCACTCGCGATCGCCGTCGACGACGGCTCGCTGATCGGGCCGGGCGGCCGCGGTGCGGGTGAGCGAATCGCCGACGTTGACGCGCTGGATCAGGTTCCTGGACATCAGTAGCTCCTCGGGAGACCAAGACCGTGCTGGGCGACGTAGTTCAGGATCATCTCGCGGTTGACCGGCGCGATGCGCAGCAAGCGGGCCAGCCCCCAGTACGGCAGCAGCCCGTACTCGCTGGCCAGGCCGTTGCCGCCGTGGGTCTGCACGGCCGCGTCGACGGCGGCGAGTGCGGCCTCGGCGGCGGCGTACTTGGCCATGTTCGACGCCTCGCCGGCCGGCTCGCCGCGGTCGTGCAGCCAGGCGGCCTTCGCCGTCATCAGCGCGGCCAGCTCGGTCTCGATGCGGGCCTTCGCCAGCGGGTGCGCGACGCCCTGGTGGGCGCCGATCGGCCGGTCCCAGACCTGGCGGTCCTTCGCGTACTGCGCGGCCTGCGCCAGCACGTGCCGCGCGATGCCCACGCAGAGCGCGGCGCCGGTGATGCGCTCCGGGTTGAGACCGCGGAAGACCTGCCGGAACCCGGCACCCTCCTCGCCGACCAGCGCGCTCGCGGGTAGCCGCATGTCGTCGAAGTGCAGCGTGAACTGCTTCTCCGGCAGCATCGCGTCGACGGGCAGGTTCGTCGCATGCAGCCCGGGGGTGTCGGTGGGCACGACGAACAGCGACAGCTGCGCCGCCCCGTTCTCGTCCCTGCCGGTGCGCGCGACGAGCAGCAGCGCCTCCGCCTCGTCGACGCCGGAGATGTAGTACTTGGTGCCGTTGACCACCCACTCGGCGCCGTCGCGACGGGCCGTCGTCGCGAGCTTGTGGGTGTTCGAGCCGGCGTCCGGCTCGGTGATCGCGAAGACCACCTTCGTGGAGCCGTCGGCCAGACCTGGGAGCCACCGCTTCTGCAGCTCCTCGCTGCCGAAGTCGGCGATCACCTCGGCCGAGATGGCCGCCGACACCAGCAGGAGCAGCAGCGGCGTGCCCTGCGCGGCGATCTCCTCGCCCACGATGGCCAGCTCGACCAGGCCGCCGCCACCGCCGCCGTGCTCCTCGGGCACCGAGACCCCGATGAACCCGGCATCGCCCAGCGCCGTCCACAGCTCGGCGCACGGGGTGCCCGCGCGGGCGTGCTCGACGTAGTAGTTCGGGCCGAACCCCTTCGCGATCGCGCCCACCGCGGCGCGGAGGTCGCGGTGCTCGTCGGTGTCGAGGAAGTCCACACGCACTCCGTGTCGATCAGGCGGCTACCGCCGCATCGCTCCGCTCGAACGGCTTCGCCGCAATGCGGGAGTGATTGGCCATTCACTCCGGGGACACCCTAACCTGACACCGTGCAGGACGAGAAGCCTCGACGGCAGCGGGATCCGGAACGGCGCCAGCGCATCCTCGCCGCAGCCGCCGAACTGACGGCCCGGCGCGGCTTCCACGCCGTGGGCATGGCCGAGATCGGCGCGGCGGCCGGCATCGTCGGATCGGGCATCTACCGCCACTTCGCCAGCAAGGACGCGATCCTCGTCGCCCTGCTGGACGCAGGGATGGGCCGGCTGCAGGAAGGTGCCGCCGCCGCGCTCGCGTCGGCCACCGACGCTCACTCCGCTTTGACCGCACTGGTCAAGGACCACATCACCGTCGCGATCGAGCAGCGCTCGATGCTCGCCGCCTACCACCGCGAGGTGCACAACCTGCCCGAGGAGGCCCGGCGGCAGCTGCGCAGGGCCCAGCGCCTCTACGTCGAGGAGTGGGTGCACGCGCTCGCCCCGCTGCGGCGCGACCTGGCCGACGGCGAGCTTCGTCTCGCCGTGCACGCGGCGGTCGGTGCGATCCAGTCCACGCTGTTCTTCCGCAGTGGCCTCGACCCCGACCGGCTGGCGGTGCTGCTGAGCGAGATGGCCCACGGCTGCCTCGGAGTTAGTGAACTGTCGGTGACTAGCCCTTGATTCCGGTGACCCAGCTCACGCATGCTCTCCGGCATGGACACCCCTGTCGAGCACGACGTCACCACCCTGCGCGGCCGCCGCGCCGTGCAGCGCTGGGAGCGCACGTCCGTCGGTGACGTGTTCGAGCGCGTCACCTGGAGCTATCCCGACGAGGTGGCGATCGCCGCAGCGCCGGGCGCGTACGGCGAGGAGCGGTTCGCCCGCGTCACCTACCGCCAGGCCGACGCGATCTGCAACCAGCTCGCCCACGCGCTCGCCGCGCGGGGTCTCGAACCCGGCGACCGCGTGCTGCTGTTCTGCGAGAACTCCGTCGAGGCGTTCCTGGCGAAGATCGGCATCGCCAAGGCGGGCATGGTCGCGGTGCCGCTCAACCCGAGCCTCGCCCCCGACGTCGTCGCGCACCTCATCGGACTCACCGAGCCGAGGCTCGCGATCGTCGACGCCGAGCTGTGGCCCCGGGCGAAGGAGCCGTTCACCGCGACCGGGCTGGAGGTCGCGGCGTTCGTGCAGGTCGGCGGCGCGCACGGCCTGTCGTTCGGCTCGCTGCTCGACGAGCAGCCCGAGATCGAGCCCGACGTCGAGATCCACGGCGACGACGTGTGGGAGCTGCTTTTCACCTCCGGCACCACGGCGATGCCCAAGGGCGCCATGATCACGCACAGCTCCACGTACCTGGCGGCGATGAACTTCGCGCTCTCACTCTCCCGCGGGGTGCGCCACGACTGCGACCTCAAGGTCGCCACGTTCCTGCCGATGATCTACCACATCGGCGACCAGCTCTTCACGTTCTCCGCTTTCCTCGCCGGCGGCTCGATCGTGCTCGGTCGCCGCCCCACCCCGGACGCCGTCGCGGCGACGATCGCCGCCGAGCGGCCCACCGCGCTGTGGGCCGGGTCGCCGCAGTTCGTCACCGCGCTGGCCGACACCCTCGATGCACAGCCGGCGCTCGACGCCTCGTCGCTGACGATGCTCGTCTACGGCTGGGGCGCGCTCTCCCCCGCGCTGCTCGCCGGGCTGGAGAAGCGCATCGGCCCCGGGTTCATCACGCTCGGAATCTTCGGCCAGACCGAGGCCATCGCCTGTCACCGCTTCTGGGCCACCAAGTGGCCGGAGGTGCACCAGGCCACCGCGCCCGCGCTTAACTACGTCGGCGTTCCCAGCCCGCTGCTCGCCTCCGACGTCGTCGACGAGCTCGGCGAACCCGTCCGGGGCGAGCCGGGCGAGGCCGTCTACCGCTCCCCGATCATGACCGCCGGGTACTACCGCAACCAGGAGGCCACCGCGGAGGCGTTCCGCGGCGGCTGGTTCCACTCCGGCGATTCCACCCAGGTCGACGAGCACGGCCTGCGGATCATGGTCGACCGCTACAAGGACATCGTGAAGACCGGCGGCGAGAACGTCTCGTCCCAGCGCGTCGAGGCCGTCCTCTACGGGCACCCGGCCGTCCTGCGCGCCGCGGTGATCGGCCTGCCGCACGAACGGTGGGGCGAGGCCGTCACCGCCGTGGTGGTGCCCCGCGAGGAAGCGACCGCGACTGAGGACGAGCTACTGGCGTACTGCCGCGACCGCCTCGCCGGCTTCGAGACCCCGAAAGCAGTGGTCTTCGCGCCCGAGCTCCCAGAGACAGTGGGCGGCAAGGTCCTGAAGTACAAGCTCCGGTCGCGGCACGCCGACCTCTACTCCCCATGATCGGGTCGAGGTCGAAGTTTGCGCGGTCAGAACCGCGCAGACTTCGACTTCAACGCGATCTTCACGGCGTGCACGATCTCGCGGGGGTAGCGCAGGACCGTCACGGCGGGGAACCGCAGCACCTCCCAACCAGCACGGGTGAGGTACGCCTGCCGAGCGAGATCGCGACGGGCCCGCTCCGGGGTGAGGTGTTCCCGGCCGTCGTACTCGATCGCGAGCATGCGATCGGGGTACGCGAGGTCCAGGAGGTAGGGCCCGACCGGGTGCTGGAGCACCGGGCTGGGCAGCCCGGCGCGAACGAGCACGACTCGGATCCTGGTCTCCATCGGAGAGTCCGACAGCGGGTCTGCCAGCCGCGCGACCACCGGCAACTGCGCCGCGCCGCGTGCGTTCGGATGGCGGTACCCGACGCGGATGATCTCCTGCGGATCGAACCCGTGCTTGTGCGCCAGCGCGTCGACGGCGACCACCGCCTCCACCAATGGCGGACGGCGGCCCAGATCGAATGCGGTGCGCAGTGGGCTCGTGACCGCGACGCCGTCGACCGTCGCCACCTCGTCGAGGAAGAGTCGGTCGTAGCGCATCACGAGGCCGCCCCGCCGAGCCTGCCCGCGGCCCGGCACGACCACTTCCACCGGCCCATCGGCAGGCCCGCAGGATGCGTCCAGGAGTTCGGCGGCTGCGAACCCGCCGACTACCCCGTTCCCTTCCACCAGCAGGAATGCCGCCCGCGCCCGCACCGCGAGGTCGACTTCGGCGCCTGCCGCGATGTAGATACCGGTGAAGAGCCGTCGGAAACGCGGCCCGCGCAGCTGCGCCTTGGTGACCGCGCCGGCGGCGAGCGCGTCGCGCCCGCGAAACGGTGTGCTCAGATCCACCGGACTTTGACGGATCCGCCGGCTCCGCGGTTCCTGATCGCGTCGAAGTCGAAGAAATCGCGGTTTCAGCAGCTCAAAGTTCGACCTCGACCCGATCTTGCTAGCGTCGCGCCCCGTGACCCACTACTTCGAGTCGCCCTCGGGCCCTGCCGGGCCCTTGGGCTCGGTCGAGATCGAGGTGGCGGGCCGCCGGTTGCAGCTGCGGACGGCTGCGGGGGTGTTCGCGCGGGACGGGCTGGACAAGGGCACGGCCGTGCTGCTGGACCACGCTCCCCCGCCGCCGGCCCGGGGGGATCTGCTCGATCTCGGCTGCGGGTACGGGCCGATCGCGCTGACGCTGGCCGTGCGGTCGCCGCGGGCCACGGTGTGGGCGGTGGACGTGAACGAGCGGGCCCGCGAGCTGTGCGCGGCGAACGCCGAGGCGGCCGGGCTGAAGAACGTGCGGGTGGTCGCCCCCGAGGACGTGCCGGACGACGTGCGGTTCGCCGCGATCTGGTCCAACCCGCCGATCCGCGTCGGCAAGCAGGCGCTGCACGAGCTCCTGCTCCACTGGCTCCCCCGGCTGGCCGAGGGCGCGCCGGCGCTGCTGGTCGTCCAGAAGAACCTGGGCTCCGACTCGCTGCAGCGCTGGCTCACGGAGCAGGGGTGGCCCACCGAACGGCTGCTGAGTCGCAATGCATTCCGGCTGCTGCGGGCTTGCCCTGCCGTCGACGGCAACCCGTAGCGTCCGCCGGATGTCGCCACTCGACCTCGACCAGCAGTTCTTCGACGCCCTGACCAGCGCGGACATCGCCGCGCTCGAGACGCTGCTGCACCCGGAGTTCCTGATCGTCGCCGTGCACGACGGGGCGGTGGCGACCAGGGCGGACCTGATCGCAGCGGTCCGCTCCGGGGCCGTGACGTTCCCGGCGATCGCGACGTTCCCCGAGGAGGCGAGCGTGCGGACGGTCGGCGACGTCCACATCGTCGTCGGGCGCACGGCCATGGAGTTCACCGGTTTCGCCGCCGCGAGCCGCTACACCCACGTCTGGACGGGCGGCCGGCTCGTGACCGCGCAGGGCACCCCGATCACGGGTAACTAGGCTGATCACATGCCCCGACGTCCGATGACCGTCTCCGGCGAGGTCGTCGTCGCCGCCCCGCCGATGCGCCTGTACGAGCTGGTCAGCGACCCGGCCCAGATGCAGCGCTGGAGCCCGGAGAACACCGGCGCGGACTCGCCGGGTTCGCTCGGCGTCGGGGCGGAGTTCGTCGGGTCGAACCGGCGCGGGCCGCTGTCGTGGCGGAGCCGAGCGGTGGTGACGGCGGCCGAGCCGGGTGCGCGGTTCGCCTTCCGCGTGGTGGCGCTCGGCGTGGGCACGCCGTGGTTGACGGCGCCGGTCGCGAGCTGGGAGTACCGGTTCGAGGCGGTCGAGGGCGGCACGCACGTCACCGAGACCTGGACCGACGACCGCCGTGCCTGGCCCGACGCGGTCGCAGCCGTGTTCGACCGGATCGCGACGGGCGGGAGCACGTTCGCCGCGTTCCAGGAGAGCAACATCCGGCGCACGCTGGACCGGCTCAAGGCCGACGTGGAGGGCTGAACCAGGCCCGCACGTCCGGGCGGGTGACCGTCCACAGCAGTGCGACGAGCAACGCTGCCTGCACGAGCTGCGCGGCGTCCACCCACAGCGGGTACTGCCCGGACCACACCAGGTATGCGCTGGCCAGCAGGCCGATAGTCGAGATCATCAGCACCCGCACGTACGAGCGACGGCGCCCGGCGCGCAGGCCCCGGATCAGCACCGTCGACACGATCCCGATGATCACGACCGATGCCACCCGCGACCACAGGCCGACCGAGAGGCTCGCCCGCACCCCGTCCGCCGGCGCGGCGCCGAGGTGCTGCAGCTGGTAGTCCAGCAGCGCATCGTGGAAGACCGCGAAGAGCACGGCCACCACGGCCGTGAGAGCCAGGTTCGCCATCAGGATCCGCACGGCCGACTCGATCTGCCGGGGTGGGGTGCGGACGCCGTCCGCCGTCGCTGCCGTCATGCCGATGACGATGCCGAGCCGCGCATCCACGCACCCCGGTCGCGCGTCATCGTCCGACGGTGACGGATGTCAGGGGTGCGGCTGACCCTGGCCTACCGGGCAGGTGTGGGCTCTTCCCGCGTTGGACGCTCGTCAGAGGCGGGGCAGGATCGATCACTGACCGATGACGAGCACCGCGAGGAGACGACGATGTCCGACGCGCCAGCAATGCGCGACCTGCTCGGAGCCGATGCCCCCACCAACTGGGGCAAGTGGGGGCCGGACGACGAGGTCGGAGCGCTCAACTACCTCGACGCCGGCGAGGTGCTGCGCGGCGTGCAGCACATCAAGTCGGGCGAGGTGTTCACGCTCCAGATCCAGATGGGCCGCGCCGAGAGCCCCGGCGATCCGCTGTGGCCCGGCCGCGAGGGGATCAAGCGCAAGAACGAGCTGGACGAGTCGACGTGGGACGGCGACGGCGGGCCGGCGTTCCCGGGCGGGCTGCACTACGCCGACGACACCGCGCACATCTTCCTGCAGGGCTCCACGCAGTACGACGCGCTGGGCCACGTCTGGTACGACGGCAAGCTCTGGAACGGCTACGACGCGCGCACCACCGTCGACGCGATGGAGAAGGCGTCGGTGCTGCCGATCGCGGAGAAGGGCATCGTCGGGCGCGGGGTGCTGATCGACATGGCGCGCCACCGCGGCAAGGACTACCTCGACAAGGGCGAGACGTTCGACCACACCGACCTCGAGGCCGCGGCCGGGGCCCAGGGCGTGACGATCGAGCCGCACGACATCCTGGTCATCCGCACGGGCTGGATGAAGTACTGGTACGAGCTGAACGACAAGGACAAGTTCTACGACGGGTTCACGGAGCCGGGCCTGACGTACTCGCGCGAGCTCGTCGAGTGGTTCCAGCAGCGCGAGGTGCCGAACCTGGTCACCGACACGATCGCCAACGAGGTCACCTTCGAGCCCGAGTCCGGGGTGGCGTTGCCGCTGCACTGCGCGCTGATGCGCAACCTCGGGGTCACGCTGACCGAGATCGCGTGGCTGGACGACCTCGCCGACGCCTGCGCGGCCGACGGGCGCTGGAGCTTCCTCTACGTCGCGGCTCCGCTGAAGGTCGTCAACGGCACCGGTGCCCCGGTGAACCCTGTGGCCATCCGATGACGAGCCCGTACACCGAGAAGGTGTGGCTGGCCCGCTACGCGGCGGGCCAGCCGGCGGAGATCGAGGTCGAGTTCGCCAACGCCGTCGACATGCTGAAGGCGACGGTGCAGCGCTCTCCCGACGCGGACGCGATCCGCTACTTCAACGGGCGGATCAGCTTCGCGGAGCTGGACGCGCTGACCGACGCGTTCGCCGCGGGGATCACGGCGGGCGGCTTCAGTCCGGGCGACCGGGTGGCCGTCTACCTGCAGAACGTGCCGCAGTTCCTGATCGCGCAGATCGGGACGTGGAAGGCCTGCGGCATCGCCGTGTCGATCAACCCGATGAACAAGGGCCGGGAGCTGCGCGGGCTGCTCGACGACTCCGGCGCGACCGTGCTCGTGACGATGCAGAGCCTCCACCGCGACGTCGCGAAGGACGTGCTGGACGGCTCGACCGTCCAGCAGGTGATCACGACGTCGGAGCTGGAGCACCAGACCCGCAACGACGAGCGGATCTTCGCGGGGGTGGAACGCATCGACCTCCCCGACACCGTCGACATGGCGGGGCTGCTCGAGCGCTTCGCCGGCCAGGCGCCGCCGGAGATCTCGCTCGGCCCCGACGACATCGCGTTCCTGACCTACACGTCGGGCACGACCGGCCCGCCCAAGGGCGCGATGACGACGCACCGCAACGTCGTGTTCAACGCGCAGAGCTACCGCGACTGGATCGAGCTCTCCGGGGACGACGTGATCCTCGGGGTCGCGCCGCTGTTCCACATCACCGGCTTGATCGGGCACATCGCCATCTCGCTGCTGGTGGGGGCCCCGCTGGTGCTGATGTACCGGCTCGATCCGGCGGTGGCGATCGAGACGATCCACGACGAGGGCGTCACGTTCACCGTCGGCTCGATCACGGTGTTCATCGCGTTGATGAACTCCCCGGCCGCCGACAAGGACGCGCTGGCCACCCTCACCAAGATCTTCTCCGGCGGCGCGCCGATCCCGCCCAGCACGGTGACGGCGTTCCAGGACGCGTTCGGCACCTACATCCACAACATCTACGGGCTCACCGAGACCACCTCCCCGTCGCACGGAGTGCCGCTGGGCGCCACCGCGCCCGTCGACCCGGCGTCGGGGGCGCTGTCGGTGGGCGTGCCGATCTACAACACGGTGGTGCGGATCGTCGGCGACGACGGCGCGGACCTCCCGCCGGGTGAGATCGGCGAGCTGGTCACGGCCGGTCCGCAGGTCGTGGTCGGGTACTGGAACAAGCCCGAGGAGACAGAGAAGGCACTTCCCGGGGGCGCGCTGCACACCGGCGACGTCGGGTACATGGACGCCGACGGCTGGTTCTACATCGTCGACCGCAAGAAGGACCAGATCAACGTCTCCGGCTACAAGGTCTGGCCGCGCGAGGTCGAGGACATGCTCTACGAGCACGAGGCCGTGCGGGAGGCCGCCGTCGTCGGAGTGCCCGACGAGTACCGCGGCGAGACGGTGAAGGCGTTCGTCAGCCTCCGACCGGGGCGCAGCGCCACCCCCGAGGAGCTCATCGCGTTCACCAAGGAGCGGATGGCGGCCTACAAGTACCCGCGCCAGGTGGAGATCCTCGACGAGATCCCGAAGACGGTGACGGGGAAGCTGCTGCGCCGGGAGCTGCGCGGGCGGTAGGTCGCGCCACGGCCGGCCAGGAATGTCAGCAAAGCCACTTTCAGGACCGAATCGGTCCTGAAAGTGGCTTTGCTGACGTCCCGAACTGCGCCAACGGCGCATTTGCCAGCCCGCGTCACTCACCCGTTCGGGGGCATGGGAGTATGCCGCCACTCGATTTCTCGCGCCTGGAGGTGCCGTGCGGCTCGCATTCACCTACAACCCGGTCCCCGACGTCGAGCAGGCGTTGTCCTTCTACCGCGACACGCTCGGCTGGACCGAGGCATGGCGCCAGGGCGATTCCACCATCGCGTTCACGATCCCGGGCACCGACGTGCAGTTCATGGTCGGGCCGCGGGTCGCAGGCGAGCAGCCGGGGCCGGCGTTCCTCGTCGACAGCGTCCAGGCGTTCCGCGCCGAGCACGGCGACCGGCTCACCTTCACTGCGGAGCCGCGAGCGATCCCCGGCGGCCACTGGGCGAGCTTCCTCGATCCCGGCGGGCACCCCGTCTACCTGCTGGACCAGGTCCCCGAGCACCTGCCGGCCCGCGTCCCTGCATGACCGAACTGCCCGAGTTCGCCCGCGCGCTCGTCGACGCCGGGCACGTCGTCGCGCTGGCCACCGTCAACCCCGACGGCAGCCCGCAGACCTCGCCGGTGTGGGTCGACCGGGACGGCGCGGACGTGCTGATCTCCACGGCGGCCGGCCGGCGCAAGGTCACCAACATCGAGCGCGATCCGAGGGTGAGCCTCACGGTGTGGGATCCCGCCGACGACGAGCGCTACGTCGAGATCCGCGGCACCGCCGCCGTCGAGGCAGACCCGGGGCGGGCGTTCGCGATCGCGCTGGGCGAGAAGTACGACGGCCCCGGCGGTGGCGACTCGTTCCGTGATCTGCCGGCGGACGTGACCCGGGTGATCCTGCGCGTCACGCCGTCGCGCGTCGTGCTGGGCTGATCCACCCGACTGTTCCGAGGACTGTCGGGCCCGCCCGATACCGTGCCGTGGTGCGGGAACGGTGGGGCACGGCTCGGGTGGCGGCGTTGGCGCCCGATCCGGCGTCGGTGCGGGCCGCGCTCGGGCTCGCCACACCCATCCGCTGGGAGGTCTACGGCGCCGACGACCGCGCGGTGTGGGGGATGTGCGGCGGCTCCGGGAAGCAGCCCTACCGCACCACCGTCGATCTCGACGGGCCCGCGTACTCCTGCTCGTGCCCGTCGCGGAAGTTCCCGTGCAAGCACGCGCTCGCGCTGCTGATGCTGTGGGCCGCCAACCTGGTGCCGGAAGAGCCGGCAGCTCCCGTCTTCGCGGCCGACTGGCTGAAGGCCCGCGACTCCCGCGGCACGGAGCCGGCCGAGCCGAAGGAACGCGACGAGGAGGCCGCGGCGAAGCGGGCCGCGGAACGCCGCCGCCGCGTCGGCGACGGGCTCGCCGAGCTGGACCGCTGGCTGCGCGACCGCGTCCGCACCGGGCTCGCCCATGCCGCCGCCGAGGGGTACGCGCCCGTCGAGCAGGTGGCGGCCCGGATGGTCGACGCCCAGGCCCCCGGCGTCGCCGGGATGGTGCGGCGCAGCGCCGCCACGCCGGCGTCCGGTTCGGGGTGGCCAGGCAGGCTGCTGGGCGAGTACGCCCGCATGCGCCTGCTCGTCCGCGCCTACGAGCAGCTGGAAGCGCTGCCGCCGGAGCTCGCCGCCACCGTGCGTTCCAGGGTCGGGTTCACGGTCGCCCGCGACGACGTGCTCGCCGCGCCCGGGGTGCGCGACCGGTGGCGGGTGCACGCGGTGCGCGACGCGTTCGAGGGCAAGGTCGACACCCGCCGGGTGTGGCTGCGCGGTGCGGAGTCCGGCCGGTGGGCGCTGCTGCTGCTGTTCGCGGCGGGCGGCGCGGAGCTCGGCTCCCATCCCGACGCCGTGCTGCTGCCCGGCACCGTCCTCGAAGCCGAGCTGCACTTCTATCCCGGCCGGCCACCGCTGCGCGCGCTGATCGGCGAGCGCCACGGCGAGCTCGGCCGCGCACCGGCGCCGGATGCCGGTTCCGTCGCCGACCTGCTCGACGAGTACGCCACCGCCCTGGCCGAGGACCCGTGGCTGAGCGAGCTGCCGGCCGTGCTGGCCGGGGTGCCCGTCGAGCACGAGGCGGGATGGCGGTTGCGGTGCGCCGACGCGGTCGTGCCGCTCGACGTCGGCGAGGCCGCGGTATGGCTGCTCGTCGCGACCTCGGGCGGCGGTGCGGTCACGGTGGCCGGCGAGTGGACGGGCACCGCGCTGCGCCCGCTGACGTGCTGGCACGGCGAGCAGGCGGTGCGCCTGTGACCCGTGAGCTGGTGAGCCGGTGAGCACCTGGGACGAGCTCGTCGCGGCCGCTACCGTCGGCACCGGGACGCGCGCCGTCGACGTCGACGTGCTGCCCGGAGTCGCTGCCGAGCACGTGGCGGCCGTGTCCGCCGACGAGCCGGCGGCCGCGCTGCTCGACGCCGCTGCGTTGCTGCTCGCCCGCCAGCGGGCCGGGCGCGTGGCCGAACCACCGGCCGGGGCGGGGCCGCCACGCGCGGCATCCGAGTCCGCACCTGAGCTGACCCCGCTCGCCGCCGACGTGCTTGCCCGCCGGCTGGCCGGCACCGACGGGCTCGTGCTGCCCGCGTTGCTGGAGGCCACGGCAGCGGCCGGGCGGATCGTGCCGCCGCCGCTGCTGCCGGCGTTGCTCGAGGTGGCGACCCGGCACCGGGAGCTGCGGGAGGTCTCCACACAGGTCTGCGGGCAGCGCGGCCGGTGGCTGGCCGGGTTCCGGCCGGAGTGGGCGTGGCTGGCCGCGCGCCCCGCCGACCCGTCCGATCCGCAGGTGTGGGCCACCGGCGGCCGCACCGCCCGGCACGCCCACCTGGCTGCTCTGCGCGCGGAGGATCCGGGAGCCGCGCGTGAGCTGCTCGCCACGGGATGGGCGCAGGAGACGGGCGAAGACCGGGCGGCGTTCGTCGCTGTGCTGCGCGACGGTCTCACCAGCGCCGACGAGCCGTTCCTGGAGGCGGCGCTGGACGACCGGGCGGCGGCGGTGCGGGCCACGGCCGCCGACCTGCTGGCGCTCCTGCCCGGCAGCGGCTACGCCCAGCGGGCCGCGGCGCGGGCCCGGGCGGTGCTGCGTGCCCGGCAGGGTGTGCGCGGCACGGTGCTGGAGCCGGAGCCGCCTGCGGAGTGGACGCCGCTGCTGGGCCGCGACGGCATCCCCCAGGACCCGCCGCAGGGCGCCCGGATCTCGCACGCCAGGTGGTGGCTCGTCCAGGTGATCGCACGAGCGCCGCTGGCCACCTGGGGCGACGATCCCGCCGCGCTCGCCCGGGCCGCGGTGGCCGACGACCTCGCGTCGGACGTGCACGCCGGCTGGCGGATCGCCGCCCGCCGCGAGGGCCACCAGCAGTGGATCACCGCGCTGCTGGCCACTCCCCCGCGGCTGGACGAGCGCACGGCCGTGTTCCGCTCCCAGGTGTGGGTGTCCGACGGCGAGCTGGCCGCGGCCCTGCCGCCGACGGTGCGGGCCGCCCGTGTCGCCCACCTGCTGCGCACCGATCCCGCGGCCCTGCGCCTCGCCGAGCTGCAAGCGTGCGTGCGCCCGTGGCCCGACGGGCTGGCCGCCGCCGTGCTCGCCCGCATCTCCGACGCGGCCTCCCGCGGCGAGCCCGTCACACCCGCGGTGCGGGAGCTGGTCCGCCTCGCCGGCGCCGGCCTGCCCGCCGATCGCGCCGACGGCGTCGCCGCGTTCTCCCGCCGTACCCCCGAGCACACCATGTGGCCGGCCACGATCCGCGGGCTGGCCGCCGTCCTGCAGGTGCGCCACACCTTCGCCACCGAGCTCACCCCGCACAACCCGAAGGAAACACCCTCGTGACCAGCACCGATCTCCTGCGACCGCACGCCGAGCAGGCCTACGCGGCCGAGCTCACCGCGCTGGCCGCGCACGACGACCGGCCGCGCCCGCCGTCGTGGCGGCTCTCCCCGCACGCGGTCGTCGGCTACCTGCTGGGCACCACGCTGCCCGACGGCACGGTGATCGTCCCGAAGTACGTGGGGCCGCGCCGGCTGATGGAGGTCGCGGTGGCCACGCTCGCCACCGACCGCGCCCTGCTGCTGCTCGGCGTGCCCGGCACGGCGAAGACGTGGGTGTCGGAGCACCTCGCCGCGGCCGTCTCCGGCGACTCGACGCTCCTGGTGCAGGGCACGTCGGGCACGCCGGAGGAGGCGATCCGGTACGGCTGGAACTACGCGCGGCTGCTCGCCGAAGGTCCCAGCCGGGCCGCGCTGGTGCCCTCCCCCATCCTGACGGCGATGGCGGAGGGCCGGGTCGCGCGGGTCGAGGAGCTCACCCGCATCCCGTCCGAGGTGCAGGACGCGCTGATCACGATCCTGTCGGAGAAGACGCTGCCGATCCCCGAGCTGGGCTCGGAGGTGCAGGCGGCGAAGGGGTTCACGGTGATCGCCACCGCGAACGACCGCGACCGCGGCGTGAACGACCTGTCGTCGGCGTTGCGGCGCCGCTTCAACACGGTGGTGCTGCCGCTGCCGGCCACCGAGGACGAGGAGGTGGGGATCGTCGCCCGCCGCGTGAGCGAGCTGGGTGCGTCGCTGGAGCTGCCGGAGGTGCCGTCGGCGCTGGAGGAGATTCGGCGCGTCGTCACGGTGTTCCGCGAGCTGCGCTCGGGCGTCACGGCGGACGGGCGCACCACGGTGAAGTCACCGTCGGGCACCCTGTCCACCGCGGAGGCGATCTCCGTCGTGACCAGCGGGATCGCGCTGGCCGCGCACTTCGGCGACGGCACCTTGCGCGCCGCCGACGTCGCCGCCGGTATCCGCGGTGCCGTGGTGAAGGACCCGGTCACCGACGGGGTGGCGTGGACGGAGTACCTGGAGGCCGTGGTGCGGGAGCGGTCCGGCTGGGGCGACTTCTACCGGGCGTGCCGGGAGAACGACGGGTGAGGGTGCACGTCCTGGGGATCCGCCACCACGGCCCGGGCTCGGCCCGGTCGGTGCTGGCGGAGCTGGACCGGCTGCAGCCGGCCGCGGTGGTGATCGAGGGTCCGGCCGACGCCGACGCGCTCGCCGGGCTCGTCACCGCCGAGGGGATGGCGCCGCCCGTGGCGCTGCTCGCCTACGCCCCGGACGCGCCGCAGACGTCGGTGTTCTGGCCTTTCGCGGGGTTCTCCCCGGAGTGGCAGGCCCTGTGCTGGGCGATCGAGCACGACGTGCCGGTGCGGTTCTGCGACCTGCCGTCGACGGCGGTGCTGGCGCGAGCCACCGAACCGGCACCGGAACGGCGGCGAGCCCGACCCGTCGACCCGATCGCGGAGTTGGCGAAGGCGGCCGGCCACGACGATCCCGAGCGCTGGTGGGACGGGGTGGTGGAGTCCCGCACGGCTGATGCCGAGTCACCCTTCCCCGCGCTGCTGGAGGCGATGACGGAGCTGCGGCGGGATGCGCCCGAGGAGGGGATCTGGGAGGAGCGGCGCGAGGCGTTCATGCGGCGGACCCTGCGCGCTGTCCTCAAGGAGACCGAGGGGCCGATCGCCGTCGTCTGCGGGGCGTGGCACGGGCCGGCACTGACGGAGCCGCTGCCCCCGGCCGCCGCCGATGACCGCACCCTGCGCGGCCTGCCGAAGCGGAAAGCGGCGTTGACCTGGGTGCCGTTCACGCATTCGCGGCTCGCCTCGTCGTCGGGCTACGGGGCGGGCATCGACTCCCCGGGCTGGTACCACCACCTCTTCTCGGCCGTCGACGAGCCGGTCACGCGCTGGTTCATCCAGGTGGCGGGCGTGCTGCGGGCGCGCGACCTGCCCGTGTCGTCGGCGCACGTGATCGAGGCGGTGCGGCTGGCGGAGGCGCTGGCAGCGCTACGCGGGCGCTCGCTGCCCGGGCTCGCCGAGATGCAGGAGGCGTCGCTGGCGGTGCTGTGCGAGGGCGACGCGGTGCCGCTGCGCTACGTCACCACCGACCTGGTGGTCGGCGAGCGGTTGGGCACCGTGCCTGCGGAGGCGCCGGCCGTCCCGCTGGAGGTGGACCTGCTCGCGCAGTCGCGCACGTTGCGGCTCAAGCGCGACCCGTTGGGCCGCAGCTACGCCCTGGACCTGCGACGCGAGATCGACCGCGGCCGTTCGGTGCTGCTGCACCGGCTGGCCGCGCTGGAGATCGACTGGGGCCGTCCCGCCGACGACGCCGTGGCCTCGACCGGCACGTTCCGGGAGAGCTGGGACGTGCGCTGGCAGCCGGAGCTGTCGATCGCGGTGATCGACGCGGCCCGGTTCGGCACCACGGTCGCCGGCGCGGCCACGGCCCGGCTCGTCCACGACGCCACCACCGCGTCCGACCTCGCCGGTGTGACCCGCACCGTCGAACGCGTGCTGCTCACCGACCTGCCCGACGCGCTGCCCGCCGTGCTGGCGGCGCTGGACGCGAAGGCGGCACTGGACCTCGACGTCGCGCACCTGATGGCGGCCGTGCCGCCGTTGGTGCGCGCGCAGCGCTACGGCGACGTGCGCGGTACCGATACCGCCTCGCTCGGCGGGATCGTCGAGGCCTTGCTGGTGCGGATCTGCGCCGGGCTGCCGGCCGCGGTCACCGGCCTGGGCGAGGAGGCGGCGCGGGAGCTGCGCGGCGCCGTCGACGGGGTGCACGCGGCGCTCGCGCTGCGCAACGAGCCGGCCGACATCGCCCGCTGGGTCGCGGCCCTGCGAGGCCTGGCCGATCGGCACGACGTGCACGGCCTGCTCGCCGGGCGGATCGTGCGGATCCTCACCGACGGCGGTGCCCTCGACCACAACGAGGCCGCGCGGCGGCTGTCGGCGCAGCTGTCGATCGGGGTGCCACCCGCGGCGCAGGCCGCGTGGGTGGAGGGGTTGCTGTCCGGCGGCGGGTTGCTGCTGGTGCACGACCGCGAACTGCTCGGCCTGCTCGACGAGTGGGTGGCCGCCCTGGCTGAGGAGGACTTCCTGGTGGTGCTGCCGCTGCTGCGCCGCACGTTCGGCGAGTACACCCGGCCCGAGCGGGCGGAGCTCGGCCACGCCGTGCACCGGCTCGCCGGCGGCGCGGCCGACACCGTCGACGACGTGGTGGACGAGCGGCGCGCGGCTCCCGCCGTGGCTGCCGTTGCGGCGATCCTGGCGGGTGCGCGATGACCGGACCGGAGCAGGAGGGCGAGCGGGGCCGGCGCTGGCGGCTGCTGCTGGGCGCCGACGCCGAGGAGGGGCTGGGCAGCGGGCTGGGTGCCGGGGACGCCAAGATCGACCAGGCCCTCACCGTGCTCTACGACCGACCCGACGCCGACAGCACCGGATCGGGCCGCGCCGGCCGCCGCTCCGGCGGGCTGGGCGGCTCGGCGCCGGCGGTGGCGCGGTGGTTGGGCGACATCCGCACCTACTTCCCGTCGACGGTGGTGCAGGTGATGCAGCGCGACGCCGTCGACCGGTTGGGGCTGCACCGCATGCTGCTCGAACCGGAGCTGCTCAACGCCGTCGAGCCGGACGTGCACCTGGCGAGCACCCTGCTGAGCCTGAACCGGGTGATGCCGGAGACCACCCGGGCCACGGCCCGCAAGGTCGTGGCGCAGGTGGTGGCGGCCATCGAGAAGCGGATCGCCCAGCACACCCGCTCCGCGGTGTCGGGGGCCCTGGACAGAGCCGGGCGCACCCGGCGGCCACGTCAGTCCGACATCGACTGGGGCGCGACGATCGCGGCCAACCTCAGCCGGTACCTGCCCGAATACCGCACGGTGGTGCCGGAGCGGCTGGTCGGGCACACCCGCCGGCGGCAGTCGCTGGAACGCGAGGTGGTGCTCGCGATCGACCAGTCCGGGTCGATGGCGTCCTCGGTGGTGTACGCGGCGGTGTTCGGTGCGGTGCTGGCGACGATCCGCTCGCTGCGCACGTCGCTGATCGTGTTCGACACGGCGGTGGTGGATCTCTCCGACCGGCTCGACGATCCGGTCGACCTGCTGTTCGGCACCCAGCTGGGCGGCGGCACCGACATCAACAAGGCCGTCGCCTACTGCGCCGGCCGCATCACCAAACCGCGCGACACCCTGTTCGTGCTGGTCACCGACCTGTTCGAGGGCGGGAACGAGGAGGAGATGCTGCGCCGGATCGCGCACCTGCACGCCGCAGGCGTGCAGGTGCTGGTGCTCCTCGCGCTCTCCGACGACGGCGCACCCGTCTCGGACAAGGAGAACGCGGCGGCGCTGGCATCGCTGGGCATCCCCGTGTTCGCCTGCACCCCCGACGCGTTCCCCGAGCTGCTGGCCGTCGCGCTGCGGCGCGGCGACGTCGCGGGCTGGGTGCAGCAGCACCTGCACCGGCAGGCCGCGACGCGCCGCTCCTGACCCGTCAGACGCGGGTGCCGACGGCCACGAGGTACTCCATCTCGAACCGGGCGACGCCGCCGGTGCCGCGGTCCCACTCGTCGCAGAAGCCGTCGAGGGCCGCGTCGAACTCGGTGGCGCGCCCGTTGCGCTCGGCGTTGGCGCGGGCCGCGATCGTCGGGCCGTAGTGGGCCTTGAAGTGCTCGCCGAAGTCGCGGGCCGCCGCGAACGCGGTGATCTCGAGGTGGTCGCGGGTCAGGTCGCGCCACTGCACCCGCCCGCCGACGAGTGCGGCGAGGTGGTCCTCGCTGCCCCAGAGCGGCGCCGGCTGAACGCCGGGCGGCGGTGGCGGGGCGAACGGGCCGATCGTGCGGAACAGCGACCCGATCTGGCCTTCCGGTGTCCAGCTGAGCAGCGCGATCGTGCCGCCGGGGCGGCACACCCGGATCAGCTCGTCGGCGGCGGCCTGGTGGTGCGGGGCGAACATCACGCCGATGCTGGACATCACGACGTCGAACGACGCGTCCTCGAACGGCAGGTTCTCGGCGTCGGCCTCCGCCCAGCGCAGGTCCAGCCCGCGCGGCCTCCGCGGTGGCGCGGCCGGCGTCGAGCAGCCGCGGGGTCAGGTCGCTCGCGGTCACCACCGCGCCGCGCTCCGCGGCCCGGATCGCGGCGTTGCCGGTGCCGGCGGCGACGTCGAGGACCGTGGCTCCCGGCCGTGATCCCGGCCGCGTCGACGAGCCGTGGGCCCAGCGGGAGCAGGAAGGTCTCGACCATGAACGGGTAGTCGCCGGACCCCCACATCGTGCGGTGGCGGGCCTTCAGCTCGGCATCGGCGGTGGTCGTGGGATCGATCGTGGTCATGCGGGCCTCCTCGGCATCTGTCGTGCCGCGAAGGGTGTCCTGCGACGGGCCACCCGGACATCGGGAGGACGCCCTACGGCCTCCCCATCTCCGCTCCGCGGGCCGCCACCGCGGCCTCGGCCCGGTTGCGCACGCCGAGCTTGGCGAGGATGCGGCTCACGTGGTGGCCCGCGGTCTTCTCGCTGATCACGAGCGTGGCGGCGATCCCGGCGTTCGTCATGCCGCGCTGCAGCAGCGCCAGCACCTCCGCCTCACGGGCGGTCAGGTCGCCGTACCCGCGCGGGCCCGATCCGGTCGCCTCCCCCAGCTCGCGCAGCACCGCTGCCGCGGCGTCGACGGCGCGCGCGGCACCCAGCTCCCGGAACGCACCGAGCGCGGCCCGTGCCTCGTCCCTCGCGGCATCCGGTGCGGTCGCCAGCAGCGCGCGGGCCAGCAACAACCGCGATTCGCCGATGTCGAGGGGCATGCCGAGCCGGTCGAAGGCGGCCAGCGCCCGACGGGACGGGTCGACCGCGTCGGCGAGCCGGCCACGGGCGACGGCCACCAGTGCCTCGGCCACACGGGCGCGGCCCTCGACGACGAGGATGCCGCTGTCCTGCGCGAGCACGGCGAGCCGGCCGGCTGCGTCGTCGGCAGCGTCGACGTCGCCGGTGGCGAGGTGCGCTTCGACCAGCGGCGCGAGGATGCGGGTGCTGCGCACGGCGTCGCCCTCGGCGGCCCCGAGCGC
Source organism: uncultured Actinomycetota bacterium (assembly GCA_963727745.1). GTDB lineage: Bacteria > Actinomycetota > Actinomycetes > Mycobacteriales > Pseudonocardiaceae > Pseudonocardia. Next base: position 145,436 of record CAVSHL010000004.1, read on the forward strand.
CCGTTCCAGCAGCGCGACCGCGACACCGGGTCGGCCGTCGGCGATCCGCAGCCTGGCCAGTGCGCACAGCGACGACGCGTGCTCCTCACGGCCGGCCAGCAGCTGCTCGGCCTCGGCGAGCCGACCCTGGCGCACCCGCAGCTCGGCCATGCTGGCCATCCCCGATGCGCCCATCGCCGGCACGAACCGGGCGTGCGTGTCGCAGCGCGAAGGCGAGCGCCTGCTCGGCCTCGATCCAGCGGCCCCGCGCGACCAGCACGTCGGCGTGGATCGTGCGGCAGGTGCCGAGCAGCGGGATCGCCCCGGTCTCGCGGGCGAAGCGGTCCACGTGGTCGCACCACTCGGTGGCGCGGTCCCAGTCGCCGGCGTCGGTGGCCGCCTTGATGAGGTTGCAGTAGGCCTCGGCGAGGGTGTGGACGTTGCGGACGCGGCCGGCGGTGGCCGCCGCCATCGCCTCCTCCATCAGCTCCATCCCGGCCGCGAGCCGGCCCGCGTGCACCTCGCTGAGCCCGAGCAGGCTCAGCGCGAACACCTCCAGGTCGGCGTCGCCGCTGCGGCGCGCGATCGCCATGGCGCGGCGGGTGAGGTCGGCCTGTTCGACGACGTCGCGGCAGTGCCGGGCCCGTTCGACGGCGATCCAGCCGCGACCGTCGCAGTCGGTGCCGGTGGCCGCGCGGTCGGCGCGGGCGAGCCAGCCGCGGGCGGCCGACGAACGGCCCGCGAGCAGGTACTGGTGCGAGACCCAGACGCCGACGCGCGCGGCGATGTCGCACCGGCCGGCCCGCGCGTAGGCCTCGAAGGCCTGCGCCCGCAGGGCGATGCCGTCCTCGACGTGCCCGAGGAACCACAGTGCGAGGCCCAGGCCGTCGCGGGCGTCGGGGGTGTCGGCTGTGGCGAGGCTCGCCTCGAACACCTGCCTGGCCGCGTCCCATTGGGCGGCCTCGAGGAGGCGCAGCCCTTCCGCCGCACTGCTGCGCACGGTTGGGGTGTCCATGGGCGAATCCTCCCCCTTTCGCGCCGCAACGGCGAGCACCGACCGGGCCCATCAGGGTCCGGTCGGGTGCCCGCCGGTCGGGTCAGCGCTTGCGAGATGGCAGGAACGCCGCCACCAGCAGCGCTCCTGCGATCAGCACCAGGTTCTTGACGACGAACTCGCCCTCGGTCGTGAGCAGGAACGGGTTGCCGTCCTGGAACGCCACGTGCGGCTGCGTCACCAGCACCAGGAACGTGCCTGCCAGGTGTCCGACGAGCACGGCGAGCACGGGCCGCATCAGCACGCCGGCCATCAGGGCCAGCCCGGCGGCGATCTCGAACACGCCCAGCGCCGGCAGCACGAACTCCGACGGCAGCGGCACGAACGCGAGCGTGTCGGCCACGAGCGTCGCCACCGGCGTCACGTTGGCCACCTTCAACGCGCCGAACCACACGAACACCAGGCCCAACGCCCAGCGCATCAGATGGGGTGCCCAGCGACGCAGCTGCTCGTCGAGTGCTGCGGTGGCAACGGGTCGGGCGGGGGTCTGAACGGCCATGGTGTCCTCCTCGTAGTTCGACGAGGACAACCTTCGGACCGCGGGCGTACGCGGCACGTCCGCTGCGCGCGGGCCGTCCCGCTACGCCGGCGGGCGCAGCGCGGACAGTGCGACTACGCCCGGACCAGCACGGCGGCGGCCGCCTTGCCCGTGCGCGCGGCGTCCGGTGTGCCGAGCACCGCGGCCGTGACGATCGCTCCTTCGGCGAGCAGCGCGATCTGGTCGGCGAGGGCGGTGCTGCCGCCGGCCGCGGTCACGAGCCCCGTCACGTAGGCGAAGAACAGCTCCTTGTGCCGGCGCGCCTCGGCGGCGACGGGATCGCTGGTGGCGCCCAGCTCACCGAAGGTGTTGACGAAGGCGCAGCCGCGGAATCCCGGCTCGGCGAACCATCCTTCCAGCCAGTCGAACACGGCGAGGACGCGCTGCGTCGGGTCCGCCACCGCGTCGACGTGCGCGGCCAGCCGGCCGCGCCACTGCTCGTCGCGGCGCCGCAACCAGGCCACGACCAGCGCTTCCTTGGACGGGAACTGCTGGTAGAGGCGCTTGAGGGAAGCACCGGACGCGGCGCGCAGCTCGTCCATCCCGACGGTCTGCACGCCGCGGGCGTAGAACAGCGCGTCGGCGGCGTCGAGGATCTGGTCGTTGCCCAAGGGATTGCTGCGAGAACGCACGTTCTCTACGCTACTCGTCATGGCCGACCGCCCCCCGCTCCCGCCGTTCACGCTCGAGACGGCGATCCAGAAGGTTCGCATGGCGGAGAACGCGTGGAACACGCGCGACCCCGAGAAGGTGTCGCTCGCGTACACGGAGGACTCCCGCTGGCGCAACCGCTCCGAGTTCGTCACCGGCCGGGCCGAGATCGTCGATCTCCTGACCCGCAAGTGGGCGCGCGAGCTGGACTACCGCCTGATCAAGGAGATCTGGGCGTACGGCGACAACCGCATCGCGGTGCGGTTCGCCTACGAGAGCCACGACGCCGACGGCAACTGGTGGCGCTCGTTCGGCAACGAGAACTGGGAGTTCGACGAGCACGGGCTGATGGCGGTGCGGCACGCGTCGATCAACGACGTGGCGATCACCGAGGCCGAACGCGCCTACCACTGGCCGTCCGGGCCACGGCCCGACGATCACCCGGGATTGTCCGACCTGGGGTTCTGATCCGGTGTCCTAGGCTCGCCGGGTGCTGATCACCAACGCCCGCAACGGCCCCGGCGGCCCGCTCGTCGACGTCCAGGTACAGGGCGGGCGGGTCAGCCTGATCGTTCCTGCCGGCACGCTGACGGGCGAGCAGTTCGATGCCGACGGCGGCACGATCCTTCCCGGGATGCGCGACGCGCACGTGCACATCGGGCAGTGGGCAGCGGCGCGGCGGCGCATCCAGCTCGACGGCGCCCGGTCCGCCGCGGACGCCGTGGCACTGGTCTCCGCGGCCGCTCCCGCGACGGGGTTCGTGACCGGCGCCGGGTTCCGCGACGCGCTGTGGCCGGACCTGCCGCACAAGGATCTGCTGGCGGCTGCGCTGCCGGATCGCCCGGTCGCGCTGTCCAGCCAGGACCTGCACACCCTGTGGCTCTCCCCCGCCGCGCTGGCCGCGATCGGGTTCGACCATCCGACCGGGGTGCTCGTCGAGGACGAGTGCTACCGGGCCACGGCTGCGTTGCCGTCGGCCGACACCGCCACCACCGATCGGTGGGCGCACGACGCGCTGGCCGCGGCGGCCACCCGCGGAGTGACGGCCGTCGACGACTTCGAGTACGCCGACACCGTCGCCGACTGGACGCGCCGGGCCGCGCAGGCACCCCTGGCCACGCGAGTGCGGTGCGTCATCGCCCGGCACCTGCTCGACACCGCGATCGCCCGCGGCCACCGCACCGGCCAGGTGCTCGACGATCCGCTGCTGTCGGTCGGCCCGCTGAAGCTGTTCGTGGACGGCTCGCTCAACACTCGCACCGCGTGGTGCTGCGCGCCCTATCCCGGCTCGGACTCCCGCGGCCACCTCGCACTGCCGCTGCCGGAGCTGACCGAGCTGATCGCGCGCGGTGCCGCGCACGGCATCACCCCGGCCGTGCACGCGATCGGCGACGCCGCCGCCACCGTGGCGCTGGACGCGTTCGCCGCGGTGGGGACACCGGGACGCGTCGAGCACGCCCAGCTGCTGGACCCGGCCGACGTCGCCCGGTTCGCCGAGCTGGGCGTGGTCGCGAGCGTGCAGCCGGCCCACCAGCCCGACGACCGCGACGTCGCCGACCGGTGGTGGGCCGGGCGCACCCAGCACGCGTTCCCCTACGCCGACCTGCACGCCGCCGGGGTGCCGCTGACCTTCGGCTCGGACGCGCCCGTGGCGCCGCTGGACCCGTGGGACGGCATCGCCTCCGCCGTCACCCGCACCGACGACGAGCGGCCCGCATGGCACCCGGAGCAGGCGCTGCCGCTGGTCGCTGCCGTCGCAGCCTCCTGCGACGGCCGTGCCGCGCTCGCCGTCGGCGACGTCGCCGACCTGACCGTCGTGGCCGGGGACCTGACGACCAGCGACGATCTGCGGGCCACGGAGGTGCTGCGCACCGCTGTGGCGGGTCGGATCACGCACCAGGTCTGACGGTCAGAACAGGTCGAACGACGTGCGCGACACCGCGAACCCGTGCAGGGTGGCGCCGTTCTCGCAGCGGACACCGCTGGGCCGGCTCACGCACACCGTCGAGCCCAGCCGCACCGCCTCGCCGTAGCCCAGCACCGCGGCGCCGGCGCCCAACTCGCCGTCGACGCAGGACAACGTGCCCTCCTCCGATCCGCGCACCACCGCGCCGGTGGCCCATGCGCCGGCGCAATCGGTGGGCCGGGCGGGGACCGTCCAGGTGCGGTCGGTGACGTCGCAGCGCACTTCGTCGGCGTCCATCCGGCACGCGATGTTGCCCGACGGGGTGCGGAACAGGGCCCCGTCGGTGCCGAAGCGGGGATCGATCGAGGCATCGACGGGCGAGGCGTCGGAGGAGACGTCGCCCGGCGCGGTGCCGCTCTCCGACCCTGAGCCGCGCGTGGCCAGCCAGACCCCGCCGAGTGCGATGACCGCCAGCACGATCGCCACCGCGGCCAGCGAGCCCCACCGGCGGGGCGGGGGTCGGGGCGCGTCCGGCACCGGGGTGCGTTCGGTGGGCGCCTCAGCCGGCTCCTCGGAGGGCGGGGGTCGGGGCGTAGCGCGGGAGATCAGCGGGACGGTGACCGAGGGTGGCGGTGCGGCGAAGCGGTCGCCGCCCAGCGCGTCGCGCACCTGGGCGGCGGTCGGCCGAGCCATGGGGTCGCGGACCATGCAGGCGCGCACGATGCCGCGCACGGGTTCGGGCACGGCGGAGACGTCCGGCACCGTGTTGACGATCTTGTAGAGCGTGCCGGCGACCGTGCTCGCCTCGAACGGCGACTACTCCGCTCGTCGCGAAGACCAGCAAGGCTCCCAGCGCGAACACGTCGCTGTACGGGCCGACGTCGCGCGCGCCCGTCGCCTGCTCCGGCGACATGAACGACGGGGTGCCCATGAGGTTGCCGGTGCCGGTCAGGCCCGCCGCGTCGAGCCCGCGCGCGATCCCGAAGTCGATCAGCCGCGGTCCGTGCGCGGAGAGGATCACGTTGGGGGGCTTGAGATCGCGGTGCACCAGGCCGGTGGCGTGCACGATCGCGAGACCCGCGGCGAGCCGGGCGCCCAGCGCCGCGACCTCCTGCGGAGGCAGCGGCCCGCCGTCGCGCACCCGCTCCTGCAGCGAGGGACCCTCCACGTACGCGGTGGCGAGCCACGGCGGCGCAGCGTCGGGATCGGCGGCCAGCACGGCGGCGGTGAACCAGCCCGGGATCGTCGAGGCCATGCGGATCTCGCGACGGAACCGCTCCCGGAACCGCTCGTCGGAAGCCAGCTCGGAGTGCGCCACCTTGATCGCGGCACGGCGGCCGTGGGGATCGGTGCCGAGGTACACCTGGCCCATCCCACCTGCGCCGATCCGACCGTCGACCCGGAACGGGCCGATCGTGCGGGGATCGGTGGGGAGCAGTGGATCCATCGGCGACGACCCTACGGCGTCGGCGCCCCCTTGCGGGTCACTCGACGCGGTCGGCCATGGTGTGCCGGCGCCCGATCAGAGCGATCCCGCCGGGGTCACCGCATCGACGTGGACGATCATGTCGAACCACTGCGCGGCCGCCCCACCAGTGGTGACGGAGCCCGGCCCGCTGGGCCCGCGGGTGACGATCGGCGCGTCGAGCCACCTGCGGACCTCCGGCGGCGCACTCCCCCGCAGGTCCAGCACGAACAGCTCGGCCCGCGCGAGCGGCCGCTCGAACCAGCCCTCGGCGGGCGCGGGCAGCTCCGGCCCGTGGTCCAGCAGGAACCCGATCGACAGGTAGCGGGCACCGTAGCGGTCGCGCAGGTGCGCGCCGGCGCTGGTGAAGCGCAGCTCGCCGTCCTGCCCGGTGATCCGCAGGTCACGGGCCGTCGCGGTGTGCGGGCTCGCGGCCCAGTAGGCGATCCGGTCGCCGGTCAGGTCCCGCCACCACGCGAGGTTCGCCGCCGCGTGCGCGTCGCGGTAGGCGTGGCTCTCCGGCTCCGGGAGCGCGAAGTGCTCGTGGAAGGCCACGATCTGCTCGGCGGTGTGCACGGCCTCGGCGTGCGCGCGGTCGCCCTGCGCGTGCGGGAGCCCGGCCACCAGGTCCTGGACGGCGCGGGCGTGCGCCAGCAGCGGCTGCTTGTCGGGCACCTGCATGTACGCCTGGATGTGCTCGAACGCGTTCGCCGTGGCGGGCCGGATCGGCGAGAGGTGCGCCCGCAGCTCGGCCAGCCTGCCGGGCGCTGCGGCGGCCACGTAGGCGTCGACGTCGGCGTAGGCGTCGGCGCCGGTCAGGTAGTGCTCGACGCCGACGAACTGCACCTTGTCGGGCCGTCCGGTGTTGAAGTCGTGCAGCCACTGCAGCACGTCGGCCACCTCGCGCGACTGCCACTGCGGGCTCATCCGCCCCATCAGCGTCGCGAGGTCACCGGCGCCGCCGCCGATGAAGTCGTTGATCCGTCGTCCGGTCGTCCAGTCCTCCTCCCAGGCGACGGACCGGAAGCCGAGCTGCTCGACGAGCACCCGCAGCGCCCGATGCTTGAGGGTGAGCTCCTGCGCCGCGCCGTGCACCGACTCGCCCAACCCGACGACGTCCGCGCCGGCGGCAGCCGCGCGCACGGGCGCCAGGTCGTCGAGCGGATCGGCCGGACGCACGGTCGCCAGCGAACTCGCGTTCGCGGACACCCAGTCCGGCACCGTCGTCGTGCCGCAGCCCGCCACCATCGCGAGCGTCAACGCGCCCGCCACCAGCCACCCTCGTCGCCGTCCCATGCCAGCGACCTTCGCGGGCGGGCAGTACCGGCGGCATCCGCCCGCGGGACACACCGGCCGTACTCCGCGCGGAGTACTGCATCAGCGGCGCAGGGCGGTCTCCTGCTCCATGAACGACAGCTTCTCGGGATTGCGCACGGCGTAGAGCCCGGTGATGACGCCGTCGTCCATGCGCACCGTGACGACGGTGTCGAGCTCGCCGTCGAACCGCACGATCAGCGCGGGGAAGCCGTTGACCTGGGCAGGCTCGTACGTCAGCACCGCGTCGACCCGGGCACGGCCGCTGGTCAGCACGCGGGCCACGCGGTCCGCCCCGACGATGGGCCGCAGCACGGCCTGCTTGACCCCGCCGCCGTCGCCCATGAGGACGACGTCCGGGGCGAGCATGTCGAGCAGGCCCTGCAGGTCGCCCGTCTCGACGGCCCGCTGGAACGACGCGAGCACCTCGCGGGTCTCGGTCGAGGAGACGGTCCCGCGCGGGCGGCGGGCCGCCACGTGCGCCCGCGCCCGGTGCGCGATCTGGCGCACCGCGGCCGGGGTCTTGTCGACGGCGTCGGCGATCTCGTCGTAGCCGAGGTCGAACACCTCGCGCAGCACGAACACCGCCCGCTCGGTCGGCGCGAGCGTCTCCAGCACGAGCAGCATCGCCGTCGAGACGCTCTCGGCCAGCTCGACGTCGTCGGCGACGTCGGGCGTGGTGAGCAGCGGCTCCGGCAACCAGGAACCGACGTAGGACTCCTTGCGCCTGCCCATCGTGCGCAGCCGGCCGAGCGCCTGCCGGGTGGTGATCTGCACGAGGTAGGCGCGCTGGTCCCGCACGGTCTCGAGATCGACGCCCGTCCACCGCATCCAGGTCTCCTGCAGGACGTCCTCGGCGTCGGCGGCCGAGCTGAGCATCTCGTACGCGACCGTGAACAGCAGGTTGCGGTGCGCGAGGAACGCCGTCGTGTGCGCGTCCTGACTCATGTGTTCCCTCCCCGGTCCTGAGCGTGCCACCCCCCAGATGCCGGGCGCCGCCGTTCTGTGACACCCGGGGTGCGTGGCGTACGTCACGGCAGCGGAGCTGTCACAGGCCGGGGACCGCCGGCATCTGGTGGTCGTCCGATGCAGCCGCACCGGCCACCCGGGAGAGGAACACGATCATGGACGCCCGATTCGACATCATGAGCAACGCGCTCGCCGGCAAGTTCGCGAAGCGGTTCGCCAACGCCGCCATGGTGATCGCGCAGTCGCCGCTGCCGAAGTCCACCCAGGAACTGGTGAGCCTGCGGGCCAGCCAGATCAACGGGTGCGCGTTCTGCACCGACATGCACACCAAGGACGCCACGGCCGCCGGCGAGACCGCGGTGCGGCTCCACCTGGTGGCCGTCTGGCGCGAGGCCACCGTCTTCACCGAGGCGGAGCGGGCCGCGCTGGCGCTCACCGAGGAGGCCACCCGGATCGCCGACGCCACCACCAGGGCGTGTCCGACGACACCTGGGCACAGGTGCGCAAGCACTACGACGACGACCAGGTCGCCGCGCTGATCTGCCAGGTCGCGCTCATCAACGCGGCCAACCGGATGAACGTCATCGTGCGCACCCCGGCGGGCTCCTACGAGCCCGGCATGTTCGGCGAGTTCACCAGCTGATCGCGAATGTGACCCCGGTCACCCGACGTCACGGTGGTCCTGTCGCGACCCGTCCGAGGGGTGTCGGACGATCAGGAAGGACAGGACACATGCACAACATCGTGATTCTCGGAGCCGGGTACGCAGGCCTCACCGCGACCGTCGGCCTGGCGGCGCGCACGAGCCACCGTGAGGACGTGGCGATCACGCTCGTGTCGGCGGAGCAACGGTTCACCGAGCGGCTGCGGCTGCACCAGGTCGGGACGGGGCAGGAGCTCGCCGACCTGCACGTCCCGACGCTGCTCGCCGGCACCGGGGTGCGCTTCGTGCAGGGCTGGGTCACGGCGATCGACCCGCAGACCCAGATCGTGCGCGTCGACGACGAGCGCGACCTGCCCTACGACACCCTGGTGCACGCGCTCGGCGCGGTCTCGGCGACGGCCGACGTGCCGGGCGCCGCGGAGCACGCCCACACCTTCGACGACGCGCACAGTGCCCACCTCCTCGCCAAGGCCCTGCGGGCGCTCGACGAGCGGGGCGCCGGCACTGTGCTCGTCGCCGGCAGCGGCCTGACCGGTGTGGAGGCGGCCGCCGAGATCGCCGAGCAGCACCCGGCGCTGCACGTCGTGCTCGCGGGCCGCGACGAGCCGGGGGCCGACCTCGGCCCGAAGGCGAAGGCGTACATGCACAAGGCGCTCGACCGGTTGGGCGTCGAGGTCCGCATCGGCGAGATCACCAAGGTGACCCCGAGCGGTGTGGACCTCGCCGACGGCGAGTCGCGCTCGGCCGACGCCGTGCTGTGGACGAGCGGTGTCCGGGTCTCGCCGCTGGCCGCGCGGGCGGGCCTCGAGACCGATGCGAAGGGCCGCATCGTCACCGACGCCACCCTGCGATCTGTGACGCACCCCGACGTCTACGCGATCGGCGACTCCGCCGCGATCCGGCAGGGTTACGGCATGCTGCACGGAACCTGCCAGAGCGGGATACCGACGGGCGTGCACGCCTCGGTCTCGATCGCGCGGGAGCTGAAGGGGGCGCAGCCGCGCCCGTTCCGCTTCGGCTACCTGCACAAGCCGCTCAGCCTGGGCCGCGGCGACGCCGTCGTCCAGTTCACCCGCCCCGACGACAGCCCCGGCTGGTTCCACCTGAGCGGCCGGCTCGCCGTCCTCTACAAGGAGACCGTCAGCTCGTCGCCGTGGCCCACGTTCGCGCGGATGCTGAAGGTCCCGTCGATCGGGTCGGCGGCGTGGCGGCGCGGTGGCCGGTACACGCGATGAGCGACGATCCCTACGACGAGTACCGCAGCCTGCTGTTCTCGATCGCCTACCGCGTGCTCGGCACCGCGGCGGACGCCGAGGACGCCGTGCAGGACACCTGGCTGAAGTGGTCGGCCGCCGATCGTTCCCGGGTGGCCGACCCGCGGGCCTACCTCGTCCGCATCGTGACCAACGTGTCGATCGACCGGCTGCGCGCAGAGCGCAGCCGGCGCGAGACATACGTCGGCCCGTGGCTGCCCGAACCGGTCCCCACCAGCACCGACACGGCCGTCGACGCCGACTCGGTGTCGATCGCGCTGCTGGTGGTGCTGGAGACGCTGAGCCCGATCGAACGCGCGGTCTTCGTGCTGCGGGAGGCCTTCGACTTCAGCCACGCCGAGATCGCCGAGGCCATGGGCCGGTCCGAGGAGTCGGTGCGCCAGACCGCCCATCGGGCGCGCGCCCACGTCGCGGCCCGCCGTCCCCGCCTGCAGGTGGACCGGCGCCGCCAGCAGGTGGTCACCGAGCGGTTCCTCACGGCGTCGACCGGGGGCGACATCAACGCGCTGCTCGAGCTGATGGCTCCCGAAGTCGCGCTGTGGACCGACGGCGGCGGGAAGGTGCGCCAGGCGCTCAAACCGATCGTCGGTGCCGAGCGGGTCGCCGCCTGGTTCGCCGGTGTCGTGCGGCGGCCCTACGAGGGGGTCGAGATCGCCGCCATGACCGCCGAGATCGTCGAGCTCAACGGGATCCCGGCGATCGTGTTCACGGGCGGTGGCCGCGTCCTGTCCGTCCTCGGCCTCGACCTGGACGCCGACGGCCGCGTCGTCGCGATCCACAACATCGCCAATCCCGACAAGCTGCGGACGGTGGCGGCTGGCTCGCCGACGTCGCTCGGCTGAGTTGACCGAGTCACTTCGACCGGCGTCATGTCACGATCAGTCGCCGATCGGTGACGGGGGACACAGGTGAGCAGTGGCAAGGGCAACGTGCATCAACGCATCCTCGGCAGGCGACTTCAACTGATGCGCACGGCGGCCGGCATCTCGATCGACGCCGCCGCGCGGGACTTCGGGATCTCCGTGAGCAAGCTGAGCCGGATCGAGGGCGCCCGGCAGGGCGTGGACCAGCACCTGGTCAAGAGCATGCTCGATCTCTACGACGTCGGCGGCGACCGCTGGACCGAGACCCTGGAGCTGGTGGCGGCAGCTCGGAAGCGGCCGTGGTGGACGCCCTACCGGTTGGGCGGGGACTTCGGTTACGTGCAGTTCGAGACCGACGCCGAGCAGGTTCAGGTCTACGTGCCGGCCGTCGTCCCGGGGCTGTTGCAGACCCGCGCGTACGCCAGGGCGATGTTCGTGTCCGGCAATCCTGACTGGTCCCCGGAGAAGCGGGAGGCGCAGCTGGAGGTGCGGATGATCCGCCAGCGCCGGCTCACCGACACCGAGCACCCATTGCAGCTCATGACCGTCATCGGCGAATCCGCGCTGCGCAACCCCGTCGGCGATCCCGACGTCATGCATGAACAGCTCGCCCACCTGGCCGAGGCCGCAGAGCTGCCGACGGTCGCGATGCAGGTGCTGCCTGCCCATCCCGGTCCGCACTCCTCCCTCGCTTCCGGCTTCATCGTCTTGAGTTTCGGGGAGCTGGGCGAACCGGACATGGCCTACGTCGAGCACGCCCTCGGCGCCGTCCATCTGGAGCGCGAGCAGGACGTGCTGCTGGCCCGGAACAAGTACGACGAGCTGCGTACGCTGGCTCTGAGCCCGGCGGGCTCGCTGGCGCTCCTGCGGGAGATCGCCGCAACCACGTGAACGGTGGAGGGACCAGACCGATGGACGTCGAGCAGCTCGCCTGGCGCACCAGCAGCTTCAGCGGCGACGAGAACTCAGACAGCTGCGTCGAGGTCGCCCCGCTCCCCCGCGGCGTAGCCGTGCGCGACACCAAGGACCGCACCCGCGCCCCGCACCACTACTCGCGGCCGGCCTGGACCGCCCTCGTCACCGCCGTCCGTGCGGGCGAGCTGGAGCACTGACCGGAATCGCCGAGAGGGTGGAGCCGCGCACCACGATCCGGTGCGGCACGACCACCTGCTCCCGCGGCTGGTCGGCGCCGTCGATCCGAGCCACGACGCGGTCGACGGCAGCGCCGGCCAGCGCGGTGATGTCGGGGGCCACCGTGGTGAGCCCCGGGTGCAGGTAGCCCGCGACGGGGATGTCGTCCCAGCCCGTGACGGCGACGTCGCCGGGCACCGAGCGGCCCGCGGCGCGCAGGCCGTGCAGCACCCCGGCCGCGAGCAGGTCGTTGGCGCAGACGATCCCGTCGACGTCGGGGACGTCGGCGAGCAGCTGCGCCACGCCGGCGGCACCGCCCGCCTCGTCGTACACCGTGGCCACGACGAGCGCGGCCGGCGCGAGCCGGGCCGCGGCGAGTGCCTCGATGAAACCGCGTACGCGGACCCCGCCGGGTTCGCGCGGGCCCTCCAGCCGATGCCCGACGAACGCGATGCGCCGCCGGTCCTGCTCGATGAGGTGCGTCGTGATCTCGCGGGCGGCGGCGAGGTTGTCGATCGCGACCGTGTCGAGGTCGGCGCCCGCCGTGTTCTCCCCGAGCAGGACGACGGGCAGCCGCGCGGCGAGCCGGCCGAGCTCGGCCGGCGGGGTGAACGTCGGGCTGAAGATCACGCCGTCGAAGGCGAACCGGAGCACCGATGACGCGGCCCGCTCCTCGAGGTGCGGCGCCCGCCCCGCCGTCTCGACGAACACCGCGTACCCCCGTGCCTCGGCCGCGGCGAACACGGCCTCGATCAGCATCGAGAAGTACGGGTTGAGCACGTCGGGCACCACGAGGGTGAGCGTGTGCGTGCGGCCCTGCCGCAGCTGGCGGCCGGGCAGGGCCGTGCGGTAGTCGAGCTCCGCGATCGCCGCCAGCACCCGCGCCCTGGTGTCCGGGGCGACGTTGGTCCGCTCGTGGACGACGTTGGTGACCGTCTTCCACGAGACCCCGGCGAGCGCCGCGACGTCCTTGATCGTCGCCGGCTTGCTGCTGGTCACTTCGGTATCGGACCCTCGCTCGCGGCCGGTCGCTGCTGGGCGGCCCGGACCCGCGCGACGTCCAGCTTCTCGGAGCGGTCGAAGCGGTAGATGCCGTTGCGCTCCTGCATCACGTCGGTGAGCTGGGTGTAGCAGTAGCCGAACATGTCGGGATCGCCCAGCAGCACCCCGGTGAGCCCGGCGAAGCGCGCATGGAACTCCTCCTCGTCGCGCACCCGGTCGCCGTAGCCCCACGACTCGCTGCGGTCGGTGCCGGCAGCAGCAGCCGCTTCCGGGTCCCACCAGATCCCGCCGAACTCCGAGACGAAGTAGGGCTGGCCCGCGTACGGCAGGGAGATCGTCCGCTCGTCGTGGACGTTGACGAACGGGGTGTTCTCGCCGAGGCCCTTCATCAGCTCGGCGAACCGCTCCGGGTCCTGCTCGTACTGGTGCGAGTCGTACACGTCGGTCTCCGCGACGCGGTGCGAGTAGCCCGACGCGTCGATCACCGGGCGGGTGGGATCGGCCAGCTTGGTGGCCAGGAACATCGCCCTGGTCACGTCGTCGAGCACGGTGATCCGGTCGTGCAGTGCCTGGAACGTCTCGTTGAGCGGGCACCAGCCGACGATCGCCGGGTGGTTGTGGTCGCGCTCCAGCACCTCCAGCCACTGCGTCACGAACGACGCGGTGGGCTGCTGGTTGTGCTCCGGCACGCCCTGCCCGCCGGCGCCCCAGTCGCCGAACTCGCCCCACACGAGGTAGCCGAGCCGGTCGGCGTGGAACAGGAAGCGCTCCTCGAACACCTTCTGGTGCAGCCGGGCCCCGTTGAAGCCGGCCGCCATCGCCAGCTCGATGTCGCGCACCAGCGCGGCGTCGCTGGGCCCGGTCATCAACGTCTCGGGCCACCAGCCCTGGTCCAGCACGAGCCGCTGGAAGAGCGGTTCGCCGTTGAGCAGCAGCCGCTTCCCGTCGATGGAGACCGAGCGGACACCGGCGTAGCTGTCCACGGCGTCGACGACCTCACCGGCAGCGTCGACCAGCCGGACGGTCACGTCGTAGAGGTGCGGATCGGCCGGCGACCAGGGCCGCAGCCGCTCGGCCGGGATCGCCACGGTGACCGTCGGGGTGAGGTCCAGGTCGGCCCGCGACTCGGCGGACCCGACGGGCCCGTCGGCGTCGGCGAGCGCGACGACGAGCCGGTGGCCGGCTCGATTCGCGGTGACCGGGGCTTCGACCGTGACCGTGCCCGCGGCCAGGTTCGGCGTGATCCGCAGGCTGCGCACGTGCAGCGGCGGCACGGCCTCCAGCCAGACGGTCTGCCAGATGCCCGTGGTGCGGGTGTAGACGCAGTGGCTGTTGGCGTACTGGGTGGCCTGCTTGCCGCGGGCCTGCACGCCGTGGCGGGAGTCGCGTGCCCGCACGACCACCCGCACGGTCTCCCCCGCCCGCTCACCCAGGTCGGCGGTGAACGAGGAGAACCCGCCGCGGTGCCGGGCCACCTCGGTGCCGTCCGCCCAGACCGTGGCGTCGTGGTCGACGGCGCCGAAGTGCAGCAGCACCCGCTGCCCGGCCCACTCGGCCGGCACGGCGACGTCGCGGGCGTACCAGACGGCCTCCAGGAAGTCGGTGTTCCCGATCCCCGAGGCCGCCGACTCCGGCGCGAACGGCACCGGGATCTCCCCCGAGAGCGGTCGGTCGCGCAGACCGCGCTCAAGGCCGGAATCGGCCTGGTCGATCTCGAACTCCCACTGCCCGTTGAGCGTCTGCCACAGCGGACGCAGCGCCGTCGGGCGTGGGTGCTCGGGCCGAGGAACGTCGTTCACGCGCAGAACCCCTTCATCATCGACGATCTTTACAACGTTAGAATCACGGCGTTCGCAACGCTCTGTCAACCTCCGGTTTTGTCGGGGGTGCGCGGGACGATGCGGGCATGACCGAACTTCCCGCCGATCTCGCGGCCACCCCGCCCGGCATCCACGTCACCCACGAGGCGGCGCGCCGGCGCCTCCGCGATGGCCCGGGCGCCGACCGGAGCTGGCGCATCGGGGCCGACGGGGAGATCGCCGTGGCGGCCGTGCTGGATCGGCTCGTCCACGAGTCCGTGCTGGATCGCGCGCTGGGCCGGCCACCGCAGTGGCGGGTGCTCCACGCGGTGCCGCTGGGCCTGGCCGGCGGCCGCATGCGCGACATCGACCACCTCGTGATCGGCCCGCCGGGCGTGATCACGATCAACACCCACCACCATCCACGCGGTCGCGTCGTCGTCGATGGCGATGCGGTGCTGGTCGGCGGGCGGTCGGTCGAGCACGTGGCGTCCGCTCGGGCGGAAGGGGCCCGGGCGGGCTCGGCATTGTCGGCGGCGCTGGGGCGGCCGGTGCCGGTGCGCTCGTTCGTCACGCTGGTGGGTGCACTGCTGTGGCAGCGGCGTAGTCCTCGTGGGATCACGGTCTGCACTGCTGCGGATCTGGTGGCGGCATTGCGGGTGCTGCCTCCGGTCTGGGGGCGGGCCGAAGTGGCGGACGCCTTTGCGGTGGCTCGACTTCCTGACACCTGGGCGTGATGTCGGCGCCGCGACCGGCGCGGGGGGCGGTGGTGAAATGCCGATTTATATGGTCAGCTTGGGAGCCCTACCCGACTTGGCGCTCTTCTTCGGAGCCTTCCCTGCTGCTGCGTGCGTGGTCATCTGGCTGTGGTCCCGCTCCTTAAATCCTCGAACATACGTTCCCTTCGGTGGTATCATTTGGGTATGTCCACCGACGCCGACTGGCTTGCGCAGGTCGCTCATCTCGAGGAGATGAAGGCGTCCATCGCGGCTGAGCAGGCCGTCGCTTTGCGGGAATTCGCACGTGCCCATGTCTCGGCGCGGATCGCTGCCGGAGATATTGATCCACTCAAGCTCGAACACAGCATTTCCGCGCAGATCGGGCTCGCCTGCCGGGTATCTCCGTCCGAGGGGCGCAAACGGCTGCGGATCGCTCGCGACCTGCACGACGGCCACACCCATGTGCGCGAGTTGTTCGCGGCCGGCGTGCTGAGCGAGTACAAGACCGCACTGATCGTCGGGGCCACGTCGCACCTGTCCGGCGAGGAACGCGCCGCGGTCGACCAGCGCCTCGCGGAGCACCAGCTCGACACCCTCAGCGTGCGCAAGATCGAGAACCTCGCCCGAATGGTCGCCGCGGAGGTGGCCCCGGAGAAATTCGAGGCCCGCTGCCGCTCTGCCCGCACCGGTCGCCGGGTCACGGTCCGCCCGGCCGTCGACGGGATGGCGAACCTGACCGCCCACCTGCCGGTCGAAGAGGCTGTGGCCTGCTACGCGGCTCTGCGGAAGGCGGTCAACGAGGCTGCGGTCTCGCCCGAGCCGGTGACCCGCGGGCGCGGGCAGATCATGGCCGACACCCTCGTCGAACGGGTCACCGGGCAGGCCGTCGCGAGCGAGGTGAACATCGAGATCCAGGTCCTGGCCCCGCTCGAGGCACTGATCGACCCGGACAGCCCACTCCCCGCCGAGATCCCCGGTTACGGCCCGATCCCGCTCGACCTGCTCCTCACCCGCGCACAGTGCACGGCCTGGCGCCGACTGCTCACCAAGGACGGCATCGTCATCGGCGGCGACTCCCGCCAACGCGCCTACGCCGGCACCCTGGTCACCTTCATCAAGGCCCGCGACGGCCACCGCTGCAGCGAACCGTACTGCGACGCCCCGATAAGACATTTGGACCACATCAAACGCTGGGCCGACGGCGGAAAAACGACATTCCACAACGGCAGAGGTCTCTGCGAGTTCCACAATCATGTCCGAGAAGGACGCGATTGGGATGTGCAACGCGTGGGCGACACGATCATTACGACAACGCCGACCGGTGCCCAGTACAGGTATCAATACCGTGAAGTTAAGCTGCCACGCGCAGCTTGATGGTCGGCTTGTCTCGATGCCGGATACCGGGGTGGCGCGCCTTCCTTCCGGGGTATTTGTTGTGTTGGATTCGTTTCAACGCTCGTGGCTCGGTCCGGTGTCGTCGGGGTGCAGTCAGTCTGTGAAGAATCTCCTGTTGAGTCCGTTCGAGCGCGATACGTCGTGTATCAGGGGGAAAAATCCGCCTGCCCGGTCACGTGGCGGCGGATGACTCGCAGTGAACGCATGAATGAGATCCGATCTGGGTCGACGTCTGCTTCGTCGGCGGCGCGACACATGAGGACACGTATCGCGTAATGCGTGAGCAGGAGTGACCAGACCTCTTGTTCGACCAGTTCGGGCGTCTTGGAACGGAGGACGCGCGCTGAGCCGCGTTGATGAGTTTTGATCTCGTCAAACAGGTTCTCGATTTCCCACCGTTCATGATACGCGGCAGCGAGCTCGATAGCTGGCGCATCGACGGAGTCGAGTATCGTCGTGATGAGCCGGATGGTCTCGTTTTTTCCGTCGCCCAAGCGATCCGGAATGTCGTATTCGACCACCCGTACCGGGCTGGCTTGAATTGGCTGCACCGCCCGGCCCGACCTCACTGAATCGGCGATTACCGATCGATGATGGGATCCCAGATTCTTCTCGAAGATCACGGAGAGATAGGAACCGTCGTTCATCTCGCGCAGGACGGGCAGTCCCACCCGTGCCGAGACCCGCCACAGCAGTGCGGCCCCGGTCTGCGCGGCCTCGCGCCACAGCTCATAGCCATAGAAGCCGCGATCGGCGAGAACGAGCATGTCGGGCTCGAAGGAGCGGAACAGCTGCGGCATTAGGGTCTGCTCGCCGATCTTGCAACTTGCGATCGTGGCGTCGACGATCGCATGAGACCCGCACTCGCCCAAGCCCACGACACGCACCTGCGGGTAGGAGCTACGCCGGTTCTCCTCGTGCAGCAATCCGAACGTCTCAACGTTGCCAGGAGTTTCCGGAGCATCAAGGACGAAGCCATCAACGGCCATCAGTCGACGCTCCCCTAACCAGGCACCTTTCGTGCCGAGCTCGGCTACCGGCGTTGCTACCCGATCAAACAACTCCTTCAACGGCTCCGGACCCAGCCTCGCTCGCGCTTGGCTGATGGCCGACACAGTAGGCACATGCCACGAACTCGACCACGAGCGCATATCTTCCAGCGAGCCGACCAACTTACGAATAACCTCTTCGTAGTCGTCATCGAAGAACAGGCACATAGCCTGGCAGAACCTGACCACGACATGGGCTGGCAACAGACGCGACCGTTGTTCACGCTTCCCTGTCGCGTCGAGAACGTCGTCGATAAGATCTCGAGGAAGGACATCCGCAAGCACGCCCAGAGATATGGAGTCAGTAAGTCGGCGCGCCTGATCGGCGGGGTCCGAACTGTCGAGTCGCACACTCAGATAATATGATGAAATGACCGCGCTACTGCGTTACGCCGCGGCGTGTTGCCAAACCATTTCTGTCGGCACGAGTGGGCTAACTTCACGGCATTGGTACAGGTATGTCATCGGGACCACAGCCAGGAAACCATCTACCCGGCCCGAGTGAAGGCTGCCAAGAAGAGCACCAAGTCGGGTACGGCTCGCAGGCCGACCATATGATTCAGTCTTTTCCCACCGCCCCCCGCGCCCCGCAAGGGAAGCGAGCGCTCAACGAGGGACACTGGGTTCGTGGATGCACTGGAGGCCGCACGAGCGGCGATCGTCGACCGCTGCCGGCGCATGGCGGGCGACGGGCTCACCGTCGGCACGTCCGGAAACGTGTCAGTTCGGGTCGACGAGCTGATCGCGATCACCCCGTCCGGGGTGTCGTACGAGGAGCTCACCCCGGAGCAGGTGTGCCTGATCGACCTCGACGGGCGGCCGGTCGAGGCCGGGCCCGTTCCGTCGTCCGAGGCGCCCATGCACGTGGCCCTCTACCGGGCCACCGGCACGGCCGCGATCGTGCACACCCACCCGATCTACGCCACCGCGGTGTCCACGCTGGTCGATGAGCTCCCGCCGATCCACTACATGATCGCGGCGCTGGGCGGGCAGGTCCGCGTCGCACCCTACGCCACGTACGGCACGCCGGAGCTCGCCGCCCACGCGGTCGCGGCGCTCGCCGGCGGCTCGGCCGTGCTGCACGCCAACCACGGCGCCACCACGATCGGCCCCAGCCTGGCCAAGGCCTACGACCTCGGAGTGCTCCTGGAGTGGCTGTGCCGGCTCTGGCACCAGGCCCGTGCGGTCGGCGAGCCACGGCTGCTGCCGGCCGCCGAGATCTCGCACGTGGGCGAGCTCTTCCGCGGCTACGGGCAGCCGCCGCCGGCCTGAGCGGCCCCCGATCGCGTCCGGCGCGTCACCGCCGCCGCGGCGGCACGGCACGAGATCATGATCGAGTGCGTCGCTCCCTGCTCGCCGTCACCGGCACCGTGCTGGCGCTGCTGACCGTCGCCTCGACGCCGGCCGGGGCCGCGCCCGGCGATGTCGTGTGCGAGAAGTTCGGCTCCACGCCTGTCGCGGGCGGCCACTACGAGGTGCAGAACAACGTGTGGGGCTCCGATGATCCGCAGTGCGTGCGGGCGTTCGACACCGGGTTCGAGATCACCCAGGGCGACCACCACACCACGGCGGCGCCGGCTGCCTACCCGTCGATCTTCGCCGGCTGCCACTACGGCACCTGCACCGCCGGCACCGTGCTGCCCAGGGCGGTGCGCGAGCTCGGTGCGGTCACCAGCACGTTCGCGATCCGAGCACCCTCGACGGGCACGTGGGTGGCCGCCTACGACATCTGGTTCGACCCCACCCCGCGGCGCACCGACACCGTCACCGGCCTGGAGATGATGATCTGGTTGCGCACCACCGGGCCGGCACCCATCGGCGAGCGCACGGGCACCGCGACGCTCGCGGGCGCCGACTGGGAGGTGTGGCAGGGCGAGAACGGCGCCCAGGTGGTGTCGTACGTGCGCGCACAGCCCGCCGACCGCGTCGACGGGCTCGACCTCATGGCCTTCGTGCGCGACGCGACCGCCCGCGGGAAGCTGCCCCCGGAGTGGTACCTGACGAGCGTGCAGGCCGGATTCGAGCCGTGGACGGGTGGTCAGGGCCTCACGACCACGCAGTTCGGGGTGACCGGCATCGGCGCGGAGACCAATGCCACCACCTCAGCGACCGGACCTGGCGCCGTCGCGGTGCGATAGTGGTGGCGAGGTCCGCGACGGACCCCCGGACGAGCGGTGCCGTACCCGGTGTGCGACAAGACGGCGCTTCCGGAGGTGTGTCATGTCGTGGCTGATCCTGGTCGTGTCCGGGGTGCTCGAGGCGGTGTGGGCGACGGCGCTGGGTCGCTCGGCGGGGTTCACCCGGCTCTGGCCGTCGGTGATCTTCGTGGTGGCCCTCGTGGCCAGCATGGTCGGGCTGGCCTACGCCATGCGGGAGCTGCCGGTCGGCACGTCGTACGCGGTGTGGGTGGGCATCGGGGCGGTGCTGACCGTGGCGTTCGCCATGACGACGGGCGCCGAACCGGTGTCGGTGGTGAAGGTGCTGCTGCTGGCCGGGATCGTCGGCTGCGTCGTGGGCCTGAAGCTCCTCCACTGACCGAGCAGGTCAGTCGTCGTCGTCCTCGTCGCGGTCGCGGTCCCGGTCGCGCCGGTCGGTGGCGACGGGCTGGGCCCGCTTCTCGGTCTCGGTGAGCACGGTGACCGTGCCGAAGGCGCCGCTCGCGTCGAGCACGACCTCGGGGGCACCCGGGGCCTGCGGCCGGCAGGCCTGAGCGCAGTCGAGCGAGCCGAACAGGAGGGTGCCGGTGGTCACCGCGCGCGTGCCGTCGGGCACGACGATCTCGGCGTCACCGAAGAGCATGCCGATCTCGACGCGCTGCTGACCAGGGGTGACGGTGGCCTGGCGATCACCGAACACGGCTGCACCGTCGGCCGCGCCGACGATGCTGAACAGCGAGTACCCGAGCACGGCCAGCGCGGCCGCTCCGCCCAGCACGCCGCCGATCCCGCGTCGCCTCTTCGGTGGCGGCGCGAGCGGAGCCGGTTGCGCAGCGCCGGCGGTCGTGTCGGGCGGCAGGTCGGCGGTCAGCACGTCCAGCTCCGCCTGGCTGCGTGCGGCCCAGCACACCTTCGCCCGCTCGTCGTACTCGAGGAGGGTGAGCCGGCCCTCGGCGTGGGCCTGCTGGAGGCGCGAGTCGACGATGCGCCGCTCCACGTCGCCGATCCGCAGTTCCGGTTGCCGCCCGCCCTCGCTCCCGTCCGCCACCCGACCATGGTGGCACGCCGTCACTCGTCGTTGCGGAACGCCGGTGCGCGGGTGCCGGTGGAGCGGGCGCGGGAGGCCAGCAGCGGCAGCGTGCGCGGCTCGATCACGGTGGAGAGCACGATGACGCTGGTGGACCTGGTGACGGACCGGGCCTTGGTGAGCTCGACGAGGGTGGCCTGCAGATCGCTGTGCGACGCGGCGGCGATCTTGCAGAGCACATCTCCGGAACCGGTGGTGGCGAACGCTTCCAGCACGCCGGGAACGGCGGCGAGATCGGCGGCGACGTCGTCGATGGCGCCCTGGGAGATCTCCAGCGTGACGAACGCCTGCACCGAGTAGCCGGCCTGCGCGAGGTCGATGTCGGGCCCGTAGCCGGTGACGATGCCGCGCTGTTCGAGCCGTTGCAGCCGCGCGGCCACGGTGGCGCGGGCGACGTGCAGGAGCCGGGACAGCTCGAGCACACCCACTCGCGGGTTCTCGCGCAGCGCGGTCAACAAGGCGAGATCAAGCGTATCGACCGCGGGCTCTCCGGACATCGATCGGATTCTAGGGGCGGTACGGCTGCAACCGTGGGGCCATTCCGACCATCCGCGCTCGCGTTCCGGTACCGACTGCCCGGCGCCGTGACGGTTCGTGAGCAACGGCCCGGGGGTGTTGACGATGCCGAGTAAGCCTGCTTGACTCAGTGAGTCAACGAGACTTACTCACTCACCGGAGGCACCGTGCCAGTCATCCAGGAAACCCCGGACCGCACCATCACGAGCGCCGTCGGCGTCGTCGCGGCACTCGCCGGCCCCAGCCAGGGAAGCAGCCAGGTCGCCACCTGGCGGATCGCGGCGCTGCAGGACGTCGACTCGCCCGTCCACGAGATCGATCGCGACCAGGTGTGGATGCCGATCTCCGGGACGTTCGAGTTCGAGCTCGACGTCGACGGCGTCACCACCGTCGAGAAGGTGGATGCGGGCCAGGCGATGCTCGTCCCGGCCACTGTCGCCCGGCGGTTCCGCGCCGTCAGCGGGCCCGCGGAGGCGCTGGTCGCGATGCCGGCCGACGGCACCGCCGCCGTCCCGGGGCAGGCCGACCGCCACCCCCTCCCCTGGGCCCGGTGATCGGGGCTGGCAGCATCGCGGGCGCCATGCCCGATGACGCTGCTGATCCGCTCGCCGGTGCCGAGCTCACGTACCTGCTCGGCATGGCGTTCCAGGTGCTGCACACGGAGTTCGTGGAACGGGTCGCCGCCGCCGGCGGAGGCGACGTGCGGCCCGTCCACGCCATGCTCTTCCAGATGCTGCGCCGGGGCGGCGCCACGAGCACCGAACTGGCGGCCCGGCTCGGCATCACCAAGCAGGCCACCGGTCAGATCCTCGACCAGCTGGAGGCCCGCGGGTACGTGGTGCGATCCGGGCATCCCGACGGCGGCCGGCGCCGGCTCGTCGAGCTCACCGACGCCGCCAACGCGTACCTCGAGATGGCGGGCGGCGTGCTGCACGCGCTGGAGGCGCAGGTGACGGCCGATCTCGGGGAGGCGGAGCTCACGGACATGCGGGCCGATCTGGCCCGGCTCGTCCGGCACTTCGCCGGGGCCGAGGTTCCGCCGCTGCGGCCCCTGTGGTGACGGCAACCCGCTTCCCGTCGAGCCGCCGCCGACGCAGGATGGGTTGGTGACCCGCGCACCGTTCGTCCCGAGCAGCACCCACTGGGGCACGTACTTGGCCCGTGACACGCCCGCGGGGCTGGAGGTGCGGCCGCACCCCGTCGATCCGGCCCCGTCTCCGCTGCTGGACAACATCGCGGCGATGCGCGATCCGCGGGTCCGTATCGCCCGGCCCGCCGTGCGGGCCGGCTGGCTCCGGGACGGGCCCGGACCGTCGGACGCGCGCGGCACCGACCCGTTCGTCGAGGTGGAGTGGCCGGAGCTGATCGAGTTGCTGGCCGGCGAGCTGCGCCGGGTCTACGCCGACCGCGGGCCGTCGGCGGTCTACGGCGGCTCGTACGGCTGGGCGAGCGCCGGCCGGTTCCACCACGCCCAGAGCCAGCTGAAGCGGTTCCTCAACTGCCTGGGCGGCTTCGTCCGCTCGGTGAACAACTACAGCTTCGGCGCGTCCATGGTGCTCATGCCGCACGTGGTGGGGCCGGACATCGACGTCATGGCCGGTCTCACCGACTGGCCGGTGATCGTCGAGCACACCGAGCTGATCGTCGCGTTCGGCGGCATCCCGCGGAAGAACACGAACGTCGCGTCCGGCGGGATCAGCGAGCACACCACCATGGGGTACCTGGCGGCACTGGACGCCGCGGGCACGGAGGTCGTCGCGATCAGCCCGCTGCGCGACGACGTGCCCGAGATCCGGGGCGCCCGCTGGCTGCCGGTGCGCCCGGCGTCGGACGTGGCGCTGATGCTCGCACTGATGCACGTCCTGTTCGCCGAGGACCTCGCCGACCGCGCGTTCCTGCAGCGGTACTGCACCGGCGCCGACGTGCTGGAGAGCTACGTCGCGAGCACCCCGCCGGAATGGGCCGAGCCGCTCTGCGAGCTCCCGGCGGCGGAGATCAGGGAGCTGGCGCGGCGCATGGCCGCCCGGCGCACGCTCGTCACCGTCACGTGGTCGCTGCAGCGTGCCGAGCACGGCGAGCAGGCGCCGTGGGCCGGGCTTGCGCTGGCCGCGGTGCTGGGCGGGATCGGGCTGCCCGGCCAGGGATTCGGCCACGGCTACGGCTCGATGGGCGACACCGGCGTGCGCGGCGCGAGCACCCGCATGGCGCGGCTGTCGCAGGGCCACAACCCCGTCGAGGAGTTCATCCCCGTGGCGCGGGTGGCCGACATGCTGCTGCACCCCGGCGAGCCGTTCCGCTACGACGGCGCCACCCACACCTATCCCGACATCTCCCTCGTCTACTGGGCGGGCGGCAACCCGTTCCACCACCACCAGGACCTGCACCGGCTGCGACGCGCGCTCGCCGGCGTCGACACGCTCGTCGTGCACGAGCCGTTCTGGACGGCGGCGGCCAAGCACGCCGACATCGTCGTGCCGGTCACGACCGCAGTGGAGCGCACCGACATCGGCTCGACGTCGTCCGACCGCCACGTGGTGCCCATGCACGCGATCGCCGATCCGCTGGGCGATGCCCGCGACGACCATGCGGTGTTCGCCGAGCTGGCTGCCGTGCTGGGGGTGGAGAAGGAGTTCACCGAGGGGCGCACGTCCCAGGAGTGGCTGGACCACCTCTACGACGGCTGGGCCGCCACCACCGCCGCACGGTTGCGCGTCGAGTTGCCGGACGCCGCCACGTTCTTCGCCGGCGACGTGCTCTCGCTCCCGTCGGCACCGGCGGACCGCACCTTCCTGGAGCGGTTCCGGGCCGACCCCGACGGGCATCCGCTGCGCACGCCGAGCGGGCGCATCGAGCTGCACTCCGCGACGATCGCCGGTTTCGGCGACGTCGACTGCCCCGGGCATCCCACGTGGATGGAGCCCGAGGAGTGGCTGGGCGGCCCTGCGGCGCAACGGTTCCCGCTGCACCTGATCGCCCACCAGCCGCGCGGGCGGCTGCACAGCCAGCTCGACCCCGGCGCCGAGAGCGCCCGGCACAAGGTCGCCGGACGCGAGGCCGTCACGCTGCATCCGGCGGACGCGGCCGCCCGCGGGATCGCCGACGGCGACGTCGTGCGCCTGTTCAACGACCGCGGTGCCTGCCTGGCCGGCGCGCGGCTCTCGGACGGGGTGCGTCGCGGCGTGGTCGTGCTGCCCACCGGGGCGTGGTTCGATCCACTGCCGGACGGCACCTGCGCGCACGGCAACCCGAACGTGCTCACGCGCGACGTCGGCACCTCGTCGCTGGCGCAGGGCAGCACCGGTCAGCACGCGCTGGTCGAGGTGGAGCGCTTCGAAGGGGAACCGCCGCCGGTGCGCGCCTTCGGCCCGCCGCCGTTCACGACCCGCTGAGCTCCACCTCCGTGGCGCCGGAGGCCAGTCGGGACGCCAGGTCGGTGAGGGTGCCCGCGGTCACCGGCGCACGCCACTCGTCGAGCATCGCGGAGATCCGCACGACCCCGTCCGCCGTGCCGACCCGCACGAGGTGCGCCCCCGGAGGCAGTGCGTCGGTCGGGATCCGGCGCCGCAGCAGCCCCCACGTCGGCAGCGGGATGCGCCGCGCGCCCAGCCGCAGCGCCCGGGCGGTGACCGTCAGGCCGTCCTCGCCCTGCTGCGGCACCACCTCGAGGCCGAGCCGGGTGCTGCCGGTGGGGTGCACGGTCGCGAGCCCGTCGGCGTCGATGGCCAGGCGCAGCCGGGGATGGATCGGCGGCAGGTCCTCCGCCGCGATGTCGATGTCGATCAGCACGGGCGCCGCGACAACGGTCGCCGAGATCGCCGCCGGACGGACGTGCACGTTGCGGCCCGACAGCGTGACCCGGCGCAACCGCGTCGCCGCCCACGTCACGTCGCGGGCGACCATCCGCACCTCGCCGAGCCGGCCCAGCACGCCCTGCGGGTCCTGCCCCACCGTGAGTTCCTCGAGGATCCCGCGGATCCGCACGGCGCCGGCGGTGAGGGTGGACTCGCGGTCGCGCAGCGTGGACATCGCCACCAGCGCGGTCGAGCGCAGCAGCATGACGAGCGGATCGATGCCGAGCGCGGCCGTCACGTCGCTCACGATCGGCACGCGCCCCGGGAAGCCGTCCGGCCATCCCGGCAACGGCCAACGACCGATCATGGACGACCTCTCGCGGGAATCGGAGCGACCGGTACGACGGTAGCCAGTCCCGCGCGGCCGTGCGACGGGCAGGCTCCCGGTCGCGGACCACGCTGTCGGCTGCCAGGCTCGGTCGATGCCCACGAACCGCCGGAGACCGGTCGGCCTGTGGATCCACGCCGGGATGGTGGCCGCCTTCGTGCTCCTCTTCCTGGTCATGGCCCTCGCCTTCAGCGACGGCGTCGGCGCCAACATCGGCGCCGGCATCGCCCTGCTCCCGGTGCTGGCACTGGGCCTGCCGTGGACCCTGCCGATGATCATCAACCCGTACGCCTTCGACACGTGGCCAGAGCCGATCTGGTACCTCGTCGCCCTCGGACCGGCCGTCCTCAACGTGCTGCTGCACGCCACCCTCGTGGCCAGGCGGCGCCGGACCGCCTGATCGCCCCCTTGTCCACCGACACCTGGTCTCCCACGATTGAGCGATGGGCCGCGACGTCGATCACCGGGTGTTCAGCCGCGAGGACCGACGCCGGTTCCGGGACAAGATCCGCCGCAGCCTCGATGCGCTGACGGTCATGCTGCGCGAGGCCCAGTTCGACTTCGAACGGCCGATGACCGGCTTGGAGATCGAGCTCAACCTCGTCGACGAGCAGGGCGAACCGGCCAACGTCAACGCGGAGGTGCTCGCGAGCATCGCCGATCCGGCCTTCCAGACCGAGATGGCGCAGTTCAACATGGAGATCAACGTGGCGCCGCGGGAGCTGGACGGCTCCGCGTTCGCCGAGCTGGAGACCGCGGTGCGGGCCAGCCTGAACTCCGCGAACGAGCGCGCCCACGCGTCCGGCGGGCGGATGGTGATGACCGGCATGCTGCCGACCCTCATGCCGCGGCACGTGAAGATCGAGTCGCTGTCGGCGAACCCGCGCTACGCCCTGCTCAACGAGCAGATCTTCGCCGCGCGCGGCGAGGACATGCACTTGTCGATCCGCGGCGTGGAGGCGCTGTCCACCTACGCCGACTCGATCACCCCCGAGGCGGCGTGCACCAGCGTGCAGCTGCACCTGCAGGTCAGCCCCGCGGAGTTCGCGTCGTACTGGAACGCCGCGCAGGCCATCGCCGGGGTGCAGCTCGCCGTCGGGGCGAACTCCCCGTTCCTGTTCGGGATGGAGCTGTGGCGCGAGACCCGGATCCCGCTCTACGAGCAGGTCACCGACACCCGGTCCGAGGAGCTGAAGGAGCAGGGGGTGCGGCCGCGGGTGTGGTTCGGCGAGCGCTGGGTCACCTCGGTGTTCGACCTGTTCGAGGAGAACGCGCGCTACTTCCCGGCGCTGCTGCCGATCTGCGACCCCGAGGACCCGATCGCGCAGCTCGAGGCCGGCGACGTGCCGACCATGGCGGAGCTGGCGCTGCACAACGGCACCATCTACCGCTGGAACCGCCCCATCTATGCGGTCGTCGGCGGCACCCCGCACCTGCGCGTCGAGAACCGGGTGCTGCCGGCCGGCCCCACGGTCGTCGACGCGATGGCCAACACCGCGTTCTACTACGGACTCGTCCGCACCCTCGCCACGGCGTCGCGGCCCGTGTGGACGCAGATGAGCTTCTCCGCCGCGGAGGAGAACTTCCACGCCGGCGCCCGCGACGGCATCGACGCCGATCTCTACTGGCCCGGCCTCGGTTCCATCCCGGCCAGCGAGCTGGTGCTGCGCAGGCTCCTCCCCCTCGCCCACGAGGGCCTCGCCGCCTTCGGCGTGGCCGACGCCGACCGCGAGCGACTCCTCGGCGTCATCGAGCAGCGCTGCACGTCCGGGATCAACGGGGCGGCCTGGCAGGTCCGCACCGTCCACGCGCTGCAGGAGGGCGGGCTGGAGCGCATCCCTGCCCTGCACGCCATGCTCGAGCGGTACGTCGAGAACATGCACGCCAACCAGCCCGTGCACACGTGGGAGCTGCCGGGGTGAGCAGCGGACCGCACTTCTTGCAGCAAAGCCACTTTCACGCAAGATTCCTGCATGAAAGTGGCTTTGCCGCAAAGATCAACTGACCCCGGCGCGCGAACCGCTACTCGTAGACCCACTTCTGCGGCCCCGGGAGCACCCAGCTGAGCGCGTCGCGGAGGGTGTCGCGCCAGTTCTCCCAGTTGTGCCCGTCCCTCGTCTCGACGAACCGGACGGTCATGCCCGTCGACTCGAACGTCGGCACGATGGACCGGTTGGCCACGATGAGCGGCTCGTACACGCCGCAGCCGACCCACAGCCGGTCGGCGATGCGGCGCGGGCGCTCCCGGTAGCGGTTGACGAACCGGACGATCGGGTCGAACACCGGGTCCTCGCCGTGGTCGGTGCCGATGTCGGTGTGCACGAACGAGCCGGACATCAGCACCAGCGACCCGTACACGGTCGGCGCCCGGTGGGCCGCGGCGAGCGATGCGACGGCGCCGAAGCTGGCGCCGAGCAGGCTGCGCCCGGAGCGCTGCCCGGTCAGCGGGAGCGTCGACTCCAGGTGCGGCACCAGCTCTGCGGTGAGGAACCGGGAGTGCGCCGCCGAGTTGGCGTACTCGCCGAGCCGGAAGCCGGGATGGGTGAAGGCGACGACGGTCTCGGCGACGTCGAGCCGGTGGATGAGGTTGTCCAGCACCGTCTTCGCGGCGGCGTACTGGAGGAAGTCGCCGCCGTCGTGCACGACGAGGAGTGGGTAGGTGGCCGTGCGCCGGAACCGGGCCGGCAGGTAGACGGTGACCCGCCGCTCGCTGCGCAGGGCCCGGCTGGGCACCGTGATCTCGACGAGCGCACCGGGCCGGGCGTCGGCATCGGGGACGGTCCAGTCGGGCGTCACGTAGCCGTCCGCGAAGCACACCGACGACGTGCCGACGGGGCTGTAGGACACCTTCTCGTTGAGCGGGTCGTTCATCCGGTCCACGTGCGTGCCGCGGCGGATCTCCAGCTGGTAGTTCATCCGGGAGCCGGTCGGCAGCTCCAGCACGAGGTACCACAGGTCGGTGCCGTGGACGCGGCGCAGCGGGATGAGCTCGGGCAGCCCGTGCACCCGCTGGGCGAGGTGCACGGCGTCGGCCTCGCCGCGGAACAGGAACGTGCAGCGGGCCCCCTCGACGATCGGCACCTCGCGCCCGGCCAGGAACGCGTCGACGGCGGCGGCGTCGGGTCGGCCGGCGCGCAGCGCGTTGATCGCGAGCTGTTTCACCCGGCCTCCTCGATCTCGCCGTCCACGGTGAGGACGCGGGCGTGCGCGGGCAGCCCGCCCGCCATGTCGAGCTTCACCCCGTCGTCCAGCACGACGCAGCGATCCGGCGCGGCGCGCCGGGCCAGCATGGCGGCGCGGGCCGGATCGTCGAGCAGCAGCCGTCGGCGCGGGTGCGGGAGGAACACGCAACCGGGCAGCAGCCCCAGCCCGGCGCCGGCGAACTCGGGGTGCGCGGGCCCGTGCGGGGCGCGGTCGTGGAACAGCAGCACGCGCCCCGTGAGTGCCATCGCCCCCGCCGACCAGGCCAGCACGAGCGGCGGCGGGGTCACGGCGAAGATCCGCAGGAGTCGCATCAGCACCCCGACGTGCCCGCCGGCGACGGCGAGCGCCGCCGCATCCGACAGGACGCCGAAGATCTCGGCGCGGTGCCGGGCCACGGCGGCCCGCGCGCCGGGCCGGAACTTGTCGGCGAACTCGGCCTCGGCCTCGGTGACGCGGGCCAGGTGGCGCGCGTCGACGAGCCGGACGGCGGCCTCCGCGTCGGCCAGCACGGCGGTGCGCACCGGCTCGGGACCGCCGTGCCGCGCGATCTCCGCGGCTGCCCCGAGCGCGCCGTCGAGCTGGAGCAGGTAGAGCTCCTGCAGCTGGTCGAGGACGTCCTGGTGGGCCCGCTGGGCGGCGGCGAACTCGGGATCCGCCTCGAGGACGGCGAGCCACCGCGACCAGAGCAGGAGATTCACGCTGCGCCCGGCCAGGTGCGTGTCGAGCTCGGCGTCGTCGGCCTCGCGGTCGCGCCAACCTGCGGTGACGGTGGCGACCGGCCCCTCGGGCAGGTCGCCGCCCAGCGCCGCCAGCACGGGACCGAGGACGGGC
The DNA here is from genome assembly GCA_963727745.1 of uncultured Actinomycetota bacterium. GTDB lineage: Bacteria > Actinomycetota > Actinomycetes > Mycobacteriales > Pseudonocardiaceae > Pseudonocardia. Next base: position 175,181 of record CAVSHL010000004.1, read on the forward strand.
CGGCGCTGGGGGCCCAGAACAATCGTCCGGGGCACGATCGTCCTGGCCATCCGGCGACCCTATCTCCGCCCGGCCTAGGCTCTCCGACCATGGCTCGTACCCCCGACGGACCTGTCGATCCCGCCGACCTCTTGCGCCAGTTCCAGGAGCAGCTCAACGGCCTTGACCACGCCACCCTGGCCTCGATGGCCCAGCGCCTGCTCAGCAGCGGTCCCGGCGGCTATGGTCTGGACCCGTTCTCCGCACCCGCGCCACCGTCGGCCCGCCGTCCGCGTCGCGACGACGTCGTCACCCTGCGCGTACGGGTGGATCTCCAGGGGACGAAGCCACCGCTGTGGCGGCGCCTCGAGGTCGCCTCCGACATGCTGCTGAGCGAGCTGCACGAGGTGCTGCAGATAGCGTTCGGCTGGACCGACAGCCACCTGCACCGCTTCAGCTCGGGCACCAGCATCTACGACCGGTCCGCCGAGTCCTACCTGATGCCGTTCGAGGTCGACGAGGGCGAGGAGGGTGTCCCGGAGCACGAGGTCCGCCTCGACGAGCTGCTGGTCGACGTCGGCGACCGGCTGACCTACGGCTACGACTTCGGCGACGACTGGATGCACACCGTGAAGCTCGAGGCGGTGCTGCCGCGGGCCAACGATGCACCGCGGGCTGTGTGCACGGCGGGCCGCCGACCAGGGCCTCCCGAGGACTGCGGCGGTGTCGGCGGGTACGAGATGTGGTGCGCGGCCACCGACGTGACGCACCCCCATCATGCGCTGGCACTGGCCGACGTCACGGACATGGTCGGGCCGGAAGCCGACCTCGCCGACTACGCGCCCACACCGTTCGACATCGACGAGATCAACGGAGTATTGGCCGGTCCTGCACCGGGCCGCACCGACCTTCCCGACGCACTCGCCGATCTCGTGCGCGGACTCGACCGCCGGAGCGCCGCCTGGCTGGAGAAGACGATCGCAGCCATCCCGCGCCCCGAGGATCCCGACGCGGAGGCGGCGGCGCGCGCGGTGCACCCGTTCACCTGGCTGCTCGACCGGGTCGGCGCCGACGGGATCACGTTGACCGGCGCCGGCTACCTGCCGCCGGCGCACGTCAAGGCGGTCGCGGAGGAACTCGGCATCACCGAGGAGTGGATCGGCAAGCTCAACCGCGAGGTCCAGACGTTCCCTGTCCTGGCGTTCCGGGAGGCTGCCCAGCAGGCGAAGCTGCTGCGCAAGCACCGCGGCAAGCTCGTGCTGACGCCGGCCGGGCGGAAGCTGCGCACCGATCCGGTGGGGCTGTGGCAGCACCTCGCGACCCATCTCCCGGTCGGGTCCGGCGAGTGCGAGCGCCAGGCGGGGCTGCTTCTCCTGATCGGCATCGCCGCCGGCTGGGACGACCTCGATGCCGGGATCGCCCGCGGGCTCGACGCGGCCGGATGGGTCGACGACCTGGGCCCGCTCACGTCCTCGGGCGCGCACATGGCCTCACTCGGGACGCGGACCGTGCTGCAGCGGCTCGGCGGGATCGAGCGCAATGGATGGTCCGAGCCCGACCACGCCACCGAGGTCGGCGTCGCCTTCGCCCGCGCAGCGGTGTGGACCTGGCCCTGACGAACGCGGTCAGGCCGGCGCGAACGTCCCGCGCAATGCGCCCACCAGGTTCGGCGCCAGATCGGCCGACTCGATGAGCTGATGCTCGGCATCCGAGCGCGGATCGCGCATGCGCAGGGCGCAGGCGGCCGGCCCGTCGCGCAGCACCGCAGCCACGAGCCGGGCCTCCCGGTAGCCGGCCTCCGGCGTCGGATCGGCGGTGGAGTCGGCGTCAGGCGGAGCCACCATGATCTCCTGGACCACCGCGCAGCCGGCCACCTCGGCCGGCCACATGATCGTCGCCAGCGCGTCGGCCAGGTCGGGCGAGGGCATCGCCTCCTGCGCGATCGGGGTGAGCGGGTTCGCGGGATCGAGCTGACCGGCCAGCTCCGGCTGCGCAGCGAGCAGCTCCGCGGTCGGCACCACGGCGAACAGCTGGGCCGGCTGGTCCCAGCCCGTCTCGGCCATGTGCTGCTCGACCTCGCGCACCAGCGCCGCCAGCTCCTGCTCGTCCATCACGTTGGCCCTCCCTGCTCCGGCGCCTGCTCGTGGGCCCACATGCCGACCAACCCGCGGAAGTGCGCGAAGAACTTCTCGTGCTCGTGCTCGGGGTAGGTGGACCGTACGGTGTCGACGAGCAGCCGGTCGAAGTCGGGGCCGGTCACCCATTCCCGGACGATCTCGTCGAGGTGACCGAGCCGGCTCGCGCAGAAGTCCTGGTAGCGATCGGTCTCGAAGTACTCGTCGGCCAGCTTGCGGTAGCCGGCGAGCTTCTCCGCGTAGCTGAGGTCCTCGCGATCGGCGATCGCGAAGTAGTTCGCGGTGTCCAGGTCCAGCCGCGGCCGCCGCCCGGTGACCGTGCAGAACACGGACCAGCGCAGCAGCGCCGTCATGGCCCAGGGGAAGTAGTAGTGCAGCGAGGTCAGCGACACGTCCGGGCAGGCGTTGGCGTAGTCGATGGGGTGCACCTCGGTGCCCGCGACGAGGTTCTCGCAGGAGTTGAACTCCCAGCGGAAGAACGCGTTGACCAGCCGCGAGATGGTGACGACCTCGTCGCCGACCTCGGGCGACAGGAACCCGTGCGTCACCTCGTAGCGGTTGTGCATCGGCTCGTCGGGCCGGAACTTCATCACCATCGTCTCGGCGCCGATCGAGAGTGACCGCGCGAACGCGTCGTAGCCCTCGACGGACTTCTGCAGGTGCATGAGCCGCTGACCCGACTCGTCGTACGCGGCGTGGAGGTCGTCGACGTTCTTGATGCGGGTGACGCCGACCCACGCGCCGCCGTCGTAGGGCTTCATGAACATCGGGTAGCCCATGTTCTCGGCGATCGCGTCGAGGTCGAACGGACGGTTGTAGCGGGCCGCGGTGTAGGCCCACTTGGCGTGCTCCGGCGGGTTCTTGTACGGCACGAGCACGGTCTCGGGCACCTTCAGCCCGAGCCGCATCATCGCGCAGTAGGCGGCGTGCTTCTCCATCGACTGGAACGTGAACGGGCTGTTCAGCAGGTACACGTCGTCCATGAGGGCGACCTTCTTGAGCCACTCGCGCGGCACGTAGTACCAGTACGCGAGCCGGTCGATCACCAGGTCGTAGCGCGGCTGCGCCCGCAGGTCGAACGGCTCGATCGTGATCCGCTCGACGTCGAAGGCGTGCTCGGTGCCGGCGCCGTCGCGCACGACCCCCAGCCGGCGGGTCAATGCCTCGAACGCAGCCGGCCAGTCCTCCTCGGTGCCCAGCAACAGGCCGACGATGTGGCGGTCCATCGCACTCCCTCTCAAACGATCCGCTGCAGGTGGTGGACGATCTGGCGACACCACCACGGCCAGTCGTGCGCCGAGTCGTGGCCCCACAGGTCGAGCTCGTGCGGCAGGCCGCGGTCGGCCAGCGCGGCCGCGAGCGTGCGGGTGCCGTCCAGGGAGCCGGTGGTGTCCTCCCACATGCCCTGCCCGCACACCAGCACGATGCGCAGCCGGCCACGCAGCCAGTCGAGGTGGTCGCCGCCCAGGTGCGGCACGAACGCCACCGGGTTGTGGAAGTACAGGGAGTCGCCCTGCTCACCCCAGCCGTGCCAGGTGCGCGGGTCGTAGTTGCCCGACATGCCCAGCGCCACCGGGAACAGGTCGGCCCGGCGCAGCGCCGCGGTCACGGCGTGGAAGGCACCGAGGCTCACGCCGGTGACGACGATCGGTGTGGGACCGCCGCAGTCGGCGTGGATCCAGGGCACGACCTGCTCGACGATCCACGACTCGTACGCCTCGTGCCGGCGCGCCCGCTCCTCCAGCGGCAACGACCGGTCCGACCAGGTGCGCTCGTCCACGCTGTCGACGCAGTAGAGCTTCATCCGGCCGTCGGCGAGCAGCCCGCCCACCGCGTCGATCATGCCGGTCTGGTCGAACTGGTCGGCGCGCCCGGCCTCGGCGGGGAAGGCGAGCACCGGCTGACCCCAGTGGCCGTGCGCCACGACGGTGCCGGCGCCACCCAGCGCGGGCGACCACAGCTCCACGACACGTCGATTCATCGGCACCCTCCCCAGATGCCGACCCTAGGGCACGTCTCAGGTCAGGAACTCGCCCATCAGAGCGGCAAGATCGGCCGGCTGCTGCAGCACGGAGTGGTCCGCACCCGGCATCGTCTCGTGCCGGGCGCCGGGCACGAGCTCCGCGACGCGGGCCGCGCCGGCCTGCATCCACGGCGGGCTAGCACCGCCGGCGATCGCCAGCACCGGAACCGAGATGCCGGCGTAGCGCTCCGCACCGGAGATGCCCTGGTCGGGCGCGAAGAGGGCGGCGTCGTGCGGCAGCGTGTGGGCGAGCGCGGTCATCGCACCCCACATCGCGGCATCGGCCCGCATGCCGTCGACGAACTCGGCCGGCACCAGTGCGCCCTCGGTCAGGAACAGCGCGACGGCCTCGTCGCGGCGGTGCAGCGCGACGAGCGCGCTCAACCTCCCGAGCAGGTCGATCGCCCGCGGCCGGTCGTCGGTCACCACGAACGTCGGCTCGTACACCACGAGCTTCCGTACGGGCAGTCCGGCCAGCACGCACTCGATCGCGAGCACCGCGCCGGACGAGTGCCCGAACAGATCCGTCTCGCCGCCGACCGCCGCGATGACGGCCGCGACGTCCTCGATCTCCCGGGCCGGATCGTGGTCGGCGCGGTACCCGCTGGCCCCGCGCCCGCGCCGGTCGATCAGGACGGGGGCGACGTCGGCCGACGCCCCGATCAGCGCCGCGGCCAGCCCTGCGCACGTGGAGCGATCGTTGAAGGCGCCGCCGATCAGGACTATCGGGCGGCCGCGGCCGCTGAGTTCGTACGCGATGGGGGTGCCGTCGGCAGAAGCGGTGACGGTGGGGGTCGCAGTGGTCATGGGTTCCTCCGTGCTCGGGCTGCACATGCTCTCGCCGCTGGGTCGGAGGCGACCATTGCTGCTCGACATCGTTCCGGCATGAGTTTCACACATTGACATCAAACTATTCGATGTCTATCTTTCATCGCATGACCTCCACCGAGCACGCCTCCCAGTCCACCTCCGCCCACCGTGGCCCGAACCCCGCCGTACTCGCCGGCATCTCCCTCGCCCTCGTGGTCGCGGGCGTCGCCGTCAGCGCCGCCCTCGGCGGCGTCTTCCCGTCGCCGTTCGGGGATCCGGCCGCGATCGCGGCCTACATCGCCGGCTATCCAGCGGCGCTCACCGCGTCGGCGTTCTTCCAGTTCGCCGCGGCCGTCCCGTTGGCGATCTACGCCGCGGTCGCCTACAGCCGGCTGCGCCACCTCGGCGTCAGCGCACCGGGCCCGGCGATCGGACTGGTCGGCGGCATCGTGAGCGCGACGATGATGGCCGTGGCCGGGCTCTGCACCTGGGTGCTCACCCTGCCCGCGGTCGGTGCCGCGGGCGGCGCGGCCGTCCTCGCCCTGCACGGCCTGACGTTCGCCACGGGCGGCGTGGGCGCGGTCGCCTTCCTCGGCCTGCTCGTCGCCGGCGTGGCCGTGCCCGGCCTGCTTTCCGGACGACTGCCGCGCGCGTTCGCACTGGCCGGCATCGTGATCGCGGCCGTCGCCGCGCTGTCGACGATCTCCATGCTGGCCGGCGGCCTGACGATCCTGCTCCCGCTGGGCCGCTTCCCGGGGATGCTCTGGCTGATCGCGGCCGGCGTGCTCCTGCCTCGCAGGAAGTAGTGGAACATATCGTTCCGTTCTGATAGAGTCAGTGTCATGAACACGGACTCCCGCACCTCCTGGACCACCATCGACAACGCCCACGAAGCCCTGCGCGTCGCCCTCGCCGCCGTCGGTGAGGGCGACTGGCAGCGCCCCACCCCGTGCGCCGAATGGACCGTCACCCAGGTCCTGCAGCACGCCGCAGGCGACCAGCTCGGCTTCGCCTCCGCGATCACCGGCGAACCCGGGCCGACCGAGAACCCCTTCGCCCCCTCCGGCCACATCGACGGCTCCCCCACCGACCTCGCCGAGACCTCGATGATCGCCGCCGCCCGCGCCTGGGCCCAGATCGACCCCGCCGCCGACACCGCACCCGTACCCCTGCCCCCGCACGCACTCCCCCCGGCCGCCGGAGCCGGCGCCTGCGCACTCGACGCCGCCATCCACGCCTGGGACATCGCCGTCGCCGTCGGCGCCCCCTCCCCGCTCAACACCGAGCACGCCGCACAGCTGCACGAAGTCGCGCTGCTGATCGTCGAGCCGCTGCGCCAGTACGGCGCCTACGCACCGGCACTGGACCCCCAGCCCGGCGACGACGCCGTCGCGGCGCTGCTGCGCTACCTGGGCCGCGACCCGGAGTGGACCGCCTGACCTGCGGTGGGCGCGCAGCTCGCCCAGGCGAGGTTGCGTTGATCAAGGGCAAAAGGTTGTTCCAGGAGATCAACTGGCGACCTTTTGCCCTTGATCAACGTCCCAGCTCGGGCCGCGCGGGCCAGTCTCAGGCGAACGCTCCGCGGTTGGCCTCCACCCACTCGCGGAACGGGCGGGGCGGGCGGCCGAGCGCGCGCTCGACGTCGGGCGTCACCGACGTCTCGTCGATCAGCCCACCACGGTAGAACTGGAAGAACGCCTCGACGTAGGGCTGCGGCATGCTCGCCTCGTACTCGGCGCGGATCTCCGCGTCGGTCATGGGCTCCTCGCGCAGCTCCCGGCCGAGCACGTCGCCCAGCACGGCGAGTCGCTGCGCCGCGGTCAGCGACTCCGGTCCGGTGACCCGGTAGGTGCCGGGGCTGCCCTCGAGGCCGTGCAGGACGACGGCGGCGATGTCGGCCGGGTCGATCACCGACAGCGGCACGTCCCCGAACGGCTCGCGCACGACGTCGCCGGCGGCGAGCTGGGTCCGCCAGCGCAGCGCGTTGCTGGCGAACGCGTTGGGCCGCACGACCGTGGCGGGGAGCCCACTCGCCCCGATCAGGTCCTCCGACTCCAGGTGGTAGCGAGCGACGGCGTTGTCGCGGTCACCGCTCGGCGCCGCGGACGACGACAGCAGCGCGACCGCCGCACCCGACGGCGCGAGCGCGTCGAGGGTGCCGGCCAGCCCGGCGTAGCCGGCGAGCGTGAAGAGGGCGTCGGCGCCCTCCAGCGCGGCCGCGTAGCTCGTGGCGTCACCGAGGTCCCCGACGACGTGCTCGACCCCGGCCCGGCTCGACCCCCCGGAACGCGACACGGCGCGCACGGTGTGTCCCGCCGCCGCCGCGGCGGCCACCACCTCGGCGCCGACGTTGCCGGTGGCTCCCAGTACGACGATGAGCATGTCCACTCCCCCACGATCCCGTGCACGATCTCGGCATGACGGAACCCGACCGCCGCAAGGTCCGCGAGTTCGCCCGGCACGTGTTCGGCCTGTACACGGGCGCGTCCCTCGCCTACCTGATCGACATCGGACACCGGACGGGATTGTTCACCGCCGCCGCGGCGGGCCCCGGAGCGCCCTCCGACCTGGCCGGACGGGCAGGTCTGGACGAGCGGTACGTCCGCGAGTGGCTGGGCGCGATGGCCACCGGCGGGATCATGACCGTCGAGGACGGGATCTACGCGCTGCCGCCCGAGCACGCGGCCGCCCTCACCGGCGACGGGTCCAAGAACATGGCGCCGATGGCTGCCATGGTCACGCTGCTCGGCCGCAACCTCGACGGCGTGGTGGACGCGTTCCGGCACGGTGGCGGGGTGCCCTACAGCGCGTTCCGGCCGGAGTTCGCGTCGGTCATGGACCAGCTCAACCGCCGACCGCTCGACGAGCTGCTCGTCGACGTGTGGCTGCCGCTGGTGCCGGGGCTCACCGAGCGGCTGGCCGCCGGGGCCCGGGTCGCCGACGTCGGCTGCGGCACCGGGCACGCGCTGGCGCTGCTGGGCGCGGCCTTCCCGGCGTCGAGCTTCGTCGGGTACGACCTGGCGCCCGAGGCGATCGCGCTGGCCGAGCAGGAGGCGACCGCCCGCACCCTGACCAACGTGCGGTTCGACGTCGCCGACATCGCGCAGCTGGCGCCCGCCGAACCGCTCGACGTCGTGTTCGCGTTCGACGCGATCCACGACCAGGTCGACCCGGGTGCAGTGCTCGCCGCGGTGCACGACGCGCTGGTGCCCGGCGGGCTGTTCGTCATGGTCGACATCGCGGCGCAGACCGAGGTGGCCGACAACGTCGGCAACCCGTTCGCGCCGTGGATCTACGCGATGAGCACCCTGCACTGCATGACGGTGTCGCTGGCCGAGGGCGGCGCCGGCCTCGGCGCGGCGTGGGGCGAGCAGACGGCCCGCCGCATGCTCGCCGACGCTGGCTTCGGCGAGGTCGCCGTCCATCCCGCGCCGGGCCAGGCGCTCAACGCGATCTACGCGACGACGCGGTCCTGACGCGCGGCCGTCGAGCGTCGCTCCACCCACCGCTCGAAGATCAGTCCGGTGAACGGGGGGATGGAGGCGAGGAACCCGACGATCCCCCGCGCCAGCGGCCACCGGTCGGAGATCGCGACCCACACCATCGTGGCCAGGTAGAACACGAACATCGCGCCGTGCACCCGGCCGAAGATGTACACGCCGATGTCGTCGTGCACAGCGACGTACTTGAAGAACATCCCGATCAACAGACCGACCCAGGAGATCGTCTCGGCGATCGCGGCATAACGGAACCATCGGGCAGCGGTCGACACATGATCGATGCTACGGGTGGCGATCGTGGGCGCTGCGGCGTACCACGGGTGCGTGCGGTGGCCATGGGCGCGACGGGACGGCGCAGTACCCGTGATCACCGACGCCCCGGAGTCGCCCGCCGACGAGCAACGCCGCAGGCAGCGGACCTACACGGTGATCATGGCGGTGCACATCGTCGGGTTCGCGCTCTCCGGCGTCCTCTACTACACGGCGTGGTGGCTGGGTCTGGTCGTGTTGATCGTCACCACGCCGCTGCCGTGGATCGCCGTCGTCATCGCGAACGACCGCGGCAGGCGCCGGGGACGGGACGTCACGCCACCGACGTGAAGCCGTGGCGGCTCTCCCCCAGCACCCGTTCGCTGTTCGCCGCCTCGGCCGCGGCCGAGAAGCCCCGGCGGGCGGCCACGGCGGCCGCGGTGTCGGCGAGGACGAGATCGTGGTTGATCCGCGAGGCCGCGGTCACTCCCCCGGCGGCCGACTGGACGACGCCGGCGCCGAGGTCGGTGACGTTGCCGGCCACCCACACCCCGGGGACGGCGGTGGCGCCCGTCGGGTCGGCCGGCACGTACTCGCCCATCGGGTTCTCGGCGACCTCGAGACCGAGCCCGCCCAGCAGGTCGCCGCGGGCGACGAACCGGGGCCGGACCGCCAGCGCGTCCACCGCCACCTCGGTGCCGGACGCGAGCCGGACGCCGGCGAGCCGGTCGCCGTCGATCACGAGAGCGGCCACCATCCCGTCGACGACCTGGATGTCGCGGGCCGCGAGCTGCTCCCACTGCTCCGGGGTCGGCTCGGGCGCGGTGTGGAGGAACAGCACGAGGTGGTCGGTCCACTGCCGGAACAGCAATGCCTGGTCGACGGCGCCGGCACCCGAGCCGAGGACCCCGATCCGCTGGTCGCGCACCTCCCAGCCGTGGCAGTACGGGCAGTGCAGCACGTCACGCCCCCACCGTTCGCGCAGTCCCGGCACGTCGGGCAGCTCGTCGACCAGCCCAGTGGTGACGAGCAGCCGACGGGCCCCGATCTCCCGCCCGCCCGCCGTGGTGACCACGAACCCGTCCCCGTGACGGGTCGCGCGGACCACCGGATCCTGCTCGACGCGCCCGCCGTAGCCCCAGATCTCGCGCCGCCCCTCGGCGAGCAGCCGCAACGGCGGGATCCCGTCGCGGGAGAGCAGCCCGTGCGCTGCCGCGGCCGGCGCGTTGCGGGGCTGCCCCGCGTCGAGCACCAGTACCGATCTGCGCGCCCTGGCCAGGGTCAGCGCGCCTGACAGACCGGCGACGCCGCCGCCGATCACCACCACGTCCACCGTCTCATCGCTCATACCGACACCGTGCGCCATGGACCGCGGTTTCGACAAACGTCGTTGCCGTTCTGGCAAACAGGCGGTCGCGCGGGACGGGTCGCCGGTTTACCGTGACCGAATGGCCGAACTGCTCGCGGACAGCACGTGGACGATCCAGGGGCGGACGGTCACCCTGCCCGTGTCGGTCACCCATGCGGAGATCAGCCTCGCCGTCTTCTCCACCACGGCCGACGCCGCGGCCCATCACCTGCGCGGCACCGAGCTCGAGCCGTGGACGATCGGTGGGCGCGCGTTCTCCGTGCTGATGCTCGTGCACTACGACGAGTGGGAGCTCGGCGTCTACGACGAGGTCGGGGTGGGCCTGCTGGTCGCCGGACCGGGTCTGAAGATGGGGTTGCACGTGCTCGACCTGCCGGTCACCGGCACGCTGACCTGCGAGGCCGGGCAGGATTTCTGGGGCCTGCCGAAGTGGATCATGCAGGCGGATCTGCGGTTCGCCGGCCGCACCGCGAGCGTCAGCGTGCACGACGGCACCGAGTTCGTCATGCGGGCCCAGCTCGTCGCGGGCCGGGTCCCGCTGCCGCCGGGCACGGGCATGTCCATGCCGGTCTGGAGCCGGCTGGGCTACGGCGCCCAGGCCGGGAAGCTGCTGCGCGGTGAGATGCCGATGGCCGTCTCCTCGGCCACGATCGGCCCCGGCCGGGCCTCCGTGGAGCTCGGCGTGCACCCGATGGCGCTGCGGATGGCCGATCTCGGGATGACCGGCCGCCCGCTGTTCGTCATGCACGCCGGCCATGCGGCGGGCTCACTCGGCGCGTTCGCGACCGTGGGCGGGCAGCATCCGCGACGGCCGTCCTGATCTCGACGGGCACTCGACGTCGTCGCACGACGAGACGTACACGGGCAGGACGATCGGCCACCACGGCGCCCGTCCACCACCCGGCGGAGCGGTCCGCGCCTCGACGATGGGATCGCCCGGCCTGGACCCCGACACCAGCGGTGTGGAGCCACGCTCGCGCAAGGTCCGCGCCACGACGACGGCCAGCAGCGCGCCCGCCGCGCCCATCATCGTGACGCCCGGCCAGCCGGCCGGCAGTGGCGTCGCCCCGGTCCACACGAGCGTCCCGACGATCGAGATCACCACCTGGACGGCGAACTTCGCGATGGTCACCGCGGTCATCGCCATGCCCTGCTCGGCGGCATCGACCCGGGATCTGATCACTGCCTGGACGGGCAGCACGGCCCCGGTGCCGCCGGCCTCGACCAGGTAGGCGGCCACCGCGATGGTCGCTGCAGTGGTGAACGGGCCGAGCGCGCTGCCCAGCACCGCCAGCAGCCCACCCACGGCCAGCAGCCCGGCGAGGGCGGTGACGAACCCGACCGGGTTGCGCTCGGTCAGCCCCGGTGCACCGGCGCCCGAACGCATCCGGTCGACCAGAACCGCGATCAGCGCGACCCCACCGCCGGCGACCACGGAGAACCCGACGACGGTCGCGGTCGATGCGGACCCGCCCGCGGCGTCGAGCGCAGCCCTCCAGAACCCGCCGAACGCGGTGAGCGTGACCGCCACCGCGCCGTAGAGCACCGCCACCGTGCGCACCACCGCGTGCCGGAACGTCCGCAGTGGCGCGATCAGCGTGGCGTGCAGCCGCACGTCCGCCGGGAGGACGCGATCGGCCTGCTCGGCCGGAACGGTCAGCCACTGCCCGATCGCGGCGAGCACGGCGGCCGCGGAGAGGACCAGCAGCCCGGGGCCGACCGACACCGCGACCAGCGGGGTGATCACGGCCAGCAGCACCGGCGCCACCAGCACCGACCCGAACAGCACCAGTGCGACGGCCAGGTCACCGGCACCGGTGCGGCTGCGCCACTCCTCGACCAGGAACGCGAGCCCGGACCAGCCGCTGGCGGCCACCCCGAGCACGAACGCGGCCACGAACGCCCCGAGGGTGCCGACCGAGAGCAACGGGTAGACCGCCGCGACGACCGCCAGCGACACCGTCGACAGCACCCGCCGCGACGACACCGACCAGCGTGGACCGACCACCACCAGCCCGATCGCGTTGCCGATCATCAGCGCAGTGAACAGCGGCCCTGGTGACAGGCCCATCGCCTGCGACAGCAGCGCCATGGCGTAGCCGGCCGTGGCGAGCACCCCGAGCCCCCACGCCGCGGAGGCCAGGAACGTCGTGTTCGTCGACCGCGCCAGCCGGTCGCGCAGGCCACGCACCGCCTTCGCGACCTTCCCTGGACCACGGCCGGGAGCGGTGAGCGCGGACAGCAGGAGATCGTGCTCGGCGGGGGTGAGCCCGACCGATTTCCGGCGCCAGTCCCGCAGGGCCAGCCGCCAGGTGGGCGCGATCCGCGGCGCCCAGCCGGTGTCGACGTACAGGGCCGCTGCCGAGCCGATGTCGTCGATGCCGCGGGAGGAGAGCTTGCCGGTGATCGTGGAGGCGACCGCCGGATCCCCACCGAGGGCGATCATGCGGGCGCGCAGCTCGTCGAGCGTGCCGATGCGCAGCTTGCCGATCACCCACGCAAGCGCGATCGGCGCCAGCAGCACCGGCACCGCCAGGAGCGCGAGGTGCAGGTCCGCGGTCGCGACCAGATCGGCGACGGGCAGGCCGAGCTCGACCTGGTCCTTGATCGTCGTGGAGAACCCGCCCAGGACGCTCGCGGAGAGCGCGGCCCCGAACGCGATCGAGCCGGCCTTGGCGGTGTTGTTCAACGACGCGCCGGTCGCGCCCTCCTTCCACAGCGCCACTGGCATCCGCGCCCACGCGGTCAGCACGGCGCCTGCGGTGAGCACCGTCCCGAACGGCAACAGCCCCGGCGCGATCGCCAGCCACGCCACCGGCACCGCCAGCACCAGCGACAGCACCGACACCGCGACCAGCACCCGGGCCTCGCTGACCGGCCCCACCGGCACGTCGCGGCCCAGCATGCGCGCGATCGCGCCCGGCGAGCCGATGAGCTTCTTGAGCGGTGCCCACAGCGGCCCGACGAACATCGTCGCCAGCCCTCGGACCGTCACCAGCGCGGTCACCGCGGCCCCGGTCGTGGCGAACACCGCCTGCGTCGGGTCGTTGATCATGGCCATCTGGTCGACCATCGCGCCGCCGAGTGCCGCGGCGTAGAGCCCGGTCAGCGCGGTGAACAGCGGGATCGACGCCGCGAGCCGCAGCAGCCCGCGCTGCGTGCCCACCACCTGCGCCAGCGCGCCCTTGATCGACTCGCCGATCTTCGGCGGCGCCCGCGGGGACGCGCCGCGCCCCACGCCGCGCAGCACCCACCACGTCGCGGCGGTCAGCCCCGCCGCGATCCCGGCCAGCAGGAGCGAGGTCGCCGCCACCCCGACGATCGCGACACCCTGGGTGATCAGGATCGGCAGGACGAACTGCACCGCCTTGAACGCCAGCTCGTACTGCCCGTTGCGGGCGTCCTTCAGCTCGACCGCTGCGGGGTGGTACCGCTCCATCCGGCCCCGCGCCAGCCCGCCCGCAGTGCCCATCATCCCGACCATGATCACCGCGGGCAGGAACAGCGCCGCCACGCCCGTCGCCCCGATCACCACGAGCGCCGCCGAACCCAGCACCCCCAAGGCCACTGTCGTGCTCATCGTCCTGATCAGCCGATCACCCAGCGATGCAGCGGCCAGCCCCGCCCCCGCCGTGATCGACGTGCCGACCGCGCCCTGCGCGGTCACCCACTGCACCGACTGCCCCATGTGCACGGCGAACGCTTCGGACGCGTACGCGGGAGCACCGGCGGCCTGCCCGGCGAACGCCCCCATCGCCCCGGCCGTCGGCGCCCGGAACCGTGCCCGCCAGCCGTACATCACCAGGGTCCGCATCGACGTCACCTGCTTGCGGGAGTACCCGGCCGCGGCGGCCGCCGCCGTCGCGGGGACGGCTGCGGCGCGTTCCCGCTCCTGCACAACCAGCAGCCGCTCTCCGACGGCAGCCAGCTGCGTGGTCAGTGCGTGGATCGCGCGCACCGGCCGTTCCGCACGCAGGTCCGGCGGCAGCCGCCGCAACGACCGGACGTGCCGCGCCGCCGCCCACGCCCACCTCGCGGTGGCGACGGCCAGCAGCACGGGCCGGAGCACGCCACTGACGCCTTCGGCGGCCAGCAGTCGCTGCGTCGCCACCGCACGGGCCCGACCCCGCTCCTCGATCCTCGGAACCGATCTCGTCGCCACCTCGAGCCGGCGCTGCGCTCCTTCCCACTCGCGGGCGATCCCGTCGATCTCCCTGCTCACCACGCGCAGCTGCGCGAAGTGCGCCAGCAGCGCGGCCCGACCGCCCCGGAGCCACAACGGCAGCCGGGCCCGCGGGTGCGCCTCGGCCTGCGCCCACACGACGTCCTGGAACACGGCCAGCACCGCGGCCGTCAGCTGCTCGGCCGTGCGAGCATCCAGGTCGCGGTCGGCCAGCACCGCCGCAGGGTCGGCCGCCAGCGCCGCGCGCAGCTCCGTCGGCACCCGGGCCCACAACCCGGCGAACGCGCCGGCGGGTTCGACCGCGAACCCGTCCGGGGTATCGACCATGCGCAGCAGGCCGGCAGCGACGAGGTCGCCGACGACCCGGCCCACAGCCGTCCGGTCCGGCAGGGCGGCCAGCCAGGCCGACAGCGCCGCCCGGGTCGCGCCGTCGGTCCCGCCGTTCATCAGGTCGTCGAGCAGCGCGCGGCCGTTCTCCACCAGCAGGCGCAGCACCCAGGTCAGCACGACGCCCGGGCTCGCCGAGCCGGGCAGGGCAGCGGGCCGGCCCACGAGATCGGCCAGCGTCGCCATCCGCTGCGTCCACGCATCCAGCCGCTTCGCACGTGCCGCCCGGATCCTGGCCCGCACCAGTACGGCCACCCCGGCGAGCGCGGCGGCGCCCGCGACCACGCCGAGCACCGGTGACCAGCCCGCCACGACCGCCGTGCTCAGGACGGCTGCAGCCGCGCTGCCGCCGACCACCCCGACCCGGCGGAGTGCGGCCACGGCGCGCTCGACCATTGCGCGTGCACGGGTCGCGATCCCCTGCTTCGGCGCGGGCCCACCCGCCTGCACCGGCGGGCCGCGCGGGTCGGTCGGCAACCGGTACCCGGGCGGGCCGACGCGCTCGGCGCCGGGGACGGTGATCGGGTCGGTCAGCGCCGCCGGCGCCGGAACGGCCTCGGCGGGCGCGTCGCCCTCGATGCGGACCCAGCCACCGGCGCTCTCCACCCTCGAACCCAGCATCGGGTGCTGGTGGACTGTGACCGGCGCGGTCGCCGCGGTCACCGGCAGCCCGAGCGCGCGGGACAGATCCCGGACGGGCCCGTCCGGGTTCACCCCCACGGTGCAGGTGCACAGGACCAGCTCGGCGACCGTCCCTGCCGACACCGCGGCGGGCAGGCCGAGGTCGGTCAGGATCGCCGCCAGCTGCTCGCCGGTCAGGCGGACCTCGACGCCGTCGATCAGGTACCAGAACCCGTCCCGGTCACCGTGGACGACGACCGTCGCCCGGCCGGGCGCGGTGCGCAGGTCCAGGCCGTAGGCCCGCAGCCGCTCGCCTTCCGCGACCAGCACGAACCCGTGACCGTCCGGGTGCACGAGCGCGGCGCCGGCGATGCGGGCGACATCGGCGTCGGTCGCGTCCCTGCGCTCCCGGGCCTGCGGCGGCCCGCGCAGGTGCCGCGCGCGCCAGCTGTCGATGCGGGTGGCCACCCACATCGTGAGCGCGCCGCCGCCGGTGGCGAGCAGCACGCCCGACCACCCCACGGAGGGAACGATCTTCGCGAGGCCGAAGGCGAGCAGGCTGGTGGCCAGCACCAGGTTGGCGATCACGCCCTTGCGCGGCGCGATCCGGCCCAGCCGCAGCTCGGCCGAGATGCCGAGCCAGGACAGGTAGGCCGAGGAGACGGTGAGCCCCACGCCGGCGACGGCGAGCAGGCTGTGGTCGACGAAGGCGACCTGGATGGAGAACAGGAAGTTCGCCACGGTGATCACCGGCATGGCCCAGGCCTGCGTGATCGCGCGGATGCGCGGCAGCAGGTTCGGGTCGTAGCCCACCCAGCCCGCGATCATCGCCGGCAGTGCCTGGGCCAGGAACAGGGCGTCGGCGACGGCGAACACGCCGTTGACCGCCAGCGCCAACGGCCCGACCGCGGTGAACGTGCCGGCCACGTGCAGCACCAGGTTGACGACGAACGTGGCGGCCAGCGCGGTGTTGACCAGCCGGCCCAGCAGCCCGGCGTGCGGGGAGAACCCGTACATCGACTGGGCCTGGACGCCGAAGATGCTGCCCGCCTTGTCCAGGAAGATCGAGAACTCCTTCAACGAGGCCTGGAGCCGGGACTCCGCGGTCTCGTTCGCGCCGAGCGGGGTGTCGATCAGCGCCAAGGCGTCCACCAGCACCTGGTCGACGAGCCGGTCGAACCTGGTGATCCGCCAGGTGGGCATGCGGTCGAGCGCGGCGTACTTGCCGATCACGTCGATCAGGTTGCGGATGGTGTCGTAATCGAACTGGGCCCGCTCCAGGACCGACTCGGTCATCGCCCGCAGCTCCTGGGCGTAGACCGTGCGGTGCACGTTCAGCGCGCCGCGCACCGCGAACGCCCACCCGGCCGCGATCGGCGCCAGTGGCAGCAGCCAGAACGCGCCCGCCCCCATGCCGATCGCCGTCGCCCCGATCGCCACCCAGGTCAGCCGGACGAACTTGCGGCGCAGCTTCTCGATCTCGCGCGAGTCGGCGCGCTGGTCCAGCTCGGTGCTCTGCACCTGCCCGGTCACCCGGTCCGCCACCGCCCGGTCGCCGGTGGCCAGCAGGGACTGGTGCCCGGCGATCAGCGCCTCCACTGTGACCGGGACGCCGGCGGCGTCGAGCAGACCGATCCCGGTCGCGTCCGTGGCGAGGTCCAGCCCCTCGCGTGCAGCCTGCTCGGTGGCCTTGCGGTCGGCCCGGGCGGCCTGCAGCGCCTTCTTGCTCGACTTCGCGGCCTTGATCGACGCGATGATCAGCTTGGGCGAGATCAACCGGCCCGCGGTGATCCGGTGGTTGACCGACGCGGTCCACATCACCAGGTTGCGCGCCTGGTCCGAGCCCGGCCGCGTCGGATCGAACACGTGCGCCGGGTCGACCAGCTCGACGGCTGCGCGCTGCGCGCGCGTCGGCACGCCGACGGTCAGCTCGTAGTGGACCAGCCAGCGCCGGATCACGGCCTGGCGGTCGGCATCCAGGGTCTCGAGGAACGAGTTCCACCGGCCGCTGGTCCACTGCACGTAGGCCCAGCGCTGCACGTCCCCGCGAGCCGCGGCGAGCAGCCGTTCGAGGTTGTCGTGGCGCACGTCGTGGAACGCGCCCAGACCCAGCTCGTCGCGGATCCGCGTGAAGATCCGCTCCATGTCGTGGGCGTGGCGGTAGTACTGCGGGAGCGACTCCGGCTTCACCGCGTCCGACCCGAACACGATCCGGTCCGGGTGCCGGCGCACCAGGTCGATGAACGCGTCCGTGATCTCCGTGGTCTCCAGCAGGTGCCGGGCCACCTCGTTCCACGAGATGTCGAACGAGATGTGGGCGTAGGCCGGGTCGTCGAGGATCTGGCCGATCAGCTGCAGGTGCTCCACCGACAGTGTCGTCCACTTGCCCACGCCCAGGTGCGCCAGGATCACCTTCGCCTGCGGGTACTGCTTGAGCAGCGCCAGCAGCGGCATCCCGAACCGCTCGTCCGGCACCTCCTCGCCGAACCGGCCGTCGGCCAGGATCCGGGCCAGACCCCAGTCGTTGTGCAGCACCGTCAGGTACCCGATCTCGGAGGAGGCCTTCAACAGCTCCGCCACGTGCGGGTTGTGCACCGGCAGCACGTCGAGCTGCGCCCGCGACATCAGCTGGTCGGCCTCCCGGGTGAACCCGTGGTCGACCAGCAGCTGCTTGATCGCGTCCGACTCGGCCAGCAGCGTGCCGACCAGTCCAGCCGCATCCGCCTCCGTCGGCAGGGTCAGGACGGGCTGCAGCGCGGCGGGCACGTCCACGATGCTCAGGCCCGAGTCGGGATCGGCGATCAGCCGGCGCAGGATCCCCACCGCGGTGAGCAACCGCCGCACCTGCCGGTCCCACTCCGGGTTGAGGATGTGGATCGCCTCGTCACCCAGCAGGTCCCGCACCGCCTCCTTGGCGATCGTGGTCTCCCCCACCATCACCGCGACATCCGGGTTGATCATCGCCATCGCCTGCAGGTAGCCCTCGGCCCCCGGGATGTCGAGCCGGGCGCCGGTCACGCCCATCATCGCTCGCCAGGCCAGGTGCGGGGGCAGCCGGCGCACCGCGTCCACCAGCCGCACGTCCGGGAAGGTGCCCCACATCTGGAGCATCGGCACCCCGAAGACCCGGCCGAGGGTCAATGCGTTCGCGACCGCGTAGTAGAACATCCCGCCCGTGGTCGCCACGCCCTTGCCGCGCTGCGGAATCGGGTGGAACGTGATCACGCCCTGGTGGCCGTCGCCGGCCAGCTTCTGCAGGAAGCCCCTGATCGACGTCGCCCGCGGGTCGTCGTAGCCGATGTGGTGGAAGTGCCCGTCCGACAGATCGAAGACCGGCATCCGCGACGCCACCAGCAGCCCGGCGACCCGCGGGTCCACCCCCAGTCCGACCAGCCCGTCCGCTGTCACGCCCTCCTGGCGCAACTGCTCGCGCAGCCAGCGCGTCGACACGACCTCGCCGGTGGTCAGCCGCAGCGTCGCCGCCGGGTGCACCCGCGCGGTGAGCCGCATCCACGTGGTGAAGATCGGGTCCCAGAACTTGTTGCGCATCCCCGGGTCGGGCCGGGCCAGCGCGGTCATCTTCGAGACGAGCGACCAGCTCAGCCCGGTCAACTTCATGATCGTCACGATGGGCAGCCCGGCCTTGCCCGCGGCGACGACCGCCGGCCTCACCGCGTCGACGAACGCCTGCCGCGCCGCCGCAGCAGCCGACGCAGCAGCGGCCGCAGCCGTGGCCGCGTCCTTCAACCGCGCCACCGCCTCGCGATGGGCCGTCCTGCGGTCCCGCCAGAGCCACACGTCCGACGGCGCCAGCTGGTGACCGCTCCGGTCGAGCACGTCGACCAACCCGCCCGCGGCCGCGACCAGCTCGTCGCGCAGCTCGCGGTACGCCGCCTGCGCCTGCGCGGCTTCCCGGTCGCGGTCCTGCCACTCGGTCCACAGACCGCGCTGATCGCCCAACGCTGCCACGAGTGCCCGTCGGGCCGCGCCCGGTACCGGAATGCGCCGCGCCCACGGCGGCCCCCGCACGCCGACCCCGCCGCTCGCCGGGTCGACCGCCGTCGTGCCGTCCTCGGCCGGCACCGACCGCGGCCGCACCCGAGGCGACCCCGCGCCGGTACCGGCGAGATCGAGGCTCGACCCGCCCGCACCGAGCGTCAGCGCACCGGCCGAGTCGATCGCCGACGCCGGGACACCGGACGCGCGGGCCACCGCGCGCACCGGATGCCCGGCCCTCCGACCCTCCGCGACCGCGTCCGCCACGACCTTCCGGTGCGCCTCGACTGCGATGTCCCACGCCTGCGCGGCCGCGTCGAGGCGGGTCTGCGCCTTCGCGAGCGCTTCCCGCGAGCGGGTCAGCGCCGCCGCCACCAGCGCCAGGTCGCCGGTGAAGGAGCGGTGGCGCCCCGGCGTGGCTCCGACCGCAGGCGGAACGTCCGCCGGGACGTGCCGGTCCGTCGCGTACGCCCGCGCGACCTCCAGCGTGATCCCGAGCCGGTCCGCGATGCGTCGCAGCTGAGCCTCGTCGCCCGGCCGGCGCCCCTGCGGGTGCATCAGCCACCGCACGCCCGAGCGCACGGTCGAGTCCACCTGGGCGGTGTAGAGGTCGACGAACGCCTCATCCTCGCCCAGCCGGGCCCTGGCCGTCTCGACAGCCGCGGCCGACTTCGCGACGCCGTCGCGCAGGGCGGCCAGCCCGTAGTCCGACACCATCCCGAACCGGGGCGCGGTCGTACCGGCCGGCAGCAGCGCCCGCACGTCGGCGGTCAGCACCGCCGCCACCACCTCGGCCACGCCCAGCGCCGCGGCGATCCGCCGGTTGTCGATGCCGAAGCGGACCGCGTCGGCCAGCAGCCAACCCGTCGCTGCGGCGACGGCGTCGGCTGCCCGTCGGCGGGCCGCCTCGGCCGCGCGCAGCGCTGCCAGCAGCCCGGCATCACCGGGCGTCGCCGCCGCGGCGGCCAGCGCTGCCGCGAGCCGCCGTTCGGCCTCCACCAGCGCCTCCACCGCGTCGCCACCCGCGGTCGTGCCCAGCGCCGCCGACAGCCGGCGCAGCACCTCGTCGGCAGATCCCGCCACCGGCGCCTCGCCGGCGTCCTCCCGACGGAAGCTGCGCGCCCGTCGCAGCTGGTCGCGCAGCACCACCAGTACCGCCAGTGCGTACCCGCCGACCAGCAACGACCCGCCCAGCCACAGGCCGAACCAGCCGCTCCACCCGCCGGCCGTGGTCTCGGTGTGCGATCCGGGATCGGGTCCCGGCTGACCCGTCGCCGGCGGAGCGGGCGGGACGGTCTCGCCCGTCTGCGGGTGCCCCGGATCCACGGTGTGCCCCGGATCCACGGTGTGCCCGGTACCCGGCTCCTCCTTCGGGGGTGGTGGCGGTTCCGGCGCCGGCGCGGGGACCACGAACCGCTCGCCAGGATGGATCAGGTCCATCGCCGCGACGTCGATCCGGCCGTTCACCCGGAACCGGTCGCCCTGGAGCTCCGCCAGCTCGCGGGCCGACATGCCCAGCCCCTTCGCGATCCCGGTCAGCGTGTCGCCGACCTGCACGACGACCTCGTCCGTCGACGACGGGGTGGTCGCGCTCCCGGTCGTCGAGGCCGGCGCCGAGATCGAGATCGACGCCCTCCCGTCGCCGGTGTCGGCCTGGGCCGGCGAGGAGGACATCCCGAGCCAGCCCGCCGCCGCCACCGCGACCAGCAGCACGGCGGTGACGATGCCCTTCGCGACCGGCCCCGGCACGCCGGCCGTCCGGCCACCGGAGCCGGGTCGGGTGTTCCCGTCGCCCGCCGTCGTGGTCGTGTCGTCGGCATCGCCGGCCGTCGTCCGGGACCCGTCCTCGCCGTCCTGGGTCGGAGTGGGGTCGGGTGTGCCCTCCTCCTCGGTGCCGGTCGCACCATCCGTACGGCCTCGTCCGGTCGCCGTGTGGCGCGACGGAACGACGAGGCCGCCGGTCGCCGTCTGCATCGGCCCGTGCCACGGGCCGGTCACCGCCGTCGCCGAGCCCGCGGAGACGGCCCGCAGGGCCAGCTCCGCCGCGGCGACGGGACGCATCCCGTCGGCGACGAGCTCGGTCACGAGCTCGGCCGCGCTGACGAGGTGCTGGCCCGTGGGCGGGCCGCGGGCCTGGGCGGCACCGACCGGCCGGCCGGCAGCCAGGCGACTGCCGATGCGGCCCATCGCTCCGGCGACGAGCGCCGCCTCGCTCGGGGACAGCCCGTCGACCCCGAGCGGGCCGCCGGACCCGCCGGTACCGGTGCCACCGGCCACTGCGCTGCGCGCCGCGGACCGACCGGTCGGGCGCAGCTCCACCGCGCCCCGCTGGTCGACGATCCGCGGCCCTGCAGCCCGAGCCGCACCCGATGGCATGCCGCCGGCCTGACGCAGGTCCACTGCGCCGTACTCGTTCGCGGCCCGCGGCCCGTCCACGTCCGGCAAATGCTCCTCGGCCGGATCGAGGAACTCGCGGAGATCGACGGCCTGCTGCTCGAACCCGGCCGGCAGCCGGGCGCCCGTCCCGAACGCCGATGCACCGGTGACGACGCCGTCGGGTCCAACGCGCACGGGCGCGGTGTGCCCCGACGCATCGGTCAGCACGACCGTCACGGCCGCGCCCCGTTCCGCGGCGACCCGGGCGATCGAGGTGAGCATCGCCGGGACGCCGCCCGGACCGGCAGTCGCGTGCAGGGTGACCGGGCCCTGGCCGGGGAGCTGCTGCGCGATCGTCCGGTAGGGCGCGCCGGCGAACCCGGGCCGGTCGGCCGCCGCAGTGACGACGTCGGCCCACTCGGTGGCCGTCGGCTGCGCGACGGTCTGCTCCGGCGCGGCCGCGCGGAGGTCGGCGAGAGTCAACCGGCGCTCGATCCGCGGCAGCGCCGGGATGGCATCGGCGAGCCGCTGCGCCGCGGCCGTGGTCGCGCCGGTGAGCTCCCTCTCCACGGGCAGGAGCGCGTCGTCCCACAGGCTCTCGAGCTGGGCCGGGTCGATGCCGGGCACCGCGCCGCGCTTGCGCAGCACGTCCAGGGCGGCCAGGTCCAGACCGAGCTCGTTCGCGACGGGGGCAACCGTCTTCCGCAGGCGGCGCAGTGCCCGGTCCCGGCTCTCCGTGCCGGCCGCCGGCGTCGTCTCCTGCCCGGAGATCACCTGCAGGGCGAGCTCGGCATCGACACCGGTGAGCTCGCGCGTCGCGAGCACCGGCGGTGCGGTCCCGCGGTCGACGCCGACCACCGGTGCGTCCTGGTCGAGGCCGACGTACAGGTGGGTCTCGCCCGGCGCGCCGTTGCGGGCCGTGCGGCCGCCGAGCTGGTCGTACTCGCGGGCGGTCCGCGGCTGCCCGAGGCGGAACACCCGCAGCCCGCCGAGCGCGTTCACGTCGTCGCGGTACCTGGCGACGGTGGCGGCGAGCTGCTCCTCCGGCACGCCGAGGGTTTCGGCGAGGTAGGTGAGATCCCCGCCGGGGAGGATGTCGACGCCCCGGCCGAACAGGTTCGTGGCCAGGGTGACGGAGCCGAGCAGGCCGCCCAGCGCGGCGGTCTCGGCGAGGCGGTAGCGCACGTCGCGCTCGGCCGTGGCGAGCTGCAGGTGCGGCACGTCGCCCGCCAGTTCGGCAGCGAGCGCGCGGATCTCGGGGATCGAGTCCGCCATCCCCAGGACCGGAACGCCGGCGCGGTGCGCCGCGAGCATGTCGCTGATCATCTGCGCGCGGCCGGCAGCGCCGGTCTCGTAGACGTGGACGTGGTCGGTGCGGCGACCGATCCGGTCGGGCCGGACCTCGACGACCGGCTTCTCGTAGAGCTCGCCGATCTGGCGGCTGCCCTCCTCGCCGCCGACCGTGCCCGTGATGCCGGCCCACCGCGGTGCACTGGTGAGGGTCTCGGTCGTCGGCATGCCGGCGACGGTGATCGACGGCACCTGCACATCGTCCGGACCGAGGAAGTGGTACTCCAGCGCCTCGTGCAGGCCTCCGTCGAGACGGCGGCCGAGCTGGGCCTGCCCACCCGGACGGTCGACCAGCACCAGCACGCGCCGCCCCGGCCTGGCCGGGTCGGGTTCCTTCAGGAAATGCCGGCGCTCCTCGGCGAGGTGCCGGGCGACCAGCGCGTTGCGCACCCGCGCCTGCAGCGCACCCGACACCTTGTCGCGGCGGACGCCGACGATCTCGGCGATGCGCGCGATCCCGGCCGCGGTCAGCTCAACGGCGAGCTCGCCGCTGCGGCGGAAGTGCCCCGGCCGGTCGAGGGTCGTCTCGTTGAGCCACGCGGCGATCGCGTCGCCCGTCTCAAGATCGGCGAGCGGAGCGCGGGCGTTCTTCACCGCTGCCGCGATCCGGGCATGGTTGTTGATCCCGTCGAGGATGACGGCGTCGATCTCGTCCCCGATGACGAGGCCGAGCTTTGCCGGGACGAGCTCGGTCTGGCCCAGCTGCGCCCGCAGGAGATCGAACGCGAACTCCTCGTAGGTCGAGATGATGACGTCGGCCGTCGCCGCCGTGGCCTTCGACTCGGGTGTCAGGTGCGTGGTCGAGTGCGCGCTGCTCAGTCCGAGCGCGTCGAACACCTGCCCCGCGCTGACCACGATGTCGTGCCCGAGCTGGTCGTTGAGGGTGAGCACCACGACCTGCTCGCCGCTGGCCTTCGCGAACGCAGCGGCCGCGATGACCACGCTGTAGGTCTTGCCCTGGCCCGTCAGCTGCTCGACGATCGCGCCGTCGAGCAGGGCCAGCGCGGCAGTGATCTGCCCGGGGCGAACGGTGATGCCGCGCTGCTCCTTCAGCGCGCGGACGACCTCCGCCAGCACCTTCTCACCGGTGACGCCCTCCGACGTCGCGCTCGCCGGGTCCGCCACCGTGTGCTGCACGGCGGCCGCGCGGTCGCCGTACGCGATGTCGGTGTCGAGCCAGGTCTGCCTGCTCGGACCCGGTGCCAGCTCCACCGGCGGTGCCTCGGTCAGCGCGTCGGCCAGCTTCGCGCTGATCCGGGCCGCCCGGTCGAGGGCGTCCTGGGCCAGCTGCCGGTCCTGCTGGCGCTGAGCCTCGGCCGCCGCGATGAGGTCGGCCAGGTCGAACAGCGTGTACTGGGGATCCGCGGACGTCCCGTCCGCGGGGTCTGTGGGGTCGGCGTCAGGTGTCGCCGTGGTGGTGGGGCTCTCCTGCTGGTCGGTGCTCCTCGCCGTCGGGTCGTCGAGCGTCGGGTCAGTTCCGTCGAGCACGTCCGTGCTGTCGGTCGGGTCGGTGCTGTTCGGGTCGCCGGCCGGTGGCGAGCGGCCGCTGTTGTCGCCGGGCAGCCGGGCCGGCACCGCGGCGGCACGAGTGGTGCCACCGGCGGCCGTGCTGGTGTGGCCTGCCGGTGCCGCGGCGACGACCCCGCCGTCAACGCTGCCGTGGCTACCGCCGATGCCCGTCGGGCCGCCCAGACCGACCGTCCCGCCGGATCCCGCCGGAACCGTCGCCGGCACTGTCGCCGGCACTGCGGGCTGGACGGGTGTGCCGTCGGCCGGGTCGTCCGCCGGGTTCGGAACCGCACGTCCCGCCGCGCCGCTCGGGTCGAGCGGTGGCGTCGGGTCGTCGCTCGGTCCGGCGACAGCGCCGCCCTCGGGGCCGTCCGGCCCGTCGAGGGGCTTCAGCGTCCAGGTCCCGGTGACCGGGTCCTGGACGAAGACGAACCCGTCCGGTGCCGCACCGGGCGCGTGCGGTCCGGTGGCGGCGAAGGTGATCCCGCTCGACGGGGTCCAGCGGACGACGCCCTGCGGGGTCCACACGGCGATCGAGTCGAGCGCTCCGGTCGAGGCCGCGGCCTGCACGCCGCGCGTGACGTCGGCGATCCCGATCGGGCCCGAGCCGCGGGCGTCGACGACGACGTCGCGCGAGAGCCCGGCGGCGGTCGTGACCGTGTTCGCGATGCCGGCCGCGTCCAGTGCGTCCGGCATCGACCGGGTCACCGCCGTGCGGCTCTGCTCGGCCGGCATGTCCAGCTGCATCCGGTGGCCGGGATCGCCCTGGTTCCGCCGGATCACGACCGGCCGATCGGCGCTGCCGACCCAGGTCAGCTGGTAGTCGGGGTGCATCGCGATCTCGACGGCGAGCTCGTCCATCGTGACGGGTCGGCCACGCTCCTGCGACACCCGCGCCAGCAGGTCGTCGGCCACCATGCCCGGCAGCCCGTCCAGCACGCTGCCGATGACGCCGTCGCCTGCGGTGCGCACCGGGCGCTGGGTGCCGTCGCCGATCTGCTCGACCCGCACTGTGCCGTCAGGCCCCGGAACGAGCCGGTGCCCGCCCGCGACCTCCATCTCGCGCAGCAGCTCCATCGCGGAGGCAGGCCCCGGGCGTCCGCGCAGCGCACCCAGCCGATCGAGCACCTGGTGCATCGGCCGCGAGGTCTCACCGCCCATCGACCACGTCACCGGGTCGCTGCCCAGGTAGCGCAGCCCGGCATCGACGAGCGCGTCGAGGACCTGGCTGCGGTTGAACCGCACCATGATCCCGAAGTTGGCCGGATCGGCGGGCATCAAGGGCTCGGGCTTGATCGTCGCGGGATCCACGCCGTTGACGTACTCGTTGCGGAAGTCGGCGATCGACATGTGCTCGGGGTTGCCGTCGACGGTGACGGTGAAGCCGTCGAAGGCGTTGAGCTGCCAGGGGTCGAACACGTCGACCATGCGGTCCGGGTGCTCGGGGTCGAACGGCTTGGCCTTCTTCTGCACGTTCGCGAGGTGCGCGCGCTGCTCGGTCAGCCCCTCCGGGGTGTCGGTGAAGAACTCCTTGAGCTTCGCCTCGTCGACGCCGTTCACCAGCGACTTGATCGACGCCTTCGCCGAGATCTCGCGGACGGGGCGCCCGTTCTCGTCGACGATCAGGTAGTCGATCTCGTTGTGCTTCGTGGGCGTGCGCTGCCCGTTGGGCTGCTTCGCCCAGCGCCACATCTGCACGTTGCGCACGATCTTCTCGCCCGGCTTCAGCTGCGCTCTCAACCGCTCCACACCGAGTGCCTCGACGGCGTCGCCGACCGCGGAGCTGGCCCAGGTCTGGCCCGGACCCTCCAGGTAGCCCCGCGGATCGGTGAGGAACCGCGCCCTCTCGCTCGGCCGATCGAGGAACTTCTTGCCGTGCTCCGTGATGGCCGCATCCACACCGGCCTGCTCGGCGGCGTTCAGCGGCGCCTGGCCGCGGCCGCCGAGGTTCTCGATGCGCATCCCGGCCGCGCGGGTCCACACCACGGCCCCGTCCTCGGTGAACACCGCCACGGACTCGAGGTGCGGGAACTGCTCCGCCGCCCGCTGCACGGCCGCGGCCGCCTCGTCCAGCGTGAGCCCGTAGGAGCTGCGGCCGTCGAGCGCGATCCTGGACTTCGGGCGCGTCCCGTGTCCGGCCAGCGCACCGATGAACTCGCCCACGTCGGCGCCGGTGATCCGACCGTCGCCGAGCGGGAGCACGGCGTCCTTGCCGACGCGCATCGGCCGCGGGTCCGGCGACTCGACGAGCCCGTCGAGGATCTCGCCCAGGCCCGACGACGCGAGGTCCTCGGCGGAGAGCACGTTCGGCTGGAACTCGCCCTCGACGTCGTGCATGGTCATGGGCGGCTCGCCGTTGCGGATCGGCTGCACGTGCAGCCGGCCGTCGATGTCGACGAGGTCGTTGTTCGGGTCGGCCCGGACCGTGTCGATCACCTGCTGCTGCGTGAAGCCGGTGCGCGCCGCGATGGCGTCGACCGACTCGACTGCGGTCGGCCGCTGCCCCTCGACGACGGCGGGTGTCCCGGCGGTGACCTCGCCCGCCTGCCCGACGACACCGCCGGGCTGGCCGCCGACGACCTCGCCCGTCTGCCCGGCAGCGGGGCGCGGGGAGGCGACGACGATGTCGGTGCCCGGCCGGACGTCCGACGCAGCGCCGGGGGTGCCGGCCTGCTGCGCCTGGGTCGGCGCCGCCGGGTCGGTCACCCCGACCTCGCGCACGTGCGGCACGCCGTCGATGTCGACGATCTCGACGGTCGGGTCCGCCTGCGCCTTCGCCAGGACGTCCTCGGTGGTGACACCGAGGAAGTCGGCGAAGTCCTGGACCGGCATCCCGCGCGGCGAGCCCGCGATCTGCTGGCGCGGAGCGGTCGCCGGCTCGGGGCCGGCACCCGGCTGCGACTCGCCAGGTGTGGGGCCCTGCTGCTTGCGGACGCCGTCGACGGTCACCGGCTTCTCGCCGTTCATCTGGCGCAGGTGCGGCACCCCGTCGACGTCGACGACCTCGAAGCCGCGCTCGGTCTGCGCCATGGCCCGGATCTGGGCGTCGGTCATCCCGGTCTGGTTGGCGATGTCGGTGAACGACATGACGCGGGCGTTGCCGCCCAGCCGGTTCTGCATCACCTTGACGCCGCCCCACGTCGCCGCGGGCAGCAGCGCGTTGCCGACGAGCAGGGCGCCCTGGTTCCAGCGCTGACCGACCGACATCGAGTCCCAGTTCTCGACGTAGAGCACCGTGCCCTGGGCAAGCGCGCCACCGGCAGCGACCAGGCCGACACCGTTGACGAACCGGAACGCCGGCATGGCCGCCGCCCGGCCGAGCACCTGCGCCGTGGCCTGGGTCGCA
This sequence comes from uncultured Actinomycetota bacterium, assembly GCA_963727745.1. GTDB lineage: Bacteria > Actinomycetota > Actinomycetes > Mycobacteriales > Pseudonocardiaceae > Pseudonocardia. The sequence continues at coordinate 203,014 of CAVSHL010000004.1, forward strand.
GCGGCCCGCGCGGTGAGCCCGGTAGCGGCCTGCGCGCCGGCCCGCGCGGTCGTCTGCGCCGCTGTCTTCAGGCCGGCCTTGACACCCGCCCCCAGCGCCAGTGCTCCCACCCCGCCGGCCGGCAGGGCAAGCACCGCCGCCACGCCGTTCAGCCAGATGGCGCGCGCGTTCGCATCGGTGAACGGGTTGGTGCTCTGCCCGTGGTTGGACCGGTTCTTCAGGTCGATGTACGTGTCGACCACCCCGACCACGGCGGTCGTGCCGGCCAGCGCCCATCCGGCCGCGACCAGCGGGGTCGCGGTCCCGCCCGAGCCGATGATCACCGCTGCGCTGGCGATGACACCGGCGCCCAGGAACACCCAACCCTTGGACTTGTCCCACCCGGAGACGTAGCGGCCCTCGGTCTCGAAGGACTCCACGTCCTTCATCCCGGCCATCTTCTCGTCGAGTGTGAGCGGGACGCGCACCCCGTTCTCGGTCTTCGTCGAGGCGAGGAACTTCCAGTCCTTCGGGCTCGCGAACCGGTCCTCCTCCTGCAGGAGCTCGTTGTTCTCGCGGAACCCGTCGCGCGAGCCGTAGTAGTGCCCGTTCTGGTCGACGAACCGGACCGAACCGTCCGGGTTCGTGATCCGGAAGATCGTGAGGACGCCGGCCTCGCCGTCGTGGGTGTAGGCGGTGTTGAACACCTCCCACAGCGCGCCGTCCTTCGCGAAGCCCTTCGCGCCGTCGCGCACCTTGCCGTCGATCTCGAGCGGCTTGCCGTCCGGGCCGAGGACCTTGTCGCCCTTCTGGTTGCCCAGCGCCGTCGGCAGGTGGAAGCGCTGCATGAGCTCCTGCGCGGAGCCCTGGCTGGCGAAGTCCGCGAGCACGTCCGCCTTGGCGCCCTTGACCAGCTTGGCCGGGCCGCCCTGCTCGAACAGGGCCCGCGCAACGTCCTCGTCCTTGAACGAGGGCAGGTTGTAGGCCGAGCGCACGGCGTTGAACACGTCGACCCGCCCGGTCGAGGGCAACGACATGTCCCCGAGCAGCATGTTCGGTGTGCGGAACGCCGTGCTGCGGGCATGCACGTCGTACATGTGACCGGCGACGACGGCGAAGTCGGTGTAGGTGCCGGCCAGCTTCTTCTGCAGCGGGTCGCCGGACGCCTTCATGTCGGCGCCGAGCTTCTCGGCGTCGAGCTGCAGCCCGTTCCAGTCCTTGAGCAGCTGGGTCAGGCGCGGGTTGTTGTCCTCGCCGACGAACCCGATGTCGTAGCCGCGCAGGCGGTTGCGCTTCGCCACGTCGTTGGCCGGGACGGGCAGGCCGGAGACGAGCTTCTTGAGCCCGGCCGGGATGGTCTCGGTCAGGGCCGTGTACTCGCCCTTGAGCCGGTTCTGCTCGGCCTCCAGCGCGGCCCGCTGCGCGGGCGTGCGGTGCTTGTCGATGTTGAACGCGTCGATGCGCTGGTCGAGCGCCGCGAGGTCGCGCGCGTACTCGTCGCGCCGAGCACCCAGGTTCATGCGCACGACGTTCGCCGCGGAGCCCTTGGCGATCTGCGCCTCATCCGGGGTGACCAGCGGCTTGCCCTCGGCGTCCAGCCCGAACTCGGCGTAGCCCTGTTCGTAGAGGCGCTTCTGCTGTTCCGACAGCGTGCCGTTCGTGCCGACGAACGGGCCGGGCAGTCCCGGCTTGCCGCCGAGCTCCGCCTGCTTCGCGTTGACGTGCACGACCGAGCCGTCGGCGACCCACCGCGCGTAGGCGAGGCCGTCGATGGCCTCCACGAGGTCGATGGCATCGGCGATCGAGGCGTCCGTCGCCTTGGCCTTCTCGATCTTGTCGAGGTACGGCTTGAGCGCCGTCACCTCCTCCGGGGTCAGACCGTCCAGGTTGGCGAGCGTCTGCTGCCGCAGCGCCTCCTTGAAGCCGGGGATCTGCCGGTCCATCTCGTCGGCGGCCTCGTAGATGACCAGCTTGGCCTTCGTGACGGTCACGGCCGCGTCGGTGACCTGGCGGAGCGACAGGTCCGGCAGGTCCTGCTGGTACTGCTTCGACAGCTCGGGGTGGTTCTTCGCCAGCCACTGCTCGCCGCTGACGTCGAGCGGTGCCAGCGGCATGCCGACCTTGAACTCCTTGCCCTGTGCCTCGGCGATGGCGCGGTCGAGCTCGGTGTCCTGGGCGGGCCGGGTGAAGCGCGAGTCCAGGCGGGCCATCCAGGACGGCTCCGGCACGCCGGCCAGGCCCAGGTCGACCGTGCCGTTCGTCGAGCAGTCCGTGTTGAACAGGCAGGCGGCGCCGACGTTGGTCTTCTTGCCGTCCTTCATCTCGGGGAACAGCAGCACGCCCTGGCCGTCGACCTTCTGCCCGTCGACGTTCGCCAGGTGGCAGTCGTTGCCGAGGCAGACGGCCCCGCCACCCTCGCCCATGCGCATGCCGATCTTGCAGCTGCCGCCGTTCGGGTTGCAGTTGCCGGCGTTGCCGTACGGGTCCTTCCAGGTGCTCTTCGTGTTCCCGTGCTCGAAGGTGACGCCGGTGAACGCGCCCTTCTCGCCGAGCTTGATCATGTCCTCGTCGATGGTGCAGTAGCTGGGGCACGGGTCGTTCTGGACCATGCCGTCGGGCCGGATGAGGGTGCACAGGCCCTTGCACTTGATGTTGCCGTGCACGTCACCGGCGACGGGGAGCTGGGCGTCGATGGACGGGCCGTCGAGCTGGTCCACCCCCAGCAGCTTCTCCAGCCCGGGGAGGCCGCCCTCCTCGACCTTCGCCACGTACCCGCTGGGGTAGGTGACGCTTCCGGTCTGCTGACCCTCGAACACGACCCGGCCCGGGGTGCCGTTCGCGTCCGGCGTGCGGACCCGCGTCCACGACAGCGGCATCCCGGGAGTCGTCGTGGTGGGGCTGAGCAGATCCTGCGCGTATCCCGGCAGGCCCGCGTACTTGTAGTCGGGCGTGGCCGGGTCCGTGGAGTCGATGACGACGTTCTCGTGGGTGATGATCTTTCCGGTGCCGGCGAAGTCGAGCGTTCCCGCTCCGCCGCGACCATCGCGCGCGACCAGGATGCCCGGGCTGTCGACGATCTTGATGATCTTGTCGGTCCAGACCCCGTGCCCGATGTCGACGTTGCGCAGCTCACCGGAGCAGCCACCGTGGCACGTCGTCGTGAACGGGGAGCCGGCCGGGTTCGCGAAGTGACCGGAGTTCTCCACCGGCTGCGGCGCCTTCGGCGCGTCCGGGACACCGCCTGTGTAGTGCACGGTCGAGTTGCTGACCCCGTCGGTCACGGTGCCCGAGCCACGCACCCAGTACTTGCCGTTGCCCTCGGCGTCGCGCGCCAGGCCGCAGCCGTCCGACATGTCGCACGCGTCGTCCGGCTTGCCCGCGGTGGACGGGTTGGTGGCGTGCACGCCCTCGTCCGTGACCACCACGCGCTGGCCCTTGTCACCGCGGACGTCCGAACCCGCCGAACCGACCTTGCACGGCGCCGGGCAGGTGAGGTCGACCGCGGCCTTGCCCGGGTCCTTCACCGTGATCAGGTAGCCGCCCTTGCCGTCCGGCTTCCAGCCGATGCCGTACTCGCCCGGGCCGAGCTCCTTCACCGCGAGCGTCGGGTCCTTGCCGGAGCCCGCGGTGAAGGTGAAGGTCGTGTGCTTGCTGTAGCCACCCTCCTTCGCGTTCTCGCAGTTGCCCGTGCAGATGCCGTAGCCGCCGTCGACGGCGTCACCGGGGATGGCGATGGCCGTGACACCGCAACCGCCGTTGCCACCGCCGCCACAGCTCATCCAGTGGTAGGCGTCGTCGCGGCCGTACGCGTCGCTCTGGCTGGCGTACTGCTGGGCGAACGCGTAGTAGCTGGCGGAGCAGTTCGCGGCACCCACGCAGGAGGCGCCCGCACCGGCCGAGTTGCCCTTCGCGTAGGCGTAGGCCATCACGGCCACGCCGCCACCGCCCATGCCTCCGCCGCCGGACCCGTGCGCCGACGCTTCGGCGTGCGAGCCCGTCGCCGGATCCTTCGCCGCGGCGCTCGCCGACGCCGAGTAGCTGTGGGTGCAGTTGGTGCCGGGGGTGCCCATGCAGGACGCCGACGCCGACGCCGAGCCGCCGCCCGCGTTCGCCGATGCGGAGACGGCGACGCCACCGCCGCCCATGCCACCGCTGCCCGACCCGTGCGCGTAAGCGCTGGCCCTGGCGCCACCCGCAGCGGCGGAGTCGCTCGCGGTGGCCTCGTAGTGGTAGCTGCAGGACGTGCCCTCGGTGCCCATGCAGGACGCCGATGCCTGGGCCCCACCGTTGCCGCCGGCCGCCGCAGCCGTCGTCACGACCTGGCCGCCGCCCACGGTGCCCTCGCCGTGCCCGGTGGCGGTGGCGCGTGCGCCGGGCGCGCTCGCCTCGCTGTGCGCCCGGTAGCTGTAGGAGCAGCCGGCGTTCGCGCTTCCTGTGCAGGACGCCCCCGCGACCGCCGTCCCTTCCGCCGCGGCCGCCATGCCGACGATCTCGCAGTTGCCGCTCTCGGCCGTCCCGCACGCCGCCTTGCCTTCCGCGGTGTTCCCGCCGTCCACCGCCGAGGCGACGACGTCGGCCGCCAGCGAGCAGGTGGACCCGGCGCTGCAGGTCGCGGACGCCGCGGCCTGTGCGGCCGTCGGCGCCGCTCCGACCTTGCCGGTGAGCACGCATGCCCCAGCGGCACCGCCGACGCAGTCGGCCTTCGTGTTCGCGACGCTGTTGCCGGTCTGGTCGGCGAACCGGCCGGTGCCCTCGACGTGGCCGCGGCAACCGGTACCGGAGCAGCCCGCCTGGACCTGGCCGATGTGGTCGGCGATGAACCCGCCCGTGCTGGCGCCGCACGCGGTCGCGCCGGCGCACTCGGCGGTGGCGACCAGGTGCGTCGTCCGGTCCGCCGCCGGGGCGGTGCCGGTGCGCAGATCCTGCTCGATCGTCGCCGGGTCGTCCGTGGCGACGGTGACGCTCCGCGTGGTCACCGGGCACGCGGCGGCGCCGTTGCTGCAGCTGCCCTCGACCGACGCCGCGGTCGTCCCGAAGCGGGAGTCGTCGTTCGGCGACGACGCCACCGCCCCGGACGTCGATAGCGCGGCCTGGCAGTCCGCGGTACCGGTGCAGGCAGTGCTTCCGCGCGCGACCGAGACGCCGGTGGGATCGGTACCCGCACCGTTGCCGGCGGGCGCCGCACCGGTCTTGGTTCCGCCCGGCTCCGCGGCGACGGCGCGAGCGCGATCCGCAACAGCGGTCGCCCCGCCGTCGGGGCTGACGGCCGACACCGTGTCGACCGACGCGGTTCCGGTGCAGCCCTTCGGGCAGTTCAGCGCGGCCGACGCCTGGGTCGAGCCCGACATCCCGGGCAGCATCCGCGGGTGCGCCTGGTCGGGGCTGGCGGGATCGGGAGCTCCGCTGTCGGTCGTGGTGACCGCTGTGACGTCGGCGCCGACCTGGCACGCGGCGCCACCGCACGCGCTCTCGGCGTGGGAACGACTCACAGCCACATCGCCGGCGACGTAGGTCGCGTCGCCCTTCATCGCGACGACGCACCCGGCGCCGGCGCAGGCGCCGGATCCGCGGGAGTTGCTGTAGGTGGCCGGGGCGTCGGTCACGGGCTTGGCAGCCTGTGCCGCGGCGTCCTTGGCGGCCTTCTCGGCGGCGGTCGCTGCGGTGGCGGCGTCCTTGGCCTTCTTGATGTCTGCGGCGGTCGCGCCCTTGCGGGCGGCGACCTGCTCGGCCTGCTCGGCGTCCGCGCGGGCCGTCGTGGCCTGCTGGGCGAGCTGCTTCGCGGTGTCGGTGTTCTGCTCGGCGATGATGTCGGCGACGACCTGGCCGCTGCCGGCGGTGGAGCTGGTCTGGACCTGGCACCCGGACTGGGTGGTCACGCACGTACCGGAGGTGGTCGAGCGTCCCTCCGGGGGACCGCGGGCACCGTTGGCGCCGCCGAGGTTCTGCGGACCGTCCGAGCCGGCCGCCGACGAGCGGGCGGTGCCCGCGCATCCGGTGGCAGCGCCGGCGCAGTCGAGGGTGGCATCGGCCATGGTCCACGACGAGGCACCCGCGACGGTCGGGCCGCCGGTGTTCGCGCTGGAGCCCGGGGCGGTCGGTGCCGGCGGGGTGGCCGGCTGCTGCCCGGGCTGGGGCTGCTGCTCGGTCGGCTGGTCGCCGGTGGTCTCGGTGGTGGTCGTGGCGTTCTGCGTCGGGGCGGCCGCCATGATCGGGGCGATCCGGTTCGCGTCCGGCCCGGTCGAGGCACCCGAGTTCGTCACGCCCTGGCACAGCCCGCCGGTGACGCCCTCGCACACGCTCTCGCTCGACGAACCGCGCGGGTTCGGCGACACATTGGGGTCGGTCGCGGTCGCCGCCGAGGAGGCCGTGCCGGTGCAGGTCGTGGCGCCCTGGCAGATCAGCAACGCCCCCGCGACCGAGGCCGCGGACGGACCCGCGACCAGCCGGGCCGCGTTGGTGGCCTGACCCTCGCCGGCCAGCGCGAGCGCGGCACCCGGGCCGGTCGCTGCGGTCGAGGTCGACTGCACCTGGCAGCCACCCGTCCCACCGGCACAGCTGGCGGTGCCGGTGGAGGTCCGCGGCGCCGCGGTGGTCTCGTCGTAGGCGGTGGTCGTGGTCGTGACCGAGCCGGTGCAGGTGCTCTGGCAGTTCAGCGCCGCATCCGAACGCGCGACCGAGGACGGCCCGGCCAGCGCCTGCCCGGCCAGGGCCTTACCGGTGGTCGGGTCGACCATCACGTAATCGGGGGCGGTCGAGGCCGCCGAGCTCGAGGTGCCGGTGCAGCCACCGCCGGCCACCTTGCACTCGCTGGTGGTCGAGGTGCCCCGCGCGTCCGGGGTGACCGCGGTGTCGCGGGCGCTGGTCGCCGCGGTGGTGGTGCCACCGCACTCGGTCGTGGCGCCGGCGCACGCCACGTTCGCGGTGGCCTCCGACACCGACACCGGACCCGACACGTTGCTCGCCCCGGTGGTCGGGTCGGTCGCGGTGGCCGCGGTGCGGTTCTCGATCGTGGTCGTGGTGTCGGTGGAGCAGCCACCGCCCACCCCGTGGGTGGTGCACTCGGTGGTGGCCTGGCTGTCACGGACCCCGGTCACATCACCGGTCGCACCACCGCTGGTGGTGGAGGCGCCCTTGCCGACACAACCCAGGACCTGGCAGTCAGCGTTCGCGCCGGCGCTGCTGGACGCGGTCAGCGTCCGCGCCGCGGTGGTGGCGAGCGCGTTGCGGTTGACCGGGGTGGCGGCGGTGTCGCCGACCTGCGACTGCGACTGGCTCCCGCACGACCCGCCCGTGGTCGAGCAGGTGGCCGAGGCCTTCGTCTCGCGCACCGCGGTCACGGCAGCCGCCGGAGCGGTAGCAGCAGCAGCCGGTGCGACGCCGGGTGCGGCGATCTTGCCGGTGGTCGCGGTGTTCGTGGTGCCGGTGCAGGTGGCGGCGTCGCAGTTGACCCACGCGTTCACCGCGGAGGTCGCGACGCCCTCACCATCGACCGTGGCGCCCGGGGTGACCCCGACCGTGCCGGTGGTGGCGTCCCACGTGTAGCGGGCGGCCTGGGTGTTGGTGGGGTTGTCCGCCCGGGTGTCCGAGCTCGCGCCGCAGGAGCCGGCAGCCACGGTGCAGTCGGCCTTGCCCGACCCGTCCCGCGTCGTCGCCACACCATCCGCGGTCGAGGAGGTCGCGGTCGCGCCGCGGCCCGAACCGTCGATCTGCACGGTCGCCTGCGCCGCGCCCTCGTCACCGCTGTCGGCGTCGGCACCGGCGTGGGCCGAGCAGCCGCCGGCGGTCATCGCGCAATCGGCAGCAGCATCGGTCGCCCGAGTCCGCAGCTTCACCGCAGTAGCGGCAGCCGCCACGGTGGCGGGGGTCTCGGTGTGTGCACCGTTGGCGGTGGTCGCCGCGGTACCGGTGCAGCCGGTCGCGCCGGAGTTGCACCGGGAGGACGCGTCGGCGGAAGCCTGCTCGTCCACCCGCACCCGGGTCGAGATGTCACAACCACCCACGGTCGCGCCGCACTTGGCCGAGGCCTTTGCTTCACCGGCGCGCTGCTCGGTCGAACCGGCGACCGCGTTCACCGCAGTGGCATCGGTCTTGTCGCCGGTCTTGTCGCTGCCGCGGCCGGTGCTGGTCGCGTCACACGTGCCGGCCTGCGACCAGCAGTTGCCCTCCGCGCCCAACCGGTCCGCCAGACCATCCACACCGCAGGTACCGGTGCACGACGCACTCTGGGCAGACTTCTCCCCCGCGACCGCAGCCGCGCCTTCTCGACCGTTCGGCGGGCCGGTGGTGTCACCACTGCAACCGCCACCGCTGGAGCGGCACGCCATCGTCGCGCCATCGCTCGTGGCCCGAGTGCTCGCGCCGCCGTCGCCCTTGCCCAACTCGAACCGGGCGTTCGCCACGACCGCGTCGTCGCCCTCACCCTTGCGGCTCGACGAGCTGCACGACCCGGCGCTCAGATCACACGACGCACTCGCCGTGCTGTCGCCCGACCCCGCCGACGCACCACACCCCGACGACACCCCCGCCAAGGCGACACACCTGTCCCCTTGACCCCGATCACCCTGATCGCCGTCGTCGCCGGAGCGGCCCTGCCCACGATCATCCGCGGACACCGCACGGCACTCCACGAACGCACCGCTCGCCCCACAACCCGCCGCCGCACCATCACCAGCATCCGAGACCGTGTCCGGCGACCCACGACCCGTCGCCTGCCGCAACTGATCGGTCTGCTCGTACACCTCGTCGCGGCGCTCGTCATAGGCAGCCACGTTCTTCTCGTGCGCATCGGCACTCACCGCGCCGGTAGAGACCTTCTTCGCCTCAGCGTCCAACTTGGCCTGAGTACTCGACAGCTCCGCGTGGCCATCCACCACATCATCGACGAGCTGCGCATCGTCATCATCGATCTGCTGACGCGCCGCCGCGGCCTTGTCCGCACGCTGCGACTGCGCCTTCTCCTCCGCCGCGTAATCCGCCGCCGTCATCTTCCCCGCGTCGGCATCCTTCTTCGCCGCCGCCAGATCCTTCGCACCCTGATCCGCCGCGATCCGGTCGTTCAGGTAGTCATCAGTCCCGTTCGGCTGATCATCATCACCGTCGTCGCCGTAGTCGTCGCCATAGCTGTCGCCACCGTGGCGCGATGACCGACCGTAGTCATCCCCGTGCCGCGACGGCGGCCCCCGACCCGACCTCAACAACTGCGCCGACTGCGCGTTCCCCACGCCCGCACAGTCCACAGCCGAGCCCGCGCACTCCGCCGACAAGCGCTGCCCGTCAACGACCGCACTCGCGTTCTTCGCCGAGTCCTTACCCGCGTCGTTGCCCGCCTCATCGACCGCGCGCATCGCGTAGTCCGCAGCGAACTCCGCCGCCGCCTTGCCGACCTTCTCCGCGTGCCGGCCATCACCAGGCACGTCCGACGCGGTGTCGACCAGGTCCTTCACCGCGCCCTTGACATCCCCGCCATCACGCGCCGCCGAACGCACCGCGTCGACCTTGTCCCACACCTGCTCGCCGAACTCGCCCCATTCCTGGACCGACTTCTTCGCGTACGCCATCGCAGCCTCAGCGCGCCGCGAGTCACCATCGCGCGAGTCACCATCAGCGGCCTTCTCGGCGTGGTCGCCATCTCCGTGCCGGGCATCAGACGCGGCGGAATCGGTCGAATCCGAGGAGTCGAGACCAGCGCGCGAGGCCGCACCACGCAGCACGTCCTCGACCTTGTTCCGGACCTTCTCCTCGATCTTCTTCCCGAGCTCGGAAACCCGGTCGCCGTCCTCGTCATCGGCCTTCTCGTGGCCATCGTTCTTCGCATCGTCGGCTGCGGCGCCGGAGCGGTCCTTGCCGCTCGTCGCACGCTTGCCGTCCGCATCATCGCCATCGTCGTCGCGGTCACCATCGGTGCCGCGGAACTGACGCTCGATCTCTTCCTTCACACCTTCGGGATCCGTCGCGAACCGATCGCGCAGCTGCTCCACATCCGCAGCCGTGACCCGCTTCACCGAGCCCTCGGCACCGTCGGAATCCGAGCCGTCCTGCTCGTGCTTCCGCTCGGACTTCTGCTCTGACTTCCGGTCGGCCTTCTCCGCGCCCTTGCCGGAGTTCTCGTCCGAGTCTTCGCCGCGCTGCTGCTTCTTGTCGCCGTCGTCATCCGACTTCGACTGCTGCTGCTTCTTGTCGCCGTCATCGTCCGACTTCGACTGCTGCTGCTTCTTCTCGCCGTCATCGTCCGACTTCGACTGCTGCTGCTTCTGCTCGCCGTCATCGTCCGACTTCGACTGCTGCTGCTTCTTCTCGCCGTCGTCATCCGACTTCGACAGCTGCTGCTTCTGCTCCCCGTCGTCATCATTCGACTTCGAGCCGCCGTCGTTGTCGCCGTCGTTCTTGTCGCCGCCGTCGTTCTTGTCGCCGCCGTCGGACTTGTTGTTCCCGCCGTCGTCGTTCCCGCCGCCGTTGTCGTCGCCGCCATTGTCGCCGCCGCCGTTGTCGCCGGAATCCGAATCACCACCACCATCACCCGAGCCGCTGTCCCCGCTGTCCTTACCTCCCTTCAGCAGGTTCGACGTCGCAGCCATCGGAACCACCACCGCTGCCGAAGCCGGCGTAGCCAACAGCACCGATCCCAACCACAGCGCCACGACCGCGCCCGCCACCGCGAGCACCCACCGCAGCAACCGCAGCGCCACATCCGCCGGTCCGAACCGCAGCTGCACGCACGCAGGCACGACGGCAACGAGGCCGACGGCCTCGCTGTCGTGTGCGCTGTGTCCGTACATGTGCAGAAGCTCCTCGGATGTGGACCGCCCCGAAAAGGGGGGAACAGTGCTGGAACCAAGCCTGTGAGCAGGCCTGATCAGGAGATCTCGACACAGGGAACCAAGCCCCTGGAGAATCCGCACGTCGCGCCTGAGGCTGCGACCTGCACTGCGGAACCCTTGCCCGAACCTCTCGCGCTACGTCAGCGATCGGCCGAACCGAGGTTCACCCATCCACCCGAAGGAGGACAGGGACACGGTAACCCACGACGGCCGAGCCGTCCACTGATTCGATGTTGCTTCGAGGACGTCCGAACTGTCCCTCGTCGCCGCGCCGCCGATCGTGGTGCGCCGGCCGCGGCGAACCTGTCCCAGCTGAAACGCAGGCGTGCTGCTCTACGCGCCGAGTCGCAGCGCCTACCGCGGTGGGCATCGACGCCTTGGGCGCGCCGATGCTCCTCGACCCGACTGCTCCACTTCACGCGACGGTCCGGGCACCGATGCGGGGTGGCATCTACAAGAGGAGCAACCCCACCGTCCGGACGTCGCGCCAGCCGCATGGAGAAGGAAACATCAGTGGCGGATGTTCGGCGCCGACCCGCCGGCTCCCGTTCGGCGCACCACATCCCTGGGACGAGAATCCGGGTTCGGGTTCTCGTCCATCCGTTTCGAGTACACGCGGGACGGTCTCGGCTCGCCCGTGCTGCTCACCGAACGAGCCGGTTGCATGTTGTGCCGATCCTTCAGTCGACGAGAACGTCGTGTCCGGTTCGCTCGATCCTCGTGCCGCGAAGTGCCACATTCACGGCCGGCGCCGAACGGCGTCGGGCACGCGTGCCCCGGACGCGAATTCGCCGACTCCACGGACCGAGCATCGTCGGGCAGTCATCCTGGGGACGATCCTGACACGCGCGGCCGGCGTCGCTAACGAGCACGCGCTGCCGTGCGATTCGCGGCCGATCGGTCCGCCCGTCCACTGCACGAAACGCCGCTCGCGATCCGCACCGACGATGAATCGCCGATCCGTCGCGGGCACGCGCAACAGCAGGCCCTCGATCGACGAACGGACACGGAACGAGCCCGGCCGCTGAATCCGAGGCCGGGCTCGCTCCATTCGTCGACGTGCTCAGGGCTGCAGCGCCCGGATCGGCGGTACCCGTCCGGCTCGGACGGCCGGCGCGACCGACGCGACAGCAGCCACGGCAACGACACCGACGATCAACGCGGCGAGTTGCGGCAGCACACCGACGGTGAATCCCTTGCCGATCCCGAGCACGTACAACCCGAGGACTCCGTAGAGAACACCGACGACCGTCCCGATCACTGCTGCACCGATCCCACCCAGTACTGCTTCCCACGCCACCATTGCGCGAACTCCGCGGCGGGAAAGACCGACCGCTCGCAGCAGCCCGGTTTCCCGGCCGCGTTCTGCCACCGACAACGCCAATGTGATGCCGACGCCGACGACGGCCACGAGGAGCGTCATGCCGACCAGTCCGAGCCCGATCGCGCGCATGATCGCGATCGACGAGTCCAGCTCGGCACGGACGTCGCTCGCGTACTGGACGCTCGCTCCCGGCTGCCCGGCCAACGCCCGGTCGACGGCGGTACGAACCGTCGGCTCCGGGGTCCCCGCGGCCGGATCAACGAGCAGCGTCGAGCCACCCGTCGGGTCGGTCCAGACCCGCAGTTCCGGCTCTGCACCCAACTTCCCGGCCACGACGGCGAACTGCGATTGATCACTGACCGTGACCGCGACAGCGGCGGGCACGGCCCGCGCAACGCGGTCGGTGGCGTCGGCCTGGCCGGAGTCGACGGCCACGAGGAGGGCCGAGGTGAGGCCTGCGCCCAGCGCCAGCACCGCCATCGTGGCGGCGGTGCGACGGGGCACCTGGAGCGCGTTCGCTGTCGCGAGGCGGCCCGGGGTGCGCCCGATGACGGCCACGACCCGACCCAACGTGGCGGCGAGTCCCCGCACGAGCACCGGCCCGGCGGCGACGAGTGCGGCGAAGGCCACGAGGCCGGACGCTGCCACCGCGACGAGCAGGAGCGCCTCGGCGTCGTCGGAGTTCGCGGCGGCGAGGACGCACGCCACAGCCGATCCCGCCGCCAGCGCGACGAGCAGGCCGGACAGTGCGAGACGCCGGCCGGCCGGCGGGGCGCCCGTCTCCCCCGCGGCGGCGGCGCCCAGCGCGGCCACCGGCGGGATGCGCGATGCCGCCACCGCGGGTGCCACCGCGGCGACGACGGTCGCCAGCACCGCGACGATCAGGCAGGCGAACAGCCCGAGCCACGGCACGCCGAGCGCCGGCAGTCCGGTCGCGCCGAGCGCGACCGCGAGCGCCAGTCCTCCTTCGCCGAGCAGCAGCGCCGTCGTGATGCCGAGCACGCCGGCGATGAGCCCCGACAGCGCCGCCTCGACGAGCACGGCGGTGACGATGCCGCGCCGCCCGGCTCCCACGCAGCGCAGCAGGGCGAGCTGGGTGCGTCGCTGGGTGAGCACGATCCGGAACGTCGACGCGACGACGATCGCGGCGGCCACCATCGCGACCACGGCGAAGGTGCCGACCCCGATCAGCACGGCAGTGGCGGCCGCCGACGCCTCGGCGAGCTCGGCCCGGCGCTGCTCGCCGCCGGTGCGGACCGTGGCGTCAGCACCCAGTGCGGTGGCGAGCCGGCCGGCGAGCGACTCCTCGTCGACGCCGGGGGCGGCGGCCACGTCGATGGCCTCGACGGTGCCGCCGAGCGCGGCCAGCGTCTCGGGCGCGGTGACGACGTAGTTGGTGCCCTCCCAGTTGAGCGGGACGACCCCCACGACGGTGACGGGCACGGCACCGCCCGGGCCCGTCACGGTGAGGTGTGCGCCGGGGACGATGCCGGTGCGCTGGGCCGTGGCCTGCCCGACGACGACCTCTCCGGGCGTGGTGCCCAGGTGGCCGGCGATCGGCGGGGACAGCCGCGACAGCGGGCCCGTCATGGGATCGGAGCGGATCCCCCACTCGGTGCCGGGCCCGGCACCGGTGACCGGCAGGACGGCCGTCCGGTACTCGACGACGTCCGCCACCCCGGGTACGCCGGCGATCCGCGCGGCGAGATCGGCGTCCGCGGCGGCGTGCACGACGGCGGCCGCCGCGGCGGGGGTCTCCTGCGCGCGGGACGAGACGTAGTCGTCGAGTGTCTGGGACAGCAGCAGCGTGCCGGCCGCGAACACCGTCGAGACCGTGATCGCGAGCCCGGTGAGCAGCAACCGCCCCGGACGGCGGCGGGTCTCGGCGAGCAGGACCCCGGCGACCGACTGCACGCGGGTGCGCCGCGCTGGTGATTCGCTCGCAGGCTCGCTCACCGCGACAGCTCCGCGAGCGCGTCCTGGATCGTCTGCGGCCGCGGTTCCCGGACGATGCCGGCGAGCAGGCCGTCGCGCAGCAGCAGGACCTCGTCGGCGTAGGTGGCCGCGACGGGATCGTGGGTGACCATGACGACGGTCTGGCACAGCTCGTGCACGCTGCGGTGCAGCAGCTCGAGCACCTCGCGTCCGGAGTTCGTGTCGAGGTTGCCGGTCGGCTCGTCGGCGAAGACCACCTCTGGGCGGCCAAGCAGGGCCCTGGCCAGCGCCACCCGCTGCTGCTGGCCGCCGGAGAGCTCGGTCGGCCGGTGCTGCAGCCGGTCGCGCAGCCCGAGCAGGCCGAGGAGGGTGTCGCGCCACGTCGGGTCGATGGTCCGGCCGGCGAGCCGCGCCGGGAGCTCGATGTTCTGCTCCGCCGTGAGCTGCGGGAGCAGGTTGAACGCCTGGAAGACGAAGCCGATGCGGTCGCGGCGCACGGCCGTCAGCTGGGCGTCCGTGCAGCGCGCGAGATCGGTCTCACCGAGCACGACCGAGCCGGACGTGGGGACGTCGAGCCCGGCGAGCAGGTGCATCAGCGTCGACTTGCCCGACCCGGACGGGCCCATGATCGCGGTGAACCGGCCGGCGGGGATCGCCACGTCGATGCCGGCCAGCGCGTCGACGGCGGCGTCGCCGCGGCCGTAGGTCTTGACGAGTGCGGTGGCGGCGACCGCCACGGTGCGCGCGGCGATCAGGTCCTGCCGGTGCCGTCCGGGCGTGAAAGGGAGCGTCGTCATGGTCAGGACGGTGCCGCGAAAGAGGCTCGGGCCGCGTCGGCCGGAACGCCGATCACTCCCGGCCCGGGTCGTACTTCCGGCCGGGTGCTATCCGATGGAGATCAACACGGCGGATCCGGAGGCGGCCGCTGCTGCATAGAACGCCTTCAGGTCGTCGTAGTACCGGAGCAGGTAGTCGAGCGCCCCGTCGTCGTCCCAGATCACCGGGTAGACCTCGGCGGCGGCAAACGCCGCGGCGTCGTAGCAGGCTCCCAGTGCCTCCCGGTCGATGCTCGACAGAGCGGTGTGCACCGCCTGCACCCGCGCCGCGGGCAGCAGATTGAGCACGTCGTCCAGGTCGTCGGGCCCGACCGGATCGCCTCCGAAGATCGCTTCACCCGGCCCGGCCGCGGACAGCAAGGTGCGCATGTCGTCGGAATCGACCGGATCGCCACGGAGGAGTGCAGCGCGCGTCACGTTGTGCGGGTCCGCATCCTCGAGGAGGGTGTGCAGGCCCTGCCAGGCCTTGTCCACGTAAATGGTCCGGCCGGCCTCGGAATCCTCCCAGTCGAGCACTTCCATCGCTGTGGCCGGTTCGGCGGTGACGCGAGTCAGCTCCTCGGCGGTGAGCCGGCGTGCGAAGAAGGTCATTCCCATGAGCGGACACTCTCACGTGACCCCGACGCTCTCGGGCTACTTCTTCTCCCGCCACGCCCGCTCGAACGGCAGCCGCCACGCGTTGGGCGCGATGAGCTGGTGGATCGCGTTCGGCCCCCACGTGCCGGGCGGGTACGGCTTGACGACGGGCGGGTCCTCCAGCAGCGGCTGCGAGCGGTCCCACAGCGACTCGATGCCGTCGGCCGTGGTGAACAGGGTGTGGTCGCCGCGCATGGCGTCGAGGATCAGCCGCTCGTAGGCCTCCAGCACGTCCTTGGCCGTGGCGGTCTCCTGCGTGGAGAACTGCATGGACAGCTTCTCAAGCCGCATCCCGGGCCCTGGCCGCTTGCCGTAGAACGACAGCGACACCCGTGACGAGTCGGCGAGATCGAAGGTGAGGTGGTCGGGACCGGACTCCCCCACGCCGGAGCCCTGCGGGAACATCGTCCGGGGGGCCTCCTTGAACGCGATCGAGATGATCCGCTGGCCCTCGGCCATCTTCTTGCCGGTGCGCAGGTAGAACGGGGTGCCGGCCCAGCGCCAGTTGTCCAGGCCCACCTTCAGCGCGATGAAGGTCTCGGTGTCGGAGTCGGGCGCCACGCCCTGCTCGTCGCGGTAGCCGCCGTACTGGCCGCGCACGACGTCGTGCGGGTGGATCGGCAGCATCGAGCGGAAGACCTTGTTCTTCTCCTCGCTGATGGCCCGCGGCTCGAGCGCAGTCGGCGGCTCCATGGCCACGAACGCCATCACCTGCATGAGGTGCGTGACCACCATGTCCTTGTACGCGCCGGTGGACTCGTAGAAGTTGGCGCGCTGGTCGAGCCCCAGCTGCTCGGGGATGTCGATCTGGATGTGGTCGATGAAGTTGCGGTTCCAGATCGGCTCGAACAGGCCGTTGGCGAAGCGGAACGCGAGGATGTTCTGCGCCGCCTCCTTGCCGAGGAAGTGGTCGATGCGGAAGACCTGCGACTCGTCGAAGACCTCGTGCACGTAGTCGTTGAGCTCGATGGCGCTGCGCAGGTCGTGCCCGAACGGCTTCTCCATCACCACGCGGGCGCGCTCCACGAGCTTCGCGTCGCGCAGCATCGTGATCACCGACTGGGCCGCCTTCGGGGGCACGGACAGGTAGTGCATCCGGCGGGCGTTCTCGCCGAGCTTCTCCTCGGCCTCCGCGACAGCGGCCGCGAGCCCTTCCGGCCCGGCACCGGTGCCGACATAGCTGAGCCGGTCGACGAACCGGCCCCACGCCTCGTCCGTCAGCTTGTGGACGCCGAAGTTGTGCATGGCGTCCTTGGCGAGGCCGCGGAACGCCTCGGTGGTCATGTCCTCCATCGCGGTGCCGACGATGCGCACGTCCGGCGCGAGCTCGGACTCCGCGAGGTAGGCGAGGCCCGGCAGGAGCTTCCGCTTCGCCAGGTCGCCCGTCGCCCCGAACAGCACGATCACGTGCGGGGCGAGCGGCTCGGAATCGCGGCGGCGGGGACGGGAGGTGGGCGACGGGTACGCGATGGTCTGGGGATTGCGCGGAGACACGGTCGTTCCTCCTGCGAGCAGCAGCACCGAACGGGGCGATCTGGACCTTAGCGACCGCAACGGCCGGGAGCAGCCCCCGCGCCGGCGCGTGATCGCCGATCGCAGTGTCGCGTTCTGAGATCCCACGCGCCCGAACGCCGTGGAACACTCCCAACGCCAGCGCCGTCCACCTCGCGGAGGTCAACCCGTGATCCTCATCGTCATCCAGGCAACGATCAGACCCGACAGGCACGACGACTGGTTGGCCGGGATCGCCGAGTACACCGCCAACGTGCGCAGCGAACCGGGCAACATCTCGTTCGACTACTACCAGAACGGCACCGACCCGCACGAGTACGCGATCATCGAGGTGTTCCGCGACGGCGATGCTGGTGGCGAGCACGTGAAGACCGCGCACGCGCAGCAGTTCTTCGTCGACATGGGCAAGTGGGTCACGAAGAAGCCGCTCCTGAACTACCAGGACCTGCCCGGCGACGCCTGGGTCGAGATGGGCGAGGTCACCCCCACCGACTGACCCGCTCCCACCACCGACGGCCGCGCGACATCCAGTCGCGCGGCCGTCGCACGTCGTGGGCGTTCAGGCCGCTCGGTACAGGTGCACCGACACCGCTGCCAGCCACGCCCAGGCGATGATCACCCCGGCCCAGAAGCCGAGCACGACGGCCGCGCTCTGCGAGCCCGACGCGATGCCGGCGAACGCCGCGAGGAACAGCACGCCCGAGACCACCGAGTAGACGGCCCAGCCGGTGCGGCCCTGCCGGGCGAACCAGCGGCCGAACACCAGGCAGCCCGCCACGAGCGCGAAGAATCCGAGCGCGCCGGCGATCAGGTGGCCGAACCCGTGCCACGTGGGGTCGACGGGCGGGCCGTCGGGGGTGCCGAGCGGGAAGCCGTTCATCGGGTCCGCGACGAGCGCGCCGGCCAGCACCAGCCCGATGCCGTAGCCCGCGACGAGCCGTGGCCCCCAGACACCGCCGCCGCGGGCGGTGAGCGAGCGCCGCATGCCGACGGCGGCGGCGATCGTCATGAGCCCGGACAGGACGAGGTTCGCGATCTGGATCCAGCCGAGCGGGCCGTTGGCGAGCAGGCTCAGGTCGTGCCGGGCGATCTCGTAGCCGTCGCGGGTCAGGGCCTGGGCGAGGCCGACGACGAGGTAGAACGGGCCGGCCAGCACCCCGTACCCGAGCAGTGAACGGGTGACGGCGGTCGGGCGGTCGCAGGTGTCGGTCATGGCGAGCTCCTTCGGTAGCTGTTGGACTCGCCAGTACTGACTCATGGAACCACGCGTACTCATCGGCGTACCGTGAAGTCCATGACAGCAGATCCAGCCGGCGGCATCATCGTGCGCATCGACGGCGGCACGGCCCCGACCGCGGTTGACCGCAAGCGGGCCACGATCGTCGAAGCGGCCACCCGCCGGTTCCTGCGCCAGGGCTACGACGCGACGCGCATCGACCAGATCGCCGCCGACGCCTCGGCGTCCAAGCAGACGGTCTACAACCAGTTCGGCGACAAGGAGGCGCTCTTCCGGCAGGTCGTCCTCGGCGCGACGGCCACCGCGGAGGCCTTCGCCGCGGCGCTGCCCGCCGGCTTCGACGACGTGCCCGACACGGAGGTCCCCGCCGCTCTGCGCGCGCTCGCGCGCCGGTACCTGGCCACCGCGGCCGCGCCGCCGGTGCTCGCCCTGCGGCGGCTCGTCGTCGGCGAGGCGACCCGCTTTCCCGAGCTCGCCGCGACCTATCACGAACGGGCGCCCGCCCTGGTCATGGCGGCCTTCGCCGAACTGTTCGCTCGGCTGGGCGCACGCGGGGTGCTGCGCGTGCCGGATTCGGCCGAGGCCGCTCAGCACTTCGCGTTCCTCGTCGTCGGTCCCGCCATCGATCGCGGGATGCTGATGGTCGACGTCGCGGCGCCGGACGAGGCGGCTGTGCAGCACACGGCTGACCGGGCTGTCGAGGTCTTCCTGGCGGCCTACCGGGCGTAATCCAGTGGCGCACCGGCCTACCGTGGTGTGCGTCCCCGTCCGCAGCGAAGGAGAGCCGGCATGCGAGTGCGTTCCCGAGTGACCCAGGTGTCCAGCACCCCCACACTCCAGGGAACCCTCCTTGCCCACACCCTCCGCTCGCGTCACGATCGGGATCCTCGCCCACGTCGACGCCGGTAAGACCAGCCTCACCGAGCGCCTGCTGCACCACGCGGGCGTGCTCGACCGCCTCGGCAGCGTCGACGGCGGTGACACCCAGACCGACACACTCGACCAGGAACGCCGCCGCGGCATCACGATCCGCGCGGCGGTCGTCGCGCTGCCGCTCTCCGGCGTCCGGGTGCACGTCGTCGACACCCCCGGCCACCCCGACTTCATCGCCGAGGTGGAGCGGGCCCTCGCCGTGCTCGACGGGGTGGTGCTCGTCGTCTCGGCCGTGGAAGGCGTGCAGCCGCAGACCCGACTGATCATGCGCACGCTGCGCCGGCTCCGCATGCCGACGATCGTGTTCGTCAACAAGATCGACCGACGGGGCGCGCGCACCGCCGAGCTGGTGGCCGAGCTGCGGCGCATGATCGGCGACGATCTCGTGGTGCTGACCGACGTCGACGGCGCCGGCACGCGCGACGCCGTCGCGACTCCCGTTCCGCTCACCGCGCCCGCCGTGGTCGAGGCGCTCGCCGCGCACGACGACACCGTGCTCGCCCGCTGGGTCGACGACGCCCCGCAGCCCGTCGACGAGCTGGACGCGGCGCTGGCCGTGGCGAGCGCCACGGCCCGGCTGCATCCGGTGCTGTTCGGATCAGCGGTGACCGGTGCAGGCATCCCCGCGCTGGTGGACGCGGTGCTGCGCTACCTGCCGCGCTCGACCGGCGACCCGGACGGCCCGCTCGATGCCACCGTGTTCGCGATGAACCGCGGCCGCGGCGGGGAGAAGCTCGCGCAGGTGCGCGTGCGGTCGGGCACGCTGGTGCCCCGCAGCGTGCTCGGCGGCGACCGGGTGACCGGCGTCGCGGTCTACACGCGCGGCGCCGAACCCGTCGCCGGACCGGCTGTTGCCGGTGATCTCGCACTCGTCCGCGGCTTGGCGTCGGCCCGGATCGGCGACCGGCTGGGCGAGCAACCGGGATCGGCGGGCCGCGGACCGGGCCTGTTCGCCCCGCCCAGCCTGGAGACCGAGGTGACGCCGGCCCGTCCGATCGACGGCGCGCGGCTGCACACGGCGCTGCTGGAGCTGGCCGACCAGGATCCGCTGATCGGGGTGCGGCGCGATCCCGGCACGGGCGTCGCCTCCGTGGCGCTCTACGGGGAGGTGCAGCAGGAGGTGCTGCACGACACGCTGCTGGAGACCTACGGCGTCGAGGCCCGGTTCGCCTCGCCGCGGGTGCTGCTCGCCGAGCGGGTCACCGGCACCGGCGAGGCGCTCTCGGAGATGGGCAACGAGATCGGCACCGACGGTCCCGGCTGGTTCATCGCGACGATCGGCCTGCGCGTCGAGCCCGGCGAGCCGAGGTCGGGCGTGCAGTTCCGGCTCGCGGTCGAGCTGGGCTCGCTGCCGCTCGCGTTCCACGTCGCGATCGAGGAGACCGTGCACGCGAGCCTGCAGCAGGGGCTCGCCGGCTGGCCCGTGTCCGACGTGCTCGTCACGCTGACGCGCACCGCCTACTCCAGCGTGGGGAGCACCGCCGGCGACTTCCGCGGGCTCACTCCGCTCGTGCTGATGGCCGCGCTGGCCGAGGCCGGCACCCAGGTGCTGGAGCCGGTGCACGAGGTGGAGCTGGAGGTACCGGCGGACACCGTGCCCGCGGTGCTGTCGGCCGTCGCGGCGGCACGCGGCACCCCGGAAGAGATCGCGCCGGGCGACGGCGTCCCGACGCTCGTGCGGGCCACGGTGCCGGCGGCCGAGCTGCGCGGGCTCGGCCAGGGCCTGCCGGGTGCGACGCACGGACTCGGCACGCTCACGTCGCGGTGGAGCGGGCACCGGCCGGTGGCCGGCGCACCCCCGACCCGGGCCCGCACCGACGGCAACCCGCTCGACCGCAAGGAGTACCTGCTGCGGGCCTTCCGCACGCGCTGACGAACCGGGATACCGTCCCCGGGTGGAGTTCGATCTCATGACGGGCCCGGGCAGCTGGGCGCACACGGCCGAGCTGGCGCGTTCGGCGCAGGCGGCCGGCTTGTCCGGGATGGTCTTCACCGAGACCAGCACCACCCCGTGGATGGGCATCGCGGCGGCCGCCACCGCGGCACCCGAACTGCACTACGCCACCGGTATCGCAGTGGCCTTCCCGCGCAGCCCGATGATCAGCGCCGCCACGGCGTGGGAGCTGGCCGCCAACACCGGCGGCCGGTTCCGGCTCGGGCTGGGCACCCAGGTGCGCGCGCACGTCGAACGCCGTTACGGCGCCGAGTTCGATCCGCCGGGCCCGCGGCTGCGCGACTACGTCCGCGCGGTGCGGGCGTGCTTCGCGGCGTTCGCCGGCCGGGAGAAGCTCGGCTACGACGGCGAGTACTACCGGCTCAGCCTGCTGCCGCACGGCTGGTCCCCGCCGCAGCACGAGCACCCCGACATCAAGGTCGACATCTCCGCGGTCGGCCCGTGGATGTGCCGCATGGCCGGCGCCGAGGCCGACGGCGTGCACGTCCATCCCCTGCATTCGGTGCACTACCTGCGCGAACGGCTGCTGCCGGCGGTCGCCGAGGGCGCGGCGAGCGCCGGCCGCTCCCCCGCCGACGTCGACCTGATCGTGCCGGTGTTCGTGGTTCCGGGCGACACGGAGGCGGAGCGGGCCCCGCTCGTGCGCCGCGCCCGAGAGCAGATCGCCTTCTACGGGTCGACGAAGAACTACGCGTTCCAGTTCGACGACCTCGGTTTCGAGGGCACGTCGGCGCGGCTCAACGAGCTGCTCAAGGCCGGCGACCTCGACGGGATGCGCGACACGATCACCGACGAGATGCTCGAGCACTTCGCCGTGATCGGCCCGTGGGACACGGTCGCCGACACCCTCCGCGCGCGGTACGACGGGATCGCCGCGCGGATCGTCGGCTACCTGGTGGAGGAGTCGGTCGGTTCCGGCGCGGTGCCCATGGACCGCTGGGGCGAGATCGCGCGCGCCCTGCGCTGACGCTCCCTAGCCGCCGGTGTGGTCGTACGCGGCCGCGCGCGCAGCGACGATGCCCGGGTACGGACCACGGACGGCCTGGACCTGCGGGGGCTGATCGTCGTACGGACCGCCGTCGTCACCGCAGTCGGGGCAGATCACCTCGAAGCTCAGGATCCACTCGTCGGTCTGCGGATCCCGTTCCACAGCACCCCCGACCTGCCGCCGGACGCTGACGAGCCCGCTCCCATGACCGGGAGCGCCGGAAGACGGTGCGACCATGCGGCGATCGTCGCACGGCGGGCGCTACTGCGGGTCGGGGAACGCCGGACGGCCGTGCCGGGCCTCGGCGCGCAGCGCGACCATCGGGCGTCCGAGAGCCCCGGCGAGCTCCGGCAGCAGCACGTCCTCGAACGTGCTGATGAACCGCAGCACGCCGGCCGACGGGCGGGGCGACGCGTAGAGCGAGCGCAGCGTGCGGATCTGGTCCTCGATGCCGCCCTTGATGAGGGTCCGCAGGTAGGCGCCGTACCGCTCGGGCTGCGGACGCCGGTCGACCGATCCGCCCGGCTCGAGCAGCGCCGACCACGCGGCGTGCGCGGCGGGCGGAGCCAGCGGCGCCCGGAGCGCGGTGGCGACGTCCTGCATCGGGAACCGCGCGGGCCGCCCGCGGTTCGGGGTCTCGACCTGCACCCAGGTCCCGTCGCCGTCGGACGTGATGTCCACGATCCGGCAGAGCCCGTGCCCGTGCAGGACCCACTGCTCGCCCACGCGCAGCGCCGCCCCCGCGCTCCTGTCGCGCCGGCTCCACCGGCCACACCCGTCGCCCATCCCTCGATGGTGACGAGAGGGCGCGCCGCTGACGCCGGTAGAGCTACGCAACCTGCACGGCGGTCCTCAGGACGGCAGCGCGAGCCGGTTGATCTTCTTGAGCACCTGCAGGTACTGCTTCCACAGCGGACCGGTCGTGTACTCCAGGCCGTACTCGGCGCAGATTGCGCGGATCTCCGGCGCGATCTCGGCGTAGCGGTTGCTGGGCAGGTCGGGGAACAGGTGGTGCTCGATCTGGAAGCTCAGGTTGCCCGACATCAGGTGGAACAGCGGGCCGCCGTCGAGGTTGGCCGAGCCGAGCATCTGGCGCAGGTACCACTGGCCGCGGGTCTCGTCCTCGAGCTGCTCCTCGTCGAACTGCAGGGCGCCGTCGGGGAAGTGGCCGCAGAAGATGATCGCGTGCGACCACAGGTTGCGCACCAGGTTCGCCGTCGCGTTGCCCAGCAGCACCGGCAGGAAGAACGGGCCGGCCAGCGCGGGGAACACCAGGTAGTCCTTGGTGATCTGCTTGCGGACCTTGCGGCCGATGCCCTTGAGGGTGGGCCACGCGTCCTTCCACGACTTCTCGCCGGCGAAGATCTTCTCCGCCTCGAGGTCGTGCAGCGCAACACCCCACTGGAAGAAGACGGCGAGCAACTGGTTGATCACCGGGTTGAGCAGGTAGTACGGGCGCCACTCCTGCTCCTCCGAGATGCGGAGGATCCCGTAGCCCACGTCGCGGTCCTTGCCGACCACGTTGGTGTAGGTGTGGTGCTCGAAGTTGTGGGTCTTCTTCCACTGCGCGGCCGGGCTGGTGTTGTCCCACTCCCACGTCGACGAGTGGATCTTGGGGTCACGCATCCAGTCCCACTGGCCGTGCATGACGTTGTGGCCGATCTCCATGTTCTCGAGGATCTTGGCGGCCGACAGCATCGCGGTGCCCGCGATCCAGGCGGGCGGCAGGATCCCTGCGAACAGCAGCGCGCGGCCGCCGATCTCCAACCAGCGCTGCTTCTTGATCACGTCGTGGATGTACGCGGCGTCGGTGGCGCCGCGCTCGGACTCGATGCGTTCGCGGATCGCGTCGAGCCGGCGACCCAGCTCCTCCACCTGCGCGGCGGTGAGGCCGGCGGCGGCGGGTGACGGGGTGGACGCGACGATCCGCACGGGCGGGCGGGGCGTGCCCGTGGGCGTCGCCTCCATCTCCGGGGTGAGGACGTCGGGCGTCGTGCTGAACGTGAGGGTCATGACTGAGCTCCTCAGGAGGTTGTGTCGATGCGGACGGGTCCGCTCGCGGTGTTGATGCAGGTCTGGACGAGATCGCCGGGCTCGCCGAACACGGCGCCGGTGCGCATGTCGCGCACCTGGCCGTCGCGCAGCGGGAGCACGCAGCTGTGGCAGATGCCCATGCGGCAGCCGCTGGGCATGAGCGCACCCGCGGCTTCCCCGGCCTCCAGCAGGCTGGTGCCGCCGTCGACCTCGACGGTCGTCGAGCCGATCACGGCGGTGCCGCCGGCGCCGCCCGCGCTGCGGGTGGGCGGGGTGAAGCGCTCGACGAGCACGCGGTCGCCGAAGCGCTCGCGGGCCGCGTCCAGCAGCCCGTCGGGGCCGCAGGCGAGGATCACGCGTTCCCCGGTGTCGTACACCGGCAGGTCGGCCAGATCGAGCCGCCCCTTGTCCGAGGTGTGGTGCTCGATCAACGTCAGGCCGGGCATCCGGCGCAGCTCGTCGCCGAAGATCACGTCGTCGGCGGTGCGGGCGGAGTGCACGACCACGACGTCCGGCAGCGGCCCGCGCTCGGCGAGCGTGCGCAGGATGCCCATGACGGGCGTGATCCCGCTGCCGGCGGTGAGCATCAGCAGCTTGCGCGGCGCCGGCGACGGGAGCACGAACTCCCCCATCGCCGACTCCAGCCGCACGATCGTGCCGACGGACGTGCGGTGCACGAGGTGGCCCGAGACCACGCCGCCCTCGTGCTCCTGGACGGTGATGCGCAGCTCGCGGTCGTTCTCGGTGCTGCAGAGGGAGTAGGTGCGCCAGTGGCGCACGCCGTCGATGTCGACGCCGATGCGCACGTACTGGCCGGCGGTGTGGCCCGTCCAGCAACGGCCGGGGCGGATGGTCAGGGTGGCGGCCCGCGCGGTCTCGCGCTGGACGTCGACGACGCGGCCGCGGAGCTCGGTGACGCTCCACAGCGGGTCGACGAGCCCGAGGAAGTCCTCGGGAAGCAGGGGTGTCGTCAGCGCCGTGGCAGCCCTGAGCACACGGGACGTGCGGCGCCGTGGCGGTGCGATGCGGAACATGACATCACCGTGTCAGATCTTGATGTCACATCGCAAGGCGAAGTGACGCGGAACTGATGTCACATGAGTCTCACTCAGGCTCATGTGACATTCGTGTGGCAGTAAGGTGTGCTCCATGTCATCGGACGCCGACGTCACCGACGCCCCCGAGGCGAAGCTGACCATCGACGACCTCGCACGGGTCAGCGGGGTCACCGTGCGCAACATCCGCGCCTACCAGGCCCGCGGGCTGCTCCCCCCACCCGAGGTCCGGGCCCGCACCGGCTTCTACGGCTCCGGCCACGAGGCCCGCCTGGAGCTGATCAAGGATCTGCAGGCCGAGGGCGTCAAGCTCGACACGATCAAGCGGCTGCTCCAGACCACCGGTGGCACCACCGAGGAGGTCGTGGCGTTCATCCGGCGGCTCCGCAAGGTCTTCGCGGGCGAGGAGCGCCAGATCTCCGACCTGGGCGAGCTCGCCGAGCGCTTCCCCGGCACCGACGGGTCCGCGATCAAGCGGGCGCTCAAGATGGGCCTGCTGCGGGAGGTCGGCGAGGACAAGTACGAGGAGATCAGCCCGCGGCTCATGCGCGCGGCGCAGGATCTGCACGAGCTGGGCATCCCGATCGCGCGCTCCCTCGACGTCGTCGACCAGCTCAGCCGGCACGCCGGCGGCATCGCCCGCGTCTACGTCGACCTGTTCCTCGACGAGGTGTGGAAGCCGTTCGACTCGTCCGGGCGGCCCGCCGAGCAGTGGCCACGGGTGTACGAGACCGTCGAGCGGCTCCGGCACATCTCCGGCGAAGCGATGGTCGCGGTGCTCGAGATGGCCATCTCCGAGCGGCTCGACGTCACCTTCGGGCGTGATCTGGCTCGCACCGTCCGGACCACCAGTGGGCCTACCACCAGGGCAGATTCCTGAGATCACCTGAGGATCGCTGAGGAATCGCTGAGCGATTCAGGGCCGTCTCCGGGGAATCACTGACGTATTTCACAGACTCCAGGAGCATCCTCGAAAGAGTGAAGACGGTAGTGGGGGAACCGGCGGTCGTGCCGGCGTCGGTGGGGGTACCGACAGCCGTGCAGATGCCGTCGGTCGAGGAGAAGATCGCGGGGCCGGCTCGGGGTGGCCGGGCCGCGCGAGCGATGAAGCGCGCGATCGACATGATCGCTGCACTGGTGGGACTCGTCCTCGTGGCGCCCGTCCTGCTGGTGCTCGCCGTGGCCGTACGCATCGAGGGCGGCCCCGGAGTCCTGTTCCGACAGCTTCGCGTCGGGCAGCACGGACGCCTGTTCACCCTCTACAAGCTGCGGTCGCTGCGACCGGCCGCCGGCGAGGGCGACGTGCAGTGGAACATCGACCAGGACGCCCGCCTCGGGCCGGTCGGCCGGTTCATCCGCCGCACGTCGCTCGACGAGCTGCCGCAGCTGTGGAACGTCCTGATCGGCGACATGAGCCTCGTCGGGCCCCGCCCGGAGCGGCCGTACTTCGTCGACCGGTTCACCAAGACGGTGCCCGGCTACGCCGACCGCCACCGCGTGCCGGTCGGGCTGACCGGGCTCGCCGTGGTGCGCGGGCTGCGCGGCGACACGTCGATCCCGAAGCGGGCGGTGGCGGACAACGACTACGCCGACCGCTGGTCGCTCGGACTCGACATCGTGATCATCCTGAAGACCGTCCTGGTGCTGCTGAAGCGCTGACGCGGCCCGGGGCCGGGCCCTCGAGCGCCTGGTCCATCACGGCCAGCACGCGCTGCCAGAGGGCTCGGCTCGCGGCCAGCGTGATGGGCTCGTCGGAGCCGGCGAGGATCTGGTACGCGACCGCCAGCGCGGCTCGGCGGGCCGTGATGTAGCCGCGGTAGTGGCGCTTGGCGGCCTCGCCGTCGGCCGCGCCGGCACGGATCAGGTTGTAGCTCCACGCGGCCGGGTCGCGGTCGAACTCGGGCAGCGCACTCGGGAACCGCGCCCCGCCGGTACGGATGCGGTGCGCCTGCCCGTGGCGCACCAGCCGCAACCGGCACCGCCAGTCGCGATCCTGGTCGGTGAACTCCGTGGCGACCGCCCGGGCCCTGGCCTCCCAGGCGAGCTCGGCGTCCTCGCGCATGTCCAGCGCGGCCAGCCGGTCCGTCACGAACGTGCGCAGCAGGCGCACCGTGTGCTGCGACATCACCAGCTCCACCATCCGGTGCGGTGGCGGTGCCCGCAGGTCGTCGGTGGGCAGGTAGCGATCCAGGAAGTCGACGAACTCCGGCAGCGAACGGAGGCTGCGGAGGTCGTCGTCACCCGTCGACAGCCATTGGGTGTAGGTGCCGACGAACCCGCTGTCGGTGGAGCTGACGGCCCGTTCCAGGTAGCGGACCGCGAGCCGCGCCCACGGCCGCAGGTCCTCGGGATCGTCGTCCCGCCGCCCGCCCAGCCCGACGGCGGCCGCGCACGCCGCGTTGTAGTACTCCTGCCACTCCCGCCACTCGTTCGGCTTGCGGCGCAGCTCCCGCTCCAGGTCGGCCTCGACCACCTCGAGGTCGGGGGGCCAGCTCCGATCCGGCCGCTTCGCCGCGTGGAGCTCGTCCCACACCGGGCCCGCGACCTTCGCCGCCGCCCGCCGCTCCAGCAGCGGCGCCCAGACCCGCAGCACGCGCAGCGCCGTCTGCGACACCGGCATCCCGGGGCGCCGGCGCAGCCGCCACCAGCGATAGTCGTCGATCAGGTGCTCGGCCTCGACCCGGCTCACGTAGCAGAGCAGGTGCGCGAGCAGCCGCTGCCGGCGCACCGCCACGTCGAACGGCACCTTCCGGTCGTTGCCCTCGATGCTCTCCAGGTACTCCTCGTAGTACGGCTCAAGCCACGTCCGCAGCCGGGCGCGCAGCTCGCGGCGCTCCGCGGTGCGCTTGGTGTTGCGCGCATCCGGGTAGTCGTCGACCCGCCACCACTGCTCTGCGACCGTCTGGCTGGCCAGTCGCGTCACCAGCCGGTAGCGCGCGATGAGCAGCGCCTGCCGGCCGGCCAGGGCCGCCCGCAGCCGCGCAGGCGGTGGGCCGTCCGACCGGTCGCCACCCTCGGGGGTGCGACCGCGCCATCGCCGCCACAACGCCCGGTCGTGCCACGCCTCGACGGCGACGATGTCGGTGTAGGCCACCACCGCGTCCAGCGTCAGGCCCAGCTGCTCCAGCACCTGCGCGCGCTCGATGCGCAGGTACGGGTTCTGCGGGTCGAGCACCAGCGCCGCGTGGAACTGGCCGAGCGCCTCCTCGAACCGCCGCTCCTCCACGCACCGGCGGGCCAGCTGCGAGTGGTGGAACAGCTGCGGAGGCATCTGCAGCCCGTGCCACCCCGTCCACGGGGCCCGGCGGGCGAGCCTGCTGCGCGGCAGGATCTGCGCCCCCACCCAGTGGGCGGCCCGCTCCGCCACCGCCGGCCAGTCCGATCCCCACACGGTCTCGACCTCGCCGCGGCCGCCCGGCTGCATCACCAGGTGGACCGTGATGCCGAACCGTTCGTCGTCCCGGCGGACCCGCATCTGCGCAGCGACCCGGTACGCGTACTGGATCCGCAGCATCGCGCGCACCAGCGCGACCGCCGCCCCGAACGTCGTCGACGAGTCGCCGACCGTCCCGACGTCGTCGATGAACTCGTCCTGCCGCGGCGACGTCGGCATGGACAGCGGCGTCGACATGCTCATCTCGGTCAACGTGCGCCGGAACTCCGCCGCGACCTGCGCCGTGTCGGCGATCGGATCGGCTGCGTACCCGTCGTCGGCGAGGCCGTGGAACGCCGTCACCTCGATCGGGCCGGGTCGCCGCGCCAGCAGGGCGAACAGGCCGCGGCGCAGCGCGAACAACCCGGCGATCAAGGCCAGTACGGCCACCAGCACACCCGGCGTCGCAGAACCCAGGATCGGCTCCCCACCACCGGGCACCCACCCACCGATCCATGCCCGCAACCCGCCGAGCCCGTCCAGCACCCCGACGTAGCCCGCGACGGCCAGCAGGCCCGCCGCCAGCACCAACCAGCGCACCGGATGAGCGAGCGACACCCGGGCCGCCACCGATCGCGCGTTCCTCCGACGGATCACCGTGCCGTACCCCGCTCCGTGCCCACCACCACGTGTCCCCCCGGCCGCGTACCAGCCTGTCGCCCGCGATGATCATCGCGTTACAGCGCGGCCGACGCCAGCAGAACACGATCCCGTCGGCCATGCTGGGGGCGTGTGTGGAATCGTCGCGGCGTTCGGCAGGTACGACCCGGAGGCCTGCGAGCGGATGCTCGCCCGCGTGCAGCACCGCGGCCCCGACGACACCGGTGTGGTCGCCGTCGACGGCGCGTGGCTCGGCCACCAACGCCTCTCGATCATCGACGTCAGTGGCGGGCACCAGCCACTGACCGACGTCGACGAGACCGCCTGGATCGTCGGCAACGGGGAGATCTACAACCACGAGCGGCTCACCGCCGGGCTGCCCGAGGGCGTGCTGCAGTCGAAGTCGGACACCGAGGCCGCGCTCCACACCGTGATGCGCGAGGGCCCGGCCGCCGTCGCCCGGCTCAACGGCATGTTCGCCATCGCCATGGTCACGCTCGCCGGCAGCGGGCTCGTCGCGCGCGACCCGATGGGCGTCAAGCCGCTCTACTGGATCGAGGGCGACGAGGGCTCCCCCACGCTGTTCGCCAGCGAGCTGCGCGCGTTCGAGCCGGAGCACCGCCCGCACGTCACGGCGTTCCCGCCCGGCTGCCTGTGGACGCCCACCGCGGGCGTCGTCCGCTACGCCGACGCGGTGCCCGTCGAGGTGGTGCCGGCGCGACGGGCGCAGACCCCCGACTGGGACAACGTCGTGCTCGACCAGGTGCGCGACGCCGTCGTCGCCGCTGTCCGCCGACGGATGATGAGCGACGTCGGGATCGGGGTGTTCCTGTCCGGCGGGCTCGACTCAGCGCTGGTCGCCGCGATCGCCGTGCGAGAGGCGTCCGCGCGCGGCGAGATCGTGCCGACGTTCGCCGTCGGCACCCCGGAGAGCGCCGATCTCGCGGCCGCCCGTCGCGTCGCCGAGCACATCGGCAGCGACCACCACGAGGTCCTCGTCACGGCAGCGGAGATCGGCACCGCCCTCGACGAGACCGTCGCCGTCATCGAGCACTTCGATCCGCTGCTCGTGCGCAGCTCCGTGCCGAACCTGGTGCTCGCGCGGGAGGCGTCGAAGAAGGTGAAGGTCGTCCTCACCGGTGAGGGCGCCGACGAGCTGTTCGGTGGCTACCTCTACATGCACGGCCCGGAGTTCACCGATCCCGACGCGCTGCAGGGCGAGCTCGTGCGCAGTCTCGGCCAGCTGCACGGCTTGAATCTGCAGCGCTGCGACCGCACCACCATGTTCCACGGGCTGGAGGCACGCGAGCCGTTCCTCGACAGCGCGCTCGTCCGCACGATCATGGCGCTGCCGCCGGAGTGGAAGCAGATGGCCGAGGGGCGGCCGGAGAAGGCCCTGCTGCGCGAAGCGTTCCGCGGCTGGCTGCCCGACGAGCTGCTGTGGCGGGGCAAGGAGCAGTTCGGCGACGGTTCCGGCGCCGGCGAGGTGCTGGCGGCACTGGCCGCGGGCAAGATCGCCCGCACCGACACCGACAGCGTCCCCGACGAGCCCGTGGACTGCTGGCCGCTGCGCAACGACGAGGAACGCATGTACTACCGGATCTGGGAGAAGCACTTCGCCGGCATCCGCCCCGATGCCACCCTCACCCCGTTCGCCACGGCCTGACCCGCCGCGAGTTGCCCGTCCCAGAATAGCGAGTGGCCCGCCCTGGGACGGCGAGTTGCCCGATCCGGGACCGCGAGTCGCCCGTATCGGGACGGCGAGTTGGCCATCTCGACAGGGCGAGTTGGCCATCTCGACGGTCGACCCGGCCGACTCACCCTGCTGAACGGGCCAACTCGCCGTCCCGGGGACGGGCAACTCGCCGCCCCGATGCGGGCAACTCGCGGGGTGGCTAGAGGTCGCCGCCCTCCTCCAGCAGGCGGTCGACCTCGCGGCGGATGAGGCCGAGGCGGGCCTCACGGACGAGCGGGATGCTGCGCCGGCGGCGGCGCACCTCGGCGAGGTCGATGTCGATCGTGAGGACCTGCTCCTCGAACTCCTTGGCCTCGGCGATCACCTCGCCCCACGGGTCGACGACGTGCGAGCCGCCCCAGAACTTGAGCTGCCCCTCCTCACCGACGCGGTTCACGAACACGACGTAGCACTGGTACATCCGGCCGTAGAACTGGGTGATGCCGCGCCAGTAATCACGGGAGTCGTAGCGCTCGGGGAACATGCTCTGGGCGCTCGCCGCCGGCACCAG
Organism: uncultured Actinomycetota bacterium; assembly: GCA_963727745.1. Lineage (GTDB taxonomy): Bacteria > Actinomycetota > Actinomycetes > Mycobacteriales > Pseudonocardiaceae > Pseudonocardia. The sequence continues at coordinate 234,533 of CAVSHL010000004.1, forward strand.
CATGATCACGGCGCCGTCCTGGGTGGCGAGGAAGGCCAGCTGGGGCTGCCAGGCGTCGTTGCAGATCAGGGTGGCGGCGCGGTGGCGCCCGTTGTTGACGGGGTAGGCGCGGGATGTCTGCCCGGGCAGGAAGTGCTTGCGCTCCTCGAAGATCGCGTAGTTGGGCAGGTAGAGCTTGCGGTGGACGTGCACCTGCGCGCCGCTGTCGTAGTAGGCGGCGCTGTTGTAGATGTGCCGACCGTGCGCCTGTGCCTCGGGGAAACCGAGCAGCACCGCTCCCCGGGCCCGTCCGGCGAGGTCCGCGAGCCGCTGGTCGTCCAGCTCGATGGAGACGTCGTCGTCGAGATCGCCGACGGAGAATCCGGACAGCGACAGCTCAGGGAACACGACGAGTTCGGCACCGTCGGCGTTCGCCTCGTCGATGGCCCGGGCGGCGCGTTCGGTGTTGGCGTCGATGTCGCCGAGAACGGCGTCGACCTGGGCGAGCGCAATGCGCATGGGGTCACCTCCTGCCGGACGGATAGACCTCTTCCGCACATTGTGCGGTCTGGACGCCGTCCAGCGGCAGGCCGGTATGACGATCGCGTTACGGCTGCCGAGCCGCAGGTCAGCTCACGCCCAGGAGCCGCTGCGCGGTGGCCGGATCGGAGCGGAACTCGGCAGTGGGCGAGCGGTGCACGATGGCGCCGCGGTCCATCACCGCGACCTCGGCGGCGCTCGCGAAGGCCAGGTGCAGATCCTGCTCCACGAGCAGCACGGCGACGCCCTCCGCGCGCATGGTGGCGATCACCGCACCGACCTGGTCGACGATCGCCGGGGCGAGGCCGTCGGACGGCTCGTCCATGAGCACGAGCTGCGGGTTGGTGAGCAGCGCACGTGCGATGGCGAGCATCTGTTGCTCCCCGCCCGAGAGCCGCCCGGCGAGCTGGCCCCGGCGCTCGGCGAGGCGCGGGAGCAGCGCGAGCACGCCGCCGACGGTCCACGTACCCCGCCGCCGCCCGGCGGCCAGCGCGAGGTGCTCCCGCACAGTCAACGTCGCCCACACCCGACGGCCCTGCGGCACGAGCGCGACGCCGGCACGGGCGATCTGGTCGGGTCGCAGGCCGGCGAGCGGCTGCCCGTCGAGCAGGATCTCCCCCGCCGACGGGGTGACGAGCCCGGCCACGGTCATGATCAGCGTGGACTTGCCGGCCCCGTTGCGGCCCAGGAGGGCCAGCGCTGCGCCGGCGTCGATGGAGATGTCGACACCGTTGAGCACAGTGCTGCGGTCGTATCCCGCCACGAGCCCATGGATCTCCAGCAGCGTCATGATCCGAACAGCTCCTCGCGCCGCCGCGTGCCCAGATAAGCCTCCCGGACGGCCTCGCTGGCGCGGACCTCGGCGGGCGTGCCGGAGAGGAGCACCCGGCCCAGGTGCAGCACGGTGACCGCGTCGGCCAGCGCGAACACGAGATCGAGATCGTGCTCCACGAACAGGACCGTGATCTCGGCCGGCAGGCCCTGCACCAGCTCGACGAGCCGGGCGCGTTCGGCGGCCGACATGCCGGCCGCCGGCTCGTCCAGCAGAAGCAGCGACGGGTTGCAAGCCAGCGCCAACGCCACCTCCAGCTGCTTCCGTTCACCGTGCGCGAGCGACGGCACCACGACGTTGCTGCGCCCGGTGAGCCCGACGTCGGCGAGCAGTTCCTCGGCGCGTGCCCGCACCTCCGGCCGTCTGCGCGGCAGCAGACCGATCCTGTTTCCGTCATGGCGCTGCACGGCCAACGCGACGGTCTCGACAGCGGTCATCGACGCGAACAGGCTGGCGTGCTGCATCGTCTGGCTCATCCCGAGCCTGCAGCGCTGCACCTCCGAGCGTCGCGACACGTCCTGCCCGTTCAGCTCGACGGTGCCCGCGGCGGCCCGCATGGTCCCCGTGACCAGCTTGAACAACGTGGACTTCCCGGCCCCGTTGGGCCCGATCAGCGCGTGCCGGGCCCCGGGTTCGACGGCGAGATCGACGTCGTCGACGGCCTTCAGCGCACCGAACGAGCGGGCGAGACCCGCGCAGCGCAGAACGGTCACGTCCGCCTCCTGAACAGCCGCAACCCGGCCGCACCGCGCGGCAACAGGTACACGACGGCGACGAACGCGATGCCCAGCACGAGCGTGCCGTGGCCGTCGAGGCTCGGGCCCAGCGCGTCGCGCACGACGATGACGAGCGCCGCGCCCAGGCAGGCACCCCACAGGGACCCGGCCCCGCCGATGATCACGGCCAGCAGCGCGAACGACGCCGTCATGAAGCCGAGATCGGCCGGGGTGACGAGCCGTTGCTGGGCCACGAGCAGGGCTCCCGCGGCCCCGGCCACGCTGCCGGCGACGACGAAGACCGCGTACTTGTACATCGCAGTCGGGTAGCCCAGTGCCCGCATCCGCGGCTCGTTGTCGCGGATGCCGCGCAGCGCCGCACCGAACGGCGAGCGGGCCAGCAGCATCACCAGCACGACGCCGAGCGTGGCGGCCACCAGCACGTACCAGTACGTGTAGCCGGCGTTGGCGAGCGCCGCGCCGGCGACCCGGGTCGCCGGGATGCCGGCCAGCCCGTTGGCGCCGCCGGTGACGGACTCCCACGAGTCGGCGAGCTGCTGCAGGGTCTCGCCGATCGCGAGGGTCAGCATCAGGAAGAACACCCCGGACGTCCGCACGGTGACCCAACCGGTCAGCGCCGCGGCGAGCGCCCCGAACACCGCTCCCACCAGCAGCGGGACCGGCGCCTCCGCCGTCACGTTGATCGAGACCCAGCCGGCGGCGTAGGCCCCGGCTCCGAAGTAGCCGGCATGCCCGAGCGACGGCATCCCCGCCACCCCGACGAGCAGGTCGAGGCTGACCGCGAACAGCGCGAACACCACGATGCGGGTGAGCGTGGTGGTGGCGAACGGGGCCAGGAACAGCGGCGCGGCCGCGAGCACGACCAGCACGACCGCGGCGACCAGCAGCCCGCGCCCGCGGGTGACCCGCGGCGGCGCGGCGGCGGCGCCCCCGGGCACCTCGAGCTGGGGCGCGGCGGTCATCGCGCCCCCACTGGGCCGGCGAAGATCCCCTGCGGCCGCACCACCAGCACGATGGCCAGCGCGGCGAACAGGATGAACGACGCGAGATCGGGCAGCAGCACCCGTCCCAGGGTGTCGACCTGCCCGATCACCAGGGCGCCGACCAGCGCGCCGCGCACCGAGCCGAGCCCGCCGATGACGACCACCACCAGCGCGAGGATGAGCACCGCGGCGTCCAGGCCGGGACGGGCACCGTAGATCGGGCCGCCGAGCACCCCGGCCGCGGTGGCCAGCGCCGATCCGACCGCGAACACGGCCACCTTGACCAGCCGGTTGTCCACGCCCAGCGTCGCGACCATCTCGCGGTCGGCGACGGTGGCGCGCACGAGCGCGCCGATCCGCGTCCGCTCCACCACCAGCCACACCACGAGCGCGAGCACCGCCCCGACCCCGATGATCACCAGCCGGTAGCTGGGGTAGACGGCGCCCAGCACCGTGACCGAGCCGTCCAGCCCGGGCGGCGCGTTCACCGACAGCGGATCGTCGCCGAACGCCATGATCAGCAGCTCGGCCACCACCAGCGCGATGCCCAGGGTGAGCAGTGCCTGATCCAGGTGCGAGCGGTTGCGCAGCGGCTCCGTCATCAGGGAGAGCACGCCACCGGCCACCGCGCCGGCGGCCGCGGCGATCGCCAGCGCGGCGAGGAACCCGCCCCAGCCGCCGGACAGGGCCGCACCGAGGTAGGCGCCACCGAGGAACAGCGCGCCGTGCGCGAGGTTGAGCACGTCCATCATCCCGAAGACGAGCGAGAGCCCGACCGCGAGCACGAACAGCAGGAACCCGATCGCGAAGCCGTTGAGGATCGAGACGACCATCGGGCGCCTCAGGTCGGCTGGCTCTGCGGACCCAGGTCCGCCGTGATCGCGTTGACCAGGGTGCCGCCCTTGTCCTGCACCGCGCGCAGGTACATGTTCTGCCGCGGGCTCTGCCCGTCGAACGTCCACGGGCCGCGCGGGCTGTCGTCGACCGTGCCGATGCCGCCGAGCGCCTTCGACAGGGAGTCGCCGTCCACGCCTCCCGACGTCTTCAGTGCCCGGGCCAGCACGTTCGCGGCGTCGTAGGTCTGCAGGCTGAAGCAGCTGGGTGACGCGCCGTTGTTGGCCTTCGTGTAGGCCTCGACGAACGCCTTGTTGGCCGGATTGTCGAGCTGGTCGGAGTAGTGCAGCGTGGTCTGCACACCGAGCGCGGCGGCGGCCTGCTGCTTGAGCACGCTGCCCTCGGTGAGGAAGCCGGATCCGTACAGCGGGATCGCCGGGGCCAGCCCGAACTGCGCGTACTGCTTGACGAACGTGATCGCCTCGGCCCCGGAGAAGAAGCAGAACGTCGCCTTCGCGCCGGACTGCTGGATCTGGGTGAGGAACGGCTGGTAGTCCGAGGTCTTGCCGAACGCGGGCTTCGCCGTGCCGACGACCTTGCCGCCGCCGGACTCGAACGCCTTCGTGAAGCCCGAGATCACCTCGCTGCCGGCGGCGTAGTCGGGGGCGATGGCGAACACGCCGTCCTTGAAGCCCGTCGCAGCGAGGTGCTGACCCATCGCCGCCGACACCTGCGCGTTCACGAAGGACGTGCGCCAGATGTAGGGGGTGCGCGCCTTGCCGGTGACATCGGCCGCGCCGGCGTTCGTGACGATCAGCAGCTTCTTCGACTCGGTGAACAGGTTCGCCACACCCAGCGCGGTCGAGGAGTTCACCAGGCCGACGACGACGTCGACCCCGTCGGACTGCAGCACCTTCTGCACGGCCGGCTGGCCGGTCTGCGGGGTCTCCCCCTCGTCCGCGACGACCGTCTCCACGGTGACGTCGCCGAACTTCCCGCCGTGCTGCGCGAGCCACAGGTCCCAGCCGGCCTGCATGTCGGTGCCCAGCGCGGCGTACACGCCGGATTTCGGCACCACGAGCCCGACCTTGATCGCACGCGCGGCGCCACCGGCGGCCGGCGCCGAACCACCGCCGAGGCTGCTTCCGCAGGCGGCGAGCGCGGGGACGGTGGCAGCGGCTCCGATCAATCCGAGCATGCGGCGGCGGGACAACTCGGACACGGCTGGCTCCTCGGCGTCGGGGGACCGATGGTCGACGGATCGTTCTCGAACGACCATCCGGTTGTCAACGATTCGGGTGAAGCGGACACGGGATCGTGACGCCGCGCCGGGCATAGGGTGAGCGCGTGGACGTCATCCCCTACACCGGTCACACCGACCCCGGCGGCCCGGCCGCCCGCCGCGACCTCGACGCGCTGAGCATCACCAAGGTCTCCGTCGGCCCGATGGACAACAACGCATACCTGCTCGTGTGCCGCACGACCCGCGAGGCCCTGCTGATCGACGCCGCCAACGAACCCGACCGGCTCGCCGACCTCGTCGGCGCCGAGGCCGATCGGCCCGACCTGCGCCACGTCGTCACCACCCACCAGCACTGGGACCACTGGCAGGCACTCGGCGCGGTCACCGGCATGTTCGAGACCCGGACCATCGCGCACCCGCTCGACGCCCCCGAGCTGCCCGTCCCCACCGACGTGCTGGTGGAGCACGGCGACACCGTCGAGTTCGGCGAGATCGCACTGGACGTGGTGCACCTGCGCGGGCACACCCCCGGCTCGATCGCGCTGGTCTACCGCGGGGACGAGCGGCCGCACGTGTTCACCGGCGACTCGCTGTTCCCCGGCGGCGTCGGCAAGACGAGCACGCCGGAGAACTTCACCTCGCTCGTCGACGACGTGGAGCAGCGGATCTTCGGCCAGCTGCCCGACGAGACGTGGGTCTACCCCGGCCACGGCGACGACACCACGCTCGCCGTCGACCGCGGCAACATCGAGGAGTGGCGCAAGCGGGGGTTGGTGACCGGAGCACCGGTCTCGCCTGCCGCCGCGGGCCGAGCTGAACGGCGACGCGCTCCGGGTCGGGCTCGAATTCGATTGTCCGGGTCGAGGATGCTGGCCTGGTGGAGCCGTCGATGTTGTCGTGGCCGGAAATGGAGCCCCGACATGGCAGTGTTGTGCTGCGAGAGTTCGAGCCCGGCGACGTCGACATGGTGCTCGACCTCGCGACCGATCCCTACGTGCCGTTGATCGGGACCCTGCCCGCACACGCCGACCGCGATCAGGCGATCGCGTGGATCGAAGACCAACGCCGGCGCCTCAGCGAGGGCGCAGGCTTCTCGTTCGCGATCGCCGATCAGTCCACCGGGAGGGCCCTCGGGTTCATCGGGCTGTGGCTGTCCGGGTGGGCGCACGGGAGGGCCAGCGTCGGCTACAGCGTCGCGCCCCTCGCCCGCGGGGCCGGAGTGGCTACGGACGCGCTGCGGGCGGTGGTCGATTTCGCCTGGACGATCCCCGAACTGTTCCGGCTCGAGGCCTACATCGAGCCGTTCAACACCGCGTCGCAACGGGTCGTGAGACGAGCCGGGTTCGAGGTGGAAGGCCTGCTGCGTAGCCACCAGACGATCGGCGGGACTCGCCGTGACCTGCTGCTCCACTCCCTGATCAGGCTCGAATGATCCCTCGGCCGCGCAGTATTGCCCGCTCGCTCCAGAGCGACCGAGGTGGTCAGCCGGCCAGCGCAGCCTGCATCGCGAGGCCGTCGACGTAGGACTGCTTGGCCTTGACCGCGCCGTTCTCGACGGTCACGACATCGACGAGATCGATGACGGCCGGCCGACCATCGCGGCCGGTCGCGTGCATCCGCCACTCGGCGACCCACCAGTCCGGGCCGACCCGCAGCGACACCTCCTCGAAGGCGAGATCGGGGACCAGCGCGAAGGTCTCGGCCGCGGATCGGCGAACGTCCTCCGGGGTGTGGGCGGCGGGCTGCCCGCCGTGGACGTGGAAGACGGTCTCCGGCGCGTGCAGCGACGCGATCCGATCGGCGTCGTGGGCGGCCCAGGCCGCGTGGTAGGTCTCGAACAGCTGGCGGGTCCGGCGCGTGGTCTCGGCGTTATCCATTTCTATACTATAAGGTATAGTATAGAAGTGGGAAAGGGTCGCGGGCGCGGCGGTCGATCACGGATGCCGGCCGACCCCGATAATCGACCGCCATGACCTCGCGGACCGGATGGCTCGACGCCGGCCTCGCCGTGCTGCAGACCGACGGCTGGGGGGCCCTCACCATCGACGTCCTCTGCGAGCGGGTGGGCCGGAGCAAGGGCTCCTTCTACCACTTCTTCGGCGGGGTCCCGGGGTACCGGACCGCGCTCCTGGAGCACTTCGAGCAGTTGCGGACGCAGCGCTTCATCGACCTGCTCGACGCGATGCCGGCTGATGCCGGTATTCGGACGCTGCGCCGGATGACCGAGATCGTCGGCGCGGACGCCGAGCGAACGCGCGATCTCGAGGTCGCCGTGCGCTCCTGGGCGGGCCGGGACGAGCAGGTGCAGGCGACGCTGGAGCGCATCGACGCCGCACGCGTCGAGTACCTCCAGGGGCAGTGCCGCCGCGTCGTCACCGACCAGCAGGTGGCCGACGACGTCGGATCGATGATCTACATGTTGATGATCGGTGCCAACCACCTGATGCCGACCCCGACGTCCCGCGACCAGGTCCGCATGTGGAACCAGCTCATCACCTTCCTCGAGGACGCAGCGACGGACGGCCACACCCGCTGAGACACGGCACCGCTCAGCGACCGTGGTCGAGCGCCGTGTCGATCATCTGTTTGATCTGGTCGCGACCTCGGGCACTCGAGGGCGTTGACGATCGTCATCGCTGCGACACCGGCGTTCGCCGCCGCGTAGTTGGTCTGGCCGGGCAGGGGGTTGACCAGGTCCGACCCGGACGACGTGCTGACGATCGACCGGTCGATGCGGACGCCGGTCAGGTACTGATCGCGCCAGTGCATCGCGGCCCACCTGCTGACCAGCCGCCCCGCCGTCCCCATCCCGAACGACCTACGCCCCATCCACGAACGGGCACCGGCTCCCCACCCGCGGTCTACCCCCGGCCACGGCGACGACACCACGCTCGCCGTCGACCGCCCGCACCACGACGAATGGCGAGCCCGCGGGTGGTGACGATCCGTACCGACGGATGGGGATCCGGAACCCGCTGCCTCAGCACCACGGGTGACGTCGCCGCTCTGCGGTCGATGCGCGGCCGGGCACGACCTCGCCGTCGCGTCCCAACGGAGCACGCTCGGACCGGCTCATCCACGACGTGCCCACCGAGACGAAACCTGACGATCCGCTCGTGGCCGTCCGCCGACGAGATGTGCGACGGCTCGATGCCGTGCTGCTACCGATCCCACCAGGACCGAAACGCAGAACGGACAAGAACTACCCGTCACCCGTAGCGCTGCGGTGGACCGTCGCCACGGCGCTCGACGTCATCCTGCACGCCAGCATCGCGGCCGGAACGTGCGTCTACATCGCGCGAGCAACGACGTTCGACGTCCTCATCGCCTTCGTGCTCGTGTACGTGGCCGCGTCCTTCCTCCACAGGATCGCCGTCCAACGGATCACCGGCACGACAGTCGGGAAGGCCCTCATCGGCCTCCAACTCATCCGAGCCGACACCGGCGGCCCACCAACGCTCTGGCTCCTGATCGCGCTGTGGTTCCGCGTGCTCGTCGGCTTGCTCACGAATTCTCCCTGATGCCGCGGCAACAGCGCGGATGGCCGAGCGGGTCCGGTGACCCGCCCAGCACAACCGGCTCATCAGGGCTGACGCGTTCGGCGGCGGTCCGGCGGCCGCGCGGCGCAATTCGGATGGGTCTGGCCTTCAGGGCGTAACAGCGCGGTGCGAGGACCGGATTGACCGATCACCCGCCGCTCCCCCGGAAGGTCCCCGATCGCGATGAACCACGCCCAGCCGCCCCGCCGTCCCCGCCCCGAACCGACCTACGCCCCGCCCACCAACGGGCACCCACTCCCCCACCCGCCCTACGGCGATCCGGCCGGCTGGCGGCGCGACACCTACGCAACGGCGTTCCCCGATCCCTACGCCACGTACGACGGCTATGCCGATGAATACGGCGACGGGTACGGCGACGACCTGGTCGATCCGTACGGCCGCCCGCCGCACCCGCAGGACCGGATCCCCACGCAGCGCCGCGCGCACCAGACCGGTGTCCCGGGCAGGCGGCGGGCGGCACCGCGGCGCCGCAGGAGGTGGCCGATCGTCCTCGCCTGCCTGGTGCTGGTGCCGCTGCTGGGCCTGGGTGCGTGCATCGGGCTGGTCGGGATGGGGGCGAAGGCCATCGATGACTCCCGCAAGGGCGGCACCGTCGCGCTGGGCCAGTCGTTCCGGTACGCCTCCGGCGTGGAGCTCGCCGTCACCGCACCCCGCCCGTACAAGGCGCCGAACCAGTTCTCCGTCGAACGCGGCAACGTCGCCTTCGAATCGACGGTGACGATCACGAACGGCACGTCGCGGCCGATGTCGGCCACCCTGGTCACGACGAACGCGACGGTCGCCGGCGCCCCCGCGAAGCAGGTGCTCGACGGCGACGTCCTGCACACCCAGGACATCGCCCCCGGGCAGCAGCTGAAGGTGCCGTTCCGGTTCCAGGTGCCGAAGGGCGCGGCCGGCCCACTGCAGATCTCCGTCCAGGACACGTTCAACGAGCCGGTCTTCTTCACCGGAAACCTGTGAGCGACGTTTGCGCGATCATCGGATCCGCGACACATCTGCTGGTCGGGCCCGCCTCGATCCCTCTAATGTGAGATCAGCCGGTCGCTCGGGGGACTGACCGTCTCGATTTCGGGCGATCAGGGGATCTCAGTGGAGATGCGAGGATGGCGACGTGCGCTGCGCACGGTCGTGCGCAGCCTCGTCGTGCTCACGTCGGCCGGTGCGCTGGTGGCCACCGGGCTGGCCTGGTCGCTGCAGCACCGCGTGCAGGCCGCGCTGGTCACCAGCGATGCCGTCACACCGCACGAGCCGGTCGTCGCCGGTCAGTCGTTCACCGCGCTGCTCGTCGGGTTGGACGCGCGCACCGACGCCGCCGGCAACCCGCTCCCCCAACCCCTGCTGGACGCGATGCACGCCGGCCCGGACGAGGGGCAGCTGCACACCGACACGATCATGCTGCTGCACGTGCCCGGCGACCCGAGCCGGCCGCCGGTGGCGCTGTCCATCCCGCGCGACTCGTTCGTGCCGATCGCCGGCGACCGCGGCACCCACAAGATCAACTCGGCGTACGGGCGCGGGGTCCGGGAGGCGCAGGAGGAGCTCGGCAAGCAGGGCATCACCGGCCCCGAGCTGGATCGCCGCGCCCGCGAGACGGGCCGTGCGGTGCTGGTGCAGACCGTGCAGAACCTCACCGGGCTCACCATCGACCACTTCGGCGAGATCAACCTGGCCGGCTTCCTCGAGCTCACCGACGCCCTCGGCGGCGTACCGGTCTGCCTCGCGCAGCCCGCCCGCGACAGCTACTCCGGGTTGGACCTGCCGGCCGGACCGCAGACCGTCTCGGGTCCCACGGCGCTCGCGTTCGTGCGCCAGCGCCACGGCCTCGACGGTGGCGACCTCGATCGCATCGGCCGCCAGCAGGCGTTCATCGCCGGGCTCACCCGGCAGCTGCGCGCCAGTGGCGCTCTCACCGATCCGGCGCGGCTCGACCAGCTGGTCGGGATCGTCACCCGCTACGTGGTGCTCGACCGGGGTTGGGACGTGCCGCAGCTCGTCACGCAGCTGCGCTCGCTGCACCTCGACCAGCTCACGCTGCACACGATCCCCACCGGCCGTCCCGACCTGGAGACGCCCGTCGACGGGATCGCGGTGCAGATCGATCGGTCGGCCGTGCGGGAGTTCGCCACCGCCCTGATGTCCGACGAGGCGCGCACCCCGGCTGCTGCCGCGCAACCGGCCGCCGCGACGCCCACCCCGAGCCCGAGCCCGACAGCCACGCCGACCGGTTCGCCCGATCCGTCGGCCAGGGTGATCAGCGCCGAGAACGTGCCCTGCGTGTCCTGAGCACGCACGTTCAGCCGAGACCACCCGGCAGTTCCCGGCGCGCCATCTGCGCCACGAGGAACACCGGTGGACGTTCGGCGGCGTTCCGGCCGGTCAGCCGCACGACGTTGGCCGCGCCACCGAGCTGCTCCACCTGGGGGTCGACGAGCGCGCCACCCCACGGCGCGGGAGCGCCGGACGCGGTCTCGGCCCGGAACGCGGCGGCCAGCCCGGTTGCCGCATCGGCCGTCGGGTGCGCGCGCAGATCGTGCTCACGGTGCCCGTCGGAGCACCCGGCGCCGGCCGGATGCCCGCGGCGAACACCGGCTCGCCGTCGCGGCGGTGGATGCCCGCCACCGCGACGCCGCTGCCCAGGCAGTCGCGCAACGCCGCGATCACGGGATCGGCGGCGAGCGCCGGGCCCGGGCCGTCCACCAGCTCGACGCGCGCACCGGAGCCGCCGACGACGACGTCGGGCCCGGCCGGCCGCAGCGCACCGGCCTGCACCGTCACCGGCTCGTCCAACGCCAGGTCGCGGCGCAGCACGTCGGAACCCGCCCAGCCGGCACCCGTGGCCGCGGTGCGGATCGCGTCCGGGTCCTGGCCGCCCGCGACCAGCGTGATCGACGGGCCGCCCGCGCTCGCCGTGACCGTCCAGTCGGCGCGCCGGACGTCGACGCGCAACCGCTCGGCCAGCCGATCGGCGTAGGACGCCAGCTGACCGCTACCGCGCACGTCCGACCACGCACCGGCGCCGGAGGCGAGCACCCGCAGGTCGACGAACTCGACGTAGCCGCGGACGCTGCCGTCGACTCGGGCGAGCGCGGCCGCGAGCGGATCGGCCGGCAGCGGCGCGGGTGCCGGAGCCGCGCACCCGGCGAGCAGTGCGGCGGCGACCGCGACCGACGCGCACAGCGCCAGGGCCGGCCGGCGGCGAGTGATCATGCCGGGACAGTAGCCACGGACCTGCCGGGACCGGTCCCGCTCCGCCCGTCCAGCACCGCGAGGCAGACTCCTCACCGTGACCGACAGCTTCCCCCGCCGCCAGGCCCGCACACGAGGCTTCACCCTCGGCGCTCCACGCACGTTCACCATCTCGCCGGACGGCGGCCGGATCGTGTTCCTGCGCAGCAAGGGCGGCACCGATCCCGTGACGTGCCTGTGGACGCTGGACCTCGACACGGGCGAGGAGCGGCTGGTCGTCGACCCAGCGGTGCTGGACCGGGCCGGTGACGCCGAGCTGCCGCCGGAGGAGCGGGCGCGGCGCGAGCGCAGCCGCGAGCAGGCCGGCGGCGTGGTCGGCTACGCCACCGACCGGCCGGTGACGATGGCGGCGTTCCCGCTCGGCGGGCAGCTGTACGTGGCCGAGTTCGCGGCGGGGCTCTCGCCGCGGCTGGTCGAGACCCCAGGTGGGGTGATCGATCCGCGACCCGACCCGACGGGACGCCACGTCGCGTACGTCTGCGGCGGCGCGCTCCACGTGCACGACCTGGGCGCCCGCACGACCGCGGTGCTCGCCGAGCCGGACGGGCCCGGCGTGACCTACGGGCTCGCCGACTTCGCCGCCGCCGAGGAGATCGGGCGGATGCGCGGGTTCTGGTGGGCACCCGACGGCGAGTCGCTGCTGGTGGCGCGGGTGGACGAGAGCCCGGTGCAGCGCTGGCACATCGCCGACCCGGCCAACCCCGACCGCACCCCCACCGTCGTCGCCTACCCGGCGGCGGGCACCCCGAACGCCCGCGTCACCGCGGAGATCATCACCCGCGCCGGGGAGCGCACGCCGGTGCAGTGGGACACCACCCGCGACGAGTACCTCGTCGACGTCACCTGGGACGCCCACGGCCTGGTCGTCGTGGTGCAGCCGCGTGACCAGCGGGCGCTGCGCACGTTCAAGGTCGACCCGGGTACCGGGGCGACCACGCTGCTGACGGAGCGCACCGACCCCACCTGGGTCGACGTCGTCCCCGGGGTGCCGGCCCGACTGGCCTCGGGTGCGCTGGTCGACGTCGAGGAACGCGGCGACACGCGCCGGCTCACCGTCGACGGCGAGCCCGTCACGCCCGACGGACTGCAGGTGCGCGGCGTCGCCGACATCGACGGCGACGTGGTGCTGCTGCGCGCCGGCACCGATCCGGCGTCGGTCGGTCTGTGGACGTGGAGCGCGGACGGGCTGGTGGAGCGCACGTCCGGGGCCGGGGTGCACGCCGGTCGGCTCGTCGGCGGCACCCTCCTGGTGGCTGCGCAGACCCTCGACGCCGACGCGACCGGCACCACCGTGCACCGGGGCGACGCCTCGTGGACGGTGGCGTCGCTGGCCGACCTGCCCGGCCTGGAGCCGTCCCCGCGGCTCGCGGCGGTCACCGAACGCGGCCTGCCGACCGCGCTCCTGCTGCCCTCCTGGCACCGGCCCGGCACCCGGCTGCCGGTGCTCATGGATCCCTACGGCGGCCCGCACGCACAACGCGTCCTCGCCGCCCGCCGGGCCTACCTGACCAGCCAGTGGTTCGCGGAGCAGGGCTTCGCCGTCGTCGTCGTGGACGGGCGCGGCACCCCAGGAAAGGGACCCGCCTTCGAGCGGGCCGTGCACGGCGATCTCGCCGGACCCGTCCTGGACGACCAGGTGGAGGCCTTGCAGGCGCTCGCGAAGGAGCACCCCGACCTGGACCTGACGCGGGTCGGGATCCGTGGCTGGTCGTTCGGCGGCTACCTCGCCGCGCTGGCGGTGCTGCGCCGCCCCGACGTGTTCCACGCGGCGGTCGCCGGCGCCCCCGTCACCGACTGGGCGCTCTACGACACCCACTACACCGAGCGCTACCTGGGCACCCCGGACGGCGATCCCGACGCCTACGCGCGCTCGTCGCTGATCGAGGACGCGCCGCGGCTCACGCGCCCGCTGCTGCTGGTGCACGGCCTCGCCGACGACAACGTGGTCGCCGCGCACACCCTGCGCCTGTCGTCGGCGCTGCTCGCGGCGGGCCGGCCGCACAGCGTGCTGCCGCTCTCCGGGGTCACGCACATGACGCCGCAGGAGGTCGTGGCGGAGAACCTCCTGCTCCTGCAGGTCCGGTTCCTCAAGGACGCGCTCGGGGTGGCGGAGGGCGACAGCGCCGCGGCGGGGTGAGCCAGGGAGTGGCCGCCTCGGGTGGTTGCAGCAAGGCCACCTTCACGCAAGATTCCTGCATCAAGGTGGCTTTGCTGCAATACGTCGGGCCGCCTACTCCGCCAGCGGCACGGGCTCGCGGGCGTGCGCCACGCGCCGGTCGGCCCGCCAGTCGGCCACGCCGATCGCCAGCGCCCCCGCACCGATGACGGCGGCCAACCCGATCGTCGCGGCGACGGCGTCGGCGTAGGAGCGGTGGGCGGACAGCAGCACGTAGAACATCCCGGCGAGGCCGGCGCCACCGATCGCCGCACCGATGCGCTGCCCGGTCTGCAGCGCGCCGCCGGCCGAGCCGGCCATCACGACCGGCACGCTGCGCAGGGTCAGCGTGGTGTTGGGCGAGATCACCCAGCCGCCGCCGATCCCCGCGACCAGCATGGGCAGTGCGACGGCACCACCGGCGAACGCGGCCGGGACCAACCAGAGCACCAGCGCGGTGACCGCGAGCCCGGCGACCACGAGGCCCAGTCCGACGACGGTGAGTGCCCGTCCCCAGCGCTCGACGAGCCGGCCGCCGACCACCGCGGACACCGCGCTGCCGAGGGCGAAGGGCGTGACCGACAGCCCGGACTGCAGCGGCGTGTAGCCGAGGCCGTTCTGGAAGTACAGCGCGAAGACCAGCCAGATCCCGGAGAACCCGATGAAGTAGACGGTGCCGAGGCTGATCCCGGTCGCGTAGCCGGGGGTGCCGGTGAGCAGCGCGATGTTCAGCAGCGGTGGCCGGTCGCGGGCGATCACGCGGCGTTCCCAGCGGACGAACACGACGCCCAGCAGGGCCCCCACCGGGAAGAGCCACCACAGCTGGGCGAGCCCGCCGGACTCGGCGAGCACGAGCGGCAGGAGCACGGCGAGCACGGAGCCGCCGAGCAGCATCACCCCCACCAGGTCCACGTGTTCGCGACGCCCGGAGCCACCCCGCGGGAGCAGCCGGGCGGCCAGTACGAGCGCGAGCACCCCGATCGGCACGTTCACGAAGAAGATCCACCGCCAGCCGTCCGGGCCGCCGGCCAGCGCCAGGATCACGCCGCCGGTGAGCGGTCCGACGGCCGTGGAGATGCCGACGGTGGCGCCGAAGAAGCCGAAGGCCCGGCCGCGCTCCGCCCCGCTGAACAGCTGCTGGATGAGCCCCGAGTTCTGCGGCGCAAGCGCCCCCGCGGCCAGGCCCTGGGCGAGCCGGGCGACCACCAGCAGCGTGGGGTTCGGGGCCGCCCCGGCGGCGGCGCTGCAGACCACGAACATCGAGAGCGCCCCGAGGAACATGGTGCGCCGACCGATCGCGTCGCCGAGCCGCCCGGCGGGCACCAGCGCCAGCCCGAAGGTCAGCGCGTAGCCCGAGACCACCCACTGGATCTGCGCCGGACTCGTGCCGAGTCCCTGCTGCATGGACGGCAGCGCCACCGACACGATGCTCACGTCGAGCAGGCTCATGAATCCTGCTGTCAGCGTGACCGAGAGGGCCTTCCATCTGCGCGGATCGGGTTCGGGCACATGTCGTGTCTACCCGCCGTCGGGGGCTCTGGCACGCTTGGGGCCCCGACGCATGGAGGTAACCGACGTGGCCCCGACCCGACCCGACGTCGATCCGCACGACGGCCCCGCACCGACCGATCTCGTCACCGAGGACATCTCGGTCGGGGACGGCCCCGAGGCCACGGCGGGCCGCACGGTCGACGTGCACTACGTGGGCGTGGCGCACTCGACCGGCGAGGAGTTCGACGCGTCCTGGAACCGCGGCCAGCCCCTGCGCTTCCCGCTCGGCACCGGCCGCGTCATCGCCGGCTGGGACCAGGGCGTGCAGGGCATGAAGGTCGGCGGGCGCCGTCGACTCGTCATCCCGCCGCACCTGGGCTACGGCGACCGCGGCGCCGGCGGCGCGATCAAGCCCGGCGAGACGCTGATCTTCGTGGTCGACCTGGTGGGCGTCAGCTGAAGCTGCTCCTGATCTCCGACACCCACGCCCGGCCACTGCCGTCCGAGCTGTGGGCGGTGGTCGACGCCGTCGACGTGGTGGTGCACGCCGGCGACTGGGTCACCACCGACCTGCTCGACGACCTCGAGGCCGTCGCGTCCCGGGTGGTCGGGTGCTACGGCAACAACGACGGGCCGGAGCTGCGTGCACGGCTGCCGGAGGTGGCCCGCGTGGAGCTGGACGGCGTGCGGCTGGCCGTCGTGCACGAAACCGGCGGCACCCAGGGCCGCGAGCAGCGGTGCGCCCGCGCCTACCCCGACGTCGACGTGCTGGTGTTCGGCCACAGCCACATCCCGTGGGACACCTTCTTCACCCGCCCCGGCCCTCCTCCGTCGGGCCTTCCATCCCCCGGGGCGACCACGGGGCTGCGGCTGCTCAACCCCGGCTCGCCCACCGACCGGCGGCGCCAGCCGACGTTCACGTGGATGACAGCGGAGATCATCGGCGGCAAGCTGGGCGCCGTGCACCTGCACCACAAGGAGCCATCGTGAGCCCCGCTGCGCCGAAGAAGGGGCAGCCGAAGGAAGAGCGGCACGGCGTCGAGCTGTCCAACCTCGACCAGCCGCTCTTCGACGGCGCCGACGCCACCAAGCGCGATCTCGTCGACTACCTCGACGCGGTCGCCGACCGGTTCCTGCCCGAGCTGGTCGACCGCCCGCTGTCGGTGATGCGGGTGCGCGTGGGGCAGGAACCGTTCATGCAGAAGAACCTGCCCAAGTACGCGCCGGACTGGATCCGGACGACGCCCGTCTGGTCGTTCGCGGCCAAGCGGGAGATCACCTACCCGGTGTGCGGCGACCGGCGCACGCTGCTGTGGTTCGCCAACCAGCGCGCCGTCGAGTACCACGCACCGCTGTACCGGATCGGCGCCGAATCGCCCACCTACCTGGTGCTCGACCTCGACCCGCCGGAGGGCGACGACTTCTCCCACGTCGTGGCGGCCGCCCTCTCCGTGCGGCAGGCACTCGCGGACTCCGGGCTCTCCGGGGCGCTCAAGACCAGCGGGTCCAAGGGCCTGCACATCATGGTGCCGCTCGCCGACGGCACGTCAGGGGACGATGCCGCGGCCGCCACCCGCGCGCTCGCCGCGCGGGCCGAGCGCGTCGATCCTGCTGCTGGGACCACTGCTTACGTGAAGGAGGAGCGGGAGGGGAAGGTCTTCCTCGACTCCACCCGCGCGCACGGGGCGACGGTCGCTGCTGCTTACAGCCCGCGGATCCGGCCTGGGGTGCCTGTGTCGTTCCCGTTGGACTGGGACTCGCTCGGATCCGTCACACCTGGCGACTTCACGCTGCACACGGCGATCGATCGGCTCGGCGACTCCGATCCCTGGCACGAGGGGATGCCCGCGGCGCAGGAGCTGCCAGCCGATCTCGTCGAAGAGGGGCACACCATCCCCGTGGCCCGGGTCGTCGCCATGCACGAGGGGAAGCGGCGGAAGCGGGCTGCTGGAGGGTAGTTCTCGGGGCTTCGCCCCGAACCCCGGCGCCTCCCTCTGGTAGAGCTTCTACGTGCCGGCTCCACCGTCGATCGGTCGCCCTTCGGGACGCCACACCGCTGATCGCCGCACCGGGCGCCCAAGCCAGGCACAGCCGCTCGTCTCATCGCCACGCTGGCCGCCCTGCCCGGTTTCGCCGGGCTCCACGGCCGGAAAGCCCCGACGTCCGGTGCCCGCCGGGATCGTGGCCCGACTCGCGACGATGGTTTCACTATCGCCGGATCTTGGCAGGGGGTCCACGGCTGGCTGCGCGGATCAATCCGGCTGCTAGGCAGTGCGCTGGATGCCGAGGTCGTCAAGGATCGATGTGTAGGAGCAGAGCCGGGCCGTATAGCCCCGAAGAGTGGCCAGACATTCGTCGAGCTGCACTGTGTGGACGTCGGGCAAGTCGAGTAGGAACCGTTGGTTGCCGGACCCGCCTCGCACTGGAATCGGGTCGTCGACCGTGGCGTCAGCTTGAATCAGGAACTGATCGTCGCGGAACCAGATGGAAACCCCCACGCAGACGTCCCGGTGTTCGGCGTCATCGAGGTGGAACACAACGCCGACGGTCGCCAGCGGTGCGATCCCGCGGCCGAGCTGGTTGAGCGGGTCCCACCGGATGGGCGTGTGTGTCCGGGCCTGTGTGTGTCCGAAATCGCGGAACGTCCGGCTGGCATCGTCCAGCGCCGTCATCAGCTGACCAGCGCCGTAGCTCGCCGCATCCACGGTTGGGAGCATAGCGACGGGACTTCGGCGGCAACCGACGCAGGGACAGCGATCACGTGGGTGCCGCCGGCGCGAGCAGGGCGGCCCGCTACTGGCTACAGACAACGCCGACGTGCGCTGCCCAACATCGGGTTTCACTCAGAGGTCTATGCAATCTGGTGACGTTGTGTTGCGCTTACGATGATCAAGTTCACGGCACCGAGTGGACTATCGACATATCCACCGGCATACCGAAGTTCATCCCGCCCCCGTGGATGACTGACCTGTGAGCACGGACGTGATCGGGGCAGCACCCTGCCATGGGGATGGTGTGCGGCTCCACCCGTCTTTGAAAGCTCCATCAGAGGGAGGCGCCGGGGTGTGGGGCGGAGCCCCGCTTCCATCTACGGGATCTCGGTCACGAGGACCCGGGCGGAGCGGCGGGCCAGTACCTCCTCCGCGCGTTCGATGCCCTCCCACTCGTTGCACAGGAGGAACAGGTGGCGGCCCTCCGGGCCGCCGATCGCGCAGGCGAAGCACGGCAGCGGGGTCTCGACGCGGTGGGTGATCTCGCCGCCGGGGAGTACCCGCACGACGGCGCCCTGGGGCGCGTCCGGGTCGCCGGAGTGGGTCATGGTGTCGGCGGTGTCGGCGGTCTGCACCCAGATCGCGCCCTCGGCGTCGACGGCGATGCCGTCGGGGCCCAGGCCGTCCGCCCAGACGCGGCGGTCGGTGAGAGAACCGTCGTCCTGGATGGTGAAGGCGGACAGGCTGCCGGCGAACGACTCAGCGACGACGAGGGTGGTGCCGTCCGGGGTGATCACCATGCCGTTGGGGAACTGGATGTCGCCGGCGACCGGGCGGTGGCTGCCGTCGGGCTCGACGAGCTCGATCCAGCCGGGCTCCGGTGCGCCGCCGCCGAGGAAGTCGAAGTCGGCTCCGTTGACGTACGTGCGGCCGCGGGAGTCGACGACGATCTCGTTGCCGCCGCGGTCGCTGTGGCGGACGGCGGTGCCGTCCGGTTCGTGGCGGGTGAGCTGTGGGCCGCTGGTGAGCAGCCGGCCGTCGGGCAACCAGTCGATGGCCCAGCCCATCAGCGGCGGGCCCGCGGCCATCACCTCGGCGTTGCCGTCCAGGTCGACGGCGACGACCTCGCCGACGCCCCAGTGGGCGAACCACAGCCGCCCGTCGCGCCAACGGCCCGACTCGACCATGGCAAGCCCGTCCAGCAACGTCCGCGGTGCGGGAATGTGCTCCATGGCGACGATCCTGCCACCGTAGGCTCGCCGGCATGATCCTCGAAATCGCCGACTTCAAGGTCGTCGCGGACCGGGCCGACGAGTTCCCCGCCGCCATCGAGCAGGGCCTGCAGTACGTGTCCGCCACGCCGGGGTTCCACAACGCCCGGCTCACGCGCAGCATCGAGTCGCCGAACCGGTTCGTGCTGATCATCGAGTGGGACGACGTCGAGGCGCACACCGTGGGCTTCCGCGAGTCGGAGAACTTCGGGAAGTGGCGCGGGGTCGTCGGCCCGTTCTTCGACGGCGCACCGTTCGTGGAGCACGTCGAAGTGGTGGTCAGCCGGGGCTGATCGACTCGAGAGAGCGGCCCGTCGTGGGCGGGCCGAGCACGGCCACGTCCACGACGAGCACGAGCATCGCGGCAGCCACGATCGCGAACATCGCGATCGGGCCGGCCCCCGACAGCACCGGCACCAGCACGAACGGCATCGCCGCCGTCGCCAGCCGCGAGAGGGAGTAGGCCGAGCCGGCCGCGGTGGCGCGCAGCGAGGTCGGGAACAGCTCGCCCTGGTAGGTGTGGAACGCGTTGGAGAACACGTTGCTGGTGGCGGTGTAGACGAAGCCGAGCAGCACGATCGCCACGTTCGAGGTGGCGAAGCCGAACGCCAGGCCGAACACCGCCATGCCGAGCGCACTGCCCACGATCAGCCACTTCCGCTCGACCCGTTCGATGATCGGGATCGAGAGCGCGGAGCCGATCGGGTAGCCGAGGAACGTGAGCGCGACGAACGCCAGCGACGTCACCACGTCGAAGCCCTTGGCGGCGAGCACGAGCGGCACCAGCGTGCCGAAGCCGTAGTAGCCGAACGCCTGCAGCGCCTGGAACACGTAGAGCATCACGGCGCGGCGCCGCCACGGTGGGCGGGTGAGTGCCCACGCCGACTGCGGTTCCGGCTCGGGCGCCACCGGTTGCGGCTCCGGCAACGGCTGCGGCGCGCCGGCCTCCAGCCGCGCGACGATCGCCTCGGCCTCCTCGGTACGGCCCTGCGCGGCGAGCCAGCGCGGCGACTCGGGCAGCCGCATGCGCAGCAACCACACGATCACCGCGCCGAGCGCCCCGATGACGAAGAGCCAGCGCCAGCCGTCGATGCCCAGCGGAGCGGTGGGGACCAGTGCCTTCGCCAGGAACCCCGCGGCCGGCACCCCGCAGAAGCCGATCGTGTACGCCCAGGCCAGCGCCCGGCCGCGGGAGCGTGCGGGCAGCAGGTCGGCGAGGTAGGCATCGGCCAGCGGAAGCTCGCCGCCGATGCCCACCCCGGCCAGGAACCGGCACAGCACGAGCATCCACACCTCGGTCGAGAACGCCCCGAGGAGCGTGAACAGCGAGTAGATGCCCAGCGTGAGCAGGAACGCCCGACGCCGTCCGATCCGGTCGGCCAGCCGGCCCAGCGTCATCGCGCCGACGAACGCGCCGAGGAACGCCGAGGCCAGGATCAACTTCGCGTCGAGGCTGTCCTTCGCCACGCCGAACTCCTGCGTCAGCACCGTCGCGACGGTGCCGCCGAGGAACAGGTCGTAGAGGTCGAAGAACGTGGCCACCCCGACGACGGCCACCAGGTAGCGGTGCAGCCGGGTCACCGGGAGCCGGTCGAGACGGGCAGCGACCGCCGCCCGCGCCGTCGCAGGATCGTCGATCATCTACGCAGGCCTACGCCGGTGCTGGTGCCTCCGCAACCGCTCGTCCCGCCAGATGGACGATCCGCCGTGCCGCCTCCCGGGCGCGTTCTACCGCGTCGGGGTCGCCACCAGCGGTGGCCATCACCGAGGCGCCCTCGTAGAGGAGGTGCAGCTCGCTGCCGAGCTGCGGGGGAAACCCCTCCTCGACGACGAGCTCGACGAAGTACCGGCGCATCGCGTCCTTCTCAGCGCGCACGACCGCCTCTCCGGGATGGCCGGTGCCACCGATCTCGGCGTAGGCGTTGACGAAGCCGCAGCCGCGATCCGCGTCGGTCAACCACTCGGCCAGCACGTCGTAGACGGCCGGGATGCGGTCGGGACCGGGTGGCAGCGGAGACATCCGCTCGGCCAGGAACGCCTGGTAGCGGGCCATCCGGTGTTCGAGGTACAGCGCGACCAGCGCATCCTTGGAGCCGAAGCAGTCGTAGAGCGTCTTCTTGGTGGTGCCGGCGGTCTCGGCGATCAGGTCGACGCCGACGGCGCGGATGCCGCGCCGGTAGAACAGCTCGGCCGCGGCCGCGAGCAGGCGCTCGCCTGCGGGGGTGAGTGACACGAGCCACCTCCTGGGAGAAGTCCACTGCGAGTATACCGACCGGTATGGTTACCTGCGAGGCATGAACCGGAACGCGCTGCTCGGGGCCGCCTTCGTCCTGTTCTGGAGCTCCGGGTTCATCGGGGCCGAGCTTGGCACCCGGTACGCGGCCGCCGACACGCTCCTGGCCTGGCGCTACGTCGCGGCCGTCGGCCTGCTGTGGGCCGTGGTCGCGATCCGGCGCATCGCGATCCCCCGCGGCGCGCCCCGCCGCCAGCTGGGGCTGGGCATGCTCGCGCAGGTCGGCTACCTGGGATGCATCGTCACTGCCGTCGGGCTCGGCGTACCCGCGGGCACGACCGCCCTGATCGCCGCGCTGCAGCCGTTGGTGGTCGCCATCGCGGCGGCGCCGCTGCTCGGCGAGCGGACCACGCCGGCCCAGCGCGTCGGCCTGGCCACCGGCATCGTCGGGGTGGCGCTGGTGGTTGCCGGCGACATCGGGCCCGGATCAGCACCGTGGTGGGCGTTCGCGCTGCCGGTGCTCGGCGTGCTGTCGCTCTCCGCCGCGACCGTCTGGCAACGGCGGCTCCAGGCGCCGGAGGGCCCGTTCGTGACGCTGACACTGCAGGTCACCGCGGCGGCGATCGCGTTCCCGCTGGCCGCGGCGATCGGTGGCCGGATCGAGCCGCCGACCGATCCGGGCTTCTGGGGCGCGGTCGCGTGGGTGATCGTGCTCTCCACCTTCGGCGGGTACGGGTCGTATCTGCTGGTGCTGCGGCGCAGCGGCGCCACCCGCGTCAGCACCCTGCTCTACCTCACCCCGCCCACCACGATGCTGTGGTCGTGGCTGATGTTCGGCGACGTGCCGGGCCTGCTCGCCGCACCCGGCATCGCACTGTGCGCGATCGGGGTGTGGCTGGTCCTGCGAACCTCAGGGCCGCGCGCCGAACGCGGGCGGGCCGAGCAGCTCGGGGAGCAGCCGGTAGGCGTCGCGGACCCAGTCGCACAGCAGCGGCCGGCTGTCGCGGGGATCGATCAGGTCCTGCACCCCGAAGTGCTCGGCCGTGCGGAACGGTGAGTCCAGCAGCGCCAGCTCGCGGCTGATCCGTTCGATCTCCGCGTCCCGGTCGGGGACGGTGTCGAGGTGCGCGCGGAACGCCGCCTCGATGCCGCCGCGCGCGGGCAGCGAGCCCCAGTTGCCCGACGGCCACGCCCACGTCCGGCCGGCCCGGTGCCGGTTGACGATGCCCGCCCCACCCACGCCGAACACCCGGCGCACGATCAGCTCGGCCTGCGGCACCCGCGCCTGGTAGACCGCCGCGATCGCCCGCGCGCCGTGCCGGATGGTGGCGCGGCGCTCGGCGCCCGCGCCGATCGAGTTGCCGCCCTGGTCGGTGAGGCTCACGACCGGCAGGTGGAAGGTCTCGCAGAGATCGACGAGCCGGGTGATGGCCTGCGCACCCTCCGCCGAGATCGTCGCGCCCTTCGTGGGATCGGTGGCGATCACGCCGACCGGGTGCCCGGAAAGACGAGCGAGCGCCGTGACCGTCGCCCCGCCGTACTCGGCGTAGGGCAGCACCGAACCGCGGTCGAAGATCGCGTCGAGGATCTCCCCGATCCGGTACGGCGCACGGGTGTCGCGCGGCACGGCGTGCAGCAGTGCCTCGTCGCGACGGTCGGGTGGATCGACGCACTCCCACACGGGCGGTATCCCGAAGACGCTGCTGGGCAGGTACCCGAGGAACCGGCGCACCACGTCGAGCGCGTCCTGCTCTGTGGCGACGATCCGCTCCACCACACCGTTGGCGCGATGCACGGCCACGCCGCCGAGCTGCTCCTTCGTCAGGTCCTCCCCCGTGCTGCCGAGCACGACCGGCGGCCCGGCCGTGAACACCTGACCGATGCCCGCGACGAGCACCGCCAGGTGCGACGTCACGAGCCGGGCGGCACCCAGACCCACGGTCGGCCCGAGACAGGCTGCGACCACCGGCACCAGCGACATGTTGGCCACCACGGCGTCCCAGCCGGGGTTGACCGGCACGTAGTGATGGCCCGCCTCCATGGCCATCTTCACGCTGCCGCCGCCGCTCGCCCCGTCCAGTAACCGCACGACGGGCAGCCGCATCTGGCCGGCGTACTGCTCGAGGTGGACCTGCTTGCCGTGGATCGCCCCGTCGCCGGAGCCGCCGCGGAGGGTGAAGTCGTCGGCGCCGATCACGACCGTGCGACCGTCGACGCGCGCGGTGCCGCCGATGAAGTTGGTCGGCGAGAACGCCTTCAGGGAGCCGTCGTCGGCGTAGGTGGCGAAGCCGGCGAGCGGAGCGATCTCGCTGAACGTGCCGGGATCGGCGAGCAGCGCGATGCGCTCGCGGGCGGTGAGCTTGCCGGCGGCGTGCTGACGCGCCACCTTCGCCGGTCCGCCGTGCGCGGCCGCCAGCTCTCGGCGGCGGTCGATCTCGGCCACCTCGGCGGCCCAGCCCGGCTCGTCCGCCACCGGATCGACGTCGGCGACCGCGCCGGTGCCCGCGTCGGTGATCTCCAGGAGCACCAGCGGCGCGCCCTCGACGACCACGTCGCCAGCAACCGCCGCGACGGCCGACACCACACCCGTGCATCCGGCGCGCACGACGAACTCCATCTTCATCGCCTCGACGACCGCCACGCGGGTACCGGGCTCGACCTGATCGCCGGGGGCGACGGCGACCGCGACCACGGTGCTGTCCATCGGCGCAGCGATCGCGTCGGCCACCGAGGCGGACGCGGCCGCCTGCTGCGCGGCCGGTTCGAGGGACGGGGCAGCAGGCAGCGCGGCCGTGGCCTCCCGCAGCTCCGCCAGGTGCTCGGCGACGAACCCGGTGTCGCACCCGCCGGCCCGGAACGCCGGATGTCGCAGCACTGCGCGCAGCAGCGGCGCGTTCGTCGGCACCCCGACCAGCCGGAACTCGCCCAAAGCCGCCTCGGTGGTCGCGACGGCGGCGGCGAACGTGCGGCCCCGGCCGATCACCTTCGCCAGCAGCGAGTCGTACCGCGTGCTCGTCCGGTAGCCGGCGTAGCCGTGGGTGTCGACGCGCACGCCGGCGCCGGTCGGCGGGCCGAACACGGTCAGCGTGCCGGCCTTCGGGAGCGGCTCGCCGTCGGCGCCCAGCTCCTCGGCGTTGACGCGCGCCTGCACGGCGAAACCGCGTGGCTCCGGCACGTCGTCGAGGCCGAGATCGACCGGCGACAGCCCGCGGGCCAGTCCCAGCTGCACCGCGACGAGATCGACGCCGGTGATCTCCTCGGTGACCGTGTGCTCCACCTGCAGGCGCGGGTTGGCCTCGACGAAGACGAACCCCTCCGGCCCGACCAGGAACTCCACGGTCCCGACCCCGCCGTAGCGCACGTGCTCGGCCAGCCGGACCGCCGCGGCCAGCAGTTCCTCGCGGACCTGCGGATCCAGCGCCGGCGCTGGCGCGATCTCGACCAGCTTCTGGTGCCTCCGCTGCACGCTGCAGTCGCGTTCCCACAGGTGGCGGGCCCACCCCGTCCCGTCGCCCACGATCTGCACCTCGATGTGCCGGGCGCCGGTCAGCAGCTGCTCGACGTAGAGATCGTCGGCACCGAACGCCTGCCGCGCCTCGGCTGCGCACCGCTCCCACGCCTCGGCCAGCTCGTCGACGTGGTGGACCGGGCGCATGCCGCGCCCGCCGCCGCCGGCGACCGCCTTCACCATCACCGCACCGTGGGCGGCGGCGAACTCGCGGGCCGCGGCGAGGTTGGTCGGCCCCGCCGTGGCGGGCAGCACCGGGATCCTCACCTCGCGGGCAGCAGCGCGGGCCGCGAGCTTGTCCCCGAAGAGAGCCAGGACCTCGGGCGAGGGGCCGACGAACCGCAGCCCCTCCGCCGCGCACAGCGTCGCGAACCCGGAGTTCTCCGACAGGAACCCGTAGCCGGGATGCACCAGCGTGGCACCGGTGGCGCGCGCCGCCGCCACGACGGCGTCCTGGTCGAGGTAGGCGGCCGGGCCGGCGCCGGGCAGCTCGTGCGCGACGTCCGCGAGCGCGACGTGCATCGCCGCCGCGTCGTCGCGCGGATGGACCGCCACCGTGCGCAGGCCCAGCTCGCGCGCCGCTCGGAGCACCCGCACCGCGATCTCGCCACGGTTCGCGACGAGCACGACGTCCGGTTCCATCGCCGCACCTTAGAACGCCCGGGTCGATCACTGCTCCAGGGCGACGAGCTCACGCTGCCTCGCGCGGCGCGGGATGAACGCCGCCGCCAGCGTCGCCACCCCGATCAGCGCCACGGACGTCCACGCGGCCGGCCCGAACCCGGCCACGAACTGCGCCGCCGATCCGTAGCCGCCACCGCTGCCGGTGAACACCGCGACCATGACGGCCAGCCCGAGCGTGCCGGCCAGCTCGCGCACCATGCTCGTCACGCCGGAGGCGACGCCGACCTCGTCCGGGGCGACCGCGCCGATCACCGCGGCCGACGCCGGAGCCATCGCCAGCGACCCGCCGATGCTGATCATGACGAGCGGGACGACCAGCTCGACGTACGTCGTGCCGACCCCCGTGACCAGCGCGATCCACGCCATGCCCGCCACCGTGAGCATCAGACCGGTCAGGATCGGCACCCGCGGGCCCATCCGGTCGGCGAGCCGGCCACCGAGGGGCCCGACCACGATCATCATCGCCGTCCACGGCACGAGCGCCAGACCGGCCGCGAGCGGGTCGAAGCCGAGGCTGACCTGGAACAGCTGGCCGAAGAAGAACAGCCCGCCGAAGACCTGCACGAACAGCGCCGCGACCGCCGCGATGCCCGTCACGAAGCCGCGGTTGCGCAGCAGGTGCGGCGGCAGCAGCGGGTGCGCGGCCCGGCGCTCCCACGCGAGGAACGCGATCGCGAGCACCCCGGCGCCGACCAGCGCGAACGTCACGTCCGGGCTCGTCCAGCCGGCGAGGTTGCCGTTGCTCAGCCCCCACATCGTGGCCAGCACGGCGCCGGCGACGAGCACGATCCCCACGACGTCGATCGGAGTGGCCCGTCCGGTGCTCTCCGGCATCGTCGCCAGCACCAACGGCACCAGCACCAGCCCGATCGGCACGTTCAGCCAGAAGATCGCCTCCCAGCCGACGAGCTGGGTGACCACGCCGCCCAGCACCGGTCCGACGAGGATCGCGACCCCAGCCCCGGCCTCCAGCAGCCCGATCGCGGTTCCCCCGACGCTCGGGCGGGAACACCGTGCCGACCAGCGCCAACCCCAGCGCGATGACGAACGCGGCGCCCGCGCCCTGCCCGGCGCGGCCGAGGATCAGCACCCCGGCGTCCGGCGCCATGGCGCACACCGCCGACGACGCCGTGAACAGCGTCAGGCCCGCCGCGTAGATCCGGCGGCGGCCGAACCGGTCGCCCAACGCCGCTGCCGGGAGCAGCAGCACGGCCATGACCAGGTTGAACGTGTTGACCGTCCACTCCAGCTGATCGGGCCGCGCGCCCAGATCCCGCTGGATGCTGGTCAGCGCCGTCGCCACGGCGAGGGTGTCCAGCGCGGTCATGAACGATGCCACCGCGACGACGAGAAGCACCCGCTTGCGCACTACCTCGGAGATGTCCATGCCCACCGACGCACGGGAGGGCCGGTTCTCGACAGGTGGTGCGGGACAAGATGCAGCAAGGCCACCTTCACGTCAGATTCTGACGTGAAGGTGGCCTTGCTGACATCACCCGGAGACTGTGTCGGACACCTCCGCCAAGCGCCGCTGCAGGAAGCGCTGCTCCTGACCCGTCGGGGCCAGTGCCAGCGCTTCCCCGTACGCCTGTGCTGCTTCGTCGTCCCGGCCCAGGCGGCGCAGCAGGTCCGCCCTCGTCGCGGGCAGGAGGTGGTGGCGGGGCAGCTGCGCGGTCAGCTCGGCGACCAACGGCAGCGCCGCCGCCGGGCCGTCGGCCTCCCCGACGGCGATGGCCCGGTTGAGCCGCACCACCGGGCTCGGCAGCACCCGCAGCAGCTCGTCGTAGAGCCGCACGATCTCGGGCCAGTCCGTCTCGGACGCGCGCGGCGCGCGATCGTGCTCCGCCGCGATCGCGGCCTGCAGCTGGTAGGTACCCGCCCGGCCGCGGCGCAGGGCCCCCTCCAGCAGGGCGACGCCCTCCTCGACCATGCCCCGGTCCCAGCGCGTGCGGTCCTGGTCGGCGAGCAGCACCAGCTCGCCGGCGGCGTCGAGCCGGGACGGGCGTCGGGCGTCCTGGAGCAGCATCAGCGCCAGCAGCCCGACGGCCTCCGGCTCGTCCGGCATCAGGGCGACGAGTGCCCTGGCGAGCCGGATCGCCTCGCCCGACACGTCGGGCCGCACGAGATCGCCCGCCGACGCCGCGTAGCCCTCCCGGTAGAGCAGGTACAGCACCGCGAGCACGCCGGCGGTCCGCTCCGGCAGCAGGTGCGCCGGCGGCACCCGGTACGGGATGCCGGCGTTGCGGATCTTCCGCTGGGCGCGCACGAGCCGCTGCGCCATCGTCGCCTCGGGCACGAGGAACGCCCGAGCGATCTCCGGCGTCGTCGTCCCGGTGAGCGTGCGCAGGGTCAGCGCCACGCGCGCGTCCGGCGCCAGCGCGGGATGGCAGCACGTGAAGATCAGCTTCAGCCGCTCGTCGGGGAAGTCGTCCGGGGGCTCGGGCTCCAACTCCGGCATCACCTCTGCCACCTCCGCCAGCTTCCGCTGCTCGACGCCCGCCCGGCGCAGCCGGTCCCGCGCGCGGTTGCGCGCGACGACCGTCAGCCACGCCCCGGGCTTGCGGGGAACACCGTCGCGCCGCCACGCGTCCAGTGCGCCGGCGAACGCGTCGGCGACGCTGTCCTCCGCGAGCTCCCAGTCCCCCGTGAACCCGATGACGGTGGCGAGCACCTGCCCCCACTCGTCCCGGAACGCGGCCTCGACGGCCGCCTCGACCTCGTCCATCAGCCTGTATCCATCAGTCGGCGAGCCACTCCCACACCGGCCGCACCTCGATGCCGCCGTACGCGGCCCACGGGTGCTTGCCCGCGACCTCGAGCGCCTCGTCGAGATCGGCGCACTCCAACAGGTCGAAACCGCCGATGACCTCGGTGCCCTCGGCGAACGGCCCGTCGGTGAGCAGCGGCTCGCCGCCCCGCACCCGCACCGTCGTGGTGTCGGCGACGGGCCGCAGCCGGTCGCCGGTGACGCGCACGCCGCGGCCCTCCATCTCGGCGATCCACGCCTCGGTCTCGGTGGTCAGGTCGACGTCAGGCTCGGTGCCGTCACCACAGATGAGCATCACGTATCGCATGTCTCCTCCTCCTGTTCACGCCGGCCCGAGCCACGCCCACACGGGCCGCAGCTCGATGCCGCCGTAGGCCGCGGAGGGATGCTTCCCCGCGACCTCCAGCGCCTCGTCGAGATCGGCGCACTCCAGGAGATCGAAGCCGCCGATCACCTCGGTGCCCTCGGCGAACGGCCCGTCGGTGACGAGGACGTCGCCGTCGCGGACGCGGACCGTGGTGGTGTCGGCGACGGGCCGCAGCCGGTCGCCGGTCAGCCGCACCCCGCGGCCCTCCATCTCGGCCACCCACGCCTCCGTGGCGTCGGTCAGGTCGACGCCGGCCGGGATCGCCTCGTCGCCGCAGATGAACATCACGTACCGCATGTTTCCTCCTCGGGTTCGGATACTCACCGACGAACGGCGCGCGTGCTGATCGACACACCGCTGAGAAAGTTCTGAGGTCGTCCCGCCGGACCCGGACGTCCGTCGCATACCTTCGGCAGGTGCGCCGAGCATTCCTCGCGGTCGCCACCGCCCTCGGCGTGCTGGCGTTGTCCGCTGCGCCCGCGTTCGCGACCACCACCCCCACCCCCGTCGCGCCACCGCCCGGCGCCACCGAGCAGCGGATCACCGTCCCCGGCGGTCCGGGCGTCGCGGCTCCCGTCGAGCTCGACACCACCCTCTACCTGCCCGCGACGACCCCGGCCCCGGCTGTCCTCCTCGCGCACGGGTTCGGCGGCAGCAAGGCCTCCGTCGACGCCGACGCGCGGGAGCTCGTCGATCGCGGGTTCGTCGTGCTGACGTGGTCGGCCCGCGGGTTCGGTACGAGCGGCGGGCAGATCGGGCTCGACTCGCCCGACTACGAGGTCGCCGACGCGCAGCGCCTGCTCGACTGGCTGGCCGCCCGCCCCGAGGTGCTGCTGGACGGGCCCGGCGATCCTCGGGTCGGCGTCACCGGTGCGTCCTACGGCGGCGCGCTGTCGCTGCTGCTGGCCGGCTACGACCGCAGGGTCGACGCGATAGCGCCCGTGATCACCTGGAACGACCTGGGTCAGGCCCTCTTCCCCAACGCTGCCGCCGCGTCGGCGCCGCCGGTCGACACCCCGGCGCGCACCGCCTTCGCCGCGGACGGTGTGTTCAAGCAAGGCTGGGCCGGGATGTTCTTCTCCTCCGGGCTGGGCCCGGCGCAACGCGGCGGTCCGCCGCCGCCGGGACCGGCCACGTGCGGCAGGTTCCGCGCCGACATCTGCGCCGGCTACACCGAGGCCGCCACCACCGGGCGCCCGTCGGCCGCGTTGACCGCGCTCCTGCTGCGCTCCTCCCCCGCCTCGGTGACCGACCGCATCACTGCGCCGACGCTGCTCGTCCAGGGCGAGTCCGACACCCTGTTCGGGCTGGACCAGGCCGACGCCAACGCCCGCCAGATCGCCGCGCACGGCACGCCCGTCTCGGTGGTCTGGTACGCGGGCGGCCACGACGGCGGGCCACCCGACACCGCCACCCGCGCCCGCATCGGCGACTGGTTCGACCAGCACCTGACCGGCGCCGCGCCGGACGGCGAGCAGAGCCCGTTCCGCTACTCCGTGCAGAGCGGGATCCGTGCCGGGGCCACCACCCCGACCGGGCGCACCGTGCTCGCCGACACCTACCCCGGCATCGCCGGCGCCGCCCCCGTCGCCGAGGACCAGCAGCCCCTGGAGGGTGCACCACAGGCCGTGCTGAACCCTGCCGGGGGGAACCCGGCCGCGCTCACATCGATGCCCGGGCTGGGCGGCGCCCTGGGCGCCGTCGCGGGCCGGGTAGCCGCGCTCACCGCCGAGCTGCCGGGCCAGTCCGCCCAGTTCCGCACGGCGCCGTTCGCGCAGCCGACGCTGCTCGCGGGCGCGCCGCGGGTCACGCTCACCGTCGCGCGGGTCCCCGGCCAGCCCGCCGGCGCCGAGGCCGTCCTGTTCGGCAAGACATACGAGGTCACCGCCGACGGCACCCGCACCCTCCTGGGCAGCGCGGTGGCGCCGATCCGGGTGCCGGTGCCCGAGTCCGGCGCCGCGACCGTCACGGTCACGCTGCCCGCCGTGGTGGCGCCGATCGAGTCCGGCAACCGGCTGCTCGTGTCGGTGTCCACCACCGACCAGGCCTACGCCGGCAGCACCGCGCCCGCGGTGTGGCAGGTCGGGGCGACGGGCGGGCTGGCCGTGCCCACGGTCGCGGGACGCGCTGTCGCCCCCAACACCGTGCCGCTTGCACCGCTCGTCGGCATCGGGATCGTGCTGGTCGCCGCGCTGGCGGCCTGGCTGGTCGCGCGGCTGCGCCGCCGCCCCGCGTCCGTCGAGCCCGACCCGGCCGCGACACCGCTGGTGATCGAGGGCCTCGCCAAGACCTACAAGGGCGGGTTCACCGCGGTGCGCACGGTGTCGTTCACCGTCGAACGCGGCATGGTGCTGGGGCTGCTCGGCCCCAACGGTGCCGGCAAGACCACCGTGCTGCGCATGCTCATGGGTCTCATCCGGCCCACCGCCGGCACGATCACCGCGTTCGGGGCGCCCATCGTCGCCGGCGCCCCGGTGCTGGCCCGCATCGGCGCGTTCGTCGAGGGCCCAGGTTTCCTGCCGCACCTGTCGGGCGCCGAGAACCTGCGGCTGTACTGGGCCGCCACCGGACGCCCGCCCGCCGACGCGCACCTCGAGGAGGCGCTGGAGATCGCCGGGCTCGGCGGCTCCATCGAGCGCCGCGTCGGCACCTACAGCCAGGGCATGCGCCAGCGGCTGGCCATCGCCCAGGCCATGCTCGGCCTGCCCGACCTGCTCGTCCTCGACGAACCCACCAACGGGCTGGACCCGCCCCAGATCCACGCCATGCGCGACGTGCTGCGCCGCTACGCCGCCGGCGGGCGCACCGTGCTGGTGTCGTCGCACCTGCTCGCCGAAGTGGAGCAGACCTGCACCCACGTCGTCGTCATGCACCACGGCGCCGTCGTCGCCGACGGCACCGTCGACGACGTGATCGCCGGTGGCGGGGCCGCCTCGTTCACCGTCGACACGCCCGAGCGGGCCGCCGAGGTGCTCGCCGCGCTCGACGGGGTCCGCGACGTCGCCGTCGACGGGTCCGCGGTGCACGCCATGCTCAACGGCACCCCGCGCGGCGCCGCGGTCCGCGCGCTGGTCGGCGCCGGCGTCGACGTGGCCTCGGCCGGGCCGCGGCGCCGGCTCGAGGACGCGTTCCTGCAGCTCGTGGGAGAGGACACCACCCCATGACGACAACCGTGACCGCGTCCACCGTCGACACGCGCCACACCATGCCGATCCGGGTGGAGCTGCGCCGCCAGCTGCTGCGCCGCCGCACCCAGGTGGCGTTCGGGCTGATCGCGGCGCTGCCGGTGATCCTCTGGATCGCGTTCACCGTCGCCCCGGCCGGCCCGCCCACCGGCTCGCTCAACCTCGTCGACCTCGCCAAGGGCAGCGGCGCCAACTTCGCAGTGTTCACGCTGTTCGCGTCGGCGTCGTTCCTGCTCGTGGTGGTGGTCGCGCTGTTCTTCGGCGACACCGTCGCCTCCGAGGCGTCGTGGTCGAGCCTGCGCTACCTGCTGGCCGCACCGATCCCGCGGGCCCGGCTGGTGCGGCAGAAGGCGATCGTGGCCGGGCTGCTCTCGCTGGCCGCGATCGTGCTGCTGCCCGTGGTCGCACTGCTCGTGGGCGCGATCGCGTACGGCGCGGACGATCTCGTCAGCCCCACCGGCGAGTCGCTGACCTTCTGGACGGGCGCGGTCCGCCTGCTGCTCGGCGCGGTGTACATCGCGCTGTACCTGGGCTGGGTGGCCGGGCTGGCGTTGCTGCTGTCGGTCTCCACGGATGCCCCGCTCGGCGCCGTCGGCGGCACGGTGATGGTCGCGATCGTCTCGCAGATCCTCGACCAGATCACCGCGCTGGAGGGGCTGCGCGACTACCTGCCCACCCACTACGGCACCGCCTGGGCGAACCTGCTGGCCACCGACGTCGACTGGGACGCCATGACCCGCGGGATCTTCTCCTCGCTCCTCTACGCCACCGTGCTGGGCGGGCTCGCGGTCTGGCGCTTCACGCGCAAGGACATCACGAGCTAGCCAGGGCGGGAGACTCGCGGGCGGCTACGACCAGGGGGTCACCGGGCGGGGGCGGGTCACCCCGTCCAGCGTGACGTCGAGGCGCTCGTCGAAGAAGCACACGAGGTCCTGCAGCCGGGCCAGCTCCTCCTGGGGCTCGGGGTAGCTCCACGCGATGTCGGGCAGCCCGGCGACCGACCAGTAGCTCGCGTGTCCCTTGTACGCGCACGTGGACCGGTTCGGGCTCGGCTCGAGCTCGGCGCGCACGTCCGCCCGCGGCAGGTAGAACCGGGTGGGCAGCATCGTCTCGAACACCAGCACGGGCCGGCTCGACGCGGCCAGCACCTGCCCGTCGTGCTCGATGCGCACCGCCCGGGTCGACGGGAGCGCGTCGATGCGGTGGAACGGGTCGCGCGGGTGTCCGAGCGTGGGTCGATCCTCCTCGAACCACGCGTCGAACGAGTCGAAGTCCAGCGCCACGTAGCCGGCGAGAGCGGGATCGGCCAGTGCGAACCCGGCGCCGGCCCGGCCGCCGACGTCCAGCATGCGGCCGGCCGCAGTGTGCACGGTGAACGGGATCGACGGGTCGAGCACCGGCCGCTGCGACAGCTCCGGCAGCGACAGCCCGACGTCGCGGGCGCCACCGCCGTCGTCGTGGGCACCCTCGACGAGGGGCGCGCGGATCGCCGCGGCAGGCACCGCGTAGCTGGGCACGACCCGGCGCGGCTCCCACAGCAGCACGGCCTCGGTGGTGTCGAGCGCGACGGCCCCGTCGAGCTCGGCGCGGATCCGCTTCGCAGTCGGCTCGTGGCGCAGCTCGCCGAGGGTCTGGGAGAACGTGTCGCGGACGCGGACGGCCATGCCCGCGATACTGGCACCTGCGGACCCCTGACGGGGGGACGATCCGGCGGATCAGCCCACCCGGTAGCGGATGTGGGTGGCGTCGGGGGTGTCGATCACCCGCACGATCTCCAGTTCGACCTCGGCGGGCAGGCGGTCGAACAGCCGCGTGCCCCGGCCCAGCAGCACCGGGATCAGGTGGATCTGCAGCTCGTCCAGCACACCGGCCGCGATGGCCTGCTGCGCGGTGTACGCGCCGTGCACCAGCACGTCGCGGCCGCCGGCCGCGGCCTTCGCCTGCGCCATCGCGCTCGCGATCCCCTCGGTCACGTAGGTGACCAGCGGATACGTCGAGGCGGACGGGCCGGCGGGCCGGTGGCTGGGCACGAAGATCGGGCAACCGTGGTGCGCGCCGCCCCAGTGGTCGATGAGTTCCGCGGTCCGCCTGCCGACGACGACGGCGCCGGTCGCCATGAGCTCGTCGACCAGCTCGCCGGGTGCACCGTCGGGCCGGCCGAGCTCGCCGCCCGGTGCGAACCAGGTGTGCAGGCGGTTGCCGTCGGGGCCGCCGAGCGCGTCGTCCTCGTCGGCGATGAACCCGTCGAGCGACATGGACATGAAGAGCACGGACCTACTCACGACGGGCCTCCGCAGGTGCGTGGAGGCGCGCGCGACGGGCTTCCAGGAACTCCCGCTCGGTGTCGTTCGTGGCCAGCGCGACGGCGTCGTCGTAGGCGGCACGGGCCTCGTCGGTGCGGCCGATGCGGGCCAGCAGGTCGGCCCGGGTGGCCGGCAGCAGGTGGTAGCCCGGGATGTCGAGCGCCTCGACGGCGGCGAGCGCGGCCTCGGGCCCGTGCACCTCGGCGACGGCGACGGCCCGGTTGAGCGCCACGATGGCCGTCGGCGCCTGCTCCAGGAGCTGGTCGTACAGGGCCAGCACCTGGAGCCAGTCGGTGGCCGGGCCGTCGGTGTGCACGGCGTTGATGGCGGCCTGGATCTGGTACGGCCCGGGAAGGTTTCGCCGCAGGCAGCGCCGGACCAGGTCGTGTCCCTCGGCGATCAGCTCGCGGTTCCACAGGGCGCGGTCCTGATCGGCCAGTGTGACCAGCTCGCCTGACGTGCCGACGCGGGCCGGGCGCCGGGCCTCGGTGAGCAGGAGCAGGGCCAGCAGCCCGAGCACCTCGGGCTCGTCGGGCATCAGGTCGGCGAGCGCCCTCGTCAAGCGCACCGCCTCCGCTGAGAGGTCGGTGCGCAGCAGGGTGCCGGCGGTCGCTGCGTAGCCCTCGTTGAAGATCAGGTAGAGCACGGTGAGCACCGGCGGTAGCCGGTCGGGCAGCTCCGCCTCGCCGGGCACGCGGTACGGGATGGCGGCGTCGCGGATCTTCTTCTTGGCCCGCACGATGCGCTGGGAGATGGTCGCCTCGGGCACGACGTAGGCCCTGGCGATCTCGGGCACCTCGAGCCCGCCCAGCAGGCGCAGGGTCAGCGCGGTCTGCGCGAGGGGCGACAGCGCCGGGTGGCAGCAGGTGAAGATCAGCCGCAGCTGGTCGTCGCGCACCGGTCCCACCTCCTCTGGTTCGTCATCTGATTGGTGCAGCAGCAGGGCCTGCGCGTGGCGGGCCTCGCGGGTGGACTCGCGGCGCAGGCGGTCGATGGCCCGGTTGCGGGCCGTCGTGACGATCCAGGCGCCGGGGTTGGGCGGCAGGACCTCCCACTTCTGCACCGCCACCGCGAAGGCGTCCTGGACGGCCTCCTCGGCGAGACCGATGTCGCCCAGGACGCGGGTCAGGGTGGCCACGCAGCGGCCGTACTCGGCCCGGTAGACGCTCGTGATGTCCACGGGTGCCCGGTCAGGCGAGGCCCTCGAAGGGGCGTACCTCGATCGGCCAACCGCAGGCCACCGTGGCCTTCTCGGCCCAGACCAGCGCGGCGTCGAGATCGTCGACCTCGATGACCCAGAAGCCGCCGAGCTGCTCCTTCGTCTCGGCGAAGGGACCGTCGGTCATGGTGGTGGCGCCGTTCTGGACGCGGACGACGGTGGCGCTGTCGGAGGACAGCAGCCCGCCGCCGAAGACCCAGATCCCCTTCGCCTTCATCTCGTCGTTGACCACCCCGACCCTGGCGACGGAGGCATCCCAGTCCTCACTGGCGGGCGCGGGCGCGCTCTCGTCGAACTGGACGCTCAGCAAGTAGTGCACGGCAGGGACTCCTTCGTCCTCAGGACAGCCGACGGGCAACGACGGGGATCACGATCGCAGCTGCCACGAGGTGCGTCAGCATCAGGAGCGCCTTCGTCGACGTTGCGGCGTCGGCGAGGGCGTCCGGCACGAGCGAGAGCACCGTCAGCGCGACGGTGGTGCGCAGCCATGCGGTGCGCGGACGGCGGGCGAAGCGGCGCAGCGCCGTGGCGATGACCAGTCCGACGACGGAGAAGATGACGGTCAGGGTCGCGAAGCCCTCCACCGGGATCGGGAGGCCGGAGATGGCGGTGCTGACCCCGACGGCCTGGCCGGCGGCGGCGACGAGCGAGGTGGCGACAGCGGCGGCAACGGTCGCACCCGCTCCGGTGAGCAGGAGCGAGCCGACGGTCGGGCGGAAGGTGGTGGCGGCGGGGGCGGCGATGCTGGACACGGGAACCTCCGGTGGGTGCGGAGACCGGCTCGCTGCCGGTCTCTCACCCTGGCTACGAACGGGGTCGACGCCGTTCGACATGTCTCCGAAGAAATTCTCGAAGATCTTTTTCCGGGGCCGTGCTCAGCCTTGGGCGCGCTCCCCGCGCACGGCCTTCTCCACGGTGGTGGCGATGCGTCCGGCCCTGGTCACGGGCCGTTTCGCCGTCACGAGCCACAGGAGGATCGCCCGGCGCACCGACCGCGGGAACGCGTCGAAGTTCGCACGGGCGGGTGGTGCGGCGGCCAGGGCGGCGGCGAGATCGGGCGGCACGACCAGGTTCTCGACGTCGTCGAGCAGCGTCCACGTGCCGTCGACCCGCGCGGCGTCGACGACGGCCTGCCCGGCCGGCGCCATCAGCCCGGCCGCGGTGAGCCGCTCGACGCGGGCCTTGTTGGTGCGGGCCCAGCCGCTGCCCCGCTTGCGCGGGGCGAACCACAGCATC
The DNA here is from genome assembly GCA_963727745.1 of uncultured Actinomycetota bacterium. Classification (GTDB taxonomy): domain Bacteria; phylum Actinomycetota; class Actinomycetes; order Mycobacteriales; family Pseudonocardiaceae; genus Pseudonocardia. The sequence continues at coordinate 271,617 of CAVSHL010000004.1, forward strand.
CGCCGCTGCTCGTCGAGCCTGCGGGCAGTGCTGTCCACCCACCCGAAGCACAGCGCCTGCTCCACGCACTCCTCGTAGCCGAGCGTCGAACCGGGCGCTGCGGTCTTCCACGTCACCAGCCACACACCGACGCCACGGGCATGGTGCTCGGCGAGCCATCCCCGCCACTGCTCGACGGTCTCGGGCTGGAACCGCTCGGCGTCCTCGCGCACGTCGGCCATGGTGGCAGGTGATCGTGTCCGGTGAGTCCGGTCCTGTGCCAGGATCGCGGCCATGCAGTCGTTCCGGCTCGACAGTCCCCGCATGCTGGCGGTGGACATATCCGGCGACGCGGTGCGCGCGTCGACGGGATCGATGGTCGCCTACACGGGCCAGGTGCAGTTCAAGAACGCCGGCATGGGCGGCGGCGACGGGTTCATGGCCGGGCTCAAGCGCCGCGCCACGGGCGAGTCGCTCCCCCTCATGACGTGCTCGGGCAGCGGCACCGTCTGGTTCGCGAAGGACGCGATGGACGTCATCCTGGTCGAGCTGGCGGGCGACACGCTCAAGGCCGAGTCGGAGCAGCTGCTCGCGCTCTCGGACAAGCTCACCACCGACGTCACGTTCGCCGGTGTGCGCGGCATGTCGTCGGGGCAGGGGCTGTTCACCACCTCGGTCACTGGCTACGGCACGGTCGCGCTGCTGTCGGCGGGCGGACCGCCGATCGCGCTGGAGGTGAGCCCGCAGTTCCCGCTGGTGGTGGACAAGGACGCGTTCATCGCCAGCCGCGGGCAGCTCAACCAGACCGTCGTCACCGACGTCTCGTGGCGCAACCTCATCGGCGAGTCCAGCGGCGAGGCGTTCTCCCTGCGCTTCGACGGCCAGGGCGTCGTCTACATCCAGCCCGAGGAGCGCTGACATGCCGTTCTCGGAGGTCAACAGCAAGGTCGTCTCGGTGGGTGTGGAACCGGGTCGGGAGATCCTGGCCCGGCGCGGCGCGATGCTCGCCTACACCGGCGCCGTCACGTTCTCGCCGGTGCACATGGGTGGCGGCGGCGTCGGGGGCTTCGCCGGCCGGATGATGTCCGGCGAGCAGGTGTCGATGATGGTCGCCCAGGGCCAGGGCAGCGTCTACTACGGCTTCCGCGGGCTCTACGTCACGATCATCGAGCTCGACGGCAGCGGCCCGCTCTCGGTGGAGGCCGATCGCCTCCTCGCCCACGACGCTGCCCTGCAGTCCACGGTGGTGTTCCTGGGCCAGCAGGGCGGTATCCGCGGCGCGGTCCGCGGGGCCGTCAGCGGGCAGGGCCTGTTCACCACCCAGCTGCACGGCTACGGCACCGCCGCGGTGATCTCGCACGGGGGCACGATCGCGGTGCCCGTCGGCCAGATGGGCCCGGTCTCGGTCGATCCGCAGGCCTACGTCGCGCACGTGGGGCAGGTCAACGTCGACATCTCCGCCTCGGTGGGCTGGCGCGAGGCCGTCGGCAAGGGCTCCGGCGAGGCCATCCAGCTCAAGTGCACCGGCAACGGCACCGTCTACGTCCAGGCATCGGAGCAGAAGCTGTGACAATCCTTCTGGGAGCGACGGCACGCCACCCGCGCCGCTGAACCCGATGACGCTGCCCGACAACGACAACATCCCGGGCAACCACTACGCGTACTGCGTGAAGCTCGACGGGCAGCTGTTCATGCAGACCGGGCGGATGATCGCCTACTACCCGGCTCCGCGCAGCCAGGGCATCCGCTTCGAGCCGCTCACGGCCGCGAGCATCTCCGGCATGGTCGCGTCGCGGTTCTCCGCGCCGCTCTACACGCGCGACTGGGTGGTGGCGACCGGCGCAGGACACCTGATCCTCGGCGACCGCGGCTACGACATCAACAGCTACGACCTCGACGAGGGAAACCTGACCCTGCGCGCGGCGAACCTGCTGGCCTACGACGCCACACTGGAGCTGAAGCAGTCGATCGTGCCGGGCTTCCTCACGCTGATCGGCACCGGCAAGTTCCTGGCGTCCAGCTCCGGCCCGGTGATCTTCGCGGAGCCGCCGATCCGGGTCGACCCGGACGCGCTGGTGGGCTGGGCGGACTGCCCGTCGCCGTCGCACCACTACGACGCCAACTGGATGCAGGGCTTCCTCGGAGCGGCCATGGGCTTCATGGGTTCGAACTCCGGCGAGGAGCGCCAGTTCGACTTCACCGGCGCGGGCACCGTGCTGCTGCAGTCGAGCGAGAAGTCGGTCGCCGACCCGGCGCTGCTGCGCCAGCTGGAAGGGCAGGTGCAGACCCTCGGCATCCCCGGGCTGCAGGCACTGCAGCAGACCATCCAGTCGCGACTGGCGGGGCAGCAGCAGCGGTGAGCCCGGACATCCTGCGCTACTCCGCCTTCACCACCGATCCGGCGGGCGGCAACCCGGCCGGCGTCGTGCTCGACGCGGCCGGCATGGACGAGGCCGCCATGCAGGCCGTTGCCGCCGAGGTCGGGTACTCCGAGTCCGCGTTCCTCGTGAACAAGGGCAGCGGAGTCGTCGACATCCGGTACTTCAGCCCGCTCGCCGAGGTGCCGTTCTGCGGGCACGCGACGATCGCGTCGGCCGTCGCGCACGCCGAGCGCAACGGGCCCGGGCTGCTGCGGCTCATGACGCAGGTCGGCGAGGTGCCGGTGCAGACCGTGGCCGGGCCGGACGGTCTCACGGCGACGCTGGTGAGCGTGCCACCGCGCTCCACCGACCTGGCCGCGGACGATCTGGCCGAGCTGCTGGCCGCGCTCGGTTGGGCGGCCACCGACCTCGATCCGGCGCTGCCGCCGCGGGTGGCCTACGCCGGCGCGTGGCATCCGGTGATCGCCGCGGCCACCCGGGCCCGGCTGGCCGAGCTCGACTACGACTTCGACCGGCTCGGCGCGCTGCTGGCCGCGCGTGGCTGGATCAGCTCGATGCTGGTGCACCGCGAGTCCGACACGGTGTTCCACGCCCGCAACCCGTTCCCGCCCGGTGGCGTGGTGGAGGACCCGGCGACGGGCGCGGCCGCCGCCGCGTTCGGCGGCTACCTGCGCGAGCTGGGCATCGTCACTCCCCCGGCTCGGTTCACGATCCACCAGGGCGTCGACATGGGCCGGCCCAGCCGCATCACGGTCGACGTGTTCGACGCCGACTCCGGAATCGGCGTGACCGGGACGGCGGTATCGATCGGTGGCTGATTCTCTCGACGACGTCGTCGACCGGCTCTACGAGGTACGGCCCGACGAGTTCGTACCGGCCCGCGACGACGCCGTCGCCGCAGCGAAGGCCGACGGCGACAAGGACCTGGCCAAGGCGATCGCCCGGCTGCGCCGCCCCACCAAGGCCGCGTGGCTCGCGAACCTGCTGGCCCGCAAGCGCGGCGAGCAGCTCGACGGGCTGCTCGCGCTCGGCGGCGACCTCGCCGACGCCCAGCGCACCCTCGACGGGCCGCAGCTGCGCGCGCTGTCGTCGCAGCGCAACCGGCTGGTCTCGGCGATGGCCCGGGAGGCCGGGCGGCTCGCCTACGAGGCCGGCGACAACGCCGGCGAATCGGTGCTGCGGGAGCTGGGCGAGATCCTGCAGGCCGCGCTGGCCGATCCGGCCGTCGCCGACGAGGTGCGCTCGGGGCAGCTCACGCGCACCATCGTCTACAGCGGGTTCGGCCCGGCGAGCGATCCCGACGCCGTCCCGACGCGCGCCACCCGGCCGGCACCCCAGGCGCCCGCGCCCGCGCCGGCGCGGGAGCCGGAACCCGTCGACGAGGGGAAGGCCGAGCGCGAACGCCGTGAGCGGGAGCTCGCGGAACGCCGCCGCGCCGTCGAGGACGCGGAGTCGGCGGAGTCGGCGGCGGCCGCACAGCGCGACGAGGACGAGGCCGCCCGGCAGGACGCCGAGTCGGCGCACGTCGACGCGAAGGAGCACGTCGCCGACCTGGTCCGCGAGCTGGAAGCCGCTCGGGAGAAGGAGCGCACGACGGCCGCGACCGCCCGCACGGCAGCGTCGACGGCGAAGGAGTCGGCGCGCGCCGCCGGCGCGGCGACGGCCCGCGCGGAGCGGGCCAGGGCCCGGCTGGCCGAGCTGGACCAGTGACGTCACACACCGAGTGTGGTCGGCACACATGCTGCAGCATGTGTGCCGACCGCACTGGATGTGTGAGGTCGTGAGGCTGCCGCCGCTGCCCGATCTCCCCGTGCGCGGGCACCTCGACGAGATCGTCGCCGCGCTCGACGCACACGGGGCGGCCGTGCTCGTCGCCCCGCCGGGCACGGGCAAGACCACGCTCGTCCCGCTCGCGCTTGCCGCGGCCGGCGAGGGACGCGTGCTGGTGGCCGAGCCGCGGCGGCTGGCCGCCCGCGCAGCTGCGGCCCGGATGGCCGCGCTGCTGGGCGAGCGGGTCGGCGAGACCGTCGGCTACGCCGTCCGGGGCGACCGCAAGACGTCCGCGCGGACCCGCGTCGAGGTCGTGACGTCGGGGTTGCTGCTGCGCCGGTTGGCCGCCGATCCCGAGCTCTCCGGTGTCGGGGTGGTGGTGCTCGACGAGTGCCACGAGCGGCATCTCGACGCCGACCTGCTGCTCTCCCTGCTGCTCGACGCCCGCGCCGGGCTGCGGCCCGACCTGCGGCTGCTCGCCACCTCGGCCACGGTCGCGACGGGCCGGCTCGCCGAGTTGCTCGACGGGCCGGTGCTCGACGTCCCCGGTGTCACGTTCCCCGTCGAGACCGGATACCTCCCGCCCGTCCGCGGCGAGCGGATCGAGGCGTGCGTGGCCCGCGCGGTGCGCTCGCTGCTGGATGGGGATGGCGACGTGCTGGCGTTCCTGCCCGGGGTCGCGGAGATCCGGCGCACGCAGAACGCCCTCGGCGGGCTGGACGCCGACGTGCTGCCCCTGCACGGTCGGCTGCCGACCGCCGAGCAGGACCGTGCGCTGAGCCCGGGGCCGCGACGCCGGATCGTGCTGGCCACGGCGGTGGCCGAGTCGAGCCTGACGGTGCCCGGCGTGCGCGCCGTCGTCGACGCGGGGCTGGCGCGGGTGCCCCGCACCGACCACCGTCGGGGGCTCGCCGGGCTCGTCACGGTGCGGGTGTCGGCGGCCGTCGCCGACCAGCGGGCCGGCCGGGCCGGGCGGGAGGGCCCGGGCCGGGTGCTGCGCTGCTGGCCGGAAGGAGAGCTGCTCCCCCGCTACCCGGAGCCGGAGATCCGCATCGCCGACCTCACACGGCTCGCGCTGGACCTCGCCGAGTGGGGCACCCCGGACGGCACCGGGCTGGCGTGGTGGGACCCGCCGCCCGAGGGCCCGCTGCGCGCCGGCCAGGAAGTGCTGCGCGCCCTCGGTGCGCTCGCCGGTCCGGTCGAGCACCTCTCGATCACCGACCGCGGTCGCCGGATCGCCGCGCTGGGGCTGCACCCACGGCTGGGTCGGGCGCTGTTGGACGGATCGGAGCTGGTCGGGCGCCGCACGGCGGCCGAGGTCGTCGCACTCATGGACGACGACACGGCGACGGACTCCGACGACGTCGAGACGGCGTTGAAGCGACTCCGGTCGGCCGGCGGCCGGTGGCGGCAGGAGGTGCGCCGACTCGAGGATCGGCTCCAGGGCGCGGCACCCGCTCCGCGGAGGGCGGGGACCGCCACGCGATCATCGGCGCTGGTCGTCGGGCTGGCGCAGCCCGAGCGGCTGGCGCGGCAACGCGCCGGCGGCGGGAACGTGTACCTCCTCGCCGGCGGCACCGCCGTCGAGCTGGCGCCCGGGAGCCCGCTGGCCGGGCAGGAGTGGATCGCCGTCGCCGTCGCGGACCGGACGCCGGGCGCCCTGCACGGGAAGGTGCGGCTGGCGGCCGCCGCGGACCGGGAGCTGGCCGAGCTGGCCGCCCCCGCGCTGCTCACCGAGGCCGACGAGGTGGCGTGGGAGCGGGGCGACGTCCTGGCCCGGCACGTCCGCCGCCTCGGCGCGATCGTGCTCGAGGAGCGCCGGCTGGCCCGGCCCGATCGGAACCTCCTGCAGGAGGCGCTGCTGACGGGGCTGCGTGCGGAGGGGCTCGGCCTGCTGCGCTGGACGGCGCACGCGCGGGCACTGCGCGACCGGATGGCGACGCTGCACCGGGTGCTCGGTGAGAAATGGCCCGATGTGAGCGATGATGCAATCCTGGGCCATCCGGAAAGATGGTGGTCCGGCCCGCTCCTCACCGCACGCAACCGCGCGGACCTGGCGAAGATCGACGCCGGACCACTGCTCCGCGGCCTCCTCGATTGGAGCATTGCCGGCCGGCTGGACGAGCTGGCGCCGGAACGCGTCGAGCTGCCCTCCGGTCGGCGGTACGCCGTGGACTACTCGGCCGATCCGCCGGTGCTCGCCGTCAAGCTCCAGGAGCTGCTCGGGGTGACCACGACCCCGTCCATCGCGGGTGGACGGCTGCCCCTCGTGCTGCATCTGCTCTCCCCCGCAGGCCGCCCTGCGGCGGTGACGGGCGACCTGGCGTCGTTCTGGACGACCGGATATCCGCAGGTCCGGGCCGAGCTGCGGGGGCGCTACCCGAAGCACGCGTGGCCGGCAGATCCGCTAGCTGATCGCTTGCTATAGTTAGCGGCATGAGCGCTCGAACCGCGCCGATCCGCCGCGTGCTCGACCCCTCGTTCGAGACCAGGATGGCGCCGCTCCTGCTCCCCTGGATCTACCTGTTCCTCGTCGCGGCGCTCGGCGTCGGTGCCGGCGCGCTCGTCGTCATCGCGTTCGTCGTCGCGTGGTGGACGGGTCTGGTCGCGCTGGTCGTGGTGCCCATCGGCGCGGTCGGGGTGTTCGCGCTCCTGCGCGTCGGCTGCGAGATCGTGCTCGACTTCTCGCGGTTGCCGCAGGTCACCTCGGCCATCTCCGAGGGGCTGCTGCGCATGGAGAGCACCGTCGACGGCGTCGCGGAGGACATGCCGAAGATCGCGTTCCTGGGCGGCAGGCGTAGGGCCTCGTCAGCACCGACATCAGCACCGAAACCGACGCAGGACAAGATGCAGGCATGACAGCGCTTCACCCGGGATTGCTTCCCGGCATCGATCCCGCCGACCTGCGCACGGCCCTGGCCGTGCTCTCCGCGGTCGAGGACCTGCCGGAGGACCATCCCGACGCGGTCGCCGTCCGGCGCGCCACGGCCCGGATCTTCAAGACCGTGCGCAAGCAACGTCGCGCCGCCAAGCGCGCGGAGGTGCTGGAGGCCGACCGAGCCGTCACGGCCGCCACCGCCACCGGCGCGCCCGGCCGGATCGACGACGAGACGGCCGGCCTGCCGCTGAGCGCGCGGGCCGCCGGGCCCGTCGCCGGCGAGCTGCGGGTGGCCAGGGCCTGCTACACGTGCAAGCAGCGCTACACACTGGTCGACGCCTTCTACCACCAGCTCTGCCCGACGTGCGCCGCCCTGCACCACGCCAAGCGCGACGCGCGCACCGACCTGACCGGCCGGCGGGCGCTGCTCACCGGCGGTCGCGCGAAGATCGGCATGTACATCGCGTTGCGATTGCTGCGCGACGGCGCCCACACGACGATCACCACCCGCTTCCCCGGCGACGCGGCGCGGCGGTTCGCCGCGCTCCCCGACAGCGCGGACTGGCTGCACCGGCTCCGGGTGGTGGGCATCGATCTGCGCGATCCCGCCCAGGTCGTCGCGCTCGCGGACGACATGGCCGGCCGCGGGCACCTGGACATCCTGATCAACAACGCCGCCCAGACGGTTCGCCGCCCGCCCGGCTCGTACGCCGCCCTCGCCGCGGCCGAGCAGGAACCCCTGTCGGAACTGGTCGAGACGATCACGTTCGGACACGTCGGATCGGCCCACCCGCACGCGCTGGAGCAGGGCGCGGGCATCCCGGCCCACGCCGTCACCGCGCTGGCCCTGACCGCGGCCACGCCGACGCTGGACGCCGTGATCGACGCCGGCGGGCTGGTGCCCGACACGGCATCGGAGAACAGCTGGAGCCGGGTGGTGCACGAGATCGACCCGCTCGAGCTGCTCGAGGTGCAGCTGTGCAACCAGACGGCTCCCTACCTGCTGGTGAGCCGGCTGCGACCCGCACTGGCCGCCTCCCCGGCCCACCGGAAGTACGTGGTGAACGTGTCGGCGATGGAGGGCCAGTTCTCCCGCAAGTACAAGGGACCGGGGCACCCGCACACGAACATGGCGAAGGCCGCGCTGAACATGCTCACGCGCACGAGCGCCGGTGAGATGCTCACCACGGACGGGATCCTCATGACGGCCGTCGACACCGGCTGGATCACCGACGAGCGCCCGCACCCGACCAAGGCCCGGCTGGCCGACGAGGGCTTCCACGCCCCGTTGGACCTGGTGGACGGCGCGGCCCGGGTCTACGACCCGATCGTGCGCGGCGAGGCGGGCGAGGACCTGGCCGGCTGCTTCCTCAAGGACTACCAACCGTCGCCGTGGTGAATTGATCCTGATGGCGAATATCGCCCGATTCGCCCCTTCCTGAATGTGGTTCCGGGTTCACGTCGCGTTCGTTCTGCACTCGTAGCGTGCCCCCGACACCCGGAGGAGGGACGCTGATGGAGTTGGCCATCATCGTCGTCGTGGTCATCGTGACCGCGCTGGCATTCGATTTCACGAACGGTTTCCACGACACGGCCAACGCCATGGCCACGTCGATCGCGACGGGAGCGCTGAAGCCGCGGACCGCCGTGCTCATCGCCGGCGTCCTGAACCTGCTCGGCGCGTTCCTGTCCGTCGAGGTGGCCAAGACGATCTCCAGCGGGCTCGTCGACGAAGCTCGCATCACCCCGACGGTGATCTTCGCCGGGCTGGTCGGGGCGATCCTGTGGAACCTGCTGACCTGGCTGCTGGGGCTGCCGTCCAGCTCGTCGCACGCACTGTTCGGCGGCCTCATCGGCGCCACCTGGGTGGCCGCAGGCGCCGACGCGGTGAAGTTCGGTGCGGTCGTCGGCAAGGTGCTGCTGCCGGCGGTGCTGTCCCCGATCGTCGCCGGCCTCGTGGCGCTGATCGCCACGGTCATCGCCTACCGGATCACCCAGCGCGCCGCCCGCGGCACCGTGACGCGCGGCTTCAAAGCCGGCCAGATCGTCTCGGCCTCCATGGTGGCGCTCGCGCACGGCACCAACGACGCGCAGAAGACGATGGGCGTCATCACCCTCACCCTGATCACCGCAGGATCGCTGCCCGCGAACGCGGCACCGCCGTTCTGGGTGATCCTCTCCGCCGGACTCGCCATCGCGCTCGGCACCTACCTGGGCGGTTGGCGGATCATCCAGACCCTCGGCAAGCGCGTCGGCGAGATCGAGACCCCGCAGGGCTTCGCCGCCGAGACCTCCAGCGCCGCCCTGATCTTCGCGTCGTCGCACCTCGGGTTCGCGCTGTCCACCACCCAGGTCGCCACCGGCTCGATCTTCGGTGCGGCGGCGGGGCGCCGCATCGCCACCGTTCAGTGGAGCGTCGCCGGCCGGATGGCACTCGCCTGGCTGGTCACCCTCCCGGCCGCGGCCGCCGTCGGCGCCGTCGCCGCGCTGACCGCCGGCACCGGCATCGTCGGCACGATCGTCGTCGCGATCGCGCTCGTCGCCATGGCGGGCGGGATCTACGCCGCGTCGCGTCGCACACCTGTCACGGCCGAGAACGTCAACGACGTGCCCGCCGGCAAGCAGCCCGCCCCCGTTCCGGCCTGAGAGGAGTACCGACATGAACATCGACTGGGGTTCCCTCGGCCTCGTCGCGATCGTCTCGCTCGCGGTCACCGTGGTGGTCGTGGGGCTGGTCGCCTTCGCCATGGTCGGCTTCTCCGCCCGCGAGCACGATCCCGCCGCGCAGCAGTTGCTGAGCGCGACCGCGGGCACGGTCGTCGGCTACGCGTGCGTGGCCGCCGTCGCCGCGATCGTGCTCTACGGGCTGTGGCTGGTGTCGGCCAAGTTCCTGCTGTCACTTTTCTAGCGGCACCTCTTCCAGCGGCACCTCTTCTAGGGATTGCTCCGAGTCGACCCCGTTCCGATCATCGCGTTGGCAGGATCGAAGCCGTGGAACCGACGCACACCCTGATCCAGCTGACCGATCTGCACGTCCGCGAAGAACACGACCCCTGGCCGACCGGCGACACTCTGTCGGTGCTCGAGCAGGCGCTCGCCGCGGTGGCGGCGGCCGGGCCGGTCACCGGGCTGCTGCTGACGGGCGACCTGACCGAGCACGGCCGGCCCGCGGAGTACCAGCGACTGCGGGCCGCGCTGGCCGGGGTGACGGTGCCGATCGTGCTGGTCGCCGGCAACCACGACGACCGCGCCACACTGCGCGCCGAACTGGCCGGGCAGGCCGCCGACTCCAGCCCGTTCGACCACGTCACCTGGCTCGACGGGCTGCGCGTCGTCGCACTGGACAGCACCGTGCCGGGCGAGGGGCACGGTGAGCTGCGACCCGAGCAGCTGGAGTGGCTGCGCGCCGAGCTGGCCGAGCCAGCACCCGCCGGCACCGTGCTCGCGCTGCACCACGCCCCGCTGCCGCACGGTCTGGAGATCGCCCGGGAGATCGAGCTGCGCGACCGGGCCGCGCTCGGCGCCGTGCTCGCCGGCACGGACGTGCGGATCGTCGTCGGCGGCCACGTGCACTCCGCCACCGCCGGCACGCTGGCCGGGATCCCGGTCTGGACCGGCGGGCCCGTCCACGTCGCCCTGGACAGCCTGCCGCCGCGCGGCACCGAGCTGCGGGCCATGATCGCGCCGGCGATGACCCGCATCGATCTCTTCCCCGACACGGCGCTGGCCAGCTCTGTGCCGCTGGCAACACCCACCGCGCTGCCCGGGTAGAGGCACCCCGGGGTAGCCGGGCTACCCGTCGCCCTCGACGAGCCAGCGCCGAATCGCCGCCGTGTGCTCGCCGAGTGCCGGGATCGGACCGAGCCGAGCCGGCTCCAACGGCGGTCGGAGACTCCGCACGGGCCCGGCCTCGGATCCGATGTCCGTCCACCGGTCCCTGGCGTGGAGCTGCGGATGGTCGAGCACGTCGGCGACCTCGCGGCGGCGCGCGTTCGCGATCCGGGCCGCGGTCAACCGCTCCACGATCTCCCCGGTCGTCAGCGCCGCGAACACGACGTCGATCTCGGCGTGCAGCGCGGGCCGGTGCGCAACCCTGGCCGCGCCGGTGGCGAACCGATCGTCGGTTGCCAGTTCGGGTCGGCGCAGCACCTGCGCGCAGAACGCCACCCACTCGCGCTCGTTCTGGATGCCCAGCACGATCTCGCCGCCGTCGCCGGCCGCGAACGCGCCGTAGGGGGCGATCGCGGCGTGGCTGGTGCCGGCCCGCCGCGGCGCCGCGCCGCTGCCGGCGGTGTACTGCAGCGGGAAGCCCATCCACTCGACGAGGGCGTCGAACAGGCTGATCTCGACGTGCCGGCCGAGACCGGTGCGGTCGCGCTCGTAGAGCGCGGCGAGGATGCCGGAGAACGCGTACATGCCGGCGGCGATGTCGGCGACCGGGATGCCGGCCTTCGCCGGCTCCTCCGGGCTCCCGGTGACCGCGAGCACCCCGGCCTCGGCCTGGACGAGCAGGTCGTAAGCCTTGGCGTCGCGGTACGGCCCGTCCGGCCCGTAGCCGGAGATCGAGCAGGTGATCAGCCGCGGGAACCGCGAGCGGAGCGCATCGGCGCCCAGCCCGAGCCGCTCGGCCGCGCCGGGAGCGAAGTTCTGCACGAACACGTCGGCCCGTTCCAGCAGGCGCAGAACCGTCGACGCGTCGGTCTTGAGATCGAGCGCCATCGACTCCTTCGACCGGTTCAGCCACACGAAGTGGCTGCTCAGACCGTTGACGGTGGTGTCGTAGTCGCGGGCGAAATCACCGGTGCCCGGCCGCTCGATCTTGATCACGCGGGCACCGAGCTCCGCGAGCTGACGGGTGGCGAAGGGGGCCGCGACGGCCTGCTCGCAGGCGACGACGAGGATGCCGTCGAGGGGGAATCCGGTCACCCGGCGATCATCCCCCGAACGACACGAGAGGAGCCTCCGTGGCCCTGCCGCACGACGTCACCGAGTTCGACCCGGACGATCCGGCCGCCGTCGCCGCACTCGTCGGCGACGCGCGAGTGGTGGCGATCGGGGAGAACAACCACCACATCCGCGAGTTCGGCGAGCTGCGGCTGCGGATCGTGCGGCAGCTCGTCGACCAGCTGGGCTTCACTGTGGTCGCGATGGAGTCCGGCCACGCCGAGGGCCTGCTCGTCGACGCGTGGGTGCAGGGCGGACCCGGCGAGCCGGACGAGCTCGCCGAGGCCGGATTCACCTTCCGCTTCGGTGACCCCCCGGAGGTCCGCGCACTGATCTCCTGGCTGCGTGGGCGCGGTGGTGTCACCTTCGCCGGGCTGGACGTGCCCGGCTCCGGTGGCGATCCGCGGCCGGCGCTGGAGCGGGTGACGGACGGCGATCGGGCACTGGTGGACGCCGCGATCGCGGCCGTCTCCGCGTACGCGGGCGCCAACAACGGCGTCGCACCCGGCCGGTACGCCCAGCTCGACGTGGCCGAGCGCGACGCCGCCACCGCGGCGCTGGCCCGACTGGTCCTGCAGCTGGACGCCGACGGCGCCGACCCGGGCACGCGCCACCTTGCGCTCGGGGCGCTGCGCCTGGACGAGCAGCTGCGCGAGCTGACCGCGCTGATCGCCGGGGAGGCGACGGGCCGGGTCCGGTCGTCGCGCGACGTGTACATGGCCGACACCGTGCGCTTCCTGCTGCGCAGCCACCCCGACGCGCGGATCGTGCTGCTGGCGCACAACGGCCACATCCAGCGCATCCCGTACCCACTGATGCCGGGCGTGACGTCGGCGTCGGCCGGCAGCTACCTCGCCCACGACCTCGGCGCGGACTACCGCGTGCTCGGCGTGACCGCGATCGCGGGCACCACCACCGAGGCCCGCCTCGATCCGGCCGCGCGGCACGGCGTCGCCGTCGACGCGCGCCCGCTCGATCCGCCCGTCGCGGGCAGCGTCGAGGAGGCGCTCGACGGGCTCGACGAGCCGGTCCTGCTGGACCTCCGGCCCGCCCGCGGCGCAACCGGACCCACGAGCATCCGGCACGCCCACCTGCACGCCGAGATCGACGTGCTCGCCGCCTTCGACGCCCTCGTCTGCCTCCCGGAGATGCATCCGAGCGAACTGGGCGGTTGAACCAGCGTCGGGCGAGGAGGCGCCCGTCCTCCTACGCGAGCCCGGACACCTCCGCGACCGCGGCGACCATGCCGGCCACGAAGACCTCCGGTGCGGTGACGGCGGCCCGGTCGAGGTTGAGCCCCACACAGCACACGCCGTCGTGCACCACCATCGTGATCATGGCGCCGGAACCGGTCAGCGGACCGAACGGGTACATGCGCGTGATCCGCGAACCGGCGATGTACGCCGCGTGGCTCAGGCCCGGCACGATGGCAGCCTGCACGTCGTTGCCGGCGGCGAGCCTCCCCGTGAGCGCGCCCAGCACGGACCCCGGCACCCAGGCCAGCGCGGGGGCGAGCATCCCGCCGGCGTCGCCGGCGACCCCGCGGGCCTCAAGCACGAACCGGCGCACGGCCCGCACCCGGTCGGCGGCGTCGGCCAGCTGCAGCGACCCGTCGAACCTGGTCGCAGTCAGCCGGCCGGCCTGCGGGTCGTCCTCGGGCCGTAGGCCCAGCGGCAGGCCGATCGGCACCGAGCGCACGTCGTCGACGCCCAGCTCGTGGTGGTAGTGGCGGAGCGCCCCGAGCACGGCGGCGAGGAACCCGTCGTTCACCGAACCGCCGGCCGTCCGGGCGCCAGCGCGCAAGGCGTCGTGGTCGACGTCGAGCGTCTCCAGGTGCCACGCGCCGCTGCGCCCGGCGAGCAACGGCGAGCCGCCGGTCGGTCCGGCGATCGCCTCGCCCACCGATCGCGCCGCGCTCACGGAGCGGGCCGCCGTCGAGAACGGCCGGCTGAGGCTGCGCGGCACCCCGCCCAGCAGCCCCGTCACCCCCTTCGCGACCTGGCCGACGCTCTGGCCGACCTGCTCGGCCAGCAGCCCCGACGGGGACGGGGCCGGAGTCGGCGGCGGTGCCGGCGGCTCGGGCCGCTGCGGGTCGTGCTCGGCGGTGCGGCTGTGCAGCAGGTTCATCAGCTGCACCACACCCATGCCGTCGGTGAGGCTGTGGTGGGTCGTCACCACGTAGGCGGCCTCGCCACCCAACGCGGACTCGTCGAGGCCCTCGACGAGCGCGGCGCGCCACAGCGGGCGATCGCGCGGCAGCGGTGGCTCGGCGAACGCCGCCACCGCGTCCAGCAGCTGCCGCTCGGTGCCCGGCTCGGGCAGCCGGATGCGCGAGACGTGCACGTCGAGGTCCAGCTCGTCGACCGTGGCCCAGGTGGGGGCGCCGATCCCCAGCGCGGGCTCCACCACCCGCTGGCGGATCCGCGGCACCATCCGCGACGCCCACTCGTGAGCGGCGGAGAACCGCTCCCACTCCGGGGCGACGTCGAGCAGCTCCAGCAGGGTCACGTTGGCGCGCAGGCGCTGGTCGGCCGCCTCGGCCCGCCACACCGCCGTCTCCGACGCCGACATCTCGGTGGACGTGCGCCACGCCGGCACCGCGGGCACGGGACCGGTCGGACCGGACGTGACGGTCACCTTCCCGCCCTCCCAGTCGGCCAGCGTCTCCTGGAACATGCCGCGCACGTCGGCGACGTGCCGATCGATGTCGGCGGCGCGCCACCCGTCGGTCGGCACCGGCGGCAGCACCGTCACCTGCACGGTGCCCTCGCGGATCGTGTTGGCCCCGCGCCACATCAGCTCGCCGGCGTTGCGGATCACCACCGGCACGATCGGCACCCCGGCCTGCATCGCGACGTGGAAGGCGCCCTTCTTGAACGGGCCCAGCGCCGGGGTGGGCGACCGGGTGCCCTCCGGCGCCATGACCAGGGAGAGCCCGTCGCGCAGCCGGTCGACCGCGGGCTGCAGCGCGGCTTTGGCCTGCGTGGTGTTGCCGCGGTCGATGAAGGCCGTGTCGATGTAGCGGAAGATCGGGCCGAAGCCCGGCGTGTTGGCGGCCTCCTTCTTCGCCACCCCGGTGAACCCGCCGCGCAGCAGCATCGCCAGCACCAGCACGTCGAGCTGGCTCTGGTGGTTGAACACGAACACCGCAGGCCGCGCCTGCAGGTGCTCGGCGCCGCGCACGTCCAGCTGCACACCGGCCAGCGCGCTGCCCAGATCACCGGCGAGCGCGATGCCAAGGTCGATGCCGTCCCGGCGCGACCCGTTCAGCAGGCCCATGACGGCGCCGGCCCCGAAGCCGCCGAGCATGCCGCCCACGCCCGCCACCGTGCGCACGGCGCGGCGCAGCGCACCGCTGCGGCCACGGGAGGTGAACCGGACGATGGGCCAGCCGCGCTCGGCCGCCACCACGGCCAGCCCTGGCTCCGGGTTCAGCGCGCGCGACACCCCGACCGTCGACAGGAACGGTGCGTCCTCGGTGCCGTTGGAGTACGCGAAGCTGCGCGGCAGGTCGATGCCGTGCTCCGCGGCGAACGCGACGACCGCGGCCGCCTTCCCCGCGCGCCACAGCGGTGGCCCGCCCGGCCTGCCGGTCGCCACCCCGTTCTCGATCTCGACGGGCGTGACCAGCACGTGCTCCACACCCATCGCGCGCGCGGCGGGTTCCACCTGGAACCGGGTCGCCGACGACGCCAGCACCACCGTGTGACCGGCCCGGCGGTGCGCCTCCACCAGCCGCCACGCCTCCGGGTAGAGCGAACCGGCGATGCCCTGGACGAACAACCGCTCGCCCAGCTCGGTGAGCTCGTCCTCGCTGCGGCCCGCCCAGGCGCGCATACCGGCCACGAAGAACTCCTCGAAGTCCTCCTCCGTGGTGACCCCGCGCAGCCCGATCAGCAGCATCCGGCCGGCGTCGGCCGGGGTGATGTGCCCCGACCGCAGGTGATGACGGGCGAACGTCGACAGCGAGAAGCCGTCGATGAGGGTGCCGTCGAAGTCGAAGAACGCACCGATCTGCGGCCCCTGCGGGCCGGACTCCACTTCGGCGACGAGCCGTGCCTCGTCCCACACCTTTGGCGACACCTCAGGGTCAGGACTCAACACCCACCACCTCTCGCCGCCGTGCGGCGTCGATCTCGTCGATCCGCACGACCGTCGCGACGGTCGAGCGGATCTGCTCCAGGAACGCCTGCCGCCGTGCTGCGAGCTCGTCCCGACCGGCGTCGACGAGGTCGCGGTTGGCGGCGAGCTTGAGCGCGCTCGCGAACAGCTCCCTCGACAGCGATTCCGGCCCGTGCAGTCTGCCCTGCAGCAACATCTGCTGACCTATGCCACCGCACTCGTCGAGGAACTCCTTCTCCACGACGGGCGTGCGCGGGTTGCGGGTGGCCAGCCGATCGGCCACCACCAGCTGCGCGTCGAGGAACGACCGCAGCACCCGGTGCGCGATGAGGAACCCGGACGCGGCCAGTGCCTGCTCGGCATCCTCCTCTCCCCAGCCGGCACCGAGGCGCTCCAGCTCCGCGGCCACCTCGGCCCGGAAGGCCTCGCGCTCGGGGAAGAAGAACTCGAACTTGAGCAGGTCGCGCAGTGCGAGCGCCCGGTCGAACCGCTCCTCCGGCGGAGCCAGCAACGCGCACTCCGCGATCGCCCGGTTCACGAAGTGGTGGATGGCGGAGTTGCGGTAGAAGGCCGCCACCAGGTGTGATCCGCGCTCGATGGCGTAGACGGGTTCCTCGCCGCCGGAGTAGGTGGTGACGACCTTCGACTCCGTCAGCGCGCCCAGCACCCGGCGCAGCCCGGTGTCGGTGTGCAGGCTCTGCCCCGAGCCGATCAGGTCCCGCTCGGACAGGTAGGCCTGCACCGGCTCCAGCACCCTGCGCACCTGGCCCAGCGTCAGCGCCCGGTCGCGCACACCCAGCAGCGCGAGCGTGACCAGCGCGGTCGCGACGACGGGTGTGACCCGGTTGATGCCGACGGACACCTCGAACGCGACCTTCTGCAGCGCGAGCCGACGCCCCGCTTCCGGATCCCGCTCCGGGTCCTTCTCCGTATCCCCGACGTCCTGACCGGCCTTGAGCGCCGTGCGCAGCGAGATCGGGTCGGCGAACCGGACGTACGCCGAACCGATCGGGGACAGCTGCGCCTTCGCGTAGCGGGCGAGCCAGGCCAGGCCCTCGCCCTTCTTCGCGGCACCGGCCTGCTCGGCCGCCATCGCCGACACCTCGCGCAGCTGGTCGTAGGTGATCGACACGGGCACCAGGTAGACGTCCTCGGTGCGGCCCCGCTCCACCGCCTCCGCCACGTTGGCGAGCAGCCCGTACTTGGGCGGGCGCAGCTTGCCCGTGCGGGAGCGGCCGCCCTCCATGTACCACTCCATGTTGAACCGCTTCGACAGCAGGAACCCGAAGTACTGCCGCACCGCGAACTTGTAGATCTCGTCGCCGCCGAAGCTGCGCCGGATGAACACGATCCCGGCCCGCTTGGCCAGCGGGCCGACCGGCCAGAAGTTGAGGTTCTCCCCGCCGAGCACGTGGTTGCGCGGGAAGTCGTGCTCGGCCAGCACGTCGGCCAGCAGGAGCGGATCGGCGTAGGAGCGGTGGCTGGGCAGGAACACCAGCGCGTGCTTCTTGTTGAGCTCGCGCAGCCGCTCCAACCCGTCGGTGTCGACCTGCACGTCCCACGCCCGCGAGTGCAGCGGCCGCAGCACGCCCGACAGCATGTCGACGGCCATCGGGCTCATCGCCGCGACCAGGCCGTACAGGTCGTGGCCCGCGCGGCGGGTGATCTCCTCCTCGGGCGTCTCCAGCTTCGCGGCGAGCTCGGTGACCTCCTTGCGGAACTCCGGGCTCGCCTCCACCGCCTCGACCACCCGCTTCGGCACCTTGTAGCGGTCGCCGACGAGCGCGCGCTCGGCCCGTTCCAGCGCCAGCGCGGCCTGGCGCGCCACGAACTCGCCGAACGCGACCGCGGCGCTGCCCCCGCGCTGGGTGCCACCGTTGGCGAAGCGGCGGCGCAGATCGGCGAGCGTGGCCGGTTCGGCCGCCACCACCGCAGCCCGGTCCGGTTCCCGGCGCACGATCCGGGCCTGTGCCCGCGCCGGCGGTCGCCACGGGTTGGTGAGCGACACCAGGTCCGACCACTGCACGCGGCGCTGCCCGTCGCGCTCGCGCGGCAGCCACGCCACCCGCACCGGGGTGACGAGGGTGTCGCCGGGCAGCCGGCCGAGCGGGCGGGCGAGCGCCGAGCCGTCGACCGGCAGCACCAGCTTCGGGTCCACACCCTCGGCCCGGAGCCAACCCTGCACGAGCGAGCGCTCGGTCTCGCTCGACACATCGGCGAGCACCACGGTCCTGCCGGTGATCGACCCCGGGGTCGACCCAGGGCTCGACTCTGCTGGTGGAGACGTCCCGGGTGACTCGTCGGCCTGCATCGGGTCATCCTCGCGCATCACCCACGCGATGGTCACGTGCCGCGGGCCGACGCCCACCGCGGGTAGGGTCGGCGGCCGGTCGCGCTGCGGCGTCACCCGATCACGTGATGGCGAGCCGACCGGTCCCCCAGCCGTCGTCACCCATCGGAGCGCCCGTGAAGATCGCCCACCTCGTCCCGACCCTGCATCCTGGCGGCCCCGAGATCGGGCTGGTCGACCTGGCGGCCGGAGTCGGCGGGATCGGGCCGGAACGCGGTTTCGAGATGCTGGTCGTGGCGCTCGCGTCCACCTCCGACACGACCCAGGTGAGCGCGCTGCGCCGGCTCGGCGTGCCGGTGGCCGAGCTGGGCATGGGCCCGTGGGATCCGCGGGCTGTGCTACGCACCGCGACGATGCTGCGGGAACGCGGCGTCGACCTGGTGCACACCCACCTCCCGCCGGCCGACGTGATCGGCGCGGCGGCCGCGACCCGCAACCGCATCCCGGCGGTGTCGACGCTGCACAAGGTGGACAACGAGCCCGCCGACCGGGGCGACCGGTTCAAGCGCAGCGCGCGGATCCTGGCCAGGCAGCGGTTCATGAGCCGTACCCTCGCGATCTCGCGCACCCAGCTGCAGTGGTACCGCGGGCTCGCCGGTCCCGACCCGACGGTGGTGCTCGAACCCAATGGCGTGGTCGATCCGGGTCCGGCCGATCCACTGGTCCGCGCCCGCCGCCGGGCCGCGCTGGAGGTCGACGACGGCGACGTCGTCGTGCTCGCCGCGGAGCCGATGCGCCGCGAGGGTGGCCACGGCCTGCTGTTCGACGCGCTCGAGGCGCTCCCCGACGGCGTGCCGATCGTCGTGGCGCTGGCCGGTGACGGGCCGCTGCGGCCGTGGCTGGAGGCTCGCGCCGACGCGTCCGACGAGCTCGGCGCCCGGGTGCGGTTCGTGCACCGCGCCCAGGCACCCGCCGAGCTGCTCGCGGCCGCCGACCTGGCCGTGTACAGCGCCACGACCGGCGCGCTGCCGACCGTGCTGCTGCGGGCGATGGCCGCCGGCCTGCCGGTGGTGGCGACCCGCGTCGGCGGGGTGCCCGAGATCGTCACGAACGGGACGGGCGTGCTGGTGCCGCTCTCGGCCACCGCACTCGCCGACGCGCTGGCCCGGCTCGCCGATGACGACACCACCCGCAAGGCGATGGGTGCTGCCGCACGGGCCCGCTACCTCGCCACCTACGACGCGACCGGCTGGGCCGCGCGCCTGCACGCCGTGTACGCCGACGTGCTCGGCGACCGGGCCGGCGAGCCCACGTGATCGAGCCTGGTCAGCAGCCCGCCACGGTCCACCGACACATCCTGGCGGCGAGGGCGTCGAGCGGGGGACGCGCCCGCTCCACCACCTCGGCCGGCGGTGCTGCCGGTATCTCCGTGAAGTAGAACTCACCAGCTGTTTCCTGGAGAGCGACCGCGCTGCCCATCCGCACCACGAGCAGGTAGGTGCCGATGATCGGCTGTGGTTCCGCGCCCACGGCCGGGATGCTCACCTGAACGAGCGCCGCGCCCTCCCCCCACGCCCCGGTCAGCGGGCCGCGCACGGTCACGCTGGTGCCGCCCTGGGGCCTTGGCAGGGCCGTGGCGCACCGGTCCGCGGCCGACCGCAGCCCTGACATGAACGCCACCGCGCCGTCGGCGTCGGCGAAGACCAGCAGGCCCTGCCCCTCACCCGACTCGTGCGCGGTCACCCAGGTGAACCGGTGGTCCACGGCCGAGTTCACCCCGGGGATGCCCGCACCCGGGCAGACGTCGAAGGGCAGGCGGTCCACCGGGCCGCCGGAGGCCTCCGGGTCGGCCGACCAGTCCGGGCCGAGCTCGAAGTCCTCGGGGATCGTCGTCGGCACGGCGGTGGAGGTGGGGACGGGTGGCCCGGCCGGCAGCACATCGGCCGGGTCGTAGCCGGTCAGGCGCCCGATCCCGAAAACGGCACCGAGCAAGGCGAGAACGGTGAGCGCGGCGGTGCCGGCCACCCGCGCGGTCGAACGGGAACGGGAACGCTTCCGGGCCTGCGCCGGTCCGGGCAGCGCGGCCTGCTGCTCGGCCCACTCCCCGGCCTCGGCGAGCGCGGTGCGGATGGGGTCGTCAGACATGGTCGGCCTCCGATGCGGTCGCCCCGAGCAACGCCCGCAGCCGCGTCCGACCGCGGGCCAGGTGCGACTTGACGGTGTTCACGGGCAGGCCCGTCTGCGCCGCGACGTCCTCGACCGCGACGTCGGCGAGGTGGTGCAGCACCAGCACCAGCCGAGTCCGCGGCGGCAGCGTGCGCATGGCCCGCAGCAGGTCGGTGCGCAGCTCCCCCGGCTGCGGCGGCTCGGGCGGCGGGCCGGAGCGCTGCAACGCCCGCTCCAGGCCCCGCACCCGCCGCCACCGCGACACGGCCAACCGCACCGCCGTCACCCGCAGCCACGCCTCCGGCGCGCCCGCCGCATCGAGCTCGGCGCGCCGCGACCAGGCCCGGACGAACGCCTCCTGCACGCAGTCCTGCGCCTCCTGCAGGTTCCCGCACGCCGCGAACGTCACTCCGACCAGCCGTCGCGCCGACTGCTGGTAGAGGTCGTCGAACTCCCGCTCGTCCACTCCTGCCTCCCCCGTGCCACATCGTGCATACGCACGGGAGCGGCGCCAGGTTGCACTGTTCTACAGATGCACCCCGGCAGAATCACCTCAGTGGGTGGCCGGCGCGTACACCTGGTGCACGGTGCCGTTCGGGAGCACCGTCGACGACGCCAACGACAGCGGGAACGACGGGCCGTCCTGCGGGAAGACGCGGCGGCCCTTCCCGACGACGACGGGGTGCACGAGCAGGTGCAGCTCGTCGAGCAGGCCCTCGGCGATGAGCGAGTGGATGAGGGTGACGCTGCCGCTCATGCCCAGGTCGGGTCCGTCCTCCGCCTTGATCTCGCGCAGCCGGTCGGCCCAGTCCTTGCCGAGCAGGGTCGCGTTGCCCCAGTCGGCGCTCTCGAGGGTGGTGGAGACGACGAACTTCGGCGGCGCGGCCATCTGGTCGGCGAACTCCTCGCCGGCCAGTGGTGCGAAGTGCTCGGCGAACCCGACGTAGGTGATGCGGCCCAGCAGCATCCGCGGCTTCATCAGCTCTCCGACGACGGCGCCGACCGCGTCGTCGAAGTACGGGAAGTGCCAGTCCTGCGGGTCCTCGACGACGCCGTCGACCGACGTGAACAGGCCGGCGATGATCTTGCTCATGATGTCCTCCTCGTGGGGTTCGCTGTGTGTCGGAGGAGAGACTGCACGAACGGCGCGGACTCATCGCCCGCCGAGGCGGAATTTCCGGAACTGCGTCGACGGGTGCCGCCGAGCCGACCAGACTGGCCCGCTGTGACCGATCTGATCCTGCGCGCCGCGACCGAAGCCGACGTCCCCGCGTTCGTCAAGGCCGACGAACGGGGCTTCCACGCGCGGATGTCCGAGACCGAGGTCGCCGACTCGCTCACCGTGCTCCGGCCCGAGGAGTTCCTCCTGGCCCTCGACGCCGCCGATCCGAGCAGCCTCGACGGGAGCGGCATCGTCGGCGTCGCCGCCGCCTACGACATGACGATGACCCTGCCCGGAGGTGCCGCGCTCCCGTCCCGCGGCGTGGCCTGGGTGTCGGTGCCGGCCACCCACCGCCGGCGCGGCATCCTGCGCGCGCTGATGACCGAGCAGCTGAGCGGGTTCATCGATGCGGGCACCCCGCTGGCCATACTCACCGCCAGCCACGCCTCCATCTACGGCCGCTTCGGCTACGGCGAGGCCACCCGCAACCGGCAGGTGTCGATCGATCCCCGGTTCGCCCAGTTCCGGGCGACCGCCCCCGATCCCGGCGGCGTCCGGTTCGCCGAGACGGCCGACATCGGCGACCACGCCGCCGACGTCCACCGCCGGTGGGCCGCCCGCACCCCGGGCGCGGTCTCCCGCAGCGAGGCCTGGTGGACGCGGTTCCTGCACGACCGCGACTACAGCCGGGGCGGCGGCACTGCCAGGTTCCACCTCGTGCACCCCGACGGCTGGGTCACCTACCGCTCGCACTGGGGCTCGGACGGCCCCACCCTGCGTGCCGAGGTCTTCGCCGCCACCGACGCCGCCCATGCGGCGCTGTGGCGGGTGCTGCTCTCCCAGGAGCTCGCCAAGAGCGTCGAGGCGCGGATCCCGCTCGACGACCCGCTCCCCCTGCTGCTCACCGATCCACGGCTGGTCACCACCACGTCCGTCGATGACGGGCTGTGGCTGCGCGTGCTCGACGTGCCCGCGGTGCTCGCCACCCGCCGCTACGCCGTCGAGGTCGACGTGGTGCTCGACGTGCGCGACGACTTCCTGGGCCGCGGCGGCCGCTTCCGGCTGGAGGGCGGGCCCGACGGGGCCACCTGCATCCCGACCGCCGAAACCGCGCAGGCGACGCTCGACATCGCCGACCTCGGCAGCCTCGTCACCGGGTGCGGGCGGGCCCGCACGCTCGCCGCGGCCGACCGCCTCATCGCTGACCCGGACGTCCTGCGCCGCGTCGACGCGGCGTTCGTCCCGGAGCGGGAACCAGTGCACGGCACCGACTTCTGACGGCCGGGGGCAAGCGCAAAAGCGCAGGAAGGCCGCTCTCCCACCCCCCGATGGCGGGAGAGCGACCTCCCTGCAGGTCGATGTACAGCTACTTCTTCGCCGGCCCGAGGCAGAGCACCAGGCCCCGCGCGTCGATGCCTTCCTTGCCCTGCCAGTACACGTCGGTGGTGCCGGAGAACTCGGTGCAGGCCGACATACTGGCCTCGACCTGGGTCCGGCTGTCGAGGCGGCCCAGCACGATGAACGTCGCCTGCTGGTCCGAGCACGGCACGACCTTGGCCCCTTCACCGGAGCGGGCGAGGCAGTCCCCGACCACCGCTGAAGCGGGGGCGTCACTGAGCCGGCCGAGGACGAAGAACCCGCTGACCAGCACCGCGCTCGCCACGACGACACCGGTGAACAGGGAGATCCAGACGTTGCGCCGGCGCCGGGACGAGTGCTCCGCCACCGCGGCCGGCGGCGGAACGAACATCCCCGGATGGTCGACGAACCGCTCCGTCTCCTCCTCGATCTGCCAGACCTGGGGCGGCGGAGGCGGCGTCCCGTACGCGGGCGGGAACTGCGGCGCCGCGTACTGGTGACCGGGGTACTGCTGGGGCTCGACGTACTGCTGCTCGACGTACTGCTGCTCGACGTACTGCTGCTCGACGTACTGCTGCTCGACGTACTGGGGACCGGACTGCTGGGGACCGCCGTAGTAGGGAGGCGGCGGGTACTGCTGCTGGGCGTACTGCGGCTGCTGGTACTCCGGCTGCGCGTACTGCGGCTCGGCGTATTGCTGCTGCGCGTACTGCGGCTGCACGTACTGCGTCGCCGCGTTCGCGTCCTGGGCAGGCAGGTGCGTGGTCGGCCCGGCCTGGAGCGGCCACGACTGGTCGGCCCCGATCCGCTCGGTGGCCGATCCGTCGATCTGCGCGAACGGTGTGCTCATCACGGGTCCTTCCGGTGCGATCTCCTGCTGCGCAGAAGCATCCGCCGCGCGGCCGCCCGACGCCCTCCCCTGCGCGGTACCGGTGCGTTATCGGCCGGGTAAGGCTTTCCTTGCGGCCCGGCAACCCCTCTAACGTCTGTGCCGTGAGCGAACGCCTGACGTACGGCTCCTACCTGCACCTCGACGAGCTGCTGTCCGCGCAGCACCCGGTGAGCACGCCCCCGCACCACGACGAGCTGCTGTTCGTCGTCCAGCACCAGACCTCCGAGCTGTGGCTGAAGCTGGTGCTGCACGAGCTCTACGCGGTGCTGGACCGGCTGGCCGCCGACGAGCTGCGCCAGGCGCTCAAGGGCCTGGCCAGGGTGAAGCACATCCAGCACACCCTCACGGACCAGTGGGCGGTGCTGGCCACGCTGACCCCGACGGAGTACTCGCAGTTCCGCGGGTTCCTCGGCTCGTCGTCGGGGTTCCAGTCCGACCAGTACCGCGCCGTGGAGTTCCTGCTGGGCAACAAGGACCCCGCGATGCTCGCGATGTTCGACGCCGACGAGCGCGCGCACGCCCTGCTCACCGACGCGCTGCACCGGCCGAGCCTCTACGACGAGTTCGTGCGCCACCTGGCCCGCGCCGGCCATCCGGTCCCGCAGTCGCTACTGGACCGCGACGTCACCGTGCCGCACGAGTTCAGCGAGGAGCTGGTGGCGGTGTTCCGCGGGATCTACGAGAAGGCCGACGACAACTGGACCGAGTACGAGACGTGCGAGGAGCTCGTCGACCTGGAGGACAACTTCCAGCTGTGGCGCTTCCGGCACATGAAGACCGTCGAGCGGACGATCGGGTTCAAGCGCGGCACCGGCGGTTCGCCGGGGGTGAGCTTCCTGCGCCGGGCGCTGGAGCACTCGTTCTTCCCCGAGCTGTACGCGGTCCGCACGGAGATCGGCCGATGACCGGGTCGACGACTGGGGGCCGCCGCACCCGCCGGCACGACCACGACGCCGGCGGCGACCCCGAGCTGCTCGCCGCCAAGGCCGAGCTGCGCGACGAGGTGTGGACCGCGCTCACCGCGGCGAAGGTGGCGCGGTTCCCGGGCGCCCGCAACCGGATCTCCAACTTCACCGGCGCCGAGGCGGCCGCGGAGCGGCTGCGCGCCCACCCGGCCTGGCAGGCCGCCCGCACCGTGAAGTGCAACCCGGACTCCGCCCAGCTGCCGGTGCGGCAGCGGGCCCTGGAGGACGGCAAGCTCGTCTACATGGCGGTGCCCCGGCTCGCCGAGCCGGAGCCGTTCTTCCTGCTCGATCCCGATGATCTCGCCGACCCACCGCGCAAGGCTGCGTCCATCGCGGGCGCCACCCGCTCGGCGCGCCGGATCGCCGTCGCCGACCTGGAGTCGGTGGATCTCGTGGTGACCGGTTGCGTCGCCGTCGGCACCGACGGGGCCCGGCTCGGCAAGGGCGGTGGCTTCGCCGACCTGGAGTTCGCGCTGGCGAGCGCGGCAGGTCTGATCGGCACCCACACCACCGTCGTCACGACGGTGCACGAGCTGCAGGTCCGCGCAGCCGGGGAGATCCCGACGTCGGCCCACGACGCACCCGTCGACCTCGTGGTGACCCCGGAGCGGATCGTGGACTGCCGCCCGGGCCGCGGACCCCGTCCGAACGGTGGGGTGCGATGGGCGGAACTGACGCCCGAGAAGATCGCGGCGATCCCGCTGCTGACTCGGCTCGCGGCCGCGCGCAGCGCCCGCTGAAGAAGTGCTCCCGAGGCGTGCCGTCAGGGCTGGTCGTACCGGGCGCCCCGCTCCTCCCACGCGTCGTCGGCGGCGTCGTTGGCCGCGGTGCGCTGGTGGGCGAGCTCCACCGCGTGCGCGGCGGACTCACGATCCGGGTAGGGCCCGAGCCGGTCGGCCGCGCGGCACCCCTCCAGCGGTTCGACGGTCTCGTGGACGAAGCACCAGAACCATTGCTCAGGAGCCATGCGACGCAGTATGCCCGCCGCGTGACCGGCCCGCCGGGTGTCGCTTGCCGTGATCGGCATCCGTCCTATTCGATGCACCGATGACCCGGATCGAGGACGCGACACTGCGCGCCGCGGCCACGAGCGTGCTGCGCAGCAACGACCGCGGCCGGGTCGTCCTCGCCGCGCCGCCCGATCCGCATCGTCCCTACCGCTGGCACTGGGGGACCACGCTCACGGCACTCGGGCTGGCCAGGGTGGACCTGCCCCGGGCGATCGCGGAGGTCCGCGGGCTCCTCTCGGCCCAAGGGCCGACCGGGATGCTGCCGCTCGTGTTCGACGACAGCGCCCCGGCCCGGCCTGGTCACGAGCAGACCAGCGGGCTGGCCGGGCTGCCCGGCCAGCCCATCGCCGTCCGCGCCATCCTGGACCGGGGACGGGACAACGGCGGCACCGACCTGGCGGCGGCCGAGGAGTTCGTCGCCGAGTCGTTCGACGCGTTGCTGGCCTCGCACCGGTGGTTCACGGCGGTCCGGGACCCGGAGCGGACCGGGCTGATCGAGATCGTCCATCCGTGGGAGTCGGCGTTCGGCCCGTCACCGCGGTGGGACGAACCGCTGTCGCGGTCGGGCCCGCATCCGCACGCCGACGGTGCAGAACGCGACCTGTGGCTGCTCGACCAGGCGCGATCAGCTGACCGGTCGGACGCCGCGGTGCGCGGGGCGGCCGACTTCCGCGTGCGGGACGTGATGCTCTCGGCCGCGCTGGCGACGTGCGCGGACCTGATGGCGGGCCTGGCCGACGAGGTGGGCCGCACGGATGTCACGACGGAGCTGAAGGAGGACGCCGCCCGCTTCCGCGAGGGCGTGGCCGCGACGGTCGATCCGCGCACGATGATGGCGCGCGACTTCGACGTGCGGGCGGGGGTGTGGATCGAGCCGACGACGGTCGCCGGGTTCGCTCCGCTCATCGCGGGCGGGGATGCCGAGCTGCTCGCCGCGCAGCGGGCGATCCTGCTGGGCGCGGACTGGATGGGACATCCGGTGCTGCGGCATCCGCTGCCGCCGACGGTCTCGCCGTCGAGCCCCGGATTCCGGCGCCGCGAGCTGTGGCGCGGGCCGGTGTGGCCGGCGCTGGTGGTGATGCTGGCGTGGGCAGCGACCCGCGACGGTGCGTGGGACATGCGTGCGGTGCTACGCGACGCCACGCTGGAGCTGCTGTCGGACCACTCGTTCGCCGAGTTCTACGAACCGATCACCGGCGAACCGCTGGGCGCCCGCGACCATTCGTGGACGGCCGCGGCCGCGCTTGAGCTGTTGGGGTGACCGACCCGTACCCGGAGCGTGCCCACGATCGAGCGATCAGTCCGGGGACCGAAGTCGCCGCTCAGGCCGAGCGGTTGTGGCAGCGCCGCGCGAGATCGGCGATGCCGTGGATGGAGCAGGGCCAGCGGGTGGTGGGCAGACCGGTGCCGCCCTTGGTGCAGGTGCGGCAGCGACCTGCCCGATCGGGCAGGTGCTGGTCGAGTAGCCGTTGCCACACGTCGACCATCGGTGCGAGCTCCGCGGCGAGGCGGCGCAGCTCCAGGTCGGCGGGTCGTTCCTGATCTTCCGGGAACGCGGCCGGCGGACGTTCGACGGATTCGGCTGCGGGCATCGCCGCAGGTACGGCGGGCGCCGCGGCACCACTGCCGATCTGGACGATCCCGACGGATGAATGCAAGGGCGCGACTGCC
This sequence comes from uncultured Actinomycetota bacterium, assembly GCA_963727745.1. Taxonomy (GTDB): domain Bacteria; phylum Actinomycetota; class Actinomycetes; order Mycobacteriales; family Pseudonocardiaceae; genus Pseudonocardia. The sequence goes on from CAVSHL010000004.1 coordinate 299,206, forward strand.
GGAACCCGGCTCGCACCACCTGCCCCCCACGCGTAACTCATGACAACCCCCACGCAGCTGGATGTAACAGCCCGTGACACGTGCTCCCGGGTCGGCTGACACCTGATCGGGTTCGTGTCCATGCGAATCGTGGACCTTCCGGCTTGCGCGCGCAAGCTCTGATGCATGACCATCTGCACGTGCATCTGAACGAACAGAACCTCATCTGGCGCAAGGCGAGCGCGAGCAATCCGACCGGAAACTGCGTTGAGCTGGCGAAACTCTCGAGCGGAGAGATCGCCGTGCGGAACTCGCGCTTCCCGGACGGATCCGTCGTCGTCTACACGCGCGCGGAGATCGCGGCCTTCCTCGACGGCGCGCGAGCCGGCGAGTTCGACGACATGGCGACCTGAACGGACCACGTTCGGTGTCTGCCAGTGTTCGGACCACCCGTCCGCGGCTTGCCGAGAGCGTCACGTTCACGGCAAAGTGTTCCCCCGAACGGGGAGGTCCTGCATGAACGTGCTGCGGGGTGAGTCTGCAGACGGATCTGCGGCCCACATCGACGCCAACGGTGGCGCCACGCCGGCTGCTGCCGGTCCGACGGTGCTGCGGATCGCGCTCGGTGCGCAGCTGCGTCGACAGCGGGAAGCGGCCGGGGTCACGCGGGAGGCGGCAGGCGACGCGATCCGCGCATCACCTGCGAAGATCAGCCGGCTCGAGCTCGGGCGCGTCGGGTTCAAGGAACGCGACGTCGCCGACCTGATCGCCCTGTACGGCGTCTCCGACCCCACGGAGCGCTCCGAGTTCCTCGCACTGGCCCGGCAGGCCAACGCGCCGGGCTGGTGGCACCGCTACTCCGACCTGCTGGAGACGTGGTTCGAGACCTACCTCGGGCTGGAGCAGGCGGCGTCGCTGATCCGCACGTACGAGCTGCAGTTCCTCCCCGGGCTGCTGCAGACGCGCGACTACGCCCGCGCCGTCACACAGCTCGCGCGCACCGACACCCTCGAGGTCGAGCGCCGCGTCGAGCTGCGGATGCGCCGCCAGCAGGTGTTCCTGTCCGGCAGCGGCCCGCGCCTGTGGGCGGTCATCGACGAGGCGGCGCTGCGGCGCGGCCTCGGCAGTCCGAAGCTGATGCGCGACCAGATCACCCGGCTGCTCGAGATGAACGAGCTGCCGTCGATCTCGATCCAGATCGCACCGCTGCGCTACGGCGGCCACGCCGCTGCCGGTGGTCCGTTCAGCATCCTGCGCTTCGCCGAGCCGGACCTGCCCGACATCGTCTACCTGGAGCAGCTCACCAGCGCGCTGTACCTGGACAAGCGACCCGACGTGGAGCACTACGCCGCTGTCATGGACCGCTTGTGCGCCCAGGTGGAGCAGCCGGGCCGCACCGAGCCGATCCTGCGCGCCATCCGGGACGAGTTATAACGAGAGGGCCGCGGCCGGCGTCTCCACTCGACCAACGCCACGGGCTCGACGCCGTGCGTCTGCGGACGCCCGTCGAGTCCCGGTGGTCGACGATGCGCGACCACCTCGTCGAGCGGCTCCCCCGGGTGCCGGCGGAGCGGATCGACGCGATGCTGGCCGAGCAGCGGTTCGTCGGCAGCGACGGCCCGATCACCGCGGACGCCGCGTACCGGCCCGCCGCCTACGTGTGGTTCCACCGCGACCTGCCGGTCGAGGCGCCGGTGCCGTTCCCGATCGAGGTCGTGCACCGCGACGACGAGCTGCTGGTCGTGGACAAGCCGCACTTCATGGCGACCATCCCGCGCGGCCAGCACATCCTGGAGTCGGCGCTGGTCCGGTTGCGGCGCGAGCACGACCTGCCCGACCTGTCCCCCGCGCACCGGCTGGACCGGATGACGGCCGGGTTGCTCATGTTCGTGGTGCGCCGCGAGCGCCGCGGCGCGTACCAGACGCTGTTCCGCGACCGCCGCGTGCACAAGACCTACGAGGCGCTCGCCCGCCACGATCCGGCGCTCGACCTGCCCCGCACGGTGCGCAGCCGGATCGTCAAGGAGCGGGGCGTGATCCGGGCGCAGGAGGTCGACGGGCCGGTCAACGCCGAGACCCTCGTGGAGCTGGTGGAGCACCACGACGGGGTGGGCCGCTACCGGCTCACCCCGACCACCGGCCGCACCCACCAGCTGCGGCTGCACATGAACTCGCTGGGCATCCCCATCATGGGCGACGACTTCTACCCGGTGTTGACCGAGCGGCCGCTCGACGACTTCTCCGCTCCGCTGCAGCTGCTCGCCGCCACCCTGGAGTTCATCGATCCCGGCACCGGCGAGCCGCGCCGGTTCCGCACCCGTCGCAGCCTTTCGGCCGGCTGATCGCGCGAGATGAGGTGAACCTCCGGCGGCCGCGAGCCGTGAGTGAGTGATGAAGGCATCGTGAAATGCTCTGCATCGATCCTTCGACAGTCCACGGAAACCCGGAGTGTGCCCCATGTCGAAGCGCGGTCCCCTCTTGACGATGCTCGCGGTCGCCATCCTCGGCCTCGGCCTGATCGGTATCAACATGACCGGCGCGTCCACCCGCGAGCAGGACACCGCCGGTTCGGTCGCTCCGCTACCGCAGGCGACGGCAACCGTGGATCCGGCCGCCCCGGGTCAGGCCGCTCCGCCGGCCGCCGCCCCGGAGGCGGGCGAATTCCCTGCTGAGGCTGCCTACGCGGGGCGCACCGCCGGCAACGAGGCCACGATCGCCATCGCGGTCAAGGACGGCAAGGCCGTCGCCTACCTCTGCGACGGCAAGCAGGCCGAGGCGTGGCTGCAGGGCACCGCGACCGGTACCGCGCTCTCGTTGACCGGCCCCGACGGCGCGAAGCTCGAGGGCAAACTCGACAACGCCGCGGTGTTCGGCCGCGCGACCGCCAAGGGCAAGGAGTGGGCGTTCTCGGCCGCCACGGCGACGTCGCCCGCCGGCGCCTACAAGGGCCAGGTCTCCGTCGCCGGGGTCACCAAGCGCATCGGCTGGACGGTCCTTCAGGACGGCACGAAGACCGGTCTGGTCTCCTCCGACGGCCGGCTCTCCCCCGCCCCCGATCTCGACCCGGTCAACCGCACCGCCACCCTCGACGGTGTTCCGGTCCAGGTCTCCCCGCTGACAGGTGGTGCACAGTGACCGGGAACTACGACGGCCGCTACGAGGAGGAGCCGACGGTCGACATCTCCTACGTCGCCGGCACCTCCCGGATGGAGATCCCGCCGGCCGCCGGCCGCCGGATCTTCGTGCTGTTCGCGATCGGCTCGCTCGTCTCCGTGATGCTCGGTGTGTACGGCAGCCTCCACGAGCCCCAGTCCGTCTCGATCAACGTCGCCGGGTTCTCCGGGCCGCAGGCGGTCAAGGCGTGGCTCACCACGCTGGCGTTCGTGCTGGCGCTGGTGCAGCTGTGGTCGGCGCTGGTGATGTGGGGCCGGATGCCCGGCATGCGCACGGCCCCGTCCTGGATCGGCGGGCTGCACCGCTGGTCGGGGCGGCTCGCCGTGCTCGCCACCGTGCCGGTCGCCGTGCACTGCCTCTACGCGCTGGGCTTCCAGGCCTCCGACGGGCGGGTGCTGGTGCACTCGCTGCTCGGCTGCCTGTTCTACGGCGCGTTCGTCGTCAAGATGCTCGCGCTGAGCCGCCCCGGCACGCCGTCGTGGACGCTGCCGGTCGTCGGCGGGGTCGTCCTCACCCTGCTCACCGGGCTGTGGGTCACCGCGTCGCTGTGGTTCTTCACCACCTCTGGCCTGAAGTTCTGATGTCGCAGCCCTGATCTCTTGAACGGATCCGCATGACCACCACACCCGTCAGCCGCCGCACCGCCGTGCTCGGCGCCGCCACGCTCGCCACGACCACCGCCTGCGCCACGTACGGCCGCCGCCCCGGTGACGACTCCCCGCCGGCCGCCGCACCTCCTGCGAATGGTGCCCCGGCGAGCGGGGCCGCCGCCCCGCCGGCGGCCCCGCTCGCCGCCACCGCCGACATCCCCGTCGGCGGCGGGATCGTCCTCCCCGACCAGGAGATCGTCGTGACCCAGCCGACGGCCGGGCAGTTCAAGGCGTTCTCGGCGATCTGCACCCACCAGGGCTGCACCGTCAACGCCGTCACCGACGGCGCGATCACCTGCCCCTGCCACGGCAGCTCCTTCGCCGTCGCCGACGGATCGGTCATCACCGGTCCGGCCCGGAAGCCACTCCCGGCACGGGCGGTCAAGGTCGACGGATCCTCGGTGACGCTGGGCTGACCGCCGGGTCACGCACTGGGCCGACCGGGGGACGAGAGCGCTCTCTTGACACACCGAACGCGGCCGGGACACCCTGGCGCCGACGACACGGGCCGCTCCCCACGGCACCCGTCCCGCGAGCGGAAGGCACCATGACCGCCATTCAGCCCGGCGCGGCTGCTGACCAGGGAACGACGCTGCGATTCCCGGACGGGTTCGTCTGGGGCGCGGCCACCGCCGCCTACCAGATCGAGGGCGCGGTGGCCGAGGACGGCCGCACCCCGTCGATCTGGGACACCTACTCCCACACCCCGGGCAAGGTGCGCGACGGCGACACCGGCGACGTCGCCGACGACCACTACCACCGCTTCCGCTCCGACGTCGCGCTGATGGCCGAGCTCGGTATCGAGGCGTACCGGTTCTCCGTCGCGTGGCCGCGCATCACCCCGCACGTCACCGCCGAGGAGATCGGACCGGTCAACGACGCCGGTCTGGCCTTCTACTCCGCGCTGGTCGACGAGCTGCTCGCCGCCGGGATCGCCCCCACCGTGACCCTCTACCACTGGGACCTGCCCCAGGCGCTGGAGGACGCCGGGGGCTGGACGAACCGCGCCACCGCGGACCGCTTCGGCGAGTACGCCGGGATCGTCGCGGCCGCGCTCGGTGACCGGGTCGAGCTGTTCACCACGCTCAACGAGCCGTTCTGCTCGTCCTACCTCGGCTACGGCAGCGGGGTGCACGCGCCGGGCCGCACCGACGGCGCGGCCGCACTGACCGCCGCGCACCACCTCAACCTGGCCCACGGACGCGCCGTCGCCGCCGTCCGCGCCGCCGCACCGAGCGCCCGCCTCAGCATCACGCTCAACCTCGCGTGGGTCCGCCCGGAGAGCGACTCCGCGCTCGACACCGACGCCGCCCGGCGCATCGACGGCTTGGCGAACCGGGTGTTCCTCGACCCGATCCTGCACGGCCGCTACCCCGCCGACGTGCAGACCGACACCGCCGCCGTCACGGACTGGTCGTTCGTGCGGCCAGGGGACCTCGAGGTGATCTCCGCCCCGATCGACGTGCTGGGCGTCAACTACTACAGCCCCACCATCGTCCGGCACTGGACGCGCGAGCGACCGCGGGAGAGCGCCGACGGCCACGACGACGGTGGCGCCCGGCCGTGGGTGGCGGCCGACGACGTCGAGTTCCCCACCCAGCACGGCCCCCGCACCGCCATGGGCTGGTCGATCGATCCGCGCGGGCTCACCGAGGTGCTGCTGCGCGCCGCCGCCGAGCAGCCCGGCCTCGAGCTGATGGTCACCGAGAACGGCGCCGCGTTCGCGGACGTCCCCGATGCGGACGGCCGCGTCCACGACCCCGAGCGCGTCGCCTACTTGCGCGACCACCTCGCCGCCGTGCACGACGCCATCGCCGCCGGCGCACCGGTGACGGCCTACTACGTGTGGTCGCTGCTGGACAACTTCGAGTGGGCGCACGGTTACAGCAAGCGATTCGGCATCGTCGCTGTGGACTACGTCACACAGCAGCGCACGCCGAAGGACAGCGCTTACCTCTACGCCTCCACCGCCCGGTCGAACGCCGTCGACCGTGCGGCGCACCCCACGTGCCATTCGTAACACCACGGCCACGAAGTACGAGCTGACCTGTGGGAGACACGGCAATGTCCTCCAGGTCGATGGCAGGTACAGTGCGTCCCCGTCGACCGGTTCCGGTGATCGACGACTTCGCCCGATGGGAGGGGCCCGGTCTTGCGCGACGACGACCCGCAACGCGGTCCTGAGTCGGGCGATCCGCTCGATCTCGCCGCCTTGCGAGCCGACGACGAGTTCGTGGAGCACTTCGCGGGCGCCGGGCTTCCACGCGGCGCCTCCGGCGACCCCGTCGAAGACGAGCTGGCTGCCCTGTTCGCGGCCTGGGTGCAGGAGGTGCGCCCGGAGTCGACCGGAGCCGCCGACCTGCCCGGCCCGGCCGCCGCCGCCGCGGCATCGATCAGCCCACCGGCCACCGGGTCGGCCAACGGCAGCGTCTCGCCGCTCACCGGCCAGCGCACCGCCCCCAAGCACGCCGCCACGACCTCGGCGCCGTACCTGCGCCGCCTCGCCATCGCCGCCACGATCGTCGCCATGGCCGGCTCCGGGCTCGGCCTCGGCGCGTGGGAAGCCCAGCCCGGTGAGGTGCTGTGGCCCATCGCGAAGGTGTTCTACGCCGAGAAGGCCCGCTCCGTCGAAGCCGCCGCCGACGTCACCAAGCTGCACGAGACGGCCCGGGAAGCGCTCGCCCGCGGCGACCGCCCGGCCGCCGCCCTCGCGCTCGCCCAGGCCCAGCAGCAGCTCACCGAGGTCCGCCCCGACGAGAACCACGACGCGCTCTCCGCCGTGCAGGCCGACCTCTCCGGTGAGATGTCCGGCCGGCCCTCCGCCGCCGCGCCTCTCCCCGCTACCTCGACGACCCCTGGCCCACTGGCCGCCGGCCCGTCCGCAGGCCCGAGCGCCGGTCCGCAGGCCGCGGCGCCCGCCGATGCAGGGCCACCCGCGTCCGCCGCCCAGCAGGCCCCGTCCGCCGGGCCGTCTTCCGAGCCGTCGTCTGAGCCGTCTGCAGGGCCGTCCTCGGAGCCCTCGTCCGAGCCGTCCTCGGAGCCGTCGTCGGAGCCATCGTCTGGGCCCTCCACGGAACCCACCCAGGCGCCGTCGGCCGAGTCGGAGCCCGAGCCCACGTCGGCGCCCGAGCCCGGACCGGGTCCCGCCGAGCCGAGCGACGACTCCGACGGCGGAGCCGCGCCCGCACCGACGGACGGGACGGACGATGCCCCGGCCGAGGAGAGCCCCGCCGACAGCGCTCCCGCCGATTCGACTCCCGACGGCGCTTCCGACGACAGCGCTCCCGCCGACAGCGCTCCCGCCGATTCGACTCCCGACGGCGCCTCCGACGACAGCGCTCCCGCCGACAGCGCTCCCGCCGACACCCCCGGGAGCGACAGCGCCGACAGCGGCTCCGGCACCACCGAGCCGGGCAGCGACTCGACCGGCAGCGACTCGACCGGCAGCGACTCGACCGGCGGAGGTCTGCTCGGCGACATCCTCCCGGGAACGACGCTCCTGAGCACCAACACGCCGGACAGCGGCAGCTCGAGCAGCCCGGGATCGACCGGCTCGGAAGGCGACGACTCCACCTCCTCGGGCAGCGACGCCGCCGACGAGGACAGCAGCGACAGCTCGGACGACAGCAACGGCGACGACGCCGGTGACGACGCGTCCGACAGCGCCGGCGACAACTCGGGCGACGACAGTGACAACAGCAGCGACGACAGCGAGCTCTCCACGCCCGGCGACGACGCCCCCTCCGACGAGGTGGCGCAGGACGAGCGCCCGCCAGGCCTGATCGGCACCGTCACCGAGGTCGTCGCCGACACCGTCGGATCCCTGGCCGGCGCCGCGCTCTAGCGCACCTCGATCGAGCCGGCCCGCAAGGCGCCGGCATGCCACGGTGCCCGGCGGGAATCCGCCGGGCACCGCTTTCGTGGATCTGCGTTCCGGTCAGCCCTGACGCACGAGCACCGGGATCGGCTGCGTGTGCGTCTCCACCTGTGCCCGGCGCCGGGCCCGCAGCACTGTCACGGCAGCCACCGCGGCAGCGGCCACGAGGACGCCGCCGGCAGCCAGCAGCGTGTCAGCGTCCGGGTGGACGAGCGACTGCCCGCGGATCGCCTGCCACGCCGTCACGGCGAACAGCCCGGCGTACCCGACGACGACCGCGCCGACCAGACCGGCCCGCGCCTTCTCGTCCCGTAGCCACGACACCCGCGTCCCCAGCATCGCGAACACGACCACGGCCAGCACGAACACCTGCACCGCGTGCAGGCCGATGAAGTGCGGAACCCGCAGGTCCCCACCGACGGTGCTCCAGTTGGTCACCGGCATGCCGCCGCCGTCCGGCACGCCGATGCCGTGCCCGCCCGCCATCGGCACCGAACGGCCGTTCGCGTCCAGCCCCGTGTGCTCCCCCGACATCGGCACGAGCGCGAACGCGACCGCCATCCCGGCCACGGCCAGCCCGATGCCGGCGCGCAGCGCGCGGGTGAGCCCCTTGTCACCGATCCGCTGCCACAGCATCGCGATCGCGATGACGAGGCTGACTCCGAAGAGCCCGATGACGCCGGACTGGAAGATCTGCTGGCCGATGACGTTGATGGCGTCCGTGTCGTCGGCGTTGAAGTGGCTGTACGTGCCGCGCGCGGCCATCAGCGCGATGAACCCGACGTCGACGATCCCCGTGATCGCGAAGAGCGTGCCCATCGTCCACATGGTGCGGCGGGCCCGCTGCAGCTGCGGCAGCAACCAGGCGAGCGTCAGTCCGTAGATCACGAACGAGACGCCGAACTTGAGCGGCTTCGCCCAGATCGACTCGTGGGCGAGCGTCCGCCCGTCGACGACGAGCCCGACCGCCGCGGCGATCACCAACCCGGTCATCGCGGCCACCATCACCAGCAGCGGCCGGTGCCATGCCCGGCCGGTCCGCCCCGTCTCCAGCCCTGTGATCTGCATGCCTGAATGCTCTGTGGATCGGCGGCGCCCAACACTGGAGCGCGCGCCCGGAACGGGGTGGGGACACCCCCCGCCTGAACCTCAGGCCTCCACGAGGGTGCCGACGTCTTCGCAGGTCAGTCGGTGGCTGCGACGATCGGGCCGGCATCCGGCACGAAGTAGCGGAACAGCGGCAGCCCGGGCGGCGGTTGCGGCCCGCTCCCGGCCACCGTCACACCGTGCCCGCCGGGCAGGGGCGCTGTGCGGACCGCGAGCGTCGGGAACCCCGGGGCCCGGTCCAGCAGCGCCGGAAGCCGCGGATCGGCGTACAGCGACGGCAGGACGGCCAGCACGGCCGGTCGGAGCGCGGGGTCGACGCGGCGCTTGTCGTCGACGGTCAGGGCGTAGGGCGTGCGGATCGGCTCGTCGCCCACCCGGTGGGCCACCGGCACGGCGACGAGATCGGCCTCGTTCCGATCCGAGCGGTCCAGCGTGAGCGTCACCGCGGCGTCCCGCACCTGCGCGGCGGGCGCGAGGCTCCGGTCGGGCACGGCGCCGAGATCGAACACACCCTCGGCGACCCGCCGCGCCGGCGCGCCTGCCCCGCCCGCCGCACCGACCACCTGGACCCCGGTGACGTCGACGGGGGCGAGGTAGTAGCCCGTCAGCGGCAGCACCAGGCCGGCGGCGAGCTCATTGCCGACCAGCGCCGGATAACCGACGGCCGCCCGCGCCGCACTCGTCCCGGTCAGCCGGATCTCCGCGATCCGCAGCAGCACCGTGTAGCCGGTCTGCGTGGTCTCCAGGAACACCACCGTCGATGCGCCGTCGGGGCCGAGCCGACCGGCGTAGGCGAGGCAGGACCGGTCGAGGACCGGGCGCGAGCCGTCGAGGCCGCCCACCGCGTCGCTGTCGCGGTCGACCAGCGCCGACCACGCCCTGGCGACGAGATCCGTGTCGGTGCGCAGGTCGCCGCGGACGGGATCGAGCAGGAGCGTGCCGCAGTCGTCCGGGCGCACGTTCGAGGCCCGCCAGGCGTCCACGGCGACGACCGCGAGCACCGCGACGGCCGCAACAGCGAGCAGCGCGGCGAGGAGGCGGCCGAGGATGCGCACGGCCGTCAGCTTCCCAGAAGATCGCCGGGACCGGTCACGGCCCTCACCCGTCGTGACCAACGTCGCGAACATCGTCGAAGCGTGCCGCCGGGGAGACACCACCCACGGCAGGGTGAGCGCATGATCCTCGATCGCACGCGGGCGGCCCCGATCGCCACCGCGCTCGCCCTCGCCGCGGCCGCCACCCTCGTCACGGCGTCCACGGCCTCCGCGCACCCGCTGACGTGCTTCGCCAACAAGGGGATGCAGGCGCAGAACCTTCACGGTCCGGGCGGGGGGCCTTGTTGAGGTGGCCCCTTGTTCAGTAGGTGCCGGGGCTCCGCCCCATACCCCGGCGCCTCCCTCTGGTGGAACTTTCAACTGCGGTCGGCTCCGAGCCCTTCCATGCCTGGCGCCAAACGGGCGCTGACCTGCGACAACCGGCACAAATTCGCACGCATGTTCGAGTAGAATCGAGGCATGACCGAGGACCCGCTCGCCCAGGCCGCGCGCCTGCTCGAGCAGGCGTTCGCGCTCATCAACTCCAGCCCCGAACCACTCGCCGCCCTCGTCGTTGCCGAAGGTGCGTCACGTCGGGCGGACCGGCCAAGATCTTCCAGATCGCCGCCATCGAACGCGACGGGTTGTTGACCTCGAAGGGCTGCAAGACCACTGACGGGTTGAAAGACCTGCTCGGGTGGGACAACGACATCGCCCGCCAACATCTGCGGGCCGCCCAGCACGTCGGGCCGCGGTTCGCCCTCGACGGCACCCCACTGGAACCGGTGCTTCCCGCCACCGCAGCGGCGTTCGCGACCAGCACGACCACGATGCGCCACGTCGGCGTCATCGCCACCCTGATGAACTCCCAAGCCGCGTCCCGGATCAGCCTCGCGGACCGGGTCTCGATCGAAGCCAGCCTCGGCGAAGCCGCGATGATCTACTCCCCGCGTGATGTACGGATCATGGGCGAGAACCTCCTGGCCGCCGCCGACCAGGACGGGCCCGAGCCCGACGATCGGCCCGGCCGCAACGAACTGCACTTCGGCACCAACCCGGACGGGTCCGGCTGGATCCGCGGCCAGTTCGAGGACGCGGAAGCGTTCGCCACGATCACCACCGGGCTCGACGCCCGCACCCGGCCGTCGCCGGAGAACCGCGGCACCACCGCCGGGGAGCGCAACGCTGCCGCACTGGTGGAGATCTGCCGCTTCGCCCTCGGCCACGACAACATCGGCGAGGTCAACGGGGAACGCCCGCACCTGGTCGTCACCATCAAGCTCGAAGACCTGGAGAACCGGCGCCCGCGGCGCCCTGCTGCACACCGGCGGCACCCTCACCCCGGCCCAGCTGCGCCGGATCGCCTGCGACGCCGACCTCATCCCGGTCGTCCTCGGTGAGCACGGCGAACCCCTCGACATCGGCAGGGCTGATCGCCGGATCCCGCTACGGACCCGCCGGGCGGTCGCTGCCCGCGACGGCGGCTGCGCGCACCCCGGATGTGATCGACCACCGAGTTGGTGCGAAGTCCATCATGTGATCGAGTGGCAACACGGCGGTCGAACCGACGTCGACAACTTGGTCATGCTGTGTTGCGCCCACCATGATCAAATTCATTCGACCGAGTGGACCATCGACATGTCCACCGGGAAACCGATGTTCATCCCACCACCCTGGCTTTCCGAGCTGTGGACTCGCACGTGACCGGGGCAGTCCCCTGCCATGCGGCAGGTGTGCGGCTCCACCGTCGATCGGGCGTGCGCAGCAACGCCGCGCCGCTGGGTCGGGCGCAAACACGCCTCATCGTTTGCGGTCGGCCCGGCGGTGTGGCATCCCGTCAGGGCGACCGAGCGACGGTGGAGCCGCCCGCAGTTCACAGCTCCATCGGAATGAGGGTCGGGGTTCGGGGCGGAGCCCCGAGTCGGTCAGCGCCAGCGGTTCACCAGCGTCTCCAGACCGCTCGGCGAAGGGGTCCCGTGCAGCCGCAGCCGTGCCATCCCGCCGTCCGGGAAGGCGTCCAGCCGCACGTGCGTGACGGGCTCCTGATCGTCCAGGACCAACCGGTGGCGGGTGTCGGGGGTGAGCGGTGTGCGTGGCAGCAGCGGCCGCCAAGCGCCGTCGCCTGCGTGCCCGGACAGCTGCGCCGCGCCCGGCGCGTTGTGCAGGAACCAGCTCGTGTCCAGCTCGGCGACGTGGATCACGCCCTCGGTGGCCAGGGCGATCTCGACCCAGTCGTTGCCGTCGTCGCGGCGCCGCTTGGTCTCCCAGCCCTCCCCCATCGAGCGGGCCGGGCCGGGGAGCAGCAGGTTCGCCGGCGATCCGTAGAAGCGGTCGGAGCAGTCCGTGACGCGCCCGCCCAGCTCCAGCGCGGCCAGGTCGATCGTGCCCAACGCGACCAGGACCGCCGGGTCCGGCGCGGCCTCGCCGTGCACGCGCAGCCGCGCCACCCCGCCGTCCGGGAAGATCCGCAGCCGGACGTGGGTGACCGGGCCGGCCGCCGTCGCGTCGAACGCGTTGGCGGTGTCGCCGGCCAGCTGCGAACGCTCCACCAGCGCGAACCAACCCTCGGCCGGGACCGGGTCGCCGTCGGGCAGGAACAGTCCGTCGACCGCTGCCGTGGGCGGGTAGTTGCCGCGGAACCACGCCGTGTCGACGACGATGCCGCGCACCACAGTGGGCGTGGCGAGCCGGACGATCGCGACGTCGCACGCGTCCGGGCCGGGCCGCCGGTGACCGTCGTCGCGACGCCGCCGGGTCTCCCACCCGTCGTAGACCTTGCCGTTGGCGCCGAACGCGGCCGGGTCGAACACCGACGGCGCCGGCGTGATCAGGTTCTGTCGGGCGGCGAACGCCTCGTCGTTGGCCCAGACGACGGCGCCGCCGAGGTCACGGCGTGCGAGGTCGGGCAGGTCGGTCCAGTCAGTCACGGCGTCTCCTCGCTGACGCTCGTCGGCACCGCGACCGGCGGTGCTGCGCTGAATGGTGCCCTCGCAAGCTCGGTCACGTGCGCTCCAGCAGTCGGCCGCGGGCCACGTCGTCCACCGGCCGGCCGGCCAGCCAGGTCTGGCGCACCACCCCCGGGAGCGTGCGGCCCGAGTACGGGGTGAGCGGGTTGCGGTGGTGCAGGGTGCCGACCTCGAAGGTCGCGTCCGGGGCGAACACCACCAGATCGGCGGCAGCCCCGGCGGCGATGCGTCCCTTGCCGGCGAGCCCGGCCAGCGCTGCGGGCGCTGTCGCCATCCACCGCACCACGTCGACGAGCCCGTGGCCGCGCGCGCGGGCCTGCGCCCAGACGACGGGCAACGTGATCTGCAAGGACGCGATGCCGCCCCACGCCTCGCCGAAGTCGCCCGAGTCGAGCCGCTTGAGCTCCGGGGTGCACGGCGAGTGGTCGCTCACCACCATGTCGATCACGCCGTCGGCGAGGCCCTGCCACAAGCGCCTCCCGGTTCGCGGCCTCGCGCACCGGCGGGCAGCACTTGAACCGGGTGTCGCCGTCGGGCACCTCCTCGGCGGTCAGCGCGAGGTAGTGCGGGCACGTCTCCACGGTGACGGGCATGCCGTCGGCGCGGGCCTCGGCCAGCAGCGGCAGTGCGGCCGCCGACGACAGGTGCACCACGTGCACGCGCGCCCCGGTCACGCGGGCAGCGTCGAGCAGCCGGGCGATGGCGGAGTCCTCCGCCGCTCCCGGCCGGGACGCGACGAAGTCGGCGTAGCGGCGCCCGTGGGCCTCGGTGAGCAGCTCCCCGTCCTCGGCGTGCGCGATGAGCACGCCCTCGAACGAGGCGATCTCGCGCAACGCCGCCGTTGGGTCGAGCAGCGGCGGGAACTCCGGCACCCCGCTGTCGACCATGAAGCACTTGAACCCGACGACGCCGGCGTCGTGCAGGCCGCGCAGCTCGCCGAGGTTGCCCGGGATCGCGCCACCCCAGAAGGCGACGTCGACCGTGCACTGGCCGGTCGCCGCCTTGCGCTTGACCTCCAGCGCCGACACGTCGACGGTCGGTGGCAGCGAGTTGAGCGGCATGTCGACGATCGTGGTGATGCCGCCCGCCGCGGCCGCGCGGGTGGCCGTCGCGAAGCCCTCCCACTCGGTGCGGCCCGGCTCGTTGACGTGCACGTGGGAGTCGACCAGGCCCGGCAGCAGCACCTCGTCGTCGGCGAGCACGACCTCCTCGACGCCGGCCACCGGCATGTCGGCCGGCAGGACCGCGACGATCCGCGGTCCCTCCAGCACCACGGCGGCCGGCTGCTCGTGCCCGTCGACGATCGCGCGGCGGGCACGGAGCACGGTGCGGCTCAGGGTCATGCCTGTTCCTTGAAGGCCCGCCAGCTGCCCAGCTCGGTGATGTCGACGGTCGGCAGCTCGGCGTGCGGGCGGCGCAGCACCATCGCCAACGATCCGGATCCGTCGGCCAGCTCGATCACGCCCAGTTCCAGGCCGACCGGCTCACCGGGCAGCAGCACCTCGCGCAGCTGCTCCCACGACATCTCGTAGACCTCGCCGACCACCGCGCCACCGTGCTCGGCCCCCACGTCCTCCAGGCCGGGGTAGGAGCCCTCCACCGCGTGGAAGCGGTAGCGCGGGGCGGTCGCGGTCTCGGCGACCAGCTCGGCGCCGCCGACGAGGTGGTGCAGGGCGCCGCCGCGCATCGCGGTGCCGTTGAGGAACATCCGGGGCATCAGAACCGCTCCATGATCACCGAGTCATCCTAACCGCGGCTCCTCGGAACGAACGATCGTGCTATAAATGAGCCATGCGCAAAGGTGCCCAGACACGGGAGGCCATCCTCGACGAGGCCGGCGCCCTGGCTGCACGGATCGGGCTGGGCGGGCTGACGATCGGTGAGCTGGCCACGCGCACGGACCTGTCCAAGAGCGGGCTGTTCGCCCACTTCGGCTCCAAGGAATCGCTGCAGCTGCAGGTGCTCGACCGCGACGTGCAACGCATCACCGACCTCGTGATCCGGCCCGCGTTGCGCGAGCCGCGCGGGGAATCGCGGGTGCGTGCACTGGTCGAACGCTGGCTGGACTGGGCGTCCAGCGGGGCCGGCTGCCCGTTGATCGCCGCGACGTTCGAGTTCGACGACCAGCCGGGCCCGGTCCGCGACCGCGTGGTGTCCGCGCAGCAGGACTGGATGGACACGCTGACCACGGTGTGCACGACCGGCGTCGCCGAGGGTCAGTTCCGAGCCGACACCGATCCGCGGCAGCTGGCCGTCGACATCGAGGGCGTCCTGATGGCCTTCCACGTGATGCACCGACTACTGGCCGATCCCGCCGCACGCGACCACGCCCTCCGCAGCATCGAAACCCTGATCTCCGCCGCACGCTGACCTCGTCGAGGAGTGCACGATGACCGCCATCTGCGCAGAAAAAAGCACGATCGTTCGTCCAGTTCTGGAGTCGGAAGGGGATCAGGTGGTCGACGCCGTGTTCGCCGGGCTCTCCCTCCGCAGCCGGCTACTGCGGTTCCACTCCCCCATCCGCGTGCTCTCCCCGGCCCTGCGCCGCGTGCTGCTGCCGATCGACGGGCGCCGCCGCATCGCCGTCGCCGCCTGGCACGGGACCGAACCGCTGGGCATCGCCCGCGTCACCGTCATCGGCCCGGGCGTCGCGGACATCGCCGTCGCCGTCGTCGACGCGTGGCAACGCCGCGGGGTGGGCCGGCGGCTCGTCACGGCCGCCGGCGAGCTGGCCGAGCAGGCCGGCATCACGGAGCTGCAGGGCGCGGTGCTGCCGGAGAACCGGGCGATGCTGGAGCTGGTGCGCCGGCTGTTCCCGCTGGCCCTGCGCCAGTTCGACGGCGACGTGGTGCAGCTGCGGATCCCGATCGGGGCGGCCACGTGGACGATCACCCACGAGGACCTGCTGGCCGACCTGACGGGCCCCTACTCCCGCACGACCGTGGCCTCGATCAGCCCGTAGGGCCGGTCCGCGGCGTAGAACACCTCGTTCGGGTTCTCCAACCCGAACGGCGCGAGATCGACGACGAAGTGGTGCTTGTTCGGCGCGACCAGCCGGATCTCGGCGATCGCGTCGTGCGCCTCGAGCGCGGCCCGGCCCATCTCCCACAGCGTCTGCTGCAGCGCCAGCGAGTGCACCTGCGCGAAGCGGTCGACGAGCAGCCGGCGCACATCGGCCCAGATCGCGTCCCACTCGTGGTCGACACCGGCGTAGCGCCAGGTCGCCACCAGCGAGGTGGCCATGATCCGGTCGTGGGTCTCCGGCAGCGTCGTGTACTCGTCGACGAGGAACCCCGCGAACTCCGAACCCGTCGACTTGAGCAGCACGAGGTCCTTGATCCCCGCCCACACCGTGGCGCCCTCCGCGGTGGCGACGACCTCGGTGGTGCGCACCTCGGGGCCGCGGCGGGTCCAGGTGTGGTCGTGCTCAGCACCGCCCACGATCGCCCGTTCCCAGGCCAGCTCGTCCACGGCGACCGTCGCCTCACGCACCGGCTCAACGTCGTCGACGAAGTGCCGCGCCAGCGCCAGCGCGTACCCCTCGACCGTCGGGATGCCGTGCGACTTCGCGAACGCGTAGCAGGTGTTCTTCTGCGAGTCGGTGGGCAGCACCTTCGCCTGGTCGCCGTCGAGGTACGCGGCCGCGAAGTCACCGCGAAGCGCCGTGGTGACGGTGAGGTCGCGGATCTCGTGGCGTGCCCCGTCCCGCACGATCCGGACGAGGCGGTTCTCCGCCTTGCCGTACCGGTCGTCTCCCAGCACGATGCCCATCGTCAGCTCCCGCGGTAGGTCGAGTACGCGAACGGCGACAGCAGCAGCGGCACGTGATGGTGCCGCTCCGGCTCGGTGACGGTGAAGGCGACGACGACCTCGGGGTAGAACCCCTGCTGCCCCGTGGCCTCGAAGTATGCCCCGGTGTCGAACGTGATCCGCCAGGTCCCCGCCGTCGGTTCTCCCAGCTCGCGCACCCGCCCGTCCGCGTCGGTGACAGCCGCAGCGACGACGATCCCGTCGTGCTCGAGCCGGATGGGCACGCCGACGGCGGGGAGCCCGGACGCCGCGTCAAGCACGTGCGTGGAGAGGCTCACGTCAGCATTCCGTCCAGGCGTCGCGTCCGCTGCGGCACCGAGCAGAGTCTGCGGATCGGGATACGGCCGAGCGGCCGCCACGGCTGCGGCCCAGCGCGGCGCGGCGCAGATCGCCGCCAGCACCGCGCGGCCTCGGCGGCGGGCAGCGCGTTGAAGCCGGCGAGATCCACACCGCCATTAGATCAGCAGGGCCATTGGACCAGCAGGGGCGCGAGCTCCTTCGCGAACCGCTGCGGGTCCTCCGCGAACCCGGTGTGCCCGCCGCCGAACGTCACCGGGTCCTGGCCGAGCAGCCGGGCGAGCTCGCGGGTCGCCCGTTCCGCGCCCTGGTCGGAGGACTCCCCCACACCGAGCGCGACCGGGCGTGACCGCAGCACGTCGACGTCCGCGCGGAAGGAGCCGATACCCGCCCACATGTGGGCGAAGAACACGTCGAAGTTGCCCACCAGCCGCTGCATGAACTCCGGGTCCGGCGGCGGCGCGTCCGCCTGCTGCTCCCGGTCGAGCCCGGTCTCGCCCATGAACGCCAGCATCGCGGCCGCCGCGCCCTGCTCGCGGTAGATCTGCCATGATCCGCTCGTCCGCGGCGGCCCCGCCGGGCTCGTCCAGCAGGTACGTGAGCGGCGGCTCGTGGGCCACCAGCAGCCGCACCCGGTCCGGGTACCGGGTGATCAGGTCCAGCCCGGTCAGGGCGCCGCCGCTGCTGCCCAGCACGAACGCGGGCTCGTCCGGTGAGAGGGCGTCGATCAGCGCGAGCGCGTCATCCGCCTGGCCGGGCACGGTGATCGGCTGTGGAGGGCCGTCGAACGCGCTGTCGCCGAGGCCACGCGAGTCGTAGCGGACCACGGCGAACCGGTCGGCCAATGCGGCCTGCAGTCCGCCGAACGCGATCCCCGGCATCGCGCCGCCGGGGATCAGCAGGAGCAGCGGCCCGCTACCCGCTGCGTCGTACGAAAGGCTGGCGCCAGGAACGGTGAGACTCGTCATGTCCGTCATGACCACCGACGAACGGGATCCTCATCGCTCGACAGTGCCGGCCAGCAGAGGTTCGAGCTTCGCGTCGGGGAACTTGCGCCGGACGGTCTCCATCCGCCACTTGTTCACGAAGACCGCCAGCAGCACCCCGTCGGAACGGCGGGTGAGCACCTCGACCTCGGACTGCCCGTTCAGCTGCTCGGCACTCTCCGCGTCGGTGACCCGCGCGATGTTGTAACTGAGCTGCTCCAGCATCACCGGTGCCCGGAACTCGTTCTCCAGGCGCTCGGTGACCACCTCGAACTGCAGCGGACCCACGGCAGCCAGCACCGGCGCCTGGTCGCCGCGCAGGTCGGACGTCAGCACCTGGATGACGCCCTCGCTGTCGAGCTGCTCGATGCCGCGGCGGAACTGCTTGAACCGGCCGGCGTCCTTGCCGCGGACGACCGCGAAGAACTCCGGCGCGAAGCTCGGGATCGCCGGGAAGACGACCTTGTCGTCGCTGTAGAGCGAGTCGCCGGGCCGCAGCGCACCGGCGTTGACCAGCCCGACGATGTCGCCGGGGAACGCCTCCTCGACGGTCGTACGCTCCTGGCCGAACACCGACTGCGCGTACTTCGTGGCGAACGGACGGCCCGTCGGGGCGTGGACGAGCACCATGCCGCGCTCGAACCGGCCCGAGTTGATCCGCAGGAACGCCATCCGGTCGCGGTGGCTCTTGTCCATCCCGGCCTGCACCTTGAAGATCAGCCCGGACAGCGACTCCTCGATGGGGCGCGGGTTGCCGTCCTCGTCGTCGCGGGCGGCGGGCGGCGGTGCGAGATCGACCAGCGCGTCGAGCAGCCGGCCGACGCCGACGCCGATCAGGGCCGCCCCGAACAACACCGGGGTGGCCCGGCCGGCCAGGAAGTCCTTCTCGTCGAACTCCGCGCCGATCTCGGCCAGCAGGTCGATCTCCTCCTGCGCGGCCGGCCAGTGCTGCGGCTCCTGCTCGGCGGCCACCTCGGCGGGCAGCGTCTCCACGTCGGCCTTGGTCGCGCCGCCCGCCGTGCGGGTGTAGCGGTGCAGCTCGTTCGTCGACAGCTCGACGACGCCGCGCAGGTCGCCCGCGATGCCCAGCGGCCACGTGACGGGCATGGGCCGCAGCCCGATCGTCTGCTCCACCTCGTCGAGCAGCTCGAGCGCCTCGCGGCCGGGGCGGTCCCACTTGTTCACGAACGTGATGACGGGAACGCCGCGCGAGCGGCACACGTCGAACAGCTTGAGGGTCTGCGGCTCGAGGCCCTTCGCGGCGTCGAGCAGCATCACCGCGGCGTCGACGGCGGCGAGCACGCGGTAGGTGTCCTCGGAGAAGTCGCCGTGGCCGGGGGTGTCGAGCAGGTTGATCACGCAGTCGCGGTAGGCGAACTGCAGCACCGCCGAGGTGATGGAGATGCCGCGCTTGCGCTCCATGTCCATCCAGTCCGAGGTGACGCCCTTGCGCCCGGACTTGCCGTGCACCGCACCCGCCGAGTCGATCACCTCGGCGTGCAGCGCCAACGCCTCGGTGAGCGTCGACTTGCCGGCGTCGGGATGGGAGATGACGGCGAAGGTGCGCCGGCGCGCCGCCTCCCTGGTGATCTGACCTGCGATCGTGGCTGAACTACCTGCGGACACCCGACCCATGCTACGGCGACCGATGAGTCCGGACCTGCGCGGCGGTCAACACTGCATGGCGATGCGTGTGGGCGAGGTCGAGCTGGCTGTCGAGACGACGGGGGACCCTGCCGATCCGCCGGTGCTGCTGATCGGCACCACCGCGGCCACGTGGCCCGACGCCTTCGTCGACCGGCTGCCCGGGCGCTTCGTCATCCGCTACGACCAGCGCGATGCCGGGCGCTCGACGACCATCGATCCCGATCACCCCGGCTACACGCTCCGCGATCTCGTCGCCGACGCCGTCGGTGTGCTCGACGGGCTCGGGATCGCGTCCGCACACGTCGCCGGGATCGGGACGGCCGGCTTCATCGCGCAGGTGCTGGCACTCGACCACCCCTCGCGCGTCGCGAGCCTCACCCTGGTCGGCACGCGACCGACGGCTCCGGGACGTGCCGACCGCGACCTGCCCGAGCACGCGCCGTCGATCATGGAGTTCTTCCGATCGGCGCCGCCCGTCGACTGGACCGACCGCGCGTCGACGATCGACCACGCCGTCGCGTCCGCGCGCGTGCTCTCCGCCTCGCCCGACTTCGACGAGGTGGAGGCCAGGGCGCACGCCGAACGGGTGCTGGACCGGGCGGGATCGCACCCGGCGAGCCCCCGCAACAGCCTCATCGGCTCGGTGTTCGCCGCGCTGGACTGCAAGCCGCGCTGGCGCAAGCGCCTCTCCGGGATCACCCTGCCGACGCTCGTGGTGCACGGCGCGAACGACCCGTTCTTCCCCGTCGGGAACGGGGAGGCGCTGGCCGAGGAGATCCCCGGCGCGCGCCTGCTCGTCCTCGACGGGGTGGGCGCCGAGCTACCCGCCCGCGCGCACGCTGCCGTGGCCGTCGCGATGCTCGAGTTCAGCGACTCGCCGGGGCGGTGAGAGAACCACGACCAGCAACAAGGCCGCCGCGGCCACGGCGCCGCCCAGCGGCATGAGCACGGCCGGCGATGTCGCGTCGAGCACCGCACCGCCGGCGAGCGCGCCCAGCGCGATCGTCGCCTGGAACGAGGCGGTGAACAGCACCGACGCTGCTTCGGGCGCATCCGGCGCGGCGGCGGCGAACCAGGCCTGCGAGCAGACGGGCACCGCGCCGTAGGCGACGCCCCACACCACGAGCAGCACCAGCGCGCCCGGCGCGGTGCCGCCCAGCAGCGGCAGCAGCACCGTCACCGCGGCCAGCAGCGCAGCGGCCGTCCCGAACGCCGCAGGGCCGGCCCGGCGGGCGGCGAGCACGGTGCCCGCGATCCCGGTCGCCCCGTAGACCAGCAGGAACATGGTCACGGTCGACGGCCCCGCGTGCGTCACCTGCTCCAGGAACGGCGTCACGTACGTGTAGGTGCCGAAGTGCGCGACCACCACCAGGACGGTCACGGCGAGCGCTGCGCGGGACGGCCGCCTGCGGGCCACGGCGAGGAGGGTGGCGGCGCTCGTGGGCCGCCCCGGCGGTAGCGCGGGCAATGCGACCAGCATGAGCAGCACCACCAGCGAGAGCACGGCGAGCGCGGCGAAGGCCGTCCGCCACCCCCACGCCGTGGCGATCAGGGTGCCGGCTGGGACGCCGAGGACCGAGCCCAGCGGGACCGCCGCGAATATCACCGCGGTGGCGCGGGCGACCTCCCGCGGCGCGACGAGCCGCGGCGCGAGACCGACCGCAACCGCCCAGAACCCGCCGATGACCAGGCCGAGCAGCACCCGTGACACCAGCACGGCCGCGAAGCCGGGCGCGAGCGCGGCCAGCACGTTCGCGGCGACGAGCAGTGCCACCAGCGCGAGCAGCACCCGGCGCCGGTCCGTGCGCCCCGCCGCCACCGTGACCAGCGGCGCGGCCACCGCGGCGAGCAACCCGGGCAGGAACATCGTGAGGCCGGCGGTGCCGTCGGTGACGTCGAACGTCCGCCCGATCGGCACCAGCAGGCCGATCGGGAGGATCTCGGTGGTCACCACGGCGAAGATCCCGAGCGTGATCGCGAGAACGCCGAGGCGGCCGCGTGTGGAGGTTTCGGTCATGCCCCCAGTCGACCGGTGGGCGGGCCCGGATTCCGGCGGGTTCCGGCCGTGACCGGTGGAGGCCCGACGTCACACACCCGCGGGCCCGTTCACACACGTTCGGACGTGTGTGAACGGGCCCAGCGGTGTGTGAGGTCGTCAGGCGGGGACGAGCGACGCGGCCACCCGCTCGGCGGCCGCACGGGCGGTGGCGATGCACGCCGGCACGCCCACGCCGTGCAGCGCCGCCCCGGCCACGGCGAGGCCCGGCGGGAGACCCTGCTCGATGGCGGCGACCCGGCCGAGGTGCCCCGGCGCGTACTGCGGCAGCCCGCCACCCCAGCGCTGGACGTGCACCGCCACAGGTGCCGCCGTGGTGCCGGTCAGCGTGGCCAGGTCCGCGCGCACCCGCGCGACCAGCTCGGCGTCGTCGACCTGCAGGGTGGCGGCCTCCCCGAAGCGGCCCAGCGAGGCGCGCAGCCGCACCAGCCCGTCCGGCGACAGGTGGGCCCACTTGGTGGTGGAGTGCGTGGCCGCCTTGATCGCGAAGGGCTCGTCGGCGGCGACCAGCACGCCCGAGGTGCCCGGCAGCGTGACGTCGGCGGGTCGGTAGGCCAGTGCCACCACCGCCGACGAGGCCAGCTCGATCGCGCCGGCCGCCCCGGCCGCAGCCGGAGCGGCCGTCGCGAGCAGCCGCGCGGCCGCCGGTGCCGGCACCGCGAGCACGACGGCGTCGACGTCGAGGTACTCCGGGTCGGGCACCGGGCCCAGGGTGAGCCGCCAGCCCGCCGCTGTGCGCTCCAGCAGGCGCACGGTGGTGCCGAGCCGCAGCGACGCGCCCGATGCCGCGGCGAGCGCGTCGAGCAGCACCCGGTATCCGCCCTCGACGGCCCCGAACACCGGTCCGCCGGCCTGAGGGGTTCGTGCAGCGTCGCCGACGGCGCGGTCGGCCGCCGCGGTCAGGCTCGGCGCGCCGGCGTCCAGCGCCGCAGCCAGCGCCGGCACGGTGGCGCGCAGGCCGAGCGCGTCGACGCGGCCGGCGTAGACACCGCCGAGCAGCGGATCGGCCAACCGCTCCGCGACCTCCGCCCCGAACCGCTCGCGCAGCAACAGCCCCAGCGCGGGATCGGCATCACGACGCCAGTCCAGCGGCGCAGCCGGTTCCGCCGCCACTGCGGCGAGCCCATCCGCGGACAGGACGTCCGCCAGGTGCGCGGTGCTCGTCGGCACGCCCATCAAGGTTCCGCCGGGCAACGGCCCGATGCGACCGGCGGCCCGCACGCTCGCTCTGGCCCCGGTCGGGTGCACGATCCGCCCGACCAGCCCCAGCTCGTCCAACAGCGCCGGCACCTCGGGACGGCGGGCGAGGAATGCCTCCGCGCCGACGTCGAACGGCACGCCGGCCAGCTCGACGGTGTGCAGCACCCCGCCCGTGCGGTCGCGCTGCTCCAGCACCGTGATGGCGGCCTCGGGGCCCAGCAGGGTGCGCAGGCGATGTGCAGCGGCCAGGCCGGAGACTCCCCCGCCGACCACTGCGATCCGCGGACTCACCCCGGCAGTTCGTGCACCAGCTCCACGAGCCAGGTCAGCACGTCCGGGTCGGTGTTCGGCAGCACGCCGTGGCCCAGGTTGAACACGTGGCCGCTACCGGCGGCGCGACCCTCGGCGGCGATCCGCCGCACCTCGGCCTCGATGGAGGCGCGGTCGGCGAACAGCACCGCGGGATCGAGGTTGCCCTGCAGCGGGCGCGGCCCGCCGACGGCGCGTTCGACCCGGCGCGCGGCCTCGTCCATCGGCACCCGCCAGTCGACGCCCACCACGTCGGCACCGGCCTCGGCCATCGCGCCGAGCAGCTCACCGGTGCCCACCCCGAAGTGGATGCGCGGCACGCCGGCGTCCTCGAACGACCCCAGCACCCGAGCCGAGTACGGCAGCGCGAAGCGGCGGTAGTCGGCCTCCGACAGCGCACCGGCCCACGAGTCGAACAGCTGGATCGCGTCGACCCCGGCGTCGACCTGGGCCCGCAGGAAGGTGATCGTGATCTCGGTGAGCGCGCTCATCAGGCCGTGCCAGACCTCCGGCTCGGCCCGCATCAGCGACTTGGTGCGCTCGTGGTTCTTGCTGGGGCCGCCCTCGACCAGGTACGACGCGAGCGTGAACGGCGCGCCGGCGAACCCGATCAACGGGGTCTGCCCCAGCTCCGCCAGCAGCAGCGCGATCGCGTCGGTGACCGGACGCAGCGCCGTCGGCAGCAGCTGCGGCATCCGCTCGACGTCGGCCATCGTGCGGATCGGTTGCGCCACGACGGGCCCGGTGCCGCGGACGATGTCGACGCCCAGCCCGGCCGCGTGCAGCGGCACGACGATGTCGGAGAACAGGATCGCGGCGTCCACGCCGTGGCGGCGCACCGGCTGCATCGTGATCTCGCTGATCAGCGTGGGGGTGTCGCAGGCCTCCAGCATGCCCGTGTCGACCCGCAGCTCCCGGTACTCCGGCAACGACCGCCCCGCCTGCCGCATGAACCACACGGGCAGGTGCGCCGGCCGACCGCCGCGGGCGGCGACGAGGAACGGCGCCTCCTGCAGATCGCGGCGCGGCCCGGTGGCGGGCACTGCGGGTGCGGTGGGGGAGAGCGCGGGCGTGGTGGTCATCAGGACCCCATCATTCCACGCCTCGACGGAGCAGGTCGTGTGACCCACGCCTGCCAGGAAAGCGGCCCCGATGCAACCCCGCCACGCCGACGACCGGCCACGACCACTCGGAGTGATCACGCGCGCGGCGCGCCTCGCGCCACCGCCCGTGTGGGCGACATAAGGTTCCGCTCGTGTCCACAGCCACCGCCCCTCCGCCGGAGTTCCGGCGCGCCGTGGCCACGCTCAGT
The DNA here is from genome assembly GCA_963727745.1 of uncultured Actinomycetota bacterium. Taxonomy (GTDB): domain Bacteria; phylum Actinomycetota; class Actinomycetes; order Mycobacteriales; family Pseudonocardiaceae; genus Pseudonocardia. The sequence goes on from CAVSHL010000004.1 coordinate 323,610, forward strand.
GCCAGCATGGGTGCCGGGCGCCTCCGGCCGGAGCTGTTCGTGTCGGCGCTCGACGCGCCGCCGCGACTGGCCCCGTACACGTGGGCGCTGCAGGTCGAGGCCGACGCCGCCAACCCCGGCGAAGACCTCGACGAGCCGGACACGTCGGGACGGCTGATCCTGCTGCACGATCCGGCAGGGCAGGACGCGTGGGAGGGCACGTTCCGGCTCGTGTGCTTCGTCCAGGCCCGGCTCGAACCGGAGCAGCTCGGCGACGAGATGTTCCCCGAGGTGTCCTGGTCATGGTTGACCGAAGCCCTGGAGGGCTGTCGGGCGGAGTACGTCGCGCTCGGTGGCACGGTCACCCAGACCTCGTCGGTGCGGTTCGGCGACATCGCCGGGCCCGCCCGGGACGACGACGTCGAGATCCGGGCGTCCTGGACCCCGGTGGGCACCGGACCGGACGGCACGGGCGGACCGGACCTGTCCCGGCACGCCGAGGCGTTCTGCCAGCTGGTCGCCGCGGCCGCTGGACTCCCGCCCGTAGGGACAGTTCCGCTCGGCCGCAGGACGGTGTGAGCGCGTGCCGAGAACCTCACTCAACCGGGTGTCCACCAGCGCGTTCTACGCCAATGGTGATCATGTCCAGCACACGATCGGGTGGACACCCTCCGACAAGGCTGTAACTTTCCTCGGGCAAACTCCGAATCGACACACGACGTTAGACCGCTTGGGGGGATACGCTTCCTCCACGACACCTCCTCGGGCGGTCGGGCGACACCTTTTGGCCAGCGCCGGAGACCCGGTGCCGGTCAGGAGGCAACGACCGACTCCAGGGAGGTAGTGACGTGGCCGTTGTGGGCCAGGGCACACCAGTGCGCGGTGTTACACCCGGTGCAGTGCTGTCGCCCGCGATGGTTCCGCACCCGCGGGAAGAGCTGTTCTCGGTGCTGGTGGTCGATGACCACCCGCTCCTTCGCGAGGCGATCGCCGCGCGTCTGCGTTCGATGGGCGCGGGAACTGTCTACGAGGCGGCCTCGATAGCTGAGGCCCGTGCTCGAGCTCACGCCAACGGGCCGTGTGACCTCGCGATCCTCGATCTCGGACTGCCTGACGGCAGCGGGCTCGACCTCGTCACCGAGCTGCGCTCACTGGGCTGGAACCGCCTGGTCGTGCTCGCTTCGTCCGACGATCCGTACGCGGTGCGGTCGGCCTTCCAGGCCGGCGCGCAGGCGTACCTGCTCAAGTCGGCATCGGCGGCGATCGTCACCGACGGGGTCAAGCGGGTACTGGACGGCGGGGTCTACGCCGACCCCACCGTCGCGCCTTTACTGGCCACGGGCACCCGCGTACCGGGCACCGACAACACCCCGAGGGAGCTGTCCGCCCGCGAGGTCGAGGTACTGCAGCTCGTCGCCGACGGGCAGTCCAACAAGGAGATCGGTGAAGCGCTGTCGCTCTCGGCGCTCACCGTGAAGAGCCACCTGTCACGCATCGGGCGCAAGCTCGGCACCGGCGACCGTGCCCAGATGGTTGCCCTTGCGATGCGCGCCGGGGTCATCCGCTGATCCAGAACGACCCCGCCACAGCTGCTGCAGTGGAGGCCGGTGACGAGCACGTACCGACCCCACTGCTGCATCCAGCCGACGGGCTGCCGCCCGTCGTCGCCACACCGGAGGCGTTGGCCCACGCTGCACAGGCCATCGCCTCCGGGAGCGGGCCGATCGCCGTCGACGCGGAGCGGGCGTCGGGCTTCCGGTACTCCCAGCGCGCCTACCTCGTGCAGCTGCGTCGCGCCGGTGCCGGTTCGGCACTGGTCGACCCGGTGCCGTTCGGTGGCGACCTGAGCCCGCTCGCCCCGGCGCTGACCGGGCCCGAGTGGGTGCTGCACGCCGCCAGCCAGGACCTGCCCTGCCTCACCGAGGCCGGTCTCGCGCCCAGCCGGCTGTTCGACACCGAGCTCGCCGGCCGCCTGGCCGGGCTCCCCCGCGTCGGGCTCGGACCGATGGTGGAGCAGCTCCTCGACCTCTCGCTCGAGAAGGGCCACGGCGCCGCGGACTGGTCCCGCCGACCGCTGCCCGAGGACTGGCTCGTCTACGCCGCCCTCGACGTCGAGGTCCTCGTCGAGCTGCGCGGCGTCCTCGCCGGGATGCTCGCCGAACAGGGCAAGCTCGAGTGGGCGATGCAGGAGTTCGAGGCCGTCCGCACCGCCGGGCCACCCGCGCCGCGGGCCGAACCCTGGCGCCGCACCTCCGGCATCCACAAGATCCGCAAGCCGACGGCGCTCGCCGTCGTGCGGGCGCTGTGGGAGGCCCGCGACAAGCTCGCCGCCGAACGCGACATCGCCCCCGGCCGGGTCCTGCCCGACGCCGCCGTCGTCGACGCCGCCTCGCACGTCCCCGCCTCGCCGGAAGCGCTCGCCGCCATGCCGGTCTTCCGCGGGCGCGCCCAGCGGCGGCTCACGTCCTACTGGTGGGCCGCCATCGACGGGGCCGTCCGGCTCAGCGCGCGCGAGCTACCCGTCGGTTCGCCGCCCAGCGACGGGCCCCCGCCCGTCTCCCGATGGGCCGACCGCGACCCCGAGGCCGCCGCCCGCCTCGCCGCCGCCCGCGCCGCCATCGCCGCGATCGGCGAGGAACGCACCGTCCCCGTAGAGAACCTGCTGCTGCCCGACCTCCTGCGCCGGCTCTGCTGGGCCCCGCCGGAGGACAGCGACGTCGCGGCCGCCCTGCGCCGCGGCGGCGCCCGGGAATGGCAGGTCGACCTGCTCGCCGACGTCCTCGCCGAAGCCCTCACCGCCCGCCCCTGACGGGCCCGTCCGGTCTCCCTCGGGGCGATCACCGATGTGCCCGCCGGCCGCCGTTCGCAGGATGGGTCGATGGCGACTCTTCCCCGGGATCTTCCCCGAACAGTGCTGTTGGGCGCATGTCTCGTCGCGGCGGCGCTGCTGGCCGGACTGCTCATCCGCGATGCCGTGCCGCCGCTCGACGCCTGGATCGTCGGGAACCTCTACCAACCACCGGACACGGTCGCGTCGGCGGTGGCGACCGCGATCAGCGGTGCCTGCACCCTGATCGGTGTCGGCACGCTGCTGGTCGGCCTCGCGCTCGTCTGGCGGCACGGCTCGTTCGGCCTGTTGCTGCGCCACCTGGTCGTACTGGCCGCCTGCGCGGCGACCGTCTTCCTGCAGGTGGTCTTCCGGCGTCCCGGGCCCCCGCAGACCGACCAGGACTGGACGTACCCGAGCGGCCACGTCATCGTCATCACCGCTCTGGCCTGCACCGCAGTGCTGGCCGCCCGGTCGGTGCCCGGGTTGCGCCCGCGGCCGGTCCTGGCGCTCGCCGGTGCGGCCGTCCTGCTGGTCGCCGCAAGCCGGGTGGTGCTCGCCGAGCACTGGCTGCTGGACGTGGCCGGCGCCGCGGCCGCGACCACCGGCATCGGTCTGATCGCGGCCTTCGCGGTGCGCCTCACCGGTCCTGACCTCCTTCACCGAGGGTGAGACCCGCGGCGGGTGGTCAGGTGGGGAGGTGGACCGTCACCACCAGGCCACCGCCGGGCACGGGCTCGGCCGCGACGGTGCCGCCGTGGGCGGTCACGACGGCGCGGACGATCGATAGGCCCAGCCCCGTGCCCGGCGCGGCGGTGCGCTGCACCTGGCCGCGGCGGAACGGCTCGAACAGCTCGGGCACCTGTTCCGGCACCACGACGGGTCCGCTGGAGGCCACCCGCAGCATGATCGAGCCCGGCCCGGCCGGGCCGGTGGCGAGCTCGACCCAGCCGCCGGGGAGGTTGTGCCGCACCGCGTTCTCGACGAGGTTGCCGACGACGCGTTCCAGCAGCGCGACGTCGCCGCGGGTGGGTGCGGGGGCGGCGTGCACGGTCACCCGGAGGCCGCGGTCGCCCACCTGGCGGTCGACGGCGGCGAGCGCAGGTCCCACGAACCCCGCGAGGTCGACGGGGACGACGGTGCCGAGCTCGGTGCCTTCGGTGCGGGCGATGAGCAGGAGGCCCTCGATGAGGTCGTCGGCACGGCGGGTGGCGTCCCGGACTACCGCGCCCATGCGGCGCAGCTCGGCGGCGTCGGCGTCGGGATCGGCGAGGGTGACGTCGACCTCGGTGCGCAGCACGGCTAGCGGGGTGCGCAGCTCGTGGCTGGCGTTGGCGACGAAGCGGCGCTGGGCGTCGAAGGCGGCCTGCAGGCGGTCGAGCATGGCGTCGAAGCCGGCCGCGAGCTCAGCGACCTCACCACGGGCCCCGGCGACCCCCGTACGGGTGTCCAGGGACTCCACTCCGAGCCGTCGCGCGGTCGCGGTGACCTCGTGCAGGGGCCCCAGCACGCGGCCCACGAGCCACCACGACACCAGCGCCGCGGCGAGGACGGCGAGCGGGAACGCGACGAGGCCGGCTTCGAGGACGTCGCGCCGGGCCGAGTCGCCGACGGCCTCGGCCAGCTGCTCGGCCGGCACCACCCGGTCGCCGACGCGGACGGTGCTGCCGGGCGGCAGCGCCGGCACCGACCGCGCCACCCCGCCCACGAGCAGCCAGCCCAGCCACAGCAACGCCACGCTGACGAGCGCGACCAGCCCGGTCGCGAGCAGCGTGAGGCGCGGCCGCAGCCCGCTCAGCCGGCGCCTCACGAGCAGCCGCCGGCCCGTTGCAGCAAAGCCACTTTCATGCCGGAATCTTGCGTGAAAGTGGCTTTGCTGCAACCACCGGGCTCTAAGCCGCCGCGGACGGCACCCGGTAACCCGAGCCCACGACGGTCTCGATGACGCCGGGGTCGCCGAGCTTCTTGCGCAACGTCATGACCGTGACCCGGACGGTCGTGGTGAACGGGTCGGCGTTCTCGTCCCACACCCGTTCCAGCAGCTCCTCGCTGGAGACGACGGCGCCGGTGGCTGCGAGCAGCACCTCGAGCACGCCGAACTCCTTGCGGGTGAGCTCGACGGGCCGCCCGGCCCGGGTGACGGTGCGGCGGGCGGGATCCAGCTCGACGTCGCCGGCGACCAGCATGGGCGGCACGGCGGGGGTGGCGCGGCGGCCCAGCGCCCGGCAGCGGGCGACGAGCTCGGGGAAGTCGAACGGCTTGGCGAGGTAGTCGTCGGCGCCGCGGGACAGGCCGTCGACCTTGTCGGCCAAAGTCCCGCTCGCGGTGAGCATGAGCACCCGCGTGGTGGCCCCGGAGGCGACGATCTGGTCGCACAGGTCGTCGCCGTTCATGCCGGGCAGGTCCCGGTCGAGGACGACGACGTCGTAGCGGGTGATGCTGGCCTTCTCCCAGCCGCTGTCGCCGTCGTAGGCGATGTCGACGGCCATGCCCTCGCGGCGCAGGCCGCGGGCGACGGCGTCGGCGAGGGGGTGCTCGTCCTCGACGACGAGGACCCGCATCAGCGGCGCTCCTCGGTCTCGCTGGTCTCACGGAGGATGGGGGACGGGACGACCCCGCACTGCGCCACGGCCCACTCGGTGACGCGCCGGGCGACGTCCTGCGCGGTGAGGCCCACCGCGGCCAGCACGTCGGCGCGGCTGCCGTGGTCGAGGAACTGCTGGGGGACGGCGAGGTCGCGCAACGGCACGTCGCACTCGGCCGTGCGCAGGGCGTCGGCGACTGCCGAGCCGAAGCCGCCGTGCCGGCCGCTGTCGGACAGGGTGACCACGAGCTGGTGGCGAGCCGCCAGCTCGACGACGGTCGAGGAGACCGGCAGCACCCAGCGGGGGTCGGCGACGGTGACCCCGATCCCCTGCTGCTGCAACCGCTGCGCGGCGGCCACTCCCAGCTCGCCGAACGCGCCCGCGGTGAGCAGCAGCACGGAGGCGGGGTCGTCCGGCGGCTCGTGCACCACGTCCACGCGGTCGCGACCGGTGCCGAGGTGCCGCAGGGCCGGCACCGAGTCGATGACCGCGCCCTTCGGGAAGCGGACCGCAGTGGGCCCGTCGTCGACGGCTACGGCCTCGGCGAGCTCCTCGCGCAGGGTGCCGGCGTCGCGCGGCGCGGCCACCCGCATGCCGGGGACGACGCCGAGGATCGACAGGTCCCACATGCCGTTGTGCGACGGGCCGTCGTTGCCGGTGACGCCGGCCCGGTCGAGCACCAGTGTGACGGCCTCGCCGTGCAGCGCGACGTCGAGCAGCAGCTGGTCGAACGCCCGGTTGAGGAACGTGGAGTAGAGGGCGACCACGGGGTGCAGGCCGGCGTGCGCGAGCCCGGCAGCGGAGGTGAGCGCGTGCTGCTCGGCGATGCCGACGTCGATGCAGCGCTCGGGGTACTCGGCGGCGAACTTGGCCAGGCCGGTGGGTCCGAGCATGGCGGCGGTGATGGCCACGATGTCGGGCCGGCGCGCCCCCAGCTCCACGATCTCGTCGGAGAACACGCTGGTCCAGCCGACCGACGCCGGGCCGGTGGGGATCCCGGTGGCCGGGTCGAACGCGGCGGGGCTGTGCATCTGCTCGGCGACGTCGTTCTCGGCGGGCGGATAGCCGTTGCCCTTGCGCGTGACCGCGTGCACGACGACGGGCCGGCCGGCACGGCGAGCACGGCGCAGTGCCGACTCCATCGCGGCGATGTCGTGCCCGTCGACCGGGCCGACGTAGGTCAGGCCCAGATCGGAGAACAACTCCTGGGGGCTCAGCGCGTCCTTGATCCCGACCTTCATCGCGTGCAGGGCCGAGTACAGCGGGCGGCCCACGACCGGGGTGCGGCGCAACGCCTGCTTGCCGGTCTCCAGCAGCCGCTCGTAGCTCGGCTGCAGCCGCAGCGACGCCAGCCGGTCGGCGAGCCCACCGATCGTCGGTGAGTACGAGCGGCCGTTGTCGTTGACGACGATCACGAGGTTGCGGGTGCGGTCGGCGGCGATGTTGTTGAGCGCCTCCCAGGCCATGCCGCCGGTGAGCGCGCCGTCGCCGATGACGGCCACGACGCTGCGATCGGCCTGCCCGGTGAGCGCGTAGCCGCGGGAGATCCCGTCGGCCCAGGACAGCGACGTGGACGCATGGCTGTTCTCGACGTGGTCGTGGTCGCTCTCGGCGCGGCTGGGGTACCCGGTGAGCCCGCCGGTCTTCTTCAGCTGCTCCCAGCCGTCCTGGCGGCCGGTGAGCATCTTGTGCACGTAGGCCTGGTGGCCGGTGTCCCAGACGAGGGTGTCGTGCGGGGAGGAGAACACGCGGTGCAGCGCGATCGTCAACTCGACCACGCCCAGGTTGGGGCCGAGGTGCCCCCCGGTGCGGGACACGGAGTTGATCAGCTCGGTGCGGATCTCGGCGGCCAGCTCGGCGAGCTGCGCCGGATCGAGGCGTCCCAGATCGGCCGGTCCCCGGACACTGCGCAACAGACTCACCCGAGCCAGTCTAGGTGGTCGGTCATCCACGGCTGCGGGTGCGCGAACCTCAGCCGGCCCGACGCCGCACCCCGGCGGGGGGCACCCCATCCGAGGTGCGGGGTGCCGGGATGGCCACGGCCCCGCGCGGTGACGGCTCACCATCGATCTCTGCGACGACGTCCGTGACGACCTGTGCCAGCGCCGCGGCCCCCGCCACCTGCACCTGGTTGCGGCCACCGGCCTTCGCCGCGTACAGCGCCGTGTCGGCGGCCTTGAGGAGGTGCTCGACGCCGGCCGGCCCCGCGGAGACGACCGCACCGATCGAGACCGTGACGGCCTCGATCGTCATCGGGCCGTCGGGTGTCTCGACGGCGAGATCCAGCTCGGCTACGCGGCGCCGCAGCCGCTCCGCCACGGCAACCAGCTCGGCGCGCCCTTCCGGGCCCGTGTCGAGGCCGGGCAGCAGGACCACGAACTCCTCGCCGCCGAACCGGCCGACGACGTCGGCGTCGCGGACGCAGGCCCGGAGCACGTCGGCGACCGAGGCGAGCACGTCGTCGCCCGCGAGGTGGCCGTAGCGGTCGTTGACGTCCTTGAAGTGGTCGAGGTCGAGGATGAGCACGCCCACGGCGGTGCCGCTGCGCTGGCTGCGCCGCACGGCCCGGCGGGCCTGCCCCTGCCACGACGCGGCGTTGTAGAGGCCGGTCTTGCCGTCGGTGCTCGCGGCGGTCTCGAAGTGCCGGACGAGCACGGCGCGGTGCAGCACCAGGATCGGCGGCAGGGCCAGCACGGCCAGCCCCGGCGAGTCGGCGAGCGCGACCGCGGCCAGCGCGCCCATGCACAGAGTGGCCACCTCGAGCACGTTGTCGTCCCACTGCCCGAGCAGCCGCCGCAGGGCACCGTTCTGCAGCCTGCGGGTCGAGAGGGCGATCGCCAGCGCGACCAGCAGCGTGTTGACCAGCACGTAGACGAGGACTGCCGCGATGAGGCCGAGCACGCCCACGGCGTCGTCGGTGTTCGTGGGCAGGCCGCCGAACGCGACCAGGACGGCCCGCGCGGCCAACGCGGCGAGCACCACCGTCGCGGTGGTGTAGACGTGCCGGTACAGCGGCACCCGCGCCGGCTGCCACACCCGCTTCCACAGGTGGGCGTAGATCACGACGATGACGACCGCGGCCGGGAGCGGGGGCAGCAGCATCGCGGCGGCGAAGGTCCAGACCGAGCTCAGGTCGAAGTAGGACGATGCGGCGACCCGGCGCCGCACCCGCTCGATGCCGGTGGCGAGCTCGGTGTGCACCACGCTCAGCACGATCAGGAGCGCTGCGAGCCCGACGTCCTCGGGCTGCGGCAGGGTGGCCCCGACCAGCACCACGAGCGCGACGGCCAGCACCTCGACGGCCAGCACGCCGACGAGCGCCCGGCGCGGCAGCCGGCGCAAGGCCGGTCCGGGATCGCCCGAACGGGCCGACCCCGCGGCCGCGGAGCTCGCGTTGTCGCTCATGCGAGCCTCCTCCCGCGCACCGGTGTCGTGCAGTAACCGCCTTCAGGTGAGATTAGTGATCGCCCCGGCGCATGTCAGGGGGAGGGTCGTCGCTCATCGGGGTGGAGTCGGCCACCGGCCCGACCACGGAGGGTGATCACATCAGTCGCTGCGGTGGGACGCGGCTCGCGCGGTGTGAGTGCGCTCACCCGGACCTGGTCGCGTCCACCCCGCTTGGCGGCGTAGACGGCTGCGTCGGCGACCTTCACGAGCTCGCTGAGCTCCCCGCGCGCGGCCGGGTGACCGCCCGTCCGCTGGACGCCGGCGCCGACCGACACCCGCAGCCCGGCGACGACGCGACGGCCGGCCGGCGTGTCGATCGCCACCCGCAGAGCGGCGACGGCGCGGCGGATGCGCTGGGCGATCTGCTCGACGTCGGCCGCTCCCCCGGCGTCGGCGCGGGCCAGCAGCACGACGAACTCCTCGCCGCCGAACCGCCCCACGACGTCGTGGGCGCGCACGGCGCCCTGGATGGCATCGGCGACGGCCGCGAGCACCACATCGCCCGCCAGGTGCCCGAAGGTGTCGTTGACGGCCTTGAAGTGGTCGAGATCGATCACGAGCACGGCACGCGGCCCGTCCCCCGGCCGGGTGGCCGCCAGATCGACGACCGCCCGCTCCTGCCAGGTGGTGGCGTTGAGCAGCCCGGTCTTGCCGTCGATGCGGGCATCCTCGGCGAGTTGCGGCACCAGCATGGCGCGGTGCATCACGAGCATCGGCGGCAGCACGAACGGCACCAGCCACGGGTTCGCCATCATGGCGGCCGCGGTGAGCCCGCCCATGCCGAGCGCGGCCAGGTCGAGGAGGTTGTCGTCGAACCCGCCGAGCGCGCGACGCCGGGAGCTCCCCGGCTCGCTCACCACGCCGAGCAGAGCCATGAGCCCGCAGTCCACGAGCGCGAAGACAGCCAGTGCGAGCAGCACCGACCGACAATCCGCCGTCGAGGGCGGGCATCCCGCCGCCGCTCCACACCCGCACGGCCCACACGGCCAGTACCGCCAGCACCGCGGCGGCGACGCCGTAGCCGACCCGGTGGCGCGGGCGGACCGTCCCCAGCCGCCACGCCTCGTGCACGTGTCCCACGATCGGCAGCACGACGGCCGCAGCCGGCGGGAGCAGCAGCGCACCGGCGACCACAACGACAGCGGTGAGCCCGCCCCGCCGCGGCGGCACCGACCGGGCGCGGCGCGGCCGGGCCAGTCGCAGCGCCTCGACGTAGCCGATCTCGACGACGAGGAGCAGCGCGGCGATGCGGAGATCGGCCGGTCCGATCGGGACCGTCGGCGCGATCCAGGACCAGGCGCAGCCCGCCATCGCCGCGGCGGCCACGACCACGACGACCGCCGGTGTAGCCAGGCGCCGCCGCTTGACCGGCGCTGCCACAGCGCCGGCTGCGGGGACGCCGGGCGGGGCGAGTGCACCGTCCATGGTCATGTGCGCTCCCGTGGTCGGCACCGGCGTCCGACGGCCGGGCCGCGACACCGTACCCGTTTCGTCGCCCGGTGCAACAACACAGTGCAACAGCACGATCACGGTCGGAGCAGTAGTGGATCAGCTCCTCTGGGGAGCCGCGGCGGGCACGGCGGCATCGCGCGAGTACTGCCAGGCCACCGCCACGGCCGCCGACGAGACGAGCCCGACCGCTCCGGCGACTGCGACCGCGACCGACGGCGCCGCGGCATCGGCCAGCACTCCGGCCAGCACGATCGCGAGGCCCTGCGTCGCGATCATCGCCGAGGACGCCACGCCGAGCGCCTGCCCGCGCTCGGCATCGGGCGTGCGGCGCACGAAGCTGGCCTGCCCCTGCAGCACGTACGCGGTCGCGAACGCGCCGGACAGCGCCCAGCAGCCCAGCGCGAGCGGCACCGGCGGCGCGGCGAGCACGGGCAGCAGCGGAACGGCGGCGAGCACCGCGAGCGCCCCGAGCAGGCGCTCCCGGGCCGCGAGCGGCACGAATCGCACGAAGGCCCAGGCTCCGAGCACGCCACCGAGCGGGCCGGCCGCCATCAACAGGCCGACCTCGGTCGGCCCGCCGCCGATCTGCGCGGCGTACGGGACCGCGATGGCCTCCGGCACCACGTAGCAGCCGACGATCATCGCCATCAGCACCAGCGTGCGGCGCGGCGGATCGCCCGCGATCGCCCGCAGTCCGCTGACCACGTGCGCGATGGCGCCGGCGGCGCCGGGTCGCACGTGGCCGTCGGGTCGGGCCCTGCGCGGCCGTCCCGAACCGGACGAGCAGTGCCGACACCAGGAACGTCGCCACGTCGATCAGCAACGCTCCGGAGGGCCGCAGCAGCGCGACCACCAGCCCGCCGACGGCGAACCCGCCGACCTGGGCGATCTGGCTGCTGATCTGGCGCAGCACCAACCCCTGCTCGTAGCGCTCACCGAGGATCTGCGGCAGCACCGCCCCCTGGGCCGCGGTGTGCGGGGCCCGCAGCATCACCACGAGCACCAGCAGGACGGCGATCAGCGGCACCGGCAGACCGGGCAGCGCCATGAGCGCCACCAGCAGCGCGCGGACCACGTCGGCCAGCACCATGACCGTGCGCCGGCGGTAGCGGTCGGCCGTCCAGGACAGCAGGAACCCGCCGAGCACCGACGGCACGATGCTCAGCGCGTAGGTGACGGTGGCGGCCGTGGCCGATGCCGTGCGCTCGAACACCAGCACGGCCACCGCGACCCTGGCCAGCTGGTCGCCGACCAGCGACCCGAACTCGGCTGTCCACACTGCGCGGAACTCGCCGTTGCGCAGCACGGACAGAAACGGTGCATGGCGCATACCCGCGCGGATCCCCTCAGCCGGCCGGAACGCCTGGAGCGTCCGGCAATGGAGGGTTCGTGCGGCTTGCGGTGTCCAGGCGGTCCCCCGCAAGGCGCCGCCCGCAGCTCAGACTGGGCGTCTTCGCAAGGGCGGCAACGCCGCGAGGGGCCGGCTGGGCGCCGCAAGCTCGGACCCTCCATTCCGGTCGCTCCTAGTATGCGGTCGGATCCGCCCCGTTGCCAGCTAGAGCTGCCTGGCGCTGGCGGCCGGGTCGAGAAGATCGGCGACGTGCCCGATCTCGTTGACGGTGCGGATCTTGCGCAGCCCGTCGCGGGACGCGACCACCCGGGTGATGCCGGTGTAGTCGAGCGGGAACGGCAGCGACTGCGCGATGCCGAGCAACCCCGCGAGCCACACGTTGATCACCCCGGCGTGCGCGACGACGACCACGGTCGCCCGACCGGGATGGGCGGCGACGACCGCTTCCAGTGCGTCCGTGACCTGGCCGGTGAAGGCAGCCGCGTCGACGTGCGACGGCAGCAGGCCTGCCCGCATCCGCTCCCAGGTCTCGGGATCGGCGGCGGCCATCTCGTGCACGGGCACGTACTGGCCGGCTCCGGCGTCGAACTCGCACAGGTCGTCGCGCGCGATGGGGGTGATCCCGAGCGCCGTGGCCAGCGGCGCCGCGGTGGCGACGGCACGCGCGAGCGTGCTCGTGTAGACCGCGGCGGGCGCCGGCTCGGCCAGGGCCGCGACGAGCCGCTGCGCCTGCAGGTGTCCCAGGTCCGTGAGACCGGGATCGGCGCGGCCCGCGCCGGGACCGATCCGCACCGGCAGCGCGTGCCGGACGAGGACGAGGTGCACGCGGTCAGTCCGGGACCGACGCGCCGTGCCCGGCGGCCCGCAGCGCGTCGCGCAGCGCGTCGCGGCGGCCGGCCTGCTCGTCGGCGTCGACGCCGGCGGCGGCGTTGGCGAAGTCGAACGCGGCCATCCCGTCGGCCGGGAAGACGTGCACGTGCAGGTGCGGCACCTCGAAGCCGGCGACGAGCAGCCCCACCCGCGGCGGCGCGAACACCGTTCGCACGGCGGCACCGACCGCGTGCGCGACCGTGGTGAGGTGCGCCAGCAGCTCCGGCTCGGCGTCGACCCACTGGTCGACCTCCGCGCGCGGCACCACCAGCGTGTGGCCGGGACCGAGCGGGTTGATCGACAGGAACGCGACGCAGCGGTCGTCGGACCAGACGAAGTCACCGGGCAGCTCGCCGTCGATGATCCTGCTGAAGATCGTGGTCACCCGGTGATCCTGCCATCGCGCTGAAGTGGTGGGCACGTCATGATCGCGTTCAGGTCACTGTTCCGGCCCTTTCCAAGGGCGGAGACAGTGATCTCGACGCGATCTTGGCCTGAGCAGGTGGGGGCGCCCCCACCTCGGCCGGGGTGCGTGCCCCGCTGTGCCGGACGCCGCCGCGGCCGAGGCTGATCCCCATGACGACCACTGTTGCTGCCGGATCTCCCACCGCGCTCCCCGACCGCCTGCCCACCGAGCTGTTCGCCGCCACGGCGATCTGGATCGGGGCCGTGGGGGCCGGTGTGACCGAGGCGCTCGTCCACCTGTTCCTCATGCCCGATCCGCCCACCGGCCCACAGCTGCTGGTGCGGGGCGCCATCTACGCCGTGGTGCTCGCGCTGGTGCTGGCGCTGCCGACCGGGCGGGCCGTGGTGCGCTGGGCGCTGGCCGTGCTGCTCGGCGGCATCGGCACCCTGTCGTTGGTGGCCGAGCCGGTGGGGTGGCTGGCGGCCGGGGGCGATCCCGCGGGCTTCCTCGCGACGGCGGACGGTCCGACACTGCTGGTCGTGGCCCTGCGGGCGCTGCACCTGGCCGCCGTGATCGCGGCGATGGTGCTCATGTTCCGGCCGCGGTCCAGCGCCTTCATCCGTGCCCGCGCGGCAAAGCGGGCAGCTGTCGGGGCAGGGGCATAGTCACTGTAGGAATAGGCTTGGGTCATGGGACGGCACATCGCCACGAACACCACCGTCGACCGGGCCGGGCTCGTCGAGTTCCTGCGCGACCGCCACCACATGATCCTGCTGACCCACCGGTCCGACGGCGGAGTGCAGGGCTCGCCGGTCACCGCCGGTGTCGACGGCGAGGGCCGCATCGTGGTGGCGACGTACCCGGAGCGGGCCAAGTCCCGCAACGTGGCGCGGCACGGCAAGGCCTCGGTGATCACCCTGTCCGAGGACTTCAACGGCGCCTGGGTCCAGGTCGACGGCGATGCCGAGCTGATCTCGCTGCCCGAGGCCGTGGAGCCGCTCGTGGAGTACTTCCGCGCGATCGCGGGCGAGCACCCCGACTGGGACGAGTACCGGGAGGCGATGGTCACCCAGGGCAAGGCGCTGATCCGCATCACGCCGACGCGCTGGAGCCCCATCGCGACCGGCGGGTTCCCCGCCCGCCTCGCCTGAGCGGGCGCGGCATCCGGCAGCTCCGGCGGCCCCACCGGTAACCTCTGCCGGCGAGCTCGGCGCGCACCGACGACGGTGCACCGGCCGAGCCGGACCCACCACCCACTCGGAGGACCCCATGCGGCCGTGGCCTGGCCACGCCTACCCGCTCGGTGCCAGCTACGACGGCTCGGGCACCAATTTCGCGCTCTTCTCCGAGGTCGCGAGCAAGGTCTGGCTGTGCCTGTTCGACGACGACGACAACGAGGAGCAGGTCGAGCTCACCGAGGTCGACGGTTTCGTCTGGCACGGCCACCTACCGGGGGTGGAGCCCGGCCAGCGCTACGGCTACCGCGTGGACGGACCGTACGACGCCGGTTCCGGCCAGCGCTGCAACCCGGCGAAGCTGCTCATCGACCCGTACGCCAAGGCGCTCTCGGGGCCCGTCGAGTGGGACGAGTCGGTGTTCGGCTACCCGTTCGGCTCGCCCGACGACCGCAGCCCGTCCGACTCGGCGGCGCACATCCCGAAATCCGTGGTGGTCAACCCGTTCTTCGACTGGGGCACCGACCGCGCACCCCGCATCCCGTACCACGAGACCGTGATCTACGAGGCCCACGTGCGCGGGCTCACGATGCAGCACCCGGAGCTGCCCGACGAGCTGCGCGGCACCTACACCGGGCTCGCGCACCCGGTGATGATCGAGCACTACAAACGGCTGGGCATCACCGCGGTCGAGCTCATGCCGGTGCACGAGTTCCTCAACGACCACCACCTGCAGGAGAAGGGCCTCTCCAACTACTGGGGCTACAACACGATCGCCTTCCTGGCCCCGCACCACGCCTACGCGACGGCGGGCAGCCGCCCGGGTGCCCAGGTGCACGAGTTCAAGGCGATGGTGCGCGACCTGCACGACGCCGACATCGAGGTCATCCTCGACGTCGTCTACAACCACACCGCCGAGGGCAACCACATGGGCCCGACGCTCTCGATGCGCGGCATCGACAACGCGGCCTACTACCGCCTCGTCGAGAACGACGTGCAGTACTACATGGACTACACGGGCACCGGCAACTCGCTGAACGTCCGCAACCCGCACACGCTGCAGCTGATCATGGATTCGCTGCGCTACTGGGTCACCGAGATGCACGTCGACGGCTTCCGGTTCGACCTCGCCTCCACCCTCGCGCGGGAGTTCTACGACGTCGACCGGCTGAGCGTGTTCTTCGACCTGGTGCAGCAGGACCCGGTGATCAGCCAGGTCAAGCTCATCGCCGAGCCGTGGGACGTCGGGCCCGGCGGCTACCAGGTCGGCAACTTCCCGCCGCTGTGGACGGAGTGGAACGGCAAGTACCGCGACACCGTGCGCGACTTCTGGCGCGGCGAGCCCGGCACCCTCGGCGAGTTCGCCTCGCGGCTGACCGGCAGCTCCGACCTGTACCAGGACGACGGCCGCCGCCCCTACGCGTCGATCAACTTCGTCACGGCGCACGACGGGTTCACGCTCGCCGACCTGGTCTCGTACAACGAGAAGCACAACGAGGCCAACGGCGAGGGCGGCAACGACGGCGAGAGCCACAACCGCTCGTGGAACTGCGGGGTGGAGGGGCCGACCGACGACGCGGCGGTGCTGGAGCTGCGCGGTCGCCAGCAGCGCAACTTCATCGCGACGACCCTGCTGAGCCAGGGCGTGCCGATGCTGCTGCACGGCGACGAGCTGGGCCGGACCCAGCAGGGCAACAACAACGTCTACTGCCAGGACGGGCCGATCGCCTGGCTCGACTGGTCGCTGGCAGGGAAGAACGCCGGCCTCGTCGGGTTCACGTCCGGGATGGTGGCGCTGCGCGCGGCCCACCCGGTGTTCCGCAGGCGCCGCTTCTTCGACGGACGCCCGATCGCCCGCGCCCGTGGCGGCTCGCTGCCCGACATCGCGTGGTTCACCCCCGGCGGCGACGAGATGGCCGAGGGCGACTGGGACTCCGGCTTCGGCAAGTCCGTCACCGTGTTCCTCAACGGCGACGGCATCACCGAGCCCGATCCGCGCGGCGAGAAGGTCCACGACGACTCGTTCCTGGTGGCGTTCAACGCCCACTACGAGGACATCGAGGTCACCCTGCCGCCGACCTACGGCCGGACGTGGGCCGCGGTCGTCGACACCGCAGAGGGCACGGTCACCGTGCTGTCGCCGACCCCGGGGGTGGCGGGCGCCGAGCCCGTCACCTACGCCGGCGGCGCGGCGGTGGCGGTGCGTGCCCGGTCCCTGGTCGTCCTGCAGCGCCTGAACTGATCCCTCGATTAGGAGTTCCGCACGTGGTCCCGTCCTCGACCTACCGCTACCAGTTCTCGAAGGACCAGACCTTCACCGACGCCGTGGAGCTGCTGCCCTACCTGCACGCCCTGGGGGTGGGGGCGCTCTACGCGTCGCCGCTGCTGGAGTCCGGTGCCGGGTCCAACCACGGCTACGACGTGGTGGACCCGACCAGGGTCTCCGCCGAGCGCGGCGGCGAGGCCGGCCGGCGGACGCTGGTGGACGCGGTGCGGACCTACGGCATGGGGTTCGTGCTCGACATCGTGCCCAACCACGTCGGCGTGGACACGCCCAAGGCGAACCCGTGGTGGTGGGACGTGCTGCGGCTCGGGCAGGACTCGCCCTACGCCGGGTACTTCGACATCGACTGGTCTAGCCCGATCCTGCTGCCCGTCCTCGGGGAGGACGAGGAGAAGGCGCTCAGCGAGCTGTCGCTGTCGGACGACGGGACCGAGCTGCGGTACTACGAGCACGCCGCGCCCGTCGCTCCCGGCACCGGGGACGGCACGCCGCTGGAGGTCCACGAGCGCCAGCACTACCGGTTCGGCTCGTGGAAGCGCGGTGCCGCGGAGCTGACCTACCGCCGGTTCTTCGACGTGTCGACCCTGGCGGCGGTGCGGGTGGAGCTGCCGGAGGTGTTCGACGCCACCCACCGCGAGATCCTGCGGTGGGTCGCCGCCGGCGACGTCGACGGCATCCGGGTCGACCATCCCGACGGGCTGTCCGATCCCGGCGCCTACGTGCGCAGGTTGCGCGCCGCCCTCGGCCCCGACCGCTGGCTGCTGGTCGAGAAGATCCTCGGCCCCGGCGAGGAGCTCCCGACGTCGTGGCCGGTCGACGGCACCTCCGGCTACGAGGCGCTGCGCGAGATCCAGGGCGTGCTCGTCGACCCGACGGGCGCCGGCCTGCTCACCCAGTTCGCGGCCGAGCACACCGGCTCGAAGCCCGCTCTGCACTCCGTCGAGCACGACGCCCGGCTGGAGGTCGCGCGCACCATCCTGGAGGCGGAGACCCGCCGGATCGCGGCGCTGCTGCCCGGCGACAGCGCCGACGTCGACGTCGAGCGCAACCGCGAGGCAGTGGCCGAGTTCCTCGTCGGCTTCCCCGTCTACCGCTCGTACCTGCCGGAAGGCCGCACCGCCCTGGACACGGCCGTGTCCGCGGCCCGGGTGCGCCGCCCCGACCTCGCCGACGTGCTCGACGCGCTCCACTCCGGGATGCTCGCCGAGCCGCAGGGCGAGCTCGCGACCCGCGTGCAGCAGAGCTCCGGCATGGTGATGGCGAAGGGCGTGGAGGACACCGCGTTCTACCGGTGGAACCGGTTCGTGGCGCTCAACGAGGTCGGCGGGGCCCCCGACCGGTTCGGCATCTCCCCCGCCGAGTTCCACCTCGCGCAAACGGCCCGCGCGGCGTCCTGGCCGGCCACGATGACCACCCTCTCGACCCACGACACCAAGCGGTCCGAGGACGTGCGGGCCCGGCTCGCGGTGCTCGCCGAGATCCCCGGCGAGTGGGCGGAGCTGGTCCGCCGCTGGTCGGCGCGCCACCCGCTGCCCGAGCGGTCGCTGGAGCTGCTGGCGTGGCAGAACCTCGCGGGCGCGTGGCCGATCGACGAGCAGCGGCTCGTCGACTACCTGCGCAAGGCCTCGAAGGAGGCCAAGGTCGTCACCAGCCACGTCGAGGCCGTGCCCGAGGTGGACGAGGCGATCGCCGCGTGGCCCGGTGCCGTGCTCGGCGACACGGAGCTGGTTGCCGAGATCGAGGAGTTCGTGGGGCGCATCGCCGGCCCCGGCCGGTCGAACTCGCTCGCGCAGAAGGTGCTGCAGATCGCCGGCCCCGGAGTGCCCGACGTCTACCAGGGCACCGAGCTGTTCGAGTACTCACTGGTCGACCCGGACAACCGCCGGCCCGTCGACTGGGCGGCCCGGCGCGAGCTGCTGACCCGCATCGACGGCGGCGAGCTGCCCGACATCGACGCGTCCGGCGCAGCGAAGCTGCTGGTCACGGCCACGGCCCTGCGGCTGCGGCGGTACCGGCCGGAGGTGTTCGACAGCTACCGGGCCGTCCCCGCGCAGGGCGCGGCCGCCGAGCACTCCGTCGCGTTCGCCCGCTCGTCGCACCTCGTCGCCGTCGTGACCCGGCTGCCGGTCGGGCTCGCCGCCCGCGGCGGCTGGGGCGACACGGTGCTGCCCTTGCCGGGCGGCACCGCCGACTGGCACGACATGATCACCGACGAGCCGGTGGACGGGAACGCCCCGCGGCTGGCCACGCTGCTCGCCCGCTATCCGGTGGCCCTGCTCGTCCGGCCCATCTGAGCGCCTCACACAGGTCCGGGACGGGTCCCGCCGGCTCGGACCTACCGTGTGGCCGTGCCCGTCCGACTCCGCCGTGCCCTGCTCGTGACGCTCCTGCTCGCCGCGCTGATCGCGGCGGCGATCATCGCCGTCCGGGCGGCCACGCGCCCGACGGCGCCGTGCGGCTGCAGCAGCTACCCGGTCCCGACCACGAGCCCGGCCGCGCCGGCTGCGACGTGAACCCGTCGACGCGGGCGACGCGGGCGTGACCCGCCTGCGGTGGCCGTGGATCCTCGCCGCCGCGGCGCTGCTCGCCGGATGCGGTGCGCCCGTGCCCGCGGCACCGCCCCTGCAGCCGCTGCCGGCCGCGGCCGAGATCTGGACCGACGGGGAGGGCTGGCAGCCGGTGCCCACCGTGCCGGAGTCCGCGCCGCCGCGGCGCTGGTCCGTGCCCGTGCCCGTCGGCGCCGAGACGGCCCTGGACGGCTCCGGCGTGGTGGTGCTGGCGGCACCGCAGGGCGGGAGCACGCGCGTCGAGCGGCTCGATCTCGCCACGGGGATGCCGCGCTGGAGCGCCACGGTGCCGGGCACTGCCCCGCAGCTGAGCCTCCGGGGCCACGTGCGGCCCGTGGTGGTGGTCGAGGCGGGCACCGTCTCCGTGCTCGACGCGACCGACGGGCGCGTGCTCTGGCAGGCACCCGAGGACCAGGGCGACAGCGTGGACGCGCTCCCCGACCTGCTGCTCGTCCGCTCCCTCACCGGGACCACCGCCGTGGACCGCGCGACCGGCACACGCCGCTGGCAGGTGCCGCGCCGGATCGTCCCTCGCGACGGCGCGCTCGTGATCGACGGAGCGGCCGACGCCGACACGCAGCTCGGCATCGACGGGGTCGCCGACCCGGCCACGGGGGCCGCGCGGTGGACGCAGGCGAACCCGCTGTTCACCGACGTCACCGTCGTCAACGACATGTTCGTGCGCACCGCGGACGTCGAACCGGGTCCCGACACGGTCGGGGCCTTCGACCTCGCGACCGGCACCCCGCGCTGGAGCGCCGATGTCGACGGCATCGGCCGGGCCGGGGTCGCACCGCTCGACACCGGAACGCTGCTGATCAGTGGCGGCGGCGGGCCCGGGCTCGGCACCGCCGCCGTCTCCGTCGCGGACGGGCGGGTGCTGTGGCGAGCGGGTCGCTCGCCGACAGGTGTCCTGCGCCTCGACGGCGCCCCGTGGGCCTACGTGCTCGACAGCGGCGTCGGCACCGTGGTCGACGGCCGCACCGGCGCTGCTCGCGACCACCGGACCGGCGGGTTCGCCGAGCTCGCAGGCGGCGGCTGGTACACCTCCGACGGCGGCGACGTCGTCGCGACCGGGCTGGCCGACCTCGCCGAGCACTGGCGGATACCCGGCTTCGGTGACCTCTACGGCATGGACGCGGTGCCCGGCGGGATCGTCGCCGTCATCGGCCGGGCCGAGCCGCGCGAGCTCGTCGCCCACCTGTCCTGACCGTCGAAGCTCCACCAGAGGACGGTCGAGGTACGGGGCGGAGCCCCGGTGCATCCGACCAAGTACTACTAGTGTGCCTGGACGTGGTCGAACGGCCACTCCGGCCCGGCGGGTGTTCACCTGGACCGGTCCGGCCCGGCATCGCCAGCAGGGGAGTTCGGCGGAGGTGAGTTCGGACCAGCAGTCCGCGACCGTGGGCGAGCTCGCGCGAGCGGGCTTCGTCGACGCGATCGAGATCGGCCGGGGCGGGTTCGGTGTCGTGTTCCGCTGCCACGAGGCGTCGGTCGACCGCACGGTCGCGGTGAAGCTGCTGCACGCCGGTCTCGACCCCACGAACCGGGCCCGGTTCTTCCGGGAGGGCCGGGCCATGGGCAGGCTGTCGGGACACCCCAACGTGGTCGAGGTGCTGCAGGTCGGAGAGACCTCAGAGGGCCGGCCCTACATCGTCATGCCGTTCCTCGCCAAGGGGTCGCTGGCTGCCTTCATCGAGCGCGACGGGCCCGTCCCGTGGTCGGACGCGACCCGGATGGGGGTGCGGCTGGCGGGCGCGCTGGAGAGTGCCCACCTCGTGGGCACCCTGCACCGCGACGTCAAACCCGGGAACGTCCTGCTGTCGGACTACAGCGAGGTCCAGCTCACCGACTTCGGCATCGCCCGGATGCAGGGCGGGTTCGAGACCGCGCGGGGCCTGTACATCGGCTCCGTGGCGTACAGCCCACCGGACGTGCTCGAGGGCGGCCCGCCGTCTCCGCGCTCGGACGTCTACGCGCTCGGGGCGACCCTCTTCACGATCATCGCCGGGTACGCCGCGTTCGGCCGCGAGCCGGAGGAGGAGCTGGTCGCCCAGTACCTGCGCATCCGTAGCCGCCCGGTCCCCGACCTGCGCGGGTACGGCGTTCCGGACGACATGTGCGCGGTCCTGGAGCAGGCGATGGCCAAGGATCCGGAGGACCGGCCGCAGATGGCGGAGTTCGGGCGGGCCCTGCAGCAGGTGCAGAAGCACGCCGGCCTCGCCGTCGTCGAGATGGCCGTGCCCGCCGCGTCGCCGCTCCGCTCCGGTGCCGACCGTGACCCTACGACGCCGTCGTGGACGTCGGTGCAGGCGCCGGATGGACTGCCCGGCCTCTCGAACGACGTGTCGGCCGCGGGCCTCCAGGAGGAGCCGAGGCCTCAGCCCCCGGTCACCGCGCGGCTGCCTCCCCCGTCCGCCGTCGGCCCGATCCCTGACCGGCGCGGTCCGGCCGCCGAGGCACCGCGGACCGCCGGACCGCCGGCGCCGCCACCCCCGGCGATGCCGCGGCCCGCGCCGACGCGATCCGTTCCGGCGCCGGACGCGAGCCGCCGTGCCGGCGCGCCGGCGGCCCCCTCCCCGTCACAGCCCGGGAGCGCCGAACGGCGGTGGCCGCGGATCGTCGCCGTGACGGTGCTCGTCCTGCTGCTGGTCGGGGCCATCACGCTCGCCGTCGTCCTCGGCGTGCGGGCGGTCTCGGCGACCGTCAGTGCCGGCGTGACTGTCGAGACGGCGGTGGGCCTGCCGGTCCCCGGGCTGCCCGTCTGAGGGCCCTGAGCGCGCGGCGACGGACCGCATTCGGCACGATCGGACGCGTGACGGACTTCGCGGTGTGGGCGCCGCAACGGGACAGGGTGCAGGTGCTCGTCGACGGATCGCCGTACCCCATGCGGCGGGACGGCGCGGGCTGGTGGCGGGCCGCCGTGCTCGACGCCGGCACGGGCAGCGCGTACGCCTTCCTGCTCGACGACGACCCGGATCCGCTGCCCGATCCGCGTTCGCAGTGGCAGCCGGGCGGCGTGCACGCCGCGTCCCGCGTGTACGACCAGGACACCCACCAGTGGACCGACGGCGCCTGGACGGGCCGCCAGCTGCCGGGCAGCGTGCTCTACGAGTGCCACATCGGCACGTTCACGCCCGACGGCACGTTCGACGCGGCCATCGCCAAGCTGGACCACCTGGTCGCGCTCGGGGTCGACGTCGTCGAGGTGTTGCCGGTCAACGCGGTCGACGGGCCGCGGAACTGGGGCTACGACGGCGTCGGCTGGTACGCGGTCACCGAGAACTACGGCGGCCCGGACGCGTTCAAGCGGTTCGTCGACGCCTGCCACGTCCGCGGGCTGGGCGTGTGCCTGGACGTGGTCTACAACCACCTCGGTCCGTCGGGCGCCTACCTGGACCGGTTCGGGCCCTACTTCGCGGGCAGCAACATCTGGGGGCCGACGGTCAACCTCGACGGGGCGCAGTCGGAGACCGTGCGCCGGTACATCATCGACAACGCCCTGATGTGGCTGCGCGACTTCCACGTCGACGCGCTGCGCCTCGACGCCGTCCACGCGCTGCGCGACACCCGTGCCCAGCACGTGCTCGAGCAGCTGGCCGTCGAGGTGGAGTCGCTGTCGGCGCACGTCGGGCGCCCGCTGTCGCTGATCGCCGAGTCCGACCTGAACGACCCGAAGCTCGTCACCGCGCGGGAGGGCGGCGGCTACGGGCTGGCGGCGCAGTGGTGCGACGACATCCACCACAGCCTGCACACCGTGCTCACCCGCGAGTCGCAGGGCTATTACGCCGACTTCGCGGCCGCCGACCTGCACGGGCTCGCGCACGTGTTCACCCGCGCGTTCCTGCACGAGGGCACGTGGTCGAGCTTCCGGCAGCGCAACCACGGCGCGCCCGTCGACACCCGAAGGGTCCCCGGCCACCGCTTCCTCGCCTACCTGCAGAACCACGACCAGATCGGCAATCGGGCCGCCGGCGACCGGCTCACCCAGAGCCTCTCCCCCGGCCTGCTGGCCTGCGGCGCGGCGCTGGTGCTGTGCTCGCCGTTCACGCCGATGCTGTTCATGGGCGAGGAGTGGGGCGCTCGCACCCCGTGGCAGTTCTTCTCCTACTTCCCCGACGAGAACCTGCGCACCGCCGTGCGCGAGGGTCGGTTCGCGGAGTTCGAGGAGCACGGCTGGGACGCCGAGGTGGACGTGCCCGACCCCAACGCCGAGTCGACGTTCCTCGACTCCAAGCTCGACTGGGACGAGCCCACCCGCGAACCGCACGCCACGCTGCTGCAGATGCACACCGAGCTGATCGCGCTGCGCAAGCGGTTCCCGGAGCTGTCCGACCCGTGGCTCGACGACGTCGAGGTCGACGTCTCCGGGGACGCCCGCACCATCGTCCTGCACCGCGGCCGGCTGCGGCTGCTGTGCAACCTCGGCGGCACCGAGGTGACCCTGGAGCTGGGTGAGCGGATCGAGCGCATCGTGCTGGCGTCCGAGCCGGTGGAGGCGCTCGACGACGCGATCACCATGGGGCCGGAACGGTTCGCGGTCGTGATCGTCGGATGACGGCCGGCGGAGCCATGGGCGGCGGGCGGTCGTTCGTCGACGCGACGGGCACCCCGGTGCCGCTGCGCAGCCCGATCCGCACGGTGGTGGCCACCGATCCCGAGGTGGGCGCGCTGCTGGTGGAGATCGGGGCCACCGTGATCGGGTGCGCCGGCCGGTTCGGCGAGGTGCCCGTGATAGGCGACGACCGCCGGCCCGACGCCCGCGAGGTGGCCGCTCTCCGGCCCGACGGCATCATCACCGGCACGCGGGACGGGCGGCACGACCTCGCCGACCCGGCGGTCCTCGACGCGCTGCGCCGGACCGCACCCGTCATCGCGGTCGACCTGGCCCGGGCGGGCGGGGCCGTCGCGCGCGCCGAACTGCGGGCCCTCCTCGGACCGACCGGTCGACCCGTCCCGCCGGCGGTACCGCCACCCGTCGATCCCCTCGCCGAGCTGGAGCCGGACGGGCACGGCGTGGCGGAGCTGGGCCCCCGCGCCGCCGCCCTCGTGCGCGAGGTGGCCCGCACCGGGCACGCAGCGGTGCTGACCGACGGCGGCCAGGAGGTCGCCGCGATCATCGACATCGCCGACTACCGGCGGCTCCGGGAGCTCGTCGAGCTGGTGCAGGCGCTGCGGCTCTGAGCCGCGGTGCGCGATCTCAACCGGGCTGCAGCCGGCGCCGCCACCTGCGGATCCGCTTGGGCAGTCGCTTCCGCACGCGTCGCGCGGACTTCTCGATGCGAGTCGCCACTGCACGCAACTGCGGCACGTGGAGGCCTTTGCGGACCCCACGCTTGACGTCGGCCGACCGCGGCATCAGCAGCTTCACGGCCGTCCTGAAGAGCCGCATCGCCGCGAACCCGACGATCAGGCCGACCGGTAGCAGCACCACGGTCAGGCACAGCACCAACGCGACGACCGACAGCACGACCGCCAGCACGAGCAGCGGCACCGCGGCGCCGGCCCGCAGCGCCCGCATCGGTCGCTACCCCGTGGGCTGCAGGCGCCCGCGGACCCGCGACCCGCGGTTGCGCAGCGCATCTCCCCGCGCCCGCAGTGCGGTTTCCACACCGGAGCTGCCGGGCATCACGAGCCCGGCGGCCTTGGCGTAGAGCTGCATGGCGAGCGCTCCCAGCGGGATACCCAGCGGAAGCAGCAGGATCGTCGCGCACAGCACCACCGCAACGACCAGCAGCACCGTCGCCAGGAGCATCAGCACCAGCGCGAGCACCCCGCGCAGGAGCGCCAACGGGATCCCGATCACTGCATGGAGCAGCCCGGACACCACTGCGGACAGACCACCGACCACGCCCATCGCGCGGACCTCGATTCTCCCCCGCCAGGGATACCCGGTGTGCCGCATTTCACACTCGGCCGGCACGAGGAAGGACGAGAAAAGGCTGGGACGAGACGTGACTTCAGCGTGCGCAGTCGTCGGAGATGCGGACGAGGACCGCGCGGGCGTCGTCGTCCCAGGCGGCCGCACCCTCCAGCCGACCGAACAGGTCGTGATAGACGCGCACATCACGCTCGTCCGAGCTGAGGGCGGTAGCCGTCTTGGTCCCGATCATCACAGCCTGTTGGTCATACAGGTGGAATCCGTGCGGCGCGGCGAAGTCGACGGCCGTCTCGTACGGGATCACGCCGATGCGGATGTTGGGCTGACGAGAGCACGCGATGATGTGCGCCATCTGCTCCACCATCGCTTCCGCCGACGCCATTCGCCAACGCAGCGCACCTTCGGTGTGGATGAGGACCCACTGCCGGCCAGGATCGTCGAGCATCATGCGTCCGCGGGCGAGCCGGACGCGCACGGCATCGGCTGCGGTCGCAGCGCCGCTCTGCCCCATGACGGTCCGCGCGTACGTCTCCGTCTGGAGCGGCCCGATGACCATGCCCGGTTGGAACGACCGCACCAGCGCGGAGCCTTCCTCGACCCGCCGGAGGCGTTCCTGGAAGTGATTGGTACCGCGCTGGAAGATGAGCCGCGAGTCGAGTCGAGCCGGTTCCAGAGCCTCGGCCCAGCCGGCCAGCCGATCGCACACGTCGGGCGTTGCTCCGTACAAGGCCGCGAGTGCCCGCACCGACGGCGGGTCGAGCAGGAACTGCCCCCGCTCGGCGCGGGAGAGCTTCGCCTGGCTGACCCCGATGTGGCCGGCGGCTGCGGTCTGCGACACGACCGGGTGAGCCGAGGTGCGCAGGTCGCGCAGTGTCGCACCGAGGCCGACCGCGGTGCCGGGCTCCTCTGCGCTGCTCGACGTCATACGGACCGGAGTGCCGAGCCGTGATCGCGATGCAGCTCACGGTGGCGCTCCCACCACATCGGGAACGGCTCTGCCGCGTCCCAGAGCCGGTCGCGGGCGCTGCCTGCCTCGTCGGCGTCCGCGATGACGCTCGCTTCGAGGAACTCACCGTCGAGGCCGTAGTCCATGTGGACGAGGTGCTGATCATCGAGCAGCCACCAGTCGCTCTGGATCCACCGCCCGACATCCGGCAGGACACGTTCGCCCAGGTCGAGGATGCGGATGTCCTCGCCGGCAGCGCCGTTGGGAGCGTACGACCACTCGCACTCGTATCGGGTGTACTCGCTCACGGGCCGAGTGACCACCCGAACCCGCCGACGCTGCAGGCCCCGCTCGTGCTCGGACCTGAGGCGATCGAGCCACGGCTGCTTCCGCTCCGCTGTCGGCGCGGCCGCGCCGGCCAGATAGCGACCGAAGTCGTTGCCGTCCGACGCGACTTCGTAGCGCTGGTGGATTTCCAGCCGGAACGCGTCACGAGTGAAGTGATCGCGGATGAAGGTACGCAGCTCGGACGCGTTCAACGGCTCACCTCAGGAAGGTCGTCCGGCTGCCACACCAGGATCTCGTCGGGCCCGACCCGTCCAGCGTGGGCAGCCAGGATCTCCTCGTCGGTCTCGATCGTCGCGACATAGTAGATGCGCCCGGGTCGAGTACTGACGCTGGTCTGGACCGGGCACGTCTCGTCGTCACCGCACGACCCGCGAAGCACGACGACCTGCGGGACTCCGTCGATCTCACCCATGAACGCTCTCCCTGTCGCCGGTGCTCTGCGCAGCCAGTTTCGTCGACCAGACGCTGCTAGTCAACGGTCCATCGCATATGTCATCCTCAACCAATGGACAATTGCATAGACGCGAGCGGGCTGGGACTACCCGAGCTCCTGGCTGCGCTGCCCGGCGTGGTCGACGCGCTGCTGACCTCCCACGTCCCGGACGATCACCAGCGGTGTCGTGGCTGCACCACGGGAGGAACCGGCACACCAGGGGCGCGCTGGCCGTGCACCTTGTGGTCGTCGGCATCCGCCACTCGCGGGCGCGGGGCCCGGCCATGAACGGAATCGGCCCCGACCACCATCAGGTGGTCGGGGCCGGGTGTCCGAACGTCAGAGCAGGCCGAGGCCCTTCACGGCCTCGCGCTCCTCCTGCAGCTCCGCGACGCTGGCGTCGATGCGGGAGCGGGAGAAGTCGTCGATCTCCAGGCCCTGCACGATCTCCCACTTCCCGTCCTTCGACGTGACGGGGAAGGAGGAGATGATGCCTTCGGGCACGCCGTAGGAGCCGTCGGAGGGGATCGCCGCGGAGGTCCAGTCGCCCGCCGGGGTGCCGTTGACCCAGTCGTAGACGTGGTCGATGGCCGCGTTGGCCGCCGATGCCGCCGACGACGCGCCGCGCGCCTCGATGATGGCTGCGCCGCGCTTGGCGACGGTCGGGATGAAGGTGTCCTTCAGCCAGGCCTCGTCGACCTGCTCGGCGGCGATCTTGCCGCCGACCTCGGCGTGGTAGAGGTCGGGGTACTGGGTGGCGGAGTGGTTGCCCCAGATCGTGAGCTTCGTGATCTCCGACAGCGGCACCGACAGCTTCTTCGACAGCTGCGCGAGCGCGCGGTTGTGGTCGAGACGAGTCATGGCCGTGAACCGCTCGGCCGGCACGTCGGGAGCGGCGGCCTGGGCGATCAGGGCGTTGGTGTTGGCCGGGTTGCCGACCACCAGCACGCGGATGTCGTCGGCCGCGCCGGCGTTGATGGCCTTGCCCTGCGGGGCGAAGATGCCGCCGTTGGCCTCGAGGAGGTCGCCGCGCTCCATGCCCTTGGTGCGGGGCCGGGCGCCGACGAGCAGCGCCACGTTCGCGCCGGCGAACGCCTTGGTGGCGTCGTCGAAGATGTCGATGCCCGACAGCAGCGGGAACGCGCAGTCGTCGAGCTCCATCGCAGTGCCCTCGGCCGCCTTCACCGCCTGCGGGATCTCCAGCAGGTTCAGCTTGACCGGGACATCGGCCCCGAGCAGCTGGCCGGACGCGATCCGGAACAGCAACGCGTAGCCGATCTGACCTGCGGCTCCGGTGACGGTGACGGTGACGGGGGTGGTTGTCGACGTAGACACGAGGCGGAGGTTAATCCTCACCGCCGGGTAGCGCTGCGACGGGGAGCACGTTCGACGGACGGGTTGGTCACACCGGCCGGTTCCAGCGCACTACCGTGCTGCCATGGCGCGCCCCGACCTGCCGGACGACGGCCCGTCCGCCGATGACGCAACCGACGACGCCGCAGCCGGGCGACCGGCCTGGGCGGGCGCGACGGGCTATCACCCCGCAGGCGAACCTGTACAAGACTCCGCGCAGGCAGAGGACCCGCCCGCGGCGCGACCCGGCTACCTCCAGGTGCCGGAGGGCATGGCGCCGCACGCCCCCATGCCGGGCGCTCCGCCCTACCCGGCGCTGCCGCCGCCCGAGATCGCGCCCGGCCGCCCGCAGGGTCCGCCGACCGATCCGACGCCGTTCCCGCGGGCGCTCACCGCAGCCGCGGTGTGGCTGGTGGTGAACCTGCTGCTCAACCTGGTGCTCACCGGCTCGGCAGGTTCACTCGCCGGGGTGGCGACGCTGGCCGGGTTCACCCTCGTCGTCGGCCTGGCGCTGTGGCTCGTCCTCCGGCGACGGACGCTGCTGCTCTGGCAGCTCGTCCTCGTCGCCGCACCCGTCTACTGGATCGCGCGGCTCGTGGTGTTCCCCCGCCACATGTAGGGGGTCTCAGCTGCTCCGGCGCCGCGAGCTGATCACTCCGGTGTCGAAGCCTGCGAGGTGCAGGCCGCCGTGGAAGCGGGCGTGCTCCACCTTGAGGCAGCGGTCCATCACGACCTCCAGCCCCGCCGCCTCGGCCCGTCGCGCCACGTCTTCGTCGAGGAGGCCGAACTGCGTCCAGAACGTGTGCACGCCACCTTCGCCCACGCCGAGGGCGAGCACCTCGTCCAGCACTGCGGGGAGGTCCTCGCGCCGGCGGAACACGTCCACGAGATCGGGCACGACGGGCAGGTCGGCCAGTGACTTGTAGACGGGCTGCCCGAGCATCTCGGTGGCGTTGGGATTGATGAAGTACGTCTCGAACCGGGTGGTGGACAGCAGGTAGGTGGCGACGAAGTTGCTGGCCCGGGCCGGGTTCGGCGACGCACCCACCATCGCGACGGTGCGGGTGGCCCGCAGGATCTGCTGCCGCCGCAGCGCGGAGGGGTTCTCCCAGGTCATGTCACGCGTCCTTCGAGGCTGCGGTCAGGGCCTGGTCGAGGTCCCAGATGATGTCCTCGGGGTCCTCGATGCCGACGCTGATGCGCACCAGGTCCGGTGGCACGCCGGCGTCGCGGAGCTGCTCGGTGGTGAGCTGCTGGTGCGTGGTGGAGCCGGGGTGCAGCACGAGCGTGCGCGCGTCGCCGATGTTGGCGAGGTGGCTGCACAGCTGCACCGACTCGATGAACCGCTCCCCCGCCGCCCGTCCGCCCTGCACACCGAACGCGAACACAGCGCCGGGTCCCTTCGGCAGGTAGCGGGCCGCGCGGTCGTGGTGCGGGTGGTCGGGCAGGCCGGCCCAGCGGACGTAGGACACCCGAGGATCGAGCTGCAGCCACTCGGCAACGGTCCGCGCGTTCGCGACGTGCGCTTCCATGCGCTGCGGGAGCGTCTCGACACCCTGCAGCAGCTGGAACGCCGACTGCGCAGAGAGCGTGGCGCCGATGTCGCGCAACTGCTCGGCCCGCAGCTTCGTGAGGAACCCGAACTCGCCGAAGTTGCCCCACCACGTCAACCCACCGTAGGACGGGACGGGTTCGGTCATCAGCGGGAAGTTGCCGTTGCCCCAGTCGAACCGGCCGGACTCGACGACCACCCCGCCCAACGTCGTGCCGTGGCCGCCGAGGAACTTCGTCGCCGAGTGGATCACGATGTCGGCGCCGTGCTCGATCGGCCGGCACAGGTACGGCGTGGCCATCGTCGCGTCGATCACCAGCGGCAGCCCGGCCGCGTGCGCCACGTCGGCGAGCGCGGCGATGTCGGCCACGTCGCCGGACGGGTTCGACACCACCTCCGCGAACAGCAGCTTGGTGCGCGGGGTGATGGCGGCGGCGAAGTCCTCGGGCCGGTCACCGGCCACGAACGCCGTGTCGACGCCGAAGCGGCGCAGCGTGACGTCGAGCTGGGTGATCGTGCCGCCGTACAGCCCCGCGGCGGCGACGATGTGGTCGCCGGTGCCCGCGAGGGCGGCGAAGGTGAGGAACTCCGCGGCCTGCCCGGTGGCGGTGGCGACGGCGCCGAGCCCACCTTCGAGGCTCGCGATCCGCTCCTCGAACACCGAGACCGTCGGGTTGGCGATCCGGCTGTAGATCAGCCCGTACTTCTGCAGCGCGAACAGCGTGGCGGCGTCGGTCGTGTCCTGGAAGACGAAGCTCGTGGACTGGTAGATGGGGGTCGCCCGGGCGCCGGTGGCGGCATCGGGCACCGCGCCGGCGTGCACGGCGCGCGTGCGGAACCCCCACTGTCGGTCGGTCGGTCCACCGGTGCCCGGACGATCGCTCATGCCCTCATCCTGCCCGTCGTCACGCCGTGCGGACGGTCGTGGTCACCGGTGTGGGGTTGCGGAACAGGTCCAGCACCGGGCAGTGGGCGTCGACGGTGGCGGCGAGCTCCTGGTAGCGGTCCGCCTCGGCCGGCCCGTCGAGGGTGACGACGACGCGCACCTCGCCGAACCCGGGCCGCACGGCGTCGTCCACACCGAAGAAGCCACGCACGTCGAGATCGCCCTCGACCTCGATCGAGATGTCGTCGAGCGGGATGCCCAGCTCGGCTGCCCAGAACCGGTAGGTGACGACCTGGCAGGACAGCAGCCCGGCCAGCGCGACCTCGACCGGGTTGGGCGCCGCGTTGTCGCCGCCGAGTGCCGGCGGCTCGTCGACGAGCAGGGTGTGATCGTTGATGCGCAGGTGGGTGCGGACGCCTTCGCCGCCGGTGCCGTCCACGCGGAACACGACGTGGCCGCGGTCGGGATCGTCGGAGACGGCAGCGGTGGTGCCGGCGACGATCGCGCGCAGGGCGTCGTCGCGGGTGGGTGCAGCAGAGGACATGAGAGGACTCCGTGGGTCAGGGGGTGTCGGGCCGCTGGCGGACGTTCAGCGGGAACCCGGACACGCGCAGCTGGTGACCAGCGCGAAGTCGACGTGCCGGCGACGCACGAGGAGCAGGGTCGGGACCGGCACCCCACAGTCGTAACGTGCCGGATGGATTCCTACAAGTGCTCGCGGAAGAAAGTGACGATCCGCCGGTGTGCGTCCGCGGCGCTCGGCTCGTGGTACTCCGCACGCATCGGCGAGACCTTCGCCAGCTGCCCCTTCACGCCGGGCGTCTCCGTGTAGAACGAGTGTCCGGCTTCCGGGTACACCTTCACGTCGTGGGGCACGCCCAGCGCATCCAGCTGGGTCTCGAGCTTCTCCGGCACCCCGCGGGTGAGCTGGTCACGCCCGCCGTAGCTGGCCACCACGGGGCAGGCCCGCGGCACGTCCACCGCCGTGTTGTAGAACGGAGCGCTCACCTTGTACAGGCCGGTCCGGGCGAGCAGCAGCGCGAAGCTGCCGCCCATGCAGAAGCCGATGGTGCCGATCCGGTCGGCGTCGACCTGCGGCCGGTCGGCGAGCCAGCGGCGCGCCGCCTCCAGGTCGTCGAGCGCCTGGCCGCGCCCGGTCAGGACGGTCCGCATCACGCTCGCCACGCACAGCGGGCGGATCGGGCCGCGCGCGAACAGGTCCGGGATGACCGTGGCGTAGCCGTCCTCCGCGAGATCGCGGGCGACCCGCTTCATCTCGTCCGTCATGCCGAACGCCTCGTAGATCATCACCAGCGCGGGGAACGGGCCCTCGCCGTCCGGCAGGGTGAGCACCCCGGACAGCGTGGTGTTCCCGGCAGGGAAGCGGATCTCGGTCTGCACCGCCGCGACGCTAGCTCATGAACAGATCAACGGCGCGGCAGCCGGACCAGTCCTTCCTGGACGGTCGTGGCGATCAACGTGCCGTCGGCGGTGCGGAAACGGCCCGTCGCCAGCCCCCGCGACCCGGACGCCGTCGGCGAGTAGCACGTGTAGAGGAACCACTCGTCCGCGCGGAAGGGGCGGTGGAACCACATGGCGTGGTCCAGGCTCGCCATCTGCACCCGACCGGTGGTCGTCTCGTGGCGGGCGAGCACCGAGCCCAGCAACGTCATGTCGCTGGCGTAGGTCAGCAGGCAGACGTGCAGCAGCGGGTCGTCGGGCAGCCTGCCGTCGGCGCGCATCCACACCCGCATCGGCTCGTCCGACGGGGCGGGACGGGACTCGGAGAACATCGGCTCGTCCACGAAGCGGATGTCCAGCGGGCGCTCGAAGCGCGCCATCCAGCCGGCGTCCGCGCCGGCCCGCGCCCGCTCGCCGAGATCGGGCAGCGACTCGGGGTCGGGCACCGGCCGATCCGGCGGCGGCTCGGTGTGCTCCAACCCCTCCTGCGGGAGCTGGAACGACGCCGACAGCGAGAAGATCGCCTCCCCGTGCTGGATACCCAGCACCCGGCGCGTGGTGAAGGAATGGCCGTCGCGCACCCGCTCGGTCTCGTAGACGATCGGCACGCTCGGATCGCCCGGCCGGATGAAGTAGGCGTGCAGCGAGTGGACACCGCGATCGGCGGGCACGGTCCGCCCGGCCGCGACCAGCGCCTGCCCCGCCACCTGGCCACCGAACACCCGAACCGGGCTGTGCGCGGGACTGACCCCGCGGAAGAGGTTCACCTCGAGCTGCTCGAGATCCAGCAGCCGCACCAGACGGTCCAGGGCGTACTGGCCCCTGGGCACGCCGTCCACGGCGAGATCGGCGGCAAGCTCGGTGTCGGGGTCGCTCACGCCGATCAGTCTGTCAGGCCTCCGCGCGCCGCCGGGACAGCGCATACTCCGCCAGAGTCGAAGATCGCGACGAGATCACTGTCTCCGCCCTCTGGAGGGCGGAGACAGTGATCTGAACGCGATCATGACCGGCCACCGCGTCACGGGCGTGGCCAGTGTGACCAGAGGTGCACGCGGGACCAGGCCGGCCGAGGATCGTGTCGAGGTCGAAGTTTGCGCGGTGAAATCAGCAAGTACTTCGACCTCGACGCGATCTTGAGGCCAGGCGGCCCCCGCCACACGGGCTACCAGAGGCTCCACCAGAGGGAGGGCCGGGTCCGGGAGCCCCGGGTGCACCTCACCAACCACTACTAGCCACCCCGTCACGGGAGCGGGCGGATCCACTCCCGCTCGATGAGCGCCGGGTTGCTCGGCAGCGGTTGGCTGCGGCCGGTGGGGGCGAAGCCGCACTTCGTGTAGAGGTGCGCGGCCGCGTCGTTGCCGTCGACGACCCACAGCTCCACCTCGGCCGCGCCCTCGGCACGGGCATGGTCCACGACCGCGCCGACCAGCGCACCGGCCAGCCCCCGGCCGCGGTGGTCGGGGTGCACCCACATCGAGATCAGGTCGTGGCGACCCGGCACACCCGTCCACGACGGCTGCCAGGCGGCCAGCGCGACCTCGTCGGCGACGAACCACGCCCGCTCACCGGTGAGTCGTGCCCGCCACTCGTCCTCGGTCATCCGGGCCTCGTGGGCGTGCGTGGACGCGAACGCGTCCGGCGCATCGAGCAGGGCGGCCAGCCGAAGCCGACGCAGCAGCCCCGCGTCGGCAAGCGTCAGCTTGCGGACCTCAATGCTGGTCAAGGACCAGTTCGCTGTCGTGCCGCGCGAAGATCGCCCGTCCCGCGTCCGGATCGGGTGGACCCGCGGCCATCATGGCGCGGGCTTCCCGCACCAGCGGCACGACCTGCGGAGTAGCCACGACCAGCACCCTGGCCGGAGCGCCGGTCCGGTTGTGGAACCCGTGCACCGTGCCTCGCGGCACCCAGAGGAACGTGCCGCTCTCCATGTCGCGCCAGTCGTCACCGACCCGGAACGTCATCACGCCGTCGAGCACGTAGAAGGCCTCGTCGTAGGAGTTGTGCCGGTGCGGCGGCGCCCCCGGATCGCCCGGCGGGTGCTCGACGTCCATGATCGCGGCTCACCGACGTTCTTCGGCGGAAGAGCAAAGCTGTCGGTCATGCGCTCAGCGTGCCGGGCCGGTCAAGGCTCGACACGCGTAGCGCACCACTCACCGGCTCAGCCGTGGTCGTCCTCGCCGAGCCGGTGGACGCGGATCAGGTTCGTCGAGCCGGCGGTGCCGGGCGGGCTGCCCGCGACGATGACGACGAGGTCGCCGGGCTGGAACCGGTCGATGGCGAGCATCGCGTGGTCGACCTGCTCGACCATGGCGTCGGTGGACTCCACGTAGGGCACGAGGAAGGTCTCCACGCCCCAGGCCATGGCCAGCTGGCTGCGCACCTCGGGAGCCGGCGTGAACGCCAGCAGCGGCAGCCGGGTGTGCAGGCGGGCGAGGCGGCGGACCGTGTCGCCGCTCTGCGTGAACGCGACGATCGCCCGCGCGGAGAGCCGCTCACCGATGTCGCGCGCCGCGTAGGACAGCACGCCGCGCTTGGTGCGCGGCACGTGGTTGAGCGCCGGCACCGTGACCGGCCCGCCCTCGACGGCCTCCACGATCTGCGCCATCGTGCGGACGGCCTTGATCGGGTAGCGACCGACACCCGTCTCGCCGGAGAGCATGACCGCGTCGGCGCCGTCGAGCACCGCGTTGGCCACGTCGGAGGCCTCCGCGCGGGTCGGCCGCGAGTTGGTGATCATCGACTCGAGCATCTGGGTGGCGACGATGACCGGCTTGGCGTTCTCGCGGGCGATCTGGATGGCCCGCTTCTGCACCAGCGGCACGTGCTCCAGCGGGAGCTCCACGCCGAGGTCGCCGCGGGCGACCATGACGCCGTCGAAGGCCAGCACGATGGCCTCGAGGTTGTCGACGGCCTCGGGCTTCTCGATCTTCGCGACCACGGGGAGCCGGGACCCCTTGGCATCCATGATCTTGTGGGCGAGGTCGATGTCGGCCGGGCTGCGCACGAACGAGAGCGCCACGATGTCGACCCGCAGGTCGAGGGCGAACTCGAGATCGGCGATGTCCTTCTCCGACATCGCCGGGACCGACACGTTCATGCCGGGCAGCGAGATGCCCTTGTTGTCGCTGACCGGGCCGCCCTCGGTGACCTTGCAGACGACGTCGAGGCCCTCGACGGCGATGACGCGCAGCGCCACCTTGCCGTCGTCGACGAGCAGGCGGTCGTCGACGCGGGCATCGTCGGCCAGGCCCTTGTAGGTGGTGGAGACGCGGTCGTGGGTGCCGGACACGTCGTCGACGGTGATCCGCACCTCCTCGCCGGTCTGCCACTCGACGGGGCCGCCGGCGAAGCGGCCGAGGCGGATCTTGGGGCCCTGCAGGTCGGCGAGGATGCCGACCGCGCGCCCCGCGGCGTCAGCGGCCTCGCGCACCATCTCGTAGACGCGCTTGTGGTCCTCGCGGCTGCCGTGGCTGAAGTTGAGCCGGGCCACGTCCATCCCGGCCTCGACGAGCTCGCGGATGCGCTCGGGCGACGCAGTTGCCGGCCCGATGGTACAGACGATCTTTGTGCGACGGCTCACAGCGGTGAGTGTAGCCCGCTCTCTGGAACGATCAGGAAGGCAGGCCCCGGAGATTTGCCTGCTGTTCATCCCACGGCGGCCGGACCTGGGGGTTCACCGGATCGAGTGATCAGGCAAGTGCAGAAAGCGATGTTCTGTATCGATCCAGCGACGCGGGCGGAGCGTGCAGGGCCGTCCCGATGAACGGAACGGCCCCGACGAGCGATCAACCGATCACCATTCGTTGCCGGGCGGACCGCCGTCCTGCTGGCCACCGTCCGCGGGGGCCCAGTCGTTGCCAGGATCGTCCTGGCTGCCGTCCTGAGCCCAGACGACATCCTGCTGACCACCGAGGTCCTGGTAGCCGGCGATCCCCACGAATCCCAGCGCTGCGAACAGCGCCGCCCCGCACACACCCCTGCGCACCACGGCTCCCCTTTGCTCGTCGTCCCCCGATGGTCGACGAACCGGGCAGGCCGCACATCCGTGCCAGCTCACGGCCGCGGCTGAGTGCTTCCCCACCCCTGCGCGCGCTGCCACTCCAGGATCGCCAGCACCCGCTGGTTGCCCTCCGGCAGCTGCAGCTTCGTGAAGATCCGGCTGATGTGGTTCTCCACCGTCCGCTCGGTGATCTCCAGCTCGACGGCGATGCCGCGGTTGGAGCGGCCCTGCGCGGCTTGGGCGAGGACGAGCTGCTCCCGCGGCGTGAGGGTGGCGAGCGGTGAGGTCTGCGGCGCCACCACGTCCGCGACGATCTCCGGGTCGACGACCACCCCGCCCTCGGTGAGGCGGGTGAGCGATTCCTGCAGCAGGCTCGCCCGGGTGACGTTGTGCTTGAGCAGGTACCCGATCCCGCGCGGGCGCAGCGACACCAGTCGCAGCACCCATTCCGGCTCGCGGTGCGCCGACAGCACCAGCAGCCCGACGTCCGGGAACTCGGGCGCGAGCTCGGCCACCGCGAGCAGGCCCTCGTCGGTGAACGTCGGCGCCATCGCGACATCGGTGACCACCACGTCGGGCGGCTCGCGCCGGACCGCGGCCACCAGCTCGGCCGCGTTGCGGGCCGTCGTCAGCACCTCGACGCCGATCTCGCCCAGCCAGGCCCGCAGCCCCTCGAGGAACAGCGGATGGTCGTCCGCGATCGTCACACGCACGGGAACCTCGCCGTGATCGTCGTTCCGCCACCGATCGGGCTGACCACCGCCACCGTGCCCCCCATCCCCTCGATCCGCTCCGCGATCCCGGCCAGCCCGCGGCCGGCTCCCCGATCGGCCCCACCACGACCGTCATCGGCGACGCGCACCACCACCTCGTCATCGAGACAGACGACGGAGACGGCCGCGCCGGTTGCATCCGCGTGCCGGCGCACATTGGTGAGCGCCTCCGACACCACGAACCACACCTGACGGGCCAGCCGGTCCGGCAGAGCCGGCCCGCTCACGTCCAGCTCCACCGGCACCTCGCAGTCGGCCGCCAGCTCGCTGACGGCCACCGCCAGGTCCATGTCCGCGCTCCCCGGCTCCGGCTCGTGGACCAGCCCGCGGATCTGCGCGAGCGCCGCGTCCACCCCGATCCGGGCGTCGTCGATCGCCGCGCCGACGCCGTCGTCGGCCCGGTTGCGCGCGATCGCGAGCCGCAGCAGCGCGCTGAGCAGCGCCTGCTGCGCACCGTCGTGCATGTCCCTGGCCATGGAGCGCCGGGCCGCCGCCCGGGCCGCCGCGATGCCCGCATCCCGCTCGACGGCCATACCGGCGGCCGACACCACCACGTCGACGAGCCGGCCGTGCCGGCGCAGGGACGGGCGCATGCCGAGCGTCGCGAGCGGTTGCCCGTCGCCCGAGCGGAGCGCCACCAGGTAGCGGTCGCCGTCCGGGTCGGGCTCGACCGGTTTCCCGTCGACATCCCGGAGCCCTTGGCGCGCCACGTCCCACAGCCACAGCTCCAGATCGGGGTCACCGAGGCTGTGGCGCAGCTCGGCGCGCAACTCGCCGGATGTTCGGGCCCGGTAGATGCGCGGCAGCGCGTCGGCGGCGGTCGCCGCCACCAGGTGCCGGTGCAGGATCACGACGACGAACGAGAGCGGCGTGCCGAGGGCGGTGATGGCCGTGCCGATCCGGAGCAGGTCCTGCACGGCGGGAGCGGTGTCGACCACCCTGGCCACGAGGTAGGCCACCCCGGCCAGCGCGATGCTGGCCGCCGCGACCACCGCCGGCAGCGCATCCACCCGGTCCACGAAGATCCCGCGGCGGATCTTGCGCACCAGCACCGCCAGCAGCGACAGCACGAACCCGACGAGCCCGAGGTGGAACACCGAGGTCAGCACGTCGTAGACCTCGCGGCCCGAGACGATCGTCGGCCACCAAGCGGAGGCGTCGAACTTCGCCCACTCCGGCTCGGACACCACCGACAGCACCAGCTTGAGCACGACCACCCAGAGCGCGAACGCCCACAGGAGCCGGCGCTCGTCACGCTGCAGCCGGACGTGCGGGTACCGGGTCAGCGCCGTCCCGAGCAGCACGAACCAGACGTATCCGCCGACGAACGACAGCATCGGCAACGGGCTGTGCTGCCACCACGGCGGCCAGGTCCAGCCCCACGACAGGATGTAGCAGAGCGCCGCGCCACCGATCTGCCACGCGGTCGTGCGCTGCTCGGGATCGGCGGCCAGCACGGCCGACGTCATCGCGAACGACGTCACGACGAGGAGGTTGAGCAGGCCGACCACCGGCTCGCCGTCCCAGCGGAACCACCACGCCAGCACCGACGCGGCGACCCCGAGGCCGGCGCCGACGACCAGGGCAGGCCCGAACCTGCCCTCGCGCGGCCGCACACCGGCACCGACCGTGATGGTCGCCCCGGCGTCAGTTCCGTCCACCAGACCCCCCTGGGCCGATCCTCGCGGATCGTAGCCGCGCCACTGCCGAGGGTGGCTCAGCGGCGAGGTAGTTCGCTGCGCCCGACATGATCACTCAACCACTCGACGAGGGGGCGCAGCTCCCGCCAGGTGCTGACGACGCGCTCGAGCGCGCCGCCGTCATGGAGCACGTCGTCCGGCGGCCAGCGCCGCCAGCCGTACAGACCCTTGTGCCGCAGCAGCTCGACCCGAGGATGGTCCGGCGCGATCCCGCGCGGACGGGTCTTGAGCTGCTCACCGCCGACCTCCACACCGGCCTTGCGCAGCGCGGCGAGCCGGCGCTCCAGGTCGCCGCCGCGGCGATCCTCGGCCGCGGCCGTGCGGAACGCGGAGACCTGGTCGGCGGCCATGTGGTAGTAGCCGCCCGCCGCCATCAACCCGTCGGGCCCGACCTCGACGTAGAACGGGCCGGCGAGCGCACCGCAGTGCGTCTTGTACGGGGTCTTGTCGGCCGAGAACCGGACGTCGCGGTACGGCCGGAAGATCTTCGTGGGCCCGAACTCGTCCTCCACGGCAGCCAGGAGCGACTGCATGGGCGCCCGCACGTCGGACTCGTAGAGATGGCGGTGATCGTTCCAGTAGGCCTTCGAGTTGTCGGCCTCCAGCCCGTCGTAGAAATCGACGGCGGCCTCGCCGAACCCGGCGAAGCCCGTCACGACGAGCGCCCCTCCGACCCGCTGTTGTCAGGTCCGGCAGCGGACGTGGAGGACGGGCTCGGCGAGGTGGACGGCGCGGAGTCCCCCGCGGTCGGTTCCGCGGTCGGCCCCGAAGTCGGCTCAGAAGTCGGCTCTGCCGTCGGATCCCCGGCCGACACGTCGGCCATCGGGTCGTCGGCGGCACCGCCGGCCGCGTCCGCGGACGGGTCGGTGGCGCTCGCACCGCTGCCCGTGGCGTCGCCCTCGGGAGACTGGTCTGCGACCTGCTCCTGGGCGGCGTCTGCGGTGGCACCTGCAGGGGATTCTGCGGGCGATCCTGTGGGCTCGGTGGCCGGGTTCTCGACCGCCGCGTCGGCGGCCGGATCGGTGGCCGCGCTCCCCGAGCCCGCGGCGTCGGCGTCCGCCGCTGCGGCCGACGGATGGTCCGGGTGCGCGACCGCGGTGTCGGCCGCGGGATCGGTCGCTGCGGGGCCTGCACCGGTCGCGTCCCCGTCGGGCGCGGCCGACGCTGCCGCCGCCGGTTCCGCGGCCTCGCCACCAGCTCCACCGGCCGCCGCGGCGGCACCCAGCGTGCCGCCGCCGGATGCGGCGGCCCCGACCGCCACGGGTTCGCGGTCGGGTTCGCGCACCTCAGCGAACACCAGCACCTCGCGGCCCTTCTTGGCCAGCAGCACGTAGAACACGGCAGCGACGAACACGACCGCCGCCACGACGACGTTGATGCGCAGGTCACCGAGCACCCGGGTGGCCGGATCGGTGCGCATCTGCTCGATGACGAACCGCCCGGCGGTGTACCCGGCCACGTAGAGCGCGAAGGCGCGGCCGTGGCCGAGCCGGAACCGGCGGTCGGCCCACACGACGACGGCGGCGACGAGCAGGTTCCAGATCAGCTCGTAGAGGAACGTCGGGTGCACGATCTCGATCGGTGTGTGGTCGAGGGCGACGCCGCCGAGCGGGTCGGGTGCGCTCGTGTCCGGGTTGACCCGGCGGTAGATCTCCAGGCCCCACGGCACCGTGGTCGGGGCGCCGTAGAGCTCCTGGTTGAACCAGTTGCCGACGCGGCCGATCGCCTGCGCGACGACGATGCCGGGCGCGACGGCGTCGGCGAACGCCGGCAGCGGGATGCCGCGGCGACGGCAGCCGATCCAGGCGCCGACCCCGCCGAGCGCGACCGCGCCCCAGATGCCGAGGCCGCCCTGCCAGATCTTCAGCGCGTCGATCGGGTTGCCACCCGGGCCGAAGTAGGTGTGCCAGTCGGTGGCGACGTGGTAGAGCCGACCGCCGATCAGGCCGAACGGCACCGCCCACACAGCGATGTCGACGACCGCGCCGGGGGCACCACCGCGGGCGACGAACCGCCGCTCGCTCCAGAGGACGGCGACGACGATTCCCGCGATGATGCACAGCGCGTACGCCCGGAGCGGGACGGGCCCGAGGTACCAGACCCCGCGGTCGGGGCTCGGCAGATACGCCAGGACGGTGGTCGCGACGGCAGTGCTCACCGGGTCACGCTATCGCTCCCGCTCAGCGGCCCCGCGGCAGCCGTCGAGAACGGCGATCTCGTGATCGAAATGCCCTGTTGATCACGAGGCGGCCGTTCTATCGGGCGCGGACCCCCGCGGCCAGCTCGCCCGCGAGTGCGCGGATGCCGGCCGGGCCGCCCTGCTCGGCCGCTGTGACGAACGCGGAGCCGACGATCACGCCGTCGGCGAATCCGGCGACCTCCGCGGCCTGCTCCCGCGAGCGCACGCCCAGCCCCACGCCGATGGGCAGGTCCGTGTGGGCCCTCGTGCGGGCCACGAGCTCCGGTGCCGCGCTCGCGACGGTGTCGCGGGCCCCGGTGACCCCCATGGTGGACGCGGCGTACACGAACCCGCTGGAGGCCGCCACGGTGGTGGCGATCCGCTCCTCCGACGACGACGGCGCCACCAGGAAGATCCGGTCCAGGCCGTGGGCGGTCGAGGCGGCCATCCAGTCGTCGGCCTCCTCGGGGATCAGGTCCGGGGTGATGATCCCGAGCCCGCCCGCCGACGCGAGGTCGCGCGCGAACGCGTCGACGCCGTAGCGCAGCACCGGGTTGAAGTAGGTCATCACGACGGCGGGACAGCCGGCCGCCGACACCCGCTCGACCACGGAGAACACGTCCCGCAGCCGGGTGCCGCCGCGCAGCGCCTGCTCGGTGGCACGGGCCACCGTCGGGCCGTCGATGACGGGATCGGAGTACGGCACCCCGACCTCGAGCAGGTCGCAGCCGCCCTCGATCAGCGCGGTGAGCAGCTCCACCGAGCCGTCGACGGTCGGGAAGCCGGCGGGCAGGTACCCGATCAGGGCCCCCCGGTCGTCGGCCTTGGCCTTGGCGAAGACGTCGCTGACGCTCACTTGTGTCCCCCCTCGGCAATCGCGGTGCCCGAGGCGTCCTCGGCACTCTCCCCCTCGGCGATCATGCCGAACCACTTCGCCGCGGTGTCGACGTCCTTGTCGCCGCGCCCCGACAGGTTCACCAGGATCACCGCGTCGGGCCCGAGCTCCTTGCCCAGCCGCAACGTGCCGGCGATCGCGTGCGCCGACTCGATCGCCGGGATGATGCCCTCGGTGCGGCAGAGCAGCGCGAACGCCTCCATCGCCTCCGCGTCGGTGACGGCCTCGTAGGTGGCCCGGCCGATGTCCTTGAGCAGCGAGTGCTCCGGCCCGACACCGGGGTAGTCGAGCCCGGCCGAGATCGAGTACGACTCCTGGGTCTGGCCGTCGGCGTCCTGCAGCAGGTACGACAGCGCTCCGTGCAGCGCGCCCGGCGATCCCTCGGAGAGGGTGGCGCCGTGCCGGCCGGTCTCCACGCCGTCGCCGCCGGGCTCGTAGCCCACCAGCCGCACGCCGGGATCGTCGAGGAACGCGTGGAAGATCCCGATGGCGTTGGAGCCGCCACCCACGCAGGCCGTGACGGCGTCGGGCAGGCGGCCGACCCGGTCGAGCACCTGCTCGCGCGCCTCCAGCCCGATCACCCGGTGGAAGTCGCGCACCATCGTCGGGAACGGGTGCGGCCCGGCGACCGTGCCGAGCACGTAGTGGGTGGTGTCGACGTTGGTGACCCAGTCGCGCAGCGCCTCGTTGATCGCGTCCTTGAGGGTGCGCGAGCCGGTCTTGACCGGGATCACGGTGGCGCCCAGCAGGCGCATCCGGGCGACGTTCAGCGCCTGCCGCTCGGTGTCGACCTCGCCCATGTAGACCACGCACTCGAGATCCATCAGCGCGCACGCCGTGGCGGTGGCGACGCCGTGCTGGCCGGCACCGGT
Source organism: uncultured Actinomycetota bacterium (assembly GCA_963727745.1). GTDB lineage: Bacteria > Actinomycetota > Actinomycetes > Mycobacteriales > Pseudonocardiaceae > Pseudonocardia. Next base: position 365,832 of record CAVSHL010000004.1, read on the forward strand.
CTCCGCGATCACGCGCTTCTTGCCCATGCGCTTGGTGAGCAACGCCTGGCCGAGCACGTTGTTGATCTTGTGGGAGCCGGTGTGGTTCAGGTCCTCGCGCTTGAGCAGGATCCGCGCGCCGCCTGCGTGCTGGCCCAGCTTCGTCGCGTCGGTCAGCGGCGACGGGCGGCCGGTGTAGTCGCGGTGCAACCGGTCGAGCTCGTCGAGGAACTCGCGGTCGCCGCGGATCTTGTCGTAGACGGTGGTCAGCTCGTCGAGCGCCGCGATGAGCGCCTCGGGGACGAACCGGCCGCCGAACCGGCCGAAGTGGCCCCGCTCGTCGGGCTCGTGGCCGGACGGGACGGAGATCCCGTCGGAGGCTCTGCTCGTGGGGGGCTTGCTGGCGGTACCGGTCACCGCACCATTCTGGAACACGACGGATGGAAGCCTGCGGCCACCAGCCCGCGCACCGCCGCGAGCGGATCGCCGCTGGTGACGAGACCCTCGCCGACCAGCACCGCGTCGGCGCCCCAGCCGGCGTAGGTGAGCAGGTCGCCCGGGCCCCGCACGCCCGACTCCGCGACCCGGATGACGTCGGTGGGCAGGCCCGGCGCGATCCGACCGAAGATCGTCCGATCGACCTCGAGGGTGTGCAGGTTGCGCGCGTTCACCCCGATGACCTTCGCCCCGGCCTCCAGGGCGATGTCGGCCTCGTCCTCGGTGTGCACCTCGACCAGCGCGGTCATGCCGAGCGACTCGACCCGGTCGAGCAGCGCGTCGAGCGCGTTCTGCTCGAGGGCGGCCACGATCAGCAGCACGACGTCGGCGCCGTACGCGCGGGCCTCGTGCACCTGGTACGGCGAGACGATGAAGTCCTTGCGCAGCACCGGGACGTCGACCCGGGCGCGGACCGCCGCCAGGTCGGCGAGCGAGCCGCCGAAGCGGCGCTGCTCGGTGAGCACGCTGATGACGCGGGCGCCACCCTCGGCGTAGGAGGCCGCCAGCTCGGCGGGATCGGCGATCTGCGCCAGATCCCCCTTGGACGGGCTGCGCCGCTTGACCTCGGCGATGACACCGATGCCGGGCTCGTGCAGCTTCGCCAGCGCGTCGATCGGCGGCGGAGCCGCCTGCGCGCGGCGCTTGATCTCTGCGAAGTCGATCTCGGACTCGCGCACGGCGAGATCTGCCCGGACGCCCTCCACGATGGAGTCGAGGACGCTGCCGCCGCGCTGGTTCATGCGGTCATGCTCCTCTCGCGCTGCGTGTCGGGTGCTCAACATGCTAGCCACGTCCGATCTCCCTGCCGCCCTCAGGTTGGGCGCCGCGATTCGGACGTCTCCGGCAGCGCCACCAACCTCGGGGCTCCGGACCCGCTCCGGCCGATCGTGATGAGGGACAACCGCGCCGGTGGATCGGCCACGTCGATGCGAGACGCCGACACCTCTGGTGACGTCAGGCCCTCGTGCACCGCGCACGTGCAGTCGGCGCGCAACGGGTCGGGGCAGCCGCCGAGGACCTCCCGCAACCGCTCCACGCCCTCCGCGTTCAGCTCCCAGGCGAAGAGCATCTCCCCGTCCTCGTCGCCGTGCGGGTACGCCGACCAGCCGTCGACGTCCCGGTTGCGCAGCTCCCCCGCCCCGCAGGACGCGCAGGCGTGGGCGCTGAGGTCGCTGCCGACGTCCTCCATGCGGTACCGGCCGCGGTGGTGGCGCGATCGCGCGTAGATCGAGCGCAGCTCCCCGCCGCAGGCCCGGCACGACCCGTGGTGGGTCACGGGCGGATGGTCGGGTCGTGGCCCTCGTCGAGCGCGTCCCACGCGGCGCGGTCGGGATCGGTGGGCGGCGCCGCCCCGGCACGGGCGTACCGGGCGCCGAAGCGGGCGAGCGCCGGTTCGCGGGCGGCGACGAGCCCACCGGTGGCGAGCAGCGCGAGGCCACCCACCACGAGCGCGGTCGCGCCGAGCGCCGCGGCCCCGAAGAGCGACACCGCGCCGACGAGCACCGCGACGCCGACCGCCGCCAGCAGCACCCCGACCGCGCGCCGCAACAACCCCGAGGTGGCAACGACACCCGCGATGCCGGCGAGGGCGAGCAGCGCCACCCCACCCGTCCAGGACGGCGCACCGGGCGCCGGCCACGGCAGCGCCGCGGCACCCCACAGTGCCGCCGCTGCGAGGGCCAGACCTCCCGCCGCAGCGGCCAGTGCGCGCCCGGAGCTCATCGCACTGCACTCATCGCTCGGACGGCACCGTCGGGGCCGCCATCGTGCCCGCCGCGGCGATCGCCGAGAGCACAGCTCGGGCCTTGTTGAGCGACTCCGTGTCCTCGGCCACCGGATCCGAGTCCGCCACGATCCCGCCGCCCGCCTGCACGTAGGCGACCCCGTCGCGGACCAGTGCGGTGCGGATCGCGATCGCGGTGTCGGCGTCGCCGGCGAAGTCGAGGTAGCCGACCACGCCGCCGTAGAGGCCGCGCCGCGTCGGCTCCAGCTCGTCGATGATCGCCATCGCCCGCGGCTTCGGCGCCCCGGACAGGGTGCCCGCGGGGAAGCAGGCCGTCACCGCGTCGAACGCCGTGCGGCCCGCGGCGAGCCGGCCGGTCACCGTCGACACCAGGTGCATGACGTGGCTGTAGCGCTCCACCGAGAAGAAGCTCGACACCTTCACCGTGCCCGGTGCGCACACCCGGCCGAGGTCGTTGCGGCCCAGGTCGACGAGCATCACGTGCTCGGCCCTTTCCTTCTCGTCGGTGCGCAGGTCCTTCTCGAGGAGCTGGTCCTCCTCCTCGTCGGCGCCCCGCCAGCGGGTGCCCGCGATCGGGTGCGTGGTGGCCACCCCGTCCCGCACGGTGACCAGCGCCTCCGGGCTGGAGCCGACGATGTCGAAGCGCTCGCCGGCCGCCGATGCGAGCCGCAGCAGGTACATGTACGGGCTCGGGTTGGTGGCCCGCAGCACGCGGTAGACGTCGAGCGGATCGGCCGAGCACGGGGCCTCGAACCGCTGGGACACGACCACCTGGAACGCCTCGCCGGCGCGGATCTGCTCCTTCGCCGCCTCGATCGCCGCGTAGTGCTCGGCCGGGGTGCGGCGGCGCTCGAACTCCGGCCGCGCCGCCTCGTACACCGCCACCGTCGACGGGGCGGACGCAGCCAGCTCGGCGGTCATCCGGTCCAGGCGGCGCACCGCGTCGTCGTAGGCCTCGTCGACGCGCTCGTCGCTGTCGTCCCAGTTGATCGCGTTGGCGATCAACGTGATCGAGCCCTCGTGGTGGTCCACGGCCGCCAGGTCGGTGGCCAGCAGCATGACCAGCTCCGGCACGCCCAGGTCGTCGACGGCGTGCTCGGGCAGCCGCTCCAGGCGCCGCACCACGTCGTAGCCGAGGTAGCCGACCATCCCGCCGGTGAGCGGCGGCAGGCCGGGCAGCGGTTCACTGCGCAGCCATTCCAGCGTCGTCCGCAGCACCGCGAGCGGATCGCCACCGGACGGCAGGCCCGCCGGCACGTCCCCGACCCACGTCGCCTCGCCGTCGACCGAGGTCAGCGCGGCCGCCGAGCGGGCACCGACGAAGGACCACCGCGACCACGACCGACCGTTCTCGGCAGATTCCAGCAGGAACGTGCCGGGGCGGTCGCCGGCCAGCTTGCGGTAGACCCCGACGGGGGTCTCGTCGTCGGCGAGCAGCCGCCGGGTGACCGGGATGACCCGGTGGCCGGCGGCGAGCGCGCGGAACTCCTCGCGACTGGGTGCGACCGTGCCCAGCGCGCCGGGAGTGCCGACGGGCGAGCTGACGGGAGCAGACATGGCCCGCATTCTTCCAGGGGTCGTGGTCGGCGGTCCGGCCGCGCGGCAGGATGTGGTGGTGAAGCCCAGCCGCACCGACGCCTCGACAGCAGCCGCGTCCGACGCCGCAGCCCCGCGCCGGCGCGGGCGCCGGCCCGGCGGCGGCGACACCCGCACCGCGCTGCTCGATGCGGCCCGCGCTGCGTTCGTGGAGGTCGGCTACAACGGCGCGACCGTGCGCGGCATCGCCGAGCGCGCCGGCGTCGACGCCGCGATGGTCAACCACTGGTTCGGCAGCAAGGAACAGCTGTTCGTCGCCGCGATGCAGCTGCCGATCGACCCCAGCGCGATCCTCGACCAGGTCCTGCCCGGCGACCCCGAGCACCTCGGTGAGCGCATCATCGGGATGTTCCTCACCGTCTGGGACGCCAGCGGCGGCGGCCAGCTCGTCGCGCTCGTCCAGAGCGTCACGAGCCACCAGGAAGCCGCCAGCATGCTGCGCGACTTCGTGATGAACGTGCTGGTCAAGCGGCTCATCGAGGCAATAGCGCCCGACCGGACGGCACTGCGGGCCAACCTCATCGGCTCGCAGCTGATCGGGCTCGGCATGGCGCGCTACGTGGTGAAGCTCGAGCCGATCGCCTCCGCCGACCACGCCACGATCATCCGGGCCGTCGCCCCGACCATCCAGCGCTACGCCGCAGGCGACCTCGACTGAGGATCACCCTGGTAAGGCCGAATTGCAGCAAAGCCACTTTCATGCAGGAATCTTGCGTGAAAGTGGCTTTGCTGCGATCACGACCGGCTGCTAGTAGTACTTGGTTAGGTGCACCGGGGCCCGCCCGTACCCCGTCCCTCCCTTTGGTGGAGCGTTGGTCATCCCGTGTGGCGGGGGCCGCCTGGCCTCAAGATCGCGTTGAGATCGAAGCATTTGCTGTTTTCACCGCGCCAACTTCGACCTCGACGCGATCTTGGGCGCGGCTTGGTCCCCTGAGTGCCACAGGTCACAATCGCCACAGCCGTCACGCGGCTTCCCCGCCGTGATCGCGTTCAGGTCACTGTTTTCGCCCTTTGCGGGGCGGAATCAGTGATCTCGACGCGATCTTCGCTCGACTTGGCCCCGTCGCCTGCTCTGCGTAGGCCGCGAACCGGGTCGCGCGGGCGTCCGCGTCCAGGTGCGGGCACGTCGTGCAGTACGCCGCGGCCCGCTCCGCCGGCGGGACGGTCGTCCACAGCAGGCAGCACGTCACCCGCACCGCGACCTCGAACCTGCGGCCAGCCGCGTGCACGATCTCGCGCCGGGCCGGCCGGACGGGCGCGCCGTGCGCGGCCAGCGCCACCACCAGCGCGTCCGCCACATCCGGCGCGGTGGGGCGCTCCGGCCCGTACAGCGTCAGGGTGGTCGCCGCGCCGCGGACGGAATCGGCGACCACGTCCCACAGCGGCGCGGGCCGCGTCGCGGCCGCGATCCCGTCCAGCACCGGGCCGAGGACGGCGACGGCCGCCGCGGCCACCTCGTCGATCGGATCGCCTGGCCCCGCGAGCACCACCGGCCGGCGCAGCGCGACCGCGTCGACGAAACCGAGCTCATGGCGGTGCAGCAGCAGATCGGCCGGGTCGATCGCCGATCCCGTCAGCACCAGCGCCGCGACGACCCGGCCGAGCACGGCCGTCCCGAACACCTCGCCGAGGCCCAGCCCGGTCACTGCGGTGTCGTCGGCACACCACGGCGCCGCGTCCAGGCCGGCCAACGCGTACCAGTGCGGGCCATCAGGTTCCCGCGTCAGACCGAACGCGGCCGGCCGCCCCGGGATCGCGTCGTCGAGCGCGGTGCGCAGCTGCTCGATCGGCGTCACTCCGGGGGACGGCGCGGATCGATGAACCCCGACTCGTAGGCCGCGATCACGGCCTGTGTGCGGTCCCGGGCGCCCAGCTTCGCGAGGATGTTGCCGACGTGGGTCTTGACCGTCTCCACCCCGACGACGAGCTCCCTGGCGATCTCGGAGTTCGTCAGGCCGCGCGCGACGGCGCGCAGCACCTCGCCCTCCCGCTCGGTGAGGCCGGCTTTCGCCAGCCCGTCCCCCGCGGCCCTGCCCTGCACCGCCATGAGGTCGCGGACCGCAGCCGGGAACAGCAGCGAGTCGCCCGCCGCGACCGTGCGCACCGCCTGCGTGATCTCCGCCGGCCGGGCGCGTTTGAGCAGGAAGCCCGTGGCCCCGGCCTGCAGCGCGTCGTAGACGTGGCCGTCGTTGCCGAAGGTGGTGAGCACCAGCACGCGCGGTGGCTCGGCGAACGTCCGCACGAGATGACGGGTGGCGCTGATGCCGTCGACGGCCGGCATCCGCACGTCCATGAGCACCACATCGGGGATGAGCGAACGGACCAGGCCGGGCACCTCGGCCCCGTCGCCCGCCTCGCCGACGACGTCGATGTCGGGCTCCACACCGAGGATGACGCGCAGGCCGGCCCGCACCAGCTCGTCGTCGTCGACCAGTAACACCCGGATCACGTCGATCATGGTGTCAGAGGGTGAACGGCAACGTCGCCCGCACGTGCCACGTGTCGCCCTCCGGTCCGGCGCAGACCTCACCGCGCAGCAACGAGACCCGCTCCCGCACCCCGTCGAGACCCCGGCCACCACCCGTCCGGGACCGCCCACCGGTGCCCAGTGGGTTGACGACGTTGACGTTGAGCGCGTTGGCACCGATGGCGATCCGCACCGTGACCGGGACGGGCCCGGCGTGGCGCAGCGCGTTGGTGAGGCACTCCTGGACGATCCGGTAGGTCTCGCGGGACACCCCCGCCGGCACCGCGGACAGCGACCCGTCGACCTCGGCGGTGACCTGCACTCCGGCGCTGCGGGTGCCGGCGATGAGCGCGTCGAGGTCGTCGAGGTCGGGTTGCGGTGCCCGGTCGGCTGCGGTGCCGGGATCGCGGAGCAGACCGAGGACGTGATCGAGATCGGCGAGCGCCGACCGGCCGGCCTCTGCGATCGCCTCCAGCGCGCGGGCCACGAAGGCCGGGTCGGTGTCGAGCATCCGGGCCGCGGCACCGGCCTGCAGCGTCGTGATGGTCAGCGCGTGCCCGACCGAGTCGTGCAGCTCGCGGGCGAGGCGATTGCGCTCGCCGAGCACGTGGGCGGCGGCGCGGGCGGCCGCCAGCTCCCCGGCCATCCGCTCCGCGGACGAGGGCCCGATGAACCGGGGCGCGATCCGGGCCAGCACCGCGCCCGTCCCCCACACCAGGTACAGCAGCGCCGGCATCAGCAACAACCCGACCGGTGGCGCCCACGCGGCCCGCCAACCGTCGCTCAAGCCGGGCAGCGGCACCCACGGGGCCACGACGAACCCGACCGTCGTGGGCACCGCGATGAGCGTGGCGAGCGCGACGACGCAGCCCGCGACGACCACGACGACGAGCCACGCCGCGGCCCGCCGGCGCGCGGGCCACGAGTCCGCCGTGGCGGGGTCGGGATCGGGGACGTCGGCCCCGAGCAGCGCGCGGGCCGCCGTCACCTCCAGCGCCCGCACCCCCGGGACGAGCAGCACGCCGACCCCGGCGAGGACCGCGATGGTGCACAGCACGACCGACGCGACCGGGTCCAGCCCGCCCTGGGTGACCGAGGCGACGAACAGCGCGATCAGCCCCCCGTACGGCAGCGCCACCACGGCGCCGAGCAGCAGGTGCACGTAGCGGCGGTAGGTCAGCCCGCTTACCAGCGGGGCGAGCACCGTCCGGAGCATGCGTCGATCGTCGCAGACCGACACCTGCCGGCCCTCCCACTCGCGGGGGACCGTGCTCCGCCTCGCGTGGGAGGTCCGGGGGCCGCACGTGCCGCACCGTGGCGGCATGGACATCACCGACCGCACCCGGCGAACCCTCGGCCTGCTCACCGCGGCCGGCACCCTGCCCTACCTGGCGCTCAAGGCGAACTGGCTGACCGGCGGCACTGCCGGATTCCGTGACGCCGCCTTGCTCGCCGATCTCTCGGTGCAGGTGCTGAACGCGGTGACCGTGCTGATGGACGTGCTCGTCATCGCCCTCGCACTGGCGCTGACCCGGCCGTTCGGGCAACGGCTGACGGCGTGGCCGCTGCTGCTGCCGCTCTGGGTGGGCACGGGATTCCTGGTCCCGATGGCCGTGGCGATCCTGCCCGTCACCGTGGTCGGCTCGCTGCCGTCAGAAGGCGGACCGCTCGAGCCGTGGGTCCAACCGATGGTCTACAGCGGTTTTGCCTGGCAGGGCGTCGGGCTCACCATCGCGTTCGCCGGCTACGCGGCGCAGCGGTGGGGCCGCGTGGTGGCGGGCGGACCGGTCCCGGCCGGGTTGCTGCCGCTGCTGCGGGTACTGGTCGGCGGCGGGACGGCCGCCGCGGCGGTGTCAGGCGTCCTGTACCTGGTGGCGGGCGTGGCCGCCGGGTCCGGTACGGGTGTGCTCGGCGCCGTCGCGAACGCGGGGTTCGCCGCCGCCGGCGCGCTCGGGGTGGCTCGGCTCGCCACGGCCGCGTCCCCGCACCGCTGGGCCGCCGCTGCGGCCGCCTGGGTCGGGACCGGCGCGATGTTCGCCTGGGGACTGTGGTCCGCGGTGCTCACCATGTCCGGCACCGCCATGAAAGGCGCGGACCCGCTCACCGGCCCCGCCGCCCTCGCCGGCCTGCTGGGCGGCTTCGCACTGGCCGTGGCGGGGTTGGTGGCGCTGGCCGGAGCGGAGCGCCCGGCGCAGGTGGTAGCGGCCCGGGGGTGAACTCCGGGTCAGTGCACCCCGAGCAGGACGTCCGCGTCGAAGCAGGTGCGGTCGCCGGTGTGGCAGGCGCCGCCCGTCTGGTCGACGGTGAGCAGGACGGCGTCGCCGTCGCAGTCCAGCCGCACTTCGTGGACGCGCTGGACGCTGCCCGAGGTCTCGCCCTTGACCCAGTACTCCTTGCGCGACCGCGACCAGTACGTGGCGCGGCCCGTGGTGAGGGTGCGGTGCAGTGCCTCGTCGTCCATCCAGGCCACCATCAGCACCTCGTTGGAGCCGAGCTGCTGCGCCACTGCGCACACCAGTCCGTCGTCGTCGCGCTTGAGCCGCGCGGCGATGGCCGGGTCGAGCTCGCTCTGTGTCGATGATCCGCTCGCAAGCTCGCTCATCGGATCTCCAGTCCCGCGTTCTTCATCGCCTGCTTGACCTCACCGATCCGGATCTCGCCGAAGTGGAAGACGCTCGCGGCGAGCACAGCGTCGGCGCCGGCCGAGACCGCCTGCTGGAAGTCCTCGACCTTCCCGGCACCCCCGCTGGCGATCACCGGAACGGTCACGGCGGCGCGCACCGCCTTGATCATGCGAAGGTCGAACCCGTCCTTGGTGCCGTCGGCGTCCATCGAGTTCAGGAGGATCTCGCCCACGCCGAGGTCCTGGCCGCGGCGGGCCCACTCGACGGCGTCGACGCCGGTGCCCTTCCGCCCGCCGTGCGTGGTGACCTCCCAGCCCGACGGGGTGGGCTTCCCACCGGCCGGGACGGTGCGGGCGTCGACCGAGAGCACGATGCACTGCGATCCGTACCTTCGGGCGGCCTCACCGAGCAGCTCGGGGCGCAGCACACCGGCGGTGTTGATGCCGACCTTGTCGGCGCCGGCGCGCAGCAGCGTGTCGATGTCGTCGACCGAGCGGATGCCCCCGCCGACGGTCAGCGGGATGAACACCTGCCCGGCGGTGCGGCGCACGACGTCGAGCATGGTGCCGCGATCGTCGGAGGACGCGGTGACGTCGAGGAACGTCAGCTCGTCGGCACCCTCGGCGTCGTAGCGGGCAGCCATCTCGACGGGATCGCCGGCGTCGCGCAGGCCCTCGAAGTTGATGCCCTTGACCACGCGTCCGGCGTCGACGTCGAGGCAGGGGATGACGCGTACTGCGACCGGCACCTATTGATCCTACGTGCCGGGTGAGACGCACCGCCGCGCCGCGGCCACGGCGGCGCCGTCGCCGGGCAGCGGTGTGGTGAGCGCCCACGGTCCGACCGCGGCGGCCGAGCCACCGTTGGCCTCGAACGCCGAGTCGACGCTGGTGACGAACCCGCGTGCCGTGTCGGGATCGGGGAAGCGCGCGATGCCGAGCCGGTTCGTGCCTTTCGGCAGGTCGGGCCGGCGGATGTCGACGAAGATCTGGCCGGTCGCGCCGGGCGCGGGATCGCCGTCGGGGTTGATCTGCGCTCCCGGTATGCCGGCCCGCAGGCAGTCGGCGACCTGCTCGATCGTGCCTGCGGGGCCGGGTGGCGCAGGCGCTGCGGCCGGCGTCGGCGAACCGGCCACCGGCCCGGCGCAGGCGGCCAGCAGCGTGCACCCGGCGACGGCGATTCCCGCGACCCGCAGTGTGATCGACATCGCAGGAGCGTACGACCCGGCCCGGTTCCCGCCCGGGTGAACCGGGTCAGCCCGCGGTGCGACCGGCGGCCCGGTCGACGTCGGCGACCGCGGCCAGCGCCTCCGGCAGCGTGAACCGGCCGGCGTAGAGGGCCTTGCCGATGATGGAGCCCTCGATGTTGGCGCCCTCGGCCGCGAGCCGGGCCAGCTGCACGAGATCGTCGAGGGTGGAGATGCCGCCCGAGGCGATGACGGGCGCCGGGGTGGCGGCCGCGACCTGCCGCAGGAACTCGACGTTGGGGCCGGTCAGCATGCCGTCGCGGCCGACGTCGGTGACCACGTAGCGGGAGCAGCCGTCGCGGTCGAGCCGCTCCAGGGCCTCCCAGAAGTCGCCACCGTCGCGGGTCCAACCGCGCGCGGCCAGCCGGGGCCCGTTCTCCCCGATCTTGACGTCGAGCCCTATGGCGACGCGCTCGCCGTACTTCGCGATCACCGACGCGCACCACTGCGGATCCTCCATCGCGGCGGTGCCGATGTTGACCCGTGCGCAGCCGGTGGACAGGGCCCGCTCCAGCGACGCGTCGTCCCGGATGCCGCCCGACATCTCCACGGCGACGTCGAGCCGCCCCACCACGGACGCGAGCAGCTCTGCATTGCTGCCCCGGCCGAACGCGGCGTCGAGATCGACGAGGTGGACCCACTCGGCGCCGCCCTCCTGCCACGCGAGTGCGGCGTCCCACGGGTGGCCGTACGCCGTCTCCGTGCCGGCCTCGCCCTGGACGAGCCGGACGGCAGCGCCGTCGGCCACATCGACTGCAGGAAGGAGCGTGAAGGTCACGCCACGGAGGGTACCGATCACCGCGGCGTCACCCGGACGGGACTCAGCCGGCCGGCTCGCCGGCGGGATCCGCCGCCATCGCCCGTCCTCGACGAACTGCCCACAGCAGCCCGACGACCAGCCCGACCACGATCAGCAGCACCCAGGCCCACCAGGCCAGCCCGCCCAGCAGGGCAGTGAGCACGCCCGCCAGTGCAGCGCCGGCCGCGGTGCCCAGCGTGCTGGCCGTGGACGTGCGACGCCGCGTGGTCCTGTGCTGCGTGGTCCTGCGCTGCGTGGTCCGCCGCGTGGTGGTGCGCCGGCGACGCGTGGTCATGCGCCGACGACGTCGTGCAGCCAGTTGCGCAGCACCTGCGCTCCGGCGTCGCCGGACTTCTCCGGGTGGAACTGGGTGGCCGCGAGCGCACCGTTCTCGACGGCGGCCACGAAGTCCTCGCCGTGGTGCGCCCAGGTGACCAGTGGCGGCCGCAACGTCTCGCTGTCGGGCAGCTCCCAGTGCCGCACGCCGAAGGAGTGCACGAAGTAGAAGCGGGTGTCGGCGTCGAGCCCGGCGAAGAGGGTGGAGCCGGTGGGCACCCGGACGGTGTTCCACCCCATGTGCGGCAGCACGTCGGCCTTGATCTGCTCGACCGTGCCGGGCCACTCGCCGCAGCCCGCGGTGCGCTCGCCCCACTCCACGCCCTCGTCGAACAGCACCTGCATGCCCACGCAGATCCCGAGCACCGGACGGCCGCCGGCGAGGCGCCGCTCGATGATCCGCGGGCCGCCGACGCTTGCCAGGCCCGCCATGCAGGCCGCGAACGCGCCGACCCCGGGCACGACCAGCCCGTCGGCCTCGACGGCCGCCGTTGCGTCGGAGGTGACGGTCACGTCGGCCCCGACGCGCCGCAGGGCCCGTTCGGCCGACCGCAGGTTCCCCGAGCCGTAGTCGAGGACGACGATGCGCGGCATGTGTCCAGGATACGGGCACGGTCAGGCGAGCCTGGACACCGCCGCGCGGGCCGACGGCAGCTCGCTCCGGTGGGCCGGCCGTGTTGCTAGAGAGCGCCCTTGGTGGACGGGATGCCGGCGAGTCGCCCGTCGGGCTCGACGGCGGCACGCAGTGCCCGCGCGACGGCCTTGAACTGGGCCTCGGTGATGTGGTGCGGATCACGGCCGTCGAGCACGCGCACGTGCAGTGCGAGGTGGCCGTGGAAGGCCAGCGACTCGAACACGTGCCGGTTGAGGACCGTCGGGTAGTGGTCACCGACGACGAACCAGGCCATCGACTCGGGCTCGCCGGTGTGCACCGTGTACGGCCGCCCCGACACGTCGACGACGGCCTGGGCCAGCGACTCGTCCATCGGGATCAGGGCGTCGCCGAAGCGTCGGATGCCCTTCTTGTCGCCGAGCGCCTCGCGCAGCGCCTGCCCGAGCACGATCGCGACGTCCTCGACGGTGTGGTGCACGTCGATGTCGATGTCACCGGACGCGCGCACGGTGAGGTCGAACGCGCCGTGCTTGCCCAGCGCGTCGAGCATGTGGTCGAAGAACGGCACCCCGGTCGAGATGTCGGTGATCCCGGAGCCGTCGAGGTCGATCTCGACGACGACCTTCGTCTCCTTCGTGATCCTCTCGACCCGACCGATGCGTGTCACGCGTTCGCTTCCTCTCCAGCTACCCCGTCAACTCCGACGCCACCAAGGACGCCGCGACCTCCAGGAACGCGTCGTTCTCCTCCGGCGTTCCCACGGTGACCCGCAGCCGCTCGGGGATGCCCACATCCCTGATCAGCACCCCGCGGTCGAGGAAGGCCCGCCACGCACGTGCCGCGTCGGCAAAACATCCGAACAGCACGAAGTTCGCGTCGCTGGGTACGACGTCGTAGCCCTGATCGGTCAATGTTGCCATGACGCGGTCACGTTCGGAACGAAGTGTGGCGACCGACCACAGAGTCGCCCCCGCGTGGCGCAATGCCGCCCTGGCCGCGGCCTGGGTGAGCGCCGACAGGTGATACGGCAGCCGGACCAGCAACAATGCGTCGACGACGGCCGGCGCGGCGGCCAGGTAGCCCAGCCGTCCACCGGCGAACGCGAACGCCTTGCTCATGGTGCGCGTCACGATCAGTTTGTGGGCATGGTCACTCAACAGGGTGACCGCCGAGGGTCGGTCGGAGAACTCTGCGTAGGCCTCGTCGACCACCACCATGCCGGGTGCGGCGGCCACGAGCCGGGAGAGGTCGGACGGCTCGAACGACTGGCCGGTGGGGTTGTTGGGGCTGGTCAGGAACACCACGTCGGGTCGGCGGTCGCGCAGCACGGCTGCTGCCGCGTCCGGATCGACGGAGAAGTCGGCGCGCCGCGGTGCCGGCACCCACTCGGTGCGGGTGCCGCCGGCGATGATCGGGTGCATCGAGTACGACGGCTCGAACCCGAGCGCGGTGCGGCCCGGCCCGCCGAACGCCTGCAGGATCTGCTGCAGCACCTCGTTCGACCCGTTCGCAGCCCACACATTGGACAGGGTGAGCGGCACCCCCGTGCTCGACGCGAGGTACGCGGCAAGGTCCTCGCGCAGGGCGACGGCGTCCCGGTCGGGGTAGCGGTGCAGCTCGCCCGCGATCGCGTCGGCCGCCTTCGCGATGTCGCTCACCAGCTCGGGCGGCGGCGGGTACGGGTTCTCGTTGGTGTTGAGCCGCACTGCGACGTCGAGCTGCGGGGCGCCGTACGGGGACTTCCCCCGCAGGTCGTCGCGCAGCGGGAGCTGGTCGAGCGTGACTGAGTCGCCGATCGTCACCGGTCGAACCTCGCCGTCACCGCTTGCCCGTGCGCGGGCAGGTCCTCCGCCGTGGCGAGGGTGACCACCGAGTCCGCGACGTCGCGCAGCGCGTCCTGCGTGTACTCGATGACGTGCACGCCGCGCAGGAAGGTCTGCACCGACAGCCCGCCGGAGTGCCGCGCGCAGCCGCCCGTTGGCAGGACGTGGTTGGACCCGGCGCAGTAGTCGCCGAGCGACACCGGCGACCACGGGCCCACGAAGATCGCGCCGGCGTTGCGCACCCGGAACGCGACCTCGCGGGCGTCGCGGGTCTGGATCTCCAGGTGCTCCGCGGCGTACGCGTCGACGACCGCGATGCCGTCGTCGATGCCCGTGACCATGACGACGCCCGACTGCGACCCGGAGAGCGCGATGCCGATCCGCTCGGTGTGCTTGGTGGCGGCCACCTGGCGCGTCAGCTCGGCCTCCACCGCTTCGACGAGCTCGTCGGAGTCGGTGACCAGCACCGATGCGGCATTGGGATCGTGCTCGGCCTGGCTGATCAGGTCCGCGGCGACGTGGACGGGATCGGCCGTGTCGTCGGCGAGCACGGCGATCTCGGTGGTGCCGGCCTCCGCGTCGATGCCGATGAGGCCGCGCAGCAGGCGCTTGGCGGCGGTGACGTAGATGTTGCCGGGGCCGGTGACCATGTCGACGGGCTCGAGGTCGGCCCCGTCCACGTCATTGCCTCCGTAAGCCGCGAGCGCGACACCCTGCGCACCCCCGACGGCCCACACCTCCTCCACGCCCAGGAGCGCGGCCGCGGCCAGCACCGTCGGGTGCGGGAGCCCACCGTGCTCGGCTTGCGGCGGGGAGAGCAGCACCAGCGACTCGACGCCGGCCTCCTGCGCCGGCACCACGTTCATCACCACGCTGGACGGGTAGACCGCCAGCCCGCCGGGCGCGTACAGCCCGACCCGGCGCACCGGCAGGAATCGCTCCGTGACGGTGCCGCCGGGCACCACGTCGGTGACGACGTCGCGGCGGCGCTGGTCGGCGTGCACCTTGCGGGCACGCTCGATCGACACCTCCAGCGCAGCGCGGACCGCCGGGTCGAGCGCCGACAGCGCACCGGCGAGCGTCTGCGGCGGCACCCGGACCACGGCCGGGCGGACCTTGTCGAACCGCGCGCAGAGGTCCAGCGCCGCCTCCGCACCACCCTCACGGACGGCGTCGATGATCGGGCGCACATGCTCGACCACCGAGTCGACGTCGGCCGACGCCCGCGGCAGCAGGCCGCGGAGCTCGGCGGTGGGGGGCAGTCCGGAGCGCAGGTCGAGACGGCGAAGCATGTGTCGAGGGTAGACGGAGCCGTTCCTGAGGACCTCCTGATAGTCCCCCGACGGGGCCTGCCGGCCGCGCGTACGTTCGAGTTGAAAGGTTTCGAACGAGGCGCGATTGGGGGGATTCGTGAGCCGCTTCCTGTTCCTTCCGCTCGGCGCGCACGGGCACGTCAACCCGACGCTGGCCGTCGCGGCGACGCTCGTGGATCGCGGCCACGAGGTCGTCTACCTGCAGCGGGAATCGTTCCGACCGCAGATCGAGGCCACCGGAGCCCGGCTGGTGCCGGTCCCCGGCGAGCCGCCGGCCGGTGGGTCCGTGGCCGACGCCGACGTGTTCGCGCAGCTGCTCGAGCGAGTGATCACCTTCACCGAGGACGTCGCCGCGCCCCTGCGGGCGCTGCGCACCGAGTTCCCCGCCGATCTCGTCGTCACCGAGCAGGTGGCGGTGTGGGGTGCGCTGCATGCCTCGGCGACGGGCACCCGGCGCGTCCAGCTGTCACCCACCTACGTCTTCGACGGCACGCAGCAGGGTCCCCCGGTGGCCGCCGATCGGGCGGACACGCTGCTGCGCCGGCTCGCCGGTGTCGGCCGCGACTACGGGCTCCCCGATGTCGACGCCCGCACCCTCATGCAGTGGTCCGGTCCGACGATCGCGTTCCTGCCGCCGGAGTTCCAGCCCGACGCGGCGCGGCTGAGCCGGTCGGTGACCTTCGTCGGCCCGTCGCTGGGCCGCCCGGAGCACGTCGGGACCTTCCCGCTGCCCTCCCCGGGTGCGGTGCTGGTGTCACTGGGCACCGTGTACCACGCGCAGCCGGAGTTCTTCGCCGCCTGCGTGACCGCGCTCGGATCGGGCGACCGCCCGGTCGTGGTCAGCCACGGCGGCTCGGCCGTCGACCTGCCGGACGTGCCGGAGGCGGTCACGCTCGCCGCGCACGTCCCGCAGCTCGCCGTGCTCGACCGCTGCGCCGCCTTCGTCACCCACGGCGGCATGAACTCGACGATGGAGGCGATCGCGGCCGGTGTGCCGATGGTCGTGGTGCCGCAGATGTTCGAGCAGGAGCTGACCGCGCAACGCGTGGCCGAGCTGGGTCTGGGGGTGCACCTGCCGCCCGCCGACGTGACCCCGCAGGCGCTCGCCGCCGCCGTCGCGACCGTGCTCGACGAACCCGGCTACCGCGAACGGGTCGCTGCGATGGGCGATGCGGCGCGCGCCGCAGGCGGGGCCACGGCAGCCGCCGACATGCTGGAGAAGGAGATCGTCGGATGAGCGGGCTTGCGAGCGAATCATCAGCACGTCGTCGCTTCCTGGTGCTTCCGGTGCCCGCGCAGGGGCACCTCAACCCGATGTTGCCCGTCGCGACCGCGCTGGTCGCGCGGGGCCACGAGGTGACGATCGCCGCGACCGAGCCGTTCCGGGTGGCCGTCGAGGAGACGGGTGCCGCGTTCGTCGCTCTCGACGTGGAGCTGCCCGATGGCCCGTCCGTCACCGCGGTCGGTAACGGGGCGTCGCCGGCCACGCGGCTCATGGGGATGCTGACGGGCATCGCCGAGCAGGTCGGTCCGCAATTGCTGGCACTGCACGCCGAGTTCGCCCCGGACGTGCTGGTGCTGGAGAGCATGTCGCTGTGGGGGCGCCTGCTGGCCGACGCGACCGGTACCCGCACGATCGGCTGGTCGCCCTCGTACCTGATGCGGCCGGAGTCGCCCGTGGTGCAGCGCATGATGCGCACCGCGGGTGGCCCGCCGGCGCTGGACCTCGACCGGATGCGCGCGCTCGCCGCGAACTACGGCGCCGATCCGGCGGTGCTGCACGGGTTGCTGTTCAGCCCGATCGCCGACGAGGTGGTGGCGTTCATGCCGCGCGTGTTCCACCCGGGCGCCGTCGACACGGGCGCGACGTTCGTCGGCCCGATGCTCGACCGGATCGAGCACGACGAGCTCGACCTGGGCGCGATGGAGCGCACGCCGGGCGTCTACGTGTCGCTGGGCACGGTCGTCGACGACCGGTCCGACTTCTACCGCGCCGCGTTCACCGCTCTGGACGAGCTGGGCCTGCCGGGCGTGGTCGCGCACGGTGGCCGGGCCGACCTGTCGGGCCTCGAGGTGCCGTCGGGCGTGGTCACGGCGTCGCACGTGCCGCAGTTGCGGGTGCTGCAGCACTCGCGGGTGTTCGTCACCCACGGCGGCATGAACTCGACGATGGAAGCCGCTGCCGCGGGGGTGCCCATGGTGGTCGTGCCGCAGACGATCGAGCAGGAGGTCACCGCGGACCGCGTCGGCCAGCTCGGGCTCGGGGTCCGGCTTGATCCCGCCGACGTCACGGCCGAGACGCTCGCCGACGTCGTCCGCGTGGTGGCCGAGGACCCTGCCTACCGCGGCGCCGCCGAGGCGATGGCTCAGGAGTGCCGTGCCGCGGGCGGAGTTGCCGTCGCGGCCGACGTCATGGAGCTGGCGGCGACGGGCGCATCCCGGGCGCTGCGGAGCACCGCAGCCTGACAGTCAGACCAGCCCGAGTTCCCGGGCCCGTACCCCGGCCTGGAACCGGGAGGTGGCGCCCAGCGCGCCCATCAGCTCCGCGACGCGTCGGCGGTACGTGCGCAGGCCCATCCCCAGCGCGCGCGCCGCCGACTCGTCCTTGCACCCGGACGTCAGCATCTCGAGGATGCGCGGCGCCAGCGCCCGCACCTCCGCGAACCGCGCCTCGAACACGTCGATGCCCATCGCGGTGCGCCAGGCGGCGTCGAACAGCGAGGTCACGCTCTGGATGACCTCGGGCCGCGCGACGATGGCGTAGTTGCGCACGCCGGAGACGCGCTCGCCGGCCAGGATCGCCACGCGCCGGTCCAGGATGATCGTCTCGTTGAGCTCGTCCGGCGTGATCCGGATGTCGGCGCCGAGGTGCTTCAGCTCGTGCAGGTGCGCGCGCTGCACGGTGTCGAGGACCGCTCCCGGCCGGTACAGCTTCCGCACCGACCCGGGCAGGATGGCCTGCTGCATCGCCAAGCGCTGCCGCGACGCCGCCCAGGTGTGCGCGTCCTCGGCTGCGCACGAGACGTCTGCAGCAGTGGTGAACAGGGGCCGGGCCAGCGCGAACAGCTCGTCCTCACCGTGGACGAGGGTGACGCCGGCGGAAGTCTGCACTCCCCCAGTGTGGCAGCAAGTTGCCGAACAGGAGCGCGGTTCCGTTCCGCGCTGCAGGCTGGCTGCATGACGACAGGAACGATCACCGCGGACACCGCGGGCACGTGGCAGCTGGGCGACCTCACCGTGAACCGGATCGGGTTCGGCGCGATGCGTCTGTCCGGTGGAATCGACCGGACCGGCGACCGCGAGCGAGCCGTGGCCGTGCTGCACCGGCTCCTCGACCTCGGCGTGAACCACATCGACACCGCGACCTTCTACTTCTCGCCGCGCCTCTCGGCGAACGAGCTCATCAACACCACCCTGCGCGCCCACTACGACGAGCTGGTGATCACCACCAAGGTCGGCGCGCACCGGGACCCGTCCGGCGCGTTCGTCCACGCGCGGCCGCAAGACCTGCGGGGCGAGGTCGAGGAGAACCTGCGCCAGCTGGGACGCGACCACCTCGACGTCGTGAACTACCGCGTCGGCGCCGGTCTGGACCGGGCCACCGGTTCGATCGCCGAGGGCTTCGCCGAGCTGGCCGGGATGCGCGAGGAGGGGCTGATCCGGCACCTCGGGATCTCGAACGTCGGCCCCGAGCACCTCGCGGAGGCACAGGCGATCGCGCCGGTGGTGTGCGTGCAGAACATGTACGGCCTCGGGGTGCGTCGCGCCGACGACGAGCTGCTGCGGCTGTGCGGCGAGCAGGGCGTGGCATTCGTGCCGTTCTTCGCGCTCGCACACGCGGACGGCGCGGCGACCCCCGCCCCGATCACCGGGGTGCAGCAGGTGGACGAGCGCGCCCTCGCCGAGATCGCGGCCGCCCACGGCGCGACCCCGGCGCAGATCCGGCTCGCCTGGACCCTCGCGCAGGGCGCGCACGTCCTCGCCATCCCCGGCACGGGCGATCCCGCGCACCTGGAGGAGAACGTGGCGGCGGGCGCGCTCACGCTGTCCGAGGCCGAGTTGCACCGGCTCGATCCAGGTGCGCTCAGGTCGTGAGGTCCAGCCCCAGGTCCAGCGCCTCGACGGAGTGGGTGAGCCCGCCGACGGACAGGAAGTCCACCCCCGTCTCCGCGTAGGCGCGGGCGACGGCGAGGGTGAGGCCGCCGGACGACTCCAGCCGCGTCGGCAGGCTCCCCCGCCGGCGCACCGCCTCGGCGGTGTCGGCGACGGAGAAGTTGTCCAGCAGCACCAGCTCGGCGTCGAGGGCGAGCACCTCGTCGAGCTGGGCCAGGGAGTCCACCTCCACCTCGCACGGCAGGTCCGGCGCGTGCGCCCGGGTGGCGGCCAGTGCCGCCGACACCGAGCCCGCCGCCGCCACGTGGTTGTCCTTGATCAGCACCGCGTCGCCCAGCCCCATGCGGTGGTTCACCCCGCCGCCGCAGCGCACCGCGTACTTCTCCAGCAGCCGCAGACCGGGCAGCGTCTTGCGGGTGTCGCGGATCTGCGCGCCCGTGCCCGCGACCGCATCCACCCACGCGGCGGTCGCCGTCGCCACCCCGGACAGGTGGCAGAGCAGGTTCAACGCCGTCCGCTCGGCGGTGAGCAGGCCGCCCACCGGCGCGCGGACCACCAGCGCGGGGTCGCCGGCGGCGAGTCGATCACCGTCGGAGCGCTGGGCGAGCACCTCGTAGTCGCCCACGACCACGTCGAGCACGGCCCGCGCCGCCGGCACCCCGGCCAGCACCCCGCCCGTCCGTGCGGCGAACGCGCCCGTCGCGACGAGATCGGCCGGCACCGTCGCGGCCGTCGTGGCGTCGGGCCCGTAGCGCAGGTCCTCCTCCAGCGCGACGGCGACGACGCGCGCGAGATCGTCGAGATCGAGCCCGGTGTGCAGTCCGGCGGTCATGTCAGGCCTCCTCGATGGTCCACGGGAACGTCAGCAAAGCCACTTTCATGACGGATTCGGTCCTGAAAGTGGCTTTGCTGACACCACTTCAGGCCACTCATGCCGCGTCCACCGCCCGCGCCATCTGCGCCAACGTCGGCTGACCGGTCGCGTCCAGCGCGATCTCGATGCTCTGCGCCTGCCAGAAGTCGTCGCGGTCGGGGAAGTCGGTGCGCAGGTGGCTGCCACGGCTCTCGGTGCGGGTGCCGGCGGCGGCGAGGACGGCCTGCGCGAGCAGGGTGAGCGCCGCGTCCTCCACCCCGGCCCGGTCCACCGGTACCCCGAGGACGGTGGCCGCTTCCACCGCGTCGGAGGCGGCGGCGAGGCCCGCGGCGTCGCGGCCGATCCCGGCGGCTCGGGTCATCGCCTGCTGGACGACGGTGCGCGGCGCGATCCGGGCCGCGGGCGCCGGCGCGACGACGGGGGCGGGCGCGGGCAGCATCGCCCGTTCGACAGCGACCGTGTGCGCGACGCGGGAGCCCATGACCAACCCTTCGAGCAGGCTGTTGGACGCGAGCCGGTTGGCGCCGTGCAGGCCCGTGCGGGCCACCTCGCCGGCCGCGTAGAGCCCGGGCACCGCTGTGCGTCCGGCCAGGTCGGTGACGACCCCGCCGCACGCGTAGTGCGCCGCCGGTGTGACGGGGATGGGCTCGCGCACCGGATCGATGCCCGCGGCGCGGCAGGCTGCGTACACGGTCGGGAACCGCGCGGCGAACCCGTCGAGGGCGCGGGCGTCGAGGTACACGCAGTCGGCGCCGGTCTCTGCCATCCGGCGGGTGATCGCCCCGGCGACGACGTCGCGCGGGGCGAGGTCGGCGAGTGGGTGCACGCCGGTCATGAACCGCCGTCCGGCCCGGTCCAGCAGCACCGCGCCCTCGCCGCGGACGGCCTCGGTGACCAGCGGGCGCCGCCCGGTGGCCGGCCCGTCGAACAGCACGGTCGGGTGGAACTGGACGAACTCCAGGTCGGCCGCCGTCGCGCCGGCGCGCAGGGCCAGCGCGATGCCGTCGCCGGTGGATGTCTCCGGGTTCGTGGTGGACGAGTAGAGCTGCCCGTACCCACCGCTGGCGAGCAGCACGGCCGGTGCCCGCAGCGTGCCGGGTCGCCCGCGGTCGTCCAGCAGCGCGAGCCCGACGACGGCGCCGCGCTCGTCGCGCAGGGCGTCGACGGCGACGTGCCCGGTCAGGAGCGGTAGCGCACCGGCGGCCGCGACCAGCGCGCGCTCGATCTCGGCGCCCGTGGCGTCACCACCGGCGTGGATCACCCGGAACGCGGTGTGGCCGCCCTCGCGGGCGCGGTCCGGCCGGCCGGTCGCGTCGGAGTCGAACCGCGCGCCGCGCGCCCGCAGCGCCGCAACGGCAGCGGGCCCGTCGGCGAGGATGGACGCGACGGCGTCGGGATCGCAGAGCCCGGCGCCGGCGGTCAGGGTGTCGCTGACGTGCGCGTCGATCGAGTCGCCCGGCACGTCGCCCAGCACGACGGCGACACCGCCCTGCGCCCAGCGGGTGGAGCCGGAGTCGGCGGCGTCCTTGGTCACGACGACCACGCGCAGGCCCAGCTCGGCCGCGTCCAGCGCGGCGGTGAGCCCGGCGACGCCGGATCCCACGACGACCAGGTCGGCGTCCGCTTGCCACGTCATTCCGCACCCCCGGGCTGCCCGATCTCGATCATCCGTTGGACGGCGGCCCGGCCGCGGGCGGCCAGCTCGGGATCGACGTGCACCTCGTCGCGACCCTCGCGCAACGCCCGCAGCAGCTTCTCCGGCGTGATCATCTTCATGTACTTGCAGGACGCCCGGTCGTTGACGGCCCGGAAGTCGATCTCCGGCGCGGCCCGGCGCAGCTGGTGCAGCATGCCCACCTCGGTGGCCACCAGCACCTCCTTGGCGCGGCTGGTGCGGGCGGCGTCGAGCATGCCGCCGGTGGAGAGGATCTTCACCCGGTCCGCGGGGACCGCGCCGGTGCCGGCGAGGTAGAGCGCCGAGGTGGCGCAACCGCACTCGGGGTGGACGAACAGCTCGGCGTCGGGGTGGTCCTGCGCCTGCCGGGTGAGCGTCGCGCCGTTGATGCCGGCGTGCACGTGGCACTCCCCCGCCCAGACGTGCATGTTCTCCCGCTCCAGCGTGCGCCGCACGTGCGCGCCCAGGAACTGGTCGGGCAGGAACAGCACCTCGCGGTCGGTGGGGATCGACGCCACCACCTCGACGGCGTTGGACGAGGTGCAGCAGATGTCGGTCTCCGCCTTCACCGCCGCCGTCGTGTTCACGTACGAGACGACGACGGCGCCGGGGTGTTCGGCCTTCCACTCCCGCAGCTGGTCGACCGTGATCGAGTCGGCCAGCGAGCAGCCCGCGGCCGCGTCCGGGATCAGGACGGTCTTGTCCGGCGCGAGGATCTTGGCGGTCTCGGCCATGAAGTGCACGCCGCAGAACACGATCGTCGAGGCCTGCGACTCCGCAGCGATGCGCGACAGCGCCAGCGAGTCGCCGGTGTGGTGGGCGACGTCCTGGATCTCGGGCAGCTGGTAATTGTGCGCCAGCAGCACGGCGTCGCGCTTGCGGGCGAGTTCCCGCACTTCAGCCGCCCACGCCGAGACCGAACCCGGCGCCATTTCCGTGACCGTCATCCCGTCCTCCTGTTTTCGACTATGAGTCGTAAACTGATTGAGATGCTAGCAGCGGCTCCCCCGGCGCACACCCTCCACGTGACCGGGACCTCATCCGCCGGCAACCCGGAGTTCACACCCGTCGCCCGAATAGGATCACCGCGTGACTGAGCACGCGGCCGAGCACGAGGTGCTGGCCGCCGTGCTGGCCGTCCGCGACGGCGCCCTCTCCACCCTCCTGTGGCAGCGCGCCATGCCACCCGACGCCGGCCGCTGGGCCGTGCCGGGCGGGCGCCTCGGGCCCACGGAGGACGTCGAGGAGTCAGTGGTCCGCCAGCTCGCCGAGAAGGTCGACGTCCGGGAGATCACCCACGTCGAGCAGATCGGGGTGTTCTCCCGGCCCGACCGGGTTCCCGGGCCGCGGCGGATCGTCGCCACGGCGTTCCTCGGGCTCGTCCCGACCGACACCGACCCGGCCGTCCCGCCCGACACCGCATGGCACGCGCTCGCCGACCTGCCGCCCACCGCGTTCGACCACGCCGCGATCGTCGAAGCCGCCGGCGAACGGCTGCGCGCGAAGCTCTCCTACACCAACCTCGGCTTCGCGCTGGCGCCGCGGACGTTCACGATCTCCGCACTGCGCGACCTGTACGTCGCCGCGCTCGGGCACCCGGTGTCGGCGACCAACCTGCAACGGGTGCTCACCCGCCGGGCCGTGCTCGAACCGACCGGCGAGATGGCCCCGCCCGGCCCCGCCGGCGGCCGGCCCGCCGCACTCTTCCGGTTCGCCGAGCGGGCGCTGCGCGTCACCGATGCGTTCGCGGTACTTCGGCCCCCGGGCGAGAGTTCCCGCACCGCCGTACCGTAAGGCGGTGGCCGCGATCGTTCCCCTCTTCCCGCTCGGGACGGTGCTGCTGCCGGGGGCTCCGCTGCCGCTGCACATCTTCGAACCGCGCTACCGCCAGCTGACGGTCGATCTGGTCACCGGCGCGGTGCCCGGCAAGGAGTTCGGCGTCGTCGCCGTGCGCGACGGCTTCACCCCCGACGACGCGGGCATGGCCGCGCTGCACCACGTCGGCTGCACCGCGGAGCTCCGCGAGGTGCGGCGGCTCCCGGACGGCCGCTACGACATCGTCACCCGCGGCTCCCGGCGCTTCCGGCTGCTGGAGATCGACACCGCGGCCAAGCCGTACCTGATGGGGACGGTGGAGTTCCTGCCCGACGCCCAGCCGGATCCCGCGCCGCAGGCGGCCGACCTCACGCGCATGCTCGTGGCCTCGGCGCGGGCCGCGCACCGCCGCTACTGCGCCACCGCGTGGAAATCGGGCGACTGGGTCGAGCCGACGGCCGACGTCGAGCCGGCGATCCTCCCCCACGTGCTGGCCGCCGACTGCCTGATGCCGATGACCGACAAGCAGTCGCTGCTCGAGCAGGTCTCCGTCCTCGAACGGCTGCGCATGGTGCGCATCCTGCTCGCCCGCGAGACCGGCCTGCTCGCGCAACTACGCGCGATACCGGCCCCGATGACCACCTACTGCGTGGAGAACGGGCACAACTAGCTCCAGCCGTAGCGCTCCCGCAGCAGACCCGCCACCCTGTCGAACCGCTCGCGCGGCAGCACCGCGCCCTCCCGCCGGATGCCGTGCTCGGCCACCTCCAGCACCCGGTCGAGGCGCACGAACGACTCGCGCCCCTCCCGGTCCCACGCCCCCGAACCGACCGACACCCAGTCGCGGTCGTCGGCCCGGTCGTGCTGGCTCGACAGCATCAGCCCGAGCAGCCCGCCGCCGTCCTTGCCGACCACCAGCAGCGGCCGGTCCTTGCCGCGCCCGTCGCCCTCCTCGAACGGCACCCACGCCCACACGACCTCGCCGGGATCAGCAGCGCCGTCGAGGTCCGGCGAGTAGGCGATCCGACGGGCGCGCTCACCGGTGGGCGCGCTGCGCGTCTCGGCTCGGGCGGGCGCACCTCCGAAGGCCCGGACGGCGCGGGTGACGAACGGGACGATCGACTCCAGGAAGCCCGGCATGCGCGCCATGCTCCCACCGGGGTCACCTGGTCCAGGTGACCGCCCGCCGGTGCGGCACGTAGCCCACCCGTTCGTACACGCCGAGCGCGCCGGTGGCGTTCTGGCTGTCGACGGTGAGCACCGAGGTGGCGAACCCGTCGTCCTGCGCCGCCTGCAGCACGTGGGTGAGCAGCGCACCGGCGAGGCCGCGACCGCGCCACTGCGGCAGCGTGCCGACCGTCGCGACGTACAGCTCCCTGCCTCCGTCGGGTGCCGGGTACTCGTAGCCGAGCAGGTAGGCCGCGATCGCGCCGCCATCCATCGCTACCGCCGAGTACTCGGCGCGGAAGGCCGAGACTCCGGTGCGCAGCGCCCGCCACGACGCCGCCTCGACCTGGGCGGAACCCCAGTGCTGCGCGAACGCCACGTTGTGCGCCGCCCGCAGCGGCTCGTCCCAGCGATCGTGGTCGTAGTCCGGTCCGAGCGAGACGAGCTCGATCCCCTCCGGCAACCCGACGGGCATGACGGGCGTGCCGAGGTCGCGGCGCAGGTCGGCCCACCACCGCACGGCGTGCATGCCGGCTGCGGCGCAGATCGCGGCGGCGCCGGCGTCGTTCTCCGGCGCCCGCACCATCAAGGTCGCCTCGGCCTCGGCGGCGCGCTCCAGGCCACGTCGTACGAGCGCCGAGCCGATCCCGCGGCGCCGCCACCGCGGATGCACCACGCCGTGGCTGCCCATCGCGTACCCGACGCCCGCGGTCTCGCCGGGGCGCATCGTGATCTGGTACGCGACGAGCTCCGATCCCTCCAGGACGGCGACGGAGTCGGCGGCCAGGTCGAGCGACGGGTCGGCCAGGTCGTCACGCAGGTCGTCCTCGGAGAACATCTCCCCGGTGTCGTCGACCTCCTCGGCCGCCGCGAGCAGCCGTGCCCACGCCGGGACGTCGTCGACGGTGAGACAACGCCAGGTCAGCACGCCTGCAGTCATAGCCAGGAACGGTAGGGCCGCTCTGCTCATCCGATCGACCGGAATTCGCCGCGCGACAGCACCAGCACCGCCGCGTCGGAGATGTCGAACCACAGGCCCATCAGCTCGGTGCGCACGCCCAGCTCCCGCAGCTCCTCCAGCTGGAGGGCCACGTTGACCATCGACAGCGCGTCCCACTCGGAACGACCGGCCCGCAGCGCGGCGCGCGCCACCGGGTGCCCACCGCGCAACGCGGCCAGGCTGCGCTGCGCGGGATCGAGCCACCGACCGAGCGCGCCGGTCGGCGCCGCACCGGAGAGCACCGCCGACATCGCGCCGCACCCGGAGTGCCCGCACACGGCGACCAGCGGCACGTCCAGCACCTCGACGGCGTACTCGACGGCAGCCATGGCGCCGGTGCCGGCGACGAGGTTGCCGACGTTCTGCACGGTGAACAGGTCACCGGGGCCGCTGCCCGTGATCACGCTGGGCACGACCCGGGAGTCCGAGCAGCCCAGCAGCAGACCGGACGGCTGCTGGCCGCCGGCGAGCTCCTGCAGTCGCGGCCGCAGCCGCTCGGCGTCGTCGCGGTGGAACGTCGCCACCCCGGCGAGGACGGGCGCGGTCCCCGGCTCCCCTTCCCCGCCCCACTGGCTCCAGGTGGCGAAGCGGCCAGGTGCCGCGTCTGCATCGACCTCGCCGGGTTCGGTGACCCGCACCCAGGCGCCGGTCGCGCGGTGCCGGCGCACCCACGCGTCCAGGTGGTCGAAGGCGGCGTGATCGAGGTAGTCGACGACGAGATCGACGTGCACGGGCGCGCCCGCCGGCACCTGCGCGAGCACCCTGGCCAGCAATGGCACCGACAGGAACGACAGGGTGCCGCCGATCGCGACACGCCGTGGCCCGTCGTCGGGAACCTCCAGGTGCACGCGGGAGCGGACGGCGCGGTGCAGCATCAGCAGGCCGGCGACGGCGAGGCCCATCCCCACGCCGGCCAGGAGGTTGACCAGCAGGACACCCGCGATCGTCACCAGGTAGACGGCGAGCTCGCCGTGCTCGCGTGCGGTGCGCACGTCGTGCGGTCGGACGAGCTTCGCCCCGACCACGACGAGCAGCCCGGCGAGCGCCGCGAGGGGGATCAGCTCGATCATCGCGACGAGCAGGATCGCGAACACCGCGACCCACACGCCGTGCAGCACCGTGGCGGCGCGGGTGCGGGCACCGGCGGCCACGTTGGCCGAGCTGCGCACGATCACCCCGGTGACGGGAAGCCCGCCGAGCAGGCCCGAAACGGTGTTGGCGGCGCCCTGCCCGATCAGCTCGCGGTCGACGGCGGTGCGCACGCGCGTCTGCATCCGGTCGACCGCGACGGCCGACAGCAGGCTCTCGATGCTCGCGATCAGCGCCACGGTGAGCACGGCGCCGGAGATCGCGGCCCAGTCGCCGTCGGGCAGGACGGGCAGCGCGATCGCCTCCAGCAGTCCACCCGGCAGGTCGACGCGGGCGACGTCGGG
Organism: uncultured Actinomycetota bacterium; assembly: GCA_963727745.1. Lineage (GTDB taxonomy): Bacteria > Actinomycetota > Actinomycetes > Mycobacteriales > Pseudonocardiaceae > Pseudonocardia. Next base: position 392,947 of record CAVSHL010000004.1, read on the forward strand.
GAAGAACCCGGCCAGCAGCGTCGCCGTCACCACCGCGACGAGCGCGGCCGGGATCGCGCGCGGCAGCCCGAGCATCGGCCACGCAACGACGATCGCGATCGTGAGCAACCCGATCGCGGCTGCCCCGGTGACGTGCGCGGCCAGCTGCGCCGGCAGCTCCACCACGTTCGCCAGCACGCCGGCCTGCGCGGTGCCGCCGAGCACGACGTGCAACTGGGCCACCGCGATCGTGATGCCGATCCCGGCGAGCATCCCGTGCACGACCGCGGGCGGCACGGCCTGGGCGAACCGCCCCAGCCGGGTGGCGCCGAACAGGACCTGCAGCAGGCCGGCGCCGACCGTGATCGCGCAGGTCACGCCCCAGCCGAAGCGGCCGACGAGCTCGGCGACCACCACCGCCAGACCGGCGGCCGGGCCGCTGACCTGCAGCGGCGAGCCACCGACCAGGCCGGCGACCACACCTCCGACGACGGCTGCGATCAGGCCGGCCATGATCGGGGCACCGGAGGCCAACGCGATGCCGAGCGACAGCGGCACGGCGACGAGGAAGACGACCACGGACGCGCTCAGATCGGCGCGAAGGGTGGTCCAGGTGAAGCGGCGGCGCGGCTCGCGGATGTTCGTCTCGTCCGAGACGGTGGGCGGGTCGGTCGTCAGGGTCACACAACGCCGAACGGACGAGCGGCGTTCGGCCGTTCCGCCCGAATCCGATCTTGTCCGAGGTCCACACGATCGAGTGGGAGGCCCGTCACGGATGTGTCGGGCGCAAGGGTCGGCAGGTAGCGGGTGGGTGACATCGCCATCCTCGCCCGACCGGCGCGTCCAGCCGCCGGCGCGGCCCTGCGCCCGGTTAGGCTCGCCTCCATGTCCGCAGCCGAGGTCGCGAACGCGCATCCGGCGCTGTCGCGCCGGCGCGGTCTGGGCGCCACCAGCGCGCGGTCGCTCCTGCTCACCGTGCTCGGCGAGTTCGTCCTGCCGCGCGACGAGCCGGTGTGGACCCAGGTGCTGCTCGACGTGCTCGGCGGCCTGGGCGTGGAGTCCAAGTCGGCCCGCCAGGCGCTGGCCCGCACGGCCGCGGAGGGGCTGCTGGAGTCCGACCGCTCCGGCCGGCGGGTCCGCTGGTCGCTCTCCGAGCAGGGCACGCGGCTGCTCTCCGACGGCGCCTCGCGCATCTACGGGTTCAGCGCCGCGCGCCGCCCGTGGGACGGGCGGTGGCTGGTGCTGCTGGTCAGCGTGCCGGAGGCGCGGCGGCAGCTGCGCCACCGGTTGCGCACGCGCCTGGCGTGGGCCGGGCTCGGCTCACCCGCGCCCGGGGTGTGGCTCAGTCCCGATCCGGCCAAGCAGGCCGAGGTGGCGGAGGTGGTGGCCGATCTCGAGCTCGGCGCGGTCACCAGCTCGTTCATCGGTGCGTTCGGCGAGCTCGGCAAGCCCCAGGAGCTGGTGGAGCAGGCGTGGAACCTGAGCGAGGTGGAGGCCGCCTACCTGGCCTTCCTCGATGAGTTCGACGACGCCGAACCGAGCGGGGCGGCCGACACCCTGACCCACCAGATCCACCTCGTGCACGCCTGGCGCCGCTTCCCGTTCCTCGACCCGAAGCTGCCCGCCGAGCTGCTGCCCGCCGAGTGGGCCGGCGCACGGGCCGCGGAGCTGTTCGACCGGTTGCACCAGCGCTGGGAGCGCGCGGCACAGCAGCAGTGGCAACGGATGATCACGTCTTCCTGAGCGCACCTCAGCCGTCGGCGGGTTCGGCGGGCAGCAGGTCCTGGCCCTGGCCCGCACCTGCTCTCCCCGGTAGATCACTGGGTCGGCGATCTCCACCGTCACCAGGTTCGTGCCGATGCACAGCCCCACGACGACGAGCAGCGCGGACCGCGGCGGCGAGCACGTAGATGCCCGTACGGCGGGCACTCCCCCTCCGCATCCATCGAGATGGACCGCATCGTGCCGTCGACATCGTCCATCATCGGTGGGGCGATCACGACGAGCTTCATCGAGGATCCCCTTCGCTGATCGAGGCGAACCATGCGCGGGACAGCGGCGCCGGCCCAGGTTCGGGCTCGGCCAACCGCAGCAGCGGCAGGACGAGGCCCCCGAACCCGGTCATCAAGCCGGCGTGCATGCTCCCCGGCGGGTCTCCTGCGCAACCCAGCCCGCCGGGCAGCTCATCGAGCCATCCGGTGAGCAGGACGGCGAGCGTGTGCGCACCAGCAAGCGCATCCGGATTGCCGGTGGCGGCAGCCACGTCGAGCAGGCAGCCGAGGTTGCCGGCCAAACCGTGGCAGAGCCACGGACCCGACCACGACGAGCCGGCGACGATCCCGGCCGCAGCGCGGTCGGCGAGGGCTCCGACGCCCGGGTCGACGTCGCCGCTCGCTGCGGCGCGGGCGAGGAAGCCGGCGATCCCGGCCGCGCCGTGGCACCACATCGGAGCGGTGGCGACCGGCTCCTCAGGGGTGCGCGCCCAGCCGATCGCGCCGTGCGGTGCCACCGGCACAGCCAGTTCGCGCAACCAGGCCACCGCGCCCGCCACTGCCGAGTCGACGGCAGCGCCGGCGGTGCCGCGGTGCGCTGTGACGTCGCGGGCGTCGAGCAGCGCGTCGGCGATGCCCGCGGCGCCGTGCGCGTACCCGATGTGGGCGATCCCGCTCATCGTCCCGAACCCGGACGGGATGGTCCATGACCCACGATCGGCGGCGATGGCGAGCGCGGCAGCGACGTCGGCGGCCGCTTCGAGCTGGTCGGTGTCCCCGGTGGCGTCCCACAGTGCGAGGTGGAACCGGAGCCGGCCGGCCGATCCGTTGAACAGGTCGGGCGAGGTGTGTGGCATGACCATGACGGCGTCGGCCCGGGCGAGGGCAGCAGCCACCAGCGACCGGTCGCCCAGCACCTGGCCCGCCCGCAAGAGGGCGCACCCGATCCCGGCCTCGCCGACGAACAGCCCGGGCAGGGACGGCCCGAGCAGGGTGGCAGGTCGCAGGATGCCGAGCGCGCCGCGCCGAAGCGCCTCGCGGTGCAGGGGGTCGCCGTGGGCGCGGACCAGCTCGGCCAGCGCCAGCACCACCCCGGCGTCGCCGGAATTGACGTCCCGCAGGGCGCAGGTGCCGGTCGGGTCGTCGGGACTCGGCCAGGTCAGGCCTTCTCCCGCAGGCTGGGCCAGCGCGCACACCGCATCTCCGATGCGGTGCGCGATGTCCGCGAGACGCTGCGCAGAGAGCCGGTCGCGGCGGGCCGGTCGCCGGGCGGTACCGGTTGCGGCGGCCAGCAGCGCGACGAGCCCGGGCAGGGTCGCCGCCGACCCGTCCGCCCTACAGGTCAGGCACCGCTCGACGAGCGCCACCAGTGCGTCCGGAACCTCGGCGAGTGCCTCGACGGGACGTCGCAGGAGCGGACCCTGCGGTGCCCGCGACGGTTCGGCGCCGGTCAGCATCGCGTAGAGCACCGCGCCGACCGCATGGATACGGGAATCGGCGTGTGCCGCGCATCGACCCCCGCAGGGGGCGAGGTACCCGGCGGTGCCGCGGAGGAGGGCGACGGGCTCTTCCGCGCGGGCGACGACCTCGAAGTCCACCAGCCGCAGGTCGCCGCCCGGTCCGACGAGCAGGTTGCCCGTCGTCAGATCGCCGTAGATCCAGCCGCGATCCTCCAGGTCGCGCAGCATCGCCAGCAGCTGACCGGCCCAACGCGCGACCGTCGCCGGATCCGACCGCTCCCCGCGCACGGCCTGGTGCACGAGCACCGCATCGAGACGCTCGCCCTCCATCCGCTCCTCGACGAGCCAGCGGCCCGACAGGTCGTCGACCAGCGCGATCGGGGTGGGAAATCGTGGATCGGTCGCGAGGTCGGCGAGGACTGCCCACTCCTGCGCGAGCCGATCGGTGGCGTCGCGACCGTCGCAGTCGCGGAGCCGGTCCCGGGGTCCGTGCTTGATCACGCACGCCCGCGCGTCACACAGGTCGATCGCCTCGTGCACGGTGCCGCGAGCCGACCGCGCGAGCCGTCCCAGCGGCAGGAAGCGCCCGCCCACCAGCGCCTCCGTCGCCGGTGGCAGGAGATCCGGTTCGTCGGGCGGGGGAAGGTACTCCGGCTCCCGTGGATCCGGCCGGAGCTCGCCGTCCACACCCATCACGACCGGCTCCACCCGCCCGACAGCCGACTGTGCGAACCCGCTGCGGAAGCCGCCGAACCGGAACGACACCACCCCGGCCGGACGCCACGGCCGGTCGGACGGCGGAAGCGGGCCACGGCAGCCGTCCGTCGCGGCGTCGAGATCAGCAGCGAGGAGGCGGGCCCGGTCGGCAGCGCCGGCGTACACGGTCAGGAACTTGCCGATCTGCCCCAGTCCCTCGGTGCCGTCGTTGAGCCGGGACAGCAGCGCGGTGTCGGCGACCTTGAACTCGACCCGGTGCTGCGTCAGCACGGGAAGGCAGCGCGCGAGCGTCGCAACCGCGCCGGCCACTGTTGCCGTGACGTGGAGTTTCCACCCACGGTCCGGCAGCATCGCACCGTCCGGCACGGCATGGGTCCAGCCCTGCTGGCTGTGGACGACCGTCCACCCGGCCATGCAGGCCGCGCGGACGAGGTCACCCGGAGCCGGCCGGCCGACGGCAACCGTGACGGACATCTGTCACTGCTCTTCGGCGGGCGGGGTGGTGAAGAAGCAGGTCCAGGCGCAGGTGAGCGAGCCGAGACCGCAGGTGGTGGTGCAGGCGAACTCATCGTCCGCGGCGACGCGGCCACCGCGCAGCGCCCGCACGTCCTCGGTCAGCCCGGCGCGCTCGAGTGCCGCATCGAGGTTGTCCTGCAGGCCGCGGGCGAACTCGGGATCGGACTCGATCCTTGCCCGCAGGTTCTCGAAGATCTCCCGTTTCGATCGTGACTCGGCCATCGCGCACTCCCTTTGTTCCGAGGTACCGGACTGCCGAGTCTCGGCACCTCGAAGCGGGGTGACACGCGTAATCCACTACTCGATGAGCGGACGATGATCAGCCGGCGGCGACCGCGATCCCCGGGATGCTCTTCAGCTCCCCCAACAGCGCGGACGACACGGTGACCGAGAACTTCTCGTCGACGGCCAGTGCGGTCTCGCGGTTCTTGTAGACCAGCACCAGGTGCAATGGGGTCTCGCCGCGGTGCGCGGTGAGCGCCGACTTCAGCTCCGCCACGACCGCCTCGTCCAGGCGCACCGCATCGGCCTTGAGCACCAGGGGCGGATCGGCGCCGGGGCTGGCCTGCGCCGCGGAGATGTCGAGGGTGATCACGCCGGAGGCGAACACCGACATCCGCTCCTCACGCCAGTTGACCCGGCCCTTCACGGCGACCGCCGAGTCGGGGACCAGCTCCTCGTACATCACCGAGTACGACTTGGGGAAGAACAGCACCTCCATCGAGGCGTCCAGGTCCTCGATGGTGACGATCGCCCAGGGCTCGCCCTTCTTGTTCACCCGCCGGTCGACCGAGGAGATCATGCCGGCGATGACGATCTCGCCCTCCTTCGGCGCGTCGTCGATCATCGCGGCGATGGGCTTGGGGGCGTGCTTGCGCAGGATGCGCTCGGCGCCGTCGAGCGGGTGCGCGGAGACGTAGAGGCCCAGCATCTCGCGCTCGAACGCGAGCTTCTGCTTCTGCGGCCACTCCTCGTCGCCGATCTTGAAACTGGCCAGCGGGGAGTGCTCGGGCGATGCGGGCTCGTCGTCGACGCCGCCGAAGAGGTCGTACTGCCCCTCGGCCTCCTTGCGCTTGAGTCCCGTGACCGCGTCGACCGCGTCCTCGTGGATCATCAGGAGCGAGCGGCGCGGCTGCCCGAACGAGTCGAACGCCCCTGCCTTGATCAGCGACTCGATCGTGCGCTTGTTGCAGCAGACGAGCTCGACCTTCTCCAGGAAATCGGTGAACGAGGTGAACCGGCCCTTGTTGCGCCGGGTCGCGACGATGGACTCCACGACGTTGGCACCGACGTTGCGCACGGCGCCCAGGCCGAAGCGGATGTCGGACCCCACAGCGGTGAAGAACAGGTCGGAGTCGTTGACGTCGGGCGGGAGCACCTTGATGCCCATCCGCCGGCACTCCGACAGGTAGACGGCCGACTTGTCCTTGTTGTCGCCGATCGAGGTGAGCTGCGCGGCCATGAACTCGGTCGGGTAGTTCGCCTTGAGGTAGGCCGTCCAGTAGGAGACGAGCCCGTAGCCGGCGGTGTGGGACTTGTTGAACGCGTACCCGGAGAAGGGCAGCATCACGTCCCACAGCGTCTGGCAGGACTCCATCGAGAAGCCCTTGCCGAGCATGCCGGCCTTGAAGCCCTCGTACTCCTTCTCGATGATCTCCTTCTTCTTCTTGCCCATCGCGCGGCGCAGCAGGTCGGCCTGGCCGAGCGAGTAGCCCGCCAGCTGCTGCGCGATGGCCATGACCTGCTCCTGGTACACGAGCAGGTGGTAGGTCTCGCCGAGGATGGGCTCGAGCGCGGCTTCGAGCTCGGAATGGATCGGGATGAGCTTCTGCCGACCGTTCGAGCGCTCGGCGTAGTCCATGTGCGCGTTGGCGGCCATCGGGCCCGGGCGGTACAGCGCCAGCGCAGCCGCGATGTCGCCGAAGTGGCTGGGCGCCATCGCCTTCAGCAGGGTGCGCATGCCGCCGCCGTCGAGCTGGAACACGCCCAGCGTGTCGCCCCGGGAGAGCAGCTCGTAGGTGGCCTTGTCGTCGAGCGCGAGAGTGGCCGTGTCGATCTCGACGCCGTGGTTGGCCGCGACCGCCTTCACCGCGTCGTCGACGACGGTGAGGGTGCGCAGGCCCAGGAAATCCATCTTGAGGAGCCCGATGTCCTCGCACGACGGGTAGTCCCAGCCGGTGATGACCGAGCCGTCGTCGCGCTTCCACAGCGGGATCACGTCGAGCAGGGGCTGCGAGGAGAGGATCACCGCGCAGGCGTGGACGCCGGCGTTGCGGACCAGGCCCTCCAGCCCGCGCGCGGTCTCCATGATCTTGCCGACCTCGGGGTCGGTCTCGGTGAGTGCACGGACCTCGGAGGCCTCGGCGTAGCGCTCGTGCGACGGGTCGAAGATCCCGTACAGCGGGATGTCCTTCGCCGCGATCGGCGGCGGCAGCGCCTTGGAGATCCGGTCGGCGATCGCGAAGCCCGGCTGCCCGTGGATGACACGCGCGGCGTCCTTGATGGCGGCCTTCGTCTTGATCGTGCCGAAGGTGATGACCTGGGCGACGTTCTCCTCGCCCCACTTGTCGACCGTGTAGCGCATGACCTCGCCGCGCCGACGCTCGTCGAAGTCGAGGTCGATGTCGGGCGGGCTGACGCGCTCGGGGTTGAGGAACCGCTCGAACAGCAGGCTGTGCTCGATGGGGTCGAGATCGGTGATCTGCAGGATGTAGGCCAGCAGCGAGCCGGTGGCCGATCCACGGCCGGGGCCGACGGCGATCTTCTGGGCCTTGGCCCAGCGCACCAGGTCGCCGACGACGAGGAAGTAGCCCGGGAACCCCATGTTCGCGATGACGCCGAGCTCGCGCTCGATGCGGTCCTTGTACTCCTGGGTGAGCCCGTTCGGGAACCGCGACGGGGTGTACTTCTCGACCTCGGAGCGCAGCAGGTCGTTCTCGGTCTGGCCCGGCGCCAGCGGGAACCGCGGCATCCGGTCGACCTCGGCGAACACCTCGTCGTACGGCTCCACCATCTCCGCGACGAGCAGGGTCGAGTTGGCCGCGCCGGGGACCGCGGTGTCCCAGTACTCGCGCATCTCCGCGGAACTGCGCAGGTAGTAGCCGTCGCCGTCGAACTTGAACCGGGTGGGGTCGTCGAGGGTCTTGCCGGCCTGGACGCACAGCAGCGCGGAGTGCGCGGTGGCCTGGTCCTTGGTGACGTAGTGCGAGTCGTTGGTGGCCAGCGGCTTGAGATCGAGCTTCTTCGAGATCTCCAGCAGCCCGTCGCGCACGCTGCGCTCGATGGACAGGCCGTGGTCCATCAGCTCGAGGAAGAAGTAGTCGGCGCCGAAGATGTCGCGGTAGTCGGCCGCCGCCTGCAGCGCCTCCTCGGGCTGGCCCAGCCGCAGCCGGGTCTGCACCTCCCCCGACGGGCAGCCGGTGGTGGCGATGATGCCCTCGGAGAACTGCGCGACGAGCTCGCGGTCCATGCGGGGCTTGCGGTAGTAGCCCTCGTAGGAGGCCAGGCTGGAGAGCCGGAACAGGTTGCGCAGCCCCTGCGCGGTGCGCGCCACCATCGTCATGTGGGTGTACGCACCGGCGCCGGAGACGTCGCCGCCCTCGCCGTACTCGTCGGAGCCGCGCTGGTTCGCCTGCCCCCAGAACACCGGCTTCTTGTGGTGGCGCGACAGCGGCGCGAGGTAGGCCTCGATGCCGATGATCGGCTTGACGCTCGACTTGCGGGAGCGGCGGAAGAACTCCGCCGAGCCGTACATGTTGCCGTGGTCGGTCATCGCCACCGCGGGCATCTCGAGCCGCTCGACCTCGTCGAACAGCGCGTTGACCTTGGCCGCGCCGTCGAGCATGGAGTACTCGGTGTGCACGTGCAGGTGGACGAAGGAATCCGTCACGGGCGGCGCCCCCAAAAGGTCGAGCTTCGAACAACAGTTCTACCCCGGGGCACCGACGATTTCCCGCGTCCGTTGGGGTCGATCATCCAACGAGCGCGAGGCGATCCAGTTGTCCGGGGAGACCCCATCGTGCTCCTCGCCCGCCGACGCTCCGGAACCGCCACGCCGATGGTGGGCGTGGCTTCGCCGACACGCGGGAGCCGTGCGCCGAAGCCGGCCACAGAGGGTGTCCAGGCGGTCGCCGCGTGCCCCGATCTAGGCTGTTCCGGTGCCTGCCGACCGCACATCGCCGTACGGGGAGATCGTCGCTCACGCTCCTGTCGACTCCGTCACGGTGACCGTGCGCGGCACCGCCACCAAGGTGTGGCGCTACGGGGCCGCGCAGCCCCGCACCACGGTGCTGTTCCTGCACGGCTTCCGCGGTGACCACCACGGCCTCGAACCGATCGTGGCCCACCTGGTCGACGCCGATCCGGGCCTGCGGGTGCTGGTGCCCGACCTGCCCGGCTTCGGCGCCACGCCGCCGCTGCCGCAGGACGCGCACGATCTAGACGGCTTCACCGCGTGGGCGCGGGAGCTCGCCGGTCACGCACCGGGCGACGTGGTGCTGGCCGGGCACTCGTTCGGGTCGATCATCGCCACGGCGACGGTCGCCGGCGACGCTGCCGGGTTCACCTCGCTGGTGCTGGTGAACCCGATCGCCAGCAGTGCGCTGGCAGGGCCCGCGGGCACTGACCCGGCAGGTCACGGCCGCCTACCACCGGATCGCGGGGGCACTGCCCGAGCCGGTGGGCGATCTGATGCTGCGCAACCGGCTGGTCAGCCGGATCTCCGGCCTTGCGCTGATGACGACGGGCAACCGCGCGCTGCGCCGCTGGATCCACGGCGAGCACGACCGGTACTTCTCGACGTTCGCCACCCGGGCGAGCCTGCTGGAGGCCTTCGCCGCCTCGGTCGGCCACGACGTCGCGCAGTACGCGCCCGAGGTGAAGGTGCCCACGCTGCTGGTCGCCGGCGAGCGCGACGATCTGGCGCCCGCAGCGGCGCAGCGCGCGCTGCTGCCCCGCTTCCCGGACGCCCGGCTGGTGCTGCTGCCCGGCACGGGGCACCTCGCCCACTACGAGCAGCCCGCCGAGGTGGCCGCCGCGATCGCGGCGGGCCTGTCATGAAGGTCGTAGCGTGAAGATCGTCTTCGACTGCCGCTACACCCGCATCGAGCGCCACGACGGGATCAGCCGCTACACCGCGGGGCTGGTCACGGCGTTCGCGAAGCGGCACCCGGTGACCATGCTGATCAGCGACGAGCGCCAGCTCGCGCAGCTGCCGCCGTGCCCGTACGAGCTGGTGAGCGCGCCCACGAGCGCACGGGAGCTGCTGGTGGCCCGGCAGGTGCGCCGCATGCGCCCCGACGTGGTGTTCACGCCGATGCAGACGATGGGCAGCTGGGGGCGGGACTACCCGTTGGCCCTGACCGTCCACGACCTCATCTACTACCGCCACCCCACGCCGCCGCCGGAGTTCGCGCTGCCGATCCGGCTGCTGTGGCGGCTCTACCACCGCGCGTGGTGGCCGCAGCGGCTGCTGCTCAACCGCGCCGACGCCGTCGTGGCGGTGTCGGAGACGACGAAGGCGCTGATCGCCGAGCACCGGCTCACCCGGCGCCCGGTCACGGTGGTGCCCAACGCCGCCGACCCGGTGCCGGACGCGTCGCGGCTGCCGCGCACGAACGCGCTGGTCTACATGGGTTCGTTCATGCCGTACAAGAACGTCGAGACGCTGGCCAGGGCCGCGACGCTGCTGCCCGACCACGAGCTGCACCTGATGAGCCGGGTCACCGACGCGCAGCGCGCGCGGCTGGTGGCGGTCGCCGGTGCGGGGCGCCTCGTGTTCCACGACGGCGCGTCCGACGAGACCTACCGCGAGGCGCTCCGCGGGGCCACCGCGCTGGTGTCGGCGTCCCGCGACGAGGGCTTCGGGATCCCGCTGGTCGAGGCCATGGCCGTCGGGACGCCGCTCGTGGTGAGCGACATCCCGGTCTTCCGGGAGGTGGGCGGCGCGGCCGGCACCTACGTCTCCGCCGACGACGCTGCGGGCTTCGCCGCGGCCGTACGGGCCCTTGGAGACGCGGTGGGACGCCGCGAGCGCCGCCGCGCGGGAGCGGGCCGAGCACTACACGTGGGAACGCTCCGCCGACGCGCTGCTGGAGCTGCTCACCGGGCTCGCAGCGCAGCACGCGCGGCGTTGATCAAGGGCAAAAGGTCGTTCGGGATCGATCCAGGAACGACCGTTTGCCCTTGATCAACGCAACATCGGGGTGGCTATGCCGCGCGGGCTTCCACTTCCTCGCCGCTGATCAGCTGCCGGTACAGGCCTTCGAACCGGTCCAGGGTGGCGCCCAGGGCGTGCTCCGCGACGATCTCCCGGCTCACCCCGCCCATCCGGGTGCGCAGGTCCGCGTCGGAGAGCAGCGTGGTCAGGCGCTGGGTCAGCTCGGCGATGTCGCCGGGCGGGAAGAGCCAGCCGTTGCGGCCCGGCCGCACCAGGTGCGGCAGCGCCATCGCGTCGGCCAGCAGCACCGGGGTGCTCGCCGCCATCGCCTCGAGCGTCGCCAGGCTCTGCAGCTCGGCGATGCTCGGCATGCAGAAGACGTCGGCCCGTGCGTAGGCCGCCAAGAGCTCTTCCTCCGACACGAACCCGTGGAACGTGACGCGCTCGGCGATGCCGAGGCTCGCCGCCAACGCCGTCCACTCGGCGCGCCGGGCACCGTCGCCGACGACGTCGAGGCGGGCCGGCAGCCCGCCCGGGAGTGCGGCGAACGCCCTGAGCAGGTCGTCGACCCGCTTCTCCTGGTCCATCCGGCCCACGAACAGCACCGACGGCACGTCGTGCGGGGGCGCGGGAGCGGCGTAGCGATCGGCGTCGATGCCGCAGGACACCGGGAAGGCGTCGGGCAGGCCCGCGTGGCGGGCCAGCAGCTCCACCGCGCGCGGGGTGGGTGCGGTGACGGCGTCGGCCTTGCCGAACACCCGGCCGAGGTCCCACCAGGCGATCCTGGCGCCCGGGCGCATCACGTACTTCGACAGCGGCACGTGGGCGGCGAGGTTCTCGGGCATGAAGTGGTTGGTGGCGACGACCGGCACGCCGGCCCGCACCCCCGCCTTCACGATGCCGCGGCCGACGACCATGTGGGCCTGGGTGTGCACGACGTCGGGCTTCAGCTGGGTGACGAGCTCCCGGGCGCCCGGCATGCGCCCGCCACGGCATGGTGACCGGGAAGTCCGGGTGGAAGGCGTAGCGCACCGACTTCACGCCGTGCACCGTCACCCCGTCGCGGACCTCGACGATCGGTTTCCCGACCGGCGACGGCGTGGCGACGTGCACCTCGTGGCCGCGGCCGGCCAGCCCGACGGCGAGCCGCTCGGCGAAGCGGGCGGCGCCGTTGACGGTGGGCGGGTAGGTCTCTGCGCCGATCAGGATGCGCATCGAGCTCACGGAGCGGTCCTCTCGTGGGGGAACGGAACTCGCGGAGTGTGTGGGATCACCGGCGGAGCGCGTGCTCGCGCCGGTTCCCAGCCGCGGTGGTCGGCCGAGCGGTGGTCGGCCGAGCGGTGGCCGGCCGGGTGGCGCGGACGCCAGCGAGCTCGGCGGCCTCCCGGCGGGCCAGCGCGTCGGGGTGGTGGCTGGCCAGCGCGACGACTCCCACGATGGCGAGCCCGGCCGCGACGAGCAGCGGCAACCAGGTCAGGACGGGGGTGGAGGCGCCCTCACCGAGGAGCACCACCCCGAGCAGGACGGCGACGATCGGGTCGACGACCGTCATGCAGGCGACGACGACCTCCGGCGCGCCGGCGGCGAACGCCTGCTGCACCAGCCAGCCACCGACGAGCAGCGCGGCCACCAGGCCGACCAGCGCGGTCAGCACGGCCGGCGAGAAGATCGCGGACGTGCCCGTGGTGATCATCTGCGAGATCGCCCGCATGAGGGCCGAGACCAGGCCGAACGCGACGGCGCCGCCCGTGGAAAGGGCGACGCAGCGCACCCACCCGGACCGGGCCAGACCCAGCGCCGCGAAGGCGGCGACGACCAGCGCGACGATCATGCCGGCCAGTGCCATCGCGCTGTCGGCGGCGGGGGTGCTGGTGGCGGTGCCGGCCGCGGTGAGCACGAAGACCGCGACCCCGGTGATGGCGAGCACCACCCCCACCAGCACACCGTTGGTGGGCCGGCGGCGGGTGCGCCGCACGCTGATCATGACGGCGATCGGGACGGCGAGCACGCCGATGGGCTGCACCACCGACAGGGGCGCGAGCACCAGCGCCAAAGCGTGCAGGGTGGTGCCGCCGACGGCGAGCGCCAGCCCGAACAGCCAGCCGGGTGTGCGGGCGGCAGCGGCCAGGCCGGATCGGGACAGTGCGTCGCCGGTGACCGGGTCGCGGGAACCATCGGGTGTGTGCTCGGCGTTGACGGCCCGGTGCTGCAGCACGGCGGCACCCGCGAAGCAGACCGCGGCCACGGCCGCCAGCCCGATGGCGATGCCGGGGTGGGCGAGCGTGGGGTGCAGGAGCGCGACGTTGTTCATGCGACCCGCCCCAGCCCGACCATCGGCAGCTCGACCCCCACGACGGCTCCCAGTTCAACGGCTCCGATCGGCCCGGACGAGCGCGCAGCCCGCGGTGCGACGGCACCAGCGGTAGCCGTCCACATCACCCGCGCAGTCGTCACAAGCACCACCATCACCGTGGCACAGACAAGCCGCTCAGCGCCGCCGACATAGGGAAATAACGGTGAACCGCCGATAACGATCGGGATCTGGGCGACCAGGAAGCCGGCCGTGAGGATCCCGGCAACGACGCCTGACCAGCGCAGCAGCGCTGCTCGGGCCCGCCATTCACCCGATCCGGTGGCGGCCCGGCGGGCGATCAGCCAACCGGCGAGTGGCAGTGAGACGAACGTCGCACCACCAGCAGCCCGGTGGATCATCGCGGCGACGTCGACGGGTTGGCCCGGGAGGTTGGTGGGCACGGCTCCGGCCACCAGCAGGGCCACGGCTCCGATGACCAGCAACGTCGCCGGCAGGCCCGGGCGGGGCAGCCCGGACCGGAACAGCCCAGCAGCCAGCGCGAGACTCGCCGCCGCCAGCGCGACGGCGGCCAACGCGAGCAGCGCGTATCCACCGGGCACCATCACATAATCGCTGATCACCGTACGCAACGGATCGACAGGGCCTGATCCGGCGACGTGCAGCGCTCCGCCGGCGACCGCGGCGGTGGCCACGAAGCCCATCACGGCCGCGCTCTCGGCTCCCCCGCGAGCACCTGTGATGGTGCCGCCCACCAGCGGAAAACTCCGCTCCGTCCCCCAGCTCGTCATGCGGTCAACCGTGCCAGCGGGACGCGGCGGCAGCTATCAGGTGAACCCCCCATCCCCTCAGGGGGGTTACCCCGACCCCTCCTCGGGCGGACCCGCCGCCGAGGTGGGCACGGGGCCGTCGTCGGGCGGCGGATCGGCCCGGTCCGTCTGCTCCGGCAGCAGCGGCGACAGCGCCAGCTCGACGGGCACGGTGCCCGGCGGCGCCGCCTGCACCGCCCGTACCCCGGGGCGGGCGGCCACGGTGTCGAGCGCCGTGCGGTCGCCCCGCACGACCAGGGCGATCACGCACGCGCAGCGGCCGTCGGCGAGCGCGGCCCGTTCCGCCAGCGGCGACCGCTCGCTGCCGGTCCATGCTCGGGGCCCACACCGGGGACCGCCACGGCCGCGCGCTGCCGCGCCGACTCGACGGCGATGACCGCCGGGACCCGCGGTTCGAGGTCCTCGAAGGCGATCGCGGTCTGGACCCGTGGGATCGGCACCCGGAACACGGCGGTGATCGGCTCGGCACCGGCCGCGGCAGCCACCGCGTCCGCCGCGGTGCGGCCGGCACCGAACTGCACGAGCGCCAGCGCCGTCGGCCCGGGTGGGGGCAGCTCCGCCGGGATCCGCGCGAGGTAGCCGGCGACGTCCTCCCCCGCGTCCGGCCCGAGCCGCACCGACCCCGCCGGCGGGGCAGGCGGACCGGATCGCGACACCTGGGAGCCCGCGTACCAGGCGGTGCCCAGCAACACGACGACACAGGCAACGACCACGCCGAGCCGCCAGCGGCGCATCTCAGCGCCCCCGAGATACCGCTCACGCACACGTTCAGCGTGCTCACGCACATGGTGGAACGTGTGCGTGGGCACACCAGCGTGTGCGTGAGCCACGGTCAGACCCGGAGCCGGTCCAGCGCGGCGGCCAGGTCCTCGGGGTACTCGCTGGTGAACTCCACCCAGCGGCCGTCGGCCGGGTGGGCGAAGCTCAGCTTCCGGGCGTGCAGCCACTGCCGGGTGAGCTTCAGCCGGGCGGCGAGCGTGGGGTCGGCCCCGTAGACGAGGTCGCCGACGAGCGGATGCCGCATGGCCGAGAGGTGCACGCGGATCTGGTGGGTCCGCCCGGTCTCCAGGTGGATGTCCAGCAGCGACGCGGCGGGGAAGGCCTCGAGCGTGTCGTAGTGGGTGACGCTGGCGCGGCCACCGGCGACGACCGCGAAGCGGTGGTCGTGGCGGGGATGCCGGTCGATCGGGGCGTCGATCGTGCCGCTGGACGGATCGGGGTGGCCCTGCGCGACAGCGTGGTAGCGCTTGTCGACCGTGCGCTCCTTGAACGCCCGCTTGAGCGCGGTGTAGGCGTGCTCGGAGGTGGCGACGACCATGACGCCCGTGGTGCCGGCGTCGAGGCGGTGCACGATGCCCTTCCGCTCCTCGGCACCGGATGTGGAGAGCCGGTGCCCGAGCGCGGCCAACCCTGCGGTGACGGTGGGGCCCGTCCAGCCCGGGCTGGGGTGCGCGGCCACCCCGACCGGCTTGTCGACGACCACGATGTCGTCGTCGGCGTACAGGACGGTGAGCCCGGCGACCTGCTCCGTGGAGCCGGCGATCGGCGCCGCCGGTTCGGGATCGGGCAGCGCCACCTCCAGCCACGTGCCTGCGGTCAGGCGATCGGACTTGCCGGCGCTGCGCCCGTCCACCTCGACGCGGCCGTCCTCGGCCAGCGCCGCGACGACGGTGCGGGACAGGCCCAGCAACCGGGCGAGCCCGGCGTCGACGCGCATCCCGTCCAGGCCGTCGGGGACGGGCAAGCTGCGGGTGTCAGGCACCGTTCTCCTCCGCCTTGCGGCTCTTGGTGGTGCTGCCGTCCAGCTCACGACCGGTGAGCGCGAGCAGCACCAGCAGGATCCCGCCGCACACGATCGACGAGTCGGCGGCGTTGAACACCGGCCACACCCGCCCGTCCGGGGCGAGCAGCGACACCATGTCGACGACGTGCCCCTGCAACGGGCCCGGCGAACGGAACAGCCGGTCACCGAGGTTGCCGAGCGCGCCGCCGAGCACCAGCCCGAGTGCGGTGGCCCAGCCCGGCGACCGCAGCCGCCGCGCCACCCGCACGATCACGACGACGACGGCGATCGCGACGATCGTGAGCACCCACGTGTAGCCCGTGGCGAGCGAGAACGCCGCGCCCGGGTTGCGCACCAGCTGCAGGTACACCAGCCCGCCGAGCAGCTCCACCGCCGGCCGGCCCTCGAGCTGGGCCACGGCCAGCACCTTGGTGACGACATCGACCGCCAGTACAACGGCGGCGATCACCGACAGCAGGGCGACCCTGGTGGGTCCGGCGGTCGCCGTCGCGGGCGCGGGTTCGGTCGTCACACCCCCATCATCCCGCATCGCCTTCCGCGGCCCGATCTGCGTTCCACCGCGCCAGCCGTCCGCGCAGGTCGACAGCGCGGATGCGCTCTTCGGTGGCCTCCCGTGCGGCCTGCGTGGTGACGACGAGGAACTGGTCGCCCTCGCGCAGCCGGGTCTCCAGGGTCGGGGTGAACGCCTCGCCGCCGCGCACGACCAGGCTCACCGTCGCGCCCGCCGGCAGGCGCAGCTCGCGCAGGTAGACCCCGCGCAGCTGGGAGCCGACGGGCACCGTGACCTGCAGGAGGTCGGCGGCCAGCGCGTCGAGCGGCGCCGCGTCGACCGCCAGATGGCGCGGCTCGGACTCCCGCGAGATCCGGAGCCGCCGCGCCACCCACGGCAGCGTCGTGCCCTGCAGCAGCGTGAGGACCACCACCAGCACGAACACCGCGTCGACGAGCGTCTGGGCACCGGGGGCGCCCTCGGTGAGGGCGATGAGGGCGAGCACGATCGGGACGGCCCCGCGCAGCCCGGCCCACGACAGGAACGCCTGCTCCCGCCACGGCACCCGGAACCACACCGTCGACAGCCACACCGACAGCGGCCGCGCGACGAGCAGCAACACCGCCCCGGCCACCAGCGCCGGCACCAGCGCGCTGAGCAGCCGGAGCGGCGACGAGTAGAGCCCGAGCAGCACGAACAGGCCGATCTGGGCGAGCCAACCCGTGCCCTCGGCGAAGGATCGGACGCCGTCGCGGTGCGGGAGCGCCGAGTTGCCCAGCACCAGCGCGGCCACGTAGGTGGCGAGCAGGCCCGACGCGTGCACCGACTGGCCCGCCGCGTAGGCCAGCACGCACGCCGCGATCGCCGCCAGCGGGTACAGCCCGGTCGAGGGCAGCGCGATGCGGATCAGCGCCCATCCGCTCACCCAGCCCAGCGCGGCTCCGATGACCGCACCCGCGCCCAGCTCGTAGACCACCAGCAGCGGCTGCACCCAGGTGATCGCCGCGTCCGACGCCAGCACCATCACGGCGATGACGACGGGCGCGTCGTTGAACCCCGACTCCAGTTCCAGCGCCCCGACCAGCCGTTTCCCGACGCCGATCCCGCGCAGCACGCTGAACACCGCCGCGGCGTCGGTGGAGGAGAGCACGGCTCCCCACAGGAACGCGGTGCGCCACTCCAGGTCGAGCAGCAGGTGCAGCGCCACCGCGACGACGCCGATGCTGACCGCCACGGCCACCGTGGAGAGCGCCAGCCCGATGCCCAGCGCCGGTCGCACCGCCGCCCAGCGAGTAGTCAGTCCGCCCTCGACGAGGATCAGCACGAGCGCGGCGAGGCCGAGCGACTGGGTCAGCCGGGCGTCGGAGAACGGGATGCCGAACACCGCCTCGCCCAGCAGCACCCCGATGCCCAGGTACAGCAGGAGCGACGGGAGGCCGATGCGGGTCGAGGCCCGCACGGCGAGCACTCCGACGAGCACGACGGCGGACGCGATCCCGAGAGTCGTCGCCAAGCTCGTCATGCCACCTCCCGCTCTGCGCGGAACTGTATCGGCGCAGGTGAGACGGCTTTCACACAGTCCAGGTGAGGGTGGCGAGCCGCGCGGGACGATCAAGCCCGGCCAGGGCTGCCGCCACCTCCGGCGTCCGTTCGGCCGGCAGGCAGAGCCGCCGGGTGATCCAGTCGGGGTCGGCAGGTGGCAGCGTCGGGCGCGTCCACAGCGTCACCTCGGGCTCGATGCCGCACTCGCGCAGCACCGCGACGGCGTCGGCATCGGTGGCGGGCGGCGGCCGGCGCAACCCGTGGAACTGCTCCCACAGCGGATCCAGCCACGCCATCGGATGGCGGCACATCATCTCCACCACCACGCCCCGGCGCGCCGCCGCGGACAGCGCGGTCACGAACGGCGGCAGGTCCACCACGTTGTGCAGCACCATGTGCGAGACGACCACGTCGGCCGTCCCGGCCGCGACCGCCGTCTGCGGCCAGTTGCCGAGCACCGTGCGGTGCGGGATGCCGCGCGCCGCCGCATCGGCGGCGAACAGGTCGAGCATGTCCTGGTGGGTGTCGGTGCCGGTCAGGTGGCCGGCGTGCGCGGCGAGCGCGAACGCCGCGGTGCCACCACCGCACCCGACGTCGAGGACCGTCCCGTCGTCGGCGAGGAGCGCCAGGCCTGCGGACCGCGACGGTGAGTCGATCGCGACCGCCGGCGCCCGGAACGCCGCCGGGTCGAACCCCCACGGGTCGGCCGGTGCCTTCGCCCGGATCTCGGCCGGGATGCCCCGGCCCTCCTGCAGTCGAGCCCAGTGCACCGCCGCGTCCCCCACACGGCCACAGTAAGGGCCGGTCAGCCCTCGCGGCGACGCTTCAGCCGCTCCCGCAGCACCTTCCCGAAGACCGCGTCGGGGGTGTCGGCCGGCGGATTGACCGCCTGGTGGACGGCTGCGGCGGTGCCGACCAGCGCCCGGTGCAGCGGCAGGAAGTGGCCCGCCAGCGGCCCGTCCCCCGACAGCTCGCCGCCCAGCTCGTCGACGAGCTGTCGCACGAGCGCGACCACCGCCGGATCGGTGCTGGTCAGCACGGCCGTGTCGCCGTCGGCCGTCAGTCGCATCCCGGCCGCCGCGGTCAGCTCCGGGGTGAGGTCGGTGGTGGAGTCGAGATCGGCCCTGTCGACGGCGTCGGCCAGCGAATCGCGCGTCACACCCAGCCCCTTCAGCACCCGCCCGGCCACCCCGTCCTCGATCCAGGCCAGCGCCTCCAACAGGTGCTGGCTGCCGACCGGCGCCCCACCCGCGAGCTGTGCGGCGAGCTCGAGCACCCGCTCGGCCGCCGGCGTGTTGGCCGTGCTGCCCGGCGACGTGGACGCGGCGGCGATCCGGCCGACACCCGCGACCGTCACCACCGCGGCACGCAGCTGCTCGGCGGTGCGGCCGTCGCGCAGCATCACCTGGGAAGCGACGCCGTCCGGCTCGTCGAGCAGGCCGAGCAGCACGTGCTCCGGCCCGATGACGGCGCTGCCGAGGCGCTGCGACTCGCGGAAGGACAGCTCCAGCACGCTCTTGGCCCGGGGAGTGAACGGGATGTGCCCCGATACCGGCCGGGACCGCCGCGGGACGGCCTCCAGCACCCCCGCCTCGACGGCGTCGAGGGTCAGCCCGACGGCCCCGAGCGCGGCCCGCACGGGCGCGTCGTCGGGCAGGCGCATCAGCGCGAGCAGCAGGTGCTCCGTGCCGATGTGCTGGTGGCCGAGCGCGCCCGCCTGCTCCTGCGATCGGACGACGACCTCACGGGCCTGGGTGGTGAACTTCTCGAACATGCTTCCATGCTCGCAACCCTGTCAATACAGTGTCATTGATAGGGAGGGCTCGTTATGGAGAGGGATTGGGAGGCGCGCCTGAACGCCTGGCGCGCCGAGCTCGACGTGCTGGCCAGCGCCGGCGGCACCACCTGGGTGCAGCTGGGCGACGCCGAGCGGGAGTCCGGGGTGTCGCGGTCGGCGCTGCGCGCGTGGTACCGCAACGGCGAGATCCCGTCCCGGCTCGTGGACGGGCCGCACGGCCCCCAGCGCCTCGTCCCGCTGGAGGCGGTGCTGGAACGGGCCGAGCGCTCCGCCCGCATCCGCCGCCGCGCCGAGCGCGAGGTGAGCCTGGAGGCGCAGGTGGCCCTCCTGCGCAGCACGGTGGAGCGGCTGGAGATCCGCCTGGCGGCTCTGGAGGAGCAAACCCGCCGCTGACCCCGGCGAGTTGGCCATCCCAACAGGGCGAGTCGGCCCGTTCGTCAGCCCTCCCGCAGCCGGACGAGGACTGCGGGATCGCCGCCGTCGACGTCGACCACCTTGTCGCGGCCCCGATGGCCGCTGACGATCGTGACGTCGGCACGCCGGACGCCGAACGCCGCGGCCAGCGCGGCGACCACGGCATCGTTCGCGGCGCCGTCGATCGCCCGGGCCCGGACGGCGACGACCAGCGCCGGCCCGTTCCGGCCCGGCCGGGCGCCGCCGACGTGGTCGTCGCGCGCGCCCGGCCGGACGTGGATCGCGAATCGCATGACTGCTCGCTCGGCCGACTCACCCTGTCGAGATGGCCAACTCGCCCTGCTGGGATGGCCAACTCGCGGGGTGGGTCAGGGCTTCGCCACCTCGACCCCGACCGTGATCTCGGCCGACTTCCCGGCCGGGTCGAGGACCGAGCCGGTACGGGTGGGCTGTGCCACCGGGCCCCGGGTCAACGAGGTGGCGAGCACCTCCCCCTTGACGAACTCCTCGTGCGCGCCGACGGCGTCGAGCACGGCGGCCGGGCCGTCGACGACGAGGGTGATCCGGTCGGACACGTCGAGGTCGGCGTCGCGGCGCGCCTGCTGCACGATGCGGACGACGTCGCGGGCCGTGCCCTCGACGGCGAGCTCGACGGGCACGTCGGTGTCGAGCACGACCAGGCCGCCAGAAGAAGTTGATCCAGTGCCGGGCAGCGCCACCGTGGACGTCGGGTCGACGGCCACGAGCCGCGCGGAGTACTCCCCCGGCAGCAGCGTGATCCCGGCAGCGACGAGCCCGTTGTCGGTCTCCTCGTACTCACCGGACTTGACCGCGCGGATCACCTTCTGGGTGTCGCCGCCCAGCCGCGGCCCGCACACCCGGGCGTTGACGGCCACGTCGAAGCGGCCGTGCTTCTCCACCTCGGTGGTGAGCACGACGTCGCGGACGTTGACCTCGTCGCGCAGGATGTCGGCGAACGGCGCAAGCGCCTCGACATCGGCCGTGGCGACCGTCATCGACGCGAGCGGCAGGCGGACCCGCAGCCCCGCCGACTTGCGCAGCGACTGCGCGGCCGATGCCACCTGACGCACCCGGTCCATGGCCGCGACCAGTGCCTCGTCGTGCGGCAGGAGGTCCGCGGCCGGCCAGTCGGCGAGGTGCACCGACCGGCTACCGGTAAGCCCCTGCCACAGCTTCTCCGTGGTCAGCGGCAGCAGCGGTGCGGCCACCCGGCAGGTCACCTCGAGCACGGTGTGCAGGGTGTCGATGGCGTCCTGGTCGCCGTCCCAGAAGCGCTGCCGGGAGCGGCGCACGTACCAGTTGGTGAGCGTCTCGGCGTGGTCGCGGACCCGCTCGCAGGCACCGGCGATGTCGTAGACGTCCAGCGCCGCGGTGAGCTCGTCGACGAGCGCGGCGGTGCGGGCGAGCACGTACCGGTCGAGCACGTTCGTCGAGTCGGAGCGGAACGTGCCGGTGCGCCCAGCCGCCCCGGCGTAGAGCGACAGGAAGTACCACGTGTTCCACAGCGGCAGGATCGCCTGGCGCACGCCCTCGCGGATGCCCTGCTCGGTGACGACCAGGTTGCCGCCGCGCAGCACCGGGCTCGACATGAGGAACCAGCGCATGGCGTCGGAGCCGTCGCGGTCGAACACCTCGTTGACGTCCGGGAAGTTGCGCAGCGACTTGGACATCTTCTGCCCGTCGTCGCCGAGCACCACACCGTGCGCGACGCAGGAGCGGAACGACGGCCGGTCGAACAGCGCGGTGGCCAGCACGTGCAGCAGGTAGAACCAGCCGCGGGTCTGGGCGTTGTACTCGACGATGAAGTCGCCCGGGTAGTGGTACTCGAACCACTCCGCGTTCTCGAACGGGTAGTGCACCTGCGCGAACGGCATCGAGCCCGAGTCGAACCAGCAGTCGAGCACCTCCGGCACCCGGCGCATCGTGGAGCGCCCGGTCGGATCGTCCGGGTTGGGCCGGGTCAGCTCGTCGACGAACGGCCGGTGCAGGTCGCTGGGGCGCACGCCGAAGTCGCGCTCCAGCTCGTCGAGCGAGCCGTACACGTCGATCCGCGGGTAGGCCGGGTCGTCGGACTTCCACACCGGGATCGGGCTGCCCCAGTACCGGTTGCGCGAGATCGACCAGTCGATCGCGCCCGCCAGCCACTTGCCGAACTGCCCGTCCTTCACGTGCGACGGCACCCAGGTGATCTCCTGGTTCAGCTCGACCATGCGGTCGCGGAACGCCGTGACCTGCACGAACCAGGAGTCGACGGCCTTCTGGATCAGCGGGTTGCCGCAGCGCCAGCAGTGCGGGTACGGGTGGTCGTAGGTCTCGCGGCGCAGCAAGACGCCCTGGACGTACGGCGCACCGTTCTTCAGGTCGTCGATGATGTGCGGGTTCGCGTCGAACACCTGCATGCCCTCGTACGGCGGCACGGTGGAGTCGAACTTGCCCACGTTGTCGACGGGCACCACGACCTCGATGCCGGCCGCGTCGGTGACGACCTTGTCCTCTTCACCGAAGGCCGGCGCGATGTGCACCACGCCGGTGCCGTCCTCGGTGGTGACGTACCCGGCGGAGAGCACCTGGTGGGCGTTCTCCCGGCCGACGAAGAAGTCGAACGGCGGGGCGTACCGCAGACCGACGAGCTCGGAGCCGAGGAAGGTGGAGAGCACCTCCGGCTCCTCCCCCAGCTCACGGGCGTAGGCCGCCACCCGGGCCGAGGCGAGCACGTACCGCTCGTTCGCCTGCCCTTCCTTCGGAGCAGCCGAGACCAGCGAGTACTCGACCTCCGGGTTGACCGCCATCGCGAGGTTCGACGGCAGCGTCCACGGCGTGGTGGTCCAGATCAGGGCGAGTGCCCCGTCGACGTCCTTGCCGGGGGCGGTGAGCCGCAGCCCGACGGTGACGGCGGGATCCTGGCGCGGCTGGTAGACGTCGTCCATCTTGGTCTCGGTGGCCGAGAGCGGGGTGCCGTCGTGCCAGCAGTACCAGAGGACGCGGAAGCCCTGGTAGACCAGGCCCTTGTCGTAGAGGCGCTTGAACGCCCAGATGACGCTCTCCATGTAGGAGAGGTCGAGGGTCTTGTAGTCGTTGTCGAAGTCGACCCAGCGGGCCTGGCGGGTGACGTAGGCC
The DNA here is from genome assembly GCA_963727745.1 of uncultured Actinomycetota bacterium. Classification (GTDB taxonomy): domain Bacteria; phylum Actinomycetota; class Actinomycetes; order Mycobacteriales; family Pseudonocardiaceae; genus Pseudonocardia. The sequence goes on from CAVSHL010000004.1 coordinate 416,094, forward strand.
TGCCACTCGTCGGTGTAGCGCAGCACCGACTCCTTGCAGGCTGCGTTGAACGCCGCCACACCCATCTTGTCGATCTCGGTCTTGTCCTTGATGCCGAGCTGGCGCTCCGCCTCGGTCTCGGCGGGCATGCCGTGGGTGTCCCAGCCGAACCTGCGCTCCACGTGCTTGCCGCGCATCGTCTGGTAGCGCGGCACGATGTCCTTGACGTAGCCGGTGAGCAGGTGGCCGTAGTGCGGCAGCCCGTTGGCGAAGGGCGGACCGTCGTAGAAGACGAACTCGTTGCTGCCGTGCTCTCCGGCCGGCCGGGCCTCGACGGAGGCGCGGAAGGTGTCGTCGGCGGCCCAGAAGTCCAGGATCTCCCGTTCCAGCGCCGGGAACGACGGGTGCGCGGGGACCTGCGGATAGCGGTGCGCGGGATCGACGGACATCGTGTGGTGCTCCTCGTGCGGCTCGTGTCTCCTGCCTGCACGGGGACGACGATCGGATCGCCGCGGTACCACCCCGCTTGCTGCACGAACCGTGCAGCCACTCATGAAGGCTGTGACGGGCCCACCCGGCCGGTTCTACTCCGCGCGTCGTGGACGCGCGTTTCTTCCGACGGCTCCCCGGTGATGGCCGGATCGATGCCTCTGCGAACAGGGTAGCGCCGGCGTCGACCGGGTTGTTCCCGGCCCGCCCGGTTCGTCGGACGGGTCAGCGCGTGGCGGCCGGGTGCCGCTCGGCGAGGGTGTGGTTGGGCCGGCACCAGCCGCAGGGGGTGAACCCGAGTTCCACGGCTTCCCTGGCCGGGAGCGGGATGGGCTCGTGCGAGGTGAGAGCGTCGCAGCCGGGCACGTGGTAGCGCGGCTGCTCGTCGATCACGACGACCTCGTCCTCCAGCGTGGCGACCAGCGCGGCATCGGCCGGATCGCTCTGCTCGGTGGTCGGCTCACCCTCGGGGCCGGCCCCGACCTGCGTCGCAGGCTCCTGCCCGCCCTGGGTTCCGTTCGCCTGCTCGCCGGCAGGGGGCTGCTGCTCCGAGCCGGTCGGGGGCTGCCACCCGCCCGTGGGTTGACCCCACTGCGCGGGCGACTGCTGCGCAGCCTGAGTGGCGCTCTCGGCCGCAGCCTGGGGTGACCGCTGGTCGCCCGCGCCGAACAGGTCGCTCCCGGAGAGGTTGCTGTCGCCCTTGCGCGCCGCTGCGGACTGGATGTCCTGCGCGGCGGTGGGATCCGCCGCGGGAGAGCCCGGCGCTTGGTCCGACCCACCCGCACGAGCGGCCGCCGCAGCGGCGGCACCGGCGGCAGCAGCGCCGGCGGCCCCGTCGGCCGGACGGGCACTCGCGTTGTCGCGGGCGGCGGCCACATCGGCGTCGATCGCGGTGGCAGTGGTGCGATCGGCGTCGGCCGCCACGTCGGGACCGCGCTCGGTCACAGCAGTGGGGGCCTCCGTGGCCGGACGCTTCCGCGTGTCGACGAGCACGGTGGTGCCGGCGTCGTCCTGGGCCGCCGGATCGACAGCGGTCTCGTCGTCATCGGACGGGGTTCCCGCGCCAGCCTGCGACTCAGTTTCGGTCACGCTGGGTGACGAAGAACCGCTCGAACCGGTGGTTCCGTGGGGAGCGCTGGGCGGTCGGGGGGAAGAGCCGGGCGGTTGCACGGCGGGCATCATGACCGTCTGCTGACTGTCGTCGACGTCGTCGAACCGGGGATCGACGGCGCCGTCGCCCTGTTCCGGTCCGCCGGCCTCGGCGCGCGGCGTGAGCGCGGTCGGCCCGTCGAGCTGCCCCTGCTGCGGACCGGCCGGTGGGATCACCGGAAGGACCTCAGTGGCCGGCTCCGGCTCGTGGTCCCACTCCCGATCCCTGCTCGGCGGGCGGTTACCCGCCGCCTCGAGGGACGCGGCACCGGCGCGCATCGCGGATCGTCGCTGCATCCAGTCGATCAGCAGCACGATCCCTGCGATGGCGCTCAGCGCCACTGCCGCCCAGGCCGCCAGCACGCTCCCCGCCTGCGGCGCGAACACGAGCAGGCCGAACGCCAGCACGACCAGGATCAGGACCAGCAGCAGCACGATTCACTCCGGGTACGACGGAGCGACGACTCACTCAAGTGCCGCGCCGCCCGTGGTTGGTTGCGCGGCGTCCTCAGCTACCGGCGTCGGCCCGTGGGCCGTAGCCGGAGGCTGCGTAACCGCCGTTCGAGCTGGCCCGGCTCTCGGACGGGGCCGCGGAGGCCCGTTCGCCGAGGTCGCGCAGCTGCGATTCCAGGTAGGTCTTGAGCCTGGTGCGGTACTCGCGCTCGAACGTGCGCAGCTCGTCGATCTTCTTCTCCAGCACCGACTTGTCGCGGGTGATGGAGCCGATGATCTCCGACTGCTTCCGCTCGGCGTCGCCCACCAGGGACGCAGCCTTGTCGCGGGACTGGCGCTCGAGCGTCTCGGCCCGCGTGCGGGCGTCGTTGAGCATCGTCTCGGCACGCGAACGCGCGTCGTTGACCAGCGCATCCGACTTCGTGCGTGCCTCGGAGAGCAGCTGCTCGGACTTGTTGCGCGAGTCGCTCAGCATCGAGTCGGCCTCGGACTTGGCCTCGGCGGTGAGCCGCTCGGCCATCTCCTGCGCCATCGACAACACCTTCGCGACCTGCACGTGGTGGTCGCCCGATTCGTCGGGCGCCCAGCGGACCGCCCATGCGCTGCGGCTCCATGGAGCGCTGCATCGGTGGTGGCTCGACGGGCCGAATCTGCTGCGTCGGCGGCGAGACGGGGCCGTTCATGCTCGGCTGGGGACGCGAACGTGCGTCCTCCAGGTCGGCTTGCGCGTTCCCGAGGCGCTGCTCGAGGTCGGAGACCTGCTCGCGCAGGTCCTCGTTCTCCTCGATCAGCCGGGCCAGCTCGGCCTCGACCAGGTCGAGGAAAGCGTCGACCTCGTCCTCGTTGTACCCCCGCTTCCCAATCGGGGGTTTGCTGAACGCGACGTTGTGCACGTCTGCGGGAGTCAGCGGCATCGGATCACCTCATGCAGTCCTCGGCGGCGGCGTCGTGCGACTGGGGCTCGCTACGGCGTCGGCTGGGCAACGTTCATCAGTATGAACACGACCAGCAACAGAACCATAATCGACAGGTCCAGCCCGACGCCCCCGATCCGAACGACCGGGATCACTCTCCGCAACAACTTCACGGGAGGATCGGTGATCGTGAAGATCAGCTCGAGGGCGACCGCACTGGGCCCGACCGGTACCCACTGCCGTGCGAAGGCACGGACCAGTTCGGCGACGATCCGCGCTGTCAGCAGGAGCCAGAAGAAGAACAGCGCGTAGTAGATCGCGAACTGGACGGGTAGCGGCACGTCCTCAATCCTGGCGGAAGCCGCCGCGATCCGCATCCACCCTTGTCGCACCCACGGTGCTGCTCACCGATCGGGTTGCCAGCATGCGGGCGTCATCGGCCGACACCTCGATGTTCGCCGGCGTGAGCAGGAACACGCGATTGGTGACCTTGTCGAACCCTCCACGCAGGGCGAACACGAGTCCGGCGGCGAAATCGACCAACCGCTTGGCGGACGCCGCGTCGAGCTCGGTGAGGTTCATGATCACCGGAACGCCGTCCCGGAACCGCTCACCGATCGCGCGGGCCTCGGTGTAGCTGCGCGGGTGCAGGGTCACGATCCGGGCAGGCGAGGCCGGGCGGGTCGCCGGCTGATCGCGCTGCTCAGGCACGGTGGCACCGGCGCGGGAGTGCCCGCCCGGACCGCTTGCCGAGTCGCGCGGACCGGCGGTACGCAGGGCGAACTCCCGGTCGCGGACGCTGTCGGTGTCGATCGCGAGCGCGCCCCGCACGGCCGGTCCGCCACCGGGCGCACCGGCCCCCGCACCGGAGAGCCCGGTGGCCCGGACGTGATCGCGAACGGTCGTGACGACCCGCTCCCCACCACGCTCGGAGCGCCCGGCACGGGCTTGCCGGCGGTCCCACTCGTCGTCGTAGGAGGTCCGCTCGTCGTCGACCCAGCGGCGCTCGGAGCGCTCGTCCCAACCGTCCGCGCCGTCGCGCGCCGACCGCTCGTCGTGGCGCCCGGCTGCGGGTCCGGCCGCGTATCCCGGCTCGTACTCGCCGTCGACGTACTCCCCCATCTCGTCGGCGGGAACCATGCCGAAATAAGCCTTGAGCCGGTACATCGCGCCCATTGCGCTCCCATCATCGACGCCTCGCCGGCCGGCCGCCCCCGCGAGCGGGCCAGCGATCACCGGGAGGTTAACCGCCGTTCCCCCACAAGGGCCGTTCCGACACGCACCACCGTCGAACCATGACTGATTGCCACGTCCAGGTCACCGCTCATGCCGGCCGAGACGACGCCCGCCGAGGGGTGTGCGGAACGCAGTTCCGCAGCCGCCTCGGCGATGTCCGCGAACGCCTCGGAGACGGGTGTTCCGGTGAGCGGCGCCACAGCCATGATCCCGTCGAGGCGCAGCCCGGCGCATGCAGCGACGTGCTCGGCGAGCGCCAGTAGGTCCGCTCGGGGGACGCCGCCGCGCGACGGGTCTCCGTCCACGCTGTACTGCAGCAGAACCGGTAACGGGTCAGGGCGCTGATCGGCATCCAGGGCGCGCCGAACGGCATTGTCCAGGGCGTCTGCGAGCCGCACGGAGTCGACGGAATCCACCCGATCGGCCCAACGGACCACAGCTTTCGCCTTGTTTCGCTGCACCCCGCCCACGAAGAACCACCGCGGCCGGGTCTCCGGATGCAGCGCGCGGACGGCGTCGACCTTGTCGCCGGCCTCCTGGACGCGGTTCTCCCCGAACTCGGTCAGGCCCAGGTCCAGGAGGATCGCCACGTCCGTCGCCGGGACGGTCTTGGTGACCGCGAGGAGGTCGACCGAGCCTTCGGGCCGACCGGCCGCGGCGCAGGCGGCCGCGATCCGGGCTCGAACCGTCGCGAGACGCTCCGTCAGCTCGGCCACCCGTTCCGGTGACCCGACCGACGGGCCGGTCACCGCTTGCTGCCCGGGTCCAGCCACGTGATCGCAGCGAGCCGGCCGGTGCGCCCGTCCCGCCGGTGGCTGTAGAGGTTGCGGTTCTCGCGCGTGCAGCGCGGGTCGCCGCCCACCTTGGCCACCCCCAGGGCGACGAGCTGGTGGTACAGGCCGGCGCGGATGTCCAGGCCCGCGGTGCCGGTGCGGGTGCGCACGGCACTGCCCGGCAGGGCGGCGTCCACCTCGGCCTGCATGGCCGCGGGCACCTCGTAGCAGGCCCCGCACACGGCCGGGCCGAGCAGCACCTCGATGCGGGCGACCTCGGCGCCGAGCTCCGTCATCGCGGCGAGCGTGGCCGGCAGCACGCCGGCCGCGGCACCGACACGTCCGGCGTGGGCGGCACCCACCACCCCGGCGGCCGGGTCGGCGAGCAGCACCGGCACGCAGTCGGCGGCCAACACGGCGATCCCGATCCCCGCAGTGGCCGTGACCAGCGCATCCGTGGCCTCGATGTCAGGATCGTCGAGCCCGCTCGGCGCGGTGACGGTCGCGACGTCGGTGCCGTGCACCTGCCGCAGGAACGTCACCGGCACGCCGAGCTCACGCCGCAGCCGCGCCCGGTTCGCCTGCACGGCCGCGGGCTCGTCGCCCACGCCCGCGGACAGGTTGAAGCTCGTGAACGGCGCCCGGGAGCGGCCGCCGGCGCGGGTGGTGACCACCCGCCGGACACGCCCGGTGGTCACCGCTTCATGAACGGCGGAACGTCGACGTCGTCGTCCAGGTCGCCGAGGTCGACCGCGGCCGGGGCGGCGGGCGGGAGACCCGGCGAGGGCCGCTCCGCGACCGGCGGTGCCGGCGGCGACGCGGTATGCACCGTCTGTGCAGGGTGGACGGACTGGACCGGGGCTTGCGGGGCGGCCGAGACCTCGGGCCGCCGCGGCTCCGGCGGCGTGTACGCCGCCGGCGGCAGGGTGCCGGTCTGGTGGGGACGCGCGGGCGCGCCGCCGTGCCCGTTGCCCTGCGCCGACGCTCCGGCGCCCTGCTGACCGCCGCCCTGCTGACCGCCGCCCTGCTGACCGTTGCCCTGCGCGTTCGGCCGCGGAGCGGCGGACTGCCCGTTGCCGTTGGTGGCACCGCTCACGCCGGGCGCGATGGCGCCCGGTCGCCTGCCGAAGGCTTCCGGCTCCAGCTTCTTGTGCGTCGGACCGCCGGCCTCGAACCCGGCCGCTATCACGGTGACGCGCACCTCGTCGCCGAGCGAGTCGTCGATCACGGTGCCGAAGATGATGTTGGCCTCGGGGTGCGCGGCCTCCTGCACCAGCGACGCGGCCTCGTTGATCTCGAAGAGGCCCAGGTCGGAGCCACCGGCGATGGAGAGCAGCACCCCCTGCGCGCCATCCATCGACGCCTCCAGCAGCGGCGAGTTGATCGCCTTGCCGGCCGCGGTGATGGCGCGGTTCTCCCCGCGCGCCGACCCGATGCCCATCAGCGCGCTGCCGGCGCCGGACATGACCGACTTGACGTCGGCGAAGTCGAGGTTGATCAGGCCGGGAGTGGTGATCAGGTTGGTGATGCCCTGCACACCGGAGAGCAGCACCTCGTCGGCCGAGCGGAACGCGTCCATCAGCGAGACGCCGACGTCGCCGAGCTGCAGCAGCCGGTCGTTGGGGATCACGATGAGCGTGTCGCACTCGTTGCGCATCGCGGTGATGCCGTCGTCGGCCTGGCCGGCGCGCCGGCGGCCCTCGAAGGTGAAAGGCCTGGTCACGACGCCGATGGTGAGCGCGCCGAGCTTCCGTGCGATCGACGCGACGACGGGCGCGCCGCCCGTGCCGGTGCCGCCGCCCTCGCCGGCCGTGACGAAGACCATGTCGGCCCCCTTGAGGACCTCCTCGATCTCCTCGCGGTGGTCCTCGGCGGCCTTGCGACCGACCTCGGGGTTGGCGCCTGCGCCCAGCCCGCGGGTGAGCTCACGGCCGATGTCGAGCTTGACGTCGGCGTCGGACATGAGCAGCGCCTGCGCGTCCGTGTTGACCGCGACGAACTCGACACCCTTGAGACCGACCTCGATCATCCGGTTGACGGCGTTGACACCGCCGCCACCGATGCCGACCACCTTGATCACGGCGAGGTAGTTGTGTGGGGGTGTCATAGGGCACCTTCCAGCTCAGCTCTTGAATGTCCGACCCGGAGAGGTCGGGCCATCGCCTCGCACGCTAGGTGGGCGACCCACCCCGGGTCCACCAGGCGCGCCGTGCGAGTCGCGTTCTGTGTCGCCTCTGGTGCGGCGCCTACCTGCTGACTTATCTGGTGACAGTGGGCAGATCGGGGCTTGCGACGTCGAACACGTGGCCGGGTTGGGCGAGCAGCGGCTCCACCACTGCCGCCTTGTCCGGTCCACGATCGGCCGATCCCCACCGTACCCGGCGGTTCTCCGTGAGCCCGAAGGTGACCTGGGGCGAGCCGCCGCCTCCGGTCGCGTCGACGGTCAGGACCTGCTCACGGACCGCGGGCGGCAGGGCCCCGAGCGCGGCGACCGCGGCCGTGGCGGCCGGATCGCCCGCACCGTCGATGCCGCGGACGTAGCGCGGCAGTCCCGGCGGGGCCACGCCGGCGTAGACCGCCCCGGTGGTGTCGACGAGGGCGTCGCCGGTGCTCGTGGCGACGACCGCGACCGGCACCCGCTCGACGACCGTCACGGCCACCGTGTGGGGCCACGAACGCTCCGCCGACGCCTTCGCCACGGCCGGCAGGGCGGCGACCCGCGCAGCGACGGCTGCGGTGTCGACGTCGGCCAGCGGGCCGCCCGGCGCGACGGCGGCGACCGCGATCACCTCGTCCGGGGAGAGGGAGACGGTGCCGGTCACCGACACGCCGTCGACGTCGAACAGGCCGGCGTCGTGGATCAGCACCCGGCCACCGACCACCAGCCCGACGACCACCACCAGCACCGCCACCAGCGCCATCACCCGGCGGCGCCGGAACACGCCGGGATGGACGGCCTGGCGCCGCAGCTCGCCGGTGTCCGTGCCGGTGTCGCCAGGGTCGGAGGCGGGCTCGGGGGGCGCCGCCACCCGGCGCCTCGGCCGGGCCATCAGCTGTCCTGTTCCAGCAGCAGCAGGATCTCCGGCCCGAGCACGGTGACGTCCCCGGCGCCCATCGTGATCACCAGGTCGCCGGGGCGGGCGAGCCCCGCCACCACGGCGGGCACGTCGGCCCAGCGCGGCACGTAGTGCACGCGCTCGGCCGGCAGCGGCACCGCGGCGGCGACCAGTCCCCCGTTCACTCCCGGCTCGGGGTCCTCGCGGGCGCCGTAGACCTCCAGCACGACCACCTCGTCGGCGAGCCCGAGCGCCCGGCCGAAGTCGGCGGCGAAGTCGCGGGTGCGCGAGTACAGGTGCGGCTGGAACGCCACGACCAGCCGGCCCGGCCCGTTGGCGAGCACGTCGCGGGCGGCCTTCAGCTGCGCGGCGACCTTCGCCGGATGGTGCGCGTAGTCGTCGTAGACGGCGACGCCGTTGACGCGGCCGCGGAACTCGAAGCGCCGCCGGACCCCGTCGAAGACGGCGAGCCCGTCGAGCATCCCCTGGACGGGCGCACCCAGCTCCACGCCGGCGAGCAGCGCGCCGAGCGCGTTCATCGCCATGTGCTCGCCGGGCACGGCCAGCCGCAGCTGGTGCTCGACACCTCCGTGGCGCAGCAGCACCCGCGATCCGGTGCCTTCGGGGTGGTACTCCAGGAGCGTCGCCTGGGTGTCCGTGCTGCGGCCGTAGCGCAGGACGCGGGTGCCGGCAGCCTCGGCGTCGACGGCGAGTGCCGCCGCCCCGGGATCGTCGACGCAGGTCACGAGCGCGCCGCCCGGGGTGATGCAGCGGGCGAAGTCGCGGAACACCGCCTCGTAGGCGGCCGCGGTGCCGTAGTGGTCGAGGTGGTCGGGCTCGAGGTTCGTCACCACGGCCACGACCGGCGAGAACGCCAGGAACGAGCCGTCGCTCTCGTCGGCCTCGGCCACGAACACCTCACCGCTGCCCTCGTGCGCACCAGCGCCGGAGGTGAGGTCGCCGCCGATGGCGAACGACGGGTCCACGCCGCAGTGCTGCAGCGCCACCGTCAGCATCGACGTGGTGGAGGTCTTGCCGGCGGTGCCGGCCACGCAGACCAGCCGCCGCCCGGTCGTCAGCGCGGCGAGGGCCTCGGCGCGGTGCACCACCGGCAGGCCGCGCTCGCGGGCCCCGGCCAGCTCGGGGTTGGACTCGCGGATCGCGCTGGACACCACGACGGTCGCCGGGGCCTGCGGCAGGTGCGCGGCGTCGTGTCCGACCGACACCTCGGCGCCGAGTGCGCGCAGCGCCACGACCGCCCGCGAGTCCTTGGCGTCCGACCCCGAGACGGTCAGGCCACGGGCCAGCATGATCCGGGCGATGCCGTTCATGCCGGCCCCGCCGATGCCGATGAGGTGCACCCGCTCGGTCAGCTGCACGGGCGAGGTACGAGCGGTCACCTTCATGCTGCTCATGCTCCCGCCACCTCCAGCACGATGCGAGCCATCCGGTCCGCCGCGTCCGCGTGGCCCGATCCGCGCGCCGCGGCGCCCATCGTGGCCAGCCGCTGCGGGTCGGTGAGGATCGGGAGCAGCTCGGCGAGCACGCGCGGGCCGTCGCACTCGGCGTCCACGACGAGCAGCCCACCGCCCTTCGCGACGACGGGTCCGGCGTTCAGCGCCTGCTCGCCGTTGCCGATCGGCAGCGGGACGTACATGGCAGGGAGCCCGACGGCCGACACCTCGGCGACGGTCATCGCCCCCGCCCGGCCGAGCACCGCATCCGCTGCGGCGTAGGCCAGCGGCATGTCGTCGAGGTACGGCAGCGGCACGTACCCGGGCATGTCGGGCCCGGGAGTACCGGCCTTCCCGTAGGAGTGCAGCACGGCGACGCCCGCCTCGATCAGGCCGGGCAGCGCCTCGGCGACGGCGGTGTTGATCCGGCGCGCACCCAGCGAGCCGCCGAACGCCAGCAGGACCGGCCCGTCGGCGGGCAGCCCGAACTCGGCACGCGCCTTGGCGCGCAGCGCAGCCCGATCGAGCCCCGTGATCGACTCGCGCAGCGGGATGCCGACCAGCTCCGCGCCGGGCAGCCCGGTGTCCGGGGTGGCCGCCGCGACCCGGACGGCGAACCGGGCGCCCACCTTGTTGGCCAGGCCGGCGCGGGCGTTCGCCTCGTGCACGACGATCGGCACGCGGCCGCGGGCACCCAGGTAGGCGGGCAGCGCCACGAACCCCCCGAACCCGACGACGACGTCGGCGTCCACCTCGATCAGCACCTCGCGGACCCGGCGGACCGCGCGGCGCACCTTGCCGGGCAGGCGCAGCAGGTCGGCCGACAGCTTGCGGGGCAGCGGCACCGGCGGGATCAGCTCCAGCGGGTAGCCACGGGCCGGGATGAGCGTCGTGTCCAGACCCTTCTCGGTGCCCAACGCCGTCACCCGGGCATCGGGGGCGAGCCGGCGCACGGCGTCGGCAACGGCGAGGGTGGGTTCGATGTGGCCGGCGGAACCTCCGCCGGCCACCACCACCGAGACGGGCATGTCGGTGCTACCTCCGGGAACTGGTGCGCTGAGCGGGCGGATGTGCTGCTGGACGGGTGGGTGGCGCCTTGTACGGCTGCGGCGCGGGCAGGCCGAGCAGCCGGATGAACCGGCTGCCGCCACCGTTCTTCCCCCGCAGCACCGCGATCGCCTCCGGCTCGTGCCGCGCGGCGTTGGCGAGCAGGCCGAACACGAACATCGTCACGACCAGCGAGGTGCCGCCGGAGGAGATCAGGGGCAGCTGCAGCCCGGTGACGGGGAGCAGGCCGACGACGTAGGAGACGTTGATGGCGGCCTGCGCGACGAGCCACGTGGTGCACGTGGCGACGACCAGCTTGAGCCACGGGTCGGTGTTGCGGGCGGCGATCCGCAGGCCGGTGTAGGCGAGCAGGCCGAACAGGGCCAGCACGAGGAACGCGCCGACGAACCCGAGCTCGCCACCGATGACGGCGAAGATGAAGTCGTTGTGCGCCTGCGGCAGGTAGTACTTGGCGCGGCCCTGGCCGAGCCCGACGCCGAACAGCCCGCCGTCGGCCAGCGAGTACAGCGACTGCTTGATCTGGTAGCCGCTCTTGAGCGCGGCGTCGCTGTCCGGGGAGAAGAACGCGGTCACCCTGGCGAGCCGGTAGCTCGCCGACAGGGCCAGCACCAGCGCCCCGATGAACGCACCACCGACGAGCACGGCGAGCAGCCGCATCGGCGCGCCCGCGTAGAACAGCAGTGCGATGACCACGATGCCCATCGAGATGGTCATGCCGAGGTCGGGCTGCAGCACCAGCAGCGTGAGGATCACGACGGTCACCGGCACCACCGGTGAGAGCGCGTACTTCCAGCGGTGCATGACGGCGCGCCGGGCCGCCAGCACGTGGGCGCCCCACAGCGTGAGCGCCACCTTCACCCCTTCCGACGGCTGGAAGGAGAACGTCCCGATCGCGAACCACGCCTTCGAGCCGTTGCGCTCCACACCGACGGCGAGCACGGCGACCAGCAGCAGCACGGCGATCACCAGCAGCGCCGGCGCCCACGAGCGCAGGGTGCGCGGCGGCACCCGCAGCGCCAGCCAGAACAGCGCGAGGCCGGGCACGCAGAACATGAGCTGCCGGGTGAACACCGAGTACGACGAGCCGTTGACCGTGTAGGCCTCGACCGACGACGCCGACAGCACCATGACCAGCCCGAACAGGGTCAGGATGGCGAAGATGCCCAGCACCAGGTGCAGCGAGGTGAGCGGCCGGCGCAGCCATTGCTGCACCGCGAGCAGCGCCCGTCCGATCCCGTGCCGGGCCTTGCGCATGCCCTCCTTCGACGGGGCGGCCGGGGGCTGGGTCGTGGATCCCGCCGTCATGCGCCGATCCCCGCGCCGGCGAGCTCGCGGGCCGCCTGGGCGAAGGCGTTGCCGCGCTCGGCGTAGTCGCGGAACTGGTCCATCGACGCGGCGGCCGGGGCGAGCAGCACCGTGTCACCGGGCTCGGCGAGTGCCGCGGCAGCGCGGACGGCGGCAGTCATCACCCCGGTCATGGCCCCATCGTCACCCGCGGTGACCTCCCGCACGGGGACATCGGGCGCGTGTCGCGCGAGTGCCGCCAGTACGGCCGAGCGATCGGCACCGATCACGACGGCGCCGCGCAGCTGCCCGGCGACCTCCGCGACGAGCCCGTCGACCGACGCGCCCTTGAGCAGCCCGCCGACCACCCACACGACTCGGTGCGCCTCCTGCGCACGGAACGAGGCGCGGGCGGCGTGCGGGTTGGTGGCCTTGGAGTCGTCGACGAAGGTGCGGCCCTCGTACTCGGCGACGACCGCTCCGCGGTGCCCGCCGGGCCGGAAGGCGGCCAGACCGGCGGCGACGTCGGCCGGGGCGACACCGTGCGCGCGGGCCAGCGCCGCGGCGGCCAGCGCGTCGGTGAGCCCGGGCGGGCCGTTCGGCGTGACGGCGGCGGCCTCGGCCAGCGCCAGGTGGTCCCCGAACGCGCGATCCACCAGCTCCCCGTCGACGATGCCGAGCTGACCGGCGTCCGGCCGTTGCAGCGTGACGCCGACGCGACGGGCCGCGGGAGCTGTCCGCGAGCAGCGCGGCCGCGGGGGGATCGTCGATGCCGGCGACGGCGACCGGGCCGATCAACGCCCTGGCCTTCGCCGCGGCGTAGGCGGCCATCCCGCCGTGCCAGTCCAGGTGGTCCTCGGCGACGTTGAGCACGCAGCCCGCGGCCGGCACGATCGACGGCGACCAGTGCAGCTGGAAGCTCGACAGCTCCACGGCGAGCACGGCGTGCCCGGCCGCCACGGCGGTGACGACGGGCAGGCCGATGTTGCCGCAGGCCACCGAGTCGTGGCCCGCCGCGCGCAGGATCGAGTCCAGCATGCCGACGGTGGTGGTCTTGCCGTTGGTGCCGGTGACGACGAGCCACTGCGGCGGCTCTGGTCGGGCCGCGCCGAGCCACCAGGCGAGCTCCGGCTCCCCCACGATCGGCACGCCTGCAGCGGCAGCGGCGGCGACCAGCGGGTGGCCGGGCCGACGGCCCGGCGAGGTGACGACGAACGCGGTGCCGGCGGGGACGGCGTCCGGGTCGTCCCCGGCGACGGCACCGGCCGGCAGATCGGCCAGCGCGGCCGGGTTGGCGTCGGTGACGGTGACGTGTGCGCCGGCCGCGACCAGCGCCTCGGCTGCGGCGAGCCCGGAGATGCCCGCGCCGGCCACCAACGCACGGGCCCCGGCGATCACGGGGACTGCCGGGCGGCTCATTGCCCCGCCGAGAGCGTCAGCCAATCCGAGTAGAACAGGCCCAGGCCGAGCGCCGCGCACATCGCCGCCAGCAGCCAGAACCTGATGATCACCGTGGTCTCGGCCCAGCCGGCCAGCTCGAAGTGGTGGTGGAACGGGGCCATCCGGAACACCCGTCGCCGGGTCGTGCGGAACACCGCGATCTGCAGCGCCACCGACAGGATCTCGACGACGAACACCCCGCCCACGACGACGAGCAGCAGCTCGGTGTGGGTGACCATGGACAGCCCCGCGATGAGGCCACCCAGCGCCAGCGACCCCGTGTCGCCCATGAAGATCCGGGCCGGGGCGGCGTTCCACCACAGGAAGCCGATGCAGCCGCCCATCGCGGCCGCGGCCACGATCGCGACGTCGAGCGGGTCGCGCACCTGGTAGCAGCCGGCCACCGACACCACCGCGCAGGCGTTGCGGAACTGCCAGAACGCGATGATCGTGTAGGTGGCCAGCACCATCGCCGAGGTGCCGGCCGCCAGCCCGTCGAGGCCGTCGGTGAGGTTGACCGCGTTCGACCACGCGCCGATGACGACGTAGGCGAACACCACGAACCCGACCGCGCCGAACGACAGGAACGTGATCTCGCGGACGAACGACAGGTTCGCCGAGGCAGGGCTGAGCCCGTCGGCGTTGCGGAACTGCAGCGCGAGCACGCCGAACACGACCGCGATGACCAGCTGCCCGACGAGCTTGGCGGTCTTGTTCAGCCCGAGGTTGCGCTGCCGGCGGATCCCGATGAGGTCGTCGAGGAACCCGACGATGCCCAGTGCCGTGGTCAGGCCCAGCACGAGCAGCGCCGAGACCGACACCGGCTCGTTCGACAGCAGGTGCGCGACGATGTAGCCGAGCCAGATCGCGACCAGGATCGCGACCCCGCCCATCGTCGGCGTGCCGCGCTTGGCCTGGTGGGTGGACGGTCCTTCGGCCCGGATCTCCTGCCCGAAGCCCTGCCGCGCGAAGAACCGGATCAGGTACGGCGTCAGCAGGATGGCGACGGCGAGGGCGACCCCGGCCGCGATGAAGATTCCCCTCACCGGGCGGCCTCCCCTGCGAGGATCCCCGCGGCGATCCGTTCGAGGCCGGCCACCCGGCCGCCCTTGATCAGCACGACGTCGCCTGGTCGCAGCGCGTCGCGCAGCAGCGCCACGGCCGCGTCGACGTCGGCGACCTCGTGGGTGCCGCGAGAAGGTGGCGGCGTACCCGGAGGGCCCGACGGCCACCAGCTCGGCCACGCCGGTCTCGCGGGCGGTGGTGGCGACGTCGGCGTAGGCGGCGTCGACGGCCGCGCCGAGCTCACCCATCGGCCCGAGCACCGCCCAGGTGCGCCGGCCCGCCCCGAGCGCCGCCAGCGCGCGCAGCCCGGCGCGCATCGAGTCGGGGTTGGCGTTGTAGGCGTCGTTGACGACGGTGACGCCGTCGGGTCGCTCGGTGACCTCCATCCGCCACTTCGAGGTGGGGGTGGCGACCGACAGGCGCTCCGCGACCGTCGCGACGTCGATGCCGAACTCCAGCGCGACGGCGGCCGCGGCGAGCGCGTTGCCGATCTGGTGCTCGCCGACCAGCTGCAACGCGACGGGCGCGCTCCCGGTGGCCGTGACCAGGGTGAACCGGGCGCGGGCACCCTCCAGCCGCACGTCCACGGCGCGCACGTCCGCATCGGGGCCGCGGCCGAACGCCACCACCCGGCCCGCGGTGCGCGGCGCCATCCCGATCACGTTCGGGTCGTCGGCGTTGAGCACCGCCACCCCGTCCGGGAAGAGCGACTCCACCAGCTCGCCCTTGGCCTGCGCGATGCCCTCGACCGAGCCGAACTCGTCGAGGTGCGCCGAACCGACGTTGAGCACCACCGCGACGTCGGGGGCGACCACGCGGGTCATCCCGGCGATGTGCCCCGCGCGGCGGGCCGAGTACTCCAGCACGAGCGTGCGCGTGGTCTCGTCGGCGCGCAGCGCCGTCCACGGCATCCCCAGCTCCGTGTTGAACGAGCCGGGCGGCGCGACCAGCGGCCCCAACGGGGCCAGCAGCGCCGCGACGAGGTCCTTCGTGGAGGTTTTGCCGGCGCTGCCGGTGATGCCGACCGTGCGCAGCCCCGGCAGGTTCGCGATCTGGTGGCGGGCCAGCGCGGCCAGCGCGGCGAGCACCCCGGCACCGGACCCGTCCGGGTCGGCGGCACCAAGGTACGTGTCGGCCGCGCGCTGCCCGAGCGGCACGATCACCGCGGGCACGTCCATCTCGCGCGCGGTCAGCACCGCCGTCGCACCGGCGGCCAGTACGGCGGGCACGAAGTCGTGCCCGTCCACGCGGGCGCCCGGAAGGGTGAGGAACAGCGTGCCGGGCCCGGCCGACCGGGAGTCGAACTCGACGGCGGTGACCCGCTCGTCCCCGCTCGCCCGGTGCAGCCGGCCGCCGGTCACGGCGGCCACGTCGGCCAGCCGCATCTCGATCATGAGTGGTGCTCCCGTGAAGCTGTCTCGAGTGCGGTGGTGAGCGCGGCTGTCAGCTCGGCGGCGTCGTCGAAGGGATGCACGACTCCGTGCACCTCCTGGCCCGTCTCGTGCCCCTTCCCGGCGACGACGACGGCGTCGCCGGGGCGCGCCGCGACCACGGCAGCGGCGATGGCCGCGCGCCGGTCGCCGATCTCGCGCACCTCGTGCCGGCCGGAGGTGACGGCCTCCTCGGTCGCCGTGCCGGCCAGCACGGCCGCCCTGATCTCTGCGGGGTCTTCGGTGCGCGGGTTGTCGTCGGTGACCACGAGCAGCTCGGCCCGCGCGGCGGCGGCAGCACCCATCAGGGGGCGCTTGCCGCGGTCGCGATCGCCACCGCAACCGAGCACCACCAGCAGCCGGCCGGGTACCTGCGCACGCAAGGTGTCGAGCAGGGCGGCGACGGCGGCCGGCTTGTGCGCGTAGTCGACGACGGCGAGGAACTCCTGCCCGGCGTCGACCCGTTGCATCCGGCCGGGCACCCGCACCTGCGCGAACCCGGCGGCCGCCACGTCGGGGGCGATCCCCTGCGCGTCCAGGCAGGCCAGCGCCACCAGCGCGTTCGCCACGTTGAACAGGCCGGGGATGGGCAGCCGCAGCTCCACAGCGATCCCGTCGGGGCCCTCGGCCGTGCAGGTCTGGGTGCCGTCGGCCGCGGACCGCACATCGCGGGCCCGCCAGTCGGCGGGCTGCTCGGGGAGCGTGGTGACGGTCACCGCGCCCGGCACGCGGGCCGCCAGCTTCTGCCCCCACCCGTCGTCGACGCAGATCACCGCGCGCGCCGCGCGGCCGTCGAACAGGGTGGCCTTGGCCTCGAAGTAGTCGTCCATGTCGCGGTGGAAGTCGAGGTGGTCCTGCGACAGGTTGGTGAACGCGACGACGCCGAAGCGCGTGCCGGCCACCCGGCCCTGCACCAGCGCGTGGCTGGAGACCTCCATCGCCACGTCGGTCACGCCCGACTCGACCATCACCGCGAAGGTGGCCTGCAGGTCGGGCGCCTCGGGGGTGGTGAGCGCGCTGCGCACGGGACGCCCCGCGATGCGCGTGCCGGCGGTGCCGATCAACCCGACGACCCGGCCGGCCGCGACCAAACCTGCCTCGAGCAGGTGCACGACGGTCGTCTTGCCGCTGGTGCCGGTGACCCCGATGACGCCCAGGTGCTGCGTCGGGTCGCCGTAGACGCGCGCGGCGGCCACGCCCAGCACCTGCCGAGGGTGCTCGTGGACCAGCACGGTGCCCGCACCGGTCAACCGGCTCGCCCCGACCGGATCCGTCAGCACCGCCGCGGCGCCGCGGGCCAGCGCATCACCGGCGTAGTCGGCACCGTGCGCACGGGTGCCGGGCAGCGCCGCGAACAGGTCCCCCGGCCCGGCCTCGGTGGCCCGGATCGTGACGCCCGAGACCAGCACGTCGGCCTGCCCGGTCACATCGGCGCCGGTCAGCGCGGCCAGCTCGCCCGCCGCGGCCGGGACCACCGTGTGCGGCCGCGCGATCGCCGCCGGGACGGTCGTCGGGCTTGCGGAAGGCACGCGCGGAAGGCTACCGAGAGGCCCACGAGCCCCCTGCGGCGCACCGGCCGTGGCGCACGCTGCCGGTCACGTGAACGTCAGCAAAGCCACTTTCAGGACCGAATCCGGTCGTGAAGGTGGCTTTGCTGACACCCGAGCGGGGCCGTGCGTGGGACTGATGGGCGGGATCGTGGTCAGGGCACTACCAGCGTCTGCACCAGCGGCGGCGCGTCCGAGACGGGGAGCCGCTCGCGCTGGCCGAGGTAGCTCGCGATGTCGTGGAACATCGGGGCCGCGCTGGTGCCGCCCTGCGGTGCGTCCAGCATGATCCCGACGACGTAGCGGGGGTCCTGCGCCGGAAGCATCCCGGCGAAGGTGATCCAGTACGTCGACGCCGAGTAGCAGCCGCAGCGCGGGTCCACCTGCTGCGCCGTTCCCGTCTTGCCGGCCACCTCGTAGCCGGGCACCGCGGCCTGCGGGCCGGTGCCGGTCTGCTTCGGCGCCTTCTGCGTGACCGCGACGAGCATGGTGCGCAGCTTCGCCGCCGTCTCCGGCGACACCACCTGCACGCCCGCCGGCGGTGGGGGCACGGTGCGCACGCCGTCGGGGCCGGTGGTGGAGGCGATGATCCGCGGCGGGATGCGCAGCCCGTTGTTGGCGACGGCCTGGTACATCCCGGCCATCTGCAGCACCGTCATCGACAGGCCCTGCCCGATGGGCAGGTTGCCGAAGGTGGAGCCCGACCACGTCTCGCGCGCCGGCACCCGCCCGGCGGACTCGCCGGGCAGCCCGACCTCGGTGCGCTGGCCGAGGCCGAAGCGGGCCAGCATGTCGGCGAAGCGCTCCTCCCCCACCTTCTGCGCAGTCATGATCGTGCCGACGTTGGACGACTTCGCCAGCACTCCGGTGAGCGTGTAGTTCTCGGTGCCGTGCTTCCAGGCGTCGTTGACGGTGCGGTCGGCGACCTTGATGCTGCCGGGCACCGCGAGCACTTCGTCGGGCGTGGAGACGCCGTACTCCAGTGCCGCCGCCATCGTGACGACCTTGTTGACCGAGCCGGGCTCGAACGGGCTCGACACCGCCGCGTTGCCGAGCTGGTCGGACTTCGCGTCGCCGAGGTTGCGCGGATCGAACGTCTGCCCCGTCGCGAGCGCCCGCACCTCACCGGTGCGGGCGTCGAGCACCACCGCCGACGACGTCGGCTTCGCACCGGTGCGCGCCACGTAGTCCGACAGGATCTTCTGGACCGTGAACTGCAGGTCGGAGTCGATGGTCAGCTGCATGCTGGAGCCCTGGACGGCGGCGCGCTCGAACCGGGTGCTGCCCGGGATGACGGTGTTGCTGCCCTCCGCGGTGTCCACCACGCGGAGGCCGTCGGAGCCGGCGAGCAGGTTCTCCTGCGAGCTCTCCAGCCCGATCCGGCCGGTCAGCTTCTTCCCGTCGGCGTCCCAGGTGGCGGCACCGACCAGGTTGGACGCGAGCGAACCCGCCGGGTACTGCCGGTCCTCCCGGCGTTCCTCGGCGATCTCGACGAACCGCTCCTCCAGCTGCCGGGCCACGGCCGGGTCGACCAGCTTGGCCAGCACCACGTACCCGGTGTCGCTGGTGATCTTGTTGTACATGTCCTGCTGGTTCTGGCCGGTCGCCTGCGCGACCTCCGTCGCCATCCGCGTGGCGTACTCCTGACGGTCGTTCGGGTGCCCCTCCGCGATCTTGCGCGGGTTGGTGACGAGGGCGCGCGCATCGACGCTGAACGCGAGCGGCCGCCCGTCCCGGTCGACGATCGCGCCGCGCTCGGCCGGCAGCAGGATGGACGTGCTGGCCTGGCGCTGCGATGCCTTGGTCAGGTCTCCGGCCTCGAACGTCTGGACGGTCACGAGCTTCAGCGTCGCCAGCGCGAGCACCCCGACCAGCAGGATGCGTCCCATCCGCAGCCGCACCGGGAGCCCGCCGGCGCGTGTGGGGCGGCGCGGGGGCGGCCTGCGCGCGGGCGGCGGGGACGCCGCGCGCACAGGCCTTCTGCGGGTGGGAGCAGTGGGCATCAGCCGCGGCCCGCCCCGGCGGGCGCGACCTGCTGCCCCTGCTGCTGGCCCTGCTGGGCGTTCTGCTCGGGCGCGACCTGCTCCTGCTGGGTGGCCGCCTCGGAGGTGCCGTCAGCGGCCGGGGTGCCGGCCGGGTTCGGCACTGCGGCCGCCTGCTGGTCCGGGGTGCCCGCGGCGAGCTGGCCGGCGGGCGGTGCCGGTGCCGCCGGCGGTGCGGGCGGAACCGGGCGGGTGGCCGCGCGCGGCTGACCGACCACTGTCACGGTGCCGTCGGGCCCGACGACGAGCCGTGCGGGATCGCGGGCCTCGACCAGCCCGAGCTCCTCCGCCCGACGCGCGATCTCCGGGGCCGAGTCGAGGGTCGCGACCTCTCGCCGCAGGGTCTCGCTCTGCTCCTGCAACGTCCGCGCGGCAGCCCGCGCGTCGGTGAGCCGGTAGGAGTCGGCGGCCGCCGCGGTCGACAGCCACAGGATCGCCACCAGACCCACGGCGAGCAGCACCATCACCAGCAGCACGAACGGGGTGCGGCCGGGGGTGGCCGCCGCGCGTCCCAGGCGGGTGCCCGCCCACAGCCCGCCGAGCCGGCGCAACCGGTCGTCGCGGCGCTGGTACGCGCGCTCGGCGGCACCCTTGCGGGAGGTGCCCTCCGACCCGCGCCCCTTGGTCGTGGCCGTGGTCGGCACGACCCGCTCGGAGCGGCGCGTCCTGCTCCGCTGGGCTGGGATCGTGGATGTCCGCGTACCCGTACGCGGCCGCTCGGTCACCGGCGCACTCATCGCAGCCCTCGCTTGCGCTCGGGCAGCACTTCGTGCGGACGCTGTGCCGATGATTCGCTCGCAAGCTCGCTCATCGCACCCTCCCATCGCTCGTCCGACTAGTGATCACGTTCCTGCTGGTCAAGAGGGTCATGAGGGGCGCTCCGTGAGCCGCTCGGCGGCACGCAGCCGGACCGATGCCGCACGGGGGTTGTCGACGATCTCGTCCTCGCCGGCCTGCTCGGCGCCGCGGACGAGCTGCTTGAACTCGGGCCCGTGGCCTGGCAACTCGACGGGCAGATCCAGCGGGGTGGTGGACGCCGCGCGCGCAGTCAGCTCGCGCTTGACGATGCGGTCCTCGAGCGACTGGTAGGAGAGCACGACGATGCGGCCGCCGACGGCGAGCGCGTCGAGCGCCGCCGGCAGGGCAGCGCGCAGCGCGTCCAGCTCGCCGTTGACCTCGATGCGCAGTGCCTGGAACGTCCGCTTGGCCGGATGTCCTCCGGTGCGCCGCGACGCAGCCGGCACCGCGTCGTAGAGCAGCTCGACGAGCTCTGCGCTCCGCCGGAACGGCGCCTGCTCGCGCCGGCGGACGACGGCGGAGGCGATCCGGGAGGCGAACCGCTCCTCGCCGTACTCGCGCAGCACGCGCGCGAGCGCGGGCGCCGGGTAGGTGTTGAGGACGTCGGCGGCGGTCGGGCCGGTGGTCGGGTCCATCCGCATGTCGAGATCGGCGTCGCGGGAGTAGGAGAAGCCCCGGTCCTCCGCGTCCAGCTGCAGCGACGAGACCCCGAGATCGAACAGCACGCCGTGCACCGCCGGGATGCCCAACTCGGCGAGCGCCTCGCCGATCCCGTCGTAGACGGTGTGGACGAGGTGGACGCGATCGGCGTGGGCGGCGAGCCGGCGCCGGGCGATGGCCAGGGCTTCCGGGTCGCGGTCGAGCCCGACGAGGGTGAGCCGCGGATGGCGGGCCAGCAGCGCGGCGGCGTGCCCGGCGAGACCGAGAGTGGCATCGACGAGGACGGCACCGCCGGCATCGTCACCGGCGGCGAGCGCCGGCGCGAGCAGCTCGGCGACACGGGGTAGGGCGACCGGTACGTGCCTGGCCCCAGCCGGCACGGCCCCGTCGTCAGGGTGCTGTCCCACCCTTGCCTCCCTGCCCCGTGTCGCCGACACCCCCGATGCCCGATCCGCCGGATACGGACACCTCCCCGACGTCGCCGCCGTGGGCCGTGTGCAGCGGCGATGCCCCCACCCGGCAGACCTGGCACCGGGGAAGGTGCGCCAGGGCTGCCGGGTCGAGACACCGCCGTCACGCGTCGGAATCCGCCCGTCCCACTCTCAGATCAGGCCGGGGAGTACCTCCTCCTGCGCCTGGGCGTAGGTGTCCTCGTGCCTGTCCTGATACTCCTGCCATGCCTGCGCATCCCAGATCTCGGCCCGCGTGAACGCGCCGATCACCACGCAGTCCTTGGCCAGCCCGGCGTAGCGCCGCAGCTCCGGCGTGATGGCGATGCGGCCCTGACCGTCAGGGTTCTGCTCGTCGGTGCCGGAGAAGAGGTTGCGTTGGAAGACCCGCGCGGACTCGCTGGTGAGGGGAGCCGAGGCCACCTTCCTGGCGAGCTCGCCGAAGGCTTCCTTGGTGAACACGTACAGGCAGTGGTCCTGCCCCTTCGTGATCATCAGTCCGCCTCGCAGCTCGTCCCGGAACTTGGCGGGCAGCGTGAGCCGCCCCTTGTCGTCCAACTTGGGGGTGTAGGTGCCGAGAAACACCGGCCCCCACCTCCCCTGGGCTGGGCTGGCGGACCCTCGTGCCCCCAGCGATCACCACATTACCCCACTTCCCTCCACCGTCAACTCGCGAACGGCCACCCTTTCCCCCGGTCGTGGCATTCATGCGCAGGTCAGACGGTGTGGGGCGAAGTGGGGGCAGATGCCACCCCGTCACCACAACGGGCGCATGAAACGGCCGAAACCGACCGTCGACGGGCCCGAAACGGCCACGGATCGGGCTCCGGACAGGTGCGGTGGGGCGAAGTGGGGAACGCTGTGGCGACAGGTGGGGGCCGGTGTGGGGGCCACAGCCTCTCGCCGGTTTGACAGACTGGGTGCGACGCTGGACCCACACACGCGAGGAGGTCGGGTGACCGCGACGAGCAGCCGCGCCGGAACCGAGGGCAGCCCCGACACCGGCCTCGCCCCGGCAGCACTGGCGGAGGTCGCCGAGCTGGCCAACCGGATCGCCGGCACCATCGGCCGGATCCTCGTCGGCAAACCCGAGGTCATCCGCATCGCGCTGATCACGCTGCTGGCCGAGGGGCACCTGCTCGTGGAGGACGTGCCGGGCGTCGGCAAGACCACCCTCGCCAAGGCACTCGCGCGCACCATCGACTGCTCGGTCAGCCGGGTCCAGTTCACGCCCGACCTGCTGCCTGGCGACATCACCGGGATGTCCATCTACAACCGGCAGACCTCGGAGTTCGAGTTCCGTCCCGGCCCCGTGTTCGCCAACATCGTCATCGCCGACGAGATCAACCGGGCCTCGCCGAAGACGCAGTCGGCCCTGCTGGAGTCCATGGCCGAGCGCCAGGTCACCGTCGACGGCAACACCTACCAGCTGGCCAGCCCGTTCATGGTCGTGGCCACGCAGAACCCGATCGAGATGGACGGCACCTACCCGCTGCCCGAAGCCCAGCGCGACCGGTTCACGTGCCGGGTCAGCGTCGGCTACCCGGACGCGGCGGCCGAGCTGGCCATGGTCGACGAGCACGCCGGCGCCGACCCGCTGCGCCTGATCCGTCCCATCACCGACGGGCGTCGCGTCGCCGCCGTGGCCGACATGGTGCGCCGCATCCACATCGGCCAGGAGGTCCGGCAGTACTGCGTCGAGCTCGTCTCGTCCACGCGCCGGATGCCCGACGTGCGCCTCGGCGCCTCGCCGCGGTCCACGCTCCAGCTCGTCCGTGCAGCACGAGCCCAGGCGGCACTGGCCGGCCGCGGCTTCGTCGTGCCCGACGACGTGCAGGCCGTCGCCGTGCCGGTGCTCGCGCACCGGTTGCTGCTGACCCCCGACGCGGTGGCCGCCCGCCGCTCGGCCACCGACATCGTCCGCGGGCTGATCGGACGCGCGCCCGTGCCCGCGCCCGGCAGGCCGGGCTAGGGGCACTAGTGACCCGAGAGCTGGCGGCTCGGCAGACCATGGCCGGGGCGCAACGCGGACGGCTCGCCGGGCTCACCACCCGGGGTCGCTGCCTGATCGCCGGCGGCATCGCCACGGCCGTCTGCGGGTTCGTCCTCGACGAGCGCGACCTGCTGCGCATCGGCGTCTTCGTCGGGCTGCTGCCGCTGCTCGCGGTGTTGTTCGCCGCGCGGGTGCGCCGGGTGATGACGGTCGTGCGGGTCGTCGACCCGCCGCGGCTGCCCGTCGACGCCGAGGCTTCGGTGGTGCTCGCGCTGCGCGGGCCCGCGCTGGTCGGGGCCCTGCGGCTGATCGACACCGTGCCCGACGCGGCGGGTCCGCAACCGGCGGCGCCACCCCGGTTCACCGTGCACCGGCTCTCGGCCCGCGGCCGGGCGGAACTGCGGTACCCGATCCGTCCCGCGCTGCGCGGCGTCCACCGCATCGGCCCGTTGACGTGCACGATCTCCGACCCGCTCGCGCTCGCGGAGTTCGAACGCGAGCTCGCCGGAGCCACCCGCGTGCTCGCGCTGCCCCGCACGGCCACGTTGCGCGGCCTGCCACCGGCGCTCGGCGCCGGTGAGGGCACCCCGGGCGCCGCGCTCGCGCACCAGGGCCAGGGCACGTCGGACGTGCTGGTGCGGCCCTACCGCTGGGGCGACGAGCTGCGCCGGGTGCACTGGCGCAGCACTGCGCGGCACGACGAGCTGATGGTGCGGCTCGAGGAGCGGCCGTGGCGCGGCGGGATGACGGTGCTGCTCGACCGCCGCGACGAGGCTCATCGGGGGCGCGGCGCCGACTCCAGCCTCGAGTTCGCCGTGAGCCTCGCGGCCAGTGTGTGCAAGCACCTCATCAGCCGCGGCGAACCGGTCACCCTCGTCACCGAGGACGGCGTGGAGGTGCTCGGCGGCACCCAGCCGGTGGGCGAGGCGGCCACCGGCGGCCACGTCACCGCCATCGACCCGTTGCTCGACGCGCTGGCGTCACTGCGCGCGTCGGCCCGCAACGATCTCGTGGGTCCGGCGTTCGACCGCACCGGCGACGTCGTCGCCGTACTCGGCGGGATCCAGCCTGGCCAGCTCGACGCGTTCCTGGCCCGCCGCGCGAGCGGCGGGCACGCCGTCCTCCTCGACGTCGGCACCTGGGACCCTGCGTCCGGTCGGCCGGGCAGCGCCGACGCGACCGCGACGGCGCTGCGGCGGGCGGGCTGGCGCGTCGCCGTGGCGCGGGCCGGTGACCAGCTGGAACGGATCTGGGACGACCTGGTGGCCGGTGCCGCCCCGGAGCGGACCGGATCGCGCGGATGACCATCGTGAGCACCCCCGCGCCGGACGTGCGGGCTCCGGTCCCGTGGGGCATCGCCCTGTGCTCGGGCCTCGCGGTCGTGCTGGCGTCAGCTCCGCTCTCGGCCATCGTGCAGGAACTGACGTGGCTCGGCGCCGTGATCGCCGCGGTGCTGGTCGTCGTCGTGGTCGGGCTGGCCCTGCACCGGACCGGCCCGGCCATCGTGACGTTCGGGCAGCTCGCCGCGGTGCTGATGCTGCTGACCGCGCGCTTCGGGGACGCCGCGTTCCTGGGTGTCCTCCCGGGGCCCGCCACGTTCGGTCGGTTCGGCGAGCTGCTGACCGGGGCAGGCGACCAGATCAGCACGACGATCGCCCCGGTGCCCGCCACCCCGGAGATCCTCTTCCTCGTCACGACCGCGTTCGGGCTGGTCACGATCGCGGTCTACCTCGCGGCGGTCGGGGTGGGCGCGCCGGCTGCGGCCGGCGTGCCGCTGCTCGCGACGTTCGCGGTGCCCGCAGCGCTCGCCGACTCCCTGCTGCCGTGGTGGGCGATGGGCGCGGCGGCCGCCGGGTTCGGCCTCCTGCTCGTGGCCCGCCGGGGCGCCCGCCGGCAGCTCGTCGGCGGCGTGGCGCTCGTGGCCGTCGCGGGCGTACTCGCGCTCGGGATCGGCGCGGCCACCGCGTTCGTCGGCACGGCCGGGCGGTTCGCCGACCTGGACGGGCCGGGCGGCGCTGCCGGTTCCACAGGCGTCGGCCTCTCCCCCTTCGCCGCGCTGCGCGGGCAACTGACCCAGAGCCAGCCGACCCAGTTGTTCGAGGTCAGCGGCCTGTCCCGACCCACCTACCTGCGCGCACTCACCCTGCGCGACTTCCGGCCGCAGTCCGGCTGGACCGTCGCTCCGCCCGATCCCGGGCTGGCCCTGCCCGGCACGATCACGGCCGACACCGCAGGCGCCGAGGTCGCCGACGTCTCGATCGCCAACCTCAACTTCCGCGACTACTGGCTGCCCCTGTACGGGGTGCCGCTCGCCGTCGACGGCCTGACCGGCAACCGGTGGTCGTACGACGTCCGCGACGGCACCGCCTACACGGCACGGCCCCGGCAGGAGGAGCGCTGGACGCAGCGGGCCCAGCTCACCCAGCCGAGCCTCCAGCAGCTGCGCGACGCCGACGGGCCCGGCCCCGGCTCCGAGTTCCTCGCCGCCGACCGGGTCGACCCGCGCGTCCGGCAACTCACGCAGCAGATCGTCGGCGACGCCGGCACCGCCGTCGACAAGGCCGTCGCGCTGCAGGAGTACTTCACCGGACCGCAGACCCAGTTCCGCTACGACCTCAGCACGGCACCGAGCGGCGGCGACGACGCGCTCGTGGAGTTCCTCACCGTCGGCAAGCGCGGGTTCTGCGAGCAGTACGCCTCGGCGATGGCCGTCATGCTGCGCACCGTCGGAGTGCCCGCCCGGGTCGCCGTCGGGTTCACGGCCGGCGTCCAGGACGGCGACCGGCGCGTCATCAGCACGTCCGACGCGCACGCCTGGGTGGAGGCGTGGTTCCCCGGCGTCGGCTGGACCACGTTCGACCCGACCCCGCTGGCCGACGGCCGCACGATCACCCCGCCGTACGTGGCGGAAGCGCTGGCCGAACGAGCCGCCGGAGGCGCCTCACCCGAGGACGAGCAGGCCCCGCAGGACGAGGGCCCGGACACTGCGCCACTGGCCGTGCCGACGCCGTCCCCCGCACCCGACCAGCCGCTCCCGGTCGACCAGCCCGCCGGCGGCCTCCCGGTATGGCCGTTCGTCGTACTGCTGGTCGCGACACTGGTGGGCCTCGCCTGCGCGGCGCCGTCGATCCGGCGGCGGCAACAGCGCGGCCGCCGCCTCGCGGCCGTCACCGGGGGCGGTCCGGGAGCCGCGGCCGCGGCGTGGGAGGAACTGGTGGCCGAGTCGTCCGATCGGGACGTGGCGCCCAGGGCCAGCGACACCGTGCGCGGCACCGCCCGCCGGATGATCCGCGAGCACCGGCTCGACACCGAGGCCCAGCACGCGATGCGGAACCTCGTCGGGTCGATCGAGGCCAGCTGGTACGGCGGCGGGCACCCCACGCCGGGCGAGCTGGTCGAGCCGGTGCGAATCGTGCGCGAGGCGATCGTCGCCGGCACCCCGCTGTCCCTGCGCGAGCGCCTGCTCCCCCGTTCCGTGGTCTCGCCGTCACTGCGGGGACGCTCCTCGTCGACCGTCCCTGATCAGGAACGGGACGACGATCGCGAGCCGGCCCACACCTGACCCGGGGCAATGCGGGCGGCCGGCACGCCGACGGGCCGCCTCCCGGAGTTGATCCGGTGCGACGGCCCGTCGGGGAGATGCGTGCGGAGGGCTGCTATTCCTGCTCGAAACGGCGGCGGAAGCGCTCCTCCATGCGGCCGGTGAACCCGCCGCGCTCCTTCTCCGTCTCGGAGGTCTTCTTCTCGGTGCCCTGCTGACCGCCGGAACCGATCGAGGTGACCGCGAGCACCGCGCCGCCGAGCATGGCGAGGAAGCCGACGATGCTCAGCACGGGGAGGCCGCCCAGCCACAACTGGCGGACAGCCACGCCGACGACCAGGAGTACCAGGCCCAGGACGAATATGGCCGCGCCCTGGAAGCGGCGGCGGCGTGTTGGTTTGCCGAGCCCCTTCCCGCGCACGGTGGAGGCGAACTTCGGATCCTCGGCGTAGAGAGCGCGCTCGATCTGTTCGAGCAGTCGCTGCTCGTGCTCGGAGAGGGGCATCGCTTGGCCTCCGGCACTGATTCATCCAGTCGGTCATCATCCCTGGTGCCGGAACGACGCGACGACCGCCCCGGACGGGCGGCTACCCATGAGGATACGAGTCCGAGAGCGATGCGACTACCCGGACTCGTCAAGTGGCCGGATCGGATGTACTGGCGGTCCCGCCGCGCTACCGATCGGCGCGGAATTACCATGATATGACGTCAGAGAGACGTCATTATGGCGTCAGATCTCCGCGAGAACCATCACGGTGACGTCACAACTGCCGCGCCGCTCGTGGGCACGGATCATCCGGCGCGTCGCCGGGCCAGCGCGTGCAGCCGCGGCGCGACGGCCAGCAACCCGGGCTCGCCCGCGCCGAGCGCCTCGATCTCGGTGACCAGACCCGCTGCCGCCGGACCGTCGTCGCGGGCCGAACCGGGCACCCAGCTCTCCAGCACGCCGTCGCCCTGCAGCAGCTCCACGTCCAGCCCGGCCTCGGTGAGCAGCAGGCGCAGCGGGCCGGCGTCGAGCCGGCGCCGCACCCCGTCGTGCTCGCCGAGCCGGCCGTCAGGATCGGTCAACAGCGCCAGCGCCTCGGCGAGCCGGCCGGCGATCGTGCGGGCCAGCACCGCGGCGAGCCGCCCGGTGACGAGCACCGACACCGCACCGCCCGGCCTGCTCGCCGCAGCGAGCGCGCCGACCGCGGCGACCGCGTCGTCGACGACCTCCAGCAGGCCGTGCCCGAGCACCAGGTCGGCGCCGCCGCAGGGAACGACGTCCGCGAGCGCGTCCACGTCGCCCTGGACCGCGGTGACGAGCTCCGCCACCCCGGCCTCGCGGGCGCGGCGCTGCAGGGCGGCCAACGCGTTCGGGCTGTGGTCGACCACCGTGACGGCGCACCCGAGCCCCGCCAGCTGCACGGCCCACGCACCGCTACCGCCACCGACGTCGAGCACCGCGGGCGCGGCGCCGGGCGAGCGCTCCTGCGCGGCAGCCACCTCGGCCGCGACCGCGCGGAACACCTGGCCGCCTCCGGCACGATCACCTGCCTGCACAGCGGCAGCCTAGGACACGGTCGACTCCGCCCCGGCGCGCCATCACCGGACAACGCGGAGCGGGCGACGCACCAGGACCTTGCAGTGCAACCACCGCTCGCGGCCCGTCGGTGACTTGCGGGGGAGGCGCGCAGCGCCCCGGAGGAACGACGCGGGCGCGAGCACCGGAGGAGCAAGTCACCGACTCACAGGGGCCGCGAGCCGGAGCGCCGTAGGCGCGACAAATCAAGCACAGAGTACGTTGGCGAGGTGCTGGTGGTCGCCACGTTGAGCCTCAAGGGCGGTGTTGGGAAGACGACCGTCGCGCTCGGTCTCGCCGGCGCCGCCCAGCAGCACGGCGTGTCCGCGCTGGTGGTCGATCTGGATCCGCAGGCCAACGCGACCATCGCGCTCGACGTCGGGCCGACGGCCGCCACCGTGGCCGACGTGCTCGACGATCCGCGCCCTTCGGTGCTGCGCCGGGCGATCGCGCCGAGCGGCTGGGGCGAGGGGCTCGACGTGCTCGTCGGTGCCGAGCAGAGCGAGCGGCACAACCACCCCGACCCCACCGGTAACCAACTGATCCGGCTGCGCCGCGCGCTCGAGCAGCTCGAGGACACCGAGGACGGCGAGCCCTACCGGCTCGTGATCGTCGACTGCCCGCCGTCGCTCGGCCAGCTCACGCGGAGCGCGCTGGCCGCCGCCGACCGGGCCGTGCTGGTGACCGATCCCACGATGTTCGCGGTCTCGGGAGTGCAGCGTGCGTTCGACGCCGTGCAGGCCGAACGGGCCCGGAGCAACTCCGAGCTGCGACCGCTCGGGGTGCTGATCAACCGGGTGCGCCCGCGCAACACCGAACACGCCTTCCGCATCGACGAGCTGCGCGAGCTCTTCGGACCGCTCGTGTTCACCGGTGTGCTGCCCGACCGCTCGGCCGTGCAGCAGGCCCAGGGTGCCTGCCTGCCCATCCAGCGGTGGGACACCCCAGGCGCCCGGGAGATCTCGGCGATCTTCACCGGGCTGCTGGGCCGGCTCCTGCGCTCGGCGCGGCGTGCCGAGCTCGCCGCCCCGCCCCCCACGCACTGATCACCAGCGCTACCGCGTGAGCATGGTGCGCACGAGCGCGACGAACTCCTCGGACTGGCGGAGCAGGTCGTCGGCCTCCCGGCGGCCGACGAGTCGCGCGATGCCCGCCTCGGCCGCGGCCCGGGTGGCCGAGCAGGCAGC
The DNA here is from genome assembly GCA_963727745.1 of uncultured Actinomycetota bacterium. Taxonomy (GTDB): domain Bacteria; phylum Actinomycetota; class Actinomycetes; order Mycobacteriales; family Pseudonocardiaceae; genus Pseudonocardia. The sequence goes on from CAVSHL010000004.1 coordinate 445,662, forward strand.
GAAGAACGCGGCCCACTCCCCCAGCTCCGGCGCGACCTCGGCCATGAGCTGCCAGACGTTGCGGCTCCCGCGCCGGCGGCCCGACCCACCGGCCGGCGCCGCCCGCACCGCGAGCACGGCCGCGCCGGCACGCAGCGCGGCCAGGTAGGCGGCGGGGTAGCGCACCAGCGGGGCGGGGTCGCGCTGCGCCTCGGCGAGCCCCTCGGCGGCCTGCCGGAGCAATGCCAGCGCGCTGCGCGAGACCGGCGGCGAGATCGGCGGTGCGACCGGCGCCCGGCGAGGCGCCGGCACCCGCGCGCCGATGGACGTGGACGACGTGGCAGGACGGTGGTCGGTGACGGTCATGGTGCACTCCTCCCGGAGGGTCGGCTGGTCACTCACGGACCCGGACGAGGTCCCACACGCCGGGCCCGGACCGCATCCGCAGCACGAACTCGCGCGGATCGGCTCCGGGGTCGTCCGCCACCCTGGCGACGACGTGCCAGCAGCGCAGCTGGTCGCCGCCGATCGGCTCGGGCGATGGGAACGGCCACGGCGAGCTCTCGATCCAGCGGCGCCGCACATCGGTGACGAGGAACCGCGAGCCGCGACGCAACGGCCTGCGTTCGAACTCGACCGGCTCCCCGTCCTGGTAGCGGACCTGGATCGAGGCCGGCTCCCGCGACCCGAACATGCGCGCAAACCCGTCCACGGCCAGCACATCCCCTCCCCGGAACTCCGGTATCCGGTGACACGGCCCGGCGGGCCGGCGCTTCCCCCACCCGCCCGCCGAGCGTGATGATCGAACGAATGTTCGATGCAATCCAGTAGGCCATGCCGGCGGCCCGGAGTCAAGTCGGGCCTGGGTCCGAACCCAGATCCGGCGGCGCCGTGCCCGCGCCCCGTCGGCGTGGTGAGATGTCGAGGTGACCACGGCACCTGCCCGCCGTCTCGTCGAGCTCGGGCCAGAGGACCTCGCCGGCCGCCTCGACGAGGCGTTGCAGGTCTACGTGTCGGCGATGGGCTACCCGCCCAGCACCGCACGGCAACGGCGGGCGCTGTGGCTCGACCACGTCCGCCGACCGGGCTGGCGCGCGGTCGGCTGGGTGGACGACACCGGAGCGCTGCTCGGCATCGCCTACGGCTACCCCGGCGGGCCGGGGCAGTGGTGGTACGAGGAGGTCCGGCGCGGAGTGCGCACCACCCCCGGCGCCGACCCGAGCTGGATCGACGACTACTTCGAACTCACCGAGCTGCACGTCCGCCCCGACGCGCAGGGCTCAAGGCTCGGCGAGAGCCTGCTGCGCACGCTGCTGGCGCCGACCGACCGCTCGCACGTCCTGCTGTCGACCCCCGAGTACGGCGCCGCCGCGCCCGGCCGGGCGTGGCGGCTCTACCGCAGGCTCGGATTCCGCGACGTGCTGCGCGAGCACCGGTTCACCGGCGACACCCGCCCGTTCGCGGTGCTCGGCCGCACCCTGCCGCTGGACCCCGCACCGACGGAGCCCACCGCCTGACCGGGATGGCACGATGAGCGCGTGCGCTCCCCGGTCCCGTCCCCGGTGCCGACGCCGGCCACGACCTCGGGCCGGCGCCGCGTCCTCCCGGCTCTGCTGCTCGTCGTGCTGCTCGCGGCCGGCCTGCTGAGCGGTTGCGCACGGGTGCGGGCCGCGCTCGCCGTCCAGCCCGACGACACGGTGACCGGCGAGATCGTCGTCGCCACGCCGCCCACGTCACCCACCGACAAGGGCCCGACGATCACGCTGCCGCCCGCTCTGGCCGACCGCGTGGACGTGCGGGCCTACCAGCAGGACAACTACACCGGTTCGGTGCTGCGCTTCTCCAAGCTGACCTTCGACCAGGTGGCCGCGTTGACGGCGGCGGTCGGGCCGGCCGGCAAGCAGATCACGTTCCAGCTCCGCCGGGTCGGCGGCCGCGTGCTCGTCACGGGCGCCGTCGACCTCACCACGGTGTCGGTGGACCGCGCGGACTTCCAGCTCAAGATCAGCTTCCCCGGCGACGTGATCGACTCCAACGGCGACATCGACGACACCACCGTGAGCTGGGTGTTCATCCCGGGCGAGGTGGGCGACTTCAACGCGGTGGTGGCCTACGCCGACCCCAACGCGCCGTCGCCGATGAACTGGACGCTGCTGCTGGCGGCGCTGGTCGCCGTCGCGGCCGGCACGGTGGTGCTCATCGCACGCCGCACCCGCAACCCACCGGTCAGTCCGCCGATCCGCTAGGGAGCGGCGGGTACGGCCGCCGCGGCGGTCGCCGGCGAGAGGTCGAGCATGCGCACCAGCTCCGTCGTCGCCGTCGAGCGGTTCAGCGTGTAGAAGTGCAGCACCGGAACGCCCTCGGCAACCAGCCGCGCGCACAGCTGGGCGGTGGCCTCCACACCGGCGGCCCGGAAGGCCGCCGGGTCGTCGGCGTACCGCTCCAGCCGCGTGACCAGCTCACCGGGCACCGGAGCGCCGGACAGCTCGGGCGCACGTTCCAGGGTGCGCATCGACAGCAGCGGCATGATCCCGGGCAGGAGCGGGGCGGTGCAGCCCGCCGCGGCGAGGCGGTCGCGCAGCCGCAGGTACCCGTCCGCCTCGAAGAACAGCTGGGTGATCCCGAAGTCGGCGCCCGCCCGGAACTTCGCCGACGAGCCGCTCCAGGTCGGCGTCCAGGTCGGCCGAGCGCGGGTGGCCGTAGGGGAAGGCGGCGACGCCGACGCAGAAGTCGCCGAGCTCGCGGACCAGCCGGACGAGCTCCTCGGCGTAGCGCAGGCCCTCCGGGTGCGCGACCCACTCGCCGAGCGGGTCGCCGGGCGGATCGCCGCGCACGGCCAGCACGTTGGCACGCCGACACCGGCGAAGGAGCCGATGACGTGGCGCAGCTCGGCCACCGAGTGCGACACCGCCGTCAGGTGCGCCATCGGCACCAGCGTGGTCTCGGTGGCGATGCGCTCGACGGCCCGGATCGTGCGGTCGCGGTTCGAGCCACCCGCTCCGTAGGTGACGGAGACGAACGCCGGGTCGAGGCTCTCCAACCGGCGGATCGCCCGCCACAGCTCCACCTCGCCCGCGGCGTCCTTGGGCGGGAAGAACTCGACGGAGAACGTGGTGCGCGACACGGCGATGCGGTCGGTCACCCGACGGCCGCGATCCTTGCTCTCCGCACCGGTCGCCGTCATGTCGCTCCCCACATGCGTCCAGACTAGTGATCCGCGCGCGGTCGCGGGACACGCGGCACAAGATCGTCACGCCACCGCAGGTGCCCTCCGCCCAGCTCACGACGCCCGTCGGGGGACCCCGATCGGGCGGCGTGCCCGCGCCGGGTCGCACGGACGGCTACCCTTCCGTGTGTGGCTCCCCCATCCACCAGCAACAACGTTCCGAAGGTGCGGGCGTGACCCGCGCCGGGCCGGTCGGCGCCGGCCACCAGCCGGCACCGGAGGCGCCGCCCACGGACGACCGTGAGCTGACCGGTCGGATCGAGGCCGCGCTCGCCGAGTACCTGGACATCCGCCGGCGTGGTGCCGCGGCGATCGACCCGGCGTTCGCCGAGGCCGTCGACGAGCTGGCCGCGTTCGTGCTGGGCGGCGGCAAGCGGATCCGCCCGACGTTCGCGTGGTGGGGCTGGCGCGGCGCAGGTGGCGACGAGGAGTCCCCCGAGGCCGACGCGGTGCTGCGGGCCACGGCGGCGCTGGAGCTGATCCAGGCGTGCGCGCTCGTGCACGACGACCTGATCGACGCGTCGGCGACCCGGCGGGGCCGCCCGACGGTGCACGTCACGTTCGCGAAGCGGCACGCCACGGCCGGCTGGTCGGGCCGTCCCGCGCGCTTCGGCGCCGCGGCCGCGGTGCTGCTCGGCGATCTGGCGCTCGCGTGGGCGGATGACCTGTTCCGCGCCAGCGGGCTGTCGCCGATCGCGCTGGAGCGGGCCACCGAGCCGTGGCAGCAGATGCGCATGGAGGTGCTGGGCGGCCAGTTCCTCGACGTGCTGCACCAGGCCACCGGCGACCTGTCGGCCAAGGCCGCGCTGCAGATCGACCGCTACAAGACCGCCGCGTACACCGTGGAACGGCCGCTGCACCTCGGCGCCGCGATCGCGGGTGCGCCGCCGGACCTGATCGCGGCCTACCGCCGGTTCGGCGCCGAGATCGGGGTCGCCTTCCAGCTGCGCGACGACCTGCTGGGCGTGTTCGGCGATCCCGCCGTCACCGGCAAGCCCGCGGGCGACGACCTGCGCGAGGGCAAGCGCACCCTGCTGGTCGCGCTGGCCGTGGAGCGGGCCGAACGCCGCGGCGATTCCGCCGCGCGCGAGGCGGTGGTGCGGGCTGTGGGCGATCCCCGCCTCGACGAGGCCGGCGTGGCCCGGATGCGCACGCTGTTCTCCGAGCTCGGCGCCGTGCAGGCCGTCGAGCAGCGGATCGCGGCACTGACCGGGTCGGCGCTGGACTGCCTCTCGGCCGCACGGGTCGCCGAGCCGGCGGCATCGCGGCTGGCCGAGCTGGCCGTCACGGCCACCCGCCGGCGGCGGTGACAAGCACCCGCCTGGTGCCCGGCCGCACCGACCACGTCGTGGTCGTCGGCGCGGGGTACGCGGGACTGGCGGCGGCGCTGCACCTGCTCGGCGCGGGGCGCCGGGTCACCGTCCTGGAGCGTGCCGATCATCCGGGCGGACGGGCCGGGCGCCTCGACCTGACCACCGCGCGCGGCACCTGGCGGATGGATCCGGGGCCGACCGTCCTGACGATGCCCGAGCTGCTGGCCGAGGCGTTCGCCGCCGTCGGCCAGACGCTGGAGCAGCGGCTCGACCTCGTGCGGCTCGACCCCGCCTATCGAGCGCACTTCGCCGACGGCAGCACGATCGACGTGCACACCGACGCCGCGGCCATGGCCGAAGAGATCGGCCGCACCTGCGGGCCGGCGTCGGTCGCCGGGTACCAGCGGCTGCGCGCGTGGCTCACCGACCTGTACCGGGTGGAGATCGACCGGTTCATCGGCGGCAACCACGACTCGCCGCTCGGCCTGCTCGGGCCGGACCTGGTGCGGCTCGCCGCGCTGGGCGGGTTCGGCCGGCTCGGGCCGAAGATCGCCGGCTACCTGCCCGACGAGCGGCTGCGCCGGATCTTCTCCTTCCAGGCCCTGTACGCGGGCGTCGCGCCGGCCAGCGCGCTCGGCGCGTACGGCGTGATCGCGTACATGGACACCGTGGCCGGGGTGTGGTTCCCGCGCGGTGGCATGCGTGCGGTCGGGGCGGCGCTCGCCGACGCGGTCATCGCCGCCGGGGGTGTCATCCACTACGGGCGCACCGCGGTCGGGCTGACGCGCGCACACGGCCGCGCCACCGGCGTGCGGCACCGCCCGTCCGATGCGCCGATGACCGACTCCGACGTGCTGGACGCCGACGCCGTCGTGCTCACCGCCGAGCTGGCCACCAGCTACGCGCTCGCCGGCGGCGCACCGCGGCGGCCGGTCCCGCTGCGGTACGCGCCGAGCGCGGTCGTCCTGCACCTCGGACTTCGCGAGACCCGACCGGCCGCCGCGCACCACACGATCTCCTTCGGCACCGCGTGGGAGCGCACGTTCGCTGAGATCGTCACCGAGGGGCGGCCGATGTCGGACCCGTCGTTGCTGGTCACCCGACCGACCGCGACCGATCCGTCGCTCGCGCCGGAAGGCACCGACCAGCTGTTCGTGCTCGCCCCGTGCCCCAACACCGCGATCGGTCCGCGCGACTGGGCGCGACCGGGCCGACGCCTATGCGCGACGAGATCCTCGCCACGCTGGCCGCGCGCGACCATCCCGGCATCGGCTCGCTGACCACCGCGATCGAGGTGGAGCGGATCGTCACCCCCGACGACTGGGCCGCGGCCGGGATGACCGCCGGCACGCCGTTCTCGCTCGCGCACACGTTCGCCCAGACCGGGCCGTTCCGACCGCGCAACATTCTGCGGCGGCTGCCCAACGTGGTGCTCGCCGGATGCGGCACCACCCCCGGCGTGGGCATCCCGCCGGTGCTGATCTCCGGGCGACTGGCCGCGCAGCGGATCACCGGAGGCCGCTGAGCAGCCGACCCGGGGCGCCGCGCGTACGCCGCCCCGGGGGAGAGGGGCCCGAACCGGTCGTGGCAGCATGGACCTTGCCATGAGTCTCTCACCATCGGTCGACGATCCGGCGCCACCTGCGGTGGACGTCGCGCGGACCTGGGCAGACAGGCTGGGTCGGCCGTCGCGCCGTCCGCTGCTGCTCGGTCTCGGCGCATCCCTGATGATGTTGGTCGGTTCGTTCGGTGCGGGCGGTGTCCTCGTCCGCGACCCGATACTGACGAACTCGGCGCTCGGCTTCTGGCGCTACGGCCACGGCAATCAGCTGGCGGCCTTCCTCGTCTACGGCGGGGTCGGGCTGATGGTGTGGGCCTGGATCCAGCTCGGTCGGGAGGTGCTCGCCGGCCGCACCGGCGGGCGCGCGGTGCTCACGACGTCGGTGGTGTGGACGTTCCCGCTGCTGTTCGGGCCGCCGCTGTTCACCCGCGACGTGTACAGCTACCTCGCCCAGGGCGCGCTGCCGCTGTTCGGCTTCGACACGTACGCGGTCGGACCCGAGGCGATGCCCGGTGTGCTGGCGGAGAACGTCCACCCGTTCTGGCAGGACACACCCGCGCCGTACGGACCGCTGTTCATCCTGATCGCCAAGTGCGTCGCCGCGATCGCCGGCGACAACATGATCCTCGGCGTGTTGCTGATGCGCATCGCGCTGCTGCCCGGGCTGGTGCTGCTGGTGTGGGCGCTGCCCGGCCTCTGCCGGCGCCTGGGTGGCCGGGTGCCGGTGGCGTTCTGGGTGATGGTCGCCAACCCGGTCATGGTCATCCTGATGATCGGCGGTGGGCACAACGACCTGCTGGTGATCGGGCTGCTCGCCGCGGGTGCGGTGGTCGCGCTGCGCGGCGTCGAGATCGCCGGCCGCGACGCCGGCCCGGCGTTCGGCATCGCGCTCGTCACCATGTCGATGGCCGTGAAGGCCAGCGCCGGAGCGGCCCTGCCGTTCCTCGTGCTCGTCTGGGCGATGCGGATGCACGGCACCCAGTTCGCGCGGATCATGAAGGCGATCGGTGCCGGCGTGGTCGTGTTCGGCGTGACCTTCGCCGCCTGCACCCTGGCCGCCGGGGTGAACCTGGGCTGGCTGCCGGCCCTGTCCGCGCCGTCGATGATCGTGAACTGGATGTCGCTGCCCACCGGGGCAGGCGAACTCATCCACTCCATCGTGTCGATCTTCGCGACGGTGCCGAAGCAGCCGTTCGTCAACGTCATGCGGGCCATCGGCGCGCTCCTGTTCCTGTGGCTCGCGGTGCGGCACTGGCTGGCCGCGCGCGACGCCGGGCCCGACATCATCCGGCGCGCCGGCGTGGTGCTGCTGCTGGTCGCGATCCTCTCCCCCGCCCTGCTCCCGTGGTACGTGACCTGGGGCGTCACCCTGCTGGCCGCCACCGCGCTCTCGCTGCGCTGGCTGCAGGTGGTGGCGTTCGTCTCCCCGCTGCTGGTGATCTTCTACTACCCGGCCGGTGAGGACGCGCTCTACAACCCGCCGTACCTGCTGCTCTGCGCGCTGTTCGCGCTGCTCGCCGCGGTCTCCCTCACGCGCAAGGACCCGCTGCGGCTCGCCGCGGGGGCCCGCAGCAAGGCCCCGACAGCGGTCCCTGCACAGGACAAGGCCCCTGCCCAGGACAAGGCTCCTGCGCAGGACAAGACGGCGGCACAGGACAAGGCGGCACCCACCCTGTCCGCCGTGCCCTCGCCCGACGAGCCGACGCTCGCCACCGCCGTCCCGGTCGAGAAGCCGGCAGGCCCCGCACCGGCCGGTGCCCAGCAGCACGCGGGCTGAGCTGGCCGAGCTCGCCGCAGCCGGGATCACCGACGCACGACTGCAGGACGACTACCGCAGGTGCCGGGCCCTGTTCGCCCAGCACGGGCGCACCTACTTCCTCGCCGCCCGGCTGCTGCCACCGGCCCGTCGACCGGCCGTGCACGCCCTGTACGGCTTCGCCCGCCACGCCGACGACCTCGTCGACGACCTGGCCGACACCGCGCCACCCGGCGAGCGCCGCGAACGCATCGACCGGTTGGACGCGCGGCTGCAGGCGGCGCTGTCCGGGCGGCCCCCCGTCGACGCCGAACCTGTGGTCCGTGCCGTGGCCGACACCGCCGCCCGATACGGGATCCCCCCGGCGCACTTCGTCGACTTCATGGCGTCGATGCGGATGGACACGACCGTGACGGGATACGCCACCCTCGACGAGCTCGGCCGGTACATGCATGGTTCGGCGGCCGTCATCGGGCTGCAGATGCTGCCTGTGCTCGGCACGATCGGCCCGCGTGCCGACGCCGAACCCGCGGCCGCCGCGCTCGGGGTGGCGTTCCAGCTGACGAACTTCCTCCGCGACGTCGGCGAGGACCTCGACCGCGGGCGGCTCTACCTGCCGGCCGACGTGCTGGCCGCCCACGGGGTGGACCGGGACCTGCTGGTGTGGTGTCGCCGGACCCGCCGCACCGATCCGCGGGTGCTGGCCGCGCTGCGCGAGCTCGCCGCCCACACCCGCGCGGTGTACGCGCAGGCGAGACCCGGGATAGCGCAGCTCGAGCCGGTCTCACGGGCCTGCGTCGGCGCGGCGTTCGTGCTCTACCGCAGGATCCTGGACGAGCTGGAGCGCGCAGGCTACCCGCTGCACCGCCGCGTGACGGTCTCGCGGACGCGCCGCGCAGCGGTAGCAGCCCCCGCACTGGTGCGGGCGCTGCTAGCAAGAACCCGCTCACGCACACCATGAGGTGCCCGCGCACACGGTCGACGATGTGCGCGGGCACACCACGGTGTGCGTGAGCGGGGCTCTAGAAGGCCATTGCCTGCGCGCGGCGCTTCACCTCTCGGTGGCGGCCGGCGCGCAGTGACTGCGACCGGTGAGCCCGACAGCGAGTCGTCCTCGGTGAAGAGCCACCGCAAGATCTCCGCATCGGCGAAGCCGCCGTCGCGCATCAGCATGATCGTGCCCTGCAGGCCCTTCACCACCGTGTTGCCCTCGAAGAAGTCGGCCGGGATGTGCGCCACCCCGTCACGGCGGAACGAGAGGTACAGCCCGTCCCGGACGTGCTGGTGGACCCGCGTGACGGGCACCGCCAGCATCTCCGCCACGACCTTGACCGGCAACGCCTCCACGTCGGCGGACAGTTCTGACACCTCGTTCACGCCGCGATCCCACCCAGCATCGCGTACGACATCCCGTTCACAGCCCGACACCTTGCCACAGAACGCGCGCCACGCCACCGGGTTCGACCGGACCGATATCGGGCGGACGGTACCGTCGGGGCGTGAATGCCCCACCCACGGACGGCGTGCTGCTCGACGGCCGGTACCTCCTGGGGCCCGTCGTCGCCCGCGGCGGGATGTCAGTGGTGTACCGAGGGGTCGACACGCGGCTGGATCGCCCGGTGGCGGTGAAGGTGATGGACCCGCGGCTGGCCGCGGATCCCGCGTTCCGCGCGCGAGTGGAACGGGAGGCCCGCACGGCGGCCCGCATCGACCACCCGGCCGTCATCGACGTGTTCGACCACGGCATCGACTCCCGCGCCGATCCCGATGGCCCGTTGGTCTTCCTCGTGATGGAACTGGTCGACGGCGGCACCCTGCGCGACGTCATCCGCGCCCGCGGCGCCCTCGGGGTACCGGCGGCGTTCGCCGTGATGGACGGGGTGCTGAGCGGTCTCGCGGAGGCCCACCGGCTCGGCATGGTGCATCGCGACGTCAAGCCGGAGAACGTGCTGATCAGCACGGCGCGTGAGCTGAAGGTGGCCGACTTCGGGCTGGTCACCGCCGCGGCGCAGGCCGGGCAGAGCCACGCCGGGATGATCATGGGTACGGCGGCGTACCTCTCACCGGAGCAGGTGACCACCGGTGCCGCCGACAGCCGCAGCGACGTCTACGCGGCCGGCGTGCTGCTCTACGAGCTGCTCACCGGCGCCCCGCCGTACACCGGCGACACGGCCCTGTCGGTGGCGTACCGGCACGTCAACTCGGACGTGCCGCCGCCGTCCCTGATCGCCGGCGACGTGCCCCCGGAGCTGGACGAGCTGGTGCTGCGCGCGACCCGGCGCGACCCGGCCGGACGGCCGGTCGACGCCGCGGCGATGCTCGCCGAGCTGCGCAGGGTGGCGGTGGCGCTGGAGGTGCCGCGGGTGCCGGTGCCGGCCCCGCCACCCCGGCCGATCGAGGAGCAGATCACGGTGCCGCAGGTGCCGCTGGCCACGGCCCCTGCCACGCCGGGCCATACCGGCACCCGCGCGCTGCCACGCTCCGCGCAGGGCCACACGATGTTCGGCGAGCCGGCCGAGGACGCCGCCCCGACCCATCTGCGGGCCCGGCGGCGCAGCCGGCAGGTGTTCGCGGTGTGGATCGCGATCGTGCTGGTGATCGCGCTGGTGCTGGGCCTGGGGGCGTGGTGGTTGGGCAGCGGTCGCTGGACCGCGATGCCCTCACTCATCGGCCTGGACCGCCCCACTGCCGAGCGGGCGCTGGCCGAGGCCGATCTCGTCGCGACGTTCACCACGAAGTTCGACGACGGTGTCGCGGCCGGCGTGGTGAAGGCGACCGATCAGCCGCCGCAGACCCGGCTGCTGCGCGGCAGCACCGTGGGGATCACGGTCTCGTCCGGTCGGCCGACGGTGCCCGACATCCAACCCGGCACGTCCGTCGCCGACGCCGAGCAGGCCATCCGCGCGGCCGAGCTGCAACCCGTCCAGTCCACGGCGGCCCGCGACTACAGCGACACCGCCCCGAAGGGCACGGTCGTGCGCACCCAGCCCGCCGCCGGCGCGGCCCTGCCCGTCGGCGGCCCGGTGACCCTGGTGCTCTCCAGCGGGCCGCAGCCGAAGCAGGTGCGGGTGCCGTTGCTGACCGGGCTGACGTACGACGAGGCGAAGGCAGAGCTGGCCGAACGGGGGTTGGAGGCCGAGGAGTCGGAGCGGCTGCCGTTCGGGCTCGGCTCGCACAACGTCGTCGGGCAGGACCCGAAGGCCGGCGCCGAGGTGGAACCGGGCACCACGGTCACTCTCGCGACGCTCTGATCCGCGCGCTCACGGCACCTCGTCCACCTCGGGGAACGCCATGAACCGCACCCGCACGCTCCGGGCATCGGTCGGCACCGGCTCGGCGGCGTACCGGTTGAACAGCGCCATGTAGTCGTCCCAGAACCGGCGGGCGCCGTCCAGGTCGAGGTCCAGGCGCCCGCGGGCGACGAGCAGCACGTCGGACCACCGCCCGAGATGGTCGCGGGCCTGCTCGAACCGGGCGAGTGCCTCGGCGTCCTCCGCCGCGGACTCCTGCTCGTAGCGGCCGAGCTCGTGGCGCAGGTCGGCGTCCATGCGGCTGCGCGGCGGGAACCGCAGGTCCCGCGGCCCGGCGCGCCACCAGCGCTCGCGGCCGTGGCCGAGATCCGGGTCGTCCTCGACGAAGCCGTGCTCGGCGAGCACGCGCAGGTGGTAGCTCGTGGCGCCGGTGTTCTCCCCCAGCGCCCTGGCCAGCACGGTGGCGGTGGCGGGGCCGCCGCGCCGGAGCGTCTGCAGCATGCGCCGTCGCAGCGGATGGCGTAGGGCCCGCACCTCGGCAGCATCGGTGATCTCTCGGGGTTCTCCCTGATCCGCCACGTGTGGCAAGCTAGCAGAGTCCTTTGCATAGATTTATGCAAAGAACTCTGCATCGGAGGCTCTCATGATCGGCGGCACCCTTCTCGTGCTCGCAGCAGCCGCGCTGCTCCCGCTCGCGCTACCGGACCAACCGCAACAGCGCGAGCTGACCGTCACCACGGCCGACGGGCAGCAGCTCGCCGCGACGCTGCGCCTGCCCACCCATCCCCTGCCGGGCCGACCGGCGATGGTGCTCGTCTCCGGCGCCGGCCCCAACAAGCGGGACAAGCTCAAGCTCGAGGCCGAGGCGTTCACGCGGGCCGGCATCGCCACGCTGGCCTACGACAAGCGCACCGTCGGCTACTCGCTCACCGAGCGCAACTACTCCCAGCTCGCCGACGACGCCACGGCCGCCGCAGCCGTGCTGCGCGGCCAGCCCGGCGTCGACCCGGATCGGGTGGGCTACTGGGGCCACAGCGAGGGCGGCTGGGTCACCCCTCTCGCCACCTCCCGTGACCCGCGCGCAGCCTTCCTCGTGACGGTCGGCGCCAACGGCGGACCACCCCTGGCGCAGCAGAGCTGGGCCGAACGGATCAAGATCGAGCACGTGGGCGTGGTCGGATCGCTCGTCGACGCCTACGCCTTCACCGCGTACCGGCTGATCTCCGGGTTCGGGATGTTCGCCGAGCCGTACTTCGACCCGACGCCGGTCCTGCACTCGCTGCGGCTGCCGGTGCTGGGCATCTGGGGCGACCGGGACATCCTGACGCCGCCGGTGGAGAGCCGCGCCGCCTTCCGGGCCGGCCTCGACGCCGCCGGCAACTCGCACTACACGCTGCGGACGATCGCCGGTGCCGACCACGCCGTGCGCACCTCCGTCGAGGGCTGGGACCGCGGCGCGGACCTGGCTCCCGGCTACGTCGACCTCGTCGCGTCCTGGACGTCGAACGCCGCGGCCGGGCATGCACCGCCGCCGTCGGTGGCCGGCGACGGTCGCCAGCCCCGCACGACGATCCCGGTGCCGCCGCTGCAGTGGTACGAGTCGGTGCCGGTGCAGATCGGCGCGTTCCTGCTGATGGTGGCGGGCTTCGCCGGGTTCGGTGTGACCGCGGCGGTGCGGCGGCTACGTGGTCGTGGCGGCTCGCGCGCACCCCTGTCGGCGCGCCTGCTCGCCGGGACCGGTCTGCTCGCCGTCGTCGGCTGGTGGGTCTACCTGAGCACGCTCGTCGCCAACGGCGGCAGCAGGTCCACGGGCGTGCTGGTCTGGCCGGGGCTGCTGGTCGCCGGCCGGCCACTCCCCTGGCTCGCGCTCCAGCTGGTGGCCGTGGTCGCCGTCGCGGCCTTGGCGGTCACCGCCGTGCGGCACCGCCCGGCGGCCGGCGACCGGACGCGCACGGGCGTGCTGCTCGGCACCGGCGCGGTGTTCGTCGCGTGGGCGCTGTGGGGCGGGTTGCTCCTGCCCTGATCAGCCCGCCTTGATCAGCCGCGCAGCATCTCCGCCACCAGGAACGCGAGCTCCAGGCTCTGCTGGGTGTTGAGCCGGGGGTCGCAGGCGGTCTCGTAGCGGCCGGCGAGGTCGGCATCGGAGATCTCCTGCGCACCCCCCAGGCACTCGGTGACGTCCTCGCCCGTGACCTCGACGTGGATGCCGCCGGGGTGCGAGCCCAGCGCGCCGTGCACCTCGAAGAAGCCCTGCACCTCGTCGACGATGCGATCGAAGTGGCGGGTCTTGTACCCGGTGGTGGACTCGTGGGTGTTGCCGTGCATCGGGTCGCACTGCCAGATGACCTTGTGGCCGGAGGACTCGACCTTCTGCACGATGCCGGGCAGCACGTCGCGCACCTTTCCGTTGCCCATGCGGCTGATCAGGGTCAACCGGCCCGGCACGTTGTGCGGATCGAGCCGCTCGACGTACTCGACGGCCATCTCCGGGGTGGTGGACGGCCCGATCTTGAGCCCGATCGGGTTGGCGATCATCTCGGCCAGCGCGATGTGCGCACCGTCCAGCTGGCGGGTGCGCTCCCCCACCCACAGGAAGTGCGCGGAGACGTCGTAGAGCTTGGGATCGCGCTCGTCGCGGGTGTCCAGGCGCAGCATCGCGCGCTCGTAGTCGACGAGCAGCGCCTCGTGCGAGGCGTAGAACTCGACGCTGTGCAGGTTGTGGTCGTCGACGCCGCACGCGTCCATGAACCGCACGGCGCGCTCGATCTCCGCCGCGATCGTCTCGAACCGCGCGCCGGCCGGCGACTGCCGCACGAAGTCCTTGTTCCAGTCGTGCACCTGGGTCAGGTCGGCCATCCCGGTGGCGGTCAGCGCTCGCACCAGGTTCATCGCCGCGCCGGCGTTGGCGTAGGCACGCACCATCCGCGACGGGTCCGGGATGCGGGCGACCGGATCGGCCGCGAGGGAGTTCACGATGTCGCCCCGGTAGGACGGCAGGCCCAGCGCGTCGGTGGCCGAGCTGCGCGGCTTGGCGTACTGGCCCGCGATCCGCCCGATCTTCACCACGGGCAGCGACGCCCCGTAGGTGAGCACGATCGCCATCTGCAGGATCGTGCGGATCGTGGCGCGGATGTGCGGCTCGGTGTTGTCGACGAACGTCTCCGCGCAGTCGCCGCCCTGCAGCAGGAACGCCCGGCCCTCGGCGACGTCGGCCAGCCGCGCCTGCAGCCGGTCGATCTCGGGCGGCAGGGTGACCGGCGGAACGCTCTCCAGCACGGTGCGCACGTGCGCGACGTGCACGGGATCGGGCCAGTCGGGCTGCTGAGCCGCCGGACGGGAGAGGGCGTCGTCGAGGCGGGCACGCATGTCCCCGGGCAGGGGCGGCAGCTCGGGCAGCACTTCGACCGGGGCGTCGACGGTCCAGTTCACAAGGGTCGAGCCTAAGCGAACGCCCGGCTCGCCCGTCAGCCGGTGTGGGCGGCCGCGGAGGCCTCGATCGCCTGCCAGCGGAGCAGGTTGAGCCGGGCGTCGGCGAGCGCGTCGTGGGCGTCGGAGGTGGGCGGCGGCAGGGTCGGGCGACCCCGGTCCTCCCAGCGCTGGCGCAGCTCGCGGGTGAAGCGCGGCAGCGGCCGCGGCAGCGCCGGCATCGCCCCCCACAGCTGGCAGAGCGCGACGTGGTCGTAGGCGCCGATCCACGCCCACAGCTCCACCTCGCCCGGCCCGGCCGTGAGGAACTCCAGCAGATCGCTGCGCAACTTGGTGCGGGAGCGCCACGCCGGGTCGGCCGGCGAGGGCAGCTTCGGCAGCACGTTGGCGCGCACCCAGGTGCCGGCCCTGGCCGGGTCGAACTCCGTCGACACCGCGTAGAACTCGCGTCCGTCCTCGCCGACCACTCCTATCGACACCAGATCGATCGTCGTCCCGTCCTCGATGAACTCGGTGTCGTAGAAGAAGCGCACGGTGTGAGCCTATGCGGGTGCGAATCACCAGCAAGGGCCAGGTCACGATCCCCCGTCAGGTGCGCAGGGCACTCGGGCTCCAACCCGGCGACGAGGTCGACATCGCGTCGTGGGCGATGGCGCGGTGATCGTCCCGGACTGATCGTCGATCATCCGGCGATCCTGCTTGACGCGGCATCCGGCCGAGGGATTTGCTACGCCGGGTGCGGGGGCGGCGGGGGCAGACGGCGACGGCGTACCTGCTGCTGGCGCCGAGCCTCTTCGGGGTGGCGGTGTTCCTCGTGCTGCCCATCCTCGTGGTGATGTGGCTGGCGCTGCGCCGCTGGGACATCATCTCGCCGAGCACGTTCGTCGGTCTGGCGAACGTCGCCGAGGTGGCGCAGGACGGGCGGTTCGCGCACTCGTTGCTGGTCACAGCGCTGTTCGTGGTGATCACCATCCCGACGCAGACGGTGCTGGGCCTCGTGGCGGCGCTGCTGATCAACCGCGGGCTGCGCGGTTCGGCCGTCTACCAGGTGATCTTCGTGCTGCCGTGGATCTGCGCGCCGCTGGCGCTGGGTGTGGTGTGGCGGTGGATCCTCGCCCCCACCGACGGCGCGCTCAACGCCCTGCTGGGCACGCGCATCGAGTGGCTGGCCGATCCGGCGCTGGCGCTGCCGTCGGTGGCGGCGGTGACGGCGTGGACGCAGGTCGGCTACGTCGCGCTGTTCTTCGTGGCGGGGCTGCGCGGGATCCCGCCGACGGTGCACGAGGCCGCGGTGCTCGACGGCGCGGGAGCATGGCAGCGGTTCTGGCGGATCACCCTCCCGCTGCTGCGGCCGACGACGTTCTTCGTGCTGGTCACGGGCGTGATCTCGAGCTTCCAGACGTTCGACGCGGTGTACGCGCTGACCCCGAAGGGCGGGCCGCAACTGGCCACCGACGTGGTGGCGGGCCGGATCTACTACGAGGCGTTCCAGACCCGCACGGTCGGCAACGCGGCGGTGATGGCGCTGGGGCTGTTCGTGATCCTGGTGGTCGTCACGGTCGTCCAGCAGCGGTGGTTCGCCCGCCGCACGACGTACGACCTGAGCACATGACCCGCCGCAACCACCTGGCCGACGCCGGCGTCTACCTCGCCCTCACCGCGGGCGCGGTGCTGACCCTCGCGCCGTTCCTGCTGTCGGTGATGACGTCGGTGAAGACGCCGCAGCAGTTCGCCTCGGAGGGGCCGCTCGCGGTCCCCGCGCCCGTGACCGGCGTGAACTTCGCGCTGCTCTTCTCGCAGTACGGGTTCGTCGCGCCGGTGGTGGTGACGGTGCAGGTGGTGGCCGTGATCCTGGTGGGCCAGCTCGTGTTCTCGGTGTTCGCGGCCTACGCGTTCGCGCGGCTGGAGTTCCCCGGCCGGGACGCCCTGTTCTGGGTCTACCTGGCCACGCTGATGGTGCCGCAGGCCGTCACGATCATCCCGCTGTACCTGATGATGACCGAGGCCGGGCTGCGCAACACGTTCTGGGCGCTGGTGCTGCCGCAGGTCTTCGGCTCCCCGTACGCGATCTTCCTGCTGCGCGAGTACTTCCGCGGCATCCCCGGCGAGCTGCTCGACGCCGCCCGCCTCGACGGCTGCGGCACCCCGCGCATCCTGCGCTACGTCGTCGTGCCCATCTCGAAGCCCATCCTGACCACGCTGGCGATCATCACGGTGGTCTCGCACTGGAACAACTTCCTGTGGCCGCTGGTGATCACGGCCGGACCGCAGTGGCAGGTCGTCACCGTCGCCACCGCCGGCCTGCAGAGCCAGTACAACGGCAACTGGACGATCGTCATGGCCGCCACGACGCTGGCCATCGCGCCGCTGCTCGTGCTGTTCCTGATCTTCCAGCGCAACGTCGTCCGGTCGATCACGATCACCGCCTTCAAGTGAACGCAAGCCGATGAGGAGAGCGGAATGAAGATCACCCATCTCGCGGCCGTGGTGGCGGCGGCCGTCGCGCTGGCGGTGACCGGGTGCTCCCCGGCCGCGCCGTCCGAGACCCCCGCCGCCGGTGGCCCCACGACGGTCACGGTGCGGCTGTGGGACAAGCAGGTCGCGACGGCGTACGAGAAGTCGTTCGCCGAGTTCAGCAAGCAGCACCCCGACATCACGGTGAAGCTCAACGTGGTGCCCTACAGCAACTACTTCACCCAACTCCCGCTCGACGTCTCCAGCGGCACCGTCGACGACGTGTTCTGGGTCAACACCACCTACTTCGGCTCCTTCGCCGACTCCGGCAAGCTCATCGACGTCGGCAAGGAGTTCGCCGACGCCGTGCCCGGCCTCGTGCCGGCGGCCGTGCAGCAGTACAGCCGCAACAACACGCTGTGGGGTGTGCCGGCGCTGACCGACGGGCGCATCGCGCTCTTCTACAACAAGGCGATGGTGGCCGCGGCCGGCGTCGACCCGAACAACCTCACCTGGAGCCCCACCGACCAGGCGGCCGACACGTTCCTGCCGGCCGCGCGCAAGCTGACCAAGGACTCCGCGGGCCGCACCGCCGACCAGCCCGGCTTCGACCCGAAGGCGATCACCCAGTACGGGTTCAACGCCGGCCGCGACCTGCAGGCGATCTACTACGACTTCGTCGGATCGAACGGCGGCAGCTTCCAGGCCGCCGACGACACGTTCAACTTCGCCAGCCCCCAGGCCGAGCAGGCGTTCACCTACCTCGTCGGGCTCATCAACACCGCGCACGTCGCGCCGTCCGCGGCCGACACGAACTCCAACGGCGACTTCAGCCGCGACCAGTTCCTGCAGGGCAAGATGGCGCTCTTCCAGTCGGGCACCTACAACCTCAAGAACGTCGCCGACGGCGCGAAGTTCGAGTGGGGCATGGCGCCGATGCTCGCCGGGCCCAAGGGCAGGGTCAGTGTCGTCAACAGCGTCATCGCCGCCGGCAACCAGGCCAGCCCGCACCGCGCCGCGACGCTCGAGGTCCTGAAGTGGCTGGCCTCGCCGCAGGGCGCCGGCTTCGTCGGGGCCGAGGGGGCCGCCCTGCCGGCCGTGACGGCCGCTCAGGCTGCCTACTACGACTACTGGAAGGCCAAGGGCGTCGACACCCAGTACTTCGGGCAGGCGGGCGGCACGGCCACGATCGGGGCCCCGTCCGGGCCGAAGTACGGCGCTGCCGACGCGGTGATCGAGCCGATCTTCAACGAGATCTTCGCCGGGCGTACGCCGGTCGGACCGGGTCTGCAGCAGGCGCAGGACGCCGCGAACGCGGCCATCAAGTGACGGATCGGGTGCGGGTCCGCCACCGGACCCGCACCCGATCGATCACGAACGCTCAGTTGTTCGGACTGCAGCCGAAGATCGTGCAGGTCTGCTCGGGCTCGGCGTTGTCGTCCGCACCGTTCGTCGGCCCGCCGGTCGGTTCGACCGCCTTCGTGGGCTTCTGCTGCACCGCCGAGGTCGCCGCCGGCGGCGCGACCTTCGACGGGGTGGCCGGCGGCACGACCTTCGTCGGCGTCACCTTCGCCTTGGGCTTCGGGGTCGGGGTGACCTTGGCCTTCGAAGGGACGACCGCCGAGGACGGGAACGGGGACGCCGTCGTGGTGGTGCCGGCCGCGGGGCGCGGCGCCGGCGGCGCCGCGGGACGCTCCTGGAACGACGAGATCCACGCCGTGATGCCGGCGATCAGCACGACGACGACGATGCTCATGCCGACCAGCGGGGCGAGGCTGCGGGCGTAGGACGCGGCGCCGGTGCGCCGCACCGGGCGGCGGCCGTTGACGTGCGGACGCTCGTGCGGACGGTCCTGGGTGACGATCTGCCCCATCGGCGGACGCTGCGGCTGGTCCATCTGCTGACCCATCGGCGGCCGCGGCGGCGGGCCCATGGGAGTGACCATGGTGGCCGCCTGCGGGCCGCCCGGACCGGGCTGCTGCGCACGCATGACGGTCGTCTGCCCCTGGGACGGGGGAACGGCGGGAGGCCGCCCTGTCTGAGGTGGCTGCACGATCGGCGTCCGCTCTCCCTGCATCGAGTACCCGTCCGTGGTCGACTGCATACTAGCCAGGCGCCCGGGTACCGGCAAATGGGTGGTCCCTTGCCGCCCGACGTGTGCCTCTGCCGGGGGCCGAGGCGCAGGCGACGGCATCGATCCAGGTGGGGACGCTACACCTGAGGGCGGGACGGCCTGTCGCGGGCGCGCGACCGGCGTCCCGTCCAGGTGAAACGTCCCGGATGCCATATCCAGCACATCGAGCCGGCCCAGCCGGGCATTACAGAAAGCGACCCGGACCACTCCGACGAACGGGTGATCAACAGGCCGCTCAGGCCGACTTCGCCTTCTCCGCCGCGGCCCTGCGCTCCTTCACCGACGCCGCGTACATGTCGACGTAGGTCTGCCCGGACAGCTCCATCAGCGCGTACATGATCTCGTCGGTCATCGAGCGCTCGGTGAAGCGGTCCCCCGCCAGTCCCGCGTACCGGGAGAAGTCCAGCGGCTCCCCGATGCGGATGCGGACCTTGTACGGCCGCCACATCCGCGAGCCGATCGGGTTGACCCGGTCGGTGCCGATCATCGCCACCGGGATCACCGGGACACCGGCCTCCAGCGCCATCCGCGCCACCCCGGTCTTGCCCTTGTAGAGCTTGCCGTCGGGTGAGCGGGTGCCCTCCGGGTAAATGCCCAGCAGCTTCTTCTCGTTCAGCAACCGCACCGCGGTGTCCATCGCGGCCTGCGCGGCCGAACCCGACGCGCGGTCGATCGGCACCTGCCCGACCCCGCTGAAGAACACCTTCTTCGCCCGTCCGACCAGCCCGGGCTGGGTGAAGTACTCGCGCTTGGCGAGGAACGTGATCCGCCGCGGCACCATCAGCGGCAACGCGAACGAGTCGACGACAGCGAGGTGGTTGCTGGCGAGGATCGCCCCACCCTGCGCGGGAACGTGCTCGAGCCCCTCGACGGCAGGCCGCAGGAAGAGCCTGAGCCACGGTCCGAGGAGCACGAACTTCGACCACCAGTACAGCACCCGGACGCGCCCCTCTCGAGTTCGAGGGCGCCAGCCTACGAACAACGGTCGCGACTCGACAACGCGGCACGACATGGAGACCCGGGCGAAGACCCGGCATCGGCTGTACAACGGGAGCGGTGGACACTCCTCAAGGAGGCCGCGAGATGTCAGGATGGGCACACGTCGGCGACAGCCGGCCGGCGTGAAGGGGCTGGGGGTGTTTCCGTGAGCGGTGGTCCGAACCACGAGAGCGGACGGGATCTGGGTCGCGACCCCGTCCGTGACGAGTTCGACGCCATCGTCGCGGTGTGGCGGTCCGAGGGCCGGGTGCCCGAGTGGCCCGGCAAGCCCGACGAGCCGGCCACCCGTCCGCAGCCGGTGGTGGGTGCCGATGCCGCCACGGCGCCGGTCCCGGTCACCCCGGGCAAGCCGTGGGACGAGGAGCAGGAGCACTTCGTCCCGCCCGAGCCGCCGCCGCTGCCGCGCATCGGTCCGCCGGCGATCGTCGGCGGGGTGCTGCTCGCACTGGGCCTTGTGCTCGTGATCACACCCGGCTGGCTGGGCATGAGCGACATCTACGGCCTGCCGCTGGGCCTGATCGCGCTGGCCGCCGGGCTGGGTTGGCTCGTGCTGCGGCTGTGGCCCGACTCCGTGTCGGCGATGGACCGCGACGACGACCCTGACGGCGGCGCCATCCTCTAGTCCATGATCGCGTTCACATCACTCCTTCCGCCCTCCGCGGGGCGGAGACAGTGATCTCGACGTGATCTTCGCCCGACGTACTTCTAGCGCCGGCTGCGCGCCCCGGCCTGGTCCCTGGCCAGCTGGGCTGCGCCCACCACGGCGGCCGCCTCACCGAGCTGCGCGGTGCGGATGCGCGCCAGCGGCCGGTTTCCGGCCCCGGTGACGATCGACGCGTAGTGCTCGCGCGCCTCGTCGAGGAACAGCGGCGCCGAACCCGACACCCCACCCCCGATCACCACGAGCTCCGGGTCGAACACGTCCGCCACAAGCGCCAGCCCCTCGCCCAACCAGCGGGCCAGGTCGGCCACCGCGGCCACCGCGACGGGATCGCCGCGGTGCGCGGCACGGGCGACCCGCCGGCCCGTCACGCTGCCGGGGTCCGCCTCGACCAGCCGGCGCAGTGCCGGTGAGCCGTCGGGATCGCGGGCCAGCAGCTCCATCGCGGTGGTCGCGAGAGCCGTCCCGCTGCAGTAGCGCTCCCAGCAGCCGGACTTGCCGCACGGGCAGGGCCGCCCGTCGGGCACGACGCGCAGGTGCCCGAGTTCCGGGGCGACGCCGAAGGCACCGCGGTAGAGGGCGCCGTCGAGCAGCAGGGCCGACCCGATGCCGGTGCCGATCGCGATGAACACCGCGTTCGCCGCGCCGGCGGCCGCGCCGAAGTGTCGCTCCCCCAGCGCCGCTGCGTTCGCGTCGTGCTCGACGACGACGGGCAGGCCGATCCGGGCCGACACCCGGTCGGCGACCGGCGCGTCCCGCCACGACAGGTGCGGCGCGAACCGGACGCCGCGCAGGTCGGGGGTGATGAACCCGGCCAGTGCCAGGCCCACGGCGGTGACCCGGTGCCGCTCGGCCAGCGCCGTGACCAGGCGCGCGATCGCGCCCTCCAGCGCGGCGTCGCTGCCGGGCGTGGGGGTGCGCATGGTGTCCAGGACGGTGCCGTCGGCGTCGACCACGCCGGCCCGGACGCTGGTGCCGCCGACGTCCACGCCGACGGCCACGTCCGAGCTCACCGCACGACCGGGATGTGCTGCACGGGACGGCCGGACGGACGTGGCGGGGACGGCGGTGTCGACGGCGGTGAGCCCGCTGGGTCACCCTCCTCGAGTGCCGTCCGCAGCACCGCCAGCAGCCCGCTGGCGTGCTCCGCGAGCCGGATCGACAGCTCGGTGCGCTCACCGCGCAACGCGGCCAGCACCGCGCACACGGGGCACACCGCGCACGTGGCCGCGTAGGAGGCGTCAGGCGTGCCCGTGCGCGCGGCCTCGAGGATCGGACCGACCCGGTCGATGGTGTCGAGCAGCAGTTCCCGGAAGTCGCTGCGCAGGTCGCCGCCGACGTGATCGTGCCCACAGTCCTGATCAGCCACGGCGACCGCTCCTGGGCTCCGGCCGCTGGTCCGATCGCTGGTCCGATCGCTGCGGCCACACCGCGGGATCGGGCACGAACGTCACCTTCAGGTCGTCGCCGTCCAGCCGGGCCGCGACGACGGTGCAGCGGGTCAGCACCGACGGCAGGGCGATCAGGCGCCGCACGCCGCCGAGGGAGACGGCGAGGTCGTCGCCGACCCTGGCCAGGTCCAGCGGTCCGTCGGCGGCGCCGGGCAGGCGCAGCGACAGCTCGAACTCCGAGTCCGCCGACGTGCCTTCGCCCGCGGTGCGGTCCACGGTGAGCAGCGGTGGCCCCGGCACCCCCGGCGCGGCCGGGTCGTCGGACCCGTACAGGGCATCGGCCACCTCGAGCAGGGCCGCCACCCCGGTCGGCTCGGCGGCCGCGTACGGCGCGGTGCGCACCGCGGCGCCTTCCAGCGCGGTGCCCTCCAGCGCCGTGAACTCGGCGAGCACGGCCTGCTGCTCGGTGTGCCGCTCGCGCAGCCAGCGCGCGGCCGGTCCGCGCAGCGACGGCGGCGGGCCGGGCAGCAGCCGGTTGACGACGACGCCGTCGACCCGCAGCCCGTGCAGGGCCAATGCGGTGAGCGTGCGCCGGGTCTCGGCGGCCACCACCCGTTCCGGGGTGAGCACGAGCCTGATCGAGGTGCGTTCGTGGTCGGCGAGCAGCTCGCGCAGCCCGCGCAGGTGGGCGGCCAGCCCGTCGAGCGCGTCGACGGTCGCGTCCCAGGTGGCCGCGGTCTCCCGATCGGCCCCGGCCATGCCGGCGAGCATCCCGCGGACCGCACGGCGGTGCGCCGGGAACAGCCGCTCCAGGTAGCCGCTGATCGCCTCCGGCAGCCCGAGCAGGCGCAACGTCTCCGCGGTGGGCCCGCAGTCGACGACGACGGCGTCCCACGACCCCTGTGTCGCGGCACGGGCGACCTCGCCCAGCGCGAGGATGTCCTCGACCCCGGGCAGCACGGTCAGCTCGTCGGCGACCAGCTCGTCGACCCCCGCACCGGCCAGCACGGTGCGCAGGTGCGCCTGCAATGTGCCCCACGAGGAGTCCAGCAGCTCGCGGCTGTCGATGTGTGCAGCGTGCAGGCCTGCGGCCAACTCGACGGGCTCGCCTCCGAGATCGGCCTCCAGCGCGTCGCCGAGCGAGTGCGCCGGGTCGGTGGAGACGACGAGCGTCTTGCGTCCGGACCGCGCCAGGCGCGCGGCCGTGGCAGCGGCCAGCGTCGTCTTGCCGACGCCGCCCTTGCCGGTGAACAGCACGACACGCACGTGGAGCACGGTAACCGGCCGGTCACCGAGGCGGCCCGGCAGGCCGGGACTAGGAAGCTTCGAGTGCCTCCACGCGCCGCTTCAGGCCCTTGAGCGCCGTGTCGATGATCACCTTCTCGGCCTTGCGGCGGAGCATGCCGATGATCGGGATCGCCAGATCCACCGAGAGCGCGTAGGTGACCGAGGTCCCGTCGGCGACGTTCTCGAGCACGTACGAGCCGTCCTGCGCGCGCTGGATCTGGCCCTTGACCAGTGTCCAACGCACCGACATGCCGTCCGGCGCCCAGGTGTAGTCGAGCGTGTAGGAGTCCTTGATCGGTCCGGCGTCCATCGTGAAGCGGACGCGCTCGGCCCGACCCGGCCCGCCCTCGGCGAGGATCTCCACCTCGTTGATCTGCTCCGCCCACGTCGGGTAAGCCGCGAAGTCGGCGATCACCTCCATCACCTGCTCCGGCGGCGCGGCAATGCGGATCGTGGACGTCGTCGCGTCGGCCATGCGGGCAGGTTATCCGGCCGTCACCACCGCAGGACGTACGGAGTGGCGGTGCGGCGGAAGTGCCCGACGTTCACGCACTCCGTGCGCCCCACCCGCATGCGCGCGGCCAGCGGCTGGTGGACGTGGCCGAACAGGGCGGCCCGCGGCCGGTGCTCGCGGATCACCTCGACCGCAGCCGCCGACGCCAGCTCCGGCCGGCGGGTGATCACGTCGTAGCGCAGCTCGGGCACGGCCGGTGGGGCGTGCAGGCACAGCACGTCGACGGGCCCGAGCGCGCGCAGCGCGGCGTCGTACTCCTCGACCGCGCGCAGGTAGGGCGTCCAGCCCGCGCCGCGACCGGGCGGCATCCCCGGTGGCAGCGGCACCCCGCCGACGAACCCGAGCCGCAGCCCGCCCAGCTCCACCACCTGCCCGTCGACCAGGTGCACGCCGTCCCTGGCGAACTCCGGCCACAGCGCGGCCACGTCGACGTTGCCGGGGATGGCGTACGTCGGCGTGGGAAGCACTGCGAACAGCTCGGTGTACTGGGCGCGCACCGCGTCCTCGATCACGGCGGCGGGGTTCTCGATGCGCGACCACGCCTGCGCCGCGAACGCGCGCAGCTCACCTGGCCGGCCCGACTTGCGGAGCCTGCGGAACGTCTCGCCCACCTCGGCCCCGAGCACCGTGCCGATGATGCCGCGAGCGGGATCGGCGTAGTCGGCGAAGTCGATGAGATCGCCCAGGACGATCAGTGCGTCGGCGCCTTCACCGGCCTTCGCCAGCGCATCCGCGTTGCCGTGCACGTCGGAGACCACGTGCACGCGCATCCCTCGAGCCTACCTTCCGACAGCCCCGTCGGACGCCGGTGTGGGCGGCTCCCCCGGCGCCCGGCCACCCTCCAACCGCGCCTTCAGCGCGAACGCGATCGTCTTGGCGGCGCGCTGCCGAGCACGTGCCATCGCGGCGCCCCGGCGCACGGGCAGCGGCTGGGGCGTGCCGTCCGGACCGGGCGGGTCTGCGCGCAGGAAGTAGTGCAGCACCGTGCCGTCCAGCACGGGCTCCAGCCACACCTCCATGCTGCCCACGAGCGCCCCGCGCACGGTCCAGCGCACGCCCTTCTCCCCGCGATCGGTGGCCACCTCGAGATCGAGATCGGGCCACAGCGCCCGCCAGCGGGCCGGGGCGGCCAGCTCGGCGGCCACCACGGCGGGTGGGACGGCGAGGAACGTCTCGTCGACCACGTCAACCGAGGGCATGATCGGAGTCTCCCACCCGCCCGGCGAGGAGGTCGTGCAGGCGGGTCGCAGCCGCCCCCCACGTCCATTCCCTGGCCATCATGGCCCGACCGGCCGCCCCCATCTCCGCTGCCCGGTCGGGATCGGCGAGCAGCTCCCCGACCGTGCCGGCCACCACGGCTACGTCACGGCCGTCCAGCACGACGCCGGTGCGGCCCCGCCAGACCGTCTCCGGGGCACCGCCAGAGCTGCCCGCGACCACCGGCACCCCGGCCGCGGCGGCCTCCAGGAACGCGATGCCCAGCCCCTCGACGTCCAACCCGCGGCCGCGGGTCCGGCACGGCATCGCGAAGACGTCGGCCACGGCGTGGTGGGCAGGCAGCTCCTCGTGCGGCACGGCGCCGGTGAACACCACGGCGTCGGCCACGCCGCACTCGACGGCGAGTCGGCGCAGGCGATCCCGGTACGGCCCGTCGCCCACCAGCAGCAGGCGCGCCCCCGGCGCCGCCTTCCGTATCTGCGGCAACGCCCTGACCAGCACGTCCTGCCCCTTGCGCGGCACGAGCCGCCCCACGCACACCACCACCGGGGCGCTGCCGAGGCGGTAGCGGGCCCGCAGGTCGGCGCGCGCCCCTGCATCAGGCCGGAACACGTCGGTGTCCACGCCGGGCCGCAGCAGCTCCAGCGCCGCCACCGGCCCGCAGGCCGACGCCAGCCTGCCCCGCGTGTACCGGGAGACGACGGTGACGACGTCCGCCGTCGTGGCGATCCGGCGCAGCGCCTGGCGAGCACCGGGCAGCATCGACCAGCCGACCTCGTGCCCGTGCGTGCTGGCCACGATCCGCCGCACGCCCGCGGTGCGGCGCAGGCCGGGGCCGAGCAGCCCGAGCGGTGCGGCCGCGCCGAACCACACGGTGTCGGCGCCGTGCGCGCGGGCCAGCCGCGCCGCCCGCCGGGCCACCTCGGGCACAGGCAGCATCAGACCCGTCGGATGCCGGTAGACGGGATGGGGCCGAGCGGCGTCGAAACCTGCCGCGCCGGGCCAGGCCGGCGCGTAGACGATCAGCTCGCCGGCCGGCAGCCGATCGGCCAAGGACTGGAGATAGGACTGGATACCACCGACCCGGGGCGGGAAGTCGTTGGTGACGAGCAGGGTCGGCACGGAACGACGTTATCGGGTCGGTGCCAGGGGATGTCCGGCGGATCATGGAGCGGGGACGGCGACCGGCCGGAGCCGGTCGCCGCCCGTCGCCCTTGGGGAGCGGACGTGGTCCTGGGTGGTGCCGGCTACAACCGCCGAGCACCGGAGAAGGCGCTCTGCGACACCTTCTGGAACTTCACGACGTCGCCGCTCTGCGGCGCGTTGATGTACGTGCCGTTGCCGGCGTAGATGCCGACGTGGCTGACCGGGTCGTAGTAGAACACCAGGTCACCAGGCTGCAGCTGGGCGAACGACACCGACTTGCCGATGCCGGCCTGTGCGCTGCTCGACCGGGGCAGGGTGACCCCGGCCTGCTTGAACGCCCACGAGGTGAGCCCCGAGCAGTCGTAGCTGCCGGGCCCGCTGGCGCCCCACACGTACGGCTTGCCGGCCTGGGTGGCCGCAGCTTTCAACGCAGCGACCCCCACCCCGCCGCCGGACGGCAGCCGCGGCGCGTCCGCGCTGTTGCCGTTGCGGTCGCGGCGCTGGGCCGGGCTGAGCCGATCGAGCAGCTTCTCCGCCTCGTCGATGCGGATCTCGGCTTCCTTCTTCCGCGCGCCCAGCTCCTTCTCCGCGGCGTCGGCGGCGGTCACGGCGGCCTCGGCGCGGGTGACCGCGGCGTCTGCGTCCTCACGAGCCTGCTTCGTGGTGCCGACGACCGCGAGCAGCTTGTCGAGGATCTCCTTGTGGTCGGCCGCCAGCGTCTGCAGCGCCGACATCTGGTCGAGGAACTGCTGCGGATCGTCGCTGTCGAGCAGCGCGCTGAACTCGTCGAGGTTGCCGCTGTCGAGCGCCGAGAGCGAGAACATGTCGATCTGCTGGCGGTAGGTCTCTTCGTCGGTCTTCGCCTTGTCAGCCGCTTCCTGGGCCGGGGCGATCGCCGACTGAAGGGTCTTGACCTGGTCCTTCTTCGCGTCGACATCGTCGGTGGCCGCGTGCCACTGCTCGGTGAGCGCCTCGGCGTCCTTCTGGACGGCGTCGAGCTGCTTCTGCGCGTCGGCCGCCGTCGTGGGTGTCGGCGTGGGCGTCGGTGCGGCCTCGCTCGTGGGCGGGGTCGGTGCGGGCGGGGCAGGTTCGGCGAGCGCCGGGGACACGCTCACCGGAACGAGCAGGAGTGCCACCAGTACGGCCGCCGCGGATGGCAGGACGTGCCGGAACCACCGCGGGCGACCAGTCGGAGTACGCCGAGGCGTCGCCAAGGGAACAGCTCTCCCTCCGGAGACCGCCGCCGTACCGTTCGGAGCAATGGGGGAACCCGAACAGCCCAGCTATGCGGTGACCTTGCGTCGCCTTCGGGGGTTCGAATGGCTGACGGCCGCAAGGTCTCGGGGAGATTACGGAGCCCAGCAAGCGGCGTCCACACCGCCCCCTCCCCGGCGCGTCGCCCGTTCGCCGCACCGCAGTTGCGCCGTCCGCGCGTCATTACCCCGATCGTGCGGGCATTTCGTCACCCCGCGTCACGCTCCGCGTGCTCAGCGTCGGGCGACCCGGACACTCGGCGCGGAACTTCGGCCACCAACCGCAATCTGGGGATCAGCCCTTGATCCGCGAGCAGGTCCAACGCACGTCGCTCCGCTGCGGCGAACTGCACCGTGGGCGCGCCGGACGGCACGTCGACGGGAATGAAACGGGTGTCGGGACTGATCGGCTCGGACTCTGCGGGCAGGCCGACAGGGCCCTCGCGCAGATCCTGGACGAGCTCCGCCGGAGTGCTCAGGAGCACGCCGATCACGCAGTCGCCGCACGCAAGACCTCGCACCGCGCAGGTGTCGCAGTCGATGATCATGATGCCTCCGTTCGGTCGGGGATCGACCTTGCGAAGGACGCTAGGGGCGACCACCGACAGTTCTGGATCGTCTGCCGGCGCCGACGGCTCGCGGATGGGTCAGGGACGCCCTAGCCGCGTCAGCAGCACCGCCGACGGCACCGCGTAGGCGCCACGCTTGCGCACCGAGGCCACCACGGCCCGGTCGGACGTCGCCACCAGCACCGGCCGGCCCTCGGGCTCCGCCGCGACCAGCGAGCGGATCACGTCGTCGGCCAGCACTCCGGGGTCACTGAACAGCACCCGCAGGCCCCGGGAACCACGCGGTGGCGCGGTGACCACGCCGGCCCCGTCGAACACGACGGTGATCTCCGCTCCGGTGCGGGCGGCGAGCGCCGCCAACTGCCCGACCAACCGCGATCGCTGATCGGCCAGCGGCAGCTCGGGATAGCCGGTCTTGCTGACGTTGTAGCCGTCCACGACGAGGTGCAGCGCCGGCACCGCGAGGACCGCGTCCAGCGCGGCCTGCGACTCCACCGCGGCCCCGCGGCGCAGCACGGACGCACCGGTGACGAGGTCGCCGGGGCGGGGGCCGCCGCCGGTCACGCCCAGCTCGCGGCGCAGCCCGTCGACCGCGCCGCCGACGGTGTCGAGCAGCAGCGCCAGCCGCACCTCGTCGGCCTGGCGGGCCTCGCGGGCCGCCTGCCGGGCCGCCTGCACCTCGGCGACGGCCCGGTCGGCGCGCTCGCGTTCGGCCTCGGCCCGGGCACGTTCCCGCTCGACCTCCTCCGCGGCCTTGGCCAGCTGGGACGTCGCGACGCTCCGGGAGGTCTCCGCCGCTTCCTCCGCGGCGGCCTGCGCCTCCGCGGCGGCCCGCAACCGGGCCCCCTGCTCGGAGACCCGCCGGCGCAACTGCTGGTACTCGTGCGCACGTTCGGCGCCGGCCTCCCGGGTCTGCGCCCTGGCCTCGGTGAGCTCGCCGCGCATCCGTTCCAGCTCGGACGTGAGCTTCTCCACGCGCGACAGCGCAGCGTCCAGCTCGGCGCGCAGCTCCCCCGTCTCGCCGACCCTGGCGGCGTCGGCGACGACCTGCGCCGCGTGCGGGACGCCCCGCAGGACCGCAGCGGCGGCCGCGGTCAGCCCGTCGTCGGCGGCGACCTCCAGCTCACCGGTGCGGTGCTCGTCCCACCACGCCACCACGGACGCGCGGAAGGCCGGTGATCCGGTCAGCTCGCGCAGCAGCGGCCCGGCTGCGAGCTTCGCCCGCTTGGCCGGAGCGAACCGCACGAACCGGCGCAGCCGCGCCGGCACGTCCGTGGCCGTCAGCTCGCCCAGCGCGGTGGCCGCGGACTCGGCGATCCGGCCCCGGACGGGATCGGGCAACCGGTCCCAGTCGACGTCCCCGTCGAGTTCTGCGGGGTCGGGTGCAAGATCGGGTGCGGGCTCCGGTGCGGGGCCTGGCGAGGGGCTGCTCGTGGCCGATTCGTCGCCCCCCAGGCCGAACCGGTCGCGGCGCCCGTCACCGTATGACGGCTCGGGCTGCGCGGACATTGCACCAGGCTAGCCGCGATCGGCCCGGAACACCGCGCTAACGCCGCTGACAGACCCGGTTCTGTCGGGGGGTGCCGCTAGCGTCCGCCGCCGTGGCGCTCCCCAGCTCCCCGCCGAGCCACCCGCCGGCCCACCCGATCACGCCCCGATCCATCCAGCTGTCGTTCGACGAGCTCGGCACCCCGCTGCGCGAGGTCACGTTCGTGGTGCTCGACCTGGAGACGACCGGGGGCTCGGCCCGCACCGACACGATCACCGAGGTCGGAGCCGTGAAGACGCGCGGCGGCGAGGTCGTGGGCGAGCTGGCCACACTGGTCGATCCGGGCACGGGGCTGCCGCCCAACATCGTCGCGCTCACCGGCATCACCACCGCGATGGTCGCCGGCGCGCCGCGGCTGGCGAACGTCCTGCCGTCGGTGCTGGAGTTCCTGTCCGGTGCCGTGCTCGTCGCCCACAACGCCCCGTTCGACGTCGGTTTCCTGCGTGCGGCCTGTGAGCAGCACGGGCAGGTGTGGCCGCGGCCGCCGGTGCTGTGCACGGCCCGGCTGGCCCGCGCGGTGCTCACCCGCGACGAGGCCCCCAGCGTGCGGCTGTCGGCGCTGGCCCGGCTCTTCGGCGCGCGCACGGTGCCGATCCACCGTGCGCTCGCCGACGCCCGCGCCACCGTCGACGTGCTGCACGGGCTGATGGAACGGGTGGGCAACCTCGGTGTGCAGAGCCTGGAGGAGCTGCTCGACCTGGCCAGGGAGTCGGCGCCGCACCGGCCCACCGACGCCCAGCGACGCAAGCGCACGCTGGCCGATGCACTGCCGTCAGCACCCGGGGTGTACCTGTTCCGCGGTGCCCGCGACGAGGTGCTCTACGTCGGCACGAGCGGAGATCTGCGACGCCGGGTCCGCAGCTACTTCACCGCCGGTGAGCGGCGCAAACGCGTGCGCGACATGGTGGCGCAGGCCGAGCGCGTCGACTCCGTGGTGTGCGCGCACGCGCTGGAGGCCGCGGTGCGGGAGCTGCGGCTGATCTCGGCGCACCAGCCGCGCTACAACCGCCGCTCCCGCAAGCCGCACCGCGCCTGGTGGGTCACGCCGACGGTCGAGGCGTTCCCCCGGCTGTCGGTGGTCACCACCCCGCGCGACGGCGCGTTCGGCCCGTTCCGCTCGCGTCAGCAGGCCGTCGCCGCCGTGGAGACGGTGCTCGACATCGTCCCGCTGCGGTCCTGCACCCAGCGCATCCCGGCCCGCGGCGCGAAGGCCAGCCCGTGCGCTCTGCACGAGCTGGGTCGCTGCGCCGCCCCGTGCGCCGGCCTGCAGAGCGTCGAGGAGTACGCCCCCGCGGTCACGGCGGCGAGGGCGCTGATCGACGGCCTCGACGACCAGCCGATCGGGCAGCTGGCCGCGGCCGTCACGGAGCTGGGTGCGCAGCAGCGCTACGAGGCTGCCGTGCGCCGCCGCGACCGGCTCGCCGGGCTCGTCATCGCGCTCACCCGCAGCCAGCGGCTCGCCGCGCTGGCCGCGGTCGACGAGATCGTCGGGGCCCGCCCCGACGGCGCGGGTGGCTGGGAGATCGCCGTGATCCGGCTCGGGCGGCTGGCCGCGGCCGGGGTCGCCCGCCGCGGCGTGGCGCCGATGCCGGTGATCGACGCGCTGCGCGTCGGCGCGACGACGGTGCTGGCCGGGGAGGGGCCGCTGCGCGGCGCGCCGGCCGAGGAGGTGTGGCTGCTGCACCGCTGGCTCTCCACCGGCGGCACCCGGCTCGTGCACTCCGCACCGGCCTGGACCGAGCCGGCCCGCAGCGCCGCGGCCTGGACGGGCTGGGCGGAGAAAGCCCGCCCGGTGGGCCCGCTGCCGGACTGACCGGGCTCTTTACGTCGTGATCGCGTAGCGCAGGAGTGCCACGCCGTTGCCGAACCCGGTGGCCTCGACGAGTCGCAGGTCCTGCCGACCCTCGAACAGGCGCGTCCCGCCGCCACGGGTCGCCGGGCAGACCAGCATCCGCACCTCGTCGACGAGGCCGTCGTCCAGCAGGGAGCGCATGAGCGTCAAGCTCCCGAACGTCCAGATGTCCTTGCCGTCCTGCTCCTTGAGCTCCCGGACGGTGGCGGCCGGGTCGCGCGTCACGGTCGCGGTGGGGAAGTCGCCCCAGGGGGCCTCGTCCAGCTTCGACGAGGCGACGAACTTGGTGAGGCTGTTGAGCTTCTCGCCGTACGTGCCCTGGTCGGCGGCGTAGGGCCAGTAGCCCTTGGACTGGTCGTAGGTGGTGGCGCCGAGGATCAACGTGTCGACCGAGTCGATGAAGGCCATGATGCTGTTCTGGAACGGATTGTCGGTGACGGCGTCGTCGAACGGTTCGCCGGAGACGTAGCTGAGCCCGCCGTCCTCCTCCGCGGCGATGTTGTCGACGGTGACCCACTGCTGGACGATGAGCTTGCGCATGACTGTCCTTCCGATGTGTGCTGAGTTGCTGACACGAGGTTGGAGAAGCGGCTTCCTCCACGGGCACTAGCCTGATCACACCAACTCTGAGGGAGCCTCCGTGATCACCGCGATCGTCCTGGTGCAGACCGTTGCCGACCGCATCCCCGAGACCGCGCAGACGATCGCCGATCTCGACGGCGTCGCCGAGGTCTACTCCTGCGCGGGCGATGTCGACCTGATCGCCGTGGTGAAGGTCCACCAGCACGAGGAACTGGCCGACGTGATCGCCGGCCGGCTCAGCAAGGTCGACGGCGTGGTGTCGACCGACACCCACATCGCGTTCCGCTCGTACTCGCGGGCCGACACCGAGGGCGGCTTCGCGATCGGCACCGGCTGATCTCCATGAGCTGAGCCTGCCGGGAACCGGCGCCGGGGTCTTCCGTGGCGACACCGAATCCACCACGGATCCTCGGCTGCGGGTCGGGCACGATGGCCGGGTGTTCGATGGCCAGGAGGTCGAGCGCAGCGGCGGCGCTGGCCGCCGGCTCACCGGCGCTGACGCTCGTCCCGCCGCTGGTGCTGACCGGTGATCTGGAGGCCGCGCGCTGGCGACGCCGGACGCGACAGCGTGGTCGAGCGGGTTCGGCGGTCGTGGGCCGGACGGTCACCGCACGGCGGTCTGCGGGTCCTGCCCGCCCTGGGGCATGTCCTGTTCGACGACCGGCGCGGCCGCCGCGCTGTGGCGCGGCCGGCTGGTCGACGTGGCCGGGAGTCGACGCCCGACGAACCGGCGCCGGGAACCTCGCCGGCCGCTCGTGTTCCTGCGATGTCGTGGCCGCCCGCACCCGCACGCTGCTGGACCGCGACATGTCCACTTCACACACCGAGCAGGGCACTCCTGTGTGCGGCGACGGTCGGTGTGTGCCGTCGACGGTCCGTCAGCGCAGCGTCGTGGAGACCTTGATCCACCTGTCGAGCAACGTGGCCGCGGCACCGGAGTCGATCGCCGCGGCGGCCCGCTCCAAGGCGGCCGGGAACGCGCCGGCCAGGTCGGCCGGCGGGCCGTCGAAGGCGATCAGCGCGCCGGCGGAGTTGAGCAGCACCGCGTCCCGGACGGGCCCTGGCGCACCGCCGACGAGATCGCGGAACACCGCGGCGTTGTGGGCGGGCGAGCCGCCGAGCAGGTCCTCGCGCGTGGCTCGCGCGATGCCGAACGCCGTCGGATCGAGCGTCTCGATGCGCACGGCGCCACCGGACACGACCCAGACGGTGCTGGTGGACGTGGTGGTCAGCTCGTCGAGCCCGTCGTCGCCGCGCACCACGAGCGCCGACGCGCCGCGCCCCGCGAACACCTCGGCGAGCACCGGCGCCATCCGCGGGTCGGCGCACCCGGCCAGCGACGCGCTCGGCTGACCGGGGTTGGTGAGCGGGCCGAGCACGTTCATGGCCGTCGGGAGGCCCAGCTCGCGGCGGACGGGTCCGGCGTGCCGGAAGGAGGGATGGAACACCGGCGCGAAGCAGAACCCGATGCCGACCGTCGCCACGGTCTCCTCGACCCCGGCCGGCGGGAGGTCGACCGCGACCCCGAGTGCCTCCAGCACGTCGGCCGCACCGCTGGCCGAGGACGCCGCGCGGTTGCCGTGCTTCACCACGGGCGCGCCGGCCGCGGCCACCACGACCGCCGACATCGACGAGATGTTGACGGTGTTGGCCTGGTCGCCGCCGGTGCCGACGACGTCGACCGCGGGACCGTCCACCCGCACGCGACGGGCGTGGGTGAGCATGGCCTCGGCGAGCCCGGCGATCTCCGCGGGGGTCTCGCCCTTGGCGCGCAGCGCGACGAGGAACCCGGCGAGCTGCGCCGGCGTGGCCTCACCGGCCAGCACCCGGTTCATCACCCAGGCGGTGTCCTCGGCGTCGAGGTCGTGGCGACCGATCAGCCGCCCGATCAGTGCGGGCCAGGTGGGGGCAGTCACGTGCGAGCCGCAGGCAGGGTCCCCGTGCCCGCGCGGCGCAGCACCTCGGCCACCGTCTCGGCGGCCGTCAGCGGGTCGAGCGGGTGGACGAGCACGGCGTCGGCCTGCGACCAGGTGGCGAGCCACCTGTCGTCTCTACGCCGCACGGTGACGACGATCGGCGGGCAGTTGTCGATCTCGTTCTTGAGCTGCCGCGACACGCCCATCCCGCCGGTCGGCTGCGCCTCCCCGTCGAGGATCACCATGTCGAGCTCGCCGCGGTCGGCGGCCAGGATGACCTCGGCCACGCCGCCCGCCTCGACGAAGCGGATGCGGGGCAGATCGGGGGCCGGGCGGCGGCCGATCGCCATGGTGATGGCCTCGCGGACCTCGGCGCGGTGGCTGTAGACCAGCACGGTCAGCGGCTGGGTCTCGGCGGGGCTCGTCACGGGCACTCCAGATGAATCGCGTGCCGCACCGGGGTCGTGCGGCGGTGGGGACTCCTCGCGGGAACTCTAGTGGGTGGGTGCCCGTTGCCCGATCGGTGGCCAACGCAACCCCGACAGGCTGTAGAAGTTGGTCGGGGGCCATAATGCCCGGGTGACGACAGCCGCTCCCAACATCAGCGCGCGGATCCACTCGCTGAACCGGCCCAATCTGGTCAGCATCGGCACCATCGTCTGGCTGTCCAGCGAGCTGATGTTCTTCGCCGGGCTGTTCGCGATCTACTTCACCGCGCGGGCCCAGAACCCGCCGGGCGACACGTGGCCGCCGCATCCGTACGAGCTGAACGTGCCGTACGCGCTCATGGTGACGATCGTGCTGGTCGCGTCGTCGTTCACCTGCCAGTTCGGCGTGTTCGCCGCGGAGCGCGGCGACGTGTTCGGGCTGCGCCGCTGGTACCTGCTCACCCTGCTGATGGGCACGTTCTTCGTGGCCGGCCAGGCCTACGAGTACTACAACCTCGCCACCCACGAGGGCCTCACGCTGGCCTCCAGCGCCTACGGCACCGTGTTCTACCTGGCCACCGGCTTCCACGGCCTGCACGTCACGGGCGGGCTCATCGCCTTCATCTACCTGATGATCCGCACCAAGATGTCGAAGTTCACGCCGCAGCAGGCCACCGCAGCGATCGTCGTGTCCTACTACTGGCACTTCGTCGACGTCGTGTGGATCGGGCTGTTCGCCGTCA
The DNA here is from genome assembly GCA_963727745.1 of uncultured Actinomycetota bacterium. Taxonomy (GTDB): domain Bacteria; phylum Actinomycetota; class Actinomycetes; order Mycobacteriales; family Pseudonocardiaceae; genus Pseudonocardia. The sequence goes on from CAVSHL010000004.1 coordinate 480,870, forward strand.
TCTACTTCATCCGCTGAGCTCCCCGACGAATTCCCGAACGACGATCAGAAGCTGGAAGACGCTGACGATGACCACCACCTCCACGGCGCCCCCCGCGACGGGTCGCGGCCCGCGCAGCAGGTCCCGCCGTCGGTTCGCCGGCGCGATGGCGCTCGGTATCGCCCTGCTGTCCGTCGGCTCGCTGTACACGGCGTTCACGCCGAAGGCGCAGGTCGCGCAGGCGCAGCAGGACCAGGCCGCGCTGGTCTCGAAGGGCCAGGAGCTCTACACCAGTGCCTGCATCACCTGCCACGGCTCCAACCTGCAGGGTGTGCAGGACAAGGGCCCGAGCCTGATCGGGGTCGGTGACGCCGCGGTCTGGTTCCAGGTCTCCACCGGCCGCATGCCGATGGCCCGCCAGGAGGCGCAGGCCGAGCGCAAGCCGGTCCGGCCCGAGTTCAACCCGCACCAGTCCGACCCGGAGAAGGCGAAGGAGGCCTCCGAGAACCTGGAGGCGCTCGGCGCCTACATCCAGGCCAACGGTGGCGGCCCCGAGGCGCCGACGCAGGACGGTGTCGCGCTGCGCGGCTCCGACCCGGCGCGCGGCGGCGAGCTGTTCCGGCTGAACTGCTCCTCGTGCCACAACTTCACCGGTCGCGGCGGCGCGCTGTCGTCGGGCAAGTACGCCCCGTCGCTCGATCCGGCGTCCGAGAAGGACATCTACACGGCCATGCTCACGGGGCCGCAGAACATGCCGAAGTTCTCCGACCGGCAGCTCACGCCGGAGGAGAAGAAGGACATCATCGCGTACGTCAAGTCGGTCACGAACGGCAACAACAACCCCGGCGGTGATCCGCTGGGCGGGATCGGGCCGACGTCCGAAGGGCTGATCACCTTCATCGTCGGCGTCGCCGCCATGATCGGTTTCGCACTCTGGCTGGGAGCGAAGAATTGAGCACCACGGATCAGCCGCGCACTCCGACGCCGGCAGAGCTCGACGAGATGACTCCCGACCAGCTCGCCACGCTGGCCGCGAACCTGGACGACGTCGTCGTCCTGCACAACCAGCCGAAGTTCCCCATCCCGGGGACCCGGGCGGAGAAGCGGGCCGAACGGGCCGTCGCGCTGTGGTTCACGATCTCGGCCGTCACCGGCCTCGGCTTCCTCGCGGCCTACCTGTTCTGGCCGTTCCAGTACGTGGCGCCCGACAAGCCCGGCGCACTGCTGTACTCGCTCTACACCCCGGTCATCGGCGGGCTGCTCGGCCTGTCGGTGCTCGCGCTGGGCGTCGCGGTCATCGTCTACGTGAAGCGGTTCTTCCCGGACGAGGTCTCGGTGCAGCAGCGCCACGACGGCCCGTCCGACGAGCTGGCCCGGCGCACCGTGATGGCGCAGCTGGCCAAGGCCGGCAAGGACACGTCGATCGCCCGGCGTTCGCTGATCAAGCGCTCGGCGGGGGCCGCGATGGGCGTGCTCGGCCTCGGGGTCGGGGTGGCCGCGCTCGCGCCGCTGATCCACAACCCGTGGAAGGGCCGTGACGAGGCCGACCTGTGGGTCACCCCGTGGCAGCCCGTCAACGGCGAGAAGGTCTACCTGCGCCGCGACACCGGGCACCCGGACGAGATCTCCCTCGTCCGCCCGGAGGACCAGGACGCCGGCTCGATGGAGACGGTCTTCCCGTTCCGCGAGTCCGAGCGGGGCAACGAGGAGGCGCTGCACGAGGCGCTGCGTCGCTCCGACGCCCCGGTGATGCTGATCCGGCTCCGCCCGGGCACCCCGGTGATCCACCGCGAGGGCCAGGAGAAGTTCAACTACGGCGAGTTCTACGCCTTCTCCAAGATCTGCACCCACCTGGGCTGCCCGACCTCGCTCTACGAGGCGCAGACCCAGCGGATCCTCTGCCCGTGCCACCAGTCGCAGTTCAACGCGACCGAGTACGCCAAGCCGATTTTCGGGCCGGCGGCGCGCGCATTGCCCCAACTTCCCATTACCGTGGACGAGGACGGCTACTTCGTAGCCCTCTCCGACTTCACCGAACCGATCGGGCCCGGATTCTGGGAGCGGCCCGGCTACGCGAATCGAGGGCGGTCATGAGCTCCATCACGACCCCCACCGGCTCCGCGGGTGGGCTGCAGGCCGCGGCGGGCAACGCGCTGGACGAGCTGGACCAGCGCTTCCATCCCGCCGCGGGCATGCGCAAGCAGTTCAACAAGGTCTTCCCCACGCACTGGTCGTTCATGCTGGGTGAGGTCGCGCTCTACAGCTTCATCATCCTGCTGCTCACCGGCACTTTCCTCGGGCTGTTCTTCGACCCGTCGATGACCGAGGTGCAGCTACGAGGGCTCGTTCGACAACCTGCGCGACGTCTGGATGAGCCGCGCCTACGAGTCCACCCTGCAGATCTCGTTCGACGTGCGCGGCGGCCTGTTCATCCGGCAGGTCCACCACTGGGCGGCCCTGCTGTTCATGGGCGCGATGATCGCCCACATGCTGCGCACCTTCTTCACCGGTGCGTTCCGCAAGCCCCGCGAGACCAACTGGATCATCGGCGTCCTGCTGATGTTCCTGGGCGTGTTCGCCGGCTTCACCGGCTACTCGCTGCCCGACGACCTGCTCTCGGGCATCGGCCTGCGCATCGCCTCGGGCATCACGCTGACCGTCCCGGTGATGGGCACGTGGGTCCACTGGGCGCTGTTCGGCGGTGAGTTCCCGGGCACCGAGATCATCCCGCGGCTCTACATCGTGCACGTGCTGCTCATCCCGGGGATCCTGCTCGCGCTGATCGCCGTGCACGTGGGCCTGGTCTGGTACCAGAAGCACACCCAGTTCCCCGGCCCCGGCCGCACCGAGAAGAACGTCGTCGGCGTGCGGATCCTGCCGGCGTTCGCGGCGAAGGGCGGCGCGTTCTTCGCCGTCACCGCCGGCGTCATCGCCATCATGGCCGGCATCTTCCAGATCAACGCGATCTGGAACCTCGGGCCCTACAACGCCTCGCACGTGTCGGCGGGCTCGCAGCCCGACTGGTACATGCTGTTCTCCGAGGGCATGGGCCGCATCTTCCCGGCCTGGGAGATCACGATCGGCAACTACCTGGTGCCGGCCGCGTTCTGGGCCACGGCGGCGTTCCTGCCGGTGCTGTTCGTCATCGCGGGGGCCTACCCGGCGATCGAGCGGCGCTTCACGAAGGACAACGCGCGGCACAACCTGCTGCAGCGCCCCCGCGACGTGCCGGTGCGCAGCTCGCTGGGCGTCATGGCCATCGTCACCTACGTGTGGCTGGTCCTGTGCGGCGTGAACGACTGGGTCGCGTACTTCTTCGACATCTCGCTCAACGCCACCACGTGGGCCGGTCGCATCGGGCTGCTGATCCTGCCGCCCATCGCGTACTGGGCCACGTACCGCATCTGCATCGGGCTGCAGCGCGCCGACCGCGCGGTGCTGGAGCACGGCATCGAGACCGGCATCATCAAGCGGCTCGCGCACGGCGAGTTCATCGAGGTCCACCAGCCGCTGGGCGGGGTCGACGAGCACGGCCACGCCATCCCGCTGGCCTACCAGGGCGCCCCGGTGCCCAAGCGCATGAACCAGCTCGGCATGGGCGGCTCGTCGGTACCCGGCTCGCTGCTCACCCCGGACGACCCGGAGGAGACCGCGCGCCTGGAGCAGGCCCGCGCGGAGAACGCCCGGCTCGAGGCGGAGTCGCACGGCGACATCCACACCGGCCAGCGCACCGTCGGTGGCGCCGGGGAGCGGGAGAAGGCACTGTCCGCGGGCGACTGATCCGCAGCACGACCTGAACGGGCCTCGCCGGACTCTTCCGGCGGGGCCCGTTCGCTGTCCGGGGTTCATGCGCCCGGAGCGTCAGCAGGCCGCTGTCTTGTGGCGTTGATCAAGGGCAAAAGGTCGCCCGTAGAGATCAACTGACGACCTTTTGCCCTTGATCAACGCCACCACGGCTGCGGCACAGCACCGCCACAGCGGCGAGTACGACCAGCGTGAGGACGGCGTAGGTGTCCGGCCACAGCGAGACGAGCCCGGTCGACGGGATCGGGCCGACCCCGGGCCCGGGCAGCCGGGTGATCACGGCGCCGGTCGCCACCACCACGACGGCAGCGAGCCACCGACCGGCCGGCCGCACCGCCAGCGCGAGCACCAGCGGCACGATCCACACGTAGTGGTGCGACCAGGCGAACGGGGCCGCCGCGGCCGCTCCGAGCCCGCACACGGCCGCAGCAAGGACCTCCTCCCCTGCCCGGTAGGCCAGGCGGGCCACCAGCAGGGTGCACACGACCACCAGGGCCGATGCCGCGAGCGGCAGCACCGGCACCTCGCCGACCCGACGCACGAGCGTGCCCGTGAGGGCGTGGTTGGACAGGGCGTCGGTCGGGGAGATCCGGCCGGCCGCGGCGAACGTGCCCCGCAGCCAGTAGTCCACCGAGTCGGCCGGGGCCAGCAGGAACCCGACTCCGGCTGCGGCGGCGAACGTGGCGAGCGCTGTCAGCGCTGCCCGGATCCGGCCCGTGACCAGCAGGTACACGACGAACAGCAGCGGCGTGAGCTTCACGGCGGCAGCAAGACCGATGCCGATCCCCCGCCACCGGCTGTTCGCGGGCCCGAGCACGTCCAGTGCCACCAGCGCCAGCAGCACGAGGTTGACCTGGCCCAGGTAGAGCGTGGTGCGCACGGGGTCCAGCCAGGTGGCCGCCAGTACCAGCGCCACCACCACGGGCAGCGGCGCAGGCACCCCGGCCCGCTGGAGGCAGCGCCGTACGACGGCGCCGAGCAGCAGCAGCGAGCCGGCCGTCCACACGGCGTTGAGCACCTCGACCGGCGTCGCCGTGAGCGGGACCACGAGCAGCGCCGCGAACGGCGGGTAGACGAACATCATCGCGCCCAGCACGGGTCCCGCGTAGAGCGGTTGTCCGGCCAGCAGGTGCTCGGCCCCTGCGCGGTAGACCTGCAGGTCGATGAGCAGCAGATGCGCATCGGGCCACAACAGCAGCACGAGCGCGTGCCCGACCAACGCCGCCAGCGCGACGGGGACGGCCCATCGCACGTACCGGAGACGCGCCAGAATCGCCATGCACCGACGGTAGCGGCGCCGGTACCGACAGCCGGAGGCCGGTGGAGGCGCGACGTCTCGATCAGGTGGTCCACGCCGTATGGGGGCTACCTGGGTGGCAGCGATCACCGGCGATTGCTACCGTGTGTACATGCGCACCGTCCTTGCTCTTGCCCTCGACGCGGCAGTACCGCCGCGCGTCGGCTGAGCCAGGTCGTCGGCGCGCACGTCCGGAACTCCCCATTCCGAGACCTGGCTCGGATCCCCTCCCCGGATCCGCCAAGGAGTTAGCTATGACCGTCATCGATGACGCGCCCCGTACCAGCTGGACCCCGCGTACCCATCGCCGCCACGAGATCGTCACCACCGATGGCATGGAGGGTGTGCTGCGCGTCGGCGCCGCGCTCACCGGCTGCGGGTTCGCGGTGCGCGACTTCGCGGCCGAGGTCCACGAGGGTGTCGCCTACAGCTCCGTCACCTGCACCGTGTCGCTCACGGGCGGCGAGTGCGACACGTTCTCGCAGCGACTCTCGGCAGTGCCGAGCGTCATCGCCGTCACCCCCTGCTGAAGGCCGGATCCGCGGCTCGGGCCGCAGCGATCATCTCCGCGAGCTCGGCGACCTTCACCCGGTCCGTGCCGCGGAGACCACCGCGGCGCAGCTCCTCCGCGTCCAGGCGCAGCCACGCCGTCCAGTCGACCGGTTCGATGCCGTGGCGGGCCAGCAGGCCCGCCACGTCACGGTCGGCCCGGGGCAGCGCGTCGAGGTCCTCCAGCAGGGCTTCGACGGTTTCGTTGGCGTCGCCCTTGTTGGTGCCGATCACACCGGTGGGCCCGCGCTTGATCCATCCGGTGACGTAGGCGCCGGGCACCGGCTCGCCGTCGACCAGCACCCGGCCGCCGTCGTTCGGGACGGTGCCGGTGGCGGCGTCGAACGGCAGGCCCGGGACGGGCTCGGCGGCGTACCCGATCGCGCGCACGATCAGGCCGACGTCGATGACCTCCTCCTCGCCGGTGCCCCGGACGCGGTCGTCCACGACGGCGTTGCGCTCCAGCACCATGCCCGACACCCGGCCGTCGGTACCGAGCACCCGCACCGGGGTGCGCAGGAAGTGCAGGTGGATGCAGCGCGGCCGGTCCTGCTGCGCGCGCTGCGCCCAGTCGGTGAGCATCGCGATGTTCTGCCGCTGCCGACGCTCCTCGGGCTCCGGCACGCCCGCAGCGAGCACCCCGTCGTCGTGCACGACGACGTCGGCGTTGGCCAGCTCGCCGATCTGGCGCAGCTCGGCCGGGGTGAACTTGACGTGCTGGGGGCCACGGCGGACCACGACGTGGATGTCGCGCACGGCGCTGCCGCGCAGCACGTCGAGCACCGGACCCGGGATGTCGGTGTCGGCCATCTCGTCGGCCGTCTTGGCCAGCACGCGGGCCACGTCCAGCGCGACGTTGCCCGCGCCCACCACGGCGACCCCGGGGTGGTCGAGCGGCGGGTCGAGCTCGGTGAAGTCGGGATGGCCGGAGTACCAGCTCACGAACGCCCCGGAGCCCAGCGAGCCCGCCAGCTCCTCCCCCGGGATGCCCAGCGCCCGGTCGACCGAGCTGCCGGTGGCGTGCACGACGGCGTCGTAGCAGGCCCGCAGATCCTCGAGCGGCACGCCCTGCGCACCCACCCGCACGTTGCCGAGGAAGCGGACGGTCGCGGGGTCGAACGGCTTGGCGAGCACCCGGATGACGGCCTTCATCTTCACGTGGTCGGGCGCGACCCCGTAGCGGACCAGCCCGTACGGCGCGGGCAGCCGGTCGAGGACGTCGACGTCGATCGGCTCGCCGGAGGCCGCCAACGCGGCAGCGGCGTAGAGGCCGGACGGGCCGGCTCCGATCACTGCGATCCGGCGGCGCTCTTCCTTACCTGAGGGCATCTGGCGACTCCTGCGTGGTGGTGATCCCGATCCTGCCTCTACGGCGCCACTGGTGCGAGCGCTGCGTTCCACGCAGCGCTACACGGCGGTCAGCCCGGGTACGGGCGGAACCGCGGCGGCCGCTTCTCCATGAACGACGTGAGGCCCTCGAGCAGGTCGGGTCCGCCGATGAACCCGTCGACGAGCTCCCACGCGCGCGCGAGCGCAGTGTCGTAGTCGGAGTCCCCGGCCTCGCGGGCCTGCCCGATGATCGCCGCGAGCGAGTGCGGCGCGCAGTTGGCGGCGATGTCGCGGGCGTACGCCTGCGCCGAGGTGAGTACGTCGGCGGGCGGTACGACCCGGCTGACCAGGCCCAGCCGCAGCGCTTCGGCGGCGTCGAAGGCGCGGCCCGTGAGCATCAGGTCCAGCGTGTTCTCCTGCCCGATCATGCGCTGCAGCATCCACACGATGCCGTACTCGGCGGGCAGCCCGCGGCGGGCGAACGAGGTCGCGAACTTCGCGCCCTCCGCGGCGAACCGCACGTGGCAGAACAGCGCGTGCACCAGTCCGACGCCGGCACACGCCCCGTTGATGGCGGCGATCAGCGGCTTGGGGAACGTGCGCAGGTGCTCGACCGGCGTGTACGGCAGCTTCGCCCCGGGCTCGGCGAGCCTCCCGAGCCGCGACAGGTCCGCCCCGGGGCAGAACGTGGTGCCCGCCCCGGTCACTACCACGGCCCGCACCTCGGGATCGACGGCGGCTGCGCGGATCTGCTCGTCGTAGGCGGTGCGCAGGTCGTCGTCCCAGCCGTTGCGGCGCTCGGGGCGGTTGAACGTGAGGGTGAGGACGCCGTCGGCGTCGCGATCGGCGAGGACGGCGTCGCTCATCTCTGCTCCTGTGGGTCGACGAACTGTGGGGTTCGGCGCGCGATGCCCGCAGCGGCGGCCTCGCGCTGGTTGGGGCTGCCGGCCAGGCGGCGCAGGCCGGCGCGTTCCGCGGCCAGACCGTCCTCGAACGCGCTGATCGCGAGCAGCTCCTTCGCGACGCGGACGGCGTCGGGGCTGCGGCCGGCGATCTCGGCCGCGAGCTCGTGGGCGGCCGCGAACGGATCGTCGGCGATCCGGGTGACGAGCCCGATCCGGGCAGCCTCGGCGGCGTCGATCCGCCGGCCGGTGAAGGTCAGCTCGGCAGCGACGTCCGGGCCGACCAGGCGGGGCAGCAGCTGCGTGCCGACCATGTCGGGGGCGAGCCCCCAGTGCACCTCGAGCACCGCGAAGACCGCGTCGGGTGCGGCGATGCGGACGTCGGCGCCGAGCGCGAGCTGCAGGCCGCCGCCCAGCGCATGGCCGCGAACGGCGGCGATCACCGGTACCGGAAGGTCGCGGAACGCCAGCACCGCCCGCTGGCCGCGGGAGGGGCCGTCGTCGGCGCTCTCCACGGTGTCGGCCGGACGCCAGTTGCGGCCCTCCGCCATCGCGCCGAACGCCGACATGTCCAAGCCGGCGCAGAACGACCGCCCCTCCCCGGACAGCACGACCGCCCGCAGCCCGGGCGTCGCCCGCAGGGCCTCGCCGGTCTCGGCGAGCGCCACGAACATCTCGGCGTCGAGGGCGTTGAGCTTGGCGGGCCGATTGAGCCGCACGTCGGCGACGCCACCGTCGATCGAGCAGCGCACGCGGTCACTCACCACCCGACCCTAACCCGGCCACGAACCATCGAGACTCGACTCACACGCAGCATCTGCATGACCCGGCCGCAGACGGTGCACCCCCTCCCCCATGACAACCACAACCGAGCGCATCGACGTCTCCGCACTGGTCGCCCAGCTGCGCGCCCTGGAGCACCTGACACGCACCGAGGCCCGCGTTGCCCGGGTCCGCACCGCGCAAGCACGCACCGACACCATCCGCCGCGAGCTCGAGACCAACGCCGCCGCCGCCGACCAGCGGGTCGCGCTGATCGGCGACGCCCTCCGCTCCCTCGACGCCGTGCCCGACGTGCTCGCGCCCGCCGTGGGCAACGTCCTCGCGCTGGTCAAGGCCGTCGTCGAGCAGGCACAGCCCGTCGACGAGGCCGTGCTCGGCGACCTCGTGCTGGAGCAGCAGCTCCGCGACCGCGCCCGCTACGCGCGCGACATCGCCGCCCACCTGCGCATGCCGGAGATCGTGTCGTTGGCCGACTCACTGATCGAGGCCCACACCGAGACCGTCGACTGGCTGCACACCGTGCTCGCCCAGGAGGCCGCCGGCGGACCGCGCGTCCTCGAGCCGACACCGCTGCAGCGCATCGCCGGGGGCGCCACCCGCATCGCCGGGCTGCCCGCCCGCTTCGCCGTCGAGCGCGTCAACCGCACCGTCGACGCCGTCACCCATCGCGGCCGGGTCGCCCGCGCCCGCGTCGAAGGCGCGGTGGAGGGCACCGTGGAGAGCGCGCTGAACCTCGCCACCGAGACCGCCGACACCGTGACCCGCATCGGACGCGGCGCCCGCGAGGTGGCCGAGGCGGGCAGCGCCGCCGTGCTCACCCGCACCGAGCAGGTGGCGCGCCGGGAGCACGCCGACACGATCGCGGACGCCGCGCACGAGGCCCGCGTCGACTCGGGTGCGTTGGCCGCCGGCGAGCTGCCGATCCCGCACTACGAAGAGCTCACCGCGGAGGACTGCATCGCCGCCATCCGCACCCTCGACGATCCCGCCGACGTCCGCGCCGTCGCCGCCTTCGAGACGACGCACAAGAACCGCAGCGGCGTGCTGAACGCCGCATCGAGGCGCGCATCGGCGCGCTCACCGCCGCGCAGGACTGAGCCGGTCAGGGGCCGCCGGGAGCTCTCAGGAGGCCGTGCGGAACGTCCGGCGGAAGTCGCCGGGCGAGACGCCGACGACGTTGCGGAAGTGGTGGCGCAGCAGCGCACCGCTGCCGAAGCCGCAGCGCGCGGCGACCCCGTCGATGCCGAGATCGGTCTCCTCCAGCAGCCGCTGCGCGTGCAGCACCCGCTGGCCGACGAGCCAGCGATGCGGCGTGGTGCCGGTCTCGGCCACGAACCGGCGGGCGAACGTCCGCTCGCTCATGGCGGCGCGCCTGGCCAGTTCGGTGACGGTGTGGTCCTCGGTGATGTGGTCGAGCATCCACTCCAGCACCTTCGACAGACCGTCGCTCGAGCACTGCGGAACCGGCAGCTCGACGAACTGCCGCTGCCCACCTTCCCGCTGCGGCGGCACGACCATCCGCCGGGCCACCACGTTCGCCATCGCACTGCCCAGCTCTCGCCGCACGACGTGCAGGCACGCATCGATCCCGGCCGCCGTGCCCGCGCTGGTGATCACGTCGCCGTCGTCGACGAACAGCACGTCGGGATCCACCCGGGCACGCGGATGGGCGATCCGCAGCTCGTCCGCCTGCATCCAGTGGACGGTGCACGGGCGGTCGTCCAGCATCCCGGCGGCGCCCAGCAGGAATGCTCCTGAGCAGATCGACAGGATCGTCGCGCCGGCCTCCCACGCGTCCCGCACGGCGGCGATGGTGGCCTCGTCGAAGGTACGGGCCGGGGTGGCGGAGATCGCGACGAGATCGGCGCCCACCAGGCCTTCCAGCCCCAGGGGCGGCACCATCTGCATCCCGCCGGTCGTCGCGTCGAGCGGCTTCCCGGCGACCGAGCCGCAGACCCGGAAGTCGAAGGTCGGCCCGCCGTCGGCGCTCCGGTCGATGCCGAAGACCTCGCAGAGGGTGCCGGCCTCGAAGGGCGACACCGGACCCACCATCAGCATCGCGACCGTCTTCAGCATGCGTCCACCATAGTTGGCAGTTTCTTTCCTGTCATCGGCATCCTTGCCACTGTTGGCAGGATCCATACCGGCGCAGACTTTCTGCCATGACCGCATTCCTGAGCCTCATCGCCATCGTGACCTTCATCGCCGTCGTCGCCTACTACGCCCCCGCGGCCCGCTACGCACCCCGGGAGGACCGGGAACGGCAACTGGCCGAGCTACGGGGGCTGGTCGGCTACCGGGAGGACCCGCGGCTCTGATCGCTGCCCGGGACGGCATCCAGCACCAGGTCCGCGAACGCTGCCATGCCGCGCGCGTTGGGGTGGTAGATGACGCCGCCCGACGCCGGGACGAGCGGCTCGTAGAACCGCGCGGACGGGGCGGCGCACATGTCGTGCCCGACCGTGGCGTCCCGCAGGTCGACGAACGCCGCACCCGCCGCAGCGGCCTGCGTCGCCAGCATGTCGCTCAGCGCCCCGAAGCTCGACTGGACGTAGTCGGCGTCGGCGGGATGCAGCGGGACCGACGGCCAGCAGCCGCCCGGCCGGGTGTACGTGCCGTAGCCGGTGACGATCACGGCCGCGTGCGGTGACCGGCGCGCGATCTCCTGCAGCGCTGTCGCGATCTTGGGCGCCGTCGCCGTCGCCCGCGCCTTCAGCTGGTCGGTGCCGCTTGCGGTGAACCGCGTCGCGCACGACAGTCCCAACGGCGGGGGCGCCAGGTTCACGCACGACAGCACGGCCGTCCCGAGGTCCATGTCGTTGGCGCCCATAGACAGCGTCACGAGGTCGGTCTCGGGCGTCAACGCGTCGAACTGCGGGTCGATGATGCCGAACCGCTTGCCGGCGAGGTCGGCGGTCGTGGCGCCGGAGCACGTCACGTCGGTCAGCGTCGCGCCCAGCCGTGCGGCGACGACCTGGGGGAAGTTGTGGTCGGACCGCAGGCAGATCAGCTGCCGGTCCTGGCTTGGGATGAGTGGCCCGGCCGCGCTGGAGTCACCGAGCGCGACGTAGATGAGCGGATCGTCCGCAGCGGCCGCGGCCGTCGATCCACCCAGCGCAGAACCCAGCGCAGACACCGTCGCCATGCCGACGATCAGCCATCTGGCCAGTGCTCGGGGTGGACGTCGCATCCGCATGCTCCTACCGGTCGGTAACCTGTGGTCCGAGAATGGATGCAGGCCGGCGGCGTGGGTATGGGGTGGCGACGCGAACTTCCCGCCGGATGTTGTGACGCGCCACAGTCACCCCATGGCCGATCGCACGAGCGCAGACAGGGACGTCGCGATGAGCGAGCCGTTGCGGCTGGGTGGGGTACCGATCGACGTGCTGCTCGCCCGCGATCGGCCGGGCCTGGTGCGCACCCTCCTCGACGCCGTCCGCGCGGAGATCCCGGAGTACGACCTGCTCCCCGCCGAGGCCATGACCAGCGACGTCACGAGCGCGATCGAGAACGCTCTGCGACTGTTCATCGACACCTTGCGAACGGCCCACTTCCCCGACGACGACCAGCTGGCGGTGCTGCGCGAGTCCGCCGCGCGCCGCGCCGAGGAAGGGATCCCGGTGGCGTCGGTGCTCGCCGCCTACCACCTCGGCGTCGAGGTCACGTGGGATCACATCACCCGCGACGTCCAGCCCGAGGACCTCGCCGATCTGATGACGGTCAACCGGCACATGCTGCGGTACCTGCGACTGGTGAACTCCGCGGTCTCGGCCGGCTACGTCGAGGAGCGCCAGATCATGCTCGGCGACGAGCACGCCAGCCGGCACGCCATGCTGTCGGCGCTGCTGGACGGCGGGCCCGTCGAGGACGCGGCGAGCCGGGCGGGCTTCCGGCTGCCACCCGCCTACCAGGTGCTGTGCCTGGCGATCGGTCCCCACCCCGACGAGCTCGCCGACGGGGTCGACTCCGGCGTCGCGGCCCGCCGGAAGCTGCGCAGGCTGCGGGCCGAGCTGGATCGACGGGCCCACGAGCCGGTGCTGGTCGCGCTGACCGAGGCCGGCGGGATCGCGCTGCTGCCCGTGGCCGTCGAGGTCGACGAGCTCTCACCGGCGCATGCCCGCGACCTGGCCGCTACGGTCCACGCGCTGGGCCGCACCGCGCGCGCCGACCTCACCGTGGCCGTCGTGCCGGCCGCGCCGGCCGGGGTGGCCGCGGCGGCGTCCCTGGCCGGCGAGGTGCTCGACGTCGCGGTGCGCCTCGGCCGGCCACCCGGGCTCTACCGGCTCGACGACGTGCTGGTGGAGTTCCACCTCAGCCGGCCCAGCGCCGCCTCGGCCCAGCTCGCGGCGCTGCTCGATCCGCTCGCCGAGCGAACCGAACTCCTCGACACGCTGACGTGCTTCCTGCGCACCGGCCAGAACCGCCGGCAGACCGCGTCCGAGCTGCACCTGCATCCGAACACGGTCGACTACCGCCTGCGCCGGGTCGCCGACCTCACCGGGCTCGACCCGACTCAGCTACGGCACTCGATGATGATCGAGACGGCGCTCGCTGCGCGACGGCTGGCCTCAGGGTCGCTCAGGTCTGCATGACGGCGCTGGGACAGCCTCCGCGCGAGCGTTGCGCCGCACGTCCGACCAAGGCCGGATCGCTGCACAGCACGCAGCCGGCCCCGAAGAGCGTGGCCCCGGCCGCGGCGTCATCGCTCAGCCAGTGCAGGAACCAGGCCGTCGATGCGCCGCGGAAGCCGCCGCCGTTGCCGGCCGGCGTCGTGTGCCCGGCCCCGGCCAGCTCGCCGTAGACCGCCACCACCTGGTCGGCCTGCTCGTACCGCGGGATGATCAGCACCGGCGGCGGCACGACGAGATCGAACTGCCCGCCGAGGGCCAGCATCGGCCCGTGCAGCGCCGTGACCTTGCCCTGCGGACCCGGCTCGATCGGCACGGTCGTCGACACCCGCGGATCCGCGCCCGCCACGATCGCGCCGCCGCCACCCTGCGAATGCCCGCTCGCCCCGATGTGGGCGGTGTCGATCCGCTGATGGTAGCGGCTTCCCGGCCGGTCGTTCTCGCTGATCAGTCGGGCCGCCCCGGCCAGCATCTCCCGCCCCGTCCCGGCGTTCGGGGTGTTCGCCGGGGCCACGACGAACCCGTGCGAGGCCCAGTGCCGCAGCAGGCCGTCGTACAGCTTCGGCGGGAACCCCGTGCCGTTGCCCCAGATGATCACCGGATGGAGCGTGCCGGGCTCCCCCAGATCCGTCGGCCGGTAGACCGTGTGCGCGGCGTCGAGCGCCTCGACGGTGACCGCCGACGGCCCCGGCGCCGCGAACCGCTCGTCGATCGACGTGGCCGCGACCCGTTCCACCTGCGCCGGTAGCCGCTCGACCGGTCCTGCCACACCGGCGGCGAGCAGCGCGAGCCCGACCGTCCAGGTCCACATCCGGTGCCTGCGTCTCACGTGGTGCCCCTGTCGCCGATGGTGCCGACAGCATGGGTGCGCATCGACCCGCACCGGCCTGGAAGTTGTCCAGCGCTCGCCGGGTCGTCCTGTCACCCGTCACAAGGCGGCGTCAGCCCGAGCGGTGGAACTCCGCCAACCGCTCGGCCTCCGCGGCCACCTCGGATGCCGCGGAGTCCGACAGCGGCGCGAACGGCTCCCACGACACGTCGCCCGTGTCCTTGGCGAAGCGCCAGGTGCCGGCGACCTGGCCGTCGACGAGGAAGGTGGGCACCGACTGCGGGATCGTGACGGCGAAGACCTTCTTGCGGTGCTCCTCCGGCAGCACGAGCGCCCGACGGGCGTGCACGAGCAGCACCGCCTCCCACTGCCCGATGAACCGCACGGGAGCGGGGGTGTCGGGGTCGGGCAGGAGCCCGTCGGGCACGTCGAGCAGCTCGCCGCCGGTCTCGTCGCGGAAGGTGCGCAGCTCCAGCCCGGAGAGCACGGCGCGGGCCTGGCCGATGGTCCACCCGCAGAACGACGCCACGTCCTTCGCCGACGCGGGACCGAACCCGCGCAGGTAGCGCTGCACCAGGTGGGCGCGGGCCGTCGCCACGTCGTGATCGACCACGGGAGCCAGGCCGTAGACGTGCGCGCGCGGCGTCTCCCACGTGCCGGCGGGCGGCACGCGCACCAGCTCGGTCCACAGCTGCACCCCGGGCCACACCGGCTTGGGGAAGCCGTCGGCGGCGAGGCGGCGCTGGATCTCGGCCTGCTTGAGCGGCCCGTCGGCGAGGTAGCCGCGGACGGCCTCGGCGGCCCCCTCGACGTCGACCTTGACATCGCCGGGGCCCTTCGCGAAGCCCGAGCGGCGCCACCACTCCTGCCGCGCCTCGCGCACCGCGGTGCACAGCACCGGGTGGTCCTCCGCCGAGAGCATGTGGATCGTGCAGCGCATGGCCCAGCTCTGGACGACCGTGCCGGCATGCAGCGCGTCGGTCAGGTCCGTGCGCCGGAACCCGGCCAGTCGCGACCACAGCGCCACGTACCCGGACGGCGAGTACTGCGTCTGGAGCCCGGCGACGGCCTCGACGGCGCGCGGCAGGGGCAGGTCCGACCGCTCGAGGAGGAGCTGGCGACCCAGCACAGCCCGGTTGAGTGCGCGGACGGTCAGCTCCGGTTCGGCCACCCGCGAAGTCTGCCCGATCCATGACATTCGTCAGGTGCAGACCCTGACGCCGATGACTGCCCGGATCGCCGCCGGCGCTGCACCCTTGGCGACATGGACACAGGCGGTGAGCCCGCGCTGCTGGTCAGCGGCGTCGAGCACAGCTTCGGCGCGGTGGTGGCGCTGAACGGGGTGGACCTGGACGTGGCGCCCGGGGAGTGCGTCGCGCTCCTCGGTCCCAACGGCGCCGGGAAGACGACGGTGATCGGGCTCGCCACCGGCCTGCTGGCCGCGCAGGTGGGTCGGGTCGGCGTCGTGGGCGGTGACCCGCGCCGGGCTGCGACCCGGCGCAGGCTCGGGGTGGTGCAGCAGCAGATGGGGTTCCCGCGGACCGCAACGGTGCGGGAACTCGTCCGCGGCGCCGCCGTGCGGGCCGGGCAGCCGGCCACCGCGGCGGCCGGGGCGCTCGCCGAGGTCGGGATCACTGCGCTCGTGGATCGGCGTTCGGCGGCGCTGTCGGGGGGTCAGCGGCAGCGGGTGGCGCTGGCGATGGCGCTGGTGGGTGGGCCCGAGCTGCTGTTGCTCGACGAGCCGACCGTCGGGCTGGACGTCGCTGCACGCCGCGAGTTCTGGCAGACCGTCACGGCCCGCCGGGACGCGGGCGCCGGCGTGCTGCTGACCACGCACATGATCGAGGAGGCGGCGGCGATGGCCGACCGGGTCGTGGTCCTGCACGCCGGGGAGGTCGTCGCGACGGGCCGCCCGTCCGACCTGACGGCGCTGCTGCCGGACCGCACGGTGTCGGCGCGCACGTCGCTGCGTGTCGACGAGGTCGCGGCGCTGCCCGCCGCCGTCACCGTCGTCGCGGACGGAGCCCGGCTGCGGGTGTCCTCGACCGCGCCGGAGGAGCTGCTGCGGCACTGGCTCGCGGCCGATCCGTGGCTCGCCGACCTGCGGGTCGAGGGCGCCGGCCTGGAGCAGGCGCTCATGACCCTCACCGGTGCCGACCGCGCGGCGGTGCTGGCGTGACCACCGTGCTCGGCACCGAGGTCGCGGAGGGCCTTCGCGGCGTGCTCCGCGAGCCCGCCGCGCTGTTCTTCTCCGTCGTCATGCCCGTGTTGTTCTTCGCGATCTTCGCGTCGCTGTACGGCGCTGTCCCGGGCCCGTCCGGGTTGCCGATGGCGGCATCGATGCTCGCGAGCTTCGGCACGTTCGGGGTGGTGACCGTGATGCTGCTCAATCCCGCCATCTCGGTCGCGACCGACCGGGAGACCGGCTGGCTGCGGGTGAAGAAGGTCTCCGCCGCGCCGGTCGGCGCGACGATCGCGGGCAAGGTGCTCGCCGCGCTGCCCTACGCGCTGACCGTGCTGGCCGCCCTCACCGCCGTGACGCTGGCGGTGGCCGGTCCGGTGCTGGGCATCGGGGCCTGGCTGCGCCTCGTGGCGGTGCTGCTGCTCGGCGCGCTGCCGTTCGCCTGCCTCGGGCTCGCCGTCGGTTTCCAGGCCTCGCCGAACACCACGACCGCCGTGCTCAACGCGGTGCTGTTCCCGATGGTGATCGCGTCCGGCCTGTGGATGCCGCTGGAGATCCTGCCCGGCTGGGTCTCGACCGTCGCGCAGTTCCTGCCGACCTACCACCTCGCCCAGCTCGCGCAGGCGCAGCTGACCGGGGCCGCCGCGTTCGGGCACCTGCTGGCGCTGCTCGCGACCACGCTCGTCGCCGGCTCCCTGGCCGCGTGGTCCTACCGTAACCTGCGGATATGACGTCGGCGGTCCCCCAACGGCGCTGGGCGGACTTCCCCACCGGCGAGCTGTGGCCGCTCTGCTACCTGGGCTTCCTGTTCTTCCAACCCGCCTTCGCACCGACGCCGTGGGGCTGGCCGGTGGCGATCGGCATCGCGGTGGTGACTTCGGCCCTGTGGATCGAGATCGAGTGGATCGACGGGACCGTGCGCCGGTGGGGGCACGTCGCCATGACGGTGCTCGCGGCATCGGTCGTGCTCTTCAACTCCGGCGCCTCGGTGCTGCTGGTGTACGCCGCGGCGGGCGCGGGCGCGTACCTGCCGCGACGCTCGGCCCGGCAGTGGTTCTGGGGGCTCAGCGCCCTGAACGTCATCGCGAGCGGCCCTGTCGCTCACCCAGAACCCCTACGCGGCGTTCTCCTTCATCCCGTCGGCGATCTTCATCTGGGTGGTCGGCATGGCCACCGTGCACGGGTCGGAACGGGCCCGCGAGGCCACGCAGCTTCGCCTGCAGAGCGCCCGGGTCGAGCACCTCACCCGCGTCGCCGAGCGCGAGCGCATCGCCCGCGACCTGCACGACCTGCTCGGCCAGACCCTCACCGGCATCGTCGTGCGCTCCCAGCTCGCCCAGCGGCTCACCGCGATCGACACCGAGCGCAGCGTCGCGGAGATGCGCGAGGTCGAGCACATCGCCCGGGACGCGCTCGCCGAGGTCCGGGCGACCGTCGCCGGCTGGCGGCACGTCGACCTGGACGACGAGCTGGCCGCGGCCGCCGGCGCGCTCGCAGCCGTCGACGTGACGCTGCGCGTGGAGCGCGACCCGGAGGTCCACCTCACCCCGTCGGTCGCGGCGGCGCTGGGGCTCGCGCTGCGCGAGGCGATCACGAACGTCGTGCGGCACGCCCACGCGTCCCACTGCGTCGTCGAGCTGCGGCGCGACGGCGATCGCGTCGTCCTCGACGTGAGCGACGACGGGGTGGGCAGCAACACCCCGGAGGGCAACGGCCTGACCGGCATGCGGGAGCGCGTCGCCGCGATCGGCGGGGAGCTCTCGCGCCGCACGCGCGGTGGCACCGCGCTGACGGTGGCGGTGCCCGCGGCGGTGGCGACGTGATCACCGTCGTGCTCGCCGAGGACCAGGGCATGGTGCGCGGGGCGTTCGCGCAGCTGCTCGATCTCGAGGTCGACATCTCCGTCGTCGCCACCGCGTCCGACGGCACGGAGGCGCTGGCGGCCGTGCGCGAGCACCGGCCGGACGTGCTGCTCACCGACATCGAGATGCCCGGTCTGACCGGCCTCGAGCTGGCCGCGCAGCTCGCCGGCGAGCCCGGCGCCCCGCGCATCGTGGTGGTGACGACGTTCGCGCGCTCCGGCTACCTGCGCCGCGCGCTCGACCACGGCGTGGCCGGCTACGTGCTCAAGGACGCGCCGATCGACCGGCTCGCCGACACGGTGCGCCGCGTCCACGCCGGCGGCCGGGTGATCGATCCCGCGCTCGCCGTCACGGCCTGGGAGGGCAGCGACCCGATGACCGACCGGGAACGGGCCGTGCTGCGCCTTGCCGGCGACGGGCTGCCCAACGCCGAGATCGCGACGCGCCTGCACCTCGCCGAAGGCACCGTGCGCAACTACCTCTCCACGGTGATCGCGAAGCTCGGGGTGCGCAACCGGGTGGAGGCCGCGCGGATGGCCGGCGAGCGGGGCTGGCTCTAGCGCACTGCCAGAGTGGCCAGCACGTCTCGCGTGATGTCGTCGACGGGGACCAACGTGGTGAGCCGCGTGTCAGAGCGCCTGCCCAGCCACAGGTGGGTGCACTCGAACATCAGCATCCCGGCCTCCGGGTGGCGCACGCGCGTGGGGAGGCCGTGGACCTGCTGAACCTCGTGGCGGTTCCACTCCCGCTCGAACTCCGGCGACTCCCGCCGCAGCCGTGCGATCAGCTCCTTCCAGCCCGGCTCGCCGACGTGCTCGGCCATGGCGGCGCGCAGGGCGGCCGCCGATCGGCCGACGCCGTCGCTCCAGTCGGGCAGCAGCCGCCGCCACGCCGGGTCGGTGTAGCGCAGCAGCGTCGCGTTGCGGTCGGTGCACGGCACGGACTCGATGTCGAACAGCCACTGGTACGCGCGGTTGTGGGCGAGGACGTCGGTGCGGGCGCTGTAGACGGCCGCGGGGTACGGCAGACCCGTCATCATCGCCGTGACCGAGGCCGGGACGACCTGGCACTCGCCGATCGTCATGGGGTCCGCGACGCCGGCGAGGGTGAACAGGTGGCCGCGCTCGGCCGGGTCCAACCGCAGGGTGCCGGCGATGGCGGAGAGCACCTGCTCGGACGCGCGGATGTCGCGGCCCTGCTCGAGCCACGTGTACCAGGTGACCCCGACCCCGGCGAGCTGCGCGACCTCCTCCCGGCGCAGGCCGGGCGTGCGCCGCCGGCCCGCGATCGGCAGCCCCACCTGCTCCGGCGTGATCCGCTCGCGGCGGCTGCGCAGGAACGCGGCCAGCTCGTCGCGGGCAGGAGGGGCGATCGTGGTCATGACCACCACCCTGGCACGTCGACCATCCTGTTACCAGGTGTTCCGGATACCTGGATAACTACGCTCTGGTACCGGGCTACGCGCAGGACGAACGTCCTCCACATGGCAATCGCACCACCGCGCCCGCAGACCCTGGCGCCGTCCACCCTCACCACCCCGGCTCTGGCCGTGCTCCTGCTCGGCGTGGCGCTCGTCCCGATCGACATGTTCGTCGTCAACGTCGCGCTGGCCAGCATCGGCGCGGACCTGGCAGCCTCCACCGCGCAGCTGGAGGCCGTCGTCGCCGGCTACGGCATCGCGCTGGCGGTCGCGCTCGTGATCGGCGGCCGCCTCGGTGACCGCTTCGGCCGGCGGCGGGTCTTCCTCGCCGGCATGGCCGGGTTCACGCTCGCGTCGCTGGTCTGCGGGCTGGCTCCGGGCATCGGGGTGCTCGTGGCGGCGCGGGTCGCGCAGGGGCTGGCGGCGGCGCTGATCCTCCCCCAGGTGCTCTCGATCATCCAGGCCGGCACGACCGGAGCAGCCCGGATCCGCGCCATCGGCTGGTACGGCGGCGTCGGATCGCTCGCCATGGTCGTCGGTCTGCTGCTCGGCGGGGTACTCCTGGGCGCCGACATCGCCGGCACCGGGTGGCGGCCGATCTTCCTGATCAACGTGCCCGTCGGCGTCCTCGCGCTGGTGCTGGTGCCGCGGCTGCTGCCCGAGTCGCGGGCCACCACCCCGCACGGCGTGGACCGCGCCGGGACGGCGCTGCTGGCCGGCGCGTTGCTGGCGCTGATGGTGCCGCTCCTCGAAGGTCGCACGCTGGGCTGGCCGGTGTGGACCGTGGCGCTGCTCGTGACCGCCCCGATCGCCGGGGCCGCGTTCGCACTGGTCGAGCGGCGGGCCGAGCGGGCGGGCCGGCCCGCGCTGCTGCCGCCGTCGATCCTCGGCGTGCCCAGCATGCGCCGCGGGCTGCTCGTCGTCGCGCCGTTCTTCCTCGGCGTCGGCGGGTTCCTGTTCGCCATCGCGCTGGTGCTGCAGCACGGGATCGGCCTCGACCCGTTCGCCGCCGGGACGACGATGGCCGCCTTCGCCGTCGCGTTCGGGATCGCCGCGCTCGCCGTCTCGCGGCTGGGGGCGCTGCTGGGCAGGCGCGTCGTCGCCGTCGGGACGATCGTGCTGCTCGTCGGCCTGCTGACGACGGCCGCCGTCGTCACGGTGGGATGGCCGCACCCCGCGCCGCTCGCCGTCGCCGGCGGTCTGGTCGTGGTCGGGTTCGGGCAGGGCATGGCGGCCATCCCGATGTTCGGCGTCGTCCTCGCCGGGGTACCGACCGAGCACGCCGGCGTCGGCAGCGGTGCGCTTGCGACCACCCAGCAGGGCAGCCTCGCGGTCGGTGCGGCGCTCTTCGGCACGCTCTACGCGGCGGTCGCCGACTCGGCCGGGCCGCTCGCGGCGTACCTGGCCGTCACCGCCGGCCACGTGATCATCCTGGCGGCGCTCGCGCCGGTGGCCGCAGCACTTCCGGCTGCGGCACTGCCGCCTGCGGCGGGGGTCACATCCACGGCGGGGTGAATCGCGACACGGCGCCGAGACGTCGACTTCACCGTCCCGTTACCTTTGCGTCAACCCCCGGTCAACCGTGTCCCGGTCAGACGACGCGGTGCTCGTGCAGAAGGTTTCGATGACCCTCGCCGTTCGGCCCGCTCCACTCTGCCCTGCGCGCTTCACCGCAGGTCCCGCGCCCATCGCCCGCACCTTGCTCGACGTGCTGGCCACGACGACGGCGCACCACCCCACCGCCGCCGCGATCGACGCCGGCGGCCGCGTGCTCAGCTACCGCGCGCTCACCGACGAGGTCGAGGCGCAGCGCGCCGCGCTCGTCGCGGCGGGGATCGGCGTGGGCGACCGGGTCGGCATCCGCATCTCCTCCGGCACGGCGGAGCTGTACGTCGCGATCCTGGCCGTGCTGGCGGCCGGCGCGGCCTACGTGCCCGTCGACGCCGACGACCCTGAGGAGCGGGCCGACCTGGTTTTCGGCGAGGCCCAGGTGTGCGCGGTGCTGACCGACGCCGGTCTCGAGCCGGCGGCCGCACCGATCGGCACCCCCGGCCGGCCCGGGCCTGGTGACGACGCCTGGATCATCTTCACCTCGGGCTCCACCGGGAAGCCGAAGGGCGTCGCGGTGAGCCACCGCTCCGCCGCCGCGTTCGTCGACGCCGAGGCGCGGCTGTTCCTGCAGGACGAGCCGATCCGCCCGGGCGACCGGGTGCTCGCCGGCCTGTCGGTCGCGTTCGACGCGTCCTGCGAGGAGATGTGGCTGGCCTGGCGGCACGGCGCCTGCCTGGTGCCGGCCCCGCGCGCGCTCGTGCGCACCGGCGTCGATCTCGGCCCGTGGCTGCGCGAGCAGCGGATCACCGTCGTCTCGACCGTCCCCACGCTGGCGGCGCTGTGGCCTGCCGACGCACTCGAGGACGTCCGGCTGCTGATCTTCGGCGGCGAGGCGTGCCCGCCGGAGTTGGCCGAACGCGTCGCCGTCGAGGGCCGCGAGGTGTGGAACACCTACGGCCCCACCGAGGCCACCGTGGTGGCCACCGCGGCGCAGCTCACCGCCGACGGCCCCGTCCGCATCGGGTTGCCGCTCGACGGCTGGGACGTGGTGGTCGTCGACAGCACCGGCGAGCCGGTGGAGCTGGGCGAGAGCGGCGAGCTCGTGATCGGTGGCGTGGGGCTGGCCCGCTACCTGGACGCGACCAAGGACGCCGAGAAGTACGCGCCACTGCTGTCCATGGAGTGGGACCGCGCCTACCGCAGCGGCGACGTGGTCCGCGCCGAGCCAGACGGGCTGGTGTTCCTCGGCCGCGCCGACGAGCAGGTCAAGCTGGGCGGGCGCCGCATCGAGCTGGGCGAGGTCGACGCGGCCCTGCAGGCGCTGCCCGGGGCCCGCGGCGCTGCTGCTGCGGTGCGCCGCACCAAGGCAGGCAACCAGGTGCTCGTCGGCTACGTGGCCGGCGACGGCATCGATCCCGACGAGGCCGCCCGGCTGCTGCGCGAGCGGCTGCCGGCGGCTCTGGTGCCACTCGTGGCCGTGGTGGACGAACTGCCCACCCGCACGTCCGGGAAGGTCGACCGCGACGCGCTGCCATGGCCGCTGCAGCAGTACGTGTCGGCCGATCGCGCCCTCACCCCCACCGAGGAGTGGCTCGCGCAGGGCTGGACCGAGATCCTCGGCGTCGCCGTCAGCGACCCGAAGGCCGACTTCTTCACCCACGGCGGCGGCAGCCTCACCGCCGCGCAGCTCGTGGCGATGATCCGCACCCGGCACGCCCAGGTGTCGGTCAACGATCTCTACCTCAACCCGAGGCTGGGCGCTCTCGCCGCGCACCTGGACGCGCTCACCGGCAACACCGGTCCGCGGCCCGACGTCGCTCCGGTCGCGCGCCGCACCGGCGTCCTGCAGGCACTGCTGCTCGCGCCCGCGCTCGCCGTCGTCGGCCTGCGCTGGACGGCCGTGGCGGCTGCGCTCTCGTCCGTCGCCGCCTGGACGGGGCTGGTCGCCACCGCCCCGACCGTGCCGTGGTGGACGCTCGCCATCGCCTGGCTGGCGCTGTTCAGCCCGCCCGGACGCATCGCGATCGCGGCCGGCGGCGCCCGGCTGCTGCTGCGTGGCGTCCGCGCCGGCACCCATCCCCGTGGCGGCTCGGTGCACGTCCGGTTGTGGGCGGCCGAGCGGCTCGCCGACCTGTCCGGCGCCACCGGCCTCTCCGCCGCGTCCTGGACCACCCGCTACGCCCGCCTGCTCGGCGCGAGGATCGGCGACGGCGTCGACCTGCACTCCACTCCCCCGGTCACCGGTCTGCTCAAGGTGGGCCGCGGCGCCGCCGTCGAGCCCGAGGTGGATCTCGCCGGCCACTGGGTGGACGGCGACTCCGTGCACATCGGCCGGATCCGCATCGGCGCCGGTGCCCGCGTCGGCTCCCGCAGCACGCTGCTGCCCGGTGCCCGCGTTGGCAAGAACGCCGAGGTCGTGGCCGGGTCGACGGTGCACGGTGCCATCCCCGCCGGGCAGCGCTGGGCGGGCTCGCCCGCGACGCGCGCCGGGCGGTCCGCACTCACCTGGCCCGCGGAGCGTCCGCGCCGGTCGCGGTCCTGGATCGCCGCCTACGGCATGACGTCGACGCTGCTGGGCCTGCTGCCCGCGATCGCCGCGCTGCCGGGCGTCCTGCTGCTCTCGCTGGGACTGCCGAACCTGGGGGTCGTCCTCGCGCTGCTTCCTGTCGCCACGATCGCCTACCTGCTCACCTACGCGATGCTCGTCCTCGGCGCGGTGCGCCTGCTCGGCGTCGGCATGGTCGAGGGCTACCACGCCGTGCACAGCCGGATCGGCTGGCAGGTGTGGACCACCGAGCGCCTGATGGGCCTGGCCCGCATCGGCCTCTACCCGCTCTACGCCAGCCTCGCGACGCCCACGTGGCTGCGGCTGCTGGGCGCGAAGATCGGCAAGGACGTCGAGGCGTCGACGGTGATCGCGCTGCCGAAGATGACCACCGTGAACGACGGCGCGTTCCTCGCCGACGACACCATGGTCGGCACCTACGAGCTGCGCGGCGGCTGGCTGCACGTGGCCCCGTCGCGGGTGGGCAAGCAGGCCTTCCTCGGCAACTCCGGGATGACCGCGCCCGGCCGCTCGGTGCCCAAGCGCGGCCTGATCGGGGTGCTGTCCTCGACCCCGCGCAAGGCCAAGAAGGGCTCGTCCTACCTGGGGCTGCCGCCCATGCCGCTGCGCCGGGCCGTCGAGCAGGGCGACACCAGCCGCACCTACCACCCGCCGCGCAAGCTCAAGGTCGCCCGCGGGCTCGTCGAGCTCTGCCGGGTGCTGCCGCTGATGCTGTCGGCGGCGCTCGCCGTGCTGGTCGTCGCGGGGCTGCTCGCCGCCCACGCCGTCGGTGGCTGGCTGCTGGCCGCGCTCGTGGCCGGGCCGCTGCTGGTGGCCGCGGGCATCGTCGCGGCTCTGCTCGCCTCGCTCGCCAAGTGGGCGCTGGTCGGGCAGCTGCGCGCGGTGGACCACCCGCTGTGGAGCTCCTTCGTGTGGCGCGGCGAGCTGGCTGACATGTTCGTCGAGCTGCTGGCGGTGCCGTGGTTGGCCGGGCCGGCGTCCGGCACACCCGTGCTGACCGCGTGGCTGCGGACCATGGGCGCCCACATCGGGCGCGGCGTGTGGCTGGAGAGCTACTGGCTGCCCGAGTCGGATCTGGTCCACCTGGGTGACGGTGCGACGGTGAACCGGGGCTGCGTCGTGCAGACCCACCTGTTCCATGATCGGATCATGAGCATGGACACCGTTCGCCTCGACGAGGGCGCCACCCTCGGCCCGAACGGCATCGTCCTGCCGGGCGCGGGCATCGGCGCGCGCACGACAGTGGGCCCCGGCTCGCTCGTCACCCGCGGCGACGCCGTCCCGGCCGACACCCGCTGGCTGGGCAACCCGATCAGTTCGTGGCCCGGCTGAGCGCGCCGGATCGTTCCGGCGACACGTACCTCCCCCAGCACGGCAACGGCGGCTACCGCGTCACGAGCTACGACCTGGTCCTCGACTACAAGGTCGGGCCCAACCGACTGACCGGACGGGCCGTGCTCACGGCCGTCGCCGACGCGCCACTGCCCCGGTTCGCCCTGGATCTGGGCACGTTCAAGGTCGCGCGGGTGCTCGTCGACGGGCGCACCGCCACGTTCACCCACCGCGGCGGCAAGGTGCGCGTCACCCCGCCGCGGCCGGCCACCGGCACGTTCACCGTCGAGGTGCGCTACGCGGGCAACCCGAAGCCGGTGCGCAGCCGGTGGGGCGACGTCGGCTGGGACGAGCTGACCGACGGCGCGCTGGTCGCGAGCCAACCCGTCGGGGCCCCGTCGTGGTTCCCGTGCAACGACCGGCTCGGGGACAAGGCCACCTACCGCGTCACGGTCACCACCGACGCCGACTACACGGTGCTGGTTACCGGGGTGCTCACCGACCGCAGCCGCGCCGGGAGCACCCGCACCTGGGTCTACGAGCGCCCCGAGCCCACGGCCACGTACCTGATGAGCGTGCAGATCGGGCGCTACGACGACCTGCCGCTCGGCTCGCGCCGGGCCCGCGCCTGGGTCCCGTCCCGGCTCCGGCGCACCGCCGCGTACGACCTCGGCCGGCACCCGAAGATCATGAAGGCGCTGGAGGGGTTCTTCGGCCCGTACCCGTTCGGGAACTACCAGCTGGTCGTCGTCGACGACGAGCTCGACGACCCCGTCGAGGCGCAAGGCATGGCAGTGTTCGGCGCCAACCACATCGACGGCAAGCGCACCCACGAACGGCTCGTCGTGCACGAGCTGGCGCACCAGTGGTTCGGCAACAGCCTCACCATCGCCGACTGGCGCCACATCTGGCTCAACGAAGGCTTCGCCACCTACGCCGAGTGGCTGTGGTCGGAGAGCTCCGGCGGCCGCTCGGCCGCCGCGCACGCGCGGGAGTGGCACGGCATCGTCGCCGCCCAGCGCGCCGACCTCGTGATCGCCGACCCCGGGATCGCGCACCTGTTCGACCAACGCGTCTACAAGCGCGGCGGCCTGACCCTCCACGCCCTGCGCGTCCGGATCGGGGACGAGCGCTTCTTCCACCTGCTGCGGGAGTGGGCGACGATCCACCAGCACGGCTCCGTCACCACCGAGCAGTTCGTCGCGCTGGCCGGAGAGGACGTGGCGGACCTGCTGGAGGCGTGGCTCTACGCCAAGCCACTCCCCCGGCTGGGCTGACCGCGGACTGGGTGGGAGTGACAGCAAAGCCACTTTCAGGACCGATTCGGTCCTGAAAGTGGCTTTGCTGACGTACGGGTGGGGCGCCCCGCGAGCAGCGCGGCGTACCGGTCGATGTCGACGTTGCCGCCGCTGACCACCACCCCGATGCGCTTCCCGGGCAACCGCCCGGCCAGCGCCCGAACCGCCGCCATGCCCAGGCACCCGGTCGGCTCGACCACGGTCTTGTAACTCCCCGCGAAGACCCGCATGGCCGCCACCAGCTCGTCGTCGCTCGCGGTCATGACCTCGGCGACCTCGCGCTGCAGGATGGGGAAGCCGGTGGCGCCGAGGTGTTGGGTCTGGGCGCCGTCGGCGATGGTGACGGGGGTGTCGATGTGCACGATCTCCCCCTTCGCCAGCGACTGCCGTCCGTCGTCGCCGGCTTCCGGTTCGACGCCGAAGATCCGCACGTCCGGGCTCAGCGCCCGCGCCGACAGGCACGAACCCGACAGCAGCCCACCGCCCCCGAGCGGGACGAACAGCGCGTCGAGGGGGCCGGCGTCCTCGATCAGTTCGAGCACCGCGGTGCCCTGTCCGGCGATCACGTCGGGATGGTCATAGGGCGGGACGAGGGTGAGCCCACGCGACGCGGCGAGGTCGCGCCCGATCTGCTCGCGGTCCTGCGTGTACCGGTCGTAGGTGATCACCTCGGCGCCGTAGCCCTTCGTCGCGGCGACCTTGGTGGCGGGTGCGTCGAGCGGCATCACGATCGTCGCGGGGATGCCGAGGATCCGGGCCGAGAGCGCGACGGCCTGCGCGTGGTTGCCCGACGAGTACGCCACGACCCCGGCGCGGCGCTGCTCGTCGTCGAACCGGGAGAGCGCGTTGAAGGCGCCGCGGAACTTGAACGCCCCCATGCGCTGGTAGTTCTCGGCCTTGACCAGCACCTGCGCGCCCACCTCGTCGTCGAACCGGCGGGAGGTGAGCACGGGGGTCCGGTGGGCGTGCCCGCGGATGCGTTCTGCTGCGGCCTGGACGTCGGCGAAGGTGGGGGTGGGCATGTGATCAGTCTGCCTTGACCTCGACCCGGATCCAGGTCCTAACGTCCAGCCGGTGACTCGACCCATGCAGCCGCCCGCCAGCCAGCCGATCGGGTTCTGGACCGTCCGTGCCGGCGAGGCCATCCGTGCCCGGATCCGGGCGGCGCTCGCGGAGATCGACGTGACGCAGCCGGAGTGGTGGGTGCTGCACCAGCTCTCCCTCCACCCGGACGGCGTGGAGCGGGCCGCGGTCGTCGACGTCATCGGCTCGAACGACACCCCGGCCGTGATCGAGGAGACGATCGACGCGGGGATCGCGAAGGGCCGGATCCACGCCGACGGCACCCTCCTGCGATCGACGGAGGCCGGGTCCGCGGCATTCGACCGCGCGGTGGACGTGCAGAAGGGCCTGCAGGCCGAGCGGATGCAGGGCGTCAGCGTGGAGGACTACGCCACCACCATCACGGTCCTGCAGAAGATGATCACCAACGTCGGCGGCGAGGCGTGGCACTGGTGAGTCAGACCGCTGTGTAGCCGCGCTCCGCGTACGGGAACCCGTCGAGCTCGGTGGTGTGCTCGCGCTGCTGGTAGTAGCTGCGGATCTCGGTGATGCGGCCGTCGGCGGCGAAGGTGAACCACTCGGCGCCGCGGGTGGCGATCCGCTCGCCGACACCGCCGGGCCGCCAGGTCATGGTCCACTCGATGACCGCCTCGTCGGCCCCGGCGAGGCAGTGGTCGACCGACCAGCGGGCGTCGATCAGGCCGGCGACCTTGCGCCAGTAACGGGCAAGGTGCTCCCCGCCACGGACGGGCGCGGAGCCGGTGTTGGGGGCGAGGAACCAGTGCACGACTTCGGGATCCAGCGTGCTCGTCATCAGCTCGACGTCGGCGGTGGAGCAGCCGAGGTAGTACCGCTCGATCGTCTCCCGGTGCGTCATCCCGCCACTCTGCCGGACCGCAGATCCGCCTCGACGGCGGCGACGCACGCCCGCAGGTGCGGCAGCACGTCCGCGACGAGATCGACGGCGCCGGGCCGGGTGGCGACGTTGACGGCGGCGACGACGCGCCCGGACGCGTCCCGGACGGGCACGGCGATCGACCGCACGCCCAGCTCCAGCTCCTCGTCGACGAGGGCCCAGCCGGCGGCGGCCACCTCGTCGAGGGTGCGGGCGAGGGTGGTGGCGTCGGTGACGGTGCGGTCGGTCAGCGCCGCGGCCGGCGTCGGCAGCAGCCCGGCGCGTTCCGCAGGTGGACGGGCGGCGAGCAGCACCCGTCCCATCGCGGTGGCGTAGGCGGGCAGCCGGGTGCCGATGGTGATGGCCGCGGTCATCAGCCGCGAGGTGGCGACCCTGGCCACGTAGACGACGTCGGCCCCGTCGAGCACCGACATCGACGCCGACTCGTGCACTCGCGCCGAGAGCGCCTCCAGGTGCGGCCCGGCCACCTCCGGCAACGAGAGCGCCGACAGGTAGGCGTAGCCGAGCTCCAGCACCTTCGGCGTGAGGCTGAACAGCCGCCCGTCGACGCGCACGTAGCCGAGCTCGGCGAGGGTGAGCAGGAACCGGCGGGCCGCCGCGCGGGTGAGCTCGGCCCGGCGGGCCACGTCCGACAGCGTCTGGACGGGCGCGTCGCCGTCGAAAGCGCGCAGGACGGCCAGCCCCCGTTCCAGCGAGCGGACGTGGTCGCTCACGGCCGCGCTGCCAGCAGGCGGTCGCACAGCTCGCCGGCGTGGCCGGTCGTCACGTCATCGGTGGTCAGCGCCATGTTGGCGGCCATCCGTCCGGGATCGACGACGAGCCCGTCGAGGCTGGTGCGCAGGCGGGCAGCGGCTCCGCCGGCGGCGCGCAGGAGGTCGGTGAGGGCCGGCCACTCGGCGTGCCACGCCCCGGCGGCGCGCTGGTGCTCGTGCTCGCCCCCGATGAGGACGGCGGCGAGCGCGGGGGCGCGCCGGGCCGCGGCCCGGGCGGTGATCGCGGCGATGGGGTTGCGCTTGTGCGGCATCGACGAGGAGTCGCCCGGCGCGGCCTCGCGCACCTCGCCCAGCTCGGTTCCGGAGAGCAGGACGACGTCGGTGGCGGGGGTGGCGCACGCGGCCGCGGCGACGGCGAGGGTGCCGGCGAGCGCGCCGATGCGGGAGCGCTCGGTGTGCCACGGGGCGGCCTCGGCCAGGCCGAGACGCGCCGCGAGCGAGCCCGCGACGGCGGGACCGTGCGGGTGCAGGGCCGCGAGCGTGCCGGCCGCTCCCCCGAGCTGGACGGGCAGGTGCGCGAGCTCGACGGCGAGCGCCGTGCGGGCGCGGTCGATCCCGGCGCACCACCCGGCCGCGACCAGCCCGAACGTGGTGGGCACGGCCTGCTGGCCGAGGGTGCGGGCGATCATGGGGGTGTCGCGGTGGGCGGCGGCCAGGCGCGCGGCGGCGTCGGCGGCGCCGCGGAGGTCGTCGAGCACGATCTCGCCGGCCCAGCCGACGAGCAGCATCGCGGCGGTGTCCATGACGTCCTGGCTGGTGGCGCCGGGATGGACCGCGCGACCGGCGGGCCCGGCCGCGGCGCGCAGCATCCGCACCAGCGGGATCACCGGGTTGCCGCCCTCGACGGCGGCGCGCCCCAGCTCCGCGGGATCGACCCGCAACGAGGACGCGGCCGCCGCGACGGCCTCGGCGTCGGCGTCGGACACGAGCCCCTGCTCGGCAGCCGCGGCCGTCAACGCGACCTCCACCGCGACGAGCGCCGCCACCCAGGAGGCGTCGTCCAAGCGTTCGGCCACCCGATCGGCACCGAACAGCGGGTCGAACAACGAGTCGCTCATCGGGACACCTCCGGGGTGCGCACTCTCGCCAGCACAGCGCGATGGTCGCTGCCGGGCACGTCGACGATGGCGTAGCGCGCCACGGCCGACCCGGCCGGCACCAGCACGTGGTCGATGTGGATGCCGATGAGCGCGGGCCAGTTGGGCCGCAGCGGCGTGGGGAACGTGCCGACGAGACCGCGGCCACTGCCCGTCGATGCGGAGACGACCGGCCCGAGCACCGCCCGGAGCAGTGCGTGGTCGAGCGTGGCGTTGAGGTCGCCCGCGATGATCGGCGCGACGGGTTCGTGGCTCCAGAGGGCCAGGACAGCGAGGTCGTGGCGCCACGCCCGGGTGCCGGCGACGGTGGTCGGCGCCGCCGTGTGCGCCACGACGAGCGCCCGCTCGCCGAGGATCCCGCCGCGGGCGCGCAGGTGCCGCGTGCGCAGCTCCGGGCCGCCGGTGACGGTCAGGTCGCCGGCCCGCGGCCCGGCCAGCAACGCGACACCGTCGCCGTCGTGGGCGCCCGGCGCCGCGGAGGTCCAGCTGCGGTAGCCGAGCGGCTCGAGGTGCGGGCGCAGCAGATCGAGGAACGGCTGACCGGCTTCGGAGAGCGCGACCAGGTCGGGTCGCTCCCGCTCGAGCACGGCGGCGAACGCCACGGGCCGGGCGCGCCCGTGCCAGACGTTCGCGGCGAGCACGACGAGATCGTCCGGGTGTTCGGCCACGCCGGGGCCGGCGCCGATCCGACGGACCAGCGGCAGCGCCGCGGCCGCCGCCAGACCCGCGAGCACGGCGGCCGGGACGGGACGGCGGGGCGCGAGGAGGGCGGCCGCGGCGACGGTGGCCGCGGTCAGGTACGGGCGCAGCGCGGCGATCCCGACCATCGGGTGCCGGTCGCCGAGCCCGATCCGGTCGCCGTGCAGCGCCACAGCGGCGGCGACGGTGGCCGCCGAGAGCAAACTTGTGCGCACAGCGAACGAGTGTACGGGAAGCGCACACTCGGCTACCATCGCCTCATGCTCAACAAGGTGGTGCCAACGGCGGCGGAGGCAGTCGGCGACATCCCCGACGGCGCGTCGCTGGCCGTCGGCGGATTCGGCATGACGGGGGTGCCCGCCGTACTGATCATGGCCCTGCTCGACCAGGGCGCCGAGCGGCTGGAGATCATCAGCAACAACCTCGGCATCGACGGCTACGGGCTGGGCGTGCTGCTGGCCGCCGGGCGGATCCGCCGCACGATCGGCTCGTACGTGGGCAACAACAAGGAGTTCGCCCGCCAGTACCTCGCCGGTGAGCTGGAGTTCGAGATCACCCCGCAGGGCACGCTGGCCGAGCGGCTGCGGGCCGGCGGCGCCGGCATCCCCGCGTTCTTCACCCCGGCCGGCGTCGGCACGCTCGTCGCCAAGGGCGGGCTGCCGTGGCGCTACGCCCCCGACGGGTCGGTCGCGCTGGCGTCGCCGCCGAAGGAGATCCGCGAGTTCGACGGCGTGACCTACCTGCTGGAACGGGCGATCCGGCCGGACTACGCGCTGGTGCACGCCTGGAAGGGCGACCGGCACGGCAACCTCGTGTTCCGCAAGAGCTCGCGCAACTTCAACCCGGCCGCGGCCGCCGCGGGGCGGATCACGATCGCCCAGGTCGAGCAGCTCGTGGAGCCGGGCGAGATCGATCCCGATGCCGTGCACACCCCCGGCATCCACGTCCAGCGGGTGGTGCACGTGCCCGGCGTGGAGAAGCCGGTCGAGATCAGGACGGTGCGCCCATGAGTTGGACCAAGGCCGAGTTGGCCGCCCGCGTGGCTGCCGAGCTGCACGACGGCGACCACGTCAACCTCGGCATCGGGCTGCCGACCACCGTGCCCGACCACATCCCGGCCGACCGCACCGTGGTGCTGCACTCGGAGAACGGCATCCTCGGCGTCGGCCCGTACCCGCTCGACGACGAGGTCGATCCCGACCTGATCAACGCCGGCAAGGAGACGGTCACGGTGCTGCCGGGGGCGAGCTACTTCGACTCCTCCGACTCGTTCGCGATGATCCGCGGCGGGCACGTGGACGTGGCCGTGCTGGGTGGCATGCAGGTGAGCGTGCGCGGCGACCTGGCGAACTGGGCCGTGCCCGGAAAGATGATCAAGGGGATGGGGGGCGCGATGGATCTCGTGCACGGCGCCGCCACCGTGATCGTCATGATGGAGCACTGCACCAGGAACGGCGCGCCGAAGATCGTCGAGGCCTGCACGCTGCCGCTCACGGGCGTGGCGTGCG
Organism: uncultured Actinomycetota bacterium; assembly: GCA_963727745.1. Lineage (GTDB taxonomy): Bacteria > Actinomycetota > Actinomycetes > Mycobacteriales > Pseudonocardiaceae > Pseudonocardia. Next base: position 513,236 of record CAVSHL010000004.1, read on the forward strand.
TCGACCGGATCGTCACCGAACTCGGCGTCGTCGAGGTGACCCTGGACGGCCTGGTGCTCACCGAGACGGCGCCCGGGGTCACCCCGGCCGACGTGGTGGCCGCGACGGGTGCGCCACTGCGGGTGGCGTGCTGACGGTGCAGGTGAGCGTCCCGGTCACGATCCGGGATCTGGTGGCCGACGACCTGCCGGCCTGCGCGTGGTCGGGCTCGCCCGTCCACCTGCGCTACGTCGCCGCGGAGCTGGAGCGCGTGCCCCGCGGCGAAACCGACTACCTGGCGCTGTGCCCGCCGTCCGGGCTCCCGGTGGGGATGGCGCTGCTGGACTGGACCGCCGTGCCCGGGGCGGGCACCATCGGCCAGCTCGCCGTCCATCCCGCCCTGCGGTCCTGCGGGCTGGGCACCCTGCTGCTCACAGCCGCCGAGGACCGCATCGCCGCCCGCGGGCTCGACCGGGCCGAGCTCCGCGTCGAGATCGACAATCACCGCGCCCGCGCGCTGTACGAGCGGTTGGGCTACGAGGCGTACGGCGAGGCGCCCGACGGCTGGGACGAGCCGGGCCCCGACGGCACGGTCGTGCGCTACGACACCACGTGCACGCTGATGCGCAAGCACCTGGGTTAGCCGGCGACAGGCGGGTCACGGTCTCGGCGAGCCGCCCGTCGGCGCACGGCGAGTCTTGCGTCCGGTCCCGCGAGTCTTGCGTTTCGTCCCGCGAGTCTTGCGTTTCGTCCCGCAGGCATCCGCGTATCGTCCCGAAACGCAGAACTCCGCCCCGACCGCAGTCCGCGAGAACTCGCCGGACCGAGTCGGCGAGACTCGCCGGACCATTCGGGAGACTCGCCGACATCGGCGAGGTGGGACTCAGGCGAACCGCCACGACCCGTCGGCCGGCGGCTTGTCTGGTCAGACGCCTGCAGCGGGTCCCTCGACCTCCGGCCCCAGCTCCACCGGCAGGTTGCGCAGGCCGCGGATCACGTTCGAGTGCCGGTGCAGCAGCTCGTCGGCCGGCATGGCCAGCTCGGTACCGGGCCGCCGGGCGAGCAGGCGCGCGATCGCCTCCTGCCCCTCGATCCGGGCCAGCTGGGCGCCGAGGCAGTGGTGCAGCCCGTGCCCGAACGCGACGTGGCGCGACGCGTCGCGGTCGACCTGCAGCTCGTCGGAGTCGGTGAACCGCTCGGGATCGCGGTTGGCCGCGGCGAGCGAGAGCAGCACCCGCGAACCGGCCGGGATGGTGACTCCGCCGTACTCGACGTCCTCTGCGGCGAACCTGGCCGGAGTGGTGTGCACGGGCGAGTCGAACCGCAGGAACTCCTCGACGGCGGGCGCGACGAGCTCCGGCCGCTCCAGCAGCAGCGCGCGCTGCTCGGGCTGCGTGTAGAGCGCGAGCAGCCCGTTGCCGATCAAGTTGACCGTCGTCTCGTGCCCGGCGATGAGCAGGATCATCGCCATGCCGATGAGCTCGGTCTCGGACAGCCGGTCACCGTCGTCGGCGACCTCGATCAGCCCGCTGATCAGCGCATCGTCCGGAGCGGTCCGCTTGGCGGCGACGAGCCCGGCCAGGTAGACGCCGAGCTTGCGCATGGCCTGCATCGCCTCCGCGCGATCGTCGGCGTCGATCAACGCGTTCGACCAGCCGGCGAAGTCGTCCCGGTCCTCCGGGGGTACGCCCAGCAGCTCGCAGATGACCAGCACGGGCACCAGGAACGCGTACTCGGCGAGCAGGTCCACCCGGCCGGCGGGCGGCAGCGCGTCGATCAGCTCGTCGGCGATCTGCCGGACCCGCGGTCGCAGCTCCTCCATCCGGCGCACGGTGAAGGTGCGCGAGACGAGCTTGCGCAGCCGGGTGTGCTCCGGCGGGTCCATCTGCAGCATCATCGGGAACGGTTGCGGGGGCGCGGCGGCGCGCTGCTCGGGCGGCAGGGTGTAGCGCTCGTCCTTCGACAGCCGCGGGTCGGCCAGCGCGGCCCGGACATCGGCGTAGCGGCTGATCAGCCAGCCGGATCCGTCACCGAAGTCGACCTCGCGGACGGGCTGGTCCGCGCGCAGCGCGCCGTAGGCGGGGTACGGGTCGTGCCAGAAGTCGCCGTCGAACAGCGTGAGCGATGCGGTCACCGGTCTCCTCGAGTCGTTGTAAGCAACAGCTTACATGCGAACGCGAGATCGATCCGGGGCGAACAGAGCGGGGTCCTGCGGGGTGTCGGCCGGCGGGCGCTGCCCGGTCAGCACCGCCGCCGCGTACACCGAGAGCGCCGGCGCGGTCTCGATGCCCGAGCCGCCCTGCGCCGCGACGAACGCGAATCCCGGGGCCTCCGGCCACTCGCCCACGACCGGTCGCCGGTCCGCCACGAACGACCGCAGCCCGGCCCAGCTCGTGCGCACCGACCGCAGGCCCAGCCGGGTCACCTCCTCCACCCGCTCCAGCGCCAGCGCGACGTCCAGCGGATCCGGACGCGCGTCTCCCGGCTCGCTCGGCGTCTCGTCGACGGGCGAGCACATCAGGTCGTCGCCGTCGGCCTTGAAGTAGAACCGGTCGGCCGCCTCGATGACGAACGGCAGCCGCTGCGCCGGCCCCCGCAACCGCGCCGGATCCGGCACGCGCACCGCCGCGATCGTCCGCCGGAAGGGCACCAGCCCGATCTCCGGCACCCCGGCCCGGCGGGCGACCACATCGGCCCACGCCCCGGCGGCGTCCACGACGAGCCCGGTGTCCAGCACCGCGGCCGCCGGGCCGCCCAGGTGCACCCGCCACCCGGTGCCCACCCGCTCGATCCGCTCGGCCGGCGCACCCACTCGCACCTCGCCGCCGCGGGCCCGCAGCCCGCGCAGGTAGCCCTGGTGCAGGGCATCCGTGTCGATGTCGGCACCAACGACCAGCCCGGCCGTCCGCACGACACCGTGCGCGAGCGCGGGGCACAGCCGCTCGGCGGTGGCACCGTCGACGCGCTCGGCGACGTGGGCCTCGCCGGCGCGGTCGACGAGATACTCGTCCAACCCCCGCTCGCTCACATCGTCCGTGGCGACGAACAGCACCTCGCGCGGCGGCAGCAGCGGCGGCGTGCCGAGCTCGTCGGCGAGCCGCTCGAATCGCAGCCCGCTGGCCGCGACCAGCGCGCGCACGTCGGCCACGCCGTGCCCGGGCACCCATGTCGCCGCGGAGCGGGCGGTGGAGTGCCGGCCGGCGACGGGCTCGGCCTCCACCAGCACGACCGACCGGTGCGCGGCCAGCTCGTACGCGACCGAGGCCCCGGCGATCCCGCCGCCGACCACCACCACATCAGGCATTCCCATGCACCCGGACGCTACCGGCGTTAATTCGCTGGCGCGGCGCCGTCGTCGTCTCGTACCTTGTTCACATGCGCCTGTGATGGAGATGCTCCCGCGCCCCGCGCGGAGCCTTCGCGGCCCGGTATCCCCGGTTGCCGCCGCCCCTCGGTCCTTCCGGCCGGCACACCCGCCGCCCCGGCATCCGTCGGCCGCATCCCTCGTACAGGAGGCACGTATGCCTGCGCATCCCTCATCTGACGTTCCGACCGAACTGCCGCTCGACCTGACGGCCGCGCTCGCCGCGGACGGCACCGAGGAGTCCGCCCCGTCCAACCGGGCGGCTCGACGTGCCGGCAAGCGCGGCAAGGTCGGCTCGAACACCGTGTCCGACCAGGCTCGCTACCAGCCTCCGGCACACGCCCGGTCCCAACAGGGCCGGCGGATCAACCCGGTGCGCCGCTCCGGTTCCTGATCCGTATCCGGCGCCGCCGGTCCCGCGTCCACGGGACCGGCGGCGCCGCTCCGTGTCGGCCGCAGTCGCCGGCCGAAGTCTCTGCCAAGATGTCGAGAGTGGGCATTCCCGCGGCGACCTGCCGGATCTTCTGGGCCGCACCTGTCGAACCTGCGGCAGCACCGCACCTCGTGCGGCTGCTCGACACCCACGAGCGCGAACGCATGGCGCGGTTCCGGCAGCCCCTCGATCAGGCGCGCTACCTCGCCGCGCATGCGCTCACCCGGATCGTGCTGGGCGACGCGCTCGACTCGCCGGCCGAGGTGCTCGCGTTCGACCGCACCTGCCGCTGCGGGCGCCAGCACGGCAAACCCGTCCTGCTGCAGGCGGGCGCCCCGGCCTTCTCGATGACGCACTCCGGCCGGCTGGTCGGGGTCGCGCTGCACACCAGCCCCCTCGGACTGGATGTGGAGGAGATCCGTCCGGTGTCCGATCTCGCCTCGATGGCCGGGCACGCCTGCTCCCCCGCTGAGCTGGCCGCCGGCGCGGCGGGCACGGTCGAGGCGTTCTTCTCGGTGTGGACGCGCAAGGAAGCCGTGCTCAAGGCCACCGGCGACGGGCTGTCGGTGCCGATGAGCTCGGTCACACTGGGTACCGGCCGCGTGCAGGAATGGACGGGCGACGGCGATCCCGGCGGGCCGATGTGGGTGCACGAGACCGTTCCCACCGCGGGCTACGTGGCTGCGGTCGCGGGCTTCGGCACGCAGGCTCCGGCCATCGTCGAGAAGGACGGTTCCGCACTCCTCCTCCATTGACGGAGTGAGTACTCACTCCGTACCGTGGTGGCATGTCCGACGCCACCACGGCGCGCCGCCGCGCGCCGAGCATGACCCCTGACCAGCGCCGCGCGATGATCATCGCCGCGGCCCTGCCGCTGGTCGCCGAACACGGTTCCGCCGTCAGCACCGCCCAGCTGGCCCGCGCCGCCGGCATCGGCGAGGCGACGATCTTCCGCGCGTTCGGCGACAAGGACGCGCTCATCGAGGCGTGCGTCGCCGAGGCGCTGCGGCCCGACAGCGCGCTGGACGCCATCGCCGAGATCCCGCTGGACCTACCGCTCCCCGAGCGGCTCGCTGAGGCCACCCGCGAGCTCGACGCCCACCTGCACCGCATGGGCACCGTCATCGGCGCGCTGCACGCCAGCGGGCGGCGCGCCGAGCGTCCCCCGCCCACCTCCGACGGCGCGGATGCACGAGCCACGTCGATGCAGGCGACCGTCGACGCCCTCGCGGCCCTCCTGGAACCGGACGCAGCGGCCCTGCGCCTGCCCGTCGAGCAGCTCGCCGCGGTGCTGCTCACCCAGCTGTTCTCCCGCCACCGCCCGATCGCGGGCGGCGAGCTCACCGTCGAGCAGCACATCGACCTCTTCCTGAACGGAGCGCTCGCATGATCGAGCTGGACCACGTCGCACTGCCCGCTCGCAGCTCCGCCGAGTCCGCCGAGCAGCTCGGCGGGCTGCTCGGTGGCGCGCCCGTCACTCCAGAAGGGCCCGACGGCGACATGAACGCCGTGCACATCGGGCACCGGGCGATGGTGCTCTACATGGACCACCCCACCGTCGAGATCCCGCGGCAGCACCTGGCGCTGCGGGTCGACCGCGCGCTGTTCGACGGGCTCGTCGCGCAGTTGCGCGCGCAGCGGATCCCGTTCGGCAACGACCCTTCCGACCAGCGCAACGGGCGCACCGACGACTGCATCGGCACGGGCGGGCGCGTCTACTTCGACGACCCGGACGGGCACCTCCTGGAAGTGGTCACCGAGGAGGTGGCTGCCCCAGGCGTCCGAGCACAATGATCCCGTGAACGGGCGGTGGGTGCTGCACCTCGACATGGACGCGTTCTTCGCGTCCGTCGAGCAGCTCACCCGCCCGACGGTCGCCGAGCGCCCGGTGCTGGTGGGCGGGCTGGGCCCGCGGTCGGTCGTCGCGGGCGCCAGCTACCAGGCCCGGGTGTTCGGCGCCCGCTCGGCGATGCCGATGGCGCAGGCGCGGCGGCTGTGCCCGCACGCGGTGGTGCTGCCTCCGCGCTTCCCGCTGTACTCGGCCCTCTCGGAGCAGGTGATGGCGGTGCTCGCCGCCGCAGCGCCTGTCCTCGAGCCGGTGTCGGTCGACGAGGCGTTCCTCGAGCCGCCTGATCTCGCCGGGGCCGACGCGGCCACCGTGCACGCGTTCGGGGTGCGGCTGCGCGCCGCGGTGCGCGCGGCGACCGGGCTGCCGGCCTCGATCGGCGCCGGATCCGGCAAGCAGCTGGCGAAGATCGCCTCCGAGCTCGCGAAACCGGACGGGTTGCGCGTCGTCGCCCCCGACGAGGAGCGGGCGGTGCTGGACCCGCTGCCGGTGCGGGCGCTGTGGGGCATCGGCCCGGTCGCCGAGGAGAGCCTGCGCAGCATCGACGTGCACACCGTCGGTCAGCTGGCCGCCCTGGACGTGCGCGAGGTGACGGCGGCGCTGGGCGTGGCCATCGGCACCGAGCTGCACCGCCTCGCCCGCGGGATCGACGAGCGGCCGGTCGCGCCGCGCGGCGCCGCGAAGCAGGTCAGCGCGGAGACCACGTTCGACACCGACCTCACCGCCATGTCCGCCGTCAACGATGCGGTCGCCCGGATGACAGCAGCCGCGCACCGGCGCCTGCTCCCCACCGGGCGGGCCGCGCGCACCGTGACCGTCAAGGTCCGCGGCGCCGACTTCGCGACCGTCAGCCGCTCGGAGACCTCGGCCGTGGCCAGCACCGATCTCGGCGCGCTCACCGCGACCGCCCAGCGCCTGGCCGGAGCCGCCGTGCCCGCGGGCGGGGTGCGGTTGATCGGGGTGTCGCTCGCCGGGCTCACCGACGATCCGCCGCCGGCGCTGTTCTACCCCGAACCGGTGTCCGCGCCCGCTCCCGAACCGCTCCGCGAGGTCCGAGCGGCCGAGGTCGAGGAGACCGCCCCCGCCGAGCCGCGGCCGTGGCGCACCGGCGACGACGTGAGCCATCCCGAGCACGGGCACGGCTGGGTGCAGGGCGCCGGACACGGGCGGGTCACCGTCCGGTTCGAGACCCGCGCCACCGGGCCCGGACGAGCCATCACGCTCGCCTCCGACGACCCTGCGTTGACCGCGGCGGATCCCCTGGCCAGCCTGGGCTGACACCTGGGTGAACGTGCGGAAACACGGCCCGCGCGACGTGGGCCGGTGATCGCCGCCGACGTATCATCGAAGGGTCCCGGTGTCCCCGCCCGAGTGGTGCGGTCAACCGGTCCAGCAGGGGGTGGATTGCGGTGCGGGTGGGGTCTCGTCCGGCGCGGCGGTGGTGGGGTGTGGGCACCCTGCTGTTGGCGGTGCTCGCGCTGCTGTCGGCCGCGCGCTGCGTGATCACGATGGTCTACCTCGGGTTCGAGTTCCGGGTGGAACTCAACCCGATCCGGGTGCCGGCGAGCTACTACGTGTTCATCGAGGGTGGCAGCGCGCCGTTCACGTCAGCGGCGATCGCGCTCGCGGTCGCTGCCCTCGCGGTGCTGGCCGGGATGACGTGGGCGGGCGCGCACATGTCCGGTCGCCCCACCGTGCTGTTCGGGGTGTGGTCGCTGTGCCTGATCCTGGCCGCGGTCTTCCCCACCGACAACGGCGCCGACATCACGTCGTTCAGCGGCTGGGTGCACCAGTTCGCCGGCGCCGGCATCCTGCTGCTGCTCTCCTTCGCCGGGCTCGCCGCCGCCCCTCGGCTGGCCGAGACACCGGCGTGGCAGCCGATCGTCGGCATCGTGCGGGTGCTCTCCATCGGCGCCGGCGTGCTCACCGCCATGTACCTGGCGTTCCGCATCGTGCAGCTCGCACCCGACGCGTTCGCGTCGATCGGCGTCGTCGACGTCGGCGGGGCGCTGCAGCGCGCCTCGATGGCGTTCCAGATCGGTGTCGTGGTGGCGCTGGCCTGGCACCTGCTGCGGGTGTCGCTGCAGGTGCTGCGCGCGGTGCCGGAGCCCGTCCACGCCGGCGACGCCCCGATGCGGCTGGGTGAGCCACCGGCCACCTGCTGAGCGGTCCGACGCAGCAACGTCACACATCCACTGCGGTCCGCACACACGCTGCAGCATGTGTGACGATCACACTGGATGTGTGACGTCGTCCGGGACAGGGCCTGGTCAGGCCTTCTCGGTCACTCCTGCGGCGTCGAACGTCGCGACGTCCTGCAGGGCCCGGGCCGCGGCCTGCACCAGCGGCACCGCGAGCAGCCCGCCCGTCCCCTCGCCCAACCGCATGCCGAGGTCGAGCAGCGGGGTCAATCCCAGGTGGGCGAGCGCGAGCGAATGGCCCGGCTCGACCGAGCGGTGCCCGGCCACGCAGTAGCCCACCACGTCGGACGTCATGGCGGCGGCCGCGAGCGCGGCGGCGCCGACGCTCACGCCGTCGAGCACGACCGGTACGCGGTGCGCCGCCGCGCCGAGCACGAACCCGGCGATCGCGGCGTGCTCCAGCCCGCCGACCGCGGCCAGCACGCCCAGCGGATCGGCCGGGTCCGGGGTGTGGCGGGCCAGCGCCGCGGTCACCACCTCGACCTTGCGGGCAAGCGTGGCGTCGTCGACGCCCGTGCCGCGGCCCGTCGCCTGCTCCGGCGTCGCGCCGGTGAAGACGCTGATCAGCGCCGCGGCAGCAGTGGTGTTGGCGATGCCCATGTCGCCCGGCACCAGGCAGCGGCTGCCGGCCGCGACCAGCTCGTCGGCCGTCGCGATACCGGCCGCGACGGCTGCCTCGGCCTGCGCCCTGGTCATCGCCGGTCCCGCGGTCATGTCGCCGGTGCCGTCCATGACCCGGCGCTCGATCAGACCCTCGGCGCCGGCGAGCGGGGCCGCCACCCCGACGTCCACCACGACGACCTCGGTACAGATCTCCGAGCCCAGGCTGCGCGCGAACGCGTTCACCACGGCCCCGCCGGCCAGGAAGTTGGCCACCATCTGCGCGGTGACCTCCTGCGGCCACGGTGTGACGCCCTGGGCGTGCACCCCGTGGTCGCCGGCGAACACCGCGACGGTCGCCGGCGCCGGCAGCGGCGGCGGGCACACCCCGGCGATCCCGGCGAGCGTCACCGCCAGGTCCTCGACGCGGCCGAGCGAGCCGGCCGGCTTCGTCATGCGGTCCAGCCGTTCCGCTGCTGCGGCGCGGGCCGCAAGATCGACCGGCTCGATCCGGGCGATCGTGGCATCGACGAGACCGACGTGACTCATGTGACTCCTCCGAACGGGCGGCCTCGCCACCGTACGCGGCGACCACGTCGCCGCACACGACGTGTTCCGTCCCCGAACGGCCACCCCGCCGACCCGAACGGAGTCACGGTTGGTACACAATCCGTGACAGCCGCCGACTCGTGGACCCGTTTGGGCGACACCGGGGCGCAGCGCCCGGCCGGGACCGCCTACCGTGATCCCCGTCGAGGCACTGCCGGGCGGCGACGAACCGCCCACCCGTCCTGCCCGTGAAGGAGCAGCCCGATGACCACTCCCGGCCACGACGGCGAGCACGGCGGCCCCATGGACAGGACCAAGTCGGTGTGGCGGGATGCCCACGGCGCCCGCGAGGACCACCACGACGGCGGTGCGGACGGCGGCCAGGCACGGGGCGGGCAGCACGCGCCGCCCGGCGGTCCGCAGCCGACCGAGAACGGCGCCGTTCCGGTGGCGTACCAGGGCCCGCCGCGCATGGTGGGACCTGCGGGGCAGGGACCGCTGCAGAGCACGCCCCGGGGTGTGCCGCGGATCCTGTCCAGGGACGGTGAGGACAAGAACGGGCACGACGGCCGGCCGATGCCCGAACCGACCGTGGCGCAGGCGGTGCCGTGGCAGGCGCCGCGGCCGATGTCGCAGCCGAGCAGCCCGCAGCAGTTCACGCCCCAGCAGGTCGGCCACCAGCAGGTCGCCCCCCAGCCGCTCAACCAGCGGCCGCTGCCGCATCGATCGGCCCCGCCGCCGCTGCCCCAGCGGTCGGGTCCGCAACCGGTGCTGCAGCCGGTGCCCCAGCCAGGGCCGCAGCCGATGTCGCAGCCGATGTCGCAGCCCGTGCCCCAGCCGCTCCCGCAGCGGCCGGCGCCGCCCGCCGAGTCCGACCGGAACCTCGCGGAGCCGGCCACCACCTGGCATCCCGTCACGCCCGCGGCGATCGACGAGCCCACCGAGGTGGCGCAGCTCCGTCCCGATCATGCCGACGCCGAGCCGCCTGCCACCGCGGATCTGACCGGCCCGCAGTCGGCCACACCGGCATCCGGCACCACGCCGGAGCCGCCCCCGGCGGCCGATGCGGCCGCCGACCAGGAACTCGACGAGCTCGACGACGCCGCCGACGAGGACACCGCCGACGAGGACGCGGCGGAAGATCAGCCCGCCGAGCCGATCCGCCGACCGGTCTGGACCGAGCCGGAGCGGGCCACGCCACGACGCCCGTTCGGCACCGATCGCGCCGAGACCCCCGACCGACCCATGCCCGCCCTCAGCCCCGTCCCCTCAGCTCCGCGTCGCTTGCCGAGCCACATCCCCAGCGACATCCCCAGCCACATCACGGACGCGGCGGCCGGTGCCTGGACCAGACAGCAGAACGGCGCGTCCACCCGGCCGCAGGGCCGGCACGAACTGTTCGACGCGCCCTACCGGGAAGCCGATTCCATGCCTCAGCCCGAGCTCGTGCCCAGTCCACCGGCCCGCACGGCCGCCGACGCCGCCCAGGTACCGGCCCCCGCCGTCACCCCGCCCGCGAACGGGCAGCGGTTCGTCGCCCACGACCGGGCAACCGAGTTCGCCGACCGCTGGAGCGCGGTGAAGAGCGAGTTCGTCGACGAGCCCCGCGAAGCCGTGCGCAAGGCCGACGCGCTGGTCGGCGAGCTGCTCGCCGACATCGCGCGGGCGCTGGCGCAGCAGCGCGCGCAGCTCGATCGCGGCCTCGACACCGACGGCACGTCCACGGAGGACCTCCGCCAGGCCATGCACCGCTACCGGGAGTTCTTCGACCGCCTGATCACACTCTGAAGGGGCATGGGCGGTGTCGGCGCCCTTGGAGGAGGCCAGCAGGCGATGGCACGGTGGCCACTTCGCAGGTGGTGCCGCGCGCGGTGCGCCTACTGGGGAGCGATGGTGACCGGGCCGTCGACGAGGCCGGCGACCGGGCCGATGACGACGATCGCAGGCGGGCTGACCTCCTCGGCCTTCGCGACGTCGGCGACCGTGGCGAGCGTGGCGCGGACGGTGCGCTGGATGCGGGTGGTGCCGTCCTGCACGATCACGACCGGGGACTGCGGGTCACGCCCGCCGGCGAGGAGCGCCTCGGCGAACGCCTCCAACCGCTCCACGGCCATCATCAGCACGAGCGTGCCGCGCAGGCGGGCGAGTGCGTCCCAGTCGACGAGGCTGCGCGGGTCGCCGGGGGCGACGTGCCCTGAGACCACGACGATCTCGTGCGCGACGCCGCGGTGACTCACCGGTACATCGGCGATGGCGGGAACGGCGAACGCGCTGGTCACCCCGGGAACGACGGTGACGGGGACGCCGGCCTCGGCGCAGGCGAGGACCTCCTCGAAGCCGCGCCCGAACACGTACGGGTCGCCGCCCTTGAGCCGCACCACGAACTTGCCGGCTCGGGCGCGCTCGATCAGCAGCTCGTTGATCTTCTCCTGCAGCATCGCGCGGCCGTACGGGATCTTGGTCGCGTCGATGACCTCGACGGTGTCGCCCAGCCCGTCGAGCAGCTCGCGCGGGCCCAACCGGTCGGTGACGACGACGTCGGCCCGAGCGAGCAGGCGCCGGCCGCGCACGGTGATCAGCTCGGGGTCGCCCGGACCGCCACCGACCAGTGCCACGCCCGGTCGCACGGGCTCCGCGGATCCCTGGTCGACGGTGTCGGCGAGGCCACCGGCGAGCGCCTCGACGATCGCGGTGCGCACGGCGGCGGACCGGCGCGGGCGGCGGCCGGCGAGCACACCGATCGTGAGGCCGTCGTGGTGGCCGACCGCCGGGGTGACCGCCGAGCCGCCCGGCGCGTGGTCGGCCCGCACGCAGAACACCCGCTGCTGCTCGGCATCCGCGCACACGGCCGCGTTGACCTCGGGGTCGTCGGTGCACGCCAGTGCGTACCAGGAACCGTCGAGATCGCCCGTCGCGTAGCCGCGCGCGGTCCAGCGCAGCTCACCGGCGGCCGCCATGCCCTCGACCGCGGGAGTGACCTCGGGCGCGATCACCTCGACGTCGGCTCCGGCGGCGACCAGCCCGGCGGCCCGGCGTTGCGCGACAGATCCCCCGCCCACGACGACGACGCGCCGGTCGGCGAGGTCCAGCCCCACGAGGTAGGGCGCCACCGTCACGGTTCCTCCCGGTTCGAGTACGGATGCCCGTCGGAGGATAGTCGCCGGTCAGACACTGCAGTCGCAGCAGTTGCAACACTCACAGCAGTCGCCGCAGCCCTCGCAGCAGTCGCAGCTGCAACTGAGGAACTCGCAGCACGCCTCGCGGCGCTGCCCCGACCACGGACCCTCGTGCTCGGCGCAGCACATCTGGCAGGTGCAGAACGACGCGAGCGCGAGACCGCAGCCCTGCACCAGCCCGCGGCGCTCGCCCGGAGGCGCGGGTGACTCCTTCTCGTCGGTGGACGGCTCGTCCGTGGACGCGTGCGCGAAGGCGTGCCGCACCGAGCGGTCCAGCTCGTGGACGAGCAGCCGGTGCGCGAGCTGCCCGCTCCCCCGCGACGCCCACGTCACGTCGGCCAGCGCCAGCCGGACCCCGAGGACGGCGTCGTCGGCGTGCCGCCGCGCGGTGGCCAGGTCCGTTCCGGTGGCGACGAGCGGGTTCCAGGCGCCGGTGCGGGCGTCGGCGGCGAGGTCCTCGACGGCGTCGAGGAGGTGGGCGAGGCGGCCGAAGAGCCGTCCGGCCTCGGAGAGCGGCGCGATGTTCGCCGGACGACCGGCGAGCACGGCGGTGTGCGCGAACGCGGCGCCCGTCGCGGTCTCGGTCGGCTCGGTGACGGCGAGCAGCGACGCAGGCGCGTGCTCGGCGGCGGGCTGGCGGGCCACCGCGTCCATGAGCACCGCGGCGTCGAGACCGAGCTCGGCGGCGCCGGCCCGCGCATGCCGGGTCCAGCGCTGGGCGAGCCCGGTGGCGGCCCGCGCGAGGCTGCGCCGGGCCAGCGCGCCGTCGCCGTCCGCGGCGTGGTCGGCGAGCGTGGCGGAGGCCAGCATCAGCGACACCACGGCGGCGAGCCGCGCCCCCTCACCGGTCGCGACGGTGGCGGTGCGCATGCCGCGCAGCGGGCAGGGGCCGGCCACGCGGGTGCCTGTGCTGCTGTGGGAGCCGGCGAGCTGCGCCCGCACGAGCACCGAGATCAGCAAGCCGTCGTAGTTGGTGGCGACGCGCGCCAGCTGCCCGTGGCCGTCGCGCAAGGCGAGGCACAGGCCGCACAGGTGCCCGATCCACTCGTCGCGCAGCGTGGGGCCGAGCGTGTGGCGGCAGGGCCTGATCATCCCGAACACGTCGGCACCCTACGACGCCAACATTGGAGTTCCCCGAAGGAACTCCACGTGCTACCGTTCTGGAGTCGCTTGAAGGAACTCAAATCCGTGAACTGGAGAACCCGATGCTGAACACCGATGTCCGCAACGCCATCGACGCCGGCTCCATCGCCCACCTCGCCACCGTCGCCGAGGACGGCGCCCCGCACGCGGTTCCGGTCTTCGTCGCCACGCGCGGCGAGCAGATCCTCTTCTTCACCGGCCCGGAGACGCGCAAGGCCCGCAACCTGCGCCACGAGCCGCGGGTGGCGCTCTCCATCCTGACTGCCGACAACCCGTACAACCCCATCGTCGTCCGCGGGCGGGTCGTCGAGTGGATCGACGGCGACGCGGGCTGGGAGATCGTCGACGCGATCCAGATCAAGTACACCGGCTCCCCGTACCCGCGCGGCCAGGAGCGCGTCGTCGCCGTCATCGAGCCCGAGCGGCAGACCGTCGGTGTCGGCTGATCAGCCCCTCAGTTCTTCATCGGCCGCCGCAAGATCGGTGACTCGGTGCAGGTGGTGCACACCCGCCGGCAGATCAGCGGCGTGCCGGGCGGCCAGCGCCGCGATCGTCGCGGTACCACGCGATTGATCACGGCCCGCCCGCCACAGCGTGCGGCCGCCCGCCCGGGCCACCGCGAGCCACGCCGTCGAGCCCGGCAGGCGCACCGCAGGCACCCGAGGCAGGCCCGGCAGGCGCCCCGCCGCCGCCAGCGCGGCCGTGGCCACGCGGGAGGTCAACGCGAGGTGCGCCCGCACCGGCACGCCCAGATCCGCGGAGAGCACGTGCTGATCGGCGAAGTCGGCCCGCAACAGCCGGCGCCGCCCGGTCGGCAGGTCGAACACCGCGCCCGGCGCCAGGTTGCGCACGGGAGCACCTGTTCCCGGATCGGCGAAACGCCGCCCGACCAGCCCGTACGTCCAGGAGGTCGCGGCGACGCCGTGCCCGTCGCCCGTGCCGAGCACCACCCCGATGTCGATCGGCTCGCAGCCGGTCGCCACCGCGGCGCCCAGCAGTGTCGTGAGGCCGGGCGCGAGCCCCACCGACAGCACCACGGGGCCGGCCGCGTCCAGCCGCCCCAGCTCCGCGACGTAGCTGCTGGTGGCCGTCACGTCGACGAACGCCGCACCCTCGGCGCCCGCCACCGCGGCCAGCGCCGGGTCCTCCCGGCCCGAGGCGTTCACCACCACGTCCGCGCCGCGCACGGCCGCGCGATAGCCCGTCAGATCCGGCTCGGTGAGGTCGACGGCGACATCGGCGCGCGTCCCGTCCCGGCCGGCCGAACGCGCACCCAACAGCGCCACCAGCGGCGCGCCCACCGCCCCGTACCCGCCGAGCACCAGCGTCCGCACGCCCACGCGACCACCTTGGCACGGCCCGATCTCCGCACGCCGAGTTCGGCCCGTCAGCCGGCGACCAGCGTGGCCATCTCCGCGGCGATCCGCGGGTGCAGCTCCCGGGGGAGGCTGTGCCCCATCCCCGGGAACGTGACGAGCCGGGCCCCCGGTACGGCGGCCGCGGTCGCCAGGCCGCCGGCCAGCGGGATCAGTGGATCGGCTTCGCCGTGCAGCACCAGGGTCGGCGCGGTGACGCCGCTCAGGCCGGGCCGCCGGTCCGGTGAGGCCATGATCGCGGCGAGCTGTCGGCGGCCACCGGCCGGATCGCGGTTGCGGGTGAACGCCTCCTGCCCGTAGCTGCGCAAGAAGTCCTCGTCCAGCCGGTAGCCGGGCGAGCCGATGGTGCGGAACGTCGCCACCACGCGCTCCCCCGCCTGCGCCGCGCTCGCCGCGGGTGGGGAGGCGAGCGCGAGCGCCGCGCGCAGCTGTGGTCGGGCGATCCACGGGCCCGGGCTGGACATCACCGAGGTCAGCGACCGCACCCGCGACGGATGCTCGATCGCGACCGTCTGCGCGATCATCCCGCCCATCGACGTGCCGAACAGGTGCGCCGACTCCCAGCCCAACGCGTCCAGGACGGCGACGGCGTCGGCGGCCATGTCGGTGAGCAGATATCGGGCCGCCGCCCGGGGGCGCGCCAGCATCCAGGCCAGCGACGGCGCACCCAGCGACGACAGCGCGGTCGAGCGACCGACGTCGCGGTTGTCGAAGCGGGCGACGTCGAACCCGGCGTCGGCGAAGGCCGCCAACAGCTCGTCGGTCCAGAACGTGAGCTGCATGCCCAGCCCGGAGATCAGCAGCAACGGCTCACCACCGGACCCCAGCCGTTCGTGGACGAGCTCGACGGCACCGTTGCGGGCCGGAAGTGTCACGCAGCGCCTTCCTGCAGCCCGTCGTCGTCCATGGAGGCGGCGAACGCTGCGGTCAGAGCGCTCCGCGACGTCGCCAGCGCGGTGTCGAGCACCCGCTGCCGGCGCCGCGGGTTCATCAGGTTGCCACCCATGGCGGCCAGGTCGGCCGGGCCCGGGGTGAGCACGGTGACCCGCATCCCGGTGGCCCGCACAGCCTCGATCTCGGCGTCCAGCCACCTGGTGAGCAACCGCCGCAGCCTGCGTTCCAGCTGCGCCAGCGGATCCGACGGGCGGTCGTAGACGTGGCTGGCCATCGGCGCGAGCACGATCACCTCGTCCAGCTCGGGCGCACCGGGCCGCGCGAGCAGGTCCAGCGAGGTGGTGGAGGCGATGCCGCCGTCGACGTAGCGGCGCCCACCGATCGGCTGCGGGGCGAACCAGCCGGGGATGGAGCAGGACGCGAGGACGGCCTCCCCGACCGTCGACGGCGGACCAGCAGCCCGACCGAACACCACCCGCCGACCCGAGTCGTAGTCGACGGCCACCACCCACAGCGGGTTGCCGGGGATCCAGCCGTCCTCGGTCACGCCGACCCTGGTCTGCATGGCCGCGACCATGTCGACCAGCGAGCTCATCCGGGCCCGACCCAGCGGCGCGAGCGCCGACGCGACCACGATCGGGTTGAGCGACCGCCCGTTCATCAACGCCGAGGCCAGCAGACACGGCGAACCCATCCAGGGCCACGGCATCGGGGGCAGCCCGTTGCCGGTCTCGCGCTCGATGCGGCGGATGTCCGGCAGCTCGACGACGGCGTCGAGATCGGGCGCCAGCTCGCCGGGATCGGTGCCCTGTTGATGGGCGAGCAGCTCGTCGACGCTCTGGCCGCAGCGCAGCGCAGACCCCAGCACGCTGCCGGCGCTGGTACCGACGATGAGGTCCAGCTCGCCGAGCGGCCGATCGATCATGTCCTGCAGCGCGACGAGAGCACCCGTGGTCCAGGCAGACCCGAGCAGTCCACCCGCCCCCAGCACCAAACCGGTTCGCACCATGTCACCCTCCCCGCTGAAGGCCCCTACTCGAGAGTAGATCCCGTAACAGTAGGTCGAGATACACCGTTCTGCACGGTGGACACGAACTTGTCGACGATTGACAGCGGCCCGGCCGGGTGAGTGTGCAGGAAGGACGCGTGCACCCCGCCCTGGACGAAGCCTTCGGACACCACAGCCTCGGCTCCGCGCCACGCCCAGGCCGGGCTCGTGCCGGCCCGCGGGGTGACCGCGCAGCGGTGGAACTCGTGCCCGGCCACCCGCTCTCCGACGGAGAGCAGCGGCGATCCGGAGAGTGCCACCGCGGTCCGGTACCCCAGCGTCAACCGGCCGGTCATCGCCGCCGACGCCGGCAGGACCCCGCACATCGGCGCTCCGTCGAGGCTCTCGCACAGGTAGAGCAGGCCGCCGCACTCGGCGTGGATCGGCGCTCCCGACCCGGCCAGCGCCGCGACCTCGGCCCGCAGCGACGCGTTCGCGCCGAGCGCCGCGACGTGCTCCTCCGGGAACCCGCCGGGTAGCACGAGCGCCCGCGTGCCGGCCGGCAGCCGCTCGTCCCGCAACGGATCGACGACGGCGACGTCGGCGCCCGCGGCGTGCAGCAGCTCGACGTGCTCGGCGTAACCGAACGTGAACGCAGGCCCGCCGAACACCGCGACCACCGGATGCGGCCCGTCCGGGCGGTCCCCCGGCGACCACACCGGCCCGTCCGGCAGCGGGGTGGCGAGCGCGACGACGGCGTCCAGGTCGACGTGCGCGGCGACCAGCTCGGCCATCGCGTCCACCGCGACGTGCGCCGCCGAACCGTGTTCGGCCGCGGTGATCAGGCCCAGGTGCCGCGACGGCACCGCCAGCGCGTCCTTGCGCGGCAGCGCACCGAGCACCGGCACGCCCGCCTCGTCGGCCGCGGCACGCAGCACCTGCTCGTGGCGCTCGCTGCCGACCCGGTTCAGCACCACGCCGGCCACCCGCACAGTCGCGTCGAACGAGCGGAACCCGTGCAGCAGCGCGGCGAGGCTGCGCGACTGCCCGCGGCAGTCCACCACGAGCACGACCGGCGCCCCGAGCAGGCCGGCAACCTGCGCGGTCGACCCCTCCCCGTCGTCGATGCGGCCGTCGAACAACCCCATGACGCCCTCGACCACGGCGATCTCCGCGCCGGCCGCCCCGTGCCGGGCCAGCGGCCCGATGCGCTCGGCACCCACCAGCACCGGATCGAGATTGCGCCCCGGCCGACCCGCGGCGAGCGTGTGGTAGCCGGGATCGATGTAGTCCGGGCCCACCTTGAACGGCGCCACGACCGTCCCCCGGCGGCGCAGGGCAGCCATCAGCCCCGTGGCGAGGGTGGTCTTGCCGGAGCCGGAGGCGGGCGCGGCGACGACCAGCACCCGGGTGTTCACGGGCGGACCCCGGGGTGCACCGGTGTCAGCAAGGCCACCTTCAGGACGGATTCCGTCGTGAAAGTGGCCTTGCTGTCATCTCGATGCGGCCGGCTGAACCTCACTCGTGCCCGGCCACCGGGCGCGGCACGTACGGCGACTCCAGCGACTCGATCTCCTCCGCCGAGAGCTCGAGGTCGACCGCCGCGACGGCGTCTTCGACGTGCCCGGGCTTGGTGGCTCCGACGATCGGTCCGGTGACCGTGTCACGGGACATCAGCCAGGCGAGCCCTACCTGCGCCCGCGACACCCCACGGGATTCGGCGATCTTCCCGACGGCCGCGATCACGGCGTCGTCGGCGGCGTCGACGGCCCCGTAGAGGTGCTGACCGATCGCGTCGCTGCCCGAGCGCACGGTGCTGCTGTCGTCGGCGGGGCGGGTGAGCCGGCCGCGGGCGAGCGGGCTCCACGGGATCACTCCGACGCCCGCGTCGGCGCAGTACGGGAGCATCTCCCGCTCCTCCTCGCGGTAGAGGAGGTTGTAGTGGTTCTGCATGGAGACGAAGCGGGTCCAGCCATTGAGGTCCGCGACGTGCTGGGCGCCGGCGAACTGCCACGTCCACATGCTGGACGCCCCGATGTAGCGAGCCTTGCCGGCGCGCACGACGTCGTGCAGCGCCTCCATCGTCTCCTCGATCGGGGTCTCGGGGTCGTAGCGATGGATCTGGTAGAGGTCGACGTGGTCGGTGCCGAGCCGGCGCAGCGACGCGTCGATCGAGGCCATGATGTGTTTGCGCGACAGGCCGCGGTCGTTGGGGCCGTCGCCCATCGCCATGAAGACCTTGGTGGCGAGGACGTAGTCGTCGCGATCGGTGAACAGCTCCCTGAGCAGGGTGCCGGTGACCTCTTCGCTGGCGCCGAGCGAATACATGTCGGCGGTGTCGAAGAAGGTCACCCCGGCCTCGACGGCGCTGCGCACGAGCGGGCGCGACGCGTCGAGGTCGAGCACCCATTCCCGCCACGACGACGAGCCGTAGCTCATCATGCCGAGGCAGATGCGGGAGACCTTGAGGCCGGTGGTGCCGAGGCGGGTGTACTCCACCCCCCGACCCTATGCGTCAGGCGAGCGGGCCGAAGCGCAGGATCGCGACGACGAGGGAGAGCACGCCGAGCACGGCCGACGGCACGGCGCCGGGGAGTTCGCCGCGCCGGATGTGCGTCACGACGGCCGCGGCCATCAGGAGCGTGAGGCCGGTGGCGGCGATCGGGGTCAGCACCGGCGCGATGCCCAACAGGACGGGCACCACCAGCCCGAGCGCGCCGAGCACCTCCAGCGCACCGACGAGCTTGACGGGCCCGTCCGTGAAGTCCTCCGCCCAGCCCATCCCGCTGTCGATCAGCTTCTTGCGCGGCTGCGCGAGCTTCATCCCACCGGCCGCGAGGAAGGCCAGCCCCAGCACTCCCTGCAGGATCCACGCGAGGACGGTCATGTCGTTCTCCTTCATGTGAAGTTTCAACTACTCTCGTCACTTGAAACTTCAAGTAAATCGATAGCATTGCCTCCGTGGACCCCGAGCGGACCGAATGGCTCTCCGCCGAGCAGCTGCGGGCGTGGCTGCCCTTCAGCGCCGTGCTGCTCGGCCTCCCCAGCGCGCTCGATCGCCAACTGCAGCGCGACGCCGGGATCTCCTACTTCTCCTACATCGTCATGGCGGCGCTGTCGGACAGCCTCGAGCGGACCCTGCGGATGAGCGACCTCGCCGCTGTGGCGACCGGATCGCTGTCACGGCTCTCGCACACCGTCAAGAAGCTCGAGCAGGAGGGTTGGGTCCGGCGCAGACCCGATCCCGCCGACGCCCGCACCACGCTCGCCACGCTCACCGAGAGCGGCTACGCCAAGCTGGCCGCCGCGGCTCCCGGACACGTGGCAGAGGTGCGCAGGCTCGTCGTCGACGTGCTGCCCGCCGAGCAGTTCGCCCAGATGGGGACGGCCGCGCGAGCCGTCGTCGACCTGCTGCTCCCGGTCGACGGGGAGCTGCGCCGCCGGCTCGACGGCTGCTGACCGGTCACGCGAACGGCCCGAGATCCTCCACGGCGCGCAACCGCTCCCCAGCGCCGCCCACCACCGGCTCGCCGTGCCCGAAGCAGGCGATGTCGGCATCGAGGTTCGCGAGCAGCCGGAACGAGGCCGCGGCGGCCTGCCGATCGAGGTTGAACGGCCCGAGGATCAAGCCACCGCCGAACTCGGCGACCGTGTCGCCGGTGAACAGCACCCCCGCTGCGGGCAGGTGCAGCCCGATGCTGCCCGGCGTGTGGCCGGGACCGTGCACGACGACCGCCCCGCCGCCGACGGGCAGCTCGGCGCCTGCCTCGAGCTCGCGGTCGACCGGGCACGGCGGCGCGCTCACGCCGCCGCCCACCTGCGCGAACAACGCCTCCTCCGACGGCAGCAGCGGCGGCTGCGGCTCCGGTTCCGCGCCGCGGACCACCGAAGCGTCACCCCGATGGGCGAGCACCTCCGCACCCCAGACACGCACGTCGATCGCCGAGCCGGCGTGGTCGACGTGGAAGTGGGTGAGCACCAGGCGGGCCACGGCCGAGGTGTCGAGGCCGAGATCTGCGAGCGCCGCCGCGATCACCGGAGCCGATCCTGGTGGCCCGGAGTCGATCAGGGTCACCTCTGCGTCGACACCGTCCCCGTCGCGCCAGATCCAGCACTGCCCGAATGCGGGCTCCACCCGCCAGAGCTGCTCGGTGAGCTGCGTGACCGCCATGCCCCGACGCTACGGCCGCGGCCGGCGGAGAGGTCGCGGTTCCGCCCAGAGCGCACGAGTCGGTACCCGCTGCCCGAGGCGGGACCGGTCCCGGCAGGACCTCGATAGCGTCGGATCCATGGGGGACGTGAGCAGATTCGGCATCGGCGCGGGAGTCCGGGCCGCCGCAGTGGCTGCGCTGCTCTGCCTCGCCGCCTGTGCTGCGCAGCCGACGAGCTCGCCGGCGCCGGCCGGGCCGCGGGACGTATCGAGGTCGGACCGGACGCCGGCGTGCACCAGCCCTGCCGAGTACGTCCTCTCCACCAGGGCGAACCCGGTGGTCGGGCCGGGCCCGTACCGGGTCTCGGTGATCCAGGTCGGCCGCTACGACCCCGAACGCCCGGCCACCGCGGTGGCGGGCGTGCTCGTCGGGGACATCACCGGCACCGTCCTGCCCGAGGAATGGAGAGCGACACCACCGGGCAAGCTCGTGGGCGAAGGTGACGACGTCGCCCTCGTCCACCTCATCGCGTGCGTCGTTCCGCGCCCCTCCGGCGCCAAGCGCACGATCACCTGCTCCTACGGCACCACGTTCTCGACGGGCTCCCGCTCCGGCACGCCCCTGATGTTCGAGATCGTCGACGGCGACTACCTCGTCACGATGCGCTCCGCCGCGACGGGCGAGCGTCGCGGTGAGTTCGCCGTGCCGGCCACCGCCTCCGACGCCGACAGCTGCCCCGGCGTGCTGGGCGATGCGGCGCCGCGTCCGACGACGCTGATGCGCGGGATCGACGGCACGAGGTTCCAGGAAGGTGTGTCGCCCTACGTCCGCGGCGCGGGCTGACCGCTCACCACTCGATCCCGCGCTGCCCCTTCTGCCCGGCGTCCATCGGGTGCTTGATCTTCGTGGTCTCCAGCACGAGATCGGCGGCCTCGATCAGCTCGGGCTTCGCGTCCCGGCCGGTGATGATCACGTGCTGGCGGCCCTGGCGCGCGGTGAGCACCTCCACGACCTCGGCGACGTCGACCCAGCCCCACTTCATGGGGTAGGTGAACTCGTCGAGCACGTACATGTCGTGGGCCTGCGCCTCGATGCGGCGGCGGATCTCCGCCCAGCCCTCGGCCGCGGCGGCCGCGTGATCGTCCTCGGTGCCCTGCTTGCGGGCCCAGGACCACCCCTCCCCCATCTTGTGCCACTCGACGGGCCCACCGGCGCCGGTGTCGACGTGCACCTGGTGCAGGGCCTTGAACGCCTCTTCCTCGCCGACCTTCCACTTCGCCGACTTCACGAACTGGAACACCCCGATCGACCAGCCCTGGTTCCAGGCCCGCAGCGCGGTGCCGAACGCGGCGGTCGACTTGCCCTTCATCTCGCCGGTGTGCACGACGAGCAGCGGCCGGGTGCGCCGCTGCCGGGTGGAGAGCCCGTCGTTCGGGGTGACGGGGACCTGTCCCTGCGGCATCAGGCGGCCCACACAGCCTGGACGATGCCGGTGACCCGGTCGGCCGACAGCTCCCCGATCCCGACGAGCGCCCCCTGCGCCGCTTCGGCGAGCTGCGCGGCCAGCCCGAGCCGCACGTGCCCCGACTCGCAGTCGACGACGACCGTGGCCACCCCGTCGCCCGCCAGCAGCGCGGCCGCGCGGCAGGCGTCGCGGACGGGATCACCGCCCGGGCGGGCCGCGACGGTCGCGCGGCCGTCGGTGAGCACCACCAGCAACGGGCGCCGACGCGGATCCCGCAGCCGCTCCACCTGGAGCACCTTCCGGGCGCGCAGCAACCCGTCCGCGAGCGGGGTGCGCCCGCCCGTGCGCAGGTGGGCGAGCCTGGCCTGCGCGGCCGGAACACTGGACGTGGGTGGCAGCGCGATCTCGGCGCCGGCGGCGCGGAACGTCACCAGCCCGACCTTGTCGCGGCGCTGGTAGGCATCACGCAGCAGCGACAGCACGGCGCCCGTGACCGCGGACATGCGCTGTCGAGCGGCCATCGAGCCGGACGCGTCGACGGCGAAGAGCACGAGATTGCCCTCGCGTCCCTCGCGGACCGCGCCACGCAGATCACCGACCTGCAGCGACAGCCGGGAGCCGGCCGTGTGCCGACCGCTCTGAGCGGCCGCCACCACCGTGGCCGGCAGGTGCAGGTCACCGGCCCGGCGCGGAGCGGACCCGGTGGCCCGCACCACGCGTCCGGAGTCCGTGCGGGCCCTGGAGCGCTTGCCGGGTGCGCCCTCGCCGAGGCCGGGCACCTGCAGCAGCCGGGCCCGGAACGGGGCGCTGGGCGGCGGGGCCGCGCGGGACGCGCCGTCGCCGGCCGGCCGCTCGGCAGGGCCATCCGCGGAGTCCTGCGACGTCTCCGACTGCGGGGCGCCACCACCGTCCGGCGGCTCGGGCGGATCGTCCGGGGGCGGCGCCGCGTCGTCGAGGGCGTCCTCGAGGGCCTGTTCGTCGATCCCCGGCTCGTCGAACGGGTCGCGGCGGCGCCGGTGCGGGAGCGCCAGCCGGGCCGCGACGCGCACGTCCTCCTCCTCGACCTCGCCGGCTCCGCGCAGCGCGGCGTGGGCGCGGGCCGCGTGCGCGATGACCAGGTCGGCGCGCATCCCGTCGACCTCGAACGCGGCGCACACCGACGCGATCCGACGCAACTCGGCGTCGGGCAGTTCGACGGCCGGCAGCTTCTGCTGAGCGGCCTCGATCGCCTCGGCCGCGGAGCGCTCGGCATCGGCCCACTGCGCGGCGAACGCGGCCGGGTCGGCCTCGAACGCCATGCGCCGACGCACCACCTCGACGCGGGTGTCGACGTCGCGCGCGGCCCGGACCTCGACGGCGAGCCCGAAGCGGTCGAGCAGCTGCGGGCGCAGCTCGCCCTCCTCCGGGTTCATGGTGCCGACCAGCAGGAACCGGGCGGCGTGCGTGACCGACACCCCGTCGCGTTCGACGTGCACGCGGCCCATGGCGGCGGCGTCGAGCAGGGAGTCGACGAGGTGGTCGGGCAGCAGGTTGACCTCGTCGACGTAGAGCACGCCGCGATGGGCCCTGGCCAGCAGACCGGGCCGGAAGGCCTGGGTGCCTTCCTGGAGGACCCGCTCCAGGTCGAGCGATCCGACCAGCCGGTCCTCGGTGGCGCCGACCGGCAGCTCGACGAGCGGTGCCCGTTCGAGCCGGAACGGCACCACCCGGCGCAACGGCGTGACCGGGACGGGTGGCGGGCCGGCGGCGGCGTGCTCGGCGAGTACGCGGGCGGCGAGCTCGATGCGGAAGTCGCTCGCGTCCGGGTGCTGGCGGCGGGCCTCCGCGGTGAGCTCGTCTGCGGTCATCTCGGAGAGCCGGCGGTGCTCGGCCAGCTCCTCGGCGTGGCGGGCCCTGGCCTCGGTCGAGGCGGCCCGCTCGTCCGCGTCGGTGCGGTGCGGGCCGTCCGGGCAGCTCGGGTCTGGGGCGGTGGCGTCGCAGCGGAAGCGGCACCCTTCGGCCACCAGCTGCTGGGGAAGCAGCGCCGCCAGCGCCCGCACGATCGTCGACTTCGCCGTGCCCTTCTCCCCGCGCACGAGCACCCCGCCGATGCCCGGATGGACGGCGTTGAGCAGGAGCGCGAGCCGCAGGTCGGCGTGGCCGACGACGGCGGAGAAGGGGAACTCGGGCGTGGTCATCAGTGCTCAGCCTGCCAGACCGGAGGTCACCGTCGGGAGATCCGCCGGAGCTCCGTGACTGATCACATGTTCAAGTGCGCAGATGTCGACGTGCTGCTCGACGAGATCGCCGAGCAGGTCCAGCTGGCCGTCGCGGACGGCGGCGAAGGAGGTGTCAGGGGCACCGATGAAACCGGTGCGACCTGCTTCCGCGGCCACGCGCGCGAGCAACAGCCGCCGGAAATCATCGTTCTCCAGCAAGCCGTGCCAGTGGGTGCCGAGGACGGCGCCGGCGTCGGAGCCCTCCCCGTCCAGCAGGTGCGGATCGCCCGAGCGCACCACCTGCCCGTGATGGATCTCGTATCCGGTGACCGGCACGCCCCATGCCGTGCCGGACGGGGTGGCGAGCGTCTTCTCGGCGGCGAAGGAGATCTCCAGGTCGAGCAGCCCGAGCCCGTCCGCTGCATCGATCCCTGGGCCACCCTCCACGCAGTCCGGATCGGCGATCCGGCGCCCAAGCATCTGGTAGCCGCCGCAGATCCCCAGCACCGGGCGGCCGGCGCGGGCGTGTGCGAGCACGGCGTCGGCGAGGCCGGTGCGCCGGAGCCAGGCGAGGTCGGCGACCGTGGACTTGGAGCCGGGCAGCACCACGAGATCGGCGTCGGCCAGCCGCGACGGCTCGGTGACGTAGCGGACCGACACCCCCGGCTCGCAGGCCAGCGCCTCCGCGTCGGTGGCGTTGGAGATGCGCGGCAGCCGCACGACGGCGACCCGCAGCCACTGCGATCCGTGCGGGGGCGCCGGGGCGCCCAGCGTCGCGTCGGCGACGGCGGACAGCGAGTCCTCGGCGTCCAGCCACAGCCCGTCGGCCCACGGGACGACGCCGAATGTGGGCCGCCCGGTCAGTGCTCGCAGCTGCTCCAGCCCGGGGGCGAGCAGTGCCGGATCGCCGCGGAACTTGTTGATCACGAACCCGGCGATCCGCGCCTGGTCGGCCTCGTCGAGCACGGCGACCGTGCCGAACAGGTGCGCGAGCACACCGCCCCGGTCGATGTCGCCCACCACGACGACGGGCAGGTCGGCAGCCTGCGCCAGGCCCATGTTCGCGATGTCGTCGGCCCGCAGGTTGATCTCCGCGGGCGAGCCGGCGCCCTCGCACACGACCACGTCGAAGCGGGCGCGCAGGTCCGCCAGCGATGCCGTCACGACGTCGAGCAGGGCCGCCTTGCGCTGCTGGTAGCTCTGCGCGCTGACCATCCCGTCGGCGCGTCCGCGCACCACCACCTGGGACGAGCGGTCACTGCCCGGCTTGAGCAGCACCGGGTTGAAGTCGACGCTCGGCGCCAGCCCGCACGCGTGCGCCTGCATCGCCTGCGCACGGCCGATCTCCCCGCCGTCCACGGTCACCACGGAGTTGTTCGACATGTTCTGCGCCTTGAACGGCGCCACCGCGATCCCTCGCCGGTGCAGCACGCGGCAGATCCCCGCCACCAACGCGCTCTTGCCCGCGTCCGACGTCGTACCCGCGACGAGAAGCGCTCCCTGCACGGGCCTACCGTAGGCACGTGCGATTCCTGCTGCGTCCCGGCTGGGTGGCGCTCGTCGTCGCCGTCATCGGATTCGCCGTGGCCTGCTACACCTTCCTCGCGCCGTGGCAGTTCGGGCGCGAGGCCCAACGCGACGCCCAGCAGCAGGCCATCGACGCCGCCGATGCCACCGAGCCCGTCCCGCTCGCGGAGCTGTCACCGGCCGGTGCCGGTGTCTCCGCGGACATCGAGTGGCGGCAGGTGCTGGTCACGGGCGCGTACCAGCCGCAGGGCGAGACGCTGGTGCGGCTGCGCGTCGTCGACGGTGCGCCCGCCTTCGAGGTGCTCACCCCGCTGCGGACCGACGACGGCCGGCAGCTGCTGATCGACCGCGGCTACGTGGCCGCCGGCAGCGGAGCCGCCGTGCCGGAGGTCGCCCCGGCGCCCACCGGTCCGGTCTCGCTGGTGGCCCGGCTGCGCGTCGACGAGATCGATCCGCAGGCCCGTCCGGGAGTGGTGCTGGACGGGAAGCGGCAGGTGTGGGCCGCCGACTCCCGGTCCGTCGCCGCCGCCGCCGGCACCGCGCTGGAACCGGGGTACCTGACGCTGGAGGCCGGGCAGCCAGGAGTGCTGCAGCCGGTGCCGGTCGTGCCGAGTGCCGCGGGCAGCGCGCCGTTCACCAACTTCTCCTACGCGCTGCAGTGGCTCACGTTCGGCGCGATCGCGATCTTCGCGCTGGTCTGGTTCGTGCGGCTGGAGCTGCTGCAGCGCAGCGGGAAGACGCGCACCCGCAGCGAGCTGCGCGCAGCCCTGGCCGGCGACGACGAGATCAGCGACCGACCGCACTAGCGAGCAGCGCCGCGAGCCCGGCCACCGCGCGCGAGAGCCGGGCTGCCCGGCGCAGGTCGGCGGCGTCGGGGGCGGGTCCGTCGCCGAGTCGGGGGCGTTCCTCGACGCCGTGCCGGTAGACGGTCCGACCGCCCAGTGCGACGCCCAGCGCCCCCGCCCACGCCGCCTCCACGGGCCCGGCGTTGGGGCTGGGGTGGAGGTGCCCGTCGCGGCGCGCAGCCCGCAGGGCAGCCGTCCCGGGTTGACAGCAAAGCCACTTTCGGGACGGATTCGGTCCTGAAAGTGGCTTTGCTGACATCACCACCGGGGCCGCCACCGCCACCAGCGCCACCGTGACCCGCGCCGGGACCCAGTTCGCCACGTCGTCCACTCGAGCGGCGGCCCAGCCGAACCTCGTGTATCGAGCGTTGCGGTAGCCGATCATCGCGTCGAGCGTGTTGACGGCGCGGTAGCCGAGCAGCCCCGGGATCCCCGCCATGGCGCCCCACATCAGCGGCGCCACCACCGCGTCGGAGGTGTTCTCGGCCATCGACTCGGTGCCCGCCCTTGCCATGCCGGCCACGTCGAGCAGCTCGGGATCGCGCCCGCACAGCGACGGGATGCGTGCCCTGGCTGCCGCGGCGTCGTCGGCGTCGAGCTCCGCGGCCAGCGCCGCGCCGTGCCCGGCCAGGGAGGAACCGCCCAGCACGGTCCAGGTGGCGGCGGCGGTCAGCACCGTCCGGGCGACGGGGTGCCGCGCCCGTTCCGCGAGCACGCCGAGCCCGACCGCTCCCCCGACCAGCACTGCGACGTGCACCGCGCCGGCCGCGCACGAATCGGCGTACGAGCGGCGCTCCAGCGCCGCGGCGACCGTCCCGAAGCCCGCCACGGGATGGAGCCGCCGCGGATCGCCGAACGCGACGTCGGCGGCCCAGCCCAGCAGCAACCCCACCGATCGTGCCCGCACGGTCGTGACGCTATGTCATGCGTGCTGCATCGGGCCCGGCGGCAGAAGTGGCTGAGCCCGACGTGGAGCTAGAACCAGCCGGCCATGCCCGCGGGATTGGCTGGCACGGGCCCGTCCTTTCCACACGCGGAACACCTCACCCAGCGGTTGCCGTCTTCGGTGCTGGCCAGGACCCAGCTGTGGGAGATGTCGGCCGGCAGCGGAGCCGTCGCCAGAAGTTCGCCGACGTCTTCATGCCGGCAATCTCGCGAAGTCCACTGCGTGTTCGGTCGCGGTCGCACCGAGCGGCCCGACGAGCCTCAGCCCGACCCGCCTCCGTCGCCGCCGCCGCCGTCGATGCCGCCCCAGCTGCCGCCTCCACCGGCTTCGCCGTCGATGCCCCAACCCGCGCCGCTGCCCCACAGCGCGCCGGACTGCGCGGCGTCGTACCCGCGGACCCCCCGGACGTGGCCAGGATGCTGCCGGCTGTCGCGGGTGAGCCTGAAGAAGACGAATGCGCCGCATGCGGCCACGGCTGCGATGATCGCCAAGATCATGATGCCCATTTCGACTCCTCCGTCCGGTGAGTGTCACCGACCAACGCAGTGTGATGCCAGTCACATCGCGAAGTCGAGCTTCTTCACAAGGACTTGAGGTTGGGGCGGCTGCAGGGGAGGGCTCGCGGTCCGCGGCCTCCTCCACGAGTGAAGAAGACCACGTGCCACCAGCGACGTCCTTCACGAGCGGTCCGGCGGCCCGACCTGCATGATCGGTGCGTGCGCACCGACATCGACCCCGACGAGCTCGGCCACGGGCGGTTCTACCGGATCCTCACGTCCACGGTGGTGCCGCGCCCGATCGCCTGGGTCTCGTCGATCTCCGCGGAGGGTGTGGTGAACCTGGCCCCGCACTCGTTCTTCACGGTGTCGTGCGTCGATCCGCCGATGGTGCAGTTCACCAGCGTCGGGAAGAAGGACTCCCTGCGCAACGTGCGCGCGACCGGCGAGTTCGTGGTGTGCCTGGCCCCGGAGCAGCTGTTCGAGCAGGTCAACGCGACCGGCACCGACTTCCCGCCCGACGTCGACGAGTTCGCCGCCGTCGGGTTGACCCCCGAACCCAGCGCGACGGTGGCACCGCCGCGCGTGGCGGAGTCACCGGTCGCGCTGGAGTGCCGGCTGCACCAGGCGCTGGAACTCGGCGATTCCACGGTGGTGATCGGCCGGGTGCTGCACGCCGCGATCGACGCCTCGACGTTCGACGGCGAAGTCACCGAGGGCGGTCTGCCGCGCATCGGCGCGTTGCGGCCGCTGGCCCGGCTGGGCCGTGACGAGTGGTCGACGATCGGCGAGGTCCGCGAGATCCGCCGGATCCGCAACCGGGACTGGCCGGGCCACTACTCGCCGACGGCGCGCCCGAGCTCCAGCCCGTAGATCCGCTCGGCTTCCTCGGCGATCCGCCGCAGCGAGCACGGCCAGCGCTCGCCGGAGCCGCTGGAGGTGCGGCACGCCGAACAGCGCCCCAACCGGTCGGGGACGTGCGCGACGAGCAGGCGCCGCCACACGACGGGCATGGCCGCCATCTCCACGGCCATCGACGACGGCTCGTTGTCCGCCCCGTCAGCGCTCACCCTGTCCCCTTGTACCCCGTGCCGATCCTGGTGCCGACGGTACGTGCCCGCGGTCGCCGCCGCGCGCCGGCATCCATGATCGAACGGGTGACTGAGAGCGCCCGGCAATTGAGGGTCCGAGCTTGCGGCGCCCAGGCGGCCCCTCGCGGCGTTGCCGCCCTTGCGAAGACGCCCAGTCTGAGCTGCGGGCGGCGCCTTGCGAGAGGCCACCTGGACACCGCAAGCCGCACGAACCCTCAATTGCCGGACGCTCTAAAGGGTGTACTCGCCCGTGACCGCATCCGAGCCGGCGCCGTGGAGCTCGTTCTCCCGTCCCCGCAGCTCGACCCGGCGGATCTTGCCCGAGATCGTCTTGGGCAGCTCGGCGAACTCCAGGCGCCGGATCCGCTTGTACGGGGCGAGGTTCTCGCGGGCGAACGCGAGGATGTCGCGGGCGGTCTCCTCGGTCGGCTCGTAGCCGGCCGCGAGCACCACGTACGCCTTCGGCACGGCCAGCCGGACGGGGTCGGGGGACGGCACGATCGCCGCCTCCGCGACGGCCGGGTGCTCGATGAGCACGCTCTCCAGCTCGAACGGGCTGATCCGGTAGTCGCTGGCCTTGAACACGTCGTCGGCGCGGCCGACGTAGGTGATGTAGCCGTCCGCGTCGCGGGAGCCGACGTCACCGGTGTGGTAGACGCCACCGGCGAACGCCTCGGCATTGCGCTCGTCGTCGCCGTAGTAGCCGACCATCAGCCCGAGCGGCCGGTCCCCGAGATCGATGCAGATCTCGCCCTCCTCGACGCCCTTCTCCCCCGTCGTCGCGTCGACCAGCACGATCGGGTAGCCGGGGATCGGCCGGCCCATCGAGCCGGGCTTCACGGTCTGCCCGGGCGGGTTGCCGATCTGCACGGTGGACTCGGTCTGGCCGAACCCGTCGCGAATGCGCCGGCCCCACGCCTTCTCGACCCGCTCGATCACCTCGGGGTTGAGGGGTTCCCCGGCGCCGACGACCTTCGTCGGCGGCGTCGCGAGCCCGGACAGGTCGGCCTGGATGAGCATCCGCCACACCGTCGGCGGCGCGCAGAAGCTGGTGACCCCGCAGCGGTCGAGCACCGACAGCACGGACTGCGCGTCGAACTTCGCGTAGTTCATGACCAGCACGCACGCCTCGGCGATCCACGGCGCGAACACGTTGCTCCACGCGTGCTTCGCCCAGCCCGGGGAGGAGATGTTGAGGTGCACGTCGCCGGGCTCGAGCCCGATCCAGTACATGGTGGACAGGTGCCCCACCGGGTAGGACGCGTGGGTGTGCTCGACGAGCTTCGGCTTGGCCGTGGTGCCGGAGGTGAAGTACAGCAGCAGCGTGTCGGAGCCGTTCGTGGCGCCGTCGGGGGTGAACGCGGCCTCGGCTGCGGCGGAGTCGGCGTAGTCGAGCCAGCCCGCCGGCGCGTCCCGCACGGCGATGCGCGTGTAGTCGCCGTCGACGTCGTCGAACTTGCCGGCGTCCGCACCCGTGACCACCACGTGCTTGGCGTTGCCCCGGTCGAGTGCGGTCGCGCAGGTCGGCGGCGGTGAGCAGGGTGGTGGCCGGGATGACGACGGCGCCCAGCTTCATCGCCGCGAGGATGGTCTCCCACAGCTCCACCTGGTTGCCGAGCATGAGGATGATCCGGTCGCCGCGCGCCACCCCGTGCCCGCGCAACCAGTTCGCGACCTGGTTGGAGCGCTCCGACAGCTCGCGAAAGGTCCAGTGCGCCTCGCTGCCGTCGCTCTCGACGATCCACAGTGCCCGCGCGGAGCCCCGCTCGGCATCGGCCGCGACGGCGTCGAAGTGGTCGATCGCCCAGTTGAACTCGCCGATCTCGGGCCAGCGGAAGTCGCGGACGGCGGTGTCGTAGTCCTCGCGGTGGTCGAGGAGGAATTGCCGCGTCGCATAGAACGCTTCCGCCGACTGGTTGGTCATCTCACGCACCTCGCCTGATAGCCGCTCTGCTGTTTGCACCCTAATGCTGATCACCCGATGCGGCGCACCTCCGATCGGACGGGTGAGACGGGCCGACACGCCGATGACGAACGTCCCCTACCTGCACGTTCGCCGCATACGGTGCAACCCGTGCCCCACTCCCGGACGGCGAGGGCGGGGCGCCGTCGGACGCAGCAACGGGCTGCGGCGCGCGGGGGATACCGAGTGCCGGGGAACGGACCAGCCGCTGACGGGTGATCATCACCCGAACGGGGCAGCTACGTAACGATGTGTTCCAGCACACCGAATCGGTCACTGATTCGGGTGAAGTAGTCGAAGACGTGCAGCGTTCCGGTCCTCCGCGGCGATTGCCTCGGTGAGACCGTCGCACCAGCGGCGGGACCGGATCGCCACAAGGGGGCGCCGATCATGAAGACCGACACGGTCCAGCAGGACATGTTCACCGTGCTGCACGGGCAGCCGGCTCCGGTCGTGACACGCTGGACGTACCGCGCCGATGATCCGTTCGCGGTCACGCTCGCCGTCCGTACCAGGCACGACCGCTGGGTCGAGTGGCTGCTCGCCCGCGAGCTCGTGATCGAGGCACTGGAGGGCCAGGCCGGGATCGGCGACATCCGGATGAGCCCGCAGGAAGTCCAGGGCTACGACATCGTCGAGATCGAGATCCGCTCCAGCGACGGGCGCGCGGTGCTCGAGGTCGACCGCGACCTGCTGCGGCACTTCATCGACGCGAGCCTCGACGTCGTCGCTGTCGGTGACGAGGCGGCCGGGATCGACTTCGACTCGGAGATCGACCGGCTCACGCAGGGCTGCCCGGAGTAGTCACCTCCCGCACGTCAGCACGGCCAGTACGTCCGCTGACGGTGTGCCGCCGAGCGCCGGCCCCGTCCGCACGCTTGATCACGCAGCATCGTCAGCGCTCCGCTCCCGGTTCCCCGCGCACGCGCGCAGGTGATCTGATGCACCGGATGAGCCCCCGATCCCGCACGGACGCATGACCGCGTCCACGAGGCCCCGCGACGCCGATGCGACGCGCAGGGCCCTCCTCGACGCGGCCAGGGCCCTGTTCGCGCAGGACGGTTACGACGCCACGACCGTCCGCGCGGTCGCGGATCGGGCCGGGGTGAACCAGGCGCTGCTGTTCCGCTACTTCGGCAACAAGGAAGGGCTGTTCGCCGAGGCCGTGCGCGGGCGGGCGCTGGACGTGCTGACCAGCGGCCCGCCGGGCGAGCTGCTGGACCGGATTCTGGCCGCGGTGCTGCAACCTGCCGAGGCGCCGGAGGTGTTCCTGGCGGTGCTGCGCGGCACCGGCAGCACGCGCGTCGGGGACCAGTTGCGCGTCGAGCTGGAGCAGGTCTTCACCGCGGCGCTGGCCGATCTCGTCGACACGGCCGACCGGGCCGACGCCGAGGCGCGGGCGCATCTGTTCATGGCGTGGCTGCTGGGCATCACCTTGATGCGCTCCATCCCGAGCACGAACGCGCAGCTGAGCACGGAGACGTCGTTGCCGCACCTGCGGCGGGCAGCCGACGCCCTGCTGCACGGCTGATCCGCCTGCGGAACGCGACCTTCCGGACAAGGTCGGCACCTCGTTTGACACCTGCTGCGCCCGCTCCTACTGTCGATGTAAGCAACTGCTTACTCGTGATGGGGGACGTCACATGACCGCAGCCGGCACCGTTCGCTCCTACCCCTTCGGCGAGCCACACGCCCTCGAACTCGAACCGATCCTCCGGGAGCTGCGCGCCACCGAGCCCCTCAGCCGCGTGGTGCTCCCCCACGGCGGCGAGGCGTGGCTCGCCACCACCTTCGCTGACGTGCGCACCGTGCTGGCCGATCCGCGGTTCAGCCGCGCCGTCGCGGTCGGCGCCGACGTGCCCCGCGTGCGCCCGGAGATCGACGACAACGCCGCCTCGATCCTCAACATGGATCCGCCCGACCACACCCGGCTGCGCCGGCTGGTGGCCACGGCCTTCACCGCGCGCCGCGTGGAGCAGCTGCGCCCGCGCGCGACCGAGCTCACCGCCGAGATGCTCGCCGGCATGCGGGCCGCCGGACCCGGTGCCGATCTCGTCGAGCACGTGTCGATGCCGCTGCCGGTGACGATCATCTGCGAGCTGCTGGGCGTGCCCGTCGCCGACCGGGCGATCTTCCGCGCCGGTGCCGACGCCGCCCTCTCCACCAGCTCACGCACACCGGAGCAGCGGGAGACGGCCCGCACGGAGATGGTCGCCTACATGGCCGAGCTGGTGGCGCAGCGCCGGGCCGAGCCGCGGGAGGACCTGCTCAGCGCGCTCGTCACCGCGCACGATGACGGTGACCGCCTCACGACCGACGAGCTCATCGGGCTCGGCGTCGGCATCCTCATCGCCGGCCACGAGACCACCATGAACATGATCGGGAACATCATGTTCCTGCTGCTCACCCGGCCTGACCGCGGTGCGCCGCTGCGCGGCGACGGTCCCGCCGCCAAGGAGGCGATCACCCGCGGGATCGAGGAGCTGCTGCGCTACACGCCGCTCGGCGCCTCGGCCGGGTTCCCGCGGATCGCGACCGAGGACCTCGAGCTGTCCGGGGTACGGGTCCGCGCAGGCGACGCCGTCATCGCGGTGGTGCACGCCGCCAACCGCGATCCGGAGGTGTTCGACCGGCCGGAGGAGCTGGTGCTGGACCGCCCGACCGGCCCCACCGTCGCGTTCGGCTACGGCCCGCACCACTGCCTCGGCGCCCAGCTGGCCCGCATGGAGCTGCAGGAGGCGATCGGCGCGCTGCTGCGCGAGTTCCCCGATCTGCGGCTGGCGATCCCCGCCGACGAGGTGCCGTGGCGGCGCGGGGCGCTCGTGCGCGGCCCGGAGCAGCTGCCCCTGGACTGGTGATCCCCTGGACTGGTGATCCCCTGGACTGGTGATCCCCTGGACTGGTATCCGCAGTACTGGTGATCCGCGGCTCCCACGAGAATGGCCGCATGACGGTCAGCCTGCGTCTGAGCACCGCGTCCGACGTCGCCGCCGCGCTGGCCGCGGAGAACGAGCCGGCCACCCGCCCGTGGCTGTGTGAGGTGTCGGCGGCCTGGCACGAGCGGCACCTGACCGATCCCGCGGCGGAACACCTCGTCGTCGAGCGCGCCGGCACGGCGATCGGATTCGTCGTGCTGGTGACCGTCGGCGGCGTGGCGGAGCTGCGCCGGATCGTCGTGTGGCCGCAGGCTCGCGGCACCGGCGCGGGGCGGGCGGCACTCGTCGCCGCGGTCGATCACGCGTTCGCCCGCCCGGGCACGCACCGCGTCTGGCTGGACGTGAAGCCGGCCAACGCGCTGGCCCGCACGCTCTACACGAGCGTCGGGTTCGTCGAGGAGGGTGTGCTGCGCGAGGCCGTGCCCGAACCGGACGGGAGCTGGTCGTCGCTGGTGGTGATGGCGGTGCTCGACCGCGAGTGGGCAGCGCGCCAGGAGCTCAGGCCAGCGCCTCGACGTGCACCCGCACCGAGCGACGGTCCGCGCTGAGCCAGCCCTCCTGCTGCGCGTAGCCGACCATCTCCGTCCACCGCTGCGCCCAGTCCTCGGCCGTGGCGACGAGCTTCGCCCGCGAGCGCAGCACCGCCAGGTCGAGCCACACGTGCTCGCCGCCGGGGTCGGCGGCACCGGTGTCGGTGGTCGCGAGCGCGGCCCGCAGCTTGCCGCCCTGGAGCTCGGTCTCCAGGTGCAACGCGGTGCAGTCGTCCGCGTCGAGGACGACGGCGCCGGCCGCGGTGAGTCGTACGATCATCGGCCCGATGATGCCTTACGTCCCGGTAGCGTCGCCGTGTGGATGCGCCGGGGATGCGGGTGATCGGGCTGATGTCGGGCACCTCGGCCGACGGGATCGACGCCGCGGCCGCCGACCTGCGGATCGACGGAGACCTGCTGGTGGTGGAGCCGCTGGGCGCCTTCACCGCGCCGCTGCCGGCCGGGTACCGCGAGCTGGTCGACGCCGTGCTGCCGCCCGCGACCACCACCGCGGAGACGGTGTGCCGCCTCGACACCGCGGCGGGGCAGGCGTTCGCCGAGGTCGCCGCCCGCGCCGTGGACGAGCTGTGTGGCGGCCGCGCCGACCTCGTCGTCTCGCACGGGCAGACGGTGCACCACTGGGTGGACGGTGCGGTGGTCAAGGGCACCCTGCAGCTCGGGCAACCGGCCTGGATCGCCGAGCGCACCGGGCTGCCCGTCGTGGCCGACCTGCGCCCCCGCGACATCGCCGCCGGCGGGCAGGGCGCCCCGCTGGTGAGCGCCGTCGACGTGCTGCTGCTCGCCGCCCGACCGGTCCCGGCGGCCGCGCTGAACCTCGGCGGCATCGCCAACGTCACCGTCGTGGCCCCGGGCCGCGATCCGGTGGCCTTCGACACCGGCCCGGCCAACGTGCTGCTCGACGCCGCCATGGCTGCGCGCACCGGCGCCACCCACGACGTCGACGGGGCCCTCGCCATGCGGGGCTGGGTGCACGAGCAGTTGCTGGACCGGCTGCTGGCCGATCCGTACTACGCACTGCCGCCGCCGCGCACCACCGGTCGGGAACACTTCCACCTGCCCTACCTGCAGCAGGCGTGCGCCGGACTCGGCGAGATCGACACCCCGGACCTCCTCGCGACCCTGGTCGCCCTCACCGCCCGCACCGTCGCCGACGCCCTCGCCCCGTACGGGATCGGCGAGGTGTTCGCCGCCGGCGGCGGCACCCGCAACCCCGCGGTGATGGCGGCGCTGAAAGCAGCGCTCACCCCGGCGCTCCTGCACACCACCGACGGTCTGGGCCTGCCGGTCGACGCCAAGGAGGCCTACGCGTTCGCCGTGCTCGGCTTCCTGACCGTGCACGGCCTACCCGGCACGGTCCCGTCCTGCACGGGCGCCCGCGGCCCCAGAATCCTGGGCTCGCTCACGCCGGGAGCGGAGGGTTTCCCGACGACCCCGCCGGCGACATCGCCGACCCGGATGAAGATCGCGTCGAGATCACCCTCAGCGCCCTTCGAAGGGCCGAAACAGTGATCTCGACCCGATCATGAGACGAACACCCCGAGCCCGTCCGGCACCCGCCGCGCCGACGTCCCCGACGGATCGCTGACGATCGCGGTCTTCGCCGCACCCTTGTCCCGGTAGACCAGCGTCGACGAGCCACCACCGTCGAGGTTGACGGCGTCGTCGAGACCGAGTTCTGCGAGCAGCGCCGACAGCTCCGACAGGGTGGCGCCGATGCTGTCGGTCTGCCGCCCGTCGACCGTGACGAGCATGACCGTCTTGCCGTCCTTGGTGTTGCCGACGGCGCTGCGCGGGGCGCGGATGCGGTCGTCGAGCCGTTCGGTGGGCTTCCCGTTCACGAGGATCGGCTGCCCGCCCACGGCCGCGAACGGCTTGACCCCCGACGCCGGGGTCAGCTCGTACTCGATGTCGACGGGTTCGCCGACCTTGTAGGCACGCAGCGCCTTGGCCCCCTGCTCGCGGCCGTCGAGGGCGATCTCGTCGGCGGCCAGTGCGCGGCTGCCGGTGCTGCCGACCTCGGTGACCTTCTTGTTCTTGACGATGATCTCCCAGCGGTCGGCGGCGCAGCCGGCCTTGGGATCGGTGTCGGTGCCGCACAGCGTCTGGGCGCGGTCGCGACCCCATTCGGAGGTGAACAGCGCCACCCCGCCGACGGGCACCGCGTGCTGGTTGTAGGCGACGATCGCCAGGGTGCCGTGCGGGCCGCTGACCTCGCCGGACAGCGGCAGCCGGTCGATGCGCCCGCTCCCGTCGGTGCCGATCGCGTACACGTAGTCCATCTCGGCACCGGGCACGGCGGGCGCGGCGCGGCGACCCTGCGGCACCGCAGCCTTGACGGGCCGCCCGTTGCGCACGGCCGGCCCGGTGGCCGCGCCGGTGGCCGAGATGTCGAAGAAGTCGCCGTTGATGCCGGCGATCGCACCCGCCGCGTCGGCCATCGCCGTGATGGGCGCCGTCGAGGCGACCTTCCCGGCGCTGAGCAGGTCGATCTTGACGCCGGGCGCGCGCAGGTCGACCTGGACGACGTCGCCGACGACCTTGCCCGCAGCGTCGGTGGTCGTGAACTCGCGGTGGGCAACCCCCGGTCCGACGGCCTCGGCCGGCGCCAGTCGATCCAGGACCTGTTCGCGGGCTGCGGGCGGCGCGGCGGAGGCCGGCACCGCGCACGTCAGCACCAACGCTCCGGCGACCAGGAACGCACGCAGCCCGAACCGCCGTGCCTGCATCCGCGCCCCCGATCGCCGCCGCGGCCGATCCGATCACGGATGTGCCGGATCTGCGGCGACGACACGCTGGATTCGCCCACCCGAGGTCACGTCGACCCCGGGTCGGGTCAGACGCTGCGCAGCCGGGGCGCCGACTCGATCACGGGGTCGGGGGTCTCGCCGTCGGAGCTCTGCCGCGGCAACGGCGCGGTCGCGGCGACCAGCGGGACGGACCGGCTGGTCATCTTGACGACGGTGCCGTGCTCGTCGTGGCGGATCCGTACCCGCTCCATGCACGCGCGCACCGTGGTGAGCCCGTAGCCGTCGCCGCCGTCGTGCCGCCAGCGTCCGCGGTCGCGGACGACGACCACGAGGTGCCGGTCGGCGCGACCGAGCACCACGCGTCCCGTCACCTCGACGTCGCCGGGCTCGCCGACGGGGTACGCGTGCTCCACGGCGTTGCCGCACGCCTCGGCGATCGCGAGCACGGCATCGACGCGTTCCGACTCCGGCCAGCGCAAGCCGGAGAGCCAGCGATCCAGCCCGTGCCGGAAGAAGACCAACTGGACGGGATCGGCGCTGAAGCTGATCGCGTAGTAGTCCGTCGGCTCTGCCACGGGCACAGGATGACAAGTCCGCGGCCGACGCGCGACCGCTACGCCATCTGCCCCGGTGGACCGGCTGCGAACGGGCCCGCCGCCACCACCGCGTCGATGAGTGCCAGCACCAGCGGATCCTGCTCGGTCGCGCGCCACGTCGCGTGCACCGCCACCTGCGGTGCCGGGCCCGTCAGCGGCACCGCCGCCAGCCCCGGTGGGGGTTGCGCGGCCCGCGCCGCGGAGGCGAACGCGACCACCGGACGGGCCCCGACCAGCACTCCGGTGCCGAGCGGGTCGTCCACGCGCTCGCGCACGTCCAGATCGACGCCGGCGCGGGCCGCGGCGCCGACGATCGCGTCGTGCAGGGCCGGGCTCTGCGCGCGGTGGAACAGCAGGCACCCCTCGCTGGCCAGCTCCCGCATCGGCACGGCCGCCCGTCCGGCCCACGGGTGCTGCGCGCCCACCACGGCGACGATCGGCACGGTCAGCAGATGCAGCGAAGCCAGCCGCGGATCGCGCGCCCGCCCGTAGCCGAACCCCACGTCCAGGTCAGCGGCCAGCAGGGCGGCCACCTGCGGCCCGCTGCGCCGCTCCCACAACCGGGTGCGCACGCCCGGGTGCTCGGCAGTGAACCGCCTGAGCACCGCAGGCAGCACCAGCCGGCCGGCGGCCAGGTTGAACCCGATCGTCACGGTCCCGGCCCCCGCCGCCCGCGCGACGGCCGTGGCTCGCGCCAGCTGCTCCAGGAGGCGGCGGGCCTCCGGCCGGAACGCCGCCCCGGCTGCGGTGAGCGCGACGGTGTGCGACGTGCGGTCCACCAGCCGCACCCCGAGCTCGGTCTCGAGCCGCCGCAGCTGCGCCGACACCGTCGACTGCGCGCATCCCAGCCGCGCCGCTGCGCGCCCGAAGTGCCGCGTGTCCGCGACGGCGAGGAACGTGTCGAGGTGGCGGAGCTCCATCCTCGGCAGTCCAGCACGCCCAGGTGTCCGGCCCGCGAACCGCAGATGGCGATCGGACTTCCCGATCGCCGCATCCGATCGTCGATCGACGCAGGTCAGGGCGTGGGTCCTGCCCGGTGGATGGTCCCGCGCCACCCGTCGAACGCCCGCGCGCTGGTGTGCTCGGACCATGACCTGCCTGGCCGTCCTGTCCGATCCGCACATCACCGCCGACCCGGCATCGGCCGCCACGCTGCGCGCAGCGCTCGCGGTGGTCTCCGCCGCCGATCCGCCCGACGCGCTCGTGCTGCCCGGCGACCTCGCCGCGGACGGCGAGCCGGGCGCGTACGCCGTGCTCCGGGCGGCCGTGGATCCGGTCGCGGCACGGCTGGGCATCCCCGTCGTCGCGGTGCCGGGCAACCACGACGACCCCGCTGCGCTGCGCGCCGGCATGGGCGCGACCCCGTTCACGACGTGGATCGGCGGGCTGCGGATCGTCGCGCTGGACAGCACGGTGCCCGGCCACCACCACGGCGAGCTCACCGATGCGGAGCTGGGGCGGCTCGCGGGCGAGCTCGCGCAGCCGGCCCCGGCCGGCACGATCGTGGTGCTGCACCATCCGCCGCTGCGCTCCCCCGTCCCGTCGGTGGACCTGCTGCGCCTGCGCGGCGCCGACCGCCTCGCGGCCGCTGTCGACGGGTCGGACGTGCGCATGATCGTGTGCGGGCACGCGCACCACGCCGGTGCGGGCGTGCTCGCCGGCATCCCGGTCTGGGTGGCGCCGGCGCTGGCCCACCAGGTCGACGCGTTCCCGCCGGCCGGACGGCTGCGCGGGGTCGCCGCCCCGGCGTTCAGCCGGATCGACACCCTCGGTGAGACCGTCGTGGCGACCGCCGTACCGTGGGGCGGGAGCCCGGTCTACGACGTCGACGCCGCGGAGCGGATCGCGTGGATGCACGAGCACTTGCAGGGGCCCCAGGCTCCGGCAAGCCGCAGATCGTGATGCTGTAAAGTTGGCGGCCGCGCGCCCAGTGCGTGTCCGGCTGGAATCGCTTGACGTAGCGGTATGGGCCACATGGACAAGATTGCTGAGATGGAGGACTCGCCTTGACTGGTGGCCTGACCCCGAAGGGGAAGACGTCGAGGTCGCGCACGCGGCACCGACGCTCCAAGAACATGAAGCTGACGCTTCCCGACTACGCCTCGTGCAGCCGGTGCAAGGAGAAGAAGCCCGGCCACATCGCGTGCCCGCACTGCGGTTACTACAACGGACGCGAGTACCCGGAAGCGGTCGTCATCAAGAGCCGCTGACACGGTAGCGTCGCCACTTCACCGGCCACCTCTCCCCCGGGAGACGGTGGCCGGAGTCGTTTCTGCACGTCGACGTGGAGGTGTCGTGAACGGTGCACCGATCCGGCTGAGCCCGGCCCAGACCCTCGTCATCACGGCGTCCACACCGGAACGCCTGGAGATCGAGGCGACGTGGACGACCGGCGGCGGACCGCCGCCGATGCACTGGCATCCGCTCCAGCAGGAGCACTTCGAGGTGCTGACCGGCGAGCTCACCGTCGGGCTCGGCGACGCCGCGCCCCGCGTGCTGCAGGCCGGCGAGACGCTCGACGTGCCACCCCGCACTGCGCACCGGATGTGGAACGCCGGCGAGCACGGCTGCACGGCCCGCTGGGTCGTGACCCCGGCGCTGCGCACCGCGGAGATGTTCCGCACCATCGAGCGCAGCCGGTCGCGGCTGGGCACCGCGGCCCGGTTGCTGATCTCCCACCGCGCCGAGTTCCGGTTCGGCGCCCCCCGCGGCTGAGCCGAGGACGCACACTCCGCAGCCTCGGGTGCACCTCCTACTCGCGGGCCCGCCGACGCCGTCGGACCGCACCCAGGCCGACGGCGAGCACCACCGCCGAGACCGCAGCCGCCGCGGCGGGCACCGGCCAGGACGGCGCCGCCGGCGGCTCCCCCGGCGCCGGCGTCCGGGCCCCCAACCAGCGCCGTCCCTTGCCGTCGGTCACCGGGCCGTCCAGCGCCTGGTCGACGGTCGCCGCCAGATCGGGATGGTTCGCGCGGAACGCCTCGGGGCCGAGCCGCTCGAGCGGGATCTCCTGGAAGTCGACGCCGCCGTAGGTCATCCCGTACGCCATCGGCCCGTCGGGGGTGTCGCGGTTCTTGACGGCCTGGTACTCACCGTCCTTCACGGACTTGAGGTACTGGTCGTAGACCTCGCGCGAGGTCCACGACGTGCGGGAGGCCCACGGGCTGACGTCGGCGGCGTCGACCATCGCGCGGTAGGTCGTCGCCTGCTGCGTGGACCGCTGCCGGTACCACTCCGCCGCGACCCGGCTCAGGTACACCTGTCGCAGCTTCGCGTACTCCGGCGCCGTGTTCACGGCCTTGATCAGCTCGGGGAGGACCGTGGTGCGCAGCACCTGCTCGTTGTGCGCGGTGGTCTCCTGCGGCTGGGTGCGGCAGGCCGGCGGCGTCACCGAGGTGTACATCGTCTCCATCGCGACGTCGAGCGGTGCGTCGAGGATGTAGAGCGCGCCGTTGTCCTCGAAGACGCTCGCGGGCTTCGGCCGCGCCCACATGCGGAAGAACGAGCACAGCACACCACCCGGTCCGGGCTGCAGCGCACTCCAGTACTTCGATCCGATCGGGGCGTCGGGATGGGTCAGCTTGCCCACCGTGCGCTTCATCTGCAGGTCGGCCTCGAGCAGGACCTGGCCGGCGTCGGTGCGCCCGAGGCCGGCGTCGATGACGCGGTCGGGCTCGTCGGGGTTCAGGTTGACCCAGAACGTCGACGGGTCCAGCGACAGCCAGACGAAGAAGGAGTCCGACGCGAGGCGTGCCTCGGCGTCGGGTGTGCCGATGACGGGCCCGGTGAACGCGTAGCGCAGTCCCTTGCCGGGCACGGGCTCGGCGAGGTAGCGCAGCTCCACCGTGGTCAGGTCGATGCCGCCGTCGTCGGCGGTGTGCGCCGTGGGAGCCGCCTGCTTCGCGGTCGGGTCCACGTGGTCGGCGAGACCGCCTTCCGAGGCCCTGGACCCGGGTGGGCCGAAGAGTGGCCCGCTGGACGGGCCTGTCCCACCGGTGCCGGGATCGACGCGGAGCTCCGTGGCCACGTCGATCCGGTGTTGGCGGACCGCGCCGTCGGCCCGCGCCCGGAAGTTGATGACGATCTCGTCCGCCCGCGGTGCACCCGCGGCATCGAACAGCACCTCATGGAGCTCGGGGATCCCGCGCAACACCGTGAGCGCCTCGGAGCGTGTGGCGTCGAAGAGGTTGCCGAACGTGGTCTCCGTGGCTTCGAGCTGCACCACCCGCTTCGCCCCGACCGGGATGACCGTGGGCGTCGCCGTCTGCCCGCCCCGCCCGTTCAACCCGTTGAGCTGGCCGGTGGCGCTCTTGACGGCATCGAGGACGTTCTTCGCCGCGGGCTGCACGACGATCTTCGCCTCCCGGGCCTCCTGCGCTCCCGCGCCTCGATCGGTGATCAGCAGGTCACCGGCCACGCCCTCGATGTCGACCAGCAGGTTCGGGTCGCGCACGAGCCGGGCGAACTCCTCGAAGTGCCGCTCGTTGCCACGGTTGGACGAGCCCTTGATGTTGATCTGCTTGCGGAACTCCGCCAGGTTGCGCAGGTTCGCGACGCGGTCGAGGTTGGTCGCCACGGTGTGCAGCGCCGCGAACACCCGGGCCGCGACGCACCGCTCCACCAGGTCGACGGCTTCGACTTCGGTCAGCTTCTGGCCGTCGGGACGACCGGCCGCCGTGAGCCGCTGGACGACGTCGGCGACGACCGGCCCGTACGCGCCGTCCTTGCGGATCGCATCGCGCCAGGTCCCGGTGATCTCGCCGTACGTGCGGATGTCGAGCTTGAGCACGCCCACGACGTAGTCCTCGAGGTCCTCGCGGGCCGCGGCGTCGGGCTCGTCGAGCACGAACCGGACGTGCTCGTGGCCTTCCTCGGGCTTGGCCGCGGCATCGAAGCCCTGGAGGGTGATCGACCGCAGATCGGCGACGGGCACGTCCACGGCGAGGACGCGCGGCCGCAGGTCCGCACCCGTACCCAGTACCGCCATGCGGTCGGCACCGACCCGATGCTCGGTGCCGACGACACCGCCGACCTCCCGCGTGCCACCGGCGGACCAGCTCGTGCGGTCGGGAGTGCGCAGCGCTGCCGCGAGGTGCCGGGGCGTGAGCTGCGAGACCGCGACCCGCACGGCTGCCGTCGCCGGCACGTCGCGCACCCAGCGGTCGGCCAGCTCGGTGGCCGCCCCCGGGTGCGGCGATCCCATCCACCACGCCGTGTTGCCCTTGAGCAGGGTCTGCTCGCCGTTCGAGACGATCTCGGCGCGGGCGTCGGACGGGCCCGTCAGCGCACCGCGCGCATGCCCGTCCGCGGTGACGGTCAGGTCGACGTCG
The DNA here is from genome assembly GCA_963727745.1 of uncultured Actinomycetota bacterium. Lineage (GTDB taxonomy): Bacteria > Actinomycetota > Actinomycetes > Mycobacteriales > Pseudonocardiaceae > Pseudonocardia. The sequence goes on from CAVSHL010000004.1 coordinate 556,628, forward strand.
ATCGCGCGGCCGTCGGGCTCGACGACGGCGCCGCGCATCCGCACCGCCGGGGCCGAGGCCAGCTCGCCCGCCGCCCGCGCCACGGTCAGGCCGGAGCGTTCCGGGTTCGTCACCGCCAGCGTGGTGAGCGCCGCGAGCGACACCAGCAACACCCCGAGCAGACCCCACGGTCCCGACCTGCGCGTGCGACGCGTCATGCCACCATCGACCCGTACGGGACCGGAACGGTTGGGGTGGATCGGGATGAGTTCGACGGTCAACCGGTGGACGGTGGAGAGCGATCCGCTGCTCGCCTGGGACGCCGTCGCGGAGGGGACGGGCTGGTGGCAGCCGGTCGTGGAGGCGGGTGAACGCACCGGCGCCTTCGTCGTGCAGGCAGCGGACCGACTGCACTACGACCGGGCCGGTGACGGACCGTTCCCGCAGTTCACGGCAGGTCTGGCGCACCGGCTGGGTCCGCGCGGACCGTTCCTGCTCGACCTGCGCACGGCCTCGGTCGTCGCCGCGTTCGGACCCGACGGATCGGTGGTCGAGCACCTCGCCGCGGATCTGGGCGAGCTGCCGGCGGCGCGAATCGCGCACGCTCCCCCACTGACCGTCTACACCCACGACGAGACGGCTGGCGCCGTGCAAGTACGGGTCACCTCGCCGTCCGACATCTGGCTGCCGTGGTGCTCGGCCCGCTACGAGGACGGCGCCCGTCCCGACGATCTCGCCGACAACCGCGAGCTCGCCGCCTGCAACGGACCGCGCCTCAACGCATTCCTGGGCGAGCTGGCGCGCGTCGCCGACCTCACCCTCGACCGGAGCACCACCGATCCGGTGCTCGCCTACCAGCTCCACGACACCGGCGTCGATCTCGACGCTGCCGAGGCCCTCGACCGCACCACCTGGGAACCCTTCGGCTCGCCCGGCGAGCGGGACCTGCCGGGGGCGCTGCGGCGCGCCGCGCGTCGCGTCGCCGCCGATCCGCCGCTGCCGCCGTACCGCGCGGTGCTCGGGGCACACCACCGCACAGGTCCCGAGCTCGACCGCGCCGCGGTGCTCGCCGTCCTGCACCGGGACGGGCCGCGCGCGGCGGAGCTGCCGGGCGTCGCGGCGGTGCGCGTCGCGACCGGGCAGGTCACGCACGTCCTGTCGATCACGGACCTGCGGCCGTGACGGTCCCCGGCTGATCCTCAACCGGCCGCTCGTGCGGCGAGGTCCCACACGCGGATGCTGTTGTCCTCCGCCGCGGACAGGAGGATCGGGGTGCCACGCAGGTCCGTCACCCCGAGCGACGTGATGGTCGCCTCGTGGCCCGCCAGCGGCCGGCCGAGCGGCGAACCGGTGGCGAGGTCGCGGATCGCGATCGTGTTGTCCGCCCAGCTCATCGCCACGACGGGACGCCGGTCGATCGTGGTGAGCGCGAAGTCGACGACCCTGCCCGACCCACCCTTGATGATGGTCCGCTCGGCACCCGTGACCATGTCACGGACCCGGACGTCGGTGCCGTAGGGATCGACCACGACCGCGACGCCGTCGATCTCGATGATGTCGTGGCCGATGTGGTCCGCGTGCGGCACGAGGGTGCCGCTCACGAACTCGTACAGGAACACGGTGCTGCCGACGTGGATGTGCACCGTCAGCCGGCCGCCGATGGTGATCAGCCCCAGCCCGGCCCGGCTGCCCTCGCCCTGCAACGGGATCGGGGTGCCGATCTGGGTGCGGGTGGTGAGGTCCCACCGGCGCAGGGTGCGGTCCGCGGCGACCGTGGCGGCGATCGGGCGGCCCTCGAGCGTGCCGGACACGATCCCCTCCACGTACGCGCCCTGGTGGGCGTCGATCGGCGTGCCGACGGCCAGGCCGGTGCGCAGGTCGGTGGTCTCGATGGTCCCCTTGCCCGTGCTCCGCACCACGGCCGTGCTGCCGTCGATGTCGGCGAGGCACGTGTACGCCAGCACCGAGTACTTCAGTGGGCTGCCGATGTCGGTGTCGGACACGAGGTCGCGGACGTGGATCTCGTGGTTCATGTCGACGATCGCCGCCACCGGCGTCTCTCCCGACTTCCCGGGCAGGAACGGGAACATCTCGGTGCTGCGGATCCCGAGCGCGCGCTCGGGGAGCACGGTCGGTCCGGCGAACGCCGCAGACGGCGCCGGGGACTGTGGAGCCGGCGCCGCGGCGACCGGGCTCGGCCGCGGCCCGCTGCGGGTCGCCAGCACCGCGGCGGTCGCGGCGCCTCCGCCGAGGACCGCCGCCCCGACCGCCCCGAGCAGCAGCCGACGCCGGGAGACGGCCCGTCCGGCGTCCGGCACCGATGTGACGGCGAGCGCGGCCCGGGCCTGCGCCGCAAGCATCCCCGCGCTCGGATGGCGGTGCGCCGGATCCTTCGCGAGCCCGCGGGCGATGACGGCGTCGAAGCCGACCGGCAGGTGCAGCGCCACGGCGGAGGGTCGTGGCGGGGGCCGGTGGAGGTGGCCGTACACCTGGGCGGCGAACTCGGCGCCCGGGAAGGTGCGGGTGCCGGTGACCAGCTCGAAGAGCACGCAGGCGAGCGCGTAGACGTCGACCCGGTGATCGGACGGCTGCCTGCGCAGGAGCTCGGGAGCGGTGTACTCGACGGTGCCGGCCGTCCCCGAGTCGGCGCCGGCGCCGGCCGCGATGCCGAAGTCGGCCAGCATCGCGAAGTCCGGCCGGCCGGCCATGGGGGCGGCGAGCAACACGTTGGATGGCTTGACGTCGCGGTGGACGAGGCCGGCGCGATGTGCGGCGTCGAGCGATGCAGCGACCTGCTCCACGATCGCGACCGCCCGAGCCGGTGGAAGCGCCCCACACGCGGCCATCACCGTGGCGAGGTCGGGGCCGTCCACGAGCTGCATCTCGAGGAACAGCCGACCGTGGATCTCGCCGTAGCGGTGGATGGGCACGATGTGCGGGTCGTGCAGGTTCGCGGCGATCTCGCACTCGCGGCGGAACCGCGCGCGGTAGGCGGGATCGATGGAGAGGTGCGGGGCCAGCACCTTGAGCGCGACGACCCGGCGGTGGCTGCTGTTGTCGACCGCCCGGTGGACCTCACCCATGCCGCCGCGGCCCAGCAGGCCGGTGAGCTCGTAGGGGCCGAAGGTGGACGTCGAGGGTGCAGACATCGTCATCCGCGTGCTCTCTTCGTGAGGTCCCAGATCCGGACCGACCGGTCGGTGGAACTGATGGAGACCAGGAACGTCGATCCGTCCTGCTCGACCGCCGTCATCGACGAGACGGCGCCCTCGTGGCCGGTCATCGGCGCACCGATCGGTGCGCCGGTGGCGAGGTCGACGAGCTGGATCCGGGTGGTGTGGGCGTCGGCGAGCAGCGTGCGGCCGCCCACCACCACGGGCAGGACGAGCCCGAGCCGCTCGCTCCGCAGCGGCGTCGCCACGCCGGTGGACAGGTCGTGCAGCGCCATCTCGCGGTCGACCTCGGTGAGCACCGCTGTACCCCGGCCGGGAAGATCGACCGTGCGGGCGACCAGCGTGCCGTGCGGGATCGGCGAGCCGACCGGAGCGCCGGACGCCAGGTCCCAGACGTGGATCTTCCGGGCGACGACGGCCAGTACGACGGGCCGACCGGCCACGGCGGCCACCGTGAACTGCGCGGCGTACGTGCCGGGCATCGGCGCGGGCTCGCCGATCTGAGCGCCGGTCCGCAGGTCCCAGCGGCGGAGGGTGTTGTCCGTGCCGCTGGAGACCACGACGGTCCGGCCGTCCACCTCGGCGGTGGCGACCGCGGCGACCAGGCCGGCGTGGCCCGCCATGGCGGTGGGCAGCGCCGCGCCGGTCTCCAGGTCCCACAGCCGGATCACGCCGTCGGCTCCCCCGGTCACCACCACAGCGCGCCCGTCGAGCGTCATAGCGGTGGCCGACGAGATCAACCTGCCGTCGATCGGCTTCCCGACCGGCTGTCCCGTGGCCAGGTCGACGACCACGACCGGAGCCGCGACGTCCGTGATGACCAGGACGTGCCGGTCGCCGATCGCCGCGACCGTCGGGGCCTCGATGGCGTCGCCGCCGCGACCGACGAGGGTGCGCTCGGTGAGGGTCACCGCGGCCGCCGGTGGTGTGGCGGCGCTCGCCGGAGCGGCCGGCGCCTCCGTCTGCGGGACGAGCGTCGTGGTCAGCACGGCTGCGACCACGGCCGCGGAGACCCCGGCGCCGACGCGCCACAGCCAGGGCCGGCGCACGCGTGCCGGCGGCTGCGGTGGCGGCGCTGCCACGGCCGGCGCGGTGTACACGGCGCTCGCCCGGTGCCGGCTCGCCACGGATGAGCGGCCCGTGTTCAGCACGGCCCGCGCGGCCGCGACGAGCTCGCCGGCCGCGGCCGGTCGGGCCCGCGGGTCCTTCGCCATCCCCCAGGCCACGACGTCGTCGAACCCGGGCGGCAGGCCGGTGCGCACGGTGCTCGGCAGCGGCGGGGGCTGGTGCAGGTGTCCGGCGAGCTGCGCCTCGACGCCCGGCTCCGGGTACGGGCGCCGGCCCGTGAGCAGCTCGAACAGCACGCAGGCCAACGAGTAGACGTCGGCGGCCGGCCCGGCGGCCTGCGCGTGGAACCGCTCGGGCGCCATGTAGGCGAGGGTTCCGACGATCGTCCCGGTCCGCGTGACGGCGGTGCGGCTGCCCGGTTCGACGGCGGTGGCGATGCCGAAGTCGAGCAGGTAGGCGAACTCCGACGCGGTCCCCGACCCGCTGAGCATGAGGTTCGCGGGCTTGATGTCGCGGTGGACGAGCCCGGCCGCGTGCACGGCATCGAGCGCGGACGCGACCTGCGCCACGATCGCGATCGCGCGATCCGGATCGAAACCTCCGTCCGCGGCCACGACGTCGTCGAGCCCGCGGCCCTCGACGAGCTGCATGTCCAGGAACAGCCGACCGTCGATCACGCCGTACCGGTGGACCGCGACGATGTGCGGTTCGTGGACACGAGCCGCCGCCTCGGCCTCCCGGCGGAAGCGGGCGGCGTAGTGCGGGTCGGCCGAGACGGCCGGGACGAGCACCTTGAGCGCGACCAGCCGGCCGCCGTGGCTCGTGTCGACGGCGCGGTACACCTCGCCCATGCCGCCGCGGCCCAGCAGCGACACGATGCGGTACGGCCCGAACGCGGTCCCGATCACCGCTCCCCCAGCCCGGCGAGGTTCGCGGCGTCCCACACGGTGAAGGCGGGCCTGTCCCGGTCCCGCGCGACGAGCAGGCTGCGCCCGCCCGCGGTGAGCGACTGCCAGAGGATGCTCGCGCGGTGCTCGACCAGCGGGACGCCCACCGGCGCACCCGTAGCGAGGTCCCAGAACCGGAGCTCCGATGTCCCCGCCGGCGCGAGGAGCGCCGTCGACGACACCACGACGGTGCGGGTGCCGACCTCGAAGGTGCCCACGAGCGAGACGGTGTGGGTGTTGCCGGTGAGCGGCTGACCGACCTGCTGGCCGGTGTGCAGGTCCCAGACCCGGACCGTGTTGTCGGCGCTGCCCGTGACGGCGACGGGCCGCCCGTCGCGGATCGCGGTGGTGAGGGCCAACGTCGTGCCCGGTTGCGGGGGCGTTGCGACGCCGATGGCGGCGCCGGTACCGAGGTCGCGGGCGTGCACGCGGTGGCTGCTGTCGAACGAGACGAGTGCCGGACGGCCGTCGACCGGGACGACGGCGAACACGAACGACGTGGTGGGTGGGTCGGTCGGCTCGGTCAGCACCGGCCCGGCGGGTGCCCCGCTGGGCAGCCGGACCAGGCGCAGGCCGCCGTCCTGGGACACGACGACGGCCGGGGCGCCGTCGATCTCCGTCCTGACGAGGTACTCACCGGCGGCGGGAACGGGGGTGGCGAGCGGGATCGGGGCACCGGTCGCGAGCTCGTAGAGGGCGACCGCACCGTTGTTGATCGCGACGACGACCGGCCGGCCGTCGATGGTCGTGGTGTCGACCGCGGTGTGCGTGCCGGGGATCGGCGGTCGCACCGACGCTCCGGTGAGCGGGTCCCAGATGCGCAGCGATCCGTCCGCCGCAGCGAGGACGAGCACCGCCCTGCCGTCGAGCTCGGCGTCGGCGAGCGCGTGCGGCCGGTCGCCGCTCGTGTCGGTGTACGTGGCGATGGGCTCGGCCGGCTGCGCGGCCGGCGGGCTGCCGGCCTCGGCAGTGGGCGCGGGATCGCTCGGTGCGCGGATCTGCGGCACCACGACCACCAGCGTCGCGGCCGCGGCGAGCAGCACGGCGATCGCGGCTGCGGCGAACCACCGACGCCGGCGGCGCGGCGCCTTCGCCCGCCGGACGTCGATGGCCGCCAGCCACGGAGTCATCGAGCGGGCCGTGCTCAGCGACCCGACGGGCGGGCGACCGATGCCCAACCCCACGAGCTGCACGAACTCCCCGTTCTCGGGCGAGCCGGTGAGGACCACGTCGCTGGGATCGATGACCCGGTGTGCCAGTCCGCCGCGCACCATCGATGTGGTGGCCGCGTCAATCTGCTCGACGAGCGTCCGGGAGCGGTACTCGTCGAGCGGCCCGAGCCGCACCACGTCGGCGAAGGTGGGACCCTCGACGAGGCGCATGTCGAGGTAGAGGTGCCCGTTGATCTGGCCGTAGCTGTGGATCGGCACGATGTGCGGCTCGCGCAACGCGTCGAACCGTGCTGCGTCGCTGCGGAAGGCGGCCACGAACCGCGGGTCGTGCGAGAGGTGCGGCGCGAACACCTTCACCGCGACGGTCCGGTCGCCGTGGCCGGTGTCCCGAGCCCGCCACACCGTCGCCGCGGGGCCGCTCGCGATCCGCGTCTCGAGCCGGTAGGGCCCGAACATCACGGCCGTCGCCGCTTCCATCGACATCCCCCGTCCGGCGTCCGGCCGGCGCAGTCGCGCCGGTCAGCTCGAACGATCTGCGCGGAGGGGATTCGGTTGGGGGCGAGTGCCGCCATGGATCTCGATCTGCACTTCCGGGTCCGGCGCGGGAGCGGCCTTTCACCTTCGTCCAGGTTCTCTCGGTCGCGCTCGCCGTCGCGATCGCCTTCGCGCCCCTCCTGATGTAGGCAGGCGAAGGGCCGCCCAGGCTGATCCCGCGTTCAGCGCCCGCCCAGGAACCCGCCGATGATCCCGCCGACGCCTCCGGGGCTGCCGGTCTGCTGGCCGCTCCCGGTGCCGGCGACGAGGCTCCCGGGCGGCTCCTCCGACGGCTGCACGACGACGAACCCCTGGCCGCTGAAGGTCATCGTGTAGCCCTCCCCCGTGCTGCGGCCCAGCAGCGTGCCCAACCCGATCTGGTCGGCGCGGTGGAACCCCGTGGAGAGCCCCGCCGACCAGCAGACCGCAGCCTGCGGATCCGCGTAGGTCGGCTGGTCCACCGAGAGCACCACCGGCGCGCCCTTGCAGGTGATCGCAATCCGGCCCGCCCCGGTGAAGACGCAGTTGAACAGGCCGGCGCTGGAGAGCATGCCGGCTCCTTGCACCCGCCGGATGTCCCACCTCAGGCCGGGTTCGAAGGCCAGCACGTTGGCGCCGTTGATGGTGAGCCCGCCGTCGCTGCCGTCCAGGTCGATGACGAAGACGTCGGAGGCGGTGTCGGCGAGGAACAGGTCGCCGCGACCCGTCACCTTCATCAGGGGAATGCCCTCGCCGGTCAACGCCTGCTGGACGAACCGCCCGACACCACCGGAGCCGAGCGCCTCGAACGACATCTGCCCCTGGTAGGCGACCATCGCACCCTGGCGGGCGACGACCTCCCCGTTGAGCGCGACCTTGAGCATCTTGGAGTTCTGGAGAACCATCCCCGGCTGGGCCGCGGGCGTCTCGGCGTGGTTCACGCCGAACAGATCACTGCGCATCGTCACAGGCTCCGGGTCTCGACTTGCAGGGGCATTTCATGCGCGTCCCACGCAGGCGGGCCGTCGCGCCGAGCACGACGGCCACGCCCTCGCAGGGTGATCAGCGCTGGTGGACCAGGCTGTCGACCGCGGCCTTCGTGCTCTCGTCGAGAACCATGTCGGGGTGCGCTGTCTGAACGTGCATCTCGACGTGGCGGTCCAGTTCCTCTCTGGTCTCGGTCGCGAACTCGGCCGGACAGTCGCTCCCGCTGTCGGCGCATCGAATCGTGTAGGACATGACCAGCACCTTTCCTTCGATCAATCGGTCACAGCGGCTTGATGTTGCCGTTGAGATGGAACAGGTTGGCGGGGTCGTAGACGCCCTTGATCTGCGCGAGCCGGTCGTACTTCGCCGGACCGTAGATGCCGCGGAGCCGGTCCTCCCCGAACTCCACGGTGCCGTTGACGTATCCGCCACCAGCACCGATGGCGTGCGGCCGGAGGGCATCCCACAGGCCGCGCACCCACTCGCGGTCGGCGGCGAGAAGCTCCGGATCCGGTGCCATGGCGACGATGAACGCCTCGTAGCGCGGCGAACGATCGCCACCGAACGCGGTGTCCTCGTTCGCGACGTCGCAGTAGGCCCCATCCAGCCGGTAGAGCAGCATCAGCGACATCGGCGAGTTCTTGCGCCCGACGTGCTCGGCGATCACCTCGATCACGCCGTCCGACAGATCCTCGACGTAGGTGCCCTTCTCGTAGGAGTGGAAGCCCCACGCATTGCCCTCGTCGAGCATCGTCTGCAGCGCCACGTACGGCATGGGCGTGACCAGGTCGAACAGCGGTGGGACCGCGGCCCGGATCCGGGTGACGGCGTCCTCGTGCTCGGTGTCGGCCCCGAATCCGACGACGATCAGCGCGAATCCGGGCGTCAGCTTGTACTCGTCGGGGACGAAGGGTTCGGGTGGAGCGTTCAACGCCCCGAAGATGGCGTTGACGTCGCGCGACATCGCCGGGATGAGCTCGCGGGCAAACCGCATGACCTCCGGGCCCTGATCGAGCCCCCAGAAGAACAGCCCGAACTGCACCATGGGATCCACCTCGTGGAGGCGGAACTCGAACTCCGTGACGACCCCGAAGTTCCCGCCACCGCCGCGGATCGCCCAGAACAGGTCCGGGTGCTCGTCCGCGGACGCCCGCCGCACCTGCCCGTCGGCCGTGACCACCTCGGCGGAGACGAGGCTGTCGATGGTCAACCCGAACTTGCGGCTCAGCCAGCCCATGCCGCCGCCCAGGGTGAGCCCACCCACGCCGGTGTGGCCGACCACCCCGGCGGGCACCGCCAGCCCGTGCGCCTGGGTGGCCGTGTCCAGGTCGCTCAGCAAGGCGCCGCCACCGACCCGCGCCCGGCGGGCCTCTGCATCGACCGTGACCTGGTTGAGCCGGCTCAGATCGATCATCAGGCCGTCGTCGCACACGGCGGTGCCCGCCGGGTTGTGCGCTCCTCCGCGCACCGCCACGTCGAGGGATCGCTCGCGGGCGAACGCGACCGCCGCCACCACGTCGGCCGTCGAGTCGCAGCGGGCGATCACTCCAGGGCGCCGATCGATACCGGCGTTCCACACCGTCCGCGCTTCGTCGTACCCGCGATCGTCGGCCGTGTAGACGGGGCCGCCCATCGCCTCCCGCAACGCCTCGATCGCCGCACCGCTGAATGTCTGCGTCATGTCATGAGCCTCCCGCTCATCCCCACGCCGCGTGATGTCGCTCACAGGCGGTCGAGGGTTAGCGGTGCACCGCTGGCGGACGGGTGACAGACCCGGCTCAGGGGATCAGCACGAGCTTGCCCGGCGCGTGTCCGGAGATGCCGACCTCGTGGGCCTTCGCGGCCTCGGCGAGCGGGAACGTCGAATCGACGATGACCTGCAGCGCGCCGGACCCGGCGCGCTCGACGAGCCCACCACGGGCGGCACTGCGGACCTCGGTGCCCGCGTCCTGGCCCGGCCCGTAGCCGAGCACCTTGATGCCCGCCGCGGCGCGCCGTGGCGATCCGGCGATGGAGGCGATCCGGGTGCGGTCGGCCACCAGCTCCAGCGAGACGTCGAGCGCCTCGTCGGTCCCGGCGAAGTCGACTGCGGCTGTGACGCCCTGCGGCGCGGCGGCGCGCACGCGGTCGGCGAGCCCGGGACCGTAGACGACCGGGACGGCGCCGAGCTCGCGCAGCAGTGCGTGGTTGCGCCCCGCGGCCGTGGCGATCACCGTCGCGCCGGATGCGACGGCCAGCTGCACGGCCATCAGTCCGACGCCACCGGCGCCGCCGTGGACGAGGAGCGTGTCGCCGGCACCTACGCCGGCGGCGTGCAGCGCGTGAACGGCGGTGGTGCCGGTCAGCATCATCGATGCGGCCTGGGCCCATCCGATCCCCGCGGGCTTGCCGAAGATCGAGGTGGCCGGGGCCGTGACGTAGTCGGCGTAGGCGGCCGTCACGGGGTACACGATGACCTCGTCCCCGACCTGCACATCGGTCACGTCCGTACCGACCTCGGTGACGACGCCCGCGCACTCCAGACCGATCGAGGGCATCGACGCGGCGATCCCGGCCGCGTCCTTGTGGCTGTCGTCCACGGCGTGGAAGGCACCGCTGTAGAGCTTCCAGTCGATCGGGTTGACCCCGGCGGCGCGGACCTCGACGACCACGCCGTCGGCGGCCGCGCTCGGCGTCGGCACGTCGATCACGGCGAGCACGTCGGGGCTGCCGTAGGCGGTCGGGCGCACGATTCTGGGCATCACTGGACTCCTGTCCTGGGCAACTCCTGATGATCAGTATTGGACTGGCGATGGCATGATCTCCAGTGCATTGTTGATACGCAATACTTGCGTTGAGCGCACGAATGGGGAGGCCATGGCGGAGGAACTGGATCTCAACCTGCTGCGCGTGTTCGACGCGCTGATGGACACCGGCAGCGTCGCCGAGGCCGCCGTGCGCCTGCACCTGTCCGCCCCCGCGACGAGCCGGGCACTGAGCCGGCTGCGGCGCGCGATGAGCGATCCCCTCCTGGTGCGGGCGGGGCGCGGCCTGGTACCCACCCCTTTCGCCCAGCGCTCCGCCAGCAAGGTCAAAGCGCTGCTCGACGCCGCGGACAGCTTGCGGGCCGATCCCGCGGCCACCGACCCGTCCGCCTGGCGGCGCACCTTCTCCATCCGCCTCGACGACGCCCTCACCCCCGTGCTCGCCCCTCGGCTCACCCGCCGGATCGCCGGCGAGGCGCCCGGTGTCCGCCTGCGGTTCGTCGGGCAGGACTCCGAGGAGCCGGATCCGCTGCGCGACGGCTCCCTCGACATCGACATCGGCGTCGCGGACCCCCCACCACCCGACATCCACACGTCGACGCTGTTCACCGATCACTTCGTCGCCGTCGTCTCCGCCGACTCGGAGCTGGGCCGAGCCGCGCGCCTCACCGTCGACGACCTGTGCCGCCACCCCCACGTCTCCGCCTCACGACGCGGCTTCGCCAGAGGTCCGCTCGATGACGCCCTGGAGGCGATCGGGCGTTCCCGCCACGTCGCGGCCGTCGTCCCGTCCTACGCCGTGGGCGCGCTGATGGCCCTCGAGCACGACGTCATCTGCCTCGTGCCGCACGTGACGGCCGCTCACCTGGCGGAACGCGGAGTCCCCCTCCGCCTCCACGAGGTGCCCTTCGCCCTGCCCACTGCCGACGTCGAGCTGCGCTGGCATCGCCGCGTCAACGACGACCCGGCCTCGCAGTGGCTCCGCGCCCGGCTGCGCGAGACCGTCGACGCGCTCATGACCGGAAAACCCGTTGGCGGACCACGGTGACCACCGCTACCTTCCGCGCGAGCCGTGCGACAGACCGAGGAGGTGGTACCCGTGAACGCTGTATCGACATGGGTGCTCCTCTCCGGGGTCACGGTCGGGCGATAGGTCGTCCGGGAGCGCCGATCACGCGCATTCCCGGAAGGCACGACCATGCGATTCACCTCCGAACAGCGCTTCGACGACGGCGTCGTCGAACGCGGGTTCACCCTCGGCGAGATCCCCGGCATCCTGTGGACGCCCGCATCCGCACCCACCCCGGCCCCGCTGATCCTGCTCGGCCACCCCGGCGGAGTGCAGAAGATGTACCCCCGCCTGGTGGCCCGCGCCCGGCACTCCGCAGCGGAGGGCTACGCCGCGGCCACCATCGAGCTCCCCTGGAGCGGTAGCCGGCCCCGCTCCGCGGTCGCCGACCAGGCCCGCGCCGACCTGCGCCGGGCGCTGGAGGCCGGCGAGCCGGTCAGCGAGGAGGTCATCGACGCCCTCATCCTCCCGCTCGTCGACCAGGGGGTCCCGGAGTGGCAGGCCACCATGGACGCGCTGCTCGCGCTGCCCGAGATCGGCGGCCCCGTCGCGTACTCGGGTGGAGTGATCTCCATCGGCGTCCGGCTCGCGGTGGTCGAACCGCGCATCGTGGCCGCCGGCCTGTTCGCCGGCAGCTTCGTGCCCCGGACCATCCTCGAGGAGGCCCGGCAGGTCACCATCCCGCTGCACGTCCTGCTGCAGTGGGACGACGAGGGGAACGACCGGCAGATGGCCCTGGACCTGTTCGACGCCTTCAGCTCCAAGGAGAAGACGCTGCAGGCCAACATGGGCGGCCACACCGGCGTCCCGCCGTTCGCGGGAGAGGACGCAGCCAGGTTCTTCGCGCGACACCTGAAGTGAGGCAGGCCGGCGGCGAACGATAGGAGCTGCCGGCGAGGATGCCGCTCATCGAGGTCAGGCCCAACCTTCCTCGATGAGCGGCGGCTCAGCGCTCCCCAGACGCGACGCGATGACCGACTGGCTACGATCCGCCGGTGCCGTCCGGACGAGGGCGCGCGATCTCGACCGCAGCGAGGTGTGCGGGCTGCTCGACGCGGCCTACGCCGACGGCCAGCTCGACGCCGAGGAGCACCGCTCCCGCACCGCCGCCGCCACTCCGGCGAAGACCCTCGGCGAGCTGCGGGAGTTCGTCGATGACCTGCAGCTCGAGAAGCCGCTGCCGGACCTGCGGGAGCGCGCTCCCCAGCGGCCAGCCCACCTCAGGGCCGCATCGTGGCCGCCGTTGCCACGCTGGTGCTGCTCGGCGCCGGGTTCGGGATCGGGCGCCTGACCGCGCAGCCGCCGTCCCCGGTCGGCCCGGACGGCACGCCGGTCGCGGCGGGTGGAGTGCCCTGCACACCCCGGCAGGCCTGCGCCAACTCATCGACGGCGTCCGAACGCAGCTCGGCACCACGCTCGTCGCGGACCTCACCGTCTACCCGGACTACGCGTCGATCGACGTGCCGGTGGCGGGTGCTCCGACCCGCGCGCAGAGCTACCACTCCAAGGGCGGGTTCGACGGCCCCAACAGCGCGGGGCACCGCGACCCCGACGACCCGCTCGTGGACCTCGCAGCGATCGACGCCGACAAGATCCTCGGGCTGCTCGTGGGCGCCGGGAAGAGCCTGAAGGTCGAGAATCCGACGACGCACTACCTGCTCGTCCGGGACACCGGCACGGGACCGGAAGTCGCGATCTACGCGACCAACAACGACACCGGCCAATCCGGCTACCTCGAGGCGAAGCCGGACGGGACGATCATCGGGGTGCACGCGTACGAGCGTGGCTGAACCGGATCAGTCGGCACGCCAAGGCATTCCGCCACCTCAATTGGCCGGTCCTCCAGAAGGTCGCCACTGCCTCGCTCGACGTCGCCCGCGACGCACGAGCGTGCATCTCCACAGCTGTCTCATGGGACGACCTGCTCGCCAGCGGTCGCCGCACCCTGGCAGCTCGACGAGGCGGTGCAGCTGGACGCCGCAGTCGGCGACATCGAGCTCTAGTAGTCACGTCCCGTTGCAAGTCCGGCAGAACGTTGCGCTCGGCGCGATCTCGCACCACGAATGGCTTCACGCCGCAGCCGAGCAGTTCGATCTTCTACTCCGTAGCCTTCGGGTGCGACGGACTCGCCGCGACTACCCACACGACCCGCCGCTCCGCATCAGGGCAGTACCAGATCCGACCGCCCGCGGTGACCTCGTACTGCCACTGCGGCAACGTCCGTCCGCCGATATGGCGCTCGGCGAGCTGCCCTCGCAGTCGGTGCTGCCGCGACGGGATCTCCGGTTGCGTCGGCCGCTCGGTCAGCACGACCCACGCCTCCCAGGTGTTCGCCTGCGCCACCCGGCACAGCTCCTCCCACCCCTTTGCCGCCTCCGAGGTCGCGAACCGCGCCTCCCATCCGTCCGGGCGAGCCGGCGGCGCGACCCGATCACCGCGCTTCGCAGGCACCGCTCAGGACTCCGCCGGCGCCGGCACCGGACCGAGATCGTCCTCCAGCGGTCGAGACAGCTCGGCCACGAGCGCGGGATCAGCGTGCACGGCCGCGGTCGCCTTCCACTCCACCAGGATCTGCGCCAGCACCGACCACCGACCCAACTCAGCCGAAGCGCCCACCGCGCGGACGAAGTCCGAGACGAACTGCAGCCGGTCCGCGACAGGAAGCAGGTCCGCCCACGGAAACTCCTCGACCAGCACCTCCGCCGCCGCCTCACCAGGCAGGTGCGCGAGGGCGTTACGCAGCGCCCGTGCCGCGCTCAATGCCCCATCGGCCGCGGACATAGCGGAGTCTTCCCGGACGAGCAGCAACGGAACGCCGTCCCGGCGCCGCACCCGCACGTCGCCCTGATCGGCCAGCGCGGCGACACCCTTGGGGTCGCGCTGCAACTCGCTCCACTGCACCTCGGTCGCCACGCCACCCAGTCTGAACTTTTTCAGAAGTCCTGGCAAGGTGGTCAGTGTCGACCCACGTTCACCACGGCCTCATCAGCCACTCGGCTCTCAGGGTGGGTGTCATCTGATCTTCGCGTGGTGCGAAACGCCGGTACATGGAGTCAAACGGCGTGAACATCCACAGAAACCGCTCCGACGTTTTCGCAGGTCAGAACGTGGGCGCGGCAGGGTTCGAACCTGCGACCGCTCGGTTTTAAGAGGGGTGGGCAGCGCCGCACCTGGCCTCTACCTGCGACAACAGACGTCGACTCGCACTCTCCACCAGCCTCGATCCACCCTGTTCGACGGCAGTTCGCACCACGAATGGCTCCACGGCGCAGCACGGGCGACACGGCTCCGGGCCGCGGCAACTCGCCCTGTGACCACCCGGTACGGCACCATGAACACGTGACCGACACGCAGCCACCCGCAGCGCGCCCCGGATGGATCCGGGACGTGCAGGTGCCGCGGGCCCTCACCGAGTTGCACGGTCCCACAACCGGGCTCACCAGCCTGCCCGCGACCCTGTTCTGGTCCGGACCCCACCCTCGGGACGTCCGATGGGATGTCACCGACCTCGACCGCCGCCGGGACCTTTACGAGATCGTCCTCGTCGAAGGCAACCTTGACGACATCATTCGGCTGATCGACGGGCCTGGGCTCGTCGAAGTCTGGGACCGCATGTACCTGCCGCACCGGGTTCGGTCCGCCTGGCGTCCTCTGATCGACGATTCGCGCGCGGCTGCCTGAACCGTGCCGCTCGATCCCCTGCAAGATCTGATCGTTCGCATCGCGGCCGCTCTGCCCGAAGCGCACACCATTGCCCTCGCCGGCGGCGGAGCGATGATCGCCCACGGCTTCGTCGACCGAGCGACCCAGGACGTCGACCTGTTCACCGAGATCGACGACGCAGAAGCACGCCACGTCAGCGCCGCCCTGCGTGTAGCCCTCCGCAAGCGCGGCCTGGAATCTCGCAACGCCGACCGGCCTCCCGCTGACCACCGCTTCGTGGCCGTCGATCCCACCGACGGAAGCGAGTGCACGGTCGAGGTCTTCGCCGACGGAGGCCGTCTCCAGCCCCGCGTCATGCTCGACGTCGGACCGGTGCTGCACCCGGACGACTTGGCTGCGGACAAGGTGCTCGCGCTGTGGGGACGGGCCCGCCCACGCGACTTCTACGACGTCCACGCACTGATGCGCCGCTACACACGAGACGCGCTGATGCACCTTGCCGCTGCCAAGGACGCCGGGTTCACCATCGAGACCTTCGTCGACGCCCTGAACGCCATCAGACGGCTGACCGACGCCGATTGGGCCGAGGACGGGATCAGCATCGACGCAGTCCCGCAGCTGACCAGTCTCTTCGCCGAGTGGCGCGCCGCCCTCGCCGCTGGCGGGTAAGACCTGGTCTCAAAACTCGGCGTGTCGCTAGATGGACCAACGGCCCGCCCCCTGGCTCTGCACCGCCCGCCCGTGGGCCCGGCCCGACGGACCGCGAGGTCTGTCAGAGAGACTGGGGGCCAATGCCCGCCCTCTCGACCTGGAGCCTTCGATGCCGCAGGGGACCGTCCGTTGGTTCGACGCCGAACGGGGTTTCGGCTTCCTCGCGCCCGAGGACGGCTCGCCGGACGTGTTCGTGCACGCCTCCGAGATCGTCGGGGACGGCGGCGCGAAAGTGCTGCGCGAGGGTCAGGCCGTCGTGTTCGAGGTCGGCGAGAACGACCGCGGGCCCCAGGCGCTGCGCGTTCGCGTCACCGCCGACGCGGCCACCGGCAGCGCCGTGGGCCTGCTCGGCACCGTTAACTGGTACGAGCCGGGCAAGGGGTACGGCTTCGCGTCGCCGGACGGCGGCGGCGCCGACATCTTCGTGCACAGCTCCGCCATCGTGACCGGCGGCGTGGTCACCGAGGGGCAGCGGGTGGCCTTCCTGATCGTCGAAGGCGAACGCGGCCCGCAGGCCGGGCACGTGATCCCGCTGGGAGCGGGGGCCGGCACACCCGCTGCGGCCGGCACCGCGGACGGTGCCGACGGCACGGTGGCCTGGTACGACGAGGGCAAGGGCTTCGGCTTCATCAACCCCGACTCCGGCGCCGGGGACGTCTTCGTTCACGCCCGGGCCCTGGCCGAGGGGCTGACATGGCTCGCGGAGGGCGACCGCGTCGCCTACGAGGTGGCTAGTGGAGAGAAGGGCCCGCAGGCCCGCGACGTGCACCTGGTCCGGGGCGCCGAGCCCCAGACGGCGCCGCAGCGGTCGGCACCTGCCGCGGCCGCAGGGCCGGCGGCACGGGACGTGCCCGCACGAGGCGGCGAGGGCGTCGTCGCGCGCTACGACGGCGACCGCGGCTTCGGCTTCATCACCCCGGACACAGGCGGCGACGATCTCTTCGCCCACGTGTCCGTGATCATGGGGTCGGAGCCGCTGCAGAAGGGTGACCGGGTCCGGTACGCGGTGCGCCAGAGCGACCGGGGCCCGCAGGCCGACCGCATCGAACGCCTCTGAAGAGGCGGCCCCACCGAAGGCTGATCACTTCCCGACGAGAGTGCTCGTTCATCCCCGTCGATGGTGCCGTCAGCAACGCGGATGCAGCCTCCTCCAGGAGATCGATCTCCCTCGTGGTGACGGGGCCCCGTGCCGACCCGACGACCTGCTCCGCGCTCAGAAGCTCACCAGTCACCCCCACCCAACGACACCGAGCTATCGACGTATCCCAAACAAGTGAATGGATGCGCTAGACCTGGTCTCAGAGCTCGATCTTTATGAGCCGGCGGACGTTGATCACGGTGCAGGCCAGCGTGAGTAGCGCCAGCGTGGTGCGTTCGGTCCGGTCGTAGCGCAGCCCGAGGCGTTTGAACCGCAGCAGCCAGGAGATGGTGCGTTCGACGACCCAGCGGACCCGGCCGAGGCGGGACTTGCCCTCAATCCCGCGCCGGGCGATACGGACCTTGATACCGCGGCGGGTCAGGTAGCGGCGGCAGCGGCGGTAGTCGTAGCCCTTGTCGGCGTGCAGCTTGTCCGGTCGGCATCGTGGCCGGCCCGCCCGGCCGTGGTGGCCGCGCACGGTCGGGTTCGTGTCCAGCAGCGGCTCGAACAGCATGCTGTCGTGGGTGTTTGCCGCCGACAACATGATGTGCAGCGGTAGCCCGTTCGCGTCGCACAGAACGTGGTACTTGGAGCCGGCTTTACCCCGGTCAGTGGGGCTGCGGCCGGTCAGCTCGCCCCCCTTTTCGACCGCACCGACACCGCGTCGATGCAGCCTCTGGTCCAGTCGAGCTCGTCGATGTTGGACAGCTCGTAGAGCACGAGCTGGTGCAGCCGGTCCCACACGCCGGCGTCCTGCCACTCACGTAACCGCCGCCACGCGGTGTGCCCGGAACCGCATCCCACGATCGACGACCAGGACCGGCAGGTTACGCAGTGACACACCCTTAAGTTTTGAGACCAGGTCTAAGGCCCGCAGGCTGAGTCACTTGTGGGTGCCGACGAAAAGACCCCGGTCGGTCACCACACCAGGCAGGTACTCGGCGTTCAGGTCCGCCTTGGCGAGAGCGCCGGCGTACTGATCCTGGGTGAAGAGGCTGAGCGTGTCGGCGGTGTGGAATTCGGTGATTCCCCCGGCGGTACCCACCAGGTACTTGGCCGTGATGCACATCGACGGCCCGGTTCGGATCGAGTGCGACACCCTTGCGACGGAACGGGTTCCCTCATGCGCCACCTCGGCCATGACGTACCCGTCGATGAAGTTCTCCGGGAACCACCAGGGATCGAGCACGAGCACGCCCTCCCCGGTCAGGTGCTCGGCCATCCGGGAGATCGCGGCGACCAGCTCCGCCTCGTCACGCATGTACCCGATCGGGCCGAACAGGCACGTGACCGCGTCGAACTCGTCGTCGAGCCGGAACTCGCGCATGTCCCCCGCGTCGATCCGTACGCCGGGGAGTTTCCGCTGAGCCTGTGCGCGCATCGCCTGCGCCGGCTCGATTCCCGCGACGTGACCGAAGTCCGAGCGGAAGCACTCCAGGTGATTTCCGGTGCCACAGCCCACGTCCAGCAATGAGCCGGCCGCGGGGAACTGCTCGCGGATCCGCCGGCCGACCTCGGCCGCTTCCCCTGAGTAATCCTTGCCCCTGCTGGAGAACAGGAGATCGTAGACATCGGCGAGCTCTTCGGTATATCCCATCGACGCTCCCGGAGGCACTTGCCTGAGCCGATGAGTTTAACCCCGCCGGAACCTTTCGCGTCCCTTTTTCTGAGCTCGCCGGCAAGTGGACTGGAATGCCGGCTTCGACAAAATACGCGAAAAGGACGTATTCCTCGTCTCCAGCGCACGCACCGGCGGACAAGTGTCCAACGTGGACGGACGAAACCGCGACGTGTGAACCTGTGGCGACTGCGATCCGCTGACTGCAACGAGATTGCAATCCCAGGGTGAATAATCACTCGGTGCGATGGCATGCGCATTCGGCCGCATGGCCGGCAAACGCCTCAGCCCACCGATCGAGCACACAGATCGAGAAACACAGATACAGCGGACAAAAGGGATAGCGGACAAAAGGGATAGCGACCGGAACCATGAACGTAAGATTCCGCTCGGCCAGCACGAGAGACGCCGGGTCAAAAGGCACACCGATCCTGGGCACGGGCACGCTTCAGCTTCACGCGGACGGCCTTCGCATTCAAGCACGACGGACACGAAAGGCGCTCAACACCATCCTCAGTATCATCATCGGCCTGGTGACACTCTTCTTCGGTATCGCCCTGATCGACCAGCTGGACCTCCTCGAGAGCTTCCAGGACGCCCGGAAGTTCGAAATGGCGGCCGGTCTCGTTCTTGGTCTCGTACCGGGAATGCTCAGCTACAGCCTGCTCGGCAGGTTCTTCCGGGGACCGCACGTCGACCTGCTGGTTCCGTGGACCGAGCTGGGTGTCATCTCAGCCGAGTCCGGCAAGATCACGCTTCGGCTGAGTAGCCCGGAACTGCGTGGCGATGTCCTCGCTGTCGCGTCCGATCCTGCTTCGGCACAGGCTATGCAGGCGTTCGCCCCCGGCGTGCCTGGCCAATAGTGCCCACGGCTGCGGCAGTCCGGCCTCTTCCCGCGCACTGACACTAGCCTCCAGGCGGGTGGTGCCGGTCGAGGTCGTGGAAGAAGTTGTCGATGACAATGGTGTCCGAGGCGGCTTTGGCGTGGTTGACGACGTGGTTGCCCAGGATGAGATCGAGGATGCCGAGGCCGAACGGGGAGAACACGATCGGCTGGTCGGCAGGTGGGGTGAACTGTTCGGTGAGGACGTCGAACAGGGTCGCGGCGACGGGGTCGATGCCGGCGCGGGATGCGAGATGCAGGGATGTGTTCGCGGTGAGGACGTGGTCGCGGTCGTCGGTGATGTTGACTGACGCCTCGATCACGGCGACGTCCAGATCGCGCAAGGACAAGTGCAGCACCAACGGATTGTGGGCGAGCCAGTCCCCCGCGCCGATGTGCGGCTCGGAGGCTGTGGTGGCGAATACCACCAGGTCGCTCGCGTCCAGCAGGTCGATGGCCGCGTCGTAGGTCTTGACGCGAGCGCCGGGCCAGCATTCAGCCAGGTGCGAGCCGAAACTTTCCGCCGTGGCAGGTGACAGGTCGTGCACTGCGACTGAGTCGAACTGCCAGCCGAGTGCGGCGAGGTACGAGTTGACGTAGCGCGCGATCAGGCCTGTGCCAACAAATCCGAGCCTGCGTGGCAACGGGCGATGGCGGGTGAGGGCCCGGGCTGCGACGGCAGCGGAGGCCGCCGTACGGGTGGCGCTGATGATCGAGCCTTCCACGCAGGCGTAGGGATAGCCGGTGCGGCGATCGTTGAGGATCAGCACCGCTGAGGCCCGGGGATCCCGGCGGCGACGTTGGCCGGGAAGCTGGCGATCCATTTGATGCCGTCGGCACCGCCCGGGCCACCGACGGACGCGGGCAGCGCGATGATCCGGCGTCCGGGCGGTCGGGAAACCGCAGGAAGCTCGACCCCGGCGTGACCGCGACCCCGCTGCCGTGCAACAGGTAGGCCTCTTCGACCAGGTCGATCACCTCACGATGCCTGCCGTGCAACGCGCGGTGCACCGCACCGCCGGACACCACTGCGAACTCCGGAATCCCGGCTCTCTGCGGCACCTGACGTACCTCCCGGACTCGACCCAGGTACTAAACTATAGTTTCCAGGAGTATTCCGGCTAGCTGGAGACGATGATGGACATATCCGCCCCCAGTTCGGGCCAGCTCGAGTTCCGCGCGTTGCTCGGCGACGTTCACGGCCGATCGGTCCTCGACATCGGCTGTCAGGACCCCGATCTCGCCCGGTTCGTCCTGGCCGGTCAGCCGCGCGGTTACCTCGGCCTGGCCACCGGCGAGGACCAGGCCGAACAGCTCACCGGCACCGCCGCGCAGGTGCGCGTCCAGGACCTCGGCCGGTGGTCCGGCGCGGGCGACGGCGTGTTCGACCTGGCCATCGCCGCGATGACGCTGCACCGCGTGCGCAACCTGGCCCGGCTGCTGGAGACCCTGCACCACCACGTCGTCTCCGGTGGACGCCTGGTGTTCTCGGTCGACCATCCGCTCGCCACGGCCCAGGTGAGCGGCTACTTCGAGGAGGGCGAACGGCTCGCCCCGGATGTGAACGGCCGCACTTCCGTGATCTGGCACCGCACACTGGGCAGCTACGTCCGCGAACTGCGCTACTGCGGCTTCCAGCTGGCCGAGCTGTCGGAAAGCGGGACCGGGGACCGCCCCGGGATGGCGGTGTTCCGGTGCGTCCGAACCCCCTGACGACTCGCTAGCTAAAATTAAAGCTACCTGATAGCGTGGCCGCCTGTACGCAACCGGCCACGAACGGGGACTCGCCGATGGGCGACAGCGTGGAATCAGCGGTCGTCGCGATGGCTCGACAGCGCACCGCAGCCGAGACGAACTCCGCAGGCGAGAACAGCCAGAACGGGCATCGGCCCGACTACACCACCATCCCGTCCGGACCGCTTGACGACCCATCGAACTGGCAACGGGTGCGCGACCTCTTTCCGTTGGAGCCAGGCCGGATTCACCTGAACGTCGGCACGCTGGGTTCCGCGCCGCACCGGGTGCTGGAGCGGCTACGGGCCGAGGACTTCGAGTTCGCCAAGCGGCCCGACGACCCGTATCCGGCCACCACGCTGACCGAGCCACGCAGCGTACTGGCGCGTGCGTACGGGTGTGACGTCGACGAGATCGCCATCGTGCAGGGAGCCACCGACGGCAACGCCAGGATTCTCAACGGCCTCGACCTCGACGAGGGCGACGAGGTCATCACCACCACGCACGAGTGCTACACCATGCAGGCGCCGCTGAACCTGCTGCACAACCGCAAGGGGATCGTGGTCCGCAATCTGACCCCGCGCCTCGGGCCGGACCAGTCCGCCGAGGAGATCGTGGAGCTGTTCGAGGCGGCGATCACCAAGCGCACCAAGGTGATCGAGTGGGCCGCGGTGCTCTTCACCGTCGGCACCACCATGCCCACCCGGATGCTCGCCGAACTGGCCCACCGGCACGGGCTGATCAGTGTCGTCGACGGCGCCCACCTGCCCGGCCAGTTCGACTTCGATCTGCACGAACTGGGCGTGGACTTCCTCAGCGGCTCGGGCGCCAAGCACCAGTGCGGCCCGATGGGCACGGGCATCCTATACGCCCGCAACAAGGTTCTGCCGCAGTACAACCCGTTGCCGTTGCCAGACTTCTGGCCGGTGATCTCGTTGTGGTACCCCATCGACGGGCAGCTCCCGCCACGGACCACGAACCACGAACCCACCTAC
This sequence comes from uncultured Actinomycetota bacterium, assembly GCA_963727745.1. Taxonomy (GTDB): domain Bacteria; phylum Actinomycetota; class Actinomycetes; order Mycobacteriales; family Pseudonocardiaceae; genus Pseudonocardia. The sequence continues at coordinate 579,022 of CAVSHL010000004.1, forward strand.
GACATGGGGACCTACCTGCAGAAGACCGGTTCGGCCGACCTGTCGCGCGGCCCCGCGCTGCAGATCGCCCGCGAGATCTGGGACCGGATCGGCCAGGCGAACATCCAGCAGTACGTGTCCGGCCTGAGCAACCATCTCAAGGCCCGGATCGTGGACCACTGGGGTGCGCAGTCGTTGTTCAGCCCGCTGCACGACACCCGGCTGCACTCCGGAATGGTGGCGTTCCAGCCGTTCCGCGACCCCGCGCACGCCCAGGACGTCAAGAAGTTCTTCGAGTTCGAGGAGCGGATGGAACGCGAGCACGGGGTCAACCTGCGGTTCACCTTCTTCCCGGTCCGCGACTCGGCGACCGAGCGGTTCGCCGTCCGGCTGGCCCCGCACCTCTACAACAACCAGGACGAGCTCGACCACACGGTCGACGCGATGATCAAGCTCACCGCCGACATGGCCTAGCCACAACCAGATCCGCAACGCCGCTGGAGAAGGAGGCCGACTCTGATGGCCAGCACCGCAGCAGACCGCACCTCGGACCCAGACCCCTAGCCGGTGCTGACCTGCCCGCCGGGACTCCCCGCTACGGCGGGACCCTGAAGCTGCTGGGTCCGGGCGGGGTCGACCACATCGACACCGCGAGCGCGTACTACGCCACCTCGGCACAGATCCTGCGCGCACTGTCCCGGCACCGTTCAACTATCCGGCGTCCGGCGACCTGTCGGACCCGGAAGCGTCCTTCATGCCCGCCCCTGATCTGGCGGCCGAACTGCCCACTGTGGACAACGGTGGGATCAGCGAGGACCGCCGGACCTACACCATCCGGCTGCACAAGGGCGTGCTGTGGGACTCCACGCCGCCGCGTGAGGTCACCGCGCACGACGTGATCCGCGGCCTGAAGCGGCTGCCCAACCCGGTGACCGGCGCAGGCGCACTGACCTACTTCACCAGCACGATCGAGGGCATGCAGGAGTACTGCGACGCCTACCGGGCCGCGTTCACCGGCCGCGAGCCGACCCCGGCGGCCATGGCGGAGTTCCAGAACGGCAACGAGATCGCCGGGCTGACCGCCGTCGACGAGCACACGCTGGTCATCCGGCTCCGGCAGCCCGCCAACGACTTCCTCAACATCCTGGCGACTGGTTTCACCGCGCCCGCGCCTGTCGAGTACGACGCGTACGTCCCCGACAGCATGGAGTTCCGGCGCAACACGTTGTCCTGCGCGCCTTACGTGCTCAGCGAGTACTCCGATGGCGGCCTGTACATCCTGATGGAGCGCAATCCGGTGTGGCGCAAGGAGACCGACCCGATCCGCAACCAGTATGTCGAGCGGATCGAGATCCGGGCCGAGGCCGCGCCGGCCGAAGTGGTGGAACGCAAGCTCGACAGCGGCGAGCTGGATCTCGCCTGGTCGTTCCGGCGGTGTCGTGGGCAAGGCCCAAGGCCGGCCAGGACGCAGCGCCCCGCAGCTACCCGGGTTTCGCGCTCAACCCGTACATCGTGTTCAACCTGCGCAGCCCCAACTCCGGCCAGGCCACGAGCAACCTGAAGGTCCGCCAGGCCATCGCCCACGCGATCGACAAGGTGGCCATCGGTGAGATCCTGGACGTGCTGGACGCGCCGAACCAGCCGCTGCACTCGGTCATCCCGGTTGGCAGCGTCGGGCACCGCGAGTTCGACCCGTATCCCACCCCCGGCGACCGGGGTGATCTGGCCAAGGCACGGCAGTTGCTGGTGGAGGCGGGCTACGGCGACGGCTGACGCTCATCGCCGCGGTGCGCAAGATCGGCATCCATCTCAAGGTGATGGAATGTGTCGCGGCCAGCCTCGAGCAGATCGGCGTCACGCTGGACTGGCGCACGTTCACCCAGGCCGAGTACTACGGTTCGGCGCTGTCGGATCCGGCCGCGGGACGGGCCGGGGCGTGGGACATCGCCGAGCCGGGCTTCACGCCGGACTGGTTCGGCAACAACGGCCGCGTCATCGTCCAGCCGCTGTTCCAGACCAACGACAACCCCGGCACCACCAACTACGGCGGATACAGCAATCCGGTGGTGGACGGGCTGATCAAGCAGGCGCTGCAGGAGCCGGACGCCGCGCGGGCCGAGGAACTGTGGCACCAGGTCGACCTGCAGGTGATGCGGGACCTGCCGGTGGTGCCGATCCTGTCGTTCGCCGCGATGACCTCGCGCTATCACGGCAAACGCGTCCGCAACGCCGTACACGTGCCGCAGATCGAGTTCTTCGACATCACCAACATCTGGCTCGACCCGATCGACTGACCTGCCGCACACGGTATTGGAGCGAACTGTGCACGAGCCGGTGGTCGACGAGTACCTGCTGCTCGGGCTGCGGCTGGGCCGGCTGGTGGACGGCTTCGTCGACTGCTGGTTCGGCGATCCCGCGCTGGCCGCCCAGGCCGCCGGCGGGCCCGAGCCCAACCCGGCCGAACTGGCCACGCAGGCGTCCGCGTTGCTCGAACGGTTGCCCGACAGCGGTCTGGCGCCGGACGGGCAGCGGTTTCTCGCGGCACAGCTGACCGGGCTGCGGTGCTCGGCCCGGCGGCTGGCCGGCGAGCCGATGCAGTTCCACG
>CAVSHL010000005.1:0-325217 GCA_963727745.1 uncultured Actinomycetota bacterium
CCCGAGCAGCGTGCCGCCGAGCAGCGTGCCGTTGAGCAGCCTCTCATCGACGAGTTCAAGGAATGGGCACCGGTCGCCGCGGCCGCAGTCCACAGGTCGTAGCTGTAGAACCCCCGGTCGGCCAGCAGCAGCATGCCGCGCTCCAGCGACGGGAACAACTGGGACAGCAGCTCTCGCTCGTCGGAGTCGGCAGCCCCGTCGAACACGGCATCGACGATCGCATGCGTACCGCATTCGCCCAGACCGACCAACCGCAACTGTGGAAACGGACCCTTGTTGCGGCCGTGTCCGAACGCCTCGGAATTCGCTGGCGTCTTCGGCGCGTCCATCACGACACCGTCCACGGCCATGAGCCGTAATCCATGGAACCAGGCGCCCACCGTGCCTGGCCGGGCGATCGGCCGGGCGACCCGATCGAACAGCTCGGCCAACGGTGCTTCACCGATGCGTTGGCGCGCCTGGGTTACCGCACTGCTCGTCGGTACCTGCCAAGCATCTGTCCAGGTCCCGAGAAACCGCAGCCCGTTCACCAGGCGACGCAGAACCTCCTCGTACGGTTCCTGGCAGAACAGGCACAGCGCGAGCACCAGGTAAACGACAACACGGTCCGGCAGGATCCGGTTCCGTCGAATCACACCTTCCGGAGGACGTGCCGAGCTGGAAACAACCTCATCGACAAGATCTCGATCAAAGATGCGAGTCAGCACCCCGATGCTAATACCATCGGTGAACCTACGTCCGGGCGCGGTCGCTGACTCTGACACCCCATCAAAGTAATCACTGGACACTTTCTATTGGAGATGCCACGCCGATGTACGGCGCGATATCTTCGCGCCGATCCACCCAAACTCCAGCGGCAGCGAGTGCGGCCGGGGCCCAGCCGAGGCTCAGCGGCGCAGCCTCGCCGCGGGTGCCAAACTAACCGGCATTGCGTTAGACAATGTGCGTGAGCACATCAGGGTGTGCGCGAGCTGCGTGCGAGCTAATGGATCGCCGGGTGTGGGTCGCGCCCGGCCGTGCGCAGGAAGCGGTCGCGCCACGATGCGTCCGGCGGCATCGGCAGCGGTTCCGGCGCGAACCAGCCATCGGCCCGCCACCGGTCGGCGTCGGGGGCGGTGTGCTCCCACATCGCCCTGGCCAGGTCCTCCGGGAACGGGCACGCGCGCGAGCCCAGGTACATGGCGACGTCGTGGGCCATCCAGCACCGGCCGACGTCGAGCTGCCACAGGTAGTCCTCGGTCGTGCGGTCGCCGCCAGGGGCGTGCACGACGGCCGCTCCGTCCACGAGCTTGGCGACGGCAGCGCACGCCCCGGCCGACAGCCGGGCGACCGTCTCCTGCGGGTCGCTGCCCAGCACGTCGCCCACCGGTAGCTCGACGACGGTCGCGCCGGCCAGCAGGTCGGGCACCACGGTCTGCTCGCGGACGTGGTCGAGGACGGCCTGGCGGACGGTGCGCCGGCGCGCTGCCGGATGCCCGGCGACCGTGACCATGGGGGGCAGCATGATCCGCCAGTCGTCGCCGCGGATCCGACCGAGGACCTCGACCAGCATGTCCTCGGCCTTCACGAACAGCTCTGCCGCAGGGATCATCGCGCCTCCTCGCCCGAATGAGGTACCCAATCATGGGCCGGGTGCGCGGTCAGTGTCGCTTTGAGACGGATGCGCAGTGCACGGATCAGGCCAGCAGCAGCAGACGCAGCAGTTGCCAGGCCAGCGCGGCGGTGAGAGCGGCCGCGGGGATCGTGAGCACCCACGCGATGGCGATCTGCCCGCCGACGTTCCAGCGCACGGCCGAGAGCCGCTTCGTGGCGCCCACCCCGAGGATCGACGAGGTGATCGTCTGGGTGGTGGAGATCGGGGCGGCGAAGGCGAACGCCGTCGTGTAGAGGACGGCCGATGCGGTGAGTTCGGCGGCGAACCCGCGCGGGGGATCCAGGTCGATGATGCGCCGGCCCAGCGTGCGCATGATCCGCCAGCCGCCGGAGTAGGTGCCGGCCGACAGCGCGCCCGCGGAGAGCACCACGACCCACCACGGGATCTCGAACCCCTGGTGGTAGCCGCCCACGACCAGAGCCAGCACGATCACGCCCATCGTCTTCTGGGCGTCCTGCAGCCCGTGGCCGAGCGCCATCGCGGCCGCGGAGATCGTCTGGGCGATGCGGAACCCGCGGGAGACGCGGGTCGGTCGGGCTCCTCGGAACAGCCACAGGATCGCCAGCATCACCAGCCCGGCGAGCACGAACCCGACGACGGGGGAGACCACCATCGGGATCACCACCTTGTCGATGACCCCGCTCCACTGCACGGTGCCCGCCGAGGCCAACCCGGCACCGACGAGGCCGCCGATCAGCGCGTGCGACGAGGAGGAGGGCAGCCCGAGCCACCAGGTGACGAGGTTCCACACGATGGCGCCGACGAGCGCGGACAGCACCACGACGAGCCCGGCGAGCCCGGCGGGCGCGGAGATGATGCCGCTGCCCACGGTGGAGGCCACCTCGGTGCCGAGGAACGCGCCGATCATGTTCATCACCGCGGCCATGATCAGCGCGGTGCGCGGTGCCAGCGCCCGGGTGGCGACCGAGGTCGCGATGGCGTTGGCCGCGTCGTGGAATCCGTTGGTGTAGTCGAAGACCAGCGCGACGACGATCACGACGATGATCGCGAACAGCTCCACGATCAGCTTTCCTTCACGGCAATGCTCTCGACCGTGTTGGCGACCGTCTCGAAGGCGTCGGCCGCGTTCTCGAGGATCTCGACGATCTCCTTGTGCTTGAGCACCGTGAGCACGTCGAGCGGGGTCGTGCCCTCGGCCGGGGCCAGCAGGTCGCCCAGCAGGTCGCGGTAGACCGCGTCCGCCTCGTCCTCGAGGGAGTTGACGTGGATCCAGTACTCCTGCAGCGCGGCCATCTTCTCGAGCTTCGGCATCGCCTCCGCCGTGGCGGCGGCGGCGCGCTGGAGCACGGCGACCTGCGCGGCGATGCCGGCGGGCAGAGTGTCCACCCGGTAGAGCACGATCCGGTCGGCGGCCTCCTCCATCTCGTCGAGCACGTCGTCGAGCGAGGAGGCGAGCCGGTAGATGTCCTCGCGGTCGAACGGTGTCACGAAGGTCTGGTTGAGCTTGACCATGATCTCGTGGGTGAGCTCGTCACCCGCGTGTTCGGCGTCCTTGACCCGGGCGGCCAGCGGGACCCGGGCGGCCGGCTCTGCGGCCACCAGCTCGGCCAGCAGATCCGCGGCGGTGGCGATGTTCTCGGCGGCTCGGGTGAACAGGGGGTAGAAGCCGCGTTCATGAGGCGTCAACCGGAATGCCATGCGGACTTCATACCCGGTGGCGCCCGCCGCGCTCCGGTCAGCCCACCAGCGTCCGCCCGATGATCTCCTTCATGATCTCGTTGGTACCGCCGTAGATCGACTGCACGCGGGAGTCCAGGAACGCCCTCGCGATGGGGTACTCGAGCATGTACCCGTAGCCGCCGTGCAGCTGCACGCAGCGATCCACCACCCGCTTCAGCACGTCCGACGACCACCACTTGGCCTTCGCCGCGTCCTGGATGGACAGGCGGCCGGCGACGTGCTCGCTGATGCACCGGTCGACGAACGCCCGCGTGACCGACGCCTCGGTGTCCATCTCGGCGAGCTCGAATCGGGTGTTCTGGAACGCCGCGACGGGCTTGCCGAAGGCCGTGCGCTCCTTGACGTAGTCGAGTGTGAGCCGCAGGGCAGCCTCGATGCCGGCGGCGGCACCGACCGCGATGGACAGGCGCTCCTGGGGCAGGTTCTGCATGAGGTAGACGAAGCCCTTGCCGAGCTCACCAAGGACGTTCTCGGCGGGCACGCGCACATCGGTGAACGAGAGCTCGGCGGTGTCCTGGGCCTTGAGCCCGACCTTCTTCAGGCGTCGCCCGCGCTCGAAACCGGCCATGCCGCGCTCGACGACGAGCAGGCTGAACCCCTGGCTGCCGGCCTCGGGATCGGTCTTGGCGACCACGATCACGAGGTCGGACATGATCCCGTTGGTGATGAACGTCTTGGACCCGTTGAGGATCCAGTCCGGATTCGACCCAGCTCCGTCCCGGCGCGCGGTGGTCTGGATGCCCTGCAGGTCGCTGCCCGTGCCGGGCTCGGTCATCGCGATGGCGGTGATGATCTCGCCGGAGCAGAAGCCGGGCAGCCAGCGCTGCTTCTGCTCCTCGGTGGCCAGGCGCAGCAGGTAGGGCGCCACGACGTCGTTCTGCAGCGGGAACCCCGGCCCGGAGATGCCGGCCGCGACCAGCTCCTCGGTGAGGATCGCGTTGTAGCGGAAGTCGTCGACGCCGCCTCCGCCGTACTCCTCCGGCACATCGGTGCCCAGCAGGCCGGCCTTGCCCGCCGCGAGCCACACATCGCGGCTGACCTGCCCGTCGACCTCCCACTGCTCGTGGAAGGGCGTGATCTCCTTCGCGACGAACGTGCGGGCGAGATCGCGGAAGGCGGCGTGCTCGGCGTCGAAGATGTCGCGCTCCATGCCGGCGAGTCTCACATACCGGCCGGTAACCACGGAAGACTTTACCGTCAGAGGTGATTGTTTGTGTGCCGCACCCGTTCAGCGGTAACGGATCCGTCACCGCGAGCGACCCTTAGCACGCAGCTCGCTCGGCCGGGGATCTGGGTGTAGCGGACTGTGCGCCGGTCCATGTGAATCGAAGGATGCGTGTGTCCGCTGGGGAGCGGGGCCAACATCCACCGTGGAACCGACCGGCACCTCGCGCAGCTGGGGAGCGGCGCGAGGTGCCGGTGCGGCACGCCGCCATGCGGCCTCGGACCGGATAGCGTCTCCGCATGGATCTGTTCGCCGCGGCGTCCAACGTGCGGCACACGCTCACGGGCGGGGTGGCCGACCTGCGCCGCATGCCCCGGGACCGGGTCGCGGTGCGGTCCGCCGACGCGCCGCGCGAGAGCCGGTCGGTGCTCTACCGCTACCGGCCGCTCGAGGGGGTCGAACCCCTCGACGAGCCCCCGTTGCTGCTCGTCCCGCCGCTCGGCGCCCCCGACTTCGCCTACGACCTCCGCCGCGGCTGCTCGCTCGTCGAGCACCTGCTGGGCACCGGTCGCACGGTCTACCTCGTCGACTACGGCGGGCTGTCCTTCGCCGACCGCCGGCGCGGCATCGAGCACTGGGTCGACGGCGTGGTGCCGTGGGCCGTCCTGGAGACCGAGGAGCACGCGGGCGGGCCCATGCACCTGCTCGGCTGGTCGCTCGGCGGGATCTTCTGCCTGCTCGCGGTCGCCGCCGCCGAGGAGGCCGGGGTGCCGCTGCCCGTGCGCGCGGTCGTGGAGATCGCCAGTCCTGTCGACGTGGCGGCGGTGCCGCTGGTGGCGCCGCTGCGCCCGGTCGCGGCGGTCACCGGCGGTCGCGGGCTCTCCGCGGTGTACCAGGCGTTCGGGCTGTTCCCGTCGACGATCGTCAGCGCCGCGTTCAAGCTCACCGCCGTCGACAAGCTGATCACCAAGCCGCTGACCAAGCTCTCGCTCATCGACGACACCGACGGCCTCGCCCAGCTCGAGGCCGTCGAGTACCTGATGAACAACATGCACGCCTACCCGGGACGCGTGTTCGGGCAGGTCTACCACCTGATGCTGCGCAGCAACGACCTCGCCGACGGCAAGCTCGCGCTGTCCGGCCGATCCATCTCGCTGGGCTCGATCACCGTGCCCGTGCTGGTGGTGGCCGGCACCGGCGACGTGATCGCGCCGCTGGGATCGGTCGAGAAGGTCGTCGAGCTGCTCACGGGGAGCCCGCAGGTGCGGTTCCAGACCGCACCGGGCGGGCACCTCGGCGTGCTCACCGGACGCAAGGCCCGCACCACCACCTGGCCACTGATCGACGCGTTCCTCAGCGACCACGGTGCGGAGCAGAGCGCAGATCACGGGCCTGATCACAAGGCCTGATCACGGCCCGTTCAGGTGATCCATGTCGCGTCCGACCCGGACGTTTCGGACTACTCCCGATAACCCTCTGGGCAGGCCAGGATCCGCAGGCTAGCGTCGGTGGTCATGACCCTGACCGACCTGTCGGCAGTGCGCCCGGTCCCGCGCGCTGCCCACGACGCGGCTGTCGCCGAGTTGCAGCGCCAGTACCGCGCCGTTCCGCCGGGCACCCGGGTCCGACTCGGCAAGCCGACGTCCAACCTGTTCCGGTTCGGCGCCGGTGCCGGCGCGCAGCTGCTCGACGCCGCCGCGCTGACCGGCGTGCTCGACGTCGACCCGGTGGCGCCGGCACCGCCGAGGTCCAGGGCATGGCCACCTACGAGACGATCGTCGCGGCCACCCTCGCCCGCGGCGTCATGCCGCTGGTCGTGCCGCAGCTCAAGACGATCACGCTCGGCGGCGCGGTCACCGGGCTGGGCATCGAGTCCACCTCGTTCCGGCACGGCCTGCCGCACGAGTCGGTGCGCGAGATGGACGTGCTCACCCCCGACGGCGAACTGATCACCGTCACGCCGGACGGCGAGCACGCCGACCTGTTCCGCGGCTTCCCGAACTCCTACGGCACCCTCGGCTACGCCCTGCGCATCGTGATCGACGTGCAGCCGGTGCGCCCGTACGTCACCGTCGAGCACCGGCGCGTCGGCTCGTCGGAGCTGTCGCAGGCGATCGAGGCGGCGTGCGCCGACCCGGAGATCGAGTTCGTCGACGGCACCGTCTTCGGCCCCGACGAGAACTACCTCACGCTGGGCCGGTTCACCGACGACCCCGGCGCCGGCCCCAGCGACTACACCGGCCAGCAGGTGTTCTACAAGTCGATCCGCGAGCGCACCTCCGACGTGCTCACCGTGCACGACTACATCTGGCGCTGGGACACCGACTGGTTCTGGTGCTCGCGCGCGTTCGGCGTGCAGCATCCGCTGGTGCGCCCCTTCTGGCCGCGCCGCTACCGCCGCTCCGACGTCTACCGCCGGCTGGTCGCGCTCGACCGCCGCCACGGCGTGACCTCCCGCATCTACAAGCTGCTGGGTCGGCCGCAGGAAGAGTTGGTGATCCAGGACGTCGAGATCCCGGTGGCGCGCCTGCCGGCGTTCCTCGACGCGTTCCACCGCGACATCGGCATCGCCCCCGTCTGGCTGTGCCCGCTGGCGCTGCGCGACAAGGAGCAGTGGCCCCTGTACCCGCTCGCCCCCGGCGAGCTGTACGTGAACGTGGGGTTCTGGTCGGCGGTTCCCGAGGTACCCCACGATCCAGAGGCGCACAACCGTCGCGTCGAGGAGCTGGTGGCCGAGCTGGGTGGTCACAAGTCGCTGTACTCGACGGTGCACTACGACGAACAAGAGTTCTGGAAGCACTACAACGGGCCCGCCTACCGGGCGCTCAAGCAGCGCTACGACCCGAGCGGACGGTCGCCCGATCTGTACACGAAGGTCAGGAGGTCGTAATGCAGGTCGCGGACATCATCTCCGATGTCATCGGCGAGAACGTGCCCGTACGCGTCGTCGCCTACGACGGCAGCAAAGCGGGACCGGACAGCTCTGAGGTGGCGGTGCGGATCCTGTCGCCGCGCGCGCTCGCCCGGCTGGCCACCGCGCCGGGCACGCTCGGGCTGGCGCGGGCCTACGTGACGGGGGAGATCGAGGTCGAGGGCGAGCTCTACCAGCTCCTCGACGCGATGGCCGACGTCACGATGCACGGCCTCACCAGGGCGGAGCAGCTGGCGCTGGCGCGGCGGCTGCTGCCCATCTGGGCGAAGCACCGCCAGCCGATCCCGGATCTCGAGTACCGCCCGCGCGGGCGGTTGCACTCGATGCTGCGGGACAAGGGTGCGATCTCGCACCACTACGACGTCTCCAACACGTTCTACGAGTGGGTGCTGGGCCCGTCGATGGCCTACACGTGCGCGGTCTTCCCGACGGCGGACGCGACGCTCGAGGAGGCCCAGGCGGCCAAGCACGAGCTGGTGGCGCAGAAGCTGGCGCTCAAGCCGGGCATGCGGCTGCTCGATGTCGGGTGCGGCTGGGGCGGCATGGTCATGCACGCCGCCAAGGAGCACGGCGTCAAGGCGCTCGGGGTCACGCTCTCGAAGAACCAGGCCGAGTGGGCGCAGCGGGCCATCGAGGAGCGCGGGCTGGGCGATCTCGCCGAGGTGCGCCACCTCGACTACCGCGAGGCCCCGGAGTCGCAGTTCGACGCGATCAGCTCCATCGGCCTCACCGAGCACATCGGGCGCGGTCAGCTGTCGCGGTACTTCTCCTCGCTGCACGCGCGGCTGCGCCCGGGCGGCCGGCTGCTCAACCACTGCATCACCCAGCCCCGCATGCCCAAGTCGATGAAGGTCGACCCGTTCATCGGGCGGTACGTCTTCCCGGACGGGCAGCTGGAGCCGATCGGGCTGCTGGTGAGCGAGATGAACGACGCCGGCTTCGAGGTGCGCCACGAGGAGAACCTGCGTGAGCACTACGCGCTGACCCTGAAGGGCTGGTGCGACAACCTGGAGGACCACTGGGAGGAGGCCGTCGCCGAGGTCGGGCTCGGCCGGGCGAAGGTGTGGCGCCTGTACATGGCCGCGTCGCGGCTCGGGTTCGAGCGCGACAACATCCAGCTCCACCAGGTGCTGGGGGTGAAGCTCGAACCCCAGGGACGGTCGGGGTTCCCCCTGCGCGGCTGGTAACTGGAGAATCACGGGGTGTCCGACCGGCTCTCCACGCTCGACGCCTCGTTCCTGTTCGCCGAAGACCGCACCACCGCGATGCACGTGGGTGGGGTGATGACGTTCGAGCAGCCGGTCACCGGCCCGTTCGACGTCGCCGCCTTCACCGCGCTGATCGAGGAGCGGTTGCACCTGGTGCCGCGCTACCGGCAGAAGGTGCGGACGGTGCCGGGCGGGCTGGGTCTGCCGGTGTGGGTCGACGATCCCGAGTTCGACATCAACTTCCACGTGCGGCACTCGGCGCTGGCCGCGCCGGGTTCGATGGCGGTGCTGCGGGAGCTGGTGGGCCGTTTGCTGGTGCGCCAGCTCGACCGCAGCCGGCCGCTGTGGGAGGTCAACGTCGTCGAGGGGCTCGCCGACGGCGGTTTCGCCGTGGTCACCAAGACCCACCACGCGATGGTCGACGGGCTCGCCTCGATGGACATCGGGGCGGCCCTGCTCGACCTCACCCCGCAGCCGCGGGTGACCACCCCGGACCAGGAGTGGCGCCCGCACGCTGAGCCGTCCGGGCTGGCGCTGGCCGCCGGGGCGACCGTCGACATGCTGCGGCGGCCGTGGAGCGCGCTCGAACTGGCCGGGCAGACCGCCGGCCGGGCCGTCACCGACGTGCGGGCCACGGCCGACGCGGTGGCGCGCACCGTCGGCGGTGTTCTCTCGGCCGGGCGGCGCGCGGCGGCGTCCCGTCCGATCGGGGCGCTCAACGCCGCCACCGGCCAGCAACGCCGTTACGGCACCCTGCGTACGACGCTCGCCGACCACCGCACGGTGCGCAAGGCGCACGGCGGCACCGTCAACGACGTGATCCTGGCGGTCGTGACCGGTGGGCTGCGCCGCTTCATGATCGGGCGCGGGGAGCCGCTGACGTCGTCCACGCAGGTGCGGGCGATGGTGCCGGTGAGCGTGCGGACGCGGGCTCGCGAGACCGGCACGATCGCCCCGGCCGGCAACAACATCTCGGCCTACCTGGTGGACCTGCCGGTGGCGCAGACCGACCCCGTGGAACGGTTGGCGATGCTGCGCGCGGCGATGGAGGGGCACAAGCGCGGCGGGCAGGCGATCGGGGCTGCCACCCTGATGGGTCTGGTCGGGCTGGCGCCGCCGGTGCTGCACAGCCTCGCGTCGCGCATGGCCAGCCGCTACTCCAGCAACTTCTACAACGTCCTGGTCACCAACGTGCCGGGCCCGCCGCGGCCGCTGTACGCGATGGGTGCCCGGATGGTCGAGATGTATCCGGTGGTGCCGCTGGGCGGCCGGCAGGCGGTGGCCATCGGCATCACCTCCTACGACGGGCACGTGCACTACGGGCTGACGGCCGACCGCGACGCCATGCCCGACGTGGACGAGCTGGCCGACGCGCTCGACGAGGCACTGGCCGAGCTGGTGGCCCTGTCGAGCTGAGGCCGGCTACACGCGTCGACGGAACCATCCGCTGCTGCCGGCGAACAGCACCGCGAGCACGAGGACGGTGCAGCCGGCGAGCTGACCCGTCGAGAATCGTTCGCCGAGCACGACCGCGCCCAGCGTGACCGCGACTAGCGGCTGGAGCAGCAGGATCAGCGCGGCCAGCGCGATCGGGAGCCGCGCCATCGACGTCGTGATCAGGAGCCATCCGAGCAGCTGCGGCCCCAGCGCCAGCAACAGCAGCCATCCCCACGCCGGCCACGCCGGCGCCGGATCGAGATCGCCCCGCGCGAGGCCGAAGAGCACCGCGACCAGCATCGCGACCCCGTTGACCTCGGCGAGCGGCCCGACGACGTGCGACTGCTGGCCACGCTTCGTGGTCAGCATGAACGCCGCGTAGGCCACCGACGTGAGCACGCCGAGGAGGATTCCGGCGCCGGTCACCGAGGTCGCCGCGCCGTCCTCGAGCGCACCGGAGACCATCAGCACGCCGAACAGGGCGGGCGGGAGCGCCAGGACGTAGCTGCCCGACGGGCGTTCGCCGAAGAGTGCCCATCCCGCCACCGCGACGACGAGCACCTGGAGGTTGCTCAGCACGGTGGCGATGCCCGCGCCGAGCGCCTCGATGGCGTAGTTCTGCAGGATCAGCGTGATCCCGAACAGCGCACCGGCGAGCACCGACCACGCATGGCTGGACCGTGTGCGCGGCCCCCGACGGGAACGTTCGAGCCCGGCCAGCACCGCGAGCACGACGAAGGCCCCTGCGCAGCGGAACAACGCGACCGTGGCCGGCGACTCGCCGGAGAGCCGGATCAGGATCGCCGAGGTCCCGATCGTCGTGGCGCCGAGGACCGCCGCGCCGACGGCGGTGGCGGTCGAGCCGCGGGTCACCCCGGCCGCGGCGAGCACCGGCGTCATCGCAGTGTGCGGAGGACCACCGACAGGGCGAGCTCGACGTGCCTGCGCGCGGCTGCCTCCGCCGCTCGCGGGTCACGCGAGGTGAGCGCATCGACGATCGGCTGATGCGTGCCGATCGACTCCACCAGCTCGGCGTCGGTGTACGCGGAGGCGATGCGGTGGTTGAAGTAGAAGTCGCTGTTGGCCAGGATCAGCTCGGCGATCCTGGGGTTCGCGGCCGCGGTGAAGATCGCCTCGTGGAACCGGTCGGTCAGCTCGACGACGCTGCCCCGCAGCCGCCCGGCCTCCACCTCGACCACGCACTGCCGATGCACCTCGACGATGCCCTCGAGGACGGCGTCGCCGGCGCGCTCGGCGGCCAGGTAGGTGGCGTATCCCTCGAGCGCGATCCGCGATTCGTAGATGTGGCGGATCTCGTCCTCGGTGTGCTCGTGCACGGCCCAGCCACGCATCCGGCCCTCGATGAGCCCCTCGGCGGCGAGGCGCTGCATCGCCTCCCTGACCGGTGTTCGACTCACCCCGAGCCGCTCGGCGAGTTCGACCTCGATGAGCCGTTCCCGCGGCAGCAACTCGCCCTCGACGATGGCCCGTCGCAGCCTGCGATGGACGTCGTCCGAGGACCGCAGGGCTCGCGCGGGTCTCGCGACCGGCTCGCTGATGTGGGCCACGGATCACCTCCATCAGATCGTCGTGACGTTTGTATACATTAACACATCCAGTAATGTATGTTGCGAGCAACTACTGGAACGGGAGCGATCGTCGATGAAGGCGCTTGTGGTGGAGAGGTTCGGCGGGCCCGAGGTCCTGGAGTTGCGGGAGGTGCCGGAGCCGCCGCAGCGGAGCGGGCACACGCTCGTCCGGATGCAGGCCATCGGGCTCAACTACGCGGACGTCTACCGGCGTCGCGGCGACTACGTCCTCGACGGCGCGCCGCCCTACGTCCTCGGCTACGAGGGCGCCGGCGTCGTCGCGGCACGTGATCCCGCAGGCGACGGGCCGGCCGAGGGGACGCTGGTCGGGTTCGCCGACAGCCCGTTCGCGAACAGCGAGCTGGTGAGCGTGCCCACGGACAGGTTGATCGAGCTGCCGCCGGGCATCTCCGCCGACACCGCCGCGGCGGTCCTGCTGCAGGGGCTCACGGCCGACTACATCAGTCGCGACAGCTACCCGATCGCTCCTGGCGATCGCGTCGTGATCCACGCCGCCGCCGGTGGGGTGGGCCTGCTGCTGGTGCAGCTCGCCGCCGCGGCCGGGGCGACCGTCGTCGGGCTCGCGTCCACGCCCGAGAAGCGCCGCGCCGCCAAGAACGCCGGTGCCAGCCACACCGTCGCGGCCGGTCCTGGTTGGCCGGGCCGGGTCCGCGACCTCCCGTCGCTGCAGGACGGGGCCGACGTCGTGTACGACTCCATCGGCTCCACGCTGGCCGAGAGCCTGTCCGTGACGCGCACGGGTGGCACCGTGGTCGTCTACGGCAAGGCCGGCGGGCCGGCTGCTGCCATCGATCCGTACGACATGATGATGAAGTCGCACAGGCTCGTCGGCGGCGATCTCTGGAACGTGCTGACGAGCCCGCAGGAGCGCCGCGTGCGGGCCGACCGCCTGCTGCGCGCGGTCGCCGCCGGCACGCTCGAGGTCACCATCGCCGAGAAGCTCCCGCTGCGGGCGGGCGCCGACGGGCACCGCCTGCTAGAGGCCCGCCGGACGATCGGCAAGGTGCTGCTCATCCCCGAGTGAGATCACGTCGGGCGAAGATCGCGTCGAGGTCACTGTCTCCGCCCTTCAAAGGGCCGAAACAGTGACCTGAACACGATCATGACCGGCCACGTACTGCTCGGGCGGCGGGCCGAACAGCCCGCCATGCGGCTCCCTTCTCGGGGTTCAGAACCGGTCGATGACGACGACGCCCACGGTGCCGTAGTCCGCCATCGACTGCAGCACCCCGCCGGCCTGCTCCAGCGCAACCGTGCCGGAGACGACCTTGCCCGGGGCGAGCCGACCGGTCTCGATCACTCGCATCGGCGAGGTGATCGATCGGCGTCAACGGCGTCTGTTCTCGGCGAGCTGCGCGGTCATGAGCCAGATGGCCGCGGCGAGGGTGCCGACGGCCGCTGCGACCACTGCCCAGAACGCGGGCCGGAAGGCGTCGGCGGATCCGCGGGCGAGGCCGCCGGCGACGATGACGGCGAAGAGCGCGCTGCCCAGAGCGCCGCCGACCCGCTGGACGATGTTGACGATCGTCGTCGCATCGCCGAGCTTCTGCGGTGTGACGGTCTTGTAGGCAGCGATGCCGGAGGGGACGACCGCGAAGGCCATCGCCGCGCCGAGCACCGCGAGCTGCGCTTGGACGAGGACGGGGTCGATGCCGGCCGGCAGCACGGCGAACGGCAGGGTCGCGACGACGCAGGCCGCCGAGCCGGCCGTCGCGACCGGCCCACCACCGAACCGGTCGACCGATCGCCCCGCGAACGGGAGGGCGGCAGCCGTGCCGAGTCCGAGTGCGAGCAGTCGCAGGCCGGTGGTCACAACGTCGTCGCCCTGCGAGAGCTGGAAGTACAGCGGGAAGAGCAACGCCGTGCCGAACATGAGCATGCCGCCGACTGCGCCCGTGGCGGTCGCCGCGGCGAAGACCGGGTTGCGGAAGAGCGCGAGGTCCAGGAGCGGGTCGCGACGTCTGCGGGCGTGCACGAGGAACCACGCGAGCGCCGCGGTGCCGATCAGCAGCGGGCCCAGCGCGCCGACCGTGAGCAGGGTCCGGCGCTCACTCCACTCCGTCAGGCCGAGCACCAGCAGCGGCAGCCCGGCGCTCACCAGTAGGAGCCCGAGCCGGTCGAGCCGCGGCGCGGGCCCGGGTCGGCCGTGCGGGACGTAGCGCCATCCGAGCGCGATCCCCAGCACCCCGATCGGCACGTTGATCGCGAAGAGCCACCGCCACGACGCGTTGTCGAGGACGAGTCCGCCGACGACCGGCCCGAGGGCGGGGGCCAGGCTCACGGCGATCCCGAGGGTGGCCATCACCCGCCCCAGCCGGTGGCTGCCGACCGCCTGGCCGAGCACCGTCTGCCCGGCCGGGACGAGCAGGCCACCGGCGAGGCCCTGCAGCACGCGCAGGACGATCAGGCTGCCGACGTCGGGTGCGGCCGCGCACAGTCCCGAGGCGACGACGAACATCGTGAGCGCGGCGAGCCACAGCCGCCCGACGCCGATCCGGCGGCCGAGCCACCCGGACACCGGCAGCGAGACGGCCAGCGCCAGCAGGTAGCTGCTGGCCACCCACTGGGTCAGCCCCAGCTCCGAACCGAGGTCGGCGCCGATCGTGTCGAGGCCGATCGCGGTCAGCGACGCGTCCAGGCTGCTCGTGAACGCTCCGAACACGATCACCAGGGCCAGGCGCCACGTGGGCCACCCCAGCTTCTCCGTCGTTCGGGTGACCTCGGCAGTCATCGGTTCCCCACCAGTGCCTGCTCGGTGTCCGGTGCGATGCGCAGTCGCTTGAGCGCGCCGGCCCACGCGTCCAGCTCGTCGAGCATCCGGTCTGCGGCGTCGTGGTGGTGCCGGCCGGGCGCGCACGCTCCGGAACCGGTTGCGAAGTCGGTGGCCAGGGTGAGCCCGACCTGCGAGCGCACGGAGGCCACCTTGACCTCGGCCAGGACCAACCGCAGCTGTTCGACGGCGCGGGTGCCACCGGCGACGCCGTAGCTGACGAATGCCGCGGCCTTGTCGTTCCACTCCGCGTAGAGGTAGTCGATGGCGTTCTTGAGGACGGCCGGGAACGAGTGGTTGTACTCGGGGGTCACGAAGACGAACCCGTCGAACCGGTCGACGGTGGCCGCCCACTGCTGGGTGTGCTGGTTCGCGTAGCTGCCGGCCATCGGCGGCAGCTCCTCGTCGAGGAGGGGGAGGGGATCGTCGGCCAGGTCGACCAGGCGGTACTCCACGCCAGGGGTGTCGCGGTGGCGGGTGATGCCCATGAGCCACTCGGCGACCTGATCGGCGCGGCGGCCGGGTCGGCTGCTGCCGACGACGACGGCGATGCGGATGGTTCCGGGAGTTGCCATGCATCCGAAAGTACAACGAGCGTTGTACTAGTGCAACGCACGTTGTAGCCTTGGCCGGTGACCGACTCCGACAGGCGACGCAGCGACAAGCGTCGTGACCTGCTCGACGGAGCGCTCGAGGTCTTCGCGGCCGACGGCTACTCCCGAGCGAGCATCGACGCCATCGCGCGAGCCGCCGGGGTGTCCAGCCGGACGATCTACAACCAGTTCGGCGACAAGGCCGGGCTGTTCGAGGCGGTCATCGTCGACAGCGCGCGCCGGGTCGCCGACACCCAGGTCGCGATCGCGGACCGGCTGCTCGGGGGAGTCCCCGGACGGACTCGGGACGTCGAGGCCGCACTCGTCGCGTTCGGCCGCGTCTGGGCCACCGCCGACCCGGAGTTCGCCACCCACTTCGCTCTCGTGCGGCAGGTGCGCGCCGAGATCGGCCACGTCCCGCCCGATGCGCTGCGCGCGTGGCAGGAGGAAGGCCCGCGGCGGGTGCGCCGGTCGGTCGCGGAGCACCTCCGGCGCATGGCCGAGGCCGGCCTGCTCGACCTCGACGACGCCGACCTCGCCGCGAACCACCTGATCCTGCTGGTGGCCAACGAGGCCATCGACCGGGCCCAGGACCGGGCCGCCCCACCCGGCCGCGCGGAGATCCACCGGCTGGCCGACGCCGGTGTGCGCACCTTCCTCCACGGTCGTGCGCAGGCGTCGAAGCGCTAGGGGTGAAGGCCGTGACCGTCGTCCGTCCCGGTGCCATCCACGTGGTCGGGTGCGACGGGGGGTGAGACGATGTCCGTGCCCACCGTCGGCCCGGTCGTCCTGGCCTGCGCCAACCTGTACCAATCCGACAGGGACGCCTCGTCCTTCGCGGGGCCGATCCAGCAGAGGTTGATCGCCTCGCCGACGTTGGATATCTGTGAATAGACCAGGCTGGCAGCGAAGTTGGCGAGGTCCGCGTCGTCCATCGGGACGGTGATCGTGAACGTGAAGTGTTCCCGTTCCGTTGTCGCCAGCTGGATCTCGAGCTCACTTCCGGCCGCAGTCTCGACGTGGGCGAGCAGCAGGAGGAGAAGGGTCGCCGGCCCCAGGCGCCGGACCCGTCCGAGCAGTGCGCCCGACGGCGTCTCGTCCGGGTTCCCGAGGTGGACCCTCAGCATGTTCGAGAAGTACGCCAGTGCGAATCGAACATTGTTGAGGTTTTCCACGCCCCACGGATTCCGCCCCTTGGTCAGAACCGATCTCCGCGTTTGACTGAGAAGGTCCTCGACCTCCGGCGGCGGCGGCGAACGATATCCGCATTGGCGCAGGATGTCGGCATGCGCTTTCAGGAGAGCGCTGGTGACCAGTTTGATGAGGTCGCGCGACTCGTCCCAGGTCGGCGGCTTCCGTATGCTCGCGTGACGGTCGAGCTGCTTCCACGTCGGGTCGTGGTAGACCGCGGATTCCAGGGCGTTGCAGTACCGTACGACGGCTCTTCGCTCGACCCGCCTGCTCGGTGTCGATCCCCAGAGCTTCTGGGCGACCTCATTGATATTGATCATTGCGGTCGCCAGCTCATGAAGGTGCGCATTCGACCGCTGCACGTGCACACACCCTCTCGACGTCTGCGTAGTACGTCGACAGCAGCCTCGGCACGCGGCCCCGTGTCGTTACGGCACTCGCGCCGTCTCAGCCGTACGCGAACAGTGTCAACAGCCGCGGACCGTCCAGGAAGGTGGTGATGCCGGTGATGCGCCCGTCTGCGATGTCGACGACGATCAGGGCCTCCGGTTCGTGCACTCCGCCGCGCACCGCGGCTGCGGTCTGCCAGAACGCGGGCGAGCCGTTCGCCACCGTCGGCACGAGCCGCACGGTGCGACCGGGTCGGCGCGCGGCCAGCAGCACCTCGCGCGCGGCGGCCCGTCCGCGCACCGACCACTCGTGCGGCGGCATCGCCACCACGACGTCGTCGTGCAGGAGGGCGAGCTGCGCGCTGACGTCATCGTGCTCGACCGCGGCCCGGTAGCGGGCGAGGAGGGCCCGCTGCGCCGGGTCGTCCGGCCGCAGCGGTTCGGCGGCCGCCGGCGCGGCCGCTGCCAGCGCCGCGCGGGCTCTGGCCAGGGTGCTCGCAGCCCCCGATGCGGTGGTGTCGAGCACCTCGGCAACGTCGGCCACGGCGAGCCCGGCGACGTCGCGCAGCAGCAGGGCGGCGCGCTGACGCGGTGGTAGCTGCTGCAGCGCTGCGACGTAGGGCAGGCGCAGGGTCTCCGGGTCCCCGCCCGCGTCCTGCACGTGGTCGTCGGGCACCGGCAGCACCAGCTGGCCGGGTACCGACCCTCCGGAGGCCGCCGTCGGCAGGACCCGCGGCAAGGCTCCACGCAATACGTCCAGACACACCGTCGTGGCCACGCGGTAGAGCCAGACACGCCGGTCCGTGCTGCGGCTGAACCGGTCGGGGTGCAAGGAGGCGAGCAGCAGCGTCTCCTGGACGGCGTCCTCGGCGACGAACGCCGACGCGAGCATCCGGTAGCAGAACCCGGTCAGCTCGACCCGGTGGGCATCGAGCGGCGCCGGATCGTGGGTGGGCGCCTCGTGCAGCAGTGCCGACATGTCCGCTCCCTCGTCGCGTCAGGGATAGGACCTGCGACGGGCGCCGAACTCATCGGTGCGGCGATGAACTCAGCCCGGATCGACCAGGTGGTCGAACTCGCCCTTCTTCGCGCCGTCGAGCCAGGCTGCGAACTCCGCGGCGGTGAAGCGGAGGGTGGGCCCGGCTCCTGCGTCCTTCGTGTCGCGCACCTCGATCATCCCGGCGTGGCGGCGCTGCTCGACGCATTGCCCGCCGGTGTCGCCGCTCCGGCTCGCCTTGATCCACGGGGTGTCACTCATGTTGCTTCCTCCAGTCATCGATGGGGAGCGACTTGCCGGCGACCAGGTCGTATACGAACTCGTACTCACCACGCTCGCTCGGGTTGTCCATGTAGCGGGCGCCGTAGTAGGGCAGCTCTACGTAGGCCACCGACGGATCCTCGGCGTCTTCGAAATCCATCAGGCTGAAACTGCCTCGTAGTGGGTAGGCGCCTGCGGCGAAGGGCAGGACCCGGATCGCGATATTCGGATGCGCGGCTTGATCCACGAGGTAGGCCACCTGGGTTTTCATGACGTCGGCCGATCCCACCACCATCGTCAGCGCACTCTCGTGCAGGACGATCTCGATCTGCCGCGCACTCTCCGTATCCAGCACCCGCCTCTGTAGCTCCATGCGGAACTGCAGACGCTTCTCGATGACCGCTTCGTCCAGGCGCGGGTCCGCCCTGAAGGTGGCCATGGCGTACTCGGGCGTCTGGACCAGACCGTGTACCAGCTCGGTCTCGAAGGATCTGATCCGCGTTGCAGCGGACTCGAGGCTGGCCGCCAACCCGAACCAGTCCGGTACGACCGACTGGCCGTACACGTCCCACCAGTCGTCCTGCTGCGTGCCGGGGGCCATGGCGGCGAGTGCGTCGGTCGCCGCCGCGTCGACCCCGTAGAGCCAGCACAGGGCGCGGACGTCGGCCACCCGCACCGGACCCTTGCCGGTCTCGATCCGGCTGATCTTCGCCTTGCTGCCGAGCCCGGCCTCCGTGACGTCGATGACGTCCTTGCCGGCCGCGAGCCGCAGCTGGCGCAGCTTCGCGCCGAGCTGCCGGCGCACGACGACGGAGCCTCCTCCGGTCATGGTCACCTCCACAGTGTTTCACCTTGGAACAGGTTCATCGATAGGCGGCCCGCCGAGTTGTCACAGCGTGCAACCGTGCCCGTGAGTGTTCCATAATGAACTGTTGCGCGGCTGCGCGGCGCGCTGGAAGGTGAGGGCATGTTCCGCCGCCGCAATCCCGTCGCCCCGCTCGTCCGGCCGGCCTTCGTCGAGCTGACCGATGCCCGGAGCGGGGTCTCGCACGTAGTCAGTGAGCTGGCCTACGCCGACGGTCTCGCCGCGCAGGCCGGGAGCTTCACCGCGGCGTGCCAGGCCCGAGTTCTCCCGGCTCCGATGACCGCGGGTCCGGGCGCGCCGTGCCCTGGGTGCCACACGCAGATGCGTGGGGTGTGACCGACTCCGCGACGTGCGCGAGGAGGCCGGGCATCGCGGCCTGGACCATGCCGAGCATCACGGGGAAGGCGTCGGGCCCGTACGCGTAGGGATCGGGGATCTCCGCGCCGGGTGGGGCCGCCGGGTCGAACGAGCTGAGCAGGCGCACCCTGGCCGGGTCGACGCCGAGAGCGTGCAACGCGCCGACGTGAGTGTGGTCCAGCGCGATGATCAGGTCGGCGGCGAGCTCCGCCGGTCCGACCTGGCGGGCGACGTGCTCGGTGGGGTAGCCGGCGTCGCGGAGCACGGTCACGGAGCGCGGATCAGCGGGCTCGCCGACCCGCCACGGTCCGATGCCCGCGCTCGACGCCGCCACCGCCAGGCCGGCCCGTTCGGCCTCGGTGGCGAACACCTTCTCGGCCACGGGCGAGCGGCAGATGTTGGCGGTGCACACGAACATCACGCGGTAGCCCGTGCCCGTCACGACTGCAGGACCGCCCGGGCCGCGTCGCCGGCCTGCCGCCCGTACCGTCCGCCGAACAGGACGGCGTGCACCAGCAGCGGGAACAGCTGGTGCAGGGGCACCCGCGCCTGCCACCCGTCGGCGAGCGGGGTGACCTCGGTGTACCCGGCCAGCACGGAGTCCAGGTGCGGGCAGCCGAACAGCGCCAGCATCGCGAGGTCGGTCTCGCGGTGCCCGCCGTGCGCGGCGGGATCGATGAGGGTGGCCCCGTCGGCCGTCCACAGCACGTTGCCCGACCACAGATCGCCGTGCAGCCGCGCGGGCGGCTGGGACGGGCCGGCGAGCTCGTCGATCCGCGCGCACGCCTGCTCCACGGCAGAGACGTCGGCAACGTCGACGGTCCCGCGGTCGCGGGCCGAGCGCAGGTAGGGCAGCACCCGGTCGAGCACGTACCAGGACGGCCACAGCGGTGCCGGCATGTTGATCATCGGCGCGTTCCCGATCGTGGCGGTCGCCGGACCACCCGGCGGCGGCGCACCGAACGCCGGCGCGCCGGCCGCGTGCAGGTACGCCAGCGACCGCCCGAACCGGTGCGCCGCCTCGGCATCCGCGCCGACCTCGTCGAGGTAGGGGAGGACGAGCTGGTCCGGGTGGATCTCGAGCACCGGGACGACCGGCGGACCGCCGGGCACGGCCAGCCACGCCAACCCGGCCGCCTCGGCGCGGATCGCGTCGTCGGGGCCGCGCTTGACGAAGACCCGGCGCCCGTCGCCGATCCGCTCGAGTCCCGGCGACATCGCCGTCAGATCCGGGCTCGCACGTGCTGCAGGAGCCCCGGCACCGCGGCCCGGATCATCTCGAGCACGTCGGAGAAGCCGTCCGGCCCTCCGTAGTAGGGATCGGGCACGTCGCCGTCGTTCTGCTCCGCCTCGAACGTGCGCATCAGCCGTACCCGCTCGGGTTCGGGCACCCGCTGCTGCAGCGCCCTGCGGTGCCCGTTGTCCAGCGCGACCAGCAGGTCGGCGCCCAGGTCCTCGGCATCGACCTGGCGCGCGACGTGCTCGACGGGGTAGCCGGCTGCCGCGAGCGTCTCGGCCGCCCGCTCGTCCATCGGCTCGCCCGTGTGCCACGAACCGGTGCCGGCGCTCCGGACGCGCACGTGCTCGGCCAGGCCCTCCGCCTCCAGCGCCGCCGCGAACACCTTCTCGGCCATGGGGGAGCGACAGATGTTGCCGGTACAGACGAAGACCACGTCCAACGCGTTTCACTCTCTTTGTGTGCCTGTGTTGGGCCGTCCCAGTCTGGCCCACTCGGCACAAGTCGAACCCGGTGCGGTGATCTCACCCACCGGTCGAGCCTGATCGCCCAGGAGGCGAGCCGACGACGATTGTCCTCCTCGACCAGCTGAGCGCCGCGCCGGACCGGCTCGCCGGTCCCGCAACCCGGAGGCCGGATGTGGCTGGCGGGTGACCGTAGGGTGATCACATGGACACCGGCGCCGATCCCCTGCGGCACCACGGCGACGTCGACGCGGCGCCCGGCCTGCTCGACTTCGCCGTCAACGTGCAGGGTTCGGGCCCGCCGCGCTGGCTGCGCGACCGGCTCGCGTCCACCCTCGATGACCTGGGCCGCTACCCGTCCGCCGCGCACGACGCCCGGGCCCGGGCCGCGGTCGCGGCGCGGCACGGCCGGCGACCGGACGAGGTGCTGGTGCTGGCCGGGGCGGCCGAGGGATTCGCGATGCTGCCGGCGCTCCGGCCCCGCCTGGCCGCGATCGTGCAGCCGGGGTTCACCGAGCCGGAGCTGGCCCTTCGGACGGCCCGGGTGCCGGTCGTGCACGTGCTCACCGACGCCGCGGACGGTCACCGGCTCGATCCCGGCGCGGTGCCGGCGGCCGCGGACCTCGTCGTCGTCGGCAACCCGACGAACCCGACGGGTGTGCTGCACCCGGCCGCGACCCTGCACGCACTGACGGGGCCGGGCCGGATAGTCGTCGTCGACGAGGCGTTCGCCGATGCCGTGCCCGGTGAGCCGGAGTCGGTGGCGGGCGCGGCCGATCCCGGGCTGCTCGTGCTGCGCAGCCTGACCAAGACCTGGGGACTCGCCGGGCTGCGCGCGGGATACGCCCTCGGCGCCCCGGACGTGCTTGCCCGGCTCGCGCACGGTCGTCCGCACTGGCCGGTGTCGACGCCGGCGCTGGAGGCGGTCGTGGCGTGCAGCGAGCCGGCGGCTGTCGCCGAGGCCGAGCTGGCCGCGCACCGGCTCGTCGCGGCCAGGGCCGAACAGGCGGCGGCCCTGGCGGGTCTGCCGGGCGTGGAGGTCCTGCCGGGCACGGCGCCGTACCTGCTGCTGCGCCTGCCCGACGGGCGCGGCGAAGGAGTGCGGCACGCCCTGCGCGCGGCCGGCATCGCCGTCCGCCGCTGCGACACCTTCCCGGGCCTCGACGCCGACCACCTGCGCGTGGCCGTGCGCCCGGCGCCGCAGGTGACGCGCCTGGTGCTGGCACTGTCCGACGCACTGGCGGAGGTGCGGGCATGACGACCGTCGCCGAGGTGATCTCCGCGCTCGAGGCCGCCTACCCACCTGCGCTGGCCGCCGACTGGGACGCCGTCGGGCTCGTCTGCGGCGACCCGGCCGACGAGGTGCGTTCGGTGCTGATCGCGGTCGATCCGGTGGCGGCAACGGTCGCCGAGACCGTCGACTCGGCGGCGCAGCTGCTGGTCACCCACCATCCGCTGCTGCTGCGCGGCGTGCACGGGGTGGGCGCCGACACCCCCAAGGGCGCGCTCGTGCACCGGCTCGTAAGGGCAGGTGCGGCGCTGTTAACCGCGCACACCAACGCCGACTCCGCCGATCCCGGTGTCTCCGACGCGCTGGCCGCCGCGCTGGGGTTGACCGTCGAGGGTCCGCTGCAGCCGGTGCCGGAGCAGGACCTCGACAAGATCGTCACGTTCGTGCCGGTCGGCCCGTCGATCACGGCTGTGCACGAGGCACTGTCGGCGGCCGGAGCCGGGCAGATCGGCGACTACAGCCACTGCTCCTTCGCCAGCGCCGGAACCGGCCAGTTCAAGCCGCTGACCGGAGCGAACCCGACGATCGGCGAGGTCGGCCAGCTGGAACGGGTCGCCGAGACCCGGCTGGAGATGGTGCTGCCGCGGCACCGGCGCGCCGCCGTCGTCGCCGCGCTGCGGGCCGCGCACCCGTACGAGGAGCCCGCGTTCGACCTGCTGGAGCTGGCGCCGATCCCGTCCGCGCGCGGGCTGGGTCGGATCGGGTCACTGGCGGCGCCGGAGCCGCTGTCGGCGTTCACCGAGCGGGTCGCCGCCGCGTTGCCGGCGACCGCGTGGGGCGTACGGGCCGCCGGCGATCCGGATCGGCTCGTGCAGCGGGTCGCGGTCTGCGGCGGCGCCGGTGATTCCGCGCTGCACTCCGCGGTCGCGGCCGGTGTCGACGCCTACGTGACCGCCGATCTGCGCCACCATCCCGCCGCCGAGCACCTGCTCGCCCACCCGTCCGGGCCCGCGCTGGTGGACGTGGCGCACTGGGCCTCGGAATGGCCGTGGTGCGAGCAGGCGGCCGCCGTCGTCCGCGCGGCGACGGGCGGTAGCGTCGACGTTCGCGTCTCCACCTTGCGCACCGATCCCTGGACTCTCGGGAGAACATGACAACCATGAAGGCCGATCCCGCCGTCCAGCGCACGCTGCTGACGCTCGCCGATCTCGACAAGGAGCTCAACCAGCTCGCCCACCGCAGGCGCAACCTGCCCGAGATCGCGCAGCTCGCGGAGGCCGAGGCGGCCGTCCGCGCCGCCAAGGACAAGCTCGTCGAGGTCGAGACGAACGCGGGTGACCTCGACCGCGACATCCGGCGCATCGAGCGCGACGTCGAGGGCGTGCGGGCGCGCACCGAACGGGACCACACCATGCTCGCCGGATCCGGGGTGGGCGCCAAGCAGGCCACCGATCTGCAGCACGAGCTGGAGACCCTGCAGCGCCGCCAGTCCGTCCTGGAGGACGAGCAGCTCGAGATCATGGAGCAGCGCGAGGCCATCGGCGCCGACATCGAGCACTCGCAGGTGGCGCTCGCCGCCGCCGAGCAGGCCGTCACCGACATCACGCAGCGCCGCGACACCGCGTTCGCCGACATCGACGCTGCCGAGGCCGGCCGCAGCCGGGACCGCACCGCCGCGGTGCAGGGCATCCCGGCCGACCTCGTCGCGGCCTACGAGAAGCGGCGGGCGAAGGGCGGGGCCGGCGCGGCGCTGCTGCTGGCACGTCGTTGCCAGGCCTGCCGGCTGGAGCTGGACCGCACCGCCATCGCGGACTTGAAGGCCGCCCCCGCCGACGAGGTCGTGTACTGCGAGGAGTGCGGCACGATCCTCGTGCGGACGGCGGAATCCGGCCTGTGAAGGTTGTCGCATGAAGGTCGTCGTCGAGGCGGACGGGGGATCGCGGGGCAACCCGGGCCCGGCCGGCTACGGGGCGGTCGTCGTCGACGCCGTCACCGACGAGGTGCTCGCCGAGCGGGCGGACGGCATCGGCCGGGCCACCAACAACGTCGCCGAGTACCGGGGCCTGATCGCTGGCTTGGAGGCGGCGATCGAGCTGGGTGCCACGTCCGTCGAGGCCCGGATGGACTCCAAGCTGGTCGTCGAGCAGATGGCCGGGCGCTGGAAGGTCAAGCACCCGTCGATGCAGCCGCTGGTCGCGGAGGCGAAAGCGCTCGTGGCGCAGCTGGACTCCGTCGTGTTCACGTGGGTGCCGCGGGCGCGCAACGCCCGTGCCGACGCGCTGGCCAACCGGGCCATGGACGAGCAGGCCGGCATCTCGTCGCCGGCGCCCGACGCGGTGGTTGCGTGGACCGGTCAGGTCGGCGAACCCACCCGGATGCTGCTGCTGCGCCACGGCCAGACCGCGCTGTCGGTGGAGCGCCGCTACTCCGGCCACGGCGATCCCGAGCTCACCGAGCTGGGCCGCGCGCAGGCGGCCGGCGCTGCGGCGCGGCTGGCAGCGGTGCCCGACGTCGCGGCTGTGCTCACGTCCCCGCTGCGCCGCGCCCGCGCCACCGCGGAGGCGGTGGCCACGGCCACCGGTGCGCCGCTCGTGGTGCGCGCGGGGCTGATCGAGACCGACTTCGGCGAGTGGGAAGGCATGACCTTCGCCGAGGCCCGCGCCCGTGATCCCGAGGTGCACGGCCGCTGGCTGTCCAACGAGACGGCGGCCCCACCTGGCGGCGAGAGCTTCGCCGCCGTCGGCCGCCGGGTGGAGGCCGAGCGGCGTGCGGTGCTGGCCGAGTACCCGGGGCAGACGGTGGTGCTGGTCAGCCACGTGACTCCGATCAAGATGCTGCTGCGCACCGGGCTCGACGCCGGGCCGGGCCTGCTGTACCGGCTGCACCTCGACCTCGCGTCGCTGTCGGAGGTCCGCTTCTACCCCGACGGCGGGGCGAGCGTGCGGCTCGTCAACGACACCCACCACACCTGACCCCGGGCCGCGTCACATCCGAAGGACACCGCCGGGCGTGCTCAGGAACATGCCGCGCACGTCGACGCCTGCGCCGCGGCACGCAGAGCGCAGTGCCACGGCCCAGGCGACGTCGCCCGCCAGCACGTCGTTCGGCCCACGCCGCTCCAGCGTGAGCATGACCGAGCCGGCGCGTTCGGTGGCCAGCTGGTCGCGGATACCGCCGAGGACGTGCTCGAGACCGTCCATCAGCGGTGGTTCGGGTGCGGGCGGCAGGTCGTCGATCGGCATCACGACGGGTGACTGATGGCCGTCCCCGTCGACGAACATCAGCCAGAGCCTGCGATCGACTATGGCGCTGCCGACCAGGTCACGGACGCGGGTGAACCCGTCGTCGGCGGCGTGCAGCAGGGGGAGATCGGAGTGTCGGATCATGTGCGGAGGATGCATCGAGCCGGACGCTCTGTGCGGCCGATCCGTTGAGGTCGGCGTCGAACCGTTCGACGGCAGCGTCGCGGTCCGCGACCGTCGATCGGTCAGCTCGCTTCCGGTTGCGGCCGGTCGCCTCCGGGTGTGCACTCCCGACGCGATCGAGTGATGGGAGTCACGCATGGCTACCTCAAGTGCAGTCGATGTTGCTGCCCAGCGCCGCAAGGCCGTCGTCGCGGCCACGGTCGGCACCACGATCGAGTGGTACGACTTCTTCCTCTACAACACCGCGGCGGCGCTGGTGTTCGGGCAGCTGTTCTTCGGCTCGAACGCGGCCGGGGGAGTGCTGCTGGCGTTCAGCACCCAGTTCGTCGGGTTCGCGGCCCGGCCGATCGGCGCTGCGCTGTTCGGGCACTACGGTGACCGGCTCGGCCGCAAGCGCGCGCTCGTCGCGACCCTGCTCATCATGGGTATCTGCACGGTGCTCATCGGCTGCCTGCCGACCTACGAGACGATCGGTGTGGCTGCGCCGATCCTGCTGACGCTCCTGCGGGTGGGGCAGGGCATCGGCGTCGGCGGCGAGTGGGGCGGCTCCGTGCTGATGTCGATGGAGTGGGGCACCCGCAAGCAACGCGGCCTGATGGCGTCGTGGCCGCAGATGGGCGTGCCGCTGGGCCTGCTGCTCGGCACCGGTGTCGTGTCGCTGGTGGCCGGCCCCGGGTTCCTGGAGTGGGGCTGGCGGGTGCCGTTCCTGCTCAGCGCCGTGCTCATCGTCATCGGCCTGTGGGTGCGGCTGTCGGTGCTGGAGAGTCCGGCGTTCGCCCGGGTGATCGAGGAGAAGGCGATCGCGACGATGCCGGTGGTCGATGTGTTCCGCAAGCAGTGGGCCGACGTGCTCAAGGCGATGTTCGTGCGCACCGCCGAGCAGGCGCCGTTCTACCTCTTCACCTCGTTCGTGCTGGTGTACACCACGAACACGTTGAAGCTGCAGCGCGCCGACGTGCTGCTCTACGTGATGCTCGGTGCCGCGATCGGACTGGTGTCCGTGCCGCTGTTCGGGTATCTGTCCGACCGCTTCGGGCGCCGGCTCGTCTACGGGACCGGCGCTGTGCTCGTCGGCCTGTTCGCGTTCCCGTACTACGCGTTGCTCGATTCCCGCGTCGGAGCAGTGGTGGCGCTCGCCGTCGTGCTCAGCCTGCTCTTCCACGACATCATGTACGGCCCGCAGGCCGCGCTGATCTCGGAGAGCTTCGGCACCGAGGTGCGCTACAGCGGCGCGGGCCTGGGGTACCAGCTGGCCTCGGTGACGGCCGGCGGTCCCGCGCCGCTGATCGCCACGGCCATCCTCAGCGGCACCGGCAGCACCGCCGGCATCTCCTGGTACATCATCGGCTGCGTCGTTGTCACGCTCGTCGCGCTGGTGCTGATGCGCCCGCGCGCGGCCGAGCTGGACGAGCGGTTCGACCACGCGTCGGAGGCGGTACCGGCCAACACCCCGAAGGACGTCCGCCCTGGTTAGAAGGCCAGGGCCGCCCACAACGCGACCGTCGCCAGTGCGAGGGCGGCGGGCGCTGTGGCGAGGCCGAGCAGGCTGAACTCGCGCAGGTCGACGCGCACGTCGTGCCGGCCCAGCACCGCGCGCCACAGCAGCGTGGCCAGCGAGCCGACGTAGGTGAGGTTGGGGCCGATGTTGACCCCCAGCAACACCGCCAGCACCAGACCGGCGGACGGGGTCGGGCCCAGCGCGGTGAGCAGCACCAGGGTCGCGGGCAGGTTGTTGACGACGTTCGCGAGCACGGCCGCGATCCCGGCGACCGCGAGCAGCCCCGCCAGCGACGCGGTGCCGGGCAGCACCGCTCGCAGGCCGTCGGTCAGGCCCTGGGCGCCGACGGCCGCCACCACGACCCCCAGTGCCAGCACGAACAGACAGAACAGGGGATCGGTCGCGCGCACCACGCCGGTGGCGGTGATCTCCCGCCGGACCAGCGCCCGCACCGCCAGCACCACCGCGCCGCCCGCGGCGACCCACACCGGCTCGATCCCGAACGGCGACGACAGCCCGAACCCGACCAGCGTCAAACCCAGCACCACCAGCGCGAAGCGCGGCACCGCCACCGCGACGTCGGGTGCCGGGTCGGGCGTTGCGCGCAGGTCGTCGCGGAACCACAGGCGCAGGACCCCGTACTCCACCGCGATCGCGACGAGCCACGGCGCCGCCATCAGGGCCGTGAACCCGGTGAAGGACAGCCCGGACGCCGCGAACGCCAGCAGGTTCGTCAGGTTCGAGACCGGCAGCAACGTGGACGCGGAGTTCGCCAGGTGCCCGCACGCGTAGACGTGCGGACGAGCCGGCACCCGCATCCTGGCGGCCGTCGCCAGCACCACCGGGGTGAGCAGCACGACCGTCGCGTCCAGGCTGAGCACCGCTGTCGTGCCGGCCGCCGCGGCCACCACGAGCCCGAGCAGCCCGGTCGGCCCGCTCGCCGTCGCGGCCAGCCGCGCGCCGAGCCAGACGAACACGCCCTCGGCGGCGGCGAGCTGTCCGAGCAGCAGGATCGCGGCCAGGAAGCCGACGGTGGGCCCGAGCTCCAGGAGTTCCGCCTCGGCAGCGGCCGGCGTCACCAGGTTCAGGCCGACTGCCAGCAGGGCGGCTGGCACGGCGACCGCGGCCTCCGGCAAGCCGTGCGGGCGCACGACCGCGGCCGCGAGCACCACCGCGAGCAGTACCAGCGCAGCAGCGAGCGTCACGTCAGCAGCAGGTAGACGCCGACGGCGACGCCCAGCAGCACCACCGACCAGCGCAGCACGTTCTCCGGCAGCCGACGGGCCAGCCGCGCTCCGACGTAGCCACCGACCAGCGTCATCGGGGCGAGCACCGCCACCGCCGTCCACACCACCGGGGCGCCGACGGCGAAGATCACCACGGTGACCGTGGCGACGACGAGCGACAGCACGCCCTTGGTCGCGTTGAGCCGCACCAGCTTGTCGTGCGTGCACAGCGCCAGCGTGGCGATCAGGATCACGCCGAGCGCGCCGCCGAAGTAGCCGCCGTAGACGCCGGCCAGGAACATCGCCGGCAGCAGCACGGCCATCCGGTCCGGCCCGTCGGGCTCGGGGGAGCCGAGCTGCCGCCGGATCCACGGTTGCAGCGCCAGCAACGCGCTGGCCAGCAGCACCAGCGCCGGCACCACCGCGTCGAACACCTCGCCGGGCAGCACGAGCAGCAGGAGGCACCCCACACCGGAGCCGACGGCCGCGACGATCCCGGTGAGGACGAGCCGGCGGCCCTGCCCGGGCAGCTCCTGGCGGGTCCCCGCGATCACGCCCACGTAGCCGGGCCACTGCGCCACGGAGTTGGTCACGTTCGCCGTCAACGGCGGGAACCCGACAGCCAGCAGCGCCGGGAACACGATCAGCGAACCGCCGCCCGCCACGGCGTTCACCCCGCCCGACACGAACCCCGCGATCACGAGGAACAACAGCGAGGTCGGTGACATGTCGAGCACGGACGAACGCTAGCCCGCGCGAAACCGCGGCTCGTGCGTGGGACGTCCAACCGGCACGATGGTGAGATGCGGGAACCCCCACGGGCCGACAGCACCGACAGCACCGACGAGGCCGGCGGCGATCCGGTCTGCTGGTTGAACCGGCTGTGCCCCGAGTGCGGGGCGATGCCGACCGGTGGTGCCGCGACGTGCTGGCGATGCGGCGCCGAGGTGCCCGACGAGCCCGGCGACCGGTAGGCGGCCGGCGAGCAGCGCGTCAGGCGGGCAGCTCCAGCGGGGTGAGGACGGCGATGCGGAGGCCGTCGGGGGTCTCGACGAGCTGGTAGCGGAACTTCTCCCGCGCCTGTCCGCCGGACGACCAGGTCACGTCGACCCACAAGGTGCCCGGTGCGACGTCCGCCACCTCGACCTTCCCGTCGACGTCGTCGACGTCGACGTACTGCGCCCAGCTGGACGCGAAGAACTGCTCCGTCGTGCGCGCGCCGTCGACGGCGACGAGCTGCCCGGGGAACACGATCAGGGCCGGGACGGCGTAGAGCCGGCCCATCTCCTGCTCGTCACGATCGAGGAGGGCCTGCCGGTAGCGTGCGAAGAAGGCATCTGCAGTCGCGGTCATGGCACGGACGGTAGAAGCGAAACCGGACACGCTGATGTCTGGTTTACGATCCGGTCGTGATCGCCACTCCGCGCCTGGCGGCGGCGTCCCGGGACAGCGTCCTCGCGCTGCGCCGGGTCGAACGCCAGCAGGCGCTCATCGAGCGACTGCACGCCGCCCGGCGCCGGGTGCAGCTCGCCGAGCTCGCCCGCGATCTGGGGGTCTCCCTCCGCACCGCCGCCCGCGACGTCGAACGGCTCCGCGCCGGCGGCGTCCCCCTCGACGTGCGGCAGGGACGTGGGGGAGGGGTCGCCCTGCGCGCGACCAGCGGTCCCGTCCGGCTCGAGCTGGATCTGCCCGAGGCGGCGGCACTGATGTCCAGCCTCGCCGTACTCGGCCCGACGGTCACCCCCAGCGCAGCCTCGGCCATGCGCAAGCTCGTGGAGGCCATGGCGGTAGGATGATCCGGCGGACGAGCTGGCCGGGCGACCGCGACGACTCCGAGGAGTCGCCGAGGAAAGTCCGGACTCCGCAGGGCAGGGTGGTTGCTAACGGCAACCCGGGGTGATCCGCGGGAAAGTGCCACAGAGAACAGACCGCCCCGCACGCGAGTGCGGGGTAAGGGTGAAACGGTGGTGTAAGAGACCACCAGCATCCCGGGTGACCGGGATGGCTCGGTAAACCCCACCCGGAGCAAGACCAAGAGGCGCCACCCCGGTGGCGCTGCGCAGGCGTTCGAGGGCGGCCCGTCCGAGCCTGCGGGTAGGTCGCTAGAGCCCGCCGGCAACGGCGGGCCCAGATGGATGGTCGCCCACCGGTGCCCCGCGAGGGGCCCGGGGACAGGATCCGGCTTACAGGCCAGCTCGTCCGCCCCAAGCCTGTGAGCTGCGAAAATGCGCTCACCGGCCTTCCGTCTAACGCGAAACTAACGCAGGAAATCTGCCCGAGCAGTTGATCATCCACTGTGGAGTCTTCGAGGACCCCGCAGATCGCTACGGTGCGTAGCGGAAGGGATTGCTGGCTGACCACCGAAATCGAGGCCGCGCTACGAGTGGGAGCGCCGGCGTGGACCTGCTCAGAGGGTGGGTCCTTGCGGTCTCGGCGCCGGTCGTATCGCGCGTGTGGCCGATGCGGCTCGATTCGTTGGCGTTGGTCTTGTGCTCGGCCGCAGGGCCACGTCTACCGCTTCTCTGGTCCGATCGTCAGAGTCGGGCCAGAGATGTGCATAGGTGTCGAGTGTTTCGGCGGCCGTCGCGTGGCCGAGTCGTCGCTGCACGGTCTTGACCGATTCGCCGTGGCGGATGAGCAGGGACGCGTAGTAGTGCCGTAGGTCATGGAAGCCGGTGCCTCGCGGGGCTCCGGTCGCGGCGACGGCTGGTCGCCAGATCTCGCGAGAGAAGCTCGTGCGGCGGATCGCCGCGCCGTCGTCGTCGGTGAACACGAGACGGTCGGGATGGCGAACGGGAAAGTGTTCGAGGTGCTTGATCAGTTCGTCAGCGACGACATCTGGCAGCGGGATGGTTCGATGGGAGGCGGACGTCTTGGGCGGACCGAAGAAGGGCGGCCGGCCGGGGAGCAGGATGAGCTGCTTCTCGACGCGGATGGTGCGCTGCGCGAGATCGATGTGGTCGGTGTCGAGGCCGAAGCATTCGCCCTGGCGCATCCCCGTGCCTGCACCGAGCACGACGAGGGCTCGGTAGCGCGCGGGCACGGCGTCGGCGAGCGCGTGGACGAGGTTCGTGTCGAGCGGCGAGACCTCGACGGGCAGCTTCTTCGGCAGGCGGGTGCCTTCGCAGGGCGACGTGTTGATCAACCTGTCGCGGAGCGCTGCCTTGAATATGGCGGCGACGATGCCGTGTACCACTTGCACGGTGGTTGGCGCCTTCGTCTGGCTGAGGCTGGTGACCCAATGTTGGATCTCGCTCGGGCGGATCGTGGCCAGGCGACGTTCGCCGAATCGCGGGTACACGTGTCGTCGGAGATTGGTCTCGACGTGCACACGGGTAGTCGGTCGGTGCATCTGGGATTCGCGCCACGCCTCGGCGAACTCGCGGAAGGTGGTCGGGTCGTTGGGATCGACGTAGTCGCCGCGCACGACATCGGCGACGATCGTGGCGAGAAACCGTTCGGCGTCGATACGTCTAGAGAACGCCCGTTGGCGGTGGCGACCGTCAGGATCGCGCCACCGCGCGTCCCATGAGTAGCCGTTGGCACGTTTTCGCCGGGTGATGCTTCCCATCCGACTGCGACGTCGTCATCGTGGGACGGAAGAGGAATGGTGGTGCTCGCGCTGAGCGGCGAACCACGCCCGCACCTCACGCGGGTCGTATCGGACGTAGCGCCCCACCCGCCGTCCCAGTGGTCCGTAGCTGCGATGGCGCCACTGGTAAAGCGTGGCCTTCGGCACCCTGAGGAACGAAGCAGTCTCTTCGGTGCCCCACAATTCTTGGGTGTCGTCGTCCATCGATCCTCCTCGCGCCGGCGATGCGAAGAGGAGATTCGCGATTGAGATGTGCTGCGCCGTGGCCAGGCGCGTGGTCATGTCGTTGTCATTCCGTGACCGGCGTTGCCCGACGCTGACGGCCGCATGGTGCCAAACCGCGGCCGTCGACACATCACTGCCCGGGCCGTCTGCGAACGCTGTAATCCACCCCGGCGCCGCGAGAAAGACCATTGATGGCCGTGCCGCATCGGGGTGCGTTGGCGCGGGGTGAACGACGACAACGGTTGAGAACGAACTCCTCGCGGGTCAGGAAGTTCCCGGGCCCGAGGACCAAGGGGAAGCGGAAAGCGACGGTCGTCAGCGGAGACGGCCGCAGCTCACGCTGTGCGAGCTCGCATCCGATCTTCTCCACCGCAGAGCCATCCCAGAGGGGCGACGATGATCGAGGCTGGCTACACCGGTTGCTGGGAGCTCCAAGGCCTTCTCCGACGGCGGCACCTACGGCAACGCCTACCCCGACTCCTACTGGATCCAGCCACACGAGCAGTTCCTCACCCAGGCGAGCAAGGCGTTCGACGAGTCGTGGGCGGCGGCGGAGCGTGTCGAGTCGTGGCACATCACCGCATGAGCGATCCGTCAGCCGCGCACCACTGCGGCGGACCCGAGCGGCCGTGGCCGGTGGCGGGCGGATTCCCGTGGATGGAACTCGCCGCGACGACGACGCCGGTGCCCGCTCGTCGCTCATAGGCTCTCGACGAAGCCGGTTCCGGCGACGTCGCCGGTCGGCAGGACTGGAGGTCCTCGCAGTGATCGACGGTATTCCGGTGATCGACGCGGTCGTGCACCCGTACAACCTCACCGAGGAGAACCACCGGACTCCGGACGCAGGCCCGATCACCGCCATCGTCTCCGGGGGGAACCGCGCGGTCGCGCCGGCGGGATACCGGTTGCCGAAGGACGGCTACGAGCGGAACTGGCCGGTCGAAGACGTCGCGAACATGTCGTTCGTGGAGAGCTACGCCGACCTGGCGTGCTACCACGTGGTGCCGATCCGCGCGTTCCACGACGGCATGTGCTCGATCGAGAAGGGCCTCGAGGCCCAAGAACGCTGGCCCGACCGCTTCCTGTTCTACGTCGGGGTGGACCCGCTCGAGGGCCCCAAGGCCTTCGACGATCTCGAGCGCCAGATGGAGCAGTTCCACGAGGTCGCGGGGCTCAAGCTCTACCCGAACTCCTGGATCAC
This sequence comes from uncultured Actinomycetota bacterium, assembly GCA_963727745.1. Lineage (GTDB taxonomy): Bacteria > Actinomycetota > Actinomycetes > Mycobacteriales > Pseudonocardiaceae > Pseudonocardia. The sequence continues at coordinate 33,230 of CAVSHL010000005.1, forward strand.
CCAGGACATCGAGGGCTGGCTGATGGACGATCCCGAGGTCGCCTTCCCGCTGTTCGAGCGGGCCCAGCAGCTCGGGATCAGGACCGTCGCGATCCACAAGGCGATCCCGCTGGGGCGGGTCGAGCTGCGGCACTACCGGGTCGACGACATCGATCTCGCCGCGCGGACCTTCCCCGACCTCAACTTCGAGATCGTGCACGGTGGCATGGCGTTCCTGGAGGAGACGGCTTGGCAGCTGGCCCGGTTCCGCAACGTGTGGGTCAACCTCGAGACGACCGCGACGATGCTCACCAACCGGCCGGGTGCGTTCGAACGGGCCTTCGCCGCGCTCGTCGCCCACGGCGGCCCCCGCGCCCTGTCGCAGATCTTTTGGGGCACCGGCTGCATGGTCTCCCATCCCCGGCCGCACCTGGAGCACTTCGTCCGCGACTTCACCTTCTCCCCGGAGATGGTCGACCGGTTCGGGCTCCCAGAGATCACGTCGGAGGTCAAGCGGGCGATCCTGGCCGAGAACTACGCCCGGATGCACGGCATCGACCTCGGCGAGCGCCTCTCCCGGATCAAGGGCGACGAGTTCGACCTGCGCCGGCCCGATGGCATCGAGCCGCTGCGCGGCTACTCGACCACGGCGGTCGGCGATGTCGCCTACTGATCCACCCTCCCGCGTGTGGGTCGACCGATTCGTCGACGTCGGCGGGATCAGGACCCACTACCTGGAGGCCGGCGACGGCCCGGAGACCGTGGTGCTGCTGCACTCCGGTGAGTTCGGTGCCTCCGCAGAGCTCTGCTGGGAGTACAACATCGCCGCGTTCGCGGAGCGGTTCCGCGTGGTGGCGCCCGACTGGCTGGGCTTCGGCGACACCGACAAGCTGCACGACTTCGTGTCCAAGTCCGACCGCATGGTCCGGCACATGGCCGCGTTCCTGAAGGTCCTCGCCATCGACGAGGCCTACTTCGTCGGGGCGTCGATGGGCGCCACGCGGCTGGTCCAGGAGGCCGCCCGGAGCGTGCCGCGGCTGCCGATCGCGGCCATGGTGCTGGTGTCGGGTGGCGGGTTCGTGCCCGACAACTCCCACCGGCGGGCGCTGCTCGCCTACGACGGCACCGACGAGGGGATGCGGGGCATCCTGCGGACCTGCATGGCCGACCAGACGTGGGCCGCGGACGACCGCTACGTCGCCCGCCGCGTGGCCGCCAGCCTGAAGCCGGGGGCGTGGGAGGCGATCGCCGCCACCCGGCTCAAAGCACCGAACCTCCCGGCACGGTCGGACGTCGGCCAGCAGGACACGACCGACTACGAGCGCGTGACGGTGCCGACGCTGGCCTTCGCGGGCGCGAAGGACGTGCTCAGGGAGCCCGGCTACCACGCGGCTCTGGAGCGGATCCCCGGCGCCCGCGTCGAGGTGCTCGACGATGCCGGCCACCTGCTGAACATCGAGCGCGCCGAGCAGTTCAACGGCCGCGCCACCCGGTTCCTGGCCGAGCTGGGCGCGTCGTGACCGGTCCCAGCACGGACGATGTCCGGGCCGCACTGCGCACCGTGGCCGATCCCTGCGCCGTCGCGACCGGTGTGCCGGTCGACATCGTGGGGATGGGTCTCGTCCAGGAGGTGCGGGTGGACGCCGGCGCCGTCACCGTCGAGCTGCGGCTGACCAGCCCGTTCTGCATGCAGATCGCGCTCATCACCGGACAGGCACGCACCGCCGTCGGTCGACTGCCGGGTGTCGTCGACGTCCGGGTCGAGGTCGACCACGCCGCGGAGTGGATGCCGGAGGACATGGCCCCCGAGGCACAGGCCGCCCTGCGGCGCGTCCGGCCGCTGCCGCTGGACGTCGTCCGGTGAAACCGGACATCGAAGCGGTGCCCGACTACGCCGCGCACCTTCCGCGACACGCCAGGTCGACGGCCGGGTGATCATCGAGTCTGGCGGCGGCAGCATGTCTTCATCGGGATCGATGTCCGGGCACATCTACGCCCGCCACCAGGCCCTGTACGGGGCAGCGAAGGCCGTTCTGAGACCCGTACCGGGGGCCCGCCCGGCTAGAGCTCCGGGAACTGGATCGGCACGCGTTCGGCTATCTCGAGGAGGATCCGCGCGCGGTCGGCCACGATCTCCCGGGACGAGCGGACGCTCGGCCCCACCACTGCCAGTGCGGCGACCGCCCGACCGGTGTGGTCGCGCAGCGGCACGCTGACCGCGGTGATGCCCGGCTCGCTCTCGTCGATGTTGGTCGCGTAGCCGCGCCTGCGCACCCCGACGAGTTGCCGGTGGAGTGCGGCGCGGGCCTCCCGGACGGTGCCCGTCGCGCCGGGAACCCCGCGGAGGTACAGCGCGGACAGATCCGAAGGCGCCAGTTCGGCGAGGAGGAGACGGCCGGCGGAGTTCGTGTGCGCGGCCAGCAACGCCCCCGTCTTCGACCCGACCCGCAGCTGCCGCAGGCTCTCCGCGCAGTCGAGGAAGCGGACCCCGTTCCCCTCGAGCACCGCGAGGTGCACGGTCTCACCGGTGCGTTCGCGGGCCTCCTCCAGCAGCGGCCGCAGTGTCGTGACCAGCTCGCTGCGACTCGTCGAGCCGATACCGAGCTTCGTGAAGACCGGGCCGGCATGGTAGACGTGCTGGGCGTCCTGCACGACGAACTGACGACGGAGCAGCGAACTCAGCAGGCGGTGGGCGGTGGAGCGGGCCACACCGAGTTCGTCGGCGACGTCGACGACGCGCAGCTTCCCCCGCTGGCTCAGCAGGACCAGCACCTGGAGCACGTTGTCAGCAACGGTGCGCGGGGCCGACGACTCGCCGGTGTTCGGCATGGCGGAACATCCTACGGGCCGCGGCTCCTCGGGCAAAGGGTTCGCGACGGTGGCTGTCGCGGTGCCGGTCAGGCGTTCGCCGTGCAGCGTTGTCGAGAGCGGTCGCATCATCGCCCGACGTTAGACAGGTGCCGTTCGCACCTCAGCGGTGCGCATAGGGATTCGACTGGGTGGAACCGCCGTCGATCCGCGCGCTCTTCCCGGTCCGTCGGAGTCTGGTTCCGGTGCGCCGAATCCTCGGTCGCGGCGATGCCCGGCGATCATCCCGCGATGTACGACTGGTCAGGCACAGCCGCGGGAGAGAGGCGGGCCGTCATTCCGAGACAGTGAGGTCATCATGAGAGTGATCGTGATCGGTGCTGGGATAGCCGGGCTGACCCTGGCCCTGGAGCTGCACGAGGCCGGGATCGACTGCCGGCTGTACGAGGCGGCGCCCGAGATCAGACCGCTCGGTGTCGGGATCAACCTGCTCCCGCACGCCACGAAGGTGCTCGGCCGGCTCGGTCTCGAGCCAGCGCTGGCCGAGGTGGCCGTCACGACCTGCGAGTCGGCGTTCTACAACCGGTTCGGACAGCTGATCTACCGCGAGCCGGCCGGCCGTCTCGCCGGCTACCGGACCCCGCAGTTCTCGATCCACCGGGGCGACCTGCAGATGATCCTGCTCGACGCCGTGTGCGAACGTCTCGGCTCCGACGCCGTGGTGCTGGGCCATGTGTGCCACGGCGCCTCGCAGGACGAGCGTGCCGTCACCGCACACTTCCGGTCCGTTGACGGGGAACCGCTCCCGGATGTCCGGGGCGATGTGGTCGTGGCCTGCGACGGGGTGCACTCGCGGATCCGCAAGCAGCTGCATCCGGCGGAGGGGGAACCGCTCTACACCGGGGTGAACATGTGGCGCGGCACCACGGTCATGCCGCCGATCCTGACCGGTGCGACGATGATCCGGGCCGGGTGGCTCGCGCACGGCAAGATGGTCATCTACCCCATTCGCCCCGACGTGGACGGCCGGGGCAACCAGCTGGTCAACTGGGCGGCCGAGCTCGCGTCCGAGCGCTACGAGCGCCGCGACTGGAACCGCCGTGCCGACATCGGTGACTTCCTGCCCGCGTTCGATTCCTGGCGGTTCGACTGGCTCGACGCCCCGGCGATGATCCGTGCCGCGGACGAGGTCCTCGAGTACCCGATGGTCGACCAGGACCCCCTGGGCCACTGGACGGTCGGCCGACTGACCCTACTCGGAGATGCTGCGCACCCCATGGTCCCGCGCGGCTCCAACGGGGCGGGCCAGGCGATCCTGGATGCCCGCGCGCTGCGTGACGCCCTGGTCGAGTGCGGTGATCCCGTGGTCGCACTGCGGCAGTACGAGGAGGTGCGGCTGCCGGCGACGTCTCGCGTCGTGCGCACCAACCGGGCGACCCCGCCCGACGCGATCCTGCGCGAGGTGTGGGAGCGGACCGGTGACCGCCCCTTCGACCGGATCGAGGACGTGATCAGCCTGGGCGAGCTGCGGGGCATCTCCGATGCCTACAAGAAGGTCGCCGGCTACGCGCAGGAACAGCTCGCCGATCCCGCGTGAGATCACAGAGGAGAGTAGGCCATGTCGTCCGGAGATGCCGCCACGCAGACGAACCCACACGTCCCCGAGGTGGGCGGGCGCGGGTTCGACCCGCTCGACCCGACGCAGGCCGGGGATCCGTACCCGTGGTTGCGCGCGGCGCAGATGGATCAGCCCGTGTTCTACCTGCCGGAACGGGACATGTGGTGCGTCACCCGCTACGCGGATGTCGCAGAAGTGCTGCGGGACACCGAGACCTACTCCTCGCGGAAGGTCATCCGCTTCGTGCAGCTCGGGCCGGAGTTCGCCGGCGCGTTCCCCGACGGGCCACCCGACCGGGTCCTGGTCACGCTCGACCCGCCTGACCACACCCGGCTGCGGAACCTGGCCCGGCGCGCCTTCACCCCGAAGCTGATCAACAGTCACACCGAGGAGGTCACCGGCCTGTGCCATCGGCTGATCGACTCCTTCGCCGGCGAGGGGCGCTGCGACCTCGTCGCGGACTTCGCCGACCTGCTGCCGATCCAGGTCATCACACGGCTGGTCGGGGCCCCTCTGAATCGGACGGGCGACTTCTACCGCTGGGCCATCGACCGCGCCCAGATGATGAGCGGCGCCCCGCACCTCGGCCCGGAGGAGCGCACCGAGACGGGCAACCGGATGGTGGCCATGAGCGCGTGGCTGCGGGAGTTCGTCGAAGAGCGGCGCAGCCGCCCGCGCGACGACCTCGCCTCGGCGCTCGTGCACGCTAGGAGCGACGACGCCGATGAGCCCGCGCTGAGCACCTCCGAAGTGATCATGATGATCGCGACCATCCTCAGCGCGGGGTCCAGCACCACCGCCCACTTCATCCCCGCGATGATGCGGGACCTGCTCCGCAACCCTGACCAGTGGGCGCTCGTCGTCGCCGACCCGGAGCTGCGGCGGCGCGCGGTCGAGGAGTGCCTGCGCCACGTGACCTCGGTGCACGGTGTCCCGCGCACGACCACCCGTCCGGTGACCCTCGGCGGTGTGGACATCCCGGCCGACGCCGATCTGTACGTGCACCTCGCCGCCGCCCAGCGCGATCCGGCGGAGTTCGAGGACCCCGACCGGCTCGACGTGCACCGCGCCAACGTTCAGCGCCACTTCGCCTTCGGCCGCGGGATCCACACCTGCCTCGGCGCGCCGCTCGCGCGGCTCGAGGCGAAGATCGCCCTCGACACGCTCGTCGAGCGACTTCCCGGCTTGCGGCTGGCCGCCGACCACGAGGACCGGTGGATGCCGCACATGCTCACGCCCGGCCTCGAACGGCTGGACCTGGAATGGGCGCAGTCATGACGGTGATGCGAGCCGTGCGTCAGGAGGTGCGGGGCGGTCCCGAGGTCCTGAAGACCGGGCCGGTCCCGCCACCCACCGCCGGGCCCGGCGAGGTGCTGGTCCGGGTGGCCTACAGCGCCGTGAACTTCGGTGACGTGCGGTCGTGCCGCACCGGGGCGAGCCACTTCACCGGCCGGATCGAGGACCTGCCGGGGATTCCGGGTGGCGAGGTCGTCGGCACCCGGGTCGACACGGGCGAGCGGGTTGCGGGGATCTGTCGCGCCGGCGGATACGCCCAGTTCGCGGTGGTGCCCGAGCATCTCCTGTTCCCGGTGCCCGACGCCGTCGGGGACGCCGACGCGCTCGGCGTCTTCGTCCCGGGTCTCACCGCGGCCCTCCTGCTGCGGGCGGGCGGGGAACCCGGCCCGGATTCGGCGGTCGCGGTGGTCGGAGCCACGGGAGCGGTCGGGCGGCTGCTGCTGTCCCTGCTCGCCGCCCGCGGGGTGCGGGCGCGGATCGCGACCGCGCGGGACGAGCCCTCCCGGAGGACCGTCCTGGACGCCGGCGCCACCGCCGCCGTCGACCCGTCCCCGGGCACGTTCACCGCGGAGTTGCGCCGCGCGGCCGGCGGGCCCGTCGACCTCGTGTTCGACGCCGTCGGCGGGTCGGTCACGCAGGCCGCGGCGGATGCGCTCGCCCCCTTCGGCCGGCTCGTCTTCTACGGCAGCGCCAGCGGCGATCCCACCCCGGTGGTGGCCCGCTCGCTCATCCTCGGCTCGCGCGCGCTCGTCGGGTTCTGGCTGATGGACCATCTCGTCGGCGGCACCGGGCAGGCGGAGTTCGCGCAGCTGTGCGACATGGTCGGGCGTGGGGATCCCGCCCTCCCACCGCCGCGGGTCTTCGCCCTCGACGACGTGGCAGAGGCGATGTCGGCCGCCGGCCGGCGGGGCGCGGCGGGCCGGGTCCTGCTCGATCCGTGGCGGACGCCGTGAGCCGCGGGGCGTGGACGGTCCACCGGGACGGTCGCGTCGCCACGCTGACGTTCGCCCGCCCACCCGACAACCACGTCCGGCTGGCCGATCTCGACGACCTCCGTGCGGTGCTCGATCCGCTCGGCCGGGACGAGGAGGTGGCCGTCGTCGCGATCACGGGTGCCGGGCCCGGGCAGTTCATCGGGCACGCAGCCCTCGAGGACATCGCCGCGCTGCGGGCGGGGGCGGACGGGCCCACCTTCGCCAGGGCGTGGGCGGCAGCCACGACCGCCGTCGAGCGACTGCCCCAACCGGTGGTCGCCCTCGTCGACGGGTCGGCGCAGGGCGGCGGGTGCGAGCTGGCACTCGCGTGCAGCCTGCGGCTGGCCGGGCCGCACGCGAGCTTCCAGCAGCACGAGATCCTGCGCGGTGCGATGCCGGGGGCCGGCGGCACCCAGCGGCTCCCGCGCCTGATCGGAGCCGGCCGGGCCAACCGGATGATCCTGACCGGCGCCCGCGTCGACGGTGCGGAGGCGCACCGCATCGGGCTGGTGGAGGAGTACTTCCCCGACCCGGGCGCGACCGCCGCGATGCACCTCTGGGTGCTGGAGCTCGCGCAGCGCCGCCGGGCGTCGCTCGTCGCGGCGAAGACGGCCTGCAACGCCGCCCTGCACCTGCCTTTGGACGACGGGCTGCGGCAGGAACAGGAGCTGTTCCTCGACCTGCTGGTCGGCCCCTGAGCGGCGCCTGTTCCACCGACGGGAATCCGGCGCGATCGTGGGCTCGCCGCCCGCCGGATATCCCTACGGTCCCCTCAACCTCTCCGACCAGTCCCTGAACGGACCGTGTCGAGGCACTCACCGACGAGAAGGCGAGACGATGACGACCGCCGCCCCTGACGCAGTACCCACCGCGCCCGCCACCCGCGGGCCGGCCGCCGGCTCGCCGCCGGAGGAGGTCCGCCGCGTCGCGATCTCGAGCTACCTCGGGAACACGATCGAGTTCTACGACTTCATCCTCTACGGCTCGGCCGCAGCCATCTTTTTCGGGCCGCTGTTCTTCAGCGATCTCAGCCCGGCCCTCGGCACGCTCGCGTCGTTCGCCACGCTGGCCACCGGACACGTCGCGCGCCCGCTCGGCGGACTGGTCTTCGGGCACGTCGGCGACCGGTGGGGCCGCAAGCGGGTCCTGATCCTCACCATGGTGATCATGGGCCTGGCCAGCGGCTTCATCGGTCTGCTCCCCACGTACGACCAGATCGGGGTCGCCGCGCCGCTGCTGCTCGTGATGATGCGCCTGCTACAGGGCTTCGCGGTGGGTGGCGAGTGGGGCGGCGCCGTCCTGCTCGCCGCCGAGCACGCGCCGCCGAACCAGCGGGGCCTCATCACGGCCATTGGGCAGGCAGGCCAGCCGTCCGGCGGGCTGCTGTCGACGCTCGCACTCGGCGCGGTGACCCTGCTGCCGGAGGACGAGCTCATGTCGTGGGGGTGGCGGGTCCCGTTCCTGATCAGCTTCGTGCTGCTGGTGATCGGGTTGTACGTGCGGGTGAAGGTCAGCGAGAGCCCGCTGTTCGACGAGCTGCAGACCGAGCACGCGCGGACGAGGATGCCGCTGGTCGGTGTGCTGCGCCGACCGGGGGCGCTGCTGCGCGGGATCGGGGTCACCCTGCCGCCGGTGACGGCGGCGACGCTGATCGGCACCTTCGCGGTGTCGTACGCGGTGGGTCTCGGTGTCCCGCGGCCGACGGTCCTCGCCGCGCTGACAGCCGGGTGGGCGGCCGCGACGGTCATGTGCCCGGTCTACGGCGTGCTGTCGGACCGGTGGGGCCGCCGTCCGGTGTACACCGCCGGTGCCGTCGCGTTCGCCCTGCTCGGCTACCCGATGTTCTGGGCGATCGGCTCCGGGTCGACGCCGCTGCTGTTCCTCGCCTTCATCGTCGCCTTCGGCCTGGTCGCGGTCTGCATGTCGGCAGCGCTGGGCGCGCTGCTCAGCGAGATGTTCCCCACCGAGATGCGCTACACCGGGATCTCCGCGTCGTACCAGATCGGCACCCTGCTCGGCGGGTTCACCCCGCTCATCGCCGGCGCGCTGCTGGCGCTGGCCGGTGGTGGCCGCAACGTCGGTTGGGTCGCCGCCTTCATCGTCGCGTTCAACGTGATCGCGTTGACCGCGGTGTGGAGCAACCGTGAGTCGCGCGGCAGCGATCTGCGCGCGACCACCCTGACCTGAGGAGTTCACAGTGCCCACGACGTCGCAGACGATGCCGCACCTCGCCATGGATCCCTACAGCGACGAGGTCCTCGCCGACCCCACGGAGTTCTACCGTCGCCTGCGCGAGAGCGGCCCGGTGGTCCGGGTCGACCAGGCTCAGGGGTTCGACCTCGTCGCCGTCGGCGGCTACGACGACGTCAAGACCGTCTACGCCGACCACGACAAATTCGTGAACAGCCACGGATCGGGCGTCGTCGACATCGCGGAGAACGAGTGGTTCCGCGAACCCGGTGTGCTCCTGGAGGCCGACCCGCCGCGCCACACCGGGCCGCGAGCCGTCATGGCCGAGGTCATCTCGCCCCGCTCCGTCCGGCGGCTGCGCACCGAGTTCCAGGCGGCGGCCGACACGATCGTCGACCGGCTCCTGGAGCTCGGCACCTTCGACGTCCAGACCGAGTTCGCCGAGGCCTTCCCGTTGCGCGTCATTCCCGACGCCGTCATGGGGGCGCCCCGGGAGGGGCGGGAGAACCTGCTCCGGTACAGCACCGTGGTGTTCGAGCTGATGGGCCCGGTCACCCCGCGCGCGCAGGGCGTGATCGACCGGCTCGGCGACACCGCTCCGATCCTCGACTGGATCACCGAGGGCTGCGCCCGCGAGAACGTGGCGGCCGGCAGCTTCGGCGCCACGATCTGGGCGGCCGCCGACACCGGGCGCATCACGGACGTGCAGGCGGCCAACATGGTCCGCTCCCTGCTCAGCGCCGGGATCGACACCACGATCCACAGCCTCGCCATCGTCGTGCACCTCCTGGCGACCCACCCCGGTGAGTGGGCGAAGCTGCGGCAGGCGCCGCAGCGGGGCAAGTTCGCGTACGAGGAGTCGCTGCGCCACGAGTCCGTCGTCCGGCAGACAATCCGCTCGGCCGCCGCCGACACCGACATCGACGGGGTGCCGGTGCGCCAGGGCCAGAAGATCATGTTGTGCCCGGCGGCGGCCAACCGCGATCCACGCAAGTGGGGACCGGACGCCGACCGCTTCGACATCGACAGGTCCGAAGGTGGCCACCTCGGGTTCGGGAGCGGGGTCCACCAGTGCGTCGGTGCCCCCATCGCGCGGCTCGAAGCGGATGTCCTGCTGAGCACCCTCGCCACCCGGGTCCGCTCGCTCGAACCCGCCGGGGAGCCGGCACCGCTGCTCAACAACACCCTGCGCGGATTCACGCACCTGCCCGTCCGCGTCACACCGGCCTGAGAGGACCCGAACCTTGCGTGGACTGACCGCCAAGATCATCATCGTCGCCGGGGGAGCCTCCGGCATCGGGGCCGCCACGGCGCGCCGCCTGGCCGAGGAAGGCGCCCACGTGATGGTGGGCGACATCGACGGCGACGGGGCGGCGAAGATCGCCGCCGAGATCGAGGAGCAGGGCGGACGAGCTGCCGCGCACCGCTTCGACATCTCCGACGACGAGGCCTGCGCGTCCCTCGTGGCCGCCACCGTCGACACCCTGGGCGGCGTCGACGGGCTGTTCAACGTGGCCGCGGACCTCTCGGCGGGCACCCTCGGCCGCGACACCGACCTCCTCGACGTACCGCTGGAGGTCTGGCGCCGGACCCTGGACGTCAACCTCACCGGCTACTTCCTCACCGCGCGGCACGCGATCCCGGCGATGCTGCAGCGCGGCGGCGGCGCGATCGTGAACACGATCTCCGGACTGGTGCTGTACGGCGACCCCAGCCGCCCGGCCTACGGGTCCGCCAAGTCCGGGCTGGTCGCGATGAGCAAACACATCGCGACCCGGTGGGGCAAGGAAGGCATCACCTGCAACGTCGTCGCGCCGGGCCTGGTGCTCACCGAGAACTCGATGAAGGTCAACGCCGAGGATTACCGGGCGAAGGTGTTCGAGATGTTGCGCTCGCCCCGGTTCGGCCGGCCGGAGGACATCGCGGCCGCCGTTGCCTTCCTGCTCTCCGCGGACGGCGAGTGGATCAACGGCCAGGTCCTGCCCGTCAACGGAGGCACCGGTCTGCGCTGAGGAGGAACGGCGATGGACGGTCGGTTCCTGCTGACAGCCAGCTCGCGGGTGCGGCGCCCCGGAGTTTCCAGTGGTCGGACGCCATGGGCGACTTCTTCGTCTTCCTGCGGTGCAACGCCGACCACCACGCGGCCAACTTCATGGCAAGCGCGAAGTTCGAGGGCATGCCCCACGTCGCCTACGAGATGCGCGGCCCCAACCACCTGATCGGCATGCTCGACCACATGGGCAGCGCGGGGTCCGACTGCACTGGGGGCCAGGTCGGCCACAACCTGTTCACCTACCACAAGGACCCCGACGGGAACACGATCGAGCTCTTCGCCCAGATCGACGTCATCCACGACGAGTCCAAGGGCTATTGGGAACCGCGGCCGTGGCACGAGACCTTTCTGCAATGCCCGCGAACCTGGGACTCGATATCCGACATGGACCTGCTGCGCCACGGCGGCATGACCCGGCTGTTCGACGGGGTGCGGGCGCCGTCGACCTTGGGCACGTTCTTGCGCCGGTTCACCTTCGGCCAGGTCCGCCAACTCGACGCCGTCGCCGCCCGCCTGCTGACCGCGCTGGCCCGGGCCACCCCGATCCTGCCGGGCGCGGCGCAGGTGAGCTTCCTCGACATCGACGACACCGTTCGCCAGACCTACGGCTACGCCAAGCAGGGCGCCGGGCGCGGCTACACCGGCGTCAATGGCCTCAACGCCCTGCTGGCCACGCTGTCGACTCCGTTGTCGGTGCCGGTGATCGCCGCCGCCCGACTACGGCGCGGCTCGACCAATTCGTGCGCGGCGCGGCCAGCCTGCTCACCCAAGCGCTGGCCACCGCCCGACGAGCCGGAGCTGCGACCGCCCGGCACGGCATGTTGTTGGTGCGGGCGGACTCGGCGTTCTACGGCTACGACATCGTCGAGGCCTGCCGCCGCGGCGGGGCCCGGTTCTCGATCACCGCCCGGATGACACCCACGATGACCCGCGCGATCGCCACGATCGACGAGCAGGCGTGGATCCCGATCCGCTACCGCAACGCCGTGTTCGACCCCGATGAGCAGCGCTGGGTCTCCGACGCCGAGGTCGCCGAAATCGAGTTCACGGCGTTCACCGGGCGCCGCCACGCCGAGCACGTCACCGCCCGCTTGATCGTGCGCCGGGTCCGCCGGCTCTACCCACGCTCGATCCCGGCCGGACAGGCGGAGATGTTCGCCGTCTACCGCTTCCACGCGATATTCACCGACAACCCCGAACCCATGCTCGACGCCGAGGCCACCCACCGCGACCACGCGATCATCGAGCAGGTCATCGCCGACCTGAAAGACTCCGCCCTGGCCCACCTGCCCTCGGGGAAGTTCGTCGCCAACGCGGCCTGGCTGGCCTGCGCCGCGATGGCCTACAACCTCACCCGCGCGGCCGGCGCACTGGCCGGCAGCCTGCACGCGCGAGCCCGGACCGGGACTCTGCGCGCCCGCCTGATCGCCGTCCCCGTCCGGCTGGCCCGCTCCGCCGGGCGGCTGGTGCTGCACCTGCCCCAGCACTGGCCCTGGGAACCCGGGCTCGACGAGCTGATCCGCGCCACGCTGCACGACCCACTACCGGCCGCTGCCTGACCACCGGCCCGCGGGCCACGACCGAACAATCAGTGGAACAGTCGGACAGACCGGCGGCTCGACCACGCCCACCGCTGACCACCAACCAAAACGAAGATCAACTCAGCAGCCGCACGACTCCACGGTGCATCCAGGCTGAGGCCGAGGTGCACACCGAGCTCACCAGCGATGCCGGTGATGTCGCAGTGCGGCCGCCGACGCCCGTTCCCGGCGGGTCAATCAGCCCCGACAACATCGTGAAGAACGTAGGCGGCGTCGCTGGAACCTCGTCAACACTGTAGAGCTCAACCTCCCGCCGTAGTAGCCGCAGCGCGCCCGGTGGCGGCGGATCGCCAGCGGCCGCGGCGAGGTGGACCTGACCAAACCATCCGACTGGTTGATTTCTTATGAAGCAGCCTTTCACCATTTCAGAAGGGAGTTATCAGGCCCTATGATTGACGAAACGATCGGTTGGTTGGTAAGCTGGATCAGCTAGTTGTGGCGTTCGAGGTCGAGGTGACGATGACGCTGTCCAAGCCGACGGATCCGCACCAGTTCCGGAGGAGCGCTGAGCTGTGGTTGAGCGAAGCGGTTCCGGAGCGGTGGAAGACCGCGCGCGGAGCCCTGTCGGAGGAGGAGACCGACGCGGTCCGCATGGAGTGGGATCGGCAGCTGTACCGGGGTGGGTACGCGGGACTGTCGCTGCCTACGGAGTATGGCGGCCAGGGTCTCGGTCTCGCTGAGGAAGTCGCGTTCCACGAGCTCGCAGCCCGCGCACACGCACCGGAGGGCTTCGGTCGGATCGGCAAGATCCTCACTGCGCCTACCCTGATCGTCCACGGCACTCCCGACCAGCAGCGCAGGTTCCTGCCGGGGATCCTGTCCGGCGAGCAGGTCTGGTGCCAGGGATTCTCGGAGCCGGGAGCCGGATCCGACCTGGCCAGCGTGTCCACCACGGCCAGGCGGGATGGCGACGGCTACCGGGTGACCGGGCAGAAGGTCTGGACGAGCTTCGCGACCGTCGCGGACCGCAGCCTGTTGCTGGCCCGGTCCAACCCCGATGCGCCGCGCTACCACAACCTGTCGATGCTGCTGCTCGACATGAAGCAGCCCGGCGTGGTCGTCCGGCCGATCAAGCAGGCGTCCGGCGCATCCCATTTCGCCGAGGTGTTCTTCGAGGACGTCTGGGTGGCCGGCGAGGACCGGCTAGGTGGCGACGGTGAAGGGTGGAAGGTCGCCATGACGGTGCTGCAGAACGAACGCGGCGCTGTCGAGGGCATCACCCGGTACGTCGAGATGCGCGGCGACATGGACCTGTTGCTCCGCCACTGCGAGGGCACGGTCCACGAGCGCACGGCCGCGGAGCTCGACGTGCGCCTCGAGCTGGTCCGGTGGCAGGTGGCCAAGGCCGTCGAGCTCGAGGGCGACCCGGTTGCCTTCGCGCGCGCTTCGGCGGTGCTCAAGGTGACCTGGAGCGAGCTGTGGCAGGAGCTGACGCAGCTCGGCCTGCGCGTCGCCCCGCGGGAGCACCGGGAGCACTGGCAGCACCAGTACCTGGAGACGCGGGCGTCGTCGATCTACTCCGGGTCGTCGGAGATCCAGCGCAACATCATGGCCGAGCGCGTGCTCGGCCTCCCGAAGTGAGGCGGTGACCGTGACGACGATGCGCGCGGGGGAGCTCGGCACCCTGGCGGCCGAGGGCGTCGGCGACCTGCTCGAGCGCACGCTCGGCGGAACGCCGCTCGCCGCCTACGCGGAGGAGCGGCCGCTGGCGTGGGCCACGCTCCGCGCGGGTGGCTGGGACGAGCTGGGTGTCCCCGAGGATGCCGGCGGGGCGGGAGCGACTCTGCGCGACCTCGTGGAGGTCGCGATCGCGTGGGGTGTGCACTGCGTCCCGTCGCCGCTGATCGGCACCATCCTCGGCAAGCGGTGGTCGGTCGCGGCGCGGGAGCAGGACGGTCCCCTGACGGTTGCCGTGCGGACATCGGCGGGTGTCGTGGCGCCCTTCGCTGCCGAGCCCGGCATCCGCGTGCTCTCGGGCCTGGGTGCCGGTGATGACGGCTTCCTCGACGTGGAGGCCGGGCCTGTCGATCCGTTTGCGTTGACCCTGCGGACGGCGGCGGTCGGTGACGAACCCACCGCATTCGCGCCCGAGGCGGCCCGCGCGGTGGGCGTGCTCTGGGCGGCCGAGGGTGTGGGCGCCGCGCGGCGCTGCCTGGCCGGCGCCGTCGAGTACGCCAAGGAGCGCAAGCAGTTCGGCAAGCCGATCGGCAGTTTTCAGGCCATCAAGCATCGGGCCGCGCACACCCTCGAGCTGGTCGAGCGGGCTGAGACTGCCGTCCTCTGGGCCGCAGCGGACGCGTTCGCCGAGGGCAAGGAGTCGATCAGCACCCGTCGTCTGGTCCTGCACGCGCTCTCCACGTCCCAGGAGGTCGTGGAGAGCTGCCTGCAGATCTACGGCGGGATGGGCTTCACCTGGGAGCTGGGTGTGCACGTGCGGCTGCGGCACGTGATCGGGCTCCGCGAGCTGGCCGAAGGACTACCGCTGAGCTGACCGGCGGGGCGCGCGGGCCCTCAGGGCCGCAGCAGCGCCGACCTGACGATCTTCCCGGAGGCGTTGCGCGGCAGGGCATCGCAGAGCACGACTCTGCTCGGGAGCTTGTACCCAGCGAGGCTGCGGCGGCACCGGTCGAGCAGTTCGTCGCCGGTGCGGCCCGGCGCCACGACGAAGGCCACCGGCGTCTGTCCCCACCGCTGGTGCGGCACGCCGACGACGGCGCACTCGATCACCCCGTCGATCCCGGACAGGACGCGCTCGATCTCGCTCGGGTAGACGTTCATCCCGCCGCTCACGATCAGGTCGGCACGTCGATCCATGATCGACACGTAGCCGTCGGGATCGACCGTGCCGAGATCGCCGGTCCGGTACCACCCGCCGCCGAAGGTGGCCTCGGATGCATCCGGGCGTCTCCAGTAGCCACGGGCGACCGAGCCGGATCGGGCGACTAGCTGTCCGACGGTGCTGCCGTCGTGGGGGAGCGGTGTTCCGGCCTCGTCCTCGAGCCGGACGAGGGTTCCGGGTACTGCTCGACCGGCGCTGGCGAAGATGCCGGGCCTGCGGTCGAGGTAGTCCTGCTCGGTGGTCGCGGTGAGGAGGCCGCCCGAGTTCTCGGTCATGCCCCATCCTTCGACGAGCCGCGGGCCGATCGCGTCGACGAGGTCCTCCAGGTGCTCGGCCGGTGCCTTCGATGCCGAGTGCAGGACGGACCGGAGCGAGGCGACCGCGCCCGGGTCGCGGCGCGCGAGCTCCGCGAACTCCGGGATGGGCGGCGCTGGGACGATCACGAAGTCCGCCCGGTGACGGGCGATCTCGGCGATCATCGCCTCGGTGTCCCAGTGCGCCTGCAGGATCGTGGTCCCACCCACGGCGAGGTGGGGGAGGATGTGCGCGGGAACGGTCGCGGTGAACGACAGGGACAGTCCGAAGACCTGTGTGCTGCCCAGGGTGTACCGGCATGACACGGCGTTGGTCAGCCCGAGGTGGGTGATCGACCGGTGGGTCAGCTCGGCGCCCTTGGGAAAGCCCGTCGTCCCACTCGTGTACCCGATCACGAACAGGTCGTCCGGTGCCGGTTCGGGCGGGGGCGTGGCCGACCCCGCTGCCAGGAACGGCTCGAACGTCGCTGACGGTCCGTCGATGGTGAGGCACGGGCGCAGCTCCCGGTCGAGGCCGAGTTCCGCGACGGGCCCGGCGACCGACTCCTCGTGGACGAGTGCCCGCGCCCCGGCGTCCTCCAGTACGTAGCGCGCCTCGTCAGCGGTGAACCGGATGTTCACCGGCACCACGACCAGGCCGGCCTTCGCACAGGCTATGTAGGTCTCCAGGTACTCGATCCGGTTGCCCAGCCAGATCCCGACCCGGTCGCCGAGGGCGAGTCCGCTGCCGAGCAACGCCTGCGCGAGCCGGTCGGCACGCTCGTCGAGCTGGGCGTAGGTCACCGATCGCCCACCCGGTTCGTGCAGCGCCACGCGGCCGGGGGTGGCCAGGGCCCAATCGGCGACGGCGTGCGCGACGAGTGAGCCGCGGGGCGCGGACCGCTCGGCCACGCGGCTCGGGATCGGGGTCATCAGGACGCCTCCGCTTCCACGGCCGTGGTCACCGGTCGGGGCACCTCGCCACCGATCGACGCCGGCGACATGTCGGTGAAGACGGTCGCGAGCAGCTCATCCTCCCTGTTGCGGCGGTCACCGGGACCGCTCTTCCGACGCGTCGCCATCGCGGCTCCCTCGTTGGCAGTGAGAGACCGCGCAACCTACCGATCGGTTCCGCGCGGGGTCCGGCTTCGTCCTTCAGTAGTATCAGGCCGAGTTCTAGCAGCTCAAGATACCTACTACCGTGACCTATCGTCATGCTGGACGTCAAGGCGTTGAGTTTGAACCAGATGGTCGGTAGGTTCACGTGGCACGTCGGTGGGCAGCGGAGGAATGAACCGGACGCAGGCCTGGCCCACCCGCTCGCCCGGTTACACGCCCAAGGAGCGTCATGCCACTCACCCCTGATGACATCGGGCGCGTCCTCGACGCCCTCGACAAGTCCAGCTGGGACCAGGCCGAGATCGTCGTGGACGACGTGCGCATCGCTGTAGGCCGAAACGATCTGCCTGCTCCTGGAACAGCAGGTGTCACCACAGCCCCTGCCCCGGCCGCCCCTGCAGTTCCTGCCCCCGCCCCCGCGGCCCCGGCTCCTGCCGCTGTACCCGCTGCTGCCCCTGCGGAGCCGCAGCCGAAGGACACCTTGTCGGCCGACGACCACGTCCTCACCGCGCCGAGCGTCGGGGTCTTCTGGCGATCGCCCGCGCCGGGGGCGCCGCCCTTCGTCGAGGTCGGCACGACGGTCGCGGTGGGCGACACCATCGGGATCGTCGAGGTCATGAAGCTGATGAACAACGTCGTGGCGGACGTCGCGGGCACGGTGACGGCGGTGTTCCCCGCCAACGCCGAGCACGTCGAGTTCGGGACGCCGCTGGTGGCGATCCGGCCCGATGCCTGAGCGGCTCAGGCGCGTCCTCGTCGCAAACCGCGGCGAGATCGCGCTGCGCATCCTGCGGGCCTGCTTCGACGAGGGCATCGAGACGGTGCTGGCTGTGTCCGCGGTCGACCGGGACTCGCAGGCGGCGCAGCTCGCCGACCGGACCGTCCTGATCGGGCCGGCGGCGGCCGGGCAGAGCTACCTCGCGATCGACCGGGTCGTCCAGGCGGCGCTGTCCACGGGCTGCGACGGCCTGCATCCGGGGTATGGCTTCCTGTCGGAGCGCCCCGAGCTGGCCGACGCGTGCGCCGACAACGGCATCGTGTTCGTCGGACCCACCGGCGACATCATGCGCCGGGCCGGGGACAAGATGACCGCCCGCGAGGTGGCCGACAAGGCGGGGATCCCGATCGGCGGCCGAAGCCGGCCGCTGAACACGAGGCAGGAGGCCGAGGAGGCCCTCGCCGAGGCGCTGGAGACCGGCTCGACGCTCCCGATGATGCTCAAGGCGTCCGCAGGCGGCGGCGGTCGTGGAATGTCGATCATCCGCGAGTCGGCGGAGATCGGAGCGCGCTTCGACACCGCGCACCGCGAGGCCGAGCAGGCCTTCGGCGACGGCCGGCTCTACCTGGAGCGCTACGTCGCGAAGGCCCGGCACGTCGAGGTCCAGATCCTGGCCGACACGCACGGCACGGTCTGCCATCTCGGCGACCGGGACTGCTCGACCCAGCGCCGGCACCAGAAGATCGTGGAGGAGGGCCCCGCCCCCGATCTCCCGCCCGCGCTGTCCGACGAGATCCGCGACGCAGCTGTCCGGCTCGCCGATGAGCTCGGCTACGTCGGAGCGGGCACCGTCGAGTTCCTCGTCGACGTCGAGCGAGGGGACTTCGTGTTCCTCGAGGTCAACGCGCGCGTCCAGGTCGAGCACCCGGTGTCGGAGATGGTGTCGGGCATCGACATCGTGCGCGAGCAGCTGCGCGTGGCTGCCGGCCTGCCGCTCTCGTTCGCCCAGTCCGACGTCACGCTCGACGGGCACGCCGTGGAGATCCGGATCAACGCCGAGGACCCGGCCCGCAACTTCCTGCCGACGCCCGGCACGATCACCCGCTGGGCGATCCCGGCCGGTGCCGGCATCCGCGTCGACACCTTCGCCTACCCCGGTGCCGTCGTCTCGCCGTACTACGACTCCCTCGTCGCCAAGGTGATCACCCACGCGCCCACCCGCGCCGCGGCGATCGACCTGATGACGCGCGTGCTGAAGGGCACCCGGATCGAGGGCATCGCCACCACGATCCCGCTCCAGCTCGCGGTGCTCGAGTCGCCCGAGTTCCGCGCGTCCCCCGTCACCACCCGGTGGCTCGAGGAGGAGTACCTGCCCGCCCGGAAGGACGAGTCCTGATGCCGGACGTCGAGTTCGTCGACCAGACCCTGCGCGACGGCCAGCAGAGCCTGTGGGGCCTGCGGATGCGCGCCTACCAGGCCGCGGACGCGCTGCCGCACCTCGACGGGACCGGCTTCCGGGTCGTCGACCTGACCGGGCCCGGCATGTTCACCGTGCTGCTGCGGGAGTTCGCCGACGACCCGTGGGCGTCGACGGATTTCCTCGTGCAGAACATGCCGAACAGCATCGTGCGTGCCGGTATGCGCACGACGGCGGTGATCGGCTTCGCGCAGGCGCCCGACGCGATCGTCGACCTGTGGGTGCAGACGTTGATCAGACACCGGGTCGCAAGTTTCTGGATCTACGACTGCCTCTACGACATGCCGACGATGCAGCGCCTGGCGAAGGTCATCCACGCTGCGGGCGGCCAGGCCGTCCCGGCGATCATGTACGGGCTGACCGGTGTGCACGACGACGCCTTCTTTGCCGCCCGCGCCAAGGAGATGGCGAGCTGGGAGGGCATCGAGACGATCTACGTCGAGGACGCTCCGGGCGTCCTCACCCCCGAGCGGGCGCGCACCCTCCTCCCGGCGATCCGCGCGGCCACCGGCGCGATCCCCCTCGAGCTGCACTGCCACGCCAGCACCGGTCTCGCCCAGCACAACTACGTGGAGGGGCTGAAGGCCGGTTTCACGATCCTGCACACCGCGTCGCGGCCGATGGCCAACGGGCCGTCGCTGCCGAGCACCGAGGGCATGCTGCCGATCCTGGAGAGCATGGGCCTCTCGCACGGCCTGGACCTAGAGCGGCTTCCCCCCGTCGCGGAGAACTTCGAGTGGGCGGCCCGGGACGCCGGTTTCGAACCCGGTGTGCCGGCCGAGTACGACCCACGGATCTACCAGCACCAGCTGCCCGGCGGCATGACCGGCACCCTGAAGAACCAGCTCGGCACCCACGGCATGGCGCACCGCCTCGACGAGGTGCTGGCCGAGATCCCGAGGGTCCGCGAGGAGCTCGGGCACCCGATCATGGCCACCCCGTTCTCCCAGTTCGTGGGCATCCAGGCGGTGCTGAACATCGTCGCGGGGGAGCGCTACAAGCTGGTCCCCGACGAGGTCGTGCACTACGCGCTGGAGCACTACGGACCGCTGGCCGCGCCGCTCGACCCGGACGTCGCGGACAAGGTGCTGACCAGCGACCGGGCCCGCGCACTCGCGAGCTGGGTGCGCCCGCAGCCGAGCATCGAGGAGATCCGCAGGGGCTACCCGGCAGGCACCTCCGACGAGGACCTGCTGCTGCGCTACCTGACCTCTGACGAGGAGGTCGACGCCATGAAGAAGGCCGGCCCGATCCGCACGGACCCGCGGCGCTCGGCGAACGTGATCGTCAACGAGCTGGTCGACCTGATCGCGGAACGACGCTCGGTCACCTCCCTGCACGTCTCCCGGCCGGGCTTCGAGGTCCGGCTCGCGCGGCGGGGGAACTGATGGAGTTCGCGCTGCCCGCCGAGTCGGTCCCTGCGCTGATCGCCGCGCGTGCCGCCGAGCACGGCGACCGCACGTTCGTCACGTTCGACGGGGAGACCTGCAGCTACGCCCAGCTCCACGAGCGGGCCGGCAACGTGGCGGCCTGGTTGCAGGGCAACGGGATCCGGGCCGGTGACCGGGTCGCCATGCTGATGGCGAACTCGCTGGAGTTCCTCTACGTCTTCTTCGGCATCGCGCGGGCGGGCGCGGTGTCGGTGCCGGTGAACGCGTCGTCGGTCGGTGAGGGACTGCACTACACGCTGGAGCACTCCGGCGCGGTCGGCATCGTGGCCGACGCCGCTCTGGTCCCGAACCTCGACCGGATCGACCCGCTGCCAGAGCTGGCCTGGCGGGTGGTGGTCGGGGAGCCGTCGCTGGCGGAGATGCTGGCTCCCGCGGCGCCGCAGGACGTCGAGCTCGCCCAGCTCGACCCGATGTCGATCATCTATACGTCCGGGACCACGGGGCCGCCCAAGGGGGTCGTGCTCTCGCACACGAGCTACCTCAACACCGGCCGCTACTTCGTGCAGCACTACGGTCTTGACAGCACGGACGTCCTGCACACCTGCCTGCCGCTGTTCCACTGCAACGCCCAGCAGTGCACGGTGCTGCCGGCGCTCGTGGCCGGTGCCTCGGTCGCGCTGAACGGGAAGTTCTCGCTCTCCCGGTTCTGGGGCTGGATCGACGGGTCCGGCGCAACCGTCACCAACCTCCTCGGTTCCATGCTCGCGCTGATGGCCAAGCGTCCCGCCGACGAGGTCGAAGCGCGCAACAGGCTCAGGTTCATGGCCGCGGCGCCGGTTCCCGAGGCCCTGCACCGCCCCCTCGAGGAGCGGTTCGGGCTGCAGATCGTCGAGGGCTACGGGCTCACCGAGACCGGCACGATGGCCTGCAAGAACCCGGTTTCCGACACCCGGTCGGGCACGATCGGGATCGCGCTGGACCACAACGAGATCCGCATCGTCGATCCCGAGGGCAACGACTGCGCGGCCGGTGTCACGGGCGAGATCATCACCCGTACGCGGATCGCGGGTGCGTACATGAGCGGGTACTTCCGTGAGCCGGAGAAGACCGCAGAGGCGATGCGGGGCGGCTGGTTCCACACCGGCGACGCGGGCTACCGGCGCGCGGACGGGTACCACGTCTTCGTCGATCGCATGAAGGACACGATCCGGCGGCGTGGCGAGAACATCTCGTCGTTCCTGGTGGAGAAGGCGATCACGGCCCACCCGGACATCCTCGACGCGGCGGCCGTCGCGGTGCCCTCGGAACTGAGCGAGGACGACGTCAAGATCTTCGTGGTGCTCCGGCCGGGAGCTGCGCTGGAACCCGGCCAGGTCGTCGAGTGGGCGCGTGGCCGCTTGGCCGAGCACGAGGTGCCGCGCTACGTCGAGTTCCGCGAGGAGTTCCCGCGCACGGAGACCGGCCGGGTTCAGAAGTACGCGCTGCGCACCGAGGGGGTCGGGGCCGCATGGGACCGCGAGGGAGCGAGCCGGTGAGCGAACCGCGCTATGACGACCTGCCGCTGCTCGGCGACCTCGGCGTCCGGCATGCCTGGAACGTGCTGCACGCCCCGCTGGGCACCCTGTCCCGGCTGGCGCCCGAGGAGGTCGTGCGCGCGGCCGGTCTGGTCCGCACCGGCACGGCGTTTCCGCTGAACCTCGCGCTCGACGCGTTCGACCCGCCGCTGTTCGGACGCTCGGCCGTCGCGCACGACGTGTTCGCCCACGACCGAAACACCTTCGAGGACACCCTCGACGGCTTCAATCCGCAGGCCTCCTCGCAGTGGGACGGTCTCGGGCACGTCCGTGCCCGCGAGCACGGCTGGTTCGGTGGGCGCACCGAGCAGGCCGACGCGACCGAGCAGCTCGGCATGCACCACTGGGCCGCGCGCGGGATCGTCGGGCGGGGGGTGCTGCTCGACGTGGCGGCCCACCACGAACGCGCGGGCACGCCGTACGACCCGTTCGACAACCAGCCGGTCACGGCGACGGATCTCGCCGCCGTCGCCCACGACGCCGGGGTGGCGCTGCGCCGCGGCGACGTTCTGGTGCTCCGATTCGGCTGGACGGCGGAGTACCGCAGGCGCTGCGCCGCCGGCGACGACATGCCGTCCGTGGTGAAGGCCTGGGCGGGACTGTCCGGCGCCGAGTCGACCGCGCGGTTCCTGTGGGACAGCGGGATCGCCGCCGTGGCGGCCGACAATCCGGCCGTCGAGCGTGGCCCGGGAGCCCGGGAGGACGGCTCCCTGCACCGCAGGCTGATCCCGGCGCTGGGCTTCGCGCTCGCCGAACTGCTCGACCTCGACGCGCTCGCCGCCGCCTGCGCGGCACAGGGACGCGCGGAGTTCCTGTTCGTGGGTGTGCCACTGCCCATCCCCGGCGGGGTCAGCTCACCCGCCAACGCGATCGCCGTGCTCTAGCCGAGCGGCGCCCCGGTCGCCTCGCCGCCGCGGCGAACGATCCCCCGGAAGGGAACCTCCGTGCTTGATGCCGTGAGCGACATCCACGTCGAGTGCGCCGAGCACGTCGCCCGGGTGACGATCGACCGGTCGGCCGCGCTCAACGCCGTCACGGTCGAGATGGATCTGGAGCTGGCGCGGGTCTGGGACGCGCTCGACCCGGATCCACAGATCCGGGCGATCGTGTTGCGCAGCACCGGATCGCGGGCGTTCTGCGCCGGCGGCGACATCAGGGAGGCCAGCCGTCCGCAGCGGATCGCGCTGGGCGGCGGGCTGACCGGCGTCGGCGGTCCGCTGCGGACCCTGCGCACGCCGCTCGTCTGCGCCGTGCAGGGCTACGCGCTCGGCGGTGGGTTCGAGCTCGCCGTGTGCGGCGACGTCATCGTGGCGGCCGACACGGCGCTGTTCGGGATCACCGAAGCCCGGATCGGCAACCTCGCGGAGGTCGGCCCGGTGCACCGGGCGGTGCGTCAGCTGCCGCAGCGGGTGGCGATGGGCATGATCCTCACCGGCGAGCACCTGACCGCGGCGGCGGCACTGCACCACGGGCTGGTCAACGAGGTCGTCCCGGCCGCCGAGCTGCACGGGGCCGCCGACCGGTGGGCGGCGCGGATCGCCGAGTCATCGCCCCTCGCTGCGCAGGCGGCCAAGGACGCTGCGCTGTCGCGGGCCGGCTGGCCGCTCGAGATCGCGCTCTCGACCCGGTACGAGCCGATCGAGGCGTACTCGACGAGCCACGACAGGGCGGAAGGGCTCACGGCGTTCGCCGAGCGCCGCACCCCACGCTGGGAGGCACGCTGATGGACACCCTGCGACTCGACGGCCAGGTCGCCGTCGT
Source organism: uncultured Actinomycetota bacterium (assembly GCA_963727745.1). Taxonomy (GTDB): domain Bacteria; phylum Actinomycetota; class Actinomycetes; order Mycobacteriales; family Pseudonocardiaceae; genus Pseudonocardia. The sequence continues at coordinate 56,921 of CAVSHL010000005.1, forward strand.
CACCGGCGCGGGCCGCGGGCTCGGCAACGCCTACGCCCGGCTGCTGGCGGAGCGCGGCGCGAAGGTCGTGGTGAACAACCGGATCCGGGCAGGCCACGAGGGCCGGACACCGGTCGCCCACGAGGCCGCCGACGCGATCCGGGCCGCCGGCGGCGACGCCGTCGCGGACACGTCGGACATCGGGACGAAAGCCGGCGCGGCGGCCGTGGTGCAGGCAGCAATCGACGTCTACGGACGGATCGACGTCGTGGTCAACAACGCCGGCGTCGTGCAGTTCCACGAGTTCGCCGGCTATCCCGACGACGAGTTCGACCTCATGGTCGACATCCACCTGCGGGGCACCTGGCGGATCAACCGGGCCGCCTGGCCGCATCTCGCGGCGCAGGGCTACGGGCGGATCGTGAACACCGTCTCCCGGGGCGCCTTCTTCGGCGACGCCCAGGGCGCGGCCTACGCCTCGTGCAAGGGCGCGATCCTCGGGATGACCCGGGCGCTCGCCGTGGAGGGCGGGAAGGTCGGCATCGCCGTCAACGCCATCTCCCCGACGGCCTGGACGCCGCTGTACGCGAGCGCGCCCGACGTCAGCGCGGAGCGCCGCGCGGTTCTCGAACGGGACTTCCGTGCCGAGCAGGTCGCGCCGGCGCTCCTGCTGCTCGCGCACCCGTCCTGCGACTTCACCGGCGAGATCGTGGCGGCCGCCGGCCGGCAGGTCAGCCGGTTCTTCCTGGGCCAGACCGAGGGCGCGCAGCTCAGCGCGGACCCGACCCCCGAGGAGCTCGTCGAGCGCCTGCCCGACGTCTGGGAGGAGACCGGGTACCACCCCGTCGGACTGGTCACGCCGGGACACCGGGCGCAGCGGACGCCGGTGGCCGAGGTCCCGCCCTCCGCGCGGCGCAGGGTGCCCGGGTAGCCACGCCCGCACGGCCGATCGAGCTCCTCCGACGACGAAGGAAAGCCATGCCGGTCCCGTCCGACGCCAGCACCGCCGGTGGCTACGTCCGCACGCCGGCCGAGGTCGCGGCGAGCACGCGCGTGCTGGCGAACCCGCGATTCGTCGGCGAGCAGTTGCTCGTGCGCTTCCGCACCGATCCCGACGTGTACCGCAGGCTGCTCCCGCCGCCGCTGCAACCCGACGACGAGCCGGTCGGGATCGCCTCGGTCGGCCGGTGGCGCAGCAACTGCGTCGGCGACTACGCGGGCGGCGGGATCGCGCTCGGCGCCGTGCACGACGGCGAGCGTGGCGGGTTCGCGGTGGCCATGTGGATGGACTCCGAAGCCGCGGTCACCTTCGGCCGCGACGTGTTCGGCGAGCCGAAGAAGCTCGGCACCGCCGGCCTCGTCCGCGACGGTGCCCGCGTGCACGGCTGGATCGACCGCGCCGGCGTGCGCCTGGTGACCCTGCACGCCGTCCTCGACGACGACGAGGGACCCTCCGAGACCAGCCGGCTGGCCTTCAACTACCGCTCCCGGACCGCGGCAGGCGGCGTCGGGCTCGACGGCCCCGCGGTGCTGACCCGCACCACGTTCAAGGCGCGCCTCGAGGCCCGGTTACGCGGCACCGGCAGCGTGCTGCTGCGCTCCGGTCCGCACGACCCGGCCGGTGTGCTCCCCGTGCTCGAACTCCTGGGTGCGGAGTACCAGGTGCACGACCTCGCGGCGACGTGCGTGCCCGCCGCCGAGGTGCCCGCGGCGGAGTTCCTGCCCTACCACCTCGGCCGCCAGCCCGACTGGCGGCTGCTGGACACCCTGATTCACGACCAGAAGGAGAAACCATGAGCGACACCGACGTCACCGCACTCGCCGAGGCCTATGTCGCCGCCTACAACAGCGGCGACCTCGAGCGCATCGGCGCCGCACTCGCCGACGACGTGGAGATCACCCACCACAACCGGGGTGCGCACGCCAAGGGCAAGGAGGAGGCCATGACCATGTTCACCGGTGCCGGGCAGGTCATGCCGGACAAGCACTTCGAGGGTCGGGTGTCCCTGCAGGCGACCGGCCCGGACAGCGTGGTCGTGCGGCACACGTTCGTGGCCAACCCGTCGATCGACCTGCCCGGCTTCGGCCCCGCGAACCAGGAGATCCGCATCGACCTGGCGACCTTCCTGCGGTTCGCGGACGGGCTGCTCGTCGAGTACAACGACTACGGCTGAGCAGCGGGATCCGGACGTCGAGGGTGGGCCCGACCGCGATAGGGTCCACGCCTCGTCGATCCGGTAGATGGCGGCGCCCATGAGGGTCTGCAGCCACGCTCAGCCGCCGTTGAACTTGCTGATGGCGCCCTTGACGCCGTGCTCACGGATCAGCTCCTGGATCTCCGCGACGTCCGAGGTGGTGTGGATGAGCGCGTCGGTGTCGGCACCCATGCCCGCGACGGTCAGGAAGCCCTGCAGCTCCTGGACCCTGTTGATGGCGAGCTTCTTCATCTGCAGGACGTCCCGCGGGGTCGTCGCGATGGCCGTGGCGAGATCGCGGACGTAGTCCTCGAGCTCCTCCAGGGGGACGGCGGCGTTCGCGAAGCCCCACTCCGCGGCGGTCCGCCCGTCGATCCTCCTGGCGGGGACGAAGGACATCTCCTTTGCGCGCTGCGGTCCGACCTTGAACGACCACAGCGGCGAGATGAACCCGCCGCCGATGGGCAGGGCGGGCGAGGCCGCCACGACCGTGTCCTCTGCGACGACGACGATGTCGCAGAAGCACGCCAGCTGCGACGCCCCGGCCATGCAGAAACCGTGAACGGAGGCGATGACCGGCAGCGGCGAGCGCCAGATCCGGGTGAACCGGTCGATGTAGGTCGACTGCCGGTTCCGGTCGGCGACGGGACCGCGCGAGTGCGCCTCGCCGATCTCGGCGCCCGACGGCTCGATGTCGTAGCCGGCGGAGAAGGCGCGGCCCGCGCCGCGCAGGATCACCACGCGGGCGTCGCTCGCCTCGATGTCGCCGATCGCGGCGGCCAGCTCGTCGAGCAGCTCCATCGACAGCGCGTTGAGCCGCTCGGGGCGGTTCAGGGTGACCCAGGCGATCGGGCCCTCACGGTCGACGAGCAGTGTGTCGTACACAGATGTCCTACTTCCGCTGAGCCCGGGATGGGCGGGATGTCGAGGCCCGACGCGGGCTCACCGGCGGCGGTTCAGCCGGACCTGCAGGCCCGGCCGGCTCACCGAGATCGACGTCAGGTTCGTGCGGTCGGCGATGAGGTCCTCGAGCTCGCCGACGATGCTCGACGCGGCCCACCGCGGGTCCGTGCGGAGGGGCCCTGCGGCCTGCATGCGGTCGACCTCCTCGTCGGAGGTCATGAAGCGGAGCAGCAGCTCCTCGTCGCTCATGCCGGGGGAGTAGCGCTTGCGGACCTCCGCGATGGAGGGGTTCGGGCGCTCCCATCCGGCGAGCTGTTGCGCGCGGGGACCCGAGAGCACGCGGTCCGCCACGTCCGGGGCGATCGGTGCGGCGAGCGGGCCATAGTGCTGGAGCACGTAGTGCACGACCTCGTCGGGGACCATGGAGTACCGGTCACCGGTGACGACGTTGAGCACCGCCTGGATCCCGACGAACTGGGAGAACGGCGTCGCCATGATCGGCTCGCCGAGTTCGCGCCGGACCAGCGGGATCTCCTCCAGCACCTGCGGCAACCGGTCGGCCATCCCGTGGGTGGCGAGCTGGTTGCGCAGTGTGCCCATCATCCCGCCGGGCACCTGGTGGTCGTAGACGCGCGGGTCGTACTCGGCGACCTCGCCCAGCGGGCGGCCTGCGGCCTGCGCGGCGCGGGCGAAGTTCGCGGCCACCGGCGCGAACCGCGCAGTGTCGAGGGAGTGCGTGTGCCCCAGTGCCTCCACCACGGTGACCATGCCCTCAGTCGAGGGCAACGAGACACCGTTGGCCAGTGGCCGGGTGGCGGTGTGCAGCCACGTGAACCCGGCCTTCATGCCCTCGATGTAGTTGTGCTGCGCGAGCCCGGTGGTCGCGTGGCAGTGCAGTTCCAGCGGGATGTCGCCGGTGGCGGCTCGGATCGCCGGGAGCAGCGTCGCCGCCCGCTCCGGCGTGAGCACCCCGGCGGCGTCCTCCACGTAGAGGGACTTCGTGCCCGGCCAGGACGCCATCTCGCGCGCCTTCGCAGCGAAGAACGCGTCGTCGTGCACGCTGGTCAGCCCGTACATGACGGCCGGGACGGCGGTACCACCCGCAGCGGTGATCACGTCCGAGAGGCGGCGCATGGTCGGGAGGTCGAACAGGCAGTCGTAGAGCCAGAAGCTCCGCACCCCGTGCTTGATCAGCGTCTTCGCCCAGAGGTCGATGATGCACTCGGGGGTGTGGGCGAAGCCGATGACGCTGATCGTGCGCAGGCCGGAGCGCAGCTCGTTGCCCCGCAGTCCCTGCACGAGGAAGTCCGTGGTGGCCCACGGATCGTCGGCGTACTCCCGCAGGAGGACGGTGAACATCCCGGCCCCGGTGAGGTCGACGACGCGGAAGCCGGTGCGGGCGATGTCGGGCAACGCCTCGGCGGCCTCGTACGCACGCATCCGCATGCCCCAGTGGCTCTGCTGCCCGTCGCGCAGTGTCTGGTCGACGAACTCGATGTGCATGGGAGTGTGCTCCTCGGCGGGCTCTCGGTCGGTGGAACGGCGGTTCAGCGACCTCGGAACGCGGGTCGGCGCTTCTCGACGAACGCGGCTCGGCCCTCGGCGTAGTCGGCGCTGCGTGCGAGCCGCTGCTGCAGTTCGGTCTCCAACGCCAGCTGGTCGGCGAGCGAGTTGTGGGCCGCCGCGGTGAGCGCGGTTTTCGTGCCGGCCACGGCGAGCGTGGGCGCCGCGGCCAGCCGGACCGCCAGCGCCCGTGCCTGCGCAGGCAGTTCAGTGGGCGGATGGACGGCGTTCAGGAGTCCCCAGTCCAGCGCCGTGACGGCCGGGAGCTTGTCACCGAGCAGGAAGAGCTGCGTGGCGCGGCCCCGGCCGATGCGCTCGGTCAGGAGCGCCGTCATGCCCCCGTCCGGCACCACGCCGATGTGGACGAACGCCATCATGAGGAACGCGTCGTCGGCGGCGACGGCCAGGTCGCACGCCAACGCGAGCGACACGCCCAGCCCGGCGCACGCCCCGTGGACACCGGCGACGAACGGCTTCGGTGCTTCCCGGACGGCCAGGATGATCGGGTTGTAGATGTCGCGCAGCCTCGACGTGAGGTCGGGTTCGCCGTCGACGACGAGATCGGGCACGGTCTTCACGTCGGCACCGGCGCAGAACGCCCGCCCGGCCCCTGTCAGCAGCACGGCCCGCACGTCGGGATCGCCGGCTGCCCGGTGCACCGCGTCGAGCAGCTCGCGGCCCATTCCGGGCGTCCAGGCGTTGAGCGCCTCGGGCCGGTGCAGCTCGATGTGGGCCACCGACCCTTCGACGGCGTAGCGGATGTCGGCGTAGCGCGGCCCGGTCACGGCGCCGACCCGTTCAGGAGGCGCCGGAGACATCGGCGGTGCCGAGGGCGTGCCCCATCCGGTCGCGCTTGGTGCGCAGGTAGCGGACGTTGTAGGGGGTCTCGACGGTCGGCAGCGCCACGCGCTCGACGATCCGCAGCGGGTAGCCGTCGAGGCCGCCGTACTTCGCCGGGTTGTTGGTGATCAGGCGCAGCCGCTCGATCCCGAGATCGCACAGGATCTGGGCGCCCGCGCCGTAGCTGCGGGCGTCGATCGGAAGTCCTTGGGCGGTGTTGGCGTCGACGGTGTCGAGACCGGCCTCCTGGAGTGCGTAGGCGCGGATCTTGTGGCCTAGCCCGATGCCGCGGCCCTCGTGGCCACGCAGGTAGACCACAGCGCCGCAGCCTTCGGCCGCGATCGCCCGCAGCGCCTGCTCCAGTTGGCTCCCGCAGTCGCAGCGCAGTGACCCGATGATGTCGCCGGTGAGGCACTCGCTGTGCACGCGGACGAGCGCGCCGCGCTCAGTGCGTCCCGCGGCGGTCACGTCGCCCATCACGAGCGCGAGGTGCTCGGTGGCGTCGACGGTCGAGCGGTAGGCCACGGCCCGGAACTCGCCGAACTCGGTCGGCATCGCGGAGCTCGCGACGGGCTCGACGAGCCGCTCGGTGGCCCGCCGGTAACGGACGAGATCGGCGATCGCGAGCACCGGCAGGCCGTGCTCGGCGGCGAAGTCGCGGAGCGAGCGGCCACGCCGCATCGAGCCGTCGACGTCGACGATCTCACTGATGACGGCCACCGGGCTCAGCCCGGCCAGTTCGAGCAGGTCCACCGCAGCCTCGGTGTGCCCGGCCCGCTCCAGCACCCCGCCGGCCCGTGCACGGAGCGGGAAGACGTGCCCGGGCCGCCGCAGATCGGCCGGACCGGTCGCCCCGCCGGCGAGCGCGCGCAGGGTCGTGGCGCGGTCGGCGGCCGAGACGCCGGTCCCGGTGCCGATCCGGTCCACGCTCACGGTGAACGCGGTGCCGTGCGGGTCACCGTTCTCCTGCGTCATGAGCGGCAGGCGCAGGTCGTCGGCCCGCCCGGCGGGCATCGGCGCGCAGACGATGCCCGTCGTGTGCGTGACGACGAACGCGATCTGCTCGGCGGTGGCCGACTGGGCGGCGAGGACCAGATCGCCCTCGTTCTCGCGGTCGTGGTCGTCGACGACGACCACGATCCGCCCGGCCGCGAGTGCGGCGACCGCCTGCTGGACGGCTGCGGTGGCGCGGGGTGTCATCGATGACCTCCGGTGGGGGCGAGCGGGGAGTGGGTGCCGAAGACGCGCCGGTGGTAGACCAGCGGCGCCGCCTCCTCGGTGGCCGCCGCGAGCACGGTGCCCAGCGCCACGTAGTGGTCGCCACCCACGACGAGCTCGGTGACGTCGCAGGCGAGCCAGCCGGGGGCGCCGTCGAGCCGGGGGAGTCCGCCGTCGAGCCGCCACCCGACATCGCTGAACTTGTCGTCGCCCTTGCGGGCGAACCGGGCCGCGAGATCTGCCTGGGCGCTGCCCAGCACGTTGACGCCGAACCGGCCGCTGTCGCGCACCACCGCGAGCAGGTCGGACGAGTGCGCGAGCGAGACCAGCACCATGGGCGGCTCGAGGCTCAGCGAGGCGAAGGCGCTCACGGTCGTGCCGTGCGGGCGCGTGCCGTCGAGACCGGTCACCACGGCAACCGGCGTGCAGACCCCCGCCATGACCTCGCGGAACGCCACCGACGCATCCATGAGACACCTCTCCGCTCGTCGAGACCCGAGCCAACCTTACGTTTGGTCGTTACGACACTAGCTCTCAGACGTGCCTGTTGGAAGGCATAGGAGTCAGAAAATTGACCGGGCACAGATGGTTACCCAAACGATCGGTTGGGTGCTAGCGTCGTCGGCATGACTCTCGGGCAGCTCGACCGCGTCGCCGTCGTCGCGTCGTCGGTCACCGAACTCCGTCCAGCCTGGACGACCCTCCAGCACGTCGACCTGATCTCACGCGTCGTGTCCCGCACACTCGCCGGGAGCGGCCTGCGCATCGACGACGTCGACTTCGTCATCAACAGCGGTAGTGACGTCCTGGACGGCCGCTCGATCTCCAACTGCGGCTTCCTCGGCGCGATGGGCGCGCACCACAAGGAGGAATCGCGGGTCGAGGAGGACGGGCTCTGGTCGCTGACCTACGCCGTGGACAAGATCGCCTCCGGCTCGGCGCGGGTCGGCCTGGTCGTGGCCTACGCCAAGCCGTCCGAATCGGACCTGTCGGCGTACTACGCGACCATCGCCGAACCGTTCTACCAGCGGCCGGTCGGTCTCGACCACGGCGTGGCGCACGGGCTGCTGGCCGACCAGTACCTGACCGTCACCGGTGCCGATCCCACGGACTTCGATACGGTCGCCGCCCACGACTGGGCGGCGGCGGCCGGCAACCGCGCGCTCGGGCTGCGGGACGCGCCGGACGCCGCGAAGATCGCCGCCTCCCCGGCGCTGGCCACCCCGCTGCGCGAGCTGCACATGAGTCGGCCGGTCGACGGTGCGGTCGCCGTGCTCGTCACGACCGAGGAGATCGCGCACCGCATCTCGCCGCGGCCGGTCTGGATCTCCGGCTACGGCTCCTCGATGGACTCCCAGATGCTCTCCCGGCGCGTGCCCGGACGGCTGCCGGCCGTCGAGGTCGCAGCGAGCACCGCGTTGCGGCGGGCGGGCCTGTCCGGTGCCGCCGACGTCGACGTCGTCGAGTTGGCGGCCGGGTCCGCCGTCGGCGAGCTGCTCGTGCTCGAAGCGCTGGGACTCGCCGCGCCGGGCAGCGGCGTCTCGGCGCTGGCCGGCGGCTCCGGTCCGGCGGTCAACCCGTCGGGCGGATCGCTGCCGGCCGACCCGATCCTGGCGAGCGGGCTCGTGCGGATCGCAGAAGCGAGCGCCCAGCTCGCCGGCCGGGCCGGACCCGGCAGGCCACGTGCCGACCGTGCCCTCGTGTACGCCACGAACGGCATCGGCATGCAGAACCACTGCGTCGTCACCCTGGAGGTCTGAACCGTGCGCAGCGTTGCCATCGTCGGGGCGGGGCAGACCGACCACGCCCGTCGCCGGAAGGATGTCAGCCAGGTCGGACTGGCGCGTGAAGCGGTCGTGCGGGCGCTCGACGACGCCGGGCTCACGATGGACGACATCGACAGCGTCGTCGTGTGCACCGGACCCGTGCTGTTCGCGGCCGTCAACCAGCCGGAGAAATGGCTGGTCGACGCCATCGGGGCGCAGTACAAGCCGGTCGTGCGGGTCACCAGCGGCGGCGGCACCGGGCTCGCGGGTGCCCTCGCCGGGGTCAACCAGATCCGCGGCGGCGCTGCCGACCGGGTGCTCGTCGTCGCCTACGACAAGCTCTCCGAGGGCGCACTGCAGTACTCGATCTCCACGCTCTACGACCCGTACTGGGGCCGCGAGTTCGCCGTCGGGATCATGGGCTTCTCTGCCGCGTACTGGCGGGCCCGCATGGACGCGCTGGGTCACAGCGAGGAAGCTGCCGCGCTGGTGTCGGTGAAGAACCACACCAACGCCCTGGACAACCCGTACGCGCACGTCAAGAAGAAGATCACCGTCGAGGACGTGCTGGCGTCCAAGCCGCTGTGCTGGCCGATCAAGCTGCTCGACGTTCCGCCGATCTCCGACGGGGCCTGCGCGGTGGTGCTGGCCAACGAGGAGGCCGCGAAACGGTCGCCGTGGAAGCCCGCGTGGATCCACGGGATGTCCTACGTGTGCGAGGCGGAGAACGTCGCGCACCGCTCGATGATCCAGTCCGAGCCGCTGATGATCGCGGCGCAGAACGTGTACCGGCAGGCCGGCATCACCAACCCGCGGCGCCAGGTCGACGTCGTCGAGGTGCAGGAGCCCTACACCTGCTTCGAGCTCAGCTACTACGAGGGCCTGCAGCTGTGCGGGCCCGGCGGCGCCGCCGAGCTGATTGAGTCTGGCGCCACCGAACGCACGGGGGACATCCCGGTGAACCCCTCCGGCGGCTGCATGGGGGCCAACCCGATCGGCGCCACCGCCCTCATCCGCCTCGCCGAGGTGGCACAGCAGGTTCGCGGCCTGGCGGGTGACTGCCAGATCCCCGACGCGAATGTCGGGCTCATGCAGGCCGGCGGCGGGTGGGCGAACCTGCGCGGCGCCGCCGTCGTCAGCTCGGAGAAGCCGTGACGTCCGCACGCGAGAAGGAGCAGACCATGACCAGCACCGACGCCGGTCTCTTCGTCGCACCGGGGGAGCGGCAGGACCTCGCCGCGACGCTGACCATGCCCTACACCCTCACCACCGGCCTCCCGGCCGGCACGTTCCTCGCCGCGCTCGGCCACCGTGTCCTGATCGGCTCGCGGGAGCTGGAGAGCGGTCGGGTGAGCGTCCCGCCATCGGACGGCCCGGACGTCACCGAGCTGGTGCGGGTGGCCGAGACCGGCACCATCACTGCCGTCACCCGGCTCGCCGGGGATCGGGCCGGCGCGGTCGCGCTCATCCGCATCGACGGCACCGACGCCGAGTTGCTGCACCGCATCGTCGGGGGTGCGGCGGAGCCGGTCGCCGGCGCCCGTGTCCGGGCGGTCTGGGCGGAGGAGCGCAGCGGCACGTCGATCCTGGATCTCGCCGGGTTCGCCGTCGATCCCGACGCGCCGGAGGGTGCCGAGCCGGCCCCGTTCGACGCGTCGGCACTGGAGATCGAGCCGGTGCAGCAGCTGCCGTACGAGCTGAAGCTGGAGTACCGGCACACCTACGGTCCGTACTACGGGCCGATGTTCGACCAGCTCGGTACGACGCGGCGGATCCTGGGCTCCAACTGCCCACGGTGCGACCACGTGCTGGTGCCGCCACGGGAGCGCTGCGAGATCTGCTTCAGCCGCACCGAGCGCCTCGTCGACGTCGCCGACACCGGGCGGTTGCAGGCGTTCTCGATCATCCACATGGAGTTCGTCGGGCAGACGCGCACGCCGCCGTACGTGTACGCGGAGATCATGCTCGACGGCACCGCAACCCGGCTCATCCACACCGTCGGCGGGGTGGATCCCGAGCAGGCGCGTAAGCACCTGGCGATCGGTGCGCGGGTGCAGGCCGTCTGGAAGGACCGGGCCGACGCGGTCGGCACGCTCAACGACATCGATCACTTCGCGCTGGTGGACCCGATGCCAGCGGGCTGAGATGCTGTCCAAACCATCGTCTGGTTGGAAACTAGTAAGACAACTCCATACATAGCTGAGCCGATATTGACGTGGTACTTCAAGCGTCGATAGATTATCGACCAGTCGGTTGGTTGGGTGTTTCCCTGCTCGCGGCGCGCGCTATGCCGACGCGGCGACCCGAACTCGAAGGCAAAGGAGCTGCCAGTGCACGTCGCCCTGTTCCAGACACCGTTCATGCCGCTCAAGCACAACGCGCGCGAGATCTTCTCGTGGGCCGTCGACCAGGCCGTCGTGTGCGACCAGGCCGGGTTCTCCGAGTACTGGGTCGGCGAGCACGCCACGCAGTCGTGGGAGTCGATCCCCAACCCGGAGCTGGTGATCGCCGCAGCTGCCCGCGACACCACGCAGATCAAGCTCGCCCCCGGCGCCCACCTGCTGCCATACCACAACCCGGCCAGCCTGGCGATCCAGGTCGCGTGGCTCACCCAGATCCTGGAAGGCCGCTACATCCTCGGTGTCGGTGCCGGCGCGTACCCCGCCGACGGCGCGCTGCGCGGGTTCACCGACCTGTCGGAGAACCACAAGATGCTCAGCGAGTCGCTGGCGCTGATGGAGAAGATCTGGAAAGGCGAGCCGTTCCACGAGGAAGGCACGTACTTCAAGGCCGGGTTCCCCCAGGAGGACCCGTCGCACCCGTTCCGCGACATGCTGCCCTACGGCGGCAAGGTCGAGATCGGGATGACCGGGCTCAGCATGAACTCACCGTCGATCGGCTACGCGGGCAAGCGCGGCTGGCTGCCGCTGTCGGTGTATGCGGGCAACACGTTCCTGCGCAACCACTGGCGCATCTACTCCGAGGCCGCCGAGTCGGCGGGTCTCACCCCGGATCGCGAGGTCCATCACGTCGTCCGCGACGTGATCGTCGCCGACACCGACGCCGAGGCGCGCAAGCTCGCCATCGAGGGCGGTCTGGGCAAGGCCTGGGGCGAGTACCTGCTGCCCGTCTACAAGCAGTTCGGCATCGCCGAGGGCCTGGCCGAGGGCACCGGCGTCGACGCTGCCGACATCGACCTGGAGTTCCTCGCCGAGCACGTCTGGATCGTGGGCAGCCCCGACACCGTCACCGCCAAGTTCCAGCAGTTCCAGGAGGAGAGCGGCGGTTTCGGGACGATCATGGCCTACGGGCACGACTACGTCGACCAGGCGCAGGCGTGGAACCACTCGCTGGAGCTGCTGGCCAAGGAGGTCGCTCCCAGGGTCAGCCTGCCGACGGCAGCCGTCGCGGGCTGAGGTCCGTTCGACCCTTCCGTTGCGGGCCGTCCTGACACCGACCACGGTGTGGGACGGCCCGCTCCATGGAGCCGCGGGCTCCCTCCCGAACCCGGTGACCTCCCATGACCTCGCTGATCTCGCCCACCGCCGTCGATCCGGCCGGGGACCGCACCCGACCGCCGGGCGCCCTGCCGCCGCCGGTGCCGCGCGCGGTGCTCGGTCCGGAGCATCCGGCCGTCCGGTTCGACCACGCGTTCCGCGCGGAGTTCGCGAGCTGGCTCGGCCGACACCGGCCGGACACCGCGGCTCCCGCGGACGAGGACGCCGCCTTCGCCTACCGCCTGGCCTGGCAACGCACCCTGCACGCGGGTGGCTGGGCCGGCGTGCGCTGGCCCACCGAGTACGGCGGCCGGAGCGCAGGCCCGCTCGAGCAGCTGATGCAGTACGAGGAGCTGGCACTCACCCGCGCCCCCGAGCCGGCAAACACCCCGGGCATGATCCTGCTCGGCCCGACGCTCATGCGGCTGGGTTCCGCCGAGCTCAAGGACCGGTTCCTGCCGGGTATCCTCTCCGGCGACGACATGTGGTGCCAGGGCTTCTCCGAGCCGGAGGCGGGCTCCGACCTCGCGTCGTTGCGCACCCGGGCCCGGCTCGATGACGACGGGTGGCGCATCGACGGGCAGAAGATCTGGACGACCTTCGCCGACCGGGCCCGTTGGTGCTTCGTGCTGGCCCGCACGGACCCCGCCACGGAGCGGCACCGCGGGCTAAGCCTGCTGATCTGCGACATGGACCAGCCCGGCGTCACCGTGCGGCGCATCCGGCAGATCAGCGGCGACAGCGAGTTCTCCGAGGTGTTCTTCGACGGCGCGCGAACGCCCCGGGACCACGTCGTGGGCGCGCCAGGGGACGGCTGGGCGGCGGCGATGACCCTGTTCCGCTTCGAGCGCGGGGATCCCGGCTACACCGATCACACCCGGCTGCTCGTCGAGCTGCACGATCTGCGCCCGCAGCTCGTCGGCGGCTCCGCGGCCGCGGCAGCCGACGCCCGCGCCCGCTGGACACAGCTGTGGATGCGCTGCCAGGAGCTGCGGCAGCTCAACATCCGGCTCGCGCTGCAGGAGGCCGCCGGCGAGGAGGTCGTCGAGCTGGGCTCGGTGACCAACCTCGTGTGGGGGGAGCTGGCCAAGGACGTCGCCGGACTCGCCGCCGACCTGGACCCGGCCGGGTTCCTGGCCGGTCCGACCGCGCACCACCGCCTCGCGAGCCGCGCCAAGTCCATCTACTCCGGCACCAGCGAGATCCAGCGCACGATCGTGGCACAGCGGCTGCTCGGCATGCCGCGCTAGGAGGCACCAGTGCTCACCGATCCGACTCCCGATGCGGACAGCCGCGACGTGCGCGCGGTCGTGCGCCGATACCTCGCCGAGCACGTGCCGTCCGAGCGGCTGCGCGCACTGGCCGCCACCCCGTCCGGGTACGACGACGCCGACTGGCGCCGTACGGTCGATATGGGGTGGACAGCGCTCGGCCTTCCCGAGGCCGACGGTGGCGCGGGCTACGGGGCTGCGGCGCAGTGCGTGCTGTTCGAGGAGCTGGGGCGGTCGCTGGCCGGTGGCCCGCTGTTCGCGACCGCAGGGCTCGCGCTGCCCGTGCTGCAGGCATGCGACGACGCCGCCGGCCTGATCGCCGATATCGTGGCGGGCACGGTCGTCGCCTTCGCCGACGGCACCCGGGGCGGGGTCGAGCTCCGCGACGGCGAGCTGCACGGCCGCGTCGAGCTCGTACTGGACGGCCAGAACGCCGACGAGATCGTCGTCGCGGTCGAGGACGGCATCGTCGTGGTCCCGGCCGCGGCCGCGTCGGTGGCGCCCGTGGCCGTGCTCGACCCCACCCGGCGGTTCGCGGCCGTCGCGTTCAACGGCACCCCCGCCCGGACGCTCGCGCCGGCGTCGGCCGCCCGGCTGGCGGCCGCGCGCGACGTCCAGGCAGTGCACCATGCTGCCCAGCTCGCCGGCGGCGCGGCTCGGGCGCTGGAGATGACCGTCGAGTACCTGGGCACACGCCACCAGTTCGGCCGCCCGATCGGCTCGTTCCAGGCGCTCCAGCACCGGTGCACGGACACCGCCGTCGCCGTCTCGCTGGCCCGCGAGCTGGTCTACGCCGCGGCACCGGCGATCGACGCCCGGGAATGGACGGACCTGCGGATCGCCGCGCCGCTGGCACTGGCCAGGGCAGCGACGGCCTTCCAGGGCACCGCTGCAGAGGCGGTTCAGCTGCACGGCGGCATCGGCTTCACCGACGAGCACGACATCGGCCTGTACTACCGCCGCGCGATCGCCGACCGCGATCTCCTGGGATCCCCCGTCGACGTACGCGAGCGGCTCGCGGTGGCCGTCGGTCTGTGAGCCCGGTGACCGTCCTCGCCGGCTCGGACGCGGCGCCGGACTGGTTCTCCGCCGCGCTCGCCCGTCCGGTGGAGCGGGCGACGGTGCGCTGCGGCGATCTCGACGTGCCGGTGCGCGCGTGGGGCCCGGCGGACCGGCCCGGGACGGTGCTCGTGCACGGTGCGGCCGCGAACGCGGGTTGGTGGGACCACATCGGGCCGCTGCTGGCCGACGCGGGCGACAGGCGGGTCGTGGCGGTCGATCTCTCGGGACACGGCGACGCCGGAACGCGGACGCGGTACTCGATCGGCGCGTGGGCGGACGAGGTGCTCGCGGTCGCCGCGGACCTGGTGGCCGGCCGGTCTGCGGTCGTCGTGGGGCACAGCCTGGGTGGGATGGTGGCGCTCGCCGCGGCGGCGGAGGTGCCGCTCGGCGGGGTCGTCGCCGTCGACTCCGCGGTGCTCGAGCGCGATCCGGCTGTCGAGACGGTCCGGGCCCGCCGCGCCCGTTCGCGCGGGCGGGTCTTCGGGACGCCCGAGGAAGCGGTGGCGGCCTTCCGTCCAGTGCCCGACCAGGCGGTGCTGGGGTTCGTCCGTGATCACATCGCGCGCACCGCGGTGCGCCGGACGGGCTCGTCGTGGGAGTGGAAGCGTGACCCGCGGCTGTTCGACCGGCCCAGCCTCTACCTCGAAGATCTGCGCCCGGCGCGCTGCCGGGTCGGCCTGCTGCGCTGCGGGCTCGGGCGGCTCACCCCCGCGGCCGAGCAGCGGATGGCGGCCCGGCTCGGAGAACTCCACTCCGCCGTGCTCCCGGACGCCGGGCACCATCCGATGCTCGACCGGCCCCTCGAGCTCGTCAGCGCGCTGGCCGAGCTGATCGCCGCCGTGACGGCTAGACCGGCGGCGGCAGCACCAGCGGCGCGCCGCGCAGCGCAGGCCCGGTGAAGGGCTCGAAGTCGTGGCGCGCGATCCGCCAGCACCCGTCCTCGATCACGAACCGGTCCACGTAGCGGCCGTGCGTGACGAACCGCAGTGCGTCCTCCGTTGCGGTCAGCGCGAGCACGTACGCCGCGCCCGACGCGGTCTCCCCGTCCGGTGCGACATCGACGACGATCGAGGAGATCAGGTGCCGCACCCCGGGCAGTGCAGCGATCCCGGCCCGCGCGGCCGCGGCGATGGCCGCCCGCCCGCGGGCCCGCTCCGCCCCGTCGACGAGGAAGGCGCCGTCGCGGGTGAACAGCGCGGCGAACTCGTCCGCCCGGCCGCTGTCGTAGAGCTGGGCGTAGCGGCCGTACAACCCGCCCGGCTCCATCAGCGGGACACGAAGGCGAACGGCCGGATCGGCGACCCGGTGCCGCCCTTGATACGCAGAGCGGTGGCGACGAAGAGGAAGCCGTCGTGCACGCGGTCCGCGGCCAGCAGCTCCAGCTGCACCGACTCCATGATCGGGATCGCGGAGCGCACCAGCATGTGGACGTGGACATCGAGCGACGGGACCGTCCACTGCGGCTTGTGCTCGAAGCTGGCGGTGTCGGCACCCACGGCCCGCACGCCCCGCTCGGCCAGCCACTTCGCCCCCGAGAGCGCCACGCCGGGCAGTCCCACGCCGATCCCCAGGTAGCGCTCGGCGTCGTGCCAGTGCTTCATGTACCCAGTGCGCACCAGCACGATCGAGCCCGGTCCGGGGGCCGGACGGTCGGCGAACCACCGTTCGAGCTCGGGGGCGCCGATGCCGTCGGCGTTGGTGAGCTCGCGGCCGAACAGCTCCTCGCCGTCGACGAGGTGACCCGGCCCGACGAGTGGTGGCAGCTCTTCGACCGAGCCGATCGCCACGCCGTCGGTCCAGCTCTGGTGTTCGTAGATCGGGCGGTCGCCGTAGATGCAGCCATTGAGCGAGATGTGGCCCAGCGCGTCGACGTGGGTGCCGCAGTGGCCCGGCATGGTGAGCAGCTCCATGGCCGAGGAGATGCCGCCCGGGTAGTTGTGCTCACCGTGCTTCTTCACCAGCGTGTACGAGAACGGTGGGTGCGCGACGTGGTGGGTCATGCCGTGCTCCATGCGCACAGCCAGGTCGTAGGCGCGGGTGGTCTCGCCCTGCGGCCAGGCGGCGGCGCCCTCCCAGAACTGCCCGCCCCAGGGCACGGGCACCGGGGGACCGGCATCGGTGGTGGTCACGGACGGACTCCTTCCAGGACGGCGGCGACCGCCTCGGGCAGCGTCCCGCGCGCGGTGGGTTCGAGGACGGCGAACGTGACCGGGCAGCTGCGGTGGACCGCGGCGAGCAACTCGATCACCTCCGCGCGCGGTCGCTGTGACAGCGCCCGCACCGGTCCGCCGAGGGGCTTCGGGAAGGCGAAGCCCTCGGTTAGCGCGACGTCGACGTCGGAGGCGCGCTGCGCCACACCGCTCGCGACCACCACCGCGGCCGCGGCCACCATGGAACCCAGCACGCGGTCGCGGATCTCGACGGCGGGCACCGCACGCGGTGTGCGGCCGGCGCGCTCGCGGCATCGATCGATCACCGCGTCGACGGCCGGATCCGGCTCGCCCCGGCGGGCACCTCCGGGATAGGCGTACCAGCCTGCGCCGGTCTTGCGACCCAGCCGGCCCGCCTCGCACAGCTCGTCGGCGACGGCGACGTAGCGCTGCCCGGGATCGCGGGTGGGCGCGAGCCGCTTGCGACGGGCCCAGGCGATGTCGAGCCCGGACATGTCGGCGACCGCGAACGGCCCGATGGCCATGCCCAGCTCGACGCACGCGGCGTCGACCTCGGCGGGGCTCGCGCCGTCCTCGACGCAGAACTCGGCCTGCGCCCGATAGTCGGCGTAGACCCGGTTGCCGACGAACCCGTCACCGACGCCGGCGGGGATGCCGGTCTTGCCCAGCGCCGCGACGAATGCGCCGAGGGTCGATGCGGTGGCGTCGTCGGTGGCGCGGGTGCGGACGATCTCGACGAGCGCGTTGCGGTCCGGCGGGTTGAAGAAGTGCAGGCCCGCGAACCGGGCCGGGTCGTCGAGGCCGGCGCCCATCTCGTCGAGATCGATGTAGGAGGTGTTGCTGACGACGACGGCGTCGGCACGCAGGTGCGGCTCCAGCTCCTTGAGCAGCGCCTGCTTGACGGCCATGTCCTCGAACACGGCCTCGACGACGAGATCGGCGCCGGCCAGCGCGTCGACGGACGTTGCCGTGGTCGCCACCCCTGCGAGCTGGGCCAGCGCGTCGGGGTTCGCGTCGACGACGGTGACCTCGAGGCCACGCTTCGCGAAGGTGCGGGCGAGCACCGCGCCCATCGTGCCGGCGCCGACCACGCCGACGCTGTGTACGGGGCGGGCGCGCACGCCGGGAACGCGCAGCGCCTTGGCGGCAGCCTGCTTGGCGAAGAACAGGTAGCGCAGGTTGCGCGATTCCGTCGTGCGCCGCAGCTCGTGGAACAGAGCCCGCTCGCGTTGCAGCGCGGCGCCGGCGTCGAGTGCCGCCCCGCTGACGACCGTCTCCGCTGCGGTGCGCACGTTCGGGCGCGCGCGCCGGGGGAGCGCGGCCAGCGCCGCCGCGACCTCGGCCTCCGTGGCCGGCGGCACGGGCCGCGCACGCAGGAGGGTGCGCCCGGAGATCGACCGGGCCAGCTCGACGGCGCGGTCGACCAGCTCGTCCTCGCCCACGACGGCTTCGACCAGACCCAGCTCCAGCGCCTCGTCGGCGCGGACGCGCCGGGCCGAGGTGACCAGCTCGATCGCTCGTGGCACGCCGACGATCCGCGGTACGCGGACCGTGCCGCCCGCACCGGGCAGCATGCCGAAGGAGACCTCGGGGAACCCGAAGGCCGCCGACGCGGTGGCCAGGCGGGCATCGCAGGCCAGTGCCAGCTCGAAGCCGCCGCCGAGTGCAAGCCCGGTGACCGCGGCGACGACCGGCTCGCCGAGCGCCTCGATCTGCGCGATGACGTCGGGGAGCTGGGGCGGGGCGAGCGTCTCCGCGTCGAACTCGCGTAGATCCGAGCCGGCGTAGAAGTGCGTCCCGGCGGTCGCGAGGACGACCCCGTCGAGGTCACGGCCGGCCAGATCGTTCAGCGCCGCGGCCAACGCGGTGCGTTGGTCCGCGTTCCCCGTGTTGACGGGCGGGTTGTCGATCCGCAGGACCGCGGTGCGCCCGCGCATCTCGGTGATCACCTGGCACGGTCGCGCCACTGCTGCCGCCCTCCCTCGTCGAGTCTCCCTGGCACCATAGGCGGCGGGCCGGCAACGGTCAATTGAGACGACCGATCGTTTGGCTTCATAAAACAGCGTGTTGACAGGTGAATACTTGCGTGCGAAGGTCCCAACCTATCGATCGGTTGGCAAACCTGGAGCGGTGGATGGGCGACGAGTTGCAGCCGGCGCCGGCGTGGGGCAATGCGACGGGCGCCCTGCATCTGACCGGCCCCGGTACCGCGCCGGTCGACGGCGGACTGCGCGCGCTGGTCGCGGAGGGCATCCACCGCTACGGGTGGGCGTTCGACGAGCGCAGGTCCGACCTGCTCGCCGGCGCCTTCACTGTGGACGCCTGCTGGGAGGCGTCGATCATGGGCGGCCAGCAAGTGGGCCCGTTCACCGGACGCGCGGAGATCGCGTCGTGGCTGGTGGGCTTCTGGCCGGACCAGGCCGACCAGCGACGGCACGTGTTCACCAACGTGGTCGTCGAGTCCTGCGACGGGGCCCAGGCCACGGCCGTCGCCTACCTGATCCTGCTGGCCTCGGCGCAGGCCACCACCCGGATCGAGACGGCCGGCTTCTACCGGTTCGCCCTGCGCTGCGATGACGACGGGATCTGGCGGATCCACCGGCTCTTCGCAGGTTTCGACGCGCCGTTCTGATCATGCACGCACAGCACACTTCGAGGACGAGGAGGTCCGGGATGGGACGCGTCGAGGGCAAGGTCGCACTGGTGACAGGGGCCGCACGCGGGCAGGGGCGCGCGCACGCGCTCCGGCTCGCGGAGGAGGGCGCCGACGTCATCGCGCTCGACATCTGCGACCAGATCGCGAGCGTGCCGTACTCCATGTCGGAACCCGGCGACCTGGAGGAGACGGCCAAGCAGGTCGAGGCGCTCGACCGGCGGATCGTCACCCGGCAGGCCGACGTGCGGAACCTGGAGAGCGTGCAGGCCGCCGTCGACGCCGGCGTGGCGGAACTGGGCCCGATCGACATCGTCGTGGCCAACGCGGGCATCTTCAGCACCGAGCCCAGCGAGACGATGGCGCAGCAGACCTGGCAGGACATGATCGACGTCAATCTGACCGGCGTGTTCAACACGTGCCGGGCGGTGCTGCCCGCGCTGAAGGAGCGCGGTACCGGCGGCTCGCTGATCCTGATCAGCTCCACCGCGGGCATCAAGGGCTTCCCGACACTGGCGCACTACACCGCGGCCAAGCACGGCGTGGTCGGGCTGATGAAGGCCTTCGCCGGCGAGTTCGGCGCGTTCGGGATCCGGGTCAACTCGATCCACCCGTCCTCCGTGGACACCGACATGATCCAGAACGACGTCATGTACAACCTCTTCCGGCCCGACGTCGAGAACCCCGGACGCGACGACTTCGGCGAGCTGTTCCAGTCGTTGCACCTGCTGCCCGAGCGCTGGGCCCAGCCGCGCGACATCTCCAACATGGTGCTGTTCCTCGCCTCCGAGGAGTCCCGCTGCATCACCGGCATGCAGATGCGGGTCGACCTCGGCTACTGCGAGAAGTGAGCTCAGGAGAGCCCATCATGTCTGCAGACATCGCCGTCTCGGATCCCGGTGACACCACTCGTCCCGGACCGCTGAGCACCGGCGAGCCCAACATGGAGGAGCCCTGCGGAGAGATCGCCCGCGGGCGCCGCGCGGCCGTGGCTGGCGGGGTCGGCACCCTCATCGAGGGCTACGACTTCAGCTCGTACGGCTACCTGGCGATCTTCATCGCGCCGCTGTACTTCCCCAACTCCGATCCCGTCGTGTCGTTGCTGCTTGCCCTGCTGGTCTTCGCGACGGCCTACCTCGCACGGCCGATCGGCGGCATCGTCTTCGGGCTGATCGGCGACCGCGTCGACCGGGGTCGGGTTCTCGTCGCGACCATCCTCTGCATGGGTGTGGCGACAACGCTCATCGGACTGCTGCCCACCTACGCGGCCATCGGGGTCACCGCGACCGTCATCCTGATCCTGCTGCGGATCGTGCAGGGCTTCTCGGTGGGTGCCGAGGTCGCGGGTGCGGCGACGTTCGTGTCCGAGGCCGCGCCGGACCGCGTCAAGAGCCGGTTCGGCGCGTTCAACCCGGCCGGGGCCACGCTCGGCTTCGGGCTCGCGTCCGCGGTCGCCGGTCTGTCGTCGGCGATCCTCTCCGCGGAGGACATGGCGGCATGGGGGTGGCGCATCCCGTTCCTCGTATCGCTGCCGCTCACCGTCGTCGCGTTCCTGATCCGGCGCCGCATCATGGCGGCCGCGCACCCGGTGGCTGCGTCGGCGCGCAGGATCTCCCTGCTCGACGTGGTGCGCCGGGGATGGCGGCCGATCCTCAAGGGCGCCGGCCTCTCCGCCGCTGTCAACGGCACCGCGTACTTCGGACTCACCTACGTCAGCATCCACCTCATCCAGCGCCTCGGGTTCCCGAAGACCGAGGTCTACTGGACGACGACGGTGGTCGTCATCGTCACGGCGCTGCTGATGCTGCCCATCGGCCGACTCGGCGACCGGATCGACCTGACCCGGCTCGGCATCGTCGGCATGGTCGGCTACCTGGCGGTGACGTGGGTGGGCATGCTGGCCATGGGGCAGGGCAGCCTCGCGCTTGCCGCCGTCGCCTTCATGGTGATCATGGTGAACAGCTCGTTCCTCCAGGTCACCGGATACTCGCTCTCACCGGAGCTGTACCCGCGGGAGATCCGCTTCACCGGAATGTCGCTGGGCTGGAACATCGGCGTCGTCGTCGCCGGCGGTACCGCGCCCGTGGTGTGCGTCTGGCTCGTCCAGGTGACCGGCATCATCGAGGCACCGTCGTTCTTCGTGATGACCGCGGCGGTGATCGGGCTGCTGGCGATCTGGGCGATCGTCCGGGGACCGCGACCCGGCCGGATCGGGGCATGACGGCGACGCTCCGGACCTGGTCGCGAACGGGGGCGCGGGTGTTTGGTTCAGACGCCGCGCCGCCCGCGATCATCCGGCTTCAACAGGCACGTCGTACTGCCGGTACGGCCGACCGATGGTTTGGTCCGGTACGCTTGGCCGATCGCAGTGGAAAGGATGTCGGATGGCCGCTCCCAAGCGCAAATCGGGTATGAGCGATCGCAGGAACCGGGAGCCGGAGATCATCGCGGCCGCTGTCCGCGTCTTCTACGACAAGGGATTCCTGGCCGCGTCCCTGCAGGACGTCGCTGACATCGTCGGTGTGTTGAAGGGCAGCCTCTATCACTACATCGACTCGAAGGAAGATCTGCTCTATCGGATCTGCGTGCAGTCGCACGAGGTGTCCTCGGCGATCATGCGCGAGTCCGTGGAGTCTTCCGCTGAGCCGATGGTGCAGCTGCACCGCTATCTGGTCGACATGGCCACCTGGTACCTGCAGAACATCGAACGCGTCACCATCTACTTCAACGAAGGTCGTTGGCTCACGGGCGAGCGGCTGGAGCGGGTCCGCGACGAGCGCCGCGAGTTCAACGGCTTCCTCCGCAGCCTGATCGAGAAGGCGCGAGTCCAGGGACACATCGCGGATCACGTCGAGCCGCGACTGGTGTCGCACCTGATCCTCGGCTCGCTCAACAGCGTCTCCGGCTGGTACCGCTCCGACGGGCTCTACGCCCCGTCCGAGGTCGTCGAGTCGTTCGTGAACCTCACGCTCGCCGCGCTCACCTCGCCGCCACCGAACCCCGGTGCTACCGCCCTGCCACGGGAGTGACGCGCGGGGTCACACCTTCGACAGTTCGGTGAGCATCTCCTGCACGCGCCCGGCGTCGAGATCGTCGGGGAACCTGAGCACCGGATCGGTCACGCCGGCCGCGAGCACCTTGCCCAGCCGCGCGTGCACGGCGACCGGGGTTCCGGCCATCGTGGTCCTGGCGATGATGTCCGCCGGGATCGCGGCACGGGCGCCGTCCCGGTCGCGGGTCCGCCACAGCTCGATCACCCGATCGACCTCCGCGCCGTACCCTCGCCGCCGGAACAGGTTCGCGTACGCCGTGCCGTTGGCGGCGATGTACCAGGCCGCCGCGCGCCGTACGTCCTGCTCGGCCGCGCCGGGATCGCCCGCGTCGATCGAGGCGTAGTAGTAGGCCGCGACGCGGCCGCCGCTCGCCGGCGACTCGGCCAACTCACGCTCGTCGAGCCAGATCGGCAGCCACCCGTCGGCCTCGGCTGCGACGCGCTGCGACGCCGGGGTCAGCGCGGCGACGACGACGTCGACCGGGCCTGCCGGAAGCTCGCCGAGCCGGAACGTGTGCGGCGAGACGACGGTCGTGCCGTCGACGGCGAGCTCGCCGGTGGTCAGCGCCGACCGCAGGATGCGGACGTAGTCGCGCAGCCGGGCCACCGGCCGGTCGAACGGCACCCCGTGGAAACCCTCGACCAACGCGCGTCCGCTCGTGCCGATGCCGAGGTGGATCGGCCGGCCGCCGGCGATCCGGCTGAGGCCGGCCGCGGACTGCGCGAGCGCGGCCGGACTGCGTCCGAACACGTTGACGATGCCCGTGGCGAGCTCGATCCGCGATGTCGCCTGCGCCACCTGGGCGAGCATGCCGAACACGTCACGGCCGGTCGCCTCGGTGAGCCAGAGTCCCCGGTACCCGAGCTCCTCTGCGGTGTGCGCGATGCGGACGACGTCGTCGCGGGGGAGTGCGTCGGTGCTGAGTCCTACGTGCGTCCGGCTCGCGGTCGAGAGTCTCACGAGGCATCCAATCAAACGGTCGGATGGTATTGTTCGGTAGCGCACATGCTGCTTGAATCGCCGAAGGTACCGGATATCTAGCTTCCCAACCAGACGATCGGTCGAACAGGACGGAGCGGTTCATGAGTGGTCGCGTAGACGGCAAGGTTGCGCTCATCACCGGTGCGGCCCGTGGGCAGGGACGCTGTCATGCGATCTCGCTCGCACGCGAGGGTGCCGACGTGATCGCCGTTGACATCTGCGAGGACATCCCCGGAGTCCCCTACGACGGTGCGACCCGCGCCGACCTCGAGGAGACCGTGCGGGCGGTCGAGGCGCTCGATCGCCGGATCATCGCGAGCGTCACCGACGTCCGCGACGTCGAGGCCCTCACCGCCGTCGTCGACGCCGGGGTCGCGGAGTTCGGGCGACTCGACATCGTCGCTGCCAACGCGGGGATCGCCGCCGCACCGACCGAGGCCGCCACCATGGCGTACCCGATCTGGCAGGACATGATCGACATCAACCTCAACGGCGTCTACCACACGTGCCGGGCGGCCATCCCACACCTGCGCGCAGGTGGTCGCGGCGGCGCGATCGTGATCACCAGTTCGGTTGCGGGCCTGCACCCGTTCGCCAACATCCCGCACTACGTCACCTCGAAGTACGGCACGGTCGGGCTGATGAAGTCGCTCGCGCTCGAACTCGGGCCCGAGAGCATCCGGGTCAACTCCATCCATCCCACCCAGGTCGCCACCCCGATGGCCGACAACCTGGCCACCTGGAAGATGTTTCGTCCCGACCTGGAGAACCCGACGCACGAGGAGTTCCTCGAGGCGGCGCGCACCCTGCAGGTGCTGCCCACACCGTGGGTGCAGCCCGAGGACATCTCGAACGCGCTGCTCTTCCTGGTCTCCGACGACGCCCGCTTCATCACCGGTGTTCCGCTGCCGGTCGACGCCGGCGCGCTGCTCAAGTAGCCGTGGGCGGCTGGCGGTCGGGCGCCGGGGCCGGGGCCGGCGTGACGCTGCGGCGTCCGCTCCTCTTCGACCCGGTGGATGTCGAGACCCGGACCGGCGACGGCGACGTCGACGCGGACCCGGCGGTCCGTGATGTGCGATTGCGTCACGTCCGGCCCGCCGACGCCCACGAGCCGAGACCGGCATCCACAGTTGTTCGATGATCGGCACGTCGTCGGGCCCGACGTCCTGACACGAGTTCATTTCACCGCTTCAGACCGCGATGCCGCACCCACCGGAGCTGCCGGTACGCACGTCGAGTTCATCGACCAGACGCCTCGCGACGGACAACAGAGCCTGTGGGGCCTGCGGATGCGGACCCACCAGGCCGGGCCGACGCTGCCGTACCAACGGTCAGCCGGCTACCGCGTCATCGACCTCACCGACGCAGGTATGTTCACCGTGCTGCTGCGCACCTTCGAGGACGATCCGTTCGCCGCGCTTGACCAAATGGTCGGCGGGCTGCGCGGCACCGAGCTGCGTACGGCCACGCGGACCATCTCGGTCGGCTGCATGGGCTTCGCGTCGGCCTCCGTGGTCGACCTGTGGATCGAGCTGCTGGCGCGGCACGGAATCGGGAGCTTCTGGATCTTCGACTGCCTCTTCGACATGCCGAAGAGGCAGCAGCGCATCGCCGAGGTCGTGCGGGATCACCGACGTGTACATCGACAAGTTCTCGCTTCCCGTGCCGAGATGGTGGCGCTCCGCGAACTGGACGCAGCCCCAACCCACCCGAACCGAGCTGCGGGCCCGCCTCGGTGCGTCCCTCTCCGACGAGGAGCTCCTGCTGCGCGCGCTCTTCTCCGGCGAGGAAGTCGACGCCATGCTGGCAGCCGGCCCATCCGCACCGATCCGCGCACGGTCGGCTCGACGATCGTCGACCACATCCGAGGCGCTCGTCCGGGAGTCCCGCTCGGCCGGCTCCCTGTCCGTCACCACCCCCGCCTACTCGATCACTCTCAGCAAGGCCGGCGGGTCGGCCTCGTATCGAGTAGGGCCGTCGGGGTCGATGAGCGGCGAAGGTGTGCAGTTCGACCATCTCGACACCCCGTCCAGGAAGAACCACAGCGGGTGAAGGGGAGATGATCCTGGCTTTCGCCGCCGGCCTGGCGGGGTGCCCGAACGTTCACCTGACCCACCCGGAGGTCGCGTACGCCCTCGGGGTGCCGAACGGGCTGGTGGAGGAGCTGCTGGAGGACGTCGCGACCGGCCCCGATCGACGACCGTTCGCGGGCGCTGCTGGCGTTCGTGCGCAAGCTCGCGGCCACTCCGGCCGAGATGACCCAGGCGGACGCGGACGCGGTGCTTGGCGCGGGCTGGGACGAGGCGACGCTGCATGACACGTCCGCCACGACGGGCGCGACACCTCAACGATCCACCGGACACGGCGCCGGGCCTGGCGGCGACCGTCGAGGGAATCACTTCACGAGGAAGCCCGCGTCGACGGGGAGGGTGATGCCGGTGACGTAGCGCCCCATGTCGGAGACCAGGTACAGCAGCCCGTTGCTGATGTCGACGGGATCGACGGCCGGGACCGGTAGAAGGTTGGCCATCAGTCCGGCGAGTTCCGGGTGCTGTTCGAGGTAGGCGTCGGTCACGGGGTTCGTGATCATCGGGGTGGCGGTGCTCGTGGGGTGGATGGTGTTGACCCGGATCATGTGGGGCGCGAGCTCGACGGCGTAGTTCCGCATGAGGCCGACGACCCCGTGCTTGGCGGCGGTGTACGCGGTCTGGGCGAGGGAGTTGATCGCCATCGACTTGAGGCCTGCGGTGGAGCTGGTGATCACGATCGCACCGCCTCGGCCGGCGCCGACGAGGATCGGCACCGTGGCTTCGAGGGTGTTGAAGACGCCGGTCAGGTCGACATCGACGGATTCCTTCCAGACCTGCTGGCGTTGCGCGAGGGTCGTCGGTTCGTCGTGGCCGACGGCCCAGATGCCTGCGTTCGCCGAGATGATATCCAGGCGTCCCAGCTCTGCCACGCCGTCGCGCGCGGCTGCGGCGAGGAACTCGACGTCGCGGACGTCGCCGACCCTCGCCACCATCCGCCGTCCGGCCTTCTCGACCAGCGCGACGGTTTCCTCGAGATCCTCCGTGGTCGCGCCGGGTACGGACACCGTCGTCGGCTGCGCACACAGGTCGATGCCGATGATGTCGGCGCCTTCCTCCGCCAACCTGACCGCGTGCGACCGGCCTTGGCCTCGGGCGACGCCGGTGATGTAGGCGACCTTGCCGTCGAGCATTCCCATGGTTGTTCCATCCTCGATATCGACTTGCAGCGATGTCCGGGTGTGCAGAGCAATCGGGGCGTGCGAAGGGACGCAGGTGCCCGATGTGTCGTGTCAGGCGCGGGCGCCGGGCGCGGCCGGAACGCCCACGTGCTGCGGCCCGGCGGCGGCGATCTCCAGCGCGTGCAGGACGGCCGTGCGACCGGCGCCGAGCCTGACGGCGTTGGCCAGGTGCAGTCGCACGCCGGGTAGGTAGCGGTGGGTCGGGGTCGCGTCGCTGGCCAGGGCTATCAGTTCCTTGACCCTGCCGCGCACCGCGCCGGTCCGCCACGGGACCGCGGTATAGGCGAAGAACGCCTCATAGGCCTCGGGAGACAGCCGCAACAGTGCGTCCAGGAAACCGGGGACCTCACGGTCGAGGTCGTCCCAGTACGGGTCGCTGCCCTGCAGTCGGGTGCGCAGAGCGGCGCGATCCGCGTCCAGCGGTTCGTCGAGTGCCGTCTCGCCGCGTTCCCGCAGGATGTCGGCGACCCGGCGGGAGCCCTCCATGAGGGTGTGCACGCCGAGGCCGGAGACCACGACGAGCGTCTCGTGGACCTGCGCTGCTGTCGCGCCGGCGTCGAGGGCGCGCCGGATGGCGTAGTCGGTGCCGGCGCCGTCGAGCGTCGACACCGCCGCGTGGACGGCGAGGGTGATCAGAGCGGTGGCGGACGCGTCGAGGTCGTCGCCGTCGGGAACCGACGCGAGCAGCGCGAGCGCCTCCGCACGGACGTCGGCGACGGTGGTCCCGCTCGTCGGCTCCATCGTCATCGGGTGAGCTCCGGGGCCGGCAGCGGCGCCGCTGCGAGTCGGGCGCGCAGTTCCCTCTTGTTGATCTTCGTGGTGGACATCGGCCAGGTCCCGGGCTCGACGAACCGCACCGCGCGGGGGATCTTGTACCGCGCGACCTTGCCCTGGAAGAACTCGATCAGCTCCGCCTCGGTGACGGTGTGGCCGGCCCGCACCTCGACGAACGCGACGGGGACCTCGTCGAGTCGGGGATCGGGCGCTCCCACTACCTCGACGCACTGCACGGCGGGGTGCCGGGCGAGGAAGGACTCGATCTCGATGGCGGCGACGTTCTCGCCGCCTACCTTGAGCATGTCCTTGAGCCGGCCGTGGAACACGACCTGACCCTCGGCGGTCCAGCTGTAGAGATCGCCGGTGTGCAGCCAGCGGTCGTCATCGAGCGCGGCGGCGGTCTTCTCCGTATCCCGGTAGTAGCCCTCCATCACGTTGTACCCGCGGACCAGGATCTCACCGATGACGCCGACTCCGGCTTCCTTGCCGGTCTCGACGTCGATGATCCTGACCTCGACGCCGGGACAGGGCTTTCCCTGGGCGGCAGCCCGCAGGTCGACGGAGTCGGACCGATCGCTGATCGCGTAGATGCCGGCCGTCTCGGTCATCCCGCACGCGGCGACGAGCTCGCACGCGGGCAATGCGTCCTGGACGCGTTCCAGCAGGACGCTCGGACCGATGAGGAACATCGAACGCATCGCCTGCAGGGCCGCGGCGTCGAAGCTCGGGTGGTCCAGCATCGGCTGCATGATCGCCGGGAACCAGGGGAAGGCGACGGTGGCGTGTTCGCGAGCCAGCAGCTCGAGCGCTCGGCCGGGCTCGAAGTGGATGTCGGTGAGGAAGGTCCCCCCGGCGCCCACCGAGCCGAGGAACGGGGCGAGTGCGGCGATGTGGAACAGCTGGCCGGCCGCCCAGGTTGTGTCGTGCTGGCCGGATCCCGTGTCGCCGTTGCCCAGGCGGAACCGGGCGCGTTCGACCGAGCCGCGGGTCATCGCCTCGTGGGACAGCATGCAGCCCTTGGGGTTGGCCGTGGTCCCCGATGTGTAGAGCATCGTCGCAACGTCGCGGACCCGGACACGACGACGCAAATCGTCGACGACCGCGTCGTCGACGGCCCTGGCCACGTCGTCGAAGCCCGTTCTGCCGAGGAAGCCGGGCCGGTCCTCACCGCTGAGCAGCACCGCCGCGCGCAGTGCCGGGGCCTCGGGGAGACCGAGGCCGGCGGGATCCGTCGCGTCGCCGAGGGAGGGCAGGCCGGTCCGCAGGACCTCGGTGAAGTCCAGGTACTCGTCGTCGCGCGCCGTGGTCAGCAGGGCGACGAGGTCACCGTTCGCGATGATCCAGCCGAGTTCCGCGGACCTGTGCCGCGCGTTGAGCGGGACGACCACGCCGCCCATCAGGCTGGCCCCGAAGAACCCTTCGACGAACTCGACGGTGTTCGACGCCAGCAGCCCGACGCGGTCACCCGGCTCGACCCCGAGGCCGCACAGGCCACGGGCCACGCGCATCGCACCGGCGAGGAGGTCCGCGTAGGTGTGCCGGGACCTGGGGAACACGAGCGCCGCGCGATCGGGATACCGGTGCGCGGACCGCACCAGGAGGTCGCCGACGGTCGACACCTCGGACCACAGTTCGCTTCCACTCATGCTGATCCCCGCTCCGTCGCGGTTGTAGGGTCTCCTGTATGGCCACGCCCGCACAACTCCCTCCGGAAGCCGCCCGGAGCGGTCTGTCCCAGCGCCGGAAAAGGGCGCAGGTCGAGGGCGATTCGGCGTACCGGGCGAAGCGGAACGAATTGCTCCAGATCGCCGGCGACGTCTTCAAGGAAAAGGGATACGAAGCGTCGACGCTCAACGACATCGCTGCCCGTTTCGGTACCGACCGTGCTGCCATCTACTACTACTTCGCCAGCAAGGAGGAGATCTTCCAGGAGGTCTTCCAGGCCACGGCCAAGAAGGTCCTCGACGACAACCTGGCCGAGGCGACGCGGGTAGCGGCCCTCGAGATCAGTGCTCATGACAAGCTCCGGCTCCTCATCGAGGTTCAGATCAAGTCGTACGAGGCGAACTACCCCTACGTCTACGTCTACATCCAGGAGGACATGGGTAAGGTTGCGTTCCAGACGACCCAATGGGCGAAGGAAATGGTGCGCAAGACCCGTCGGTTCGAGACGATCGTGAACGACGTCATCGCGTCCGGGATCCGCGACGGCGAGTTCCGTGGCGATCTGTCGGTCCCGCTGGTCGTGAAGACACTGTTCGGAATGGTGAACTGGACCCATCGGTGGTTCAAGCCCGGGGATCGCAAGTACACCGCTCAGCAGACCATCGACACGTTCTCGGCGATCTTCTTCGACGGCCTGCGTCGCCCCGGCTGAACGACGTCAATGCCCGGTCCACACGGGTTTGCGCTTCTCCGCGAACGCTGCGACCCCCTCGAGCTGGTCCTTGGTGCCCGCGTAGGCCTCGATGGGTTCGTAGCGGGTGGACAGTGCTGCTTCCAGTGATCCACCGAGCCCACTGAGGACCGCGTCCTTCGCCGCCTGGACAGCGAGCGGTGAACTTGCGGTGATCTTCGTGGCCCACCGGTCAGCCGCGGCGGCGAGCTCGTCGGTGGACACCACCTCGTTGACGAGGCCGTAGTGCTCGGCCTTCGCCGCGGGCAGCCGATCGCCGGTGAGCACCATCGCGAGGGCGACGTGGTGCGGGAGCTGCCGGATGGCGCGGTGCATGATGCCGGCCTCGCCGAGGATCCCGGCCTTCACCTCGGGGATGAAGAACTGGGTGTCGTCAGCGGCGACGATGACGTCCGCGCACATCGCGAGCTCGAAACCGCCGCCGATGACGTAGCCGTGGACCGCGGCGATCAGGGGTTTGCGCAGGATCAGCTGCGGGCCGCCGACGCCGGTCAATCCGCCGCCGAGAGCCATGCGCCCGTCGCGGTCGGTGCCACCGGACACGTCCGCGCCGGCGCAGAAGGCCTTCCCGTCCGTGGCCGAGAGGATCGCGACCCAGATCTCGGGGTCGTCGTTGATCTCGGTCCACGCCGCGAACAGCGCGTCGTCCATCTGCGCGTTGATGGCGTTGAGCGCCTCGGGGTTGTCCAGCGTCACGCGCGCGACGTGGCCGTCCTTGACGAATCCGACTCCAGAACTCACGTGTCGTCCTTTCCTGGTGGTCGCGTGAACTCCGCCATTGCGGTCTTGAGGCCAACCTCGGCGATCCACTCGCGGAGCTGTGTGACGGAGGGGGAGAGGTGCAGCAGCGCGTCCATTTCCGCGACCCCGGCCGCCGCGGTCCGCACGCCCATGGCCTCCATCGCGCGGTTGATCGACAGCTTCTTGATCCGCAGGACGTCGGACGGGATGCGCGCCATCTGCTCGGCCATCTCCTCGACGGTGCGGAGCACGTCGGCGGCGGGGACGGCGTGGTTGGCCCAGCCCCACTCGACCGCGGTCGTCCCGCTGATCATGTTGCCGGGGATGAACGCCAGCTCCTTGGCCCGCTTGGGGCCGACGATCGGCGCCCAGAGCGGCGCGATGTAGCCCCCGCCGAGCGGCAGCGCCGGCTCGCCGATGCGGGCGTCGTCGGCGACGATCGTCAGGTCGGTGAAGACGCACATCTGGGTGGCGCCGGCCACGCAGTAGCCGTGGACGGCGGCGATCACCGGCTTGGGGTGGTCCCAGATCGCGAGGTAGCGCTGCACGTTGCGGGCGAGGCGCTCCCGGTCGGCGACCGGGTCCACCGCCTTGGGCACGCCGACCTGGTCGATGTCGTAGCCGGCGCAGAACCCCTTGCCCTCGCCGCGGATCCCCACCACCGGTCCGCCCGTGTGCGCGAGCCGGTCGAGAGCGTCGGAGAACTCGTCGAGCATGGCAGTGGACAGTGCGTTCGCCTTGTCCGGGCGGTCGAGGACGATCCAGCTGATCGGTCCCCGGTGCTCGACCCGGATGTCGTCGTAGTCCGGCAGGACGCCCGTCTCCGCGACGGCGGTCACGAGGACTCCGCGCGCCCGATCGGGATCTGCTTCTTCACGTGGAAATCCTCGACCCCGGCGGCCCGCAGCTCGCGGCGCGCGAAGCGCCAGCCGTCCTCGGTGCGCACGAGCTCGTCGTGGTACTGGCCGAAGAAGTGTCCGTTGGGGCGGTCTCTCGTGTACTGGTGCCACGCGTAGAGCGAGGACCGCACGGTCGCCGTCTGCAGGTCCGGGCCGAAGTCCACGACGATGTTCGACACGTGGTGGCTGGTGGCGGCGAAGAAGCTGCCGATCCCGCCGAGGGTCTCCCGGTAGGCCGCGCGCCCCTCGGCGCCGAAGTCCGGCCCGTAGCTGACGTAGCAGTCCTCGGTGAACAGGGCCGCGATCTCGTCGGGGTGGTTCATATCCAGGTGATGGGCGTAGGTGAACAGCAACCGGTGCACGCGCTCGGTCTCCACGAGCCCGGCGAGCAGCGCCTCGGTCGAGGCCTGGGTGGTGGTCACGGTGTACCTCCTCGGGAGCAGTCTGGGCGGACTGTATCTACGTTGGTGTAAACGGTCAA
Organism: uncultured Actinomycetota bacterium; assembly: GCA_963727745.1. Classification (GTDB taxonomy): domain Bacteria; phylum Actinomycetota; class Actinomycetes; order Mycobacteriales; family Pseudonocardiaceae; genus Pseudonocardia. The sequence goes on from CAVSHL010000005.1 coordinate 88,655, forward strand.
CGGCTGCTGATTGATCGTCATCGGATATCCGAGCAGCAACGGAAGCGTTCGCGGTCGCAAGTTACACGACCGTTGACAGTTTACGCTCGTGTAGATAGCTTGCTTCTATCGCTCGCAACCGTCGACGCCGGGACAGGTGTCGGGTACGGCCGCCGGGCGCAAACCTCGAAGGGGAGGGGCACATGGTCGAGCTCGAACCCACCACCGGTGATGCCGCTCAGCTGCGCCGGGCATACGGGTGCTTCCCCAGCGGCGTCACGGCCATCTGCGCGCTCGAGAGCGGAGAGCCGGTCGGGATCGCCGCCAGCTCGTTCACCTCGGTGTCCGTTGACCCGGGTCTGGTGTCGGTCTGCGTGCAAAACACCTCGGCGACCTGGCCACGGCTGCGCGCCATGCGCCGGCTCGGTGTCAGCGTTCTCGCGGAGGACCAGAACGAAGCGTGCCGGACCCTTTCGCTGAAGGTCGGGGACCGGTTCGCCGAGGTCGAGTGGAGTGCCAGCGCGGACGGGGCGGTCTTCGTGCACGGCGCCGTCGCGTGGCTGGACTGCTCGATCCACGCCGTGGTGCCGGCTGGCGACCACGCGATCGTCCTGCTAGCCATCCACGCGCTGCGCGCCGAGCCCGATCGCGGCCCGCTCGTGTTCCACGGCAGCCGCTTCCGTCAGCTCGTCGCTGTCTGAGCGGCACCGCCGCTCGAACGCCGCCACCGTCCGATGAGGAGAGGCAACTCATGAGCTCCATCGACGAGGCCATCGAGGAGATCGCCGCGGGCAGGGCCGTCGTCGTGGTCGACGCCGAGGACCGCGAGAACGAGGGCGACCTGATCTTCGCCGCCGAGCTGGCGAGCCCGGAACTGATGGCGTTCATGGTCAGGCACAGCTCCGGGTTCGTCTGCGTGGCGCTCCCGGAGCAGGAGTGCGAGCGGCTGGCCCTGCCGCCGATGCACCACTCCAACTCCGATGGGTACGGCACCGCCTACCGGCTGACCGTCGACGCGGCGGTCGGCGTGACCACCGGCATCTCGGCCCGCGACCGTGCGCGCACCGCCCGGCTGCTCGCCGACCCCACTGCGCGACCGACCGATTTCAGCAGGCCGGGCCATGTCGTCCCTCTTGCCGCCCGTCCCGGTGGGGTGCTTGAGCGCGGCGGGCATACCGAGGCTGCCGTGGACCTGGCCCGGATGGCCGGTCGCCGGCCAGCCGGTGTGCTGTGCGAGATCGTCAGCACCCGGGCTCCCGGCAGGATGGCCCGGCGTGACGAGCTCGTCGAGTTCGCCGCCACCCACGGGCTGGCCATGATCAGCATCGCGGAGCTCGTCGCGTACCGGCGGCGCACCGAACAGCAGGTTGAGCGGGTGACCACGATCCGGCTGCCGACCGCTGCGGGCTCTTTCTGCACGGTCGGCTATCGGGCGACGGGCGACGGTTCCGAGCACCTCGCGCTCGTCGCCGGCGACGTCGACGGGGCCGCGGACGTGCCGGTTCACCTGCACGTCGAGTGCCTGCTCGGAGACGTCTTCGGGTCACGCCGCTGCGGCTGCGCCCGCCGCCTCGACGCGGCGATGCGTGAGATCACCGCGTGCGGGGCCGGAGTGGTCGTCTACCTTCGACCGGGCGGGCGCAGCACGCTCCACGATCTGCAGAACCGCGATGCCGGCCTCGTCGACCTGCCGCGGGGCGAGGCGTGCCGCCCGACCGACGAGCGCGGCCTCGCGTCCCACGTCCTGCGCGATCTCGGCGTCCGCTCCGTGCGCCACCTGCACAACCCGCCGTCCGTCGCGACGGCCCTGGACGACCTCACACCCGTGGCGGAGGCCGTGCCTGCACCGTCGGGCGCTGTCGCCTGACCGGTCACACCCGCCCCGTTACCGAAGGAGACGACCTCGGTGAAGTTCCACCTGATGCAGACCGGCGTGATCGGCAGGCGCCACGAGCTCGAGGCAGGCATGGCCGGGCAGCGTCCCGAGCTCTACCAGCGGTTCCTGGAGGAGATGAAGGGCTACGTCCAGCTCGCCGACGAGCTGGGCTACGAGTCCTACTGCTCGCCCGAGCACCACCTGCAGATCGAGGGCTTCGAGATCACCAACCACCCGGGGATGCTGGGCCTGTTCGTCGGCGCGCACGCGAGGCGGCTCAAGGCCGGGATCCTCGGCTACGTGCTGCCGACGCACAACCCGGTCCGCGTCGCCGAGGAGATCGCGACGCTGGACCACATGCTGCAGGGTCGGCTGATCGTCGGCTTCACCCGCGGCTACCACGCCCGCTGGGTAGACGCCTACGCCGCCGTCCGCGGGGTCGGCGCCACGAACGTGGCCCACGCCAAGGCGAAGAACGAGCAGGACGCGATCAACCGCGAGATCTTCGAGGAATCGGTCCAGATCGTGAAGATGGCCTGGGAGAACTCCACCTTCTCGTTCAAGGGCAAGTACTGGGAGTACCCGCCGGAGGGCGGCTCCGCCGGGCACCCGAGCTACGCCGAGTTCGGCGCGGGGCAGGACGAGAACGGCGTCGTCCGGGAGATCGGCATCGCCCCGCGCCCGTTCCAGAACCCGCACCCCAAGGTCTACGGCGCATTCGCCTACAGCATGCGCACGGTCGACATGTGGGCCAGGGAAGGCGGCAAGCAGGTCGTGTTCGCCAACGACCTCGACTTCTGCGAGGCCCTGTGGAACCGCTACTCCGAGACGGCGAAGAAGGCCGGCCGGGATGTCCCACGCGAGGAGATCGGGGCGTGGGGCGGGTTCCTGATCCTGACCGACTCCAAGGAGGAGGCCCAAGCGCTCGAGGCCGAGCACCGCTGGTTCTGGGACAAGTGGTTCATCCCGCACGGCCAGCAGTTCCCCAACGTGCTGATCGGGACTGCGGACGACATCTCACGGCAGATCGAGCAGGCCCACGACCGGCTCGGTTTCAACGAGTGCTTCCTGATGTTCGGCCAGGGCCACCTGGAGCCCGAACGGCAGAACGCCGAGCTCGCGCGGTTCGCCGAGGAGGTCGCTCCCCGGTTCGCCACCAAGGACGCTGCCGGAACACTCGTCTGACCCGTCGCTCGACCCATCCCTCGACGAGGAGGAGATCGTCATGACTGAACCGGTCGACCCGAAAGCTGCTGTCACGAGGTTCCTCGAGGTGTTCTCGGAGGGCAACGTGGAGAACACCCTCGACGCACTGTCCGACGACGTCACCTGGTGGGTGTCCGGGAAGCTCGACGGGATGTCCGGCTCCTACGACAAGGCCGGGTTCGGGAAGCTCATCGGCGGCGTTGCCGACGTCTACGTGAATCCGCTGCGGATCACGCCGATCTCGATGGTGGCCGAGGGGAACCGGGTCGCGGTCGAGGCGGATTCGTTCGCCGAACTCAAGGACGGCCGGGTGTACGACCCGCGCTGCCACTTCCTGTTCGAGGTCGCGCCGGACGGTCGGATCGCGGTCGTCCACGAGTACCTCGACACCAAGCACGCGTTCGACGTCTTCTTCGCCTCCTAGCGCCTGTTTCCGCACGACTGCCCTGCACATCGACGCCCTGTAGATCGACGCAAGCCACGTCAGGAGAGAACAGACCGATGGAATCAGGACTCATCCACATCCCGTACATGCGTCCCGAGCGCAGCTCCCGCGAGACGTTCGACTGGGCATTGGCCAATGCTCGAGAGGCCGACCAGGCCGGATTCTCCGAGTTCATGGTCGCCGAGCACGCGACGCAGAAGTGGGAGTGCATCCCGACGCCGGAGCTGGTGATCGCTGCGGCGGCCGTCCAGACCGAACGGATCAAGTTCGCGCCGATGGCGCACCTGCTGCCCCAGCACCATCCCGCGGCGCTGGCGATCCAGGTCGGGTGGCTCTCCCAGATCCTCGAGGGCCGCTACTTCCTCGGCATCGGCGCCGGTGCCTACCCCCAGGCAGCCGAACTGCACGGCATTACCGACCTCTCGAAGAACCCGGCCCGGGTGCGCGAGTCGCTCGAGATCATGGAGCGGATCTGGAAGCGCGAGCCCTTCCACTTCGAGGGTGAGTTCTGGAACGCCGGCTACCCGGCCGAGGTCGACGACGGCAAGGGACACGACGATCACAAGATCGCCGACTACAGCCCGTGGGGCGGCAAGCTCGACATCGCCGTCACCGGGCTGAGCGTGAACTCCCCGTCGATCAAGTTCGCCGGTGAGCGGGGCTTCATGCCCGTCTCGATCTACTCGGGCTCCTCGATCCTCAAGACCCACTGGGAGACCTACGAGAAGGCCGCCCTGGCCAACGGGCACACGCCGGATCGGTCCAAGTACCACGTCTCGCAGACCGTCTTCGTGGCTGACACCGACAAGGAGGCCAAGAAGCTCGCCATGGAAGGCGGCATCGGCTACGCGTTCGAGCGCTACCTCTGGCCCATCTGGGAGCGCTTCGGGATGCTCGACGGCTACGTCGCCGACGCCGGTGCTTCGAAGGCCGACGTCGACCTCGAGTGGATCTGCGACAACGTCTGGGTCGTCGGCTCGCCGGAGACTGTGATCGACAAGCTCAACAAGCTCTACGAGTTCACCGGCGGCTGGGGCGTGCTCCAGGTCGAGACCCACGACTACATGGACGACCCGGCGCCCTGGTTCCAGTCGCTGCGGCTGCTCGCCCAGGAGGTCGCCCCGAAGATCCAGCTGCCCTTCGCCGTCTCGGCAGGCAGCTGACCCGATGGTCGCGGAGCGGGGCCCGGTGGGCCCGCCCGCCGTCCCGGCGCCACCACGTCGACGAAGGAGCCGCAAGCGGTGAAACGAGAGGCGCGATCCTGCGCGAGATCCCCGGCCGTTTCGAGGTCGTCGAGCTCGATCTTGACGGGCCACGGACGGGGGAGCTCCTTGTCCGGGTCGCGGCGTCGGGGATGTGCCACTCCGACGACCACGTAGCCACGGGCGACCTACCTTCGGAGACTCTGCCCACCTGCGGCGGCCACGAGGGGTCGGGCGTCGTCGTCGAGGTCGGTCCCGGGACACCGGGCTGGGCCGTGGGCGACCACGTGGTGCTGTCCTGCCTGCCGAGCTGCGGCCGGTGTCGTTGGTGCGGGATCGGCATGGGGAACCTCTGCGACCTCGGTGCGAACCTGCTGCGCGGCGCACGGTTCGATGACCCGAACAGCTTCCGGATGTCGCTGGACGGGCAGCCGGTCGGCCAGTGGTGCAGTATCTCGACCTTCTCCGAGTACACCACCGTCGGCGTCACCTCGGCGATCAAGATCGACGCGTCGATCCCGCTGGAAGCCGCCTGTCTGGTCGGCTGTGGGGTCAACACCGGCTGGGGCTCGGCGGTGAACATCGCGCAGGTGCGCCCGAACGACACCGTGATCGTGATGGGTGTCGGCGGGATCGGGGCCTTCGCCGTCCAGGGCGCCGTGCACGCGGGCGCCGCGAACGTCATCGCCGTGGACCCGGTCCCGTTCAAGCGGGAGATGGCGCAGAAGATGGGGGCCACCCACGTCGCCGAGGACATGGAGCAGGCGACCGAGCTTGCCCGCTCCATGACGAACGGGCAGGGCGCCGACAGCGCGATCATCACCGTCGGCGTGCTCGACCCCGACCACGTCCGCCAGGCCTTCACCGCGATCCGCAAGGCAGGCACGTGCGTGGTGACCTCGCTCGGCCCGTCCACGGACTTCGGCGCACCGATCTCGCTGTTCGAACTCACGCTGTACCAGAAGCGCCTGCTCGGCTCCATGTTCGGCGGGGTGGCGCCGATGCGCGACATCACGAAGATGCTCGAGCTGTACACGTCCGGGCGCCTCATGCTCGACGAGGTCATCACGACCCGGTACACGCTGGACCAGGTCAACCAGGGCTACGCCGACATGCACGCCGGGACCAACATCCGCGGCGTCATCACCTTCGACACAGCCGGCTGACCGGAGGTAGCCATGACCGACGTGCCCGTCTCCGTCAGGGCCGGGGTCCCCGCCAAGGTGATCGACGTGCGCGCGTCCCGGCGCGCGCTCGTCGCCGGGTCCCTCGGCAACCTCGTCGAGTGGTACGAGTACGCCCTCTACGGCTACATGGCCCCGGTCATCGCCGTGCTGTTCTTCCCCACCGGCGACGGCGCCACGGGCCTGCTCGCCACGTTCTCCCTCTTCGCCCTCGCGTTCTTCCTCAGACCGGTCGGCGCGGCGATCTTCGGTCGCTTCGCCGACCGGAGAGGCCGGCGGCCCCTCCTCGTTCTGATCATCACCCTGATGTCGGGTGCTACGGCGCTGATCGGTGTCCTTCCCACCTATGCGGTGATCGGGGTCTGGGCACCGCTGCTGCTCACGGTCCTGCGAGTGGTGCAGGGACTCGCGGCCGGAGGTGAGTTCGGCGGCGCGGTGTCGCTCATGGTCGAGTACGCGCCGCCCGGTCGCCGCGGTCTGTACGGTTCGTGGTCCTTCTTCACCACCGTGATCGGGTTCGTCTGCGGCGCCGGGATGGCGACGGTGCTGATCGCGGTCCTGTCCGAGGAGGCGCTGGTCTCCTGGGGTTGGCGGGTCGGGTTCCTCCTCGCTGCGCCGATGGGCATGATCGCGCTCTACCTGCGCATGCGGGTCGACGAGACGCCGTCGTTCCGGGCGGTGGCAGCGGCGGAGTCGTCCGGCACGATCGACGATCCGACCGCCGGGGAGCCAGGTCTGCTGCGGCAGGTGCTGATGACCGTCGGCATCGTGGTGGTCTACTCCTGCACCGGCTACACGTTCATGGTCCTGATGCCGACCTACCTGTCGAAGACGCTCGGGATGTCCCTGGAGCAGTCCTACCTGCTCACCCTGATCAACGGCGCGGTGGCCGGGATCGTGGTCCCCTTCGCGGGGGCGTGGTCCGACCGGGCGGGCCGGCGCCCGGTCATGCTCGTCGGGACGATCGGCACCCTCGTGCTGTCCTACCCGCTGTTCCTCATGCTGCGCGGCGGCTTCGGTGCCGCGCTGGCCGCGCTCGTCGTGGCAGGTGTCCTGATCGGACTGGTCGGCGGGCCATTGCCGGCGCTCCTGGCCGAACGCTTCTCGACGCGTACGCGGGTCACCGGCGTGTCGCTGGTCTATGCGCTGTCGGTGGCGCTCTTCGGCGGGACGGCCCCGTTCATCATCACCGCCGCCGTCTCCGCGACGGGTGACTCGCTGGCCGCGGCCTGGTACACGATCGCGTGCAGCCTGATCACGCTGGTCACACTCCTCGTGCTCCGAACGCAGGGCGCACACCTCGATCCGCTGCGGCGCTGAGGGTGAACAGCGCCGCATCGGTGATGACGATGGTGCGCGGCAGCCCGTAGGTGAGGTCGAGTCATCTGACCCGAGACCTGGATGGCCACTTCCTCCAGCTCCCGACGGGCATGCAGCGAGACGGACGAGCTCACGCCCAGCGGATGACGACCTCCTCATCGAGCCGCGGCTGGCGCCGGCCCCAGGCGTTCTCGCCGGGGTGCCCGAGGTTGACGACCAGGAGGGCCTGCTCCCGGCCGCCGGGCAGGAACTCGGCCGTGACGGCGTCGGTGTCGAACCCGGACATCGGGCCCGCGGCCAGGCCGTGGGCACGGGCGGCGAGCACGAAGTAGCCGATCTGCAGGGTCGCGCTGAAACGCGCGATCGGATCGCGGCCTGCGCGGCCGGACGCCTCCAGGGAGTCCTTCAGCTCGGGGCGAAGGGGCACGATCCTCGGCACGAACTCGTGGAAGTCACGATCCATCGCCAGGATCGCGACCACCGGAGCGGACTCGCTCTTGGTGCGGTTGCCCTCCGCCAACAGCGGGAGCAGCCGCCTCTTGCCCTCGTCGGTGCGCACGAATACCACGCGCAGGGGTTGCGAGTTGGACTCCGTCGGAGGCCACCTGGCGAGGTCCCACACCGCCTGCAGCGTCGCGTCGGAGACCGGCCGATCGGAGAACGAGCGGGTGGTCCGCGCGTCGGTGAAGAGCAGCGCCCGACCTGCTTCGTCGAGCACGGGCAGGGTCGGGGAGCCGGCTGCCGTCGTCACGAACCCTTCGCGAGATCGAGGGTGGACGGATCTACCTCTGCGCCCGTTGATGGGCACGATCTCGGTCATGGCTGGTTCGATTCCTCCTCGTGCCGCCGAGCGGGCTCGCGAGCCCCGGCATGGAGAAGCAAAGCACGAACCATTCGATGTTTCAATGCGGGGTGCTCGCAGCTCGCTCCCGCCGCCACGACCTGCCTGCTCCCGGCGGTTGGCTCGTCGGCGCACCGGCCCGCCGCGTCGAAGGGAGTCGCTCGGGCGTCCTGGCAACCGCTCCAGCATGGCGCCGAACCTTAATCTTGAAACATTGAATAGTTACTGATTTACTCCCTCGGCGTGGAAGGGCCCCGGCAAGGGTGCTGGCGGCCCGGCCCGCAGGAGAGAGGTGCAGCGCTGATGCTCGACCTCGGCAGGAACTCGCCGTCGCCCAGGGGGCGCGGGCCCGGAGTACCCGCTGTCACCACATCCGAGCGCCCCGTGGATGAGCTGGGCACGGCGGGGGAGACCGCCTCCTGATCCACGGCGCTTCCGGTGTTACGGGTCGAACGCCTCCTCGCGGCTGTCGGGCCGCGCCGCGGGAGCCCAGCTCCCTCGAGTTCGGCCTCGTCTTCGCGGTAGAGCAGCTCCGCCGAATGAGGTTCTCGATCCGCCGGGCCGCGCCGGTGGCAGTCAACGACGATCAGAGGAGAACTCCCATGACGCTCCACGCGATATCCCGCCGTCGTATGGCGGGTGGGGTCATCGGGACGGTCGTGGAATGGTACGAGCTGCAGGTCTATGCGGTCTCGGCGCCGATCCTGGCCCAGCACTTCTTCCAGGGCTCGAACCCGACTGCCGCGCTGCTGGGCACGTTCGCGATCTTCGCGGTCTCCTTCGCGGTCCGTCCGCTGGGCGGTGTCTTCTTCGGGTTCCTGGGCGACCGGATCGGTCGCGTGCGGATCCTCAGCCTGACCATCCTGCTCACCGGCGCAGCCAACCTCGCGATCGGGTTGCTGCCCGGCTACAGCGCCATCGGTCTCCTCGCGCCGCTCGCGTTGCTGCTGTGTCGGCTGGTGCAGGGATTCGCCATCGGGGGCGAGTCGAGCGGTGGCTACAGCTTCATGCTCGAGTCGGCGCCGGAGGGACGGCGCGGCCACTGGGTGGCGATCACGGTGAGCTGTGCGTTCCTCGGCTCGGCCGTGGCCAGCTTCTTCATCCTGATCCTGCAGTCCGCAGTCGGTGGGCAAGCCTACGCCGACTGGATCTGGCGGGTGCCGTTCCTCATCGGCGGTGTCCTGGCGCTCTTCGGCCTCTGGCTGCGCCGTCGGCTCGAGGATCCCGAGGAGTTCGTAGCGGCGCGCCGTGAGCAGGGCACGTCGAACCCGCCGGCGAGTGCCACCCGGCGGCACTACAAGGCAATGCTCATCGTGCTCCTGCTCGGTCCCGCGGGCGGCGTCGGCGGATACCTGCTCACCAGCTACATGGCGACCTATCTGGTGCAGCAGGCGCAGCTGTCCAGCACGACGGCGCTGATCACAATATCGACCGCCCTGCTGGTGGCGTCGATCCTGGTGGTGTTCTTCGGCGGGGTCACCGACCGGGTAGGGCGAAAGCCGGTCTTGTGGACCGGCGCGGTCCTGCTGGTCGTCACGCCGCATCCGGCGTTGGCCCTGGTCGGGTCCGGTATCCTCGGTGCGTTCGCAGGGCTTCTGCTCCTGGTCGTGGCGGTCTCGGTCTACATGGCTCCCTTGGCCACCACGATGGTGGAGATGTTCCCGACCGCGCGCCGCTTCATCGGCAACGCCATCGCACTGAACCTGGGCTACGCCGTGGTCGGCGCTGCGACCCCGCTCGTCTCGACCGCGCTCATGGCGAGTACCGGCGTCACGTTCGTACCGGCGTTCTTGCTGATGGGTGTGGCGGTGCTCGCGCTGGTGACACTGGCGTTCACCCCGGAGACCAAGGACGTCCGGTTGCGCGACGCGTCGGTCTCGTCGGACGAGGACGCCGAGCCCGTACCGGCGCTCCGCGCCGAACCCTAGGCTGCCTGGGCGTGGGAATGTCTTGATCGCCGAGACGGTGCCCGGCGAGCGGTCCCCCGGGCGGTCGTGATGCGGATGTGCTGCGCGGATACCTGGCGCCGCTCGAACCTCCCATCGGCTCGTCGGGAGAGCATGAATTCGGAGTGTGTGGATGAAGGCTGCTGTATACGACGTGAACGGGCCGGCGAGCGTACTGCACTACGCGGAGGTCGACGATCCCGTGATGGGGCCGGGCGATGTCGTGGTTCGGGTGGAAGCGGTGAGTATCGAGGGCGGTGACGTGCTCCATCGGCGGCGCACGCCCGTCGCCCGGCCGCCGCACATCGTCGGCTACGCCGCGGCCGGGACGGTCCAGGCGGTCGGCGCGGAGGTCACCGACCGCACCGTCGGGCAGCGGGTGGCTGCGTTCGGGTGGTCCGGTTCGCATGCCGAGCTCTTCGCTGTGGCGGCTCACCACGCCTATCCCGTCCCTGACGGTCTGGACTCCGCAGTCGCGGCCACCGTGCCGGTGGCGTTCGGTACGGCCGACGAGGCGCTGTTCGAGTACGGCGATCTTCGGAAAGGCCAGGCGGTGCTCGTGCGCGGAGCGACCGGAGGTGTCGGGCTGGCCGCAGTTCAGTTGGCCGCAGCAGCCGGTGCGACGGTGGTCGCAACCGCGTCGGGGGCCCCGCGTGCGGCGGCGGTTCGCCGGCTCGGTGCGACCCACGTGGTTGACCACAGGGGAGGTGACTTCGTCGACGCGGTGCTCGCAGCGACCGAGGGAAGCGGAGTCGATCTGACCCTCGATCTCATTGGCGGAGCTGATTTCGACGCGCTGCCGGATGTGACCCGCGAACGGGGCCGGATCGTCGTCGTCGGCGCGGCGAGTGGCGATTCCCCGAGCATCGCGGTCGGCCGGATCGTGATGAAGAGTTTGACGCTCACCGGGTTGCTGTTCGGGCGGGCGATGCACCTGTCGCGTGTGCACGCGATGCTCGCGCGCCACTTGTCCGGTGTCGCGGCCGGCAACCTGACCATGCCGATCGACCGCGTGTTCCCGCTTGCGGAGGCGGCCGCCGCACACGAGCACGTCGAGAGCGGCCGCCCCCTCGGCCGAGTGATCCTGCGGCCCTGACGATCGCGTGCGCTGACGGGCGACGGCATTGGGGGCGCTGTAGCCAACGCTCAGCAGGGTCTGCGCAGCAGCCCCGCGGCGCCCATCGCCCGGGTTCCGCAGCTGTCACCGGCTGAAGCACGACTGGCCGCATCGGCCGTCCCGAGGGCGGAATGTTCGGTTCGGGGTCGTGGCACATTCGCCTGGCCGCAGTGATCTCCGATCGCAGGCGCCTCAAGCTTGTGTATGGACGATGCAGGGCCCCTTTGCCGTCCCAGGGTGCCCGCACGGGACGTTATGATCCGTGCCACATACTGACCATCTGACCATATTGGTCAGTACGGTTGAAGCATGAGTGAAGACAAGCGCGGTCGGGTTCTGGTCGTCGGGATGGGCATCAGCGGGATCGCGACCGCAGCGCGCCTGCGCCGAGCCGGGTGGACGCCGGTGATCATCGAGCGGGCAGCCGGCAGGCGGGCCGGCGGCTACTTCGTGGCGCTGTTCGGCGCTGGTCAGACGGCGGCCCGACGACTGGGCCTCCTCGACCACCTGCACGACCGCACCACCACGCAGCCGGCCGTGACCATCGATCGCACGGGTCGCAAGCGGCCTGGCATGTCGTACGCCGACGTGCCCAGCAAGCCGTGGATGATGCTGCGCGGCGATGTCGAGCAGGCCGCGTTCGCGACGCTGCCGCAGGACGTGGAGGTGCGCTACTCAACCGTGCCGACCGCGATCGAGCAGGACGCCGACGGCGTGGAGGTGACGCTGCTGAACACGGCAGCGGGCACCGCGACGACCGAGCGGTTCGACCTGGTCGTGGGCGCGGACGGGCTGCGCTCGACCGTCCGGTCGCTGGTGTTCGGGCCGCACGAGCAGTACCTGAAGCGGCTGGGCTACATGATCGCCGCGTTCGAGTACCCCGGCACGCCCCCCGGCCTCGAGCCGGGCGAGGGGGCCACGCTGCTGGAGCCGGACCGCTCCATGTGGGTGTTCGCCTTCGCCGACCACTATCCGACGATCCTGCTCAGCTACCGCACCGACGACGTCGACGCCGAGTTCACCCGGTCGCCGGCGCAGAGCGTGCGCGCCGCGTTCGGCCCGCAGGCGCCGGGCAGCACGCTCGGCGCCACCCTCGACGCGTTGGACGACAGCGATGCGGTGCTGTTCGACTCGGTCGAACAGGTCCGGCTGGATACCTGGCACCGGGGCCGGGTCGTGCTCGTCGGCGACTCCGCGTGGTGCGTCACCCTCTACGCCGGCATGGGTGTCTCGTCCGGTCTGGCGGGCGCCGATCTGCTGGGCGCCATGCTCGAACGCCACCCTGATGACCTCGGCACTGCTCTCGTCGAGTGGGAACGGGCGCTGCGCCCCTACATCACGCACTACCAGGACGGTGCCCCCGAGGACCGCAAGATCTTCGTGGTGGACAACCGGACGCAGCTGCTGGCGCGCAGGGTCCTCCCCATCCTGGGCAGGACAAGGCTGGGCAGGCGCCTCGCCGACCGGATCATGAAGGCCGACGACGTCGTCCGGTTCAAGGGAGCCGATATCGTCGGGGAGATCCTGGGCGACCGGCCCACCCGCCGCGAGGAGGCGTTTGTTGCCTGACCTGCCCGAACACAGCTCGTCCAAGGCGGTGCGCATCCTGGCCGCTGCGGGCGAGCTGCTGCTCGGTCGCGGCAGCAGGGGAGTCACCATCGCCGAGGTCGCGCGCAAGGCCCACATCGGCAAGGGCACCGTCTACCTCTACTGGAAGACCAAGGAAGACCTGCTGCTCGACCTCGTCGGCCGCGACTTCCTCGCCCTCGCCGACGAGGTCACCGCCGAGGTCACCGCCGACCCCGATCTGGCCCGTCCCTCCCGGCTGTGCCCGAACATGCTGCGCGGCGCCGCCACGCACCCCTTCGTCAGCGCTCTGCAGAACAACGACGAGGAGTTGCTCGGCGTCCTGACCGACGATCCCCGCTCGGCCCGACTGCTCGACATCCTCGGGCCGGACGCGGTCATGCGCCGGATCCTGCCCATCTGGCGTGCCAACGACCTGGCCCGCACCGACTGGCCGCTGACAGACCAGGCGTTCGCCCTGCGGGCTCTGCTCGCCGGGTTCGTGGCGACCGCCGGCCGTCCCGATGCATCGGTCGCCGACCCGGCACAGGTGCTCGCCGCCACCGTCACCGCCCTGCTCGGTCCCGAACGGGCGACCCCCGCCCAGGTCCGCGCCGCCGCCGCCGAGGGCATCCAGGTCCTCGCCGAGGGGCGGGCCATCGCCTCGGAGCTCGTCGGCCGCCCGGCGCTCACGTCCACCGGCTCGCACTGAGCCACCGCTGAACAGCGCCGCGGGATCACCGTGTCCACACTCACGGGACGTGTCCTGTTTTATGGGATGTGAATCCTTGATAACAGGACTCACTCGCTCTACCGTGACTCCTCGTCAGGGAGAGGGGTGCCGATGTCGCGACACGAGACCGCCGACGTCGTCGTGGTGGGTGCGGGACCGGTCGGGATGACCGCGGCTGCGTTGCTGGCCGCGAAGGGCGTGCGGGTCGTCGTCCTCGAGCGGAACGCGGCGCCGAGCAACGAGCCGAAGGCGATCAGCCTCGACGACGAAGCGTTGCGGGTCTACCAGGCGGCCGGTCTGGTCGACCGGATCCTGCGCGTGATCGTCCCGGGGACCGGTACCCGCTACTACGACGCCGACGGGCGGGCGGTCTTCCAGGCCCGGTCGGCGCAGCCCTTCCGGCTCGGATACCCGTTCAAGAATCCCTTCGCCCAGCCGGACCTGGAGCGTGAGCTGCTCGCACACCTCCGCGCGCACCCGGCCGTCGACGTCCGCATGCACGCCGACGTCGTCGGGCTGTCCCAGGACGAGGACGGCGTCGAGGTGCGCTACCGGCACAGGACCGCCGGCGCCACCGGTGCGGTACGAGCGCGCTACGTCCTCGGGTGTGACGGCGGCCGGTCCGCGCTCCGGCGCGTGCTCGGCGTCGGCATGACAGGGCGCAGCCACCGCGAATCGTGGCTGGTCGCGGACGTCCTCGGCGATCCGCACGACGAGCGGTACGGGATGCACCACGGCGACCCGCGGCGCCCGCACGTGATCATTCCCGGCCGCGGCGGCCGGTGTCGGTACGAGTTCCTGCTGCGCGACGGGGAAGGCGCGCCCGAGGACGGAGTGGATCCGGCGCTGCTCGAGCGGTTGCTCTCCCCGTTCCGGCCGATCACCCCCGAGCAGATCGAGCGGGCGGTGATCTACCGGTTCCACGCGCTGGTCGCGGATCGCTGGCGGACGGGGCGCGCGTTCCTGCTCGGCGATGCCGCGCACATGATGCCGCCCTTTGCCGGCCAGGGCCTCAACTCCGGCATCCGGGACGCGGCCAACCTGTGCTGGAAGATCGTCGACGTCCTGAACGGTCGCCTCGCCGACGCCGCGCTGGACAGCTACGAGCAGGAGCGCCGCGCGCACGCCGAGGCGACGGTCCGGCTCTCCGAGCGCCTCGGCCGCATCGTCATGACGACCGACGCCCGGCTCGCGGCTCGACGGGACGCGCACGTCGCCGCGGCGCTGCAGGACCCCGCGCAGCGGACCTTCTACGAGGAGATGCGCTACCGGCCGCCGCACGTCTACCGCGCCGGTCTGATCGTCCCGGAGTCTTCGGGGCCGGCGACGGGGGTGATGGTCGGGCAGCCGCGCGTGTTCGACACCTGGACCGCCACGATCGCCCTGCTCGACGACGTCCTCGGACCGGGCTGGGCGCTCCTCGGCGTCGGCATCCCCGCGGACGACCTGGAGTCCGCCACCGCCGGGCCGATCGGGCGGCTCGTGCCGGCATTGGCTCGGGTCGCCGTCGACGACCGCCTGCCCGCCGGGGCCGGTCGCCTCCTCGTCGACGTGGACGGTCGCCTCGACGCCGAGTTCGCCCCCTACCGCGGTCGCCTCGTCCTCGTGCGACCCGACCGCTTCGTCGCCGCGTCGTGGAGGCCGGGCAGTGATCCCGACGTCGCCACCGCCCTGTGCCTCGGCGCGCCGACCCTCGCGGCCACCTGACGGCCCTGGCCCTCTCGACCATGAAGGAGCAGCTCATGTCCCGGCCCCAGCGCATCGTCCTCGACGAACCGGACGCCGCCGGCGCCCTGCGCCGCACCGCCACGTCCCACATCGGTCTGTGCGTGCCCGACGTCGCCGGCAATGCGGAGTTCTACGCGCGGATCCTCGGGTTGACCCTGCAGGCGGAGCTGCCCGGCGGCGGGCAGCGCCTCGGCTGGGGCCTCGGCCACCACGTCGTCGACCTGCTGCCCGGCCCGACCGGCCTGGATCATGTCGGGTTCGAGGTCGGCGATCCCGACGGCCTCGCGGCGCTGGAGAAGCGGCTGCGGGAGGCGGGCCACGCGGTCACCGAGCTGGATCCCGCCCACCTCGACGAGGCGCTGCCGGTCCCGGGCGGGCCGCGGGGGCTGGTGTGCACCGACCCTGACGGCAACACCGTGCACTTCCACACCCCGGTCCGCCGGGCCGGCGAGCACGCCGCCGACACCGGGCGGCGCCCGATCAAGTACCAGCACGTCACGCTCTCCACCGCCGACGTGCCCGCGATGGTCGCGTTCTACGTCGGGGTGGTCGGCTTCCGCATCTCCGATCAGCTGGCCGACGGCCACTTCGCGTGGCTGCGCTCCAACCACGACCACCACACGCTGGCGGTAGTGCAGACCGGCCGGTCCGGCGGGCTGGACCACTACTCGTACGACCTCGCCGAGTGGGAGGACTTCAAATCCTGGTGTGACCGGCTCACCGAGCAGGAGGTCGACGTCACCTGGGGACCGGGCCGGCACGGTCCCGGGAACAACCTGTTCGTCTTCTTCGACGACCCGGCCGGCAACCACGTCGAGCTCTCCGCGGAGATGGAGAAGTTCCACGACGACCGTGTCACCTACACCCCGCGCCGCTGGGAGCCCGTCCCCGCCAGCGTCAACCTGTGGGGCGGTCAGCTCGCGAGCTGGCGCCGCACCTCGGAAGGGAACTGAACGCCATGGCCTACGCCACCTACGAGCACGACGGCCGTCGCCGCGTCGGCCGCGTCGAGCCCACCCCGGCCGGCGACCGGCTGATCCCGCTCGACGGGCTCGCCGAGCTCGGCCGCGACACGCCCACCGACGTGCTCGCCGGCGCGACCGAGCTGCCCGCGGAAGCCGTCGCCGCCGCCGACGTGTACCTGTGCCCGGTCGTCCCGCACCCGGACAAGATCATCTGCGTCGGGCTGAACTACCGGGCCCACATCGACGAGTCCGGTCGCGACCTGTCGGCCTACCCGGTCATGTTCACCAAGTTCGCGTCCAGCCTCATCGGGCCGCGCGACGACATCCTGCTGCCCGCGGAGTCCGAGCAGGTCGACTACGAGGCCGAGCTCGCCGTCGTGATCGGCCGCCCCGGCCGCCGCATCCCCCGCGAGCAGGCGGCCGCGCACGTCCTCGGTTACACCGTGGCCAACGACGTGACGATGCGCGACTTCCAGTACAAGACCCACCAGTGGCTACAAGGCAAGGCTTGGGACAACTCGACCCCGCTGGGCCCCTACCTCGTGCTGCCGGGCGAGGCCGACGTCTCCGCCACCGGGGTGCGCACCGTCATGGGCGGGCAGAAGCTGCAGGACTCCGACACCTCGCGGCTCATCTTCGACATCCCCACGCTGATCGCCACCGTCTCGGAGTTCACCACCGTGCTGCCCGGTGACATCATCCTCACCGGCACCCCCGGCGGCGTCGGCTTCCGACGTGACCCCCAGCTGTTCCTGCGCGACGGGGACGAGATCACCGTCGAGGTCGACGGGATCGGGTCCCTCACGAACCGGGTGCGGCGGGAGGGGTGAGCCGCGGACCGGCGCGGCACAGCTCAGCTCGTGACCGTCGCGAGGCGTTCGCTGATCCGGCTCGCCGCGTCCCGGATCGCGTCGACGATCTCGTCCTGCCGTGCCGGCGGGACGCGCGACGCCACGGCCGCGACGCTGACGGCGGCCACCACCACGTCGCGGCCGTCGCGGATCGGGGCGGCGATGCCGAGCACGTCCCGGTCGACCTCGCCCCGCGTGATGGCATAGCCGAGCTCGCGGATCTCACCGAGGCGGTCGAGCAACGCCTCGACGCTGGTCAACGTGGCCGGGGTGAAGGAGGTCAGCTCGACGCGTTCGAGGAGCGCGCGGGTCTCGGCCGGGTCGGCCCAGGCGAGCAGCGCGAGTGCGGAGGCGCCGGCGTTGAGGGGCAGCGCGCTGCCGCGTTCGTAGGAGATGCGGACGGCGTGCGCGACGGACTCGGCCCGGTCGAGGCACACCACCAGGTCGCCGACCCGCCGGGTGAGCAGGACCGATTCGCGCGTCTGCGCCGCGAGCTGCTGCATGACGGGCATCGCCACGTCCGACAGGCCGTAGCTGCGCCGGGCGAGCCGGGCGAGCTCGAGCACGCGCAGCCCCAGCCGGAACCCGCCCCCGGGAGCCTCCTCGAGGAAGCGGCTGGCCACCAGGCTCTGCAGGTAGCGGTAGGCCGTCGAGCGGGACGTGCCGAGCCGTTCGGCCACCTCGGAACCCGAGACGACGGGCCGATCATCGGCGAACATGCCGAGGATGTCGAGCGCCCGATCAGCAGTGGAGTTCCGCTCCCGGTAGCCGGACGTACGCACCGCCGCAGTGTCCTGACCTGTCATGCAGGACAGCATACCTGTCGGTCAGGACAAAGGTCACGTCCGCGAGGGAAGCCTACCTCGGCTTTCTCTTGACTTCCGACCAATTCGGGCAAATGCCCGATTCGGCGGCCAGTAGGCCGGAATCCGGCCGGATCCGTGTCTGCATTATTGTTGGCTCCGGTTCAAGAGAACGCGGCCGCCAGGCCCATCGAAAGGGGCACCCATGGCTTTCACCGACGCTGAGCTCGACTACCTGGCCGGCCAGCAGCTGGGGCGCATCGCCACGGCTCAGCCGGACGGCACGCTGCAGGTCAGCCCGGTCACCTTCCGCTACAACGGACAGACCGACACCATCGACATCGGTGGGCACGGGATGGCCAAGAGTCGCAAGTTCCGCAACGTCGCCGACAACGGTCGGGTCGCCATCGTGATCGACGACCTCGCCTCGGTCCAGCCGTGGCGCCCGCGGTTCCTCGAGATCCGCGGGCAGGCCGAGGCGATCGCCGAACCGACCGACTCCGCCTACGGCGTCGACACCCCGGCCGGGTTCGACGGGGCGATCATCCGGATCCGTCCGCGTCGCCTCATCAGCTCCGGCGTCAACGACGCCGACACGTTCGCGAGCGCCGGGCGCAACTTCGCGGACTGACGTCCGAGGCAGGCGCTCGTCATACATCAAGTTCTTGATGTCTGCAAAGTGATTGATATACAGTGCGCCGGACCGGCACGTGCTGTTCGTCTGGAGGAAACGATGGGTGTCATCAGCCGTGTTGTGGCCGTGGAAGAGGCGTTCTCCGTCCCTGGAGCCATCCGGCTCGAGGGCGCGGTCCGTGACCGCTTCGCGGTACCGGGCGCGATCGCGCAGGAGTGGTTCCGGCGCCTGGCCGACCTGACCGAGCTGCGGCTGGCGGACATGGACGCGAACGGCATCGACGTGCAGGTCCTCTCGCTGTCCACACCGGGCCTGGAGGTGATCGAGGACCCGGCGGAGGCCGTGGCCGCCGCGCGCCTCGTCAACGACCACCTGGCCAAGGCGGTCGCCGAGCACCCGACCCGGTTCGCCGGCCTCGCGGCGCTTCCGCTGCAGGACCCGCAGGCCGCGGTGGTGGAGCTGCGCCGGGCGGTGGAGGAGCTGGGGCTCAAGGGCGTGCTGCAGAACGATCACGTGCGCGGGCAGTACCTGGACGAGCCGCAGTTCCGGCCGGTCTGGGCGGAGCTCGAGCGCCTCGGGGTGACGCTGTACCTGCATCCGGCGGCCGTTCCGGCCGACGACTGGCGCGTCTTCGAGGGCTACACCGTGCTGAGCGGGCCGACGTGGGGCTGGACGGCGACGGTGGGCGCCCACGCGCTCCGCGTGATCTACAGCGGCGTGTTCGACGAGTTCCCGGGCGCATCGCTGACGTTGGGGCACATGGGGGAGTTGCTGCCGTTCCAGATGGCCCGGCTCGACAGTCGCTACGAGCACGTGGAGCCGGAGCACCGGACGCTGCAGCTGCCCTCGTACTACGTGCGCAACAACGTGTACGTGAGCACGAGTGGAGTCATGTCGCACGCCGCCCTGCTGGGCGCCACGCACGCCGTCGGCATCGACCGCGTGCTGTTCGCCGTGGACTACCCGTTCGAGTCCACCGCGGAGGCGGCCGAGTTCCTGCGCACCGCGCCCTACGCGCCGGCCGATCTGGAGCGCATCGCGCACGGCAACGCCGAACGGGTCCTGAAGCTGTGAACGGATGTGCGATGAAGGAGTCAGGATGCCCAGAGCAGTGCGATTCACGGAGTACGGCGACGCCGACGTCCTGACCGTCGTCGAGGTCGACCGTCCGGTGCCCGGTCCTCGGCAGGTGCTCGTCCAGGTGGTGGCTGCCGGGATCAGCCCTGGCGAAGCCAAGATCAGGCAGGGGTTCTTGCACGACATCTTCCCGACCACGTTCCCGTCCGGTCAGGGAAGTGACGTCGCCGGGGTCGTCGCGGCGCTGGGCGATGGCGTCGTCGGGTTCTCGGTGGGAGACGAGGTCATCGGCTTCACGAACAAGCGTGCGAGCCACGCCGAGTACGTGCTCGTCGAGGCCGACCACCTGATCGCTCGCCCGGCAGAGGTGTCGTGGGAGCAGGCTGGTGCGCTGTTCGGTGCCGGTTCGACGGCGTACGCGTCGGTCCGCGCGGTCGGGGTCGCGCCGGGGGAGACGGTGGTCGTCTCCGGCGCCGCGGGCGGCGTGGGGTCGATCGTCGTGCAGCTCGCGAAGCACGCCGGGGCGACCGTCATCGGCCTGGCGAGCGAGCCCAACCACGCGTGGTTGGCCCAGCACGGCGTCATTCCGGTGACCTATGGCGAGGGCGTCGCCGACCGCGTCCGCGCCGCAACCGACGGCCCGATCGACGCCTTCGTCGACACCTTCGGCCACTCGTACATCGAGCTGGCTCTCGAACTCGGCGTCGAGCCGGACCGGATCAACACGATCATCGACTTCGCGGGGGCGAAGACGCACGGCACCAAGGCGGACGGCAGCGCCGCAGCGGCCCGCGCCGACGTCCTGCGGGAGCTCGCCGCGCTGATCGCAGACGGTGAGCTGGAGATCCCGATCGCCGGGGTCTACCGGCTCGACGATGTCCGTGCCGCCTTCCAGGAGCTGGAGCGCGGGCACACCAGAGGAAAGATCGTCCTAAAGCCCTGAATCGACCTGAACGGAGTGACGTGGTGGAGCCGAGCCCGCCGAACGTGGTCCGTACCCGGTGGTCCTCCGACGACGTGGCCGATCGGTTCACCGTCGTGAACCCCGCGACAGGTGCGCAGCTGGCCACCATCCAGGGCGCGGGCGAGAAGGAGGTCGACCAGGCGGTGCGCGCAGCCCACGACGCGCACCTGGTCTGGAAGGCGCGCCCGCCGCTGGAGCGCAGCAGCGCGCTGCGGAGGATCGCCCAGGCGATCCGCGAGCACGCCGACGAGATCGCCGCCCTGGAGACCAGCGACAACGGCAAGCCGCTGGCGCAGGCGCTCAACTTCGACGTCCGCGCGGCGAGCGGGATCTTCGACCTGTTCGCGAGCCTGTGCCAAGCGATCCCGAACCAGGTCCGCGACTCCGGGAGCACCCTGGACATCACGGTGCTCGAGCCCTACGGCGTCATCGGCGCGATCGTGCCGTTCAACTGGCCGCCCATCCACACCGCGAGCAAGCTGGCCCCCGCGCTGGCGGTCGGCAACGCCGTGGTGATCAAGCCGCCGGAGCAGGCCCCGCTCTCCGTCCTGCGGCTCGTGGAGATCATCCGATCCGTCCTGCCCGATGACGTCGTGCACGTCGTGCCGGGCACCGGCCGGATCGGTGCGCTGCTGGCCGGGCACCCGCTCGTCGGCAAGATCTCGTTCACCGGATCGCCCACCACCGGCGCGTCGGTCATCAGGACCGCGGCCGACAACCTGACCCCGACCTTGATGGAGCTCGGCGGCAAGAACCCGTTCATCGTCTTCGAGGACGCGGATCTCGATCAGGCGCTCTCGTGGGCGGTCGAGGGCGGCTTCTTCAACCAGGGCGAAGCGTGCACCGCGGCGTCCCGCGTGCTGGTCCACGCCGACGTCCATGACGAGGTCGCTCGCCGCTACGCCGACGCGGTGAGCCGGCTGCGGGTCGGTAACGGCGCCGATTCCGGCACGCACGTCGGACCGCTGGTGACCGCCGCCCAGCGCGACAGGGTGCTGAGCTACATCGACATCGGTGTCGAGGAGGGCGCCACGATCGCGGCGCAGGCACCGCTGCCCCACGACCCGGAACTGACTGATGGCTTCTACGTCGCGCCGACCCTGTTCACCGGCGTCCGCCCCGACATGCGGATCGCTCAGGAGGAGATCTTCGGCCCGGTCGTGACGCTGATCCCGTTCCGCGACGAGGCCGAGGCGATCAGCATCGCCAACGGCACCGACTTCGGGCTGGTCGCCGCGGTGTTCACGCGCGACTCGGAGCGCGCGCTGCGGGTGAGCCGGGCGCTGCACACCGGCGTCGTCTTCGTGAACAACTACAACCGCAACTTCACGGGGATGCCGTTCGGGGGTGTCCGCGCGAGCGGTTACGGCCGGGAAACCGCGCAAGAGACGCTGTCGGAGTACGGCTACAGCAAGAGCATCCGACTGCCCTCCGGCACGGCGTCGAGCCCGCGCTGGACGCCGGCGCTCGACGTCACCGGGTCCGGTGCGGACGACTGACAGCCGCGGCACTGATCATCCGACCGCAGGTCGTCGATTGACGAAAGGAACGCAGGTGTCGATGTCCGATTCGAGCAGTGGCCGTTTCGGCGGCGCGGAGCTCGCCGGTCGCTGGATCACCACGGAGCGGACGGACACCCCGCTGGTGGTGTGTCTCCACGGGGGCGGCTACGACAATCGCTACTTCGACGTCCCCGGTCGCTCGGTGCTGAGCCGGATCAGTTCGGCGGGATTTCCGGCCGTCGCGCTCACACGTCCGGGGTATCCGGCCGACGAGGAGTCCGCGCGCCGGCAACCGTCCTTCGCCGAGGCGGCCGGCATCGTCGCCGACGCGATCACGGACCAGTGGCGGCAGTGGGGCGACGGGCGCCCTGGCGTCGTCATCCTCGGCCATTCGATCGGCGGGGCGGTTGCGCTGCACGTGGCCGGCCAGGCCCGGTCGTGGCCGCTGCTCGGAGTGAGCGTCTCCGGCATCGGCGAACGGATGCAGGAGACCGTGCATGCCGCGGGGCTTCCGCCCGACATCGTCGTGACGTTCACCTTCGACGCCGTCCGACCGCACTTCGGCCCGGACTGGACACTGCCCGACCCGACGCTCAGCGACGCCGCCGAGCTGCTGGTCGGCACCCCGTCGGCGGACATCGTCGAGATCACAGCCGGGTTCACCGAGCAGCTGCCGGCGGTCGCGCGTGCCGTGGACGTTCCCGTCCAGTACGTGCTCGCCGAGTTCGACTGCTACTGGGCCGTCTCGGACGAGCGGGTCGATGCCTTCGCTCGGCTGTTCTCACGAGCGCCGTTCGTCGACGCTGCGATCTGGCGGGGCACGGGGCACAACATCGAACACCACCGGCTCGGCGAGGCGTACGTGCGCGGTGTGCTCGCCTTCGCCGAGCGCTGCGCCATGGAAGCGGCCCGGCCGCCGACCGACAGCGTGTAGCGATGCTCGCCGACCGGGCGAGCACCACGACCCGCGGCGCACAGCGCGGGACCGACGCGGGAGGACCGGCATGCCGGACGACACCGAGATCCCAGAACTCTTCGGATCACGCAAGTCTGCGGGGACTTTGCTCCGCGCTCGACGTAACCTGGCCGAGTGAGTCCCGGTGACGAGGAGGGCGCGGTGACGGGCACACTACGTGCCATGAGCAGCGATGACGCCCGACTGAAGGAGCTCGGGGACTTCCTCCGGGCGCGGCGCGCCGAGCTGAGCCCGCTCTCCGTCGGGCTGCCCGCCGGTCCGGTGGAACGCCGGGTGCCGGGCCTGCGCCGCGAGGAGGTGGCCGGGCTCGCGGCCATCAGCACCGACTACTACCGGCGGCTCGAGCAGGGCCGCATGCCCGCGTCCGCGCCAGTGCTGGACGAGCTGGCCCGGGTGCTGCGGCTCGACGACGATCAGCGGGCCTACCTCTTCGAGCTGGCCGGGAAGCCGTCGGGTAGGCCGCGGGCCGGGTCGGCCCGGGGTACCAGCCCCCAGCTGCGCCGACTGCTCGACCAGCTGCCGGAGGCGGCCGCCCTGGTCCTCGGCAGCGGGATGGACATCCTCGCCTGGAACCGCCTGGCCGCCGCGCTGATCACCGACTTCTCCCGCATCCCGGAGGAACGGCGCAACTACGTGCGGATGATGTTCACCGACCCCGCGATGCGCACGCTCTACCCCGACTGGGCGGACGTCGCGCACAAGGCCGTCACCAACCTGCACATGGACGCCGCACGGAACCCGGACGACCCCCGGCTCGCCGAGCTTGTGCGGGAGTTGTCCACCGTGGACGCCGACTTCCGGAACTGGTGGCGCGGGCACCACGTCACGAGCAAGGGACAGGGCACGAAGCGGTTCAACCACCCGCTCGTCGGCGAGATCACCCTCGACTGGGACACGTTGACCTGCGACACGGCATCCGATCAGCAGGTGATCGTGCTGACCGCGCAGCCGGGCACGCCGTCGCACGATGCGCTGCGCATCCTGGCGTCCTGGTCGGGTGAGCCCGCGCGGGCCACCAGTCGGACCGACGAAGGCCAGGTCGCTGCCCCGCAACCACTGCGACAGTGACCGGCCGCGGGGGAGCGCCCGGCGCTGCTCAGGCCAGGACGGCCGGCTTGAGCACTTCCTCGCACCACTGGCGGAAACCGGTGGGCGTGGTGGACTGCGGGGTCCGGGGTTCGACGTTGTCCAGGCCCTCGTCCTTGGCCTGCCTCATGTCGAGTATCCCCTGCGCCATCGCCTCGGACATGCCGTTCCTCAGGAGCTCGGCCCGGTACGCCTCGACCGGGACCTGCTGGTAGCTGATCGGCCGTTCCAGCACCTCCGACATGATGCGGGCCATCTCGTCGCAGGACAGATCCTCAGGGCCGAGCACCGCAACATCGTCCTGACCGTTCCAGGAATCGTCGAGCAGCAGTTCGACGGCGACGGCGGCGATGTCAGGGGTGGCGACGGCGGGGAGCTTGCGGTCTGCGGACAGTACGTCGAAGAACACGCCCTGGCTCTTGATCGGCCCGACCTGGCCGAGGAGGTTGTTCATGAACGAGGGCAGCGCCAGCGCCCGGAAACCCACGCCCGTTCCCGCGATCAGGTCGCGCATCGCCAGTGATGCGGTCACCAGGCCGGCATTGCCGGCCAATGCCGATCCACGGCCGAGGACGGAGACGGCGACCACCCGCTGCACCCCCTGGCTGGTGAACGCTGCGCAGGCCGGTCTCGTGAAATCCACGTAGGAGGCCTCGACGCTGGCGGTGCGGTAGTCCGGTGGAACCAGCCAGAACACGCTGTCGGCGCCTGCGAACGCCCGGGTGACGACATCGAAGTCGCCGTGCGAGCCCTGCACGACATCGACACGCCCCTGAACTTCCGAGGGCAGGCGGGACGGGTCGCGCACGATCACGCGGACCGGCGCGTCGCGGTCGAGCAGCCCTTGGAGGACCTGGCGGCCGATGGCGCCCGTCGGGGCCGTAACAACGATCATGAAATTTCCGCCAGGTTCCTGCTGTAGAACTCGGCGAGTCTGGCGACCGCCTGGTCCACGTACTCGGGAACGTCGTACATCGCGATGTGGGTCGCGCCGTCGACGACGAACAGCTCCTTCGGCCCGTTGGAGAGCTCGTACGCCTGATCGCTGAACAACTTCGTGTCCGCCTTGCTCCCGGCGATGAGGAGCATCGGCTGGGTCAGCAACTGCGGAATCAGGTCGAACGTCGAGAATGCGTACATCTTGTCCATGCTGGTCAGCAGGAAGCGACCCTTGGAATTGGGATGCGCGCCTCGCGGAGTGCGGTAGTAGTCGTATCCTTCACGCAGCATGTCCGGCGTGTTCTCGTCGATGTCCTCCAGGCGTTCCGGGACGAACGGGGCGTAACGAGGCTCTGCTCCGCGTGCTTCCGCCGTGCGTTGGTTAGCCGCCATCTCCAGTGCGCTGATGTGCTCGGCGGCCGGGACGGTGTGCCCCATGAAGGCTCTGACGCTCTCGCCCATCGGGGCCGCGCTGACGGTGGCCAACGCCTTGAAGCGACGCTCGGTCTGGGTCACGCTGATGGCGTAGCCGCCTCCGGCGCAGATGCCGAAGACGCCCATCCGCTCGCTGTCGACGAACGGAAGAGTGGTGAGGAAGTCTGCGCCGCAGCGGGCATCTTCCACCCTGGTCGTCGGGTCCTCCAGGAGGCGCGGTTCGCCTCCGCTCGCTCCCTGGTAGGACGAGTCGTAGACCAGGGTGACGAACCCGTGCCCAGCGAGCCGCTCGGCATACAGACCGATGGTCTGTTCCTTCACTCCGCCGGCCGGATGGATCCCGACGATCGCCGGATACGTCTTGTCCTCGCTGAAGTCGTCCGGCAGATGAAGGTGGCCGGCAATCTCTACTGCCTTGTTCCTGAACGACACAGATTTGATCATGGTCATGTCCCCTCAGCCCAGCGCCTTCTGCAGCTCCTGTGCCAGCGGTCCGGCCGAACCCGGGTTCTGGCCGGTGAAGAGAGTGCGGTCCACCTCCACGTGGGGAGCGAAGGGCTCACCCTCGCGGTAGTCGGCGCCCAGATCGTCGACCAGCCGGTCCTGCAGCAGCCACTTCGCGCGATCGGCCAGTCCGTTCATCGTCTCTTCGGCGTTGCTCAGGCCGGTGAGGCGGTAGCCGGTGAACGGCGACTTCCCGTCGGCGTCGATGGTGGCCAGCAGCGCCGCCGGACCGTGGCAGACCAGGGCCAGCGGCTTGCCGGAGGCGAGCCAGTCGGTCAGCAGGCGTCCGGACTCGGCGTTGTCGGGCAGGTCCTCCATCGGTCCCCACCCACCCGGGTAGAAGACGGCGTCGTAGTCGTCGATGCGCACGTCCTCGATCCGCATCGGGTGCGCCAACTCGGTCGCATCGCGCAGCGCGGCCTTCATCTTTTCCGCACCTGCCGGGCCGCCGTTGAACTCTGCGGTGAGGCTCAGTGCGTCGGCCGTCGGCGGGACACCTCCCGGTGTGGCCGCCGCGATCTCGTAACCGGCATCGGTGAAGATCCGGTACGGGCCGAGGGCCTCCTCGGCCCAGAATCCGGCCGGTTGCCGGGTTCCATCGGCCAGCGTCCAGTGGGTGGCTGCCGTCACCACGAAGAGGATCTTCGTCATCGCGTTCTCCCTCGATCAGCCGTTGAGCGCGTGCTGCAGCACGTGGCTGTCGGCGGCCTGGCGCAGATGCGCGAGCTTGCCGTCCCGGACGGTCCACAGGTGGATGAACCGCGCATCCGCGGCCTTTCCCGCCTTGGTCACCCCGTGGTAGTGCCCGAACACGAAGACGTGGTCGTCATCGGTGGCGAAGTACTCCTCGGCCTTGGCGCCGAAGGACTCGAACGACGGGAGCAGCGAACCGAAGAAGTCGTTCAGCATGCTGTCGTAGCCGTGGTAGACGCCACCGAACGGAAAGCCCGGCGTGATGTCCCAGACCAGGTCCGGGGTCATGATCTCCTTCGTGACGGCCGGGTCGGCGTTCGAGTCGTACAGCCGGCGGGCGAGGGTGATGTTGGGTGATTCGGGCACGCGTAATTCCTTTGTGTGCTGATGTCTGATCTTTACGGGTACGTTCCACGATCGCACCGAATCGCGCGGAGTGCTCGCGACGAGAGGGGGAGGGCTTTCTCCCCTGCACGGCCGGCGCCGCGGATGGAATCCTTCCCGCAGGAGTGGCCGGCAGGCCGCCGTCATTCGATGTCGAGCATTCCCGCGCGCGCTGGAGGGGAGAACCGTGCGAGCAACACTGATCTACGGCGCAGGTGACATCCGTACCGAGGACGTGCCCGACCCGAAGCTGACCGAGCCCACCGACGCGGTGGTGCGGGTGCTGCGGGCCTGCATCTGCGGCAGCGACCTGTGGCCCTACGGCTCCCGCCCGGCCACCGAGACGGGCGACCGGATCGGCCACGAGTTCCTCGGCGTGATCGACGAGGTCGGCTCCGACGTGTCGGGGCTGGCGACCGGCGATGTGGTGGTCGCACCGTTCGCCTACGCCGACAACACCTGCGAGTACTGCCGCGCCGGGCTGCACACCTCCTGCCCACGCGGCGGCTTCTTCGGCGCCGCGGGCGTGGACGGTGGCCAGGGCGAAGCTGTGCGGGTGCCCTTCGCGCAGGGCACGCTGGTCAAGCTGCCCGTCGCGGAGGACTCGGCTCTGCTGTCGTCCCTGGTCACTCTCGCGGACGTCTTCCCGACCGGTCACCACTGCGCGGTGCGCGCCGGGGTCGGCCCGCGCACCACGGTGACGGTGGTCGGCGACGGGGCGGTCGGGCTGTCCGCCGTGCTGGCCGCGAAGCGGCTCGGCGCGGAGCGGATCATCCTGATGGGCCGGCATTCCGGCCGCACCGCCCTCGGCCGGGAATTCGGCGCCACGGACGTGGTCGCCGAGCGCGGCGCGGAGGGCGCCGCGCGGGTGCGCGAGCTGACCGGTGGCTTCGGGACGCACACGGTGCTCGAGTGCGTGGGCACGCTGGTCACCTTGGAGACGGCGTTCGAGGTGGTCCGCGACGGCGGCACGGTCAGCCGGGTCGGGGCACCGCAGTACTCGGAGGTGCAGCTCGGCTTCCCGGTGTTCAGCCGCAACATCACCCTCACCGGCGGTATCGCGCCGGTCCGCGCCTACATCGAGGAGCTGTTGCCCGATGTGCTCGACGGCGTGGTCGAGCCAGGGCGGGTGTTCGACCGCACCGTCGGCCTGGACGAGGTGCCGGAGGGCTACCGCGCCATGGCCGACCGCGAGGCGCTGAAGGTCCTCGTCCAGCCCTGACCAGCCCTCGGACACCGTCGGGAGCTTCATCGTGCTCGGTCTCGAACTCGTCGTGCTGCTCGGCGTGGCGGTGCTGGCCGGCCGCGTGGTGAGCGACCGATTCGGGATCTCCCCGCCGATCGTGCTGCTGGCCGCCGGGGCACTGCTCGGCTTCGTGCCCGCACTGCGCGCCGCGCACCTGCCGCCGGAGCTGGTGTTGCTGCTGTTCCTGCCGGCGCTGCTGTACTGGGAGAGCCTGACCACCTCGCTGCGCGAGATCCGCGCCAACCTGCGCGGCATCGTCCTGATGAGCACCGTCCTGGTCATCGCGACGGCCGCCGCCGTCGCTTTCGTGGCGCACGCGCTGGGCCTGCCGTGGGGGCCGGCCTGGGTGCTCGGCGCGGCCGTCGCCCCGACCGACGCCACGGCGGTCGGGGTGGTCGCCCGGTTGTTGCCCCGGACCCAGGTCACCATGCTGCGCGCGGAGAGCCTGGTGAACGACGGCACCGCGTTGGTGATCTACGGGTTGGCGGTCGGCGTCACGGTCGGCGAGGAGGAGCTCGGCGCGGGGCACGTGGGCTGGCTGTTCCTGCTCTCCTACGTCGGCGGGGCCGCGGTCGGTGCGGTGACGGGCTGGGCCGCGGCGTACGTGCGCCGCCGCCAGACCGACCCGCTGACCGGGCAGGTCACCATGTTGCTGATCCCGTTCACCGCGTTCCTGCTGGCCGAAGCGATCCAGGCGTCGGGCGTGCTGGCCGTCGTGGTGTCCGGGTTGATCATGAGCCAGGCCGCCCCGACCGTGGTGCGCGCCGAGATGCGACTGCAGGCGCAGGCGTTCTGGACGGTGGCCACGTTCCTGCTCAACGCCGCGCTGTTCGTACTGGTCGGGCTGGAGCTCCAGTCCGCCGTGCGCGCTCTGGCCGGTGCCGATCTGCCGCGTGCCCTGGTCATGGTGGTCGTGGTGACGGCGGTGGTGATCGTCGCGCGCCTGGTCTTCCTGTTCACCGTGCCGTACCTGGCCCGCTCGCTCGACCGTCGCCCCCTGCAGCAGCAGCACCGGATCGACCACCGCAGCCGCCTGGTCAGCTCGGTCGCCGGCTTCCGCGGCGCGGTGTCGCTGGCGGCCGCGCTGGCCGTGCCCGAGCTGCTCGCCTCCGGCGCCCCGTTCCCGGACCGCGACATGATCGTGTTCGTGACGGGTGGAGTCATCGTGCTCACCCTGCTCCAGGGGCTGGTGCTGCCCCGCGTCGTGCGGTGGGCCCGGCTACCCAGGGACACCGCCGTCGAGACCGAGCGTCGACTCGCCGGCACCCGCGCGACCGAGGAAGCGCTGGACGCCGTGCCGCGACTCGCAGCCGAGCTCGGGAGCGAGCCGGACGCCGTCGACCGCGTACGCCGCGAGCTCGAGAAGGACCTCGAGCTGCTGCGGGCCCACAGCGCCGGCCTGGCCGACCACCCGGCGGTGCGTCACGACCAGCACTACACCGCGCTGCACCGGGCGCTGATCGCCCACAAGCGCGCCACCGTCGTGCGCCTGCGCGACGAACGCCGGATCGACGACACCGTGCTGCGCCAGGTCCAGGCTGCCCTCGACCTCGAAGACGTCCGCCTCTCCACCTCCGGCGGAGCGGACTGACCAGAACGGAACCCATGGCTTCCCCCGAACGCGACCCCCAACCCGGCTTCGTCGACGTCCACGCCCATTTCCTCACCGACTCCTACGTCCGACAGGCGACCGCGGCCGGCCACGAACATCCCGACGGGATGGGCCGGTGGCCCACCTGGTCGGTCGAGACGCACCTGGAGTTGATGGACAGCAACGGCATCGACACCGCCGTGCTGTCGATGTCCTCCCCGGGCGTGCACTTCGGTGACGCCGCCGCTGCCCGCCAGCTCGCCCGCGAGGTCAACGAGGACGCCGCCGCCGTGGCCGCCGCGCACCCGGGCCGGTTCGGCTACTTCGCGTCCCTCCCGTTGCCCGACGTCGACGCAGCGCTCGACGAGATCGGCCACGCCATCGACGATCTCGGCGCGGCCGGCGTCGTGCTGATGACCAACTCCGACGGCAGGTACCTGGGGGACAAGAGCTTCGAGCCGGTCTTCGCGGAACTGGACCGCCGCGGGGCGGTCGTCTTCCTGCACCCGACCTCGCCGGTGTGCTGGGAGCGGTCCGCGCTGGGCCGGCCGCGGCCGATGATCGAGTACATCTTCGACACCGCACGGACCGTGACGGATCTGCTCATGTCCGGTGTGCTCGAGCGCCACCCGGACCTGGCCGTGATCGTTCCGCACTGCGGTGGCGCGTTGCCCGTGCTGGCCGATCGCATCGACGAGTTCATGAGGATGTTCCTGGGCTCGCGGGCACCCGATGCCCCTGATGCGGCCGCGCAACTGCGCCGCCTGCACTACGACCTGGCCGGCCCGGCTTTCCCGCGCCACGTCCCCGCCCTCCTCGGACTCGCCGACCCGGACCGGCTGCTGTTCGGCAGCGACTACTGCTGGACCCCGCCCCCGGTCGCCGCCGCGCACATCGCGGCCGTCGACGCGGCCCGGCCGCCGGTCGACGGCGCCACCTGGAGGTCGCTGACGACGGCGAACGCCCGGCGCCTGTTCCCGCGACTGTCGACGATCACGCGGCGGTGATCCGTACGGGGAGCCGGACGAATCCGCGGAGCGAGTTGTTGAGGAGCAGCTCGGGCTCGTCCGCGAGCTCGAGCGTGCGGACCCGTCGGGCGAAGGTGCTGAGCAGGATGTCCGCCTCGAGCCGTGCGATGGGTGCCCCGACGCACTGGTGGATGCCGCGGCCGAGGGACAGGTGTCCGCCCGCCTGCCGGTCCATGTCGAACGTGTCGGCGTCCGGTCCCCACC
This sequence comes from uncultured Actinomycetota bacterium, assembly GCA_963727745.1. GTDB lineage: Bacteria > Actinomycetota > Actinomycetes > Mycobacteriales > Pseudonocardiaceae > Pseudonocardia. Next base: position 119,680 of record CAVSHL010000005.1, read on the forward strand.
GGTCGGGGTCGTGGTTGGCCGCGCCGAGCACGAGCATGAGTTTCTGGCCCTCGGCGACGGGTACGCCGTCGATCTCCGCGTCCGCCGCGGGTGTCCGGTAGAGCTGCCGGACGGTCGAGTCGTACCGCAGCGCTTCGTCGTAGGCGAACTTCGCGCGCTCCGGGGCGTCGGCGACCTTCGCCCACTGCTCCGGGTGGGTCGCGAGGAGGTGCACCGTGATGGCGAGGCTGTGGATCGTCGTGTCGATGCCGGCCGTGAGCAGCGAACGCACCATGTTGGGGGCCTGCACGTCGGTGATGCGGCCGGCAGCGGCGGCCTCCCAGAGCGCCGCGCCCACGGACTCTGCCGCCACGTTCTCCCGCGCGCAGCTCTCGGCGATCCACTCTCGGATGTGGCCGATGTCGCCCAGCCCGTCGAGGACGCGCTTCGCCCGCGGCGTCTGTGGCCCCATCGACTCGAACACGAACGTGCTGTAGCGCAACAGGTTCTCGCGTCCCTCGGGGGGCGCGCCCATCACCAGGTCGGGGATGACCCGCAACGGGAACGCCTCCGCCAGGTCGGTCTGCACGTCGAAGGTGCCCCGCTCGACCAGATCGTCGACGATCGCGTCGGCGGCCCGCTGGAACTCGGCGCGCATCCGACGAACCGTGCGCGGCGAGATGACCTCGGTCATCACGGCGCGCGGGCCGGTGTGCGCGGGCGGATCGCCCTCCTGCAGCACGCCCGGCTCCCGGAACGGCTCGTCGGTGCTCAGATCGAGCACCCCGCTACCGCGACTGTTCACGAACAGGTCCGGGTTCTCCAGCACCGCGCGGACATCGCGGTCCCGGCCGACCGCGACGATGTCATACCCCTCGCTCTGATCCACCCTGGCGGCCGGACCGATCTCGCGGAGCCGCCGCTGGAAATCCGACGGGTCGGCGAGCACGTCGTCGGTGTACGGATCGATCGGCAGGTGTGGGACGGCGGACATGATGGGGACCTCCACGTTCAGAGCTCGAGAACGATCCTGGAGCCGCGGGCCCGCGAGACGCAGATCATCATCGTCTCCGACGCGGCCTGCTCCTCAGGGCTGAGGACGGCGTCGCGGTGATCGACCTCGCCCTCGATGACGACCGTTTCGCAGGTGCCGCAGGTGCCCTCGGAGCAGGACGAGAGCACCTGCACCCCGGCCGCCTGGATCACCTCGAGCGCCGAACGGCCGGCGGGCACGGTCAGGACCCGGCCGCTGATGCGCAGCTCGACCTCGAAGGCTGTCTCGCGCGCCGAGGCGCTCTCGACCGGGGTGAACCGCTCCATGTGCAGGCTCCCCGAGGGCCAGTCCGCCATGGCCGCGGTGGTCGCGTCCAGGAACGGCGCGGGACCGCACGCGTAGACGGCAGTCCCCGGCAGGGGATGGGCCAGCAGCGCGGCGAGGTCGGGGAGACCGCGCTCGTCGTCGGGGTGGATCTCGACCCGGCTCGGCCACCGGGAGGCGAGCTCGTCGGCCATCGCCATCGCCGGGCGGGTACGGCCGCAGTACAGCATCGACCAGTCCACGCCTCGGTGCTCGGCTTCCGCGACCATCGCGACCAGCGGGGTCACCCCGATCCCCCCGGCGAGGAAGAGGTAGCGGTCGGCGGGCAGGAGCGAGAAGTTGTTGCGCGGCCCGCGGGTGGCGAGTCGGTCGCCCACCTGCAGTTCGTCGTGGATGAACCGGGAACCGCCCCGTCCGGCTGCTTCCCGCAGGACGGCGAGTCGCCACTCGTCAGGCCTGGGGGAGGGCAACAGGCTGTACTGGCCTACGGCGCCCGTGGGCAGCAGCAGGTCGATGTGCGCCCCTGGGGTCCAGTCCGGTAGGTCCGGCCCGGAGCCGGCGACGACCAGTTCGACCACCCCGGTGGCGATCTCGCGCTTGGCTCGTACGACGACCTCGGTCGTCGTCGGCTCAGCCTGCTGCAGCAGTGGGGAGGCCCGTTCCATCGAGACCGTCCGTTCTTCTCTTTCGCCGTTGAACAGGGATCGGAAGCTCGTAGGCCACAGCGATGTCGGCCTCTGCCGGACGCTATGACCGCTCGCAGCCCGGTCACAGCACCGGCGCCGCGGATTCCTCGTACCGGAACGGGCCGGCGCCGGCGCGGCGTTCCGCGAGGAGGAATCCGTGCGGGATCGGGGGTCGGGGTGGGCGGGGGGAACCTAGCGTCAGTGGGGTCGGCGGTGCGGAGTTGAGGAGATGACTCGATGGTGATTGCTGCGCCCAGGTACGCGGTGAACTCCTACTGCACGCCGCGCAACAGCGTCATCGACGACATCGAGCAGGTCGCCCGCACGGGTGGACAGGGTGTCGGGCTGTGGGAGGGCAAGTTCACCTCGCGGGACGGCGGCATCGACGACCGCATCGCCGACGCCATGGCCGAGCGGGGCCTCGGCACCTCGTGCGCGGTTCCCGCCATGCACGCGATCCTGGAGCTCCCGTTCGGTGACCCGGGCCCGACGGACCTGCACGAGCGGGTGGACATGATCTGCGCGTCGATCGAGCGGCTGGCTCGGTTCCGGCCGCAGGTGATCGCCGTGGCGCCGGGCACCTCCGGCAGGGCAGAGGCACCCGCCGGTCCGGTGGAGGACGTGATCAGGGCCCTGCCGCAGATCGCCGACACCGCGGCCGAGCACGGCCTGCAGGTCGGCGTCGAGCTGCTCGCCGAGCGGCGCGGGTCGGTGATCTCGACCATCCCGGACATGATCGCCGTGCTCGACGAGGTGGACCGGCCGAACCTCGGCATCATGCTCGACGTCTTCCACAACTGGTGCGAGCCTGACGTCCACGAGCGCATGCGCCGCTACGCGGACCGGATCAACAGCGTGCAGGTCTGCGACATCAAGTTCGATGAGCGGGGCGGCTTCGACCGCGAGTATCCGGGACGGGGCCGCGGTGCGGCGGTGGAGTTCGTCGCGACGATGATCGAGGCCGGCTACACCGGTTTCTGGGAGCTCGAGGTCTTCTCCGACGACGGCACCTACGGCAACGCATATCCCGACTCCTACTGGATCCAGCCCCACGAGCAGTTCCTCACCGAGGCGAAGAAGGCGTTCGACGAGACGTGGGCCGCGGCGGTGGTACTCGTCGAGTCGCGGCGTGCCACGACGTCCGCCCGGTCCTGAAATGGCGGGAGGGTCGGCCGTGATCGGCTCAGGCGCTGCGTGTCGCAGCTTCCAGGAAGGACGTGGGCGGCGGCTGTCGGCGCTTCTGCCACACCCGGATCGCCGCCTCGGTCGCCTCCACGGCGACGCGCAGATCGGCGACGAACTCCTCGATCCGCGAGTGTGAGCAGCGCGCGCTCGGGCAGGCGATCGCGAGCGCCGCGACCGCCCGTCCGCTCGTCTCCCGGACGACGACGCCCGCCGCGGTCAAGCCGTTGACCGCCTCGTCGAGGTTGGTCGCGTACCCGCGCCGGCGGACGACGGCCAGTTCCTCCTGCAGCGCCGTGCGTGCGGCGATCCCGTTCATGCCCGGCAGACCACGCGGGTACAGCGCGAAGAAGTCGCCTTTCGACAGCTCGGCCAGCAGTGCCTTCCCCGCAGCCGAGGAATGCGCGGGCAGCAACAACCCGGTCCGGTTGCCCACCCGTCGCGGCTGCTGAGGCGGCTCGACACCGTCGAGGAACCGCGTCCCGTTGCCCTCGAGGACCGCGATGTGGCACGTCTCCCCGAACCGGGCCGAGACGGCAGTGAGTGGCCCTCGGGCCGCCGCGGTGAGCAGGGCAGCGCCGCTGGGCCTGCCGTCCCACGTTCCCAGCACCGAACCGCGGTGGTAGATCTTCCCGGCGTCCTGCACGACGAAGCCCCGGCGGAGCAGCGCCGTCAGCAGCCGATGTGCCGTCGAGCGGGCGACCCCGAGCTCGTCGGCAACATCCATCACCCGCATCCCGTCGACGTCGTCCAGGAGCTGCAGTATCCGCAGCGCTCGGTCGACGGAGGTGATCCCTCCATGCACGTTGTCGAGCATCTTCGAATGCTGTCACGGCGAATCGTGGTCAGCTCCGGGTCCGTTCATTCAACGGATGGAAAGAGGTCGCGCAGGAATGCGATGAGGGCCTCGTTGACCTCGTCCGGCCGTTCCTGCTGGGTCCAGTGCCCGCAGCCGGGGAGCAGGACGGTGCCGCGCAGGTCGGCAACGAGCTGCGGGAGGACGTCGACCGCGGCACGGTTCAGCTGGTAGGCGATGTCCTCCTCGCCGGTGATGTAGAGCGCGGGGACCTCGATACGGACTGGAGCCCACGCAGCCGTGAGGTGCCAGTTGGTGTCGATGCAGCGGTACCAGTTGACCGGTCCGCGGAACCCGGTGCGGCGGAAGGTGTCGACGTAGGCGGCCATCTCCGCCTCGTCGATCCAGCTCGGTAGCTGGTCCAGCGCCGGGAAGAGGTCGCTGAACCCGCCGCCGGTGGGAACGGCCAGCGACTCGAGCACGCCGGCTGCGGGTTTGCCGGAGAGCCTGTCGAAGATGCCGGGCACGAACGTGTCCACGGCAGCGTCCAGGTCCCGCTCCGCGAGTTCGGGCTGCTGGAACCACTTCTGGTAGAAGGCGGGAGGCGCGGCCGCGAGCGGTGCTGCGGTGCCGCGCGGCTTGGCCGGCACGCTCAGCGCGACCACTCCACGCACCCGGTGCGGCATCGTCTGCGCCATCATCCAGGCCAGGTTGGCGCCCATGTCGTGTCCGACGAGCACGGCGTCGTCGTGGCCGAGGGCGTCGATCAGGCCGACGACGTCGCCGGCGAGGTCGAAGTGGGTGTAGCGGGCGGCGTCCTCCGGTGCGCTGGTACCGCCGTAGCCCCTCAGATCCGGTGCCACCGCCGTGAAGCCTGCGGCGGCCACCGGCGCGAGCTGGTGCCGCCAGGTCCGCCCGAGGTCGGGGAACCCGTGCAGGAACACGACCAGGGGCCCGCTCCCGCACGCGGTGTAGGACATCGTGATCCCGTTCGTGGTCACGGTGCGCTGCTGGATCTCGGCCATCTGTGCATTCCTTCCGCCGTCCGGATGGCCGAATCTAGGGACAGTGCGGGCGGGCGGAGGGCCGGCGAACGTGCGATTCCGCGAACCGGAATCGGCGCGTCGCAGGCGCTGGGGGCTGATTCCGACGGGAGACACTCCTGGCGACGACGAACCCGGCACGCCCTCGAAGGCTCAACGCCGGCGCCGTGCGGTTTCCTGAGCGACCTGGAGGTCTCGTGATCAACCCCAGTGCGGTGACCAACCCCGGTGCAGACGAGGCGCAGACCGCGCTGCGTCGCGTCCGCCCGCTGCTGGGAGTTGCGTCGTGATCATCGACATCGATGCAGTGCCTGACTTCGCCGCGCAGCTGCGACTCGACGGGCGGGTCGCGGTCGTCCTCGGAGCGGGCGCGGGGATCGGGCGCCAGTGCGCGCACGCGCTCGCACAGGCCGGCGCCACGGTCGTGTGCGTGGACCGCGACGCGGAGCTCGCCAAGCAGGTTGCGGCCGAGGTGAGCGGGCACGACGCGGTCGCTGACGTCACCGTGCGCGCCGAGATGGAACGTGTGCTCGCCGAGGCCCGGCTGCTCGGCCCGGTCCGCGCGCTCGTCGACGTGGTGGGAATCGCCGGGATAGGACCGCTGGCCGACGTCGACGACGAGGGCTACGAGCGCCAGTTCGACCTGGTGCTGCGGCACGCCTTCCTCGCACTCCAGATCGGCGGCCGGGCGATCATCGAGTCCGGCGGCGGCAGCATGGTCTTCATCGGGTCGATGTCCGGGCACTCGTACGCCCACCACCAGACCCTGTACGGCGCGGCGAAGGCCGCGCTCCACCGGATGGTCGAGAACGCCGCCCGCGAGCTCGGGCCGCAGGGCCTGCGGGCCAACGTCGTCGCACCCGGCTTCACCCGGACCCCGCGGCTGCACCACCGCATGTCCGAGGAGGAGTGGGCCGAGGTCGGGTCCGACATCCCCCGCGGGACGGCCGGCCTGCCCGCGGAGATCGCCGGCCCGGTCCTCTTCCTGGTCTCGGACCTCTCCTCCTACGTCACCGGGCAGATCCTGACCGTCGACGGCGGGATGAGCGGCAGCATCCCCGTGCCCCACTGAGATCTGCGCGGCGTTCCTCGCCGGACGGCCCCCGCTAGAGCCGCGCCGGTGGAAGCTGCGAGGGGTAGCCGAAGAAGCGCCCCTCCGGGTCGTACTTCTCGCGCAGTGATTCCACGCGCGCGGCGCTCTCCGGAGCCAGGATCGCCGTCGGGCGGCTGAAGAGGTCGGCTTCGTTGACGTATGCGCCGCCCACCGAGTACGGCTCGATGCGCGCGAACGCGTCCGAGTGCCAGGCCTTGATGGCCTCGTCGTCTTCGCTGTCGTCGTAGACCGCGTAGATCTGGAAGCACATCTGCGACGACAGGCTGAACGCGGCGTTGGCGGCGGTGGGCTGGTCGAGCGACATTCCCGCGATGGCCCAGATGCAGGACCGCGCCGTCGGCAGCGTCTCGACGATCGTCTTGGCCTCTCGCCACAAGGCCGGGGAGGACACCTCCTCGTCGCGGATCCACGCGTTGTCGGCCAGGTAGCGCAGGCCCTCGGGGTACATCGAGTCGAACCCTGCGTGGATCCCCTCGATCGAGGCCGGGACCGCGTGCTGGCGCATGATCGCGCCGTCGAGGCCGGGCGCGGTCTCCAGCGGAGCCAGGAGCTCGGCCGCCTGTTCGAGGTCGTCGGCGAACACGTAGGTGGTGATGGTCAGCACGGGGTCGTCCTGACCGAAGGCCGGGTTGGGCCCGACGATCAGCAGCGGCGAGATCCCTTCGGCTGAATGGACCGTTTCGAGGTACCACGGAAGCAACCGATCGAAGGCCTCGAACGGGTGGATCTGGATGGTGGCGGCCATCATTCCCGGCTTCGGCTGGACATCGATGTACATGCGGGTCACCACCCCGAAGAAGCCCGGTCCGCTGCCGCGGGCCGCCCACAGGAGGTCGGCGTGGTCGTGGTCGGTGGCGTGCAGAGTCTCGCCGTCAGCAGTGACGACGTCGATCGCGCGCAGGCTGAACGTCGCCGGCCCGAGCGCGCTCGAGTTGAATCCCAGCCCGCCGCCGAGCATGAAGCCCCCGAGGCCGACACTCGGACAGTGACCGACGGGGAAGTAGAGGTCGTGCTCGGCCAGCGCGGCCGCCAGTGCGTCCGAGTGGGCGCCCGGCTCGACCACCGCAGTACGCGCCTGTGGATCCACCTCGATGCTTGTGAGCCGCGAGAGGTCGAGCAGCAGACCGCCGTCCCGCAGCTGATTGGCGCTCCAGCTGTGCCCGCCTGAACGGATCGAGATCGAGAGTCCCTCCTCTCGCGCCAGCTCGACTGCGGCGACCACGTCGTCGTGGTCCTCGGCCACAGCGATGACAGCCGGGAACCGGGCCGGCTTGAGCCCGTTCCACACCGCAGCGCAGCGCGCCTCCTCGTAGCCGCCCTCCCCCTGGCGGTAGAGGGAGCCATCGAACGAGCTGGTCATGCAGGATCACCTGTTCCATCTGAAGTTGAAGATCGGCTACACATGAATGGGCAGCGACTCGATCGAGCGGACCAGGACGTGATTCTCACGTCGCCTGGCCGGGCCATCTCCTGGACCGAAATTCGGAAAGCGTTCGAGGAATCGTTCGAAGAACACCTGACCTTCGAGCCGGGCGAGCGGCGCACCGACGCACGTGTGCGCGCCCTGGTTGAAGGTCAGATGACGGTTGTTGGGTCGATCGATCCGAAACTCGCCGGGATCATCGAACTTGCGCGGATCGCGGTTGGCCGCAGCGAGGACCTGGAACACCATCGCGCCGGACGGAATCGTGGTGTTCCCGAACATGCGCGGCTGCGTCGTACGCCGTGGCGTCATGTGGATCGGCGGTTCGAACCTCAGTGCCTCGTTGACGAAGCCGTCGATCAGCGCCGGATCGCGCTGCAGCAGTTCGCGCTGCTCGGGATACCTGAGCAGTAGCGAGAGGCCATTGGTCAACATGTTCACAGTGGTTTCATTGCCGGCTGCGATGAGGAAGGCGGTCTGCGCGAGCAGATCGGCGGCGTCCACTTCGTCACCGACCTCGGCCTGCGACTCGATCACCATCGAGATCAGATCGTCTTCCAGGTGGTCTCGCTTGCCCTCGACGATCCGGTCGATGTTGTCGATCAGGACGAGCGCATTCGTGATGGCTGCATCGCGCGCAGCGCCCACGACGCTGGGTGCGAAGGTCTGGCCGAATCCGTCGGAGCCGCTCCGGACCAGCGCTCGATCATATTCTCGGACACCGAGCACCGCGCAGATCACGTCGACCGGGACGTCGATGCTGAGCTGGGAGACCGCGTCTATCCGGTCGCCGGCGGCGAACCTGTCGAGCAGGCGATCCACCGACTGCTCGACGAGGGGACGCCACCGTTCCACTGCCTTCGGCGTGAAGGCTCTGCGCACGAGATCGCGCAACGCGGTGTGCCTCGGCGGGTCGCTGAATATCATCAACCTCCGGGAGACGTCCATGAACCGGACGTGCTCGGCGTTCGCAGGGTCGTGGATCGACGCGCCGCCCGTGTCGAAGTAGTCACAGCTGAAGACCGGCTCTCGGGCGATGGCCTGCACATCGTCGTACCGGAAGGCGAGGTAGAGATTCGCCGGCGTGAACAGGTGGACGCCATCGCCGAGCTCACGAGCTTCGTCGTACAGGGACGAGGGGTCTTCGGAGCTTCCGGCGAACATCGCGGCCAGCAGCTCGGTTGCGCGCTCGGCCGGTGACGTGGTCGACCTGATGGTCATTCGGGCCCGCTTCCCATCTCAGGTTGTCGCACTGCTACCGGTGGCTCTCGGTCTGGACGGCGAACTCGCTCGTGCCTCCGGAGAAGAACGTGCCCATGACGTTGCCTCGCGTGATCGGCAGATCGATCCGGGACGGGTACTCGGCGTTGCGGTGCACGGTCACCCGGATGGGCCGCGCGACGGTCAGGTGGTTGCGAGCCTGGCCTTCGAGGGCGTTGGTCGCCGGCTCGTCGTCGGCGCCCTTGATGCGCAGCGCGATCCGTTCGCCCTGCCGTACGAGACAGGCCGTTGCCACGATCGGGATCGTCAACTCGTAGATCTCGCCGGGCTCGAGCGGTTCTCGCTCGATGTGGGTGAGCACCGGCTCCCACGGAGTCGAGGCGTCGGGGTCGAGCCTGCGCTGCGAGGCGCGCAGCCAGCCTCGGGTCAGTTCCCGCTCGTTCCCGTCCTCATCGACCACGAGCAGGGTCGCGAAGATGAACGCCTCGGCGCCGGTGCAGGAGACGTACAGCGTCAGCACCGACGGTCCGAACAGCTCCGTCGGCTCCACCATCGGCGGAGTTCGGTACGTCAGCTCGCCGTGTTCGAAGGACGACTCGTCGAGGTTGTCGACGCCCTCGTTGGGCCAGTGCTCACGTTCGCTGAGGACACCGCGCTCGTGCAGGTAGAACTCCATCCACCGCGCATCGGGTGGTGGCCAGTCCTCGAGGGCGCGCCACTCGCCGGTCGGTGGGACGAAGCAGCGCACCGGAGGCTCGTCCATGATCCCGGTGTCGATGCCCTTGAGCCAATGGTCGAACCACCGCACTGCCTCCGCCTGGTACTGGTACAGCGGCCGGTCCAGGTAGACACCGGGGCCGATGACCAGCTTCTTGGGACCCCGCCACGCCGACCATGCGCCGAACACGCCCGGGAGGTGCACCGCGTAGTTGGCCCAGCACGCGCCGAGGTACGCCGGTACGGTCCCGGGCTCGCCGTCGACGTTGCGCTCGTGCCACCAAGGCCCGTCGAGAGGCTGCAACAGGATGTCGACGAGCAGCGCGTTGGGGTCGGGCTCGGGGTTCAGCAACGCCTCGCGCAGCGTCGGCACGGCCATCAGCTCGTCGTCTTCACGGGCGGCCTGCAGCGCCTTCTCGAACGCTTCCGCGCCGATCTGCTCCCGGAGCAGGCTGCGGTAGCGAAGCCGATGTGCGCTGTATCGCCAGTGGCTGATGAAGCGGGCCGTGAGGATCCCGCCGTGGTACCAGACGTCGCGGTACCAGTCATTGGCCGAGAACGGCGCGAAGATCGCCTTCAGGTCGGGTACGTCCCGGGTCGCGACCGCCTTAGCGAGCTTGGCGAAGTACGAGACGCCGAACATCCCGACGTTCCCGTCGCTCCAGGGCTGGCGGGCCAGCCAGGCGATGAGCTCGGCGACGTCGTCGATCTCCTTCGGGTTGTTGTACTGGAAGTAGCCCTCCGAGTAGCCCGTTCCCCTGACGTTGAAGAACACGTGCACGTAGCCCCGACGCACGAAGTAGTTGGGGTCGCCCGACTCCATGTATCCGCGTTGCGGCGTGAACCCGATCGGCCGCATCGGAGCCGACTGCAGGTGCTTGTTGTACGGACTGATGCCGAGGATCACCGGATACCGTCCGGCTTCCCGCGGTCGGTAGACGTCGCCGTTCAGCATCACGCCGTCCGACATGGCCACCGCGACGTCACGGTCCACGTCGACCTCGTGTCGGCGCTCCGAGGTCGACCACGATCGAGTAAACATGGGGTCCTCCCTCGACCGTGCGTCTTGGTCACGGCTTCTCCGTCGAAGATCGTTGGTGCGACGCCAGGCTAGGTGGGGTCTGCGCGAGTGCTGAGCGGTCGAAGCCGGGATTCGGCGGTACGGAATCCGGCGGCGGCTCGACGGGATGGGCCCGCGCGCGCCGTCACGCTCCCGGGTGGCGGGGCTCGCTTCTCTCTTGACCTCTTGCCAAGGGACGAGCGGCCGATCCGAGCCGTCGTCGGCGATGGCCAGCACGTGCTGTGCACTCGACGAGCAATGTCACGCAGGGCTGCGCTCGCGGAAGGTGATCGAACCGTCTCAACTGGACCGTTGACAGACGCGGTACGTTGAATTGACTCAGGTTCAAGAGAGTCGTGGCGGCGGCATGCGACGGCAGTGAATGCGCTGGAACGGCACTCATTGCGCGCGGGCGCACGCCACGGCATGCCGTTGTGCCGAGGCGAGGGCGATGGCAGCGCCCCAACCAGATCGATCAGTGCAGAGATGGAGCTCATTGATGAGTAGCAAGGGTTCGGAAACGTTCGGTGGCGGCAATCCCTGGAGCTACATCCAGCCATGGGACGACGAGCTGTTCGGTGCGGACGTGCGGGATCCCGCGAAGCGGACGATGTGGGAGCAAGCGGTCGCGGTGGCGGGCGGGCTGCCCTACATCTGGACCGAGCTGGCCAGGCCGATCTCCGAGATCGTCTACGGCCTGCTCGAGCTGCGGCCGGGGGACCGGGTGCTGCTCATCGGCGAAGGCGTCGCACCTGCCAGGTGGGTCGAGGACATGCAGGAGATCGTCGGCCCGGAAGGAGCGATCGACTCGTTCGAGATCATCCGGGACGGCCGCAGATCGATCATGAACAAGGTGGCCGGTCGAAATGGTCAGATCGGCTGCTGGCGGTGGCCCTACGCGGATTCTGCGGAAGACGAGTCCTATGACTGCGTGGCTGTTCTCCAGGCGACCCAGCACTGCGACGACTGGGAAGAGGCCGCCCGCGACCTGCTGCGGGTGATGAAACCGGGCCGCCGAATCGTTCTGGCGGAGTCGGTCCTGGCGGGCGCCTACTTCATGGCCCGGGTCAATTCCGACGTCCACTTCCGGCAGTGGTTCGACAAGATGTTCGGAAGTGTGGGTCCGGAAAATGTGCCCTACTACTCCGGTGCGGAGATCCGCCAGGCCTTCGGAGATCTCGTCAGCAACCCCCAACTCCTTGAATGGCGCGGTATCGAGATGTTCTGGGGGCGTAAAAGGTGAGCCGGCGCTGAGATCACTCAACAACTAGGAGGAGGTTGTCTTGAGGGTAGTCGAGGACATTTTCGTGATGGGGTCCGAGGCCCCACTGCGCAGTCTTGTCCGTGATGAGGAGCTGCTGCTGTCGCCGCCGCATCCGCCCAACATTCCGGTGAAGCTGTGGAGCGACCAACAGCCGCTCGACGTCGTGCATTTCCCGGCTGAGTACAGCGCGGTGGCGTACGCGCCGCCACGCGCCGTCTACCAGAACGACGACGTCATGGTGGAGTGGCAGACCCTGAACGGTCGGCAGCCGTTCTACCACCGCAATTCCGATGTGGACGAGATCTCCTACCAGGTGGCCGGTCAACGCACGCTCATGACCGACCTGGGTTCGATCGAGTTCGAGACCGGTGAGTTTTCGCGCATCCCGCGGGGGGTGGCGCACGACAACTACTGCGTCGGCGACATCCATCTGCTGTTCTACGTCCAGGCGCCGGTGGCGGAACTGATCCCGGGCCACCGTGAGTCGCAGCCGCTGTTCCCTCCGTTTCCCGGCTGGGAGCCCGCTCCGGTCAACGAACTGGTCAGCAGTCTGCGTCTAACCCCGCAGGACGTCAGCGTCTTCCCGATCGACGAGCGGGAGTTGCTCGAGCACGCTCTGACGGATCCTCAGCGGATGCCGGTGCTGCGCCCGGAGGACCGGCCGGGCGTCACGTGGTTGTTCGCCACCGACCAGGTGCAGCTCGGCCATGTGCGAACGGAGACCAACCGCGGGCGGCGCTACCGGCGGACGCTGGACGCCGACGAAGTCCAGTACCAGATCAGTGGTCGGCGCACCCTGCTCACGCAGCGCGGCATCGTCGAGCTGGAGCCGGGAGATTTCGTGCACATCCCGCTCGGTGTCTCGCACGCCGGTGTCGGCGACCAGTCCACCGAATACATCAGCATCCGCACGCGCAGCACGGTCTCGCAGATCGCGGAGACGACCCGTACCGCAGATCCCTTCACCGCAGGGCTGCTCGACGTCCTCACCGCGGGAGTTTCCTCGTGACCACCATGCTCGCAGTTCGCGCCCACGGCAGTGATGCGCCTCTGGTGCTCGAGGAGATCCCGGTGCCCGAGCCGGGTCCCCGCGATGTGCTCATCAAGGTCGCGTCCGCCGGGCTGGTGGCGGGAAACGTCCGTCTGCTGCTGGCCGGGATGTTCAAGAACCTTCCGACCACTCTCGGCCACGAGTCGGCGGGCACGATCGCCGCCGTCGGTGCCGAGGTCACCGGGATCGAGATCGGCGATCGGGTCCGGGTGCACGGAATACTCACCTGCGGCGAATGTCGGCACTGTCGGGCCGACCGCGACATGATGTGCTCCAAGTACGCCATCTCGGGCCACGCCGCCTTCGGCACCGCGCCGATGCCGCTGTACGACGAGTACCACGACGGCGGTCTCGCCGAATATGTCCGGGTTCCGCACTGGCTCGTCGACAAACTGCCGGATTCGGTGAGCTTCGACGTCGCGGCGAAGGTGCACGACCTCGCCAACGCCCTGCGCACCGTGAAGTGCGCGAACCTGGAGTTCGGGTCGACCATCGTCGTGACGGCCGCGACCGGGACGATGGGCACCGCGACGGTCAAGCTCGCCGAGCACCTCGGTGTGGGCCGGATGATCCTCGTCGGCCGGAATGCGGAGCGGCTCGAGGCCGCCGCGCAGCTGGCCGGCAGCGTGCCGGTCGATACGTTGTCGTTCAGCGACCTTCCCGAGGACTGGGTGCAGACCGGGGGTCTGACGAAGCGGCTGCGCGAGATGGCCCCCGAGGGCATCGACGGCGTCATCGACTACCTGACCGACCACGCGGAGGGCGTGAGCCAGGCGATGATGGCGACGGCGCAGGGCGGCACGCTCGTGCACATGGGCGGCAACCTCGTGCCCATCGCCATTCCGCCGCTCCTCATGATGACCAACTGCTGGCGGTTCGTCGGGACGCGGGGGATCAGCCGGAGCGACGCCACGCAGATCCTGCGCATGCTCGCCAGCGGCGCCCTCGATGTCGACGAGCTGATCACACACCGGTACCCGCTGACCGAAACGGTGCAGGCCGCCGAAGCCATCCTGCGGCGGGAGGAACCCATGTGGATGACGGTGATCAACCCGTGATCACGCAGCCAGCCGCGGCCCGTCGCCCCGTGGCTGCAGCTGCCGAACCGTGGTCGACCCGATGGTCCGGTCCTCGACGAGGATCATCGCCTGCTCGGTCGTGCTGATGTGCGGCACCGTCGATCCCGAGCGCGACACCCCGGCCGTGATGAACGACTTCCTGGAATCCACCTACCCGCGGTTCACCGGGTTCCGGCTCCACATACGAAGGCTGGCACGCGATGAGGTTTCTCGTCCAGGCCGATGTTCACTCTGACGCCGATTCGGCGCCCTTGCTGCCCGCGGAGCTCGAACGCGTCCGCGAACTCCTGGCCGACGGTACGGCAGAATGCAACTTCATCGGCGCGGACCGCAGCCAGGCGTTTCTCGTCCTCGACGTTCCCGACCTGAATGCGGCGCGCGCCGTGATGCACACCCTGCCGATGGCACGGGCAGGGATGCTCGACTTCACGTTCACCGAACTCCTTCCTCGCGACTGACAGGCATGGCGACGTCGGCGGAGGTACCGTGTCTAGTCCACGTCCGTATCAAGTTCTTGACATCTAGCAAGAGCTTGTGAAGATGAGTGCATGCCTCGCGACCTTGCCCTGATCACCGGTGCCTCCTCCGGTATCGGCGCCGCGTATGCCCGGCGTCTCGCGGCCGACCACGACTTCGTCCTGGTGGCCCGGGGGGCCGACCGGCTGGGCGATGTGGCCACCGACCTGCGCGAGGCCGGCGCCTCCGTCCAGGTGCTACCTGCCGACCTCGGCACGCATGACGGCATCGCCGCGGTGACCGACCGCCAGGCCGCCGGGGACGTCCGGCTCCTGATCAGCAGTGCCGGCGTCGGCGGCTACGCCCCGTTCGTCGACGTCGATCCGGCCGAGGTCGCCCGGTTGCTCACCCTCAATGCCGTGGCCCCCGTCCAGTTGGTCCGCGCCGCCCTCCCCGGCATGCTGGCGGCAGGCGAAGGCGCCATCGTCACCGTTGCTTCGCTGCTGGCCTTCAGCGCGGGGCTGGCCAACCCGCGGGCGGGGGGCCGCACCCTGTACGCGGCGGCGAAGGCCGCCACCGTTGCGTTCACCCGGACGCTCGGCGGTGAGCTCGCAGGAACCGCCATCCGAACTCAGGTGGTGTGCCCGGGCTCGGTTGCCACGAACTTCCATGCCGGCATGAGCCGTCGGCTGCAGTCCGCCATGTCCGCGGAAGACGTCGCTGCGGCCAGCCTCGCCGGCCTGGAACTGGGTGAGACGGTGTGCATCCCCGGCCTCGAGGACTCCGCCGCTCTCGAGGCCTTGCAGGGGGCCGAAACGGCCTTGCTGACCGGCGGTAACCGCCCATCGCTCGCCGCGCGTTACGGCCGGCTACCGACCGGCTGACGACGACCCGGCCAGACGTTCTGTCACGCGCACCCGGCCGCCGGTTCGCATGGTTCCGACAGCAGGCCGCGGGCCGACCGCGACGCGACGCGAGCCGGTGCGTGCCGCTACCCGACGCTCCGCGCGCCGGCTGTGTCTGCTCGCTCTGCGAACCCGTCCCTGCGGGCCGACAGTGACGATAAAGACCTTTACGCATATCAAACACTTGATATTGTTCCATGTGCCACACACCTAGTAACACCTGGAGGCGCGATGGAGGCACCGGAACCTTCGCCGGGCTCGGCGGCCGATCGAGGTCACGCCGACGGGGTATCCCGCCGGGACTTCCTGACCCGGACCACGGTCGTCGTCATCGGGATCGCCGTCGGCGGGCCGGCGACGCTGACCGCTGCCGCGGCCTGCTCCGTCCCCGAGGACACCGGCCCGCTGGGCGAGCATCTGATCGACATCACGTTGCGCGTGAACGAGCGCGCCGAACAGCTGCAGGTCGACCCGCGGGTGACCCTCCTCGACGCGCTGCGTGATCGGTTGCAGCTCACCGGTACGAAGAAGGGGTGCGACCGCGGCCAGTGCGGCGCGTGCACCGTCCACGTGGACGGGCGGCGGGTGCTGGCCTGCCTGACCCTGGCCGGTTCGGTCGACGGTCGGCCGGTGACCACCATCGACGGAATCGCGCCCGCGAACGGGCTGCACCCGGTGCAACAGGCATTCATCGACCACGACGCGTTTCAGTGCGGGTTCTGCACGTCGGGCCAGATCATGTCGGCGGTGGTCGTGGTCGCCGAGGGTCAGGCCACCTCCGACGCGGAGATCCGCGAGGCCATGTGCGGCAACATCTGCCGCTGCGGGGCGTACGAGAACATCGTCGAGGCGATCAAGACGGCTCGCGGGGCGGCCTGATGCGCCCGTACGACTTCGCCGTCGCGCGCACCGTGGACGACGCGCTGGGTCGATCCACGGACGGATCGGCCTACCTGGCCGGCGGCACCACCCTCGTGGATCTGATGAAGCTCGAGGTGCTGACTCCCCAGCACGTCGTGGACATCAACAACCTGCCCATGCGCGGTGTGCGGGACGACCCGCAGGGGTTGCACATCGGGGCCCTGGAGCGGATGAGCGACGTGGCCGCCCATCCGACGGTGGCCGCCGGATACCCGATGCTGGTCCAGGCGCTGCAGGCGAGTGCCTCGCCACAGCTGCGCAACATGGCGAGCATCGGCGGCAACCTGCTGCAGCGCAGCCGGTGCGGCTACTACCGGGACACCGCCACACCGTGCAACAAGCGCGAACCCGGCACCGGCTGCTCGGCCCTGCACGGCGAGAACCGGATGCATGCCATCCTCGGCACCAGCGACTCCTGCGTGTCCACCCACCCCAGCGACCTGGCCGTGGCACTGGTGGCGCTGGGTGCCGCGGTCGAGCTGCAGGACCGGTCGAACACGCGCAGCGTGCCGGTTGCCGACCTCTACCGGTTGCCCGGCGACACCCCGCACATCGAGTTCGACCTGCGGCCGGGTGAACTGATCACCGGGGTGGCGGTGCCTCGGCTCGACTGGGCTCGCCGTTCGACCTACATCAAGGTCCGGGACCGGGCGTCGTACGAGTTCGCACTGGCATCGGCGGCGGTCGCGGTGGACCTGCAGGGGTCGACGATCCGCGACGTGCGGCTGGCAGTGGGTGGGGTGGGTGCCCGGCCGTGGCGGCTGACCGCGGTCGAGGACGCGCTGCGCAACCAGCCGCTGCGCCAGGACGTGGTCGAGGCGGCGGCGGCACGCGCGGTGGCAGACGCCCGCCCGTTGGCGCACAACGGATTCAAGGTGACTCTGGTGCAACGGACCATCGTCCGCGCCGTCATGAGCCTGGGGGGTTGAGGGATGGTGCAGCAATCGCCGATCGGCACACCGGTCAACCGCGTCGACGGCCGCCTCAAGGTCATCGGTGGCGCCCTGTATGCCTCTGACAACCACGTGGACCGGCTGACCCACGGGTATCTGGTGCTCAGCACGGTGGGCCGGGGGAGCATCCGGTCGATGGACACTGCCGAGGCCGAGCGCTCCCCGGGCGTGCTGGCCGTCTACTCGCCGTTCCGCCCGCTGACGCTGGCCGGCGCCGCCAACGGCCGTGCCGCCCAGAACTGGATGCCGTTGCAGGACACCGAGGTGCGCCATCACGGGCAGATCATCGGGCTCGTGGTGGCGGAGACGTTCGAGCAGGCGCGCGACGCGGCAGCGCTGGTCCGGACGACCTACGATGCGCGGCCGCCCGTGGCCTCGTTCGAGGACGGCTTCCCGGGGGCGACGGTCCCGGAAGCCGGTTTCGGTGGACCACCCGTCGCCGAGCTGCTCGCCCCCGGGGTCGACTCGATCGACACCGCGCTGGCGGCCGCCGAGGTCACCGTGTCCGCCGGCTACACCCAGCCGATCAAGAACCACAACGCGATGGAGCCGCACTCCACGGTGGCGGTGTGGAAGGACGGCCGGGTGACGGTCTACAGCGGAACCCAGTCGCCGACCTCGCATGCCCGGTCCATCGCGCAGGCCGTGGGGGTGGATCCGGCCGCGGTGCACCTGATCAACCCGTACGTGGGCGGCGCTTTCGGCAACAAGGCGCCGACCTGGACGCACACGCTGCTCACGGTCGCCGCCGCTCGAGACCTCGACCGGCCCGTGAGCACCGTGCTCACCCGGGAGCAGACATTCACCGTCACCGGGCACCGTTCTGCGGTGTCCCAGACCGTGGCGCTCGGCGCCACCCGGGACGGCGTGCTCACCGCGGTGAAGCACGACGCGTACTCCACCCGGTCCGCGTCGGGTGGGGCGGTTCCGTCCGGACCCGCTACCACCACGTGGGTCCTGTACCGGTCGGAGAACATCCACGTCGGGCAGAAGGACGTCACGCTCGACGTGCCGCCGAACACGACCATGCGGGCACCGAACGAGGAGCCGGGTGCGTTCGCGATCGAGAGCGCCATGGACGAGCTCGCGGTCAAGCTGAACATGGACCCGGTCGAGCTGCGGATGAAGAACTACGCCACCGCCATGCCCGGCGACGGCAAACCATGGTCCAGCAAGCACCTCGACGAGTGCTACCAGGTCGGCGCGGAGGCGTTCGGATGGTCGCGCCGCAACCCGGTCCCCGGCGCGGTCACCGACGGGGATTGGCTGGTCGGCACGGGCATGGCCACCGCGCTCTACCCGGCGCAGCGGTTCCCCACCGCGGTGCGGGTGCGGCTGCAGGCCGACGGCACCGCGACCGTCTCCACCGCCGGCGCGGACCTGGGCACGGGCTTGTGGACCGTCCTCACGATGCTCGGTGCGGACGCACTGGGCATCCCGATGGAACGGATCACACCGGAGCTCGGCGACTCGTCGCTGCCGAACAACACCGGGGCCTTCGGCTCCGCGACCACCGCGGGCGTCGCACCGGAGCTGCGGGCCGCGGCCGCGTCCGCCACGCGCGCGCTGATCCAGCTGGCGGTCGAGAACCTGAGATCCCCTTTCCACGGCATGAACCCGCAGGACGTGCGCTACGCCGACGGTGCCGTCGTCGCAGGCGACCGCTCGGTGGGCTTCGGGGATCTCCTGGCGGCAACCGGCACCCCGGCCGTGGAAGCCACCGAGGGTGCCGCAGGCGGCTTCGGCGGCCGGGATGAAGCGCCCGAGCCGTTCGGGTTCTACTCGTTCGGCGCCCACTTCTGCGAGGTGCGGGTCAACCGCTTCACAGGCGAGCCGCGGCTGTCCCGGTTCACCACCGCAGTGGACGCAGGACTGATCGTGAATCCGAAGACGGCGCGCAGCCAGATCATCGGCGGGGTCATCTTCGGCATCGGTCATGCGCTGCTCGAGGCCACCCTGCTGGAGCCGGCAACCGGCCGGTTCGCGAGCGCGAACCTCGCCGACTACCTGCTGCCCGTCAACTCCGACGTGCCGCCGATCGACGTGCGCTTCGTGCAGTACCCGGACACCAACTTCAACCCGGTCGGCGTCCGTGGCGTCGGCGAGATCGGCACCGTGGGCTCGGCGGCGGCGATCGCGAACGCGGTGTACAACGCCACCGGTCGCCGGGTGCGCGACCTGCCCATCACCCTGGACAAGCTGCTCTGACGGCACCCGCGAATGCGCCGTCCGAGCGGGCCGGCGACGCGAGCCTGCCGTGTACCCGCGTCGCCTGCCCGTCAGTCCTGTTCGGGCGGGAGGGCACCGGCTACGCCGGTGCGCCAGTAGCCCTTGATGACGACGTGGTCGGCGTCCATCGTTCGTTCGTTGCGGAGGTGCGTGCGCACGGCGCGCATGACGCCGGCTTCGCCCGCGCCCCACGCAAACGTCCCCGGGTCGATCTCGAGCCGGCTGATTGCATCGAGCACGGCGTCGGCCGGGTTCGGTTCCGACAGCCAGTGGATCTCGCCGCGCCCGCCGCCGAGTTCTCGGTGGCTTTCCCCGGAAGCGAACAGGACTGTCGTCACCGTGGCGTCCGCCGGCAGGTCCTCCAGGAAGCGTTCGATCGCGGGCATCGCTGTCTCGTCGCCGACCAGGAGGTAGTTCGCGCACGTGCCGGGGTAGACCTGTGTGCCGCGTGGTCCGAGGACCGCGATCTCGTCGCCGATGGCGGCTTTCGTGGCCCACTGTCCGGCGGGGCCGTGCGAGTGCAGGACGAAGTCGATCGAGAGCTCGTGGGCATCGTGATCGACGAGTCGGATCGTGTAGTCGCGCAGGATCGGGGTTCGGCCGTCCTGCGATTGCAGGCCGCGTCCGCCGCCTTGGGGGAGGACGAGGTCGCCCGTGCGGGGGTCGGAGAACGCCAGTTTGACGTGGTCGGCCGCGGCGAGCGGTCGGAACGGGAACTCGGGTTCCAGGTCCGGGCCGGTGAGCGTGATCCGTCGCATGGTGGTGGAGAGGTCATCGATGCCACGGACGCGGAGCCGGCGGGCCCGCTGTGGGTAGGGGGTGCGCTGCACGAGCGATGAGCCGCGCAGAATCGGGTGATCGGGCCTCGCGTCCACACTAGGTAGTTTTGCCACAAAACTATGATGCCACGCGCGGCCCACCTTGCGCATGAGAGGAGGCTCAGGAGATGGACGGGGCGCCCAGGGAACTGGAGGACGAGCTGGTGCAGGTGCTTCGGCCGCTGCGCCGGGCTCTTGTCCGGGCCACCCGGGCGGTCGAGGGACTGCCCGCGCTGCCCGAGGCGCAGGTGGCGCTGTTGCGGGTGCTCGTGATGGCCGGGCCGTTGACACCGGCCGAGGTCGCGGCCGAGCTGCGCCTGGCGCGATCGACGGTAAGCAACCTCGTCAAGGAGTTGGGTGAGGAAGGACTGGTCGACCGCCGGTCGTCCGCGCTCGATGGCCGCTCGGTCGTGCTCGCGCCGACCGCACGCGCGCGTCGAGCTGTTCGAGACTTTCAACAGACGGCGCGGCACCGTGCTGTCCAGCGCGTTGGCGGAGATCCCGGCCGAGGACAGAGAACGCCTGGCGGCGGCGTTGCCCGCGCTGCGGGGGCTGCTCGAGCGGCTGATGGCCATGGGCGACATCGAGGAGCAGGAGCAGCCGCGCTGAGCGCGTGCCGAACGACCAGGCTGCCTGACGACGTGCTACTTGTCCTGGCCGGTCGGTGTGTGGTCAGGGGTTTCGGAGCCTGCGTGTGCTGTGGTGGCGGCCCAGCTGGCCAGGAGCCTGAGCGCGTCCTCCGACGGGGAGCCGGGCTCTGCGCTGTAGGCGGTGAGGGTGAGCCCGTGGTCGGCGGGGAGGTCCAGGGCCTCGAAGGCGAGCTCGACGGAACCGATCGCCGGGTGGTGGAAGTGCTTGACGCCGCTGCGGTGCAGGCGCACGTCATGGGCGGCCCACCGGACACGGAACGTGTCGCTGCGGGTGGCGAGCTCGCCGACGAGGTCGGCGAGCTCCTTGTTGTGGGGGTCGCGGCCGGCTTCGGTCCGCAGCAGGGCGACGGTGGTGTTGGCGGAGTTGTTCCAGTCGGGGTAGAAGTCGTGTGCTGCCGGGTCGAGGAAGTTGAAGCGGGCGAGGTTCGCGGGCCGGATCGGGTCCTCGAACGCAGGAGAGAAGAGGGCCCGGCCGAGCGCGTTGATCGCGAGCAGGTCCAGCCGTCCGTTGCGGACGAACGCGGGCGTGGTGACCATCGAGTCGAGGATGCGCTGCACGCCCGGCCGTACGCGTGCTCGGCCGCGCCGGGACGGGGTGCGGTCGGGCCGGGCGGCTCTGGCGAGGTCGAAGAGGTGGGCGCGCTCGGCTTCGTCGAGCTGCAGCGCGCGGGCGACCGCGTCGAGCACATCGGCGGAGACGCCGTTGATGTGGCCCTTCTCCAGCTTGATGTACCAGTCTGTGCTGACGCCGGCGAGCACGGCGACCTCTTCCCGGCGCAGGCCGGGGACGCGGCGCTTGCCGCCGCCCGCCGGCAGCCCGACCTGCTCCGGCATGACCTTGGCGCGCCGGCTGGTCAGGAACTCGCGGATCTCGGCCCGGTTGTCCACGGCGATCACGGTACGTCCACTGAGTGCGCGGAGGGGGGTGGAGCTGGAACCCCCACAGCTTCGACCTCCCACGGACACCGGGAGCGGGGTTGCATTGTGAGGCGCAGATCCGCGACGACAGGAAGGACCGAGACCATGCCAACCGACGTGCGACGCGATGCCGAGCCGTCCGGCGCCCAGAAGAACTTCGGGGACTTCGCCCCGGCCCTCGTCGGCTTCACCGACGACGTGCTGTTCGGCAAGGTCTGGGAGCGAACCGAGCTCTCGCCGAAGGAGCGCAGCCTTGTGACGGTCGCGGCGCTGGTGACGGGCGGGAACCCTGAGCAGTTGGAGTTCCACCTCGGCTTCGCCAGGGACAACGGCGCCACCGAGGAGGAGCTGATCGAAGCCATCACCCACCTGGCGTTCTACGCAGGCTGGCCGAAGGCGATGTCCGCGATGGCCGTTGCCAAGCGCATCTTCCGCACCGGAGGCGACAACTGATGAGGACCCGCACGCTCGGACGCGACCTGACCGTCTCGGAGATCGGCTACGGGTGCATGGGCCTGAGCCAGAGCTACGGCCCGGTGCCGGAGCGGCCCGAGGCGATCGCGCTGATCCGGGCGGCCGTCGAACGCGGCGTGACCTTCTTCGACACTGCCGAGGCCTACGGACCGTTCGTCAACGAGGAGCTCGTCGGGGAGGCCCTCGCGCCGTTCCGCGGTGAGGTCGTGATCGCGACGAAGTTCGCGTACGCGTTCGACGACCAAGGGCGCCAGATCGGCCTGTCCAGCCGTCCCGAGCACATCAAACAGGTGGCGGAGCAGTCGATGCGGCGGCTGCAGATCGACACGATCGACCTCTTCTACCAGCACCGGGTCAACCCGGAGGTGCCGATCGAGGACGTCGCTGGCGCGGTCGGCGAGCTCATCGCGCAGGGAAAGGTCAGGCACTTCGGCATGTCCGAGGCGGCCGCGGCCACCATCCGGCGCGCGCACGCCGTCCAGCCCGTCACCGCCGTGCAGAGCGAGTACTCGCTCTGGTGGCGGCGTCCCGAGGACCAGGTGCTGCCCACCTGCGAGGAGCTCGGCATCGGGTTCGTGCCCTACAGCCCGCTCGGCAAGGGTTTCCTCACCGGGACGATCGACCCGAACACGGCCTTCGACAGCTCGGACATCCGCACCACGATCCCGCGGTTCGACGCCGAGGCGCGCCAGGCCAACCAGGCGCTGGTGGCGCTGCTGGGCACCGTCGCCGCCCGCAAGGGCGCCACGTCCGGGCAGGTCGCGTTGGCCTGGTTGCTGGCGCGGCGGCCGTGGATCGTCCCGATCCCGGGCACCAAGCGGCTCGGCCGGCTCGAGGAGAATCTGGGCGCGGCCGACGTCGAGCTCGACGCGGCGGACCTCGCCGAGATCGAGGAGGCTGCGTCCGCGATCGAGGTCCAGGGAGCCCGCTACCCGGAACACCTCGAACGCATGACCGGCCACTGATCCCCGGCGGCTCTCCGAGCCGGGGACATCACCCCGGTGTCCCCGGCCGCTCGGAACCCGCGAGCCAGGCCGCGCCCTCCCGGTAGAGCCGTTCGACCGCTTCCCCGACCAGACCGGGCAGGCCGGGTTTCACCGTGAACCCGGCCTTCGTCTGCAGGTAGCCGAGGTGGCGGTACCCGTCCGGGAACCGGGCGAGCAGGTCGGGATCGAGCTCGAGCGCGGCGCCGGGATCGACGACGTCGAGCCGGTCCTTCTCGTAGACGGGTTGCCGACGGACGATCGTCCACGCGGTGTCGTCGCGGGCCAGGAAGTCGTAGAAGCGGCCGGTGCACACGACGTCCACCTGCACGCCGTCGACCTCGGCGCGCTGGTTGATCGTCATCTTGGTCTGGGCGATCGCCCGCTCTCCCACGACGTCGGACGTGTGCCCGCCCAGGAAGTGCAGGATGCTGACGCCGTTCTCGAAGCCCTTCCTGCTGGCGGCGACGAAGTCGGCGGCGGGGCCCTGGAACCACGTGGCGCTCATCCACCCGTCCGGGTGCCAGGTGGTGGCGAACCGGTCCCAGTCGCCGGCGTCGCGCCACAGCGCCCAGTTCTCGACGACCTGCCTGATCCTCGTCTGATCGACGTCCATCGGTTCCTCCTTGATCGGGCGGGGTCGGACGGCGTCAGACCGGGGTCGCGGCCGCTTCCGCCTCGGCGTCGTGGCCGTAGATCCAGCCGTTGGCGGCCAGCGGGTCCGCATCGGCGAGTGCCGCGTCGCGGGCGCGCTGTTCGGGCCCGTCGGGCAGGTGGTTGAGGTGCGCGCGGGCGTGGCTGACGTCCTGGAGCCGGGTGGTGCGATCGATGCGCAGCGACTCGTAGCGGCGCAGGGCGCGCTCGGGGGCGTCGACGTCGTCGACGAGGCAGCGGGCCAGGACGGCTGCGTCCTCGATGGACTGGGCCGCACCCTGGGCGAAGAAGGGGAACATGGGGTGCGCGGCGTCGCCGAGCAGGGTGACGGGGCCCTGGCTCCAGCGCTGCAGCGGCGCACGGTCGAGCAGTGCCCACCGGCCGGGAGTGCCGGCGCCGCGGATCAGTTCCCGCAGGCGGGGGTCGAATCCGGTGAACTCGGCGAGGAACTCCTCCACCGTGGCCGTGGCGCTCCAGGACTCGGTCGTGTAGTCCCCCGCCGGGGCGAACGCTACGAGGTTGATCAATTCTCCGCCGGAGACGGGGTAGTGCACGAGGTGGTGATCGGGCCCGAGCCACAGCGTCTGGGCGCGGCGGCGGGCGAACTCGGGGGCTCGGTCGGCCGGCACGAGCGCGCGGTACGCGCAGATCCCCGAGTAGGTCGGCGGGGCCGGCGCGGTGATCGCGCCGCGGAACGTCGAGTGCACGCCGTCGGCGCCGATCACGACGTCGGCCTCGGCGGACGTGCCGTCGGCGAAGGTCAGCAGCGCGGTGCCGCCCTCGACCGTGCAGGAGGTGCAGCGCTTGCCCAGGCGGAGCGCGCCCGAAGGCACGCGAGCGGCGATCGCGTCGACGAGGTGGGCGCGGTGGACCGTGTAGGTGCGCTCGCCGTAGAGCCGCTCGCACGCGTCGGCCAGGTTCTCGGCGGAGAGCACGCGCCCGTCGTCCCAGCGGCGGAACTCCCACCCGACGTCCAGCGGAACGGCGTGCCCGTGGAGCCGGTCCAGCGCGCCCAGCCTGCGCAGCAGCCGTGCGGCGTTGGGGGCGAGTACGAGCCCCGCGCCGACCTCCGTGAGCTGCGTGGCCTGCTCGTAGACGGTGCTGGGCAGGCCAGCGCGGTGCAGGAAGGCAGCCGCGGCGAGGCCGCCGATGCCGCCACCGACGATGGCGACGCGCAGGGCGTCGACTGACGTAGCGACCATGCCGGCGATTGTTCGACCGTCCGGGCGTAGGCGGAACCGTCGAGCTCATTGAATGAACAGAAGGAGCGCGGCTTCGGCCGGCGTCCGCGAACGCGGAGACCGTCGTCCATTGAATGACGACCGGGGTTCCGCTGCGCCGCAGCGCGGTCGACGCTTCCGCAACGCAGAACCGAGTTCTGCGCATGCTTCCGACTCCACGCGAGGTCACCGATGTCGCTCGCCCCCGACCGACCAGCGCCCTCCCGCGCCGGCCCCGATCAGGCCAGCAGGGACCAGCCCTTCATCGACCGGCAGATCACGCTGCACCTGCAGGGCGACTGGGGCCTGGCGAACTTCCACCGCGTCTGCGGGTGGCTCTGCCAGGAGATCCGGGCCCGTTCCCGGCCCGGGTCCCGGTTCGCGATCTGGTCCGGGAGCGGCGGCGTCGACGCGGTGCACGCCGTCCTCGCGCGCGAGGTGGACGTTGCCGTCATGACCCCCTCCGCGGCGCTCGCCGGGCTGGTCGCGGGCGTGGGGCCGCTGGCCGACGTCCCCGGCGTGGACCAGCTCCGTGCACTCGGCACGGTGCCGCAGCGGGACCGGCTGGTCACCTGCGTGGATGCCGCCCTGGGTGTGTCGCGGATGAGTGATCTCGTCGAGCTGATGCCCGCGCTGCGCATCGCGACCAGCCCGGACGACGGCGTCAGCCTGATCGGCCGGGCCGCCCACCATCAGCTGGGTGCCCTGGGCGTGACCCCGGAGCGGCTGTCCGCGGCGGGCGGCACCTTCCTGTACGCGGAGCGCCCGCACCCGTCGATCGACGCGCTCCGCGACGGCGCGGCCAACGTCCTGATCCACGAGGCGATCATGCTGCCGAACTGGCAGCGCATCACCGAGCGGCGGGACGTGACCTACCTCGACGTCGATCCCGCGGTGGTCGAGGAGTTCGCCGGCTGGCGCTGGCCCACCGCCACCGTGCCGGCCGGTTACCTACCCGCCCTCACCCACGCCCTCACGGCGCTGGAGTTCGCCGACTTCCCGCTCCTGTGCCGGCCGGATCTGCCCGACGACATCGCGTCGATGATCGCGTGGTGCCTGGTGGCGACCCGTTCCGTGATCGAGGCGCAGTACCGCCACCTGCCCCCCGAACGCAGCCAGATCACCTATCCGCTCGAGCCGACGGCGGTCGCCACGACCCCGATCCCGCTACACCCGGCGGCGGAGGCCACCTACGCCGCATTCGAGGACGACGCACAGGAAGGCAGGCCGGCATGATCCCGCAGTTCACCACGAACGAGAAGCTCGACAGCATCATCGACGACTGGGACTTCTTCGAGGACAAGGTCATCCGGCACTTCTCGACGTTCCGCGAGCACGGGGACAACGTCTACGGCGTGCGCTCGCGGAGCATCTCCCGCGACGGCACCATCGTCGATGCCAAGAAGGGGCGCCTGAGCAACTTCTACCAGCTCGGTCCGAGTGGCCCGGAGGAGATCCGCCGCGTTCCGTTGACGCCCTTCGTGGTCCCGTCCGGCAATCCCCACCACATCCCGCACGACTTCGGCTACTGGCACGTGAACGACATGGACGAGCTGTACGTGCACATCCCGAATCCCGGTGAAGGGCAGAACGGCTACAGCCTCGTCTGCATGGGGAACCCGGGTAGCGGTGAGCGCGACGGTTTCGCCTGGTACTGCGAGAACTGCTGGCGGCTGCTGTTCATGCGCGACTACGCGACGGGCGACGACGGCCTGACCTCCACGATCTGGAAGGTCGAGCGCCTGGCGGTCGAGGAGTACAACAGCGATCCGCGGCACCAGTACTGCGGCGACTGCGGTCACGTCAATCCACTCGGCTACATGTGGAATCCGGCGAAGGACACGCCGGAGGTCGCTGCGGCGCGCAGGGCCTGGTAGCGGCGCATCATGACCGACCATTCAGCGACGCAGACCGCGCCCATCGGCTGGATCGAGGCGCCCATGGCGCACGCGGGCGAGGGCGTCGTCGTCTCGCGGCTGTCCGGGTACTGGGTCTGGAGCTTCCCCGGTGGTCTCGACAACATCCCCACCGTGCGCGAGGTCCTCGACGACGGTCGCGCGCCCGAAGTGCCGACGCGCACGTCGTGCCACGTGATCCCGGCGGGTCGAGAGTTCCAGGTGGACACCATGTCGAACCTGTGGATCTCGGGCACCGCCGACCACATCCTGCTGCAGGTCGTCGGTGACGACGAGGTAGCCAGGTGCTCGCTCATCTCCGGGGGCAAGCAGCGCCGGAACTCGGTCCACGCACTGCGCGGGCGGTGCCGGTGCGGCGAGCCGATCGGTGCGGCCTACGACCTCGACACCGGCGAGGATCCGGCCGCGTTCGTCCGCGAGGTGGAACGGGTCGTCGCGAGCTTCGACGAGCAGCACGCCGGGTCGACCTGCGCGGCGTGCGGCACCCCGGTCGTCGCGGCGTGGTCCGCGCTCCGTGCCGATGCCGGCGCCTACACCGTCGTCGAGGACGGTCGGCAGCGGCTCCGGCGGACGATCCCGCGGCGGGACACCCCGCCCGTGCGCGTGGCGGCCGCGGAGGTCGGCGAGGAGGCGGCCACGCTCGTCTCGGTGGGGAACGCCGAGGTCGGCGTCGCGGTGGTCGACGGGGAGCCCTTCGCGTTCCGGCCCGCCTGCCCGCACCGCGGTGGTCCGCTGGGCGGAGCGACCGTCAAGGACGGTGCCGTCGTCTGCCCGTGGCACCGGTTCACGTTCGATCTGAAGACCGGCGTGTGCCGGGAGAACCCGCGGTACCACCTGTGGCGCTACGCGGCTGAATCGAACGACGGAGAGATCGTCGTGGATGCGAGCAAGTACCTGACTGACTGATGCCGGGCCGATTGCAGTGCTCGGGGGCCTGTTGCCGGTCGCACGATGGTCGTGGCCATTCCACGATGCGATTGCCGCACCTTGCTGAACGCATCTCTCATTGGAGAGCAGATGAGCTCAACGTCAGTTTCCGCGCCGACGAGAAGGACTCCCGTCGCGCTGATGGGCATTGCCTGTCTCATGCTGTTGGTCGACGGCTACGACCTCTACATCCTGGGCACGGTCGGGCCGAGCCTGGTGCAGTACGCGCCGTGGGGCACCACCGCCGCCACCATCGGCGTCCTGGGCGGCGCCACCGCCCTGGGCATGCCGTTCGGTTCGTTGCTCGCGGGCTGGGCCGCCGACCGCTGGGGACGTCGCCTCCCGATGGCCCTCGCGATGGCCTGGATCTCGGTGTCGATGTTGGCTGCCGCGCTCGCGCCGAGTCTCGTGGTCTTCGGCATCGTCAGGTTCTGCACCGGTATCGGCATCGGGGCGCTGGTCCCGCTCGTGAGCGCGTTCGTCGCCGATCATGCCCCTGCTCGCCACAGGACGCTGTACCTGACCATCGCGCTGTCCTTCCTCGGCTTCGGCGGTCTCGCCGCGGCGCTCACCGGCCGGGCGCTGCTGCCCGCCGTGCATTTCCAGTGGTTGTTCCTGCCCGGTGTGCTGCCCGTCCTGCTCGTCCCGTTCATCTGGAGGCTGGTGCCCGGGGGTGCTTCGGCAGGGGGCCCGGTGCGGGGCAAGGCCCCGCGCAACCGCTTCGGTCAGCTCTTCACTCCAGAGATCCGGCGAACCACGATCCTGTTGTGGGTCGCGATGCTCATGAGCCTCGCGCTGCTGTACAGCACCACGGCGTGGCTGCCCACGGTGATGCTGCGAAGTGGGTACGACCTCAGTTCGTCGCTCGAGTTCATGATCGCATTCACGGCGGGCGGCCTTCTCGGCCTCTTCTGGCTCGCGATGATCGCGGACCGGGGCTACCTGCGGTGGGTCACGGTGGGCACGTTCCTGATCGGGGCTGTTTCGCTGTTCGTGCTCAGCACACCGCAACCGCGCCCGCTCCTGCTCCTGGCGTCGGCGCTGTCCGGACTGGGCGCGATGGGATGCCAGGGCATGGTCGTCGCGTGCGTCAGCGCGTTCTACCCGCCCACCGTGCGGGGCACCGCGCTGGGCGTCGCCCTCGCAGTCGGCCGTCTCGGCGCCATCCTCGGTCCGGTCTTCCTCTCCCTCATCACCATCCTCACGCCCGAACCCAGGGCCCCGTTCTTCGCGTTCATCGGCATCGCGCTCCTGGGCGCGATCGTCGTCGCGCTGCTGCCCAGCCGGTTCGAGTCGGTCGCTGAAGCCGTAGTGACCGACCGATCGATCGACACGCTCGAAAGGAACGTTGATGAGCCGCAATCCCTATGACGAGCTCCCCGCCGTCCCGTCCTTCACCGTGACGAGCACCGACGTGCGCGACGGGCAGGACCTCCCCGCCCCGCAGCGCAGCGGCATCTTCGGCGCCGGCGGCGAGGACGTCTCGCCGCAGCTGGAGTGGAGCGGGTTCCCGGAAGGCGCGAGGTCGTTCGCCGTCACCGTCTACGACCCGGACGCGCCGACCGCGTCGGGCTTCTGGCACTGGGCCGTCGCCGACATCCCGGCCTCGGTCACGTCGCTGCCCACCGGAGCGGGCGACGAGAAGGGCTCCGGGTTGCCGGAGGGCGCCGTGCAGCTCGCGAACGACGGGGGACTGGTGGGCTACCTCGGTGCCGCCCCGCCGCCCGGGCACGGCCGGCACCACTACTACGTCGTCGTGCACGCGGTGGACGTCGAGAGCCTGGGTCTGTCGGCCGATGCGCGCCCGGCGTACCTCGGGTACGACCTGTTCAGCCACACGCTGGCGCGCGCCGTGATCGTGCCGACCTACGAGGTCACCGGCTGAGGGTGGTGTGCCACTGGGCCACCACGGCGTCGATGAACTCGTCGGTGACCTGACCGCGGTCGAGGAACAGCCGGGCGAGGACGGGCCCGTACAGCAGGGTGAACTCGTCGTCGCTGATCCGGACGCCGGACGGTGCCAGCAGCGCGTTGAAGTCGGCATGGCGGTTCGCGCCGATGCGCAGGAGCGCCTGGGCGCTGTCGGGGTCGTGGTCGGCCTGAGCGGTGACGGCCAGCGCCGCGGTGCGCACGGCCGGGATGCTGACGCCGGCGCGCAGGCTCTTCAGCCAGGCGGTGGCCACGGCACGCACGTCGCTGCCCGGCTCGGGGTAGCTGCCGAGATCGGGGCCTTCGAGGACGAGATCGACGAGCAGCGCGGCTCGGGCCGGCCAGTGCCGGTAGAGGGTCTGGCGGGTGACCCCGGCCCGCTCGGCCAGCAGGGCGTAGGTCAGCCCGGCTGGTCCGACCTGCGGCAACAGCTCGCGCGCGATGGCCAGCACCTGGTCGCGGGTGCGCTGCACCCGCGGGTTGCCCGGGGACGGCCGGCGGCGGTGCACGGGCTGTTCCATGACCGGACCCTACCATCAATCATACGACATGTGTGATTATGAGCACACGCCCAAATCATACACATCGTGTGATAAACCTGTAGCGCAATCACACGCGATGGATGATTCGCGTGTGCGGTCTCCTCACCTCGGGAAGTGCCTGATGTCCGAACCCACGTTCGCCCGTACCCGCCTCGGCGCCGGCCCCGGCCTGCTGCTCGCCCACGGCGCCGGCAGCAGCCTGGCCGGCACCTACGGCCCCATCCTGGAAGGCCTCGCGGCCCGGTTCACCGTCGTCGGGATCGACTACCCCGGCAGCGGCGACACCCCTCGCTCCACCGCTCCGCTGTCGGTCGACGACCTCGCCGACGAGCTCGTCGCCGCCGCCGACGCGGAAGGCCTCGACCGGTTCGCGCTGTCGGGCTACTCCCTCGGCGGGGCGGTCGCCATCCGGGCCGCCGCCCGTCACCCCGAGCGCGTCACCGCACTCGTCCTGACCGCCGCGTTCCCGTACCGCGACAACCGGCTCGCGCTCGCTTCCCGGATCCAGGGCAAGATCGCCGCGTCCGGCGATCGTGAGCTGCTCGCCGAGTTCCTGCTCATGCAGGCGCTGGGAACCCAGGCCTTGGAGTCGATGTCGGACGAGCAGCTGCAGGGGGCGCTCGGCATGACCGCCGCCTCCACGGCCGCCGGCACCGCCGAGCACGTCGACCTCGTCGGCGAGGTCGACGTCCGCGCCGACCTCGCCGGCATCACGGCTCCCACCCTGGTCGTCTCGACCACCGACGACCGGATGACGTCCACCGCGCTGCACCGTCAGCTCGTCGAGGCCATCCCCGGTGCCCAGCTCGCGGAGATCGCCAGCGGCCACCTGCCGATGCTGGAGCGGACCGCCGAATGGCTGCAGCTCATCACCGACTTCGTCGGCAAGCACACCGAACTCGTCGGCACGCGCACCGCCTGAGCGGGCGGGCGCGTCGGCTCCGTTCTTCATGATCGACACGGGTGAGGTGGACGTGGTGGGGTTTTCGAGGCACGGGACCCCCGTGATGTCCATCTCGCGCGTCTCGATCATGAAAGCGGCGCCGACGGACACAGCCCGGCTCCCACCCACTCCAAAGCCAGTTTGAAAGGCGACCAGCCACTCAACGGGGCGCGAGAGGCAGCTGTGGCGTCGCAGGTGGTGCGTGACCGGCCGCGGCGTCGTCAGCGGCGTTTCCCGGCCGCAGCGCGGTGGCCGGCGAAGGTCGACTCCATCAGGAACCGGATCATCTCGTGCGCTGGCCTGTTGTGGTCGTTGGGAACGTTGGCGCCTTCGAACACGGCGACGACGAGGTCGCGGATCAGCCCGGTGTCGATGCCGGCGTCGTCGGCGAGACCGCGTTCGGCCATGACCTCGTCGACCATGTCGACGATCCAGCGCAGGAACGTGCTGTGGGCGGCGCGGACGGCTTCGGAATGCGGGAGTCGGTCGTGCATGGCCTGGTGGAGGGGCCGGTACAGGCGCATGTCCGACAGGCCGCGCACGAGGCGGGTCAACGGGTCGGATCCCGCCAGCTCGTCGGTGAGGGTGCGGATCTCGCGGCTGAGCATGCGGTCCATCACCGCCGCGAAGATGTCGTCCTTCGACTTGAAGTACCAGTACACATTGCCCCTGGCCACACCCGCGGCGGCGCTGATGTCCGCCATCGTGGCCCCGTCGTAGCCCTTGGCGAGGAACAGCTCGGTGGCCGCGGCCAACAGGTCACCGGCCCGCTCCTCGCGGGGGATCTGCTGGCGATTGCGCGGCACACCGGGCTCCTCGTGGCCGTCCGACCTGGGCCGCCCGAGTGTAGACACCACCCGAGCGGCGCCCAGGGATCACGCAAGAGTGTCGGCGCGTCAGTGATCGGCGAGCCGGTAGCGGCCGGCCAGCGTCGCCTGGTTCCCGACCCCGAGCAGCGCCCGCTCGGCCGCTTCGAACTGGTCGAGTGCGGCGGTGTCGGCCAGTCCGGGGATGCACACGGTCTCGCCGCGCTCGATGGCGACCGCGGCGGCCAGCGCGACGTCCTCCGCGGACATGGCCCCTCCCTGGTTCTGGTGGATGCCGCTGTTCCACTCGGTGGCCACCCGAGGTGGGCAGATCACGGTGGCGCTGACCCCGGTGCCGGCCACTTCGCCCGCGAGGGTGCGGGTGAACGCGACGGTCGCGGACTTCGCCGCGGCGTAGAGGGTGCGGGCCGGCATCCCTGGCGCGCTGACGCCGGCGCTGAAGGCCAGCATGGAGGCGACCGTGGCGATGCGGCCGTGCCCTGCGGCCAGCATCGCCGGGAGCGCGGCGTGGGCGAGGCTGATCGGCGCGGTCGCGTTGAGCCGCCACAACCCGTCGAGGTCGGCGGCCGACACGTCCGCCAGCGGCGCGTAGCCGGCGGCTCCGGCGTTGGCGACGACCACCTGGAGGTCCCCGGCTGCGGCCCGGGCGGTTGCCGTGGCCAGGCCGGCAGGGGTGGCGAGGTCGACGGCGAGGGTCTCCGCGGTCGCGCCGAAGCTCTTCGCTTCCGCGGCGGTCTGCTCCAGCCGGTCGAGCCGGCGGGCGAGCAGTACGAGGTCGTAGCCGCGAGCGGCCAACGTCTGGGCAAGCGCTGCACCGATGCCACTGCTGGCTCCGGTGATCAGGGCGCGAGGTCGATTCGACATGCACGCAGTATATCAAGAACTTGATGCACAGTGAGCACTTGACTCCATGCAAGTCTCGGATACAGTGAGGAACATGGTCAGCGGGTCCGGTGAGGATGTCTTCGCCAGGGTCACCTGGGCGCTTCGCCGGGCCGATCTGGCCATGCAGGCGGTCAAGGAGCCGCCCCTTCGCGCTGTCGGGTTGTCGGGCTCGCACTACGCGCTGCTGGTCAACGTGCACTCCACGCCGGGGCTGACCGGGGCGGAGCTGGCCCGCCTGATCGGCGTCACTCCACAGGCTGTCGCGCTGCTGATCGCCAAGCTGGTCGACGGTGGACTGATCGAGCGGCGCCGGCATCCCCGGCATCGCAACGTCCAGGAACTGCACCTGACCGACACGGGTGAGCAGGAGCTGGCGGCGGCAGAGCGCCTCATCAGCGACCTGGAGCGGCACCTGCGCGAGGCCCTCGGGGCCGAGCGGCACGCGCGCCTGCGCGAGCTGCTCGAGCAGGTCATCGACGAGCTTCCGAAGTGGGATCCGCCCGCGCGTTCCTGATCGGCACCCACTGCGGCGGCAAGTCTTGAACCGGAGCCAGGTTCTGACATCCGGCCCGTCCTGACATGTAGGCCAACGTTCGCGACTTATCGGCGCGACCATTGACAGGTCAATCAGCGTCGATACTGTTGACCCTGGTTCAAGAGAGCGGCCAGATGTCGTCGCAGAACACGTAGAGAGGCATGGGCGATGACCACGACAGAGACCACCGGACCCGTTGCGCTGCAGCTCTCGGAGCTCGTCCTCAAGACGGCGCGCTACGACGAGATGGCGGCCTTCTACACGCACGTGCTGGGCAGCGGTCCGTTCTTCGTGCGCACCCCCGACCCCGACGCGCCGCCGCGTCCGGCCGGGATGCCGGAGCGAGCCGTCGACGTCCGGCTCGCCTTCTTCCGCATCGCCGAGGATCCGCACAGCCAGGTGCTCGGCCTGTTCGGGATCGACAGCCTGGCCGGCGCCGACGCCGCCGGCCCCGGCCTGCACCACTTCCAGTTCGGCGTGGCCGATCTGGGCGAACTCATCGCTCAGCACGAGCACATGGCCGCGGTCGGCGTCCGGCCGCACCGGGCGGCCAACCACGGCCAGGCCACGAGCTTCTACTTCCGTGACCCCGACGGGAACATCGTCGAGTTCTCCTGCTCGA
The DNA here is from genome assembly GCA_963727745.1 of uncultured Actinomycetota bacterium. Lineage (GTDB taxonomy): Bacteria > Actinomycetota > Actinomycetes > Mycobacteriales > Pseudonocardiaceae > Pseudonocardia. The sequence goes on from CAVSHL010000005.1 coordinate 153,920, forward strand.
ACTTCGACACGTTCGCGCAGGAAGTCGAGTTCATGTCCTCGCCGGCGTTCGCGGCGAACCCCTCCGGCCTCGAACTCGACGCCGACCGGTTCGCGAGTCGCTTCCGCGCCGGCGACCCGGTCGACGAGCTGCTGCGTCTCGACAACCAGGCGGTCGCGCTGTGAGCAGGCTCGTGAGCACGGACAAGGGCATCGGGAAGCTGGTGGAGGACGGCCAGGTGGTCGCTCTGCTCGACCTGAACGCGCCGGACCTCGGCGACGCCCTGCGGGCCGGTCACGACGTCGCGTCGATCGGCTCGGCCGGTGTCCGGGACCGGGTCCGAGCGGGGGATGTCCGCCTCCTCGCGCCGGTGCCGCGCCCGTCCAAGATCTGGGCGGTCGGGTTCGCCTACGCCGACCACCGCTCGGAGGTGGGCTACAGCGGCGCGGCCGAGGATCCCGTGATCTTCCTCAAGGCTCCGTCGTCGGTCATCGCGACGGGGGAGCACATCCGCTTCCCGAAGGTGGCCCCGAACGAGGTCGACTACGAGGGCGAGCTCGGCGTCGTCATCGGGAAGCGGGCCACCGACGTCGCGGAGGCGGACGCGTACTCGTTCGTCGCCGGATACACGATCTGCAACGACGTCAGCGCCCGGGACGTGCAGAAGGGCCGGATCCCTGGTCGGGCAGCGGACGTGACGGCGGCCAAGAGCTTCGACACGTTCACCCCGATGGGGCCCGTTCTGGCCACGCTCGACGAGTTCGCGGACCCCGACGACCTCCGTCTGCGGACGTGGGTCGACGACGAACTCCGCCAGGACGCCAGAACGTCCCAGCTGATCCACGGGGTCGCGGCGCTCGTCTCCTACCTGTCGCGGCAGACCACCCTCGAGCCCGGCGACGTCATCTGCACCGGAACGCCCGCCGGCGTCGGCCACAAGCAAGGTCGGTTCCTCCGCCCGGGCACCAGGATCCGCATCGAGATCGAGAACATCGGCGTGCTGGAGAACAGCTGCGCGTGAAGCGCCGAGAACAGTGGACCACCCAGCCCGTCCGCGGGAAGCGACGCGACAGAAAGGCCGTCAGATGAGTAGTGGGATTTCCGGGAAGACCGATGCCGGCGGCGCGTGGAACCTGATCCAGCCGTGGGACGAAGAACTGTTCGGGCCCGAGGTCAAGGATCCCGATCTGCAGGCCAAGTGGGCGCAGGCCCTCGCGGTCGCGGGTGGCCTGCCCTACATCTGGAGCGAGCTGGCCCGGCCGATCTCCGAGATCGTCTACGGCCTGCTCGAGTTGCGGCCCGGGGACCGGGTGCTGCTGGTCGGCGAGGGCATCGGCCCTGCCGGCTGGCTCGAGGACATGCGGGCCATCGTCGGACCCGAAGGTGTCATCGATTCGCACGAGATCATCCGGGACGGCCGGAAGGCGGTACTGGGGAAGATCCCCGGACGGAACGGGCAGTTCGGGTGCTGGCGGTGGGCGTACGCGGATTCAGCGGCCGACGAGTACTACGACTGCGTGGCAGTGTTGCAGGCGACCCAGCACTGCGATGACTGGGATGAGGCGGCCCGGGATCTGTTGCGGGTGATGAAGCCGGGTCGCCGGATCGTGCTGGCCGAATCGGTGCTGGCCGGCAAGCACTTCATGGCGCGTGTCAATTCTGATGTGCACCTACAGCAATGGTTCGAGAAGATGTTCGCCCACGTCGGGCCCGAGAACATCCCCTATTACTCGGGTGAGCAGATCCAGGCGGCGTTCGGCGAGCTGGTGACCAGCCCGCAGGTGATGGAGTGGCGCGGCATCGAGATGTTCTGGGGCCGGAAGAAGTAACAGCACCGATCGGGAACGAGGAGGTTGCCGTGAACGTGGTCGAGGACGTCTTCGTACTCGGATCGGACAGCCCGCTGCGACGTGTCGCGCGGGACGAGGACCTGCTGCTGTCCGCTCCACATCCGCCGAGGGTCCCGGTGAAGTTGTGGCGGGACCATCCGCCGCTGGACGTGGTGCACTTCCCGCCGGATTACCCCGCACTGCCGTACGCGCCACCGCGCAACGTGTACGAGAACGACGAGATCAGGGTCGAATGGCAGACCCTGCACGGGCGGCAGCCGTTCTACCACCGCAACTGCGACGTCGACGAGATCTCGTACCAGGTCACAGGTGAGCGCACCCTGATGACCGAGCTGGGATCGATCGAGTTCCAGCCGGGCGAGCTCTCCCGCATCCCGCAGGGTGTCGCGCACGACAACTACTGCCGCGAGGACATCCACCTGCTGTTCTACATCCCGGCGCCGGTGGCCGAGCTCGTCGCGGGCCACCGCGAGTCCCGGATCATGGTCCCGCCGTTCGCGGGGTGGGAGCCAGGTCCGACCAACGAGGCCGTCACCCAGTGCATGGGTTCGGTCGGCCACGACATCACCGTGTTCCCCACCGACGAGCGGATGCTGCTCGAGCACGCCCGGACCGAGGAGCGGCGGATGCAGGTGCTGCGCGCCGATCCGGACCGCGAGGTCACGTGGCTGTACGGCACCGAGCGGATCCGCCTGGGCGTGGCCCGCACCTCGGCGGGCGCCCAGCGGCGGTACCGGCGCACGCTGGACGCGGACGAGATCCAGTACCAGGTCAGCGGCCGCCGCACGCTCGCCACGCAGCGCGGCATCGTCGAGCTCGGGCCCGGTGACTTCGTCCGGATCCCGCTGGGGATCTCCCACGCCAGTACCGGCGCCGAACCCGGCGAGTACGTGCGGTTGCTGTCGCACCGCGAGCTGCCGCAGATGGCGGAGACCACCCGGACCGCGGAGCCCTACGCACCCGGCCGGTTCGACAACCTCGACGTGGAGGTCCACTCATGACCAGCATGCTGGCGGTGCGTGCGCATCGCGGCGGCGACGGGCTCGTCCTCGAGGACGTCCCGGTCCCGGTACCCGGCCCGCGTGACGTGGTCATCAAGGTCGTGGCGGCCGGGTTGGCGCCCGGGCTGCTGCGGCTGCTCGAACTCGGCTACTTCAAGCACCTGCCGACCACGGTCGGGCACCAGGCCGCCGGCACGATCGCGGCAGTGGGATCCGAGGTCGCCGGCGTCGGCATCGGTGATCGGGTGCGGGTGCACGGGCTGCTGACGTGTCGGGACTGCAGCTACTGCCGGACCGGTCAGGACATGATGTGCCCGGAGTTCGCCATCCTCGGGCATGCGGCGTTCGGCCGCGGCGCACTCCCGCTGTACGACGAGTACCACAACGGTGGGCTCGCCGAGTACGTCCGCGTCCCGCATTGGCTCATCGACCCGTTGCCGGATGCGGTGGGCTTCGACGTGGCGGCCAAGGTGCACGAGATCGCCAACGCATTGCGGGCGCTGAAGTGCGCGAACGCGTCCGTCGGGTCGACGGTGGTGGTCACGGCCGCGACCGGCGCGATGGGTGCGGCGACGGTCAAGCTCGCCGAGCACTTCGGGATCGGCCGGCTCGTACTGGTCGGCCGCGACACCGAGCGGCTCGCCGGGGTTGCCCGGCTGTCGGGTGTGCCCACCGCGACGCTGGCCCTCAACGAACTCCCCGACGACTGGGCGACCACCGATGGGCTGACCAGCCGGCTGCGCGAGCTCGCGCCCGAGGGGGTGGCGGCCGTCCTCGACTTCCTCCCCCACGGGCCGGGCACCGGTCAGGCCATGGCCGCACTGGCTTACGGTGGCACCCTGGTGCACATGGGCGGCAACCAGACCCCGCTGCCGCTGTTCCCGTTCGCCCTCATGAACAACTGCTGGCGGTTCGTCGGCACCCGCGCCTTCACCCGCAGCGACGCCCATGAAGTCCTGCGCCTGCTCGCCACCGGCGCACTCGACGCCGACGAACTCATCACCCACCGCTACCCCCTCGCCGACGCGGTCAAGGCGGCCGACGCCATGCAGCTGCGGGACGAACCGATGTGGATGACGGTCGTCAATCCCTGACGGCGCAACCAGAGATCAAGGAGAGCAGATGACGGCGACTTCCACCGTGGCGGTGCTCGGCGCGTCCGGGCAGACCGGCCGCCGCGTGCTCGCCGCGCTCGACGAGCGCGGGGTGGCGACCCGGGCGGTCACCCGGCAGTCGGCGGCGCCGGCTTCCGCGACCGAGGCGGCGAAGGCCGACCTCGCCGATCCCGGGTCGGTCCGGGCAGCGCTCGAGGGCGCTGCCGCCGTGTACATCGTGGCCCCGGCCTTCCACCCCGAGGAGGACCGGATCGTCGCGGACGCAGCCGCGGCCGCTGCGGACGCTGGGGTGGGCAGGATCGTCCTGCACTCGGTGCTGCACCCCCACACCCCGCGGATGCCGCACCACATGCGCAAGGCGGCCGCGGAGGACGCGGTCCGCCGAGCGGGTGTCCCGTGGACGATCCTGCAGCCGGCGATGTACGTCCAGACCGTCGTCGGCATGCTGCGACCCGGGGCCGAGGAGATCCCGCTGGTCTGGTCGGCGTCGGCCCCGATGACACCGGTGCACCTGGGCGACATCGCCGAGGTCGCCGCCACCGTGCTCATCCAGGACGGCCACGCCGCAGCCAGCTACGAACTGGCCGGTCCCGAGACCCTCGGCCTCGGCGAGATGATCGCCCAGGCCGGCGCGGTCACCGGGCGGGAACTACGCACCTTCCCGGTCGACCCGGCCCAGATCGCGCCCCGGATCGCCGACAACCCGCAACACGCCGCCGAGTTGACCGCGATGTTCACCGAGTACGGCAACAACGGATTGGTCGGGAACTCTCGAGTGCTCGCCTGGCTGCTCGGCCGCGAACCCACCCGCTTCGCCGACGCCGTGCGCGCCGACCTCGGTCTGCCCGTGTGACCGCGGAGAAACGCCGCCCATGCTGTCTCATTGGCCGTTGGCGGATTCGCCGGAGCCCGGCGATGTGTTCCGTTCGCTCAATGCGCTGTGGGATCCGGCTCGAGTGGTCAGCATGGCCCGGGTTCCGGCGAACGCAGGGTATTTTCGGCTGAACGGTTTCGCCGACGACGAGTTCGCCATCGGATTCATCTCGACCGACCTCGCCCTCGGCGCAATCGTATCCACCGAAGGTGAACCGTCCTACTACCTGACCTTCGGGATCTGCGGCGAACTACCCTTCGAGCTCGGTAGGCGGCACTTGGCGGTGACGCGTTCGGTCGCCGCTGTCTGGAACCCCGGTGAGCGTGTGGTACTCCGCCCGGAGCCACGGGTGACCGAGACCCTCGCCATCCGTCTCCGTCGCCGATTGGTGTACCGGGAACTGGCCGTCCTGCTCGGCAGCGAGCCCTCGACGGACGCACACTTCGAGGTCGCCCTCGACCTCGACCAGCCCGGCACGTCGGACATGCTCGCCGTTCTGCGCGGTGTGCTCGTCCAACTGAACAGCACGCACCACCTGCTCGCTCAGCCGGCGATGCGCAGGGCAGCTGTGCGCACTCTCGTGACGGCTCTGCTGCTCGCGCATCAGCACACCCACTCCGAGTTGCTCAGCGAGGGGGCGGCACCGTTGCGGTCACGCCACCTCGCTCGCGCTGTCGAGTACATCGAGGACCACCTTGCCGAGCAGGTCACCCTGGGGGACATTGCGCAGGCAGCGGGATGCAGCGCCCGGACGGTCAATGCCGCCTTTCGCAGTCACCTCGGTGTGTCGCCGATGACGCACCTCCGCAACCGTCGGCTCGAACGGGTGCGCAGGGCGCTCCTGAGGTCCCAGGAGGCGGCCGGCGTGATCGCCCTGGACGCAGGTTTCACGCATCTCGGCCGGTTCGCGGCCGCTTACCGCGAGCGATTCGGCGAACTTCCATCGGCGACCCGCGGTCGCCGCTGATCCGTACCTTGGCTTCAAGCTCCGGCAACGGTGCCCATGACGGGCTTGCGGTAGTCCTCGCGGGCGATGCGCGAATACGGTGACTGGCTGACGATCGTGCGGATCTCGATGATGTCCGTCGCGGGCACGATGCCGGCGCCGTATCCACCGCCGGCTTCGCCCCAATGGATCACGATCTCATCGCCGATCTCCGTGGAGGAGTCGACCAGCGCGATGGACAGCATCGCCCGCTCATTCGGCGAGTACACCGTGTAGGCGGAGTTGCCGGCGATGTCGGTACCGTCGGCGGAGATCCGGTCGTAGTGCACGTCCAGCTTGTCGGCCATGACCGGCAGGTGCAGATTTCGGACGTTCCTCCCGCCGGGAACGAGCATCTCCCCGAACAGGCCGGCTGCGTCGTCGGGGTTCCACTGCAGGGTCACCTTCCTCAGAGCGGGCTGCCCGGACTCCTTGATCGCGGCGAGCGCGTCCCTTCCGATGTAGTCGTGGTTCGTGCCCACCAGCCGTCCGTAGCCCAGATCGAACGGGGTCCGGTAGTAGTTCTCGACCCGATCGTGCTGAAGGCTCCCGGAGAGCCGCTGGATGCCCTCCGCGGTGCCGGCCGGGAGCCACTTCCGGTAGGCGGCCAACCGGTCGCCGGTGTAGATCGCGGGAAGCGTCATCTGGTACCAGCCCGACTCCACGGCGGTGATGAGGTAGGCCATGCCGCCCACCAGGCGGAGTTCGAACTCCTGGCCTGAACTGATGATGGTGTCTCGGACGAGGTCGCGGTGCTCCCACGGACCCCAGACCTCGAGCCCGATCGCGCCCGCCATGCCGTGGCGCAGTGCTCGACACGGGATGCCCGCGATCGTGATCTCGGTCATGTGGAAGAACTTGACGTCGCCGATCGGGCCGCCGTTGAGCTTCTCGATGAGCTGTCCGGCCAGCGGCCCCTGGATCTGATAGCGGAAGTTCGGCCGGGAGGTGGCGTGGCCGTTCGGATAGACCGGCGACCGATGGTCGTAGCGCGCGGTGACGTCGTACCCGCTCGTTTCGGCGTGGTACTTGACCCAGTCGATGGCGTACGACACCCCGTAGATGGAGAACAGGTTCTCCTCGAGGTGAAAGACGATGTTGTCGCCGATCATCTGTCCGTCCTCGTTGACGCAGATGAGCTGATGTGCCGAATTCGGCGTGGACCGGGAGAGATCGTTGCAGGAGAGTGAGGCCAGGAGTCTCTGGGCGTCCGGCCCCTCGAGGAACAAGCCCTCCATGTGGTGGGTCTGGTCGAACAGGGCGACCGACTCACGCCACGCCCGCGCCTCACGCTCCCAGAGCGAGAACTCCTGCGGGACCTGCGGGACGATCAGCGGCGGCGTGACGTCGGGAGGCGTCCCGACGCTGTCGTAGGTGTGCGAGCGCAGCAAATTCAGCGGACCACCGGCGTCGTTGATCAGATCGTCGAGACTTCGCGTGCTCATGGGATGACCTTTCTGTTGCGCCGATTCCCGGGTGCCGCGAACAGTGGCGCAGTCGGCGAAGATTCCGTGCAGCAGGCCAAGACGCTAGCTCGGGCCGCTGCACATCGCTATCCGCAACTCGTCATGTGTGGCCGGATCGCGCAGTCGCGCGATCGGGAGGAACGGATCGCAGCGGGAAACGGCCAGGTTCTGCAGATAGTGGATAGGAAGCCCTGGTGGCGCACTGTATGAAGTGCTGGCCGGCAGTCGGAAACGGGTTCGCGAGCGCCGCCGGCGGGTGCCCCGAGTTGAAGGAGGGTCTGACGTGACAATGACCGCTCGGTCTCCGGACGAGACCGATCTGCACACCGCGGAAGAGGGCCGTCTGATCGTTTCCGGACGTGACCGGGTCGGCATCGTCGCCGCCGTGTCGACCATCCTGGCGCACGTCGGAGCGAACATCGTCGCGCTCGACCAGCACTCGACGGATCCGGCCGGCGGACGCTTCTTCCAGCGCACAGTGTTCCGGCTGCCCGACCTGGCCGTCATCCGGCCCGAACTCGAGAGCGCGCTCGATCATACTCTCAAGAAGGGCCTGGACATGGAATGGCGGCTCGTCGAGGCTGCGACGCCGAAGCGGGCGGCGATCTTCGTCTCGAAGCCAGATCACTGTGTCCTCGATCTGCTGTGGCGGCAGCGGCGCGGCGAGCTGAACGTCACGATCGAGATGGTGATATCCAATCATGCCGATCTCGCCGAGGTGGTCCGTTCCTTCGGGATCCCCTATTTCCACGTGCCGGTGACGGCGGAGCACAAGAAGGCTGCCGAGGAGCGGCAGCTGAGCATTCTGGCGGGCGAGGTCGATTTCGTCGTGCTGGCTCGATACATGCAGATACTCTCCGGCGACTTCCTTCGGGACGTGGGCGTTCCGATCATCAACATCCATCATTCGTTCCTGCCGGCCTTCGTCGGCGCCGATCCTTACCGGAAGGCGAAGGAACGCGGTGTGAAGCTGGTCGGCGCGAGCGCGCACTACGTGACCGAGGAGCTCGACGAAGGGCCGATCATCGAGCAGGACGTCGTGCGCGTGAGCCATGCCGACACGGCAGGAGAGCTCATGCGTCGCGGTGCGGACGTGGAGCGGCTCGTGCTCGCTCGGGCCGTGGCGTGGCATGCCGAGGATCGCGTACTGAGTGCCGGGAACTCGACCATCGTCTTCACCCCGTGATCCCGATCTCCGAGCTCATGTCCGGCTTCTCCGTCGAGATGACCGGCAAGGACGCGTCCGCTCTGCGTGCGATGCAGGCGTTCCTGCCGTCGGGAGCTCGGGTGAACGTGGCGTACCTCGGAAATGAGAGCGTCGAGCAGCGCATTGCTGCGGCAGGTGCCGTGAAGGAGGCCGGGTTCGTGCCGGTTCCGCACATCGCCGCTCGCCGTCTTGCCACTCACGGCGAACTGGCGGAGTTGCTGAAAGCGCTCAACGATAATGGCGCCGGCGACCACATCCTCGTGATCGCCGGTGACCCCGGGATGCCCGAAGGGCCCTACGCGGACGCACTCGCGCTGATCGAGACAGCGCCCTTGGACGAACACGGCGTGCAGACGGTGAGCGTGAGCGGGTACCCCGATGGGCATCCCGGCATCTCGACCGGGGGCCTGTGGGCCGCGCTGGAGACGAAGGCGTCCGTCCTGGTCCGGCAGGGCAGGGGCGGCGACATCATCACGCAGTTCTGCTTCGACGTCGACCCCCTCATCGGCTGGATCGAACAGGTGCGGTCGCGCGGCATCGAGCTGCCGATCCGTGTCGGCGTGCCGGGGCCGGCCGGCACCAGGCGGCTGCTGTCGTACGCCGCCCGCTTCGGCGTCGCGACCAGCGCTCGCATCGCGAGGAAGTACGGCTTCTCGCTGGCCAACCTGCTCGGCACGACCGGCCCGGACCGATTCCTCACCGACCTCGCGCGGCGGCTGGACCCCGATCGTCACGGCGTCGTCGGACTGCACTTCTACACCTTCGGTGGCCTCGGCTCGACGGCGCAGTGGATACGCGACTTCCAGCGTGCATCCCCGTGAGCGACGTGAGGTCGGGACGGCCGCCTGCGAGCCGACGGCGATCAGCCACGACGACGAGGCGCTACGTTCTCTGCTGTGAAGAATCGCGATTCGGAGCCGGTGGCAGGAGGCCCGCGGCCGCCGCAGTACCCGATCGAGTCGGTGGACAACGCCCTGAAGATCCTCCTGCTGCTCGGTGAGCGGTCGGAACTGCGCCTGACCGACGTGGCCGAGTACCTGGGCGTCGCCTCCTCGACGGCGCACCGGATGCTGGCGATGCTGCTCTACCGGGGGTTCGTCCGCCAGGACCCGCGGACCAAGAGCTACCGCCCCGGGACCGCGTTGACGGGCGTGGCCTACGCGATCCTCCAGCAGTTCGACGTCCGCGGTGAGCTGCGCCCGTTCCTCGAACGCCTCAACGCGGAGTTGCGCGAGACCGTGCACCTCGGCCTGCTCGACGGGACGACGGTGCGGTTCATCGACGCGATCGAGAGTCCGCAGGCCGTGCGTGTGGCGTCGCGGCTGGGGATGTCGATGCCGGCGAACTCGACGTCGACGGGAAAGGCGATGTTGGCGCAGATGACGGTCGATGAGGTGCACGCGCTGTTCCCGGCCGAGGAGCTGGCCGGGCTCACCGACAAGAGCCTGCGCAGCCGTGCCGAGCTGGACCGGGACCTGGCGCTGGTGCGGAAGCGGGGGTACGCGGTGAGCTCGGAGGAGAGCGAGCGCGGCGTCTCCTCGGTGGCAGTGGCCTTCGCGCCCTACGCCGCCCCGGCGCGCCTCGCCTTCAACGTCGCATCGCCCACATCGCGGATGTCGAAGGGCGACCAGCAGCGGATCGGCGCGGCGTTGCAGGACGCGGTGCGCGAGGCGAGCGCGGTCCTGCACCGCTGACCCACCACCGCACCCGCCCCCGTCCGGAGCTTCCGGGCGGGGGCGTCGTCGTGTGTGTGGCCGAGCGACGCTTGACAGTCCGCGTGTACGTCGTTGACTCTGTATGGCAGAGAGTATTTCTGTCAGTCAGAGGAGTGTTCGATGACCGACGTCGGCCTCGTGCTCGACGACGTGCGGCGGGGCATGATCCCCGCCCACATCTACAACGACGAGGAGATCTTCCGGCTGGAGAAGGAACGCCTGTTCAGCCGCGCCTGGCTGTTCGTCGGCCACGAGTCGGAGATCCCGCAGGCCGGCGACTACGTGGTGCGGCGGGTCCTGGAGGACTCCTTCATCCTGTCCCGCGGCGAGGACGGCGAGGTCCGCGCGCTGTTCAACATGTGCCTGCACCGCGGTATGCAGGTCTGCCGCGCGGAGATGGGCAACGCCTCGCACTTCCGCTGCCCGTACCACGGCTGGTCCTACCGCAACGACGGGCGGCTCGTGGGGCTGCCCTTCCACAAGGACGCGTACGGCGGGGAGGCCGGGTTCCGCCGCAAGGGCCAGACCCTGCTCCCCGCACCGTCGCTCGGCACCTACAACGGGTTGATCTTCATCTCGATGGACCCCGACGCGCCACCGCTGCTCGAGTACCTGGGCGACTTCACATTCTTCCTGGACTACTACACGCGGCAGTCGCCGAGCGGCATCGAGCTGCGCGGTCCGCAGCGGTGGCGGGTGAAGGCGAACTGGAAGATCGGGGCGGAGAACTTCGCGGGCGACATGTACCACACGCCGCAGACGCACACGTCCGTCGTGGAGATCGGGCTGTTCCGCGAGCCCAAGGCGGAGAAGCGCAAGGACGGCGCCACCTACTGGGCGGGCAACGGCGGTGGCACCACCTACAAGCTGCCTCCGGGATCGCTGGAGGAGAAGCTGGGCTACGTCGGCTACCCCGACGTGATGATCGAGAAGATGACGCAGCAGTGGTCGGCCGACCAGCTCGACGTCATCGGTCGTGACGGTTTCATGATCTCGGCGGCCTCGGTGTTCCCGAACATGAGCTTCGTGCACAACTGGCCGCGCGTGGAGGAGTCCGACGACGTGCTGCCGTTCGTCTCGATCCGCACCTGGCAGCCGATCGGCCCGGACGAGACCGAGGTGCTGTCCTGGTTCGCGGTGGACGCCGAGGCCCCGGAGGAGTTCAAGGCCCTCTCGTACAAGGCCTACCTGATGTGCTTCGGCTCGACCGGGATGTTCGAGCAGGACGACGTGGAGAACTGGGTCTCGCTGACCTCCACCGCCGGCGGCTCGATGGCCCGGCGCCTGCTGCTCAACAGCCGGATGGGGTTGCTCGAGGACGGCAGCGCGGTCGCCCCGCCGCTGACGCGCGAGCAGTTCGCCGGACCGGGCGAAGCGCACGTCGGCTACGGCGAGTACAACCAGCGGCACCTGCTGAACCGGTGGGCCGATCATCTGGAACGACCGGTGGAGAAAGTGGCGCAGGTCGAGGTGTCCGGGATCCCGGCCGACGGGGCCGTGCCGGCATGACCATCGAGAAGCTCGGCACGCGCCCGACCGGCAACGGGGGGCCGTACTCGGCGCAGTCGCGGCTCGGTGCCCACGCGCCGACGACCCAGCGGACCGGCCGGAGCTTGCCGTTCTCCGACGAGCGGCACCTGCAGGCCCACCACTGGCTGGTGGAGGAGGCCTACCTCCTCGACGCCCAGCACTACGCGGAGTGGCTCGAGCTGCTGACCGACGACATCCACTACGTCATGCCGGTGCGCGTGACCACGGCAGCGGCGGCCGGGTACGACTCGGCCCCGCACATGTCGCACTTCGACGAGAACAAGTACTCGCTGTCGCGCCGGGTGGCGCGGTTCCTTACCGAGCACGCGTGGACCGAGGACCCGCCGTCGCGCGTGCGGCACTACGTCACCAACGTCCGCACGTTCCGCACCGACGATCCCGACGAGCTGGTCGTCGATTCGGCGCTGCTGCTGTACCGCAGCCGTGGCGACGTCCGCGAGGCCGCGACGATCTCGGCCGGCCGGGAGGACCTGTTGCGCCGCAACGGTGACGGGTGGCAACTGGCCCGCCGCACGATCCTCGTCGACGACGCGGTGCTGCGGACCCAGAACCTCGCGGTGTTCCTGTGACGGCGTGGGAGGGAGCGGCCGCGGACGCCGCGGCCGCGGCCCGGGCGGCGGCGGAGCTGCGCGAGCTCACCGCCCACCGCGCCGGCGCACCGATCGGGATCGGCAACGAGTTCGCCGAGGTCCGGGTGAGCCGGGTGGAGACCCGCAACGGTGCGCGGCTGCTGGTCGAGTCGCCCAGATCGGGGCAGTGGGTGGCGTTGTGCCCGCTCGAGGTCGAGGCGCTGACCTGGCAGAACGCGGAGACGTTCTCGGCGATGATCGGCCGGCCGTATGGCCCGCTGATCGAGGAGGAGACGTGAGGGGGTGGCTGGCGGGCCGGCGGGCGCTGGTGGTGGGCGCCGGCTCCGGCATCGGCCGGGCGGTGGTCGACGCGTTCCGGTCGGAGGGTGCACAGGTTGCGGTGCTCGAGCGCGACGAGGGCAAGTGCGCCGCGCTCTCCGCGGAGATCCCCGGCCTGCCCGTCGTCGTCGGGGACGCCACCACCCGCGAGGCCAACGAGCGCGCGGTAGCCACCGCCGTCGGTGCGTTCGGCGGTCTCGACGTCCTGGTCAACTGCGTCGGCGTCTTCGACTTCTACCGCGGTCTGGCCGACCTCGACGCGGACCAGATCGACGACGCGTTCGACGAGATCTTCCGCGCGAACGTGAAGAGCCACCTGCACGCGGTGAAGGCAGCGCTGCCCGCGCTGCGGGCGAGCCGCGGCACCGTGCTCCTCACCGAGTCCACCTCGGCGTACTTCCCCGGGCGCGGCGGGGTGCTGTACGTGTCGACCAAGTTCGCCGTCCGCGGGCTCGTCACGGCGCTGGCGCACGAGCTGGCGCCGGACATCCGGGTCAACGGGATCGCGCCCGGCGGCACGCTGAACACGGACCTGCGCGGCCTCGGCAGCCTCGGGCTGGACGACCGCCGCCTGAACGACGCGCCCGACCGGGCGTCGGAGCTCGCCGCACGCGTCCCGCTTCAGGTCGCGCTCACCGGCGCGGACCACGCCTGGAGCTACGTGTTCCTGGCGTCCGAGCGGGCGCGCGGCATCACCGGTGACGTCGTCCACTCCGACGGCGGCATCGGGGTCAAGGCATGACAGCCACCGGACGGAGGAGGACGACATGGCCGTCGTGAAGGCAGACCTGGCGGCGTGCCAGGGCTACGCGAACTGCGTGGTGGGCGCGGACGATGTGTTCGACATCGACGACGACGGGGTGGTGGTCCTGCTCCGGACGACGATCCCGGGGGCCGAGCGGGCCAGGGTCGAGGAGGCGGCGCGCAGCTGCCCGGTCTCGGCGCTCCTCGTCGAGGACGACTGATGGCCTGCACCGTCATCGTCGGCGCGTCCGTTGGTGGCGTTCGTACGGCGCAGGCGCTGCGCGGCGCGGGATACGACGGCGAGATCGCGCTGATCGGCGACGAGGCCGTCCTGCCCTACGACAGGCCGCCGCTGTCCAAGGCGCTCCTGGCCGGTACGGCCACCACCGAGAGCGTGGGACTGCTGACCGCCGAGGCTGCGGCGCAGGCGCGGGTGGAGCTCGTGTTGGGGAACGCGGCTATCGGGGTGGACCGCGCGCGGCGACGGGTGCTCCTCGCCGACGGCGGCAGCCGGGCCTACGACGACCTCGTGATCGCCACGGGGGCGCGGGCCCGCCCGTCGCCGTGGGGGACTCCGCCTGGGGTGCACGTGGTGCGTTCCCTATCCGACGCCGAGGGCCTGCGCGCGGCTCTGCGTGCGGGTGGCCCCCTGGTGGTCGTCGGCGCCGGGTTCATCGGGGCCGAGGTCGCCGCCACGGCGGTCGGGATGGGGGTGGACGACGTCACCGTCGTCGATCCCGTCGCCACGCCGATGTCCCGCGTCCTCGACCCCGAGATCGCCCTGCTGTTCGGGAGGCTGCACACCGACCGCGGCGTGCGCACCAGGTTCGGCGTGGGCGTCACCGCGATCGAGGAGACCGCCACCGGGCTCCGGGTGCACCTCGACAACGGCAGCGTGCTCCCCGCCCGCTCGGTGGTGGTGGGGATCGGCGCCGTCCCGAACGACGAGTGGCTGCGGGGGAGCGGGATCCCGGTGGACGACGGGGTGCTGTGCGACAGCAGCTGCAGGTCCGTCGCGGACCCGCACGTCTGGGCGGTCGGCGACGTCGCCCGGTGGTGGCACCCCGCCCTCGACCGGGCGGTCCGCTCCGAGCACTGGACGAACGCGGTGGAGCAGGCCGCGTGCGTCGCGCACAACATCACCCGTCCCGACGGCCCGCGGGAGTACGCCCCGGTGCCCTACGTGTGGAGCGACCAGTACGACTGGAAGATCCAGCTGGTCGGGCGCACGGGGAGCGAGTTCGCGCACGTGCGGGTGGACGGCGTGGACCCCGAGCGCCGCTTCGCCGTGCTCTACGCGGATGCGTCGGACCGGTTCGTCGGTGCCCTCACGGTCAACTGGCCGAAGGCGCTGGTCACCTGCCGGCGGGTGCTGGCCGGGGCGCAGCTGCCCCCGCTGCCCGAGGTCCGGGCGCTGGTGGAGCAGTCTCGGCCGGTGGTGCCGTCGTGAGGGGCGCCGCGTCGGCCGAGCTCGAGTCCCGTCGGAAGCTGATCGCGGACGCGTGCCGGGTCATGGCGGGTCGTGGCCTGGCGGACGGCATCCTCGGGCACATCAGCCTGCGGATCGACGACCGCAGGCTGCTCGTCCGCTGCCGGGGCCCCGCGGAGCGGGGGCTGGGCCACACCGCGCCGGACGACGTCCGGCTCGTCGATCTCGACGGGAACGAGGGCGCGCCAGGGGAACTGGACGGCTACTCCCCGCCGAACGAGCTGCCGCTGCACACGGAGGTCCTGCGGCAGCACCCGGAGGTCGAGGCGGTCCTGCACGCGCACCCACCGGACGTCGTGGCGGCCGATCTCGCCGGCATCCGCATCCGTCCTATCGTCGGTGCGTTCGACATCCCGGGCACCCGGCTCGCCGCGGAAGGTGTGCCGGTGCACCCGCGCGGCGTGCTCGTGCGCAACCGCGGGTTGGCGGCGGAGATGGTCCGCTCCATGGCGGGCCGGCCGGTCGTGCTCCTCCGCGGGCACGGTCTGACCAGCGCGGCGGCGAGCGTCGAGCAGGCCGTGCTGCAGGCGGTGAGCGTCGACGGTCTGGCTCGGCTCTCCCTGCGGATCCGCGCCGCCGGCGGAACCCTCGTCGACCTCCCCGAGGCAGACATGGCCGAGCTGCCCGACCTGGGCGCCGGCTTCACCACCGACACCGCCTGGCGGCACGAGCTCGCCCGGCTCGACGGCATCGTCGGCGGCGGTACCGCATGAACGACGAGAGCTGTGCATTGAAACATCGAACAGTTCGTGCTTTTATCTCTGCACGGTCGCCCGCGGCCCGGCGGGCGATCGTCACTCAGCCACCGGGACATCCCCGGCGCCGCCGAAAGTCGTCCGCCGCACGGCCGGCGGTTCCCCGCGCTGGAGCTCTCCCGCGGGACGCGAGCGAAGAAGGAGTTGGACCAGATGTCGTCTAACCTTCGGCGAGGCGTGATCCCGCGCCCGTCATCAGGGATCTCGGAGCACCTGGACGAGATCTACACGCAGCGCGGGTTCTTCGGCCCGTGGGTCCACCTCTTCCGATCCCGCAACGTCGGTTTCCCGAAGAGCACCCCGAGTGACGAGGTCATGTACTACGGGGCCGACACGAACCTGCTGGGGCCGAGCGACCAGTCCGATCCCGCGGGCGCTCCGATGGAACTGCTGCACGGCGATGACGTCGTCGTCTCGCTCTCGCGCCGCTCCCAGCCGATGCCGTTTGCCGAGTCGAACGCGGACTTCCACCAGATCCGCTTCTACCACCGTGGCGAGTTCCTGCTCGACACCGAGCTGGGTCGGCTCGAGGTGGGCGCGGGTGATTTCGTCGTCCTGCCGAAGGGGCTGATCTACCGCGAGACCCCGCTGCAGAGCGAGGGCAACGCGGTCCTGATCTTCGAGACGGCAGAGCCGGTGGAACCCGCCGAGGAGCTCTGGGACAACGCCGGGTTCGCGAGCTTCTTCACCGACTTCTCGGCCATGAAGCTCCCGGAGCCGGTCGGCGAGATCGCGAACGTCGAGACCGAGGTGCGGCTGAAGTACCGCAAGAAGATCCACTCGATCACCTACGACTTCGATCCGTGCACCGACGTCATCGGCTGGATGGGCGATCCCGTCATCTTCAGTCTCAACGTCTGGGACATCCCCGGGCTCGGTTCCTCCCACGGATTCCTGCCGCCACCGGCCGGTGCGGTCCTGATGGGTCGCGACAAGTCGTTCTTCTTCAACGTGATGAGCCCCAAGCCGTTCCCCAACGTGCCGGCGCCGGCCGGGAGCTTCGGGGCTCCGGCCCACCTGAACGACTACGAGGAGGTCTGGTTCAACCATGTCGCGGCCGGTGCCCCGCACACCGACGGGCACATCTGGCGGCTCCCGCCCACGATCCCGCACCCGGGGATCAAGCGACCGCCGTTCTACCCGCCGGAGCCCGTCGAGCGCATCCGCGAGATGAAGATCAATTTCGACTGCCGCGCGGCGCTCACCTGGACCGAAGCGGCTCGCGAGGCGTTCATGCCGGACCCCCAGATCGGGCTCTACACGAGCCTCGCCGGCACCCACATCGGCGTCGTCCCCGACGAGGCACTCAAGTACGCCGGAGGGCGGTCGCAGGCATGACGCGCCTCAACGTCCTGGTGATTGGGGCGAGCGGCCAGATCGGTCGGCGGGTCTGCCGCGAGCTCCTCGACCGGGATGTCGCGGTGCGCGCCCTGACGCATTCGCAGGACGGCGCGGACCGGCTTGCGGCGTTGGGCGTGGCGGACGTCGTCGAAGCCGACCTGTCGGATCCGGCGAGCCTGCCGCCCGCGTTCGACGGTGTTCATCGGGTCATGCAGATCACGCGGGCGATCCGGCAGCCGCGCCAGGAGCTCGACGCCGTGGACGCCGCCCGGAACGCGGGCGTCGAGCGCATCGTCAAGCTCTCCAGCGAGATCCTCTACTACACCTGGGACGAGGTCGGCGACGGTGGCCGGGCCGAGCCGGCCGACATGGTGACCGCGCTCCACGGGCCGGCGGAGGATCGGATCCGCTCCTCGGGCGTCGACCACGTCATGTTGCGCCCGACCTGGTTCATGAGCATCGACGCGAACCCGCTCGCTGCTCCGGGATTCACTGCGGGGCAGTTTGTCTGGCCGGCCGGATCGGCCGGGCTCGCACTCGTGCATCCCGACGACGTCGGAGAAGTGGCCGCCGAGTGCCTGGTCATGGAAGAGGTACCGGACTCGCCGCTGCGCCTGACCGGGCCCGCCGAACTCGGTCCGGACCAGATCGCAGCCGGCATCGGTGCGGCCGGCCGGATCCCGGTCGTGCCGGTGTCGCCGTCGCTCGACGAGTACGAGCTCTGGCTGGAGGGCGTCGCCGGGATGCCGAGGTCGGCGCGCCGCATCGTCGAACCGTACGCCGGCCGTGGACACGCGCCGGTGACCGATGCGATCGAGAAAGTGCTGAACCGGCCGGCGCGGAGCTTCGCCGAGTACATCGCCGACCGGGCCCGACTCCTGGACGAAAAGGAAGGCAGATCATGACATGGGACGTGCAGGCCCTCAGTGACCGGGACGAGATCATCGAACTGCGGTCGCGCTACGGACGGGCCCTCGACGAACGCGACTGGAATCTGATGCGCACCGTGTTCGCCGAGGACGCGACCGCCGACTTCGCGCTCGGGACACCGTTCGAGGGAATCGAGGACATCGTCCGCGGGTGCCGCTCGCAGATGGACAGCCTCGACCACACCCAGCACTTCATGGGCAATCACGAGGTCGAGCTCGACGGTGACCGTGCGCGTGGCCGGCACAAGCTGATCGGCAGCGCGTTCCTGCACACCAACATCGGTGCGCCGACCGCCACCCTGTACGGCGATTACGTCGACGAATACGTCCGCACGGACCAAGGCTGGCGGATCTCCCGACGCACGTTGAGCATCGCCTGGGGCGAGGGGAACGTCGCGATCCTCAGCCAGCAGCACAAGCAGGACGTCGGTGAGCAGCAGAAGCTCGAGCAGTAGTTCTCCGTAGTTCTCCGAGGCGGCACGGCTGCTGCCTCTCTATCAAAAGGATGACACGGCAATGGCGCTGGACATTCAGGCCCTCAGTGACAGGGCAGAGATCATCGAGCTGAGCTCTCGGTACGCGCGAGCGATCGACGAACGCGACTGGGACCTGCTGCGGAACGTCTTCACCGAAGACGCCCAGGCCGACTTCGGGCTGGGTCAGCCGTTCCACGGCATCGACAAGATCGTGCATGCGGCTCGCACCGTCATGGAGAGCCTCACCCATACCCAGCACTTCCTGGGGAATCACGAGATCGAGCTCGACGGAGATCGGGCGAAGGGTCGGCACAAATTCATCGGGGGTGCGTTCCTGCACACCGACGTGGGCGGACCGACGTTGTGCGAGCGGGGCGAGTACATCGACGAGTACGTGCGCACCGACCAGGGATGGCGGATCTCGGAGCTGGGGATCGCCGTTGCCTGGTGCGAGGGGAACATGGCCATCCTCGGCGCCGGAACCCAAGCTCTGAACGCGTCCTGAGGCAGGTGCGCAGACGTGGCACCCGACGATGAGACACCCACTGTCACAGCTACGGAGTTGGCTGCGCGGCTCCAGATCAAGGCAGCCGTGGACAACTACGCCCTGGGGCTCGACACCCGGGATCCGGTCCGATTCCTGGCCGCCTGGCACGACGATGCGGTGTGGGACGTGGACCATCCACCGGCGGTCTGCAGTGGTCACGGCCAGATCGCCGAGTTCGCCGAGGCATCGTGGCGAGAGTTCAAGGTCCTCAACCACTTCACGATGAACCACGTCGTCGACTTCGACGACGTGGTCGGCGGCGGGGTCGGCGGCCCGAAGGCCTCCGGTCTGGGCCATGCCGGCGCGATGATGGTGTCGGCGGACGGGCTGTACCTCACCGCGGCGGCCGTCTTCCACGACATGTACGAGCGGCGCGACGGCGTCTGGCGGATGACCTATCGCAAGGTGGCCCTCAACCACTGGGCCGAGCATCCGCACGCGGTCGTCCAGGTGGATTTCGATCCGGCGTCCGCCTGAGGAACGCCATCGAACGTCGGCGGTCGGATCTGCCGGCGGCAGGTACCGACCACCTCCGCGAACACATAGGGGAGAGACGATGGGCAGGCTAGAGGGAAAGCGCGTACTTATCACCGGCACGTCCACGGGCCAGGGCGAGGCGGCGCAACGCCTCTTCGCCGAAGAGGGCGCTCGGGTGATCGGCTGTTCTCTACACGAGGGCCGTGCGGAGAAGACCGCGGAAGCACTGCGGGACAAGGGTTACGACGTCGAGGGTTACTCGGTCGACCTCACCGATCCCGATGCGGCACGGGCGTGGGTCGAGCGTGGTGCGGAGGCGATGGGCGGCATCGACGTCCTGTACAACAACGCCGCCGGCTTCGGCTTCGCCCCCTTCGCCGACATGACGATCGAGCTCTTCCGGCAGGTGCTCCGAGACGAGCTCGAGCTCGTCTTCAACGCCAGCCAGCCCGCGTGGAAGCTGATGCTCGCGGGCGGGGCCGGCTCGATCATCAACACGGCGTCCTACGGTGCGATCCGCGGGGTCGGTCCGTTCGGCGTCGCCGCGCACTCCACGGCCAAGGGCGGAGTCGTCGCGCTCACCCTGTCGTTGGCCGCCGAGGGCGCCGAGCACGGCATCCGCGTGAACGCGATCTCGCCGGGGTTCGTCGACACGCCGTCGACCGCGGCGGCGATGACCGAGGAGGCCCGGAACTGGCAGCTCTCCAGGCATCTCATCCAGCGGCCCGGCCGGTCGGAGGAGATCGCGCAGTTCGCCGTGTACCTGGCCTCCGACGAGTCGACCTGGGTCACCGGACAGAACTTCTCCATCGACGGCGGCGTCACCGCCGGCTTCCGCTGACATGGCGTCGGCGGCCGCCGACGCCCACCCGATCCGCATCGGCATCATCGGCTGTGGGGTTCAGGGGCAGACCCACCTCAAGGCGTTCAGCGCGATGGCAGGGGTCGAGATCGCGGCTGTCGCCGACGTCGACCCGGAGAGGCTCGAGATGGTCGGCGCTGCATTCGGGGTCGAGCATCGGTTCACCGACGGCCGCGGACTGCTCGGCGCCGGGCTCGACCTCGTCTCGGTGTGCACGATGCCTGACTCGCACGTGCAGCTGGTCACGGCGGCCCTGGCAGCGGGATCGCACGTCATCTGCGAGAAGCCCTTTGCGCGCAGCGCCGCCGAGGCTGCCGAGATGGTCAGGGCGGCGCACCGCGCGGAGCGCTTGCTCGCGGTTGGCTTCAACAAGCGCTACCTGAGCGCGGTGTCCGCGGTGCGGGACTTCGTCCGCAACGGCTCGATGGGTGACCTGGTGTGCGCACGCGGCTTCGTGCACGCACACGACGTGCCGTGGTGGGGAAAGCACCATGTGCGTGAGGTCGCTGGAGGAGGTGTGCTCAACTCCAACGCCTCGCACATGGTGGACCTGTTGATGTGGCTGGCGGGCAATCCGCGGCCGTTGACGGCGACCGCATCGATGGCGCGGGTCTTCCCCGGCAAGCGCGCAGCCGGTGCCCCCGCGGGAGCGCTGGAGTCCTACGACGTCGAGGACGTCATCTTCGGGCATGTGCGGCTGGAGGGGGGATTCTGGTTCGCGATCGAGGGCGTGTGGCTCCATGACCGCACCGACCGGGCAGCCGGCATGTTCAACGGGTTCGACGCCTACGGCACCGCCGGGCAGGCGCACCTGCAGCCGCTCGAGCTGTACGCCGAGCGAGACGGGGTGGTGGTGCGCGTCGACGACGGCGAGTCCACCGGACTGGATCTCGACAGCTCGTTGGTGCGCGAGCTGGAGGACGTCGTCGCGGCGGTGCGGACCGGGACGGCATCGGACCGCCTCGCCACCCCCCGCGAGGCCTTGACGGTTCAGGCGGTCACCGACGCGCTCTACCGGTCCGCCCGCGAAGGTCGTGAGGTACCGGTCGAGGTTCCGACGGTGTAACAGGCCGTGCTCGACGAGCACGGCGAAATTCACGGCCGAGATCGCGGGCATCGGTGCCCGGTCGATCTGGAGCCTCCGCCCGGCAACGCCGTGCGGGTCATTCGATGTTCAAGGGAGAATACGAATGCCGCTCGCGCCGAGCGTCCGCCGCCGGATGGCGGGCGGCGTCATCGGGACCGTCGTCGAATCGTACGAGTTCCAGGTCTACGCCGTATCGGCGCCGATCCTGGCGGAGTACTTCTTTCAGAGCTCGAACCCGGCCGCCGCACTGCTGGGCACGTTCAGCATCTTCGCGGTCGCCTTCGTCGTCCGCCCGATCGGCGGTGTCTTCTTCGGATTCCTGGGCGACCGGATCGGCCGGGTGAAGGTTCTCGGCCTGACCATCCTGCTCACCGGCGGGGCCACGTTCGCCATCGGGTTGCTGCCCGGATACAACGTGATCGGCATCTTCGCCCCCCTCGCATTGCTGCTGTGTCGGCTGGTGCAGGGCTTCGCGATCGGGGGCGAGCCGAGCGGTGGGTACAGCTTCATGCTCGAGTCGGCGCCGAAAGGTCAACGCGGCCGGTGGGTGACGATCACGGTGAGCTGTGCGTTCCTCGGACCGGCGCTGGCGAGCATCTTCATCCTGGTCCTGCGTACCGCGGTCGGTGAGCAGGCCTACGTCGACTGGGTGTGGCGGGTTCCGTTCCTCGTGGGCGGCGTCCTCGCTCTCTTCGGTCTGTGGCTGCGGCTGCGCCTCGACGACCCCGCGGAGTTCGTGACGGCGCGGCGTGAGCAGAGCGAGTCGAACCCGCCGGCGAGCACCAACAAGCGGAACTCCAAGCGCCTGCTGATCGTGATCCTCCTCGGTCCCGTGGGTGGCGTCAGCGGCTACCTGGTCTCCAGCTACATGGTCACCTACCTCGTGCAGGAGGTGGAGTTGTCCGCCACCGCGGCCCTGCTCTCGGCATCAGCCAGCCTGCTGCTGGCGGTGATCCTGATGCCGTGCTTCGGGATTGTCTCTGACCGGGTCGGGCGCAAACCGATGCTGTGGACCGGTGCGATCCTGCTGCTCGTCACGCCGTACCCGGCGTTGGCCCTTGTGGGGTCGGCCAACCTGCTCGGCGTGCTCGGCGGGCTGACGCTGCTGGTCGTGGCGGTCACAGTCTACAGCTCGGGATTCTTCGTCACGATGCTGGAGCTGTTCCCGACCGCGAACCGCTTCACCAGCAACGCCATCGCCTTCAACCTGGGCTACGCCGTCGTCGGCGGCGCGACGCCGCTGATCTCGACCGCGCTCATCGCGGGCTCGGGAAGCCCGTTCGCCCCGGCGTTCTTCCTGATGGGTGTGGTGGTCATTGCACTGGGGACGCTCGTGTTCACGCCGGAGACCAAGGACGCGCGCCTGCGCGACGCGTCCGTCGCGGCCCCTAAGCCCGGAAGGGCGAATCGCCCGCAGCTGACGCTCGGCAAAGGACAATGAGATGACCGCACCGAGGAGCGGATGATGCGCAACAGTCCTGCCGCCGATCTCGTGGAATGGACGACCCGACTCCAGATCAGGGCGGCGATCGACAATTACGCCAACGGACTCGATACTCGCAACCTGGAACGCTTCCTGACCGCCTGGCACGACGATGCGGTGTTCGAGGTGGACCAACCGCCCGCGCTCCACACCGGGCACGGCGAGCTCGCGGGGTTCGCCGAAACCTCGTGGGAACAGGTCATTGTTCACAATCATTTCGTCACGAACGACATCGTCGAGCTCGGTAGTGAGACGGCGACCGGCATCTGCAACGCCGTCGCGATGCTCGTGTTCGCCGACGACCGGTACATCACCGCGGCCGCCCGCTACGACGACACCTACGAGCGGCGCAACGGCAGATGGCGGATCACACATCGGAAGGCTCGACTCAACCATTGGGCCGAGCATCCCCATGCAATTCTGTCGAATGCGGTTCGGGCGGCGGGAGTCGAAGGATGAAGGAACCGACGACGAACACGTCGGAAACAGGCCGACAGGTCGTCGAACCCAGCCCGGTCCGGGTCGGCGTCATCGGCTGCGGGCGCCAGGGCCAGAGACATCTCAGTGCGTTCCGCGCGATGGCCGGTGTCGAGATCGCGGCGATCGCCGACCTCGACGGGGCGAGGGTCGAGGAGGCAGGGGGTGCATTCGGGGTCGAGCGCCGCTACACCGACGGTCGGTACCTACTCGACCTGGGGCTCGACCTCGTCTCGGTCTGCACGATGCCCAGTTCGCATGCGCAGCTGGTCGGGGAGGCCCTGGCGACCGGCTCGCACGTGATCTGCGAGAAGCCCTTCGCGCGTCACGTCACAGAGGCGCTCGAGATGGCCACGGCCGCCGACCGTGCGGATCGCATGCTCGTGGTCGGTTTCAACACGCGCTACCTGAGTCCGATGTCCGCCGTGCGGGAGTTCGTGAACGGGGGCGCGATGGGGGATCTGGTCTGCGCTCGCGGGTTCGTGCACGCCCCCGACGTGCCGTGGTGGGGGCCGCACTACGTGCGTGACCTCGCCGGCGGCGGTGTGCTCAGCTCCATGGCCTCGCACATGATCGATCTGCTGATGTGGCTAGCAGGCAACAAGCGGCCGCTGACGGCGAGCGCGTCGATGGCACAGGTCTTCCCCAGCAAGCGCGCACATGGTGCCCCGCTGGGGGCCCTGGAGACCTACGACGTCGAGGACATCCTCTTTGGCCACGTGCGGCTGGAAGGCGGAACCTGGTTCTCGATCGAGGGCACATGGCTCGATGACCGGGCCGCCGCCACCGAGTACAGCTTCGATGCCTACGGCACTGCCGGACAGGCGCACATGCAGCCGCTCGAGCTGTACAGCGAGCGGGACGGGGTCGTCCGGCGCGTCGACGACGGTTCCCCGACCGAGCTCGACTACGAGCGGTCGTGGGCGCTCGAGCTGCAGGACCTCGTCGCGGCGGTGCGCACCGCCGAGATCCCGGACCGGCTCGCCACCGCGCATCAGGCACTGGCGGTTCAGGCGGTCACGGACGCGCTGTACCGCTCTGCCCATGAAGGCCGTGAAGTGCCCGTATTGATCCCGACAACGTAGTGGAGGTGACGTCATGGGCTCGACGATGACGAGCGGATCCGAGTTCAGGACCGACGTGTCGACCGCGCTGCCGTTCGGCGACGAGGCGAACTGCGTCTCGAGCACGCTGTTCCTGCCCGACGGTGAGCCGGATGTGGTGCTGATCTGTTGGCCCGGCGGCTCCTTCGACCGGCGCTACTGGTCCTTCGATGCGGCCCCCGGGTACCACTTCGCCGAGTATGCGACTGCGCGCGGCGTCGCCGTCCTGGCGGCCGACCCCCTCGGGGTCGGGGGCAGCACGAGGCCGGCCGAGGTCGACGCGGTCGACTTCCGCACGATGGCGGCGGCCGCCGACGGGTACGTGCGGCAGGTGCGGGAACGGTTCCCCGGCCGCCGCGTGGTCGGCGTCGGACACTCGCTCGGCGGGGCGTTGACCATCGCGCAACAGGCGCTCTATGCGAGCTACGACCGGATCGCCTCTTTGGGGATGACCCACGGCGCCAAGGACTTCGTGACTGCCGGCGCCGGCGACCGCCCCGACCCGCGGCAGATGGCGACGACGCAGGCGCGGGCGATCTTCCAGGACTGGGACGCCGGCTACGCCACCGCACCCCGGGTGCCGTTCCACGAGATCTTCTACCGCCCGGACGTTCCACCGGAGGTGATCGCCGCCGACGATGCCACCGCGACGGCCTGGCCGCGCCAGTCCTACGTCGACGGCCTCCTCCTCGGCTACAGCGCCGAATTCGCCGCGCAGGTCGAGTGCCCGGTCTTCCTCTGCTTCGGGGAGAACGAGCTGCCCGAGCAACCGCGCGACGACGTCGCATTCTACAGGAAGAGCAAGGATATCCGGTTGGTTGTCCTCGAGAACTCTGGTCATTGTCACAATCTCGCCGCGAGCCGCACGATTCTCTGGGACCGGCTCTGTGCCTGGTCGGTTGAGGCCTAGTCACCTACGCCATCGAGCAAGAATCTGAGGAGAAGTCACCTGGAGTGAGAGCATGACAGATCGAGTGGCCGGGAAGGTTGCCTTCATCACCGGAGCCGGCCGCGGACAGGGGCGCAGCCACGCCGTTCGGCTCGCGCAAGAGGGTGCCGATATCATCGCCGTCGACATCTGTGAACCGGTTACTTCGGTCCGGTACCCGATGGCATCGCAAAGCGATCTCGACGAGACTGCGAGAGAGGTTCGCGCACTCGGTCGACGCATCGTCACGCACGCTGCCGATGTTCGCGACTTCGACGCGATCCGCCAGTCACTCGCCGAGGGTGTGGCCGAGCTCGGCCGACTCGACATCGTCGTCTCCAACGCCGGCATCGGTGGCCACTCCCCGTTGGCCACCATGCCGGAGCGGATGTGGCAGGACATGATGGACATCAACCTTTCCGCAGCCTGGCACGTCGTCAAGGCCGCGATTCCGCATCTCGACCAGCACGGCGGCTCGATCATCATCACCAGCTCGTCCACGGTGCTGAAGCCGGTGGCCAACGCCGGCCACTACATCGCTGCCAAGCACGGCCTGACCGGCCTGATGAGGGTCTTGGCGCTGGAACTGGCCCAGGCAAACATTCGGGTCAACTGCATCCTGCCCACGTCGGTCGATAGGCCCATGATCCACAACCCGTGGACCTACGCCCTGTTTCGGCCCGATCTGGAGAATCCGACCCGGGAGCAGGTCTCCGAGGTCTTCGACACTCTCAACGCGCAAGCCGTGCCCTGGGTGGATCCGGTCGACATCAGCAATGGCGTTCTCTATCTCGCCAGTGACGAATCCCGATACGTCACGGAGGTCGAGCTCCCGATCGACGCTGGATATGCCCTCAAGTAGCTCCATCTCGGCGGAGACGCGGTGACCCGCACACCGGCGACGGGCGCACCGCTCACAACCCTCGGAGATGATCCGGGGCGAGGCCTATCTCCTCCAGCCAGCGAAATGTCTCCTGGTAGAACAGCGGTGCGGACCTGGTGACATTGACCGAGTGAGCCGAGTCCGGGACGACGTAGCTGCTGAACTGCGCTGCCGCGCCATAGAACCCACCTTCGGCCGCGAACTGCGGGTCGGTGGTGCAGTCCTCGGTCGTCGGGCACCAGAGCATGTCGTGCTGCCCCAGCGCGTAGAGCACCGGCACCTCGATCGCACGCGTGATACCCGGGTCATAGGAGTCCGCGACAATTCCGGTGACTTCGGTCGGGCTCACGGTGTCCTTGAGTTCTTCCTCGACCGGTTCGATTCCGGGGTCGTAGTTACCGGGCTGCACGAAGGTCCTGGCCCGATTGCCTGGAAGCGTCGTCAGATAGCCCGGAGGCAGCCTGCCTGCGAACTTCGGGTCCAGATCGGCCGGATAGGTCGTCGGGGCGATGTGCGTGGCGCCTTTCGGCGCCAGGTCGTGCCCCACTCCGGTTACGATGACCGCGTCGACATCCTTGTAGACCGACGCCTCCCGCTGCGCGGTCATGGCCCCCATCGAATGCCCGTTGAGAATGACCTTCTCGAACCTCGGACCGAGCGCCCCGGTCCGCAGGTGCTGCACGATCTGGTGGGTCACGTAGGCGGCGACCCGGAAGTCGAGTGTCACAGGCAATGGGTGATCACTGCGGCCGAACCCGAGGCGGTCGATGTTGAGCGTGGCATAACCCGCCGCCGTCGCTGCCGCCACATACGAGTACTTCTCGGGCTCATACGGCCAGTCCCAGTAGGCGTGGTTGTAGGTCCCGCCGTGGACCAGAACCTGTACTGGGGTGTTGCCGTCGATGTCACCGCGGCTGCAGAACTGTCCGAAGACGCGCTGCACGTTCGAATCGCTCTCGAACTGGCGTACCGGAAAGCTCAGATCCGCGCAGTCTGCGCCGCTCGGGGAATCGGCATCACTGTCGAGGGTGGTAACTGGAGGCCACTCGACCTCGAGGGCGCTGGCTGGCCGGGCCGCGATGAGCGTTGCCATTACCACGGCCACCGACACGCCGGCCGCGCCGACCCGTCGGGCGACGCTCAGTCCTGCGCTGCCCATCTTGATCCTCCTCGACGATGGCTGGCCTCTATTCACTGCTGCTAACGAGTCGAACCGATCCGGGAGACGGTCGGGTCGCCGATTTGCTGGATCAACGCTCGGCCAAGTTGTCGGCGGATATTCGACGCACACGTCGATGGCGTGGATCGAAATATCGATCCACGCCATCGCGTTCTCTTGCTCGGTTACGATGCTCCAGTCGAATGCGGCGGCCATCCCGCCGACACTGTCACAACAGCGGGGTAGCGGGGTCGAGTCCGAGAAGCACGCGACCGTATACTTCCAGGCCAGCATTGGGGTTCAGTGCTGCGTGCAGGGCTACCGCCTGGACATCGCGGAAGAACTGTCGGAATGGAACGTCCCTGCGGATAGAGGATGCGCCGCTGGCCGAGTTGAGGATTTCCACCGCCTCGCGCGCGAGCCGGGTCGCGTAGCTCGCGTCGGAGCGAATTCTGGCCCGCTCGGACAGGCTCATGTCGCGGCCCGCTTCCGTGTGGGTCCAGACCGACTCGGCCGCGCGGGCGACGAGGTACCAAGCCAGATCGATCTTCGTCTGCGCTTCACCCAGCTGCAGATGAGTCAGTTGGGTCTCGGTCTGGTTGGTGTGTGCGGTGTAGGTGATGGACCGGCCGGGCAGACGATCCAGGAAGAGATCCAGCGCCCCGCGGGCCATCCCGACGGACACGGCTGCGGTCACGGCCGACACGGTGGGGACCGCTGCCGACCGGAACAGCGGCGAGTCGGCGTTCGTGGCCGACCGCATGGCGTTGCGCCAGACGTTGCCGAACGGCATGGTCCGGTGCTCTGGGACGAAAACGTCGGTGCCGACCGTTGTGTTGCTACCGGTGCCGGCAAGCCCGTCGACGTCCCAGTCCTTCTCGATGTCGAGATCGGACATCGGGACGAGTGAAGCGATGACCTCGACCGTGCCGTCGTCCTTGGTCAGCCGCGCGGGCAGGACGTCCCAGTGCGCGTGCAGGCAGCCGGTGTTGAACGGCCATTTGCCACTGATGACGAAGCCGCCGTCGACTCGCTCGGCCGTGGCCGTCGGGGTGAAGGTGCCTGACAGGCGAACGTCGTCGGCCGTTCCGAAGACCTCCGCTTGGGCCTCGTCGCTGAACTGGGCCGCGAGCCAGGACGAGAACACCTCGACCTGTGCCACCCACCCGGTGGAGCCGCAGCCGCGGCCGAGCTCGGCGAGTACGGCGACCTGTTCGGGCAGTGGGGTCTCCCAGCCGCCGAACTGACGTGGCCTCATCATGCGGTGGACGCCCGCCGACGTCAGGGCGGCCACGTTCTCGTCGGTGAGGCGTCCCCCCTCGTCGACAGCTCTCGAGTTGGCTCGCAGCAGCGGTACGAGCTCCCGGACCGTGTCTGTGAGGCCGCCCGTCCGCCACGGCGCCGTGACGTCACTTGTCGAGACCACGAGTTTCTCCTGATTCCTGGTTGCGTAGCTGCTTCTGCCGCGTGGCAGAGAGAGCAGCGCGAAGGGGATCAGCTGATCGCGCCGATGAGAGCACGAAACATTGAATGTTTCAACTGCACGCGCGCACGGCGCGGGTGTGCCACCATCGCGGCGATCCGTCGCCGCCCGGTGCGATGTTCGACCCGGCTGACCCGGAGTTCGAACCAGGCCGTGGCCGTGGGGGTCGTCCGATGGTCCTCGGAAGTGCCGCCTCGACCGGCCCGACGGTCAGTCAAATATCGAAGTATGCGATGTTTGAGTATCCTGGGGCCCATGCACCCGGTAAGCCCTCCTGAACGACAGCACGAAGTCGTCGCGCGCCGCCTGCGGGAGGCGATCCTCTGCGGGCACTACAGCGCCGGCGAGCGGCTGCCGATCGAGCGCGAGCTGGTCGAGCAGTTCGGGGTCACTCGTTCGACCGTGCGCCAGGCCCTCCTCCTGCTGAACCAGCAGGGTCTGGTCCGGGTGCGCAGCGGTGTCGGCGGTGGGCCGTTCGTCGTTCACGAGTCCCTTCCAGCGGCCATCGCTGCGTTCGAGAACGTGCTGGCGGTGGACCCCACGACCGTCGCGGAGTTCGCCAAGGCCAAGCTCGTGCTGGAGCCCGCGGTCAACGCCATGGCGGCCGAGACCATTTCC
The DNA here is from genome assembly GCA_963727745.1 of uncultured Actinomycetota bacterium. Taxonomy (GTDB): domain Bacteria; phylum Actinomycetota; class Actinomycetes; order Mycobacteriales; family Pseudonocardiaceae; genus Pseudonocardia. The sequence continues at coordinate 183,412 of CAVSHL010000005.1, forward strand.
GAGGAGCGGATCGCCGCGCTGGTGGAGAACATCGCGGAGACCCGGCGCGGGCTGGAGCGCGGCGAGCAGGTCACCGACACCATGATCGAGTTTCACTCGATCCTGGTGAACTCGACCGGCAACCGGTTCCTGGCGTTGGTCGTGGAGTTGATGGGTCGCGCGCTCGACCGGTTGCCCGGCGTGCCCGACATGACGCAGGTCGACCAGTGGGAGGTGCTCGCCGAGCACGAGCACATGGTCGAGGCGCTCCGCCGGCATGACGCCGACGAGGTGCGGAAGCTGACGGTCGCCCACCTCGCCACCTTGTGGAGCAAGGAGATCGGCTCGGACTGAGCCTCGGCCCGGTCGTCGGCTGGGCAGCTTTGACCCTTGAAACATTGAATAGTTCGTGCTTTGGTTGGCCCGCCGGTGACGACCACCCGGTACAAGGAGGTATCGATCAAATGTTCGATCTTGCTCAGAACTGGTCGGAGCTGCCGTCGCTCCGCGCCGCCGCGGAGACCCGCGGACAGAACGACATGGACGCGCTACCGCCGATCGACGTCCAGCCGCCCTGGGACGTGCCCGAGACCGTCGTGATCACGGCCGCGGTGTCGGGTCGCATCGTCCGCCAGGAGCCGGAGGAGCGGTCCGCGGGCTTCGGTCTCGACCTCGACTCGTTCGTCACCGCAGCAGTGGAGTCGATCGAGGCGGGCGCGTGCGGCATCCACCTCGACATCCTCGGCATCCCGAAGATCTGGGAGCGGGGCCTGACGCTGCCGCAGGCGTACGACAGCCTGTACTCGGCGATCAACGCGGGGACGTCGACGGACTGGATCTGCGACGCCAACGTCCTCACGGGCGACACGTTCGAGGAGAACATGTTCGCCATCACCAGTGGCATCGCCGAGACGGTGCCGATGGCGCCGAACTTCCCGGTGCCGTGGATGGAGTCCGCCGCGCACGTCGCGTCCGAGCATGGTGTCCGGCTCACCTTCGCGATCCACTCGGCCGCCGAGGTCGATCTGGCCAACCGGCTCGTGCTCTCCAAGGGCATCCTCAAGCAGAAGCCGATGTGGGGGATCCTCATCGGCTACCCGTACGACGACTCGTCATCGCGGCTCGCGAGCTACCTGTCGAACCCCAAGGCCATGTTCACGGAGCTGATCACCATCGTGGACCGGATCCGGGAGATCGACGCCGACGCCGACATCCTGGTGGCGTCCGCTGGGCGGGCGAGCCAGTACCTCGTCACCGCGGCGATGATGCTCGGCCTGGACGTGCGGGTCGGCACCGAGGACACCGCGTGGAAGTTCCCGCACCGCAACGACCTGCTCACCAGCAGCAAGGAGTCCGTGGAGCGGGCCGTGGCCACGGCTGCGGTGCTCGGCCGCAAGGTCGCGAGTGCCGCCGAGGCGCGCGATCTGCTCGGGCTCCCCGCCCGCTCCCGGCAGGGGGTGTAGCCATGGCCGAGGCCCTGCCCCCGGACGGGGCTCCGCTGGTGGATCTGTACACCCGCAACGGCTTCGCGGGCCCGGCCACGATCATGGTCCGCCAGCAGTACTCGCCCGAGTACACCCGCGTGGAGGGTGAGTACGTGCCGTACCGCCTGGAGGCGTGGCGGTCGCACCAGGAGGCCGGGGACCCGCGGGCGCTGCCCGTCACGATCCTGCGCAGCCCCACCGTCCGGCTGGACGTGTGGCAGCGCTCGGAGGACACCCCGTTCGCGGTCCGGGACGTGCACCACGACCAGGTGTTCTACGTGCTGGCCGGGCACGCCCGGCTGGAGACGGACTTCGGGGTACTCGATCTCGAGCCGATGGACATGGTGCGGATCCCGCGGTCGGTCGCGGTGCGCCTGGTCGACGTCCGCGAGCTCAACCTGATCGTCCTGGCCACGGTGAGCTCGCTGACCGTGGCCCCGGAGAACGACGCGGTGCTCAACCCGGCGCACGTCGACGTCCCGCGCCCGTACGACAGCCCGGGGTGGCCGGCGGGGGAGTACGAGCTGGTGATCCGGCACGGCGATCGGACCACGAGCTACTTCTACGACTGCGACCCGCTGCCGATCATCCAGGCGTCCGGCGCCCCGGTGGTCCAGCGCTTCAACCTGGCCGCCGTCCATCCCCTGACGGTCCAGGGTGCGGTGTCGCCGCCTGCTCGGCTCGTCGACGACCCGACCACCGAGACGATGATCTTCTACCTCGGCGCGCGGGAGAACGGTCGGCCGCCGGTGCACCACAACGCCGACTACGACGAGATCGGCGTCTACGTCGCGGGACCCGGTGCGTTCGGCGCGATGACCGTGCCCGGCACCACGGTGTGGGTGCCCAAAGGTGTGATCCACCAGGGCCCCGAGGAGAACGTGCCCGAGGGCTACGTCGCCTGGCTGATCGAGACCAGGGCGAACCTCGAGCTCACCGAGGCCGGCCGGCGGATCGCGCAACTGGCGGAGACGAACCGGTTCGAGGTGCACCCGAGCGTGGCGGGCGCGGTCACCGCGGGCTGACGTCCGAGCCGTTACCTGGCCCCATTCGATGACGTGGTCTGGAGCTCACAGCGATGCCCACTACCCCGGCGATCGTCACGTTCGCCCGGCGGTGCGCCGAGCGGGGTGCACCCGTACCCCCGGCCGGAACCGACTACGGCGCCCTGTGGCGGTGGTCGGTGACCGAACCGGCCGAGTTCTGGACGGCGGTCCGGGACTTCTTCGGGGTCTCCATGGACGGGGCGCCGACCGCCGCCCTCTCGGGCGAGATGCCGCACGCCCGGTGGTTCGACGGCACCCGGCTCAACTACGTCGAGCAGATCCTCCGCCACGCCCCGAGCGACCGGCCGGCCGTGATCGACGTGGCCGAAACGGCCGGTGGCCGGCTCGACTTCACCGATCGGGTGCTCTCCTGGACCGAACTGGCCCGCCAGGTGGGGGCATTCGCCGCGACCCTGCGACAGCTCGGGGTGACTCGTGGCGACCGCGTCGTTGGGTACCTGCCGGACATCGCCGAGGCGATCGTGGCGTTCCTGGCGAGCGCCAGCATCGGAGCGATCTGGTCGAGCTGCGGGCAGGACTACTCACCCGCTGCCGCGGCGGACCGGTTCGGCCAGCTGCAGCCCGTCGTGCTCGTCGCCGCCGACGGGTACCGCTTCGGCGGACGGGAGCGCGACCGGCGGGCGGCCGTCGCGCAGCTGGTGGAGGCACTCCCGACGGTGCGGGCCGCCTTCCTCGTGCCCCGGCTGGGCAGTGGCGCGGTTCCCGGTTGCCGGCCGTGGCGGGAGGCACTGGCGACGGACGCCGAGCCGGCGCCCGAACGGTTGCCGTTCGACCATCCGTTGTGGGTGCTGTTCTCCTCGGGCACCACCGGCCGCCCCAAGGGGATCGTCCACGGGCACGGCGGCGTGCTGCTGGAGCACCTCAAATCCCTCGGGCTGCACCTGGATCTCAGGCCGGGGGAGCGGTTCACCTGGTACACCACGCCCAGCTGGATGGTCTGGAACTACCGCGTGTCCGGGCTGCTGCTCGGCGCGACCGTCCTCTGCTACGACGGGAGCGCCACCGCTCCCTCGCCCGAGGCGCTGTGGGCCCTCGCGGCGCGGTACCGGCTCGACGTCCTCGGGGCCAGCCCCGGGTTTGTGGCCGCTTCCGAGGCGGCGGGTGTCGCGCCAGCCGAGCACCATGATCTCGCGTCGCTGCGGATGTTCGGGTCCTCGGGCTCGCACCTGCCGGCCTCGGCGTACGAGTGGATCGGCGAGCGGGTCGGCGAGCATGTCGAGGTCCAGTCGAGCAGCGGTGGGACGGACGTGGCGACGGCGTTCGCCGGTGGTGCGCCGATCCTGCCGGTCACGCCCGGCGAGCTGTCCGGCCCGAGCCTCGGCGTCGCCCTTGAGGCCTGGGATCCGGACGGACGGCCGGTCCGCGGGCAGACCGGGGAGCTGGTGATCACCCAGCCGATGCCGTCCATGCCGCTGCACTTCTGGGACGACGCCGACGGCAGCCGGTACTGCGACGCCTACTTCTCCGCCTACCCGGGGGTGTGGCGGCACGGCGACTGGGTCACCGTCACCGAGCGCGGCACGGTGACCGTTCACGGCCGTTCGGACTCCACCCTGAACCGGCACGGCGTGCGGATGGGCAGCGCGGAGATCTACCAGGCGGTGGAGGCGCTCCCGGAGGTCGCAGAAGCACTGGTGATCGGCGCCGAGCAGGCCGACGGTGGCTACTGGATGCCGCTGTTCGTCCGACTGGGCGACGGCATCGCGCTCACCGACTCGCTGGTCGAGCGGATCAGGGTCGCGATCCGGGAGGGCGCGTCGCCCCGGCACGTGCCCGACGACGTCGTCGCGGTGGCGGCGATCCCGCACACCATCACCGGGAAGAAGCTCGAGGTCCCGGTCAAACGCATCCTGCAGGGCACTGCGGTGGCGCAGGCCGCCGACGCCGGCGCGATCGACCACCCGGCGGCGCTCGCGCAGTTCGCCGAGTACCGCGCCGGTCGGGCTCGCTCGACCAGGTCCGAGAAAGATCATCTGCCGCTGTAGCGGCACGTCCGAGGGAGGACCGGTGTCGACGACGACTCCTGGTACCGGCACGACGGATCCGGTCGGCGTTCCGCTCCGCAGGCGGGCGGTCGCCGCCGTCGCGGTGGGCAATCTGCTCGAATGGTACGACTTCGCGGTCTACGCGTCGGTCGCCGGCCTGCTCGGCAGGCTGTTCTTCCCCGCCGTGGACCCGCTCGCATCGCTGCTGGCCTCGTTCTCGGTCTTCGCGGTCGGCTACATCGCCCGCCCGGTCGGCGCGGTGGTGTTCGGGCGGCTCGCCGACCGCCGCGGACGCAGGACGACGCTCATCGCGGTGATCACGATGATGGGCGTCGCGACGGTCCTGATCGGCCTGATGCCCACCTACGCGACCGTCGGGGTGGTCGCACCCGTACTCCTCGTGCTCGCCCGCCTGACGCAGGGCCTGTCGGTGGGGGGCGAGTTCCCGGCGTCGAGCTCCTACCTCGTCGAGATCGCGCCGCCGGGCCGGCGCGGTCGGTACGGCTCTGTCGTGTACGTCACGGCCGGCATGGGCTTCGCGCTCGGGATCGCCGTGGTCTTCGCGATGAACGCCGTCGTGGCACCCGAGGGCATGGCCTCCTGGGGTTGGCGCGTCCCGTTCCTGCTCGGCTTCCCGCTGCTGCTGATCGGCATGTACCTGCGCGCCCGCGCCACCGAGACGCCGGCTTTCCGGGCGGTCGCGGACAATGCCCGCACCGCTCGACCGGAGGGCACGACGCCGACCGTGGGCGGCCAGTGGCGCGCCATGGCGCTGCTGGCCGGGATCGGTGTCGCGTTCGCGGTGAGCTCGTACACGGTCCTGGCCTTCGTGCTGTCCTACCTGCTGGTCGTGCGCGGGACCCCGGCCGGCACCGCGTACCTGTCTGTGATCACCGCGATCGTCGTCGGCTCGTTCCTCACCGCGATCTTCGGTGAGCTGTCGGACCGCGTGGGTCGCAAACCGCTCCTGATCGCCGCGTGTGTCGGGCTGATCGTGCTCTCGGTGCCGGCGTACGCGCTGCTGGGGACGGGCGGTTTCGTGGCCGCGACGGCGGGTCAGCTCCTGCTCTGGCTCCCGGTCGCCGTCTTCTGCGGAGTCGTTCCAGCCGCCGCGTCCGAGCTGTTCCCGGCCGCGATCCGGGTCACCGGCGTCGCCATCCCCAACGCGCTGGTCACGGCGATCTTCAGCGGCACCACGCCGCTGGTCGCGACGTGGCTCATCGGTGTGAGCGGCGATCCGTTCGCGCCGGCCTGGTACCTGGTGGGCGCGGCGGTCGTGAGCCTTCCGTTCGTCGTCGCGATGCGGGAGACCGCGCGATCGGCACTCAGGTTGCACGAGTAGTCCGGCAGTCCCGCAAGAACCTGCGATCGAGGAGGAAACATGTTGACCGAAGAGTCGCGCGCTGCCGTCTCCGGTGTGGTGGACACCATGCTGGAGTCGATCGAGCAGGGCGACATGGAGCGCCTGCGCCGTTGCTTCGCGCCCGGCGCTCGCGTCTGGCACAACAACGACGAGGTCGAGCAGGACATCGACGGCGTCACCGCCCTGCTCGGCCACGTCTGCGGGATCTCGACGAGCCGGACCTACGAGAACCGGCGGGTCACCACCGTCGGCTCGATGGTGTTCCTGCAGCACACGCTGGCCATCACCCTCGGAACCGAGCGCGTGGTGCGGATCCCGACGATCATGCGCGTGGAGGTCGACACCGACGGCCTCGTGGCACGGATCGAGGAGTACTTCGACTCCCGCGCGGTCGAGCGCATCTTCGAAGAGGCGGCCTGATGGATCCGCGCCGACCCGTGCGGTCAGGGGAGAACGCGGTGTCGGTGATCGACATCGTGGAGAACTATCGCACCTGCGAGCTCACGACGATCTCTCGCGACGGCTCTCCGCAGACCGTGCCTGTTGCCCCGCTGCTGCTCGACGACGGCCGGCTGTTCCTCGCGACGAGCATCGGCCTGCCGCAGAAGGCGTTCAACATCCGACGCAGCCCGCGGGTCGGCATGCTCTTCTCGGACCCGACCGGCAGCGGAGTCACAGAACGCGGCGCCGTCCTCATCCAGGGCGACGCCACCGCCGAGGACCGCGTCGTGGCCGACGTCGCCGCGGAGCCCGATCTGCGGCGAGCGGTCGAGGTCGTCTCTGCGCGGAGCCCGTCGGGCGTCTTCATGAGCTCGCGTCCGGGCCGGCTCCTCTTCCCGTCCTGGTACATGCGCCTGCTCATTTACGTCACGCCGCGCCGGGTCGTCTTCTGGCCGACGGCCGACGTCAGCCGTCCTCCCGAAGTCGTCGACGTGGAGGGGCTGCGTCGTGTGGGCTGAGGCAGCGACGTGGATCGCCAAGTTCCCCGATGTGGTGCTCACAGGCCTGGATGCCGACGGCTATCCCTTCAGCGTCCGCCAGAGCGGGTCGCAGTACGACGCCCGGACGGGGACGCTCCGGGTCGCACCCCCAGATGCGCTCCGACCGGCCGCCGGGCCGGCCAACCTGCTGGCCCACCGGCACGACGAGTCGATGCGGATCCTCGGATCCATCCAGATCCGCGGCACCCTCGACCGCCGGGACGGGGAATGGGTCTTCGTGAGCTCCGCGTTCACGCCGCCGCCGCGATTCGGCACGTGGGCACTGTCTCGACGCATGCGCGCCGCGGCCCGGCGCTACCTCGCCACGCGCGGGCTCGACACCCCGGCGGTGAACTGGGCGGCGATCGCCGAGATCTGGGACGACGTGCGAGCGCGGCGTTCGACGTAGCGACAACCGCTCGCCGGTGATGACGAGAGCACCGACCCGATGGAGTAGGAACCCCCATGCCTGTGACGAACAGTGGCCGCTTCGGCCGCGCGACACCGCTCGACGGACGCTGGATCTCCGTCGCCAGGGACGACACCCCGTTGCTCGTGTGCCTGCACGGGGGCGGCTACGACAACCGGTACTTCGACGCGCGCGGGCACAGCGTGCTCGAGCGGGCCGCCGACGCGGGCTTCCCTGCCCTCTCGCTGACCCGTCCCGGCCATCCCGCCGACGACGAGTCGGCCCGCCGGCAACCATCGTTCGCCGAGGCAGCGGCCACCGTCTCCGACGCGATCGGCGACGCCTGGCAGCAGCTGGGCGCCGGACGACCCGGGATCGTGCTGCTCGGCCACTCGATCGGCGGGGCCATCGCCGTGCACGTGGCGGCCGGGACACACGTGTGGCCGCTGCTCGGAGTAACCGTCTCCGGCGTCGGCGACGTCGTCACACCGGGTGCGATCGAGCAGTTCACGAACTTCCCGACCGACATCGCCGTCAGCTTCCCGTTCGACGCCGTGCGTCCGGTGCTCTACGGCCCGGACTGGACCCTGCCCGACCCGACGCTGGCGGGCGCCGCCGAGCTGACCGTCAGCACGCCATCGGCGGACATGGTCGAGATCGGCACCAGGTTCACCGACGACCTGTCGAAACTCGCAGCCGCCGTGGAGGTTCCGGTCCAGTACGCCCTCGCCGAGTTCGACCGGCAGTGGACGGTGTCGCAGGAGCGGGTCGATGGCTTCGGCCGGCTCTTCTCCCACGCGCCGTTCGTCGCCGCTGCGCTCTGGCGCGGCACCGGGCACAACATCGAACATCACCGGCTCGGCGGCGCCTACATCCGCTCGGTGCTCGCCTTCGCCGAGCGCTGCGCCATGGAATCGCGTCGGCCGGCGACCTGAGGCCGAGTGGAGGCCATCTCATGAGACTGATCTGCATCGAGGAACACGCCATCGACGACGCGTTCACGCAGGCCGCACAGCCCGAGGTGGAGCGCGAAGCGCCCTACCTGGCGCAGCTCGGCCCTCCCGCCGCGGTCCCCGAACCCACGGTCCCCGAACCCACGCGGCCCGGCCCGCGCGTGCTGAGCATGGGCGACGCGGTGAACCTCGGCCGCGATCTCGGCCCCGACCGCGTCGCTGCCATGGATCACCACGGCGTCGACGTCCAGGTGGTCTCCTACAGCACGCCGTCCCAGCTCGGCCCTGCGGAAACGGCGGTCGCCCTGACGGCCGCCGCCAACGACAGGTTGGCCGGGGCCGTTGCTGCCAACCCCGACCGCTTCGCCGCGTTCGCGGCCCTGCCATGGCAGGTACCCGACGCCGCCGTCGATGAACTGACCCGGTGCGTCACGACGCTCGGCATGAAGGGTGTCCTGCTCATGGGACGGCCCGGCGACACCTTCCTCGACGACCCCCGCCACGAGCCCGTCCTGCGCAGGCTGAGCGAACTGGACGTCCCGCTCTACGTGCACCCGTTCTATCCGCGGCTGGACGTCCAGCGGGCGTACTACGACGGGCTCGCCCCGGCCGTGAGCGCCATGCTGTCGCTCGGCGGCTGGGGCTGGCACCACGAAGCGGGCGTCCACGTCCTGCGGATGATCCTGTCGGGGGTCTTCGAAAGGCTGCCGAACCTGCAGGTCGTGTCCGGTCACTGGGGCGAGATGGTGCCGTTCTACCTGCCCCGGCTCGACACCGCGATGCCGCCGTCCCTGACCGGCCTGTCGGCGCCCATCAGCGACATCTACCGCGAGCACGTCTGGGTCACCCCCAGCGGCATGCTCGACGAGGCCCAGTTCGAGTTCATCCACCGCACCATCGGCGCGGACCGGATCATCTGGTCGGCGGACTACCCCTACCTGAGCATGGACGGGCACCGGGCATTCCTCGACGACCTGTCCATCTCCGACGACGACAAGCACAAGATCGCCCACGGCAACGCGGAGAAGTTGCTCAACCTGTGATCAGCGGAGGACGGTTCGATGGGTTCGCTCGACGGCAAGGTCATTCTTATCACCGGTGCGGCACGAGGTCAGGGCCGGACGCACGCGGTGGGTGCAGCGCGGGAGGGCGCCGACGTCGTGCTCCTGGACGTGTGCGCGCCCATCGAGGGCATGCGATACCAGCTCGGTACCGAGGAGGACCTCGCCAAGACGCAGAAGCTGGTCGAGGAGCACGGGGGCCGCGCGATCTCGGTCGTCGGTGATGTCCGCGACCAGGCTGCGCTCGACTCCGCCGTCGCGCTCGGGCTCGAGACCTTCGGACACATCGACGGCGCGATCGCCAACGCCGGGGTGTGGGATCTGAGTCCACCGCTGTGGGAGATCACCGAGGAGCTCTACCAGGTGGTCGTCGACACGGTCATGGGCGGAGTGTTCCGCACCATCAAGGCGGTGTCGCCGCACCTGGTCGAGCGCCGCACGGGGGCGATCGTCGTCATCGCGTCGGTCGGCGGGCTCGAACCGGCCCAGTCGTTCACGCCGTACGTCGCCGCGAAGCACGGTGCCATCGGCTTGATGAAGAACGCCGCGCTCGAGCTGGCGCCGCACAACGTGCGCTGCAACGCCGTCTGCCCGGGCGCGGTGGACACGAAGATCTGGGACAACCCGCTGGGGTACGGGCTGTTCGTGCCGCCCGGCGCGGAGGCCACCCGGGAGATCGCGATCGATTCCGTCTACCACCACTCGGTGCTCGCCGGCCGGTCCGCCCTGCCCCCGTCCGCTATCAGCAACGCGGCGGTCTTCCTGCTGTCGGACTTGGCCGAGCACATCACCGGCGTTGCGCTCCCCGTCGACGCGGGTCACCTGCTGCTGGCCGGGTTCAACCACGCTCCGGTCAGGACCGGCGCCGAAGCGGAGCGCCACAGGCCGCCGGTGGTATCGCCGGACGATCTCTGAGTTGCCCGTCAGGGGCTGGGGTGCAACGGGCGGGAAGTCCGGCGCACGACCAGCCACTCTCCGTCGATGCGGCGCAGCCGGTGGACGGTGTCGAGGACGCGCTCGAGGACGTACGTCCCGTCGGGCTGCCGGACGTGGAGAAGGACCATCGCCCGCAGCTCGATCTCGCCGTCCTCCCCGTCCGGGCCCGTCGCCACCTCATTGGCGAGCGCGTGGATGGTCTGTCGCGCGGTGTTGGCCTCGCGGGACCGGAGGAACTCCATGATCTCCGCTCGTCCGCGGTGGAGCCGGCCGTGCGCCTCGAACTCGGCGTCGTCGGCGAAGGCGTGGATGGCGGCGGTGGCCCGGCCGCTGTCGATGTCGCGGTGGTAGCCGGCGACCAGTGCCCGGCAGTGGTCCACCGCCCAGCTCTGTTCGGTCAGACCTTCCATGCGTGTCCTCCTCTTGACTTGAAGTCAACAATAGGCAGTGGGAATCACCGCGTGCAACGGGATCACTCCTGCAGGGCGTGATTGACTCTGGTTCAAGAGATGCGCACACTGGCGCCCGTCGACGCCGGGACGGAAGGTGGCCACGCATGTCGGATCGGAGCGGGTTCTCCGACGGGGGGCGGGTGCTGATCGTCGGCGCCGGGCCGGTGGGGCTCTCCCTCGCGATCGAGCTGGGCCGGCGCGGGATACCGGTGACGCTGGTCGACCAGGGCGACGGAAGCGTGGCGTTCCCCGCGGGTGAGGCGATCTTCTCCAGGACGATGGAGCATCTGCGGCGCTGGGGCTGCGCGGAGCAGGTGCGTGTCGAGTCGGCGCCGCCCGGGCACTTCCCGCACCGCTTCCTGTTCGCGACATCCGTGACCGGGCACGTGCTGGCCGAGTTCGACTACGGCGTCAGCAACCGGTCGCCGGGGGAGTACGCCGGACTGACCCCGGAGGGCCCGGCCTTCCTCTCCAAGTTCTCGTTCCTGCCCCTGCTCGAGCGGACGGCGCGCGCCGAGGCCGCGGTCGAGCTCCGGTTCGGGACGGTCCTGGAGTCGTTCGACCAGGACCCGGACGGTGTGCGTGCCGTCGTCCGCACGGCGGACGGGACCGTCGAGACACTGGCAGCGGCGTACCTCGTCGGCTGTGATGGCGGCCGGAGCGGCGTCCGACGGGCGTTGGGCATCGAGTTCGAGGGTGTCTTCGCGCAGGGGCGGAACTTCGCGGTCCACTTCCGGGCGCCAGGGCTGCTCGACCTCCTGCGGGAACGGGCCGGCGGGCCTGCTGCGCAGATCCAGACCCTCGCCTCCGAGCGCAGGCCATACATCACCGTGGTGAACGGGGTCGACGAGTGGCGGTTGTCGGTCTACCTCGAGGAGAGCGCCGAACCGCATGATCCCGTCGCACTGGTCCATGAGGCCGTGGGAGCGCCGATCGACGTCGAGATCCTCGCCGCGCAGCCGTGGAGCGGGCATCGCGTCGTCGCGCACAGCTACCGGGAGCGACGCGTGTTCCTCGCCGGTGACGCGGCGCACCTGTTGTGGCCCAAGGGCGGGTTCGGTGCCAACACCGGGATCGGGGACGCGGTCGACCTCGGCTGGAAGCTGGCGGCGACCCTGCAGGGGTGGGGCGGCCCGGCCCTGCTGGACAGCTACGAGCAGGAGCGGCGGCCGATCGCGGTCCGCAACGTGTCGGAGGCGTCGAGCAACTGGACCTCGGACGCGCAGATCGTGCCCGACCCGGTGCTCGACCGCGACGATGCCGACGGCGAGCAGGCGCGGGTGGCGATGGGCCGGCTCATCCGGCGACTGCGCGGCAGGGAGTTCCGCAGCATCGGCGTCCAGCTCGGATACCGCTACGCGGGATCGCCGATCTGCATGCCGGACGGCGCACCGGAGCCCCCTGACGAGCCGGACGACTACGTCCCCTCGACCTGGCCGGGCTGTCGCGCTCCGCACGTCTGGCTCCCCGACGGCAGCTCCGTGCTCGACCACTTCGGGCACGGGTTCGTGCTCGTGGTCGCGCGCCCGGACGGCACGGGCCCGGATCCTGCTGCACTCCTCGCGGCCGCCCACCGGCGCGGGGTGCCCATGACGGTCCTGGCCCTCGCCGATCGCGCGGCGGCCGAGCTCTACGAGAAGCCGTTGGTGCTGGTCCGCCCCGACGGCCACGTCGCATGGCGCGGCGACCGGACGCCGCCGCGGCCCGAGGACGTCATCGATCGGGTTCGCGGGGCCTGCGACGTGCCGGCCATCCAAGCCGCGACCACGGCATCCGTTCCCGGGGAGCGCTGAGCCGTGCGGCGCTCGGCGTCACCGGCGCGGCGCCGTCCCCTGTTCGTCGGCACGCAGCAGGGAGATGTCGAAGTGGACAGTGCGGAACGGGTTGGGCAGCCCGACCTCGGCGGCCCGGGCCGCGTCGTCGACGAGCGGGAAGCTCCGCACGAGGCTCTCCTTCACGCCGAACACGGCGTCGGAGTCGAGGTAGGGGCTGTCGTCGACGAACAGGTGGGTGGTGACGGGCCGACAGCCCGGGGCGGTCGCGATGAAGTGGATGTGGGCCGGCCGATTGGGGTGGCGCGCGGTCGCGGCGAGGAGCGTGCCGACCGGGCCGTCGTCAGGGATGGGGTAGTGGCGGGGAACGATCGTGCGGAACCAGAAGCGGCCGTCGCCGTCCGTGGTGAAGAGCCCGCGGAGGTTGCGTTCCGGCTGCACCTCGGGCTGCTGCACGTCGTAGAAGCCGTCGGCGTTGGCCTGCCAGACGTCGACGAGCGCACCGGTGAGCGGTTCGCCAGCCGGCCCCGTCACCCGGCCGGTGACCAGGCAGGGCTCACCCTTGCCGTCCAGCGCGATCGTGGCGCCGAGCTCGCGCGGCGGGGAGTCGACCATGTGGAACGGGCCGAGGACGGTGGACTCGGTCGACGTGCCGCCGGTCCGGTGGTTGATCGTCTCGACCAGCATCGACAGGCCCAGCACGTCGGAGAGCAGCACGAACTCCTGCCGCACGTCGTCGCACTTCTGGCCGGTGCGGGTCAGGAAGTCGATCGCGGCGCCCCAATCGTCCTCGGTCAGCTCCACGTCCTTGACGAACGCGTGCAGGTGCCGCACCAACGAGGTCATCAGCTCCCGCAACCGCGGGTCCGGTGCGTCGGCGAAGCTCGCGGCCACCACCTGCGCCGACTCGTCCTCGCTGAACAACTCCATCGATCCTCCCCGAGCCGCCGCCGACGGGTCGATCGTTCGCGGGTTCGGCCCGCCGGGGAACGGTGGCGTCCGTTGAACGGTCGAACATCTGCTAGGCCCGTTCCTTCGACGGCTGGGAGGTAGCCGTGCCGCCGACCAGCGAACCGGGGCGCAGCGTCAGCTCCCGACTCCTCCAGGTCCTGTTCGCGTTCCGGCCGGGGGAGACCCGGTTCACCCTCGCCGGGCTGGCCCGGCGCACCGGGCTGCCGCACGCGACGGTGCGCAGGCTGGCCTTCGAGCTCGTGGCTGCCGGCGCGTTGGACCGGGCGCCGGACGGGGTGCTGACGGTGGGGACGCGGCTGTGGCAGCTGGGCACGCTCGCACCGCTGACGGAGCCGCTGCGGACCGTCGCGCTGCCGTTCATGGAGGACCTCTCCATCGCCCTGCAGCAGCACGTGCAGCTCGCGGTCCTCGAGGGACGCGAGGCGGTCGTCGTGGAGCGGCTCTCGGCGCCCAGTGCGGTGGGCCTCACGTCCGGGGTGGGCGGTGGCCTGCCTCTGCACTGCACGGCGGTGGGCAAGGTGCTGCTCGCACACGCCGACGGCGGACTGTTCGACGACGTGGCAGAGGGCGCGCTGGCGCGGTTCACGCCGGAGACGGTCACCGATCCGGCGCGGCTGCGCGGTGAGCTCGCGGACTGCCGCCGATCCGGGACGGCGGTCGTGCGCGGCGAGCTGACGCAGGGGGCGGACTCGGTGGCGACGCGGATCATGGATGCCGAAGGGCGGGTCGTTGCCGCGCTGTCGGTCGTCGTCCGGGCCGGCTCGGTGTCGCTGACCGCGATCGTCCCGTCCGTCGTCACCAGCGGTCTGGGGATCTCCCGCCGGTTGGGGTGGCGCCCGAACGTCCGCGTGCGTGAGGGCGCTCGGCCGCTCAGGACGTCAAGAGTTTCATGATCTGGACGATCGTCTTCGATTAGTTGTAGGTTCACGCCGCGCTCGCCGCCCTCGGCGGTGTGGCCGTTCACAGAGGCGCGTTCCTGCTGATCCCGCTCCGCATCGCCGGACGCGGACGCGCTCGTCCGACGAGGAGGTCTCATGGCGGAGAAGCTGATGAAAGCGGTGCGCCTGTTCGAGCACGGCGGTCCCGAGGTGCTCACCTACCTGGACGTCCCGATCCCCGAGGTCGGCGCCGACGACGTCCTGATCCGCGTGCGCGCCACGGCCGCGAACCACTGGGATCTTCGTTACCGGTCGGGCAACCTGCCGCCGCCCCTGCCGGGGCGGCCGGCGTGGCCGCTGCCGTTCCAGCTCGGCCGGGACGCGGCCGGCGAGGTCGTGGCGATCGGCGACCGGGTCACACGATGGAGTCCAGGTGATCGGGTGGTTCAGATGCCGCACCCGCCATGTGGCGCGTGTGCCATGTGCGTGCGAGGGCGGGACAACCTGTGCATCGACACGGCCTATCCGGGCCACCAGGTGTTCGGCGGCTACGCCGAGTACATCGTGCGCCGTCAGGACGCCGTGCTGGCCATCCCCGACGGCGTCGACTTCGAAACGGCCGCGGCGACCCTGTGGTCCTACACCACGCCGGTCAACTGCGCCGTGCGACGGGCACCGGTCGGGATCGGCGACACCGTGGTCATCACCGGCGCCAGTGGCGGGATGGCCACCGCGTGTGCCCAGCTGGCGAAGCTCGGTGGAGCGACGGTCATCGGCACCACTACCAAGCTCGACCGCGACGGCGAGCTGAAAGCCCTGGGCTACGACCACATCCTGCACTCCACCGATCCGGCGATGCCCGATCAGGTCAGAGAGCTGACCCATGGTCTCGGCGCGGACGCGGTGTGGGACTGCGTCGGTGGCACCGAGTTCCTGCAGCTTGCCGTCGCCTGCACGCGGCTTGGCGGCACGGTGATCGTGCTGGGGGCACCGTTCGACCAGGGTTTCGATCTGCAGGTGAGCGGTCTCGCGTTCATCTTCAAGGAACTGACGGTCGCCGGCGTTCGCGGCGCCGGTCGACGCGATCAGCAGCTGTGCATAGAGCTGCTCGGGGCCGGGAAGATCGCGCCCGTCATCGACCGCGCCTTCCCGCTGTCGGCGGCGGTCGAGGCGCACACCTACCTGGAAAGCCAGCGGCAGATCGGCAAGGTGCTACTCCTGCCCTGATCGTCCTGTTAAACAGGACTGGTCTTATGAATGTTGGGACACTACCGTGATGCTCTGCCCGTCCCTCTGACCAACGACGTCGCGGAGGCGCACATGAACACGTCGGGAGCGACCCGCTCGTGGCAGGTGATCGCGCTGTGTTCCCTGGTGGCGACCTCGGAGGGGTACGACGCCATCGTCTACGGCTCGGTGATCCCGGGGCTGCTGGCCGAACCGGGATGGCAGCTGACGAAGGAGTCGGCGGGCACGATCGGGAGCGCCGTCTACTTCGGGATGATGGTCGGCGCCCTGTTCGGCGGCAGGCTCGCCGACCGGTTCGGCCGGCGGAGGTTCACGATCTCCGCGGTCCTGCTGTTCGCGCTCGCGACGAGCGCGTGTGCGGCGGCCGCCGAACCGTGGCAGATGGCGGCCTTCAGGGTCCTCGCCGGCCTCGGCATGGGCGCGGTCGTGCCGGCCTTGATCGCCTTGGCGAAGGAGAACAGCGGCGAGGGGCGCACCGGGGTGACGGTCACCATCATCACGACGGGGATCCCGGTTGGCGGCACGGTGGCCGCACTGGTCGCCCTCGGCTTCCTCGAGGCGCAGGGCTGGCGGTTCATGTTCGCGGTGGGGGCGGTCTTCACGTTCCTGGTCCTCGCCCTGGTCGTCGTCGCGCTCCCGGACTCGTACAGGGCGAGCAACGCAGCCGGACCCACGTCGAACGGCATGCGCCGCCTGTTCGGGCCGGAGTTCAGGTTCCCGTCGACCGCGTTCGCGCTCGCCAGCTTCCTGGCGCTGCTCACGTGGTACTGCATGAACACGTGGCTGACGACCCTGATGCGTGAGCTGGACTACCCGCTCGCCTCGGCGCTGCAGTTCAGCCTGGTGCTCAACGCCGCCGCGGTCATCGGCCCGCTCCTGCTCTCGCTCCTCAGCCCGCGGTGGGGCAGCCGTGCGATCGCCGCCTGCGGAGCCGCCCTCACGATGCTGAGCATCGGCTGGTTCATGATCGGGTCGAGCAGCACTCTGCTCCTACTGGCGCTCGTCGCCGCGTTCGGCGTCGGCATCAACACGGCGCTCAACCTGATCGCCGCCTCTGTCGCGGACACCTACCCCGCGGAGCTGCGGGCCACGGCCGTGGGCTGGTGCAACGGGATCGGACGGATCGGCGCGATCGCTGCGCCCACCCTCGGGGGCTGGGTCTTCGCCACGGTCGGGGCCCGCGGAGTGTTCGGAGTGCTCCTCGGCACGGCAGCGGCTCTGACGGTCCTGCTGGCCGTGGTCGCGGTCGCCGGCGTGCGCACCCACCGCCCGATCGCCTCCGCTGCCGCGCCGATGCGCGAAAGCTCGGCCGAGGCACCTGGCACCCCAGCTCTGTGATCTCTGTGATCTCCGGGGTCGAACCCGCGGCGGTCGCCACCTCTGCGCCCCTGTCCGGCCACGGCCGGGCAGGGGCGTCGTCGCGTCCGCGGTGGACCGTCCGCTTGACACTCGCGAGTCGGCAGGCAATTCTGTCTGACGGATAAGCCCTCTGCTGCACAGAGAATCGGATCGCGGGGAGTTGCCGATGGCCGACCATGGCCTCGCCACCGAGGGGTCCGGGCGATGGGTGACCGGCCCGTCGTTCTGCTCCGCGGCCACGGCCTCACCAGCCCGGCAGACCCGGTCGACCCGGTTGACGACCCCTCCCACCAGTAGGAAGCGTTTCGATGACGATTCGCCCACTCCGCACCGTCCGCTGTCATCGGCCGCCCGGTCCGCGGTCTGTGTCCGTGCTGCGCGCCCGGCTGTTGTCCCTGCTCGTCCTGGTGGCACTGTCGAGCACCGGATGCGCCGTCGCGCACGGAGCCGAGGACGTCTACCGGATCGGGGTGATCACCAGCCAGACCGGTTCCGCCAGTCAGCTCGGCGTCGGTGAGCTGCAGGGCGCCCAGCTCGCGGCCGACACCCTCAACGCCCGCGGCGGCATCGGCGGCCGGCACATCGAGCTGGTGGTCGCCGACGACCAGAGCACACCGGTGCAGGCGGTGCTGCAGGCCCGGCACATGATCGGCAACGTCGACGCGATCATCGGTCCGTCGGTGTCCTCGACCTGCAACGCGATCACTCCGCTGGCCGAGAGCAGCCGTACCGTCGTGTACTGCCTGTCCCCCGGGATCCGGCCGAAGCCGCGCAGTCACATGTGGTCGTCGAGCGTGGCGACGTCCGACCTCATCCAGCGGGTCCTGCACCACTGGCAGGCCGAAGGCGTCACCGAGATCGCTCTGCTCAACAGCACCGACGCGAGCGGGCAGGAAGGCGCGGCCGCTTTCCGCACCGCGCTGGCCAAGCTGCCCGGAATGCGTTCGGTCGCCGAGGCGAACTTCGAACCGGGAGCGGTCTCGGTGACCTCTCAGCTGCAGACGATCACCGCGGCGAAACCTCAGGCGCTGATCGTGTGGAGCACCGGCGCCGCTGCCGCGGTCGCCTTCAAGGGCATCACCCAGCTCGGCCTCACCATCCCGGTGGCCACGACCGACGGCAACCTCACCTACGCCTTCCTCGATCGCATCGCCGACTACACCCCCGCCACGCTGCTCATTCCCGCGACACAGGACTTCTGGTGGCAGCAGTCCGACCGTGGACCCCAGGCGCTCGAGCTCGAACAGGCCTACCACCGCGACTTCGAGGACCGATACGGCAGCCGGCCCGACTTCGGGCCGGGCGTCGCCTACGACGCGGTCCTGGTGCTCGCCGACGCGCTGGCTGCGAACGCTGCCACCGGCCCGAGCGGTTCGGCGGACCCCGCGACGCTCGCCGACACGCTCCAGCGTCGCACCGGTGTCGTCGGCGTGGTCGGCACCTACGACTTCACCCCTGACAACCACCGGGGGCTCGACCTGGACGACGTCGCGATGGTCCGCGTCGTCAACGGCGGTTTCGAACCCATTGACCGGAGATGACCCGATGGACCTCACGCCCACACTCCAGGTGCTACTCGGCGGGCTCGTCGACGGGTGCGTCTATGCCCTGGTCGCCGTCGGCATGTCGCTCGTCTACTCCATCACCAAGGTGATCAACCTCGCCCAAGGCGGGTTCGTCGTGCTCGCCGCCCTGCTCAGCGTGTCGCTGCAGCAGGCCGGCCTGTCGCCGCTGCTCGCGCTGATCGTCGTTGTCGTCGTGCTGGCGCTCGGCATGGCCGCGGTCGACCGGATGGTGATCCTGCCGGCCTCGCGCCGCGCCACCCCGGACCGGCTGCTGCTGGTCACCGTCGGGCTCCTGCAGGCCGTCGGCGGCATCCTGCTGCTCCTGTGGGGCAACTTGCCCTACACCAGCAAGCCCTTCACCCCCGGGTCGCCCCTGACCATCGCGGGGGTGGCGGTGCAACGCCAGCAGCTGTGGATCGCAGCGATCCTGCTGCTCGTCGTCGTCGGAGTGGGCCTACTGCTCAACCGGACCGAGCTCGGCCTGACCATGCGGGCCACTGCGTCCCGCCCCGAGGCGGCCCGGCTGGTCGGGGTGGACGTCGACCGCATCCGGATGCTCGCCTTCGGCATGTCCGGAGCCGTCGCCGCCCTCGCCGGCGCCGCAGTCGTGCCGATCACGTTCCTGCAGTTCGACACGACCACGTCCTACGCGGTCGCCGGGTTCGTCGCAGCCGTGGCCGGCGGTCTCGGCAGCGTCGGGGGCGCGGTCCTGGGCGGTCTGCTGCTCGGAGTGGCCGAAGGGGTCTTCGCCCGGTTCCTCAGCGCCTCGCTCGCCGAGGTCACGGCCATCGCGCTGCTCATCGGGCTGCTGCTGATCAGGCCGGCCGGGATCCTGGGGCGCACGGCGGAGGTACGGCGATGAGCACACTGAAAATCACGACCGACGGCGCCGACGGCGCTGTGGGGCACCGTGCCCGCACGCCGACAACCAGCCGGCCCCGACGCGTCCTGCGCGTCGCTGCCCTGCTGATCGCGCTGGTCGCGTTGCCGTTCCTCACCGCCGGCTGGACCGAGCTGCTGGTCGTGGTCGAGATCTTCGTGCTGGTCGTGCTGGGCCTCGATGTGCTCACCGGTCAGACCGGACAGGTCTCACTCGGGCAAACCCTGTTCATGGCCATCGGCGGGTACGGCGCGGGCCTGCTCACGGTCAAGGCCGGCTGGTCAAGCTGGCTCGCCGTCCTCGCTCCGGCCGTTCTCGCGGCGCTGGCGGCCGCTCTGCTCGGATGGGCATTCCTGCGGCTGCGCGGCTACTACCTCGCCCTCGCCACCCTCGGGCTGGCGGTCGCGACCCAGGCTCTGGCCACCGGCCTCGGGCCGGTCACCGGCGGCCCCTCCGGGCTGGTCGGGGTACCCAGCCTGACCCTGTTCGGGTGGGAGGTCTTCTCCGACCTCGCCAACTACTACGTCCTGCTCGTCCTCTGCGTGCTCGGCGCGCTGTTCACGACGAACCTGCGGCGCAGCCAGACCGGCCGCGCCCTCGCCGCCGTGGCCCACGATCCCCAGGCCGCGGCCATGCTCGGCATCAACCCTGCCCGCTACCGCACCAGCGCCTTCGTCGTCTCGGCGGTGTTCGCCTCCCTCGCCGGCAGCCTCTACGCCTACTACCTCCGATTCGTCTCACCGGACGTCATCAGCGTCACCGTCGCGCTCAGCGTCGTGGTCATGCTGTCCCTCGGCGGCGTGCGATCGGTCGTAGGGCCCGTGCTCGGTGTCCTGCTGCTGCAGGGCCTGCCGCTGGTCGGACAGTCCTTCGCCCTCTGGCAGCCCCTGGTCGCCGGGATCGTCCTGATCGTCGTCCTCACCTACCTGCCAGAGGGGCTGTGGGGCGGGCTCAAACAGCTCTACCAACGCGCCGCGCGTCGCGTCGACGAGGTCAGGAACCAGGCATGACCGCACCCGAAAACACCTCGGACCTGCGCACCGATGGTGACGTCGAGCCACTGCTGCGCGTGCGGGGTCTCACCAAGCGCTTCGGCGGTGTCCGCGCCGTCACCGACGTCGGATTCGACGTCCGCCCCGCCACCGTGCGCGCCATCATCGGACCCAACGGTGCCGGCAAGACCACGCTCCTCGACCTGATCACCGGGTTCAGCAGGCCCGATGCCGGCAGCGCGCGCTTCGCCGGCCGCGACATCCTCGCCCTCCCGCCGCACCAGCTCCCCGGCCTGGGGCTGATGCGTACCTTCCAGTCCGCCCGGCTCGTCCCGCGGCTGAGCGCCCATGAGAACGTCATGCTCGGCGCCCACCACATGACCCGCGCCCGCTTCCTCGCCGACGGCCTGCGCCTGCCCCGGGCCCGCAAGGAAGCCCGCGCACTCGCCGAGCGTGCCGACCAGTTACTCGATGTCGTCGGCTTGGGCCGGTTCCGTGACACCCCCGGCGCCGACCTGCCCACCGGAGCACAACGCCTGCTCGAGGTCGCCCGAGCCCTCGCCGGCGCGCCACAGCTGTTGCTGCTCGACGAACCCGCCGCAGGTCTGGACGCCGGCGAAACCACCGAGCTCGGCGCCGTTCTGCGTGCCGTCGCCCATGCCGGCACCGCCCTGGTGCTCATCGAGCACGACGTCGAACTGGTCATGTCGATCAGCGACGACGTCCTGGTCCTCGACGCCGGTTCGGTCGTCGCCGACGGGCCACCCGCACAGGTCCGCCACGAGCCCGCCGTCCTCGCCGCCTACCTGGGCGCGGCCGCGGTGGACAGCCTCGACGTGGCCGACGACGCCACTAGCCGCCCAGCCGGAGAAGCGCGATGAGCCTGCAGATCGACGACCTCGACGTCCGCTACGGCGCGGTCCGCGCCGTGCGCGGGGTCTCCTTCACGGCAGAGCCGGGCGAGGTCACCGCGCTCATCGGTGCCAACGGCGCCGGGAAGACGAGCCTCCTGCGGACGATCGCGGGCTTGGTTCGGCCTGCCGGCGGCCGGGTTCGGCTCGACGGCACCGACATCACGGCCATCAGACCGGACAAGCTCGCCGCTCGTGGGGTCGCCCTCGTCCCCGAAGGTCGGCAGCTCTTCGATGACCTCTCCGTTGCCGAGAACCTTCGAATGGGCCTCTACGGGACGGGGTCTCGCGGCGCCGACGCAGCGACACGCACTGCCGAAGCCCTCGAGGTCTTCCCCGCGCTCGGCGAGATCATGGAACGCCGCGCGGGCCTGCTCTCCGGTGGACAGCAACAGATGGTCGCGATCGCCCGGGCGCTGGTCCGACGACCCCGGCTGCTCCTGCTCGACGAGCCCTCCCTCGGGCTCGCTCCCCGTCTCGTCGCCGAGATCCTGACCACGGTGCGACGCCTCGCCGACGGCGGCGTGACCGTGCTGCTCGCCGAGCAGAACGCCGTCGGCGCCCTTCGGGTGTCGCACCGAGGCGTGGTCGTGCAGACCGGGCGCATCGTCGCCGCCGCCGTCGCCGCGTACCTGCTGGCCGACGAGGAGATCAGCCGCCACTACCTCGGCGCCTTCACCCAACCCGACCCCGAGGACGGCAGTGTGGCGGTCCCGGACGTGCGGCTGCCGGAGTCGATCCGCAGGACCTCCCTGCTGCCCGGGTCAGCAGGCCCGCCACGATGAACGCGACGCCGCCCCCCACTGCTGCTGTGGAAGCCGAGTACGCGGCCCTGCGCGCCCAGTTCCGAGCCCGAGGCCTCGGCGGTCGAGTCGGATTCGGTGACCGCCCGGCGCTCCTGATCGTCGACATGATCAACGCCTTCACCGATCCGCGGTCACCGCTGGCCGGGGAACTCGACGCGCAGATCACGGCGATCCAGGAACTGCTCCTGCCCGCCCGCGCGGCCGGGATCCCGGTGATCTTCTCCACCGTCGCCTACGACCAGAACCTGCAGGACGCCGGCGTCTGGATCCGCAAGATTCCGTCCAACAGCCGGTTGGTCGAGGGCAGCGAATGGATCGAGATCGACCGACGGCTCGAGCCGCGCCCGACCGAAACCAGACTGGTCAAGAAGCACGCCTCCTGCTTCTTCGGCACCGATCTTCCCGCCCGCCTGATCGGCGGCCGGATCGACACGCTGCTGATCACCGGCTGCACCACCAGCGGCTGCGTCCGAGCGACCGCGGTCGACGCCTGCTCCTACGGCTTCCGCACGATCGTCGTCGAGGAGGCCGTCGGAGACCGGGCACAGCTACCCCACCTCGCGTCCCTGTTCGACATCGACGCCAAGTACGGCGACGTCACCCCCTTGCAGGAAGCCCTCCACCACCTCGAAGGGCTTCCTCATCAGACAAGGCTGCGATGAGTGCTGAGGTCGTCTGTCAGCTCGTGGCCGGGAGACCAACGTCGCTGCAGCCACGAGTTCGGGCGATCACCATCACTGCGAGGCGTAGACCTCGATCTACGTGGGCGAGCAACGCGGCCAACCGCTCGCGCGCGGGACCCATGGGCGAGGGCGCGACCCGCCGTCAGTAGGCAAGTGTCGGTGCTGCTCGTGACCACCGGTCCGTCTCGAGTTGATCGATCAGGAAGTCCGCGAGGTCGTTGCGGCTGATCCGGGAGCCGCCGGGTGGGTTCGCGCCGTCGACGACGCGGAACCGGCCGCGTGCGGGCTTGTCGGTCAGGTAGGCCGAACGCACCAGCGTCCAGTCGAGACTGCTGGCCCGCACGATCCGCTCCATCTCGACCATGTCGTGGTAGAGCTTGCGCAGGAAGAGTGGGATGGCCAGTCGGAACCACAGGGGAAGCCCGCGGTCGTCGGGGCGAACTCCGCCGGAGGAGACGCCGACGAACCGGGGTACCTCCTCGGCCTCCAGCGCTGCCACGATCGACCGGGCGGCAGTGGAGTAGAGGTTGCCGGGGGACCGGGCGGGCGTTCCGATGACCGACACCGCGGCGTCGTGTCCGGGGACGATCGCGCGGATGGCGAGCGGGTCGCGCACGTCGGCCGGACGGAGGGTCAGCCGCTCCGATTCGGTGAGGGCGTCGAGATGGCGGGCGACCGCGGTGACCTGGTGTCCGCGCTCGAGTGCGCGGGTGACGACCAGCCGTCCGGTCGGTCCGCTCGCGCCGAAGACCACGAGCCGCACGGCGTCCATTCAGGCGCGCCGCGGCGTCGCCGGCTGCAGCGCCGGGGTGTCGATCCCCCAGGACGACACGTAGTCCGGCACGATCTCGAGCCAGAGCGGACCGAAACCCGGGCCGAGGACCTCGCCGCCCGTGTCGTGGAACCGCGCGGTTCCCTTGACCACGATCCCGCTCGGCGTCCACCCTGCGGAGGTGTCGACGTCGTCGACCACGAGGGCGGCGCGCGTGTTGACGCGCAGGTGGCGGAGGTAGAGCCGTTCCTGGCCGCGGCCTTTGAGGGCGTGCTGGCCGATCTTGATCACTCCGGCGTCGGCGTCGAAGTGGTAGCCGATGGGCACGACGTGCGGCGCGCCGGAGCGGCCCGCCGTCGCGATGCGGGCAAGCCGGTGCCGCTGCAGGTATTCGATCTCGGGTCGGGTGAACAGTGCCACGGTGCCTCCATGTGTTTTCGGACTCGGCGCGAAAGATCGTTGTGCACGCGCCCGATGGCGCGCTGAAGCACCACTCCAGGAATGCCGCACAGGCGCAAGTGGGGCGGTCGCGGGAGGATTCCGAGCACCGTCGGCATAACCTTGCAGCTCGGACTTGTCGCGAACGCCCGCAGCACCTGCGGCTGGCTGAAGATCGCCAGGAAGTCCTCCCGGCGCTCGTACTGCCCGACGTTGACCGCGCGGGTGCCGCTGCCCGGGAGATGGCCACCCGCTGTTGCTCCCAACGGACAGGACGTGGGCCCGGCGCTGCGCCAGCTGCCGCGCTCCACCGCCAGCTGGCGTAGGTCGTTCATCGGAGTGTGCCTTCGCGAAGCGCAGCTGTCGGCCCGTCAGGCCGCGCCGGTGTCATGTGAAGACCGGCGCGAGGTCGAAGTACACGCGGTAGCGGTCGATCAGACCGTCGTCGCGCCGGTGGAAAATCGAGACGACCGGGACCGTGACCTGTTTGTCGTCGAGCCGGTCGTATGTGGTCTCCAGTTCGACGACGCTGGTGCCCTGCTGGTGCCACTCGTCGACGATCTTGTGACGCAGGCCCTTGATCGCGCCGAAGAACCCGTCGACGCCGGCGCGGATCGCGGTGGGCCCGACCATCGGGTCACCGTTGCCGAACGCGAGCGTGCCGTCCGGGGAGAACAGCTCGGCGAAGGTGGCGGGGTCGAACGTGTCGACCCGCCGGAACACCTCGCGGGCGAACTCCGGCGCGGGTACCGGAGAGTCGGCGCCGCCCATGGTTCGGGTGCCGGAGACCAGCTCGCGGACCGCGGCGAGGGTCGTGCGTACGGCGTCGAGGTAGTCGGCCTCCATCCGCCCGGCGAACTCGTTCTCCTGCGCGCTGCCGGGTTCGACGCCGTCGATGTCGATGCGGAACCGGAAGGTCAGAGTGAGGGCGCCGTCCTCGGCGTGCCCGATCTCGTTGTCGATGGTGCCCCGGGCGCCGCCGTGCGTGCGGACGAAGTGGACCAGTCGCTTCGAGTGGAAGGTGACCACCTCCCGGACCGGCTGACCGACGTGGATGATGTCGCGGATCAGACCGCCCTCGAAGCGGTCGACCACGGCGCACGAGGTGATGCTCTGGACGTAGGGCATCGGGTTGGCGGCCTTCTCGACCAGGCCGGCCCACACGTCGTCCACGCTGAGTTCCGGTCGGGCGCCGTCGTTGACCGGCAGCGTCCTGCTGATCTCGATCATCGGTATCCCCTTCGCTGCGTGTCACTAGAGTGTCCACACTTATTACTCCCGTCAAGCCTTGAGATCGCTCACACCAGGTCATATTGGTGCGGTCTTTACAGGATCCCGACAGAGTGTGCACACTATGAGTAGGTCATGGAGGAGGACGTCGATGTCCGAGCAGGTAATCGACATCGGCGCGCGGTCGTCCTGGCCGCTGATCCCCGAGTCGGTGCCCGAGATCATGCGCGCCGTGGCGTTCCGGGAGTTCGGTGCGCCGGAGGTGCTGCGGGTCGAGGAGGTCGAGACGCCCGGGGTCGGGCCGGGGGAGGTGCTGGTCCGGGTCGCAGCGGTGAGCGTGGGTCGGCTGCTCGACCTGACCGCGCGTGCGGGCACTCATCCGTACGCGGAGTTCCGGCTGCCGCACATCCTGGGTGCGGAGCATGCGGGTACCGTCGCCGCGGTCGGGGCGGGCGTGCACGACATCCGCGTCGGCGATCATGCCGCCGTCTTTCCCGTCGTGTCGTGCGGATCGTGTGCCGCGTGCGTCGACGGCTGCTCCGAGGCGTGTGCGTCGCTGGAGATCATGGGTGTGCACCGTCCGGGGGCGTACGCCGAGTACGCCCGCGCACCGGCGGTGAACGCGCACGTCGTCCCGGACGGCATCGACCCGGCGACCGCGGCCGGGATCGCACTTGCCGGGCCGGTGGCGCAGAACCAGCTGACGCAGGCAGGGCTCGCCGGCGGCGACTGGGTACTGGTGCAGGGCGCCGCCTCGGCGCTCGGTTCGCTCACCGCGTCGCTGGCCGGGCACCTCGGGGCTCGCGTGATCGGGACGTCGCGGTCGGAGTGGAAGCGCGGGCGCATCGTCGAGCTCGGGGCCGAGGCCGCGTTCGATCCCACCAGCGACACGTTCGTCGACGACGTCCTCGCCCTGACCGGTGGCGCCGGGGTGCGCGTCGCGATCGATGACCTCGGGGACGAGGACATCTGGGAGCGCAGCATGGCGGTACTGGCCACGCGCGGCGCGGTGGTCACGTCGGGGGCGTTCCTCGGCGGCACCGGCCGGGTGAACCTGATGCGGCTGTACTCGCGCTGCCAGCGGATCCTCGGGGTGCGCACCGGCAACCCGGCCAGCGCGAAGGCGGTGTGGGACGAGGTCGCGCGGGGGTTCCGGCCCGTGGTCGACCGCGCGTTCCCGGTCGCCCGGGCGGCGGATGCGCACCGCTACCTCGAAGCCGACAACAACATGGGTCGCGTCGTCCTCACCGCGGGGAGCGACGACGACTGGCTCGGGCAATGATCACGAACGGAGCGACACATGACGACGGCAGGCCCGGCCGCACCGGTCTCGAAGCTCGGATACCTCGGGTTCGAGACCCCCGACCTCGACCGGATGATCGACTACTACACCGACGTGCTCGACTTCCACCTGGTCGACCGCTCCGCCGAGGGGGCGTTCCTGACCACGACGTTCGACCACCACTGCGTGGTGCTGACGAAGGGGGAGAAGCGGGCGCGGGCCGTGGTCGGGTACGAGATCGGCATGTCGGTCGCGGACGCCGAGCGAAGGCTGCGTGAGGCCGGATACGAGGTGGAGCGCCGTAGCGACATCGGTCCCGGCACACCCGACGCGCTCGTGCTCGCCGAGCCCAGCACCGGGACCCCGTTGCACCTGTTCGCGGGTCAGGAACCGAGCGGTGTGCAGGGCTACCCGCCGCTGCGACCGACCAAGCTCGGCCACGTGGCCGCGTTCACCCCCGAGCTGGGCGCGATGCAGAAGTTCTACCAGGACCTTCTCGGGTTCCGGTGGTCGGACACGATCGGCGACTTCTTCGTCTTCCTGCGCTGCAACGCCGACCACCACGCCGCGAACTTCCTGGCCAGCACCAAGTACGAGGGCATGCACCACGTCGCGTACGAGATGCGTGACCCGAACCACCTGATCTCGATGCTCGACCACCTCGCCAGGCACGGGTTCCGGCTGCACTGGGGCCCCGGCCGGCACGGCCCGGGGCACAACCTGTTCACCTACCACAAGGACCCGGACGGGAACACGATCGAGCTGTTCACCCAGATCGACGTGATCCACGACGAGGACAAGGGGTACTGGGAGCCGCGGCCGTGGCACGAGACCTACCCGATGGGGCCGAAGACGTGGGAGGTCGACCTCGCGACCGTCAACACGTGGGGGCCGATCAACGAGCGCGAGATGGACCACTGATGGAGGCCCCTGCCTGGTCGCTGGTCCAGTACACGACCGGTGACGGACCGGTGCGCGTCGGCGCACTCGTGCACGGCAAGGTCGTGACCCTGCCGGCCGAGCTGGGCGGCCTCGACATGATGGGCCTGCTCGCGCGGTGGCACGAGCTGCGTTCCGTGCTCCAGATGTGGGAACCCGACGTCGATGCAGTCGTGCCCGCGGCCGCGCTGCTGGCGCCGCTGACCTATCCCGCGAAGATCCTCTGTGCCGGCGCGAACTACTACGACCACCTGGCGGAGATGGGGATCGACCGGCCCGCCACATCGCCGGAGCCGTTCTTCTTCTTCAAGCCGCCGACCACCACGGTCATCGGCCCAGGCGCGGCTATCCCGCTGCCGCCCGGCGACCACCGCGTCGACTGGGAAGCCGAGTTGGGGGTCGTGATCGCCGACCGTTGCCGGGACCTGACTCCCGAGCAGGTACCCGACCACGTCGCCGGGTACCTCCCGGCGAACGACATCTCGGCGAGGGCCCGCTTGGCCCGCACTGACGCGGTGGCCGCGCCGTTCGAGTTTGACTGGGTCGGCTCGAAGGCGCAGGACGGGTTCTGCCCGCTCGGGCCCGGTCTCGTACCGGAGTGGCTGGTCGGTGACCCGCAGGATTTGCGGATCCGCCTCACCCTCAACGGTGTCCTGAAGCAGGATGCCCACACCAGCGGCATGATCACCCCGGTAGTCGACTTGGTCGCCGTGGTGAGCAGGCTCGTGACCCTCGAGCCGGGGGACGTCGTGCTCACCGGGACTCCCGCCGGCGTCGGGCTGCCCCGCGGGGAATTCCTCGCTTCCGGGGATGAAGTGGTCGTCGAGATCGAGCGGGTGGGCCGGCTCGTCAATCCCGTGGGGAGGTAGTCGAATCACGCGGAAGGTCGCCAGTGCTCGTGTATACAGTTGTCTCGGCGAGGGGTGGGGGAGGGTGTGGTGTCGGTCGCAGAGCTGCTCGGAGCCTCACCGGGGCTGCGGATCTCTGATCCGCGGCTCACGAGCGTCAAGGTGCACGCCTACCTGCGCGAGCTGATCGTCAACGGGACCCTGCCGCCCGGCACCGAGCTGAAGCAGGCCGAGCTTGCGCGGATCTTCGCGGTGAGTCGCACACCCCTGCGCGAAGCATTCCGGATGCTGCAGGAGGAAGGGCTGGTGTCGGCGGATCCGAACCAGCGCAGCCGCGTGGTCGGATTCGACCCCGACGAGCTGGACATGCTCTACGCGGCACGAGTGACCTTGGAGTCGCTGGGGGTGCGGGTCACAGCAGGCAGGCTGAGCCTCGAGGACTCGCGCGCGGCCGCAGGCGCGATACGCGAGATGGACCGTGCGTACCGAGCCGACGACATGGCCAGCTGGTCGGTGGCGCACCACAGGTTCCATCGCACCGTCGTGTCGGGCTGTGGCCCCCGCGTACTGCGGACGATCACGTCCTACGCCGAACAGAGCGAGCGCTACGTTCGCAGCCTCCAAGCCCGGCACCGGGACGGCTTTCCCGCCAGGCACCGGGAGCACGAGGCCATCCTGGCCGCGGTTCAGGCCGGCGATCCCGAGCGGGCCGTCACGCAGATGGCCCAGCATCTTGCCGGTACGGCGCTCCGGCTGATGAAGGACTGCTCGCCAGACCACGAGCCGTACGCCGTTCCAGCAGCAATGGCGATGGTCGGAGCGGCTTCGGAGGCTCGCCAGTAACGCACCTCGGAGCCCGGGAAGTCCGTGGCCGGGCCGGCGCCACTCAAGGGCCTGCCACCCCGACGCCTGTGCAACTCGTGCGGGATCGTTCCGATGGAGGGTTCGCCGAGTACGTCCAGCACGCCGGTCGTCTGGTCCGCAGGGACGGGTTCCAGGCTCATCACCCGGGCGCACGTCGTCAGCTGCACGCCGCCTGAGATCGCGAGGGCGAGGGCCCGATCGTCTTGCTCGCCCTGCTGGAGAGGCTCATCGAACTCCTGGGGTCGAGACGATCGGCCAGGTCGTTTCGGGCTTGGTCGGGGACAGGCCGAAGACCCGGGCCACGGCGTCGGGATCCGATGGCGACGGGGGGTTGCCGATGAGATCGACGACGGTCTGTGGGGGTCCTGGCAGGTTCGCGGTTTCCAGATCGGGCATGCGTTCGACCGGCACCGGCCGTCCGTTGATCAGCTCGACGATCTCGGTGAGGGCCAACTCGCTGGGACCGACCAGGTCATAGGTGCCGGCGTTGCCGACACCCAGAGCGGCTTTGGCGACCACGTCGACCACGTCGGTGGCGTGGACGGGGCGAGACCGCTGCGTGCCGTCCCCCATGATCCATACCGGCGCGTCAGGGCCTCTTTGCTGGAACATCAACTCGAACGGGGCGGGGGCATCGCGCCCGCCCACGATCGCGTCGCTGCGGAAGATCACGCTGTCCGCGATGGTGCGCACCAGGTCCTCGGCCTGGCCTTTGGACCTGCGGTACCAGTTGTCGTGAGCGGGG
The DNA here is from genome assembly GCA_963727745.1 of uncultured Actinomycetota bacterium. Classification (GTDB taxonomy): domain Bacteria; phylum Actinomycetota; class Actinomycetes; order Mycobacteriales; family Pseudonocardiaceae; genus Pseudonocardia. The sequence goes on from CAVSHL010000005.1 coordinate 213,265, forward strand.
TCCGCGCCGACGTAGGACACATAGACCAGCCGGGCTGCGGTGTTCATCGCACCGACGACCGTGCGGGTGGTGGTGATGTTGCCGGCCGCGTAGCCGGCCCAGTCGGGCGCGGCGAAGGCTCCGGAGAGGTGGATCACCACGGATGCATCCGCGAGGACTTCGAGGGCCCGCGGTGACCGCGTCCAGTCATCGATGAGCTCGTCGGCAAGCAGTTCCTCCGCGGCCCGGACAAGGGCAACGACACGCAGGCCCTGGTCGGCCAGACGGGGAAGCACAGCGCGTCCGGTGCGGCAGTTCGCGCTGGTCACGACAACGGTACGGATGTTGCTCGACACGGAGCAGCCTTCCTCGGACGTGACGTGAAGTGCGACGAGCGGGCGGGTGTGCAGACGAACACCGCACGCCGACTTGTGGATTCAGGCAGAACTGGAATGGCCGTGGCGTCGACGGCCGGACCGTCACTCGCCTTCGCAGATGCCCTCGACGGCGACCTTCTGGTAGAGGTGCGGGTAGGCGACGGTGCCAGCGGGATACTGCTCGAGGTGCTTGGCGAACTCTGGCTTGCTGAACGCGGCACGCAGGGCAGCGGGGGATCTCCAGACCGCGACGTTGGTGAACAGCCTGCTGCCGCCGATGCCGCGATACAGCTGCACCGCAAGGATGTCCCCAGTGTCCGTCATGTACCGCGCGTCCTCCTTCCAGGCGGCCACCACCTCGTCTTCCTTTCCTTCGGGGGCGACGAACGTGTTGATGATGGTCACCGGGCCGGTCTCCACGCCGTGCTGGTCACGGAACGGGGTGGAGTCGTCGAGGTTCCTGAGGTCGAGCATCATTCCTCCAGATCGGTGTCGGCCCTGTTTCGTGCAGAGCCGGAGCAGGGCTGCCGTCGAGAACGCAGACGATGGCGCAATTGGCGCGAAGCTACGAAATGCCTGTTGACGCCCTTGCCGAAACGAGCCCGCGCGCGGTGGCTCTGGTCTGTCGGAGGCAAACGACATCGGTCACCTCACGTGGGCCGGGAGCGTGAGGGAATGGTCGGGCTCACATCGTCGTGGCGGAACCCCGGTCGTCATTGAACGAACGACTGTGTCCGCCAGACGGGGAACTTGACGCCGGTGAGGTCTTCGGAGATGGTCCACAGGCGTCCTGGACGGTCACGGCGTAGGACTCAGCTCAGGGCTGGACGCGGCAACCCGACGTCGCCTCGGTCCGGCCGTGGCCCTGCGGGCACGCCGAGGCGATCGCCGAACCGGCCGACTCCGCCCACACCACCGGTGCCCCCGGCAGACTTCGACGGGGATCATCCGCATCAATCTCGAGTGGCTCATCAGTGCCGGCCTCGACGACCAGGCGGCGCCCAGTCGTTCACGGGCAACGAGCGCAACCTCGACGAGTGCCGTGGCTGGTCACGCCGTCGGTACGTCGAGATCGTGCGGATCGCCGGCGACGCTGTCGCGCGGCCTTGATGATCAGCTCGAGGCCGCGCTCGGACTCCTCGTCGGTCACACCGGCGTGCGAGTGCTCCAGCGAGGCGGCGTGGGTGAGTGGGTACGCGTCGCGTTCCAGCTGTTCCGCCGAGGACTCCCTGCTCGTCGGGGGACGCGCGGCGGCGGTCGTGACGAGCTCCACGAAGGAAGGGGCGTGGCAGAATCGACGGATCGCGACGCGGCCGTTGTCGGCTCAGGCCGGGAGATCCTGGGGAAGGATTCCGTCGAGCTGGGCCTTGATTTGCACAGCGAGGAAGGTCGAGTAGAGCCGTGCGTCGATCAGCGATCCGCCCATGACCCAGCGCTTGCACACAGACGTGCCCGCGCGCTACGCGGCGCAGCCTTCGCGTCCAGCACCGGCCGGATCGCTCGATCCCGCAGCTCATCGGGGTGCTTCCGTGGCGCGCCGCCATCGATCCCTGTTCCTCCTGGCTCGATGGTCTCCATCAGACCCGGCGCGATGCAAGGACTTCCTCTCGAGGATCCGACGGCCCCTGCCGACACCGCGAGTATCGCCCGTCCTATCCGGGTCGCGGTCGATGCGATCGACTTCATGCTGAGGTCATCTCATCTCTTGCTGTCCCCGCTTCAGTACAGGTGCGGGGGAAGGGCACGGGCCTCCTCTTCGAAGCCGTAGATCGACTTGACTTCGAGGTATTCCTCCAGCCCGAACACGCCCATCGATCGACCGATGCCCGACTGCCGGTAGCCGCCCATGGGGGTGGCGGGGCTGGGGTTGGCGCCGTTGTAGCTGATCCGCCCCGCGCGCAGGCCGCAGGCGAACTCGTAGCCGCGCTTGCGGTCCTCACTGAAGACGTAGCCGCCGAGGCCGAAGATCGAGTCGTTGGCGATCTCCAGCGCCTCTGCCTCGCTCTGGTAGGGCATGACGCACAGGACGGGGCCGAAGATCTCTTCCCGGGCCAGGGTCATGTCGCGGGTCACGCCGGCGATGACCGTCGGCTTGCAGAAGAAGCCCCGGTCGAAGCCCTCCGCCCGGCCCAGCCCGCCGACGACCAGCCGTCCGCCCTCGTTCAGGCCGATCTCGATGTGCTTCTGGACGCTGCGGAACTGCTGCGCGTGGACGAGAGGGCCGTGGGTCGTGGCCGGGTCGCGCGGGTCACCCAGGCGCATGCGGTCGATCGCATCCACCAGGAAGGGAATGATCGCCTCGACCTGGCTCTCGTGCACCAGGAGCCGACTGGGCGCATGGCAGGACTGTCCGGAGTTCGAGAAGCCGCGCTGGATGTTGAAGTGGGCGGCCTTCTCCAGGTCGGCATCGGTCAGGGCGATGTTCGCCGACTTGCCGCCCAGTTCCAGGCAGACGCGCTTGACGGTCTTGGCCGCCGCCTCGCCCACCCTGACCCCCGCATCGGTCGAGCCGGTGAACGAGATCATGTCGACGTCGGGGTGGTTGGTCAGAGCCTCGCCCACGACGCGGCCGGGACCGATGACCAGGTTGAACACGCCGGGCGGCGTGTCTGCCTCGTCCATCACCTCAGCCAGCACCACGCCGGAGGCGGGCGAGGCATCCGAAGGCTTCAGAACCATCGTGCACCCGGCAGCGATGCCGTAGATCACCTTGACGACGGAGGTCTGGATCGGCCAGTTCCACGGCGAGATCAGTGCGCAGACGCCGATGGGCTCGCGCCGGACGACGGTGTCGGCCAGCTGCCGCTCGAACGCGTAGGTGCGGATCACGTCGCGGGCCACCTTCATGTGCCCGGCAGAGCTGGTCACCTGCGCCTTGAACGAGACGGGCACGCCCACCTCCTGCGCGATCAGCTGGGCCAGCTCCGCCTCGCGCCGTTCATAGGCGGCGATGATCCGGTCGATCAACGCGACGCGCTCCTCGATCGACGTCTGGGAGAAGCTCGCGAACGCGCGCTTGGCGGCGGCCACGGCGCGGTCGACATCGGCAGCGCCGCCCCCCGACGTCACGGTGGCCCAGGCTTCCTCTGTTGCCGGGTCGATCAGGGTTCGCGTCCCCTCACCCGACGGTGCGACCCATTTCCCGTCGATGTACAGCTGTCCGAAATCCTTCATTTCCCTGCTCCTCGGTGATGTGGGGGAGTCGCGGCAACCGACCGAGGTCGTCGCCGAAACAGCTCGACGGAGTTGGTGTCGGCGCCTGAGTCGGGCAACGACGCCTCAGCACCTGCATGCAACCTCCCCGTCATTGTTGACCGATGGTTAAAGATATGACAATTAGCCGAGACTGTCCAGGGCTGCAAGGTCGTCCCTCGCGGTCTTCCTGCGCGCCCGGTCGGGTTGCCGAACTCCATCGGGAAGGCCTCGTGGACGCGTCATCGCCGGCGGCGGGAGCGGCTCCCCGCGGGGCTGACGGACATCGAGGTCGCGAGCTTCGTGGCTGCTCCTCCAGGTGGAATGACGCTCGCGCACCCGGCGGCAACCGTGCACCATGTAGAGTCGTATGGAAAGTGTCTGACTTAGTTCAGTCTGATGGTAAATGTGAAGAGGTCGAGGCGTGGGCGAACGACGGGCGAACGGGAAGTTCACGGCCAAGCAGGTGACGCGGCCGCGGGCACAGGTCGAGCAGCAGCTCAAGGATGCGATCCTGACCGGGAAGTTCGGTCCGGGCGACAAGCTCCCACCGGAAACGCGGCTCGCCGAGCAGTTCGGCGTCAGTCGCCCCACGATCCGGGAAGCTCTCGGGTCGCTGGTCAGTGCCGGGCTCATCCGAAAGGTCCCCGGAGTTGCGGGCGGAAGCTTCGTCAACAGCGTCACGACCGACTCGCTGAGCCATACCCTGCGCGAGTCGGTGGACCTCATCCTGCGGCTCGGGGCGCTCGACATCGAGGAGATCACCGTCGTGCGCCGGATCCTCGAGGTCCCGGCGGCGCGAACGGCCGCGGACAACCGCACCATCGAGCACATCGAGCGCATGCAGGAGGTCGTCGAGCGTCAGCGCACCACGACGATCGACGACCCCGACATCCCGTCCTACGACCTGGCATTCCACACGACCGTCGGCGACGCGTCAGGCAATCGGCTGCTCGGCGCCTTCGTCCGCGCACTGCACTCCTCGACCCACCCGGCGGCCTACCTGGAGGTCACACCCCAGGTCGCCCGCAAGACCGTCAAGCAACACATCGCGATCGCCGCGGCGATCGAGGCCGGCAACCCCGATGGTGCAGCAGCGGCCATGGAGGAGCACCTGGACTACGTCCTCAGGTACTCGACGAACTGCTCGTGGCTGCCGGCTCGGTGACGCGCCGGTGACGCACGGGTAGATCGTCGCCACAGCCCGCCTTTGCACCAGCGATCCCTCACGGCGACGCGAACTGCTCCGGTAGGCCGATCGCCTTGAGCTCGACGAACGCGTCGAGACCCTCCGGTCCGTACTCGCGGCCGAGGCCGCTGTGCTTGACCCCGCCCATCGGTGCCCGGAACCCGGCCGGACTGCCGTTGATCTCGACCGTCCCGGTGGCCATGCGCCGCGCGACCCGCAGGCCGCGGTCGACATCGGCCGTGAAGACGGCGCCGTTCAGGCCGTACTTCGAGTTGTTCGCGATGGCGATCGCCTCGTCCTCGTCCGTGTACGGGATGACGGCGACGACGGGTCCGAAGATCTCCTGCTGGGCGACGGTCGCGTCCGGATCGACGTCGGCGAACACGGTGGGCTCGACGTACCAGCCGCGGTCGATGTCGGGGCGTCCACCGCCACGCGCCAGCCGCGTCCCCTCGGCACGGCCCGCCTCGATGTAGCTCTCCACCCTCTGGCGTTGGCGCGCACTGGCCAGCGGTCCGATCTGGGTGTTCTCGTCACGAGGGTCACCCACCGGCATCGAGTCCAGCAGCGCGCTCAACCTGTCAACCACCTCGTCCTGCAGCGGGGCGGGGATCACGAGCCTCGTCTTCAGCGTGCAGATCTGACCGCTGTTGCGGAAGGAGCCGAGTCGCAGCGCGGCGATCGTCTGGTCGAGGTCCGCGTCGTCCAGGACGACGGCGGCGGACTTGCCGCCCAGCTCGAGCGTCACGTGGCGGAGATCGTGACCGCAGAGCTCGGCGATCCGTTGTCCGGCGGCGCTGGAGCCGGTGAACGACACCTTGTCCACCCCCGGGTGCGTGACGAGGTACTCGCTGACGTCCCGATCGGCCGGCACGACGTTGACGACACCCGGAGGGCAACCCGCCTTGTCGAGCAACTCGGCCACCAGGTACGCGTCGAGCGGCGTCTCGGGGGCAGGCTTGAGCACGACGGTGCAGCCCGTGATGAGCGCCGGCACGATCTTCTGGATCGCCTGGGTGAGGGGCACGTTCCAGGGGGCGACCGCGGCGACGACACCCACCGGCTCGCGGAACACGAGCGCCCGGCCGTTCGACGAGTGGCGCACCGACTGGAACGGATAGGCGGCCGCGTCGTCCAGGTAGCCGTCGAGGATCCCGACCGGGGCGACCACCTGGATGGAGCGTGACTGGGAGATGGGGCAGCCCATCTCCTCGGTGATGATCTGGGCCAAGGGCTCGGCGTGTTCCACGAGGAGCTCTCGTAGCCTGGTGAGGACGTCCATGCGCTCGTCCGGCGTCATCCGTGGCCAGGGACCGGACTGCAGTGCGCGACGAGCGGCGGAGACCGCGCGATCGACGTCCGCGGGTGACCCTGCGGGCACGGTCGCGATGACCTCTTCGCTCACGGGTGAAACGATCTCGATGCGGGCGTCGCTGGCAGGCGCAACCCACTCGCCGCCGATGAAGAAGGTGTCGTGGCTGGTCACCACATCCATGGATGTCCCCTCCGTGCTGCTGTGTGGACGAGTGCGGGTCGCGTGGATCCGGGTGTCTGCCTGAGGGTCGTGCCGGGTCCCACCATCGCCACGGACGAACGATGACAATCAGTCATTAGTCTGACAGTATACCGACGCTCTTGCGGCGTGGCGAGCAGGTCTGGGGCGGCCAGCCTTTGACACGGCTGGCAAAAGTAAGACAGTATGACTCGCGGCCGACGAGCCGATCCCGGCTCGGCCACGCGAACGGCAGCGTCCGGTTCCGCGGAGATCCGCGCCTCGCGCCGCAGGCAGGAGTGACCCGAGACCGGTCTGCTCGACGACGATGCGAGGTGAACGACGTGGTCCAGAGAACCCGCCCGGCGACAGTGGCGCTCGCTAGCCTGGCCGGAACGTCGATCGAGTACTACGACTTCTTCATCTACGCCACTGCGGCCGCGTTGGTGTTCAACCGCCTGTTCTTCCCCACGTTCGATCCGACGGTGGGGACGTTGCTGTCCCTCACGACGTTCGCCGTGGCGTTCATCGCCCGGCCGCTCGGCGGGATCGTCCTCGGGCACTTCGGCGATCGCACCGGCCGCAAGTCGATGCTGGTGTTCACCTTGACCACGATGGGCGCCGCGACGGTTCTGATCGGGCTCCTGCCCACCTACGACAGCAGCATCGGGGTCGCCGCGCCCATCCTGCTCGTGGTCCTGCGCTTCATCCAGGGATTCGCCCTCGGCGGCGAGTACACCGGCGCCGTGCTGATGGCGGCCGAGCACACGCAGGGGCAGCGGTCCGGGTTCTTCGCCAGCTGGGTGCAGACGGGTGCGCAGTTCGGTCTGATCATCGCGAACCTCGTCTTCCTCCTGGTCGCCGGGTTGTCGGAGGAGGCCATGCTGTCGTGGGGCTGGCGCGTACCGTTCCTCGCCAGCCTGCTGCTCGTCGCCGTCGGCCTGTTCGTCCGGTTGCAGATCGGGGAGAGCCCCGAGTTCGAGCGGATCAAGGAGCAGCGGCGCATCGAGAGGTCGCCGCTGCTCACCGTCGTGCGGCAGAGCCCCGGCACGATCCTCCTGGCGGCGGGCGCCTCGGTGTCCTCCGGTGCGACCTTCTACGGGCTGACGGTGTTCGGTCTGTCCTACGGCGTGCAGGTCCTCGGGTTCTCCCGGGCGGAGATGCTCAGCGTCGTGATCCTCTCCGCCGCCGTGTGCATCGCGCTGGTGCTGTGGTTCGGCGCGTTGTCCGACCGGTTCGGCGTGCGGAGGATGTTCGTCACCGGCCTGGTCGGGACTGCCGTTGTCGCCGTGCCGTGGGCCGTCATGTCCGGCGCCGGCTCGTTCGCCCTGCTGGCAATGGGTTATCTGTTCGTCATCGTTCCCTACTCGGCGCAGTGGGCGACGCAGGGTGTGTTCCTGTCGCAGGGGTTCGCCGGGGAGGTGCGGGCGTCCGGGATGGCGCTGGGATTCACCCTGGGTCTGATCATCGGCGGCGGGTTCACGCCCATCATCCTGACGGCGATCGCGGATCGCGGCGGTCTGGTCGGTGCCGCCGGCTACATCGCTGTTGCCGCGCTCGTCTCGGCGGCGTGCGGGTCGGTCATGACCCAGCGGGACCGGCGGTCGGAGTCGGCGGCGGCCTGACGATGGGCTCCTGAGAACGATCCGTGAGGAAGCAGATGGAACTTGAGCACAAGACCGTCGTCGTCACAGGCGGCTCCCGGGGGATGGGGCAGCGCCTCGCCGTCCGGCTGGGCAGGGAGCACGCCAACGTCGTGGTCAACTTCAAGCAGAACGCCGCCGCGGCGGACGCCACGATCAAGGAAGTGCTCGCCGCCGGGGGTGATGCGGTGGCGATCCAGGCCGACATCGCCGACCCGGACGCGGTCAAGAGCCTGGCGGAGGGCGCGGTCGACCGCTTCGGGTCCATCGACGTGATCGTGGCCAACGCCGCCGCGAGCGCCTTCAAGCCGCTGTCGGAGATCCACGGCAGGCACATCGCCAAGACCATGGCGATCACCGTCGACGGATTCCTCGAGCTGGTGCGGGCAACCGTTCCCCACATGCCGTCCGGCGGGCGGGTCATGGCGGTATCGGGGTGGGACAGCTTCCGCGTCCTGCCGGGGCACGGTCTGCTCGGGGCGGCGAAGGCTGCCATGGAGACGATCGTGAAGTACCTGGCCATCGAGCTCGCGACGGCCGGCGTGACCACGGTGGGGGTGTGCCCGGGGCCGATCGACACGGACTCGTTCCGGACCTACGCCGCCGATCACTGGGACTGGTACGAGAAGAACTGGCTCGCGATGACGCCGTCTGGTCGCTTCCCCACACCGGACGAGGTCGCCGAGGTCATGGCGTTCCTGTGCTCACCACGCAGCGCCGCGATCAACGGCCAGACGATCGTGGTCGACGGTGGGCTCTCGCTGGCCACCATGCCCGGGTCGACGGCCTGAGGCCCGCGATGTCGGCATCCCGGGTTCCCCCGTCGAGGACGGATGTGACAGCGACCGTCGTCCAGCTCCTCCATCAGGTGCACCGCGCTGGGCCGGTCACCATTCCTGACGAACGACACATTCCGCGAGAAGGGTGGCTCAGGTGACGGAACGAGTGGGATTCATCGGTGTGGGGGCCATGGGCTCTGCGATTGCCGGCCGGCTACTGGGCTCGTGCGAGCTCATCGTGACAGACCGGAATCCGGCGGCCGCGGACGAACTCGTCGCCGGCGGCGCGACCTTCGCCGACCTGGACGAGATCGCCCGGACATGCAAGGTGGTCTTCCTGTGCCTGCCGGGTCCGGCCAACGTCACCGAGCTGTTGCTCGGTGAGGAGGGCCTCGCCAAGAAGCTCGCGCCGGGCTCCGTGGTGATCGACACGACGTCGAGCACGCCGGCGGCCGACAAGGAGATCGTCGCCGCGCTCACAGAGCTCGGGATCGACTTCGCTGACTCACCGATCGCGGGCGGGGTGCGGCGGGCCAAGGACGGCACCGCGACGCTGATGGTCGGCGCGTCTCCGCCGGTGTTCGACCGGATCAAGGGCCTCCTGCTCGACGTGACATCGGAGGTGTTCCACATGGGACCGGTCGGCGCCGGGCACGCGATGAAGCTGGTCAACAACCTGCTCAACACCTGCAACCGGTTCGCTGCCCTCGAGGCCGTGCGGCTGGGGCAGGCGTGCGGGATGGAGCAGGACACCGTCGTCGAGGTGCTGAACAAGTCGAGCGGTCGCAACTACGCCACCGAGTACACCTTCCCCACGTTGTTGAGCGGCGGGACGTACAAGCTCCAGGGCTTCACTCTCGAGCTCATGCGCAAGGACGTGCACCTGGCCCTCGAACTGGCGGAGGGCCTCGGGCACCGGACCCCGGTCGGCACCCTGGCGGAGCGCCTTTCCGACGAGGCGATCGCCCGCTTCGGTGGCGACGCCGACCAGAGCCAGATGATGGCCGAGTGGTACGAGGCCTGACCGCGAGCACACAGATCGATCATCGCCACCGGAGCGTGCGCCGCCACGGCGGACCGCGGACAGGAGACGAACGGCATGAGCAGTACCGCACCCGCGACGGAGCGGTCGTCGGGCCGAACCGTCCTCGTGACCGGAGCGGCAGGCTTCCTGGGATCGCAGCTGGTGGAGCTGTTGAGCGCGGCGGGCCGACACCGGGTCCTCGCGACCGACACGAGCCACTCCGCCCGATCCGAGCGACTGGCTGCGTTGCCCGGCGTGCAGTTCCAGGATGCGGACCTGCGCGAGGCCCAGGCACTGGAGGCGATGATTGAGGGCTGCACGGACATCGTCCATCTCGCAGCCCTCCGCCCAGCGGCCACGAGAGCGCGGCCGCGCGAGGCGTTCGAGGTGAACGTCGCCGCGACCCACGACCTGATCGCCCTGGCCGCGAAGCACGGTGTCCGCCGGATCGTCTACGGCTCGTCGCACAGCGTCTACGGGTCCTTCGCGGATGGCCGGGACTTCCGGTTCCGAGAGACCGAGACCGCCGATCCGCGGGGCCTGAACATGTACGGCGCCAGCAAACTGGCCGTCGAGGCCTACCTGAGCGCTTTCGCGGCCGCCGGCGGACCGCAGTACCTGTCGCTCCGGATCGGGACCGTCTACGGGCCCCAGGCGAACCGCGACAACTCACTCGGCGGCATGATGATCGACGCGATCGACGCCGTGCGGCGCGGCGAGCGGCCGGTGGTCCGGTGGGCGCCGGATTCCCTGAACGACCTCGTCTACGTGACCGACGGTGCCCGGGCGCTGGCGGCTGCCCTCGACCTCGATCCCGCCGTGGCGGTCAACACGGCCATCAACGTCGTCGGGGAGCCGGTCTCGTCGGAGCTGGTGTTCTCGACGCTGGTGGAGCTGGCCGGCGGCGATCCCGCGAGCATCGACTGGCGGCCGGACCAGACGCGCTACCAGCTCGTCAGCCAGGACAAGATGCTCGCCACCCTCGGGCCGCTCCTGTCGACGACTCTGACCGACGGCCTCCGGTCATTCCTGGAGTGGGCCCGTGCCGACGAACTCGAAGCGTCGTCCGTGGGCCACACCGACTCCAGCAGTTGACCGGCGCTCTGTGAGAGAGGTGACCACATGTCTTCACACGGTGACCCGGTGCATCGTGGGAACAGCTTGCGCAGGCTCGGCACGGCGATGTTCGTCGGAACGACGCTCGAGTGGTACGACTACTTCGTCTATGGAGCGGCCGCGGCGCTCGTCCTGAACAAGCTGTTCTTCCCGGCCTACGATCCCGCGGTCGGCACGATCCTGGCCTTCGCCACGTTCGCGTCCGCCTGGCTGACGAGGCCACTCGGCGCCTTCATCTTCGGGCACCTCGGCGACCACATCGGCCGCCGCGCGGTGCTCAACATCACGCTCATCGGCATGGGCATCGCGACCATCGGAACCGGTCTGCTGCCGACCTACGACCAGATCGGCGTCTGGGCTCCGATCCTGCTCGTCGTCTTCCGCATGGTGCAGGGCCTGTCGGCCGGCGGTGAGTTCTCCGGGGTCGCGACGATGTCCATCGAGCACGCCCCGCCCGAGCTGCGGGGCCGGTACAGCAGCCTGGCGCAGCTGGGCATCCCGGCCGCTCTCATCCTGTCCAACGCGGTGAGCATCGCGTTCTACTCGCTCGGCGACGAGGCCCTGTTCTCCTACGGCTGGCGGGTCCCGTTCCTGGTGAGCGTCCTCATGTTCCCGGTCGCGGTCTACATCCGGCTCAGGATCGACGAGTCGCCGTCCTTCCTGGCGGCGAAGGAGAGCGACAAGCTGGTCCGTCGCCCCTTGGTCGACGTCATGCGGGGACATTGGCGCACCATCCTGGCGCTGATGTTCGCCAACGGCGCGATGGGCGCGTCGTTCTACGCCTACGGCACGTATGCGGTGAACTACGCGACGAGCGTGATGCACCTGTCGCGCACGCTCGCGCTGCTGAGCGTGATCATCGCCGGCTTCGTGCACCTGGCCTGCGTAGGGATCATCGGTTGGTTCTCCGACCGGATCGGCCGGAGAAGGATCTTCCTGTTCGCGCTCACCGGGCTCGCGGTAGCACCGTTGCCTGTCTTCGCCCTGATCAACACCGGAGTTCCCGCGCTGTACATCCTCGGGATCGCCATCGGGCTGGGTGTCTTCCACGGCTGTGCCTGGTCGGTGGCTGCCGTGTTCTTCACCGAGCTGTTCCCGCCCGAGCTGCGCTACAGCGGGTCGGCGATCAGCTACCAGGTATCAGCGGCGGTGCTGGTCGGGCCGGTGCCCATCGTGGCCGGCCTGCTCGTCGCCATGGCGGGCGGCGCCCCGTGGTACGCGGCGGGATTCCTCTGCCTGGTGTGCGTCATCGGCCTCGTCGGGGCGGTCCTGCTCCACCCCGCCGCCCGCCGGTCGGCGCGCAACGCGACCTCGGCCGGCGTCACCGCCCCATCGGTCGGCTGACCGGGACGCACCCGCATTCGAAGACGCACGAGCGGAGGATTGCCCTGGACGCCCGGTTCTTCAAGCACACCGGCGCCCGGCGGCCGTCGGAGTTCGGCACGATCTTCCCCGCCGACCCGCAGTGGCTGGCGGCAGGCCAGGTCGAGGACGTCCTGTTCTCCGAGCTGCCGATCGTGGACGCGCATCACCACATGTGGGACCTGCCGGGAAATCGCTATCTGGTGGCCGACGTGAACGCGGACATGGCGGAGGGACACAACGTCGTCGGCACCGTCTACGTCGAGTGCGGCGCGGCCTACCGGACATCGGGTCCGCCCCATCTCCGACCGGTCGGCGAGACCGAGCGGGTCGTCGAGCTGACGGCGGGCGCCCAGGGGCCCGTGGCGGTGGGCATCGTCGGTTTCGCCGACCTGGATCGCGGCACCGCTGTCGGGGAGACCCTGGAGGTCCACCTCGCGGCGGGGCAGGGAAGGTTCCGGGGGATCCGGTTCGGCACCGGCTGGGACGAGAGCCCGATGATCGAGAACACGCAGTCGGCGCGCCGACCGGGCATGCTCGGGGAGACCCGTATCCGCGACGGTGCGCGAACGCTGGCACGGCTGGACCTGGTTCTCGACGTGTGGGTCTTCCACACCCAACTCGCCGAAGTGGCCGCGCTCGCCGACGCCGTCCCTGACCTCAGGATCGTGCTGGACCACTGCGGTGGACCGCTGGGATACGGCCCGTATGCGATGAACAGGGCCGAACACTTCACCCACTGGCGGCAGGGCCTCATGGAGGTCGCCCGACGCCCGAACGTGGTGTGCAAGCTGGGTGGCCTCCTCGCGCGCGGGGCCGCCTACGACTATCGCCATGCACCGACGCCGCCCACGTCCATCGAGCTGGAGACGGTCTGGCGGCCCTGGGTCGAGACGTGTGTCGAGGCGTTCGGCCCGACTCGATGCATGTTCGAGAGCAACTTCCCCGTCGACAAGATGGGAACGACCTACGCCACCCTCTGGAACGCCTTCAAGCGGCTCGCGCAGGGCGCCTCCACCGACGAACGACGGTGGATGTTCGCCGAGACCGCGCGGCACACCTACCACCTCACTTGCTGAGCACCCCTCCGCCCCTTCGACCAGAGGATCACCCATGACAGCACCCGAGGACACACCACGGCCTCCGCACGTGTTCGCCGAGATCGCGCCGGCGCTCGTCGGCTACACCCAGAACGTTCTGTTCGGCGAGGTGTGGAAGCGACCGGAGCTGCCGCCGCGGCTGCGCAGCCTCGTGACCGTGGCGAGCCTGGTGACGAGCGGCAACACCGACCAACTCGTCTTCCACCTCGGTTTCGCGAGGGACAACGGCCTGACGGAGGCCGAGCTCGTGGAGGCCATCACCCACCTCGCGTTCTACGCGGGGTGGCCCAAGGCGATGTCGGCCATGGCCGTGGTGAAGGACGTGTTCCACGGGGACGATGCCGGCACCTGATCGGGCCAGGCTGGTTGGGTGGCTGCACTTGCGAAGTGCCGTCCCGCTGGGACCCTGGATGTCGTACTGACTCCCATGATCCGAGCGGGACGGGCACCTTCGCGCATCTACCGGCAGATCAGTCGATCCAGCGCTGAACGAGCGGGGCTAAGCGGCGGCGCGAATCCGCTCGTAATCGGCGCGCGGGACCTCTGGAGCACCCTTCCGACCCAGGTCGTCGAGGTGTACTCGATAGGTCTCGCGCGTGAAGTAGGCGGCAATGGCTGCGAGTACGCCGATACTGAAGACGATCGACCCGACGATCACAGGCACATTCGCACCAGGGGGAGAGAGGAGGGCGAAGGTGGTCGGCATGATGGCGGTCGCCACGCCGGCGAGATTCTGCGGGATCGCGAACCCGGTGACGCGGGTCCGGGTCGGGAATTGTTCCTGGAAAGAGCTTGGGAAGACTCCTTGGAATCCCTGGAAGGCTATGCCGTACGCGAGGAGGCCGAACGCGAACATGAGTACGATGTTATGGACGCTGATGAAATACAGGTAGCCGAAGGCCAGGGCCGTAGAAGTGAGCATGCCGCCGATCAGCAGGGGTCGCCTTCCGAACCTGTCGGATAGGGCGCCTGCGATCGGGACGAACACCACGGCCAGTCCATTGCCGATCAGCGACAGCCAGAGAACGTTCGCCGCGGTGAACCCGTTGCCGTAGACCTTGCTCGTTGCGTAGGTTGCGCCGAACGCCGTCACGGTTACTGGAATGATCGTGAGCAGCATCATGACGAACACGCGCAGCATGTCGGCGCCGTTGTTGCGAATGGCCTCCACGATGGGCGCGGGCGGCGTGTTGGAAGCATCCAGTTCTTCAAGGAAGGCCGGGGGCTCGTCGACCCTGCGCCGAATGATGAGGCCTACAACGACCACGAATGCGCTCAGCAGGAACGGGATTCGCCATCCCCATGACTGGAACGCCTCGGTCGAAAGCAATGTGGCCAACGGCAAGAATGCCGCCGCCGCGAAGACCTGACCGGCCGCGACGCCTTGCATCGTGAAACTCGCATAGAAGCCGCGCCGACCAAATGGCGCGTGCTCCAAGGTCATTGCGCTCGCCCCGGCGATCTCCCCGCCGACGGCGAAGCCCTGGATCAAGCGCATGGCGACCAGGAGGATCGGCGCCCAGGCGCCGATCGAGTTGTAGGACGGAATCAATCCGACGCAGAACGTCGAAACTCCGATGATGACCATGCACAGAACGAGGACGTTCTTCCGGCCGTACTTGTCTCCCCAGTGTCCGAGAGCCAATCCGCCCAGGGGGCGCGCTACGTAGCCGACACCGAACGTCGCGAAGGACGCGGCGATGGCGACCGTCGGGTCCGCCGACGGGAAGAAGACCGCCGGGAACACCAGCGCGGCCGCTTGTGCGTAGATGAAGAAGTCGTAGTACTCGAGCGCGGAGCCGACCCACCCGCTCGCAGCCGCCTTCTTCGGCGTCTTGTGGTGCTCAACTGGTTCGTCGGAGCGCAGCTGCCCGACCGTCTCATCGCTCAACGGGATCCTCCTTGATCTGCGACTTCCAGCCGAGGGCTGCAGTCTGCTGTGAGCTCCGGCGGACAACGTAGCCGAACGATGACAGCATCACAATAGTCTGACGTTTAGCGGTCGGACCTCCCAGCGGGGCGGGATCAGGGGCGCAGTCGATCCAAGATCGGCGATCATGGTGTGAGGCCGAGGAGTTGGAGGGTCGGTGCACGTTGTGCTGCGTCAGGGTGTGCGCTTCGACCGGGCCGTGGTGACCATCCATCCTCCTGCGGCCAGGAGGGCGGCCGGAGTGATGAAGGCCGCGGCGACGCCCGCCGCTCCGGCAACGGTGGCTACACCCAGTGGAACGGCGACTTGACCAAGTCTGTTTCCCGCCAGCCGCACGCTCATCGCCATCCCGCGGATCTCCGGCGGCACCTGGCCGGCCACCCAGCTGACCGTGATGGGCTGGCAGAGTCCGAGTCCCAGGCCTGTGACGATCATGATGAGGTACAGGCCGGGCAGCCATGTGACGAAGGGGAGCGCCGCCAGCCCCGCCGCCGACACGATCATGCTCACGGCCAGCAGGCTCGGCCGGGGGAAGCGGAGGAGCAGGCGCCCCATCACGAGTCGCACCAGCACCGATGCCAGCCCGTGAACGGCGAGCAGGAAGCCGACCGTCCGGACCGGGATGCCGACCGTCTCGGCATAGGCGGGCAGGTACGCGGCCAGCAGGTCGATGGCCGAGAGCGTGGTGAAGCTGGCCACGAGGGCGACCGGCACGCTGGGTGCCCGGAGCACCTCGGCGAGCGAGGAGCGCGCCGATGTGCTCGTGGTGGCGGGGCGATCGGAGAGGGTGCCCGGCCAGAACATGAGACTCGTCGCGCTCACGACGCCGAGCAGCGCCACGACGGCAACGGCGACGTACACGGGCTCGCCGTGTGCCATGCCGCCAGGGCTGCCGGTGATGACGATGCCGCCGACGATCAGTCCGGCGGTGGCCGGAGCGATGAGCTGGCCGAGCGAGTTCACGACGGTGAAGGCGGCGAACCGCTGGTCCCGGCGACGGCTGAGGCTGCCCTTCGCGATCAGTGTTTGCACGCCGACCGATGCGCAGAGGTGTCCGAGTCCGAGCGCAGTGCTGCAGAGCGCGAGCACCCAGACCTGCCGCACGGTGATGAGGGCCACGGGGACGAGGGCTAGGGAGAGCGTGCCGATCAGCACGAAGAGCCGTTCGCCGTAGCGGTCGACCGCGCGGCCCATCGGGAGGGCGGCGAGCAGGGCGACCGCGGAGAACGACGCCGTCACGAGCCCCACTTCGGTGAGGCTCGCGCCCAGTGCCAGCGCCTGGTAGGAGAGGAACGGACGCACGGCGGAGATGGCGAACTGGATCGCTCCGGCCACAACCAGGAGGCGAGGGAACCAGTGCATCACCGGCCTGACACAAGCACACTCGTGATCAGGTGGGCAATAGTCTTACGTTTTGCACTGCCTAGCAGAGGTGTGTGCCCGGTGCCTGACAACGTGTAAATTGCTTGACATATTAGTGATCGAATGCCACGCTGTGCGCCATGCTGACAGTGGTACGTGGTGGTGAGGGTGAGTCGGAGGTCGCAACCGGCACCTTCACGGGGACGGCATGGCGCGACCTCCTCCTGGAGCCGACCGACGGCGTCGCCGTGGGCAATGTCTTCTTCGAGCCGTGCTCGCGGACCTTCTGGCACTCGCACGTCGGGGGGCAGCTGCTGATCGTCGTTGCCGGAGAGGGGCACGTCGCCGACGAGAACGGGGTCGTCACGGTCCGGGCGGGCGACATGATCTGGACGCCGCCGGGAGTGCGGCACTGGCACGGCGCGTCGAAGGCCCGCTACCTGCTGCACACCGCCGTGACGGTCGGCGCCACCAACTGGGAGCAGGCGGTGTCCGACGAGGACTACCAGAGCGTGTAGCCGCCACGTCCGATCCGATCCGCCCCCTCCCGAGGAGTGAACACGTGTCCGAGATGGACGAGCTGCCGATGGCCCGTGTCGTGGTCACCGGCACGGGCCCCGATGGTCGTTCGGTGATCGAGAGCGACGGCCCCACACGGACATGGGTGCGACGGCCGACCGGCGCCCTGGTGATGGACCTGTGGCGAGTCGACGACCTGCCCGTCTCCGTCGACGCGGCGTCGACGGCCACGGACGAGGTCGTGCTCATTCCCCCGAAGCACGGGGCCGTGGTGCGGATCAGCGTGATGCCACCGGCGAGCGAGATCGACGAGGACAAGGCCGCGGCGTACGCGGCCGCCATGAAGGAGATCTACGGCGCGGAGGGCAACGACCCCGCCGACGAGGTGGTGCCGGGCATGCACCGCACCGAGACCGTGGACGTGATGACCGTGCTCGACGGGGAGGTGTACGCCGTGCTGGAGGACGGGGAGACCCTGCTTCGGAAGGGCGACACCATGATCCAGCGCGGAACCCGCCATGCCTGGAGCAATCGAAGCGATCGGCCGGTCACGGTCGTGACGACGATGCTGCCCGCGAGTCGCGGCGACTGAGGATGCGGCTTCCTGGTCCTGGTGACGTTCGTCGGTGACGTTCGTCGGCGCGCCCTCGCCGGCGACGCCGTTCGACGTTGGAGGATCCTGTGACCGCGTCCACCGAGCGCGCCGGCAGCGCGCCGACGCCGTCCGCCTGGTCGCCGTTGCGCATCAGGGCCTTCCGCATCCTCTGGTTCGCCCAACTGGGCAGCATGCTCGGCACCTGGATGCAGACCGTCGGCGCGCAGTGGATCCTGGTCGAGACCCCGAACTCGGCCGCTCTGGTGGCCATCGTGCAGGTGGCCGCCACCGTGCCGATGCTTCTGTTCGCGCTGCCGGCCGGAGCGCTGGCCGACATCCTCGACCGGCGCCGGTTGCTGATCGCGGTCCAGGTGTTCCAGCTGCTCACCGCTACCGGCCTGACCGTCCTCACCGCGCTGGACCTGATGCCGCCGGCCCTGCTGTTGCTCTTCACGTTCCTGCTCGGCTCCGGCCTGGCGCTCACGCTCCCGGCCTACCAGGTGTTCGTGCAGGACCTGGTGCCGCGCGAGGAGGTCCGCGCTGTGGCCGCACTCGGCGGGGTGGCGGTGAACGGAGCTCGGGCCGTCGGGCCCGCGCTGGCCGGGGTACTGGTCGCCCAGGTCGGTGCGGCGGCCGTGTTCGCCGTGAACGCGGTGGCGGCACTGGCGTTCGTCGGGGTGCTGGTGGTCTCCCGCCGGCCGAAGGCCGACCAGGAAGGCCCGCGGGAGCGCCTGCGCAGCGCCCTGGCCACAGGTGGCCGGTACGTGCGCCACGAACCCGTGGTGCAGCGGATGCTGCTGCGGGTCTTCCTGTTCGTCCTGCCCGGGGCGGCGATGTGGGCGCTGCTGCCGGTGGTCGCCGACAAGCTGCTGCACGCCGGCGCCGGCGGCTACGGGCTGCTGTTGGGCGCGTTGGGGGCCGGGGCGGTCCTGGGTGCGGTGGTGATGCCGCGGATCGCGGCGCGCCTGTCGGCGAACCGGGTGCTGTTCGCGTCCGGGCTTCTGTTCACCGCGTCGCTCGTGGCCTGCGTGCTCGTGCCGAACGTCGTGGTGCTCGCGGTGCTGCTCGTGCCGGCCGGCGTCGCATGGCTGGCAGTGCTGATGGGAGTCACCGCGGCGCTGCAGCTGTTCCTGCCCGGCTGGGTGCGCGCCCGCGGACTCTCCACGTTCACCGTGGTCTTCGCTGCCGCCCAGTCCGCCGGATCGCTGCTGTGGGGGCTGACCGCCCAGTGGGCAGGCCTGACCCCGACGTTCGTCGCCGCCGCTGTCGTGATGGCGGTCAGCGCCGCGACGGTGAAGATCTGGCCGCTGCCCGATGTGGCCCACTGGGACCGCGACCCCGCCGTCTACTGGGACGAGCCCGAGCTCGCCTACGAGCCCGACCTCCGGGAGGGCCCGATCCTCGTGACCGCGCGCTACGTGGTGCCCGACGAGGCCGAGGCGGAGTTCGTCGAGGCGATCGAACACGTGCGGCAGAGCCAGCTGCGCACGGGCGCCACCGACTGCGACGTCTACCGCGACGGGGCCGACCCGCGGAACATCGTGCTCGTGGCGTTGTACCCGACCTGGGCCGAGCACCTGCGCCAGCACTCCGGCCGGCTGACCGGCACCGACCAGGAGCACGAGGATCGCGTCACTGCGTTCGCCGTCGAGACGGGCAGGCACTTCTTCCCGGTCCGACGGCAGCACGAGTGACATCGGGTGCCTCGGGGGGCGCCGTGTCGATCCGTAGCGTGCCGTGGCGAGCACACGGCCTAACCCACTCTCTGGGACCTTGTTCCCGCGGGACTGCGCCCGAGAACCTTCCGCAACGCATCCACGATGCTCGTTCCCCGGTCGTCGCGGGACTCCAGCCAGTTGGTGACGAAGGCGAAGCCGACCCCGTACGTCGGGTCGGCGAACGTGACCTGTCCGCCCGCGCCGTCGTGCCCGAAGGAGCGGGGCGAGAGAAGCCGCCGGAGTTCGGAGTCGAGGTGGAATCCGTATCCCCATCGATGCCAGGGCGGCGGGACGGTGAACACCGGGGCGCCCTCGCTGACGGGCTGCAGCGCCTGCTCCAGGACCGGCCCACGGAACAGGAGCACACCCTCGGTCTCGACGATGGTGGACGACCAGATGGCGGCGACAGCGCGAGCGGTGGAGATGGCGCCCGCGCCGGGCATCTCCGCCGCCCGGATCCGCGGATCGTTGAAGCCGGTCGTGTCGCCGACCAGGTAGGGCGGGAGGGCTCCGCCGAGCGTCATGGCCAGCTCGGTCCAGCGGTCCGGTGCTGCACCGAGTGCCCGGGCCAGGTCGTACATGCTCGGGGCGGCCTGGATGTGGGCCACGCGATCCACCTCTGCCGCGGGCAGCCCGATCCATGCGTCGGCACTCCACGGCGACATCTGCCGCCGGAAGTACGAGCCGACGGCCTCACCGGTCACCCTGCGGATGATCTCGCCGACGAGCCAGCCATAGGTCATCGCGTGGTAGGCGTGGCCGGTCCCGGGCTCCCAGAGGGGCGCCTGCGCGGCGAGCGATCCGGTCATGAGGTCCCAGTCCGTCATCTCCTCGACGGTCACCGGCCGCGTGAGGGCCGAGAGGCCGGCACGGTGGGAGAGCACGTCGGCCACCGTGATCGACTGCTTGCCGGCGGCGGCGAACTCGGGCCAGTACTCGGCCACGGGCTCGTGGTAGTCGAGCACGCCCTCCTCGACCAAACGGGCCACAAGGATCGACAGCAGACCTTTGGTGACGGAGAAGACGACAGTGGTGGTGTCCTCGTCCCAGAGCGCTCCGGTGCGGGCGTCCTTGACCCCGCCCCGCAGGTCGACCACCTGCTCGCCGGCGACGCGGATGGCGAGCGCCGCGCCCATGTCCGGCCGGTCGTCGAAGACGCGCTCGAACGCGTCCGCGACGTCCTCGAAGCCCGCGGTCACCTGGCCCTCGACCTGCACCATGCGCCGTTTCCTTCAGAACTGGATTCAGAACGAAGGGATGCCGACGGTGTTCCCGCCGTCCACCGGCAGCACGGCACCGGTCACGAAGCTCGCGTCGTCGGACAGCAGGAACGCGATGGCCGTCGCGATCTCCTCGGCCCGCCCTGCGCGACCGATCGGGTGCGCTGCGGCGATCTTCCGGGCGTTCTCGGGATCGGCGAACATCGGTTCGGTCATCGGGGTGCGGATCATTCCTGGTGCGATCGCGTTGACCCGGATGTTCATGGCGCCGAGTTCCAGGGCCATGGTGTAGGTGATCCCGGTGATCCCGAACTTCGACGCGACGTAGCTGAGCCGGTTGGGAACGCCGCGGATCCCGGCCCCGGACGTGAGATTGACGATCGAGCCCGGTGTCCCGGCCGCGACCACCACGTTGGCGAAAGCCTGGCAGACGTTGATGGTCCCTTCCACGTTGATCTCCAGGACCCGCCGGACGGCCTCCGCGGCAACGTCCAGCACCGTTCCCACGCCACGGATACCGGCACAGTTGACCAGCCCGTACGGCGTCCCGAACCGCTCCACCCCGGCGCGGACGAACGCGACCGCCTGGTCCCGGTCGGACACATCGGTCGGGACGCAGAGCAGCCGGTCGCCGCCCGGCAGATCGGCATGGAGCTGCTTCAGGCCTTCCTCGGACAGGTCGGCGGCGACGACCGCCGCGCCTTGCCCGTGCAGCAGTGCCACGCAGGCCGCGCCGATGCCGCTTGCCGCACCGGTCACCAGGATCGTGCGCCCCTCGAAGCGGCTCATGCCGGCCTTCCCCTCTGAGTACCTGCTCGGTGGCTGAGTGTCGTTCGGCGGCTGTAGCTAAACGGCGCTCGATACTGTCGATCGATCAGTATGAGACATGCTCGAATGTTGTCCTACATTTAACGTCTAGTCAATCAAGTGGATGGACGTCGCGGGAGGGACCCCTCCCGCCGGCTCGGGGCGACCTCGCGGATTGCGAGTAGCGAAATGTCAGACAGATGGACTACTGTCAGCCATCGTGCTGGGTTGCAAGATGTACGGCGACCCCCGGAGACGTGTGCAGGAGGAGGCGCGGGATGAAGGGGATCATCTTCCACGGCGATCGCGAGCTGACCCTCGAGACGTTCCCCGATCCGATCCCCGGTCCGGGCGAGGTTGTCGTCGAGATGCGAGCGTCCGGCATCTGCGGCTCCGACCTGCACGTCTTCCGAGGGCCCAGGCGCTCCCCGGTGATCGCCGGCCACGAGCCTGCCGGCGTGGTGGTGCAGGCGGGCCCCCAGGTGTCCGCCGACTGGGTCGGGCGGTCGGTGATGGTGCACCACTACTTCGGCTGCGGCCGGTGCGATCAGTGCCGCACGGGGTGGACCCAGCTGTGCAAGGAGGGGGCGACGGCCATGGGGACCACTGCCCCTGGCGCGCACGTCGAGTTCGCCACCCTTCCGACGAGCTGCCTGCTCCCGATGCCCGAGGGCTTGTCCTACCTGGCGGCCGCGGCGATCAGCTGTGGCACCGGGACCGCATGGGGCGCGCTCGAACGGTTGCGGCTCCGCGGGCACGACACGATCGCGATCTTCGGCCAGGGTCCGGTGGGCCTTGCAGCTACGCAGCTCGCGGCCGCCCAGGGCGCGCGCGTGATCGCGCTCGACATCTCGCCGTCCCGGCTCGAACGGTCACGCGAGTTCGGGGCGTGGGCGACGCTGAACCCGGCCGAGACCGACTCCGTCGTCGACGCAGTGCGCGACCTCAACGGCGGCCGCGGTGTGTCGAAGAGCCTGGAGACCTCGGGCGCCTCATCGGCTGCCGCGGCGGTGCTGCAGGTTCTCGACCTGTGGGGGGTGGGCTGCTGGGTCGGGCTGGGCTCCACGATCCAGTTCGCTGTGGCCGAACACCTCTTCCGGCAGGTCACCGGGGTGACCTCCTGGACCCTGTCGATCCCGGCGATGGCGGAGTGTGCACGGTTCGTGGTCGAGCGCGGGATCGACGTGGATGCCCTGTTCACCGACCAGTGGAAGTTCGCCGACGCGGCGCAGGCCTACGAACTCACCGAGCAGCAGACCTCTGGCAAGGGCGTATTCGTCCCCTGACCTCCACCTGCGCGGCGCGCGGTCGTCGGCCACGGCGAGACAGTCGACGGCGGATGCACGGTCCAGTGACGACCGACTGAGCAAGAGGAGCCCGGACATGACCCACACCGTCCACGAAGGCGTGGATGCCACCATCGATCGCCGCAACCGATATCTGACGGCGAACTACCCGCGCCACGACATCACCGTCGTCGAGGGCTCCGGCTGCGAGTTCACCGACTCGACCGGTAAGCGCTACCTCGACCTCTTCTCCGGCTTCGGCGGGACGATCCTCGGACACTGTCATCCCGAGCTGGTCGCCGCGGCGACCGAGCAGGCGGGCAAGCTGTGGCACGTCGGCAACTTCCTCGACACCGAACCGCAGACGCGCCTGGCCGAGGCGATCGCCACGCACGGGTTCGGAGGGCGCAGCTGCTTCGGCCACACCGGTTCGGACTCCAACGAGGCGGCGTTCAAGCTGGTCCGGCTCCACGGCCGGCGCGATGGGCGCAACCGCTACAAGGTCATCGCGACCGACAACGGGTTCCACGGGCGTGGCTTCGCGGCGATGAACGCGACGGGCGGGGAGAAGGTCCGCAGGGGCTACGACCCGTTCCTGGACGGGTTCTCCCACGTGCCGTACAACGACCTGGACGCGATGGAGGCGGCGATCGACGACGGGACGGCGGCCATCATCGTCGAGCCCATCCAGGGCGAGGGCGGCGTCCACCTCCCCGACGACGACTACCTGCCTGGTCTGCGCGCGCTGTGCGACCGCCACGACCTCCTGTTGATCATCGACGAGGTGTGGACCGGGTGCGGCCGGACCGGGCGCTGGTTCGCTCACCAGCACAGCGGGATCACCCCGGACATCATGACGCTGGGCAAGGCCGTCGGGTGCGGTCTCCCGGTCGGTGTGATGTGCGCGAGCGACCGCGTCGCCGAGCTGTTCTCGGTGGAGTCCTACGGCGGCGTGCCGCACGCGTCGACGCTGGCCGGGAGCTGCATCCCGATGGCCGTCTCGGCGAAGATGTTCGAGATCGTCGACCGCGACGGGCTGGTCGAGCGGGCCGCGCGGCTGGGCGACCAGCTCATGGCGGCGCTGCGCGACCGGGTGGGCGCGCTGCCGATCAAGGACGTGCGCGGGCAGGGCCTCTTCGTCGGGGTCGAGCTCGACGACGCGTACGGGAGAACCGCCACCGAGATCGTGCGTGAGGCGCTGGACAAGGGGGTCCTGTTCGGGAGCGCCGGTGAGCGGATCATCCGCGTCGCGCCGCCGCTGCTGGTCAGCGAGAGCCAGCTGGACCAGGGGATCGACATGATCGCCGACGTTCTCTCGTCCTGATCCTCCGCGCGCCGCCGGCCCGGACGTGACCGGCGGCGCAGGACCCGGGTGCCTGCGCCCGGGCCGGCCTCAGCGGGTCCTGTACTCCTTCAGCAGCCCGCGGCTGATGATCGTCTTCTGGATCTCGGAGGTGCCCTCGCCGATCAGCAGGAACGGCGCCTCGCGCATGAGGCGCTCGATCTCGTACTCCTTGGAGTAGCCGTAGCCGCCGTGGATGCGGAACGACTCCTGGGTGACCTCGGCGCAGTACTCGCTGGCGATCAGCTTGGCCATGCCGGCCTCGACGTCGTTGCGCTCGCCGCGGTCCTTGAGCCGCGCGGCGTTGACCATCATCAGGTGTGCGGCCTCGACCTTGGTGGCCATCTCGGCGAGCTTGAACGCGATGGCCTGGTGCTGGGCGATCGGCTTGCCGAACGTGCTGCGCTGCTGCGCGTACTCCACGGCGAGCTCGAACGCGCGGATCGAGATGCCGCACGCGCGCGCGGCCACGTTCACCCGGCCGACCTCGACGCCGTCCATCATCTGGGCGAAACCGCCGCCGCGCTTGCCGCCGAGGATCTGCTCGCCGGAGATGCGGTGGCCCTTGAACACCATCTCGGTGGTGTCGACGCCCTTGTAGCCCATCTTGTCGATCTTCCCGGGGATGATCACGCCGGGGACGACCTCGCCGTACCCGACGGGCTTCTCCACCAGGAACGTCGTGAGGTTCTGGTACGGCTTGGGCTGGCCCTCGTCGGTCTTGACCAGCACCGCGGTCAGCGTGGACGTGCCGCCGTTGGTGAGCCACATCTTGGCGCCGTCGATGACGAAGTCGTCACCGTCGGCCACGGCCTTGGTCTTGATCGCGGCGACGTCGGAGCCGAGGTCGGGCTCCGACATCGAGAACGAGCCGCGCACCTCACCCTCGGCCATGCCGGGCAGGTAGCGCTGCTTCTGCTCGGGCGTGCCGTGCTGCATCAGCATGTACGCGACGATGAAGTGCGTGTTGATCACGCCGGAGACGCTCATCCAGCCGCGCGCGATCTGTTCGACGACCAGCGCGTAGGTCAGCAGCGACTCGCCGAGGCCGCCGTACTCCTCCGGGATCGTGAGCCCGAACAGGCCCATCTCCTTCATCCCGTCGACGATGTCCTGCGGGTAGGTGTCCGCGTGCTCCAGCGCCGTGGCGTGCGGGATGATCTCCTTGTCCACGAACGTCCTGACGGTGGACAGGATCTCCTGCTGGACCTCGGTCAGACCGGCGGTCTGGGCGAGCTTGGCCATCGTTCCTCCCGGCGGGGGCTGAGTGGCGAATCAGGCCGCTCCGAGCCGGGACCTTCCCGACCGAACCGCCGTCATCTACATTGGCAGATACTGTAAGACATTTAGCGGTAGCGTTGTCAGAGTCGGGAGTGTGGGATGAACGACGTCGAGGTCGACCTGCTGGCGACGGCCGACGGAGCGGTCCCGGCCGGGCCGGGGAGCCGGCTGAGCCCGGACCTCGTCGCCCGGTACCGGGAATCAGGTGTGTGGCGCGATCTGCCACTCACCACCTATCTCGACGACGCCGTCCGTGAGGTGCCCGACCGGGCTGCCGCCGTCAGTCTGGGAGCGACGGGCGAACTCGTCGCGACGCTGACCTACGCCGAGCTCGACGATCTCAGCAAGCGCGTCTCCGCAGGTCTGCGTGATCTCGGTGTGGGCCCAGGCGACACCGTGTCGGTGATGATGCCGAACTGCGCGGAGTTCTCCGCGGTCGCGTTCGGGATCACGCGGTTGGGTGCCATCTACTCCGGCATCCCGGTGACCTACGGCTCGCACGAGGTCCGGTTCATGCTGGGCCGGGCGCGGACCAAGGTGCTGGTCATCGTCGCCGAGTTCTACCGCCAGGATCTCGTCGAGCTCGCTCGTGCGGCGCGCGAGTCCCATCCCGGCCTTGAGCACGTCGTGGTTTTCCGCGGCAGCGCGCCCGCCGAGATCGGCTGGATCGGCTTCGATGCGCTCGTCGACCGGCCACCGCTGCTCGATGCGCCTGCCGTGGATCCGACAGCGGTGGCGTTCCTGGGCTTCACCTCCGGCACGACCAACGAGCCCAAGGCCGTGGTGCACCTCCACCAGACCATCGACACGATCGTGCGCGAATGGCCGCGCCACCTCGGGCCGGGCGCCCTCGGCAGCCCGATGGTCAACCTGGTCATGTCGCCCGTCGGGCATGGGACCGGCTTCTACTGGGGCGCGATGATGTCGGCGCTGCTGCACGGCACGGCCGTCTACCTGGAGCGATGGACGCCTGCCGGTGGGCTGCGCGCCCTGCGCGAGCAACGCATCACGGCGATGGTCGGGTCGCCGACCTTCCTGCAGGACGTCGTCGCGCTCCCGGACGCCGACGCGGAACACCTGCCGGCCCTCTCGCTCGTCTCCATCCCCGGCGCGCCGATCCCACGGGGCCTGGTGCCGCAGGCCCGCGAGCAACTCGGCTGCTCCGTGATCCCGTCCTGGGGGATGACGGAGTACGGCATCGGGCTGTCCGGGGCCGATCACCTGCCCCAGGACCGCGTGGACGTCACGGACGGGGTGCCCATCGGATCGTGCGAGGCCAGGGTGTGCGACGCGGCGGACGCGCCGCTCCCGCCCGGCACGGACGGTGATCTGCAGGTGCGCGGCCCGGGCCTGTTCGTCGGCTACCTCGACCGGCCGGACTTCACCGCCGAGGCATTCACGGCCGACGGGTGGTTCCGCACCGGTGACCGAGCCGTGATCGACGAAGACGGGTTCGTCGCGCTCAACGGCCGGACGAAGGACATCGTCATCCGTGGCGGGGAGAACATCCCGGTCGTCGCGATCGAGAGCCTCCTCTACCAGCATCCCGCCGTGGCCGACGCCGCACTCGTCGGCGTCCCCGACGAACGGCTCGGGGAGCGTGTCCAGGCGGTCCTGGTCCTGCGGCACGGCGAGATGGATCTCGACGGCATGCGGACCTTCCTGATCGACAAGGGGCTGTCCCGCCGCTTCCTGCCGGAGGGGATCACCGTCCTCGACGAGATGCCCAAGACGATGAGCGGCAAGATCCGCAAGATCGATCTCAAGGCCATGCTGGCCGACGCCACCGGCTCCGACCAGCGCTTGACAAACTGATGATTGTCAGACAGATTGCAGAAATGGGATCTCGCGTCGCCATCGTCACGGGAGCCGGCCGCGGGCTAGGCAGCGCCATCGCCGAGGACCTCGCACGGGCCGGCGCCCACGTCGTCCTCGCCGGCCGAACGGCGACCCAGCTCGCCGAGACCGCCGACCGCATCGCGGCCGCGGGCGGCACGGCGGTGGCGGTGCCGACCGACGTGACCGACGCCGACTCCGTCCAGGCCCTCTTCGATCACTGCCTGGACCGCTTCGGGCAGCTGGACGTGCTCGTGAACAACGCCGGCGTCACCGGCCAGACGAACCTGGTCGACCTCGACGAGGACGAGTGGCAACGGATCTTCGACACCAATGTGCGCGGCATGTTCCTGTGCAGCCGAGCCGCCGGCCGGCAGTTCGCCGGAGCCGGGGCCGGTCGCGCGATCAACGTGGCCTCCGTGTTCGGGCTGGTGGGACGGCCGGGCTTCAGCGCGTACTGCGCCTCGAAGGGCGCGGTCGTCAACTTCACCCGCTCGGTCGCGGTGGAGTGGACGAAGTTCGGCGCGCAGATGAACGCCGTGGCACCCGGGTACTTCGCCACGGACATCAACGCGGAGCTGCGGGAAGACACCGTGGCCGTCGCGCGGGTCCTGCGCCGAGTGCCCGCCCGTCGCATGGGCGACCCGGCGGAGCTGGCCAACGTCGTCACGTATCTCGCTCTGAACGCGCCCGCCTTCCTCACCGGTCAGACCATCGCGGTCGACGGTGGGGAGACGAGCACCTGACAACAGCGGAGGATCACGCGGTGCCCGAGGCAGTCATCTGTGAACCTGTCCGTACCCCGGTCGGGCGATTCGGCGGGATGTTCAAGGACACGTCGGTCGCGCACCTGGCATCGACGGTGGTCAGGGGTCTCGTCGAGCGAACGGGCCTGTCCTCCGGCGACATCGACGACGTGATCTTCGGTCAGGGCTACGCGAACGGCGAGGCCGCCGCCATCGGCCGGATCGCCGCGCTGGACGCGGGTCTCGACGTCCGCGTACCCGGGATGCAGATCGACCGCCGGTGCGGATCGGGCCTGCAGTCGGTCCTCAACGCATGCATGCAGGTGGTGACCGGCGGGTCCGAGCTCGTCCTGGCCGGTGGAGCGGAGAGCATGAGCCAGGCCGAGCTCTATATCCCCGACGGCCGCTGGAACAGCGGCGGCCTGCCACGGCTCGTCGACCGGCTCGCAGAACCACGCCGCAACTCGGGCGGACGCCGCTTCCCGGTGCTCGGCGGCATGATCGAGACCGCGGAGAACCTGCGCCGCGACCACAGCATCGGCCGCACCGAACAGGACGAGTGGGCGGTCCGCTCGCACGATCGCGCAGTGGCGGCGATGGAGAAGGGCCTGTTCGACGAGGAGACGATCCCCGTGGTCGTCACCGATCCGAAGACCCGTGCCGAGCGCACGGTCACGGCGGACGAGCACCCTCGCCCGGGGCTGACGGTCGACAAGCTGGCTCGGCTCAAGCCGATGCTCGCCGGCTCGGATCCCGACGCGACGGTGACCGCCGGCAACTCGAGCGGGCAGAACGACGCGGCCGCGGTGGCGATCGTGACCACTCCGCAGCGCGCCGAGCGGCTCGGCCTGCGGCCGCTGGCCCGGCTCGTCAGCTGGTCGCTGGCGGGTGTCGAGCCGAACCGGATGGGGACCGGTCCCGTCCCCGCTGCCGGCCAGGCGCTGGATCGTGCCGGGCTGACGTGGGGCGAGATCGACGTGATCGAGCTGAACGAGGCCTTCGCCGCACAGGTGCTGGCGTGCTTCCGGGAGTGGAAGTTCTCCGACGCCGATCTGGAGCGCGTCAACGTCAACGGGTCCGGGATCTCGCTCGGGCACCCCATCGGCGCCACGGGCGGCCGGATCCTGGCCAACCTGCTGCGCGAGATGGACCGTCGCGACGCCCGCTACGGGATGGAGACGATGTGCATCGGCGGTGGGCAGGGTCTGGCCGCCGTCTTCGAGCGGATCCCCGCCTGACCGCAGATCGCTTGAGACAGGAGAGCGCAGTGCCGGGTACGTCCAGCGTCGAAGAGGGCGCCACCACGGTCGTCGTCACCGGCGCAGCCGGGTTCCTCGGGTCCCGCGTCGTCGAGCTGCTCAGTGCGGGCGGCCGCCATCAGGTGCTCGCCACCGATGTAGTCGATTCCGACCGGGCCGCGGCGCTGGGCGCGCTGCCGGCGGTCACGTTCCGAACTGCCGATCTCCGCGATTCGGCCGCGATCGAGGAGATGGTCGCCGGAAGCGACGCCGTCGTCCACCTCGCGGCGGTGCGGATGAAGGCGTCGGCTGATCGCCCCCGCGACGCGCACGACATCAACGTCGGGGCGACCTACGACCTGATGTCCCTCGCCGTGCGACACGCGATCCGCCGGTTCGTCTTCGGATCGTCGCACATGGTCTACGGCCCCTTCGCCGACCCCGATGCGCCTCCTTACCTCGAGGAGCAGGCGGCGATCCGTCCCGGGCTGAGCATGTACGCGGCCAGCAAGCTCGCGGCCGAGGCGTTCCTCTCGGCGTTCGCCGCGACCGACGGACTCGACTACTACAGCCTGCGGTTCGGCACGATCTACGGACCGCGGGTCAACGCCGACTCCAACGGCGGCATCCTGCTGGCGGCGATCGACGCGCTGGGAAAGGGGGAGCGGCCGGTCATTCCATGGACCCGCGACTCCGTGCACGGGCTGACCTTCGTCGACGACGCGGCGCGAGCCACGGTGCTGGCCCTGGACGCCACACCGTCCGGTGTGCCGGTCAACGTGGTCGGCGAGCCCGTCTCGGCCGAGACGATGTACACGGCACTGGTGAAGCTGTGCGGGGGAGACCCGTCAGCGCTCGACTGGCGTGACGAGCGCACCCGCTACCAGCTCGTGAATTCGGATCGGCTGCGCACCGTGCTCGGCCTGGAACACCGAACGAACCTGGAGGACGGGCTGACCGCGCTCATCGACTGGTACCGGGCCGGCCGGGCATGACCAGGATCCTGTACCTGAGCCTGTCCAACGAGAAGTACTCGACCAACTACTTCCCGTTCCTGCGGACGTACGCGGCGTCCGTGGTGAGCGCGGGCACCGAGCTGACGCTGCGCGGAGCCCGCGTGGGCCGGGTCGACAGCTACCGCTTCTTCGAGGCCCTCGACACCATCTCCATCCTGGACTCGGTGCTGGAGGCCGAACAGCAGGGCTTCGATGCGGTCGCGATCGGCAACATCCTCGATCCCGGCCTGCGGGAGGCCCGGTCCATGGTGGACATCCCCGTCGTCGGGCTCGGCGAGACGTCGATGCTCACCGCGTGCATGGTGGGCAGCCGGTTCGGGCTGATCGGGGTGAACCCGTACTTCGGGGGCCGCTTCGAGGAGAACGTCGCCCGCTACGGGCTCCGGGAACGGCTGGCCGCGCTGCGCTTCATGGCGCTGACCCCCCACGAGCTCGACGCCTGCTTCTCCGACGAGGCGGCCCGGGCCCGCGCGATCGACGCGTTCACCGCTGCCGCGCGGGAGACCCTGGCCGCGGGAGCCGAGGTCATCGTCCCCGCCGGCGGGCGGATCGTGGCCTTCCTCAACTCCACCGGGATCCGCGAGATCGACGGCGCCCCGATCCTCGACGGCACCGTCGCCCTCATCGCCGCCGCCGAGTCGGCCGTGCGGATGCGCGCGGCGATGGGATCGTTCGTCAGCCGGCGACGGCTGTACGCCAAGGCGCCTGCCCCGCTGATCGGCGGCGTCGCCGCCGAGTACGCGGCGAGCTACGGCCTGCCCGCGCTCGCGGAGCTGGCCGAGCCCACTCCGACCAGCAGTCCTGAGGAGACGTGACCGCGATGTACCCCCTCAGCAAGCAGGCGACGTTCGTCTCGAACCTCGACCACATGCGCGAGGTCTCTCCCGAGATCGCCACCGCTTTCCGCGGGCTCCGGGAGGCCATCGACGGCCACGGCCCGCTCGAACCCGTGCAGCGGGAGCTGTGCCTGCTGGCCGGGTTCGCGGCCACCCGCAACGAGGGCGGGTTCCGGGTCCACTGCACGCGGGCGGTGCAGGCGGGTGCCACGCTCGCCGACGTCGAACAGGTGGTGCTGTTGATGCTCGGGACGAGCCTCGGCCTCGCACCGGTCGTCGACGTGCTCGGTTGGGCGCACGACGAGCTGGGGTAGTGCCCGCGAGGGCCCCCATGTCAGCTGATGACTCCGCGGTCGCGCAGGCCGCCTATCTCGGCGTCGCCGAGGCCGAGGACCTCCGCGAGGACCTCGTCGGTGTCGCGGCCGAGCACCGGGATGTCACCGGCGGGCCCGTGGTCGCCGTTCCACCGCAGCGGCGACCGTGCGGTGATCGACGACCTGCCATCGGGCAGGGGCATGTCGGCGAGCACCGCGTGCCGGCCGGCCCGGTGGGCGGCGACGACGTCGGTCATGCCCTGGTAGCGGCCCCACAGGACACGGGCCGCGTCCAGCTCGTCGGACACGGTCTCGTAGCTGCGCGCCGCGAACCACGGCTTGAGCACGGCCGCGATCGTGTCGCGGAGCCGGTACCGCTCGGCCTCGTGGGTCAGGTCCGCGTCGAGAGCGGCCTCCAGGGCGGCGAACACGTCTCCGGTGCCGGTGACCTTCCGCAGCGCCGCCCACTGCCCCTCGGTGAGGGCGACGACCATCACCCGCTCCCCGTCGCTGCAGGCGAAGTCCACGCCGAAGCTGCCGTAGACGTGGTTGCCGTGTCGCGGCCGCTGCCGTCCGCGTTCCGCGGCCTCCGACAACCAGCCCAGGTTCGCGACCCCGGCCAGCGCGACATCGGCGAGCGCCAGCTCCACGTAGCTGCCCCGGCCGGTCCGGGACCGCTCGTAGAGGGCCGCCAGCACCCCGGTCGACACGCTCAGGCCCGTCACCAGGTCCCAGGCCGGCAGCACGTGGTTGACCGGCGCCGCGCCCTCCTCGGCGCCGGTGATCTGCGGAATGCCCACCTCGGCGTTGACGGTGTAGTCCACCGCCGGGCGACCGTCGGGATGGCCCTGCACCCGCAGGTGGATCAGGTCCGCCCGCTTCGCCGTCAGGGCCTCGTTGGACATCCACCGCCTGCCGACGACGTTGTCCACCAACACTCCGCGGTCCGCGCCGGGCGCGGTCACCAGGGCCGTGACCAGCTCGCGTCCCTCGTCCGACCTGAAGTCGACTGCTACGGACCGCTTGCCCTTGTTCAGCGAGGTCCAGTAGTAGGAGTCCGCGTCGACCGGACCGGTGCCACCGCCGACGATCGGCCACCGGTGGTGGTCGGAGTTACCGCCCACCGGATCGACCCGGATCACGGAGGCCCCCAGCTGGGCCAGCGTCAACCCGCCGGTCGGGCCGGCAACGAAGCTCGCGCACTCGACGACGGTGAGCCCGTCCAGCGGACGTTGCATGGAGTGCCTCCGGTCCGTGATCGTGTAGCAGACTTGACCGACTGTAAACTACTTGACATTTTGCAGCAACGAAGGGGAAGCTGTGCGACGGTGATCCCGACGTCCGCACGTGCGTGCACCGGTCGGGAACCGACGGATCACGCGGGAGGCTCGGTGCAGACGATGACGGTCGTCCAGTTGATGCGGCAGATCGAACGGCGGCGGGCGGGATCCGTCGCCGTGCAGGCGGCGGACGGCACGACGATCACGATCGGCGACCTCAGGGCGCTGTCCAACCGGCTGGCGAACGCGTTCGTGGGGCTGGGTCTCGGCCGCGGCGACCGGGTCGCCTACGCGGCGCAGAATCACGCCGAGTACGTGGTTCTCGAGTTCGCCCTGCTCAAGGCCGGTTTGGTCAAGGTGCCCCTCAACCACCGGCTCACCCCTGGTGAGCTCGGGCGCTGCATGGATCTCGCCGACGTCCGCCTCGTCGTCGCCGATGTCGCCACGGCCGGCGCCCTGGACGATGTCCTGGCCGAAGCGGGTCCGCTGCGCGTCGTCATCGGTGAGCGGAAGGGGTGGCACTCGTTCCACGCGCTGGCCGCAGGCGGCAGCGCCGCTGCGGTCCACGTGCCGACCGGCCCGGAGGACATCTACCACATCCGCTTCAGCTCGGGATCGACCGGAACACCGAAGGGGATCGCGATCTCCCACCGCGCTGCGCGCTCGGCGATCCTCGGCAACACCTGGGTCATGAGCTCGAGCGGCCCCGTCGCCGCGCCGCGCACCCTGCAGGCCGCCCCCCTCGTCTACGCCGGGGGATGGAGCGTGTTGCCGACGATGTTGTGCGGCGGCACCAACGTCATCGCGGAGCGCTTCGATGCGGACGAGACCCTGCGGATGATCAGGGACGAGGCGATCGACTGGATGTTCGCCGTCCCCACGATGTTGCGCAGGATGAGCCAGTCGGATGCACTGCCGATGCTCCGCGAGTCGGGAATCAGCTGCCTCATGCTCGCCGGGGAGCCCGCCGCGCTGCCGGCGTTGGAGATCGTGTCGCAGTACACCGACGCGCTGGTGCAGTGCTGGGGTCAGACCGAGGCGCCTGCGTCGACGACGCTGCTGACCAAGGCGGAGATGGCGCACCCGGAGCTGTGGCCCTCCATCGGCCGGCCCATCCCCGGTGTGGAGTTCTCCGTGCTGGTGGACGGCGAGGTGCTCGACGAGCTGGTGCCGGGCATCGAGGGAGAGCTGGTCCTGCGGTCGGGCACGGTCGCGTCCGAGCTGCTCGGCGCGCCGCAGGAGTACGCGGACCGGAAGCTGCCGGACGGCTGGTGGCGCACCTCGGACATCGGGCGCTTCGACGAGGACGGCCGGGCCTACATCGTGGGCCGCGCCAGCGAGACGATCATCACCGGCGGGACGAACATCCAGCCGGTCGAGCTGGAGCGGACCCTGGAGCGCCATCCCGACGTCCGCGAAGCGGTCGTGGTCGGCGTGCCCGACGAGCAGTGGGGAGAGACGCCGGCCGCGATCGTGCACGCACCGGCGCTCGCCGGCGAGCGCGCCGGAGAGCTCGGCGCCTGGGCCAAGGCCGAGCTGGCCGGTTTCAAGCGGCCCCGGCACATCTTCCTGTCCGCGGAGCCCATCCCACGGCGCTCGCGTGAGTCCAAGGTCGCCCGGGGAGAGATCAAGGCACTTCTGGGGCAGTGGGTCACCACTGCCGAGTCCGTTCCGTCGCATGTGATCAAGGTGGTGAACCGAGGTGCGTGATCCGTCGACCGCCGGGGTGGCGCAGGTGTCGGACGACGTCGTCGTCGAGGCCGGGACGATCGGCGTCGTCCGGCTCAACCGGCCGAGTCGCGGCAACTCGGTCACCCCGGAGGTCGTCACCAGGCTCGGTGATGCCGTCCTGGAACTGGCTGAGACCGATTCCGTGCGGGCCATCGTGCTGACCGGGACCGGAAAGGTGTTCTGCGCGGGCGCGGACGTGCAGGAGATGCACGCCGTGTACGTCGACAGCGGCGCAGACGGTCTCATGGCGTATCTGGCCGACGTCTGGATGCCCGCCGTCCAGGACACGGTCCGCAAGCTCTGGCACACGCCGAAACCCGTGGTCGCGGCCCTGAACGGCGCGGCCACCGCGGGCGGTCTCGACTTCGGGCTGAGCTGCGACGTGCGCGTCGCGGCCGCCACGGCGCGCTTCGCCGAGAGCTACGTCAACCTGGGCATGGTCCCCGTCGCCGGGGGCGCGTTCCTGCTGCCGAGGCTGATCGGCCTCGCCGCTGCCACGGATCTGCTGGCCTCCGGCGAGCTCATCGACGCCGACCGCGCGCTCGCCCTCGGCCTGGTCGGCGAGGTCTGCGCGCCGGACGTGCTGCAGGACCGGGCCGTCGCGACCGCCCTGCGGCTCGCCCACGGGCCCGCCGAGACCTTCCGTCGGGTCAAGGCCATCGCCCGCCGGTGGTCCGGCGACGAGCTCGAGGTCGGGCTGCGCAGCAGCTACGAGGCGAACATCGAGCTGATCGCGCGGGGCGACGTTCGCGACCGCATGGTCGACGTCATGGAGAAGTACTCCGCCCGAGCCGCGGTCCGTTGACCCGGTGCAGGGTGGCGGGTCCTTGGGCCCGCCACCCCGACGTCATCGCCGGCCGGCGTCGGCGCGTAGCAGCCGGCTGGCCCGGTACCGCGGGTCGCGGTACTCCGTCTCGACCGCGTCGAGGAGGTCGAGCACCGCACGCGACGTCCAGCGCACGCCCCAGGCGAACGGCCCCAGCGGGTAGTTGGTGCCGAAGAGCATCGCCGTGTCGATGTCCGCCGGTGTGGCCACGCCGTGGTGCGCGGCTTCCCACGCCTCGTTGATGATCATGGCCACCACGCGGGCGACGACCAGGCCCGGCGTGTCCGCGACCCGGAAGGCCCGCACCCCGGCCCGGTCGAGCAGGGCCACGACGGCTCCGGTCAGCCCGGCCCCGGTCGCGGTGTCGTCCGCCGTCGCGAAGGCCAGGGCCGTCGTCGTCGCAGGATCCAGGCAGCGGTCGAGGACGACCACCGGCTCACCTCGCAGCGACGACTCGTGGCCGGCGGTCCGCCCGGACGAGACGACCACCGCGCCGATCCCGGGGATCTCCAGTGCGGCGTCCCCGTCGCTCTCCTTCCGGGTGAACGTCACCGACGCCCGCTCCAGCAGCGCCTCCAGCTGTGCCGACCGGCCCCGCAGCACGACGTCCGCGGGGCACGGCGCGTCGGTGGTCGCACCGGTGGGGCGGATCCGGTCGGGATCGTCGTAGGAGTAGAAGCCCGCGCCCGTCTTGCGGCCGTACCGGCCGCCGGCCACCAGCTCGCGCTGGATGAGCGATGGCTGGAACCGCGGATCGAAGTGGTAGGCCGTCCACACCGT
Organism: uncultured Actinomycetota bacterium; assembly: GCA_963727745.1. GTDB lineage: Bacteria > Actinomycetota > Actinomycetes > Mycobacteriales > Pseudonocardiaceae > Pseudonocardia. The sequence continues at coordinate 249,181 of CAVSHL010000005.1, forward strand.
CCGAGTGACCTCGTAGTTGACGTCGTTGCCGATCAGGTCCATCAGCTCGAACGGGCCCATCCGGAACCCACCGCCGCAGCGCAGCAGCTCGTCGACGACGTCGAGGGATGCCGTCTGTTCCTCCACGAGCTTGAGCGCCTCGCCGTAGAAGGGCCGGGCCACGCGGTTGACGATGAACCCCGGCGCCGAGCGGACCCGGGCCACGCTCTTGCCCCACCGGGTTGCCAGGTCGGCGACGAGGTCGGCCACGGTCGGATCGGTCTGCAGGCCGGTGACCACCTCGACCAGCTTCATGACGGGTACCGGGTTGAAGAAGTGCATCCCGACCACTCGCGAGGGATCGGCGACACCCGCCGCGATCTCGGTGATCGACAGCGAGGACGTGTTCGTGGCCAGGACGGCCGACGCTCCGAAGTGCGCGAGGGACTCGCTCAGGACGGACCGCTTGACCTCCAGGCTCTCCAGGACGGCCTCGACCACGACCGTGTCGGGGTGCGGAATCGCCCCGGTGAGAGCGGCGGTGGTGCGGAGCCGGTCGTCGACCGTGCTCCCGGCGTCGGGATTCTTCCTGCTCAGGCGAGCCACGATGTCGGCACGAGCCGCCTCGAGCTGGGCCTCGGCGGGATCGACCAGGGTGACCTCGTGCCCGGCCGTGATCGCGACCTGGGCGATGCCGCGGCCCATGGCACCGGCGCCGATCACGCAGATGTGCGGTAGTCCGACGGTGGAATGCGTCTCGTCCGGCATCGTGACCTCTCGAGGGGTGTGGGTGGCGTCCCACGTTGACCTTATTTGTCAGACAAAGTACCGTAATGTCAACCAATGGGCGCAGCGATCGGGCAATGACATCTTGCAAGCTGTCTACCCGAGAGCGGCGCCCGGTACATGGTGGACCCGGCTCACCTCAGGAGAAGTGCTCATGACCTACGAGGACATCGCGGTCACCGTCGAGGACGGCGTTGCAGTGATCACGATCAACCGGCCGCAGGACGCGAACAAGCTGCGCTTCGTCACGGCGCGGGAGCTCTACTCGGCGTTCCGGGACGTGCGGGAGGACCGCTCGATCGACGCCGCGGTGCTGACCGGCGCGGGCGACAAGTTCTTCTGCATCGGTGGTGAGCACGAGGAGCTCGACAGCCTCGACTACTCCAGTGTGATGCCGGTCATCGACCTCTACGAGTTCATCGACACCATGCCCAAACCCGTCATCGCTGCGGTCAACGGGTACGCGGTCGGCGGCGGCAACGTGCTGCAGGTCGTCTGCGACCTGGCGGTGGCGGCGCCGCATGCGGTGTTCCGCCAGGTCGGTCCGCTGGTCGGGAGCTTCGACGCCGGGTACGGGACCTGGTACCTCGAAGAGACCATCGGGCGCCGCCGGGCCAAGGAGATGTGGTACCTCAACAAGAAGTACTCCGCCACCGAAGCCCTCGACATGGGTCTCGTGAACGAGGTGGCCGAGGAAGGCCAGACCGTCACGCGGGCGGTCGAGATCGCCCAGGAGCTGCGACGCCGCGGCCCGTTCGCGCTGGCCGCGCTCAAGACCGCGTTCTCCGGCAAGCACACAGGCGTTGCCGGTCAGGCCCGGATGGCCCACGACCTGCTGCTCACCGCGTACCGCAGCACCGAGGAGTCCGACGAGATGTCGCAGTCCTTCGAGCAGCGGCGAGAGCCCGACCGGAAGCGGTTCCATCGGTGAGCAGCCAAGACCCGGACATCAGGCAGTTCCTCGAGATCGTTCCGAAGCTGCTCGGCCAGCACCTCGGCGAGGGCGGAGCACCGGCTTCTGTCGCCGACCTCCGCCGGGCGCTCGACGAGTCGGGTGTGTCCGATCTGGCCATCGACACCGCCGACGTGCCGAACACCCTCGAATGGCTGACGGCGACCGTGTCGGAGGTCGCGCGCGTTAGCCCGTCCCTGGCGTTCGCGGTGGCGAGCCGCTATGCGGCACAGCGAGCACTCCTGGGCGTCGGGTCGACGGGGTCCGGGTCGGCCGGGGCGACGCTCGGGACGATCTCGCCGATCGGCGACTCGGACGACCCGCCGAGCTGGGGTGAGGTCCTCGTGCCGATGCTGTTCGAGCCGGACACGACGGTCCTGGTGGATCTCGGCAGCAACCGCGGTGCGGTGTACGGCGCCGACGAGGTCGTGCATTCCGCTGAACCCGTGCGGCGGACCGGCCTGCGCCACGCGCAGCTGGTCGCGATCACGGTCGACGGCCCGGCGCGCACCGAGCTCGATCCGGTGGTCGTCGGTGCGACCGTCCGTGACTGGACGGCACTGACGTCCGCGGTCAGCCTCGGGATCGCCGAGGCCGCGTTGCACACCGCCGAGACCTACGCCGCCGATCGGCGGCAGTTCGGTGCTGCCCTGAGTTCGTTCGCCGGGCTCCGTGCACTGCTCGCCGAGATGCGGGTGCAGGTGGCTGCCGCCGCTGCGCTGATCGCTCGCGCGCTCGAGCCCGACGCCCGGCCCGTGCACTGGGCGGAGGCCTCGGCGGCAGCGTCGCGGGCAGCCGTGGACGTCGCGATCGAGGCGATCCAGGTGCTCGGCGGCTACGGCTACGTCGAGGAGTACCCGGTGGCCGGCCTGTTGCGCGACGCCGTGAGCGTGCGCGCGCGGGCGTGCAGCCGCCGATCCTCGCTCGCCACCGTCGCAGCAGAGCGACTCGGGAAGGTGTGAGGCGTGGACGGATGGAACGACCGACCGGGGGAAGGCAGGCCATGACGAGCGACTCTGCGGGCGACGCGCACTTCAAGGCACGCGCGGTGACCCGCCCGCGCGCGCAGGTGGAGGAGCAGATCAAGGAGGCGATCCTGCGGGGCCAGTTCGCCCAGGGCGACAAGCTGCCTGCCGAGACTGTTCTCGCCGAGCAGTTCGGCGTGAGCCGCCCGACCGTGCGCGAGGCACTGGCCGCGCTGGTCAGCGCCGGCCTGATCCGCAAGATCCCGGGCGTCGCGGGCGGCAGCTTCATCAACACCGTGACGCCCGAGTCGCTGAGCAAGTCACTCGGCGAGTCGATGGACACGATCATGCGGCTCGGCACGTTGGAGATCGCCGAGCTCACGCAGGTCCGGCGGATGCTGGAGGTGCCCGCGGCCCGATACGCGGCGGAGAACCGCAGCGACGACCATCTGACGACGTTGCGGGCGATCGTCGACCGGCAGCGCACCACCACGATCGACGACCCGGACATCCCGGCCTACGACCTGCAGTTCCACACGACGATCGGGTACGCGTCTGGGAACAGGCTGCTGGGGGCATTCGTCGGCGCGCTGCACGACGCGACGCACCCGGCCCGGTTCCTCGACGTCACACCGGCCGTCGCGAGCCGCACGGTCAAGCAGCACATCGCCATCCTGAAGGCCATCTCCGACGGGGACGCCGACCTGGCCGCCCAGGCCATGGACGAGCACCTCGACTACGTCCTGCGCTACTCCGTCGCCGCGTGTGGGAGCCCTGCCGCATGAACCGCGGACCTCTCGACGGGATCACCGTCGTCGACATCTCGTCCTCCTACGCTGCTCCCACCGCCTCGATGTACCTCGGCGACATGGGTGCGGAGATCATCAAGATCGAGCCCATCCGTGGCGACGACGCGCGGGGATGGGGTCCGCCCTTCCTCAACGGCGAAGCGGCGTGGTTCCTCTCGGTCAACCGGAACAAGAAGAGTCTCTGCCTCGACATCCGTGGCGCGGAGGGGCAGGCGGTCCTGTTCCGCCTCCTCGAGCAGGCGGACGTGTTCGTCGAGAACCTCAATCCGGCCAAGCTGGAGAAACACGGTCTGGGCCTGGACACGTTGCGCGAGCGGTTCCCGCACCTCGTGATCTGCGCCGTGTCGGGATTCGGGCTGACCGGGCCGGACGCCGTCCGGCCCGGCTACGACCTGATCGCGCAGGCGCGGTCGGGGATGATGAGCGTGACCGGTGACGCCGGCACGCCTCAGCGCGTCAGCACGGCGTTGTCCGATGTCGCCGCAGGCACGGTCGCCGCGTTCGCGATCGCCGCAGCGCTGGTGCGGCAGCAGGTGAGCGGTACCGGTGAGGTCATCGACGTGTCGCTGATCGAGGCCGACCTGGCGTTCATGGGGCCGCGGATCGCCAGCTACCTGGCCGGCGACGACGAGCCGCGGCCGTGTGGCGGGACCGACTCGGTGGTGGCTCTCTACCAGACGTTCCAGACCCAGGACCGGCCGATCGTCGTCGCGGTCGGCAACGACCGCCACTGGCTGCGGGCCTGCGCCGCGCTGGACCTGCAGTCACTGGCGGACCAGCCGGACCTGGCGACCAACGCCGGGCGGCGCGCGCGTCGCAACGAGGTCGTCACCGCCTTCCAGAAGCGGCTCGACGCCATGACGGCGGAGGAGGCGCTGAGCACTCTCGAGGCCGTGGACGTTCCCTGCTCACTGATCAAATCGGTGTCGGAGGTCGTGGAGGACCCGCAGGTGCGCGCCCGTGAGGCCATCGTCACGCAGCAGCACCCGACGGCCGGGGAGTTCCGCGGAGTGGGGTCACCCTGGCGGCTCGGTTCCGACGGCGGGCGCCGTGAACCTCGCCTGCCCGCGCCGCAGCGCGGTCAGCACGGCCGCGAGGTGCTCTCGCGGATCGGGCTGGATGACGCCGGGATGGACCACCTCGTCGAGGAAGGTGCGGTGTGGCTGCCCTGATCGACGTGACCGACGACGGCCGGGTGCGGTTCCTCACGCTCAACCGGCCTGATCGGCTGAACGCCCTCAACAGTGACGTGCTCGGCGGCCTCGCGGCCGAGGTCGATCGCGCCGGGGCCGATCCCGCGATCGGTTGCCTGGTGATCCGGGGTTCCGGCGACCGTGCCTTCTGCGCGGGCGCCGACCTGGGGGAGATCACCGGATTGAGCGCCGATGCCGCCCACGCCTTCATCCGGCGCGGTCACCGGGCGATGCTGGCGATCGAGCAATCCACGATCCCTGTGATCGCGGCGGTGGACGGCTTCGCGCTCGGCGGCGGGTTCGAGATGGCGCTCGCCTGCCACCTCGTCGTCGCCTCCGACCGCAGCTCCTTCGGGTTGCCCGAAGCCAAGATCGGCTGCATCCCGGGCTTCGGCGGTACCCAGCGCCTCATGACGGCAGTGGGCAGGGCGCCCGCCTTCCACCTCCTCCTGACCGGGGAGCGCATCGACGCGGCGCGGGCATGGGAGATCGGCGTGCTGTCCGTCCCCCCTGTCCCGGCCGCGGCGTTGCCGGCCGAGGTGACACGGTTGGCCGCGACGGTGGCCGCAGGCAGCCGCGGCGGGCTGACGAGCATCCTCGAGGCCGGACGGCGGGCCGCCCGTCCGGCGGAACTGGAGCACGAGGCCGCGCTCGCGGCCCTCGCCATCGCCTCCGCCGACGGCCAGGAAGGCATCACTGCCTTCGCCGAGCGTCGAACGCCGGTCTTCCGGAAGGAGCGCCGCTCATGAGTCTGTCGTCTGACGCCGCGACCGACCCTGCGGCCACCACGGGGATCCTCGAGGCCGCATCCCGGATCATCGCGGAGATCATCGAGCCCGGCGCCGCCGAGATCGACGATCACGGGACGTTCCCCCGGGAGGCACTCCGAGCGTTGGCGGAGGCGGGCCTCGGCTGCGTGCTCATGCCCGTGGATCTCGGCGGCCGCGGCGCGCCCACGGCGGTGTACGCGGAACTGCTGGCCGCCGTCTCCGCCGCGTGCGGATCCACCTCGACCGTCTACATGACCCAGATGCACGCGGCGCATCCGATCCTCACCGCGGGTCGTCCCGACCAGGTGCAGCGCTGGGTCCCGGCGTTGTCGTCCGGCTCCGCGATCGGGGCGATCGCCTTGACCGAACCGGAGGCCGGATCCGACGTGGCGTCGATGCGGACCGTCGCCCGGCGCGACGGCGACTCCTACGTCATCGACGGGAGCAAGATCTTCATCTCCAACGGTGACGTCGCGGATGTCATCGTGCTGTTCGCCACGGTCGACACCCAGCGGGGCCGCGACGGGATCACCGCCTTCCTCGTGGACACGGCTCAGGTCCAGGGATTCGAGGCGGGGAAGCCGATGAAGAAGCTGGGGCAGAGGGGCGCGTCGACGGTCGCGTTGAGCTTCGACCAGTGCCGTGTGCCGGCCGACGCCGTCCTCGGCGCGGAGGGGAAGGGCTACGCGCTCCTGCTCCGGTCCGTCACGAAGTCCCGGATCAGTGCCGCAGCGCAGGGTGTGGGGTTCGCCGACGGCGCCTTCCAGGCGACGGTGCGCCACCTCAACGACCGCGGACTGCTCTCCTCGCGCAACCGGCACGCCCAGGATCTCCAGTTCGCGCTGGCCGACATCCGGGCCCAGATCTTCGCCGGGCGAGCGATGCTCACGTCGGTGTGCGCCCTCGTCGACAGCTCTGACACCGACCCGACCGCGGAGGTGTCCATGGCCAAGCTGCACTGCACGGCCCTTGGTGTACGGATCGCGGCCTGGTGCACGGAGCTGCTGGGCGAGGACGGCGACCGGCTCGACATCGGGGTCGAACGCCGGCTCCGCGACGCCAAGATCACCGAGATCTACGACGGCACGAACCAGGTGCAGAAGATGCTCATCGCCCGCAGTCTGCGCGAGGTCGCGCCCCACTGACCGTCGGTGGTCGGGTGTTCCGGAACGTGCCATTCATCGACTGAGAGAGAGGCGGCACTGTGGCTGCAACGGGCGCGACCGAGAAGAAGACGGCGCTGGTGGTGGGTGCTGGGTCGGGGATCGGACGAGCGACGGCACGGTTGCTGGCCGAACGGGGAATGCTGGTCCTGGCAGCCGACCTCAACGTCGACGCGGTGCGCGAGCTCGCCGCCGAGACCGGGTCGGTGGTCGCCCTCGGGGACCGCTCCTGGGACGCGACCGACCCCGCCGCCTGCCATGCGCTGCTCGATCTCGCGGTCGACGAGACCGGGGGGCTCGATGCGATGGTGTCGACCGTCGGCTGGACCGCGGTGACGAAGTTCCTCGACGAGTCGCCGGAGTACTGGCGCACGATCGTCGACCTGAACCTCATGTCGAGCATCTATCTCTGCGCGGCGGCCGGCCGGGTGATGCGTGAGCGCGGCGGCAGCATCGTCCTGACCGCGTCGGAGGCCGGCGTGGTGGGCACGTCGGGGGAGACCGTGTACTCGGCGACGAAGGCAGGGGTGATCGCCCTGGCGAAGTCGCTGGCCAGAGAACTGGCCCGCTACCAGATCCGCGTCAACGCCGTGGCGCCCGGAATCACGGCGACACCGCTGCTGGACAGCCAGGGCGGCGAGGCGGCACTCGCGAGCATCGTCCGCGCGGTGCCGATGCGCCGCGTCGGGCAGCCCGAGGAGGTCGCGGCGGCCATCGCGTTCCTCGCGCTGGACGACGCCAGCTACATCACCGGGCAGACGCTCTGCGTCGGCGGCGGCCTGACCATGAGTTCGTGACGGCGTGAACAGCGACGAGAGCTGGGGATGAACGGGATGAAGTTCGTGGACAGGACCGTGGTGATCACCGGTGGATCGCGCGGCATGGGACGCAGCCTCGCGATCCGCCTCGGATCCGAGCAGGCGAACGTTGTGATCAACTACAGGCAGGACGTCGAGGCCGCCGACCTGACGGTGAAGGACGTCGTTGCAGCCGGCGGCCAGGCGATCGCCGTGCAGGCGGACATCGCCGATCCCGCCGCCGTCCGCGACCTGGTGGATCGCGCCGCCGCTCGGTTCGGTGGCATCGACGTCCTCGTCGCCAATGCGGCGGCCAGCGCGTTCAAGCCGCTGTCGGAGATCCATGGCCGGCACATCACCAAGACGATGGCCATCACGGTCGAAGGCTTCCTCGAACTGGTCCGCTGCAGCACCCCGCACATGGGACCGGGTGGCCGCATCGTCGCGATCTCGGGCTGGGACAGCTTCCGGGTGCTTCCGGGGCACGGCTTGCTGGGGGCGGCGAAGGCGGCGATGGAGAGCCTCATCAAGTACCTCGCCGTCGAGCTCGGGCCCCAGGGAATCACCACGGTCGGAGTGTGTCCGGGGCCGATCGACACCGACTCCTTCCGCTTCTACGCCGGCGACCAGTGGGAGCACTACGAGGAGAACTGGCTCAAGCGCACCCCGTCCGGGAAGTTCCCGACGCCGGACGACGTCGCCGAGATCATGGCGTTCTTCTGCTCACCGGCCAGCGCCGCCGTCAACGGGCAGACGATCGTCGTCGACGGCGGGTTGTCGCTGGCGACCATGCCGAACCGGACGGACTGAGTCCCGCCGTGGCCGACCGCAGTCGCTCAGCCGTCGTCCGGCTCATGAGGACGGACGACGGTGCGGCGTTCTCCCGGTTCATGTCGCGGGTGCCGGAGGGCGAGCGCCGGTTCCTCAAAGAGGACGGGCAGGACGCCTCCGCGCGCGTGCGACGTGTGGTGGCGGTCGGCACGGACGGTGACATCGTCGGTGTCGCCGGTGCGTTCCCCGGCTCCGGGTGGTCGTCGCACGTGGCGGAGCTGCGCGTGCTCGTGTCGGTCACCCACCGACGGCGCGGCCTCGGTCGCGAGCTGACGCGGGCAGCGCTCGTCGAAGCGCTCGATCTCGGATGCATCCAGGCCTACGTCGAGGTCATCGCCGAACAAGAGGCGTTGGTGGCGATGTTCCAGGACATCGGGTTCGAACCCGCGGCGCTGCTGCCCGATTTCGTCCGTGACGGCGCCGGTGACTTCCACGACCTGATGCTGCTGACACATCGCGCCGATGATCAACGCAGCGTCCGGCACTACCTGGGACTCGAGGAGTTGTTCACATGACGACCGAACCAGCGACGGGCATCGATCGGATCGTCGAGATCTGCGGTCGGCGGGTGCGGGTGCGCATTCGTGGGGATGGGCCCCCCGTGTTGCTCATCAACGGGCTGGGCGCGAACGTCGCGACGTGGACCCCGCTGCTGGAGCAGCTACCCGGATTTCAGCTGATCGCCTTCGATGCGCCGGGCACCGGGCTGTCGAAGGCGCCCGTGCTGCCGTACCGGATCGCGCACCTCGCCGACATAGCCCGGCGGGTGCTCGATGCGGTCGGCGTCGAACGCGCCGACGTTCTCGGCTACTCGCTCGGCGGCGCCGTGGCGCAGCAGCTCGCGCACCAGGAGCCCGAGCGCGTCCGGCGGTTGGTCCTCGTCGGCAGCTCCTGCGGCGTCGGCCAGGTCCCGGGGCCGTTGCGGGCGGCACTCGCGGTCCTGACACCGGCCCGGCACTACGCCCAGGCCGCTCATCGCGCTGCGATGTACATGGTGGGTCTCGCCCCGGCCGAGAAGGACAGCCGGAACATCGGCGATCTCGTCGCCGGCTGGCATCAGGAGGCGGCTCCGTCGATGCGCGGGTACGCGCTGCAGATGACGGCGTTCTCGTCCTTCACCAGTCTGCCGTGGCTGCACCGCATCGTGGCCCCGACACTGGTGATCTCGGGGTCCGACGACAACCTGATGCCGCTGGCGAACTCGGCGGTCCTGGCGGCCTACCTGGGCAACGCACGGCTGCACATCGTCCAACGTTGGGGCCACTACCTCCTGCACGACGCATCGTCGGGGGGTGCTGCCACCATCGCCGAGTTCCTGGACGCCGAGGACTACGAGGCCAGCGCGGCGTGGAAGGACGCTCGCGTGGTGAGCCGGGACGACCTGGCCGACTTCGTCCAGGCGGCGCCGCGGAGTGTCAACCCCGCCGCTCTCACGAACGGCGTCGTCCGAGCCCTCTTTCCGCCGAGGAGCAGGGCGGAATGAGACAGCCATGAGCAACTCTCCAGTGTGGCGCAGAGCCTTCGACGGCGTCGAACGACAGTTGAGCCCGCCATTGAGATCGCTGACCAGTTCATCGGAGCTCCAGATCGCCCTCCTGCGACTCCAGGACGTTGCACGAGCCGTTGCCCGCCCCGTCGACGGTCTCGTGTCATGGGGCCTGCACGTCGCCGGACTTCCCTCGCACGCGGACGTGCGCGGCCTCCGTAGCCAACTGGCGGAGGTGCAACGGGAGCTGTTGGCGTTGCGCCGCGAGCTCGTCGAGGCCGAGCGTCAACGACAGGCCAATCCGTGAGCTCGCCCGGATTGGACGCCGCTCGCGCGATCAAGCGTGAGGTCGAGCGCACGCAGCTGCGGGCGCGCAGAGGGATCGAGCTCATCGCCCGCCGGCCGCCTCCCATGATCAGCATGACGCCGAAGGAGGAGGTGTGGGCCCTCGGCAAGGCCAGGCTCTGGCGTTACCAGGGGCCGGAGGGGACCCGGCGACCCCCCGTGATGCTGTTCCTCGGGCTCGTCGGTGACCCGGCGATCTTCGACCTGCACCCCGGCATCTCGTGGGCCGAGCACCTGCTCGACGAGGGTTTCGACGTCTTTCTCTTCGACTGGGGCCGGCCCGAGGCCGTCGAGGCCGGCCACGACCTCGACACCTACCTCAACGGCTACTTCGTCCATGCCGTCGACGTCGTGCGTCGTGTCGCGATGGCGGACGAGGTCGTGATGGGCGCCTACTGCATGGGCGCCCTCATGCTCCTGCTGCTGCTCGGCAGCCGCGACGACGTTCCGGTGAGCAACATCGTCCTGTTCACACCGCCATGCGACTTCGACCATGCCCCGGCGTTCATCAGCAACTTCCGCGAGGGGCGGCTGCAGGCCTCGGACACCATCGACCAGACGACGGGCCTCGTGCCGGAGAGCGCGATCCGGGGCATGTTCCGGCTGCTCCAACCGACGTCCGAGCTGGTGCAGTACGTCACGTTGTGGGAGCACCTGTGGCGCGAGGAGTACGTGGACGCGCACCGCGCGGTCAACCACTGGGCATGGAGCCATCGCGCGATGGCGGGGGCGTCCTTCACCGAGATGATCACGCGGTACGTCCGGGACAACGCGCTGATGACCGGCTCCGGTCGGCTCGGAGGTCGTCCCGTGCGGCTCGAGAACATCACGGCGCCGGTGCTGATCGTGGTGGCGGAGCGGGACGAGTTCGTGCCGCCGCGCGGCTCCGAGGCGTTGGTGGGCCGCCTCGGCTCGGCCGACGTCGAGGTCCTCCGCGTCCCGGGTGGTCACGCCGGAGCCCTCATGGGCGGGGCCGCCCGACGACGGACCATTCCGGGGGTGGTCGACTGGCTCAAACGCCATACGGTGCCCAGGGCCGCCCCGCTGGGGTGAACGGACCGGCTGACCTGCCCAGCGGTCCCACCTCCAATCGTCATTTCACGGATCGATGCCGGTGTCGGATGCTGAACCCGTCAAGCCGAGGAGGAACCGTGCCCGATACCGCTTCTGCCGGCACCCTGGCCGATCACCTCGCCCACTGGGCCCCGCCCACGATCGAGACGTCCCGCCGGGTCGACCCGTGGCCGACCGCGGCCTTCGCCGCGCTGATCGACGCGGAACCGCCCGGTCTGGACGCCGGCGCCCCGCTGCCGCCGCTGTGGCACTGGTTCACGCTGCTCGACCACCCGGCTACCTCGGCGATCGGCGAGGACGGCCACCCCGCGCACGGGCCGTTCCTGCCGCCGATCCCCGGCCGCCGCCGGATGATCGCCGGCGGCCGCCTGCACCAGACCGGCGAGATCCGGCACGGGTCGCTGCTGCACGCCCGGTCCTCGGTCACCTCGGTCACGACCAAGACCGGCCGCAGCGGGGAACTGGCGTTCGTGACCGTTCGCCACGAACTGTCAGCCGATGAGGTCGCGGTCGCCGTCGAGGAGCAGGACGTCGTCTACCGCTCCGAGCCCGAGGGCGCCCCGCGGCGCACGATGCAGCGTCCCGCAGGCGGCGAACCCGAGCCCGCGGGGACCTGGCGGCGCACCGTGGCCACCGGGCCGGTGCTGCTCTCGCGGTTCAGCGCGCTGACCTACAACGGCCACCGCATCCACTACGACACGCCCTACGCCACCGGTGTCGAGGGCTATCCCGACCTGGTGGTCCACGGGCCGCTGCTCGTGCTGCTCGCACTGGAGCTGCCCCGCGTGCACGCCGCGGACGCACGCGTCGCGGAGTTCGCCTACCGCCTGGTCCGGCCGGCGTTCAGCCCGGACACGATCGTCGCCGCCGGATCGCGCGACGGCGACTCCGCCGAGATCGCCGTCGCCGCCGTGGGCGCCGCCCCGTCGCTCGTCGCCACGCTCCGGCTCGTCCCGGCAGCAGCAGCGCGATGACGGCCGATGCACCGCCGCTTCGCGGGGTGACTGTGGTCAGCCTGGAGCAGGCTGTCGCCGTCTCGTTCGCGACCCGCCAGCTGGTCGACCTCGGAGCCCGCGTCATCAAGATCGAGCGCCCTGGCGGTGTGGACGTCGCCCGCGGCTATGACGAGCTGTTCGCCTCCGAGGCCGCGATGGAGATCGCCCTCGACGCGGTGCGCGTGCGCGGCGGCTATGGCTACTCCACCGAGTTCGACGTCGAGCGCTACTTCGCCGACGCCCGCTGATGATCGTCGACGAGGGCACCAACGAGATCCAGCGCAACGTCATCGCCGCCCAACTGGCCGAGCGCGGCGGGCTGGACCGGTCGTGAGGGGTCCCGCCCTGCTGTTCTGCCCCGGTGACCGGCCCGACCGCTTCGCCAAGGCCGCCGCCGCGGCCGACACGGTGATCCTCGACCTGGAGGACGCCGTTGCCCCGGATGCCAAGGACGCGGCCCGCGACGCCGTGGTCCGCGGCCTGGCTGCGCTGAACGGCGCTGCCGTCGTGGTCCGCGTGAACGCCCCCGGTACCCCGTGGCACGCCGCGGACGTCGCGGCGCTGGCCGCGTTCCCCGAGGTGGCGGTGATGCTGCCGATGGCCGAGCGTCCCGAGGACGTCGAGGCGTTGGCGCCGCACCCGGTCGTCGCGCTGTGCGAGACCGCTCGCGGCGTGCTGGAGGCGCCGCAGATCGCGGAGGCGTCGACGTGCGTCGGTCTCATGTGGGGCAGCGAGGACCTCGTGGCCGACCTGGGCGGGCGGTCGGGCCGCGCGCCCGACGGGAACTACCGGCCCGCCGTCGAGGAGGCGCGCACGCGCATCCTCTACGCGGCCCGCGCGGCCGGCGTCCTGCCCGTCGACACGGTGCTCGTCGACATCGACGACCTGGACCTGCTCGCCGCCGACAGCGCGGCCGCGGTCGCCGCCGGGTACGCGGCCAAGGCCTGCATCCACCCGAAGCAGGTCGCCGTGGTGCGGGCCGCGTTCCGGCCGAGCGAGGGCGAGGTGAGCTGGGCCGCGGACGTGCTGGCGGCCGCCGCCGGGCAGCCCGGGGTGTTCCGCTTCCGCGGCCGCATGGTCGACGCACCTGTGCTCGCCCACGCACGGGAGGTGCTTCGCCAGACCGGTCGATGATGCACGAAAATCCGAGCACGTCTGGTGCTGGTCGGCCTGACGCCGACGACATCAGTATCAAGCGCGCGTCAGTCACTACCCGCGACGTGGATACCAGCTGTGACTGCCTAAAGCGTTCAGACCTCGGGGATGTGGATGCCTGTGGTCGAGGGATCGCGCGTGTCGGGGTCCGGGCCGCCGCGGATGCCGGTGTCCAGCGCGTCGATCCGCGCTAGCTCTTCGTCTGTCAGAGTGAAGTCGAGCACGTCGAAGTTCTCGGCGATGCGCTTCGGATTGGTGGACTTCGGGATGGCAGATCGGCCCTGCTGGAGGTGCCAGCGGAGCATCACCTGGGCCGGCGTACGGCTGTGGGTGGCAGCGATCGCGCAGATGGTGTCGTCCTGCATCACGCTTCTGCGGTGCTCGCCGTAGCCCGGGTAGAAGGTGATGCCACCAATCGGGGACCACGCCTGGGTGACGATGCCATGCCCGGCGTCGGCACGCTGGACCTGTGGCTGCGTGAAGTACGGATGGAGCTCCACCTGGTTCACCGCCGGCACGATCTCGGTGCGCTCGAGGAGTGCATCGAGGTGGTCTGGCATGAAGTTGCTGACGCCGATCGCCCGGACCTGGCCATCGGCCAGGAGCCGCTCGAGGGCCTGATAGGCGGCGACCGTGGCGTCGAAGTGCTGGGGCATGGGCTGGTGCAGGATCAGCAGATCGATCTCGTCCATCCCGAGTTTGCCCGCGCTCTTGTCGAAGGCGTGCAGCGTTTCGTCGTAGCCGTAGTCAACGACCCAGACCTTGGTCTCGACGAAGACGTCGGCACGGTCTACTCCTGAACGTCGGAGACCCTCACCGACCTGTCGTTCGTTCTGGTACGCCGCTGCCGTGTCGATGTGCCGGTATCCGATACGGAGAGCGGTCTCGACCGCTTCCGCTGTCTCATCCGGAGGGCTTTGGAAAACACCGAAGCCGAGGGCGGGCATGGTGACGCCGTTGTTCAGATTGAGCACGTCGGGTCTCCTTCTGTGACCAACTTGTCCCGTCTCGGACGCCCGTTTGCCTCGATGCTGCGGCTGGGTTGGCTTGTGCACTCACTGGTGTCGATGCGACGCGTCGTGCGGATCGTGGCGGACACGGCATCGGATGCTCAGACGGCTCGGGAGGGACCGCAGCGGTCCGACACGTTCACTTTGTATGACAGTTACCATAGATGTACGTCTTCGACAACATGGAGGAGGGTGGCCTGCGCCGCTTGCATCGTCAGCTCATCGCCATGCAGGCCTCGTCGCCGTCAGCTTGACAGTGTTTCTGGGCGCCATCGACCAGGCTGCGATCGCCACGGCGACTGCCCGTCCTCCAGGCGAATCTGAACACCACTATTTGTCCGGTATGTGTGGGATGTTCCGGCAGATCGGCGGCATGGCGGGCATGTTGATCCCATATCAGTAAACTGTCAGTCTTTTTGGCTGATGGTTATTGACAAGTAGTTGGCGTGGAAGAAGGCTGTGACCTGAGGCACGCCGCACGTCACTCCCGTACAAGCTGCGTGTCGCCGGCCCGGAGGGTCGGGACGTGTCAGAGGAGCCATCCCGCTAGGAGACCGCATTGTCTGTCGTCAGCGATCGCCGCAGACTGCTAGGAGGTTCCATCGGGAACCTCGCCGAGATCTTCGACTACTCCGTGTATGCGCTCTCAGCGCCTGCTCTCGCGGTGCACTTCTTCCCCGCAGACCACCCGACCGCTGCCCTGCTCGGCACGTTCGCTGTGTACGCCGTCGCCTTCTTCGTCCGGCCGCTGGGCGGGGTGCTGTTCGGCTACCTCGGAGACCGTGTCGGTCGCCTGTCGGTCCTCACAGCGACCGTTCTACTCATGGGCGCCGGGACGATGCTGACTGGTCTGCTCCCCACTTTCGACAGTATCGGGGTGGCAGCGACGATCCTGCTCGTCTTCTGCCGGCTCCTCCAGGGTCTCTCGATGGGTGGTGAGACCACCGGTGGGTGGAGCTACATCGCCGAGTCGGCGCCAGAGGGCAAGCGCGGCAGGTGGATCGGCGTAGCGGGCTGCTTCGCCTACGTGCCGAACGCTGCCGCTGCGCTGTTCATCTTCGGCGTTCAGCTGGGCTTCGGCCAGGAGGTCTACCTCGAGTGGGGTTGGCGGGTGCCCTTCCTGGTCGGCGGGCTCATCGCTGCAGTCGGTTTCTGGCTGCGGTACACGCTCGACGACTCTGAAGAGTTCAAGGACGTTGCGCGGGAGCGTGAAGAGGCCGCGTCTGTGGACACCGACGGCCCTGCCATCCAGTGGCGGGAGACCCTTAGTGCACGCAAGTCGATGGTGCTGGTGATCCTGACGCAGGTACCGCAGGCGGTGGGCGCCTACCTGATCCAGGGGTACATGTTCACCTATCTCGTCAAGGTCGCCGGGGTCGACTCGACGACCGCGTTGCTGTCCAACGCAGTGGGGATCCTCGTGATCGGACTGGGGATGCTCGTGTTCGGGCGGGTCGGCGACCGGATCGGTCGCAAGCCCCTTCTGTTCGCGGGTGCGATCTGGCTGATCGTGACGGCGTGGCCTGCGTTCGCGTTGGCCGGCTCAGGGACGGTCGCGGGGGCGTATTTCGGTCAGCTCTTGATCTCCGTCGGAGTGTCGGTGTTCGCGTCGGCCTACTTCGTGATGTCGGTCGAGTTGTTCCCGACTGCAGTGCGTTGCCGCAGTCACGGCATCTCCTACAACCTCGCCGTGGCGATCTTCGGCGGTACGACGCCGCTGATCGCCACACTGCTGGTGAACGGGACCGGGTCGCCGCTTGCCCCTGCGTGGTACGCGATGATCCTCATGACGGTGCTGGGGCTGGTCGGCATCATCATGACCCCCGAGACTCGAGGGCTGTCGTTGCGGCACTCCGTCGGTGGGCACCCCTCGATCCCGGCCACGGTGGGAACCCGCACGGCGTCCGAAACCACCGCCGGACCCGCCGTCTGAGGCGACTCGGCCGAAGGGAGGGGGCGACCGGGTCGACCCCTCCCTTCTTGCCCGGACAGGTGTGCTGGTCCGCAGGCTCAGGATCGGTTGCGGACCTCGGGCGCGGTAGGCAGCGGGCGCAGCTGCGCGGGCCGGTAGGGCGGGCAGTCGGCCCAGGCCTGCCTCTCCGCCGCAGCGGGATCGTCGACCAGTCGCGACTCACGGTCGATGACGAGGGTGGTGCGCCGAGCCGTGGTGTAGCGGGGCCAATCCGGCCGGCCCTCGAACGCCGGTCTTCCGTGGCGCGCGAACTCGATCCAAGCCGACATCATCGCGTCTGCGAGGGCGTGGCGCTCCGGCGCGGTCCCGACGAACTGTCGGGCGCGGTCCACGGTGCCGAACACGAACGGCAGGCAAAGCATGTGCGGTGAGCGCAGGATCCCACCAAGGACCGGCGTCCTCCAGCTCAGGAGATAGACGTAGACTCCGGCGCCTGGCTGCGCCGACTTGAGCTCAGCGGCTTGCGTCACCGTTCTGCGGTAGCGATGGTCGCCCTGGATGAGGGCGAGAAGGTCACCCGGGGAATCGTCGGGTCGGCCGGCTCGGTAGGCCTCGAGCAGCGCGGCCGCGTGCTCGCGAGGGACACCGACGAACTTCGCGACGTTCCGTATCGCGGTGGCGGGATCGGCGTCGAGCACGTCCGGGGTGAGCGACAGCCGCATGCGCTGTTCAGTCTCGCACCAGCCGATCAACAGCGGAACGTGCGCGGACGTCACGGGTGCCTCGTGCTCGAAGGGGTGGTCGACCACGACGCGTCCGTCGGCGACAGGACGGTAGTCGTCGATGCCCCCCGAGTCGTCGATGCCGGCCACCATGGCGGCGAGGAGCCGTGCTGTCGGCACCTCGCGGAGCATGCTCGGCCGTGACGGAGGAATCCCGAGCCGGCGGAGGAGGTGCCTTGTGTTGCGCTCGGCGTCCGCCGGCGTCGCGACACGGAGCAGTGCCGATGGGCTCTGGGCTATCGCCCGGTGGAAGAGGCCGCGCGCCCGCGGCATCGCCATGAGTACCCCGACCTTGGATCCGCCGCCTGACTGGCCGAAGACCGTCACCAGGCCCGGGTCACCTCCGAACGCCTCGATCTCGTCTCGGACCCACTCCAGGGCGGCGACGATGTCGAGCATCCCGACGTTGCCCGAGTCGCGGTACTGCTCGTCGAGGTGAGCCAGGTACAAGTGGCCGAGGACCGAGAGACGATGGTGCACCGACACGACGACGACTCCTCGTTGGGCGAGTCGGGCACCGGTCAGGCCGGGCGCTGCGGCCGAGCCGAAGACGAACCCGCCGCCGTGCAGGTAGACCATCACGGGGAGCCGTGCGCCCCGTTCGAGGCTGGGCGTCCAGATGTTCAGCGTCAGGCAGTCCTCGTCCGGCGGCCGGAGGTCGCTGCTCCATCTGTAATGTTGTGCGGTCGCGGATGCGGGCATGATCTGGGGCGCCGGGGGGCCGGCGGCGCGGGCGTCGAGCGTCCCGCGCCAACGGTGCGGTTCCGGTGCCAGGAACCGGCGGTCACCGGAGGGGTTCGTGGCGTAGGGGATGCCCAGGAATCTCGCCACACCGGCTGTGACCCTTCCACGTACTGCCCCGGACCCGGTCACGACACGTGGTCGGCCGGGCGTCTGGTCCGCAGACGACATCCGAGCCACCTGGTCAGCGGTCGAGGTAGGCGCTGATACCGCGCCAGCTCAGCTCGCGGTTGAGGTGCAGATTGAAGGAGTGGCCCATGTCAGGCAGCTGCTCGGACCGCACGTCCGGGGAGGAGGTGTAACAGCCGCGCTCCTGGTCGGCGTACTCGCCGGCCATGATCGGGTCCTTCTCGCCGAGCTGGACGTAGACCGGGCAGGTCACGCGCGACACCCCTGAGTTCGGGGCGTCTCGCAGAGGGATGCAGTCACCCCAGAGCCCGCTCGGCATCCGAGTGCGCAGTACGGCGTTGTCGTAGTCGATCACGTCTGGATCAGCGCTCGGTGCGTGGTAGAACCGTCGCCGGTGCCCGGGCGGTACCAGCGAGTACTCCTCCTTGATCAGCTCTTCTCGCTCGCCCGGGGCCCAGCCCGACGAGGACCGGCCCGGGAAATATCCCGTGCCCGTCACGATGAGGGAGTCCGCGGCAGGGTACTGGGCCTCGGCATACACACCGAGGATGCTGCCCATCGAGTGACCGACCGAGCTGATGTGCCCGTACGTTCGCCCAGGCAGCGCGCTGCCGTCCCGTAGCCGCTGAAGCAGGTCCCCGAGCGCCTTGCCCACTGCGTCGATCGAGACCGAGAAGCCGTTGGGCGTCGAGCTCGCGCCGACGCCGGGCATGTCGATCGCCAGCAGATCGAACCCCTGCTCGGTCATGTACCGGGCGTAGGAGTAGTCCTCGCCGTTGATCCGGCCCGCGTCCCAGTAGCGATGGTCGTAGGAGTTGCCGTGCATCAGGACCTGGAGGACGCCGCGCCGTTCGGCACGGGTCTCGTAGAGGAAGGCGGCGAACGTCAGACCGTCCGGACCGTCAGTGACGTGGAAGGGGAAGTCGTATCGCTGAGAGGTCTGACTCACACGTCCGCCTTTGCTCGCGCTGCCGAAGTCAGGGCCTAGGGGAATCTGCAGCCAACGCCTCCGCCAATCGCTTGGGGTCAACGGCGATCTCGACGCCCGCCCGCTGGAGCTGGAGCTTCAGGTAGGACCGAGCGTCCTCGTCTGCGAACCCGCGCCGCATCGCCTCGGTCATCTCCTCCTGCGTCAGTGCTGCAAGGCGCATGGGGACCCCGAGGGCTCGACCCGCCGCGGCGCCCAAGCTCATGTCCTTGTGGGCGATGGCCAGGGTGTTCGCGGGTGAGTCGTAGCGTCCAGGGAGGAACTGGTTGGTCAGCAGGTCGAGCGGAGAGCGCCTGCCGACGAAGCCGACACGCAGGTGTTCCCAGAGATCGAGGGGATCGATACCTGCCCGGACCGCCATCGAGAAGACTTCGGCGAGCGCAAGTTTGATCATGTGCGCGGCCATGTTGTTCGCGAGCTTGGTGATCGTTCCCAAACCCAGTTCCCCGACGTACCGGGGGTCGGAGGCGAACGATTGCAGCAGCGGGAGGTGACGGTCGAAGAGCTCACGCTCACCGCCGACCCACAACGCCAGGGTGCCCGACTCCGCCCCGGCCGGTCCACCGCTGACCGGAGCATCGAGCATGTCGGCGCCTTGTGCTCCGACCGCGTGCTCGATCCGTCCGACGAGCTCGTACGAGCTGGTGGACAGGTCCACGTACGTCGAGCCCGGTTGTATGTGGGCGATGACGCCGTCCGCGCCGAGAACGACCTCTTCGATCTCGGTGGGTCCGGGCAGCGAGGTGAACAGGACTCTGCTGCCTGCCACCACCTCTGCGACCGACCCTGCTGCGGTGGCACCGAGCCCGACCAACGCGGCCATCGCGTCCGGGTTCACGTCGTAGACGACGAGGGCTTCGGAGTGGTTGCGGGCGATGTTCGCTGCCATCCCGCGTCCCATGCGACCCAAGCCGATGAAACCGATCGTCACGCGTCATCCTCCGATCAGCGGTCCGACTGACTGCACGGCCCGTCGGCTGGGCCGCCGGCCCGCCCGGCGCAGGCGCACGCCTCAGGGGCGAGCCTGCGACGTGATTCCGCGTGGGCCGAACCGCGCTTCCCGGCACTCCGTGCGGCCGCGATGACTAGGTTACGATGCTGTCAACTGATAGGCAATTCGCTAGAAGCAAATTGTCCGATATTTCGAACTCTTGGGAGGTTCGACGTGCTCGATGACGTGACGACCAGGCTGGCGCGGCACATCGCGACCGCGCACGAGCGCGCGCTCGCACCGGACATCGCCGATCGGGCCAGGCAGCATCTCCTCGACGGCCTGGTGGCCGTGCTGAGTGGCGCGACCCTGCGGCCCGGGCACCTCGCCACGGCGTATGCCCGCTCCCGCGGCGGGACAGGGGAGTCCACGCTGGCCGGCGGGACCAGGACCAACCCCGAGCTGGCGGCGTTCGCCAATGCGATGTGCGCACATGCCGACGAGACCGACGACGTGAACGACCGGGCGCGCGTGCACCCGGGGGCGTCGGTCGTCCCGGTAGCGGTGGCGGCCGCGGAGGCGTTCGACCGGTCCGGCGCAGACCTGGTGACCGCGGTGTCTCTGGGCTACGACGTCACCTGCGCGGTGAACATCGGGGCGTGGAAGTCCTTGCGCGCGATGCAGCGCGCGGTGCGGGCGACACACGGTGTCGGCCAGACGTTCGGTTCGGCCGCCACCGCAGCGTTCCTGGCGGGGCTGACCGTGGAGCAGAACCGGCACGTCCTGTCCTACGCGACGCAGCAGGTTGCAGGCGTGTCGACGTTCTATCGCGACCCCGAACACATCGGGAAGGCATTCGCCACCGCGGCCAACCAGGCGCACGCCGGCGTTCGGGCAGCAGAACTGGTGCGCTTCGGGTTCACCGACATCGACGATGTCTTCGACGGCTCGCCACAGGCGTTCGACGCCCACGGCGAGGATGGCGACACGGGTCGAATGCTCGAGGACCTCGCTGCCACCCGACACGTCACTACGACGGACATCAAGAGGTACCCGGTCGGCGGCCCGATCCAGCCGGCGGCGGAAGCGATCGAGCGCATGATCGCGACGGAGGGGATCCGCGCGGATCATGTGGAGTCGGTCGAGGTGCGTCTGCCTCGACACGGGGCTTACATCGTCGACGGGCGGGCGATGCCGGATATCAGCGTTCAGTACATCGTGAGCGTGCTGCTGCTCGACGGCGAGCTGACATTCCGAAGCGCGCACGACTACGAACGACACCGCTCGACACCGGTGCGAGAGGTGATGTCGAGGGTCCACCTCGTGGCCGACCCGAGCCTGGACGTGACCGAGGAGTTCGACGCCTCGAAGCGTCGGACCCGGCGCGCCGTCGTCACCGTGAGGTGCACGGACGGCCGCGTCCTGGTCGAGCGGGTCGATCCATGTCGCGGGGCGCACGACAACCCGATGTCCTGGGATGAGCTCGCGGGCAAGGCCCACATGGCGCTCGCAGCAGTCATGCCCGCCGGTCAGGTCGACGACCTCGTCGGATGGGTACGCGCCGCCGACGGCTCGGTCAGCGCGCGCGAGCTGCGACCGTTCCTCGAGGCTCCGGGGGCAGCCGGCTCGGCGTGACCGCTGTCGGTGATCGGGCCCGCGGGCGTCCTGCCCGCGGGCCCGCCGGTCACGCGGGCCCGCGCCGCTGTCGCTCTGCGAGGTCCTCGGGGTCGACGGCGATCGTCACGCCGGCCCGCTCGACCTGCAGCTGCAGGTAAGCGCGGGAGTCGCTGTCACCCATCCCGCGACCCATGGCCTCCGACATCTCCGCCATCGTCATGTTCGCCAGGCGCATCGGGACCCCGAGCTCGCGACCCAACTCGGTCGCCAGCGTCACGTCCTTGTACGCCAGCCTCAGCGCGAAGGCGGGCGGATCGAACTTCCCCGGGAGGAACTGCTTGGTGAGCAGGTCGAGTGGCGAACTCTTCCCGACGACCCCCAGACGCAACGCGTCCCAGAGCTCGAGTGGGTCCACGCCCGCCTTCACTGCGGTCGAGAAGGTCTCGGCCAGACAAAGCATGATCATGTAGCCGCTCATGTTGTTCGCAAGCTTCACCACGGTGCCTGCTCCGATGGGCCCACAGAGACGGGGCTTGTCGCCCATGTCCCGCAGCGCCGGCAGGAATCGCTCGTAGACCTCGGCGTCTCCGCCGACCCAGAACGCCAGGTCGCCCGACTCGGCGCCCGCTGGGCCGCCGCTCACCGGCGCGTCCAGCATTGCGGCGCCGCGCTCGGCGAAGGCGGCGTGGATGCGGAGGGCGAGCGCGCGCGAGCTCGTGGACAGCTCGAAGAGTGCCTGACCCTCCCGGATGTGCTCAAGGATGCCTCCCGCCCCGAAGACGACCTCCTCAACCTGTGGCGGCCCGGGGAGCGAGGTGAACACGACGTCGACGGCCTTCGTCAGGTCGCCGATGCTCGAGGCGGGCCTGGCGCCCGCCTCCACCAGTGTCGTCATGGCCTCCTCGGAGCGGTCGTAGACCACGACCTCGTTCTCCGCGCGGACCAGGTTGAGCGCCATCCCGCGCCCCATCCGGCCCAGTCCGATGTAGCCGACCTTCATGGTCTGCACCTTTCAGCGTCGAACCAGAATGACAAGATAGAAGTTGTCAGATAGTTTACTGCGCGCATGCCACGCGGACAGTCCGCGACATCTGAGGACGGGAAGAGGGCAGTCATGCTCACCGTGATCCGCACCCCCCGCATCGAGCCCTCCGAGACCGACGGCAACTTCAGCGGCGGCGCCGTCTGGCGCGACCAGCTGATGGCGAAGTCGGAGGGCGTCACCCTGGGGCAGGTCTACTTCTCGCCCTGCTCGCGCACCCACTGGCACACGCACGAGGGCGGTCAGGTGCTCATCATGGTGGCGGGGGAGGGCTTCGTGGCCGACGCAGACGGCCCAGTGCGCGTCCGTGCCGGAGAGATGGTCTGGACGCCGGGCGGGGTCCGCCACTGGCACGGCGCGGCCGAGGGCAACTTCCTTGTCCACACCACGATCAGCCTCGGCGATGTCGAATGGGGAGAAGCCTTGTCCGACGCCGACTACCAGCTGGCGAACCGCTCGGTCTGACCTGCGACCGGAGGGCGGCGCGCCGCCTCGCCGCCCTCCGGGGCCATCGTCCGGTTCAGGGCGCACCGGACGGGCGCGTTCGGCGTCAGACCCTCGGGTCACATCTCAGCCGGCGGAGGTCCGGAGCTCGACCGCACTGATCTCCTCGACGAGATCGGCCACGCGGTCCACGCGGGCGTTGTAGCCAAAGCGGTTTGCGGCCATCTGGTACAGCTCACGGGTCACGCTTGCATAGAAAGCCGGGGCGCGGACCGACGCGGCAAGACCGCATGCGAGGACGAGGTCCTTGTGGGCGAGCCCGACGCTGAACCCGGTATCGCGCACCCCCGACAGGATGCGGTCCGCCTGTTGCTCGAAGAAGGCATTACGGGCCCCGCCCGCTGCGAGGACCTTGACGGCAGTCTCGGGTGCGATCCCCTTCTTCGTGGCCAAGGCCAGCGCCTCGAGCGACAGTAGGCGCTGTGAGCAGGACACGAAGTTGTTCACCAGCTTCATCGTGTGTCCGCTCCCGACCACCCCGACGTGCACCACGTTCGGACTGATGAGCCGCAGAACTTCCGATGCCCTCTCGATGGCGTCCCCCTCTGCACCGAGCATGATCGAGATTCCGCCTGCAAGCGCGGCCGCCGCACCACCGCTCACGGGGGCGTCGACGAGCGTGATCTTGCGTTCGGCCAGCGCCTCGGCGAGGGCGACCGTGATGTCGGGGTCGCCCGAGGTCTGGTCGATGACCAGGGCTCCCGGGGTCAGGTTCGACAGGAGCCCACCCTGGTCGAGGACGAGCGAGCGGACGTGCTGGGAGGTCGGGAGGCACAGCAGGACGACGTCGACCTGGCAGGCGAGTTCCGCGGTACTGGTCGCGGCGGTGGCGCCGTGACCGACGAGGGTGGCGACCGCGGCCGCGTTGAGGTCGTGGACGCAGAGCGGGTGTCGGCTCTGGAGACGCGTCGCGAGCGCGCCTCCCATGTCCCCGAGACCGATGTAGCCGATTCTCATCGCTTCCTCTCTCGACGGTGAACTGCGAGGTGGGGGTCGGCATGGCGGGTGCGGACAGCCGTTGTCAGGGGCTCCCTGTGGTCGGCGGCTGACGCTCGTACGCGCAGTATGGTTACTGTAAGACAGTATTAGTGGTAGTCAAGAACTTGGTATCTGGTCTGCCTGCACAGACCTGGCGCGGGACCGGGACGGTCGCATCCGGTGATTCCCGCACACCAACATCGAGCTCTGCGACTCGTCATCTACGGGACGGCCGCGACACTCGACTAGCCCGGGCCAGGGACCGCCCCCTCCTACGAACGCATCTCCACGGCCACCGTGCGCTGGGCCTCGTTCGACGAGGGACAGTGGAACGACTCGCCCGCGCAGTCCACCGACCAGCGCAGGTGGCCCCGAGTCGCCACCGATCGGGTCGCCCCGGAGCACATTTGTGCCCGGCTGGCCGGGGTGATCCCGCCCGTCGAGTCTGCAACGAAACCAGTGCACTCGATCAGGTTCAGTCCTTCGATGGCGTGACCCGGAGGCGGCGTCACCGGCCCTTCTCGGACTGGAGGATATCAGTCTGACAGAATTCCTCTAAGATAGAGACGCTACGTCCGGATAATTATCGTCAACTGGCATAGGTGCCACATTATGGATGTGGTGATCTCCGCATGACACGCTGGAAGGCGACTTACGCGCATCGAGCCGCCTACCGCCACATCGATGAGAGAGGTGGGACCCACAGTCATGGGAACCAACGGGCTCGCCGCCGGCGGCGGCTTCGAGGCACGAGAGGTGCTCCGGCCGAGGGCACAGGTCGAGCAGCAGATCAGGGAGGCGATCCTCCTCGGCCAGTTCGCGCAAGGCGAGAAGCTGCCCGCCGAGACGCAGCTCGCCGAACAGTTCGGCGTAAGTCGGCCGACTGTCCGTGAGGCACTCGCCTCGCTCGTCAGCGCGGGCCTGATCCGCAAGCTTCCCGGGGTCGCGGGTGGCAGTTTTGTCAACACCGTGACGCCGGAGTCGCTGAGCAGGTCGCTCGGCGAATCGATGGACACGATCATGCGGCTGGGCACGCTGGAGATCGCCGAGCTCACACAGGTCCGGCGTGTTCTGGAGATCCCGGCGTCGCGCTACGCCGCGACGAATCGAACGGAGGAGCATCTCGAGACCCTGCGGGCGATCGTCGAGCGCCAGCGCAACACCACGATCGACGACCCCGACATCCCGCAGTACGACCTCGAGTTCCACACGACGATCGGACACGCATCCGGGAACCGCCTTCTGGCGGCACTTGTCGCTGCGGTGCACAACGCCACGCACCCGGCCCAGTTCCTCGACGTCACACAGGATGTCGCGACCTGCACGGTCAAGCAGCACATCGCCATCGTCAAGGCCGTGTCCAGCGGTGACTCCGACCGGGCGGCCGCCGCCATGGAGGAGCACCTGGACTACGTCCTTCAGTACTCGAAGACCTCCTGACCGGCTCATCGGATGTGGCGGAAGCACGGAGACCGATATAGCTGATGGTCATCCCTTGTCGCGCTCGTCGAAGGGCACCGCCCAAGCATCACTCGCGTCGAAACACACGTCGACGCCGAGACCGGGAGTGAGAGCGACCAGTTCCGTCGGTCGGACCTGCGCACGGATCCGCTGACCGCTGACATCGACGAAGACGTCACAGAGGTTGCCTGCGTACACGACATCCTGGACCACCCCCGGCAGTGCTGCGCTGGTCCCAGGGACACGTCGCGGATCACGGCGGACGAACAACGACTCCGGCCGAACCGAGAGATGCACCTCCTCCCCCGGGGAGCAGCCCTCTCGCAGGATCCCCTCGACCGGACCGCAGTCGATGTCCATGAGGAGGAACTCGCCGACCCCGTGCTCATCGGCCTCTCGGGTAACTTTTGCTCGAAGGAAGTTGCTGAATCCGAGGAACTCGGACGCAAAGGTGGTCGCCGGCCGCTCGTACAGCATCCGGGCCGAGCCTTGCTGGACTACCGAACCCTTGTTCATAAGGATGATCCGATCGGAGATCACCATGGCTTCGGCCTGGTCGTGTGTCACGTAGACCGCAGTGATGCCAACCTCCTTCTGGATGCGGCGTAGCTCGAATCGCATCGACTCGCGGAGCTTGGCATCGAGATTGCTCAGCGGTTCGTCGAAGAGCAGAACTGCTGGCCGAGCCGCGACGCTGCGCGCCACCGCGACACGCTGCATCTGGCCGCCGCTCAGTTCGGATGGGAAGCGCGACTCCAGCCCGTCGAGCCCAACGATTCCGAGCGCTTCGTCGACGCGGCGCGAGATCTCCGAACGGTCGAAGCCCTGGAGCTTCAGGCCGTAGGCAATGTTCTTGAACACCGTCATGTGCGGCCACAGCGCGTATGACTGGAAGATCAGGCCGACGTTGCGCCGCTCGGGGGGCAGGGTGAGATCCTCTTGGGAGAACGTGCGCCCATTGACGACGATGGCACCGCCCTGGATCGTCTCGAGCCCGGCGATCGAACGGAGAAGGCTGGTCTTGCCGCACCCGCTCGGGCCGAGCAGCGACACGAACTCGCCCTCGTCCACGCTGATCGTGACGGCGTCGAGCGCCTTGAAGTCGCCGTACTTCTTCGTGACGCTGTTGATCTCGATGAAAGCCATTACTTGCCTCCTCGCTTCGCGCTCTGACGCGCAGCGCCACCGCGGAGATCGATTCGCAGGACGAGTGCGGCCAGGGCAACGATCGAGAGGATCAGCGCGGATTCGATGATTGCGATGATCGCAGCTCTCTGATACAGGCCCGAGCTCATCTCATTCCACATTACGACGGGCAACACCACGGACCGGCTCGAGTAAGTCATGATTGCGACGTTGAGTTCGCGTGTGCAGTAGATGACCAGTAGTAGCCAACTCGATATGGCGCTCGTCCCCAGGAGCGGAATCGTGATGCGCGCGGCGGTTCGCACTGGTCCCGCGCCAGCCAGACGTGACGCCTCCTCGAGTCCCTTGTCGATCTGTACGAGGCCCGACGAGATGGTGCGTAGAGCGTGCGGGAGGAAGCGGGCGCAGTAGGCGATCGCGAACAGCCAGATCGTGCCGTAGATCGGCGAGCGGACATAGGCCCAAAGGACACCGACGCCGAATACGATCCCTGGGATGGCAACGGGCGTCATCCCGACCATCTCGGCCAGGGAGCGCAAGGGCATCACGGTGCGGTGTCGGACGTAAGCGACCGCGAAGGCGATGACGACGGCGACGGTCGGCGTCAGCGATCCGACGATGATGGTGTTCGTGAGCGCGTCCTCGAAGCGGGACGAGCCGAGTGCTGCCCTCCAGTTCTCGAGGGTGAAGAGATCGGGCGTGATGTCCGGCGTGAAGTACCGCAGGAAGGACACGAGCACGAGGGCGATGGCTGGCAGCACGACGGCAAGCAGGACGTAGCCGACCGGGAGCACGAGCGAGCACCAACGCCACCTCCCCAGATGCACCGTGACCGGCCGGGCTCCCTTGCCGCTGATCGTCACGAATCGCGAGCTGGCCCGCAGTGCTCGGTTCTGCAGCACGACACCCGCGAGCATGACCACGAGAAGGGCAAGACCGGCGGCCGCCGCTCCGCCCCAATCGGGCGGGGAGGAGGTAGTGCTCTGGTAGATGTAGTAGGGAAGGGTGCGGAACCCGATCGCCACCCCGATCAGTCCGGGAAGACTGAACATCTCCGCCGCGAGAACGAAGATCATCAGAAAGGCGGACAGGATACCCGGGGCAATCACGGGCGCCGTGATCCTGAAGAAAGTTCGGGTGAGCGATGCCCCCTGTATTCGTGAGGCCTCCTCGAGGCTGCCGTCCATGTTTGTCATGGGACCCAAGGTGAAGAGGTAGGCCAGGGGTGCGAAGGCCAGGGTCATGACGAAGAGGAGACCGCCAAAGGACATGATGTTGACGATCCCGGCCTCCGCTCCGAGGATGAGTCGAAGGGTAGTGTTGATCAGACCTGAGTTCTCTGAGCCGAGGAGGAACCAGGCGATTCCGACTGCGAAGGGCGAGAGGAAGATTGGAAGCGGGACCAGAGCGGTGAGGGCGCGGTTGAATGGGACGTCCGTGCGGGCCACGAGCCAGGCCATTCCTACTCCGACGACTGTTGCCGCGAGACTGACGAGAAAGCCCAGCCACAACGAGTTCCCCAACGCCCCGAAGAATCTGTCCTCCGTGAAGAAGGCGATGATGTTCGCCAAGGTGAATTCTGCGTTGGGGGCACCCGGCGAGGCGGTCTGAAGGCTCGCGTAGACGAGGTAGACGAGGGGCACCGCCACGAGGATGAGGACGACGAGGTAGGTCGGGACGGCGAATACAGCGGCCTGGCGCGTCTGCGACGGCCTGCGCAGTGACGACAGCGCAGAGCTTTCTCGGCTCAGCATGGAGCCTCCAATCTGCGGTGGGGCACGGATGGCGACTGGCGCCTTCGCGACCTATTTTCGGGAGCCGCCGAAGATTGAGTCGGTCAGCGCGGTCAGCTCTTTCTCGCGCCCGCGGAGCACGGCCTCGTTCACGTAGCTGATCTTGCTGCCGAGCTGGAGGTACTCGGGCGCCGCAACCGGTTCATCGAATCCTTCGCGCATTGCAATGAAACCGAGCGTCTTTTGCACCGCGCGCTGCCCGTTCTCGGAGAGCATCCAGTTGATGAAGATCTGACCTGCCGCCTCGTTCGGCGCGCCGGCGGCCAGGGCCATGGAAAACGAGTAAGCCGTCATGGGATCAGGCATCACGCACCGCAGCGGGGCTTTGTCGTGCTCAGCCCGTACGGCTGTCGTCGAGAAGCCGCCGAACAGGACGTCGTGCTCGCCGGCGATCACACGCGGCGCGGCGGTGTTCGGCGTTGCGTAGACCGCGGGGTGGAGTTCGGCCAACTGTTTCAGCCATGGCTCACCGAGGTCGGGCATCTCGAAGGTCCATCGCGACAACGCGAGCCTAGGTCCGAAGCCCTCCGTGTTGATCACGCTCGCCCGCCCGGCGAAACGTGGGTCCGGCCAGGTCCGGTAGTTGCGGAGAAGATCGACCTCCTCAGGGCCTACGGCCGTGGGGTTGTAGCACGCTCCGATGTAGATGCTCGCGAACGGGTGGATGAGATCAGGCTGGGTCTGCCCCTGACCGGCGGAGAAGAGGTTCGCGTCCTCGGGAGTAAAGCGGTTGAGGAAGTTCTCCTGAGCCATCTGCTCCAGTGCCGAGGTCCCGGCCATCGCTACGATATCCGCATTGCTGAGACCGTTCCGTTTCTCGGTCAGGAAGCGTTCGGAGATGTCCGGTCCGCTTCCAGAGACGAACTCCAGGCTCAGGTCAGGGTACTGATCGGTGAAGATATCGCGGAGCTGGTCGAGTGCTTCGTTCCCTGTGGTCCCGATGAAGACCGTCAGGTGTCCCCCCGCCTCGACCGCCCGGTCGTACAACGCCTGCTGTGCGGGTGCGACCTGGCTCGAGGTGGAGGGGCCCGTTGAAGCACACCCAGCTAGGGCGACCGTGGCCACGACGGTCGCTGCTGTGAGCCGCGCGAGGAGTGTGGAACCAGAACGTGCGTCTTGCCAGCTGGGCATGACATCTCCTCGCCGTCGAGTGACTCACTCACCGAGCGAGCAAGCTAGCACCGAACTTACCGATGGACAATAGTCATACTGTTCGCTGATCGTAAGTTTATGTCGTTGCTGGTCTGCGCTTCGTCGTGGTCGACGGTGCACTCATGTGGCCCTCTGCGACGCTCCAAGTACGTCGACTGGGCCGTCGCAGAGGCCGCGCCGTTCTTCGTTGAGCAGTGCCGGCGGGGACGGCGGACATCCCGGTGGGGACACGGTCAACTGCGACATGTCGACGTTCTGACATTGCATCGCTTGATCGCAGTTCTCTTGGCCACTCGCCGGCCCGGCAGGTCTTGCTCGCCATCTCCACGCAGCGCCGCCACCGCCGACTCGATGGGCTGGCACACGGTCTGGGGGAGCAGGGGCGGGCGCGTCTACAGGAATTCCTGTTGATCTTCAGCTGCCATGAGCTCAGGCTCGCGGTGGCAGCAAGATATGCCGGAAGCGATGCTTCCGGCGACCACGCGCTCCTGTGCTCGGTGGGAACGGGGGCGTTCCGGGTACGGCGACGCTGGCGCTGAGCTGCGCGTCCTGCGCGACCACGGCACGGCAATGCCGGTGCGTTCGGCTGACGGCATGGCAGGTGGTCGGCGGCGGGCTCGTGTGGGAGTGGCGCGTGATCGGCAGCTGGTCGTGCGCTTCTCGACGGCCGAGCTGGCGTTGGTGCGCGAGCGCGCGGACCTGGCCGGGATGGCAGTTGGGGCGTGGGTGGGTGAGGCCGCACTCGGCGCTGCCGAGGGGGTCGGGCTCGTGGATCTGCTTCGGCTGCATGCTGACGTGGTCGCGGCGCGCGAAGTGGGTGTGGATGCCGAGGATGTAGCTCGGCTGTTGGGGCGGCTGGATGAGGCAGTGGATGTCGTCGTCGCCGCCGTTGGGCGGCCGCGGTGATCACGAAGGTCGTGCACGGTTGGCGGGTCGGAGGGCTGATCGCCTATCTGATGGGGCCGGGGCGTGCTCAGGAGCATGTGCGTCCGCGGGTGATCGCGTCGTGGGATGGGCGGGATGCCGGGTGGCAGCCGCGTGCGAGCGGGCCGTCTCCGTACGACCTGGAGCTGGGGCCGCTGATCCGTGCGGTGCGGGCGCCGGCGGTGGCGGCGGGTTTGCCGGAGGGTGATCCGGACGGGAAGCGCGGCTACGTGTGGCACTTGTCGGTGCGGACGGCCGCGGGTGATCGGGTGCTGTCGGATACCGAGTGGGCCGCGGTGGTGCGGGAGCTTCTCGACGGCGCCGGTGTGGCCGAGCGCGGGGACGTGGGTGGTCCGAGGTGGGTCGCGATCCGGCACGCCGACGATCACGTGCATGTGGCCGTGGTGTTGGTGCGGCAGGACACGGGGCGGCGGTTCTGGCCGAGTCGGGACTATCCGCGGTTGCGGGCGGCGGCGCGGCGGGTCGAGGCCCGGTTGGGGTTGACGGTGACTGCCGCCGCGGACGGGACGGCAGCGCCGGCGGCGAGCCGAGGGGAGCGGGAGAAGGCGGCTCGGCGTGGGCGAGCGCCCGCGCGCGTGGAGTTGGCACGCATCGTGCGTTCTGCAGCGGTGGCTGCGGACAGGCTGGACGTATTCGTCGAGGCGCTCGAGTCGGCCGGATGTGTGGTGGCGGTCCGGCGGGCGCCGTCGGGAGATCCGATCGGGTATTCGGTGGCGCTGGCCGGTGATGTGAACGGGTCCGGGCGGCCGGTGTTCTACAGCGGTAGCAAGTTGGCTGCGGATCTGTCCTTGCCGCGGCTTGTGGCGAGGTGGGCCGGCGACGGTGCCGCGGTGTCGCCGGCGGTGGCGCAGCGGCGCGCGGAGCAAGCTCGGCAGGCGGTCGCTGCGGCGCGACGCGGCGTCGGGACGGCAGAGGACCCCGGTGGCATCGCCCTCGCCGCGGCGGACTTGCTGACGGCCATGCGGGGGTGGTCGCCAGAGGTGGACGCGGCGGGGGAGATCTTCGACCGCGCCGCGCGGGCTCCACGCGGGTCCTCGTCATCTGTCGGGCGGGCTGCGGCGTCGCTGCGCGGAGTGGCGCGGGCATTGATCCGTCAGCGGCACGCGACCCGGTCTGGTGATGATCCGGCTGCGGGTGGAGTCGCCTTGGCTGTGGCGGTCGCGGCGTTGCTCCGGGAGATCGCGGCATGGCAGAGGGAACAAGGCCGTGCCCATCAATCCGCGGCCTCGACGTCGGCAGCGAACTCGGTGACACGGTGGGCCGGCCGAGGTGTCGACGCGAGAGCTGATGACGCTGCTGACCACGCCTCCGACCACAGTCCGGTCGGCGCACGACCACGAGTTGGTCGTTCTCCCCGGCGAAGGTGGCGGGCGTCGCGGAACTGACCGAGTTCCGCTGCGCCCGGAGGGACCGATGCAGCAGCGATACCGGCAGTCGACCAGCGTGATCTTGTCCCTGGTCGGAGTCCAGGACACCTCGGTCGTAGCGCACCGGGCGCTGACCGACGGCGCCACGGTCGGGGTTCGGATGGGGCAGGCGCTCTTCTACCTGCATGACCGGGCGACAGCCGCGCAGTTCGCGTCCACGTTCGACAAGCTGAGCACGATGTCGGGCCTGCTGGCGCGCGAGGTCGACGCCCAGCACGTCGCTCCCGTACCCGGGGTGCGCGACGCAGCAGTGGTGATCGACGCGAGAAACCGACCCCGGATCCACGGCCGTCTGGAGCACCTGGACGCGCGGCGGGTCTTCCTGCGGGTCAGTGTTGGACGGGTGGTGCTGGACATGTGGGATCTGGGTGCGTACGCGTCCGTGACGCGCGCCTTCCGCGACGCAGCGGACCTGTCGGCGACCACGTTCCTGTCCGGACCGGGTCCAGCCGCTCAGCAGAACGCGTCGCGCGAGGCCGCGTCGCGCGCCTCCGCGGTGTTCCCTGCACCTCGGGTGCGGCGCCGGTTCGGCACCCGCGACGCGGCACCCCAGACCGGTGCTGGCCCAGCTCCTGCGGCCGAGCTGGGGGCGGGGCAGTGACCGCGCCGGACTACCCATTGCTCACTCCTGGCGGCTACGAGATGTATCAGCTGGCCCAGATCGCGACGTTCGTCGCGGACCGGCTCAGCGCGCACCGGCGGTCGCCGAAGGGCCTTCGCGGGCGGACCCAGCGTGCAGCTGTCGTCCGCGACCTGGCCGGGGCGGCTACCGCAATGGACCGGGTTCTGGATGCCAGCGAGCCGGTGCCGCTGCCGCGTCCCTTGGACCGCGACACCTACCGTGAGGCGGCGCAACTGGTCGGAGATGGGCCGCGGACGGCGCACGTCGTGTGCCTGCCAGATGCCGGGTGGGCCGTGATCGGCAAAGTTCCCGGCGTCGGCGCTGCAGGCGCCAGCGTGCCCACCAAGAGCGTCGCCGATGCACTCCGGGCGCATCTTCTGTCCGCGCCGCTCGACCAGATCCGTCCCTGGGCTGTCACCGCGTCACCGGCAGCCGTGCCGACGCTGCCGGATCGGGTCGACATCGCGGCATTCGTCGAGCACCTCGATCCCGGTCGTGACCGCGACCGTGCGGTGGCACAGGCGCTGCGCGGGAACGGGCGTCAGGCCGATGCCGCGATCCGAGCCCGGTTCCCCGACATTGCATCCGCCACGCAACCCGTCGAGAAGACAGCCAAGCCGGTGGCGCCATCGCCGCCGCCCTCAGCGGCAGGGGGACGCCATCGCCGGGGCGCTTCGGCGCAACACTCCGGGCGGTCCGGATTGAGGAGACCAACCTCGCCCAGCATCGGTTGAGCGCCTTCGTCAACGGGTTCAGATCACCGCCGTGAGCGTTCCGAGAAGCAGAGCGGGCCCGTACGGCACCGACGTTGCGCGGCCCTGGACAGCCAAGGCCACGGTAGTGAGCGCGATCAAGCCGACGATGCACAGCAGACCAGGGAGTACCGCGGCGTGTTGGCCGAGCACGATCGCGACCGTCGGCGCGAACTTCAGGTCGCCCCAACCGATTGCGTTCGGTGCGGCCGTCTTGAGGCCAAGCAGTCCGAGCGTCGTGAGGACCGCGACCGCGATCCCGTTCCAGCCGGCCGGCCCGGACGCGAGCGCCAGGGGCAAGGTCGCGGCGAACATCGTGGCGGTGAGCGCGTCCGGGAGCCGGTTCTCGTGGACGTCGACGATGGCCGCGGCCGGGCCGAGCACGATCAGCGGCACGACGGAGACGGCCAGGCGCTCGTCGAGCACGATGGCCGCGACCAACCCGCCGATGGCTGCCGTGGCGGCGCCTGCGATGCGGTTTGGGGTCCACGATCTCGCAACCGTTGTGGCCACGGCGGCGACGGTGGCCGGGCCGGCGAGCACGACTACGGCCAGCGCGTTCACGACCGAGGCGGGCGGCGGAGGCCGGCCGGAAGCAGGTCGTTGAGCACGGTGAAGCTGTCCGGTGCGAGTTCCTCGGGGACCTCGAAGCCGCGAGCGTCCAGCAGCGCGGCCGCGTAGAACTCGAGTTCGGCGTGGTTGTCCTCGGCGTGCGCGATCCGCATCAGATCGGTCAACGGGCGGTCGTACACGACGTCGACATCGATCGAGCGAGCCTTCTCGGCGACAAGACGGGCCCGCGCGGTGTCGCCATCGGCCAGAGCGATCTCGACGAGCTCGTGGGCGGTGTCCACGACGAAGCCCGGGATCTGCAGGTCATGACGCTGGTCGTGGTTGTTCAGCCAGGCATACCCACCCGGCCGCAAAGGGTGCAGGACGGGCCCGCGGATGAGCGCCATCGCCGCCTCGTAGTCGGCAACCGCTCCCGGGTGCCCGGCGCGGTGGCGAGCCTGGGCGCGCTTGCGCAGACGGCGGAACAGATCCCAGTCGAGCAGGTGCCCGCGAAGCCGGTAGCTGGTGTCGGTACTCATCTCGGACACGAACGGTTCCGCCGGGTCGCCATCCAGACCCCGGCCGGCCCAACGCCGGGCGCCGTAGAAGGCGTGCCGGATCGTGGCCGGACTGATGCGGTGCCCCTCCGGCCACAGGTCGGTCACCGCTTTCGCCGACGACACGCCCGCCGGGTGCAGGCTCAGGTAGACGAGCACTTCGGCGAACCAGCTCGCGCGCACCTTCGGGTAGGTCCCGGGTGCCCGCACCATGGGCTCGCCCAGGATCGCGATCATCGGGACAGCCGGATCGGTGGCCCGCCATGCGGCGAGGTCGTCATCGAGATTCGGATCCTGGAACTCCACGATGGCGAGACTTCGCTCGGCTTCGGGATCCGCGAGCGGACCCTCCGCCGGTGTCTCGGGCGAGGCGACGGAGCCGTCCTCGTTCATGCCGTCGGCCCACTGTTGGTCCGGCCCGGCGACCGCAGGTCCGACGGGCTCCGACGGCTTGGTGGACGTCCCCAGGACTGCCGCGAGGTGCGTGCCCGCGCTGTGCGTCAGCTGGGTTGCCGACCAGTGCTCGCCGCCGAGATCGATCCCCGCCGCGGCGACGTGCAACTCGCCGTCGTCGTGCACGAGCAGGTCCGGGTCCTGGGCATCGATCACGATCACGGCGGTAGCAGCGCCAGCTCGGTGTGCCGCGAGACGTTCGCGGGCGCCATCGTCCGGTTCGTCAGCGCAGACCACGACCGTCGGCAGCCATGAATCCGGCGCGATCTCCCGCAGCCGGCCTTCCATCACTGAGGTCAGCGAGAACCGATCCAGTGCGTCCTGAGTAGCCGATGCGTGTCGCTGCGCGGCGTCGAGAGCGTCGTCCAGGGAGGCCGCGACGTCCAGTCGCTCCGGGTCGACATCGACCAGCTCGTCGCCGAGTCCGACCAGCAGGACCTCGATGTCTTCCGCCGCCTCCGCCGTGGCGAGCTCTGCAACGACGTGCCGCAGGAGCGCGCGTGCCCGCTCGTGGTTCCCGCCGACTCGAAGCACGCCGCGCTGCTCGAGATCGATCATGAGCGTGACGTCGCCCGCGGTCGCGATCGAGACCAGAGCCGGTATCGGCGAGCACGTCGCGGCGGCCTCCTCGGCCGGGATCGGGAGGGCCGCATCGGCTTCGAGGGTCCAGCCGTCGGTGGCGTCCGACCCGAACGGCGGCGGCGCGGGGAGGGGTGCGGCGAGCTGGAGGATGGCCGACGTCGGGCTGCAGCGAACGGCGACGACCTCCAGCTCCGCAGCGATGTCCGGGGTCATGCACCGCAGCGCAAGATCCACATAGTGCAGCGGCGGCAGGCTCGGCTGTTGGCTCGCTGCCCATTCGAGGCGGCCTGCGGTGTCGTCCGGGACCGCGATCGCGTGTCCCGCCGGCCGAAGGCGGCGTTGCCGCCGCCGGCGGCGGGTCAGGGCCACGATCGTTGCCGCGGCGAGCGAACCGGCGACGCCGATGAGAGCGAGTACGACCCCGGAATCGCCGCCCTCTCCCGCCGCCTGGGCGTCCAACGGGGTAGATCGGACGGGCGGATCGTTCGGTGGTGTGAGCTGGGATTCGGCGGTGGTCGTTGGTGGCGCGGTCGTGGGTTGCGGCGTGAGCGGCGGCGTCGGCGTCGGGGATGGGGGCGCCGTCACCGGGGGAGGCACAGCCGGTGCGGGGGTTGCCGTCGTTGCGGGTTCGGGAGCCGGCTGTGGGATGACGATCCGCCAGCCGATCTGGATCTCGTCAGGGTCGCGCAGGACACCACCGGAGGCTTGGGGAACGCCGGCGTTGGCGGCCATCAGGTCATCGACCCGGTCAGCCGAGCCGAGTTCGTCCTGGGCGATCTTGCTCAGCGTGTCACCCTCACGGACGACGACACTGGCATTTTCCGGTCCGCCATCGTGGGAATCAGCCGGTAGCTGGAGACGCCATCCCACGGCGAGGTGCCCGGCCTCGGCGAGACGGCCGCCATCGGGCTGCGGCCGACCTACGTTGAGGTCGTAGATCTCGCGCCAGCGGAGCGGATCGCCCAACTCGGAGTCGGCGATCGTCCACAGGGTGTCCCTCGGCGCGACGACGTGCACGCGATCTGCTGCCGTCGGGGAGGCTGGCTCGACGGTCGTCGCCTTTTCGATGTGCACGATCGGCACCGGCGGAGCGGCCGGAGTGGCGCTGGCCGGTCCGGCGCCGAGCAGAGCGGAAACCAGGACGCCCGCGAGAACCCGGGCCAGGCGAAAGCCGGGCAGCGGGATGATCGGGACGTTGCGGTGCAGCAGCGCCGAAACGAGTTCCAGCACGATCGACAGGGAGAGCACCGCCCACGCCGCGAACCCGACGAGCACGACGAAACCGATCAATAGCCGGCCGTCGTCCGGCCTGGTCAAGGCACCCACGACCATGGGCCAGTCCGGCAGGCGTGACGGCAGCAACGGGCTTCCCAGCAGCCAAAGCGCTACGGGCGCACCGATCAGGAGGGCGACGAGTGCGCAGGCCGCGGCCGCGGCCTTCGCTGCGCGATGTGCGGCGCTCATCCGCCACCTCCATCGGGAATGACCGGAACGAGCTGAGCTTCTGCGGTGCCGGTGCTGACGATCTCCGGCCGCCCGAGCAGTCCGAGCAGCACCGTGGGGCGACTGATCCGCACCGTGACCTCGACCCGCTGCGGCGCGCTCACGGCGACGCTTCCCTGCACCCCGGCGGCGGCGAGGTACTCCTGCGCTGCCCTGACGGCCGAGTTCGTGTCCAGAGCGATCGTTCCGCCCTGCAGTGCGACGGGGTCGAGCGCCTGTCCGGCAGCCCGTGCGGCCTCCTCGGCGATTGCGTCGGCGCGGGCCACGCCTTGCGCTGCTCGCACACCGTCGACCGCCAGTCCGACCACAGCGAGCAGCACGACCAGTAGTGCGGCCATCGGCGCACTGACCGCGCCGCCGCCGTGTTCCGACCGAGCGTCGAGCGCGATCGTCATGGCCGCTCCCGCCATCGATCGACAGCGCTCGTCCACTCCGACTCCACCAATGCTGTTGCTGAGCCGCCCGGAAGGCCGAGGTCGGACCACGTGACCGTGCAGCGCACAGTCGCGCGCACGACGGACTGGGTGCCGATCGGAGCCGACAGTCCTCTGGTGTCGACCTCGATGGCGGTCTCGCCGCAGCGGATTCCACGCTCGGCGAGACCGGCGCCTGCAGCGCGCTCCGCCGCGGAACGGCCCGCGGCTGGGCTGCGTTCCAAGGACGCGGCGCGAGCCGCGGCCCGGGCTGCATGGTCGACCGCCGCTTCTGCGGAAGCCAGCCGTCCTGCCGCGATCGCGACTGCGATCACCACACCGATGACCACTGCGATGATCGCTGCTTCCACCGATGGGCTGCCGCCGAACTCATCGAGTCCCGTCCGCGCGGACGTCATGGCGCTACCCGTTCCAGAGCGCCGGCGGCGTCGCGCCGGACGGGCAGCGAAACACCGGGCAGGAACGACAAAGCGGATCCGCTCACGGTCACGCGCAGCACCTGCGATCCGTCAACGGTTGCTGTGACAGCTATGCCCTGCAATGACGTGCCGGCAGTTCGATCGAGGAAAGCGACGGCCGACCGGGTCGCGGCGCCAGCCGGGTCATCGACCCCGAAGTAGCGTCCAGTGCGCAGTCCGTCCTCGGCCGCGGTCAGGGCGAGCTGCCCTGCGTAGAACACCAGCGCGACCTGAACAACGGCCACGATCATGGCTGTCATCACCGTCCACAGCAGCGCCATCTCGACGCTGGTGGCGCCACCCCGCTCGTCCATGCGGACCTACCCCAGGGCGCCGAGCTTCTTCGCGATGAACGCACCCGCCAGCGCGGCGATCGTGCCGGCCAGCACTGCACCCGCGGAGATGTGGAAGCCCTCGTCGGTGTTGCGCCCGCCGCCGCGCTCGTCGACAGGTTCCCATCGACCGAACCGGGCATGGACGGCCCACGCGGTGCGGTGCAACCGGGCCGTGACCTTCTGGAACATGAATCCCTCCTCCATCAGACGCTGCTGAGCAGCGCGCTTCCCGCTGGGAACAGCACCCAGGCGGCGATCAGCACGACCTGTAGCGCGCCCGGTGTGCTGAGCTGCCCACTGGCCCGGTACGCCGCCGCGTGCTCGTCGGCCAGTAGTTCGTTCTCGAGACTCTCTGCCCGGGCCAGCAACGTCGCTACGACTGTTGCGCCGTCCTGCCCGGCGGTCTCGGCGATACGGGACAGGTCGGTCAGTTCGTCGACGTCGATCTGGGTGCCGAATCGCGCCAAGCCTTCCCACGGCATCTGACCGGAGCGCTCGGCGAGTTCTAACTCGTCGCGTAGCCGGCTCATCGCCCAGCTGTCGGTCAGCGTGCGCGCTGGAACGGTCAGTGCCGTCGTCACCCCGGCTCCGCCGCGACGGAGCAACCCGACCTGCTGGAGATATGAGACGACGGTGTAGCGCATCTCGTCCCGCAGTGCGTCGGCACGGTCGCGCAGGCGACGGGCACAGCTCGTCCACCCGACAATCAGTGCGGTGGGCGTAAGCACGCCCGGAATCGCGATCGGCAGCTGCACGTCCATCAGCGCTGTGCCACCCAACAGTAGGGGACCGACGGCGGCCAGCGCGGCCGCTTCGCCCAGGGCACGGACGAGGAATCGGTCGCGTGTCGTGCCGAGTAGGTCGAGATCGCCGGCAGACACATCGACCGGAATGCGGCGCAGCACCCGCAGCAACAGGTCCGCGTAGGCGGCCGGGTCGCTCGCGGGAGGGAGACGCTCGTCCATGGCGTCCAGTGCCCTCCTCAGGTTCGGAGGCCATGGACGGGTGGCCGCAACGATCAACGTCGCGGCGAGTCCCGCGAAGGCGCCGGCCATCACCAGCCCGATCAGCGCGCCGCTCATCGAGATCCGCCGATCGAACCCAAGAAGCGAGGAGCTGGTCGGCCGAGCGACAGCCTGCGCATCCAGACCAACAGCGCCGCGGTGCCACACAGGAGCACCGCCATCACTGCCTGCCCGGCGGGTGTGCCGTACGGCGCGGACACCCCGGGCACCAGCGCAAGCAGGATCAGAAGGCCGGCCTGAATGGCCAGCAGCATCTTTACCGACTGCCGGGACTCCGCCCGTGCGGCCTCGATGTCCCGACGCGCTCGGACATCGCGGGCGATGCCATCGGCCAGCTGGCGCAGCACATCTGCCACGCCGGCACTTTGCTGGTCCAGAGCAAGGAGCAGCGCTGCCGCGACCGCGTCGCCGGCCCGGTCGTCGACGGTGTCCGCGAACTCGCGCAGCGCGACCGGGGTCGGGACCGCGCCGAGCTGGATGCCGCGTGAGAGCGTCGCGACCGGCTCCGCGATCAGATCGTCAACCCGGCCGGACGTGGACACCACGGCCTGGGCGAGACCGATCGCTCCGCCTCCGGCAAGAGTGTCCGCCATCCGA
The DNA here is from genome assembly GCA_963727745.1 of uncultured Actinomycetota bacterium. Lineage (GTDB taxonomy): Bacteria > Actinomycetota > Actinomycetes > Mycobacteriales > Pseudonocardiaceae > Pseudonocardia. The sequence continues at coordinate 288,909 of CAVSHL010000005.1, forward strand.
CGGCACCACCGCTCCAGCGCTTCGAGCGTCTCGATCCGCCGTCGCGTCACAGCCGCTGCCCCCAGGAGCCACGGCATCCACACCATCGAGACGACCACGGCCGCGCCCGCCGCAGGCCATCCGGTGAGTGCCCACGTGAGCACCCCTGCTGCTGCGCCAAGCAATGCCCGTCGTCGTTCGTGCGGTGAGACGGGACGTCGACGGCGCACGCCGCGGCGCCCCGGAAGGCGAGTGGCGTAGGAGGTGCGCCGCATCCCTGCCCGCAGCGCGACTGCCCCGGCCATCAGGCAACCAGTGCCGAGGCCGGCGGCGAGATCAGCAGGCGTCACACCGACCACTCCCTACGCGCCGAGCGCAGGAACCCGAGGTCGATCCCCGCCTCCTCGAAGGGGCGTCGGTTCTGCGGCAACATCGCGAACGTGCCGCGCGGATCGTCCCCGGACGGCGCGAAGATGCGGTTCATCGCTACGCCGCCGCCGTCGGCGAGCGAGCTCACTTCGGCCACCTCCGAGACGAACCGAAGTCGCCGACCGTCCACGACCGTGTGCCGCATGTGAACCACGTAGTCGATGCCCTGAGCGGCAAGCCGGGTCACGAACGCGTCGGACCAACTCGCCCCTGCCGCCTTCATCGCGGCCGTGACAAGTCGCTCGAACGCATCTGCCGCTGATCCGGCGTGCAAGGTGCACATCGACCCGGGCATGCCGGCGCACATCGCCTCGAGCATGGGGAGTGCCTCAGCCCCGCGAACCTCGCCGACGATCACGCGCGTGACCGACATCCGCAACGTCTGGTGCAGGAGGTCAGACAGCGTCATCTCGCCCGCGCGGCGACCAGTTGCAGGGTCGATCTCGGTCGAGCCGGACCGGCACTCGGCGGCGTACATCAGTGGCTGTCGCCGCGAGAGCCTGTGCAGGTTGAGCTCGAACTCGGTCTCGAGGGTTGCGAACCGCTCGCTCGGATCGATCTCGCGTGCGAGCGCACGCAGCAGCGTCGTCTTGCCCGACGCGGGCATGCCCGTGACGAGCACGTTGCGGCGCGCCGGCACCAGGTGCGCCAGGAACCGGCTGAGATCCGGCGGCATGCAGCCCATTCGCACCAACTCGCGCAGGGTCACGTCGACGAAGCGGTGCTTGCGGATCGTCACGACCGGGCGGGGCACGACGTCCCGGATCGCGGCGAGCCGGGAGCCGTCCGGAAGCTGCATGTTGAGGAACGGCTGGGCGGGGGAGAAGGCCCGCTCGGAGCTGCCGTGGTGCGCCGCGATGAACTGCAGCTGTTGCACGAGATCGGCGTCGGTCTCAGCGATCGGGCCGTCCGCGCTCTGGATCGACCCGTCGGACATGCGGAGGACTGGGGTGTCGCAGCCGGTGATGTGGATGTCCTCGACTTCGGCGACGTCGAGCAATGCCTGGATGTTGCCGAGTCCCCACAGTGCGTTCTCCACGGTACGGATGACAGTGCGCTCCGTCGCCGGATCGAGCTGTGGCTGCGATTCGCCGATCCGCCGCCGTGCCTCGGCGTCGAGCTCGGCCTGGATCCAGGCAAGCGCGAGCTGGCGGAGATCGGCCGGATCGAGGCGATCACGGCGGGGATCCTGGGCAAGCCGAGTTGTCACCGCCGCCTGCACGCGGCGTGCGAGGTCGGCCGAGTGGTCGGGCGCCGGAGCGATCACGCTGTCCTCCGGTGGGCGGGGAGGTCGGCGAGCGTGCCGGCGATCCGATCAGCAGCGCGCATGTATGTAGCACGGAACAACGATCGCGTCGGCGGGTCACCGTCGCTCCACACCGCTGCCGTGCGCGGATCGTCCGGCAATACGCCGAGCAGCCCGAGGCTGCAGGAGTCGGCGATCTCGGCTGCTCCGTAGGGCCGCCCGGGGCGAGCGACGACGATGCCGGCCAGCTCGGCTCGAGCTTGCACGACGGGCACAGCTCGGACAGCTGCACGTGCTTCGCGGAGAGTCGAGCCGCTGAACAACACGACGGCGTCGCACAAATGCAACAGATCGTCGAGGACGTCTGGAACGAAGCGCCCGCAGTCGGCGATGCAGTCGGCGCCACCGAATGCGGCCAGCTCCGGTGCGAGCGACGACCAGGGGACACCCTTCGCCTGCGCGATCGACGCGATGCCGGCGAGGACCGCTGGGGCATGGTCGTTTGGCCGGTGCGCCCGACGCGCGAGCGCGTGCGCCATCGTCGAGCTCCGTAGGTCGACCACGAGCTCGGCGACTCCCGCGTCGGTGGGCCAAGCGCCCCGACCCAGACCGGCCCGCACGTCCCCACCGAACGGGTCGGCATCCAGCACCACGACGGGCCGTGGCCATACCGCGGCCAGGGCCAAGGAGGCCGTCGTGACGCCCGGGCTGCCCTTCGCCGACAGCAAACCGACCAACATCGTCACGACCTCCCGACAGCCACGACCGTGGCCTGGCCCGCTGCTGAGGCGGTGGCCAGACGAACTGCGTCGGCCTCGGCGACGAGCACGTCGACCTCGCGGCGTCCGTTCGCGCCGGGTTGTCCGGCCCGCACCACGAGCGCTCGCACCGGTGGACCCGGCTCGGTCACGATCAGCACCGGATCGTGCGGTGCGAGGTCGCCCGACGGCACCCGACCCGGATCCACCGCGAGACCGACGACCGCTTCGCCGCGGCGCGGCAGCTGGTCGAGCGTCACCGACTCAGCCGTCACGACCTGGCCAGGCAAGAGATCGACTGCTGCGAACCGGCCCACGACCGCGTTCGACTCGGTCCACGGCACGCCAGCCAGGCCGGAGTCGGGCGGTAGGAGCGCCTCTCGCACGTCCTCCGCCGTGACGACCGAGCCTTCGGCCACCGGGCGTACGACCGCAACCACGCCGTCACGACTCACCGCGGACCGGTAGGCGAAGACACCGCTCAGGACGCCCAGCACGACCAGGACCGTTCCGAGCAGGATGAGCCTGGCGGAGCGCCGGGGACGGGGCAGCCATGCGGGGATCGTCGGTGGTCTGTGCGCAGTCGTCGTCACGAGCCGTCGCCGCCCACCAGCACCTGGACCTCGCCGACCGGGAGTTCGGTGGTCGTCGCCACGCTGACTTCCTGCTCGGCGGCGACCGGCGCACCTGCGGAGGTGCCGGTGAACGTGACCGTCCACGTGCACGTCGCAGTGATCGTCCACGTCCCTCGCCCGGCCGTGCGTTCGGGCAGCGACCGCAATGCGTAGACGTAGCCGCACGTCGGGGACGGTCCGGCGCCGCCGGTCCACGGCGTGCCCGGTCCGGTGCACCGCACCACGGCACCAGGAGGACCCATCGCCCAGGTCACGCTGGTCAGCTGGGCCGTGGCCGTGACTTCGGCAGCTCCGGCCACGGCGGTGGTGGTGACGGGCTCGGCTGATGCCGCGTCGATCCACAGCCAGATCGGGACACCGACCAGCCCGCGTTCTCCGGCTGAGGTGTGGAGCGCCGGGGGATGAAGCGTCAGGCGCTCGATCGTTTGCTGGGTGACCGTTGCGAGCGCCTGGGGCAGGCCGGGCGTCGCTCCAGGCACTGGTCCGGGCGGTGTGCCCCACGTGTCTCGCAGTTCATCCAGGATTCCGGGAGTCCGTGCTTGTTGATCCAGCCATCCTGCGGGAGCGGGTCCGGCAGGAGCGCCGGGCGCAGGGGCTGTCGCCGACATCCGGACGGGTTGCTGCTGGCGCGCCGGGATGGCCGGCTTGGCGGCGGGCCGGCGTGCCCGGTCACGAGGACCTCCGGGCCGTCCGGGATCGACGGCCGCGACGAGGCACTGCCCGATGCTGTCGACGACCGCGCAGCCGGATCCGTCGCCTGCCGGCGCAACGCCGACCGGTGTGGCCACGAGCAGCAGGGCGACAGTGCCGGCGGTCAGCACGGCTGATCCAGCATCGGCGAGGTCCGCTCCACACGCCACCGCCCGTCGGCGGACACGACGCTGGCGCTGAACCGATAGCGAGGCACGCGATTGGCGGTGTCGTCGAGTGGCTTGCCGGTCTCGTCTGCAACGAGGCTCGCGCCACTGATGTCGACGCAGTCAAGGATCTCGACTCGGCTGGCGTCGCTGCTCACGACGGTCGGCGACCGTCTCACAGTTCCGATTCGGTGCGCTGGGAAGCCGGCATAGTTCTCGACATCCACGGAGACCGATGCGAGGGCCGGTCCTGTGGCAACCTCGGCCAGCTGGGACGTCCAGTCCTGGGCCCCGGGCGCGGCAAAGGCGGCGTCAACGACGCCCCAGTAGCGCTCGTAGGCGGCGAGGCCGGCATCGGCCGTGGCCGCTGTCGGGTCCGGTGGCGCGGGCTGAGGGGCCGTACATGCCGCGGCCACGACCACGAGCAACAGCAACGCGAGCCTTCTGATCAGCGTGGTCACGGTCCCCCCGATGTCTCCGTGTGTTGATGGTGAGCAGGCGCGTGGTCGTCGCGTGGTCGCCCTGCTTCCCCTTCGCTGAGACAGCGATCACAGACTGCTGGATCAACGGCGGGCGTGAGACCGGTTTGATCAGCCGTAACCCGAACAGAGCAACGCACTGACCACGCATGCGTTGATCGACGTCGGCGATCGGCGTCGTTAGTGGCCCGATCCGGATCGTGAACCCCGACCTGCTGTCTGCCCACGAGATGACCTTCACCTTGTGGCACCTCGCCGCAACGCGGGTTCTCGCTCACACCACAGGATCGATGTCTGCACCGGCGTCGATCATCTCGTGTCGGATGGCGAACGCGATCGAGGTCAGGAGCGGATGCGCTGCGCGTACCTCGCGTGGTGCGAGCGGTGAGCGACCCCGCGCCGCTCGTCGCGCCGCCCCGCGGTCGGCGCAGCGAATGTCTTCAGCGTGCCGATCTTGCGTCGCGCGACCACGCGATTCGATGGTGGGACCGGCTACTCGGCCGCCGGCTGACGCACCAAGGGCCGGATCATGACGCCCAGCTCCGCCGCACCGGGCCATGACGGTCTGAGCGTCCCGATCTGGATCGAGCCCCATCGCTCGTAGGCGCGCCGGGCCGCCGTGTTCGCCGGGTTGGCAAGGAGCGTGGCCCTCGCCAGACTCCTGCGTCCAACTCGCTCGCGCCGATCGTGTGCGTCCTACCGTCGGCGCTGGACGTCATCAGCGCGTCGGTGATGCCCGCTGATCCGGGTACCGCCCATCTCTGACTCATCGCGCCTGTCAGCCCCTCCCGTGACAAGCGGTCGGGATTCAACGAGGCGGATTCCCGTCTCATCAGTCCGCGTCGACGCCGTGCCGCACGCCTCCTCGCCGGTCGACTGGTGGAAGCGGCCAAGATCCTCGTCCCAGACGAACAATGAGCCGCATCCGGGACAGGCCATCGCGAAGAAGCTCATCGTCATCTCCGCGCGGCGTCAGACGGAGATCGGCCGTCGTCGGTCGCGCATCTGAGACTCACCGTCGCCGGAACCGCAGCTGTGGGACTCCATCCGACGACCCGGGTCAAGGTCGCGAGTGCGGCTGCCAGTCTCGAAGTCTCCGGCTCAGCCTGCTCGTCCTCGAACTGCGCACAGCGCTGACACGCCGGGCCCGGAGCGGAGGCCATCGCGGCAACGACCACCTCGGAGCCGCACTGCGCCTGGTACCGGCCACGGCCCGCCCAGATTCCGTCGTCGAAGGCGACTGGGCTCACGACGTGGGTGCGGCCGTCCATCACCGACGTCATGGTCATGGCGACGACCCGAGCCGAGAGGCGGCGGCTCACTGGACCCGGCCCCTTCGTTCATCCGGCATCCGAGCCGCCAGGACGAAACTGACGTTCGCGTGTTGAAAGGGGAACATGGCAGGGGAATATACGGGGGAACATTCCCCATTGGGAAGCCCCGGCTCGGTTCATGGGCGCGTGCGAGACTGGCGGCGTGCCCACCACCCCGACCGCTCAGCGTGCCCGCCTTGGCACGGAACTGCGCGTGTGGCGCGTCCGATCCGGCGTCTCCCGCGATGTCGTCGCGGAGGCGCTGGCCTGCTCCCTTGGCAAGATCTCCAAATTCGAGAACGGCAACGCGAGCCTGTCCCCGCTGGAGATCCGAACCTTGATCGGCCTCTACGGCATACCGTCCGATGAGGCGGAGAAGATCATCGCCATCGCGGACGAGGCGCGCCAGCGGACCCGTTTCCGCACCGCCGCGCCATGGCTGCGAGCCTTCGTGAACCTGGAGGCCGTCGCCACGCACATCAAGGACTTCCAGATCGACCTCATCCCCAGCGCGTTGCAGACCGAGAGCTACATCCGGGTCATCACGCAGGCCGCAGACCCGTCACGCAACGCAGCCGAGGTCGAACGACTGGTCGCCATTCGCCGCGAACGCCAGACCCGGCTGCTAGGCGAGGACGCTCCGGCGCTCACCGTCGTCATGCACGAGGCTGCTATCCGCGCCCACGTCGGGGGCCGAGAGGTGATGGTGGAGCAACTCCACCGCATCCTCGAACTTGCGCGACTCCCCAAGGTGACGGTGCAAGTCCTGCCTTTCGCCGCGGGCGCGCACGGGTCGATGGGGTCCACGTTCATCATCCTCAGCCTGCCGGAGCCCCACGACTCGCAGGTTGTGTACTTGGAAGATCTCTACAGCGGTGAGTATTTGCAGCGTGGCGAGCAAGTGACGGCCTACAATCGGGTATTCGATCGCCTGCGCGATGCTGCCCTTGACGACGAGGGCACACAAGCGATCATCAACCGCGTCTTGGATGAGTGGCAATGACCGACCTGACCGACCTGAGCGACGTTCGGTGGCGCACCTCCAGCTACACCAACGGCAACGGCGGCGCCTGCGTCGAAGTTGCTGACCTTCCCGACGGCGGTCGGCTCGTGCGCGACACGAAGGATCACGGCGCCGGACCCGTCCTCCGGTTCACTTCGGCCGAATGGCAGGCGTTCGTGGCTGGGGTGAAGGACGGCGAGTTCGGCTGATCGACCCCAGGGGGCCAATCTGCGGGATCCCAGACCGGACGTGTCCCGCGGCCAAGCGGCGGGGTTCTCCGCTGCTGAACCCCTCATGCGCGGGGTGCGCGGCAGCGCGAACAGACGCTGATCAGGCCGGCCTCGAGGACCCCTGTCACGGCTACGGGGATCCGAACGGCTAGTCGATCCGTGCTACGCGTGGTGAACTAGTCACGACCTCGCCACCACCTCGATCGAGGATGCTGACGGTGCCTGGTGCGAGATCGGCCCGGGCGACGGGGACGGCCGCCGGGAAGCCCGGGTGGCGGCGCCCGCCATCTGTGGGACGGGAGTTGAGCGGGCTCACGACTGGTGTGGGTGAGCCTGGGGCGTCCGGGTTGGGACCGCATCGGACTCACGGTCGAGCTGGACGGGGCTCACCACTGCTGGATCGACGAACCCGGATCAAAGCTCTGGCCGCCGAGCGACAACGGATCAGCCACGGCCTGAACCACCTAGTCCGCGACGGTACGGATCTCCGAACGAGGGGATCCGTCCGTGGGCTCGAACACGCTCCTCAACGCCGCGTTGTGGCTGGCTCGACACAACATGCACGTGTTCCCGCTGCGGCCAGGGACGAAGGTGCCTGCCGTCCGAGCCGATTGGGAAGGTTGCGCAACGACGGACATCAATCAGATCCACCGCTGGTGGGCGACGGGCAGATCGAACGTGGCGATCGCCACCGGGAGATCCAATCTGGTCGTTGTCGATCTGGACGTGGCCGGCGAGCACGTCGGACCGGACGGCCGCGACACACTGCGCGCTGCCGCGGACAAGGCCGGTGGGACGGTGCCTGCGCGGACCATGACGGTGTCGACACCGTCCGGCGGAGAGCACATCTATTTCAGGGCACCGGCCGGGCTTGCGCTCACCAACACGGCCGGACGCATCGGCGCGAGGGTGGACACGCGCGCCATCGGTGGCTACGTCGTCGCGCCCGGCTCGGTGATCGGGCGCAAGTCCTACCGGCTCACCTGCATCGACGACCCCGCACCGCTGCCGTCTTGGCTCGTCGACCTCTTGCGCCCACGTCCAATGAAGCTGACGAGCGGCCCGATTGGAGCGGCCCGGAGCCGGGCTTACGTGCAAGCCGCTGTCGCCGGCGAAGCCGCCCGTGTCGCGGAGGCGCCCGTCGGCCGGCGGAACGCGGTGTTGTTCCTCGCCGCCGCCCGGCTCGGCCGGTTCGTCGCGGGGGGCGAGTTGCGCGCGGGTGACGTCCACGGCGTGTTGCGTGCGGCGGCCGACCGGCACGTCGGGACCGCAGGTTTCAGCGAAGCGGAGATCTTCCGCACCATCGAGTCCGGGCTCCGACGGGCGAGCTCAGCCTCTGCCCGTCCGAGCGCCCCGACCGCGCCTGCGCGCGGCCGGACGCTGTAGTTGCCATCGGGGGTTCGGTTGTGAGACCGAAAGTTGTCCACAACTGCCAGCTTCTGCTGTCGGGATAGGGCAGCTGTCCCGCACCCTCGGTACGTGACCAGCCCTGCATCGGCATCAACGGCGGCGAGCATGTCGTTTGCCGCCATGTGCGAGCTGGCGACTGCCATTGGCTCGCTCCGCTGCTCCGGGTCACGGCCGACGCAGATAGAGCTGTGCTCGACGTGGGTGTCGCGGCGGGTATCGCGGCGATCCGCCCGGTTCGCGTGTGGAATGCCCTGGGATCCGCTGATGGCCGCAGGAGTGCACGCCGTCGACGTGGCGTCGCTCCTGGCCGGGTGTGCTTGTTGGGTCGGTCCGGCCGGCTGTCGCCGGGCCTGCGTTGCACGGTCTTTGTGTTCTCGTCGCCCAGGACTGCGACGACCCGCGGTCGGCAGCGACGGCACGGCTCGGTCGTGCCCGGTGGTTGGTCGAAGCCAGAGCCGGCTCGCCGCAGCTCTCGCGCGCGCCGCGGACCACCAACCAACCGGCGGTTGCCCGCGAGATCAGTGCCGAGTGACCGCGCGGCGACCACGCGAGTGTCACGCACGATCGGTACCTCCTGGGGCATGGACGCGTCGGAATCGAAGCTCGAGGTCATCCGCAAGCTCCTGGCGAAGGCAGAACGCGCCGCCACCCAGGCCGAGGCCGACGCCTACAACGAGAAGGCGGCGGAGCTGATGGCTCGCCACGGCGTTGACGCGGCCATGCTTGCCGCAACAGGCGAGGCGCCGCGGGACGTGATCGGATCGCGGAGGATCGCGATGACCGACCCGTACTCGGCGGAGAAGGCGACTCTGGCCGGACGGATCGCCTACGCGAGCGGCTGCCGGACAGTGCGCCATCTCGGGCTGACCCGCCGGCAGGTCGACGCTGTGACGGTGCTGGGCTTCGAGTCCGATCTCGAGCGCGTCGACGTGCTGTACACGTCGCTGCTGGTGCAGGCGACACGCGGCGTCGTGCAGCAGCGGCCGGCGTGGGGAGGCGAATCCGTGGCTGCGTTCCGCCGGACCTGGTTGATCGGGTTCGCCGACGCAGTCACTCTCCGCCTGATGGTGGCCAACCAGAAGGCCGTCGCCGAGCACGATGCAGCAGCGACGGCGGGGCCGTCGGCGGCCCTGGTGGTCGTCGCTCGCTCCACGATGGTCAAGAAGGCGTTCGACGAGCAGTACGGACATCTCAAGATGGGCCGGCGACGACAGCTGTCCGGGTCCGGCTACGCGGCCGGTCAGAGCGCGGGCCGGCGGGCCGACATCGGGCAGAACCGGGTCGAGGGACCAGGTCGCGCTATTGAGCGGTGAGGAGGCAGGGATGAAGGATCGGGTGCGTCGGCTAGTGCGAGGCGTCCTTGTCTTGGTACTCCTCGGCTACTTCCTCATGGCAACGTGGTCCTCGATGACTGCGCCGTCGGCGCCGTTCTGCCGCTCTTACCAGGCGGCGACCGGGACGCGCATGTCGTGTGCGTACGATCGCCCGTTCGCATCGTTGGTGCTGGTAGCTGCCGGTGCCGCGGTGGTGGCATTGGTCTGGATCGGACGTCGCTGCTTGCGCCACCTTGGCGCGGCAGCAGTGATCGTCGTCTGGTCTCGGTGAGAAGCGAGCGCATACATCGCGTGCTGGCGAGTATGAGCGCCTCAGCGTGGACGCACGAGCACCCGAGAGGTCCTGCCGGGCACCGTCGTCAAAGTCCAGCGGTCTTCGAGGCGAGCTCCACACGAACCGGCAGATCATCTCGCTAGAGTCGGTCACGGTTCAACGCCGCCGCCACCGCCAGCTCGGCCGCCGGCCTTCCGTCGACACTTCCGCTGGTCGTCAACGGGTGGGAGATCGCCATTGACCCCGCCTCCGGGCGCCCTGCCCGGATCTGCAGAGCTACCCTCGTCACCAGCACGGACGACCTCGCCCGCACCGACCTGCGCGCGGTCGACCCACCCACCTGCCTGCGCAGCTTCGCCGGCACCCTCAACGAAGCTGGCACCGTCGCACCCATCGCAACCCCCAGCGGCACCACACCGGCCGGGCGCGAGATCGACCTCGCCACTATCGACCCCTACGAGTTCGAAGGCCTCATCACCGACCTCGCCCAAGCCATGGGGTACACCGCCTACCGCACGCCCCGCAGTCACGACCACGGCGTCGACGTCTACGTCGAGTCCCGCGACACCCTCGCCGGAGGACGCATCGTCATCTCCGCCAAGCGCTACAACCACACCGTCGGCCCCGACCACGTCCGCGCCCTCGACAGCGTCATCGGCGACCAAGGCGCCATCAAGGGCATCCTTGGTCACAACATCCGGCTTCGGCCCCGAGTCCTACCGCATTGCCCGCGACAAGCCGCTCGACCTCGTCGATGGCCAGCGACTACGCGCCTGGCTTCACGAATACCTCGGCGTCACCGGGCGATAGTGCCTGATCGGCAGGCGCACGATTGTCGGCCATACAAACCTACGAAAGCCATGTCACCAATTGGACGCTGACCTGCCCGCCGCCAGATATTGACCTGAACTCGTCCTCGCATATCACCACAAGCAGCGGCGAGCGAATCTACCCGATAGACAAGCGCCTGTACGCGCAAATACTCGGGAGAGACGATCAAGCTGGGCCCGGGTGAAACTCTCGACTTGTGGATCACGTTCTCGACTTTGCCGGCGACTGGTGACTATTTTTCCCTTAGCTAGGCCGGCGTGGCGACGATCCTCTCGAGCAGCATCTGCACAACCCGCGGCGGGCTCGGCAGGCCGGCGTCGGCGAACGGGTCGGGCTCGGTCGCATCGCGGCGGTGCGGCACCTTTCTGCCAGCTTCGGAACGTCGCGCCGGCGCTCTCGACGGGGCTCCGTAGGGGCGGCTTACTGCAGAACCAGGCCTTGGAATGCCTCCGTTCGGCACCGGGTGGTTCCCTGTCCGCGGGCACACCGGCCGGCTCCGTGACGCGGCGGTCAACGGACGAACCGGACTTCCGCGCACCGGCAGCCAAGCTCGCCGATGTCGTGCAGGCCGACGCCGCCAGCAACGCCGCGGTCGAGGAGCTGGAAGACATGGCCCGCCGAGCACATCTGAGGTGATACGCATGCCTGAGCAGGCGTTGACGCGTTCCAACTTGACCAGGATGACGGAGGTTGAAGCCGGAGGGGGTACCGTGGGGCTGGAGAGCGTACGTAAACGATCTTCGTCGTGGTACGGGTCGTGGAACGAAACGATGTCCTACGCCGGGATCCGCTGTGCATGCTGAACCGTCTGACGTGCACCGATGGACCCGCCGAGCACGGTGGACAAGCTGATCGTAATTCTCGTAATGCGTAGGTCGTCAGTTCAATTCTGACAGGCGGTCCACGAATCCCCTGGTAGCACGACTGCCAGGGGATCTCTCGTCATCGGGGTCGGTCGCGGCGTACCCCGCCCGTACCCCTCTCGCGGGCCGAGGGAGGGGCGGGGAGCCGGCCAGTCCGATCACAGATTGCGACGAATCGCTACGAATTGTGACTGTGGTGGTGTAGCGCTCGGTTCATGATCAACTGATTTTGGCGCTACTTCCGTCGGGGCCGACACCGTGCGCGCGGAGGCCAAGGCGGTGGGCCGCGCCGGTGGCCTTGGTGAGCTCAGTCCGAGCCGTCGGTCTTGAAGATCGACCGGGACATCTCTGGAATCCACCAGAAGGCCCTCCCGAGGGCGGCAAGGATCTTGTGACGGTCCTTGGACTCCGAACCGATGAGGGCGAGCGCGGCCACGGCGACGAATCCGAGGACGACGATCGCAACGATGTACACGATCGGCATCCAGCCGTCGGTGAGACCTGCGACCGGCGCCATCTGTGCAGCCGTGGCCGCATCAAGTACGCTCAACTTGTCTCTCCTGCTGGTTCTGACATGGGCTTGCGGAGTGGGCACCCGAAGGGCAGCCGACGTTTCCTAGGCGGGCTGCCCTTCGGCATGTTCTGGCTAGAACGGCGGCTCGTCGTCGACGGGACCGCTGGACTCGGGTGCTGGACCCCAGGGGTCATTCACCAGCAGCGTGTACCGACCTCGCCCGCTTGAGACGAGCTCGATCTCGTTGTTGTTCTTCAGTCTGTTGAGCGCGGCTCGCACGGCGTTGACCGGATCATTCGAGTCAGTGACCCATCCGCGCGACCGGATCTCGGACTCAACCTCGGCCGCGGTGAACGAGTCCTGCGGGTTCTCCTTGAACAGGTCCAGGACCATCTCGGTTGTGTTGCTGGAGCCCGCCCGGGCGTCGGGGTTGTCCGCCGCTTGCAGGAGGTGTCGAACGCGGCGCAGCTCTGTGACGAGGTGCTCCTCGTAGGTGCGCATCTCGGTCAGCCACTCGTCAACTCGGCTGGTCATGTTCACAACACCGAGTTTGACCCGGCGGTGGCGCAAACTCCAAACCGACATGCAGCCCTGTTGGCCCTGTGGTCGCTGGTGAGCGATGAATGACCAAATCGACAGTTTGTTCGCTGTTGGCTTGAGCGCGTTGTAGTAGGTCGGTGACCCTGAGTGGTAATCGCTTGCGCGTGGACCGTTTGGCGCTGCGAGCTTCGCGACACGCGTGCGATCGACCGGTGGATTCCACTGAATCCATCGGATTCACTGTTGACAGCCGTGCCGCATCCGGGCCATGATCAGTGGAGTCAGTGGTTCAAGTATGGAGGCGACGATGGACGTAGCCAGGATTCAGGCAGGGATCTTGACGGTGTCGCGAGGGCTCGTAGAGATCGCCGAAGCTCTCGGCGAGCCGATCAACCGCGAGGGCCTGTCCGACCTCGAACGAGACCGCGGCCTGGCGCGCGAGTGGGGCACTCGCGGCCTCGACGCTCGTGAAGCTGTGGAGCTATGTGCGAGATGGGGGTTCCCAGGCCAGAAGATCAGCGCATGGGTTCGCGGCGACTGGGCGGAGATGCGGGGTGATCGTCGCTACCTGACGCAGAAGTCGCTGGACTGGCTGCAGCGCGCGGATGAGGAGGACAACGGAACCTCCTAGCTGGGCCGCTAACGAGAGAACCCCGCTAGCTCCGAAGGTAGGAGCGACGGGGTTCTCTGCTGTGGAGCGTTGGCGCTAGCCGGTCGCTCTCCGACGCGAGAATGGCCGCCCACGTCGCTCGCCAGCGCGGCAGCATCCGCCGTCGCGCACGCTGCTGCGAGATCGTCTCTCATCCGGCGAGGACCCGTCGAAGGGCGAACGGATCGTGCTCGGTGACAGCGTGCAGATCGAGGCGACGGCGAGCCCGCCGAGCGAGCGGCCTACAAGCAGGCCGAGAAGGTCCGCACGCGCCTGCTGGCCGACGCCGACGAGCTCGCCGTCGCCCGGACCAAGGCGACCGTTGGGACGTGCCTGCCGCTGGTGCTCTTCGTTCGCGCGCGGCACAAAGGCTGGAGCCCTGGTACGCGCAGCTTCGTCGCTGCACGGCGTTGTGCAACGGCAGGTCCTTCATCGAGAAGCACGCGGCGGAAGGTCGTCACGACTGCGCCGCCGTCGGCTGCCAGCGATCGACTTCGCTCGCTGGCGCACCGCCTTCTCCAACGTGGGCACCCCACCACCAGCGGACCTCGAGCACGTGCTGAGGTGCAGAATCCCTGCAGTGTGCGGCGCTGACCAATGAGCGATCAGGTGCGCTCCACGACGTCGGTTCCATGTCGCGGCCCCGCCGTGCCGAGCGTCGTGTAGGTGTCGACCCGGCGCCTGACGAGCGCGGGGAGCGCATCGCCGAGGACGCGCTGTCGGAACCGCTCCGTCGAGCGGTGGTCGTCGTAGCCGGTCGCGTCGGTGTAGTGCTCGTAGAGCACGAAGGTGTGGGGGTCCTCGGTGCTGACGTGCGCTTCGAAGTGGATCATCTTCGGTTCGGCGCGGTTGTGCGGGGTCAGCTCTGCGATGATGGCCCTGATGTGGTCGGCCTGGCCTTCTGCGGCGGTCCACGTGGCGATGACGACGAACCCCATCAGATCGTGAACCCGATCGCGCGCAGCTGCTCGCGGCCGCTGTCGGTCATGTCGGTCGGCCGCCATGCCGGCGACCACACCCAGTCGATGCGGTGGTCGTCCACCCCGTCGAGATCTGCGAGCCCGGTGCGGATCTGGTCCTCCATCACGCCGGTCAACGGGCACGCTGCCGAGGTCAGGGTCATGGTGATCACCGCGGTGTGGCCGTCGACGCGCAGGTTTCGGACGAACCCGAGATCGACGACGTTGACGCCGAGATCGGGATCGATGACGTCGAACAGCGCTTCGCGGACCTCGTCGGTGCGCGGGTCGGCGGTGGCCTGCGCCGGCGGGCCGGGCGGGTCGCTCGGGGGCGTCGGTGGGCTGGTGGCGGCGAGGGTGCGGAGGCTGCCGAACAGGCCGGCCGGCTGCAGCGTGAGCTCCACCCGCGAGGTGGAGCTGTGGATCCAGTCGGCCTTCCCGTGCGCCTTGCGGCGTACCCGGACGATGTCCTCGGCCTCTTCGACGACGCCCTCGGCGACGACGAGGTGGGCCGGGTCGAGGCCGGCGTGCTCGGCCCGGGCGAGCGCGCGGTCGAGGAGCCGGGCCAGCGGTTCGCAGGTGCGGCCGGGCCCGTAGCGCAGGCGGGTCCGCGCCTCGACGGCCGGGCGGCCCAGCACCCGGTTCAGCGCGGCGCGGCCCTCTGCGGTCGACAGGCGCAGCTGCGGATCGGCGACGTGCAGGTGCGCGGCGAGGGTGGTGGACGTGGTCACAGGCGCTCCTTCGTGCTCATGGCCGGGCGGGGCGGCGTGCCGATTCGTTTGATCGGGATGGCCTCGTCCTGCAGCTGGGCTGCGGTGACGGCGTGGTCGCGGCTGATCAGCCGGCGGGTGTCGAGCACGTCCCGCGGTCTGTCGAGCGACACAACGGACCGGACGCGGCCACCGGCCAGTCGGAACGCCGAGAAGCTGCGCTCGTGCAGCGACCCGCGGACCACGAGCTCGCCGGTCATGCCGCTCCCGGCGCTCTGGATGGAGTGCTCGAACTGGTCGGACCAGAACCAGTGGACGTCGGCGAACGGCTCCCGCGCGCCGAGGAGGTTGCGTGCCGCCACCTTCGCCTGGCGGATCGCGGAGTCGTGGTGCTCGACCCGCACACCCTGCTCGTGCCCTGGCCGGTGCTGGCGGGCGACGTCACCGATCGCGTAGACGTCGGGGTCGGACGTCGCGCAGAACTCGTCGACCAGGACGCCGTCGTCGACGGCGAGCCCGGCGTGGGCGGCGAGCTCCTGGTTGGGCACCGAGCCGACCCCGACCACCAGCAGGTCGCACGCGAACCGGCCGTCGTCCGTGGTCACGGCCATGCCGGCGCCGACGTCCGCCACGGTGAGGACGGAGCAGCCGGTCCGCACGTCGACGCCCCGGTCGCGGTGGATGTCCCCGACCACGCCGCCGAGCTGGGCGCCGAGCGCCCGGTGCAGCAGGGTCGGCAACGACTCCAGCAGGGTGACGCGCTTGCCCAGCTGCACGGCCGCGGCGGCGACCTCGCACCCGACGAACCCGCCGCCGAGCACGGCGACGTGCTCGGCGCCCGCTAGCGCGGCACGGAGGGCGATCGCGTCCGCGACCGTGCGCAGCTGGTGCACGCGCGGTCCGGCCACGCCCGCCAGGGTGCGCGGCCGGACCCCGGTGGCGAGCAGGAGCCGGTCGTAGGGCTCACGCTCGCCGTCCGACAGCGTGACGGTGTGCGCCGTGGTGTCGAGCACGGTCGCCGTGGTGCCGAGCCGCAGGTCGACGTCATGCGCCGGGTACCAGTCGGACGGGTGGACGGCGCCGTAACCGGTCGTGTCGTCGAGCAGGAACGCCTTGGACAGCGGCGGCCGCTCGTAAGGCAGGGTCGGCTCGCCGCAGACCAGCGTGATCGTGCCGGCGAACCCGGCGCGGCGCAGCTCGGCCACCGCGGTCGCCCCGCCGACGCCGCCGCCGATGACGACGATCCGCTCGACGGTCATGGCCCGATGTCCACGTGGATCTCGCCGTCGTCGTCGACCTTGCATGCGAACGGGCGCAGCGCCGCGTCGTCGGGATTGATCCCGCAGCCGGTGCGGGCGTTGAACTCCCACATGTGTTTGACGCAGGTCAGCTTCTCGCCGTCGAGATCGCCCTCGTCGAGCGGTGACTGCTGGTGCGGGCACTTGTTTGAGTAGGCGTGCACGTCGCCGTCGACGTTGACCAGCAGGACCGGTTCGCCGTCGACGGAGACGCCGAGGATGTCTCCCTCCCACAGGTCGTCGATGTTCATGGTGGCGCGCCAGCGCGCGGTCATCACGGTCTCCATCTCAGGCCGACGCGGCGTCGGTGGGATCCAGCAGTCCGGCGAGGTGGCGCTGCCGGGCTGCGCGGGCGTGCGCCACGACGTCGTCGGCGGCGCCGAGCCGTTGGCCCAGTGCGTGAGCTGCCTCGTCGGCGCGCACCGACCAGCGGTCGATCCACTTGCGGAGCGGGTCAATGCTCTGCGGCCGCTGCGCGACGACCATGTCGGCCAGCGCTCGGCTCCACGTGTCCCGCCGCCGGGAGTCGGCCACGAGGTAGCTGGTGAGCATCCAGGTGAGGTCGTCGCCGCCCGCCCGCGCGGTCTGGCCGAGCTGGGTGAGCAGCACGTCGTCGAGCGTGGGGCCGAGCACCAGGTTGAGCGCGGTGAACGCCTCTCCCCAGTCGTAGCTGACCAGCGCGTACTCGATGGCCTTGCGCGCCGGCTGCCAGTCGGGGTCGTTCTGCCAGCGCTCCCGCTCCGCGGTGCCGATGCCCGACTCGGGCCGGTTGATCTGCAGCTCGCGGGTGCGGTACGCGATTGCGGTGACCCGCCGCAGCAGGTCGGCCGTCGCGAAGCCCGCCGCGTTGGTGATGTACGAGCTCGGGGCCAGGTACCCGATGTAGGCCTGCACCTGCTGCATACCGTGGCACAGGAAGCGGGACGGGGTGAACACCGTGGCCAGCAGGGCCACCGCGGAGTCCGGGATCGCGGCGTCGGTGCGGGCGTCTGCGTGGGCCCGCAGCGCACCCTGCAGCGTGGCCTCGGCCTCCGACTGGGCCGTGACGTAGCTGCGGTAGGTCAGTGCGTCCGGGTCGCGGAAGGCGTCCCAGTCACTAGCCTGCAGCGGCGAGCGGTCGCGGTAGGTCAGGAACCACAGGTTCGCCGGTGACGACGGGTTCTGCTCGAAGGCAGCCTGCCGATTCTGCCGCAGCGTCCAGTTCTGCTGATGCGTGACGATCTCGTAGTCGCTGGGCATCCGGCGGACCTCGCCGAAGGTGCTGAACGTGCGCCGCGGGCGGACCCGTCGGGCCGGGGTCTCGGTCACGACGTGGCCGCCTTCCGGTCGGCCTGGTGGAGCTTGATGCTCTGCCAGGTGATGGTGTCGCTCGTGGTGACGACCCGGCCGTTGAAGGCCGACATCAGGGCACCGATCGAGCGGATCTCGTAGTCGGGTCCGAAGTGGCGCCGAAGCGTCTCCTGGGTCAGGGTGATCTCGTCCTCGCCCTGGATCCGGACGTAGGCGCCGCGATCGATGACCTCGATCGGGGTGTCCGGGTTGTCGTCCTCGATGGCCGCGATGATCTGCTCGACCTCGTCGCCCATGCGCAGGACGGGCCCCACGGGGTTCTTCATGTCGGCTCCCGCATGTCGTACTCGATCGTGACGTGGTCGAGCGGTCGCAGTCCTGCCTCGGCGACGGTCAGCTCCGGCGACAGCCGTTCGCCCTGGTAGAACACGACTTTGGGGTGGGGCAGCGCTCGGACCCGCCGGCCCTCGACGTGGTGGGCCACCGCCTCGGCGACCTCCCGCATCGTGTTGGCGGTGGTGACCGGGACGAGGATCTCCACGAAGTCGGTCGCGAAGATCGCGTTGAGCGGGACGAGCTGCGGGGCCTGGTCCTCGACGGGCAGCGCGGCGCTCACGACTGGCCTCCCACGGCGAGGCTCTCGACGGGGCGGCCGACGTAGTCCTGGGTCCAGGCCGAGTAGTCCGGGTCGTCGCCCATCACGTCGGGGGTCAACCCCATGTACCCGAGGATCCCGCCGACGTCCATCGGCTGGATCTGGCCGGCGAGGAACCGGTCGATCAGCGTCTCGTGGTTGACGTTGTCGCGGTCCTTCCAGAAGATCTGCCGGCAGGCGTTGGTGCAGAAGTGGTAGGTGCGCCCGTCGTAACTCAGCTGCCAATTGCGGACCCGCCACGCCCCGTTGCGGGACTGCGTCGGGTTGCAGCAGGGCAGGTGGCAGGTGCTGCACAGCCACGGCAACGTCTCCGGCAGCGTCGCCTCCATGTTGTCGGCGTTGACGTTGTCGATCAGCACGTCCCACTTGTCGCCGTAGACGGCCTCCCAGTTGGGGTACTTCTCCACCAGCCAGGCGCGTTCGTCCTTGCTCACCCCGGCCTTGGGGCGCCACCACAGCGTCGGCCGCCAGTACCACAGACCCATGTGCAGCCCGTGGTGCCAGGTGTCGAGGCCGCGCATGAACTCGTCCCAGAACCAGGGCTTCTTCAGTCCGTAGTCCTCGATCGTGTGGATGAACTGATCGATGATCCACTCCTCCATGAACTCCCGGTAGGACTGCTTCCGGTGTTCGAGGGGCGTGTAGTAGTCCATCGCCGGGCCGGTCAGCGCCGCGAACGCGCGCGCAGAGCCCCAGAAGCTCTTGTCGATCACCCACTGGGCCCGGACGGGGTCGTGCTCGACGAGGATCTCCAGCGTCGGGCCGCCCTGCTGGCTGTGCCGGGCCTCGTCGGTCTGGATCGACGAGATCATGTTGGCGAAGTTGACATCGCCGGCACCGAGCGCGTCCGCGGCCAGCGCGACGAACTGCAGGTTCGTGAAGCCGGTCTCGAACGTCAGCGGGAGCTCGATCGCCATGTCGACGACGTTCGGCGCGATCATCATGTTGTCGAACAGGTTGCGCAGCGAGATCGGCACCCAGTCGTTGGTGTGGAACGTCTTCTGCGTCCAGTCGTACTGCGCGTCCTTGCCCACGAACTCGTGGCCGAAGAACGTGGTGATCTGGGCGTGCCGCAGCTCGTCGAGCTGGCCGAAGGTGGCCATGTTGCGCCAGGCCGCGTTGAGCCCGAACCGGGCCATCTTCAGCTCACCGAGCACCGCGGCGTACTCGACCAGCGCGACACCACCGAAGTGCATCTTCGTGGCCGACTTCCAGCCCTCGTCGAGGTGCTCGAAGGCGCTGGAGCGCTGCAGGGCGGCCTTCACCGAGTAGGCCGACGCCTCCTTCTCCCGCTGGGTGGCCACGTACTCCGGGTAGCTGACCTTGTAGGACTCCTCCCACTTCGCCCACGCCTCGCGCGGCACCTTGCCGGTGCCGCAGTGCCACTCCGGGAACACCGCCTCGTCGTCGACGTAGGTGTAGGACCAGTCCACGTCGCGGACGAAGCCCTGCCATTCCTCGCGTTTGAGCAGATCCATGTCCGGTTCCTCTCAGTCGACCTCGTCGTGGGCCAGCTGGCCGTTGATCCCCGCGTTGTCCCAGTAGCCGGTGATGCCGTCGATCAGCCCGTCGGCGTCGACGTGGAACACGAACAGGTGTGGCTCGCTGTACCGCCTGCCGGTCGGCGCGATGTTTCCCCAGGCCAGCTGCTGGGTGCCGGCGATGTCGGCTTCGACGACGACGTCGCCGTCGTCGTTGCCGGTGATGGTGTGCACGGTGTTGGTCAGGTTCGGGAACGACGCGATCAAGCCGGTCCAGATGGCCTTGCCGACGGTGCCGACCTTGCCGTCGCCGCGCAGCACCCGCTGCTTGCCCCACACTTCGAACGGCACGTAGGAGAAGTCGGCGTTGATGCTGCAGAGATCGGTCATCCCGTCGACGTCGTGGGCTCGGTAGCGGTCGAAGAACTCGGTGACGGCCGCGCATGCCAGATCTGCGCTCACTGGGTTGCACCTCCGACGATGGTGACCTGGTCGAACCGCTTGACGGCCAGGCGGCGGTAGAGCTGCTGCTGGCACCAGTACGCCGCGACCGCGACGATCCGCCCGTCGGCGGTCGTCAGCCGCCACGCCTGGTCCAGGTCGATGTGCTTCTCCTGGTTGACGACCCCGGCGTACGCGGCCGCCTGCGTGCCCTCGACCTTCACCAGCGCCGTCACCACGTCGCCGGTGACGATCAACCGCTGCACGGTCACGAGCAGGTCCGGGAAGGCGGTGACCAGATCGCCGAGCACGGATCGCAGCGCGTCGCGGCTGGTGGCGCGGACCCCGAGCGGATGGACGACGACCTCGACGTCGTGCTCGGCCGTGGCCGCCGCGGCGTCGACATCGTGCTCGGCGAGCGCGTCGAGGAAGGCCCGGGCCGTGACGGCCGGACTGGCAGTGAGTGTGGTGGACATGCGTTCCTCCCCGTCAGGCCGCGCGGCGGTCTGCTGCGCGCAGCATCGTGACCACGGCATCGGCCACGGCCTCGCTCGAGCCCGGGTTCTGCCCGGTCACGAGGTTGCGATCGACGACGACGTGGCTGATCCACGCCGAGGGCCCGTCGTCGAAGACCGCGCCCGCGTTCATCAGCGCGGCGTCGAGCAGCCACGACATGCCGAGCAGGCCGGCCTCGGTCTGCAGCTCCTCCTCGTCGGTGAAGCAAGTCATCCGGAAGCCGTCGAACAACCACATCCCGTCCGACCGTTCCGGCGCCGAGAGCAGCAGCGCCGGCCCGTGGCAGAGCGCGGCGATCGGAGCGGACCGGCGGTGCAGGACGGTCAACAGCCGGCCCACGTCGGGGTTGTCGCAGAGATCGACCATCGGCCCGTGCCCGCCGGGCGCGAACACGGCGTCGAACTCGCCGAGCTGCTCGTCGGTCAGCCCGGACAGCGCGATCGGCCGCTGGAACCCGGGGATCGCCTGCAGCCGGCGGTGGCGATCGTCGGCGAGCGCCTGGCTGTCCGCCCGCTGCGCGTCGGTCGCGGCCTGCAACTGCGCGCGGGTCAGGCCGCACTCCGCGTCCTCGGCCAGGACGTCGACCAGCTGTCGGTCCTGCCGCCACGCGGTTCGCGCGGCCGCCGAGACGATCCGGTGCGCGTCGGCGGCGGTACGACCCTGCTGGCGCAGCAGCTCGCCGATGCGGCGGGCCGCGGCCAGGCCGAGCTCGGTGTTCTGGTGCAGCGTCAGCCGGATGTCGTCGACGTCATGGGCGAAGGTGCGGACCACAGACGCGAGGTAGTCCTTGTCCGCCGCCGGGTAGTGGAAGAACCACGACAGGCCGTACGGGTCGGCATGCGGCGGCTGCCCGTCCGGGGTGAGCACCGTGACGGTGAAACCCGCCTCGACGAACCGCTCGTACGGGGTGATGGCCTCCTCGGCGAAGTATCCCGTCGGATGCGCCGTACCGTCGGCAAGGGCCATCTCTCGGGCACTGGTCACCAGATAGGCGATGTGGGTCATGCAACCACCTCCGCGGCTCCTATGCCGTCAGTCGGGAATGTGACGCCGAACTGTGCCAGTGGCTGGCGGCTGATTCAATAGATTCGATATCGGGTTCCGCCGCAATAGTGGCGGGTTCCGCCAGGGATGTGCGAATTCGCTTCACTAGTGGCGCGATCCGACGGAATCTGGAGCCGATCCATGGAGCGCACCTACGGTGGCGTCATGACACGAGTACTTATTGCCGTGAGCGGATCGGATCATTGGACTCTTGCCGATGGAACGCGCCATCCGTGCGGCTACTGGCCGGAGGAGCTCGCCGTACCGCACGAGGTTTTCACCGCCGCCGGCCTCGACGTCACCGTCGCGACCCCCGGCGGAGTCGTGCCGACGGCCGACGAGGCCGGCTTCAGCGCCGCGATGAACGGCGGGTCGGAGGAGCCGGGCTGGCGGTTCCGGGCCTACCTGGACTCGATCTCCGCCGAGCTCGCCGCACCCGCCGTGCTCGAGGACGCCAGCGCCGACGACTACGACCTGCTGTTCGTCCCCGGCGGACACGGACCGATGGAGGACCTCGCCGTCTCGCCGGAGTTCGGCCGGTTGGTCGGCGAGTTCACCGCGGCGGACCGGCCGGTGGCAGCGGTGTGCCATGGCCCGGCGGCGTTGCTGCCCGCGCAGGACGAGAGCGGCAAGTGGGTCTTCACCGGGCGTCGCGTCACCGGGTTCTCCGACGAGGAGGAGGCCCAGGTCGGGTTCGCGGCGCGGGCGCCGTGGCTCCTGGAGGACCGGCTGGTCGAATCCGGTGGCCTGTACGAGCAGAGCGGTTCGCCGTGGATATCCCACGTCGTCACCGACGGCAACCTCTACACCGGGCAGAACCCCGCGTCGTCGCGTCCGCTGGCCGAGGCACTCGTCGCCGCGACGGCGTGACGGCGTGACCGGTGCCGGGGCGCGGGTGCTCGTTCAGACCCGCGCCCCGGCCTGCTGCTCGTCGATTCCGCGCTGCAATGCGTGGGCATCGCAGTAGACGCGTGGGGTGACGCCGAATCGACCGCGGAACTCCCGGATGAAATGCGAGACGCTGGCGTAGCCGATCTCCTTGGAGATCCGCGCGACCGGCCATTGTCCGTCGACGAGGAGTTCGCGGGCCCGGTCCAGGCGCATGTCCTTGAAGAACTGGTACGGCGCTCGGCCGGTGACGTCGCGGAAGAGCTGCGTGAATGCCGAGGGACTCAGGCTGACCTGCTCGGCGAGATCGGCAACCGTGACCTGATCGCCGAGCCGTTCCCGCATGTACTCCAGGACCGCGGACACCGGGTTGCTCGCGGCTTCGGCAGCGGCGATCGACAGCAGACGAGCATACTGCTCGCGCTGCAGCACTCGGTACACCATCTCCTGCAGGTACAGCGGAGCCAGCACTCTGCGATCCGCGGCGGTGGCGGTGGCACGCAGGAAACGCAGGACACCGCCCAGCAACTCCTGGTCGAGCACCGACACGCAGCCGGGCGGTTCGGGGGACGTGCTCGCGCGGCCGTTCCGGAACACCGCCGTCCGACGCTCGACCATGTCGCTGGACACCTGCCGCACGACCACCGGGTCGATCTGGAGTACGAACGACAGGAACGGCTTGGCCAAGGTGGCCTCGAGGATCTCGGCCTGAAAGTGCAGGTTGCTGCGCAGCACCAGGTAGCGGAACGGGTCGTACTCGTAGACCTGCCCGTCGACCGTCACGGCCTTACGACCCTGCGCCACGATGCACAACGAGAGGCTCTGGATCTCCTCCCACGACGGCCCGACCGGGGCGGTGAACCGGTAGATGGTCAGGCCGGGCCACAGCCCGGTGTTGCCACCCACCGCGGGTGCGCGAGCCGCGAGCTCGGCAACCAGATCGCCCGGACTGACCGCGGTCTCGTTCACGAACGGAGTAGTCGACACCACTGTCCTCCTCAACCTGGCCTCGAACGTTGCGACCTCACGGCCGGCACGGTCAGCCCGCGAAGGCGGCGTACTTGACGTCGAGGTATTCCAACATTCCTTCTGGGCCGCCCTCTAATCCTGCGCCGGACTGCTTGACACCGCCGAACGGGGCGGCGGCGTTGCTGAGCAGCCCGGTGTTGATCCCCGTCATCCCGGTGTCCAGCGCCGCGATCATGCGGTGCGCCCGGGCCAGGTCGGTGGTGTAGACGTAGCTCGCGAGCCCGTACTCGGTCGCGTTGGCCAGTTCGACGGCTTGTCGTTCGTCAGCGAACGACGTCAGCACGACGACCGGCCCGAAGATCTCCTCGGCGAGGATGTCGGCGTCGGGCGCCACGTCGGTGAGCACGGTCGGTTCGACGAAGTGGCCGCGTCTGGTGACCCGGTGCCCGCCGACCAGCAGGCGTGCGCCCTGGTCGAGCGCTCGCCGTACGAGAGACTCGATCTTCTGTGCCGCGCGTGCGTCGACCAGTGGGCCGACATCGGTCTCCGGCGAGCTTCCGGGGCCGAGCCGCAGCGCGCGCACCTGCTGCACCAGGCGGTCGGTGAACGGTTCAGCGACGTCGGCGTGCACGAGGAACCTGTTGGCGGCCGTACAGGCCTGTCCGCCGTTGCGGAACTTGGCCAGCATGGCCCCGCGCACCGCCGCGTCGAGGTCGGCGTCGTCGAAGACGACGAACGGCGCGTTGCCACCCAGCTCCATCGACGTCCGCAGCACGCGGGGAGCGGCCTGGGCCAGGAGCGCCCGACCCACCGCCGTGGACCCGGTGAAGCTGAGCTTGCGCAGCCGCGGATCGCCCAGCAGTGCCGTCGACACCTCGGCCGGCCGGGAAGTGGTCACGAGATTCACCACCCCGGGCGGCGCACCGACCTCGCGCAGGAGCTCGCCGAACAGCACGGCCGTCAGCGGGGTCAGCTCGGCCGGCTTGAGCACGACGGTGCACCCGGCGGCCAACGCGGGCGCGACCTTGCGAGTCGCCATCGCCAGTGGGAAGTTCCACGGAGTCACCAGGTAGCACGGACCTACGGGTCGGCCGGTGACAAGGATCTGAGTGCGGCCATCGGGCGCGGTGGTGAACCGACCTGGCACCCGCACGGACTCTTCGGCGAACCACCGCAGGAAATCGGCCGCATAGGCCACCTCGGCGCGGGCGTCAGTCAGCGGCTTGCCCATCTCCGCCGTGATTGAACTCGCGAATCGGTCAGTCTGTGCCACGAGCAGATCGAAAGCTCGCCGCAGCAGCTCGCCACGCTCCCGCGGCGGGGTTGCCGCCCAGACCGGCGCGGCGTCGACAGCGGCGTCGAGGGCGCGGCAGGCGTCCGCTGCGCCGGCGTCGTCGACGACCGCCAAGGTGTCCTCGCTTGCCGGATTCTCAACGGCGAACGTGCTTCCGTCGGTCGCAGGCTGCCACGAGCCGCCGATCAGGAGCGTTCCGCCGAGCCCGTCATCGCCCGGGAGCTGGCGGCGTGCTCGCTCCTGCCGATGCCTGAGCGTGTCCACTCGGGTCTGCCTCCCTCGTCCGACACGTGATCGAGTGTCGGTTCGCCCGTACGGTAAGGAGGAGTACGGCCACCGTCACCATATGGACGCGAAAGCAAGTGGATCGCGCCATAACCGAGAGGGATGCAGCGATCCTCCGCGCGAGGAGGCCGCGCCCGTAGCCCGACTTGGCCGCGGTCCAGTGCCGGTGCCCGCCGACGGCCACTAAGGTTCGGGCAGGCTCGCGTGGACCGGGGCAGGACACGCGCGTGGCATCAATCGTGGCGCGAAACCTCTGCGTTCCGGGTGCAAGTCCGCCGCCGAGTGCGCGATCGCGGTCAGTGTTCGCGCAGGTAAACGCCCCGTTCGCCGTCTACAGGCAGCCTTGTAAGCGGTAGGTTGTCGGTCCGATCCCCGACGTCCGACTCCGCGGCTCTACCCACGCTGACGAGACTGCGCCGTCTTCTGCGCGTATCACGTTGACCCTGTTGGTCTTCCTATGTAGGGCGGCGTGCGTGCTCGCGGTTGGTCTGAGAGGTGGAGGCGTGACGATGGCGATTACTCGTTTGGCGTCGTTCAACGTGGAGAACATGTTCGACCGGCCGCGGGCGATGAGCCGCGACGGTAGCCAGCAGGCGCCGGCGGTGCTGGCGGCACATGCGCGGGTCAACCAGCTCATTGCACTGGAGGTCTACGACGACGCGACGAAAGCCGAGCTGCTTGAGCAGCTGGAGGTACTGGGCTTGTTGCGATCGGACGCGAGCAAATATGCGGTGCTGCGGAAGATTCGGGGCAAGTTCCTGACTCGGCGTCAGACGGGTGAGACGATCGTGGTCGCGTCCGGGCGAGCGAGCTGGGTGGGCTGGGTAGAGCTGACCACTGAACC
The DNA here is from genome assembly GCA_963727745.1 of uncultured Actinomycetota bacterium. Classification (GTDB taxonomy): domain Bacteria; phylum Actinomycetota; class Actinomycetes; order Mycobacteriales; family Pseudonocardiaceae; genus Pseudonocardia. Next base: position 314,927 of record CAVSHL010000005.1, read on the forward strand.
GGTCAGTGAGCTGTCCTCGCAGCACACCGCGATGGTGATGCGCGACGTGGGTGCGCAGGTGTTGGGCGCGGTGGAGGCAGAGTCGCGGGAGTTGCTGGCGGCGTTTTCGGACTCTTTGCTACCCAGCATCGGGTGGAGCCCCTACGAGCAGGTGTTACTGATCGACGGCAACGACGACCGTGGCATCGACGTCGGGGTGTTGACCCGCGACGGGCACACCATCACCAACATCCGTACCCACATCTATGAGACCGACGCAGAGGGCGAGATCTTCTCTCGCGACTGCGCCGAGTACCACATCGCTACCCCGGGCGGGCAGGAACTGGTGGTGTTGGCCAACCATCTCAAGTCCAAGGGGTACGGCAGTCCTGGTGATCCGATCGGTGCCAAGAAGCGGGCCCGGCAGGCTGCCCGGATCGCCCAGATCTACCAGGAGCTCAGCGATGCGGGTGTGGACAACATCGCCGTTACCGGGGACCTCAACGATGACCCAGACAGCGACGCGCTCAAGCCGCTGCTGGGCCAGACCCCGCTGCGGGACATCAGCGAGCACCCCGACTTCGTCTGGGGCCCGCGCAAGGGCACCTTCCAGGGCGGCAATGAAACCGAGAAAATCGACTTTGTGCTGCTGTCCCCTGCCCTATTCGCGAAGGCGGTCGGCGGTGGAGTGTTTCGCAAGGGTGTGTGGCGCGGACCCCGCACCCGGAACAAGTGGGAGATGTACGACACCATCACCAGCGAGGTGCACGCCGCGTCGGATCACGCAGCCATTTACGCCGACATCGACTGGGCCCGATGAGATCACCCCCGCGCGATCAGCGCGACACCACTGGGCAACTATGCGCGGGTGCGCCGACCGTGGGTTGAAGGTCGTGCAGCCGCGCAGCGTGTCGGCGCGGGAGTCAGCCTTGGTCCCCCTCACTGCACGGTGATTACATTCCTTCTCGCAAGGCGATAGAAATATTGGACGGCCCAGGCTCGTAGCTGATGATATATCGACTCATGACCTCGTCATGCGAACTCATGCTACGAATCTCATCCGTAAGTTCAATCTGTGCAAAATGTCGCCCCTCGGCCGTGCAGGTCAACTGACCGAGACCCTCAATCTCCGTGATGTTGACGTCTCCAATTGATGTTATATTTCCTCCATCGTCATAGAGGACAAAGAGGTGTGTCGAGTCTGACGGGATCATGATATGCCTTTCCTAAGGCAAGTCGATAAACGCGGCGCGGTAATGCGACGCGTTGGGATGGGCGGCATTATTGACGACCATGGTGAACGACGGAATAGGCACTGCGATGCCTTGCGGAACGAAACAGCCCGGAGTTGTCACGTTCACGACACTGCCTTGCGCAAGTGCAGTTGCCGTTGAGAGCACACGCCCGCTGACGCCCACCCCTGAGGGCGGTATCCACCTCCAGCCGACGGCCTGATCGGTTTGAGTAAAGGTTGGAAACGTTATTCCGACGGCCATGGTTGACAACTCCCATTTATACTTGATCTGACATGGATAGATAACCACGCGCCGAAGACGTGTGCGTGATCGGAAACTCATCAAGACACAGCTTGGGACACGCGCTGAGGGCCGACACGAGTAGTTGGCTACTCGATTGTCGGCAGCGTCGGACTCGGACGGCTGGCCGGTGCCACCGTCCGCTCGTTGGCGTCTCCGGTCGTTTGCGAGGGAGCGCGGCGCTGCGGAGGACCGCGGCACCCGCCGGCAGCTGGAGGCGCACAAGATGGTTAGTTGAAGGTCGTGGCACGGCGGTGGAAAGGGTCGTGCGTCGGTACCTCGGGTCGGCTGGCAACACCTGATGGTGGCCGTGATGTTGGTTCCGCCCAGCATCAACAGGTGAGGCAATCGGAACCCCGTGGCGTTGGTGAGTCCTGACGCATCAGGTTCAGGGGTATCGATCTTGATCCACTAACTGCCGCGCGTCGATGCCAGTAGCGCAAGGCCCTGCGTAGGACGAACTATCAGCTGGACGTCCGCTGGTGCGTGTCCTCGTCACCCAATTACGGATCAGAAGTCTGGATCTGAGTTAATTCACGCTGTCGGAATGGTGAGTGCCATCGTTTCCGGTCGAACCAGCGTGGCATCCGCCCTCCCGTTACGTGATCGTCGAATCAGTTCGGTAGCCGCGTCGGCAGCGTGGGCAGGGGAGTGTGAGTGCCGGTGCCGCGTTGACGGCTGCTGTGGTGGCAGTCCGCGAAGGTTCCGAGCGGGGACATGAGTTCGCGCAGGCAGGGGTCGAGATGGTCGCGGATCCAGATCGACATCGAGGCGCCGGGTTCTGGTGCGAGCTCGGTCCATGCGCGGCGAAGGGCTTCCAGCCGCATTACGGCCTCGGGGTGCTCGTACCAGAGCGGGCACCAGATGAGGTCGCCGCGTAGCGGGCGGGCGATGACCGAGGTGATCGTGGCGTGCATCCAGATAATGAGCCCGTCGAGGTCGATTTCCTCGTCGGGTTCGGAGGGATCGGAGGCCTCAGCAGCCGAGTCGTCGACGGCTGGCATGCCGTTGAGGAGTTCGTCGAGTAGGTCGGACTGGTGGGCGCGCCACGCCTCCAGCGTCTCGATTCGGGCGCGCAGCTCGGAGAGGGCGCGATCGGTGTCGTCAGCCGGCGTGTCCATCGGTGATCTCCCTTGGGCGGTTGACGGGGTTGTCGGGGCCGAGCGCGATCGCTGCGTTGCGGCGCAGCTGGGCGAGCGCGGATCCGGCGTAGGTGCTGATGTGGACCTGGTCGCGTTCGCGGTACCAGGGATGCAGCCGGCCGATGCCGGGGCGGCGGGCGGTGGTGAGCAGCAAAGCCTGGTCGCGGGGTAGCGCGCGCAGGTCGGCGGCGGTGAGGACAGGTTCGCGGGCGTGGGCGTACTGCCGCGAAACTCGGGTGCGGTCGACGCTGGTGGAGATGCGTTCGACGTAGTGCTCGCCGATCAGTCCCGAGAGGCGCTGTAGGAACGCGTGATCGTCGACGCCGGCGCCGACGAGTTTGACGGTGGCGGCCGACCACAGGGCGTGCATGCCTTGCTCGCCCCATACGCCGGCGCCCTGTTGGTAGCTCTGCAGCATGGTGAGGACCTGGATGCCGCGAGAGCCGTAGTGGCTGTAGAGCTGCGGCAACGACCGGATCGGGCAGATGTTGGCGGCCTCGTCGAGCACGGCGACCACCGGCGGGTCCAGCCGGCCGCCGGATGCCTGTGCGATCAACTCGGCGACCTCCAGCACACGGTCGACGAGCGCGGTGACGACTGGCGCGGCAGCGCCGGCGCCTTCCTTGGACAGCAGGTGCAGGGTGGGACGCCCGCCGCTCGCGGCGGCGAGGACATCCCAGACGTCGAGTTCCGCCGGCGCCGGGCCATCAGGAGGGTCGCGCCAGGTCTCGGGCGGAGTGATCCAGCGCAACAGCCGCTCCGAGGTGAGTGCCCGCGTTGCGGTGCGGGCGGTCTGGAAGATGCCCTTGGTCGTGACGTCGGCTCCAGCGAGAGTGGCCTCGAGGTCGGCGGCCTCGACCTCCGCGTCGGCCTGGTCGAGGGCGGCGATGGCGTCGCGGCAGCCAGGCTGCAGCCAAGCGACGACGTCTCGGACCGTTCCGCCGCTGATCGCCGCAGCCAGCAGGGTGAGGGTGAGTAGCTGCTCTCCGGCGGCGTGGAAGAACGGGTCCTTGCGTTCGCCGCCGATGGTGCCGATGAAGTGGCCGGCGAGCCGTTGAGCGGCTTCGATCCGTTCGGCGGGGTCAGCGTCGGCGATGCTGCGCAGGGGGTTCCACCACCATGTCTGTGTGGCATGGGCGATCCGCTGTGGGTCGAAGGTCCACACGGGCCCGGCGCGGCGGCGCATGCCGGTGGTGAGTGCCCAGAGATCTGCCTTGTTGCTGGTGGCGATCGCGAGGCCGGGAGCGGCGAGCACCGTCGGTACGGCAATGGCACTGGTCTTGTTCGCCCGTGGACCCATGATGACCAGGGCCACGTCCTCCCACGACATCCACACGTCGTGGTCATCAACCGACAGCAAGCGGAGCCCGCGACCGTCAGGGCCGACTTCGATGGTGGGGCGCAGGCCGCGCGCACGGGCGAGGGCGGCGTCACCAGCCAGGTCACCGAGGTCGCGTCGGCTCAGCAGCACGCGCCGGTCGGACGTCGTCCGTCGCCGCAGGATGAGGGCGATCCCGATACCGGTTGCGATCTGGCTGCCGACCAGATGAGCGGAGAGCACCGAGAAGACGACGGGAGAAGGGCTGACTGCGGCCGGCCCTCCACCGATCAGGCGGAACAGTGTGGCGAGAGTGGCCGGGGGCGCGGTCCACGTCCCAGTCGTCAGCACCGAGGTGATCCCAGCGGCGAGCCAAGCATCAAGCACGAGGACGGCGACGACGGCCATCGCCGCGAGCAGCGCCAGGGGCGCGGCGGCGTCGCGCAGCAGCGGCGGGGAGGGTGGGCGCGGGATCGTCATCGGCGTCGGAAGGCCTGGTCGGTGTCGTAGAGCCGCTGTTCGGTGGCGGTGAGAGTGAGCGCGACGGGCAGGCCGATCCGCTGGCCGGACTTGATCAGGTACTTGCCGCGTCCGGGGTGGCGATGACCGGCGTGCCAGGTCGGCGACGCGGCCCACGACGTGATCAGCGCGGCCTCGCCCTGGGAGAGGGAGGTGATGCGACGCAGCCCGTCGAGTTCCCGTTCGGCCATCCCACCGAGCAGGAGGACACCGTTGCGGGAGGCGAGTCCGCGGGCTTTGGCGCGGTCGGCCTCGCTGGGCAGGGCTTCGAGGTCGTCCAGCGAGTGGGTGACCTGAAAGGACACCACGCCGCGGTGGCGGCCCAGCCGGGTGATTCGGTCGGAGCGCTCGACCAGGCCGGGGGCGACACGCAGGGCTCGCCACAGCTCGTCCTGGACCTGGACGACGTTGCGTCGGTGCTGGGCGTAGGCGGCGGCGTCGGCGATCGCGGCCGACCACGCCCAGGAGCAGAGCATCGCAGCTGCCACTACGTCGTCGGAGTCGTCGTCGAGGGCGGAGATATCCAAGGACAGCGCGGGTGTGTCGATGTCGAACCGCGCTGTGGAGGGTCGATCGAAGATACCGCGCAGGGCGCCGTCGCAGAGCAGACCGAGGGCATTGATCAACGCACGGGCGCTGCGGTGGTAGTCGGTGTCGTCGACCGCGGCAGCGATGGCGCGGAGCTCGATCGACCCGCTGGCGAGGACGGCGAGCACATCAGGGATGACGGGCTCGCGGCCGGATGCGCCGGCAGCGGCGATGTCCAGGGCGGCTCCGAGCAGCCGGCGTTCGGTGACGTCGGGTTCGTCGCGGCGCACGATGGAGATCAGCGCTTCCAGCAGGGAGATCCGCCTCGCCCGCAGGGTCTCGGTGATGCGGACCCTGTCGGTGTCGCCTGCCTGCCGGAGAGCTGCGCGCAGGGGGCCGGCATCCAGCGGGTTGAGGGCGTGCAGGCCGCGTCCGATGTGCCAGACGGCGCCGCCGAGCGCGGTGACCAGTGGGGTGTACTCGCCCTTGACGTCGCCGGGGATCACTGCCCGCATGCCGAACGCGACCAGGCCGCAGAGCATGCGCTTGGTGATCGAGGATTTCCCGATGCCGGGCTGGCCCTGGACCCATACGCCTGTGTTGGAGACGAGCCCGGTGCGGAGCCAGTGGGCTGGGTCGAGCCCGACGGGTTCGGCGGTGAGCAGGTGGCGCCCGATCGGGACGCCGCGCACGTCGCAGCCGGAGGGGGCGGCGAAGGGGAACAGTCCGCAGACCTGGCTGGTGGTGCCGGCGAATGCGTTGCCGGCTTCGACGTGGGCGGCGCGGCCGCCGCCGGGTACGGCCCACCCCCAGGCGCCGGGCACCGGATCTTCGTCGTGCGTGTGGGCGTTCATCGGTTGCGTCCGGTGCGGTGGGTGAGCAGGTCTGCCGGGTCGATCCCGACGCCGAGCGCGGCGGCGAACCCGGCGGCCTGCGAGCCCCGCAATCGTCGGAGGCGGAGTTTGGCCTGGCCGGCGCGCTGGTCGACGTCGGCGATCGCGGAGGGCAGGAGGTCAGGGTCGGTGACGGTGGTGGTGAGGTAGAGGGTGAAGCGGCCGACGCCGGCCCCTTGGGCTTCCTCGCGGGCGGATTGGAGTGCGCGGTCACGGTCGTCGCGGTCACGTTGGGTCTCATCGCGGCGGGTGCGTTCGGCCCAGGCGCGGCGGACCTGTCCGGAGGTGACCTCGGCTTCGACCTTGGCTGCGGCCTGTTCGGCTGGGTAGGGCTGGTAGAGCCAGGTTGCGCGGCGCGGGAACGGGCCGGGTGCGAGGAGCGGGGCGAGGACGGTGGGTCCGACGGCTTGCCGAGGTGCTTCGCGCAGTGCCCAGGTGACGGAGATGCCGCTGTCGTGGCAGTAGGTGTCCCAGTCCTCGGTGGCTGCGGCGGGCCCGGCGTCGGCCCAGTCCAGTTGCAGGCCGTCGTGGACGGTGTCGGCGCGGCGATCGGGATCGAACGCGGCGCGCAGGCGTGCGGCGAGCCAGCGGGTGTCGGCGCGGCCGAGGACGGCTACTCCGCAGGAACCGAGTTGGTTCTCGATGGCCGGTACCCGGCGTCCGACCTCGACCGCGGCTGCGAGCAGATCGCTCGGCTTGGGTGTGGCGCGGTTGGGGTCGAGGCAGACGGTGACGCGGGTGTCGATGTCGGCTGTGGTGGCTGGGGTGAGGTCGGCGAGTTCGCCGAGTACCCGGCGGGCCAGGGCGGGAGCGGTGTGGTCGAGGTGGCGCGCGATGTGGTCGCGCACGGTGGTGCCGCCGGCGGGGGCGGTGTCGACGGTGACGGCGATGTGCCGGATCAGCGGCATGTAGCCGAGGTCGGCGAGTAGCGCACCCCACGACGCGACCCACGTGTCGGTGGTGTCGGGGTCGGCGAGGTCGAGTCCGATGGGGGAGCAGCGCAGGACCGCGGTCAGGGTGCCGCTGCGCCGATTCCACAGCAGCGCATGGCTGCCGCCACGACCGTCATCGACCTCGAGCGGCCGGACCGGTGCGAGCACCCCGGGCAGGTCGGCGCTGCACGGGTGCTCGGTCAGCACGCCGCCCGACATCTCTGTCCAGCCGGCTGCGCGGGCGCGGTGGAAGCGAAGTCTGCGGGTCACCACATCGGTCAGGGAGACACCCCCGACGCGAACCACGATGGCGGCGACCGTCACCACCGATATCGCGGTCGAGGGCAGTGCGGTTCGCGGAGCGGCGGAGATCGCCAGCAGCGGTGCGAGGACGGCGAGGAACACCACCACCGTCGCGGTGGTGGAGAGACTGCCGAGGCCCCAGCCTCGCTCGGCCCGCCAGTTCCCGTACAGCCGCGGCACCGGTTGTCGCCCGGCATTCGGCGCGACGGTCACGACTCGTCCTTCCCGCCGGGCCCGGTCATTCCTTCGCCAGCCTTACGAGCAGCCGATGCGGCGGCCGTGCCGACGATTGCGGCGGTTCCGAGCATCGACGCGGCGCCGCCCCGTGCCCCGGTCTGTGCGGCTCCGGCCGGCGGCGCGGCGGATGCGGAACCTGAGCCGGAGGCAGGGGCGGTGCCGGGGCCGGTGGCGTCGATGTCCGCGGCGCGATCGACCGCGCCGCGGCCGCTGCTCGTGCGGGTCATGGCGATCGCGCCGGCGGCGCCGAGGAATCCGGAGCCGCCGCCGCTGGCGCCCCCGATCTGGGCTCCGGTCCAGGAGAAGAACTTCAGCAGCACCGGCATGGCGACCACGGCCAGCAGGAGCACGACGATCCCGGTCATGAGGGCGGCGATCGAGCCGTCGTTGTTCGCGGCGGGGGAGGACAGGTACTGGAACCCGATGGCGTAGATCAGCGCTGCTGCCGGCTTGTAGGCGACCATCGCGATCAACCACACGATCATCTTGTCGAGCCAGCCGCGGGTCGACTTGGTCAACGAGCCCGCAGCGGCCAGCGGCAGCATCGCGGCCAGGACCAGCAGCCCGGCCTGCCGCAGGGCCATCAGCACCCACTGCACGACGGCAAGCACGGCGGCGATGACGGCGATGAGCAGCAGCACGAACCCGCGTTCGGGATCATTGTGCAGCGCGTCGCGCATGTAGAGGGCGAAGCTGTCGGTGGCGCCGCCGATGAACTGGACCGACAAGGCGTCCGCCGCGCGCAGTGCCGTCTGCAGCGCTACCAGCCCCAGCCCGCAGGTGATCGCGTATCGGATCAGCCCGGTGGCGACCAGCAGCGCCGGTTCGCCCTTACGGGAGATGATCAGCCGCATCGCCTGCACGAGCACCGACCCGACCAGGATGATCGCAACCAGGTCGCGGGTCAGGCTCTGAGCGGAGAGCACGGCCGGATCGGTGGGGTCGATGCTGTCGGTGGTCACCCACCACGTCGTCATCGTCACCACCAGCTCGGCGGCACCGTCGGCGATGTCGGTGACCATCTGGTCCCATGCCGAGGAGACCGCCTGTTCGGTGTGGCAGAGCAGGTCGAAGGTGCCGCACTCGACGGGCGGTGGCTGTGCGGGAATCACGACATCGCCCCCGTCGCGGCGAGCAGCCGGTAGCCGTCGCTGTTGCGGTGCACCGACGGCCGGGCTGCCGGTACACGCAACTGCCAGTCCTCGTTCGACCAGCGCAGCGCGGCATCTACCCGCGCCAACCCGCCGGCCGACCGGGACTGTTCGGTGTCCGCCAACAGCGACACCACCACCTGGTCTGCCGTCGGGTCGCCGGCCAGCACTCGAAACCAGATGGCCGTCGGTGCCAGCTCCGGTCGCGGCGGTGTCGCGGGGAGTGGCAGTCCGGTGGTCAGCCTCCGGCGCGCGGTCACCAGGTCGCCCCAGCACTGGGTGGCCAGCGTGGCCAGCGCGATGCCCGGTCCGGCGGCCGGGGTGACACGGGCGCCGATGTGCGTCGCTGCCGCAGCGGCGCCCGCTGCGTCGTGGGAGAACCCCGAGGCGCAGCCGTCCTGCAATCGGAACGGGCCGTGTCGTGTCGACGTGGCGGCCCAGCCACCCGGAACGGCGATCAATTCCATGGCATCGACCGGGTCGGCATCGTCAGCGGGTCCTGCGCAGCCGGTCACCAGGCCGGCAGCGATGAGGAGGGTGAGGGCGTCGCGGCGGTTCACAGCTGGAACGCCCCCACCAGCAGCGCCGCCACCGACGCCAGCGCCAAACCGCCGATCACCCAGGCCGACCCGACGAGTCCCTCGTAGGCGGTGGCGGACCGGTTGCGCCGCCCAACGATCAACATCATCGCGCAGATCAGGATCCCGACGATCCCGCACACCAGGACGCCCCACTTCAGCCAGCCCAGCATCTGCCCCGCCAGCTCGCCGAGTCCGGGAGGTGGCGCCGGCTCCGGGTTGGGTACCTGCGCGATCACCGCGAGGTCCCAGCGGACAGGGGCTTGGCGGCGGTGCTGGTGAACGTTGGGGCGGCCCGCCAGGGGGCGTGGCGGGCCGCGGTCGGGGAGCGGAGCTCCAGAGCCGCCTGCACCTCGGTCAGAGCGGTGGCGTAGCGGCGGACCCCGCGTGGCTGGTCGGTCAACGGCAGCCGCAACAGATCGCGGATCTCCTCGGGCGGCGCGGCGAGCTCGCGCCATCGGCGCACGAACGGCAACACCACCACTGCGGTGGTGTGCGGCTCCAGCAACCGCAGTCGCGCCGCGACCGGCCGGGTCGGCCCGGCGCGGTCCGCGCCGGTCACCGCCACCACCGGCCGGCGACCGCTCCATGCAGTCACGAGCTGCGCGGCGTACCCGGCTCTCACCAGGGAGTCCCCGGTGGCCAGACAGACCAGAACGTCCACGGGGCGACCGACGAAGACGCCGCGATCGGCCAGGCCAAGAGCCGTCGCGACCGTGCTCGCACCCACGCCGGCACCGACTCCGGCGACGGTCGGGCCACCGGCCCGGTACGTCGCGCGCCCCGTCTTGGGAACTGCCACAGCGCCCACCTCCCTCTCGAGCTGGACCGAGAGTGAGCCGGGCCCGTGGTCGCCCGGTGACTCAGCTGTGGTCGACCAGCGACCACGTCGCCGCCACGCCTGCCGGACACCGTGACGCGCGTGAGGATCCGACGCCTGGCCGTACTGCCGGCCGTCACCAAGGCGGAACCGCGCCGTTGGGCGCGACCGGAGGACTTGTGCTGCCCGGTCTGCCGCCGTGGAGTGCGGGCCGAGCCGCCCGGCTACTGGAGGGTGGCCGACGGTCCCGTGCCGGCGTGGTCACACCGCGACGGGCGTGCGCTCTGCCGGATCTCCACCGATGATGGCGAGCGCTTTGCTGAGCCGGTCCGGCGGGACCTGCTGTCGCCGCGCAG
>CAVSHL010000006.1:0-165658 GCA_963727745.1 uncultured Actinomycetota bacterium
TCGCCGGTGCCGACCATGCGCGCGCCCAGCACCAGCCGTTCCGCGTTGCCGTCGGCGCCCGAGCGGGCCAGCTGCCGTGCCCGCAGCGCGCTGACCAGCAGCTTCGTGGTGGCCAAGAGCCGCTCGGCCATCGCCAGCGACCGCGCGCTCGCCGCGGTCAGGCCCTCCTCGTCGAGGCCGGGCATCATCGCGTGGCAGATCTGGGCGAGCAGCATCGCCCGCAGCGGGGTATCGCCCTCGTCCAGGCCCGCCAGCGCTTCCTCGCACCACCGCCGCGAGGACACGAGCCAGTCCGTGTCCGATATCCCCGGCATCACCAGCGCGACGCGGCCGAGCAGCTCCGGGTCGCCGGCGTACCGGGCGAGGTCGGCGGCTTCGGTGCACAGCGCGGTCGCGGTCGCGATGTCGTTGGCCGCCGCATGGGCCCGCGCCGTCTCGACGAGCAGCGCGGCCCGCTCGCCCGCAGCCAGGACCGTCCGGCCGGCGTCGACAGCGAGCGCGTACAGCCGGGCCGCCTCCTCGTGGGCGAGCTGGGCCATGGCCTGCGCGGCGGCCGCCCGGGCCCAGCCGACGGCTGCGGCCGGGTCGCCGAGCGGCAACGCGGAGAGCGTGTGGTGGGCGAGCTCGGGTGTGACGTCCGGGTCGTCGGCGGCCGGCGCCAGCAGGGTCGCCACGCGGTGGTGGATCCGGGCCCGCTGCGCCGGGGCGAGCTCCACCAGCAGCGTCTCGCGGACGAGATCATGGCTGAACCGCAGGCCGGTGCGGCCGTGCGGGCGGTCGAGGACGCCGTCGTCCAGCGCCGGGGTCAGGTCGTCGAGCAGCGTCTCGGCGGTGCCGTCGACCGCGCCGGCGAGCAGCACGAGATCGAGTTCGCGGCCGATCACGGCCGCGGCGTCGAGCGCGAAGCGGCAGCGCTGCGGCAACCGGTCGAGCCGGCGCCGCACGACGTCGCGGACGGCGCCGGGCACCTCCTCGCCGGTCGCGCCGGGATCGGCCAGCATCCGGCCCAGCTCACCGACGAAGAACGGGTTGCCCCGCGTCCGCCGCACCACTGCGGTGACGACCTCCGCGGACGGCGGGGAGCCGAGCCGGTCGGCCAGCGCCGCCTCGACGGCGGGCTCGTCGAGGCCGCGCAGCTCGATGCGGACGGTGCCGGGCAGCTGCGCCAGATCGGCGACGGCCGCGGCCCGGACCGCGTCCGCGGCGAGCTCGCGGGGCCGGTAGGTGACGGCGAGCAGGAACCGCGCGTCGCGGACGTGCCGGGCGAGATGAACCAGCAACGCCATCGACGCGGGGTCGGCCCACTGGGCGTCGTCGAGCACCAGCACGAGCCCGCCCGGCGTCGCCGCCCGCGCGACGAAGGTGGCCGCGGCGTCGAACGTCGCGAAGCGCTGCTCAGGACCGGGCCCGGCCGAGGGACCAGGGGCGCCGAGCTCCGGCGCGATCCGGGCGAGCTCGCCGACGACGTCGCCGATGCCCTCGGACGCGGGCCGGCCCGCCGCGATCCACGCCCGCAGGATCTGCCGCCACGGCCAGTAGGCCGGCGCGCCCTCCTCGTCGGTGCAGGTGCCCCAGAGCGCGGGCACGGCCCTGGCCCCGGCGATCCGGCAGGCCTCGGCGACCAGGCGCGTCTTCCCGATACCCGGTTCGCCCGCGATCAGCGCCACCCCGGTGCGGCCGGCGAGTGCCCCCTCGAACCGGCCGACGAGCTCGTCCAGCTCGGCCGCCCTGCCGACGAACCGTGGCTGCACAGCGGAAACGTAGCGCAGACGTTGTCAGCTACCCCGTCGCCGGCGCATCGAGGAAGGCCGGGATCATCGAATGCAGCTCGGGCCGCTGCATCACTCCGGTGTGGGTCGTGCCGGGCAGCACGACCAGCTGGGACTTCGGGAGGCCGACGATGTCGCCGTTGACGGCCCCGCCGAGCAACCGGAAGAACTCCGAGACGTGGTCGATCCGCACCACATCGGAGTCCCCGACCACGAGGAGAACCGGCGCAGCCAGCGACCCGACGGTGCTCGCCGGGTGCTTCGGGTAGTTCAGCTGCAGGTCCTTGTTCTTCTCGACCAGCGTCCCGAAGTCGTCGGGTCGGGGCGCGGCTGTCTTGTAGTACTCGTGGTACGGGGTGCCGTGCAGCATCTCCGGCTGAAGAGCGGCCAGCCCGTCGATGAGGCCGGGGTGCATCCCTGCGGGGTCGTACATCGGCGAGGCGAGGACGAGCTTGTGCACGAGGCCCGGCTCCTTCAGACCCATGTCGAGCGCGACGGCCGCACCGGTGCTGAAGCCGAGGACGTCGGCCTGCTGCACGCCGAGCTGCCGCAGCAGCGAGGCGGTGTCGGCCGCCATCTGCTCCACGCGCAGCGGCCTGTCGATGTCGGCGGTGTGCCCGTGCGCCTGCTGCTCGACAGCGATCACCCTCCGGTCCCGGGCCAGCACCGGGATGAGGGCACCGAAGTCGGGCGCGATCCCCGACAGCGAGCCGTGCAGGAGCACCAGTGGCCTACCGGTCTCCGGGCCGTGGACCTCGTAGTACATCTGAAGACCGCCGATCGAGGCGTACGAGCTGTCGGCCGGGCCGGCGTCGATCTGCGATGGCGCCGGGCTGCTGCCGGCACCAGATCCACAGCCTGCGACTGCGGCGAGCGTGGTCACCGTGGCGAGCGCGACACGCGTTGCCCTCATCATGAAGAAGCTCCTGTCGGATGGACGGCGACCTTCATCGGGGTCGACGCCGGCCCGATCTTGGGCCGGTCCCAGCCTGGCAGCCGGGCTTTCGGTTTCCTTGCGGTCGTCGTCCGGTCCGGCGGAACCGGGATCAGGAAGCGGACGAACCGGATCTAGGGTGTAGAGCGTGCGTTTCGGGGTGCTCGGTCCGGTGGCCGTGTGGACCGACGCCGGACAGCCCGTCACGATCCCCGGCCGGAAGGTGCGCGCGCTGCTCGCCGACCTGCTCGTGCACGGGGGCCGTCCCGTGCCGGCCGACCGGCTGATCGACGACATCTGGGGCGAGCGACCTCCGCCCAGCGCGCACGCGACGCTCCTGGCGAAGGTCTCGCAGCTGCGCCGCGCCCTGGAGGACGCCGAACCGGGTGGGCGCGACCTCGTGGTATCGGGGCCCGCGGGCCACGCGCTGCGCACCGTCCCGGACGCGGTCGACGCGCGCCGGTTCTCCACGCTCACCGCGCAGGCCCGCGGAGCCGAACCGCGGGCAGCCGCAGCGCTGCTCGCCGAGGCGCTGGAACTCTGGCGCGGCCCCGCCCTTGCCGACTTCGCCGATGCCCCGTTCGCCGCCGGCTTCGTCGCTCACCTCGCCGACCAGCGGCTCGTGGCCCAGGAGTACGCGGCCGAGCTGCGCCTCGAGCTCGGCCGGCCCGCCGAACTCGCCGGCGAGCTCATCGCGCTGGTGGCCGAGCACCCGCTGCGGGAACGGCTGCGCGGTTGCGCGATGCGCGCCCTGCACCGAGCGGGTCGGCAGGCCGAAGCGCTGGCGAGCTACCACGACCTGAAGACCCGACTCGCCGACGAGCTGGGACTGGACCCGAGCCCGGAGCTGGCCGCCCTGCACCAGGCGATCCTCACCCGGGACCCGGCGCTCGACCCGTCCCCGCCCATTGGCGTACGCAGGGGCAACCTGCCCGCCGCGCGCACGGAGCTCGTCGGCAGGGACAGCGCCGTGATCGACGTGCGGAAGCTGCTCGGCGCCGACCGCTTGGTCACCCTCATCGGGCCGGGTGGGGTCGGCAAGACCAGGCTGGCGTTGGCTACTGCCGAGGCCGCCGCTGACGGCTTCGAGGACGGGGCGTGGCTCGTCGAGCTGGCCGCGGCCGCGCGGCCGGGCGATCCGGACGTGCTCGGGTCGCTCGCCGAGGCCGCCCTCTCCGCGCTGAACGTCCGGGTCACGGCGCACCCGGGGCAGCAGGCCCCTCCGGCCGAACGGCTGGCCGAGGTGCTGCGACCACAGCAGCTGCTGCTCGTGATGGACAACTGTGAACACGTCATCGAGCACGTCGCCGACCTCGTCGAACTGCTGCTGCGGGCGGCACCGGGTCTACGGGTGCTGGCCACCAGCCGGGAACCGCTCGCCCTGGCGGGCGAGGTGGTGTGGAGCGTCGCCCCGCTGGACGTGCCCGAGCCGGGTGCTGACGACCCGGCGCAGGTCGCGGACAGCAGCGCAGCCCGGCTGTTCGTCGCGCGGGCCGCGGCCGCGGCCGCGGGCTTCCGGCTCGATGTGGACACGGCGGCGCCGATCGCCGTCCTGTGCCGGCGGTTGGACGGGATCCCGCTGGCGCTGGAGCTGGCGGCCACGCGCGTGCGCACCCTCGGGTTGGACGGCGTCGTCGCCCGGCTCGGCGACAGGTTCCGGCTGCTCGGAGTCGGGCACCGCGGCATCCCTCCGCGCCACCAGACGCTGCAGGCCATGATCGATTGGAGCTGGGAGCTGCTCACGCCTCCCGAGCAGATCCTGCTGCGGCGCCTCGCCGTGCACATCGGCGGCTCCACCGCGGACGCCGTCACGGCCGTCAGCGCCGACGACGATCTGCCGGCGGACGACGTGCCGGACCTGCTCGCCCGGCTCGTGGACCGCTCCCTCGTCGAGATGACCCCCGGTGCCGGGCAGCGCTTCCGGTTGCTGGAGTCGGTGGCCGAATACAGCCTGGGCAAGCTGCACGACGCAGGCGAGCACGACGTCCTGCGCCGCCGGCACGCCGACCACTACCTCGCACTGACCGAAGAGACGGCTCCCGGCCTGCACGGGGCGGAGCAGCCGCACCGGCTCGCCCTGCTCGACGTCGAGACGGCCAACCTGCGAGCCGCGATCGCGGCGAGCGGATCGGAAGGCGCCCTACGCCTGGTCACAGCGCTGTGCTGGTACTGGGTGCTGCGGGGGCGCCTCGACGAGGCGCGGCGGGCACTGGACAGGGCGCTCGCGCTGGACGGCCCGGCACCCGCGGGACTGCGCGCCACCGCCGTCGTCTGGCGAGCCGGTATCGCACTCATGCTGGGCCATCCCGAAGCGTCCGCCGCGTTCGCGGCCGGTCTGCCGGCCCTCGACGCGATCACCGACCCCGTCGTACGGGCCCGTGCCACGTGGTTCCTCGCCGACACCGGCACGGCGAGCGATCTACCCGGTGCCACCGAACTGTTCGAGCGGGCGCTGGCGTCCGGCCGCGCCTGCGGGGACCGCTGGACGGAAGGCGCCGCGCGCCTGGGCCGCGCCCGACTCGCACACGTGCGCGGCGACCTCCGCACCCTGGAACGCGAAGCCGGCCGGGCGGCCGAGCTGTTCCGCGAGACCGGTGACCGCTGGGGACAGCTGCAGGCGACGTGCTGGCTGGGCGCGCTGGCTGAGCTCGGCGCCGACCACGAACGGGCCGGTGCGCTGCACCGGGAGGGACTGCGCTGGTGCGAGGAGCTCGGCCTGTGGCCCGAGGTCTCGTCCCGGCTGGCATGGCTCGGCTGGATCGCGACGCAGTCCGGCGACCACACACAGGCCAGAGCGCACGGCGAGCGGGCGCTCGCGGTCGCCACCGAGCAGGGCTTCCACGACGGGCTGACGTTCGCGCGCATCGTGCTCGGCTACGCGAGCCGCAGGGAGGGACGGCTCGCCGCGGCCCAGCGGCACCTCGACACGGTCCTCGACAGCACACCGCGCTGCGCCGACATCGCGGTCCACCTGCCGATGGTGCTCACCGAGCTCGGCTTCGTCGCCGAGCTGCGCGGTGACCCGCACACGGCGTTCCGCCTGCACGACGAGGCCTACGACCTCGCCCGGAAGATCGGTGCTCCCCGGGACACCGCGCAGGCCCTAGAAGGGCTCGCCGCCGCCCTCGCCGCCGCCGGGTCGCCCGCAGCGGCCGCGACCGTGCTGGGGGCAGCGGCCGCGGCCCGCACCGCCGCGGGGCTGCCGACGGCGCCCGCCGAGCGCGCCGACCTGGACCGCGCCACCACCACCGCCCTCGCCACCCTCGGCCTGCCGACCTTCACCGAGGAGCTCGAGTCAGGCAGCAGGCTCACCCCCGACGAAGCGCACTCCCGCGCCGTCCACGCCCTGTCCATCCCCACCTGAACGCTCGTCGATCCCGAATCCGAGCGACACGTCCTGCTCCGAGCGGGTGATCACCACACGAACCGGTCCCCCGTGGCGGCTCACCACCTAGCGTGTCCGGTTGGAAGCAGGGGGGACATGGCCCGATCGGATCCCGACGTTCAGTTCGAGCGCCACAAGCGCCTGAGCCCGCACGCGTTCGAGCACTTCGTCCAGAAGATGTTCACCACGGTGCCGCCCAGCGCCGTCCGCGACCTCTACGGCGCAGTGCAGGTCGGCTGATGGCCGCCGACACCGATCCCCAACTGGTCGACGCGATCCTGGCGGCGGCCGACGCCGACCCGGACCTGTCGGAGGACGCAACATACCTGGTGGTGGCCGCTCTGGAGGGCGAGCAGGCGTTCAGCGACCAGCTCGGCGGCGCAGGACCCGACCGCGCACCCAACGCGGACCGACCGGCGATCGAGCCGGTCGAGGCCTTCCTGACCGGGATCACGGTGGCCGGGTTCCGCGGAATCGGCCCCGAACGCACGCTGTCGCTGAGCCCTGTCCCTGGGCTGACGGTCGTGGCGGGCCGGAACGGATCCGGCAAGTCCTCCTTCGCCGAGGCGCTGGAGGTCGCCCTCACCGGTGACAGCAGCCGCCGCGCGATCCGAGCGACGGAGTGGGCGGGGAACTGGACCAACGTCCACGCCGACCGTCCCCGCGGTATCCGCGTCGGCATCTCGACGGCGACGGGTCCGGTGCAGATCGGCGTGGACTGGCCCGAGACGACAACCAGGTTCCAGGACGTGCGCGTGTGGGTGCAGCGGCCCGCCCGGCAACGCGAACCGGGGCTCGCCGGGCTGGGCTGGGAGCGTGCGCTGGATCTGTGCTCGCCCCTGCTGCCGCACGAGGAGCTCGGCAAGCTGCTGACCGCGCCCCGCTCCCAGCTCTACGACAGCCTGGAGAAGATCCTCGGGTTGGGCCGTTTCTCGAAGGCCGTGGAACTCCTCGACGCGGCCCACCGCGACGCCTCCGGCCCGGACCGGGATCGGCGGACCGCCCTGACACCTCTCAAGAAGGTGCTCGCCGAGTCGCCGGATCAGCGGGCCGCGGAGGCGCACACCCAGCTGCGGAAGCAGCGGCCGGACCGGTCGAGGCTGCGCGCATTGGCCATCGGCACGGCAAAACTGCCGACCGGCCCACTCGACGTACTGCGTTCGCTCGCGGAGTCCGAGGTGCCCGACGCCGCGCTGTGGCACGCGGCGGCCGAGCGACTACGCGCTGCCGCCGGCCAAGCACCGGAGGACGACGACCTCGATCGCATGGACCGCCGCGCCGAGCTGCGCGCGCAGGCACTCGCGCTGCACGACCGCCACGGCGACCAGCAGTGCCCCGTGTGCGGCAAGGGCACGCTGGACGCGCGCTGGCACACGATGATCGCCGACCACGCCGCGCGCGGCGGACTCGACGAGTTCCGCCGGCAGCGCCGCCAGGTCCGCGAGCGGCGCAGCGACGCCGAGCGGCTCGTCGGCGCGTTGCGGATGCCCAACCCGGTCCCCGAGATCGAGCTGACCGCGATGGCACCGGCCGTTGCAGCGGTGACGAACGCACAGATCCAGCACGTCGGGCATCACGAGTTCGCCCACCACCTCGACGCGATGGCCGACGACCTGACGGCAGCACTCACAGCACTGCGGGACGAGGCGGCCGCCGAGCTCGCCCGCCGTCAGGACGCCTGGACACCGCTGGCCGAGGAGCTCGCGAAGTACCTCGTGCTCGCCGACGTCGCCGACGCAGCGGCACCGCGCCTCGCGCTGGTCACCGCGGCCCGCACCTGGCTGCTGGCCAACGTCGAGCGGCTGCGCAACGAGCGATTCGCCCCGTTCGCCGCGCAGACCCAGGCCATCTGGGACACGCTGCGTCAGGAGAGCAACGTCGACATCGCGGGCATCCACCTGCCCAACCGTCGGGGCAACATCCGAACAGTGGACTTCGCGACCACGGTTGACGGCACTGCGACCTCCGGCATGAGCGTGCTCTCCACCGGGGAACTGCACGCCATCACCCTCGCGCTGTTCCTACCCCGCGCGACCCGGTCCGACAGTCCGTTCCGGTTCGTGGTGCTCGACGACCCGATCCAGGCCATGGACCCCAGCAAGATCGACGGGTTCGTGCGCGTCTTGCGCCGGGTCGCCGAGGAGCGCCAGGTCGTCGTGTTCTCCCACGACGACCGGCTGCCGGAAGCAGTTCGTCGCCTCGTTCCCGACGCGACGATCATGGAAGTGCGCCGCAGCGGCGGCTCGGTCGTCGACGTCGACGCCGGAGAGGACCCGGCCTCGCGCAATCTGGCCGACGCCCGAGCATTGATCAAGGACGCCGGGGTGCCCTCGGACTTGTTGCGCCAGATCGTGCCCAGACTGTGCCGGGCCGCCTTCGAGGCCGCCACCCGCGACGCCTGGTACCGCCGAGCGTGGACAGCCGGGATCGACCGCGCCGAGCAGGAGCGACGGTGGGGTGTGCTGCGGAACAACCCCGCCCGGCTCGCACTGGCCCTGCACGCCGACGCCGACCAGGACGTGCAGGCCTGGCTGGCGCGGGTGCCATCGCGGCAGCGGGCCATGACGGTCTGTGGGAAGCATGCCCACACAGGGCTGACCGGCCCGCCGGCCAACGCCGTCGAGGACGTCGCAGAGCTGGTCGACGCCGTGCGACGGGCGCGGTGACGGCGGCGGCGAACATCGCCATGGCCGAGGAGGTGCTGTCCGGCCGGGTCGCGGTGCCCGTCCACCTGCGTGTGATCACCGCGGCCCATCTGGCGCGGTGCGCGCTGGAGCATGCGATCACCGCGGCACTGGAAGCGCACGGGTACCAGCTTCCGCAGGCGAACGGGCGCTCTCGGCTGATCATCCTGCGTGCGCTCGACGAGGACGCCGGTGCCCGAGCCGGGCATGCCTGGGACGGGCTGAGCCGCGCCTGTCACAGACACGCCTTCGAACTCGCACCCGCCGAGCCCGAGGTGCGGGCCCTGCTCGATGACGTCCGCGCGGTGTTGGCGAGCACCGCAGTGGGCTGACGACTCGCGCTTCCGACCTGCGCGCCGGCTCGCGCTGGACGTCCAGATGCTGACGCTCATCGAGTTCGGATGAGAGCGGTATCAGACCGCGCTCCTGACGCCTCCTTCACATGCGGACCAGCCGCGCCGGCCGAGGAGGCCCCATGGTCAACGTCGACTTGTCCCCCGCCGTCGCGGCCGCTGCCTCGTCGACGGATGTTCTCGTCCGGCTCCGGCCGCATCTGGTCAACCTGACCGACGGCTTGTTCTCCTCCACGGGTGCCGCCACGACGTCCGCAGCGGACGTCGACGCGATCATGGACGTGCATCTGCCCGCCTTCGTCGCAGCGCACGGGCCCGGCGCGCCGGTGCTGCTGTGGGCCCACGGTGGGCTCGTGGACGAGGCTGCCGGGATCGCCGCGGCCGCACGCAAGGTCGACTGGCTCCTGACCAACGGCATCTACCCGATCTTCTTCGTGTGGGAGAGCGGGATCGGTGACGCATTGCGCCAGCAGCTCCTCGGCCGCCTGGGGGCCGGAGACCTGGCCGGGTTCCTCGCCGATGCCGCGGACGCCGCGATCGTCGCAGCGTTGCGTGTCGGTGGGGTCGGCGCCCGCGTCTGGTCGTCGATGAAGCGCAGCGCCGAGCGTGCCTCGGCCCCCGGTGGTGGGGCGGCCTACGTCGCGGCAGCCCTGGGCCGGTTCGTTGCGGCGCATCCAGGCGCGGTGACCCTGCACGCTGCGGGGCACAGCGCGGGTGCTGTGTTCCACAGCGAGTTCGTGCCCGCGGCGATCGCGCAGGGCCTGTCGTTCCCCACCGTGTCGTTGCTGGCACCGGCGGTCCGGGTCGACACCTTCACCCGCACGCTGGCGCCCACGGTCGGCGCGGGCGTCGACGCGCTGACGGTCTACACGATGCGACGCGAGCTGGAGCTGCGCGACACCTGCGCGCTCGGACCGCTCACGCTCTACCACCACTCGCTGCTCTACCTGATCCGCGCGGCCCTCGAGGACGCGCTGCACACTCCGATCCTCGGGCTGGAGGAGAGTCTGCGGGGCGACCCGGCCACCGCAGCCCTGTTCAACGGTCCGGCCGCCAATGTCGTGTGGTCGACGACGGCCGCGGGCGCGCCGGTCGAGGCGCGTTCGCTCTCCACCAGCCACGGCGGGTTCGACGACGACCCGGCGACGATGGGGAGCATCGCCCGCCGCGTCACCGGCCGGGTGAGCGTCACCCCGTTCCTCGCCACGGCCGGGGAGCTGGCCATGGCCCACGGAGCGTTCGACGGGCCACGTTCCGTACCAGCCGTCACGTTGTCCGCACCAGTCGCTGCCCTGCTGCGCGCCGCCGCCGATCTCGTGGACGCCGCAGCACCGGACGCGATCCCCAGCATCGACGCAGCAGAGGAGCCCACCGTGCCGAAGATCAAGAAGGTGGGCCTGGGCCCGGACCACGGGCTGGGCCACGTGCGCTCCATGCCGGACTACCGGGCGCAGCTCGCGGCCGCCGCACCGTTGAGCGTCGCCGACCGGACCCTCCTGGTCGACCAGGCGGAACTGCTGCTCGACGGCCTCTACGCGCACCTGCCGCTCAAGCGCGCGATGTACGCCGACGATCCCGTGCAGCGGCTGCGGCTGCTGCGCCGCCGCGTGGCGGACATGTCGGAGGGCGACTTCCACGCCGAGCTGCTGACGATCTTCATCGAGCTCCGTGACCTGCACACCAACTACATCCTGCCGACCAGCTACGCGGGCTTCGCGTTCCTCGGGATCCTCGTCGAGGAGTGCGATGACGGCGGCCCGCGCTGGTTGGTGACGAAGGTGTACGAGCATCTCGTCGGCGACGCGAACCTGGTCGTCGGGGCCGAGATCACCCACTGGAACGGCATGCCGATGGCGCTGGCCGTCGACCGGAACGCCGATCGCGAGTCCGGCAGCAACTCGGCGGCGCGGCGGGCGCGGGGTGTGGAGGGCATGACACTGCGGCCGGTGCGGCTGGCGCTCGCGCCCGACGAGGACTGGGTGCAGCTGACCTACCTGGTCGGCACCACGGTCCACGAGACTCGCCTGCCCTGGCAGGTGGTCGACGCGATGCCGGACGTCACCACGCCCTCGACGGCCGCGGTCCGCACGTCGGCGCTCTCGGCTGCCGTGGTGGCGCCGCCACAGCACCTGCTCGGCCTCGATCTGCGTACCGATCTCGTGCAGGACGCCAAGCGCGACCTGTTCGCCCCTGAGGCGCTCACCGACGTGGCCAGAGCAGCCGCCCGGGCGGCCCGGCCCACCCGGGCGCAGGCCCAGGCCGGGGTCGTGCCGACAACGCGTCCCGAGCTGAAGGCCCGCATCGTGGACACGTCGGCCGGTCCGGTCGCCCACCTGCGGATCTACACGTTCTACATGAGGGACGGGCAGATCCTGGCCTTCCTCGACGAGGTCGAGCGCCTGCTCACGAACCTGCCGCAGGACGGACTCGTGCTCGACGTCCGGGGCAACGGTGGCGGATACGTGTTCGCCGCCGAGGCCCTCCTGCAGCTCCTCACCCCGATGACGATCACGCCCGAGCCGATGCAGTTCGCCGCGACGGTCGACACCGACCTCCTGTGTCGCGCCGTGACCGATTTCGGCGCATGGGAGGCCTCCCTGGACGAGGCGGTCTCGACCGGGGCCCAGTTCTCCTCGGCGCTGCCGCTCTACCCCGCCGACGCCGTCAACAGCGTGGGCCAGGTCTATCAGGGCCCGGTCGTGCTCGTCACCGACGCCCTCTGCTACAGCGCCACCGACATCTTCAGCGCCGGCTTCCAGGACCACGGGATCGGCAAGGTGCTCGGGGTCGCCGGCAACACCGGCGCGGGCGGCGCGAACGTCCTCGAACACACGGATCTCCTGAACGCCTGGCCGGGCGGCCCCCTCACCGCACTCCCCGCCGGCGCGCGGATGCGGGTGGCACTGCGACGGTGCCTGCGCGTCGGGGATCGGGCCGGACAGCCGGTGGAGGACCTCGGCGTCGTACCCGACGACGTGCACCACCTGACCCGGCAGGACCTGCTGGTCGGCAACGTCGACCTGATGGAGGCGGCGGCGAAGCTGCTGCTCGGGCAGACGCGGCGCGGACTGATGCTCGAACGCGCCGACAGCGCGAACGGCCGCACCCGGCTCACGATCACCAGCAGAGGTCTGACCAGCGTCGACGTGTATGTCGGCGCACGCCCGGTGACGTCGTCCCCGGTCACCGACGCCGCACCCACGGTCATCGAGATCGCGACGCCCGGTCCGGGCGTGGTCGTCCGCGTCGACGGCTTCGACGGCGGGGACCGGGCCGTGGCCTCACGGCGCGCCTGATCGTCCACCAGGAAGCGCACGAGGGGGCCGCCTGCCGGCCGGCACTGAAACCGGTCGGCAGGCGCGATGTCAGCGGTGGAGACTGGTCGGGATGCGCAGCGTGGTGCGGGCGACCTCGGGCCCCGGGACCTCGATCTGGTCCCAGCGGGGTTTTCTCAGCACAGCACGGCGTAGGCCGAGTACCCGCTCGAGCCGCCACAGCCAGCGTCGCGACAGCAAGTAGTCCGCGATCTTGTGCGACTCCCACTCCAACTTCGCTCGGACCACATCCTCCCTGCGGTCGCTCGAGTCAGCGTCCCGCAGCGCGGCTCGATCGTCGGCCATCGCTGCGGCATAGGCGATGGCGTCCCACCAGACCCGCTCCCGGTAGTACCCCAGGCCCGCCTCGGAGAGGCGCTCGTCCAACCCGCCCAGCAAGCGGTCGCCGTCCGCGATCCCAGGGTCGTAACAGGACCCGAGGATGTCCTGGATCCGGCCCAGAGAACGAACCAGCAGGTTGTTGACCTGGTCGTGATCGAACTTGCGCATCTGCAGGGCGGCCGGGTCCTTCAACTCCATCGGGTCGAGGTTCTCCGCGATGGCGCCCGCGAGGTCGTAGTTGATGTGGGCGTTGATGCCCAGCAACGCGTTGAGCACGACCGTGGAGCGCGAGTCCTTCGCCGTCGCGTTGGCGACCTTCCATGCCGTAGCTACGGTGTTCGGCTCAAGCCCGTCGACGCAGAGCGACCGGAAGTAGCGGGTCGCGAACTTGCCCGAGAGCCGGCGCACCCATTCCGGGTCCATGAACACCGTCTTGCCGGCGTAGTCCCCCTTGCCGTTGATCGCGTTGTAGACCTCCACCGTCATCTCGTAGTAGACGTGCACGAAGATCGCCCGCTTATCCCGTCCCGGGCGGCCGAGGAACTCTTCGAGCGTCCGCTTCATGCAGGCGAGCGCCTCATCGATGTCCTTCGGTTGCTGCTTCGAGAGCTCCTCGTCGTTCATGGTAATTCCTCCTCGGCCGGCCGAGCGCGTGACTTCCAGGAGCGCCACCGTCTCGTCGCTCCCCCGACAAGTTGTTCCGGCGAGAACGGATGCACTACGGAGGAGCGCGACCAGCGGTCACTGATACCTCCGCCGCGATACGGGAAGCGCGGGCCGCACAAGAGCGATTCGGCAGGACCGTGACCCGCTGATGACGGCTCGCTATGACGACTGGAGGGCAGCCTCTTCCCTCGTGGGTGCCTCACGGACCAAGAGCGAGGCGATCAGGACGACCGCTCCTGCGCCGGCGCAGAGCAGGAACGCTGCAGCCGGGCACGCGCTGTGCCGGGACCGCAAGAACATCCTCAGCCCCGAATCGCCACACCGGACGTCTCCGTCCCACCTTCCAGCGCAAAAACCAGCGGATGCCGCGAACTCAACCAGCGCGACACCCGATCCAGGACGGCGCCGGCGGAGAGATGCGTCGTGCGCCACAACCATTGTCAAGATCAGCTACGTATCGAAATCCACGCTCGCCACATCGCGCATTCTTCGTACCACCTACCCAGTCGGCAGGGACCATCCGATACAGCTCGTCAACGCCGAAACGCAGCAGGCTCGGCGGCGCCAGGAGAGGCGGCGACGTCAGCGGTGGGCGGCCCGGTAGACGAGCGCCGCGGCGCTGATGTGCTGCTCGGCAGCCTGACGCGCGGCGTCGACGTCGCCGTCGACGATGGCGCGGTAGATCGTCTCGTGCTCGGCGACGACCGCCGTCGCCCAGTCCCGATCGGACAGGTTCGAGACGGTCGCGACGGCGATCCGGTCCCACACGCGGTGCAGTGCGTCGCTGAGGAACGGGTTGGCCGCCGCCCGGCCGATGCCGCGGTGGAAGGCCAGGTTCGCCTGCGCGGCGGTCTTCGCGTCACCGCCCTCGATCGCGCGCTCGACCTCGTCGGCGGCCTCGCGGATGCCGCGCAGCTCGGCGGGCGCGATCAGGCCGTCCGCCTGGCGCTGCGCGGCTTCCGCGGCCGCCAGACCTTCCAGCGCAGCCCGTAGCCGGTAGATGTGCGTGATCTCCTCGCCGCTGAGCGCCGCGACGGCGACGCCGCGCGCGGACGGGACCACCAGACCGTCGGCGAGGAGCCTGCCGAGCGCCTCGCGGACCGGGGTGCGGCTGACTCCCAGCTCCTGGGCCAGTGCCGTCTCCGTGAGTCGCTCGGCCGGGGCGAAGCCGCCGTCGGCGAAGCGCTTGCGCAGGTCGAGGTACACGGCCTGGGCGCCGCTGGAAGCCGAATGGTCCACCTGGCCGAGCATACAGTGCATGCGAAGTACCGGTTGACAGAGTTTGCATGCACTGCATACATTCGTCGACGTGATGGACGGAACCGCTGGACAGCTCGGCCTGCTGGCCGTGGCCGGGCTGCTGGCCGGCGCGGCGAACGCCGTCGCCGGCGGCGGCTCGATGCTGTCGTTCCCCGCGCTGCTGGCGCTGGGCATCCCGCCGATCACGGCGAACGTGACCAACTCGGTCGCCGCCCTCCCCGGCTACCTCGGCGGTTCGCTCGGCTACCGGCCCGAGCTCGTCGGCCAGCGCGGGCGCATCGTGCGGCTGGGCGCGGTGAGCGCGCTCGGCGCGGTGGGTGGTGCGGTGACGCTGCTGGCGGTGAGCGCCGAGGCGTTCCGCGCGGTCGTGCCGTGGCTCGTGCTCGGCTCGGCCGTGCTGCTCGCGGCGCAGCCGTGGCTCGCCGCCTGGCTGGCCCGGCGCCGCGACGGCGCGACCGGCGGCCCGGCGCTGCTGGCCGCGCAGGGCATCGCCGCGTTCTACGGCGGGTTCTTCATGGCCGGGCTCGGCATCGTCGTGCTCGCCGCGCTCGGGCTGTTCCTCGACGACTCGACGCAGCGGCTCAACGCGCTCAAGGGCGTGCTGTCCCTGGTCGTGGGGGTCGCCGTGACCATCGCGTTCGTGTTCCTCACCCCCGTGGCGTGGGGTCCGGCCGCGCTGCTGGCCGGGACCGGGCTGGTCGGCGGGCGCCTCGGCGTCCACCTCGCCCGCAAGGTCCCGGCCGCAGCGCTGCGCTGGACGGTCGCCGCGTGGGGTGTCGTCATCGCCGTCGCACTGGAGGTGAGCCGGCATGTTCCCTGACCAGGACCTGCCCGCCCGCGAAGACCTGCTGATCACCGACGTGGCGGCGGTGACGATGGACCCCGAGCTCGGCGACCTCGACCGGGCCACCCTGCGCATCGAGTCCGGGGTGCTCACCGAGATCGGATCCGGGCCGGTGGACGCGCGTGGTGCGCGGGTGATCGACGGGACCGGGCTGCTGGCGATCCCGGGCTTCGTCGACACCCACTGGCACCTGTGGAACAGCCTGCTGCGGGGCACCGTCGCCGACGCGCCGGGCCGCGACTACTTCTCGGTGAAGCGCGGTCTCGGCCCCTTCCACGACATCGAGGACTTCTACTGGGCGGCGCGCTTCGCGCTGGCCGAGGCCGTGACGGCCGGGATCACCGCCGTGCACAACTGGGACCACAACGTCCGCTCACCCGAGGACGCCGACGCGAACGTCCGCGCGCAGCTCGACGCCGGCATCCGCGGCCGGTTCTCCTACGGGCCCCGCGACTCCACCGGCGCCGATGAGCGGATGGACCTCGCGGACCTGCGCGCGTTCGTCGGGCGGTGGCCGGCCGAGCGAACCGGCGGGCTGCTCGACGTCGGCGTGGCGCTCCGCGGCCCGTACCGGACGCCGGCGTCGGTGTACCGCGCCGAGTGGGCGGCCGCGCGCGAGCTGCGGATGCCGATCACCATGCACTGCGACCGCTGCATGCGCGAGGAGGGCTGCCGCTCGTGCGGGCTCACCCGCCTCGGCGACGAGGGGCTGCTCGGCGCGGACGTGCAGATCGTGCACGCGGTGCATGCCTCCGGCGCCGACGTCGCCGCGCTGGCCGCGACCGGCACCAGCGTGTCGCTCAGCCCGATCACCGAGCTGCGCACGATGGGCTTCCCGCAGGTCACGGAACTGCTGGAGGCGGGGGTGCCGGTCTCGTTCTCCACCGACACGCTCGCCATGCCGACCGCCCCGGACGTGTTCAGCACCCTGCGCGCGGTGGAGGCGGTCGAGATCGCGCGGTGCGGGCCCGCCCGGGCCCCGAGCCCGCGGCGGCTGCTGGAGATGGCGACCCTCGACGGCGCCCGCGACCTCGGGCTCGCCGCGGTCACCGGATCGCTGACCCCGGGCAAGCGCGCCGATCTCGTCCTGCTCGACGCGCGCGCGTCCAACCTGCTGCCCTCCGGCGATCCCGCGGAGGCGCTGGTCCGGCAGGGCCGCGCCACCGACATCACGACCGTCCTGTCCGACGGCCGGGTGCTCGTGGACGGGCGGCGGCTGACCCAGCCCTCGGCCATCTCGGCCGTCGCCGGTGCGGAAGCGCGCCGCGACGCCCTGGTCGCCCGGGCCCGCGCGGCAGGCGCATGGCAGTGACAGGAGCGCGGAAGTGACAGGCCCTCACGTCAACGACGACACAGGCGGTGCATCCATGACCACCCACGCCCCCACCCCGGCACGCGTCGCCACCCGGCCGGCGATCGCGATGTTCGGGCTGCTGCTGCTCGCGTACTCGGTGAACGCGATGGACCGGATGGTCTTCCCGGTGCTCCTGCCCGACGTCCGGGCCGAGTACGGGTTCAGCCTCGACCAGTCCGGCCTGCAGGCGACCATGTTCGCGCTCGGGATGGGCCTCACCGGGATCCCGGCGGGCATCGCGCTGGCCCGCTTCGGTCGCCGGGCGCTGATCGTCACCGGCACCACGATCTTCTCCGTCGCCACCGTGCTGACGGTGGTGAGCGTCGGTTTCGCCGACATGCTCGCCTGGCGGGTGCTCTCCGGCGCCGGGGAGGCGCTGCAGCTCGCCGCGATCATCACCGTCGCGGCCGGCGCGTTCCCCCGGCACCGCGGCATGGCGATCGGCGCGGTGAACATGGCGTTCGCGACCGGATCGGTGATCGGGCCGCTCGTCGCGGCCGCGTTGCTGGTGGAGCACGGCACCTGGCGCTCACCGATGATCGTGTTCGGCGTGTTCGGGCTGGTCGTCGCGGGGGCGGTGCTCCTGCTCGTGCCGCTGCGGTTCACCGAGGCCGGCACCGCCGGCACGGCGCGCGTGCACCACGTCGGCGGCGCGTCATCGGTGCTGAGCTGGAACCCGATGCTGCTCGCGGTGGTCACCGTGCTCTTCGGGCTCGTCGACTTCGCCTACATCGGCCTCTACGCCACCTTCCTGCGCGAGCACCTCGGCTTCACCCCCGGCCAGGCGGGCCTCGCCGTCAGCCTCTCCGGCCTGGCCGCGTTCGCCTCGCCACTGGGCGGGTGGCTCAGCGACCGGCTCGACCCGCGGTTGTGCCTCGGGCTGTTCAACGTGCTGACCGCCGCCGCGGCCGCCGCGCTGTTCCTCGGCCCGCCGACGCCCGGGTGGCACGCCGCGTGCTCGTTCCTGTTCGGCCTGTTCGCCAGCAGCGGCATGTACGTGGCGCTGGCCGGCCTGCTGGTCAAGTCGGTGCGCCTGGAGATCGCCGGGCACGCCTCGGGCATGTTCATCACCTGCATCTACGTCGCGGCGGGCGTCGCGGGGTACGTGCTGAGCCGCATGGTCGGCCTGCTCGGCTGGAACGGCGCCGGCCTGGTCCAGATCGCCGGCTTCTCCCTCGTCGGCGCCCTGCTCTCGCTCTTCCTGCGGCCGGCGCAGTTCAGCACGGCCGCCACACCCCGAACGGAGGCGTCATGACCACGCTGTTCGCACCACCCGTCGCCACGGTGCCGGTGGTCGGCTCCGAGCAGCTCTTCCCGGTGCGCCGGGTCTACTGCGTGGGCCGCAACTACGTCGACCACGTGCGCGAGATGAAGGAGGGCGACGAGCGGGACGACCCGTTCTTCTTCCAGAAGCCCGCCGACGCGGTCGTCGGCGACGGCGCCCGGGTGCCGTACCCGCCCCGCACCGCCGACTTCCAGTTCGAGGGCGAGCTCGTCGTCGCGGTCGGTGCGGAGGGTGTCGACGTGCCCGTGGAACGCGCGCTCGACCTCGTGTTCGGCTACGCCGCGGGCATCGACCTCACCCGCCGCGACCGGCAGCGCGAGTGCCGCGAGCGGCAGGTCTCGTGGGAGGCGGGGAAGTCGTTCGACGCGTCGGCGCCGTGCGGCCCGATCACGCCGCGCGCGGCGGCCGGCGACATCGGTTCCGCCGAGCTGCGCCTGACCGTCGACGGCGATGTCCGGCAGCGGACCGGCATCGCGCTGATGATCTGGGACGTCGCCGAGATCCTCGCCCACCTGTCCGCCGACTACCGGCTCGCGCCCGGCGACCTCGTCTACACCGGCACCCCCGCCGGGGTCGGGCCCGTCCTGGCCGGCCAGCGGATCCGGGTGGACGTGGACGGGCTCGCACCGCTGACCGTCGACATCACAGGAGGGAACGACCGTGCTGCCCACTGAGCGCATCGACTACGACCCCATCGAGGGCCGGGCACCCCTGCAGCTGCAGGGCGGGGCCGCGGTCTCCGTCTGGGTGATCGTCAACGTGGAGGAGTGGTCGGACACCGAACCGATGCCGCGCACCGTCCTCACCCCGCCCGCCGGTGGCGTCCCGTCGCCGGACGTGCCGAACTGGGCGTGGCACGAGTACGGCAACCGGGTCGGGTTCTGGCGGATGCTGCGGGTGCTCGACCGCCACCGGATCCCGGTCGCGCTCGCCGTCAACGGATCGGCGATCGCGGCGTACCCGCAGATCGCCGAGGCGGCGAACGCGCGGGCGTGGGAGTTCATCGGGCACGGGTTCACGCAGAAGAACATGCAGAAGGTCGACGACGAGCGCGTCGACATCCGGCGCACCGCCGACGCGATCGAGGCCGCCACCGGGCGCCGCCCGCGCGGCTGGCTCGGCCCCGGCCTCACCGAGACGTGGGAGACGCCCGACCTGCTCGTCGAGGAGGGCTACGAGTACGTCTGCGACTGGGTGCTCGACGACCAGCCCACCGTGCTGCGCACCCGCACCCGGCCGATCGTCAACGTGCCCTACACGCAGGAGTGCAACGACGTGGCGATGATGCTGATCCAGCACCACGCCGCCGACGAGTACCGGCAGCGCGCCGTCGACCAGTTCGACCAGCTGGTCGACGACGCCCGCGCCGACGGCTCCGGCCGCGTGATGGCGCTGGTCGTGCACCCCTACATCATGGGTGCGCCGCACCGGCTGAAGTACCTGGACCAGGCGCTGGAGCACATCCGCTCGCACCCCGAGGCACGCTTCTGCAGCGGCGAGCAGATCCTCGACGCCTACACCGCCACGGTCGGCACGCCGGTCTGAGCGAGGCCGTCTCGCGCAACGATCAGGTCGCCAGGAAGCCGGCGACGTGGACGAGTGGAGCGTTTCAGACGTCCGGGACACGAGACCCGCTGTAGGCGGGTCCTTGTGCGTCGAGTCGGCTCGCCAGGCCGAAGGAGGCGAAGACCTCGGGATCCTGGAACACGGAGTTCCTGCTGATGCCTTCGGTGGTGACGGTGAAGATCTGGAGCGTGTGCAGCTCGTACTCCGCACCGACGTGCCGATAGGCGGCGAAGCCGGGCTGGCCGTTGCCCGCGACCGCCGTCAGGTGCCAGTCCGTTCCGGCCACCTCGAAGACCCACTCCATGAACCGGCCGTAGTTGTCGCGCCCGGGGAACCAGTTCAGCATCGGCGGCATCTCCATGATCACGTCCTCGGTGAGCAGCCGCTTGAGTCCCTCGACGTCGGCCTGCTCGAACGCCGTCATGTAGCGCTCGACCCAGGCGTGCTGCTCGGCCGCGGACGGCTCGCTGAGCCCGTCCGGCCGGATCCCGACCTCCTTCACCCGGGTACGCGCGCGCTGCAGTGAACTGTTCACCGACACCACCGTCGTGCCGAGGATCTCCGCGGCCTCGGACGCGGAGAACCTCAGCACGTCACGCAGGATCAGCGCACCCCGCTGCCGCGCCGACAGGTGCTGCAGCGCGGCGGCGAACGCCAGGCGCAGGCTGCTCCGGTCGATCACGGCCCTGGCCGGGTCGCCCCCGTCGAGCAACGAGTCCGGCAGAGGCTGCAACCAGGCGCCGTGCTCCCCCGGTACGAACGGATCGAGCGGGTCCGAAGCGGTCACCAGACCGGACGGCAGCGGGCGGCGGCCACGGACCTCCAAGGCGGTCAGGCACACGTTCGTCGCGATCCGGTAGAGCCAGGTGCGCAGCGAGGCGCGCGTCTCGTCGTACTGCGCCTGTGCCCGCCACGCCCGCAGGTACGTGTCCTGGACCAGGTCCTCCGCGTCGTGCGCCGAGCCGAGCATCCGGTAGCAGTAGGCCAGCAGCTCCGTCCGGAACGGTTCGACCAGCCGATCGAAGCCGTCCGCCTTCGTTGCCACACCCACGATCCTTCACTGCCCAGGTGCCAGCGCCGGGCTGTTGTGATAAGCGGCGATCAGCCACTGCCCGTCCTGCTTCTCGAACACCCACGTCGCGTTGACCCTAGCCGCGTCCGGGACCTCGGTTTCGCCGGGAAACAGGATGCCGGACTCGCTGACCACGACCGCGGCGTCGCTGCCGACGAACCGGAGGCTGAGCTGCCTGTTGTACGTCGAGCTGCCCTTCAGCGGCCCCGCGAAGGCGAAGGCCATGGACTCGCGGATCACGTGCCGGCCGTCGCGGAGCGAGCCGGGCATGATCGCGGTCGCGTCCGCGGTGTAGTCGGCGACCATGCCGTCGGCGTCGCCGGCCTCCCACGCCTTGTAGGAATCCGCCAGAACGGCCTGGATCGCGGACTCGTCCTGTGCGCGGCTGTCTGACATCGGGTGCTCCCTCGTGACCGGTCCGCCTGGCGTTTCCGGCGGACTCGGCAGTACATACCGGCGAGTGGGTCGGAAATCATCGCGACGGCGGTGGAGCTGCCGCGGAGGGCGGGGTCACGGCTCGAGGTCGACGACGCCTCTACCGCTGGTGATGTCGAGCGGCACCGAGACCTGGTCGTGCACGATCAACCACGTGCCGTCGATCTTCTGGAGGCAGTACGTGACCCTGACCCACATACCGCTCGTCGCGGTCCCGTTCTTGAGCGTCCCGCTGAGGCGACCGAAGGCGTGCCCGAACGCCACGTCGTCGCCAACGGTGAGCGTCAGGTCGCGAACCTCGTAGGACACGGTCTCGAAGAACGTGAACACGGGTGCCCAGTTCGCGAGCTTCGCCTCGATCCCCACGTGCTGGAGCGGCGGCTCGATGTCGAAGGAAACGATGTCCTCTGCGTAGAGCCGCTTCAGACCCTCGAGATCCTTGCTCCGGAGCCCTTCGACGATCTTGTCGACCAGCTGGCGGATCTCGGCTTCGTCAACCTCGCGTTGCGTAGGCACAGCTGTCTCGACCTTCCCTCTCATGGGTGTTCTCGGGGCACGATTCAGACGATCTCGAGATTGGCCATCATGCCCATGTCCTCGTGTTCGGCGTTGTGGCAGTGGAAGAGGTACCGGCCGCGGTAGCCGTCGAAGCGGGTGATGATCTCGACCGCTTCGCCGGGTCGTAGCGAGACGGTGTCCTTGAGCCCGGCGTCGTGCGGCAGCGGCGGTCGGCCGCTGCGGGAGAGCACCCGGAAGCCGGCCAGGTGCAGGTGGACGGGGTGGTGGACGTCGGCGATCAGGCGCCACACCTCGATGTCGCCGAGGCCGACGGTGACATCGGAGCGCGACGGGTCGAACGGAAGCCCGCCGATCAGCCATCCGTGGCCGCCGCGCATCTGCCCGACGCGGAAGGCGATGTCGCGCACCCTGACAGCGTCCGATCGTTGCCAGATCGGCAGATCGGTCGACAGCGTGCCGGGGATGCGGCTGTCGTCGGTGCCGCGGCGCGCGACGCGGAAGGCCATCACCTCACGGGTGGGGCCCGAGCCGAGCCGGTTGACCAGCCTGACGCGGCCGCCGACCGGGACCCGGGAGAAGTCGATGATCACGTCGTAGCGTTCGGCGGGCGCGATCGGCAGGAGTCCGTGGGTGACCGGCGCGGCGAGCAAACCCTGGTCGGCGCCGACCTGCACGAGATCGAGTGGTTCCCCGTCGTCGGTGACCGCTTCGAGCTCGTAGTGCCGGGCGTTGGACGCGTTGAGCACGCGCAGCCGGTAGCGGGCCGCGTCCACCTCGTGGACGGGCCAGGGGGCGCCGTTGACCAGGATCACGTCGCCGAGAACACCGGCGAGGTAGGGCTCCTGCACGCCCGGCTGATCCCGCAGGGTGGGGTCGAGCGCCGGGTAGGCGAGGCTGCCGTCGGCGGCGAAAGAGCGGTCGGTGATCATGAGCGGCAGTTCCCGTGGCCCCGCGGGCAGGCCGAGTCCGTCCTCGGCGTCGTCGCGGACGATGTGCAGCCCGGCGAGCCCGCGCCAGATCGCGGGGGCGGTGAAGTCCATTCGGTGGTCGTGGTACCAGAGCAGCGTCGGACGCTGGTCCATCGGGAACGTGTAGTCCCGCGTCAGCCTGGTCACCATCGCCCGCGGATCGTCCATCTCGTGCATGCCGTGCATGCCGTGCATCGACTCGGCGGGGTCCGGCCAGTGCGCGGGCAGGACGAGGTCGGTCGGGTAGCCGTCGGAGGCCGCGGGAGTCCGTCCGCCGTGCAGGTGCACGACGGTCGGCACGGGCAGTTCGTTGCGATGCGTCACGGTGATCGGCCGGCCGCGGTGCGACTCGATCGTCGGCCCCGGGAAGGTGCCCTCGTAGGTCCACAGCGGCGTCCTGACTCCGGGCAGGATCTCTGCGACCGCCTCGCGCTGGGTGATCTCGTAACGGTCGACCCCGTCGGAGGTGCTGATCGGCTTCAGCGCCGAGGGGATCGGCAGCGGCACCTGGAAGGGCGGGGGCAGCGGCACGGCGCTGCGCAACTCGGCACCGGTGAGCGACGGTCGGCGCGCCAGTGCGGCCGAGGTCGACAGGCCGGTGACCGCCATCAGCCCGAGGGCCGCCCCGATGCCCAGCACCCGCCGTCGGCTCACCGGGCGGCCCGGATCGTGCTCACGCATGGCGTGTCTCCGCCGGCAGGAGGGGATGGCGCCAGGCGGCGGTGAACTGCAGGACGACCGCGGCGACGGTGATCACGCCCAACGGGATGTGCAGCCACAGCGCGCCGTCCAATCCGGCGAAGTACTGCACCGTCTCGGCTGCGACCACGGCCGTCGTGGCCAGGAACGGCCACGCCCGACGCAGCCGCACCCATACCGCGACAGCCACGAGCAGCTGCAGGTAGCCGATGGAAGTGAGCACGTCGGCGCCGACCGCGTGCCAGCGCAGGCCGTCGAAGTCGCCGGTCAGATAGACCCCGGCGAACACCGGCTGGCCCGCGATTGCGACCACGTGCGCGCTGACGACGGCTCGGAACACCCACCCGGTCGGCGTCGTCCGATGCACTGCAGCGGATCCCGGAATGCTGAGCGCCACGGGGATCCTCCTCGCTCTGATCTTCAGGTGAACGCCTCGAAGTTATGCTTCAGACGACATCCTGTCTAAGATCTATATCGCTATGGCGTTATGTCCTGGGAGGCATGGTGGAGCTGAACGGGCTCAAGCAGTTCCTGGTGGTGGCGCGACTGGAGCACCTGAGCCGGGCAGCCGAGGAGCTGCACGTCGCCCAGCCGTCGCTGAGCCGCACGATCGCCCGGCTGGAGAGCGAACTGGGCGCACCGCTGTTCGACCGCAGCGGCCGGCTCCGGCTCAACGATGCCGGGAGGCTCTTCCGCGATCACGTCGAGCGTTCCCTCGGCGAGCTCGAGGCGGGCCGACGCGCCGTCGACG
The DNA here is from genome assembly GCA_963727745.1 of uncultured Actinomycetota bacterium. GTDB lineage: Bacteria > Actinomycetota > Actinomycetes > Mycobacteriales > Pseudonocardiaceae > Pseudonocardia. The sequence goes on from CAVSHL010000006.1 coordinate 24,201, forward strand.
AGGCCGCCAGCGGGGAACTGGGCGTCGTGCGACTGGCGTCGGAGACCTTCCTCACCCTCACCGGCCCGCTGGCGGCCTACAAGCGTGCCCATCCCGCGGTCGAGGTCGAGCTCCACTGGTCACCGGCCGAGGACATGGCCCCCCGCCTGCGAGCTCAGGACGTCGACCTCTGCGTCACCTCGCAGCCGATCCGCACGGACGGCCTGGAGTCGGTCCAGCTGTTCGAGGAGGCCGTCGGGGTCGGTGTGCCGCTCACTCACCCGTTCTCCGGCCGCACCTCGGTGAGCATCGCCGAGCTCGCCGACCAGCCCTTCGTCGCACCCCGCAAGGGACACTGGGGACGCCGCATGCTCGACCGGCTCTTCGCCGCACGAGAGCTCACGCCGAAGATCGTCTGCGAGGTCGACGAGCACAGCGCCATCGCGTCCCTGATCGGCGCGGGACTCGGCATCGGTCTCGTCCCCGCGTTCGCGCGCCGCGGCACCACGCAAGCTCCGCTCACCTGGATCGCCGTCGACGACCCCGACTGCCGCCGCAGGGTCACCCTGCACTGGGGAGCCGACAGCCATCTGGCACCCGCCGCCCGCCTGATGCGCACGACGATCACCAGCTGGGACTGGAACGCCGGCGATCCCCACGAGGCGCACTGGTGGCCGGCGCATCGGGAGTGACGGCGCCAACCGGATCGATCTGCAGCAGGCGAACGACGTGATCTGCGCGGGTCTCGATCGAGGCTCGGCTCATTCCTTCGATCCTCCGGCGAGCAGCCCGGCGGTGAAGCGGCGTTGTGCCGCCAGGTAGGCGAGGAGCACCGGGAGCGCGACGAGGACGGCTGCGGCCGCGGTGACACCGGGATCGGAGTTGCGTCGGTTCCCCGCGAAGTACGACAGGGCGACGGGTGCGGTGCGTGCGTCGGTGTTGTCGGCCAGCAGCACCAGGCCGAGCAGGAACTCGTTCCACGTGTACAGGAACAGCAGAGCGGCCAGGGTGCCGATGGCGGGCGCAGCCACCGGCACCACGACCAGTCGCAGGGTCTGCCAGTGCGAGGCGCCGTCGAGCACCGCAGCCTCGCGCAGCGTGGTGGGCGTGGTGCGCAGGTAGGAGCGCATCCACACGGTGCCCAGCGCGACCGAGAACCCGATCTGCGGCAGGATCACCGCCGGCAGGTCGCCGAGCAGGCCGTAGCCGCGCATGAGGTGGTAGAGCGGGATCACCGTCGCCTCGTACGGCACCGCGATGCCCAGCAGGAGCAGGCCGCCGAACAGGCCGGCCAGCGGCGTCTTCATGATCGCGAGGGCGTAGCCGGCGAGCACGGAGAAGACCACTGCGCAGACCACGACGGTCAGGGAGACGACCAGGCTGGACAGCAACGCCCGGTCGAACCCGCCGCGTTCCCACGCCGAGACGAAGTTGCCCAGGTGCAGGCCGTCGGGCAGCGTGAATCCGGTGGTCCGCGCGCCCGGCCGGCCCAGTGCCAGCAGCAGGATCGAGACGAACGGGTAGAGCGCCACGAGCGAGCCGATCACGAGCACCCCGTAGCTGACCGCCACGTCGGGCCGCGGCCGGCGAATGGGCACGGTCATCAGCCCCTCCGTTCGCGCAACAGCCGCATGATCAGCGCGGCGACGCCGAGGATCAGCACCGTCAGCAGGACGGCGACGGTGGCCGCGCGGCCGACCTCGCGCGTGACGAAGGCGCCCTGGTAGACGTAGACGCTCGGCACGGTGGTCGAGGCGCCTGGCCCGCCGGAGGTCGTGTTCCAGACGATGTCGAAGTTGCGCAGCGCGAAGATCACCGTCAGCACCAGCGCGACGCGGACCTCGTTGCGCAGTCCGGGCAGCGTCACGACGAAGAACTCCCGGATCGCGCCGGCGCCGTCGATCCGGGCGGCCTCGTACAGCTCGGGGGCGATGCGCTGGGCACCGGCCAGGAACAGCATGAGGCACAGCCCGAACTGGACCCAGGTGCCGATGAGCCCGACGGCGGGCAGCGCCGTGTCGAAGTCGCCCAGCCACGCCCGGGCGAGTCCGCCGAGACCGATCGCGCGCAGGGCCGCGTTGAGCGGGCCGGTGTCGTCGTAGATCCACCGCCACGCGACGGCGACGACGACCGAGGACAGGACCTGCGGCACGAACAGCAGCGTCCGCCACGCGGTCAGGCCGCGGAGGCGGATGCGCGACATCAGCCCGGCCAGCACCAGCCCGACGGTCGTGGGCAGCAGCGCGTAGAACACCACGAAGGCCAGTGCGTGCTGCAGCGCCGCCCACACCAGCGGGTCGGTGAGGACGTCGACGTAGTTGCCGGCGCCCACCCACCGGGCCCGGGTCAGCCCGTCCCAGTCGAAGAACGACGTCCACACCGTCTGCCCGATGGGCTGCAGCGTGAAGACGGCGTACACCGCGAAGCCGGGGGCGAGGAACAGCAGGCCCGACCACTCCCAGCGCCGCCACCACCCTCGCCGGGACGCGGACGGTGGCGGCGGACTCGATGACGTCCGGGTCCCGCTGCGCGTGAGCAGGGTCACCGGCGGCCCTGGAAGTCCGCCCAGTCCTGCTGGACGATCCGGCCGAAGTCGGCCGGCGCGACGGTGCCGGCCAGCAGCCCCTGCACGGCGCCACCCATCGCGTCCATCATCGTCGGCGTCGCCCAGTCGTAGGAGTAGGTGTTGCCGCCCTCCTTCACGATCCTCGCCGAGGCGGCGATGGCCTCGGCCGAGAGCGGGCTGGGCGCGCGGCTGTCGCCGGGGGCGACCGGCACGCGGGCCAGGTCCACCAGCGTCTGCGTGAACTCCGGTGCGTGCAGCATCGCGACGAACGCGACGGCGGCGGGCAGCACCTTCGTGCGGGTGGAGACGTGCCAGCCCATGCCGAGCGAGCCGGGTGCCGCGTGCACGCCGCCGTTGTCGCCGGGCGGCATCGCGAAGAACCCGAACTGCTGGCCGGGCGCCCCCTCAAGGCCCGGCATGACCCAGGTGCCGCCGAGCAGGAACAGCCCGTCGCCGCCGGCGAAGCGGGCGACGCCATCGTCCTCGGAGACGCCGTTGACGCCCGTCCCGATCCAGCCCTTGCGCGCCCACTCCGCGAGCGTGGTGGCGGCGCGTGACGTGCTGGGGTTGTCGAACGAGGCCTGCGGCGAGCCGGCGATCCAGTCGCGGACCTGCTGGGGCGGTGTCTGCGCGTCCTGCACGAGCCCGAACGCGTGGAGGCCGGGAGCCCGGTTGGCGTTGCCCAGCACGATCGGCTGGATCCCCGCGCCCGCGGCCTTCTCCAGCGCCGCCTCGAACTCCGCGGGCGTGCCCGGCACGCCCAGCCCGAGCCGCTGCAGCATGGCGCGGTTGTAGTACACGCCCACCATCGAGACGACGGGTGAGACCCCGTAGAGCTTGCCCGAACCGAAGCTGCGCCCGTCGTCGCTCCAGCGCAGCTCGGCCAAGGCGGACTCGCCGAACCGCTGCGTCCAGCCGTAGGCCTGGGCGACGTCGTCGAGCGGACGCACCAGCCCGGCCTGCACCAGTGCGCCGTCGACGGCGTAGCCCTGCGCTCCCATCGCGAGGTCGGGCGGGGAGTCCCCGGCCATGGTGTTGACCTCGGTGCGGACGATGTCGTCGTAGCTGCGGACGTCCGCGCGCACCGTCACGTTCGGGTAGGCGGCCTGGAACGCCGGGATCAGCTTCGCGAGCGTCTGCTCCTCGCCGGCGTCGGCGAGGATCCGCAGCTCGACCTGACCCAGCGCGGCGACCTGCTCCTTCGTCACCGGGGCGGTGATCGGCGCCGACTGCTCCGCGGGAGGAGCACCGGCGTCGCTGCCCGGCGGCGCGCACGCCGTGATGGTCACCGCGGCGATCGCGGCGGCGGCGAGGGCTCTGGAGAGTCGCGTCATTGGTCCTCCGAGGTCGGGCGTGGTGGGGCTCGTCGTTCAGGCGCCGGCGCCGCGGAACGGGAAGTCTGCGCCGGGACGGTAGGTCGGGCGCGGCTGGTAGGTGTTCACGCCCGGCTCGCCGCGCAGCAGCAGTGCCGACGCGAACGGCTGCTCGTCGCCGGTGATCCGGGTCGACGTCGGGATGTAGCGGATGGTGAGCCCGCAGCGCCGGTGCGGCGAGGTGTTCGCGTTCGAGCCGTGGACGATGTTGGGGTGGTGGACCTCGACGTCCCCCGGTTCGAGCTCCAGGTCCACCGCGGCCGACTCGTCGACGTCGACCGCGATCTCCGCGCCGAGCACGTTGTCGATGTCCGATCGGTCACGCACGGCAGCCACCGCACCGCGGTGCGAGCCGGGCACGACGCGCAGGCAACCGTTCGCGGTGGTGGAGCGATCGACGGAGAGCCAGAGCGTCACCACGTGCATCGGTTCCAGCGGCCAGAACGCGGCGTCCTGGTGCCAGAGCACGGGCTGGCCGCTGAACGCCGGCTTGGAGATGTAGTGCGACGCGAACAGCGCGATGTCGGGGCCGACGAACTGCTGCGCGACGTCGAGCAGCCGGTCGTCGGAGACCAGCCGGACCCAGAACGGGTCCCGCGCGACGAGCTCGTGCGACAGCTCCTCACCACGGCGGTCGGGGTAGCGCTGGTGCAGCCACTCGACGTGCTGTCCGGCCTCGGCGACCAGGTCGGCGTCGAGGACGCCGCGGAAGACGACGAACCCGTCCTCGTCGTAGCGCTGCGCGATGGTGGTCGGGTCACTGATCGTGGCCATCGACGGGCTCCTCCCCCTGTGCTGCCGGCCCCTTACTGCTGGAACGAAATGACACTCTTCACGCGTCGGACCGGCAGGGAAAGCAATCGCCGCACGAGAAGTTGTACTTTTCGTGCATGACGTCGACCACGCTGCGTTGGTCCGAGGTGGCGGGCGCTGCGTCCTGCCACGTCGCGCTGGTCCCGATCCCGCCGTCGGGACCGCCGGGGCTCGTCCACGACCACGCCGACTTCCACGAGCTCTTCTACGTGACCGCGGGCCACGGGCTGCACCACGTCCACGACGTCGCGCACCCCGTCGGACCCGGTGATCTCGTGCTCGTGCGCCCGCACGACCGGCACGTCCTGCGGGCGGATCCGGCACCGGATCCGCTGACGATCATCAATGTGGCCTTCCCGACCGCGGCCTGGGCGGCGTTCGCCGGCGTCGTCGGGCTGGGCGAGGCCGCGGCGTGGGATGCCGCCCCGGTACCGCCGCGGGTGTCCGACGCCGGTGGCGTGCTCGCGCCCGTCATGGCGCGGATGCTCGACCGGCGCCCCACCGGTTCGCACTCCCGGGAGCTGGCCGGGCTGTGGCTCGCGGCCGCGGAGATCCTGCTCGGCGAGACCGGCGGGGCGACACCGTGGCCGGCCACCGCGCCGGAGTGGCTCGGCAGGGCGTGCGCAGCGATGCGGCTCGAGGACAACCTCCGCGCCGGCATGCCCCGCTTCGTCCGCCTGGCCGGTGTCAGCCACGGCCACCTCGCGCGCACCACCCGCACCTACCTGGGGTGCTCGCCCGTCGAGTTCCTCGCGCGGGCCCGCGTCGACCTCGCCGCGTCGCTGCTGGAGACGACCGCCGAGCCGGTCGGGCGGATCGCACAGCGGTGCGGGTTCAGCAGCCAGGCCTACTTCGCCCGCGTGTTCTGCCGCGTCCGCGGCAGCAGCCCACGCGCCTACCGCTCCGCCGTGCGCCGCCGCGTCGTCCCCTGACGACGAGCAGCACGGACCTCAGCCAGGCACGTCGCGACCCGGTTCCTCATCGGGACGCGCCGAGTGCGTCGAGTGCGGCCCGGGTGGTGGCGGCGATGGCCTCGGCTCCTCGGTCATCGTCGGGGTCGGCAGGCACGGTGAACACGGTCAGGACGACCGGTGCCCCGTGCGACGGGACGAGCACTCCGACGTCGTTCTTCTCCCCGGCGAACCCGCTGCCGGTCTTGTCCCCGACCTGCCAACCCGCCGGCACCGCGGCCCGGATCTGGCCGGCGCCGGTGGTGTTCGCGCGCAGCCAGGCCATGAGCTGGTCCCGCTGCGCGGGCGGCAGGGCCGCGTCGACGGCCAGTTTCTGCAGCGTGGCAGCCATTGCCGTCGGGGTGCTGGTGTCCAGCTCGCCGTCGGGGCGGTTGAGGGCCGTCTCCGTCCGGTCGGCGCGCGTGACCGAGTCGCCCAGGCCGCGCAGGAACTCCGTCAGTGCCCCGGGGCCACCGGTCTCGCGGAGCAGCAGGTTGTGCGCGGTGTTGTCCGACACCGTCACGGCGGCGACGCAGAGGTCGGCGACGGTCATCCCGGTGTCGACGTGCTTCGACGTGATCGGCGCGTACTCCAGCAGGTCCGCGCGCGTGTAGGGCACCCGGCGTTCGAGCAGTCCCGGATCGGTGACGGATCGGTGGAGCACGGAGGCGGCCACCAGCGCCTTGACCGTCGAGCACATGACGAACCGCTCGTCGGCGCGGTGCCCGGCGCTCGCGCCGCTACCCGTGTCGACGACGTGGACGCCGATGCGGCGCCCGTATCGGCGTTCGATCTCGTCCAGGGCGGGGATGGGGATCCTGGACGGCACGGCCGCGGGGGGCGGGATGGGCACGGCCGGTGCTGCACAGCCGACGAATGCGGCAGCACCGGCCGCGACGGTTCCGGTCACCAGCAAGGAGCGTCGCGAGAGCGGCATGGACCAACATCATCAGGACGACGGCGATCGCTCAAATATGATCGTGCTCCGCGCGTGATATCCCTTGGATATGAAAGGTGGTGGCGGCGGGCGATGGACCTGCTGCGGCACCTGACGTTCTTCGTCACAGTCGCCGAGGAGCGGCACTTCGGGCACGCCGCCCGCCGGCTGGAGATCGCCCAGCCGCCGCTGTCCCAGGGCGTGCGCCGGTTGGAAGCCCGACTCGGTGTGCGGCTGTTCGACCGCGGTCCCGGCGGGGTCGGGCTGACGACAGCCGGCCGTGACCTGCTGCCGCGGGCCCGCGCGCTCCTCGACGACGCCGAGGCGCTCGACCGAGCCGCCCGCCGGCAGGCGGAGGCCGCTCAGGTGCTGCGGGTCGGCGCCATCGCAGACCTGGGGCCACGCGCCACGGCCCGGCTCGCGGCCCGGGCCGGACGGGTCACCGGCCGCCGCGCCACTCTCACCACCGGCACAACGGTGGCCCTCGTCGACGCGGTGTCCGTGGGAACGCTCGACGTCGCGGTCGTCGCGCATCCGGCGGTGCTGGAATCGACGCGGGCGGGTCCCGTCGTCGCGCTGCCCACGCAGGTGCTGCTGCCCGCCGGACACCCGGCCGCCCGTGCCGGCGGGCCGGTGTCGTTCCGCGCGCTGCGTGACCTCGACCTGGCGACCGCACCGCGCATGCATGCACCAGCCGCGCACGACCTGCTGCTGGAGAGCCTGGAGGTCCGCGGGCGCCCGGTGCGCGCGGCCGAGGCGGGCGACCCGACCGCCGTGTTGACGCTGGTCGCGACCGGTGTGGCGTTCACCCTCACCCCCGACCCGGAGCTGGCCACCGACGATGTGGCGCGCCGGAATGCACTGGGGGAACCGATCCCGTTCCGGGTGCGGATCGTGCACCGCGGCGACACCCCGGCCGCCATCGTCGACGAGCTCGCCGCCGTGCTGCGGGCGATGGTGTGACCGTCGAACCGGCGGTCCGGGCCGCGTTCCGGGACGCGGGAGTGCGCGGCTGGTTGCATGCCCGTCCGGTCAGCGGTGACGGACCGCAATGGTCCGGGCAGGAGGTCGCGATCGGGGCGGACGTGCCCGTGGTGATGGCGTCGGTCTACAAGGTCCTGGTGCTGGTCGCGTACCTCAGGGCCGTCGACGCGGGTGAGCTCGATCCGCGCGAGCAGATCACCGTCGATCCCGACCGCCGCACCCCCGGTCCGACCGGGATCTCGGCACTCGCCGATCCGGTCTCGATGTCGTGGCGCGACCTGGTCACCTCGATGATCATCGTGTCGGACAACGGCGCCGCGGACGTCGTCCACGAGCGGGTCGGCCGCGATCGGGTCGCCGCGCTGCCGGCCGAGCTGGACCTACCCGGAACGCAGGTCCGCGGCGGCACGGCCGATGTGTTCGCCGAGCTCCTCGCCGACACCGGCGCGGACGACGTCTCGGCCGCCTTCGCCGTGCTCGCCGACAACGACGTCCCCGTCGCCGTCCGGGCGCTCGACCCGGCGTACGGCTCGTCGACCACGGCCGCAGACAGCACCCGACTGCTCACACTCCTCTGGCGCGGCGACCTCGCCTCCGCCACCTCGACCGAGTTCGGGCGGCGGGTGCTCGAGGCGCAGGTCTGGACGCACCGGCTCCGCGCCGGGTTCCCGGGCACGGCCGCGGTCGCCGGCAAGACCGGCACCGTCGGCGCGATCCGCAACGAGATCGGCGTGGTCACCTACCCCGGGGAGCACCCCGTCGCCGTCGCGGTGTTCACCCACGCCGCACGACACGACGCGATCGTCCCCAGAGCGGACGCCGCCGTCGCCGCCGCAGCCCGGGCCGCGGTCAACCACCTGCGGGCCCCCGCCCTGTGACCGCCGGCCACGGCGACCGCGCTCGTCCAACCTTGGCCAAGGCTTGACAATATTGCACAACTCGCCGAGTCTGGTCGCAGCTTTCAGCTCGTCGCGACGGCGCGCGAGCAGGACCGGGAGGCAAGCGGTATGGCCCCGACGTTGACGCAGGTCGCGAAACTGGCGGGTGTTTCGCTGTCCACAGCGTCGCGCGCCTACAGCGACCCGGCCCGGCTCGGTCCGGAGACGTTGCGCAAGATCTTGACTGCGGCACAGGAACTCGGCTACGAGGCGCCGGCCGCCCGGCTCGTCGACGCTCCCGCGCAGGAGTCGCGGACGATCGGTGTTGTCGTACCGGATGTCGCCAACCCGGTCTTCGGGGCCTTCGTGAAGGCGGCCCAGGGCGAGGGCTGGCACTACGGGCAGACGGTGGTGCTGGTCGACACCGACTTCAGCGCCGATCGGGAGCGCGAGGCGATCGTCCACCTGCGTACCCGGGTCGACGGGCTGGTCGTCTGCTCGCCCCGGCTCGACGCCGACACCGTTCTCGAGCTCTGCGGACGGGTCCCGGCCGTCCTGGTCAACCGGGAGGCGGCCGGGGCCGACTGCATCGTCGCCGACGCGTCCGACGGCCTGCGACAGGCCGTCGACTATCTCGACGCCCTCGGGCACCGGCGGCTGGCCTACGTGCAGGGTTCCCCGCAGTCGTGGTCCAACGTGCAGCGGGTCGCGCTGGTCGAGGAGCTCGCCGCGAAGGCGGGGATCGACCTCCAGGTGCTCGGCTCGCAGGCCGAGACGGTGGAAGGCGGCATCGCCGCGGCCGCCAGCGTCATCGCCTGCGGCGCGTCGGCCGTGATCACCCACAACGACCTCGTCGCGCTCGGGGTGGTGTCCGGCGCCCGCGCACTCGGTGTGCGCGTGCCGGACGACCTCAGCGTGATCGGGATCGACGACATCCCGCTCGCCACCGCCTCGGCGCCGGCCCTCACCACGATCTCGGTGCCGATGGCCAAGGCCGGATCCCTCGCGCTGGCCACGCTCCGCCGCTCCACGGGGGGCGAGCGGCCCACCCCCCGCACCGTCCGCCTGCCCACCCAGCTCGTGGTCCGGGCATCGACGGGCCCGGCCGCCCGGTCGGCCTCCCACGCCGAGGAGCTCGCATGACACCCGGACCGGTCGTCGTGGTCGCCGACACGAACCTCGCACCGCTGCGCGTCGAGTTCGAGGCCGCCATGCCGCCCGGGACCACGGTGCGCTGGCCGGATCCGCACGACACCGCCGAGGTCGAGGCCGCCGTCGCCGACGCCGACGTGCTGGTCGGTGGGTCCTGCCCTCCGAGCGTCGCGGCGGCCGGCAAGCGGTTGCGGCTCGTCCACGCGGCGGGCGCGGGAACCGACGGCATCGACGTCGGCGCTCTCGCGCACGGCGTCCAGGTCGCCAACACCTTCCACCACGAGGGCTCGATCGCCGAGTACGTCGTTGCCACGACCGTGCTGCTCCGCCGCGGCTTCCTGCGCCAGGACGGCGCGCTGCGCCGCGGCGTCTGGGACTCCCCCGCCCACGACCCGTCCGCGCCGTGGACGCACTCGCTCGCCGCCGCGACGGTGGGGTTCGTCGGATACGGCCACATCGGTGCGCGCGCCTGGGCGGGATTCCGCGCGTTCGGCGCCCGCGGCGTCGCGGTGACCCGACGCGGCGATGTCGACGCGGCCGCGGAGGAGCTGGACTGGACCGGCACCACCGACGACCTGGATCCGCTCCTCTCCGAGTCGGACGTGGTCGTGGTCTCCACCCCGTTGACGGACGCGACCCGTGGCCTGATCGGATGGCGCCAACTGGCCACGATGCGGCGCTCGGCGATCCTCGTCAACGTGGGGCGTGGCCCGGTCGTCGAAGAGGAGGCGCTCTACCTCGCGCTGCGGGACGGCGAGATCGCCGGTGCCGCGGTCGATGTCTGGTACAGCTACCCGAGCGCCGGCAACACCGCCGAGCCCGGCGCCTTCCCGTTCCACGAGCTGCCGAACGTGGTCATGACTCCGCACTCGTCGGGCCTGACCCGGCAGACGTTCGAGGGCCGGGCGGCCGACATCGCCGGCAACATCCGCCGGCTGGTCGCCGGCGAGCCGCTGCGCAACGTCGTGGCGGTGGCTCGATGAGGACCGACCGCATCGTCGCCGCCGAGGTGCTGGTCACCAGTCCGGGCCGCAACTACGTCGCGCTGAAGATCACCACCGCGGACGGCGTGGTCGGGTGGGGCGACGCGACCCTCAACGGCCGCGAGCTCGCGGTCGCCGCGTACCTGCGCGACCACGTGTGCCCGCTGCTGATCGACCGCGACCCGGCGCGCATCGAGGACACCTGGCAGTTCCTCTACCGCGGGGTCTACTGGCGGCGCGGGCCGGTGGGGATGACCTCGATCGGCGCGGTCGACCTCGCCCTGTGGGACATCAAGGGCAAGACCACGGGCCAGCCCGTCTACCAGCTGCTCGGCGGCGCGGTCCGCGACCGGATCCTCAGCTACACCCACGCCACCGGCTGGGACGTGCCGGCGCTGCTCGACTCGATCGACGAGGTCCGCGCGCGCGGCTTCCGCGCGGTGCGGGCCCAGACCGGCGTGCCCGGGCTCGACACCGTGTACGGCGTGAGCAGGGCAGGCGCGGCCTACGAGCCCGCCGGGCGCGGGGCCGCCCCGGTGGTGGAGGTGTGGGACACCGACGCCTACCTGCGGCACGCGCCCGGTGCGCTGGCGGCCGCGCGCGACCACGTCGGGCCCGAGATCGCGCTGCTCCACGACGCGCACCACCGGCTGAACCCGAACCAGGCCGCCCGCCTGGGCAAGGCACTGGAGCCGCTGGACCTGTTCTGGCTCGAGGACGTCACGCCCGCGGAGAACCAGGAGGTGCTGCGCCACGTGCGCCGGCACACCACCGTGCCGCTCGCCATCGGCGAGGTCTTCACGACCATCTGGGAGTTCCAGCAGCTCATCACCGAGCAGCTGATCGACGTCGTGCGTGCGGCAGTCACCCACGCCGGCGGCATCAGCCACCTGCGCCGCATCGCCGCTCTCGCCGACGTCTGGCAGATCCGGCTCGGCCCGCACGGACCGTCGGACGTGTCGCCGATCGCGCTCGCGGCGTCGGTCCACGTCGGGCTGGCGACGCCGAACTTCGCGATCCAGGAGTACATGGGCTACCCCGATACCGTGCACGAGGTGTTCCGCCACGCCTGGACCTACGCCGACGGCCACCTGCACCCCGGCGACGAGCCCGGGCTCGGCGTCGACGTCGACGAGGCGCTGGCCGCGCGCTTCCCGTACGAGCCCGCCTACCTGCCCGTCGCGCGGCGCCGCGACGGCTCGATGACGGACTGGTGACGCCGATGACCACCACAGCTGCGCGCCTCGGCGCCGCGACCGTGCCGTCCACGGCGCTGCTGCACCACCGGAATCTGACCGGGACCGGCATCGTGCACCTCGGGCTGGGCAACTTCCACCGCGCCCACCAGGCCGTCTACACCGCCGCCGCGCTGTCCCACACCGACGGCCCGTGGGGAATCCTCGGCGTGGCCGGGCGATCGGCCGACGTGGCCGACGCCATGCGCGCCCAGGACCTCCGCTACTCGGTCGTGGAGATCGCACCCGACCACACCCGGGTGACCGTGCCCGCCGTGCACACCGGCGTGCTCGTCGCCGACCGGGAGCCGGACGCGGTGCCGGCCGCCATCGCGGCACCCGGCACGGCCATCGTCACCCTGACCGTCACCGAGCACGGCTACACCTACTCCCCCCGCACCCACGGCCTCGACCTCGACTCCCCCGCCGTCCGGGCGGACCTGCGCGGCGATGCGGCGCCCCGGACGACCATCGGGCGCATCGCCCGGGGACTGCAGCTGCGGCTGCGCGCGCACGCCGCCCCCGTCACCGTCCTGAGCTGCGACAACCTGGCCGCGAACGGCGAGCACACGAGGCGCCTGGTCCGGGAGTTCGTCGCGGCACTGCCGCCCGCCGAGCGGGACGAGCTGGTGCCCTGGATCGATCTCGCCGTGACGTTCCCGAACGGGATGGTCGACCGGATCGTGCCGGCGACGACCGACGCCTACCGCGCCGCCGCCGAGGCCCAGCTGGGCGTGGCCGACACCGTCGCGGTGCCGGCGGAACCCTTCTCCATGTGGGTGCTCGAGGACCGGTTCGCCGCCGGCCGCCCGGCGTGGGAGCACGGGGGCGCGATCTTCACCGCCGACGTCGAGCCGTACGAGCTGCTCAAACTGCGCCTGCTCAACGGCACGCACTCGTTGATCGCCTACCTCGGCGCCCTGGACGGCCGCGGCACGATCCCCGCGGCGGCTGCCCAGTCGTTCGTCGCCGACGCCGCGCGCCGGGTGCTGCACGACGACTACCTGCCGTCGGTGACGGTGCCGGCCGACGTCGACCTCGACGTGTACGTGGGCCGGCTGTTCGAGCGCTGGTCCAACACCGCCCTCGGGCACCGCACCCAGCAGGTCGGTTCCGACGGCTCGGTCAAGCTCGGGCAGCGGGTGCCCGAACCGGCGCTCCTGCAGCTGCGGGCGGGCCGCATGCCCCACCACCTCGCCCTGACCGTGGCCGCCTACCTGTGCTGCCTGGCCCCACCCGCCGAATTCGACCCGGGTCCACACGCGACGGCGATGGCGGATCCCGCTCGTCCCGGCCTGGTCGCGACCCGGCACCGCAGCCGTTCGACCAGGGAATTCGTGGCCGCGGTGCTGGACGACGGGCTGCTCGGCCACGAGCTGGCCGAACGGTCCGCGTTCACCGGACGGGTGGCCGAGCTCATCGACGTGATCACCGCGCACGGGCCGGTCGTGGCGGCGACGGACGCCGCTAGGGCGGCCGACGCCGAGCCAAGACCCCTGTTGACCCGCTAGACCATCCGGCACCGGAGCGAAGGAGCTCACCGTGTCACTGACTGCCATCGACAGCAGCCGCACGCCGCTGCCCACGCGCACCCGCGCGGCCGTGCTGCACGGCGCCCGCGACCTCCGCACGACCGAGCTCGACGTCCCCGCGCTGGGCGACGGCGACGTCCTCGTGCGCGTCGCCGCCGTCGGCGTGTGCGGTTCCGACATGCACTACTTCGCCGACGGCCGGAACGGCCAGAACGTGCTGCGGCAGCCGACCGTCCTCGGCCACGAGGCGTCGGGCGTGGTCGTTGCGGCCGGTCGGAGTTCGTCGGTGGCCGTCGGCACCCGGGTCGCCGTGGAGCCCGCCATCGGCTGCGGCCGGTGCGCGACCTGCCGCGAGGGCGCCTACAACGTCTGCCCGAACGGGACCTGCCTCGGATCACCGCCCACCCACGGGACGATGACCGAGTACCTCGTCGTGCCGGACCGGGCGGCCCACCTGCTGCCCGACGCCATCGACACGGTCGTGGGCTCCATGATCGAACCGCTGTCGGTCGCCGTGTGGGCCGTCGAGCGCGCGCAGGTCGGGCTCGGACACCGCGTGCTCGTCACCGGAGCGGGCCCGATCGGCCTGCTCGTCACCCAGGTCGCGCGGGCTGCCGGCGCCACCGAGGTGATCGTCACCGACGTCAACGACCACCGGCTGGCCGTCGCCGCCGAGCTCGGCGCGAGCCGGACCGTCAACACCGGCCGGACCCCCCTCGACGACGGCCTCCGGGTCGAGCGGGTGATCGAGTGCACGGGCGTGCCCGCCGTGCTCTGGTCGAGCATCCGCACCGTCGCGCCGCGCGGCCGGGTGACCGTCGTGGGCCAGGCCGCACCCACCGTCGACGGCCTCCCGCTGGCCCACCTGCAGCGCTACGAGATCGACCTGGTCACCGCCTTCCGCTACGCCCACGCCTACCCCACCGCCATCGCCCTCGCCGCCACCGGCGCGGTCGACATCGCCCGGATCGTCACCGGCCGCTTCGCCCTCGATCGCGCCGCCGAGGCCGTCGAGGCACCGGTGCAGGACCCGACCCACCTCAAGGTCGTCGTCACTCCGTAGCTCGACCCCGCACGTCCCACCCGGCCCGTCGTCGACGAGCCGGGTGGCGAGCACGGCCGCCCAACCCTCTCCGGCCCGCACCGCAGCGGGCCTCGCCTCGAAGGACAGAGACCATGGCCGACACCGCCGTCCCCCGTGTCGGGGGACCCGACGAGATCGCTCAGGCCGACCCGGCGAACGTGCGCCGCGCCGCCTGGGCCGGTCTGGTCGGGACGATGCTCGAGCAGTACGACTTCATCATCTACGGCACCGCGTCCGCACTGATCTTCAGCAAGGTGTTCTTCCCGACCATCGACGTCAGCGCCGCGCTGATCGCGTCGTTCGCGACGTACGCCGTCGGGTTCGCCGCGCGCCCGCTGGGCGGGTTGTTCTTCTCCCACTTCGGCGAGAAGTACGGCCGCAAGTGGGTGCTGGTCAGTACCCTGTTCCTGATGGGTGTGGCGACCTTCCTCATCGGCTGCCTCCCCACCTACGACTCGATCGGGATCTGGGCGCCGATCCTGCTGGTCCTCCTGCGGTTCCTGCAGGGCTTCGGCGCGGGCGCCGAGCAGGCCGGTGGAGCGACGCTGCTCACCGAGACCGCACCCGTCGGCCGGCGCGGCCGGCTCGCGTCGTTCGTCATGGTGGGCGCCGCACTGGGCACCGTGCTCGGGGCCGCGGCATGGGTGCTCGTCCAGCTGCTGCCCGACGACGCCCTCAACAGCTGGGGCTGGCGAGCGGTCTTCTGGGCGAGCTTCGTGGTGACCGTCGGCGCCTACGTCATCCGCATGAAGATGGCCGAGAGCCCGATCTTCGTCGAGCTCAAGCAGCACGTCGACGTCGAGAACCAGGCCCCGCTCAAGGTCGTCGCGAAGCACGGCACCAGGAACGTCCTCAAGGTCATCTTCATGAACTGGGGCGTCAGCACGCAGTCCTACACCTACCAGGTGTTCATGGCGTCCTACCTGATCACCTTCGTCGGTGCCGACAAGCGGTTCGTGCCGAACGTGCTGCTCTACGGGGCGCTGTTCGGCGCGGTGGCGGCGTACATCATGGGCCTGCTGTCCGACCGCCTCGGCCGGCGGCGGATGTTCCTCATCCTGGCCGGCGCGGCCGTCCTCATCCCGGTACCGGCGTTCCTCGCGCTCAACACCGGCTCGCACTTCTGGATCATCGTGGTCATGGCGCTGGGCTTCGTCACCGCCGCCCAGGGCATCACCGCGGTGACGATGAGCTTCTTCCCGGAGATGTTCGGCACCCGCTACCGCTACGCCGGCGTCACCCTCGGCCGCGAGTTCTCCGCGGTCATCGGCGGCGGCGTCGCCCCACTCGTCGCCGCGGCCCTGATGGCCTGGTTCACCAACTCCTGGGTACCGGTGGCGATCTACATGTCCGTCACCATGCTCGTCAGCTTCCTCGTCGCCCGCACCGTGCCCGAGACGGTCAACCGCGACCTGCAGATCCTCACCGACGCGCAGGAAGGGGAGGCGCGGCCGGGCCTCACCGCGGCCGAGGAGACCCGCGGCCGCAAGGTCATCACTCTCGGCTGATGTCTCGACCTCGCAGCGGCTCGGGTCGGTAGGGCGCAGATTCACGTCCTGTCCCGCCCGGCCGGCGCCTCGATCGCGAGTGCTCGACAACGACGAGCGGATCGTCAGCCGGGCGCGCCGCTCACCGGCGATCACGGCCGCCGCGGCACCACACTGGGGTACCCCTGGCGCGGACACCGGTCGGCTTCAGAGGTTGTGCGGCGAACGGGCGATGACTGTCACCGGTAGGCCGCCTGCCCTGTCAAGGCCTGCCCGACAACCAGCGTGTGGATCTCGCTCGTCCCTTCGTACGTGAGAACGGACTCGAGGTTGTTCGCGTGCCGCAGCGGCGAGTACTCAAGGGAGATCCCGTTGCCACCCAGGATGGTCCGGCACTCGCGGGCGATCGCGATGGCCTCACGGACGTTGTTGAGCTTGCCGACGCTCACCTGCTCCGGGCGGATCCGACCGGCGTCCTTGAGCCGGCCCAGGTGCAGGGCGAGGAGCATCGCGGTGTTGAGGGAGACGCCCATATCCGCGAACTTCTTCTGAGTCAGCTGGAAGGCGCTGATCGGCTTGCCGAACTGCTCCCGGCTGTCGGCGTAGGCGAGCGCGGCCTGGAGTGAGTCCCGGGCCGCACCGACGGCGCCGAAGAGGATCCCGAAGCGGGCCTCGTTCAGGCAGGCCAGCGGTCCGCGCAGGCCGCGGACCTCCGGGAAGACGGCCGAGGCGGGCAGGCGGACGTCGTCGAACGCGAGCTCGGAGGTCACCGAGGCCCGTAGCGACAACTTCTGCTTGATGTCGCTGGTGGTGAAGCCCCGGACGCCCTTGGGCACGACGAACCCGCAGATGCCGTCATCGGTCTGTGCCCAGACGGTGGCGACGTCG
This sequence comes from uncultured Actinomycetota bacterium, assembly GCA_963727745.1. GTDB lineage: Bacteria > Actinomycetota > Actinomycetes > Mycobacteriales > Pseudonocardiaceae > Pseudonocardia. Next base: position 41,042 of record CAVSHL010000006.1, read on the forward strand.
GCGAGGCCCCCGTTGGTGATCCACATCTTCGAGCCGTTCAGGATCCAGTCGGCGTCCTCGCCGGCGCCGTCCCGGACGGCTCGAGTGCGCATTCCCGAGGGGTTGGAACCGAAGTCGGGTTCGGTGAGGCCGAAGCAGCCGATGGCCTCGCCGGCGGCGAGGCGCGGCAGCCACTCCTGCTTCTGCTCCGCCGAGCCCCACTTCCGGATGGAGAACATCGACAGCGAGCCCTGCACCGACACGAAACTGCGTAGGCCCGAGTCGACGGCCTCCAGCTCGAGACACGCCAGCCCGTAGGAGACGGCGTTCGTGCCGGCGCACCCGTAGCCCTCCAGGTGCATGCCGAGGAGGCCCATCTTGCCGAGTTCGGCGACGACTTCGCGGGGGAAGTGCGCATCCTCGAACCACTCACCGATGTGCGGGCGAACCCGGTCGGTGAGGAAATCCCGCACCGTGGCCTGGATGTCGCGCTCCTCCTCGCTGAGCAGCGAGGAGATGTCCAGGAGCTCGAGCGGGTCGCGCAGCGGGCCGGGGCGGGTGTCGGTGGTCATCGTAGGTCTCCCGGGGAAGGCTCGGAGTCAGGCAGTGGACGGTCGAGTTCGGGCGCGGACAGCCAGCGGTGCAGTTGCTCGGTGTGCTCACCCAGCCGCGGCGGTCGACGGCGGTAGCTGGCAGGGGTGTCGGAGAGCGAGATCGGGTTGGCGACGAGGGTGACGGCGTCGTCGCCCTCGCCGACACTCACCGAGGGGGCCAGCCCCAGCTGTTCGGCCAGCCCGAACGCACCCTGCAGGTCGTTGACCGGGCCGCAGGGCACCCCGAGCGGGCTGAGGATGTCGAACCACTGCGTGGCCGGGCGTGCCCGGAGCTGGTCACTGATCAGCTTCGTGAGTATGTCGATGTGCGCCACCCGGTCGGCGTTGGTGGCGAATCGGGGGTCTCCGACCAGGAAGGGGACACCGAGGCCCGCACATAACGAGCGGAACTGGCGGTCGTTGCCGACGGCGAGCACGAACGGGCGGTCCGCGGTCGGGTAGACGTCGTACGGCGCGATGGAGGGATGTCGGTTGCCCATGACGCCAGGCACCGAACCGGCCGCCGTGTAGCCGGCCGCCTGGTTGACCATGCTCGACAGCAGCGTGGCCAGGAGGTTGACCTCGACGAGCTGGCCCCGCCCGGTCGTCTCCCTGACGCGCAGGGCGGAGAGGATCCCGACCGCGGCGTGCAGGCCGGTGAGGACGTCGACGACTGCGACACCGGCCTTGACGGGGTGGTCGGGGTCCGCGCCGGTGACGCTCATCAGGCCGCCCACGGCTTGGGCCAGCAGGTCGTATCCCGGCAGCTCCGAACCCTTGCCGGAGCCGAAGCCGGTCACTGAGCAGTACACCAGTCCAGGGTTGATCTCCGCGACCTGTTCGTAGGACAGGCCGAACCGAGCCATCGTGCCGGGCTTGAAGTTCTCGACCAGGACGTCGGCGCGGCGGACGAGCTCGACGAGCTCGCGCTGTGTCGCAGGGTCGGTGAGGTCCCCGGCCAAGGAGCGCTTGTTGCGGTTCACCGAGAGGAAGTAGGTGGCCTCTTCACCGGCGAACGGTGGGCCCCACGCGCGCGTGTCGTCTCCAGATCCGGGGCGCTCGATCTTGATGACGTCGGCGCCGAGATCCGCGAAGAGCATCGTGGCGTAGGGCGCGGCGAGGACCCGACCGAAGTCGGCAACCACGAGCCCGGCCAGCGGCCCTGTCCCGGAGCCGGTCATCGGTTGATCTGCCCGGACGCCTTCAGGTACAGCGTGGTGGTCTTCGTGAAGAACTCCCGTGCCGCCCGTCCCTGCTCCTTGGGTCCGAACCCGGAGGCCTTGCTGCCGCCGAAGGGGACGTGCGGGTCGGCGCCCGCGGTCTCGGAGTTGACGTGCAGGATGCCGACGTCGATGGTCTCCTGAGCCGCGGTGACGGCCTTGAGGTTGTCGGTGAACACCGCTGCCGACAGCCCGAACACCGAGTCGTTCACCAGCTCGAGGGCGAGCGCGTCGTCCGCTGCGCGCCGTACGACGAGTACGGGCCCGAACAGCTCGTCGCGCCACAGTGGGTCGTCGCGGTCTACCTCGACCAGCGTCGGGGCGAGGAACGCGCCGGCGGCGCGATCGTCGTCGTAGAGGTGCCCGCCACACAACAGCTGCACGCCGGGGCGTTCCCGGCCCGCATCCACCGCCTGAAGGACCTCGTCCCTGGCGGCTTCGGTGACCAGCGGGCCCATCTGCACAGAGGGCTCGACGGGGTCGCCGACGATCAAGCCGGTGATGCGCTCGCCCAGTCTGCGGACGAACTCGTCGGCGATCCCGTCGGACACGATGACTCGCGAGGTGGCGGTGCACTTCTGCCCGGCCGACCGGAACGCGCCCGCAACGACTTCGCTCACCGCGAGGTCGAGGTCGGCGTCGACCAGGACGGCTGCGGCGTTCTTGCCACCCATCTCCGTCTGGATGGGCCGGCTCAGTGCGCCGCAGCGCTCGATCAGCGCACGCCCGACCCCGGTCGAGCCGGTGAACGACACGGCGTCGACGCCCGGGTGCTCGACGAGCCGTCCGCCGGTAGCGCCGTCGGCGAGCACCAGGTTGAGGGCGCCGTCGGGCAGACCGGCGTCAGCGATCGCCTGGGCCAGGCGCATGGCCAGCAGCGGGACGGTTGACGCCGGCTTCCAGACCACGGTGTTGCCGTAGGCCAGAGCGGGCGCGATCTTCCACGCCGGGATGGCGATGGGGAAGTTGAAAGGGGTGACGATCGCGACCACGCCGACGGGACGGTGGATGATCTGGATGTTCTCCCCCGGCCGAGGGGACGCGTACACCTCGCCGATCGGCCGCAGGGCCTCGGAGGCGTAGAAGCGGAAGATGTCGGCGGCGCGGCGGACCTCGCCGACTCCCTCGGCGAGCGTCTTGCCCTCCTCGCGGGCCAGTTCTCTGCCCCACGCTTCGGCCCGCTCACCGAGGATGGCGGCGGCGCGGTGCAGGATGTCACCGCGGACGGGGAACGGCGTACGGGCCCAGCCCGGCGCGGCACCGACGGCCGCGGCGACGGCCTCGTCGAGATCCCCGTCGCCGGCAAGACGGCCGTGGGCGATGAGTTCGTCCGGTTGGGTGGGGTTCACGTCCGTGATCTCACGCCCGCTGCCCGATCGCCAGCGTCCGCCGATGAGGTGCAGGAGCGGGACCGGCCGGTCGGTCGACTCGCGCTCATCGGACACGCTGCCGGTGGTGGTGACGGTGGTCGTGGTGTCGGTCATCGGGAGGTTCCCTCCAGGGGCGAGCGATCGGCGCCGACCGGGTACCGAGGGGCGGCGCGGGAGCGGACGAGGAGTCGCAGGCCGGCGACAGCCGTGTCCCCATCGCGACGTCCAGCGGCGGGAATCCGCACAGCTCAGGGATGGTGCTGCGCACCGTCCTCGTGTGGCGCGGGGAGGCGGAGTCCCGGGCACATCGGTCGGGCTCCGTGTGTCATTGCGGCCTCCTCGGTGGGGCGGGACACCAGGCTCGCCGCTCCGTGCCACTCGCGTCACCGGCCATCTCGGCCGGTGCGTGGGCGATGGGCACTCCACGTCGTCCATGGCGGCCGACGTGGGCGGGCTGTTGTGCTGCGGGGACTCGCACCCATCGATCGCAGGAGGTCGTCGTGACCCTGGCTCCCGACACACCAGCCGTCACCGGAGGCCCGGCACTGCCCCAGGTTCGGCGAGTGCGCACCGCGGTGCCCGGGCCGCAGTCACAGGCCCTGTTGGCGAGGCAGCGCGAGGCGCTGCCGGCCGGTGTCGGTTCCGCCTTGCCGGTGTTCGTCACCGCGGCGGGCGGAGGCGTGGTCGTCGACGCCGATGACAACTCCTTCATCGACTTCGGCAGCGGGATCGCCGTCACGACCGTCGGCAACGCCGCCTCGCGAGTCGCTGCTCGGGCCGCCGCTCAGGCCGCGCGCTTCACCCACACCTGCTTCCTGGTGCACCCCTACGAGTCCTACGTCGCGGTGTGCGAGCAGCTCAACGACCTCGCCCCCGTCGCCGGGTCCGCGCGAACCGTGCTGTTCAGCACCGGCGCCGAGGCCGTCGAGAACGCCGTCAAGGTCGCGCGCTCGGCTACGGGCCGCTCGGCCGTCGTCGCCTTCGACCACGCCTATCACGGGCGCTCGCTCCTGACGATGACACTGACCTCGAAGAACAAGCCCTACAAGGACCGTTTCGGCCCCTTCGCGCCAGAGGTCTACCGCGCCCCGATGGCCTACCCCTACCGCTGGCCCACGGGCCCGGACAACTGCGCCGGCGAGGCGGCCGACGCGCTCACGGACCTGATCGACCGCCAGATCGGGCCCACGAACGTCGCCGCGGTCCTCATCGAGCCGATCCAGGGAGAGGGCGGCTTCATCGTCCCCGCACCCGGCTTCCTGCCGAGGGTCGCCGACATCTGTCGCGAGCGCGGGATCCTGCTGATCCTGGACGAGGTGCAGTCCGGCATCGCCCGCACGGGGCGGTGGTTCGCGACCGAGCACGAAGGCGTCACCGCCGATCTCGTCGTCACCGCGAAGGGACTGGGCGGCGGGTTTCCGCTGGCAGCGGTGACCGGACGCGCCGATCTCATGGACGCCGCACCCGCCGGTGGCCTCGGCGGCACCTTCAGCGGCAACCCGGTCTCGTGTGAGGCCGCGCTGGGCGTGTTCGAGGAGATCGAGCAGCACGACCTGCTGGCTCGGGCCGGGCAGATCGAGCAGGTCATGCTCCCGGCGCTGCGTGAACTCCAGCAGCGGCACGCGATCATGGGTGACGTCCGCGGCCGCGGCGCGATGATCGCGGTCGAGTTCGCCGCGCCCGGCGGGACGAAGGCTCCGGACGCAGCGATCACCGCCCGCATCGCCCGCCGCTGCTACGACAACGGCCTGCTCGTCCTCGTCACCGGCAGCTTCGGCAACGTGCTGCGCTTCCTGCCACCGTTGTCCATCTCGGACGAGTTGCTGCGTGAGGGTCTGCAGGTGCTGGCCGAGGCCATCGCCGCCGAATCTGACTGCCTGGCCGGCCTGAAGCGGTTGCCGTCGGACTCGCCCTCGACGTAGACCTTGCCGGTCATCTCCAGCCGGAGGGACGTTCGGCGGTGTCGACGTCGGTGAAACCGACAAGTCGGCCGGCCTCGATCGTGGTGCCGAGCGCCGCGCACGTCACCGGCCCGTCGGCGGGCTCGGCGCGTGAGGTCGACTCCCACCGCTCGACGGTGAGTCTTGAATGTATTGGCGGTCAAAGGACTGGCTGTTCCGATCTCGTTCCGCCGCGGCGGTTCGGAGCCTCAGGCGCCCCAGGCGGTCATCGCGAGGAGCAGCTCAGCGCGAACGTGTGCGGAGCTCAGGTCGATCGCGGCCAGCTCACTGATCCGGTCCATGCGCGCGCGCATCGTGTGCCGGTGGACGCCGGCCGCCGCAGCTGCGAGCTCCAGCTGACCGTGGTTGTCCAGAAAGGCCCTCAACGTCGCTACCAGGTCGGAACCGGTCCGCCGATCGTGCTCGGCGAGGGGCCCGATGGTCGCCGCAGCGAGCGCCGCGAGCACCGGACCCGCTGCCGGGTCGGCGACGAGAAGGAATCCACCCAGATCAGCGGCGTCACTCAGGCCCACCCCCCTCGCCGCTGCGGAGCGTGCGGCCGTCATCGCGAGCGTGGCCGCGCGCGGGAATCCCGCGATCGTCGCGGTCGAGCAGGTCCCGGCGTGCACCGCGACCCCGCGCGCCTCGGCTGCCACCGCGGCCACCAAGGACGCGGGCAGCTCGTCGTCCCCCGACGGGAGCAGCAACAGGACACCCGCGCCCCGAGTGACGGAGAAGCGTGGAAGCGAGCGCCCGATGAGTTGTCGATCAACGGCCGTCACGACGACGTCCGGAGCGGGTCCGGTGAGCGCCATCGCCCGTGCGCCGTCGTGGACCGCGAGCCCGGCCGACGAGCAGTACTCGCCTGCGCGGTCGGGCGGCATCGTGCCGTCCACCAGCATGGACAACACGACCGTGCTGATCCGTGCCTGTTCGTCGTGCAGCCGCAGGGGCCGCTCCAGCTCGAGTGCCACCAGCGAGACGGCGTGGCCGGCCAGGAGCTGGTCGGCGGCATCGAGTCGGCGTGGTGTGGCCACCACCAGGTGGCCGTGCACTCGACCGCCGACCCGGACGGTGTGGCGCGTGCGGACACCCCACGCCCCGGTGTCGACCGCGGCACTGAGCCGATCGGAGGTGGGATCGACCCCGAGGAGTTCGAGGGCTTCACCGGCCGCGGGCGCCAGCTCGGGGTGCGAGGCGCTGATCACCACTCCCCGTCGATCCACCAGCGCCACCTGGCCGCCGAGCGCCGTCGCGAGCTCACGCAGGACGCCGGCGAGGCCGTGTCGCAGCGCGGCCCGGGTCATCCGTGGTTGAACCCGGGAGGCGCGGACCACACCCTCGTACTGCAACTCGGCGAGACGCTCGCTGACCGCTCTGGTGACAGCCACGAACGGCGTCGGCAGTGGCACCTCGAGCAGGGGCAGTCCGACGGCCTCCGCCTCCGCGACCACACCTCGCGGCACCCGCGCATGGGACAGACCGGTCCCGAATCCGAGCGCGGCGACCCCCGCTTCGCTCACGGCCCGCACGTAGGCACGTCGGTCATCGTGGCTGCTCGGCAGGCGCAGCCCCGTGGTCAGCATCAGCTCCCCGCCCCGAAGCCAGACACCCGGCTCTGCCAGTTCGATGCTGTGTGCCCAGGTGATGGGCCTGTCCAGCTCGGAGGATCCAGCGAGGACGGTGAGACCGAGGGAGGCCTGCGAGACCAGCCATCGCACCGGAAGGCCCCGCTCCCCGCCCCGGTGATCGACCGCCATCCCCGCCACATCCTCGAGCATCACGCGTTGTCTCTCTCGGCGATGTCGCGCGCGACCGACGCCCTGGTCGGTGTCATCATCGCGCAGCCTTGCTCAGGACCCGGCCGAGGTAGTGTCGCGTGCGGGATCGCTCGTCACCGAGGAGGGGCGGATCCTGGCGACGAGCTCGGCGAGCTGGACCCCAAGGACACGATCGCGCTCCGCGGGGCGTGCGTTCCACCTGGTGCTGCGATCAGGTGGAAACTGGTGCAGTCGGCACCAGATCGAGCCGCAGGAGTCCTTCGCGCGCTGCCTTGGCGGCAGCACCCGCGCGCGACTCCTGGCCGAGTTTGACCAAGATCCGTTCGACGTGGGTGGTGACCGTCCGCACGGAAATGGAGCGCTCGGAGGCTATGCGCTGGTTCGACGCGCCCTGTGCGAGCCCGTTGAGGATGTCGAGCTCGCGGGCGGAGAGCCCGTAGGCGGCCTGCCACGGCGACTCGGTGACGAGGAGCGCGGCTGAGCCTTCGAAGAGTGGGTCCTGCACACGCTCGACCTTGAGGGAGACCCAGCTCCCGTGGACGGGCCAGACCCCGAAGAGCATGCATGAGCGGGTTCGTAGGAAGCGTTCGACGAACCTGCCGAAGCCGGGATCCTCGAGGCAGGTCGTCGGTTCGTACTGATCGATGACCCGGGGTCTCCCCGTGTGGTCGACGAGGCTGGCGCGCACCCCCTCGTCGGCCGGGAGCAGCGCGGACCGCAGCCGCCTCAGGCTGCAGAGCTGTCCCAGGCTCGCGGTCAGCGCCCCGATCATGTGCGCGTGCCTGGCAGCGAAGGCGGTAGGAGACTCAGCGGACATGTGCAACAGGCCGGCATAGGCTCCGTCCGCTGCGAAGAGGCACGTCGACATCCCGTCTCCGAAACCCGCGGGACCCAACACCTCCTGGTAGAGAGCGGTTCGGCGGTAGTCGTAGGGCAGGTCGCTGATCCGCAGGGGGCGTCGCGTCGTGAGCATCCGCTGGTAAGGCTCGGTCTTGGCGTATGGCTCTGCCAGCCCGGTCAGGGTCGCCGGCTCGTACGTCGAGCTGCCGAGCACGATGTGCTCGCCCGCCAGTGGGTCCCAGGCCATGAGCGCGGCGGCGTCCTGGTGGACGACCCGCTCGAGCTGGGCGAAGATCTCGACCGCGGCCTCGTTGGCACGACCCGACCCTGCGACGTACGCGCAGTCGACCAGCACTCGCGCCTCAGCGAGAGTGAATGCCTCGTCGGCGTCTGCTGCGGGGATGGGTGCGGCCATGGAGCGCCCTTCTCGGCTCCGTGCGGGGGCTCACCCTACCCCCGGCGCCCCATCCCGTCCGATTCCTGAGTCAGTTGGCTCGAGACCGCTGTCGTCAGGCAGTGGTGTGAGTGCGGATGAGTTTCTTGTTCACGAACTCGTCCATGCCGAAGTGGCCCAGCTCGCGCCCGAAGCCCGAGCGCTTCACGCCTCCGAACGGAAGCTCTGCCGCGTCGAGCATGACGCCGTTGACGAACACCATGCCGGCGTCGATCTGGTTCGCCACGCGCTCTGCCTGCTCCGGGTCGGTGGTGAACAGGTAGGAGCCCAAGCCGTACGGGGTGCCGTTGGCCAGCTCGACGGCCTCGGCCTCCGAGGAGACCCGGAAGACCATCGCGACCGGCCCGAAGAGCTCCTGGGAGAACACGTCCTGGTCCGGAGTGACCCCGGTGAGCACCCCTGGCGGGAAGAAGGCGCCCTCGCGCTTCCCGGTGGTGCGCAGAACAGCGCCCTGGACTACGGCGCGGTTCACCTGCCCCTGGAGCCCTTCGGCGGCGCGGACCGACGACATCGGTGCGATGCCATCGGCCGCCGCGAGCATCGAGGTGGTGAACCGGTCGAGGAAGGCCTCGTAGAGCTCGTCGGCCACGATGAAGCGCTTCGGGGCGTTGCAGACCTGCCCGACGTTGTCCAGTCGTGCCGCCACCGCTGCCTCCACGACGGCATCGAGGTCGTCGGTGCTGAGCAGCACGAAGGGGTCGGAGCCGCCGAGCTCGAGGACCACCTTCTTGAGGTTGCGTCCGGCGATCTCGGCGACCGCTGCTCCGGCCCGCTCGGAGCCGGTCAGGGAAACCCCGGCGATGCGCGGGTCGGCGATCATCGCCGCCACCTGGTTGACCGTCGCATTGACCGCGACGTAGGCGCCGCGGGGGAACCCGGCATCGGCGAAGATCTCGTGCAGAGCCGCGGCCGACTCCGGGCACTGGGGCGCATGCTTGAGCACGATGGTGTTGCCGATGGCGAGGTTGGGCGCCGCGAAGCGGGCCACCTGGTAGTACGGGAAGTTCCACGGCATGATGCCGAGCAGCGGTCCCACGGGGCTGCGGCGGATCACGGCCGAACCGCCGCCTTGGCGCAGCGGCACCTGCTCGTCGTCGAGCAGCCGCGCCGCGTTGTCGGCGTAGAACTCGTAGATCTCGCGGCAGAAGTCGACCTCGCCGAGGGCCTCCTCCATGGGCTTTCCCATCTCTCTGCCGATGGCGGCAGCCAGATGCTCGCGTCGCTCACCATGGAGCTCGGCCACCCGCCGGATCAGCGCGGCGCGCTCCGCGGGGCTCGATGCTCGACCCCATGACTCGCACGCTGACGCGGCCGCGTCGAGCGCGGTGTCGATGTCGGCCTGCGACGCCTGAGAGAACGTCGCCAACCGTTCCCCGGTGGCCGGATCGATGACGGCGTAGTCGTCGATGAGGGCGTAGTCCTCCATGCTGATCTCTCCTCTGGTCCGCCGTGGCTACTTCAATGGCTCGATGTCTCGGAAGCGCCGCAGCACGTTGGTGGTGAGTCGGGCGATGTTGTTCTCGTAGCCGTTGTGGGACAGCGACCCCGTCCATGCGATCGAACCGACCGAGAAGAAGCCGCCGCCGCCGTCGAGGGCCGCGTAGACGACGTCCGAGCGCACCGACGGCTGCTCCGTGCCACCCATCCCGGGGAGCTGCTCGTAGAGCTCCTCGGCGACCAGGAGGTAGGTGTCGGAGAACGGTCCGGAGGTAGCCAGGACCAGGGCGTCCGGAGGCGTCCCGAGACTCGGGTTGTAGAAGTCGATCTCGGACCCCGCCGCACCCCCGCCGATGATCCCGAAGTCTCCGAGGAGCTCCTCGGCTCCGATGCCCTCGAAGATGAAGGCAGCGCGCGCGTCGAAGCTGTCCTCGAGCCGCTGGTAGTAGGTGCTGCGGTCGAAGCCCTGGGCGGACATGCCGACACCCACCAGGCGCTCCGGCGCCTTGCCCTTGTTCCTCCACAGGCCGGCGGGCTCACCCGATGTGGTGTGCCGCCGCTCCGCGAACGGTGACTGGTGGGGTCGGGTGCCGCCGTCGGCACGCCGTACCTCGACGACATGTCGGTTCTCCGGGTCGTACGACGCGGTGGCGTAGAACCCGTTCCCGCCGAGGTACATCAGCCGGCCACCGGCGGCCGTGAACTGCGCGAGAGCATCGAGCTGTCCGCGGGTCATGTACTCCGGGTGGTTGCCGGTGATGATGACCCGGTAGCGCGAGATGAGGTCGTAGCCCTCGAGGTCCAGGGGCTCGTCGGTGAGCGCGTCGAACTCGCAGCCGGCCTCCTCGAGCCAGTGCGTGATGCACAGGTCTGCGGGCAGGCCCCACGGCCCCTCGCTCGCGAACGACGCCCGGTATCGGGGCTGCAAGGTGATGAGCGGGCGACGACCGGTGCTGAAGATGACGCCCGAGCCGTCGTTGTGGATCTCGTAGCAGGAGCGGCCGAACTCGGGATGGTCCTGGAGGTCCAGGTCCTCGGAGTGGACGATGGGGGTGTGGCCCAGCAGCATCTCCATGCTGTCGGCCTCGAAGGCGATCCGGTCGTTCGCGTAAGCCAGGTACGTGCCGGTGGGAAACAGCACGGCGACGTCGCGTGCACGCTGCCCGGGCCCGACGAAGAAGGGCACGTGGTGGTCCCTGCCCTCGGCGGTGATCCGGAAGGCGTACACCCCGCTGGCGAGGTCCTCGGGGACCTCGAACGTGAGAGCCACCGGCCAGTCCGCGTCGATGATGTCGTCGTCATGGAAGTGGATCGCGTCGAACTCGTCCGGGGCCTCCCGGAAGTCCTCGACACGACCCTGGAACGTGGGCCCGGTGACACCGCGGACCGGGCCGTTCACACAGCGTCCGTCGAGGCGGTTCGGCGACTCGTCGACGACGGCGGACAGAAGGAGTCGGTCGGGACGCTCGCTCCTGCCGAAGTGCCACCGCGCGACCTGCTCGAGCCCGTCCCCGACCTGCCGGTGAACCCTGACGCCGCCGATCTTGCCGTTGAACGCCGAGGCCGCCACGAGTCGCGAGTCCGAGCGAGCGGCGAGGGCCCCGATGCGGAAGGGCATGTCCGATGCCGTCCACCCACCCTCGGTCCGCGCCCCTGCTGATTCCGGCGACAGGCGTGCGGCCGCCGGAGCGACCAGGTCCATCGGATGCTTCAGCGGGGTGCAGGTGAGGGTGACGTCCCCAGCACCAGTCGGGACGTGGAGAAGGAGTTCGTACCAGTGGTGGGCGGTCAGCGCGGTGTCGAGCTGGACCGAGCGCGACTGCCCTGCCTCGCTCCAGACGAACGTGGGTCGGCCATCGTCGAGTGCGAGGGCCCACCCGGTCGTCATCGCGGCGTCCCACGTCCCCAGAACCGTCTGGTGTTCGCCGTGGAACGCCACGGAGCTGTGGCTGATCCGGTAGGCGCCCAGCGTCCCACTGCGGTCGTCACGCGGGAGTGTCGGGAAGATCGCCGCACGCACCTCGAAGCCGGCCGGGTCCGTCAGCACCCCGGCTGTGTCGCTCACCTCGACGAACGAGCCGGGCCGGCACTCGTAGTGCTTCCCGGGGTAGGTCCCGTCGACCGCGGTGGGTACGACGGTCTCCTGGAATCCCGGACCGGCGGAGCCGTCGAAGCCGTGGTGGAGCTGGACCACGGTGGCGGCGTACGAGTCTGCCTCCTCGCAGCTGACGTGGAGCGTGAGCTGCTCACCCGGCCGCGCAGACAGTCGGTCGGTGTACCCGTACACCTTCTGGTTGGCGCTGGTCGGCGAGCTCATGATCCCGATCCCTTTCGCAGTGGCAGTTCACGAACGGCGTTCGCCGCCAGGTACTCGCTCTTTCGCTCGTGGAAGACCGCCCTCATCGCATCCACGTAGTCGCCGTACGTCTCGGGGTGCACGACGAGGTTGCCGGGAGCTCCGTGGGTGACCCGGGCCAGGCACCACGGCCCGTCGGGGCCGGTGGAGTAGATCAGGTGCTTGCCCTGGATCGGCTGGCTGCGGAGGATCCGCAGCACTCGGTTCGCGCCGTCCTCCAGGATGCAGAGGGGGTCGGCGTCATGGAGTGCGACGACCTCGTCGGTGAACTCTGCTCGAACACGGGCCGAGCTGCGCTGGGTGAAGATCTCGAGCAGCTCCGCGATCCTGTCGGATGCCGTACGCGACATTGGACACTCCTGATGCTGGTTGGACGGCCGCGAGGTCGTCAGGGGGCGATCTGCAGTCGGCAGTCCGGCCGAGTCAGAGGTCCGACTGCGTCATCGAGCGGCCGGAGGCCTTGAAGTACGCCGCCACGGCGAGGCCGACGACCAGCCAGCAGATACCCACGATCTTCGTGTTGGGGTTGGCGCTCCACAGGGCGAAGAGCAGGATCGCGGTCCCGATCACGGGAGACACCAGGTGCAGGAAGAACCGGCGGCTCCTCTGCCTGATGGTGAAGTGGTTGACCACGGCCACGTTCAGCAGGATGTAAGCCGTGAGGGCTCCGAAGGTGACCAGCGTGATCAGCAGGCCGGACTCGGTGACACCCAGGATGCCGACCCCGATCGACAGCACAGCGATGAACAGCATGGCGTTCTGCGGCACCTTGCGATCACTGACCCGGGCGAGGAACTTCGGCAACTGACCGTCCCGGGCCATGCTGAACACCAGCCGAGACGATGTCGCGTTCGAGGCGATCGCGTTGGCGAACAGGGCGATCAGGGCGTTGGTCAGCAGGACGACGGTGCCGAACCACGTGGCCATCGAGTTGCTCACGATGTCGTAGAAGGCGTTGTTGGTGGCGTCACCCTCAGCGAAGGTGGTGCCGGTGGGCACGAGCACAGCGCCCAGCAGGACCTGGAGCACGAACAACACCCCGATGCACCACATCACCCGGATGGTCGCCTTTGCCACTGTGGCTCCGCCGTGCTCGGCTTCCTCGTTGAGCGTGGAGATCGCATCGAAGCCGATGAAGCTGAGTGCAGCGACGGGGACCGCCGACGCGACCAGCGCCCAGGAGGAGTTCGCGGAGGGGATGAGGACGTCGAGCGACAGGTAGGCGTGGCCAGAGAGGATCAGGGCGGTCGCCCAGACGACGAAGACGGCCAGGACGGCGAGCTGGATGCACAGGAAGATCTTGTTCATCCGGGCGGTCACCGAGACGCCCATGATGTTGATGGCGGCCGTGGCCACGACGAAGACGATCACCCAGGCCCAGGCCGGCACGAAGGCGACCAGCGAGGCCATGGCGACCGACGCGAAGACGCAGAGCAGAGCCGGAAGGAGCAGGTAGTCCAAGAGGATCGCCCAGCCGGAGACGAAGCCGATGAAGGTCGAGGTCCCCAGCCGGACGTAGGAGTACACCGAGCCTGCGACCGGGAACTGCAGTGCCATCTCCCGATAGCTCAAGGCGCTGAAGGTCATCACGATGGCGGTGATGACGTACACCGCTGCAGCGGCGCCCACGGAGAGGTTGTAGACGACGCCGAAGACCGAGATCGGCGCGATCGGCACCATGTAGATGAGGCCGTAGATGACCACGTCGGCCAAGCTGAGCGAACGCGAGAGCTCGGGCTTGTATCCCAGCTCGGACAGCCTCGCGTTCTCGGTGTCCATCTGTTGTCCTGGGATCCCTGTCGCATCAGCCTGGTCAGTCATGGCTGTCCACCTTTCGGGGCCGTCGAAGCTCGACTTTCGCGCCCGTTCGTGCCCGGGTCCCGAGGAGGACGGACGGCGCCTAGGGCGGGAGCGCCGTGGCGTCGAAGTCTCGGCGTCGGCCGATGACTGCTCAATACGTACATGTGCCGATGGCGCGGGGACCCATTCCGGCTCACGGGCCGCGAAAGGGAGGCACTGCGAGCATCAGCGGCCAGTGCGAATGCGCCGGGCCAGCAAGCTCGCGCGCCACCTACGGGCGCTGCTGACGGCGGGCTGCTGACCACGGCCCGCCACGTGCTCTACGCGCGATCGGAGCCTGGCGATCGGCTCGCCGGTGCACCTCTCACAGCGAGCTGACCTCCTGCGGCAGCTCGGGACGCCGGCCCGCCGCAACGAGCCCGAGCATCACCAGCAGGCCGAGCCCGATCCAGATGAACCCGAGCACCTGCGCCGCGATGCTCGCGTTGATCACGACGAAGAGCAGGACGGCGAAGCCGAGCACCGGGCACGCGAGGTGCGCCCACCAGTTGCGGCTCCCCTGCCGCACCACGTAGTGGACGACGACGGCGATGTGCAGCAGCAGGAATGCCGCCATGGCGCCGAAGTTGACCAGCGAGCCCAGCAGCGTGATCCCGTCGTCACGGGTGCTCATGTAGATGCCCAGCGCCAGTGAGACCGCGGCGACGAGGAACGTGGCGTTGACCGGCACCTTGTGCTTGGGGTCCACGCGGGCGAGGAACGCGGGCAGCTGCCGGTCGCGCGCCATGGCGAACAGCAGCCGCGAGGTGGCGGCCTGGGCGACCAGGGAGTTGGCGAAGCCCCAGGCGACGGCCGTGGCCACGGCGGCGAGCACACCCAGCCACGGCCCGCCGGCGTAGGAGGCGGTGTCGTAGAAGGCGTTGCCGGTCGGGTCGCCGTCGGCGATCAGGGCGTCCCGGTTCGGTGTGAGCAGGGCTGCTACCCATGTCTGGACGGTGAAGAGGGCCGCGGCGACGACCAGCGCGGCCACCATCGATCGGCCGAGCCGCCGCGCGTCCTCCCGGCTCTCCTCCGCGAGCGTCGAGATGCCGTCGAAGCCGAGGAAGGAGAGCACCGCGACGGCCGCCGCACCCAGCACGGCCGACCACGAGAAGGTCGCGGCGGAGAAGACCGGGCTCCACGGTTCGGACGTGGCCTTGCCCTGCGCCAGCGCGATCACGCCGACGACCAGGAAGATCGCCAGCACGACGAGCTCGGCGGCCAGCATGATGCGCGTGATCCGGGCCGTCAGCTGGATGCCGCGATGGTTGATCGCGGTGTTGAGCAGGACGAACACGATGATCCACGCCCACACGGGCACAGCCGGCACGAACGAGTTCATGGCCACGCTCGCGACGAGGTAGAGCAGGCTCGGCACCAGCACGTAGTCGAGCAGGATCGCCCAGCCGGCGATGAAGCCGACGGGCGCGGCGATGCCCCGGCCCGCGTAGGTGTAGACCGACCCGGCCATCGGGAACGCCCTGGCCATCTGGGCGTAGGACAGGGCGGTGAACGCCATCGCGACCAGCGCGACGACGTACGCCAGCGCGACCATGCCGCCCGAGGCCTGGAAGACCGAGCCGAAGATCCCGAACGGTGCGATCGGCACCATGAAGATGAGGCCGTAGGTGATCAGGTCGGTGAAGCTCAGCGAGCGCTGGAACTCCTCGCGGTAGCCGAACCGCGCGATGCCCGCAGCAGGTTCGGGTGACGAGCCAGTCATGGGAGCCCCTTTCGGTCAGGCGACAAGCATCATCTCCGGAAGATCGTCCGCGTGCACCACCGTGAGGCGGGTGATGGCGCGGGTCAGTGCGACGTACAGGTGGCGGACCCCGAGCTCGCCTGCTGCGAGGATCTGCGCCGGCTCGACCAGCACGACGTGGTCGAACTCCAGGCCCTTCACCTGGCTCACCGCCACGAGCGCGACCCGATGGCCACCGTCGATGCCGTCGACCGCGACCGTCTCGATCCCCTTCCCCGCCAACCCGCGGCGCAGCCGGCCGACCTCGGCGTCCGCGACGATCACGCCGACGCTGCCCTGCTCCTCGGGCACCGCAGCCACCACCGCCGCGGCGGTGGCCACCACGTCCGCGGCCGGGGCGAGCGTCACCGCGTCGACGGCGGTACGGGCCGATGTGGTGCGCGGCAGCTCCGGTGCGATCACGTCGAGCAGCCGGTTGGCGAGCTCCAGGATCTCGGCGGGGACCCGGTAGCTGGTGTTGAGCTGCACGACGTCGCCGGGCAGGCCGAGCACGGCGAGCACGTCCTGCCACGACGACCGACCCCACGCCGTGGTCTGCTGGGCGAGATCGCCGAGCAGGGTGGCCGTGGCCGCGCAGCGGCGTCCCACGGCGCGCAACTGCATCGCCGACAGGTCCTGCGCCTCGTCGAGCACCACGTGCCCGTACATCTGGGGCGGGTCCAGGTGGGCGGCCAGCTCGTCGAGCAGGACGTGGTCGAACACGCTCCACCTGGCACGGGCCGCGCTCGCCGCCGGCTCGTCCCACGACAGGGTCTGCCGCTCGGTCTCACTCAGCACGCCGTCGGCGCACCCGGCCAGGAACTCCGGCTCGCTCCACAACCGGAACAGCACGTCACGGGCCTTGACCGGCGGCCAGATGCCGTCGACCACGGCACGGACCGGCTTCGCCCGGCCGATCCCGGCCGTCTCGGCATCGGTCAACGTCCGGCCGCGCTCCTCCAGCGTCCGGCGGACCCGCGCCGCGATCCGCTCCCGCATCAGGACCCTGGCCGGTACGAACGGCACCCGCTGCGCGACGAGATCGGCCGAGAGCTCGTGCAGGTCCTCCCGGTACACCCGCACGTACGGGCTGGTCTGCGTGACGCGCAGATCCTCCGGCCACGGCGCCACGATCGACCACATCGCGCGTTCCAGGACCGTGGCCATCCGCTCGTCGCCCTTCAGCGTCGCCACAGCCTCGTCCTCCGGCGCACCGCGTTGCGCGCCGGTGAGCGCAGCGATCGACATGTGCACGGTCTGCACCTCGCCCAGCGCCGGCAGCACCCGGGAGATGTAGTGCACGAACGCCTCGTTCGGCCCGATCACGAGCGCGCCGCGTTCGCGCACCAGCTTGTTCTCGTAGAGCAGGTACGCCGCCCGGTGCAGCCCCACCGCCGTCTTGCCCGTGCCCGGTCCACCCTGCACGGCGACGGCCACGTCCGCGGCGGCCCGGACGATGTGGTCCTGGTCGGCCTGGATGGTGGCGACGATGTCGCGCATCGGGCCGACGTGCGCCGCCTCGATGGTCTCCCGAACCACCGCGCTCAGGCCGTGGTCGGCCGTTGCTTCGGTGAGCACCTCGTCGTCGAACCCGGTGATGGTGTGATCGGGTGCGAACCCGAACCGGCGCCGGCGCGTCACCTCCATCGGGTCGGAGCCCGTGGCCCGGTAGAACCGGGCCGCCATGTCGGTGCGCCAGTCGATCACCACCGGGAAGTCGTCGAAGTCGGATACGTGCCGGCGCCCGATGTAGAGCGGATGCGACTCCGGGCCGTCCAGCCGCCCGAAGAACAGCGGGTGTCGAACGGGTCCTCCAGCTGGCGCGCGCGCCGCGTCAGCCAGAAGATCTGCTGCTCGTCCTCACCGCGGCGCAGTGCTCGTTCCGCCATCGCGCGGATGCGATCCCGGTACTCCGTCAAGGAGTCCCGTGCCCGGACCAGATATCGACGTTCGGCCTCGATCTCGGCAACGATCCCCGACGAGCTCATCAATCCCCCAGATCCGACGCGGCCGGGGACCGTATCAACTTCGGGCGCGCTGGTTACACCGATTTCGTCCATGGCTGGCCCCTACCCCCGGCAGGCGCCGACGAGCCGGTCCGGTCCCACCGACTCGGGCACGGTCAGCGCGAGCGGTGGAGGCCGCGCATCCGGCGGCGCCGCTCGGATCGCGACAAGTGTCGCGTCCGGAGGCTCCGCTGCGACCGCGTCCGGACGGGCCGCATTCCGCGTGCCTGCGACCGGCGCCCGCACCTAGCGTGGCCCCGGGTGCCGGACTCCCCGTCGCCCGTGGCGAAGGAGCCCGTCGATGGTGACGCCGAACCAGCTGCCCGAGGCCAGCACACCCGACGCGCCGGCCCGGCCGTCCCGCGGCAGCATCATCGCCGCGAGCGTCGTCGGGACCTCCATCGAGTGGTACGACTACTACATCTTCGGCACGGCCGCCGCGCTCGTGTTCGGCAGCCTGTTCTTCCCCGGCATCTCGACCACCGCGGCGACGCTGGCCGCGTTCGCCACCTTCGGCGTCGGGTTCCTCGCCCGCCCGCTGGGCGCCGTGGTGATCGGCCACTTCGGTGACCGGATCGGCCGCAAGTCGATGCTGGTCCTCACCCTGCTGCTGACGGGCGGCGCGACGTTCCTCATCGGCGTGCTGCCCACCTTCGCCGCGATCGGCATCGGCGCGCCGCTGCTGCTGGTGGCGCTGCGGCTGATCCAGGGGTTCGGCGTGGGTGGCGAGTGGGGCGGCGCGATCCTCATCGCCACCGAGCACGCCACCCCGAGCCGGCGCGCCCTCTACGGCAGCTTCGCCCAGTTCGGGGTCCCCATCGGGGTGCTGACCTCGAACCTGGCCTTCCTCGCCGTCTCCGGCCTGTCCACCGCGGACTTCATGGACTGGGGCTGGCGGATCCCGTTCCTGTTCAGCATCGTGCTGGTCGTCGTCGGGTTCCTCGTGCGGACCCGGCTGCAGGACGCGCCGGAGTTCGAGCAGGCGAAGCGGGCCTCCGACGCGAATCGGGTGCCGGTGGCGGAGTTGCTGCGCCGCAGCCCGCGCGTGCTGGTGCTCGCGAGCCTCGCCTCGATCGCGGCCCCGGCGCTGGGCTACACGGTGATCGTCTACATGCTCTCGTACGGCACCATGGTGGTCGGTTTCGACCGCACGACCCTGCTCACGCTGATCCTGATCTCGACGGTCGTGTGGGTCGCGACCATCGCGGTGTCGGCCGTGGCCGCCGACCGCTTCGGCGCGCAGCGCGTCTACGTCGTGGGCGCGGTGACCGCGGTCATCTGGCCGCTGCCGATGTTCGCGCTGGTCGACTCGCGCAGCACCGGGCTGGCGCTGCTCGCGTTCGTCGTGGCGGCGATCGTGCAGGGACTCATGGCCGGTGCCCAGGGCGGGCTGTTCACCGAGATCTTCGACGTGCGGTACCGCTACAGCGGGATCTCGATCGCCTACCAGCTGGGCGGCATGGTCGGCGGCGCCGTCACGCCGATCGTCGCGACTGCGCTGTTCGGCGCCTTCCGCTCGTCGACGCCGATCGCGCTCTACGTGACGGCGCTGTCGCTGCTGACCCTGGTGGCCGTCATCGGCCTGCGACGGCCGGCGGTGTCCACGGCCGGCCCGTCCGGCTCGGGGTAGCGTCGCCCGACGACCGCTGGAGGAGGTGGCGTGCTCCCCGACGATCCCGCGCTGCTGCGCGCCATGGTCGACGTGTCCGCAGGCGGGCTGGCCGTGCTGGACGGGAACGGCCGGTTCGCCACGGTGAACGCCGCCGCCGCGCTGCTCCTCGACGTCCCCGCCGCGGAGCTGCTGGGATGCGCGGCCCCGTTCCTCCCCGATGGCGACGGGCGCGCGTCCTGGGCGGGCCCGGACGGTCGGCGGCGCGACCTGTCCTACCGCCTCGCGCCGATCCCCGACGGGCACGTCGTCTGGTTCGACGACGTCACCGACGCCGTCGCCCAGCAGGAGCGGCTCACCGCCATCACGCGGGCCGCGTCCAGCGTCGCCGATCTCGCGTCGCTGCGCGCCACGCTGGAGGCGGTGGCCGCGGAGGTGGTGATGACGGCGAGCATCGCGGCCGTCCAGATCACGGCCATCGACGACCCCCACGACGACGTGCGGCTGCTGGGGATGGCGGGGTTCGGCCACGCGCCCGAGTTCGTCGAGCGGCTCAGCGCCTGCCGGCGGCTCGGGGCCCGGGTCCGGTTCCTCGAGGCCTTCCAGACGGGCAAGCCCGTGGTCGACCTGCACCGCAGGCCGGCGATCATGGCCGACCCGGCGTGGGTGCCGCTGCACGAGATCATGAGCAGGCCCGACTGGGACAGCTTCGTGGCGATGCCGATGATCGTGCGCGGCCGGACCCTCGGGGTGATGAACGCCTACTACGCGCCGGGCGACGATCCCGGCGAGGCGTCGCTGGCGTTCCTGGAGGCGATGGCCGACCACGCGGCCGTCGCGATCGACACCGCAGCGCTGCTCGACCAGACCCGCTCGCAGGCCCAGCTGGACGAGCGCCGCCGCCTCGCCCGCGACCTGCACGACTCCGTGGTGCAGCAGCTGTTCTCGATGCGCATGCAGGCCCAGGCGCTGCAGGCCCGCGTCGACGGCGGCTCCGGGCTCCGCGACGCCGCGGCGGAGCTCGCCGCGCTCGCCCGCAGCGCCCTCGCCGACCTGCGCGGGCTGGTGTTCGAGCTGCGGCCCCTCGACCTGGCCGAGCGCGGCCTGGTGGACGCGGTGCGCGCGCACGCCGCCGGGCTGGAGGCACGCACCGGGCTCGACGTCCGCATCGACGCCCCGCCCGACCTGGAACCCACCTGCGGCATCGACGTCCAGGAGGACCTGTACCGCATCGTCCAGGAGGCACTGCACAACGTGGAGAAGCACGCCCAGGCCACGGCCGTGGACGTCCGGTTCGCCCGCGACGCGACGCGGTTGATCGTCGAGGTCACCGACGACGGGCGCGGGAGCACCGTCGCGGAGCCCGGGAGGGAACGGCTGGGTCTGGTGTCGATGCGCGAACGCGCGCAGCGCTGGGGCGGCCGGCTCGTCGCCGGTCCGGGCGCCGGCGGCGGCTGGGCGGTGCGCGTCACGCTCGCCGGAAGGGCTGCGATGAGCATCGGCATCCTCGTGGTGGACGACCACGCGATCGTCCGCCGCGGGCTGCGCGCCTTCGTCGACACGGTGCCCGACCTGTGCGTGATCGGCGAGGCCGGGGACGGGCAGCAGGCCCTCGATCTGCTGCGGCAATGGCGGACGCTCGGCGAGCCGGCGCCGGACGTCGTCCTGATGGACCTGCAGATGCCGCAGATGGGCGGCGTCGAGGCGACCGAGGCGATCACCCGCGACCATCCCGGGGTGCACGTCGTCGTGCTCACCAGCTTCGGCGAGGTGGAGCGGGTGCACGCCGCGCTCGCCGCCGGCGCGGCCGGTTACCTCCTCAAGGACGCCGAGCCCGACGAGGTGGCGGCCGCTGTCCGCGCCGCGGCTGCGGGCGAGGTGCACCTCGATCCGGCCGTCACCCGGCAGCTCACCCGCCGCATGGTCGGCCCCCAGGTCGGGATGGCGGCGCTGACGGCCCGCGAGCGGGAGATCCTCACCCTCGTCGCCCAGGGGCACTCGAACCGGGAGATCGCCGCCCGCCTGGTGATCAGCGAGCGCACCGCGCGCACGCACGTCAGCCACGTGCTGACCAAGCTGCAGCTGTCCTCCCGCACCCAGGCCGCCCTGCTCGCGATCAAGGAAGGGTTGATCGAGGGTCCGGCCTGACCGCGACGGATGACGTACGCACCACCCGGCATCGGCCCGATGGCGCAGGTCGGTGAGCTGCTTAGCGTGGTGGCAGCCGCAACCTGCCCGCCACCAGGAGGTCCACGCCGCCGTGACCATGACCGAGATCGCGTCGCCGCGCACCGCGTCCGAGGTGGAACTGGACGTCGTGGTCACCGCCCGTCGCGCGGAGGCCGACAGCGTCGTCGGGCTGACGATCGCCCTCCCGGACGGCGGCGCGCTGCCGGCCTGGTCGCCCGGCGCCCACGTGGAGATCGACGTGCCCGGCGGGTGGGTCCGGCACTACTCGCTCTGCGGGGACCCCGCCGACGCGGCGCAGTGGCGGATCGCGGTGCTGCGCGAGGCCGACGGCCGCGGCGGCTCCCGCGTACTCGCGGACGAGGTCGGCGAGGGCACGCGACTGCGGATCCGCGGGCCGCGCAACCACTTCCCGCTGCACCCCGCGCCCCGGTACGTGTTCGTGGCCGGCGGGATCGGGATCACCCCGGTGCTGCCGATGCTGCGCGCCGCCGACGCCGCGGGCGCCGACTGGGTGCTGCACTACGGCGGCCGCACCCGGGCGTCCATGGCGTTCCTCGACCAGCTCACCGGTGACCGGGTGCGCCTGCACCCGCAGGACGAGGTGGGCCTGCTCGACCTCGACGCCCTCCTGGGCGCGGTCGGACCCGACACGCTCGTCTACTGCTGCGGCCCCACCGGCCTGATCGAGGCCGTCGAACGGCGCGGCCTGCCGAACCTGCACGTCGAGCGGTTCACCGCCGAACCGGTCGATCTCGCGGGCGACTCCTTCGAGGTGGTCTGCGACCGGTCCGGGGTGACCACGACCGTGCCCGACGGGACGACGGTGCTGGAGGCCCTGCGCGCCGCCGGCATCGACGTCCTGACCTCGTGCGAGGAAGGCATCTGCGGCACCTGCGAGACCACGGTGCTCGACGGCGAACCCGACCACCGCGACCACCTGCTCACCGACGAGGAGCAGGCGGCGGGCGAGACGATGATGATCTGCGTCTCCCGCTGCCGCGGCCCTCGGCTCGTCCTGGATCTGTAGAGGGGATCGCGATGTCCGTAGTGGTCGTGAGCGCGCACGCCGCCGACTTCGTCTGGCGCGCCGGCGGTGCGATCGCGCTGTCCGCGCAGCGCGGGGCGCCCGCGCACGTGGTGTGCCTCAGCTTCGGGGAGCGCGGTGAGTCGCAGGGCCTGTGGAAGCAGGAGGGCATGACGCTGGAGCGGGTCAAGCAGGCCCGCCGCGAGCAGGCGTCCGAGGCCGCGCAGGTGCTGGGCGCGAGCATCGAGTTCCTCGATCTCGGCGACTACCCGCTCCGGGTGGACGCGGCGGCGCAGGACCGGATCGTGGGGATCCTGCGCGAGCACCGGCCGGACGCGCTGCTCACGCACGTCGCGAACGACCCGTACAACCGCGACCACGACCTGGCGCACGAGACCACGCTGCTCACGCGCATGGTCGCCCAGGCCCACGGGCACGACCGGTCGACATCGCCGATCGGGGCGCCGCAGGTGCTGCAGTTCGAACCGCACCAGCCCGAGGTGTGCGGCTTCGTCCCCGACCTGCTGCTCGACGTCAGCGGCGTCTTCGACCTCAAGATCAAGGCGATGCAGGCCATGAGCGGCGCCCAGGGCCACCTGCTGCGGTACTACACCGAGCTCGGTGCGCGCCGCGGCGTGCAGGCCGTGCGCAACGGCGCCCCCGCGACCGTCACCCACGCCGAGGCGTTCCGGCGCACCTTCCCGACGGTGGGTGACCGGCTGTGGTGACCGTCAGTGATCCGGTCGACGAGGAGGAGACCCCGTGACCCGCAACCCGATCGTCGCGAACGGCTGGTACCAGGGCGCATGGTCCGACGAGGTCGGCCGGAAATTGTTGCAGCGCTGGATCGTCAACCGGCCCGTCTGCTTCTACCGGTGCCTCGACGGCACCGTCACCGCCATCGAGGATCGCTGCCCACATCGCCGCTTCCCGCTCTCGCAGGGCACGCTCGACGGGGACGTCGTGCAGTGCGGGTACCACGGCTACCGGATCGACGCAGGCGGTGTCTGCGTCGGGGTGGCCGAGCAGCCGGACACCCCGAAGGCCGCGGTGCACCGGTTCCCGGTCGTCGAGCGCTACGGCATCGTGTGGATCTGGCCGGGCGACGCCGAGGCCGCCGATCCCGCGCTGATCCCGGACCTGGGCTGGCTCGACGACGACGGCTGGACGCACGTGAAAGGTCTGGTACCGCTCGCGGCGCGGCAGGTGCTGCTCGCGGAGAACCTGCTCGACCTCACCCACGAGACGTTCCTGCACGCCGGGAGCATCGGCAACGCCGCCGTCGCCGCCACGCCGATCGACGTGACGAGCGAAGGCAACCGGGTGTCGTTCCTGCGGCACATGGTCGGCGTGGACGCGCCGCCGTTCTACGCCGACTCGCTGGGCGTCTCCGTCATCGACCGCTGGCAGGACGGCGACTTCCACGCCCCCGGCGTCTTCGTGCTCAACATCCGCATCGCGCCGACCGGCGTGCCGGAGCCGGAGGGGTACCACATGAAGGTGCTCTACGGGCTCACCCCGGAGACCGACACCACGACCCACGACTTCTTCGCGCTCGGCCGCGACTTCCGCGTCGAGGACGAGGAGCTGTCGGCGTTCTACCTCACCCAGCAGCTGTCCGTGATGCAGGAGGACGTCGACGCGCTGGAGATCCAGGAGCGCATGGTGGCGTCGGAGACGGTCCCGATGCGGGAGTCGAGCATCCGCTCCGACGTCGCCGGCATCCGCGGGCGGCGGCTGCTGGAGAGGCTCGCGAGATGACGTTCGTGCTGGTCCACGGCGCGTGGCACGGCGGATGGTGCTGGGACCGGGTGGCACCGCGCCTCCGCGACGCCGGCCACGAGGTCCACGCGCCGACGCTGACGGGGCTCTCCGAGCGCGCGCACCTGCTGTCACCGCAGGTGGGGCTGGACACCCACGTCGAGGACGTGGTGCGCCAGCTGGACGTGCTCGACCTGACCGACGTCGTGCTGGTCGGGCACAGCTACGCGGGCCAGGTGATCACGGCGGTGGCCGACCGGCGCCCGACGCGGATCGCCCGCCGGGTGTACCTGGACGCGTTCGTCGGCGACGACGGCGAGGCCGCGGAGTCGCTGTTGCCCGAGACGGTGGCGCACCACTGGGCGGAGTCGGCGGCCGGGCCCGGATTCGGCTGGCTCGTGCCGGTCAGGAAGCTGTCCGTGCTCGGCGTCACCGAGGAGGCCGACATCGAGTGGTTGCTGCCGAAGCTGACGCCGCACCCGTGGAAGACCTACACCGATCCACTGCGCCTCACCGGTGCCGTCGACGCCGTGCCGGCGGCGTTCGTCGAGTGCGTGAGCTGGATGCGGGTGTTCCGCGCGCACGCCGATCGGGCCCGCGAGCGCGGCTGGCCGGTGCACGAGCTGGAGACCGGCCACGAGGCCATGGTCACCGCGCCGAAGGCGCTCGCCGACGTCCTGCTCGAGCTCGCCCAGGAACGGACGTGATGGCGACGGAGGCGGGCGAGCTGCGGATCTCGTTCCGCCAGCACGACGGGGAGATGGTCGGCCGCTGCTGGTGCGGGTGGACGGTGACGAGTGCGCATCCCCGCGAGCTGTGGGAGGTTCTCGACGAGCACCAGCAGGAGCACGTGGAGCGCGATGGGTGAGATCGACGTACCAGGCACCCCGATCTACGACGGTCGCGCGGCCCGGCGCGCGCTTGCGATGAACAAGCTGTTCATGAGCCTGCGGTTCGCGCCGAACCGCGAGCAGTTCCTGGCCGACGAGGCCGCGTACTGCTCCGGGTTCGGGCTGACCGCGGCACAGCAGGAGGCGGTGCTCGGCCGGGACTGGCAGGCCATGATCGATCTCGGCGGCTCGATCTTCTACGTGTACAAGCTGGCGATGATGGACGGCCGCTCGATGCAGTACCTCGGCGGAGTGTTCACCGGGATGACCGAGGAGGAGTTCGTGGCGGTCATGCGGGCGGGCGGCCGGAATGGCTGAGGTGATCTGGGGGCTCGGCACCTCGCACGTGCCCTCGATCGGCGCGGCCATGGATCGCGGGATGACCGCGGACCCGAAGTGGAAGCCGCTGTTCGACGGGTACCGGCCGGCCCGCGAGTGGATGGCCGAGCACACCCCCGACGTCGCGGTCGTGATCTACAACGACCACGCCAACGGCGTCGAGCTCGGTGTCGTGCCCACGTTCGGCATCGGCACCGCCGAGCACTACCCGGTCGTCGACGAGGGGTTCGGGCGCCGGCCGGTGCCCGACGTCGTCGGCCACCCGGAACTCGCCCTGCACCTGCTGGAGGCGCTCGTCGACGACGGGTTCGACATGACCGTCTTCCAGGAGCTGGAGGTCGACCACGGGCTCACCGTGCCGCTGTCGGTGTACTGCCCCGAGCCGGGAGATGCGTGGCCGTGCGCCGTGGTCCCGCTGCTGGTGAACGTGATCCAGTACCCGCAGCCCACCGCCGCCCGCTGCTACGCGCTGGGCCAGGCGGTCGGCCGGGCGCTCGCGAGCTTCGACGCCGGCACGCGGGTCGCGGTGTTCGGCACCGGCGGGATGTCCCACCAGCTGGCGGGGGCCAGGGCGGGGTTCATCAACCGCGAGTTCGACGCGATGTTCCTGCGCGCCATCGAGACCGACCCGCAGCGCCTCGCTGCGCTCACGCGTGAGGACTACGTCCGCGAGGCCGGGTCCGAGGGCATCGAGATGATCATGTGGTTGATCATGCGCGGGGCCCTGCGCGAGCGGGTCCGGCGCGTGCACGACACCTACTTCGTGCCGGCCTCGAACACCGCCGCAGCGATGGCGCTCTTCGACAACTCCCCCTGACCGGCGCCGCAGAATCAGCCCAGGGATCAGCCCAGGAACCGGCGCAAGGCCGCCAGCACCGCCTCCGGCTGCTCCTCGGCGAGGAAGTGGCCGCACGGCAGCGCCGCCCCCTCCACCTGCGGTGCCCATCGCCGCCACACGTCGAGGACGTCGGGGGTCCGCCGCAGCGGACCGCCGGTGCCCCACAGCACCAGCGTCGGGCAGCCGATCGTGCGGTTCCCCCGGTCGGCGCGGTCGACGTCGACGTCGATGTCGAGAGCGGCCCGGTAGTCCTGGCACATCCCGTGCACCACCTCGGGTCGGGCCCACGCCGCGCGGTACTGCGCCAGCGCCTCCGGCCGTGCACACCTCGCGCGAGTCCGCGGCCGAGCACCCCGTCCGGGATCGGCCGCGACGATCCGCTCCGGCAGGTCGCCGGGCTGGGCCAGCAGGAACCAGTGCCACGCGCCCCGCGCGAACAGGGCGTCCACCCGTTCGACGGCATCGAGCGTGGGCAGGATGTCGAGCGCGGCCAGCGCGGTCACCCGTTGCGGATGGTCCAGCGCCATGCGGTAGGCGCACCGGGCGCCCCGGTCGTGGCCCACGACGGCGAACTCGTGGTGCCCCAGCGCGGCCATCGCCGCCACCAGGTCGGCGGCCATCGCGCGCTTGGCCGAGGCCGCGACCCCGGCCCCCTGCGGCAGCAGGCTGGCGCCGTATCCCGGCAGGTCGGCCAGCACAACGGTGCGGTCCTCGGCCAGACCCGGAGCCACGGCGTGCCACATCGCGGAGGTCTGCGGCCAGCCGTGCAGCAGCAGGACCGGGTCGCCGCTCCCGCTCGTCCAGGTGCGGATCCGGGCACCCGACGGCACCGGCACGTCCCGGAACGGGCCGGGCGGGAGCGGGCCCGTCATCCCAGCCGGAACCACTCGGCAGCCGTCCCGCCCTGCACGGCCTCGAGCTCGGCGTCGGTGAGCACCGCCCGCAGGCGCTCGGCGCCGGGTCCGTGGTCGTGCGGCCGGTCGCTCGCGTGCATCAGCAGCTCGGGCCCGAGCAGGTCGACCGCGGCCCGCGCCTGCTCGGGATCGGACGGCAGGTGGATCGGTGCGGTGGTGAACCGGACGTGCTCGCGCACCAGCTCCGACGGCGGGCGGTTCACCCATGGGACCTCCCGCCAGGTCCCCTTCCAGTCCTTGTCGAACCGCCACAGCAGCGTCGGCAGCCAGGTGGAGCCGCACTCGGCGACCGCCACGCGCAGGGTCGGCAGCGCGGCGAAGACCCCCTCGGCGACCAGGCTCGTGAGCTGGGCCTGCGCGAGCGTCTGGGAGTTGGCCAGGTAGTCCTCGAGGTAGCTGTGCGTCATGCCGCTGGGCATCGGCGCGTTCCCGGCGCGGCCCCACGCGTGCAGGGTGACGACGAGGTCGCGTTCCGCGGCGGCCCGCAGCAGCGGCCGGTAGCGCACGTTGCCCCAGCGCGCGTCCATCCGCACCGGCAGCAGGACGGCTGCCACGCCGGGACGGCCCTCGAGTCGGGCCAGCTCGGCCACCGCGGCCTCGGTGTCCAGCGTCGGCACGACCACCGAGATCCGCATCCGCGGGTCGTGGCCGTGCCACTGCTCCAGCAGCCAGTCGTTCACCGCGCGGCACAGCGCCGCCTCGTAGTAGGGGTTGCGGTTGCAGTGGAACGACGTGGTGCACGACAGCAGGGCGGCATCGGTGTCGATCAGCAGCTCCGCCGGCTCGTGGGCCGGGGTGCCGCCGGGGCGGATCCCGATCGGGTAAGCCCCGCCCTGGTGGGGCGACAGCGAGATCCCCGCGTCCGCGACGTAGCGGCGCCAGTAGGGGTCCAGGTACGGCAGCAGCGTGTCCAGTGCCGGCGGCGCGCAGTGGACGTCGGCGTCGACCGTGCGGACCCGCGTCGGCGCGGTCACCGGTCCGACTCCCGCAGCGGCAGGTCGTAGAGGCGGCACGCGTTGGCGCCCATGATCGCCTCCCGGTCGGCGGCGGGGAAGTGCCGCGGTGCGGCCTGCGGGGAGTCGAAGTCCCAGTGCGGGTAGTCCGAGGCGAACAGGATGCGGTCGTTCATGCCGAGCATGCGCAGCACCTGCTCCAGATCGGCCGGGTCGGCCGGTTCCTCGATCGGCTGGGTGGTGAACCACAGGTGCTCGCGCAGCTCCTCCGACGGGAGCCGGTGCAGGTGCGGCACGTCCTCGCGCAGCAGCGCCCACGCGTCGTCGAGGGCCCACAGCAGGGCGGGCGCCCACGCCACCCCGCCCTCGACGCACAGCAGCTGCAGCGACTCGAACTCGGCGAACACGCCCTCGCAGAGCATGCTCGTGATCAGCGCGCTCATCATGTTGCCGTTCCAGACGTGCTCCTCCAGGTAGAAGGAGGGCCACCCGGCGCCGCGGTGCTGCTCCTGTCCCCCGGTGTGCGCCGCGACGGGCAGGCCCGCCTCGGCCGCCGCCTCGTAGATCGGCCAGTACCGGCGCCTGCCGAACCCGCTCTCCCCACCCGTCGCCAGCAGGACCTGGACGAACCGCCGATCGCCTGCGCGCCTGCGGATCTCGGCGGCCGCCAGGTCGGGCGACTCGAGCGAGACGGCGATCGAGGAGCGCAACCGCGGTTCCGGGTCGAGCCACTCCTCCGTGATCCAGTCGTTCAGCGCCCGGCACAGCTCGGCCGCGAACTCCGGCTCCTCCGCCCCCCAGGAATGCCCCTGCAGCGGGATCAGCACGCCGTGGTCGATGTCGAACTCGTCGAGGAGCTGGTCGCGCACCATCTGCAGGTCGCTGCCCGGGAACCCGCCGTCCGGCCACGCGTCGAGCCGGAACCCGGCGTTGCGGACCCGCGGATAGATCTCCGGCGGTCCCGGCACGCGGCTGCCGAAGGTCTCGAACCGGCGCCGGTGCGCAGCCCCGAGCCGCGGCAGGATCGCCGTCGGGAGGGCGTTCGGGTGGATGTCGGTGTCGACGATCGTGTAACCCGTGCGCCGGGGCCGCCGCTCGGCGGTGGGCCGGGCCGGGATGTCGGTCTGGGTCATGGTGCCTCTCCGTTGACGGCGGTGCTCGCGGCGCGCCGCGGCCGGGTGTCGACGACGACGTGTGCCTCGGACCCGAGCTGCTCGACGGCGACGTCGAACGTCTCCGCGACGTACGGACCGGGTGTGCGGCCGGACGGATGCGGTGCGGGGGCCTCCACCGACACCTCGTAGGTGCGCGCGGGCGGCTCCCCCGGTCCCAGGAAGGACTGGCCCGTCGCGAGGTCGTACTCCCACCCGTGCCACGGGCAGGCGACGAGCTCCGTCTCCTCGCCGACGTCGTACTGACCGGGTTGCGACGACCGCACCCACGGATGTGTCCGGCCCAGGCAGAGCGGCCCGCCGAGGTGCGGGCAGTGGTTGTTCAGCGCGTAGAACCGGTCACCGACCCGGAACACCCCGATGGAGCGGCGCCCGTGCTCGACGATCCGTCGTTCGCCGGGAGGGAAGTCCGCGACCTTCGCCACCACGATCCGCATGCCTCGACGGTAGGGAGCCGGCGTCGCAGGTCGGAAGGAAATCCTTTGCATGCTGCG
Source organism: uncultured Actinomycetota bacterium (assembly GCA_963727745.1). GTDB lineage: Bacteria > Actinomycetota > Actinomycetes > Mycobacteriales > Pseudonocardiaceae > Pseudonocardia. Next base: position 70,782 of record CAVSHL010000006.1, read on the forward strand.
CATCGACGGGGCTTATGCGTCGTGGTCCCGCTCGACTGCTCCGGGTGGACGTGTCAGCCTGCTGGGGTGGCCCGCCGCAACGTCAGCTCGCTCGCCAACATCGACCTGAACCTGCTGGTCGTCCTGCGTGAGCTGCTCCGGGAGCAGAACGTGACCCGGGCAGCCGAGCGCGTCGGAGTCACGCAGCCGGCGGCCAGCGCCGCGCTGGCCCGGCTGCGCCGCCACTTCGGCGACGAGCTGCTCGAACGGTCGCGCAACGGGTTCGTCCTCACCCCGCTGGGGACGCAGCTGGCCGCGCAGGTGGAGCCGCTGTGCCTCGGGTTGGAGAGCCTGTTCGCCCCGGAGCCGCCGTTCGATCCGGCGCAGTCGGACCGGGAGTTCCGCATCCTGACCAACGACTACGTGCTGGCGGCGTTCGGCGAGGGGCTGTCGCGCGCGCTGTTCGCCGCTGCCCCCGACGTCCGCCTGCACGTGTCGGTGGCCAACGGCCGTCTCCCCGAGGACCTGCCGGAGGCGCTCCGGTCGATCGACGGGATCGTCTCGGCGCCCAAGGCCGAGTTCAAGGACGCCGAGATCCGGGGCGAGGAGATCTTCCGCGACAGCTGGGTGTGCGTGGTCGCGGCCGACAACGACTCGGTCGGGTCCGAGATGCACCTGGACGACCTGGAGCGGCTCCCGTGGGTGGTGCCCAACCAACCCGACCAGATCTACCCGGCGAGCTCACCACTGGCCCCGCTGATGGCCGAGCTGACCGTGCGCCCGCAGGTGGCGGTCCGCGTCGACAGCTACCAGGCCACCCCGTACTTCGTGGCCGGGACGGACCGCGTCGCCGTCATGCAGAGCCGGCTCGCGCAGGGCTTCGCGGGCCGGACCGACCTGCGGATCCTCGACTACCCGGGCACCCCGGCGCCGATCGTCGAGGTCCTGTGGTGGCACCGCCGCCACCTCGACGACCCCGCCCACACCTGGTTCCGGGAACTGGTCGCCAGCGCAGCCAGGTCCCTGCGCGCTCCCGCGGACGGCGCCCGCACGGTGTACGGCACGGTGTCCTGACCGCGGCCCTGCGACAGGCGCAGTGCCCGACCGACGTCACACACCGCCAGGCCCGTTCACACATGTCCGAACGTGTGTGAACGGGCCCGCAGGTGTGTGACGTCGGACCGGACGGCCAACTGCGCCTCGCCGTCAGACCCCCGTCCGCGACACCGAGTCGTGCCACGGGATGACGAACCGCTTCGTCGTCGTGACGAGCAGGTAGAGCAGCGAGCCGACCACCGCGAGCAGGACGATGACCGCGAACAGTCGGGGCGCGTCGAGGGCGTTCAGGCTGGCGACGACGAGGTAGCCGAGTCCTTCGCTGCCGCCCAGGTACTCCCCGACGATCGCGCCGATCACGGAGAACACGATCGCCACCTCGGCCCCGGCGAAGACGTAGGGCAGCGTGGTCGGCAGCTCCAGGTCGCGGAAGGTGGCCCACCGGCTGGAGCCGAGCCCGCGCATCACGTCGCGGTGCCCGCGGTCGACGGAGCGCACGCCGAGCATGACGTTCAGCATGACCGGGAAGAACGCCAGCATCGCCGCCATGATGATCTTCGAGGTGGGGCCGAAGCCGAACCAGATCACGAAGATCGGCACGAACGCCACCTTCGGCACGACCTGGAGCGCGACGATCGCCGGTTCGACGGCCCGTTGCAGCCAGACCACCCGGCCCAGCACCGCGCCGACGACGATCCCGCCGACCAGCCCCACGCCGAACCCGACCAGCACCTCGAACACGGTGATCCCGATGTGGCCCCAGACGTCGGGTCCGCTGAGCAGCGTGCCGAGGGCGACCGCGACGTCGCCGGGAGCCGGCAGGATGAACGGCGAGACCCCGATCACCGACACCACGAACTGCCAGCAGCCCAGCAGGAGCAGCAGCATCACCGGCCCGCTGATCCACGGCAGCCTGCGCAGCCACACGGGTTCGCCGTCCGGGCCGGCGGCATCGGTCCGCTGCGCCGCCACGGCCGGTGCCGGGCGCTCGCTGGTCGCCGTCACTGGTCCTCCTCCTCGTCGAGCTCGCGGCGCAGCTCGCGCACGAGCCGGCCGAACTCGGCGCCGGTCTCGGTCTCTAGCGAGCGCGGCCGCGGCAGCGTGATCTCGGTGACCGAGCGGATGCGGCCCGGGCGCGGCGTGAGCAGGACGACCCGGTCGGCGAGGAACACCGCCTCCGGGATCGAGTGCGTCACGAACACCACGGTCGCACCGGACGCGGCGTGGATCTGCTGCAGCTCCAGGTTCATGCGGTCGCGGGTCAGCGCGTCCAGGGCGCCGAACGGCTCGTCCATGAGCAGCACCGTCGGGTCGCACGCCAGTGCCCGCGCGATCGCCGCCCGCTGGCGCATCCCGCCGGAGAGCTCCCGCGGGTAGCCGTCCTCGAACCCGGACAGGCCGACGGTGGCGCACAGCTCGCGGGCGCGGGCCCGCCGCCGCGCCTTCGACTCGCCGCGCAGCTTCAGCGGCAGCGCGACGTTGTCGAGCACGGTGAACCAGGGGAAGAGGTTCGCCTCCTGGAAGACCAGCCCGAACGACTCGAACGCCGCATCGTCGCGGCGGCCGCCCACCCACACCGGTCGCCCACCTGCCTCGACGACGCCCGCCGTAGGGGCGAGCAGCCCGGACAGCACCCGCAGCAGCGTCGTCTTCCCGCAGCCCGACCGCCCCACGAGCGAGACGAACTCACCGGCCCGGATGTCCAGGTCCACGTTCTGCAGCGCCCGGACCGCGCCCCGGCGCGTCGGGTAGACCTTGTCCACCCCCGACACCCGCAACGACACCCCACCGGCGCGCGGATCGGGTTCGCTCCCGGCCCGGGTCACCGTTGCCTGGCTCATGTCGACTCCCGTCGTCGTGTTCTGGCGGTGTCAGGGGCTCGCGGGCGCGAAGGAGGCATTCACCCATCGAGCGGGGTCCAGACCTGGAGGCAGCTGCCCGACCCCCACGATCTCCGAGTACGTGGCTGCCCAACGCTGAGCGGAGATGCCCACCAGCGAGTCGTTCGACCGGTAGGCGGCGACGTAGGCCGCCAGCCCGGCGCGCGCAGTCTCCGGATCGGCGAGCGCAGCGACCTTGTACTTTCCCGAGATCAGCGCGATCGTCTCGGCGAAGCCCTTCTGCTCGTCGGCGATGATGAACTTCGCCGCGTCGTCGATGGCGGCCATGAACCGCTTCAGCTTGTCCTGGGCGGCCGGGTCCGCGGCCTGCTGGGTGGACGTGACGTAGACCTGGGCACCGGCCGCGACGGCCTCGTTCGGGTCGTAGACGACCGCTTCCGGACGGGTGCGGTCCAGCAGCATCGCGGTGTCCAGCGAGACGATGTACGCGTCGACCCGCCCGGCCGTCAGCAGGTCGAACACCCCGGGGCTCAGTCCCACCACCTGCCGGCGCACCTCCGCCGGCGGCACCTTCGCCGAGCCGACGACCATGTCGAGGGTGATCGAGCTGGTGCCGCCCTCCGACGGGGTGCCGACGAGCTTGCCCCGGAAGTCCGCGGCGCGGCGGATCGGCGCCGCCTCGGTCGAGATCATCCGGATCGTGTTCTTGTGGATCAGCTCGCCGAAGGCCGTGACGGGTGCGTTGCGCTGGCCCGCGGCGATCATCGTCTCGATGTCCCCGATGCGGGTCACGAGCGCCGAGCCGGCCAGCACGGTCTGGATCGCGGGCGCGGAGCCCTGGGTCGACTGGAACTTCACGTCGAGGCCGTGGGCGGCGAAGAAGCCCTTCGTCTCGGCGACCATCTCGGCGGCGAAGGAGAGGCTCTCCATCGGCAGCACGTTGAGGTAGGTGATCTGCTGCCGCCCGTCCGCGCTCTGCTGCGGAGCGCCGCATGCGGCCAACGCCGCACAGCCCGCCAGCAGCACGGCCAGCACCCGGGCACGGAACCCGGGTCTGCGGAGAACGGGTGTGGTGGTCATGCGCGTGATCTCCTCGCTACGTCGCGATCGAGAACGTTCTGTGCCGTCAGACGGGTGGGACGTCGGTCACACGGTAGGAATGCGCTGCCTCCGCCGGAAATAGACGATCCGCCTGACTGCCATCAACTGGGCGAATACCAGCAGGCCAGGACGGTGCCGGCGCAGTCAGAGGGGTACCGACTCCGCCGGGGCCGCGGCCGCCCGGAGCGCAGCCAGCAGGCGTTCCACCTCGCCCGGACGCGCCGCCACCGGCTCGTCGCGGCCCGCCGAGATGTCCAGCAGCACCGGTTCGGGCAGGTCCGCACTCACCACGAGCTTGCGGTCGGCCGTGGCGATCGAGCGCCACCCGCGCAGGCGCGTCCAGGTGGTCGAGCCGTAGTGCCGGGCCGCCATCTCGATCTCCTTGGCGGTCCGGTCGAGCCCGCTGAGCAGGTACGGCCGCGCCGCGTCCGACTCGCCGGCCAGCACCGCCGTGAACGGCAGCGCGGTCATCCCGGCGGACGGCGCGAACCCGGCCAGCGCGAGGGTCGTCGCGCCGATGTCCTCCAACGACACCAGCGCCTCGGTGCGTGCACCGGCGCGGACCCCCGGGCCGGCGACGACGAGCGGGATCCGGGTGCTCGCCTCCAGCGGGACCTGCTTCCCCCAGGTCCCGTGGTCGCCGAGCATCTCGCCGTGATCGCTGGTGTAGATCACGACGGTGTTCGCCAGCTCGCCCTCGGCCTCGAGCCGGGCCAGCAGCTCCCCCACCCGCGCGTCGATGTTCTCGATCATCGCGGCGTAGCGGCGGCGGACCTCCTGGTGATCGCCGGCGAACGTGCCCGGCGCCACCGGTCCCGGGAAGGCGACGCCGTCCCAGCGCTGCCGCATCTCCTCGGTGACGTCCATCGGGTCGTGCGGGCCGGCGAAGTTGACCACGAGGTGCCACGGCTCGTCGCGCGGCCGGCGGTCCAGCACCGCGTGCGCGTTGGCGGCGATCCAGTTGTCGAGGTAGGCGTCGGCCGGCAGGGAGCAGACGGCGGTGTCGGCGTACGGGGCGTGCCGGCGACGCTGGAAATCCTCGATGTGCGCTGCGGCGAGGCCGCGGTCGTACAGGTGCTTCATGTAGGGCCCTCGCGGCGCGGTGACCCCCGACCACAGCGAGTCGAACTTGCCCTCGCTGTCGATGCCGTCGCTGAACCCCCACTCCGCCATCAGCCGGGAGCCGTCGAGGTTCCAGTCGAGGGTGGCCTTGTGCAGATCGTGCTTGCCCACGCCCGCCACGTGGTAGCCGCCGTCGCGCAGCAGCCGGTAGTAGGTGCCCGCGCCCGCCGGCAGGTCCATGGCGTTGCTGCGCACCGGCGACGCGTCGTAGCCGACTCCGGCGGCCAGGCACGCCCGCGCCGGGGCGCACAGCGGCGAGGGCGTGGACGCGTGGGTGAACGTCGTCCCCCGCGCGGCGAGCGCCGACAGGTTCGGGGTGCGGACGGGAAGATCGGGATCGTGCCCCTCCAGCCAGTCGTACCGGTGCTGGTCGGCGACCAGCAGCAGGACGTTCGGGCGGTCGGACATGGGTGACGCCTCCTTATGGCTGCGGTTGCCGCGCGACGACCGCCTCGAGGTCAACGGCCAGGACGCGCAGCGCCGCCGCGGGCAGGAAGGCCGTGCGCGCCAGGTCGAGCAGGCTGAGGCCGGGGGCGACCGTCAGGATCTCGGTGTCCGCCGTGCCCGGCGCGTGCTGCTTCACGACGTCGCGGAAGCGCTCGTCCGCGAGGAGGATCCGCAGCGGTCGGGCGAGCAGGTCCGCCGCGGGCAGCTCGGCGGCCGGCGGCAGGGGCTCGGCGACCGCCCTGGCCTGCGCCGCCTGCGCCGCCACCAGCAGGTGCTCGGGCCCGGGCTCGTCGTGGGCCGGGATGCCGAGCCGCGCGAACTGGCTCGCCGGCGCGTCGGACGCGCGCATCAGGTCGGCGAGCAGCTGCAGCATCCGCAGCTCGGCGTCCGGGTCGTCGAGCGGCGTCTCCTGGCCGGGATCGACGGCCAGGTCGTAGAGGAGGGTGCCGTGCCGTCCGGGGTCGGTCCACCACAGCACGGAGGCCGGCATCCGCATCGTCCGCAGGCCCTTCGTGAACGCGAACGGCTCGGCGGGTTCCCAGTCGGTCAGCTCGTCGACGGCGAAGCGCGCCCGCATGTGCGTGGGCATCAGCGTGAACTCCTCCACCGGCGCGTTGGCGCCCGCCGGGGCGCGGAGGTAGACGTGGCGCCCGTCGGTCACGTTGACGTGGCTGCCGTGCATGCCGAACAGCGCGCCCGCCCGGACGGGGCGGTCGTCCCCGGCCATCGTCGCGAGGTCGTGGCCCTGCATGTCCGGCGTGGGCTCCAGCCCGAAGTACCGCAGCAGCGTCGGGGCGAGGTCGATGGTCTGCGCGAGCGCGTCGCAGCGGGTACCGCGCTCGCCGGTGCGGGGGTCCCACAGGAAGAACGGCAGGTGGACGAGCTCCTCGAACCACGGCATCACCGACTTCGCCCACCAGCCGCGTTCGCCCAGCAGGAACCCGTGGTCGGTGTTGACGATCAGCATGGTGTCGTCCCACAGGTCGTGGGCGTCCATCGCGTCGAGCACCCGGCCCAGGGAGTCGTCGCACATCCGCAGCAGGCGGGTGTACGCGGCGCGCGCGCTCTCGACCTGGTCCGCGGGCTCGGTCACCTTGCGGTAGGGCGGCCAGTCCAGCTCGGTGCCGCTGCTCCCCTCGCTGCGCTCCGGTGGGACGAAGAACGGCTCATGCGGGTCGAACAGCTCGATCTGCAGCAGCCAGTCGTCGGCGCCGGCGTTGGTCTCGAGGAAGTGCAGCCCGGCGTCGACGGTGCGGGTCTGGTAGTGCTCGGCCTCGGTCGGCAGGTAGGTGCGGTTGACCGCGTCCTGGCGGCGCACCCGTACGGGCATCGCCGGCTCCGCCTCTCGTTCTCCCGGCCCGACGACCCCCTTCCAGGGATCGCCCTCCTGCCCGCGGAAGAACTCCCAGGTGGAGTACCGGGTGTGGTAGGTCGCGCCGCCGTCCTCCCAGTAGTGGGGGTGGTCGGAGGCGAGGTGGGTGTGCACCCCGGATCGGCGCAGAAGCTCCGGCATCGAGTCGTCGAACGGCTCCAGCGGGCCCCAGCTGCGGTGCAGGAAGTTGTAGCGGCCCGTGTGCATCTCGCGCCGCGCCGGCATGCACGGCATCGAGCCCGCGTAGAAGCGGTCGAAGGTGACCGCCCGCTCCGCGAGCCGCGTGAAGTTCGGCGCCGGGGCGGCTCCGCCGTAGGGCGGCAGCATGTGCCGGTTGAGGCTGTCGAACATCAGGACGACGGCGCGCATCGTGATCCCTCCTCGAGTTCCAGCGTGATCCGCACGTCGCCGAGCCCGCGGGCGAGCAGCAGCTGCCCATCGAGCGGCAGGGTCGCCCACTGCCCTGCGGCCACGTCCCAGCGCCGCCAGACCCGAGGGTCGGTGGCCACCGTCACGGTGACGCTCTCCCCAGGGTTGACCTGCGCGTCCGTCCAGCCCGCGAGCCGCACCGGTTGTGCCTCGTCGGCGTGACGGAAGTAGGCCTGCACCACCTCGCGGCCGGGACGGGACCCGGTGTTGGTGAGCGTGACCCGCACCGCCGGTGCATCGCCGGCGACGACGTGCGCGTCGGCGTACTCCCAGGTGGTGTAGCCGAGACCGTGTCCGAGCCAATAGGCGGGCGGTGGCGCCAGGCCCGCGGCATGGCCGCGGTACCCGATGAACGGCCCTTCGGCATAGACGAGCCTGCCGCCGTCCGGGACGACCGACCAGGCCGGGGTCGCGCCGTCCGCGTCCGGCCAGGTGGTCACCAGCCGCCCGGCCGGCTCGATGTCGCCGAGCAGGGCCGCGGCGACCGCGTGCCCGCCCTCCTGGCCCGGCAGCCCGGCGACCAGCACCGCGTCCACGCCGTCGCGCCAGGGCATCAGCACCGGGGTCGCCGCGTTCACCACGACCACCGTGCGGCGCGCCGCGCCCGCCACGGCGCGCACCAGCGCGTCCTGCTCGCCCGGCAGTCGCAGGGTGGTCTTGTCGACCGCCTCGGTCTCCTGCTCGTCGGTCAGGCCCACGACGACCACGGCGACATCAGCCGCTGCAGCCGCAGCTGCGGCTGCGGCCAGCACCTCGCCGGTATCGCGCGGCGCGGGGTGGGCGACCAGGCCGAACAGGCCGGCCCCCGGCATCCGACCCAGCCGCGCGGCGGCCGCGTCGCTCAGATCGAGGCTCACCTCGACGACCGCACCGGCCGCGATGTCGGCCGCAACGGTGGCCGCGGGCGGTCGCAGCACGGCCTCACCGACGTCGTCGCCGGACAGGCGCAGGGTGAACCGGCCGATCTCGCGCCCGTCGACGCGGACGGTGCCCCGGCCGGACCCGAGCGCTCCCAGCACCATCCGACCGCCGGTCGGCACCCGCGCGGCCAGCCGGACCAGGCGGACCGGTTCGGACAGGTCGTCGTCGATGCCGACCATGCTCGTCGCGTGGCGCGCATGCCGGCGGTCGAGCACCGTGCCGTCGCCGGCCAGCAGGGTGACCTGCACGCCGGGCGCGCCGGTCTCCGGATGCTCGACGGTGCCGGGCCGGGCCGGCGCGGGTCGGGTCCGTACCTCGACACCGTCCACGACGGTGACCATGTCGGGCAGCGCGGCGAGCAGCCCGTCGGCCACCGAGACCTCGTGGGGCGGCGTGACGACGGCCGAGCCGCCTCCCATCGTGACCGTCTCGACGGCATGGCGGCCGATCAGCGCCACCCGCGTGCCGCGGGCCAGCGGCAGCGTGTCGCCCTCGTTCTGCAGCACCGTCATCCCGGCGGCGGCCAGCCGGGTCAGCTGGGCACGGCGGTCCGGCGCATCCGGGGCGGGCAGGCCGAGCGGGCGGGGGCGGGGAGCGCCCAGCGCGCCCGCCCGCTCCGCCAGTCGCAGCAGCCGGCGCAGGTGATCGTCGACGGTCGCCTCCGCCACCTCGCCCGCTTGGACGGCCGCGACCAGCGCATCTCCCCACGGCCCCAGCGGGCCCGGCATCACCAGGTCCAGGCCGCCGTCGGCGGTCGGGACGGCGGTGCGCGCGGCCCCCCAGTCCGACACCACGACACCGTCGAACCCCCACTCGGTCTTGAGCACCCCGTTGAGCAGCCCGTCGTGCGCGGTCGCCGCGACGCCGTTGACGTCGTTGTAGGCGGCCATGACCGACCACGCCCCGGCGTCGACGACGGCCATCTCGAACGGCAGCAGGTACACCTCGCGCAACGTCGCCTCGTCGACGACGCAGTCGACCGAGTGCCGATCGGTCTCGGACTCGTTGGCCACCACGTGCTTCACGCACGCGCCGACGCCGTGCTGCTGCAGACCCCGGACGTAGGCGGCGGCGAGCCGGCCCGACAGGTACGGGTCCTCGCTGTAGGCCTCGAACAGCCGCCCGCCCAGCGGGCTGCGGTGCAGGTTCACGGTCGGGCCGAGCACGACGTGCACGTCCTGGGCGAGCGCTTCCTCCGCGAGGATGCCACCCACCTCCGACAGCGCCGCCTCGCTCCAGGTCGACGCCAGCAGCGTGGCGTTGGGCAGCAGCGCGACGGGCGGCCCTGCGGTGAAGGTCAGCCCGCGTACCCCCGTCGGCCCGTCGGACAGGTGCAGCTCCCGCAGCCCGATCTCCTCGTCGGCGGGGACGGTGAACATGCCGGAACCGGTCAGCAGCCGGACCTTGGCCTTGAGGTCGAGCCGGTCCACCAGCTCGTCGAGGTGGTCGGGTCGGGACGGGGCGGGCCCGCGGTTCATGGGTGTCGGTCTCTTCTCTCTCGGGGTGGCGCGGGCTCACGCCGGATGGGCGGGCAGGCCCATCCGCCTGCGCCGTTGCGGCGTCCACGACGGCTCGCCGACGTGCCAGGACACCGGGCTGTCGCCGGGGGCGGCCGCGAGGCCCGCTTCGAGGTCGTCGGCGAGGTGGGCCCGGCCGGTGTCGCGCAGGTGCTGCGCGTACCCGACGGGGTCGGTGTAGTAGGTGGGACCGGTCTGCAACGTGGTCTGCATCGGGTCGGGCAACGCACCTGGCCGGCCGGCGTACGTGTCGAGCCACTCCGCGAGGTGCGACCGCATCCGCGCCGCGAGCTCCGGCTCCTTCTCGATCAGGTTCTCGGTCTGGTGCGGATCGTCGGTGATGGCGTAGAGCTGCTCGCGGTCGACCTTCATGCAGCCGGGGTGGTACGTCCGCACGTAGAGGTGGTCGCGCGTGCGCACGGCCCGCTGGTAGGTGTGGGCCCCCTGGCCCAGCACCAGGTACTCCCGCGAGCCGATCCGCTCGCCGCGCACCGCCGGGGCGAACGAGCTGCCCTGCCAGCCCACCGGCTGCGGGACGCCCAGCAGCTCACACAGGGTCGGGGCCAGGTCGATGTGGTAGAGCAGGCTGTCGCAGCGGCGCGCCTCGTCGGGGAGGTCGTCGGTGACGCCCGGCCAGTAGACGACCAGCGGCACCCGGTTGACCGGTTCGTTCGCGTGCCCGTGCTCGCCGTAGGAGCCGTTCTCGCCGAACGACTCGCCGTGGTCGGCGCTCACGATGATCGCCGTCTCGCGGTCGATGCCCAGCTCGCGCAGGGTCTCCAGCAGCTCGCCGAACAGCGTGTCCCAGTACAGGATCGTGCCGTCGAAACCGTTGATCAGCTTCTCGAAGTCGGCCCGGGTGCGGATCTGGTCCGGCGCGTTGTGCGGGACGGGCGACGGGCGCGGGCCGACCCAGTAGTGCAGGTCCAGCGCGCTGCGCGGACCGTAGACCTCGGCGTGGCCGTCGATGGCGGCCTGGTCGGGCCAGGCCGGTGGCGGGCCGGCCGCCGCGGCGCGCGCCGCCCACTCCGGTCCCGTGAGGTACGGGGTGTGCGGCTCCCAGTAGGTCAGGTGCAGGAACCAGTCGTCCTCCGCGGCGTGCCGGCGGATCCAGTCGAGCCCGACGCGGTTGACCTCGCTGCCGTCCTCGTCGTTGATCTCGGCGGTGGCGCGGATCGACTCCCGGAAGTTGCCGAGGAAGTGGTAGGCGCGGTGGCGCTCGGCGAACATCGACACCGCGGCGGTGTAGATCCCGTGCGCGCCGAGCTGCTGGCCCAGCAGCGGCCGCGTCGGGTGGGCCTGGTGCCCGGCGTCCAGCCGGAACCGGGCCGCCTCCCCGAAGTGCCCGATCACGCCGTTGGTGATGCCGAACTGGCCGCTGGTCAGTGCCGTGCGCGAGGGCAGGCAGGGTGCGTCGGAGCAGTAGTACCGCTCGAAGGTCACCCCGCGGTCGGCGAGCGCCTGCAGGTTCGGGGTGATCGACCGGCCGTACCCGTACGGGCTGGTGTGATCGGCGCGCAGCGTGTCGACGTCGACGTAGATGATGCGCATGGGCCCTCCCTGGGCGCACTCGGTCGGAGCGCCGCCGTGTGGCGGCACCCGGTTCGGACGCGGGTCAGGCCGCGTCTCGGGCGCAGCGGAACCCGGTGTTGCCCCCCGTGCTCTCGGGATCGTTGCGGGTGCGCGCGGCGACCCGGTACCGGTTGCAGTAGGACGCGTGGCACAGGTACGAGCCGCCGCGCATGACCTTCGCCGGCCCGGACGGCGGGCCCGTCGGGTCGCGGACGGGCCCGGCGGGGTGCGCGATGCCCCACCAGTCGGCGCACCACTCCCAGACGTTGCCCGCCGTGTTGTGCAGCCCGAAGTCGTTGGGCGGGAACGCCTGAACCGGCGCGGTCCCCCGGTAGCCGTCCTCGCCGGTGTTCGACACCGGGAAGTTGCCCTGCCACAGGTTCGCCATGTGCCGCCCGTCCGGGGTGAGCTCGTCGCCCCACGGGTAGCGGCGCTGGTCGTGCCCGCCCCGCGCGGCGTACTCCCACTCGGCCTCGGTCGGCAGCCGCAGGTCGGCCCAGGCGGCGTAGGCCGCCGCGTCGCTCCACGAGACGTGCACGACCGGGTGGTCGCCGCGCCCGTCGAGATCGCTGCCGGGACCCTCCGGACGGTCCCAGTCGGCCCCGCGCACGGCAGCCCACCACGGCGTCACGTCGGGTCGCGGAGAGATCTTCCGCAGCTCCCGGGGCAGGAACCCGGCGAACACGTAGGACCACCCGAAACGGGCCGCGTCCGTGACGTGGCCGGTGGCGGCGACGAACTCCGCGAAGTCGTCGTTGCTGACCGCGTAGCGATCGACGAGGAACGGCGCGAGCACCACATCGCGCACCGGGCCCTCACCGTCGTCCGCGAACCCGGTGGGATCCTCGGTGCCCATCCGGAACGTGCCGCCGGGCAGGGCGACCATCCGGTCGGGCCCGTGCCGAACCCCGCCGGTGGCGGCCCGCCGCCCTGTCGCGGTGGGCGCACCGGCACCCGGCGGCCGCCCGGGGCTGCAGCAACTCATCACCGGATCGCCCCGACCGCGGCCAGCTCGCCCGCGAAGTGGCAGGCAGCGACCTGACCGGGTCCGGTGGCCACGAGCGCGGGATCGGACTCGACGCAGACGGACCGCTCCGGGCGGTGCAACGGCCCGATCGGGCAGCGGGTGCGGAAGCGGCAGCCCGACGGCGGGTCCTTCGGGCTGGGCAGGTCACCGCCGAGGACGATGCGCTCCCGGTGCCGCTCGGCCGTGTCGGGCACGGGCGACGAGGCCAGGAGCGCAGCCGTGTACGGGTGCTGCGGCGCGGTGTAGACGGATTCCGCGTCCCCCACCTCGACGAGCCGGCCGAGGTACATCACCGCGACGCGGTCCGACAGGTGACGGACGACGGACAGGTCGTGGGCGATGAACAGGTAGCCCAGGTCGAACTCGTCGCGGAGCGACTCGAGCAGGTTGATGATCTGCGCCTGGATCGACACGTCGAGGGCGGACACCGGCTCGTCCAGGATCAGCAGCCGCGGGGCGGCCGCCAGTGCGCGGGCGATGCCGATGCGCTGCCGCTGGCCGCCGGAGAACGCGTGCGGGTAGCGGTCGAGGTGCCGCTCGTGCAACCCGACGCGCTCCAGCAGGGAGAGGGCCTGTTCCGGACGCTCAGCGGCCGGTAGCCCGCGCACCGCCAGCGCTTCGTCGAGCGACTGGCGCACGGTCCGGCGCGGGTTCAGCGACGCGTAGGGATCCTGGAACACGTACTGGACGCCCCGGCGCGCCGCCGCGCTGCCGTCGCCGACGCGCACGACGCCCGCGTGCGGGGAGTTGATCCCGACGATCGTGCGGGCGAGCGTGGACTTGCCGCACCCGGACTCCCCCACGAGTCCCACGGTCTCGCCGCTGTGCACGGTGAGGCCGACGCCGTCGACGGCGAACACCGGTTGCTTGCTGCGCAGCAGCCCGTGCCGCCCACCGGCCACGTCCACCCGCAGATCGGTGATCTCCAGCAGCGGCACGGCACCCGCGCGGGCCCGGGCGCCGACCACCGGTGGCGTGAGCGGCGGGATGGCGGTCCCGCGCTCCGTGACGTGGCAGGCGGCTTCGTGGCTGGCACTCTCCCGCGGGGTGAGCGGGGGGACGTGCTCCGCGCAGACGTCGTCGGCCATCCGGCACCGCGGCTGGAACGGGCAGCCGGGGGGCAGGTGGGCCGGATCGGGCGGAGCGCCGGGGATGGCGGGCAACAGCCTGCCGTCGGCGGCCTCGTCGATGCGCGGCATCGCGGCGAGCAGGTCCGCGGTGTACGGGAGCTGCGGCCGGCCGAAGACCGCCTCCACCGGGCCGCGCTCCAGCACCCGCCCGCCGTACATCACGACGACCTCGTCGCAGGTCTCCGCCACCACACCCATGTCGTGGGTGATCATGACGACGGCGATGTCCAGCTCGTCGCGCAGCGTCCCCAGCAGGCGCAGGATCTGGGCCTGGATCGTCACGTCGAGGGCCGTGGTCGGCTCGTCGGCGATCAGCAGCGAGGGCCGGGCGGCCAGCGCGACGGCGATGACGACGCGCTGGCGCATGCCGCCGGAGAACTGGTGCGGGTAGTCGTCGATGCGCCGGTCCACGTCGGGGATGCCGACCTGTTCGAGCAGTTCCCGCGCTCGCGCCCGGGCCTCGCGCCGGTCGGCACCGTGGACGATGAGGGCCTCGGCGATCTGGTCGCCGACGCGCATCACCGGGTTGAGGGCCGACTGCGGATCCTGGAAGACCATCGCGATCTCGCGGCCACGCACCTCGCGCATCCGCTTCTCGTCGAGCTCGAGCAGATCGGCCCCGCGGTAGCGGACCTCGCCGGCGGTGATCTCGCCCGGCGACCGCACCATGCGCAGGATCGAACGGGCGGTGACCGACTTCCCGGAACCGGACTCGCCGACGATGCCGACGATCCGCCCGGGCGCGACGGCGAAGCTGACGTCGTTCACCGCGTTCACGATGCCCTCGGCCGTGCGGAACCGGGTGCAGAGGCCGCGGACGTCGAGCAGCGGCGCCACGTCGGCGGCGCCGGTCACCGCAGGCCGGGTCGAGTTGCTGGAGAGGGTCATCGCCGGCTCGCCGCCTGGTTGAGTGCGTCGGACAGGAGGGTGAAGGCCAGCGCGAGCAGCAACAGCAGCACCCCGGGTCCGACGACGTAGGTGGGCAGGGTGCTCACGTACCGGGCGCCGACGTTGAGCATGGCGCCCAGCGACGGGATCGGTGGGTTGATGCCCAGCCCGACGATGGACAGGCCGGCCTCGATGAAGATCGCCACGACCATGAAGACCGAGACCTGCACCAGGAGCGGGTCGACGACGTTGGGCAGGATGTGCCGCGTCATGATCGTCGACTTGCGCACGCCGAGCACGCGGGCCGCCAGCACGTACTCCCGCTCCTCCTCGGTGAGCAGGCCACCGCGGGCGAGCCGGCCGAACCCGGGCAGGCCTGCGACGACGATGGCCAGGAACAGCGCCGTCCAGCCGGTGCCGACGACCAGCACGATCATGATGCCGAGGATCAGGCCCGGGAAGCCGAGGACGATGTCCAGCAGCCGCTGGGTCAGCGCGCCGAGCGTCCGCGACAGGTAGCCGGAGAGGCCGAGCAGGGTGCCGATGACCGCGCTGACGGGCACGGCCGCGAGGATCAGGCTCAGGTCGGTGCGCAACCCGAACGCGGTGCGGGCGAGGATGTCGCGGCCGAACTCGTCGGTGCCCAGCAGGTGCGCCGCGGACGGGCCGGCGAGCGCGCCCCGGCCCTGCGCGTCGTACCCGCCGGGGAAGATCAGCGGGGCGAGCAGCGCCAGCGCGACGAGCGCGAGCAGCAGGATCGCGCCGGTGGCTCCTTTCGGGCTGCGGACGGCGGTGCGGTAGCGCGCGAACGCACCGCCGCGCGCCGGACGTCGGCCCGGAACCGGCGCGCTCGCCGGGGTGTCGCGTGGCAGGTCGATGGTCATGGTGGTCAGCCCAATCGGACGCGGGGATCGAGCGCGGCGAGCAGGATCTCGGTGAGCAGCTGCCCGAGGACGGCCACGAGCACCGTGCCGACGACCAGCACCTGGACGACGGTGTAGTCGGAGCTCTGGGCGCCCTGCACGGCGAGCTGGCCCAGCCCGTTGCGGGCGAAGATCGCTTCGATGACGACGGCGCCGGCCAGCAGGTCCCCGAGCCGGATCCCGATCGCGACGACGGCCGGGCCGAGGCTGTTGCGCAGCACGTGGTGCAGGGTGATCCGCCGGGACGGCACGCCCTTGGCGACGGCGAGGTCGACGAAGTCCTCCTGCCGGACGGCGAGCATGCGGGTCTGCACGAGCCGGGCGACCCCCGCCGACATCGGCAGCGCCAGTGCAAGCGCGGGCAGGATCAGGTACTGGATCCCGATCTCGGGATCGACGAACACCGAGGTCTCGCCACTGATCGGCAGCAGCCGCACGGCCACCCCGAGCAGCAGGATCAGCATCAGCCCCACCAGGAACGGCGGCGCGGCCAGCAGCCCGGTGTTGGTGCCCTCGACCAGCAGCCGGGCCCACCGCGAGCGGACCGATCCGGCCAGCACCCCCAGCCCGATGCCCACGACGACGAGCAGGATCCCGGCCAGCGCCGCGAGCTCCATCGTGCTGGACAGCCGGTCCGCGATGAGCTCGCTCACCGGCCGGTGGTACTGCAGGGACTGCCCCAGGTCGCCGGTCAGCAGGCCACCCATCCAGTCCAGGTACTGGGTGAGGAGCGGGCGGTCGAGACCGAGGTCGGCGCGGATCGCGGCGATCGTCGCAGCGGACGCGTCCGGGCCGGCCGCGACGGCGGCCGGGTCGCCGGGCACGAGCCGGGGCAGCAGGAACGCGATCACGCTGGTCACGACGAGGACCGCCGCCACCGACGGGATCTTGCGGATCAGGTAGCGGATCATCGGACGAAGCACGTCCCGACCGGGTCCCAGCCCATGAGGTCGACGGCCACGCCCTGCACCGCGCTGGTGCGGACGCCCACCCCGGACGTGGTCACGAGCGGGACGACGACGGCCTGGTCGTTGAGGTACGTGGTGAGCGCGCGCACGGCCGTGGCCCGCGACGCGTCGTCGGCGGCTCCCAGCACGCTGCCCACGAGGGTCGTGTACTCCGGCGAGGTGGTCTGCCGGTGCGCCCCGGCCAGGCGCAGGTCGGGGTTGGTCTCGAGCATGAACGAGGCCGTCCCGTTGAGCCCGCGCAGCGCGAGGAAGTTGCCGCCTCCGCCGGCGGCCAACCGCTGCTGGTAGTCCGACGGCGCAAGCGAGGTCAGCACCGGGCGCAGGCCGATGTCGGTGAGGTTGTTGGCGATGATCTGGTACTCGGACTGGATCACCGGCAGGTTGATGATGGTGATCGGGACCTCGGTGCCGGCGGCGCCCGCTTCCTGGATCAGCTGCTTGGCCTTGGCGGGATCGAACCCGTAGGGGTTGGCCAGGTCGGCGGGGTAGTCCGCGCTGCCCTTCGCCCAGTAGAGACCGTCGGTCCGGCCGAGCCCGCCGTAGACCTGCTCGTTGATCCGGTCGCGGTCGATCGCGTACGCGATCGACCGCCGGACGCGCTGGTCGGCCACCTTGTCCAGGACGATCGGGTAGACCCCTTCGATCGTGCTGACCAGGGCGAACTGGTCCCCGTCACCGGTCACCGTCTTGGCGTCCTGGGCGGTGAGCCCGACCGAGAGCTGGGTCCGGCCGGAGCGCAGCGCCGAGACCTGCGCGGTGGAGTCGGAGATCACCGGGATCTCGATGCGATCGAGGTGCGGCAGGCCGGGCTGCCAGTAGCCCGGGTTCTTCGTCAGCACCATCTGCGCCCCGGGCGTGTAGCTCTCGAGCTGGTAGGGGCCGGTCCCGACCAGCTTCGCCCCCGTCGCCGTGCCCGACCAGGTCTGCGAGTCGACGATCGGGGTCATGTCGAGGGTGCTGCCCAGCACCGGCTGCAACGGGGTCGGGGACTTGATGGTGACCTGGTGGTCGCCGTCGGCGCTGATCGTCCACTGCTTGACGATGCTGGAGACGTTCGAGGCGTTGACCGGGTTCAGCGCCTGCGTGAACGTGAAGAGCACGTCCTGGGCGGTGAACGGGCGCCCGGACTGGAACTTCACGTCGTCGCGCAGGTGCAGCACGACCGTCTTGCCGCCGTCGGAGAAGTCCCACGAGCGCGCGAGCAGCGGCTTCGGGTCGCCGATGGTCGACGTCGACACGGTCATCAACGGCTCGAAGATCGCTCGCACCCAGAGCAGGTTGGTGGCTTGCTGGGTGAGGATCCGGTTCGTCTGCGGAGCCGAGGACGACGCGGCGACGAGGGTTCCGCCGGGGCGGCAGTCCGCCGTGGCACCCCCGTTCGCGCGGGCGTCGGCCTGCTGGACCGCGGACGTGCAGCCGGCGGCGAGCAGCGCGGTCGCCGCAATCGCGACGACGGCGAGCAGACGGGGACGGACTCCGGTGCGCATGCGCATGGTGGACAGACTCCTCAGTGAGTTCTCCCGTACCGCGGCGGAGACAGGTGCCCGATGGGACCTGCACATGCCTGCGACCCGCCCCCGAGGCCGCGGACCCGCCGAATCGCGAGCTAACTTACCGAGTACTCGGTAAATTGCAACCCGAGCTCGTCAGGGAGTCGTCGGGTCGGTCATGCCGAGCATGTCCAGGTGCGCGCCGAGGATTCCGCACATGTCGGTCTCCGGCCGCATCAGCCACTGGAGCTGCAGACCGTCCATCAACGCGATCACGCCCGCCGCCGTCGCCTCGGGATCCAGCGACCCCGGCAGCAGGCCCCGGCGCTGATCGGCGCGGACCCGCTCGGCGACCACTGCCTGGATGCGCGCGTAGCGCTCCTTGAAGAACGCGTGCGCCGGATGGCTCGGATCCAGGCTCTCCGCCGAGGTCACGGTGTACAACCGGACCAGCGCCGGGCGGCGGGCGTTGTGCTCGCACAACGTCGCCAGCCAACCCTTGAGGCTGTACTCCCGATCCCCGAAGACCGCCTCCAGGTAGCGGGTGTCCTCCTCGTCCCGCTTCTCGAGCACAGCCAGTATCAGCGCCTGCTTGGTCGGGTAGTGATGCAGCAGGCCTGGCTGCGAGACGCCGACGCGCGCCGCGACGTCCGCCAGGCTGGTCCCGCGGAACCCGGACTCACCGAACGCCTCCGTCGCCGCGTCCAGGATCTGCTCCCGCCGCCGACGTGGCGGCAGACGCTGCCGATCCTTCTCCTCCGTCACGACCCGGACATCCCTTCACTGGCCCGGGCGCACCATACCGACCATGTGTTAGGTAGGGACGGCGGACTTGCCGCACAGGGTCCAGTTGTTCGGGCAGGCCCTGGACGACGTTCAGTGGAACATGCTCTCGTCGATCGGGATGCCGTGCTCCTCGCAGTAGCTCGTGTAGTGCTGGATGAACCAGAAGACGTCGAGCACGTCGACGATCTCGTCACTGTCGTCGGCGCAGAACTCCAGCGAGCCGTTCATCCAGAACAGCGTCTGCATCCCGGTCGGGTTCTCGCAGACCAGCGTGTGGATCGCGCCGGGGAACTCGTGCACGTACGCACCGGGCGAGGCCACCCAGTCGTACTCCAGGTAGCGCCAGCTGCCCTCGAGGCAGTAGCCGCTCACCGGGCCGCGGTGGCGGTGGCGGCCCAGCCGGCCGCCCGAGTCGACGCGCAGCACGTTGACGTAGCTGTTGGTGCGCACGTCGAACGACAGGTGCCGGATCGACACGTTCTCGACGAACGGAACCCACGGCGAGGCCTGCTCGCCGGGGGCCACGTAGGCGTCGGTGCGGGCGTACCGGTCGACGGTGGCGGTGCGGGGGTCGATGATGATCCCGGTCATCGGCGGTCTCCTTGTAGGCTCGGTCGGCGCAGGTCAGCGCAGGAACTGGTCGACGTAGCCGGCACCGAGGCCGACCTTCTCGTAGTGGTCGCGGCAGAGCGCGACGTAGTCGAAGACGTCGAAGGTGCCGTCGGGCTCGCCGGCCTCGTCGAGCCAGATCAGCGGGCCGGTGACGTTGAACGTCACCCGCGTGGGCTCGTCGCTCTCGTAGGTGACGAGGGTGTGGCCCTCGCCCGGGGCCTCGTACACGAAGTCGCCCGCGGTGGCGACCCAGTCGTGCTCGAGGTAGCCCCACTTGCCCGAGATCGTGTACGCGAACACCTGATGGGGGTGGTAGTGCCGGTTGACGAGGCCGGCACCGCGGGCCATCAGCACGTCGCACCAGCGGTTCTGGGCGGTGGAGATGAACAGCGGCCGCGAGCCCACCGTCTCCGACAGCGGGACGTAGAGCCGGTCGTCCTCGGTGGGTCCGTCGGCCACGTAGAGATCGGGTAGTGCGCCGGGCCGGAAGACGTTCGTGATCGGTGCGAGATCGCGCCAGAACTCCGTCATCGCCTCAGGATGCGCGGATCCGCAGCGGTTCGCCTGTCACTGCGCGCCCGGCACCCGTCACAGCGCGCACGACGGGTCAGCTCAGCGCGCGGGCCCGCCACGCGCTCGGCGAGCAGCCGTAGGACGTCCGGAACGCGCGGCTGAAGTGGTCGGGGTTCGCGATCCCCCAGCGGCTGCACACCGACTCGATGGTCTGACCCGCCATCGCCGGGTCGGCGAGGTCGCGCCGGCAGCGGTCGAGCCGCTGCTGCTGCACGTAGCGCGACACCGACGTCTCCTCGCTCTCGAAGACCTTGTGCAGGTAGCGCACCGAGATGAAGTGCGCGGCGGCGATCTGCTCGGGACACAGACCGGGATCCGACAGGTGCTCCGCCACGTAGCGGCGCACGGTCGCGAGCAGGGCCGCGGACCGGTCCGGCGGTGGCGTCGGGCGTCCCGAGCTGAACAGCGCGCGCAGCAGGCCGACGAGGGTGTCGGTGAGCCCGTCGTCGTCGGTGACCGAACCGTCGTCGAGACCGTCCAGCAGGCCGACGAGGAACGGCGCGACCCGGGGCGCGAGCCCGGACCCACCCGCGATCCGCATGGCGGTGCGGGACCTGATCCGGTCCGCGTGCGGCCCGAGCAGGAACCTCGGGAAGTTGAACACGATCAGCTCGAACGGCTCGGCGATGTCGATCGTGTACGGGCGGGAGCTGTCCTGCGCGGTGAGGTCACCCGGCACGAGCGCGCTCGCCCGTTCGTCCTGCCGGACCCGGCAGGTGCCCTGGCGCACCAGGTGCAGCTGCAGCTCCTCCGGGTCGCCCTGACCGATGCCGCGCGGTGTGCGGATGCACGTGTTCGGGTCGCCGGAGACCCGGAACGCCTGCAGCGGTCCAAGCCGGTGCCCGACCACCCGGCCGTAGAACGGGCTCGGGTTCCGGCGCTCGATCCGCAGCGGGAAGAAGATCTTCGACGCGGCCTCGTGCCAGCAGTCGAAGCGCAGTCCGGGCGGGACGTCCAGGGTGTCGACCAGCACCGTCATCGCCGATCCGCCTCCTCGCGTCCCGCCGCAGCTCCGGCCATCCCAGACCGGCGGCGTGCGCAGTGTCAAGGGCGCTACCGGACAGCGGAAGCGGTCGAGCATCCGCGCGAGGGTGCACAGCTGCCGACATCGCGCGCACACCCGATCGGAAACGGCCGGCGCTGCCGCAACGCGTGGCTACCGTCGCCGCACCCGATCACCCGACCGACATCAGGAGCACTGCCATGGCGGCGTCCTCGACCCCGTACGGCCTTCGGCGTCGCGAGCTGCTGCGTGGGATCGCCGCCGCCGGAACGCTCGCGTCGGCGACCGGACTGCTCTCGGCGTGTGGTGGCCTCGCCGGATCACAGCCGTCCGGCGGATCCGGCGGCACCACGATCAAGATCGCCTACATCGCGCCGATGACGGGACCGCTCGCGGGCTTCACCGAACCCGACGGCTACCTGCTCGACCTGGTCCGCACCGCGTACGCGAAGGGCATCCAGGTCGGCGGGAAGACCTACCAGCTGGAGATCGTGACCAAGGACGCGGCGTCCGACACCAACCGCGCCGCCGAGGTCGCCCGCGAGGCCATCCAGCAGGACGGGGTCGACCTCATCCTCACCAGCACGACCCCGACCGTGGCCAACCCCGTCTCCGACCAGGCCGAGGCCGCGGGCGTGCCGTGCATCGCGTCGATCGTCCCGTGGGAGAGCTGGTTCGACGGGCGCGGCGGCGACCGCAAGACCGGCTTCACCTCGACGTTCTGCTTCTTCACCGGCGTCAGCGGCGAGACGCGGGCGGTGCCACCGGTGTGGGCACGGATGACCGACACCGACCGCACCATCGGGGCGATGTGGCCCAACAACTCCGACGGCGACGCCTTCCGCACCGGCTTCACCCCGGCCATCCAGCAGATCGGTTACAAGCTGGTCGACCCGGGCCCCTACGCCGAGCCGGCCAGCGACTACAGCGCCCAGATCGCGCGGTTCCGCACCGACGGGGTCCAGATCTTCACCGGCGTGCCCGCGCCATCGGACTTCGCGACCTTCTGGCGCCAGTCGCGGCAGAACGGCTTCCTGCCCAAGTACGCCTACGTGCACAAGGCGATCCTGTTCCCGGGCGGCGTCGAGGCGCTCGGCGCGCTCGGCGAGAACCTCATGACCAGTGCGTGGTGGACGCCGGACGTGCCCTACACCTCGTCGTTGGACGGGATGACGGCCAAGGCGCTCGCCGAGGGCTACCAGCAGAAGTCCGGCAAGCAGTGGCTGCAGCCGATGGCGTTCACCTACGCGCTGTTCGAGGTGGCCGTGGCCGCGCTCAAGGCAGCGGCCGACCCGAAGGACAAGAAGGCCGTCGCCGCTGCGTTGAAGACCCTCAAGACCTCGACGATCGTGGGGCCGCTCGACTTCGGCGCGGGCCCGGCCCCGAACGTCGCGTTCACGCCGGTGTTCCCGACGCAGTGGCAGCGCGGCACCGGGAAGTACCCCTACGAGCTGGTCATCGTCGACAACGCGCTCGCGCCCGACGTCAAGGTGACCGGTTCGGTGAAGCCACTGCCGGGGGCGGCCTGAGATGCCTGAGTCGGCCGGGGAGCCGGCCTTCGAGGTCGAGCACGTCGCGCTCTCCTTCGGCGCACAGACTGTGCTGCAGGACGTGTCGCTGCGCGTCCGGCCCGGCGAAGCCGTCGGCATCGTCGGGCCGAACGGTGCCGGCAAGTCGACCCTGCTCGACGTGATCACCGGTGAGAAGCGACCCGCCGCGGGTCGGGTGCTGCTGCACGGCACCGACCTGCGCCGGACGTCGCCGCGGCGACGCTGCCGGCTGGGGATGAGCCGCTCCCACCAGATCCCGCGCCCGTTCACAGGACTGACGGTGCTGGAGAACGTGCTGGTCGGGGCGTTCCGCGGGGCCGGGATGCACGGCACGGCCGCCTACGACGCCGCGCTCGCGGCCCTGGAGCGCACCGGGTTGACCCAGCGCGCCGACCAGCGCGCCGACGCGCTGGGGCTGCTCGACCGCAAGCGGCTCGAACTCGCCCGCGCGCTCGCCACCGGCCCCGACGTGCTGCTGCTCGACGAGATCGCGGGTGGGCTGACCGACCCGGAGACCGACTCACTCGTGGCGCTGCTGCACGAGCTGCACGCGGCCGGCATCACGATCGTCTGGGTCGAGCACGTGCTTCGCGCGCTGACCAGGCTCGTCGACCGGGTCGCCTGCCTCGCCCTGGGCGAGATCATCGCCGACGGCGCGCCCGCGGAGGTCATGGCCGACGCCCGGGTGGTGCAGGCCTACCTCGGCCGATCGGGGGCGATCCTGCTGTGACACGACTGCTGGAAGCCGACGGCCTCGACGTGTTCCACGGCCCGCTGCAGGCCCTGCACGACGTCTCGGTGGTCGTCGACGAGGGCGAGACCGTGGCGCTGATCGGCGCCAACGGCGCGGGCAAGTCCACGCTGCTCGCCGCGCTCGCAGGCGCGCTGCCGCCGGCGCGCGGCACCATCCGCTGGGCCGGAGCCGACGTCACGTCGATGCCCGACCACCGGCGCGTCCGGCTGGGGGTGTCGCTCACGCCGGAGGGGCGGCGCCTGTTCCCGAGCCTGACCGTCGCGGAGAACCTGCAGGTCGGTGGCCGGGCTCGGCGGCCGGGCCCGTGGACACCGGACCGGGCCTACGCCACGTTCCCGATGGTCGCGCGGCTGCGCGACCGGCGGGCCGACGCACTCTCCGGCGGCGAGCGACAGGCCGTCGCGATCGCGCGATCGCTGATGTCCAACCCGCGGGTGCTGCTGCTCGACGAGGTCTCGCTCGGCCTGGCGCCCGTGGTGATCGATCAGCTCTACGAGTCGCTCGACACCGTCCGCGCATCGGGCACGGGCCTGCTGCTGGTCGAGCAGGACCTGGAACGCGCGATGGAGGTGTGCGACCGCATGTACTGCATGCTGGAGGGGCGGATCGTCCTCGCCGGCCGCCCGGACGAGACCAGCCGCGACGACGTCGTCGCGGCCTACTTCGGCACCCGACCCGACCTGCGGGGGGTGGCGTCGTGACCGAGCTTGCGAGGTCACCATCCAGCGCAGCACCGCCGGGCACGTCTCCGACGAGCGTCAGCGAGGAGGTGGCGTGACCGTGCTGCAAGCCCTGGTGCAGGGGGTGCTCGTCGGCGGCCAGTACGCGCTGTTCGCCGCGGGCCTGTCGTTGATGTTCGGCGTGATGCGGATCGTGAACCTGGCGCACGGCGCGCTCGCCGTCGTCGGCGCGTACCTGGTCAGCGCCGCGATGGTGCGGGTCGGGCTGCCCGGTCTGCTCGCGATCCCGCTGGCGCTGGTGGTGATGGCGGGCGTCGGCTGGGCGCTGCAGCGGCTGGTGCTCGACCGGACGATGCGATCCGGGGAGTTCACGACGCCGCTGGTCACGTTCGCGCTCTCGGTGGTGATCGCGAACCTGCTGCTGGAGGCATTCGGCTCGGACGTGCGCTCGATCGCGCTGGCCGGGTTGGAAACGGCGAGCGTCCCGATCAGCGCGACGTTGTCGGTCGGCCTGATCTCCGTGCTGGTGTTCGTCGCGGCGGTCGTGATCCTCGGTGGGCTGCAGCTGTTCCTCCACCGCACGCTGCCCGGCCGGGTGGTCCGCGCGGCTGCCGACGACGGGGCCACCGTGCGGTTGATGGGCGTGGACGACCGCAGGGTGTTCCAGGCGGTCACCGCGTTCGGGCTGGTCACGGCCACGATCGCCGGCATCGCGTTCGGCGTGCAGTCGAGCTTCGACCCCACCACCGGCAGCCTCCTCCTGCTCTTCGCGTTCGAGACGATCGTGATCGGCGGGCTCGGTTCGCTGTGGGGGACGCTCGCGGGCGGGGTCGTGCTGGGTGTGAGCCAGACGCTCGCCGCCACCGTCGACGTCCAGTACGCGCTGCTGGCCGGGCACGTGGTGTTCCTGGTCTTCCTCTTCGTACGCCCGCGAGGGCTCTTCCCAGGGACGTGGCAGGGATGACATGGCAGCGATGACGGGGACTGTTGGGACCCGGCTGCGGGTGGTGCGGCTCGACCGGCTCTCCCGCACCGCGCTGTTGTGCAGCGGAGTGGCCGTAGCGGCGCTCGCGGCGCTGCCGTACGTGTTCGCCGCACCGGTGCAGAATGCGCTGACCACGGTGTTCGTGCTGGTGACGATGGCGTCGATGTGGAACCTGCTGGCCGGGTACGCGGGCCTGGTCTCGTTCGGCCAGCAGGCGTTCCTCGGGGTCGGCGCCTACACGGTGCTGGTCGCGGCACGGGCGGGGATCAACCCGTTCCTCGCGGTGCCGCTGGCCGCTCTCGTGTCGGTGCTGATCGCCGTACCGCTGTCCTACGGGCTCTTCCGCACCCGCGGCGCCTACTTCGCGATCGCGACGTGGGTGGTCGCGGAGGCCCTGCGGCTGCTGGTGATCACGGTGCCGGCGCTGGGCGGCGGCGAGGGCGCGACCCTGCCGTCGACCGGGCTCGACCCGGTGGTGCGCACCGCGGCGACGTACTGGACCGCGCTGGCCGTCGTGGTGGCCTCGCTCGTGGGGATCTGGCTGCTGCTGCGCTCGCGACTGGGCCTGGACGCGGCCGCCGTCCGCGACGACGAGGCCGCAGCGACGGCGCTCGGCGTCGGCGCCGACCTGGCCCGACGCGTCCCGTACGTCGTGTCCGCGGCCGGGTTCGGCGCTGCGGGTGCGGTGCTGTTGCTGGCCAACCTCCGGGTCGAACCCGCGTCGATCTTCAACGTGAACTACAGCGCGAACGCGTTCTTCATGGCGCTGATCGGCGGTGTCGGCACGCTCGAAGGCCCGGTCGTCGGCGCGATCGTCTTCTTCGGGCTGCAGTTCTTCCTCGCCGACCTCGGCTCCTGGTACCTGGTGCTGCTCGGCACGCTCGCGATCGTCGTCATGCTGGTGGCGCCGGAGGGTCTGTGGGGCCGGTTCTCGCGATGGACGGGCATAGTGCTCTTCCCGGTGGGGTACCGCTCTCGTGGCGGGGACGCGCCGCGGTGAGGGCCGTGTTGACCCGCGCCGCCGCGACGCTGCAGCTCGCCGAGGTGCCCGAACCGCCGGCCCCGGGTCCCGGCGAGGTGCTCCTGCGGCCGGAGGCGGTCGGGATCTGCGGCTCCGACCTGCACTTCCTCACCGGTGAGCTGGTGACCCCGCCCGCGTTCGGGCCGCAGTACCCGCGCGTGCAGGGCCACGAGACCGCCGGCGTGATCGAGGCACTCGGACCGGACTGCCCGCCGCACCTCGCGGTGGGGATGCGCGTCGCGGTGTGGCCGCTCTCGTCGTGCGGGCGGTGCCGCGCGTGCCGGATCGGCCGCGGCAACGCCTGCCCGCACTTCCGGCTCGTCGGGATCCACGCGGACGGGGCGCTGGCGGAGCGGGTCGTGGTCGCGGCGCGGCAGGTGTTCGACGTCGCCGATCTCGACCCGGCGCTCGCGGCGTTCTGCGAGCCGATGTCGATCGCGGTGCACGCGCTCGACCGGGGTGGGGTCAGCGCAGGCCAGACCGTTGCCGTGCTCGGCGCGGGCGCGATCGGGCAGGCGGTGGCGATCGGTGCTCGCGACCGCGGCGCGTCCGTGCTGCTGAGCGACGTGGCGCCCGCCCGGCTCGCGCTCGGCGCGGCCGACGGGGTGACCCTCGTGGACGCGCGGAACACCGACGTCGGCGCCTCGGCCCGCGAGTGGAGCGACGGCGACGGCCCCGGGGTGGTGATCGACTGCACCGGTGTCCCGTCGGTGCTGACTGAGGGCGTGGCGATGGCCGCCCCGGCCGGACGGGTCGTCGTGGTGGGGATCGCGCACCAGCCGGTGACGCTGCCGCTCAACGCCTTCACCGACCGCGAGCTCGACCTCGTCGGGTCGACGGTGTGCAGCGCGGCCGACTTCGCGGCCGCCGTGGACCTCGTGCTCGCGCACCGTGCGCTGATCCGGCCGCTGATCACCCACGAGGTGCCGGTCGCACGAGCGCCGCAGGCGATCGGGGAGCTCCTGGACGACCCGGGGGCCGTGCTGAAGCTCGTCGTGCGGATCGAGGACGAAGGGACGTGGTGAGGATGGGACCGCTGCTCGAGAACAGGACCGCGGTCGTGACCGGCGCGGCGGGCGGGATCGGGCGCGGCATCGCGCTGGAACTCGCCCGCGAGGGCGCCGCGGTGGTGGTGTCCGACCTCGCGTCCGCCCGTCCGGGGACGGACGAGACGGTGGCGATGATCCGCGCCGAGGGCGGCACGGCCGAAGCCACCGACTGCGACGTCACCTCCCCCGCCGCGGCCGCCGCGCTGGTGGCCACGGCCCGCGACCGGTTCGGACGGCTGGACTGCGCCGTCAACAACGCCGGGATCGCGACGCACAAGCCGCTGGCCGAAGTGTCCGAGGAGGAGTACGACCGCATCCTCGGCGTCAACCTCCGAGGGGTCTTCCTCGGGATGAGGGCGCAGATCCCCGCGCTGGTGGAGCAGGGTGGGGGCGCCATCGTCAACGTCGCGTCGGTGGCGGGGCTCGTCGCCGTCCCGCTGATCAGCCCGTACGCCGCGAGCAAGTTCGGAGTCATCGGGCTCACCCGCACCGCCGCCATGGAGTACGGCGCGCAGGAGGTGCGGGTGAACGCGGTGTGCCCCAACGCGATCCGCAGCCCACTGATGGACTCCTCTCCCCCGGAGTTCGTGGCCGAGCTGCTCCGCCCGCAGGCGATCAAGCGCATCGGGGAGCCGGAGGAGGTCGGGTTCGCGGTGGCCTACCTGTGCTCGGCGCGGGCCGCCTTCGTCACCGGGGTCGCGTTGCCGGTGGACGGCGGGTACGCGGCGTAGACGGTCGACCGAATCCCCTTGAGCCTGTGCCGGACCGGATTCGACAGAGGGCGGCAACGGGTCGCGCCGCCGAACGGCGCCCTGCACCCGCAGCTGCCCGGGGTCAGGGGGTGGCGGGGCCAGTCACCTGGATCGCGGTGACGAGGTCACCGTCCACGGTCAGCTCGATCACGGCGAACAGCGTCCGGCCGAGGTAGGCGAGCACGACCGGGCGTGCGCGCAGCGGATGCGCGACCATGGTCGACCCGGCTCCCCAGTAGCGGACCAGGGTGCGGGCGACGTCGTCGGCACCGTGGTTGATCTGCGGTCGGATCGGCGACTCGACGCCGAAGTCGACGCTGCCCCACACGTTCGGGTGCAGGACGGTCAGCAGCGCGTCGAGGTCCCCGTTGGTGCAGGCCTGGATGAATGTCTCGGTCACCTTCCGGTGCTCCGCGTCGGTGGTGTCGTGCGGGCGCAGCGGGCTCTCCGCGACCTTCTGGCGGGCCCGCCGCGCCAGCTGTCGGCATGTCGCCACGGGCCTTCCCAGCGCTTCGGCGATCTCGTCGAACGGGGTGTGGAACACGTCGTGGAGCACGAACGCCACCCGCTCGGCCGGGCCGAGCCGCTCCAGCACGAGCAACAGCGCGGCCCGCACCTCGTCGTCGAGGGTGACCCGATCGGCCGGGTCCGCCGCCACCGCTCCCGACAGCGACACCGCCGCGTCGTGCGCCGCCACGTCGTGCACCAGCTCGTGCCGCGACCGTGCGGAGCGGATCTGGTCGAGGCACAGCCTGCTCGTCACCACCGTCAGCCAGCCGCGCGCGTCCTGGACCTCGCCGTCCGCGGTCCGGCTCAGGCGGGTGAACGCCTCCTGCACCACGTCCTGCGCCTCGCCGACGTCGCCGAGCATCCGGAACGCCAGGTCGACCAGGTACGAGCGGTTGTCGCGCCATGCCTGCGCGAAACGGTCCGCCGCGGTGTCAGCCATGATCGGTCGCCGATCTACTGGTCGTCGTCACCAGTCGAGGACGAGGCAGCTCGCCGAGAAGTGACAGATCTGCGCTGTCACTATTCGCGACGGCGCACCGTCCTGTCCTGCGAGCCCGATCGTCCGGGCCGACGCGACAACGGAGGAACGACCATGATCCTGGTGACCGGAGCGACCGGCAACGTCGGCCGCATCCTCGTCGATCTGCTCGACGGCGCGGGCGCCCCTGTCCGGGCCGTCAGCCGCAGCCCGCACACCGCAGGGCTGCCCACCCGCGTCGACGTCGTCGCCGGCGACCCGGCACGGCCCGAGACGATCGTCGATGCGCTCCAGGGCGTCTCGGCGATCTTCCTCAACCCCCGTGCCGTCGCCGGCGCCGCGCCGGAACTGCTCGCGCTCGCCGCTGAGCACGGGGTGAAGCAGGTGGTGGTCCTGTCGGCGATCAACGTCGAGGACGACCTCGTGCGGCAGCCCTCCCGCTACCGCGGTGACCGCAACAGGGAGACCGAGGACGCCGCCGTCGCCTCCGGGCTGGACTGCGTCGTCCTGCGCCCGAGCGTGTTCGCCGCCAACACGCTGGGCCTGTGGGGGGCCGCGATCCGCCGGGGCGACGTCGTGCACGGCCCCTACGCCGAGTCCGCGTCGGCGCCGATCCACGAACGCGACATCGCCGCCGTCGCCGCCCGCGCGCTCCTGGGCGACATCCCCGCCGGCACGCGGCTGGACCTGACCGGGCCGCATTCGCTCACCCAGCAGCAGATGATCACTACGCTCGGCGAGATGCTCCACCGCCCACTGCACCTCCAGGAAGTACCTCCCGAGACGGCCAGGCAGGCCATGGTCGGGCAGGGATTCCCGGACGCGTTCGCCGACGCGTACCTGGCGATGCTCGCCGCCGCCGTCGGACGACCCGCCCGCACCACCGCCACGATCACCGAGGTCCTCGGCCGCCCGGCCACCTCTTTCGCCGCATGGGTGGCCGAGCACGTCGACGCCTTCCGGGCCGACCTCGGCTCGATGGTGCCCCGGCGATGAAGCTGACGATCATCGGCGCCACCGGCGGCATCGGCAGCCTGATCTGCACCCAAGCCCTCGCCGCCGGACACGACCTGACCGCAGTCGTGCGGAACCCGACCGTCCAACCGCCCGGAACCCGCGCCGTCGTCGCCGACCTCGTTGCGCCCGATCCCGCCGCACTCGCATCTGCCATCGAGGGATCCGACGCGGTCCTGTCCGCCCTCGGCCCCCGCACCGCCACAGACGCGGGAGTCGCCGCGCGCGGGACGAACGCCCTCGCCGCCGCCATGACCGCGGTCGGGGTGCGGCGCCTGATCGTCGTCAGCGCAGCCCCGATCGGCACCGTGGCCTCGCCGGGGCGCCCGAACCCCCCGCCTCACGACCCCGGCGACGGGATCGTCATGCGCACCCTCCTCAGCCCACTGATCAAGAGGATCTTCCGGGTGCCCTACGCCGACCTGGCCCTGATGGAGGACGGTCTACGCGCCGGCGACCTCGACTGGACCATCGTCCGGCCACCGCGCCTGACCGACGGGCCACACACCGGCACCTACCGGACAGCGCGTGACCGAAACGTCCGGCGCGGCGTGTCCGTCTCCCGAGCCGACGTGGCCGACCTCATGCTCGACCTGCTCTCAAAACCCGACACGATCGGGCACTCCATCGGCATCGCCGGCTGAGCCGGCACCAGCGAGGTCACACACCGGGTGACGTCACTCATGCCGCCCCGGCACCTACGCTGATCCGATGGCCGATGAGGACAGGTGGCTCACCGCGGCCGAGCTGGACACGTGGCGGGCCTACCTCGTCTCGCACGCCCATCTGATGCGGGCGCTGGATCAGCAGCTGCAGCGCGACTCGGGGATCAGCCACACCGACTACGCGCTGCTCACACGCCTTTCCAGCAACAGCTCGGCGACCATGAACGAGCTGGCGGAGATGCTGGAGCACTCGCAGAGCCGGACCAGTCACGCGGTGGCCCGGCTGGAGCGGCGGGGGCTCGTCGCTCGCAAGACCGACGAGACCGACCGGCGGATGGTGCACGTGCAGCTGACCGACTCCGGGCGGGTCGTCCAGGAGGCGGCTGCGCCGGGTCACGTCCGCTGCGTGCGCGAGCACCTGTTCGACGCGGTGACCACCGAGCAGGTCGCGGTGCTGCGGGAGGTCTGCACGGCGATGCTGGAGCGGCTCGGGCGGCCTGCGCCGTCCTGAGCCCTGCTCTCAGGACTCGAGCGGCAGGAACCGGCGGAACGCGGCGACGCCGGCTGCGGCGACGACGAGGTGCATGAGTCCCAGCGCGATCCCGCCCACCGCGCTCATCCCGACGGCGACGAGCACGTCCGGGATCAGCGAGATCACCACGACGACGGGCACGAGGCGCCGCAGGACGGTGGCGGGGCTACTCGCCTTGGCCCGCACCGCGCTCCAGGCCAGCGCCGCGATCAGCAGCCCGACCACGGCGAACCCGATGTAGAGCGGCGGGGTGAGACCCATGATCATCGATGCGTCGGCACCCAAGGACTGCGCGATCAGCGAGATCACGGTGTTGACGACGGCGGAGGCCAGGCCGGCGGCGACGACCGACAGCGCGATCCCGCGCCCGGTCGAGGTGGTTCGCGACGAGCTGGCGGAACGGGTGGTGGCAGTCATGGGACGGCTCCTGGATCCAGAGATGTATGAATGTTCATCTACCGTAGAACTTAACTATATGAAGGTTCAAGTACTTGTGGCATGGCCGACGTTCCACGACCTCCGGCAAGACCACGAACCGACATGCACCTGGGCGCGAACCCGCGAGCCCGAGGTGAACCTCAGGTGGAACGAAGGCCTGTCATGACGAGGGAGCGGAGTTGCTCGGCCCGATGGTCGGCGTCAGGTTCGCGTTCGGTGGCGGAGGTCCCGCAAGTGCTTGCATCGCCGATTCGGTCGCGCGCTCGTGCGTATCGCCGAGTCCGACGAGGAGGTTGATTCCCAAGGGGACCATCACTTGCGTGAAGCTGTCGTCGAACTGGCCGAGCTGACCGGCCGATGCGAGCGAGACGTAGCCATGCAGGACGCTCCAGAACTGGGCCGCGACCGCCGCTGGATCAGCCTCGCGAAACCGACCGGACTGCATCGCACGCGCAGCAGTCGCGATCGCCGGCGCGTATGCAGCGCTCGCCGCCGGGCTCACTACCACGACGGACTCGGAACTGTTGGTGGGGCGTTGCTCTTCAGAGGCAGATACGCCGAACATCAGATCGTACAGATGCTTGTTCTCCGTGGCGGCATCCAAGTACGCGATGGCGATCCGACATAGATCGGTCACGGGATCAGGGCTGGTAGGCGTAGCGGAGATCCGAGCCCCTAATCGTAGGAAACCCTCGTCGACGACAGCGCGAAGCAGCTCGGGCATGCCGCCGAAGTAGTGATAGACGGCAATCGTCGAAGCCCCGATTTCGTCGGCGATCCGGCGAGCTTGTACTGCACCCAGCCCCTCCGTGGTCAACAATCTGATTGCCGCGCCCACCAGTCGGCTGCGCATCTGGGGGGCCGTCGATCTAGCAGGCGACACACTGCCAACCTTTCATGGGTACTCGGCGCACTCGACCGGAAGCCTGCAGCAGCGAGCCCCTGCTCACCGCGGCCCACCAGCATCGATCGGGCTCCCCTCTTCGCGCCGGGTGGCGACCGGCCTCGACGGTTGCCAGGCTGATGTAACCGAGTTATAGTAGGAACTATAACACAGTTCTATACCTGTGAGCGCTCCGTGTTCGCCCGCTGGCGGACCGACGTCCGGCGTCGTCGACATGGACACGGATGCCACAGCGTCTTGGCCTCGGAAGGGACCGGCACGTGCGAAGGTTGAACAGTCAGGCTGCGATGAAGGTCGTTCTGCGCGCGTCGGCACTAGTCGCTGTCGGCACCGGATCCAGCGTGATGGCGGTCGGGACCAAGGCCATTCCCGAGGGTGGTCCGGTCTCACCGACCGTCGACAACGTACTGCGCTTCTATGCGGCATGGTGGGCCGGAGCCGGGCTGCTGATGTGGCACATCGCCCCGGACACCAGGGATCACGACGGCCTGCTCAAGGCCCTGCTCGGCGTCAATTTTGCCGGCGGCCTGGTCCGCCTGCTCGCTTCTCGTCAGAACGGCCGTCCGCATCGGCTCTTCCAGGTGATCGCGATCGAGGAGCTGGTCCTGAGTCCTGCAGCCTTGGCGCTACAGGGCAAGATCACGAGTAAGTAGCCGTTCCCGCACTTGGCGGGCGCTGGCATTCCGCCAGAGGAATGCATGCAGTTTGCCACGATCGAATGCGTCGATGGGAGACGACAGTTGTGCGCGTTGTCGTAGTAGGCGCTGGTATCGGCGGACTCGCTGCAGCTGTTGCGGCGAAGAGGGTCGGGCACGACGTGGTGGTGCTGGAGCGCGATCGAGCCGTGCGCGTGGACGGCGTCGGGATCGGGATGCTGCCGAACGCCATCGTTGCGGTGTAGTCCGTACCGGGACGGAGGTCGTCGCCGTCGAGCAGGACGGCCCGGGTGCAAACGGCTGCGGGCCCCGTCGGCAACGATCACGACATCGGCACTCTCGACCCCGCCGCGCGCGGTCACGAAGCACTCGAGAGACCTGTACCTCGGTTTCCTTCGGGCGCGTGGTTCTACTCGGTGATGCCGCTCATGCGGACCTCGCATGCTCGACGTCGAGCGATCTGCGCGATGAGTCACCTGAGCCGCCCCCGCCGGCCGAGGCATCACGTTCCCGACCTGGCGGTCGGCCATGCCGCGCGACCACCTGCCGGCAAGTGCTGCCGACGTCCACTGGAGCAACTCCGAGGTTGACGCAACCCGATGGTTTCCATATGATTTATAGCAACCTATGGGTTGCGATACGACGGGTGGAGGAGATGAGATGGCTGCGATGGGGAACCTGCCCGACGCCGCGACCCGCGAGGAGTGGCTCGTGGCACGCAAGGAGCTGCTGCTGAAGGAGAAGGAGGTCACCCGCGCACGGGATCAGGTAAACGCCGACCGGCGGCGGTTGCCGATGGTGCGAGTGGACAAGGACTACCGCTTCGAGGGTCCTGGTGGTGCGGTCGGGCTACTCGAGATGTTCGATGGCCGATCACAGTTGGTCGTACACCATTTCATGTTCGCCCCGGAGTGGGACCAGGCCTGCGCGAGCTGCTCTTCGGCCGCCGACGGCATCGGCCGGCTACGCCAGCTGCACGTGCGCAACACCACGCTCGCGGCTGTGTCGCGGGCTCCGTACCCGAAGCTTGCTGCGTTCCGCGAGCGGATGGGCTGGGCGTTCCCCTGGTACTCGTCGTTCGGCAGCGACTTCAACTACGATTTCCACGCGACGCTCGACGACCGCGTCGCGCCCGTCCTGCTGCATTTCCACACCCAGGCCGAACTCGCCGAGCGCGGCACGCCGTGGACCGGCGGCCCGTGGACGTCGGATATGCGCGGCACCGAACTGCCGGGTATCAGCGCATTCCTGCGGATCGACGACGAGGTCTTTCACACCTACTCCACCTTCGGTCGCGGCATCGAGGAGTTCCACAACGGCTACCACTACCTCGACCTCACTGCGCTCGGTCGCCAAGAGGCGTGGGAAGAGCCGAAAGGGCGTGCGGAGCCACTGGGCCTGCACGTAGGCGGCCCAGGTATGCGCGTACCCGACGAGTACGACGCCTGAGCCCCGGACGTCAGCCATGGAGGGGCAGCGGCATGCGTTCGGGCTGCTCACCACGACCCGGCCACCACCCAAGGTAGACAGGCGGTTAGCAAATTGCCATAGTGCCTATGTGCTTGACGTAGACCTGATCAAGGCGCTGGCCAACGACCGCCGACTGCTCATCCTCGACTGGCTGCGTGACCCTCTGGCCCACTTCCCGCCGCAGGCGGACGGCGACCTCGTGCAGGACGGGGTCTGCTCGCTCTTCATCGCCGAGAAGCTCGGAGTCAGCCAGCCAACGTGCGGTGAGCACCTCAAGGTACTCAGCAGGGCGGGGCTGGTGCGCAGTACGAAGATCAAGCAATGGGTGTTCTACCGGCGTGACGAGGAACGGATCGCGGCGGCGCAGGCGATGCTGGGCGGTTCCTGGTGACGCGGGGAGCGGTCGCCGGCGACGCCTACGTGCGTCTCATCGCCGACCTTGACGGGGCCGGCGCGAGGTACCGCGTGATCGACCATCCACCTGAGGGGCGCACAGACCTCGTCAGCGCTCTTCGCGGGCACGACGTCGCGCACGCCGCGAAGTGCCTGATCATCATGGTGAAGGTCGGGAAGAGGACCACCCGGTATGTGCTGGCCGTGGTACCCGGTGTGGCGCGGGTGGATCTCGCCGCGGTCAAGCAACTGTTGGGTGGCACGTACGCCGCGTTCGCGGCGCGCGACAAGGCCGAGGAGCTCGCCGGGACCGTGAGCGGGACCGTTCTGCCGTTCAGCTACTCACCAGATCTGGAACTGGTGGCCGATCCAGGGCTGCTCGCCATCCCGGAGATGTACTTCAACGCCGGCTTGCTCAACCGCTCCGTGGCCCTGGATACCCGCGACTACATCCGCGTCGCGGCGCCGCATGTCGCGCTGATCACCACCACCGTCCCCGCTGGGGACCGAGCACGGGGGGACAACGGATGAGTGCGCTCGCGACGGCAGAGGAGCGTCTGGCCCGCATGGGGCTAAGGCTGCCCGCCCCACCCGCTGCGGTGGGCGCGTTCGAACCGGTCGTGCGAGTCGGGACCACCGTGTACGTCAGTGGCCAGATCGCCACCCACGACGGTCTCGTCATCACCGGCCGGCTCGGGGACGACCTCGACGTGAGCGCGGGTCAGGAGGCCGCCTGGCTGTGCGGGCTGAACGTACTCGCCCAGCTCCGGTCGGCCGCCGGCAGTCTGGACGCCCTCGAGAGGCTGATCAAGATCACCGTGTTCGTCGCGTGCGTACCGGGCTTCACCGAGCAGCCGCAGGTCGCCGACGGTGCATCACGGCTCTTCACAGACGTGCTCGACGCCGCGGGTGCCCATGCCCGTGCGGCTGTCGGGGTCAGCGCTCTGCCGGCCGGTTCGGCGGTCGAGGTCGAAGCCGTGGCCGTTGTCCGCACCGAAGGGACGTCATGACGCACGAGGCCACCGCCATCGCGATCAGCCCGGCCGACGTCCGACAGGTCCACGAGCTCATCAGGTCCCGCGTGCGCCGGACGCCGGTGGTGCAGGTGGAGCTCCAGGCACTCACGGCCGCCGCCGGTGGAGGCGCACAGGTGACGTTGAAGCTCGAGCAGCTCCAGCGCTCGGGCTCGTTCAAGGTGCGCGGGGCGTTCACGAACCTCCTGGCCCGCGACGTGCCGTCGGCGGGAGTGGTCGCCGCGTCGGGCGGCAACCACGGCGTCGCGGTCGCCTTCGCGGCGCACGAGCTGGGCGTCCCGGCCCAGATCTTCGTGCCGACGGTGTCCGCTCCCGCGAAGATCGCCCGGATCCGGCAGCTCGGCGCGGAGCTCGTGATCACCGGCGAGCGCTACTCCGATGCACTCGCCGCAGCGGAGGAGAGCGCGGCCCGGTCCGGGGCTCTGCCGGTCCACGCGTTCGACCAGCGCGAGACGATTCTGGGCCAGGCCACCCTCGGATTGGAGCTCGCCGAGCAAGCACCGGACATCGACACCGTTCTGGTGCCGGTCGGCGGAGGCGGCCTGATCGCCGGTATCGCCGCCTACTTCGCCGGCGCGGTCCGGGTGATCGGTGTCGAGCCGACCGGCGCGCCCACCTTGACCCGGGCGCGCGACCACGGTTGTCCGGTCGATGCCCCGACCGGCAGCATCGCCGCCGATGCTCTTGCCCCGCGGCGCATCGGCCGGCTGGCCTTCCCCATCACCCAGGCCCACGTCCACGACGTTGTCCTCGTCGACGACGAAGCGATCAAGGACGCCCAGCGCACGCTCTGGGACCAGCTCCGACTGGTAGCCGAGCCCGCCGCCGCGGTTGCGGTCGCCGCAGTCCGCACCAGCGCCTACGCCATCGCGCCCGGCGAACGCGTATGCGTGGTCATCAGCGGGGCCAACACCGAACCGGGGCTCGCGCCGAAGACGGTCGCGGACGACACATGAGCCCGAGAGAGGCGTGCGAAGCGGTTCGAGCCGATACCGGCAGGTGGGGGCCATTTCCGCTGCGGCGGCGCGGATGAGCAGACCGTCGTACTCGCTGACGGAAGGAACGAGATGGCAATTCTGAGAGTGTGACGAGCGACTGCCACCGCGGAGGGAGCGCGGCAGTACAACGCCCATTTCGTCGACTCGGTCCTCCCGGAACTCAATGCAACGGAGGGTTTCGAGAACGCAGTCCTGCTGCAGCGGGACGAGCGTGGGATCACCTACATCCAGGTGCTCACCCGATGGAGGTCGATCGAGGCGATCATGGGGTTCGCGGGGGACGACGTCGACTTGGCTGTCGTTGAACCGGCAGCTCGGGCCGTGCTGAGCTCCTTCGACGACACCGCGCACCGGTACGGCCCGTTGTGGACCCGGTCGAACAGGAACTCGTTCAACTCGTCGATCTCCGCCCGCATCGGCTCGGGATACAGGTCGACATCCTTGGCCGCCCACTCGTCGAAGGCGGTGCCGACGTCGATGCTCATGTTGCGGAAGTCGTTGCTCGTGATGCGGTGCTCCGCCTTGTCCCACAGCACCGGCACCGACCAGTGCCCGTCGTACCCCGGCTCACTGGCCTCGTAGGCCTCGCTGAGCAGCGCGAACCCGTTCACCTCGTCCAGTCCGTGCCCCTCGCCCTCGCGAAACGCCCATGCGCGGCCGTCGCGCATCGGGTCCAGCGCGGACACCGAGATGACGTCCTCCACCCCTTGAGCGCACGGCTGAGATTCGATGC
This sequence comes from uncultured Actinomycetota bacterium, assembly GCA_963727745.1. Taxonomy (GTDB): domain Bacteria; phylum Actinomycetota; class Actinomycetes; order Mycobacteriales; family Pseudonocardiaceae; genus Pseudonocardia. The sequence continues at coordinate 108,155 of CAVSHL010000006.1, forward strand.
TGTTCGGGCTTCGTGTGCCGGTTACCCCGGGCGGGATATGGCTGATGGTTGCCGCGAGGCTGCGTCGAGCAGCACCCGCAGTGCTGGGCGTGGGCCGTCCATCGGATGACGCCTTGCGGGCCCGCCAGGCGGCGGCGACGTCGGTGACTACGCATCAGCTCGGACGATTGCCGAACGGTGACGGTTTCCTGGTCGAGCTGGGCGGGATGGTGGCCCGGGCGCGATGTCGTCGGGTCGGCGGAACCCCCCACCCTGGCGTGGTCTGAACCGCCGTGTCGTCGGCGGGCGTCGACGACTCGGAGATTCCCATGACACGGCACCACACCGCGCGAACCGCGACGAGGCTCGGCCTCACCGTTCTGCTGGCCGCCGGATCGGCGCTCCTCGCCACCACTCCCGCTGCAGCGACCCCGACCGGGTTCGTCCAAGCCCCCGATCCAGGCGGGGGGCTGTCCACCGCGGTCTTCCTGTCCCAAGGATCGACCTTCGCCGGTCACACCCAGTGGAGCCTGCGCGACGGTGGTTGGATCGACGCCGCCCGATGGGTGGCCGGGGACTTCAACGGCGACGGCAAGACCGACGCAGCGGCGATCTGGAACAACGGCGGCGCGTCCACTGTGACGGTCAGCCTGTCCGGCGGCGCCGGGTTCACCCGCAGCCACTGGACGACCAACGCCGGCGGCTGGAGCGACTCCGCCAAGTGGATGGCCGGCGACTTCAACGGCGACGGCAAGACCGACCTCGCCGAATCCCGCAACGACGGCGGTCAGCTGTCCACCGCCGTCATCCTGTCCGACGGGTCCCGGTTCACCCCACCTGCGCAGTGGAGCGTCCATGACGGCGGCTGGATCGACGGCGCGAAGTGGGTCGCCGGGGACTTCAACGGCGACGGCAAGACCGACCTCGGCGCCATCTGGAGCAACGGCGGCACCAACACCCTCACCGTCAGCCAGTCCAGCGGTACCGGGTTCACGCGCAGCCACTGGGCCACCGGCGCCGGCGGCTGGATCGACACCACCGCCTGGATGACCGGCGACTTCAACGGTGACGGCAAGACCGACCTCGCCGGGGCCTGGAACGACGGCGGTCAACTGTCCACGGCAGTCTTCCCCTCGGACGGCACCCGGTTCCTGCCCCACACCCAGTGGAGCGCCCGCGACGGCGGCTGGATCGACGCCGCGAAGTGGGCCGCCGGGGACTTCAACGGCGACGGCAAGACCGACCTCGGCGCCATCTGGAACAACGGCGGCACCAACACCCTCACCGTCAGCCAGTCCAGCGGCACCGGGTTCACCCGCAGCCACTGGGCCACCGGCGCCGGCGGCTGGATCGACACCACCGCCTGGATGGCCGGCGACTTCAACGGCGACCACAAGACCGACCTCGCCGGATCCTGGAACGACGCCGACGTTCCCGAGGAGTTGCGTCCTGGCCAGCACACCGTGGTTCTGAACGTGGACCGGTCACGTGCGCAGAAGAGCCAGAAGGCCTATGACTGCTACCTCGAGGGCGGGGCACAGATCTCAGGCTTCCCCGTCGGCTGGGACCAGTACGAGATCGATGGTGGGGCACCCTGCGGAGCGGAGATGGCGGAGGTCGCCGTGCGCTTCGATGAGAACCCCCTCAACCAGGTCCCCGAGAAGTTGATCGACCGAGCCGTACTCACCTACGACGAGGCCCCCGCCGATGGATGCTTCACCGTCTTCACGGGGTTGACCGGCGCCTACTTCGGGATCCTGCCCTCGAGCACCCCGGGGGCCGGATCCAAGTGCTGGAAGAGCGGTAGTGGGGATGCGGAGCCGAAGCCCAACGGCTGCGTCGGGGCAGTCGGGTTCCCGACAGTGGACTGGATCAACACCAGTCCCTCGGGCCCCCTCCCACACACGACCTACGCCCAGGTGCAACGGACGAGCCCTCGCGAGTGGGACGTGAGCGCGCCGTACCTCTGGCAGTACACGCACACCGCGCCGCTGGGGGGCACGCCACCTCCGCGCTTCGGCTTCCTGCTGCGGGGCTCGATCACCTCCTTCGCGGATCTCACGGGCGAGGACCGCACAAGCTGCGGTTCATCGCTCTCCAACCTCCAACTGCACGTCACCTACACCGTGCCGCCTGTCGGCAAGCCCTACGTCCCACCGCGATAGGCACCATGATCGTCGATCCGGTACGGGTGCGCGGTCGCCGGTACGGCCGATCGGCGGAGATTCGGGCCTGGCCGGGGATCTGATTTGCCCCGATCTCGACCGTCGAGGTAAACACGGGGGTTGGCGTACGTGGCACGGCGAGCTACGAAGTGACCAGACGCACGCGGCGCCCGGGCCTCGCCCGGTCCGGCCGGGACGCGCGGTGATCGGCGCGGATCCGGATGCTGCGCAACGGCGTGACGAATGATGGGCCAAAGGCGGTTCTCCATCATGAACGAGGTACAACGGCAAGGGCTCGCGCCTGGGAGCACCCAGAGGTGGACGGTCCACGCAGCGTGGGAACGGTTCGTCCAGGGTGACGATCACGTCCAGGGAGTCCGGCCGGAGGTGGCGATCTCGTGGCATCGGTGCCGGGAGAGGTACCGGGTCGATCCGCATCTCAGTGAGGCGCCGGTGGCCGTCGCCGACGTCGACCACACCCTGGAACAGGGCGTGATCTTCGCCGAGCTGGGCGGGCTCGCGGTGGCCGCGGCGCATGGGGTGGAGAGCCTGCGCGGCGTCGTCACCGTCACCGACGCAAGCGGTCGCATCCTCGCGACCTGGGGCGACCCTGCCACCCTGTCCAGGGCCAACGATGCCAACCTGGCGCCGTGGTACTGCTGGTCGGAGTGCGCGACCGGCACGAACGGCATGGGCACGGCGCTGGAGGGGCACGGTCCGGTGGTGGTCAACGGCCCGGAGCACTGGTGCGAGGCCTTCCACAGCTGGGCCTGTGCAGGCGTCGCGGTGCGAGACGTGGTGACCGGGGAGCCCATCGCGGTTCTCAACGTGTCCTGCTGGCGCACCCCGCTTCCCGAGTCGACGCGGGGCTGGCTGGCCGGCGCGGTCACCCGGACGAAGCAGACGCTGAAACGCCACGCCCGGGACAGCGGTCTGGAACTGGTGGCCGCTTTCACCCAGGCCAAGGGCCATTCCAGCGCGGGGCTCGCGGCGGTGGACACCGCTGGCAAGGTCGTGATTGCCGACGAGGTGGCCGGCGTCCTGATGGGTGTCCCGGCCGCCGTCCCCGCGATCGACCCCACGGTCCGCTGGAACCCCGGTCTGCCGGACCTGATCGGCGCGGCCCGATACGCCGGCAAGCAGGCAGCGCACAACCCGGGCTGGCTCGGCTCGACGCAGATCTTCACCCACCTGGCCGATGAACCGACGTCCATCAGCATCCGACCGGTGTTCCTGTGCGGGCACCTGGTCGGCAGTCTCATCGTGTTCGGTGCCGCGGACGGCGAACGGCTGACCTCCGCGCAGGACGAGCCGCCGCGGGCCCGGACCTCGGCGCGGCGGCTGGTCGGGATGCGGGAGAACCGGATGGTGCTGCTCGAGCACGGCGAGGTCCATTTCGCCGAATCGGACGGCAACGGCGTGTGGCTGGCCACCGACCAGGGCCGGCTGCGCGCCACCACCCAGGGCCTGGACAACCTGGATGCCGAGCTGGCCGGAGCAGGCTTCCTGCGGGTCCACCGCCGCTACGTCGTCAACCTCGGCCGGATCCGCGAGATCGAACGCGGGCTCAAGGGCGAGATGCACCTGGTGATGGACGACCGGACGGACATGGTGCCGGTCTCCCGGCGCAACGCCGCGACCGTGCGGCGGGCGCTCGGCATCTGACCACGATGCGATCACACCTGTTCCGGCGCACTCCGAGGGATTCCCGTGTCCGCCACCTATGACGTCGTCATCCGAGCACGTGACCGGAGGATCGGCGCGATCCCGCACCCGACCCGTGGCGGGTCCAACCGGTCCTGGTGGCCGAACCGGCTGGACCTGCGGATCCTCGCCAAGAATTCCGCCCGCGCCGACCCCATGGGCCAGGAGTTCGACTACGCAGCCGAGTTCGAGGCCCTCGACCTGCACGCCGTGCGGCGCGACATCGAGCAGCTGCTGACGACCTCGCAGGACTGGTGGCCTGCCGACCACGGCCACTACGGCCCCCTCATGATTCGGATGGCGTGGCACGCCGCGGGTGCCTACCGCATCCACGACGGCCGAGGCGGAGCCCGCGCCGGCATGCTCCGCTTCGCACCGCAGAACAGCTGGCCGGACAACAGAGGTCTCGACAAGGCCCGGCGGCTGCTGTGGTCGGTGAAGAAGAAGTACGGGCGCGCCCTCTCGTGGGCCGATCTGATGATCTTCGCCGGCACCGTCGCTCTGGAGATCATGGGCCTCCCGACCTTCGGTTTCGCCGGTGGCCGCGAGGATGTCTGGGAGTCCGACGGAGACGTCTACTGGGGCCCCGAGCGCACCTGGCTCTCCGACGAACGGCACACCCGCGTCCGGGAGCTGCAGACCCCGCTGGCCGCCAGCGAGATGGGCCTGATCTACGTCAACCCGGAGGGTCCGAACCGGGTCCCCGACCCGTACCTCGCCGGCCGGGAGATGCGCGAGACGCATCGGCGCATGGGGTTCGACGAGGAGGAGACCGTCGCGCTGATCGTGGGCGGTCACACGTTCGGCAAGACCCACGGGGCTGCCCCGGAGACCCATCTCGGCCCCGAGCCCGAAGGTGCCCGCCTGGAGGAACAGGGCCTGGGCTGGCGGAACGGGTTCGGTACCGGGTCGGGCGCGGACGCGATCATCAGCGGCCTCGAGGGCACGTGGACGCCCACCCCGACGAGGTGGGACAACAGCTTCCTGGAGAACCTGTTCGACTACGAATGGGATGCGGTGCTGAGCCCCGCCGGCCGGTGGCAGTGGGTTCCCGCGGACGGCGCCGGGGCCGGCACCGTGCCGGACGCCCACGCCCCGTCGCGCACCCACGCCCCGACGGTGCTGACGACGGATCTGGCGCTGCGGTTCGACCCGGTGTTCGCACCGATCTCGCGCCACTACCGGGAGCATCCCGAGCTGCTCGCGGACGCGTTCGCCCGGGCGTGGTTCAAGTTGACGCACCGCGACCTGGGTCCGATCCGGTGCTACCGCGGGTCACTGGTCCCCACCGAGGCCCTGATCTGGCAGGACCCGGTCCCGCACGTGGACCACGAGCTCGTCGGGGCCGACGACATCGCCCGCCTCAAGCGTGCGGTCCTGGGCTCGGGGCTGTCGGTGTCCCAGCTCGTGTCCACCGCGTGGGCGTCGGCGTCGACGTTCCGGGACTCCGACCGGCGGGGCGGGGCGAACGGGGCGCGGATCCGCCTCGAACCGCAGCGGCGGTGGGACGTCAACGAGCCCGATCAGCTCGCCACGGTGCTGGGCGAGCTGGAGGAGATCCAGGAATCGTTCAACAGCTCGGCGACCGGTGGGAAGCGGGTCTCGCTCGCCGACCTGATCGTGCTCGGCGGGTGCGCGGCCGTCGAGCGGGCGGCCGAGAACGCCGGCCATGACGTGCAAGTCCCGTTCACCCCGGGACGCATGGACGCCACGCAGCAGCAGACCGACGCCGAGTCGTTCGCCGCGCTCGAGCCGGCCGCGGACGGGTTCCGCAACTACATCGGTACGGCGGGTCGGGTGCCCCCGGAGCACCTGCTCGTCGATCGCGCCGGCCTGCTGACCTTGAGCGCGCCGGAGATGACCGTCCTGGTGGGAGGCCTGCGGGTGCTGGGCGCGAACGTCGGAGGGTCCCGGCAGGGCGTGTTCACCTCGAGACCGGAGAAGCTGACCAACGACTTCTTCGTGAACCTGCTCGACATGGACACGCGATGGACGCCGGCGTCCACGGGCGGGTCGACGGCGGAGACCTTCGCCGGCCATGACCGCGCCACCGGTGAGCTCAGATGGTTTGCCAGCCGCGTCGACCTCGCGTTCGGCTCGAACTCCGAGCTGCGAGCGCTCGCGGAGGTCTACGCAGCCGACGACGCGTCGGAGAAGTTCGCGCACGACTTCGTGGCAGCGTGGGCCAAGGTCATGAACCTCGATCGGTTCGACCTCGCCTGATCCCGGCGTCGTGATCATCGGCAGGCAGCGCCGAAGCCGTCGAGCGGCGGCGTGCGGCGGCGTGCGGCGGACGAGCGGTAGCGTCGGGCCAACGAACGGCACGATTCGCGGAATGAGTGGCTGACCCTTGTCGGCGGAAACCGCCGAGCGTAGAGTAATGCGAATTCTGTTTAGCATTGCAGGGCGGCAGAAATAGCTCGCCCACGCGTATTTCAGTCGAACGGATTTTGATCGATTCAGCGCCATCGGCGCGGGTTCCCGGCAATATTTTTCGTGTCCGCGCTGGGCAACTCCCGCGCCCGGCCGTGCACGACCGAGACGATTCGGTTGACAGTAGAAGATTCGATGACGGCGACGATCTCATGGGAGGTGCGGCCGGTGACGAGTACCGCGCACGAGCGATCCGACCTGCTGGGCAAGCTCGGGTTGGACGCGCAGAACAGAGCGACGCTCGGACGGGTCCTGGGCACGGGAAACATCGGTCAGGCCACGGAGCGTGGTGATGGCCGCATGACGGCCACCATCCGCATCAACCCGGACGAGCTCATTTGGGACCCCCAGATCCTGGTCATGCCCCACGGAGGTGACATCGACCTGGAGCTGATCAACGACGACCTCAACACGCACTGCGCGCTGCTGCCGAGCAACGGCGACCGGAAGTTCATCTGGCTGGTCAACCATTCGCGCGGACGAGCCACGCTCAATCTCGACGGGCCCGGCTACTACTGGTTCAGCTCGCCCACCGGCAACGACGAGGGTCGCGGACTGACCGGGGCCATCGTCGTGCTGGGGGACGTCCCGCCCGAGGCCCGCCTCGATCGCCCCGACCAGCCTCGGCCGTAGAGAGGGAGCAGGCAATGACCGTTGAATACGTGGATGCCGGCGAGGCCATCGACCAGGGCACGCTGAGCGGCAAGCACGGGACCGCGCCGCCGGTGGTCGCCGATCTCACCTACGAGCGCATTCTCGATGCCCGTTCGGAGCCCGAGAACTGGCTCACCTACTACGGCGCCTACAACGGGCAGCGGTACAGCCCGTTGGACCAGATCAACACGGAGAACGTCAAGCGCATCGGACCCGTCTGGATGTTCCAGGCCGGCACGAGCGGCATGATCGCGGGCGCGTCGACCTACGCGTTCGAGGCCGCCCCGATCGTCGTCGGCGGCATCATGTTCGTCTCCGGCTGGGACGGCTGGGTCTGGGCCCTGGACGCGAAGACGGGCAACGAGATCTGGCGGTACAAGCACGCGACCCCGTTCGACGTGTCGCTGTGCTGCGGGAACGTCAACCGCGGGGTGGCCGTGGCCAAGGGGAAGGTCTTCACCGTCACCCCGAACGCCCACGTGCTCGCGCTCGACGCCACCACCGGCAGGAAGGTCTGGGACCGCACCTACGGCGACGTGCGTGCCGGGGAGAGCGCCACCTGCGCCCCGCTGGTCGTGAAGAACATGGTCATCGTGGGCAGCTCCGGCGGCGAGTTCGGGGTCCGCGGCCACCTGGACGCCTTCGACGTCGACAGCGGCGAGCACGTCTGGCGCTGCTACATGGTGCCGAAGCCCGGGGAACCCGGCTCCGACACCTGGCCTTCCGACGGCGAGGCGTGGGCGCGTGGCGGCGCGAACTGCTGGCTCACCGGCACGTTCGACCCGGAGACGAACCTGCTGTACTGGGGCACCGGCAACCCGGCGCCGGACTTCGACGGAGCCGTCCGCGAGGGCGACAACCTCTTCACCGACAGCGTCGTCGCGATCGACGCCGACGCCGGCCAGATCCGCTGGCACTACCAGTGCACCCCGCACGACGTGTGGGACTACGACAGCATCGCCGAGTGCATCCTGTTCGAGCACGAGGATCGCAAGCTGCTGGGGCACTTCGACAAGAACGGCTACTTCTTCGTCCTCGACCGGACGGACGGATCGCTGGTCAACATCACCCCGTTCGTGGACCGGATCGACTGGGGAAACATCACGCGGGACGGCAAGGTGACACCCGCGCGCTTCCCCGACAAGGAGGGGGAACCGGTCCACTTCTTCCCCGGTCCGGCCGGTGCCAAGGAATGGACGCACGCGGCGTACAGCCCCAAGACCGGGCTGTTCTACGTCCCGATCCAGGACGTCGGCGCCACCGCCACACGGCGACGCCGGGAGTTCAAGGAGAGCATCCCCTACTGGGGCGCGGGCGTGCAGGTCGACCTCGACGACATGACCGGGTACGTCAGCGCCTTCGACGCGAACGGCGAGGAGAAGTGGCGCTGGCGCAACGAGCTGCCGATGTGCGCATCGGTGCTGGCCACCGGCGGCGACCTGGTCTTCGCCGGTGAGCCCTCCGGCGAGTTCAACGCTCTCGATGCCCGCACCGGGGAGCTGCTGTGGCAGTTCCAGTGCGGGAGCGGCCACCACAGCAGCCCCACCAGCTACAGCATCGACGGCAGGCAGTACATCGCCGTGCCGGTCGGCTGGGGTGGCTGGGCCGAGGGGTTCCTGCCCGGGATGCTCGGCGCCGGCCACGGCAGCGCCCTGATGGTCTTCGCGCTGCCGGAGCAGTAGGCCCCGCCACACGGGATCGACAGACAGGAGGTGACAGGTGGAGTCGGTGACAGCTCGTACTGAGTGGGAGCCGCCCGAGTTCGACGAGATCGGGTGCGCGCCCGAGGTGACGATGTACGTCGCCCGGATGGACGACTAGCGGTGCGAAGGGGTGCCGGTCCTGGAGGCCGGCGCCCCTTCGCCCGTCCGGCGCGGGGAGGACCGGATGTGGCTGCAGGTGCTCGGATCGGCGGCGGGGGGCGGCTTCCCGCAGTGGAACTGCGGCTGCCCCGGATGCCGCGCGGTACGTGACGGCTCCCGGCCCGCCCTCCCCCGCACCCAGTCGTCGGTCGCGGTGAGCGCGGATCGCCGACAGTGGTTCCTGCTCAACGCCTCGCCCGACGTCCGCGGTCAGATCGAGGCCTTTCCTCCGCTGCACCCGCGCAACGGCCGGGCCACGCCGCTGGAGGCGGTGCTGCTCACCGACGCCGAGCTCGACCACACCCTCGGCCTGCTCCTCCTGCGCGAGGCGCAGGCGCTCCAGGTGCACGCCACCGCTGCGGTGCACGAGAGGCTGCGCGCCGGGACCGGGGTGCTGGCGACGCTGGAGCGCTACTGCCGCGTGGACTGGCATCCGGTCATCCCGGGGGTGGACGTGTCCCTCGGTGCGGGGTTGTCCTACCGGGCCTTCGATGTACCCACCACCAAGCGGGACCGCTTCGGCCGTGCGGCGGAGCCGGGCCGGGTGGTGGGCTACCGGCTGACCGACGAGCAGAGCGGACGGGTTGCGGTGTACCTGCCCGGGATGCAGCGGCTGACGCCGGAGGTGCGCGCGCAGCTGGACGCCTGCGCCTGCCTGCTCGTGGACGGCACCTGCTGGGACGACGACGAGATGATCCGCCTCGGCCTGGCGGCCAGGACGGCAGGCGACATGGGCCACCTTCCGATCGGTGGCCCGGACGGCAGCCTCGAACAGCTCGCCGGGCTGGCGACCGAGCGCACGATCTACATCCACGTCAACAACACCAATCCCGTCCTGCTGGAGGACTCCCTGCAGCGGCAGATGCTCACCGACCGCGGCATGGAAGTGGCCGTGGACGGTCTCGAGGTAAAGGTCTAGGCGGTGCAATGACGTCACTACGGACACCACCCCGAAGCTCGACCCCGGTCGACGGGTCCGTCGAGACCCATGAGTTCATCGAGGCACTGCGCGCGCAGTCGCGGGCCTACCACGACCAGCACCCGTTCCACGTCCGGATGAACGCTGGCCGGCTCGACCGCCGCCAGCTGCAGGGCTGGGTGGCGAACCGCTTCTGCTACCAGCTCGCCATTCCGCGCAAGGACGCCGCGATCCTGGCCAACTGCCCGGACGTCGAGGTGCGCCGACGCTGGATCCGCCGCATCGTCGACCACGACGGCACCGGGCCGGGCGAAGGCGGCATCGAGGCCTGGCTGCGGCTCGGCGAGGCGGTCGGCCTGACGCGCGAGGAGCTGCTGTCGGAGCGGCTCATCGTGCCCGGCGTGCGGTTCGCGGTCGACGCCTACCTGACGTTCGCCCGGACCCGACCCTGGGTGGAGGCGGTCGCCTCGTCGCTGACGGAGCTGTTCGCCCCCGACCTGATGGCCGAGCGGATCGCCGCCTTCGAGCGCTTCTACCCCTGGATCGACCCGGACGGTCTCGCCTACTTCCGTGCCCGGCTCCACCAGGCTCCCCGGGACTCCGAGCACGCGCTGGAGGTCGTCACCCGGTACTGCCTGTCGGCGCAGGAGCAGGACCGTGCGGTGGCCGCGCTGTCGTTCAAGTGCGACGTGCTGTGGAGCGTCCTGGACAGCATCGACCGGGCGTACCCGGAGTGATCGGCATGGCATCGCCTGCGACGACGGGCCGTCCGAGGCTGACGTCCCACGTGCGGCTGAGCTACGACGCGTCGCGCGACCGGCACGTGCTGCTGCGCCCCGAGACCGTCGCCGTGCTCAACGCGACGAGCGCGGACATCCTGCGGCTGTGCGACGGACGCCGGAGCGTCGGCGAGATCGCCGCGGAGCTGCGGCGACGCTACGACCGGGTCGTCGACGACGACGTACGCGCGTTCCTCGCCCTGATGGTCGCCAAACGCTGCGTGGAGATCAGCGATGGATAGCCCCTTCGGGATGCTGGCCGAGCTCACCTACCGGTGCCCGCTCTCCTGCGCGTACTGCTCGAACCCCGTCGCCCTCGCCGGGTACGGCGACGAGCTGACCACCGCCGAATGGCGCCGCGTGTTCACCGAGGCGCAGGAGCTGGGGGTGCTCCAGCTACACCTGTCCGGCGGCGAGCCCCTGCTGCGCCGGGACGTCGTCGAGCTCGCCGCCACCGTCCGCGAGCTGGGCATGTACAGCAACCTGGTCACCAGCGCGATCGGCCTGTCCCGGCGCCGCGCGGAGGAGTTGCGGGCTGCGGGTCTGGACCACGTTCAGGTCAGCATCCAGGCCGACGAGCCGGCGTTGTCCGACGGGATCGCCGGCACGCGATCGTTCGACCGCAAGGTCGAGGCGTGCCGGCTGGTGAAGGAGCTGGGCTGGCCGCTCACGCTGAACGTCGTCCTGCACCGGCGCAACATCGACCGCGTCGGCGCCGTCCTGCGCCTGGCCGAGGAGCTGCACGCCGACCGGATCGAACTGGCGAACACGCAGTACTACGGCTGGGCATGGCGCAACCGCGACGCGCTGCTGCCCAGCCGGGCGCAACTGGAGGAGGCCGAGCCCGTGGTCAGTGCCGCGCGCAAGCGCCTGGCCGGCCGGATGGAGGTCATCTACGTGCTCCCCGACTACTACAGCCGCTACCCCAAGCCCTGCATGGGCGGGTGGGCGCAGCGCCAGCTCACCGTGGCGCCGAACGGCGACGTCCTGCCGTGCCCGGCCGCGCAGGTGCTACCGCTGCCGCGCGCGAACGTGCGCGCGGACGCGCTGGCGCGGATCTGGGGCGAGTCGCCGCTGTTCGAGAGCTTCCGCGGCACGGACTGGATGCCGCAGCCGTGCCGCAGCTGCGACCGCCGCGAGATCGACTTCGGCGGGTGCCGGTGCCAGGCGTTCCTGCTCACCGGGGACGCGAGCCGCACCGACCCGGTCTGCCACCTGTCGCCCGACCACGGCCTCGTTGCCGACGCCGTACGGGCCGCGAACGAGGCGCCGCGACCGGTCGAGATCCCGCTCGTCCCCCGTCCGCACCGGGTGGGGTCGGCATGAACAGCGGTTCGATCCTCGGCCTGCTGGCACTGGCTTTCGTGCTCAGCCTGGACAACTTCAGGTCCGCGATAGTGCTCGGCACGGTGCCGTTCAGCCTGCGCCGCGCCGTGCAGATCGCCCTGGTGTTCGGGTTCTGGGACACCATCGCGCCCCTGGTGGGCGGCGAGCTCGGGCACGTGTTCGGCGACTCGATCGGGCCGTTCGCGGACTTCGTCGGCCCGTGCCTGATGGGCGCCTACGGCCTGTACCTGCTGGTCGGCGCCATCCGGAAGCCGGAGCGGGACGAGGTGGACCATCCATGGGTGACGCTGTTCGGGATGCCGCTCTCGCTGAGCGTGGACAACCTCCTCGCCGGGACGGGCCTGGGGCTGCTCGGCTTCTCCCCCGTCGTCCCGGCACTGGTCTTCGGTGTGATGACCGCCGTGCTGTCGTTCATCGGCCTGTGTCTCGGGCGGGCCGCCGTCCGGGTGATCCCCATCCGGTCCGACCTCCTGAGCGGAGTCTCCCTCGTCGCCGCAGCCGTCGTGCTGCCACTGGTGTTCAGCTAGCCCCGGCGTGCCTGAGCGCGTGGGAGATGCCATCGCGCGACGCTCTGCGTGAACCCGCCGAGGAAGACAGCGCAAGCAGGGTGGACAAGGCCTACCGCGACAAGAGCGTGGCCGAACTGACCGATGCCCCCGTCAATCCACTCCTCGGCGTCTCCGAATCGACGCCCAGCGCCTCAAGGACGCCGTCAACGACACGGGAGGGGTCGGCGACGCTGTCGCCCCCGGCACGGCACGTCATCGCACGTCGTGCACCCTCGGTCCCTGCCGCAACGGCCCTGTCATCGGCTCCGACTCCCACCGTTTCGGGCGTTGATGTAGCGGGCGCAAGCGCCGGTGCGGGAACGAGTGCCGATCGGCGTTGACAGGGACGACCCGCGCCGGGCTCGTCAGCCGGCGAGCGACCACACGTGGACCGCGCTGTCCCCCGACCCGCCGGAGACGACGACAGGCTGGCCGTCGAGGTCGGCCGTCACCATGGCCTCTACGCGGTAGCCGAGTGTGCCACTGGAGTTGAGGTACCCCGTGTAGGGCCTGCGCCGCTCAGTACCGGTGACGGGGTCCCAGGTGCGGACGGTGTCGGTGCTCGCGGAGACGACGACTGTGCGGCCATCGAGCTGCGCGGTGGTCACCGACGTCACCGAGTTCGAGTGGCCGGTGAGTGGCGATCCGACTGCGGCGCCGGAGTCCAGGTCCCACACGTGCACGGCGTTGTCGTCTGCGCCGGCGACAAGGAGGGCACGCCCGCCAGCCAGCGCGACCGTCATCGAACGCACCGTGGCGGGGAGGACCGAACCGTTCGGAGACACGTACGGCGGGAGCGTGAACACTTGTCCGACCGGCTCGCCGGTGGCGAGGTCTTGCACCTGAAGGGTGGTGTCGCGACGGGTGATGTCCGCCACGGCGGCGACGACGACAGCGCGACCATCGCGCTGGGCGATCGTTGCGGCGGACGTCCGGACGGTCCCGGCCCAGATCTGGGCACCGGTGCCCGCATCCCATGCGCGCAGCTGAGCGGCCGCTGCGGACACGACGACGGTGCGGCCGCTCAGCTGCGCGGTCGACACCGTGCTCACGGGCGTCGACTCCGCGCCGGCGTGCCCCGTGAACGGCGTTCCGATCTGGGCACCGGTTGCGAGATCCCACACGCGCAGCGTGGCGCCGCGGCTGCCCGCGACCACGGCCGGGCGCCCGTTCACCTCGGCAGCGGCCACGGCCGTGATCTCGCCCGGCGAACCGGTGAGTGGTGTGCCGACCGGGGCGCCGGTGGCGAGATCCCACACGTGCAGCGCCTTGTCCTCTCCGCCGGCGATGACGACGGTGCGCCCGTCGAGTCGGGCCGTCGTCACCGCATCCACCTCGCCGGTGGTGGCAGGGAGCCGGTGCAGGTCGGGCGCCGTCGAAGGCCGGCTCGCCAGGTAATTGCGCCCCGAACCACACCGCGACCGCGACCGCCGTAACCAGCGCCAGGACGGGAAGCGCCCATCGCCTCCGCCGACCACCCCGCAATCCCGGCGGCTGAGGAAGGCCGGGGCCGCCCGTCGCTGTCGCGGTGTGGTCCTTGCGTCGCGTCGGCTGCTGCCGCGCCGCGGCGCGGGGTGCCGCCGGATCGGCCAGCGTCGGAGGGCCCGCGGAAACCAGGTCCTGATCGGGGAGGCCAAGTGGGGCGGGCAAAGTCGCCCGGGTGGGCTGCACGGGCCCCTCGTCGGTGGGTGCGCTGGAAGCCGTCGGCTTGACCAGCGTGGGTCGAAGCCGGCGCTCCGGGGGCTCGGGCGCGGCGCCGACCTCGAGCTGGCGGGGGTTGCTGATCGCTTGCCGGGCACTGCGAGCGAATTCCGTGGCGGTCGAGTAGCGCTCGTCGGGGTTCTTGGCCATCGCCCACGCCACCACCCGGTCCAGCGCGGAGGGCAGGTCGGGGCGTAGCTGCGACGGCACAGGCGGCGGGGTCGACAGGTGTCCGTACATCAGCTCAGCCGCGCCTTCTCCAGGGAAGGCCCGTTGGCCGGTGAGGCTCTCGTAGAGCACGCAACCCAGCGCGTAGATGTCGACCCGATGATCGACGGAGCTGTTCAGGAACCGTTCCGGGGCCATGTAGGCCACCGTCCCCACGGTCGCCCCGGTCGCCGTCATCGACGTCGCCGCTGACGAGTGCGCGATCCCGAAATCGACCAGATACGCGTAGTCGTCGACGACCTCACCAGGATCGTATGTCTGGTGGGCCCCCGAGAGGAGCACGTTCGAGGGCTTGACGTCGCGGTGGATCAGTCCTTCGGTATGGGCTGCGGCCAGCGCGCTGGCGATCTGGGTGACGATCCCCACCGCGCGGACCGCCGACAACGGCCCGACACGGTCGAGCAGCCCGCGCAGATCGAGCCCGTCGACCAAGCGCATATCGATGAACAGCTGACCCTCGATCACGCCGTAGTCGTGAATCGGGATGACGTGCGGCTCACTCAACCGAGCCGCGACCTCGGCCTCACGGCGGAACCGCGTCTGGAAGTCCCGGTCACCCGCCAGGTGCGGGTGCAGCCGCTTCAACGCGATGGTGCGCTGCTTGGCGGTGTCGAAGGCCCGGTAGACCTCGCCCATGCCGCCGCGGCCCAGCAGCTCCTCCAGGCGGTACGGACCGAAGGTCTGACCGGACACATGACTCCTTCCTCAGCGGATCAGCCGTGCTGTGCTCGGTGTGCTCGTCCCGCGAGATGAACGGTGTCGAACGGGCCGTCGTGTTGAAGATCCGCGCCGCTCATCCGATCGATGCTGCCTCCAAGATCGTCCGCGCATCCGGCCGACAGCCCCACCACCAGACACGCAGCCACAACCGCCGATGCTCGCCAGGACATGAGGCGGAATTGTTCGCGCGCAAGTAGCGGTCGCACATCCGGGCCAGCACCGAACTGAGTGCACGCACGCGTTCGTGTAGCTCTGCGGTCAGACGCGTTCGGCACGGGTACATCTGAGCCCGGCCTGGTCGTTCGGAATCAACCGATCGGTCCCACAAACAGCCCGGCTTGGAGCAGAACCACCCAGGCCGGCGGCGCGCCGGTGCCGTATGCCGCTGCCAGCAGGTAGCCGACGGCGGCGTCTCGTGGCTCGATCCCTCGGGGTTCCCGTCGTTCCGTCACCACACCGCTGGACCTCTGCAGCATCCGATGCTCCTCATCAGCATTCGGCTCCGCGGCGGGAACCTACGGGGCGACCGCCTGCGAGGACGCCGAGCGCGAGGCTGACCCAACCGAGTGGCCTCACGCGTCACCCCTCCAACCGTCGGGTCAACCCGACACTCACTGCCGCGGAGCGCAAGTGTGAGGCGATCGGATGCACCGGCGCATCAGTGCCGGCCCTGAACATCACCTCGGATCAGCAGACCGTCGCGTGGCTCGGCTACGGTCCGAACCGAAATCTCGTCGAGCACGGACGCCGCGGCTCCTGCCCCACCCCCGACCAAGTGCTGCCGGGTGCCACGCCTGGGTGCACCGCCGGGCGCGTCAGGTCGTGCGGACGGCCACGACCGCGCCGAGGCCGGAGAGCTCCACCGCCCTGCGGGCCGGCGAGCCGGCGGACACGGCGACGTCCAGCGCGATCTGCAGCAGCTCGAGCCGGTCGACGAGTGCGAAGAGGATGCGGAGGCCCGCGCTGTCGAGGTAGTCCAGCTCGCTCAGGTCGATGGAGACCGAACACGTGCGATTGGTGATCACCTCGCGCAGCTGCATCTCCACCGCGGCCGCGTTCGCGAGGTCGATCTCCCCGTCGAGCCGGATCAGCAGCCGGCCCGGCTGGATCTCGTCCGTGTGCACGCCGGCTGTCGTCATCGCGTCATCCGCCCAGGGTCTTGGTCAGCACGACCTGCGTTCCGCCACCGTCGTGGTCGATCCGGACCGCGTCGACCAGGCCACGCATCATCCCCATGCCCCTCCCCCGGTTCGTCCCGCGTGCCTCACGCCAGGAACCGGTGTCGCGCACGCTCGCGGTCAAGGTGCTGCCCTCCAGCACCATGTCCAGTTCGAGGAATCCACCAGCGGGTCCGTAGGCGTGCTCGATGACGTTGGACACCGCCTCGCCGACGGCGAGCTCGAGATCGGCGAGCTCGTCGTCGCTCGCCCCTGCTCGCCGCAGGTACTCCCGCACGGCGTGGCGGACTCCGCGCAGGACAGACGGGACTGCGCGCTCGCGCAGCGCCAGCGGTTCGCGCCGGTCGTCCGGAGTGCGGGACAGGACGAGGACGGCGACGTCGTCGGGCGTCGGTTCGTTGCCGATCAGCTTGCTCATGACGGTCGCGCACACGGCTTCGGCCGGACCGGGGACCACCGCGTCGACCAGGCGGTCCAGGCCGCGATCGAGCCGCTCCTCGCGGCGTTCCACCAACCCGTCGGTGTAGAGCACGATTGTGGCTTCCGACGGCAATGCCACCCGGGTGTTGCGCCGTCGCCGCAACCCGGCAAGGCCGATGGGCGGGTCCGGGACCATGTCCACGAGGGCGCTGGGACCTCCCGGCAGTGCGAGGACGGGCGGAGGATGCCCGGCCGACGACAGGGTCAGTCGGGCGTGGCCCGGCTCCGCGACGGCGCACAGGACGGTGGCCATGACCTCGTGCTCGAAGTGCCCCACCTGTTGGTCCAGCCATCCCAGGACCTGCGCCGGGTCCTCGGTCAGCATTGCGTAGGCGCGCAGGGCGCTGCGGAGCCGGCCCATCGCCACCGACGCCTGCAGCCCCCGGCCCACGACGTCGCCGACGACAACGCAGAGCCGCCCGGACGGCAGCTCGAAGACGTCGTACCAGTCGCCCCCGACATCACCGCCGCCACCCGGAACGTACCGGGCGGCGAATTCGAGACCGGGAATCGCCGGCAGCTGTCCGGGGAGCAAGCTGCGCTGCAGCGCTGCCGCGGCGGTGCGCTCAGCCTGGCTCATCCGGGCCCGGGTGGCGAGCGCGACACGATCTGCGGCCATCTGCAGGAGCATCGCGTCGTCGTCGGTGAACGACCGCGACCGCAACGTCCCCACGTGCAGCACGCCCATCACGTCGTTGCCGACCATCAGTGGCACCCCCAGCAGCGACCGCACACCCTTCTCCCGCAGGATCGGGTTCATGACGTTGGAGTGATCGACCTCGGGGATGATCACGGCCTTCCGCTCCGCGGCGATCCGCCCGGCGAAGCCCCGCCCGATCGGGATCCGCACCCCTTGCCGGATCTCCTCCTCGAGGCCGCGGGTCGCCGTGGCAACCAGGTAGCTCGCCGACGGGTCGAGCAGGAGCACCGCCACCGTGTCGACCTCGAGCAGATCGCGCACCCGCTCCATGAGCTCTGCCAGGAGCTCGTCCATCTCGAGGCGGGCGAGCCCGCTGTCGGTGAGGGTCTGGATGCGACGGAGCCGGTCGGCATGCACATCAGGACCGGCACCGTCGACGGGAGACACGGGCGAATCGTAGGCGAGCCACCGTACCGATTTCGCAGATCCGCGTCCGGCCCCTGCTGCGCCGCGACCGTCGACCGCTCCCGGGGATACGGACGGGCACAGATCGCGCCCGCCCGGTCACGACGACATTGTTGCTCCCCAGTTCTGCCAGCACAGCGCACGCGTACCCGCGTCCTGCAGCCACGAACCTCATCGCATCCGCGCCGCGAGCAGGTCCGACGCGCCACGGTCGCCGAAAGGCGGTCCGATCAACTCTCACGCCGAGGCAGGCCACCGACCTCGACGCCAGCGACGTCCGCCAGCGGGCGGAGCGCAGCCACGACCGGACGGCCGCGGTCAGGTCGTGTAGACGAGCTGACCGATCGCCGCGTCGAACCACGGCATGCGGAAGCACCACTCGGCGCGGTCGACCGGCACGTCCGGGAAGAACTCGTCCGGCGCGATCAGCAGCCGCGGCGTCTCCACGATCGGCGCCACGGCGACGTCGCCGAGGTCGAACCAGCGCTCCTCCACCCGACGGACCGAGACTCCAGCAATCCCGGTCTCCCCTGGTAGCGGGGCAATTTTGCCTTTCCGGTCATGGACACGCTGGGCACGTCCACGTATTCCCCGTCGCGCTGCGGAACCGCGTGCTGCGCGACCGGGCCGATCAGCCCCGACAGGACCCTGTCCTGAACCCGTCGCGCCGTGCCCGAGAGCATCGGGCAGGATTGATGCCTGCTCCATCCAGCGAGGTAGCGGCGGATCGGACCGCCGACCGAGTCCCCGGAGTTCGTGCGCGCTACCCCGCCGCTCCTCGTTCTTGCTGCTGATGATGTCGCCGGAATCGAGCGGGTGTGAATCCTGACTCGTCCCGGAACGCCCGGGAGAAGGCCGACTCGGACCGGTATCCGACCTGGCGGGAAACAGTGGCAACCGTCGCATCAGTGGAGCCGAGCAGCTCCGCTGCAGCCATCAGACGAGCACGGCCGACGAACGCCCCCACCGTCATCCCGGTGTCCTGCAAGAAGCGGCGCTGGAGGGTAGCGCGCGCCATCCCGACCAGGCGGGCGAGCCTGTCGACCGACCAGTTGTCCCCGGGATCGGACAGCACGGCGCGCACCGCACCAGCGATGCGGTCGTCGGTGGCCGCGGTCCACAGCTTCGATGTGGTGGTGTCACTCTGCGAGGTCCGCAACACCATCGCGAGCAGCACAGTGCACATGGCGGACAGGATCGCCGCCGTGCCATCGCCTTCGCGCTGGGCCTCCCCGCGCATCAGCGCTGCCAACATCCGCACCGTCTTCGCGTCGGGGGTCGAACGGCCGAAGGAAACGTGCACGAGATCGGGCAGGCTCCGCAACAGCATCTCGCCCACGCCAGGCTCGAACGTGTAGCGCCCGCAGAACAGGTCGATCTCCGCCGCGCCCCCGCTCTCGCTGTGCGTCGTGACGAAGCCGTCGCCCGCGGTCTCTGTCGTGCCACGCTGTCGACCACTGCCCGACGTGGTGATCCGGTGCGGAGCGCCGCTGGGGATCACCACGATGTCGCCGGACGTCAGGTCCAGGGAGGTGGAGCCGACGTGCAGCCGGCACTCCCCCTCGATCAAGACGTGGAACGGTGCTTCCCCTCGCGTGCTGCTCCCAGCGACGTCCATGCGTGTCGCTCGGCCGAGCAGGCAGCGCCGATCCAACCTGGCGTCGAGCTGCGCCATACGCAACACGTGGCTGACGGCGTCCATTGAGACTCTCGGGCAGAGAAGTGAGACTGGATCGCCTGGTTGTATCACTGCGCCGACTTCAGACTCAAGCCATGGAGACTGGTACCGCGCTCACCGCCGATGTCCTCGTCGTCGGGTTCGGCAAGGGTGGCAAGACCGCCGCGCATGTGCTCACGGACGCCGGCAACCGCGTCGTCCTCATCGAGCAGTCCGCGGACATGTACGGCGGAACGTGTCCCAACGTCGGGTGCGTTCCGACCAAGATGCTGGTCCACTACGCGAACGCGAAGCGCCTGCACGACGACGCGCCCTCGTACTTCGCCGACTCGATCGCCGGCGTGCGCGCCCTCACGAGCGACTTCCGTGCCGGCAACTTCGACGCCTTGGACAGCAAGGACACGGCCACCGTCATCACCGGCGCCGCCCGCTTCGTGGATCCTCACACCGTCGCCGTCGGAGACGGCGCGGACCGCATCACCGTCACGGCCCCGACGATCTTGCTGAACACCGGGTCGCGACCTGTCATCCCCGCCATCCCGGGCCTCGCGTCGAGCGCGCAGCTGGTCAGCAGCACCGACCTCATCCAGACCGATACCCTGCCCGGCGACCTCGTGATCCTCGGTGGCGGCTACCTGGGAATCGAGTTCGCGGCCATCTACCAGCACTTCGGGGCTCGCGTCACGATCGTCGAGGCAGCCGACCGGCTCCTCCCCCGGGAGGACGAGGACATCGCCGCTGCGGTCCGGCAGATCCTCACCGACGACGGTGTGCACGTCATCACCGGCGCAACCGTCACCGAGGTGCGCGACACCGGCACGACGTCGACGATCGCCTACCAGCTGAACGGGCAGACCCACACGATCGAGGCAGGCGCGGTGCTGCCCGCGACGGGCCGCCGGCCCGCGACCACCGATCTGGGTCTCGATGCCGCCGGTGTGCGGACCACGCCGAACGGCGCGACAGAGGTCGACGAGCACCTCCGAACCAGCCAGCCGCACATCTACGCACTCGGCGACGTCAACGGCGGACCCCAGTTCACCTACATCTCGCTCGACGATGCGCGCATCGTCCTGGATCAGCTCATCGGCAAAGGCCTGCGCAGCACGGCCGATCGAGTAGCGATTCCACAGACCTTGTTCCTCACACCCCCGCTCGCGACCGTCGGGCTGACCGAAGCCCAGGCTCGCGCTCAAGGCCACGAGGTCACAGTGTCGCGGGAGAACGTGGCCGACATCGTCGCCATGCCACGCGCCTACACAGTCCAGGAGACCCGCGGGGTCATGAAGTTCGTCGTCGACGCCGAGACAGACCTCATCCTCGGTGCGGCGCTGCTCAGCATCGACGCGCAAGAGTTGATCAATACCGTCGCCCTGGCCATGCGGCACAACATCACTTCGACCGAGCTGCGCAACTCGATCTACACCCATCCCAGCTCGACCGAGGCCTTCAACGAAGTGTTCGACAAGGTCATCTCCTGAGATGCGGCGCGGCCGGCGCGATCCTCGCCGTGCTGGCCGACACGATGATCCACCAAGCGTTCGAACGCGCCCACATCCTTCTCCGTCCATTTCGCCTACCACCGCGATCGGGCACCTACCTCTTGAGGCGCCGGCTGCCGCCGTGCCAGTCCTCCTGGACGCCGGCCTCGTCCTCACCGACGCCCAGCGCGCGCAGCTGGGGTCGCTCGCGCAGGCTCCGCTTGAGCTCGGCGAAACCAGGGAACGCAGCGAGCGCGACGACGTGATCCCACAGCTCCACGGCCTCGTCGTCGCTCGGCAACCGACTGATGACGGGCCCGAAGAACGCGACACCGTCCGGCGGCCGGAAGTGGATGATCGGGGTGCCGACGTCCTTGCCCGTCACACCGAGCGCCTCATCGGTCTCGGCCTGGATGACCGGGTCCCACGAGGTGTCCTCGAGCGCCGCGGACAGTTCGACGGGCAGGCCGGCCGCAGCGAGGATCGGCTCCACGAAGGCGGCACTGCCCCGCCGCTCCCGACTGCCAACGTCGTGCGGACCCGGTTCGGCATCGAAGATGTGCGCGCCCATCGCGGCGTAGAGCGCACCCACGGCAGCACGGCCGTGCTCGGCGCGCGTCCGTGCGGCCACCCGGAGCAGCCGCAGCCCAGCCGTGTGGCCCGCCTCGTACTCGGGCGGGAAGTGGGCGTCGTAGTCGACGTGGGCGTTGACCAGCCGCAGCGAGATGAACCGCCAGTCCACGCCGTAGGCACGGCGCGCCTGCACCTTCCGCACCCACTTGCTCGTCATCCACGCGAATGGGCAGACCGGATCGAAGTAGAAGTCGATGTCCTGCCCATCGTCATGCTCAGCACCCACGGTGAAGCCCCTTTCCGACCGACACACAGCATCAGCACAAGCCTCGCCTACTGCGGCAGGCTGTCGAACGCGTCGTCGAAGGTCTACCCGTCGAGGAGCTCCCGCGCAGCGACCATGTACTGGATGGTCGGGGCGCCTTCCTCGATCCAGTTCAGCCGGGCGTCGCGGTAGATCGGCTCGATGGGGTACTTGCGGGTGTAGCCGATTCCGCCGTGGACGTATCCGAAGGTGCTGTATTCGGCGAGCTCAGGATCCGGCCGGCCGAGTTGGAGCTGCCCGCGCTGAGTGAGAGCGAGCTCCTGCGTGCTGAACAGGGCGCAGCTGACCGGCTCAGCGCGCTGTTTCCGTTCGCACAGCTGATCACCGCCGGCGCCGACCACGCCGGTCCGCTCGCCGGCCCCGTCGACGTAGAGGCAAGCCGCTGCTCAACGGGATCAATCCACGGGCGGCA
The DNA here is from genome assembly GCA_963727745.1 of uncultured Actinomycetota bacterium. Taxonomy (GTDB): domain Bacteria; phylum Actinomycetota; class Actinomycetes; order Mycobacteriales; family Pseudonocardiaceae; genus Pseudonocardia. The sequence continues at coordinate 130,426 of CAVSHL010000006.1, forward strand.
AGGGTCGTCCGGCGGATATCGGCACATGACGGGTCCGCAGGATCTCGGTGAGCACATCGGCGAGATCGGCAAGCGCGACGATGACCTCCTCAACGCCGGGGTAGCCGAGCTCAATCAAGCCTGCGAGCGAGCTGCGCAACACGTCGCTGCCATCGGCGGCGTGGACGATGACGGGGCGGTCGATGGTGTTGGCGGAGATGGCGTGCTCGATCGCGGACACGGCTGCGTCCTTGCGGCGCTGAAACTGCCAGTGGTGCCGGTGGCCCGCCTCGCCGCGAGTCGAGGTCAGCCGTGCTGATGCTGGTCTGCAGCGCAACCAGGGGCGTGTCCGGAATGAGGTCCGCGGCGATGGCTGCGCGGCTCGGGCTCCGGGCGACGGCGAGCTCGTGCAGCACGGCAAGGCAGGCCTGCAGCAGCAGCGCCAGAGCGTTGCCGTAGCCGGCCTCGATCTCAGACGACGCCGAGCCGAGCGCATCGTCGATCTGACCGTGAACATCTCGGGCCTGAGGCAGGTCTGCCCATCGGGCCGCGAACTCGCCGCGGTCGTACTGGCGCCCCGCAGCGTCGCTGAGCGCCCGCACCGTGCTCAGCGCGAGTCGAGCGTGGTTGTGCACGTCCTCGAGCTGCTCGAGCAGCTCGGCGACATCGTCAGGCACCAGCGCGTCGACCCGGGCTGCGGACACGGAGACCACGGTAGTGGTCGTCAACGCACCAGCTGTGCGCCTCGGATGCACTCGCGCCGTGCCGTCGTTCTGACGGTTTGCGAGATTGCCGTCCAGCGCAGCGGGTTGGCGGACGAGTGGATCGGACCGGCGATCTTCCACTCCGACCACGACTCGGTCTACACCAGCCGCGCCTACACCGAGCTCTGCGACGGACTCGGCATCATCCGCTCGATGGGCGCAGTCGGGTCCAAAGCCGACAACGCCCTCGCCGAATCGTTCAACGCCACCCTCAAACGCGAAGTGCTGAAGGACAACACATCCTGGCCCGACCAGGCCACCTGCCGCCGCGAGCTCTTCCGATGGCTCCCCCGCTACAACACCCGACGACGACACTCCTTCTGCAGCTACCAGACCCCGAACACCTACGAGGCGACCTTCGCCGCTACCGTCCGGACCGCCGCGCAATCAACCCCGTGTCCACGTTCCGGGGACAAGGCCCGGCGGTCCGATGAAGGCCGCCGGTCACCGTGAGGTCGGCCTGTTCGCCGTGGAAGGCGATCAACCAGAAGTTTCCGTCCACCAGGCTGTTCCCCACCGGGGTGTGCCGGGGGAGCCGCGACCGGCGTCCGGTCGTCTCCAGCAGGGCGAACGCCTTCGGAGCCACGCCGCGCCGGAGGCCGAACCTCGTCAACCGGTTGTTGATCCTCTCTGCGCCGGTTGCCCACCGGTACCTCCTCGACCTGCGCACGACGACCACCCGCGCCCTCGGAGGGAGAATCGTCCACGCCGCGCCGCCGACGAACAACCGGGCGGTTCCTGCCCGACTGATCGAGGCCCTCGGCCGGGCCGGGATCGGCCTACGCTGCGCTCATGGCGAGGGCCGCGGAGTTGCCGGGCGGGGAGGTGTTCGTCGGGCGGCGTGCGGAGCTGGAGACGCTGTGCGAGTTCGCGGAGCGGGCGGCGGCCGGGCGGGGGCACCTCGTCCTGGTCGCCGGCGAGGCGGGTGTCGGCAAGACGAGCCTGTTCGAGCAGCTGTCGTCGCGGTCGCACCTGCCCGTGCGGTGGGGGACCTGCTGGCCCGACAGCGGCCAGCCCCCGTTCTGGCCGTGGACGCAGGTGCTGCGGGCCGATCCGCCGGTGCGGCCGCCGGCCGGGTCACCGCTGGCGGTGCTGCTCACCGAAGTGGCGGGGACCGAGCCCGACCGCTTCTCGGTGCACGAGGCGGTGGTGGCAGCGCTGCGGGAGACGGGGCCGGCGATCGTGGTCCTGGACGACCTGCACTGGGTCGACGAGGCGTCGGCCGCCCTGCTGCTGCACGTGGCGCGGTCGCTCGCCCGGATGCCCCTGCTTGTCGTGGGCGGCTACCGGGAAACCGATGTCGCAGCAGGTTCGCCGTGGGACGCGCTGCTGGGCACCCTCGCCCGGCTGGCCACGACGGTGTCGCTCGGCGGGCTGGCGGCTCCGGACGTGGCGGAGCTGATGCAGTGCGTCGCCGGCAGGTCCGACGACGCGTTGGTCGCCGAGGTGCACCTGCAGAGCGACGGCAATGCGCTGTTCGCCACCGAGGTCGCCAAGCTGGTGACGGCCGAGGGCGGTTTCCTGCGGGTCCCGTCCGGCCTGGCCGCTGTGATCAAGGAGCGGCTGGCCGGGTTCGACGACGAGACCATGGCGATGCTGGAGGCGGCCGCGGTCCTGGGTCTGTCGTGCTCGCTCGACGAGGTGAGCGCGGTGGCGGGTCGCCCCGCGTTGCCGGCGCTGGCCGCGCCGCTCAGGAACCGCGTGCTGCGCAGCGGTGGACGCCCGGGCGAGGTCCGGTTCACCCACGCCCTCGTGCGCAGGACGATCGTGGAGGGGCTGGCCGCGCCGCGGCTGGTCCAGCTGCACGCGGCCGCGACCCGCGCCCTCGAGCCGGGCGCTGACCAGGAACGGGCCGGCCGGCTGGCGGCGCACGCGGTCGCAGCCGCTCCCCTGCTCGGAACCGGACCGGCACTGGAGTGGTCCAGGCGCGCCGCCGAGGCGGCCGCAGCGGGGCTGGGGTACGCCGACGCCGCCCGGCACCTGGCGACGGTCGCAGAGCTGGTCGATGCCCGGCAGCGGCCCGCCGCTTTGCTGGAGCTGGGCCGGATGCTCCATCGCGCCGGCGACACCGGCGGTGCCCTCGACGCCTTCCGCCGGGGCCTGCCGCCTGCCCGTACCGATGGGGAACTGTTCGCCCGGTTCGTGCTGGGCATCGCCGGCTGCATGCCCCCGTTCGCCGCCCCGACCGAGATCATGGGCCAGATCAACGAGGCGCGCGGGCTCGTCGCGCCTGACGCGGAGGTGCAGCGCGAGCTGGCCGGCCAGCGGTGGATGCGGGTACTGATGTCGGGCACCGCCGCCCCCGGAGATCGTGAGGCGGCCGAGGCCTGGGCGGACGAGGTCGTGCGGCGGGCCCGCCACGACCCCGACCCGCTGGCACTGCACCGGGCCTGGGCGATGCAGTACCCGCTGCTGACGCGCTGCGACCGGGTGGACGAACGTCTGCGCATCGCCATCGGCGAGGCCGAGCTGGCCGACCGCACCGGTGCGCTCCCGGTCGCCGCGGACGCCGGGGTGCACCTGCTGCTCGCCGGGGTGGAACGCGCCGACCGGGCCATGCTCGACGACGGGCTGCGCCGGCTCGGCGACGTCGAGCGCCTGGACCGGCGGCCGGTGCGCACGATGTTCCTGCTGACCCGCCGGGCCATGGTCGCCGCGCTCGTGGGCGACCCCGACGCCGCCGCCGGGGACCTGGACGCGGCCGAGCGGCTGGCCACGCAGGCCGACCTCCCCGAGTTCGCCGTCGGCAACGCCGTGCTGCGGGCCTGCCTCGCGCACGACACCAGCGCGCCGGCGCCGCCCGCCGCGATCCGCACCCTGATCGGGTTCTTCGACGCCGTCCCCGGGCTCGGCTTCGGCCCTGGCGTGGTCGCCCTGCGGGCCCTGCTCGATGGCGCCGACAACGACCGCGCCGACAACGACCGCGCCGACGAGCTCCTGGCCCGGGTGCTGGCGGCCGTGCCGGCGGCCCCGCAGGACTCGCCATTCTCCGGCCTCGCCGGAACGACCGTGCTGGCCGAGGTGCTGGTCCGGCACCGGCTCCTCGATCCGGCCCGGCGGTTGCGCACGGCACTGGAACCGTTCGGCGAGCTGGTGGCGGTGGTAGCGCTGGGCGCGGCGTGCGTCGGACCGGTCGCGCACGCGCTGGGGTTGCTCACCGATCTGCTGGGCGAGCCCGCCGCCGCGGACCGGTGGTTCGATCTCGCCCTCCGCAAAGCCGAGGCCCTGGGCTCCCGGTCGTGGCGGGCGCGCGTGTCCGCCGCGTGGGCCGACTCGCTGGACGGCCGTGACGAGGCCCGTGCGGCCGTGCTGCGGGCCGGAGCCGGTCCCGTCGACGCGCCAGGTGGAAGCGGCGCCGAGGCCGTTCGATCCCGAGCCCGGTTGCGCCGCGACGAACACGGGTGGCTGGTCGAGTACGAGGCGGCGACGGCGCGGCTCCCCCACACCAAAGGGCTGGCCTACCTCGCCGAGCTCGTGCGGCATCCCGGCCAGGAACGGCGAGCCCTGGACCTCGTCGCGCTGGTGGACGGGCACGACGGGCGCCGCGCGCACCTCGGCGACGCCGGCCCCGCGCTCGATGCACAGGCCAAGGCGGCCTACCGAGCCCGGCTCACCCAGCTGCGGGCCCGCCTCGACGCCGCCGACGATACCGGCGACAGGGCCGCCTCGGCGCGGGCCCAGGCCGAGATCGACGCGCTGATGGCCGAGCTCGGGCGAGCTGTCGGACTCGGCGGACGCGACCGCCCGATCGGGTCGGCCGCCGAGAAGGCGAGGTTGAACGTGACCCGGGCGATCCGAGCAGCGATCGGCCGGATCGGGCAGCCGTTCCCGGTGCTCGGCGAGCACCTCACGGCGTGCGTGCACACGGGGATGTCCTGCAGCTACCTGGCCGACGACCCGCTGTTCGACACCGGCTGATCGCAGGGCACCGATGTTCAGCCTCGGTTGAACACCCGATGAACGCCCCAGAGATGACCGACCCCGGACATCGAAGGAGCACCGGCCATGACCGACCTGAACGTGAGCACCGATCCGGTGTGCACCGATTCCGCGCTGTACTCGCTGGTGTTCGAGAACGAGCGGGTGCGCGTGCTGCGCTACCGCGACCGGCCCGGTGACCGGACGACCCAGCACGTGCACCCGGACATGGTGTTGGTGCCGTTGAGCGACTTCCGTCGGCGGCTGATCGTGGACGGCCGCAGCGTGGAGCTCGACAAGACCGCATTCGAGCCGGCCTGGGTTCCCACGCAGGTCCACATCGGCGAGAACATCGGCGCCACCGACACGCACTCGCTGCTCATCGAACTCAAGTGACGGCCGGCCCGGATCACGCCCACAGCCAGCGGGCGACCGCCGAAGAGACGGACCACGTCAGGCCGCTACGGCGGTGATACCCGGCAGGAGATCAAGCCGGGCGAAGATCGCGGCGTCACAGCTGGGGCAGTGCGACCTGTGGGATCCAGGAGACCAGCGCCGTGCCCAAGATCGCGTCGAGGTCGGACTTCCCGCGGTGAGAACAGCAAAGACTCCGACTTCAACTGCGTCTATTGGTTAGACGCTGTCTATCGAAAAGGCGTCAGTCAACCGGACTGGCCTGCTGGCTGGCAGCCGGACGACCCGACCACCACGGCACCCCGCCACGGGGAGCCGACCCCAGGACCGTCGAGAGACAAGGACAGGACCGATGACGCCAGACCGAGGACGCCGCCGGAGAGTGCGGGAAGCCGCCGAGCAGCGCGGAGTAGCGGAGCCCGCGATGAGCACCCGATCCATCAACCGAGGACCGGCCCGTGTCGCCTCCGCGCTCGCCGTAGCGGTGGGCCTGCTCGCGGTGCCGGGAACAGCCGAGGCGATGCCCTTGCAGCCGCTCGCTCCCAAATGCGAGAAGTTCAGGCTGGGGAACATTGGCGAGGGACTGTTCGAAGCCAACCTGGACAACGGCATCGTCGCGCACATACCTGTGTCCGGGCAGACGAACGCCGGCCCGAATCGGGCATTTTATGTGATCCCCGGCAAGACGCTCGGCACATGGGGAACCGCCTACGGCAGCATCTCCGGACGTTCGATCAACCTGACAACGAAGTGGGACCAGGGCCCGGGCGCTGGTTTCTCCAACATCTGGACCGGCCACATCGACGATCAGGGCATCTCCACCGGCACCGTGACGAACAACCAAGGCGTCACGAACAAGTGGCGCGGCTCGCTCGGGCACACCTGCGTCTCCACGCCGCCCGCGCCCGCACCCGCACCGCCCGCACCCGCACCGCCCGCACCCGCACCGCCCGCACCCGCACCGCCTGCGCCGCCAAAGGCGATAGGGAAGAAGACCGCGACGGTGACCACGGATACGGATCTGTACAACAAGCCGAGTCATGAAGGCGGAAAGAAGATCGGCGTCCTGCGCCAGGGCGACGTGGTCAAGCTGGTCGAGCGGTGCCAGCCGGAAGCCTGGTGCCAACTGCGCGAACCCGAAGGCTGGGCCTGGGGAAGAGATTTCAAGAACAACAACTGACCGAAGCGGATCGAGGGTGGCGCCGGAAAGGGCGCCACCCCGTGACCACCCAGCCACAGCGGCCGCCTCAGCGGAACCGGACTGGCCTGGGGGCCCTACGACCCGCACAACGGCACCCCGCCACGGGGGACCACGGGACCTCGAGAGACAAGGACAGGACCAATGACGCCAGATCGAAGGCGCCGCCGGAGAGTGCGCGAAAGTCGCCGAGCAGCGCGGAGTAGCGGAGCCAACGATGAGCACCCGATCCGTCAGCCGAGGAACGGCCCATTTCCCCTCCGCGCAGCGCGGCGGCCCTGATCAGCGTCTTGTCCCCCACGAGACGCGTCCGCCCGGCACCCCTTCCGCCGGGCGCCCGGCCGCCGCGTTCAACGCCCGTCGCCGGCAACAGAGTGGGCTACAGCGACAGGTACTCCGCCGGGAGCAGCTGTGCGAACGCCGTGTCATCGAGGTGCGCGGGTTCGACCGCGCGGGTCCTGGCCATGGCGAACGTCTCGGTGATCGCGTCGCGGAGATCAGCGGCCGCCCACTGCCCGTTCGGGACCCGCACCGGCGGGACGACGAGCAGCATCGTCTGCGGCGGCTCGGCGTCGGGACCGTCCGTAGTGCAGGGCGATCCCGGTGGTCTCGCGTTCGGCCGGGATCACCTCGGTCCACTCGTCGAACACCAGCCCGCACTGCTGCTCGCTGCTCAGCCCGGTCGCGTAATGGGCAGTGAACAGCAGCCGGTCCTGGTTGAGCGGATCCGGCAGCGTCGGGTCCTTCGCGAACTCGAGGCCGAGCCAGTGGTCGTCGGTGACGTACGGCAGCTGGACCGGCGACAGCTGCGGCTCCGGCCAGTTCAGGATGCCGGTGCCGAGCAGCCCACCCGGACCGAGCAGGGCGTCGGAGAGGAGCACGGTCTGCTCCCACAACCTCGGCATCTCCCGCATCCTGGCCATCCCGTGCAGCCAGTCGTCGACCGGGAAGTCCCTGGCCGGCTTGAGGTGCGCGACGAGCCTGGCACTCGCCACCGCACGTGACCGCACGACGGACAGCAGCAACGACCTGCTGCGCCTGGGCAGGCGATGATCCGGCCGGCCCTCTCACCACTCAGAGTTCGCGATCGGATGGATGTGCTACCCCGCCGCCACGCCTACTTCTTGATCTCGTAGCGCATGATCGCCAGGTCGTTGTCGAACCCGGTGGCCTCGATCAGCTTCAGGTCCTGCCGGTCCTCGAAGATGCGGGTTCCCGCGCCGCGGGTCGCCGGGCAGACCAGCATCCGGACCTCGTCGATGAGGCCGGCGGCCAGCAGGGAGCGCATGAGCGTCAAGCTCCCCCACAGCCAGATGTCCTTGCCGCTCTGCTCCTTGAGTTCCTTGACGGTGGTGGCCGGGTCGCGCGTCACGGTCGCGGCGGAGAAGTCGCCCCACGGGGCGTCGTCCAACGTCGACGAGGCGACGAACTTGGTGAGGTTGTTGAGCTTCCGGCCGTACTCGCCCTGACCCTCGGCGGTCGCCCAGCCGGTCGACTGGGCGTAGGTGGTCGCGCCGAGGATCACCGTGTCGACCGAGTCGATGAACGCCAGCATGCTGTTCTGGAACGGGTTGTCGGTGACCGCGTCGTCGAACGGCTGCGGGGACACGAAGCTGAGCCCGCCGTCCTCCTCTGCGACGATGTTGTCGACGGTGACCCACTGCTGGACTACGAGCTTCCGCACGGATGATCTCCCTTGAGGTTCGGCTGGGCGTCGGTGTCCCGACCGGTGCAGCGTTTCGCGGGCGCGGCTCGCCGGAAAGATGCCGTTGTGGGCTGAGCGAATCCACATTTGTACCGACGAACCGGGTACGCGCTCACCTGCCGCATGCCGCGCGGCCGGGGCACCCTGCGCGGTGTGAGCGCCGTTCTGGAGGCGGGGTACCGTCGCCCGGTTCGCCCGCCCACGATGCATGCCGCGCCGGAGGTCCAGCTGCGTAGCCGGTTCGGAACCCGCCGTGGTTTCGCCGTGGGCGTCCCGCTCGCCACCTCGGTCGCTGTGTTCTTCGCCGCGTACTACCCGCTGCACGGCCTCGGCGGGATCGTGGTGAACCCCGAGGCGCCGGCTGCGGTGCGGGTAGGGGCCGTGGCGTTGGTGGTCCCGATCCTCGGGCTGCACGTGCGCGCGGTGTGGGACGTCGCGCACGGCCGGGACCCGGCGTGGACCGCGGTGATTGTCGTCGCGCTCGCGTTGCTGGTGATTGCGGGTGTCCCGCTCACCGACTGGTCGCCCTACTGGCTGGATCAGGCACATGTCGTGCTCGCGACGGCGGTGTTGTTGCTGCGGGGCCGGTGGCGCGTCGCGGTCGTCGTGTGCTGCCTGGTCGTGCTGGCATGCCTGATCGGGGCCGGGCTGGTCGAGCCCGTGCACGGTGGCTGGTTGGTGCTGTGGCGGGCGGGGGAGACGCTCGCCTTCACCTGGTTCGCCGACGTGCTCCGGCGGCTCGCAGCAGCCCGGGAGGCGCTCGCGGCGGAGGCCTTGCTCGCTGAGCGCAGGCGGATCGACGAGCAGCTCGAACGCACGCTCGGCGGTGTGATCGCCGCCGTCGCCGCAGGCGCGGGCGAGCTGGCCGGCCGGGGAGCTGCCGGCGCGTCGGTGTCCGCCGACGAGATCGACGCCGTGGTCGTGCGGGCGCAGACGGCGATGGCAGAGGTCCGCCGGGTCGCCCGGTCCTACCGGCAGGGATCGCTGCGCGCGGAACTCGCCACCACGGCGCAGCTGCTGGCCGACGCGGGGATCGCGTTCCGGCTGGACGCGCCCGTCGAGCCGCTGGACGAGGACGCCGTCGCGGCGGTGCGCCGTGAGCTGCCGGGTGTGCTCGCCGAGGTGCTCGCGGACCAGCGGGTGCGTGCGTGCGAGCTCGTGCTGGTGTCGGACGGGGCGGCAGGTGCCCGGCTGGCCGTGCACGTCGAACGGGACGAGCCGTGAACACCGCGGAACCAGTGGACGTGGACGACAGCGCCGGCCGCATGGCCCGGTGGCTGCTGTGGGCGTTGCACATCCCGTATCTGGCCTCGCCGCCGCTGTACACGACGATCGACATGGCCGACCGCGGCGCGGGCGGCACGGCGCTGGGCTGGGTCGCGCTCCTGCTCGGTGTACCGCTTGCGGCGCTGCAGCTGTGGCACAGCCGCGCGGCCGTGCGCGGCGAGCGGCCGGACGGTTGGCCGTGGACGTTCGCCGCCCTGCTGATGCTGGTCTACGTGCCGATCATCTGGCTGGGCCAGAACTGGCAGATCGCGCAGACGCTGGCGGTGGCGTCGGCGTTGATGCTGTTGCCATTGCGTGCTGCGACGGCGCTGATGCTGCTGATCGCCGCGGGCAACCTGACCGGAGTCCTGATCATCCTCCTGCCCGTGTTCGGGCCGGTCGGTCTCGTGTTCTGGGGGCTGACGGCGGCGGTGTCCTATCCACTGTTCGGCGCCGGTCTCTTCGTCGCCACGCGGCTGGTGAGCGCGCTCGACGAGCTGCGGGCGGCGAGGGCCGAGCTGGCCGCGACCGTGGTCGACCGGGAACGGGTCAGGGTGTCGCGAGACCTGCACGACCTCGTCGGCCAGAGCCTCGCCGCCGTCTCCCTCAAGGGGGACCTCGCGATGCGTATGCTCGCTGTCGACCGGGACCGGGCGCTCGCCGAGATCGCCGGAATGGCCGAGACCGCGCGAGCCACGATGCGCGAGATGCGCGAAGCCGTCGGTGGGCCGGTCGGACTGTCGCTCGGCGTCGAGATCGACCGGGCCGTGTCGCTGCTGAATGCCGCCGGCATCACCACCGACGCCCAGGTCGGGCTCGTGGCGCTGCCGGCGAACGTCGAAGGTGTGCTGTCGTGGGCGGTGCGCGAGGGGGCCACCAACGTGCTGCGGCACAGCGCGGCGACCTCGTGCCGGATCACGCTGGCCGCGGCGCGTGCGGAGGTCCGCTTGGAGATCGTCAACGACGGTGCTCGCACCGGCGGCGAGCCGGGCAACGGCCGCACCGGGATGACCGAGCGGGCAGCGGCCGTCGGCGGGTCGGTGTCGGCGCACCACGAAGGCGACACCTTCCACCTGATCGTGCGGCTGCCGGAGGAGACCACGTGATCCACGTCCTGATCGCCGAGGACATGCACCTGATCCGCAGCGCGCTGGTGGCGCTGCTGACGCTGGAACCGGACATGCAGGTCGTCGCCGAACTCGACAACGGCGACGACATCGTCGCGACCGCGCTGCGGGTCCGTCCCGATGTCGCGCTGCTCGACATCGACCTCCCCGGCACGGATGGCCTCACCGCCGCTGCCGAACTCTACGAGCGGCTGCCCGAATGCCGCGCGCTCGTGCTCACCGGGCTGAGCCAGCCAGGGCACCTGCTGCGCGCACTGAAGGCGCACGTCCGCGGGTACATCGTCAAGGACGCCCGGGCGACCAGCCTCACCGACGGCATCCGCAGGGTGGCAGCGGGCGAACGCGTGATCGACCCCCAGCTCATCGCCGCGGCACTGGAAACCGGGGAGAGCCCGCTGACCACGCGTGAGGCGGAGCTGCTGCGTTCATCGGAGGACGGCATCTCGACCGAGCAGATGGCCCGCCGCCACCACCTCTCACCGACAACGGTCCGCAACTACCTGTCGAACGCGCAGATCAAGCTCGGCGCGCGCAATCGGCTGGACGCACTCCGGATCGCCCGCAACGCCGGGTGGCTCTGACACAGCGCGGTGGTGCCGGGCCACGCAATGATCACGGTCACGCAAACCGAGACACCAGCTTCTCCGAGTGCACCGTCTCGGCTCGACGACCGAGGTGATCGGCGGCTCGTGCCGAACACCTCGTCGAGGATGACGGGGTGAGCTGCCGGACCCGGATCAGCACGGTCACGCCCTCCCGCCCCCTCCTCACAGCCCCCGGCACATGGACGATCGAATGGTAGCTCGCCCGACCGACCGACGCCGATTCCGATCCGGCTTTGCTGTTGCGGCGAATTTCCCAAGGTCTAGATCGAGCGGCGATTCCCTCGGGTGGCGTCTGCCTCGAGTTCCGCTTCCCGGCGACGGACCCGCCACCAGGCTGCCGCCCGCCTTATCCGCGAAGCCCGGCCGGCGCCAAGGCAGAGTGGGTCACCGCCCGGCTGATCGTGCGCCGGGTTCGGCGCCTCAACCCGAGGACCATGTCGGCCGGCCAGGGCGCGATGTTCGCCGTCGACCGCCACCAGGCGATCTTCACCGACAGCCGGGAACCCATGTCCGTCCCGCCGGGGCCCGTGCTCGGGCACCGGCGCGAGCCGTTGCACCTGACGTACCCGGTCGTACCGGCAACGCCGCCGCGACGATCCCGGCGCGACGAGCGTGGTCCTGGCCTTGTCCGACAGATCCTCGGTCCTCAGCTCGCCGGAAGGACCGGCTTCGCTGCGGTACCACCGGGCGATGGGGCGTCCGTTCGCACACCAGTCAGGTGACGACGGTGCCGGCCTGGATGACGGTGCGGTGCTCCGTCGACGCGTACAGCAGCTCCGGTTCGGTGACGGGGTCGCCGCAGACGACGAGCAGATCGCCCACGCACCCCGGGCTGCACCCGGCCCAGGTTCGACCGCCGAGCAGGTCTGCGATCACCGATGCCGCGGACCGGAGCGTGGGCAGCACGCCATCGACACAGATTGCAGCCGTAGGCCGTGCGGCTGCTCGTCCTCGAGCTGTTGCGGGTCACGTTCGACCCGACGCCACATCGCGGGTCTGTTCCTGCGGCGAAGTGGCACCCCCGTTTCCTGAGCACGGAACGGCCGACCCGTTCGGAGAACTCGATCGTCCACCAGCTCGAGTCAGTAGCTGAACTTGTCGATGTTGTCCTTGGTGAACACAAGAGGCTTGTTGTACTGGACCTCTCCGTCCTTTCCGACGGTGTACTTGCCGGCCGCTCCGGCATCGATCACCTGCCCCTCCGCTGCGGTGATCTTCCCTGCCGCCAGCTGGCTGGCCGCAGTGGTGGCCACGTACCCCAGCTCGGCCGGGTCCCAGAGGGCGAAGGCGGCCGAATTGCCGTTCTTGATGAAGTCGCGCACCGAGCTGGGAAGGGCGAATCCGGTCGCGAAGACCTGCCCGGCCTTGCCGGCGTTGACGATGGCCTGCTCGGCCGCGGGCGCCGACACGGCAGACGAGGAGATGATGAGCTTGAGGTCGGGGTTCGCCTGCATGAGGTTGAGGGCGATCTCCTGGCTCTTCTGGGCATCGTCCCCGGCGTACTGGACGGTGTCGACGTAGGACAGCGACGAGTACTTGGGATCAGAGTCGATCAGCTGCTTCATGATCCGCACGTGCGCCGTGTGGTTGGGGGCCGTCGGCGAGGCCGAGATGAACGCGACCTTGCCGCCCTGCGGCGAGTTCAGCAGCGCGGTGTCCAGCATCGTCTTGGCCGCCAGGTCGTAACCGAGCTGGTTGACGAACAGGTCCCGGGAGTCGACCGCGGCATCGGCGTCGTAGGTCACCACCTTGATGCCCTGCTGCCGGGCCTGCCGCAGGGCCGGCGCGACCGCGTCCCCGTCGATCGCACTCACCACGAGCCCGGCGGGCCGCTGCGGGATCGCGTTGGTCAGCGTGGCGATCTGGGCGGTGGCGTCGGGCTTGTCCGAGCCGATGTACTGGAAGTCGACGCCGAGGTCCTTCGCGGCCTTCTCGCCGCCCGTCCGGGCGACCTCGAAGTAGGCGAGCCCGGTGAACTTGGGCGCCATGAAGATCTTGGAGTTGGCGGCCTGGCCGCCGCCAGCAGGTCCGGACGCCTGCGGAGGCGTCTGGCTGCACGCGACGACGGCCAGTGCTGCCGTGGCCAGGACGATTGCGAAGCGGGCACGCCGGTGGCGTTGCCGGTCGAACGAGAACATGGGTCAGCCTCTCTGCTGCTCGAGGACCGCCGGCGTCGGGTCGTCGGGGCCGGGGGGTGGGTCGGTGCGACGCGGTGCCGGTGTGCGGCGGCGTCCGCGGAACAGGGCGATCGCCCGGGGCAGACCGAGGCTGACCACGAGCAGGCACCCGATCACGAGGGTCTGGCTGGTGCCCGGCACGTTCGCCAGCTGCATCCCGGTCTGGAGGGTGGCCAGGAGGATGAGGGCGAGCAGGACTCCGCTGACGCGGCCGCTTCCGCCCTTGATCGACACACCGCCGAGCACGACGGCGGTGAGCACGAAGAGGATCGCCCCGTCGGCGTTGTCGCCGCGGGCGGACTGGTACTGGGCCACCCAGACGAGGCCCGCCAGTCCCGACATGGCTCCGGCCAGGGCGTAGGCGACGATGCGGGTGCGGACCACGGGGACCCCGCCCATCCGGGAGGCCGCGGCGTTGTTCCCGATGGCGAAGCTGTACCTGCCGAAGGAGGTGGCCGACATGAGGAGCGCGAAGCCTGCCGCCACGGCGAGCGCCAGCACGACGGACACCGGCACGATGCCGATCCAGGTCGAACCGAGCGCGGTGTACTCGCGGGTGATCCCGACGACGCCGGCGTCCCCGGCGATGATGTACGCGAGGCCCCGGTACGCGCCGAGGCTGCCGAGGGTCACGGCGAGGGACGGCAGCCCCACGGCGGCCACGAGGTAGCCGTTGAGAGCTCCGAGGCCCGCGCACACGACCAGGACCAGGGGCAGCGCCAGGGCGAGCGGCACGCCGGCTACCGACGCCTTGCCCAGCAGCACGCTGCCGACGGCCAGCGTGGAAGGCAGTGAGATGTCGATCTCCCCCTGGACGACGACCGGGTACAGCCCGAACGCCATGAGCGCGAAGATGACGAACGTGGCGGCTGACGACAGCAAGTTGACCGGGTCGAGGAAGTAGGGCGACAGGGAGCTGGACCAGACGGCCCCCAGCACGATGAGACCGACGAGCAGCAGCTCCCCGCTGTAGCGGCGCACGAACTGCCTCATGAGCTGACTTCCAGGATGCGGCGACGCCGCGTGGCGGTGCGCACGCGGTTCTGCACGATCGCGTCCACCCCGACGGCCAGGACGATGGCGAGGCCCTGGAAGAGCAGCCGGTAGTACTCGTTGACGCTCAGGAGGACCAGACCGTTGTTGATCGTCGCCAGCACGACGGCGCCGATGGCGGCTCCGAAGACGCTGCCCGAGCCGCCCCAGATGCTGACGCCCCCGACGACCACAGCGGCGAGGACCTGGAGCTCGATGCCGTTGGCGAGCAGCGAGTTGATGTTGCCGACCTGCGCGCCCAGCAGGAGTCCGGCGAGGGCGGCGATCACCCCGGCCCCGACGTAGGCACCCATGACGACGGTCCTGCTGTCCAGCCCGAAGTACCTGGCCGCCTCGGGGTTCGAGCCGTACGCGTAGATGCGGCGGCCCCACGGCGTGAGCAGGAGCGCGATGCCGACCAGGGTGACCACGAGGACGGACAGCCAGACCGCGGCCGGCACGCTGCCCCACACGGCAGTGGCGAGTGCGCGGATCCAGCTCGGGAGCTGACCGACGGTGACCTCGCGGGCCTCGGCGTAGACGGAGACGAAACCGCGGTAGACCGCGAGGGTCCCCAGCGTCGCGACGATGGACGGGATGCCCAGCACGGCCACCAGCACGCCGTTGACGAGGCCGAGGAAGGCGCCCAGGAGGACGGCGAGCAGGACGACCCACGGCCCGAGCGCCGGAACGTCGCCGGCCACGTCGTAGATCACGTAGGCGCTCAGGCCCATGATGGAGCCGACCGAGAGGTCCAGGTTCCCCGTCAGCACCACCAGTGTCTGCCCCGCAGCGGCGATGGCGAGGATGGCCGCCGAGAACAGGATGCTCCGGCCGTTGTCGAGGGTGAGGAAACGCGGGGACAACGCGGTGAACACGACGCCGAGGAGCACGAGGAACGCGACCACGCCGAGGAAGCGGAGACGCAGCGCGGTGGCACCACTCGCCTGCCGCAGCCGCCGTGTCGTCTCCGCGGCCTTCGTCACGGACGTGCTCATGCTGCCGGCCTTCCCGTGGACGAGCCGGTCGCGGCGGCGAGCACGGCCTCCTGGCTGGCGTCCGCGATGTCCAGGTCGCCCACGAGCCGCCCCCTCGCGATGACCAGCACGCGGTCGCTGACCGCCAGGACCTCCGGCAGGTCGGACGAGATCATGAGGATCGCCAGTCGCTCCGACCTCGCCAGCCGGCGCATCATGTCGTGCACCTGGGCCTTCGTCCCGACGTCGATGCCGTGCGTCGGCTCGTCCAGGAGCAGGACCTTCGGGTTCGTTCCCAGCCAGCGGGCCAGGGCGACCTTCTGCCGGTTGCCCCCGGACAGGGAGCTGACCGGATCTGCGATGTGTCCCTTGATGCCGAGGGCGGCGCGCTGCTGCTCGGCGAGCTGACGTTCCCGCGAGGTGCGCACGAAGCCGAACGTCGCGATCCGCCGGATGCTCGGAAGGACCAGGTTGTCGGTGATGGACATCGATGCGAGGACGCCCTCGGCATCCCGGTCCTCCGGGATGTAGACCACCCCGATCTCGGCCATCTGACGGGGACTGCGGGGCCTGACCACGCGCCCGTCGATCCGCACCTCACCGGTCGGCGTCGCACCGAGTCCGAAGACGGACTGGGCGATCTCCGACCGGCCGGAGCCCACCAGTCCCGCCACGCCCACGATCTCGCCCTCGTGCACGTCGAAGCTGATGTCGTCGAACACACCCGGCACGGACAGGCCGCGCACCGAGAGCCGCGGCGTGCCCAGCGGTTCCGTGCGCGGGACCGCGTCCAGCGCCACCGACCGCCCGACCATCAACCGGATCATCGTGTCGTCGTCGAGAACGGCGGCCGGCGCGGTGCGGACGTGGCCGCCATCGCGCAGCACCGTGATCGTGTCCGCCAGCAGCCGGACCTCCTCCATGCGATGCGAGATCCAGACAACCGTGGTGCCTTGCTGCCTGAGGCCCCGCACGACGTCGAACAGCCGCTCCGCCTCCGGCGGGGTGAGGGCACTGGTCGGTTCGTCGAGGATCAGCAGCCGCACCTCGGAACTCAGAGCCCGGGCGATCTCGACGAACTGCGACTCGGCCACTGTCAGCCCCGCGACCACGGCATCCACATCGATCTCGAACCCCAGCCGGGCCAGGAGCGCCGCGGCCTCGGACCGCATCCGAGCCCGGTCGACGAGGCCACGGCGGGTCGGGTACCGGCCGGTGAAGATGTTCTCGGCCACCGACAGGTGCGGGAAGAGGTGCGGGTCCTGGTAGACGGCCGCCACTCCGGCCCGGCGCGCCTCCAGGGGGCTGCGGAACTCCACAACGTCGCCGTCCAGGCGGACAGCACCCACGTCCGGACGCAGCAGGCCGGTGATGATGCCCACGAGGGTGGACTTGCCGGCACCGTTCTCACCGACGAGGGCGTGGATCTCGCCAGCAGCGAGGTCGAACGTGACGTCGCGGAGCGCATGGACGGCCTCAAAGCGTTTCGACAGGTGCTCCACGCGCAGCCGCGGCACCGCTCCCGAGTTCATGCGCACCCCTCCAAGGACCCGCGCGGGACGATCCACTCCGACGATCGGTGCGCAACGGTAGCTGCGCCACCTCCTCGCGAACAAGATCGTGCACAGCGCCGAGGGGGGTGGGGCCACGCATCGTCGACACTGTCGTGGCGTTCGAGCGTCGAGCCCGAAACCGGTTCAGGGGCCGTGGCCCGTCGTGGCCCGCCGTGACCCGGGCGCTCGCGTGACCAACATCCAGCGGTGAGACTTCCTGATGGACCGGTGACCCTCAGGCGCTGCCCGGTCGCCATGACGAGACGACAAGCGCCGACCCCGGGCCAGCGCGACGGCATACACCGCGAACGGTCATCCGGGGCTCAGCGCGTCCGCCGCGACAGGGTGCGCACGGCCCCCGCGGCGCTCAGGACAACGAGCAGCAGCCACGCGGCGAGTACGGCGAGCGTGGCGAGGATCGTGAATCCGGCGAGCAGTCGGCCCTTGGGGGCCTTCTCGCAGGGCGCCGGCGGGCCCGGGGATCAGGGAACCTCTGCGGGCGGATCGAACCGGTGCACCGCCGCCGGCGACGGCGTCGGGGCCGTGTGAGCTCCTCGACGTCGAGCAGGTCGGTGCTCGACGGGATAGCTGCTCGTCCACCGCGAACCCCACGTGGGTCTCGCCCATGTCGCTCCACGACACCGCGGCTGCCCGGCCGCCGCGGGACGCCGGGACGAGCACCGGGGCGGAGGCTCCGTGCCATCCGTACTCCGCCTCCACCGCCATGACACCGCCGGTCACGGTCCGCACAGCGACCGCAGGGTCCTCCGGGTCTAGGTCGTCACGCACCACCGACGGTGCCGCCGGGTCGGCGCCGAACGCCATATCGATCGACACCGGCCGGTGTTGTGCGACGTCTCAGAACCAAGTGGACGTCGACGACGAAAGGGTCCCGCGAGAGTGCGTCATGCGGTGAAGCCGCTATCAAGCACCCAGGTTCCGCCGGCACGCCAGTAGAAGTCTTTCGTGAGGGGATGGTCGGCGCTGCACCAGACGCGTTCGATCAGCTCCTCCAGCTCGGGGCGCCCGTCGGCGCTGCTTGTGGGACAGAACCCAAGGATGTCGCGGCACGGCGCCACGGCCACGATCTCGGCTCCGCCGAACTCGGCAGCGAACCACTCCCAGACCTCGTCGAGGAACATGACACTCACTTCGAGGTTGCCGTCGTACAGCACCGGCGTGATCGCACCGCAGCGAGGCATGTCGAGTCGGCCCGTGACCAAACGGGCGGCGTTCTCCACCGCGTGCCCGTGCAGCTGGTCGACCGAATGTCCGACCGCCCGCATGTCGACGTCGGTGATGTATCGGAACCAGCCACCGTCATCCACCACGTAGGTCGTCAGCAGGGAACCGACGAACGGCCGCGTAGCCGGCGCGCCGTCGTCGTGCAGCTCGACCAGGTTCCCGTCCGGCGCGCTCGGGCCAAGGGCAGGCTTGACGTAGGGCAGTACGGTCGAGAAATCCACGACAACCTGAGTGGTTCCCGCTGACCACCGCATCAGCGTCGAGAAAACTGGCGAATTCACGCCGAACGCGCCCGACGCCCCTACGTTGGGGCCTGATCCTGGTTCGTGGACACACCGATCCCTGCACGAGGAAGCGAGATGATCCACGACCATGGCCCGCTGCGGCATCGGCGCGGCGTCCTACGCCGCGCGTTCAGCGCAGCGCGAAGGCTGCCAGCACCCCCGCCGCCACGGCGGCCCGCTCCACCATCCCGTCGATGCTGACGTGCTCGTGCCTCGCATGCGCGCCGGCGCCGACGGCCCCGAGTCCGTCGAGCACCGGGCGCCCGATGGCGGCGGCGAAGTTGCCGTCGCTGGCGCCGCCGACGGTGACCTCGAGCAGGCCGACGCCGAGCTGCGCGGCGGCCGCGCGGGCTAACGCGTACACCGACGCGATCGCCGGGTTGGGCTCCATGACGGGGCGGTTCCAGCCGCCGAGGACGGTCACCGCCGACCGTGGGTCGTGCGGGGCGAGGCCGCGCAGCACCTCGTCGATGCGCTGCTGGGCCGCCACCGACCGGACCCGCACGTCGATGCCCGCCTCGGCTGCACCGGCCACGACGTTCGAGCGGGTGCCGCCGCGCAGCAGGCCGACGTTGACCGTGGTCCCCGCGGCCGCGTCGGTGGCTGCGTGCAGCGTGCGGACGATCCGGGCGATCTCGTCGATCGCGCTCGCACCGGACTCCGGGTCGAGCCCGGCGTGGGACTCGACGCCGCGCACCTGCACCGTGAAGATCCCGACGCCCTTGCGCCCGGTCTTGACCGCTCCGTCGGCGCTGGCCTCGAACACCAGCACGGCGGACGCGTCGGCGCTCGCCGCCTCGATCAGCGGGCGGGAGAACGGGCTGCCGATCTCCTCGTCGCCGTTGAGCACGAGGCGCAGCGGTGGGTGCGGCACGCCCGCAGCGCGCAGCGCCCGCACCGCCCAGACCGCCTGCACCAGCCCGGCCTTCATGTCGAAGACGCCCGGTCCGCTGAGCCGGTCGCCCTCGACCCGCACCGGCCAGTCGTCGAGCGTGCCCGCGCTCCACACCGTGTCGTAGTGCGCGAGCAGGGTCAGCACGTCCGGTGCGGTGCCCGGGTACTCGAGCACCACGACGTCGCCGTGCTCGGCGGACTCGTGGTGGGCCCGGGCGGCCGGTGCACCCAGCCGCTCCCCCAGCCAGCCCTCGACGTGGGCGAGCCCCTTGGCCAGCAGCGCACGGTCGTCGCTCGGGGTCTCGCACTCCGCGTAGGCGACCAGGTCCTCGACGAGCGCGGCGCGCCGCTCGTCCAGCCAGCGGTGCAGGGCAGCGACGTCGACGTCGTCGAGGGCGGCGGGCGCGGGGACCGCCGTCACCGCAGCACCGCCGACAACCCCGCGATGCGGTCCTCGTGCATCGCCGCACCGGCCTCCAGCTCGCCGATCTGCGCGACGAGCCGCTCCAGCCCGGGGGTCGCGATGCCGTGCCGGGCGGCGGTGGCGAGCACCGGGCCGTAGTGCGTGGGCACCTCGGTGGGCCGGTGGCGCACTGCGAGGTCGCGCCAGATGCCGCTGCGGTCCTTGGCCTGTGTGCGCAGCCAGGCGACGAGTGTGTCGGTCGCCGGGTCCTTCGCGGTGCCAGCGTCGATGGAGTCGGTGCCGGCGTACGGGGCGGGGTCGAACGCGTCGAAGGGCTCCAGCGCGATCCCCTCCGCGGCGGCCACCGCGTACACCTCCGCGGCGAGCGCGTGCATCACCGACCGGTGCCGGTCGATCAGCTCGGCCATCGGGGCGTCGGCGAGCGCGGTGGCCACGAGCATGGCCCCGAATCCGAGCTTGGACCACAGGTACCCCGCGACGTTCCCGGTCGCCCGCGCCGGGCCCCAGGCCTGCAGGTCCGCGACGACCTCGCGGACGCGCCGGGAGTCGGAGCCGTCGAGCTCGCCGACCACCAGGGCGCCGAGGCCGCCGTCGCGGATCTCCCCCGGCCCGGTCACGTCGGCGAACAGGTTGACGAACGCGCCGACGGTGCGCTCGGGCCCGATGCGCTCGGCGATCGCCGCCTCGTTGAGGCCGTTCTGCAGCGACACGACGAACCCGTCGGCGGCCAGCCGGGGCGCGATCCAGTCCAGCGCGCGCTCCGTCGCCTGCGCCTTGACCGCCAGCAGGACGCGCTCGACGCTGCGCGGTTCGCCGTCGTCCGGCGTGACGGCGGCCGCGACGGGCGCGACGGTGCGGTCCGTCCCGCGCACCACGACGATCCCGTCCTCGCGGATGCGGCGGATGTGCTCCTGGTCGGCGTCGACGACGGTGACGCGGTGGCCGGCCCGGGCCAGGTGGTGGCCGAGGGTGCCGCCGATGGCGCCGGCACCGACGACGACGTAGTTGTGCGACGTGGTCGCCATGCTGGTCTCTGTCCTCTCGCTCATGCGCCCTGCAGGGTGGTCGTGGACGGGTGGTGCACGGGCAGCGCCGACGTGCCGGCGGTCGCCCCGCCGTCCACGCGCAGCACGGCTCCGGTGACGAAGCCCGCGTCCGCGCCCGCGAGCCAGACGACCGCGGCCGCGATCTCGTCGGGCCGGCCGGGACGGCCGGTGGGGTTGACCGACACCGCCGCCGCGTACTCGTCGGTGACCGGGTTGACCGGGCTGTCGACCTCGACGAACCCGGGTGCGACGGCGTTGACCCGGATCGAGCGGTCGGCGTACTCGACCGCGCAGGCCTTGGTCGCCATCTCCAGCGCCGCCTTCGACGTGCAGTAGTGGGCGGCTCCGGGACGGGCCCTGGTCGCGGCCCCCGAGCTGATGTTGACCACCGCTGCAGGCCGGTGTGCCTGGGCCAGCGCCACGGTCAGCAGGACCGGCGCCCGCACGTTGACGTGCTGCACCCGGTCCCACTGCGCGGCGGTCATGTCGTCGAGGCGGGTGGCCGGGTAGATGCCGGCGGCGTTGACGAGCACGTCCACCGGCCCCCCGCGCTCCTGCGCCGCGGCGACGACCTCCCCGCAGCGCTCGTCGCTCAGGTCGGCGACGATCGCGTAGTAGCCAGAAGCGTCGGCACCGGGCAGGCCCGCCATGGCGGACTCGAGCTCCGCACCGCGCGCGTCGACACCGGTGACGGTGTCCCCCTGCGCCGCGAAGGCTTCGGCCACGGCGAGCCCGATCCCGCCGGCGGCCCCGGTGACCAGCACGTGCCGGCTCATGTGAGCTCCCGACCCTTGGTCTCGGGCATGGTCGCGTAGACCGCCACCCCGACCAGCGCCGCGGCTGCGACGTAGAGCCAGACGAACCCGCCGAAGCCGTTCGCGCTCATCCAGGTGGTGATGTAGGGCGCCGTCCCGCCGAAGATCGCGACGGCGAGCGCGTACGGCAGGCCGATGCCGGTGCTGCGCACCTCGGCGGGGAACTGCTCGGCCATCACGACCGCGCAGTTCGCGGAGTAGCCGGCCAGGAACGTCACCCCGACCAGCTCGACGACCAGCAGCGGCCAGAACCCGCCGAGCTCGATCAGCTCGAACGCCGGGTAGGCGATCACGACGAAGCCGGCGGCGAACCCCAGCAGCGTGACCTTGCGGCCGAACCGGTCCGACAGCAGCGCAACGAACGGCAGCAGGCACAGGAAGTACGCGATGGCGATCGTGTTGGCCAGCAGCGCGTCCCGCAGCGGGATCCCGGTGGCCGCGTGCGCGTACCCGGGCATGTAGCTGATCCACACGTAGTAGATGAGGGTGCCGGCGATCGTGATGCCCACGACCCGCAGCGCCGCCCGGGGGTGCTCGGTGAACACCGCGAGGATCGGGCTGCGGCGCCCGGTGCGGCCCTCCGCGGCGGCGGTGCGGAAGCTCTCGGTCTCCTCCACGCTCACCCGCAGCCAGAGACCGACGAGCCCGAGCAGCCCGCCGATGCCGAACGCGATGCGCCATCCCCAGCTCTGCATCGCGGCCTCGCTCAGCGTCGAGGTCAGCACGAAGCCCATCAGCGACGCGATCAGCGCGCCCGCACCGACCGAGACCTGCTGCCAGGACCCGGCGAACGCCCGGCGGCGCGGCGCCGCGGACTCGACGAGGAAGGAGGACGAGGAGCCGAACTCGCCGCCCGCCGAGAAGCCCTGCACCAGCCGGGCCAGCAGCAGGATGATCGGCGCCACGATCCCGATCGCCTCGTACGTCGGGCAGATCGCGATCACGAACGCCGCGCCCGCCATCAGCGCGATGGTGAGCATCAGGCCCTTCTTGCGGCCGTGCCGGTCGGCGTAGGCGCCGAGCAGCGCGCCGCCGATCGGGCGCATGACGAACCCGACCGCGAACACGGCCAGCGTCGACAGCAGGGCCGCCGCCGGATCGCCCTTGGCGAAGAACTGCGACGCGAAGACGGGCGCGAGGGTGGCGTAGACCGCCCAGTCGACCCATTCGACGGTGTTGCCGATCGCGCCGGCGACGATCGCCTTGCGCTGCTTGCCGGTGAGCCGGGTGTCCGAGGCCGGGGGCCCCGCGGTCGTCTCGGTCATGACGTGGTCCTCGAGGGTGTGGCAGAACGGCTGGTGGTCAGGCGGGCATGCGCGACCTCGGCGATCTGCGCGTGGGTGGCGAACCAGACATCGGTGTGGCTCGCGATGTGGGCCAGCAGCTCGCGCAGCACCACGAGCCGGGACCGGTGCCCGATGACGTGCGGGTGCAGGGTGAGCTGGAACAGCCCGCCCTCGGCGCGCGCAGCGTCGAACTCGTCGCGCCAGATCTCCAGCAGCGCGCGCGGAGGCATGTACGGGCGCAGCGCGCCGTAGCGCTCCATCATCAGGTAGGGCGCGTCGTCGCGGATCCACTCGACGGGGATCTCCACGATGCCCGTCGGCCGGCCGGCCGCGACCAGCTCGTACGGCTCGTCGTCGGCCATCAGCGACGAGTCGTAGCGCAGCCCGAGCTCCTCGATGATGTCGAGCGTGTTGTCGGAGAAGTCCCAGCTCGGCGTGCGGATCCCGACCGGGCGCACGCCGCCGATCTTCTCCAGGGTCTCCAGGGAGCGACCGGTGAGGTCCAGCTCGTCCTCGCGGGAGAGCAGCATGTTGCGCTCGTGGATCCAGCCGTGCACGCCGACCTCGTGGCCGGCGGCCACGTAGGCCTGCACCTCGTCGGGGTGCAGCAGCGCCGAGACGGCGGGCATGAAGAAGCTGGCGGGCACCCCGTACTCGGCCAGCTGCGCGAGGACCTTCGGGACGGCGACGCGGGCGCCGTACTCGCCCTGGGCGAGCTTGCCGGGACGGGTCTCGCCGTCGCGCAGCGGGATGGTCTCGTGGTCTGGGTCGAACGAGATCGCCACGGCCACCTTCGCCTGCTGCGGCCACGCGTCGGGCACCAGGCTCGACCCGGCCCGCACCCGCTCGACGTGACCGCGCCAGGTGGGTTCGTCCCACTGCCACGGCTCGGCGGTGCGGCTGTCGTCGTCGGTCATCGGATCGCTCCACGCTCCCGGGTGCCGTCTGCGGCGATGCGGACCCAGGCGCGCTTGAGGGTGCGCGCCTGCAGCGTCATGTCGGCTGCGCGGACTCCCGGCAACGCGCCGACCACATCGGTCATGTAGTGGTAGAGGTCGCCGTACCCGGGCAGCACCCCGTGCAAGCACAGGTTGAAGCGCCCGGTGGTGGCGCTGACGTAGCGGGTGGAGCCGTGCTTCGCGAGCTGCGTGCCGACGTTCTCCAGCTCCGCAGGCTCGACCGTGAGCCACTGCAGGAACTCGACGTCGAACCCGAGCAGCGACGCCTCGAAGAGGGTGCGGAAGCGCAGGCACCCGCGGCGGACGAGTGACTCGACCCTCCGCGCGGCCGTCGAGTCGCTCACCCCGACGGCTGCCGCGATCTGCGCGTACGACGCCCGCCCGTCGGCGCCGAGCACCCGGGCGATGGCGAACTCCTGCTCGGTGAGCTGCTCGGTCGCGTGCCACTCCCCGTGCTCGACGCGCGCGCCGTCGGGGCGCAGCAGCGCGACGGCGTCGGGGCCGAGCAGGCCGGTGTCCCACTCCTCCGACGCCGCGAACTTCCGCACCACGACCATCGCCTCGGTCTCGACGATGTCGTCCGGTCGCGGGAGGTTCTCCACCAGCACCGTCGCGACGTCACGATGGTGCGCTACGACGAACTCAGCCGCGACGTCGGCGCTTCCGGCCACGATCGTGACGAAGCGGGTCGACGGCAGGCCGGCGAGCGCCTCGGCCACCGCGACCGCCGTGCCCGGACGGCAGCGCAGCCGGACCTGCAGGGAGATCCCCAGCCCGCATCGCAGGTGATCGAGCACGCCGGTGACACCGACGGTCCCGCTGTCGAGGAGCTGCTGCCCGCGCCGCGCCACGGTCGATTCCGTGGCCTCCACAGCGGCAGCCACCTGCTTCCAGGTCGCCCTGCCGTTGAGCTGGAGCGCGGCGACGATGCGCCGGTCCAGATCGCCCACTGTGCCGGTAATGCTCACCGAGATAGTGTTCGTTGCTGGAATTCGTCATGTCAAGCCATCGATCTGAGAAATCTCCTCACATCACGCTTGCTCTGACACTGCTCCGCGGTCGGCGACCGGGTTGACGGCGGACCGGTAGGCGCCGGGCGTCTGCCCCATGGCGCGCGCGAAGGTGTCGATGAAGGCGCTGGGGGTGGCCCAGCCGCACCGGTGCGCGGTCTCGGTGACGCTCGCTCCTTCAGCGAGCTCGATCATGGCCTGGAAGATGCGCACGCTGCTGCGCCACTGCGGGTAGGTGGTGCCGAACTCGGAGCGGTAGAGCCGCGTGAGGGTGCGCTCGCTGACCCCGACCCGGCGCGCCAGCCAGCCGATGTCCCTGACCGTGCGCAGGTCGGCTGCGACCAGTCGGCAGGCGTGCGCGAGCCGCGGGTCCCGCGCTGCGGGGAGGGTGAGGGGCTGCAGATGCGCCGGCGGGAGCCGGTCGTGCAGGACGGCGCGGATCCGGCCCGACGCTGCCGCGTCGAGATCGGGTTCGGTGCAGGCGACGAGCAACTCCCGCACCAGCGCGCTCACGCCCACCACCACCGGCGAGTCGGCCGGCAGCGGGGCCTCGTCGAGGGGGAAGCCGACCGTGTGGAACGAGCTGAGCCCGTAGAAGCGGTGCTCGTGCCACGTCCCGGCCGGCACCCAGACCGCACGGTGCGGCGAGGCGACCCACGCCCCGCGCTCCGTCGTGATCGCCAGCACGCCGGAGCTGACGTAGATCAGCTGGTGGTCGTCATGCCGATGGCAGTCGATGACCTCGCCCGCGAGGTAGGTCCCGGCATGGGTGGGCGCGACCGCGAGGTGGCGGATCTGCGACATGGATCGACAGATTATCGGAAGCGCGCCGTCGCGACCGGATGTGAGCGTGGGCCCGTGAGCACCTCGACATCCGACCCCGGCACCTCCGACCGTCCGGCATCGCACTGGCAGCGCATGCGGCTGTGGGCGGGCGCGCACGCGGTCGACGACTTCTACCAGGGGATGGTCCCGGCCGCGGTGCCCTACTTCGTCCTCGAGCGCGACTTCGGATACGTGGGCGCTTCCGGTCTCGCGATGGCCGCCACGCTCGGGAGCGCGCTGCCGCAACTGGTCGTCGGCATCCTCGCCGACCGCCGGCGGTTGCCCTGGATGGCGCCGGTCGGCGTGGCGCTCGCCGGGACCGGTGTCGGCCTGGCCGGCCTGGTCCCGAGCTACCCGGCGGTCTTCGCGCTGCTGTTGCTGTCCGGCTTCGGCGTCGCGATGTTCCACCCGCCGGCCGGCCGCGACGCACGCCGCGCTGCCGGCGGCAGCGCCACCGCGATGAGCTACTTCGCCGCAGGCGGCAGCATCGGGTTCTTCGTCGCGCCTGCCCTCGCCACCCCGGCCCTCGAGGCGCTCGGCCTCGGGGCGACCGCCCTGTTCATCCCGCCCGCGGTCCTCATGGGCTTCGTCCTGTACCGCCGCCAGCGCAACCCGCTGCCCGCCGACAGGCCCGTGCAGCACCGCCTCGGTCCCGACCGTCCGATGCTCTTCGCGGCGCTGACCGGCGTCGAGGTGGTCCGTTCGACGGTGTCGTTCGGCGTCAACACCTTCGTCTCGCTCTACTGGATCAGCCAGCTCGGCGCGTCGACTGCGCTGGGCGGGACGGCGTTGACCCTCGAGCTCGCCGGCGGCGTGCTCGGGACGCTCGTCGGCGGGCGCATCGCCGACCGCATCGGCCTCGTCCGCACGGTCCAACTCGGCAACGTCCTGCTCGTCCCCGCCTTGATCCTGCTGCTGACCTGCGGCGACGCGTTCGTTGCGCTACCGCTCGTCGTGCTGGTCGGGCTCGTCACCAACATCCCCTTCGCAGTACTGATCAAGCTCGGTCAGGATTACCTGCCGAGCCGCCCGGGCACCGCTGCCGGGGTCACCCTCGGACTCGCCGTCAGCGCCGGCGGCCTCTTCATGCCGCTGCTCGGTCTCGTCGCCGAGCGGCACGGCCCGCGGGGCGTCTTCGTCGCACTCGCGCTCGTCGCCATCGTCGCGATCGCCGTCTCGACGGCGCTGCGCGAGCCCACCTGCGCTCGGCACCCGGGAAACCGGACCGCGGACGGCGGGACAGGGGGCTCGGCGGCGAGCCCGGAACGCGCCCGCTGATGCAGGCGTCCTCGCCGACGGCTACGGCGCGGCCGGCACGATCTCCCGCGGTGGAGCGGGGTGGTCTCTCCCGCTGCACCGCCGGACCTCGGCGCGCGGGTCGGTGGCAGGCGTCACCGCGCGGCGAGGTGTGCGCCGGCGCCACCGAGGTACCCCGGAGTGGCCGGCCGTGGACCCCGGGTGGCGCCCCTGAACGCGGAGGAACCACTCATGTCGTCCACCCGATCCCCCGCGAGCACACGCACACCGGCAGGACCGTTCGACCGGGTGGTCGTCATCTACAACCCGCAGAGCACCGGCGAGGCACCACGGCTGGCCGAGGAGCTGCGCGCCGACCTCGGGCAGCGCCTGCCGGGCACGCCCGTCCGGCTCGATCCGACCGAACGGGCGGGGCACGGCCGCGTACTGGCCGCGGAGGCCGCGCGGACCGGTCGGCCGCTGATCGTCTCCGTGAGCGGTGACGGCGGCTACAACGAGGTCGTCGACGGAATCATGCGGGCCGGCAACCCCGACGCGGTCGCCGCGGTGCTCGCCGCCGGCAACGCCAACGACCACGAGCGGGTCGTCCGCGACCGGCCGCTCGTCGAGGCCGTCGTCGCCGGGGACGTCCGCCGGATCGACCTGCTCCGCCTGACCACCGGTACGGGACCGCAGGAGCGGGTGCGGTACGCGCATTCCTACATCGGGCTGGGCCTGACCCCCGTGGTCGCGATCGACCTCGAGGGGGGCGGCAAGGGCTCGTTCCGCGAGATCGTCGCGGTCGTGCGGACGTTCGCCCGGTTCCGGCCCTTCACCATCGAGGTGGAGGACGGGACGCGCCACGACATCGACAGTCTGGTGTTCGCCAACATCGCCGAGATGGCCAAGTACGCGACGCTCAGCGAGGACGGCGACCCCACCGACGGCCGGTTCGAGGTGATCACGCTGCCGCACACGTCGAAGTGGCGCGTGCTCGGCGTCGCCCTGCGCGCCGCCACCCGCGGTCTGGGCCCTCAGCCGACGGCCACGCGGTTCCGCTTCGTCGCGCTCAACCCCACACCGCTGCAGCTCGACGGTGAGCTGATCACCCTCGAGGCCGGCACCCCGGTGTGCGTCGAGATCGCGGCCGCGGCCCTCCCGACGATCACGTGAGCCCCGACCGGGCCGGTGCGACGGCGATCGTGCTCGGCGGTGGCGGAGTGCTCGGCGCGGTGCAGGTGGGCATGCTGCGGGCGTTGCTCGAGCGCGGCGTCCGGCCGGATCTGGTCGTCGGCACCTCCGTCGGCGCGATCAACGGCGCGGTGCTCGCGGCAGTGCCCGCCGACGAGGTGGCCGACCGGTTGGAAGCGCTGTGGACGGCCCCGGACGCCGGCGCCCTCTTCACGGGCGGGACGGTCCGGCGGCTGCGCGAGCTCGCCCGCACCGGGGTCGCCGCGCACTCGCCCGCTCCTCTGCGGCGCGCGTTGACCGGCCTGCTCGACGCGCGGCGCATCGAGGACCTCCCGGTGCGATTCACCTGCTGCGCCGCCAGCATCGAGGACGCCGCCGAGCACTGGTTCGACGACGGCCCGGTCGTCGACGCCGTGCTGGCCTCGGCGGCCGTGCCGGGGCTCCTGCCGCCGACGGAGATCGCCGGTCGCCACTACCTCGACGGCGGTCTCGTCAACAGCATCCCGCTGGGTCGCGCGATCGAGCTGGGCGCCGACCGGGTGTTCGTGCTGCACGTCGGGCGCGTCGACCAACCGCTGCGGACGCCCCGGCGGCCGTGGGAGGTGGCCGCGGTCGCCTTCGAGATCGCCCGCCGGCACCGCTACGCCCGCGACCTGGCCGCCGTACCGGAGGGAGTCGAGGTGCACGTCCTGCCCGTCGGAGCCGGCAGCGCGCCGGCGTGGGACAGCCGCGCCGCGCTCCGCTACCGCGACATGGCCGCCACCCGGCGGCGCATCGGGGCGGCCCACACCGCGTCGCGCGAGTGGTTGCAGGCCCGGTTCGGCGACGTGGGCCCGGCATGACCCCGCCACCGAGGTGGGTCCGCCGCACCGTGCTCGCACCGCTCGTCGTCCTGCTCACGCTCGCGGTGGTGACGACGCTGCCGCTGTGGCTGCTCCTGGCCGCCGCGCTGTCGCCGCTCGTGCCGGGACGGCTGCGGGTGCTGCGCGTGCTGTGGGTCGCGGTCGTCGCGATGGTCCTGGAGAGCACCGTGCTCATCGTGCTGCTCGGGCTCTGGCTCGCGTCCGGGTTCGGGCTCGCGCTGCGCACGCCGGCGTTCCAGTACCTGCACTACCAGCTCGTCGGCTGGTACCTGCGGGTCCTCTACCGGGAGGCCGCGCGGGTGCTGCGGCTGCGCGTGGTGGTCGAGGGGCCCGACCCCGACGAGTACCTCGACCGGCCCCTGCTGGTGTTCTGCCGCCACGCGGGACCGGGGGACTCGTTCCTGCTCGTCCACGCCCTGACCAACTGGTACGCCCGCGAGCCGCGCATCGTCCTCACCGAGCGGTTGCAGTGGGATCCCGCGCTCGACGTGGTGCTCAACCGCCTGCCGAACCGGTTCATCTCCGGTGGCGGCGGCGCGGAGCTCGAGCACCGCATCCGGGAGCTCGCGACCGCGCTCGACCACGACGACGCCTTCGTGATCTTCCCGGAGGGCGGCAACTTCACCGAGCGCCGCCGCCTCGCCGGCATCGAGCGGCTCCGCAGCCGCGGGCTGGAGGACATGGCGCGCCGGTCGGAGGCGATGCGGTTCGTGCTGGCACCGCGGCCGGGCGGGGTCACCGCGGCACTGGCCGCGGCACCGGAGGCCGACGTCGTCTGGGTGACCCACACCGGCCTGGACCACCTCTACACCGTGGCGGACATCTGGCGCGCCCTGCCGCTCGACACGACCGTCCGGATGCGCTGGTGGCGCGTCCCGGCCGCGGAAGTGCCGCGCGGCGAGGCCGCGCAGGTGGAGTGGCTCTTCCAGTGGTGGGAGCGCATCGACGACTGGGTGGAGGGCGCCCGCCGCCCGTGAGCCCCGTCGCCGGCCGGGGCGCGATCCCCGGCCGCGGCAGGTCACCGCCGACTCCACAGAGAACCCGGATGCGGCCAGGCGCTGTCGAGCGCGTGCAACGGAGCCGTGGCTGGAACACCCCCTGATGCGGCTGGTAGAGACGTGGACAGTCAGCTGCCCCGTTGGCGGCGTGGCCCCACGAAGCCGACCCGCCGAGCAGCCCACGCAGCAGGTGCTGAGCCCGAAGCGACGCGGGCACGAACACCCGGCGTGACCGGCGGCGTATCCCACGTACCAGCAGGTCCGCAGCCAGGGACGCCGGGTAGGTCCTGCCGGCGGGTCCGCGCAGCATCGCCCGCATCCGGGCGAGGTCGGCGTGCTCTCGGTCGCCCTCCCGGACCATCGGGATGTCGATGAACATCAGGTGCGCAACACCCACGTCGCCGCGCCGCGCCCACCGTGCCGATTCCCGCGCACGACACGGCGACGTCGAGCGCGCCGAAGCGGGCCACGACGGCAGAGACGGCGGACGCGACCGACTCACGGTCGGTGATGTTGCAGCGCAGCCCGATGGCCGTACCCGTCATGTCGGCAGCGGCTCTCGGCCCGCTCCCCGTCGAGGTCCGACACTGCCGCCCGGTGGGTCCTCGCGATGCGCTTCGCCAGCTCGAGGCCGATGCCGCTGGCTCCTCCGGTGATCACTGCAACGGGCGGCGTCATCGTTCCTCCACATGCTCCGCGACGGAGCTGCTAGAGGCCGAGGTCACGGCCGATGACCTCGTTCGTGCCGGCCCAGATATTGGTGACACGTGCGTCCCGCCAGGCGCGGCAGCCGGCGGACGGCGGCGTTGTTGGCTTCACATCGCGGGCACGGTGCCTGATCAGAGATGCAGCAGTTGTGTCGCGTTGAGGTGCGCGATGCGTTCGAGGTCGGCGCGGCGGAACGGTGCCGTGCGGAGGAACTGGACTGCCTCGGCGGTTGATTCATAGGGGTGGTCGACGGCGAACAGCAGTCGGTCGGCGCCGATGGCCTGGACGGCTCCGAGGAGGGCCGCGTGGGAGAAGTCGACGGCCGCGCCCGATCCGGTTCTGCGGGCGTCGGCGGCGAGGAACGAGAAGTCGTACATGCTCGCGGCGGTACCGGTCAGGTGGGCCGCGTGGTCCACGACCTCGTCGGCGTGGCTGACGGCGGTGGCGCCGCTCTCGTACTCGTTCCGCGATCCGCGAACTCGGGCGTCGTGGCCTTCGGCTGCGTCGCGGCCGGGAAGGGCTGCGCGCTTGGCGCACCATCTATCGAAGGATCGCCATGCCGTTGCGCGGTCCTCAGCGGACGTACGGCGTCGTGCGCAGCATGTCCGAGGCCGCATGGAAGGTACGGAAGGTGTAGCCCGCCGCCGCCCGTTCGACGCGACCCGCGGTCGGGAAGGCGAAGTGCGCCGGAGCGATGGGGGTACCGGAAGCGGCGGCGTCGGCGAGCAGCCGGACCCGCGTCCGGGCAGCAGCGGCCGGGTCCACGCAGTACCGGCTGCTGACTTCGGGGTGGCGCAGCTGCAGGGGGTGGTGCAGCGCGTCACCGGCGAGGATCAGCTCACCGCCGCTCCCGGTGACCCGCACGACGACGTTGCCCGGGGTGTGCCCGGCGGCCGGCTCCAGCCTGATGCCGGGCGCGATCTCGGCGTCGGCGTCGACGACGTCGAGCAGGCCGTGCGCGAGCAGCGGACGGACGCTGTCGGCCATGTAGTCCCCGGTGCGGCGCATGGCGGTGGTACCGGCCGCGCTCGTCCAGTGGTCGAGCTCCGGGCCGGTGACGCTGTGGCGGGCGTTGCGGAAGACCGGTCGCCAGTCGTCGCCGTGCGCCTGGGTGCACCAGCCGACGTGGTCGACATGGAGGTGGGTGAGCACCACGGACGTCACGTCGAGCGGCGACGTGCCCGTCGCGCGCAGGGCCGCCAGCCACCCCGCGTCGAGATCGGCGAACTCGGGCCGCAGCCGCGGTTTGCCGCCGCCGACACAGGCGTCGACGAGCACGGTCGCCGTCGGCGTCACCACCAGGAAGGACTGGATGACGTAGACGAGCCGGCCGGTCGCCGCATCGAACCACGGCTCCCGGAAGCACCACTCCTGCCGGTCGACCGGCACGTCCGGGAAGAACTCCTCCGGCGCGATCAGCAGCCGTGGCGTCTCCACGATCGGCACCACGGCCACGTCCCCGAGGTCGAACCAGGACCCCGTCACACCGATCGGGGCTCCCCGGTCGGCGCCGTGTGTGTCACCCGGGGCGCGGACAGCCCCGTCCGCCACAGGACGACCGCGCAGACCGCGGCCGCCAGCACAGGCACCGCCGTCAGCAGGATGATGTCGCGGCCCGCGAGCGCGAGGCCGATCAGGATGCCCGCGACACCGGGCCCCACGATCGCGCCGGCGCGTCCGAGCGCGGCGGCCCAGCCGACGCCCGTCGTGCGGGTGCCCGTGGGGTAGAGCGCGACCGCGAGCGTGAGCTGACCGATCTGGCTCGCGGTGACGCCCAGGCCGGCCGCGCCCAGAGCGAGCAGGAGGGCCAGCTGGTCGAGGGGTGCGCGCGCCGCGAGGACCACGCCGACGATGCCGATGACCGGCATCAGCACCAGTGCGGGCGCGATGCCGATGCGGGCCGCGATCGGGATCAGCAGGATGCCGCCGAGCACGCCGCCCAGACTCACGAACGCCAGCCCCAGCGGCGCCTCGGCCGGGCTGAACCCGTATCCGGTCAGCAGCGTGGGAACCCAGGACGTCAACGTGTAGGACGCGACGAACACCAGGAACGAGAACGTCCACAGCAGGACCGTGCTGGTCCGCAGACCGGGATCGAACAGCCTGGCCACCTTGGCCTCGT
This sequence comes from uncultured Actinomycetota bacterium, assembly GCA_963727745.1. GTDB lineage: Bacteria > Actinomycetota > Actinomycetes > Mycobacteriales > Pseudonocardiaceae > Pseudonocardia. Next base: position 163,047 of record CAVSHL010000006.1, read on the forward strand.
CCCGCTCGGCCGCGACCGAGGTCCGCGCGGCCGGTTCGGCCGGCAGCCACCACGCCATCACCCCGGCCAGCAGCAGCGGCAGCAGGCCGGCGACCGCGAAGACGCCGACGGCGCCGACCATCGTGATCAACCGGCCGCCGAAGAACCCGCCCAGCGTCGCTCCCGAGGCGAGGCCCAGCGTGACGGTGACGGACACGACCTCGCGACGGCGCACGGAGGAGAACTCCGTGGCGAAGGACACCGCAGCCGGCAGCACCGAGCCGAGGCCGAACCCGGTCAGGAGCCGGGTGGCGGCGAGCAGTCCGATCGAGTGCGTCGGCAGCACGACCACGACCAGCAGCGTCCCGACGGCGAACGTCGTCACGCCGGCGATCAGCAGCGTCCGGCGCCCGATCCGGGCGCTCAGCGCGCCGCAGCACAGGTACCCGACCACGACCCCGAGGTTCGTCAGCACCAGTGGGACGGTGAAGGCGGCCGGACCCGTTCCCCACTCGACGGCGAGCGTCGGCACGACAAAGGCCAGTGCGGCGGTGTCGAACCCGTCCAGCAGCACCGCCAGGAACGCCAGCACCAGGACCGGCCAGTGGATGCCGGTCGGCTGCCCGGTCGGGGACCCGGCCGTCGGGGACCCGGCCGTCGGGGCGGTCATCGCCGCGCCCCGTCAATGCCGAAGATCGCGTCGCGCGCGGCCTCGAACAGGGGCGACCCCGGCTCGGCGAAGGCGGTGGCGGTGCCCAGGTGGTCGGTGTCGGGCAGCACCACACGGACCGGCGGCCGGCCGGCGGCCGTGAGCGCGTCGACCAGGAGCTGGCCCTGACGGGTGAGGAACCGGTCGTCGTCGGAGCGCCGGTTCGGCTCGGGATCGCCGAACGAGACGACCACCCGGCGCGGCGCGCCGACGACGCGCAGGGCGGGGCTCAGCTCCTCCGCGCCGGGCTCGTCAACCGGGTTCAGCACCACCGGCGGGCTCATGCAGATCGCCGCGTCGGCGGGGACCGGCGCGCCCGCCCAGTCGGTCATCGTGACCATCGCGGCGAGGTGGCCACCGGCCGAGTGACCCGCGACGGTGATGCGGGTGGGATCGCCGCCGTAGCTCTCGGCGGCGGCGGCCATCCAGCGGAAGGCCGCGACGGCGGCGTCGACCGCATCGCCGATGGTGTGGGCAGGGGTGAGGCGGTACCCGCAGCTGACGAAGACCGCACCGGCCTCCACCCAGGGCTCGGCCAGCTGGTCGTAGAAGGCCGGATGCCCCTCCCGCCAGCGGCCGCCGTGGAAGTACAGGATCACCGGGCAGCCGGTGCGGTCCTGCGGACGGTAGACGTCGGCGATCTGGTAGGGGTCGGGTCCGTACCGGACGTCGAGGTCGTGGGGGAACCGGCGGCGCATCGCGTCCCGGCGGTCGAGGGCCGCGGCGTAGAAACCGGCCCAGTCGGGGTGGTAGTCCGCGGGGTGCCGGACGGTGAAGAACCCCGTGGCGTCCGCCCGTCGGGCCTGGTCAACGATGTCCATGTGGGTCTCCCCAGGTAGGTCGTGGGCCACATCCTTTGCGTAGCAACCGATGCCGGGCCAATGCCTATCCGCCGACGCCGTATAGCCGTTCAGGCATGACGCGCTACCCACCGGACCGGCCCAGGTCCGCTTCCATCTCCGCCGCCACCTCCGACATGACCTCCAGGAAGGCCAGGCAGGCCGGCGTGCGGAACCGCCCGGGCACGGTCGTCACCCCCACCGGCCGGCGCAGCGACTCGAGCTCGCACGGGAGCAGCGCCATGCCCGGGTCCGCCTGCGCCACGTGCGCCGGCAGCGCCGCGATGAAGTCGGACTCGACGATCAACGTGCGCAGCGTGAGGATCAGCGTGCACTCCACGCGGTCCGGCGGCAGCGGCAACCCCATGCCCTGGAAGGCGCGCTCGAGCTCGAAGCGCAGCGCCGTCTGCTCCACCGGCAGGATCCACGGGTACCCCTGGAGATCGGCGATCGTCGGATCGATCAGCCGCTGGGCCGGATGTTCGGGGCGCGTCACCAGCCGGATGGGCTCGTCGTACAACGTCGTCTGCTGGATCTCCAGCCCGTCGGCCACCGGCGTGATGCGACCGACCGTCAGATCGAGGTCCCCGGCGCGCAGGGCCGCGAGCAGCACGTCGGGCGTCGCCTCGCGGACGATGACGGTGAGCCGCGGCCGGGTCGCCTTGATCCGCATGATCGCGCGGGGCAGCAGCAGTTGGATCCCGCCAGGTGGGTGCCGACGCGCACGGTCCCGCTGCGGGCGTCGGCGAGCTCGCTGATCTGCCGGCCCGCCTGCCGCACCTGCCCGACGATCGTGCGGGCCTGGTCGACGAACGCCCGGCCGTACACGGTCGGCGTCATGCCGCGTGGCCCGCGGTCGAACAGCGTGACGCCGAGGATCGACTCCAGCTCCTGCAGCGCGCGGGTGACCACCGGCTGGGTGACGTGCAGGTGCTCGGCCGAGCGGATGAGGGTGCCGTGCTCGGCGATCATGGTGAGCACGACGAGGTGGCGAGCTTGAGCCGGCCGTCCAGGAGCCGGTCGGCGAGGTCCGGCCCGCTGCGCCTGACCGGCGGCGCACCTGCGTCGTGCTGTGCCATCGCGTT
>CAVSHL010000007.1:0-4701 GCA_963727745.1 uncultured Actinomycetota bacterium
CCACCATCCTGACCAGGACATTTGCAACGCCCTGACCTGCGGGTTCGCTCGCGTGACACATCTCGTGACACGAACCGTCCTTACGTTCGCGCGATGACCACCAAGAGACCTGGCCGCCGGCGCGCTCGCGGCACCGTCGACGAACTCCCGAGCGGCGCCCTGCGCGTCCGCGTCCACGCCGGCCAGGACCCGCTCACCGGCCGGCGCCACACCCTCGTGGAGGTGATCCCGCCCGGGCCGAAGGCGGAGAAGCTCGCCGAGGAAGCCCGGACGCGGATGCTCAACGAGGTTGACGAGCGACGGAACCCGCGCACCAACGCGACCGTCGACCAGCTGCTCGACCGGTACTTGAAGACCCTCGACGTCGGCCGTTCCACGCACGGGATGTACACGAAGTACCTGGAGAAGCACGTCCGGCCATTCGTCGGCCGATTGAAGGCCGGCGCGCTGGACGGGGAGACGCTCGATTCGCTCTACGCCGAGCTGCGCCGCTGCCGCATCCACTGCACCGACCGCCGCGGCGTCGACCATCGGACACCCCGCCCGCACGAATGCGACGAGCGCTGCCGGCGCCATGAGTGCAATGGCCTCTCGTCGACGACGATCCGGCACATCCACTTCATCCTCCGCGGCGCCTACGAGAAGGGCGTCAGGTGGCGGTGGGTGGCCCGGAACCCGGTGTTCGACGTCGACGCCCCGCGCGCCGGAAGGCCCGATCCCCGGCCGCCGTCCGCCGCGGAGGCCGTGCGGATCGTTGAGGCCGCCTGGGAGGACCCGGACTGGGGCATGCTCGTCTGGCTCACGATGACCACGGGCGCCCGTCGGGGCGAGCTGTGCGGCCTGCGCTGGTCGGACGTGGATCTCCCGAACAACGTGCTGACCTACCGCCGCGCGATCTCCCAGTACGGCACGGAGCGCGAGGAGAAGGACACCAAGACGCACCAGCAGCGGCGCGTGTCGCTGGACCCGGAGACGGTCAAGGCGCTGACCGAGCATTGGCAGCGGTGCGCGGAGCGTTCGGAACAGCTCGGGGTGCCGCTCGCCCGGGACGCATTTGTGTTCTCGCTGGCGCCGGACAGCCGAACTCACCTGGTCCCGTCGTCCGTCTCGCAGAGATACGGGCGAATGGTGGCGAAGCTCGACATCGAGACGCACCTGCACTGCTTGCGGCACTACTCAGCGACCGAACTCATCGCTGCCGGCGTCGACGTGCGGACCGTCGCCGGCCGGCTCGGCCACGGCGGAGGAGGGGTCACCACCCTCCGGGTATATGCGGCGTGGCTGGCCGAGGCCGACCAACGGGCGTCCACGAGCCTCGCGCAGCGCGCGCCAGCGCGACCGGCGGCTCCTCCCGCGGGTGCCGAGCGGGCATTGCTCCAGCCGCGGAGTCCGCGGGAGCTGCTAGCGGTCGAGCTGCGGGAGAAGATCGTCAACGGCGAGTACGGGGCCGGCGCGCAACTTCCAGGGATCAAGGTGTTGGCCATGGAGCGAGGGCTCTCGTCATCGACGGTGAAGCGAGCGTTCGAGCTGCTGCGTGAATGGGGCTTGCTCGTCGGGGCCGAGCGACAGCGGCCCTGCGTTCGGCCGGCAGCGCTACCGCCCGACGGCAATGGGGCAGCTGGCATCGCCGCGCAGTAGTTCCAAGGCGGCGCCTACGGTGCATCTCCAGATGACGCCTCTGCCGTCGAGCCGTTCGCGGCGGCACGGCCGAAGGCTGAGCCTGGATGCACCGCTGAATGGTCTTCGGCCGGCGGGTCGTGACACACGAATGCCCCTCTGAGCTGGGAAGATGTGGCTTGCGACGGTCACATCGGTCCCGACCAGAAGGGCATCCGCTGGATGCGACTATCCCACGCTCGCCGCGCGATCTCGGCGCGGTTCGACGATCCGAATCTCGTGTCGTGCGCCGGCTTGGCCGCGGTGCTCGCGCTGGCCACGCGATGTGGCCTGCCACGGCTGCTCGCCCAGCGGCTCACCCTGACCGGCGCCGGCGCGGCGAACGCCGCCGGGAAGGTCGTGGCGCTGGTGACCGGCATGGTTGCCGGGGCGGACTCGATCTCCGACATGGACCTGCTGCGCCACGGCGGGATGACCCGACTGTTCGACGGGATGCGCGCCCCGTCGACGCTGGGCACGTTCTTGCGCCGGTTCACCTTCGGCCACGTCCGCCAACTCGACGCCGTCGCCGCCCGGGCTGCTGGCCGGGCTGGCCCGGGCGACACCGATCCTGCCCGGCGCCGATCAGGTGGCGTTCGTGGACATCGACGACACCGTGCGCCAGACCTACGGCTACGCCAAGCAGGGCGCCGGTCGCGGCTACACCGGCGTCAACGGCCTCAACGCCCTGCTCGCGGTCGTCTCGACACCGTTGTCGGTGCCGGTGATCGCCGCCGCCCGACTACGGCGCGGCTCGACAAACTCGGTGCGCGGCGCGGCCAGCCTGCTCACCGAAGCGCTGGCCACCGCCCGACGAGCCGGAGCTGCCACAGCCCGCCACGCCCTGTTGCTGGTGCGGGCGGACTCGGCGTTCTACGGCTACGACATCGTCGATACCTGCCGCCGAGCCGGGGCCCGATTCTCGATCACCGCCCGGATGACCCCCACGATGACCCGCGCGATCGCCACGATCGACGAGCAGGCGTGGATCCCGATCCGCTACCGCAACGCCATCTTCGACGACCAGGAACAACGCTGGGTCTCCGATGCCGAGGTCGCCGAGATCGCCTTCACCGCGTTCACCGGGCGCCGCCGCACCGAGCACGTCACCGCCCGATTGATCGTGCGCCGGGTGCGGCGGCTCAACCCACGCTCGATCCCGGCCGGGCAGGCAGAGATGTTCACGGTCTACCGCTTCCACGCGATCTTCACCGACAACCCCGAACCGATGCTCGACGCCGAAGCCACCCACCGCGACCACGCCATCATCGAGCAGGTCATCGCCGACCTGAAAGACTCCGCGCTCGCGCACCTGCCCTCCGGGCGGTTCCCGGCCAACGCCGCCTGGCTGACCTGCGCCACGATGGCCTACAACCTCACCCGCGCCGCCGGCGCCCTGGCCGGTGCCCTGCACGCCCGAGCCCGGACCGGGACGCTGCGCGCCCGCCTGATCGCCGTCCCCGCCCGGCTGGCCCGCTCCGCCGCCCGGCTCACCCTGCACCTGCCCCAGCACTGGCCCTGGGAAGCCGGCCTGGACGAACTGCTGCGTCGTGCGCTGCACGACCCGCTACCAATCCCAGCCTGACCACCGGCCCGCGCGGCCCCGATCTGGAACCAGCAGTGGAACAGCCGGACAGACCGGCGGCCCCGTCACGCCCGCCCACCAACCACACCCAACCAAGATCAACTATCAGGGTGACCCAACCCCGTCGGTGGATCCAGGCTGAGCGCACGGCGAGCGAAGGTGGAGTGTTCCCGATCTTATTGACACCGATTTAGGCTGCCAGGTCGGTTAGTTCTCTGAATCCTAGCTCGTATTCGTTGGGTGTCAAGTATGCGAGTGTGGAATGTCGCCGCCGTCGATTGTAGTAGCCCTCGATCCACAGGAATGTGTGCTGCCGGACCTCGGCGACGTCGGTCCATGGCCGGGTGTGGATGAGTTCCTTCTTGTAGGTGGCGAAGAACGACTCGGCAACAGCGTTGTCGAAACAGGTGGCGCGCCGACCCATGGACCGAACGACACCGTTTTCTGCGCAGAATTCGGCGAACTCGCTCGACGTATATTGGCGGCCGCGGTCGCTGTGGAAAATCACGCCCTGGGCGGGTTGGCGGGTGAGGAGCGCGGCCGTGAGGGCTTCGATGATCAGGCTGGTGCGGAGGTGATCGGCCACGGCGTAGCCGACGACCTTGCGCGAGTGCAGGTCGATCACGGTCGCGGTGTACGCCCAGCCGTCGACGGTCTGGGTGTAGGTGATGTCGCCGCACCAGCGGGTGTCGGGCGCAGCGGCGGTGAAGTCGCGCCCGATCAGGTCGGGGGCGTCGATGGGCCGAAGACCTGCGATGGTGGTCTTGCGCCAGGCGCGCGGGTGACGTCCCTGCAGGCCAGCGGCGCGCATCAGGCGCCAGACCCGCTTGCGCGCGATCCGGATACCGCGCACGACCAGCTCGGCCCAGACCCGGCGCACACCCGGATCGCCGTGCAGGTCGCGGTGGATGGCCCGGATCGTGTCGGTGAGCTCGGCGTCGGTGCGCTCGCGCCGGGTGGGCCCGCTGGCCAGCCACCGGTAGTAGCCCTGGCGAACCACTCCGAGCTGCTCGCACATGAAGGTGATGGTGAACTCGCCCTCGGGTGCCCAGTCCGCGATCGCCGCGTACTTCACGGCTGTTCTTTCGCGAACCAGGTCGCCACTTTTTTTGCGAAGTCGCGCTCCATCCGCAGGACAGCGTTCTCCTTGCGGAGCCGTTCCAGCTCGGCCCGCTCCGGCTCGGACAGGTTCGAGTCGGGAACCCGGCCGGACTCTCGTGCCTTCTTCACCCACTTGCCTAACGTCATCTCGTGGACGCCGATACTCTTTGCCACCTCGGCAATAGTTCGGCCCGAATCGAGGACGAGGCTAACGGCCTGATCCTTGTACTCCTGGGTGAAGTGTCGGCGTGTCGCCACGCGATCCCCTCCGCTGCGATCAGCGGCAGTCTACGACCGAGTGTCTACAAGATCGGGAACGGTCCACAGGGTGACCCAACCCCGTCGGTGGATCCAGGCTG
>CAVSHL010000008.1:0-458288 GCA_963727745.1 uncultured Actinomycetota bacterium
CGCCGATCTGCTGAGCGTCCATGAGTTCGATCTCTGGCCGCATCTGGCCGAACTCCCTTCGATCGATGCCGAGGTCTACGCGACCTATCCCCCACCGCTGCTCGGTTCCGCGTCAGACCTGGCACCAACTGTTCGATGCCGCAGAACGCGAGATCGGCGTCCTTGTCTACAGCGGACTGTTCCTCGCCGAGGACGCCGAACTGGTCCGTCTCATCGGCGCAAAGGCACGCGCTGGCACGACGGTTCGGATCATCCTCGCGGATCCCGCGGCAGCCCCCACGTCGACCAGCGCGGCCGGGACGAGGGCATCGACGGTGCGATGGCCGCGAAGGTGCGCAACGCGATCATGCTGTATCGACCGCTGCTCACGGCAGGCGCAACCATCCGCCTGCACTCCACCGTGCTGTACAACTCCCTGTACTTCGGGGATGACGAGATGCTGATCAATCAGCACATTCACGGCATAGCCGCTGCCTATGCCCCGATGCTGCACCTTCGCCGCCAGGTCGAGGAGGGCATCTTCTCGACGTACACCGAGAGCTTCGAGCGCGTCTGGGGAGCAGCTACCCCACCGCCAGCGGGATCCGTGCAGTAGACCAGCAGGACGCATCGGGGACGTTCCGAACACGCGCAAAACGCCCTTATGTCATTTCATCTGCACGGTTTTGTCGTCCGATCTGTCGGACGATCATTTGACGCGTGTCAGCCGGTCTTGAATCAGGTCAATCAGCAGACAACTCCGCCCTAATGGGCGAGCTGATTACTCTAATGCAGAGTCAGATTGGTATGCCCAGTCGAATCATTCGCCAGCACGCTAACGATGGCACGGGACATGCCGAGCTTTGCTCCCGCTGGAGCGCAGACCGCGCGCTACAGGTGGCCTTGCATCACTTATCTCGCTGCCAGGCACGCGGCGGTAACTGGGCGCTCCCTGATGCCTAAAACAGGGTGGATGGGACACACGGTGTCGTCTGGGTCGACCGCCGCGGCAAGTGGTGGTGGAAACGCCTGGCACGAGGCAACCTCGACCGAGCTTTGCGGGTATGCCGAGGAGGTCGAACGAGGCCGAGCGTGACATGGCGACCGCCATGGAGCGCACGCACGAACGGTGGCGGACCAACGGGCACGGGTGGCGCCAGGCCAAGGTCGTTCAGATCACAAGATCGATCTAAGGCCCTGATGTAGGGAACTGCAAGGGTTGCATGGGCCGATGATCGGCCAGTGCTGCCGCGCCGGGTGTGGAGCGCTGCCGCTTCAGTCTGCGTCCCGAGTGGTGGCCGTGCAGAACGGCTCGAATCGCCCTCCTCGCACGCAACTCCTGAACCGACCGACGTGGAGATGCCATCGGCCAGCGACGGTCCCGGCCGTCGAGCGACTAGCTGTCCGCCGATCCCGCCGCCCGCGTTATCCGCGCCCGCCGAATTGCCCCATTCAGCCTTTCCCGGTACCAAGTCAGCTCATACGACGCCGAGTTCTCTACGATCTTGGATTCGGCGACTCCAATCTCCAGCAGCATGCAAATTCGGAGTAGTGAATAAACGGACTCGCTTAGATAGTACAAGTCTGACCCATCGACAGCGGATACCTCGGAGTCTAGGTGGGTCAAGTTGTTCCGAACTTCCACAATAGCTGATATCCAGCGGTTGCGGTTGCCGACAAGACTCGTCAACGCGTCGCCGCCCCGTTCCGCCAGGTCCGGTAGCCGCCTCCTAAACGAGAAGTCATTCGCATGTGAGAGTCTCTGGCGGATCCACCCTTGATGATGCACAGGGGTTATTGCAACGAATGCATCTACGAGCGTGTCGAACTCGCCGTCACCCATTTCCTCGCCCGCGCCGTTCAGATCGCGATGATACGCTTCGGCGGCGAAGGCGACATTGAGGAATCGGTTCTCAGAGAGATCCGAGGTGTACGTTTGACGCTCATTAGTGAATTTAGCGAACGATCGATTTGCGGCGCAAGGTCGAGCCATCTCCCGATAGCATCCAAACCGCCCAAGTCGTCGAATGTGAGTAGCATCTGGTGCGGATGCCTTCGTCGCCTTACGTCAGCCCCAAGGATTCGTCCGACCTGCCCCGCCAAGTACACGACTTCCTGCTCGAACTCTGCAAAATCTCCTGACAGCATTCGAACGCGCACATCCGGTCGCTGAAACGACAAACGCGTGGTGTACGACGCCTCATCGGCGCAGAGGGTAAGAAGATCGTTGATGCGCTGGGCATCCTTAGCATCGACTCCATGCTGAAACTGTTGTCGTATCGGACCCCGAAGGCCGGCCAATGACTGAACGAGACAGCCGAAACGGATCCGCTTCCAGACTCTGCCCATCCATAATTGAGCGTTAGAGATCCACGCGCGAAGGTGGCCGTTGGCTAACCGGGCGAACATAGTTGATCCAATCGATCACAGCCTCTCCGCCGGCGTCGTCCACGTCTGCCCCGGAGCGTGGTCCAACGACACGCTCGCCCACCCAGTCCGAAGCACCGGAGGTTCTCAGCCAAAACGAGCGAAACGATTCATCGCCCTCTGTGACGTGCGCCCCAACGAGCACGTAGTTCGGACTGAAGGAACTAGTTGTCACTCCCGGGTATCGCCGCTTTCCTCCCGTGCCAATGCAACGTCCGAGCGTAATCGGACCATCATCGATGACGCCGTGCAACATCACAAAACCGTCGTCATTCGCATGCGATGCCGAAAACTCACCGACCAGTTCGACTCGAGCCCCGTCGATTGGATCGTATGAAAGCTGACCTGACAAGACTTCATCAGGTGCCGACGAAATCCAGAATGCGCCCAACGAGGAGAAGGCTTGACACAGTGGTTCGAATTTGTCTAGCAACACGATTCACCTCGAAACCATGCAACCTAGGGAGTCATACAGATTTCACATGATGCTCGCGGCGCCTGTTCGATGAATAGCCGTCCCCGCCGCGGACTCGCTTTGCCCACGTCGCGTGGATACTCGTTTTGAGGATCCACTAAGAGAGCGATCCAATATCATTCTCCAGGTCGGAGACCGCGGCTCCGACAACCTTCCGGAATCTGTACTGCACCTCGTCGTCCAAGAATTCGTGCGCTCGATCAACTCCGAGATCAATTAGCAGATCTCGCTTCTGCGGCACAGTCCATTCATCGAAGTTCGGAACATAGTTGCCGTGGCGAGCGCCTGGATGCTTGACGGCCCAGTATGCGCGCGTGAAGGTCTTAAGGCTTGCGTCTGGGGGCACGAGGAAGCGCTTACGCAGGTTGCCGACCACCCAGTCGAGCTTGTTGATCAAGCGCTCATCATTCGTCTGCCTAAAGTACTGGATCCAGCCCCTAGCGCCGCCATCAAAGATGCAGCCACTTATCCTGAGATTTGCATAGAAGAGCAGCCTCTTCAGTGCCATCCCATCGCCGATTCCGCGCCGTCCATACTTGTATTTCGTGAAGATCTTGGCAAGTGATCTCTCAATTTTAGCGACGCTTTCGTCTCGCACCGAGAGTCGATCGCCATCGAAGACGTAGCCCAAGTACTCAAATTTCCCAGTGGTCGCGCCACGTGACGTCTTGTCAAGGTTGAGATCTAGAGCTACATCTTTCGCAAGTCGCTTGAGGCGGTTCTCAAGAACGAAAGATGACTCGTCTCGGCTGAGCACTAGGATGTCATCAACATACCGAAAGTACGCTGCGTTGGTATCCGCCTTCATTTCTCCATCTACGCGGCGCATCGCCACTTCCGCCAGCAGGTTTGAAATCGCGAGGCCTTGCGGAACACCCTTTTCGGCCTTCCCTGGCTTCGCGCTTCCGTCGGCAACGGTGGACGTCTCGATTGCAAGTTGAAACAGCCGCAGCACCTGCGGATCAGAGACTCTTGTCGACAGCTCTTCAAGGAGGAGTTCGTGTCGGATTGAAGGATAGAAGTCCTGCACATCGGTTCTCACGAACTTTTTGAAGCTCTGATCCTTCAACGACTCTTGTATCGCAGAGACTTTCTGCTGGGCAACTCCGGGCGCAGTTCCGGAAATGTCTCCGCCAAGAACAGCGCCATCGCTTTAATCACGATCCGATCGCGAGCGGTAGGTATCGAGATTACCCGAGGGTTTCGGCCAGCGCCTTTAAGAATGAGGCGCTCACGATACTGGGTAAACTTGAACCCCCCTACAGCAATCTTTTCTGCCAAGCTCTCACAGGTGGCGAGGATGTCTTCCTGAAGAGAGTTCGGCAACACTCCGTCTCGCCCACGGGCGTGGCCTTTGGCAACGTACTCGATGTAAACACTAGCGAGGTCAAGGCTCGTAAAGTATTCGAAACGAGTTTCCATCCCTATTTCAAACCGCCCAGGAACCACATCGCAAAGGGTGCGATCAATACGACGGGTATGACAAGTGTCGCATAGGGTGCCAGGCCCGTCAGGCTGTCGCGCCATGTTGCTCTAAGCGTTCGCCACACACCGAGATCGGCCGTGCGAGCAAAAATCTGCACTCGAGTGGTTTTCTGACGACTCGATCGCAATAAGGTACTCTTGACGCAACTCCTGGAGCCGCTGATATCCGCTCACTGCATCCTCCGGGATATTCTCGGCGGCAACTGCGATCTGTTGGATACGCTTATAGCTGCCCTCCATCGATTGCGCGCGCTCCCGCAATTTCGCGCTAGCCACAACCAGGGACGCGACCAGCGACAACACGGCGAGAGCAAGCATGAGGGCGTCTCCGCCCTTGCCGTACATCTCCCGATCGACGAGCATCCCGATGGAGGCGACCGTTGTGGATGTGGACAACGCGATCAGCGATGCGTTCCAGGCGTTATCGCGGCGGCGAAGTCTGTGATATGCCCTAATTCGCGATCGATAAGTCTTGTAGGTACGATCCTCTAAGCGTTTCGCCAAATCGGCCAAATCGATATTGGGCGGCCCAGCCACCGGGTCCTCCTCGACCAAAGATTCAAGGTCCTCGCCCATTCGGCCTGAATGAGCCTCTCCTGACAGCGTTCGCCCACAGGAACGTAAGGAGCCAGGCCCCCCATTGCGCATTTACTACTGAACGCCCAACGATGTGAGCAAGGTGGCTGAGCCTACGACCATTCTGCACCCCGAACGCCACGAGGCGCGGCACTGAACCGGCGGACATGCCGGGCGGTCAGGACCGATCTTCGAACGGTCTTCGAACGCAAGGTAAAGGGGCGGGCTGCGCTGCCAGCCGTTCCTCATGGTTGGTTCGGCGCGGAATGGCGCGGCGATCGGTAGATCAACTGGCGATCGGCGCCCGCGACGCGCGATCACCAGATGAAAAGTCGCCGCTCGTCGCGGCGCTAGCCCATTCAGCTGTGGACAGCCCAGCCCCGGTCTCTGCTGAACAGGGCGAGTGTGGCTAGCGGTCCACACGCCCCTCGGACACAGAAATACTCCACGACTGTCCCAACATCTGGGAAGAAGCAGCCGACTATCAGTCGGTGCTGCTGGTCACGGCCCAGGTTGACGCGTCATACACCTCGATCACCATATCTTTCGCGCGCAGGAACTCGGCGATGGCGCAGGATGACTCGGGAGCGGTTGCGCGTCCGATCGCTTCGACCTGCGCGCCGAGTCTGTCGAGCACCTTGTCCTCGCGTACGTAGGTGTTCTCCGCCTGGTCCGCCGATCTCGCGCTGGCGCTGCGATGACCATGCCTACAGCGGTAAGCGGCTCGCCCGTGCACCCAGTGCGCATCCATCCGTCGACCGCAGTGCCCGCACCGCACCAACCCGCGCAGCACATACCGTCTCGTCGGCCGTCGCCGCCAGCACGTGCGGCCCGGATCCGCTGCGCCGCCACGAAGTCCGACTCGGTGACCAGCGCGGGATGCGACACCACCTTCGACACCGCCGCCTCACCCGGCACAGTTGTACGTCCGCGCCGGCCAACGGCCTGGCGGCGGCTCCACGTCTCCCGACCGGTGTAGCGCGGGTTGGACAAGATCGCCCCTACCGTCGGTGCCGTCCACATCCCGCTCGCACGATCACCGTGCCGCCGCGAGTCATCCCGTGACGGGCACGCCACCCCACGATCGTTCAGCTCCCGCGCGATCCCGGCCAGACTGCCGCCCGCCAACCGATGCTCAAACATCCACCGCACATGCGGCGCAGTCGAGGGATCCGGATCCAGTCGCCGACGCCGCCGGCCCCACGCTGCGTCCGCCGGATTCGGATGCGGCCCAGCATCCACCAGCCGATACCCGTACGGGGGACGACCGCCGAGGAGCCGGCCCTGCTCCACCGTCTGCGCCCGCATCGCCGCGAACGTCCGATGCCGCGCCCTCACGAACTCCCGCTTCGCATGTGCCCCGAGCAACGTGACCAGGGCGCGATGAGTCGGATCCCCCGGATCGACCGGCCCGTCCGCCTCCGGCAGCCACACCAGCATCCCGTGCTGCCCCAACTGGTCGGCCACCTCCAGGAACTGCCGGGCAGTGAACCCGCGCTCGTACTCACCCACCACCACCGCATCGAACGACCGCCTCGGGCTCCGCGCCGCCGCCAGCAGCGCAGCACTCTGAAGACGCCGAGCCCACGGCACTTCCCGCGACCATCCGATATCCATGAACTCGGCCGTGATCGCCCCATGTCCATCGATCACTGACTCGGCGACCTCCCGTTGCCACGCCTGCGAAGTCACCGGGTCCTGGTACTCCGCCGTCGATGTTCGCGCGTAGCGTTGCGCTGCTCGCCGAGCAGCTGCGCGTGGCCGGGCACGATCCAGTCGTGCTGCGTGGCGGGATGTCGGCCGGCCAACGTCGCAACGCACTCGAACGGCTGCAACCCGCCGAAGGGCCGCTGCTGGTTGTCGCGACAGGCCCGTACGTCGGGGAGGGCTTCGACTGCCCTGCGCTCGACACGCTGTTCCTCGCCGCGCCGATCGCGTTCAAGGGCCGGCTCGTGCAGTACGTCGGTCGGATCCTGCGACCGGCACCGGGCAAGCACGTGGTCGAGGTGCACGACTACCACGACATCCAGGCAAGGGTGCTCGCCTCGTCGCTGCGCAAACGAGCGCCGGGCTACCGCAGCCTCGGCTTCCCCGACCCGAACTCGGCGCGACAGCGTCCGCCACCACGCTCGACCTGAGCAACATCCTGGAGCAGGTTGCGGTGGCGACGGCCGGGGTTGGCGGATGACGGGGGCGTCGGGCGGTCTCGGATGGCCCTATGGACACACTCTTCGAGATTGATGATCGGGATCTTCTTCTGGATCAGGTACGGAGTCGGGAGCGGCGGCGTCGGCGTGTCGGGGATCTGGCATCGGGGCCGGCTTGGGGTCTGCGGTTCGCGTTCTGCGCGGTCCACTGGGTCAGCAACAGACAGTGCCGGCCCCGGGCGAGAGCACCCTCCACGTCGGCGATCACCTGCCGGTTGCGGGCGTCGTCGGCGACGAGATCGCGATAGACCTCGGCGATGCCACCCGGGACCGACGGATCAGCGTCACCGCTGTAGACGAAGTCGGTGAGATGGACCGTGAGGGATCGTTCCGGTGCTCCCCCGGCCGCGGCGGCGGCGAGGGTGCCCGGCTCCGGTGCTTGCACGGTGTGTCTGACAGGGCCCAGCTGCAGCGCAATCAGATCGTCGAGCTCATCGCGGCGGTACGGAGTCGCCGTCAACCCGAGCCAGCGCCGGGCAGGGATCTGCCGCACGGCGTTCTCGAAGGCAGCGGCCGGGATGTGATGGCATTCGTCCACCACGACGAACCCGTACCCGGCGGTCAGGTCGGGCAGGTCGTCGCGACGAGCCAGGGTCTGCAGGGTCACGACGTCGACCGTGCCGCGCAGCTTGGTACGGCCGCCACCGAGCTGCCCCGCGGTCACGCCGAGATGCTCGGCCAGACGCGCCCGCCACTGATCAGCAAGCGCTTTGCGGTCGACCAGCACCAGCGTCGAGGTGGCGTGGCGGGCGATGAGCGCGCAGGCGATCACGGTCTTGCCCGCACCCGGCGGCGCGACCAGAACACCGTGATCGTGATGCACGAGGTCGGCCACGGCGTCGGCCTGGTCGTCGCGCAACGACGCAGAGAGGTCGAACCGCTGCGGCCTGCCAGCCGCGCGCTGGTCGTCGATCTCCACCGCGCTACCCGCCTCGGCGACCGCGCTGGTGACCAGTGCAGCCAGCCCGCGCGGAAGCACCAGGCGGCCGTCGAGGGTCTCGTCGAAGGACTGCAGGAACCGCGGCACGTTCCAGGTCGACAACCGGCGACGCTGCCGGTCGTAGAACGCCGGATTGGGCATCGACGCCGCATGCTTGAGCGTCGCCAACAGCGCCGGGGTCAACGCAGCCATGTCGACCGAGACGCCTGCTGCAAGATGCATGCCGACCACTGGCGCGGGACGGGGCTGGATGCCCGTCGCGGTAGCCGGTGTCAGCCGAGTGACGGCCACACCGGTCCGCGGCGGTGCGACTCGAGCGGCAAGCCGATCCACCTCTTTCGGCGAGAGCCTGTGTAGCGACGCCAGGTAGGCCCACTGATCGGCGTGCGGCTCCAACGTGGCCAGATCCAGAAAGACCGTCGCCCCGTGCCGCCGGGAGCGGCCCTGCAACGGCGCCGCGATCAGATTGCCGATCCCACCCGAGCTCGGGAGCACGTCCTGGGACGGGAACAGCCGGTCGTAGGCGGCGAGATCCATCCGCCCGCGCAGCGCGATCGCCTCCCGGAGCAGCCCCGAACCAAGCGCACGCGCCGTCGCGGCAGCGACCGGTCCGGTGAAGAAGATCCAGACGTGCGCACCGATCCCCGACCTTGATGTCTCCAGCGCCGCGGGTACCCCGATCGCCCGCGCCGCCTTGAGATAGGCCAACGCGTCGAGCATCGCCGCCGGGCCGTCGAAGTCGGCCGCGAGCCAGTGGCAGGTGTCGCCGGTGAGCAGCGGATAGAGACCGAGGTGGATCTCACCGGTCAGATGCGCCTCGACCCTCCGGTCCGTCAACCGCAGGTACGGCCGGTTGGTTCCCTTCCGCCAGCCGCCCTCGACCGCAGGCGACCATCCCGAACGACCCGTCCGGGCGTTCTCCCACCGCGTCGCGTACACGTCTGTGCGGGCCGCGAACAAGGTACGGAAGAACCGCACCTTGTCAGGCCCGGACGACGACGCGGTCACCGGGCCCGGACGGTCGAGAAACAGGCCGGTCTGCGCAGTCACCGGCGGGCGCGCCTGCTCCGCGGTCAGATCGAGCAACCGCCGAAGCCGCGAATTCTCGGCGCGCAGCGCCTCCAGCTCGGCCCTCGGCGAGGAGAACGGGCCGGTCACAACCCGGCGTGCCCGAGCCGCTCGACGAACGACACCTTCCGGGCATGTTCGCGCCGCAGCTCCTCCACCCGGGCCGAGAAGACGCCCGGGTCACACACTTCCTGCAGGTCCACCAGCAGATCCACCGCGATGTCATACCCCGACGGCTTCTTCTCCGCGATGCGCACCGCCACCCGGTCCCAAGCCCGGTCGACCTCTGCGGCCAGCCCGGCGAGTCGCTTCTCCCGAGCAGCCGCCGCACGCTGCGCCTTCTCCGCCGCGCGAGCCGCCCGATCCGCACGCTCAGCCTGCTCCCGACACTCTCGCGCGGCCGCCGCCCGATGGAGCAACTCCCCCGCGGTCCGCGTGTCGGCCGAATCGGCGCGATCGGGACCCGCCCTGCGCAGGGTCGCCGCACGCAGCAGCGGATCCGTCCCCTCCAGCAGCCCGACCAGCAGCGTGTCCCGCTCCGCGGGGTTCAGCTCCGACACCCATCGCGCCACATCGACCGGCTGGTCACCCGCCCGCGTCGATGCGCCGGCGGCCACCTCGACGAGATCACTGTCGATCCTCAGGAACTCCACCAACGCGGCCTGCGAGCCAGTCAACGTGCCCAACGCCGCCGGCACCGGCGGCTCCACCGCATCGTCACCGACCCCGCCCATCTGCACGCCGGCCAACCACAGCAGATACAGCGCACGCAAGTCACCGGCGAGCAGCTCGGCCCGCACCGGCAGAATCGACGCCAGCACCCCCTCCCCGCCCCACTCGAAGTCGCCCTCGTCGTCCTCAGAGACGGCCGCGACGACCACGTGCTCCCCGATGCTCCACGCCGAAACGGCATCACCCGGGCAGTAACGCTGCGCGACATCGAGATCGACCAGGCGAGCCGGCAACCGCACCATCAGCTCGCGGGTCCCCCAGTTCGCCAAGTAGAGGAACGCGTCGAAGTATCGCTCCATCATCCGCCGGGGATCACCCCGGAAGCTGCCCCACTCGTAGGTGTTCACGAACGACGTCGGCGTGATGTGCGCCCGCGTCGACAACCCACGCAACGCGTCGAGCTCGCGAGCCCCCAGCGGCCGATCCACCGCAGCGAACTCGTAGTACTCATACTCGCTCACCCTCAACTCCTCGCGTGGCGCCGCAGCGATCAATTTATCGACCCCATGCATGCGGACAGATCCCGAGCCCGCAGACCTACCCGCCGGCGCCGCAGGTACTGACCGACTCCTTGATCGACCGAGCCGGACTCTCCGCCCACACCCGCGACAACGCATCCACAGCCGACCCGAGTGCGACCGCGTATACCAATCGCTATACTCGGCGGGGTGGTCCATGGCGAGTGGCAGGTCTACATCGTGAACAAGGTCCGCGACTGGCTCGACACCCTCGATCCCACCACCCACCGCCGGGTCGTCCAGGCCATCGACACGCTCGCAGACTCCGGCCCGGGGCTGGGCCGCCCGCTCGTCGACACGATTCACGGATCATCCGTCGCCAACCTCAAGGAACTTCGCCCCGGCACCGTACGAATCCTGTTCGCCTTCGATCCATGGCGATCCAGCATCCTGCTCGTCGCCGGTGACAAGGCCGGCCGATGGAACGCCTGGTACGAGGAAGCGATCCCACCGGCCGAGCAGCGCTACGAGCGCTATCTCAAAGAACGCACCCAGGAGGAGGAACAGCGATGAGCAGCCACGTGGCCTGGAACGACATCCGGACCGAACACGTCGAGCGCGCAGGCGGCGAGGCAGCCGTCGAAGCCGGCAAGCGCGAGATGCTCGCAGAGGTCATCGGACACCGCCTCGGCGAGGTCCGGCGCACCCGCGGACTGACCCAGCAACAGGTCGCCGACCGCATGGGCGTCACCAAGGGCCGCATTTCCCAGATCGAGCGCGGCAAGATCTCCGGGCAGGACGTCCTCGCCCGCTACGCCACCGCACTCGGCGGGCGCCTCCACCAAGCCATCTACTTCGACGACGGCGACATCACCGCCATCGCCTGACCCGTCTCACCGACGACCGCCGACGACCTGGCCCTCTGCGGGTGCACAACCTATCGTCCGTCACATGAACCCCTGCCTGCGGCAGGGTTGCCACGAACACGTGTTCGAGTCCCCCTCGGACACAGAACATAATCCCAACAATCGGGTTGATATCCATCTCTGCACGCACCGGCGAGTGTTCGTGCAGGTGGACGAGCTTCAGGCCCAACTGCCGGTAGGCCTCAGCACGGGCAGCCGGCTGAGCACGGGCCAGCGTCGTGTGGATGTCCGACGCGGCCGAGGTGAGTTCGCGCACCCATCGGTGCCATCCGCACCGCAGACCTGCGCTTCGGTATTCAGGCATCTGTTCGCCCGCGGACAGCGAGCCCGTCGAGCAGGATGGCCAGCGCGCGGTCCTTGGCCTCTGTGGCCAGGTCGATGTGGCCGGACATGTGGGAGGCGGCCACGAGCAGGGTGCAGACGGTGGGCAGATCGATGTCGGTGCGGACCGCACCGGTCTGCTGGGCGCGGTCCAGCAGGCTGCCGACGGCTCGGCGCAGCCCGTCGGCCGCTCGAGCGGCGGCACCGTCCCGCTCGCCACCGGCGTCCAGGAAGGCTCGGCCGATCGCGATCTTGGGGGGCGCCTCGACGACGAGGTGGCAGAAGAACCCGAAGAAGGCGGCACCGGGGTTCGGCGCTTCGAGCAGAGCCTCGGCCTCCTCGCGGAGGCGGTCGAACCGGCGGGCGAGGACGGCCTCCAGAAGGACGGCCTTGCTCGAGAAGTGCCGAGGGCTATCGTCGATGAGCTGTCCGTGACGTGGACCACACTCATCGGACGCAGATGGGGGCCTCGATGAGCACTGCGGCGCGGACCACGGAATCGGAGACCACCACGGGCGGCAGGCTCGTCTTCCCCGGGATGGGTGTCCTGTTCGTCGTCCTCGCCGCCTGCTTCCTCTCCTGGGGCATCGCGGCCGACCTGACCACGCCGATGGTCGCGGGGTTCAAGCGGATCTTCGACATGAGCACGTTCCAGGCCTCGCTCGTGCAGCTCGCCTACTTCGGCGCCTACTTCCTGCTCGCGCTGCCGGCCGCGTTCATCAACGAGCGGTTCGGCTACAAGACGGGTCTGCTCGCCGGGCTGGGGCTGGCCGCGCTGGGTGCCTTCGCGTTCCTGCCGGCCAGCCAGCTGATGACCTACGAGGCGTTCCTCGTGGCGCTGTTCCTGATCGCCGCGGGCTGCTCGATCCTGGAGACCTCGGCGAACCCGTACGTGATCTCGCTGGGCCCGGAGGAGTCCGCGACCCGACGGCTGAACCTCGCGCAGGCGTTCAACCCGGTGGGGACGAACATCGGCGTGCTGCTCGCCGCCACGCTCATCCTGCCCAAGCTCGAGGACCCGGTGAACACGGCCGCGCTCTCGCCGCAGGAGCTGCACGCCATCCGCGCCGGCGAGCTGGGCGCGGTGATGGGCCCGTACCTCGGCCTGGGCTTCCTGCTGCTGGCGATCTGGCTGGTCGTCGCGGTCCGCAAGGCACCGAAGATCGTCGAGGAGTTCCCCGACGCGGGTGACACCGGGCCGGCAGCGGCGTTCCGCATCCTGCGGTCCAACAAGCGCTACGTGTTCGGCGTGGTCGCCCAGTTCTTCAACGTGGCGGCCCAGGTGTGCTGCTGGACCTACATCATCCAGTACGTGCAGCAGGCCCTGAACGGCTCGCTGGAGCTGGGCGGCTACCTGCTGCAGGTAAGCCTGATCGTCTTCCTCATCGCGCGGTTCGTGATGACGTGGGTGATCGGGCGCATCCGGGCCACGAAGGTGTTGACGCTGATGGGCGGGCTGGCGGTGCTGCTGTGCCTGGTCGCGATGCTCTCCCCCAACGTCCTCGGAGTCGCGGCCGTCGTGGCGATCTCGGTCTGCCTGTCGCTGATGTTCCCGACGATCTACGGCGTGGCGCTGCAGGGCCTCGGCCCGGCCACGAAGTTCGGCGCCGCCGGGCTCGTCATGGCGATCGTCGGAGGCGCGATCATGCCGGTCGTCCAGGGCGCGGTGCTCGACGTCACCAGCGCTGCCGTCTCGTTCCTCGTGCCCGCGATCTGCTTCGCGGTCGTCACCGCCTACGCCGTGTACGACCTGCGCGCCGCGCCGCCGCCCGAGATAGCCCGCTCCAAGGCCGAGGAGATCGCGTCGTGAGGCGCCGGGCCCGGCTCGTCGCGCTCGCTGTCGCCGCCGCGCTGGCGCTCGCCGCGTGCGGGGGCGGTGCCGACCCGGCCGCGCAGCAGCCGACCGACCGGCTGGAGATCGTCTCGTGGTGGACCTCGACGTCGGAGAAGCCCGCGCTCAAGGTGCTGCTGGACGCCTACTCGGCTACGCACCCCGACGTCGAGGTCGTCGATCTCGCCGTCGCGGGGGGCGGGGGCAGCAACGTGCAGGTCGTGCTGGCCTCACGGCTGCGGGCCGGGAACCCGCCGGCGATCTGGCAGACGTTCATCGGCTCCTCGACCGCGGCGTACGCGAGCCGCGGCCGCATCGCCGACGTCACTTCCGTCTACGCATCCACGGGACTCGCCGCAGCGCTGCCCAAGGGCGTGCTCGACGCCGTCACCGTCGACGGGCGGCAGTACAGCGTGCCGACCGGCAGCCACCGCAGCAACGTGCTGTTCTTCAACCGCGCCGCGCTGGCGAAGGCCGGCGTGCAGGTCCCGGCGCAGGGCTACGCGATGCCCGCGTTCCTGGCGGACCTCGCGAAGGTCCGGCAGTCCGGCGGCACACCACTGTGCCTGGGCGGCAAGGACCCGTTCGCCGCCGCCGAGCTGTTCGAGAGCGTGCTGCTCGCGGGCATCGGCCCGGCCGGCTGGGGCGGCATCACCGCCGACCGCTTCGACTGGTCGGGCCCGCAGGCCCGCGCCGCCCTCACGACGTTCGGCACGATCCTCGACCAGGCCGATCCCGCGAACCCCGGCCTCACGTGGGACCAGGCGACCGGCAAGCTGGCCGCCGGCGACTGCGCGTTCGAGGCGTTCAACGACTCCGCCTACGGCGAGCTGATCGCCGACCGCGCCACCGAGCAGACCATCGGCGCCGTCCCGTTCCCCGGCACCGACGGTGCCTACCTCGCGATCGTCGATGCCTTCGCCGTCGGGAGCGGCGCCGTCGACGCCCGCAACGGCGTCGACTTCCTCCAGGTCGTCGGCTCGAAGGAGGCGACGACCGCGTTCAACCGGATCAAGGGCTCGGTGCCCGTCCGCACCGACGTGGACGTCTCCGGTCTGTCGCCGTACCAGCAGAGCGCCGCGAAGGCGTTGCGCGAGCAGACGTTCCTGCTCTCGATCGTGCACGGCGAGGCGATGAGCCCTGCTTTCCAGCAGGGATTCTACGACGCCGTCGCGACCTACCGAGCCGGCCGCGATCCCGCCCAGTTCACCAAGACCCTGACGGATGCGGTGGTGAGCGGGCGGGGAGTCACGGTGCCGTGACCGCGGGCCGCAGTTCGGTGCGGGCGTGCAGCGGGAGGTCGGCGACGGAGGTGCCGACAAGGACGTCGAACACGCCGAACAGCACGGCACTGGCGCGACGGCGCCGCACCCGTCGCGTGGGACCCCGAACCGCTGGTTCTCGCGGCCGAGTTCCGGGAGACGCTCGCCACCGCCCTCGCCGAGCTGCCCGAACGCCAGCGCACCGTCGTCGAGGTCCGCGACGTGCACGGGCTCCCCAGCGAGGAGGTGTGCGAGCTGCGCTCTGCCCCCGGACGAGGTCGCCGCCGTCGAGGAGCACCTGCGGATCTGCGCGCCGTGCCGGACCCACCTCGACCAGATGCGCGCGACCATCGCCGCCCTGGGCAGCGTGCCCGTCGAGTCGCTCTCGACCGAGGCCCAGGACACCCTCCTCGCCGCGTTCCGCCAGCACCTCGGCTGACAGGTCGTCCCAGCGAGTGTCACGGCCGGAAGGCCGCCGCATGGTCGCGGAGGAACTGGCTCACGGTCCGCGGCTCCCGGCCGGTGAGCACCCGCACCACATCGGTGGTCGTGTCTGCGGCGCCGCGGCGCAGCTCACCCCACAGTGCCACCAGCTGCTCGGCCATCCAGCCGGGAACGCCTGCCCGGAGCATGCCCTCGCGGGCGGCCTCGTCCGGGACGTCGACGTACGCCACCTGCCGTCCCGTCACGGCGGAGAGCTGGTGGGCAACGTCGTGGTAGGTGACTGCCTGAGGTCCGGTCAGCGTGTATGTCCGCCCGTCGTGCCCGTCCGCGGTGAGCGCCACAGCGGCCACCGCTGCGACGTCCCGCGGGTCGATCAGCGCGACCTTCGCGCCACCTGCCGGCGCGAACAGCGTCCCTCCATGCACGATTGCGGGTGCAGCGGCGAGCAGGTTGGACGTGTAGCTGCTGGGATGGAGGACGACGGCCGGCACGCCCGACTGCCGCAGGTGCGCCTCGATGCGGCCGTGCGCGTCCCAGAACGCGACCGGGGAACCGATCTGCGCGCCGTTCGCACCGATCTTGACCAGGCGCCGGATGCCGGCCCCTGCCGCTGCGTCGATCACGTTCGTCTCGTGCTCCACCTGCTGCGGATGGTTGGGGGTGCACAGGAACACGCGCTCGACGCCGTCGAGCGCGGCACGGATCGAGGCCGGGTCGCCGACGTCGCCGTCGGCCGGCTCAACCCGGCCGTCGAGGACGGTGGCCGCCCGCACCCGGTCCCGGACGAACGCCCGCACCCGCATTCCGCGGCCCAGCAGCTCGTCCACGACGTGCGCGCCGACACAGCCGGTCGCCCCGATCACCAGTACCGGCGTCATCGCGGGCCGTCCGGCCTGATGTTCGCGTTGCGGTGCAGCACGTTGCCGGGGTCGTACTCGGCCTTGATCGCGGCGAGTCGCGCGTACTTCGCCGGGCCGTACGCGGCGCGCACGCGATCCTCCTCGTAGTCGGTCATGAAGTTCACGTAGCTGCCGGAGCCGGCCGCGAGGGGGCGCAGTGCCTCCCACAGCGCCCTGACCCACTCCCGGTCGGCCGCCATGGTGGCCGGGTCGAGGGCGATGGCGTCCATGTTGACCACGAACCGGGCCGCACGGCTGCCACCGAACGCGGTCGCGTCCTCGGCGACGTCGGCGAACGCCCCGCCGAGCGGGAAGATCGGGAGCAGGCTCATCGGCGAGGTCTTGCCCGGCAGCCGCTCCACGACCACGTCGATGGCCGCGTCGGTGAGGTCGTCGAGGTAGACCGACTTGTTGTAGGCGTGCACGATCCCGTAGGGCGCGCTCTCGTCGAGCATCTGCTGCAGCGCGAGGTACGGGATCTCGGTGACGAACTCGAACAGCGGCGGCAACGACGCCCGTGCCGGAGCCACGAGGGCCGCGTGCTCGTCGGCCGAGGAGAAGCCGACCACCATCAGTGCGACGCCCAAGGTGAAGTGGTGCTCCGCGGCGATGAAGGGCGCGGGTGGAGCGTTCATCGCGACGATCATGGCGCCGGCATCGCGCGGCAGCCCGGTGACCAGGTCCCGTGCCGCGCGCAGCCCCGCCGCGGCCCGGTCGAGCTCCCAGAACAGCATCCCGAGGTGCACCACCGGACCGACCGGGTGCAGCTGGAACTCGAACTCGGTGACGACACCGAAGTTGCCCCCGCCGCCCTTGAGCGCCCACAGCAGGTCGGGGTGCTCGTCGGCGGTGGCCCGCACGCACCGCCCGTCGGGCAGCACGACCTCGGCGGACACGAGGTTGTCGGCGGCGAGCCCGCACGCGCAGGTGAGCCATCCCATCCCGCCGCCCAGGGTGAGGCCACCGACGCCGGTGTGGCTGATGGTCCCGCCGGTCACCGCGAGGCCGTGTGCCTGGGCGGCGGTGTCGAGCTGGGCCTGGGTCGCGCCGCCGCCGCACCGCGCCCGCCGGGTACCAGGATCGACACTGACCTGGTCGAGCCTGCTCAGGTCGATCATCAGACCGCCCTCGGGCACCGCGGCACCGCCGTAGTTGTGGCCGCCGCCGCGCACCCCGATCTCCAGGCCGGCGCGCTGCGCGTGCGCCAGCGCGGCGGCGACGTCGGCAGGTGACTGGCAGCGTGCGATCAGGGCGGGACGCCGGTCGATCCCGCCGTTCCAGACCGATCGGGCCGCGTCGTAGCCCTCGTCGCCGGGACGCAGCAGCACGCCCTGGAAGTCCTCGCTCATGGTCGCCGTCATGGGATCCTCCTCCGAGCCGGTTGCTCGGACACAGGCTGCGGCACCGGCCGTTCCACGAGCGTTCCTCCACTGCACCGCCCGCTGCGCCGCCCCGCTACACCGATCCGGACCGGCCGCCCACGGCGAGGTCGGTCAGCACGCGGCGGGCCTCCGGCGCCCAGAGCTGCGCGGTGCCACCCATCGCGAGCAACCGATCGGCGACGGCGAGCGCGGCGACGGTGTCGTGCGCGGCGACGTGGGCCGCGAGCAGCAGCCGCACCGTGACGGCGTGCTGCCCGGGTGCGCCCCCACCGTCACGGGTGTGCTCGACCGCATCGCGGATCGCGGCCATGCCGCCGTCGATGTCGCCGTCGAGGACGGCGACGTAGCCCGTGAAGGCCGCCGCGATGTGCTGGGTCACCGTCTCGCGACCGATGGTCCGCAGCTCGTCGACGTACTCGCGGAGCTCCGGCTCGTCGCCCATGTCCAGTGCGAGCTGCGCAGCGAAGGTCAGCGCGATGGACCGGCTGAACCGGTGGCCGATCTCGGTGGCCCAGTCGAGCGCTGCGGCCCGCGCCGCGCGGGCGTCGTCGGGCAATCCGAGGAACCAGAGAGTGTTGGCCAGCCGGCTCTGGCACACCACCTTCGGGTCGTGGGCGTAGCGGATCACGTGGGTCGGGTGGTCCTGCGCCCGGTACCGCTCGACCGCGAACTCGAACTGCCGGCGCGCCACCTCCAGATCGGCCTGCCAGAACGCCGCGATGCCCAGGACGTAGGCGGCCTCGACGACGAGGACGTCATCGCCGTCACGGTCGGCTGCCGTGCGCAGCTGCTCACCGAACTCCATGGCCGCGACGAAGTCCGACCGGGTCAGCGCGCTCACCGCCAGCGAGCGGAGCAGCGGTGGCGCCGGCTCGACCCCGAGTCCCCGTGCGAGAGCGAGCGCCCGCTGCTGGTTCGCCGACATCTCGGGCGAGGCGTAGGTCTCGACCGACACGAGCGGTGCCAGCAGTTCCGTCCGGATGTCGAGCTCCCGGGTGTCCCGGTCCGGCGACTGCGGTAGGCCGAGCAACAGCTCCAGGCCCCGGTTCAGCAATCCGACGGCCTGGACGTGGGCGTGCAACAGCTGGGCTGCGCGTGCGGCGCGCCGGTACCACTCGACCGCGGGCGCGACGGCGCCGGCTCGGTCGAGGTGCCAGGCGATCTGCACGCTCACCTGGGCCGCGTCGCTCGGATGGGTCTGCTCCAGCGCTGCCGCGATCCGCGCGTGCAGGCGGCGTCGGCGCACCGGACCGACGTTGACGTAGGCGACCTGGCGGATCTTGTCGTGGCTGAAGTCGTAGCTGCTGCCCGAGGTGCCATCACTGCGCTCGCGGACGATCTGCCGGCGCCACAGCTCATCCAGGCTCTCCACCAGGGTGTCCTCGCCGGCATCGCCCGCCACGGCCAGCACGTCCGTGCTGAACTCCCGCCCGATCACCGCCGCCACGTCGACCAGGTCCCTGGCGTGCGCGCTGAGCTGCGACAGCCGAGCCTCGATCACCGACTGCACGCGCGGGCTCAGCGAGCTGCCCGGTGCCCAGCCCGCGCGCAGCGCCTCGACGACGAACAGCGGGTTGCCTTCGGTCTCGTCGTAGAGGTACCGCACGTCCGCCTCGGAGAGGCGGGCGCCGGAGACGCGGTGGGCGAGCACCGCGGTCTCCGCGTGGTCCAGCCGCTGCAGAGCGATCTCCGCAAGCCGGTCGCGGGCCCGTACTCCGGCGAGCAGCTCGTGCAGCGGATGGGCGACCTCGACGTCCGCACGGCGCAGTGTCGCCACGACGAGCAGCCGCGCGTCCGGTTGCGCCCGCAGCAGGTAGTGCAGGAGCCGGCAGGTCTCGCGGTCGGCGTGCTGCAGGTCGTCCAGGACCAGGAGCAGCGGCTCCGCGCCGGCGACCACGACCGCGGCGACCGCGTCGAACAGCCGCCGCCGCTGATCGCCTTCGGGCAGCGGGCCGGGAAGTGCGAGATCGGGCATGTCGTCGAGCAACTCGGGCAGGAGCCGGGCGAGCTCGCCGAGTCGTGCCGCGTCGAGGCGCGGCAGCCGCGTCTTCAGCGCCGCCGAGCGCAGCCAGCTGACGACGGGGGCGTAGGCGAGTGAGCCCTCCGCGGGGTAGCAACGGGTTTCGGCGACGACGGCTCCGCGGCGCGCGCACCACCCGCGGAACTCCTCGACCAGCCGGGACTTCCCCACCCCGGCCTCGCCGCTCACCACCACCAGCCGACCCTGCCCGGCGTCGGTGGACCGCCACGCAGCAGCGAGCTCCGCCTGCTCA
The DNA here is from genome assembly GCA_963727745.1 of uncultured Actinomycetota bacterium. GTDB lineage: Bacteria > Actinomycetota > Actinomycetes > Mycobacteriales > Pseudonocardiaceae > Pseudonocardia. The sequence continues at coordinate 19,686 of CAVSHL010000008.1, forward strand.
GGGCCACGCCCGACCAGCGGCGCACCGGCCCTCGCCGCCGGTGCCGGCACCGGCCGCTGACGCAGCAGCTCCCGGTAGGCCGCGTCCGTCTCGGGCGAGGGCTGCACGCCCAGCTCGCGCTCCAGCGTGGAACAGCAGACGTGGTAGGTCCGCACCGCACGGGCCCGGTCGCCGCGCAATGCGTGGCACCGCATCAGCTGCCGATGGGCGTGCTCGCGCAACGGGTCGCTGCGCAGCAGCCGCTCGGCGTACCCGACCGCGTCATCCAGGTCGCCGCGCGCCTCGCACACCGCCGCCAGCTTCTCGAGCGCGTCGAGCTGCCGTTGCCGCAGCCGTTCCCGCTCGCCGAGCAACCAGTCGTCGTAGCAGCCCTCCAGCAGGTCCCCGGTGTACAGGGCGAGGGCATCGCGCAACGCCACCTCCACCGCCGTGTCGTCGCCGCCCACGTCGAGCAGCTCCTCGAAGGCGGAGACGTCGAGCCAGCACGGGGCGTCGGCGCGCCAGCCGACGGTGCGGGCGGTGACCTCGAGGTAGCGGTCCGCGTCGGGGAGCCGAGTACGCAGGGTGTGCAGGAGGTGCCGGAGATTGGTGCGGGCCTGCGCCTCGGTCGAGTCCGGCCACAACAGGAACGCCAGGTGCTGCCGCGACGCGGCCACCTGCCGGTGCAGCACCAGGAACGCGAGCAGCGACTCGGCGCGCGCCGACTCCAGCGGCGGCACCCGCACACCACCGAGACTCAGGTCGAACTGCCCGAGGACCTGGATCCTCGCCTTCGGCTGCACCCGAACAGTGTCACGGCCGACGCAACCCTGTCGGGCAGCACGGCGCAACTGTTGATCGGCTGGCGGTCGGCCGGTCAGCCCAGGTGCGCCGACAGACGCAGCGCCAGCGCCGCCAGGGTGCGCACCGGGTTGGCCGAGGACGCCAGCGGCATCACCGACATGTCACAGACGTGCACGCGCTGCGTGCCGAGAACCCGCATGTCCTCGTCGACGACCGAGTCGCCGAACGGCTGGTCGAGAGCGGGGCGGGCCGGCATGCGCAGGCTGCCGGCGGCGTGGTGCACGGTCCCCCAGCCGAAGCCCTTGCCCTGGCCGAACCACTGTTCCCCGTCGGGCCGCACAGGGACGCCGTCGCGGTGGAACCGCGACAGGACCCGGTGCGTGACGTCGTTCAGCACCGCCCACAGCTCGTCGTCGTCCGCCGTGGCGGCCCATCCCGCGGTCCGCGGCAGCCGGTCGCCGATGAGTCGGTCGGTCCAGCTCAGGTTCCCGAACCGGATCTCCGGGACGTAGCCGGCGCCGTCGAGCAGGATCGCGTTGTCGTCGTCGAGGCAGTTGGCGAAGCTGAACTTGATGTCGAGGGGACACGGCCCCGGAGCGGGCGCGGCCGCTGCCGTCGGGTCGTTGTCACGCAGGTGCCACCACTCGTGGTTGATGTTCATCTCGACGTTGAACGGGCAACGCACCCGCCCGCCGTCGCGCAGGCCACGCGAGTAGAAGATGATCTTCATGTTGGCCGAGCGCGGGATCACGACGTCGTCGATCCCGGTGACGGATGTGGCGATCGCGTTCGTGGTCGGGTGGTCGGACAGCCCGCGGCCGACGAGCGCCCTCGCCGCAACGGGGAGGTTCGCGTACAGGCCCGACCGCCGCAGCAGCTTGGGGCTCTCGATCGAGCCGCCGCACAGGACGACGCGTCCGGCCCGGAAGGTCCGCGTGCCGCCGCCGAGGGTGTCGCGGACCTCCACCTCGACGTGGTCGCCGGTCTCGCGCACGTCCTCGGCGAAGGCGTTCAGCAGCAGGTGCAGGCCGGGCCCGTCGTCGCTCCTGCCGGGGGTCAGGCCCAACTGGCCGGTCAGCAGCTCGGCGGTGTTGAACACGCCGGTCGGCTCGACGTCGAACTCATGTGCCAGCCCGCCGTCGGGCTGAAGGTAGGGCTGGTGCAGGGCGCGTGGTGTCTGCACGATGTCGAAGTCGGTTGCGAGCGGGCTCGCACGCAGCCGGTCGACGACGGCGGCCGCGGCGGCACCCAGCGAGCGCGACTGGTTCATCACCACCCCCGCCCGTCCGAGGAGCCCGCCCGCCAGGTCGGCGCGCACCGCCGGGGGCAGGAACTGCAGCTCCCAGGCCTGGATCTCCGGGATGAGGCCGGACCAGAACACCGATCGGCCGCCGAAGGTCAGCTGCGGCTTCTCCCCGATGTGGTGCGCGGTGTCCGAGCCGCCCTGCTGCCAGAACGTGTCGCACCCGAAGTGCCGCGCGACCGCCGCGTTCGGGAACCGGCAGAGGTTGTAGACGTGGGTGGGGCAGACGAACGAGCCCGCCTCGACCACCAGCACCCGCAGGTCGCCGCGGCGGTCGGCGAGATCGTCGGCCAGCACTCCCCCGCCGATCCCGGACCCCACGACGATCACGTCGAACCGGTCGTCGGCACCCGAGTACGTGCGGACCAGCCGCTCACGGGCAGGGGAGTCCCCGGCGACGAAGTTGCCGTACGTGCCGGCCGTGAATGCCACAGGTGCCCCCTCGGAGTGCGCGCCCACGGCGGTGCTCGCACCGGGTCACCAGCCCGTTACTGCGCGGAGCTCAGGTCCGGCGCCACCGCACCCCGTCGTCGCCGAAGCCCACGACGTCGGCACCCGCTGCACACCGCCGAACGCGGGTCCACATCGGCCCCGGTGGCGGCGTCGGCCTGATGAGCCCATACTCGTTCCCCCGTCCCGGACCCCGGCGGCCAGATCGTTCGACGATCGCGCCGGAGGTGTGCAGAACCGTGTGTACCGGCAACGGGCGACCGCCCAGCCCAACACGACCGAAGCCGTCCGCACCACCTCGCGGCGGTTGACACATGTCGTCGAGCGCGGACGACCCGCAACGCGATGCCATGACGAGCGCTGATCCCGCCCGGCCCCGGGCGCTGACGGTCGTGCCGCCAGATCCGCCCTCCGCCGGACGCGACCATCACCCCAGCAGACTGGGCCACCGCCTCGACAATTACCTCGCCGGTGTCGTCCGGGAGCTCAACGACCGTGGGGTGATCACCGGAGCACTCCAGCGGACCGACCCGGCCGACCGGCTGATCGGCTCGATCGATCTCGACTGCACCCCACTAGACGATCAACCACTCGAGGACGGCGTCGATCCTGCGCGTCCCGTACCGGTCGACGCCGTGTGGGACGAGTACGAAGGCTGGTCGGTCGGGCTGCGCCACAGCTCGGGACGGCGCTCACGTCGTTACCTGCACCCCGACCTGCTGCCGGAAGCGGCAGCGGTCGGCGCGTTCGTGGTCGACGTGGCGAGGGGAGCCACCCTCGGCGTGGCGCACTCCATCGCCGCAGCAGAAGGCGGACACCCGCACCTCCATCTGCTGCAGATCGAGGTCGTCCACGATCTGCGTGTCTGGCTCGACCACACCCAACCCGGCACTGTCGATCTTCTCTCCCCCGCAGCCCAGGCGCAGTCGGCCGGGTGGTTCCTCGTCCACACCGACCGCGGCACCACCGAGATGTGCACCATCCGCCGCATCACCACCGTCCAGCGCTCGACCGGCGCCCGAGCCCCGGCGTTGGGCACCTGCCAATGGACACGATCGTGCAGCTATTCCGCAGTGCGGATGCACCCACACGAGCTCATGTCGCCGGTGCCCGTCTGCCGCCGCTGCATCGGCATCTTCGACCTGCACCGGTGACGCTCGGCGGAGGACGGCGGACCGCGCGTCCCGTTCGACACCACCGCGCGCCGTGGCTACCGTTGTCGTGTCGCTCCGGACCCCGGTGACCTGCCAGCGCGAGGTCCACCGGAGAGGTCCGTCGCCATGACCGCATCGACACCGCACGACGAGGTGGCCGTCGCGCTACGCCGCGCCCAGTCCGCCGTGATCGTTCCCGCGGTCGCCCCGAGCCCCGAGCCGCAACCCGTGCTGGACGGGCAACGCCCGCGCGGGCAATGCGCACTGGTCTACGTCTTCACCCTCGTCCCGACGATCGCACTGGCCGCGACCGTGCCGCTGGCCTGGGGCTGGGGTCTGACATGGCTCGACGTCGGGCTCGCCGTCGGGCTCTACTTCCTGTCCGGTCTCGGGGTGACGGTCGGTTTCCATCGCTACTTCACCCACCGCGCGTTCAAGGCCGATCGCGGCCTGCGCAACGCACTCGCGATCATCGGCAGCCTGGCCGCGCAGGGCGACGTGATCACCTGGGTCGCGGACCACCGCCGCCACCACGCCTTCGCCGACAAGGAGGGCGACCCGCACTCCCCGTGGTTGTTCGGCACCACCCCGGCCGCCCTGACCAAGGGGATGTTCCACGCACACCTGGGGTGGCTGTTCGGCCGCGACCGCACCAACGCCGCCCGCTTCACCCCTGACCTGCTCGCCGATCGCGCCATTGTCATGATCAGCCGACTGTTCCTGCTGTGGACCGCGATCAGCCTGCTCATCCCTGCTGTCCTCGGCGGCCTGATCACCATGTCCTGGTGGGGTGCGCTCACCGGGTTCTTCTGGGCCGGGATCGTCCGCGTCGGCCTGCTGCACCACGTGACCTGGTCGATCAACTCGATCTGCCACATGCTCGGTGAGCGTCCTTTCACCGCGCAGGGCAAGGCCACCAACTTCTGGCCGCTCGCGGTGCTGTCCATGGGCGAGTCGTGGCACAACCTGCATCACGCCGACCCCACGTGCGCCCGCCACGGCGTACAGCGCGGCCAGCTCGACATGACCGCTCGCGTCATCTGGGCGTTGGAGAAGCTGGGCTGGGCCCATGACGTCCGCTGGCCGTCCACCGCTCGGATCGCTCGCCTGCGCACCACGGCGGCGGCGTAGGATCGGTCGCGTTCGAGATTGTTCGGTTCGGTGTTCGTGTCTTTTCACGCCCGCAGGAACGACTAGGGTCGCCACAGCATCGTCCGGGTCACCAGGACCCGTGAGCTCGGCACCCGTTTCGGGCGGCTCTCCACGCGGAGGGTCAGCGACTGCGAGGAGCAGACATGGCACAGGGCACCGTGAAGTGGTTCAACGGCGAGAAGGGCTTCGGCTTCATCGCCGTCGACGGCGGGGGCGCGGACGTGTTCGTCCACTACTCCGCGATCGACGCCGGCGGGTTCCGCAGCCTCGAAGAGGGCCAGCGCGTCGAGTTCGAGATCGGCCAGGGCCAGAAGGGCCCGCAGGCCCAGAACGTGCGCGTCGTCTGAGGTGCGCGGCGGGTCGGGCAGCTCAACACCATCGGTGACAGCGCTGCCCGGCCGCTGAACCAGTTCGACTTCCGTCCGTCACGAGGAAGAGCCCATCGGCCCCGCTCGGACGGCGCGCGGCCGTATGGGGAAGGGCCGGCGGGCTACCCTGACCTCGTCGCCCCGGCCCCCGGTGACCCCGTCGATGACGTCCACCGGAAGGCCATCATGTCGATGAAGTCCTCGTTGACCGCTCTCGGCCGAGGGCAGCTGGAGCTGGCCAGGGCCGCCTCCAGCGGGCGCAGCGCGCACACCGTGTTCGGCGGTCACGAGCACGTCCTGCACCAGACCCTGATCGCGCTGGCCGCGGGCCACGGCCTCGACGAGCACGACAGTCCCGGCGACGCCACCGTGCACGTCCTGCACGGGCGGGTGTGCCTGCGCGCAGGCGCCGACAGCTGGGAGGGATCGGCCGGCGACCTGCTCATCGTGCCCGCCGTCCGCCACACCCTCGATGCCCTGGAAGACTCGGCCGTGCTGCTCACCGTCGGCAAGCGCCGTTGAGCGGGATCCAGAACGACATCGAGGTGGCCGCATGGAGTTCGACGTCCTGATCGAGATACCCCGCGGCAGCCGCAACAAGTACGAGGTGGACCACGTCAGCGGGCGGATCAGGCTCGACCGCACACTGTTCACGTCCACCCACTACCCCGGTGACTACGGGTACGTCGAGGACACGCTGGGCGAGGACGGCGACCCGCTCGACGCGCTGGTGATCACTGTCGGGGAGCCGCTCTTCCCGGGGGTGTTGGTGCTCTGCCGCACGATCGGCATGTTCCGCATGACCGATGAGGCCGGTGGCGACGACAAGCTGATGTGCGTGCCCACCCACGATCCGCGGCTGGAGCACCTGCGCGACGTCTACCACCTGCCCGAGTTCCACCGGCAGGAGATCCAGCACTTCTTCGAGATCTACAAGGAGCTGGAGCCCGGCAAGAGCGTCGAGGGGGCGGCCTGGGCCGGCCGACAGGCCGCCGAGGACGAGATCGTCGCCTCACGGAAGCGGCTGCGGGACACCGAGCCGGAACAGGACTGATCGCCGGTCGGTCATCGAACCCTCTGGTCCAGACGTTCTAGTAGGTCGTCGCAGCTAAAACGTGGGTCGGGGCGGCGTCCAGGTGCGTGCATCGCAAGGCGGCGGAGCGCAGGCATACCGGGTTGTATGTCGAGCTCCGCCAACGCGGCGAGGTGCGTGCCTGGGCGTCGCCAGGGCCCGCGTTTTAGCTGCGACGGCCTACTAGATTGCAGTCATGTTGGTAGCCGTGTTCGCGGATGCGCATGCGCACGGAGACGCGCTCGATGCTGTGCTCGCCTCAGCCGTTGCCTGCGGAGCAGAGCAGATGTGGTCGCTGGGGGACACGCTGGGGGGTGGCCCCGACCCGGAGAGAACGGTCGCCGCGACACGGGAGCGGTGCTCGATCGCGCTCGCCGGCAACCACGACTACGGAGTCACCGGCTCGGTCGAGCCGTCGCGGCTGGGCCCCGTCGCCGAGCGCTCGAACGCGCTCGCGCGCGAGCGACTGAGCAGCGACGACATGGCCTGGCTGCGCTCGCGCAAACCAGCCGCCCGACGCGACGGCGTCCAGGCCTGGCACGGCAGCCCACGCAATCCGGTGTGGGAGTTCGTCGGCACGCGCAACGCCGGCGCCTGCCTCGCTGCCCAGAAGGCGCCCCTCGGGCTCGTGGGGCACACACACATCCCCGACGCCTGGCAGGCGACAGCCGGTGGCGGGGCCCGGCGCGTCACCGTCGTGACCGGCGTCGCCCTCGACATCTCCGAGGGCAAGTGGCTCCTCAACCCCGGCGCAGTCGGTGCGCCCCGCCCGTCGCAGCTGCGCTGGTGGAACGGTCTCGATGAACAAGCAGCCGAGGGCGCACCCTGGCTGCTGCTCGACCTCGACGAGTCGACTGCGACGTGGCATCGTGCCCCGTTCGACCCGGCCCCGGCGCGCCACCGCGCCCGACAGCTCGGCTTGGCCTGAGACGGTGTCTGACTCGGCCCTAGAGTGAGCATCGTGGACGAAGGCGGAGGGGATGCCCGTCCGGGCGCCCTGGTCGTCGACGTGCTCGGCGACTTCAACCGCAGAGGGTGTCGGGAGCTCCGGCTCAAAGCGCTCGTCGGGCTGGGCGAGGAGCTGGGTGTGCCCGGGCCGACGATGCGCGTCACGCTGGCTCGCCTGCGTGATCGCGGGTGGTTCGTCGTCCGCCGGGAAGGCCGGGAGTCGGTGTACCGCCTCACCTCCACCGGCGCGGGCGCCCTCGAGGAGGGCGGCAAGCGCATCTTCGGTTCCGCGCCCGAGCCCTGGCGTGGCGAGTGGTCGATGGTGATCTACACGGTGCCGGAGAGCGACCGTCAGACGCGGGACGAACTACGGAAGCAGCTGGTGTGGCACGGTTTCGGCCCGCTGGCGCCGGCCACGTGGATCTGTGCCCGGCCTCGGCTCGACGACATCGCCGCCGCCGCGGCGAAGCTGCCGTCGGCACGGTTGACCCTGCTGACCACCCGCACGTCCGGGCTGGCCGAGGACCGGGTGCTGGCGGGGCGATGCTGGGACCTGGAGGCACTCGCCGCCGACTACGCAGGCTTCGTCGAGAAGATCAGCGCCCGCTGGCCGAGCTACGAGCGCGCGGCGTCCGACGAGCGGAGCGCGCTCGTCGAGCGCATCCGGCTGGTGCACGACTACCGCCACCTGGTCCGGCCGGATCCGCAGCTGCCGGTCGAGATGCAGTCCGCCGGGTGGCCGGGCGAGGAGGCACGCCGACTCTTCCAGCGCGCGCACACGATGTTGGCGACGCCGGTGCCCAGCGCAGAAGGCTGCGTCAGCAGTAGCGGTCAACCTTTCACGTAAAACGTTATCGCGTCAGCTGACGGCCACCTGTTATGTTTCTCGGCACTCACCTGCCGACATGCGGAGGACCGTGAATGAGCCTGCCGACGGCCCTCCGGGTCCTTGCCCGACCCGACGCCGAGGAGCTCGCTGCACTGCGCGACTCGATACGGATCACGTGTGCGCGCCTGTGGCCCGACGCGACGAGCGCGGCACAGGGTGATCTAGGCGGCCTGTGGCAGCTGGCGGCGCGGCAGGACTGGACCGGCTTCGGCGACCAGGCGCTGTTCGACGCGGCCATGGTGGTGCAGCAGGAGTTGGGCCGCCTTGCCTGCCCGCTGCCGATCGTCGACGTCGCTCTTGCCGCCGGCGTGCTGCAGGCGCGCGGCGACACCGGCGTCGTGGCCGATGTCGCGTCAGGGAACGTCCGGCCGGTGATCGCAGAGGCCGAACTGCCCGGCTCGGGCACGAGCAGAGTGCTCGCGCGGCACGTCGAAGCGGCTCCCGCCGCGACGCACCTGCTCGTCGTCGACTCGACATCGGAGTTGCTCGCGTGGTTCGACCTGGGCGGCGCCGAGATCACGGAACTGCCCGGCCTCCCGATCCCCCGCTGGTCCAGCGTGTCCCCGGCAGGTGCGCCGGAATGGACCGCGTCGCTCGGCGAGCACCCGCACCTGGTGCTCCTGCGCCGCCTCGGCCTCGCCGCTCGCGCAACGGCCGCCGTCGCACGCACGCACGAGCTCGCGCTCGCGCACGCCACGCAACGCCAGCAGTTCGGTCGAACCATCGGATCCTTCCAGGCGGTGTCACATCGCCTGGTCAACGTCGAGATCGCACTCACCGCAGCGCAGGAGCTGCTCGATCATGCCCACGAGCTCCGCGCGGCGGGCGACCCCGCGTGGGAGCTCGCCGCCGAGGTCTACCTGGAGTTCGTGACCGAGCGGCTGGCGGCCCTGCAGTTCGACGGCCATCACACGCTCGCGGCGGTCGGGTACTTCGAGGAGCACGAGGCCCCCTGGCTGTTCCGCCGGGCGCACGCGGACCTGGCGGCACTTGCGGTCGCCGACCGCGGGCCCGGCGTCGGGGAGCAGCTCCTCGACCAGCGGACCCCGCTCCCCGACCACGTGCGGGGGCAGTCTGCGGAGACGATCCGCGAGGAGGTGCTCGAAGCGTTCGCACCGTGGTCGGACGGACCGCCCGCGCACCTCGGCACCTGGGACGACGAGGCGCGTGACGTCCTGCGCGAGCGTGGCTGGATCGGGGTCGGTTGGCCGCGCGAGGTCGGCGGTGGCGGCTGGCCGGTCGCGGACGTCGTCGCGTTCTCCGAGGCGCTCGCCTACGCCGGACCACCGCTGGGCAACATCCTGATGGGCATCAACTCGATCGCGCCGATGGTGATCGAGGTGGGGAGCCCGGAGCTGCGCGACCTCGTACTGGCCGGGGTGCGCACGGGAGACCTGTCCGTCGCGCTCGGGTACTCCGAGCCGGAAGCCGGATCCGATCTCGCGTCGTTGCGGACCCGGGCCGAGCGCGTCGACGGCGGCTGGCTGATCCGGGGGCAGAAGATGTGGGGCACGTGCTTCCCGGACGCGCGGTGGGTCGTGCTGGCCGCACGGACCGATCCGCACGCCGCCCGCCATGCCGGCGTCAGCCTCTTCCTGGTCGACACGGACTCGCCGGGCATCAGCGTCAGCCCGCACACCTCGCTGGCCGGCAACGTGTCGGCGACGACCTACTGGGACGACGTGTTCGTGCCCGACGAGCGGCTCATCGGTGAGGTCGACGAGGGGTGGACCGCGCTGGCCGAGGCGCTCGCGGCGGAACGGGTGCTGATCGGCAGCACCGTGATGCGCGCGCACCGCTCGTTCGTTCGGCTGGTGGAGCTCGTGGCCGGCAACCCCGAGGTGGTGCCGCCGAGCCGACGCGCCGACCTCAGGCGCGAGATCGGGCGGATCGCGGTCCGCCTCCAGGCCGCCCGGGCACTGGTGAACACGGCGGTGCGCACGACCACCACCGGGAAGGGAAAGGGAACCGAAGCATCGATGGCGAAGATCGCCGCCACCGAACTGGCGGAAGATCTCAGCGCGACCGCCGTCGCGCTGCTCGGTCCTGATGCGCTGTACGAGTGGGGCGTCGAGGGCGCCGTGGGAAACGGCCACTTCGAACACGGTCTGCGCGCGTCGATCATGGGCGTGATCGCGGGCGGCACCGGCGACATCCAGCGCAACATCGTTGCCCGTGGGATGGGGCTCCCGCGCTGACGGCGCAGCACGTACGAACCAGATGAAGGAGTCACGTCGCGAGATGTCCACGTACGAGTGCGTCAAGGTCGAGACCGAGGACCGCGTGACAACGGTGACGCTCGACCGCCCCGAGAAGCGCAATGCCATGAGCCCGCAGCTCAACGCGGAGATGGTCGAGGTGCTCACGCGGATCGAGAGCGATCCGGACATCGACGTCCTCGTCCTCACGGGTGCTGGTGAATCGTTCAGCGCCGGAATGGATCTCAAGGAGTACTTCCGCGAGACCCGGCACGATCCGATCCTGTTCGAACGTGCCCGGAACACCGCCTGGCAGTGGCAGTACAAGAAGTTGCGCTTCATGCCGCAGGTGACCATCGCGGCGGTCGGCGGATGGTGCTTCGGCGGCGCGTTCCAGCCACTGATCTCCTGCGACATCGCGATCGCGGCCGACGAGGCGCAGTTCGGGCTCTCCGAGGTCAACTGGGGGATCATCCCGGCCGGCCTGGTCACTCGCGATGTCGCACTGGCCATGGGCTATCGCCAGGCCCTGTACTACATCATCACCGGCGAGACCTTCGACGGGATCCGCGCCAAGGAGATCGGCCTCGTCAACGAGTCCGTCCCGCGCGCGGAGCTGATGGGCAGGGTCGGGGAACTGACGCAGCGGTTGCGCGGCTTGAACCCGCACGTCCTGCGCACCGCCAAGGAGGCCTACCGGCACTCGATGGACATGAACTACGAGCAGGCCTGGGACTACCTGGGCGCGAAGGCGAGCCAGCTGCGGGCGCGGGACACCGAGGGCGGAAGCCGGCTCGGGATGTCCCAGTTCCTCGACGACAAGACGTTCAAACCGGGCCTCGGCGCCTACGCGCGTCCCGGAGCAAGCGATGCGTGACCTGTCCGCGCTGCTGCATCCGCGCAGCGTCGCGGTCATCGGGGCGTCGAGCAACCTGAACTCGCTCTCGGGCCGGCCGATCAAGCACCTCCTCGCCAGCGGCGCGGACATCACGATCCATCCGGTCAACCCCAACCGCGACGAGATCGGCGGCCTGCGCTGCTACCCGGACATCAGCGCGGTCCCGGAGGCGCCGGACGTCGTGCTGATCCTGACCCCCGCATCGACGGTGCCCGCTGCGCTGGCGGCGGCCGGGGAGCGCGGCGCCAAGGCTGCGATCGTCATCAGCGCAGGTTTCGCCGAGGCCGGCCAGGCCGGCGAGCTGGCCCAGCAGGAGCTGAGGAGCATCGCGCGCAAGCACGACATGGTGCTGGTCGGCCCGAACACGATCGGGATGCACGACTACCAGCGCAGTCTGCCGCTGAGCTTCGTGTGGACCGGGCGCCGACCCACCGCCTCGACGGGGAGCGTCGCGGTGGTCACCCAGAGCGGCTCGGGCATGGCCTCCCTCTGCGATCACCTCCTGGACCTGGACCTCCCGCTCGGCCACGGGATCGCGACCGGCAACGAGTCCGACCTCACCATCACCGACCTGATCGAGTACCTGGCCGAGCTGGACGAGGTCCGCGTCATCGCGACCGTGTTCGAGGAGGTCAGGGACGGCCGGCGGTTCCTCGCCGTCTGCCGCCGCCTGCGCGAGCTGGGCAAACCGCTGGTCGCGCTCAAGCTCGGCCGCACGGAGAGCGGCAGCGCCGTCGCACGGTCCCACACCGGCGCACTGGCCGGTTCCTATCCGACGCTGCGTGCCCTCATGCGCCAGCACGGCGTGCTGGAGGTCGACGACCTGGACGAGATCGGGCCGACCATCGCCGCCGCGCTGCCCGGCAGGTTCCCCGCCGGGCGGCGCTTCGCCGTGATCACCAGCTCGGGTGGCGCGGCCGTCATCTGCGCCGACCGGGCCGACGAGCTCGGACTCGAACTACCCCCGTTCAGCGAGCCTGCGCAGCACCGCATCGGCACGTACCTGCCCACCTTCTCCTCGGGTCATGTGCACAATCCGCTCGACCTGACGGCGCAGTCGGCCGAACGCAGATTCGCCATGACGGACATCCTGTCCATCGCGCTCACCGAACCGGACCTCGACGCCGTCATCGTGGGCACGCCCAGCGGAGCGGGCGAGTACGGCCTGGCGCTCGCGGATCGGCTCGTCGGCATCGCCGCGTCCGCGGACAAGCCGATCATCTCCTTCCTGATGGGTGGCGAGGAGGGTGCTGCGCAGCGGCGCCGCCAGCGCGATGGCGGGATCCCGGTGTTCGCGTCCCCGGGCAAGGCGGTCGAAGCGCTGGAGCGGCTCACGCGGTTCGGCCGGTCGCGGCTCAGACCGGCCCACACACCGGTATCGGCAGGCGACCTCGTCGACGGTGCCCTCACGACGGAGTTCGAGATCATGTCGTGGCTGGCGGAGCGCGGCATCCCGACGGTGCGACAGCGGCTGGCCACCACGGCAGCGGAGGCTGCGACGGCGGCGCGCGAGATGGGCTTCCCGGTCGTGGTCAAGGTGAGCTCACCCGACATCGCGCACAAGACCGAGGTGGGCGGCGTTGCGCTGGATCTCCGCGACTCGGACGCCGTGTCGGCTGCTTTCGAGGAGGTGACCGGATCGGCCCGGCGGGCCGCCCCGGCCGCGGTCATCGACGGCGTCACGGTGGCGCCCCTGATCGACGCGAGCGCCGAGCTCATCGTCGGGATCCACCGGGACCCGACGTTCGGGCTGGTCCTCGTCCTGGGCATCGGCGGCATCTGGACGGAGATCTTCCAGGACGTCGAGCTGCGGGCACTTCCGGTCGACGAGCAGGACGTCGTCGAGATGGTGGACGAGCTGCACGGCAGTGCCCTGCTCCGAGGCGCTCGAGGCAGGCCCTCCGTCGACCAGGAAGCGCTGAACCAGCTCGTCCTGACCCTGGCGCAGGCGGCGCTCGACCTCGGACCGGAGCTGCGGGCGATCGAGCTCAATCCCGTCGCCATCACCGCGCAGGGCAGGCCGCTCGTGCTGGATGCAGCACTGCACCTCGGGTAGCCCGCAGGGATCGACGTCGGGACCACGCACGGGGGTTGGGAGCCGGGCTACGGCGCCGTCGGCGAGCCGGCCGATCCAGGACGGCCACGCGGACCACCGAGCACCGCTGACACGATCTCGTGCAGGGCAGCGCTGAGCCTTCCGAGGTCGCCGGATCTGATCATGAAGGCGATCAGGTCGCTGTGCAGGCAGCCGAGCAGGACGTGCGCGAGCGTTTCCGAGTCGAGGGCCGGCCTGCTCCAGCACCCCGATCAGCTCGACGCGATGCTCACCGAGCCGGAGCTCGTCCCGTCCGCGGTCGAGGAGCTGCTGCGCTACCTGTCGATCGCCGACCTCGCCACGATCCGGCTCGCCACCGCCGACATCCCGATCGGCGACACCGTCGTGCCCGCCGGCGACGGGATCCTGCTGCCCACGGCCATGGCCAACAGGGATCGAGCTCAATCCGGTCGCGATCACCGCGCAGGGCAGGCCGCTCGTGCTGGACGCGGCCCTGTACATCGGGTAGCCGGGACGGCCCGGGTCAGGCCTCGCTCACCAGCTTGGAGAACAGGTAGTCCTCGATGCCCTCGGTGCCGCCCTCGGAGCCGTAGCCGCTGTCCTTGACCCCACCGAAGGGTGTCTCGGGCAGGGAGAGCGTGAAGTGGTTGATCGCCAGCATGCCGGCCTCGATCCCTTCCGAGACGGCGTGGGCGGTCGACCGGTCGGCGGTGAAGGCGTAGGACGCCAGCCCGTAGGGCAGCGCGTTGGCCGCCGCCAGCCCGTCCGCCAGGTCGGTGAACGGGGTGGCGAGTGCCAGCGGTCCGAACGGCTCCTCGGTCATCACCCGCGACCGGGGGTCCAGCCCGGACAGGAGCGTCGGCTCCCAGAAGTAGCCATCGCCCTCGACGGCCCCTCCCCCGGCGAGCACCTCGGCTCCGCGGGCAACGGCGTCGTCGACCAGAGCTGCCATCGCGGGCGGGCGCCGGTCGTGGGCGAGCGGGCCCATCGTGGTCTCCGGGTCCAGGCCGTTGCCGACCCGCACGCCCTCGATGGCCTTGGCGAAGCGCTGCGTGAACTCGTCGAGCACGCCCTCCTGGACCAGGAACCGGGTGGGGGCGATGCAGATCTGACCCGCGTTGCGGAACTTCGCGCCGACGGCCAGCTGCGCCGCCTTGTCCAGGTCGGCGTCGTCGAACACCAGCACCGGCGCGTGCCCGCCCAGCTCCAGGGTGACCCGCTTGACGCCCTCGGCCGCCAGCGCGGCGATCTGCCGGCCGACGGCAGTGGACCCGGTGAACGTCGCCTTGCGGATGTGCGGCGAGCGGATCAGGTGCGTCGACACCGTCGCCGGATCGCCGAAGACGACCGACAGCACACCCGGCGGAAGGCCGGCGTCCACCAGTGCCCTGGCCAGTGCCAGGCCGGTCGCCGGCGTCTCCTCGGCCGGCTTGATGACCATGGTGCAGCCGGCGGCCAGCGCACCGCCGATCTTGCGCGCCGGGATGGTGATCGGGAAGTTCCACGGCGTGAAGGCCGCGGTCGGGCCGACCGGCTGCCGCAGCACCAGCTGCCGCACGCCCGGTCGGCGGGACGGCACGATCCGGCCGTAGACCCGGCGTCCCTCCTCGGCGAACCAGTCGAGGATGTCGGCGGCGCCGAACACCTCCATGGTGGCCTCGGCGACCGGCTTGCCCTGCTCGATGGTGGTCACCCGGCCGATCTCGGCGGCCCGCTCGCGCAGGAGCTCGGCCGCCCGCCGGAGGACGCCGTACCGGTTGAACGCGGGGGTCTCCCGCCAGGTGGTGAACGCGCGGCCGGCCGCCTCGCAGGCTTCGTCCAGGTCCGCGGTCGTCGCGACCGGCAGCTCACCGACGACCCGCCCGGTTGCCGGGTCGACGACGGGGCGCACGTCGCGATCGCCGCGACCGACCCAGCGGCCGTCGATCAGCAACGACAGTTCGGGGTAGTCCATGGGGCTCCTTGGTGCGATGTCGTACTACGGGGCCGGCCGGCGGAACCCGTAGATCGCCATGGTGGTCTCGCCGGCCCTCAGCCGGTCGAGGTATCCGGCTTCCTTGGCCGCCCGTTCGCGGGCAGCGGTCAGCACGTCGGGCACGCGGTCGGCCGGCACCACGACCACGCCGTCCGCGTCGCCGACCACGAGGTCGCCGCGCGACACCGGGGCGCCGCCGAGGGTCAGCTGCGCGCCGACCGTGCCGGCGTCGTCCTTGCGGGTACCCCGCAGCGCGACCCAGCTGCTCCAGACCGGGAAGCCGAGCCGTTCGAGCTGGGCGGTGTCGCGGACGCCGCCGTCGATGACCAGCCCCAGCACGCCGCGCTGCCGGGCGGCGACGGTGAGCACCTCGCCCCAGTAGCCGTGCGGTGCGGCACCGGCGTCCACGACCAGCACTTCGCCGTCGGCGGCCTCCTCCAGAGCCAGGTGCAGAGGCAGGTTGTCGCCGGCCGCCGCGCGCACCGGCAGCGCCGTGCCGACCACCTGCGCCCCGGCCCAGACCGGGCGCAGGGTGGCCGGCAGGTAGCAGTCCAGGCCGGAGGCCTCGTAGACCGTGGCGCTGCCCAGGCCGAGCAGCTCGGCCCTCAGCTCCGCGGTCAGGGCCGGGCCGCTCATGCGTCGTGCCGCTGCAGCAGGTGGTACCCGTGCCTGGCGCGAGCCGCGGTCAGGCTGGAGCCGGCCAGGACGTCGGCGACGATCGCGGCCTCCCGGGCCTCGATGGCGGTGCAGATCTCCAGCACCTGCTCCTCCGCCGCCGGCGGAACGGCGACCACGCCGTCGGCGTCACCGAGCAGCAGGTCGCCCGCGGCGACGTCGACCCCGCCGATGCTCACCGGCCGGCCGACGTCGGAGACCTCGACCCGGTCCTTGCCGGTGCGCATGAACCGGCCCCTGCTGTAGATCGGGTACCCGACGTCCAGTGCCCGCTGCACGTCGCGGCAGACGCCGTCGATCACCGTGCCGCCGATCCCGCGGGCGTCGGCCGTCGCGGTGAGGATGTCGCCCCAGACGGTGCAGTCGGTGCGGCCGCCGTTGTCGAGCACCACGATCTGGCCGGGAGCGACGTCGTCGAGGTAGTCCCCGACGGTGCCGGGCGGGGATCCGGCGGGGACGTACCGGACGGTGAACGCGCGGCCGCACAGCCGGGCGCCGTCGAACAGCGGTGCGATGCCCAGCATCGACCCGGGCCGGCCGAGCCGGTCCAGGGCATCGGACACCGTGGCGGCGGAGAACCGGGCGAGCGGGTGCGGCTCGGGGCGCGGAGTCATGGGGTGGCCTCCTCCACCGTCGGGAACCTGCTGTCGTGCATGACCTCGGTGACCGGCTGCCCGCCGTTCACCGCCGCGGCCATGGCGGTCTCCCGCGCCACGATGCGCTCGGCCAGACCGAGCACCCGGTCCAGTTCGGCGGCCGGCACGAACACCACGCCGTTGCGGTCGGCCAGGACGGCGTCGCCGGGGTGCACCGTCGTGCCAGCGACCTGGATCGGCTCCTCCATGGCCAGCTGAACGATCCGGCCGCGTGCGCTCACCGGCACCACGGCGCGGCCGAAGACCGGGAAGCCGTGCTCCTCGCTCTCGGCGATGTCGCGGCAGGCGCCGTCGAGGACCACGCCGCCGATGCCGCGCAGACGGGCGGCCTGGGTGAGGATCCCGCCCCAGGTGGAGACGTCCACCCGGCCGGAGTTCGCGATGACCAGCACGTCACCGGCATCGGCGGCCTCGATGGCCGCGGCGGCGATGTGCTGCGCCGGCCGGCCGGGCTCGGCTGGGCCGGCGAGGACGGTCCGCACCCGGCCGGCGATCGGTGCGGGCGACGGCCACAGCGGCCCGATGCCGGTGGTCGCCCCGTTCAGGCCGAGGGTGTCCAGTGCGTCGGAGACCGCGCAGGTGTCCAGCGCGCGCAGCCGGTCGAGCGCGGCGGGTGTCGGGCCGCTCGACGGACTCATGTGATCACCGCGAGCTCGTTCTCGTCGGATGCGCGCGTCGCGGCCGGGCCGTCGCCGGGCAGCCCGACGACCTGGGCGGCGGCGACGCTGAGGGTGACCTCGGCTCCCCGCGAGAGGTCGTCGGGGCCGAAGCGGTGGAGCTCGCCCTCGTCGACCTGGGCGTGGACCACCGCACCTCCCACGTCGACCAGCACCCGCATGTGGCTGCCCAGGTACGTGGAGGACCGGACCCGGCCGGTGAGCCGGCCGGCGTCGGCCGACCGCTCGTCGTTCACGCAGACGTGCGAGGCGCGGAAGGCCGCGGCGACGGGCGTGCCGACGGGTCCGGGCGCCGTGCCGGCGACGTGGACCGCGGCGTTCGTGCCGGTGACCCCGACGACGTAACCGCCCGCCAGCACGTCTCCGACGGTGCCCTGCAGGATGTTCTGGAAGCCCATGAAGTCGGCCACGAACGCGCTGCTCGGGTGCCGGTAGAGCTCCCGCGGGGTGCCGACCTGCTCGATCCGCCCGGCGTTCATCACCACGACCCGATCGGCCAGCGCGATGGCCTCCTCCTGATCATGGGTGACGTACACCGAGGTGGTGCCCAGGGTGTCGTGCAGGCTGCGGATCTGGGCCCGCATCGACAGCCGGAGCTTCGCGTCGAGGTTGGACAGCGGCTCGTCGAACAGCAGCAGCGCGGGCCGGTTGACCATCGCGCGGGCCAACGCCACACGCTGCTGCTGCCCGCCCGACAGCGACGTCGCCATCTCGTCGATCCGCTCGGCCAGGCCGACCCGGTCCAGCATGTCGACGACCTGCTTGCGGGCCTCTACCTTGGCCACCTTGGCCAGCTTCAGCGGATAGCCGACGTTGCCGGCGACGGTCATGTGCGGCCACAGCCCGTAGCTCTGGAAGACCATGCCGATGTCGCGCTTGTCCGGCGGCACGAACGTGCCGCTCCCGGCGGAGTAGACGACCCGGTCGGCGATGCTGATCTCCCCGCGGGTGGGCACCTCCAGCCCGGCCAGGCAGCGCAGCGTGGTCGTCTTGCCGCAGCCGCTGGGCCCCAGCAGGGTGACGAACTCGCCCGGCACGATGTCGAGGTCGAGGTGCTCGACGGCGGTCGTGCCGTCGAACTCCTTGACCAGCCCGGCGATCGTGACTCCGCTCATCGCACTCCCTCGCTCGCGCTCGGTCGGCGCTGCGCGAGGCGCTGTGCCCATGATTCGCTCGCAAGCTCGCTGATGGCTCATGCCCGCACCTCCGTCTTGTCGATCTCGTGCCCGGCGGCGTCCTGCCAGGCCACGAAGCCCATCCCGCAGCCGGTGCCGGCCTCCGACCGGTAGCACGGGACGTAGTCCACGACCTGTGCGGCCAGCGGGCTGCCGACGACCGCTCCGCCGACCACGATCCAGTTGCGCAGCTCCGAGGTGCCCGAGCGCAGCAGGTCCGCGGGCAGCCCGGAGAGGAAGTCGGCATCGGCGCCCACCAGCGCCCCGAGGAACCTGCGGTCGAGCTCCTCGTCGATGACGAAGTGGCTGAGACCCCCGGAGGCGACCACCCCGACCCGCAGGTCGGCCGGGAAGCTGCGGATCGCGTCCCCGAGTGCGACGCCGAACTCGTAGCAGCGGCGGGCGGACGGCGGGTTGGGCTGCCAGAAGGTGTTCACGAACACCGGCACGATCGGCAGGTCGGACTCGCCACCGAGCACCTGCTGGAGGACGAACCCCCAGCCGTGCGGGATGCCGTGGTTGCCGTACTTCCCGGCGGGCAGCTCCTTGGAAGCGCCGGCGTCGAAACCCGCCTCCCCGGTCGCCGCGATGAGGTGCAGCGCCAGCTCGCTGTGACACGGCCGCGTGCGGCTCTGCGCCGGCACGTTCGCGACCTCGGCGATCGCCAGCCCCGGCGGCATCGCGTCCAGGTGCTCCTGGGTGAACGGCTCGTGCGCCACGATCTCGCCCCAGTAGACGGCGAACGCGGGCAGCAGCTCGTCGGTGAAGATCTCCTTGTGGTCGCTGCTGACCACCACCAGTACGTCGACGCCGGAGTCGCGGACGATCCGCCCCAGCTCGTCGATCGCCGCCCGGGCTCGGGTGTGGCGTTCCCGTTGCAGCTCGAGCTCCAGCTCGCCGGCGAACGCCGCGTCGCGCAGCCCGTTGAGCTCCTCGAAGGAGTGGTCGCCACCGCGATAGGCCAGGGCCGGGTTGCGCCGGTCGGCCTGCGCCCGCCGGCCCCATTCCTCGGGAGGCGTCGACAGCTGCGGCGCGTGGGAGGTGCCGATGCCGAGGGCGATCTGCGCCATCAGTGCTCTCTCCGTCCCACTAGAGGCGGAACAGCTCGCGGGCGTTGGACTCGAACAGCTGCTTGCGCCGGCCGTCGTCGAGCCACTCGATGTCCTCGATGAGCAGGTGGATGTCGTCGATCCAGCGCCCGGTCGCCGGGTCCCGCATGGAGCCGGTGCCCGGCTTCTCGGTGCCGAACAGACACCGGTCGACGCCGACGGCCTTGATCAGCAGCTCGATGGAGTCCTGCGTGTAGAGGCAGGTGTCGTAGTAGAGCTTGCGCATCTGTTCCTCGTACGTCGTGCCGTTGCGGAGGGCACCGGGGAGGAAGCGGCCACGCTGGTACGGGATGGCTCCGCCACCGTGCGACACGATGATCTTCAGGTCGGGGAAGTCGTCGAAGACCCGGCTCGACAGCAGCCCGGCCACCGCGAGGGTCTCCTCCTGGATGAAGTGCAGCGAGTAGGTCTCCCGCGCCGGCGGGCGGCAGCCGGCGGAGTGGATCAACGCGGGGACGTCGAGCTCGCACAGCGCCTCCCACACCGGGTACCAGAAGCGCTCACCCAGCGCCGGCGGCGCAGCAGCGCCCTCGTGGGGGTCGGGGTTGAGCAGCGCACCGACGAACCCGAGCTCGGTCACGCACCGGCGCAGCTCGGCGACCCAGTCGGCCGGGGTCAGCTCCATGCTCTGCGGCAGGCCGGCGACGCCGCGGAACCGGTCGGGCTCCAGCTCGACGGTGCGCGCGATGACGTCGTTGGTCTCCGCGGTGAACCACCGGACGAGCTTGCCCTGCTCGCTGTGCATCATCTGGTACGGCCGCGGCGAGATCAGCTGCAGATCGACCCCGGCGTCGTCGAGGTGCTGCAGGTGCGACATGCCGCCGAAGCTCTTGTTCGGTGCGGTCAGCGCCGCGCGCAGGGTCTCGTCGGTGACCCCGGCCGTCCCCCGGCCGTGGGCGCCCCGGTGGGCGAGCAGGTTGGCCTTGTAGGCGTACAGCGACTCGGGGGCGCTGACGTGTCCATGGACGTCGATCTTCATGGTTCTCCCGGTGCTGGCTGGTGCGGTGCTGAGCGGGTAGTGGTCAGCCGCCGCCGAAGGCCCGCTTGGACGTGGCCAGGTTCTGCGCAGAGATCGTCACGACCTTGTCGAGGGGGAAGTGCTTGAGCAGGTCGAGCTTGTTCACCGACGGGTAGCCGGCCGGTGCCGGGCTGTCGGGCATCAGCGGGTAGTAGCCCACGTCCGCGGCAGCCTTCTGGGCTTCGGGGGTGAACAGCCACGTGGTCAGCAGCTTGGCGAGGTTCTGGTTCTTGGCGCTCTTCAGGATGCCCAGGTAGTGCGGCGAGATGTGCGCTCCGCCCTCGGTCGGGAAGACGAAGGCGACCGGCGCGCCCTGCTCCTTGTCACGCAGGTAGAAGCTGTACGGGTAGAAGGGGTCCAGGGCGAACTGGCCGGTGGCCACCGCGGCTCCGGCCACGGGGGCGGTCGACTGGTACGCGATGTCCTGTGCGGCGAGCGCGCGCATGTAGGTCTCGTCGTAGCGCCCGTCCCACAGCAGGTGCGACACCGTGCCGAAGGCGCCGCCGTTCTTCGTCGGCTGATCGGCGGTCATGCGGCCCTTGAGGGCGGGGTTCGTCAGGTCCTTCCAGCCCGCGGGCGCCTGCTCCTTGGTCATGAGGTTGGTGTTGTAGAGGTAGCCGAACAGGCTCCCGGTGGGCGCGATCCGCAGGCCGGCGGTGTCGCGGAAGCCGGGATCGAGCTTCTCGGCCGTCGCCGGGGTGAACTGCGCGAACTGGTCGATGAAGGGCGCCACGGACGTATCGCCGCCTTGTACCAGGTCGGCCACGTGCTGGCCGCTGGCGAACTCCGCCTGGATCTTGGCGGCGAACTCCGGCCCGACCAGGTAGGTACCGGTGACGCTCATGCCCGGGAACCGCTTGGCGAACACCTCGTACAGCGGACCCTTGTCGTTCTCACCGGGGCCGTAGACGGTGACGGTCGTTTCTCCGGCGGCCTTGGCGGCCTGGTACAGCTCCTGCATCGCGGCGACGGCCTTGTCGCCGCCGAGCAGCGCGGCGTCCTCCGAGGTGACCTTCCCCTCGCCCGCCGAGTTGACGGGCGGGGCATCACTGCCGGTGCTGCCGCCGCACGCGCTCAGTGCGAGCACGAGCGCGCAGAAGACGACCCCCGCCGGCGCGAACTTCCTTCGCATGGTCCTACTCCTTCGTAGTGTCCACTCGTCCAACGGGTCAGGTCACCGGCTGGACACCGGTTCGGGGTGCTCCGCCTCGTGGTGCAGCGGCGCGTTGCCCGGGTCGTCCGGCAGGGCTTCGTCGCGACCGGCGGGCTTGGGGTTGAACCGGCGCCGCAACAGCACCGACAGGCCGCCCATCACGATCAGCCCGATCAGCAGCGCACCCAGCACGATCACGAAGAGGGCGGCCGCCCGGGCGGTCTGCCCCTGGGTGTAGAGCTCGTAGACCAGCAGCGGCACGGTCGGGTTCTGCGCCGAGGACAGCAGGATCGGGATCGCGAGGTTGCCCGAGATGACGATCGCCACCACGAACCAACCAGCCAGGAAGCTGGGCATGATCAGCGGCAGGACGATGCCGGCGAACATCCGCATCGGCGGCGCTCCGCTGACCCGGGACGCCTCCTCCAGCTCGCGGGTGATCTGGCCGACCGCGGGCTGGACCGAGCGGGTGGCGATCGGGATCGCGGCCACGACGAGGCCGGTCATCACCACGATGATCGAGCCGTACAGGTTGCGCAGACCCGGGATGCTCACGTAGGTCCACGCGATCCCCAGGCTCAGCACGACACCGGGTACGGCCCACGGGAGCCAGGTGAGCAGGTCCAGCACCCGCCGCCAGCGCGACTCGTTGTGCGCGATGGCGTAGACGATCAGCAGTGCCAGCGCCATGGCGATGAGCCCACCCACCAGCGCCACCGTCAGGGTGGTCTGCAGCGCGGTGACCGTGGCGGGGTCCTTGAACAGGGTCGCGTAGTTGCGCAGCGAGTAGACCCCCTTGCCGCCGAAGAACGGCTGGAGGCTGCCGAGCACCAGCTGGAGCAGCGGCAACACGATCGCGGCCAGCAGGTAGGCGAGGATGAACGCCGTCCCGAGCCACGTCCAGGCGCCGATGTCCCACGCCTCGGTGCGGTAGCTCCTGCCCGACACCGTCGTGTACTTCCGGCGGCCCAACACCTTCCACTGGATCGCCACCAGGGCCATGACCAGCCCGACGAGCAGCAGCGACAGCGCGCTCGCGCCGCCGTAGTCGGCGGGGGTGCTGTTGGTGATGTAGCCGTAGATCTGGGTCGAGAAGACGTCGATGCCCGCGGGCGTGCCGAGGAACAGCGGCGCGTCGAAGGACTCCAGGCCGATGACGAAGTTGAGGATGACCACGCCGGTGATGGCCGGGGCCAGCACCACCAGGTCGATGCCGAGCAGCGTGCGCAGCCGGCCGGCGCCGGCGACCTGCGCGGCCTCCTCGAGGCTGCGGTCGATCGCCCGGAAGGGACCCAGGATCAGGAGGTAGCTGAACGCCGCACCCTTGACCGTCGCGACGAGCAGCAGCCCGGCCCAGGAGTTGACGTCGAAGAGTGTGGCCGCGCTGCCGGTGAGGTCGCGCCAGGTGGTGTTCAGCAGGCCGATGGTCGGGTTGCCGAGCATCCCCCAGCTGATCGCGTAGAACAGCGGCGGTAGCGCGACGACCAGCACCATCGCCGGCGTGACCAGCGTGCGCAGCGGCGTGGTGGTGCGGGAAACGACGAAGGCCAGCACCAGCGAGACGACCGTTGCCATGATCGTTCCGCCGCCGGAGAGGACCACGGAGTTCTTCAGCGTCTCGTAGGACGCCGGGTCGGTGTACGTGCGGGTGAACGCGTCGAGCGACCACTGGGCCGGCATCCCGGGCGGCGCGTTGCGGAACGCGCCGATACCGAGCATCACGATCGGCAGGGCGAACAGGAACGTGCACACCACGATCAGTGGGAGGAGCCCCCGGGCCGTCGTGAAGGGGCCGGTGCTGGGCGTCCGGGATCGACGGGCGGGCATCACGCCGGGCCACCTCCTTCCGGTGCGGCGACCGGGGCCGGCCGCGGTGTGGGTTGGCATGGCGTGGGCCCGGCGGTCGGCACAGCCGCGCACGGCACGACACAACTGCGCCTGACGGCGAACAGTAGCAATTCCTTCGCCTCTGAGGACAAGTCAGCGCGAGAATTCTTCTATATAGAATTCTCGCGCCAGTCCTCGATCATTTTGTCCCGAGCGCCATGCTCGTTCGACATGTCGGAATTGTCGATGCAGATATTGTGCTGAGGCGGATACCCCGGGATACGGTCCCCGTCCGGGGCCGCCGTTCCCGCGGCTTGCGTGCCCACGGACCGGTCGATCCGCCGGTGTCGGCGTCGCCCGTTCTCCCCGTCGGCTCCGGCCGACCGTCCGGAGGTGTCATGTCCGCGTTGTCCCCGTTGGTCGCCCTCGACCAGGACGCCCTGCGCTGCCCCGCCGGCGCCTACGAGGAGCTGCGCAGCCACGGCGTGCACTACGCGTCGGAGATCGACGCCTACGTGGTAGCCCGGTACGACGACGTCGTCCGCGTGCTCCGCGACGGACGCACGTTCTCCTCGCAGAACACCGTGGGCCGGATCCTGCCGCCGGCCGATCCCGCCAAGCCCACGCAGCGCCTGGCCCCGCTGCTGCTGCTCTCCGACGACCCCGAGCACGCCAAGCGCCGGTCGATCGTCAACCGTGCCTTCACCCCGTCGAAGATCGCCGCGTGGGAGCCGCAGATCCGCCGGCTGGCCCAGGACCAGGTCGACCGGCTCCGCGACCTCCCCGATGTCGACATCGTCCGCGACCTGGCCGCGCTGCTGCCGGTTCGGGTGATCAGCATGGTGCTCGGTGTGCCGCCGGAGGACGTCGACCGGTTCCGCGAGTGGTCGGAGGAGATCACCAGCTCGGTGGGCAACCACGGCGGCGACCCGGTGCGGCGCGAGCAGGTGCAGGAGGCGTTCTCCGGCTACATCGGCCGGGTGCTCGACCGGTGGGACGGCGTGGTCGACACCAGCGTGCTCTCCCAGATCGCCGCCGCGGAACGGGCCGACGAGCTGACCCGCCACCAGTGCATCAGCTTCGTGGTGGAACTGCTCGTCGCCGGCAACATCACCACGACCCACCACATCTCCTCCAGCATCGCGCTGCTGGCCCGCCAGCCTGGACTGTTCGACCGGCTGGCCGCTGACCCCTCGCTGATCCAGGGCTTCGTCGAGGAATCACTGCGCCTGGAGGCGCCGATCCAGGGCTTCTACCGGCTGGCGATGGCCGACGCCGAGGTCGGTGGCGTGGTGATCCCGGAGGGGTCGCGCGTCTTCGTCCTCTACGGGTCGGCCAACCGCGACGAGAACACCTGGCCGAACTGCCCGCACCTCGAGCTGGACCGCCCCAACGCCGCCGCCCACCTGGCGTTCGGCAGGGGCGCGCACTCCTGCATCGGGTCGGCACTGGCCCGCCTGGAGGGCCGCGTCGTCATCGAGGTGCTGCTGGACGGGCTGAGCGGGTTCGAGCTGACCGTGCCCGTCGACGAGGTGCCCTACGGCGGCAGCTTCGTCAACCACGGGCCGATCAGCCTGCCGGCCACCTTGATCTTCCGCTCCCCCGCGCCCGCCGATGCGGCTATCGCCGCGCGTTCTTCCGGTAGGCGCCCGGAGTGATGCCTTCGAGGCGGGTGAACGCACGGATGAAGGACGCCTCGCTGCGGTAGCCGCTGCTGGCGGCGATCTGGCTCGTCGCGAGAGTGCCGCTGCGGAGCAGCTCCGCCGCCTTGGTCATGCGCCACCGGGCGAGGTAGTCGGCCGGCGAGGTGCCGACGAGCGCGGTGAAGCGCGCCGCGAAGGCGGATCGGGACAGTGCGACGGTGGCGGCCAATTGCTCGACGGTCCACGGTCGGCCGGGGTCGTCGTGGATGTGAGCGAGTGCAGCGCCGATCTGCGCGTCGGCGAGGGCGCGCAGGCCGTGCGCCGGGCAGTCGCGGCCGGCGAGGAAGGTGCGGATCGCTTCGACCACCAGGATGTCGGCGAGGCGGTTCATGACGACCAAGGCGCCGGGGCGCGCCGCGGCGCTCTCCGAGATCAGCAGTGCCGCTGTCGCGGCCAGGCCGGGAGCGGCGGTCGGGTCGTCGCCTGCGATGTGCACGACTCTGGCCAGGTGCTGGAACGAGAGCATCCGAGGAGCCGCGCGGAACCGCAGCGCGCACACGATGAGTGTCGACCGCGGACCGTCGCCGCCGGTTCCGTCCACCTGACCGGTCGAGGAGCGCCGGAAATCACGCAGCGGCGTGAGCGGCCCGGCCTCGGTGCCGCGCAGCTGGTGGGCGCCCCCGTGGGGCAGGAGCACCACGTCGCCCACAGCGAGGGTGCGGGCTGCCCGCGCGCCCGCGACCTCGAGCTGAGCGTCGCCGTGTGCGACGACGATCAGGTACACCGAGTCGTCGTCGGGGAACTGGATGCCCCACGACGCCTCGAGGTCGAGCCGCCCGTGCACGACGGTGCCGAGCCGCAGCGTGTCGAGGAGGTCGCTGAGCACGTCGACCGGAGTTTCTGCAGGAGCTTCGGTCAATGATCGCGGCGATTTGCGCATAGATCCGCCACGCTAGCCACCCTAACGTCGACGCGGCAACGACACATGAGGGAATGAGGATCCACGATGCCGCTCGTCAACATCTCGCTTCGCCGAGGAACCACACCGGAGTTCCGCCGGGCACTCGCCGACGGCGTCCACGACGCGATGGTCGATGCGTTGAACATCCCCCACGACGACCGTTTCGAGCTCATCCACGAGTTCGCGCCGGAGAACATGCTGCACGACCCGGTGTTCTACGGCATCGAGCGCGGCACCGGGTCCGTCTTCGTCCAGATCGTCCTCAACGTCCGCCCGGCGGAGCAGAAGCACAGGCTCTACGGCCTGATCGCCGACAACCTCGTCCGCAGGCCCGGTGTACGCCGCCAGGACATCTTCATCGGCATCGTCGAAGTCGCTCCGGAGAACTGGTGGGCCTACGCGCGCGCCGCCGACTCGGTGTCCACCGCACCGCCGGCGCTCTAGTCAGCCGCACCGTCCAGTGCGGATCGGACCGTCCGCCTGCGCCGTAGGGTTTGCCGTGATGTTCTCCGAGGAGATTCGCCCGGCGGAGTTCTTGGACGTGATCGGGCCCCTCACCGACCCGGGCGCGCACGGCGGCGACCCCGCCGACGCGTTCCACGTGGTGATCCCGGCGCTGTCGCGGACGTGCGAGAGTTCGTGCGGATGCTGCGCTGACCGGTCCCGGTGAACGACCGGTGGTGGCGTTGACGGAAGTGCCGAAGGGGAACCACATGCACGGCGCGGTCGCGGCGGGGTACGAGGGTGTGCGCGAGGAGTTCGCGAACGTCATCGCCGGGGAGCGTGCGGACTACGCGGGCCAGCTGGTCGCCTACGTGCGCGGCGAGCTGGTCGTGGACCTGTGGACGGGTCCCGACTTCACCGCCGACACGCTGACCGGGGTATTCTCCTCCACGAAGGGGGCGGCGCACCTCGTGGTGGCACTGCTGGTGCAGGACGGCGTGCTGGATCCCGACGAGCGGGTCAGCCACTACTGGCCGGAGTTCGCGGCTGAGGGCAAGCAGCACGTCACGCTGCGGGAGCTGCTCGCGCACCGCGCCGGCGTGGTCGGCGCCGATGCCGGGTTCAGCCTCGAGGAGCTGGCCGATGACCGGCTGATCGCGGCCCGGCTCGCGGGCCAGCGGCCGTACTGGCGGCCGGGCACGACCTTCGGCTACCACGCGTGGGTGATCGGCGCGCTCACCGGCGAGGTGGTGCGGCGCGTGACGGGTCGGAGCATCCAGGAGCTGTTCGAGGAGCGGGTCCGGGCGCTGTACGGTCTCGACTTCCACCTCGGGCTGCCGGACGAGCTGGAGCCGCGGTTCGCGACCACGTTGCCGATGCTGCCGACAGCGGAGCAGCAGGCCGCGATCGACGCGGACGCGACCGGGGCAGACAGCCTCCGCGGGATCGCGTTCAACGAGTATCGAGCCGACGCGCCCGAGCTGTGGTCCTTCCCGAACCAGCGGATCGCCCGGGCGCAGGGCCAGGCGTCCGCGGGCGGGGTCGCGTCGGCGCGGGGCCTGGCCGGCATGTACGCGGCGGCCACCATGGGGCTGAACGGCAGGCCACCACTGCTGAAGCCGGACACCATGGCGGAGTTCGCGCAGATCCAGTCGATCGGCTACGACCTCGTCTCGCGCGTTCACAAGGCCTTCGGGCTGGGCTTCAGCGCCGCGGCGGAGCTCTACCCGTTCCTGGGGCAGGGCGCGTTCGGGCACAGCGGTGCCGCGGGCAGCCAAGCGCTCGCGGATCCGCGCAGCGGCCTTGCCTATGGCTACAACCGGCGCCGGTTCGCCTATCCGGGCGGTGCGGCCCCGGAGAACGACGGCCTGCTCCGCGCCTGTGTCGCGGCCGCGCGCGCGACGCGATGACCGGACTCCAGAGGGTCTGATCAGCCGCTGACCGTGACCGTCATCGAGCCGATCCCGGAGATGGCCATGTCCAGCTCCTCCCCGGCCGTGATCGGGCCGACGCCGGGTGGGGCTCCGGTGAACAGGATGTCGCCGGGGTTGAGGGTCATGATCCGCGAGGCGTAGGCGACGATCTGCGCCACGGGGGTGAGCATGTCGCGGGTGTTCACCGACTGGCGCACCTCGCCCCCGCTGGTCAGCCGGATGTCGAGGTTCCCGCCGTCACCGATCTCGTCGCGCGTCACCAGCCAGGGACCGACAGGGCTGAACGTGTCGTAGCTCTTGCGGCGGGAGCGGTCGGCGGCCGAGCGGACCGTGATGTCCAGCCCTGCGGTGAAGCCGAGCACCGCGTCCATCGCCGATTCGACCGGGATGTCCTTGCCGCCGCGGCCGATGACGACGACCAGTTCCGACTCGTGGTGCACCTCGTGGCCGGCGGCGACGACGTCGGGCGGCAACACGATGGCGGCCCCGGGGCCGACCACCGCCGACGGCGCCTTGAGGAAGATGTCGAAGTTCATCATCCAGGCCTCGACCCGGCCGAGCGTGCGCTCCTGGACCTCGTGCATCTCGGCGACGTGGTCTCCGTAGTTGCTCGCCGCGGCGATCACCTTGGAGGGTGCGAGCACCGGTGCACGCAGGCTGACCTCGGAGATCGGGCGCGGGGTACGGGTCCGCGCCGCGGCGTCCAGTGCCGGAGCCAGGTCGGCGAAGTCGCGGCAGAGCGCGCGCCACCACCCCGCGGTGAGCGGATCCGGGTCATGCGGCCATGGCAGCGCGTCGCTGACGTCGACGACTCCGTCGCTGGCCGCCGTGACGACCCCGAGCCGGTTGTCGTCGAACAGTGCGAGCTTCACGACGAACTCCTGATCATTGCGGGACGAAGGTGTCGGTGACGGCCTGGGGCCCGGACAGCACCTGCTCGCGGTAGATGCCGAGTGCGCGCAGCACGGGGGCGTCGGTGAGGAGGAAGAGGTCCGCCTGCTCCGCCGAGAAGTGCTCGACGGCCGCCCATGAGGGCGCGACGAACATGTCGCCGGGGCTCCAGTCGAACCGCCGGCCGTCGATCACGGTCGAGCCGCTGCCCTGGTAGGCGACGTAGATCGAGTTGCCCGACCGGCGCACGGGTGCGCTGTGGCCGCCGGCCCGCACGCGGTGCACCGCGCAGCCGAGGGTGGGCAGCACGCTCGCGCCGGTGGTGGGGTTGACGTACTCCACGGCCAGCAGCGGCTCGTCGGTGGCCTGCGCGCGCCGGTCCAGCTCCGCGGCGGTGTCGGCCCAGCGATAGATCAGCAGCGGCGAGTGTGTGGCGCTCAGCGCGACCGCGCCGTCGACGTAACGGGCACCGCCAGCATGGATGCGCTCGGAGGTGTTGTGCTCGGCAGGTTCCGGCTGGCTCTCCCCCGGCCCCGGGTACTGCTCGAAGAACACCGCGTCGAGCGCCTCGACCATCGGCAGGTCCAGCCCGTCGAACCAGAACATCTCCGAGTCCGCGCCGTTGACGTGGTCGTGCCAGTTCCACGCCGGTGTGAGCACGAGATCCCCGGGATGCATGTCGCACGCGTCGCCGTTCACCGTCGTCCAGACGCCGTCACCCTCCAGCACGAACCGGACGGCGCCTGGTGAGTGCCGGTGCGCGGGGGCCACCTCGCGCGGGCCGAGGCACTGCAGCGCTCCCCAGAGCGTGCCCGCGGCGTACGGGCGACCGGCCAGTCCGGGGTTCTGCAGGCTCAGCACCCGACGCTCCCCACCCCGCTCCACCGGTACCAGCTGGATCGCCCGGCGGGCCAGCGGCTTCATCGTGGCCGCCGACCACAGCCACGGGACGGCCGCCGGCTGCGGCGTGCGGGTGAGGAGCTGCTCGGTGATCGTCCACAACGGTCGCAGGTGCACCGCCTCGAGATCCCGGTACAGCGCCGCCAGCTCCTGCTCGGCGGTGGTGTCGTCGATGCTCATCGGCTGCCCTCCGTCGCCAGGTCGGCCGGGGGCGTGCCGATCCCGAACCGCTGCACGCTCTCCAGCAACGACACCCGGCGGATGTAGGCCCGGCACCTCTCCGGGTCTGCCGCGATGGCGCGCATGTCCTCCTGGTGCTGGCGGCGGACGGCGTCGTCGGTCTCCCGCAGCCGGTCGGTGTTGCGCTGCGTGTCGGCCTGCACGTACTCCACCGCGACCGTCCGGCGGATGCGGTCGTAGGCGTCGAGCTCGGCGTCGGCGTCGGCTCCCTCGTGCACGATGCGGGCGAGCCGGGCCGCACCGTCCATCGCGTCGTGGATCCCCGAGTTGAGGCCGACCCCGCCGATCGGCGAGTTGATGTGCGCGGCGTCCCCGGCCAGCAGCACCGGCCCCACCCGGAAAGCAGCAGCAACGCGCTGGTGCACGTTGTACATCTGGTGGTCGATGACGGGGTACTCGCCGTCGAACGGCGCCACCCGTTGGAGCTGGCGCTGCAGACGTTCCGGGCTGCCGGCCTCCTCCGCGCTGAGACCCTCGGGCACCGGCCACACGACGCGCCACGACTCCGGGGTCCGCAGGATGAACAGCCATTCCTGCGGATCGGCGACGTAGTTGACGTGCCCCAGGTCGGGGAGCAGCTCCTGCAGGTCGACCGAGGTGCTGGTGATCGCGAAGCGCTCGGGGAAGGTGAACCCGTCGAAGTCCACGCCCAGACTGCTGCGCACGGTGCTGCGCGGCCCGTCGGCGCCGACGACGTAGGAGGCACGCAGCTCGCTCGGGCCGTCGGGCCCCTCGACCGAGAGGACCACCCCGTCGGCCTCGATCCGCAGGCCCGTGAGGCGGGTGCCGAACCGCAGGGACACGTTCGGATCGGTCTGCAGCCGCTCGAACAGCATGCGGACCAGGTGTTGCTGGTTGAGCTGCAGCCGGTACGGGAACCGCGTCTCGTCGGCCAGCAACCGGAAGTCGAACTCCGCGATCAGCCCGTCGCGGCGGTCCCGGAACTGGTAGGTCGGGACCACGAGACCCTCGGCGTGCATCTGTGCAGTGATCCCGATGCTGTCGAGCAGCTCCAACGTGGCGGCGTGGAAGGTGCTCGCGCGCCAGTCCGGCCGCGGCACCGGGTTGAGCTCGACGAGCACGACGGGCAGCCCGGCATGCGCGAGCGTGGCGGCCGCCGTCATGCCGACCGGGCCGCCCCCGACGACGACGACAGGGCGTTCGGCGCTCACCGGGGCAGCGCCGGCGGGATCCCAGACCATGAGCCGAGGCTAAGTGGAATTCCGTACGCGAGGAAGCAAGTCGGATAGAGTTCCCTCATGTCGAATCCTGGACGCACGGCCGCGGTGACGCCGCCGGAGGGCCCCGCCACGACGTCGGTGGACAACGCGCTGTGGCTGCTCCAGCTCGTCGGCGAACGCCAGGCCCTGCGCGTCGCCGAAGCGGCGGACCTGCTGGGAGTGGCCCGCTCGACCGCGCACCGCCTGCTGACGGCACTGCGCAGGCGCGGCTTCGTGATCCAGGACCGCCCCAACGGCGCGTACCGCCCAGGGCCGGCACTCTACGAGATCGGACTGTCGGCCGTGAGCCGCATCGACATCCGCCGGGTCGCCCGTCCGATCCTCGAGCAGATCCAGGAGGAGACGCAGGAAACGGCCAGCCTGGCGATCCTGGAGGGCACGTCCGTGCGATTCCTCGACTGCGCGGAGAGCCCCCGCTCCGTACGGGTGGGCAACCGGACCGGCGTGGTTCGTGCGGCGCACGCCTCCGCCGTGGGCAAGGCGATCCTCGCCAGCCTCCCCGATTCCGAGATCGATCGGCGCTATCCCGGCGGGGAACTGCCGCCCACCACCACCGCCGCGGCGATCGACGACGTCTCGACCCTGCGGGCCCAGCTGGCCGAGATCCGCGCGCAGGGCTACGCCCTGAACTGGGAGGAGAGCGCCGACGGGGTCTGCGCCGTCGCGGTCGCGCTGCGCGACACCGTCGGCCAGCCCCTGGCCGGGCTCGGGGTGGCGGCCCCCAGCAGCCGGATGCGCAGCCCCGAAGCGATCCGGGAGTTCGCGCCCGTGGTGCAGCGCGGCGCCGAGCTGGTGCGGGAGCGGCTGCGGGTCCCGCACTGACACCACGTCCAATAATTCCGCGGAGCGGAACTATGATGCCGAAGAGTCCCCATATGTGGACATCTCTTGTACGGCGCTCATAACGTGACCCGTGTCTCGCGGCACGACCGGGCGGGACGGCCAACGGGGTCAGCGCCAGGAACAGCAGGTCGCGCGGCTCCGGACCCGTAGCGTGATCGACGTTCTGGAGGCCCTCGTGCGCAACAGGTTGAAGGTGGGGGCGCTGGCAGCCGTACTGGCTCTCGCGGCCGCATGCGGTGGCGGCGGGGGCGCCGGCGGCGGCAGAACCGAGGTGACGGTCGGCATCGTGCCGTTCTCGCCGAACGCGGTCCTGTTCCTGGCGATGGAGAAGGGGATGTTCGAGCGCCGCGGCCTCGACGTGACCGTGAAGCCCGCGGCGTCGCCGGTTCCGGTGGTCGCCTCGCTCGTCGCCGGACAAGCCCAGTTCGGCTTCGTCACCACCCCGGTGCTGATCAACGCCAACCGGGAGGGAACCCCGGTCCAGTGCGTGAGCCCGATCGACGGGCAGGTGAGCCCGGACCGCGACGCGAGCGCTCTGGTCGCCGCGCCCGGTCGCGGCATCGACTCGCTCGACGACCTCGCCGGCAAGTCGGTGGCCGTCGTCCAGCTCGCCAGCATCAACCTGATCGGCGCCAAGAAGATGATCGAGGACGCCGGAGCCACCGGCACCCAGTTCATCGCCATGCCGTTCCCGCAGATGCCGCAGGCCCTCGCCGATGGCCGGGTCGACGCCGCGGTGATCACCTCGCCCTACGTCGAGAAGGCCCTCGAGGCCGGCGCCGTGCCACTGGCCCATCCCAGCTCGCAGCTCTTCCCCACCGGGACGATCTACTGCTACGCCGCGACGGCGGGGTACCTCGCCCAGAACAGCCAGGTCGCACGCTCGTTCCAGGACGCGATGACGGAAGCGATCCTCTACAGCAAGGACCACGAGGACGAGGCGAAGGCGACCCTCGTCGAGCACCTCGAGCTCACCCCGGAGCAGGCGAAGGCGCAGGTCATCCCGAGCAACTACGTGCCCGAGATCAACGTCGAGTCGATCTCCGCCATCCAGGACGTGATGCTCCAGCAGGGCGCGATCGACAAGACCGTGGATCCGGCGCAGATGGTCTGGCGGCCCGCAGCGGGATAGGGCCTGCCCGACGACCAGGAGGTGGGACGTGAGCGTCGCCGACACAGGCTGGTTCAAGGCCTCGGCCCGGGTGCTGGTCATCATCGCTGTGCTGGGGCTGTGGCAGTACCTCAGCGCATCGGGCACGCTGACCGCCAGCTCGTTCCCGAGCATGACCGACACCGCCGCGGAGCTGGGACGACAGGTGCGGTCCGCCGATCTGTGGACCGCGGTGTGGGACACGGTCCGCGGCTGGGCGACGGGTGTGGCGATCGGCGGCACCCTGGCCATCGTCGTCGGCACCGTGCTGGGGATGAACCGCTTCGCCTACCTCAGCGTCATCCCCGTCATCGAGTTCCTCAAGACGGTTCCCGTCATCGCGATCCTGCCGCTGGCCATCGTCGTGTGGGGCGCCACGCTGCAGATGAAGGTGTTCCTCGTGGCGTTCGGGGTGTTCTGGCCCCTGACCATCCAGGTGATCTACGGCGTCCGCGCCGTGGACCCGGTCGTCCGCGACACCGCGGACGTCCTGCGGCTGCGGGGGTTGCGCAGGTTCGTCGGCGTGACGCTGCCCAGCGCCGCCCCGTTCATCGCCACCGGCCTCCGCGTCGCCGCCGCCGTCGGCCTCATCCTGACGATCATCGCGGAACTGATCGGCGGCGCTGACGGGCTGGGGCTCAGCATCCTGACGTCGGTCAACGCCGGACCGGACCGGCTACCGGCGACGTACGCCTTCATCCTCGTCACCGGGGTCGCCGGAGTGCTCGTGACGAGCCTCTTCGCCTGGCTCGAGCGGCGCACCCTGCACTGGCACGAGAGCCACCGCAACGTCTCCGCGACGGCGGCCAGGCCGTGACGGGGCCGCCGGCGCGCCGGATCTGGTCGAGCATCTGGCGGCTGTGGTTCTTCGCGCTCCTCCTCGTGCTCTGGTGGGTGCTCTCCGCGGACAGCACCTCCACGTTCTTCCCGCCGCTGCAGAAGATCCTCGGCCAGCTCTACGACCTGTGGATCGTCGGCGGCGCACGGAGCGATCTGTGGTCGAGCCTGGAGCACTTCGCCGTCGGCTACACGATCGCGGGGCTGCTCGGCGTCGGCGTCGGCGCGCTGCTGTGGAAGTTCCATCGGCTCGGGCACGCGGTGTCCCCGTTGCTCTACTTCGTCTACGTGATCCCGACGGCCGCACTGCTGCCGGCGATCGTGGCGGTGCTGGGCATCGGCTCGTCGATGAAGAT
The DNA here is from genome assembly GCA_963727745.1 of uncultured Actinomycetota bacterium. Lineage (GTDB taxonomy): Bacteria > Actinomycetota > Actinomycetes > Mycobacteriales > Pseudonocardiaceae > Pseudonocardia. The sequence continues at coordinate 54,161 of CAVSHL010000008.1, forward strand.
CACGATCATCGTCCTGGCGGCGGTGTGGCCCACCCTGCTCAACACCCTGGACGGGATGCGCGGCATCGATCCCGTCAAGCTCGACACGGCGAAGGTCCTGCACATGTCCGGCCCGCGCACGGTGTGGACCGTCGTGCTGCCCGGTGCGATGCCGCAGATCATGGCCGGCCTCCGCCACAGCCTGCAGATCGCCGTGATCATGATGGTGGTGAGCGAGCTCATCGCCTCCCGGTCGGGCATCGGGTTCTTCATCCTCGAGGCGCAGCAGCGCTTCGCGATCACCGAGATGTGGACCGGGATCATCGTCCTGGCCCTCGTCGGGAGCGTGCTGACGTTCCTGTTCATCGCCGTAGAGCGCGTCGTGCTGGCGTGGTACCTCGGCGCCCGCGCCGTCGAGCAGAAGGGCTGAGTCATGTACCGGACCGATGTCGCCGCCAAGGGGCCGTCGAGCTCAGGGGCCGAACCGGTCCTGTCGGTCCGCAACCTGGCGAAGGCCTACAACGTCGGGAAACCGGACGAGCGGCCGGCGATCGCCGACGTCGCCTTCGACGTGGCGAAGGGCGAGTTCGTCTGCGTGGTCGGGCCGAGCGGGGCCGGCAAGACCACGTTGCTGCGCTGCCTCAGCGGGCTGCTGGCCCCGACGTCGGGCGAGGTGCGCTTCGAGGGCACGCCCCTGCGCACGGTGCCCGACCGGCTCAGCGTGGTGTTCCAGGACTACAGCCGCTCCCTGTTCCCGTGGCTCACGGTCGATCGCAACGTCGCCGTGCCGCTCAAGGTCGCCGGCGTGCCGAAGCCGGAGCGCGCGGCCCGGATCCAGGAGGTCCTCCAGGCCGTCGGGCTGGGTGACGTCGGCCGGAGCTACCCGTGGCAGCTCTCGGGCGGCATGCAGCAGCGGGTGGCGATCGCGCGGGCCCTCGCCCACCAGCCGGACATGCTGCTGATGGACGAGCCCTTCGCCTCCGTCGACGCCCAGACCCGCTTCGACCTCGAGGACCTGATCCTCGAGGTGCGCCGCGAGCTCGGGATCACCGTCGTCCTGGTCACCCACGACATCGACGAGGCGGTCTACCTGGCCGATCGGGTGGTGGTGCTCAGCGGGGCCCCGAGCCGCGTCGTCGAGATCATCGACGTGCCGCTCGAGGAGCCGCGCAGCCAGCTCGGCACGCGGTCGAGCGAGGCCTTCGGCCGGCTCCGCCGGCACCTGATGGAGCTCGTCACCAACCCGTCCTGACCCAGCGCACCCGAGGAGACCTCGCCCTATGCCCCGACCCGCCGACGCCCTGCTCGACGTGATCCGCGGCTGGGGGGCGGACCGGCTGTTCACCTGCCCCGGCAGCACCGAGGCCGCGGTCCTGGACGCGCTCGTCGTCCGCAAGGACGTCGAGCTGGTGCTCACCACCCACGAGGGCGTGGCCGTGTCGATGGCCGACGGCCTCGCCCGGGTCACCCGCCGGCCCAGCGTCGCCTACCTGCACGCGAACGTCGGGTTGACCAACGGCCTGGGCCACCTCTACGCCGCTCAGCTCGCCTACTCCCCCGTCGTCGTGCTCAACGGGATCAAGGCCTCGTCGATCCAGGCACGGGAGGGCTTCACCACGGCCCGGCGGATGCGCGATCTCGTGCACCAGTACGTGAAGTCCGACTGGCAGTCGCTCACGAGCGCGGCGATCCCCGAGGACGTCAACCGGGCGTTCCGCACCGCGCTGACGGAACCCGCCGGACCGGTCTGGGTCGCACTGAGCCAGGACCTGCTGGAGAGCACCGCCGAGGTGTCCGTACCGGAAGCGGCGTCCTACCACTTCGACTCGCGCGTGCAGCCGTCCCCGAGCGCCGTCCGGGCCGCGGCCGACCTCATCGCGGCCGCCGACAGGCCGGTGCTCGTGGCGGGGAGCGAGCTCGCCAGGGTCGGCGCGGTCGACCGGATGGTCCGGCTGAGCGAGCAGCTCGGCGCACCCGTGCTGCACGAGGACCGGCGGGGGTTCGAGCGACCCGGCTTCCCCACCGACCACCCGCACTTCCGCGGCCAGTACGAGCTGGGACATCCGGTCGTGCAGCAGGCCGACCTGCTCGTGTTCCTCGGGGCCAGGCTGTTCCACGAGTTCGAGCCCGCCCTGGTCCCGCCGCTGCCGGCGGGCGTGCCGATCGTCCACAGCCACACCGATCCCCGGCACATCGGGATGACCTACGGCGTGGACGCCGCGCTCGTCGGCGACCAGTCGCTGATGCTCGAGGCGCTGTCCGCCGCGCTGCCCCCGCTCGCGCCACGGTCCCTCCCACCCGCGCCGCCGGCCGCGCGCCGGGCCCCGTCGGCCTCGGGTGGCCCGTTGAGCCCCGGCGACGTCGTCGACGTCGTCACCGAGTCACTGCGCGGCGCCGCCATCGTCGGTGATGCCACGACGGCGGGCGGGATCCTGCAGCAACGGGCGCACCAGCACACCGGCGACGACTACTTCGTCTCGACATCGGGCTCACTGGGCTGGGGCATGGGCGCGGCGCTCGGCATCGCGATGGGCATGCCGGACCGACACGTCGCGGCCGTGCTCGGCGACGGCGTGTTCCAGTTCGGCCTGCCCGCACTGTGGTCAGCGGCGCGCAGCGGCCTGCCCGTCACCTACGTCGTCATGAACAACCAGAGCTACGCCGCCGTCGGGGCCGCGCTGCGCCGGTTCGGCGGTCTGGCCGTGGAGCAGCAGCAGTTCCCGGGCGTCGACATCGCCGGACCGCGGATCGCCGACATCAGCACCGCCTTCGGCGTGCCGGGTCAGCGCGTGGACACGCTCGCCGACCTCCGCGAACGCCTGGACGCGGCGAGCGCGGTCGACCACCCCACCCTGATCGAGGTGATGACCGACCCCAGCCAGTTCGGCCCCTGAGCGCTCCTACAGCCGGACGGTGACGCGCGAGCGCCGCGGATCGAGCACCGGCGCACCGTCGGGCAGCTCCACGCCGACGCCGAGCACGGCCGTGCCGGCCTCCTCGTCGATCTCGAGCACCTCGGCCCGGAACGTCACGGTGGACCCCACCGGGCACGGCGCCCGCAAGCTCACCGACGTCGACATCAGCCGGTCGTCGCCACCGACCCACTCCCCCACGGCCCGCAGGAGCAGGGCCAGGTTGAGCATGCCGTGCACGATGACGCCGTTGGTGGGGCTCGCGGTCGCGGCGTACTCCTGGTCCCAGTGCAGCCGGTTGAAGTCACCGGCCGCGCCCGCGTACCGGATCAGGTCCAGCTGGTCCACGGTGTGCCGGCGGGGCGGCATCGTCGTCCCGACGGCCAGTTCCGTGCGCACAGCGCCTCCGTCCGTCGTCATGTCGCGGCCGCTCCCAGGTAGGCGATGGTCTGCCTGCTCGTGACCACCGGCTCCGACGTCGCGTCGTCGACGCAGGCGATCTCCAGCGTGAGGTAGGTGTGGGCGCCGCGGTCGACGATCTCGGTGATCGTCGGTCTGCACCGCAGGACGTCGCCGCTCGAGACGCGCCGGTGGAAGGCGTACTCCTGGCCGGCGTGCACGATCGCGCCGGCGCCGCCGAGCTGCTCGTCGTCCCGGAGCAGGCTCGCCCCGTTCATCACGGTGAAGCACGCGGCGAAGATGTTCGGCGCGACCAGTGGTGCGCCGTCCGGCCCCGGCTCGTAACCCGTCGCACGGGCGTACTCCTCGATCTTCGCCCGGCTCACCTCGTATCGGTAGCTGGGGTAGCTGTGGCCGGTCCGGCTCTTGTCGATCACTGCTCTCCTCGGTCAGATCGAGGGCCGCGGCGGCCTGCCGCGCGGCGCCCGGGCGTTGCTCTCCAGCAGGCCGGCACCCAGCTCCTCCTCGAGGGCCCGGCGGGTACCGAACCGGGACGCGAACGTGTGGCCCCGCTCGATCTGCACGTGCAGCGGGTGCTCCCAGGTGAAGCCGATCCCGCCGTGCAGCTGCAGGCTGTGCCGGTCGGCGAGGGCGAAGGCGCGCCGCGCCACGACCGCCGCGCACGTGATGGCCGTCGTGGCGGAGTGCGCGCCCTGCTCGACCTCGCACGCCGCGCTCCACACGGCGCTGCGGGCGAACTCGAGCTCGACGTGGACGTCGGCGAGCCGGTGGCGCACGGCCTGGAAACTGCCGATCGGGGCCCCGAACTGGCGACGGTCGGTGGCGTGAGCGACCGTCATCTCCAGCAGGTTCCTGGCGATCCCGACCAGGTACGCGGCGGCGCCGAGCCGGCCGAGCGCCAGGCCCCCGACGCCGGCGGCCGGTGGTACGGGTCGACCGGCCGACGGCGACAGCGCGCGGAAGGAGCGCTCCAGCGCGTCGGACGTGGCGACGGGCTCCACCGCGCCGAGCGCATCCGCGCGGACGACGACGTCCCCGTGCTCGCTCACGACGACCACGGCCGACGCCACGTCGAGGTTGGGCCCGCGCCGCGACTCGTCGACGGCGCTGCACCACGCCTGCCCTGCCAGTACCTGCTCCAGTTCCCCGGTTGCCGACCCAGCTGCCACCAGCGCCGGAACGCCCACCCACAGCGTCTCCACCACCGGTCCGGGCAGCAGCACGCGGCCGGCCTCCTCGGTAAGCAGGACCAGGTCGGAGGGCAGCAGACCGAGGCCTCCCCGGTCCTCGGGCACGAGGGCACCGAGGAACCCGGACTCGGCGAGCCGCAGCCACCCCGGTCCCGGCGGGGCACCGGGCTCGACACCGCGCACGGCAGCTGCGAAGACGGTCTGTGCCGCCGCCGCGAGCTCTCGCTGCTCGTCCGTCGGGCGGAACAGCCGCATCTGCGCGCTCGTCATCCGCGCGCTCGTCATCTGGGGAGCCCGAGGATCCGATCGGCCACGACGTTGCGCTGGATCTCGGCGGTGCCGCCGTAGACGCGCCCGGCCCGGGAGTGCCAGAAGTCGAGGTGCTCCGGGGTCCCCGCGGCGAGCCGGACGTCCCCGAAGAGGTCGGCACCGAGTTCGACCAGATCGCGATCGAGCTCCGAGGAGTACAGCTTCACCACGCTGGACTGCGCCCCTGCCGGCTCGCCCGCCCAGTGCGTGGCGACCCGGCGGTAGGTGTGGGCGCGGTACGCGTACGACCTGGCGGCCGCTGCGCCCAGCTCGCGGCGCGCTCCGGCGACCTGCTCGGCCGGCAGCTCCGCGGCGACGTCACCGGCCAGCGCGGCGAGCCGCTGCTCCGTGCGCACCGGCCCTCCGGTGTCGGGGCCGCGCTCGAACGAGAGCAGCGTCATCGCGACGTTCCAGCCGTCGTCGTGGTCGCCGATGCGCTGGTCCACCGGCACCTCGACGCCGGTGAGGAACACCTCGGCGAAGCCGGTGCGGCCGTGCGCCTGGCGCACCGGGTGCACCGCGACGCCCGGGCTGCGCAGGTCGATCGCGAGGCACGTGAGGCCGCGGTGCCGGCCGCCGGGCTCACCGGTGCGCACCAGCGCGAACATCCAGTCGCTGAACCGCCCGTACGTCGTCCAGGTCTTCTGGCCGTCGACCACGTAGACGTCACCGCGCAGCACCGCACGGGTACGGATGCCCGCGAGATCGCTGCCGGCCTCCGGCTCGGAGAAGCCCTGGGACCAGATGTCCTGCGCGCGCAGCATCCGCAAGAGCCAGCGCTGCTGCTGCGTGTGCGACCCGAAGCGCATCAGCGTCGGCCCGAGGAAACGCAGCGCCGGCCGCGTGATCCGGACCGGCCCGCGGGCACGCTCGTACTCCTCGGCGAAGATCACCTCGTGCAGGAGGTCGCCGCCCGCGCCGCCGTGCTCCCGCGGCCAGGAGATCCCTGCGTAGCCGGCGGCGTGCAACGTCCGCTCCCACGTCCGGTGGGCGCCGAACCCGGCCTCGGCGTCGGGGTCGGGGAGGCCGCCTGCGGGCAGGTTCGCCGCCAGCCAGGCCTGTAGCTCGCGCCGGAACTCCTGGTGGCCGGGCGGGATCACCACGCCCATGCCAGGCGCGCTCACGGCAGCCGCCACTTGGCGATCTTCCCGGTCGCCGTGCGCGGCAGCTCGTCCACGAACCGGACGACGCGCGGGCGCTTGAAGGCCGCGATGCGCGACCCGGTGAACTCCCGCAGCTCCTCGACCGACGGCCGCGGACCGCCATCGGCCCCCGCCACCACCCAGGCGACGACGCGCTCCCCGAACCGCTCGTCGGGTTCTCCGGTCACCGCCACGTCGCGCACTGCGGGGTGTCGCCGCAGGACGTCCTCGACCTCCTGGGCAGCGATGTTGAACCCGCCGGAGAGGATCATGTCCTTGCTGCGGCCGGTGATGCTCAACCAACCGTCGACGTCCAGGAGCCCGATGTCGCCGGTGCGGAACCAGCCGTCGTCGTCGGTGAACGGTGCCCCGGACGCGGCGCCGACGTACCCGGCGCCCACCGCGTAGGTGCCGGGCTCGCCGGAGCGGACCAGCACCTCGCCCGACCCGACGGTCGATGTGGCACCGCTCTCGAGATCGCGCACCGCGAGCTCGACACCGGGCAGGGCGCGCCCGGACGACGTGGGCCGGGTCGTGAACTCCGCCGGTGGCAGCGCGGTGGCGAGGCCGGTCTCCGTCGAGGCGAAGAAGGTCCAGAGCTCGGTGCTCGGCAACATCTCGGCGACCCGGTTCCGCAGCTCGGCCGTCATCGCCTCGCCGGTGACGCTGAGCACCCGCAGGCCGGCGAGCCGGGCCGCGATGCCGGGGCTCGCCGAGAAGGCCAGGTCACGCGCGATGGTCGGCACCATCCCGGTGACGGTGACGCCGAACCGGTCCACAGCGTCGACCAGGGTGGCGGGGCGCGCGTCGGAGCTGAGCACCGTGCGGCCGCCGGTGAGCAGCCCGCCGAGCAGCCGCACCTGGCCGACGCGGTGGCCGAGCGGGGTGGCGATCAGGACCGTGTCGGCGGCGGTCAGCCCGAGCAGCGTCGACGGCCCGAGGAACGTCCCGAGGGCCTGGTTGGCCTGGGTCAGCCGGACACCCTTCGCCAGCGCCGTCGTGCCGGAGGTGTAGAGCACCGCCGACTCGTCGTTGTACCGCGGGCGTGCCGGCCCGGCCGCCGCCAGCGCCTTCTCGTACGGCTCGCCGACCATCAGCGTGTCGACGCCGCCGCGCAGCCCGGCGAGCGTGTCACCGCGGTGGGCGGCGCCGTCGGAGACGACCAGCCGGACCTCCGCGTCCTCGACCAGGTGCGCCACCTCGAGCTCCTGGTAGCGGTCGTTGATCGGGACGACACCGATCCCCGCGAGCTGGCAGGCGAAGAAGGCCTCGGCCCACTCGCGCCGGTTCCCCAGGTACAGGCCGACCCGCTCGCCGGCGAGCGGCGCCAGGTGGCCGGCGAGCGCGTGCACCCGCCGGGTGAAGTCGGCGAAGGTCAGCTCGCCCGCGTCGTCGACGATCGCGGTCGCCGCCGGCCGGCTGCGCCGCCACCCACCGCAGCTGCTCGGACACGGTCCAGGAATGTGGCATCGCTGCCCCTTCAGATCGTGCGGCCGCCGTCGATCGACAGGGTGGCGCCGGTCATGTAGTCCGAGTCCGACGACGCGAGGTACACCAGGCTCGGAGCGATGTCCTCGGGCGTGGCCCAGCGGCGGAGCGGGATCATGCCGAGGAACCGCTCCTCGAGCTTGGGGTCCTCGCGCACCTTCGCCGACATCTCCGTCGCGGCGATCGGCAGCAGCGCGTTCGCCGTGATGTTGTGCCGGGCCAGCTCGACTGCCGCCGTCTTGACCAGGGCGACCACGCCCGCCTTCGCCGCCGCGTAGCTGCCCCCGCCCACCTGCCCGCGCAGGGCGGCCGGGGACGTCAACGCGACGAACTTGCCGCGCTTGCGCTCCGTCCAGTGCGGGATCATCGCCTTCAGGCAGACGAACGTGCCGGTGAGGTTCACCGCGACCACCCGCTCGAACGACTCCAGCGTCATGTCCTTGAGCATGCTGGGACCGACGATCCCGGCCGAGTGGACGAGCACCTCCACGCTCCCCGCCCAGTCGATCACCTCGGCGACGACCGTGCCGATCTGCTCCGGCGACGTGATGTCGGCCTGCCACGCGCGGGCCTGGCCGCCGGCCTGCCGGATGGCCTCGACCGCGTCCTTCGCGGCCTCGACGTCGATGTCCAGGACGGCGACGGTCGCACCCTCCGCGGCCATGGCGATCGCTCCGGCCCGTCCGATGCCCTTGCCGCCGCCGGTGACGAGGACGGAGACGTTGTCCAAGCGGTTCATAGGTCCTTCTCTCCTGGTGCGGCGAGCTTCAGTGCCGCGAGCGCGTTCTCCTTGAGGACCTTCGGCCGCACGGCGTCGTCCACGTCCAGTCCGGCGAAGTCCCGCAGCCAGCGCTCGGGCGTGATCAGGGGGAAGTCGCTGCCGAACAGGACCTTGTCCGACAGCATGCGGTTGATGTAGCGGAGCAGCTTGGGCTCGAAGTACTTCGGCGACCAGCCGGACAGGTCGATGTAGACGTTCGGCTTGTGCAGGGCCACCGCGAGTCCCTCGTCCTGCCAGGGGACGGACGGGTGCGCCATGATGATCGTCAGATCGGGGAAGTCGGCGGCGACGTCGTCGAGGTACATCGGGTTCGAGTACTTCAGCCTGATCCCGCCGCCGCCCCGCATCCCGGTGCCCATGCCGGTCTGGCCGGTGTGGAAGACGACCGGCAGACCGGCCTCCTCGATGGCGGCGTAGAGCCGGTAGAAGCGGTGGTCGTTGGGGTAGAACGCCTGCGTCGAGGGGTGGAACTTGAACCCCTGCACCCCGTGGTCGGCGATCAGCGAGCGGATGGACCGCAGTGCGACCGTGTCGCGCCACGGATCCACGCTGCCGAACGGGATCAGGACGTCGGCGTGCTCGGCCGCGAGGTCGGCCACCTCCGCGCTCGACACCGGCGCCCGCCCGGTCGCGCTCTCGCTGTCGACGGCGAAGACGACACAGCCGATGTCCTGCTCGCGGTAGTAGGCAGCCACGGACTCGACCGTCGTCTGCGTCCCGCTGCCGAACACGGCCGAGGCCGCCTCCTGGAAGTCACGACTCCTCGCGTCCCGCCCCGAGCCCGCACTGCCCTGAGTGATGTGGACGTGCACGTCGATCGCCCGCCTGGCGAGGAACGTCGAGTAGGTCACCGATCCCCCATACCGCCATTTGTTCTTGACAGCAGGACGTTGTCCTGCTAGACACAACACTGCCCGAGCTGGAACTCGCCGTCAAGAGGGGTGCAGGTCATCACTGCGGACGAGAGCGGGCCCGCCTACCCCATCGAGTCGGTGGGCAACGCCCTGCGGCTGCTGCTCCTGCTGCGCAAGCGCAAGGAACTCCGGGTCACCGAGTGCGCCGCCGAACTGGGGGTCGCGCGGTCCACCGCGCACCGCATGCTCGTGATGCTCGAGCACTACGGCTTCCTGCAGCGCTCCCCCGGCGGCCGCGCCTACCGCTCGGGGGAGGCGCTCCTGGCGCTTGGCCTGTCCGCCGTCAACAACCTGGACATCCGAGCTCGAGCCAGGCCCTTCATGGAATCGCTGCGGGACCGCGTCGACGAGACGATCGCACTCGTCCTGCTGGAAGGACGCAACGTCCGCTTCGTCGACGCCGTGGAGACGACGCGAGCTCTTCGGGTCGGCGGGCAGGTGGGGCTGCTGCTCCCGGCGCACGCCACGTCGGCCGGAATGGCGATCCTCGCGGCGATGTCACCGAGCGAGCTGCGCGACCTGTACCCCGAGGATGCGCTGCCCGGCCGGACGGGCACCCGCACCAAGCTCGAGGACGACCTGGCCGAGGTGCGCCGCACGGGATACGCGGTCGCGTACAACGAGAGCGATGTCGACATCGGCGCGGTGGGCGTCACCATCCCCGACGGCCCCCACCACGGGCGCGCGGCACTGGCGATCGCAGCCCCGGCCAGCCGACTCACCCCCCAGCTGACGCAGACGTGGGCCCAGGCAGCGCACGAGACGGCTCGACGGATCGGAGCAGTTACACTCAGTAATCCATGATTGCACTGTCTGGGTGGTGACGTCGTCCCCGACCGGGTCGTTGGGATGGCAACACGACGAAGCGGTCGAGCCTGTCGCCCGTCACCCAGCTACAGGAAGCAGTCTCCGTGCCGACTGTTCTGATCTGCGACGAGCGCCGCAATGTTCGCGACGGCCTGACGCGTCTGCTGTCCGCGATACCCGGACTGCCCGACGTCGAGTGCGTCGCCCACGGAGACGAACTGCTCGCCCGGTTCGCCCGGCAACCGGTCGACATCGTGCTCGTCGGCACGCAGCGAGCCGTCCAGACCGGCATCGAGGCGACTCGGCGGCTCGTTGCCGCGCACCCGCACGTCGCCGTCGTCGTGTTCGGTGCCCCGGACGACATCGGCAGCATCCACGCGGCGATCACCAGCGGCGCCCGCGCCTACCTGCGCTGGGACGCGGCGCGGCCGGAGCTCGTGGCGATCCTGGTGCGCACCCTCGCGGCCACCGCGGCCACCATGACCGCCGCCACGCGCACACCGCGCACGACCGAGGTGCGTCTCACCGAACGCGAACAGCAGGTGCTGCGCGGGATGAGCCAGGGCAAGAGCAACGGGCAGATCGGGCGTGAGCTCTACCTCTCCGAGGACACCATCAAGACCCACGCTCGCCGGCTCTTCCGCAAACTCGAGGTCAAGGACCGGGCCCAAGCCGTCGCTCACGGGTTCCGGCAGGGCTTGCTCGCCTGATCCCGGCACCGCGGGCCTGCGGTCCGCGTCGCGGGCCCGGACTGGTGAGTTCACGGACTCGACTCCGATGTCAGCCAGATGCGTCGAGAATGTGGTGAGGGATCTCGTATGAAGGACTGGAGTAGCTAGCTAAGCGGGGGACGGTGGCGCTCGAGATGGGGGGTGTGGGGGTCGGGTGGGGAGCGGATGGGAGGAAGAGAATTGGGGTAGGGGATGGTATGTGGTCGGGAGTGCGCGGTGGCCCCGGACGTCGCCGCGGTCCCGATCGGTTGGCGGCACCTCAGCGCGCGACGGCCGGCACGACGAGCGCGGCGGCCGCCGTCGCTCGCCTCCACCACGGCCCGCCCGGCCGCGGCTGGGCCCGCCCCGGAGCCGCCACCAGGCGCCGTACATTCGCGTGGGTGCGATCGCAGCTACCTGCTCTTCGAGCGGATGGACGCTGTTCGGTATCGCCAGCCTGCGTGCACGGGTGTTCCCGGTCGCCATCTCGGTCCTCATCGTGATCGGCGGTGTCGCAGGCTACAACGCCTTGCTGGCGCCCGGCGGATTCCGCTCGGGGTGGCCTCATGGTGCTCGGCGGATGGATGGTGGCGTCGACCAGGAAGTCCGCGCACAACCCGCCGAGATGATGTGTCGCATGAGGTCGGCGATGCGAACGACAGGCCGACGGCGGGCGTGGGCGGACGCCGAACGGACGCCATCTGCAAGGTCGACAGTGAGGCCTGGAGGTCGTCGCGCACGGCGGCGGCTGCCGGACGAGTCTGCTCCTCGCGGACTTGCCGAAGGTGCACCTGCGCGACCGCCTGAAGGCGCTTCCCGGCGTGGCCGGCCCGGCACGGAGGTCTCGAGTACGGGCTCCTGCGGCATCCCTCGTCGCGACGGGCGGCCGCATCGGCTGCAATGCGTCAACCACGGGCTGTCTGGGCCGCGGTGGGCGCCACCATCCTCGTGGGCTCGTTCTCGAACGTTGCGGGAATGGTCGCGCTCGTGTTCGGTTGGCCCGTCCTGGACGTCTTTCCCTACCGACACTCGTGATCCTTCTCGGCGTCGCCGCCCTGGTGACGTCTGCGCTCATGCTGGTGCCCCGCCGCCGCGTGCCGGTTGCCAGCAACGTCCTCGTGGCGATCGGCTCCGTCCTTCTCGCTGTTCAACTGGCGGGTATCGGCACTCCACCCGACGACCCGGTGGTCGTCGACCTGCCGTTGTCCGGTGACTGGGCGATGCTTGCGGGTGGACGCAGCGCGCTCCTGAGCCACCACCATCTGCTCCCCTCCGTGAGCAATGCCGTCGATTTCATGCGGCTCGTCGACGGCCGCGGCTACCGCGGCGACGCGAAGCGGGCAGATTCGTGGCACGGCTTCGGCGAGCCCGTTCTTGCTCCAGCCGACGGAACGGTCGCCAGGGTTCTCGACGGGCAGCCGGACGAACCCGTCGGCGCGATCGGGCAGGCGTCCGGTCAGGAGGGCAACACATCGTCGTCGGGATCGGTGCGCGGCGGTACGCCATGCTGGCGCACTTCGAGAAGGGCAGTGTGCGGGTGCGCCCGGGCGATCGCGTGCGGTGCGGGCAGCAGATCGCCGCCGTCGGGACTCGGGGAACTCGCTGGCGCCGCACCTGCACTTCCACATCCAGGACCGCCCGGACTCCGGAGACCAGGTCCGCACCCTTCCGGTCATCGTCGGCGACGTTGTTCTGACCCGGGGTGGGCGAGAATCGACGCCGGCGGGTGCGGACCTTCGGCGCGGCGACCACGTCCGCCGGATCGGAAGCTGACCTCGCGCCGATGATTCAGCTCACTTCGAGATCAACCCTCGTCAGCTGGACCCGGGAGGTGACGCCGAGCTTGGTGAAGACTTGTGCAGGTGGTACTCGACGGTGCGCCTGCTCAGGAACAGCTTGGCTGCGATGTCGGGGTTGCTGTCGCCTCCGCTGGCGAATCGCGCGATCTGCAGTTCCTGTGGCGTGAGCTGATCGACGGTGCTGGGATCTCGCTTCCGGGCGGTCTCGCCGCTGGCGCGCAGCTCGGTTCGGGCTCGATCGGCCCATGGCGCGGCGCGGAGCCGCTCCAATGCCTCCATCGCGTTGCGTAGGTGTGTCCTGGCCTCGCTGCGGCGGTGCTGGCGCCGGAGCGCTTCGCCCGTGCGAGTCGGTGCGCGCTCGCTCGAGGGGCGCTGCACCAGATGGTCGTGCTGAAGACGGCGCGGAAGGCGATCGCCCGGCGCCGGTGGCGAGCAGCCCGGAGCCGGCGGCCGGGCACGGGTAGGCCGCGGGTTGCCCAGCGTTCGAACCGCTCCAGCACCGCGCGGCAGATGTCGGGCCGGCCGGCCCGTGCGGCGGCTTCGACCAGGTCGGGGGCAGCCCACAGGAGTATCCCGGGGTGGCCGCCGCTGCCCGTCAGAGCCAGCAGGCGGTCGAGCGCGTCGCCGGGCCGCCAGGCCGAGCTAAAACCAGCGCCCAGTCGGCGGCGGCCGCCACGATGCGAAGACGGCGGGCATCTGCAAGGGCGTGGGCGTCCTCCGCCCGGTGCGGCAGGACTGCTCGGTACTGGATCGCGTGGACGAGCGCGAGGATTAGCGCGACACGGCGTGAGGCCGAGCTCACCAGCGAGCCGCAGCCCGTCCGGGATTCGCAACGGCTACTGCCGGTCGCCCGACGATGGATATGTCCGCGTGCCGGTCGAGGACGATGGGGTATCATGACCGGTCCGCCAGCCGGGCCGATCCGCGCCGCGTTCGTAGAGCGCCCGGGCCACGTCGAGTTCCCCGAGGTACAGGGCGGCGCGGCCGGCCCGAGCAGTTGCGCCGGGTCGCTCATCGCCGCGCACGGTACGACCTGCGGAGCATGGCACCTCCCTCCCGCCGCCGCCGCCGACTGCGCTCGCCAGGCTCGAGCTGGCCACAACCGGTCGTCCGCGCGCTACCGGGACATCGGCTGGGCAAGCCGTCCGACCTGCAGCCAGGGCCGGGTCGCCGATGAACGCGGCGGCCTCCCTGCGCGGACGAGCGTCCCAGTGCTGGAACGGCATGGACGTCGGGCAACGCCGAGACGTCGTGGGCAGCGGTAGCCGCCGGCATCCCCCGGCGCACGGTGAGCCCGCCGAGCTCGTCCCGCGGCCAGCGACCGGGACTTCGCCTTCGCCGGGTACGGCTGTGGGTGCTGCGCGGGCGCCGTCGCGGTGGGGGCAGGAGTGTGCGGGCTGCGGCCGACGGGAAGTGGTGTGGTCGGTCAACTGGGCGTCACGTCGAACGCGAGGGGCGGGGGCAGGGCCCCCGTGGCGGCGGGCGGCGGGCGAGTGCTCCCGCGCGACGCGTCGTCGGCGCGGGTGGTGGCGTGGACCGAGCCGGGCAACGGTCCGGGGCAGCGCGTGCTCGCGGCGAGCGACCGGGCGCGTCCTGGCGGCTGGTCAGCGCCGGGCGCTGGTAGACGGCGGAGCGGACGAGCGGGTGCCGGAACTGGAGGGTCCACCGTCGACGTGCAGCAGACCCGCCGTTCTGCGTCGTCGAGCGCTTCGGGCCCGATTCCGAACGTCGCCGCGGCGCGCAGGATCGTGGCGATGTTCCCGGTCTCTGCGGCGGCCCCGACGAGCAACAGCTGCTGGGTGGTCGTGGGAAGGTCGGTCACCCGTGCGGCGAAGATCCGCTCGATGCTGCGACCGAGCAGAAGCGGTTCGGGCAGCGCTTCGAACCCGGCCCGCTGCGCCGTGCTGAGCAGTGTCGGCAACTCCAGCAGCGCCAGTGGATTTCCGGCGGTGTAGTCGACCAGGTGGGCCCGCACCCGCTCGTTCAGCCCGGGGGTGAATTCATCGAGCTGGGCCGCGGCCGGCCGAGGCCCGAGGCCGGCCAGCCGCCGCTCGGGCAGCCCGGGCGCGGTGAAGGAGCGGCTTCGCCGTCCCGGGCGGCGAACAGGACACCACGCCCTCCGCCTGAAGCCGGCGCGCCACGAACACCAACGCGTCGGCGGACGCCTGGTCGAGCCACTGCGCATCGTCGACCAGGCACAGCAGCCCACTGTCCCCCGACACCTCGGCGAGCAGGGTCAGTACGGCGACGGCCACCAGGAACGGGTCGTCGCCTCGGCCGGGAGTCAGCCGAAGGCCCCGCCGAGCGCCGCAGCCTGCGGGGCGGGCAGTGCCGGCGGCGATCGATCCGGGATGGAGCACGGCGCCGGGCGGCGAAGGGCAGGGCCACCGCGGACTCGGCGCCGGCCGGGCGGAGTACCAGCAGGTGGGTCGCGTGCTCGGCGCGTGGCCCAACAGCACCGTCTCCCGCACTGCTTCCCCGCGCAGCACGTCGCCGCCGCTGCGGGAGAGGTGGGCCGGTCGAGATGCTCGCGGACAGCGACACAGTGGGCAGCACGGCCGTGCAGCGTGCGCCAGACGGTAGTGGTGCGAGTGCCGTCCGTACCACGACTACGAGGGACTCACGGGTTGACGGATGGCCACGACCGCCACGCGTCGGATCGTGAACCCCGCATTCTGCCCTGAATCCGTCAGACGAGCGCATCGCCGGCGGGCGCGGTCGGGCCGGCCAGCCGAGGGCGCACGTCCATGCGCGGGATCGACACCGGGCCGCCCGGCACGGGCCGTCGATCTCGGCCAGCCGCACGTCGGATCGGCCGCCACTGGCAGGCGGCGGGCCGGTGGAACGGCGGCTACCTGCTCGCATTGGTGGGCCGCGCCGCGCTCACGACCGTCGGCGACACGCACCCCCATCCGGTCTCCGCGACCGCGCACTTCCGCGCCCACCGGTGCCGGGTCCCGTCGAGTCCAGGTGGGCGTGCAGCGCAGCGGACGCACCACGGCACACGTTCGGGCCGTCCTCCGACAGTCCGGGCACACCTGCGTGGAAGCGGTCTGACGTGCGGACAGCTCGACGGTGACGTCTGGTGGGACGGCGTGGCGGCGCCAGAACTGCCCGCGGAGGGCGCCTGCCTCGCCTCCCCGTGAAGGCGCCGGGATGCGAGGTCCCGCGATGGGTATGCTCGCGGAGCGACTCGACACCGCCACGCTCGGCTGGGTGGCGGGCGGCCGCAGGCCGCGGCGAGCTGCGCGGAGGGTGCGGTTCGCCGACGGGCGCGACATGGACCCGCTCGCCCTCCTCGCACTGGTCGACTGCCTCCCACCCGCGACTTCGACCTCGGCATCGAAGGGTGGGTCCCCACCATCGAGCTCACCTGCTACCTGCGCGCTCTCCCGATGCCGGGACCGGTCCGCATCCGCCAGCGGGTGCGGCACGTCGCTGCCGGACGTGTCGACGAGGTGTGCGACATCTGGGACGCCTCGGGGCGCGGGGTGGCGTCGGACACCAGCTCGCCGGCGTCAGGCGGCCAGCCGTGCGGACCACGGCGCACGTGAGCCGGGATCAACGGACCGGGGAGCTGTCCGGGAAGTCGGGACAGATGGCGGAACTCGCCGACGCGTGACCCGCTCGTAACGGTACGTCGACCGAGCCGAGCAGTCGGTTGAGCGTCGCGGACGGGAGCGGGTCGTGCCGAACGAGGTGGTGAAGCTCGCCTTCGAGGAAGCCGAGCCGCCTGAAGGAGCAGGATGCGACGCTGGGCAACCTCCGCACCGGGCGCCGGGCCTGGTGGACCGCTGCTGCGGCACCCCTCGCCGCGCGGGTGCGTCGAGACGGACGACAGGCGTCGGCACGCCGGGCCGCCCGGACCGTGCCGATCCCGCTGACGGAGGTCGGGAGTGACGGCCCGCGGCGGGCTAGCAACGCACCGCCAAGTCATCCCTACCCTACGATTCAGTACATCACGATGCCCGCGGGTCGCCAAAGCGACGATGTCGCACCTTGCCCATGGACCCGCACATTGCGCGGGTTCGCGCACGAGGCACGATCAAGGGCTCTCGGAGCATCGACGGCATCGTCCTCGCCTCGTAGTGGGTAGGTGATCACTGATGACGTCCGCCGGCGACGAACCCACCGGACCATCCGAGAACAACCTGGATGCCTGGATCAGGAAGGGCGCCAACGCCGCTCCCCCATCCCCAGGAGTCGGGGCTGCGGAAGCACCCCGCCACTACGACCAGGGCTACGGACAGCAGCGGGGTTACGGGCAACAGCAGGGATACGGGCAACAGGGCTCCGAAGCACGACACGTGCAAGAGGCGCCGACCTCGTCCACCCAACCCGTCCGCCGGCCGCCGCCGACGACGCCTTCGATGCCGCCGGCGCCCAACTTCCCCGGACCACCGCTTCCCGGACCGAACTCCGTGCCGTGGCCGCCATCCGAGCCGCCCCCGGTGGTGCGCCGAGCCTCGCGGATCGCGATCGCCGGGCTGACCGTGGCGATCTGGCCCTCGTGGTCGCCGTGATCGCGCCACCGGTGTGAGCTGCCCCGTCGGGTAACACCCGGCGGCGGGTACCGAGTTCCTGAGGTGCCCGTCGACGACACCGCGCCCAAGCCGGCGCTCAGCATCATCTCCGCCGTTCACGACACCGAGCCGTACCTGGCAGAGATGATCGACTCGGTGCTGGCGCAGACCGTGGGCGACTGGGAACTGGTCATCGTCGACAACGGGATGTCGGACGAGGTCGTCCGCATCGTCGACAAGTACGCCGACGACGTGCGGATCCGGCTGCTGCGTCAGCCGTACCGGGGTCTGGCCGGCGGGGTCGACGCGGCGGCTGCCGTGGCCCGCGGCGACCGCTACGCCGTGGTGGCCGGCGACGGCTTGCTCACGCCCACGTTCTGCGAACGCGTCGCAGCGGTGCTCGCCGAGCATCCGGAGATCGACGTGCTCTGCGTCGACGCGCTCCCCCTCCTCGACGGCCGGGTCCAGCCGCCCAGCTTCCGGCAGCGCTGCGGGATCGCCGAGGAGCCGGGGATCGGGTACCGGGTCGGACTCGTCGACGTCATCCGCCGATCCGGGCTCTACTCCACGGCCGCGATCCGCGCGTCGGCCTGGACGGCGGGCGATGGCTACTCAGGGGAAACGCCGCAGGTGGACAGCCTGGCGATGTGTGTGCGCATGCTGGCGGCCGGGTGCGACCTGCGCGTGCTGCCCGAGCCGCTCGGCCGCTACCGGGTGTACGCCGACACCCCCGACGACGCGCCGGTCGACCACGAGTACGAGGAGAGCGTCGAGCGAGCTTTCCTCCAGGTCGCGGACCTCAGCGACGATCCGCAGGTGCTGGCCGAGCTGCGCTCGACCCTGCGCAAGCTCCGTTACGAACGCGCTCTGCGGCTGTCCCGGGAGGCACTGCGCAACGACGATCCGAGCACCGCGCGTGAGCAGACCTTGATCGCGCTTCGGCATCGCCCTTCACTGCGGCCGGCTCTGCTCTGGTTGGTGCTGCGGGTAGCGCCCGGTGCCCTCACCCAGCTGAAATCGGCGAAGCGTCGGATCACCGCACTGCGCAGGCGCGGTGCTACGACCACCTGATGGACCGGATCTTCGGCGCGGACAGGCGTGATCATTGCGGGGTCAGGCGCCACACCGCGATCTCGTCGGCTTCCTGGGCGCCGAGGCGACGGTAGAAGCGCTGGCCCGCAGCGTTGCTGCGCAGGACCCACCAGTCGAGTCGACCTCCGTGCCGGCGGGCCTGCTCGGTCAGATGGCGCACGATGAGCGAACCCACGCCGTACCCGCGGTACCGCTCCTCGACGTAGAGGTCTTCGAGGTGTAGCCCGCGACGGCCGGTGATCGTGCTGAACGTGGCGTGGTAGAACGCGAACCCGGCGGGTACGTCGTCGATGTCGACCAGCAGCGCCTGCGCGAACGCCTCTGGGCCGAACAGCACGTCGTGCACGTCCGCAGGGGTCGAGGTCACCGCTCCGGGGAAGTCCTCGGCGGCAGCGAGCTCACGGATGAATCGGGCAATCGTCTCCACGTCGCCGGGGTTGGCGTCGCGAAGCACGGTCGTACCTGCGGTGTTCGGTGGCGCGACATCGTTGATCATAGAAGCAGGATGCACGAATGCCGTGAGCATCCGCTGCCAACTTCGACTGCTGTATCCGGCCTGCTGGAGCAGATCCTGCTACACAATCGGCATGGACAGCATCGATCGCCGCATCCTCGAGATCCTGCAGGTCGACGGACGCATCACGAACCAGGAGCTCGCCGAGCAGATCGGGCTGTCGCCGACCCCGACACTGCGCCGGGTGCGCCGCCTCGAACAGGACGGCGTCATCAGCGGCTACGGGGCCGTGGTCAGCCGGACCGCGCTCGGGCTCGGAGTGATCGCCATCATCGAACTCACGTTGAGCGATCACTCCATGCCGCGGGTCGACGCGGTCGAGCAGGCGATGCGGGCGAACCCGTCGATCGTCGAGGCGCACATGATCGCCGGGGACGCCGACTACCTGCTCACGGTCCTCGTCCGGGATCTCGCCGACTACGAGAGGTTCGTAGCGGACGAGCTGCGTGCCATCGACAACATCGCCTCGATCCGGTCGAAGTTCGCGTTCGGGACGGTGAAGGGGCGCGGCCCGTTGCTCCCGCCCCGGGCGCCGAGCACGCCGGAGTCGTCCGGTCACCGCCGGGGCGTGACCACGGCGTCGATGAACTCGGCGCCGATCGCGCTCAGCCGCGCGATCGCGTGCGCCGGGTCGATCAACGACTCGGGCGTGTGGACGCCGGCAGTGACCGCGGTCCCCTGCAACCCGAGCAGCCGCTCCACCCCGAGCGCGATGCCGAGCGCGGTCAGCGGGCGCTGCCCGTCGCGGTGCACGAGGTACCGCACGATCCGGCGCGGCGCACCCGTCCCGTCGACGCCGTCGATCTCGAACAGGATCTCGGCCGACGGCGGGCCGCCCCGGCGCCGGCCCGCCGACTCGCCGACGGCGAGGTCGAAGCGGACGTCCCGCGCGCCCGTCGCGGCGGCGATGCTCGGCACGTCGAGGATCGGCACCGTCTGCGCGGGGACGAGGACACCGTCGGTGGCCTCGACCCGGGTGCCGGCGGCGGACTCGTCGATCCAGGTGAAGACGCCGTCGCGGCGCTGCAGACCGGCCGACGTCGCAACGGCCCACCGCTGCAGGTCGGCCTCCCCCGCCGGCCCGCCGGAGTCCTGCTCGTCCAGCACTGCGCCGACCCGGACGGCGTCGACGCGGTCGAGCTCACGGGCGGCGTGCACGGCGGCGAGGGTGGCGGTGCCGGCGCAGAAGTGGCTGGCCAGCAGGACCGGCGCGGGGCCCTGGGCGGCAGCGACCACCTCGAACGGGATGTCCACGAGACCGCTGGAGATGCTGAGGTACGGGATGCCCTGCCGCTGCGCGTGGTGCAACCCGTTCAGTTCCCGGTCCCACAGCGCAGCGACGACCGCCGCGTGCTCGTCGGTGCCCGGGAGGCCGAGGTCAGCCCGCTTCAGGTCGACGACGACGGCGGACGCTCCGCCGAGCTCATCGGCCACACGTTGCGCCCGGGCGAGGTCGCGACCGGCGACGGTCAGCGGCAGGTCCGGGTACCAGCGGCGCAGCAACGCGGCGGTGTCGCGGCCCGCCTGGCCCGTCCCGCCGAGGATCAGCACCGGCTTCGACTGGTTCATGTCATGCCCTCCATCGGTTAGCTACATTTTGTAACTTACACTTTGTAGCTAAGATGGGAGGGACGACGCAAGGGGAGTGATGAGCGCTACATCGAGCCGGCTGTCCAAACAGGCACGGCGGGAGCAACTGCTCGACGCCGCGCTGGAGATCGTGCGCACTCAGGGCGCCGACGCTCTGACCCTCGTCACCCTCGCCGAGGCCGCAGGGGTGAGCCGACCGATCGCCTACGACCACTTCGGCACCCGCGCCGGCCTGCTCATCGCGCTCTACCGGAGGCTCGAGGAGCAGCACCGCAGCGCCGTGAGCGACGCACTGCGCAGCGCCGCGCCCGACGCGGCCGAGATCGCGCACGTCATGAGCGTCGCGTACTTCGCCTGCGCGACCGACATGCCCGAGTTCGGCGCGTTGTCCGCGGCACTCAAGGGCGACCCCGAGATGGAAGCCGCGCAACACGAACTGCTCGACGCCTACACCACCGAGATGGTCACCGCACTCGTCCCGCACACCGACATCCCGGCCGAGGGCCTCCGCCTGCGCTGCATCGGCGTACTCGGCGCGGCCGAAGCGATCGCCACCGAGCTGGTCCACGGCCGGGCCACGCGCGACACCGCAGTCGACGCACTGGCGGATCTCATCGTGCACGGACTCACCACGGGCACGGCAGAACCCAGCCCGTGATGCCCGTGGCCGCCCTGATGACACCCTGCCGTAGCCCGCACGGCGCGAGACCGCCGTGGTCACGGGACCTCGCGGGCCTTCGCCGCCACGCCTTCGGACGCGTCCTACCCCCAGGGAGCCGGCGCTGTCATCGCGCGTCGGCCGCGAACTCGGTGACCGCGCCGGTCGCCCGGCGCAGGAACCGGTGCACCACCACCTGCTCGGCGTCGTCCAGGTCGGCGACGACGCCGTCGATGGCGTCGAGGAGCGGACGCAGCGCGGTGAGCACCTCGACACGGGCGGACGCGGTCAGCTCGAGCACGACCCGGCGGCCGTCGGTGGGGTGCGCGGCCCGGCGCAGGTGCCCCGCGGCCTGCAGCCGGTCGGCCAGCGCCGTCGCGGAAGCCGATCGGATGCCCAGCGCCGCACCCAGCTCGACGGTGCCGACGTCGCGGCCGGTGAGGACCTGCAGCGCCTGCACGTCGGTGACGCCGACGCGCAGGCGGCGGGCCAGCGCCGCCTCGGCGTCGTGGACGCTCCACATGAGAGCGCGGAGAGCATCGGGTACGTCGACCACCCACCGACCGTAGCGGGTCGCTAGGCAATCTAGCGAAAGTGTGTAGATTGACTAGCGACCCAGGGGGTTCGCAGATGGCGGTCTTCGAACCGACGAGCACGTGAGCGAGCGCGCGAACGAGCCGGTGCCACCGCGCGTCGCCATTGCGGGTGGCGGCCCCGGCGGCGCCGTGCTGGCGTACCTGCTGGCCCGCGCCGGAGTCCCCGTCACGCTGTTCGAGGCCAGGCCGGACTTCGAGCGGGAGTACCGCGGCGACTCACTGCATCCGTACACCATGGAGCTGCTCGACCGGTTGGGGCTGGTCGCCGACGTACTGGCGATCCCGCACGTCAAGGCGGATGCCTTCCGCTTCCACACCCCCGACGGCGTGGTCACCGCAGCGAGCTACGCGCGGCTGCCCACCCCGTTCAACTACGTGGCGATCATGGCGCAGGCTCGGCTGATCGAGTTCTTGCTCGAACGCGCCGCGGCCTACCCGGGCTTCGCGCTGCACACCAGCGCGAAGGTGACCGGCCTGATCGAGGAGGACGGGCGGGTCGTGGGCCTGCGCCACCGAGGAGGTGGCGGCGAGCAGGAGGTTCACGCCGATATCGTGATCGGCTTCGACGGACGCTACTCGGCGGTGCGCCGCTACGCCGACCTGCCGCTCACGTCGTCGGGGGCGAGTACCGACCTCGTGTGGTTCCGGCTGCCTCGCCGGACCGGCGATCCCGACGCCGATCTGGACCTCTACTGCGGGCCCGGCCGCTACGTCGGCGTGCTCGGCGCCCCCGACCACTGGCGCATCGGCTACGCCATCCCGCACGGGGGCTACGGCGCCGCCCGCGACGCCGGCGTGGCACCGATCCAGCAGTTCCTGTGCGCCGCCGTGCCGTGGTTGGCGGACCGGGCCCACCTGCTCGACGACTTCCGCCGGACCAGCCTGCTCTCGGTCGACATCGCCGCCGCACCGCGCTGGCACCGGCCCGGCGTTCTGCTCCTCGGCGACGCCGCGCACGTCATCTCCCCGACCGGCGGCAACGGGATCCTGATGGCCATCCAGGACGCCGTCTCGGCGGCGAACCACCTCGTGGGTCCGCTGCGCCGCGGCGTGCTCGCCGAGGTCGACCTGGCCGCGGTGCAGGCCGAGCGGGCACCGGCGATCGCGCAGGTGCAGGCCGACCAGGCCCGTACCGAACGCGCCGCCGAACGCGCCCGCAACCGAGGCGCCGTCCTGGCCCCGCCGAGGTTGGTCCGGCCTCTGCTCGCGCTGCCGTTCGTGCAGCGCCGCGCCGCCCGCGCCAACGCCTACGGGCCGCGGCCGCCGCAGCTGGACATCGCGCTGCTCGACGGGACGCCCGCCTAGGCAGACGTGCCGGCGTCGACGGCGACAGCCCGCAGCAGTTGGTCGGCGACGGCGGGGCGCTTCGCCGGTCGCGGGTGCAACCACTCAGCAGTCGACGGTCCCGGCTCAGCGGCCGCTGATGGGCGCGGAGGCTGCGGTCCGGCCGAGCTCGGCAACCGGCGCCCTGGGCGGTTCCCAGAGAGCGCGGCGCGCCGGGAGCATGCCGCTCCTGGCAGTCGGGTTCATCGTTCTCCCAGAGCGGACGGTGGTGGTTCAGCCCCAGGTGACGGGGAGTTCGTGGACGCCGTAGATGTTCATGTCGGTGCGGAGCCGCACCTCGCCGGTCGGGACGGCCAGTGCGAGGGTCGGGAAGCGGCGCAACAAGCCCTCGAAGCCGGCGCGCATCTCGATGCGGGCGAGCTGCTGGCCGAGGCACTGGTGGATGCCGTGTCCGAAGGCGACCTGACCGCGCACCTTGCGGTGCACGTCGAGGACGTCCGGGTGCTCGAAGCGCAGCGGGTCGCGGTTGGCGGCCAGCAGCGAGACCACGACGGTCGACCCTGCGGGGATCGTCTCTCCGCCGACCTCGATGTCCTCGGTCGCGTAGCGGTAGAAGATGTCGGCCACGGAGAGGTAGCGCAAGAGCTCCTCGACGGCGTCGGGCAGCAGCGACGCGTCAGCGCGCAGTTCTGCGAGCTGATCGGGGTGTTCCAGGAGCGCGAAGGTGCCCAGTGCCAGCATGTTCGCGGTGGTCTCGTGGCCGGCGAGCAGCAGCAGGAAGGCCATGCCGGTCAGCTCGTCGACGGTGAGGTCCGCGTCGCGGGCCAGGTCCGAGAGGATGTCCTCGCCGGGTTCGGCGCGCTTGGCCGCGCACAGCTGGCCGAGGTAGCCCATCATCGCGCCGAACGCGGCCATCTTGGTCTCGAGGTCCACGTCCCGCTCCATGAACTTCGAGGAGTTCGACTGGAAGGTCTCGCGGTCGGCGTAGGGGACGCCGAGCAGCTCGCAGATCACCAGCGACGGCACCGGGAGCGCGAACTCGCGAACCAGGTCCACCGGCGGGGTCAGGCGTGCCAGCGAGTCCAGCCGCTGCTCGGTGATCGCGATGATGCCCGCTTCGAGCTGCTTCATGCGCTTGACCGTGAACGCTCCGGTCAGCTTGCGCCGCAACCGGGTGTGGTCCGGCGGGTCCATGCTGATGAACAGGCCGGGCACCTGCGGGGACGGTTCGGTGGCTGCCGGCATCCCCGGTGCCTCGAACGGCACGTGGATCACGCCGACGTCCTGGCGGTTGCTGAACCGGGTGTCGGACATGACCTGCCGCACCGCGTCGTAGCCGGTGACCAGCCAACCCTGGTGGCCGTCGGGGAAGGCCATGGGGCTGACCGGGCGGGTCTCGCGCAGGGCCGTGATCTGCCTGGGCGGGTCGAACGGGCCTGCGTCGCGGTCCATCGGCAGGCCCTGCGGCACTGACGTCGTCTGGCTCATCGGATTTCCCCTCGTGGTGTGGTGCAACCACGATCACGGAGGGCCCGGACACGGGACTGTCACGACGCTGACACGGCCGGCGGGCGGTGTCAGGGAGCCGGTGTCGACTCCAGGGCCAGGGCGACCAGCTCATCCCAGCTCATCGCGGCGCCCTCGCGGGCCGCCGCCTCGAACGCCGCGTCGCCGAGACGGCAACGGGCCGCTTGTTCGATCCGCGACACGTCCGGGTTGGACCGGTCCGTCATGCCGAGCACGCGCGCGCTCGCCGCCAGCAGCCCCGCGGCCTGCTCGTACCGGTCGCGACGCAGTGCCAGGTCCGCGACCCCGACGATCATCTGCGCGATCACGGGTGCGTGGCCGGTTTCCGCGGCTGCACGACAGGCCGCAGCCCGGTGCTCGCGCGCCTCGGTCAGCTCGTGGGCGAAGTAGCCGTGCAGGTCGTGGCTCGTCGCCCGGATGTGCGGTTGCCGCGCCTCGTCGCCCAGTAGCTCCATCGCGACGCCGAGCTGGTCGAACGCTTCCGGGGCGTCGCCGTTCCACCGGGCGAGCGTGGCCTTCGACAGCGCCAGCGCCGCCAATGTGCCCGGCCAGGTGACGCCCTCGGCGCGGCGCTCGGCCTCTGCCACTGCGGCCGCGCCGGCGTCCTTGTCGCCCATCAGCCAGTACAGCCGTGCCTGGCGACCGCGCATCTGCACGACGTCGTCGAGGGCACCGAGTTCGGTGACGACCGCGATCGCCTGATCGAAGTGCTCGCACGCCTCGGCGAACTCGCCGCGCAGGGCGATGCGATCGGCCAGCTCGGTCTGCGCGAAGGAGATCCCGAACCGCTCGCCGAGCACCCGGAACTCGACGAGCGACTCCTCGAAGCACGACTCCGCTTCCTCGCCGAGGCCGAGCACCATCCGCATCTTGCCGATGTGCAGGCGCGACAACGCACGCACCCACGGGTCCTCGTCGTCGAGCAGCGACTCCCACGCGGGCAGGGCCGCTTCCGGCTCGCTGAGCATCCGTTCCAGCGGGACGGCCAGCCTCAGCCCGGGGTGGTGGTGTGGATCGGTCCTGCCGAACTCGTACGCCTTGTGGATCCACTCGGCGGCTTCGGCGGCGTCGCTCGGCCCGGAGTTCACGAACATCGAGGTGAGGGCGTACACGACCGCCCGGATCTCGTCGGGCACCTCACCGGGGGTGCGGATGGCCGCGGTGATCAGCTCCATGCCCTCGGCCTTGCGACCGACGAGCCACCAGTACCAGCCCGCCGCCGCGGCGAGCCGCATCGCCGCGTGGGCCGCACCGGCGGTGAGTGCACCGCGCATCGCGGACGTGATGTTGTCGTGCTCCGCGCTGAGCACGGCGAGCCATTCCAGTTGCTCCGCGCGGCGAAGGTGCGGCTCCGCGGACTCGGCGAGCTCGGTGAAGCACGCCAGGTGCGCCTGCCGCGCCAGCTCGGACTCCCCGGCCTCGGCGAGCCGTTCCGCGCCGTACTCCTTGATCGTGCCGAGCATCCGATAGCGCGGTGCACCGTCACCGACCGCGACCAGTAGGGATTTCTCGGTCAACGAGCTGAGCAGATCGAGCACCTCGTGCTCCGCGATGAGATCGCCTGCGCAGACCCGTTCGGCTGCCTCCAGGCTCGCTCCGCCGGCGAACACCGACAGCCTGCGCAGGACCACGCGTTCGGCATCGGTCAGCAGCTCCCAGCTCCAGTCGACCATCGCGCGCAAGGTCCGGTGCCGCGGCAGCGCGGTGCGGCTGCCGCCGGTCAGCAGCCGGAACCTGTCGGCCAAGCGGTCGGCGAGCTGGTCGACGGACATCGTGCGCAACCTGGCCGCGGCCAACTCGATCGCGAGCGGCATCCCGTCCAGCGCCCGGCAGATGAGCACCAACTTATGGGCCATCTCCTGCTCGTCGACGGTGAAGCCCTTGCGCATCACCGCGGCGCGGTCGGTCAGCAGCGCGACCGCATCCGCGAGAGCCAGCGGTTCGACGGCCCACAGCGATTCGCCCGTGATGCCGAGTGGTTCCCGGCTCGTCGCGAGGATCCGCAGCCCTGGGCACTCCCCGAGCAGTCGATGGGCGAGTGCGGCAGCGGCGTCGATGACGTGCTCGCAGTTGTCCAGGACCAGCAGCGCCTCCCGGTCACGGATCGCCGCGACGAGCCGGTCCACCGGCTCCGTGCTCGATCCCGCACCGAGGAGGGCGTCCCGGAGGCCGAGAGCGGACAGCGTGGCCTGCGGCAGGTCGCCTTCGGTGCCGATGGCCGCGAGCTCCACCAGCCACGCTCCGTCCGGCAGGTCGCCGAGCAGCGTGCGCGCGGTCTCCGTCGCGAGCCTCGTCTTCCCGGAACCGCCGGGGCCGGTCAGGGTCGTCAGCCGGTGCCCGGCGACGAGGTCGCGGACCGCGGCCACATCGGCCGCCTTGCCGATGTAGCTGGTCAGCTCGGCGCGCAGGTTGGTCTTGCGGGTGTCCGCCCGCTGCCCCACCTCGCCCCGCAGCAACGCGACGTGCAGCGCCGACAACTCAGGTGACGGGTCGACCCCCAGCTCGTCGGCGAGGGCTTCCCGCGCGCGCTGGTAGGCCTGCAGCGCCTCGCTGCTGCGACCCGCCGCAGCCAGTGCCCGCATCAGCGCCGCCACCAGCTTCTCCCGCAGCGGATGCGCGGCCACCAGGTCGGTGAGCTCGATGACCAGGTCCGCACCACGACCGAGGTCGAGCTCGGCGTCGAACCGCTCCTCCGTCGTCGCGAGACGCAGTCCCTCGAGCCTGGTGACCGCGGCCTCGAACGCCCCGCTGTCCTGCAGGCCGACGTCCTGCAAGGCCGGTCCGCGCCACAGCGCCACGGCATCGCGCAGCCACTTCACCCGCAGCGGCCCCTGGTCCCCCCGCGCCTGGACGCCGAGCCGTTCGAACCGCACCGCGTCGACCGCGTCCGGCGCCACCGCCAGGCGGTAGCCGTCCGTCAGCCCCTCGACGACCGCGCCCGGTAGTGCCTTGCGCAACCGGGAGACCAGGCGCTGCAAGGCGTTCACCGCATCGGCGGGCGGGTTCTCACCCCAGATCCAGTCGACGAGGGTGCCCTTCGAGACCACCTGTCCCGTGCTGAGCGCGAGGGCGACCAACAGCCCCCGCAGCCGCGCCCCCGGCACGTCGACGACGGTGCCGTCGTCCGCACGCACCTCGAACGGACCGAGGATCCTGATCTGCACCTGTCGATCGTGCCATCCGCGGAACCGGAGCCGCGCCGGTCGTCGCTCACGCCGCGGGACGGATGACGATGTCGTCGAGCCGCGTCCGGGCGCGGACCTTCAGGTGCTCGCCGGTGCCAGGATCGGACGGGAAGGGTGCTGCGCACCAGCCCCTTGGTGCTCCTCGCGTCCACCTCGGCGGCGGTGCCCGCGCTGACGCCGATCTCGATACCGCCGGAGGCGTTCATCAGCTCGACCTGGCCGCGGATGACACGCCCGATCCGGATCGGGCAGTCGGCCGACTTCGCGACCACGCTGCCGTCGGCCCGGTCGATGTCGAACCTGCCGCTCGACCCGCCCAGGTCGACGTCGGTGTGGGCGTGGCCGATCCAGACCTCGCCGGACGTGCCGCGGTACCGGACGACGCCCTCGACCTCACCGATGCGCACCCGCGCGGAGCTGCCCTCGAGCACGGCGGGGCCGGCGACGTGCCCGACGGCGAGCCCACCGGCTCCGAGATTGCCGCGCAGCGCGGCGACGCGGTCGAGCTGGACCTCGCCGGACCCGATGTTGACCTCGCAGTCGCCGAGGACGCCGGTTGCCTGGACCTCGGTCCACGCCGTGTTCAGGATCAGGTCGGAGCCGGCGGGCAGCTCGACGGTGATGGCGACCGAGCCGTTCTGATCACCCGACCTGGTCGTCTTCACCTCGAGCACCCCGGCGGAGAAGTCGACCTTGGTCTTGGCTGCGACCTTCACGTCCTTGGAGCGGGCGCTGTTGACGGGCTCGACCCGCACCACCGTGTCGGTCCGCTCGCCGGCGACGACTCGCACACGGGCGCCGGCCGTGGTGATGCTGGCGGTGATCGGGTTCGGAGTGGTGAACGTGGCCATGTCGTGTCTCCCGTTGTCGGCCTTCGTGGGTGTTGCGACCACGTTCGCCGACACACCGGACACCCGACTGTCACGGCTCTGACACCGACGACACCGGCTGTGACAGGAACGGTGTCAGGCCACCGATCTCGGCCTCCGATCACTCGACGGCGCAGGGGGCGATCAGATCGCGCCGGCCTCGTCCGTGCTGGCCCCACCCCGCACCGGCAGGTCGTCGAAGATCGCCGGCGGTTCCCGCCACGGATCCGCACCACCCTGCTGCACGGCCCGCCAGATCCGCTGCGGCGTGCACGGCAGGTCGATGTGCCGCACCCCGAACGGCCGCAACGCATCGACGACGGCGTTCTGCACGGCGGGGGTGGACCCGATGGTCGCGGACTCGCCGATCCCCTTGGCACCCAACGGGTTCATGTGCGTCGGAGTCTCGGTGGTGGCAGCCTCGAACTGGAACAGGTCCGCGGCAGTCGGGATGTGGTAGTCCGCGAGCGTCGAGGTCTGGGGCTGCCCGTCCGTGTCGTAGCCGACCTCCTCGTACAGCGCCTGCGCGATGCCCTGGGCCAGCCCGCCGTGCTGCTGCCCCTCGACGAGCAGCGGGTTGAGGATCCGCCCGCAGTCGTCGACGGCGACGTGCCGGCGCGGGCTGACGCGCCCGGTCTCGATGTCCACCTCCACGACGGACACGTGTGCGCCGAACGGGAACGTCGCGCCGGCCTGGGTGGCGTCGAGGCCCGCGAACAGCCGCTCCCCCGCCGCCTCGGCCCCGCCGGCGACCTGCGCCCAGCTCAGCGTGGGTGTCGGGACTCCCGCGACACCGAACACGCCGCCGTCGGTGAGCTCGACGTCGTCGAGGTTCGCCTCGAACATCTCCGCCGCCCGGATGCGCGCCTGCTCCAGCACGTCGATCGCGGCCTTGTCCACGGCCGAGCCGCCCATCTGCAGGGAGCGCGAGCCGCCGGTGCCGCCGCCGCGCGGGACGGTCGCGGTGTCCGACTGCTCGTAGGTGATCCTGTCCATGGGGATGCCAAGCCGATCCGACACGAGCATCGCGAACGACGTCGCGTGGCCCTGCCCGTGCGCGGACGTCCCGGCGGAGACGGTCGCGGTGCCGTCGGCGTGCACGTGCACCGACCCGTACTCCGACCCACCGCCGCCGGCGGTGACCTCGACGTAGACCGCGACCCCGATGCCGAGCTGCACCGGGTCCCCCGCCTCGCGCCGGGTTCGCTGCTCCTCCCGGAGCTTCGCGTAGTCCACGATCCGCAGCGCCTCGCGCAGCGGGAGGTCGTAGTCCCCGACGTCGTAGGCGGCTCCCACCGGCGTCGTCAGCGGGAACGCTGCCGGATCCAGGAAGTTCTTCCGCCGCAGCTCGACCGGGTCCATGTCCAGCTCGGCGGCCGCGATGTCGACCAGTCGCTCGAGGTGCGCTGCGGCTTCGGGACGCCCGGCGCCGCGGAACGCGCCCATCGGTGTGGTGTTCGTCAGTGCCGAGGCGGCGTCGAAGCCGACGTTCGGGATGTCGTAGACGCCCGGCGCCATCAGGTAGGTCATGTGCAGCGGCAGCACGCCCCCGAACCCGGCGTAGGCGCCCGCGTCCCCGACGACACGGCAGCGCAACCCGGTCATCGTCCCGTCACGGGTCAGTCCGAGCTCGTAGTAGCCGACCTGCGACCGCCCGTGCGGCATCGAGACCATGTTCTCCGAACGGGTCTCCACCCAGGCCAGCGGCCGGTTCAACCGCCGCGCCGCCCCGACCGTGGCGGTGTGCTCGGCCAGCACCCCGGCCTTCCCGCCGAAACCGCCGCCGACGTGCGGCGCGATCACTCTGATCGTGTCCGCCTCGACGCCGAGGATCCCGGCCAGCTGCCCCTGGAACCCGTGCGGCATCTGCGTCGACACGTGCACGACCATCGCGTGGTCGGCATCGCCGCGGGGGTCGACGATGATCGCGTTGCCCTCCATCGGCGCCACGGCCAGCCGCTGGTTCACCATCCGGGCCCGGACGACGACCTCGGCCCCGTCCAGCGCGGCGGCGCTGTTGCCGTCACGGAGCCCGGCGGCGAGGTTCGAGCCCAGCTCCGGGAACTGCAGCTCGGCGTCCGCGGCGAACGCCTCCTCCATGTCGACCACGGCGGGCAAGGGGTCGTAGTCGACCTCCACCAGCTCGGCGGCGTCCACGGCGGCGGCCGCGCTCTCCGCGACGACCATCGCGACGGCCTCGCCGACGAACCGGACGCGGTCCGTCGCGAGCGGAGGGCGGGGCAGGTCCGGGTTGAGGACCATCAGCCCGTGATGGGCCGGCAGGTCGAGATCCGCAGCGGTGAAGACGGCGACGACACCCTCGGCAGCGGCGGCCTCGGCGGTCTCGATGCCGGTGACGAGCCCGTGGGCCAGCGGGGACCGCACGAACGCGACGTGCAGCAGGCCCTCGACACTGCCGTTCACTGCCAGGTTGCCCACGTAGGTGCTGTTGCCGGTGATCAGGTCGGGGTCCTCGACGCGGCGCACCGCCGTTCCGAGAATGGATCCAGGCATGTCACTCACCCTACGTTTCGTGCGCCCGTCCGGCCCGCTGTGCGGCAGTGCACGGCGCCTCTCGAGGTCCGTCGACGCTTCAGCTGCCTGACGAGCTGCGCACCACGTCACGGCGGGTTGTGTGAACATCACGCGGGTGCCGATCGAAGCCGAGCTCAAGGCCCGTCTCCGCGACCCCGACCACGTCCGTGCCGAGCTTTCCCGCAGGTTCACCGAAGAGGTCGCGGTGTACTCCGACACCTACTTCGACAGCCCCGACGGCTCGTTCACCGGCGCCGACCGCGAGCTGCGAGTGCGCGAGGTCTGCACCGACGCCGGGGTGCGCAACGTGCTCACCTACAAGGGCGCCACCGTCGACGCTGCGAGCGGGTCGAAGCCCGAGACCGAGACGCAGGTGACCGACGCGGCCGCGGCACGCGAGATCCTGGCCGGCCTCGGCTACGTCGTCGAGATCGCGTTCGAGAAGCAGTGCTCGAACTACCGGTTCACCCACGCCGGCCGGGAGATGCTCGCGACGGTCGTGCGGGTACCGGAGATCGACGGCACATTCATCGAGATCGAGACCCTCGTCCACGAGGATGACGTCGCTTCCGCCCTCACGACGTCCGAGCGGTGCTCGCCGAGCTGGGCATCGACCGCGAGGACGAGACGACCGAGACCTACACCGGAGCCGTCCGCGCAGCGCGGAGGTAGGGCGGCCGTGGAGGCGGTGGCACGGACGCTGACATGGGCGCCGCGCGGTGGCAGTCACCTACCGACGGCGGGAACGCCGATCGACGGCAGCGGCGCGAGCATGGCGCGGACTCCGGCCCGGACTGCGGGGACGTCCGCCGACTCGCGGTGATGCATGAGTGTCACGTAGCGGTGCGGGTCGCTCGCGAGTCGTGTCGCGACCACACGGGGGTCCTTCGACGCAGCGAGTGCCATTCCGGGGAGCAACGCGACCCCGAGACCTGCGGCGACGAGGTTCTGCACGACGACGTAGTCGTCGGTCTCGTAGCGCACGTCCGCTTCGAATCCTGCCTGGGCTGTGAGGGCGAGGAGGTGGACGCGGCAGCGCGCACATCCCGCGACCCACCTCTCGCCGGCGAGCTCGGCAAGATTGCACCCGACCGTCGGGTCGGTGCGCGCGGCGAGCGCGTGATCCGCGGGCAGCACAGCGAACACCGGGTCGTCGGTGAGGGCGTGGCTGACGAGGTCGGGGTGCGCGTCCGGGTCGCTGTCGCCACGGTGCCCGAACAGCAATGCGAGGTCGACCTCGCCGGCCAGCACCGCGGCGCGCGCTTCCGGCGGTTCGTGCTCCGTGAGCCGCAGATCCAGGCCGGGCGCGATGTCGGCGAGCCGCGCGAGCGCCGGCGGCACGATCGTGGCGGCTGCCGACGGAAACGCCGCGATCCGCAGCCTGCCCGCCTGCATCGTCCTGAGCGCCGCCATCTCCTCTTCGGCGGCCGCCAGTCGGGCGGCCACGGCGTCGGCGTGGTTCAACAGCGCGACACCGGCCTCGGTGAGGGTCACGCCCCGGGTGCTGCGTCGCGCGAGCGGCAGGCCGACGGTCCGCTCGAGACGCTGCAGGTGCTGACCGACGGCGGGTTGGGTCCAGCCCAGCGCCACCGCGGCTGCCGACAGCGATCCGCGGCGCGCCACCTCGCGGAAGATCAGCAGGCGCCGCGGGTCGAGACCGGCTCCGGCGGAGGCGTCCTGGCTCATGCCGCAATCAAAGCAGAGCTTTGAGCTGGTCGTGCAAGTTCGCGATAGTGCCGCAACCGAAAGGTGGTCAGCATGGGTCCATGCCCGTCACCACCTCACCGCAGCTCGCTGCGACCAGGAGCGAGTTCGCCGCATCGGTCGCGTTCCTCAACACCGCGACATTCGGCTTGGCGCCTCGGCGCAGCTGGGTCGCCCTGCAGCGGGCGCTGACCGAATGGCGGGCCGGGACGGCTGATCCGGTCGGCTACGACGTGCCATTGGCCTCTGCTCGGTCTGCGTATGCGCAGCTGGTGGGCGTGGACGTCGCCACGGTGGCGGTCGGCAGCCAGGTGTCGGTGTTCGCGGGGCTGATCGCCGCGGCGCTGCCCCCGGGCAGTGAGGTGCTGACGGCCACCGGCGACTTCACCAGCATCATCTTCCCGTTCCACGCGCAGGCAGGTCGCGGAGTCACCGTTCGGGAGGCGCCGCTGGAGCGGCTCGCCGATGCCGTCACCGACCGGACGTCGCTGGTCTCGGTCTCGGCCGTGCAGTCCGCGGACGGGCGGGTGGCAGATCTCGACGCCCTGCATGCGCGGTGCGCGTCCACCGGGACCCGGATCCTGCTCGACACCACCCAGGCCGTCGGCTGGCTGCCGATCGACGCCGGCCGCTTCGCGTACACGACGGGCGGCGGCTACAAGTGGCTCCTCGCTCCGCGCGGGACGGCGTTCTTCACGATCCGCCCGGAGCTGATCGACGAGATCGTGCC
This sequence comes from uncultured Actinomycetota bacterium, assembly GCA_963727745.1. Lineage (GTDB taxonomy): Bacteria > Actinomycetota > Actinomycetes > Mycobacteriales > Pseudonocardiaceae > Pseudonocardia. The sequence continues at coordinate 87,419 of CAVSHL010000008.1, forward strand.
GCACACGGCCGGTTGGTACGCCGGGTCAGATCCGTGGACCAGCATCTACGGCACCCCGTTGCGGCTCGCGCCCGACGCCAGGCGATTCGACGTCTCCCCTGCGTGGCACTCCTGGGTTGCCGCCGCGCCGGCCTTGGAGCTGCTCGCGGAGGTGGGCACGGAGGGCCTCCACAGCAACGCGCTCGGATTGGCCAACCGTTTCCGGGAGGGCGTGGGCCTCGACCCGGGAAACTCCGCCATCGTGTCGCTCGACGTCGACGACCACGCCGAGCCGGCGATGCGTCGCGCGAGCATCGTGGCAGCGAGCCGGGCCGGCAGGCTGCGACTCTCGTTCCACATATCCACCACCGAATCGGACGTCGACCGCGCGATCGAGGTTCTCCGCTCACACCTCCGCCGCTCCAGCGACGAACGCGCGCGCCGGTGAACCGACCCGATCTGGCACGTGCCGCGATCGCCGACGCAGCGGCCGTCGTCCGCGGCCGCATCACGACCCGGACCATCGACCTCCCCGAGCACCGGCTCGTGCACGTGGTGTTCGCGCCCGGTGCCAGGTGGAGCATCGATGCTGCACCCTCCGCGGGCACTGCCCTCTGCCAACGACCCCACGACGCCATCGTCCTGTCCGGCACCCTGGGCGTCCGGATCGCTGGCAACACCGCCGAGTTGATCCCCGCCGACCACGTGTTCCACCTACCAGCCGGACATGACGCGTGGTGCGTGGGCATCGAGCCCTGCGTCCTGCTGGAGATCGAACCCGCTGTCCGTCCGTGAATCCGGGTCTCCGGTCGGGTGCCGCAGGCCGCCGTCAACCCCCGCCGGTCCGGCCGTCGACCAGACCCCACTCCAATGCCTGGTCCACACCGATCGCCTCCCCGCTGAGCGCGAGGTACAGGGTCCGCCACCGACCGATGCGGCGAGGCAGCGACACGGTGCCACCGGCCCCCGGCACCAGCCCCATGCCGATCTCGGGGAGCCGGAACGTCGTGCCCTCGCGGGCCAGCACGCGCTCGGCGAAGGCCGGTAGCTCCACGCCGGCCCCCACACAGCTGCCGTGCACCCGGACCTCGATCCGCCCGGCCAGCCGGTGCATCGGGAGCGCGGCACCCGCCGACATGCGCACCAGGTGGGCGGTCGCGAGGTCGGGCGTGGTCCCGAACTCGTCGAGGTCCCCTCCCGAGCAGAAGCACGGCCCGGCGCCGTCGATGACGACCCGCTCGATCGTGGGATCGAGCGCCGCGAGCTGCAGCGCGTCGACCAACCCGTCGCGGACCTGGCGGCCGTACGCGTTGCGCCGCTCCGGACGGTCGAGCGTGACGTGCAGGCATTGGTCGATGCGACGGAGCCGGACCGGCTCGTCGACCACGGGTGGTTCGCGACGGGCGCCGCGGGTCTCGAGCCATCGGCGGAACTCCGGGCCACCTAGCAGCGTGGAGTAGGCCAGCGACTCGGCGTCCAGCGCGTCGGCCACGGGCAGGCCCGCCGACCAGCGCAGCAGTCGGGCCAGCACCACCGAGGCCTGCGGGCCGGCCCGCACCGCAGCCGCCAGTCGGAGTGCGGCCGTCGCCGGATCGTCGACGCCGACCGTCTCGGGGCGCCGTGCCCGTCCCGGCACCAGGGTGAGGTCGAGTGCGCCGAGCAGGTCGGCAGGCAGCTCGGCGGTCCGCTCGTCGCCCAGGCCGATCAGCACCCGCGGCGCGTGCCGGGCAGCTGCGACCAGACCGCTCGGATCCAGCGCTCTGATCGAGGTCAGGTTCACCACGACCACCGGCCGCTGCGGGACCCCGTCCGCGTCGAGCCACGGCTCACCGATGGCCGGGAGCAGATCCTCCACGACCTCGTGTTCCGTCACGGCTTTGAGCCTAATCACGGCCCGAATAGGGTGCGCTCATGGCGGCACCCCTTGCGGAGCAGGAGCGCGTCGCCGACTGGCTGGACAGCGGTGTCGTCGCCCTGACCGGCCACCCGGACGGACCTGCGCTGGTCCCGCCCGGCCGAGCCGCGAGCATCGCGCGCCGACTGGCAGAGCGGATTGCCGTCGCCACGGCCGGAAGGGTCTGCGTCGACGGCCCGGCCCTGCTGGGCGAACGAGCGGCGTTCACCGGCGCGACCCGTCGCGGATCGATCTCGGCCGGCGGCGGCGCGCGACTGCTGCCCACCCTCGACGGCACGGCGGCCGTCTCCTGCGTGCGACCGGACGATCCCGCGCTGTACGGGGCGCTGGTGGGCGAACCGCTGGGGCCGGACCCCTGGCCCTCGATCGCCGCGTGGGCGGCCACGCACACCGGTGCCGAGCTCGCCGACCGCGCGACCCTGCTCGGCCTGCCGGCGGCACCGCTGCGCGACACCGCGCCCACGGTGCCGGGCGAGCTCCCGGCACGGGACGCGGCGGGGCTGCGGGTTGTCGACTTCAGCGCTCTGTGGGCCGGGCCGCTGTGCAGTCAACTGCTCGGCATGGCGGGCGCGGACATCGTCAAGGTCGAGACGCCGCATCGCCCCGACGGGGCCCGCCGGGGCCACGCCGGCTTCTACCAGCTGCTGCACGGTGGGCATCGCAGCGTCGTGGTGGATCCTGCGTCTCCTGACGGTCGCCGCCGCCTCGCGCAGCTGGTCCAGTCCGCCGACATCGTCGTGGAAGCTTCCCGCCCGCGTGCACTGCGCCGGTTCGGACTCGACGCCGACGCTGCGGTGTCCCGCGGCGCCACCTGGATCTCGATCACCGCCGCGGGTCGTGACAGCGACCGCGTCGGGTTCGGCGACGATCTCGCGGCAGCGGCCGGACTGGTCGCGCGCGACACCGCAGACGGGTCGCCGCTGTTCTGCGGCGACGCGATCGCCGACCCGCTCGCCGGGCTCACCGCCGCTGCCTGTGCGCTCAGCGCCCCTCCGGGCGGCGGGGGGATGCTCTGGGACCTGAGCATGGCCGGCCTCGTGGCCGCGACCCTCGACGGAACACCCAGCCGACCCGCCGACGACCTGGCGGTGCGCCGTCCCCGGCACCGCGACCTGGGGCCGGCAGCGCCGCCGCCGGGCGCGGACACGACGGCGCTGCTCGGGCCGCCGTGACCCCGTCGCTGCTGCTGAGCAGCGTGTGGGTCGATGACCGTCTCGTCGACGTGCGGATCACGGGCGGGCGGGTCGCCGCCATCGGCCCGGCGCTGCGGCGGTCCGCCGGGGAAGAGGTGCTCGACGGTCGCGGCGGTGCGTTGCTCCCCGGCCTGGTCGATCACCACCTGCACCTGCACGCACTCGCCGCCGCGCAGGCATCGGTGCGCTGCGGCCCGCCCGACGTCGGAGACGCCGCGACCCTGACCGCCGCCCTGGCCGCAGCGCCCGCCGACCGGCACGGCTGGGTGCGCGGTGTGGGCTACACCGACACAGTCGCCGGAGTGCTCGACGCCCCCGCGCTCGACGCCCTGCACGCCGCCCGCCCCGTACGCGTGCAGCACCGCAGCGGCGCGCTCTGGATGCTCAACACCGCCGCGGTCCGACGGCTCGAACTGCATGACGCGCAGCATCCCGGGATCGAACGCGGACCCGACGATGCCCCGACCGGACGCGTGTGGCGCGCCGACGCCTGGCTGCGCACCCGCTTGCCCCGCGAGCGGCCACCGGAGCTCGGCGCCGTCGGCGAGCAACTGTTGTCCCGCGGCGTCACCGCGGTCACCGATGCCACGCCCGACCTGACCCAGGACGCGATCGCGTCCGTCCGGGCCGCGGTCGCCGGCGGTGCCCTCCCCCAGCGCGTGCACCTGCTCGGTGTGCCGCTCGGCACGCACGTCGTCGAACCGCGCGTCAGCACCGGCCCGTACAAGATCGTGCTCGCCGACTCCGACCTGCCGACGCTGCCCGATCTCACCGAGCGGATCCGCGCGGCCCACGGGGCCGGCCGGGCCGTGGCGGTCCACTGCGTGACGCGGGAGGCGCTGCTGCTGCTGCTCGCCGCACTCGACGAGGCGGGCAGCCGGCCCGGCGACCGGATCGAGCACGCCGCACTGGTCCCCGACGAGACGCGCACGGCACTGGCCAGACGCGGGCTCGCCGTCGTCACCCAGCCCGGCTTCCTCGCCGACCGCGGCGACGGCTACCTGAGCGAGGTCGACCCGGCCGACCTGCCCGACCTCTACCGATGCGCCACCCTGCAGGCGGCCGGTGTGCCGCTCGCGCTCTCCAGCGACGCCCCGTACGGACCCGTCGATCCCTGGACGGTGCTCCGCGCCGCCGTCGACCGGCGCGCACGCAGCGGTGCGACGCTCGGTCCGGCGGAGCGGCTCACTGCCGCAGCAGCCCTCGCCGCCATGCTCGCGGACCCGGCCGACCCCGGCGGCCTGCCCCGACGGGTGGTGCCCGGCGCGCCGGCCGACCTGGTCCTCCTCCACGTTCCGGTCCACCAGCTGCCCACTGCAGACGACCCTGTCCGCGCCGTCGTCCTCGGTGGCAGGGTGCGCCGCGGCCGATGATCCCTACCTCTGCGGTCAGCCGAAGCGGCGCTCGATCGACTCCACGAGCGGCCCGCGCAGCGCCGGGCACACCGTGAACTCCACCAGTTGCTTGAGCAGGAACCGCGCCGGTCTCCGCAGCAGGTCGATGTCGGCAGTGGCGCTGTAGGCGGCCGGCAGGATCTCGGGGAGGATCCCGAGCCGGTACAGGACCTCGGAGTCGTCCTTCAGGAAGTTGCCGAGCAGGTCGACGTTGGACGGCGAGCGCGCAGCGAGCTTGAGCAGCTCGGTCTTGTTCACGACCTGCGAGGCCTCCCGGTCGGTGAGCGAGGGGAACAGCTCGGGGTCCAGCGCGTCGATGGCGGTCTTGTGCACGTCCTTGGCCGCCAGGCGCCGGACCGGGGCGGAGGCGTCGGACTCCGCCATGTCGGCCCGCCACTTCGCGACGCGGTCATCCAGCACCTTGCCGGTGAGGACCTTCCCCTTGTCGATGAAGACCACGGTGTCCTTGAGCCCGGCCCGACCGCCGGTGGGCTCCCAGTACTTCAGGATCTCCCGGATCTCCTGGAACGTGATCACCTCGCCGTACTTGTCGACGGCAGCTCCTTGGTCCTTCGACGCCCAGTACTCGTTGATCGCCTTGTTCTTGACGGCCTTGTAGCTGGTCGCCTCGTTCATGCGGATGCCGTCCAGGCAGTAGTAGACGGGTCGCTTCTGCTTCTCCGCCCACCACAGCCCCACCTTGCAGGCCATCGCGCCCATGAGCTTGCCGGGGTCCTTGCCGTTGAGGTCGGCCGTGGCGAGCTTGGCCGCGGGGGTCTGCCGGGCGAGGAAGCGCAGGTAGTCGGTGCACTGGACCCTGAACTCGGCGATGAACTCGTCCTCGCGCACGTTGTCCCACTTGTCGGACTTCGCCGCCGCGATGCTCTCCTTGATCGACGTCACCCCGGCCGCGATGCAGTCGGCGATGGTCTTGTCCGGGTTGACGTAGAGGTTCTCGTACCCCTGCTTCTCGAGCACGCCCTTGACCGCGTCCCACAGCTCGATCATCCGCAGCGGCTGCTGGCCGTCGTCGGTCGCCCGCGCAGCCTGGACGTAGGGCAGGCGGACGTCCTCGAACCCCCAGATCGTCCCCGGCTTCGCCTTGAAGGCCGTGACCATCTCGGACCCGGCGATGTCCGCCCACTTCGTCAGGATCGGGGTCTTGTCACCGCGTGCGCCCAGCTCGGTGAGGATCTGGGCGGCGGCCTTGACCTTCGCCTCGGCGCTGTCGGGCAGCACGTAGGTGTTCGTCGTCTTGTCCAGCTCGCGATCCACGGTGACGCGCCGCACGTAGTGGCCCAGCATGTGCTGCAGTGGCTGGACGAAGCCGCTCCAGACCCCCTGTCGGTCGCTCGCGACCTCGCCCTCCCCGTGACGGGCGGGCAGCGAGGAGTCCACCCCGGCCGTGATCAGCTCGCAGATCCGGTCCGTCTGGCCGAGGGTCCACAGGTTGTTGTAGATGCGCGCGGCCAGTCCCCTGGCGGGGTCGTTCCAGGTGGCCGTGTCGATCCTCTTCTGCAGCCATGTGTAGACGTCGATCCCGACCTTCGCGGGGTCCAGGGTGGCCTTCGCCCAGTTCTGACGCACCATGGCGGTCGCGACGGCGGCGGTGTGGGTACCGAGCTGCGCAGGTCCGTCGCCGCCGAACCTGGTGGGTAGACCGCTCCTCCTACGCCACGCCGCGTCGACCAGGAGCACCTCTGCGACGAACCCGGGATCGTCGGCCAGGGCGGTATCCAGGGAGCCGGGGCCGATGTCGAGGATCTGGCGGAACAGTTCGCCGAGCAGGGCATCGCGCTTCGCCCTGTCCAGGGCGTCGTCCATCGCGTCGTCGGTGCGCTGCAGGTCCTGCCATGCAGCGCGGGCCGCGGCGCCGTCACCCCGCCGGGCGCGCTCCGCCCACTCGGCGATGTTGACGGGGTTGTCGAGCTCCGCGGCACGCACTACCGCGGCCGCCGCCGCGGCCGCCTTGGCCCGCGCCTCGGCTTCGGCTTTCGCCTTCTGGTCGGCTTTGCCGAGACCGACCAGGTCGAGCTTGAGCTCCCGCAGTTGCGTCTCCGCCGTGTCGACGTCGGTCGCGGCGAGCGCCTCGATGGTGTCCAGCCGGACGATCGCCTTTTCCGCCCGGTCCTTGTCGCCGGCGTCAATCATGTCCTTGGCGGCGGATCTCAGGTTGGACCGCTGGGCGGCGATGTCCTTGACCAGGCCGGCCGCGCGGTCCTCCCGCTCCTTGGCGGCCGACTCCGCCGAAAGACCCCCCTCGGGCCTGTCGAGGATGGACCTGATCAGCACGAGCGCGTCCGACAGTTCCCGCGTCATGGTCTTCAGCTGAGCGTCGGTGGGGTCGGCGGGCAGGGTGCTGGCGGATGCGATGACGTTCCGCAGGCTGGTGAGCTCGTCGGCCTTGGCCCGACCGGGGTCGCCCGCCACCTGCGCCAGCAACGCGTCGAGGGTGGTCCGGGCGGTCGCGACCTGGTCGAGTCGTTTCGTCCGCGCGAGCGCCTTCGTCTGCGCGATCTGCTCCGTCGTCGACATCCCCGCGCCGGCCTTCTTGGGGACCGGCGGAAGGGGTGGCGGCGGCAGGTTGCCGCCCGGCGGCAGGGCCGCCCCACCGGGTGCACCCCCGATCTGTGCCGGATTCGCCGCAACCACGACGGGTTTCGGCTGGGGGCGCGGCGGGACCTTGGAGGTATCCAGGAGCGCAGGCCGGGAGCCCGAGCGGGTGCGCGTGTTCTGCGTGGTCGAACTCGATGACCGGGTCGCCGAGCTGCTACGCCGCCTCGAATTGGTCATGTCCGTCGTCCTCCTGGCGCCCGTCCGCGGGTGCCCGTCATCAGCGTGGGTTCGCCTGGTAGGTGAGGACGAGGCCGACGTTCTGCAGGGCCGCCCCGTCCCCGTCGACGCTGAAGGTCCATCCCGCCGAGCCGTTGCCGTCGCGGACCTGCAGGCCCGGTGTGGGCACGAGCTGCCCGTCGGTGAAGGGCAGGTTCCTGCCCCCGTTCAGCACGAGCTGTGCCTGCGCGCCGTCGGCGAGCTCGTACCGCGACAGGACCCCGGTGATCTCCTTGCCCACGATGCCCGGCAGCATCTCCGGGGTCAGCGGCAGCGCCAGCTCGTCGCCGCCCTGGAACGCCTCCCACTGCTGCGGGAAGTCCGCGGCGAGGTCGAAGAACCGGGCCGCCGTGTACGGCCGCAGCATCCCCCGGACCGCGTTCGCGAACGTCTCGCCGCCCTGCTCCGCCGTGTAGCGCAGCGTCAGCGTGACGTCCTGGAGGTCGGCGGGCCGGTACCCGGACAGTTCCAGCCGCCACGTCGACACCGCGCCGGTGCCCTCGAACGGCAGGTAGCGGGTGTCGTCGTAGCGCAGCTCGAACAGCCCGTTGCCCTCGGCGTCGCCGGTGTGCGAGAGCGCGATCTGCTGCCCGGCCCGCCAGTCGCTGCGGATCGTGGCCGGCACCGGTTGGGTCGGGTCGAGCAGGTGCCGCACGGCCTTGGCGTCCGGCTCCAGCACGGTCTTGTGCGACAGCTGCGTCAGCGTCGCGGTGACCTCGACGGCCTGGCCGTCGGGCCCCCACACCGAGACGGCGACCGCGCGGAGCTGGCGGCGGAAGTGACCGGGGAAGTCGTGGTCGAACGACTCCTCGGTGACCGCGAACTCGCAGGACCCGTTCCGGCCCAGCCGCAGCAGGGCCAGCGGGTCCACCTCGATCAGCGAGATCCGCTTGGTGATCTCCAGGCCGCGGCCGCTGCGGTCGCGGTAGGCGCGGCCCAGCTCGTCGAGGTCGGCCGCGAGGGAGTCCCCGGCCAGCAGGCCACCCCGCAGGCTCTCCCAGTACGCGGGGCGGATGCGGTCGGGCACGGTGTCGCCCACGGCGCGCTCGAAGCGGAAGGCACGCTCGGCTGCGCGCGCCGTGTCGTGGGCGAGGTGGTAGGCCCGGAAGTACAGGCCGCCCAGCTCGCCCGCCATCCACCGGTAGAGCTCCGCGCCGGTGAAGCGACCCTTCAGGTACGCGGCCACCTCGCCGTGGTGGGCGACCTGGCGCGCGGAGATCTCCGCCTCCCGCCGCGCCACCGCGAGCCCCAGCTCGGCCGCGGTGAGCCGCTCGACGAGCTGGTCCCGGTCGCCCTTGGCGGTGGCGAGCTGGAACGTCCAATCCGCCGCGGACCGCTCGTTCTGGGCCTGCACGCCCAGCGCCTCACCCAGCATGGAGAAGCCCTCGCCCAGCGCCTGGGGAATCTCCGAGGCCTTCTCCAGGATCTTGCCGCCCTGCTTGCCGCCCCACTCGATGCCCATGATGAACGGGCCGGCCTTGAACTGCGGTATCGCGTACGCGATCGCCGAGCCGATCTTCAGGAAGCCGGCCGTCATGTTCAGGGCGGCACCGGTGTACATCATCCCCAGCTGGGCCTTCTCCAGCTCGGACATCCCGCTGTCGATCAGGCCCTGGTAGTAGTCGATCCGGTCGTCGACCGCCTCCTTGCCGGCCTCCAGCTCGCGCAGGTTGGCCTCCGCGATCTGCACCTGCGCGTCCTGGACGGCGCGGGTCATGTCCAGGATCACGCCCTCCTGCCGGTTCGCGAGCAGGGTCAGCTCGTCGGCCTCGCGGCGCTCGGTGACGCTGAGCAGGTCGTTGCCGAGCTGGCGCAGCCGATCGGTCAGCTCCTGCGCCTTCCGGAACGTCTCCTCGAACCGGTGGTGCGGCACCGGCGACGACGCGGCGGCAGCCACCGCGCCCGGGTCGGCCCCGCCGGCGACGGCCCTGACCAGCGCCATCGGGTCCAGCGGCGGCTCGAACAGCGGCAGCGGGCGTCGCACCCCCATGATGTCGAGCGACTGCCGGATCTTGCGGAGGCGGTCGGCCACCCGGTCCCAGTAGCCGGCGAGGTCGGCGTTGTCCGGGATCTGGAAGTACGTGCTCGCGACCCCGGCGTGCGCTGCGCCACCGCCGGTCAGGAGCCCCCCGCCGCCGGTCAGCTCGGCCAGGAGGTCCAGGTCACCGGGCTCGGCGTCGAGCTCGGCCCAGGTCCGCGACGCTCCGGCCGGCCGGGGGCCCGTGGGCTCCTGGCGGGGGCCGAGGAGGTCCCACGCGAGCACGTAGAGCATCCGGGCCTCGTCGACGCTCTCGGCGGTGTACTGCCGGAACAGCAGATCGCCCCAGTCGAGCAGGTTGTCGACGTAGGCCATCACCACCGCGCGCCGGTGCGTGACCGGGCGCAGGTCCGCGATCGTGTGCGGGTCGAACGGATCCTCGTGGTAGGCCTCGACGAGCGCCGTGGGGTCGCCGAGCAGCTGGTACTGCCGGCGCAGCCCGGCGAGCAGCGCGGCCCGCTCACCCAGGGCGGCCAGCGCTTCGCGGACCTCCTGCCAGGCCGCGCGGGGTGCACCGCGGGACCGGGAGTACTGACCGGCCGCGGTCTCGTCGGCCTGGGCGATCAGGCCCGGCAGCCGGGTCGCGGCGAGCCGGTCGAGCGCGGTCTTCTCCGGTGCGGTCAACGTCCGGCGCGCCCGGAACGCCGGGACCAGCGTGGCGAGGTCGTCCAGCGCCTCGCCGACCGCAGTGGAGAGCGCGGTGCCTGAGAAGTCGACCGTGGCGAGCCGGGTGGCGAGCTCGGTCATGTCGGCGTGGCACCGCTGCGCGAGCGCGGGCAGGTCCGCCGCCAGGAACGGCAGGAAGCGCCACTGCTGGGTCGGGTCGGTCGGGTCGAAGATGTACTCGTACCACTGGCGGGCCTCGGCGAAGCGCTGGGCGGCGTTCAGCGCATCGGCGATGAGCATCGGCGCATGGAAGAAGATCTCCCAGTAGTAACCGCCGTTGGCGCTGCCGAAGTCCAGGTGGTCGGCGGTCGGCAGGCGGTCGGTCGCCACCCGGTCGCCGCGCAGCGCGATCGCGTTGCGCCCGGGACGGGCGTCGCGGTCGGACCGGAACGCGGGAAGCTCGTCGAGTTCCTGGCTGGCGGGCTCCAGCAGGCTCGCCACGCCACCGGTGAGCAGCTTGCGGTTGAGCTGGGCGGCCGTGCTCGTCGTCAGCCGGACGATCTCCAGTGGCAGCGTCACCCGCTCGAACGGTCGCGGTACCGACACCGTGCTCGGGTAGGCGAGGGCGACGGCGCCGTCCGCAGGGGCGAGGAACAGGTACAGGACGTGCTCGGACTCGCTGTCGAGCACGCCGGTGAACGCGGTCGCGAAGTCCGCCGGCAGGTCTGCCCAGCTGCCCTCGACCGGCCGGAACTTGCTCGCCCGGTCCGGCTCGACGCCGGACCGCAGCCGGGTGTAGCTGCCGCCGCTGAACGCGTACCGGTAGTCCCCGCGCCGGAAGACGGCGGTCAGCCGTACCGGCAGCGGCTTCGGGTAGCCCTCGTCCACAACGGTGGGCAGCGACGTGCCGTTCGTGAGCGTGTAGCGGGCGAAGGTGTTCCCGCTGGTCACGGTCAGCACGGTGGGCCGATTGGTGCTGGTCTCGACGTAGGCGGCGTCGACCGTCGCGAAGCCGCCGCCGGTGGCGCCTGCCGCGAGGTCGCGGGACGGCTTCGTGGCCAGGCTCGGCCACAGCTGCCCGGGATGCGACCACTTGTCGGGCTTGGGGACGGCGTTGGGGCCGCCGGGGTGGCCGCCCTGGGAGACCGTCGTGGCCGGGACCTCGAGGTAGGTCTGTGTGGAGTCGTCGAAGTAGAAGGTGGCCTTCTCGGTGCGCAGCGCGGCCCCGATCCGGGACCACCGGGGCATGCCGGCGTTGTCCGCGATCTGCTTCGGGCCGCCGTCCGGTTTCGGGTTCTCCCCGCCGCTGCAGCGCACGTACTGCTGGCCGGAGAACAGGTACGTCGTCCCCGCCTCGACGTCGACGAACGCGGCGTCGAGCCGGCCGGTCCCGAACGGGGTGACGCCGAAGAGGGCGAGGAACTCGGTGGTCGTCAGCGGCGCGTCGAGGGCGCCGCGGCGCACGACCTGACCGGTCGCGGAGGAGAACCACTCGGTGCCGCGCAGGTCGGTGAACGCGGCGTCGATCCGTTCCCAGCGCGGGAACCCGTCGGGGTTGGTCGCGAGCTCGACGGGGTCCCCGTCGACGGTCGTGAACGGATCGCCGGAGTAGCGCAGGTACTGCGATCCGGAGAAGACGTAGGTCTGGGTGCCGCGGCGCAGCACGGCGTCGACGACGCCGGTGCGGGTGAGGTTCGCCGCGACGCGGCCGAAGCGCGTGGATGTGACGGCCGGCGCGGCGACGGTGCCCGCCCTCGCCTCGGCGTAGCGGCGCCCTGTGTTGTCGAAGAAGTACCGGACGCCGTCCGGGGTCTCCACGGCCGCGTCGATGCGCGACCACGCGGGCAGGCCGAGGGTGTTGCCGGTCAGGGCCACCGGGTCCGGCGTGCGGCCGGGGGCGACGGCGGCGGGCCGGCACAGGAAGCTGCCGCCCTTGTGGTCGACGCTGAACCACGACCCGTACGACGACCCGCTCGGGCTGGCGAACCGGACGACGTAGGGGCGGCCGGTTCCCGCGGCGGCGGCGATCGCCTCGTTGGCCTCGGGATCGGTGAGGATCTCCCGTATCGGGTCGGTGGTCGCGGCGGTGGCGGTGGCGGGCGCGCTGCCCATGAGGGCCGCCAGCGCCTTGCGGATGTCTGCCAGGGCGCCGCCCGCCGGGCCCGGCAGCAGTGGCACCGCCGGTTGTGGCAGCGGCACCTCGATCAGCTCCGGGGTCAGCGCCACGGCCCTGGCGAACGGGAACGGCAGCATCGGGGTGACCGCCGGGTCGCCGTAGAGGACCGAGTAGGTGCACGTCACCGCGATCGACTCGGTCCCGCCCTCGCCGGTCCCACCCTCGCCGGTCACCGTGAGCGCCAGCTCGACGTCGGCGATCGAACCTTCGCTGCGGGTGTCCAGCGTCAGGGTCTGGGCGGCGACCCACTCGCCGTTGAGGTTGAGGAAGGAGTAGTGGACCCGGACCTGCTCGGTCGTCGGGGTCGCGGTGACCTCGTGGTCGTCGCCGTCCGCATGGGAGGTCACGGTGGTGCTCGCCGTCGTGACCGGCGGCACGGACTCGACGGTGGTCCAGAACGCGAACACCCGGCCGAAGGCGTGCACCGGGTACACCTGGTCGGCGTTGATCTGGACGTTCACCGCGAGCCACGGCTCCCAGCGCGCGGTGAGGTTCTCCCCGTTGCCGAAGCGCGCCCGCCGGTAGTAGTAGCGCCGAGGCTGCGTACGGGTCCGGCCGAACAGCACGAGGTCGCGGGTCTCGGCGGTCGGGTCGGCTGCGCTCTCCGCGGCGTAGACGTAACCGCCGGCGATCGCGAGTCGCGACACCTCGGTGTACTCGTCGAGGTAGCGCTTGTACGCCTGCTGGGCGGCCTCAGGTGTGATCTCGCTGCGCAGGAGATCGTCCTCCAGCGCCTTGAAGGCCGGTGTCTTGGTCGGGCGCAGCTCGGGGCGCAGGTAGTTCTCCGGGTACAGGAAGACCTTGCGGTTGGCCTCCCACGTCCGGTAGGTGCGCATCCACGTCCACCAGGTCCGCAGGTGCTGCCGCGCCGCCTCCGCGGCCCCCGGTCCGCCCGGGACCTTGACGGTCTCCAGGTCGAGCAGGTAGCGGTGCACGAAGAGCTGGGTGGCCGCGATGGCCTCGCGGATGTCCGAGGTGCTGCCCTGCGCGCCCATGTCGACGTCGACGAGCAGCTGCTCGAACAGCTCCCGGGTGCTCGCCGCGCCGGTGCGGGCCAGCACGACGGAGACCAGCGCGTCACGCTCGGCCACGGTCAGCTCGTCGCGCAGCTGCCGCATGAGCACGGCGGTGTCCTCCGGGCCGAACCGGCGCTCCAGCAGGCCGGCCACGGCGGCGGCCGCCCCGGCCGGATCCGGCGGCGCGGCATCGTGCAGGCGCTTCCACACCTGCGCGTGGATCGTCGAGGGTCCGGTGCCGAAGGCGGCGCCGAGCGCGAAGGCGTCGGCGAGCTTGCCCAGCAGCTCGATCTCGACCCGCTCCTCCCCGGCCTGGGCGTCCGGGTCCGGCGCGGCCGGCAGGAAGCCGTGCCGCCGCAGCAGCCAGCGCGCCTCGGCGGCGTCCCACCCGGTGAGCGCGGCCAGCTCCGCGTACGGGTCGGGATGCGTCCCCGGCCCGGCCGCCAGCAGCGCGGCCAGCCCGTCGTGAGCGCGGGTCAGCTCGGCGAACCGCGCGATGACGAGCACGTCGGAGAGCCGGTAGTCCGCGCCGGGGGCCCAGCGCGCCGCGAACGTCTGCGGGTAGGTGCGGTCGACCGCGCGGTAGGCGGGCGCGGTGCCGGGATCGGACCAGCGCACGTACCGGGTACCGAGGGCCAGGTAGGTGCGTCCGGCGAGGGTGAACGCGGCGTCGACGGCCTGCTCGAACGCCGGCGGCAGGTCGCCCCAGCTGTCCTTGATCCGCCGCGGGAAGCCCTCGTCGACGTGGTCGGCACCGGACATCGAGTAGCGGACGTACTGGTCGCCGCGGAAGGCGTACAGCTCGCCGGTCGGGGCGACGAACGCCGCGTCGAGCCGGCCGGCGGTGTCGGCGAAGGTGTTGCGGATCCGGCCCCAGGTGCCCGCGGCCGGCCGCAGCAGCGCCTCGCCCGCGGGGGCGATGCGCAGCCAGTGCTGGCCGGCGAACAGGTGCGTCGCGCCGGCGGGATCGCGGAACGCCGCGTCGATGCCGTCGTGCAGCTCGGCGGGCAGCTCGGCGATGCCGAGGTCGCGGGCCAGCGACGTCTCGATCGCGCGGGGATAGGAGTCGTCGACGAACCCGGCGGTCTCGCCTGCGTAGCGCACGTACTGGTCGCCCGAGAACAGGAACGTCGCGCCTGCCCCGTCGACCAGCGCCGCGTCGACCTTGCCGCGCTCGGCCACGGTGTTGCGGATGCGGCCCAGCCCGGCGAGGTCGTAGGTCGCCGCGGCGGCGCGGGACACCACCCACATGTCGGAGCCGAGGAACAGGTACACGGTGCGCGGGTTGGCCACCACGGCGTCCACGACCGTGCCGGTCTCGGGGCCGTCGCCGTCGCTGTCGCGGCGGGCGGCGACCGTGTCCTCGAACGCGTCGGGCAGGTTGGCGAACGCGTCCTCGGTGCGCAGGTGCCCGGCGATCGCCTTCGGGTAGCCGGGGTCGGCGTAGCGGTAGTCGCTGCCGCTGTAGCGCGCGTACCGGTCGCCGGAGAACAGGAACGTGACGCCCTCCCCGTCAACGAACGCGGCGTCGATCCGGCCGCCCGGGGCGAGGAACGTGGTGGCCGGGCGGCCCCAGACCTCGCGGATGGACCGCCGGGTGGCGGGCGCGGTGTCACCGGGGACGTGCCGGGTGAAGGCGCCGGGGGTGAACACGTAGACGGCACCGTCGGGCCCGGTGAACGCGGCCGTCACCGGCAGGGCGGTGTCGGTGTCGTCGAGCGGGTCGTCGGCGACGTCGAGTCCTGGCCACAGCCTGGTCACCGGCCGGGGCGGCGACCACGCGCCGTCGGGCTCGTGCCGCGCCATGAACTGGCCCTGGGTCAGCACGATCGTGGTCGCGCCCTCGACGAGCACGGCGTCGGGGGCGACGAAGCCCGCGGGGAGGTAGGACGCCGGGATCTCCCAGTGGTCGGCCCGCACGGTCCGCGGGTGCCCCGGGTCCGGCGTGGTGCGGTCGGCGGTGGAGTAGGCGAGGCACCGCATGGCGCCGGTCGCGTCCGGCTTCTCGAACAGGTAGGTCACCCCGGCGTCCACGTAGGCGAGCGTGACGCTGCTCAGGCCGCCCCAGTCCGCCGCGATCGACCGCGGCCCGCCCTCGACGGCGGTGTCCAGCAGCGCCGTGCCCTGGCCCGCCGGGGCCGCGAGGACGACGTACTGGTCGCCGGCGAAGACGTAGGTCCGCCCGTCGACCCCGACGAACGCGGCGTCGACGACGTCCTCGTCGTGGATCGCGTTGCGCTCCCGGCCCCAGTCCTGCGCCAGCGGGTACTCCCGGCGCAGCGTGGCGTCGTAGCAGGACGTGCCCTTGAACAGGTAGGTGTGCCCGTCGGTGCCGATGAGCACCGCGTCCAGCCCGCTGCGGAAGCCGGCCGGCACCGTGCGCAGGGTCCGCGGCCGCACCGGGCTGGAGGCGACCGACGCGCCCTCGAGCGCGCTGTAGCGGCGCCACCCGCCGGGCTCCTCGACCAGCACCGATCCGTCCTCGACGAACGCGCAGCCCACGCCGGCGGGCACGAGGCCCGCGTAGTGGTGGTGCAGCTCGGCGGAGGCGGCGTGGCAGCGGCCGCCGGCGAACAGGTAGACGGTGCGGCGGTCGGCGTAGGCGGCCTCGATCCTGGCCCCGCCGAGGTCGGGCAGGTGCGCGAAACGCGGCTCGGCGCGCAGCTGCGCCAGTGGCCGGGGGTACCCGTCGGCGACGGTGCCCGCGACGAGCGCCTCCGGCCCGTCGTAGCGGACGTACTGGTCGCCCGAGAACAGGTAGGTGCGCCCGTCCACGACGAGGGTCGCGTCGACCCGCCCGGACCGCGCGATCGTGTTGGCGACGCGGCCCCACATCGTCGCGACGGGCGCCGGGTAGCGGTCGTCGAGCCGGGTGAGGTCGCCGTCGGAGTAGCGGGCGTACGCGGTGCCGTGGAAGACGTAGGTCCGCCCGTCGACACCGACGAAGGCGGCGTCGACCTGCGGGAACGGCAGGCTGTCCCAGTGCAGCGCCAGCGTCCGCACGCCCGACCACCAGCGGCGCTTCGCGTCGAACACGACGAAGTGCTCGCCCCAGAACCAGTACGTGCGGCCGTCGGCTGCGGTGAAGACGGCGTCGACGCCGGTGATGTCGACGCCCGCCTCCGCGGGCCCGTCGCCCGGCAGGTTCCACCAGCCGTCGGTCAGCGGCTGCGGGTAGCCGGCGTCCGGGGTGGTGTAGTCGTTCGTGGAGTACCGGACGCAGCGGCGCTCGCTGCTGCCGACAGCCGTGCCGAACAGGTAGGTCACGCCGTCGAGCACGAACGACGCGTCCACGCGCTGCAGGCCGCCCCAGTCGCGGGCGATCGTGCGCGGGTAACCGGCATCGACGAGGCCGTACTCGGTGCCGGAGTAGCGCACGTAGCGATCACCGGAGAAGAGGTAGGTCCGCCCGTCCCGGCCGAGCAGCGCGGAGTCGACCGCGCCGCCCGTGAGCACCGGGCCGAGCACGCCCCAGCGCTGCGTCGTCGACACGATCTCGCCGCACCGGAAGCCGCCGGTCTCCCAGTACGGGGTCTCGCCCGCGTCCTTGCCGGTCTCGTCGAGCGTGACGGTGCGGCCGTCCTTGAACAGGTGCACCAGGTCGGAACCGTCGGCGAACGCGGCCGAGAGCTCCGTCGCGAACCCGGCAGGGACGTCGCGCAGGTAGGACTCGACGCGGCGCGGGAAACCCTCGTCCGCGCGCACGCCCGCGTTCTCGATGCAGTCGGAGTAGCGCAGCACCTGGTCGCCGCTCACGAACACGGCGGCGGAGCGCTCGGCGTACGCGGCGTCGAGCCGGCCCTCTTCGGCCAGGGTGTTGCGGACCCGGCCCCAGACCTCGGCGGTCGCCCGCTCACCGGTGGCGCCCGTGGCGTCCGCGACGTCGGCCGCGCTCGTGGCCTCGTTGCCGACGGCCAGGCAGCGATCGCCGGAGAACAGGTGGGTGATGCCGTCGCGGTCGGTGAACGCCGCGTCGACCGCCGCCTGGAACCGCGACGGCACGGAGGTGCGGCCCGCGGCCAGGGGGTCCTCGCCCTCCCACCACTCGCCGACCCGGCGCGGGTAGCCCTCGTCGGCCCACGGCCGCGCGGTGTAGGGATCGTCCGACCAGTCGACGCCGGTGTAGCGGACGTACTGGCGGCCCCGGAACAGGTACACGCGGCCGGCGTCGTCGACGAACGCGGCGTCGACGAACGGCGCGGCGTCGTGACCGTTCGACACCGCGCCCGGGCCGGCTACGTCGAAGGCGGAGCGCACCGCACCCCATGCCCGCGCCTGATCGGTCCAATAGCCGGTCCCGGCGGCGCGGACGACGTTGCGGGCCGCGCCGGCGCTGTCGTGCCCGACGATCCACTCGGCGCCGTCGTCGTCGACGAACGCAGCGTCGACGCCGGCCAGGGCCGCGAGCCGAGGCGAGAGTTCGGCCAGTGGCTTGGCGGTGCCGGGCGTCGCCGTGCCGGGCGCGTAGGACCAGCAGCTGGTGCCGCGGAAGAGCAGCCGCTCGCCGTCGGCGCGTTCCAGCAGCGCGTCCACGCGGTCCACACCGGGCGGCAGCACCAGCGGCTCGGCGAACCGGCCGCCGAGATCCTGGTCGTGGAAGGCCACGCGCACCGCGTCGGCGCCGAGCCCGAGCTTGCCCGCGAGCAGGGCGAAACGCCGGATCCGGGCGTAGGTGCGGCGCGCGTCGGTCTCGACCGGGGCCACCAGCAGCTCCAGCGCCTCCGGCTCGCTACCGGCCACGCCCGCGCAGATCGCGGCCACGACGTCGGGAGGCAGCCCGAGCGCGTCCTGCAGCGCGGCGACCAGGACGGTGCGCTGGCGCCCGGCCAGCTCGGTGACGACGGCCGTGATCTCCGCCAGTGCCGCGGTGAGCTGCCCGGCCACGCCGTGCAGGATCCCGAAGATGTCGGCGCTGAAGTCCTCGAGGCCGGGCACGGTGAACCCGAGCGCGTTCGTCGCGGTGGCGAACCAGGCCACCCGGTCCTCCGGGACCGTCAGCTCCGCGTCCAGGTCACCGGCCGCCACCAGCACGTCGAGCAGCTGCGGGATCTCCTCGGCGGTGAAGCCGAGGTCCGCGAGCGCAGCGGTGTCGATCCGGTAGGCCTGCTGCTCGGCGAGGATCGTCGCGATCCGGTGCCCGATCGCCGTGCGGTCCGCGGCCGAGAACAGCTGCTCCCACTCGGCTCCGAGCAGGCTGGGCGCGGCGTCCGGTTCGGTCACCAGCGCCCGCATCTCGTCCGGCACGAGATCCTCGACGAGCCAGCTGCCGTCCAGCGCGCGCGCCGCCGCCGCGGCCGCGGCGTGGTCGGCGATCTCGGCGAACGACTCCGGTCCGAGCGTGAGCGCTGCGGCGCGGGCGGCGTCGATGTCGGAGTGCAGTGCGCGCAGGATCTCGGCCCGGCGGCGGTGGAACCGCACGGCTAGCGGGAAGGACTCGACGCCGAGGTCGCGCAGCCCGGCCGGGTCGACGTAGTGCCCTGTGGCGTCGAGGTGCCCGTTGAAGCGCAGGCTCGCGACCAGCTCGGCGTGCTCCTCGGCGCCGGGAGCCAGCGGCACCAGCACCTGCTCGTCGAGCAGGACCTTGTCCGTACTGGCGCGTCGCGCGACGTCGCGGAGCAGGTCGAGCACGGCACCGGCCACCGGCTCCAGGTCCACGGTGACCGCGAACACGGCGGAGTTGTCGTGGTCGGCGAAGAAGGCCGGGTCGAGGACGTTGCCGCCGGCGTCGAGGTAGGAGTTGACGACGAGGTTGTCGTAGAGCTCGGCCTGCGCGGCCGGGTCGAGGTCGAGGGCCGCGGCGTCGGACGGGTACCACCGCCCGGTGCCGGTGCTGGGGTCGAGGCACGCGGCGACAGCGGCGTGCACGCGCTCCCGGAGAGCGTCGAAGTCGGTCCAGAGGATGAACGGGACCGGGTCGTCGCCCGTCCCCTCCGCGGGCAGCGCGTCCCCGACCAGCACGCCCGCCGGGTCCAGGTAACCGGCCAGCACGAGGTTGGTGAAGATCTTGCCGGCCAGCTGCGGGGCCAGTCCGATCCCGCGGAGATCCTCCTCGGTGATCGCGGGGAGGTCCGCGAGGCCGACGTACGCGGCCTCGGCGAGGCGCTCCGGGTCGAGCTGGAGCACCCGGCTGTCGGTCGGGGAGACGACGCCCGCGGAGCGGATCAGCACGTCGTGCACGACCCGCGACGCCCGCGCGCTGAACCGATCGGAGACGAACGTCGCGGGCGTCAGCCCGTCCTCGACGAGTGCGGCGTCCAGCAGCTCCCGGACCGGGCCGCCCGAGTCGGTGCCGGTGTCGGTGGCCGCGGTGTCGGTGGTCGCGGTGGCGGTGGTCGCGGTGGCGGCGGTCGCGGTGCCGCCGAGCACGTCGGCCAGCGCTGCGGCGTCGAGACCGGTGCGCCGCATCCAGGGCACGACCGTGGTCAGCAGTCGCACCAGGCACAAGGCGCTGGCCACGTCGGGCGCGGCCAGCATCCGGTGCGGGTCGGTCGTCGAGGCGTCGAAGACGAGCAGGCCGAGGAGGCCGGCGTCGGTGGGCGTGCCGATCGAGGAGTCCACGGCCAGTGCGTCGAGGACCGCGAACAGCTCGGTCACCGGCACGTCCAGCGCCCTGGAGAGCACCGCGACGCGGTGCAGCAGCGACAGCGCGCGCAGGTCGAGGTCGACGGGGCTGTGCTGCAGCGCGGCCAGCGCTGCGGCGAGGTCGGCCTCCGAGAGTCCGAGCCCGCGGGTGATGCGCAGCCGGGCGTCCCGGTTCTCCGGGGCGAGCACGTCGCCGGTCGGCATCGGTGCGGTCGCGGACCAGCGGGGCTGGGCAGGCGCGGCGTTGACGAGCCGGTCGAACAGGCTCGCTGTCCCGGTGCCGCCGCCGAGGGTGTCGATCGGCGCCAGCAGGGCGGCGGTGACGTCGACCGGCAGCTCGAAGGTGCGGTGCAGGTGCACGACCGCCGCGACCGTGCGCAGCCCGGCCGGGTCGAGCCGGTTCCCGCAGCAGGTTCGCAGCACCAGGTCGGTGTCGGACAGGCTCAGCCCGGTCAGCCGCGACAGCCGGACGAACCGGTTCACCCGCTCGAACCAGGCAGCGGGCACCAGCTTCGAGGTCCGGTCCCACATCAACCGGGTGCCGGTCGGGTCGACGGTGACGCACGGCCCGCCGGCGTGGATGAACAGGCCGTCGGCCGGGTGGCCCGCGTCGGCGTGCAGCAGCTCGCGGAGCTGGGCCGGGCTCAGCCGCGTGCAGCGCAGGAACAGCTCGACGTCGGCCAGTCCGTCGGTCGAGGTCGCGTCCTCGATCCCGTACCAGGTCCGCGCCAGCTCGCCGGCATCGGTGACGACCGTGGTGAGACCGGCGGCGTCGGCGGCGGACAGGCCCAGGTACACCCGGACCGCCTCGTCGGGATCCGGCTGCGGAGCGAAGAGGGTGTAGAGCGCCACCGGGTCCACGCGGAGGTGGCGCAGGCGGGCAGCCAGGCGCTCCCGGTCCAGGTCGAAGGGCATCGTGAACGGCGCGTGCAGCCCCGCCATCGTCGCGTGCGCGTCCGGGCCGACGAGCGTGCCCAGTATCCGGTTGACCACCTCGAGGTAGGGCCGCTCGGTGAACGTGTGCTCGCTGTCGAGGGGCACCGCGGTGATGTCGCGGCGCCGATCGGCGCCGATCAGCGCGTCCGGTCCGAGCGTGTCGCGGATGAGGTCGAGGAGCTCGGCCAGGTACGCCGCCGGAGAGTAGACCGACCGGCCCTCGTCGACCTCACGGAAGTCCAGCGCACCGAAGATCTGCGAGTAACTGGGCAGGGAATGGCCCTGGCGCATGATTATCCTTTGCGTGACACAAACCGATTCTGACGAAGACGCGCCAGTTCTCGAATAATGGATGCCATAGTGGGGCGCATTCGCCCAGTGGGCGACCGTACACCGCACGTGTTCACGCTAACAACCCGTGTTCCCCCTTCGGCGCAACGCGGACGCCGGAGGGATCAATTCAGGCAGGAAATTGCCGCTGATGGCCCCTTGACGTGGGTAATGATTGGAAGCGCGAGGGGCCTGCAGGGCCGGAATCCCCATCGGTGGCGACCGAACGATCCCCCTCGTGCAGATGCAAGCCTGCGGTCTAGTCCGTTCGAGAACGACCATGAGTGCGGCAAACGGAGTAGCTGCGACCGGCGCCGGGCCGAAGGTTCAGAATTGTTCGCACGGCGTACACGTCCACAGGATCGCAATAGCGTTCGAGACGCGCCGGCATCGACCGACATCAACCAGCGACAATGGACGAATCCGAGGTCCTCAGTGTACGTGCAGGGCCCTCCGGACCGGGGTCACGCGGTTCCGAAGAGGCTCGCCACCTCGCGTCCCCATTCCGGGTACATCTCGACCTTCCGGTTGTGCATCGCGAAGATCGTCTGTCCCAGGTCGGCGCTCGGGTCGTCCGAGAGCCGCACAGCGGAGAGCTTGGCCAACCGGCCCAGGATGTAGTCGTCGCCCGCCAGGTGCACGGGGTCGTGCATGTACTGCGCCAGCGCCTCGAGGTCGGGGATCCCGACCAGG
Source organism: uncultured Actinomycetota bacterium (assembly GCA_963727745.1). Lineage (GTDB taxonomy): Bacteria > Actinomycetota > Actinomycetes > Mycobacteriales > Pseudonocardiaceae > Pseudonocardia. The sequence goes on from CAVSHL010000008.1 coordinate 109,109, forward strand.
TAGGCGTGGGTGAACCCCTCCGCCGGGTCGCCGAGGTCCTGCCCGACGGTGGCGAAGGCCACCTGCTCGGTCGATGCGGTGCGCCGCATCGCGGCCAGCACCTCGGCCCGCTCCTCCTCGGGCACCTCGGCCTTGAAGCTGAACCGCAGGATGTTGACGATCACGACTGCTCCTCGCGCTCGATTGCACTGACAAGTGCAGTTTAGAGAACCAGCGAGTGCAGCAGTATCGTGACCCCGTGGCCAGGGCCAGGACCGAGCGCGGCACGGGCCGGATCGACAAGCGGCACGCCATCCTGGCCGCTGCGTTCACGATCTTCGCCCGGGACGGCTACCGCGCAGCCGGCATGGACGCGATCGCAGCAGCGGCGGGCGTCGCGAAGCACACGATCTACAACCACTTCGGCGACAAGGAGAACCTCTTCCGTGAGGCGATCGCCGCGCTGGCCGACGAGGCGTTGACCCGGAACCTCGCCGCCGTCGACCTGCTTCGCGAGCAGGGCGATCTGACCGCGATGCTGACCACGACCGGGCTGCGGCTCGCCGAGTGCTACTGCGATGAACGGTCCTGGGCGCTTCGCCGGCTGCTGAACGCCGAGCTACCGACGATGCCGGATCTGCTCGACATCGTGCGGGACCGCGCAGCCGGCCCGGTCACCGACGCGCTGGCCTCCCGGCTGGCCCGATTGGCGCTGGCCGGCCGGCTGGCGCTCGACGTCTCTCCCGCGGTGGCGGCCGAGCAGCTCGCCGCCATGCTCACCGGGCCGCTCGAAGCCCGCTCTCACCTGGGTACGTCGACGCTACCGGCGACCGAGCTCCGCGAGGTCGCGCGGAACGCCGCGCACACCTTCCTCCGCGCCTACGACACCCGAGACGTGGACGGCTGATCTCCACCGTCGGGCGGCATCAGACCTCGGAGACGTGCGCGGCGACGATCCGCCAGCCGTCGGGGAAGCGGAACCAGGTCTGGCTCTGCCGTCCCTCGACGGCCCCGTCCGGGTAGCCGAACAGGGTCGTCACCACGGCCGCGGAGTCGTCGACCGCGACGATCCGGGTGTCGCTCAGCCGCCGCCCCGCCGGGACGGACGGGTGGGCCCGGCGCCACTCGGCGATCGCGGCCGCTCCGTCCTGACGGTCGGCCACGCCGAACCGGACGCAGCGCAGGTCGTCCCAGAACAGCTCGGTCAGCACTGCGACGTCGCCGCGGACGAGGGCCTGCTCGTACCGGTCGAACGCCGCGCGCACCTGCGCGATGACCTCCGGCCGGTCGATCCCGACCGCATCAGTGATCATGCCGGGGCGCCGTCCGGCACCGGCACGACCGGCTGCCGCGCTTCGGGGACGGCGACTGGTTCCACCGCGGGGGTGGCCGACCGGCTCCGCTCCACCAGCCCGAAGACCAGCAACAGCACCCCGGCGAAGGCGTAGCCGAGCGCGATCTGGCCGCCGACGTTCCAGCCCACCTGCTCGGCGTGGATCAACCCGACGAAGCCCAGCACGGCTCCGGCGAGGCAGTACGCCGCCGCCGCGAAGAACCGCTTGTCCACGATGAACGCGACGATCGCCCCGAGCACCAGCCCGGCGAGGATCGCGCCGCCGCCGAGCAGCTTCGTGCCGTGGTAGACGAGCCCGGCGCCGGTCAGGGCGTCCTCGCCCAGCTTCGCCGCGCTCGTCCCGGCCGCGGCCAGCGCGTTGTCCATCAGCCCGGCCGCCCACGACGCGATGTTCGGGATGATCGCGATGACGACGGCGATGGCGTGCCGCTTCGGCGTCTCCTGGAAGGCCTGCGCGCCGATCAGCAGCCCGATGTAGAGCAGGATCGGGACGATCGCCGGCAGTGGCAGCAGCGCCCCGAGCAGCCCGAACAGGCCGAGGAAGCAGAACAGCGCGATGACGACGCCGGACGCCAGCGAGTACGAGGTGCGCCCGCCGGCCGCCTTCCAGCCGGGGTGGCCGATGTAGACCGCGGGCGGGAACGGGCAGCCCAGGACCGAGCCCACCACGGCGCCCGCGCCGTCGGCGAGCAGGATCGAGCGCAGGTTGTACTCGTCGCCCGCCACCGCGGCGCTCTCCACGTTGGTCATGCCTTCGGTGAAGTTGTAGATGCCGAGCGGGATGGCCGTCGCCAGCAACGGCGCGACGTCGGCCAGGCCCTGCCCGAGCCGGGCGAAGTCCGCCGTCGGCAGCGAGATCGCGACGTCCCCGGCCGCGCTGACGACGTCGGGCACCGACATGTAGCCGCCGATCCAGCCGATCGCCGAACCCACGAGCAGCGCGGCGAGCCCGACCGGGATGTTGCCCGGCAGCTTCAGGTCGGTGAAGAAGCCGATCAGGATGATCACCATCACCGGCAGGGCGATCCACAGCGCCTCGAACATCTGCGCGGCCGGCCGCATCGAGATGAACGCGATCGAGATGCCGGCCAGGGTGCCGAGCATGGCGGCCTGCGGCGTGTACTTGCGGATGTACGGGCCGACGAACGCGCCGATCAGCACGATGATCCCGATGATGAACGACCAGGCGAGCCCGGCGGCCCAGGCCGTCAGCGGGTCCTTCGTCGCCAGGTAGATCGGCAGCATGATCACGAACACGACGATGAACATGTGCGGCACCGACGGCCCGTAGGGCATCGCGCAGACGTCCGTGCGGCCCTCGCGGCGGGCGAGGCGGCGGGCGAGGTAGGTGTAGTAGACGTTGCCGATCAGCAGCTGCACGCCCAGCGCGGGCAGGATCACGCCGAAGACCTCGGCGCCCGGGATGTTCACCACCCCCAGGCACAGGCCCGAGAGCACCAGGACGTTGACCATCGTGTTGAAGCCGAGGCCGAAGAACGCGTTGGTGTCGCCACCGACCCACCAGGGCAGCGCGAGCTGTTCCTTCTCCGTGCTGGTCACGAAGCCACCTCCATCGGGATCAGAGCGGTGAGAAAGGCCTGCGACGGCGCGACCCAGCCGAAGATGCCGCCCTGCGCGGCGATCATGGCCAGGCCGATCCGCTGGAACTCGGGGAAGTAGGAGCCGGTGCAGTCCGACAGCACGAGGCACTCGTAGCCGCGGTCGTTGGCCTCACGGACGGTGGTGTGCACGCACACCTCGGTCGTCACGCCGGTGACGACGAGCGTGGTGATGCCCCGGGCCTCCAGCTCGGCGCCGAACGACGTGCCGTGGAACGAGCCCTTGCCGGGCTTGTCGATCACCAGCTCGTCCGGCAGCGGCGCGAGGTCGTCGATGATGTCGTGCCCGTACTCGCCGCGGATCAGGATGCGGCCCTTCGGGCCGGGATCTCCGATGCGCAGGCTCGGCGCACCGCGGTTCAGCTTGGCGGGCGGGCAGTCGGAGAGGTCCGGGACGTGCCCCTCGCGCGTGTGGATCACGGTCATGCCCGCACTCCGGGCGGCGGCGAGCACCCGCTGCAGGGGCGGCACGACCGACTGCAGCAACGAGACGTCGTTGCCCAGGGTCTCGCCGAACCCGTCGGGCTCCACGAAGTCGCGCTGCATGTCGATGATCACCAGCGCGGTCGTGGCGACATCGAACTCGAAGGGATAGGGATCGGCGTCAACCTGCATGGGTGGTCCCCTCGATGACAGCGGTGGAGGTGGCGACGGCCCCGAACACCCCGCCCTGCATGGTCACCATGTGCAGCGCGGCGTCGTGGTTGGCGGGATCGGTGGCGCCGGTCGCGTCGGCGAGGATCAGGCACTCGTAGCCGCGGTCGTTGGCTTCGCGCATGGTCGTGTGCACGCAGACGTCGGTGGTGATGCCGCAGAGCACGATGTGCGTGATCGCGTGGGTGCGGAGCACGAGATCGAGGTTGGTGGCGTAGAACGCGCCCTTGCCGGGCTTGTCGACCAGCACCTCGCCGTCGATCGGCGCCACCTCGGGCACGATCTCCCAGCCCGGCTCGCCGCGGACGAGGATGCGCCCCGTGGGCCCCAACGACCCGATCTCGGCGCCGATCTGCTTGGACCGCCAGCGCTTGTTCGCCGGCAGGTCGGAGAGATCAGGCGCATGTCCCTCGCGGGTGTGGATCACGAGCATCCCCGTCTCCCGGGCGTGCGCGAGCATCGTCGCGGCGGCGGGCAGGCCGGCCCTGGTGAGCGACAGGTCGTAGCCCATGCGGTCGACGTAGCCGCCGGGCCCGCAGAAGTCGACCTGCCAGTCGATGCAGATCAACGCGGTGCGGGCCGCGTCGACCGCGCCGTCGAACGGCCATGGGTAGGGATCGGCGGCCACCGGCCCGATGCGCACCCGTCTCTTGTCCTTCTGCACCTGCATGGTCGTCATGCGGCCTCCCTGCCGGCCAACTCGTGCGCTGCGGTGATCAGCCGGTCCTCCGCGAACGCGGGGCCGAACAACGTGACGCCGACCGGACGGCCGGCCGCGGTGAACCCGACCGGCACCGCGATCGCCGCGAGGTCGAGCAGGTTGGTGAACTGCGTGTAGCGCCCGAGCACCAGGTTGCGGGCCACCGGCTCCGCGGCGATCTCCGCGCGGGTGAACGTCGTCGGCACGGTGGGGAGCAGCAGCACGTCGGCGCGCTCCCAGAGCCGCGCGCACCAGGCGCGCAGCTCCTGCAGGCGGTGCCGGGCCTGGAACGTGGCGACGGCGTCGAAGTCGCGACCGCGCTCGAGCACTGCGCGCGTGACGGGCAGCACCGCCTCGGGGCGGGCCTCGAGGAAGGTCTCCAGCCCGGCCAGCCGCTCGGCCACCCACGGTCCGCCGTAGAGCAGGTCCCCGGCCTCCAGCAACGGGCCGAGCGGGATCCGCGCCGTGACGTCGCACCGGCCGGCGACGGCAGCGAACACCGCGGCCGTCCCGGCGTCGACGTCCAGCTCACCGTCGGCCGGCACCGCGACCCGGGTGCCCGCCGGCGCGGGCCGCCCGGTGCGCGACCAGGGATCAGCCGGGTCCGGACCGGCCAGCACGGCGAGCACGTCGGCGGCGTCGGGCACGTCGGTCGTGAAGACGCTGACGCAGTCGAGCGAGCGGCAGGCCGGCAGCACCCCGGTCGTCGGCACCAGCCCGCGGGTCGGCTTGAGCCCGACGATGCCGTTGAGCGCGGCCGGCACCCGGCCCGAACCCGCGGTGTCGGTCCCGAGCGCGAACGGCACGATCCCGGCCGCCACCGCGACGGCGCTGCCCGAGCTGGAGCCGCCGGAGACCAGATCGCCGCCGAACACGCTCTCGCACGCGCCGTAGGGAGAGCGGGTGCCCACGAGGCCGGTCGCGAACTGGTCGAGGTTGGTCTTGCCGACAGCGATCGCGCCCGCGTCGAGCAGGCGCCGCACTGCAGTGGCGTCCTCGTCGGGAGCGAAGGCGAACTCGGGGCAGGCACAGGTCGTCGGCAGCCCGGCGACGTCGATGTTGTCCTTCACCGCGAACGGGATGCCGTAGAGGGGCAGCTCGGCCCCCGACCCTCGGGTCGCCGCCAGCTCCGTCGCGCGGGCGTGCAACGTCTCGGCGCTCGCGACCGAGATCCAGGTCGCGTCCCCGCCGCGGGCCGCGATCCGGCCGAGCACCGCGTCCACGACGTCGTGCACGTCCAGCGCGCCGGATGCCAGTGCGGCGCGCAGGCCGCGCACCGTCGCGGGGGCGGTGTCCCGGGCGGGCGTCGGTAGTAGCACTCGGTCGATTGTCGACCGTTTGGTGTCAGGTGAAGGCCGCTGCCGTTACGGCCGTGTCACGTCAGTCGATCACGAGCAGTCGGTTGCGCCGTCCGGATCAGCGCCGGCCCAGTTCAGGTGCGAGGTAGGTGCGGGAGCCATGGTGGTCGAGCTCGACCAGCACCTGCTCGACGTCGCCGCTCTCCACCGCGTCGAGCAGCCGCCGGTGCCGCTTCGGCCCGTCGAGCTCGGAGCGGTCCTCGGCCTCGCGTCGCATGTTCGTCGCCATGTAGAGCTGCAGCCGCAGCAGGACGGGCTCGTAGGCGCGCATGAGGTGGTGGTGCCCGGCGAGCGCCACCAGCGCCAGGTGGAACGCGCGGTGGGCGGCCGCCGTCTGCAGGGCGTCGCCCTCGACGACGGCCCGCTCCATCTCCTCCACGGCAGCCCGCAGGCCGTCGAGCGGCAGCCGCGCGGGCCCACCCAGGGCGCAGCGCACCGCGAACTGCTCCAACGCGTCGCGCAGGGTGAACAGCTCCTCGATGTCGCGGGCCGACAGCCGGGTGACCCGCACCCCGCGCCGCGGCAGGTGCTCGACCAGCCCCTGCTCGCCGAGCAGCCGCAGCGCTTCGCGCAGCGGCGCCCTGCTCGTGCCGAACCGCTGCGTCAGCTGGCCCTCGACGATCCGCTCCCCCGGCCCGAGTGCGCCGCTGAGGATCTCCGACCGCAGCCGGTGCGCGGCCATCTCGACCAGGCTCGGCGGGGCGAGCGCCTCGCCGGCCGGTTCTGCGGTCATCACTGCCCCCTCGTGCTGTCGGGGTCAACAGTGGCAGATGCGCTCGCCGGATGCCGCGAGGACGTCACACGGCCAAGGCTGCCTGGATCGTCTGGGAGAGCAGTACGGCGATGGTCATGGGCCCGACGCCGCCCGGCACCGGTGTGATCAGCCGGGCACGGCGGGCCGCGGCGGCGTACTCGATGTCGCCGACGTTGCCGGGGTTGTAGCCGGCATCGACCACGACAGCGCCGGGCTTGATCCACTCGCCGCGGATCAGCTCCGGCCGGCCGACCGCGGCCACGACGATGTCGGCGCGGCGCACGGCCTCGGCGAGGTCGGCCGTCTTCGAATGGCAGAACGTGACGGTGGCGTCCCGGGCGAGCAGGAGCATGCCCACCGGCTTGCCCAGGATCGGGCTCCGGCCGACGACGACCGCGTCCTGGCCGGAGAGGGCGACCCCGTAGGCGTCGAGCAGTGCCACGATGCCTGCCGGTGTGCACGAGGCGAAGCCCCGGCCACCGAACGACGCCGCCCCGAACGACATCGCCCCGAACGACGCCGTGGTGACCCCGTCGACGTCCTTGGCCGGGTCGATCGCATCGAACACCCGCCGCTCGTCGACGTGCGCAGGCATCGGGTGCTGCACGAGGATGCCGTCGACGTGGGGGTCGGCGGACAGCTCTGCGACCAACCGGACGACGTCCGCGGTGCTCGTCCGCTCAGGAAGATCGTGCCGGCGCGAATCCAGCCCCGCGGCACGGCACCGGTCGGCCTTCATCCGCACGTAGGTGTGCGACGCCGGGTCGTCACCGACCAGGACGGTGGCGAGACAGGGCTTGCGCCCGCGGGCCTGCTCGAACGTGCCGGCGTCGACGGCGACAGCCTGCAGCAGTCGGCGGGCGACGGCGGCGCCGTCCATGACGATCGCGCTCACGGCAGCTCCTGAGGTGAGGAGCACCCAGGCGGTCGATGCCCCGAAGCTGCGCTTCCCGGTGGTGCCCCACCTTCGCCAGTCGCGGTGCCGCCAGCCTAAGGCCCCGCAGCCGCTGATCGTGGGGCACCGGGATCCTGCGCCTCGCCGCCGGCCTCTCGTGCGCGGAAGGTCTTGCGATAGGCGGACGGCGACGTCCTGATGTGCTTGCCGAAGTGCTGGCGCATGTTCATCGAGGTGCCGAATCCACTCTCCCGCGCAACGTTCTCGATGGGGAGATCCGTCGTCTCGAGCAGTTCCTGCGCACGGTAGAGGCGCTCCCGCAGAACCCACTGCAGCGGCGTGGTCCCGTTCTGGTCGCGGAACCACCGGTACAGGGTGCGCTCGCTCACGCCGGTGTGTTCGGCGATCTCCTCGGCGGTGATCTCCTCGTCGAGGCGTCGGCGGATCCAGTGCATCGCAGGCTCCAACGCGCTGCCCGCGCCGTCGGGGACGCGGTGCCGGATGAACTGGGCCTGACCGCCGTCCCGCTGCGGCGGGACCACCATGTGACGAGCCGTCTCCGCGGCGATCGCGGCCCCGTAGTCACACCTGATCATGTGCAGGCACAGGTCGAGGCCGCTCGCCGCGCCTGCGGAGGTGAGGATGTCGCCGTCGTCGACGAACAGCACGCTGTCGTCGACCTCGACCATGGGGAACAGCTCGGTGATCTGGTCGGCGCTGGTCCAGTGCGTCGCCGCCCGGCGCCCGTCGAGCAGGCCGGCGGCGGCGAGCGTGAACGCGCCGCCGCAGACGGACGCGATGCGGATGCCCCGCCGGTGCGCCTCCCGCAACACCTCGACGACGGCCGGTGACGGCAGCCGCTGCCGGTTCGAGCCGGGCACGACGATGGTGTGCGCGCCGAGGGCATCGGCCAACGGGAAGGCCGGCGAGTACCGGTACAGCTCCACGTCGCCCACACCCGCGGCGACCAGGTCCTTGCCCTCGCCGCAGACCATGACCCGGTAGAGCGGCTCGCCGAGAACCGCACCCGGCGCCGGCTCGATCGAACGCGCTGTCGTGAAGACCTGCAGCGGAGTCGCCAGATCGAAGCTGTGGACCCGGTCCACGCCCAGGACAGCGACGACATGCATGGCGGGATCCTATCGACTGTGGTCACCACTGCCGCTGTCGATGATCACGCGGCTGTCGGACCATCGGGCCATGACCTCGGCGATACTGGTGATCCCCCCACTCGTGAGCATCCCGCTCACCGCGGCGACGCTGACCCTGTGGGTGCTGGTGGGGCGGTGGGCCGATCGAGTTCTGAGAACCACGGCTCGACAACCACCTCCAAGAATTCTCCAAGAAAAGTGTGCACGAGCGCACCATCCTCTCGGCCGGCAACCCGAGAATCACATCCGCAGCCGGCCGGATGCCGACCTGGTCCCTGTTGGTAGGCACCCGCACAGACACGGCTTCTGAGCCGAACGGCCCAAAAATGCACCCACCAGGGTTTGTCACCTCGCGAAGGGGGAACGAAGTCGCCACTGCAGGTATGTCAATGCCTGCCCTGCGGAGGAGGAATCGTGACGCTCATCAGCATCATCGTCACCATTGTCATCGGTGCCATCATCGGAGCGCTCGGTCGGCTCGTCGTGCCCGGACGCCAGCCCATCCCGATCTGGCTCACGATCGTGATCGGCATCGTGGCCGCGTTCCTCGGCACCTTGCTCGCCCGCGCCCTGAACATCCCGACGCAGACCGACGGCATCGACTGGCTGGAGCTCGTCGTGCAGGTCGTCGTCGCGGCGGTCTTCGTGGTGGTGGCTGCGAACCTCTACGTCCGCAGCCGCGGAGTCGCCCACCGGTAACCGTTCATGAACGAGCGCGGCACGGGCGCGGCCGAATCCGTCGCTCCCGTGCCACGCAATTGCACCGACATGGACGAACAACCCCTCGACCAAACGTGGGACGGTGCCCTGATGGACTCGGGCTGCCCGGACTGCTGGGGCTACAACGACGCCCACCCGTGCCTGTGTCACGCACGTTCGGAGGAGAACGCCTTCGCCGACACCCCCCAATCCCCACCCGGCCGGGTCGAACAGCCAGATATGTCGAGCGCCGGTCCGAGTCCGCTGGAGTAGCACGCAGCTGTGCCGCTGACGGTGCGGTCTGGCGGCTTGCCTGATAATCCGCCGATTCACTCTGCCCGCCGGTTCCAGCACTCACCGACATTTGCGACAAGACCGGGAACATCGGCGATCACGGGCGAATGGCCGTCGAGGCCTCAGCCTGGATGCACCGCTGAATGGTCTTCGGCCGGCGGGTCGTGACACACGAATGCCCCTCTGAGCTGGGAAGATGTGGCTTGCGACGGTCACATCGGTCCCGACCAGAAGGGCATCCGCTGGATGCGACTATCCCACGCTCGCCGCGCGATCTCGGCGCGGTTCGACGATCCGAATCTCGTGTCGTGCGCCGGCTTGGCGGCGGTGCTCGCGCTGGCCACGCGGTGCGGGCTGACTCGGTTGCTCGCCCAGCGGCTCACCCTGACCGGCGCCGGCGCGGCGAACGCCGCCGGGAAGGTCGTGGCGCTGGTGGCCGGCATGGTTGCCGGGGCGGACTCGATCTCCGACATGGACCTGCTGCGCCACGGCGGGATGACCCGACTGTTCGACGGGATGCGCGCCCCGTCGACCTTGGGCACGTTCTTGCGCCGGTTCACCTTCGGCCACGTCCGCCAACTCGACGCCGTCGCCGCCCGGGCTGCTGGCCGGGCTGGCCCGGGCGACACCGATCCTGCCCGGCGCCGATCAGGTGGCGTTCGTGGACATCGACGACACCGTGCGCCAGACCTACGGCTACGCCAAGCAGGGCGCCGGTCGCGGCTACACCGGCGTCAACGGCCTCAACGCCCTGCTCGCGGTCGTCTCGACACCGTTGTCGGTGCCGGTGATCGCCGCCGCCCGACTGCGGCGCGGCTCGGCGAACTCGGTGCGCGGCGCGGCCAGCCTGCTCACCGAAGCGCTGGCCACCGCCCGACGAGCCGGAGCTGCCACAGCCCGCCACGCCCTGGTGTTGGTGCGGGCGGACTCGGCGTTCTACGGCTACGACATCGTCGATACCTGCCGCCGAGCCGGGGCCCGATTCTCGATCACCGCCCGGATGACCCCCACGATGACCCGCGCGATCGCCACGATCGACGAGCAGGCGTGGATCCCGATCCGCTACCGCAACGCCATCTTCGACGCCCGACGAGCAACGCTGGGTCTCCGATGCCGAGGTCGCCGAGATCGCCTTCACCGCGTTCACCGGGCGCCGCCGCACCGAGCACGTCACCGCCCGATTGATCGTGCGCCGGGTCCGGCGGCTCAACCCACGCTCGCTCCCGGCCGGGCAGGCAGAGATGTTCACGGTCTACCGCTTCCACGCGATCTTCACCGACAACCCCGAACCCATGCTCGACGCCGAAGCCACCCACCGCGACCACGCCATCATCGAGCAGGTCATCGCCGACCTGAAAGACTCCGCGCTCGCGCACCTGCCCTCCGGGCGGTTCCCGGCCAACGCGGCCTGGCTGACCTGCGCCACGATGGCCTACAACCTCACCCGCGCCGCCGGCGCCCTGGCCGGTGCCCTGCACGCCCGAGCCCGGACCGGGACGCTGCGCGCCCGCCTGATCGCCGTCCCCGCCCGGCTGGCCCGCTCCGCCGCCCGGCTCACCCTGCACCTGCCCCAGCACTGGCCCTGGGAAGCCGGCCTGGACGAACTGCTGCGTCGTGCGCTGCACGACCCGCTACCAATCCCAGCCTGACCACCGGCCCGCGCGGCCCCGATCTGGAACCAGCAGTGGAACAGCCGGACAGACCGGCGGCCCCGTCACGCCCGCCCACCAACCACACCCAACCAAGATCAACTATCAGGGTGACCCAACCCCGTCGGTGGATCCAGGACTCAGTCCTCCAGCCAGTCGCGCACGGCCTTCAACGCGGTCCCCGTGCTGTCCGCGTCGATGTCCGCCGCGAGGTCGGCGATCGTGATCCCGACCAGTGCATCCCTCCATGCTGCCTCCGCCGTCGCCATCGCGCGCGCGACCGCGCACACCTTGGTGCACTTCTCCGCGGGGACGGCGACCGGACCGCGCCGGCGGATCTCGGTGCAGCGGAAGAACTCGCCCGGCCCGTCGATCGCCTCGACGACGTCGAGCACGCTGATCTCGTGTGCGGCCCGGGTGAGGGAGTACCCGCCTCCTTGCCCCCTCTCGGACTGCACCACGCCCGCCCGGGAGAGCGCTTGGAGCTGTTTGGCCAGGTAGGCCATGGGCACGTCGTGCAGCTCGGACAGCCACTGGACAGGAACCAGCGTGTCGGTCTGGCTCAGCGTGACACAGCAGTGCAGCGCCCACTCGACCCCGTTGGACAGCTTCACCCGAGCAAGGATAGAACCCGGACAAAACTTGTCCAAATAGCAGCACCTCTGATACAAGTTTTCGGACACTTTCCATCCGAAATGAGGGCCTCTCCGTGACCCCCGGCCAGGATCAACAGACGACGCCCGCTACGTCCGCCGACCGAGCCACGCTGGGGCTGGCGGCGGTGGCGCTGTTCGTCGCCGCGATCAACCTGCGACCCGCCATCGCAGCGGTGTCGCCGCTCGTGGACGCCATCCGCGCCGACCTCGACCTGTCGGCAACCGGCGTAGCCCTGCTCACCACGATTCCTACGCTGGCCATGGGCATCTGTGCACCTGCCGCCGCGCTCGTCGCGCACCGAGTCGGTCTGCACGGCGGGGTCCAGGTCGGGCTGCTGATCATCGCCGTCGGCACGGTCGCCCGGGCGTTCGGGCACACCACCTGGCTCCAGCTGGGCTGCGCGTTCGTCGTCGGCACAGGCATCGCCATCGCGCAGACACTGCTCCCGGCCGTGGTGAAGGCGCGCTTCGCGAGCCGGCCCGGTCTCGTCACCGGCATCTACACCGCGGGCCTCGGCCTCGGTGGCGCGGTCGCGGCGGGCGCGACGGCGCCGCTGGCCGCGATGCTCGACTCGTGGCCGGTCGCGCTGGCCTCGTGGGCCGTGCTGGCGTTCGTCGGCATCATGTTGTGGTCGGCGGCCAAGCGGTCGTTGGCACTGGAGGACGCCGCCGGCCCGCGCACGCTCTCCGCCAGGGGACTCCCGTGGGCCTCCGCGACGGCATGGAAGATCACGTCGATCTCCGCCGGCAACTCGGCGCTGTACTACTGCGAGCTCGCCTGGATCGCTCCCCTGCTCACCGACGACGGCGGTCGTAGCACCGCGAGCGCCGGAGTGCTGCTCACCACGATGATCTCCATCCAGGTCGTGGCGATGCTCGCAGTGCCCGCGATGCTCGGTGAGCGCAAGGACCAGCGACTCGGCCTGACCATCACCACGGTGATGACCGCCGCGGGCTTCCTCGGCTTCGCCCTGTTGCCCGGCACCGCGGTGTGGCTGTGGGTCATCCTGATCGGGATCGGGCACGGCGGTCTGTTCCCGCTGGTGCTGGCGCTGCCCGTGACCACGGCTCACGACGCGGCGGAGGCGGGTCGCATCAGCGGGATGGCGTTCTTCGTCGGCTACGGCTGCGCCGCCGTCGGCCCGTTGCTCGTCGGCCTCCTGCGCGACACCACAGGCGACTTCACCCTCGCCTTCCTCGTGCTGGCTGTGACGGCGGCCCTCATGACCCTGCCGATCCTCAGGTTGGCACCCCATCCACTCGGCCCCGGTGAGTAGACCGGCAACCGGGAGCGGATGGAGATCGCACCCCCTGTTCGTCCGGGTCTGGGCCGGCCAGGCCTCCGGCGCGATCGGCGACCAGCTGCTGCCCGTGGCGGTCAGCCTGTACGTGCTCAGCCGCGGTGGCGGTGCCGCCGAGGTGAGCCTCGTGCTCGGCGCACGAGCCGTGGCGCTGGTGCTGTGCCTGCTGGCGGGCGGCGTGCTGGCAGACCGGTTGCGGCGCAGCTCGATCCTGCTCGGGGCCGACTGCTTCCGCGCGGCCGTGCTGGTGGCGACGGCGTTGTCGCTGGACCGCCTCCCGCTGCTGGCACTGCCGGTGGTGATCGCGCTCGTCGCTGCGGGCGAGGCGTTCTCCCGCCCGGCCTTCCGATCACTCGTGCCGACGCTGCTGCCGGACGAGCTCCTGGCGAAGGGCAACGCGCTGGTGTCGGCCGCCCTGCGCAGTGCGGCGGTTGTCGGCGCGCTGGCCGGCGCCACCGTGGTGGTGCTCGTCGGTGTCCGGCTCGGCCTGCTGATCGCTGCCGCGGTGTTCATGATCAGCGCGTCGACCGTGCTGCGCCTGCCCGACACGGCAGCGCACGCCACGTCGACCTCGGTGCTCGCGGACGCCCGCGACGGGATCCGTGCCGTGCGGCAGCGACCGTGGGTGATGGCCGTGATGGCCACGGTCAGCGTGCAGTTGCTGACCGGTTCCGCGACCTCGCTGACGCTGCTGCCGCTGATCGCCCGCGAGAGACTCGGCGGTGAGCCGGCCTACGGCGTCGCGCTCGCGGCCTTGTCGGTGGGCGCGTTGCCCGCCGTCGTGCTGGCCGGGCGATGGCGACCGCGTGCCTCCGGTGTCGCTTCGATGTGCGCGCTGATCGGGTACGCGCTGGTGCCGCTCAGCCTGGCCCTGCCGGTGCCGCTCGCCGGCGTCGTCGTCGCGTTCGCCGTCGGTGGCTTCGCCGTGGAGTTCTTCTTCGTGCACTGGCTTTCCGCGCTGCAGCGCAACCTCCCGGGCGCCGTGCTCGGCAAGGTGCTCGCGCTTGATCAGCTGGGCGCGTACGCCTTGCTGCCGCTCGGGTATCTGCTGGTGGGCCCGGTCGTCGCGCTGACAGGGGCGCAGTGGGCGCTGGCCGGCGCGGCTGCTGTCGTCGCGGTGTCCAGCGTGGCGTGCCTGACCGTTCCCGGCGTCACCCGTTTCGAGGACCCGCTGACCCGCGCGAACCGCACAGGACCCGCGCTGCGCGGATAGTCGGTCTGCCGGTCCCTGCCTAGCCTCTCCCGGCATGACCCAGCCGACCGTTGTGACCGCATCCTGGCTGACGAGCGCGGTCGAGCCGATCTTCGCCGGGCTCGGCTTCTCGCCGGCCGCGGCGCGGAGCGTCACGGAGTCGCTGGTGGACGCGGACCGGCGCAGGTCGCCTCACCGACGGCGACCCGGAGGCGGTAGGCCGTCGGGCTCTGCCCGGTGAACTTCGCGAACCGCTGGGAGAAGTAGAGCGGGTCCGCCCAGCCGACCTCACGCGCGATCGCCGCGACCGGACGCGATGTCATGTCGAGCAGCTGCATCGCCCGGATCATGCGCTGCCGCTCCAGGTAGCGCTGCGGGCTGGTCCCCAGGTGCACCCGGAACAGGCGTGTGAGCCGCGACGCCGACAGGTGCACCACGCTCGCCAGCCCGGCCACGTCCAGCGGCTCGGACAGGTGGGCGTCGACGTGGTCGATCACCCGCAGCAGCCGCTCGTCGGTGCGCACACCGAGCTGGTTCTGCGTGTCGCACCACAGCAACGCTTCCTCCAGGGCGTTCACCGCGAACAGCTCCGCCCTGGCGAGCGCACCCCGACCGGCCCGCCCCGACCGGTGTAGCGCATCGACGATCCGCCGGTGCACCTCGCCCTCGGCGGTGATGCGGCCGATCCCCGGCACCGGCTGCGGCCACTCCAGCAGGGGCAGCCACTCGTGCCGCGGATGGAAGTGCGAGAAGACGATCTCCCAGCCCGCCGACCCCGGCGCCGTGCCGTAGTCGTGCGGGATCCGCGGCCGCACCAGCACCGCGTCACCCACACCCGGCCGCACCTCCGTGCCGTCGGCACCGACCACCCGACCGGAACCCGAGATCGTGTGCATCAACAGCCAGTCCTCGGTCCCCCGCCGTCGGAAGGTGCTGTACTCCGGACCCTCGGCGAGGTGCCCGCCGAGCACCCGCGCAACCACCGGCGTCCACGATTCGGCCCGCTGCGCGAGATCAGCCACAGCTGGATGTTCCATCTTCACGAGCGGTTGTGCCATCGTCGTCGCCCGTCCGATCACGGACACTCACCGGATGTTCGATATCGCCGTCGCCCAGGAAGATCTACTGGCCGACACCTACGCACGACTCGGCGTGGTCCACGTGCGTTCGCTGCTCGACGAGGCCGAGGTCGCCGAGATCCGCGAGACGTTCATGGAGCAGGTCGAGCGGGACCGTTCCGTCGGCCACGCCGACCACGTTCCCGACGGCGACGTTCTCGCGCGCTACCCCCGCTTCGTCCACCCGCACCGCCGCACCGATCTCGCCGTGGGGCGGCTCGCCCGGCACTGGATGCTCGAACCGCGCATCGTCGACCGCATCGCCGCGATGATCGGGCCGCCGCTGGCCGCCCAGTCGATGTTCTACTTCAAACCGCCCACCGCCCGCGGCCAGGCCCTGCACCAGGACAACCTGTTCCTGCAGGCACATCCCGAGACCTGCATCGCGGCGTGGATCGCCGTCGACGACTGCGACACCGAGAACGGCGGGCTCCAGGTCGCGCCCGGATCCCACCGCTACGAGCTCGTCTGTCCCGGGGAAGCCGACACGACGGAGTCCTTCACCGACGCGGCGATCACGCTTCCCGAGGGCATGGCCGCGATCCAGACCGAGATGCGCGCCGGAGACGTGCTCTTCTTCCACGGCAGCACGGCACACGGATCCGGGCCGAACCGCACCACCGACCGCTTCCGCCGATCTCTGATCTTCCACTACGTGCCCCGGTCGAGCGTCGAGGTCGCCCGGTTCTACCACCCCCTGCTCACCCCGGAGGGCGACGAGGTGACAGTGGCCGCCGCCGAAGCCGGCGGTGCCTGCGGTGAGGGCTGGCGACCGACCGGTCCCCACTGATCCCGGTCGACCTTCTTCGACGCCCTCGCGCACGTCAACGTCAGCCTGGTGATGCTCCGGCTTCGTCGGCGTCCTCGTCGTCGACCGCACCGGCCGGGCGGCCGGACTCTCCCTGGGTCACGGTGTCGGGGCGGTCGGGTGCCTGGTCCTCGGCACGGCCACCTCGGCTCTCACCCACACCCAGCGCCGGCTCGGGCTCCATGTCGGTGGCGGAGGTTCCCGAACGCTCCTCGTCCGTCACGGGCGGCTCCGGCCCCGGTTCGGGAGCGTTGTCGGCATCGAAGGCTCGATGGGTGCGCTCCGCACCCTCGGCGTTGTGCGCACGCTGCCGATCCTCGTACGGCGGCACCTCGACCTGGGGCTCCCCGACACCGCCGTACTCGGGACCCCGGCTGGACCGCCCGCCCGGGGCATCCTGTGCGGAACCCTGCCCGCCCTCGCCGATGTCGTCGTCGACGTCCTTGTCGACCATGGCGTTCTCCTCTCGTGGCCGCGCACGGCGCGAGTCGCCGCCATGGACGGGTACCCCGCCCCCTTCCCGCCAAGCCTGGCGCGCCGCACGAGCTGGTCAGCCCGCCGTGGACGGGGCCGCGAGCGCGTCGAGGAAGGTGGTGAGGGCTTCGACGAACGGGACGGGCTGCTCGTAGAAGGGGAAGTGCGCTCCGCCCTCGGCTCGACTGAAGATGCGCAGTTTGGACCCGGGTATCTGGGCGGCGGTCCATTCCTGGGATGCCGGGTTCACGTGGCTGACCTCGCCACCGATGACCAGGGTGGGCACATCGATGTCGGGCAGGAGCTCGCGCCAGTCCTGCATCACGTGGTCGATGAGCAGGCGGGCCCCGAATCCTGCGGGGAGCTTGCAGTTCTCCACGTAGAGCCATTCGAGATCATCGGCGGGGATGTCCTCGGTGAGCATGGAGGTCAGGAACGCGCGCCGAACGGTGGCCTCGTCAGGACCGAGCAGGCCCGCAGCGAACTGCTCGGCGCCGGCGAAGTCGAGGATCGCGCCGGCCTCCTTGCCCTGGCCCCCGTCCATCCAGGGCAACACGGTGCACGCGCTGGGCTGGTCGAGCGCCACGAACGAGTCGAAGCGGCTGGTGCCGTGGTGGTCGATGTAGCTCCAGAGCACCGAACAACCCATGGAGTGACCGAGCACGTCGGCGGAACCGACGCCGAGGTGGTCGAGCAGTTCGTGCAGGTCCTGGGCGAGGCGGGCCATGCGGGCGCCACGGGCGGGTTTGCCGGACTCGCCGTGGCCGCGCTGATCGAAGCTGATCACGCGGTATCGCGCGGCGAGCGCGGGGATGGCGCGATCGAACATCGCGCGCGACTGGGACCAGCCGTGGAGCAGGACGAGGGTGCGGGCCGCGTCGTGCGCACCGTCGACGCGGTAGTCGAGGATGCAGCCGTCGGATGTGGTGAAGGCGGTCATCGTTGAGCCTTTCGCGGTCGGCATTCCATCGTTGGTCGAAGACTCCTGGTCAGCTGCGGACGAGTCCGCCGTCGACGTCGACGACGGTGCCGTTGACGTAGCCGGCGCCGGGGCTCGAGAGCCAGGCGACGGCGTCGGCCACCTCCTCGGGCGTTCCCATCCGGCCGAGTGGGATCTCGCCGGTTGCGTACCTCTGGCCATCGGTCATGCGGGTCGCGATGGGTCCGGGCGCCACGACGTTGGCGGTGACATTGGTGGCCGGCCTCGCGGGCGATCCACCGGGTCAGGTTGATCGCCCCGGCCTTCGCGGACGCGTAGCCGGGGCCCGAGCGGCCCGCTGACCCGTCCGGCGAAGCCGGGCCGGTACCGCCGGTCTTCCCGGAGATCGAGGCGACGGTGACGATCCGTCCGCCGCCGGCGCCCTTCATGTGCGGGAAGACGACGGCCTGGCACATCAGGAAGGTGCCCAGGAGGTTCGACCGGATGTCGTCCATGAACTCGTCGACCGTCGTGTGCTGAAACGATGTGCGGCGACCTGTGCCGGCGCAGTTGACCAGGACGTCGATGCGGCCCAGTTCGGCGGCGACCTCGCCGACGCAGCGACGGACGTCGGCGGCGGACGCCACGTCGAGTGTGCGGGTCATCGCGGTGGCGCGGATGGGGATGGCGGGCGCGTCCGCAGCGGGGGCGACGGCGTCGAACCCGGCGACGAGGTAGCCCTCCTTCGCGAGGCGCGCCACGATCGCGGCTCCGATACCGCCGCTGGATCCCGTGACGAGCGCAACGGGGGTGGTCGGGGAGAGTGCTGCGGTCATCGGTGATCATCTCCTCCCCCGCTCGGCGGCGGTCAGGGGATGAGCGTGCGTCCTACGGCGTGCCGTCGGCGACCACCCTCGGTCGTGAAGATGCTCGCCGGTCTCCTCGCTTTGACGGAAAGCGCAGGTCAGATCCCGACGATCTCCTCGAGTCGCAGCTGGACGTGCTGGGCGAGCCGATCGGATCCGGAGTCCAGATCCATGCCGGTGATCTCCTCGATCTGGGTGAGCCGGTAGCGCAGCGACGTGCGGTGCAGGGTCAGGACCTTCGCTGCGCGCGGCACATTGCCGGCCTCGTCGAGGAAGACGCGCATCGTCTGCAGCAATCGTGGCCCGGCAGCGTGGGCCCTGACCCTGGCGAGTGCCAATGCGGCGGGAGAACCTGACGGCGCGTCCGCGATCGACAGCAACGGGGCGTACACGCCGAGCTCGGACCAGACGGCTACCCCGTCGAGGCGGGGCAACGCACGGGCCGCGTGGAGCGCCAGTGCCGCCTGCCGGTGCGCGTTGCGCAGCTCGGCGAACGCGGTGGCCGGCGCACCCACACCGACGTGACAGCCCTCGGTGACCCCGAGCGCGCGCATGACGTTCTGCCTGATCCGGTCCGCCTCGATCCGCAGCCCGTCCGGTCGGGGGTCGGCGATCCAGTGCTGCAGGACGTCGGCCCGACGGGCGCTGACGGCACTCGTTCCCGGGATGCGCGGGGAGTTCTCGACCGCAGCCCCCGCCCTGCGGACGGCGAGCTCGATCTGCGCCGCCGTGCGGTGGGGACTGATCACCTCGGCGACCATCGCGACGAGGTGCGGTCGGTCGGGGATGTCGAGCTCACGCGCACCGTTCTCGGCGTGGTGACGCTCATCGGGGTCCGCCGAGAGCAGACCACGCAGCAGCCCGTCGCGCTCTCCACGGGCGGTGTCCGCGGTGAGTCGCTCCGCCGAGAGCCGGGTCGCGACGGCGTCGGCGGTGTCGGCGATCGCGGCCCGATCGAGGTCCGTGAGGTCGTCGCGCGCGTCGATCACCATCAAGGTGCCCAGGAACATTCCGTGCGCGCGCAGGGGCGCGCACCATCGGGGAAGCAGGTCGAGCTCGGGTGCGCCGAGGATCCGGCCGGGCCGTGACCAGCGCACCACACCTTGGGCGAGCACGTGCGCGACCACGTCGGCTCCGGCGTCGTGCTGCAGGATGGCGCGGATGCGCACCCGGTCCTCGTCGTCGAAGTGCCTGCTGCCGTAGACCTGGCGCACCAGGGGGTCGTTGACCACGACCGACCGACCGATCCGCTCGGCCAACTCCTCGACGGCGGCCCGGATCGCCTCGGTGGCTCCCGGTCCGCCGGCCGTCGTCATGCGGAAACCCTCGCACGCTGCGGCTGACCATCCCGAATCCCGCGCGAGGGATGCGACCGCTGTTCACGCAGCCGGGGTGCCTGAGCGTCCCGATCCGCCTCGCCTGGTATCAGCATCAGCGGTACGACAGCGACCCGGGCCACAGTGGCTCCGGGAGCAGGCCAGGGCCGTGCTGCTGGCTCAACCCGCCGCTGTGTGACCGGGAAGTAGGCCTCAGGCCCGCGTGGCGGCCGTTGCCGCTTCGGCGAGCTTTCCGTTGCGCGCTCGCAGCCCACGCTTTTGAGCCCTCGGCATCGTTGTAGTCGAGCGGGGTTACCGGGTTTCGGTGCCCGCTTCGGTTGTAGCGCTGCCCGGGTTTTTCACCGAATATTGTGGTCGACCTGGCGGCCGTACCCGACTTGCCACTGCGGTTGACGGCCTTCGCTTCCGCTGCCGGGGTGGTCGACCGGATGTGGTTCCGATTTCTCGCAGATGGTTGTGGAAAATACAGAGCCCTCGGGTAACCATTCAGGTCACGCCGAGAGCGGTGGCATCCATGGGTTGTCTGTGATGGCGTCGCGGAGAGCGGCCAGGACGTTGTGGCCGTGTTTGCGGACGGTGGAGATGTAGCCGCGGATGGCCAGCCAGGCGCGGGCGGTGTCGGCGGAGCGGTGACAGCCGCTGATCTTGAGTTGGGTCTTGGTCGGGCGCAGGTCGCGTTCGGCCTGGTTGTTGGTGAACGGCACGGTCAGGTCGCGCGCGAACAGCACCACCTGTTCGAAGCGGTCGGCGAGGCGTTGCAACAGGTTCCGGGTCGGCGTTTGGCGGGCGCCGGGTCGTCGGGGGTGCTCGGCGAGCCCGACGATCACCGCGTGGCGGAAGCTGCGGTGCAGCGGATCAGCAATCTCAGGTGGGATCTGCAGGAAGCCCTGCTCGCGGGCGTGGTGGGCGGCGTTGTTGAGCTGTTGCAATGCGCGGATCGCCTGGGCAGGCCACACCTTGTTGGGGTGGGCTTCTGCGGCGGCGGTCAACTCCCGAACCAGGTGCGCCCCGCACAGACTGTGGCGGGCCTGGGTGTAGGCGTCGTAGAGGGCCAAGCTGTCGTGCACCACGGTCCCGCGGAACTGCGGTAGTACGTCGAACTCGGTGACCGCGACCCGGCCCCGGGAACGATGCAGGTGATAGGCGGTCAACAACGGGGTGGCCGCGACGTGGAGCCACCACCGGATACCGGTGATGTTGCTGGAGGTCTCATCGACATGCAGCACCTGCGCCGCGCGGAGCAGGTCCAGGATGGCGGTGGTGGTCGGGGCCACCGCGGCTGCGGTCGGGGCCAGGACCGAGGTGATCCACCCGGTCGAGGGGCGGGCCCCGGTCACGTCGGCGATCAGCTGCGCGGCCCGCGCGACCGGCACGTGCTGGTAGACCACCAGATAGGCGGCCAGGGCGCGCAGGTTCGGCCCATAGGTGGCCGGCGCGCCCACCCCGGCCGGGGCAGCCGCGCGGGTGCGGTGCCCGCACGCACAGCGCAGCCGGTGCAACCGGTGCTCGATGACCCGCGCGGTGATCGGCGGGATGTCGTGGACCTGACGACGCACCACGTCCTCCGAGCCCTCCCCGCCCTCCGGTTGCGCCCCGGCGAGCCCGGCGCCGCACCCTGCGCACGAGGTCGGGACGTGTTCCACGATCTCGTCGGGTTTAGCAACGATGCCCAGCGACCGGCCCTCGGTGCCGGGCTGCTTACCCGGCTTCCGGCCGCCGCCGCGGCGCCGGGCTGCCCGGTTGGGCACCGCCGGCCCGTCGGCTGAGGGCGGCTGGGAGGAGTTGCGCGAGTTGCGGCCCAACTGCCGCTCCAACTCCGCGATCCGCTCGTCCTGGACCGCGACCCGCGCGGTCAGCGTCTCGATCAGCTGGGCCTGCCGCTCGACCAGCGCGAGGAGCTCCTCACGCGACAGCTCCGACCCAGGCACCCCACCATGATCAGCACACCCAGGCCACGAGGTCACGCACCGACACACCACGACATCCGGCGGCCGGAACCTGAATGGTTACGGACCGAGACCAGCAACCCCGCTCGCGCCGAACGAGACAGAACACTCAAGAGCGCACACTATGGGGCGCAGAGGGAAGCTCGACGTCCCAGAGCGCTGGAGTACTAAGCGACCTGAATGATCGTCTTCCCGGCGGAGCGCCGGCCCGGGGCGAACGCGGCGGGCGTTTCGTGGAGCGGCCGCACGGAGCCGACGATCGGTGCGAGCCGCCCGTCCCGCACCCGCTGAGCGAGGCCGGCGAGCTGGGCCCGGTCGGCCTCGACGACGAAGAAGATCGCCCGGCCGTCCTTCGGCTGGACCTTGGGCGGTGCCGTGACGGTGACGAGCGTGCCGCCGGGGCGCAGCAACGCGAGCGACTGGTCGAAGACGTCACCGCCGATGACGTCGAGCACCACGTCGACGGGGCCGGCTTCGTGCAGCTGCCCCTCTTGCAGGTCGACGAAGGCGGCCGCGCCGAGCCCGAGCACGGTGTCCCGGTCGGCGGCCCGGCCGGTGCCGATCACGTGGGCTCCGACCTCGCGCGCGAGCTGCACGGCGATCGATCCGACGCCGCCTGCGGCGCCGTGGATCAGGACGGTCTGGCCCACGGTGAGGCGGCCGTGGTCGAACAGGGCCTGCCAGGCGGTCAGCCCGGAGATCGGGAGTGCGGCGGCGACGGTGTGGTCGATGTCGGCCGGCAGCGGAGCGAGGTTGCGGGCCTCCACCGCCGTGTACTCGGCCAGTGAGCCGTCGCGGGCCCAGTCGGCGAGCCCGAACACGCGTTGGCCGACGGTGAGGCCGGTGGTGCCGTAACCCAGCTCGGCGACGACGCCCGACAGCTCGTGTCCGGGCACGCTCGGCGTCCGATCACGCCCGGCGCGGTCGGCCCACGTCCCCGGCCAGTCGAGCTCCCCCGGGGTGAACCCCGCAGCGTGCACCCGCACGATGACGTCGTTCTCCGCCGCGTGGGGATGGGGCAACTCGCCCAGGGTGAGTCCGGCGATGCCCGCCGCGCGGTCCCGGACGGTGATGGCCTGCATGGTGTTCCTTCGAGTCGTGGCGGTTCATGCGTCAGCCGAACCTAAACCGGAACCGGACCCGGAACGTGGGCCACTTCAGGTCTGCGAACGGGGGCCGGTTCGCGGGATCTGGTCACTCAGCGTGAAACCGGTGTCGAGGTAAGATCGAACTGAATCGCGAATACGACGTCAGATAGGCACATCGGATACTGGAGGTTCCGTGCCCAAGGGCTACTGGGTCAGCTCCTACCGCACCATTTCAGACCCCGAGAAGCTGGCTGCCTACAACGAATTGGCCGGGCCGGCCGTCCGGGCCGCGGGTGGGCGGCTCCTCGTCCGAGGTGGCCGGGTCGTCGCACACGACGCCGGAATCGCCGAGCGCACCGTCCTGATCGAGTTCGACAGCTTCGAACAGGCCGTCGCGGCACGCGAGAGCGAGGCCTACCAGGAGGCGCTGGCCGCCCTCTCCGACGGCGTCGAGCGCGACTTCCGCATCGTCGAAGGCATCGACTGACAGCAGCTCTCAAGGCAGCAGCCGGGTCAACGCCTCCAACGCCCCTGACCAGGCGCTCGGCGAAGCTGCGGCGTAGCCGATCACCAGGCCATCACGGTCCGTCGGCACGTCGGGGTGCCGGTACAGGGCCAGCCCCCGGACGGCGAGCTGTTGCCACGCCGGCGTTCTCGACAGCGCGCTCTCGTGGCCGTCGGGCAGCTCGGCGAGCACGTGCAGCCCGGCCGACATGCCGCTGATCCGGCTCCGCGGCGATGACCGGGCCACCGCCTCGACGAGTTGCTCGCGGCGCCGTCGGTACGCCGTCCGCATGGTGCGGATGTGCCGGTCATAGGCACCGGATTCGATGAACTCGGCCATCGCCAGCTGATCGACGAAACCGGACGTGGGCTCCGTCTCGCCCTTCTGGTGCGCCACCGCGTCGACGAGGCGATCAGGGACGACGAGCCACCCCAGCCGCAGCCCGGGCGCGAGCGACTTGCTCGCGGTGCCCATGTAGACGACGTGGTCGCGGTCGAGGCCGTGGAGCGCTCCGACCGGGTTGCGGTCGTAGCGGAACTCCCCGTCGTAGTCGTCCTCGATGATCACGCCGCCCGTCCTGCGCGCCCAGTCGACCACCGCGATCCGCCGGTCCGGGTGCAGCGCGACGCCCAGGGGGAACTGGTGGGACGGAGTCATCAGCACCGCACCCACGTCGGGCATGCCGTCCAGTGCGGACACATCGGCCCCGTGGGAGTCGACGGCCAGCGGCGGAGTCCGCAAACCTGCCCTGGTCAGCGACTCCCGGTGCGCAGGCAGCCCGTACGCCTCGACGGCCACGCCGGTGATGCCGCGCTCCGCGAACGTCCCCGCGAGCAGGCTCAGCCCCTCCGCGGCACCACAACACACGACGATGTTGTCCGGCCGCGCCCGCACCCCGCGGGCCCGCGCGAGGTAGGTGGCCAGGGCCTGCCGCAGCTCCGGCCGCCCGTACGGATCCGCGTACCCGAACGCCTCGTGGGGCACCGAGGCGAGCGCCCTCTTCAGCGCCCGGATCCAGTCCTGCCGCGGGAACGACGACAGGTCGGGATGTCCCGGACGGAGGTCGTGCACCGGCGGTCGAGGAGTCGGCCTCCTGCGCGACCCGACCCGCGGGGCGACGAGCTCGGCCGCGCGCGGAGACACCTCGGTGCCCGAGCCAGGGCGCGCGACGAGCCAGCCCTCGACGATCAGCTCCGCGTACGCCCGCGCGACGGTGTTGCGGGCAACCCCGATGTCCCCGGCCAGTACCCGGCTCGACGGCAGCTGCGTGCCCGGCGCCAGCCGGCCCGAGCGGATCGCCTCGCGGAACGCGTCCATCAAGCCGCCGCGCACGCGGCCGGAGCGCCGGTCCAGATGCAGATCGAGCCCCGGCACCCGGTCCGACGACCGCTCGCCCACCCTCATCCGCGCCACAGTCAGCCAGTATCGCGGTGTCCGCGCTTGCGACACCCGTTGCGCGGCATCCTGCGTTGTCGCGACCGTTGGCACTGGCCGTCCGGTACCGGTGCGCAGGATCGTGAACCAGTTCGCGGGCTACCAACACCTACGAAAGAGGAAGCAACGATGTGGTTGACCGGTGCCACCGTCGTCGACGGCACGGGGAGCGATCCGCGACCCGACCGGACCCTGCTGGTCGAGGACGGCCGGATCGTGCGGCTGGACGCAACCCCGCCGGCCGGCGCGGACGTGCTCGACTGCACCGGGCTGACGCTCACCCCAGGCCTGATCGACGCCCACGTCCACCTCGGGCTCTCCAGCCCGATCGAGGCCAGCGTGACCCGTGGGCTGTCGGTCGCGGAGCTCGCGGCGGACATGTTCGAGAACTGCCGGCAGACCCTCGACGCCGGGTTCACCACGGTGCGCGACACCGGCGGCATAGACGGCGGGCTCGCCGGCGTCGTCGCGAAGGGCAAGGTCCCCGGCCCGCGGATCCTGCAGTGCGGCCCGGTGCTCTGCCAGACGGGCGGCCACGGCCACATGGCCTCGGAGTGGGAGCCGACCGCCGACTGGACCGACCACGCCATCCCCGGCCTGCGCTCCCTGTCGATGCTCTGCGACGGCCCCGACGAGATGCGCAAGAACGCGCGCGAGGCGTTTCGGCGCGGCGCGGACTTCCTCAAGCTGTGCGTCACGGGCGGGGTCGTGTCGCGGCACGACAAGCTCACCGACACCCAGTTCGACACCGCCGAGATCGCCGCCGCCGTCGCGGAGGCGACCGCCCGCGGCACGTACGTCACGGTGCACGCGCACAACAACGCCGGCATCCGCAACGCGGTCGCCGCCGGCGTCCGCTGCGTGGAGCACGGCTCGCAGATCGACGACGAGACGGCCGCGCTGATGGCCGAGCACGACGTCGCGCACGTGCCGACGCTGGCCGTCGTGCACGCCCTGCTCGACGACGCCACGGCGATCGGGCTGCCCGCGAGCATCGCCGACCGCGTGGGCGTCGCCCTGCAGGGCCAGATCGACGCCATCCACGCCTCCCGCGCAGCCGGCGTGCGCATCGGCTCGGGATCCGACCTCATCGGGCCGAAGCAGGACGGCCGCGGCCGCGAGCTGCTGCTGCGGTCGGAGATCGAGACGCCTATGGCTGCCCTCGTCTCCGCCACGCAGACCAACGCCGGAATCCTCGGCATCGCCGCCGACGTCGGCACGATCGAGATCGGCAAGCGCGCCGACCTCGTCGCCTTCCGCGGCAACCCCCTGGACGACCCGAAGCTGTTCGCCGACCGCGCGGCCGTCGCGCTCGTCGTGCAGAACGGCGCGATCGTGAAGGACGCCCGATGACCCGCGCGACTGCAGACGTCGATGTGCTGGCCGGCGTCACGTTCCCCGACCCCTATCGCTGGCTCGAGGGCGATGGCCCGGAGGTGCAGCTCTGGCAGGACGAGCAGGGTGCCGAAGCTGCGGCGTACGTGCGGGACTGGCCGCACTTCGACCGGCTGCGCGAGTCGGTCGCCCGCTTCTCCACCGCCCGGTTCGAGCCGCTCCCCCGCGCCGCCGGCGGACGCTGGTTCCGCACGGTGGTGCCGGAGGGCCGCACGCAGGCGTCCGTGGTCGTGTCCGACGAGCCGACCGGCGAGGGTCGCGTGCTCTACGACCCTGCGCTGGAGAACGCGGCGCGGCCACCGTTCGTCTCCTGGATCTCGCCGTCGCCGGACGGGCGGATCCTCGCGGTCGGGGTCTGCGCCGACGGCAGCGAGCAGAACACGATCCGGCTCGTCGATGTCGAGACGGGTGCGGCGCTGCCCGGCGCGCCCACGCAGACGCTGATGGACAACTGGACCGGCGGCGCGCACTGGCTGCCCGACTCCAGCGGCTTCTTCTTCACCGGCATCGACGGGATGGCCGTCGACCTGGCGCAGCGGGTGTGGCTGCACCGCGGCGGGACGACCACCGAGGTGGACGTGCCGTGGTTGCCCGGCTCCGACTACCGCATGGTCGTCGTGGCCCGCGACGGCCGCCACGCCGTGGCCGTGCAGCGGATGATGGACCCGATCCCCGTGGCGGTCGCGCGGCTGGACGACCTGGTGTGGCACCCGTTCCTCACCGACGTCGAGGGCAGCGTCGCCGGATACCTGATCGACGACGCATGGGTCGCCGTGACCGACGTCGGCGCGCCCCGCGGCCGGCTGGTGCGGATCCCGCTCGCCTCCCCGTCCGTCTGGGAGGAGCTGGTCGGAGAGTTCGACGCCGTGCTGCGCTCGGTCACCCCGGTCGGGGACGTGCTCTACCTGGCGGAGTTCGTCGACACCTACGCACGGGTCCGCATCGTCGACACGGCCGGTCGGGCGCTGGGTGAGGTGCCGCTGCCCGGCCGGGGCGCGCTCGTCGAGCTGCCGTTCCCGATGATGAACCTGGGGGCGGCGCGACCGTCGGACGAGTTCGTGTTCGCCTTCTCCACGCTCACGTCGTCGGCGGGCACCTACCGGCACCGGCCCGGTGCCGCCGACCTGGAGGTGCTGAGCGAGCCCGCCGTGGTGATCGACGGCGCCGTCGTCGAGGACCGCTGGGCCACCTCCGCCGACGGCACCCGCGTCCCCTACCACCTCGTGCACCGCGCCGACGTGCCGCTCGACCGACCACAACCGGCGATGATCTACGCGTACGGCGGCTTCAACGCGCCGTGGGTGCCGTCGTTCCCCGGCCCGATGGCGGCGTTCGTCGCCGCGGGCGGGGTCTTCGTACACGGGCACCTGCGCGGCGGCGCCGAGTTCGGCCGCGAGTGGTGGGAGGGCGGGCGGCTCGCGAACAAGCAGAACGGCTACGCCGATCTCTACGCGATCGCCGAGACCCTGATCGCGGACGGCGTCACCGCACCGGACCGGCTCGCCGTCACCGGCGGCTCCAACGGCGGCCTGATGGCCGGCGTCGCCGTCACCCAGCGGCCGGACCTGTGGGCGGCGGCGATCCCGCGGGTCCCGTTCCTCGACGTCATCGGCGGCTGCCGGGACGGGTACGGCAACTGGGTGGTGCGGGTGGAGTTCGGCGACCCCGACGATCCCGCCGAGGTGCGCCGGATGGCCGGCTTCTCGCCGTACCACCTGGTGGCGGACGGGGTCGCCTACCCGGCGGTGTTCCTCGACTCAGGCGACACCGACCCGCGCTGCCCGCCGTGGCACGCCCGGAAGTTCGCCGCGCGGCTGCAGGCCGCCACCGCCGGGGCGGCGCCCATCCTGCTGCGGATCTGGCGCAACGTCGGCCACGGGTGGGCCACCGACAAGGACATCGCGCTCACGGAGAACACCGAGTGGCTGGCGTTCGCGATGAAGCAGCTCGGCCTGCATCCCTGAAGGACCCCGCGCGAGTTGGCCGTTTCGACAGGGCGAGTTGGCCCGTTCAGCAGGGCGAGTTGACTGACTCGACCTGCTGAATGGCCAACTCGCCCTGCTGAGAAGGCCAACTCGCGGGTGACGTCAGGACCTCACGACTCCGGCGCGCAGGTCGATCCCGCGGGTCTCGGGGATGCCGCGCAGGATCACCGGCAGCCCCACGAGCGCCAGCGCGGTGGCGTAGAACGCCGGGGCGAGCAGGCTGCCGCTCCCGTCGACGAGCAGCTGGCTCACCAGCGGCGCGGTGCCGGCGAACACGGCGTAGGCGACGTTGTAGGGCAGCGCCACACCGCTGTAGCGCACGTCGGCGGGCAGCATCTCGAGCACCGCCATCGCGCCCGCGCCGAGCAGGCTCACGACCAGCAACAAGGCGAACATCGCGAGGACGATCGCCGGCATGCTGCGCGTACCGATCAGCAGGTACGCCGGAACGGTCAGCACCACGGCTCCGACGGCACCGGCTCGCACGAGCGGGCGGCGGCCGATCCGGTCCCCCAACGTTCCGAACACCGGGCCGACGATCGCGGCGAACAGCGTCAACCCCGTGATGATCGTCAAGGCGGTGGCCGGCGGGACCCCCGCCGCCTGCCCCAGGTACGTCGGCAGGTAGCCGAGGAACATGTGGGTCACCACGCCGGTGACCCCGAAGTAGCACAGCAGCACCAGCAACGAGCGCCAGTACGTGCGCAGCAGGTAGCCGAGCGAGCGCCCCGGCTTCCGGTCGCCCGCGGCGAGCTCGGTGAACACCGGCGTCTCGTCCACCCCGAGCCGCAGGACCAGCGCGACGAGGGAGAGCAGGCCGCCGATCACGAAGGGCCAGCGCCATCCACCCGCGGCGAACGCGTCGCCGGCGACGGCCTGGAAGACGACGATCGTGACCGTCGCGCCCGTCACGCCGAGCATCGTCGAGCTGACGATGAACGCCATCCACAGCGCCCGGCGGCCCGCCGGCGCGTGCTCGGCGCTGAAGGTCAGCGCGCCCGTGTACTCACCGCCCGCGGAGAAGCCCTGCACCAGCCGGCACACCAGCAGCAGCGCCGGGGCCGCCACACCGATCGAGGCCCAGCCGGGCAGCAGGCCGACGGCCGCGGTCGCCGCGCCCATGAGCAGCACCGATGCGCTGAGCGCGGTGCGTCGCCCCAACCGGTCGCCGATGCGGCCGAACACCACAGCGCCGAGCGGACGGGCGACGAACGCCACCCCGTAGATCGCGAACACCCCCAGCAACGCCGCCGAGGCGCGGTCCGCCGGGAAGAACGTCGCCGCGATCACCGCCGCCGAGAACCCGTACAGCGTGAAGTCGAACCACTCCACGAAGTTGCCGGCCGCGCCGGCGAGCACGATCCGCGCCGGCGATCTGCGGCGCGCTCCCCGGTCGTGATCCGTCACCGTCTCCGTCATCGCAGACCTCCTCGAACCAGCACGTCGGGATGCCAGAAAGCATCGCGACGGGACGTGGCCGGGAGGAGCTGCGGATGTCACCGATCCAGGCCACCTGACGCGACAGGTGTCGAACGGCCTGGGAACATCCACGGGACCACGAGGAGGCGGTGATGGCCGACGACGACCTGCAGGGCATCGTCGACGAGCTCGCCGAGCGGCTCCAGCGGTCGGTCGCGATCGACGACCCGGGGATCCGGCTGCTGGCCGCGAGCCGGCACTTCGGCGACGAGGACGCGGTGCGGGTGACGTCGGTGCTCAACCGGTCGGTCGGCGCCGAGCTCGTCGACGACATCCTCGCGCAGGGGATCGCGCAGTGGACCCGGCCCGGCAACGTCGTGGTCGCGGTCGACGACGCCCTCCCCCGGTTGTGCGCCCCGGTCCGCTGCAACGGGCTGCTGCTGGGCTACCTGTGGCTCATCGACACCGACCGCTCGCTCGATCCCGCCGAGATCGAGCTCGCCGAGGACGCGGCCGGACGGGCCGGCATCGTGCTGTACCGGCGGCTGATCCTGCACGAGCGCTCCCAGGCGCGGCACGAGGCGATCCTGCGGGAGCTGGTGTCGTCCGATCAGACGGCCCGGGCGCAGGCGATCGACGACCTGCGCGCAGAGCACCTGTTCCCCGATCACCCCACGCGCTTCCGGGTGCTCGCCGCGCAGCTGCACGGCGACGACCCCACCGCGGCCGTCGCGCTCGAGTCGGCCGTCGAGGAGGGCCTGCGCGCCACCGACGACGTGCACCTCACGGCGGCGAACCGGGCCAGGGCGTGGGTGCTGCTGGCCGAGGGCACCGACCGCGTCGTCGATGCCGTGAGCAGCCGGATCGTCGCGCGCTTCGCCTCGCTCACCCGTGGCGGCGCGCGGATCGTCATCGGGGTCGGCACCCCCGTCGAGGGGCTCGACCTCGTCGTTGACT
This sequence comes from uncultured Actinomycetota bacterium, assembly GCA_963727745.1. GTDB lineage: Bacteria > Actinomycetota > Actinomycetes > Mycobacteriales > Pseudonocardiaceae > Pseudonocardia. The sequence goes on from CAVSHL010000008.1 coordinate 139,615, forward strand.
CCTACCGGCAGGCGTTCCTCGCCGCGCGCGCTGCGCTGCTGGTGCCCACGCTGGGCGACGTCGCCCGCTGGGGCCGGCTGGGCCCGTACGAGGTGCTGCTCAAGCTGCCGGTCGAGGACCTCGTGCCGGCGGCCGACCTACCCGCGCTGGCCGAGTTGGAGCGCCAGGACGCCCACGGCGTGCTGCTGGCGACGCTGGAGGCCTTCTTCGACAACGCCGGCGACGTGCGCCGCACCGCGGACCAGCTCTGCGTGCACCGCGCCACCCTCTACCACCGCCTCAAGCGCATCGAGGAGCACACCGGCTACCGCCTCGACCGCGGCGACGACCGGCTGACCCTGCACCTGGGGATCAAGCTGCGGGCACTTGCTGCCGCCTACCGCACGCAGGGCTAACCCATCACCGTGCCGGACGTCCCGGTGTTGACGGGGCGGCGGCGCGAGAAGGCACCCAGATCGATCGTGTGACCGGTGTACTCGCCGGCGAACTGCACGGGATCGGCGTCGTGGTCGCGCCCGCCCTCCACCGCGTCGATGATCGTCGCGAGGAACTGCCCGACCACGGGCGCGTTCTTGAACTGGTTGCCGCTCGTGCCGATCGCGACGTAGAAGCCGTCGAGCTCGGTGCGGTCGTAGATCGGGGTCCAGTCGTCCGCGACGTCGTACACGCCGACGACGCCGCGCGGCCGGTGCGGAACACGGAGGTCACCGAAGCGCCGGGCGGCCCGCGTGACCTGCGCCTCGAATACGGCTTGGGTCGGGTTCGGCTGCACGTCGTCGGGATCGTCGAGCCACTGGAGCGGATCGCACTCGGGCTCGGTGCCGCCGACCAGCAGGCCGCCGCCCACCTCGCCGCGCATGTACGTGCCGAGGTCCATGTCGGCGACACTGATGCCGGGGCTACCGGGCGGGGCGGCCACGTGCGCCACCTCCTGGCGCAGCGGGCGGACCCCGACGGTGAAGTCCGTGCCCACACCGGCGAGCGCGTTGAGCTTCCCCGACCACGGGCCGGCCGCGTTGACCACCGCGCCGCACGGGACGGTGCTGCCGTCGTCGAGGCGGACACCGCGCACCCGGCCACCGCGGGTGTCGACCCCGGTGACGGCTCGCCGCAGCCGGAACTCCGCACCGCCGTGCGCGGCCGCCGTCGCCAGGTTCTGCGCCGCGAGCTGCGGGTCGGAGACGTAGCCGGCGTCGGGGGTGAACACCGCACCCAGCTCGCCGTCGGCGGGCGCCCAGAACTTGTCGTCGTCGATCCGCTTGGGCGGCCAGTAGCGGCCGCTGTCGATGCCGGGGATCCGCGCGCGCAGGGTCGTGGCGTCCCACTCCTCGTACGGCACCCCGACCTCGTCGAACAGACGGACGTAGCCGGCGCGGGGTGCGAGCTCGACGTCGAGCATCGCGAGTCCGCTGCGCTCGAACCGGGCGAGCTCACCGACGTCGCACCCGAGGTGCTCCGCCCAGTGCCGCCAGCCGAACTGCGCCTCCCACGCCGCCGCGACGCCGGCGTGGGTGGAGAAGTTGAACCGCACCACCGCGCTCGACGAGCTCGTGGAGCCGTGCCCCACCCCACCCGCCTTGTCGACGACCACCACGCGGCGCCCCGACCGGACGAGTTCGCGCGCGATCGAGGACCCGATCACGCCCGCCCCCACGACGACGACATCCGGGCTCACATGCGGGCTCATGCCGACCAGTCTGTTCCACCCGGTGCGCCGCTGACATGCGTCCGACGACGAACGCTCGGACGCCGCGACACGACAGTTGTCGCCCGCGCTCGGGAAGGTTCCCGAACGCGATCGGATGGACTTCTCCTCGTCCGATCCGGTCTGGAGGGAACGTCATGAGCACTCTCGGCACTCTCGCTCTGCGAGGCGTGATGGCCACGCTGCTCGCCGCCGCGCTCGGCCTCGGCGCAGCGCCTGCCGCGGCTGCGGCGCCGGCGCCCGCAGCGGCCCTCGCTCCCGTCCACGACGCGTGCGTGTCGACCGTGGCGACATTGCCGCCGGTCGTCGACAACATCTGGCGCAAGTGGGGCGCCGACCGCAGCCCGCTGGGGTGCCCGCTGCAACGCGGGCTCGTGCAGCGCAAGCGGGAGGTGACCGGCGGCGTGGACGGGGTGGTGGAGCAGGTCACGTTCCAGTTCGGCGTGGTCATCGAGGCGCCGCGGCTCGGCCCGGGCGGCTGGATCGCGCTGTACCAGGGCTCCTCGGTCCACCTCGAGCCGAGCATGTACCTGGCCTGGGGTGGTGCGCCCGGTCGGGTCGCCGACGCCGACATCACCGTCGGCTGGTGGACCGACCAGCTCGCCCGCGAGCCGTACCGCGAGCTGGCCGGCGCGAAGTTCGCGAAGGACGAGAACGCGTGGAGCTGGATCAACCTGCACAACAACCTGCAGCAGGGCACCCGGTACAGCGTCCAGCTCAAGGCGCCCGGCACGTGCGTGACGGCCGGGGTGCCGGCCGGCTACTGCTACCTCGCCCCACCGATCTCGATCACCGCCCAGCAGCCGCGGGAGTGCAAGAGCGTCCCGCTCGGCAAGGCCGCGACGTACTGGCGCACCGAGATGAAGCGCAGCATGAGCATGGGCTGCCCGGTGGGCGTGAGCGGCTTCGATCTCCCGGGTTACCCGAAGGGCACGTCCCGACAGGACTTCGAGTACGGCGCGCTGACCTACCGGCCCGACGACGACGGGGTGGGAGCCATGGTGATCGTCGCGAGCTGGGACGACCCGAAGGCCGTGCAACCGAAGATCATGGTGTCCTCGACATCGACCTACCGCCCCCACGACGTGTGGCAGTTCCAGTGCACCGCGCACCACAACCCCACCGAGGGTTGCGACTACGAGGACGACGAGTCGCTGCTCAAGCCCATCCTCAGCATCTACGGTCCGCTCGGCAACGCCGGCGCGCAGGCAGGGCGCAACTACGTCAGCTACACCATCCAGGGGCAGGCCTGCCTGAGCCACACGCTCGCGCCCTCGACGTGCAGTGGCTGGGGTCCGCCGGTGACGTTGCAGTGGCCCACGCCCACCAGCCCGGCGCCCGGCGGCTGAGCCGCACACGGAGGTTCGGCTGTGGACGATCGATGATGGAGATGAGCCGCTCGACCATTCTGTGTCTCAGCTCGCGGCGCTTGAATCACCCTCGTGCTTCGACGTGCGCCTCCCCCGCCGGGTCTGCCGCGTGCTGGCGCTTCCGGTCGCGGTACGCGGCGGTCTTCGCCCGCGCCGTGCAGGCCGGGCTGCAATGCCTGCGTGACCCGTTGCGGGTGAGGTCGATGTAGACCGCGTCGCACCCGGCGGCGCGGCAGCGGCCGAAGCGGTCGGCGCCGTACCCGTCGACGACGAGGGCGAGCATCGCGGCGAACTCGCCGCCCAGCGCGTGGACGGCCGTGCCGCCGGCGCCGTGGAAGTGCAGGTGGAACGGCTGGCCAACGTCCTCCACCAGGTACGGGCGGGCCTGGTACCGCTCGATCAGGGCGTTGATGAGTGCCGCGTTCTCCTGGGGGCTGGGTGCCTCCACGACTGCTCTGATCCCGCGTGCGAGGTCCGCCAGGTCAGCGCCCGATCCGGGCTGGGCGCGCAGCGCGGCGACGGTGGGTGCGGAGAGGACTTCGACCAGGCCGTCGACCAGCTCGGCGTCGGTCCGCGGCGTGGTCGTTTGACCCCTCCAGCGCTCCGCCGTCGCGAGGTTCACCAGCTGCTCGGCGGCCGGCGCCAGACGCGTCACGTTACAGGCTATCTCCACTTGACCGGTAACCAGACTCTCTGTTGTGATAGGCAAAGTAGGTTTTGATGGTAACAGGGGGCGGGCGTGGTCGACTCGACCTACAGGAAGCTGCTGCGCACGCCCGAGGTGCCGCAGCTGCTCGGCGCCGCCGTCGCGGTCCGGCTCGGCCTGCCGGTGCTGAGCCTCGCGCTTCCACTGACGCTCATCGAGAGCGGCCACTCCTACGGCACGGCGGGCCTGGTGCTGACCGGTCACGCGCTGGCGCTCGCGGTCTGCGCACCCACGGCGGGCCGGCTCGTCGACCGCTTCGCGACCCGCCCGGCGCTCGCGTGGTTCGCGGCCGCGCACGCGGTGACCTACTCCGTGCTCGTGGCCGCGGTGGTGGTGGACGTGCCGGCGGGCCTGGTAATTGCCGCAGCAGCGCTGCACGGTGTGTCCAACCCGCCCACGTCGGCAGTGGTGCGGGCAGCGCTGCCGCGGCTGGTGCCGGAGCACTTGCTGAGCCCGGCATACGCGCTCGACAACATGACCAACGAGCTGGCCTTCATCGCCGGGCCGGCGCTCGTGTCGGTCCTCGTACTGGTCGCACCCCCCAACACGATCGTCGCGGGGGCGGGCGCCGCCGTGCTGCTCGGGCTGCTCCTGCTGCTCGTCAGCCCTGCAGTTCGGGACACCACCCCGTCGCCGGCGGCACCCTCGACACGAACGCCGCTCGCGCGGCTCCTCGGACCGCTCGCGCACGGGCCGACCGCGCTCGTGCTGGTGGTCGCGGCCGCGGACACGTTCGTCTTCGGCTGCCTGCGCATCGGCACCGTCGCAGCGGCGGAGGCAGCGCAGGCGATCGCCTACGCGGCGGTGCTCGCCGGCCTCATCTCCGTCGGCGCACTGATCGGCTCGCTCGGCTACGGTTCACGGCCCTGGCGGATCGAACCCCGCAGACTCCTGCTGATCGTCTGCCTCGCGGAGGGTGCGCTCCTCCTCGTCGGGGCGGCGACCGTTCCCGGGCTCCTCGTCATCTCGCTCGTCGTCGTCGGCGTCGGGGTCGTCTCCGGGGTGCGCGAGACGCTGCAGTCGACCCTGCTGGCGCTGTCCGCTTCCCCTGCGCAGCGCACAGAGGCGTTCGCCTGGCTGACGACGTTCATGTGGGCCGGCTACGGAGCCGGCACCGCCGTCGCCGGCGCCCTGACCGGGACGGCGACGTCCGGGTCCGCGGCACTCGCCGCCGCCGCCGCGTCCTCGGCCGTTGCCGTGGTGCTCATCGCACTGGCTCGCTCCCGACGCACGCACAGCTCTGACCAACCGACCGACAAAGCGAACGGGAACCACCATGACGGGCACCGATCACGACGAACCGGCCTCGATGCCACCCAGGACGGTCGACCGGGCCACCTTCCAGACCGAACGGGACGCGCTGCTGGTGCGGGAGAAGGCGCACACCCGCCAGGGTGATGCGATCGCGGCCGCCCGAGGACGGCTACCGGCGGACGAGCCAGGGGCGGAGTCCGAACGGAATGAGTGACGTGAGCGAGCCGAGGATCCTCATCCCCCACCGAGAGCACCTGTGGTGGTTGCTGCTGGAAGCTGCCGAACTCGAGCACATGATCATGTGCCAGTACCTGTTCGCCGAGTTCTCCCTGAAGCCCGCCGACGAGCCGAGCCTCACCGCCGAGCAGTCCGACGCCGTGCAGCGCTGGCGGAAGATGATCAGCGGCATCGCCGTGGAGGAGATGCTGCACCTCGCGCTCGTCTACAACGTGCTGGCGGCGATCGGCGGCGCGCCCACGTTCAACCGGCCCAACTTCCCTCAGCTGTCGGGGTACTTCCCGTCGCGGCTGCAGCTGGACCTCATGCCCTTCGGCGAGCGGGCGCTGCGCCACTTCCTGTACCTCGAGCGGCCGGAGGCACTGGAGGATCAGCACGCGGACGGGTTCGTGCCGGGCGCACCCCCGCGCACACCGGTCGAGGCCGACGAGATCATGCCGCGCGGTCAGGAGTACTCCACGGTCGGACGCCTGTACCGGGGCATCGCCGACGGGCTGCGCAACCTCGTCGAGCTGCACGGCGAGGAGGCCGTGTTCATCGGGCTCCCGACGGCGCAGGCCACCCCGGAGCGGTTCCAGTGGCCGCAGGTCATCGCCGTGACCGACCTGGAGTCGGCGCTCGCGGCCGTCGAGCAGATCATCGAGCAGGGCGAGGGTGCCCGCGGCGACTGGCGCGACGCCCACTACGGCCGGTTCCTCGGCATGTGGGAGGAGTTCCACGAGCTGAGGCGGACGGACCCGGCGTTCGAGCCTGCTCGACCCGTGGTCCCGGCGTTCCATCACCAGCCGTTCGACATCGCTGCACCCCAGATCCTCATCACCGACCCGCTGACCGAGCGGATCGCCGAGGTCGCCGCGCTCGCCTACGAGGTGGTGCTGCACATGCTGCTGCGCTACTTCACCCACACCGACGAGGACGAGAAGCAGCTCGCCACGCTCGTGAACGGCGCCATCGACCTCATGGTGTCGGTGCTGCGCCCGCTCGGAGTCGCGATGACGTCGCTCCCCGTCGGGCCGCAGCACCCGGGCATGACGGCCGGGTTCCCGTTCGAGATGTACTACGTCATGACAAACGCGGTGCCGGCGCGCAGACCCGTGTGGATCCTGCTGCACGAGCGCGTCGCCCTGCTCGCGCAGGGCTGCGCGGCACTGGCCGACGATGAGCCGCGCGCGCCGGGCGTGCGCGCCGCGGCCGCGAAGGCCGCCGAGATCGCCGCGGCCGTCAAGGAGGCCCAGGCAGGGCTCTGAACCGGGCTCCGGGTCGCCGTCAGGGAGTGGCGGTCCCGGCTTCGCCGCGCCGTGCCCTGGTCAGGGAGTCGACTGCGTCGTTCATGTGCCGGTCGATCTCCGCCAGGAACTCGGCGAGATCGCCCGCGACCATCCGATCGAGCAACTTCCGGTGCTCCTCCACGGCGGTGGGCGGCCGGATGTAGCGCTCGTCGAACGCCGACATGCACAGCATAGTCTCGGCGGCGAGCGTCGAGAACATGCGGTTCAGGCGCGGGCTCTGCGCGGCCTCGACCATGGTCTCGTGGAAGTGCAGGTCCTCGCGGGCGAGCTTCGGCCAGTCGCCTGCGTCCATGAACCGCTCGATGTTCTGCAGGATCGTCTCGAGGCGCGCGACCAGGCCGGCCGGGATCCCGCGTTCGTTCACGGTGCTCGCCGCTTCCTTCTCGACGGCGCGCCGGCCCCGGTAGACGTCCTCGATGTCGCCGACGTCGAGCTCGACGACGAAAACGCCGCGGTTGCGGTGGCTGACCAGGAGCCCTTCCTGGGCGAGGCGCTGCACGGCCTCGCGCACGGGACCGCGGCTCATCCCCAACCTGGCGGCCAGCTGCACCTCGCTGATCTGCTCCCCCGGAGCGAAGCTGCCGTCCAGGATCCGCTCCCGCAGCTGCTCGGCGATCACGGCAGAGGTGCCCCTCAGCGTGAGGGGAACCATGTTGTCGACTCCGGTCATCTGCCGTGCTGCCCTTCCTCGGTGCACTGTCGGCGGCGGTGGGTGATCCAACGTATCCGAGGTGCGCGTCGCCGACTTCCCACACGGCCGCCCGGCGGCGCACACATGCCCGAGCGTCGCCGATGCATGCATACATGTCAAACTGTTGACAGTTGACGAGATTACACCTTACCGTTCCCGGCGTCACCCTGTGGCACGCCGCACACCGCGGCATCCCGCCGATGATGGGAGAGCCAGTGCCCGAGATCGCGTTCCGCCCCGACTACGTCACGTTCGACTGCTACGGCACCCTGATCAACTTCGAGATCCAGGCGGTCACCCGGCAGCTGCTCGGGGACCAGGTCACGCCGGAGGAGTTCGCCGCCTTCGTCCCGCTGTTCCGCGCCTACCGCTACGACCAGGTCTGCGGCGACTCCTTCTACAGCTACGAGCAGCTGCTGGAGGACGCGTTCACCCGCGCCTGCGGCCGAGCAGGGCTGCGCGCCGCGGAGGGTTCCGGCAAGGCCTTCGCCGACGCGGTGCGCTCATGGGGCCCGCACGCCGACATCCCGAGCCCGCTCAAGACGCTCGGGGAGAACTTCCCGCTGGTGATCCTCTCCAACGCCGACACCAGCTTCCTGGACATCTCGGTCCCCCGCCTCGGAGCGGAGTTCCACGCCGTCTACACCGCCGAGCAGGCCGGGGCCTACAAGCCCAGGTACCAGGCGTTCGAGTACATGCTCGACACCTTGGGCACGGAGCCGGACCGGATCCTGCACGTCTCGTCGCACACCCGCTACGACATCATGCCGGCCACCGACCTCGGCATCACCAACACCGTCCTGCTCGACCGCGGCTACGACCCGCCGAGCCCGTCGTACGGATACGTCCGCGTCGAGAGCCTCGACGAGCTCAACACGCTGCTCGGACTCTGAGGCGAAGGGCAGCACCGTGAAGCTGACGTCGTACTGGCTCGACACCGCGGAGCCCGCCGGGGACTTCCGGCGCAACCCGCTTCCACCCGAGGTCGATGTGGCCGTGATCGGCGCGGGCTTCACCGGTCTGTCGGCGGCACTCGAACTGGCGAAGCAGGGCGCGAGCGTCGCACTGCTGGAACAGCACACCGTCGGCTGGGGTGCGTCGGGCCGCAACGGCGGAATGGCGACCACCGGGCTCGCCATCGGGTTCACACAGGCCGTCGAGCGCTACGGTGACCGCGCCGCAGTGGCCATGTTCACCGAGTACACGCGGGCGATCGACACCATCGAGTCGCTCGTCAAGGAACACGGCATCGACTGCGACTTCGAACGCACGGGCAAGTTGACGCTGGCCTACCGGCCCGCGCACTACGAGTCGATGAAGAAGAGCCAGGCGATGCTGGCCGAACTCGCGCACCACCCTGTACAGCTCGTTCCGAAGGCCGAGATCCGCGACGAGATCGGCTCGGACTACTACCACGGCGCGACGGTCGATCCGGCCGCCGCCGGGCTGCACGTGGCGAAGTTCGCCCACGGGCTCGCGGGCGCAGCGGTGCAGCACGGCGCCGGGATCCACGAGAACGCCGCGGTCACCGAGCTGCGCCGGGTCGGCGGCGCCGTGCACGACGTGCACACCACCCGCGGCATCACGCGGGCCAAGCAAGTGCTCGTCGGCACGAGCGGCTACACGGGCAGCCCCTTCCCGTGGCTGCGCCGCAGGGTGATCCCCGTGGGCAGCTTCATCATCGCCACCGAGCCGCTGCCCGACCACGTGGTGCGGACACTGCTGCCGAACCGGCGGATGGCATCGGACAGCAAGAACCTCATCTACTACTTCCGGCTGACGCCCGACAACCGGTTGCTGTTCGGCGGGCGAGCGCGCTTCGCCATGTCGAACCCCGACTCCGACCTCAAGAGCGGACGGGTCCTCCGCAAGGCGATGACCACGGTGTTCCCGACGCTCGCCACCGCACGCATCGACTACACGTGGGGCGGCCTGGTCGACCTGTCCATGGACCAGATGGTCCACGCCGGCGAGCACGACGGCGTCTTCTACTCGTTGTGCTACAGCGGCCACGGCGTGCAGATGGCCACGCACATGGGCACGTCGATGGCGTCGTACCTCGGGGGCAACCGCGAGGCGAACCCGTGGGGCGCGCTCCGGTTCCCGCCGGTGCCGGGGCACTTCGGCAAGCCGTGGTTCCTTCCCCTCATCGGTGGTGGGGCCCGGCTCGCGGACCTGGTCCGATGACGGCGGCCAGCACCGTGCTCCGGTCGCACGCACCGACCGGGCCGCCCGGTGGAGCGTTCATCGCGGGCCAGTGGCAGACCACCGATCTCACCCTGCCCGTGCTCGACCCCGAGAACGAGCAGCACGTCGGTTCGGTCGCCTGCTCCTCCGGTGCCGACATCGACCGGGCGGTCGCGGCGCTGCGCCACGGGCTCGGTCAGGAGTGGCCGCTGCACCGGCGGCGCGCGGCGCTGACCGACGCGTCCACCCGGCTCGCGGTCCAGGCGGACCGCTTCGCCCGGCTCATCGCCACCGAGGGCTGCAAGACCATCGTGGAGGCCGAGCGCGAGGTCAAACGGGCGGTGGAGACGCTGCGTCTGTCCGGGGAGTGCGCGGATGCGCTCACCGGAGAGACGCTGCCGCTGGAGAACACCGAGCGCGGTGCCGGGCGGATCGGGTGGTTCGTCCGCGCGCCGGTCGGCATCGTCGCGGCCATCACCCCGTTCAACGACCCGCTGAACCTGGTCGCACACAAGCTCGGTCCGGCGCTGCTGGCCGGCAACGGCGTGATCCTCAAACCGCACGAGGCCACCCCGCTCACCGCGCTCGCACTCGTCGAGGTGCTGCTCGCGGCGGGCGTGCCGCGCGATCGGCTCGCCGTGGTGTGCGGAGAGGCCGGGACGGGCCATCACCTGGTCACGCACCCGGAGGTCGACCTCGTGTCGTTCACCGGTGGCCTCCGCACCGCGACCCGGATCTCGGCGATCGCCGGTCCGCGAAGGCTCCTCATGGAGCTGGGCGGGAACAACCCGACGCTGGTGTGCGCCGACGCCGACCCCGCGGCGGCTGCCGCAGCGATCGTGCAGGGCGCCTTCGGCACCGCAGGCCAGAACTGCCTGTCGGTCCAGCGCGTCTACATCGCGAGCACCCTCTTCGACGAGGTGGCGGCGGCCGTGGTCAGCGGGACGCGCGACCTGGTGGTGGGCAGCAAGCAGAGCCGGCACACCGACGTCGGTCCGATGATCAGCACCAGCGAGGCGCGGCGCGTGCAGGAGTGGGTGCAGGAGGCGGTCGCGCAGGGGGCTCGCGTACTCGCCGGCGGGACGACGGAGGACAGCTTCCACGCCCCGACCGTGCTCGCCGACGTGCCGGACGAGGCCCGGATCGTGGAGGAGGAGGTGTTCGGGCCGGTCGTCTGCCTCTTCTCCGTCACCACGATCGAGGAGGCGATCCACCGCGCGAACGGACCGGCGCACGCGCTGCACGCAGGCATCTTCACCCGCGACATCGACGACGCCATCCGGATCAGCCGGCGGCTCGTCGCCGGAGCGGTGCTCGTCAACGACACCAGCGACTACCGCATCGACGCCATGCCGTTCGGCGGGTTCGGCCGGTCGGGCATCGGCCGGGAAGGCATCACGCACGCAGTCCGGGCGATGACGGAACCGAAGTCGTTCATCGTCACCAGCACCTCGGGGGAGCACGACACCACCACCACAGAACGCGATCAGGAGAAGCTATGAGGTCGATCCGAAAGATCCAGATCGTGGCGCTCGCGGCGATCGCCGCGGCCGGCCTCGCCGCCTGCGGCGGCGCCCAGGCGACATCGGCGGCGTCCCCGCAGTCGGCGTCGGAGCCGACCGATGACATCTCGGTCAACGTCGGCGTCGACGACAAGGCCACGGCGTTGCTCCCCCAGTCGGTCAAGGACAAGGGCACGCTCGTCGTCGCGATGGAGCTCAAGTACCCGCCGACCAGCTTCATCGCCGAGGACGGCAAGACGCCCATCGGCCTGAACGTCGACATGGCGCGCCTGATCGCGAAGAAGCTCGGGCTGAAGGTAGAGATCGCCGACGTCGGGTTCGACACGATCATCCCGTCGCTGCAGGGTCACCGCTACGACATGACGGCGACGTCGATGACCGCGACACCGGAGCGGGTGGCGGTCCTCGACATGATCGACTACTTCCGGGTCGGTTCCTCCATCGCCGTCGGCAAGGGCAACCCCGAGGGGTACGCCGTCGACAACCTGTGCGGCAAGACGCTCGCAGTGATGAAGGGCTCCATCCAGTCCACCAAGCGGCTGCCCGAGCTCTCCAAGTCACAGTGCGAGGACAAGGGCAAGCCGGCCATCGACGGCATCATCCTGCCCAGCATCCAGGACGCGACGACCCAGCTGGCCTCCGGCCGGATCAAGGCCATCTACTACGACACCTCCTCCTTGGGCTGGGCCGTCACCCAGCAGCCCAACCGGTTCGAGATGCTGTCCCCCCAGGTCAACGAGTCGACCGTGTCCGTCGCGCTGCCCAAGGGCGCGGAACTGACCCCCGCGGTGCAGGCCGCGCTCCAGTCGCTCATGAGCACACCCGAGTACCAGCAGGCGCTGCAGCGCTGGGGCCTGGCCGGACTCGGCGTCACCGAGGCCAAGCAGCACTGACCGTCCGCCGTAGAGGATTCGCGCGTCGCCGAGCGACGCGTCGCCAAGGGACAAAGGAGAACGTCGCATGGCACATATCCGACCGGAGGACAAGAAGCGCCTACGGCCCCACCACATCTGGGACTACCTCGCGTGGGCCGGCGCGGTGGTACTGGCCGCCCTCCTGATCCGCAGCATGATCACGAACCCGAACTACCAGTGGGACGTGGTCGCGAAGTACTTCACCCACGACTCGATCCTGCACGGCATCGGCATCACCCTGATGCTCACCGCGGTCAGCATGCTGCTGGGCTGCATCCTCGGCCTCGTCCTCGCGCTGATGCGGGACTCCGGGAAACGGCCCGTAGTGGCCGTCGCGGTCGGCTACATCTCCTTCTTCCGCGGCACCCCCGTGCTGGTCCAGCTCATCTTCTGGTTCAACTTCGCCGCCCTCTACCCCGACCTGTCGATCGGGGTGCCGTTCACCGACTTCCAGTACCAGATCGACACCAACGCGATGATCAGCCCGCTGACCGCGGCGATCATCGGGCTCACGTTGAACGAAGCCGCCTACATGGCCGAGGTGATCCGCGGCGGGTTCGCCGCAGTCGACAAGGGCCAGATCGAAGCCGCCGACTCCCTCGGCATGAGCTACTCCAAGAAACTGCGCGCCGTGCTGCTGCCCCAGATCATGCCGGCGATCCTGCCGCCCACCGGGAACCAGCTGATCAGCATGCTGAAGGGCACCTCGCTCGTCAGCGTGCTCGGTGTGGCGGACCTGCTGCAAAGCGCACAGCTGATCTACTCCCGCACCTACGAAACCGTCCCCCTGCTCATCGTCGCCAGCCTCTGGTACCTGCTCATGACGATCCTGCTCGGCATCCCCCAGTCCATGATCGAACGACGCTACGGACGATCCGACCGGCTCCCCGCCGGTGCCCGCCGCGCGCTCAAGCAGATCCCGCAGGAGGTGCCGGCATGACCAGGACCAGCGAGATCAACGACGACACCGGCGGCGACATCAACGTCGCGGTCGACGGGGTGGGCACCATCGTGGCCCGGGAGATCCGCAAGTCCTTCGGCTCCCACCTCGTGCTCGGCGGCATCGACGTCACCGTCGCAGCCGGCGAGATCACCTGCATCGTCGGTCCGAGCGGATCGGGCAAATCCACCCTGCTCCGCTGCATCAACGGCCTGGAAACCATCGACAGCGGCGTCCTGCAGGTCAACGGCGAGGACCTGGGGTTCCGCGAGACCCCACTGGCCTACACCGCCCTGCCCGCCGCCGCGCTCGCGACACAGCGACAACGCATCGGCATGGTCTTCCAGGGGTTCAACCTGTTCCCCCACATGACCGCCCTGGACAACGTGATGGCCGGACCCGTCCTGGTCAAAGGCATCGCCAAAGCCGCCGCCGCGGAACAGGCCGTCGCGCTGCTGGCCAGCGTCGGCCTGGCCGGGTTCGAACACCACTACCCCGCGCTCCTGTCCGGCGGGCAGAAACAACGCGTCGCGATCTGTCGGGCGCTGGCGATGGAACCGAGCATCATGCTCTTCGACGAACCCACCAGCGCGCTGGATCCCGAACGCGTCGGCGAGGTCCTCGGTGTCATGAAGGACCTGGCGACCAAGGGCATGACCATGGTCGTGGTCACCCACGAGATCGGGTTCGCCCGCGAGGTCGCCGACACCGTCCTGTTCATGGACGAAGGACTGGTCGTCGAACGCGGCGACGCCCGCGCCGTCCTCTCCGCACCCAAGGAACGCCGCACGCAGTCGTTCCTGGAGAAGGTGCTGTCGTGACCGACGGCGCGCTCGCCGTCATCGGGCTGGGCAGCGTCGGGAGCATGGCGCTGTGGCAGGCGGCGGGGCTGTCCGACGGGGTGGTCGGGTTCGAGGCCCGGACTCCGGCGCACGGCCGCAGCGCGGTCGGGGGCGACTCCCGGCTGTTCCGCATGACGTTCCGCGAGCAGCACGACCTCACGCCCCTGCTCGAGAGCTCCCTCGTCCGATGGCGGGAGCTGGAGGCCGAGTCGGGGCAGGAGGTGTTGACCCAGTGCGGCGGTCTCGCGATCGGAGACCGCCGCGGTGGGTACGTCGACGCGATCCTGCGCAACGTCGCCGAGACGGGCGCCCTGCACGAGTTGCTGGACGCGGCCGCGCTGCGCGCCCGCTTTCCGCAGCACGAGGTGGGCGACGGCGACGCCGCGGTGCTCGATCCCCGCGCCGGCTTCCTGCGGACGGACCGCGCGGTGCTCTCGGCCGTCGCAGCGGCCGAGAGCCGGGGTGCGGAGGTCCTGACCTCGACGCCCGTCGACGCGCTGGAGGAGGACGCGCACGGCGTGCGCGTCGTCTCCGGCCCGTCGAGCTGGACGTTCGAGCGCGTCGTCGTGGCGGCCGGTGGCTGGTCGCGGCACCTGCTCCCGGCCTCGGTGGCCGACGCGGTCGCCCCGCGGCGGATCTTCCTCACGTGGTTCGCCGCGCGCGAGCCCGCGCTCTACGCGCCGGAGCGCTTCCCGATCTTCATCAGGATCCAGGACGGTCTGAGCATGTACGGGGCGCCGTCGCTCGACGGCTCGACGGTCAAGGCGACGCTCGACGGCAGGGGCGGGCCGACCACGGACGCGGGCGACCTGGGCCGCGAGCTGACCGAGGCCGAGATCGCCGAGAGCGAGCTGACCGTCCGGCGGTTCTTCCCCGGGCTCGTCCCGAGCATCGTCCGGTCGGACTGCTACCCGGACCTCTACTCCACCGACCGGCGGCCGCTGATCGGCACCGTCCCCGGCCGCCCGCGCACCCACATCGCGACGGGCTTCTCCGGTGCAGGGTTCAAGACCGCGTCCGGGGTGGGGGCGCTGATCGCCCGGCAGGCACTGGGACACCCCGTCGAGCCGGGGTTGGAGGCGTCGGTCCGGTTCGCCGACCCCGGTCGCTTCGCCGACGCGGTGGCGGGGTCAGACCGCGCGAGATGAACATGAGCGGGGTTCCGGTGGGGCCCGGAACCCCGCTCACGTTCATCTCGCGCGTCGGCGGGCGCGGGTCAGCAAGGGCCGCGGCGGCGCGGAGGTGCTGAACGATTCTGGCCGCGGCGCAGCGGGCAGGAGCGCGGCCGACCCGGCGTGGGCGTTCTGCGGAGTCTGCAGGTGTTGCAGCAGGGTCATGTCACGATCAGGCTTCCGACGGTCGCTGGGCGCACCGATCGAGTACGGTCGGGGTGCCGGGTGGGTCGCGTCGTACCTCTGGAGCGCGCGCCTCGGGCAGAGCGCCGTCCCGGCAGACGACCGCGAGCAGCCCTGATGCCGCTCACGGGATCGGAGTCACCCCGAATGGCGTGGACCGGAACATCGACCTCTGCCGGCGAGTTCGCCGCGAACCAGGCGGCCAACCTCATCCACGACGACGCACAACGGGCGCGGGCTGCGCGTGTCGTGGCCGGGCGCGCCACCGACGCCGCCGACTGCGCGGAGACCCTCGCCATGCTCGGGCTGACGGTCCCGAGCGCCCGCGCCACACGGGGTTAGCCCCCGCCGGGGTCTCCCTGCAGCCGCGTTCCCGGTTCGGGACGGCGAGTCGCCCCGATCAGGACGGCGAGTCGCCCGGACCGGACGCGGACTCCGGTTGACCTCCGCGTCAGGTCGTCGACCAGCGGCGATGCTGCCACGACGACCCCGGCCCGCGCGCACGGCCTGCGCCGCATCGGCCGCGTGCCCGGCGACGTCGATCTCGCGGTGCCGGCTCAGCTGGGTGGCCACACCGTCGCGGACGACGGGGTGGTCGTCGCCGACCAGCACCCGGACCGCGCGCGTCATGCGCTCAGCACGGCAGCTCGACCCGCCACCGCCAGCAGCCGCTCGATGACTCGTGGCAGAAGGCGGTGATTCCGGCCCGTGCCTGCACGGTGTGCACACCCGAACGGGTGTGCCACCAGGGCATCCACCCGCTCCTCGCCGAAGCCGGATCAGTTCGACGAAGGCTCACCGGTGAGTAGGGGCCAGGTCAAGGTGGCCATCTCGGCGGCTGTCCGCGGGCAACCGCGCTGGAGCCAGTCGATGGCCACGCCGATGAGTGCGCCGGCGGTGAACGCGGCAGGCACGTCGTGCGGAACGTCGGCCGACGAGGTGGAGTCTCGCTGGGTGCTGCCGGCGGCGGCCCGGCGAACCGCGATGTGGACGGTCGTCGTGGTGCGGCGCCGCAGGTGGTCGATGACCCGGGCACTGCCCTGCGGTCCCAGGAGGCTGCGATAGAGGCCGGCGTGCTCGGCGAGGTTGGCGAAGAAGGCCCGCAGTGACTGCGTCTCGTCCTCCTCCGGCAAGCCGGGGCCGAGGACAGGCAGGGACTCGATCAACTCGTCGATCATCGAGGTACAGGCCGCTTCGGCGAGTTCGTGCACGTCACGGTAGTGGTCGTAGAACGTGGAGCGGCTCACCCCGGCCCGCTCCGCGAGATCGGCGACGCTGATCTGCCCCAGCTCTCGATCCTCCACGAGCTGGATCAGCGCGTTCTGCAGCGATGCGTGCGTGCGCCGCACCCGCCGGTCGCCGGTCGGAGTGCCCTCGCGCATCGCCACGTCAGTCACCGTACCCGAAGACTACGTCTGCACGTTAACCTACAGATGTAGGCTAACGTGAGGAGGGCGCGCACCGCCCGGTTCCCGTTCATCACCCCGCCTCCAGGAAAAGAGCCATGCCATGAAGGGCATCCACGGAAAGCGCATCGTCATCGCCGGTGGCGCCAGCGGGATCGGCGCCGCCACCGCCGAACGCCTCGCCGCCGAGGGCGCCGCGGTCGTCGTCGGCGACATCAACCTCGACGGCGCGCACGCCACCGCCAAGCACATCGCCGACACCGGCGGAACAGCCTTCGCCGTCGAGTTCGATCTCGCGGACGAGGGATCGGCCCGCGCACTCGTCGATGCCGCCGTCGACCACCTCGGCGGCATCGACGGGCTCTACAACGTCGGCGCCGACGTCTCGGCAGACGTACTGGGCCGCGACGGCGACCTGCTGGACATGGACCCGGCAGTGTGGCGACGGACCCTCGAGGTGAACCTGATCGGCTACGCGTACACCGCGCGCGCCGTCCTGCCACTGCTGCTCGAGCAGGGCAGTGGGGCGATCGTCAACACCTCGTCGGCCGCCGCACACGTCGGCGACCACGTGCGCGCGGCGTACCAGACCAGCAAAGCCGGGATCAACGCGCTCACCCGCCACATCGCCTCCCGCTGGGGCAGGCAGGGCATCCGCGCCAACTGCGTGTCCCCGGGCGTGGTGCTGACCGAATCCGCGGAGAAGATGCCCTGAGCCCGGAGAGCCTGGCCTTCGCGCGGCAGACCATGCCCAGCACCCGGTTCGGCAGGCCCGAGGATCTGGCCGGCGTGGTCACGTTCCTGCTCTCCGACGACGCCGAGTGGATCAACGGCCAGGTCTGGTCGATCAACGGCGACGCGCTGCTGCGCGAATGACGACCTCGCACCGGCACGATCACCATTCGTCCTCGTAGCCGCACGGCTGACCCGTGACCGCCGGTGGGGGCGGCCCGTTGCCGGTCACCCGGGCGTTCGCACGGTCAACGGCGCGTCGGTGGCTGCGCGGACCTCGTCCTCCGTGACTCCGGGCGCGGTCTCCACGAGGACGAGGCCGTCGGCGGCGACGTCGATGACGGCGAGATCGGTGATGATCCGGTTCACCACGCGCATGCCGGTGTAGGGCAGCGTGTTCTCGCGCAGGATCTTCGGGGAGCCGTCCTTGGCGGTGTGCTCCATCAGCACGATCACCCGGCGGGCGCCGTGAACGAGGTCCATGGCCCCGCCCATGCCCTTGACCATCTTCCCCGGCACGGCCCAGTTCGAGAGGTCGCCGTGCTCGGAGACCTGCATCGCGCCGAGGACGGCGACGTCGAGATGACCGCCCCGGATGATCCCGAACGACAGCGCGGAGTCGAAGAACGACGCGCCCGGGCGGACCGTCACCGTCTCCTTGCCCGCGTTGATCAGATCCGGGTCCACGGCGTCCGGGCTCGGGTAGGGGCCGGTGCCGAGGATGCCGTTCTCGCTGTGCAGGACCACGTGCACGTCGGCGGACAGGTAGCCGGGGATGAGCGTGGGCAGGCCGATGCCGAGGTTGACGTACTCGCCGTCCCGCAGCTCCGCCGCGGCGCGTGCTGCCATCTCGTGCCGGGTCAGGCTCATGCTGCCACCTCCGTGACCGTGATCTTCTCGATCCGCTTCTCGATGGCGGGGGCGTGCACGACGTGCTGGACGAACACCCCGGGCAGGTGGACCTGCGCGGGATCGAGCTCCCCGGGTTCGACGAGCTCGGCCACCTCGGCGATGGTGATGCGGCCGGCCATGGCGCAGAGCGGGTTGAAGTTCTGGGCGGACTTGTCGAACACGAGGTTGCCGTGCCGGTCCCCCTTCGCCGCGGCGACCAGGGCGAAGTCGGTGACGATGGCCTCTTCGAGCACGTGCGGCACCCCACCGAAATCACGCACCTCCTTGGCCGGGGACGCGACGGCGACGGTGCCGTCGGGCGCGTAGCGCCAGGGCAGCCCGCCGTCGGCGATCTGGGACCCGATGCCTGCCGGGGTGAAGAAGGCCGGGATGCCGCAGCCACCGGCGCGCAGGCGCTCGGCGAGGGTGCCCTGGGGGCAGAGCTCGACCTCCAGCTCACCCGCGAGGTACTGGCGGGCGAACTCCTTGTTCTCCCCGACGTAGGAGCCGGTCACCCGGCTGATCCGCCGGTCCGACAGCAGCACTCCCAGCCCCCAGTCGTCGACCCCGCAGTTGTTGGACACGACCTCCAGGTCGCGTACTCCGGCGGCGTGCAGCGCGGTGATGAGCGTCGACGGTATGCCGCAGAGCCCGAACCCTCCCACCGCGAGCGTGGCGCCGTCGACGATCCCGGCGAGCGCCTGCTCGGCGCTGAGCTCCTTGTCCATGCCGCAGATGGCACCCGTGACCCGGCCGCACGATCCACCGATCGTTCACTGAGCAGACGTCGTGCAACAGAACCGTCCGTTCACCGGACATAGACTTCGCCGGTGGACGTACCAGCCGGGCTCTCCGTGATCGCGAAGGTCGGGCTGGTGCTGCGGACGGTCGGCGCCGCGGCCGCCACCGGCGCGACGACATCGGCGGTGGCCCGCGCGACCGGACTGCCCCGCCCCACCGCGCACCGGTTGCTCACCGACCTCACCGAGCAGGGCTTCGTCGACCGCGACCGCGACACCGGCCGATGGCAGCTCGGGCCCGAGCTGTTCCTGCTCGGCTCGCTGGCCGCCGCCCGCTACGACGTGACCGACCAGGCCCGCGACATCCTGACCGACCTCGCGGAACAGACCGGGGAGAGCGCCTACCTCTCCGCGCTGCGCGGCCGGGAGACGGTGTGCGTGGCCGAGTGCGAGGGCAGCTTCCCGCTCCGCTCGCACGTCCTGCACGAGGGCATCCGCTTCCCCCTCGGCGTGGCGTCCGCCGGACTGGCGATCCTGGGCCACCTGCCCGTCACCGAGGCCGACGAGTACCTGGCCGCCACCGACCTGACGGTCCGGTGGGGTGCGGCGCACTCCCGGCAGGCGCTGCGCTCCCGGGTGGCCGCGACCCGGGCCGGCGGCTACGCCGTGAACCCCGGCCTGGTCGTCGAGGGGAGCTGGGGCCTCGCCGCGGCCGTCTTCGACTCCGCCGGCCGTCCGCGCGCGGCGCTGAGCCTCACCGGCGTCCGTTCCCGCTTCACCGACGAGCGCATCCCCGCATTGGGGCGCATGCTCCTCGACCGCGCCCACGCCCTCAGCAGACGCGAGCGGTAACCGGCCGCCGCTGGATGTAAGGCCCGGGATTACCCGCCGGGTAATCGCCCCGCTGCCGCGGCTCGACCAGGCTTTGTCTCGTCACCACGACGACGAGGAGAGATTCCGATGACCGACTTCACCGATCTTGCCCAGCGCTACATCGCCGCGTTCAACCAGACCGACCCGGTTGCCCGCAAGCAGCAGGTGGCGAGCTTGTTCGCCACCGACGCCACCTACACCGACCCGCTGGCCGACGTCGCGGGCCACGACGGGATCGACGCCTTCCTCGGCGCCGCGCAGCAGCAGCTGGCGGGCCTCGAGTTCCGGCTGGACGGGCCCGTCGACGCCCACCACGGGCAGGCCCGGTTCCGCTGGGCCGCCGGCCCGGTCGTCGGGTTCGACGTGGTGGTCGTCGACGACGAGGGCCGCATCCGCAGCGTCTACGGCTTCCTCGACGCCGTGCCGTCCTGACCGCTCGGGCCCGGGATCGACCGGCTCATCCGAGGTCGGCGCGACCGGTCCTGGCGGGCGCGAACCTCGCCGGCTGGGTGAGGTCGGGTTCGTCGTAGTACCGGTGGTAGACGGGGGTGAGCCCGCCCGAGACCGGTGGCACGATCCAGCTCCAGTCCGCGGGGCAGCGCCGCCCGGCC
Organism: uncultured Actinomycetota bacterium; assembly: GCA_963727745.1. Classification (GTDB taxonomy): domain Bacteria; phylum Actinomycetota; class Actinomycetes; order Mycobacteriales; family Pseudonocardiaceae; genus Pseudonocardia. Next base: position 159,881 of record CAVSHL010000008.1, read on the forward strand.
TTCTCCTCCTTGGCCACGTGGGTGAGGAACCGTTGCGACTCGGAGTGGTGATCAGCCATCGTGACGCCGGCCTCGTCGAAGGAATACTGCACCGCGCGCACCATCTCCACCATCGCGCGGTCGCGCCACAGGGTGCGCTCGGAGCTGGTGTCGAGCCCGAGGCGCTGCGCGACCACGGGCAGCAGGTCATAGCGGTCGGTGTCGATCAGGTTGCGGGCGCCGATCTCGGTGCCCAGATACCAGCCGTTGAACGGCGCCGCGGGGTAGGTGACCCCGCCGACGACCAGCGGCATGTTGCTGATGGCGGGCACGGCGTGCCAGCGCAGCCGCAGCTCGGCGAACCACGGGTGGTCGGGGTGGCTCAGCGGTACCTCGAGCACCGCGTCGGACGGGATGCGGAACATCTCGGGCTTGCCGTGCCCGGCCGAGATCAGCAGCGGGAGCACGTCGAACCGGCCGGCCGGGGACGGGCGCTGCCAACCGAGGGCGACGACCTGGTCGGTGAACTCGGCGTAGCGGCCGTCGCCGCGGACCTCACCGGACTCGGTGCGGTGCCCGGCGTAGCGGATGAGCTGGTCGTTGTGGATCCGCGGACCGGGCCGCCCGGGCCGGTCCGGGGCGAACACCGTGATCGTCGGCCGAATGCGACCGCCATTGGTGGCCTCGCGCAGGTGGCCGATGCAGCCGTCCGCGACGTCGGCCGGGGAATGGGCACGGCGCAGGTCGCGCACGTGCAGGTCCGCCCAGTCGTGCCGGCCGATGCAGCGGGCGGCGTTGCGCCACGCGACCCGCGCGCCGAACGTCAGCTCGTCGAGCGTGTGGGTGTAGCTGCCGGTCTCGTCGATCTTCTGCCCGATCTGCGCCAGCCGCTCCTCGATCGGCAGCGCCGGGGCGGTCTCGGCGTAGAACAGCTCCACGAACCGACGGGCCTCGTCGCGGTCGACCTCTGCGCGATGTCCGGCCGTCGTGGTGGAGCCGGCCGCGGGCCGCGGTGCGGGCAGCTTCAGGTCGGGGACCACCTCGTCCTTGACGCGGAAGTAGTCGCCTCCCTTGCGGGCGGGATCGTCGGTGGACCACTCCCGGCGCTCGTGCACGCGTGCCATGCGGGGGATGTGCTTGCGGCAGTGGATGTAGGCCTCGTCGATCTTGACCATGACCCAGCGCTCGGCCCGGCGGCCGGGTTCGGCCTCGGGCGGCAGCTGCGGGTACTGATCGCGGAGCAGGTCGTCCTCGACGATCCATGCCTGCCCGTTGACGTGCAGGCCGATCATGTCGCGGACGAAGTCGACCATCAGGATGCCGACGTGCCCGTTCTCGCTGATGTTGCCCAGGCTCGCGTGGACGCCGTTGCCGCGGTACTCGGGGTAGGCGAGGTGGTGCTCGTCGAGCACGCGGATGAAGCCGGGCTCGCCGGCGCGCAGCGAGGAGTCGCACTGCCCGCGCGCGTCGGAGGTCGCGATGACCATCATCTCCATGCGGCCGATGAACTCGATCATCTTCGGCAGCAGCCGATCGCGGACCTGGTCGCGGTAGAAGCGATCTGCCCGCTCGGCGGTGCCGTAGGCGCACTGGAGGTCGTGCTCACCGGCGGATCCGGGTCGCTGCTGGGGGATCGACTCCCCGGCGAGGGTCGTCGGTCGCTGCGCGGATGTGCCCATGACCCGTTCGGGGACATCCATCAGTGGGCGCGAGTCGGGGGTCGAGGCCACACGGTCACACTGCCATCGCAGGCGTCCGGCGGACCGGGCGTGCGGCGTGACCACAGCCTCCATCGGTGAGCGGACGAGCGCGACGGCCCGGTGGCCACGGTCTCGTCGAGCAGGTGCCGTCCGCTGCATCAGCCGAAGCGCTCACCGCACCTGCCGCCGATCAGGCCAGCCGGTACTCCCCCGATGAGACGGCACGCCGCACGGCAGCGACGGTCGCGTCGACGTCGTGGCCGCTCGTGTCGATGACGTGCCGTTCGAGCTCGCCCAGTTCGGCGAACGCGCCGTGCAGGCCCGTGATCGCGCCGACGTCCGTCAGCTCCTCCCCCAGCCGCCGGGCGCGGTCCAACGTCACGTCGAGGGTGGAGCGCAGCACCACGTACGAGAGTGTCAGGGCCGCGGCGCGGAACGGCGGCAGGAACCATGGCCCGATGATGCCGTCGACGATCACGTCGTAGCCGCCGCGGGCGAAGGTCGACGCCGTCGCCACGATCGCGTCGACGACGACGCGGTTCTGGTCGGCGGCCGCCGGCAGGAACGGCAGGACGAACCCGGTGCGGATCGAGCGGTAGAACCCGTCGGTCACGAGGTGCACGGAGGGACGTGCAGCGCTGCCGGCCAGTTCTGCGGCGACCGTCGTCTTCCCGACCGCCGGCGGCCCGGTCAAGATCGTCAGCTCACCGGTCACGCGCCGACGGTAGCCACGGCGATCGGGAGGGAACAGTCTTGTGTTCGGGCGTCCGATCAGCCGGCACCACGGGGCTCAGCCCGTGCTCGTGCGTCGCGAGATCCCCACGTCCCGTTGGGCCGGTGGCCGCCTTTCGAGCGGACTTGGAGTGGGCGGGGGTCGGGCTGTGCCCGTCGGCGCCCCTTCCATGATCGACACGGGTGAGATGGACATAACGGGGGTTCTACGGCGCAAACCCCCACCACGTCCATCTCACCCGTGTCGGTCATCAGCGCGGAGCCGATGAGCGTGTCGGCGGGCAGCTCTCGTACCGGGTTGTACTCGGCTGTTCGCCGGTGCGTCCAGCGTGGAGCTGCGCCGCCGAGAAGGGTGCCGACCTTTCCTGGCGGAGCACTAGCATCGCCCGATGATCGATGGTGCGGGCGCCGCCGGAGTGGTGTTGGCGGGTGGCCGCTCGTCCCGGATGGGTGCGTCGAAGGCGAGTCTGGAGTGGCACGGATCGACGCTCCTGTTCCGGGCCACGGCGTTGCTGCGCAGAACGGTGGGCGGCCCGGTCGTGGTGGTCAGCGCGCCCGGCCAGGACCTGCCCGCCCTCCCCTCGGGCGTGGAGGTGGTGGCGGACCCGGTCGAAGGGTTAGGGCCGATGCAGGGCCTCGCGGCAGGGCTGGCTGCGGTGGTCGACAGGGCTGAGACGGCATTCGCGTGCTCGACGGACGTGCCGTTCCTGCACCCGGCCTTCGTCACGCGGGTGCTCCGCGAGTTCACCGACGACGTGGACGTCGTGCTGCCGGTGGCCCGCGGGTTCCGGCAACCCCTCGCCGCCGGCTACCGGACCGGTCTGGCGGGGCTCCTGAACGATCTGCTGCAGCAGGGCAACCTGCGGCCCGGGATGCTCTTCCAGCACTGCAGCGTGCAGCAGCTCGACGACGATGCGCTGCTCAGCGACGACGGTCTCGCCCGGCTCGACCCCGCGCTCGACTCGGTGATCAACCTCAACACACCGGACGACTACGACGCGGCGCGGCATCGGCCCGGCGCCGAGATCACCGTCGAGTGCTTCGGCGCGCTCGCCTCCGCCGGTCGCCGTGGCCCGCGAGCCGTGCCGGCCGCGACCCTCGGTGAGGCCGCGGCAGCCGTCGGACTGCAACTGGACCGGCACATCGTCGCGGCGCTGAACGGCGACCGGATCACCCGGGACCCGCAGCTGCCCCTCGTCGCCGGAGACACCGTCGCGTTCCTCTCCGCGGACGCCGGTGGATAGCGGAGCGAGTGACGACGACCACGCCTACAGTCGTGGGATGACGGCAGGCGGCTACTTCGGTCGAGCCCTGATCGTCGACGTCGAGGGCCGGTCGGCGACGAGCACGCAGCTCGACCTGCCCGACGACGTGCTGCGCGCCTACCTCGGCGGGGTCGGGCTCGGCACGTGGTTGCTGCACCGGCTCGCGCCGCCGCGCGTCGAGCCGCTGGCGGCGCCGGCCCCGCTGGCGTTCGTGTTCTCCCCGCTGGTCGGGACGCCGCTCACCACGAGCGCGAAGTTCGCCGTGCTCGCCAAGTCCCCGCTCACCGGCATGATCACCGACGCGTTGGCGTCGAGCCGGTTCGCCATCTCCGGCAAGCTGACCGGCAACGACGCCATCGTGATCCGCGGGCGGGCCGACGACCTCTCGGTCCTGCTCATCGGCCACGACGGCGTCCGGCTCGAGGCGGCTCCCGAGCTCGCCGGCCTGTCCGCCGCCGCGGCCGAGACCTCGGTCCGGGAGCGGTTCGGGCGCGGCTGGCAGACCGCCGCGATCGGGCCCGCCGGTGAACGGGGCGTCCGCTACGCCACCATCAGCCACGACGGCCGCCACGCCGGCCGCGGCGGCCTCGGTGCCGTGCTGGGGGCAAAGAACATCAAGGCCGTGCTCGTCAAGGCCGGCACCCGCGTCGACGTCGCCGACCCGGCCGCGGTGCTGGCCGCGGCGAAGGACCTGCGCGAGCGCAGCTTCGGACCCGCGACGAAGAAGTACCGCGAGCTCGGCACGCTGGCGAACCTGCTCGCGTTCAACGCCGTCTCCACGCTGCCGACCCGCAACTTCACCGCCGCGACGTTCGACGGCGCCCCGCAACTAGCCGCCGAACAGCTGCACGAGCTGCGCGGGGTGGCCCGCAACAGCTGCGCGTCGTGCTCCATCGGCTGCGAGCACATCTACTCCCGCAAGGGCGGCGGCAGCCAGCGCATGGAGTACGAGAACGTGTTCGCGCTGGGCCCGCTGTGCGGGGTGTCCGACCCCGACGACGTGTTCGCCGCCAGCGCCCGCTGCGACGAGCTCGGGATCGACACCATCTCCGCGGGCGGGACGATCGCCTGGGCCATGGAGTGCGTCGAGCGCGGGCTGATCAACGAGCCATGGCTGCGCTTCGGCGACGGCGCCGCCCTGCTGCGGGCGCTGGACGCGATCGGGGCCCGCGAGCCGGGCATCGGTGAGCTGCTCGCACAGGGCTCCCGTCACGCCGCCGGCGTGGTCGGCGCGGGCTCGATCGACTTCGCGCCGCAGGTCAAGGGCCTTGAGCTGCCCGGCTACGAACCGCGCACCTTGCAGTCGATGGCGCTGGGCCTCGCGGTGAACGCGCGCGGCGCCGACCACAACCGGTCCGGGGCCTACGAGGCGGACCTGTCGGGCGAGCTGGACCGCCTCGAGGGCGGCAGCCCGCACGTCGCCGCCGCGATCGGCACCGAGGACCGCGCCGCCGTAATGGACTCGATGATCCTCTGCAAGTTCCTGCGTGGCGTCTTCACCGACCCCTTCGCCGAGTGGGCGGCGCTGCTCTCCGTCGTCACCGGGTGGGACGTCGACGCGGCGGAGCTGCATGCCACGGCGCGGCGGATCGTGCTGGCCAAGCGGGCGTTCAACCAGCGCGAAGGCGCCACCGCGGACGACGACACGCTGCCGGTGCGCATGCTGGAGACTCCCCTCGAACTGACCTCCGGCCGCGCCGCCACCCTGACCGCGGAGCGGCTCGGGTCGATGGTGCGCAGCTACTACGCCGCCCGCGGGCTCGACGCGGACGGCGACCTCGACCCGGCAGACCTGCCCGATCTACTACTCCACGACATATTGCATACAGTCGACTAGAGTCCGACCAGCTATCCCGAGAAGACCTGACGGAGGACGAGGATGACAGCCGTCCAGGATCCATCGACCGCACTCGCGACGGTCACCGCCGAGATCGACGGCCGGTCGGTGACCGTGCCCGAAGGCACCACGATCTACGACGCGGCCCGTCAGCTCGACATCGACATCCCGGTGCTCTGCCACAACGAGCGCTACGACCCGGTCGGGGTCTGCCGGATGTGCGTCGTCGACACCGGCGGCCGCGTGTTCGCCGCCGCCTGCGTGCGCCCCTGCGAGGACGGCATGGAGGTCACGACCTCCTCCCCCGAGCTGGAACGCAGCCGCGCCACGCTCACCGAGCTGCTGCTGTCGGACCAGCCGCCGCGCGCCGAGGACCCGAAGCAGACCACCACGGCGGACAACCTGCTCCTCGACCTGGCCGACGGGTTCGGGCTGGCGCGCGAGACCACCGAGCTGCCGTGCGGGTCGGGCCGCGGCACCGACATGTCGAACCCCGTAATCGCCGTCGACCACGACGCGTGCATCCTGTGCGACCGCTGCGTCCGGGCGTGCGACGACATCCAGGGCAACGACGTCATCGGCCGCTCCGGCAAGGGCTACGCCACCCGGATCGCGTTCGACCTGAACGACCCGATGGGCGCCAGCTCGTGCGTCACGTGCGGGGAGTGCGTGCAGGCCTGCCCCACCGGCGCGCTGACCAACAAGGCGATCCGCGACATCCCGATCCGGCCCCGCGAGGAGCTCGACGCCGTCGACAGCGTCTGCCCGTACTGCGGCGTCGGCTGCGCGCTGACCTACTACGTCGACCGCGAGCGGGGCGCCATCTCCTTCGCCGAGGGCCGTGACCAGCCGGGCTCGCAGAGCCGGCTGTGCGTCAAGGGCCGCTACGGCTGGGACTACTCGGCCTCCCCGCAGCGGCTCACCGTCCCGCTCATCCGCATCGACTCGTCCTACCCGAAGGGTCCGCTGTCGGCGGACGTGCGCGGCGACGGTCGCGGCGGCACGCACAACGACCGCGGCCGCGGCGGGGCGGGCGGCAACCGCAGCGGCGGTGGCCGGCGCGAGGACGGGCGACCGGGCAAGGACCGGGGGCGCAAGCCCGGCGGCCTGGTCGACTACGACGAGGTGCTGCCGCACTTCCGCGAGGCCACCTGGGACGAGGCGCTCGACCTGATCGCGCGGCGCCTGACCGAGATCCACGCCGCCGGCGGTCCGGGTGCGATCGCCGGGTTCGGGTCGGCGAAGTGCTCCAACGAGGAGGCCTACCTCTTCCAGAAGCTCATCCGCACCGGGTTCGGCACCAACAACGTCGACCACTGCACCCGGCTGTGCCACGCCTCGTCGGTCGCCGCACTGTTCGAGGGCGTCGGATCCGGCGCGGTGTCGACGACCTACGGCGACGTCTCCAACGCCGACGTCGTGATCATCACCGGCTCCAACCCGACGGCCAACCACCCGGTGGCGAGCTCCTTCTTCAAGCAGGCCCGCCGGCGCGGCACCAAGATCATCTACGTGGATCCGCGCGCGTCGTCGGTGGCCGAGCACGCCGACATCTTCGTGCAGCTCAAGCCCGGCACCGACGTCGCGTTCTACAACTCGCTCATGCACGAGATCATCCGGCTCGGCCTGATCGACCGGGAGTTCGTCGCCAACCGCACCTCCAACTACGACGAGCTGGCCCGCACGGTCGCCGACTACCCGCCGGAACGGGCCGCCCAGATCACCGGCGTGGACGCCGACACCATCCGGGAGGTCGCGCGGACCTGGGGCGAGGCCGGCGCGGCGGTCGTCTACTGGGGGATGGGGATCTCCCAGCACACCACCGGCACCGACAACGCCCGCTGCCTCATCGCGCTGTGCTCGATCACCGGCAACGTCGGCCGGCCGGGTACGGGGCTGCACCCGCTGCGCGGGCAGAACAACGTGCAGGGCGCCTCGGACGCCGGCCTGATCCCGATGTTCTACCCCGACTACCAGGGGGTCGACCGCGACGCCACGCAAGCCCGGTTCGAGGAGGCCTGGGGCACCCCGCTCAACCCGAACCGCGGCCTGACCGTCACCGAGATCATCAAGTCGGTGCTGCAGCCCGACGGCGTGCGCGGGATGTACATGCTCGGAGAGAACCCGTTCCTGTCCGACCCGAACATCAACAAGGTGCGCAAGGCGCTGACGGCCCTGGACTTCCTGGTCGTGCAGGACATCTTCCTGACCGAGACCGCCGAGTTCGCCGACGTGATCCTGCCGGCCACCTCCTACCTGGAGAAGGACGGCACGTACACCAACACCGACCGGCGCGTGCAGCTCGGCCGCAAGGTGATGGACCCGCCGGGGCAGGCGCGCGCCGACTGGGAGATCGTCCAGGACATCGCGCGGCGCATCGGGCTCGACTGGGCGTACGGTGCGCCCAGCGAGGTGTTCGACGAGATGGTCGCGCTGATGCCCAGTTACGCCAACCTCGCCTACGACAACCTGGGGCTCTCCGGGAAGCTCTACCCCAACGCCGACCCCGAGCACTCCGACGGCACGATCGTCATGTTCGACGAGAAGTTCAACACCGACGACGGGCTGGCCCACCTCGTGCCCGCGCAGTGGCTGCCGCCCAAGGAGCTGCCCGATCCCGAGTACCCGCTGGTGCTCAACACCGGCCGGTTGCTGGAGCACTGGCACACCGGATCGATGACGCGCCGCTCGTTCGCGCTCGACGCGATCTCCCCGGTCGCCGAGGTCTACATGCACCCGAAGGACGCCGCCGACCGCGGGCTGGCCCACGGGGAGATGGTGCGGGCCCGCTCCCGCCGCGGATCGATCGAGCTGCTCGTCCGGGTCAGCCACCGCGAGCAGCTGGGCAACGTGTTCGTCCCGTTCCACTTCCGGGAGGCCGCGGCCAACCTGCTGACGATCGACGAGGTCGACCCGTTCGGGAAGATCCCCGAGTTCAAGTTCTGCGCGGTGCAGGTGGAGCCGCTCGGGACGTCGTACTCCGGAACCGCTGCTACGCAGGGAGCACGTGCATGACCGAGGTGTCCGACCGCGCCGGCGAGGTCCGGTCGCGGCGGGTGCCGGGCGTGGAGGCGCGGGCCGGGAAGTTCCCCGGCCCGTCGCTGATCCCGGCGCTCAACGCGATCCAGGCCCGGCTCGGCTGGCTGCCCCGCGAGGAGCTGGAGGAGCTGGCGCGCGACACGCGGCGGCCGCGCTACGAGATCGAGGGCCTGATCTCGTTCTACCCGCACTTCCGCACGTCACCGCCGGCGAAGGTCGCGCTGCACGTCTGCCACGACCTGCCGTGCTTCCTGCGCGACGGGGAGGCCCGGCTGGCGGAACTTCGACAGCGCTACGGCGACGACGCCGACGTCGAGCTGGTCGAGGTCTCGTGCCTCGGCCGCTGCGACGTCGCACCGGCAGCAGCGGTGAACGAACGTCCTGTCCAGGTCAGCGAGGTGGACGCGCTCGTCGTCGACGCCCGGGCCGACGGCGTCGGGGACGCTCCTGCGCAAACGCGCGAGGAGCCCTGGCCCAATGACCCCTACCCCGCCGGCTCCGGCGTCGGCGAGCGCTACGCGACCCTGCGGGCGCTGCTCGCGGGCGACCTCGACCCGGACACGATCGTCACGGCGCTGAAGGACTCCGGCCTGCGCGGCATGGGCGGCGCCGGCTTCCCCACCGGGCAGAAGTGGGGTCTGGTCCGCGCGGCCGCCGGCGCGACGAAGTACGTGATCTGCAACGCCGACGAGTCCGAGCCCGGCACGTTCAAGGACCGCCAGATCCTCGCCACCCAACCTCACCTGGTGCTGGAGGGCCTGCTGCTCGGCATGGTCGTCGTCGGCGCCGAGCAGGGCTGGGTCTTCATCCGCCACGAGTACGGCCCCGAGGAGCACGTGCTGCGCGCCGAGATCGACGCGCTGCGCGGCGCCGGGCTCGTCGGGCCCGACCTGCAGGTCGAGGTGTTCGTCTCCCCCGGCGGCTACATCCTCGGCGAGGAGACCGCGCTGCTGGAGTGCATGGAGGGCCACCGCGGCGAGCCGCGCAACAAGCCCCCGTTCCCCGGCAACTACGGCCTGCACGGCCGCCCCACCCTGATCAACTCCGTCGAGACGTTCGCCGACGTGCCGGTGATCGTGCAGCGCGGCGCGCAGTGGTGGACCGATCAGGGCGCCGGCGAGTCGGTCGGCTGGAAGTTCTTCGCCGTCTCCGGACACGTCGAACGACCCGACGTGTACTGCGTGCCGATGGGCACCACCGTCCGCGAGCTGATCGACCTGGCCGGCGGGGTCACCGGTGGCGCTGCCGTCGGGGCCGTGCAGCCGGGCGGCGCGTCGTCGAACTTCATCGGACCCGATCAGCTCGACATGCGGCTCGACTTCGGCTCCGCCGCCGAGGCCGGCACCATGCTCGGCTCCGGCGCCGTGGTCGTACTGGCCGAGGGCAGTGATCTGCTCGCCGCGTCGACGAACGTGCTGCGGTTCTTCCGCAACGAGTCCTGCGGCAAGTGCGTGCCGTGCCGGGTCGGCTCCACCAAGGCGCACGAGCTGCTGCGCGGCCGCTCCGAGCTCGACGAGGGTGAGCGCGGGCAGATCCTGCGGCTCGAGGAGGCCATGCGCAAGACCTCGATCTGTGGGCTCGGGCAGGTGGCGCTCGGACCGGTCGTGAGCGTGCTCGGGCTGGACAAGGGCGGTGCGGCGGCCCGTGCCCAGCCCCGGCCGAACGGAGCCGCGGACCAGCCCGATCGATGACCGGACGCGAGTTCTTCACCGCCCGGACCGTCTCCGACGCGCTGGCCGGGTTCCGGCCGGCCCGGCGCACGGCGACTGAGGACGTCGCGCTGGCCGCGGCGCTCGGACGCGTTCCGGCAGCCGACATCGTCGCGCCCGACGCGCTGCCGGGGTTCCGGCGCTCGACCGTCGACGGGTACGCGGTGCGCGCGGCCGACACCTACGGCGCGTCGGAGGGCCTGCCGTCCTACCTCGACCTCGCCGGGTCCGTCCGCATGGGCGCCGCTCCGACCGTCGCCGTGCCACCAGGTGGCTGCGTGGCCGTCCCGACCGGGGCGGTGCTGCCCGACGGGGCCGACGCCGTCGTCATGGTCGAGTACACCGCCGCGACGATGCCGGGCACGATCGAGGTCACCCGGCCCGTCGCGCCCGGAGCGGGGCTCGTCCGGGCCGACGAGGACGTCGCCGCCGGCGCCACGCTCATCTCCGCGGGTCGGCCGCTGCGGTCCGCGGAACTCGGACTGCTCGCCGCTGCGGGCGTCGGCACGGTGGCGGTGCACGCCCGCCCGCGCGTCGCGATCATCTCGACGGGCGACGAGGTCGTCCCGCCGCACACTCCCACGCTGGCCCCCGGGCAAGTGCGTGACGCCACCGCGTCGGCACTCGCAGGGCTCGTCATCGAAGCCGGTGGTGAACCGGTCCTCGCCGGCATCGTCCCCGACGACCGCGGAGCACTGGAGGGTGTCCTGCGCGAGGCGCTGACCGGCGCCGACCTGGTCGTGATCTCGGCCGGATCGTCGGTCGGCGCCCGGGACGAGACCGCCGGCGCGGTCGCCGCGCTCGGCACGATCTGGTGCCACGGGCTCGCGCTCAAGCCCGGGAAGCCGACCCTGCTCGCCGAGTGCGGCGACGTGCCGCTCATCGGGCTGCCCGGCAACCCGCTCTCGGCGCTCGTCGTCTTCCGGCTGGTCGGTGTCCCGCTGGTGCGGCGCCTGGGCGGCTGCGACGTGGTGCCGCCCGAACCGACGACGCGCGCCCGCCTGTCCCGCGACCTGGCGTCGGCGACGGGCCGGCTCGACGTCGTCCAGGTGCGCGTGCGGGACGGGGTGGCCGAGCCACTGTTCGGCCCCTCCGCGCTGCTCTCGGTGCTCACCCGCGCCGACGGCTACCTCGTGGTGCCCGAACCCGCGACCGGGCTGGACGCCGGCACCGAGGTCGAGGTGACGCTCTACCGATGAGCGGCCGGCGGGTGGCGTTGATCAAGGGCAAAAGGTCGTTTCTGGATCGATCGAGCACGACCTTTTGCCCTTGATCAACGAACTGCCCCGGCCATCTCGCTACCGTGCCGCCATGGGATCCCCGTTCATCTCCGACGTCCCGGCCGCGCAGGCCGTCGCCGCCTGGCGCGACGCCTGCGCCGCGGACGGGTGCCCAGCCCGGGTCGACACGATCCGGGTCTCCGTCGGAGAGGCCGTCGGGCGTGTGACGGCCGAGCCGGTGTGGGCGCGGCGGTCGTCGCCCGCTTTCGACTCCGCCGGCATGGACGGCATCGCCGTGCTGGCCACGTCGACGACCGGCGCCACCGAGACCACCCCACTGGTGCTCGCGGTCGACGAGTTCGAGGTGGTCGACACCGGCGACCCGCTGCCGCCCGGCTACGACGCCGTCGTGATGCGCGAGCACGTGCACCGGACGGCCGACGGGCGCGCCGAACTGCGCGCCGCCGTGCCGCCCTACCAGCACGTCCGCTCCATCGGCGAGGACATCAGCGCCACCGAGCTGCTGCTGCCCGAGGGGCACCGGCTGCGGCCGGTCGACGTGGCCGCGTGCGCAGCGGCCGGCGCCGTCGAACTGGCCGTGCACCGGCGGCCGCTCGTGGTGATCATCCCGACCGGCGACGAGATCCGTCCGATCGGCACCGAGCCCGCACCGGGCGAGATCCTCGACACCAACTCGCTGATGCTCGCCGCGCAGGCTCGCGAGATCGGCTGCGACGCGCGCGTGACCGACATCGTGGCCGACGACCCCGACCTCATCATCGCCGCACTGCGCGACGCCGCGAGCACCGCTGACCTGGTGATCCTCGTGGCCGGCTCCAGCGCCGGCCGCGACGACTACACCGCCCGGGTCGTCGCAGCAGCCGGCACCCTGGCCGTGCACGGCGTCGCGGTCCGGCCGGGCCACCCCGTGGTGCTCGGCACGGCCTCGGGGACCCCGGTGCTCGGCGCGCCCGGATATCCCGTGTCGGCAGCACTGACTTTCGACATCTTCGCCGCGCCGATGCTCGCCGCCCTGGAGGGGGCCGCGCCGCGGGAGCGCCCGTCGACGACCGCGCGGCTGGCCCGCAAGCTCGCCTCGGCGATCGGCAGCGACGACTGGGTGCGGGTCCGGCTCGGCCGCGTCGGCGGCGACATCGTCGCCACTCCCCTTCCGCGCGGCGCGGGCGTGCTGACCTCGCTCGTCCGCGCCGACGGGCTGCTCGTCGTCCCCGCAGGTCTCGAAGGCCACCACGCCGGCGAGCAGGTCCGTGTCGAGCTGCTCCGCGGCCTCGCCGAGATCGGCCGCACGATCGTCGCGATCGGCTCCCACGATCTCGTCCTCGACGTCGCCGCCTCCGCCCTGCGCGCGGCCGACCCGCTCATCACGCTCGCGTCGTCGAACGTCGGATCGCTCGGCGGCCTGGTCGCCCTGCGCGACGGGCTCTGCCACCTCGCCGGCTCCCACCTGCTCGACCCCGCCACCGGCGAGTACACGCTCCCGTACGTCGACCGCCTCCTCGCCGACGGACCCGACGTCGCCGTCATCCGGCTCGTCCACCGCGACCAGGGCCTGCTCGTCGCACCGGGAAACCCGTCCGGGATCACCGGCATCGACGACCTCGTCCGCCCCGACGTCCGGTACGTGAACCGCCAGCGCGGCGCCGGTACCCGCGTGCTCCTCGATCACGAGCTGACCCGGCTCGGCCTCGACCCGGCACAGGTCTCCGGCTACACCCGCGAGGAGCACACCCACCTCGCCGTGGCCGCGGCCATCGCCGCCGGCCGCGCCGACACCGGCATGGGCATCCTGGCGGCCGCGCGCGCGTTCGGCCTCGACTTCGTCCCCGTCGCCCAGGAGCCGTACGACCTCGTGCTGCGGGCCGAGCTAGTCGACGACGACCTGCTCGCACCGCTGTGGGACCTGCTGGCCCGCTCCGACTTCCGGGCGAGCGTCGAGAAGCTCGGCGGCTACTCGTGCCGGGAGAGCGGACAGCGCATCCGGTGATCAGAGGAGGACCAACGGTGACCAGTTCGACCTGGGCGAAGATCGCGTCGAGATCACTGTCTCCGCCCTTCAAAGGGCCGAAACAGTGACCTGAACGCGATCATCGCCGGTTGCCGCATCACTGGCTCGCGCATGTTGGCCTGACCGGACCCTGCTGAACCGATCAGGAAGCCGCCCGCGGTTGACGGTTAACCGTTAACAGTTCACTGTCAGAGCGCGGCACACGGACGTGCCGCCTCCCACACGGGAGGTCCCCCCGCGAGAGGCGCCCCATGGTCGCGACCGCGCTGCAGCAGGACCGCCGCTACACCTGGAAGGTCACCGGCTCCAGCTTCCTGGGCAACACGCTCGAGTACTACGACTTCCTTGTCTACGGGACGGCGGCAGCGGTCGTCTTCCCGAAGGTCTTCTTCCCGGACGCGAGCGGGTTCGTCGCCACGCTGGCGGCCTTCGGCACCTTCGCCGTCGGGTTCCTCGCGCGGCCGCTCGGCGGGCTGTTCTTCGGCCGCCGCGGCGACCGGAGCGGCCGCAAGTCCACGTTGCTGATCACGCTGACCGTGATGGGCGTGTCGACGATCCTGATCGGACTGCTACCCGGCTACGGCAGCATCGGGATCCTGGCGCCCGCGCTGCTGGTGCTGCTGCGGCTCGTGCAGGGCTTCGCGGTGGGCGGCGAGTGGGGCGGCTCGATGATCATCGTGCTGGAGTCGGCACCACCGGAGCGCCGCGGCTTCTACAGCGCGTGGCCCAACACCGGTGGCTTCTCCGCGCAGATCCTGATCACGGGCGTGTTCGCGTGGGTCTACACCCTGCCGCAGGAGGACCTGCTGAGCTGGGGCTGGCGGGTGCCGTTCCTGCTCTCCGCGGTGATTCTCGTGGTCACCTTCTGGATGCGGCGCACGCTGGCGGAGAGCCCGGTCTTCACCGAGGCCGTCGCTCCGGTCGCCGAGGAGGGGGCCGGCCCCAAGCGCGGCACGATCGTCGCGACCTTCCGCGACGACTGGCGCAGCCTGCTGCTCATCCTGGGCCTGCGCTTCGCAGAGGCGCTGCCCTACTTCCTGCTCACGGTGTTCGCGCTGTCGTACGGGAAGACCATCGGCGTCGCGTCGAGCACGCTCAACACGGCGATCCTGATCGCCTCGGTCGTCGCGTTCGCCGCGCACGGCTTCTTCGCGCTCGTGTCCGACCGGATCGGCCGCCGGCCGGTCTACTTCTTCGGCGCCGCCGTCGTGTTCGTGATGGCCTTCCCGTTCTTCGGGATGCTGCAGTCCGGCTCGTTCCTGCTCATCGTGCTGGCCTACGTGCTGGTGCTCAACGTCGGGCACAACGCCATCAACTCCATCCAGCCGGCGTTCTTCGCCGAACTGTTCCCCGCCGACCGCCGCTACACCGGCGCCGCCGCGGGGCGCGAGATCGCGTCGATCCTGGCCGGCGGGCTCACCCCGTTCGTCGCGACGGCGCTCGCGGGGGCCGACGGCAGCCGGTGGCCGCTGGTGGCCGGCTACGTGATGCTCGGCGCGCTGATCACGATGATCGCGGTCTGGCAGGCGCCGGAGACGTTCCGCCGCGACCTCACGACCGTGTCCGGATGACGGTCGACCGACTACGGTCGACGGTGAACCGAGGGAAGAGAGGACGCCCACATGTTCGCCGGACCCGTCCGCCACGCCCCGCTCGGCGAGCAACTGCTCGACCCGCTGCGGGCGCTGATCGTGCGCGGGGAGATCGGTCCGGGCACGCACCTGGTGGAGGGCACCCTGGCCGAGCAGTACGGGGTCAGCCGCGGCCCGGTGCGCGACGCGCTGCGCCAGCTCGAGATCGAGGGGCTGGTGGAGAGCCGCAAGCGCGGCGCCTACGTGCGCGGCCTCACCGACACCGACCTCGTCGAGCTGTACGCCGTGCGCGAGGCGCTGGAGGCGCTGGCGGTCCGCGAGACGATTGCCCGGCTCGCCGACGCCGACTGGCGGCCCGTCGACGACGCGGTGGCCGCGATGCGCACCGCCGCGGCCGCCGTCGACCCGGTCGGGTTCGGTGCCGCGGACCTGGACTTCCACTCCGCCTTCTACGTGATCGGCGGCAACCGCAGGCTCACCGCCACCTGGGGCCTGCACCGCCCGATCTTCGCCGCGATGCTCGAGGTGACCAACACCGACCGCGATCTCGGCCCCGTCGCCCAGGACCACGCCGACCTGTCGGCCACGATCCGCTCCGGCGAGGTCGAGCCCGCGCTCGCGGCGCTCACCGTGCACCTGCAGGGCTCGTGCACCCGCATGCGCACGGTGCTGGCCGAGCGGCTGCGCGCCGCGTCCTGATCCCATCTCCGCAATTGCGAGGCAGTGTCATGTCCCCGACCGGATCGACCAGGGCAGAAGTGCTCGCCGCCCTGCCCACCTTCTTCGACGAGCGCGGCGAGATCGACCGCGCCGCCACCACCGCCCACCTCGCCTGGCTCGCCGGTCGGGTGGACGGTGTCTTCGTCGCCGGCACGACCGGCGAGTTCCCCGCGCTTGACCACGCCGAACGGCTCGAGCTCGCCGAGGCTGCGCTGGCCGCGTTCGGACCGGACCGCGTGGTGGTCCACATCGGCGCCGCGAGCACACGTGCGTCCGTGGCACTGACCCGCGATGTCGTGGCCGCCGGCGGGCGCCGCGTCGCCGCGCTCACGCCGTACTACCTGCCGGCCGACGAGGACGCCGTCACCCGCCACTTCGCGGCGATCACCGCGGCGGCCGGGCACGCGGCGACCTACGGCTACCTGTTCACCGAGCGCAGCGGGATCGACGTCGGACCGGCCGCGTTCGGCCGGATGGCCGGGGCCACCGGGCTGGCCGGGCTGAAGCTGTCCGGGGCGGCCAACGACCGGGTCGGTGACTACCTCGACGCGCTGCCCGCGGGTGCCCGGCTGTGGTCGGGCGCCGACACCAGCCTCGGCGACGTCGCACGACGGGGCGGCGCGGGGATCGTGTCTGGGCTGTCGTCGGCGTTCCCCGAGCCGTTCGCGGCACTGGCCGACGCCGTCAGTGCGGGCGACGCCACCGCCGAGCAGGCCGCGCAGCAGCGCGCCGACGCGGTGCTCGCCGCCACGCTGGGCAGTGTCGAGGGCATCAAGCACGCGCTGGCGCTGCTCGGGCACGGCAACGGCGAGCTGCGCATGCCCGTACCGGCGATCCCCGATCCGGGGGCGATCGCCCGGCTCGTGCCCGCCGCGGTCAGGTGATCCGCGCCTTCCTGACGATCGACGATCCGCGGTGGCCCCAGTGCCACGCCTCCACCATCCCGCCGGACGGAGGGGTGGCCGCCTGGTTCGCCGGTACCCGCGAGGGCACGCCCGACAACCGGATCGTGCTGTGGCGCGACGGCGCCACCTCCGTGCTGGACACGGGGCGCGACGTGGCGCACTGGAACCCCGTGCTCGCCGACGGGCCGGACGGGCTGCTGTGGCTGTTCTGCAAGGTCGGGCCGCGGATCTCGGAGTGGATCACGCTGGTCACCCGATCCCCCGACGGCGGCGCGACCTGGGAGCCGGCCCGCGAGCTGGTGCCGGGCGACACGTCCGGCGGCCGCGGTCCGGTCCGCACCCCGCCGCTGCGCACCGAAGCGGGGCTGTGGCTGGCCGGTGGCTCCGTCGAACGGTGGGGTGCGCCGGCGCGCTGGGAGCCGTTCATCGACGTCTCCCCCGACGGCGTGGTGTGGGAGCGCGCGCCGATCCCGGTCGATCACACGGCCCTCCGCGGCGCCGGGCACATCCAGCCCGCGCTGTGGGCCGGGCGCACCGGCCCGGTCGCGCTCATGCGCAGCACCGAGGGCCGCGCGCACCGGTCGACGTCGCCCGACGGCCGCGCCTGGACCCCGGCGGAACCGACCGCGCTGCCCAACAACAACTCCGGGCTCGCCGCCGTCGCCCTGCCGTCCGGGCGGGTGGCGTGCGTGCACAACCCGTCGGCGGACGACTGGGGCGAACGCTGCCCGCTCATCGTCTCCCTCTCCGACGACGACGGGCTGACCTGGCGGCCCGCGCTCGTCGTCGACGACGGCGAGACGCCCGTCGACCCGTCCGTGCCGCCCCTGCTCGATTCGCACGCCCGCCCCGGGTTCGCTCCGGGCGACACCGGCGTGGTGACCAGCGGGGTCGCGGAGTACTCCTACCCCACTGCGGTGGTCGACGGAACGGACCTGGTCGTGACCTACACCTGGCAGCGCCGCGGGATCGTGCTCGCGCGCCTGCCGGTCGCGACGCTCGAGGACGCGTGACGGTCACCGGAGATCGACCGTGCACCACGGGTCGTAGTCGGGGTCGGCGAGCAGGGCCTGCAGCCGGCGCCGCCGGAAGCCGATGTTGCCCCCGCTGAACAGGGGATACGCGAGCGCGTCCTGCAGCAGGCCGGCCAGCGGTAGGTGGTGGCCGTAGTCGACACCGACGACGCGCATGAGGTCGACCAGCGCCTGCACCGCCGCCTCCGATCCGAAGATCTTGGCGTGCACGGAGAGCTCCTCGGCGCCCGGCGACCCGCTGTCCAGCGCCGCGCAGGCCCGCAGCGTCAGTGCGCGGACGGCCTCGATCCGGGTCTTCACGTCGGCGAGGAGGAACCCGACGCCCTGGTGCTCGACGACCGGCACCCGACCGCCGCGGCGGTCGGTGCGGGCGAACCGCAGCGCGACGTCGAAGGCCGAGCGCATGACCCCGGCCGCGCAGGCCCCGATCAGCGCACCGCCGAACGCGGCGGTGACGATGCCGAGCCCGTCGCCGACCTCGCCGATCACGTTCGCCGCCGGCACCCGGACGCCGGTGAGGGTGAACCGGGGCAGCAGGTGCGCGCGGTGCCCGAGCGGGTCGAGCACCTCGGTGACTGTCAGGCCCTCGATCGGCCCGGGGACGAGCAGCACGGTCAGGTCGTCGCCCGTGCGGCAGACCACGCTCATCAGGTCGGGGCCCGTCCCGTCCCACCCGGTCGCGTGCGACACCCACTGCTTCTCGCCGTCGACGCGCCAGCCGTCGCCGTCCCGCCGGGCCGTGGTCTGCAGGCCGACCCGCTCCCCGGTGCCGGGATCGGGTTCCGCGAAGTTCGCGGTGCCACCCGGCTCGGTCAGGGCCAGCGACGCGATCGGCGTGCCGCTCGTCGCCAGGAACGGCGGAAGGAACGCGGCGTGCTGGGCCGGGCTCCCGGCCCGCAGCAGCGGGGTGAGCCCGAGGCCCGTGGAGAACAGGTGCAGGGCGACGCCCGGGTCGCCCGCGACCAGCTCCTCGGCCAGCACGGCGGCCGTCGAGGCGCCGGTGCCGTCCCCGCCCAGTGCCTGCGGGACGAGCCGGCGCAGGAACCCGGCCTCGACCATCTGCTGGTAGAATGGCCGGGTCGCGCGGTAGCGCTCCGTCGGGGTGGGCAGCGGGTCGGTCACCTCGCGGACCCTCGAGAGCACACGTCGCCTGCGAACTCGCGCGCCTGCGACCTCAGATCACCCGGCATCAGTGCCCCGCGCCCTGCCCGCCGTCGACGTGCAGGGTCTCCCCCGTCACGAACCCCGCAGCCTCCAGGTACAGCACGGCGTGCACGATCTCGTCGATCTCGCCCATGCGCCCCATCGGGTGCAGTCCGGCGTAGGCGGGGTAGGCCTCGACCGCGTGCATCGGGGTCTTGATGATTCCCGGCGACACGGCGTTCACCCGCACGCCCCGGCCGGCGCACTCGATCGCGAGCGATCGAGTCGCAGCGTCGAGACCGCCCTTGGTCAGCGACGTGAGGACGGACGGCACCGCGCTGAACGGGTGGTCGACGAGCGACGTCGTGATCGTCACGACGTGCCCGTTCCCCTGCTCGAGCATCGTGGTCACCGCGCGCCGGGTGATGCCGAAGAAGCCGGCGAGGTTCAGCCCGACCATCGCCGCGAAGTCCTCGTCGGTGCACAGGGTGAACGGCTTGGCGAGGAACATCCCCGCGTTGTTGACGAGGGTGTCGATCCGGCCGAAGCGCTCCAGCGCAGCGTCGGTCACGCGTCCGGCGGTCTCCGGATCGGCGAGGTCACCCGCGACGGCGAGCACCTCCGGATCGTCGGACGGCGTGATGGACCGCGACGTGGCCACGACGGCCCAGCCCTGCTTGCGGTACCCCTCGACGACGCCGGCGCCGATGCCGCGCGAAGCACCGGTGACGATCGCGACCTTGGTCATGGCACACCCCTTAAGTACACAGTGGACAGTGCGAGTGGGCAGCGCAGCCCGTGCGCTGTGGACGGTGGGTCAGCCGGTGGCGAGCCGGGGCCCGCCGCGTTCCCAGTGCCCCGAGCGCCGGATCTCGCTCGCGGTCATGCCGAACTCGGCCTTCAGCGCCCGGCTCAGGTGCCCGGTGTCGGGCAGCCCCCAGCGCGCTGCGATGGCACCCACCGTGCGGCCGCGCAGCGAGTCGTCGGCGAGGTCGCGACCGATCCGTTCGAGCCGTTGCCGGCGGATCCAGGCCGACAACGTGATCCCCGTCGGTGCCAGGACCTTGTGCAGGTACCGCACCGACACGCCCAGCGCACGCCCGACCGACTCGACGGTGAGCTCCGGGTCGGACAGGTGCGACAGGCAGTGCGCGAGCACGCGGTCGGCGAGATCGTCGCCTGCGCCCTGCGGGGTGATGTCGACCAGCTCCGCGATCACCAGCGACACGATCGCGTCCGCGAGGTACTCCTTGCTCCGGCTCGCGTCACCCGCGGTGCAGCCGGTGATCTTCGTGGCGAGGGCGGCGAAGAGCGTCCCGACGACGTCGCGCGGCCCGTGGTCGGTGCCGACGGCGATCGCGGTGCGCACGGCGAGGGTGTCGGCGTGCGATCCGAGCGCCGCGAGCGGAACCGACACGAGGACCGCCTCGTACGGCTCCCAGAACGTCACCTCGTACGGCCTCGAGGTGACGTAGTTGACCAGGTCGCCGGGCCCGACCATGGCGCCGCGCCCGTCCTGGGTGACCGCGGCTCGACCGATCCGCTGCATCGAGACGGTGAGGAACGGCGGATCGCTCGGCCGGATGAGATCGGCGTCGCGGGTGACGACGCACGGGCTGCCGCTCAACACCGACACCCGCACCTCACCCGCCACCGCGCTGCTCAGCGAACTGCGGAACGTCCCGTCGGTCAGCGGCCGCACCCGGACCGCCGACAACGTCGGCGCCACCGCCGTGGCGAACCGGTCGCGATCCGCGGTCTCCGCCACGGCCACGAGCGGCGAACGATGCGGACCCATCCGCCACCTCCCGTCGCCGACGGCTGCTGCCCTGCGGTTGGACTGTGCTGCGGATGGACTGTAAGGCCCGACCCGTCCGAGCAGCCGCCACTGCGTGCACCGGCAGCCGCCAGATCGTGCACCGGCCACCTCGCCGTCCTTGGTGCGCAGGCCCGGACGTGAGACAGTCAGGTCATCGGCCCGCGGCCCGGCACCTCGCCCCGCGCGGGCGTCCACTCCCGGCCGACCGCACCCTTCCTGGGCGCGATGTCCTGCCGCTCCTGATCCATCGCTCAGCCCACGTGCCCTGCCGGATCGTTCTGGTCCGGGTGTGCCCGTCATGCCCACGACTCGGGAGATCCACCATCACGCTCTCCGTTCCGTCCTTTCCGGCCGTCGCCGCTCCGCGCGTTCTCCGTGACGTCTACGGACCCGATGTCGTGGTCTGCGCGCGACCGGCCGTCGCGGTCGACGAGCCGGTGTGGCAGCACCGCCTCGGGCGCGACACGCTGTCCGCGCGGCCGATCGCCGTCGCCGCCGACACCCCGCTGATCTGCAGCGCCGGCGGCACCGATCCGGCGCTGCTGGCGGCGTTGCGCCACGGCGGCCTGCCGGTGGGCACCGACCTGCGCGAGTTCCGCACCGAGGCGGAGTTCGCCGAGCGGGTCCGCGAGGCCATCGGCGACGGGCTGCAGATCGCCATGGAGTACCCGTACCCGACGTCGATGTGTCCTGCCGGCTGCGCGGTGAAGAGCGCCGAGCTCGTCGGCCACCTGAACAACAAGGCCAGCATCAGCACGCTCGTCGATCCACGCTTCCGGGCGGGCCGACGACTCGTGCCCCGCGCCGAGCTCGCCGGTGCCACCCAGCGGGCACACTCCTGGGTGCTCAAGGCCGCGACGGACGACGCGCACGGTGCCAGCCTCGACGTCTACCTGCACCGCGCCGGGGAGCCCGTCGTACTGCCGGCGTTCACCGACCTCCTCGACGCCTTCATCGTCGAGGAGTACCTGCAGATCCGCCGCAACTGGGGCATCCAGATCCACGTCGCACCCGATGCGCGGGCGCGGCTGCTGGCCGTCACCGAGCAGCGCATCGACGCGGCCGGGATCTACACCGGAGGACGGTTCGGGCTCTTCGACGCGCCCCCGGCCGCGCTGCTCGCCGAATGCGTCGCCGTCGCCCAGCGCGCGGCCGATGCCGGGTACCGCGGCCTGTGCAGCCTGGACTGCGCCCAGACGTTCGACGACCGGCTCGCGCTGCTCGACCTGAACTTCCGCATCACGAGCGGATCGATCCCCCTGCTGGCGCTGCAGTCGGTCCGCCCCGACGCCCTCGACCGCCCGGCCGAGTCGCTGATGGTGGTGGTGGCCGCCCCGCTCGCCGACCTGCTCGCCGCGGTGCGCCCGGCGACCGCGGCCGGCGGTCTCCTGATCACCGCAGGCCACAGCAGCAGCCGCACCGACAACCCGGTCGAGCGGAGCAAGCTGCAGCTGCTGGTGTTCGGGGACGACCCGCACGACGTCACCACCCGCCGCGTCGCACTGGAATCGATGTTCCGCCCGGCCGGTCGCCGCTGAACGGGCCGGCTCAGGCCACGCTCACCTCGTCCGACCGGCGTTCGATGATGACGACCTCGGCGGTGCTGACGTGCTGCCGGTCGAAGCCGACCGTGCGCTCGGCGCCCACGAGCCGCAGTTCGAGCGCCGCGTGGACGTCGGCGCTGGAAAGGGCGATCCGCAGCTCGACCGCACCCGGCTCGACGATCCGCCGGCCGTCCCGCCCGGTGAACGCGGCGAGGTCGGCGGGCACGGTGAACACCACGCGGGCGCTCTCGCCGGGTTCGAGCGCCGCCCGCGCGTACCCGACCAGCCGCACGACCGGGCGCGTCACCTGCGCGACCGGATCGTGCAGGTAGAGCTGCACGACCTCGGCGCCGGCCACCTCGCCGGTGTTGCGCACCGTCACCTCGACGGCGGCGGTGCCGTCGACCGCCCAGGTGTCGCAGGCGCCCAGCACCCGCGCGTCCGCCCAGCTGAACCGCGCGTAGCCCAGACCGTGGCCGAACGGGAACGCCGGTGTGGGGTCGACGTTCGAGACGCCGGACCGGAGTCCCAGTGCAGCGGTCAGGTAGGTGCCGGGCTGCCCGCCCGGGTCGCGCGGGACGCTCACCGGCAGCCGTCCCGACGGCGACACCGCACCGGTCAGCACCTCGGCGACCGCCTGCCCACCGAGCTGACCGGGGAAGAAGGCCTGGACGATCGCCGCGGCACCGTCGACGTACTCCCCCAGCGCGTACGGGCGGCCGGTCAGGAGCAGCACCACCACGGGCGTCCCGGTCGCCAGCACCGCGCGGACCAGATCGGCCTGGACA
The DNA here is from genome assembly GCA_963727745.1 of uncultured Actinomycetota bacterium. Classification (GTDB taxonomy): domain Bacteria; phylum Actinomycetota; class Actinomycetes; order Mycobacteriales; family Pseudonocardiaceae; genus Pseudonocardia. The sequence goes on from CAVSHL010000008.1 coordinate 182,933, forward strand.
CCGGGCAGAGCCAGGTCGGCGGCGTCGCAACCCTCGCCGGAGGTGCCGCGGCCGAAGAGTCCCGCCCGGTCGCCGACGGCCACCACGCACACCTGCGCCTCCCGCGCCGCCGCGACCGCCGCCGCGATCCCCGAGCGGTCGAGGTCGGTCACGTCGCAACCGCTGGCATGCACCACCGGGCCGTGCAGCGCCTCCAGCGCGGTGCGGACCGACGGGATGTCGAGGCCCAGCGCCACCTCGGGGTGCTGGGCGCCGACGTGCGCGGGGAAGGAGTAGCAGCCCAGCATCGCCATGGGCTCGTCGGCCAGCGGCCCCACCAGCGCGATGCGCGTGCCCGGCGCGAGCGGCAGCGCGCCGCACGGGTTGCTCAGCAGCACCACCGACTCGCGGGCCAGGCGCAGCGCGACATCACGGCTGCCCACATCGTCGAGCACGAGGTCGGCGCCCCCGGGCGGTTCGGGGCTCCAGCCCTCGTCGAGGAGGCCGAGCTGCACCTTCTGCACGAGCACCCGCCGTAGGGCGCGGTCGACGAGCGCCTCGTCCACCTCGCCGGCGCGCACCGCGGCCAGCAGCGGAGCACCGAACGCGTCCACCGTGGGCAGTTCCACGTCGACACCGGCCGCGAGCGCCAGCGCGGCCGCCTGCCCGGCGTCCTCGGCGACGTGGTGCAGCGTCTCCAGGAAGCGCACCCCGAAGTAGTCGGCGACGACCGTGCCCTCGAACGCCCACTGGTCGCGCAGCAGTTCGGTGAGCAGCCTCGGGTCCGCCGCGGGCGGCACGCCGTCGACGTCGGCGTAGGAGTGCATGACCGAGCGGGCCCCGCCCAGCCGCAGCGCGGCCTCGAACGGCGGGAGGATCACGTCGGCGAACTCGCGGGCGCCCATGGAGACCGGAGCGAGGTTGCGCCCGGACCGTGATGCCGAGTAGCCGGCGAAGTGCTTGAGCGTCGCCACGACGCCGGCGCCTTCGAGGCCGCGGACGTACGACGTGCCGACGGTCGCCACGAGGTACGGATCCTCGGCGATGGTCTCCTCGGTGCGGCCCCACCGGTAGTCGCGGGTCACGTCGAGCACGGGGGCGAGGCCCTGGTGGACGCCGGCGGCGCGCATCGAGGCGCCGATGCGCGCGGCCATCTCCTCGACGAGCAGCGGATCGAACGACGCTCCCCACGCCAGCGGGACCGGGTAGGCGGTGGCCTGCCACGCGGCGAACCCGGCCAGGCACTCCTCGTGGACGAGCGCCGGGATGGCGAACCGGCTGGCCTCGACGATCTCGCGCTGGGAACGGGCGAGCGACCGCGCACCGGCTGCCGGTTCGACGGGAGCGGTGCCGAACGGGCGGGTGAGCTGCCCGATCCCGTACCGGATGACCCCACCCTCGCCGCTGCCCCACTCGACGGGCGCACCGGCCATGTCGGCCTGGTGCGGCGCCACTCCCCCGCCGGCGGCGTCCGCGCCGACCCACACGCCGACGAGCTGGGCCAGCTTCTCCTCGAGGGTCATCCGCCCGATCAGGTCGTCGGCACGGTCCGCGGGTGAGCGGTGCTCGTCGCGCCACGCGGGAACGTCGGGGTCGGCCGCGTCGGGGCCGGCGGTCACGGTCATCGACGTCCTTGTCTCCCGGCGATCGAAACTATCGGAGATAGCATCGATATCGGCCGCGAAGCTAGCTGTCTCGTCGCTGCAGCGTCAAGCTTTCGGGTGGGCACGGCCACACTCGTCACAGAGGAGCGGCTCCGTCGCTGCTAGTGTCGGTCCCGATAGTTGCGAAGCCCACCCGGCTTCACGCCCCTCGATCGGCGGAGTCGCCCGCGCATGTCGAACACCGAACCGCCGAGCCCACCGCACCCGCGCGGCGGCCCCGCGACGATCGCCTCGATCGCCGCGGAGATCGGCGTGTCGGTGCCGACGGTCTCGAAGGTGCTCAACGGCCGCTCCGACGTCGCCCCCGCCACCCGGGCGAAGATCGAGGACGCGCTCGCGCGGCACCACTACAAGCGGCGCAACCGCGGCCCGACCACGGCCGGCCCGTCGCTGATCGACCTCGCCTTCCACGAGCTGGACTCGGCGTGGTCCATCGAGATCATCCGCGGGGTCGAGGCCGCCGCGCGGCGCGCCGGAGTGGGTGTCGTGCTCTCCGAGCTCGGCGGTGAGCACCGGCCGCAGCAGGCGTGGCTCGACGCGGTGCTCGCCAGGCGCCCGATCGGGGTCATCCTCGTGCTGTCGAGCCTCGGCCAGGCCCAGCGCCACCAGCTCGAGAGCCGCTCGATCCCCTTCGTCGTGTTCGACACGGCGGGCGAGCCGCCGATCGGCGTGCCCACCGTCGGCTCCAACAACTGGAGCGGCGGGCTCGCCGCGACGCGTCACCTCGTGGAGCTGGGCCATCGGCGCATCGCCGTCATCTCCGGCCCGGCCGACGTCCTGTGCTCCCGCGCGCGCATCGACGGCTTCCGCAGCGCCCACGACGAAGCCGACCTGCCCGTCGACCCGGCGCTCGTGCGCTACGGCGACTTCTACGTCGCCGGCGGCTACAAGCACGGCATGGAGCTGCTGACCATGCCCGACCGGCCGACCGCGATCTTCGCCGGCTCGGACATGCAGGCGCTGGGCGTCCTGCGGGCCGCCCGCGAGCTCGGCCTGGACGTGCCGCGCGACCTCTCCGTCGTCGGCTACGACGACCTGCCCCTCACCGCGTGGATCGGCCCCGCGCTCACGACCGTCCACCAGCCGCTGCTCGACATGGCCACGACGGCCACCACCATGGTGCTGGAGCTCGCGGCTGGGCCGGACCAGCCGCCGCGCCGGGTCGAGCTCGCCACCGAGCTCGTCGTGCGCGAGAGCACCGCGCCGCCACCCGCCTGAAGGACGCAGATGGCCCAGTTCGACCTGCCGCTCGACCAGCTCCGGACCTACCGGCCGGACGTGGCCGAACCGGCCGATTTCGACGCCAGCTGGACGGCGACGCTGGCCGCCGCCCGCGCCACACCCGTCCTGCTCGACGTCCGACCGGTCGACAACGGGCTCGCGTTCGTCGACACCTGGGACGTCACGTTCGCCGGCTTCGCGGGCCACCCCGTCCGGGCCTGGCTGTCGCGGCCGACCGGCCACGACGACGCAGCGCTCCCCGCGGTCGTCGAGTACCTGGGCTACGGCCGCGGGCGCGGGCTGCCGCACGAGCGGCTGAGCTGGGTCGCCGCCGGCTACGCCCACCTGCTCATGGACACCCGCGGCCAGGGCGGGCAGTACGGCGCCGGCGGCCACACACCGGACCCGGCCGGCTCCGACCCGGCGGCGCCGGGGTTCGTCACCCGCGGCATCCTCGATCCGGCGCAGCACTACTACCGCCGCCTCGTCACCGATGCCGTACGGGCGGTCGACGCGGTGCGCGCGCTCCCCGGGATCGAGTCCGGGCGCGTCGCCGTCGCCGGCCACAGCCAGGGCGGGTACCTGTCCATCGCCACCGCAGCACTCGTCCCGGACGTGGGCGCGGTGCTCGCCAGCGTCCCGTTCCTCTGCCACGTCGAACGAGCCCTGCAGATCACCGAGCAGGGACCGCTGCAGGAGCTCGTCCAGTACCTCTCCGTCCACCGCGATGCCGTGGACGCGGCACTGCGCACGCTCTCCTACGTCGACGGGGTCGCGTTCGCGCGGCGCGCCACCGCGCCCGCCCACTTCGCCGTCGGGCTCCGCGACGCCGTCTGCCCGCCCTCCACGGTCTTCGCCGCGTACAACCACTGGGGCGCCACCGACACGACCATCGAGGTCTACCCCTTCAACGGGCACGAGGGCGGCGACGCCGAGCACACCCGGCGCCAGCTCGACTGGCTGCGCGAGACCATGCCGGCGCCGGCAGCGCGCCTCCGGGTGGGCAGCGGGGCCGGCTGAGCGATCAGCTGCCACCCGCCGGTCAGGCGAGCGTCACCTCGACGGTGACGAAGGAGTGCGCCGGGAGCGACACGCGCAGGCCCCCGTCGCCGACCTTGACGCCGTCGTCGTGGTCGGCCACCGCGACAGCAGGGGCGGCTGCGGCCGTGTTGTGGCTGGTCAGGCTGTCCGCGGTGAGGATGCGCGCGCTCGTGCCCAGCACCTGCCCGCCGCGCAGGTCCAGCTCGACCTCGATGGGCAGTTCGGCGTCGAGGTTGGTCAGCGAGATCAGGGCGCGCCCGTCCTTGCGGCTGGCCGACACCGAGACGGTCTGCAGCTCCCGGTCGCCCACGGTGCGCACACTGCCTGGGCTGTGGAGGTGGGCCTGCAGCGCGGCCGCGTCCTGATGGCCCTTGTTCATCTCGAAGACGTGGTAGGTCGGGGTGAGCACCAGGTGCTCGCCCTCGGTCAGCACCATCGCCTGCAGCACGTTCACCGTCTGCGCGATGTTCGCCATGACCAGCCGGTCGGCGTGGCGGTGGAAGACGTCGAAGTGCAGGCTCGCGACCAGCGCGTCCCGCAGGGTGTTCTGCTGGAACAGGAACCCCGGGTTGGTACCCGGTTCGACGTCCCACCAGGTGCCCCACTCGTCGAGCACCAGCCCGACCTGCTTCTTCGGGTCGTAGCAGTCCATCACGGCCGAGTGGCCGGCGATGATCTCGTCGATCCGGGCGGCCGCGACGATCGTCGCGTAGTACTCCTCCACGCTGAAGTCGGTGGCCGAGCCCTTGGCCGACCACTCCCCCGGAACCGTGTAGTAGTGGAACGAGATGCCCTGGTAGAAGCCGCGCGGCTCGTTGCGGCAGCCCAGGCAGTTGAGCGCCTTCATGAGCGTCTCGGTCCACGCGTAGTCGTCGTTGCTCGCGCCGGCGGCGATGCGGTACAGCTTGTTGTCGCCGTGGTCGCGGCAGAACGTGGCGAACCGGCGGGCTTCGTCGGCGTAGTGCTGGGCGGTCATGTTGCCGCCGCACCCCCAGGCCTCGTTGCCGATGCCCCAGAACGGCACGCGCCACGGCTCGTCGCGCCCGTTCTGCTTGCGCAGGCGCACCATCGGGCTGTCGCCGTCGCGGGTCAGGTACTCGACCCAGTCGCTCATCTCCTTGACCGTGCCGCTGCCGACGTTGCCGTTGACGTAGGGCTCCGTGCCGAGCAGCTCGCACAGCGCCATGAACTCGTGGGTGCCGAAGTGGTTGTTCTCCTCGACGTTGCCCCAGTGCGTGTTCACCATCGACGGGCGCTCGGCCTTCGGCCCGATCCCGTCTGTCCAGTGGTACTCGTCGGCGAAGCAGCCACCCGGCCAGCGCAGGTTGGGGGTGTTCAGCGCCCGCAGCGCCGCCACGACGTCGAGCCGGATGCCACCCTCGTTGGGGATGTCGCTGTCCTCGCCCACGTAGAAGCCGTCGTAGATGCAGCGGCCGAGGTGCTCCGCGAAGTGGCCGTAGAGGTGGCGGCTGATCACCGGACCCTCGATGTCCACGTTGATGATCACCTTGGCGTGCGCTGCGGTCACGGCGTTCCTTCGATGGTCTTGACGGGTCCCTGCCCGATCCACCAGATTGTATCGATACAAACGGGCATGCGCGCAAGGCTGCGCGCGCCACGTCGGACCCTCGACGGGGAGGTGGGCGGTGTCGCCAGCACGGTCGCTACCCGGCGCTCGACCCGCGGACGACCACCCGGTGGGGGCCGACGAACTCCTGCGGTGCGATCTCGTCGCCGCGGATGCGGGCCATCAGGATGCGCACCACCGCCTCGGCCATCTCCGGGGTGCCGGGATCGATCGAGGACAGCGCCGGCACGGTGAACCCGGCCAGCGGCACGTCGTCGAACCCGATCACCTTGACGTCCTCGGGGACGCTGCGGCCGAGGTCGGCGAGCCCGCGCAGCACCCCGATCGCGACGGTGTCGGTCAGGCAGAAGACGCCGTCGAACGCGACGCCGGCCGCCACCAGGTCGTGCATCGCGCGCGCACCCGCCTCCATGGTGAGGTCCACCGGCACGTCCAGCTCGGGCGCCACCGGCAGGCCCGCCTCGGTCAGCGCCTCCCGGTACCCGTCGCTGCGCAGGCTGCTCGCCGACGGCGCGTCCGCCCGCGAGCCACCGATGATCGCCACCCTGGTGCAGCCGACCTCCAGCAGGTGCCGGGTGGCGGCCCGGGCGCCGGCGACGTTGGCCATCACGACGTGGTCGATCGTCGCGTCGTGGATGCGTTCCCCGATGACCACGACGGGGAAGTCCAGCCGCAGCAGGTCGACGTCCGCCTCGCCCAGGCCCACGGCGCTGAGGACCAGCCCGTCGTACATCCGCAGCCGGGAGTAGAAGACCGCGTCGAGCTCGCCCTCGCGGCTGGCCCCGGTCTGCTCCACCACCACCCGCAGGCCGTGCTGCGCGAAGCGCTCGATGAGCACCTCGGCCAGGTGTCCGTAGTAGGGGCGGTTGATCTCCGGCACCGCCAGGCCGATCATCCCGGTGCGGCCGGCGCGCAGGCTGCGCGCGGCGATGTTCATCCGGTAGCCGAGGCGGTCGATCGCCGCCAGCACGAGCGCGCGGGTCTCGTGCCGGACGTTCGGATGCCCGTTGACGACGTTCGAGACGGTCATCTTCGAGACGCCCGCCGCCTTCGCCACGTCGCTCATGGTGACCATTGATGCCGTTCCTCGATCGCCGTCGATGTCTCCCGCCGGCGCAGTGTTCACCGGTGCGCCGGTCCCGATCAACTCGTCAGCTGCGGTACCGACAAGGGAGTCATACATGAGAACACGCAGGGTTCTCGCCGCCGCGGTAGCCGTGCTCGGCGTCGTCGTACTGCTCGCGACGAGTGCGTGCGGCAGCAGTTCCGGAACCGCCGACAACACCACCTTGACGTTCTTCTCGTGGGACAACGAGAAGGACATGAAGCCGGTGATCGACGGATTCACCGCGCAGAACCCGGGCGTGCGGGTCGAGTTCTCCACGGCGCCACCGGTGGCCGAGTACATCGCGACGCTGCAGACCAGGATCCTCTCCGGGACCGCTGCCGACGTCTTCTTCATCGCGGCCGAGAACAAGACGAACCTCATCGAGAACCACGCGGTGGCCGATCTGACCGACGAGCCGTTCATGGCCGCCGTCGCCCCGTTCAACAAGCAGACCTACTCCGGCGGCGGCCGCGTCTACGGCATGTCGGTCGCCTCGTGGGGCGCCGGCGTGCTGTTCAACAAGGAGTTGCTCGCGAAGGTCGGCGCCACCGACGTGCCGGCCACCTGGGATGAGTTCCTGGCGCTGTGCACGCGGCTCAAGGACGCCGGCATCACGCCCTACCTCGAACCGGTGCAGGGCATGACGATGGATCTGGCCGCGTTCCTCGGCGCGCGCAACGCCGCGTCCGGCGACGCCCTCGACAAGGGGATCTTCGACGGGTCCAGCTCGTTCGCCGCGACCTGGACCGAGCCGCTGACCCAGTGGAGCCGGCTCTGGACCCAAGGGCTGGTCACCCAGGACGTGGTCGGGCTGACCGGCGACCAGGTGCGCGACGAGTTCGCGAACGGCCGGGTGGCGATGATCGCGGCCGGGCCGTGGGACATGCAGCCGCTGCGGAAGGCGGCACCGCAGCTGCAGGTCGACATGCGGCCCGTTCCCGCGCTGGCCGGCGGCCAGCAGTTCCTGGCCGGCGCGGCCTCCCCCGGCTTCGCCATCAACGCCAAGGCCCGCAATCCCGCGCTGGCCAAGAAGTTCCTGGCCTACCTGAGCACCCCCGACGCGCTCGCGCTCTACAACAAGTCGACCAGCGCGATCACGACAACAGCGAACTTCACACCGGTCATCGACCCGGCGCTGCAGTCGATCGTGGGGCAGGTGCGGGCCGGCCAGATCTACCTGCCGCAGATCGCGTGGCAGCGCCACGAGGACGTACTCAACGTCGAGGCCACCGCTCAGCTGCAGCTGCTGGTGCAGGGCAAGGCGAGCCCGGCCGAAGTTGCCGCGGCGCTCGACCGGAAGCTGAAGGACAGCGGTGGCTGAGACGCTGAGCAGAACGGCTCCCCGGCCGGTGCGCGCGGACCGCCCGCCACCATCGGCACGGAGCCGGCCGTCCCGCGCACGATGGCGCGAGACCGCGGCCGCCCGGGCCTTCCTCGTCCCGATCGCGGTCGTGTTCCTGGTGCTGTTCGTGATCCCGCTGCTGCAGACCTGCTACTACAGCGTCACGGACTTCACCGGGTACTCGAACGAGCTGACGCTGGTCGGGTTCGACAACTACCGCAAGATCCTCACCGATCCGACGATGCTGTCCGGGCTCGCGTTCACCCTGCTCTACGCGGTCGCCACCACGGTGCTGATCACCGTGCTGGCGATCCCGCTCGCGGTGGTCCTCAACCGGCGCTTCGTCGGCCGCGGCTTCGTGCGCTCGGTGTTCTTCTTCCCCGCGATCCCGAGCATCGCCATCCTCGGGCTGGTCTGGGCCTACATCCTCTCGCCGCTGGGCACCGGCGCGCTCAACTCGGTGCTGGGCTCGCTGCTGTCGATCGGCCCGTTCCCGTGGCTGTCCGACGGCACGCTGGCGAAGATCTCCGTGATCGCGGTCGGGGTGTGGTCGCAGACCGGCTGGCACGCCGTGCTCTACCTGGCCTACCTGCAGTCCATCCCGGCGGACTACTACGAGGTGGCCACCATCGACGGGGCGTCGCGGCGCCAGCAGTTCCTCCACATCACGCTGCCGCTGCTCTCCCCCGCGATCGTCGTCAGCCAGTTCCTGCTGATGACAGGTGGGCTGAAGGTCTTCGACCTGCCGTTCACGCTGGCCAAGGGCGGGCCCGGGTACGCCACCCAGACCATCACCCAGTCGATCATCACCAGCGGTGTCGCGCAGGGCCGCTACGGGCTGGCGTCGGCGCTGTCGGTGCTGTTCACCCTCGCGGTGGCAGGCGTGGTGCTCCTGCAGCTCGCGGCCTCGCGCTGGTTGGAGAGGCGGATCACGTGACCACGCGCAGCTCGCTGATGACCAGCGTCGTCATGCTCCCGGTCGCGGCGCTCGTCGGCATCCCGCTCTACTACATCGTCGTCAACACGTTCAAGACGCAGCAGGAGATGGCGACGTCGCCGCTCGCGCTGCCCACCCGCTGGCTGCTCGACAACTACCGGACGGTGTTCGCCGAGACCCCGCTGGTGCAGAGCTTCGCCAACACCGTGTACGTGACGGTGGCTTCGATCGTGCTCATGCTGCTGATCGGCTCCTGCGCCGCGTTCGGGATGATCCTGCGCTCGTCGCGGTTCACGGCGCTGTTCGGCACCGCGCTGCTGATCGGCTTCGTCATCCCCAGCCAGTCCACGCTCATCCCGCTCTACCGGCTGCTGGTCGACATCGGGCTGATCGACTCCCTCACCGGGCTCGTCGTCCTCTACAGCGCCGGCTCGATCTTCTGCTACTTCCTGATCCTCGGGTACATGCGCACCGTCCCGCACGAGATCATCGAGGCGGCTCGCATCGACGGCGCCGGCGCGTTCCAGATCTACTGGCGGATCGTGCTCCCGCTGATCCGACCCGTCCTCGTGACGGTGGGTGTCTTCCAGACGATGTGGATCTGGAACGACTTCATCACCCCGAACGTCTTCCTCACCTCGCCGGACAACAGCACGCTCGTGCTGCAGGTCTACAAGTCGGTCGGTGAGTTCACCACGGACTGGCCGGCCTTCATGACGCTGAGCGTCATCGTGCTCATCCCGATGGTGATCTTCTTCGCCGCCACCCAGCGGCACATCGTCAGCGGGCTGCTGGCCGGCGGCGTGAAGGGGTGACCGTCAGCGGCTCGGCGTCGTGCGGGTGTCGACCGGGACGGCCAAGGACGCGGCGTAGCCGGCCGTGACGTCACCGGAGATGGTGGCCAGTTGGTGGACGCCGCCGTCGTCCCTGAACACGCTGTCGGTCGCCAGGGTCAGCTCGGCGAGGTTGGACACGGAGGCCTGGTAGCCGGTCGTGGCGTAGACGGCCTCGGACTCGGGCTGAGGAAAGGCCAGCTGGGAGGTCGAGATGCAGTTGTCGTGGTTGGCGACGCTGGCCCGATCCGGGTAGACCTCGAAGTGGATGTGCGGCCACCGGCCCTTGTAGCAACCCGGGAACGTGCTGGTGAACTCGACCTTCCCCGACGAGTCGGCGATCTGCACCCCACGCAGGTAGTTCTCGTTCGTGACGCCGTCGGTGTACAGCGAGTACCGGCCCTCCCGGTCGCACTGCCACACGTAGACGGCGGCACCGGCGAACGGCCTGTTGCCGTTCGCCATGTCGGTGACGAGCAGCTGGAACGTCAACGGCACACCGAGCGCGGTGGTCGTCGAGGTGCCGAAGCTCGAACGGATGTCGCTGCGCACGATCCCGCTCTCGGTCAGCACGTTGACGCCGTTGGTGCCGTCACCTGGGTACGGGCCGTTGGTCTCGTCCGGGATCTCGGTGATGCCTCCGGCGGCTGCGGTGCTGGTCGGCGACGCGCTCGTGGACGCGCCGCAGGCGGTCGCACCCGCTACGACCGCACCGAGACCGATCGCCTGCAGCATCCTTCGGCGACCGAGCAGGGTGCCGAGGTCGAAACCCAGCCCCTGGTCGGTCAGCTCGTCGTGGGGACGCGGCAGCCGACGTCCTTCGTAGCGGTGGTGGGAGCGCATCCACAGTCCTTCGAATTCGTGCGGTTCGGGATCACTACGACATTAGGGACCGAACACTGGGAATCAGCTGTACGTCACCTGTGAGGGGTCCATGAGGCCGGCCCGCCCACTCGGAACGTGTCGACAGTGGTCGGAGCGGGTAACCCCCGATCGACCGCGGCCACGGCGGGCCGCAACGGCGACAGGACCCGACCATGACGACCACTCCCGACCCCTCGCTCCACCGCCACCGCGCCGACCTGGACGGCACCCGGACCGACGCCGTGCCAACCGACACCGGACCGACGGCGATCGTGGAGAACGACCACCGCACCGTCCTCGCCACCCAGCGCAGCAAGTTCGGCGGCATCAAGTGGGGCTCGGCGTTCTTCGGCTGGCTCGCCACCGTCGGCACCGCGGTCCTGCTCATGATCTTCGCCGCGGCGGTCGCGGGAGCACTCGGCTACACGACGGGTGCGAGCGACCCGACCCGGATGGCCGACGAGGCCGGCCGCGCCGTCCAGGATCCCACCGCGATGACCCCGACCCCCGGGATCGTCGCCGCGCTGGTCACATCCGTCGTGGTCTTCCTCGCCTACTACTGCGGCGGCTACGTCGCCGGGCGCATGGCGCGGTTCGACGGCGCGAAGCAGGGCGTCGCCGTGTGGCTGTGGTCGATCCTCTTCTACGTCGCTGCCGCACTGCTCGGCGTCATCGCCGCGCGGACGGCGCCGACCCCGGCGACGCAGCTCACGCTGCCCGACGTCGTCGCGAACGGGTTCGCGCCGGCGCTGGTCAGCGGTGTGGTCGGGTTGGTGGTGGCGCTGGTCGGCGCCGTGCTCGGCGGGCTGGGCGGCATGCGCTTCCATCGTCGGGTTGACCGGACCTGAGCGACTCAGCCTCGACGGCGAGCTTCCCCTGCGCCCTGGTGGTGCACGCTTTTGAGTGTTCTGTCTCGGGCGCACGAGCGGGGTTGCTGGTCTCGGTCCACGGTCTGGAACGGCGCTACCGGGGATCTTCACTGCATATTATGGTCGGCCTGGGAGCCGTACCCGACTTGCCACTTCCGTTGACTGCCTTCGCTTCCGTTTCTTGCGTGGTCAACCGGCTGTGGTCCCGTCTTCGAACCCTTGTTCGATGACCTTTTCTTCGGTAGAATCAGGGCATGTCCGAGTCCCTCCTCACCGCGCAGCTCGCTGAGCGGGTTACGCGGCTCGAAGAGGAGAAGAATGCTGTGGCCGCGCGGCAGGCCGACGCGATTCTTGCGCTCGGGCGGGCCATTGCCGCCGAGCAGATCGACTCAGGTGTGGACGATCCGGCGCAGGTGGAGCGGGTCGTTGCTAACCGGGTCGGCATTGCCTGCCGGGTCTCCGCTCATCAGGGTGGCAAGCGGGTCCGCATCGCCCGGGATCTACACGCCGGCCACACCCTCGTGCGGGGGCTGTTCGCGGCCGGGATGCTCAACGAGCAGAAGATCGCCGTGATCACCGACGCCGGCTCCCACCTCGACCCCGCCGAACGCGCCCAGGTCGACGAGCGGCTCGCCCAGGAGCCCATCGAGACCTTCGGTGTCCGACGCATCCACGACCTCGCCCGCAAGATCGCCGCCGAAGTAGACCGGGAGAAGTTCGAAGCCCGCACCCGTCGAGCCCGATCCGGGCGACGGGTGACGGTGCGGCCATCGAGCGAGCCCGGCATGGCCGACCTGACCGCGCACCTACCCGTTGAACAGGCCGTGGCCTGCTACGCGGCGCTGCGCAAAGCCGTCAACGACGTGTGGGTGAAGCCCGAACCGGTCTTGCGCGGACAGGGCCAGATCATGGCCGACACCCTGGTCGAGCGCCTCACCGGCCAGGCCACGGCCGAGGACGTCGACATCCAGGTCCACATCGTGGTCCCCGTCGAGGCCCTGCTCGATCCGAACAGCCCGCTGCCGGCGGAGATCCCCGGCCACGGGCCCGTCCCGGTCGACCTGCTGGCCACCGGCGAGGGTCGCAAGACCTGGCGGCGACTGATCATCCGCGACGGCATCGTCATCGGCGGCGACTCGGTCCAACGCAACTTCACCGGCGTCCTGGCCAACCTGATCAACATGCGCGACGGTGGCAGATGCACCGCCCCCTACTGCGACGCTCTCATCGGCCACTACGACCACATCATCCGCCGCCGCCACGGCGGACGCACCGAATTCGACAACGGCCGCGGGTTGTGCATTTTCCACAACCACCTGCGGGAAATCGGCACCACAGCCGGTCGACCACCCAAGAAACGGAAGCGAAGGCCGTCAACCGCAGTGGCAAGTCGGGTACGGCCGCCAGGTCGACCACATCATTCGGTGAAAAACCCGGGCAGCGCCACAACTGAAGCGGGCACCTAAACCCGGAAACCCCGCTCGGCTACAGCGATGCCGGGGACTCAAAAGCGTGCACTGAGAGCGCGCAACGGAAAGCTCACGCGTCGTGTTCGGCGATCTCCGCCTGGCCCTGCCAGAGCATCGCCTGCGCGAGGATCACGCGATCGTCGTCGAAGGTGGCGGCGGGTCCTTCGTGCAACCGGTAGCCGAGAGCGAGCATTTCGCTCACGCGATGGCAGAACTTCTCGTCGTCGGGACCGGTCAACACGCGATACGTCGGCAGGCCATCAGGTGGTGCACTCACGAGCCGGATTGTTGCAGAGGCACTTCGGCACACCCATCGGACGCCGGCGACGTCGACCCGCCGGCGATCCGCAGCGACCAGGGGGCGGTCGCCGGTGACGTCGCCGTCACCCGGTCCCCCGCCACACCGACGGTGAACGTGGCGCGGTCGCCGGTCGGCGACACCACCTCCACGTCCACCGTGGCGGCCGACGGGTCCGAGCGCGGGTAGACCTCGATCACGAGGCCGTCGAGGTAGTCGTGGTCGGGCCGGTCGTCGCGGCCGCTGATCGGGAGCACCGCACCCTCGCGCACGTACAGCGGCAGCGTCGTGAACCCGTGCGTCTCGCGCCGCCAGCCGGGGCCGGCCACCCGCTCGCCGGTGAACCAGTTCGTCCACGTGCCGGCGGGGAGGTAGAACTCGACGTCGCCATCGGCGTCGAAGACGGGCGCGACCAGCAGGTCGGGGCCGAGCATGTACTGCCGGTCCAGGTGCGCGGCCGCCGGATCGTCCGGGAACTCCAGCACCATCGGCCGCAGCACCGGCGTGCCGTGCGCCGCGGCCTCCAGCCCGGCCGCGTAGAGGTAGGGCATCAGCAGCATCTTGATCCTGGCGAAGATGCGGGTCACCTCGACCGCCTCCTCGTCGAACGCCCACGGCACCCGGTATGAGCTGCTGCCGTGGAACCGGCTGTGGGTGCACAGCAGCCCGAACGCCGTCCAGCGCTTGAACACCCCGGCGTCGGGGGTGCCCTCGAAGCCCCCGATGTCGTGGCTCCAGAACGCGAACCCGCTGCATGCCAGCGACAGCCCACCGCGCAGCGTCTCGGCCATCGACGCGTAGGTCGAGGTCGAGTCCCCGCCCCAGTGCACGGGCATCCGCTGGCCGCCGACGGTCGCGGAGCGCGCGAACACCACGGCCTCGCCGCTGCCGCGCTCCTGCTCCAGCACCTCGAAGACGGCGCGGTTGTACAGCTGCGTGTACCAGTTGTGCATGCGCTGCGGGCTCGACCCGTCGAAGTACTCGACGTCGAGCGGGATGCGCTCACCGAAGTCGGTCTTGAAGACGTCCACGCCCTGACCGAGCAACCTGCGCAGCTTGTCCTGGAACCAGTGGGTCGCATCCGGGTTGGTGAAATCGACCAGGCCCATCCCGGCCTGCCACATGTCCCACTGCCACACGTCGCCGTTCGGGCGCTTGACGAGAAAGCCCAGCTCCTTCGCCTCGGCGAAGATCGGCGCGCGCTGCGCGATGTAGGGATTGATCCAGACGCTGACCCGCACGTCCTGCTCGTGCAGCCGCGCCAGCATCCCCTCGGGATCGGGGAAAGTGCGCGCGTCCCACTCGAAGTCGCACCAGTTCAGCTCGCGCATCCAGAACGTGTCGAAGTGGAAGACGCTCAACGGCAGGTCGTGCGCGGCCATCGCCTCGATGAACCCGGTGACGGTCGCCTCGTCGTAGCTCGTCGTGAAGCTCGTCGACAGCCACAGACCGTACGACCAGGCCGGGACGACGGGCGGGCGGCCGGTCAGCTCCGTGTAGCGGCGCAGGATCTCCTTGGGCGTCGGCCCGTGGATGACGAAGTACTCCAGGCGCTCGCCGGGCACCGAGAACTGCACCCGCTCGACGGCCTCGGAGCCGACCTCGAAGGACACGTGCCCCGGGTGGTTCACCAGCACCCCGTAGCCGCGGTTGGTGAGGTAGAAGGGGACGTTCTTGTAGGCCTGCTCGCTGGACGTGCCGCCGTCGGCGTTCCAGATGTCGACGGTCTGCCCGTTCTTGACCAGCGGCCCGAAGCGCTCGCCGAGGCCGTAGACCAGCTCGCCGACGCCGAGGTCGAGCTGTTCGCGCAGGTACGTGACCGCGCGCGACACCACCGGCCCGGGATCGACGTGCGCGTCGGGCGCCACCTGCAGGTAGGCGGGCGCCCGCTCGCCGCTGCGCGTGAGGAGCCGGCCGTCTGCGGAGAAGGTGAGGTTCCAGGGTGCCCCGGCATCGACGTGCGCGACCAGGTCGCCGCTGCTCAGCGTGCCGCCCTCGGCGGTGACCTCGACGACGCCGTGCCCTGGTCCGGCACCGACCAGGTCGAAGCCGGGCTCGTCGGCGCCGCCGGTGAAGTGCTCGACCCGGACCCCGAT
Source organism: uncultured Actinomycetota bacterium (assembly GCA_963727745.1). Classification (GTDB taxonomy): domain Bacteria; phylum Actinomycetota; class Actinomycetes; order Mycobacteriales; family Pseudonocardiaceae; genus Pseudonocardia. Next base: position 198,242 of record CAVSHL010000008.1, read on the forward strand.
CACGCCCGGCATCGGTGAGCTGAGCGTGACGGTGAGCACGGGACGGTTGAGCAGGTCGCCGCGGCGCTCGATCACCTTGGTCGGCGCGGTGACGGTCAGCGAGTGCTCGCCGGGCCAGATGTCGTAGGCCGCCTGCGCGTGCAGCGCGGTGACCCCGGGGCGCAGCTGCCAGAACCCGTCCGTGAACTTCATCGGGCCTCGTCGAGGACGACGACCCCTCCGGCCGGAACGGTGACGACGCCGGTGTGGACGGTACCGGTCAGGAGGTCGGTGCCCGATGCGTGTGCGTCGAGCGGGCCCGCCGTGTGGTTGATCGCGAACAGGTAGTTGCCCGTGTCCCCGACGCGGCGCACCACCTCCAGCCCGGGCTGCGTCAGCGCGACGGGCGCCACGCGGGCGAGCGCCACGAGCTCGTCGACCAGCGCGAGGAGGCCGGCGTCGTCGAGGCGGGTGGCGAGGTAGCTCGCGGTGCCGGCGCCGACGTGGTGGCGGGTCAGCGCCGGGGTGCCGGCCAGCTCCCCCGACGCCAAGTGGGCGAGCGCCTTCGCGCCGGACAGCTCCAGCAGCTCGGTCCACAGCGACGCCGTCGCACCGTTGTCCAGCGTGACCGTCTCGGACTCCATGAGCGGGAAGAACTCCTCGACCCGCACGCCGAGCAGCTCCCGGAACGCACCGGGGTACCCGCCGGTCCGTACCCGGTTGGTCTCGTCGACGATGCCGGAGAAGTAGCTCACGAGCGCGTGCCCGCCGCCGCGCACGAACGCGTCGAGCGCCGCCGCGGTCGCGTCGGTGGCGAGGTAGAGGGTCGGGACGACGACGAGGTCGTAGCCGGCCAGATCGGTGTCGGGCGGCACGACGTCGACCGCGATCCCCCGGGTGGCGAACGCCCGGTGCAGCGCGATCGGCAGGTCGGTGGCGGTGAGCAGCGCGCTGGGCTTGCGTCCGGATCGCAGTGCGGCCGCGGCTTCGTGGTCGAACAGCATGGCTACCCGGGCCGGCTCGACGACGGTGCCGAGCACGGGCCGGAGCGCGCGCAGGATCGCGCCCAGCTGCTCGACCTCCCGGAAGATCTTCGTCGTGGTGCCGGTGTGGGAGACGATCCCCGAGTGGTATTGCTCGGCGCCCGCCGTCGACATCCGCCACTGGAAGAACATGGCCCCGTCGGCGCCGCGGGCGATGTGGGCCAGGCTGTTGCGGATGAGCTCACCCGGCGCCTTGGCCCGGTTGACCGGCTGCCAGTTGACCGCGCTCGTCGAGTGCTCGATCAGCAGCCAGGGACGGCCGCGGGAGACACCTCTGGCGCGGTCGGCGCTGAAGGCGAGCTCGGTGTGCCGCTGCGGATCGGCGCCGATCGTGTAGTGGTCGTTCGCAACCAGGTCGACCTCGGCGCCCCAGCGCGCGTAGTCGGCGATCCCGGGGTTGTTCATCACCATGAAGTTCGTGGTCACCGGGACCAGCGGGGTGATCTCGCGCAGCACCGCCCGCTCGGCCAGGTAGTGCCCGAGCAGCGCGTCGGAGGTGAACCGGTCGAAGTCGAGCAGCAGGCCGGGGTTGTGCCCGGTCCGGGAGTGCCGCGGCGGCTGCACCTGCTCGAACGCGGTGTAGTGATGGCCCCAGAACGCCGTGCCCCACGTGGCGTTCACCGTCGCGATGTCGCCGTAGCGGGCCCGCAGCCACTCCTGCCAGGCGACCCCGGTCTCGGCGCTGTAACAGCGGGCGTTCTCGTTGCCGATCTCGTTGCTGACGTGCCACATCCGCAGCGCGGGATGATCCTTGTACCGCTGCGCCAGCTCGCGCACCATGCGCAGCGCGTAGTGACGGAACGTCGCCGAGCTCGGTGACCACGCGAGCCGCCCGCCCTGGCCCGTCCGCACCCCGCGCTCGTCGACCGTCGCGATCTCCGGATGGGCGGTCAGCAGCCAGATGGGCGGCGCGGCCGTCGGCGTGGCGAGGTTGACCCCGAAGCCGCCGGCGTGCAGCAGGTCGAGCACCTCGTCGAGCCACTCCCACGACCAGACGCCGTCGGCCACCTCCAGCAGACCCCACGAGAACACGCCGAGGTTGACGGAGTTCACCCCGGCCTGCCGCATCAGCTCGATGTCCTCGGCCCACACCTCGGCCGGCCACTGCTCCGGGTTGTAGTCACAGCCGTGGGCGAAGCCGTCGGCGATCCACGGGAACGTCGTCGGCTCCACGAGGTCCGCGGAGTGGGAGACGAAGTCGGTCACTGGGGAGGTACCTCTTTCTGGGATGGCCGAGCACAGGTGCCGTCAGGCCTTCACGCTTCCGCTGATGAGATCGAGCCGCCAGAAGCGCTGCAGGAACAGCATCAGCGCGACCAGCGGGATGATCGAGAGCAGCGCGCCGGTGATGGCGAGGCTGAAGAGCGCGGGCGTGCCGGAGCCGCGGTTGAGCAGCAGGTACAGGCCGGTCGTCAACGGGAACTTCGACTCGTCGCTGAGCATGATGAACGGGAGCAGGAAGTTGTTCCAGATCCCGACGAACTGCAGCATGAACACCGTCACCAGGCCGGGCATCATGATCGGCAGCGCGATCGACGAGAACGTCCGGAACTCGCTGGCGCCGTCGATGCGGGCCGCTTCGACGATCTCCTCCGACACCGCGGCCTGGGTGTAGATGCAGGCGAGGTAGATGCCGAACGGGTTGATGATGCTCGGCAGGAGCACCGACCAGTAGCTGTTCGCGAGGTCGATGCCCGACATCAGGAAGTACTGCGGGATCGCGAGCGTGATCTGCGGGAGCACGACGCCGGCCAGCAGCACGCCGAAGACCAGCCGGCGGCCCCGGAAGCGGTAGCGCGCCAGCCCGTAGCCCGCGGCGGCCGAGACGGCGGTCGACAGCACGGCGCCGCCGCCGGCGTAGACGACGCTGTTGAGCGCCCACAGCCAGAAGGCGCCGCCGCTGTACGTCGACAGGTCGACGAGGTTGTCGAGGAAGCCCGAGCCGGGCAGGAAGGCGGCCGAGGAGAACAGCTCCCCCGGCGACTTGGTCGCAGCCGTGACGACCCAGACGATGGGGACGAGCGTGTACAGCGCGCCGAGCAGCAGCACGACCGTCGGCAGCACGGGGCGCCGGCCGGGACGGCCCCCGGAGAACGCGATCGCCATCATCTCTCCTGGTCGTCGAAGGTGCGTCGCTGCAGCACGCGCATGAGCCCGAGCGAGACGACGAGCGTGCCCAGCGCCAGCACCACCGACGCGGCGGCGGCGCCCGACACGTCGTCGGTGCCGAACGCGTCGCGGTAGATCTTCATCAGTGGGAAGAACGACAGCGAGATCGTGTTGGACAGCGACCTGAGTGTGGCCGGCTCCGAGTAGGCCTGCAGCGTCGCGATGAGCGAGAACAGCAGCGTCAACGTGAGCGTCGGGGACAGCAGCGGGATCTTGATCCGCCACGCGATCTGCCACTCGTTCGCGCCGTCGATCTTGGCCGCGTCGTAGATCTCCGCCGGGATGGAGCGCAGCGCCGTGTAGATGACGACCATGTTGAACCCGACGCCCGCCCAGACCGCGATGTTGGAGAGCGCGCCGTAGACGCCGGAGTTGAGGAAGTCGATGGTCGGGAGCCCGAGCGCGGTCAGCGCGGCCGTGAACGGGCTCGTGGTGGGCAGGTACATGAAGCCCCACAGCAGGGTCGCGATGACCCCGGGCACCGCGTACGGCAGGAAGATCACCGTGCGGGAGAAGCGCGCGAACCGCACCCGCGGCAGGTCCAGGAGCAGCGCGAACAGCAGTGCCAGACCGAGCGTGAGCGGCACGGCGACGACACCGAACCGGAGGAGCCGGCCGAGCGCGGCGAGCATCTCCGGATCGCTCAAGGCCCTGACGTAGTTGTCGAGGCCGACGAAGACCTGCCGGCGGGTGCCGAACGCGCCGCCCCGCACGCGCATCGCGACCACGCTCAGGTAGACGGCGTAGCCGATGGGCACGAGCACGAACATGACGAACAGGGCGATCGCCGGGGCCAGGAACCCCCACGGAGCGATCCGCGGGCGCAACGTGGTGCGGCGCCCGGGCGCCGTGGCCAGTGACATGGATCTACCCGACCTCGAAACCGGACGTCTTCAGATCGGCGACGACGGTGTCCTGCGTCTTGTCCAACGTCGCCCCGAAGGGGCTCTTGGCCTGGACCGCCGCCTTGATCGCGTCGGAGTACGTGTTGAACGCGATCTGCACGTTCGGACCCCAGGTGACGGGCGCGGTGTTCTTCGCGACGCCCGCGGCGAAGCTCCAGTAGTCCCGTTGCCCGCTCACCAGCGACGGGACCGGCAGCGAGGCGAGGGCTGCTTGGCCCGCCGTCGAGGCGGGGAACAGCCCGACCGTGCCGCCGAGCAGCCCCGAGCCCTCCGCCGACCCGTTGAGCCACTCCAGGAACTTCACCGCCTCGGCCGGGTGCTTCGAGGTCTTGGTGACCATGCTCGACGAGCCGCCCATCAACCCGACGGTCTGCTCGCCGCCCCACGTCGGCATCGGCGCGGCCGCCCACTTCCCGGCCGTGTCGGGCGCGACCGAGGCCATGACCCCGGGCGCCCAGGCGCCCGCGGTCCAGCTCAGCAGCGTCCCGTCGTTCATCTTCGTGTTCCAGTCGGGGGTGAAGAAGTGGGTCGTGTCGACGAGACCCTGCTCGACGAGCGACTGCCAGAACGACGCGACCCGCTTCGAGTTCGCGCTGTTGATGTCGACCTTCCACTTCTCCCCGTCGGTCGACCACCACTGCGACCCCAGCGGCTGCACGTACGCGGCGAAGGTCGCCCCGTCGTCGGGGTAGCCGCCGAGGAAGGCCGTCGGCGCGACCTCGCGCACCTTCTTGGCCAGTGCCGCGTACTCGTCCCAGGTCTTCGGCACCGCCAGCCCGTACTTCGCGAACAGGTCGGCGCGGTACACGAAGATCATCGGCCCGGTGTCCTGCGGGACGCCGTAGACCTTGCCGCCCACCGTGACCAGGTTCCAGGCGGCATCGCTGAACTCGCCCTTGAACGCGCCGACGTACTCGCTGATGTCCTGGCCGGCGTCGCTGACGACGAAGTTCGGCAGCTTCTGGTACTCGGCCTGGGCGATGTCCGGGCCCTGTCCCGCGCGCGTCGCGGCCAGCAGCTTCGCGCCGATGTCGTCGGCGCCCGCGGCCTGGGTGACCCTGACCTGGATGTCGGGGTGGGCCTTGTTCCAGACGTCGGCGACCTTCGCCATGTTCGGGGCCCACGTCCAGTACTCGAGGGTCACCGGACCAGTCGAGCTGGGGGCGCCGGCGCAGGCGGACAGAGCGAGGACTCCGGCCGCGAGCGCGGCGAGAACGGCAGCGCGCCACGAACGTGTCATGGGCCTACTCCTTCGTAGTGACCAAGGGGCCGTTCCGGCCAGGCGAGATTTTGTGCCACGACGAAACAAAATGTCAAGACACGCGGGAAGACCGGCCCCTGCCGTCAGGGACTCAGATGGCCCGGCGGATCGCGCTGATCGCGGCTGCCCGTGCGTAGTCGGCGAACTGCAGCGTCCGGGACTCGACCGCGACGGGACTCGACGCCGGGTCGAGCCGGTCCGCGATCCCGGCATCCACCTGCTCGGGCGCGAGGTGCGCGATCCGCAACCCCTCGCCCGTGACGACGACCTTCTCCGGGTCGACGAGGTTGGCGAGGTGCGCGATCACGACGCCGAGCGCGAACGCCCCGTCACCGACCGCGCGGGCGGCGGCCGCCTCCCCTGCCGCGGCCCGCTTCAGTGCCGACTCGAAATCGGGGGCTCCGGCGTTCTTCACCACCGACGGGACCGTCACGTACGCGGCGACGCAACCGTGGTGGCCGCGGTCGCACATCGGGCCGTCGTCGCGCACCCGCAGGTGCCCCACCTTGCCCGGATGCCCGTGGGCACCGCCGACCAGCTGGTCGCCGACCACCAGGCCGGCCCCGATGCCCGCGCCGAAGGAGATCACCGCGAGCGAGCTGCAGCCGACGCCGGCACCGAACCAGTGGTGCGCGACGGTGAGCGCCTGCACGTCGTTGGAGATGGCCACGGGCAGGCCGGTCGCCGCTGCCACCAGCTCCTCCAGCCCGACCTCGTCCCATCCCAGGAAGTTCGATCCGACGACGACCGAACGCGCCCCGGCGGCGAGGACGTCACCGGCCAGGCACACGCCGACCGAGGCGATGCGCGAGTACCGCCGGCGCATCCCGAGCACGACCTCACCGATCAGCTCCACGACGGCGTCGACCCGCCGCGACGGCAGCCGGTGGTCCTGCGCCAGCACGACCTTCCCGTGCAGATCGGTGACGACGGCGTAGAGCGCGTCACCGGTCAACTTGATCCCGACGAAGAACGCGGCGTCCGGCACGAGGTGCAGGACCTCCGACGGGCGCCCGCGGCCGTTCGGCTGCGACGGCCTGCCCTCGACCACCAGACCCAGCTCGGCCAGGTCGCGGGTCAGCCGGGAGAGGCTGCTGCGGGAGAGGCCGGTGCGCCTGGTGAGGTCGGCCCGCGACCGCGAGCCGTGGACCAACACCTCGAGCAGGACGGTGCGCTGCGCGTCGTGCAGCTCCGGCCAGCGCCACCCCCCGGCGGGCGTCTCGGCCACCATGCCGGGAGTCTACGTCCGCCGATCGACCGGGTTCGACGAGCGCCGGATAGGTTCGGCCCGTGCTCGACTGGGACCACAACGCCTACTACCAGCCGTTACTGCTTCGTCGGATGCCGAAGCACTGTCGTCGGGTGCTGGACGTCGGTTGTGGCACCGGAGCGTTCGCGGCCCGGCTCGCCCAGCGGTCCCACCAGGTCGACGCCGTCGACCGCTCCGCGGAGATGATCGAGGAGGCTAAGCGCCGCACACCCGACAACGTGCACTGCGTCCTCGCGGACGTGCTGGTCGACCCGTTGCCGAGCACCGACTACGACGCGATCTTCTCGATCACGGCGCTGCACCACATGCCGCTGCAGGACACGTTGACGGTCCTCGCGGCTGCGCTGCGGCCGGGCGGGGTGCTCGTCGCCGTTGCCCTACCTCGACCGGACCTGCGTCGGGAACTGCCGGTCGAGATCCTCGCGGCAGTCGGCGCCCGCCTGCTCGGCGCGCTGTTCCTGGTGCGCAGGCTGCTGGGCGGGCGCACGGAGGACGCCGTCCGCTCGACCATGCCCGTCGTGCTGGATCCGCCGCTGACCACCGGGAGGTCGCGCACCAGGCGGCCGCCGTGCTGCCCGGCGCGCGGGTGCGCCGGCTCGTCTTCTGGCGCTACCTGCTGACCTGGCAGAAGCCGAGCACACCCGACGCATGACATCCACGTCGACGGGTACGTGAACGGCATGGGTACCGCACAGCGCACCGTCGCACGTACGGCTGCCGGACCGGCTCCCGGCACACCGGGCCCGCGCGTGTCCGCCGACGACACGTCCGTCAAGGACGTCGCTGCCTGGCTGCGCGCGAACGGTGCGAGCGAGCCGGACATCGCGGCGATCACCAACACCGTCACGCCCTGATCGCGCCGTCTCTGCGACACTTGGTACGACCACCGGCGCCGGCGACGGGAGGTGTCCGTCCGTGCATGCCGATGATCTCGACCTCTCGGTCGAGCAGCACGGAGGTGTCGCCGTCGCGACCGCCGTGGGACGACTCGGGATCCGCACGGCGACATCGCTGAAGCGGCAGTTGACCAAGGTGCTGCTCGACACCGGCCGGGTGATCGTGGACGTCAACCGCCTGGAGCTCACGTCGTCGGCCGAGCTCGCGGTTTTCCCGACCGTGCTCTCGGGCGCCGGTGGGTGGCCCACCGCCCGCCTGGTCGTGTACGGCGTCGAGGGACCGGTGGTCAACGGCATGCGCGCGTCAGGACGCCACCGCGACGTGCCCGTCGCCGTGGACCGCGCCGAGGCTTGGCTGCTGCTGGCCGGCTGGCCGGCACGGGTCATGCGCTGGGTCGACCTGCCGGCGAGCCTCATCGCGCCCACGATCGCCAGGGCGTACGCGGGGTCGGCATGGATCGACTGGGGGATCGACGCCGCGGTGGCCGAGCGCGCCACGCTCGTGGTCAACGAGCTGGTCAGCAACTGCGTCCTGCACACCACCAGCGCCGGACGACTGACCCTGCGCCACGACGCGGACGGGCTGTGGACCGGCGTGCGCGACGAGTCACCCGTCCGGCCCGTCCTGCCGGACACCTCGGACCGGCACGGTCTGCGCACCGTCGGCGCCCTCAGCAAGCACTGGGGAGTGCGCAGCCACGACGTCGGCAAGACGGTCTGGGCACTGCTCGATACCGCGAACGGCAATAGGCCGATGCGCGGGCGGCAGTAGTCCAGGCCGGACCCCGCTCACGCACACCGTCATGTGCTCGCGCACACGGTCGAACGCAATGCCGGTTAGTTTGGCACCCGCGGCGAGGCTGCGCCGCTGAGCCTCGGCTGGGCCCCGGCCGCACTCGCTGCCGCTGGAGTTTGGGTGGATCGGCGCGAAGATATCGCGCCGTACATCGGCGTGGCATCTCCAATAGAAAGTGTCCAGTGATTACTTTGATGGGGTGTCAGAGTCAGCGACCGCGCCCGGACGTAGGTTCACCGATGGTATTAGCATCGGGGTGCTGACTCGCATCTTTGATCGAGATCTTGTCGATGAGGTTGTTTCCAGCTCGGCACGTCCTCCGGAAGGTGTGATTCGACGGAACCGGATCCTGCCGGACCGTGTTGTCGTTTACCTGGTGCTCGCGCTGTGCCTGTTCTGCCAGGAACCGTACGAGGAGGTTCTGCGTCGCCTGGTGAACGGGCTGCGGTTTCTCGGGACCTGGACAGATGCTTGGCAGGTACCGACGAGCAGTGCGGTAACCCAGGCGCGCCAACGCATCGGTGAAGCACCGTTGGCCGAGCTGTTCGATCGGGTCGCCCGGCCGATCGCCCGGCCAGGCACGGTGGGCGCCTGGTTCCATGGATTACGGCTCATGGCCGTGGACGGTGTCGTGATGGACGCGCCGAAGACGCCAGCGAATTCCGAGGCGTTCGGACACGGCCGCAACAAGGGTCCGTTTCCACAGTTGCGGTTGGTCGGTCTGGGCGAATGCGGTACGCATGCGATCGTCGATGCCGTGTTCGACGGGGCTGCCGACTCCGACGAGCGAGAGCTGCTGTCCCAGTTGTTCCCGTCGCTGGAGCGCGGCATGCTGCTGCTGGCCGACCGGGGGTTCTACAGCTACGACCTGTGGACTGCGGCCGCGGCGACCGGTGCCCACTTGCTGTGGCGGATCAAGAACGATCTGAAGCTTCCCGTCCTGGCCACGCATACGGACGGGTCATATTTGTCGGAACTTGTTCCGCGTCACCTCAAAGGCGGCGGAGGGCGTCGGAAGCCCATCCCCGATGAGGTGCGCATCCCGGTGCGGGTCGCTGAGTACACGATACCCAACCGAAGTGGCGATGCCGAACGAATCCGGGTGATGACCACCATCCTCGACCCGACATTTGCGACGGCCGTTGAACTCGCTGCGCTCTATCAGGAACGTTGGGAGTTCGAGCTCACCCTCGACGAGATCGAGGTTCATCAGATGGCGCCCACTCGGCTGCTTCGGTCGCGTACACCCGAACTCGTCCGCCAAGAGATCTGGGCGCTGTTGCTCGTCCACTTCGCGGCCCGAAGTTTCATGCGCGAAGCCGCAGACGACGCCGAAGAAGACCCTGACCGCATTTCGTTCATGCGGACAATCCGAGTGCTACGCCGCCAGGTCGATAACCAGGCGGGTTTTTCCCCCTGACCGACTGCGCATCGGGATCGCCGAAACCACCGCCGAGATACTTGACCGTCGCCTCGGTCAACGCCGCCACCGAAGCTACCCGCGCGTCGTCACTCGACTCCGAACCACCAAGATGCCCAAAAAGCGCAAGCATCATCGCCAGACCCGCTATCCCGACCCACCCAGAGTCAAGATCATCTCCCGTGCCGCTGCCCTAAACTAACCGGCATTGCGGTCGAACGTGTGCGTGAACACACCAGGGTGTGCGTGAGCACTAGGAGCTCGACGCCGGCGACTCCTCCATCGTCAGGATCGCGCCTACGATGCTGTCGCCGTCACCTCGGAGCGGGCTCGCCACGACCTGGACGGCGATGCTGCGGCCCCGCCGGTTGATCGCGGGCAACGTGATCGTCCGCTGACCGTCCTCACCGGCGAGCGTGCCGCGGACGAGCGGCCGGACCTGCTCGAGCGGCAAGCCGATGTCGAGGTTGAGCAGGTGCTGCCCGACGGCCTCGTCCCGCCGCACGCCCCACAGCTCTTCCGCCTGCTGGTTCCACACCTGGACGTGCAGTTCGGCGCCCAGTACGACGACCCCGGCGCGCAGGCTGGTCAGGATCGTCTCCAGGAACGCGCTGCTGCGGTCGAGCTCACCGGTGCGGTCCTGCAGCTCGTCGTTGATCGACTGGAGCTCGTCGTTGGTGGACTGGAGCTCCTCGTTCATCGTCTCGAGCTCCTCGTTGGTCGACTGGAGCTCCTCGTTGGTGGTCTCGAGCTCCTCGACGGTGGAGTGCAGCTCCTCGTTGGTGGTCTCGAGCTCCTCGTTGGTCGACTGCAGCTCCTCGTAGGCGGTCTCGAGCTGGCGGTTGGTCTGCTCCAGCTCGTCCTTCAGGCGCCGGAACTCGGTGATGTCGTCGAAGGTCAGGCTGACGCCCAGCAGGGTGTTCCCGCTCCCGGTGAGCGGGCTGATCTGGACCTCGAGATGGATGACGTCGACGCCGCGGTGGTAGCTGATCTCGGTGACGCGCACGGTGCGCCGCTCGTCCTGCGCCTTCTCGATGTGGCGGCGCAGCTCCAGCGGGCGGTAGGACAGCTCCAGGTCGCGGAACGGGCGGCCGATGTCGCGGGGTGAGAGGCCGAAGGTGACCTCCGCCTGGCGGTTCACCGCGGCGATCAGCCCGTCCTCGGTGAGCACCACCTGAGCCAGCGGCGCGGCGAGCATCGCTTCCGCGCGCAACGCGTCGATGCCGGTCATCGGGATGCGGGCGGCCGACGTCGGCGCGTCGGCGAAGGGGGTCGCGATCTGCGGATCGGTGCGCACGGTCTTGCGGAAGGTGCGCCGCTTCAGATCGACCGGGACGAACAACGCGCCGTGGCTGAGCAGCATCTCCGCCTTGCCGAGGAACAGCACCCCGGGATCGGCGAGCGCGAAGTGGAAGCGGCTGAGCACCCGCGCCTGCGTCTCGGCCGTGAAGTACATGAGGGTGTTGCGGCACACCAGCAGGTCGATGCGCGAGATGGGGGCGTCCTGCACGAGGTCGTTGCGCCCGAAGATCACCGACCGGCGCAGGTCCTTGCGGAAGGTGTGGCGGTCACCCAGCTTGTCGAAGTACCGCTCCAGCAGCTCCGGCGGAACGCCCTGGACCTCGCGATCGGTGTAGCTGCCCTGCCGGGCGTGCGCCAGCGCCTCCTCGTCGACGTCGGTCGCGTAGATCTTGACGCGGTCGCGGAACTCGGCCGTGCCCAGCAGCTCGGCGAGCACGATGGCGAGCGTGTAGGCCTCCTCGCCGCTGGCGCAGCCCGCGCTCCACACCCGCAGGGGTTCGGTGGGTCCCTTGCCGGCCACCAGCGCGGGGAGCACCTCCGACCGCAGGTGGTCCCACGCGTCGAGGTCGCGGAAGAACCCGGTCACGTTGATCAGGATGGTGTTGAACAGCGCCGTGAACTCGTCGGCGTGGACCTCGAGGTGGTCCTGGTACTCGGCGTAGTCCGCCACGCCGATCTGCGTCATCCGGCGCTCGACCCGCCGCAGGAGGCTCGACCGCTTGTACCCGGTGAAGTCGAACCCGCGACTGCTCTTGACGTGCTGCAGGAGACTCTCGAAGGCGAGTTCCGGTTGTGACATGGACGTGCTCCGCTCGACCCGCGCGAGCCCGGACCAGGTCCGCCGGACGAGCCTAGCCGATGTCGCGGCCGCTGCCGCCCCCGTCGCCGGCTCCCTCGTCGGCACTGTCGCCGATGACCTCGCGGGTCAGTATCCGGCGCAGGACGTGCGCCTCGACCGCGGTCTCGTCGGCGGAGCGGCGGTGCCGCAGCGCTGTGTGCCGGCGGCCGGCTCCGTCCGCGGCCGTGGCCAGCTCCCGCTGCAGGGCAGCTTTCTCCTCCAGCGCCCGCAGCGCCGCCCACAGGACGGTGTCGATCCCCTTGTCCTGCTCCGCGGCCAGGCTGCCGGGTGACCAGGCGTGCCCGACCCGGCACCGGAACCGCGGATGGGGCGCACCCGGCATGTGGAAGAGCACGCCGTCGCAGTCCGGGCAGGACAGGCCCGACGGCTGCGCCGCGGCGAGCTCGGGCGTCGCCTCGACGGCCGATGCGGCCCCCGTCATCTCGGCCTCGGCCACCACGAACTCCGGTGGAGGGGACCGTGTCGAACCGGGCATCTCCACTTCCTTCCCGACGGCGGCGCCGAGCTCGTCGATCGGGTGGACGCGGGTGCCCGGCACTGCAGTTACGGCGTTGCGGGGCATGCCGGAGTAGAGCGCCTCGGCGGGATCCTGGACGAACGTGGCTCCGCCCTGCCGCGCGATGACTGCGAGCCCGGAAGCACCGTCATCGCGGTTGCCCGACAGCACGACCCCGATCGCGAACGGCCCGTACTCGACGGCCGCGGAGCGGAAGAGCGGGTCCAGCGCCGGGCGGTGCCCGTTCTCCCGTGGGCCGCGGGACAGGTGCAGGTGGCCGTCGACCACGAGCACGTGGTGGTCGGCCGGGGCGACGTACACGGTCCCCGCGGCCAGCCGGTCCCCGTGCGCCACGCTCCGCGCCGGGAGCGGCCCCGCCCGGCCGAGGATCGCGGCGAGCGCGCTCGGCGCGTCGGGCGGGATGTGCAGCACGACGACGACGGCCGCCCGCAGGCCCACGGGAAGTGCGCCGACGAAGGCGCGCAACGCCTCCACCCCACCGGCCGAGGCCCCCACCACCACGATCCGACTCACGTAGCCGGGCGCCGACGCATCGTCAGGCACGATGAGGTCCTCTCCCGATCGATCCTGCATGCCGGCACTGAGTACCCCGACCGGGCGCGGTCAACCGCTCGCACGAAACTGTGCAGGACGTGACCCCCTGGTGCCATCGTGTGATCGGAGCGCAGGCGATACCGTGTGCGCGTGCGCGTCAGCACCGTGGTCTCCTCGGCACGAGGACTCACGCCCGTCGGGCACGTCGGCTGGATCTACCGGTCGCGTGCAGATTTCCGGGCGCGGGCGATGGAGTACGCGGTCGACGGCGTCCGCGCCGGGCAGTGGGTCCAGCTCGTGGTGCCGGCCGCCGACCTCGAGCACATCGTCGGCGGTGTCGGACCGGACCCGGCCGGGTGGGGCACGTGCCCACCCGAGGAGTTCTTCACGATGTGCGGTGACCGCGTCGAACCGCGCGCATCCGCGGCCGACCTGGCCTCCGCCGCGGCGGAGGCCGTCGACTCGGGGTACGCGGGCTACCGCGCCGTCGTCGATGCGACCCCACTCACCGGTACTCACAACCAGCAGACTGCGTTCGCGCAGGCCGAGTTCCTGGTCGACGCCGTGATGAGTCGGATGCCGTTCACGGCACTGTGCGCGTTCGACGAGAACGAGCTCGGACCGGACGCCTGCGCGCAGCTGTCGTGCCTGCACCCGCACACCCAGGTGGCGGGCGGGCCGCCGTTCCGGCTGTTCGCCCAACCGCCGCACTCCTTCGCGTTGGCCGGCGACATCGATCTGACCTCGCACGACCTGCTGCGGCGCGCGCTGCGCTCCATCACCGGCGGCTGCCGCGGTCTGCCGACGATCGACGTCGACGTCCGGCAGCTCGACTTCGTCGACCACCGCGCGCTGATGATCCTCGGCGACTGGGCGGAGACGATGGGCACGCGGCTGCGGCTGCACGGCGCCAACCGCCTCATCGCGACGATGGCGGAGATCGTGCACCTCGGCGCGGTGGAGCTGCACGAGCCCTGCTGAACGATCCCGGTCGCCGCCGCACCGGTGTCCCCTGCTCGGACCTGCACGTCTCGTCGCGGCGGAGCTACCCTCGGTGCGCGCCGAACCTCCGCGCTCCACCTGCGCGAGAACGACGAAGCACCCGGTGGGAGGTAGGGACATGGTCACCCCTCGTACGGACCGCGACCAGGCGGGCGCCTTCACGTCCGAGCCGCCGTGGGACGTCGTCCAGCTCTCGCCGGAAGCGGTAGAGCTGCTGGGCTGTCCGGGGATCTCCGCCGCGTCACCGCCGGGCACCGATACCGCGGTGGAATCGGCCTGGCGAACCGGTCGCCCGCAGGTGGTCACCCGGCTCGTGCAGACGGCCGGCGCGACCAGGGTCCTCACGACGATCGCCGCCTGCGCCGACGCCTCCGGGCCGCGGGTCCACGGCTGGATCGTCGATGTCTCCGCCGACCTCGCCACCCCGGACGGCACCTCGCTGGACGGGATCGCCGTCGTGACCCGCGGGCCGGTCACGGCCGTCGTCGCCGCCGGCGAGTTCGACCTCAGCCGCCGCCACGAACTGCGCGCAGCACTGCACGCGGCAGCGGCCACCGGCCGCGACGTCTACCTCGACACCCGGCACGTCCGGTTCCTCGAGGCCCGCGCCGTCGCCGCGTTCGACGAGCTGGCGACAGCGCTCGCGCCACACCGCCGGCTGGTCGTCGTCGATCCGCCATCCGTCGTGCAGCTCGTGCTGTCGGTGTGGGGGCCGAACGGCCCGAGCACGTGGACCACGGCCTGACCGTCGATCGTTTGCCCGGGGCCGTGAACGGGCAACCGGTGGCACCAAAACCTACGGGTGCCACCGTCCTCCGGTAGCACCGGAGGACGGCAACGACGATGAGCGACCGCCTCCACGTCGCAGTGGACGCCGACCCACACCTGGTGGGAGTGGTCCGCCGGACGGTCACGGCCTGGCTGGCCGCGATGCGCTGGCCGGAGCCCCACACCGCCGGTCCGGTCTTCGCGGTCAGCGAGGCGGTCAGCAACAGCGTCGAGCACGCATATCGCGATCTCCGCAACGGGCGGATCGTCGTCGACCTCGCCGTCGACGACACCGCGGACGCGCGGACGTTGCGCGTCGTGATCACCGACTTCGGCAGCTGGCGAGGCGGACGGCCCGGCGAGGACCGCGGCAACGGCCTGGCCCTGATCCACTCCCTGGTCGATTCGCTCGACGTCGACTCCGACGACACCGGCACCCGCGTCGCGATGTGCATCGCCGTCGCCCGCTGACCACGATCGGCAGCTCGTCGAAGATCGGTGCAGCATGTCCGGGTCGGCGGGAGCACCCGCCGCACCCCGCCACCGGCGAAGGAGGTTCACCCATGACAGAGACCCCTGATCCCGTGTCTCCCCCGCAGAACAGCGGACCGCCCGATCCCGTGGAGCGGGACGCGGCCGCGCTGAGCGGCGCGGAGGATCTCGACGAGGACAGCCTGGCGCAGGATCCGCTCGAAGGCGCGATGGACCCGCCGGACGGACCGACGGCCGTCGACAGCTACGGGACGACCGCGGAGGAGCAGCGCACGCCGCGGCCACTGGGCGACCGGCTCGACGAGGAGCAGCCCGACGTGGGCGAGAGCGGCAGCTGATCTGCTCCGTGGTTGAGCCCCGGCCCGGACGGGAACGCAGACGTCCATGGAGTCCGAGCTGACGCTGCGGGTCGACGGCGTCTCCCACCACCTCACGATCGACACCCGGACGTCGCTGCTGGACGCGCTCCGGCAGCGCATCGGCAACACCAGCCCGAAGAAGGGTTGTGACCACGGGCAGTGCGGCGCGTGCACCGTGCTCGTCGGGGGGCGGCGCATCCTCGCGTGCCTGACGCTCGCCGTCGCCCACGACGGCGCCGAGGTGACCACCGCCGCCGGCCTCGACGGGCCCGACGCCGAGCACCCGGTGCAGCGGGCCTTCGCCGAGCACGACGCCTTCCAGTGCGGCTACTGCACGCCCGGCCAGGTGTGTTCCGCGGTCGCCGTGCTCGACGAGCTGGACGCGGGCTGGCCGAGCGCGGTCACCGCGGCCGGCGCCGCGCCCGCGCCGGACGACGTCGAGATCGCCGAACGCATGAGCGGCAACCTCTGCCGCTGCGGGGCCTATCCGGGCATCCGGGCCGCGGTCGCGCAGGCCGCCGCCGAGCGGGCGGCCGCGCGATGAGGCCCTTCGCCTACGACAACCCCACCGATCCGGCCGCCGCGGTCGCCACCGTCGCGGGTCGGGGCGACGCCACGTTCCTCGCCGGCGGCACGAACCTCGTCGACCACCTGCGGCTGGGCCTCGCGCGCCCGGGCCTGCTGGTCGACGTGCGAGACGTGACCTCCGCCGAGGTCACGGAGCTCGACGGCGGCCTGCGCATCGGGGCCGCCGTGCCCAACTCCGATCTCGCCGCCGATCCGCGGGTGCGGCAGCGCTACCCGGTGCTGTCGCAGGCGCTGGTCGCCGGCGCGTCCGGGCAGCTGCGCAACATGGCGACGGCGGGCGGCAACCCGTTGCAGCGCACCAGGTGCGCCTACTTCCAGGACGTCACCACGCCGTGCAACAAGCGCTCCCCCGGCTCCGGGTGCTCCGCCATCGGCGGGGCCACCCGGGAGATGGCGATCCTCGGCGCGTCGGAGCACTGCGTCGCCACGCACCCGTCGGACATGGCGGTGGCGCTGGCGATCCTGGACGCGCAGGTGCAGGTGCTCGGCCCGGACGGGGCGCGCACCGTGCCGTTCGCGCAGCTGCACCGGCTGCCCGGCGACCGCCCCGACCGCGACACCGTGCTCGAGCACGGTGAGCTGATCACGGCGATCGACCTGCCGGCGGCGCCGGTGGCGGTCGCGGTCGACCTACCGCAAGGTGCGCGACCGCCGCTCGTACGCGTTCGCGCTGGTCTCGGTCGCGGCCGCCGTCGAGGTGGTCGACGGGCGGCTGGCGGACGTGCGGATCGCGTTCGGCGGGATCGCGCACCGGCCGTGGCGGGCCGACATCGCGGAGGCCGCACTGCCGGGATGGCCGTCGCCGACCCTGCGGCGTTCGCGACCGCCGTGCGGGAGGCCGCACGGGTCGAGCTCGCCGACGCCCGTCCCCTCGACGGTGTCGACGGCGGCAACGCGTTCAAGGTGCCGCTCGCCGAGCAGACCCTGCTCGCGGCCCTGCAGACACTGACCGAGGAGGCCACCCCGTGACCGCCACGCTCGAGCCCCGCGCGATGGGCCGCGACTTGCCCCGCCGCGACGGTGCCGCGAAGATCCGCGGCATCGCGGGCTACGCCGACGAGACGCCCGTCGAGGACCCGCTGTACTGCCGGCTCGTGCAGAGCACCATCGCGCGCGGCCGCGTCGATGCCGTCGACGCCACTGCCGCGCGGGCCATCGACGGCGTGGTCGCCGTGATCACCGCGGACGACGCCGAGCGCCACGCCGATGCCGGCGACGAGGACAAGGACGCCGAGCTGGCCGTGCTGCAGGGCCACGACATCGGGTTCCGCGGCCAGATCGTGGCGCTGGTGCTCGCCGAGACCGACGAGGTGGCCCGCGAGGCCGCCGAGCTGGTCGAGGTGAGCTGCTCGGCAGAACCCACGGACGCGACGCTCAGCGCCGACCGCACCGATCTGTACGCCCCGGACACCGTCAACCCGACCTACGAGACCGACACCGCCGACGGCGACATGGCCGCGGCGATGGCGGCGGCGCCGGCGACCGTCGAGCAGACGTACACGACCCCGATGCACCACAACAACCCGATGGAGCCGCACGCCACCACCGCGCTGTGGGACGGGCAGCGACTCACCCTGTGGGACTCCACGCAGGGCGTGCACGCCGTCCGCTCCACCGTGGCGCCGATCCTCGGGCTCGATCCCGAAGACGTGCACGTGGTGTGCCCGTACGTCGGCGGCGGCTTCGGGTCGAAGGGCGAGCCGCACGCGCACGTCGTCGCCGCGGCCATGGCGGCGCGCGCGGTGCCCGGCCGACCGGTGAAGCTGGCGCTGACCCGTCAGCAGATGTTCGCCCTCGCCGGCTACCGCACCCCCACGATCCAGGCGGTGCAGCTCGCCGCCGAGCGCGACGGGCAGCTGCAGGGCATCGCGATCGACGTGGTGGAGCTGACCTCGCGGATCAAGGAGTACGCCGAGCAGACGGGCGTCCCGACCCGGACGATGTACGCCGCGCCGAACCGGCGCACCACCCACCGCCTCGCGGCGCTCGACGTGCCGGTGCCGTCGTGGATGCGGGCGCCCGGCGAGTGCCCCGGGATGTTCGGGCCCGAGGTGGCCCTCGACGAGCTCGCCGCCGAGCTGGGCATGGACCCGGTCGAGCTGCGCGTCCGCAACGAACCCGACGTCGACCCGGAGACCGGCAAGCCGTTCTCCTCGCGCAACCTCGTGGCGTGCCTGCGCGAGGGCGCGCAGCGGTTCGGCTGGACGGGCCGGGAGCACCGGCCGCGGCTGCGCCGCGAGCACGACCGCGACGGCGAGTGGTGGGTCGGCACAGGTGTCGCGTCCTCGGTCTACCCGACGATGCGCATGCCGTTCTCCACGGCCGCGCTGGCCTTCGCCGACGGCCGCTACACCGCCCGCATCGGGGCGGCCGACCTGGGCACCGGCGCCTGGACGGTGCTGCCGCAGATCGCCGCCGACGCGCTGGGCGTCGACGTCGCCGACGTCGACGTGCTGATCGGCGACACCGACCATCCCCCGGCGTCGGTGGCGGGCGGATCGTCGGGCACCACGACCTGGGGTTCGGCGCTGGTGGAGGCGGCCAGGGCGTTCCGCGACAAGTTCGGCACCGACCCGCACGACGGCGACGAGGTCGAGGCGTCGGTGCAGGCCAACGCCGCCGAGGACGACTACGCCATGTCCGCCTACGGCGCCCAGTTCGCCGAGGTGTGGGTGCACACCGGCACCGGCGAGGTGCGCGTGGCGCGGCTGCACGGCACGTTCGCCGCGGGCCGCATCATCAACCCGCGCACGGCCCGCTCGCAGTTCATCGGCGGCATGACGATGGGCCTGGGCATGGCGCTGCACGAGCACTCGATCCTCGACCCGCGCACGGGGCACGTCGTCAACCACGACCTCGCCGGCTACCACGTGCCCGCCAACCTCGACGTCGCCGACCTGCAGGCGCACTGGATCGACGAGGACGATCCGCACGTCAACGCGATGGGGTCGAAGGGCATCGGCGAGATCGGCATCGTCGGCACCGCCGCCGCCGTCGCCAACGCCGCGTGGCACGCGACCGGCGTCCGGGTACGGGACCTGCCCGTCACCCTCGATCACTTCCTGGGGAGGCTGTGATGACCGAGACCGTCGGCGACCACGTACTGACCAGGCTGCGCGAGTGGGGCGTCGAGCAGGTCTTCGGCTACCCCGGCGACGGCATCAACGGCCTCGTCGTCGCGTTCGGCGCCGCCGACGACCGGCCGCGCTTCATCCAGTCCCGCCACGAGGAGATGTCGGCGTTCGAGGCCGTCGGGTACGCGAAGTTCGCCGGCCGGCCCGGGGTCTGCATGGCCACCTCGGGGCCCGGCGCGATCCACCTGCTCAACGGCCTCTACGACGCCAAGCTCGACCACGTGCCGGTCGTGGCGATCGTCGGGCAGACCGAGCGCAGCGCGATGGGCGGCGCGTACCAGCAGGAGGTGGACCTGCAGGCGCTGTTCAAGGACGTGGCGAGCGAGTACCTCGTCGAGGTGAACGTGCCCGAGCAGCTGCCCAACGCGATCGACCGGGCGTTCCGCACCGCGATCACCCGCAGCGCGCCCACAGTGGTGATCATCCCGAGCGACCTGCAGTCGGCGGAGTACACGCCGCCGGCGCACGCGTTCAAGCAGGTGCCCTCGAGCACGCCCGGGCCTGCGGGCGCCGGTGCTCATGCCCGATCCGACCGACATCGACCACGCGGCGAGCATCCTCAACGCCGGCACCAAGGTCGCGATCCTCGTCGGCCAGGGCGCGCGGGGCGCAGCCACCGAGGTCGAGCAGGTGGCCGACGTGCTCGGCGCCGGCGTCGCGAAGGCGCTGCTGGGCAAGGACGTGCTCTCCGACGACCTGCCGTTCGTCACCGGTTCGATCGGGCTGCTCGGCACCCGGCCCAGCTACGAGCTGATGCGCGACTGCGACACCCTGCTCATCGTCGGCTCGAACTTCCCCTACAGCCAGTTCCTGCCCGAGTTCGGCCAGGCCCGGGCCGTCCAGATCGACATCGACGGCGCCATGATCGGGATGCGCTACCCGACCGAGCTCAACATCGTCGCCGACGCGCAGGCCACCCTGGCGGCCCTGCTGCCGCGGCTGGTCGGGCGGACCGACCGCGCGTGGCGGGAGAAGATCGAGGAGAACGTCGCCGCGTGGTGGCGGACCGTCGAGCGGCAGAGCATGGTCGACGCCGATCCCGTCAACCCGATGCGCATCGTGTGGGAGCTGTCGCAGCGCCTGCCCGACGACGCGATCGTCACCGCCGACTCCGGGTCGGTCGCCAACTGGTACGCCAAGGTGCTGCGGATGCGCGGCAACGCCCGCGGCTCGCTGTCGGGCACGTTGGCCACGATGGGTGCCGGGGTCCCGTACGCGATCGGCGCCAAGTTCGCCCATCCCGACCGGCCCGCGATCGCGCTGATGGGCGACGGTGCGATGCAGATGAACGGGCTCGCCGAGCTGCTCACGATCAACCGGTACCGCGACCGCTGGACCGATCCGCGGCTCATCGTGTGCGTGCTGCACAACAACGACCTCAACCAGGTCACCTGGGAGCTGCGCGCGATGGGCGGGGCGCCCAAGTTCGAGGAGTCCCAGAACCTGCCCGACGTCTCCTACGCCGACTTCGCCCGCAGCATCGGCCTCGGCGGGATCACCGTGCGCACACCCGACGAGCTCGGCCCCGCATGGGACGGGGCGCTCGCCGCCGACGGCCCCACGGTGATCGACGTGCACTGCGATCCCGAGGTACCGCCCATCCCGCCGCACGCCACGCTCGACCAGGCCGTGTCGATGGTGGAGTCGGTGGTCGGCGGCGACCCGTCGGCACTGCACCTGATGATGCAGGGCGCGAAGGAGAAGCTGCAGGAACTGCTCCCGGGTCGCCGCAGCTGAGGCGGGCGGGCGAAGATCGCGTCGAGGTCACTGTTTCCGCCCTGGGTGGGAAGGGCCGAAACAGTGATCTGAACGCGATCATGAACGGGATACCTACGCCCCGTCCGCCTCCGCGGGCGCCTCGTCGTCGAGCATCGCGTGCCGGAGTCGAGTGAGCGTGCGGGCGAGCAGCCGCGAGACGTGCATCTGGGAGATGCCGACCTCGTGGGAGATCTGGGTCTGGGTGCGGTCGTGGAAGAACCGCAGCTCGATGATGCGTCGTTCCCGCTCGGGCAGCCGCTCCAGCAGTGGGCGCAGGGTGACGACGTCGTCCACGATCTCCATGTCGGGGTCGGACTCGGTGAGCCGGTCGGCCAGGGTCCGCTCGCCGTCGCCCTGGGGTGCGTCCAGCGGTGCGGCGTGGTGGTTGTCCTCGGCCTGCAGAGCTTCGAGGATCTCCTCGACGTCGGTGCCGAGGTGGCGGGCCAGCTCGCTGGGTCGCGGGGCGCGACCGAGTTCGTGGGTCAACGCGGTGGTGGCCCGGTTGATGGCGACGGTGAGCTCTTTGAGTCGACGCGGGACGCGGACGGCCCAGGTGCGGTCGCGGAGGTAACGCAGGACCTCGCCCCGCACCGAGGGGACGATGAAGCCCAGTACGTCGCCGCCGGCGCGGTCGGGGTTCCACCGGTCGACCGCGTTGATCACCCCGACGTAAGCGACCTGCCGCAGATCTTCCCGGGAGCTGGGCATGCTGGTCGCGTAGCGGGCGGCGATGCGTTCCCCCAGCGGCAGGAACGCGAGGATGAGCTCGTCCCGCAGTGCCGCCCGCCCGGGGTCGTCGGCGGCCATGGCGGACAGGCGGCGGAGCCGCGGTTCCTCGCGGGCGAACTCGCTGGGCTCGCGGTGCTCGCGGCGCTCGGCGGGCACCGCAAGGTGCGGCCCCGGCGCGTCCACGGCCGCCGCGGCCACCTCATTGCGCACGATCGGGCGCACTGCCGATCCCGGCTAGTTCTCGCGGCGCAGCGCGGACGGCTTGTGCACGGCCTCGCCACCGCTCTTCTCGCTCCGCACGAGGTACTGCGGATCGTCCTCGGACGCCCGGACGGTCCGGCCGGCGGCATCGACGTCCGAGGTGATCTTCTCCTCGACCTCGCCGACGGCCTCGCCGCCGTGCGAACGCCAGCTGACCCTGTCGCCCTTCGAGAACTCGGTCATACCCCCTCGCGTACCCGCTCGCGCGTCAGGTGAATCCCAGCGCCTGCCCCGGCCACCCGGCGCGCCGGTTTGTCCACGGCCGCGTCGGGTACGGAGCGGGGGCCGGTCGACCAGCGGGAGGCTTCCTTGACGACACGAGTGCTGCCGGGCGACACCGTCGCCGTCGACGGCGGCCCCGCGTTCTGGCGCGACGAGTCCGCCCTGCTGGACGCGCTCCGCGAACCCGTCCCCCGGATCCCGCCGGTGTTCGGCTACGACGAGTGCGGCTCCGAACTGTTCGAGGAGATCACCCGGCTGCCCTCCTACTACCTGACGCGCGTCGAGTGGCAGCTGCTGCGCGGGTGTGCCGAGCAGATCGGGGCGGTGCTGGACGGGGCGTGGTTCGCCGAGCTCGGCTGCGGCAGCGGCAAGAAGACGCGGGCCCTGCTCGCGGGTTCTCACGCCCGGCCCGCCGCGTACCTGCCCGTGGACGTCAGCAGGGAGATGCTCGACGTCGCCGCCGCGGCGGCCCGGTCCGCGGTCCCGCACCTGCCCGTCCAGCCCTTGTGGGGTCGCTACGACGCGGCACTGGCCTGGTTGCGCACCCGGCCGCGCGCGGAGCGGATGATCGTCGGCTTCCTCGGTTCGAGCCTGGGCAACATGACGCCGGACGAGCGATCCGGGCTGCTGTCCGACATCGGCGCGACCCTGCGCCCCGGCGACGGGTTCCTGTACTCCGCGGACCTGCACAAGCCCGCCCACGTGTTCGAGGCCTGCTACAACGATCCCGCCGGGCACACGGCGTTCGCGCGCTTCCGACGCAACCACCTCACCCACCTCAACCGGCGATTCGGCGCCGACTTCGTCGTCGACCGCTTCGTCCCGCGCGCCCACTACGTGGAGTCCACCGGCATGGTCGAAGGCCTGCTGCACGTGACCGAGGACCATCGCGCCGACGTCGCAGGCATCCGCCTCGACCTGCGCCGGGGCGACGTGGTCAACGTCGGCTACTCCGCGAAGTTCGACCTCGAGCAGCTGGAACGGGAGATCGCCGGGCACGGGTTCACCGCGTCGGCGCGCTGGATCGACCAGCAGTGGCGGTACGGGGTGTTCCTCGCGTGGCGCACGGCGGACCCGCGATGACGCCCGCGACGATCCTCCGCGTGGGCGGCTGCGTCTGCGTCGCCGCAGCCGCGCTGGCCGCGCTGGTGCGCAGCGGGCTCGTCTACCGGTTCGATCCGACGGCACCGGCGACGACCCGCTTCACCGTCACGACGCCCGCTCCCCTGCCGTCCCGAGCGGCCGGGTGATCGGATCCAGGTGCGTGCAGCGTCGACTCCCCCGCCGCCCAGCTGCTCAGCAGCCGCTGCCCGAACCGGTCGGCCAGCAGGGTCGAGGCCCGGATCCCGAACACGACGTCGGCACCCAGCGCGGGCTCGGCCGCCAGCAGCGGATCGATCACCTGCCGGCGCACGAGCTGCTCGTGCACGGCGTCGGCCTCGACGTGCTCGGCGTAGAACGCGACCGCCGCATCGGGCAGGCCGAGCCTGCGCATCCCGCGCACCAGCCGGTCGGAGCCGGGTGAGGACGTCAGCTCGACCGTCGCGAACTGCCCGATCAGCGCGCCGCGCAGCCCCCTGCGCAGCCCGCACAGCGACATGAGGTTGACCTCGGCGAGGGTCTCGGCCGGCGCGAGGTCGAGGTAGCGACCGTAGGTCGGGTCGAGGTCCAGCGCGACCATCAGCTCGGCGAACAGGCGCGCGTGCATCCGCTCGGGGCGGCCGGCGCCGTACTCGTCGTGCTCGACGGTGACGAGCCCGGCCTTGGCCGCGCCGTCCAGCCGAGGGATGACGAAGGCCTGCGGATCGGCCTCCTTCAGGTGGTACAGGGACCGGTGGCAGACGTACTCGCGCAGCTGCGCGACCGTGCCCTCGTCGCGGAGGTGATGGGACACCCCGCGGTCGTCCGGCGACTCGACGAGCAGGCCCTCCAGCTCGGCGCCGACGTCGGAGCCGGGCGCGACGTCGGCCCGCAGCTGCGCCAGGAACCGCTGCTCCATCGCCCACCGCACCGCGAGCAGCGCCGGGTCCCACTCCCGGTCGTCGGAGACCCCGTCGAATCCGCGGTAGTGCAGCTCGTAGCAGCAGTAAAGGGCGAGCTGGAGGTCGTCGCCATAGGGATCAGCGCCGTAGGGGTCGGCGGCGTTCAGAACGGGGGTCGCGGCCGGCCCGTCGCGCAGGTGCGCGAGCACCGCGGCGGAGAGCGGGCCGCGCGGACGGGGCAGATCAGGCACGGCGGCGCTCCTTGCGTCGGTGGCTCGTGTCGCAGAACGGCTGGCGGCGGCTGCGCCGGCAGGTGCACAGGGCTGTGACGGCGCGGTCGGACCGCACCACCGTCCCGTCGGGCAGCTCGATCTCGACGGGCCCCGACACCAGCACCGGCCCCTCCTCGGTGACCAGGACCCGGCGCGGCTCCTGCTCAGCCGGCATGCCGGGCCCCCACCACGACGATCTCCTCGGTGCGTTGGCCCGGCTCGATCAGGCGGCGGGCGGCGAGCAGCGCCGCCCGGCTGCGCAGGACCGGCCCGAACGGGATGTCGGCGGTGGCCAGCACGGTGCCGGCGAGCCCGCCGTCGTCCAGCGCGTCGAGCGTGGCTCCGACCCCGCTCAGCGCCGACTGCACCAGCAGCAGCTCGCCGTCCGGTTCCAGGACGGCAGCGGCGCCCGCGCAGATCCGGTCGAGCACCGCGCGCCCGTCCGTACCGGCGTCCCAGCTGCGACCGCGCGTGTGGCGCGGCAGTCGTTGCGCGGCCGCCGGGACGTACGGCGGGTTGGCGACGATGAGCCCGAACCGCCGTTCCGCCACCGGCGCGAACAGGTCACCCTGCAGGACGGTGAGCGGGGCGCCGTGCATCCGCGCGTTGAACCGCGCGGCGGCCACCGAACGCCGCGACAGGTCGACCGCGGTCACGGACCGGGCGCCGGCACGGTGGGCCACCAGCGCGACCGCCCCGCTGCCGGTGCAGAGATCGAGCACGTCGCGTCCCGCGGCGGCGCCGCTGCGGTGCATGACCTCGGCCACGAGCCCGGAGTCGCTCTGGGCCCGGTACACCCCGGGCGGGCGGACGAGCAGCATGGTCGACATGACGTGGGAGTCCCCCGTTCGCCGAGGTTCACACCTGCGTCAACCGGCCCTATCCGAGCGCGGCCAGTGGTAGGCGGTACCGGTGCGCACCGGCTCGTCCGGGAACAGCGGGCCGTAGTGCGCCGGGTCCTTCGCCACGAGTGCGGCCCGATGGCTGCGATGCACCCGGTCGTCACCCAACCAGTCGGGCAGCAGGCCGGCCGCGGCCAGCTCGGCCTGCGTGCGGGGCGGCTCGAGACCGGCGGCCGCCAGATCGGCCACGATCGTCGTGGCGACCGTGTCGGCACCGCCCCGTGCGCGCCACTGCGCGCACATCACCAGCCCGTAGGCGGCTACCGCCTCGGGATGGCCCCGCCACATCGCCACGGCCGGATGGTGCTGCCAGCCGAAGCCGGGTCGGATCAGGGCGCGGAGCACCTGCAGGGCCTCGACGCGCTGCTTGCCCAGCCGCCTGCGGTCCAGCAGGGCGGCGCTCGCCGCGAAGTCGGGCGAGGGCAGGAACGTCTGCATCTCGCGGTCAGCGGCGACGCGCCGGACACGACGACGCAGGTGTCACTCCGCGACCTCGGTGTCGCGCGGAGGGAGGTGGCCCTGGGCGGCGGGCACGTCGACCTGAGGGCCGCCTGGCACCTCGGGCATCGTGTCGCCGCCCTCCTCCGGGGTCTCGGGCACCGAACCGGGTGGCGCCGCCCGGACGGTGTCCGTGTCCGCTCCCTGTTGGGGCCGCAACGCGTCGGCGTCGTGCTTCGCTCGGGACTCGGGATCCATACGTGAGCCGTACCCGCCGCCCACCGATCCGAATCGGCGCCCACACCTCAGTGGATCGTGCCCCCAGTTCATCAGCGAATGCCGCCAGGTCGAGTCCCGCACGTCGCCGGACGGGCGCTGCGCGAGTTGGCCGTCCCAACAGGGCGAGTTGGCCATCCCAACAGCCCGAGTTGGCCAACCCGACAGGGCGAGTTGGCCATCCCAGCTGCGAAGCCGGCCGACTCACCCTGTCGAGCCGGCCAACTCGCGCTGCTGAACGGGCCAACTCCCCGTCCCGATCCGGGCGACTCGCCTACGCGCGGGCCTGACGGCACGGATCAGGCAGCCGCACCGGGCTGGAGGAGCACCTTGACCATGCCGTCCTGCTTGGCCTGGAACTGCGCGTACGCCGACGGTGCCGCATCGAGCGGCACCCGGTGGGTGGCGAAGTCGTCGACGCCGAGCGGGTCACCGTCCAGCAGCAGCGGCAGGATCTCCGGCACCCACCGGTGGACGTTGGCCTGGCCCATGCGCAGCTGGATCTGCTTGTCGAAGATCATCAGCATCGGCAGCGGATCGGCCATCCCGCCGTAGACGCCCGAGAGCGACACCGTGCCGCCGCGCCGGACGATGTCGAACGCCGAGTACAGCGCGGCCAACCGGTCGACGCCCGCGGTCTTCATCAGCGGCGCGGCCACCGCGTCGGGGAGCAGCCCGGCGAGCTGGTGCGCCACCTTCCCCACGGGCGATCCGTGCGCCTCCATCCCGACGGCGTCGATCACCGCGTCGGCGCCGCGACCATCGGTCAGGCCCCGCACGACGTCGCCCAGGTCCTTCCGGTGCGACCGCAGGTCGATCGTCTCGACGCCGTTCGCGGCGGCCCGCGCCAGCCGCTCGGGCACGAGATCGATCCCGATCACCTTCTCCACGCCCCGGTACCGCGCCACCCGGGTGGCCATGTCACCGATCGGGCCCAGACCGAGCACCGCGAGGCTGCCCCCGGCCGGCACGTCGGCGTACTCGACGGCCTGCCACGCCGTGGGCAGCACGTCGGACAGGTAGACGAACCGGTCGTCCGACGGCCCCTCCGGCACCTTGATCGGCAGCGTGTTGCCGAACGGCACCCGCAGGAACTCCGCCTGCCCGCCGGGCACCTGCCCGTAGAGCTTGGTGTACCCGAACAGCGACGCGCCGCTGCCGTGCTCGTGCACCTGCGTCGTCTCGCACTGCGAGTGCAGGCCCGTCGAGCACATGAAGCAGGTGCCGCACGAGACGTTGAACGGAACGACCACCCGGTCACCGACCGCGACCTCGGTGACCTCGGAGCCCACCTCCTCCACGATGCCCATCGGTTCGTGGCCGAGGATGTCGCCGGGGTCGAGGAACGGCCCGAGCACCTCGTAGAGGTGCAGGTCCGAGCCGCAGATCCCGGACGAGGTGATCCGGACGACGACATCGGTCGGATCTTCGATCGTCGGGTCGGGCACCGTGTCCACCCGTACGTCGCGCCGCCCGTGCCAGGTCACCGCTCGCATGCGCGTGCTCCTTCGTCGTAGGGAACCCGTCGTGGGGAACTCGTCACGTACCCCGTCGACCGGCTTCCAGTCACGACTCGTCAGCTCTCGATGCCCGTCGCCTCGTGCGGGGTGCCGACCGGCTTCGACTCGGGAGAACCGCGCTGGCGCAGGTAGATCGACAGCGCCACCATGGAGGCGATGGCGAGGAACTCCGACTGCCAGTTCTGCAGCGTCCGGTTCCAGAAGTCGGCCGAGCAGACGTAGCCCCACCAGCCGACGGGATCCTCCAACTGCAGCAGCAGCTGGTCGTTGTAGGCCGACAGACCGGCGATCGACTGGGCCAGCCAGGACCCCACGAAGATCGCGCCCATCACCAGGCCCAACGAGTTGGAGAACAGCCACTGCAGGCCGCCGGAGGCCTTGGCGAGCCGCGGCGAGTCGGCGGTGGCGTACCGACCGATCTGCTGGTCGCGCTCCGACTCCAACCCCGCCTCGTCGACCTTCTTCGACTCGGGCGAGCCGCGCTGCACCAGCCAGACCGTCATGAAGATGTAGAGGAAGAACTGCAGGTACTCCGACTGCCAGTTCTCCGCGACGTCGGTGGCGAAGTCCGACGAGGTCAGGTAGTCCCCCAACGTCGTCACCGCGACGCCGTCCGCGAGCTGCTGGTGGTTCTGGTCGGCGAGCCCGGCGATCGCCTGACCCGCCACGGCCAGCACGAACAGCAGCGCGAAGAACGACCAGAGCCCGTTGTCGTGGAGGATCCGTCGCACCTGCCGCCCCCTCACCGCTGCAGCAGGCCGAGCACGACGACGTAGCCGAGCCCGACCGCGATGACCAACAAGGTCGCCACGAACGTGGTGCGCATCCCTCAGCCCTCCACCATGCAGTCGTAGGGCACGCCGGGACGGGGCCGGCAGCCCGCGGCGCGCACGAGCCACCGGTCCTCGAACAGCGCAAGGAACACGACGTCGGCGTCGAACCGGACCTGGGCGCTGTCCCCCCACACCTCGACGGCCCGGACCTGCCCCGGCGCCGGCAGCTGCGCCACCGTCGCCGCGCAGTCGCGCCCGAAGGACTCGACACGGCGCCGCGCCTCCGACGTCAGCTCCGCGCATACCGCAGCCCCGTTTCCTGCCGCGACCGCGGACGAGAAGTCGGCGGCAGCCGCCCGCACCTGCGGCTCCTGCGTGGACCCGCAGGCGGTGACGGACACCGCTGCCACCACCGAGACCGCGACGAGCGTCACGGCTCTCCTCCGGTTCGGCACATCCACTGCTTTCCCGACCACAGTGGATCGAAACGCCGTTCACTTTCCGGAGCCCCACTGCAGGATTGCCACCGCTGCGCGGGGGTAACCGGACGTCGTGAGCCATGACGAGGAGAACGCCCGCATCGCCTCCGAGATCTCCGGCCTGGCCCGCTCCACCAGCCGGACGGTGGGCGTGGCCGAGTCGTTGACCGGCGGAGCAGTCTGTGCCGCGCTGGCTGCCGCGGAGTCGTCGTCCGAGTGGTTCCGCGGCGGCCTGGTCGCCTACTCGAGCGAGGTCAAGCACGCGGTCCTCGATGTGCCGGACGGCCCGGTGGTGAGCGCCGAGGCGGCGCACGCGATGGGCACCGGGGCACGCACCCTCTTCGCCGCCGACCTGGTCTTGGCAGTGACCGGCGCCGGCGGCCCGGAACCGCAGTCCGGGCAGGAGCCGGGCACCGTCTTCCTGGCCGTCGTGGACGGCTCCGACGCGGGCAGCGAACCGGTGCACCGACACTTCGACGGCGATCCGGCCGAGGTCTGCGCCGCCGCCGTCACCGCTGCGCTCGAGCTCCTCGTCGAGCGGCTGCGGCTACCGGCCGTCACGTCCAGCGGTGCGGTCGGGTCGGGCTGAGAGGTGCGAGCGGGGCAGCCGCACCGGCTGCCCCGCGCGACTCGAACTGGGTCCACTGGTTGGAGGCCGTGCTCACAGGCACGGCGCCGAGTTTTTGCCCGCGCCTTACCTCGTGATGCACATCACCTCATGAACGGCTGTCACGCTGGAGCGATGATGCGAGCCGTTCCCATGTCCAGGCCTGCGCGGTGGCGGATCGGACTCGCATCGGCGGGACTGTCGGTCGTGCTCGCGGTCTCGGCCTGTGCATCGGAACCGGCGACGGCACCCTCGACTGCGACGGAGGGGTCGCCTGCGTCACCCCGGTCGGGCACCTTGGCCGACACCGCGGTGACGGCCCATCTGCGGGCGCTGCAGAAGATCGCCGACGAGCACGGCGGCAACCGGGCCGCCGGCACCTCCGGTTACGACGCCAGTGTCGACTACGTGGTCGGCGTGCTGCGCGGTGCCGGCTTCGACGCGAGCACCCCCGCCTACGAGGTGTCGGCGGACGACGGCGGGTCCGGAAAGGGCCGCAACGTCATCGCTGCAACCCGAACCGGGGACGCCAACCGCGTGGTCATGATCGGTGCCCACCTGGACTCGGTGCCCGAGGGACCGGGCATCGTCGACAACGGGTCCGGGGTGGCGGCGGTGCTCGAGATCGCCAAGCGGCTCGGTGCCGAGCCGCAGGTGAAGAACATGGTGCGCTTCGCGTTCTTCGGCCACGAGGAGACCGGCGCACAGGGCTCGGCCGCCTACCTGAAGGGCCTTCCCGCCGACCAGCTCACGAAGATCAAGCTGTACCTGAACGTCGACATGATCGCCTCACCGAACGCCGGCTACTTCGTGCAGGGCGGACAGGGCGACGATGCGGAGACCGCCGGTCCGCCCGGCTCCGCCACCATCGGGCAGGTGCTCGCCGAGCAGCTGGGGAAGACCGGCGTGCGGCCGGAGGTCATCGAGTTCGTCGGTGACGACGAATCGCCCTTCATCGAGGCCGGCATCCCGGTCGGCGGCGCCGAGAACGGCGACAAGAGGCGCAAGAAGGACGAGCAGGCCGCAGCCTGGGGCGGCCAGGCCGGGCAGGCCTACGACCGCTGCTACCACCAGGCGTGCGACAGCATCGAGAACGTCGACTCCACGGTGCTCGATCGCTACCTCCGGGCGCTGGACGGCACCGTTGACCACTTCGCCGCGTCCACCGACGAGCTGCGGTGACGGCGACGTCTGGTCAGTAGCCCGCGTAGGAATGCAGTCCGGCCACGACGAGGTTGACGAAGAACAGGTTGAGGACCACCGTCGCGCAGGCGGCGATGTTGATCCACGCCGCGCGCCGGGTGCGCCAGCCCGCTGTCGCGCGGGCGTGCAGGTAGGCGGCGTAGCAGACCCAGGAGATGAACGCGACGGTCTCCTTGGGGTCCCATCCCCAGAACCGCCCCCAGGCCGACTCCGCCCAGATCGCGCCGGCGACGATGGCGAAGGTGAAGATCGGGAAGGCGGCCGCGGTGAGCCGGTAGGCCAGCCGGTCGATGTCGACGGCGGGGATCCCGCGGGCCCGGCCCGCCTGCGCCGCGACGAAGGCTGCTGACGCCAGCCCGGCCACGAGGAGCGCTCCCGACGAGAGCGCGACGGTCGTGACGTGGACGGCCAGCCATGGCGACCGCAGTGCCGGCATGACCGGTCCGGCCGCGACGTGCAGTGCGGTGCCGCCGAGGAAGACGAGCACCAGTACGGGCGCCAGCACGAACACGCCGATCGTGCTGAGCTGCGGCTGACGGTGCAGCCGGACGAGCCACACGATCATCATCGTGAGGCTGACCGCGGCAGTGAACTCGTACATGTTGCCCAGTGGCCACCGGCCCGTCGCGATGGCGCGCAGGGCGATCGACAGGGCGTGGAGTCCGACTCCCGCGACGGTCACGGAGACGGCCATCCGGGCGAGCGCGGGACCGCTCGGGCGGCGGCTCGTCGCAGCCTCGGGACCGTCGACGAGGACGGGCGCGGGCGTGCCGACCGCTGCTGCGACGACACCGCGCGAGGCGCCGACCCGCACCCGACCGGCGAGCACGAACTCGGCGGCGTGCACGAGCATCGCGACGACGTACGCGGCCGCCGCAGCGAAGTAGCACCAGTCGCCGTACATCGCCGTCAGGTCGTCTCCGAGCATCGAGAGCCTCCTCCGCGTTCTGCTACAACTCGTAGTGTGACGAAACGTAGCAGAGGTCGTCAGGATCCGATTCGGGGTCTGCAGATCGTCGTGCTGGTCGATCTCCTCGGCCTCACGTTGATGCTCCCGGCGCTGCCGTTCCACGTCCTCGACCTCGGCGGGGGCGGTATGGGCCTGGGTGCGGTGCTGGCGAGCTTCTCGCTGGCGCAGCTCGTCGCCGCGTCCCTGTGGGGAAGCTGGTCGGACCGTGTGGGGCGCCGTCCGCTGCTGTTGCTGAGCCTGGCCGGCTCGTGCCTGTCGCTGGCGGCGATGGCGCTCGCCCCGTCGGTCGGGTGGCTGGTGGCCGCTCGGCTGCTCGCCGGCGCGTGCGGTGGCAGCATCGGAGTGGCGCACGCGCTGGCCGCCGACCTGACGACGGCGGACCGCCGGGTTGCGGCGATGGGCCGGCTGGGGATGGCGGTGGGCGCCGCGTTCACCATCGGGCCGCTGCTGGGTGCGCTGCTGGCCGATGCCGGGTTCTCCGCGGTCGCGGCCGGCGGGGCCGGCCTCGCCGCAGTGGCCTTCGCGCTCGCGTGGGCGACCATCCCACGATCGGGCACCGGATCCGCCCAGCAAGCCGATGACGGCGAGCAGCGCGCGGTCGGCAGGTGGCCGCTCCTGGTCGCCGTCGCCGCGGGGATGCTCGCGCTCGTCGGTCTCGAATCGGGCGTCGGGTTGCTGGCCGATGCGTGGTTCGCCGCCGGCCCCGGCTTCGTGGGCGCCGTCCTCGCGGCCGCCGGTCTGGCCATGACGCTGGTGCAGGCCCGGCCCGTCGTGGTGGCCGCGCGGCGATGGGGCGAGCGACGGGTCGCGGCAGCCGCAGCGGTGGTCATGGCCGGCGGCCTGACGGCCCTGCCTGCGACGGGATCCGCCACCTTCGTCCTGCTCGTAGCGGTCGTCGCCGCGAGCCACGGCATGTTCGCCACCGCGTGCACCACGCTGATCTCGCGCACGACGGCGACCCGGCGGGGTCGCGCGCTGGGGCGGGCGCAGGCCGGCGCGGCGGCCGCACGCGTGATCGGCCCGGTGCTGGTCGGCGCCGGCTTCGACGTCGCGACGACGGCCCCGGCCTGGATCGCGGCAACGGCCGGGGCGCTGGCGGCCGCAGCGGTGGCGGTCTCGGCCGCGCTCAGGCCGGCGGGGCCGGATGCGAGACTGGCCCGTGGATGAGCCGGTCCCGTCCGGGACGGCGAAGGAGGCGGGGGTGAGCCGGGGCCGCGGCGAGCTGGAGCAGGACGTGATGAACGTGCTGTGGCGGCAGTCCGCTCCGGTGGCGGTGCGCGCGGTGCTCGTGGCTCTCGGCGATCCCGACATCGCCTACACGACGATCAAGACGGTGCTCGAGCGGCTCACCCGCAAGGGAGTCGTCACCAGGGTGCAGGTCGATCGGTCGTGGCACTACACCGCGGCCGGATCCCGCGACTCCTACGTGGCCGAGCTGATGCTCGCCGCGCTGGACCGCACCGCCGATCGGGACGGCGCGCTGGTCCGGTTCGCCCACACGGTCAGCGACACCGACGCGGCGATCCTGCGTGCCGCCCTCGACCGGGCCGACGGTGATTCCTCGGGCGCGGACGGGCAACCGTGATCTACCTCGGGCACCACGCCGCCACGCTGCTGCTCGGCGTCCTCGCCGTCGTGGCGCTCACCCGATCCTCGTCGAGCCTGCGCGCACCGCGGACGTCGATCCTGCTGTGGCAGGCCGGCACGCTGACGATCGCGCTGTCCGTCGTCGGGTTGCTGCTCGCCGGCGGGCTCCAGTCCTACGCGCGCGGGATCGTTCCCGGTCTCGCCGCGCTCGCCGCCGATCTGGCCACTCCTGACGCACGCCTGCCCACGGTCGGGCAGCTGTTCGCCGTCGGGGCCGGCCTCGTCGTGGTCACCGCACTGGCCGCGATCCAGGCCGCGAGCTCGTGGCAGTGCCACCGCCGACGATCCCGCCACCGGCAGTTGCTGCGCCTCGTCGCCTCCCACGACATCGACCGCGGTGTCCGGGTGCTCGAGCACCCGGCGGTCACCGCCTACTACCTGCCAGGGCGGAGCGGGTGCGTCGTCATCAGCAGGGGCGCGCTGCACGCCCTCACCCCCGACGAGCTGACCGCCGTCCTCGCGCACGAGCAGGCGCACGCCCGCTACCGCCACCACGTCGCGCTCGCACCGTTCCACGCCTTGCACCGCGCCTTGCGGATCCGCCCCGTCGCCGCGATGGCGACGCGGATGGACCTGCTCGTGGAGCTGTGCGCCGACGACCACGCCGCCCGCCAGGTCGGCAGCGGCCCGCTCCTGTCCGCGCTGCGCTCGATGCGTCAGCACGGCGTGCTGTCGGCCGCTCCCCCCGACACGCTCGCGGCCGCAACCACTGCGCTCGACCACCGCATCGACCGGCTCGACCGCCCGACACCGCGCCGGCGCTCCGGCGCACTCGTCACCACGATCGCGGTGTCGGCCGCGCTCGTCGTGACGGCCACACCCGTCAGCCTCTTCGCCTTCCCGCTGTGACGGCTCCGCGTCGGCTCAGTGCGAGGACGGGCCGTCGGGCCGCCGCACGTTGACCATGCCGGCCCGGCGCCACTGCCCCGGAGTGACGCCGTGTGCCCGGCGGAAGCGGCGGACGAAGTAGCTCGCATCGGGGATGCCGACCCGCTGCCCGATCTGGTGCACGGGCAGGTCGGTCTCGACGAGCAGGCGCCGTGCCTCGCTCATCCGACGCTCCGTGATCCAGCCCTGCACGGTCCGGCCCGTCCGTCGGCGCACGACCGTGGTCAGGTGCCCGGCGCTGAGACCCACGCGTGCCGCGATCCCGGCCAGAGAGACGGACTGCCCGTACTCCTGATCGATGACCGTGAACACGGACGCGAGCAGCGTGTCGTCCTGCCTGGTCGGACCGTTCGGGTCGACCGCGGCGATGCGCGACACGTCGATCAGGAGCAGGGTCAGGAGGGCGACCACGGCGTCGCTCCACCCGTCCGTACGTTCTTCCAGTTCCCGCTCGATGTCGCCGAACCGGTCCAGGACGGCAGCACGCTGCCCCGCCGGCACTGTCGCCTTGATCGGAGCGGACCGTTCGGCGAGCTCCCGGGCGGATCGGGTGGTGATCACGTCCGCCGGGAAGCTGACGACCCGACCCCCGACCGTCCCGGCCACCAACGGGCCCGGATCGACCGGCTGGCCGGGGCCGACGACGATCAGGTCCCCCGGACCGAGGGCCATCTCCCGCCCGTCCACACGGACGACACCGGACCCGGTCTCGATCAGCGCCACGACGACGAAGTCGTGGGCGTGCCGGTGGCGGCGCAGCCCTGCGGCCGGATCGTGCGTGCGCAGCACGCTGACCGGTGGCACGCCGGGCGCCCGCTGATAGCCGTACACCGGCACCCCGGCCGCGTCCCAGCGGATCCGCCCCGCAGCGACCGGGCCGACCGAAGAATGTGCTACTTCCGCCACATCACGTCCAACCCGGCAGCTCAGCGACGCTCGACGATGGATCCCGTCATCGACACATCGTCACATGGGGGACCACTCATGGCCCGGAACCCGCATTCGTACGTGCCCGCGATGGGCAGCGACCGGCTGCTGCGGCTGTACGACCCGCTCACCACGCTGCTCGGCGTGCGGTCGCTGCACCGCGACCTCGTCGACGCCGCCGAGATCGCCGCGGGCCAGCAGGTGCTGGAGATCGGCTGCGGCACCGGCAACCTCGCGCTGCAGATCGCCGAGCGCTTCCCGGACGCGCACGTATGCGGCCTCGATCCCGATCCCCGCGCGCTGACCATCGCGCGGGCGAAGGCCCGGCGCCGCGGTGCCACCGTGCAGTGGGACGAGGGCAGCGCCACCCAGCTCCCCTACCCGGACGCCAGCATGGACCGCGTCGTCTCCTCGCTGATGTTCCATCACGTCGACGGCACGGACCGCGAACGCGTGCTCGCGGAGGTCCGCCGCGTCCTGCGACCCGGCGGGCAGCTCCACCTGGTCGACTTCGTCGGGCACGGGCACGGCCTCCACGCCTGGCTCGGTCGCCGCAACCGGCGCATCGCCGCCAACGGCGCCGACGCGATCCCCGACCTCATGACTCGCGCCGGCCTACGCGAGGTGACGGCGCGTCCCCGCGGCAACCGGCTGGGCACGACGTCCTACCGCGCCCACCGTTGACGGCTCGACAGGGCTGAACGGGCGCGGCCAGATCAGGATCGCCGCGCCGGCCGCACCGGCGGCGAGGACCAGGAGCACGGTCCACGTGCCGGCGAAGCCGATGGTCGTGCCGAGGATGCCGGCGACGGGGTAGGTCAGCAACCAGCACAGGTGCGACAGCGAGAACTGCGCGGCGAACACGGCCGGGCGGTCCTGGCGTGCTCCCACCCGCCGGATGACGCGACCGATCGGCATCAGCGTGAGCCCGGTACCGAGTCCGATGCTCGCCCAGACGACGGCCGCCAGCGGCCAGCCGGGGGCCAGCGCCACCCCGATCGCGCCGGCCGTGGCGCCGGTGGCCAGGGCAGAGCCGCCGATCATCACGGTGCGTTCGGGGAAGGACCGCAGCAGCCGCGGAGCCAGCACGGCGGCCGCCGCGGTGCCGGCGCCGGAGATCGCCAGCAGCGACGCGACCGCGGACGCGTCCCCGCCCAGCAGGTCCCGCGCCACGTTGACGGTGCTCACCAGGGTGATCGCCCCCGCCGACGCGACGACGAGATCGAGGGCGACGATCGCGCGCAACGCCGGGACGGCGGCGAACACCCGCAGACCGACCGAGAGGCGGTCGAGGAAACGGCCGCGTCCGCTGCGGGTCGCGCGCGGAACGGCGACGGTGAGCACGAGTGCCGCGGACGCGGCGAATCCGGCCGCGGTGCCGAGGAACAAGGTGCCGAACGTCATCGCGGTGAGCAGGGCGGCGGCCAGCAGCGGGCTGACGATGTTCTCGGCGGCCACCGCGAACTGCGATGCCGACAACGCCCTGGTGTAGTCGGCGTCGTCGGGCAGCACGTCCGGCAGGACGGATTGGAAGACCGGCGTGAAGGTGGCCGAGGCCGACTGCAGGACGGCGATCAGCAGGTACACCTGCCAGATGTCGGTCACGAACGGCAGCAGGACGACGATGCCGGCCCGCACGAGATCGGCCCCGACCATCAGCGCCCGCCGTGGCACCCGGTCCGCCCACGCGCCGACGACCGGCGCCACCAGCACGTAGGCGACCATCTTGACCGCCAGCGCCGTGCCGAGCACCGCTCCCGCACCGGGCCCTGCCAGGTCGTAGGCCAGCAGGCCCAGCGCCACCGTCGCCAGGCCCGTGCCGACCAGCGCTACCAGCTGCGCGGTGAACAATCGAGCGTAGGCGCGATTCCTCAGCAATTTCCACACGGCTCGACGACAACCTTTGCGCAGGCGAACAGCGATCAGATCTCGATCGTAGCCACGACTATTCGATGCGCCAACGCCGCAACTGCACATCACGTGCAGAAAGGATTCCGCGGCAATCGACAATTGCTGGCCCGAAACACTGATTCACGGAACTCGGGTCGAGCCTGCGCAGATCGCCGTCGACCGATCAGCGCCCCATCGCGTGGTCCCCCAGGAAGTCGGAGAGGATCTTCGTGAGGTCCTCGGGGCGCTCGAGGTGCATGCAGTGGCTCGACCCGGGTCCCGGCACGAGCTCGAAGCGGGCGCCCGGGATCGCGTCGGCCACCTTCTGCGCCTGCCACCGCGGGGTGAGCAGGTCCTGCTCCCCCACCACGACGAGCGTCGGTGCGACGATCGCGGCGAGCCGGTCGAGCGTGTCGTGCGCCAGGTCGGCGTCCCACTGCTCGACGGTGACCTGCATCTGCTCCTCGTTCTGCGGGAACGCCGGCAGCGTGGGCGCCAGCAGCTCCGCGAAGTCCGGGCGGTCGAGCATCTGCGGGGAGAACGCGATGCCGGCCGAGGCGAGCGCCGA
This sequence comes from uncultured Actinomycetota bacterium, assembly GCA_963727745.1. GTDB lineage: Bacteria > Actinomycetota > Actinomycetes > Mycobacteriales > Pseudonocardiaceae > Pseudonocardia. The sequence continues at coordinate 235,848 of CAVSHL010000008.1, forward strand.
TTCCATGTCGCGGTGGACGTAGGGCAGCCGCAGCGCGCTGAGCACCGACCGCTGGAAGCCGTCGGCTCGCGCCCACGTCGCGTACATGAGGGCGGAGGCGACCTGGTCGGGATGGGCCAGCGCGAGCTCCTGCACGGCGGCCGAGCCGAGCGACCAGCCCAGCACGTGCGCGCGCGGCACCTCGATCGCCTCCAGCAGGGCGGACGCGTCCTCGGCGAGCGAGACCACGCTGATCGGGCCGGTGCCGCGGTCGCTGCCGCCGAGGCCGCGGTTGTCGAAGGCGATGACCCGGTGGGTCTGCGCGAGGCGGGACGTCAGCTCGCCCCACAGCTGGATCGCACCGGACGTTCCCATGATCAGCAATAGCGGCTCGCCGTCGCCGCTGATCTCGTAGTTCAGCGTGGTTCCGGTGCGGACGGGGATGCGGGGCACGGTGTTCTCCTCGGTTTCAGCGGTACCGGAGGCCGTCGTCGAGATCGGCCGTGGGCAGGACGGCGCGTTCGTGGATGTGCTCGTGCATGTGGGTCCACGGATCGCGGTCGCCCTGGCGGAACATCCGCGCCTGCGACCGCATGACGTACCCGGCGTTGAAGTTGTCCGGGTCGACCCACGGCAGTCGCGGCATGTCCGCGTCCTCGGGGCGCAGCTCCGCGACGACGGTCGAAGTGCCGCGCTCCGCCATGCGCTCGAAGATCCGCCCGACCACGTCGTTGACGAGGTCCACGCGCAGCGTCCAGCTGTGCCGGAAGTAGCCGAACGCGTACACCATGTTGGGCACGCCGCTGATCATGATCCCGCGCCAGGTGACCCGCTCCGCGAAGTCGACCGGCTCGCCGTCCACGACGAAGGGGATGTCGCCGAACACCGAGAGGTTGAAGCCCGTGGCGGTGACGATGACGTCCGCCTCGAGCACCTCGCCCGAGGAGATCTGCACGCCCTTCTCGGTGAACTCGGTGATCGTGTCGGTGACGACGGAGGTCTTGCCCGCGCGCATGGACTCGAAGAAGTCCCCGTCCGGTACGACCACGACCCGTTGCTGCCACGGCCGGTAGCGCGGGACGAAGTGCTTCTCGACGTCGGTGCCCTCCGGCAGCAGCGGCCGGATCGCCTCGGTCAGCAGCTCGTGGGCCTCGGCCGGGTTCTCCCGCGAGACGGACGCGAGCATGTCGGTCTGGGCGATGTACTGGCGGCGCATGATCTCGTGGGTCCACTCCTGCGGGAGATCGAGCGGCTCCAGCATCGCGGCGAGCTCGTGGACGGCTGGGGACGGGAACCAGTACGACGGCGAGCGCTGCAGCATCGTCACGTGCTCCGCGTCGCGGGCCAGCGCCGGCACGAGGGTCGCGGCCGTCGCCCCGGAGCCGATGACGAGCACCTCCTTTCCCGTGTGGTCGAGATCGGCGGGCCACGCCTGCGGATGCACGATGGTGCCCTCGAACCGCTCCGTGCCGGGCCACTCGGGCGTGTAGGGCTCGTCGTGGTTGAAGTAGCCCTGGCACATCCACAGGAACGTCGCGGTGAGCCGCAGCCGCTCGCCGGTGTCGCTGCGGTGCACCTCCGCCGTCCACCGGTTCTCCGCCGACGACCAGCTCAGCCCGGTGACGCGGTGGTGGTAGCGGATGTGCCCGCCCAGGTCGTCCTCCTCGATGACCTCGTCGAGGTAGTTCAGGATCTCGCCGCTGGCGGCGATCGACGCTCCGCGCCACGGCTTGTGCCGGTAGCCGTAGGTGAACAGGTCGCTGTCCGAGCGCGCCCCCGGATACCGGTGCGTCCACCAGGTCCCGCCGCGGGCGTCCTGCGCCTCGAGGATCACGAAGCTGCGCTCGGGGAACTGCGTTCGCAGCCGGTGCGCGGCACCGATGCCGGACACCCCGGCTCCGACGATCAGGACGTCTACGTGCTCGATGTCGCTGCTGCGCTGGTCCTGATCGGCCGTGGCGGCACGGTTCATGGCCGTTCTCCTCAGTCGACGGTGACGGGATCACCTCGACAGTAGGCCGGATCGTCGCGATCGGTCTGCCCCGACTTTCGGATGGGTTCGGTGCTTGACCGGCGTGCCGCTCGGCCATGGGCCACCCCTCGGGCCTCGTGATTTCGCAGCCGTGACCGGCGCGGGGGGCGGTGGTCAAATCTGATTCATATGGTCGGCTTGCGAGCCGTACCCGACTTGGCGCTCTTCTTGCGAGCCTTCTCTGCGGCTGCGTGCGTGGTCATCTGGCTGTGGTCCCGCCGCTAAAATACTCGAACATACGTTCCCCTTGGTGGTACCATTTCAGTATGTCCACCGACGCCGACTGGCTTGCGCGGGTCGCTCATCTCGAGGAGATGAAGGCGTCCATCGCGGCTGAGCAGGCTGTCGCTCTGCGGGAGTTCGCACGTGCCCATGTTTCGGCGCGGATCGCTGTCGGGGATATCGATCCCGTCAAGCTCGAACACAGCATTTCCGCGCAGATCGGGCTCGCGTGCCGGGTCTCCCCGTCCGAGGGGCGCAAGCGGCTGCGGATCGCTCGTGACCTGCACGACGGCCACACCCACGTGCGCGAGTTGTTCGCCTCCGGCGTGTTGAGCGAGTACAAGACCTCGCTCATCGTCGGGGCCACCGCACACCTATCCCGTGAGGAACGCGCCGAGGTCGACCAGCGCCTCGCGGAGCACCAACTCGACACCCTCAGCGTGCGCAAGATCGAGAACCTCGCCCGGATGGTCGCCGCAGAGGTCGCGCCGGAGAAGTTCGCGGCCCGCTGCCGCGCCGCCCGCACCGGTCGACGGGTCACGGTCCGCCCGGCCGTCGACGGGATGGCGAACCTGACCGCCCACCTGCCCGTCGAAGAAGCCATGGCCTGCTACGCAGCCCTGCACAAAGCTGCCAACGACCTCGCCGCCTCCCCCGAACCACTCACCCGCGGTCGCGGCCAGGTCATGGCCGACACCCTCGTCGAACGGGTCACCGGCCAGGCCGTCGCGAGCGAGGTGAACATCGCGGTCCAGGTCCAGGTTCCGCTCGAAGCACTGATCGACCCGGACAGCCCGCTCCCGGCCGAGATCCCCGGCTACGGCCCGATCCCGTTCGACCTGCTCCTCACCCGCGCACAGTGCACGGCCTGGCGTCGGCTGCTCGTCAAGGACGGCATCGTCATCGGCGGCGACTCCCGCCAACGCGCCTACACCGGCACCCTGGCCATGTTCATCAAGGCCAGAGACGGCCACCGCTGCGCCGAACCCTACTGCGACGCACCAATCAGGCATTTGGACCACATCAAACGCTGGGCCGACGGCGGTCTAACCACGTTCGACAACGGCAGAGGTCTCTGCGAATTCCACAATCACGTCCGAGAAGGACGTGATTGGGATGTGCGCCGCGAGGGCGACACGATCACCACAACAACGCCGACCGGTGCCCAGTACAAGTACGTCATCGGGACCACAGCCAGGAAACCATCTACCCGGCTCGAGTGAAGGCCGCCAAGAAGAGCACCCGGGGTGTGGTTGTCCGCAGGGTGCCGCCGGTGATCACCCCAGTCCGCCGAGCGCGTTCGGTTCCTAGCGTCGATCCCGTGACCACCACTCCTGAACTCAGCGGCGTCGTCGGCTGGGTCGTCGACCTCATGTCCGCGCTCGGCGCTCCCGGCGTCGGCCTCGCCATCGCACTGGAGAACATCTTCCCGCCCCTGCCCAGCGAGGTGTTCCTGCCGCTCGCCGGCTTCGCCGCGGCCCGCGGCGAGATGAGCGTGCTCGCCGCGATCATGTGGACGACGCTCGGCTCGCTCGTGGGCGCACTCGTGCTCTACGGGATCGGGGCCGCGCTGGGCCGCACCCGGCTGCGCACGATCGTCGACCGTATGCCGCTGGTGCACCTGCGCGACCTCGACCGCGCCGAGGAGTGGTTCGCCCGGCACGGCGCGAAGGCGGTGTTCCTCGGGCGCATGGTGCCGCTGGTGCGCAGCCTGATCTCGGTGCCGGCCGGGGTCGAGCGGATGCCGTTGCCGCTGTTCGCCGCGCTCACCGCGGCGGGCAGCCTGATCTGGAACACGGCCTTCGTACTGGCCGGCTACGCGCTCGGGGAGAGCTGGCCGCTCGTCGAGGCCTACGCCGACATCGCGTCCAAGGTCGTGTTGGCGGTGCTGGTGCTCGCGGTCGTCGCGTTCGTCGTGATGCGGCTGGGCCGCCGCGGGCAGCACGCGCGATGACTACCGTTGATCCGTGGTCGTGACCGTCGTGCGCGCCGGCGCCGGGCTCCTGCTCGGCACCGCGACGGCGCTGGCGCACGTCGTGGCCGCGGTCGCCGCGGTCGTGGCACTGGTCCCGGCCGCCCGGCCGACGGCCGAGGTCGCCGCCGGGCGACTCGCCGACCTCGAGCGGCGCCGCGTCGCCGCCCTGTTCGGCGGGATCGAGGCAGGACTGACGGTGCCGAGCGGGCCACGGGCCGTGCGGTACCTCGCGACGCGGCTGCCGGTGGCGCTGCTGGGCGGGGCGGTCATGACGCTGCTGGCGTTCGGGACCGCGTTCGCCGTCACGATCCTGTGGTCGTGGATGACCGGCACACCGTGGGCGTTCGACAACGATCGGGCGGAGGTGATCAGCGGCTGGATCGTCGCCTACTACGCGCTCCCCGGTGCGGTGCTGCTCTACGTCGGGATCGCCGGCGCGGTCGGCGTCGTGCGGTGGGAGCGCACCCTGCTGCGCCGCCTGCTGGCCCCGACCCGCGAGGAGGAGCTGACCCGGCGGGTGGAGGTGCTCGCCGAGTCGCGGGCCGCCGTCGTCGCCGCCGTCGACGACGAGCGCCGCCGCATCGAGCGCGACCTGCACGACGGCGTGCAGCAGCGAGTCGTGGCACTGGGCATGCTGCTCGGGCGGGCCCGCCGTCACCCGGAGCGGGCGGCCGAGCTGGTCGCGGCAGCCCACGAGGAGGCGCAGCGCGTGCTGACCGACCTGCGGGACGTGTCCTGGCGGGTGTACCCGGCCGCGCTCGACACGAGCGGGTTGGTCGCCGCGCTGGAGTCCGTGGCGGAACGCGCACCGCTGCCCGTCCGGATCGCGTGCGAGCTGCCGGCCGAGCCGCCGGCCCCGGTGCGGGCGGCGGCGTGGTTCGTGGTGTGCGAAGCCGTGACGAACGCGGCGAAGCACTCCGGCGCCACCGCTGTCGACGTGCGGGTCGTCGGGTCCGGCGGGCGGCTGCACGTCGCCGTGCACGACGACGGCGACGGCGGTGCCGATCCCGGCGGCGGCGGGCTGGCCGGGCTCGCCCGCCGCGTCGCGGCGGCCGACGGCTCGCTCGCGATCACCAGCCCGGCCGGCGGGCCGACCGTCGTCACCGCGGACCTGCCGTGCGCGTGACGATCGCCGAGGACTCGGCGCTGCTGCGGGAAGGGCTCGTCCGGCTGCTCGCCGACGAGGGCCACGACGTGCTCGCTGCCGTCGGTGACGCGAGAGCGCTGCTCGGCGCCGTGGAGCGCGAGCAGCCCGACGTCGTCGTCGCCGACGTGCGGATGCCACCGACGCACACCGACGAGGGCATCGTCGCGGCGCTGGAGATCCGCAGGCGGTGGCCCGCGGTGGGCGTGCTCGTGCTGTCGCAGTACGTGGAGCGCCGGCACGCGGCCGAGCTGATCGCGGGCGAGGGCGGCCGCGTCGGGTACCTGCTCAAGGATCGGGTGGCCCAGGTCGGCGAGTTCCTCGACGCGTTGGAGCGGGTGGGCGCCGGCGGCGCGGCGTTCGACCCGGAGGTGGTGCGGCAGCTTCTGGCGCGCGGCGCGCACGCCGACCCGCTGGCCACCCTCACCCCGCGGGAGCGCGACGTGCTCGACGCGATGGCCGAGGGGCTCACCAACGCCGGCATCGCCGCCCGGCTGCGGATGTCGGTCAGCGCGGTGGAGAAGCACGTGGCGTCGATCGTGGGGAAGCTGCGGATCGTCGAGACCGACGGCTACAGCCGACGAGTCCTGGCGATCCTGCGCCACCTGGATGGTTAGCCGAGGCTCGACCATGCCGCCGTGCAGTTGCTCCACAGCACGTACAGCGCGAAGCCGCCGAGCCCGAGCACGCCCAGCACCGGCTGCGCCAGGCACACCATCCCCCAGCCGACCAGCACGACGTACGTGCCGAGGGTCAGTGGCGCCCGTCGGACGACCAGCCAGGCCGACGTCCGCAGCAGCGCCGGCAACCGCAGGTCGGGGGCCTGTGTCAGGCCGGCGAGGGCGACGAGCGCGGTCGGCACGCCCAGCAGCACCAGCACGGCGAGCAGAGGTCCGATCACGGCCGCCCACGGCGTCGCCCAGATCGCGAGGACGTCGACGGCCACGACGACCAGCAGCGCGCACAGCAACGCCCACACCGCGGTGGCCCGTCCGGCGTGCCGGCGAAGGCCTGCCACCGCATCGCGGAACGGTGCGGCGCCGCCCCGCTCCCGCGCGGCGGCGAACACGTGGAACGCGGCGGCGATGCCGGCGCCGATCGGGAGCACGCAGACCAGCAAGGTGGGCCACGCCGCGAGGGGTTCGGCGATCAGCGTGAGCGCCGCGACGAGCGGCAACGCCGTGCCGCCGAGGCACGCGGCGGCACCGAGCGCGAGGTAGGCGATGTCGAAGACCGCCTCGTAGGTCTCGGGTCGGCGCAGCACCGCACGCACGTCCCCGCTCATCCCTTGAGGCCGCTCGTGGCGATGCCCTGGATGAACTGCCGCTGCCCGAGCAGGAACACGATCAGGACGGGGAGGATCGAGATCACCGACCCGGCCATGATCATCGCGTAGGCCGCGTCGAACTGGCCGACGAACGAGCGCAGCCCCAGCTGGACGGTCCACAGCTCGTTGCTGGTGAGGTAGATGAACGGGCCCATGTAGTCGTTCCACGTCGCGACGAACGTGAGCAGGCCCAGGCTCGCGATCGCCGGCAGGGACAGCGGCAGCATGATCCGCGCCCAGATCCGGTACTCGCTCAGCCCGTCGATCCGCGCCGCTTCGATGAGCTCGTCGGGGATCGTCTGGTAGTACTGGCGCATCAGGAACACGCCGAAGGCGCTGAAGGCCTGCAGCAGGATGATCGACAGGTGCGTGTTCACCAGTCCGATCTTCTCCATGATCAGGTACTGCGGGATCATGTACGCCTGCCACGGCACCGCGATCGTCGCGAGGTAGGCGAGGAAGAGCCAGTCCCGGCCGGGGAAGCGCAACTTCGCGAAGCCGTACGCGGCGAAGCTGCCCGTGAGGACCTGCAGGAACGTGATGGTGATCGCGAGGAACGCCGAGTTGCGCAGGTAGGACAGCAACGGGATGCGCGTCCAGATGTCGACGTAGTTCGACCACACGAACTCCTGCGGCACCCACTGCGTCGGCACCGTGAAGACCTGGTTGTCCTGCTTGAGCGACGAGGAGATCATCCACACGAACGGCACCAGCACGAGCAGGCACACGACGGTGAGCAGGGCGGCCTGGACGACGTTCCGGGCCCGGGTCGAGCGGCCGGTCGTCATCGGGCCTCCCGACGCCGCTGCAGCTGGAACTGGATCACCGTGAACCCGGCGACCAGCAGGAACAGGACCAGCGAGATCGCCGACGCGTACCCGAAGCGCCCTTCCTGGATGCCCTCCCGGTAGATCAGCTGCGAGAGCACGACCGTCGCCCGACCCGGCCCGCCGTCGGTCATCACGACGATGAGGTCGAAGACCTTGAAGCTCGCGACGGTGCACATGATCAGCACGAAGAACGTGGTCGGGCGCAGCCCGGGCAGCGTGATGTGCCGGAACCGCTGCCAGGCGTTCGCGCCGTCCACCTTGGCCGCGTCGTACAGCTCGGTCGGGATCGTCTGCAGGCCGGCCAGGAACAGCACCATGTAGTAGCCCATGTCGCGCCAGACGCTGGCGACGATCACCGCGGGCATCGCCCACGCCGTGCTCGACGTCCAGCCGGGGGCGTCGGTCACGCCCAGCGCGTGCAGGAACTGGTTGATCGGGCCCGACGTCGGGTTGAACAGCATGTTCCACACCACCGCGACCGCCACGAGCGACGTCACGTACGGGAGGAAGAACGCCGTGCGGAAGAAGCTGAGCCCGGACAGTGCGCGGTTCAGCAGGAGCGCGAGGCCCAGCGCCGCCGCCATCGTGACCGGGATGTGGCCGGCCGCGTAGTAGACGGTGTTCCCGAGCGCGATCCAGAACGTCGGGTTCCCGAACATCCGCTCGAAGTTCTCCAGCCCGACCCACTCCGGTGCGTCGGTCCACGGGCTCCAGTCCATGAACGAGAGCGCGAGGCCGAACACCATCGGCACGAGCGTGAGCAGGGCGAAGCCGAGGAAGTTGGGCAGGAGGAAGCTCCACCCGAGCAGGATCGGGCGCAGCGAGCGACGGCGTGGGCGGGCCTCCGGCGCGGGCGGACGTCGCGTCCGCGCGGCCGGCTCGGTGGTGACCGTCATGGCGTCCTCCCGCGGGCCCGCCGCACGGCGGGCCCGCGGGACCGCGTCAGCGGACCTCGTTCTTGACACGGTCGCCGGCCTCGCGGAGGGCGTCGTCGACGGGCTTCTGCCCCGTCATGATCAGCGAGTGCTCCTCGTTGAGGATCGTGTCGACGTCGCTCGACTTCTCGCTGACCGGCATCTCGAGGACGATCTTCTTGTCCTCGGTGAAGGCCTTCTTCGACAGCTCGTCGGTCGGAAGGGCCGTGAACGCCGCCGTCACGGCGTCCGAGCGGTAGGCCGGCACGGCCCCGACCGCGGCGATCGCCTTGGCGCCGGCTTCGCCGCTGGCGAACCGGATGAACTCCTTGGCGACCTCGGCGTTCTGGCTCTTCTTGTTGACGGCGAACGCCGTCGGTGAGCCGAACGTGGTCGTCCCGCCGTCGGCGGCCAGCTGGGGCAGGGGCGCCACGCCCCAGTCGACGGAGCTCTTGCCGCCCGCGACCGCGGCCTTGATCGACGCGATGTACCAGGTGCCCATCGGCATCATCGCGGTCTGCCCGGTGTCGAACATCGAGCGGTAGCTGACCTGCTGTGTCCGCACGGTCGCGTAGTCGAGTGCAGCGCCGGAGCGTTGCAGATCCAGCGTCATCTCGTACTGGTCCTTGAAGAACCCGTAGTCGCCGCCGAGCTGGTCACCGCCGGTCTGCGCCGCCGCGATCGCCTGGACGACCGATCGCCAACTGTGGTGGTAGGTGCCGTAGACCTTCCGGCCGTCGGCGGTGGTGCCGCTCGTGAGCTTCTTCGCCAGCTCGCTGTACTGCGCCCACGTGATGTGGTCCGGAGCAGGCAGGCCGGCCGCGTCGAACAGCTTCTTGTTGTAGTAGAGCAGCCAGAAGTCCTGCCGGTAGGGCACGGCGGCGTACTTGCCGTCGATGTTGAACGGCTCCAGCCCGGCCAGTTTGTCGGCCGGCAGCCCGCCGACGAGGTCGGTGAGGTCGAGCAGCTGGTTGCGGCTGGCGTAGCGCGAGTAGTCGATCACGTTCTTCATCGTGAGCACGTCGGTGGTGTCACCACCGGCGAGCATGGTGGCGACCTTCTCCGGGTAGTCGTCGGCGAGGATCTCGACCGGCTTGATCGTGACGTTGGGGTGCGCCGCGTGGAACGCGTCGAACAGGGCCCGGAACTCCGGGGTGCTGTCCAGGTTCCAGGCGGAGACGGTGAGGGTCACCGGACCGGACGGGTCGGTGGCCTGCGTCGCGGGTGACGAGCACCCGGCGAGGGCGACCGCGGCGGCCGTCGCTATCGCGGCGAGTACGGACGGGTAGCGCTTCATTGCGTCTCCTCATCGTGGGTCGGGAGGCGGGTCGGTGTCTCGGGCCACGGTCGCCGATCAGTTGGTGGCAACCACCACCTCCGGCAGGTCGACCCGGCTCGTGGCTCCGTCGGCCCAGACCACGCGGACGTGGCCGGCGGCGAGCTCGACGGCGGGCGGGTCGGGCGCGATCACCTGCCCGGAGAGCAGGACCGCGGCGACGTACCACTCGCCGTCCCGCGCGGGCCCCGCGCTCGCGCGCCACGGGATGTGCGTGGTCGGCGAGAGCGGCGTCGCGTCGTGCAGCGTGCGCACCCCGGATTCGGGGAGGCCGCCCAGGTCGACGACGAGCGACGTGGCGCCGTCGGGCGCGACCGGCCAGCCCGCGACGCGCAGCGGGCCGGCCGGTTCGACGCCATGTCCCTCGACCCTGGCCAGCCGCACCTCCCACGGGCCGCGCACGACCGAGCCGACGAGTAGCTCGGTCCCCGTCGCCACCTCGCCGGAGCTCCCCGATCCGTGGTCGAGCTGGCCAGGGGTGAGCTCCACCCAGTGCGCCGGGCCCGTCGAGAACCCGTAGCAGGCACCATCGGCCACGCCGAGCGCGAGCGTGCGGAACCCGGCCCTGTGCGAGGCGCGGCCCCGCTCGTCGACGATGCTGACGCCGGCGTCGAGGGGCTCCGCCCAGCCCGGCGCCGACAGCACCGGGCTCGTCGCGGTGGAGTAGCTCAGCCGCGCGTAGAGCGGCGAGTCGGTGACCAGCGCGTCTTCCCGCCCGTGGTCGGTGCCGTGGTTGACCACGCGGACGACGCCGTCGGACGACGTGCCGGAGACGAGCCATCCCGGGGCGGGCATCACCGTGGCGACGTCGCCGCGCTCGACCGGCAACGGCTGCTCGGGCGCCGTCCACACCGGGTGGTCGGCGGCGAGGGCGAGCCCGGCCATCCCCTTGAACGCCCAGTACGGGGAACCCGGCCCCGAGTACCGCTGCGCGATCGGCCGCCACGCGCCGTGCCAGCCCAGCGGGAGCAGGCCCTGCTCGTCCGGGACGCCGTTGTCGAGGAAGTGGCGCAGCACCCCGCTCGCCGCGCGGCGCAGCTCGCCCGGTGCGAGCGCCGTGCTCCCGGCGATCGCGCCCGCCCAGAACGGCGCGGCGGCGGCGAAGCGGTAGGTGAGGCTGCGGCCCTGCACCAGCGGCCCGCCGTCGGCTCCGAGCAGCGCCGCCGCCTGCGGGAGGAAGGCGTCGAGCCGGCCGCGGTAGCACTCGCGCAGCTCCTCGGCGCGCTCGTCGCCGGCGGCCATCTGCAGCCAGATGACGGGGTAGAAGTGCAGGGCCCACCCGACGTAGTGGTCGAACGACCGCTCGGGGCCGTCGGCGAACCAGCCGTCGGCGCGCACGAAGGTCTCGTGCACCGCCAGGTCGTGGTCGAGGTCGCTCCGGCTCCACGGGCCGCCGACGCTGCGCAGGAACGTCTGCGTGACGATGCGGAACCACACCCAGTTGATCGGCGGCACGTGCGCACCCACCAGCTCGCCGAGGTAGCCGACGAGCAGGTCGCGGGTCCGCTCGTCGAGGCGGTCCCAGATCCGGGCCCTGGTCAGGTGCAGCCCGAGTGCGAGGTCGGCCGCCTCGACCTTGGCCTGGTCGTGCTCGCCAGGACGCACCCAGCGACCGGGGTTCGCTGGCTCGACGCCCGCCGCGAGCCCTTCGGCGTACCACTCGGCGAGCTCGGCGCTCGTCGCGTCGTCCGTGCCCGCGATGCGGAACGCGGCGCCCACGAAGCTGCGCGCGAACCCTTCGAGCCCGTCGACCCGGGAGCCGTAGCCGCCGGGTGCGCCGGGCGGGGTGATCGTCGCGTGATCGGCGCTCGCCCACGGCCGCAGAGCGGCGAGCAGCCGATCCGTGGTCGCCAGCCAGTCGGTGCGCGCCAGCCCGGTCAGGGGCGCGCTCATGCCGCCACACCCAGGTCGTCCGCCCGCACCTGCGAGACGAGGTCCGCGCCGTCGACCCACCGCTGCAGCTCGTCGAGTGCGGCGTCGGCGAGCCGGAGGGTCTCGCTGCCGAGCGAGCCGGAGATGTGTGGGGTGATCGACACGTTGGGGAGGTCGTAGAGCGGCGAGTCCTCGGGGAGCGGTTCGGGATCGGTCACGTCGAGGATCGCGTCGAGCCGCCCGCTCGCGCACTCGCGGACCAGCGCGTCCGTGTCGATGAGAGCGCCGCGCGCGGTGTTGACGACGGTCGCGCCGTCGCGGAGCAGCGCGAGCTCGGCCGCGCCGATCATGCCCACCGTCTCGGGCAGGGCGGGGGCGTGCAGGCTCAGCACGTCGACGGAGCGGAGCAGCTCGTCCAGGCCCACCAGCCTGGCACCGGCCGTCGCGACGACGTCGGGGTCGGCGTGCGGGTCGTAGACGAGCACCTCGGCGCTGTCGAGCTGCTGCAGGTGGCCGACCACCCGACGGCCGATGCGGGAGAACCCGACGATGCCGATGCGCCGCCCGTAGTTCGTGTACCGGTCGGAGCCGAGCTGGGCGCGCCACCCGTTGCGGAACAGCCGGGGCACGCGGGCGAGGAACTGCGCGCGCTTGCCCGCCAGCACGATCTGGGCGTAGGTGAACTCGGCGACCGGCACCGCGTTGGCCTCCGCGGCCGAGGTGATGACGATGCCGCGTTCCCAGAACTCCGGCGTCACGAGCCCCCGAACCGTCCCCGCGCAGTGGAACACCGCACGCAGCTTCGGCATCCGGTCGAGCCGCTCCGCGGTGAGCGGGGGCGCACCCCACGACGTCACGAGCACCTCCACCCCGGCGAGCCGCTCGTACTGGGTCGGGTCGTCGACGTCCACCGCCTCGACGGGCCCGTCGAGGCGGCAGAGCGCGGCGACGCGCGCCACGCGCTCGGCGTCGAACTGGGCGGCGAACGCATCGGGCCACATGGCGAGGAGGGCGGACGGCCGCTGCGGGTCGCTCAACGCGAGGCTCCTCCTGGATCAGCTGATTGCGCCGTTGGTGGCGAGAAACATACGATGCGATCGATCACAATCAAACCGATCGAACAGAAACGAACATAGTCGTGCAGACTCGGTCCGACCGGCTACTCCCGCCCGGCACGCTCACCGCTGCGTGGTCGGGCCAGAACTCGCGGCCGCTCTTCCCTGGGCCGTGGCACGCCGTCCCCGAGCGGACCGCCGCGGTGGTGGCGGCGGCCGTCGAGGCGGACCGGCGCGCCGGCTGGCCACCGGCGACGCTGCGCGACTACGCCGCCTACCCGAAGCACGGCGAGCGCACGACCTACGAGGACGTCGTCCGCGGCCGGCTCGGGCGCATCGCGCGCGCGACCGCACTCGCCGCCGTCCGGCCGGAGAGCGACGCCATCGACGACGTCGCCGACGGGCTGTGGATCGTCGCCGAGCAGAGCACGTGGTGCTGGCCGGCGCACGACGACGCGTTCGAGCGCACCGGCAACGTGGTCCCCGACCTGCGCAGGCCCTACCTGGACCTCGGCGCGGGCGAGACGGCCGCAACCCTCGCGGTGGCGGCGCTCGTGCTCGGCGAGCAGCTCGACGCCGCGTACCCGGGCCTGCGCGCACGCGTGGCCGCCGAGGTGGAGCAGCGGGTGCTCGACCCCTTCCACGCCCGCCGCGACTGGCACTGGCTCGGCCTCGACGGCAACGTCCACAACTGGAACCCGTGGATCCACGGCAACGTGATCGTCGCCGCCCTCGCCTTCGACCGGCCGGAACGGCTGCCCGAGACGCTCCGGCTGTGCGTCGAAGGCATCGACCGCTACCTCGCCGCCCTCCCCGCGGACGGTGCGATCGACGAAGGCCCCGGCTACTGGTGGAACGGCGCCTGCCGGGCGCTCGAAGCGCTCGACGTGCTGGACCGGATCTGCGGGGGCGGGTTGTTCGACCGCATCGACGTCGACGGGCTGCTCGCCTTCCCGCACCGGATGCAGATCTCGCCGACGTGGAACATGTCGTTCTCCGACGCCGAACCGCGGCCGCACGGCGAGGAACCGTGGTTCCGCTTGCGGGGATGGGGCGAGCGGCGGGGTCTCGCCGACGTCGTCGCCCACGCCACCGCGCAGTTCGATCCCGCGGCTCCACTCCCCCTCGGTGCGGGCGCGGCCCGCCTCGTCGACGCGCTGCTGGCGCCCGAACCTGCCGGTCCGGGCGCGGCACCGCTCCCCCGGCACGTCGACCTGCGCTCGATCGGCGTGGTGGCCGCGCGGGAACGCGCCGGCAGCGCCGAGGGGCTCTTCGTCGCCGTGAAGGCCGGCCACAACGGCCAGAACCACAACCACCTCGACCTCGGCGCCGTCGAGATCGCGGTCGACGGCGTCCCGGCCGTCATCGACGCCGGCCGGCCGGCCTACGACGGGCGCACGTTCTCCGCGCGCCGGTACGAGCTGTGGCCGATGCGCAGCGAGTGGCACTCCACGCTGCGCCCCCGCGGGCTCGACCAGGAGCCGGGAGAGCGCTGGACCGCACCGCTCGACGGTGGCGACGACGGCACGACCGCCGGCTGGCAGGTCGACCTGAGCGGGGCCTACCCGCTCGCCGCCGACGAGCGGCTGACCCGCGAGGTCACGCTCGACCGGACCACGGCGACCGTCTCCGTGCGCGACCGGTGGCGGCTGCACGGCGAGCGCGAGACGGCCGCCGTGCTGCTCCTGCGCGGCACGGTCGCCGTCGAGCCCGGCGCGCTCGTCGTCCGCCCGCCCGGCACCGGGCGGGCCCTGCACATCCGCCACGACGCCGACCGCGTGGACGTCACCGAGCGCGAGCTCGACGATCCCTACCTCAGCGCTGCCTGGGGTCCCCGGCTCACCAGGGTGGAACTCGTCGCCGGCGCCGGTAGGGACGGCCTCGCCATGCACGCGCGGGCGGCGACATGACCGACCGGTCGCTCGGGCCGATGTTCGCCATCTCCCGGCGCGAGCACATCCTGGAGCAGCTGCGCCGCACCGGCGCCATCTCCGTGCGCGAGCTCGCCGGCGAGCTCGGCGTCACCGAGATCACGATCCGCCGCGACATCACCGCACTCGCCGACCGCGGGCTCGTCACCCGCGTGCACGGGGGCGCGACGCTGCGCAGCGCGCTCGACACGACCGTCGCCCGCAGCGCGGACGCATCGGGGCCGCCGCTCTACCGGATCGGCATGGTCGTGCCCTCGCTCAGCTACTACTGGCCGCAGATCGTCAACGGTGCCCGCGCCGCGGCCGCCCACGGCCGGGTCCAGCTCGTACTGCGCGGCGCCTCGTACGACCCCGCCGACCAGCGCCGCCAGATCGCCGCCCTGCTCGACTCGGGCGTCCACGGGCTGCTCGTCGGACCCGAGGTGAACGGGCGCGACGGGCTCGCCATCCTCACCTGGCTCGACGGGCTCAGCGTGCCCGTCGTCCTCGTCGAGCGCCGCGCCCCGCACTCGGCGGCGCTGCGCAGGCTCGAGTGGGTGAGCACCGACCACGACTTCGGCGCGAAGATGGCCGTCAACCACCTCTACGAGCAGGGCCACCGGCGCATCGGCCTCGCGCTCGCCCGCGACTCACCCACCGCCCCGCAACTGCGCACGGGCTGGGAGCAGGCACTCGCCGAGCTCGGGCTCGACACCGAGGTCGTCGTCGCGACGCTCACCGACACCGAGGGCACCGAGCGCGAGCAGCGCTTCGCGGAGATCGTCGCGGCGTGCCGGGACACCGGCACCACCGCCCTCATCGTGCACGCCGACCCGCAAGCGATCCTGTTCGAGCACTACTGCACCGACCACGGCATCGACATCCCCGGCGACCTCGCGATCGTCGCCTACGACGACGAGGTCGCCGCGAACGGCACGCCGCCCATCAGCGCTCTGCGGCCGGCGAAGGAGCACATCGGACGGCTCGCGCTCGAGACGCTGACGACGCGGTTGCGGGAGGGCAGCGGCGGCCCGATCCGGCGCATGGTGGTGCTCCCTTCGCTGGAGGTGCGGGAGTCTTCGTCGGCGCGGCGGGTCCTGGGGTGAACTACCGGGGCTCCGCCCCGTACCCCGGCCCTCACTCTGGTGGAGCCTTGGTCTACCCCTGTGGCGGGGCCGCCTGCGCCGCGATAACGACCGAACTCCGCCGGAGATCACGTCGAAGTCGAACTTTGCGCGGCCAAAACAGCAAACACTTCGACCTCGACGCGATCTTGAGGCCAGGCGGCCCCCGCCACACGGACACCAGAGGGGCAGTTGCCCCCGACCGCTACCGCCGCGCGATCGTCGACCCCCGGATGATCAACCGGGGCGGCAGGTGCTGCGTGCCCTGCCCGATATCCACCCCGTCCAACGCAGCGAAGACGCGCTGCGCAGCAGTGCGCCCCAACTGCTGCAGGTTGGCGTCGATGCTGGTCAGCTCCGGTCTCGCGTTGGTGGTCAGCACCTCCCAGTTGTCGAACCCCAGCACGGCGACGTCCTCGGGCACGGCCCGTCCTAGATCGCGGGCGGTGTCGAGGACGCCGCGCGCGATCTGGTCGGAGCCACACAGCACCGCGTCGACGTCGGGGTGCTGGGCGAGCAGGAGCGCAGCGGCGTCGCGGCCCCATCCCTCCGACCACTCGGAGAACATCACGTCGCCGACCAGCTCGAGCCCGGCCTCGTCGAGCGCCTGGCGGGCACCGACGGCGCGGTCGCGGGCGGCGGCGTAGCCGGGGTCGCCGGAGATGTGGGCGATGCGGGTGCGGCCGCTGCTGACCAGGTGCTCGACCGCGATCCGGCCGGCCGCGATGTTGTCGGGGGTGAGCGAGAGGTCGGCGGGGTCGTCCGACGGCGCGTAGACGTACACGACCGGCACCGGGATGTCGTGGCCGAGCGACGGCCGTGGATCGGTGCGCTCCCCCACCACGATCAGCCCGTCGACGCGCCGGCTCAGCAACGCCTTCAGGTGGTGCTGCTCGCGGATGGCGTCGCCGCGGGCGTCGCAGAGGAACACGTTGACCTGGCCGGCGCCGAACGCGTCCTCGGCACCCATCAGGATCGGGATCACGAACCGGCCCACCAGGTCGCTGGTGAGCAGGCCGACGGTGCCGGTGCGCCCGGCGAGCAGGCCGCGCGCGAGCGGGTTGGGGCTGAAGTCGAGGCGGTCGGCGGCGGCGATGACGCGCTGCCGAGTGGCGGGCGCCACCTGGTCGCGGCCGTTGAGCGCCTTGGACGCCGTCGCGATCGACACCCCGGCCAGGCGCGCGACGTCGGTGAGCGTCACCGGCCGCTGGCCGCGCTCACCCGCTCCCGTCATCCCACCTCCTCGTCGTTCGTGGCCGAACTGTAACAACGCTGATCGCTTGACGACGTCACCCGTCCCGACTACGTTCCCGAAAAGCTTTTCGGCACCGTACTGCATGCAAGCGGAGTCATACCGAAACGGGTTTCCCCGCTCGACGAAGAGCACGAGGAGGCAGCATGAGGACCATCCGAGGCAGGTCGGTGCGCCGCGCGGTGATCGCGTTCGCCGCGGCCACCGTGCTGGGGGCCGTTGCGGCGTGCGGCGGTGGCGCCGGCGGTGCGAGCGCTCCTGCCGCGGGTGCCGCGGGCCCCACCGGGCTCGACGACGGCACCACCCTCACGCTCTGGACCAGGGCGCCGCTGGAGAAGCAGTCGAAGCTCCTCGTCGAGGCCTACAACTCGAGCCACAAGAACACGGTCGAGCTCACCGTCGTCCCGAACGACGACTACGTGGCGAAGGTCGGCGCGGCCGCCGGCGCGTCCGGCCTCCCGGACCTGCTCGCGGCCGACATCGTCTACGTGCCGAACTGGGTGCGGCAGGGCCTCTTCCAGGACATCAGCGCCAACATCGACGGCCTCCCGTTCAAGGACTCGATCAACAAGGGCCACCTGTCCGCGGGCACGTTCGAGGGCAAGGAGTACGTGCTGCCCTTCGTGCTGGACCTCTCGATGATGTTCTGGAACAAGGACCTCTTCCGGCAGGCCGGCCTCGATCCGGAGAAGGCTCCCGCCACGATGGAGGAGTACGCGAGCGCCGCCAAGGCCGTCCAGCGGCTCGGCAAGCCGGGCACCTACGGCACCGCGACCGGCCTCAACTGCGGCGGCTGCCTGGTCTTCACCTGGTTCCCCAGCATCTGGGCCGCCGACCAGCCCGTGCTCAGCCCCGACGGCAACTCCTCGATGCTCTCCTCGCCCACCGCGACCGGCATCTACCAGGTCTGGCGTGACCTGTGGGCATCCGGCGCGGTGCTGCCCTCGTCGCGCGACGAGGCCGGACCGACGTGGACCGCGGGCTTCACCGAGGGCAAGGTCGGGCTGATGTTCTACCCGGCGACCCTGCTGTCGTCGACGAAGGGTTTCGACGTCGGCGTCGCCGGCATCCCCGGCCCCGCGGGCGGCCGCTCGACCTTCGTCGGCGGCGACGGCGTGGGGGTCTCGAAGGACTCGAAGAAGGCCGCGCAGGCGTGGAACTTCCTCGACTGGTTGATGTCGGAGAAGGCGCAGGTCGAGGTGCTGGCCAAGAACCACGACGTGGTCTCCCGCTCCGATCTGGCCGGCAACTCCTACGCCGCGCAGGACCCGCGGCTGGTGACCATCAACGAGGTCGCAGCCGGCGGCCGGACGCCCGTCGCCACCAACTTCCAGCAGGCGTTCAACGCGACCAACAGTCCGTGGCTGACCCTCGTCCGCGACGCGGTGCTCGAGGACGGCGCCGGGCTCGCGAAGAACAACGACGAGATCACCGCGGTCCTGTCCCAGCACTGAGGAGAAGCGCCAGATGAGTGTGACCGTCGGCGCCCGGCGGCGGCAGGGCTGGCTCTACGCGACGCCGACCGCCGCGTTCGTCGCCGCGCTGTTCGTGGTGCCCCTGCTGCTCGTGCTGCTGATGTCGGGCTCGCGGTGGCCGCTGCTGTCGGGGAACCAGGGCTGGAACTTCCCCACGAACTACGGCAAGGCCATCAACAACCGGTTCTTCCTCGACTCGGTCGTCTTCACCCTCACCTACACGGCGCTGGCGACGGTGCTGCTCGTCGGGCTGGGGCTCGGGCTGGCCCTGCTCGTGCAGGAGTCGAGCCGCTGGAAGGGCCTGCTGCGCACGGCGTTCCTCGTGCCGGGCGCGCTCGGCCTCGCGTCGGCGTCGCTGCTGTTCTACGTGCTCTACTCGCCCTTCGCCGGCCCGTTCGCGCCGATCACGGACGAGCTCGGGTTCACGTTCCTCGGCACGCCTGGCGCGGCGCTGTGGTCGACGCTGTTCCTCGTCGTGTGGCGCTACGCGGGGTTCTACATGCTGCTGATGCTCGTCGGGCTGCAGTCCATCCCGGCCGACGTGTTCGAGGCCGCCCGGATCGACGGCGCCACCCGCTGGCAGATCTTCCGGCACGTGACGATCCCGCTGCTGCGGCCGACCCTCGCCCTGACGACCGTGCTGTGCGTGACCGGTTCGCTGCTCGCGTTCGAGCAGTTCTACATCCTCACCAAGGGCGGCCCGGACAACAGCACGATCTCCGTGGTGCAGCTGGTGTACACGATCGCCTTCCAGGGCCAGAACGACCTCGGTGTGGCGGCCGCGCTCTCGGTGCTGGTGCTGCTCGCGCTGGTGCTGGTCAACGCGCTGCAGCTGCGCGCCTTCCACCGGCCGGGGCAGGAGTGAGCACACCCATGACGACCCGCACGATCACCCGCACGCAGGCCCCGCCGGAGTACGTCGCGCGTCCCACCGACCGCGGCTCCACGCTCGCCGGCATCGCGCTGCGCACCCCGTACTGGGTGGTGACCGGCGCACTCGCCGTGATCTTCCTGTTCCCGCTGGTCTGGACGGCCGTCGCCTCGGTGTCGCCGCACCAGGGCACCAGCCAGGTCGACGGGTGGGGGTTCGGGAACTACCGGGCGCTCGGCGACTACCAGGCCGGGATCTGGCAGTACCTCGCGAACTCCGCGTTCGTCTCGATCCTCACCGTCGTGCTCACCCTCGCCACCTCGCTGCTGGGCGGCTACGCGTTCGCCCGGTTCTCCTTCCCCGGCAAGGACCTGCTGTTCCTCACGACGCTCGCGATCCTCATGGTCCCGTACGCGACCCTGCTGATCCCGCTGTACGTGCTGCTCAACCAGGTCGGCCTGCAGAACTCGCTCGTGGGCGTCGCGCTGGTGCTGACGATGTTCCAGCTGCCGTTCTCGACGTTCATGATGCGCATCTCGTTCGAGGCCGTGCCGAAGGAGCTCGACGAGGCCGCGATGGTCGACGGGTGCTCGACGTTCGCGACGCTGTGGCGGGTGCTGGTGCCGGTGGTGAAGCCCGGGCTCATCACGGTCGGGCTGTTCGCGTTCCTCGCGGCGTGGAACGACTTCATGGCACCGCTGATCCTCATCAACGACTCCGCCCGCATGACGCTGCCGCTCGCCGTCGCGAACCTGCGCGGGCAGGTGCAGGGCGTCGTCGACTACGGGGTGACCGAAGCCGGCGTCGTGATCCTCGCGCTGCCGTGCATCGTGCTGTTCCTGCTGCTCCAACGACACTACGTGCGCGGCTTCATGTCCGGCGCGCTCAAGGGATGACATGAGTCTGAGCACGAGTACGACCGTGGGACCCGTCGCGCCCGGCCGGGGGCGCCTGCGCCCCCTCGGCCTGGACGAGGTGACCCTCACCGGCGGGTTCTGGGCACAGCGCCAGCACGTCAACGCCACCGCGACCCTGCCGCACATCGAGCACTGGCTCGAGCGCGAGGGCTGGATCGCCAACTTCGACCTCGCCGCCGCCGGGCAGCTGCCCGCGGGGCGGCGCGGACGGGAGTTCGCCGACTCCGAGGTCTACAAGTACCTCGAAGCGCTGGCCTGGGAGATCGGCCGCTCGGGATCTGCGGACGCGCTGGAGCAGAGCTTCACGAGCATCACCGCGCGGATCGCCGCAGCTCAGGAACCCGACGGCTACCTCAACACGATGTTCGGACGGCCCGGGCAGGCGCCGCGCTGGTCCGCTCTCGAGTGGGGCCACGAGCTGTACTGCACCGGCCACCTCCTGCAGGCCGCCGTGGCGCGCGCCCGCACCCGCCCCGGCACCGACGACCTCCTCGTGCAGGTCGCCCGCCGCGCCGCCGACCTCGTCTGCGACGTGTTCGGCCCCGGCGGCATCGAGGCGATCTGCGGACACCCCGAGATCGAGCCCGCACTCGCCGAGTTCGCGCGGGTCACCGGCGACGAGCGCTACCTCTCGCAGGCCGCGCTCTTCGTCGAGCGGCGCGGGCACGGCACGTTGCCCGACTTCGAGCTGGGCCGCTCCTACTACCAGGACGATCTCCCGGTGCGCGCGGCCACCGTGCTGCGCGGGCACGCCGTCCGCGCCGGCTACCTGGCCGCGGGAGCCGTCGACGTCGCCGTCGAGCAGGACGACCAGGAGCTCCTCGACGCGCTCGCGACCCAGTGGGAGAACACCGTCGCGCGGCGCACCTACCTCACCGGCGGCCAGGGCTCGCACCACCAGGACGAGGCCTTCGGCGAGGACTGGGTCCTGCCGCCCGACCGCTCCTACTCCGAGACGTGCGCTGCCGTCGCCTCGATCATGTTCAGCTGGCGGTTGCTGCTCGCGCAGGGCGCCCCGCGCTACGCCGACCTCATCGAGCGGACCCTGTTCAACGTCGTCGCGACCTCGCCGTCGTCCGCGGGCACGGCCTTCTTCTACGCCAACACGCTCCACCAGCGCCGGCCTGCAGCCCCGACCAGCGACGAGGCCGTCTCACCGCGGGCGTCGTCGAGCCTGCGGGCGCCGTGGTTCGAGGTGTCCTGCTGCCCGCCCAACGTGGCGAGGACCCTCGCCAGCCTGCCCGCGTACCTCGCCACCACCGACGCGGACGGCCTGCAGCTGCACCAGTACGCGCCCGCCACCATCCGCACGACCCTGGCCGGCGGCACCGCCGTCGCGCTCGACGTCGAGACCGCCTACCCGCGCGACGGCGTCGTCCGCGTCACCGTCCGCGCCGACGCCGTCGCGCCGTGGACGCTCACCCTGCGCGTGCCCGGATGGGCGCACGGGGCGCGCCTGGTCCTGCTCCCGGCCGGCGCCGACCCCGACGAGCGGTCTGCCGAGCCGGGTGCCGTGCAGATCCGGCGGAGCTTCCGCGCGGGTGACGTCGTGGAGCTGCACCTGCCCATGGAGCCGCGGTTCACCGCTGCCGATCCTCGCATCGACGCGGTGCGCGGCTGCCTCGCCGTGGAGCGCGGCCCCGAAGTGCTCTGCCTCGAATCCGTCGATCTCGCTGCCGCGACCGACGGGGAGCTCACCGACGTCGCGACGGTGCAGCTCGACCCGGATACTCCGCCGCAGGACGCGGACGGGACCGCCACCGTGCGGCTACGGCCACTGTCGACCGCAGCGCACCCGTGGCCCTACCCGGCGCCCGCCCCGCAGCCGGCCGCCGACGGACGAACCTTCGCCGTGCCGCTCGTCCCTTACCACGACTGGGCCGAGCGGGGCGGCTCGACGATGCGGGTCTGGCTGCCCATCGACACCACAACGCCGACCCCGGCCCGCTCCTCCTAGTACCGTTCGTCGGCTCCGCTGAGGTTCCGCACCACACGACGTCACACACCGGGTGGCCACGCCACACAGATCCTGACCTATGTGAGGTGGCCACCCGGTGTGTGAGGTTGAAATCAGGCGGGGCGGCGGATGCGCAACGTGCTGACCGTCGGCAACAAATCCGGAGCCGGCGATGGTGGCCGTCAGCGAACCGTCCGGCGCGCGAGCTATGCGTGGGTGGCGGTGAGCAGGGCTCCTCGCTTAGTCACGGCCAGCGGCACCGACACGGCCGCGGCGGCCCGCTCGGCCACGTCGACCGGCGCCTGCCGGCCCGTCAGGTAGTCCCGCACCGCGACCCGGTCGGGGAGCGTCACCAGCGGCGCGTCCCAGCAGCGGACCTCGACCTGCCCGAACACCTCGATGACCAGCTGCGGCGCGTCCTCGGCGTCGAAGGAGGTCCGCGGTCGCGCCCAGAACTCGGCCAGCTCCGGCGAGTCGTCGCGAGCGATCGCCGAGGTCACGAACATTCCGCCGGGGCGGAGGACCCGTCGGGCCGCACAGAGCGCCGGCCGTGGATCGGGCAGGTGGTAGAGCACGTTCAGGGCGGTCACCGCGTCGAACGACGCGTCTCGGAACGGCAGCTGCGCGGCGTCCGCGCGCACGACCGGCGGTGGGTGTGCACGCAACATCGTGGGCGAACTGTCGAGCCCGACGACGGTCACCCCGACCGGCAGTGCAGCCCGCAGCACCCCCTCGGCGCAACCCACGTCGAGCACCCTGGCAGCATCGCCGAGCAGCCCGGCGACGGTGTCGTAGAGGCTGACGCGCGCATGGGAGCGGGCAGACGACATGCCCCGCCGGTAGCGGTCCGGATCGGCGTCGTAGTCGAGGGTGGGCACCGTCCGACCGTAGGGCCTGCGCGTCGCCGCGGGTCAGGTTAGCGTCCTGCACAGACTCTCGAATCCGACATACCTCCCGCATCACACGACCGAGGGCGGACTGGAGGAACCTTCATGGCGATCACCGGCCCGCCCCCCGGCCCGTCGTTGAGAGCATCCCGCAGGGTGGCGTTCGCCAGCCTCGTCGGCACGACGATCGAGTGGTACGACTTCTTCATCTTCGGCACGGCCGCGGCGCTGGTGTTCAACGAGGTCTTCTTCCCCTCGTTCGATCCGGTGACGGGCCAGCTCGCCGCGTTCGCTTCGTTCGCCGTCGGCTTCATCGCCCGTCCGATCGGCGGTGCCGTGTTCGCCCACTTCGGCGACCGGATTGGCCGCAAACCGATGCTCGTGTGGTCGCTGCTGCTCATGGGCGCGGCGACCGTACTGATGGGCCTGCTCCCCGGGTACGCGACGATCGGCGTCGCCGCGCCGATCCTGCTGGTCGTCCTACGCTTCGCCCAAGGTTTCGGCGTCGGCGGCGAGTGGGGTGGAGCGGCGCTGATGGCCGTGGAGCACGCACCGGCGCACCGGCGTGGCTTCTACGGCAGCTGGCCGCAGGTCGGCGTCCCGCTCGGGTTGGTGCTCGGCACCGCCGTCTTCGCCGTGCTCTCGGCGAACCTGTCCGACGCGGAGTTCCTCGCCTGGGGCTGGCGGGTGCCGTTCCTGGTGAGCGTGCTCCTGATCGGCGTCGGGATGTGGATCCGGCTGTCGGTCAGCGAGAGCCCGGTGTTCCAGGAGACGCTCGATCAGAAGGCCGCGGCCCGGATGCCGGTGCTCGACGCCCTGCGGACCTACCCCAAGCAGATCGCGCTCGGCGCCGGCTCGTTCGTCGCGACCCACTCCACGTTCTACGTCGGGTCGGTGTGGTTGGTCTCCTACGCTACGACCGAACTGGGCTACGGGCGCACCGACGTGCTCAACGCGAACGCGGCGCTGAGCGCGTCGGACATCCCAATGATCCTGGCGTTCGGGCTGCTCTCCGACTACCTCGGCCGGCGCCGGATGTTCCTCGCCGGGATGGGCCTGCTGGTCCTGTTCGCGGTGCCGTACTTCCTGCTCGTCGGGACCGGCAACATCTGGTTGTACCTGCTCGGCGGTCTGGTCGTGCAGGCCTGCCGGAGCGCCGTGTACGGGCCCCAGTCGGCCTACTTCGCCGAACAGTTCTCGACACGGATGCGCTACAGCGGCAGCTCGCTCGCCTACCAACTGGCGGCGATCCTGGGCGGGCTGGCGCCGCTGATCTGCTCCGCGCTCATCGCGTGGACGGGGAGCCTCCTCGCCATCGCCGGCTACGTCATCGTGCTCGCGCTGATCTCGTTCGGCTGTTCCTACCTGCTGACGGAGACCATGCGCGCCGGCTTGCCGAGCGCGGAACCAGTGCGCCCCACCTGACCCCCGAGCGGCGTCCGGTACGCGTCGAGAACGACGTTGTGGTGATCAACAGGGCTATTCCGATCACCACAACGTCGTTCTCGACGGAGAAGTCGCGACGTGCTCGGCCAGCAGGTCGCACAGCACCGCGGACTCGCACAGGTCGGCGTCGAACACCTCCTCGACCGCCAACAACCGCTCCACCAGGCCGGCAGCCGGACCCGCCGCGGCCGCGCGCAGCCGATCCGCCGGCCGGGGTCCTCCAGCGGCAGCGGACGACCGTGCCGGTCGTTGCCCGGGCGACGTACACCATCCACGCGGCCACCGCGAACGCCGCCCACCGTGTCGCGCCGGCGGCCAGCCGGTCGCGGACGGTTCCGAGCAGCCGCACCGGCAGCTTGACCGAGCCGTCCATCGCCACCTGCGTGGTCCAGTGCCGTCGCGCGGGGTTCGCGAAGCGGTCGAGCACCGAGCGCCGGTAGGCGGCCAGGTCCAGCCCGGGGGGTTCGACGAGGGTCGGTAGGGCGTCCTGCTCCATCAGCGCGGCCGCAGCCGCGGCCAGCTGCTCGTCGGCAACGGCCTCGGCGATCGTCGCGTACCCGGCCAATGCGCCGGCGTAGGCGAGCAACGAGTGGGTGGCGTTCAGCAGTCGCAACTTGGCCGCCTCGAACGGTGCGACGTCGGCGGTGATCGTGGCGCCGGCACGGTCCCACGCCGGCAGGGGATCGGCGGGCAGGGCCCGGTCGACACCGGCCGCCTCGACCGCGGGACGGTGTATGGGGCGAGGTCGTGGCGGGCCGGGATGGGCAGGAACGCACGGGTGTCGTCGACGAAGCCGGTGGTGTTGTAGAAGCCGGCGGTATCGGTGACGGCCTCGCGGAAGCGCCGCACGCCGTCGGGGGTGTCGAGGAACCACCACGGTGCACCCAGCCGCATCGCGGGATACAGCCCCGACAGAGCTACGCACGCCGCGGGTGATCAGCGGGTCCGCAGCGTGAGCATGTTCCACGACAGCGGCGGCAGCACGACCGAGACCGTCCCCGCGTCCGCCTCGACGGACGGGAGGGTGCGCGGGGTGACCCGGTCGGGCTGCGCCGCCGAGTTGACGGCGTCCGGGTCGTCGTCGTGCAGGGCGACGTGCTCGGCCACGATCCCATCGCCGAGCGGCCGCACATCCAGGTCGAGGGTCATCGGCTCGGTCTGCGACCGGTTCACCGCGAACACCACCACGGTGGCGCCGTCGGGCTGCTGCACCGCGACCATGTCCAGCAGCGACACCTCCCCCATCCAGGCCGTCTCGTGCTGGGGGCTGCGCGGCTCCACCGCGAGCACCGTGCCCCGGCCGTTGGCCGAGGTGAGCGCGAACGGGTGGAACGTCGTCTGCCGCCACGCGGGGCCGCCCGGTTCGGTGCGGATCGGCGCGATCACGTTGACCAGCTGCGCGAGGCACCCGATCTTGACGCGGTCGGCGTGCTTGAGCAGCGAGATCATCAGGTCGCCCACGACGACCGCGTCGACGACGGAGTAGGTGTCCTCGATCAGGTGCGGCGCGTGCTCCCAGTCCCGCTCGCCCTCAGCCCGGAACCGGGTCTGGTACCACACGTTCCACTCGTCGACCGACAGCGCGAGCTTCTTGCGGTGACGGCCCTTGGCCCGCACGTAGTCGGCGGTCGCGGCCGCCTCCTCGACGAAGCGGTCGAGCTCGACGGCCGCGGCGAGGAAGCTGTCGCGGTCACCCTTGCGTTCCTCGTAGTAGGAGTGCAGCGACAGGTAGTCGACGGTGTCGTAGCACTCCTCCAGGACGGTGGCCTCCCACTCGCCGAACGTCGGCATGCGGCGGTTGGAGCTGCCGACGGCCACCAGCTCGATCGTCGGGTCGACCCACCGCATCACCTTGCCGGCCTCGCGCGCCAGCCGGCCGTACTCGTAGGCGGTCTTGGAGCCGATCTGCCACGGCCCGTCGAGCTCGTTGCCGAGGCACCAGACCTTGATGCCGAACGGCTCCTCCGCCCCGTTCTTGCGGCGCAGGTCGGACAGCTCGGTGCCGCCGGGGTGGTTGCAGTACTCGACGAGCCGGCGCGCGTCGTCGACTCCGCGGGTGCCGAGGTTGATGGCCATCATCGGCTCGCTGCCGACGCGGCGCGCCCACGAGGCGAACTCGTGGATGCCGACCTGGTTGGTCTCGATCGAGCGCCAGGCGAGGTCGAGCCGGACGGGCCGGTCGGCGACCGGCCCGATCCCGTCCTCCCAGTTGTAGCCGGACACGAAGTTGCCGCCCGGGTACCGCAGGATCGGCACGCCGAGCTCGCCCACCAGCTCGGCGACGTCGCCGCGGAAGCCGGAGTCGTCGGCGGTGCTGTGGCCGGGCTCGTGGATCCCGGTGTAGACGCACCGGCCCATGTGCTCGACGAACGAGCCGTAGAGCCGCGGGTCGACCTCGGAGACGGTCAGGGCGGGGTCGATGGTCACGGTCGAACGGTGCACTGCACTCCTTCTGCTGACGGGTGGGCGGGGATTGGCCGTGTCCCGTGGATCATGGTCGATGCACTTCGAGATCCAGATCGTTCCTGGCAAGGCGCCGGTCCGCGACTCGTACCTGGCGTACTCGAGCGGGCCGGCAACGCCGCCAGGGGCGATCTGGGCTCGAAGAGCGCGATCATGAACCTCGGGACACGGCCTAGCCCTTGAGGCCGGTCCCCGCGACTCCTTCGACGATCTGGCGCTGGAAGAACAGGAACAGGGCGACCAGTGGCAGGCCGCCGAGCAGGGCCGTGGCCATGGTGTCGGCGTAGCGGATGCCGAAGTTGCCCTGCACCGTGGCCAACCCGACCGGGATGGTCATCACGTCGGGGCTGGAGAGCACCAGCAACGGCCAGAGCAGGTCGTTCCACGACCAGATGAACGTGAAGATCGCGACGGCGGCGATGGCCGGCCGGGTGAGCGGCAGCGCGATGGTCCAGTAGATCCGCCACAGCCCGGCCCCGTCGATGCGGGCGGCGTCCTCCAGCTCGTGCGGCAGCCCGTCGAAGAACTGCTTGAACACGAACACGGCGATCGCGGTGGGCACCTGCGGCAGGATGACCGCCCAGTACGTGTTGAGCAGGCCGAACGCGGCCATCTCGCGGAACTGCGGCACGATCAGCACCTGGCTGGGGATCAGCAGCCCGGCGAGGATGAACCCGAGTGTGATGCGGCGGTAGCGGAACCTCAGCCGCGACAGCGCGTACGCCGCCGTGCTGGCGGTGGCCACCGTGAGCAGCACCGAGATCACGCCGATGATGGCGCTCGACGCGTACCAGTTCCAGATGTCGCCTTGCCCCAGCACGGAGGCGTAGGAGTCGAGCGTCGGGTTCTCGATCCACCACGTGACGGGCAGGTTGGCCGTCTCGGAGTTGGGCTTGAGCGAGGTGTCGATCGCCCACAGCAACGGGATCAGCCAGATGATCGCCACCGCGATGATCACGCCGAGGCAGATCCGGTTGAACAACCGCGAGCCGGACACCGCCGAGACGTTGACCTGGCGCGATTTGACCGGGCGCGACCTGACCGGGCGCGGCAGGCTTTCGGTGCGCGTCGCCATCGTCATGCCTCCTTCTGCGAGCGGCGGGTGTTGGCGAACCAGATCGCCGAGACGGCCAGGATGAGCAGGAAGTAGACCGTCGACGCGGCGGCCCCGTAGCCGACGCGGAAGTCGGTGAAGGTGGTGTCGTAGACGAACTGCAGCGCAGAACGGGTGCTGAAGTTCGGTCCGCCCGAGGTCATGATGTACATCTGGTCGAAGACCTTCAGCGACGCGATCACCTGCAGCACCACCACCAGCGTGGTGGTCCGGCTCAGCAGCGGCAGGGTGATCCGCCAGGTCTGCTGCCAGGGCGACGCCCCGTCCAGCGCGGCCGACTCGTAGAGCTCGCGGGGCACCTCCTGCAGGCCGGCGAGGTAGAGCACGAAGTTGAAGCCGATCGTCCACCACACGGTGGCGATGGCGAGCGCGAACATCGCCCAGCCCGGGTCGCCCAGCCACGACGGCGATTCCACGCCGATCCCGTCGAGCGCAGCGGCCCCGAGCCCCAGCTTCGGTGTGTAGATCCACATCCAGATCAGCGCCATCACCGCGGACGGCAGGATGTACGGCGCGAAGAACGCCAGGCGCAGGAACCACCGGCCGCGGGCGGCCCGTTCGGCCAGCAGCGCGAAGACGAGCGCGAGCGCGACGAGCGGCGGTGTGGTGAGCACGGTGAACCAGACGGTGTGCCACATCGCGGACCAGAAGTCCGCGCTGGTGAGCACCTCGCCGTAGTTCGCGAGTCCGACGAACGGACCCAGCCCCGAGCGCACGAGGCTCGTGTCGAACAGGCTCATCACCAGCCCGTACAGGGCCGGGCCGATGACGAACAGCAGGTAGAGGATCAGGAACGGGGCCAGGAAGCCGGCCGCGGGCCGGTCGTGGCGCCCCGCGCGGCCTGCGCGCGGCAGCAGTGCCGTCGAGGGGCGGTTCGCGGCCGCCGACGCCGGCGGGAGGGTGGTGGTCACCGGGATCTCCTCTGATCAGATCGGCGGACGGGTGTCGGCGAGGATCTGCAGCTTGTCCTTGATCTGGGCGAGACCGGCCGCCGGCGACACGAGGCCCGACATCACGGAGCTCACCGAGCCGCCGACGACGATCTCGAAGTTCGAGCCCGAACCGGAGTACCAGCCGTCCGGGTCGTAGACGGCCGCGTCGGCCGCGGCCGCGTAGTTCGACTGCGGCGTGAGCTGCGCGTACGCGGGGCTGTCGCGGTAGGGAAGCCACGCCGGGACGTGCCCGCCCGCCGCCCACACATCGCTCTGGTCGAGCATGGACCGGATGAACCCCAGCGCCCGGTCCAGCTCCGCGTCCGACCGGTCACGACGGGGCAGCACCAGCGCGTGCGAGTCCGCCTGCACGGCGTAGCCGGTCGTGCCGCCGTAGACGTTGGGGAAGGTCGTCATGCCGAACGGGGTCTTCGCGTCCTGGAAGGTGGTGATCTCCCACTCGCCCTGCAGGTAGAACCCCGCGCGCCCGTTGGCGAACGTGGCGATCGAGCCCTGGTAGTCGAGCGAGCCCGGCATGAGCTGCTCGCGATCGAGGCGAGCGAGGAACTCCAGCACCCGGGTCGCCCGCGCGTCGTCGATGACGATGCGGGTGCCCTGATCGGCCAGCATCTCGCCGCCCAGCTGGCTGTAGAGGGTCTGGTAGATGCGCCACGTCGTGGCCAGCTCGCTCTGCACGGCGATCGCGGCGCCGTACTGCCCGGTGACGGCCTTCGCCCTGCGCAGCGCGTCGACGAAGGCCTCCTCGCCGACGATCGGAGCGAGCTTGCCGGAGCTGTCGAGCAGCCCCGCCTTCTGGCAGACCTCGGTGTTGTAGAAGCAGACGAACGGGTGGGTGTCGAGCGGGATCGCGTAGACCTTGCCGTCGACCTGGCTGGCCTGCCAGGCCTTCTGGTTGAAGTTCTGCGGGGTCATGCCGTGCGCGGCCAGTGCGGGAGCCGTCAGCTCGGCCAGCAGGCCCGCGGCCTGCAGAGTCTTCATCCTGGTCAGGTGCGCGACCGCGACGTCCGGGGGCTTGTCGCCGATCGTGGCCAGCGCCAGCTTCGTGTAGTACGGGTTGCCCCAGTCCAACGTGACCGCTTTGAGGTCGACGGTCGGTGCGGAAGCGCGGAATCCGGCCTGCATGGCCTGCATGCGCTTGCCGTCGCCGCCGCCGAAGAGGTTCCAGTAGGCGAAGGTGTCGGCACTGCTGGAGGCGCCGAGCAGGCCGCCCCCGACGGCCGTCGAGCAGCCCGTCAAGCCGGCCCCGAGCCCGACGGCCAGCGCACCGCCGAGGAAACCGCGTCTGCTGATGCGAGGTGGATCAGCGGTCATGCCTGGTGCTCCTTTGCCACGGCGGGACGGTCGGTGCTGCTCTTGTCGGCGGGCGGCGGCGGCCGGGTCGATGCGCGCTCCACGAGGTGCACGGGCAGCAGCTCGCGCCGCGCCACCGGCGCTCCCGCGATCAGGTCGAGCAGCACGGCGGCCGCCCTGGACCCGGTCTCGGTGAACGGGACGTGCACGGTGGTCAGCGCCGGCACGAGGAAGGGCGAGGTGGGGAGGTCGTCGCAGCCGATGACCGAGACCTGCTCGGGCACCTGCAGGTGCCGGTCCGCGAGCTGCCGGAGCACCCCGCTGGCCATCAGGTCGTTCTGGGCGAACACGGCCGTGACGGTCGGATCGCGATCCAGCACCGCCCCGATCGCCGTGTAGGCCGACTCCGCCGACCACGTCGACTCCCCGATGCGGTGGTCGGGCAGCTCCACGTCCGCGGCCGTCAGCCCGTCGCGGAAACCGGCCAGCCGGGTGCGGACCACGTCGCGCTGCCGGGGCCCGACGACCGTCGCGATCCGCCGGTGGCCGAGCCCGACCAGGTGGTCGGCGGCCAGCTGCCCGGTCGCCCGGTGGTCGGACCCGAGCAGCACCGCATCCACACCGGGCAGCCGGTTGAGGCTGACCAGGGGGAGATCGGGGCGCAGCGCAGCACCCGCGTCCGCGTCGTGCTCGATGCTGGGCGCGATCACCAGCAGGCCGTCGACCCGGTGCTCCAGCAGCTTCCGCAGCGCCCCGCCCGCCCCGCTGCCGGGACCCACGGCCGTGAGCAGCACCGCGTGCCCCTGACCGGCCAGCGCGGTCTGCGCACCGGCGACGAACAGCGCCAGCGCCGAGTCGGTGAGATCGTCGACGAGGATGCCGACCGTCACCGAGTTGCGCCGCACCAGGCCCCTGGCCAGCGCGTTCGGGACGTAGCCCAGCTCCTCTGCGGCCCGCTGCACCCGTTCGACCGTGGCCGCCGACGCGACACCGCGGTGCCCGTTCAACACCTTGCTCGCGGTCTGGAAGCTGACCCCGGCACGGGCGGCGACGTCCTTCAGGGAGACGTACACAGCACCCCCGACCTGACAGCGAACGTTCGCTTACCCGAACGTTCGCGTACTCTGACTGCCACGATCGGGTGATGTCAACTACCGCGGGTGCCACTTCCATGATCAACACGGGCGAGATGGACATAGCGGGGGTTCTGCGGCTCGAAACCCCCATCACGTCCATCTCACCCGTGTCGATCATCAGGGCAGAGCAGATGAGACCAAGCCGGCCCCCCGCCCACTCCAAAGCCAGTTTGAAAGGCGACCGCTGCGGGCGCATCTCGGTGGCGAGTGCAGGAGCACAGCAGTGCGAGGATGACGACATGGCGCCGAGCTCGACGGAATTGGGCTCAGCAGGGTTGTGCTCGGTCACCCTGCGCGCGCTGCCACCGGCGGACGTGCTCGCCGTCGCGGTTCGAGCCGGGTTGACTGCCATCGAATGGGGCGCCGACGTCCACGCCCGCCCCGACGACGCTGCCGGGGTCGCGGCCGTCGCCGAGGCGACCGCGGCGGCCGGCCTGCGGGTCGCGTCCTACGGCTCGTACCTGCGGATGGACGAGGAGCCCGCCCCGCAGGAGGCGGTGCTGGCCGCCGCTGTGGCGCTGGGGGCACCCCGGATCCGGGTGTGGGCGGGCCGGCACGGATCCGGCGACACCGACGCCGAGGGCCGGCGGCTGGTCGTCGCCGGGCTGAGCGCGTTCGCGGCGCGCGCGGCCGACGCCGGGGTGCTGGTCGGGCTCGAGTTCCACGGCGGCACGCTGACCGACACCGTGGAGTCGACCCTGCGGCTGCTGGCCGACATCGACCATCCCGCGGTGGGCACCTACTGGCAGCCACCGCAGGGCGCGCCCGACGACGAGGCGCTGGCCGGGCTGGCCGCGGTGGCGCCGCACGTGCTCGCGGTGCACGCCTTCTCGTGGTGGCCGCGCGCCGAGCGCCATCCGCTGGCCACCCGGTCCGGCCTGTGGCAGCAGGTCGCGGCGTGGGTGGCCGGTCGCGATCGGCCCACGGACGTGCTGCTGGAGTTCGTGCCGGAGGACGAGCCCGACGCGGTCGTCCGCGACGCCGCGGTGCTGCGCGAATACCTGGGGATCAGTCCGGGAGTCGCAGCGGGCCGGCGCTCTCCCTGATCACGAGTCGGGTCGGGAGCACGGCGGGCCCGGCGGGCCGCTCCCCCGTCTCGACCAGGGCATGGAGCAGGCCGAACGCGCGCCGGCCGAGCTCGACGAAGTCCTGTGTCACGGTCGTGAGGGCGGGCCGCGTGTAGGCCGCCAGCGGGGTGTCGTCGAAGCCGATCACGCTCACGTCGCCGGGGACGTCGCGACCGCTGTCGATCAGCGCCCGGACGATCCCGGTGGCGATGTCATCGTTGCCGGCGAGGACGGCGGTGACGTCTCGCTGCCGGGCGATGGCGATCCCGGCGGCGTACCCGGAGCTGGGCTCCCAGGTCACCGGGATCAGTGCCGGCACGGGCGCGCCGGCGTCCTCGAGCGCGGCGCGCCAGCCGAGGAGCCGGCCCGCCGGCAGGTGCGGCGGGACGGCGGCGTGGTGGACGGTGCGGTGGCCGAGATCCAGCAGGTGGCGGACGGCGGCCCGCGCGCCGCCCTCCTCGTCGATGCGGGTGTGCGCGCGGTCGCCGGCCCCGGTGCCGAACACGGTGACGACGGGCATCCGTCCGGGCACGTGCTCCACTGCCGAGCGCGCGAGGTCGTCGTGGGTGAAGGCGATCAGCCCGGCGAGGGGTTGGGACAGCAGCCGCTCGACGGCGTCGGCTCGGTCGGACTGGTCGGGCGAGCGGAGCACCGTGATGTTCACGGTGTAGCCCGCGGCCCACGCGGCGTCCTCGATGCCCTCCAGCGTGCGCGCGTAGCCGTAGAGGCTGGTGTTGGAGGCGACGACGGCGATGGTGGACCCGCGGCCGGTGACGAGGGCGCGGGCGGCGCTGTTGGGGTGGTAGCCGAGTGCTTCGACGGCGGCGAGCACCCGAGCGCGCGTCTCGGGATGCACGCGTTCCTGGTCGTTGATCACGCGCGACACCGTCTGGTAGGAGACCCCCGACGCACGCGCCACGTCTCGCATCGACGGTTGTCGGGTCCGCGCCGGTGGTGCCCCGCTCATGCGACTCCCTCGAAGACAAACCTTGACGCTACTCGGTGTGAACGTTCACACTACCGCGGACACGGGATGTGAACGATCACATCGCCTGAAGGTGCCTCGACGGGGAGCTGCCATGCCTGATCTCACGACCACTCTCAGCGCCGCGGCGGAGCGGTCGATCTCCCGCAGATCGCTGTTCCGGTACGGCGCCGTCGCAGCCGGCGCACTCGGTGCGGGATCGCTGCTCGCAGCGTGCGGCGGGACCGGTGCCGCGGGCGTCGCAGCCGGCCCGGACGCCCGCGCCGATCTCGTGCTGTCGTCGTGGCAGATCCCGGTGGACATCGAGACCTACCGGAAGTTCGCCGCGGACTACAAGGCGACCCACCCGAACGTCAACATCACCGTCCAGGAGACCCCGGGCGGCGACTTCAACCAGTGGTTCACCACCCAGCTCGCCGGCGGGAGCGCGCCGGACATCATCCGCATCACCTGGCAGCAGATCGGCCGCTACGCGCAGAACAACGGCGTCGTCGCGCTGGACGACTACCTGGCCCCCGGCTACGGCGCCGACTTCGGCCCCACGTTCTGGTCGGCCGCCCAGCTGGACGGGCGCGTGCACGGCATCCCCCAGCACACCGACACCTTCGCCACGTTCTACCGCACCGACGTGTTCAGCAAGATCGGCGTGACCCCGCCGACCGGCCTCGACAAGGCCTGGACGCTGGAGCAGTTCGTCGACATCGCGCGTGAGGTGAAGAAGGCCACCGGCGCGTACGCCCTCTCCTACGGCTTCGGCGGCGTCCCCACGGGCTACCGGTGGCTGCCCTTCCTCTACATGCACGGCGGCCGGCTCGTCGCCGACGACGGTGTGACCCCGGCGATCGACAGCCCGGAGGGGGTCGATGCGCTCGCGTGGTTCCAGCGGCTCTACACCGACGGTCTGATGTCGATGTCGAACACCGTCAAGGGATCGAACGACGCGGCGACGGTGAACTCGTTCATCACCGGGCAGGCCGGCATGATGATCTTCGGCGACTGGATCATGTCGGACGTCGGCAAGGGGCTGCCGCAGGAGTCGTGGGGCGTCACGTACATGCCCCGCGGTAAGTCGGCGGCGTCCGACCTCGGTGGCAACCTCCTCGCCGTCTCCGCCACCTGCAAGAACCCCGCGGTCGCCGCGGACTTCATCCAGTTCGTCTGCAACGAGCAGAACATGCGCTACTTCTGCGAGAACGACCTGTTCCTGCCGGTGCGCACGTCCCTGACCCGGCAGCCGCTCGCCTACAAGGCGCAGCAGGAGCAGATGGCCCTGTTCACCGAACAGGCCACGACGGTGCCGGAGTCGATGGCGAAGGTGCAGACCTCGCCGAGGTTCAACGCGATCAACCAGGTCCTGGCCGACGAGCTGGACCTGTGCTGGACCGGGCAGAAGACGCCGGCCGACACGGCCCGCTCGATCGCCGACGGGATCCGCAATGCCACTGCCTGACCTCGCCCCGGCACCACCGGGCGTCCAGGCGACAGATCGGCGGCAGCCGCCGCGGCACGCGGTGCGGCCGAGCCGGCGGCGCGGGCAGGACACGGCGCCGTGGATCTTCATCGCGCCCAGCCTGGTGCTGTTCGCGGTCTTCGCCTTCGCCCCGATCGCGATCTCGGTGGTGCTCAGCTTCCAGGACGTCGCCGTGTTCGGCGGCGGCCGGTTCGCGGGCGTCGACAACTACACCGAGCTCGTCACGACGCCGCTGTTCTGGACGACCGTCCGCAACACGGTCGTGTTCACGCTCGGCACGGTGCCCACGAGCACGGCGATCGGGCTGCTGCTCGCCGTGCTGCTCAACCGGCGCCTGCCCGGCCGCGGGCTGATCCGCAGCCTCTACTTCCTGCCGATGGTCATCTCCGGGGTCGCCGTGTCGCTCGTGATGGCGTGGATCTTCAACGCCGACAACGGGATCGCGAACGCCGCGCTCCAGCAGCTGGGGCTGCCCCGCATCGGCTGGCTGAGCTCGCCGGACTGGGCGATGATCACCCTCGTCCTCGCCGTGGTGTGGGGCCGGATCGGCTTCTGCATGGTCACCTACCTCGCGGCGCTGCAGAACATCAACCCGGCCCTCCTCGAGGCCGCCGAGATCGACGGCGCCGGACCGTGGCAGCGGTTCACGCGGATCGTCTGGCCCCTGCTCATGCCGACGACGTCGCTGCTGATCGTGCTGAACGTCGTGTTCTCCATCCAGGCGTTCGACGTGATCTACGTGCTGACCGGCGGCGGACCGGGCTTCGCCACCACCGTGCTGGTGCAGTACGTCTTCCGCGCCGCCTTCACCGACGGCCGGATGGGGTACGCCTCCGCGATCGGCGTCGTCCTCGTGCTGGCGCTGCTCGCGCTCACGCTGCTGCGCAACCGGTTGGCCAGGCGCACGGAGGAACTCGCATGAGCGACCATCGCACGAGCGCGACCGGATGACGGCGGGCCGCTGGCTGGTCTGGGGCGGCCTGGTGCTCGGCGGCGCGGTGATGCTGTTCCCGGTGTACTGGGTGCTGGTCACAGCGATCAGCCCCGGCGGGCTGGCGCAGGGCACCGGCTTCGCCCTGTGGCCGGAACGGGTCGACCTGGGGGTCTTCGGCCGGGCGTTCGCCGACCAGCCCGTCGGGCGCTGGCTGCTGAACTCGGTCGTGATCGCCGTCGCCGGCGTCGTCCTGACGGTGGTGGTGAGCCTGCTCGCCGGGTACGCGTTCGCCAAGTACCGCTTCCGCGGCCGGAACGTGCTGTTCGCCCTGATGCTCGTCACGATCATGGTGCCGATCCACGTGATCATGGTTCCCGAGTTCGTGATCGTCTCGCGGCTCGGCATGGTGAACACGCCGTGGGCGGTCGTCCTGCCGACCGCGGCCCAGGCCGTCACCATCTTCATGGCCCGCCAGTTCCTCGCCGGCCTGCCCGACGAGCTCATCGAGGCCGCCCGCGTGGACGGGGCCGGCGAGCTGCGCATCTTCCTGCGGGTGGTGCTGCCGTTGAGCGGGCCGCTCATCGCGGTGCTGACGATCCTGACGTTCGTCTGGCGGTGGAACGACTTCGTCTGGCCGCTCGTGGCGCTCCAGGCGCCCGGGAACTACACGATCTCGGTCGGCCTCGCGGCGCTCAACGGCACTTTCTCCCACCCGTGGGACGAGATGATGGCGATCACGCTGGTGTCGATGATCCCGGTCGTCGCCGTCTTCCTCGCCTTCCAGAAACGCTTCGTGCGAGGCATCGCCGAATCCGGTCTCAAGTGATCCGACCAGCGAAGGACTCCTCCATGTCAGAAGTGCTCACCCCCGTCGACCCGGTGTCGCGGATCGATCAGATCACGTGGCGCTTCGGAGCGGGTGAGATCCGCCTGGTGGCCGGCGCGGACGCCCCGGTGCGGGTGGTGTCCGTGCGGCTCGCCGACGACCCGGCCCCGTGGCCGGCGGACCTCGACCACGCCGTGCCACTGGTCGAGCTCGCGCTGGGCGTGGAGGGCCGCCAGGGCGCGAGCCCGCACGCCCAGCACCGCCGTTACCGGCCGTCGAACCGGCTGCGTCACGTCCGGCACGACGCCGTGCACGTTCGGACGGGATCGACGTGCTGACCGTCGAGCAGGGCGATCCCGAGACCGGGATCGTCGCCACCACCCGGCTCGAGCACCGGTCGGGAGCAGCGGTGTTCCGCGCGACGACGTCACCTGCGCAACGGCGGCACGGCACCGGTCACCGTCCGGTACGTCTCGTCCTGCACCCTCGCCGGGTTCGCCGACCAGGACATCCTCGACGCGCCCGAGCGCCTGCAGCTGCACCACGCCCGCAACGCGTGGGACGCGGAGTTCCGCTGGCGCCGCACGACGCTGGAGGACGCGGGCGTCGTCGACATCGGCCGCGTCGGCGAGGGCAACGACTCCTCGCTCGGGCACTTCGGGGTGCGCGGCTACGGCAGCTGGTCGACGGGCGATCACCTGCCCGTCGGCGCCGTCACCGACACCGCCACCGGGCGGGCCTGGACGTGGCAGATCGAGCACAACGGCCCGTGGCAGTGGGAGGCGCTCGACCGGAAGGGGCGGCTCTACGTCGGAATGAGCGGGCCGACCGCCACGGATCACGAGTGGGAGACCGTCCTCGCGCCGGGCGCGGAGTTCACCTCCGTCCCCGTCGCGGTCGCGGTGTCGGCGGACGGCCTGCAGGGCGCGCTCGCCGAGATCACGCACCACCGGCGGCAGATCCGGCGCCCGCACGTCGACAACGTCGAGTGCCCGGTGATCTTCAACGACTACATGAACTGCCTGATGGGCGATCCGACGACAGCGAAGCTGCTCCCGCTCGTCGAGGCCGCCGCCGCAGCCGGCGCGGAGTACTTCGTGATCGACGCCGGCTGGTACTCCGACGAACCCGGGTGGTGGGACACGGTCGGGGAATGGCAGCCGGCGAGCTCCCGGTTCCCGAACGGGCTCGGCGAAGTCACCGACGCCATCATCGCGGCGGGCATGGTGCCGGGGCTCTGGTTGGAGCCGGAGGTGGTGGGCGTGCGCAGCCCGCTCCTCGCGCGGCTGCCGACCGAGGCGCTGTTCTGCCGCGACGGGCAGCCGCTCGTGGAGAACGGCCGCCACCAGCTCGACTTCCGCCACCCGGCGGTCGTGCAGCACCTCGACGAGACCGTCGACCGGCTCGTCGGACGAGTTCGGCGTCGGGTACTTCAAGCTCGACTACAACATCAACATCGGGGCCGGGACGGACGTCGGCGGCGCGCGGGCGGGGGCGGGCCTGCTGGGACACAACCGGGCCTACAGCGCGTGGATCGACGGGGTGCTCGACCGGCACCCGGGGCTGGTGCTGGAGAACTGCTCGTCCGGCGGGATGCGGGTGGACTACGCCCAGCTGGCCCGGCACAGCGTCCAGTCCACGAGCGACCAGACCGATCCGGTGCACTACGTCCCGATCGCGGCCGCCGCGCCGTCCTGCGTGACGCCGGAGCAGTCCGCGGTGTGGGCCTACCCGCAGCCGGACTGGTCCGCCGACCTCAACGACCTCACGCTCGTGAACGCCCTGCTCGGGCGGGTGCACCTCTCCGGGCGCATCGACCGGCTCGACACCGCCGGGCAGGCGTCGGTGCGCGCCGCCATGGACGCCTACAAGGCGATGCGCCACCGGATCCCGCAGGCGCTGCCGATCTGGCCGCTGGGCCTGCCCGGCTGGTACGACGCGTGGTGCGCGGCCGGGCTGGTCGACGGGGACGGGGTGCTGCTGCAGGTGTGGCGCCGCGGCGGCGACGACGCCGCGTGCTGCCGCTGCCGCAGCTCGCCGGCCGCGACGTCGAGGTCGAGCACCTCTTCCCGACGGACCCGGTCGGCGCGGTGTCCTGGTCCGCCGCGGACGGGACGCTGCGCGTGCACCTTCCCGACGCGCCATCGGCGCGACTGCTGCGCCTCACGCCGCGAGCGGTGTAGCTGCCCGGCGCGCGGGGTAGGGAGCGGGGCATGGACAACCCGCCGACCCCCGCGCGACCGGTCGCCATCGTGACGGGAGCCAGCCGCGGCCTCGGCTTCCTCATCGCCCGCGAGCTCGCCGACCGCGGCCACGACCTCGTCGTCGCCGCCCGATCCGACGACGGGATCGAGGCGGCGGCGACCGAGCTGCGCACGCACGGCGCGACCGTCGAGGCGGTTGCGGCCGACGTCGGCGATCCCGACGAGGCCGCACGCGTCGTCGCCGCGGCGCGGGACCGCTTCGGCCGGATCGACGTGCTGGCGGCCGTCGCCGGGGTGATCCAGGTCGGACCGGCCGAGGCGATGACGACCCATGACCATGCAGCCGCCATGGACACCATCCACTGGGGAGTCGTGCATCCCGTGCTCGCCGCCCTCCCGGACCTGCGCGCCGCCGGCGGACGCGTGCTGATCGTGACGTCCCTCGGCGGGAAGGTGCCGGCCCCGCACCTGCTCCCCTACGCGGCCGCCAAGCACGCCGCCGTCGGGTTCGCCGAAGGCCTGCGCGTGGAGGCGGCCCGGCTCGGGGTGCACGTCACCGTCGGCGTGCCCGGTCTGATGCGCACCGGCTCCCCGCGCAACGCCCTGTTCACCGGTGACCGCACCGCCGAGCACGCCTGGTTCGCCGTCGCCGACAGCCTCCCGCTGCTGTCCATGGACGCCGATCGGGCCGCCGAACGCCTGGTGCGCGCGACCCTGCGCGGGCGACCCGAGGTGATCCTCACGCCGGCGGCGTGGCTCGCCGTGCGCATGCACGGGCTCGCGCCGGCCACGACGCTGCGGCTGATCGGTCTTGTCGACCGGCTCCTCCCGCAGGACGCGACCCGCCGGGCCTCCGCCCCCGGCCACGCCGTCGCCGGTCGCGGCGGGCTGCTCCGCGCATTGACGACACTCACCCGCCGCGCTGCCCGCCGCAACCGCGAGCACGTGGACGAGGTTCCGGTCCCCTCGTCGAGGTGAGTTGCACCGGGGAACTGCCGGGGCTCCGCCCCGTACCCCGGCCCTCACTCTGGTGAGCTTTGGTCATCCCGTGTGGCCGGACCGCCTGCGCCCTTCGGGCGGCCCTTGATCACGAGTTGGGGAGCCAACGCGATACAGGTGTCGCCCCAGCTCCCCTTTCGGCGATCATGCCCGCTCCCGCGTTACCGGTGTGATCAGTGGGGCACGAGTGGCTGGACTCCGGTCGAAGATCACGTCGAGGTCGAAGTTTGCGCGGTGAAGTCAGCAAATCCTTCGACCTCAACGCGATCTTGAGGCCAGGCGGCCCCCCTCCACAGGGGACCCCCAGAGGCTCCACCGTCGATCGGGCGGCGCAGCAACGCCGCGTCGACCGACCCGGGCAGCTGCGCGAGGTCGAGGTGGCGCACCGCGGCCCGGCCCCCGACCTCACGAGGTCTGCATGCATCGGCGGATACCCCGCAGCGCCCGGGTGCCACCTGCGCGAGGTTTTCGGGTTCGGACCTCAGGGCACGCCCCCGTGTGACCACATCATCCGGGCTGCAGCAGGGAGCACCGTCATGACCAACGACCACGACGAGTGGATCGCCGCCGTCGGCCGGGAGCTGGGGATCGCCGAACTGAGCGAGACCGGTCCGGCGGTCACGGCGCTCGACGACCTGACGACGACGGTCGCCGACAGCGTCGGACGGCCCGTCGCGGGCGCGACCGCGTTCCTGATCGGGGTCGCAGCGGGCCGGGCGGCGGAACCGACGGTGGCGGCCCGCGACTACGCGCAGCAGGTCGACGCGCTCGCCAGGAGCTGGGCGGCGGACGGGGAGCGCGGCGTCGCGCCGAACGACCAGTCGAGGCGCGCCTGATCCCCAGGTACCGGGTCGGCGCCCCCCTCCAGCGCCGCCCCGGTACCTGGCCGCGTCACTCCTCGCTGTGGCGGTCGACCGCGTTGTCCCGCAGCACCGAGGAGTAGAAGTAGGCGCTGTCCTTCGGCGTGCGCTGCTGGGTGGCGTAGTCGACGGAGACGAGGCCGAACCGCTTCGAGTAGCCGTAGGACCACTCGAAGTTGTCGAGCAGCGACCACGCGTAGTACGCCGTCACCGGCGCGCCGGCGCTGATCGCGTCGTGCACGGCGGCGAGGTGATCCCGCAGGTAGGCGACCCGGTCGGCGTCGGCGATCCGCCCGTCCGGGCCGGGCTCGTCGGGGAAGGCGGCGCCGTTCTCGGTGACCATCAGCTCGAGGCCGGGACGCTCCGCTGCGACGCGCATCAGCAGCACGGTGAGCCCGTGCGCATCGATCGTCCAGCCCATCGCGGTGTGGGTGGCCCCGTGCTGCACCGGGAACTCGACGTCGTCGCCGGCCACCCACGGCCGCGCACCGGTGTCGCCGTGGCCGTCGGCGCTCTCCCTGGGTCGTTCCCGGGTCCAGTGCCGCACGTGGGTCGGCGTGTAGTAGTTGACGCCCAGCGCGTCGATCGGCACCGAGATGGCCTCGAGGTCCCCGGGCAGCACGAACGACCAGTCGGTGACGGCGGCGGTGTCGGCGAGCACGTCGGCGGGGTAGCGGCCGTGCAGGATCGGATCGAGGAACACCCGGTTCTGCAGGCCGTCGACGCGGCGGGCGGCCTCCGCGTCGAGCGCTGAGGCCGTGGCCGGGACCACCCAGGCCAGGTTCAGCGTGACGCTCAGGTGCGCGTGCGGGGCGACGGCCCGGATCGCCGTGACGGCCCGGCCGTGCGCCAGGTTGAGGTGGTGCACGGCCGCGAGCGCCGCCGCATCCTCGGTGCGCCCCGGGGCGTGCACCCCGCTGGCGTAGCCGAGGTAGGCCGAGCAGAACGGCTCGTTGAGCGTGGTGAAGCGGGTGACGCGGTCCCCCAGTGCCGTCGCGACGACGGTCGCGTACTCGGCGAACCGCTCGGCGGTGGCGCGGTTCGCCCAGCCGCCCGCGTCCTCCAGGACCTGCGGGAGGTCCCAGTGGTAGAGCGTCAGCGTCGGGGTGATCCCGGCGGCGAGCAGCTCGTCGACCAGCTCCGAGTAGAACGCCAGCCCGGCCTCGTTCACCGGCCCGAGCGCCTCGGCGGTGACCTGCGGGGTGATGCGCGCCCACGCGACCGAGAACCGGTAGGCGGTGAGACCGAGATCGGCCATCAGCGCCACGTCCTCGCGGAAGCGGTGGTAGTGGTCGACGGCGACGTCGCCGGTGTCGCCGTCCTGGACCTTGCCCGGGGTGTGGGAGAACGTGTCCCAGATCGACGGGGTGCGGCCGTCCTCGGCCACCGCACCCTCGACCTGGTACGCGGCGGTGGCCGCGCCCCAGAGGAACCCGTCGGGGAACTTCAGGAGCGTGGCGGAACGGTCGTCGGGCTGGATGGCAGTCATGGTGCCTTTCGGATTCGGGCGGGGTCGATCGAGTTCATCCCTTGACCGCTCCA
This sequence comes from uncultured Actinomycetota bacterium, assembly GCA_963727745.1. Classification (GTDB taxonomy): domain Bacteria; phylum Actinomycetota; class Actinomycetes; order Mycobacteriales; family Pseudonocardiaceae; genus Pseudonocardia. The sequence continues at coordinate 278,217 of CAVSHL010000008.1, forward strand.
GCGATGATCCCGCCGACGATCTGGCGGCCGAGCAGGAGGAAGACGACGATCACGGGCAGGGTGCCGACCAGCGTTCCGGCCATGATCACGCCGGTGTCGGGCACGTAGCCGGTGCCGAGGTTGCCCAGCGCCACCTGCACCGTCGGGTTCGACGAGTCGAGGGTGATGACGGGCCAGAAGAAGTCGTTCCAGGCCGTCATGAAGGTCAGCATCCCGAGCACGGCCATCCCGGGCCGGGCGACGGGCAGCACCACGCTCCAGTAGGTGCGCAGGGTGGTGGCGCCGTCGACCTTCGCGGCGTCGAGCAGCTCGTCGGGCAGCGTCTGGATGAGGTACTGCCGCATGAAGAACACGCCGAACGCCGCCACCAGCGACGGCAGGATCACCGACGACAGCGTGCCGGCCAGCCCGAAGCTCACCATCAGGCTGTAGAGCGGCACGACGCCGAGGCTGGGCGGGATCATCATCGTGCCCACGGCCAGTGCGAACAGCTGCGCGCTGCCGCGGAAGCGCAGCTTCGCGAACGCGAACCCGGCAAGCGTGCACAGCAGCACCGTGCTGATGGTGATCACGCCGGAGACGATGAACGAGTTCATCAGCGCGAGCGCCAGGTCCTGCTGCTCCAGCGCCTTGCCGATGTTGCTCCACAGCAGCGGGCCGGGGGTCATCGGTGGCGGCGCCTGCGCCATCTCCGACATGGGCCGGCTGGCCGCGACGATCATGTAGTAGAAGGGCAGGACGAAGACCAGCGCCGTGGCGGTGAGCACGGCGTAGGTCCAGCGACCGGCCGACGTCCCGGCACCGCTGGTGCTGCGCGGGCGGCGGCTCGGGGGGCGCGTCGTCGAGGTGAGTCCAGCCATGGTCCCGGGGGATGGAAGGCCCGACGGAGGAGGGCCGGGGTGGGTAGAAACAGTCATGCTGAACGCTCCCTTCGCCGGGCGAGCCAGGTGTTGAGCAGCACCAGCACGACGATGAGGGCGAAGGTCACCCAGGCGACGGTCGCGGCCCGGCCGAGCTGCCCGAAGGTCCAACCCTGCTGGTACATGAACAGGCCGAGGGTCTGGTACTGCCCCAGCGCGCCGCCGGTCGGCTGCCCGCCACCGAAGATCAGCGGTTCACCGAACACCTGGCTGGCGCCGATGGTGGAGACGACGATCGTGAACAGGATGGTGGGGCGCAGGCCGGGCAGGGTGACGTGGCGGAACTGCTGCCACTTGTTGGCGCCGTCCAGCGCGGCGGCCTCGTACAGGTCCTGGGAGATCGACTGCATCCCGGCGAGGTAGATCAGCGCGTTGTAGCCCGTCCACCGCCAGGTGATGATCACCGAGATGGCGATCTGCGCCGTCCAGTCGCCGTTGCGCCAGTCGATCGGGTTGGTCCCGACGAGCCCAAGCAGCCAGTTGATGGCACCGGCGTCGCGGCCGAACAGCTGCCCGAACACGAGCGTGGCGGCCGCGACCGACGTCGCGTACGGCATGATCATCGAGACCCGGTAGAACGTGCGGCCCCGCAGCTTGTAGTTGAGCATGTGCGCGAGCCCGAGCGCGATCAACAACTGCGGCACCGTCGAGATCACGCCGATGGTGATCGTCTTCCAGAGCGAGTTGTAGAACTGCGGGTTCGTGAAGAGCCAGGCGTAGTTGTCGAAGGCGATCCACGACATCGAGCTGCCGAGCCGGTAGCGGTGCAGGCTGATCCATCCCGTGTAGATCAGCGGGAAGAGCCCGAAGGCCGCGAACACCAGGAAGAACGGCGCGACGTAGAGGTACGGGGCGGTGCGACCCTCGAGCGCGTAGAGGCGGGAGCGCCACGGTGGCCGCCCCGGAACACGGGGTTCCGGGGCGGCCACCGGCGAGGAGCGGTCCAGAGAGAGCGTCACGCTCAGCCGACCTGCTGGGTGACGGCCGCCAGAGCGGCCGTCCACGCGTCGGCGGGAGCGACCCCGTTGGCCTCGACCGAGAGCAGCCGGTCGCTCATGACCTTCTTGATCACGCCGTCGTTGGGGCCGAGGATCTGCACCGGCGCCGACGTGGACGAGTCGGAGTAGATCTTGCCGATCGGTGCGCCGCTGAAGAACTTGTCGGTGGCGCTGCTGACCTGTGAGATCGCCGCCTTCGTGGAGGGGAAGTTGCCGACCGCGTTGAAGATGCGGACCTGCTGCTCGGGCGCGGTGAGCCAGGTGATCAGCTCAGCGGCCTCCTTCTTGTGCTGGCTGGACGCGGGGATGCCCAGGTACGAGCCACCCCAGTTGCCGCCCTTGCCGCCGGGCAGCGTCGTGACGTTCCACTTGCCGGAGCCGGCGTCGCCCGCCTTGCCCTTGATGTAGCCGATCATCCACGAGGGGCAGGCGATCGTCGCGAACTTGCCGGACCCGAAGCCTGCGTCCCACCCGGGGTCGACGAACTGCTCGAAGCGGGCGGTGAGCCCGGCCTGTCCGGCGCCGGCCGCGGTGTCGAACGCCGACTTCACCGCCGGGTTGGTGGCGACGATGACCTGGCCGGCATCGTCGTAGTAGACCTTCTGCTCCGTGGAGATGATGGCGTTGTAGAGCCCGCTCGCGGAGTCGTGCCACGCGCTGCCCGCCGGGGCGGCCGCCTTGTACTTCTGGCCCAGCGTGAGGAAGTCCTGCCAGGTGCCCATCTGGGCCGCGAGGGCGGCGGGCTCGGTCGGGAGGCCGGCCTGGCCGAGCAGGTCGCTGCGGTAGCAGATGCCCATGGGGCCGATGTCGGTCCCGAGGCCCAGCACCGCGCCGGTCTTCGTGGTGGCCGCCTTCTCCTTCCAGTCGACGTACCCGCCCACGGCCGCCCCTGCCGGGGTCTCGCGCAGGTCGGTCCACAGCTCCGGCTGGTTCGCGACGACGTCGGAGATGCGGGCGACCTCGATGCCCTGCACGTCGGAGGCCTTGCCCGCGGTCAGGCGGGTCTGCAGCGCCGGCCAGTACTTGTCGTCGCTCTGCGTCGACTCGTACTTGATCGTGACGCCGGGGTGGGCCTTCTCGTACTCCTTGAACAGGCCGTTCTCGTCGTAGCCGAACGTGCCGAAGAGACCAACGGTGAGCTCGACCGGGCCGGCGGGCGCGGCGGCGGTGCCGCTACCGGAACCGCAAGCCGTGACGGCGAGCGCCGCGCCGGTCACCAGCGCGGCGAGCGCCGTGGCGCGGCGCCTGCGCGGGGATGGGATGTGCATCGTTGCCTCCGGTACCAAGTCTTCGAGAGAGCGCTCTCACGATCGGGTGACAGGGTGGCCGGACCAGCATGATCGTGTCAAGAGAGCGCTCTCAGGGATTCGCGCGAACTTGCCCGTGGACGAACGTCGGCCAGGGGGGTGCGGTCGCGCGGATCAGGCGCTGCTGCGCGCCACCAGGTCGGTGGGGACCAGCACCGTGCCGACCGGCGTGCCGTCCTCGACCGTGCGCAGCAGCAGCTTGGCCAGCGTGGCCCCCATGTCCACCACGGGCTGGCGGACGGTCGTGAGCCCCGGCCGGACCGTCGCCGCGAGCGGCGAGTCGTCGTACCCGACGACCGCGACGTCGTCGGGGATCGACCGGCCGGCGTCCGCGATCGCCTGGAACGCCCCCAGCGCCATCAGGTCGCTCGCGGCGAACACCCCGTCGACGTCGGGGTGGGCCACGAGCAGCTCGGCCATCGCGCGGCGGCCGCTCTCCATCGAGAAGTCGCCCTCCACGCTGACGCCCGTCATCCCCTGCCTCGCCAGCTCGCCGAGGAAACCGTCCTCGCGATCCAGCGCGGCGGTCATGTCGCGCGGTCCGGAGATCGTCGCCAACCTCGTGCGGCCGCCCTCGACCAGCCGCGCCGCCGCGAGCCGCCCGCCGCCCACGTTGTCGCTGGAGACGTACCCGACGCCGTCGATCGGCACCATCGGCCGCCCCATCAGGATCACCGGGATGCCCGCGGCCTGCAGGGTGCGGGGCAGCGGATGGTCGCCGTGCAGCGACATCAGGATGGCGCCGTCGAGGTGGCCCGCGCGGGCGAACCGCTCGAACCGCTCCCGTTCCGCGTCGCCGTGCACGATGGAGAAGACCAGCTGCACGTCGTGCTCGGCCACCGCGGCGTGCGCGCCGCGCAGCACCAGCGAGAAGTGGGGGTCGGCGAAGAACCGCTCCTCCGGCTCCGCGACGACGAAGGCGATCGATCCGCTGCGCCGCGTCATCAGCGCGCGTGCCGCACGGTTGGTGACGTAACCCAGCTCCTGGGCGGCGCGCTGCACCGCCTCGCGCGACCCCTCTGCCACCGTCGTCGACCCGGACAGCACGCGCCCGGCGGTCGCCCGGGACACGCCCGCCAGCGCCGCCACCGCCTCGAGCGTCGGAGCGGACCGGTCCACCGGTCGGGGATCTGCCATGCGCCGATGATGCCAGCGTCGCCGCCCGACCCGTCCGACCAGGCCACCAGCAGCGACGACGGGTGTCGGGCCCCGTCGCTCGAGGACTGGTTAGCCCTACCGTTCGAGCAGCTCCCGGACGGCCTTGACGATCTCGGCGGGTGATTCCTCGGCCATGAAGTGCCCGCCGGCCACAGTGCGGTGGTCCAGGTCAGGGGCCCACGCGCCCCACCGGGCAGCGGCGTCGAACCCGAGCGCTGCACCCCAGTCCTGCTGCAGCACGGTGACGGGCATCCGCAACCTGCGCCCGGCCCGCCGGTCGGCCTCGTCGTGCTCGACGTCGATGCCGGCCGAGGCCCGGTAGTCGGCCACGATGGACGGGACCGCCGCGGCGGACGCCGCGAGGTAGACCGCCCGCACGTCGTCGGGGATCGCGGCCGGGTCGGCTACCCACCCGTCGAGGAAGTGGCCGAAGAACGCGTCCGGGGCGGCCCCGATCAGCGCTTCCGGCAGCCCGGGCGGCTGGGCCATGAGGTACAGGTGGAAGCCGGCCGCCGCCGACACGCCGTGCAGGACGTCCCACATGTCCGTCGTCGGCAGCACGTCGAGCGACGCGAGGTGCGTGACGACACCGGGATGGTCGAGACCGGCGCGGATCGCGACGAGGGCCCCGCGATCGTGCCCGACCAGCGCGAACTGCTCGTGGCCCAGCGCCCGCGCCACGGCGACGACGTCGGCGGCCATGGTGCGCTTGGCGTAGCGCTGCCCGTCGGTGTCGAGCGGCTTGTCGCTCGCGCCGTAGCCGCGCAGGTCCGGGCAGATGACGGTGTGGTCGGCGGCCAGGTCGGCGGCGACGTGCCGCCACATCAGGTGGGTCTGGGGGAAGCCGTGGAGCAGCACGATCGGACTGCCCGTGCCCCCCACGGCGACGTTGAGCGACACCCCGTCGGCCACGGGGCCGCGGCGTTCGGTGAAGCCGGTGATGCGCGGAGCCATGTCGATCTTCTCTCGTCGGCGGGTGTGCTCCGAACCTGGCGCAGCGCGATCAGCGATCGATCAGCACCTGATCACCGGTAGGTTGGCGGCGGTGGTGAGGTTCGGGGTGCTCGGCCCGTTGACGGCCGACGACGACCGCGGCCCGATCGACCTCAAGGGCCCGCGGCACCACGCCGTGCTGGCGCGGCTGCTCGTCGCCAAGGGGCACGTGGTGTCGGGCACCGCGCTCGTCGACGCGCTGTGGGACGAGCCGCGCGACGGCGCACTCGGCGCCGTGCAGACGTTCGTGGGTGCGCTGCGGAAGGCGCTGGAACCCGACCGGGCACCACGCAGCCCGTCCCGGCTGCTGGTGACGGCGGCACCCGGCTACGCGCTGCACGTCGAGCCCTCCGCGGTGGACGCCGGGCAGTTCGAGGCGGCGGCGGAGGCCGCCACCGGGCAACTGACCGCCGGACGGTCCGAGGCCGCGCTGGTGACCTTCGACGGGGCGCTGCGGCTCTGGCGTGGACCGGCCTACGAGGAGTTCGCCGAGCAGCGGTGGGCGCGCGCCGAGATCGTGCGGCTCACCGAGCTGCAGCTGCTGGCCGCGGAGCGCCGCGCGGAGGCGGCGCTGGCGGTCGGCCGGGCCGCGGAGACCGTCGCTGCCCTGCAGGCGCACGTCACCGCGCATCCGTTGCGGGAGAACGGCTGGCGGCTGCTCGCGCTGGCGCTCTACCGCACGCGCCGGCAGGGGGACGCGCTCGCCGCGCTCCGCCGCGCGCGGACCGTTCTGCGCAGCGAACTCGGCGTCGACCCCGGCGTGGATCTCCGCCGGCTCGAGGCCGACATCCTCGACCAGGCGCCCCAGCTCGACGTGCCCCAGCAGGCACCGATCCGACTCGGCTCGACATCGTTGTCCCTCGTGGGGCGCGCCGACGAGTCGCGCGTGCTCGATACCGAGGCGGCCGACGCGGTCCGGGCCGGGCGGCCACGGCTCGTACTGGTGTCGGGGGCCGCGGGCGCCGGCAAGACCGCGCTCGTCACCGCGCTGACCGACCGGCTCACAGGTGCCGGCTGGCTTGCCACATGGGGAGCCTGCCCCGAGCTGGCCGGTGCGCCGGCCGCGTGGCCCTGGACCCGGATGCGAGAGCAGCTCGCGCGTGCCGGACACGCAGTGGCCACGGACGGGGAGACGCGGTTCGAGCGGCACCGCGTGGCGGGTGCGGCGCTCGCGGAGATCGCCCGCACCGCCCCGGTCCTGCTGATCTTCGACGACGTGCACTGGGCCGACGAGGAGACACTGGCGCTGCTCACGGATCTGGCGGCTGATCACGACGCAGGCCCGTTGCTCCTCGTCGCGACCTACCGGTCCACCGATCTCTCCCCCGCGCTCACGCAGGCGCTCGGCCGCGCCGCTCGCACCGGACCGACCCGCATCTACCTGGGCGGTCTGTCCGAGCCGGCCGTGATCGAGCTGGTCGACGCCACGACCGCCGGTCGGGCTCCGGCCGATGCGGCGCGCATCATCCACAAGCGCAGCGACGGCAACCCGTTCTTCGTCACCGAGCTCGCGCGGCTCTGGGACGCCGACGGCGACGCCGCGCTGCAGGCCGTGCCCGCCGGCGTCCGCGACGTGATCCGCCAGCGGCTCGCCGCACTCGACGACACCGCACGGACCCTCCTGCGGCAGGCGGCCGTCCTCGGTGTCGACATCGACCTGGAGCTGCTCGTCGCCCTCGGTGGGCTCAATGACGATGCGGTGCTCGACTCCGTCGAGACGGCCGTGCGGGCGGGTCACCTAGTCGAGCCGGACAGCGGCGGCCTGCGCTTCGCCCACGCGCTGGTGCAGGAGACGGTCTACGGCGGCATCTCCCGCGTCCGCCGCGCTGCGTGGCACGCCGAGGTGGCCGACATCGTCGAACGGACCAGGCCCGCCGACGTCGCGACGATCGCGCACCACCTCGTCAACGCCGGTGACCGGGCGCGCGCCGACCGCACCGCGCGCTACGCCCGGGTCGCCGCAGAACGGGCCGAGCAGCGATCCGCCCCGCGCAGGGCCGCCCACCTGTGGCGCGGGGTGCTCACCGCCCTGGACCGGCCCGGAGCCGACGATCCGATCACCCGGCTCGACGCGACGATGGGCCTGGTCCGCGCCATGGCGGTGACCGGTGACATGGCGGCGGCGCGCGAGCAGCGCGGGCACGCGATCTCGGCGGCCACCGCGCTGGGTGATCCGCAGCAGGCCGCCCGGGCGATCGCCGCGTTCACGGTGCCGGGGAGCTGGACGACCAACGACGACGACGCGCTCTCCGCCCGGATCGTCCAGGTCGCCGAACGCGCGCTGGCGGCGGACGGGCTCCCCGAGGTCGACCGCGGACGGTTGCTCGCCACCATCGCGATGGAGCGCCGCGCCGACAGCGGCGGCCGCGGCGAGCAGGCCGCCCGCGACGCGGAGGCCATCGCGCGCCGCCGCGCCGATCCCGTCCTGCTCGCGGCCGCGCTCAACGGCCGGTTCCTGCAGACCTTCCACCGCGCCGGGCTCGCGGCGCAGCGCGGACGGATCGGCGCCGAATTGGTCGACCTCGCCCACCGCCACCCCGGGCTGGTCACCTACGAGGTGCTCGGCCACCTGATCCAGCTGCAGTCCGGCGCTGCAGCAGCCGATCTCGACGCGGCCGATCGCCACGCGGCCGCAGCCGAGCACCTCGCCCAGCGCCACGACCTGCCGGGCGTCGAGGTGCTCACTGCCTGGTACGCCGCGCTGCGGCTCGCGATGACCGGCCACCCCGAGCAGGCCAGGTCGGCCTACCGCACCGCGGCCGTGCGCCTCGCGGGCGCCGGCATGCCCGGCATGGAACAGGGCCTGCTCCCACTCGCGCTGCTGTGCCTCGATCCCCGCACACCACCTGCCGACGCGGACTGGGGCCCCTACGAACCGTGGGCGCGCCCGTACCTGCACCTCGCCCGCGGCCGGCGCGACGCAGCGGCCGCGGCCGCACGCGCCATCCCCGATTCACCGCGCGACCTGCTCCTCGAGGCGCGCACCTGCCTGCACGCCGGGCTGGCGCTCGAGTTCGACGACCGCCCCACGATCGAGCGCCTCCACCACGAGCTGCTCCCGGCCGCGGGCGAGATCGCCGGCGCCGGCAGCGGCGTCCTCACGCTCGGCCCCGTCGCGGCACTCCTGGAACGGCTGTCCGACGCCTTACTTGAGTAAGTACATTTAGTGAGTTAATCTAGTGGCCATGCGCTCAGCCGACGCCGTCATGGCTCCTGGAATGCCCTCCCCTCGATCGTTGCGCGAGGCGTGGGTCGCACTGGCCGGGCTCTCCGCGGTGTTCCTGTTCGAGATGCTGGACATGTCGATCCTGAACGTCGCGCTACCCACGATCGGCCGCGAGCTGGCGGCCTCGACGACCGCACTGCAGTGGGTGACCGGCGCCTACGCGGTCGTGTTCGGCGGGCTGATGCTGGCGTTCGGCGCGATCGCCGACCGGTTCGGCCGGCGCCGGCTCATGCTGGTCGGGCTGGTCCTGCTCGGCGCGGCGAGTCTGGCGACCGCGTTCGTCGCCACCGCGGAACAGCTGATCGCGGTCCGGGTGGCGATGGGCGTCGCGGCCGCGATGACGACGCCCGGCTCGATGGCGCTGGCCTTCCGCCTGTTCGACCAGGACGACCTGCGGGTGCGCGCCACCACCCTCATCTCGACCGTCGGCATGGTCGGGCTCGCGGTCGGCCCGACCGCGGGTGGCTTCGCGCTCGCGATCGCGCCGTGGCAGGCCCTCCTGCTGGTGAACGTGCCGGTCGCGGTGCTCGCGATCATCGGCGTGCGGACCGGCATCGCCGCGGACGAGCCGGCCGACCTGCACCGCGACCCCGTCGACGTCCTCGGGGCGCTGCTGGGCACCGCAGCGATCGTGCTCGCGCTCGTCGCGCCGACGGTGTTCGTGCACGAGGGCTCCGGCTCGTGGGCGCCGTGGACGACGGCCGCGGCCGCCGTCGTGGCCGCCGCGCTGTTCGTCGTGCGTGAACGGTCGGCGCGCCATCCACTGCTCGACCTGGCACTCCTCGCGCGGCCGCTCGTGTCCAGCGGTCTGGCCTTCAAGGCCGCAGCCGGGCTGGCGACCGCAGGCCTCGGCTACCTGGTGACCCTGCAGCTGCAGCTCGACTGGGGCTGGACCCCCGCGCAGGCCGCACTCGGGATGCTGCCGCAGGTCGTCGTCCTCGTCGCGGGCGGAGCGCTCATCACACCGCTGGTGCACCGGGTCGGCCTCGACCGGGCCGCGTGGCTCAGCGCGGCGACGATGGTCCTCGGACTCGCCGTCTACGGGCTGCTCAACCGGTTCGGGTACGTGTGGGTCGCGCTCGCGCTCGTGCTCGTGTCCGCCGGGATGCGGGTGGTCGGCGTCGTCGCGGGCACCAACGTGCTCCGCGGACTGCCCACCAACCGGACCACGATCGGCGCGGCACTCGTCGACACCGCCACCGAGGTCATGTCCGGCGTCGGCATCGCCGTCACCGGCACCATCCTCGCAGCCCTGTTCACCGGCGACATCGCCGCGTCGAGCTGGAGCGCGCAGCAGACAGCGCAGTTCCGCGACGCCGTCATGATCGCCGGCCTGACCCTCACCGCCGTGGCCGCGGCGCTCGTCGGCTGGGGCATCGCCCGCGGCCGACGGGGGAACCAGGAGCAGCAGACCTGATCACGGTGGACGGCCATCACCGAGCGCCCGGCGAGTCTCCCGTCTCGTTCGGCGAGTCTCCCGTTTCGCTCGGCGAGTTCTGCGCTTGCGACGCCCGGGCCGGGCGAACGGGCGGAGGGACGTCCCGCAAGACTCGCCGAGCGAGACGCAAGACTCGCGGAACGAAACGCAAGACTCGCCGAGCGAGACGGGCGACTCGCGGTCAGCTGCGGTGGCTCGGTCGAAGCAGCACCACGTTGTCGCCGGGCCGCGGGTCTCCTCATGGCTCGGCAGCTGCAAGCGCGCCCGCTCGTACACTCCGCCCATGTCAGCGCCAGGCGGATCCGACCTCAACGCGGCAGGTCACCTCGACGTCGGCGACGGCCACTCGCTGTACTGGGAGGACTGGGGGAACCCGCAGGCCCGCACGGTCGTCCTGCACCTGCACGGCGGCCCGGGCAGCCAGTTCTCGGACAGCCACAAGAGCCTCTACGACCCCGGCCGACATCGCGTGATCTTCCACGACCAGCGCGGTTGCGGGCGCAGCACACCGTTCGCCGTGACCGAGCACAACACCACCCAGCACCTCATCGCCGACATCGAGGCGCTGCGGCACGAGCTCGGGCTGGGCCAGGTCGTCGTCGCGGGCGGATCGTGGGGGTCGACCCTGGCACTGATGTACGCGATCGCCCATCCCGACGCGGTCCGCGCGCTGCTGCTCTGGAGCGTCTACCTCGCCACGCAGTTCGAGACCGACTGGGTGAACGAAGGCCGTCCCCGCCACCACCTGCCCGCGGAATGGGAGCGGTTCATCGGCCACGTTCCCGAGTCCGACCGACACAGCGGAACCGCCGTGATGCGGTTCTACGCCGAGCAGATCCGCTCCACCGACACCGCCCGCAGCCGGCACTTCGCCACCGAATGGACGCTGTGGGAATCGGCGCTGCTGTCGATCCACTACGACCCGGCGGCACTCGAGGCCGAGATCGCCGACGACCCGGCGACGATCAGCACCGCCATCCTGGAGACCCACTACTTCCTGGCCGGATGCTTCGTTCCCGAGGGCCACGTGCTGCAGCACCTGCCGTCGATCACCCACATCCCGGCGATCGCCGTCCACGGCCGCTTCGACCTCTGCACCCCGGCGTCCAGCGCCCACCGCCTCGCCAAGGCGTACGGGCCGCGCCTGAGCCTGCGATGGGCCAACAGCGGCCACACCCGCGCCGACCCGGAGATGGCCGCCGCGCTGCGCACCGCCGCGGTCGAGCTCCTCGACCCCGGACACCCGGAGGGAAGACCGTGATCGAGCTGGTTCCCGTCGGGCACGTCGAGTCGACTCTCACCGACGCCGCCACCGCACCCAAGCAGGGCGCCGAAGGTTCGCCGGACGCCACGGTCGTCATCGCCGCCGAGTACGCGCCGGCGCTCGCCGACGTGCATGCCGGTACCGAGATCATCCTGCTGACCTGCGCTCGACCGGGCCCGTCGCGACGTGCTGGCCGTGCATCCGCGCGACGACCCGGCCCGACCGTTGACCGGCGTGTTCGCCACGCGTTCGCAGGACCGGCCGAACCCGATCGGCCTGCACCGCGTGCACGTCGTCGCGGTGGACGGGCTACGGCTGCGCGTGCGTGACCTGGAGGCGCTCGACGGCACCCCGGTGCTGGACGTGAAGCTCGCCCTGCCCGGCGAGCGCTGACCCGCGCGCCGCTACGACAGACCCGAGAACAGCGGCGGGTTCACCCGGGAACGGGCGGGTTCCGCCACCGGCGCAGCGGCGACGACCGGAGCAGGAGCGACGACCGGAGCAGGGGCGGGCGTCGACGCGGACCGGCGCTCGTCGTAGGCCCGGACGATGTCGCCCGAGAGCCGGCCGCGCGCCGGGACCGTGAGGCCCTGCGCCTGCGCCCAGGCCCGGATCGCCGGTGTGCGCTCCGACCCGGCCGTACGGGCTGCTCGGCTCGGCTCGGCTGCCCGCCCGCCGACCCGACGACCGGCGGCGACGTAGTCGGCGAGCAGCGCCCGCAGCCTCGCGGCGTTCCCCTCCGACAGGTCGATCTCGTAGACCCGTCCATCCAGCTCGAAGCTCACGGTCTCGGTCGCAGCACTGCCGTCGACGTCATCGAGCCACGAAACCTGCACCTGCTGCGCCATGCGCGTCTACATCCCATCGGACGACGTCGACATCTCGCATCCTGTCTACCAGCCGCGGCAGTCGCCGCCACCGGCGCCCGTACTGCCGCCACTACGCGGCCGATGAGGGCAACGGAGATGGCGCCTACTCCAGCCACTCCGTGACGAAGTGGTCGTTCTCGTGGATGTGCACGGCCTCGTAGACGTCCGGGCCGAGCACCGCGAACTTGTGCGGGGTGTCCGCCGGCACCACCAGCACGTCGCCACCGACGCCCTCGCGCTGCTCGTCGCCGATCGTGAACAGCGCCCGCCCGCGGATGATCACGAAGGTCTCGACGTAGGGGTGCTGGTGCAGACGCGGGCCCGAGCCGACCACGTCAGTGCTCTCCCGGATGACCGAGACCCCGGACCCGATGTCGCGGCCCTCGAAGTTGCTGTCGCTCATGGGGCGCGACGCTAGTGAGCGCTGCGCCCCGATGGCCACACGATGCGACGGGCGTCGAAGCCTCTACCGGATGCGATCCGCGCCGACGGCGACGCCGACGATCGTGCACGGCCCGGTGCCGTGGTTGCGCCAGGCGTGCCGGGTGCCGTTCTGGACGACCGCGTCGCCGGCCCGCAACACCGTCTGCTCGCCGTCGTCGAGCTCGAGCGTGACCTCGCCCGAGACGACGAGGACGTAGTCGATGCTGTCGGTGGTGTGCATCCCCGGCGCATCGGGCTCGTTCCGGGCCATCGCGCCCGGCATCAGCCGCTCCAGCTCGGCCAGCGCGCCGGCCGTGTCGACGCCCGGGGCCGGGGCCAGCTCGCCCGGCGGAATGACGTTGATCATGAAGCGGGACCCGGCCGGCGGCGGGTAGTACGTGTCGGCGCTGCGCGGCGCGCCGTCGTCCGGGAACGCCGGCCGCTCGTCCCGGCCCCACAGCCGGTAGGCCGCGGCGCCGGGCAGCAGCTCGGTCGTGACGGGCTCGACCTCGCGGTCGTCGACCAGGTGAGCCTTGCCCGCCGCGTCGTGCCCCGTGACCACCCTGCGGATCTTCATGGCCTCCATCCGCGCATCCTCCATACCGTTGCGTATTGATACGGTGCCGTATTGATACGGTACCGTATCCACGCTCGCCGGGCCCGTCAATACGGCGGCGTATCCTCTGCCCGTGGCGAGCGAGGCGACCCGGCTGTCCGCTCAGGACTGGGCGCGCGCCGCACTGCGGGCGATCGCCGACGGCGGCCTGTCGGCAGTCGGGATCGAACCGCTGGCACGGACGCTCGGCGTCACCAAGGGCAGCTTCTACGCGCACTACCGCAACCGCGACGAGCTGATCACAGCGGCGCTCGCGGAGTGGGCGCGCAGCCACGGCGACGACGGGCTCGCCGAGCTGGCCGCGATCTCCGATCCCGCCCAGCGGATGCGCGAGCTGCTCAGCACCGTCGTGCAGGCCGTCCAGCCACTGGCGCCGTCGGTGCACCTGAGCCTGCTCGGCGACCGCAACGACCCGAGGGTCCGCGATGCGGTTCGCCGGGTGAACCGGGCGCGGCTGGATCTGCTGACCCGCACCTACCGCGAGCTCGGCCTGGCGCCGGACCGGGCCGCGTCCCGAGCGCGCGTCGCTTACGCCGCCATCCTCGGACTGCTGCACCTGGCCCAGACCGATCCGGACGCCCCGGAGTCCGCCGTCCTCGCCGACGAGGCCATCGCGATCTTCCTCGCCGGCTGATCGGCCGGCTTCCCCAGCGCTACGGCGAACGGCTCACCCGGACGTTGATCGAGCAGCCGCTCTCCCCCGAACCCGGATGACAGCACAACCGATCACGCGACGTTCAGCGCTCCGCCCGTTCAGTGGAGGGCCGTTCGGGCGCATTACGCGCGAACGGCTCGTCGCGGCCGTCGTCCCCGCACTTTCGCGCCCAGCGGCCAGGTGGAGGCGACAACCGGACCGATGTCACTCTTAGTTTTATTGTGAGATACGGACAGTGATGACATCGGAGTCACCGACGGTGTTGTCTCCGACACGCGGAGTTGAAGCGTCGAGCGGCACGGCCAGAGGGCGGCATTCGTTGGCCCGTTCTGCGCACACATCCTTCGGCAACCGCCGACCTGTTTTCCGCGTGGCTACATTTCCGGCGCGACCACAGCGGGCCGGTCGCCCTTGCCGGACGTGACGGAGACCGAAGAATGCCCAGCAACAACTCGGCCGCACGGGCCTCCACGACCGTAGATCGTGGATTGCTGGCGCGGCTGCTCAGGCAGCTGCCGCAGGGCAACACCCTCGACGGCGTGCAGTGGCAACGCCGGCACCGGCTGCTGCAACGCGTCCTGTTCGGGCACGTCCCGTTCATGGCGGTGCTCGGCTGGGTGCTCGACGACTCGGTGTCGAGGATCGGGTACACGTTGATCGCGCCGATCGCCTTCCTCGTCGCCGGCCAGGTCGCCGGAAACCGACGGCTGCGGTCCTTCTTCACGACCGGCGGGCTGGTCTGCTGCTCGGCCGGACTGGTGGTGCTGACCTCGGGGAGCATCGAGGCGCACTTCCACTTCTTCATCATCATCGGGTTCATCGCGCTGTACCAGGACTGGGTGCCGTTCCTGTGGAACGTGACGTTCACCGTGCTCAGCCACGGCCTCGGCACCCTGTGGATCAGTAACCTGGTCTTCGCCCATCCCGCCGGGCAGGCGAATCCGTGGCTGTGGTCGGGCATCCACGGCGTCGCGGTGCTGGCGGCCTGCGCGGGCATGGTCGTCTTCTGGCGGATCACCGAGGACGAGCAGTTCGCGCGCGAGACGTTGGGCAAGCAGCTCGTGGTCGCCGACGCCGAGATCGGGCACCGGAAGTTCACCTCGGAGATGCTGGTCAACCTGGCCCGCCGCAACCAGAGCGTGCTCCACCTGCAGCTCGAGCTCATCAACCAGCTCGAGGAGAAGGAGCGCGACCCGGACGCGCTCGGCGAGCTCTTCCGGCTCGACCACCTCGCCACCCGGGTGCGCCGCAACGCCGAGAGCCTCCTCGTCCTCGCCGGTGAACAGTCCCCGCGCATGTGGTCGGAACCGGTGCCGCTGCGCGACGTCGTGCGAGCGGCGATCGCGGAGACCGAGGACCTGGACCGGGTCGTCTTCGCGGTGGACGAGCGCGTCCAGGTCGTCGGCCGGTGCGTCGCCGACACCACCCACCTGCTCGCGGAGCTGGTCGAGAACGCCGTGCGGTTCTCCCCACCGGACACTGCGGTGACCGTGCGCGCGCGCCACGATCTCCGCCGCGACGGCGGGCACCTGCTGACGATCGAGGACTGGGGCGTCGGGATGCCGCCCGACGACCTCGCCAGGGCGAACACCCAGCTCTCCGAACCGCACGAGATCGACCTGAACGTCACCCAACGACTCGGCCTCCACGTGGTCGCCCGGCTCGCCGCGCGGCACGGGATCGAGGTGTCGCTCGGGTCCACGCCCGGCTCGGGCATCACGGCCGTCGTGGCGTTGCCCACCGCGCTGTTCGCGGAGCTGTCCCCCACCGCCGCCCCGACGCAGTCCATCCCGCACCAGCGCCACTACGTCGGCGGGCCGGCCACCGGCATCGTCTCCGACGTCGAGGACACCTCGGAACAGCAGCGCTCGGGATGGATCGAACCGGTCTCCATGGTCGCCTCGCCGCCCGGTCGCCGCGCGGCACGCCCGGCGCCGACCAACGGCCGGCCCCAGCCGACGCGCAGGGTCGAGCTGCCCGTCGACGCCGAGCTGGTGCCCTTCGGCGTGCTCGCGCCACCGTCGCAGCGCAACGACTGGCGCGGCTGGTGGGACGGCCCCCGGACCCCTCGACCCAGCCCGGCCGCGCCGCCGGCCCCGGCCGTCGAGCAGCCCACAGCGGTCGTCGACGTGCCCGAACCCCGTCCGCAGACGGGACCGCCCACGCTGCGCCGCCGCGTTCCGCAGAGCCACCTCGCGCCGGAGCTTCGCCACGAGCTCGACGACATGGCCCCGCCGCAGGTGCACGCCGGGACGGCGGACGCCCTGTCGCGCTACCAGGCCAGCCGGCAAGCCGCGCAGGCCGACGCCGAACGAGTGGACGGTCGGTCGTGACGGCTGTCGGGACCGGTCGACTGGACTGGCTGCTCGTCGAGTTCAGCCGCAACACCCCCGGCGTCGTCCACGTGGTCGTCGTCTCGGGCGACGGGCTGCGTATGGCCGCGTCCCCCGGAGTCGGCGTCACACTCGGTGACCAGCTCGCGGCGGCGGCGTCCGGGCTGGTCAGCCTTGCGCGGGGCACGGCGCAGCTGCTCGACGGCGGGTCGGTCGGTCAGACCATCGTCGAGATGGCCGGTGGCTACTTCTTCGTGACGTCGGTCAGCAAGGGCGCCACGCTCGCGGTGTTCGCCGAGCGCACGTGCGACATGGGCCTCGTCGGCTACGAGATGACGATGCTCGCGACCAGGGTCGGGCACGCCGTCACCCCGGCCCAGCGCACGCCGGCAGAACGGTAGGAGGGGTGCACGACGACGCAGGTCAACGCGCGGGCGGCCGGGTCGTACCCGTTTATGCGCTCACCGGTGGCCGGACCCGATCCACGGGTGGCAACCAGTTGCCGGTCGAGACGCTGGTGACGGTGACCCCGGCCGGCCTGACCGCCGGCGGCCTGCAGTTGGAGTACAGCGAGACGATCCGGCTGGCCGCCCGGCCCGTGTCGGTCGTGGAGATCAGCGCGCTCCTGCGCGTTCCGGTCGGGGTGGCGCGGGTGCTCGTGAGCGATCTCGTCGCCGCGGGCTTCCTCGAGATCCACCTGCCACCGACCGGCGGAGACGGACCGCCTCCGGCCGTGCTCGAGCGACTGCTGGAGGGACTGCGTGCACGCTGACGCCGATAGGGGCGCCGATGGCGCCGACGAGCTGATCCCGCTCAAGATCCTGATCGCTGGAGGCTTCGGGGTCGGCAAGACGACGATGGTGCGATCGCTGTCGGACATCCCGCCGCTGCTCACGGAGGCACCGATGACCGCCGCGTCGATCGGGGTCGACGACGCCGACGCGGTACCGGACAAGCAGACGACGACCGTCGCGATGGACTTCGGCCGCCTCACCGTCGACGGATCGCTGATCCTCTACCTGTTCGGCACGCCCGGGCAGAACCGATTCTGGTTCATGTGGGACGAGCTGGCGCGCGGCGCCGTGGGCGCCGTCGTGCTGGTGGACCTGCGGCGGGTCGACGACTGCTACCCCGCGATCGACTACTTCGAGAGCCGGAGGCTCCCGTTCGTCGTCGGCGTGAACAGGTTCCCCGGCTGGGACCAGTTCGGGGAGAGCGCCGTGCGCGACGCGCTGGCACTGGCTCCCGACCTCCCGCTCATGTGGTTCGACGCCCGGGACCCGGCATCCAGCCAGGCTGCGCTCGTGCTGCTCGTCGAGCACGCGCTCGCCCGCAGCACCGTGCCCAGCTGAGGGCGGTCGGCTCGATCAGGCCCGGAACGTCGGCCGGTCCCGTTCGATCGGCAGCTGCTCGGGAGCGTCGAGTTGGCGCAGCACGCCGAGGTCGTCGCGCACGGCCCAGTGCTCGGCGAGCCGCCCGCCGATCACCCGGAACATGTGCACCGCCTCGGCGACGACCACGCGGCCGGTGGCCGGACGCCCGCCGAGCGGAGGGAAGGCACTGCTGATGTGCCGGGCCGTGCTGGAGAACCACACCGACACGATGTCGCCGCCCACCGTCACGGCGTGCACCTCGTGCGCGACGTCGGCGAAGCTCGCGTCGAGCCAGCCCCGCACCGTCCGCATGATCTCGACGCCGCGCTGACCGCTCACATGATCGAGGTGGTCGGGTGTGAAGGCCGTCGCGAGAATCACATCGTCGCCCGTCCGCAGGTACTCGACGTACTGGAGCGCAACCTCGACCGCAGCCTCGTCATCCATGCGCACAACGTGCCGTCCGACCGTTTCACAGCCATCTCACCAGCGCACATGCGACGTGTCGCGGGCCGGCGGGCCACGGCGCACCCGCACGGGCGGATCGGGCGCGGCCGGCGAACGGACCGCCGCGCAGCTCGCGACACGCCAGGCACTTCCGTGCGGGCGCAACCTCCGCACCGTACGGACGTCTCTGTCTCTGGAAGCCAACCCCGGGCCGGAGCCGCTGCCCGTCGGGGTGTGCGCAGTGAGGAGCGAGACCGTCAGCATGGGACGCAAACAGGTACGAGGGTTCGGCGTCGCGTTGTTGATCGTCGGAGCCCTGATGGCCGTGCAGGCGTGCGGAAGCCCCCAACGCGTGGGTTCCACGGCGGCGCCGGCCGCCGCTGCGGCGTTCCCGGCAGCCGACACCGCCAGCCAGGACCCGGCAGCTGCCGATCCCGCGGCGGCGCCGACGCCCACCGAGTCCCCCAAGCCGCTCGTCCCGAAGCAGTCGGCCGAGAAGATCGCCCGCGCACAGCCGCTGGCGGCTGGCACGCCGTGCACCGTCACGGTGAAGTCGTGCGTCGATCTCGACTCGCAGCGGGCCTGGCTCCTCGACGGCAAGGGCAAGATCGTCCGCGGGCCCGTGGACGTCGCCTCCGGCGGCAAGACCGAGCCCACCCCGCCCGGCTACGACCTGCGCGTGTACCTGAAGGACCAGGACCACGTCAGCAACGAGTCGTTCACCAACGGCGTGCCCGACCCCATGCCCTACTCGGTGTTCTTCGACAACGGCGGCATCGCCTTCCACGAGGGTGACCCCGAGAACCCCTCCGGCGGATGCGTCCACCTCTCCAGCGAGGACGCCAAGGCCTGGTTCGCCACCCTCAAGATGGGCGACCAGGTCCAGGTCGTGAACGCGTCGAAGGTGCTTCCCGCGCGCGGCATGACCTACGACGGACCGATCTACGGTGCCGGCGGCGTCCGCGAGTGGCTGAAGAACAACGGCGGCGGCGACGGCAACGCCAAGAACGACGGCGGCGGGGCCAACGCTGATGGCGACAACAGTGGCGGCGGCAGCGATGGCGGAAGCGACGACTGAGCTGCCCGCTCAGGTGTTCAGCGACTCGCTGGGCGAGCGCCCGTAGCTCTCCCGGTAGAACACCGAGAACCGGCCGGGATGGGCGAACCCCCACCGGCTCGCGATCGCCGCGACCGTCGCCCCTGCGCCCGGATCGGTGGCGCGCAACTGGGCGTGGGCGCGCTCGAGCCGGGTCCGGCGCAGGTAGGTCATCGGTGTCGTGCCGAGGTGCCGCCGGAACGCGTCCTGCAGCGTGCGCGCACCGACGGGGACGGCGGCCGCGATCTCGGCCACCCCGATCGGCTCCCCCGCGTGCTCGTCGATGAACGCGACCGCCCGTCGGACGACACCGGCATCGGCCCGACCGACCCTTGCGGGATCGCTCGACGCCGTGGTGTTCGGGAAGGTGTCGAGCGCGGTCGCGGCGACGAGCCGCATCGTCTGCGCGTGGATCAGCGGGCTGTTGAAGGCCAGGTCGTTGGGCAGGAAGTCGTGGGTCAGGTAGCGCACCAGCCCCTGCCAGCTGCGGGCCCGCTCCGGTGACCTGACCCGCGCCAGCTCGAACCGCACCCCACCCTTCGGTGCTGCACCGGTGAGCTCGGTCGCGACCCGGTTCACCACAGCGAGGTCCAGGCGGACCAGCCCGGCCTGGAAAGCCTCCCAGTGGATGTGCATGGGCACGTTCGGGTCCAGCGCGAACAGCTCACCGACGGCGGGGTTCGCCTCCGACCGGCCGCTGGACAGGCGCAGCCGGCCACTGAGCATCTGCCCGACCAGCAGGTACCCGAACGACTCCGTATCGACCTGGCAGTTCATCGAATGCTCGTAACGGGCCACGAAGAACGTCTCGTCACCCGCGACGTGGTGCCGGAACCGGAACATCTCCGTGCTCCCGGACAGCTGCACGGCATGGTCGACGTACGTGGCACGCAGGTAGTCGTGCGCCTCGTCGGGGTCCTTCGTGTCCAGGCTCGACCGTTCCACGCATGGCTCCCGGTGCTTGACGCAGCGTGATTGGGCGACTCGCGAGCGTAAGAGGGTTCGGGAGTGGCGGGTAGGGCCGAATGGGGCAGCGGGGGTTCTTCCGGGGCTCTGCCCCGTACCCCGGCGCCTCCCTCTGGTGGAGCCTTTTCGGGCCCTGACCTGCGATAACCGGCACATATTCGCACGCATGTTCGAGTAGAATGAAGGCATGACCGCAGACCCGCTCGCCCAGCGCCGCGCGCCTGCTCGAGCAGGCGTTCGCCCTCATCAACTCCAGCGCTGATCCCCTCGCCGCAGTCCTTGTTGCCGAGGGTGCGTCACGACGGGCCGACCGGGCCAAGATCTCCCAGATCGCCATCATCGACCGCGACGGGTTGTTGACCTCGCAGGGCAGCAAGAGCACCACTGTCGGGTTGAAGGATCTCCTCAGCTGGGACAACGACATCGCCCGCCAGCACGTGCGGGTCGCCCAGCACGTCGGTCCGAGGTTCGCTCTCGACGGCACCCCGCTGGAGCCGGTGCTGCCCGCTACCGCGGCCGCGTTCGCGACCAACACGACCTCGATGCGCCACGTCGGGGTCATCGCCACCCTGATGAACTCGCGATCCGCCTCCCGGATCAGCCTCGCCGATCGGGTCTCGATCGAGGCCAGTCTCGGCGAAGCCGCGATGATCTTCTCCCCGCGGGATGTGCGGATCATGGGCGAAAACCTGCTGGCCGCTGCCGATCAGGACGGACCCGAGCCGGATGACGGGCCCGGCCGCAACGAACTGCACTTCGGCACCAACCCCGACGGGTCCGGGTGGATCCGCGGCCAGTTCGAAGACGCCGAAGCGTTCGCCACCATCACCACCGGGCTCGACGCCCGCACCCGGCCGTCGCCGGAGAACCGCGGCACCACCAGCGGGGAGCGCAATGCTGCGGCGTTGGTGGAGATCTGCCGGTTCGCCCTGGGCCATGACAACATCGGCGAGGTCAACGGGGAACGCCCGAACCTGGTCGTCACCATCCGCCTCAAGGACCTGGAAGACCGCGTCCGCGGGGCGCTGCTGCACACCGGCGGAAGCCTCACCCCGGCCCAGCTGCGGCGGATCGCCT
Source organism: uncultured Actinomycetota bacterium (assembly GCA_963727745.1). GTDB lineage: Bacteria > Actinomycetota > Actinomycetes > Mycobacteriales > Pseudonocardiaceae > Pseudonocardia. The sequence goes on from CAVSHL010000008.1 coordinate 299,376, forward strand.
GCGACGCCGGCCTCATCCCGGTCGTGCTCGGCGAGCACGGCGAACCCCTCGACATCGGGCGGGCTGATCGCCGGATCCCACTGCGGACTCGCCGCGCGGTCGCGGCCCGCGACGGCGGCTGTGCCCACCCGGGCTGCGATCGACCTCCGAGTTGGTGCGAAGTGCACCATGTGATCGAGTGGCAACACGGTGGCCACATCGATGTCGAGAACTTGGTCATGTTGTGTTGCGCCCACCATGACCAAATCCATGCGAGCGAGTGGACGATCGACATGTCCACCGGGACACCGAAGTTCATCCCACCCACGTGGATGGCTGACCTCTGGGCACGGACATGACCTGGGCAGCACCCTCCATAAGGGAGGTCTGCGCTCTTCACAGCTCCACCAGAGCGAGGGTCGGGGTTCGGGGCGGAGCCCCGGACACCAGGACGGTGTCCAGTCCGCGAAGCTCCCTGTCCAGTTCGCGTGCGTGTGCGGTCCGCGTCTCGCGCGGCGCAGTCGGCGGTTGTAGACATGGCATTCGGGCGATCCGCCCGCGAGGAGGTCGCCATGTGCACGGGCAACGGAAGGCAGCCGGTCAAGCCGCCGCCGCCGAGGCCTCCGACGCTCGGGCGGTGACGGTCAGCTCGTCGTCCAGGTCCGGAGCTTCTCGGGGTTGCGGATCACCCAGATGTGCTTGATCCGGTCGTCGGCGATGTCGAACGCGAACACGGTCACGGTGACGCCGCCCTGCTGGGCGATCAGGCCGGGTCGGCCGTTGACCGTGCGTTCCAGGAACGTCGTGTCGCCGAGCACCCGGTGGGCGAGGTCGATCCAGGCCCTGGCGATCTGCTCGCCACCTTCGATCGGGCGCAGGAACGTGACGGCGCGGCCGCCGCCGTCTGCGATCGCGGTGGCGTCGGGGTCCAGCAGGCCGATGAGAGCGTCGATATCCTTGGCCTCCCAGGCGGCCTTGAATGCCCGCACGGTGGCGGACTGCCGGGCTGCCGGCGCGGGAACGCTGGCCGCGCGGATGCGGCGGCGGGCTGATGAGGCCAGCTGGCGGCACGCCCCGGGCGACCGCCCGACGATCTCGGCGATCTCGGCGAACGAGTAGCGGAAGACGTCGTGGAGGACGAACGCGACGCGTTCGGCCGGAGTCATCGACTCGAGCACGACGAGGAGCGCCATGTTGATCGACTCGTCGAGGGTGACCCGGTCGACCGGGTCGGCCGTGGCGCCCTCGGGCCACTCCAGGGGTTCGGGCAGCGGCTCGGGGATCCACTCGCCCACGTAGCTCTCCCGCCTGACCCGTGCCGAGCCGAGCAGGTTGAGGCAGACGCGGCTCGCCACCGTGGTCAGCCAGGCCGCGGGGGATTCGATGGCGTCCTGCTGCGGCCGCGACATGGCGTACCAGCGGGCGTACGTCTCCTGCACGGCGTCCTCGGCCTCGGCCAGTGAGCCCAGCAGCCGGTAGGCGAGATTGATCAGCTGCCGGCGCTCGCTGATGATCGCGCCCAGGCCCGGATCGGATCCGGTGGTCATCGTGTCCTCGCCTCCTCTGCTCGCATCTTCCTCACCGTTCGACCGGACAGCACACCGGAATGTGAGGTCGCCTGACATTTCCCGCGGCCGCGTTGTCGTAGTGGCGAGACGGACAGGTCGTCCGAGGAGAGGCAACGATGAGTGATCTTGAGGCCATTGCCGACCGCGTGGAGATCGAGGCGCTGCGCGGTGAGTTCACCGACGCGGCGATGATGCGTGATCGCCCCCGGCTCGCGGCGCTGTTCACCGACGACGGCGCGCTGCGGATGCCCAACATCCCCGTCGAGCTGGTCGGCCGGGAGGAGATCCGCGTCGGAGGCGAACGGCTGGAGGCCCAGTGGGACTTCTTCGTGCAGAACACGCACCCGGGCACCATCCAGCTCGACGGCGACCGCGCGACCGGCCGCACCTACATCCAGGAGCTCGCGCGCACCCTCGACGGCCGCCAGGGCCAGAACTTCGCCGTCTACCACGACAAGTACCAGCGCACCGGCGACGGCTGGAGGTTCGCCGAGCGGGTCTACGAGGTCCGGTACCTCGACACCAGCCCGCTGGCCGGCTCCGCGCCCGCCGACGAGCCGGCCGCGAGCCCGTTCACCGAACCGGCCGACGCGGAGCGCCTCGAACGGGTGGCCGCCGCGCTGCGGGCACACAACTTCACCGTCGAGATCCTCGACGACGCCGCGGCCGCGCGGACCCGCATCAAGGACCTGATCCCCGAGGGCGCCGGCGTGTTCACCGGTGCCAGCGAGACGCTCCGCCTGTCCGGCATCGACGACGACATCAACACCAGCGGCCGCTACGACGCCGTCAAGTCCCGCACCCTGACCATGGACCGAGCCACCGGCGCCCGCGACATCTGGCGGCTGATCTCCAGCCCCGACGTCATCGTGGGCAGCGTCGCCGCGGTCACCGAGACCGGTTCCCTCGTGGTCGCCTCCGCCAGCGGTAGCCAGCTGCCCGGATACGCCGGTGGCGCCGGCCACGCGATCTGGATCGTCGGAGCGCAGAAGGTGGTACCCGACCTCGCCACCGCGCTGCGCCGCGTCGAGGACCACTGCCTGCCGCTGGAGAACACCCGCGCCCAGAAGATCTACGGGCGGGCCAGCGCCGTCAACCGCCTGCTCGTCCTCAACGCCGAGCTCGAGTCCGGACGCGGCACCGTCCTGCTGCTCCGCGACGCCATCGGCCACTGACTCCGTCGAGATCAGGCGGTGCACACGGCGACCTCATATGCCTGCCGGGGTTGGGGATCGTGTGACAGCACCGTCGCGCTCCAGTCGTCGCCACCACCGTTCAGACGCGTGATCGTCATCTGCACGGTGTCGGTGTGGAACGCGGGGCCGGCCACCCGGAGCCCTGCGGGACACGACGCAAAGGCTTCAGCGGTGCCGCCCGGCTGCACGGCTACGCGTTGCCCGGACGTCTGCGTCCAGTTGTCCACGCGAGCGCAGACGACGACCGGGGTGACGTTCGCCGGGTCCGGGCCGGGGTTGCTGATGACGGTCAACCAGTTGGCACTCGGGTTCACCTTGTAGGGCAGGGACTGCGACGCCGATGCGGTGACCGCGTCCACGTACCAGCCGCCGCCGACGGCCTGGCGACCGTCGGCGCAGGTCGCGATCGCCATGTTGTACTGGTTGGGCGCGACGCGGGTCGGCGGACCCTCGACGATCTGGTAGTCGCGGACGTCGAAGTCGCAGAGTGCCCGCACCTCGACACTGCCGTCGACGTGCTGGGGTTTGTTGACCCGGATCTGCCACCCGTCCCCCGACGGCGTCGGCCCGGACTCCCCGAGCACCGCTCCGGGGATGACTTCGCCCCAGGTGAAGAGTCCACCGCCGATGGCTCGGGATCCCTCGGGGCACGTCACGGACCCCTTGTCGCTGGGCCGGCCGGAATTGAGGTACATGACCCCGCTGATGGACGTCCGCCCGCTCCCCGCACTGGCGTGCGGGGCCGCCACGGCGGCGGAGCAGGTGAGGAGGAGCCCCACGATCGCACAGACAACAGCCGCTCCGGCTGCCCTCGTCCTTGGTCGCATCATCGTCCTCCGTGGTTCTGGCCCTGAGGCAGGTACGGCGACGATCGTCAGGCAGTGGCCGCTCATGAGCGTTTCGGACGCGTCTCGCCCGACCGGTCGCTCGGACGCGGATCAGACCAGCTGTGAAATGACCATCGCGAGGTCGGCGACCGCATCGCCGGCCGCGGCCCGGTCCGTCCGCCACACCGCGACCGTGGAGATCCGCAGCCGGGCGCCCTCGACGTCGAGCAGCACCACCGGCTCGCCGCCGAAGACCCGCGCCGTGTAGCCGGAGCCGCGGCTGACCAGCGCGAACGCCTGCCCGGTCGCCACGACGGGGACGAGCGCGCCGAGGTTGTGCCCGTCCACCACGAGCCGCTTGCGCACGCCGAGCCCGTCGAGCAGCTCGTCGGTGCGGCGGTACAGCTCCGGCGCGGCGTCGTGGCCGATGGAGGCGTAGGGCAGCGCGGCCAGCTCCTCCAGCCGCACCGAGGTGCGACCGTCGAAGCCGGTGCCCGCGCAGACCACCGCGACGACGTCGTGGGTCTCCAGGCGCAGCTGGTCCAGGCCGGCGCCGCTGACCGGCCCATGCACCAGCGCCATGTCGAGCTCGCCCGCGCGCACCGCGCGCACCAGCGGCTCCGAGCTGGCCGGGTGCAGCCGCACCCGCAGGTCGGGGTGCGCGGCGGCGACCGCGGCCAGGATGCGCGTCCGCAGCTCGCCGGACACGTCCGGCGCGATGCCGACGACTGCCTCGCGTCGATCCGCGCCGACCTCCGCGCGCGCGACGTCGGCCAGCCCGTCGAACCGCCGGACCACCTCCCGCGCCTCGGGCAGGAGCCGTTCACCGGCCTCGGTGAGCGCGACCCGGCGGCTCGTCCGTTCGAACAGCGCCACTCCGAGCTCGCGTTCCAGGTCCTTGATCCGCTGGCTGAGCGGCGAGGTGGCCATGTGCAGGCGGGCGGCGGCGCGGGTGAAGCCGAGCTCTTCGGCGACCGCGACGAAGTACCGCAGGTGCAGCATCTCCACACCGCGATTATGACCGCTCCGGTCACGATCCCGTGTGAGACTTGGTCGTGGATCTCTCGGCCCGAGCGTCCTAGCGTCGACGTCATGAGCACCCGCCCGATCCGCATCGGCAACTTCTCCGGCTACCTGGGCGACCGCTTCACGGCGGTCGACGAGGCGCTGGCCGGCGATCCGGTCGACGTGCTGATCGGCGACTACCTCGCCGAGTTCACCCTGGCCGGGCTCTCCGCCCGGTACCGCCAGGACCGCGACGGCGGCTACGTCGAGTACTTCCTGGACCAGCTCCGCCCGCACCTGGCGACGATCGCCGAGCGCGGCATCAAGGTGGTGGCCAACGCCGGAGGCTTCAACCCCGCCGGCCTGGCCGCTGCGTTGCGCGCGATGGCGGCCGAGCACGGCGTCGAGCTGAACGTGGCGCACGTCGAGGGCGACAACCTGCTCGCCGCGCTGCCCGCGTTGCAGGAGGCGGGCGAGGAGCTGCGCAACATGGACACCGGTGCGCCGCTGTCGGAGTGGGGCTGCGCGCCGATCGCGGCCAACGCCTACCTGGGCGGCTGGGGCATCGCGGCCGCGCTCAGCGACGGCGCCGACGTGGTGGTGTGCGGGCGGGTCACCGACGCCTCTCTCACGGCCGGGCCGGCAGCCTGGTGGCACAGCTGGAACCGCGAGCAGTGGGACGCGCTGGCCGGCGCGGTGGTGGCCGGGCACATCATCGAGTGCGGCCCGCACGCCACCGGCGGCAACTTCTCCGGCTTCACCCGGATCCCGAACATGCTGGTCCCCGGCTTCCCGATCGCCGAGATCGCCGCCGACGGCACCGCCGTGATCACCAAGCACGCCCGCGACGGCGGCGCCGTCACCACCGACACGGTCACCGCACAGCTGCTCTACGAGATCCAGGGGCCGCGCTACCTGAACCCCGACGTCACGGTGCACCTCGACGACGTCGCGGTAACCGCGCAGGCGCCCGACCGCGTGCTGGTGTCGGGAGCGGTCGGCTCCCCGCCACCGCCCACGACCAAGGTCGCCGTGTTCGGCCGGGTCGGCTTCCAGACCGTGAACACGGTGTACGTGACGGCGCCGGACGTGGCAGCCAAGGTGGAGCTGCTGCGCGCGCAGATCCACCGGGCCCTCCCAGAGGGCGTCGAGCTGCACATCACGACGATCGGCACCGCCGCGGCCGACCCGGAGACGCAGTGGGACGCGACCGTCGGCGTGCGGGTGCTCGCCAGGGCGGCCGACCGCGAGGCGCTGGCGGGCTACGACCTCAACCGCCGGCTGGGCAGCCTCTACCTGCAGAGCATCCCGGGCTTCTTCCAGGACACGGCGGCCACCCGTCCGACGGCCCAGCCGCGGATCGACTACTGGCCCGCCGTGCTGGCGCAGGCGCTGGTCGGGCACCGGGCGGTCCTCGCGGACGGGCGCGCCGTCGACGTGCCGGCACCGACGACGAGCGAGGCGGTGACGGGGCAGCCGGTGCACCCGGAGCCGGCGGCGGAGTCGGGCGCCGGGTCGATGGTCCGGGTGCCGCTGGGGTCGCTCGCCTACGCTCGCAGCGGCGACAAGGGCGGCAACAGCAACGTCGGCCTCTGGGCCATCGACGAACGCGCCTGGCCGTGGCTGCGCGCCGAGCTCTCGACGGAAGGTCTGCGCGGGCTGATGCCCGAGATCAAGGAGCTGGACGTGATACGGCACGAGTTCCCGCAGCTGCGCGCGGTGCACTTCGTGCTGCGTGGCCTGCTCGGCACGGGCGGCTCGTCCAACGCGCGCGTCGACCCGATCGGCAAGGCGATCGGCGAGTACCTGCGCGCCAAGCAGGTGCTGGTGCCGGCAGCGATCGTGGAGGACGCCCGATGACTCTGACGGAGAAGGTGGCCGCTGCCGTGGCGGCACCTGTCACCCACGACGCGTTCGATCCGGCCGCGGCACTGGGCGAGGTGCTCGACGGGATCGGGGTCTCCCCCGCCGACACCGGTGGCCGGATCGACTTCGCCGGCGCCGATCCCGTCGTACCGAGCACGTTGAGACTCGGTGCGGCGTCGGCGATCGCGCTGGCCGCCAAGTCGGCGACCGTGGCAAAGCTGTGGCAGCTGCGCGGCGGGCCCGGCCAGGACATCGCGGTGGACCTGCGCCGCACGCCGCACCGCCTGTGCCCCTTCTACGACGCACGCTGGGAGCTGCTCAACGGCTACCCGCAGGGCGCACCGGCCAACGCGAGCCAGGCGCTCGGCTTCTCCTTCTACCGGACGGCCGACGACCGCTGGGTGATGCCGCTCAACCCGTACCCGAAGATCAAGATCGCCGCCCAGAAGCTGCTCGGTGTCCCCGACGACGCCGAGGCCGTGGCCGCGGCCGTCGGCAGGTGGAAGGGCGCCGAGCTGGAGGAGGCCGGCGTCGACGCGGGCTGTGTGCTTCCCCTGCTGCGCAGCACGGACGAGCTGCTGGCCGAGGCGCACTACCGCGACCACCTGGCCGACCTGCCGCTGATCGAGATCACCCGGATCGGCGACTCCGAGCCGGAGCCGCTCCTGTCCGGCAGCGCGGATCCGCTGTCGGGGGTGCGCGCGCTGGGCATGGGGCACGTGATCGCCGGCGCCGGGGTCGGCCGCGCGTTGGCCCTGCACGGCGCCGACGTGCTCAACCTGTGGCGGCCGCTGGAGCTGGAGCACCCCGTCACCTACGTGACGGCCAACGTCGGGGTGCGCTCGTCGGTGCTCGAACCGCGCCGGAGCGAGGACGCGGCCCGCCTGCGGTCGCTGCTCGGCGGCGCCGACGTCTTCTACGCCAACCGGCGGCCCGGCTACCTGGAGAGCATCGGACTCTCTGCCGAGGAGGCGGCGCAGACGAGTCCGGGCATCGTCTACGCCACCGCGTCGCTGAACGGGCTCTCCGGCCCGTGGGCGAACCGCGTGGGGTTCGACCAGACCGCGGGCAGCCTCGTCGGGATGATGAACCTCGAGGGCGACGGCGAGCGCCCGGCACTGCCGCCGATCCTCGTGGTCAACGACTACATCGTGTCGTGGCTGATGACGGCCGGGATCGTCGAGGCGCTGGCCCGGCGGGCGGTGCACGGCGGCAGCTACCGGGTGCACGTCTCGCTGACCCGCGCCGCCCTGTGGATCCTCGGCCTCGGGGTGTTCGACCGGGCGTACGCGCACGCCACCGCGGGCCGTGGCGCCGACCATGCCTACCTCGACCCGGAGGTCTTCACCGCCGACACCCCGCTCGGCCACTACCAGGGGGTCACCGAGCAGATCCACATGTCGCAGACGCCCGGGCGGTACCGCACCGTGCTGGTACCGCAGGGCTCGTCCCGCCCGGAGTGGCTCGGCTAACCGCGCTGGTCAGCCGGCCGCCCGCACGAGCGCGGTGAGCGCCCGGAACCAGGCACGGGCGAGCGCGTCGACCGCAGACTCGTCGAGCACCCCGTCCGCCCACGTCCAGTGCGCGACGAACCGCATCCCGTCGGGCCGGTCGACGGCGGCTGCCGTGACACCGAGGGGGTGGCGCAGCGGCATGCCCGCGTCCATCGCGACCTCCGCGGCGTCCTCCTCACCCGGCACGGACGACCACGGCCGCTCCGCGTCGCCCGCGGTGAACCGGCCGAGGTAGTTGACCTCGAGCTGCGGCGCGGGCAGCGCGGCGAGGACGGGCCCGGCGGTCGGGTGCAGATGGCGCAGCAGCCCGAACCCGATGCCGCCGTCGGGTGCCTCGGCACGGTGGGCCGCGACTGCGGCCACCGCTCGGGCGGCGGCAGCGGGGTCGGCCAGGTCCGCGAGCCCGACGTCGGCATGCACCGGGTGCACGCTGGTGAACCAGCCGATGGTGCGCGACAGCTCGGCCCCCGCCACGACGTGCTCCTCGCGCCCGTGGCCCTCGACGTCGAGCAGCACCCCGCCCGGGCTCCCCCGCCAGTCGTCGACGGCGGCGGCGAGGGCGGCGAGCAGCACGTCGTCGACACCCGCGCCGTACGCCGCGGGGGCCGGGCCGAGCAGCGCCGCGGTGATGTCGGAGGGGAGGTCGAGCCGCAGCTCCCGCTGCGTGGCGACGGTGTCGACCGCGGGATCGAACGGTCGCCGCAGCGGCAACGGCGGCGCGCCCTCGAGCCGGCGCGTCCACAACGCCAGCTCGGAGGTGCGGTCGAGCGCGGTGAGCGCCCGCGCCCAGCTGCGGAACGACGTGCCGGCGTCCGGCAGCTCGACGGGCCGCCCTGCGGTGAGCTGCGCCCACGCGGTGGCGAGGTCGTCGGGCAGGATCCGCCACGAGACCCCGTCGACGACGAGGTGGTGGACGGTCAGCAGCAGCCGGCCGGGGCGGTCGCGCCCGGCGTCGAGCCAGACGGCCTGCAACATCACGCCGGCGCCGGGATCGAGCCGGTCACGAGCCGCTTCCGCCTCAGCGGCGACCGCGGCTTCACGGTCCAGACCCGTGATGTCGACGCGCCGCACCCAGCCCTCGACGTCTGCCGTGGGAGGCACGACGAGCGACTCCCCGCGGACGAGCCGCGCCCGCAGCACGGCGTGCCGCTCGACGATCGCGCGGATCATCGTGACCAGCGCGGGCAGGTCCAGCTCGGCGGGGGTCGCGAGCAGCCCGACCTGGTGGTAGCCGTCGAAGGGCTCCCGCAGGTCGTGCATCACGGGAGTGAGCGGGATCGTCCCGACGGCGTCGTCGTCCGCGCGCTGCGCCTCCAGCGGTTCGGCCACTTCCGCGAGCCGGGCCGCGGTGCGCGCGGTGAACACCTGCCGCGGGCTGATCCGCAGTCCGGCCGCCCGTGCCCGGCCGACCAGCGCCATGGCGACGAGGCTGTCGCCGCCGAGTGCGAAGAAGTCGTCGTCGACCCCGACGCGCGGCAGCTCCAGCACCTCGGCCGCGACCGCGCAGAGCACGGCCTCGACGGGCGTGCCGGGCTCCCGCTCGGACACGACCGGTTGCGGCGTCGGCAGCGCCGCGCGATCGAGCTTCCCGTTGGCCAGCAGCGGCAGCCGGGCCAGCACCGCGATCGCGGAGGGCACCATGTGCTCGGGCAGCGCCGCGGCGACGTGCGCGCGCAGCTCACCCGGCTCCGCTCCGGTCCCCTCGACGTGCGCGACCAGCCGTCCCCGCTGCACCCCCACGACGGCCCGGGTGACCGCGGGATGGCGGCCGAGCACGGCCTCCACCTCGCCCGGCTCGACCCGGTGCCCGCGCACCTTCACCTGCTCGTCGGCGCGGCCCACGAAGTGCAGCAGGCCGTGCTCGTCGTGGCGGGCGAGGTCGCCGGTGCGGTACATGCGCTGCCCGGCGTGCCACGGGTCGGCGACGAACCGGTCCGCGGTGTCGGCGGGCCGGCCCAGGTAGCCGCGCGCGAGCCCGGCGCCGGCGAGGTACAGCTCCCCTGCCGTGCCCGGCGGTACGGGCCGCAGCCCGGCGTCGAGGACGTAGGCCCGGGTGTTGGCGACGGGCCGGCCCACCACGGGCCGGTCGGCGTCGGCGACGCTCGCGACGAGCGCGTCGACCGTCGACTCGGTGGGGCCGTAGAAGTTGAACGCCGCCTGGCCGGGCCTGGCGCGCAGCCGTGCCCAGAGGGCCTCGTCGACGGCCTCGCCGCCGAACCCGAGCACGGCCGGGTGTGGGCCGTCGAGCAGCCCGTGCTCGACGAGCTGCGCGAGGTGCGACGGGGTCAGCTCGACGAAGTCGATCTCCCTCAGCACCCCGACCAGCGTGACCGGATCGGCCCGCACCTCCTCCGTGACGACGTGCACCTCGTGCCCGTCGAGCAACCACAGCTGCGGCTGCCACGACGCGTCGAACGCGAACGACCAGGCATGCGCGACCCGCAGGTGCCGCCGCCCGATCGCCTCCCGCGCCGGCACGTGGACCTGCGCGTTGTGGCTCGCGAACAGGTTCACCAGGCCGCGGTGCGGCACGACGACGCCCTTGGGCTCGCCCGTCGACCCGGACGTGTGGATCACGTAGGCGGGGTGCTCGGGGCGCAGCGGCACGCCGGTCAGCGGCTCGGCGGGTCCGCTCGTCAGGTCCAGCTCGTCGAGCCGCAGGACCGGGACGTCCCCGGCCGGCACGTCGATCCTGGACGTCGTGATCAGCAGGATCGGCGCCGTGTCGGCGAGCACAGCCGCCAGCCGCTGCGCCGGGTAGGCGGGGTCGAGCGGCACGTACGCGGCGCCCGCCGCATGCACGGCGAGCATCGCGGCCACGGCCTCTGCGGTGCGCGGCAACGCGATCGCGACGAACCGTTCGGGGCCCGCACCGCGGGCCACCAACTCCCGGGCCAGGCGATGGACGCGGGTGCTGAGCTGCGCGAACGTCCACGCGATCCCGTCGGAGGACAGCGCGACCGCGTCCGGTGTGGCGGCGGCCTGCCGGTCGAACAGCGAGACGACGGTGTCCGGGGCAACCTCGCGGGACGTGTCGTTCCACGTCCGCAGCACGCGGTCGCGCTCGGCGGCGTCGAGCACATCCAGGGTGGCGACGGGCGCGTCGGGATCGGCGGCCCACTGCTCCAGCAGCGTGACCATGGCGCGGCCGAGGCGCTCGGCGACGGCGTCGGTGAACAGGTCCGGCCGGTACTCCAGCGTCATGCGGACGCGGTCGGGCACGATCGCGTCGCCCAGCGGCTCCACCTCCCACGTCAGCGGGTAGTGGGTGGCGTCGGTCCCGCCCCGCTGCGTCACCACGAGCCCGGCCGACGGGCCCGGCTCGCCGGCCGGGTAGCTCTCGAACACGACGAGCGTGTCGAACAGCTCGCCCGCGCCCGCTTGGCGGGTGATGTCCGGCAGGGCCAGGTGCTGGTGCTCCAGCAGCCCGGTGGCCTCGTCCTGGATGCGGGCCAGCAGGGCACCGAACGACTCGGCCGGCCGGATCCGGGCGCGGACGGGCACGGTGTTGATGAAGAGCCCGATCGCGCTCCTCGACCCGGTCCAGCTCCGGTGGGCGGCCGGCGACGGTGGCGCCGAACACCACGTCGTCCCGCCCGGTCAGGCGGCCCAGCAGCACGCTCCACGCCCCCTGGACCAGCGTGTTCGTGGTGAGACCGCGCTCGCGGGCGAGCGCGGTGAGCCGCCGCGTCAGCGCTGATGAGGTGTGCACGGTGTGGCGGCGCGGCGCCATCGGCGCACGCGCCGGGTCGACCGGCGCCACGCGGGTCGGCTCGGTGACCCCGGCGAGGTACGCCCCCCAGGCCCGTTCCGCGGCGGACCGGTCACGCGTGGCGAGCCAGCCGAGGTAGTCACGGTGGTCGGGCGCGGGCAGCTGCCCGGCAGGGTCCTCGTGGAGCGCGACGAGATCGGCCAGGAGCGGCGCGGTCGACCAGCCGTCGAGCAGCAGGTGGTGGTTCGACAGCACGAACCGGTGCCGGTCGGGCCCCACGCGCGCGAGCAGCGCGCGCATCAGCGGGGGCGCGGCCGGATCGAACCGGCGGCGCTCCACCGTGCATTCGCGCTCCCACGCGGCGTCGACGTCCGGGGCGTCGGAGAGATCGATCTGCCGCCACGGCACCGGGATCGGCCGCCCGACCAACGCGACCGGCCGTCCCGACGCCAGGTAGCGGAACCCGGCGCGCAGCTGCGGGTGCCGCACGAGCAGCGCGTCGACGGCGCGGCGCCACTGCTCGGCGTCGAGCGGGCCGTCGAGATCGAGGGCGAGCTGCACCGTGTAGACGTCTGTCGAGTCGCCGGACTCCAGCTCGGCCTGGAACAGCAGGCCGGGCTGCAGGGGCGAGAGCGGCAGCACGTCGACGAGATCCGGCACGGCCGCGGCCACCTCGGCGGCCTCGGCCGGGTCCAGCTCGACGAGCGTGAGCCCGGCCGCCGACGGCACGTCGGCCCGTACCCCGGCGACGGCGGCGAGCCCGGCCGCGGTGCGGGACCGGAACACGTCCCGTGCCGTGACGACCAGCCCGGCCACGCGGGCGCGGGCCACGAGCTGCATCGCGACGATGCTGTCGCCACCGAGGGCGAAGAAGTCGTCGTCGACGCCGACCCGGTCCAGCCCGAGCACGCCGGCGACCACGCCGCACAGCACCTCCTCGCGCGGGGTGCGCGGGCGCGCGTCCGACACCGTCAGCTCGGGGACGGGCAGCGCGGCCACGTCGAGCTTGCCCGCAGTGGTGCGCGGCAGCTCGCCGAGCACGACGACCGCCGCCGGCACCATGTGCGCGGGCAGCCGCCCGGCGGCGTGCTCGCGCACGGCCTCGGATGTCCCGCCCACCACGTAGGCGACGAGCCGGCGCACGCCGGGCGCGTCCTCGCGGACCACCACGGCCGCTGTCGAGACGTCCGGGTGGTCCGCCAGCACGGCCTCCACCTCGCCGGGCTCGATGCGGAACCCGCGCAGCGACAGCTGGCGGTCGGCACGGCCGAGGATGCGCAGCACGCCGTCGTGGGTCCAGGCGGCGAGATCGCCGCTGCGGTACATGCGTGTCCCGCGCTTCCACGGGTCGGCGACGAACCGCTCCGCGGTGGCGCCGGGCCGGTTCAGGTATCCGCGGGTCACGCCGGTGCCGGACACGTACAGCTCGCCCGTCACGCCGGGCGGGACGGGCTGCAAGCCGCGCGTCCAGCACCCGCACGCGCACCCCCACCGGGAGGTACGGGCGGCGATCGCCCGACGGCCCGCTGAGCCAGCAGTAGGCGTCGACAGTGGTCTCGGTGGGGCCGTACACGTCGATCGCGTCGACCCCGCTGCGGCACAGCGTCCGCCACACCGCGGGGTCCATCGCCTCGCCGCCCGACCAGCATCGTCGACGGCCGGTGCGCGCCCGTGAGCAGGCCGCGGCCAAGCAGTTCGCGCAGGTAGGTCGGGGTCAGGTAGAGCGCGTCGATCCGCTCGTCGGCGACCTGCGCGACGAGCGCGTCGGGATCGGCGTACTCGTCGGGCACGTGCAGCGTGTGGCCGGCGAAGAGCCACAGCGTGGCGTCCCACGAGCCGTCGAACGTGAACGACGCCGAGTGCAGGACGCGCTTGCGCTCCCCGGTCATGAACGTCGCGCGGTGCGATGCGAGCAGCGCCGCGATGCCGCCGTGGGTCGCGACGACGCCCTTGGGCCGGCCGGTCGAGCCGGACGTGTGGATCACGTAGGCGGCCTGGTCGGGGTGCACGGCCGGCAGCGGACCGGCGGCGACCGGCGCCGCAGGAGTCGATGTCGAGGCGCTCGACGCCGTCCGGCGCGGTGCCGCCGCTGGTGGTGAGCGCGAGCAGCGGCGCGACGTCGTCGAGCACGACGCGGGTGCGCTCGGCCGGGGCGGCGGGATCGAGCGGCAGGTACGCGGCGCCCGACCGCAGCACGCCGATCGAGTCCCGGGACCATCCACGCGCGCGGCAGCGCGAGCGCCACCACCTGCTCCGGCGCCGGCGCCGCGGGCACGCAGGCGGCGCGGCGAGATGCGGCGGTGAACGCGTCCAGCTCACCGAACGTCCAGGTTCGTGCGTCGGTGACCAGCGCCGGCGCGGCCGGGTCGGCTGCGGCGAGCGCGTCGAGCAGTGACGGCGCCTCTTCCGGCGCGGGCCCGCTGCCCCATGCGGAGATCCGGTGGCGCAGCGCCTCGCCGACGACGTCGATCGCGCCGATCGGTCGGCCCGGGTCGGCGACGACGGCGGCGAGCACCCGCTGCAGCGCGTCCGTCACGGTCTCCGCCGTGGCGGCATCGATCATGTCGGTGCGGTACTCGACGGCGCCGTGCAGGCCGTCGGCGTGCTCGACGAGATCGAACGACCAGTCGAACTTGGCGGTGCGCGTCTCGATCGGCTCCGGCCGATCAATCAGGCCGGGCAGGTCGAGGCCCGAACCTGCTGCCTCGGCGGGGATGTAGACGACCATCGCCTGGAACAGCGGGTGCCGCGCCAGGGACCGCGGCGGGTTCAGCGCCTCCACGACCCGTTCGAACGGCACGTCCTGGTGCGAGAACGCGGCCAGGTCGGCGGCGCGGACGCGGGCGAGCAGGTCGCGGAACGTCGGGTCGCCGGACGTGTCGGTGCGCAGGACGAGCGTGTTGAGGAAGAAGCCGACGAGATCGTCCAGCTCGGCCTCGGAACGCCCGGCGATCGGGCTGCCGAGCGGGATGTCGGTGCCGGCGCCGAGCCGGGTCAGCAGGGCGGCGACCGCGGCCTGCACGACCATGAACATGCTGGCGTCGCCGGCGGCGGCCAGCGCGCGCAGGCCCGCCTCGACGGCCGGATCCACCCGGAACTCGACGACGGCGCCGCGGTGGTCGGACTCGGCGGGTCGCGGCCGGTCGGCCGGGAGGGTCAGCTCGTCGGGCAGGCCGGCGAGGGTGGCCCGCCAGAAGTCGAGCTGCGCGTCGCCGACTCCGCCGACGCCGTCGAGCAGAGCGCGGTGCCAGACCGCGAAGTCCGCGTACTGGACGGGCAGCGGGGCGGCGGTGCGTCCGGCGTACGCGGCGCGCAGGTCGGCGGCGAGCGGGCGGGCCGACCACTCGTCGGCCGCGATGTGGTTCACCACCAGCACGAGCACGTGCTCGTTCGCGCCGAGCCGGAGCAGGGTGGCGCGCAGCGGGATCTCGGAATCCAGCGCGAACGGGTGCGCGGCCAGTTCGGCCAGCCTGCGCCGCCGAGATCGGTGACGTCCTCGACGGGCAGCGGTACCGGTGCCGGCGGGCGCACCACCTGCACGGCGATCCCGTCGCGCTCCGCGACGACCGTCCGCAGCACCTCGTGCCGGGCCACGACGTCGGCGAGCGCGGCGCGCAGCGCGGCCACGTCCAGCTCGCCTTCGAGGCGCCACGCGGTCGGGATGTTGTAGGTCGGGCTGGGGCCTTCCACCTGGTACATCGCCCACATGCGCTGCTGCGCGGACGACAGCGGTGCCTCGGTCGCGCCGTGGGCGACGAGCCGCGGCCGCTCGCTGCGGCCCGCCTGATCGACCACGGTGGCCAGCGCCGCGACCGTCGGGTGGTCGAACACACTGCGCAGCTGCAGCTCCGCACCCAGCTCCGCGCGCACGGCGGCGACCAGGCGCATCGCGAGCAGCGAGTGCCCGCCGAGCGCGAAGAACCCGTCGTGCACGCCCACAGACGGCAGGCCGAGCACGCCGGCGACGAGCCGGGCGAGCGCCTCCTCGGTGGCGGTCCGGGGTGCGTCGGAGGTCGGTGCCGGCGCGCTCGGTGCAGGCAGCGCGCGGCGGTCGAGCTTGCCGCTCGGACCCAGCGGCAGCGCGTCGAGCGCGACGATCGCGGAGGGCACCAGCTGCTCCGGCAGGTCGCCCCGCAGCGCGTCGAGGTCGGCGGCCCCGACCACGTACGCGACGAGCCGCTGGTCCCCCGGCCGGTCCTCGCGCAGCAGCACCGCCGCCTGCGCGACGGCCGGTTGCGCCAGCAGCGCTGCCTCGATCTCGCCCAGCTCGATCCGGACGCCGCGCAGCTTGACCTGGTCGTCGGCGCGGCCGCGGTACTCGAGCACACCGTCGAGCCGCCGGACGACGTCGCCGGTGCGGTAGAGCCGCTCCCCCCGCCCAGAAGGATCGAGGAGCGTCGGGTCGGCGACGAACCGGCCGGCCGTGAGGGCGGCCCGGTGCAGGTAGCCGTCGGCGAGCTGGACGCCGCCGAGGTACAGCTCGCCCTCGACGCCGTCGGGCACGGGCCGCAGCCGCTCGTCGAGCACGAGGGTGCGGGTGTTCCACACCGGGCGGCCGATCGGCACGGTCGCGCCCGGCACGGAGGATCCCGGCACAGCGCCGTCGGAGACGTGCCACGTGACGTCGACGGACGCCTCGGTCGGCCCGTACAGGTTGTCCAGCCGCACGTCCGGCAGCGCCGCGTGGACGCGCGCGGCCAGCTCGGCGGGCAGCGCCTCGCCGCTGCAGAGCACCCGGCGCAGGCCGGGGCAGGCGGCCAGGTGCGGCACGAACTCGGCCAGCATCGACGGCACGAAGTGCACCGTCGTGACGTGCTCGCGGGCGATCGTCGCGGCCAGGTAGGCGGGATCGCGGTGCCCGTCCGGGCGCGCGACGACGAGCGCCGCACCGGTGATCAGGGGCCAGAAGAACTCCCACACCGACACGTCGAAGCTCGACGGGGTCTTCTGCAGCACCCGGTCGCCCGCGCCGAGGCCGTACTCGTCCTGCATCCACAGCAGCCGGTTGACGATGCCGCGATGCGGCACGACCACGCCCTTGGGGCTGCCGGTCGAGCCGGACGTGTAGATCACGTACGCGGGGTGCGCCGGTCCCACCTCCGGCACGACCCGGCCGCGCGGGTGCGTGGCCAGCTCGGCGGCGAATTCCGGGGAGTCGGTCGCGAGGCCCGGGCCGCCCAGCACCAGCGCGGGTGCCGCGTCGTCGATCATGAACGCGAGCCGGTCGGCCGGGTAGCCCGGGTCGAGCGGCAGGTAGGCGGCGCCGGCCTGGTGGATCGCGTGCAGCGCCACCACCAGCTCGGATGAGCGCGGCAACGCAACCCCGACGACCGACCCGGTGCGCACGCCGCGGGCGCGCAGCAGCCGCGCCCACTGTCCGGCGAGCGCGTCCAGCTCGGCGTAGGTGAGCGTGCCTGCGTCGCTGATCAGGGCCGGTGCGTCCGGGGTGCGGTCGGCCTGCGCCGCGAACAGCGCCGGCAACGTGGTCGCCGGCACGTCCTGCACGGGCCCGGCGTCATGCCCGGCGTCCGACGGCAGCAGCACGTCGAGGGCGCCGACCGGCCGGTCGGGATCGGCCGCGACCTGCGTCAGCAGCCCGACGAGGCGCTCCAGCAGAGCCTGCGCACCGGCGGTGTCGACCCGGTCGAGGGCATGGTCCAGCAGGACGACCAGTGATCCGTCCGGTGGCTCGACGAGCGTCACGTGCAGGTCGAACTTCGCGTGCCGGAACGGCATGTCGACCCACTCCGCCGGCAGGCCCAGCCGGGTACCGCCGTGATCGGCGAGCCGGTGGTAGCCGCTCATCACCTGGAACAACGGGTTGCGGCCGGCCGCGCGCGGCGGGTTCAGCGCCTCCACGACCAGCTCGAACGGCACGTCCTGGTCATCGAACGCGGCGAGGTCGGTCGCGCGGGTGCGGGCCAGCAGTTCGGTGAACGTCGGGGCGCCGGAGAGGTCGCTGCGCAGCACCAGTGTGTTGACGAAGAACCCGACGAGATCGTCGAGCGCCGCATCGGCGCGACCCGCGACGGGCACACCGAGCGGCACGTCGGTGCCGGCGCCGAGGCGGTGCAACCATGCGGCGGTGGCGGCGTGGGCGAGCATCGACATGGTCGTGCCGGTGCGCGCGGCCAGCGCGCGCAGCGCGCCGGCGATGTAGGCCGGGAGCTCCGCGCGGACCTGCCCGCCGGCCCCGTCACGCTCGTGCGGACGGGGCCTCGGCAGCGGCAGCGCGATCTCCTCGGGGAGGTCGCGCAGCGCGTCCTGCCAGTGCGCGAGCTGCGCCGCGCCGACGTCGGCGAGCAGGCGCTGCTGCCACAGCGTGTGGTCGGCGTACTGCACCGGCAACGGGGACCAGTCCGGTGCGGCGCCGGCGCGGCGGGCTGCGTAGGCGGTGTCGAGATCGGCCAGCAGCGGCCGGTCCGACCACTCGTCCGTCGCGATGTGGTGCAGCACGATCGCGAGAACGTGCTCCTGCCCGACCTCCACGACGGCCACCCGGATCGGGATGTCGACGGTCAGGTCGAACGGGGCCGTGACGATCTCGTCGAGCACGCCGGGCAGCTCGTCCTCGGTCGCTCCGACGACAGGGACGTCGATCGCCGGGTCCGGGAGGATCCGCTGGAACGCCTCCCCGTCCACGACCGTCCGCAGCACCTCGTGCCGCGCCACCACATCGCGCACGGCCAGCCGCAGCGCGTCGATGTCGAGGTCACCGCTGAGCCGCTGGACCAGCGGATAGTGGTACGGCGTGCGGGTGCCGAGGCGGTCGAGCAGCCACAGCCGCGACTGCGCCGGCGAGAGCGGCACGCGCTCGGGGCGCTCGCCCGCGGTCAGCGGCGGCCGCGCAGGCTCGGCTGCGCCTGCGCGCACGGCGAGCAGAGCCGGGGTCGGCGCCTCGAACAGGTCGCGGATCGTCAGCTCCGCGGCGAGCCCGGTGCGGGCCCGGCTGACGAGCCGAGTCGCGAGCAGCGAGTGGCCACCGAGATCGAAGAAGTCGTCGTCCACCCCGACCCCGGGCACGCCGAGCACCTCACCGAACAGCGCGCAGAGCGTCTCCTCCGCCGCGTTCGCCGGCTCGCGGCTCGCGGCCCTGCGCATCGGGGCGTCGGCGGCCGGCAGCGCGGCCACGTCGAGCTTGCCGTTCGGCGTCAGCGGCAGGTCAGGCACCACGACCAGCGCGGACGGCACGAGGTAGTCGGGCAGCCGGGCCTTGAGCTCGTTGCGGACGTCGAGCGGTGAGCGCACCGGCGCGCCGCGCGGTGGTCGGGTCGTTGGCGAGGTCCGCAGGTTCTGCCGTGGGCAGGTACAACCCGACGACCGTGCCGGTGCCGCGGACGAAGACCGCGTCCACCGCACCGGGCTCCGACCAGGTGATCTCCACGCGGTAGCCGAGCGCGTCGGCGAGATCGTGCAGGTCCTCCTGCTCGACCGCGCCCGCCACCGGGGCGTCGAGCCGCGCCCGAGCAGCCGGGACGGGTTCTCCCGCCGCGAGCGCGGCCAGGGCGGCCCGCTCCCCCGCGACCCGCGCGTCCGGGATCCCGGCGACGCGCAGCAGCTCGGGTCGCTGCTCGCGCAGGTGCGCAGCCAGCCCGTCCAGGTCGGCGACCGGGATGCCCCACAGCAGCGTCGGCGCATCCGCGGCCGGCACGCCGTCGCGCGGCGCGCGATGCAGGACCGCGTCGTAGCGGTGCCGGGTCAGCTCGTTGTGCGCGCGGCCCCGGCGGGTCCTGATCGAGACGTCGTCGGCCAACGAGCCGAAGAACTCGGGCGCGAGCAGCAGCTCCTTCTCCATGGCGGCGGCCCGCTCGGCGGCCCGCAGAACCGCGGCCGGATCGGCCGCGGTGGTGCGGCCCAGCTCGATCGCGGTGCGCAGGGTGGGCAGCAGGTCGAGGTGCCGCACGTCGCCGACGAACACGGCGCCGCCCGGCACCACCAGCTCCAGCGCACCGGTGACGACACGCGCGAGGTAGTCGGCGCTCGGGAAGTACTGGACCACCGAGTTGATCACCACGGTGTCGAAGAACCCGGTCGGGAGCCCCGCGAGATCGTGCGCGGGCCGGGCCAGCAGTTCGACGCCGGCGAACCGCTCGGGATCCGCCGCGACGTCGGCGCGCAGCTTCGCGATCACCGGCGGCGCCAGGTCCGTCGCCCAGTACGCCTCGCAGCCGGGGGCGAGCTGCCCCATCAGCAGCCCGGTGCCCACGCCGATCTCCAGCACCCGTCGCGGACGCAGCTCGCGGATCCGCGCGACGGTCGACTCGCGCCACTCCGCCATCTCCGCGACCGGGATGGGGGCGCCGTCGTAGCTGGAGTCCCAGCCGGAGAAGTCCTCGTCGGTGACGGCGGTGGAGATCACCGTGTACTCGTCGGAGTACACCTCCTGCCACTCCGCGACCTGCGCCTCCTCGATCGCGGCGCGCGCGGCGTCGTCCAGCGGCGCGGGTACGACGTAGCCGACGAGCTTCTTCGTGCCCGCCTGCTCGTCCGGGACGGCCACGACGGCCGACCGCGCGACGGCCGGGTGCTCGTCGAGCGCGGCGGCGACCTCGCCCAACTCCACGCGGTAGCCGCGGATCTTGACCTGGTCGTCGGTGCGGCCGAGGAAGTCGATGATGCCGCCACCTTCCGGCCCAGATCGACGGCGGACCAGGTCACCCGTGCGGTACATGCGCCCGCCGGGGTTCGTCGGGTCGGCCACGAAGCGCTCGCCGGTGAGCGCGGGCCGGTCCAGGTACCCGCGGGCCAGGCCGAGGCCGGCGATGTACAGCTCGCCCGGCACGCCGTCGGGCACGGGCCGCAGCCAGGCGTCGAGCACGTGCGCGGTGGTGGCGCGGATCGGGCGACCGACGGTCGGGGTGGGGCTGTCGAGCGTGCCGCCGCCGAGCGTGTTGATCGTGTACTCGGTGGGGCCGTACAGGTTGTAGCCGAGGGTCCCCTCGGTGTCGCGCAGGGTCGACCACACGGCGTCGGACACCGCCTCGCCGCCGAGCAGCACCAGCGGCGGCACGTGCGCGCCGGCGAGCAGGCCCGCGTCGAACAGGTGGTGGGCGTACGTCGGGGTCACGTTGACGACGTCGACGGCGTGCTCGGCGCAGTACGCGACCAGTGCTTCGGCGTCGCGGCGCAGCTCCTCGTCGCACACGTGCACGACGTGCCCCTCGACGAGCCAGAGCAGCTCCTCCCACGACATGTCGAACGCGAACGACACGGTGTGCGCGATGACGAGCCGTCGCCCGGCCGCGCTCTCGACCACGGGATCGAAGATCTCGGCGCGGTGGTTGAGCTGCATGTTCGTCAGGCCGCGGTACGGCGTGACGACGCCCTTGGGCCGGCCCGTCGAGCCGGACGTGTAGATCACGTAGGCGGGGTGGTCGAGCCGGTGCGCCGCGGTGCGCGCGAACGCGCCCAGCTCCTCGTCGGAGAGCGGGCCGGCGGGCAGGGCTGCGCGCTCGGCGACGACGGCCGGATCGTCGAGCAGCAGCGTCGGGACGTCGGCGGCGGCCAGCGCCGCGGCCGTCCGCGAGGTCGTGAGCAGCAGCGCGGGGGCAGCGTCGGTGAGCAGCTCGACGAGCCGCTCGGCGGGGTGGTCCAGCTCCAGCGGCAGGTAGGCGGCGCCGGTGCGCAGCACGGCGAACAGCGCGACCACCATCTCCGCCGAGCGCGGCAGCCCGAGAGCGACGACGCGTTCCGGGCCGAGGCCGCGGGCCAGCAGCAGGCGGGCGGTGCGGTCGATCGCGGCGTCCAGCTCGGCATAGCTGAGCCGCACGTCCCCGGCCACGAGCGCGAGCGCGTCGGGGATGCGGGCGGCCTGCTCGGCGAGCAGGTCGGAGATCGTCTCGGTGCCCGGCAGCGGCTCCGGCGCCACGGCGGCGGGACGTTCGGCGGGCAGCAGCACGTCCACACGCGCGACGGGCGCCGACGGGTCGTCCAGCAGCCGGTCGAGGATCGCGACGAAGCGGGCGAGGTGGGCGTCGGCCGCGGCCGGCGCGACGACGTCGGGGCGGTGCGAGAGCAGCACCTCGTACCGCTCGCCCGGGGTGACGACGAGGTTGAGCGGGTAGTGGGTGGCGTCGACGTTGGCCAGGCCGGTGACACCGAGGCGTTCCAGGGCGGCGCGCTGCCCGTCGTCGGCGCCGCGCATCACGAACAGCGTGTCGAAGAGCCTGCGGTGCCCCGACTCGCGCTGGATCACCCCGAGCCCGGTGCTCTCGTGCTCGGCGAGCGCGAGGCGTTCCTGCTGGACGCGGCGCAGCAGGTCGAGCACCGGTTCCTCGGGCCGGAACCGGGTGCGCGCGGGGATGGTGTTGAGGAACAGCCCGATGGTGTCCTCGATGCCCGGTACCTCGGCCGGACGGCCGGCGACCGCGGTGCCGAACACGACGTCCGTGCGCCCGAGCCCGGCCGCGAGCGTGAGCCCCCAGGCCGTGCTGAACACGGTGTTGGCGGTGAGGCCGTCGCGGGCCGCGAGCCGGCGCAGCCGCTCGGTGGTGCGCGCGTCGAGCACGGTCTCCAGCACGCGCGGCGGCTGCGTGGTCACGCTGGCGGCGGGATCGACGAGGGTCGGCTCGGCGATGTCGGCGAGCGCCGCGCGCCACGCCGCGGTGCTCCTGCGGTCGTCCCGCGCGGCGAGCCAGCCCAGGTAGTCGCCGTACGAGCCGGCCGGGGGCAGCGCGGCCGGGTCGCCCGCGTAGTGCGTGAGCAGCGCGGTCAGGAACAGCCACGCCGACCAGCCGTCCCACAGCAGCAGGTGCCGGTTGACGACGATCCGGTCGCGTTCTCCCAACCTGATGACGGTGATGCGGAAGAGCGGCGGCCGGGCCAGGTCGAACCGCTCGGCGCGGTCGGCGGCCATCACCTCGTCCAGCCGCGTCGGGGTAGCGGTCAGATCGATCTCGCGCACCGGCGGATCGAGGTGCGCGGCCACGAACTGGACGGGCCCCGGCAGGCCCTCGCTGGTGAAGCCGGCGCGGATGCCGTCATGCGCGGCGAGCACGGCGGCGCAGGCGGCACGCAGGCGGTCGAGGTCGACGCGGTGGTCCAGGTCGACGGCTTCCTGGACGGTGTAGGCGTCACCGGCTTGATACCCCGCGATGAAGAACAGCCCGTCCTGCAGCGGCGAGAGCGGCCACACGTCGGCCACCGGCACCGGGCTGACCCGGCGGACCTGCTCGATCTCGGCGGCGGGGAAGGCCGGCGGCCGGTGCGCGACCGGCGCGACGACAGGCTCGTCGACGAGCGCGGCGATCCCGGCCGGCGTGCGGCCGGCGAACACCTCGCGAGGACCGACCGCCAGACCGGCCCGGCGCGCGCGGGTCGAGACCGCGATCGAGGAGATCGAGTCGCCGCCGGCGGCGAAGAAGTCGTCGTCCGGGCCGCACGCCGGCTGGCCCAGCACCTCGGCGAACACCTCGCACAGCACCAGCTCCGCGGCCGAGGCCGGCTCCCGCGCCGGGCCCTGGACGTGCTCGGCGGGCGCCGGCAGGGCGGCCCGATCGAGCTTGCCGCTCGGCGTCAGTGGCAGCTCCGGGAGCAGCACGAACGCGGTCGGCACCATCGGGTCGGGCAGCGCCGCAGCGACGTGGGCGCGCAGGGCAGCGGCATCGATCGACGCGCCCGCGGCCGGCACCGCGTAGGCGACGAGCGCGGTCCCGTCCCGCACGACGAGCGCGGTCCCGTCCCGCACGACGACCGCGGCGGCGGCGACGCCGGGGTGCCCGGCGAGCACGGCCTCGATCTCGCCCAGTTCGATGCGGTTGCCGCGGATCTTCACCTGGAAGTCGGTGCGGCCGAGGTACTCGAGCTCGCCCGACGGCAGCCGTCGGACGAGGTCGCCCGTCCGGTACATCCGCTCCCCCGCGTGCCACGGATCAGCGACGAACCGGTCGGCGGTCAGCCCTGCCCGGCCGTGGTAGCCGCGAGCGAGCTGCACGCCGCCGAGGTACAGCTCCCCCGCGACGCCGACGGGCACCGGTCGCAGGCACCCGTCGAGCACGTGCAGGCGGGTGTTCCACACCGCCCGCCCGATCGGCACCGAGCCGTCCTCGTCGGAGGCACACGGGTGGTACGTGACGTCGACGGCGGCCTCGGTGGGGCCGTACAGGTTGTGCAGCGGGGCGGCGCACTCGTCGTACCAGCGCCGGACCGTCGCGGCCGGCAGCGCCTCACCGCTGGCGAACACCCGCCGGAGGGAGCCCGACCAGCCCGCGGGCAGGTCGGCGTCCAGGAACGCCGCCAGCATGGACGGCACGAAGTGCAGCGTCGTGACGCCCGCATCGCGGACGAGCGCGGCGAGGTAGGCCGGATCGCGGTGCCCGTCCGGGCGGGCCATGACGACGGCGGCGCCCTCGCACAGCGCCCAGAAGAACTCCCACACCGAGACGTCGAACGTGGCCGGGGTCTTCTGCAGCACCCGGTCGTCCGTGGTCAGGCCGTACTCGTGCTGCATCCACGCGAGCCGGTTGCCGATCGCGCGGTGCGTGACCACCACGCCCTTGGGACGGCCCGTGGAGCCGGAGGTGTAGATGACGTACGCGGCGTCGTCAGGTCGCGCGCGGCGCACGGCAGCGCGCGGCCCCTCTCCCACCACCGCGACCCCGGCGACGCCCGCGACCGCGGAGCCGTCGGCCGTGACGACGGTGTCGACGCCGTCCAGGGTCGCCGCGATCCGGTCGGCGGGGTGCGCCAGATCGACGGGCAGGTAGGCCGCACCCGAGGTGAGCACCCCGACCAGAGCGACCATCAGCTCCACCGACCGCGGCACCGCCACCGCGACCACCGATCCGGGCCCGACCCCGCGCGCGGCGAGCCGTTCGCCCAGGTCGCGGGCGTTGTCCAGGAGCTGGGCGTAGGTGAGCGAGCCGTGCTCGTCGAGCACCGCGACCGCGTCGGGGGTGCGGGCGGCCTGGGCCTCGATGCAGTCGAGCAACGTCGCCGCCGACACGTCGACCGGGGCATCCTCGGTTGCCGGCTCGCCGAACGGAAGGGCCGCGACCGTCGCGTCCAGATCCGCGGTGAGGACGGCGACCAGTCGCTCCATCACCAGCTCGGCCGCGGCCGCAGGCACCCGCGCCGGATCGGTCTTGAGCGTCAGCCCCAGGCGCTCGGCCGCGTCGACGATCAGCGCCACCGGGTAGTGCACGGCATCCACGACGTCGACCCCCGTCACGCGCAGGCCGGCGACCGGCCGGTGCGCGCGCGGGTAGTTCTCCACCACGACCAGCGAGTCGAACAACTCCACCCCGGCGGCGCGCTGCAGCTCGCCGAGCCCGATCTGCTGGTGGTCGAGCAGCGCGGTCTGGGCCGCCTGCAACCGTTCCAGCACGGCGCCGAGCCGGTCACCGGGCGCCCACCGCAGCCGCACGGGCAGCGTGGTGATGAACAGGCCGACGGCCGACTCGATGCTGTCGACGGCGGCGTCGCGGCCCGACACCGTCGCCCCGAATACGACGTCGCCGCCCGCACGACCGGCACTGCCGGTGAGCTGGCCGAGCACCAGCCCCCACGCGCCGTTCAGCACCGTGCCGAGGGTGAGCCCGCGCGCCCGGGCGCCCTCGACGAGCGCGGTGGTCGTGCGCGCGTCCAGCTCGGTGCGCAGCTGGGCGTGCACACCCTCGTTCGCGCTGGTCTCTCCCGGCGGCAGCGCGGGCACGAGGTTCGTCGGACCGTCCAGGCCGGCCAGCTCGGCGTCCCACGCGGCACGCGCGGCATCGTGGTCGCGGCCGGCCAGCCAGCCGAACCACTCGCGGTGCAGGGCCCGCGCGTCGGCGACCGGCTCGGCCGCGCCGGCGACGCGGGCGCCGTAGCGGTCGAGCAGCTCACGGATCACGACGGCGACCGACCAGCCGTCGAGCACGATGTGATGGAAGGTCACGACGAGGCCGGCGGTCGTGCTGCCCGTCCGCACGAGCGTCATGCGGATCAGCGGGGACCGCTCCAGGTCGAACCGCTCCGCGCGGTCGTCGGCGATGACCTGTGCCAGCTCGGCCTCGGTTTCCCGCCACGGCAGCTCGACGCGATCGGGCACGGCCTGCACCACGCGGCCGTCGTCGAGCTGGGTGAAGCCGGCGCGCAGCTGCGGATGGGCGTCGAGGACGTCCTGCGCGGCGGCGCGCAGCGCACCGGCATCCAGGGAGGCGGACTCCAGGTGCAGCACCTCCTGGATCAGGTAGGCGTCGGGCCCGCCGGCGTCGAGCGCGGCGTGGAAGAAGAAGCCCTCCTGCAGCGGCGACACGGGCCAGACCTCGCCCGCACCGGCCAGCGGGTGCCCACCCGGCAGCGCGATCGCAGCGATCTCGTCCACCTGCGCGTCCGGCAGGACGGTGACCACCTCGGCCAGCTCCGCGACCGTGCGGTGGGTGAACACCTGGCGCGGGGTCACGACCAGCCCGGCGGCGCGGGCGCGGACCACCAGCTGGATCGAGATGATGCTGTCGCCGCCCGCGGCGAAGAAGTCGTCGTCGATCCCGATGCCGGGGATGTCGAGGACCTCGGCGAACAGCGCGGTCAGCAGCTCCTCGCGGGGCGTGCGCGGGCGGTGGCCGGTCACCTGCGCGCCCGGGTCGGGCGCGGGCAGGGCGTTGCGGTCGATCTTGCCGCTGGGCAGCAACGGCAGCTCCGGCAGCGCGACGACGGCCGGCACCATGTAGGCGGGCAGTCGCTCCGCCAGGTGTGCCCGCACGTCGCTGACCAGCACCGACACGTCCCGGAACGGCGCCGGGGCGTTCGTCAGCCGTTCGATCACCAGCCGCTCGATCGGCACACCGCCGACAGGTGGGTGGGCCGAGGCCACGGCCACGTCCGGCCGGTGGAGCACGGCGTCGAACCGGCCGTCGGTGGCGCCCGCGGTCCACGTGGTGCGCACCCGGTAGCCGTGCCGCTCGCCGAGGGCGTGCAGCTCCTCGGGATCGATGCCGGGCGCCGGCGCGGGCTGCCCGTCCAGCTGGGCGACCGCGGCGAGATCTGGGGTGAGCCGGGCGTTGAGCAGACCGGTGACCCGAATCGCAGATGGCCCGCGATCGAACACATGTGCGAGATCGGGCCATTTCGCAGAAAGGGGGTCGACTCCGGCGGGCGCCCTGTCCGCCCGCAGCACCACGTCGTAGCGGTAGCGGGAGAGCTCGTCGTGCGCGGTGGCCCGCTTCAGCTCCACGTCCACGGCAGCGAGCCGCGGGAACTCGCCCCGCAGGGTGAGAAGGGCGGGGAAGAACGCGGGATCGCAGAGCAGCTCCCCCTCCCACGCCACGGCTGCCGCGACAGCTCGCGGATCGGGCGTGCCGGACCGCGCCGCCGACACCCCGGCGCGGAACGTGCGCAGCAGGCCGGCGTGCCGGACGTCGCCGACGAACACCGCCCCGCCGGGTGCGAGCAGATCGACGGCCCGGCGCAGCACGTCGACGAGGTAGGCGCCGGACGGGAAGTACTGGGCGACGGAGTTGATGACGATCGTGTCGAAGGAGCCGTCCGGCAGGTCGTGCGCGGGCCGGGCCGCCAGCTCGACGCGGTCCGCCAGCCGCGGATCGGCGGCCACCTTCGTCCGCAGCGCAGCGATCGCCTGTTCCGAGAGGTCGAGACCCAGGTAGTGCTCGCAGTCGGGGGCGAGCTCCGACAGCAGCAGCCCGCTGCCCACCCCGATCTCCAGCACCCGCCGGGGCGCCAGCTCGCGGATCCGCGCCACCGTCGCGGCCCGCCACGCCCGCATGTCGGCGCGCGGGATCGGTGCGCCGTCGTAGGTGGAGTTCCAGCCGGCGAACTCGTCTGCGTCGGCGCTGTAGAGCAGCTCGTGGACGTCCTTCCAGTCGTCCACGCGCTCGGTCGCCGGACCGTCCAGGCGGGGCACGACGTACGCGACCAGCTGCCGATGCCCGGGCCGGTCCTCCCGTGCCTGCACCGTCACCTGCGCGACGCCGAGGTGCGCGCGGGCGACCGTCTCGATCTCGCCCGGCTCCACGCGGTAGCCGCGGATCTTGACCTGGTCGTCGACGCGGCCGAGGAAGTGCAGGTCGCCGTGCTCGTCGCGGCGCACGACGTCGCCGGTGCGGTAGAGCCGACCGCCGGGCGTCCACGGGTCGGCGACGAACCGCTCCGCCGTGAGCCCGGGCCGGCCGCGGTAGCCGCGGGCGAGACCGGGGCCGCCGAGGTACAGCTCGCCCTCGTCCGTCGGGGCCAGGCGCTCGTCCAGGACGTGCGCCGTGGTCATCGGGTCGGCGACGCCGATCGGCACCGACGAGCCGCGCAGCCGGTCGGGGTGGGACTCGCCCAACGTCGAGTTCACGGTCGCCTCGGTCGGGCCGTAGGCGTTGAACATCCGCCGACCACGCCCCCACCGCGCCACCAGCTCGGGCGACACCCGCTCGGTGCCGGCGAGCAGCGTCGCCGGCGGCAGGGTCAGGCCGGCCGGCATGGCGGCCAGCAGCGCCGGCGGAAGGATCATGAACGTGATGCCGTTGCGGTGCGCGTACTCCGTCAGCTCCGGGCCCGGCACCCGCCGCTCCGACGGCACGACGACCAGCCGGCCGCCGGAGAGCAACCCCAGGCACAGGTCCCAGAACGCGACGTCGAAGCTCGGCGACGCGAACTGCAGCACCCGGCTCGCCGGGCCGATGCCGAACCGCTCGACCTGGGTCGCGATCAGCTTCGCCACCCCGGTGTGCGAGAGCACCACGCCCTTCGGGCGCCCGGTCGAGCCCGACGTGTAGATCACGTACGCGGTGTTGTGCACGTCCAGCGCCACCGTGGGATCGGTGGTCTCAGCGGCCGCGAGCGCGGCTACCGTCGCCGGCTCGTCGAGCATGATCGTCGGCAGCCCGCCGGGCAGCGACCCAGCCAGCTCTTCAGCGCCCGCCACCGTCGTGACCACTGCGATCGGTGCGGCGTCGGCCAGCACGTACTCGACGCGCGCGCCGGGATGGTCGAGGTCGATCGGCAGGTACGCGGCGCCGGCCTTCAGCACCGCCACCTCGGCCACGATCATGTCCACCGACCGCGGCAGCGCCAGCGCCACCACCCGCTCCGGCCCGGCACCTCGCTCCGTGAGCAGGTGCGCGAGCCGGTTGGCCCGCGCGTCCAGCTCGGCGTAGGTGAGCGTCTCGTCCTCGACGACCAGTGCCACCGCCGCGGGTGCGCGGCGCACCTGCTCGGCGAACAGTGCCGGCCAGGTCAGGGCGTCCGGATGTGCTGATGGACGTGCTGCGGACATGCGGGTACCCCGGAGTCGTCGCGGTGTCGGGACAGGTCAGGCGTCGGCGGACTCGTCAGAGGTCCGCTGCGGAGTCGTCTCCATGGCCTCGACGAGGCTGCGCGGGCGCATGTCGGTCCAGGCGGCCTCGATGTGGTCGAGGCACTCCTGCCGGCCCGCGGGTCCGTGCGTCACCGTCCATCCGGCCGGGACGGGCACGAACGTGGGCCACAGCGAGTACTGGCCCTCGTCGTTGACGAGTGCGTGGAACTCGCCGTCGGGATCGTCGAAGGGGTTCGTGGACACAGTGGTCTCCCTGGTCTGGGGCGTGGCTCAGGAGAGCGGAGCGAGGACCGGGCGCGGCGCGGCCGTCCCGGAGCGGGCGACGATCGAGGCGGCGATCTCGCCCGCGCGCACGGCGACGTTCGACAGGAGCGTCGAGGAGAGGCCGTGAGTGCGCTCGGTCGGTCCCTGCAGGTAGACGCCCGCGTCGAGCTCCGGCACGGTCCGCACGCGGTAGTCGCGTTCGACCTCCAGGCGGCCCAGGTCGTCGCGGACGCAGCTGTCGGCCAGCTCGCCGAGCAGTCCGCACGGGTCCGACGGCCGGTAGCCGGTGGCGTAGACCACCAGGTCGGCGGTCATGACCTCGCGGCGCCCGTCGAGCATCGACTCGATCACCAGCTCGACGTGCGGGCTGCCGGTGCCTTCCGTCGCCCCGACGGGCACGACGTCGACGATCCGGCTCACGTTGAGGAAGCGCAGCCGCTCCCGTCCGCTGACCTTCTCGTGGTAGTGCCGGCGGTACAGCGCTTCGATCAGTTCCGGGTCGACCACCGAGTAGTTGGTGTTGGAGTGGTAACCCAGGATCAGGTCCTTGACCTCCGTCGACGCGCCGAAGAACACGTCCACGGCGTCGGGGTCGAACACGCGGTTGGCGAAGGAGCTGTCGTCGGCCGGGCTGTAGCCGTAGCGGCTGAACACGGCGCAGACCTCGGCGTCCGGGAACGTTCGGTGCAGGTGGTCGACGGTCTCGGCCGCGCTCTGCCCGGCGCCGACGACGATCACCCGCTGCGGGTCGGTGACGCTGCCGACGCGCCGCAGCAGGTCGCGGCTGTGCCACACCCGCTCGCTGGTCTGCACCCCCTCGGGCAGGTGCGGTTGCAGGCCGGTGGCGAGCACGACGTTGCGGGCGCGCAGCACGCTGCCCGTCGACGTGTGCACGTCGACGACCGACGGGTCGTCCGGTACCGCCGTGATCCGCTGCACCGAGGTGGCGTAGTCGACGCGGTCGGCGAGCCGGGCCGCGGACCACTCCAGGTAGTCGTGGAACTCCAGCCGGGTCGGGAACGCGCTGCCGTAGTTGATGAAGTCGACCAGCCGCCCCCGCTCCTTCAGGTAGGCCAGGAAGCTGAAGGAGCTGGTCGGGTTGCGCAACGTGACCAGGTCCTTCAGGAACGAGATCTGCATCGTCGCGTCCTCGATCAGCATCCCGCGGTGCCAGCCGAAGGCCTCCTGTCGCTCGACGAACCGGACCGCCAGCGGCGATCCCTGTTCCTCCAGTGCGATCGCCAACCCGAGGTTCGACGGCCCGAATCCGATCCCGACCAGATCGTGTGTGCGTCCCACCCACGCTTGAGACATCGCGTCCTCTCCCCGATCCCCCCAGTGAATGTGTGGCTAGCTTTACCATAGGCAAGCCTAAGTTCAAGGGGTGGTGGGTGGGGCCGCTCGTTTCGCGGTATGCGGAAAGAGCGGCCCCCGCGCCTCCTGCGGACGGTCCCACCTGCGCTCACCCAGATGGGCGGACGCCTCGCCGAGGCCGTCCGAGCCGGGCGGTTACGTGGCCGCCGTCACTGCGGGGCGCGCCCACCCGCGGCGCGCGCCAGCGCCGCGGCGCCGAGGGCGGTGGCGCGCGGGCCGAGCGCGCCCAGCCGGATCGAGATGCCGGAGCCGCCGCCCAGCGTCGAGGCGCGCAGCGCGGTCGCGCACGCCTGCTCCATGAGTGCCCAGGACCGCATCACGCCCCCGCCGAGGACGACCACGGGGCAGTCGAGCAGCACGGCCGCCATGCCCACTGCCCGGCCGATCGCGGCGCCGGCGTCCTCGAGGACGCCCTGTGCGACGGCGTCGCCGGCCGCCGCCAGGCGGGCGATCTCCGCCATGGCGCGCGGCACCCCCGAGCGCGCCGCGTAGCGCCGGGCGATGAACGGGCCGGCCGCGATCGTCTCCAGGTGCCCGACGGCGCCGCACGTGCAGATCTCCTCGCCGTGCCCCGGTGTGTGGCCGATCTCGCCGGCCAGGCCGCGGGCGCCGCGCCAGATCTCGCCGCGCAGCAGGATCGCACCACCGACCCCGGTGCCCACCGCGATCGCGAGCACATCGGGATGCCCCGCGGCGGCCCCGGCCTGCGCCTCACCGAACAGGAACGCGTTGGCGTCGTTGTCGACGGTGACGGGCGCGTGGAAGCGCGCGCTCAGCTCACTCGTCAACGAGGTGCCCGACCAGCGCGGGAACGTCGAGCTGGCCAGCCCCACCTCCCCCGTCGCCGGATCGATCACCCCGGCCGCGGCCACCCCGACGCCGTGCACCGCGTGCTCGCTGCGCTCGGCCAGCCGGTGCGCCGCGCCGACCGCGTTGTCCAGCAGCCGGTCGCCGCCGAGCCCGGCATCCGACGAGACCTGCAGCGCGTCCAGGACGCGCAGTTCGTCGTCGCACAGCACGATGTCGATCTTCGTGCCGCCGATGTCGATGCCGAGCCAACTCATGCCGTGCTCCCGATCATTACAGTGCTCGTCGTGGCCCAGCTCGAGATCAGCGTCGAGACGCTCGACGGCGTCGTCACGGCCGCGGTCGCCGACCGGATCGAGCTGTGCGCAGCGCTCTCCGAGGGCGGGCTCACCCCCAGCATCGGGCTGGTCGAGGCGGCCGTAGCCGCAGCCGGTTTCGCCGAGGTCCACGTGCTGGTGCGGCCGCGCCCGGGTGGGTTCGAGTACTCGGCGGACGAGCTCGCGCTGATGCGGGCCGACGTCCGGCACGCGGTCGCGGCGGGCGCGGCCGGCGTCGTCGTCGGGGCGCTCGCCGATGGCCAGATCGACCTCGTCGCCACAGCTGGCCTCGTCGAGGCCGCCGGCAGCGCGCCCGTCACCTTCCACCGCGCCTTCGACCAGCTCGCGACGCAGATCCCCGCCCTCGACACGCTGGCCGGGCTGGGCGTCGCACGCGTGTTGACCTCGGGCGGCCCTGACGCGATCGACGTGGACGCCGTCGCCGCTCTCGTCGAGCACAGCCTTGCCACCGACGGCCCGACGATCATGGCCTGCGGCGGCATCCGCCCGCAGAACGTCAGCGCCGTGCTGGAGCGGACCGGCGTCACTGCCGTCCACGCCGCGCCGCGCACCCCCGTCGGCACGGCGAGCGGGTACGCGGGCGCCGGTGTTCCTGCCGGCCTCGACCGCTTCACAACGGACGCCGAAGCCGTCGAAGCACTGCGTGCACTGACTCGCTGACAGTTCATCGTTTCCGCTGCGCGACGGGATCGGGCACGGGCACCGCCGCGAGCAGGGTGCGCGTGTAGGCGTCCTGCGGGTCGGTGAAGACCGCCGTGCGCTCCCCGGTCTCCACGATCCGGCCGTGGTGCATGACGGCGACGCGATCGGCGAGCGCGTCGACGACGGCGAGATCGTGGCTGATGAACAGGCACGAGAAGCCCAGGTCGCGCTGCAGCGAGCGCAGCAGCTCCAGCACCGTGGCCTGCACGGAGACGTCGAGCGCGCTGGTGGGCTCGTCGGCGATCAGCAGGCCGGGATCGAGCGCGAGTGCGCGGGCGATG
This sequence comes from uncultured Actinomycetota bacterium, assembly GCA_963727745.1. GTDB lineage: Bacteria > Actinomycetota > Actinomycetes > Mycobacteriales > Pseudonocardiaceae > Pseudonocardia. The sequence goes on from CAVSHL010000008.1 coordinate 332,048, forward strand.
GACACGCGCTGGCGTTGCCCGCCGGAGAGCTCGTGCGGGTAGCGGTTGACGGTGTCGGCCGGCAGCGCGACGGCATCGACCAGTTCGGCGGCCCGGCGCTGGCGGGAGGTTCGGTCGCCGACCTTCTGCAGCACCATCGGCTCGGCGATGCTGTCGCCCACGGTCATGCGCGGATCGAGCGAGGAGGCCGGGTCCTGGAACACCATGGCCGCCTTGGCCCGCGCCGCGCGCAGGGCGGAGCCGCGCAGACCGGCCAGGTCGGTGCCGAACAGCCGGACCGACCCCGCCGACGGCCGCGCGAGCCCGACGGCCACCCGACCGACCGTCGTCTTGCCGCTGCCCGACTCCCCGACCAGCCCGAGGATCTCCCCCGGCGCCACCTCGAGGGAGACCCCGTCGACGGCGCGATGGCGACCGAAGTCGACCACCAGGCCGTCGATCTGGAGTGCGGCCGGTCCCGAGCCCCCCAGCTCCGGGACCGGCCGCGGGTCCTTGGCGAACCGCGGCACCGCGTCGAGCAGCGCTCGCGTGTACGCGTGCTGCGGCCGCGCGAAGAGCTCGTAGACGTCGGCGGCCTCGACGATCGCGCCCCGGTACATGACGATCACGCGGTCGGCGAGCTCGGCCACCACGCCCATGCTGTGGGTGATCAGCACGATCGCGGTGCCGAGCTCGTCGCGCAGCCTGCGCAGCAGCGCGAGGATCTCCGCCTGCACCGTGACGTCCAGCGCGGTGGTGGGCTCGTCCGCGATGATCACCTTGGGGTCGCACGACACCGCCATCGCGATCACCACGCGCTGTCGCTGCCCACCGGACAGCTCGTGCGGGTACTGGTGCACCCGGCGCTCGGGCTCCGGGATGCCGACGAGCTCGAGCAGCCGCACCGCCTCGCGAGCGGCCTCGGCGCGGGAGATCCCGCGGTGCAGCCGCAACCCCTCCGCCACTTGCGTGCCGATCGTGAGCAGCGGGTTCAGCGCAGTCATGGGCTCCTGGAAGACCATGGCGATGCCGTTGCCGCGCAGGTCGCGCAGCTGCGCGGGCGTCATCGACGTGATCGGGACGCCGTCGGTGGAGACGCTGCCGATGACGTGCGCCGTGCCCGGCAGCAGGCCCAGCGTCGTCATCGCCGAGACGGACTTGCCCGAACCGGACTCCCCGACGATCGCGACGATCTCCCCGGCGTCGACCGCGAAGCTGACGTCGGACACGGCGTCGTTCTCGCCGAACCGCACCGACAGGTTGCGGAACTCCACGACCGGTGTCATGCGCGCTCCCGGAACCGCACGTCGAACGCGTCGCGCAGCCCGTCACCGACGAAGGTGAAGGCACAGACCGTCAGGATGATCAGCAGGCCGGGCGGGAAGATCAGCCACCAGTACCCGTCGTAGGAGTACGCGAGCCCGCCCGAGAGCATCCCGCCCCAGTTGGCGGCGGGCGGCGGCACACCCAGCCCGAGGAAGCTCACGTAGGTGACGAGCAGGATCGCGTCGGCCACCTGGAACGTCGCGTTGACGATCACGGTGCCGATCGCGTTGGGCACGATGTGGCGGCGGATCGCGCCGAAGCCGGTGCCGCCGGCCAGCCGCATCGCCTCGACGTAGGCGCGGCTGCGCAGCGCGAGCGACTCGGCGCGCATCAGCCGCGCCGGCACCAGCCACGACACCAGCCCGATCACGACGATCAGGACGGGCACGCTGGGCGTCACCAGCGTTGCGGCCACGACCAGCAGGAACAGGCCGGGGATCGCGATGCCGGCGTCGACGACCCGCATCATGACCGCGTCGAGCCAGCCGCCGCAGTAGCCCGCGATCGCGCCCCACACCGTGCCGATCACGGTCGCGAGCGCGCCGGCGGCCAGCCCGATCACCAGGGACGTCTGCCCCGCCACCATCAGCCGGCCGAGCACGTCGTAGCCGAGGTCGTCGGTGCCCAGCGGGTGCCCCTGCTCGCCGGGCGCCAGCCGGGCGGCGTCCAGGGCGGTGTGCACCTGGTCGGTGACGTACACCAGCGGGACCAGGAGGCAGAACACGACGAGCAGGACCAGCAGCGCCGCGCCGAACAGCGCGAGCTTGTTGCGGCGGAACGCGCGCCACCGCTCGCTCGTGGAGGACCGCATCGGCGTGCTCATGCCGGAACCTTCCGGGTCCGCGGATCGATGAGCCGCTGGGCGATGTCGGCCAGCAGCGAGCCGATCACCGTCGCCAGCGCGATCACGAACACCACGCCCAGCAGCACCGGGTAGTCCGAGCGCTGCGCGGCGTTCCAGAACAGCAGCCCCATGCCGGGGTAGTTGAACATCTGCTCGACGACGAGCGCGCCGCCGAACGCGACGGGGATGTAGTAGCCGATCATCGACACGATCGCCGTCAGCGAGTTGCGCAGCACGTGGTTGCGCAGCAGGTACGGCTCGCTCGCGCCCTTCGCGCGGGCGGTGCGCACGTAGTCCTCGTGCAGGTTGTCGATCACCGACGAGCGCAGGTAGCGGCTGAACACCGCGATCATCCCGGCCGCCGCGGTGACCACCGGGAGCACCAGCCCGCCCGGCTCGGCGAGGATCTCGCCGAGCGTGCTGCCCTGCGGCGCCTGCGCGGAGAACAGCGGGATGCGCTGCGCGAACACGATGATCAGCACGAAGCCGAGGAAGAAGACCGGCGTCGAGTACAGCACGAAGTTGACGATCGACAGCACGTGATCCGACGCCCGGCCGCGCCGCACCGCCTGGAACACCCCGAGCGGTACTGCGACCAGCAGCGCCAGCAACGTCGCGAGGCCGGTGAGCACCAGCGTCTTCGGCAGCCGGTCGGCGACCAGGTCACCGACGCGCTGGTTCTCCACGTAGGAGTCGCCGAAGTCGCCCGTCACCATGCGGCCCAGGTACTGACCGAACTGCACCGGCAACGGCAGGTCGAACCCCTGCTCGTGGTTGAAGTCGTCGATCTGCTGCTGGGTGGCCTGCTGGCCGAGGATGCCCCGCGCCGGGCCGCCGGGGATGCGGTGCAGCAGGAAGAACACGATCACGATGACCATGAAGATCACCACGACCGCCTGCAGCAGCCGCATCCCGACGTACCGACTCACTGCTCTGTCAACTTCACTGCCGGAGCCACCGCTGCGGTGAGATCCCGACCAGCGGGTCCTGCTCGATCCCCTGCAGCGACGTCTTGGTCGCCGAGATCTGGTACGCCGGGTTGGGCAGCCAGATCACCGGCAGGTTCCGCGTCAGGTAGTCGCCGTACTCCTGCATCGCGGCCTTGTCGTCGCTCTGCGTGGAGCGGGTCATCAGCTCGTCGGCCTTCGGGTCGGAGTAGCTGCCGAGGTTGGACGAGGCGCCCGTGGAGAAGATGCGGTCACCGCTCGGGTAGGCCGGGAAGTACCAGCTGCCCTGCGTGCCGAAGAACGACAGCTGCCACGAGCACTCGGCCTGCGCCGGCGTGCAGGGCTTGCTGGTGTCGAGCACGGAGTTGAGCGGCGCCTGCTTCAGATCGATCGCGATGCCGATCTGCGAGAGCGACGACTTGAGCTCCGCCATCGTGTTGTCGGTCTCCTTCGAACCGCTCTCCGCGAGCAGCTCGAACCGCAGCGGCGTGCCGGCCGCGATCCCCGCACCGCACTGGTTCTCCGCCGTGCCGGGAGCCGTGCAGGTGGCCACGCCCTCGCCCCCGACCGTCCAGCCGTGCCCGGTGAGCAGCGACTTCGCCTTCGCGATGTCGAACGGGTACGGGTTGGTCTTCTGCGCCTCGGAGATGAACGGCGACTTCTCGTCCTGCGGCACCGGCCCGTACCCGGGAGCCGCGCTGCCGCGCCAGATGTTCTTCGCGATCGACGGCTGGTCGATCGCGCTCTGGATGGCCTGCCGCACGTAGAGCTGCGCGAAGATCGGGCCGACCTTCGGGTTGTTGAAGTTGTACGGGATGTAGGTGATCGCCCAGCCCTGCCACGGCTTCACCGTGTAGCCCTGCTGCTCCAGTGCCGAGGTCTGCCCGAGGTTGGACGAGGCGATGTATCCGTAGTCGAGCTGGCCGGTGCGCAGCACGTTGTACTCGGCGTCGGCGCTGGTGAACGGCTTGAGCGAGACGGTGTTCAGCGTCGCCTTGTCGGGGCCGGTGTACTTGTCGTTGCGGGTGAGCGTGACCTGGCCCTGCGGCGTGAACTCGGTGGCGCGGAACGGGCCGCTGACCACCTGCCACAGCGGGTCCTTGCCGTAGTCGGCGATCTGCTTCGCCCGTTCGACGAGGAAGTCGAAGACCTGCGCTGCTGTGGCCGGGTCGCGGTCGAGATCTCCGACGGGCCCGTCGACGCTGGTCTTGTCCCACGCCGCCTGGGGCAGCGGCCGCAGCTGGATGAGCTGGTTCTCGGCGAACCAGTCGGTGTTGTAGACCTTGTCCAGCGTCAGCTTGATCGTCTTCTCGTCGACGACGGTGAACGCGGCGACGTTGTCGGGGAAGCGGCCCTTGGAGTAGCCGCCCCACTTCGTCTTGTTCGCCTTGATCAGGTTGAACTGGAACTCGACGTCGCGGGCGGTCACCTTCGCGCCCGTCGACCAGGCGAGGTCCTTCAACGTGATCGTCACGGTCTTGCCGCCGTCGGAGAACTCCGGCTTGTTCGCGACGCTGGCCTTCTCGTCGAAGGCGATCGAGCCGTCGTTGCCCGAGTAGACGTTCAGCGCAGGCCACAGCAGCGAGTAGACGGCGCTGTTGTAGCCGGCGAGGTGGCCGGGGATCCCGATCGGGAGGATCCAGTTCGGGGCCGCGTTGGGCGGCAGCGCGAACGTGGCCGAGTCACTCGGGCCCGACGGGGCCGCGCCCCCGCCACTGCACGCCGCGAGGGCGATGCCCGCCGCCGCCAGTACCGCGACCAGCACCCTGCTCCGCACAGCCATCGCAGCTCCTCACAGTTGGATCGTTGGGCGGCACGCTAAACCACGACTTCGAACTAAGACAAGCGATGAATCGAACCAAGTAGGTTTCAAGGCTGCTACGTTCTGCGCCGTGCAGGTGTCAGCCCAGACTTCGGCGCGCATCGTCGACCTCGTCGCGACCGGCGTCGCCACGTCGCGCTCGGAGCTGGCGAAGGAGCTGGGACTCGCCCCGTCCACCGTGTCGACGAAGGTCGCCGAGCTGATGGACGCCGGCCTGCTCGCCGAGACCGGCGACGGCCCGTCGCGCGGCGGGCGCAAGCCCCGCGTGCTCACCACGGCCGGCACCGGCATCGTGGTCGGCGCCGACGTCGGGGCGCGGCACCTGCGGCTGCTCGCCCTCGATCTCTCCGGCACGACCCTGCAGGTCGGCGAGTTCCCGTTCGACATCGCCGCCGGCCCCGAGGCCGGCCTCGACGCGCTCGCGACCCTCGTCGAGCGCTTCGCCGCCGAGCAGGGCAAGCGGCTGCTGGCCGTCGGGGTCGGGCTGCCCGGGCCGGTCGAGTTCCCGGCCGGCGTCGTGCGCGTCCCCGCCCGGATGCCGGGATGGAAGGACTTCCCGCTGCGCGCGCGGCTCACCGAACGCCTCGGGCTGCCGGTCGCGGTCGACAACGACACCAGCCTGGTGGCGCTGGGCGAGGTCGCCGCGCGTGGCAACCGGACGGCCACGATGATCGTCGTCAAGGCCGGCACCGGTATCGGCTGCGGGTTGATCACCTCCGGCGCCGTGCACCGCGGGGCGACCGGAGTGGCCGGCGACATCACGCACGTGCGCGTCGACGCCGGCGCCGACATCCCGTGCGGCTGCGGCAACTCCGGCTGCCTGGAGACCGTCGCCAGTGGCGCGGCGATCGTGAAGTCGTTGCGCGCCAACGGGATCGAGGTCGCCGACACCGGCGACCTGGCCCGGCTGTGCGACGACGCGCAGCCCGAGGCGATCGCGGCGGTCCGCACGGCCGGGCGGCTGCTCGGCGAGGTGCTGGCCGCCGTCGTCAACTTCGTCAATCCGGACGTCGTGGTGCTGGCCGGGCGGCTGGCATCGCTGGAGGCCTTCGTGGCCGCGGTGCGCGGCGCGCTCTACGAGCGCTGCCTGCCGCTGGTCACCCAACACCTGGAGGTGGGAGTCGTGTCGACGGGCATGGACGCGGGCGCACGCGGGGCGGCAGCGCTCGCGGCGCAGGTAGCGCTGACGGGGCTGCCGGCATGAGGATCGTGGCGGCATGAGGATCGGCATCGCCGGCATCGCGATCGAGAGCAGCACGTTCTGCCCGCACCGCAGCACCGTCGCCGACTTCACCGTGCTCACCGGCCAGGAGCTGCTCGACATCTACGACTGGACGCAGCACGGTCACGTGCTGGCCGGCGACGTCGAGTGGGTGCCCGTGCTCCGGGCCCGTGCACTGCCCGGCGGGCCGCTGCTCGCGGCGGCGTACGCCGCGCTCAAGGCCGACCTGCTGAACCGGCTGCGGGCCGCCGGCCCGCTGGACGGGGTGCTGCTCGACATCCACGGCGCCATGAGCGTCGACGGGCTCGTCGACGCGGAGCTGGACCTGGTGACGGCGGTCCGCGAGATCGTCGGACCGGACGCGTACCTCTCGGCGGCCATGGACCTGCACGGCAACGTCTCCGAGGGCTTCGCCCGCGCGCTCGACCTGCTCACCTGCTACCGCACCGCACCGCACGTCGACACGTGGGAGACGCGGGAGCGGGCGGCCCGCAACCTCGTCACCGCGCTCCGGGCCGGCACCCGTCCGGTCAAGGCGTGGGTGCCGGTGCCGGTGCTGCTGCCCGGGGAGAAGACGAGCACGCGCGTCGAGCCGGCCGCCGCGCTCTACACGACCGTGCCCGACATCGCGGCCCGCGACGGCGTGCTCGACGCCGCCGTGTGGGTCGGCTACGCGTGGGCCGACGAGCCGCGCTGCCACGCTGCCGTCGTCGTCACCGGGTGGGACGCCGAGGCGGTCGCCGGCGGCGCGCGCGAGCTGGCCGAGCACTACTGGAAGGTCCGGCACGAGTTCACCTTCGTGGCGCCCACCGCGACGCTGGACGAGTGCGTGGACGCGGCGCTGGCCAGCTCCGCCCGCCCGTTCCTGATCAGCGACGCCGGCGACAATCCCGGCGCGGGCGGCGCGGACGACGTCGCGTGGACGCTCGGCCGGCTGATCGCGCGGGATCTCCCGTCAGCGGTCTGCGCGAGTGTCACCGATCCCGACGCGGTCGCCGCACTGCAGGCGCACGCCGTCGGCGACGAGGTATCCGTGACCGTCGGCGACGCGTTCGACAGCGGGCTGGGCCGGGTGCTGGTGCAGGGCCGATTGCGGTTCGTCTCCCCTGCCGCGGCCGTGCTCACGGTCGGCGGCCTGGACGCCGTGATCACCGCCCGCCGCACCGCTTTCCACGATCCCAGCGCCTTCACCGCGGTGGGTCTGGACGTCACGGCGTACGACATCGTCGTCACAAAGATCGGATACCTCGAGCCGGGCCTCTACGCGATCGCCGCCGACTGGCTGCTCGCCCTCACCCCCGGCGGCGTCGACCAGGACCTGCTCCGGCTGGGCCATCACGGGATCAACCGCCCGACCTTCCCGTTCGAGGCGGACATGCCCGATCCAGACCTGGCGCCACGGATGCTGTGAACCCGATGCCAGCAGCCGTGTCCGGCTACCGGACCTACTCTCCCACCGCGGCTGCGACGGCCCTCCTGATCACTGCGCGGCGACCGGGCCGGGCATCCCGCCGTAGCGCGTCGTAGACGAGGAAGACCTCGTCGACCGCGGCCGTCTCCAGTGCCGTCAGGAACGGTGGGAGCTGCACCCCGACGATCAGCAACGAACCGCGGACACCGGTCAACGTGCGGCGCGCGCGGGACAGGACCGTCAGCAGATGACCGGTGCTGTTGGCCACCGCCGACACGTCGACGAGCACGTTCCGCTCGCCGGCATCGATCAGTGCCGCGATGGACGTTGCGGTTCGTTCGGCGGTGATGCGACCGATGGAACCCGACAACCGCACCATCGGACGGCGACCTCCGGTGACCACGCAGGCCGGACGCCGTCGAATTCCACCCCGGTCCGTATCCATGAGCCCTCACTCGTTCATACGCACGGCTGAATCACGCAGCACCGGGGTCCGGGGTGTTGGCGTCGGCGTCACTGTAGCGACGTGATCAGTGGCCCGACGCCCCCGTTCGGGTGCCACGAGACGGGGGCCGATGATGGTCGTCGAAGGACGCCGGAATGGCCACGAGTTCGCCGGTTCGACCCGACGAAGAGTACGGAGAGGACTGCCATGGACCGCTGGGCGATCGACATCGACCGCGCCGACATCACCCGGGCGACGCTCGTCGAGGAGCCGGCCGCGGAACTCCTCGAGGGGAGCGTCGAGGTCGCCGTCGAGCTGGTCGCGATGACGGCGAACAACGTCACCTACGCCGCACTGGGCGGCCCGAGCGGGCTGTTCGGCAACGACACCGGCTACTGGGACTTCTTCGCCGAGCGGGACGCGCCGGGCAGGCTGCCCGTCTGGGGCTTCGCGACGGTGACGCGCAGCGAGGTCCCCGACCTGCCCGTGGGCGAGCGGATCTACGGCTACTGGCCGCTGGCCAGCCACGCGGTGCTCCGGCCGGAACGGGTCGGACCGACCGGGTTCGTCGATGCCACCGAGCGGCGCCGCACGCTGCCGTCGCTCTACAACCGGTACCAGCGGACGGCCGGCCTCGACGGCCACGATCCCGCCGATGACGCGTATTGGCCGGTGTTCCGCCCGCTGCACCTCACCGGCTGGCTGATCGCCGACCAGCTCGCCGCCGCCGACCACTACGGCGCCGCGCAGGTGCTGGTCACCGCCGCGTCGAGCAAGACGGCGCTCGGCTTCGCCCACTCCCTCCGGGAGCTGCCGGAGCGCCCCGAGCTGGTCGCCCTCACCTCACCCGCGAGCGTCCCGCTCCTGGAGAAGATCGGCTACCACGACCGGATCGCCGGCTACGACACCGTGGCGTCGCTGCCGCAGCGCCCGACCGTGCTGATCGACATCGCCGGCAACCCCGCCGTCGTCCGAGCCGTGCACGAGCGGTTCGGCGACGACCTGGCCCTCAGCATGGTCGTCGGCAAGGCGCACTGGGACGCGTCCGACGACGACACGCAACCGCTGCCCGGCCCGCGGCGCACCGGCTTCTTCGCACCCGGTCAGATGGAGAAGCGGCGCGCCGAGCTGGGGGCTGCTGAGCTGCGGGAGCGCATGGATGCTGGTTGGCGCAGCTTCATGCGGGAGGTTCGGGGGCTCACTCGGCTTGAATCGCAGCAGGGGGCCGACGCCGCTCTGGCGGCATATCGCGATGCGGTGGCCGGGAAGGCGGATCCTGGAGTGTCGGTGTTGTTGCAGCCCTAGGAGGTACCGCCGGGGCCGCCCTTCTACTCGGCCGCCTCGAGTCCGCCCAGGATCGCGTCGATCCCGAACATGAACGCCTCGGTCGATTCGAGTGCTCGCGACGGCTCCTCCTCCAGGATCTTCGCCCGGACGAGCTCGGCGTGGTTCTGCTCCTCGGCCACGAAGCCGAGCACGTAGTGGATCACTGTCCGGGCTGCCCACTCGGCCTCGCGGGGGTCGAGGCTCTCGGTGAAGAGCCGGCGCAGCTCGTGCGCCGGGACGACGACGTCGGGCCGGAACGCCTGGACGAACGACACGACCTCCGCACCGTCGCGGACGCGCAACAGCGCGGTGCGCAGGGCTTCCGCGGCCGATCGGGGATCGGTCGCCGGCGACGGGATCTCGTCGAGGATCCTGGCCGCGACGGCCGCGAGCAGCTCCTGCTTGCTGGCGACGTGGTAGTACAGCGCGCCGGGCTGCACGCCCAGGTCCTGCGCCAGCCCGCGCATGGACAGGCCGCCCAGTCCGCGTTCGCCGAGCGCCTCGTACGCCCCCTCGACGATCTGCGCCCGGGTCACCTTCACCGATGCAGTGTGCCTCCTCGGACATCCGGGTCGGTCTTGCCCACACACGCTGACTGTGGCTAGCTTTGAACGGTGTTCAAAACCTTCGACGATCTCGCCTCCCGCCAGCTCGACGGCGGCGTGCTCGACCGCGCCGACGCCCGCGCGGTCCTGGAGACCCCGGACGAGGAGGTGCTGGGCCTGATCGCCGCGGCCGGGCGGTTGCGGCGCGCCCACTTCGGTGATCGTGTCAAGGTCAACTACCTGGTCAACCTCAAGTCGGGGCTCTGCCCGGAGGACTGCGGCTACTGCTCGCAGCGGTTGGGCTCGTCCGCGCAGATCCTGAAGTACTCGTGGCTCTCGGCCGAGGAGACCGTCCGGCAGGCGAGCGCCGGCATCGAGGGCGGCGCCTCACGCGTCTGCCTGGTCGCGAGCGGGCGCGGACCGGGCGAGCGGGACGTCGATCGGGTGGCCGGCGTCGTCGAGGCCGTCAAGGAAGCCCATCCGCACGTCGAGGTGTGCGCCTGCCTGGGGATCCTGCAGGACGGGCAGGCCGAGCGCCTGCGCGCGGCGGGGGTCGACGCCTACAACCACAACCTCAACACCAGCGAGTCCCGCTACGCCGACATCTGCTCGACCCACGGCTACGACGACCGCGTCGCCACCGTCGAGAAGGCGAAGTCGGCCGGCCTCTCCCCCTGCTCCGGCCTGATCGTCGGCATGGGCGAGAGCGACGACGAACTCATCGACGCGATCTTCGCCCTGCGCGACCTCGGCAGCGACTCCATCCCGATCAACTTCCTGATGCCGTTCGACGGCACCCCGCTGGCCGGCACCTGGGAGCTGGACCCGCTGCGCTCGCTGCGCATCCTCGCGCTGGCCCGCTTCGCCTGCCCGGCCACCGAGATCCGCATGGCCGGCGGCCGGGAGATGCACCTGCGGTCGCTGCAGCCGCTGGCGCTGCACGTGGCGAACTCGCTGTTCCTCGGCGACTACCTGACCAGCGAGGGCCAGGCGGCGAAGGCGGATCTCACGATGATCGCGGACGCCGGGTTCCGGGTGCTGGGCGCCGAACCGGCGCAGGCGCACGCGCACCGTCTCGATCAGGCAGCGCGGGGCCGGGACCGTGCAGGCGCCGAACGCATGAACGGGCTGCTGCAGCGCGACCGCGGGCTGGTCTGGCACCCGTACGCGCCGCTGGACGGTCCGCCGCCCTACGCCGTGCTCGCCGCCTCGGGCACCCGGCTGCAACTGGAGGCACCCGACGGCACGCGGTTCGACGCGATCGACGCGATGAGCTCGTGGTGGTGCGCGATCCACGGCTACCGGCACCCCGCCCTCGACGCGGCGGTGCGCGAGCAGGTCGACCGGTTCAGCCACGTGATGTTCGGCGGGCTGACCCACGAGCCCGCGGTGCGGCTGGCGGAGGAGCTGGTTGCCATCGCGCCGGGCGATCTCCGGCACGTCTTCCTCGCCGACTCCGGTTCCGTCTCGGTCGAGGTCGCGCTGAAGCTGGCGGTGCAGTACCAGGCGGCGACGGGCCGGCCGGAGCGGCGGCGGTTCGTCGCGCTCCGCGGCGGCTACCACGGCGACACGACCGGGGCGATGAGCGTCTGCGACCCGGTCGACGGCATGCACGCCCTGTTCCCCGGCCTGGTCGCCGACCAGCTGTTCCTGCCCCGTCCACCGGCGGCGACCACCTCTGGTGGGCAGCTGACCGGTGGGCCGTCCATCGACGACTGGGTCACGACGGCCGAAGCGATTGTCGAGACCCACGCCGCCACGGTGGCCGCGATCGTCGTCGAGCCCGTGCTGCAAGGCGCCGGCGGCATGCACGTCTACCCGCCCGGCTGCCTCACGGCCCTGCGGCGGATCGCCGACCGGCACGGGATCCTGCTGATCGCCGACGAGATCGCGACGGGATTCGGCCGCACCGGCACGCCGTTCGGGGTCGAGCACGCCGGCGTCGTCCCGGACGTGATGTGCGTGGGCAAAGCGCTGACCGGCGGCTACCTGTCCCTGGCCGCGGTGCTCTGCACCGGCGAGGTCGGCAGAGCGGTCGCCACCCTGTTGCACGGCCCCACCTTCATGGGCAATCCCCTGGCGTGCGCGGTCGCGTCGGCGTCGCTGGCGCTCCTGCCCGAGCACGCGGCTCACGTCCGCGGGATCGGGAAGGAGCTGGCAACGGCGCTCGCTCCGGCCGCCGCACTCACGTCGGTGCGGGACGTGCGAGTGCTGGGTGCGGTCGGCGTCGTCCAGCTGACCGGGCCGGTGGACGTCGCGGCGGTGACCCGCGCAGCGCTCGACCGCGGCGTCTGGGTGCGACCGTTCCGCGACCTCGTCTACACGATGCCGCCCTACGTCTGCGGCCCCGACGAGGTCGCCGCCATCGGCGGTGCCCTCACCGGCGCCGTCGCGCAGGTGCACGGCTGATGGGCGCCATGACGGAGTGGCTCGCCGCCGCGCGGGCCGACCGGGCCATCGTCCGGTCCACCGATCACCGGCGCCATCCGACGGCCGCGACGCTGGACCTCGCATCGAACGACTACCTCGGGCTCGCCGCGGACCCACGTCTGCGGGCGTCCGCGGTCGGCGCGATCGAGCGGTACGGCGCAGGCGCCGGTGCGTCCCGGGTGGTCACGGGCACGACGGCGGCGCACGTCGAGCTGGAGACCGAGCTGGCGCGGCTGACCGGGCAGCCGTCCTGCCTGGCCTTCTCCAGCGGCTACACCGCCAACATCGGGGTGCTCACCGCCCTCGGCGACCCCGCCACGCTGCTGGTGTCCGACGCGCACGTCCACGCGTCCCTCATCGACGGGGCGCGACTGTCCCGCTCCCCCGTCGCGATCTGCCCCCACGGCGACCTCGCCGTGCTGGAGCGGCTGCTGCGCGACCGGTCCCAGCCCCGGGCGATCGTCGTGGTCGAGTCGATCTACTCGGTGCTGGGCGACGCCGCCGACCTGCGCAGCGTGGCTGCGCTGTGCGCGCGGTACGAAGCGCTGTTGCTGGTCGACGAGGCGCACGGCATCGGCGTGGCCGGCGACGGTCGGGGCGCGGTGCACGCGGCCGGGCTGGCCGGCGCCGAGCACGTCGTCGTGACGGCCACCCTGTCGAAGGCGCTGGGCGCGCAGGGCGGCGCCGTGCTGGGCTCCCCCGCGCTGCGCGAGCACCTGGTCAACACGGCCCGCACGTTCATCTTCGACACGGGGCTGGCTCCTGCTGCAGCAGCGGCAGCTGCGACGGCGTGCCGGATCATCGCGGCCGAACCCGAGCGGGTCGCGGAGCTGCACCGGGTCGCGGCCAGGATCGCCGCGGCAGCCGAGGTCCCGCACGCGCCCGGCGCCGTGCAGTCCATCCCGGCGGCCTCCGCCGACGACGCCGTCGCCGCGGCCGACCGCCTGCGCGCCGAGGGCATCGCCGTGGGCTGCTTCCGGCCGCCGAGCGTGCCCGACGGCATCTCCCGGCTGCGCCTCGTGGCACGCGCCGGCGTCGATCCCGACCGAGCCGCGCACGCCGCCCGGCTCGCGGGCAGCTGGGCCCGCACGTCGGTGCCGGCATGACCGTCCTCGTCGTCACCGGCACCGACACCGGCGTCGGGAAGACGATCGCCACCGCCGCACTCGCCGCGGCGCTCGCCGCCGAGGACCGCAGCGTCGCCGTCTACAAACCCGTGCAGGCCGGAACGGAGGACGGCGACGGCGACATCGACGTCGTCGGCCGGCTCGCCGGCCCCGTCGCCGTCTCAGTCCACGAGGGCATCCGGCTTCCCTACCCGATGGCCCCGGTCGCCGCCGCCGCGCGGGCCGACGTGGCGCTGCCCCCGCTCCAGCACCACGTCGACACGGTCCGGCGGCTGCGCGCGCAGCACGACGACGTGCTGGTCGAGGGCGCCGGCGGGCTGCTCGTCGAACTCGACCACGACGGCCACACCATCGCCGATCTCGCGCTCGCCCTGCCCGCGTCGACCGTCGTGGTGTGCCGCAGTGGCCTCGGCACGCTCAACCACACGGCGCTGACGCTCGAAGCCCTCACCCGGCGCGGGATCACCGTCGCAGGCCTCGTCATCGGCAGCTGGCCGCACCGCCCCACCGAGATCGACGTCAGCAACCGGGCGCACCTCGAACTGGCCGCGCCGCTGCTCGCCGCGCTCCCGGAAGGAGCCGGCAGCGGGTTCGACGGGCTCGCCCCGGAGTGGTTCCGGATCAGGCGCGGTCGCCCAACGCCACGATGTGCTCCGGCAGGCGCTGGTTGTCGCCGTACATGAAGTGGTTCTGCATCTTCTCGGAGAACCGGCTCGCCTCCGTCGTGCGCCCCACGGCCTCGGCGACCTGACGGATCAGCATCGGCGACGCGCCGCAGCACACGCCGAGGTAGTTGATCCCGATGCCGAACGCGTCCGCCGCGAAGGCGCCGATCTCGTACCGGTTCGCGTAGAGCGGGTCGAGCGCGGTCGGGAAGGTGCGCCCGTGCGGCGAGGGCACGATCGCGGCCGGGTCGCTGAGGTTGAAGAACGTGGGCTCGGCCGCGGTCGTCCGGTACGGGATCGGCAGCGCACCGACGTGGCACGACACCGCGGCCCGGATCTCGCGCAACCACGGCAGCATCGTCTGCGGACCGCGGAAGCAGTTCATGCCGACGACGTCCGCGCCGGCCTGCTCCAGCTGCTGGCAGGTCTCGACGATGCCCACCCCGTCGGCCATCTCGTCGGCCGCCATCGGCGCGATGGTGAGCACCACCTGCAGCCCGCTCGACTTGGCGATCTCGAGCGCGGCAAGCGCCTCCCCGGCGTAGTAGAAGGTCTCGCCGATGATCAGATCGGCGCCGCCCTCGACGGCCCAGCCCACCATCTCCTCGAACATGGCCCGGACCTCGCCCTGCCGCTGCCCGTCGGCCGGGTCCCAGATGTTGCTGTTGGAGATGTTGCCGGCCATCAGGTTGCCCGGCTGCGCGTCGGCCACCTCGCGCGCGATCTGCAGAGCGGCTCGGTTCAGCGGTTCGAGCAGGTCCTCCTTGCCGATGACCCGCATCTTCTCGCGGTGGCCGTTGTAGGTGAACGCCTCGACGATGTCCGAGCCCGCGCGCTGGTAGTCCAGGTGCAGGGCACGCAGCGCGTCCGGGAACTCCAGTGCGACCTCGGGGACGAACTCGCCGGCGGTGAGGTAGCCCCGCCGTTCGAGCTCGAAGAGGAATCCTTCGGCACAGATCACCGGACCTGCGTCGAGGCGGTCGGTCAGTGGCATGCGGTCACTCATGAGCGCAGCCCTCCATCTCTCGTGGATCGGGCACTACAGGACCGATGCAGGCGGTCTCCTGACTCCCAGGTCAGGCGCTTCCCCCGGCCTTCCCGAGCCGTACGGCCCAGTGGCGAGTTCGAGGTGAGCTCCCTGGTCACAGTGGCGAGGACCGTGTCGGACTTGCACCGACTTCCCGGTTCTGCATCGCGAGTACAGGAGCGAGCTTAGCGACGGGTGCGCATGACGCAATACGTTGACCATTGTGCATCGCGCGGCTCCCTACGTTCGGGTGGGTCGCTCCCCATGCCAGCGGGCCGCCTCCTGCCGGGACCCGACGCCGAGCTTGGCCAGGCTCGCCTGGCCGTACTGCGCTCGGTTGTAGGCCGTCGCCGGCCGTGATCTGCTCTCCACCGTGGACGAGCAGGTGCGTGCGGTGCTGGACGACCTCATGGCGGCGGCCGAGCGGCACGACGCCGGGATCGAGGATCGCCTGCTGCGCTGGCGGGTCCTCGAGGAGAGCGCCGGGCAGTTCCTCGCGGTGCTCGTGCGCGCCACCCGGGCCGCGGACATCGTGGAGGTCGGGACGTCCCGCGGCGTATCGACCCTGTGGCTCGCCGACGCCGCGCGCGCCACCGGTGGCCGGATCGTGAGCCTCGATAACGACACCGCCGCCCAGGACGCGGCCGCCGAGAACCTGGCGCGGGCCGGCCTCGCCGACCTCGTCACCTTCCGGCCGGTCGACGGAGGCAGCTATCTGGCCGGTCTGCCGGACGACTCCGTGGATCTCCTCTTCCTCGACGCCGAACGGACGGAGTACCCGGGCTGGTGGCCGCATCCACTGCGGGTGCTGCGCCCCGGGGGTCTGCTCGTCGCCGACAACGCCACCTCGCACCCCGCGGAGATCGCCCCCTTCGCCGCACTGCTGGCGGCGGCGCCCGGGGTCACGACGACCATCGCTACGGTGGGGAAGGGCGAGCTCCTCGCCGTCCGCGGTGCGGCTCGTTGATCAAGGCCTCACGACTCCGGCCGAATGGACGATCGAGTCCGGCCGGACGGCGACGGTGGTGATCCGGCGCCGCCGCAACCACCCGACCAGCACGTTCTCCACGTCGACGACGGCGCCGGGCGCGGGATCCGATCCGGCGGGCAGGACCTGCACCACCTGGACGCCGGCACGGGACCAGGCGTCCGACCCCGGGCCGCGGCCGACGTGCAGGACGGCCCACTCGGTGTGGCCGAGCACGTCGTCGAGGCGGGCGCGCCGCCCGGCGCCGTCCTGCACCCACGGCTGGGGCAGGTGCTCGCCGCCACCGCGGCCGAGGAACCCGCGCCGGTAGCGGGTGGCCGGGAACCAGCCGCCGTCGCGCAGGTACGAGCCCAGGCCGGGCAGCACGCAGATCGCCCGGAACACGGCGTCCCGGATCGGCGTGACGACCGCGCGGCGTTCGGTTATCACACGCCCGAAGAACACGGCGGCCTCGGTGATGGCGCGGACGTGCGGCATGCGCTCGGTCTCGTAGGAGTCGAGGAGGGGCTCGGCGTCGGCGAGCTGCCCGGAGAGGGCCGCCGCCAGCTTCCAGCAGAGGTTGTCGACGTCGCGGACACCCGACGCCATGCCCTGCCCGATCCACGGCGGCATGACGTGCGCGGCGTCGCCCGCGAGGAACACCCGCCCGACGCGCCACCGGTCGGCGAACCGCACGTGGTGGCTGTAGACGACCGCCCGCAGGACCTCGACGTGCTCGTCGCCGATGCCCTGGCCGGCGAGCAGCGCGCGCACGCCGTCGGGCGATGCCGACACGGCCTCGTCGTCGCCCGGCAGCACGGGGAACTCCCAGCGGTGGTGCCCGAGCGGGGTCGGGCAGTCGACGGCCGGTCGGGCCGGGTCGCAGTGGAAGCGCAGCCGGTCGATCTCGGGCCACGGCTTCCGCACCCGGGTGTCGACGACGACCCAGCGCTCCTCGAACGTGCGCCCCTCGAACCCGATGCCGAGCCGGTGCCGAGCCGGGCTGGAGCCGCCGTCGGCCGCGATCACGTAGGACGCCCGGAACCGCTCGCCGGACGCCACGGTCAGCTCCACACCCTCCGCGTCCTGGGCGAGGTCGATGCACTCCTCGCCCAGCCGGACCTCGACGTTCGGGTATCGCGCGACGCCGGCGCGCAGCGTGCGCTCGACGGCCGGCTGGTAGATGAACTGCTGGGGCGGGTGCCCGTTGCCGAAGCCGCGCGGGGTGAATGACAGGAACGTCCGCCCCCAGGAGTCGACGAACGTCAGCTCGCGCCCGCCGAGCATGTCGGCGGTCAGCTCGTCGGCCAGGCCGATGCGCTGCCAGATCCGCAGGACCTCCTCGTCGGTGGAGATCGCGCGGGCGCGGGAGTAGACGTCGGCGTCGCGCTCGATCACCACCACCCGCAGGCCCATCCGACCGAGCAGGTTCGCAGCCGTGACCCCGACGGGCCCGTACCCGATGATCGCGACGTCGTAGCTGATCATCGGGGCGTTCATCGGTGTGCTCCCCTGGCGACCGCGGACAGCGCGGGAACCACGTCCTCCTCCTGCCGCAGCGACGCGACGGCCGCGCGGAACCGGCTCATGAGCGTCACGACGTTCTCGCCGACGACGGTGTGGCCCCAGGTCGAGATGCTGTCGTAGTTGCTCGGCTCCCACGTCGCCTCGCGCTCGGGCGTGACCAGCACCGGGTTCCAGCCGACCTCCAGCTCGAAGCCCGACGGCGTGACGCAGTAGTACGACAGCTCGCGGTCGTTGGTGTGCTGCCCGACCGTCCAGGCCATGTGGAACCCGAGATCGGTGACGCGGTGGAAGCTCGCGAGCACGTCGTCGAAGCTCGCGACCTCGATGTTGACGTGCTGAACGCGGGTGCGGACCGGGTCGATCGGCACGCCGGCGACGTCGGCGATCGCGACGGAGTGGTGGCGCTGCCCGCTGCGCAGGAACCGGATCTGCAGCTTCGCCGGGCCGATGCGCTCGGTGACGCGGTCGGTGAGGCGCAGGTCGAGCAGATTGTTCCAGTAGGTGTGCAGCTGCTCGGGACGGGTCGTCGTGACGGCCATGTGCCCCATGCCCGACGCGCCCGTGACCCAGGCCGCGTTCTGCATCCGCAGCGGGGCCGCGGTCGTGGTGGCCCGGGTGAAGATCTCCGTGGCGATGCCCTTCGGACCGGGGAAGCGCCACAGCCGCTCCACCCCGCGCAGCGCCGCCTCATCGGCAGTGCCCTCCACGACCAGCAGGCCGGCGGCGTGCACGCGGCCCAGGACGATCTCGAACGTCTCGTCGTCGTCGATCTCCCAGCCGGCCGCGGTGACGTCCTCCGCGCTCCCGCGACGGATCAGGAACCGGCACTCGCGATCGTCGAGGCGGAACCGCAGCGCGTCGCGGGTCAGCTCGTCGACGTGCAGACCGATCGCGTCGGCGCCGAAGCGGTGCCAGTCCGTGAGCCGCTGCGACTCGACGACGAGGTAGCCGAGCCGGGCCGCGCCGAAGACGTCCGGGCGAATCATGACGCGAGCCAGTCGAGCAGCAGTGCGTTGAACCGGTCGGCCTGCTCGAACTGGGCCCAGTGGCCCGTGCGGCCGAGCAGGTAGAGATCGCAGTTGGGCATCCGGTGGGCCAGGAACGGCCCGCCGGAGGGCCGGTTGACCTTGTCCTCGGTGCCCCACACCACCAGCGTCGGCACGGTGCAGCGGGCGAGGCGGCGATCGCGCGAGAGGTCCATGCGCAACAGCTGACGCAGCCCGGCCGGGCGCCGCAGCGGCGGGTTCGCCACCACCTCGGGATCGATGCTGGCCGCGTAGCGCTCCTCGATCATCTCGTCGGTGACCGTCGAGCCGTCGAAGACGAGGAACTCGCGCAGGAACGTCCGCAGCTTCGTCCGCGACGGACCGTCGCCGCGGTAGTAGTCCAGCAGTGCCGTGAGCCCTGCGGTGGGCAGCGCGCGGGTGGTGCCGATCCCGCCCGGGCCGAGCAGCACCTGGCGGGCGACCCGCTCCGGGCGGTCCAGCGCGAGTCGCAGCGCGGCCGCTGCGCCGTAGGAGTTGCCCACGAGGTCGGCCCGTTCGACGTCGAGCTCGTCGAGCAGGCCGCGGACGAACAGCGCCAGGTCACCGAACGGATCGGATTGGTCGATGTCCTTCGACGAGCGCCCGTAGCCCGGCAGGTCCGGCACGAGCACCCGGTGGCCGCCGGCGGCGAGCGCGTCGACGTTGCGGGCGTAGTTCGACATCCCGGACGCGCCCGGGCCGCCCCCGTGCAGCATCACCAGCGGCGTCGTGCCGACCGCCCCACCCGCGGGCGTGATCTCCGTCAGGAACACCTCGCGTGCTCCGACCCGCACCGAACGCTCCGACCGTTCCGTCCCTACGACCGTCGTCATCGTGCTCACCATCTTCCTGGAGTAATCACTACAATTGGAACGGTCGCTACGGTAAGGTCGTCGGCGAAGAGCCGTCAAGGAGGTCGAACGTGAGTGAGCGCACCAGCCGGAAGCGCCGGATCAACGGCGAGGAGTCGCGCCAGCGCATCCTCGACGCCGCCGCCGAGATCGCCGGCGAACGCGGCTACGACGGCACCACCATCTCCGCGGTCAGCGACCGCTGCGGTCTACCCGCCAGCTCGATCTACTGGCACTTCGCCGACAAGGACGAGCTGATCGCGGCGGTCATCGAGCGCAGCTTCGGCAGCTGGCTCTCGGCCATGGCGCTGCCCGGAGCGGACACCGGCGGTGTGGCGGAGCGGGTCACCGCGATGGCCGTCGGGATCGCGAAGGCGCTGCTCGAGAGCCCCGACTTCCTGCGGCTCGGGCTCATGCTCACCCTCGAGCACCGGCCCACCGAGCCGTCGGCGCGCACGAAGTTCCTCCAGGTGCGCCACCAGACGCGGGGGCAGGTCGTCGAGGTCTTCCGCGAGGTGGCGCCGCAGCTGAGCGCGGCGGCCGTCGAGCAGCTGGCCACCTACGCCATCGCCGGCGCCGACGGCCTGTTCATCGCCAAGGAGATCGGCGGCGACTCCGTCGATCTCGTCGCGCTCTTCGAGCTGCACGCGCGGGTCATGGTTCGGTTGCTCGCCGAGGAGCTGTCGTGACCGGCCGCATCGACGTCCACCAGCACCTCGTGCCGGCGTTCTACCGGGACGCCCTGCGCGTCGCGGGGATCGCCGACGCCGGCGGGCGCGCGGTGCCCGAGTGGAGCCCCGAGCCTGCGCTCTCCCTGATGGACGAGATCGGCACCGCGGCGGCCGTGCTGTCGGTCTCCGCGCCCGGCACGTCCTTCCTGGACGACGCCGAGGCCGCGCCGATGGCCCGCCGGCTCAACACCTTCGGCGCCGAGCTGTCCGAGCGGCATCCCCGATTCGGCCACTTCGCCACGCTGCCGATGCCCGACGTCGCGGCGTCCGCAGCCGAGGCCGTGCACGCGCTGGACGAGCTGCACGCCGACGGCGTGGTCCTGCTCGCCAACAGCCGCGGCACCTACCTCGGCGCCGAGGGCCAGGAGCCGCTGTTCGCTGTCCTCGACGAGCGCTCGGCCGTCGTGTTCGTGCATCCGGCCGCGTTGCCCGGCCCGTCCGTGCCCGGCATCCCGCCGTTCACCACCGACTTCCTGCTCGACACCACCCGCGCCGCCTACCTGCTCGTCCGCAACGGGATCGTGCGCCGCTACCCGAACATCCGCTTCGTGCTCTCCCACGCCGGCGGGTTCGTGCCCTACGCCGCGCACCGCATGGCCCTCGGCATGACCGGCGACACCGGCCGCAGCCCGCGCGACAACCTCACCGACCTGCGGACCTTCTGGTTCGACACCGCGCTGTCGGGCAGCCCGACCGCGCTGCCGGCACTGCTCGCGTTCGCCCGGCCCGAGCGCGTCCTCTTCGGCAGCGACTGGCCATTCGCCCCCGAAGCCGCCGTCCGGTACTTCACGGCCGGGCTCGACGAGCACCTCACCGGATCCCCGCTCCGCCCGGCGATCTCGCACGACAACGCCGCCGCGCTGTTCCCCCGCCTGGCGCAGCGCGCACCCGTCGCCGTCTCGGCCGAACGGGGGAGCCGGCTGCGCGCGGCGGTGAAGGACCGGATCGTCCGCAGCGCCGTCCGCCTCGTCGATCCCGCTCCTCGACACGACTATTAGGGCAAGCCGGTCACTCCCGACGCCATCACTGGCGCACCGCCATCCGCGAGCGCACCATGGTGACCCCGGACACCCGCGGCGTCGGAAGGACCCCGGCCATGAAGATCGCCGACATCCTCAACCGCAAGGGCCACACGGTCTACTCGGTGCTCGAGTGGCAGTCGATCAGAGAGGTGGTCGAGGAGCTGGGATCCACCGGCACCGGCGCGCTGATCGTCATGGGCAGCTCGGGCGAGATCCGCGGCATCGTCTCCGAGCGCGACATCGTCAGGGCGATGCGCAGCCACAGCGCCGAACTGATGAAGACCCCGGTCAGCGAGGTGATGACCCGCAACGTCACCACCGTCCGCCCGGACGTGACCGTCGCCGAGGCCATGGCGATGATGACCAAGCTGCGCCACCGCCACCTGCCGGTGCTGGACAACGGCAAGCTCATCGGCGTCGTCAGCATCGGCGACCTCGTCAAGAACCGGGTGGCCGAGATGGAGATGGAGAACGTGGTGCTGCGCGACGCGGCGATCGCGCGGTACTGACTCTCACTCCACCTGGCTCTCACTCCACCTGGGGATCCTGCGCAGGTGGGGCGATGTCGACGACGTGGACGGCGATCCGGGTCGGGGCGATCGAGCAGTCTTCGAGCACCGCGCGGTGGACGTTGCGCTGCACGTCGCCGGCGACGACGGCCGCGGGGAGGCGGCCGTCGCAGACGAGCGCGATGTCGATGGTGGTCGTGCCGGCTCCGATGCCGACCTCGACGCCGGCGACGTCGGGGTAGGGACGCGCGGTGAGCCGCGTCCAGGCGTCGCGGCCGAGCTGCTGGACGAGACCCCAGAGGCCGGGCTGCAGGCGGGCGACGCCGGGCGTGGCGCGCGCCGCGTCGGCGGCCGCCGCGGCGACCCGCACCTCCGCGACAGGGTCGGACCCGCTCACGCGTCCTCCGCCGGCAGCGGCCACAGATCGATGATCGTGATGTCGATCCCGGCTGCGCGAGCGCCGACCTGCCCTTCGACGGCGACGGCGACGCGGCTGCGCACAGTGGTGATCTGGTCCTCCACGGGACCGGATCCGTAGCGCAGCGACACGCTCAGGGTGATCGCCAGCGCCCGCGGATCGGTGGGGTCGGTCGTGACGCGGCAGCTGCGGGCGCGCACCCCGTCGACGGTGTCGGCGGCGTAGCGCACCACTGCCGCGACGGCCTGCTCGGAGATGTCGACGGGTCCGAGATCGACGCCGTGCAGGTCGGTCGGTACGAGGGGCAGCCGCGCACCGCGGCGGGCCTCGGCGCGGACGGCCTGCATGATGCGATCGAGCAGACCGGGCGGCGGCTCGGTCGGGTCCTCGACCAGCGCACGCGTCGCCTCGTGCAGGGCCACGAGGCTGCGACCAGCGGTGATGCAGTGCTCGCAGGTGCGGCCATGGGTGTCGGTGCGACCGGCCTCGAGATCGTCGAAGACATCCTCGACGAGGCGGCCGCACGGGAGCGGATGACCGTCGAGCGTGTGGTCGTCGAGCTGGTTCACTGCCACGGCTGCATCCGTTCCGCCAGTTGCACGCGTGCTCGGGCCAAGCGTCCACGTACCGCTTGTGGAGTGGTGTCGACGAGCTGCGCGATCTCGTCGTAGCTGCGGCCGTGGACCTCGCGCAGCAGCCACACCGCGCGTTGCGCCGCGGGCAGCTCGTCGAGAGCGGCGGCCAGTGCCGCCCGTTGCACCGCGTTCTGCGCGCCGCGGGCGGGATCGTCGCCGGGTCGGGTGCTGGGCGCCGTCGACTCGTCGATCTCGGTGGTGGGTCTGCGCCCTCGCAGCAGGTTCAGGCATCGGTTGGTGGCCGTGCGGTAGAGCCATCCGACGACGGCGGCGTCCTCGCGCAGCTCGGGCAGCCGGCGCCACGCGGTCAGGAACACCTCCTGCGTGATGTCCTCGGCGTCGGCGGTGCTGGCGGTCATCCGCAGCGCGAGCTGGTAGATCCGCCGCTGGTAGCGGCGCACCAGCGACTCGAACGCGCGCACGTCGCCGTCGCGGGCCCGTGCCACGAGGGTGGCGTCGTCGAGCACCGCGGGTGCGTTCACCATGTCGAGCCCGTGCTCACCCGTGCCTGCCCCCTCCGGTGCCATCCCTACACGGACGACACCGCAGGGACTCCGATCGTCACGGTCACCCGGCGGATCCGCGTGGTGAACCGGGTCACCGACCGCTCGCCGTGACGATACGGCGCGGGCCGTTGTCCGACTGCGGTCACCACGGCTCGCACGGAGGAGAATCCGACATGAGCGCATCGCCCGCCCCAACGGAGAAGACGGCTCCCGGAGGCCGCACCCAGATCGCCGACGTCGTCGTTTCGAAGATCGCCGGCCTCGCTGCCCGGGAGATCGGCGGCGTGCACGCGCTCGGCGGCGGCGCCGCACGGGCGTTCGGCGCGTTCCGGGAGCGGATCCCGGGCGGCACGACGAACGCGAGCCAGGGCGTCTCGGTCGAGGTCGGGCCGACGCAGGCCGCGATCGACATCGATCTGGTGGTCGGGTACGGCGCCGCGATCGCCGAGCTGGCCGCGGCGATCCGCGGGATTCGCGCCGCGCGTGTCCTGAACCCCGATCCGGGCAGGGTGAACCCCTCTGGCCAGACGGTGGTGTGGTCGACGATGACGCCTTCGAGCTTCGCGTCACCGCTTGACCGCCGCGTCCTCGTAGGCTGGTCGCCCGCGACGGAGAGGAGGCCGAAATGACGGTGGCCGACGTGCTGGCCGAGCTGGCCGCGCTCGAGGACCCGAAGGTGCGCGCGGTCAACGAGCGGCACGGCGACGACCACGGTGTGAACCTTGGCGCGCTGCGGGCGCTCGCGAAGCGGCTGAAGACGCAGCAGGAGCTCGCCTGCCGGCTGTGGGCGACCGACGACACCGCCGCGCGCCTGCTGGCGCTCCTGATCTGCCGGCCCAAGGCGTTCGCGCGCACCGAGCTGGACGGGATGCTGCGGGCGGCGCGCACCCCCAAGGTGCACGACTGGCTCGTGAACTACGTGGTGAAGAAGAGCCCGCACGCCGAAGAGCTGCGCCTGACCTGGACGGCCGACGCCGACCCGGTCGTCGCGAGCGCCGGCTGGGCACTGACCACCGAACGCGTGGCGAAGCAGCCGGAAGGCCTCGATCTCGGCGGGCTGCTCGACGTCATCGAGGCGGAGCTGAAGGACGCCCCGGACCGGCTGCAGTGGGCGATGAACCACTGCCTCGCCCAGATCGGGATCGAGCACGCCGAGCACCGCGCCCGCGCGATCGACATCGGCGAGCGCCTGCAGGTGCTCGCCGACTACCCGACACCCCCGAACTGCACCTCCCCGTTCGCGCCCGTCTGGATCGCCGAGATGACGAGCCGGCGCCACGGCCGATAGCGGTCAGCCGACCCGCGTCGCACCTTAGAGTGAGTGCGTCCCGGACAGCGGCGACGCCCCGTCTCCGCGGCCGCCGACCCATTCGCGGTGAGGGACGTCGAGGATCACCCCGTCGATGCCGCGGCACGCCGTCGGTCGTGGATGCGTGAACAGCCTTGTCAGCGGATCGAACTGGACAGGCTCCAGGCACACGTCGCACGGCGGACGGCTACCGCGTTGCGATATCACGGGTTCGAACCTCCTCCGCCTGCCTGGCGGCCGCGAAGATCGAGCAGGGCCAGCGGCAACGGCCGGCTTGTGCTCCGATCTGGCACGTGATGCAGCGGCCAGTTCCGTCGTCGCGGTGCTGTGAGATCAGTCGTCCGGCCATGCCCGGTTGCGAGACGATCAACATCACCAGCGGGGTCATGCTCCCACCACCACAAGAGCCGCCACAGGTCCTCCTTCGAGCGAGGCCGCGGATTCGGCCATTTCATGAAGGTATGGCGAAGCTCGACACAAACACAGAGGGTTTCTCACGCTTTCGCAGATGTCCCGGACTTGTTATACGCCGAGAAATCAGGAGCTAGTGACGGTCGCGCTCTGCCGCCAGGTCGTCCATGACGCGCGCGATGATTGCCCGTGCCGCACTGCCGTAACTGGCGACCGCGGCCAACTTGTCGAAGATTTCAGCGTAGAGCTCGATCTCGGGGGGCTGCTGCAGATTCAGCTCCGCAGAGTACGTCTCGACCCGCACCTTGTCGTCGTCGATCAGCCAGAATCCGTGTCGCGGATCGGATTCGTACAGAGCAGAGAAGCCGATGACGCCGAGTCTCAAATTTCGCAGCGTTGTCAGCGATACGAGGCGGTCGAGTTGCGCGAGCATCGTGTCGATCGGACAGAGGCGATACCGCAGTGCGGCCTCCGTGAGCACGAAATGAAAGCGCTTATCTTGATCATAAAGGATCTCCTGCCGCTGCATCCGCGCACGTACAGCTGCGTCGATGTCGTTCGGCGTCTTGTGCACGACCACGGCTCGCGCGAAGCGCGACCGAGCGTATTCCGATGTCTGCAACAACCCAGGAATGAACGTCGACTCGAACACCCGGTATCGGCGCGTTCCGTCGTCCTTCTGCGCCAGCTCAGCCTGGTGCGAATGGAGGCCGGCCCTGAGCAGGCGCTTCCACTCGGCGTGCTGGATCTCCAGCGTGTGCAAGGAGGCGAGCAGCCCGCCCATCGCCGGCTCGGCGCCTGCAGCCGTCGCCCAGAGGCGAATGTCGTCATCGGTGGGCGTCTGCCGACCAAGTTCGATCTTCGATACTTTCGAGGGCGGCCACGCCAACGACTCCGCGAACTGCTTCCCGTTGAGCCCGACACCCTCGCGCAGCTCGCGGAGTCGTTTACCGAGGGCGGCCCGCGCCTCATCGACACTCGTCATACTCAACGCCTACTCGCGGACGAACTCTCTACGTTGCACGGCATGATGCAGAGCGGCGTCACGCCAGTAATTGTGCTGCACGACCCTGGATGGCTCGACAACCGCCTCCCCGCCCAGGAATTCATCAGCCTGCCCGAAGTGCATGATGATCAACTTTCGCGAGTCGAAGAGCCAGTAGTCGTGCCGCGGAAGGTCGGCAGACTCGGCACGATCCCGGGCGAGGTACCGTACATCATCGCCCGCCGCGTTGACGAATTGCGACAACCACACACCAAATCGACTGTAGTCACTCAGCGGCTCGCTCACGACACGCACTCGACAGAACCGTCGGCCTTCCGCCGTTGCCTCTCGTACCATGGTCAGCCATTTTTGATGCCAGGCCAGATCATCCGACTCTCCAGCCATGAACCGTCTGAACGATTCGGCCTCCCTCGGCGAGTTGTACCTGTCTCGCGTCTCCAAGCGGAAGGCGGTGTGCTCGAAGGTGCGAAAGAGGCGACCGAACTCGTCCCCGACCAGCAGGCTCAGCGCTCTTCTCCCTGGCCGCGTCGGTAGAACTCCAGGACGTCTTCGGGGATCTCGATGATCGCCTCCCCGTCGGGAACGGGGCCGACCGAGGCCAGCACGCTCGGATCGGTCACGACCCATCCTTGCGCGATGTAGGTCTTGCGCTCCGGCCTGTCCGTTGCCCACAACGTCGGCGAGTCACCCTCTGCAGATCCAGGGTCCTTCCCGAGAAATCTGATCTCCACGAAGCCTCCTTGCTCGAATATGGAGAAATTTCTACTGTAGGGTGACGTACGGAGCCCGGCCGGTCAACATCCCGTCACATGAACAGCCGCTCGTGCGGCGCGCTGAGCTCGGCCGTGCCGGCCATGGCGGCCAGCACCTCGCGCAGGCCGTCGATCGCCGCGTCGCCGAACTGCGCACGCAGCCGCCGCTCGTACGCCCGGTGGTACGCCCGGGCGGTCTTCAGCGCGGCCCGGCCGCGATCGGTGAGGTGCAGCAGCCGCACCCGCGCGTCGGACGGATCGGGGCGGCGCTCGACGTAGCCGCGGCGCTCCATGTCGTCGGCGAGCTGGCTGGCGCCCTGCTTGGTGATCTCGAGCCGCTCGGCCATGCGGCTGATCGTGGTGGGTCCGTCGCCGAGCGTCCGCAGCACGAAGCCGTCCGATCGGCCCTGGTCGGTGAAGCCCTGCTCGGCGATCGCCGCGCGCAGCCCGCGCACGAACTCCTGCTCGGCGACCACCAGGAGGATGCCGAGATCGACCTTGCCACGCACCGTCATGTCCGCCATATTAGTCAAGCCAGCTTGGTCAAGCTGGGTTGACTAATTTGGAGGTACGTCATGCAGGTCATCCGTGCGGACGAGGCGCCACGGTTCCAGCTGCCGGGGCTCGAGTTCACGGGACTGGCGGCACCGAGCCGAGGCTCGCGACAGGTCTGCACCTGGAAGCTCACCGTCGACCCGGACGTCCGCGGCGACACCCCGCACACCCTCGACAGTGACGAGGTGTTCATGGTGCCTAGCGGAACCGTCCAGATCACGCCGGACGGCGACGCGGTCGGCGCCGGCGACGCGGTCGTCGTGCGAGCCGGGGAACCCATCTCGATCACCAACCTCGGCGGGACCCCGGCCGAGATCCACGTCGTGATCACCGCGGGCTTCACCGCCACGATGCCCGACGGCAGCACCCTCCAGCCCCCGTGGGCGCTATGACGACCTGACGATGCGAACCGTCGCCGTGGCCGTCGCCAGCACCTCACCGGAATCGTCCTGCAGCTCGCCGGCGAGGAACGCCACCGTGCCCCCGCGGTGCACGATCCGGCCGATCCCGCGCAGGCGCCCGGGCCGGACCGGGCGAAGGTAGTTGACCTTGAGCTCCAGCGTGAGCGGGAACTCGTCGGGATCGAGCGTGCAGACGAGGGCGGGCCCGAGCGTGTCGTCGAGCATCGCAGCCAGGAACCCACCCTGGACGGTGCCCATCGGGTTCGTGAACGCCTCGGTGGCAGTGAAGCTCACCTCGGCCTCGCCGCGCTCGGGCTCGATGCGTTCGGCCTGCCAACCGAGCAGCACGGCGGCCGGCGGCGGCGGGCGACGCCCGTCGACGGCTTCCCAGAACGGCCCGGAGCGCGGTGCTGCTTGATCCACGTGCCGAGGGTGCCACCAGCCACCGACAACCTCCGCCGGGCGTAGTGCCGGACCTGCGCGTACCTCCGCTGAGGTAGAGCGGGTGTCGCCCCCGGACGGTCGATGCGCGCACACCGCGCCCTCGATCGTGGGACCCCTACTGATCGAAGGGGTCTCGTCATGAATCCAGCGTCACTCGCAACGTCGCGAACCACGCCGGGCACCGGGGTCGTCGCCGCCGTCGGTTTCCTCGCCGCCTACCTCGCGGTGAGCCCCGTGGCCGGCGCGTTCGCCGACCGGCCGCTGCCCCTGCCCGACGCACCACCGGCCGAGACGGTCGCGTTCTACGTGGCCAACCCGCTGACGGTCGGAACCGCGGCGGTCCTCCAGGTCGTCTCGATCGCCTGCTTCGCGGTGTTCGTCACCGGCCTCGCGCCGGCGCTGCGCGCGGCGGGGGCGGCCTGGCTGCCCCGGGTCGGCTACCTGTCCGCAGTGGCGATGGTGATCTCCTCGGCGATCTCGGGAGTGCTGCTCGCGATCGCCTCCTCCACGAGCGACGGAACCGCGGACGTCCTGCGCCAGGCGAACTTCTACGCCGGTGGGGTCGCCAACGTGGCACTGCTCGGCGTGTTCGTGCTGGGTACGGCGCTGACGCTCGGCCGGGAGCGGCTGTTCGGTGGCGGCACGCGGTGGTTCGGCCTGATCGCCGGCTCGCTCGCCGCGCTGTCGGTGATCTCGCTGGCGTTCTACTACGCGAACATCCTGCTGCCGGTCGGGCGACTGCTGTGCATGATCTGGACGATCGTCGCAGCCGTCGTCATCCTGCGTCGGGTACGGGCGGAGAGCCGCTGACCCTGGCCAGGAACGCGGTCGGCGCGGCGCCGGTGACGACGTGGAAGTCCCGGATGAGGTGGGACTGGTCGGTGTAGCCCGCCTCGGCAGCGATCCGTGTCCACGGTGGCCTGTCCGGGGCGTCCAGAGCACGGAGCACGCGATCGAATCGGAGCAGTCGGGCTGTCGCCTTCGGGGGCAGCCCGATCTGCTGCGTGAACCGGGCGGCGAGGCGCTTGTGGCTCCAGCCGACCTCGTCCGCGACCCGGCCGACGGGCATCGCCCCGGCAGTGCTGTCGAGGAGCTGATAGGCACGCCGCACCTCGGGAACAGGCCGGGGACCCGTGCTTCGACGGTCGAGCAGCAACTGGTCCAGCAGAGCGAACCGGCGCGGCCAGGTCGCTTCCGCGCGCAGCCGCTCGAGCACCGGCGCGCCGGCGCGGCCCACGACGTCGAGCAGGTCCACCGCCTGCCCTGCCAGCTCGCTCACGGGCATCCCGACGATCGTGTACGCGGCGAGCGGGCGGAGGAAGACCTGCACGTACGCGGGTGCGCAGGCCCCGTCGAGCACGACGTGCCGGCCGTGCGCCCCCATCAGGAACGCCGGCGGCCGGTGCGCCGAGTCCTCGATCTTGACGATCAACCCGACGGCCGCGGTGGCCGGCAGCACCACCTGCGTGCCGCGCGGCCCGGCGAAGCCGGCGTACCCGCGCAACGACCGGCGCAGCGCCGGGTGCGGCGCGGCCCGCGACCGCGGCGGGATCAGCTCGCCGGGCCGGGCCGGGAGCGCCTGCTCGATCATCGACCTCCCCGTACCCGCCGGACGGAAGGGGAATCCGTCCAATACCGATGGTCCCGATCTGCCTACCGTCGCCTGCGACGACGGGAGGCGCAATGGCGAGTGGACGGTACGGGCCGTTCTGGGACGGGATCGAGGGACGGGCGCCCGTGCCGCCGGCCGCGGCCACGCTCGGGTTCGAGTTCCTCGACGCCGATGTGGAAGCCGGCACGATCGAACTGGCGTTCACCGCGACGGAGGCGTTCGTCAACCCGATGGGCAACGTGCTCGGCGCGTTCCTCGCCGCGATGCTCTACGACACTGTCGGCCCCGCCTTGCTGGCCGTGCTGGAACCCGACCGGTTCCAGTCGACCGTCCAGATGTCGGTGAGCTTCCTGCGACCGGTGCGCCCGGGCCGCCTGCTCGC
Source organism: uncultured Actinomycetota bacterium (assembly GCA_963727745.1). GTDB lineage: Bacteria > Actinomycetota > Actinomycetes > Mycobacteriales > Pseudonocardiaceae > Pseudonocardia. Next base: position 362,227 of record CAVSHL010000008.1, read on the forward strand.
GCACGGGCGCGTCACCCACCGCGCGGCCGACCTCGCGAACGTGGAGGCGGCGTTGACCGATCCGCGGCAGGACGCGGTCGTCGCGACCGCGACCGCCGTGGCGCGCGTGATCCCTCTCGACGCCGCGGCGGGCGCTGTCTGATTACACTGTTGCAATGACAGACGTCCCAACGCTGTGCGCGTGGGCCGGCGGCCCGGAAGCCATCCGCCGGATGATCGACGCCTTCTACGACCGGGTCGAGCACGACGACCTGCTCTCCCCGCTGTTCCCCGGCGGCGTCACCGAAGAGCACCGTACCCACGTCACCGCGTGGTGGGTGGAAGTCTTCGGCGGGCCCGCCGAGTACACCGAACGCCTCGGCGGCTACGAGCGGATGCTCGCGCACCACCGCGGGCTGGGCATCACCGCGGAGCAGCGCTTCCGCTTCGCCGGGCTCATGAGCCGGGCGGCGGACGACGCCTCATTGCCGGACGATCCGGAGTTCCGGGCAGCGCTCGTCGGGTATCTCGAGTGGGGGACTCGGCTTGCTCTTCACAACTCGCAGGATGGGGCGGCGGTCGCTGCGCATGCGCCCGTGCCGAGGTGGGGGTGGGGAGTGGCTCCGCCTTATCGGCCTTAGCTTTCCGGGGCTCCGCCCCGTACCCCGGCGCCTCGCTCTGGTGGAGCCTCAGGGGCCCCTTCCATGGCTGGCGCCAAACGGTGTCTGACCTGCGACAATCGGCACACATTCGCACGCATGTTCGAGTACGATGGAGGCATGACCGAGGACCCGCTCGCCCAGGCCGCGCGCCTGCTCGGGCAGGCCGCCGCGCTCATCCGCGCTAGCGCTAATCCCCTCGCCGCCTTGCTGGTCGCCGAGGGTGGATCGCGACTCATGGACCGAACCAAGATCTCCCAGATCGCCGTCATCGACCGCGACGGGACACTGGTCTCGAAGGGCTGCAAGTCCACCACCGTCGGGTTGAAGGACCTGCTCGGCTGGGATCCCGATGTTGCCCGCCAGCATGTGCGCGTCGCCCAGCACGTCGGGCCGCGGTTCGCCCTCGACGGCACCCCGCTCGAACCGGTACTTCCCGCCACCGCAGCGGCGTTCGCGACCAACACGACCACGATGCACCACGTCGGGATCATCGCCACCCCTGATGAACTCCCGAGCCGCTTCCCGGATCAGCCTCGCCGACCGGGTCTCGATCGAGGCCAGCCTCGGCGAGGCCGCGATGATCTTCTCCCCGCGCGATGTGCGGATCATGGGCCAAGAACTCCTCGCCGCGGCTGATCAGGACGGTCCCGAACCCGACGATCGGCCCGGCCGCAACGAACTGCACTTCGGCACCAACCCGGACGGCTCCGGCTGGATCCGCGGCCAGTTCGAAGACGCCGAAGCGTTCGCCACCATCACCACCGGGCTCGACGCCCGGACCCGTCCGTCGCCGGCGAACCGCGGCACCACCGCCGGGGAACGCAACGCCGCCGCCCTGGTGGACATCTGCCGGTTCGCCCACGGTTACGACAACATCGGCGAGGTCAACGGGGAACGCCCGAACCTGGTCGTCACCATCAAGCTCCAAGACCTGGAAAACCGGGCCCGCGGCGCGCTGCTGCACACCGGCGGCCCCCTCACCCCCGCGCAGCTGCGCCGGATCGCCTGCGACGCCGACCTCATCCCGGTCGTCCTCGGCGAACACGGCGAACCCCTCGACATCGGCAAAGCTGATCGCCGGATCCCACTACGGACCCGGCGCGCGGTCGCGGCCCGCGACGGCGGCTGCGCCCATCCCGGATGTGATCGACCACCGTCGTGGTGCGAGGTGCACCATGTGATCGAGTGGCAACACGGTGGTCGGACCGATGTCGACAACTTGGTGATGTTGTGTTGCACCCACCATGATCAAGTGCACAGCACTGAGTGGACGATCGACATGTCCAGCGGGAAACCGAAGTTCATCCCGCCACCATGGATGACCGACCTCTGGGCACGAACACGACCGGGGCAGGTCCCTGCCATGCGGCAGGTCTGCGGCTCCACCAGAGGGAGGCGCCGGGGTTCGGGGCGGAGCCCCGGCCTTTCACCACGGAAGTCAGGGCAGGATCGAGTCGACGTATCCGCCGTCCACGCGCAGCGCTCCGCCCGTGGTCGCCGAGGCCAAGGGCGAGGCGAGGTAGGTCACGAGGTGGGCGATCTCCTCGGGCTCGATGAGCCGTTGCAGCAGCGACTGCGGGCGGTGCAGGCGCATGAACTCGCGCTGGGCCTGGTCCCAGGGCAGGTTGCGGTCGACGAGCTGGTAGACGAAGTCCTCCACACCTGCGGTGTGGGTCGGGCCGGCGATCACCGAGTTGACGGTGACACCGGAGCCGGCCGCCTCCTTCGCGAAGCCGCGGGAGACGGCCAGCAGGGCGGTCTTCGACATGCCGTAGTGGATCATCTCGGCGGGGGTGACGACGGCGGAGTCGCTGGCGATGTTCAGGATCCGGCCCCAGCCGCGGTCCCGCATGCCCGGCAGGTAGGCGCGGATCAGGCGGATCGCGCTGAGGACGTTCACCTCGAAGTAGCGGCGCCAGTCGTCGTCGGTGATCTCCAGCGCCGGCTGGGCGCCGAAGATGCCGAGGTTGTTGACGAGGACGTCGATGGTGGGCAGCTCCGCTACTAGCGCGTCGGTGCCCTCCTCCGTGGTCACGTCGCCGACGGCGGCGAAGGCGTCGCCGTCCGCGCGCAACTGGTCGACGGCGGCGTCCACGCGGTCCTTCGTGCGGCCGTTGACGCCCACCCGGGCGCCCGCGCGGGCGAGGTCGGTGGCGATCGCGAGGCCGATGCCCTGCGTGGAGCCGGTGACCAGGGCGGTGCGACCGTGGAGATCGAGTTGCATGCCTCGAACCTAGGGCGACCCGGTGCCGTCGGCCTCCCGAGGCTTCGCGACGATCTCCGGGTGACCACACTCCCTGCTCCGCGCACCCCGGATCCGATGACGGCACCGGCGGTGCGGTGGGGGATCCTCGGCCCCGGCGGGATCGCGCGGCAGTTCGCCGCCGGTCTGCGCGACGGCACCCGGCAGGAGATCGCGGCCGTCGGCTCCCGCGACCTGGCGCGGGCCACGGCGTTCGCCGACGAGTTCGGCGCCGGCAACGCCTACGGAACCTACGAGGAACTGGTGGCCGACCCGGCCGTCGACATCGTCTACGTCGCCTCACCGCACTCCGGGCACCACCGCCACGCCCGGCTCGCGCTGGAGGCGGGCAAGGCGGTGCTCGTCGAGAAGGCGTTCACCCGCAACGCCGTCGAGGCCCGGGATCTCGTCGAGCTGGCGCAGGCGAAGGGCCTGTTGCTGGTCGAGGCCATGTGGAGCCGGTTCCTGCCGCACTACGACGTCATCCGCCAGGTGGTGGCCGACGGTCTGCTCGGCGATCTCACCACCGTCTTCGCCGACCACGGGCAGCCGCTCTACCCCGGCGGGCCGGAACGGCTGTCGAACCCGGACCTCGCCGGCGGCGCCCTGCTCGACCTGGGCGTCTACCCGGTGTCGTTCGCCGATTTCGTGCTCGGCGAGTTCACCTCGATCTCCGCCACCGGCTCGCTGACCGATCTCGGCGTCGACAGCCAGGAGACCGTCGTCGCGAGGAACGCGGCCGGTGCGCAGGCCGTCCTGCACGCGTCGATGCTCGCCCGGTCGGCCTGCACGGCCTCGGTGTGCGGCACCCAGGGCCGCCTGGACCTGGGCGGGCCGTTCTACGGCCCCACCTGGATCACGCTGACCGGCCGCGACGGCCGGCAGCTCGACCGCTACGAACCCGCCGGCGACGTCGGCCACCACGGGCTGCGGTACCAGGCCGCCGAGGCCGCCCGGTGCCTGACCGCAGGCGCGACGGAGACGCCGCTGTTCCCGCTCGCCGCGACCGTCCGGGTGATGGAGGCGATGGACGAGGTCCGCCGCCAGGTGGGCGTCCGCTACCCCGGTGAGGCTGCGGCCTGACGCTGGTTGACCGCGGTCAGGTGAGCGTGTTCGCCCTGCTGACCGACGAGCATGAGCAGCTCCGCGGGCTGGTCGTCGACGCTGCCGATCCAGTGCGGTTCACGCGTGTCGAACTCGGCCGCCTCGCCGGGTCCGAGCCGGAAGTCCTGCTCGCCCAGCACCAGCCGGACGTGCCCGTTCAGCACGTAGAACCACTCGTAGCCGTCGTGGGACTGCGGCTCCGCCTTCGGTGACCGGCCCGCCGGCGGGTAGATGACCTTGAAGGCCTGCACCCCGCCGGCCCGCCGCGTGAGCGGCACGAAGACCAGCCCGTGGCGCCGCACCGGGCGCAGGTGGATCCGCGGATCGCCGGTCAACGGCGCCTGCACCAGATCATCGAGCGGCACGCCGTGAGCTCGCGCGAGCGGCAGGAGCTGCTCCAACGTCGGCCGGAGGTGCCCGGTCTCCAGCCGCGACAACGTGCTCGACGTCAGCCCCGTCTCCTCGGCCAGCGCGGCGAGCGTCGCTCCTCGCCCCCGACGCAGGGCCCGCAGCTGCGGCCCGACTCCTGCCAACACGTCCTGCGCGTCCGATCCCATCGCCCGATCATGCAGATCCGCAAGTTTCCTTGCAAGCGCGCACGGCGCGGGCGCACCCTCGCCGCATGATCACCAACAAGCACCGGTTCCGCGGAATGCTCGTCGCGATGGCCACCGCGGTGCTGGCGACCGCATGTGGCACGGCCTCCGCACCCCCGCCGATCGCCGCCTTCGACTCCGCCACCAAGGACGACACCGCGTTCAACCAGCAGTTCCGCCACGAGTTCGCCGACGTCGACGGGATGCGCATGCACTACGTCACCGGCGGCAGCGGGCCGGCGCTGGTGCTGCTGCACGGATGGCCGCAGTCCTGGTACGAGTGGCGCGACGTCATGCCGGCGCTGGCCGCGCACTACACCGTCTACGCGGTGGATCTGCCCGGCCTCGGTGACTCCGACGGCGCACCGGCGAGCTACGACAAGGCCACCCTCGCCCGCTACGTCCACGGCCTGATCGGGGACCAGCTCGGGCAGCGCGCGATCCGGCTCGTCGCCCACGACCTGGGCGCCGGTGTGGGGTTCCAGTACGCCGCCCGGTACCCCGGCGAGGTCGTCAGGTACGCCCACCTGGACTACCCGCTGCCGGGACCCGGGCTCAGCGCCGCGCAGTACCGCAACCTGAGCTGGCACATCGCCTTCAACCAGCAGCCCCTGATCCCGGAGGCTGTCGTGCACGACGACGTGCGCGACTACCTCGCCCTGTTCTACCCGCAGGTCGCGTTCGGCGGCAGCGCCTTCGGCGGCAGCAGGACGACGGCCCCGTTCGCCGACGCGGAGATCGACGAGTACGCCCGCACCTACGCCCGTCCGCAGGTCCTGCACGGCGGGTTCGAGCTCTACCGCACCCTCGGCCAGGACGAGCTGGACAACACCGCCGCCGCACCGATCACCGTGCCGACGATGCTCATGACCGCGCAGGGCTCGCTCGCGGCCTTCCGTGCCATCAACGGTCCGAGAATGGCGAACCTGACGCGCACCGTCGAGGTACCGCAGGCAGGGCACTGGCTGGTCGAGGAGAACCCGGCGTTCGTCACGACCGAGCTGCTCGACTTCCTCGCCGGATGAGCAGTTGCGCCGAACGGTGGCGCTGACATCCGTCACAAACGGGTACGGACCTCCCATGGCGACATTCGGCTTCCATTCCTCGCACGAGCAGGTCCACCCCAGCGCGCTGCTCGCAGCAGTGCAGCAGGCGGAGCGCGCAGGGTTCGGTTTCGCCATGTCCTCGGACCACTTCTCCCCATGGAGCGCGCGGCAGGGCCAGTCGGCGTTCGCGTGGTCGTGGCTCGGCGCCGCGCTGCAGGCGACGTCGCTGCCGTTCGGTGTGGTCAACGCGCCGGGCCAGCGCTACCACCCGGCGATCATCGCGCAGGCCATCGGCACGCTCGGCGCGATGTTCCCCGGCCGGTTCTGGGCGGCGCTGGGCACCGGTGAGAACAGCAACGAGCACATCACCGGCGACGTGTGGCCGCGCAAGGACCTCCGCACGGCCCGGCTGCGCGAGTGCGTCGACGTCATCCGCGCGCTGCTGGCCGGCGAGGAGGTCAGCCACGACGGGCTCGTCACCGTCGACCGGGCGCGGGTGTGGACGCTGCCACCGGAGCCACCGCCGCTGATCGGCGCGGCGTGCAGCGTGGCCACCGCCCGCTGGTGCGCCGAGTGGGCCGACGGGCTGATCACGACCAACGCCCCGCTCCCCCACCTCCGGGAGATGATCGACGCGTACCGCGGCGCGGGCGGGCGCGGGAAGCTGCACCTGCAGGTGCACCTGAGCTGGGACCCCGACGAGACCCGCGCCGCCGAGATCGCCCACGAGCAGTGGCGCAGCAACGTGTTCCCGCCGCCGGTCTGCTGGGACATCGACCACGCCGACACTTTCGACGTCGTGTCCGAGCACGTCGGGGTCGACACGGTGCGCGACGTCGTCAACGTCTCCGCCGACCTCGGCCGGCACACCGCGCAGCTCGCCGAGTACGTCGAGCTCGGGTTCGACGACATCGCCCTGCACCACGTCGGGCAGGAGCAGGAGGCCTGGATCGACGCGTTCGGCGCGAAGGTCCTGCCCCAGCTGGAGAGGGTCGCGGCATGAGGCTCACCAGCACCTCCGACCTGTGGTGGAAGAACGCCGTCGTGTACTGCCTGGACGTCGAGACGTTCGCCGACGGCAACGGCGACGGCTGCGGCGACTTCCAGGGCCTGATCCAGCACATCGACCACCTCCACCGGCTCGGTGTGACCTGCCTGTGGCTGATGCCGTTCTACCCGTCCCCCGACCGCGACGACGGCTACGACATCACCGACTTCTACGGCGTCGATCCGCGGCTGGGCACTCACGGCGACGTCGTCGAACTGGTGCGCACCGCTCGCGACCGCGGCATGCGCGTGATCGCCGATCTCGTCGTGAACCACACCTCGGCGGAGCACTCGTGGTTCGTCGAGTCGCGCAGCAGCCGCGACTCGCCCAAGCGCGACTGGTACGTGTGGCAGGACGAGCCGCCCGCCAACGCATCCGAGGGCGTGGTGTTCCCCGACCAGGAGACCAGCCTCTGGGAGCTCGACAAGAAGACCAAGCAGTACTACCTGCACCAGTTCTACAAGCACCAGCCCGACCTCAACATCGCGAACCCCCAGGTCCGCGACGAGATCGCCCGGATCATGGGCTTCTGGATGCAGATCGGGCTGTCCGGGTTCCGCGTCGACGCCGTCCCGTTCCTGCTGCAGACCGTGCGGCAGCAGGACATCGTCGACCTGCCCGATCCGCACGACTACCTCGCCGACCTGTCGGCGTTCCTGCGCCGCCGCAACGGCGAGGCCATCCTGCTCGGCGAGGTCAACCTCCCGTACCCGGACCTGATGGCGTTCTTCGGCGTGCGCGACGGCGGCGGCACCACCGACGAGCTGACGATGTGCTTCGACTTCATCGGGATGCAGCAGATGTACCTGTCGCTGGCCCGCGGCGACGCCGAACCGCTGGCGCAGGCGCTGCGGCAGCGCCCCGATCCGCCCGAGGACGGGCACTGGGCCACGTTCGTGCGCAACCACGACGAGCTGACGCTGGACAAGCTGACCGACGCCCAGCGCCAGGAGGTGTTCGACGCCTTCGGCCCCGACGAGGACATGCAGGTGTACGGCCGCGGGCTGCGCCGCAGGCTGCCCCCGATGCTGAAGGGCGACCGGCGCCGGATCCGGATGGTCTACAGCCTGCTGTTCGCCCTGCCCGGCACGCCCGTCCTGTTCTACGGCGAGGAGATCGGCATGTCCGAGAACCTCGCGCTGGAGGGCCGGTTCGCGGTGCGGACGCCGATGCAGTGGACGTCGGACCCGCACGGCGGGTTCTCCACCGCCGACCCGTCGACGTTCCCGGGCCCGCTGCCCGGCGGCGACTACGCACCCGAGCACGTCAACGTCCGCGACCAGGAGTGCGATCCCGACTCGCTGCTCGCGTGGATGCGCACCCTCGTCGAGGCCTACCGCGCGTGCCCCGAGCTGGCCTGGGGCACCTACACGGTGCTCGATCCCGGCCCGGACGCCCGCCCGGTGCTGGCCCATCGCTGCACCGCCGACGATCAGAGCGTGATCGCCCTGCACAACCTGTCCGGTGCCGGCACCGACGTCGAGCTGAAGCTCCCCGAACTGGCGGGGGCCGCGCTCACCGATGTGCTGGACCGCCGCGCCGACGGGGTTCAGGTCGATTCCGACGGTGTTCTCGCGGTGCGGCTCGGACCGTATGGCTGTCGCTGGCTACGCACCGGGTAGCCGGCCGCCTCCCGCGAGTTGGCCGGTTCAACAGGGCGAGTTGGCCCGTTCAGCAGGGCGAGTTGGCCGGTGGGATGGCCGACTCGCCCTGCTGGGATGGCCAACTCGCCCTGTCCGGATGGCCAACTCGCCCTGTCCGGATGGCCAACTCGCCCTGTTCGGATGGCCAACTCACCTGCCGTCGAGGACCAGTCGGACCAGCGACTCGCCGAACGCGCGCCGGTCCTGCTCCGGGACGTGCGTGGTCTCGGCGTGGGCGACCAGGTGTTCGGCGACCGTGACGAGCCGGACGTTCGCGTTCTGCGACGTCCGGCTCAGCAGGTCGAACGCGTCCTGATCGGCGAGGCCCAGCCTGGCCTGCAGGATTCCCTTCGCCCGACCGATCAGGTCGCGGGTGGCGAGCGCGCGGCGCAGGTGCATCGCCTGTTCCTCGAGCTCCGCGACGACGTCGGTCGGCTGCGGTTCCGTCGAGGTCTCGCCCTCGCTGTGGGGCACCAACCAGCCCGACAGGACCCGGGGACGGTGCGGTTCCGGCTGCCCGGTGATCGTCGCGGGGATGACGTGGCCCGCGATCGAGTGGACGCGCACGACCGCCGCGAACGGCTCCGGGTGCCGGCGCACCTGGTCCAGGAGCTTCCGGACCGCCGCCCGATCGGACCGCACCGTGTGGATGATGATCAGATCGGTGCTGGGGGCGGGCGCATCGGCCGTGCCGTAGCCGTGCAACCGCGTGATCGACTCGTCCCACGTCCAACCGTCGGTGCCGAGGTCCCAGCGCCATGCACCCACCGGTCGCCGACCAGCCACGAACTGCATCCGGACTGCCCCTCCAGACTCTGCTCCGGATCTTCGCCGCGCCCGCGGGTCAACTCCCACGCGCGCGGCATTGCAGCCCAGCTGTGCTCTCAACCGGCCAGATCGCACCCTAACCGGGCAGCCGCCCGCAGTGGTCAGCGGACACGCCGCACGGCCGGGCGTGCCCGATCAGAGCAGGTTGCCCAGTGGCCCCAGATCGATGTTGAGGTCCTCCGCCTCGAGGCCGAAGTGCTCGCGCAGCTCCGCCATGGCCTCCTCGAGGCGCATCAGGCCCAGGCCGAGGCGCTCCACCGTCTCGTCGGACAGGTCGCCCACGTCGAGCCGGCGCACGGCCTGCCGTTCCATCAGCTGGCGGATCAGCTCGATGATCGTCAGCACCAGCTTGCCGAGGTCCCTGGCGACCGTCTCCGGTTCGGACTCGATGCGGCGGGGCAGCTCAGGCATCGACGCCCCCGTCCTCCAGGAGCGTGTGCACGGAGCTGATCAGCGCGCGCAGCGACACGTGGACGAGGTCGACGTCGGCCAGCGAGATCGTGATCTCGCCGGTGAGGACCACGCCGCCCGCGAGCAGCCGGTCGAGCAGGTCGACCAGCGCGAGCTCGTCGGTCGGCCGGGCCGCTGCCGTCACCGGTCGGCCACCGTCGCGAAGGAGAACGGCGGCCACGGACCGGTGGGAACGATCTGGATGGCGTCTCCCGCAGCGGTCGACCCCTCAGCGACCGCGCGGGAGAACGCATCCTCGTCGACGCGCCGGACCAGGTACGTCGCGTTGAGCACCATCTCCTCGCGACGCCCGGACAGCGCGGCGTCCTGCGGCGCTAGCACGCGGCCCGCCAGCGCGATGCGGGCGAGCTCGGCGTGCAGCCGGTCGGCGACGGCAACGGCGTGCTCGCGGTGCCGCGTGCCCGCGTCGCGCTCTGCCTTCCTGCGCATCAGGTAGGCGGTGCCGGGCCGGCCGTTCGCCGCCGTGGCGGGTTCGGGCTGCTGCGCGGCGGCGGTGAGCCAGACCTTCACACCCCACTCGCGGCAGGCGTCCAGCCGCGCCAGCAGTGCCGTGAACTCGGCCGCCCGTTCTCGCAGGAGCCGGTGCACGCCCTCGTCGTCGCGGTAGACCGTCGCCAGGCGGACGGGTGCGACGGGACCGCCGTCGGCCAGCGCAGCCACCACACCGTGATGGGCCCTGGCCAGCTCCTCCAACCGGCCCAGGTCCTCCAGACCGGCCGCGAGCCCGTCCTCGTCGAACCGCTGCGCCGCGACCGATCCGACGACCGCCGCCAGCTCATCCTCGACGACGAGCCGTGGCGGCTCCGCGTCGACGCCCTCGACATGCGGCGCAACGGTGACCGCCGGGACGACCGCGTAGAGGTAGGTGAGCGGTCCGGTCATTCCGATGCTCCTGCCTCGAGCACCCCGATGCGCTCCCGCAGCTGCCGGTTCTCCTCGTGCAGGTCGCGCCCGCCCGAGCTGAGCGAGGGATCGTGCTCCCACCAGTCGATGCCCATCTCGCGGGCCTTGTCCACCGACGCCACCAGCAGCCTGATCTTGATCGTCAGCAGCTCGATGTCGAGCAGGTTGACCCGGATGTCCCCCGCGATCACGATCCCTTTGTCGAGCACGCGTTCGAGGATGTCGGCGAGGTTCGTCGACTCCTGCCGGTGGTCGGGTCTGCTCGACCTGTTCGGCACCGGGATGCCGCTCGCCGTGGTCATCGTCCTCCTTGCTGGAGCTGTCCGCGGGCGTATCGGCGTACCCGCCGCAGCCCGTGCAGCTCTCCGTCGTCGTCCGTCTCGACCTCGTAGACGGCCAGGATGTCGGCGGTGTCGGGGATGCGGCGGGTCTCCACCAGCTCGACGCCGATCCGCCAGCCGTCGTCGGTGCGTTCGATGGAGACCACGCCTTCGAAATCGCGCCCGGTCAGGGCGAGCACGTGCTCGGCCGCCGCCCGGGCCGCCGCCGCCGCGTCCGCCGGTCCCTTCGCGGGGCCGGAGCCGTTGCGGCGCGGCGCGCCGCCGCTCGCCCGACGCCTGCGCGTCGGGCGGCTCTCCTCGTCTCCGTCCTCGGCCATGTGCCCGCCTCAGCCCGCCCGCCCACGGCCCGCCATGAGCCGGGCGATCAGGTCGTTCTCCAGCTCGGCACACTCCTCCTCGGAGAGCTCACCCGACCGGCGGGCCTCGTCGACGGCCTCCAGCTCCGCCCGGATCCGCGCCGGGTCGTAGTACTGCTCCTCGGCCTGCTCCTGGATGCGTCCCGCCAGCCACACGACGCCCCGGACGGGCGCCAGCGGGAGCCCGAGCAACCCCGTCAGCAAGCCCACGGTTGCTCAGCGCCCCGCGACGAAGTCGTACGGGGCCAGCGGGCCCAGCAGCCGCAGCCGCAGCCACCCGCGGGTGTCGCGGCCCAGCTGCTCGACCGCCTCCTCGAACTCCGCGACCCGGTCGCGCGCCACGAGGAACGCGGCCGTGATCACCTGCTCGGGCTGCGGTGTCGGGGTGATCGACACGTTCTCCGCGAAGGGGCGCAGCCGCTCCTCGACGTCGCCGGCGTCGGTCGCCGCGCGCTCGTCCAGCTCCGCCACGATCAGCTCGCCGAGCCGGATCCGGTCCTGGTACCCGACGTCCTCGGGGAGCTCGCGCACGCGGTCGTTGAGCGCCCGGATCTCGTCGTTCTCCTCGAGGATCTCCTGCAGCAGCACCTCCTGCTCGTAGCGGCCGTGCAGGGTGTACTGCACCTTGCCGTCCAGCTCGCCGAGGACGCTCAGGAACTCGTCGCGGTGCGGTGCCAGCAGCTCGTCGACGATGCCGGAGTCGTCGATGACGGCCGGGAACCGCATCGGCAGCACCGTCGCGGCCTGCGCGACCGTGTCGACGACGGTCTCGTGGGCGAGCAGGTCGTCACGGGTGCCGAGGGCACGGTCCAGCGGCACGTCGCCGACGATCGCGGCCAACCCGTCGTGCTCGACGGTCCGCACCGCACCGCTCGGGCCCAGCCCGTGCAACCCGTCCGGCAGCTCGAACCCGGCGGCGACCAGCCCGTAGACGTAGGTGGCGGTCACTCGGCACGCTCCCGGGTGGCGGCACGCTGCCGCGGCCGGCGGCGGGGACGCTCGTCGTCCTTCTCGTCGCCGCCGTCCCCGTCGTCACTGCTGCTCTTGTTGCGGCCCATCAGGTTCTCGACCTTGTCGGCGGCGGCTTCGAGCACGCCCGACGTCTTGCCCTTGGCACCGCCCTCGACCATCCCCTGGGTGAGCTCGGTGAGGTCCTTGCCGCCCTTGCCCTTCCCGTAGAGGTCGAGGCGGTTGGTGGCCTCGGCGAACCGCAGGAACGTGTCCACGCTGGCCACCACGATCCGCGCATCGATCGTGAGGATCTCGATGCCGACCAGCGACACCCGCACGAACACGTCGATGACCAGGCCCTTGTCCAGGATCAGCTCGACGACGTCGGCGAGGCTGCCCGATCCGCCGCCACCCCCGCGTTCGACGCCGCCGCTCTGCTGTGTTGCGACCGTCATCGATCAGCCCCTCCCTCGGGCACCCGACGTGGCCGGACGGCGACGCCCGCGCCGCGGTGCCTCCTCCGGCTCGTCATCGGGCACGTCGTCCTGCTCGTCCTCGAACTCGTCGGCGTCGTCGTAGTCCGCGTCAGCGGGCTCGTCGTCGGCAGGCTCGTCGTCAGCAGGCTCCTCGTCAGCGATCTCGTCGTCGGCCCGCTCGTCGTCGGCGGGCTCCGCGTCGACGGGCTCGTCGTCCTCCGCCTCCTCGTCGACGTCCTCGTCGTCGTAGTCGGCCTCGTCCTCGGGCTCGTCGTCGTAGTTCTCGTCGGCGTCGTCGTCGGCGTATTCGACGTCGTCCTCGGGCTCGTCGTCGGCCGGGCGCGCATCGTCATCCCGGGCGCGGTCCTCCTCCTCGAGGGCCTCCTCGTGGGTCTTCACGACCTCGCTGTCGCGGATCTCGCCGCGCCAGCCCTCGACCTCGTCCTGGCGGATCAGGACGTTCGTCATCGCGTGCCGCTTGAAGTGCTGGAACTCCAACCGCGCCCGCCTGCCCTGCGCGCGCCAGATGTTGCCGGTGCGCTCGAACAGCCCCTGCGGGTAGTACTCGAGCACCAGGCACACCTTGGTCAGGTTGGGACCGAGGCTGGTGAAGGTGACCGCGCCGTCGACGTGGCCCTTCGCCCCGCTGGAGCGCCAGACGATGTGCGAGTCCGGGACCTGCTCGATGATCGTCGCCTCCCACTCGCGGTGGGACAGGAAGACCTGGGCCTTCCACGTGGACTTCTCGTCGGAGGTCTGATCGACGCTCTCGACCTTCTTCATGAAGCTCGGGAAGTCGCCGAACTGGGTCCAGAGGTTGTACGTGGTGCGCAGGGGCAGGCCGATGTCGTGGTCCTCGACGATCTGGGTGACCTTCAGCTTCTTGCCACCGCCGCCACCACCGCCGCCGCCGCCGCCGAACAGCCCGCTGATCTTGTCCTTCAGGCCGGAGAAGAAGCCGCCACCCTTCTCGCCGTCGCCGTCCTCGTCGCCGTTCTCGTCGTCGTCGTCCTCGTCGTCGCGGTCGGAGCCGCCGCGCAACGCGTCGCGCAGCCCGGTCCCGCCGTTCTCGGTGACGCCGTTGAGCCGGTCGGTGAGGCCGGTGACGCGGTCGGTCGCGGCCTCGGCGGCACGCTGCACCACCAGGCTCAGCAGCGTCGAGCCCGCGTTCTTCAGCGCGTCCGTGGGGACGACGTCGGTGAGCTTCGGGGAATCAGGCATCGTTGTTCCTCCGCGTCGATCGACGGCGGTTGGTGCCACCCGACGAGGACGCGCCCGCCTTGGCGGGGGTCTTGGACGCCGTCTTCGAGGCCGTCCGCCGTGCCGAGCCGCCCGCCTTCGCAGCCGTGGAACGGGCCCGGCTGGTGGCCTTGCCCGTGCTTTCCGAGGCGGTGGACGCGGCAGTGCGGCGCCTCCGCGGCGCCGGCTTCTCCTCAGGCTCGGCGTCCTCGGCGTCGTCGTCGGCCGACTCGTCGCGTGCTTCGTCGGCTGCTTCGCCGGCTGGCTCGTCGTCGGCGGGCTGCTCCTCGGCGGCCTCCTCGTCGGTGGGCTCCTCGTCGTTCTTCCCGCCGCTCTTCCCGCGCGCGAACCTGCCGACCTTGCCGGCCTTCCCGGCGGCTGAACCCGCGGCCGACCGCGCGCCGCCGACGTCGCCGAGTGCCTCGACCCGCTTGCCGACGCGGTCGGTGAGCGACTCGACCTGGCGCGTCGCCACCGACAGCACCGCGTTCTTACCCGCATCCAGCAGCTGACTCCGGATCTGGTCGGTCAGCGCGGCGATCTGCGCGTTGCCCTGCAGGAGCTTCGCACCTTGCGCCACGAGCTCACCGGGACCGCCGGCCTGCCGGCCCGCTGCCATGCCGCCCAGCATCAGCGCCAGCTTCATCTTCTTGGTGCGCCCTAGGAAGTACCCCCCGGCCACTCCGAGTGCCACCCGTGCACCGCATTTCATTTCGCCTCCATATGGTGTTCCGGCTCCGGGGAAACCCAGACTCGAAAAGATCTCGACTCCGACCGAACCGGCTCAGTTCGACCTACCCCGTGGCGCATTGCGCGACACGTCCACAAGCGACGTACAGGAATGTTCGCCTGTTCGGCGGTCCCGCTCCCACGATCCGTAGCAACATCGTTTCCGATCGGCCCTGCCGGAACTGCGCGGATGGCGTAGCCGCCGACGATCACCCTTCGCGATCACTCCCGAACGACCACGACGATCACCGCGACGATGATCGCGATGAGGAGCAGAACGACCGTCACGGGCAGGAGCACGATCGCCAGCACGAGCGCGAGCAGCAGTGCCACGCGCGTGCCCGTGCTCATGGCGGCGACCGCGCCGCGGAACGCGCCCCAGATCGGGTTCTTCCCGGCGGCTCCAGCGCACAGCCCACCGACCACCGCACCGAGGGCAGAATCCTTCACACTGGTCAGGGCGTCGAACGAGCCTGCTAGCCGCTGCACCTGCTCGAGCCCCACCCCGACGGTCGTCCGCAGGAGGGTGCGCAGCAGCTCGGTCAGGCTCTCGCGCAGCTCGGCGACGGCGTCGGCCCGCGCTTCCGGCGTGCCTGGTTCCGGCCACCAGTCCGCGGACACCCGGCCGTCGGCCGTCGTCTCCGTCACCGCAGGCCCTGGTCGGCGGGGCCGGGAATGCCGTGCGGCGACAGAATCGCGGTGCGGTCTGAATGCATGACGCGTGGAGTACCCCGCCGCGCGGAAACACATTCGGCGGACACCCGGAAACAGCTGAGCGCCGGTTCAGCTGCCGCCGTGTGGCGGGGCCGTGCTCGTCCGATCAGCGCAGCGAATGCGTGATCAGCGGCCGTGCACGACCGTGAGCGCCGCCGAGGTGAGCCGGCGCTTCACGCCGCCGCCCCATCCGTGATCGGTCAGCGCCGCCCGCGCGGCGAGCAGCCCGCAGACGCCGTGGACGCCACCGCCCGGGTGGGCGGCCGCACTGCCGAGGTAGACGTTCTCGACCGGGGTCTCCGCCCGGCCCAGCCCGGGCACAGGACGGAAGACTAACTGCTGGAACAGCTGGGCGGTGCCGCCGTTGACGGCGCCCTGGCCGAGGTTGGCGTCGGCGCGCTCCAGGTCGTCGGGGCGGGCCACGAACCGGTGCAGGATGCGGTCGCGGAAGCCGGGTGCGTACGCCTCGACGACGGCCTCCGCGCGCCGCGCCAGCTCGTCGGCCCGTTCGGCGCCCGTCGCGCCGCGCGGCATGTGGGTGTAGCTCCACGCCGACTCCGTGCCGGCGGGGGAACGGGTGGGGTCGGCGGTCGTCATCTGCCCGATCAGCAGGAACGGCGACTGCGGCAGCACGTCGGTGTCGAGGTCGGCGTTCCACCGCACCAGGCCCGCGACGTCTGCTCCGACGTGCACGGTGCCGGCCGTGGACACGCCCTTCGCCCGCCACGGGATCGGCTCGCGCAGCGCCCAGTCGATCTTGACGACCGGGGTGTCCCAGGTGAAGCGCAACAGGTCGTCATGGATGCGGGCGGGGACCGCGTCGTGCGGCAACAGCCGCGAGTACAGCGCGGGGGCGGACACGTCGGCCACGACGGCGCGCCGGACCCGGATGCGCGCGCCGCCCTCGGTGTCGACGGCGACGGCACGGCCGCCGCGCACGACGATCCGCGCCACCGGTGCCCCGGTGCGGATCGTGACCCCGGCCGCCCGGGCGCGGCGGGCCAGTGCCGCCGACAGCTCGCCCGCGCCCCCGACCGGCACCGGGAAGCCGTGGTGCTGGCCGAGCATCGCGAGCATCCAGCCGTAGACGCCGCTGACCGGGGCGGTGAGCGGCGCGTCGGCGTGCGCGGTGTTGCCGGCCAGCAGCATCCGCGCAGCCTCGCCGCCGAACAGCTCCTCCCCCATGCGCGTCGCGGGCAGCATGGCGAACCGGGCCAGGCGCAGCGCTTCGGCCGTGCCGATGCGCCGCAGCAGCGCCAGCGGGCCGCGCACCGGAGGGAACGCCGAGAAGAGCGTGGCCAGGAAGGAGTCCTCGATCCGCAGCCACCGCTCGTACAGCTCCAGCCACGCCTGCCCGTCGCCGGGATGCGCACGGTCGAGACCCGCGGCCGTCTCCAGCGGATCGCGGTGCAGGACGGCGGCCTCCGCCGAGTCGGGTGCGATCGGGTGGGCCAGCACCGCGGGCGCGTGCGACCAGCGCAACCCGTGCCGTTCGAGCTCCAGCGCCCGCAGCGCCGGCGCCGCCGCGGCGAGCGGGTAGAAGGCACTGAACCGGTCGGCGACGAAACCGGGGTGCCGCGTCGTCGAGCGCACCGCCCCGCCGACCTCGTCCTCGGCCTCCAGCACGAGGACGTCCCAGCCGGCGTCGGCGAGCACGGACGCGGCGACCAGCCCGTGGTGGCCACCCCCGATGACGACGGCGTCGACGACCTCTGCCGGGTTCCGGCGCGGCGTGGTCATGCCGTGGTGCCTGCCGAGTTCCGCACGAACGACCTCGCTCCGAATACCGGACCGGCGCGTGACGACGTCCTCACGATCTGCCACCGGCCCGTTCGAACGCAGTTAACCTCGACCACGGTCGAACTGCCACCGCGTTACCTGATCGGCCGCCGGGAGTTGATGTTGATCAAGGGCAAAAGGTCGCTCTTCGATCTTGTGGAACGACCTTCTGCCCTTGATCGACGCCACCTCGGCGCGCCCACGCGGCAAGACCCTGCCGGTCACTCGTCCTGCGCGATCGCATCCCGCACCACGGCGTGGAGGTCGCCGTCGCGGCCGAACACGGCGAGCTGGCGCGCGGCACCGGTGCCGCGCGCGAGCACCGCGTCGAGCAGCTCCGTGACCACGTCCCGATCGCCGTTCGCGCGCAGTGCCTCACCGACGTGGTCGACGAGCGCGTGGAGGACCTCAGCGGCCGGGGCCGGCGTCCACGACCGCGGATCGACGAGGGTCGACTCGATCCCGGAGCGTCCCGCTCGCCAAGCCGCGAGCCGGAGCACCTCCACGGGCACCGGATCGGGTGCGACGTCCCGCTGCCACTCGCCGGCCGCGGTGTCGACCAGCGCCCGTACCAGCGCCGCGACCAGCACGGCGTCGTCGGGTTCGCGGCAGACGTCGGCGATGCGCACCTCGACAGTGGGGTGCCGCCGGGAGAGCCGGGCATCGAAGTAGATCATGCCGTCGTCCAGGACCGTCTTCGTGGCCAGCATCGCCTCGGTGACCGCCGCGTAGCCGGCCGCCGACCCGAACACCCCCGTCGGCCCCGACGACGGCCAGCGGCCCCAGACCTGACTGCGGTAGCTGCAGTAGCCGGAGTCGGTCCCGTTCCAGAACGGCGAGTTCGCCGAGACGGCGAGGAGCGGGGCGAGCCACGGCCGGATCCGGTCGAGCACCGCGACGCCCTCCTCGTCGGAGTCGACCGCGACGTGCACGTGGCACCCGCAGGTCAGCTGCTCGGCACCGGTCAGGCCGAAGCGCTCGATCATGCGCCGGTAGCGCTTGCCCGGTGACGTCGTCGGCTCCACCGGGATCGGGGAGGTGGCCAGCGCCACCGGTTCGACCCCGACGGCGCGCGCCGCCGCGCGGGCGGTGGCCCGGGTCCGGCGCAGCTCGGCCCCCAGTGCCTCCAGGTCGTGACAGGGCCTGGTGCCGGTCTCGAGCTGCTCCGCCTGCAGCTCGCCGGACAGTTCCTCGTCGTCGGCGCCGGCCATCAGGACGGCTGCGCCGATCGCGCGCGCCCGGCCGCTCTCCGGGTCCACGAGCAGGAACTCCTCCTCGACCCCGACGGTGCGCCGATCCACGTCCGAAGCCCGGAAGGCCATCCAGTGCTTCCCTTCGGGTACACGGTCCACTTGCGACACCTGTCGATTGCCCGGCCCGGGATCGTCCAAACCCCGATCACCCACTCGACGCGCGCCGCACCGGTCGCAGGAGGGCACGGCGCGCGATCGGCAGGGTGATCCGCAGTGCCGCGCCGGGCACGTCGCGGTGCAGCACCTCCACCTGCCCGTCGTGCGCCGCGACGATCTCGTTGACCAGCGACAACCCGATCCCGTACCGGCGACGGCCGGGGCCGGCCCCGTCGCGGCCGGTGGCGAAGCGGTCGAACATCCGCGGCGCCAGCTCCGGGTCGATCCCCGGCCCGTCGTCGACGACGTCGACGTGGGCGCTGCGGCCCTCCGCGTCGACGCTGACGGTGACGCGACCCGTCGCGTGCCGGACGGCGTTGTCGACGAGCGCGGTCACCGCTCTCCGCAGCGCCACCGGCAGCCCGGCGACCGCGACAGCGGGCGAGTCGGGCGCGGGACCGGTGAGCGTGACCTGCCGGTCGGCGGCGTGCGCAGCAGCCGAGGCGACGACGTCACGGGCGAGACCGGCCAGTTCGATCGGTTGCGGGACGCGCTCGACGCCCGGGTCGGCTGCGAGCAACAGCTCGTCGAGGATGTCGGCCAGCCGCCCGCTGTCGGCCACGAGCGCGTCGAGATCGTCGATCTCGGCCGGCTCGGGCTCGGCGCGGCGCAGCTTGCGCCGCAGCAGCTGGGCGCGGGTGTGCAGCAGCGTGACCGGGGTGCGCAGCTCGTGGCTCGCGTCGGCGACGAAACGGCGCTGGATCTCTAGGGTGGTCGACAGCGGACCGAGCGCCCGGCGGCCCAGCCACGTGCCGACCAGCGCGGTGAGCACCAGTGCCAGTACCCCGCTGATCAGCAACGCGTCGATGAGCTGGTCGCGGGCGGTGTGGTTGGGCGTGAGGTCCAGCACGGCCTGCACCGTGAGGCCGGTCTTCTGGTGGAGCGTCTCCACCAGGTAGTCCGTCCCGTCGATGTGCAGCTCGACGAGCTCCGCCGGTCCACCCGCCTCGACCCGCGCCATCGCGGCGAGATCGGGCAGACCGGCCGGCAGGGCCGGATCGACACCGGCCCTGCGGTCGCCGGGCGGCCCGTGGATGGCCAGGGTGGTCCACGCCGGCGGATCGTCGATGTCGTCGGCCCGGATCGCGGCCACGTGCAGCTCGTCGACCGCCGCCCGGTGCTGACCCTGCACCACGACCATCACGGCGGCGGCCGACAGCAGCACC
The DNA here is from genome assembly GCA_963727745.1 of uncultured Actinomycetota bacterium. GTDB lineage: Bacteria > Actinomycetota > Actinomycetes > Mycobacteriales > Pseudonocardiaceae > Pseudonocardia. The sequence continues at coordinate 381,909 of CAVSHL010000008.1, forward strand.
ACCACGCCCGCACCGAGCAGCGCGGCCTGCAGGCCGAGCCGGCGCGCAGCCCGACGCACCAGCAGCGTGGATCTCACGTGCGGTCACCGCGACCGAGCCGGTATCCGCGCCCGCGCACCGTCTCCACGACCGCCCGGCCCAGCTTGCGGCGCAGGTAGTGCACGTACGTGTCGACGACGACGGTGTTCTCTGCCTCCGTGAACACCGAGAACAACAGGTCCTCCCGGCTGAACACCTGCCCCGGCCGCGCGGCGAGCGTGGCCAGCAGCTCGCACTCCCGCTCCGACAGCGCCACCGGCGAGCCACCGGCCGCGGGCACGAACTCCCGCGCGTCGAGGTCAAGCCGGGCCGCGCCCACCGGCAGCACGCGCGCGGTGTCGAGATGGCGCCGGCGCAGCGCCCGTAGCCGCGCCAGCAGCTCCTCCACGTCGAACGGCTTGGTGAGGTAGTCCTCGGCGCCTGCGTCCAGCCCGGTCACCCGGTCCGACGCCGTCGCCGCCGCGGAGAGCACCAGCACCGGGGTGCCGATGCCGCGCCGGCGCAGCCGCATCATCACGTCCAGGCCCTCGATCGCGGGCAGCCGGCGGTCGAGCACCAGCACGTCGTAGTGGCGCGTGAGGCCCAGGTGCAGGCCGCGCTGCCCGTCGGCGGCCGTCTCGACCTCGTAGGACTCCTGGGTGAGCAGCTCCACCAGCATGCCGCGCAGCTCGTCGTCGTCCTCGACGACGAGCACGCGTGGCTGGTCCGCGGGGTTCACCCGCTCATCATGACGGCTACCAGCACCGTCGTGACCAGCGGCTATCCCCTCCAAGAAACCTCCAAGAACCAGTCTGGACGATGGTCGCGCAGGCGCTCGCTCCCCATCCAGGCGCCCGGCGAGAGCGAGGACCGATGCCACCCCCGGCAGTGTTCTGCCACCCCAACGACGGCTGCCTCACCGCGGCCAGGGCACTCGTGCGGCGCGGGGTCGAGGTGCACCTGCTCGCCACCCCCGAGTACCGCTACGTGCTCGCGTCGCGCGGCGTGCACGGCCGCGTCATGCCCGACATCCGCACCCACACCCAGGAATGGCTCGACGAGCTGAACGGGATCGGGGCGGCCGCGGTGCTGTGCGGGTCCGACGCCGCCTCGGAATGGATCACCACCCACCGGGACCGGCTGCTGCCCACGCTGCGCACCTTCGAGTCCGCCGATCGCGTGCACGTCGACCTCATGGACAAGCAGATCCTCTACCGGACGGCGAACGAGGCCGGCGTCCGCGCGCCGTGGATGGTGCACGTCGCCACCGTCGACGAGCTGGCGATGCACCTCGACACGGTCACGTTCCCGTGTGTGGTGAAGCCGACGATGGGCCACGTCGCCAAGCAGCTCCTGGGCATCGGCACCGCCGCCGTCGCGTCCCGCGCCGAGCTGGCGGCCGCGACGGCCCCGCTGCTCGCCAACGACATCCCGTTCCTGCTCACCGAGCTGGTACCCGGACCGGAGACGGCGCTGGAAGGCTCGGTCGCGGTCCGCACCCCCGACGGCGAGTACGCGCTGGAGTACGGGCGGCACAAGGTGCGGCAGTGGCCGCTCGACTACGGCGTCGGGTCGCTCCTGGAGTCGGCGGACGTCCCCGAGACGCTGAAGATGAACCGGCAACTGCTCGACCAAACCGGTTACGTCGGCATCTCGGCGTGCGAGACCAAGCGCCACTCCGGCACCGGCGAGCTGTACCTCATCGAGATCAACGTGCGGGTGCCGGCGAGCTTCGGGCTCGCCGAGGCGGCCGGCACCGACGGCGCGTGGCGGCTGTACGCGGCACTGACGGGGCTGCCGCTCGGCCGGCAACCCGAGCCGGTGCAGGGCCGGAAGGTGATGCTGCCGCAGAAGGACCTGCAGGCGGCCGTCGCCCGCATCCGGCGCCGGGAGACCACGCCCGCGGCCGTGCTGCGCAGCTGGCGCGGCGTCCGTGACACCGCGGCATGGTCCTGGCGGGACCCGGCCCCCGCGCTGGCCCAGGTGCGCTCGATCATCGCCGGCCGTCGCGCCCGCAAGGTTCGTTGATCACCGGGGCCCGCAGGTCATGATCGCGTTCAGGTCACTGGTTCGGCCCTTTCAAGGGCGGAGACAGTGATCTCGACGCGATCTTCGCCGGGTGTCGACGTGGGCTTCACCTTCGGGCGCTGACCAGCAGGTCCACTCTCGAGAAATTGCCGTCCGCTTACCGTACGACCCGCTGATCTGAGAATCCTCCAAGTTCGGCCCGCGAGCATGAGCGGGTGCTGAACAACGGTTCTCGGGATCGCTCGTGAACATTCCGACGTCGTTTCCGGCCTTCCTGCCGCGGCTGGTCCTCGCCCACCCGAACGACGGCGCTCTCACGATCGCCCGGCGGCTCGTCCGGCGCGGGATCGAGGTCCACGCCCTCACCGACGAGCGCTACGCCTACGTGCTCGCCTCCCGTGGTGTGCAGGGGCGGGTCATGCCGTCGATCGCCGATCGCCCCGACGTGTGGGCCGACGAGCTGTGGGCGCTGGCCGACAAGGGCGGCGGGGTCGTTCTCTCCGGGTCCGACGCGGCCACCGAGTGGCTGGCCCGCAACCGCGCGGAGCTGCCGTCGTCGTTGTGGACGTTCGAGTCCAAGGACGGCGTCCACCTCGCGCTCATGAACAAGTTCGAGCTGTACCGCGCCGCGCGGGAAGCCGGCGTCCGCACCCCGGGCATGTGGCACGTGGCGTCCCGATCGACCCTCGATCACGTCCGCGGCGAGGTCGCGTACCCGTGCATCGTGAAGCCGACGCTGGGCCACATCGCCAAGACCGCGGTCGGTGTGGGCACCGTACGGGTCGACTCGCCCGCTGAGCTCGACGCCGCGGCGGGCGCCCTGCTCGACCATCACCTCGAGCTCGTCGTCACCGAGCTGGTGCCGGGCCCGGAATCGGCGCTGGAGGGCGCGGTGACCATCCGCGACCGCGACCGCGGCTACCTACTGGAGTACGGCCGCCGCAAGGTGCGCCAGTGGCCGCCCGACTACGGCACCGGATCACTGCTGGAGTCCGCGGACGTGCCCGAGATGCTCGCGCTGAACCGGCGGCTGCTCGACCACGTCGACTTCCACGGCCTGTCCAGCTGCGAGGCGAAACGGCACGCCGGCACCGGCGAGCTGTACCTCATCGAGATCAACGTGCGGCTGCCCGCGAACTACGGGCTCTCCCAGGCCTGCGGCGCCGACGGCCCGTGGCGCACCTACGCCGCACTGGCCGGGCTGCCGCTCGCGACCATGCCGACACCCCGGGCGGGCCGCAAGGTCGTCATGCACCCCGACCTGCTCGCCGCCTGGCACCAGATCCGCAGCGAGCCCCGCGCCCTACCCAAGGTGCTGGCCAGCTGGCGCGGAGTTCGCGACACCGGCGTGCTCTCGCTGCGCGACCCGCGCCCCGCGATCACGCTGGTCCGCGACGAGCTGCGGGCAGTGCGGGAGCCGCAGGCCCAGGTCAAGGAGCGCCAGCCGGGCCTGGCCTGATCCGCTTCCCGAACTGCCCCGTGCCCGCGAGTTGGCCGTCCCGACAGGGCGAGTTGGCCCAGCGAGCAGTGCGACCCGGCTCGTCGGTCTGCTCGGATCGCCAACTCACCCTGTTCAGATGGCCAACTCGCCGGGCCTTTCGGCCCCCAGCCTGAGGTTCGTCGCCGCCAGCTCACGCAGGGTGCTGCGCTCGAGATCAGCGGCCTGCTCGGGGGTGAGCACCTCGCAGAAGCGGTCCCAGTGCAGTGCCACGAGCTCCCCCACGGCCGGAGTCATTGCAGCAAAGCCACTTTCATGCAGGAATCGTGCGTGAAAGTGGCTTTGCTGCAACACCTCGACCACCGGCTCCCCCAGTCCCAGCGCCCGGCCGTCCCACGTCAGGTGGGCCACCTCGACGGTGACCGACTCACGCGCGACCTCCACCACCGTTCCCCAGCGGATCCGGCAGCTGTCCAGCACGTGCAGGGGTTCGGTGGCCCGCCCCAGCAGCCTCGACCACGGGTACACACCGAAGACGTGGAACCCGTGGTCCGGGGCGCCGGTGGCGAGGAGCTCCGAGGTGAGGTGGGTCCAGTAGTGCCCCGCCTGCGGACCGATCACGGCGAGCAGCTCGCGGCCGAACTCCGCCGTGTCGACGCCGAGGTCGCGGCCCAGCCAGTACGCCTCGACGAGACCGGCGTCGAGCGGGTCGTCGACGCCGGTGAGCCGGGCCAGCACCTGCAGGTACGGCCAGGCGCCGGAGAACCGCCGGGCGGCCGCGCGGATCTCCGGCTCGGTCGTGCCGATGCCCGACGACGGCCCGCAGAACCCCAGCGCGTTGGGTGCGTGGGCGTAGCGGGCGAAGAGGTCAGCCCCGGCCGACGAGCTGTGCCGCATCCCGGTGCATCCGGCCGAAGTTGTAGTAGGCCGCGCAGGCGCCTTCCGGCGAGACCATGCAGGTCCCGATCGGGGTCTCCGGCGTGCAGGCGGTGCCGAAGACCTTGCACTCCCACGGCTTCAGCACGCCCTTGAGCACCTCGCCGCACTGGCACGCCTTGGGGTCGGCCACCCGCACCCCGGGCATGGCGAACCGCAGCTCGGCGTCGAACGCGGCGTAGTCGGCGTTCAGCTTCAACGCGCTCTGCGAGATGAACCCGAGCCCACGCCACTCGAAGTGCGGGCGCAGCTCGAACACCTGCGCCAGCAGCTTCAGCGCGGCCGGGTTGCCCTCGTCGCGGACGACGCGGGAGTACTGGTTCTCCACCTCGCAGCGGCCCTCGCGGATCTGCTGCAGCAGCATCGCGACCGACGCCAGGATGTCGAGCGGCTCGAACCCCGCCACCACGATCGGCAGCCCGTACACCTCCGGCACGAAGCGGTAGGGCTGGTTGCCGACGACCGTGGAGACGTGGCCGGGGCCGAGGAACCCGTCCAGGCGCAGATCGGGCGACTCGAGGATGGCCTTGAGCGGCGGCACGATCGTCACGTGGTTGCAGAACACCGAGAAGTTGGTGATCCCCTGCTGCCGGGCGCGCAGCAACGTCACCGCCGTCGACGGGGCGGTGGTCTCGAACCCGAGCGCGAAGAACACCACCTGCTTCGACGGGTTGTCGATCGCCAGCTTCAACGCGTCGAGCGGCGAGTAGACGAACCGGACGTCCGCGCCGCGGGCCTTGGCCTCCAGCAGGCTGCCACGACTGCCGGGCACCCGCATCATGTCGCCGAAGCACGTGAAGATCACGTCGTCCTGCTCGGCGAGCCACATCGCGTCGTCGACGCGGCCCATCGGGATCACGCACACCGGGCAGCCGGGCCCGTGCACCAGCTCGACGTTGGCGGGCAACACGTGTTCGAGGCCGTGCCGGTAGATGGTGTGGGTGTGGCCGCCGCACACCTCCATGAACTTGAAGTGCCGATCCCCGGCCGCCAGCTTCTCGATGGCCCCCAGCAGCGAGCGCGCGGCGGCCGGGTCGCGGAACTCGTCGACGAACCTCATGTTGACGTCCCCTCGAACGCAGCCAGTTCCTCGGTGTAGGCGCTGCCGAGCTTCTGCATGGCAGCCAGCGTCAGCAGCGCTTCCGTCTCGTCGATCCGCGCCATCGCGAAGCCGACGTGGACGAGCACCCAGTCGTCGGGGCCGGGCATCTCGTCCTCCAGCAGCCGCACGCTGATCGTGCGTGTGACGCCGCTGACGTCGACCTTGGCCAGGCACTCGACGGCGTCGGTGATCTCGACGATCCGTCCTGGGATCCCCAGACACATGGCGATGTCCCCTAACAGATTCTCGGCAGCGGGTCGCCGACCAGCATGTCGACGATGCGGGTACCGCCGAACCCGGTGCGCAGCACCACGGTGGCGGCAGGTTCGGCGACGATCTCGCCGACGACGGCGGCCTCGGCGCCGAGCGGGTGCGCCCGCAGCGCGGCGAGCGCGGCGTCGGTCTCCTCCGCTGCGACGACGGCGAGGAACTTGCCCTCGTTGGCGACGTAGAGCGGGTCGATGCCCAACATCTCGCACGCCCCGTTGACGACGGGGCGCACGGGCAGCGACAGCTCGTCGAGCACGACGCCCAGCTCCGTGGCCTGGGCCAGCTCGTTGCAGACGGTGCCGACGCCGCCGCGGGTCGGGTCGCGCAGCCACCGGGTGGCCGGGGCCGCGGCCAGCAGCGCCTCCACCATGCCGCTGACCGACGCGGTGTCCGACGCGATGTCGGCCTCGATGGCGAGGTCGCCGCGGGCCAGCATGACGGCCATCCCGTGGTCGCCCATGGTGCCCGAGATGATCAGGCGATCGCCAGGCCGCACCGCGGGGAACGCCCGCCCGGCCGGGATCACCCCGACCCCCGCCGTCGTGACGAACAGGCCGTCGGCGGCACCCTTGGGCACGACCTTCGTGTCGCCGGTGACGATCTGCACCCCCGCGGCCGCGGCGGCCGCCGCCATGTCGGCGACGATCTCCTTCAGCTCCGCGATGGGGAAGCCCTCCTCCAGCACGAACGCCGCGGAGAGCCACTGCGGCACCGCGCCCGACATCGCGAGGTCGTTGACCGTGCCGTGGACGGCGAGGTGGCCGATCGAACCGCCGGGGAAGCGCAGCGGCTGCACCACGAACGAGTCGGTGGAGAAGGCCAGCCGCTCCCCCGAGGGCAAGGTGAGCACCGCACCGTCGCCGAGGTCCTCCAGCTGCTCGTTGCGGAACGCCTCGACGAACACCGCGTCGACCAGCGCGGCCGACGACTTCCCGCCGGCTCCGTGGGCGAGCGTGACGATCTCCTCGCGCAGCCGCGGACGGCGTCGGCGGAACGCCTCGATGCGCTCGATGACCTCACCCTCGGCGAAGCTCGGCCCCGAACTCAGGTAGTCGCTGCGCACTGGTCCTCCATCTCGCTCTGGACGGCCGCCCACAGCTCGTAGCCCAGGAGCGCCTGCGCCTCCTGGATGCGGTGCACGCTCTGGGACCTGACGACGAAGCAGACGTCGACGTCCGCGCTGGTGGCGAACTCGCCACCGTCGTAGCCGGCGAACCCGACCGTGTACATGCCCTGCTTTCGCGCCTCGCGGAACGCCGCGGTCAGGTCCTTCGAGCTACCGCTGGTGGACATCGCCACGGCGATGTCGTGGCTGCCGCCGCGGGCGATCAGCTGGCGGGCGAACACCAGCTCGAACCCGACGTCGTTGCCCAGCGCGGTGAGGATCGCCTGGTCTGCGGTCAGCGACCAGGCCGGCAACGGCGCGTGCAGCGGCGGGTGCGCGAACAGGCCGGCGAGCGTCGCGGAGTCGGTGGAGCTGCCGCCGTTACCGAAGGCGAACAGGCGCCCACCTGCGATGAACCGGCGCGCCATCTCCGCCGCCGCCGTGGCGACCAGGTCCGCGGACGCCGCCAGGGTGGCGGCCCGCAGCGCGGCGCTCTCCGTCGCCTTCGCACGGGCGGATCCCGCGAGATCGGTGAGCAGCGAGTCCTGGTCGCGCTCCTCCGCGTCGAGGAAGGGATAGAGGAACCCGGTCATGCCTCCCCCAGCTTCGTGATCGCCATCCCGGCATGGACGAGGAGCAGGTCACCGGCGGCGACGGCGTCGACCAGCGCGGTCGAGACCTCCTCGATGCCCTGCGCGGTCCGCACCCGGGCCGGATCGCCCGGCGTCACGACCTCGCCGAGCCGACCCTCGTCGCTGCAGGTGATGCACACGTCGTCCGTGCATTCCGACGGTTCCGTGAGCAGCCCCGGATGCTCGAAGCAGACGTGCGTGAGCTCCCACAGCAGGTGGTAGAGCAGCACGAACCCGCCCGTGGCGGGCAGGCGCGGATCGGGATCGTCGAGCCACAGGACGTGGTCGGCGGCGCCCGCCTGCGGCCGCTCGCCGTTGCCGATCCAGACCGTGGTGGCGCCCCACGCCGGGGCGCGGCGCATCACCGACGCCACCGCGGGTTCGGCGGCCGCAGCGACGGCCAGCACGATGTCGCCGGGCCGGACGGACATCCGCACCGTCGACACCAGGTCGGGGCCGCTGAGCGCGACGGCAGGCAGCGCCTTCTTCCCGACGATCACCGGGTGCACGAACTCGACGGCGACGTGCTGCGCGTGCGGCTCCCACTGCGGGGCCAGGCACCACATCGTCGCGCCGGCGGCGAAGCGACGGGCCAGCGTCAGCGACGCGGCAGCGAGATCGGCGGCCAGCTCGGCACTCATCGCCACACCCGACTCGACTGCAGTCATCCTTCAGCCTCCTCTGCGCGCAGCGCGGACACCGCGGCCTGGCCGAGCGCCAGGCCACCGTCGTTCGGCGGGACGAGGTGGTGGGTGAGCACCTCGAACCCACGCTCCTGCAACCGCTGCCGCACCAGCCGCAGCAGCAGCACGTTCTGGAACACCCCGCCGGTGAGCCCGGCGAGCCGAACCGCCCCTGCGGTCTGTTCGACGGCGGCCGCGGTGGCGTCGGCGACGGCCTCGTGGAACCCGCCGGCGAGCTCCCCGACCGGTACGCCGGCGCGGAACCCGGCGACCAGCCCGGCCAGGACCGGCGCTGGGTCGAGCGCCTCGGCAAACGCAGGAAGCCGGTACGCGGGCCCGGACACGAGCAGCTCCAGCTCGATCGCCGCCTGCCCCTCGTAGCCGATCCGGTGCCGGATCCCCAGCAGCGACGAGACGGCGTCGAACAGCCTGCCCATGCTGGTGCAGGCGACGGCGCCGCGGCCCGTGCCGAGCTGGGACGCGAGCAGCCGCCGCTGCGCGTCGCCGGCAGCCGCGACGGGCGGCAGGTCCGGGTCCCACCCGATGCCGGCCGCGTGCAGGTGCGCGAGCGCCATCCGCCACGGGTTGCGCACAGCCAGGTCGCCGCCGACGAGCGGCACCGGGGCCAGGTGCGCCACCCGGTCGAACCGGTGGCTCGCCGTGCCCAGCAGCAGGATCTCGCCACCCCAGACGGCCTCATCGGTGCCGTACCCGGTGCCGTCGTAGGCGACGCCGACGATCGGCTCACCGAGCCGCCCGTGCTCGGCCAGCAGGGCGACGACGTGCGCGTGGTGGTGCTGCACGAGATCGAGCGGCCGCTCGCCCGCACGCCGCTCGGCCCAGGCGCGGGTCAGGTAGGCCGGATGCAGGTCGGCGGCGAGCCGCGCCGGGGTGGTGGCCGTGATCGCGCCGAGCTGGCCGACCGAGCGCTCGAACGCCCGCAGGGTCTCGAGCGTGCCCATGTCGCCGACGTGCGCCGACAGGTAGGCGCGCCGGCCCGTGGTCAGGCAGAACGTGTTCTTCAGCTCGCCGCCGACCGCGAGGACGGACGCGACGTCGCGACCGAGGTCGACGGGCAATGGCGCGTAGCCACGGGAGCGGCGGATCGGCAGCTCGCGCTGGTCCACCACGCGAACCACCGAGTCGTCGCACGGCACGTGGATCGGCCGGTCGTGGGTGAGCACGGCGTCGGCGAGCGCCGGCAGCCGCTGCCGCTCGTCGTCATCGGTGAAGCAGATGGGCTCGTCGGACAGATTCGCGCTGGTCAGGACGATGACGCGCGGTGCGTCCGGCCCGTCGAACAGCAGGTGGTGGGTCGGCGAGTACGGCAGCAGCACGCCGAGGTGCGGGCTGCCGGGGGCAACGTCCTGCGCGACCGCGGCGCCGGCCCGCCGCCGCAGCAGCACGACCGGCCGGGCCGGGGAGGTGAGCACCGCGGCCTCGGCGTCGTCGACGTGGACGAGCTGTCGGGCGGCGTCGAGGTCGCGCACCATCACGGCGAACGGCTTGCCACCGCGGGCCTTGCGGGAGCGCAGCAGCGCGACGGCCGCGTCGTCGGCGGCGGTGCAGGCGAGGTGGTAGCCGCCGATGCCCTTGATCGCGACGACCAGCCCGGCGGCCAGCGCGCGCCGGGTCGCCGCGACCGGAGCGTCGTCGACGCGCGCGCCGCCGATCGCGAACCACAGCCGCGGCCCGCAGTCCGGGCAGGCGATCGGCTGGGCGTGGAAGCGGCGGTCGGCGGGATCGGCGTACTCGGCGGCGCAGGCGTCGCACATCGGGAAGCCCGCCATCGTGGTGGCGGGTCGGTCGTAGGGCAGGTCGGTGACGATCGTGAACCGCGGGCCGCAGTTGGTGCAGGTGATGAACGGGTGCCGGTAGCGACGGTCGGCGGGATCGAACAGCTCCCGGACGCAGTCGGCGCACACCGCGACGTCGGGCGGGATCGGGGTGCGCCCACCCGCCGTCCGGCTGGCGACGATGACGAAACCGCGGTCGTCGGCCACCGGCAGGTCGGCGGCGGACACCGACGCGATCGCCGCCAGCGGCGGCGCCTCGGCGGTGAGCCGGCGCGTGAACTCGACCAGCGCGCCCGGCGGGCCCTGCACCTCGACGAAGACCGCGGCCGAGTCGTTCCCGACGAGCCCGGCGAGCCCGAGCTCCGTCGCGATCCGGTGCACGAACGGCCGGAAGCCGACGCCCTGGACGACCCCGGTCACGGTGAACCGCCGGCGCTCGACGCTCAGGACGCCTGTCATGAGCCTCCCTGTGCCGTGCCGAACGGGCGTGACCTGGACCACAGCGAACCAGATCCCGCGACTGCCGCCTATCACCGAGGCGCAGCCGCTGACGGGATCGCGCAGACCTGGTAGCCGGGATGCGCACAACGCAGCCGCAGGACTTTCGCAGGTGCCTACGGATCAGCTAGCCAACGCGGACAACGGGAGCCACACTGGTCGACGCTGTGTCCCGGCTCGCGAAGCTCGGCTTCATCGACACCCGCCGCACCGTCCCGCCAGTGCGGCGGCGCATCCCCGCGCGCGGAGTGCCCCCGGCGCTCGCCGATCACGAGATCTTCTACACCGAGTCGCCTGACGAGGCCGCGAACCTGATCGGCAACGCGCTCTCCCCCGCCACCCTCACCGTCGGGGAGATCGAGGCCCACCGGTTCGCGGCCTGCATGCACGGCGTCCGGCTGCGGGCGGTGAGCCTGCTGCACCTGGATCTCGGAGTGGCCGCGACCGTCGACGTGCCTGCGATGGGGCACTACTTCGCCGTGCACATGCCGACCAACGGCCGGGCCCGCTGCACCGACGCCGAGCACGAGTTCGAGGCCAGTCCGCTCCGGGCGGTCGTCACCAGCCCCGGCACGCCGCTGCGGATGGAGTTCGGCTACGACTCACCGCAGCTGGTGCTGCGTGTGGAGGAGGACCCGCTCAACCGGCACCTGACCCGGATGCTCGGGGCCGGCCTGGCCCGTCCGGTCGTGTTCGAGCCCGAGATGGACCTGACCACGGACGCCGCCATGCGCTGGAGCGGCGCGATCCACCTCCTGCACACCGAGGTCTTCTACGCCGACTCACTGGTGCACCGGGGGCAGGGCATCGGGCAGCTGGAGGAGCTGCTGATCAGCACGCTGCTCCTGCTGCAGCCGTCGAACTACCACGCCCAGCTGGTGCTGCCGACGGACCAGGCCGGGCGGCGCGTCGTGCGCGAGGCGCTCGCGTTCATCGACGACCACCTGGCCGAGCGCATCACCATGGCCGACATCGCCAAGGCCGTGCACATGAGCGTGCGCGCCGTCCAGCAGGGCTTCCACGACGAGCTGGGCACCACACCGATGCTCCACGTGCGCAACCGCCGGCTGGAACGGGCCCACGAGGCGCTCACCGACGCGATCCCCGCCGACGGGGTCACGGTCACCGACATCGCCGAACGCTGGGGCTTCACGCACCTCTCGAGCTTCGCGACGCTCTACCGGAAGCGCTGGGGCGAGTCGCCGTCGGAGACCTTGCGACGCTGACCTGCACCAACGCCCGATCACCTTGTGATCCACGCCACATGGTGCGACGATCGGGCTACCGGGTGTCCACCACCACCCTCGTGTGGAGGCGTCTCCATGGCCGTGCCCGAGCCGCGCAACTTCCTCCAGCCATGTCTGCTGCTCCTGCTGCGCGAACGTGCCGACCACGGCTACGAGCTCGTGTCCCGCCTGCGGCCCATGCACGACGCGGAGAGCGACCCGGGCGGGGTCTACCGCGCGCTGCGCGGCCTCGAGCAGCGCGGACTCGTCCAGTCGGAGTGGTGCACGTCGGGTGCCGGCCCGGCCCGGCGCACGTACCACCTGACCTCGAACGGGAGCGAGTTCCTCGACGAGCAGGTCACCGAGCTCGAGCACATGCACGAGGCGCTGCACCGGTTCCTGGACCGCTACGACCGCTGCACGATGAGCGAGCGACGCGGGCCAGGAGAGGTGGCCAGCGGCTGACCAGCGCTGAATCCGGTGCCCGCACCGCGATGAGTTCCTGACGACCCTCGGGTCTACCTGCTCAGAAGGCAGCGGACCACAAGGGTCCGACTCCACGTCGTCGCATTCCGGGAAGGAAGCAGCGCAATGGTCGCGAGCGGTACCAGGGTTTTGGTGGCAGGGGCGAGCATCGCGGGGCCGGCGCTGGCCCATTGGCTGCACCGGCGAGGCGCCCAGGTGACCGTGGTGGAGCGGGCCCCCGGGCTGCGTCCCGGCGGGCAGGCGGTGGACGCGCGCGGGGTGGCCAAGGAGGTCATCAAGCGCATGGGGCTGGACACGGCGGTGCGCGCGGCCTGCACCGACACCGCCGGCGCCTACACGGTGGACGTCGACGGGAACGTGCTGGAGACCTTCCGCGCGGACGACCACGGCGGCGACGGGTACATCGCCGACATCGAGATCCTGCGCGGGAACCTGTCCCAGGTGCTCCACGACGACACCCGAGACGGCGTCGAGTACATCTTCGACGACCGGATCGCCGAGCTCACCCAGGACGCGGACGGGGTCGACGTGACCTTCGCCGGCGGCGACCGGCGGCGCTTCGACATCGTGATCGGCGCGGACGGGCTGCACTCGGCGCTGCGCGCCATGGTCTTCGGGCCGCGCGAGCAGTTCATCCGCCACCTCGGGCTCGTGCTCGCCTTCTACTCCGTGCCCAACGAGTTCGGCATCGACCGCTGGCTGATCGACCACCAGGACCCGGAGTCGGGACGCTCCGCCGGCCTGCGGCCCATCGGGGACGACACGCGGGCCATGGCCATGCTGTCCTTCCCCGCGGCCGACTTCGAGGTCGACCACCGCGACATCGAGGCCCAGAAGCGCCTGCTCCGGGAGCAGATGGCCGGCCTTGGCTGGCTCACCCCGCGCATCCTGGCGCACGTGGACGAGACCCCGGACTTCTACCTCGACCAGGTCGCCCAGGTCGTGATGGACAGCTGGTCGAACGGGCGGGTGGGGCTACTCGGAGACGCCGCGTACAGCTCGTCGCCGATGTCCGGCGGAGGCACGGGGCTGGCGCTGGTCGGCGCGTACGTGCTGGCCGGAGAGCTCGCCGCCGCCGGGTGGGACCCGGAGGCCGGGTTCGCGGGCTACGAGCGGCTGATGCGTGGATACGTCGAGGCCAACCAGGAGATCGGCCGGATGCACGTGCGCAGCCTCCTCCCCCAGCCGGAGAACGCGGAACCGGGCGCCGAGCCCGAATGGGACATGGAGCTGATCGAGCGCGCGATCAACGGCGTCGACCTGCCCGACTACGCCGGAGTCCCGGACGCCCGGGCCTCGACTGTGGCACAGACAGGTGCGGGTGCCGTCAGCTGAGCCGGCGCAGCCAGTCGTACCACCCGTCGAGGCCCGCGCCCGTCGTGGCCGAGAGCTCCAGGACCGGCACCCCGGGACGGGCCCGGCGGGCGTACTCCACACAGCGGGCGACGTCGAAGTCGACGTAGGGCAGCAGGTCGATCTTGTTGACGAGCATGAGGTCGGCGGTGCGGAACATGTGCGGGTACTTGAGGGGTTTGTCCGCCCCCTCGGTCACCGACATGATCACCACCCGGGCCCGCTCCCCCAGGTCGAACAGGGCGGGGCAGACGAGGTTGCCGACGTTCTCGACGAACAGCAGCGACCCCGGTTCGGGGGCCAGCTCGCGCACCCCGGACGCCACCATGTCTGCGTCGAGGTGGCAGCCGGCGCCGGTGTTGATCTGGACGGCCCGCACGCCCGTCGCGCTGATCCGCTCCGCATCGATCAGCGTCTCCTGATCGCCCTCCAGCACGGCGACGGGACGCTCGCCGGCCAGCTCGCGCACGGTCCGTTCGAGCAACGTCGTCTTGCCGGAGCCGGGCGAGCTCATCAGGTTGACCGCGACGATCCCCTGCGCCGCCAGCGCGGCCCGGTTGCGCGCGGCGAGCCCGTCGTTGGCGGCGAGGAGATCCGCTTCGAGGTCGACGGTCCGCACGGCGTGCTCATGGGAGTGGTCGTGCCCGTGGCCGTGGTCGTGCTCATGGCCGTGACCGTGGCCGTGCCCCGCCGTCGTCACCCGGACGCCCGCTCCGCCGCATCCGCAGGTCGCGCACATGGGTCCACCTCCCCGTAGCTCACATCGCGGATCCGCAGCTCCTGCCCGCCGAGCACCGCGACGTCGGCGCTGCCGCACGCGCACAGCGGCAACACCTCCGCCGTCGCGAACTCGGCGCCGCACGTCCGGCACCGCGCGTCACCGGGGGGCTCGTCGATCTCCAGTACGGCGCCGTCGAGCGTCGTCCCGTTCGTGACCAGCTCGAACGCGAACCGGACCGCGTCGGGCACCACACCTGACAGCTTCCCGATCTCCAGCCGCACCCGGTGCACGGGCACCGGTCCGAGCCGCGCGCCGATCGTGTCGACGATCGACTGGGTGATCGACATCTCGTGCATGGTCAGGTGGTCCTGGGCACGAGGTCGTCGGTGAAGGAATCGCCCGTCCCGGTCACGAACTCCAGTGACGCCTTCGCCTCCTTCTCGTCGATCTTGGAGAGCGCGAACCCGACGTGGATGAGGATCCAGTCGCCGGGCGCCAGATCGAGCGGTCCGTCAGCGGTCTCGCGCAGCAGCCCGATGTTGATCGGCCGGTGCACACCCTCCACGCTGACCACGGCGAGATCGGGATGCTCGGCCATCAGCTCGATCACCTCGCCGGGGATCCCCAGGCACATGGCGCTTCCTACATCCGGTTGATGTCGCGGTAGCGGTCGATCTCGTCGCGGGACGCGACGGCGAGGCCCGCCGCGATCACCGCCGCGAGGCCCAAACCGAGCAGCAGGACGGTCTTCATGGGGAACTTCCTTCCGGGACGGGGGACTCCAGCAACATCGCCACCAGCTCGTCGGCGAGGGCAAGTGCGGGTTCGACGGCGGCGGCGACGGGCGCGGACAGGCCCATCCCGTCGTCCACCGTCTGCGGTTCGCAGCCGAGCACGAGCACGCGGCCCACGGGCCGCTCGACGTCGGTGGCCGCGGCGAGATCGCGCAGCAGGCCGAGCACCACGTCGGGGCTCATGTCGTGGCCGTCCAACTCGACGGCGACGGGATCGCGCTCGGCGAGCGTGTGCTCCAGCCGGTAGAGGCTGCCGGGCGGGCCGTCGCGGTGCACGGCGTCCACCAGCAACAGGCCCGCGTAGCCGTCGAGGAGCTGGTAGGCCAGGTGCACGCCGCGGATGCCAAAGTCCTCGACCTCCACGCCGTCGGGCAGCCCACCGCGGGCGCGCAGCCGCTGCGCGACCTCCACGCCGAACCCGTCGTCGGACTTGAGGAGGTTGCCGACCCCGGCCACCAGCACTCTCGTCATACCGGTTCCAGCTCCTCGGGCCGGAAGTACCGGAACCGGCCGTGCGCGAGCTGCATCTCCGCGCCCGGGTCGCCGTCGACCGACACGGCCACGTGCACGCCGCCGTCGACGTCGTGCACGACCGCCTGCACCGTGGCGCGCATCCCGGCGAGGAACGCGTCCTGCGCGTCGGACGAGCGGCCGGGACGCAGGACCACCGCGCTGCCCTTCGCCACCGCCTTGGACCCGACCAGCACCGAGTCCGTCTCGGGATCGACTGACGCGTCGGCGCCGGGATCCCACCACGGGGTGGACCCCGGCGGCGCGACGTCCGTAGCGTCGCTGCCGGCCGGGGTGTGGAACGTGGGCACCTGCGCCGCTACAGGTCGCAGGGTTCGGATCGCACCGTGCAGCCGTTCGAGGATCTCGGGCGGCAGCGCGTCCACCGCGTCGACGATCGCGGCCGCCCGCGGATCGGTGGCCCGGGCCTCCGCCTTCTCGGCGTCGGTCAGCACCATGGTGCGCAGGGTGAGGATCTCGTCGTTCTCGGTGCCGTCGAAGAGGTCAATGGTCGACTCAGGGGCGATCGTGGCGTGATCGCCGACGATGATCGGCGCCGAGAGCAGCAGGTCGGAGCGCTCCTCGGGGCCTGCCAGCACCGGCCACAGGTGCTCGCTGCGGCAGTCGGCCAGCAACGGGCGGGCCCACTCCGGTGGGTCCGTCGGCGAGACGAACGCACCCGGGTCGGCCGCGAGCAGCACGTGCGTGCCGATCAACGCCGACCGCAGCGCATCGTCGCGGGACGTGCCGGGCTCGACGACGGCGTCGTTGCGCACGTCGATCCGCAGCTTCAGCACGTCGTACGGGCCGGGCGGCTCGGTGGCCGTGATCGTGGCGGTCGCGGTGAGCGGCTCGCGCGCCCGCGCCACGCCCTGCTCGTCCGTCGACGCCGCAGCGGGCTCGTGGATCGGCAGCACCACTCCGGCCAGCAGCTCCGCGCGCGTGCAGGTCAGGTCGGCGTGGCGGGGCAGGCCCTCGTCGAAGGAGCGCCCATCGGTCGTCCGGCGCTCCAGGTGCAGGTAGCGCACCCGCACGTGGAGATCAGCCGTATCGATCCTGGGCAGCTCGACGAGGCACTCGGTGCGGTTGGCCGAGGTCTCCCCCGCGTCGGCGCCGTGGCCCTGCGGCACCAGCACCCCCCACTGCCAGCGCACCTGGTTCTTCTGCGCCGACGCGCGGTACGGGTAGAGCAGGTAGCCCTCGAACAGCACCGCGTCGGCCACGGCGGCGACGTCGGCGAAGCGATCCCGCTCAGTCATCCCCCGCCTCCTTCAGCAGCCGTTCCACCGCGTCGTCCCAGGTCAGCAGCGTGTTGGCGGAGCGGAACGCGGCGAGCCGATCGAGGGTGTCGCGGCGCAGCCGCACCCAGCCGCCACCGGGGAAGAACTCGTCCATGGCGGCCCGCCACACCGCGACCGGCAGCCGGTAGGCGGCTTCCTCGTGCCAAGGCACGAGCCCGACCTGCACCCCGTCGTCGCCGGCGTAGAACAGCGTCCCGGAGAACAGCAGCGTCAACGGGATCTCGCCGTCGTCCAGGGCGTGCAGGTAGCGCGTGGCGGCGACATCGAGGTCGTAGGTGATCGGGATCGGGACGGGCACGGTGATCGAGCCGACGAACGACGGCGTCATCACCGGCACCATCGCCAGCTGCAACGCGTTGAGCGTGTCGCCCCACCGGTCGGGCTCACCGAACACGTCGGTGAGCCGTGCAGTCTCCGCGGGCGAGTACAGCCGAGGCCGCGGATCGATGCGCACCTGCACCCGGAGCGCGACGGTGTGCACCCGCCGCCCCGTCCCGTCGTCGACGAGGAGATCGAGGGCGATGGTCGGCCCGGCGGCAGCCCGATCAACCCGCCCGCCGAGGCAGTCGAAGGTCAGCACGGCGCGCACCACCCCGACGTCACACACCGAGTGGGGTCGTCACACATGCTGCAGCATGTGTGCGGACCGCACTGGGTGTGTGAGGTCATGACTGCACCAGCGGGCGGGCGCGCGACTCCAGCTCGGCGAACAGCTCGTCGATCGCCGCCCACGCCTCCTGGCCGCCGTCGAAGCCGCGCCAGTGCAGCCGGACCAGCCCGACGAGCCGGTAGCACGCGTCGATCGGCACGAGCAGGCACGTGCGCGGCTCCCGCCGCACCAGCAACGCCTCCACGTCCGGCACCAGCTGGGACGCGACCGGGCTCGCGCCGATGCCGGTCGCCCACGCGTCGAGCGTCAGCTCGCTCTCCGTTGCGCCGGCCGGGCTCGGGTAGCAGGCCACCATCGCCCCGCGCACCGAGTTGTGCAGGAAGAACGCCATGCCGACGGGGATCTGCAGGGCATCCCACTGGCTGTCGGTGAGGGTGAACTCCGGGTCGACGAGGTAGCGATCGGGCACGCGCGCGTACCCGCCACCGCCGGCGCCGGGGTTGTCGAACAGGAACCCGCACGGCCCGCACGCGCAGAGCAACCTGCGCTCGGCCACCTGCACCAGGTGCGGGTGCTCGGGCGGCACCGGGGTGGCGCAGAGCTCGCACCGCTCCAGCACCTCCGCCGGTGCGGACTCCTGCACGAGGAAGCGGCGCAGCGACGTCATGAGGGGCGGACGCCGATCTGCAGCAGCGTCGGCCCGGCCACGCGTTCGACGAACGCGACGCCCGCCGAGTCCGGCGCCGCCGCCGTTATCGCCTCCTCGATCACGTCGCGCACGGTCGCGGTGCCGCACCCGGCGCCGGGGACCGACACCCGCACGGTGCCGTCGTCGTCGATGCCGAGCAGCTCGGCGTCGCCGCCGTGGCTGCCCAACTTGCGCTTGGCGCTCGACACGGCGTGCTCCACCCGGGTGCGCAGCGGTACCGGATGCAGGTCGTGCAGGGCCAGCAGGCTGCCGACCAGCGGATCCGCCGCGATCCGGTGGACCAGGTTGTCGCCCCCGGCCGCCCGCACCACGCCGACCGCCTGCTCCAGCCCGGCCCCGTAGAACTGCATCAGGAGCCGCACCAGCTCCTCCCCGACGGGACGGACGCGGGGATCGAGCCGGTCCAGCATCTCCTCGATCTTCGTCGCGACCGCTCCAGGATCTGTGACATCTCGAGCGCCTTCGGCGCGGCCGCTTCGCGGAACGCCTTCGGCGTAGAGGATCGGTTGCGGCAGATCAGATGACATTCAGTCCACCGGGCGTGTGCGTCTTGTGCAGCGTCTTCCCGTCGCCCAGGTACATGTGCACGCCGCACGGCAGGCACGGGTCGAAGCTGCGGACCGCGCGCATGATGTCGATGCCCTTGAACTTCTCCCGCGTGTTCTCCTCGAAGATCGGGGTGTTCTGCACCGCGTCCTCGTACGGGCCCGGCGTGCCGTAGCTGTCGCGCACGCTGCCGTTCCACGGCGTCGGCGGGTACGGGTGGTAGTTCGCGATCTTGCCGCCGCGGATCACCATGTGGTGGCTGAGCACCCCGCGCACGGCCTCGGTGAAGCCGCAGCTGATGGCCTCGTCCGGGACGATGAACTTCTCCCACGTCTTGGTGTTGCCGCCGCGCACCTCGGCCAGCGCCTTCTCGATGAAGTGCAGCGCGACGCCCGCGGAGTAGGCCTGGAAGTAGGTGCGGGCGCGGTTGCGCTCGATGGCGTTGGACAGCGGCCGGCCCTGCTTGTCGACCGGGGGCTTCCACTCGAAGCTGACCTCGGGCTTGAGCACGGTGCGCGGCAGGTTGATCTGCACGCTGTCGCCCGTCGCCTTCACGAACCCGCAGTCGACCAGGCCCGACAGCGCCGTCGCCCACAGCCGCGCGAGCGGACCGCCGCCCGTGTCGAGCGGCAGGAAGTCCTTGCCGTCGAACCAGCGCGGCGACATCGTCCACGAGTACTTGTCGTCGAAGTTCCGCTTCTGCGGCGCCGGGATCGTGTGCTGGTTCCACGGGTGGCGCTGGTCGACCGGGTTGCCCAGCGGGTCGTGGGTGACGAAGACCTCCTGGTCCTCCCAGTCCCGGTAGAACGAGCTGCCCAGCAGGATCCGGATGCCCAGGTTGATCTCGACGAGGTCGTTGGTGACCAGCTTGCCGTCCACGACCACACCGGGGGTGACGAACATCTTGCGTCCCCAGTTGGTCATGTTCTTGTAGTTGAAGTCGCAGAACTCGGGGTCGTTGAGCGAGCCCCAGCAGCCCAGCAGCACGCGCCGGCGTCCGACCTCCTCGTAGCCGGGCAGCGCCTCGTACATGAAGTCGAAGAGGTCGTCGTGCATCGGCACGACCTTCTTCATGAACTCCACGTACCGCATGAGGCGCGTGTAGTAGTCGGTGAACAGCTGGATGGTCGCGTGCGTGCCGACGCCGCCCGGATAGAGCGTCGACGGGTGGACGTGGCGCCCTTCCATCAGGCAGAACATCTCGCGCGTGTATCGGCTGACCTGCAGCGCCTCGCGATAGAACTCGCCCGTGAACGGGTTGAGGGCCCGCATGATGTCGCCGATGGTCTTGTAGCCGTGCTCGCTGCCGTGCGGGCACTCGGTGCGGTTGGCGAGCTCCAGCACCCCGGGGTTGGTCTCCGAGATCATCTTCTCGCAGTAGTCCACCCCGACCAGGTTCTCCTGGAAGATGTTGTGGTCGAACATGTACTCGGCGGCCTCGCCGAGGTTGATGATCCATTCACCCAGGTGCGGAGGCCGCACCCCGTACGCCATGTTCTGGTTGTAGACCGAACAGGTGGCGTGGTTGTCACCGCAGATGCCGCAGATGCGGCTGGTGATGAAGTGCGCGTCGCGCGGGTCCTTGCCCTTCATGAAGATCGAGTAGCCGCGGAAGATGGACGACGTGGAGTGGCACTCGGCCACGCGCCCCGTCCCGAAGTCGATCTTCGTGTAGATCCCGAGGCTGCCCACGATGCGGGTGATCGGGTCCCACGACATCTCGGTGAGACCCGTACTGTCCTTCGACGAGCCGGCGTGCTTGGGCTGTGTGGTGGTCATGCGTCACCAGACCTTCGAGTAGCCGGTCGTGAGCTCGCGGCCCTTCTTGCGCCACTTCGGCTCCTTGTCGAGCTTCTTCTCCGTGATCTTGCGCAGGCGCCGGATGACGCCGCCGTAGCTCTTGCTGGCGACGCTGGAGACGAGGCTGCCGGGTGGCGCGTCCATGAACGGCATGAACTTGTCGGGGAAGCCGGGCATGGTGCAGCCGATGCAGATGCCGCCGACGTTGGGGCAGCCGCCCACCCCGTTGATCCAGCCGCGCTTGGGCACGTTGCACTTCACGACCGGGCCCCAGCAGCCCAGCTTGACGAGGCACTTCGGCGAGCCGTACTCCTCGGCGAACTCGCCCTGCTCGTAGTAGCCGCCGCGGTCGCAGCCCTCGTGCACGGTGTTGCCGAAGAGCCACTTCGGCCGCAGCGCCTCGTCCAACGGGATCATCGGCGCGGCGCCCGTTGCCTGGTAGAGCAGATAGAGGATCGTCTCCGACAGGTTGTCGGGGTGGGTCGGGCAGCCCGGCACGCAGACGATCGGGATGCCGGCCTTCGACTTCCAGCCCCAGCCCAGGTAGTCGGGCACGCCCATCGCGCCCGTCGGGTTGCCGGCCATGGCGTGGATGCCGCCGTAGGTGGCGCACGTGCCGACGGCGAGGATCACCAGCGCGTGCGGGGCGAGCCGGTCGAGCCACTCGCTGGTGGTGATCGGCTGCCCGGTCTGCGGGTTGTTGCCGAACCCCGACCAGTAGCCCTCGGCCTTGATCGACTCGTTCGGGATCGACCCCTCGACGACGAGCACGAACGGGTCCAGCTCCCCGCGTTCGGCCTTGAAGAACCACTCCAGGAAGTCGTCGGCGCCGCCGCTGGGCCCGTTCTCGAAGTCGATCAGCGGCCAGTGCACCGCGACCTTCGGCAGCCCCGGGAGCGCGCCCATGGCGATCTCTTCGATGCTGGGTTGGGTGGCCGCGGTGAGCGCGACGGAGTCGCCGTCGCAGCTCAGCCCCGCGTTCATCCAGAGGATGTGGACGACGGGATCCTCGGCGGGTGCCGCCCCGCCGGATGCGCCCTGGGTTTCGGTCGGTGCGGACATCGATGTCGCCCCTCATGGCGCCGCGAACCGGGCGCGCGTCTCCGGCGGTGTGGTGGTGGTCACTGTTTGTAGACCGATCGGCCGCGTGGAGTAAGTGCTCCCGACACCTATGAGTGCGCCGACCCCGCCGACCCGGACGGGCGAACGTGCACATGCCGCGGGGCGGGTCCACCAGAGGTGAACCCGCCCGCGGTCGGAGCGGCTCTCAGCCCTTCGGCATGAGGACCTTGTCGATCACGAACACGGTGGCGTTCGAGGTGGGGATGTTGCCGCACAGGATGTTGGCGGTGTTGCCCTTGCCGTCGGTGACCGTCGGGGCGCTGGCAGTGCCGCCGATGGTCAGGTCGCCACCGGCGAGCTCGGTGGTCTTACCGGCCGCGACCAGGCCCTCGGCGTCGTAGCGCTGCGGCACGACGTGGTAGGACAGCAGGCCGCCGAGCTGCTTCTGGTCGGCCAGCAGGGCGGTGAAGGCCTTGTCGCCGACCGCGGTCCTCACCTGGTCGAACGCGCCGTTGTACGGGGCGAAGACGGTGATCCCCTTCTGCTGGTTGAGCGTGTCGGCGAGGCCGTCGACCTTGCCGACCGCGGTGACCAGGGTGGTCAGCAGCGGGTTCGTCGAGGCAGCGCTCGCGACGGGCATCGGGCCCATCGCGTTCAGGCCGCCGGGCGAGTTGCCCTGCGGGAGCTGGCTGCAGGCCGGGCCGAACACGTCGGCGTTGGTCGTGACGCCGTCGCTCGCGGCCATCGGCGCCGCGGCAGAGCTGGGAGCGGGTGCTGCGGGCGCCGCAGGCGCGGCGGTCGAGCCGGACGAACCGCCGCAGGCGGTGAGCGTCACGGTCAGTGCGGCCAGAGCGCCGGCAGCCAGAAGGCGAGCCTTGTTGTTCATCTGCAGATTCTCCTCAGTTGATCCCGGGTTTTGTCCGGCGTGTCATCCAGCATTCGGCCGGAACACCGGAATCGGTTCGAGGAATTCAGATAACGTTTGCGTATCGCCGGCCGGATGATTGCGGGCATGCCGAATCCGCCGATCCACTGCGGGCGGGAAATGCGCTCAGGCGACGGTGAAGATGGTGGCCGGCCACGCGCTGGCGCCGTCCGGGATCGGGTTCGTGCGGACCTCGGTCTGGGTGACACCGTTGCGATCGGTGGCGCGGGTCTGCACGGTGTGGGTGCCCGCTGCAAGGTCGAACTCGGCGTGCCACATGCGCCACGTGTTCGGGTTGACCTCGGTGGCGAGGGTGGCGTCGCGCCACGGCCCGCCGTCCATGCGGACCTCGACCCGGTCGATGCCGGTGTGCTGGGCCCACGCGACCCCGGCGATCGACACGGAACCGGCGGGCACCGACGCGAAGCCCCGCGGGGCATCGATGCGGGTCTGGGTCTTGATCGGCGCCTTCTGCGCCCACGCGCGCTCGAGCCAGTAGCCCTGCCGGGCGGCGAACGTGGTCAGCTCCAAGTCGGAGATCCACTTCGTGGCCGAGACGAACCCGTAGAGGCCGGGCACGACCATCCGCACGGGGAAGCCGTGTTCCGGCGGCAGCGCCTCGCCGTTCATGCCGATGGCCAGCAGCGCCCCGCGCCCGCGTTCCATCACGACGTCGGTCGGCGTGCCGGTGTACCAGCCGTCCCGACTGGTGGTGAAGATCTGATCAGCACCCGGGCGAATCCCCGCTTCGAGCAGGAGATCGCGCAACTCGACGCCGATGAAGTTCGCGGTCGAGACGAGATCGCCACCGACGGGATTCGACACGCACGTCATCGTGATCGTGCGTTCCACGAGCGGCCGCGCGAGCAGATCGGCGAAATTCACCTCGATCGGCTCGTCGACCATTCCGTGGATCCGCATGATCCAGTCGGCCGCCGGCTGCGACGGGATCCGGAGGGCGGTGTCGATCCGGTAGAACGCGGGATTCGGCGTGACGAACGCCGGCGTGCCCAGTTCGGGGAACGCCGCCGACGCGGGAACCGCGGGTGCGCGCTCGACGAGCCGCGCCCGCTGCAGCTGCGCGGTGACGATGCGCCGCGAGTCCTCGATCCCGCCCCCGCCCAGCGCGAGCGCGCCGGCACCGGCGCCGGTCGCCAGCACCCCGACGGCGGTCGACGCCCCGATGAGCACGGTCCGGCGCGACATCGCCGGCACCGGCACGTCAGGCGCCGGCTTTCGGGCCGCGAGCCGGACGAGCCACGCCAGCACGCCCGTCCCGGCGATGAGGGCGGCGAGCGGCGCGACCACGTCCAGCAGGCTGAACGCCGGCGCGAACACCACCGCCAGCAGGCCGAGCAGCCCCAGCGCCGCGATGAGCGCGACGCCGCGGGCCGGGCGCCGGCGCGCCGCCAGCCCGGCGACCACCGCCAACGCGGCCACGGCGGCGCCGACCCCGACCTGCAGCAGCAGCTTGTCCAGCACCGGTCCCAGCGACTTGCCGAACTCGGTCAACCACTCCGGCGAGAGCCGGATCGCCGTGTCGGCCACCGCGAAGAACGGCGACGACGACGGCGCCACGAGCGCGGCGACCAGCTGGCCGGCACCCAGCGCCGCGGCCGCGGACAGCAGCCCCAGCACCGCGGCCGTCGTCGCGGGTACCGCGGGGCGTGCCGTCTTCGGCGCCGCGGCGACCGGGGCGGATCGAGTGCTCACGGAGAGCATTCGGCCGCGCCCGGCGAACGGTTCACCTCCCTTAGGGGCGGGCCTCGTACACGAGGTTGAACGGGGTCGTCGCCACCCGCCGGAAGCGGGTGAACCCGGCCTCGGCCGTGACCTCGCGGATGGCTCCTTCACCGGCTTGCGCGCCGAGTGCGCGTCCACCCGGCTGGGACAGCGCGTTCGGCACGCACAGGAAGGTGGAGAAGCTGTAGTACGCGCGCCCCACCGGCGAGAGGGTCTCGGCGAGGGTGTTGCCCGCGAACGGCTCGACGATCATCCAGGTGCCGTCGTCGGCCAGCGACGTGCGGATGTGCCGGGCGGCGCCGACCGGGTCCCCCATGTCGTGCAGGCAGTCGAAGGTGGTCACGAGATCGACCGAGGGCGCGGTGAACGCGTCCGCGCCGGCCACCTCGAACTCGACGCGGTCGCCGACGCCGGCCTCGGCCGCCCGGGCACGGGCCAGCTCGATCGAGCGCGCGTGGTAGTCCGAGCCGCGGACCCGCGCCGACGGGTAGGACTGCGCCAGCAGCACGCTCGACGCGCCGAGCCCGCACCCGACGTCGGCGACCGTCCCGCCGGCGACCAGCTTCTCCGCCACCCCGTCGAGCGCCGGGATCCAGCTCGCGACGAGGTTGCCGACGTAGCCGGGCCGGAAGAACTCCTCGCAACCGACGAACACGTCCTCGTGGTGCTCGTGCCAGCCCACTCCGGCGCCGGTGCGGAAGGCCTCGGTCAGCTGCGGTTCGGCGCGCAGGGTGCCCAGCGCGAACACGAAGGCGCCGGGCAGGTACACCCCGTTGTCGGGGTCGGTGAGCGCGAAGGCCTGCTCGTCGTCGAGCCGGTACACCTCGGTCTCGGGATCGACGGTCACGTAGCCGCCGGCGGCCTGGCCGCGCAGCCACTCGACGAGGTAGCGCGGCGCGCACCCGGTGCGGACGGCGAGCTGCTCGGCCGTCGCCGGACCGTCGGCGAGGGCGCGGTAGAGGCCGAGGCGGTGGCCGATGACCATGTTGCCGGCGTGCAGGGTCGCCCCGAGATCGGTGACGAACCGGCCGAGCAGGTCGTTCAGGCGTGCTTCGTCGATCATGTCGCTCCCTCGCTCGTGGTGTCGTGCCGCCGAGCGTGCGGTCCGTCCATGCCGCATACCTGTCACGCCGCTGCCGTCGGCGCCGGAACGGTGGCGGCGTAGGCCTTCATGACAGACCGGTGGCAGCGCCATGGCATCGCTCTCCACGACGCTCGGGCGGTGCAACCTTCTGCCGACGTGCGGGACGTCGTGGTCGTCGGCGGCGGGATCGCCGGGTCGGCGCTCGCCGCCGTGCTCGCGCGCAGCGGCTACGACGTCCTCGTGCTCGAACGCTCGCCGAGCTACCGGGACCGCGTCCGCGGTGAGGTGCTCTGGGGTTGGGGCGTCGCCGAGCTGCACCAGCTCGACCTGGAGAAGCCCCTGCTCGACGCCGGCGCCTCCTACGCCACCCGGGCCGTCTCCTATGACGAGCTCGTCGAGCCGGCGGAGGCGGAGTCCGCCCCCGGCCGGCTCGACAGGGCGGTGCCGGGGGTGGCGGGCGCGCTGTGCGTCGGACACCCGGAGGCCTGCGCCGGGTTGTCCGGAGCTGCGGTGGCGAACGGCGCCGACGTCGTCCACGGCGCCCGCGTCGTCGAGGTCGCCGGTGGCCGGCGGCCCGCGGTCCGGTACTCGGTCGCCGGTGCCGAACGGGTGGTGCGGTGCCGGATCGTCGTCGGCGCGGACGGCCGGTCGTCCGCGGTGCGGCGGCGGCTCGGGATCGCGCTGCACGAGACCCCGCCGCGGACGTTCGGCGGCGGCATGCTCGTGACGGGCCTCGACGGGTGGCCGGCGCACGTCACCGCCCTCGCGACCGAAGGCGATCTCATGCGCTACGTGCTCCCGCGCGGCGGGGGGATCGCGCGGCTCTACGTCGTCCACGACACGGCCCGCCGGCGCTTCACCGGACCCGACAGCGCGAGCGCGTTCCTCGCCTCGTTCGACGTCGACTGCATCCCCGGCAGCGAGGTGTTCGCGGCCGCCAGGCCAGCCGGGCCCTGCGTGTTCTACCCGCTGAACGACAGCTGGACCGACGTGCCGTTCGCGCCCGGTGGCGTGCTGATCGGCGACGCCGCCGGCTGGAACGACCCGATCATCGGGCAGGGCCTGTCGATCGCACTGCGCGACGCCAGGACCGTCGCCGAGCTCCTCTGCGCCGGCTCCGACTGGTCGCCGGCGGCACTCGCCCCCTACGCCCGCGAACGGGCCGAACGCATGCGGCGGCTGCGCATCGCGGCGCGGGTGATGACCGACCTGCACTGCACCTTCACCGCCGCCGGACGGGCCCGGCGCCGCGCCTGGCTCGCCGCCGTGCGCCGCGACGGCGCCGCCGCGGGACCGTTGCGCGCGAGGCACATCGGCCCGGAGAACGTGCCGTCGACGGCATTCGAGCCGGGTGCCGTGCGCCGGATCCTGAGCTACCGAGCCCCCTCTTCGAGCTGCCGGATCAGCTGCCCGACGCTCCGCAGCCACCCGCGCACCCGCCGACCCCACTCCTCGTCGCCGAGCAGGATGACGATCTCGCCGCCGTAGAACGAGAGCCCGATCAGCCCGGCGATGTCGGCGGCTGTGAACGGGCCGAGCGAGCCGAACCTGGTCTCGGCCTCACGCACGGTGCCCTCCAGCAGGTCGAACCACTGGCGCATCATCGGCAGCACCGTGGCGGCGAGCTCGCGATCGGCCCAGCCGGCCGCGATCATCTCCTGCAGCACCCGGACGTAGCCCGATTCCAGATCGTCCTCGAGCAGATCGCACGCCTGCTCGTAGCGTTTCCACAACGGCGCGTCGGTGCTGTACAGGTCGCGCTGCCTGGTCACCAGCCGCCGGTCCTCAGCCTCGAGCAGCGCGACCACGAGGCCCTGCTTGCTGCCGAAGTGGTACTGGATCTGGCTCATCGGGACGCCGGCCGTGTCGGCGATCTTGCGGACGGACATCCGCGCGTACCCCTCGGCCAGCAGCCGGGTCCGGGCTGCCGCCAGGATCCGGTCCGCCGTGGTCCGCGACTGGTCACTCACGGGGGCGCCCCTCACGTCGTTGTCGGTCGATCGATCGAATGATACCGTGGATTCGATCGATCGACCGAATGAAGGTCACTCGACTCCGGGGAGCTGACGATGCGCGCGAGCCTGCCGCTCACCGAGGGCTACGTGGAACGGTCCGGAGTGAAGATCCACTACGAGGTGCACGGCACCGGCGGGCCCACGATCCTGCTGCTGCCCACGTGGACGATCGTGCACAAGCTCTTCTGGAAGATGCAGCTCGCCTACCTGGCCCGACACTTCCGCGTCGTCCTCTACGACGGACCGGGCAACGGGCAGTCCGACCGTCCGACCGAGCCGGAGCCGTACGGGCCGTCCGCGCAGGTCGGGTACGCGCTGGCCGTCCTCGACGCCACCGCGACCGAACGGGCGGTCGTCGTGGGCCTGTCGCGAGCCGCCGGGTGGGCCCTGCAGCTGGGCGCCGACCATCCCGACCGGGTGGCGGGCGCGATCCTGATCGGCGCCCACGTGGGGCGCACCGCAACCCGCGCGCTGGAAGCCCCGATGCCCACCGGCCTCGAACCGTCGGCGGTTCCCGACGGGCGGTCCGATCCAACGGCGCACTGGGCGAAGTACAACCGCGAGTACTGGCTCGCGCACTACCCCGACTTCCTGTGGTTCTTCATGGGCAAGTGCTTCAGCGAGCAGCACTCCACGAAGGCGGTCGAGGACGGCGTCTCCTGGGGCCTCGAGACCGAGGCGGCGGTGCTGGTCGCCGAGAGCTTCGCGCTGCGGCCGGACAAGGAGGCGATCGCGGGCTGGTCGCGCCGGATCACCTGTCCCGTCATGGTGATCCACGGCGACGACGACCAGGTCGCACCCCTCGAGCACGGCACCGAGCTCGCCGCAGGGTGCGGCGCGGAGCTCGTCGTGCTCGAAGGCAGCGGGCACATCCCGATGGTGCGCGACCCGGTGCCGGTCAACCTGCTGATCGCCCGCTTCGCGGAGCGGTTCCGGCCCGCACCACAGGGCCGGCGCACCTGGGCCCGCTGGTCGAACCGGCCCCGCCGCGCCCTGTTCCTGTCCTCCCCCATCGGGCTCGGCCACGCCATGCGCGACGTCGCCGTCGCCCGTCAGCTCCGGGAGCTCCACCCCGACGTGGATATCGAGTGGCTCACCCAGCACCCGGTCACGGAGGCGCTGGCACGGGCCGGCGAGCGGGTGCACCCGGCCTGCCGGTGGCTCACCAGCGAGTCGGCGCACATCGAGGACGAGGCCGGCGAGCACGATCTGCACTGCTTCCAGGCGCTGCGGCGCATGGACGAGATCCTCGTCGCGAACTTCATGGTGTTCCACGACGTCGTGGCCGAGGGCCGCTACGACCTCGTCGTCGGCGACGAGGCATGGGACGTCGACCACTTCCTGTTCGAGAACCCCGAGGTCAAACGGTTCGCCTACGCGTGGATGACCGACTTCGTCGGGTTCCTGCCCTTCGCCGACGGCGGGCCGCGCGAGGAACTGGTCGCCGCCGACCACAACGCGGAGATGATCGACCGGGTCGCACGCTTCCCCCGCCTGCGCGACAAGGCGATCTTCGTGGGCGAGCCCGCCGACATCGTCGAGGACCGGTTCGGCCGTGACCTGCCCCTGATCCGCGAGTGGACCACCGCGCACTTCGACTTCGCCGGCTACGTCACCGGCTTCGACCCGCAGCCCCTCGCCGACCGCGCGGCACTGCGCAGCGAGCTGGGCTACCGACCCGACGAGCAGGTGTGCGTCGTGACCGTCGGCGGTTCGGGCGTCGGCACGACCCTGCTGCAGCGCGTCGCCGCGGCATACCCCGAGGCGGCCAGGCGGGTGCCGGGACTGCGCATGATCGTGGTCGCCGGCCCGCGGATCGACCCGGCGACGGTCCCGTCCGTGTCGGGCCTGGAGGTCCACGCCTACGTCCCGGACCTCTACCGCCACCTGGCCGCGTGCGACCTCGCGATCGTCCAGGGCGGGCTCACGACCTGCATGGAGCTCACCGCCACGGGCCGCCCGTTCATCTACGTGCCGCTGCGCCACCACTTCGAGCAGCAGTTCCACGTGGCGCACCGCCTGCGCCGCCACGGCGCCGGCCTGCGGATGGACATCGACGACCTCACCCCCGACGCGCTCGTCGACGCCATCACCACCGAGATCGGACGCGACGTGCACTACCGCCCCGTCCCCGCCGACGGCGCTGCCCGCGCGGCCGCGCTGCTCGCCGAACTGCTCTGACCTGGGAAAGGACGTGCGATGACAACGGACGACAAGCCTGCGGTGCGGGTGCTCGGCCGGCTCGAACTCCTCGATCCCACGGGCTGTGCGGTCCCGCTCGCCGGGCGCCGCCTGCGCCGGCTCGTAGCTGTGCTGGTCGTGCACCGCGGCCGGAACATCCGCACGGAGACGCTGGTCGAGACCGTGTTCGCCGACGCTCCACCCCGGCATCCGGCTGCGGCGCTGCACAGCCTCGCCGCCCGGCTGCGCCGCACCGTCGGCGCGGACCTGACCAGCGCGGACGGCGGCTACGCCCTGCACGCCCGTACCGACGCCGCCGCCTTCGAGGCCGCCCTCGCCGTCGACGACCACACCGCGCGGGACACAGCCAGAGCACTCGGACGGGCGCTGGATCTGTGGCGCGGCACCGCCTACGCCGAGTTCCTCGACCTGCCCATCCTCGCCGCCGAGTCGAGCAGGCTCGAACTGCGCCGCCTCGACGCCGTCGAGCGCCGAGCCGAGACACTGCTGGTGATCGGGCACGCCGCCGACGCCGTGGGCGAGCTGGAAGCACTGCTCGCCGAACATCCCTTCCGGGAACGCGCGCACGCCGCGCTCATGCGCGCGCTCTACGCCACCGGCTGCCACAACGACGCGCTGCGCCACTACACGGCCTACCGCCGCTACCTCACCACCGAACTCGGCCTGGAACCCGCGCCGGCGCTGCGCCAGCTCCACCACGACATCCTCCGCCACGACATCGCGTGGACGGCGGACAGACTTGCCGTCTGACCACGGCAATAGAAGAGCCGGGGCTCCGCCCCGAACCCCGACCCTCGCTCTGGTGGAGCCGCACACCTGCCTCATGGCAGGGGACTGCCCCGGTCATGTCCGTGCCCACAACTCGGATAGCCAGGGAGGTGGGATGAACTTCGGGATCCCGGTGGACATGTCGACCGTCCACTCGGAGCTGTGCACTTGATCATGGTGTGCGCAGCACAGCATGACCAGGTTGTCGACGTCGGTTCGACCGCCGTGTTGCCACTCGATCACGTGGTGCACTTCGCACCACGACGGTGGTCGGTCGCATCCCGGGTGGGCGCAGCCGCCGTCGCGGGCCGCGACCGCGCGCCGGGTCCGTAGTGGGATCCGGCGATCAGCTCTGCCGATGTCGAGGGGTTCGCCGTGTTCGCCGAGGACGACCGGGATGAGGTCGGCGTCGCAGGCGATCCGGCGCAGCTGCGCGGGGGTGAGGGGGCCGCCGGTGTGCAGCAGCGCGCCGCGGGCCCGGTTTTCCAGGTCTTGGAGCTTGATGGTGACGACCAGGTGCGGGCGCTCGCCGTTGACCTCGCCGATGTTGTCGTGGCCCAGGGCGAACCGGCAGATGTCCACCAGGGCGGCGGCGTTGCGCTCGCCTGAAGTGGTGCCGCGGTTCTCCGGCGAGGGGCGGGTGCGGGCGTCGAGCCCGGTGGTGATGGTGGCGAACGCTTCCGCGTCCTCGAACTGGCCGCGGATCCAGCCGGAGCCGTCGGGGTTGGTGCCGAAGTGCAGTTCGTTGCGGCCCGGCCGGTCGTCGGGCTCGGGTCCGTCCTGATCGGCGGCGGCCAGGAGGTTTTCGCCCATGATCCGCACATCGCGCGGGGAGAAGATCATCGCGGCCTCACCGAGGCTGGCCTCGATCGAGACCCGGTCGGCGAGGCTGATCCGGGCCGCCGCTCGGGAGTTCATCAGGGTGGCGATGATCCCGACGTGGCGCATCGTGGTCGTGCTGGTCGCGAACGCCGCCGCGGTCACCGGGAGTACCGGTTCCAGCGGGGTGCCGTCGAGGGCGAACCGCGGCCCGACCTGCTGGGCGACCCGCACATGCTGGCGGGCAACATCGGGATCCCAGCTGAGCAGGTCCGCCAACCCGACAGTGGTGGACTTGCAGCCCTTCGCGACCAGGGTCCCGTCGCGGTCGATGACGGCGATCTGGGCGATCTTGGCGCGGTCCGCCCGGCGTGACGCACCCTCGGCCACCAGCAAGGCGGCGAGGGGGTCGGGGCTGGAGTTGATGAGCGCGAACGCCTGCTCGAGCAGGCGCGCGGCCTGGGCGAGCGGGTCCTCGGTCATGCCTTCATCCTACTCGAACATGCGTGCGAATGTGCGCCGATTATCGCAGGTCAGTGCCCGTTTGACGCCAGCCATAGAAGGCCCCTCAAAGGCTCCACCAGAGGGAGGCGCCGGGGTACGGGGCGGAGCCCCGGAACTACCCTCAGCGCCGCCAGAGCTGGTAGGTGAACCCGAGCAGCCGCTCGGCGTCACCAGGCCCGGTCCATGCCCTGGTGACGGTGAGGACGGCGGTGTTGCCCTCGCTCGTGAGCACGCAGACCGAGCCGCCAACGGGGACGCCGGGCACGTTCTTCGACCAGCCGCCGGGTGCCGCGGCGCAGTCTTGCGCTGTCTGCCCGGGCGGCAACCGCTTGAGCATCCCGCCGCTGCTGGTGGCCACCGAGTCGAGCACGTACTCCTTCGATCGCCCGCTGACGTCGAGACCCGGTGCGCTCTCCGGGCCGCCGCGCACACCCGCGTCGAGGTCGTAGCCCTCGTCGGGGCGCAGGTCGGTGACGGAGCCGGAGAGATCGGGCGGCCGCGCCGCGCTCGGGCAGGTCGTGCCGAACGACTCGGCGGTGGTGCCGGCGTGCCAGCGCCGGCCGGCGCTGTCGGTGACGACGATCCATCCGACCCGGCCGCGCGGAACCACTGCGCCGGTCCGCGTGCGGGCGCCTCCCTCGACGGTGCTGGTCGCGAACGACGCGCCGGCACCGAACTGCCGGACTGGCCGGTAGTCGCGGGCGGTGAGGCCGTAACCGGTCCCGCAGTCGCGCAGCTCGATGCGCCACGCGACGGTCGCACCGGCGACGGGTGGGTTCGACTCGGCGACGAGGACGCCTCGCGGTTCGTCCGTGTCGGACGCGCACGCCCACACCGTGACATCGGGCGCACCGGCGGTCGATCCCGACGCGTCGACGAGCGGGAGCCGCGCCGGCGCCGAGCAGGACGGCCCCGCCGTGGGTGCGCCGGCCCCGGCGACCGGCCCGTCGGTGAGGTCGTGCACGCCCCATTGCTGATGCCAGTCCGAGCCGCATTCGCCGACCTGCGCGACCATGCGGCCCGTCGGCGGGTCCGACAGCATCTGCAGGCACGAGTTCAGGTCGGTCGCGAGGCGCAGGCGCTCCCACAGCGCGCCGTCGGGATCGGTCCAGTGGTTCTCGAACGACCACACCTGTTCGTCGGAGTCGGTGCAGGGGGCCGCGATCACCGGGGCCCCGGCCTCCAGGCACCGCGGCCCGGGCGCCCCGTCCGTGGCGACCAGCCGGGAGCCGCAGGGCGCGCCCGGGGCGGTCGCCGCCCGCCGGGCGACGAACGTGGTGGCTGCGGGCGCCACGGTCGGCTTCTGGTCGACGAGCGCGAGGTCCGGTCCGGCACCGGCGAGCAGCTGCATCGAGTGGTGGAGGACGAGATCGACCGGTGTGGCGTCGTCGAGGCAGTGCCAGTTCACGAACCGCAGGTCCGGGTCGGGCCCTGAACCGGGAAGCAGGAACGCGGCGACCGCCGCGCCGCCGACGACCAGCGCCGCCGCCGCGACCAGCCACCGCGCGCGGAGCCGGGATCGACGACGGGGATGTGCCGGCGGGGTGGTCAGGTCACGGTCGATGGCGCGCAACTCGTCGACGACGTCGTCGAGGAGCGGTCGGACCACCGGATCCGGGTGCAGGCACGCGGTCACCAGATCGACGAGCCGCTCGATCTCCGGCGCCGATCCCGAGCCCGCGAGCGCCCGCGCGAGATCCGGCCGCATCCGGCGCTCCGGCGTGCCCGTGACGAGGGTCGCCAGCGTCGAGCCCAGGCCGTAGACATCGGTCCGCCGATCGATCATCCCCGTCGTGCCGAGCTCCGGGGCGGCGTGCTCGGGATGCGCGGCCGCCGCGATCCGCAACGCCGCGGCGTCGGCCGACGAGCCGAAGTCGCCGAGGACGACCTGCCCGTCGGCCCGCACGAACCCGTTGCCCGGTGTGACGTCGCCGTGCACGAGCCCGGCCTGGTGGACGGCCCGCAGCGCGACGGCCAGGTCCAGCCCGTACCGGAGCACCGCGCCGACGGCGAGGCCACCGTCCGCCACCCGCTCCACCAGCGTGCCGTCGCACAGCTCCATGAGCACGAACGCGTGGTCGGGCGCGGAGCCCCATTCCGAGCACCGCACGATCTCGTCGACGCCGCGCAGCCGATCGAGGGCGTGCTCCTCGTTCTCGACGTGCGTGCGCGCGGCAGACGGCGTCGACGGGTCGGCCGGGAAGATCGTCACCTTCAGGGCCTGCGTGGGCTGCGCCGCCGGTTCTGCTGCCGGCCGCACCGCGTAGACCTGGGAGAACCCGCCGCCACCGACCCGGTGCGCCACGGCGAGACCCCGCGCGGAGCACACGGCGTCGGCCACCGCGCGGGAGTCGGTCACAGCGGATCATCGTAGGGGGCCGTAGCGTGATCGCCGTGGAGCCGGTGGGTGCCGTCGAGGGCCTCGTCGCACCGGGCCGCACCACCCCGCGCAGCGTCGACCTGCACGCCGGAGCGATCTGGTGGATCGGGCGGCGGGCATCCAACGCCGAGCGCCACCACCTGGCCGTTCCCGACGCCGGCCGCGACCTGTCGGCCCACGAGATGCACCTCGAGGTCCTCCAGGCCAGCGTGCGGATCTCCCGGCCCGATGGTCTCCCGGTGATCGTGGACGGGCAGGCCCGACCGAGCCCCGTCCTGCTGGTCGACGCGGTCGCGTCGATCAGCCCGTCGCTGGACGCCGGGCGCTACCGGGCCTTCACGATCACGATCCGCGGGGGCCAGCGCCCCGGCCGCGGTGTCGCAGCGCCGCCCAGCGGCACGACCGTCGCGCTGCAGATCGACCTGACCCGCGACACCGTCGGGTGGCGGCTCGCCCACGCGCTCGCCTGGCCGCTGGTGCGGGTGGCCAGGGCGCCGCGCTGCGCCGGGTGGACCGGCACGGACGTCGCCGACCGCTACCGCGAGCTGGGCTGGTGGCTGCCTCCCGACCGGAGTGCCGCCACCACCCGGATCGGCAAGGGCCTGCACGAGCTGGCCGAGGTCGTCCGCGACGCGAAAGTGTCGACCGGCCGCCGCGCCGTCGACGTCTTCTCCCCGTGGCCGCCGTGGCGGGTACGGGAGCCCGGCGAGTCCGATCAGCACGCGGCGCAGCGCCGCAACCAGAGCATCGCCGCGTGGCTGCTGCGGTCCGGGGTGATCGACCAGGAGGAGTTCCCGGGGAAGAGCTCTTCCTGTAGTTGATCTTCGTTGTCACCCACGATCATGGCGTGACCAGGCATCCAGCACAGACGCCGACCGGCCGCGTCCGCCGGTTCGCGGGCCGCGCGGCCGCTGTCGCCGCGATCTCCGCCGTGGCGTTCGGTGGCGCCGTCCCGGCCGCCGCGCTCGCGGCCGCACCTGCGGGCAGCGCCGAGCAGCGCACCGACCAGTACCTCTTCCACATGAGCCTCGGCGACTTCGCCGAGGCCCGCACCGGCCATCCGGCCGGCGACGGGCTGCGCTGGACCTCAGACGGCTGCTCGGTGCCCGCCGCAGCCACGAAGCTGCTCGGTCAGAAGAACGAGCCGGGGGTGCGCACGATCGCCGGCCAGATCAACCGGTTCAAGTTCGTCGACGCCTGCCGGCGACACGACTTCGGCTACCGCAACTACAAGGACCAGGGCCGTTTCACGTCGGACTCGAAGGCGCGCATCGACAAGAACTTCCACGACGACATGTACAGCGTCTGCCGGAAGTACAAGGGCTTCCGGCACGCCTGGGAGGGCGTCGTGTGCCGGCGCTACGCCGACGTCTACTACCGCGCCGTCAAGGCGTACGGCCGGTGATCGTCGGTCCGGCGCGGGGGCTGCGGCCGCCGGCGACGGGCGCGGTCCCGCTCCGGCGCTGGGCGGCCCGGCTGCTCGACTGGGTGCTCGTGCTCGGTGTCTCGTCGTTGATCTGGCCGCTGTCGGTCCGGTTCGCCGCCCGCCATGCCGTGAACAGCGCGTACGAGGCGCCGATCGCCGGGATGACGGGGTTCGTCGACGACGGGTGGGCAGGTGCGGGCCGCTCGCTCGTGGGCCAGGTGGGCGGACTGATCGACGGCATCGTCGCGATCGCGATCGGCACGTTGACGCTGCAGGTGCTCGCGGTCGCGGTCTACGACGTGGTGTGCCATCGCGCGTGGGGGCGGACGCTGGGGAAGCTCGTGACCGGGCTCGCCGTGTGCAGCTGGTCCGTGGCCCCTGACGGACGTCCGGTCGTGCGGCGGATCGGCACAGCGGCCGCGTTCATGCGCACCGGGCTGACCGTGGTGCTGCCCGGCGTGGCCTGGATCCTGCTGGTGGCGGCGGTGCTGACGGGGCGGCCGCTGCTCGCCGTCGCCGGGATCGTCGTGCTGCTGGTCTCGGTGGGCGAGTCGGTCCTCGGCCGGCGCTGCGGCCACGACCGGTGGACCCGCACGGCAGTACTGCCCGCAGGCCGGGGTGCGCTGCCTCGCTGATTGCCTACGGCGTGTCGCCGAGCTCGAGGAGCACGCGCCGCAGGGCATCGACGGCCGCCTCCAGGACGTCGACGGGCACGGCGCCGAGCAGCGCCGCCTGGGCCGCGCTCGCGGCCCGGACCGCGTCCTCCGCGACCGCGACGCCGCGCTCACTGAGCCGGACCCACGAGCTGCGCGCGTCGGACGGGTCGGCGTCGCGTTCCACGAGCCCGGCCGCCTCGAGCCGGCGCAGGACGTTGCTGGTGCCGCCGGAGGTGAGGAGCAGGCGGGCGGCGATGTCGGTCGGGCGCAGCCGGAAGGGGTCGCCGACCGTGCGCAGCACCGCGAGGATCTCGTACTCCGCCTTGGTGAGGCCGAGTCGGGCCAGCTCGGCGTCGACCCGCGCGGCGAGCATCGTCGAGAGCCGGGCCGCGCGCTTGCCCAGCTCCAGCTCGTTGCCGACGACACCGGGCAGCTCGCGCGCCCACGTGGCGGCGATGACGTCGACCGTGTCCTTGCCCACCGGTCGATCCTAGCCGTCACTTGCGCATCAGAAAGCTTTCCATATAGCTTTATCGAAAGCTTTCTATGGAGGTAGCTGTGCGGATCGCGATCATGAACGGGCACGTCGTGCCGGGCGACGGGCCGACCCTGCCCGACGCCGACGTGCTGGTGGAGGACGGCGCGATCGTCGCCGTCGGACCGGGAGCAGGGGCGGATGCCGAGGTCGACGAGGTGATCGACGGGACCGGGCTGGTGGTCGTGCCGGGCTTCGTCGACGGCCATCGCCACGTCGCGCAGGCCCCGTTGCGCGGGATCGGCGCCGACCTGACCCTGCCCGCCTACCTGGAGGACGTGCTGGGCCGGATCCTGCCGTCCTACCGACCGGAGGACGCGCAGCTCGCCACCCTGCTGGGCGCGCTGGAAGCGCTCGACGCCGGCGTCACGACCGTTCTCGACTGGTCGAACACCACCTACACCGCCGAGCACACCGACGCCGTCGTCGCCGGGTTCACCGCCGCCGGCATCCGGGCCGTGGTCGGGCACACCGTGCCCGACAACGAGGCCGACGTGCGTCGCGGTGTACGGATGGGCCGCCGAGCACATCGAGCGACGTCGCGAGGGTCGCGCGCGGAAGGCCGCGACCCTCGGCGTCGGACACGTGCTGAACGTCCGCCGGAACGGTCGGTTCCGGGACGACGCGTCGCTCACCGACGTCAGGCTCGCCGTCGACCTGCCGGGCCGCGAGCCCTACGTCGTCTGCATCGAGGAGCAGAGCTGGCACTACCTCACGGCGGGGCGGGTCACGCCCATCCGCGTGTCGCCGCACGATCCGCAGCGGGTGTGGATCGAGTACGACCCCTTCTTCCGCGCCTGACGCGGCACCGTCACGGCTTGCGCGCGACCCCGCCGTACGCGTCGACCTCTTCGGGGGCCTGCCGGGCGATGTCGTTGTCGTCCATCCGCCACTGCGACAGCTGCACGACCCCGGGGTCGACGAGCTCGAGGCCCGTGAACACCTGCTCGATCTCCTCGACCGAGCGCAGCGTGTACGGGTGCCCCATGCGGGCCTGCAGCTTGTGCGACTCCCGGATCGGGTCGCTGGTGTCGGTGCCGTCCCAGAACGTCAGGTAGCTGCCGGACGGGACCGCGGCCATCGTCCGGTCGACGATGGCGCGCAGCTCGTCGTAGGGCGGGAGGTAGCCGAAGACGCCCATGAACATCACCGAGACCGGCTGCGAGAGGTCGAGCACGCGGCTGGCGTGCTCGATCACCGTCTCCGTGTCGCGGTAGTCGCGGTCGACGAAGTCGGACGCGCCCTTTCCGCTGCCGCTGGACATCAACACTCGCGCGTGCGCGAGCACGACCGGGTCGCTGTCGACGTAGACGACCTTGGCGTCCGGCGCCACGCTCTGGGCGACGCTGTGGGTGTTGTTGCCGCGCGGTTCGGGCAGCCCGGCACCGAGATCGAGGAACTGCCGGATCCCGGCCTCCTCGGCCAGGTGGCGGACGGTGCGCACGAGGAACCCGCGGGACTGGACCGCCATCGTGCGGATGCCCGGGTAGATGGTGGCGACGACGTCGCCGACCTCCTGATCGGGGTCGTAGTAGTCCTTGCCGCCCAGCCAGTAGTTCCAGACCCGCGCCGGTGACGGCGTGTCGAAGTAGTCGCTCGGCAGATCGCCGACCCTCGACCAGTCGGGCTTGAAATCGTCGGACACGTCGGTCACGAACCCCCCCAGGGTTGCAGACTGTTCATGCGTGATCACCATCAGCCTACAACCCGATCGAGCGAATCGATCACAGACGGGCACGAGGCGTTGACGTGCAGCGACATTCACGGAGAACCACACCTGCCGCCGGGGGTCTGAACCAGTGGCTGCGCGCCGGCGCCTACCTAGCGTGCAGCCCATGTCGATCCCTGAACACCGCGCGGTGCCCACCCGAGCGGTGGCCGTCTTCCTCGCACTCTCGTTCGGCATCGCCTGGATCGGCTCGCTCCCCCTGCTGCTCGGGGGCGGCGGACAGGTCGGCGGCGCGAGCCAGCTCCTGACCGCCGCAGCGGCCATGACCGCGCCCGCGGTCGGGGTGCTCGTCGCGGGTCTGGCGATCGAACGGATGCCGTTCCGGCAGCTCATGCAGACGACCGGGGTGGTCCCCCGCCGGCCGTTCGGGCCGTTGCTGCGCTACGGCATCGCGGGCGTGGCCGTGATCGTCGCAGCGCAGGTGCTCGGGCTTGTGCTGGGTACGGCGCTCGGCCGGTTCGAG
The DNA here is from genome assembly GCA_963727745.1 of uncultured Actinomycetota bacterium. Lineage (GTDB taxonomy): Bacteria > Actinomycetota > Actinomycetes > Mycobacteriales > Pseudonocardiaceae > Pseudonocardia. The sequence continues at coordinate 420,782 of CAVSHL010000008.1, forward strand.
CCCGACCTCACCGGCCTGTCCGGCCTGCACACCGCGCTCGGAATCCCACAGGGAGCACCGGTGCTCGGGGCCGCTGCCGGCCTGGCCCTCTTCTACCTCGTGGCCGGCATCCCGTTCGTCGTCTTCGAGGAGTGGGGCTGGCGGGGGTACCTCGAACCGCGACTGCAGCCCTGGGGAATCGTGCCGATGATGCTGGTCAGCGGGCTAATCTGGGGCCTGTGGCACCTGCCGGCCGCATTCTCGGTCGGTCGCGACCCCGCGGCGTGGCTCGGGGTGTACCTCGTCGGGAGCGTGCTGGTCGGGAGCGTCCTCTGCTGGACGCGGGATGCGCACCGGGTCGATCTGGCCGGCGGTGGCCGCGCACTGCGCCATCAGCAGCTTCCCCGGTCCGCTCGTGCCGCTGTGGTCGGCCGACGCCGCGGCCGGTTACACCCCGGCGCGCGACGATCTCCTGTTCAGTTCGCTCGGGACCATGACGTGGGTGTTCACGGGCATCGTGGCGCTGGTGCTGGTCCGCTCGGAGCAGCGCGTCGACCGGCCCGCGGTGGAGATCAGCCGGTAGGTCAGGCTGCGACCGGCGGGTGCAGCGGCGTCAGCACCCGCTCGACCAGCGCCGTGTCGCAGTGCTCGACGATCTCGGTGATGCGCCCGTCCCGGACCTGCATGACGAACAGGTAGAGCTGCGGGTAGTCCTGGCCGCGCACGGTCGTGGCCTCGGCCTGGGCGCGGACGGCGACCCGGGCGCCGTCGGCGATCAGCACCCGGCCGTCCAGCCGGTAGCTCGCGAACTGGGCCATGAGCGGGCGCAGCAGCCCGTCGACGACCTGGCGCTTGCCCGACCAGGTGCCTGACCACGACCAGGTGCCGGGGAACACCCAGCTGACGTCGTCGGACATGGCGGCGGAGAGGGCTGCGACCTCGCCCGCGGCGACCCGGTCGAAGACGTCCTGGACGAGTCGTCCTGCCTGGAGATCCATGCCGACGACGCTACGAGCGACCGAGCCATGCGAGAAGCGATGATCTGCGATGGCAGGCAGAATGACTCGGCATGGCTGAGCTGTCGCTGCTGGGATTGTCGGTGGTCCGCGAGGTCGCCGCGCGGGGTTCGTTCTCGGCCGCGGCCGAACGGCTGGGCTACACGCAGTCGGCCGTGTCGCGCCAGGTCGCGCTCACCGAGCAGGCGGTCGGCCGCCGCCTCTTCGAACGGCACGCCAGGGGCGTGCGCCTCACCGCGGCCGGCGAACTGCTCGCGCGCCGGGCCGACACGGTGCTCGGCGAGGTGAGCGCCGCCCGGCACGAGCTGCAGGAGCTGCCCGCCAAGGCGCCGACGCGGTTGCGCGTCGGGGCGTTCTCCAGCGCGCTGGCCGCACTCGTCCCACGCGCGCTCGGCGACGCGGACGTGCGCCTGCAGGAAGGCACATCCGACCGGCTGGCCGCGCGCGTCGACCGCGGCCGGCTCGACATCGCCGTCGTCAGCGGGGACCTCGGCGAACTGCTGCTGGACGATCCCCTGCTCGTCGCGTTCCCGCGGGGTCATCCGCTGGGGCGGCGGCCCAGCGTCCATCCCCGCGAGCTCGCCGGGGAACGCTGGATCGTCGGCAGCACCGAACCCCACACGTCGTTACTGGGCGCGTGGGCCGCGCGCCCGACCGTCGCGCACGTGGCGCGGGACTGGACCGCCAAGCTCGGACTCGTGGCCGGCGGGCACGGCATCACGACGGTGCCCGGGCTGGCGCTGGCCGGCCTCCCGCCGTCGATCGCGGTGGCCCGCATCGACGATCCCGCCGCCGTCCGCCGCGTCGGCGTCGTCACCCGCCCCGGCGCACCCGTCGACGCGTTCGTCGAGCGACTGCGCGACGTGGCCGCCCAGCTCGCGACGGAACTGCGGGCTGCGCTACAGGGCCATACCCCCTAGGTCAGCAACCCCCGTCGCGCGAGGTTGCGGAACAGCGCGCCGGTGCCGACCGTCCACGGTGGGCACTGATCGCTCGTGCGGATGCGGTTGACCAGGCTCCCGAGCGTGGGGGCGGCGACGGTCACGACGTCGTCGACGTGGTGGGTGAAGCCCTGCCCGGGCGCATCGCGGTCGAGCACCGGCGCGAACATCGAGCCGAGGTACAGGACGGCGCCGTCGGGGTACTGGTGGTGGGGCCCGATGAGCTGGGCGACGAGGTCCTCGGGGTCGCGGCTGATGTGCGCCATCGACGAGACGTCCTCCAGCACGAACCCGTCCTCGCCGCGGACGGTGAGCGTGACGTCGGTCCGACGGATCGCGTCGAGGCCGAACCCGTCGTCGAACAGGCGCACGAACGGGCCGAGCGCGGCCGAGGCGTTGTTGTCCTTGGCGTGGCTCAGCAGCAGGGCCGAGCGACCCTCGATGTCGCGGAGGTTCACGTCGTTGCCGAGGGTGGCGCCGACGATCCGGCCGGTCGACGTCACCACCAGCGCGATCTCCGGTTCCGGGTTGTTCCAGATCGAGCCGGCCCGGATGCCGGCGTCGGCGGCGGTGCCCACGGCGGACAGCACCGGCGCCTTGGTGAAGATCTCCGCGTCCGGGCCGAGGCCGACCTCCAGGTACTGGCTCCAGGCCCCCTCGGCGACCAGCCGCTCCTTGAGCCGCGCCGCCTCGGCCGATCCGGGCCGCACGCCGGAGAGGTCCGCGCCGGCGCCGAACTCGGCCCGTTCCCGCGCGGCCGCCGCGGGATCGCCGTCAGCCCGTTCCTCGATCACGCGCTCCAGCAGCGACACGGCGAACGTGACGCCGGCGGCGCGCAGCACCTGCAGGTCGACCGGTGCAAGCAGGTGCGGCAACGCCGGATCACGCTGCTCGGGTGGCGTGTTGGCCAGCAGGGCGGCCAGGTCCCCGACCCGTTCGCCGGCCGCCTTGCGCAGCGCGGCGGCCGGGTCGGCGGTCTCGCAGAGATCGCTGACAGTGGCGAACTCCGCGCTGACGTCGTAGAGCCCGTCGTCGCGGACGGCGACCACCGACGGCCCACCGAGCTCGGGTCGCCAGACCCGGCCCACCAGCGCGCCCGCGGTCCCGTCCGACGGCAGGGTGGTGGCGGGATCGGGTGGGAACAAGGCGGGCTCCTTCGTCAGCGGTGGAAGACGTCAGCAATCTTGTTCGTAGTGCATCGCCTGCCGCTCCGCCACGTCCGGCGCCTCGAGATGCATCGCGAGCACCAGCGCGGCCGGGTCGGCGGCCGGGACCAGCGGATGGAGGACGAACGTCGCCGAGCGCCCGTCCGGGTCCTGGAGATCGAGTCGAAGGGTTGCCGGCTCGGCCACCTCCCGGCAGGCGAACCAGTCCTCGAGGTCGGGACGGGCCTCGGCGAGCCGGCCGTACACGGACCGAACCTCCGGGTCGTCGGGATGGCGGTCTGCGTAGCCGCGGAGGCGGGCCACCAGCATCCGCGGGAACGTCGGATCGGCCAGCCGGTCCCGCGTCCCGGGATCGACGAGGAGCTGCCAGAGCAGGTTCCGACGATCCGGCGGCAGAGCGGCCGGATCACCCCACCACCGCGCGTACGCCTCGTTCCAGGCGCGCAGGTCCAGCACGCCGTCGACGTAGGCCGCCGGCCCGGCCGACCACCCGTCGACCAGTGCCCGCGCGTCGGGCTCGACCGATCCGCTCGCCGCGGGAGCGGCTCCGGTGTGGAAGCCCGCCAGTTCCATCACGTGCCGGTAGGCGTGGCCCTCGATCCGCAGCGCCCGGCAGATCGCGACGAGCACCCCGCGGGACGCGGCCACGCGTCCCTGTTCGAGCCAGGTGTACCAGGACAGTCCGACGCCGGACAGCGTCGCGACCTCCTCGCGGCGCAGGCCGGTGGCGCGGCGGCGGCCCGTGACGGTGATGCCGACCGCCGCCGGATCGACGTGCTGGCGCTGAGCCCGCAGGAATGCCCCGAGCACCGGGTCGCCCGGTGGTCGGCGGTTCGGTACCGCTCGAGTCGCCATTCCGCAGTCCTCCGGGTCGCCGTACGCCTGCCTGTGACCAGCGGTACCACCACGAACCGGCTCCTGGTCGGCCGCACGGTTCCGCTGCACGGTGGAGGCATGAAGATCGTGATCGCCCCACCGGGAGAACGCCGATGACCGCCTCGACCATGCCCGGGATCGGCATCGTTCTGCACCCCGGCGCCGTCGGCAACCAGGTCGACGACCTCGTGACCCGGGCCCGCCTGGCCGCGGCGGCGGGCGTGCGCGCGGTCTGGGTGCCGCAGCTCTACGGCCTGGACACGCTGACCGCGCTCGCCGTGATCGGTCGGGAGGTGCCGGGGATCATGCTCGGCGCCGGTGTCGTCCCGGTGCAGCCGCGACACCCGCTGGTCGTGGCCGGTCACGCACGCACCGTGCAGGCCGCCACCCACGGGCGACTCGTCCTCGGCCTCGGGGTCAGCCACCCGGGCCTGATCGAGGCGTACGGAATGCCGTTCGACCGCCCGTTCGCGAGGTTGCGGGAGCACCTGGCCGTGCTGCGCCCGACGCTGCGCGGGGAACCGGTCACGTTCACTGGGGAGTACGTGGGGGCCGCCACCGAGGGGGTATCCGTCGAAGTGCCGGGCGCCCACCCGACGGTGCCCGTGATCCTGGGCGCGCTGGGCCCGCGGATGCTGCGCCTCGCGGGCGAGGAGGCCGACGGCACGATGACGTTCCTGACCGGCCCGCGGACGCTCGCCGAGCACGTCCTGCCCCGGATCCGGGACGCCGCGGCGGCGGCGGGGCGGCCGGAACCGCGGATCGTGGCCGGCCTGCCCGTGGCCGTGTCGAACGACCCGGAGCGCGTCCGCGACGAGGTGAGCGACATGGTGGGTCCCTACGCCGGGCTCCCGTCCTACCGCGGCGTGCTCGATCGCGAAGGGGCCCGCCGGCCCGGCGAGCTCACGATCGTCGGGAGCGAGGACGACGTCGCAGATCAGCTGCGCACCCTCGGCGATCTCGGGGTCACCGACGTCGCGCTCACACTCGTCGGTACGGCGGCCGAGCAGGAGCGCACCCTGGCGTTGCTCGGCCTGCTCCCGGCCCGCGCCACCGCCGGAGCAGCGCCGCCGTTCGCATGACGTCCGCGTCGCGGACACCGCCCGCGCTGGACGGGCGAGGCGGCGTCCGATCAACTCCTCACATGAGGAAGAGCCGCATGCTCGGCAGCGCCGCCGCAGCCGTCGTCGGAGCCGTCGCGGTCCACGACCTGGCCCAGAAGAAGCACGCGCTGCTCCGCAACTACCCGGTGCTCGCGCACGCCCGCTACTGGCTGGAGGAGATCGGCCCGGAGCTGCGCCAGTACATCGTCACCGGCAACGACGAGGAGCGCCCGTTCAGCCGTGACCAGCGCCGCTGGATCTACGCCAGCGCCAAGCTGGAGAACAACTACTTCGGGTTCGGCACCGACAGCGACATCGAGCACACCCCCGGCTACGCGATCATCAAGCACCGCACGTTCTCCGCCGCCGTGCCGCCGGTGCTGGGCCACGATGCTCCCGACATCGGCCTGCCCAGCGCGAAGGTCCTCGGCGGGCCCCGCGGGCGGGCGAAGGCGTTCCGCCCGGCATCGGTGGTCAACATCTCGGCGATGAGCTTCGGCTCGCTGTCGGCGAACGCCATCACCGCGCTCAACCGCGGCGCCGCGATGGCGGGCTGCATGCACAACACCGGGGAGGGCGGGCTCTCGCCGCACCACCGCCAGGGCGGCGACCTGGTGCTGCAGATCGGCACGTCCTACTTCGGGTGCCGCGACGAGCGCGGCCGGTTCGACCTCGCCCGGCTCAAGCAGGTCGTCGCGTCGGCACCCGTGCGGGCGATCGAGGTCAAGCTGTCGCAGGGCGCCAAGCCGGGGCTGGGCGGGCTGCTGCCGGCGGCCAAGGTGACCCCCGAGATCGCCGAGATCCGCGGCATCCCGCTCGGCGTGGACTGCGCCTCGCCGTCGCGGCACTCCGCCTTCAGCGACGTCGACTCGATGCTCGACTTCGTCGAGCTCGTCGCCGCCGAGACCGGGCTGCCGGTGGGCATCAAGTCGGCCGTCGGCGCGATGGACTTCTGGGACGAGCTGGTCGCGCAGATGGCGAAGGGCGACCGGGGCGTCGACTTCGTGACCGTCGACGGGGGTGAGGGCGGCACCGGCGCCGCCCCGCTGATCTTCACCGACTCCGTCGCGCTGCCGCTGCGCATGGGGTTCTCCCGCGTGTACGGGACGTTCGCCGACGCCGGCCTGACCGACCAGCTCACCTTCATCGCCAGCGGCAAGTGCGGCGTGCCGGATAACGCCGTGGTCGCCTTCGCGCTCGGCGCCGACATGGTCAACGTCGCCCGCGAGGCGATACTCGCCATCGGCTGCATCCAGTCGCAGAAGTGCCACACCGACCGGTGCCCCACCGGGGTCGCCACCCAGGACCGCTGGCTCGCGCACGGCCTCGACCCGTCGTCGAAGTCGGTGCGCTGCGGCAACTACGTGATGACGCTGCGGCGGGAGCTGCTCAAGGTGTCGGAGGCCGTCGGGGTGGCGCATCCCGGCCTGATCACGCCACTCGACGTCGACATCATGTGCGGCGACTACGAGGCGCGCGGGCTCGGCTCCGTCTACGGCTACAAGGACGGCTGGGGCGCGCTGGGCAAGCAGCTGCAGCAGGAGATCGCCGCCGTCATGCAGCCCGTCCCGGCCGCCTCGGAGGAGCCGCCCGTCGCCCCTTCCCGTTAGGGCAAGAGCACGAGCGCGGCGGCGTCGTTGCGGGCTTCCAGGTGCCGATGCGCCTGCGCGGCCTGCGCCAGCGGGTACGTGCGGACCTCGCGCTTGCCGAACACACCGGCGCGCCACGCGTCGAACAGCTCCGCGCCCGCCGCCAGCAGTGTCGCGCGGTCCATCAGGTACTGGGCCGCCGGCGACCTGGTGACGGTGATGTGGCGCCGGTCGAGATCGGCGCTGTCGATGTCTGGCTCGCCGGAGGCCGCGCCGAGCAGGTCGACGGTGGCACCGTCGCGCAGCACCGCGCCGGCCTCGGCGAACGTCGCCCGCCCGACGGTGTCGAAGAGGACGTCCACACCGCCGCCCAGCGCGTGCACGGTCGCGGCCAGCTCGCCGGCGACCGCGACGTGGTCGAGGCCGAGCGCGCGGGCCGCATCGACCCGCCCGGGACCGGCGACGAGTGCGACGACCGTGGCGCCCAGGTGCTGCGCCCAGGGCGCCAGCAGGCTGCCGACGCCGCCGGTGGCGCCCGTGACCAGCACGGTCTCCCCTGCCTGGACGGGATGGACGCGACGCACCCGGCCCCACGCGGTGAGCCCCTTGGCGAGCAGGGCCGCAGCCTCGACCGCCGGGACGTCGTCGGGCAGCGGGATCAGCTCGGCGGCAGCGATCAGGCGGACCTCGGCGTAGGCACCGGGCGAGAAGTAGTACCCCACGCGGTCGCCGACGGCGACCTCGTCGACCCCGGCGCCGACGGCCTCGACGACGCCGGCGCCCTCCCCGCCGATCACGGCCGGCAGCGCACCGAGCGAGAATGCGCCCGTGCGGAAGTACGTGTCGACGAAGTTCACGCCGATCGCGTCGTGTCGCAGCCGCACCTGCCCCACCGCGGGCTCCCCCACCGTCTCCGTTCCGTAGCGGAGCACCTCCGGGCCACCGAGCTCCTCGAGCCGCACCACGCCGGTCATGATCGTCCTCCGATTTTCCTACCGATTGGTCGGAAAGACCGTAACATCGGACGCGATAGGCTGTCCAACTTCCCTACCGATCAGTTGGAAACTGGAGGATCGCCATGCCGAGGACGGGCCGGCCGCGCGCGTTCGACCTCGTCCGGGCCCTCGACGCCGCGCTCGTGACGTTCTGGAAGCACGGCTACGAGGGAGCCTCGCTCGGCGCGCTGACCGAGGCGATGGAGATCAACCGGCCGGCGCTCTACCACGCCTTCGGCAGCAAGCAGGAGCTCTTCCACCGGGCACTGGACCGCTACTACGCCGTCGACGGCGCCGGCACCATAGCGGCGCTCGACGAGCCCACGGTGGCGGGAGCGACCAGCCGGTTCCTGCACCGGTGGGCAGCGCAGCTGACCCAGCCCGACCGGCCGCCAGGCTGCTTCACCGTGCAGACCGGACTGGCCTGCAGCGCCGAGAACCAGGACGTGCGCGACGAGCTGGCCCGGCGCCGCGGGCTCGGCGAGACCGCACTGCGCCGCCGCTACGAGGCGACCGCCGAGGAGCTTCCGGCAGGCCAGGACCCGCAGTCGCTCGCCGGGTTCGTCTGGACCGTGGGCCTGGGCCTGGCCGTCCAGGCCGCCGGCGGCGCCACGCGGACCGAGCTCGACACCGTGGTCGACAACGCCCTGCAGCTCCTGTTCCCACCTGAACGCGGGCCGGCACCCAGCGTCAGCGCACGCCGACCAGCGGCCGCCGAGTGACCGCGGCGACGTGCTCGGTAGCAGCATGCACGTGTCGCCGGCGCAGGGCCATGAAGAGCTCGGTCGTCTCGCGACCCGGCCAACCGACGGGCAGCAGCTCGAGCGGCAGCCCCGGATCGACGTAGGGGATGACGCGCCAGGAGTCGACGGCGCGCACGTAGGCGACGAAGGCCTGCTCCGCGGAGACCGCGTCGGTTCGCAGGTGCTGGTCGGCGTCCCGGTCGGCGAGGAATGCTTCGTGCAGCGCCCGCAGCTGCGGCAGGTCCCACCATCGCGCGACGAACTCCTGGAGATCTCCCCCGACGTCCGGGGTCTCGGTGACGAAGATGGTCGCCCGGCTGCGGAGGTCGAGCTCGGTCAGGATCTCGACGACCTCCTCGGCGAGGAACGCCGGGCAGATCCACAGGCCGAGCGCGACGTTGCCGCACCCGATCCCCTGCAGGCGGCGCCGGAGCTGGTGGCGCAACGCCCGTTCCGGCTCGGGGACCGACACCGTCGCCAGGCACCACCGATCGCCCATGGTCATCATCCGCGGGTGGTAGATCCGCCGGTCACCGCGGGCCAGCATGCGGCGGGCGCCCGCGCCCAGTCCCAGCCCGGCGACCCCGTCGCGCACCTCGGTGACCAGCAGACCCTTCTGCCGGACCCGCACGATCGCGGTCCGCGCGACGGGCGCCGCGACGCCGACCGCGCCCATCAGCTCGATCATGGCCGATGTCGAGATCCACCCGTCGAGCTCGCGCAGGTACATCCCGACGAACGACCGCAGCAGCGACGTCGAGCTGCCCGGCCGTGAGTCGAGGTCGTCGAGGACGGTCTCGGGCACTACCGCACCGGCGACAGGGACTCGCGGGTGATCGGTCGGCCGTCGGGGCCGGTCAGCCCGGGCAGCGCGGCGTCGAACTCCTCGAACACCAGCGGCAGGTCCGCGGCGATGTCGCTGACCTGCAGCTCCACCTCGTGGACGAGCGTGGCGGAGTCCGCGGTGTGGGTGTACCACTGGAACTTCTCCAGCGTGCCCGGCTTGCGCACCTGCTCGACGACGAGTCCGACGGAGCCCTCCTGCGGGCGCTGCGGCGAGTGCGGCACCCCGGCCGGGAGCAGCCAGCACTCCCCCGCCCTGATGTGCACCGTGCGCGGCCCGTCGTCGGTGATCAGGTTGACGTGGATGTCGCCCTTGAGCTGGTAGAACCACTCCTCGTACGGGTCGACGTGGTAGTCCTGGCGCTGGTTGGGCCCGCCCACCACCATCACGATCAGGTCCTGGGCGCCGGCGTGCAGCTGCTTGTTGCCGACCGGCGGCCGCAGCAGGTGCTGATGCTCGTCGATCCAGCCGTCGAACCTGATGGGCTCCCCGAATGCCGTCATCTCTCCTCCTCGTTCACAGGCCGGTGGGCCACTGCCGAGATCTCGATCAACAGGTGCGGGTGCGGGAGTTGGTGGACGGCCACGGTGGTCCGCGAGGGTCCGGACGCGTCGAAGAACTCGCCGTAGACCTCGTTGTAGCCGCCGAAGTCGTTCATGTTCACCAGGTAGGTGGTGATCGATACCAGGTCCTCCAGGCCGCTCCCGGCGGCGGCCAGCACGTCGCGGATGTTCTCGATCACCGCGCGCGTCTGCGTCCTGATGTCGAGCGACGTGGTGCCGAGCTCGTCGACCTCGACGCCGGCGAACGAGTTGTCGGGACGCCGGGAGCTCGTCCCGGACACGTAGATCAGGTCGCCGGCGCGGCGGGCGTGCGGGAACGCCCCGCGGGGCCTGGCCTTGTCGGGATGGACGATCGAGCGGTCCGTCATCGGCGCACCTTCCGGGCGAGCAGCAGCAACCCCGTCGCTGCAGCGGCGAGTGCCCCGCCGACCAGCCGGTCCTGCGCGCGGACGCGGCCCTCGATCCGGGCGTAGGGGGTGGTGGTGAACGAGACCAGCTCGTAGCGCGACACGTAGCCGGGCACGACCCGTTGCAGCGCGTGCCGGGTGCGAGTGGTCCAGTGGAACAGCGCCGAGTTGACCTTGTTGCTCATCTCGTCGAAGTTCTCCAGCGCCATGTCGGCGATGGCGTCGGCGTTGGCCTTGCGCCGCTCGTCGTAGAGCGCCAGTGCCGCCGCCAGCTCGCCCCGGGCGTCGGTCAGGCAGCGGCCCAGCTCGACGCAGTCCTCGAAGGCGCAGTTCGCGCCCTGCCCGAAGAACGGGACGATCGCGTGCGCGGCGTCGCCGAGCAGGGCGACCCGGCCGATGGTCCACGGGTGGCACCGGACGGTGACCAGCGACCCCACCGGGTTGTGCAGGAAGTCGTCGACGAGCGTGGGCATCAGCGGGACGGCGTCGGGATAGTGCTCGGCGAAGTGCGCGGTGACGCGGTCGGGGGTGTCCAAGGTGAGCAGGCCGCCGGGCCCGTCCTTCGGCCAGAACAGCGTGCACGTGAAGGAACGGTCCACGTTCGGCAGCGCGATCATCATCGCCGAGCCGCGCGGCCAGATGTGCAGCGAACCCGGGTCCAGCGCGAACTCGCCGTCCGCGGTCGGCGGGATCGTCAGCTCCTTGTAGCCGTGGGGCAGGAACGACTGGCTGAAGTCGAACCCCTCGCGGAACTGCAGGGCCCGGCGCACGGCCGAGTAGGCGCCGTCGGCGCCGATCACCAGGTCGGCCCGGGCGGTCACCTGGCAGCTGGGCGTGTCGAAGGTCAGCACGCCCGTCGCCGGCTCGACACCGGTGCACGTGTGCTCGAAGTGCAGCGACACCCCCGGTGTCCGCTCCGCGCAGTCCAGCAGCGCCCGGTTGAGCGTGGCGCGGCTGATCGAGTTGATCGCACGGGTCCCGTCGGCGGAGTAGGACTGGAAGCCCAGTGGACCGGTCTGCGGGTGCAGGGTGCGGCCGCGCATCGGGAGGGCGTCGGCGAGCGCCGAGTCGGCGAGCCCGACCCGGGCCAGTGCATCGATCCCGCGGGCGGAGAGGGCGAGGTTGATCGACCGTCCGCGTTCCGCACCGGCCGCGCGCGGATCGGCCCGGCGCTCGTACAGCTCCACCTCGAGACCGCGGCGGGCGAGCATCGTCGCGATCAGGCAGCCGGAGAGCCCCGCACCGACGACGGCCACTCGCCGGGCCGGAGCGCCGTGCCACCTCAGCTGTTCACGCATCCCGGACCACCGCGGCCAGTGCGTGCGCGGCCCGCCACGCGTCGTGGTGCGTGCAGTAGAGCGGGGCCGGGGCGAACCGGATGACGTCGGGTCGGCGGGCGTCGGCGATCACGCCGTGCCCGTCGCGGAGCCGCGCGCTGACGTCCTCGGCGTCCGCCCCGCGGACCCGGATCGACAGCTGAGCGCCCCGGCGCTCGGGATCGGCCGGCGTCAGCAGCTCGACGGGCTGGTCCGCGGCCAGTGCATCGACGAGCGCGGCGAGATAGCCCGTCAGGCGCAGGCTCTTGGCGCGCAGCGCGTCCATCCCGACCTCGTCGAAGATCCGCAGGGAGGCCAGCACCGGGGCCATCGCCAGGATCGGCGGGTTGGACAGCTGCCACGAGTCGGCGGAGTCGACCGGGTCGACGTCGGGGAGCATGCGGAACCGGGTCGCGGGGTCGGTGCTCCACCAGCCCTGCAGCTTGGGCAAGGCGCGGTCGGCCAGGTGCCGCTCGTGGACGAAGCAACCGGCCGGCGCGCCCGGGCCCGAGTTGACGTACTTGTAGTGGCACCACGCGGCCCAGTCGACGCCCCACTCGTGCAGGCGCAGCGGGACGTTGCCCACGGCGTGCGCGAGGTCCCAGCCGGCGATCGCACCGGCCTCGTGCACCGCCGCCGTGATCGCCGGGATGTCCATCAGCTCGCCGGTCAGGTAGTTGACGCCGCCGAGCATCGTGGTGGCGATCGTGTGGCCACGGGTGCGCAGCACGTCGAGCACGTCCTCGGTGCGCAGGCAGGCCTCGCCATCGCGGGGGCGCAGCCGGATGACGGACCCGGCCGGATCGTGGCCGTGGAAGCGGACCTGGCTCTGCGCGGCGTAGGAGTCCGACGGGAACGCGCTGTCCTCGATCAGGATGGCGTGCCGCTGCGGCGTCGGGCGGTAGAAGCTGACCAGCATCAGGTGCAGGTTGACGGTCAGGGAGTTCATCACGACCGTCTCGCGCGGCTCGGCGCCGACGAGCCGCGCGGCCGCATCGCGCAGGAACTCGTGGTACGGCATCCACGGCCGCGTCGCCGTGCCGTGGCCCTCCACCGCGAGCCGCGCCCAGTCGGCGAGCTCCTCCTGCAGCAGGCCCTCCACGGAACGCGGCTGCAGGCCCAGCGAGTTGCCGGCGAGGTAGGCGACCTCGGGGAACCCGCCGGCGTGCGCCGGCGGGATGTGGAAGCGTCCGCGCAGCGTGGGCAGTGGGTCGGCCGCGTCGCAGTCGCGCGCGTAGCCCTCGTCGGTGTCGATCATCTGCTCGCTCCCAGGAACCGCTCGGCGTTGCCGCCCAGCAGCAGCGCCCGATCGGCGTCGCTCAGGAACTCGGCCTTGCGGATCATCGCGCCCGGCTGCTGCTCCCCGAGCGGGTACGGGTAGTCGGTGCCGAGCAGCACTCGCTCCACACCCATCCGGTCGACGAGCAGGCGCAGCGCGGGCTCGTCGAACACGACCGAGTCGACGAGGAACCGGTCGAGGTACGCCGACGGCGGCTGCTCGGACACCCCGACGATGTCGGACCGCTCCCGCCACGCGTTGTCCATCCGCCCGACCCAGAACGGGAACGAGCCGCCGCCGTGCGCGAAGCAGATGCGCAGCTCGCGGCCGATCCGGTCGAACGCCCCGCCCAGCACCATCGCCAGCAACGACAGATGCGTCTCGGCCGGCATCCCGACCAGCCACTGCGCCATCCAGCGGTCCGTGCGCGGGGACGTCGGCATGTCCCACGGATGCACGAACACCGGCACGTCGAGCGCCGCCGCGTGCTGCAGGAACGTGACGATGCCTGCGTCGTCCAGATCGCGGTCGCCGACGTGGTTGCCGATCTCGACGCCGCGGTGGCCGGCGGTTACCGCACGGTCCAGCTCGCGGCACGCGGCGTCCGGGTCCTGCAGGGGGACCTGGCAGAACGGGATCAGCTTCCCGGGCGCCTGCCCGGCGATCTCCAGGGCCAGGTCGTTGAAGACCGCCGAGATCTCCGCCGCCGCGGTCGAGGGTTGGTCGTAGGAGAAGAACACCGGGGTCGGGGAGAGCACCTGGCGGTCGATCCCGTGCTCGTCCATCGCGCTCAGGCGCACGTCGGCGTTCCAGGCCGAGTCGGAGATCGCCCGGAACGGCTTCTCCCCCAGCATGATCGTCGCGGTCTTCGGGGAGTCCACGCGCAGTGCCGGACGGGGGCCGGTTCCCGGCAGGTCCGGCCAGCCGTTCGGGACGTAGTGCGTGTGGACGTCCGTCACCTGCATGATTTCACTTCCTTTACGACCGTCACGTGAGCGTATGAGTGTTCCGTGGTTCACACAACCCTCCCGGGCCAGGTTCAGGTTGTGTTGATCACGGGCAAATGGTGGTTGTTGGAGATCAACTAGCAACCATTCGCCCGTGATCAACGCAAAATCGGGGCTCCACTGGCCGGGTCAGCCCAGCACGCGGTTCAGGGCCGGGGCCACGTCTCTGTGTGTGCGCACCTTCGCCATCCGGCCGCGGCCCAACCTGGCGATGTCGGCACCCAACGCCGCGTCGTGCTCCCCGTCGACCTGCAGCAACACGTGCAGCTCGGGGAATCGCCGCGCGACCGAGCGCGGGTCCGGCCCGGCGTTGTGCACCGCGTCGGTGAGCAGCACGGCGGTGCGCCGGCGGGCGGCCGAGGTGGCCAGCTCGGCACGGGCGACGGTCAGCCCGAAACCGACGTTCGTCAGGCCGCGGGCGGGGATGCGCAGCAGGCGGTCGAGCATGTCGGTCGCCGTCGCAGGCACCGCCAGCGGGGAGAGCAGGGCGGCGTCGGACCAGAACGCGACGAGCGCGAGCTGATCGTCGCGCAGGTCGGCGGCCAGCGCGCCGACGGTCGCGGCGGCCATGCGGATCTTCTCGCCGCGCATCGAGCCCGACACGTCGACGATCAGCACGACTGCCCGCCGGGTCCCGACCCGTTCGCGGACGACGATGTCGGTCTCCTCGGGCACGGGGCGCTCGGTGAGCATCGCCAGCGTGCGGTCGAGGTCGATGTCGTCGCTGCGGTAGCAGAACGGCAGCGGCGCGAGCCGGCCGCTGCCGCGCTCGCCGCGGGGTTCGCGGGCGCGCCGGCGGATCGCGAGCCGGCGGGCGATGGTGTGCGCCAGTGCCGCGATCTCCCGGTCGGGCGGCCGGTCCTCAAGCAGCTCGGCCACATCACGTCGGACGGCCCGCTGCACCGTCACGACCGTGCCCTGGCCGCCGGCCTCCTGCCCGAGCTCGCCGGTGCCGCGCTCCCCGTCCAGCTCGACGACGACGGGTGGGCCGCCACCGCCGGTGAATACCGTGGGCGCGGACTCGAGGTGCTTGGGTCTGCGCGCGAGCGGCGCGAGCCCGCGGGGCAGCACGAGATCGGGCAGCGCAAGATCAGGGGCGAGGGTCAGGCGATGTGCTCCCGGCGCTGCCCGCCGGGGCGCGAGAAAAAATGGTTCTCCCAGATCTCGGTGATCACCGCCTCCGGCGTCGCCTCGCTCGCCTCGTCCACCCCGATGCGGGCGGACAGGGCGAGCAGCGCCGCGTCGAGCACGAGCCGGTGGCGATCCGCGTAGCTGCCGAGCTTCGCCAGTTCGACGGCGATCGCGACCAGGTCGATCGCGCCCCGCACGCTGGATCCGCGGCGCAGCTCGGGATGGGCACGGGTGGCCCTGGTGAGCGCGACCCCGTCGGCCACCAGCTCCTCGTCGGTGCACCCGGTGCGGGCCACCACGATCGCCTGCTCCTCCGCCGCCTCCTGGTAGCCGACGGCCAGCCGGCACCACCGGTCGTACACCGAGTCGGAGATGCGGGCGGTGCCGACGTTGTCGAACGGGTTCATCGACGCGAGCACGCGGAACGTCGGCAGTGCCGTGACGACCCCGGCACGGGGCACCGCCACCGCGCGTTCGGCCATGGCCGCCAGCAGGACGTTGAGGGTGTCCTCGGGCGCCCGGTTCAGCTCCTCGATGTAGAGGAACCCGCCCTCCTGCATGGCGGTGACGAGCGGACCGGGCACGAAGTTCTCGGCCGAGTAGTCCTCGCGCAGCACCCGCGCCGGGTTGTGGTGGCCGACCAGCCGCGCCGCGGTGAGCTCGGCGTTGCCCTCCACCAGCACGAACGGCACACCCCAGTGCGCCGTGATCGCCCGCAGCAACGTCGACTTCGACGTGCCGGGCGGGCCCTCCAGCAGGACGTCGCGCCCCGCCGACACGGCGGCGAGCACGAGATCGAGCTCGCGACGGCGACCGACGACGGAGGCCGCGATCGCGTCGCGCGTGTCGGCAGGGCGGGTGGTCACCTGTTCAGGAACCCGGCGTCGACCGGCAGCGTCACACCCGTGACGTAGCGGCCCTCGTCGGAGGCCAGCCACACGATGGCGTTGGAGATGTCGACGGGCTCGAGCATCTCCACCGGCAGCGCGTTCTGCATGTTGCTCTGCATGTCGGGGTCGTCCTGCAGGAACGAGGACATGAAGTCGTTGACGACCATCGGGGTGTTCACCCCCGTCGGGTGCACGGTGTTGACGCGGATCGAGTACTGCCCCAGCTCGTTGGCGAGCGTGCGCATCAGCCCGACGACGCCGTGCTTGGCCGAGACGTAGTGCCCGATGCCGGTCATGCCCTTGAACCCGGCGGTCGAGCTGGTGAGCACGATCGAGCCGCCGTTGCCGGCCGCGATCATGTGCGGCGCCGCGGCCCGGACGGTCTTGAAGACGCCGGTCAGGTTGACCGCGAGCATCTCCTCCCACTGCTCGTCGGTGATCGACCAGACGTTCTCGGCGAACGAGCAGATGCCGGCGTTCGCGCACACCACGTCGAGCCGGCCGAACTCCGCGACACCCTCGTCGACCACCGACTTCACCGCCGCGGAGTCGCGCACGTCCGCCTCCCGGGCGACGATGCGCCGGTCCAGCTCCTCGACCTGGCGGATGGTCTCCTTCAGATCGTCCGACGCCGCCATCGGGTAGGGCACCGAGCCCATCTGGGCGCAGATGTCGAACGCGATGATGTCGGCGCCCTCCTGCGCCAGGCGCAGCGCGTGCGAGCGACCCTGCCCGCGCGCCGCCCCGGACACGAACGCGACCTTGCCTTCCAGCCGTCTTGTCATGGTCATCCCCTTCAGTCTTCGTTGGATGCGTTCGTGCTGCGGCGACGGTTTCCTGCGCCGTTCCCTGCTCAGCGTGCGAGCGCTCCCCCGTCCACAGCCAGGCAGTGGCCGGTGACGTGCCGCGCGGCGTCCGAGAGCAGCCACATCAGGGCGCCGGTCACCTCGTCCGGCGAGATCACCTCGATCAGCAGCTGGTCGTGCAGCCACCGCTTGTGCACGTCGTCCGGGGTGAGGCCGAGCTCGTCGGCCAGGCCGGCGAGCATCGGCGAGTCGACGGCGCCGGGCGCGATCGCGTTCACCGTCACCTTGTCCTCGGCCAGCTCGATCGCCATCGCCCTGGTCAGCCCGACGACGCCGTGCTTGGCCGCGACGTAGTGCGCGAACTCGCCGATCGCACGAATCCCGCCCGTCGAGGCGATGTTGACGATCCGCCCGCGCGGGGAGCGCCGCACGTGCGCGGCGGCCGCGCGGCTGACCCGCCACACCCCGGACAGGTTCGTGTCGACGACCGCCGTCCACTGCGCCTCCGTCAGCTCCCAGAACGGGGCGCTGGTGACGATCGCAGCGTTGTTGACGACGATGTCGAGCCGCCCGAACTGCTCGACGGTCTCGGCGACCGCGGCGTCGACCTCGGCGGGTTCGCGGACGTCGACCTGCAGCGGCAGTGCCTGCCGGCCGAGCGCGGTGACCTCGGCGACGACGGCGTCGAGGTCGGCGCGGGACGCCAGCGGATAGGCGGGCACGTCGAGATCGCGGCACACGTCCAGCGCGGCGATGTCGGCGCCGGCCTCGGCGAGGGCGCGGCAGTGCGACCGGCCCTGCCCGCGCGCCGCGCCCGTGACGAGCGCGACCTGACCGGTGAGATCGGGTGCCGCCGCGCTCAATGCCTCACCCCGATCCGTACGGAATCGCCCTCGTCGGCGTCGCTACTGAGTGCTATCACTGGAATCGGGCACCGGTCGAATCAGTGTTGATGGGATCTGGACGGATGAGCGCAGGCAGTTGGCTGACGGTCGGCGAGGCCTGCCGCGCGCTCGGCATGAGCCGCACGACGCTGCTCGCCGCCGAGGAGGCCGGTCGCATCGCCGCCAGCCGAACGCCCGGCGGACATCGCCGCTACCACGTCGACGAGCTCGCCCGGTTCCTCGGCCGGGCCCCCGATCCGCCGCCGGAACCGGCCGTCGCGCCGGTCGCGCCCGACGCCGGACCGCAGCTCGCGCCGACGGTGCGCGCAGCCGTACGGCCACTGGTGCAGGTGCTCGACGGCGACTGCGCGGGCCTCTACCGCGGTGGCCCCGACGGGCTGCGGTTCTGCGCGGCGTTCGGGGTGCCGCGCTGGCTGGCGGAGCGGCTGTCCGACACGACCGCCCCTGCACCCGTCGTCGCGGCGCGCACAGCCGGCCGGGTGCACCTGTTCGACCCGGCCGCCGAGCAGTTCCCGGAACCGCGCTCCACCGGCCACGGCCTGACGCTCGCGCTGCGCGACGCCGATCCGACGTGCGTGCTGTTCCTGGTGCGGCGCACCGCGGCCGAGTTCCTCCCGGCGGAGCTGCGCATCGTCGACGGGTTCGCCACCCTCCTCGCGACCGTCGTCACCGATCGATGCCACATCACCGAACTGGAGCGCCGGCTCGCCCGCATCGCAGCTCTCACCAACCCCTGATCAGCCGAACCCGCCAGGGGCACACGCGTCCTTGACACGATCGTGGCCGACTCCTACCGTCCCCGGTAATCGATTTCTCACCGTGGCGACGATCACAGTCGGCCCGGTCGGAAGGGCGGAATGGACACCAGCACCGGGGCCGGGGTCGAGATGCTCCGCGTGTGCAAGTCGTTCGGCGGGGCCCGGGCCGTCCACGAGGTGGACTTCACGATCCGGCCCGGCGAGGTGCACGCCCTGCTCGGGGAGAACGGCGCCGGCAAGTCGACGCTGATGAAGGTGCTGTCCGGCGAGATCGGCGGCTACACCGGCGAGATCCACGTCGACGGGGCGGCGGTGCGGCTGGCCGGGCCGGTCGACGCGCAGCGCGCCGGCATCGCCATGATCCACCAGGAGCTGGACCTCGTCCCGGCGCTGTCGGTGGCGGAGAACGTCTTCCTCGGCCGCGAACCGCGCACCCGGCTCGGCACGGTCGATCGACGCCGGATGGCCCGCGAGACCCGCGCGCTCCTGCAACGCACCGGCGTCGATCTCGACCCGACCCGTCCGGTGGAGCAGCTGCGCACCGGCGAGCAGCAGCTCGTCACCATCGCGCGGGCGCTGGGGCTAGAGGCCCGGTTCCTGCTGATGGACGAGCCGACGTCGGCGTTGTCGGACCGCGAGGTGCGCCGGCTCTTCGCGGTGATCGGCGAGCTGCGCACGGCCGGCACCGGCATCGTCTACATCTCCCACCGGATGGACGAGATCGGCCGCATCGCCGATCGCGCCACCGTGCTGCGCAACGGCTCGGTCGTCGCCGAGTTCGAGGCCCGGTCGATGACGGCCGCCGAGGCCTCCGAGGCGATGGTGGGGCGGCCGGTGGAGCAGATGTTCCGCACCGCGACCGACACCGCGCCCACGGAGGACGGCGAGCTGCTGCGGGTCGAGGACCTCGTGGTCCGCCCGCGCCGGCCACGCAGCGGTCGCCGGGAGCCGGCCGGGATCAGCCTGACCGTGCGGCGCGGGGAGATCGTCGGGCTGGCCGGGTTGCTGGGCTCGGGTCGCACCGAGCTGCTGGAGACGCTGTTCGGGGTGGGTCCACCCGGCGAGCGGGGCGGGGAGGTGTTGCTGGAGGGGCGCCCGTTGCGGTCGAGGGGTCCGCGGCGGGCGCTGGCCGCCGGCATCGCCTACCTGCCGGAGGACCGCCGCATCGCGGGCCTCGCGCTGGAGCACTCGGTGCTGGCCAACACCGTGCTCTCGGTGGTCGGTCGGATCGCCCGGGCGGGCCTGGTGCGGCGGTCCGCGGAGCGATCGCTCACCGCGCGCATGGTCGAGCAGCTCGGCATCAAGCTGTCGTCGCAGGACGCGCCTGTCGGGTCGCTGTCCGGCGGCAACCAGCAGAAGGTGGTGCTGGGCCGCAACCTGCTCACCGAGCCGAAGCTGCTCCTGCTCGACGAGCCGACGCGCGGCGTCGACGTCGGGGCGAAGGCGGAGATCTACCGGCTGCTCGGACGGGTCGCCGCCACCGGGGTCGGGGTGCTGCTCGCGTCGTCGGAGCCCGCCGAGCTCGTCGGCGTCTGCGATCGCGTGGTGGTGCTGCACGACGGGCGCAGCGTCCGCGAGCTGCGCACCGCCGAGGTCGGGGAGGCCGAGCTGCTGGCAGCGTCGATGGGATCCGTCGAGGTCGGCACATGACCGACGTAACGACCGTTCCCGAGTCGGTATCGGCCCGGATGGTCGCCTCCCTGTTCCGCTTCCAGAGCCTGTTCGGGCTGGTGGTGGTGTTCGTGGCGGCGGTGGCTTACTCCCCCGTCCGCAACGGCGAGCTGGTGTTCCTCAACTCGCAGAACCTCTTCAACGTGGTGCGGTCGATCTCCGAGATCGGCATCCTCGCCGTCGGCATGACGCTGGTCATCCTGATCGGCGGCATCGATCTGTCCGTCGGATCGGTGCTGGGCCTGGCGAGCGTCGGCGCGGCGAGCCTGCTGATGGTGAACGATCTCGGCGTCGCCGCTGCGGTCGCGCTCGTGCTGCTGATCGGGCTGGGGTTCGGCCTGCTGCAGGGCTTCGCGGTGGCGCGGTTCGGCATCCAGGCCTTCATCGTCACGTTGGCGGGAATGCAGATTGCCCGCGGGCTGGCGCGGATCTGGTCCGGCGGGCAGGGCATCTCCCTCACCTACGGCGACGGGCCGGCGAACGCGCCGGTGGCGTTCTCGCTGCTCGGCGAGCGCACGTTCAACGGGCTGGTGCCGATCCCGGCGCTGGTCTTCCTGGTCGTGGCCGCGCTCGCCGTGGTGCTGCTGCGGGTCAGCGCGTTCTCCCGGCACGTCTACGCGATCGGCGGCAACGAGAAGGCCGCGCGGCTGTCCGGCGTGCCCGTCACCCGCGTGAAGATCGCCGCGTTCGGCATCTGCGGCCTGCTGGCCGCGCTCGCCGGCATCGTCCATGCCGGGCAGCTCAACTTCGGCGCGCCCAACGACGGCGCCATGTACGAGCTCGACGCCATCGCCGCCGTGGTGATCGGCGGCACCAGCCTGATGGGCGGCCGCGGCTCGGTCGTCGGCACGGTTGCCGGGGCGCTGCTCGTCGGCGTGCTGCGCAACATCCTCGCGCTCAACAACATCGACTCCAACATCCAGCTGCTGATCATCGGTCTGGTGATCGTGCTGGCCGCAGGCCTGCAGCGGCTTCGTCCCGCATCCGCGGGTACCTAAAGGGGGCACGACATGACACCGTCGATCCGGCGCCGCGGCGCAGCAGCCTTCGCGGCCTGCGCCGTGCTGGCGCTCGCCGCGTGCGGCACCACCAGCGAGAACTCCGGGCAAGGCGGCCCGTCCGCGGGCGCCGCCCCCGCGAAGTGCGGGGCCGACGGCAAGTACACGATCGGCATGAGCCAGGCCAACGTCGCCGAGCCCTACCGCCAGCGCATGGACGACGACATCAGCGCCGCCGCCGCGACCGTCCCGCAGTTCACGGTGAACTTCGCCGACGCCGCGCAGGACAACTCCAAGCAGGTGGAGCAGGTCGACACGTTCCTCTCCCAGCAGATCGACCTGCTGATCATCAGCCCGAACGAGGCCACCCCGCTCACCGCGCCCGTCAAGCGGGCCTTCGACAAGGGCATCCCCGTGCTGGTGCTCGACCGCAAGGTCGACGGCGACGCCTACACGTCGTTCATCGGGGCGGACAACGTCGACATCGGCAAGCAGGCCGGCCAGTACTACGCGACCAAGCTGCTCCCGAACGGCGGCAAGATCGGCGTGCTGAAGGGGCTGGCCGGATCGACACCGGCCAAGGAGCGCTTCGACGGCTTCACCGCCGGCATCCATGGCTCGAAGATCGAGATCGCGGCGACGGCCGACGGTGACTGGCTCCGCGACAAGGGCCAGGCCCAGGCCGACGCGCTGCTCAAGGCCAACCCCGACATCGTCGCCATCTACTCCGAGAACGACCCCATGGCCGAAGGCGCCCGCATCGCCGCGACGAACGCCGGACGCGCCGACCTCCCGATCACCGGCATCGACGGGCTGCCCATCGAGTCGGGCGGGATCAAGGCCGTGTCGGCGGGTCGCCTGTCGGCCACGTTCATCTACCCGACCGGCGGCAAGGAAGCCATCGCCGCGGCCAAGAGCATCCTCGTCGACTGCAAGAAGGACGTGCCCAAGACCCAGACCCTGGGCACCCAGCTCGTGACGAAGGACAACGCGGACCAGGTCTACGCAACGTTGAACAAGACGAACTGAAGCACGCGCGGTTGTCAGCAAAGCCACTTTCAGGACGGATTCGGTCCCGAAAGTGGCTTTGCTGACGTCAACTGCACCCCGGGTCAGGTGCGGCGGCTGCTGCCCCGCTCCACCAGCCTCGCCGCCAGTGTGCGGGTGACGGGGGCGTGGCCGCCGTCGGCGATGCGGTCCAGGAGCATCCGGGCCGCGGCGGCGCCCATCTCGTAGGCGGGTTGGGCGACGACGGTGAGCGGCGGGTCGATCAGGGTGGTCCACGGCGCGTCGTCGAACGCGACGATGCCGACGTCGGCCCCGACGCGGCGCCCGCTCTCCCGGACCGCCTGGAGCACCCCGACGGCCTGGGCGTTGTTGCCGACGAGCAGGGCGTCGACGGAATCCGGCCCGGAGAGTAGTTCCGTCGCCGCGCGGTGGGCGCCGTCGGCGCGGTACTCGGCGTTGCGGGCCAGGTCGTGCGCGGCGCCGATCGCGTCCCGCCAGCCGGCGAGCCGCTGGTCGGCGGTCGCGATGCCGGCGGGTCCGGTGACGCAGCCGATCCGGCGGTAGCCGGCGGCCTGCAGGTGCGCGGTGGCCTCCCGTGCGGCGGCCCGGCTGTCGACGAGGACCTGGTCGGCGCCCTCCAGCGGCCGGTCGACGGCAACAACGGGGGTGCCGCGGCGGCGCAGCGCCGTGACGTCGGTGGCGGCGCCGGTCGGTGAGAGCACCACGCCCGCGACCTGCTCCTCGACCGCGACGTCGAGGTAGCGGCGCTCCTTCTCCAGCTTCTCGTCGGAGTTGCAGAGCACCACGGAGTGGCCCGCGGTCAGCGCGACGTCCTCGACGCCGCGGGCGATCGCGGTGAAGAACGGGTTCTCGACGTCGGAGATGATCAGCGCGAGAACGGACGTGCGCCGTTTGCGCAGGCTGCGGGCCAGCCCGTTCGGCTGGTAGCCGAGCTCGTCGGCAGCAGCCCTGACGCGTTCGGCGAGCGTTCGATCGACCGACGCCTTGCCGTTGAGCGCGCGCGAGACCGTGGCGACCGAGACGCCCGCCAGCGCCGCGACATCACTGATGGTCGCCATGGTCTGCCTCCTCGATGCGCAGCGTCACAAGGGTAATCGTTTTCCAGTTCCACAACTTGGCTGTACATGTTCTATGGTGGCTACACACGCCGGGCTGGAGGATCCATGGGCGCCGCACGCACGACCGAACCGACCCTGAGGCAACGGCCTGCGATCTGGCTGCGGGACAACTGCCGCTGCACCGACTGCCGCGATCCCCGCAACGGGCAGAAGCTGTTCGGGATCACCGACCTACCGCAGCACCCCGCCGTCCTCGACGTCCGGCTCGAGGGAACCGACGTGATCGTCGACTTCGAGCCGGCGCACCGCGGCGTCTACCCGCTGACCTGGCTGGACGCGATCGAGCGCGGCACGACCGACGACGGCCGCACCGAGAGCGGCAAGGCGCTGTGGCAGGCCGCCGATCTCGACGACCGACTGCCGACGGCGGAGTGGCGGCGATACCTCGCCGAGCCGGCCGAGCGGCTGCGCGTCCTGCAGTCCGTGCGGCAGCTCGGGTTCGCACTGCTGCAGGACGTGCCGACGCAGCCGCGCACCGTCCTCGACGTGGCCGCGACGTTCGGGTTCGTCCGCACCACCAACTACGGCGACCTGTTCGACGTCCGCGTCGAGGCGAATCCCAACAACCTGGCGTTCACCAGCGCCCGCATCACCCCGCACACCGACAACCCGTACCGCGACCCGGTCCCGACGATCCAGCTCCTGCACTGCCTGGAGAACGCGGCCGTGGGCGGCGACAGCGGGCTCGTCGACGGGTTCCAGGCCGCGGCGCTGCTGCGCGCGGAGCAGCCCGAGGCGTTCGCCGTGCTCACCCGCACGCCGGTGCCGTTCCAGTTCGCCGACGCGGGGACCGTCCTGCACGCCGAGCGCCCGATGATCGACGTCGACGGGCGCGGGCGGATCCGGGAGGTGCGGTTCAACAACCGCTCGATCCAGCCGATGCTCCTGCCGGACGAGGAGATGATCGCGTTCTACGCCGCCTACCGAGCCTTCGCCGAGCTGGTGGATCGGCCCGAGCTGCGCCTGGATCTGCGGTTGCAGCCCGGCGACTGCCTGGTGTTCGACAACGTGCGGCTGCTGCACGCCCGCACCGCGTACGCCGAGTCCGGCGCCCGGCACCTGCAGGGCTGCTACGCCGACCTCGACTCGCTCTACAGCGCCGAGGCCGTGCTGCGTGCGGAGATGGCCTCGTGAGCACCGTTGCGATCGTCGACGAGATCGAGGTCATGTTCTCGTCGGAGGGCGCCCAGGACTACCTCGGCGAGTCGGTCAGCATGGCCGCGCACATGCTGCAAGCCGCCGACCGGGCCCGCGAACTCGGCGCCCCGCCCGCGCTGGTCGTCGCCGCGCTCCTGCACGACATCGGCCACTTCACGGGCTCGCGCACCGGCGCCGAGCTGATGAGCGGGACGAACAACCACCACGACGAGCAGGCGGCGGCCTACCTGGCGCAGCACTTCGGGCCGGAGGTCGTCGAGCCCGTCCGGTTGCACGTCGCGGCGAAGCGGTACCTGTGCGCGGTGGAGCCGGAGTACTTCGCGCTGCTCTCGCCGGCGTCGGTGTACACACTCTCGCTGCAGGGTGGCCCGATGAGCGCCGCGGAGGTCGCGGAGTTCGAGGCCAACCCGTTCGCGGCCGACGCGGTGCTGCTGCGCCGCTGCGACGACGGCGGCAAGGACGCCGAGCGGGAGACCCCGACGTTCGCGCAGTTCCGCGACACGATCGCCGAGGTCGTGCGCTCAGCTTGAGGCTCGTGAGAGCGCGGTGAGCGCGGCCGTGTTGTGCACCGTGAACACCGCGACGTCGCTGCGGTACGAGTCGGCCGACCATTCGATCGGGTTGCCGTCCTGGTCGGTGGTCCGCCGCCGGGTCCGCAGCAGCGGCGCGCCCACCGGCACGTCGAGCAGGGTCGCGTCGTCGGCATCGGCGGCCACCGCGTCGATGCGGTGATCGGCCTCCGACAGCACGATGCCGAGCTCGGCGAGCCGCTCGGTGACCGAGGACGTGGCCATGTCGATGCCGGGCAGCAAGGCTCCGACGCGCTCGACGTAGGCGGTGCGCTCGACCATCACCGGGCGCTCGGTCAGGGTGCGCACCCGCGTCAGGTGGTAGATCCAGGCGTCGTCGTCGACGTCGAGCTGCGCAGCTTCCTCCGCGGTGGCGGGTCGGCGCAGCAGCTCCACCACCCGGCCCCCGGGCACCTCGCCGACCGACCGCGCCCACGCCGAGAAGCTCATCAGTTCCGCGAAGCCCTGGGCGCGCTCGCCTCCCGTGACCACCCGCCGCGCCCCCCGCCGCGACACGATCAACCCCTCGGCCCGCAGCATCGCGAACGCCTGGCGGACCGTGCCGCGCGAGACGTCGAACTGCGCCTCCAGCTCGCTCTCCGACGGCAGCTGCGCGCCGGTCGCGTACTCGCCGCGCGCGATCGCGTCGCGCAGCGACCGGGCCACGGCCCGGTAGCGCACCTCGTCGGAACTCACACCCACTTGTACAGCCAACTACCGTCTCCCGTCACCTGGACACACCCGGCGCCTTCCGCGCGCGGTGCGCCGCAACGCGCGTGCGGGTCGCGCAGTTCGGCGTGCAGAACCGGCGGACGCGGCGCTCTGCCGGGTTGACGAACACGCGCTCGCAGTCGTCGGCGGCGCAGGTGCCGAGCGCGGTGAAGCCGTGGGCGGCCGCGAACATCGCCAGGCCCAGCGCAGCGGTGCCGGCGAGCCAGCCGGGCCACGACGCGTCGGCCCGCGTCGCGTGCACGTGCCAGGGCGTGCCGTCGTGGTCGGAGAGGTAGGGGCGCTCGGCGTACTCGGCGAGCAGCTCGTTGAGCAGGGCCGCGGCAGCGCCCGCCGGGAGCTGGAAGGCCGGGCGGATCCGCTCCCGGACCGCGATCACGGACGCGACGTCGTCCTCGGTGACCACGACGGGCTCCGGCTCGCCGTGTTCGATGAGGAAGGCCTGCAGCGCAGCCCGCGAGACGAGCGCGCCGACGTTGACGAGGTCGACGGCGAGATGGGCGGCCCGGTCGGGCACCTGCAGGACCGACGCCAAATGACTCGCCTCCTCGTAACGGCATTAGTAGCGTAACGCGTAACCATCATCTTACCGCTACGAGGAGCAGCCCATGCGCCTGCACGATGTCCCGGGGCTGCCTGCCTACTACCTCGCCGCCACCCTGGCCCGCGTCGGCGACGAGATGGTGGGGTTCACGCTGGTCCTGCTCGTGCTGGCCAGGACGGGCAGCCCCTGGCTCGCCGGTGGGATCGGCGCGGCGTACGCGTTGCCCGCGATCGTGACCGGCCCGCTCCTGGGCGCGTGGCTGGATCGCACCGCGTACCGCCGCCTCGCGCTTGCCATCAACCAGGCGCTGCTGGCCGTCGTCATGCTGGCCATGCTCGCCGCGGTGGGCCGGGCGCCCGACCTGCTCGTGCTGGCGCTGGCCGCTGTCGCCGGGCTGACCCTGCCGATGGTGGCGGGCGGGTTCACCAGCATGCTGCCGGCCATCGTTGCACCGCCGCTGCTCACGCGGGCCAACGCTGCCGAGGCCGCGAGCTTCGGCACGGCTGCCATGGCCGGTCCCGCGGTCGCCGCGACCGTCGCGGCGCTGGTCTCCCCCGATGCCGCCGTGCTGCTCGTGGTGGGTGCGGCGGCGGGCAGCCTCCTGGCACTGGTCGGGGTACCGCCGGTGCGGCCCGATCGGGACGCCGTCCATCCGTCGGTGCTCGCGGCTGCTCTCGACGGGCTCCGGCACCTGTTCCGGGAGCCGCGGCTGCGCGCGGTGACGGTGGCCTCGACGCTGTCCCTCGGGGCGAGCGGCATGCTGCTGGTGACCCTCCCGCTGCACGCGGTCGCGCTGGGCTCGCCGGCCGCGACCAGCGGCTACGTGTGGACAGCGCTCGAGATCGGCAGCGTGGGAGCCGCGCTGCTCGTGGGGCGATGGCAGGACCGGTGGCGCCCGGAGCGGACGGTGCTGCTGTTCGTCGCCGCCTTCGGCGTGGCCATGCTGACCTGGCCACTGGCCGCCTCGATCGGGGTGCTGGTCGGGCTGGCGCTGCTGGCGGGCCTGCTGAACGGGCCGATGATGCCCGCGATGTTCGGGGCCCGGCAGGTCTACAGCCCGCTCGCGCTGCAGGGTCGGGTCAGCACGAGCGCCGCCAGCCTGCGCATGGCCACCCACGCGGTGGGCCAGGCCGTCGGCGGCGCGCTGGCCCCGGTCGTCCCCACGGGGGCGATGCTCGCGATCGTCGCGTGCTGCCACATCGCCGCCGCCGCGCTCGGCGCGCTCGCCCTGGGCGGACGGCGCGCCGTGCCGGCGACGATCCGGTCATGAGGTGACCGGTACAGGTACTTGGGTGGGAGCATGAACTCACCGACGAGCCCCACCGACTTCCCCGAGCCCACCATGATCGCCGTCAACGGCGTGGAGCTGGAGGTCTTCGAAGCCGGCCGGCAGAACGCCGGGAAGCCCGTCGTGCTCTGCCACGGCTGGCCGGATCTCGCCTTCACCTGGCGTCATCAGGTGCCCGCCCTCGTCGCCGCGGGCTACCACGTCATCGCCCCCAACCAGCGCGGCTACGGCAACTCCTCCCGTCCGGCCGAGGTGACCGCCTACGACGTCGCGCACCTGGCCGACGATCTCGTCGCGCTCCTCGACCACTTCGGCTACGAGGACGCGACCTTCATCGGCCACGACTGGGGGGCGATGGTCGTGTGGAGCCTCGCCCTGCTGCATCCGACGCGCGTGAACAAGGTGATCTGCCTGAGCCTGCCGTATCCCGTGCGCGGCGAGACACCCTGGATCGAGTTCATGGAGGCGGTGCTCGGCAGCGACTACTACTTCGTCCACTTCAACCGGCAGCCCGGCGTCGCCGACGCCGTGTTCGACGAGGACCCGGCACGGTTCCTCCGCAACCTCTACCGCAAGAACGAGCCCCGCAGGGAGCCGCAGCCCGGGATGGTGATGATCGATCTCGCCCGAGCGGAGACTCCCTTCGGAGAGCCACTGATGAGTGACAGCGACCTGGCCGTCTACGTCGCCGCCTTCGCGAAGTCGGGGTTCACCGGCGGCATCAGCTGGTACCGGAACCTCGACCGCGACTGGCACCTGCTCGCCGACGTCGACCCGATCATCCACCAGCCCGCTCTCATGATCTACGGCGACAGAGACGCCGTGGCCCAGGCCGAGAACCTCGCGGAGTTCGTGCCCGCCGTCGAGGAGATCCATCTCGACAGCGGCCACTGGATCCAGCAGGAGAAGCCCGAGGAGACGAACCGCGCGATCCTGGAATGGCTGGCCTAAGAGCGGGTCGGTGCGGTCTGCAGCTGCTGGTCCCGGATCTGCTGGGCGCCGCCGGCCGCCAACCAGTCCGCCAGGGTCTGCAGCTTCGGGTGCACCACGCGGAGCACTTCGATGTCGGCGTGCCATCGGTGCCCGGCCGCCCAGAGATCGTGGATCCGGCCCACCTCCGGTGCGATGGCCGCCGCTTCGGCGCGGTCGACCTGCTCGTAGCGGACGGGCACCCCGGTCGCCTCGCTGATCATCGCCGCGGCTGCGGTCGGGGTCGGATCGTCGCCGGCCAGCTCGATGGTCCGGCCGCGGAAGCGCTGCGGATCGGCGTAGGCCATCAGGACGAACTCGGCGATGTCGGCCACCGCGACGATCTGGACGGGTTCGTCGGGCGCGAACAGGTGCCGGTGCACACCGTCGTGGATGCCGTCGAGGACGACCACACCGGCGAGGTAGTTCGACATGAACCGGGCGGGCCGCAGCACCGTCGCCGACAGCCCGCTCGCCCACAGGAGTTCCTCGACGCGGGTCTTCGCCACGCTGTAGTCCGCTCCGCCCGAGAGTGCCGCGATGCCGCTGAACACCAGGTGCTCGACACCGGCGGCGGCCGCGGCGTCGATGACCGTGTGACCGCGCGCCGCCTCCAGCTCGACGTCGGTGCCGGCGGGGCCGAACGCCACCGGCGGCGCAGCGAACACGCCGCGCGCACCGCGGGCCGCGCGCTGCACGGTGGCCGGGTCGTCGAGGTCGCCGGGCACCAGCTCCACGCCGATCGCAGCGAGCTCACCCGCCGCGCGGCCCGCGGGATCGCGCACCAGTGCCCGCACCGGGCGCCCCGCCGCCCGCAGCCGCCGCGCGGTGGCCCCGCCCTGATTCCCGGTCGCGCCGATGACCAGCACCGGCCCGTCGTTCTCCGCACTCTGCATAAGATGAACGATGCACCCGGTTCAACGGGAAGATCGACCCTTTCGTGACCCCATCCGTGACGAGGTGAACGCGGTGCCGATCGAGGCGCGAGCCGATGCCCGGCGCAACCGGGAGAAGGTGCTGCGAGCCGCGCACGAGGCGTTCGCGCGCGAGGGCAGCGGGGCACCTCTGGATCGCATCGCTGCGCTGGCGGGGCTCGGCGCCGGCACGATCTACCGGCACTTCTCCACCAAGGAGAGCCTGCTGGAGGCGGTCGTGGTGGAGCGCGTCGACGCTTTGGTGGCGCGCGGTCTCGCCCGGCGGGCCGAACAGGCTCCCGGCCCGGCGTTCTTCGCGTTCCTGCTCGACGTCGTGCGGGTGTCGGGCGCCCATCGCGGTGTCTGCGACACGCTGCAGGCCGACGGCAGCTGGCCACGGGTGGCGTTCCGCGCGGCCGGCCACCGCTTCGACGCGGCACTGGTCGCGATGCTGCGGGCGGCGCAGCAGGCCGGGAGCGTGCGCGCCGACACCGATGTCGCGGAGGTCCGCACCCTGCTGGCCGGGTGCGCGGCGATGATGCAGGCCGGACCGAGGTCGGAGCCGCTGGTGGGCCGGGTGCTCGACGTGCTGCGCCCCTCCGTCACGGAACGTGTCTTCCGTGACGGATCTGCTGCCTGCGCCATGTGCGGCGAGGAGTTCCACCGGGCGGCCACCGGCCGTCCGGCGCGCTACTGCGGCCCGACGTGCCGCCAGCGCGCGCACCGCATGCGCGGTTGACGCCCGCCGCTCCGGCGTGCCCGTTCGGATGGTGTGTGAGGTCTGATCGCGGGGTACGCGACACCCATGACGTCACAGACCTACGACCGCGAGACGGTGCCCGCTGCTGTTCCGCCACCGGCGGAGGATCCTGGCGAACTGTCCGGCGCGTCGATATCCCAGCTGGTCTCCCGGCTCACCACGCAGCTGTCCGAGCTGGTCCGCGGCGAGCTCGAGCTCGCCAAGGCCGAGCTCGCCGAGAAGGGGAAGCGAGCCGGCGCGGGAGCCGGCATGGCCGGAGCCGGGGTGGTGCTCGCCTGGTTCGCCGTGGGCGCGCTGGTGACCGCGGCGATCGCCGGCCTGGCCGTCGTCCTGCCGGTGTGGCTGGCCGCGCTCATCGTCGCCGCGGTGCTCCTGGTCGTCGCCGGGGCGCTGGCGCTGGTGGCCAAGGCGAAGATCGCCCGGGCCGCGCCGCCGACCCCGGAACAGGCCATCGAAGGACTGCAGCGCGACGTGGCGACGGTCAAGGAGGCGGCACGGCGATGACTGGATCAGCACAGCACGGCAAGACTCAGGAGGAGCTGCGCGCCGACATCGACGAGAT
The DNA here is from genome assembly GCA_963727745.1 of uncultured Actinomycetota bacterium. GTDB lineage: Bacteria > Actinomycetota > Actinomycetes > Mycobacteriales > Pseudonocardiaceae > Pseudonocardia. Next base: position 451,405 of record CAVSHL010000008.1, read on the forward strand.
GCGCGCGGAGATCGGCGACACCGTCGGCGAGCTCGCCGCCCGCGTCGACGTCCCGGCGCGGGTGAAGGCCAAGAAGGACGAAACGGCCGCACGCGTGCAGGAACAGGCGGCGCGCACCCGCGCGCTCGTGCAGGAGCGGTCGGCCATGGCGCAGGAGCTGGTGGCGGAGAAGGCGCCGGCGATCGACAAGGCGGTCCGGGAGCAGCCCAGGATGGTCGGTGGCATCGCCGCCGCGGTCGTCGTGCTCGTCCTCTGGCGCAACCGCAGCAGGCGCCGCCGCTCGGCAGCCTGATTCAGGCGCCGTGGGAGCGGCGCTCGAACAGCAGGTCGCGAGCCACGTCCAGGGCCCGCGCCACCGCGCCGAGCAGCACGCCCCCGTCGCCCAGGTCGCTCGCCACGATCCTCGGGCGCAGCGGCCCGAGCTCCGCGACGCGGCGGGCGATCGCGTCGCCGAGCACGTCCAGGTTGCGTCCGACGCCGCCCCCGAGCACGACGAGCTCGGGATCGAGGATCGCCGCGACCGCGGTGATCAGCGCGCCGATCCGGCGACCCTCCGCCTCGACGACGGCCTGCGCCTGCTCGTCCCCGGACGCGGCGGCGGCGAAGATCTCCTCCGGTGAGCCGAAGGTCAGTCCGGCGTCGCGCGCGGCCTGCATGAGCCCCGCCGCCGAGGCCGCGGCCTCGGTCATGCCGCGGTGGCGGGTGTCGGAGCGAGGCACCTCCACGTCACTGCTCGGCAGGAACGACACCTCCCCGGCCGCGCCGCTGCCGCCGACGTACAGCGCGCCGCCGATCACGATGCCCATGCCGACGCCGGTGCCGACGGAGACGAGCACGAAGTTGCGCACCCCGCGTCCCGCGCCGAAGGTCTGCTCGCCGACGGCAGCCAGGTTGATGTCGTTCTCGATCACCGACTCCACCTGCAGCGCCGCACGCAGCTGCTCCACCAGCCCCGCCTTCCCCCAGCCGGGCAGGTTGGGGGCGAGGTCCAGGCGCCCGGTGGTCCGGTTGAGCACGCCGGGGCTGCCGATCACCACGTAGCTGACGTCGGACCACTCGACACCGGCGTCGGCGGCCACCTCGCCGGCCAGCGTGCGCACCCGACGGACCAGCTCGGCGCCGGACCTAGCGCTGTTGCGCACGTCGCGGCGGCCGACGAACTCGCCGCGCAGGTCGGCGATCGCGAGCCGGATCCACCTCCGGCCGATGTCGACCCCGGCGACGAGCCCGGCGCGCGGGTTCACGTCGTAGATCGCGGTGCTCGGGCCCGGCTTGCCGCCGCGGGACTCGACGAGCTGCACGAGACCCGCCGCCTCCAGGCCGGCGAGCGCCGCGGAGACCGTCGGTTTGGAGAGCCCGCTCGCGGCCGCCATGTCGCCTCGGGACGAGGGACCGTGCTCGTGCAGGTGGTCCAGGAGCAGGCGCTCGTTCATCGTGCGCAGCAACTGCGGGTTTCCGACCTGCGCCTTCAACGCCCGTCCCTCCTCGCGGCACCCCCGCGTCGGGAGAGCCATGATCCTGCCATCCGGCTCTCCCGACCCACGAGCACCGGAGCAGATGCCCTCGACCACCCCCCAGGGTCGATGGCATCTGGACACCGGCAGGGTCAGTAAACTACCTTTCTTATCAACACTCAACCGTGCATCGCTCCAGCTGGAGGGTGACCCCATGCGCCGAGGACGACTCATCACGACGGCAGGTGCAGCACTGCTGCTCGCGGCAGGCTGCGGGAACGCCGGCACGGGAGCTTCCGCCCCGAGCAGCAGCGCGCCCGCGGCCCAGGCCGCGACGATCGCGCTCTTCCTCCCCGAGTCGAAGACCACCCGGTACGAGCAGTTCGACAAGCCGGTCTTCGAGGCCAAGCTGAAGCAGCTCTGCACCGACTGCCAGTTCCTCTACTTCAACGCCGACCAGGACGCCGCCAAGCAGCAGAGCCAGGTCGAGTCGGCCCTCACCCAGGGCGCGGACGTGCTCGTGCTCGACGCGGTGGACGCCGACGCGGTCGCGCCGCTGGTCAACCAGGCCAAGCAGAAGAAGATCCCGGTCGTCGCCTACGACCGGCGGATCTCCGGCATCGGCTACGACTACTTCGTGTCGTTCGACAACGTGAAGGTCGGCGAAGTGCAGGGCGAGGCGCTGCTGGCCGAGCTGACCAAACGGGGCACCGCGGCGACCGGCCAGATCGTGATGATCAACGGCTCGCCCACCGACCCGAGCTCGGCCGACTACAAGAAGGGCGCCCACACCGCGCTCGACGGCAAGGTCAAGATCGGCGCGGAGTTCGACACCCCGGACTGGAGCCCCGACAAGGCCCAGCAGCAGACCGAGCAGGCGATCACCTCGCTGGGCCGCGACTCGATCGTCGGGGTCTACTCGGCCAACGACGGCATGGCGACGGGCGCGATCGCCGCGCTCAAGCGCGCCGGCTACACCACGCTGCCCGCGCTGACCGGCCAGGACTCCGAGCTCGCCGCCGTGCAGCGGATCCTCACCGGCGAGCAGACCATGACGATCTACCTGAACATCAGGACGCAGGCCGAGAACGCCGCCGACGCCGCCGTCGCGCTGGCCAAGGGCGAGAAGCCGAAGACCACCACGACCGTCAACAACGGCACGGCGGACATCCCGACCACGCTGCTCGACCCGATCGCGGTCACCAAGGACAAGATCAAGGACACGATCGTGAAGGACGGCTTCTACAAGGCCTCCGAGATCTGCACGCCCGACCTCGTGGCGGCGTGCAAGGAGGCCGGGCTGTCGTGACCTCGCTGGAGAAGCAGACGCCCCGGGCCGGGACGCCGGTGCTCTCGGTCCGGGGCGCCACCAAGCGGTACGGGGCGGTGCAGGCGCTGGCCGGCGCCGATCTCGACGTCCACGCCGGCGAGGTCGTCGCGCTGGTCGGCGACAACGGCGCCGGCAAGTCCACGCTGGTCAAGGTGATCTCGGGGGCGATCATCGCCGACACGGGGACCGTCGCGTTCGAGGGCAAGCCGGTGCACATCACCCGCCCGCAGGACGCGCAGGCGCTCGGCATCACCACGGTCTTCCAGGACCTCGCGCTCTGCGAGAACCTCGACGTGGTGGCGAACCTGCACCTCGGCTCCGAGGTGCGCAGCCGCACCGTGCTCGGCGAGATCCGCATGGAGCGCGCCGCGCGCGACCTGCTCACCTCGCTCGATGTGAAGATCAAGGACGTGCGCACGCCGGTGGCGTCGCTGTCGGGTGGGCAGCGCCAGTCGGTGGCGATCGCGCGGGCCCTGCTCGGCGACCCGAAGATGGTGATCCTCGACGAGCCGACCGCCGCGCTCGGCGTCGAGCAGACCGCGCAGGTGCTCGGTCTGATCAAGCGGCTGCGCGAGCGCGGGCTCGCCGTGGTGCTGATCTCGCACAACCTCGCCGACGTCCGTGAGGTGAGCGACCGGGTCGTGGTGCTGCGGCTCGGCCGCAACGCCGGCACGTTCGACACGGCATCGACCACGCAGGAGGAGATCGTGGCTGCCATCACCGGCGCCGACGCGTACGGGAAGGCGTCATGAGCGACGTGGTGATGAACGCGCCGACAGCGCCCGATCACCGCCTGCTCGACGCGGCCCGGGACCGTCTGCGCCGGGGCGATCTCGGCTCGATCCCCGTCGCGGTCGGGCTGGTGCTGATCGCGATCGTGTTCTCCGCCCTCAACGGGCATTTCCTCTCGGCGGAGAACCTCACCAACCTCGCGCTGCAGATGGCCGCGACCGGCACGATCGCGCTCGGCATCGTGCTGGTGCTGCTGCTCGGCGAGATCGATCTGTCGGTCGGCTCGGTGAGCGGACTCTCGGCCGTCGTGATGACGCTGCTGTACACGCAGCAGGGCTGGAACCCCGCGCTGGCGGTGCTCGGCGCGCTGGTCACCGGCGCGGTGATCGGCGCGCTGCACGGCCTGATGCGCACGAAGCTCGCGATGCCGTCGTTCGTGGTCACGCTGGCCGGGCTGATCGGCTGGCTCGGCCTGATGCTGTTCCTGCTCGGCAAGGCCGGCACGATCAACCTGCCGTTCGACCGGGGCATCGCGTCGTTGTCCGACACGTGGTTGGCGCCGTGGCTCGGGTGGGCGCTGGTCGTGCTGCTGGTCGGCACGCACCTCGCGTCGTCGCTGGTCACGCAGCGGATGCGGGTGGCGGCCGAGCTCGCCGCGCCGAACACGACGTGGGTGCTCGCCCGCTCGGCCGGGCTCGCCGTGCTGCTGACGGCGGGGCTGCTCGTGCTCAACGCCGACCGCGGGGTCCCGCTCACGCTGGTGATCTTCGGCGGGCTGGTGGTGCTGCTCGATCTCGCGCTGCGCCGCACGGTGTGGGGCCGGCGGATGTACGCCGTCGGCGGCAACGCCGAGGCGTCGCGCCGGGCCGGCATCAACGTCACGCAGGTGCGGATCCTCGCCTTCGTCGGCGCATCGACGCTGGCCGCGGTCGGCGGGGTGCTGGCGGCCTCGCGGCTCGCCGCGGTCAACCAGACCTCCGGCGGCAGCGACATCCTGCTCAACGCGATCGCCGCCGCCGTGATCGGCGGTACCAGCCTCTTCGGCGGCCGCGGTCGCGCCTACGCCGCGCTGCTCGGCATCCTCGTGATCCAGTCGATCACCAACGGGATGCTGCTGCTCAACGTGGACTCGTCGGTGCGGTTCATGGTCACCGGCGCGGTGCTCGCCATCGCCGTGGCGATCGACTCGCTTGCCCGTCGCGGAGCCGCGGACGGCCTGACGTGACCGACGGGTACGTCCTGGCCGTCGACTTCGGGGGCACGAAGGCCGGGCTGGCGATCGTCGATGCGGACGGCACCGTGCTGGCGGGCGACCGCCTCCCGATCCACGCGGAGCGGGGCGCCGAACAGGCCGTCGCCCGCACGATCGAGGTGGCCCGCACGCTGATAGCAAACACCGGGGCGGCCGCGCTGCTCGGCTCCGGCATCGCCAGCCCGGGCATCGTGCTGCGCGACCGGATCCTGCTCGCGCCGAACGTGCCCGGCTGGTCGCGACTGCACCTCCAGGAGCTGTTCGAGGACGCGCTCGGCGTGCCGGCCACGTGCGCGACCGACGTCAAGGCCGCCGCGCTGGCCGAGGCCCGCTGGGGCCAGCTGCACGGCGTCCGCACCGGGATGCACGTGAACCTGGGCACCGGGCTGGCGCTCGCCGTCGTCGTCGACGAGAGCGTGCTGACCGGCGCGCACGGCGCGGCCGGCGAGATCGGCTACAACCTCCGCCTGGCCGATGATCACGCCGGGCCGCACGACGACCGCGCCCCGCTGGAGGAACGCGTCGGCGGTGGGGCGATCGGCACCCGCGGCCGCGCGATCGGCGGCAGCGGCGACGCGGCCTCGGTGTTCGCGCTGGCGCGCACCGACCCGGCAGCACGCGCGTTCCTCGACGACGCGCTCGAGGAGCTCGCCGTCCACATCGCCAACGCAGCGACGCTCGTCGACCCGGCACGGATCACCGTCGGCGGCGGGATGATCGGCTCGGCCGACGTCGTCCTTCCGGCGCTCAAGGCCGTCGTCGATCGGGCCGTGCCGTTCCCGCCCGAGCTCGTCACCGCCCGCTTCGCGCAGGACGGGCCGCTGGTGGGGGCCGCGGCATTGGCCTGGGACGTCGTCGGGAGGATGGGGCGTGACCGATGATCCGGGCCCTGAATTCTGGCGGCGCCAGCACGATCAGCTGGTGGTGATCAACGAGCTGCGGCGGTTGATCGACGAGCAGCCCGACCGCTTCACCGGGCTGACGACGAACGGCTCGGCGCACGTCGTCGTGCACCTCGTGGATCCCACAGCTGCTGAGAAGGACCGGTTCCGCGCGCTGCTGCAGGACGCTCGGCGGGAGAACATCGCGATCGAGCTGGTCCAAGGGCTCCGACCGCTGCGCCTGCTCAACCAGATCATGAGCGACATCGGGCGCGGCAAGATCTTCGCCGAGGTCGGCGTACACGTGATCGGTTGCGGCATCGACACCGCGACCGCGACGGTGCAGGTCACCGTGGCGGCGCGGTCGGTGGCGGACGCGCGTCGAGCATGCGCCCGGTACGGCGGCGCGATAGTGATCACCGCTGCCGATCGCAGCGGCCTCACACTGTTCCACCACTCACGATCACGCGAGGGTTGGCCGGTCCCCTCGGTCCCGCCGGCGTCGCGGCACACCACGTGCATCCAGGACGAGCGCGCAGCAGCTGCCGAGCAACTCCAGGAGCCGACGCCGGCCCCGCGGCACCCGCGACTTCATGCCCAACACCGTGAGGCCCTCGTGGCGGGCAGCGTCAGCTTGGGTCAGCCCGTCGAGGTCGGACAGCTCCAGCGCGCGGCGTCGCTCCGCGGGCAGGCGATCGAGCAACGGCCGCATGCAGGCGGCGAGCTCGCCGTACCCGGACTGCGGATCATCCTCGACGCCGATGACGCTGGGACTGCCCGGTCCCCGGCAGGTTCCATTCGACGAGCAGGAGCCGATCGAGCAGGTTGTGCATGGTCACCAAGCCCAGCAGCGCGCGGTCGCTTTCGGCCGGCGAGGTTTCGATCTTCAGGGAGTCTCGTCTGAGTCCGGCGATTCGATGTCGCATGTCGAATCCGCCGTCGGTCATGTGGGCGAGGCCCGGTACGGGGCCTGTTGTTGGACGCCGGGCCGTCCGTAGCGGGTGAGCACGTCGCGGTGATCGATCCATCCGACCAGCTCGCCCCGCTCCTGGTCTGCACAGACTGGCAGGCCGGTCAGTGGGTTGTCGGATAAGACCCGCAGGGCGGCGTGGAGGGAATCGTCGGGACGCAGCGGCTGAAGCACTATGGCCACGTCGGCGGCGGTCGTGCCGTCGCGTCCGCTCAGGTCGAGGTCGGCGGCGACGACCGAGCCCCGGTAATGGCCGTCGTCCGGC
>CAVSHL010000009.1:0-1014496 GCA_963727745.1 uncultured Actinomycetota bacterium
GACCAGGCCCTCGACCCGGATGACGGATTCCATGCCGCCGAGCGTCAGCGGTGCCGCTGACACCGACCTGCCAGCGCGCTGACAGGCCACGGCGGGCCCGCATCAGCACGTGCTAACGGCCCGCCACCTCCGTCGAGTGGTGGCGGGCCGTTTCGCTCCCCAGTGCGGCTTCCCCTCGGGTCCCCCGACCCTGGCCGCACAACTGACTGTAGTGATCTCCTCCTGTTGGGGGATCGGTCGAAAGTTGGATCCTGATCAGTCAGAGGTGCCGGACCTGTGCCCACAGCTGGTTCCACGGCACCGTCCGGCCCTGGAGGACGAAGATCGGGGTGCCCTGCGTCAGGTTGTTGACGCGCAGGTCGTTGTCGAGGGTGCCGACGCGGGTGACCGTGCGGAACGCGCCGGCGAGCGGGGTCGGGTCGCCGACGAGCACGACGGTGCCGCTGTCCTCCGCCGGCGCGCCGAACCACGCGGCGCCGCGGGACCAGGAGTAGCTGCGCAGGTCGGGCGCGTAGTGCTGCACGGCCGAGACGGCCCAGTAGCTGTCGGCGACCACGACGGCGTCGCGGGCCTCGTCGGCCGGCAACGTGGCGACGGCGGCCCGGACGTCGGCGACGTAGTCGGGCCAGCCGATCTCGTCGCGCTGGAAGTTGCCGATCATCAGGGGCTGGTCGGAGTGGATCTCCGCGGGCTGGACGGGCACCACGTTCATCACGCCGAGCACGACCAGCCCCGACAGCACGTACGTCGGCCAGGTGGGCACCCAGCGCCACCAGATCGCCGGGCGCCGGACCTCGATGCGCGCCGCCGACGCCGCCCAGAGCAGCGGGAACAGCCCGGCGATGTAGTACGGGCGACCGCCGGTGAGCAGGAAGATCGCGGTGACCCCGAGCACCGTGGCGCCCAGCCAGCGCAGCGCCGGGTCGCGCAGCAACGCGGCTTCGCCGTGCAGCGCGAGGACGGTGCCGATCAGCAGACCGCCGAGCAGGAGCGCCAGGGGCAGGAAGCCGAGCATCCCGCCGGCGTAGACGCTCTCCGCGGCGACGGCCTTCGTGAACTCGACCTGCGGCCAGCCGTTGGCGGCCTGCCAGATCAGCGTCGGCAGCGTGGTGATGACGGCGATCGCGCCGCCGGCCCACAGCGCCGGCCTGCGCAGCACCTCGCGCGGCCCGAAGATCAGGATCGCGACGATCGCGACCAGCCAGAACGCGACGAGCAGGAACTTGATCTGCAGCCCCACCGCGGTGACCACGCCGGCGGCGAGCAGCAGCCGGTCGTCGCGGGTCCGCATCCAGCGCACCAGCAGGAACGTCAGCGCGATCCACGTCAGCGGGTCGAACGTCGACGTCGCGAGCAGGTGCCCACCGGCCAGGAAGTTCGGCGACACGGCGAACGCGCCGGCGGCGATCAGCTGCGCGCGCCGGGCACCACCCAGCTCGCGGGCCAGCAGCGCGGTCAGGACGAGCCCGAGCATCGTCGCGAGCGTCGACGGGATCCGCAGCACCTCCACCGAGCCCGGCGCCACCGTGTCGGCCAGCAGCGCCAGCAACGGCACCAGCGGCGGCTGGTCGGCGAATCCCCAGTCGAGGTGGTGGCCGGCGGCCACGAAGTAGAGCTCGTCGCCGAAGTAGCCGTAGCGCCCGCTCACGGCGGTCAGCAGCACGCCGACGGCGGCCGCGAGGCCGAGCACCGGGCCACGGGCGAAGGTCGGCACGTCCCGGACGGCGGACGGGACGGGGGCGGTGGTCGTCATGCCAATAACGGTAGGAACCGAGCCCGTCCGCGCGGGTCAACCGATCAGTGGATGGAGGATCCACACCTCGGCGCGGAATCTCTCCACCGCCGATGTCGAACGGCGGAGGGCCCGTTCGTGGAGACGGTGAAGGAACCCGAACCCGGAGGTCACCATGTCGAAGTCCGTGCTCTCGATGTCGATGTCACTCGATGGCTACATCGCCACTCCCGACGATTACCTGGGTGGCGCGGACGATGAGCGGCTGCACCACTGGTTCGCCGAGACCGGCGAGTCCGGGCCGGCCAAGGAGCTGGTCGACGCCCAGCGGGCCTGCGGGGCCGTCCTGACGGGCCGGCGCACCGCCGAGCTGATGGACCACTGGGGCGGAGACCACGAGGGCGCCCCGATCTTCGTGGTCAGCCACCGCCCGCCGGGCCCGGCCGCGCGCTATTTCTACCCGAAGGTCCACTACGTCACCGACATCGTGAGTGCCATGGAGCAGGCGAAGGAGGCCGCCGGCGAGCGCACCGTGGAGCTGCGCGGCGCGTCCGTCGGGCAGAGCGCGCTCGCGGCCGGAGTGCTCGACGAGATCGTCGTGCACCAGATCCCGGTGCTGCTCGGCCGGGGCCGGCGGCTGTTCGACGAGCTGCCGGCCGAGATCGAGCTGGAGGTCCTGCAGGTGATCGACACCCCCCAGGCGACGCACATCCGTTACCGCGTGCGCCGTTGACTCAGCCCTCGGCGGCCTCGGCCGCCTCCAGCCACTCCAGCTCGACGGCCTCCCGCTCCGTGACGACGTCCTTGAGCTGGGCGTTCAACTCCATCAGCCGGGTGGGATCCGTGGCCGCCTCGGCGAGCTGCTCGTGCAGCTTCGCCTCCCTGCTGGTCAGCGTCGTCATCCGGCGCTCCAGCCGGGCGGCCTCCTTGCGGGCGGCCCGCTGCTCGGCCGCGTTCACCGTGCGCGGCGGGGCGGCGGGCATGCTCACGGCGGCCAGGCCGGCGGGGCCCGACTCCTGCCCCTCGCGGATCCGCAGGTACTCCTCGATGCCCCCCGGCAGATGCGTGATCTTGCCGTCGCCGAGCAGGGCGACGACCGTGTCGCACACCCGCTCGGTGAGGTAGCGGTCGTGGCTGACCACGATGAGCGTGCCCGGCCAGCCGTCGAGCAGGTCCTCCAGGCGGGCGAGGGTGTCGACGTCGAGATCGTTGGTCGGCTCGTCGAGCAGCAGCACGTTGGGCTCGGCCATCATCAGCCGCGTGAGCTGAAGCCGGCGCCGCTCGCCACCGGACAGCTCGCCGACCGGCGTCCACTGCCGCGACGCCGGGAAGCCCAGCCGCTCCAGCACCGACGACGCCGTGAGCTCCATCTTCCCGAAGCGCACGTACTTCGCCACCTGCTCGGTGGCCTCCAGCACGCGCAGGTCGCGCGGCAGGTCCACCAGCTCCTGGGTGAGCTCCGCGAGCTGCACGGTGGTGCCGGTGATCAACCGGCCGCTGTCGAGCTTCCGCTCCCCCGTCAACGAGCGCAGCAACGTGGTCTTGCCCGACCCGTTGACGCCCACGATGCCGATCCGGTCGCCCGGCCCCAACCGCCAGGTGACGTTGTCGAGCAGCGTGCGCTCGCCGATGCGGACGGTGGCGTCCTCGAGCTCCAGCACCGTCTTGCCCAGCCGGTTCGTGGCGAAGCCGAGCAGCTCGACGGTGTTGCGCGGCGGCGGCACGTCCGCGATCAGGGTCTCCGCGGCCTCGATCCGGTACCGCGGCTTCGACGTGCGCGCGGGCGGGCCGCGGCGCAGCCACGCCAGCTCCTTGCGGGCCAGGTTCTGCCGCTTCTGCTCGGCGGCGTCGGACTGGCGGGTGCGCTCGGCGCGGGCGTACACCCAGTCGGCGTAGCCGCCGAGGTAGCTCTCCACCTGGCCGTTCGCGACCTCCCAGGTGCGCGTGCACACGACGTCGAGGAACCACCGGTCGTGGGTGACGACGATGACGGCGCAGCGGCGCGACAGCAGGTGTCGGGCCAGCCAGCCGATGCCCTCGACGTCGAGGTGGTTGGTGGGCTCGTCGAGCACCACGAGGTCCGGTTCGCCGGCCAGCGCCGCGGCCAGCGACACCCGACGCTTCTCGCCACCGGACAGGCCCGCCACCGGGCGGGCGAGATCGGCGATGCCCAGCCCGTCGAGCACATCGCGGACCTTCGGATCGGACGCCCACTCGTGGGTGGCGGCGCCCTGCCAGGCGGCCAGCACGACGTCGCCGACGGTCGCGCCGGGTGCGAGCGTGTCGTGCTGGGCGAGGTGCGTCATGTTCAGGCCGCCGACCCGGCTGACCCGTCCGCCGTCGGGCGCGCGCTCGCCGGTCAGCACGTCGAGCAGCGTCGTCTTGCCGCCGCCGTTGAGGCCGACGACACCGACGCGCTCGCCGCGCTCCACACCCAGCGACACGGCGTCGAGCAGTACCCGCGAGGCGTCACCGGGCACGTGCGCGGTGACGCTTTCCAGGTTGACCAGGTTCTGACCCCTCGGCGGCATCAGGCACGCACCGGAGGCCAGCTCGTGGGCGGGCCGGAGGACGGTCCGGTGGGTGGCTCGTCGTGCTGCTCGACGATGCGCGCGCCGGGCACCGGGCCGTGGGCCACGCGCACGGTGCGGCACACGCCGGCGCCGGCGAGCTCGGCGGCCACGTCCACCGCCGCCTCGGCCGACGCGCACAGGAAAGCGCAGGTGGGACCGGATCCGGACACCACACCCGCCAGCGCCCCAGCCTCGACGCCGGCACGCAGGGTGCGGCGCAGATCGGGCATCATCGTGACCGCAGCCGCCTGGAGATCGTTGCCCAGCGACAGCGCGAGCTGCCGCGGATCGCCACCGGCGATCGCCTCCAGCACCGGCTCGACGGGCCGCTCGACAGCCGCCGTCGACGCGCGCAGCCGGTCGAGCTCCTTGTAGACGGCCGGCGTGGACAGGCCGCCGCGGTGCAGCGCGATCACCCAGTGCTGGGTGTGCCGGGAGAGCACCGGGACGATCCGCTCGCCGCGACCCGTGCCCAGCGCGGTGCCCCCGTACAGCGCGAACGTGACATCGCTGCCCAGTTCCGCGGCCAGCTCCGCCAACTCGTCGCGGTGCAGGTCCAGCTTCCACAGCGCCGACAGCGCGACCAGCGCCGCAGCGGCGTCGGCACTGCCGCCGGCCATCCCACCGGCGACCGGGATGCCCTTGCGCAGGATCATCCGCACATCGGGCTCGCGGTCAGCGCGCTCGGCGAGCACCTGGACCGCCCGCCACGCCAGGTTCGTCTCGTCCGCCGGCACCTCGGACACGCCCTCGCCGTGCACCTGGATGTCGGGGGCGTCGCTCACCGAGAGCGTCACCTCGTCGAACAGCGACACGGCATGGAAGACCGTGACGAGATCGTGGAAACCGTCAGGGCGCACGGGGCCGACGGCGAGATGCAGGTTGATCTTCGCGGGGACCCGCACGGTGACCGAGAGCGGCACGGCGGACAGCACCCGTCAACCCTACGGCCTCGCCCCGACACGCCGATCGTGTGGCCAGGGATGGGTGGCGGACACCACCCGCGGCGCTGCGCTGCGCGGCAAGGGGACGGCCGGCGCGGGAGTGACAGCAAGGCCACTTTCAGGACCGAATCCGTCCTGAAAGTGGCTTTGCTGACGTACCTGTGGGCCCCGGGAAGCTACGCCCTCCGGGCGTCCACCGGCTCCGCCGTGCGCCGCGCCGCCAGGGTGGCCGGGAGCTGGAACGCGGTCGCCGCGACGAATCCGATGAGCAGCACCACGGCCGGCAACAGGATGGCGTGCGACATGGCCGTCGCGAAACCGGCGTGCAGCGCGGCCGGCAGGTGCGCGACCCCGGTCTCGGCGCCGCCGCCTGCAACCCCGGGCAGGTTGGCAGCGAGCTGGGACGCGATGAGCACCGCGATCGCCGCACTGCCCAGCACGGATCCGATCTGACGGGTCGTATTGTAGACGCCGGCGCCTGCGCCTGCGTGCCGCGGCGGGAGGTTGCGGGTGGCGGTCGTGGCCAGCGGTGCCCACACGAACGCGCTGGCGATGCCGAGCAGGATCGTCGGCAGCAGCACGGCCCAGATCGGTGTGTCCGGGCGCATGATCGCGGAGAGCCAGAACATCGACACCGGCATGGCCAGCATCCCGGCCCCGGCGATCCAGCGCGGGTGCGCCCTGTCGATGAGCCGCCCGACCAGCGGTGCGAGTAGGCCCGACACCACCGCCATGGGTGCGGTGAGCAGCGCGGCGCCCGTCGGGGAGAGCCCGAGCACGCCTTGCGCGTAGAAGGTGAGCGGGAACGCCATCGCGGTGACCCCGAACCCGACGGTCGTGATCGCGACGTTGGCGAGGCTGAAGTTGCGGTCGCGGAACAGGTCCAGCGAGATCAGCGGCTCCGGGCTGCGCCGCTGCCAGAGCAGGAACGCGCCCATCACGACCGCCCCGGCGGCGATCATCGTCCAGACGACCCCGTTCCAGTGGAAGGTCTGCCCCTCCTGGATCCCGAACACCAGCAGGAACATGCCGACACCCGACAGCGCGACCCCGGCCCAGTCGAAGCGGCGCACGTGCGTCGGCAGGTCGGGCACCAGCCGCCAGGCCGCGACCAGCCCGACGATGCCGACGGGCACGTTCACGAAGAAGATCCACTCCCAGCCCAGCCCGTCGACGAGCACGCCGCCGAGCAACGGGCCGACGAGCGTGGCCACGCCTGCCGTGGCACCCCACAGGCCCATCGCGCTGCCGCGGGACTCGACCGGGAACGTCCGGTTGATCACGGCCATGGTCTGCGGGGTCATCAGCGACGCGCCGATGCCCTGCACCACGCGGGCCGCGATGAGGCCACCGATCGAGCCGGTGAACCCGCACCACAGCGACGCGAGCGTGAAGATCGTCAGCCCGACCAGGTAGACCCGGCGCGGGCCGTAGCGGTCGCCCAGCCGGCCGGTGATCAGCAGCGGGACGGCGTAGGACAGCAGGTATCCGCTGGTCACCCACACCACGGAGTCCACGTCGGCGCCGAGGTCGGCCATGATCGCCGGCGTCGCGATCGACACGATCGTCACGTCGACGAGAATCATGAAGAACCCGATGACCAGCGCCCACAACGCGGGCCACGGGCTCCGCGGCGCGTCGCTCACCGATCCGTCGGCCATGACAACTCCTTGCTCTCCAGCCGGTCCACCAGGCGGCGCAGCCAGCCCAGCTCGGCGCGGGTCATGTTCATCTGGAAGTCCGCGTCCAGGAGGTGCGCGTCGATGACGCCGCACTCGCGCGCCTCGGCGACGAGGACCTCGTCCGTCGCGACGCGGGCCTCGAGGAGCGCGATCCGGTCGCAGAGCAGCCTGATCACCTCGGCGACGGGGAGGTTGTGCGACTCCCCGAGTGCCACGGGCAACCGCGGGTACTCGTTGACGGGCTCGGCGAGCACGCTGCGCACCCACTCGTGCATCGCGTCCCGTCCGGCCGGGGTGATCGCGTAGGTGGTGCGCTCGGGGCGCGCGCCCTCCCGATCGATGCCGGTGGCGACCACCATTCCGGCGGCCGCCAGGCGGTCCATCGTGTGGTACAGCGAGCCGGGCTTGATCTTCACGATGCGGTCCTCGTGGCGCCGCAGCATCAGCCGGTACATCTCGTAGCAGTGCATCGGCTGCTCGCTCAGCATCGCGAGCATGCTCGTGGCGAGCGGGGTCAGCACTGTCGATCTCCCATGGGACTTCGGCGTGGGTTATTCCACGCGGAATATTACACGTGGAAGTGGAGCCGGGTGCAAGGTGTCCCGCCGCACACCGGCGGGGCGAAGGGGTTGGCGTTGATCAAGGGCAAAAGGTCGTCACACGATCTTGAACAGCGACCTCTTGCCCTTGATCAACGAACCGCCTTGGCCGCCGCGATCCGCGCGAACGCGGCGATGTCCAGCTGCTCGGCCCGTTCGTTCGTCGGCACGCCCGCCGCCAGCAGGGCCTCCTCCGCCGCGGCCGGCGAACCCGCCCAGCCCGCCAGCGCACCGCGCAACGCCTTGCGTCGCTGGGCGAAGGCCGCGTCGACCACGGCGAACACCTCCGCCCGCGACGGGCCCGACGGCGGCTCCCGCCGCTCGAACGCCAGCAGCCCCGAATCAACCCCCGGCACCGGCCAGAACACCGCGCGCGGCACCGGCCCGGCCCGGCGCGCGGACGCGTACCAGGCGAGCTTCGCGCTCGGCACGCCGTACGTGCGGCTGCCGGGCACCGCGGCCAGGCGCTCGGCCACCTCCAGCTGCACCATCACCAACCCGCGCCGCAGGCCGGGCAGCTCGGCGAGCAGGTGCAGCACCACCGGGACGGCGACGTTGTACGGCAGGTTCGCCACCAGCGCGGTCGGGGTCGGGCCGACGAGATCGCCCGCCCGCACGCGCAGGGCGTCGGCGTGGGTGACGACGAGCCGGTCGGCCAGCTCCGGCGCCCGTTCGGCGACCGTGCGCGGCAGCCGCTCGGCCAGCGCCTGATCGATCTCGACGGCGTGCACGGCGGCCGCCGCGGGCAGCAGCGCCAGCGTGAGCGATCCGAGACCGGGGCCCACCTCGAGCACGACGTCGTCGGCGGCAAGCCCGGCCGTCCACACGATCCGGCGCACGGTGTTCGGGTCGTGCACGAAGTTCTGGCCGAGCTTCTTCGTCGGCCGCAACCCCAGCTCGGCGGCCAGCCCCCGCACCTCGACGGGTCCCAGCAGCTGCGACGTCGCCTTCCTCACCCGCCCCGCCTCCTACGTCGGCTTCCATCCCCGGTGGTCAGCCTGCCCGGCCGAGGAACAGCGCCCGTCACGGGGTCGCCCGCGCACGCCGTGGCGTGCCGGCGCACACGGTCGACCATGTGCGCGAGCACACGAAGGTGTGCGCGAGCGCGGACTAGCGGGGCAGGCCCAGCTTCGACGAGCAGGCGGGCCAGGCGCCGTAGCCGCCACGGCTGTCGCGCACCTTCGTCGCGACCGCGATCTGCTCCTCACGGGAGGCCTGGTGCGGCAGCGGCGCGTAGTCGTTGCCGCCGAACGCCCGCCAGGTGCCCGCGTCGAACTGCAGCCCGCCGTAGTAGCCGTTGCCGGTGTTGATCGCCCAGTTGCCGGTGGCCTCGCAGTGCGCGAGCTGGTCCCACACGCTGCCGGCCTCGACGCCGGGAACCTTGAGCGAGTCGTTGGTGCCGAGCCGCACCACGCGCGGCTCGGGCAGGGTCAACGCACCGGCGCGGACCTGCTCGCGGCCGACCTCCTGCCCGTTCTGCACGTGGACGCGCATGATCGCCGTCCGCTCGCCGGGCTTGCCGGGTTCGACGACGACCTTCTTGCCGCGCGGCAGGGTGTCGTCCTCCCGCACGTCCTCGGGCGGCTCGATCTGCTGGATCTCCACGATCTCGCCGACACCGTTGCGGACGACCTGGACGGACGTTCCTGGCGTCAACGGGGTGTCCGGGCCGGGGATCGCCACGTCGTCGGGGCCGAGCTGGATGCCCCGCTCGGCGAGCAGGCCGGCCACCGTGCCGGACTCGGTGGTGATCGCCTCCGGGACGCCGGTGCCATCGGTGAACGTGGCCGGGCGCGGCACCCGCAGCTTGACGGTGAGCCCGCCGAGCGGCACCGCCGTGTCGGGCGAGGTCGACATCTGGATCGGCTGCGCCTCGACCCCGAGCCCGGTCAGCGCCTCGCCGACGGTCCCGGCCGTCGTCCACACGTCGCGCGCGCCGCCGCCCTCCTGCAGGGTCAGGCGGCGGGCCTGGTGGACGATGACGTGGTCACCGCTGGCGATCTCGTTCGGGACGGCCGGCTCGATCCGGTCCTGCGGGGCCGGGTGCAGGCCCGCCGACGCCAGCGCGGCGGCCACGTCCTTGCCGTACGTGTGCACCACGCGGTCGACGCCGTCGACGGTGACCGTGATGGTCTTGTCGACCACCAGCGCGGCCACGCTGCCACCGACGAGCGCCACGACCACGGCGACCACCACGAGCTGCAGCCAGCGCCGCGGCTTCTCGGCCATCGCCTGCTCGGCCTGGCGGCGGGCCGCCCGGCGGCCCGACGTGGCCGACTGCGGTGCCGGCCTCGGCGTGGGCGCCGGCGCGATCTCGCGCGGCGCCTCGTCCGGCTCCGGCTCCTCGACGACCTCGGGCGGCGGCGCGAACGGTGCTGTCGGCGGCGCCAGGTCGACGACGGCGATCGGGCCGGTCTCGAGATCGTCGTGCAGATCTCTGGGCAGATCTCTGGGCAGATCCCTTGGCAGCTCGGCCGGGACGATCGGGATCTCGCCGGTCTCCGCCGCCGGATCGACCCCGGGATGGGCGGGCTCCAGCACCGGCAGGGCGGTGGTGTGATCCGCCGGGCCCACCGCGGGCAGGGCGACGGTGCGGTCGGTCGGTGCGAAGTACTGCGCGCCGGGGACGTGCGCGTCGATCTCGGGCAGCCGCACGTCCCATGCCCGGTAGACACCGGTGCGGTCGGACGGGGCGAACAGGTCGCCGCCCGGCATGACCGGCAGCGCGTTGGTGCGATCGGGGTCGTCGGCGGCGGGCACGTCGAGGTCGGCCGGCATCGGTGCCGGCGCGAACCTGATGCGCGCCTCATGTCGCCGGGCGCGCGCCGAAACGTCGACCACGCGTGTCCTGACCTCGTCGGATTCCGGGGCGGGGAGGAGCGGTGTATCGGGGGAGCGCTCCCCGCCCCGGCTAAGCGATCACGGAACCGTAACGGGTTGTGACGAGCGTGATCACGCGGCGACACACCGCGGTCGCCGAACGGCCCACTGGCTGGGCTGAACGTGCAGCCGGTTCACCCGGTGGTGACGGAGAGCGGATCGAACCCGAAAATTCGTTGGGCCGTTCGGCGGGTTGCGCCGGCCACGTCGTCCGCCGTCGTGCCGCGCAGCGCGGCGAGTGCACGGACCGTCCACGGCAGGCAGTACGGCTCGTTCGCCTTGCCCCGGTGCGGGTGCGGCGTGAGGAACGGCGCGTCGGTCTCGACGAGCAGCTGATCGTCGGGCACGAGCACCGCGGCCTCCTGCAGCGCGCGGGAGTTCTTGAAGGTGACGGGCCCGGCGAACGACAGCACGTACCCGGCATCGACGCAGGTCCTGGCCATGTCGGCGTCCCCGGAGAAGCAGTGGAACACCACCTTGGCCGGGGCGCCCTCCTCGTCGAGGATCCGCAGGACGTCGTCGTGCGCGTCCCGGTCGTGGATCATCAGCGGCTTGCCGATGCGCTTGGCGAGATCGATGTGCCGGCGGAACGACTCCTGCTGATCGGCGGGTGGCGAGTAGTCCCAGTAGTAGTCCAGGCCCGTCTCGCCGACGGCGACCACACGCGGATCGCGGGCCAGCGCCTCGATCTCGGCGTGCTCGGCCTCGCCGATGCCGGCGGTGCGGGTGGGGTGCAGGGCCACCGCTGCAACGACCCGCGCGTCCCAGTGCGCCGCCTGCACGACCCACCGGGCTGACGCCAGGTCGTCCGCCACCGTCACCGCGCCGACGATTCCGACGGCCGCGGCCCGGTCCATCGTCACCCGCACCCCCTCGGCGTCGACAGCACCGGTGGCGTCGAGGTGGGTGTGCGCGTCGACGGTGGGAGTGCCCAGTGGCTCAGGAGGAGGTGGGGGCTCGCCGCGCCCGTACGCGCCGCTCACGATGGACCGATAGTTCGTTGATCAAGGGCAAAAGGTCGCTGAACAAGATCGAAGAACGACCCTTTGCCCTTGATCAACGTCATACCGTCGGGCCGCCTCACTTCTGGATCGGGGCCCACTCCGGGCCCGTCTCCCCCAGCTCCGGCTCCAGCTTCTTGATGATCGGCACCGGCTTCTGCAGCGGTCGGCCCACCTCGATCGGCGTGGACTCCCAGCGCGCGGCCTCGGCCGTGTAGTCGCCGGTGATCACCGGGTAGGCAGGGCCGTCCCCGAGGTCGTCGACCTCGTGGATCTCCGGCTGCGCCGCCCACACTCCCGTGCCGCCCAGCGCCTCGTGCACCTTCTGCGCGGCGTGCGGCAGGAACGGGGTGAGCAGTGTGTTCGCGTCCTGCACCACCTGCAGCGCAGTGTGCAGGATCGTGTCGCGCCGGTCGGGATCGTCCTTGCGCTTCCACGGCTCCTGGTCGGACAGGTACCGGTTGGCCGCGGTGACGATGCGCATGGCCTCGCCGGCGGCCTGCTTGAACTTGCTGTGCGCCAGCAGCTCGCCGACCGTGCCGAACGCTGCGCGCGAGGTCTCTAGCAGCACGGCGTCGGCGTCGGTGGGCGCGGTCGGCTTCGGGATCGAGCCGACGTTCTTGTGCGCCATCGAGATGGAGCGGTTGACGAGGTTGCCCCACTCGTTGGCCAGCTCGAAGTTCGTCCGCCGGACGAACTCCTCCCAGGTGAAGTCGGTGTCCTGGTTCTCCGGCCCGGCGACCGAGATGAAGTAGCGCAGGGCGTCGGGGCCGAACTCCTTGAGGAAGTCGCCCACGTAGATGACGGTGCCGCGGCTGGTGGAGAACTTCGATCCGCTCATCGTCAGGTACTCCGACGACACGATCTCGTCGGGCAGGTTCAGCGTGCCGAACGCACCCGGCTCACCGCCGCGGTCGCCCTGCCCGTTCTGACCAAGCAGCAGCGCCGGCCAGATCACGGAGTGGAAGACGATGTTGTCCTTGCCCATGAAGTAGTAGCCCTTGGCGGCCGGATCGCACCACCACTGCTTCCACGCGTCCGGGTCGGGACCGCGGCGCGCCCACTCCACCGACGCGGACAGGTAGCCGATCACGGCGTCGAACCACACGTAGAGCCGCTTCATCGGCTGGTCGCGCCACCCGTCGAGCGGGATCGGCACGCCCCAGTCGAGGTCGCGGGTGATCGCGCGCGGCTTGAGGTCGCCGACCAGGTTCGCGGCGAACTTGAGCACGTTGGGCCGCCAGTCGCTGCGCGTCTGCAGCCACGAGCCCAGCGATTCGGCGAACGCCGGCAGGTCGAGGAAGAAGTGCTCGGTCTCGATGAACTTCGGCGTCTCCCCGTTGATCTTCGAACGGGGGTCGATGAGGTCGGCCGGATCGAGCTGGTTGCCGCAGTTGTCGCACTGGTCGCCGCGCGCCGACGCGTAGCCGCAGATGGGGCAGGTGCCCTCGATGTAGCGGTCGGGCAGCGTGCGGCCGGTGGACGGGCTGATCGCCCCCATCTGCGTGCGCGGCACCACGTAGCCGTTCTTGTGCAGCGCCAGGAACAGCTGCTGCGTGACCTCGTAGTGGTTCGAGGTGGTGGTGCGGGTGAACAGGTCGTAGTTGAGCCCGAGCCCCTGCAGGTCCTCGACGATCACGCGGTTGTACTTGTCGGCCAGCTGGCGGGCCGTGAGCCCCTCCGCCTCGGCCTGCACCTGGATCGGGGTGCCGTGCTCGTCGGTGCCGCTGACCATCAACACCTGGTCGCCGATCATTCGCCGGTACCGGGAGAAGACGTCGGAGGGCACACCGAAACCGGAGACATGGCCGATGTGCCGCGGGCCGTTGGCGTAGGGCCACGCCACGGCGGTCAGCACGCGGGAACTCATGGTGACCAGCCTAGAGACAGGCGGCGGGTGCGCTCACGCGCCCTGTGCAGCCGTATTCCGGCAGCTCGACGGCCGTGGCGGCGTCGTGGATCGAGCCCGTCATCTTCTCGATGAGCCGCTCGCGCCCCGGCAGCTTCGGCAGCAGCCGCATGACGAACATGCCCAGCCGGACCTGCAGCTTCGACGTGGGCACCATCCGCTTGATGCCGTCGGTGCCGAGCTTCTGGTTGACCTCGACGAACGCGCGCATCCGCTGCTCGTACGCGGCGAACGCGGCGGCGTGGTCACCACCCGCGGCAGCCAGCTCACCGGCCAGCACGTACGCGCCGACGAGCGCGAGGCTCGAACCCTGCCCGGAGGCGAGGCTCGGGCAGTAGGCGGCGTCGCCGACCAGCGCCACCCGGCCGCGGGACCAGCCGTCCATGCGGATCTGGCAGACGGCGTCGGCGTAGAAGTCGGGCGCGTCGGCGGCGCCGGCGAGCAGGCGGTCGGTCTCCCAGCCGGCGCCCGCGAACGTCCCGGCGAGGAACGCGCGCTTGTCGGCGGGCATGCCCTCGGGCGTGGGGAACAGGAACATCGCCGCCGCGTCGGTGCTGCCGGCCTCGCTGTACGCGCTCACGGTGCGGCCGACCTTCGAGTAGAGGAGCTCCTCGCGATCGAGCTCCAGGTGGTTGGGCACCCGGTATATCGCGACGCCGTGCCCGAGGTCGTGCACGAACTGCTCCTCGGCGCCGAAGGCGAGCTCCCGGACCCGCGAGTGCAGCCCGTCAGCGCCGACGACCAGGTCGAACGTGCGTGCCGGAGCGTGCTCGAACGTGACCTCGACGCCGTCGGCGCGCTCGACGAGCGCGGTGATCGCGTCACCGTGGATGTACTCGACATCGCCCTCGGTCGCGTCGACCAGGATCTGCGCCAGCTTGCCCCGCATGATCTCGACATCGTCGGTGCCGCGGCCCATGAACAGGTCGGCCGGGAGCTCGGCGACGCGCCGGCCCGTCGTGTCGACGAACGACATCGTCTGCATGCCGGCCTCGTTCTCGCGGATCACGTCGAGGAGGCCCATGCGCTCGGCGACCTCGACCGCGGCACCGCGC
Source organism: uncultured Actinomycetota bacterium (assembly GCA_963727745.1). Classification (GTDB taxonomy): domain Bacteria; phylum Actinomycetota; class Actinomycetes; order Mycobacteriales; family Pseudonocardiaceae; genus Pseudonocardia. Next base: position 14,376 of record CAVSHL010000009.1, read on the forward strand.
AGGTCGATCTTGTAGCCGCCGGCGCGCGGAGCGGCGGCCCGCTCGACGACGGTCGGGGTGAAGCCGTGCCGGCGCAGCCAGAAGGCGAGCGCGGGGCCTGCGATGCCGGAGCCGGAGATCAGAACGGTGGTGGACATCGGGAGCCTCCTGAGTCGATACTGCGTATGCCTTACGCTTTGTTGCGTAAGTTATACGCATTACCTAGGATCGATGTCAACCCCGACCGAGGAGGAAGCGATGGCAGCGCAGAACCCTGGGGTCCTGCCGCAGAGCGTCGAGATCGCGTGGGGGCTGCGCGACCGCCCGACGAAGGGGCCGAAGCCGACCCTGCACATCGACCGGATCGTCGAAGCCGCAGTGCGGATCGCGGCCGCCGACGGCCTGGGCGCGGTGTCGATGGGCCGGGTCGCGAAGGAGCTCGGCGTCGGCACGATGTCGCTCTACCGGCACGTCGGCGCGAAGGACGAGCTGCTCGTGCTGATGACGGAGGCGGCCTACGACACGCCCCCGCCCGCAGCCGTGCCCGGCGAGCACTGGCGGGACGGCCTCACCAGATGGGCGCGGCGGCTGTTCGAGGTGTCGACGACGAACTCGTGGGTGCTGCGGATGCCGGTGGCCGGCCCACCCGCCACCCCGAACCAGCTCGCCTGGATGGAGGGTGCGCTGACCGTGCTCGCCGACAGCGGACTGGCGCCGGGGCGCCAGATCGAGGTGATCCTGCTACTCGCCGGCTTCGTCCGCACCGAGGCGACCACGGCGAGCGACCTGGCCGCGGCGCTGGCCACGGCCGGCAGCTCGGAGCAGGAGGCGATGGAGGCCTACGGCCGGCTGATGACGAAGCTGGTCACACCGCAGCGCTTCCCGCACGTCGCGGCCGCTTTCGCGGCAGGCGTGGCCGAGGAGGACGACAGCCCGGAGCAGCGGTTCGACTTCGGGCTGACCGTCCTCCTCGACGGGGTCGGCGAGCTGGTCGAGAAGACGGTCAGCCCTGGGCGGGCTCGTCCAGGAACGTCGTGACGGCGTCGAGCACGCGCGCCGGGCGGGCGAACCCCAGGAAGTGCGTGGTGCCGGGGAACACCGCGAGCTGCGAGGCCGGCACACCGGCGAAGTCGCCGTTGACGTCGCCGCCGCGCAGCTGCAGGAACCGCACCGCGTGCTCGAGCTTGACCGCGTCGCAGTCGCCGACCGTGATCAGCGTCGGGGCGGCGATCCCGCGGATCTCGTCGTCGGACCAGCCGTCGCCGCCCTTGTCGTAGCCGGTCAGCTTGTTCAGCAGCACCTGCAGGTGCTCCTTGTCGGGGTGCGGTGACTTCGCGAGGTACGCCTCCTCCATCGGCGTGCCGGCGATCATGTCGACCGACATCTCGCCGGCCGACTCGAACTCCCCCCGGTCACCGGACGTGTGGAAGGAGACCGACGAGATGACCGCCTTGCGGACGAGCTCGGGGTGCTTGATCGCCAGGTGCAGCGCCACCGCGCCGCCGACGCTGAAGCCGAACACGTCGGCCTGCTCCACACCCAGGTGCGCCAGCAGCCCGACGACGTCGGAGGCGAGCGCCGCGGTGCCCAGCGGGCGGTCGATGTCGTTGGTGCGGCCGTGGGCCTGGAAGTCGGCGGCGATGACCTGCCGACCCTTCGCCAGCTCCGGGATCAGCGTGCCGAACTGCTGGTCGATGTCGAACAGGCCGCCGTGCAGCAGCACCAGCGGGGTGCCGCCCTCACCGTGCACCTCGTAGTACATCCGCAGGCCGTTGACATCGGCGTAGCCGGTCGTCGGTGTCTCGGTCTGTCCCATTGCTGATCTCCTCGATGCGATGCTCGGTCGTTCCGGTCAGCAGGTAGACCGGAGGGCACCGACGATCTCATCGGTCGAGGGTGGAGATCTTCGTAAAACGGTCAGATGCGGGCGCTGCCGCCGTCCCAGTCGACGACCAGCTCGTCGCCCTCGACGTGCAGGGTGATGCCCAGGACCTCGGAGTACACGCCCGCGCCGGGCTGGACGGGCAGCATGCGGCCGGCCACGTTGCGGTACAGCTCCACTCTCCGCGGACGCGGGTGGAGGATCAGCGCCTCCGCGACCCCGACCTGGGCGTAGAAGTCGAGCTTCTCGTAGGACTGATCCCGAGGCGAGCGGATCTCGCCTACGAGCTGCGCTCCATCGAGGCCCCGCTCGGCGCGGTGCTCGGGAAGGGCGAAAGCGAGATCGGGGACGCGGTAGTCGGTGTCGGACCGGTACAGGCCCGGCTCATGGCGAGGTAGGAGACCGCGATCTTCCGCCAGCGGTCCGACGACCTTCATGAACAGGTACGCGAATTCCTGGTGTGCATCGCCTGGCGGCGGAACCAGGTGCAGTACCCCGTCCCACACCTCGTCGCGCTTGTCCTGACCGAGACGGCGGCGCTCGTCGAGCATCGCCTGGGGCGCGTCGAGCATGAGGACCCGCATGCCGCACATCGTATCGGGACCAGGCCCGTTCCAGCGCTTAAGCTGATCCCTCGCCGTCGAGGAGGACTCCCCATGCCCGTGATGCTGCCGGCCGACTCGATGTTCCTCATCGGCGAGTCGCGGGAGCATCCGATGCACGTGGGTGGGCTGCAGCTGTTCCGGAAACCGGCCGGCGCCGGCCCGGACTACGTGGGCGAGCTCTACCGCGAGCTGCTGACCCACACCGAGGTGCGGCGGCTGCTGCTGCGGCGCCCGGCCGACCCCGTGAGCAGCCTCGGGCAGCTGTGGTGGACCGACGAGCGCGACATCGACCTCGAGTACCACGTGCGGCTGTCCGCGCTGCCGCAACCCGGCAAGGTGCGGCAGCTCCTCGAGCTGGTCTCGCGGCTGCACGGCTCGCTGCTCGACCGGCACCGCCCGATGTGGGAGTTCCACCTCATCGAGGGGCTGGAGGGCGACCGCTTCGCCACCTACACGAAGATCCACCACTCGCTCGTCGACGGGGTGGCGGCGATGTCGCTGCTGGCCAGGACGATGTCGCCGGACCCGGAGGTGCGCGGCAACCCGCCGGTGTGGGCCAAGCGGCCCGGCAGCCGCTCCGCCAACGCCGGGGCCAGCTCGGGGATCTCCGAGCTGCTCAGCACCGCGGCGAAGGCCGTCCCGGCCGCGGTGCGCGACGTCGCCGGCGTGGCCGGCGCGGCGACCCGCTTGGCCGGGAAGGCGGTGCGCCGCGACTCCGCCGGACTGCCGTTCCAGGCGCCGGCCACCATGCTGAACGTGCCGATCACCGGTGGGCGGCGGTTCGCCGCCGACTCGTGGCCGATCGAGCGGCTGCGCGCCGTCGGCCAGGGCGTCGGCGCCACCCTCAACGACGTCGTGCTGGCGATGTGCTCCGGCGCGCTGCGCCGCTACCTCGCCGAGCACCAGGAGCTGCCGGACCGCTCCCTCGTCGCCGCCGTGCCCGTGTCGGTGCGCGCCGAAGGTGCCGGCGGCGACGGCGGCAACTCGATCGGCATGGTGCTGTGCCCGCTGGCGTCGGACCTCGCCGATCCGGTCGCCCGGCTGGTGTCGATCCACCGGTCCATGGCCGAGACCAAGCAGGAGCTGTCCGGGCTCTCCCCCACGCAGGTGCAGATGCTCGCCGCCACGCAGGCACTGGTGCCGATGCTGATCAACGTGATGCCGGGCTCGAGCCACGTCGTCTCGCCGACGTTCAACCTGTTCATCTCGAACGTCCCCGGCCCGAGGGAGACGATGTACTGGAACGGTGCCGAGCTGGTCGGCAGCTACCCGGTGTCGATCCCGTTCGAGAACCAGGGACTCAACATCACCGTCACCAGCTACGCGGGCTCCATGGACTTCGGCCTCACCGGGTGCCGCCAGACCGTTCCGCACCTGCAGCGGCTGCTCGGGTACCTCGAGGAGAGCCTCGCGGAGCTGGAGAAGGAGATCCTGGTCGACTGAACGGGCTCAAGCGCGCTTGGCCGCCTTGCGGGCCCGCTCGCCCGCGATCGCGAGCACCCCGCCGACGACGGCCAGCACGACGCTCGCCGGCAGCTCCATCCCGTCGAGGAACGGCAGGTGGTTCACGAGGAACCAGCTCGGGCTGCCGCCCACGATGTTGTTGATGGCGCCGCCGACGCCCTGCACGATCATGATGATTCCCAGAGCCTCGAGCATTTGTCCGTCCCCTTCGTTCGGTTCGGTACGAGCGTGCCGTCGGGGGCCGGCCCGCCGCGTCGGGCGAGGGACGGATCTTCACCACCCCGCGCGTACCACCTTCGATCGACGCGGGCGGGCCCGCGACGTGCTGAGATGTGCGCGTGGGAACAGGCATGACCGGGCGGCGATGGCTCGACGACGCGTTGCGCGCCGTCGGCTTCTTCGCGGTGGGACTGCTGCTCTGGCTGGTCGTCCCGGAGGTGTCTGCCGACTGGTGGCCGCACCCGATCGACATCGGAGCCGCGGGCACGGTGCTGGTGCTCGTGGTGGCGTGCCTCGGTCTCGTGCTGCGCTCGGCCCATCCGCTGATCGGGCTGTCGGTGACGACCGGTGTGCTGGTCGTCGGGATCCTCGGCATCGGCAACTCCCCGCTCGGGGTGATGCTGTGCTTCGCGGACGCGCTGTACTCGGCCGTGCTGCTGGGGTCGCGCCGGGCGGCGTGGACGGTGTCCGGGCTGTCCGCCGCGATCGCCGTCCTGACCGCCCTGCTCAGCCTGGTCAGCGGCGGCGGGCGCGCGGCGCTGCTGTCGCTGCTGAACGTGGGGATGCTGCTGGCCGTGCCCGTGTTCTGGGCGCTGGAGGTGCGCCGGCACTCCGAGACCGCGGCGGCCGAGCGCGCTCGCGCGGAGCAGGCCAACCGGCTGGCCGAGATGTCGCGGGCGGCCGCGGTCGCCGCGGAACGCGCCCGCATGGCGCGCGACCTGCACGACGTCATCGCCGGCCAGCTCTCGGCGATCGCGATCCAGTCCGAGGCGGTGCTGTCGCTCCCCGATCCCGATCCGGCCGTCCTGCGCCGGGTGCTCACGTCGGTGCGCCGCGACAGCGTCGCCTCGCTCGCCGAGATGCGCACGATGATCGGGTTGCTGCGGGCCGACGGCTCCGGCGACACCGACCCGCGCACCGCGCCGGCCGGCCTCGACCGCATCGACGAGCTGCTCGCCACGGCCCGCTCCACCGGCCTCGACGTGACCGTCACCGACCGGCGGTCCGGTGCCACCGAACTCCCGGCCGCGACCGACCTCGCCGCCTACCGGATCGTCCAGGAGGCTCTGACCAACGTGGCCAAGCACGCGCCCGGCGCCGCGGTGGCGCTGACCCTGATCCAGGACGGCGCCGGGCTGACCGTCGAGGTGACCAACCCGCTGGTCGCGGGCGCCGCACCGGGTGGCGGCACCGGAACCGGGCTGCTCGGCCTGCACGAGCGGGCGGCCGCCGTGGGCGGCAGCGTCACGGCCGGCGCCGACGGCGACCACTGGCGGCTGCGCGCCGTACTGCCCGTCCCGGCCACGGTCGGGAGCGCGTCGTGAGCATCCGGGTGCTCGTCGCCGACGACCAGGCCGCGATCCGCGCCGGACTGTCGATGATCCTCGACTCCGCTCCCGACATCGAGGTCGTGGCCCAGGCCGGGGACGGGCTGGCGGCCGTCGCGCTGGCCGCGCAGCACCGCCCCCACGTCGTCCTGATGGACATCCGCATGCCCGGCATCGACGGGATCGAGGCCACCCGCCGGGTGGTCGCCGCGGGCGACTGCGACGTGCTGGTGCTGACCACGTTCGATCTCGACGACTACGTCGACGCCGCGCTGGCCGCCGGCGCCGCAGGGTTCCTGCTGAAGTCGGTGGACGCGCCCGCGCTGCTCGACGCGGTGCGGGCGGTGGCGCGCGGCGACGGCGTGCTGGCCCCGGAGATCACCCGCCGGGTGATCTCCCGCCTCGGACAGCCTGCCCGCCGGGCCGAACCGCCGACCGGGCTGGACGAGCTGACCCCGCGCGAGCTCGACGTCCTCACCTGCCTGGGGCGGGGACTGTCGAACGCGGAGATCTCCGCCGAACTGGTGATCACCGAGGCCACCACGAAGACACACGTCTCGCGGGTGCTGACGAAGCTGGGGCTGCGGTCGCGCGTGCAGGCCGCGATCGCGGCGCAGGATGCCGGGCTCGTGCCGGGGCGATGAGTTCAGGCAACGGGTCGAGTCTCAACGGCATGACCTACGCACCCGTCAACGGCCTCGACATCCACTACTCCGAGCAGGGCAGCGGCGATCCGCTGGTGCTGCTCCACGGCGGGCTGCTCACGATCGACCTGACCTTCGGTCCGGTGCAGGCCGAGCTGGCGAAGGACCACCGGGTGATCGGGATCGAGTTGCAGGGGCACGGCCACACCGCGGACGTCGACCGCGAGTTCACGCTCGCGGACCTCGCCGCCGACGTCGTCGGTGTGCTCGACCACCTCGGCATCGAGCGGGCCGACGTGTTCGGCTTCAGCCTCGGCGGCGAGGTGGCGCTGGAACTGCTCACCGGGCATCCGCAGCGGGTACGACGGGCCGTCGTCGCGTCGGCGCAGTACCTCGACAGCGGCTACCGCCCGGAGATCAGTGACCCGAAGCAGGACTCGCCGCTGCTGCCGACGGCGGACGACTTCGCGGCGATGGTGACCGCGCACGCCGAGGTGTCGCCGACGCCCGACCGGTTCGAGGAGACCCTGCGCAAGATCCACCTGGCCCTGTTCCCGCTGCCCGGCTGGAGCGACGAGCAGCTGCGCGCCATCACCGCGCCGACGCTCGTGGTCATCGGCGACCGCGACTTCGTGCGGCCCCAGCACGCCGTCGACATGCACGAGCTGATCCCCGGCTCGCAGCTCGCGGTGCTGCCCGACCACATGCATCAGCAGGTGCCGGCCTCTGCGCTGATCGCCCCGATCGTGACGCGGTTCCTGTCCGCGCCCTAGTGCGCCCAGAGCCCCGACAGCCGATCAGTCGAACGACAGCACGACACGCGGGTCCCGCACGGTCCAGAATCGATCGCATCGATCTCACCGAGGAGGCCCCGTGTCGTTGCCGCTGTTGCCGACGTCCCTGGTCGGAAGCTACGCCCAGCCGGAATGGCTGATCGACCGGGCACGGCTCGCCGGCCGATTCCCGCCCCGTGTGCGGGCCAAGGAGCTGTGGCAGGTCCCGCCGGAGCACCTCGCCGAGGCGCAGGACGACGCCACGATCGTCGCAATCCGCCTGCAGGAGGAGGCCGGGCTCGACATCCTCACCGACGGCGAGATCCGCCGCGAGAGCTACAGCAACCACTTCGCCACCGCGCTCGATGGCGTCGACATCGACAACCCCGGCACCGCGCTCGACCGGAGCGGGCACCCGAACCCGGTGCCGCGGATCGTCGGACCGATCACCCGGTCACGACCGGTGGAGGTCGCCGACCTGCAGTTCCTGCGCGCACACACCGACCGGACGATCAAGATGACCGTGCCCGGGCCGTTCACGATGTCGCAGCAAGCGCAGAACGATCACTACCCCGACGCGGAAGCGGCCGCGATGGGCTACGCCGCCGCCGTCAACGCGGAGATCAAGGACCTGTTCGCGGCGGGCGCCGACATCGTGCAGATCGACGAGCCGTACCTGCAGGCCCGCCCGGACGCCGCCCGCGCCTACGGGCTGAAGGCGCTCAACGCCGCGCTCGATGGCGTCACGGGCACCACCGCGGTGCACCTCTGCTTCGGCTACGCCGCGATCATCCACGAGCGGCCGGAGGGCTACTCGTTCCTCCCCGAACTGGCCGGCTGCCCCGCCGACCAGATCTCGATCGAGACCGCGCAGTCCGGGCTCGACCTCGGAGTGCTCTCCGACCTGACCGAGAAGACGATCATCCTGGGGGTGCTCGACCTGTCCACGCCGGAGGTCGAGAGCGTCGACACGGTCGCGGCCAGGGCACGACGCGCGTTCGAGCGCATCCCGCCGGAGCAGCTCGTGCTCGCCCCCGACTGCGGCATGAAGTACCTGCCCCGCGACGCGGCGTTCGGGAAGATGCGGGCGCTGGCCGGCGCGGCGCGGGCGCTGCGGGCGGGCTAGGCCGTCCTATCCGGCGGCGGAGGCGAGGACGGCGGCCTCGCGCGGGTGGAAGGCCCGGCGGTAGGCCGACGGGGAGGTGCGCATCGCCCGCGAGAAGTGGTGGCGGAACGTCACCGGCGTCTCGAACCCGACAGCGGCGGCGATCTGCTCGACCCCGAGGTCGGTCCGCTCGAGCAGGGGCAGGCTGGCCTGGACGCGCCGGGCGATGACCCACTTGATCGGGCTGGTGCCGGAGCACCGCATGAAGTGGCGCAGGTAGCTGCGCGCGGACATGTGGGCACGTTCGGCGAGCAGTTCCAGCGTGATCGGCCGGTTCAGGTTCTCCAGCATCCACGTCATGCTGCGGGCTACCCGGTCGTCCTCGGGGTCGTGCACGACCGGGCCCTCGATGAACTGGGCCTGCCCGCCCTCGCGATGCGGCGGGATCACCAGGCGGCGGGCGACGGCGTTCGCCACCGCCGCCCCGTGGTCGCGGCGCACGAGGTGGATGCACAGGTCCAGGCCGGCCGCGCAGCCCGCACTGGTGAGCACGTCGCCGTCGTCGATGTAGAGCGGGGCGGGGTCGACGTCGATGCGCGGGTGGCGGCGGCGCAGGAGGTCGCTGTGGCGCCAGTGCGTCGTGGCCCGCCGCCCGTCGAGCAGGCCGGCGCCCGCGAGCGCGAACGCCCCGGTGCAGATCGACACCAGGCGCGCCCCGTCGTCGTGGGCCTGGCGCAGCGCGGCGACGACCTGCGCGGACGGCCCCCGCTCCGGGTCGGCCACGCTGGGGACGACCACCGTGCCCGCGTCGGCCAGCACGTCGAGGCCGTGCGGCGTGTGCAGCGTCGCGCCGCCGATCACCCGCACCGGCTCGTCGGTCTCGGTGCAGATGGTGAGCGTGTACCAGGGGACCTCGATCTCGGGCCAGGCGATCCCGAACACCTCGGTGACGATGCCGGTCTCGAAGGCCGACATCCCCTCGTAGGCAAGAACGGCGACGGAGCCAGGATCGCGCATGGCCATATCTTAGCGGTGTGCGTCGTCCGCGCCACTGTGCTGCGCGAGCCCGGCGGCGCAGTGTCGGCGGCATGAGAAACCCCGTCGAGCTCCCGAAGATCCTCCGCCACGGCCTGGAGGTGGTGGCGGACTTCGTCTACGGCATCAACGCCGGAAGCGCGATCCGGCACGGACTCCCCGCACCGTCGCGGCGCAACCACGGTCGAGGAGCACGATCCTCGAGATGAACTCCCCGGCGCGGAGGCTTGACCCTCTCGCTGATGTCAGGGTTTAGCGTCGGGCCCATGGACACAGCAGTGGTGATCGGGGCCGGTCCCGGGATCGGCCGGGCGGTGGCGGCCCGGTTCGCGAAGGAGGGCTTCTCGATCGCGGTGATCGCCCGCAGCGCCGCGACCGTCGAGGCGGTGGCTGCGTCGCTGCCCGGCCGGGCGCTGGCGCTCACCGCGGACGTCGCCGACGAGGCGGCGTTGCGGGCCGCACTGGACAGGGCCACCGCCGAGCTGGGGCCGCCGACGGTCGTCGTGCACAACGCCGCGATCATCCGCGCCGACACCGTCGGCGAGCTCTCGGCCACCGCACTCCTCGACACCCTCGCGGTGAACGTCGCGAGCGTGCTCACCGCCGCCGCGCACTCCCTGCCCGGGATGGCCGAACGCGGCCGCGGCACGTTCGTCGTGACGGGCGGGATGCCGGAACCGGTGCCGGGATACGTGAGCCTGTCCATCGGCAAGGCAGCCGTGCGCACCGCGGTCGAGCTGCTCGACGCCACCTACGGCCCGGCGGGCGTGCACGCGGCCACCGTCACGGTCGGCGGCCCCGTCGCGCCGGGCACCGCCTACGACCCGGACGACATCGCCGAGCACTACTGGGCGCTGCACGGCCAACCGCGCGCGGAGTGGGTGCGCGAGGTTCGTCACGGTTGATCACCGACCACGGACGTGGTGCAGTGGGGCCGCACCCACCGAGGAGGGGCCCTGACCGCGCTGGAGCAGCTCGCCGTCGTGCTCGCGGGCTTCGGCGCCGGCATCCTCACGTCGAGCGTCGGGGTGGCCTCGCTGCTGAGCTTCCCGGTGCTGCTCGCACTGGGGATCCCACCCGTCGTGGCGAACGTGTCGAACACGATCGGGCTCATCCCCGCCGGCATCGGCGGTGCGTTCGGCTACCGCGCGGAGCTGCGCGAACAACCCGCCCTGACGGGCCGCGTGATCGTCCTGACCGGCATCGCCGGCGCGGGCGGAGCCGTCCTGCTGCTGGCGCTGCCGGCGACGGTGTTCGAGGCGATCGTGCCGTGGCTGATCCTCGGCACGTGCCTGCTCGTCGGCGTGCAGCCACGGCTCTCCCGCTGGCTCGCCGCCCGTCGCGGCGGTGGCGAGCGGCTCACGCTCTCCCCGACGACGACCGTGTTCGTGCTGCTCACCGGCGTCTACGGCGGCTACTTCGGCGCCGGCGCCGGCGTGCTCATGGTCGCGACACTGGCGCTGGGCCTCGACGTCGCCTTCCACGTGATCTCGGCCATCCGCACCACGTCGGTGATGGCGGCCAACGTCGTCGCCGGCGTCGTGTTCGTGCTGGTGGCCGACGTCGACTGGCTCGTCGTCGTGCTGCTGGCCAGCGGCTCCGTCCTCGGCGGCTACGTCGGCGCCCGGGTGGCCCGCCGGCTCCCCGCCACCCTCCTGCGCATCCTCGTCGTGATCGCCGGAGTCGTGGCCGCGGTGCTCCTGCTGACCGGAACGGTCTGAGCCTCCACCCGCCGAACTTGACCCCAGCTCACGACACGGAGGCGACGGTGGGTCGCGTGCCTGCGACGCGGCTCAGTCGCTGCAGGGCGTCGAGGTGCGCATCGAAGGTCGAGTCCGCGGGTTGGGTCTGGACCACCACTTCGTCGGCCCAGGCGCGGGCGGGATCCATGTCCCACCGGTCGAGCAGCGACGCGGCGGGCTCCTCGGCTGCGAGCATGCGGCATGCGGCCACCCGCCCGTCGGGGGCGTGGCTCCGGTACCGGGCCAACCCGGCAGCGGCCTGTTCGTCGGGGCGCCCCGAGAGGATGCCGAAGCCCCGGGCAGCGGCCGTGTCGATGCCGGTCGGCGACCCGGTCGCCCACCACAGCCGGTGGCGCAGGCCGGGCGCGGCGGGGACGAGGGCGGTTCCCTCGAACGCACGGCAGACCTCGTCGATCACCGCCAGGCAGTCGACGTGCCGGCGGGCGTGGTCGCGCCCGAACCGGGCCGAGGCCGCGGGATCGTTGCCGGCGCCGAAACCCAGCTCCAGCCGGCCGCCGCTGAGGGCGTCGACGACGGCAGAGTCCTCGGCGAGGCGGACGGGATCCTCCAGCGCCGCGGCGATCACCGCTGTCCCGAGCCGGATCCTCGACGTCCGCGCGGCGATCGCGGCCAGCACGACGAGTGGTGAGGGCAGCAGACCCCCTGCGGAGCGGCCGCGGTGCTGGGCCACCCAGAAGGACGCGAACCCCAGCTCCTCCGCCGCCATCGCGAGCTCGACGGTCTCCCGGTACACGTCCGTCGGTCCGCCGGGGCCGGCGACGTGCACGAGGTAGCCCACGGGCAGCCCGCCCAGGGTGCGCCGGCTCTCCCGCTGCGGAAAGGTGTCCGAATTGGTCGTCACGAAACGTCCAGGTCGTTCCGCGAGGGCACTCGGTTCCCGCGACTTCCCGACCGTCGGTGAGGGGCATCCCGGCGGAGCCCGGTGCACGAACCTCACACGCCACCCGTGCCGTCCGAGAGCTCCTTGGGCGCCGGCGGTAACGCGGGATTCCCCGGATCGTCCCAATAGCGGCCTACCTTCTGCTGACTGTGAGCCCGCCCCGGACGAGCGACGCCGACATCACCGCCTGGGCGCTCGCCGCCGGAACGGGCGACCGGTCCGCGTTGGAGCGATTCATCCGTGCCACCCAGCACGACGTGCTGCGCTTCGTGGCCAACCTCTACGACCGCGGATCGGCCGAGGACCTCGCGCAGGAGACCTACCTGCGCGCACTGGGCAGCCTGCACCGGTTCGAGGGCCGGTCCTCGGCGCGGACGTGGCTGCTGTCCATCGCCCGCAGGACCGTCGCCGACCACATCCGGGCCGTTCGGATCAGGCCGCGCAGCGCCGATCTCCCCCAGTGGCAGTCCGTGGTGGAACGTGCCGCGCCGGCTGCCGACCCGCGACTCGACGACGCGGTCGCCCTCGCCGACCTCGTCCGATCACTGGATCGCGACCAGCGGGAGGCGTTCGTCCTCACGCAGGCCATCGGGCTCTCCTACGCCGACACCGCGGTGATCTGCGGATGCCCGATCGGCACCGTTCGCTCCCGGGTCGCCAGAGCCCGTGAAGCGCTGATCAGCGCTCTCCACCACGACGAGCCGCGACCGGCTGAGACGGCGAGCTGAAGCCCGGTCGGGACCGACGCTTGCGCAGCTCCTGCAAGCCGAGGTCGGCGAGCAGGAACAGCAGCAGGGTCACACCGAGGACGGGCAGGAACATCCCGGCCGCGACGGCGACCAGCCCGACGAGGAGCACGGCGCCGGGGCCGGGTCGCTGGTTGCCGCCGGGCGGTCCTGCAGCGCCGCCCCGGGTCGGCCGCCGCAGCCACCACATGCGATAGCCCAAGATGACCATGCAGATGATGCCGAGGGCCAGCACGGCCAGGATGACCTGGTTCGCGACCCCGAACAGCAGGCCCATGTGGGCATCGATGCCCCACCGGGCCAGCTTGGCCGCGATCGGCCAGTCGGCGAACGGCAGGGCGTCGGTCACGGTCGCCGTGGTGGGGTCGACGGCGACGGCGTCCTGCTTCTCCGGCCAGCTGCGCTGGACCTGCTTGACGACCCAGGCCTTGCCGTCCGCGCCGGGCGTGATGGCGACGGGATCGGAGAGCCCGCTCGCGCGCGCCGCCGCGAGGACGCGGTCCGCCGTCGATCCGAGATCGGCGGGATCGATGGCTGCCACCATCGCGGACGCGGGGAGCGTCTTGCTGACGGCGGGTGTCGACCAGTCGAGGGCTGTGCGCAGCGCGGTGACGTTGGCGCCGGCGAACTGGGACCAGGTCAGGCCCGTCGCGGACAGGAACAGCATGCCGATCGCGGCCCAGAGCCCGACCGACCCGTGCCACGACCGCAGGCGGACCCGGCCCGACGCCGAGCCTTCGGGCAGCAGGGTGCGCTTGATCCGGTTGCGGCGGCGCCGCTGCACGACCCACAGGGCGAGCCCGGAGAGGGCCAGCACCCACAGCCAGCTGGCGGCGACCTCGCTGTACACCTCACCCACCGTGCCGAGCAGCAGGTTGCGGTGCAGCTCGTCGAACCAGGCGCGCACGGGCAGCCACTCCCCGGAGGTGTCCAGCACCGCGGCGACCTGGCCCGTGTACGGATCGACGAACGCCGTGCGCGAGTCGCCGTCCGCGACACCGGGGGCGGCGAAGCTGACCCTGGTGGTGCCGTCCGGGGTTCGGGGTGGGCGGATCTCGGTGATCCTGGCGTCGGGCACCGCGTCGACGGCCGCGGCGACCTGCGCGCGCAGGGGCACCGCGGCGGTACCCACCGTCGCAACCGTCAGCGCGTCGCGGTGCACGAGCTGCTCGAGCTGCGGGGTGATCGTGTACAGCAGCCCGGTGGCCGCCGCGACCAGCAGGAACGGTCCGACGAAGATCCCGACGTAGAAGTGCAGCCGCAGCACCAGCGGGCGCAGCCCGCTCCACCACCAGCTGCCGGAGCGCCCATCGGTTCGGCCGGGGGCCGGGACCGCGGGGGTGGCGATGGGCGGATCGGCGTCGAGGGTTTCGGACACGGTGCCTCCGTCGGCGATGGTCGGGCGGGGGACGTGATGAGTGGCGGCAGGATTCAGAGCATCGCGAGGAGCATCGCGGCCATCCCGACGCTCATCAGGACGTGGCACCACGCGTCGGCGCGCGGCCCGACGAGGTGGACGAGCCTGGTGGAGCTGGGCCGCACGGCAACGGCAACAGCCCCGTCTGCCCGTCCACCGGGATCGGTCGGCTCGGCATCCGGCTCGATCGGCAACGGGCGAACGGCCCGGCCCACCCACACCAGTCCCGCCGCAGCGAGCAGGACGATGAAGACCCAGCTCGTCACGACCATCCAGGTCGGCGCCGGGGCGCCCATGGCGATCGACGGCTCCACCGCTGCGGCAGCTCCATCCGCGTGGTGACCGGCGTGTCCGCCCGCCATCGAGCCCATCTCGGGCATGCCCATCAGCTGCGGCATCGCAGCCACCATCCAGACCATCGAGGCGCACACCACCATGTGGTAAACGCTCAGGGAGGGGCCGTGATCCGCGGTGCGGGCAGCTGCCCGACCGAGGAACCAGACGGTGAGCACGCCGAACAGCGCGAGCAGGATGATCCCGCTGCCGCTGCTGGGCCCGCCGGACCAGCCGAACGCCATCGCGATCATCGCGATGCTCATCAGCAGGTGCGACAGCTCGGCGAGCCGGTCACCGCCGGGCCCGACCTCGCCGACGAGCAGCGCCAGTCGAACCAGCGAATAGCCGCCGACCACCAGGAACACGATCGCGAGCAGCACGGTCACGACAATCGAGATCAACGCGCCTCCTTCAGTGCGGTTGGTACGAAAGGTCGTGTCCAACCAGCAAGAAGTTCCGGCGATCGAGCTACGTCTTGTTACGTTCCGGAGTCCGTCTCGGCGAGCCTCGATCTGCGCACGTCCAGCCGCCGACGGAGGTGGAGCAGTCAGCGCCGGTTCTCATGATCGACACGGATGAGGTGGAGGTGACGGGGGTTTGCGCCTCGAAAGCCCCACCACGTCCATCTCGCGTGAGTCGATCATGGAGTGGCGCGGCGAGTGGCCATCCGCGGCGAGTTGGCCATCCCAACAGCGCGAGTTGGCCGCCCGTCATGCGGAGATGGCCAACTCGCCCTGCCCGAACCGGCCAACTCGCCGGACGACACGCAGGTTCGTCGAACCGCACGGGAGACTTGCCCCGCGCGAGCGGTCAGCCGGCTGCTGTGGTGAGCGCTCGCTTCGTCAGGACCCGGGCGAGGTGGCGGCGGAACTCCGCCGTGGCCGGCACGTCGGAGACCGGGTCGGTGCCGCGGTCGGCCAGCGCCGCGGCGTCCTCGATCGACGCGCCGTCGGCCAGGGCGGCTTCCGTCGCGGACGCGCGCAGCGGGGTGGGGCCCATGTTGACCAGGCCGACCCGCCCGTCGACGACGGCGACGCCGACGATCGCCCAGTCGTTGGCCCGGCGCACGAACTTCTCGTACGCCCAGCCGGCGGGGCCGGTGCGCGGCACCCGGATCTCGACGATCAGCTCGTCGGGTTCGCGGACGGAGGAGAAGACGCCGGTGTAGAACGTGGTGATCGGGACGGTGCGGTCGCCGCGCGGACCGCGCAGCACCACGTCGCCGCCGAGCGCGAGCACGGCGGCCGGCAGGTCGGAGGCCGGGTCACCGTGGGCGAGCGAGCCGCCGATGGTGCCGCGATGGCGGACCTGCGGGTCGCCGACGGTGTGCGCGACCGCCGGCAGCAGCGGGCACTCGGCGGCCAGCAGCTCCGACGACTCCAGTGCGCGGTGCCGGGTGCCGCCACCGATCGCGATCTCGTCGCCGTCGACGCGCACGTAGGCGAGCTCGGGCAGCCGCCCGATGTCGATCAGTACCTCGGGGGCGGCCAGCCGCAGCTTCATGACCGGCAGCAGGGAGTGGCCGCCGGCCAGCAGGCTGGCCTCCTCGCCGTGCTCGACGAGCAGCGCGATCGCCTCGTCCACGCTGGTGGCGCGCACGTACTCGAAACCGACGGGGATCATGCAGGGCCTCCGGTCGAGAAGCCGGGGGCGGCCTCGATGCCACCAGCGGGAGAACGCTCGACGCCGGGCCGGGCGGCGATCCCGGTCAGCTCGTCCGGGTCCTGACCGCTCGCGACGAGCACCGCGCGGACGATGTTGTGGTAGCCGGTGCAGCGGCAGAGGTTGCCCTCCAGGCCGTCGCGCACCTCCCGTTCGGTGGGCCGCGGGTTCTCCGCCAGCAGCCCGACGGTCGCCATCACCATGCCCGGGGTGCAGAACCCGCACTGCAGGCCGTGCTCGGCGCGGAACGCCGCCGGCACGGGGTGCAGATCGTCGGGCGCGTCGGAGAGGCCTTCGAGAGTGGTGACCGACAGCCCGTCGGCCTGCGCGGCGAGCACCGTGCACGACTTCACCGACTCGCCGTCGACGAGCACCGTGCACGCCCCGCAGGAGGTGGTGTCGCAGCCGATGTTGGTGGCCCGCAGCCCCAGCACCTCGCGCAGGTAGTGCACGAGCAGGAGCCGCGGCTCGACGTCGGCGTCGGTCTCCTCGCCGTTGACCGTGATCGCGACCTTCACGCGTCCTCCTCGGCGGCGTTCTGGATGGCCTCCCACACGCGCAGCGGCGCGAGAGGCATGTCGATGTGGCGGATTCCGAGGTGGGACAGCGCGTCGATCACGGCGCTCTGCACGGCCGGGGTGGCCCCGATGGTGCCCGCCTCGCCGATGCCCTTGGCGCCCAACGGGTTCAACGGCGTCGGGGTCGCCATGTCGACGAGCGAGAAGCTGGGCAGCTCCGCCGCCGACGGGAACGCGTAGTCGGCGAACGTCGACGTGATCGGGTTGCCGTCCTCGTCGAAGCGCACCTCCTCCAGCAACGCCTGCGAGATGCCCTGGGCGATGCCGCCGTGGCGCTGCCCGTCGGCGAGCAGCGGGTTGAGCACCGGCCCCGCGTCGTCGACGGAGAAGATCCGGTCCACCACGACCCGGCCGGTGTCGAGATCGACCTCGACGACCGCGACGTGGGCACCGAACGGGAACGTCGGGGCACCGCTGTCGAACACGGTGCTCACCTGCAGCGGCTCCCGCTCGGCGAGCGCCGCGAGCGTGACGGCGGTGGTGGTGCCGCGCACCCGCACCGCGCCGTCGACCACCTCCAGGTCGTCGACGCTCGCCTCCAGCACGTCAGCGGCGCGTTGCCGAGCCAGCTCGACCAGCTCGCCGGCGGCCTGGTGGACGGCGACGCCGCCCGTCTGCAGGCTGCGCGAACCCATCGTGCCGGCGCCCTTCGGGATCAGGTCGGTGTCGCCGTGCAGCACCGTGATCTTCTCGACGGGGATGCCGAGGTGCTCGCTCGCGAGCATCGCCCACGCCGTGGCGTGCCCCTGGCCATGTGGTGAGGTTCCGGTCAGCACCGTCACCGTGCCGTCGGGGTGCACTTCGACCGAGGCGTTCTCGCTGAACGCGCCACCGCCGGTGATCTCCACGTACGCGGAGACGCCGATGCCCAGCGCGACCGTGTCGCCGCGCTCGCGGCGGGCCGCCTGCTCGGCGCGCAGGCCGGCGTAGTCGGCGGCCTCCAGCGCCTTGTCGATCGCGGTCGCGTACTCGCCGGAGTCGTAGGTGGCGCCGCCCTTGGTCGTGAACGGGAACTTGTCCGCTGCTACGACGTTGCGCCGCCGCACCTGCGCGGGATCCATCCCGATCTCCGCGGCGAACAGGTCCATGGCCCGTTCGATCGCGGCCGTCGCCTCCGGGCGACCCGCACCGCGGTACGCGCCGATCGACGTGGTCGTCGTGACCACCATCCGCGCCCGCGACTCGACGCGCGGGATGTCGTAGACGCCCGGCGCCATCTGGCGGGTGAAGAACGGCAGGAACAGGCCCAGCCGCGGGTACGCGCCGGCGTCGGCGAGCACGTCGAGGCGGTAGGCCAGCACGTCGCCGTCCCGGTTGCCGCCGATCGTGATCGTCTGCTGCTGGGCGCGCCCCTGCACCATCCCGGTCATGTTCTCCGAGCGGGACTCGTTCCAGCGCGCCGCCCGTCCGGCCCGCCGGGCGAGCTGCGCGACCAGCGCGAACTCGGGGTCCGCGCCGATCTTCGCGCCGAACCCGCCACCGACGTCAGGCGTGATCAGGTGCACGCGGGCACCCTCCACGCCGAGCCAGCCCGCCACCTCGTCCTTGGCGGCCTGGGCGTTCTGCGTGGAGGCCCACAGCGTGACCCGGCCGTCCGGGCCGTCGCTCCAGACCGCGGCCGCCGCCCGCGTCTCCAGCGACGCCGCGGCCACCCGCTGGTTCACGAGCTGCTGGGTGACGACGACGTCGCAGCCGTCGAACAGGTGCTCGTCGAACTCCTTGTCGTGGCCGAAACCGCCGACGAGGTTGGTGCCCAGGTCGTCGAACAGCAGCACCTCGTCCGACAGGGCCGCGTCGAGGTCGACCACGGCTGGCAGTGGCTCGTAGTCGATCTCCACCAGGTCGGCGGCGTCCTGGCCCTGGTAGAGCTCCTCGGTCAGCACCGCGACCACCGGCTCGCCCACGAACCGCACGCGATCGGTCGCGAGGAACGACCGCGCCGTCTGCTGCGGCGCCATCCCGAACAGCACCGCGGGCGACAGGCCCAGGTCAGCACCGGTCACGACGTCCACCACGCCCGGTGCCTCGCGCGCCGCGGACACGTCGACCGACGTGATCCGCGCGTGCGCCATCGGCGACCGCACCAACGTCACGTGCAGCGCACCGGCCAGCCGCTCGTCGACCAGATCGTCGGTGTACACCGCTCCACGGGTCAGGAACAGCGGATCCTCCACCCGCGGCACGCGGGTCCCCAAGATACTCATCAAGCGCGGAGCGTAATCCGACTGCTCAGGACGTGCTCTCCCCGTCCCACCATCGGCGCACTGTCCACAGCGGCGACACGGGCCCGTGCCCGTGTCCGAGGTCGTACGAGTGACGGACCGACTCGGTGACGAACACCTTTGCCCGACCGACGGCCTGCGGAACGGGCAGCCCGCGCGCCAGGCCGGCCGCGAGCGCCGACGCCATGGTGTCGCCGCCGCCGTGGGTGTTGCCGGTCGCGAACCGCGGCCCCGGGAACTCCGTGAACGCGGTGCCGTCGTACAGCAGGTCGACGCACTCCTCCACGTCCTCCACCAGGTGCCCGCCCTTCACGAGCACCCACTGCGGGCCCATCCCGTGCAGCACCTTCGCCGCGGCGTACTGGGCGTCGCGGTCGTGCACATCGATGCCGGTGAGCAGGCGAACCTCGTCGAGATTCGGGGTGAGCACGGTCGCCCGCGGGAACAGCAGGGTGCGGAACGCGTCGAGCGCCTCGTCGGCCAGCAGCTGCGCCCCGCTCATCGACGCAGCCACCGGATCCACCACGAACGGTGTGACTCCGCCCACACCGATCCCGACCCGATCGCACGCCTCCGCGATCGCGGTGATGATCTCGGCGGTGGCGAGCATGCCGGTCTTCACCGCGTCCAGCCCGATGTCGGTCGCGACGGCCTCTATCTGGGCCGCCACCGTCTCCGGTGGCAGCACGTGCACGCCGGTCACAGCGACGGAGTTCTGCACGGTCACCGCCGTCACGGCCACGCAGCCGTGCACCCCGCACGCCGCCAGCGCACGCAGGTCCGACGCGACACCGGCGCCGCCCCCGGAGTCGGTGCCGGCGATCGTCATCACCCGTGGCGGGGTCGCGCCCACCGCCCGTTCAGCCATGGAGGCGACCGTAGACCGGGGAACATCCACAACGCGCGAGCGGTTGTGCCGACCATGCCGTTGACCGGAGAGCACGTCACCAGCAAGCACGCCGACTGGGCGCAGAACCAGATCGACAAGATCGTGGAGGCCGGCACCACCGAGGTGGCCGACATCAAGGGCATGGCCGTCGTCCTGATCACCTACCGCGGCCGCAAGACGGGCAACCTGCGCAAGCTCCCGCTCATGCGCGTCGAGCACGACGGCGTCTACGCGGCGGTCGCGTCGAAAGGCGGGGCCCCGCAGCACCCCGGCTGGTACACCAGCATCCGCGACGAGCCGCACGTCGAACTGCAGGACGGCACGGTCACCAGTGACTACATCGCCCGCGAGGTGTCCGGCGAGGAGCGCGAGATCTGGTGGAAGCGGTCGGTGGCCGCCTACCCGCCCTACGCCGAGTACCAGGTGAAGACCGACCGCCTCATCCCCGTGTTCGTCCTCGAACCGACGGGCTGAGCGCCGCACCGCGAGTCTCCCGTTCGGTCCGGCGAGTCTTGCGTTTCGTCCGGCGAGTCTTGCGTTCCTGCTCGACCTCGCGTGATGTGGCCGCCCGGGTGCTCGGCTGTCGAAACGGGAAACTCGCCGAGCGAAACGGGAGACTCGCGGCGTGGCGGGCACCGCGACTAACGCACTGTGTGCCGACGCACCCAGGTCCGCAGCACCCTGAGCAGGTCCAGCTCGCGGAACGCCGGCCAGTTCGCGTCGCAGAAGAACAGCTCACTGTGCGCCGACTGCCACAGCAGGAAACCGGAGAGCCGCTGCTCGCCGCTGGTCCTGATCACCAGGTCGCACGGTGGCTGCCCCGCCGACGGCAGGTGGGCGGCGATGCCGGCCTCGGTGATCCGTCCCGCCAGCTCGACTGGATCGGCGCCCGCTTCGGCGACGAGCAGCGAGCGGATCGCGTCGACGATCTCGACCCGCCCGTCGTAGCCCACCGCGATGGTGACGTGGCCCGCGCTGCGGTCGCGGGTCGCGTCGCGGGCGAGCTTCAACGCGTGCGCGGTGCGGTCGGGCAGCGCGTCGAGGTGGCCGGCGAGGTGCAGCCGCCACGGGTTGCCGGGTTGCACCAGCTCGTGCGCGACGACCTCCTCCAGCACGGTCATGAGGTGGTCGATCTCCGCGCGGTCGCGTTTGCGCAGGTTGTCGATCGACGCGACGTAGACGGTGACGTGCGAGATGCCGAGCGCGCGGCACCAGCCCAGCAGGTCGGCGACGTGCCGGGCGCCGTAGCGGTGCCCGACGTTCGCGTCCGGCATGCCCTGGCCGCGGGCCCAGCGCCGGTTGCCGTCCATGACGACCCCGATGTGCTGCGGGAGCTCGGCGCCGGCGAGCGTCCGTCGGAGCGTCCGTACGGCGATCGCCTGCAGCATCCGCGCCCCCTCAGTCGACCATCCGATCCTGGGTGACCGAACGCAGCAGCGGCCGGCTGGCGGCCGACGCCCCGATCACCAGCAGCACCCCGACCACCACCACCGATCCCAGCACGATCAGCCCGCGCGGGGCCAGCGCGGAGCCGGCCGCCATGATCGGCGACGCGCACACCAGCCCGGCGACGAGTGCGATGCCGGAGCACACCAGCAGCGGTCGCAGGGTCTCGGCGCGGCGCGCCGCACCGAGCACGTCGAGCGGGGTGCCGGCGAGGTTGAGCAGCCGCAGCGTGCGCCGCTGGTCCAGCACCCGCGCGGCCGCCGTCGTGCCTGCCGACGTGGCGGCCACCAGGAACGTCGCGACGAGCACGATCAGGATGCCGCGGAAGATGTCGGCGCCCATCTCGACGCTCGGCGCGTCGCGCTCGGCGAGCGAGACGACCGGCTCCCCGGCGAGCGGGGTGAGCGCGGTGCGGACCTCGTCGACGTTCGTCCCTGGCGCCGGTTGCACCCGCGGCCCGGCGGACGAGCCGGTGACGGTGGCGGCGAGGCCGCGTGCCTGCAGCTGCTCCTGCACCTGCGCGACCGCGACGTTCTCGCCCACCCGCAGATCGGACGAGCCGCCGAAGCCGTCGCCGAGCGCCCCGCTCATCGGGGCCAGGAAGGCGGCGACGAACACGGCCAGCGTCAGCCCGGCGAGCGGGCGGAACGCGCCGCGCGGATCGTCGAGCAGGCGCCGGCCGGCGAGCAGCTTCGGCACCGATCGCGACGACCGGGCCATCCACCCGCCGAGCAGCCGCATCACCCATGGGCCGATCAGCCAGACCGCGCCGAACATGGCGAGCACGCACGTCGCGATGACGATGCCGATGACGGCGAAGTCGCTGCTGCCGATCGCGGACTGCGCGATCCCGAACGCGCCCAGCGCGGCGACCACGCCGAGCAGGTGCCACCACCGCAGCCCGCGTGGCTGCTGCCGGCGCGCCACACCGAGTGGGCCGACGACGACGGCGTGCATCCCGCGGGTCGCGGCGAGCGCGGCCAGCACCGCCACCCCGACGACGACGGCGAGCGCGACGAGCGGCTGTACCTGCAGGTCGGTGGCGTACCAGCCGCTGCCGCCCAACGGGATGGTGGCCAGCACAGGGGCGAGCGCCCACTGCGCGACGATCCCGACGACGGCGGCTGCGGTCGCCACCACCGTCACCTCTGCGACCGCGACGACCGTCAACTGCCGGGTCGACGCGCCGAGCAGGCGCAGTGTGGCCAGCCGCTCGGCCCGTCGCGACGCGGTGAGCCGCGCCGCCGAGCCGAGGAGGCCGAGCACCGGGAACAGCAGGAGCGCCACCGCGACGTAGGTGAGCTGGCGGTAGGCGTCGATGAAGGTCGTACCGCCGGGCCGGACGAAGTCGGCGACCGGAACCGCGTCGGCGACGGGACCCGCATGCCCGACGACCGCGACCAGCTCGCCGTCGTCGCGCAGACCGGCGGGGTCGATCACACCGGTGGGCGGGCCCGGGAAGCGGTCGGCCAGCTGGGCGGGCGGCAACGTGCTGATCAGCTCGGCGAGCGCGGGCGACACCCACACCTCGCCGGCGGCCGGGACGTGGGGCAGGCCGGGCGGGGCGTCCGTCGGTCGCACGCTGCTCACGTCCACGACGTCCATCGGTCGGCCGGCGACGGAGTCGACGCGCACCCGGATCGTGCCGGCCGGGTCGGCGGGCGCGGAGGGCGGGCCGACCTGCTCGGTGTCCATGCGCCAGCCGGTGCGCGCGTCGCGGGCGTCCCACCCGTGCAGGGCGCCGAGGGTGACGGCCAGCAGCAGCGTCGCCACGGCCACCCCCGCACCGACGAGCCCGGCAGCCGTGGCGGCACGCCGACCCCCGGCGAGCAGCAGCCGGAGACTCAACCCGATCACGCGGGGACCGCTTCAGGGACGACCATGCCGTCGCGCAGCGCCACGATGCGGCCGCAGCGGCTCGCGATCTCCTGATCATGGGTGACGACGACGAGCGCGGCGCCGGTGCGGACGGTCAGCGCGGCCAGCGCGGCGAACACCTTGGCGCCGGCGGCGGAGTCGAGCGCGCCCGTCGGCTCGTCGGCGAAGACGACCGCGGGCTCGGTGACCAGGGCGCGGGCGATCGCGACCCGCTGCTCCTGGCCGCCGGAGAGCTGGCCGGGCCGACGGTCCTCCAGCCCGGCCAGCCCGAGCGGCGGGAACCACGCGGCCGCGCGCGCAACGGCGTCGGCGCGGCGCATGCCCGCGAGCATCAGGGGTACCGCGATGTTCTCGACGGCCGGCAGCTCGGGCAGCAGCGCGGCGAACTGGAACACGAACCCGAAGCGGGATCCGCGCAACGCGGTCCGGCGGGCTTCCGACCAGCCGGCGATGCGGTCCTCGCCGAGCCACACCTGTCCCTCCGCGGGCGCGAGGATGCCGGCGAGGCAGTGCAGCAGCGTCGACTTGCCGGAGCCGGACGGGCCGGTCACCGCCACCGTCTCCCCGGGGAACACGGCCATGTCCACGTCGCGCAGGACGGTCGTGGCGCCGTAGCGGTGGCCCAGCCCCGCGGCGCGCAGCACGGGTGTCACCGACGCCCACCGATCGCCTCGAGCAACGGGAGGGCGGCCATCACCACGAGCACCATCAGGCCGGCGAACCAACCCGCCGTGCCGAGCACCATCGAGATCATGTCCTGCATGAGGAAGACGATGCCGCGCCGGCGGGGTCGCGCACCTCGGTCGCGGGTGCGAACCCGACGTCCGGGACTCGTACTTCCGGTCGACCGGGCGGCCCGACCGGGTGACCACCGTCGCGTCGTACTTCCGGCCGAGGACGGGTCGACCGGCGGCGACCTAGGCTGCCCGGGTGGTTCGCCTCCTGCGCCTGGCGTGGCGACACATCGGCCTCACCCTCGAGATCGCCGGCTACGCGCTCTGGTTCCTCGTCGACCTCGCGGCAGCGGCATCCAGCAACGGCTGGTTGAGCCTGGTGGCCGGTGTCGTCGTCGCCGGCATCGTCCTGCTGCGTCGCCGCCCCGGCATGCCCCTGATCAGGATCGCGGCGGCCGCGCTCGGCGCGTCGCTGCTGTTCTCCGCAGCGTCCGCGACGCTGCACCTGCTGCAGCCGCCGCCCAGCACGAGCATCGTCGACCTGTCGTTCACCGAGGACCTGGCGCTGGCGCTCCTGGTGATCCAGATCCTGCGCACCCTGGAGCTGCGCCGGGCGCTCTGGCTCACCGGCGTGGCCGCCATCGCCATCGTGTCCACCGCCGCGGCGCGCGTCGTCGGCGAGTCGGCGATCCCCGCGCTGGCCACCCTGTGCGCGTTGGGCTGGGGTGGATCGGTCGCGATCGGACTGGTCCTGCGCGAGCTGGACACCCGGCGCCGGGCCCTGCTCGACGACACCCGCTCCGGTGAGCGCATGGAGCTGGCCAGGGAGCTGCACGACGTGGTCGCCCACCAGGTCACCGGCATCGTCGTCGCCGCGCAGGCCGCGGCCGTCGTCGCGCGGACGTCGCCGGACGAGGTGGACCGGGCGCTCGCCGCGATCGAGGCCGCCGGCATCGACGCGTTGAAGGCGATGCGCCGCATGGTGGGGGTACTGCGCGGTCAGGAGTCGGAGGGCGCCCGCACGCCGGGTGCCGAACTGGCCGATCTGCCGGCCCTGATCGACCGGTTCGACCCCGAGGAACAGCTGGTCAAGCTCACCATCGACGCCGGGCTGGAGCACGCCGTGCTCCCGGCGGGGGTGGCCGTGACGGGTTACCGGATCGTGCAGGAGGCGTTGACCAATGTGCGCCGGCACGCGCCGGACGCCACGGTCGTCGAGATCGATCTTCGTGTCCGGGAAGGGGCTCTGCTGGTGACGGTGCGCAACGACGGGAGCGGGAGCCGGCAGGCGCCGCTCGGCGGCGTCGGCGGGTTCGGGCTGGCCGGCATGGCCGAACGGGCGGCGGCGCTGGACGGCGAGCTGACCGCCGGCCCGACCGGCCCGGGAGTGTGGCAGGTCGCGGCGCGGCTGCCGTTGCGGAGTTCGGCATGACGACGGTGCTGCTGGCCGACGACCAGGAGATGGTGCGCACCGGGTTCCGGTTGATCCTGTCCGCCGAGTCCGACCTCGACGTCGTCGGCGAGGCCGGGACGGGCGCCGCCGCCGTCGAGAAGGCGCGGGCGCTGAAGCCCGACGTGGTGCTGATGGACATCCGCATGCCCGAGCTGGACGGCCTCGCCGCCACCCGCGCGCTGATGGGCGACCCGAGCCCGCCGCGGATCGTCGTGGTCACCACCTTCGATCTCGACGAGTACGTGTACGGGGCGCTGCGGGCCGGTGCCTGCGGGTTCCTGCTCAAGGACGCCGGCCCGCGCCTGCTGGTGGAGGCGGTGCGCGCGGCCGCGAACGGCGACGCGCTCGTCTCGCCGTCGATCACGGTGCGGTTGCTGGAGCACCTCGCGACGCCGAAGTCCGCCCCGGCGCTGCCGGATCCGCTCTCCCCCCGGGAGCTGGACGTGGTGCGGGCCGTCGCGCGGGGCCGCACCAACGCCGAGATCTCGGCGGAGCTGTTCGTGTCGCTGTCGACGGTCAAGACGCACCTCACGAACGTCCACGCGAAGCTGGATACGCGGAACCGGACCGAGATCGCGGTGTGGGCCTGGGAGCACGGGATCGTGAGCTGAGCAGCGTCAGACCGGTGATCAGCGCTCCACCGAGGAGCGTCACGACGCCGATCGTGGCGAGCCCGGTGCTCGTCGCACCGAGGAACGCGGCGAGCACGGCGTCGTGCGCCGCGCCCGTGCCTGCCGCCGCGAACGCGCCGGCCACCGCGTGCGGCATCCCGGCCGGGAGCGCTGCGGTGAACACGCTGTTCAGTACGGTGCCGATGACCGCGGCGCCGAGCGCGGCGCCCAGCTCGCGGGTGGTCGACTGCAGGCCGCCGGCGATGCCGGCCTGCTCGGCCGGGACGGCCCCGGTGATCTCCGTCGACAGCTGCGGCATGGCCAGCGCTGCTCCGCCGCCGATCACGACCAGGCCCGCCGCCCAGAACAGGTAGGGGGTCGTGGCGCCGGCCGTGGAGAGGGCCAGCAGGCCGCCACCGACCATCGCGAACGCGATCGCGACCGTCGCCGTCCCCCCGATCCGGGCGACGACCAGCGGGCCGAGCCGGGTCCCGAGCATCATCGGCATCGCCAGCGGCAGGATGGAGAGGCCAGTGGTGAGCACGTCGAAGCCGCGGCCGAACTGCAGGTAGGACGCGTTGACGTAGAAGAACGCGAACAGGCCGAAGAACAGCACTGCGAGGCCCAGCGCAGCGCTGCGCAGTTGCGGGATGGAGAAGAGCCGCGGGTCCAGCAGCGGCGCCGCGGTGGCGAGCTCGACCCGAGCCCATGCCGTGCCGAGGAGTGCGGCGGCAGCGAACGCGCCGATCACGACGGGGCTGCTCCAGCCCAGCTCGGGTCCTTCGATGATGCCGAAGAGCAGCGCCAGCGTGGCGAGGGTGAGCAGGGACGTCGCGAACGGTCGCAGCGGCCGCGCGGTGCGCGTCGACACCGGGACGGCGACGGCGACGGCAGCGGCCAGCAGCAGCGCGAGCGGCGCCACGGCGGCGAAGAGCCAGCGCCAGCCACCGGCAGCGAGCAGCGCGCCGCCACCGAGGTTGCCGATGCTGCCTCCGGCGCCGACGGCGGCCGCCCACACCGCGATGGCCCCGGCCCGTCGCTCGACGGGCACGGCGTGCACGAGGCAGGCGATCGTGTTGGGCAGCACGGCCGCTGCCCCGACGCCGGCGAGCACCCGGCCCACCAACAGTACGGCCGTCGTCGGCGCACCGGCGGAGAGCAGCGCTCCGATGGAGAGCAGGCCGAGACCGGCGAGCAGCACGCCCTTGCGGCCGAACCGGTCGCCCGCGGCCCCGCCGGGGATCACCAGGCAGGCGAAGACGAGCACGTAGGAGTCGACGGTCCACAGCAGCGCCGACGTCGAGGGATGCAGGTCGCTGCGGCCGAGCACAGGCAGCGCGAGGTTGATGGAGGCGACGAACCCGACGACGAGCGTGGCGCAGGCGGTCACCGCGGCGACGGCGATCCCGGAACGAAGCCGGGGTGGTGCGGGAGTGGCGGTCATGCGATCGACGCTAGGAACGCGTCACTGCTGCGTCCAGTGCACAATTCATCACTCAGACTTGCGTACAATGCAACTATGGTCGCCGAGCTGGATCTCAACCTCCTGCGGGTCTTCGACGCGCTCGTCACCGAGAGCAGCGTCACCGGCGCCGCCGCCCTGCTGCACCTGTCGGTGCCCGCCACCAGCCGCGCGCTGGGGCGGCTGCGCCGCGCCGTCGCCGATCCGGTGCTCGTGCGCGCCGGCCGCGGGCTCACCCCCACCCCGTTCGCGACCCGCACGGCGCCGCAGGTCCGGGCCCTGCTCGAGGCCGCCGACACCGTGTTCACCGCGGATCGCGAGCTCGACGTCGCGACGATGGAGCGCACCTTCACGATCCGCATCAACGAGGGGCCGGCCGCCACGCTGGCCCCGCAGCTCGTCCGGCTGGTCAGCGAGCGGGCCCCGCGGGTGATCGTGCGGCTGCTCGGGGAGGGGCTGGAGGACGTCGATGCGCTGCGCAGCGGCGCCGTCGATCTCGACGTCGGGGCGCCCCGCCCGGCCGCGGACCTGCGCGAGGAGATCCTCTACGTCGAGCCGCTCGCCGCAGTCGTCGCGGCCGCGTCGCCGGCCGGCCGCGACGGCCCGCTCACCGGCGCGCAGCTGTGCGCGTTGCCGCACGTCTCGGCGTCGCGCCGCGGGCGGGCGCGCGGCCCGCTCGACGAGATCCTCGCCGAGCAGGGTCTGCACCGGCGGGTCACGGCCGTCGCCGGCTCGTTCGCGGTCGCGGCGATGATGGCCGCGGAGAGCGACCTCGTCGCGCTCGTGCCGCGGCGGCTCGCGGCCCGCTACGGGCCGGCGCTGGGGCTGCGGACCGTCGAGCTGGACCTGGAGCTGCCGCCGATCCCGATCACGCAGCAGTGGCACGCCCGGCTCGACGTGGACCCGGCACAGGTGTGGCTGCGTGCGACGGTGCGCGAGGCCGCCCGCCTCGGCTAGTCCCCGCTCACGCACACCTTCGTGCGCTCATGCACATGGTCGAACGTGTGCGCGGGCACCTCAGCATGTGCGTGAGTGCCGGCTACCCCAGCTCTGTGGGGACCGCGACCACGTCGACCATCGCGCCGTTGCGCAGCACCGTCACCGGCAGAGGCACGCCGATCGCCTCGGCGAACAGCTGCCGCTGCACACCCTGGGCGTCGCGGACCTGCCGGCGGCCCACGTCGAGGACGAGGTCGCCGGCCCGCAGCCCGGCCTCGGCGGCGGGGCTGCCGCTGATCACCTCGGCCAGCCGCAGGCCGTCGGTGCGGCCGTACTTCTCCGCGACGGTCGCCGGCACCGGCGCCGGCGTGCCGACCACGCCGAGGTACGCGCGGCGCACCCGCCCGTCGGCGAGCAGGGCGGCGACGATCCGCCGCGTCGTCGCGTTGACGGGCACGGCGAGGCCCAGCCCGATGCCCGCCACCGCGGTGTTGATGCCGATCACGCGGGCCCGGTGGTCGGCCAGGGCGCCGCCGGAGTTGCCGGGGTTGAGCGCGGCGTCGGTCTGGATGACGTCCTCGACGACGCGGCCGGCCCGCCCGCTGCGGGTGGGCAGCGACCGGCCGAGCGCGCTCACCACGCCGGCGGTGACGGACCCGGCCAGGCCCAGCGGGTTGCCGACGGCCACCACGAGCTGCCCGACGACGAGCGTGTCGGCGTCGCCCAGCTCGACCGGTGCGGGCAGCTCGTCGAGGCGGACCGCGCGCAGCACGGCGAGGTCCGACAGCGGATCGGTGCCCACCACGACCACCTCGGCCTGCGTGCCGTCGCCGAAGTCGGCCCGCCCGCCGCGCGCGTCCCCGACGACGTGGGCGTTGGTCACCAGCACCCCCTCGCCGGTGACGACGGCGGAGCCACTGCCGTGCCCGATCCGCACCGCCGCGACCTTGCCGGTGATCTCCGCCGCCACCGCGGACACGGTGCGGGAGTAGGAGTCCAGCTCGTCCACCACGCACCTCCGCTTACACCGTTGCAAACAACGGTACGCGCGATAGCAGGGTGCGGTGTTCGCTCTCGGCGAGCCACCCCGGGATTGCAGCAAAGCCACTTTCACGCAAGTTTCTGGCGTGAAAGTGGCTTTGCTGCAACTCCGTGCGCGCCGGGCAACCGTCCCGACACCGAACGGTCAGACGTCCTCGGCCTTCTGCGTCGCCGGATCCCAGCTCAACCCCGGAATCCCCCAGCCCGCGCGCTTGACGACCTTGCGAGCCGCACGCTGGTTGCGGCCGATGAGCCGGTCGACGTAGATGATCCCGTCGAGGTGGTCGGTCTCGTGCTGCAGGCAGCGGGCGAAGAACCCGCGCCCCTCCACCTCCACCGGCTGCCCCTTCTCGTCGGTGCCGGTGACCTTGGCCCACTCGGCCCGTCCGGTGGGGAACTGCTCGCCGGGCACCGAGAGGCAGCCCTCGTCGTCGTCCTCGGGGTCGGGCATGGTCTCCGGCCGCTCGGACGTCTCCAGCACCGGGTTGACGACGACGCCGCGGCGGCGTTCGCGCAGCTCGAGGTCGGGGCAGTCGTACACGAAGACCCGCAGGTCGACACCGACCTGGTTGGCCGCGAGCCCGACGCCCTCGGCCGCGGCCATGGTGTCGAACATGTCGGCGACGAGGTCGGCGAGGGCACCGTCGAACTCGGTGACGGGGCGGGTGGGGGTGTGCAGGACAGGATCCCCGATGATCACAATGGGTCGAACGGCCACGTCGACGAGCCTAGATCTCGCGATTCCCGGCGTGTCCGGCCGCCCGCCGGAGGCCGTCGGCCGGTCACCGATCACCCCATGGCGTGGCGCGTCCCTGACCCGGTTCGGTCGGTTGTGCGTGATTGAATGGCGTTCGCGAATCACACACGTGTCATTCGCTGTAGAACGTGGACCTGCGAAAGTCTTGAGGGAGCGCGATGGAGTCCGCCACCGAATCGACCGGGGTGAGGTCAGCCTCCGGCGGGCTGCGCGAGCTGGACCGTCGCGAACGGGAGATCCTCGCCTTCGAAGGTCAGTGGTGGAAGTACGCCGGCGCCAAGGAACAGGCGATCCGGGAACTGTTCGACATGTCGGCCACCCGGTACTACCAGGTGCTCAATGCACTGGTCGACAAGCCCGAGGCGCTCGCCGCCGATCCACTCCTCGTCAAGCGTCTGCGGAGACTTCGCCAGAGCCGGCAGCGCACCCGTGCGGCGCGTCGGCTGGGCATCGAGCCCTGGTGACGTCACCATGATCGGCGACAGACCCGTCTCTTACGGGTGACGCGCCCGCTACGAGGAGCCAGATCGTGACCTCACCCGCACCGTCCGGAGGATCATCCCCGCTTCGGGTGGGTGGTCTTGCGCTCCTGGGCGTCGGCGCGGTGGCCGCACTGATCGGCGTCGCCAGCCTCGTGGGTGGTGGCGGCGGTGGCACTCCCACCGCCGAGGGTCCCGCCCCCACCAGTGCTGTCGCCCCGGCGGAGCCCACCCCGACCGATCCCAACGCCATCGCCGCGCCCCCGGCTCCTGCAGCCACCACGCCGGCACCCGCAGCCCCCACTCCGGCGCCCGCGCCGCCTGCCGTCACGCCCGCTCCGGGCGGAGTGGCCGTCCCGTCCTTCGGGGCGACGCCGAACGCCCCGAAGGCGAGTCCCGCACCCGCTCCGGCTGCCCGTCCGGTCGCGAAGCAGCCGGTGCGCGTCTACAACAACTCGACGATCAAGGGCCTGGCTGCCCGCGCTGCCGACGACGTGAAGGCCCAGGGCTGGCCGGTCGAGTCCGTCGCCAACTACTCCCAGGGCGTCATCCCCGCCAGCACCGTCTACTACCGGCAGGGCACGGCGGAGGAGGCCTCGGCGCAGGCTCTCGGCCGCGCGCTCGGCGTGCGGGTCGAGCCGCGCTTCGCCGGTCTGAACGACGCGACGCCCGGCCTGATCCTGATCGTCACCAACAACTACAAGAGCTGATCAGCGCTCCGCCCGTCGCTGGGCGTACGCCTCCAGCTCCGCGAGCTGCGACGGGATCCAGCGACGGCGGCACGACCTTCCGCGCCGCGGCGATGTGGACGTCGGTGACCTGCGTGGCGTCGAGGGACTCGCGCATGGCCGTGAGTGCGGCCTCGCGCAGCACGGCGGCGCAGTCGGCGGCGGAGTAGCCCTCCAGCTGTGTGCCCAGCTCGGCCAGGTCCACCTCGTCCGCGAACGGGATGTTGCGCCCGGCCGCCTTCAGGATCTCGGTGCGCGCCTCGGCGTCCGGCGGCGGCACGTAGACCAGCCGTTCCAGCCGGCCCGGGCGCAGCAGGGCGGGATCGATCAGCTCGGGCCGGTTGGTGGCACCGACGACGATGACGTCGCGCAGCGGCTGCGCGCCGTCGAGCTCGGTGAGCAGGGCGGCGACGACGCGGTCGGCCACACCGGAGTCGCTGGACTGGCCGCGGCGCGGCGCCAGCGCGTCGACCTCGTCGAGGAAGATCAGCGCGGGCGCGGCGTCCTGGGCCCTGCGGAACAGCTCGCGCACGGCCCGTTCGGACTCGCCGACGTACTTGTCGAGCAGCTCGGCGCCCTTCACCGCGATCACGTTGAGCTGCCCGGTGCCGGCCAGCGCCCGCAGCAGGAACGTCTTGCCGCATCCCGGCGGCCCGTACACGAGCACCCCGCGCGGGGCGGCGACGCCGAGCCGGGCGAACGAGTCCGGGTACTGCAGCGGCCACAGCACGGCCTCGGTGAGCGCCTGCTTGGTCTCGGCCATGTCGCCGACCTGGTCGAGGGTCACGCCGCCGGTCCGCAGGGTGTCCGACGACGACATCGAGATCGGGCGGACCGAGCCGACCGCGTCGAGCAGGTCCTGCTGGGCGATCCGCGGCTCGTCGGCGCGCGGATGACGCAGGGCGGCGACGACGGCGGCCTCGCGCCGCACCGCCACGAGATCGGCCACGACGAATCCCGGCGCACGCTCGGCGATCGCCTTGAGCTCCACGTCGTCGGCCAGCGGCACGTCGGCCAGCAGCCGGCGCATCAGCTCGGTGCGGGTGCGCAGGTCGGGCAGCCCCAGCCCCAGCTCGCGGTCGACGAGGTCGGGCGCGCGCAGCCGCGGATCGGTGCGTTCCGGTGCCGACGTCGTCACGACGAGCGCGAGGCCCGGGGTCGACACCGCGGTGCGCAGCGCGTCGAGCACGATCGTCGAGAGCGGCACCGGTTCGACGGGCAGCAGCGCCTCGACGTCGGTGACGACGAGGACGGTGCGCGTCCCCGACTGCGCCGACGCCCTGGCCGAGCCGACGGTCTCGTGCACCCGTTGCGAGGCCACCCCCGCCTCCAGGGCGGCGACGCCGGGCGCGACGAGCTCGACCACCCCGGCGTCGACGGCGGCCGCGGCACTGCGCGCGAGCGCGAGCTTGCCGACGCCTTCCGGCCCGACGATCACCACGCCGAGCCGGGCCGAGCCGCCGAGGCGTTCCAGCAGCTCGGGCCGTTCGAAGGTGAGCTCGAGCCATTCGACGAGCCGGCGCGCCGGCTCGGTGTTGCCGATCAGGGCCTCGACGGGCAGCGCGGGCTCGACGGCGGCCGCGGCGGGCGCTGACGCGACGGTGGTGACCCGCTGCGCCGGCGTGGCGGCGGTGGCCTGTCCGGTCGCCGGCCCGCCCTCCCAGCCGACGACGGTGCTGGGGCGCACGGCGACCGCGCCGGCCGGCTCCACGGCCGCCACGGTGAGCAGTTCGGTGGTCCATGACGGACCGAGCGCACCGGCGACCTGCTGGCGGGTGGCGGCCGCGTTCATGCCGGGTGCGACGTCCTGGGGCAGCAACGACACGGCGTCGCCGCCGGTGACGACCTTGCCGACGAGCGCCTGCCGCACGATCTCGGGCGTGAGCGACGCCCTGGCCAGCCGCGATCCGGTCAGCCGGATGCTACGGGCAGCGGCGACCTCGGCCGGGGCGACCACGACCATCGCGCCATCGGTGAGGCCGGAGTTGGAGAGAGTCACGTCGTCGAGCGTGACCTGGCCGGGCGGCCCGTCCCCCGGCGCCACGAGCACGGTGGTGAGCCGCGCACCGGTGAGGGTGACCGCGTCCCACGAGCGCAGGCCCAGCGCGTCGAGCACCTCGGGATGCAGCCGGACCACCCCGCGTCGCGCATCAGCGGCCGACGCTGCGAGCCGGGCAACGAGAGTGATCGACACAGTCACCGGGCCACGCTATCGGTCACGGTCCGACGGTCGACGGTGCGCTCAGCGGCGGCGGGCCCTGCGCAGGCCCAAACGCAGCCGGTTGCCGCGCTGCGCGGCCGGGCCTGGCCCGGACCGGGGGGTGCCGTTGCGGCCCACCGGGGGGAGGCTCGGGTCGGTGTCGCCGAGTCGGCGCACCGCGCGGGCGACGGCGCTGGCCCCGCCGGCGACGCGGCGCCGCAGCGGCGGGCGGATGCCCAACCGGCGCGCCGACCGGGCTGCGCGGGCGGCGGCCCGCCGTTCCTGCACGGGCACGTTCCACGCCTCGGGGTGGCGGGCCAGCCAGCGGTAGCGGTATCCCGCGTACGGGATGAGCAGCAGGTACCCGACCCCGACGAGCGCGAGCCCGAGGAACGGCACGGTGACGAGCACCGCCGCCGCGACGCCGACCACGACCAGCAGCGGGGCGACCGCCGACGCCGGCACACGCACGGTCTTCAGCGACAGCGTGGGCAGCCGCGACACCATCAGCCCGGCCACGACCAGGGCCCATGCCCCGACGAGCACCTCGCCGGACCACCAGCCCTCGCCGAACTGCAGCGTCACGTAGAGCGGGATCCCCGCCGACAGCGCCGCGGCCGGCGCCGGGACGCCGACGAAGAACTCCTTCGCGAACGGGTAGCGCTCCTCGACGTCGAGCAGGGTGTTGAAGCGGGCCAGCCGCAGCGCCATGCACACGGCGAACACGAGAGTGACGATCCAGCCGAACCGGCTGCCCTCCAGCGCCCACAGGTAGATCACCAGCGCCGGTGCCACGCCGAACGACACCAGGTCGGCCAGCGAGTCCAGCTCGGCACCCATCCGGCTGGTGGCGTCGAGCAGCCGGGCGAGCCGCCCATCGAGCGCGTCGCAGACCGCCGCGAAGCCGGTCGCGGCGACGCAGAGCATCCACTGCTCGGACAGTGCGAAGTAGACCGACGAGAGGCCCGCGCACAGCGCCAGCACGGTGACGGCGTTGGGCAGGAGCCGGAAGCCCGCCGCGTACGCGGGCGGGACGTCCATCAGCCCTCCTCGGGCAGCGTGGCCAGCACGGTCTCGCCGCCGATGGTGCGCTGCCCGACCGCCACCTGGATCCGGGAACCGGCCGGCAGGTAGACGTCGACGCGCGAACCGAAGCGGATGAGCCCGTACGTCTCGCCGGCGGCGACCTCGTTGCCGGGGACGACGTCGCAGAGGATGCGCCGGGCGAGCAGGCCGGCGATCTGCACCACGCCGATCTGGGTGCCGTCGGTGGTGCGCAGCAGCACCGAGTTGCGCTCGTTGTCGTCGCTGGCCTTGTCCAGGTCGGCGGAGAGGAAGGTGCCCGGGTGGTAGGCGACGGCCACCACCTGCCCGTCGACGGGGATGCGCTGGACGTGCACGTCGAGCACGGAGAGGAAGACGCTCACCCGCGGCAGCGGCACGGGCGGCAGCTCGAGCTCCGGCGGCGGCAGCGCGTCGCCGATCGTGGCGACCGTCCCGTCGGCGGCGGCGAGGACGGCGCCCTCGACCGGTGGCGGCACCCGCTCCGGGGAGCGGAAGAACAGTGCGGTGGCCGCGGTGGCGAGTACGCCGACCCCGGCACCACGGCCGGTCACGAGCCTGACCAGCCCCGCAGCGGTGGCCACGGCCGCGACGACCGGCCGGCCACCCGGGTGCATCGGCGGGATCGCATCCCTGACCAGACCGACCACGTGCGTCAGGGAGAAACCGGACGGGCCGCTCGCCGTGGCGGCCGGCTCCGGCCCTGCTGGGGTGGGGTCGGTCATGAGCGCGGCTTCACTCCTGCAGACGGGGGTGGCCCGCGAGGGCCGGGTCGCGGCGGCTACGGTACGCGAGCGCATCGGCACGGGATCCGGCGGACGGCGTTGTTGATCGTTCGCCCCTGGGCCGGTCGACAACTGAACACCGCATCAGGATCGCCGAGAGCCTCGTGTCCGGAACCGGACAAACTCGCAGCCTCGCTCCGCGCCGACCGCGCGACCGGGCAGCTTCGCTGCCCGGACAGCAAAGGGCCGGGGCCGTCATCCCCCGAGACGACGACCCCGGCCGTGGAACCGCTCGTCCGCTCCCCAGCGACGGGCGGTGGGTCTTTGCTGCCAGACATGGATACCCACGTCGTGCCCCAAGTATTCCCGCTAGCTCGTT
Source organism: uncultured Actinomycetota bacterium (assembly GCA_963727745.1). Classification (GTDB taxonomy): domain Bacteria; phylum Actinomycetota; class Actinomycetes; order Mycobacteriales; family Pseudonocardiaceae; genus Pseudonocardia. Next base: position 49,737 of record CAVSHL010000009.1, read on the forward strand.
CGATCGTCCAGCACACTTCCTGAGGAACCACGGAGAGTGCACCGTTCGGCCGAACATTCACCTGTAGGACGTCATCGGGGGCCCGATTGTTGCATCCCGTCGGTGTGACGTACACCACGTCCACCCGAAAGAGTCAGTGGTCGAGCGGCCAGACCTCCACCTGACTGCCGTCTTGCGCCTCCGTCACGGCCTCGGGGAGCACGATGAGGCACTCCGCGCGGGCCAGCGCACCGAGCCGGTGGGACGCGGCGGTGCCGATCTCCCGCACGGCGCCGGCGTCGGTGAAGACGCCGCGGCGGAACTGTCGGCGGCCGGCGGGCGAGGTCAGGCGCCCGTCGAGCGGGGCGGTGCGTACCGGCCGGTGCGGCCGCGGGTGTCCGAGTGCCGCACGCAGGGCCGGCCGCACGAACACCTCGAAGGAGACGAGCGAGCTGACGGGGTTGCCGGGCAGGGTCACCACGGCGACGCCGCCCAGCTCCGGCACCCGCCCTGCGCCCTGCGGCCCGCCGGGCTGCATCGCGACCTTGGCGAACTCGACGCCGCGCCCGGTCAGCGCGTCCTTCACGACCTCGTAGGCGCCGGCGCTGACCCCGCCGGAGGTGAGGACGAGGTCGACGGCGCCGTCCCGGACGCGGGCGGCGAGCGTCGCGAGGAACTGCTCGACGTCGTCAGGCACGAAGCGCAGCAGCTCGGCCTCGCCGCCGGCGTCCTCGACGGCGGCGGCGAGCATCGGCCCGTTGGACTCGTAGATCTGGCCGTGCTGCAACGGCACGCCGGGGCCGACGAGCTCGGAGCCGGTGGACAGGACGAGCACGCGCGGGCGGCGGCGCACGTCGAGGGTGGCGGCGCCGACGGCGGCGGCCAGCCCGATGTGCGCGGCGCCGATGACGGTGCCGGCCGTGAGCACGACGTCGCCGGCGACGGTGTCCTCGCCTGCCCGCCGCACGAACGCGGCCGGCTCGGGCTGCGCGTACAGCTGCACCCGCTCGGTGCCACCGTCGGTCTGCTCGACGGGCAGCACGGCGTCGGCGCCGTCGGGGATCGGGGCGCCGGTCATGATGCGGGCGACGGCGCCGCTCGGCAGTGCCGGCACATCGGTGCGACCTGCAGGGATGTCGGCGGCCACCGGCAGCTCGACGGGCGCGGCCTGCGTGGCGCCGGCCAGCTCCGCGGCCCGCACGGCGTAGCCGTCCATGGCGGAGTTGTCGAACGACGGCAGTGACACGGCGGCCACGACGTCGGCGGCGAGCACCCGGCCCCGGGCCCGGCCCAGCGGTACGGCGACGGCAGGGCTCGGCGACAGCAGCGCGGCAACGATCTCCGCGTGCTCCTCGACCGTTCGGATCCGCGTGCTCGACACGGAGTGCATGGTGCCCCATCCATCGCCGGACGACAGCGTCGCGGCGCCTTGCACTCGACCCACCCGAGTGCTAAAACCGGAGCTGGCACTCGGCACGGTAGAGTGCCAGTTGTCGAGCGGGTGAGACCGACGCATGGTTGCCGGTCGTCCGTCGCGGGCACCGCGTTCGACGCACCTGACCTCGTGTCATTCCAATTCGGAGGACCACACCCACATGGCGAAGATGATCGCTTTCGACGAGGAGGCGCGCCGCGGGCTCGAGCGCGGCATGAACACCCTCGCCGACGCCGTCCGGGTGACGCTCGGCCCGCGTGGCCGCAACGTCGTGCTGGAGAAGAAGTGGGGCGCGCCCACCATCACCAACGATGGTGTGTCGATCGCCAAGGAGATCGAGCTCGAGGACCCCTGGGAGAAGATCGGGGCCGAGCTCGTCAAGGAAGTTGCCAAGAAGACCGACGACATCGCGGGTGACGGCACCACCACCGCCACCGTGCTGGCGCAGGCGCTGGTCCGCGAGGGCCTGCGCAACGTTGCCGCCGGCGCCAACCCGATGGCGCTCAAGCGGGGCATCGAGAAGGCCGTCGAGGCCGTCGCCGAGGCACTGCTGAAGACCGCCAAGGAGGTCGAGACCAAGGAGCAGATCGCTGCCACGGCCTCCATCTCCGCTGCTGACACCTCGATCGGCGAGCTCATCGCCGAGGCGATGGACAAGGTCGGCAAGGAAGGCGTCATCACGGTCGAGGAGTCGCAGACCTTCGGGCTCGAGCTCGAGCTCACCGAGGGCATGCGCTTCGACAAGGGCTACATCTCGCCCTACTTCGTGACCGACGCCGAGCGCATGGAGGCCGAGCTGGAGGACCCCTACGTCCTCCTGGTCTCCTCGAAGATCTCGACCGTCAAGGACCTGCTCCCGCTGCTGGAGAAGGTCATGCAGTCGGGCAAGCCGCTCGCCATCATCGCCGAGGACGTCGAGGGCGAGGCCCTGGCCACGCTCGTCGTCAACAAGATCCGCGGCACCTTCAAGTCCGTCGCCGTCAAGGCTCCGGGCTTCGGTGACCGCCGCGAGGCGATGCTGGGCGACATGGCCTACCTGACCGGTGGCGAGGTCATCTCGGAGAAGGTCGGCCTCAAGCTCGAGAACGCCGACCTGTCGCTGCTGGGCCGCGCCCGCAAGGTCGTCGTCTCGAAGGACGAGACCACCATCGTCGACGGTGCCGGCGACGCCGACCAGATCCAGGGTCGCGTCAACCAGATCCGTCGCGAGATCGAGAACACCGACTCCGACTACGACCGCGAGAAGCTGCAGGAGCGCCTGGCCAAGCTGGCCGGCGGTGTTGCGGTCATCAAGGCCGGGGCTGCCACCGAGGTGGAGCTCAAGGAGCGCAAGCACCGCATCGAGGACGCCGTTCGCAACGCGAAGGCGGCCGTCGAGGAGGGCATCGTCGCCGGTGGCGGCGTCGCCCTCATCCAGGCCGGTGCCGGTCTCTTCGAGGGTCTCGGCCTCGACGGTGACGAGGCCACTGGCGCGAACATCGTCAAGGTCGCGCTCGAGGCTCCGCTCAAGCAGATCGCCATCAACGCCGGCCTCGAGGGCGGCGTCGTGGCGGAGAAGGTGCGCGGGCTTCCCGCGGGCCACGGCCTGAACGCGGCCACCGGCGAGTACGTCGACCTGATCGCGGCCGGGATCATCGACCCCGCCAAGGTCACGCGCTCGGCGCTGCAGAACGCCGCGTCCATCGCGGCGCTGTTCCTCACCACCGAGGCCGTCATCGCCGACAAGCCGGAGAAGAACCCGCCGGCCGGCGGGGGCGACCCGACTGGCGGCATGGGCGGCATGGACTTCTGAGTCCAGGCACCAACCTGCTGTTCCCGGAACGGGGCGGCACCCTTCGTGGGTGCCGCCCCGTTTCGCGTCCGACCGATCAGCGCAGGTTGACCGCGATCAGCACGACGAAGATCGGGATCGGACCGCAGCCGAAGAACGCGAGCACCGCCCACGCGGCCGAGCGGGTCGACCGGGTGAGCAGCCAGTAGAGGAACGGGCCGGCCGCGCACCACAGCCCGATGCCGGCGAGCACCGCGAGGATCAGCTCGACGTTCGCCTTCGGGTCGTCGATGAAGAGCGAGACGAACAGCAGCACCAGCACCGACAGCCCGGCCAGCACGCTCTGCAGGACGATCCCCACCGTCCGGAGCGCCGTGACACCGTCGTGGCGCACGGGCGCGGGCCCGTACGGGCCGGGATACGGGTACGGGGAGGGCTGGTACGGCGCGCTCATGCCGCCAGGATCGCCGCGCGGTGGCGGCCCGCGGCACCGCAGGACTACTGGTCGTCGCGCAGGACGGTCTCGCCCTTGACCAGCCAGGAGACGCCGAACGCGATGACCGCGAGCGCCTCCAGCCAGAACACCGGGTGGACGGCGTCGACGACCGCGCGGGGCAGCAGGTTGTCGGTGACGACCTGCAGCACCAGACACACCAGGATCACGATGCCGGCGACGCGGTAGACGACGTTGCGCTGCAGCTTGCGCGGGGTCGGCGAGCCGTCGGAGAGGGTGAAGAGGAAGAGCGAGATCCAGGCGGTGGTCAGGAAGAACGTCGTGGCGCAGACGAGGTGGACGATGCCGATCGCCACGTCGGCCGGGGTGGGGTTCATCGGCTGGGTGGGGAACAGGGCCACCCCGATCACCGCGATGCCGGCGATCGCCGCGGCGACGGTGTCGCGGCGGTCGTAGCGGTAGGACAGCAGGAACGTGCCCTGCATGAACAGCAGTCCGACCAGCACGTTGCGCATGCTCGTGTAGTAGTAGGCGCTGATCGAGCCGGGCAGGCCCGGGCCGTCGATCAGCAGCTTCCCCGCGAGCAGCACGAACGGCAGCGCGACGGCGACCACGCCGACGGCGCGGCGGAGCCCGAGGTAGCTCATGACGAGCCCGGCCGTGGGGTCCTGCTGCTGGGTCATCCCGCACCTCCGGGCCGATCTTGGCACCCGTGCGCGGCGGCCGCAGCCGCGGCGCGCCGTCCGAGGCCGGCGCGCAGCTCGGCCGGCGACACGACCTCGACGTCGGGCAGCAACGGCCAGAGGATCGCCTCGGCGTGGCCGGTGTCGGCGAACTCCACCTCCACCAGGTCGCCGTCGACCCGTGCGAACGGCGCGGCGGCGAGGAACTCGGCGCGCCGCTCCGGTCGGACCCGGACCCGTACGGCCAGGCCCGGGCCGGGGGCGAACTGCTCCTTGCGGGCCTGCCACAGCTCGGCGAGATCGACGTCGGCGGGTCGGTCGGCCGGTTCGGCGAGCACCTCGGCGGCGTGGACGCGGGAGAGCCGGTAGGTGCGCTCCGCGCCGTCCCGGGTGGCGAGCAGGTACCAGGTCCAGCGGGCCCGGACCAGCCCGATCGGATCGACCGTGCGCCACCCTGCGGCGCCGGCGCGGGGCGCGTAGCCGATCCGCAGCCGCCGGCCGGCGAAGACGGCCCGGCGGACGGTGGTGAGCACCTGCTCGTCCACGTCGTCGTCGGCCCGCGGCCGCCGCCAGCCCTCCCCGCGCACGAGCACGCGGCCGGCGTCGCGGGCCGCGCTGTCGCGGTGCAGCGCCGGTAGGGCGGCCACGACCTTGCGCATGGCCGACGCCAGCTCGTCGCACATGCCGAGGCCCGCCGATCCCGAGCCCGCGACGAGCAGCGCGCGGGCCTCCTCGTGCGTGAGCCCGGTGAGGTCGGTGGTGTAGCCGGCCAGCAGCGCGAAGCCGCCGTGCCGGCCGCGTTCGGCGTAGATCGGCACACCGGCGGCCGACAGCGCCTCCATGTCGCGCATCACGGTGCGCAGCGACACCTCGAGCTCGTCGGCCAGCGCGGTCGCGGACATCAGCCCGCGGTGCTGCAGCAGCATCATGATCGCAAGTAGTCGGTCTGCACGCACGCGCCGATGGTCGCACGGATACATGTCACAAGATGACATGATTCAGCGCGAAGGTTGGCGCATGACCGAGCAGATGCCCGATCCCCGTCCCCTCTACGCCGGCGCCCTCACCTGGGTGCACAGCCTCCTGCAGACCGTCCGACCCGAGCAACTGGACGGGCCCACCCCGTGTCCCGACTTCGACGTGCGCACCCTCGCCGGTCATCTCGTGGGCACGGTGGACCGGGCCCGGGTGCTCGGCGAGGGCGGTGACCCGCGGACGTCGCCGTTCGTCACTCCCGGCATCGCCGACGACGGGTACGCCGGCGCCTACGGCGAGGCGATCGAGAAGATGTGGTCCGTGTGGCGGGCCCCGGCCGGTGACGCGATCCTCGATCGCGAGGTGACCGTGCCGTGGGGCACGGTGCCGGGACGGGCGGCGCTGTACGGCTACCTCAACGAGACCCTCGTGCACGGCTGGGACCTGGCCGTGGCCACCGGTCAGCCGGTGGAGGCGCCGCGCGAGATCGCGGAGGCCGCGCTCGCTGCGGCGCCGCGGATGCTGCCGGCGGAGCCGCGGGGCGGGCACGTCCCGTTCGCGCCGCCGGTGCCGCCCGCCGCGGACGCCGGCCCGACCGAGCGGTTGGCGAACTGGAACGGTCGCCCGCGCCCCTGATCCGGTCCTCGGTGGTCAGACGAGCGTGGGGCCGTCGACGGGCACGTCGCCGGCGGGGGTGACGGGGGTGTCGATCGGGGCCAGTGCCCAGATCGCCACGTAGATGACGGCCGCGGCGCCGGCGCCGAGCACGGTGAGGGCGACGAACGCGAGGCGCAGCACCGTCACGTCGATGCCGAGCGACTCGGCGAGGCCGCCGCACACGCCGCCCAGCATCTTGTCGGTGCTGCTGCGGTGGATGCGGAACGAGTTGAGGTTCTCCATGACATGAATCCTGTCCGCCGCGCGCCGCGGCGACATCGGGGTCGAGCCCTGGTCGCACCCCGAGACCGGCCCCGAGAGCGCCTGGTGGGCGCCCCTTGGTTGACATGGCGAACGACTCATATTGAGACGACACACTTCTTTGGTAGCCATGGCTACCTTAGAATTGCGCCGTGGCTCTCCCCCGGTTGTTCGCCGCCCTGCTCACCGTCGTCACGCTCGCGGCGTGCGGGAGCGGCCCAGCTTCCCGGGCTGGTACCGACGAGCGGCCGCTCGTGCTCACGACCTTCACCGTGCTCGCCGACGTGGCACGGGTCGTGGCCGGGCCGCACCTGCGCGTCGAGTCGATCACCAAACCGGGCGCCGAGATCCACGGCTACGAACCCACCCCCAGCGACGTGCGCCGGGCAGCCGACGCCGACCTCATCCTCGACAACGGGCTGAACCTCGAGGTGTGGTTCGCGAAGTTCGTCGCCGACGCCGACGTGCCGCACGTCGTGTTGTCCGACGGCGTGCAGCCGATCGACATCACCAGCGACGCCTACGCGGGCAAGCCGAACCCGCACGCCTGGATGTCGCCGCTCAACGTGCAGATCTACGTGCGCAACACGGTGGCCGCGTTCAGCCGCCTCGACCCGTCCAACGCAGCGACCTACGCCGCCAACGGCGCGGCGTACTCGGCCCAGCTGCAGACCGTGCACGACGAGCTGGTGACCAAGCTCGGCGCGCTGCCACCCGACCAGCGCGCCCTCGTGACGTGCGAGGGCGCGTTCTCCTACCTGGCCCGCGACACCGGCCTCACCGAGCGCTACATCTGGCCCGTCAACGCCGAGCAGCAGGCCACGCCCCAACAGATCGCCGGGGTGATCGACTTCGTGCGCGACAGCCGGATCCCGGCGGTGTTCTGCGAGTCCACCGTGTCGGACGCGCCCATGCAGCGCGTCGTCGAGGCGACCGGGTCGGCGTACGGCGGGGTGCTCTACGTCGACTCGCTGTCGGAGGCCGACGGGCCGGTGCCCACCTACCTCGATCTGATCCGCCACGACGCCACCACGATCATCGCCGGACTCACCAGGGGTGTCGCATGACCGCCGTCATCGAGGTCACCGACGTGACGGTGCGCTACGGCGACGTGCTCGCGCTGGACGGTGCCACCCTGCGCGTCGACGCCGGACGGGTGTGCGGGCTGATCGGGGTGAACGGGTCGGGCAAGTCGACCCTGTTCAAGTCGATCACCGGAATGGTCCGTCCCGACCGCGGCACCGTGCGGATCGCGGGCGCCGATCCGGCGACGGCCCGGCGCCGCGCCGCCATCGGCTACGTGCCGCAGTCGGAGGAGGTGGACTGGCAGTTCCCGATGTCGGTGCGCGACGTCGTCATGACCGGTCGGTACGCCGCCATGGGCACCACCCGACGGGCCCGGGCCGCCGACCACGACGCCGTCGGCGCGGCGCTGGAACGGGTCGAGCTGGGCGATCTCGCCGACCGGCAGATCGGGCAGCTGTCGGGCGGGCAGCGCAAGCGGGCGTTCGTCGCCCGCGGCATCGCCCAGGGCGCCACCGTGCTGCTGCTCGACGAGCCGTTCGCGGGTGTCGACAAGCGCTCGGAGGCCACGATCGTGCGGCTGCTGCGCGAGCTCGCCGACGGCGGCGCCACCGTGCTGGTCTCCACGCACGACCTGGCGTCGCTGCCCGCGCTCGCCGACGAGGCCGCCCTGCTGATGCGCCGCGTGCTGCACCACGGCACGCCGGCGGAGGTGCTCGCGCCGGAACGTCTGGCGATGGCGTTCGGGGTCGATACCTTCGGTGGCGCCGAAGGCGTTCCCCGAAGGGGCTGCGCCGAAGGCGCTCGTGATGTGACAGCAGTGGCGCGATGAACCTCCTCGATCTCCTGATCGACCCGCTGCGCTACGAGTTCATGGTCCGCGCGCTGGCCACCGCGGTCGTCGCGGCCGTGGTGTGCGCGGTGCTGTCGTGCTGGCTGGTGCTCATCGGCTGGTCGTTGATGGGCGACGCGGTCTCGCACGCGGTGTTGCCGGGGGTGGTGCTCGCCTACGTCGTGGGGGCGCCGTTCGCGGTCGGGGCGATCGTGTTCGGGTTCCTCGCGGTGGCGCTGATCGGCACGATCCGCTCCACCAGCCGGATCAAGGAGGACGCCGCGATCGGCATCGTGTTCACCACGCTGTTCGCGCTGGGGCTCGTGTTGATCTCGGTCACACCGAGCCAGACCGACCTCAACCACATCGTCTTCGGCAACCTGCTCGGGGTCAGCGGCGGCGATCTGCTGCAGGTGCTGCTGATCTCGGCGTTCGTGCTGGTGGTGCTGGTGGTCAAGCGCCGCGACTTCACCCTCTACGCGTTCGATCCCACGCACGCGTTCGCCATCGGGCTGAACACCCGGCTGCTCGGCACGGCCCTGCTCGGGCTGCTCGCGCTGACCGCGGTGGTGGCGCTGCAGGCCGTCGGGGTGGTGCTGGTGGTCGCCATGCTGATCATCCCCGGGGCCACGGCGTACCTGCTGACCGACCGGTTCGGCCGGATGCTGGTGATCGCCCCGGTGACGTCCGCGCTGTGCGCGGTGGCCGGGATCTACACCAGCTACCACGTCGACACCGCCCCCGGCGGCACGATCGTGGTGGTGCAGGGCGCGCTGTTCACGCTGGTCTACCTGTTCGCGCCGCGCCACGGCGTGCTCGCGAAGCGAGCGGCCGACCGCCGGCATGGAACCGGCGCAGCCCCCGCGGTCTGACCGCGGACGCTGCGCCGGAGCTTGCGACGTGCTGGCTACTTCTGGAACGGCGCCTTGTACGCCGCCGCCTCGGGAGAGGTGAACAGCGGAGCGACCTCGGACAGCCCGCCCTCGGCGGCCGGGTCGACCTTCGCGATGTAGACACCGCGGGTGGGGGGCGAGCCCGGCGAGCTGTAGTTCAGCTCGGCGACCAGGTCGTCGGTCTTCACCGACTTCAGCTGGGTGAGCGCGGTCTGCACGCCGGCCCGCGAGAGGTCCTTGTTCTCGCACGCCTTGGTGAGCACGGCCTGCCACACCTTGCCCTCGACGAACCCGACCGGGACGCCGCCGTTGAGCGGGCCGGTCGGGTAGGTCTTCTTGTACTCGGCGGCGACCTGCTGGGCCTTGGGCGTCTTCGACGAGAACGGCGCGCTGGATGCCGCCACGTACAGGTTGCCCAGCGCGTCCTTCGCCGGCGTCGCCAGCAGCGCCGGGTCGAACGTCGGGTTGTTGCCCAGCACCGGCACGTTCAGGGCGAGTGCATTGTTCGCCGACATCGCCGACGCCGTCTGGCCGGGCGTGGTGGTCAGCACGATGGCCTTGACCCCGGCGCCCTTCAGCCCGGTGACGATGTTGGTGAGGTCGTTGTCCGTCGACGTGATCTTGGCTTCGGTGATCTTCAGGTTGTGCGTGGCCGCGTAGGCCTTCGAGCCCTTGAGCCCGTTGCCGCCGTATTCGCCGTCGATGTAGATGTGGCCGATCGCGTCGCCGTCCTTGATCAGCCCCTGCTGCTGCAGGTATGCCAGGCCGTTGACGATCTCCAGGTCGTAGGTGGTGCCGATCATCATGATGTTCGGGTTGTTGAGGATCTCGCTCGACCAGGACGCGGGCGCGGCGGTGAGGTTGTCGTTCTGCAGGTTCTGCTTGAGCGCCGCCAGCACCGGCGAGCCCAGCAGCTGCACGATGCCGAGGACCTTCGGCTCCAGCTGCGGGTAGAGCGTCTTGGCCGTGTCGGCCTTGTAGCCGTGGTCGACGACCTCGATCTTGATCTGCCGGCCGCAGATGCCGCCGGCGGCGTTGACCTCGTTGGCCCAGAGCTGGTTGCCGGCGTTGATGGCGCCACCGAGGTTCTTGAACACCCCGCTGGTGTCGCCCATGATCCCGAGCGTGATCGTCTGGTCGGTCACGCCCTTGTCGGTCTTGACACCGCCCGCGCCGGTCGCGCCGGCCCCGGTGTCGGCGGTGCTGCCGCACGCCGCGAGCACCACGCTCGCTGCACACGCGACGGCGAGCACGCTCGTCCGTCTCAACGCGCCATGCCGAAGGATCATCGTCGTTCCTCTCGGGGGTGGGGGGAGTTGTCGGGGGTGCGGGAGAACCGCGCGAGCAGCCGGCGACCGATCGCCGCCGCACCACCGGGTTCGAAGAGCACGACGAGCACCACCGCGGTCCCGTACACGAGGGCGGAGACCACGATGGCGGAGAACCCGCCGAACTCGGCGTCGGCGAACCAGCCGAACTGGTTGGCGCCGAGGAGGAAGAACTGCTGCAGGCCGAACACGATGACCGCGCCGATCACGGCCCCGGGAACCGAGCCGAGCCCCCCGATGATCACGATCGCGAGGAACGCGATCGAGACGGTCAGCGAGTAGTTGCCGGTGAACTCGTTCTCGTCGGGTTTCACGAGGTCGAGCCACAGCGAGAGCATCACGCCGGCCAGCCCGGCGTAGGCCGAGGACACGACGAACGCGCCGGCCTTGAGTCGACGCACGTCGACACCCATCGCGGCCGCGGCGGCCTCGTTGTCGCGCACCGCCCGCCACGCCCGTCCGATCCGGCTGCGGACCGCCCCCCTGGCCAGCAGGTACGCGATGATCGTCAGTACGAGGAACAGGTACCAGAGCCGCTGCTGCTGCTGGATCGCGACACCGGCGATCGTCGGCGCCGGCGTCGAGTTGGCGAACCGGAAGCCGAACAGCTCGAAGATCGGCGCCTCCCGGCCCGACGACGTGCCGCCGGTGAACATCGCCAGCGACTGGCCCAGCCACAACCCCAGGAACACCAGCGACAGGGACGCCACACCGAGGTAGATGCCGCGCAGCCGGCCCGACACGGGAGCGAACGCGAGCCCGACGAGCCCGCAGATCACCACTGCCCCGATCATCGCCACCACCGGCGGCAGCCCGAGCGCGACGAGATCGACCGACTCCTCGGGGTCACCGGCCAGCACCGCATAGCTGACGGCCCCGACCAGCAGGAAGAACGGGTGGGCGAGCGACAGCTGCCCGGCCTGGCCGACGAGCAGCGTGAGCCCGATGCCGCCGACGGCACCGATCAGCACGTACTGGGCGACCTTCAGGTAGCCGATGCCCTCATTGCCGGTGACGATCGGCAAGGCGACGAGCAGCAGGAGGAAGAGCCCGGTCGCGATGGGCTTGAGCAGGCCGCGGCGGGGCGCAGCGACCGGCGACTGCGCTGGTGGTGGGGCCGGCGCCGGCACGGCCTTCGATTCGGTCACGGTGTCAGACACGCGATAGCTCCTTGGTGCCGAACAACCCCGATGGTCGCGCCACCAGCACCACGAGCATCACGAGGAAGACGGCGCTCTTGGAGAACTCGAACGAGATGTACTGGGCCGACAGCGCCTCCGTGAGACCCACGATCACCCCGCCGACGACGGCACCGCCAGTGGAGTCGAGGCCCCCGAGGATCGCTGCCGGGAACGCGATCAACGCGATCGCGTGCGTACCGCGGCCCAGCCCGGCACCGGAGAAGTCCTGGGTGGCCATGAACAGCACCGCGACCCCGGCCAGCGCGCCCGCGATCAGCCACGCCGTGGCCGTCACCCGCGAGCTGCGGATGCCCATCAGCGCCGCGGCTTCCCGGTTCTCCGCCTGGGCCCGCATCGAGACGCCCCAGGTCGTGTAGCGGAACGCGAGCAGGAACGCGGTGATCAGGACGGCCCCGACGACGAGCGCGATCAGCTGGGTGCGGAACAGCGTGATGCCGGCCAGCTGCAGCGGCTGCGCGTCGTACGGGTCGCCGATGAACGGGATCGCGACGCCGACGCGACGCACGATCTCCTCCGCCACGATCACATCGACACCGATCGTGAGCAGCGCGAGGCTGTTGTGGTCGCCGGTGCGCGCCACGCGCAGCAGCCGCTCGATCACCAGCGCCACGAGCCCCGCTGCCGCGATCCCGACGATGGCGGCCGCGAACCAGCCGATCGAGTCCTTCAGCACGTAGACGCCGTAGCCGGCGACGAGCACGAGGGAGCCGAGCGCGAAGTTCACCACCTCGGTGGCTTTGTAGACGATCACGAAGCCGAGCGCCAACAACGCGTACACCGCACCCTTGCCGAGCCCGTTCACGACCAGCTGGAAGAAGGTGCCCATCAGCCCTCGTCCTCCCCTGTCACATCTGTGCTCTCGTCGGTGGTGCCCAGGTAGGCCCGGATCACCGCGGGGTCCTGCTGCACCTGCGCAGGCGGGCCGTCGGCGATGAGCCTGCCGAAGTCGAGCACCGTGACCTGGTCGGCGATGCCCATGACCAGGCCCATGTCGTGCTCGACGAGCAGCACCGAGATGCCCAGCGCGTCGCGCAGGTCGCGGATCGTGATCGCCATCTCCGCGGTCTCGGTCGCGTTCAGGCCGGCCGCGGGCTCGTCGAGCATCAGCACCGACGGCTCGCACGCCAGTGCCCTGGCGATGTCGACCCGCTTGGCCACGCCGTACGGCAGGGCCGCGACCGGGCTGGACAGCTGATCGACCACGCCGAGGAACGCGCAGATCTCCTCGGCGCGCTCGGCGTGCCGGCGCTCGGTGCGGCGGGTGGCCGGCAGGCGCAGCCCACCGGAGACGAACCCGCCCTTCGTGAGCGCGTGCCGTCCCAGCAGGACGTTGTCGAGCACCGTCGAGGTCGGCGAGAGCGCGATGTTCTGGAACGACCGGCCGAGGCCGAGCGCGGCCAGCCGGTGCGGGCGCAGATCGGTCAGCACCTGGTCGCCGAGGCGGACCCGGCCCTCCGTCGGCCGGTACAGCCCGCTGATCACGTTGAAGCAGCTGGACTTCCCGGCGCCGTTCGGGCCGATCAGGGCGTGCACCGTGCCGGGCCGGACGGTGAAGGACACCCCGTCGAGCGCGGTGATGCCGCCGAAGCGCAACGTCACGTCCTCGACCGCGAGCTCGCGGACGTCGTCCCTGATCTCCACACTGGTCACGGCGGTCATCCCGTCCACCTCGACAGCACGCGCGGCGCGTGCTGGCGCGCCGCCGCTTCCTCGGCGTGCGCCTGCTCCTCGGACTCGGCGTGCCCGCCGAGGTAGAGGCGCGCCACGTCGTCGCTGGCGGCCAGCTCGGCGGCCGTGCCGGTCAGCGCTACCCGGCCGACCTCGAGCACCACCGCCTGGTCGGCCACCTGCAGCGCCATCGTGGCGTTCTGCTCGACCAGCACCACCGCCGTGCCCTGCTCGTGGATCTCGCGCACGATCGAGGCGATGCGGCCCACCATCTTCGGGGCGAGCCCCAGCGACGGCTCGTCGAGCAGCAGGAGCGTCGGGTCCGACATCAGCGCCCGGCCGATCGAGAGCATCTGCTGCTCACCGCCGGACAGCAGCCCGGCCCGTTGACCGGACCGCTCGCCCAGCACCGGGAACAGCTCGGCGACCCGGGCCCGCGCCTTCGTGCGGGCGGCGGCGTCGCGGGCGCCCAGCCCGCCGGCGCGCAGGTTGTCCTCGACCGTCATGCGGGCGAACACCTGCCGGCCCTCGGGCACGGCGACCAGGCCGCGGCGCACGATCACCGCCGGATCCGCGCGGTCGATCCGCTCCCCGGCGAAGGTGATCTCGCCGGCCGTGATGGTTCCGCCGTGCAGCTTCAACGTGCCGGAGACAGCCCGCAGCAGCGTCGATTTCCCGGCGCCGTTGCCTCCCAGCACCGCCAGCACGCCGTCGCCAGGTACGGCGATGTGGACGTCACTGAGCGCGTGCACCGATCGGCCGTAGCGCACGGACAACCCGTCGACCCTCAACCCGCCCACCACGGCTCCTTCGCCTCGCACGGACGGGCACATCGTGGTCACCATCACAGGGCTGACACACCCCCACCTGGAGAGGAGGAGGGGCGCAAACCGGTCACAACACGGCCACCGGTACCGATATCGTCGCCGCCCGCCGATAGTCCGACTACGGACGGTCAGAACCCGTCGGTAACGGTCGGAACTGTCGGTGGGGACCGCGAGGATCAACGTTCCGGCGTGTCCCGCCCTGTCCTGCCGAACGGAGCTGCCGATGAGCCGCCACATCCAGGTCACCTTCGACGCCCACGATCCGCGCGCCCTGTCCACCTTCTGGCGCGACGTCCTGGGCTACGTCCACCCCGGCCCGCCCGGGGTCGAACTGCCCGAGGGGGCCGATCCGCTGGCCGCGTGGGAGGAGTTCCTCGCCCGCATCGGGGTGCCCGCCGAACAGCGCAACTCGCGCTCGGCCATCGAGGACCCGAGCGGGCAGGGACCGCGGGTGTTCTTCCAGCAGGTGCCGGAGGACAAGATCGCGAAGAACCGCGTCCACCTCGACGTACGGGCAGCTCCCGGGCTGCAGGGCGAGGCTCGGATGGCGGCGCTGGAGGCCGAGTGCGCGCGGCTCGTCGCCATCGGAGCGACGCGGATCCACCGCGAGGAACCCGGGCCGCCGATGAGCATGGGCCACATCGTCATGGCCGATCCCGAGGGCAACGAGTTCTGCCTGGACTAGCGGCGCGACGGGACCGACAGCTGCACCCCGGGAGCCCGGCCCTCAACTCCGAACTCGCGCAGCCTGATCCCACGAGACCGTGGCGCTGCAACACCCGCTCGCGGCCCGTCGCTGAGTTGCGGAGGAGGCGCGCAGCGCCTCCGGAGGAACGACGCGGGCGCGAGCACCGGGGGAGCAACTCAGCGACTCAAAGGGGCCGCGAGCCGTCGCCGCCAGGCGACCATGTCACAGCAGCCCGGCCTCGCCGGCCTTCCCGATCGCCTCCACCCGGTTGCGCGCGCCCAGCTTGTGCAGCGCGCCCTGCAGGTAGGTCTTCACGGTGTTGCGGGCCAGCCCGGTGGTCTCGGCGATCTCGGGGTTGGTGCGGCCCTGCGCGGCCAGCCGCAGCACCTCGTACTCGCGCCGGGTGAGCCCGCTGCGGGCCAGCGCGGCGGGGTCGGCTGAGCCGCGCTGCGCGATCCGCGGGTCGGTCACGAGCTCGCCGCGCAGCACCTGGCGCAGCGCGGCCACGAGATCGGTGGCGGCTGCGTCCTTCAGCAGCGCGCCGTGCGCGCCGGCGTCCAGCGCCGCCGCCACCCCGGCGTGGTCGCCGTGCGCGGTGAACACCACCACCTTCGCCGCGGGGAGCACCACGCGCAGCGCCGTCACCACCTCGGGGGCGAGCATGTCGGGCAGCCGCAGGTCCAGGAGCACCAGGTCGGGTGCAAGCTCGGGGGCGCGCTCGATCGCGGCCCGGCCGGTCTCCGCCGACCCGACGACGATCAGTGCCGGCTCGGACCGCAGCAGCAACGCCACGCCGTCCCTGACGACCGGGTGGTCGTCGACCACCATCACGCGCGCAGCCGTCATCGGGTCCTCCGCTGGATCGACCGTGGGGTGGTGGGCAGCACCATGCGCAACGTCGATCCGCCGTCCTCGTCGTGCACCAAGCTGACCCGTCCACCCAGGCGGGCCGCCTTCTCCGCGAGCAGCCGCAGCCCGAGGCCGCTGCCGGCCGGTTCCACCGCGGCGTCGCGCACCAGCCCGTCGTCGGCGACCGCGACCCCGACGCCGTCGTCGTGCTCACCGAGGCTCACCACCACCGTGCTCGCCTCGGCGTGCTTCTCCGCGTTCAGCAGGCCCTCGCGCACCGCGGAGATGAGCAGGGTGGTGCGCTCCAGATCGAGCGGCGCGACGTCGCCGAGCTGGATGAACCGGCAGCTCACGCCGGTGCGGGCCTCGAAGCTGCGGCAGTGCTCGGCCAGCTCGATCGGCAGCGCCCGCTCGGGCGTGGTGTCCGACAGCGACAGCAGAGCCTCGCGCAGCGCGCGCGATGCCGCCGACACGTCCAGCTCCAGCCGGCCCAGCCGGCTGGCCAGCAGCGGGTTGTCCGGCAGGGTGATGCGCAGGTCGCGCACCTGTGCGCCGATCGAGAACAGCATCGCCCCCACCGAGTCGTGCAGCGAGGTCTGCATGCGGGCCCGCTCCGCCGCCACGGCGGTGTCCCGGCCGGCCGCCGCACGATTGGCCAGCCGCAGGGCCTGCGCGGCGTCGACGGCCACGGCTTGCATCGCCGCCACCGCGTCGTCGCCGAACCGGCCTTCGCCGCGCAGCGCCGCGTACGCGACGGCGACGGTGCGCTGGTCGTCCACGATCGGGACGGCGAGCATCGCCCCCATCGACTCCTGCCGGACCACGCCGTCGAACTGGTGCGTGATCGAGGGCGAACGCACGTAGTCGTTCACCCGCACCGGCGCGCCACTGGCCAGTACCCGGCCACCCACGCCCTGCCCGCGCGGCACGACGAGGTCCTGCAGCGAGGTGGTGCGGTTGCCGGCGAGCCAGCGGATCACCGCCTGGTCAGCGCCGTCGACGTCGGCGACGAACCCCGCGTCGGCTCCCGCGGCGTCGCGGATCAGTCGCGCCGTGCCGCCGAGCGCCAGTACCCGGTCGAGGACGGCGAGCAGCCCGTCCCGTTCCGCGAGCAACGACGAGAGCAGCTGCTCCTGTTCGGCGGCCTGCTCCCGGGCGGACCGCTCGCTCGACCCCATCCGCGGACCATCGCACATCGGGCGTGGTGTGGAACACACCCGGATGCAGGTGCGGGCGTTTCTACGTCAGCGTCGGCGCAGCAGCCGGGAGGCGAGTGACTGCCCGCTGCTCTGCCGAGCCGCGGGCACATGGATCTCCGCGCCCTTCGTGGTGGGCAGGTGGGCCGACGGATCCCGTGGCCGCTGGCGCTCACGCTGTGCGACCGTGCGGCCGATCACGATGGCCAGCCCGACGGAGGCGAGGCACCACGCCACGCCACCGATGATCAGCCACGCTGTCAACGAAATGGTCCCGCTCCTTTGCCCTGCCCCGTGCGTCAGCATGGCGCACGGGGCTACTTCCCGCAGCACCGACCACCCGGTGTGGCGACAGCATCGGCCGATCAGGGGACCTCCGGAAGGGCCGGTCCGAGCAGGTCGTCGGCGTCGACGATCCGATAGGCATAACCCTGTTCTGCGAGGAACCGCTGCCTGTGCTGCGCGTAGTCGGTGTCGAGCGTGTCGCGCGACACCACGGAGTAGAAGTGGGCCTGCCGCCCGTCGCCCTTCGGGCGCAGCAACCGGCCCAGCCGCTGGGCCTCCTCCTGGCGCGAGCCGAACGTGCCGGAGACCTGCACCGCGACGCTGGCCTCCGGTAGGTCGATGGAGAAGTTCGCGACCTTCGACACGACCAGCACCGGGATCTCGCCCGCGCGGAACCGGTCGTACAGCGCCTCGCGCTCGCGGTTCTTCGTCGAACCCTGGATGACGGGGGCGTCGAGCGCCTCACCGAGCTCCTCGAGCTGTTCGAGGTAGGCGCCGATGACCAGTGCGGGCTCGCCCTTGTGCCGCTCCAGGACCGCCTTGACGACCGCGATCTTCGTGTGCGCGCAGGCGGCGAGCCGGTAGCGCTCCTCGGCGTCGGCGATCGCGTAGCCCATCCGCTCGTTCTCGGTCATCGTGACCCGGACCTCGGTGCACTCCGCAGGCGCGATCCAGCCCTGGCTCTCGATGTCGCGCCACGGCGCGTCGTAGCGCTTGGGCCCGATCAGGGAGAACACGTCGCCCTCCCGCCCGTCCTCGCGGACGAGGGTGGCGGTGAGCCCGAGCCGCCGCCGCGACTGCAGATCGGCGGTCATGCGGAACACCGGAGCGGGCAGCAGGTGCACCTCGTCGTAGATCACCAGGCCCCAGTCGCGGGAGTCGAACAGCTCCAGGTGCCGGTACTCGCCCTTGGTCTTGCGCGTGATGACCTGGTACGTCGCGATCGTGACCGGGCGGATCTCCTTGCGCTCACCGGAGTACTCGCCGATCTCGTCCTCGGTCAGCGACGTGCGCGCCACCAGCTCGCGCTTCCACTGCCGGCCGGCGACGGTGTTGGTGACGAGGATGAGGGTGGTGGCCTGCGCCTGCGCCATCGCCGCCGCGCCGACCAGCGTCTTCCCCGCGCCGCACGGGAGCACCACCACGCCGGAGCCGCCCGCCCAGAACCCCTCGACGGCCTGGCGCTGGTAGTCGCGCAGGTTCCAGCCGTCCTCGGCCAGCGCGATCGCGTGCGCCTCGCCGTCGACGTACCCGGCGAGGTCCTCGGCCGGCCAACCCACCTTCAGCAGGGCCTGCTTGAGGTGTCCACGCTCCGAGGGATGGACGAGAACGGTGTCATCGTCGATGCGCGCGCCGAGCATCGGCGCGATCTTCTTCTGGCGGAGCACCTCTTCCAGCACCGCGCGGTCGTTCGACACCATGACCAGGCCGTGGACCGGCGAGTTCGTCAGCGAGAGCCGCCCGTAGCGGCCCATCGTGTCGACGATGTCGACCAGCAGCGGCTGCGGCACCGCGTAGCGCGAGAACCGCATCAGCGCGTCGACGACCTGCTCGGCGTCGTGGCCCGCGGCCCGGGCGTTCCACAGCGCGAGCGGGGTGACCCGGTAGGTGTGCATGTGCTCGGGGGCACGTTCGAGCTCCGCGAACGGGGCGATCGCCATCCGCGCCTCCGCCGACGCCGGGTGATCGACATCGAGCAACAGGGTCTTGTCGCTCTGGACGATGAGCGGGCCGTCGGTCATGTGTCCATGATGACCCTCGATCCGGACGAGCCGCCCGCCACCCGTACGGCGGAACGTCACCGCCCGGCTACCACTGACCGCACCTGAGGGGTGCGCTCGCCGGGGCGCGGACGACACTGGGTCACCGGGGTGGTATCGAGGGTTACCGCCCGGCTACGGCTCGCACCTGTTCAGCGACACGGACCGGGCCGAGACGTTGTCATGTCGGTGAGCAGCATGACTAGACTCCAAGCCGCACGAGCCCCCGACCGACACGAAGAACACCGATCGTATCGGCATGCGGCGCGACGGTCCTCGTACGGGGATCACCGGCGTGTCGCAGGCCGGAAACCGCCTGGTGCACCGGCCCTCCCCCGGGCCACACCGAGCCCGACCGCACGGACCCCAGACGTGAAACTTCCCTGTTCGTACCGGCCCCTGGTCGGGTGCTGCCGTGCCGAAGGCCGTGACTTGGAGATGTCGCTGTGACAATGCCCGACGGGTCCGACGCACCACCTCAGACTTCGTGGTGGCAGCCGCAGAACTGGAGTCTCCGGGTCAAGCTCGGCGTCGTGGTGCTCGTGCCCGTCGTGCTGGCAGTCGCGCTCGGCGTGCTCCGGATCGCCGACCAGGCCGGCGTGGCCAACGACCTCGCGAAGGTCGACCGCGTCGTCACCGCGCAGGGTCAGGTGTCCGAGCTGCTGCGCCAGCTGGAGGCCGAGCGCGAGATCGCCGCCGGTTACGTCGCCGCCAACCGGCAGGGTGACCTCTCCCGCTACGACCAGCAGGCCGCCGCCGTCGACGGCACCGCGGGCCCGCTCGACCAGGTCGTGCACGACGTCGGGGTCGACGCCTCGACCGCGGCCGGCGCCGACGCCGTCGCCGCGCTCGGCACGCTGTCCGACGTCCGCAACCAGGTCCGGTCGAGCGGTTTGGGCGCGGGCGCGGTCATCGCCCACTACAACGACGTCGTCAACCCGCTCGTGCGCCTCACCGACTCGCTGAGCCGGCAGATCGTGGCGCCGGAGGTCGGCAACCTCGCCGCCGGCGTGCGGGCGCTCGTGGTGGCCCGCAACGAGGCCTCGCTGCAGCACTCCCTCACCATCGCCGCGCTGACCAACCCGGTGCCGTCGCGCCAGGACGTCGCGCTCGTCCAGGGCGCCGACGCCCGCTACGGCGAGGCGATCAGCCAGTACCAGGCCGCGCTGACCCGTCAGCAGCTCGACACCTACGGCCAGTACGCGAGCAGCCCGGTCGAGGTCACCCGCAAGCAGCTGATCAATCAGCTCGCCAACCTGCCCGACGCGGAGCCGATCGACCGCGCCGTCCTCGACCGCACGTTCACCGACCTGCGCACCGAGCTCGACAAGGGCGAGCGCGGGGTGCGCGGCGAGCTGTCCACCACCGGCCTGGCGCTGCAGAACGACGCCAGCAACTCGGCCGGTATCTCCTCCGTGATCCTGCTGCTCGCGCTGCTGCTCGCCGCGCTCATCGTGGTGCTCGTGGCCCGCGTGCTGGTGCGCTCGCTGCGCACGCTGCGCGCCGCCGCCCTCGATGTCGCCAACCGGCGGCTGCCCGAGTCGGTGGCCGCGATCCGCGCCGGGTCCGGCGCCCGACCCACGGTCGTGCCCGTACCGCTGCGCACCACGGACGAGGTCGGCCAGGTGGCCCGCGCGTTCGACGCGGTGCACGGCCAGGCCATCGCACTGGCCTCCGAGCAGGCTGCGCTGCAGTCGAACGTCAGCTCGATGTTCGTGAACCTCTCCCGGCGCAGCCAGGCGCTCGTCGAGCGCCAGCTGCAGCTCATCGAGCAGCTGGAGTCGAACGAGCAGGACGCCGACCAGCTGTCCAACCTCTTCCAGCTCGACCACCTCGCCACCCGCATGCGGCGCAACAGCGAGAACCTGCTGGTCCTCGCGGGCACCAACCTCACGCGGCGCAACACCGCTCCCGTGCCGCTGGTCGACGTGCTGCGCGCCGCGGTCTCGGAGATCGAGCAGTACCAGCGGATCGTCGTGCAGACCCCGCCCACCGCCACCGTCCAGGGCCGCGTCGCCAGCGACATCGTGCACCTGCTGGCCGAGCTGCTCGACAACGCCACGAACTTCTCGCCGCCCTCGTCGCAGGTCGTCATGACGACCAACCGCACGCCCGAGGGCGCGATCGTCGTCGAGATCGTCGACCGCGGTGTCGGCATGGTCCCCAACGAGCTGGCCGAGGCCAACACCCAGCTGTCCGGGCCCACCACCGTCGACCTCAACGTGTCGCGCCGGATGGGTCTGTTCGTGGTCGGCCGGCTGAGCAACCGGCACGGCATCAAGGTCCAGCTGTCCACCAGCTCGGGCGCGGTGCCCGACGCCGGCGTCACCGCGACGATCGCGCTGCCCGCCGAGCTCATCCCCACCAGCGATCCCTCCGAGACCATCACCCGGCCGGCGCCGCGGCCGATCCCGGCCGGCGCCGAGCCGGCGCAGGTCGCCAGCAACGGCAACGGGGTCTCCTCGTCGCTGTCGGCGCTGGTCGCCGGCACCGACGGCACCGCGAGCGGCTCGCTGTTCGCGGTGCCCGCCACCAACGGCGTGCCGACCGCCGCACCCGCACCGTCGCTGCCCAGCAGGCGGCCCGGCTCCACGCTGAACCCGGGCGGCCCGCCGCGCAAGCCGGGCGACGCGGCTGCGCAGGCGGCTGCGGATCAGGCCGCCGCCCGCGAGGCCGAGGAGCGGCTGCGGGCCCGGCGCACGGACGGACCGTCCGACGTCCCGCCGGCCGACGGACCCGACGACGAGCAGTCCGCGGCCTCCGAGCTGCCCGAGCAGGAGCCCCAGCAGCCGGAGGAGCAGTCCGCCGAGCGCATGGGCGGAGCTGTCGCAGGGGGCGCCATCGCGGGAGCCACCGCGTTCGGTGCCGCCGCCGCGTTCGGCCGGGGCACCCGCGCCGCCACCGAGCAGAGCAGCGACCGGCGCGAGACCTCCGGCAGCGAGCAGCGCACCAGCGCCTCCGCGGCCGGCCAGGTCACCGGGGCGCAGCCGGCTGTCGCGGCGACCGAGCAGTCCACCGAGCTGCCCCCCGCCCAGCCCGTCGAGCAGGGCCCCGAGCAGAGCTCGGAGCGCGCGTCCGGCGGCCAGGCACCCCTTCCGCGGCGCACCCCGAGCAACGGTCCGACGCTCGCTGAGCAGTACGGCATGGGTCGCTACGCGCCCGGCCGCCCGGAGCAGACCTCCACACAGGAGTCGACGGGCTCGACGCTGCCCCGCCGCCGTCCGCAGCAGCCCCAGCAGCAGCCTCAGCAACAGCAGCAGCCTCAGCAACAGCCGCAGCCTCAGCAACAGCCGCAGTCCCTGCAGGCGCAGCCCCAGCCGCAGCAGCCGCCTCAGGTACCGCAGCAGCCGCAGCAGGCCGGGACCGACGCGTACGCCGGGGGCTCCAACCAGCCCCGCTCGGCACCGCGCCAGTTCCTCGCAGGCCTCTTCGGCACCGGCCGGCCCACCGGCCCGAACGAGTCGGGCGAGCGTCCGGCGACCGGTGGCCCCGCCACCGGTGCACCCGCCGCTCGGCCCGCCCTCTCTGCGGCTGACGCGGTCGACCTGAACACCGCCACCACCCCGCTGCCGCTGATCTCGCGGCAGCCTCTGCCGCGCCTGCCCGAGGCGCAGCAGGACCAGCAGCGCCCTGCTCGTCGACCGGGCCCAGGCAACCAGTTCGGGACCGCCGATGCGCCCGCCGGTCCACTCGGCAACGAATCCGCCGTCGAGCGCCCCGCGGGTACTGAGCCCACCGTTGCGACCGCGAACGCCCCGGCGTCGGCGGGCGACGGTCCGCGCGTCGAGACCCCGCCGGCCGATGCTCCGGAGGCGGCCGAGGCCGAGGCCGCGGACATCCCGGCGGAGCAGCCGGCCGTCGAGGAATCGGTGGACGCGGACGAGCCGGTGGCCGACGCCCCCGTGGCCGAGGTCCCCGCGGCCGACGTTCCGGAGGAGATCGAGGCCCCCGCAGCGGCCATGGACGCACCGCAGGAGCGGGCCGACGCCCCGCAGGCGGCCGCCCCCGTGGCGGAGGGTCGTCCGCGGGTCGACGGTCCGGTGGTCGCATCCACCGCGCAGGTCGGCGATGTGCCGATCAGCCCGCTCCCGCAGCGGATCCCGTCCCGTCCGATCGCACCGCAGCCCGCGGCGGCTGCACCACCCGCTGCCGCCGCACCGCAGCCGGCCATTCCGACGCAGAGCGACGGCGACGCCAACCGCACCGAGGCACTCCCGCTCATCGGTGCTGGTCCGGTGCCTGCCGCGGCCGCGCCTCGCCCGGCCACACCGCCTCCGGCCGTGCAGCCTCCCGCCGTGCAGCCCCCCGTCGCCCAGCAGCCTGCTGCCAACGGCACCGGCGAGGCCGAAGCCCCGGCTCCGGCCGGCGGTGCGCTGTTCGCCGAGTCCTACCCGGCCCCGCAGGTCACGCCCGTCCCGATGGGCAGCGACGGCCCCGGGATCGGGGAGACCACGCCGATCTTCGAGGAGATCGCCTCGGCGTGGTTCCGCTCCAACCGGTCGGTGCCGGTCACCTGGGACACCGACCCGCAGCCGGCACCCAGCAACGGCACCGGCAGCTGGCAGGCCCCGCAGCCGAAGCCGACACCCCGCCCGACGCCCACCAGCAACGGCGGCAACGGGTTCATGCACGCCCCGCAGCAGCCGCCCGCGGCGTCGCCGTCGACGGCCCAGCCCTTCCAGGACCAGCCGTTCCAGGAGCAGTCGTTCCAGGACCAGCCGTTCCAGGAGCGGCAGCTGACGCCCTCGGCCGACGCCGGGTTCGCCAGCCCCGCCGACGAGGGTTGGCGGCGCGCCGACGACGTCACGAGCGAGAGTGGCGAAGAAGTCACCTCCGCGGGGCTGCCGAAGCGCAGGCCACGGGCGCGGCTGGTGCCCGGCAGCGCAGGTTCGGCGGTTCTGGCGGCCCCCGCGTCGGCTGCCCGAAGCAACGACAACATCCGCGGCCGACTGTCGTCCTACCAGCGCGGTGTACAACAGGGCCGGACCGGTTCGAACCGGACCGATGCCAGCGATCGCTTTCCCGGCCGGACCACTCCGGGCGATCACGACGAGGAGTCCTCATGACCACCCCCCGCACACAGCCGAGCGATCTCGGCTGGGCGATCACGAAATTCACCAGGGACGCGCCCGGGGTGGCGCACGCGATCGTCGTCTCGGCGGACGGGCTGCTGCTCACCTCGTCGGAGCGGCTGCCCCGCGACCGGGCCGACCAGCTCGCGGCAGTCGCCTCGGGTCTCGTCAGCCTCACGCACGGCGCAGCGCGCTGCTTCGAGGCGGGCACGGTCCGGGAGACGATGGTCGTCATGGACGGCGGCACCGTGCTGCTGATGTCGATCAGCGACGGTTCCAGCCTCGCCGTTCTCGCCTCGCGGGACTGTGACCTGGGCCTCGTCGGGTTCGAGATGGTGAACCTGGTGGGTCGGCTCGGCGCCATGCTGACCCCGGAGCTGCGTTCCGAACTGCAGGGATCGATGCCCTTCTAGCCACACCCCCTCCCATGGAGCCCCCGGTACTGGCACGATGCCGCACCGTGTCGGCTCTCGCGAGAACCCCGTCCGCACGAGACCGGCAGAAGGAAGGTGACGTCCGATGAACTCCGGTACCGACGACGACCGGCCAGGCACGGAGCCGACCTTCGCCGACATCATGAACGGATTCAGCTTCGACGCCGGACGCTCCCCGCGCCGCCGGCGTTGGGGCCGTCGCCGCGGCAGCGACGACCAGGGGCGCGATCCCGGCGACGGTTTCGCTGCGGCACCCGAGCCGACCCCCGTTCCGCCACGCGACTTCGCGGTGACGGCCGGCCCGCCGACCACACCGCTGGTGATCCCGGTCGTCGAGGACCACGAGCCGGCCGAGCCGTCCGCCGTGCGCCCGTACACGTGGACGCGCGGACGCACCAAGTCCGGCCTGGACCTGGCGATCGAGACGCTGGTCTCGACCAGTCAGCGCGGCCGCGACCAGATCGGTCTCCTCCAGGTCGAGCACCGCGCGGTCGCCGACCTGTGCTCGGAGACGCGGTCGGTGGCCGAGGTCGCCGCCCTGATGAAGTTGCCGCTCGGTGTCGCCCGCGTCCTGCTGGGAGACATGGCAGGGCTCGGCGTCGTCACCGTGCACCAGACCAACGGCAGTACCGGCAGCACGCCGGACATGACCCTGATGGAAAGGGTGTTGAGTGGACTCCGTCGACTCTAGCTATCCGATGCGCGTGGGTCCGCCGCGCGAGATCGCGACGCGGGCCACCATATCGGCGAAGATCGTCGTTGCCGGTGGGTTCGGCGTCGGCAAGACGACCTTCGTGGGCTCGGTCTCCGAGATCATGCCGTTGACCACCGAAGCCGTGATGACCGAGGCGAGCGCAGGTACCGACGACCTGTCGGCCACTCCCAACAAGCGCACCACCACGGTCGCGATGGACTTCGGCCGCGTCTCACTCGACGCCGACCTGATCCTGTACCTGTTCGGCACCCCCGGGCAGCACCGCTTCTGGTTCATGTGGGACGACCTGGTGCGGGGCGCGATCGGCGCCGTCGTGCTGGTCGACACGCGCAGGCTCGCCGACTCGTTCGCCGCGATCGACTTCTTCGAGGACCGCGGGCTGCCCTACATCGTCGGCCTGAACTGCTTCGACGGGGTGCTCCAGCACCGCATCGAGGACGTCCGCGAGGCGATGTCGATCGACTCGGCGATCCCGATCGTGAGCTGCGACGCACGGACCCGTGACTCCACCAAGCAGACATTGATCACGCTCGTTGAGCACGCGATGCAGGCACGGATGGCGGCCGGCGCGCGGTAGCCAACAGCTCGGGTGACACCGTCGGCAGCGCCGTGTGGGGATCGCGCCCGGCGAACACCATGCCGATGGTGAAGCCGGCGACCTCCTCGAGCTGCCGGGCCCAGCGAAGCGGGCCCACCACGACCGGGTCGCCGCCCACGTCGCGCACGAGCGCTCCGACCACGTCGAGCGCCCCCGGTTCGTCGCCCGCCATCGCCACGGCGACCTGCGGACCGCCCGGCAGCCACTGCTCGGCCGGGAAGAGGTGGAACGCCTTCACGACGGACGCGCCCGGCGCCCAGTCCGCGAGGTGCTCGGCGATCGCGCGACCGTCAGTCGTCAGCAGCTCCCCGATCCCGTGGTCGACAGCGTTCGTCGGATCGATCAACGGGACCCCGGCCAGCGCTTCATCGTCCGCCCCGGCGAGCGCCACTATGTCGCGCAGGCCCGTCCAGGTCACCGCCACCAGCACCGCATCGCGCTCGCGCACGGCGGCACGTGGCGCGACGGCCCGGCCGCCGATCCGCTGCGCGGCCGCGGCCGCCCGCTCGTCGGATCGGCCGGCCACCACGACCTCGTGGCCCGCCCGCACCCACGCGGCGCCCAGCGCCACACCCAACGCCCCTGTTCCCAGCACTCCGATCCGCATGCCGGCTACCGCAGGAACTCCGTTGCGCACCGATCGGTAGGAGACGGATGGACGAGTGCGTCGAGCTGATCGCGGACTGCCGGCTGCGCGCGGCGACCGATCTGTTCCTGCACCGCTGGGACCCGGTGCTGCTCGCGGCGCTGGCAGAGGGCCCGCGCCGGCGCGCGGACCTGCGCACCTCCGTCGGCGGCATCAGCGACAAGGTGCTGACGGAGAGCCTGCGCCGGCTGCTGGAGAACGGCCTCGTCGTCCGCACCCGCTGTGGCGGAGCCCCGCCCCGCGTGGACTACGCACTGACGGCGCTGGGCACGAGCCTGGTGGAGGGTCCGCTGCGCGAGCTGGGCCGCTGGACGCTGGCGCACGCGGACAAGCTGCTGGCCGCACAGGACCGCAGCTCACGCACACCGTGAGGTGCTCACGCACATGGTCGACAGTGTGCGTCGGCACACCACGGTGTGCGTGAGCGAGGGCTCCTAGCTCTCGACCAGCGAGATGCTCGTGATCCTGTGCAGCGGAACCCGGTGCACGCCGCCGTGCACGCTGTCGCGGCCCTCCACCACACCACCACCGACGCTGGTCGGCTCGAGCACGCGCTCGCCGGCCACGCCGTGGCCGTCGACGAACCCGATCCAGACGCTGCGGTGCTGGGCGGCGGCGAGCCGGAGGAGGTCGAGGGTGGAGCCGTTGGCGTAGGACTCCGCGCCGCGCCGCATGCCGACCACCGCCTCCCCGGCCCGCATCCGGGAGATGAGCGCGGCGATCTGCTCGGCACCGGGCTCGCGCGGCGCCCCCCGGTCAGAGGCGCGGCGGCGCGGGGCGGTGCGCCGCCCGCGATCGGTCATGTCGAGCACGACGCCGCCGGTGTCCTCGGCGGTGGGGGTGAAGCCGGCCTCCCGCAGGCCCGCCAACAGCTCCACCAGCGGCAACGGGCTGACGGCCACGGTCGGCGCGATCCGGCGCAGCTCCAGCCCGGGCGCAGCCGGGTTAGCCAGCACCTCGGCGATGAGGATCTCGTCGTCGGACCGCAGGAACGACGCCGCGTTGCCCGCGCGCAGCCGGCCGTGCTTGCGCGCCACGTCGTCGACGAGGTAGGTGAGGCCCTGCGGGACGGGGGTGGCCGAGCGGGTGGCGAGCAGCTCGTGCAGGTCCTCGCGAGTGCGGCCGGCGTCGAGAGCGCGGCGGATCGTGTGCTCGGTGAACCGGAACACCGTCGCGCCGCCGGACGACTCGACCTGCGCGACCAGCTCCAGCTCGTGGGCGAGGTCGGTGGCGAGCGGGCCGGGGGCCACCGCGGTGAGGTCGGCCTGCAGCAGCACGTGGTTGACCGGATCCGGCAGCGAAGCGCGGACCGCCGGGAGGACCCCGTCGTCGTCGAGCAGCGCCCGCCCTGGCGACGACAGCGCGTCCAGCGCGACGATCCCGACCACCGTGGCCTCGGCGATCGCCCAGGCCACGGCCTCGTCACGCAGCCGTCCGCCGCGGCGGGGCGCCCGCCAGGCCAGCAGCTGGGCCAGCGCCTCCGGTGAACCGGGCGCGCTGCCGGGCGGCAGCTCGGCGAGCCCGGCCAGCACGCGGCGGCGATCCCGCGGGGCTGTCGGCCTGCGGACCCCGTCGGACAGCACCGCGACCGGCCGGCCCTGGTCGTCCTTCGTGCCGACCAGACCGGGCTGGCGGGGCAGCTGCAGCCAGGCCTTGGCCAGGGTGGCCCAGCGCATCTCCGGGCCGCCCAGCGCCCAGTCGTCGACGACGGTGGTGGGCACCCATTCCGGGGCGACGGCGTCGGTGGGCGCGATCAGGTCGGCACCGGCGGCCACCTCGATCAGCAGCGCGGCGACGGGTTCGTCGGCGTCCATCTCCTTCGCGGTGCGGCGCAGTTCCCGCACCCCCAGTCCGCCCGAGCGCAGCATCGGTGGCGGGGTGCGGCCCCAGAACTCCAGCAGCAGCTCGACCCGGCGCAGCACCTCGAGCACGGCTCCGCCGGCGGTCCGGTCGACCACACCGACGCCGCGATCACGCGGGTTCAGCCCGGGCGGGGCGACGTCGAGCGTGCCCATCGGCCGATCGCCGCGCAGGGCGAGCCCGACCTGTCGGGGCAGCTCCACCGTCTCCGGGTCGACGCGCAGCAGCAGGCCCTTCGACACGAGCCGGGCGACGGGCCCGTCCCGGTCGGCGCGCGAGCGGCCGATCGGGGGTCCGGCGGCGAGCGCATCGAGCACCCGGCGCTCCTCGTCGTCGACGGCGGCGAGCAGCTCCGGCAGCGCCGACGAGCCTGCGGGCCCCTGCGCCGGCCGGCCGAGCCCGCCCGGATGGCGCGGCACGACGTCACGAGCGGCCGGGACGAGCTGCAGCTCGGCGTCCGGGCCCCACACCAGCACCCGCTCGCGCAACACCGCCAGCGCGGCCCTCAGGGCCGCTGCGGGCACGTCCGGCCCCAGCAGGCGGGCCACCTCGGTACGGCGAACCGGCGCGCTGTCGGCGTCGGCGAGCACCAGCGCCTCCAGCACGGCCAGCGCCACCCGGTCGAGGTCGTCGCACGCACGGTGCACCGAGGCCCGCACGGCCGCCCTGGTGGCGAGCACGGTGAGGTCGGCCGGGGGCGGCACGCTCAGGTCCGGGCGCAGCCGGAGCACGGCGGCCAGCGTGGCGTCGTCCTGGGCGCGCAGCCAGTCGACCAGGGAGGTGGGCATCGCCTCCACGGTAGTCGGTGCGGTACGCGATACTTCCCTTCAGACCCCCGGACCAGCAGGAGGACGACGTGGCAAAGCCCGTGAAGCCGGCGCGGATCGACCCGACGTGGCCGGTGCTGCCCGACGGGGAGCACCCCGTCTCGGAGCTCGCGGCCCCGACGCAGGGCTCCTTGTCGCCGTTCGGCGACGTCGAGTTCCCGCTCGACTCGGTGCCGTACGAGCACCCCGTCACAGAACTCAACCGATAGTCGTCGCGGGGCTGCTCCTCGCCGCCGGCGCCGGGCGGCGGATGGGGCGTCCGAAGGCGCTCGTCGAGTTCGCGGGCGAGCCGCTGGTCCGGCGCGCGGTGCGGGTGCTCGCAGGCGGCGGCACCGGGCCATTGCTCGTGGTGGTGGGTGCGGCCGCGGACGAGGTCCGGGCACTGCTGCCACCGGCCGTACCGGCCGTCGAGGCAGCCGACTGGGCCGAGGGCATGGGCGCGTCCGTGCGGGCGGGCCTGGCTGCGCTCGCGCAGCTGCGTCCCGTCCCCGATGCGGTGGTGGTGCACCTCGTCGATCTGCCGGGGATCACCTCCGCTGCGGTGGCCCGCTTGGCGGCAGGCGCCGGACCGACGAGCCTGCGCCGGGCCGCCTACGCCGGACGCCCGGGGCATCCCGTGCTGCTCGGCCGGGAGCACTGGGCCGGCGTGGCCGCGGAAGCGCGCGCCGACTCCGGCGCCCGCGGCTACCTGGCCGGCCACCCGCAACTGGAGCTGGTGGAGTGCGGCGACGTAGCGACGGCAGACGATGTCGACACCCCCGAGCAGCTCGCGCGAGCTCTGGGAACGTCAGCAAAGCCACCTTCGGGACCGAATCCGTCCTGAAAGTGGCTTTGCTGACGTCGGGGTGCGCTCCTAGACCGCGATGCGCTGGCCCGGGACGATCCGGTCGGGGGCCGCGGCGAGACCGGGGTTCTTCGCCACGATCTCCTTCCACCCGCCCGCGATGCCCTTCGCCGCCGCGATCCGGCCGAGCGTGTCTCCGCGCTGGACGACGTAGTCGCCGGCCGTCGGAGCGGCAGGCGCGGCCTTCGGGGTCTGGGGAGTCTGCGGGGTGGCCTTCGGAGCGGCCTTGCCCTTGGCCAGCACCGTCCGGTTCGGCTCGGCCTGACCGGTCGCGCCGACCTTCTTCGAGCAGGACGGCCACGCGCCCCAGCCCTGGCCGGCCAGCACCCGCTCGGCCACCGCGATCTGCTCCTCCCGGCTGGCGTTGTGCGCCGAGCCGGTGCCGCCGAAGGCCTTCCACGTGCTGGGCGTGAACTGCAGCCCGCCGGAGAAGCCGTTACCGGTGTTGATGTTCCACTTGCCACTGCTCTCGCACTGGGCCAGCCGGTCCCACGTGGAGTCCGAGGCCGCGAACGCCGGCGTAGCCAGGCCCACGAGCGGGGCTCCGGCAACGGCACCGGCCAGTGCGGTACGGGCGATGGTGCGTCCGGTGGTGCTGGGCGCGCGGTGACGTCCGCGGTAACGAGCCATCGGAGACTTCTCCGGGCGCTGCGATCCGACCTTCGCCCGGCACGTGCCGGTCACCGGCGGCCTGGGGAGCCGCCTCGGTCGTTCCTGTCCCACGCGGGGTTCGTGAGGCAACGGGGGTCCGTCGACCGCTGGACAGGGGAGCGCGGCGGTCGTCGGGGCGTCACCGGTCTGGGGAGGTCCGGTTAACCGCCGATGACGCTACGTCGATCGCGGGCGCGTGGAAACTCACCCGTTGTCGATGACGGGTGCATCACGGTTTAACCCATGCAGCCCAATCGAGGGACTCTGCCCCTGGCTGTCGCGCTGTGCGTAGTGACGGTCTGGATCATGTTCGGTTGCCCGGACGTGGCGCAGATCACGTTTCAGGTGTGAGTTGAGCCACGCGCACCAACCGGAACGCGCCCGGACCTGTCTCCACGAGCAACAGCGGAGAGGGGTCGCGGGATGCGGGTCGGATCAAGAGTGGGGCGGGTCGTGCTGGTCGTCGCGGCGGCTGCGGCCGTAGCGGCGACGCTGAGCGCGTGCGGCGCCGGCGACGGCAGCGGTGGCACCCCGACGGTGAACGGGTGCGTGCGCCCCGACAGCAAGGGCCAGCTCGAAGGCGCGTCCTGCACGGACCCGAAGGCGACGGGCCGGGTCATCGCGATCGCGGCCGACTACGACTGCTACGACGTCGACGGCGTCGAGAGCCAGGAATCGGGCAGCGGAGTCTCCGGCGCGCTCTGCGTGTCCTCGGGCACCGGACCGCCGAAGACCACCCCGAACGTCGCGAAGAAGGATGACTGCCTCACGGACTCGTCGACGGATGCGCTCCGCGTGCCCTGCAGCGATCCCAAGGCGGTCCATCGCGTCCTCGCGACGGAGAAGGGCACCTCCCTGGCGGGGCTCGACGACGAGTGCTCGAAGGTCGCCGGCACGGAGTCGACCTACACGTGGAAGTTGCAGTCGACCGATCCGAGGTTCTCGAAGATCTCCAGCACGATCGTGCTCTGCCTGGCCCCGAAGGGGAAGGACCCGGCCAGCAGCCCGGACACCGCGCAGACCGGCGACTGCCTCGCCCGCAGCGGCGAGTCGTACGCCAAGGTCGCCTGCTCCGCGGGCAACGCCGAGTTCCGGGTGCTGCACAAGAGCACGTCGACCGTGATCGCCGCGGAGATGGTCTGCGACAACTACCGGGGCACGACCATGACCCTGTCGCGCAAGACCGACAACCTGTTCGGCGGCTACATCCTCTGCCTGGGCAACGCCTGAGCGGTCGCCGGTGCAACCCATCCGGTCGCGATCCCGTCCTGAGAGCGCACCACATCAGGGGGACGAATCATGAGGAATCGGACGAGACCGGCGCGCATCCTGCGGGTGCTGCTCGGTGCAGCCGCCGTCGTGCTGGTCGGCGGCGCAACGGCCTGCGCCGCGGCACCGGCCGCGCCACCGGCCGCACCATCTGCCGACCGGCAACCAGAAGCGGGCGGCTGCGCCGCCATCGCAGGGGGCATCCCGGTCTTCGCGGTGGACTGCACCGACAAGCTCGCGACGGCCAAGGTCATCGCCGTCGCCGACGACTGCTTCGCCGTCGACGGGGTCGACTCGGAGAAGCTGGACCGAGGACGGCGCCTGTGCCTGTCGCACGATCGCGGGGCGCCCGTCGCCACCGCGAACCTGGCGAAGGCCGGCGACTGCGTCACCGCGCTCGAGGCGCAGCCGATGCGCCGGGTCGCCTGCACGGACCCCGCCGCCGCCGAGCGGGTGCTGGCCACCGTCGACAGCACGTCGACCACCCCGTCCACGGAGTGCAGCGCCACGCCCGGCACCCGGACCGTCTACCCGTGGACGCTCCTGCCCGCACCGGACGGCTCCACCACGACTCCGGCGCGCGCCCGGATGCTCTGCCTCGGCCCGAAGGACCAGGTCGCCGGCACGAGCGTGGACTCCGCGAAGACCGGTGACTGCCTGAACGAGAAGGCCGACTACGCGGTCGTCCCCTGCGCGGCGAAGGAGGCGACGACCAAGGTGCTGCGGCGGATCGAGAAGCCGACCGACGCGGCGCAGGCCTGCGCCGCCCTGCCGATCACGAGCGTGTTCGACGCGACCGCCGCCGGCGGCTTCGCGCTCTGCCTGGGACGCGTCCGGTAGCCCGACTAAGGTCGGAGCGGTGGAACTGACCCACGTCGATGCTGCCGGCGCCGCGCGGATGGTCGATGTGTCCGGCAAGGACGCGACCGTTCGCACGGCGACGGCGACGGCGACGCTGCGCACCACCGCCGAGGTGCTCGAGCTGCTGCGCCGCGACGGCCTGCCGAAGGGCGATGCGCTGGCCACCGCCCGCATCGCCGGGATCATGGGCGCCAAGCGCACCCCCGATCTCGTGCCGCTGTGCCACCCGATCGCGATCAACGGAGTGACCGTCGATCTCGAACCCGGGGAGGCGGAGGTGCGGATCAGCGCCACCGTCCGCACCACCGGTCCGACCGGGGTCGAGATGGAGGCGCTCACGGCCGTCGCGGTCGCCGGACTGACTCTGCACGACATGGTGAAGGCCGTCGACCCCGCCGCCGTGCTCGACGGGCTGCGCGTCGAGCGCAAGGAGGGCGGCAAGAGCGGGGTCTGGACGCGGCCGGCGGACCGCTCGTGAAGAGCGCGCGGGTCGTCACGGCCTCCAACCGCGCTGCGGCGGGCTTCTACGCCGACCGCAGCGGCCCGGTGATCGTGGAGTGGCTGCGCGCCCGCGGGTTCGACTGCCCCGACCCGACCGTGGTCCCCGACGGGGAACCGGTCGGGGAGGCGATCCGCATGGCCGTTGCCGCCGGCGCCGACATCGTCATCACCACGGGCGGCACGGGCATCTCGCCGACCGATGCGACCCCCGAGGTCACCCGGGCCCTGCTGGACTACGAGGTGCCGGGCCTGGCCGACGCGATCCGGGCCGCCGGCGCGCCCATGGTGCCGACCGCGGTGCTCTCGCGCGGGGTCACCGGAGTGGCCGGCCGGACGCTGGTGGTGAACCTGCCCGGCTCCACCGGTGGCGTGCGCGACGGGCTGGGCGTGCTCGACAGCGTGCTCGACCACGCCATCGACCAGTTGCGCGGAGGAGACCACACATGACAGCCGAGGTACTGCTGGCCGCCGTCGGCGTGGAGCCGCTCGACGTCGAGGAGCACGCGCGACTCGTCGATCATGCGGCGGCCGGCGCGGTCGTCACGTTCGCGGGCGTCGTCCGCGACCACGACGGCGGCAAGGCCGTCACGGGCCTGAACTACAGCGCCCACCCGACCGCGGCGGCACTGGTGGCCGAGATCGCGGCCGAGGTGGCCGCATCGACACCCGGTGTGCGCGCGATCGCCGTCAGCCACCGCGTGGGCGAGCTGAAGATCGGGGACATCGCACTGGCGTGCGCGGTGGCCGCCGAGCACCGGGCCGAAGCGTTCACGACGTGCGCGCACCTCGTCGACGAGGTCAAGAAGCGGCTGCCGGTGTGGAAGCACCAGGAGTTCGCGGACGGCTCCGACGAGTGGGTCAACTCCGCCTGACGCACGCGACCGCCCGCACCTTCCGGTGCGGGCGGTCGGGTAGCAGTCAGGTCACTTCAAATCCAGCGCCTGGCCGACCTTGAGCAGGTTCGGGTTGCTGATCACGTCGGCGTTGCGGTCGGCGATGGCCTTCCAGCCACCGGGGACGTTCTGCGCGGTCGCGATCTTGCTGAGGGTGTCGCCCGCGGCGACCGTGTAGTCGGCGCCGTTCTTGGCGACCGGCGCGGCCGGAGCCGCCGCGGCGGGCTGCGGTGCAGTCTTCGGGGCGGGCTTGGCCTTCGCCAGCACGGTCTTGTTCGGCTGGGCCTTGCCGCTGGCGCCGACCTTCTTCGAGCAGGACGGCCATGCGCCCCAACCCTGACCGGCGAGCACCTTCTCGGCGACGGCGATCTGCTGCTCACGGCTGGCGGTGTGCGCCGAACCGGAGCCGCCGTAGGCCTTCCACGTGCTGGGGGTGAACTGCAGCCCACCGGAGAAGCCGTTGCCGGTGTTGATGTTCCACTTGCCGCCGCTCTCGCACTGGGCGAGCTTGTCCCATGTGGAGTCGTCGGCAGCGTTGGCGGTACTCGCGAGAGCAACCGGAGTTCCGACCACCACCGCGCCGGCGACAGCGAGTCGCAGAAGAGTGCGGCCGGCGTTGTACCCAGGTCGACGCGTCATCGGTGAATCTCCATCACGCCCGTCGAGGAGGACGGTGCACGTGCGAGCAGGGGTTGTGGCTCGCGTGCGGTCCCGGTCGTCGCCGTTCGGCCAAGTGGTGCGGCCGCCGGCTGTGTACGCCTCGGTCCTGTCCCGTCATCTGGTTCGACGGACCGGAACCGCAGGACAGGACCACGGCGTGACGGCTCCGGATGCATTTCCGACCGCTCGGGGGAACGGCCGGTCGAGAACGCTACGAGTCGACCCCCGCATTTCGTCAAACATGGTTCCGGTGAGCGCAGTCACTATTCGCGTGGACTTACATGCGTGTTATCCGATTCACCGCAGGTCATAGCTCTATGATCACGGACAGATAACTTTTTGATAACTACAACCAAACCGGAAGTATTGCTGGTTGGGTGCTTGTCACGGACGGTTGATCGTGACCCTGCGCACGTGGTCAGGTAGCCGCTGCCCCACCCGTCCGGCATGCTGGTCAGGTGCCCGATCCGACCTCGTCCCCCACCGCGCTGGCGGCTGCGCTGCGTGACACCGGTTACCTCGCCGACGACGGGCTCGCAACCGCTGCCTTCCTCGCCATGCGGATGCACCGCCCGCTCTTCTGCGAGGGCGAGCCGGGCACCGGCAAGACCGCGCTGGCCCAGGCACTCGCCCAGGTGCTGGGCGCGGAGCTCATCCGATTGCAGTGCCACGACGGCATCGACGCCTCCCAGGCCCTCTACGACTGGGATTTCCCCCGCCAGCTGTTGCACCTGCGGTCGCTGGAGGCCTCCGCGTCCGCATCCGGGGAGAAGCTCGACGCCGACGCCGTCGAGCACTCGCTCTACGACCAGCGCTTCCTGCTCGCCCGCCCGATCCTGCGGGCACTGCGCACCGCACCCAGCGTGCTGCTCATCGACGAGATCGACCGGGCCGACGACGAGTTCGAGGCCTTCCTGCTGGAGGTGCTCACCGAGCACGCGGTCACCATCCCGGAGATCGGCGAGATCAAGGCCGAGTCGCCGCCGATCGTCGTGCTCACGTCCAACCGCACCCGCGAGGTGCACGACGCGCTGAAGCGGCGTTGCCTCTACCTCTGGCTCGACCACCCCGACCTGGCCCGCGAGATCGAGATCCTGCACTCGCGCATCCCCGGCATCCCGGAACGCCTCGCCGTCGAGGTCGCGACCGCCGTGCGGAAGATGCGCCAGACCGAGCTGCTCAAACCGCCCGGTGTCGCGGAGACCCTGGACTGGGCGCAGGCGCTGCAGCTCGTCGGCGCCCGCCACCTCGACGTGGAGAGCGCCGCCGCCACGCTCGGCGCCGTCCTCAAGTACCGGGAGGACGCCGATCGCGTCCGCGCCCAGCTCGACACGCTGATGGCGTCCTGACCGGTGCCGGCCGCGGCGACCGACGAAGCCGACCCGATCCCCGCACTGGTCGGGTTCACCGTCGTGCTGCGCCACGCCGGCCTGGCGATCACCACCGACCGGGTCAGCGCGTTCCTCGAGGCCGTCGACCAGCTCGA
This sequence comes from uncultured Actinomycetota bacterium, assembly GCA_963727745.1. GTDB lineage: Bacteria > Actinomycetota > Actinomycetes > Mycobacteriales > Pseudonocardiaceae > Pseudonocardia. Next base: position 85,820 of record CAVSHL010000009.1, read on the forward strand.
CGTCACCAGCCGCACCCAGACGTACTGGGCGGGCCGGCTCACGCTGTGCTCCGACCCTGACGACGTCCCCCGCTACGAGCGGGCCTTCGCCGACTGGTTCACGCCGCCCCGCCAGGGCGGCCGCGCCACCGAGATCATCGACCAGCGCAAGCCACCGCCGCCCAAACTGGCCGCGCTGACCTCACCGAGCGGTCAGGGTGAGAACGACGGCGAGTCCGACGAGCCGCAGCTGCTCGCCCGCGCGTCGGGCACCGAGATGCTGCGCCACCGCGACCTCTCCGAGCTCTCCCCCGCCGAACGCGAGCACCTGCGCCGGTTGCTCGCGCTCCTTAAGCCCGTACCTCCGCAGCGCCCGTCCCGCCGACTCCGGCCGGCCCGGCGCGGTGCACCCGACGCGCGCCGCACCCTGCGAGCCGCCCTGCGCGACGGCGGCGAGTTCCGCGAGCTGCGCCGCCGCGACACCTCGACGCGGTCGCGCAAGGTCGTCCTGCTCGTCGACGTGTCCGGCTCGATGGAGCCCTACGCCGACGCGCTGCTGCGGTTCGCGCACGTCGTCGTGCGTCGCGCGCCGGCATCGACCGAGGTCTTCACCATCGGCACCCGGCTCACCCGGGTGACCCGCGAGCTGCGCATGCGCGATCCCGAACGCGCGCTCGCGGCCACCGGCCGGGCCATCCCCGACTGGTCCGGCGGCACCCGACTCGGTGAGGTGCTGCGCGCCTTCGTCGATCGCTGGGGGCAGCGCGGCGCCGCCCGGCGCGCGGTCGTCGTCGTCTTCTCCGACGGGTGGGAGCGCGGCGAGACCGACCTGCTCGGCGCCCAGTGCGCGCGGCTGGCCCGGCTCGCCCATCAGGTCGTCTGGGTCAACCCGCACGCCGGCAAGGACGGCTACGCGCCGGTCCAAGGGGGAATCGTGGCGGCCCTGCCACACTTGAACGAGCTGTTGGCCGGGCACAGTCTGGCCACCTTGGAGCGGTTGTTGGAGGTGATGGCACATGCGTGACGTGCTTCCCAAGCTCGAAACCTGGTGGGCCAAGGGTGAGCCCGTCGCGCTCGCCACCGTCGTCGGGACGTTCTCCTCCGCCCCGCGCCAGACCGGCGCCTCCATGCTGGTCGGCGCGAACGGCGAGGCCGTCGGATCGGTGTCGGGCGGCTGCGTCGAAGGCGCGGTGTACGAGCTCGGCCAGCAGGTGCTCGCCGACGGCCGACCCGTCTGGCAGCGCTACGGCGTCTCCGACGACGACGCGTTCGCCGTCGGGTTGACCTGCGGCGGGATCATCGACATCTTCGTCGAGAAGGTCACCCCCGAGTCGTTCGCCGAGCTCGGTGCCGTCGCCGAGGCCGTCCGCGAGGAGGTGCCGATCGCCGTCGCGACCGTCACCTCGGGCCCGCCGGAGCGGCTGGGTCGCCGGCTCATCGTGCGCGCCGACTCCGTCGAGGGCACCACCGGATCCGACCGCCTCGACGACGCGCTCCGCGACGACGTGCGCGGCCTGCTCGACATCGGCCGCAACGCCACCCTCACCTACGGCGTCGACGGGCAGCGCCGCGGCGAGGGACTGTCGGTGTTCGTCGAGTCGTTCGCGCCGCCGCCCCGCATGATCGTGTTCGGGGCCATCGACTTCGCCGCCGCCGTCGCGAAGATCGGCAACTTCCTCGGCTTCCGGGTCACCGTCTGCGACGCCCGTCCCGTGTTCGCCACCTCGTCGCGCTTCCCCGGCGCCAACGAGGTCGTCGTCGAGTGGCCGCACCGCTACCTCGCCGCCGAAGCCGAAGCCGGGCGCATCGACGCGCGGACGGCCCTGTGCGTACTCACCCACGACCCGAAGTTCGACGTGCCGCTGCTGGAGGTGGCGCTGCGGCTGCCCGAGGTCGGCTACATCGGCGCCATGGGCTCGCGCCGCACCCACGACGACCGCCTCGAGCGCCTGCGCGAGATCGGCATCACCGACTCCGAGATCGCCCGCATGTCCAGCCCGATCGGGCTGGATCTGGGCGCACGCACGCCCGAGGAGACCGCCGTCTCCATCGCGGCGGAGATGATCGCGCAGCACTGGGGTGGCGCCGGCGTCCGCCTGGCAGAGCGGGAAGGCCCCATCCACACGGCGTAAGGTCCGGCGCCCCGCGGCGCAGCGGCGTGGCGATGCGGCCCCCACCGGCCGCGCCTCGTCGCCCCCGGGCAACGGTTTGCCCATGATCGACGCAACGTGCCGGAGTGGCGGTGCGACCCCGGCGTGCACCTCCGGTAGACACCGGGCCCATGCGCATCTACGCGGAGCGGCCCGTCCGCATCCTCCGCCAGCTCGTGGCCGACGTGCTGGCGATCGGTTGGGTCGTCGTGGTCGTGCTGGCGGCGCTCGCCGTGCGGGAGGTGATCCTGCGGCTGCAGGGTCCGGCCACCGCGCTCGCCGACGCCGGGACGTCGATCGCGGGAGTGTTCACCGGCGCTGCGCAGACGGCGGGAAAGGTGCCGTTCGTCGGCGGCGACCTGTCGTCGGCCCTCGGGCAGGGCACCGGCGCGGGCGAGCGCATCGCGGCGGCGGGGCGTGAGCAGGTGGAGACGATCGCCAGCGTCGCGTCCGGCACCGCCGTCGTGCTGGTCATCATCGGGGTGCTGCCGGTGCTGTTCCTGTGGCTGCCGCTGCGGATCCGGTACGCGCGCGCCGCGAGCGCCGCCGTCGCCGTCCGCGATCTCGACGACGACCTGCTGGCGCTGCGGGCGATGACCCGACTGCCGGTGCGGAAGCTGCTCGGCGTCTCGCCCGACCCGGCGGCGGCGTGGCGGGCGAGCGACACCGAGGCCATCCGCGGGCTGGCCGGCCTGGAGCTGGCCAGGCTCGGCCTACGCCGTCCCCGCGGATAGCTCGGCCAGGTCGTCGGCGGTCAGTTCGAGGTCGCGGGCCGCCACGTTCTCCTCCAGGTGCGCGCGCGAGGACGTGCCGGGGATCGGCAGCACCACCGGCGAGCGCTGCAGCAACCACGCGAGCGCGACCTGGGCACGGGTGGCGGCGTGACGTGCGGCGACCCGGGCGACCGGGTCGGCATCGCCGCCGAGGCTCGGCGCGATCGGCTGCCACGGCAGGAACGCGATGCCGTGCGCAGTGCAGTGCTCCAGCACCGGGTCGGCAGCCCGGTCGAGGAGGTTGTAGCGGTTCTGCACGGACACGATCGGCGTGATCGCCGACGCTTCCACGATCTGGTCGACGCCGACCTCGGACAGGCCCACGTGGCGCACCATGCCCTTGTCCTGCAACGCCCGCAGTGCGCCGATCTGGTCGGCGAGCGGCACGGCCGGGTCGACGCGGTGCAGCTGCAGCAGGTCGAGGCAGTCGAGCCGCAGCCGCCGCAGCGACAGCTCGGCCTGCTGGATCAGGTACTCTTGGCGGCCGAGCGGCACCCAGGAGCCGAACGGGCGGGCCTGCCCGGTCTTCGTCGCGATCACCAGCCCGTCCGGGTAGGGATGCAGCGCTTCGGCGAGCAGGACCTCGTTCTCGCCGAGGTGGTACGAGTCGGCGGTGTCGATCAGCGTGATGCCGAGCTCGACGGCGCGTCGGGCCACCGCGATCGAGATCTCGCGGTCGGGCGCCGGCGACGGGCGCAGCCGCAGCGCGCCGAAGCCGAGCCGGTCGACGGGGAGATCGCCGCCGAGGAGATGGGTTCCCATCGCTCCGACACTGCCGTCCATGAACCGTCCAGACAAGCGAATTCATCCACGCAGGAACGCGTAGCATCTCTGAAGTGTTGAACGTGGAACGGTTGCGCGTGCTGCACGCCGTCGCCGTCACCGGATCCGTCCGCGCTGCAGCGGCGAGCCTGCACGTCACCTCGTCCGCGGCCTCGCAGCAGCTCGCCCGCCTCGAGAGCGAGATCGGCCAGCCGCTGCTGGAACGCCGAGGTCGCGGAGTGCGGCTCACCGACGCCGCGCGGCTGCTCGTCGCGCACACGACGAGGCTGCTCGCCCAGCTGGAGCAGGCCGAGGCGGAACTGGCCGCCCACAGCGGTGCCGTCGCGGGCCGGCTCACCGTCGCCGCGTTCGCCACCGCCGCCCGCGGGTTGTGCCCCGCCGCGCTGCGCGGCCTGCGCGACCGCCATCCCGCGCTGCAGGCGCGGCTCGTCGAGCTCGAACCCGACGCCGCGATCCCGGCGCTGGCCCGCGGCGATGTCGACGTCGCGATCGTGCAGGACTGGATCGACGCCCCGCTGTCGCTGCCCGCCGGTCTCACCCGGCGCCACCTGCTCGACGACCCGTTCGACGTCGCCGTGCCCGCCGATCATCCGATCCCCGGCACCGACCCGGTCGCGCTGACCGAGCTCGCCGACGAGGAGTGGATCAGCTGGTCCGACGGGCAGATCTGCCACGACTGGCTCGTCGACACGTTCCGCGCGCACGGCCTGGACACGCGCATCGCCCACACCGCATCGGAGCACTCCACCCAGCTCGCGCTCGTCGCAGCCGGACTCGGCGTCGCGATCGTGCCGCGACTCGGCCGGGGACCGGCGCTACCCGGCGTCCGGTTCCTCACCCTCGTGCCCCGGCCCCGCCGTCGGATCGCGGTGCTCTGGCGCCTCGCCGCCGCCCGCAGGCCCGCCGTCGTCGAAGCCGTCCGAGCTGTATCCGCTGCCGCCGGTGCGGATGAAGGCGGCGATCAGCAGGCTGAAGATCAGTGAACCGACCAGGACGGCCAGCACCCAGAAGACGACCCACAGCGCCGTGCTCACCGGGCCTGCCCCCGTTCGGCCCACACGCCAGTGCACCCCTCGTCCCGACCGACAGGGGAGCCTAACTCACCCGCCCGCCGAAGAGATCGACATTCTGGGTGACCTGGAACTGCCGGCAAAATGGCAGTTTGGCTGCATGCCGCTCTACTCGTTCGAAGGTCGCACGCCGACCGTGCATCCGACGGCCTTCGTTGCCCCGACCGCCACGCTCGTCGGCGACGTTCGGATCGAGGCCGACGCCTCGGTCTGGTACAACGCCGTGCTCCGCGCCGACTTCGGCCCGATCGTCGTCCGGGCCGGTGCCAACGTGCAGGACGGCTGCGTGCTGCACGGCGGCGAGGACCCCGTCACCGAGATCGGGCCGGGCGCCACGATCGGTCACCTGTGCGTGATCCACGGCTGCGTGATCGGCGCGGAAGCGCTGATCGGCAACGGGGCCACGGTGCAGGACGGCGCGCGCATCGGAGCCCGCTGCCTCGTCGGCGCCGGCGCGACGGTCCCGCCGAACACCGTCGTGCCGGACGGGCAGCTCGTGCTCGGCGGCGTCGGACGGGAGAAGGGGCCGCTCACACCGTCGGCACAGATGTGGGTCGACACCAACCCGTCGGTCTACCGGGAACTGGCGCGCCGACATCGCGACGGCGCCCTCTCTGCCAAGATCATCTGAGACAGCTCGAAGTCAGCGGTTCACAGCAGAGGGCGTGATCGGAGATCCTGGTGCTCGTGTCATCGGAGGAGCGTCGCGGTGCGGCGGCCAGCAGCGGCGGTGGGTCGGCGGCGGGTCCGCGGTCGGCGGGTGGTCCGTCACCGCGTCCGTCGCGTCGGTCGTTCAGCGCGGAGTACAAGCTGGCGATCGTGGCGGAGTACGAGTCCGCGCCGAACGGTGAGAAGGGCGCGGTCCTTCGCCGCGAGGGCTTGTATTCGTCGCATGTGATCGAGTGGACCCGCGCCCGAGACGCTGGCGCGTTGGAAGGTGTGGCCGATTCCCGGCGGTCGGAGAAGCGACCGAAGCGCTCGGCGGAGACAGCCGAGTTGGAGCGACTCCGGGCCCGGAATGCGAAACTCGAAGCGGACTTGACGAAGACGCGGACGGCGTTGGACATCATGGGAAAAGCGCACGCGCTCTTGGAGCAGCTGTCCGAGAGCGCGGACGACCGGGAACCGTCGGCGTCGCGGAAGAAGCGTTGAACGTCGCGTTTGACCGGTTGCGCGCTGCGGAGGTGTCTGTCGCGGCGGCATGCTCGTTGACTGGCCGGTCGCGGGCCACGCACTACCGCCGGGTCGACCCGTCCGGGGTGGGCATCGGGCCGCTGCACGGCCCGCACCGGCCCCGCCGGCTCCCGCCGTCGACGATCACCGACGACGAGCGTGCCGCCGTGCTGCAGGTGCTGAACTCCGAGCCCTACCGGGACCTGGCGATCCCGCAGGTCTGGGCCCGAGAGCTCGACGAGGGCAGGTTCTGGTGCTCGCAGTCGAGCATGTATCGGATCGCCCGCGATGCCGGGCAGAGCCGGGAACGGCGCGCCCAGGCCACCCACCCGCCGCGTGTCCGCCCGGAGTTGCTCGCCCGCGGCCCGAGCCAGGTGTGGTCCTGGGACATCACCGCGCTCAAAGGCCCCCGCAAGGGTGAGTGGTACAAGCTGTACGTGGTGCTCGACATCTTCTCCCGCTACGTCGTCGGCTGGTTGGTCGCGAATGCCGAGGACGCAGTCGTGGCGAAGGACTTCCTCGCCGACGCCGTCGCCCGCAACCACGTCATCCCGCAGACGATTCACGCCGACCGGGGCGGGTCGATGACCTCCAAACCGGTATCGGAGATGCTGATCGATCTCGGGATCAGCCGGTCGCACTCGCGGCCGAGATGCTCGAACGACAACCCCTACTCCGAGGCGCAGTTCAAGACGCTGAAGTACCTGCCCGATTTCCCGGACCGGTTCGGGTCCCTCGCTGATGCCCGCGAGTTCTGCGAGCGGTTCTTCGCCGCCTACAACCACGAGCACCGCCACTCCGGGATCGGCATGCACACCCCGGCGTCGGTCCATTTCGACACCGCGACCGAGATCCGGGCCCATCGTCAGGCCACCCTCGACCGCGCCCACGCGCGCCATCCCGAGCGGTTCAGCCGCCGGCCCAGCCCGCCACGCCTACCCGAGCAGGCGTGGATCAACCAACCCGTCCTGCAGCCAACCCAGTAAGATCAACTGTCTCAGTTGACTTGACAACTACCGGCGTGTCGAGGATCGCCTGACCGCTCCGACCTCAGGGCGACACCACCTACGAAGGAGCCTCCCGATGAACAAGGTGACCTGCGATCTGTCCGTCTCGCTCGACGGCTACGCCGCCGGGACCGGCCAGCGCCTCGACGCCCCGTTCGGCGACGGCGTCGGCGAGGACGGCCATGACCTGCACCGCTGGATGTTCGAGTCGCCTGAGGAGCACGCCGACGAGCTGGCCGGCGTCACCGCCGCCGGCGCGTACGTGATGGGCCGCAACATGTTCACCCCGGGCCGCGGCGCATGGGACCTGTCCTGGACGGGCTGGTGGGGGCCCAATCCGCCGTACCACGGCCCGGTGTTCGTGCTCACCCACCACGAGCGCGCGTCCGTCGAGATGGAGGGCGGCACGACCTTCCACTTCGTCACCGACGGCCCGGAAGCCGCGCTGGAGCGGGCGCGGGCAGCCGCCGGCGAGAAGCACGTCGCGATCACCGGGGGCGCCGCCACCGTGAACCAGTACCTGGCGGCCGGGCTGATCGACGAGCTGCGCCTGCACGTCACGCCCGTCGTGGTCGGGCGGGGCGAGCGGCTGTTCGCCGGGGTGGGCCACACGCAGCTCCGTCTCCTCTCGGCGAGGTGCACGCCCGAGGTGAACCACCTGACGTACGGGAAGGCGTGAGCCTCCGGCCGGGTATGTCAGCAAAGCCACCTTCAGGACCGAATCCGTCCTGAAAGTGGCTTTGCTGACACAACCCCGGGCCTACTGCTCCCTGTCCGGCGACGAGGCGTGTGCCCAGTAGCGCCTCGGGATGCGGCCCGCGTGCCGTGCCGCGTAGCCCGCCTCCACCGCCAGGCGCATCGCGTGCGCCATCCGCTCGGGATCGGCGGCCCGGGTGACGGCGGTGGCGAGCAGCACCGCGTCGCAGCCCAGTTCCATGGCTTGCGCAGCCTCGGACGCGGTGCCGATGCCCGCGTCGAGCACGACCGGCACCCCCGCGGCCTCGACGATCATCTCGATGTTGTGCGGGTTGCGGATGCCGAGGCCCGTGCCGATCGGCGAGCCCAGCGGCATCACGGCCGCACACCCGGCGTGCTCGAGCTTGCGCGCCAGCACCGGGTCGTCGTTGGTGTAGGGCAGCACCGTGAACCCGTCGTCGACGAGCTGCTCGGCCGCGTCGAGCAGCTCGATCGGGTCGGGCAGCAGGGTGCGCTCGTCGGCCACGACCTCGAGCTTCACCAGCTCGGTGTCGAGCGCCTCGCGGGCCAGCCGCGCGGTCAGCACCGCCTCCGCAGCGGTGCGGCAGCCGGCCGTGTTGGGCAGCACCTGGATGCCCAGCTTGCGCAGCAGATCCAGCACCCCGGTGCCGGCGGCAGCGTCGATGCGGCGCATCGCCACCGTGGTCAGCGTGGTGCCGGACGCCACCAGCGCACGTTCAAGGATCTCCAGGTTCGCCGCCCCGCCGGTGCCCATCACCAATCGCGAGCCGATCTTGTGGTCGCCGATGACCAGATCCATGTCAACCTCCCTGCACCGCGGTGAGCACCTCGATCTCGGCACCGTCGCCGAGCTTCAGCAGCACCCAATCGGCACGCGGCACCACCTCCCCGTCGACGGCGACGGCCACGCCCGAGCGCGGCGCGCCGATCGCGGTCACGGCGTCGTCGACGGTCGCGCCGGACGCCAGTTCGCGGCGCTCGCCGTTGATCGTCACGTGCATTCGGATCTCCTCAGTCGACGGGGATCGGTCGATTCAGCGGCCGGGCCGCCGCTGAGCAGGGTCAGCACCGCGTCGGCGGTGATCGGGGCGAGCAGCATGCCGTTGCGGTGGTGGCCGGTGGCCACCAGCAGGCCGTCGGGCCCGATGGGGCCGATCAGCGGCAGGTTGTCCGGACTACCCGGACGCAACCCGGCTGCGGTCTCGACCAGCGCGTACTCGGCGATGCCGGGCAGTACCCGCTCCGCGTCGCGGAGCAGGTCACGCACGCCGCCGACCGTCACCTCGGTGTCGAAGCCGGTCTCGTACTGGGTCGCGCCGATCACCAGCCCGCCGTCGCGCGGCACCGCGTAGACCGGGCGCCCGTCGACGAGCGCGCGCACCGTCCGCGTCGGCGGCGGCAACGCGCCGGTGCGGTGCGCGAGCCGCACGATCTCCCCCTTCACCGGCCGGACGAGCCCCTCCAGCGCCGGATGTAGACCCGCCGAGTGCGCGCCCGCGCAGACCAGGACCCGGTCGGCCGCGAGCTCGCCGTCATCGGTGCGGACGCCGGTGACCCGCGAGCCGTCGTCGAGCACCTCCCGCACCGTCGCCGCGACGAACCGCGCCCTCGCCCGCCGCGCCGCTTCCTGCAGCGCGTCCAGCAACATCCGGTTGTCGACCGCCAGATCGCCGGGCACCGACAGCCCGCCGCGCACATCCGGACCGAGCCCGGGTTCGAGGCGGCGCAGCTCGCGACCGGAGAGCCGATCGACCGCGCGGCCGAGCCGGGCCAGGTGCTCGGCGAGCCCGTCCAGCTCGGCGCGATCACCCGAACCCGTCGCGACGACCACCGTGCCCTCGCTCCGCAGCCCGGCCGACCTCCCGGCCGCGACCCCGAGCTCGTCGGCGAACGACGGCCACGCGGCCACCGCGGCGAGCCCCAGCTCCAGGAGGGTCTCCTCGCCCGGCCACGCCTCGGTGACAGGCGCGAGCATGCCGCCCGCGACCCACGAGGCGCCCGAAGCGGGCGCCGGATCCACCACCACGACGTCGTGGCCGGCCTCGGCGGCACGCCACGCACACGTCAGGCCGATCACGCCGGCCCCGACGACGATCAACTCGCTGCTCATTCCCCATCCGCTCCCTGCGCCGGCATGACCCGGATCAGGTTCGACGGTCGGGACCGGTCGAGTCCCCTCTCAGCCCACGCGCTGGGCTCCCGTGCGTCACCTGTTGCTGAGCGTACGCTCCGGCGTCGTGCCCGGATTCGACGCCGCCGCCCGCCGCGAGCGCCTCGCCGCCGCCCGCCTCTACCTCTGCACCGGCGCCCGCCGCGACCGCGGCGATCTCGCCGAGTTCGTCGACGCCGCTCTCGCCGGTGGGGTCGACGTCGTGCAGCTGCGCGACAAGGGGCCCGACGGGCCGCTGGAGGCGCGGCACGAGCTGGCGGCCCTGGAGGTGCTCGCCGAGGTGTGCGCGCGGCACGGCGCCCTGCTCGCCGTCAACGACCGGGCCGACGTCGCGCTGGCCGCGCACGCCGATGTGCTGCACCTCGGCCAGGACGACCTCCCCGTCGGGATAGCCCGCCGCATCGTCGGCGACGAGATGATCATCGGACGCTCCGCGCACTCGGCCGACGAGACCGCCGGCGCGGCCGTCGAGATCGGCGTCGACTACTTCTGCGCCGGCCCGGTCTGGCCCACCCCGACCAAGCCCGGACGGCACGCACCCGGGCTGGAGCTCGTCCGCACCGTCGCGGGCCGCACCCCCACGCGCCCCTGGTTCGCCATCGGCGGCATCGACGGGCAGCTGCTGCCCGAGGTGCTGGCCGCAGGCGCCGACCGCATCGTCGTCGTCCGCGCGATCACCGAGGCCGAGGACCCCAAGGCCGCCGCACAGGCTCTTCGGGCAGCCCTCCCGACCTGACCCGCCCCCGCGAGTCTCCCGTTCCGCACGGCGAGTCTCCCGTTTCGTTCGGCGAGTCTCCCGTTTCGGCAGGCCTGCCCGGTGTCCGAGCCCCCGGTCCTCCGCTTCCGGCCTCGCGTCCCGAACGCAGAACTCGCCGAACAGAATGCAAGACTCGCGGGTGGAAACGGGAGACTCGCCGAGCAGGACGGGAGACTCGCGGGGTGGGTGTCACCGAGCTGTAAGGGCTGGGCGGGGGCTCGGGCGCTAGCGTCGAGCGGTGGCCCGGGCCGAGCTGACGGTGCGCGCGGCGGGGCTCGACGTGGCCGTCGTGGTGGGCGTGGTTGCGCTGGTCGTGACGGCGGCCGTGCGGGGGCGGGAGCTGCTAGCCGCCGGGGTGGACATCTTCCTGGCGTTCCCGCCGCTGCTGGCCGAATGGTTGCCGCACGTCGGGCCGGGCACCCCGGCTGCGGTCGCGGTCGGGGTCGCCGCGGTGACGAGCGGGCCGACGCTGGCGCAGCGCCTCGCCTGGCGCCCCCTCCTCTGGACGGCATGGGCGACGGCATCCGCGTGGACGGTGTCGCTCGCACTGGTCGACGGGTGGCAGCGCGGCGTGGTCGAGCGCCTGACGTCCGACCAGGAGTACCTGCACGACGTGCCGCGGGTGCCCGACATCGCCGCGATGCTGGCGACGTTCGCCGACCACATCCGCACCGACCAGCCGGTCTTCTGGTCGACGCACGTGGGCGCGCATCCGCCCGGCGCACTCGTCACGTTCGTGCTGCTGGACCGGATCGGACTCGGCGGCGGCGGCCCGTCCGGGGTCGTGGTGATGCTGGTGGCGAGCTCGGCCTGCGTCGCCGTGGCGGTGACGCTGCGGGCGCTGGGCCACGAGCACCTGGCGCGCCAGGCGCTGCCGTTCGGGGTGCTGCTGCCCGGTGCGGTGTGGATGGGAGTGTCCGCGGACGGGCTGTTCGCCGGGGTGCTGGCATGGGGTGTGGCGCTGCTGGCGATCGGGGCGGCCCGGTTCCCGTTCGCCGCCGTCGTGGGCGGGGCGCTGCTGGGGTTCTGCATGTACCTGTCCTACGGGCTGGTGCTGGCCGGCCTGTTCCCACTCGCCGTGCTGCTGGCCACGCGCAATGTCCGTGCCGGGCTGCTCGCGGTGGCCGGTGCGGGCGCCGTCATCACCGCGTTCACCCTCTCCGGCTTCTGGTGGCCCACCGGGTTCGCGCACGTGCAGGTGATCTACGCGGCGAGCATCGCGTCGACCCGGCCGTACTCGTACTTCGTGTGGGCGAACCTGGCCGCCCTTGCGTTCGCGATGGGTCCGGCGCTAGTGGCCGGGCTACGACGGTTCGCGGGGCTCCCGCGGCCGGCGATGCTGCTGGTCGCGGCGGCGGTGACCGCGATCCTGCTGGCCGACCTCTCCGGCATGAGCAAGGCCGAGGTGGAGCGGATCTGGCTGCCGTTCGTCGTGTGGCTCGTGGTGCCGTGCGCGTTGCTGCCGCGGGCGCGCTGGTGGCTGGCCGGGCAGGTGCTGCTGGCGCTGGCGGTGAACCACCTGCTGCTGACCGTCTGGTAGCGGGGCACTAGTTCGTGACGTGGACGATGCCCGGCCACAGCTCGTCCCAGGAGGCCCGCGGGCCGCTGCACAGCTGCACCGACCGGCCGCGCTCCTCGTCGTCGATGCCGTACGGGTTGTCGAGGACGGCGACGGGCGTGCACTGCGTGAACGTCCGCGCCAGCACCTGATCCGGCATCCCGACAGTGATCATCTCGGTGGTGCCGGCGGGCGGCGGCCCCCACGTGCCGTACGCGTTGTGGCCGCTGTAGGCCCGCACGCCGGCCAGCTCCATCGCCGCGGCCTCGCCGTAATTGGCCGTGAGCACGGGGGTGCCGGGGCGCACGGCCGCGATCTGCGCGACGTAGGTCGGCCAGCCGGGCGGGTCGGAGAGCAACGGGTTGATGGCCGTGAACGGCAGGTGCCGCTGCGCCTCGACGGGCAGTACCGGCAGCGCGCTGGGCACGACCAGCGCGGCCGCCGCCACCAGCACGGCCACGATCGCGACGGGCCGGTCGCGCCACCGCTCGAGCACCACGCCACCGGCGGCGAACAGCGGCAGGTAGGCGGGCATCAGGTAGTAGGACCGGCCGCCACCCAGCGCGAGCAGCACCAGCAGCACCACCCAGATCACCGCGAACGGGCGGAAGGTGCGGGAGCGCCACAGCCACCACAGTCCGGCGATCCAGATCGGCGCGAGCAGCGGGTTCATCGTGAGCACCTGCATCGGCAGGTAGAGCAGCGCGCCGGAGATCCCGCCCATCTCGTCGCTCACCGAGCCGGCGACGGCGAGCATCGGCCAGCCGTGTGCGGTCTGCCAGATCAGGTACGGGCTCGCGATCGCGACGGCCAGCAGACCGCCGGCCCACAGCAGCGGTGACCGCAGCCACGGCCGCAGTGCCGGCGTCACGGCCACGGCGACGACCAGCGCGATCGCGAGCAGCGCCAGCGTGTTCTTGTTCAGCAGACCGATCCCGGCGATCGCCCCGAACGCCAGCCACCACCGCCGGTCGGCGCCGTTGAGCAGCTTGGCGAGCACGAGCAGGCAGCCCGCCCACGCCACCTGGTCGAACGCCGACGGCCCGAACAGGTGGAACAGGCCCAGCGCGATGGTGGCGGTGCTCGTGGTGATCGCCGCGACGAGCTGCGCGGTCCGGCCACCGCCCAGCTCGCGCGCGACGAGCGACGCGAGCACAGCCACAGCAGCCCCGGCCAGCGCCGGCCACAGCCGCAGCCCGACGAGCGACTCGCCGAACAGCTGCTGCGAGAGCCACGCGATCGCCGGCGTCGCCGGCGGCTCGCTGGCGAACCCCCAGTCCATCCGCCAGGACTCGACGTAGAAGTACATCTCGTCGCGGTGCCACCCGTATCCGGCGGCTGCGGCGAGGTGCAGCAGCACGGTCGCCCCGGCGACCAGCAGGACCGGACGGGCGTGCCAGACGCGGATGGCGGGAGGGGCTGCGGTGAGCATGCGTCCATGCTGGTCAGCGCGCTGAACCAGCACATCGGTCCACGGGCGGGACGGCCGCTCAGCCCAGGGGGTGAGTCAGACGAGTCCGTGATCGAACGCCATCACGATGGCGGCCGCCCGGTCGCGGGCGTCCAGCTTCGTGAAGATGCTCCTGACGTGCGACTTCACCGTCGCCTCCGACAGCACGAGCGCGGCGGCGATCTCGCTGTTGGTGGCGCCGCGGGCCATGCGGACGAGCACGTCGCGCTCCCGGTCGGACAGCTCGCCGATCCGGCCGGCAGCCTGCTGCGCGGGCGCCCGGCGTCGGTACGCGGCCAGCACCCGCGGTGCGACGGCCGGGTCGAACCACGCCCCACCGGCGGCGACGGCGCGGGTGGCGGCGATGAGGTCGGCGGCGCTGGCGTCCTTGAGGACGAACCCCGCGACGCCGGCGTCCAGGGCGGCCCACAGCACGTCGTCCTCGTCGAACGTGGTGAGCACGAGCACCGGCGGCGCGGCCGGCCGCGCCCGCAGCGCGCGGGTGGCGTCGATGCCGTTGACCTGCGGCATCCGCACGTCCATCAGCACCACATCGGCGTCGAACTCGGCCGCGACGACCTGGGCGCCGTCCCCGAACTCGGCCACCACCTCGAACCCGTCGGCCGGACCGAGGATCCGCGCGATCCCGGTGCGGACGAGCTGCTGGTCGTCCACGAGCACGACGCGGATCACCGCGCACCTCCGCAGGGCAGCTCGGCATGCACCAGCCAGCCGTCGGGCCCGGGCCCGGCAGTGACGGTGCCGCCGACGGTCTCGGCTCGTTCCCGCATGCCGACGAGACCGTAGCGGGGTCGGTCGTCGCGGGCGGGTTCGACTGCTCCGACGCTGGTCACGTCGACGATCAACGTCTCGGTGGTGACGGAGATCCGGACGTGCGTCCGCGCCTGCGGCGCGTGCCGGCGCGCGTTGGTGAGTGCCTCGGCGACGATGCGGTAGGCAGCGAGTCCGACGGCCGGTTCGGGCGCGTCCAGGTCGCCCTCGACGGCGAGCTCCACGTCAGCGGCCAGGCGGACGACGTCGACGAGCCCCGGTACCGGGGCGTCGGTGCCGGAGTCGTCGGAGGCTCGCAGCAGCGCCATCACCGACCGCAGCTCGGCCATGCTGCGCCGGCCCGCGGTCTCGGCCTCGGCGAGCGCCTCGTCGGCGGCGTCGGGATCGCGGTGGAGCACGTGCCGGGCGCCGGTGAGGTGCAGCAGCACCGCGGCCAGCCCGTGCCCGACGAGGTCGTGGACGTCACGGGCGATGCGGCGGCGCTCCTCCGCGACCGCGACGGCGGCGAGCTCGCGCTGGGCCGCCTGCAGGCGCTCGGTGAGCTCGACCTGCCGGCGCACCAGGCGCCCGGTGACCAGCGCGAACCCGATCCCCAGCATCCAGCTGAAGACGCCGAACGACTCCCGCGGCGGCAGCAGCACGAACGCGACGGCGGGGGCCGCTGCGCACGCCAGTCCGGCGAGCACCGCGCGGACCTGTGAGGTCTCGAACCACGCGACGGCGAGCCCCAGGAGCGCGCAGAGGAACAGCACCTGCTCGAGCTGGCCGGTGCGGACGGCCAGCACGGCGGGCACGGCGACCGCGACGGCGAGCACCGGGCTGGGCAGCCAGGCCGTCCACATGCCGGCGACCACCACCGCGACCGCCACCGCGAGCCACGCCAGCTCCGCCGGACGTCCGGGATCGACGAGCGCGGAGATCACCCCGACGACGACGGCCGAGGCCGCGAGCCCCACCCGCAGCCCGACGGGCTCGACGCGCATCACCGGTGCAGTGTGCCCGGCAGTTGGCGTTGATCAAGGGCAAAAGGTTGCTAGTCGATCTTCGAAAGCGACCTTTTGCCCTTGATCAACGTCCGCAGTACGTAGACCGTCGCCGAGGCTGCGAACAACGCCACCGTGAGCAAGGCCCACCGGCCCAGGAACGGCTCTTGGTCCAGACCGGTCGCCGCAAGGTTCGTGTCCGTCCCCTGCCGCACGATCCCCGGCAGGAACACCAGGAACGTCAGGCCCGCCCCGAGCGCCGGCACCCGCACGTGGTTGCGCAGGCGCACCGGCAGCCTGGCCAGCCCGCGATCGGCTGCCGAGTAGAGCGGGAACAGCACCAGGTCGTGCAGCACCGCCGCGCCCACGAACCACACGAGCAGTCGGACCAGCGACGGGTTGCCGAGCCAGAACGACACCGCGTAGAGCCCGAGTGCCACGCAGAACAGGAGCGGTACGTACTGCCAACGGCCGGACATCAGGCCTCCCGGAACTCGATCGAGCGGACCCACTTCGTGCAGTGCACCCCGGGCAGCGCCGGCACGACGATCCGCGCCGGGAAGCCGTGGTCGAGGCTGAGGTCGGCCCCGTTGACCTGCAGCGCGAGCAGCGAGTCGGGATCGGTGACCTGGCCGCCGTAGAGCGTCGCGCGGCCGAACGGGCCGGGGTCGGCCGAGTCGACGAACGCCGTCGCGGGCGCGGGCACCCCGGCCAGCGCGGCGAGATCGGCCAGCCGCACGCCCGTCCACGTCTGCTGCGTGGACCAGCCCTCCACGCACGCGATCGGCAGCGAAGCGGTGTGCTGCGGCAGCGCGGCCAGCTCGGCGCGGGTGAACGAGCGGGTGCCGCCCAGCACCAGCCGCCAGCTCTCGTCGACGACGATGCCGGCGGCCGCGGCCGTGCGGTTGATCGGGAACGCGTTCGCGCCCTCCCCGACGACCCGACCGCGCGGCAGCAGGAACGCCAGCGCCCGCGCCGGCCCGTCGAGCACCTGCCCGGCGGCGATCACTCCGAGCAGTCCGACACCGCCGCCGACCAGCGCCAACGCACCGCGCCGGCTCATCGTGGGTGGATCGGGATCGGGCGCGACGAGTTCGGATTCCACGGGGCGACCCCGCAGACTGCGAACCATGATCGGCAGCTTCAGCGCGACGTGCGCCACGAACGCTCCGATGAACACCCAGGCACCGATGTAGTGGCCGAGGTAGAAGTCGAAGCCGAACGCGTAGTCGTACTGGATGTTGAGCAGCCCGGTGGCGATCTCGAACAGGATGCTGCCGACGAGCAGCAGGAGCGTGCCGCGCTCGATCGCGTGCCGCACCGACGTCGCCGGCGGCCACGCGAACAGCCGCGGTAGCACCGACCACAGCTTCGCCAGCACGACCGGCACCAGCACGATCCCGAGGAAGACGTGCAGGCCCTGCGTGACCCGGAAGAGCCACGCCGGTCGCGTCGGCCACTCGATGCCGGGCAGGGCCAGCAACCCGACGTCGCCGGGGATGGACTGGCCGGGCCCGTACGCCAGGTAGTCGAGGATGCCGGTCACGATCACGATCGGCAGGCAGACGAGGAGCACAGCGGCGAACACCGAGGTCAGCCACGGACCGCGCAGCGGGCTGCGGAACCGTGGGAGGAAGCGGATCACGGTCGGCGACGCTAGGCCGGACGGACGCCGAGCGGACCACTTCCGCCGGTTCGGTGAGAACTTCGTAAGGCCTTGCCGGTACGCGCGTTCACTACTCTCGACACATGGCACGGGTGCTGGTGGTCGACGACGACGCGACGGTCCGCGACGTCGTCGGGCGCTACCTCGTCGACGCCGGCCACACCGTCGACCTGGCCGCCGACGGCCCGTCCGGGCTGCGGGCGGTGCGGGAGCGCCGCCCCGACGCGCTGGTGCTGGACCTGATGCTGCCCGGGACCGGTGGCCTCGACGTGTGCCGCGAGCTGCGCTCGGCCGGTGACGAGGTGCCGATCGTGATGCTGACGGCGCTCGGCGAGGAGTCCGATCGCGTGCTCGGGCTGGAGCTGGGCGCCGACGACTACGTGACCAAGCCGTTCAGCCCGCGCGAGCTGGTGCTGCGCATCGGGCTGGTGCTGCGGCGCGCGCAGCCGGGCGGGCCGGACGCGGGGGTGCTCGTCGACGGCGGACTGCGGGTGGATCCGGCGGCCCGGTCGGCCACCCTCGACGGCGCGGCGCTCACCCTCACCACCCGCGAGTTCGACCTGCTGGCCTACCTCATGCGCCATCCCGGCCACGCCTTCACCCGCAGCGAGCTGCTGAAACTCGTGTGGGGCTGGGACTTCGGCGACCAGTCGACCGTCACCGTCCACGTGCGGCGGTTGCGGGAGAAGATCGAGCAGGACCCCACGAAACCGCGCCGGGTCGCGACGATCTGGGGCACGGGCTACCGGTACGACCCGGTCGGATCGTGACCGACATCGTGATGGCGGCGCCGCTGGCGCTGCTGTTCGCCCTGCCGGCGGCATTGCTGGGCGCGTTCGTCGTCTACCGGTTGCGGTCGACGTCCATCACGACCGTCATGGCGGCGCTGGTGCTGGTGCCGCTGGTCGCCGCGCTGGTCGGCGTGGTCGGCGTGAGCGGGTTCATGTACACCCCGCAGCTGGCCGGCACGCTCGTGGTGGTGGCTGCCGTCGCGGTGGTGACGGTGCCGGCCGGGCTGCTGCTGGGCCGGCGCATCGCGCGGGACATGCTGTGGCAGCGGGAGGCGGAGGCGGCCCGCCGGGAACTCGTCGCCGGGTTGAGCCACGATCTGCGCTCCCCGCTGGCGGCGGTGCGGGCTATGACCGACGCGCTGACCGACGGCATCGTCCACGAGCCGGACGAGGTGAAGGACTACCTGCTGCGGATCAACGCCGAGACCGTCCGACTGGGCGACATGGTGGACGAGGTGTTCCAGCTGTCCCGCGCGACCGCGCCGGGCCTGCGGCTGCGGGTCGACCGGCTGGCGCTGGGCGAGGTGGCCTCCGACGCCGTCGCGGCCATCTCCGCGGCCGCCCAGCAGGCCGGCGTCACGATCGACGCCGTGGCACCGGAGCGATGGCCGACGGTGCTGGCGAGTGATGCCGAACTGACGCGCGTGCTGCGGAACGTGCTGGTCAACGCCGTCGTCTACTCGACGCCGGGAGCCACGATCACACTGTCGGCCACCGTCGACGGCGGGTCGGCCGTCCTCGCCGTGCAGGACGGGTGCGGCGGTATCCCGGAATCGGAGCTGCAGCTGGTGTTCGTGCCCGGCTACCGCGGTGAGCGCGCCCGCACCCCGGGCGCGCAGGCCGGTGCCGGGTTGGGCCTCGCGATCGCGCGGGCGCTCACCGAGGCCCAGGGCGGCACGGTGACGCTGCGGAACGCGGGCGCGGGTTGTCGGGTCGAGGTCGCGCTGCCGCTCGCCTGACCGTCAGGCACGGGCCAGCTCGGCGAAGACCCGGTCACCGGCGCGGGTCGCCGTCACGAGCAGGCCGACGTCGACGGCCAGCCGCGTCAGCGCGCGGAGCCCGACCACCGCCCACGGGATTTCCGGGCCCGCCCCGCCGGATGTGTGCAGGCGAACGGTGCCGCGCCAGTCGGCGTCCGGTGTCGGGTCGGCCTCGACGAGCGCGGAGCCGCCGGGCCGCAGCAGGCCGACGATCCGGCCGAGCAGGTGGCGGGGATCGCCGCCGATGCCGATGTTGCCGTCGGCGAGCAGGACGTGCGCCCAGCGGCCCTCTCCCGGCAACGGGTCGAACAGATCGCGGCGCAGCACGTCGGTGGGGCACAGCTGCGCCGCGACGGGCGAGTCGTCGATCCCGATGGCGAGCACACCGCGCTCGGCCAGCGCCGCGACGAGGCGCCCCGGGCCGCAGCCGAGATCCAGTACGGGTCCGGAACAGCGATCGAGGAGCCACGCGTCCTCGTGGTCGGCACGGGCACGCCACCGCGCGACCGGCAGCACCAACTCCGCTCCGTCGCTGCGCACCAGCCGGGTCGGCACGCCGGACAGTGGCGCGTCGAACGCTGCGATCGTGTCGATCATCGGGCGGGGACGGCCGCGAGCTGCTGGACCGCGGCGGCGAACGCGGTGTGCGGCGCGAGCCGCGCCACCTCGACGGCGTCGGCGACGGTGTCGACGTCGCGCAGCTGCGGTGCCGTCGCCACGCGCAGCCCGCCGTCCCGCAGCGCACGGAGGGTGGCTGCGCCGGTGTCGGGCCGCGAGGTCGGGACGTCGGCGATCAGGGCGGCCGCGCGCGGGTCGCGCAGCCCGAGCAGCCACCAGCCCCCGTCGGCGGCGGGGCCGAGGACGGCGTCGGCGTGCGCGAGCCGGGCCGCGCAGTCGGCGAGCAGCGCCGCGTCGATCTGCGGTGTGTCCATGCCGACCTGCAGGCTCGCGAGGCCGGGCAACAGCACGGCTGTGTCGGCGTGGGCGGCGGCGATCCGCGTGCCGAGACCGACGCCGCGTTGTGCGATCACGTGGGCGCCGGTGGTCGCGGTCCGCACTTCGGCGGCGCGGGCGCCGTCGGCGATCCGGCCGGCGAGCGCGACGATGGTCCGGGCCGACGGCGCCGCGGCCGTCGCGGCCAGGGTGTCGAGCAGGGCGGCCGCGGCCAGGTCGGCGGCCTGCGCGGGCGTGGCGGGCGGGCACAATCGGGTCTTCACCCGACCCGGCACCGGCGCCTTCGCCAGCACGATCAGCGCGAACGGGTCGGTCACCGCAGCAGCCCCACCATCGCGGTGGCCGCGCGGACCGTGCCGCGCACCGACCCCGACACCTTCGAGCGGCCACCCGCCCGCGGCCGGTACGCCACGTCGATCTCGTGGATCGACCAACCGGCCGCTCCCGCGCGCAGCAGGAGTTCGAGGGGATAGCCGAAGCCGCGGTCGGTGAGGCCGAGATCGAGCAGCGCCTGCCGCCGCGCGACCCGGACCGGCGCGATGTCGTGCACGGGCATGCCCCGCCGCCGCAGCAGCGCCGCGATCAGCGCGTTCCCCGTGCGCGCGTGCCACGGCCACACACCGGGAGCGACCGGCACCCGGCGCCCGACGGCGAGATCGGCGCCCGCCAGCACGGCAGCGGCCAGTGGCTCGAGGACGGCCGGATCGAGCGACCCGTCCCCGTCGAGGACGGCGACCAGCTCGCTGCGCGCCGCCAGCAGCCCGGCGTGCACGGCCGCGCCGTAGCCGCGCCGGGGCTCGTGCACGACGCGCGCGCCGAGCGCGGCGGCGACGGCCGCGGTGGCATCGGTCGAGCCGTTGTCGACGACGATCACCGGCCACCCGGCGGGCAGCTCGGCCAGCACGACAGGTAGCGCCTCGGCCTCGTCGAGGCAGGGCAGGACGATCTCGGGCACGTTCGTGATCGTCGTACAGATCAGGCATCGCATTCGGCCGAACGGCCTTACCGTTCGATGACGTCGGTTCGTCGATCACGGGCAGAAGGTCGTCGACGAAGATCGAACAACGACCATTTGCCCTTGATCAACGCACTTACCGCAACGGGTCCGTCGCGAACCTCGCCACGCCCTCGGCGAAGCCGATCTCCGCCGCGAATCCCAGCGCCTTCCGTGCCAGCGCCGGATCGGCCACGACGTGCCGCACGTCCCCGGCCCGCGCCCCGCCGACGATCTCCGGCGCCGGCCCGCCCATGGCTGCGGCGAGGGTGGCGGCGAGGTCGCCGACGGTGTGCGGCTCACCCGAGCACACGTTGACGGCGGCGAACCCGGCCGGCGCCGCAGTCAGTGCCAGCACGTTCGCCGCGGCGACATCGGTGACGTGCACGAAGTCGCGCCGCTGCGCGCCGTCCTCCATCACCCGGGGCGCCGCGCCGCGCTCCAGCGCCGACCGGAAGATCGACGCCACCCCCGCGTACGGGGTGTCGCGAGGCATCCACGGGCCGTAGACGTTGTGGTAGCGCAGCGACCACACGGTGCCGCCGGTCTGCCGGGTCCAGGTCGCGGCGAGCTGCTCCTGGGTCAGCTTGGTGACGGCGTAGGTGCTGCGCGGGTCCATCGGCGCGTCCTCGCCGACCAGGCCCGGGACGAGATCCCGTCCGCACGCCGGGCAGCGCGGCTCGTAGCGGCCGGCGTCGAGGTCGGCGACCGCGCGCGGACCGGGTCGCACCACGCCGTGCTCGGCGCACGAGTAGCGGCCCTCGCCGTAGACGACCATCGAACCGGCGAGCACGAACCGCTGCACGGCGGTGGCATGCATCGCCGCGAGCAGCACCGCGGTGCCGACGACGTTGTGCGCCGCGTAGTCGGGCGCGTCCGCCGGCGAGACGCCGTGGCCGACCATCGCGGCTTGGTGGCAGACGGCGTCGACGCCGTCCAGCAGGCGAGCGACGAGATCGGCGTCCCGCACGTCACCGACGACGACACCGGGCGGCGCGATCGCCCCGGCACCGTGTGCCTGGGGCAGCAGCAGGTCGAGCCCGACGACCTCGTGGCCGGCAGCCCGCAGCTGTTCGGAGATGTGGGAGCCGATGAACCCGGCGGCGCCGGTCAGGAGAACGCGCATGGCGCGTTCCTACCCGTTGCCGCCCTGGTCCGAGCTGCCGGTCCCGTTGGAGCCACCGTTCGAACCCCCATCAAGCAGGCCACCGAGGCCACCGGTCGGCTGCGTCGACGGCGTGGCGCTGGGCTTCGGTGTGCCCGAGGTGGGCTGGCCGGAGCGGGTGGGCTCGGTGGTCGGCGCGTCGGTGTCGTTCTCGGAGTTGTGGTCGTACTGCGTCTTGCCCCCGTCGCCATCGCCGTCCGAGTCGGACGGGTCCGCGGTGGGGGTGGGCGACCCGTGCGGGCCCTGCAGGACTCTGCCGACGGACGTGCCGGTCTCGCCGCGCAGCAGCGTGGAACCCTTCAGCGCCTCGACGCCGGTGACCACGCCCAGCGCGATCCCGAAGCCGATCACGGTGGCCAGCACGTAGCCGACGATGCGGCGCCGCGATCGGCCGGGCACGTCGGCGGGGGCAATCAGCTCGGTGGGCTGCTCGCCGGGTCGCACAGGCGGCGCCATGATGACGGTGTCGAGCTCGTCGGTGCTCCGGGCCTGCGGCCGGATCCGGGAGGTGACGGCCGAGCGGGCGCGTTCGAGGGAGCGCTGGTAGAGCGAGGTGGCGACGGTGGTGAGCACTGCACCGATGGCTGCACCGAGGACGGTGCCGGCCACACCGAAGAGCGATCCGAGCACCGCGCTGGTGGCGCCGGCACCGGCGACCGCGAAGACCTTGCTGATCGTCAGGTCGGGGGCAGGCGCGACGGGCGCCGTGGTGGCCGGGTCGGCCGGCGGCGGCTGCGGCGGGTTCTGGGTGCGCGGGTTGCGTGGCGGCATGACGGTGGTGGGGTGTCCCATGGCTCCTGGTGCTCGGTCCCGGCAGAGTCGATCGCGGGGTGGGTTCTCACCAGGTACAGCGAACCGCAACCCTTGATCGTTGCAGAACGATCACCGATGGTGAGCACACTCACCCTCAGCCCCCGAACTTAGCCCGGTACGACCGGGTGCCGGATGCCGGGGTGACCCTCCGGCAGCGCCGAGCGCAGCAGCGGCCACGAGACCGCGACGCAGACGGCGACGAGCGGCCAGGTCAGAGCGAGCCGCGTGATGCCGAGCGCGACCTGGGCGTCGGCCAGGTAGAGCGGGATGAAGACGGCGAGGCGCACGAGGTACTGCCCGACCCATGCCCAGCTCGCCCGCTGGTACCCGGCGAGCAGGTGCGGGTCCTGCCGCCAGCGGGTGCGCTGGCCGAGCAGCCCACCGACGATCACGCCGAGCAACGGCCACCGGATCACGATCGACACGGCCCAGGCCAGCGCGCTGCCCGCGTTGAGGATGATCTGCGGCAGGAAGAAGTCGATCGCCCGTCCGGTGTAGAACGCGATGGCGGCGGCCACGACCACGCCCAGCAGTCCCAGCACCACGGACCGCGGCCTGCGGCGCTGCGCCAACCGCACGCCGGCGACGACGGCGGCGACCGCCACCGCGAATCCGCCCGCCCAGTACACCGGCTGCGGATCGGGCAGGGCCACGAGCTGAGCGATCACCAGGCCGAGCACGAACGCCGCGACGGGGAGCGTGGCGTCGATGGCGCCGCCTCGGCCACCGAGGATCGCCCGTAGCGAGTCCGGCTCTGCCGAACGGGTCTCCGCCATGAGGAAAGGGTGCCCTATCTCCGGCCCGGGTGGCCAATACGACTGGCGCGGATCACGCCCGCCGGGTGATATTGGTGGGATCCCCAGGGGGACGTGCGGTGTGCGGCAGGTGAACGGAAGGTGTGCGCGGTGGGTGACTGGAACAGTTTCGTCGCGCTCGGGGACAGCTTCACCGAAGGCCTCGACGACTTCCGACCCGACGGCACCCCGCGCGGCTGGGCCGACCGCGTGGCCGAGCAGCTGGCCGTGGACGTACCCGGCTTCCGGTACGCGAACCTCGCCGTGCGCGGGAAGCTGCTCGACCAGATCGTCGACGACCAGCTGCCGATCGCGGAGCAGCTGCGACCCGACCTCATCACGTTCTGCGCCGGCGGCAACGACATCATCCGGCCGTCGTGCGATCCCGACGAGCTGGCGGCCCGCTTCGACGCCGCGCTCGAGCGAGTGGTCGCCACCGGTGCCACGGTGCTCACCTTCACCGGCTTCGACCTGGGCCGCATGCACCCGCTGATCCGCAGGCTGCGCGGCCGGATCGCCTGCTACAACGAGCTGATCCGCGCCAGCGCGGAGCGCCACGGAGCCACCGTCGTCGACCTGTGGGGCATGGCCCCGCTGGGCGATCCGCGCACCTGGGGCCCCGACCGGCTGCACCTGCGCGCCGACGGGCACCGCCGGGTGGCCCTGCGCACGCTGGAGACGCTCGGTGAGCCCATCACCGACGACTGGCGCACGCCGCTGCCGGTGGCCGAGCCGGTCCCGTGGCTCGCCCGCCAGCAGGAGGACCTGCGCTGGCTGCGGGAGTGGGTCCTGCCGTTCGTCGCGCGCCGCCTGCAGGGGCACAGCACCGGTGACGGGTTCGCACCCAAGCGCCCCGAGCTGCTGCCCTTCGACGCGCTGCCGCACTGACCGGCCGTCAGAGCCCGATCGCGCCGGCGACGCGCTCGGTGTGCTCGTCCGCGTCGCCGAAGGCGAGCGCGGTGGCGGTCGCGTGGCGCGTGTAGCGGTGCAGGTCGTGCTCGCCGGTGAAACCGATGGCGCCGTGCACCTGGTGCGCCAGCGCGCACACGCGCTCGTAGGCGTCCGACACCCAGGACTTGGCCAGCGACAGCTCCAGCGTCGCGTCGTGCCCTGACGCGAGCCGCCAGATCGCCTCGTACGCCGACAAGCGCGCGCCGAGCACGTCGATCGCCATGTTCGCGCAGTGGTGCTGCACCGCCTGGAACGTGCCGATCGGGGTGCCGAACTGCTCACGTTGCGCGGCGAAGCCGACGGTCATGTCCAGCACCGCCTGCGCGCCGCCGACCATCTCGGCGCACAGCGCGGCCGTGCCGTACGCGGTGATCGCCTCGGCGGCGCCGTCGAGCACGCGATCGCCGGCGATCGCGACGGCGTCGAATCGCACGCGGAACGACGGGTCGCCGATGACGTCCAGCCGCTCGTGCGAGACCCCTGGCGCGGCGGCGTCGATGAGCACGGTGATCGCACGGTCGCCGTCCTGCGCCGCCACGAGCAGCGCGTCGGCGGCGTCGGCGTGCGGCACGTACATCGCCGTCCCGTGCAGGGCCCCGCCGTTCACGACGACACCACCCTTCACGACGACACCGTCGGCGTGGGTGAGCACCCGGCCGTCGGCGATCGCGGCGAGCCACTCGGCGCGCTGCGCCTCGGTGCCGTGCGCCAGGATCGGCATGCCGCAGCAGGCGACGGTCGCCGCGAACGGGCTCGCCACCCGCGCGCGGCCGAACTCCTCGATCACCAGGCACAGCTCGAGGAATCCCTCGCCGACGCCGCCGTAGGTCTCAGGGAACGCCAGGCCCGTCCAGCCGAGCTCGACGATCTCCTTCCACAGGCCGTCGGCGCCGGCACGGGCGCTCAGGAAGTCCCGCGCGGTGCTCTGGACCAGCTGCTGGTCGGGGGTGAGGGTGAGGTCCACTAGGCGTCCACCGGGATCTTGTCCGAGCGCACCCACACCCCGGGGCGCTCCTCCCAGAACAGCTGCACGAGCACACCGCCCGCGTGCTTGGGATGGATGAAGATGTGCTTCCAGGCCGCGCCGTCGGTGACGCCCTCCTCGAGGTCGAACGTCGGCGTGCCGTGGTGCTCGCACGCCGCGAGCGCCGCGTCCCAGTCGGCGACCTGGAACGTCACGTGGTGCACGGAGGTGCCGCTCCGCTCGAGGAACCGGTCGATGAACGAGTCCTCGCCGCGCGGCATGATGATCTCCCAGCAGACCGACGAGCCGGGGATGTTGAGCACCTCGTCGGCCATGTCGGGCAGCTCGTCGATCGGGGTCTTCCAGATCGGGACGAACCCGAGGAGGTCGGCGTACCACTGCGCGAGCTCCTCGCGCTCGTGGAACGCCTGGCAGATGTGGTCGAGGGTGACGATGCCCAGCACCGGGCCGTCCACCGTCGCTGCCTGGGCCGCGACCGGGTGCTCGTCGCCCACGAGCGCGAGGCCGCCCGGCCCGCGCAGCCGGAACCGGACGCCGGGGCCGTGCTCGGGAGGGGTCAGCGACGCCTCGATCCACCCGTGCCCGCTGTCGGTGTAGACCAGGCCGCGCTTGTCCAGCTCCGCGCGCACGGCGTCCAGGTCGGGCACCTCGACGCCGACGTGGTGGAACCCGGGCCGCCCGCCCTGCTCCTCGAGCCGCGCCTGGAGCGGCGAGCCGTCGCCGGACGGGGTGAGCACCACCCAGTCCTGGCCCGAGCTCTCCGGCACGGCGAAGCGCACGCCGCGCACGCCCTGCTCGGGGTTGTCCCACGTCGACGTGCGCCGGAAGCCGAACAGCTGCTCCAGCTTCGCGGCCTGCGCCTCGAGATCCGGGACGAGCTGCGCCACGTGGTCGATTCGGTAGAAACGCATTGTTGCGCCCCTTTCTGATCAGAGCGACTTCGTCGCATCGCTGCGCTCCAACGGCTTCGCCGCCAGGCGGGTCAGCTCGGGTGCGGCTCGATCCAGTCGTAGCCGGCGTCCACCAGCTCCTTGACCAGGCGCAGGTTGTAGCGGTTCATCGCGGCGATCCGGGTGGCCAGCTCGCCGACCTCCTTGTCGAACTCGGCGGCCGGGAACACGTTGTTCACCAGGCCGAACTCGTGGGCCCGCTGCGCGTCCAGACGCACGCCGGTGAACAGCATCTCCTTGGCGCGGGCCTTGCCGATCCGCAGCGGCAGCCGCTTCACCCCACCCCAGCCGGGGGCCGACCCGCCGAACTCGGGCTGGTCGGGGTCCTCCTTGCCGTCCATGAACTTCGGCTGGTACGGCGGCCGCGCTGACAGGGTGATCTCGACGAGGCCCAGCTTGGCGTTGTCGGCGCAGACGATGAAGTCCGCCGCGAGCGCCAGCTCCAGCCCGCCGCCGACGGCGTAGCCGTGCACCGCAGCGATCACGGGGACGGACAGCCGCTCCAGCATCGAGAACGTCTTCTCGCCGAGCCGGCCCTGCTCGATGCGGTCGGCCTTCGTGAGCGACTCCGACCAGTCGAGGTCCATCCCCGCGCAGAAGGCGCGCTCGCCCGCGCCGCGCAGCACGACGCAGTTCACGTCGGGATCGTCGTCGATCTCGGTGCAGAAGCGGCGGAGCTCGTGGAGCGTGGTCGGCGACAGCGCGTTGAGCTTGTCCGGCCGGTCGATGGTCAGCCAGGCGACCCGTTCCTCGATCTTCACGTTCAGCGTCTCGTACATGTGCCCCATCTCCAGAAGTCTCATTTCCGCGGCAGCTTCAGCCCGCGCGTGGCGATCACGTTGCGCTGGATCTCCGTCGTGCCGCCGAGGAAGGTGGCGGCCACGGCGTCGAACCGCATGTGCGCGAAGTCCGCCGCGAGCGGGTCGTCGCGGCTCCACAGCTGCGCGTCGCGGCCGAACGCCTTCGCGCCGGTGCGCGCCAGCCGCTGCGCGAGTTCCGCGCCGAACAGCTGGTTCACCGACGCCTCGTAGCCCGGCACTCCGCCACCGGCCTGGCGCGACACGGTGTAGCGGGCGAGGTTGTAGAGCACCCGCATCTCGGTGTAGCGCCGCGCGATCTCGTGCCGCAGCACCGCGCTGCCGCCGTGCTCGCGGACGTGCTCGGCGAGCCGGGCCAGCGCCTGCTCGTACTTCACCGTCGCACCGATGCCGGCGCGCTCGAAGCTGAGCGCGTCCATCGCGACGTACCAGCCGCGGTGCTCCTCGCCGACGGCGTTGGCGACCGGCACCCGTGCGCCGTCGAAGAAGACCTCGGCGAACGGGGTGTCCCCGCGGATGTCGGTGATCGGCCGGACGGTGACGCCCGGCGTCTGCACGTCCACCAGCAGGAACGTGATGCCCTTGTGCCGCGCCGCCTCCGGGTCGGTGCGGACGAGCACGAACAACCAGTCCGCGTACTGCCCGAGCGAGGTCCACACCTTCTGACCGTCGACGACGTAGGAGTCACCGTCGCGCACCGCCCGGGTGCGCAGGCCGGCGAGGTCCGATCCCGCCTCCGGCTCGGAGAAGCCCTGGGCCCAGGTCCGCTCGCCGCGAGCGATCGGCGGCAGGTGCTCGGCCTTCTGCTCCGGCGTGCCGTGCGCGATGAGGGTCGGGCCGAGGAGGAACGCGCCGATCCCGTTCACCGTGGGCACCTTTGCCCGCATCATCTCCTCGTGGAGGACGAACTCCTCCATCGCGGAGAGCCCCGCGCCGCCGTACTCGCGCGGCCAGTGCGGCACGATCCAGCCGCGCTCGGCCAGCACGTCCGCCCAGCGCCGGGCCCCCGCGCGACGGACCGGATCGTCGCTCACTCGGTCGACCGGCCAGTTGTAGCCCCAGACGTCCTCGGGCTCCATGCTGTGCTCGGCGTCCGGGTCGGGCCGGTACTCGGCGGGGAAGTGCTCGGCGACGAACGCGCGCACCTCGGCGCGGAACGCGGCCTGCTCGGGTGTGTCGTCCCAGTGCATACCGGCCCTCACCCCGCCGCCGTCGCCGGACCGGCCGGGCCGGGCGGCACGGTCGGCAGTGCCCCGGGCAACACCCGTTGACGGTCCCAGGTCGTCGCGGTGATGCCGTGGAGGCCCTGGGCGCGCAACCGGTACTTGGCGACCTTGTCGGTCGGCGTCCGCGGCAGCTCGTCGAGGAACTCGATGTACCGCGGCACCATGTAGCGCGGCAGCGTCTCCACGCAGTGCGCGATGAGCTCTTCGGCGTCCAGGTGCGTACCGGGGCGGAGGACGACGGCCAGCTTCACGTCCTCGTCCTCCAGCTCGGACGGCACGCCGATGGCTGCCGACTCGAGCACCGCCGGGTGCCGGTTCACCTCGGACTCCAGGTCGAACGCCGAGATGTTCTCGCCGCGGCGCCGGATCGCGTCCTTCATGCGGTCCAGGAAGAAGAAGTAGCCGTCGCCGTCGCGCCACACCCGGTCGCCGGTGTGGAACCACATGTTGCGGAAGGCCTCCGCGGTCGCGGCCGGACTGCCGTAGTAGCCGGACGTGATCACGAACGGCTGCTTGGGTCGCAGCACGAGCTCGCCGGGCTCGCCGACGCCGACCTCGCGGTCGTGCTCGTCCACCACGGCGACGTGGAAGCGCTCGTCGTGCGCCGTGCCGCAGGAGCCGAGGCGCCACTCCCCGTACGGGCTGCCGGTGGCTATGCCTGCCTCGGTGCTCGTGTACGTCTCCACCGAGCGCACGCCGAACCGGTCGCGCAGCGGCTGGTCCAGCGTGGACTTGCCCATGTAGAAGGTCTCCAACGGGTGGTCCAGGTCGCGGGCGGTGGGCGGCTGGTTCATCAGGATCGGGATCATGGAGAACACGCTCATCGCGACCGCGGCGTCGAAGTGGCGCACCTCGTCCCAGAACGTCGAGGCGTGGAAGCGGTCCACGACCGCGATCGAGCCGCCGCCCAGCAACGCGGACAGCACCCCGTCCCACATCCCGGCGGCGTGGAACAGCGGCAGCGGGCAGTAGATGGTCTTGCCCCACCGGTCCAGGAAGTCCAGCGAGTCCCACGCGCACGTCAGTGCGAGCGCGTGGGAGCACATGGCGCCCTTGGACGGCCCGGTGGTGCCCGACGTGAACATGATCGCCTGCTGGTCGTAGAACGCGATGTCGGCGTCCACCGGGTCGGCCCCGTGGTCGAGCAGCGTCGACCACCCGACGGCCGGGACGCCGAGCGGGCGCAGGTCACCACCGTCGGCGTCGGCGCCGGACCGGACCACGACCCGCCGCACGCCGGGCAGCGCGCCCGCCAATGGCACCAGTCGCTCGACGTATCCGGCGTCGATGATCAGCATCGTGGAGTCGGAGCTGACCAGCACGTGGCGCAGCAGCTCGCCGCGGTGCGCAGTGTTGATCGGCACCGCGACGGCACCGATCCGGGCCAGTGCGAACATCACGTACACGATCTCGGGGCAGTTGGGCAGCATGACGGCGACGTGGTCGCCGCGCCGCACCCCGGCGGCGATCATGCCCCGCGCGACCCGGTCGGCCATCGCGTCGACCTCGCCGTAGCTGATCTCGCCGTCGAGGAACCGAAGGAATGCCTCACGGTGGTGGGCCTTCGCCTGGGTCCTGAGCACGTCACCGACGACGAGGCTCTCCAGCGTCGCCTTCCGCTCGGACACAGCTATGAGGCCTCCCTCTCCGGATCCGGCACGACCTCGGTGATCAGCGGATACACACCGTTCTCGTCGTGCACCTCACGTCCGGTGACCGGCGGGTTGAACACGCACACCGTCGTCATCCGCGTGCGCGGACGCAACTGGTGGCGCTCGTTGCCGTTCAGGACGTAGATCGAACCGGGGCCGAGCCGGTAGGTCCGGTCGTTGTCCTTGTCGTACAGCTCGCCGTCCCCCTCGGTGATGAAGACGGCCTCGATGTGGTTGGCGTACCAGAAGTCGTTGATCGAGCCGGCGTCGAGCACTGTCTCGTGCACCGAGAAGCCGACGCCGTCGCCGGCCAGCACGATCCGCTTGCTGCGCCAGTTCTCGGTCTTGATGTCGCGCTCGGTGTCGGTGATCTCCTCGAGGGTGCGGACGATCACGAGCGCACCCCCTCCGTGACGGCGCGGAGCGACTCGCCCACGATGGCGAGGCCTTCGTCGAGCTCTGCGTCGGTGATCGTCAGTGCCGGCAGCATCTTCATCACCTCATCGTCCGGTCCCGCGGTCTCCATGAGGAGTCCCCGTTCGAACGCGGCAGCACACACCTTCGCGGCCAGCTCGGGCTGCTCGAACGACAGCCCGCGGGCCAGGCCGCGCCCCTTCGGGGTCAGCTCGACGGTCTGCGACGCAGCGGCCAGCTCGGCCAGCGCGGCGTGCACCTTCTCCCCCTTGGCGAGCGTGTTGCGCTCCAGCTCGTCGTCGCGCCAGAACGTGTTCAGCGCAGCGGTGGCCGTCACGAAGGCGGGGTTGTTGCCGCGGAACGTGCCGTTGTGCTCGCCGGGGCCCCACTGGTCGTACTCGGGCTTGATCAGGGTGAGCGCCATCGGCAGCCCGTAGCCGGAGATCGACTTCGACAGGCAGACGATGTCGGGCTGGATGCCGGCGATCTCGAAGGAGAAGAACGGCCCGGTGCGCCCGACGCCCATCTGCACGTCGTCGCAGATCAGCAGGATGTCGTGGCGCTTGCACAGCGCGGCGAGACCCTGCAGCCACTCGATGCGGGCCGGGTTGAGGCCGCCCTCGCCCTGCACGGTCTCCACGATCACGGCGGCGGGCTCGTTGAGGCCGCTGCCGGAGTCCTGGAGGATCTTGTCCAGCCACAGGAAGTCCGGCACGGTGCCGTCGAAGTAGTTGTCGAACGGCATCGGGGTGGCGTGCACCAGCGGGATGCCGGCGCCGCCGCGCTTCATCGAGTTGCCGGTGACCGACAGCGCACCCAGCGTCATGCCGTGGAACGCGTTGGTGAAGTTGATGATCGACTCGCGGCCGGTGATCTTGCGCGCGAGCTTGAGCGCCGACTCCACGGTGTTGGCGCCCGTCGGACCGGGGAACTGCACCTTGTAGTCGAGCCCGCGCGGCGCGAGCACGACCTCCTGGAACGTGGTCAGGAACTCCGCCTTGGCCGTGGTGTACATGTCCAGGCCGTGGGTGATCCCGTCGCGCGTCAGGTAGTCGAGCAACGGCTGCTTCAGCGCCGGCGGGTTGTGCCCGTAGTTGAGCGCACCGGCACCGGCGAAGAAGTCCAAATAGGACTTCCCGTCGACATCGGTGATCCGCGAGCCCACGGCGGTGTCGAAGACCACCGGCCAGGACCGGCAGTAACTGCGGACCTGCGATTCGACGTCTTCGAACACGGTCATTTCTGCACCATTCCTCGGTCGATCGGAGAGATCCGGTGGAGGATCTCTGGTTCGTGCTGACTGCCGAGCACGTCGCTACCGAACAGCTCCGTGCGCTCGATCTCCGCTCCGTGCCGCGCCGCGAACGCCGCGAACATCGCCCGGGACGCCGCGTTGTCGTCGGTGACCGTCGTCTCCAGCGTCGTCACGTCGGGGACCCGCGCGATCAGCTCGTCGAGCATCCGACCGGCCACGCCGCCGCCGCGGGCGGCTGCGTCGACCGCGACCTGCCACACGAACAGCACGTCGGGGCGCTCGGGGCGGCGATAGCCGGACACGAAGCCGACAACGTTGTCGCCACGGCGGGCGACCACGGTGGTGTCGGCGAAGTCGCGGCACCACAGCAGGTAGGCGTAGCGGGTGTTGACGTCGAGCACCTGCGACTCGGTGGCGATCCGGTGCAGCTCGACCCCGTCGGCGATGCCGGGACGGCCGATGACGATGCCCAAATCCTCCGTTGCCGTCACGAGGAGTCAAGATAACAAGATTGTTCGGCATTTGCCTGAGTGCTCGCGCATTCGCCGAGCGTGTGGACAAAAATGTGTGATCGCCGTCACGTACAGGTTTGATATTCCATCAGAATGGCTACCGGCGTTTCTACACAGGTCAGAGCGGGGACGCGACGGCCGATCGAGGCCGCCGCGGGCGCCGTCCACACGGCAGCGCGAGACCGATCACAGAACCGCCCGGAGGCGGGCTGGACAGCTCGCGGCGGCGCGGACGAGGCTGGCGATCATGTCCGAGCCGACCGCGCGCGAGCTGCTTGCCGATCTGTCCGCCCGGCGGGTCTCCGCCCGCGAACTGCTCGACGCGGCCGCTGCGCGCGCCGAGGCCACGGCGGCGCTCGGGGCCGTGGTCGCCACCGATCTCGTCCGCGCCAGGGAGGCCGCTGCCGCGATCGACCAGGCACGCGCGTCCGGCGCCGAACTCGGCCCGCTCGCCGGCCTGCCCGTCACGATCAAGGACGCCTACGACGTCACCGGCATGCCCGCGGTCGCCGGCAACCCGGAGCTCGTCGGCCGCGATCCCGCGACACCCGACGCCGACCTCGTCGCGATCCTGCGGGCGGCCGGCGCCGTCCCGTGGGCCAAGACCAACACCCCGTTCATGTGCGCCGACGTCCAGAGCTTCAACGACGTCTACGGCACCACGCGCAACCCGTACGACCAGGACCGCACCAGCGGCGGATCGTCCGGCGGCGCGGCGGTCGCGCTCGCCACCGGCGTCACCAGCCTGGAGGTCGGGTCCGACATCGGCGGCTCCCTCCGGGTGCCGGCCGGCAACTGCGGGGTGCTCGCACTGAAGCCGACCTGGGGCCGGCTGTCCCTGCGCGGCCACGTCCCACCCATGCCCGGCGCCCCGTACACCGCCGACGACGATCTCGGTGTCGGCGGCCCGATGGCGCGCAACGCCGGCGACCTGCGGCTGCTGTGGGAGCTGCTGGGCGGCCGCGCCACCGCACCCGCCCCGGCGTCCGGGCTGCGGGTGGCGCTGTGGCTCGACGAGCCCGTGCTGCCGCTCGCCGCGGAGGTGCACGCGATCCTGGAGGCCGCGGCGGACGCACTGCGCGGGCAGGGGGTCACGGTCGAGATCGCCGCGCCGCCCGTCGACGTCGACGAGCTGATGGACACCTACTTCGCCCTGCTCTTCCCGATCACCGCGGCCGGCTTCCCGGAACGGCTGCGCGATCGACTGGAGGCCGCACGGCCCGCCGCGCTGGCCGCCGTGGCCGCCGGCGCGTCGCGCTACCGCCAGGACGCGGCCACCGTGTACTTCTCCGCCGACGAGGAGTCGATCGTCGCGGCCCGCGGGCGGCGCGCGCGCATGCAGCGGGCGGTCGGGGCGTGGTTCGAGCGCTACGACGCCGTGCTGGCGCCGATCACGGCAGTGCCCGCGATCCCGCACACCCAGGACGGCTCCCTGCCGACGCGCAGCATCGACGTCGACGGCGCGTCACTGCCCTACAGCCACCTGTTCGACCGGATTGCGCTGGCCACCGCCCTGCACCTGCCGGCACTCGCCGCGCCCGCCGGGCAGACCGCGGCCGGGCTGCCCGTCGGGGCGCAGCTCATCGCCCCGATCGACCGCGAGGACCGCCTCCTCGACCTGGCCGACGCGCTGGAGCTGGCGATCGGCCCGCTCCCGGCGCCACCGCTGCCGAGCCGGGCGGGGTGACCAGCCCTGGGCGACCCGGAGGTTGCGTTGATCAAGGGCAAAAGGTCGCTGGCGAAGATCAACTGGCGACCTTTTGCCCTTGATCAACACCAAAACCGGCGCGATCAGCTCGGCGGGGCCGGCCGCTCGGCCGTGACGATCCAGGCGGCCGAGCGGTAGGCGACGCCGTCGGGCCCCTCGTGCTCGGCCAGCGACGCGCGCAGCGCGGCGACGGCGGCGGCCTGGCGGTCGGGGTCCAGGTCGGCCAGCATGCCGCCGACGATCGAGAGCGCCATGGCCTCGGCCTGCGCGAGCTCGCCGAGGAGCATCGGCTCGACCTGCCCGTCGATCCGGGGCCGCGCGAAGCCGGCCGCGGTCAGCAGGCTCTCGATCTTGGCGGGGTCGCTCAGCGACACCGGTGTCGGCCCCTCGGTGGGCAGCGGCGGCACCGGCCCGGCGACCTCCCGGAACGTGCGCAGCCACTCCTGTTCGGCGTATGACTGCCAGACCTGCATGATCAGCCGCCCGCCGGGCCGCAGCATCCGCGCGAGGTTGGCGAAGGCGGCCGCCGGATCGCCGAAGAACATCGTGCCGTTGCGGCTGATCACCCGGTCGAAGCTGCCGAGGTCGGCGACCTGCACGTCGGCGCGGACGAACTCGACGTTCGTGAGGCCGGCCGCCGCAGCCCGGCGCCGGGCGACCTCGAGCATGCCGGTCGAGAGGTCGCAGCCGACGACGGCCTGCGCGCGGCGGGCGGCCTCGATGCTGGTCAGCCCGTTGCCGCAGCCCACGTCCAGCACGCGGTGGTCGGCCTGCAGCTCAGCGGCGGCCAGGAACGGTTCGAGGTAGCGGGCCACGGCCCGGTCGTGCGCCTCGGCGTGCGCGACCCATGCCGCGCCGGAGGGCCCGTCCCACCCCTTCGCGGACTCGATGTTGGACGGGTCGACGGCGGCGAGGTCGGCATCGGTGCGCATGGCGGCAGTCGACAGCGGGGTGTTGCCGACGTCAAGCGCGTTGCTTGACATGCAGCCGTACGGCTGCCTATTCTCGACATGCAGCCAAACGGTTGCCTATGGGAGGCCGAGATGGACGATGTGTTCCGAGCGCTGGCCGATCCGGGCCGGCGCCGTCTGCTCGACAGCCTCAACACCCGCAACGGCCAGACGCTCGGCGAGCTGTGCGGGGAGCTCGACATGACCCGCCAGTCGGTGAGCAAGCACCTGGCGGTGCTCGAGGCGGCGCAGCTCGTCGTCACGTCGCGGCGCGGCCGCGAGAAGTTGCACTTCCTCAACGCCGCCCCGATCAACGCCGTCGCCGACCGCTGGATCAGCCACTACGACCGGGCCCGCGCACAAGCCCTCGCCGATCTCACGACAGCCTTGGAGGAACCCGTGACCAGCACGGACTTCGTGTACGTCAGCTACATCGCCACCACGCCGGAGAAGCTGTTCAAGGCACTGGTGGAGCCCGAGTTCACCCGTCGCTATTGGGGAGTCGCGCTCGAGTCCGACTGGACGGTCGGCGCCCCCGTCACGTGGACGGAAGGCACGACCCGCATCTCGCATCCCGAGCAGCAGGTCGTGGCCTACGAGCCACCGAAGCGCCTCGCGTACACCTGGCACACGTTCACCCCGGAATGGGCGGCCTCGACCGGCATGGGCGACGATTTCGCCGCGCAGGCCCGGGAGGAGCCCCGCTCCACCGTCAGCTTCGACATCGAGGAGTCCGACGGCTCGGTCAAGCTGACCGTCACCCACTCCGGCTTCGCGGCCGAGAGCATCGTGCGGGACGCCTGCAGCCAGGGCTGGCCGCAGCTGCTGTCGAGCCTCAAGTCGTTGATGGAGACCGGTCGAGAGCTGGCACCGGTCTGATCGGTGCCTCGGCGAACAGCGGGGGCAGGAACCGCATCATCAGCACCGTCCACACGAGGTGCGTGATCGCCGGCGCCTGCACCCCGCCCGTCGCCTTCCGCTGGACGGCGAACAGCGCACCCATCAGCACGGAGGCGAACACCAGCGCCGGGTTGCGGGTCGCGGTCGTGGCCGCGACGTACGCCACGGTGGACGTGACCAGCGGGCGCTTCCCGCCGGCCGCGTCGTAGACCGCGCCGCGGAAGTACATCTCCTCGGCGACGCCGTTGGCGAAGGCGACGCCCACCACCAGCGGATCGATCCCCTGCGACGCGTAGCCGAGGATCCGCGAGATCGCCCGCCGGGCGAACGGGATCCGGCGGGCCACCAACCCGCCCGTGTAGAACACGCCGAACGCGCCCGCGCCGATCGCGGCCGGTGTGAGCACCCGGCGGCTGCCTCGGCGGATCGGGCCGGACGCCATCGACCCGGCCACGTAGGTCGCGGCGGTGGCCGCGGTGAGCCCGTAGAAGCGACCGGATCCGGCGGGGGCGGTCAGCCCGGCGCCGAGCAGCGCGGCCCCCACCAGGCCCGTCGCGGCCACGGTGCGCCGGCGCCGTGCGAGCACGGCGCCCGTTTCGGGCGCGGTCATCCGGCCGTCTCGCGCGCGGCCCGTGCCCGTTCCCCGAGTGCGGCGAGCACCGCCTGGTCGTAGTCCATGGGTTCGAACGGTACGAGATCGCGGATGGCGTCGTCGCGCACCACCACCTCGTTGGTCATCGACTCGACGAGCGACCGTCCGGTGGCGGAGTCGACATCGGTCACCAGCGACAGCCAGCGCGACGACAGCCCGGGCGACAGGAGTGGCACCCGCACCACGCCCAACCGGCGGCCCTCGATGGTCGCGACCCGGCGCATCATCTCGCCGTAGGTCAACACCTCGGGGCCGCCGATGTCGTACGAGCGGCCGGCCGCTGCCTCCTGCTCCAGCACGCCGACGAGATAGCGGACGGCATCGGCGACCGCGATCGGCTGCGTCCGCGTGTCGACCCAGCGCGGGGTGACCATCAGCGGCAGGCGCTCGACGAGCTGGCGCGTCATCTCCCACGAGATGCCGCCGTGGCCGACGACGATGCCGGCCCGCAGCGCGGTGACCGGCACTCCGGCCTCCCCGAGCAGCCGCTCCACCTCGCGCCGGCTGCGCAGGTGCTCGGAGAGATCGTCGCGGTCATCGCCGAGTCCGCCCAGGTAGACGATGCGACGCAAGCCCGGCGTCAGCGGCCGCCTTCGCGAAGGCCCGCGCGGCCTCGGCGTCCCGCTCGGCGAACGCGGAGTCGTCGAGGGAGTGCACGAGGTAGTACGCGGCCGCGCAGCCGTCGAGGGCCGTGGCGAGCGAGTCGGGATCGTGCACGTCGCCGGCCACGGCCTCGCCCGCACCGTCGTACGACTCCGGCCGCCGCGTCATGGCCCGGACCTCGTGTCCGGCGTCGATCAGGGCAGGGCAGAGTCGGCTGCCGACGAACCCGGAGGCACCGGTCACGAGAACACGCATGTCCGGGGCGTTCCCCGCCGGTCGCGCAGCCACACCCGGGTACGGTGCCGAAGTGCCGGCCCCCCGGGTGATCGCCTGCGACGAGTCCGGCTACGAGGGCGAGCACCTCGTCGGCGGGGTCACCGCGGTCTTCGCGCACGCCGGCACCGATCTCGACGTCGCGGAGGCCGAGGAGGTCGTGGCGCACCTGCGGGCGCGGATCCGGTCACCCGCCCAGGAGTACAAGGCCAACCACCTCCTGCGGTCCAAGCACCGCGGCGCCCTGGAGTGGACGTTGGAGCGCATGGCGGGTCATGCGAGCGTCCACCTCGTCGACAAGGCGTTCCTGCTGGCCGAGACGCTCACCAAGATCGTGCCCGGCGAGCCCCTCACGTCCGCCGTCCTCGTCGCTGCCGAACCGGTGCTGCGGGCACGCACCGCCGCCGAGCTGGCGACGGCGACGGAGGTGCTGCGGCGCGTGGCTCCAGCGCTCGCGGACTCCGTCGCCCAGCGGCGGGCCGACGAACTGGCGGCGCCGCCCCCGTTCCCGCCGCTGGATCCGCTGCCGCCCGCGATCGGGGCCACCGTGGCCCGGTGGAGCGCCGCCGGGCCCGTCGAGCTGGTGCACGACCGGCAGACCACGCTCTCCGACGAGCGGATCGCGGCGCTGCGGACCGCGTTCCCCGCGCTCGCCGGGCTCACGCTCGTCCCGTCGCGGTCGGATGCACGGGTGCAGGTGGCCGACTTCGTCGCCGGCGTGGCGTACCGGATCACCGCCCACGCGCTGGCCGGGCACGGCGACCCGGCGTTGCTGGAGCTGCTGCGCCCGTACGTGGATACCCGGTCGGTGTGGACGGACCCGCGCAGCGGCGCAGCCCTCGGCCTGGCCTGACGACGTCACACACCGTGTGTGGACCTCACACATGCTGCAGCATGTGTGAGGTACGCGCTGGGTGTGTGACGTCGCTAGAGACCGGTCAGCTGCAGCAGGATCGCCTGGTCGGGGTGGACGATCGGGGCGGCCACACCGACGTGCTCCAGTGCGGCCCCTGTGAACACCGCACCCGGGTAGCCCTCCTCGGCCGTGCCCCACCACCTCGGCGGGCGCAGCCCGGACGGCGGGGCGCCGACGAGGGCCGGCCGCACCCGGTAGCGCCGCTCGGGATCGAGCCCGCGCAGCCGCAGGGCCGGGACTGGATCGGGGTAGAGGCTGTCGGCCGGGGCGAAGGCGAAGATCGCCCGCGACCGGTCGGGGGCCACCACGCCGTGCACGGCGACGCCCGGGTAGCCGTCCATGCGCACGAGGGTGCCGCCGAGCAGCAGGTCACGGTGCTCGCGGTACCAGGCGATCCACTCCGCGAGCTCGGCGATCTCGGCGTCGGTGGCCTTCGCCAGGTCCCACTCGATGCCCAGGTGCCCGAAGACGGCGGTGGCGGCGCGGAAGCCGAGATCGTGCACGCGGCCGGTGGTGTGCGAGCGGCCGGACGCGATGTGCGAGCCCAGGTACTCCGGCGGCACGAGCTGCGCGGTCCAGCGCAGCATCCGCTGCCGGTCGTGCGGATCGATGTTGTCGCTGACCCAGATGCGGTCGGTGCGCTCGAGCACCTCCAGGTCGACCCGCAACCCGCCCGACGAGCACGACTCGATCTCCAGCGCCGGGTGCGCGGCGCGCAGCTCGTCGACCAGCCGGTAGTAGGCGCGGGTCTGGGCGTGCACGGCCGGGCCGCCCGCCGTCGGTGCGGTTGCCGGCCTCGACGAGATCGCGGTTGTGGTCCCACTTGATGTAGCCGATGTCGTACTCGTCGAGCAGCGCCAGCATCTGGTCGCGGACGTGCGCGTACGCCTCCGGGATGCCGATGTTGAGCACCTGCTGGCGCCGCGCCGGCACCGGCAGCTCGGGCCGCGCGGCCATGATCCACTCGGGGTGGGCGCGGGCGACGTCGGAGTCGACGTTGACCATCTCCGGCTCGAACCACAGCCCGAACTCCATGCCGAGCGCACGCACACGGTCGATCAGCGGGCTCAACCCGTCGGGCCACACGTCCTTGGAGACGACCCAGTCGCCCAGGCCGGAGCGGTCGTCGCGGCGGCTGCCGAACCATCCGTCGTCGAGCACGAACCGCTCCACGCCGAGCGCGGCCGCGCGATCGGCGAGGTCGAGCAGCCGCGGCAGGTCATGGTCGAAGTAGACGGCCTCCCACACGTTGAGCGTGACCGGCCGGTTCGTGTCGACGGGCCGCGAGCGCGCCCGCTGGAATCGGTGGAACCGGCCGGCGACGGCGTCGAGGCCGTCGCCGTGCGCGCCGTAGAGCCACGGACTGGTGTAGCTCTCGCCGGTCGCCAGCCGGACCTCGCCGGACAGCAGGAGCTCCCCGCCGCCGAGCAGGCTCGGGCCGGACGCGACCCGTTCCGCGTAGTGGACGTGGTTGCCGCTCCACGCGGTGTGCACGGCGTGCACCTCGCCGCGGGCGAACCCGAATCCGGCGGCGCCGGCGTGCAGCACGTAGGCGGTGTCGGGCCCGGTGCGGCCGCGGCGGTTCTCCCGCAGGTGCAGGCCCGTGCGGAAGGTCGAGCGCTGCGGTACCCGCTCCTGGTTGTGCCGCCCGCCGAAGTCGAGCAGCTCGTCCGCCGACGCGGGGACGGGCAGGGCGACGGCGAGCTCGTCGACCGTGTACGGCTCGGCGCCCTCGTTGGTCACGGTCGCGCGGGCCCGCACCAGGCCGGACGGCAGCAGCTCGATCTCCAGCCGCAGCCGCAGCTCGACGTCGGGTTCGACGGCGTCGTAGACGACGGTGGCCGCACCCGCCTCGGCGAACCCGGTGACGGGGGCGCCGTCGAGCAGCACCGACTCCACGCGGAACGCCGTGGACCAGCCCTGCCCCGCGCGCGAGCCCGACAGCCCCGGCCGCCCGCTCCAGCCCGCCGAGAGCTCCGGCAGCACCGCGACCCGGACCGGCTCGTCGGGCGTGCTCGATCCCGGCAGCGGCACCCCGGCACCGACCAGGGCCGCCGCCTCGTCCGCCGTCATCCCCGGCAGTGCCGCACCCCAGTGCCGCACCACCGGCAAGCCGCCGTCGGAATGCAGGACCACCCCGACGCCGTCGGCCGTCAGGACCACCACCGTCTCGCCGTGACCGTTCACGTGCGTCAGTCTGCCAGTGCGGGGTGGTGGCGGTTCAACTTTCGCGACCGGTGATCGGACCCGACACTGTGCCGATGCACCTCACGCCCCGTGAGCAGGAGCGGCTGCTCCTGCACAGCGGCGCCGAGCTGGCGCGCCGTCGACTCGCCCGCGGATCCCGGCTCGGCGCGCCGGAGGCCGTGGCGCTGGTCTGCGACGAGATCTGCGAATGGGCGTGGGACGGGCTGCCCTACGCCGAGGTCGTCGCCCGCGCCCGGACCGTCGTCCCGGCCGACCAGCTCGTCGACGGCGTCGCGTCGGCAGTGCCGTCGTTGCAGGTGGAGGCGCTGTTCCCGCACGGCAGCGTGCTCGTGCACGTCGACGCGCCGTTCGGATCGCCGGCCGCCGACGGGCCGGGCGCCGTGCGGGCCGGCACCGGCGAGGTCGCGCTCGCGCCCGGCCGCGAGCGGGCCACCGCCACGCTGCACAACACCGGCGACCTCGCGATCTGGGTGTCCTCGCACGTCCCGCTCGACGCGGTGAACCCGGCACTGCGCGTACATGCCCCGGCTGGTCGCTTCCGGCTCGACGTGCCGGCCGGCACCGCACTCAAGATCGATGCTGGCGCGGAGCGCGAGGTCGGCATCGTCCGGATCGGGGGTACGGCATGACGATCGACCGTGCCTCCTACGCCCGCCGCTACGGCCCCACCACCGGCGACCGGATCCGGCTCGCCGACACCGATCTCTGGATCGAGGTCGACGCCGACGACACCGAGCCGGGCGAGGAACTGCTCGGCGGCTGCGGCAAGACGGCCCGCCACGGCGCGCTCGTCTCGAACTCCGCCGATCGCGCGTCGGCGCTCGACATGGTGGTGCTGGGCGTCGTGCTCCTCGACCCGGTGCTGGGCGTGCGCAAGACCAACATCGGGATCAAGGACGGCCGGATCGTCGGCGTCGGGCGGGCCGGCAACCCGGACGTGCTGGACGGCGTCGAGCTCGAGGTCGACGCGCACACCGCGATGATCACCGGCGAGGGCCTGCTCGCGACGCCGGGGATCGTCGACTCGCACGTGCACCTGTCCAACGCCGATCTGGTGCCCGCGGCGCTCTCGTCGGGTGTCACGACGATCGTCGGGATGGGCATCGGCGGGGTCTGGGACGTCGGCGCGAACCCGCGCACCAACCTGCACACGCTCATCGCCGGCTGGTCGGGCGTGCCGATCAACGCCGCGTTCCTGGCGCGCGGATCGTCGACGTCGACTGCGCTGCTGGAGGAGGCAGTGCTCTCCGGATGCGGCGGCTTCAAGATCCACGAGGACTGGGGTGCGACCCCGCCGGTGATCGACACCTGTCTTGGCGTCGCGGAGGCGGCCGACCTGCCGGTCGCGCTGCACACCGACACCCTCAACGAGGCCGGTTACCTGGGCGACACCCTCGCCGCCGTCGGCGGCCGCACCGTGCACGCGTACCACGTGGAGGGCGGCGGCGGGCATCCTGACCTGCTGTCCATCGTCTCCCGGCCCAACGTGCTCACCAGCTCCACCACGCCCACGCTGCCGCTCACGCCGTCGACGATCGCGGAGCTGGGCCCCATGACGATGACGGTGCACCGCGGCCATCCGCACGTGCCGAGCGACGTCGCGATCGCGGCCAGCCGGATCCGCGAGCACGCGATCTCCGCCGAGAACTGGCTGCACGACCAGGGCGCGATCAGCATCGTCAACTCCGACGCGCTGGGCATGGGCCGCGTCGCCGAGACCGCGCGCCGCACCTGGCAGCTCGCGCACGTGCAGGCCGGCCTCGCCGGGGAGACCGGCCCGGACGTCGCCAACAACGCCCGCGTGCTGCGCTACCTGGCCAAGCTGACGATCAACCCGGCCGTCGCGCACGGGTTGGCGGCGCACGTCGGCACCGTCGCGCCGGGTCGCCTCGCCGACATCGTGCTGTGGAACCCGGCCTGGTTCGGCGCCCAGCCGGAGCTGGTGATCAAGTCCGGGTTCGTCGCGTGGGGCGCGGCCGGCTCCGGGTCGGGATCGACGCGGCTCACCCAGCCCCGCCGGATGCACGCGTTCTACGGCGGGCAGGGCGGCGCACCCGCCCGGCTCGCGCACGTCTTCGTCGCGCGGCACTGCCTCGACGACGCGGCCGCCCGCGCCGCGCTCCCGAGCGGGCGCACCTACTCACCGATCTCCGACAGCCGCGGCCTGACCTGCGCAGACATGCTGCACAACACCGCCACACCGACCGTCGAGGTGGAGCCGGGGCCCGTGCCGGTGCGGGCCGACGGCCGCGAGATCGCCCTGCACCACTCGCCCGTCCTGCCGCTGACCCGACTCCACCACCTGGGATGACATGCAGGTCGATCTGATCATCCGCAACGCCGCGATCCGTACGCTCGACGACGCGTACCCGGCGGCGCACAGCATCGCCGTGCACCACGGCCGGATCGTCGCGCTCGACGAAGACGGGCTGCGGGGCCACGTCGAGGTCGACGCGCAGGGCGCCGCGCTCGTGCCGGGCTTCGGCGACGCGCACAACCACATGGCGTGGTTCGGGCAGTCGCTCGCCGAGGTCGACCTGCGCGGCCTCACCGCGCTGGCCCAGCTCTACGACCGGGTCGCCGAGCGGGCCGCCACGCTGGCGCCCGACGCGTTCGTGATCGGCGCGGGCTACGACGACACGGCCATCGGCGGGCACCCGCACCGGCAGGAGCTGGATCGCGCGGCGGGTGGCCGGCCGGTGCTGCTCAAGCACCGGTCAGGACACGTCACCACCGTCAACAGCCCGGTGCTGGCGCAGATCGGCGTGCTCGACGGGTCGGCCGTGGTCCCCGAGGGCGGTGTCGTCGTCCGCGACGATGCCGGCGACCCGACCGGCACCCTCGAGGAGCAGGCGCAGAACCTCGCCACCGCGCTGCTGGTGCCGGTCGCCACCGACGAGCTCGCCGGTGCGATCGGCGCGGCGTCGGCGGTGTACGCCGCCGAAGGGCTCACCCACGTCACGGAGTGCGGCATCGGCGGCGGCTGGGTCGGCCGCTCCCCGCGCGAGCTCGCTGCCTATCAGCTGGCGCGCGAGCGCGGCGACCTGCGCGTA
Organism: uncultured Actinomycetota bacterium; assembly: GCA_963727745.1. Classification (GTDB taxonomy): domain Bacteria; phylum Actinomycetota; class Actinomycetes; order Mycobacteriales; family Pseudonocardiaceae; genus Pseudonocardia. Next base: position 129,365 of record CAVSHL010000009.1, read on the forward strand.
CGGGTGCAGCTCATGCCGGTGGCCGACACCCTGCACGACCTCGCCGGGCACGACAGCGACGCCGGCGGCGTCGGTCTCGACCTGGGCGTGCGCACCGGCTTCGGCGACGCCATGGTCCGCGTCGGGGCCGTCAAGATCTTCCTCGACGGTTCGCTGGTCGCCCGCACCGCGGCGATGGTCGAGCCGTTCTGCGACCGGCACTCCCACGGCTACTTCCAGAGCGACCCGGACGCGATGCGGGAGCTGATCGTGTCGGCCCACGCCACCGGCTGGCAGGTGGCCGCGCACGCGATCGGCGACCGCGCCGTCGATCTGGCCCTCGACGTGTTCGCGCAGGCACAGGCCCGTCATCCCAGACCGGATGTCCGGCACCGCATCGAGCACGCCGCCGTGACGTCGGCCGAGCAGGTCGGGCGGATGGCCGCGCTCGGCGTGACGCCCGTGCCGCAGGCGCGGTTCCTGGCCGAGATCGGCGACACCATGGCCGCGGCGGTCGGGCCGGATCGCGTCGACCGGCTGTACCGGCACGCGAGCTTCCTGCGAGCCGGTCTGCGGGTGCCGGGAAGCTCCGATCGCCCGGTGGCATCAGGCGCACCGCTGCTGGGTATGCAGTCGATGGTGCAGCGGCTCACGGCGAGCGGCACGGTGATCGGCCCGGACGAGCGGGTCGACGCGCTCACCGCGCTGCGCGCCTACACCGTCGACACCGCCTGGATCGCCGGCGAGGAGCACGAGCGCGGCACGCTCACACCGGGCAAGCGGGCCGATCTCGTGCTGCTCGGCGACGACGTGGCGGCCGTGCCGGCCGACCGGATCGGCGGGATCGACGTGCTCGCGACCGTCGTCGAAGGGCGCGCCGTCCACGGCGCCGCAACGTTCGGACTGGAGGAGTCGGCATGACCCCATCTGCCCACAACGCGGTTTCCGACAAGCAGGCGCGGACCGTCGCCATGGGGGCGTTCGTCGGCACCGCGCTGGAGTGGTACGACTTCTTCCTCTACGGCACCGCGGCCTCGCTGGTGTTCAACAAGCTGTTCTTCGTCACCGGCGATCCCGCGGTCGCGACGGTCGCCGCGTTCGCCTCGTTCGCCGCCGGGTTCGTGGCCCGCCCGATCGGCGCGCTGATCTTCGGGCACCTCGGCGACCGGATCGGCCGCCGCGCCTGCCTGCTGATCACCGTCACGATGATCGGCATCGTCACCGGGGTCATCGGGCTGCTCCCCGACTACTTCTCGATCGGCGTCGCCGCGCCGATCATGCTGACGCTGCTGCGCATCCTGCAGGGCATCGCGGTCGGCGGCGAGTGGGGCGGGGCCGTGACGCTCGCCGTCGAGCACGCGCCCATCGAGCGGCGCGGTCGCTACGCGGCGATGCCGCAGATCGGGTCACCGATCGGCACGCTGCTGTCGTCGGGCGCGTTCATCGTCGTCTCGCTGCTGCCGAAGGAGAGCTTCGACGCGTGGGGCTGGCGGCTGCCGTTCCTCGCGGCGTTCCCGCTGCTGCTCGTCGCGGTGTACCTGCGGCGCAAGGTGGAGGAGTCGCCGCTGTTCGAGCAGCTGCTGCGCGAGGACGAGCTCGCGTCCGCCCCGGTGCGCGACGTCGTGGTGCGCGCGTTCCCGCAACTGCTGGTGGGCGCCGGTTCGACCATGCTCGGCATCGGCGGCTTCTACCTGATCACCACGTTCGTGATCAGCTACGGGACGGGCACCCTGCACATCGACCAGTCGATCCTGCTGATCGGCACGCTGGTGGCCGCGGCCGCCGAGATCGGGGTGCTGATCGCGGGCGGGCGGCTGGCCGAGCACTACGGCGCCGGGCGCATCACGCTGCTCGGCGGCCTCGCGTCGGCGGTGATCGCGTTCCCGGCGTTCTGGCTGATCGACACGACCGTCCCGGTGCTGGTGATCCTCGGCATCACGGTGGCCGTGGCGCTGCTGTCGGTGCCGTACGCGGTGTCGGGCGTGCTGCTGACCGACCTGTTCCCGGCCGAGCTGCGCTACAGCGGCGTCGCGCTGTCGGCCAACATCGCGTCCGTGGTCAGCGGGTTCGTCCCGCTGCTCGCCACCGCGTTGCTGGTGGCTGCCGGCGGGCGGTCGTGGGCCCCCGCGGTGCTGCTGATCGTGATCGCGCTGATCACCGCGGGCTGCGGCGTGCTGGCGCCGCGGATCGCACTGAGCCGCGACACCGCGGTCGCCCTGAACAAGAAACCCTGAAGCGACGTGCACGGCGCGGCGGCAGCTGCTTTGGTGACCCGATGCACTCCGCGCTGTGGTTGCCGCTGTTCGACGAGCTGGCCGACCCGATCGTCCTGACCCGGCTCGCCGCCGAGGCCGAGGAGGCCGGCTGGGACGGCGTGTTCGTATGGGACCACGTCCACTGGCACGGCCGTGAGGTGGCCGATCCCTGGATCGTGATGGCCGCGATGGCGCAGGCCACGAGCACCGTCGCGCTGGGGCCGATGGTCATGCCGCTCGCCCGCCGCCGTCCGGCCAAGGTGGCGCGCGAGACCGCCACCCTCGACCGGCTCTCCGGCGGGCGGCTCGTGCTCGGCGTCGGGCTGGGCAGCGACCGGTACGGGAGCGAGTACTCCGCCTTCGGCGAGGAGACCGACGACCGCCGGCGCGCCGAGATGCTCGACGAGTCGCTGGCGATCCTCGCGGCGGCCTGGTCCGGCGAGCCGGTGCACCACGCCGGCACGCACTTCACGATCGACGGGATCCCGTTCCGGCCCACTCCGGTGGAGCGGATCCCGGTGTGGGCGGCGGGGTACCCCGGCAAGATCAAGCCGATGCGGCGGGCCGCGAACCTCGACGGGTTCTTCCCGGTCAACCTGACGAAGCCCGACCAGCTGGCCGAGGCCATCGCGCCCCTGGTCGCCCTGCGGGAGGGGCGCACCGGCCCGTACGACATCGCGGTCGCGCTGCCGGCCGACGCCGATGTGCCCGCCTTCGCGCAGGCGGGGGCGACCTGGTGGCTGGCGGAGTTCGATCACGAGAGCCCGTCCGTGGCCGACGTGCGGGCGGTGCTGCGCAACGGGCCCGCTTAGCGGCGCACGCTCACCGAGCCTGTTGACGATCTCCGGGCGGCCGGCTCACCGGCGACCCCGTCTCCGCAGGGTGAACCGTCGGGCGGCGTCGGGCGAAGGACAGTGCTCCAGCCGGCGCCCGTGGTACCTGTACGGGTATGACCACGCCGGACGACAGCGATGCACCGGGTGCGGGGACCGGGCCGCTGTGCGCGTGCGGGCACCCCCGGTCCTTCCATGAGCATCTCCGGCCGGGATCGGACTGCGGAGCGTGTGGCCTCACCGGCTGTGCGGCGTTCCGCCGCCCGCGGCGATCGCTGCGGGACTGGCTGTCGAGGGTCCGCGGATTCCGCTAAGTTACCCACGAGTCACTTCGATTCGGGGGTAGCGATGGGCCGCTCGTGGTGGGGTTGGGGCAACACCGAGGAGGCCGTCACCGGCGCCGAGGCCGACGCGCTGGTCGAGCGGACGGCGACGCTGCTTCCCGGCCACGACCTCACCGACCACCCACCGCCGGATCCGGCCGATCTCGACCTGCCCACCCCGCGGGTGCACCCGCCGGAGGCGCTCGCCGCGCTGTGCGCGACCGATCCCGTCACCCGGGCCGGGCACACGCACGGCAAGGCGTTCCGCGACGTGGTGCGCAACCTGACCGGCCGGCTCGATCACGTACCCGATCTCGTCGCGTACCCGCGCCACGAGCAGGACGTCGTCGACGTGCTCGACTGGGCCTCCCGCGACGGCGTCGCCGTGATCCCGTACGGCGGCGGCAGCTCCGTCGTCGGCGGGATCGAGCCGCGGTTCGACGGGCCCGCCGTCACGCTCGACCTCACCCGGCTCGACCGGGTGCTGGAGATCGACCGCGAGAGCCGGGCGGCGCGGATCCAGGCCGGCGTGCTCGGACCCGACCTGGAGGCGCAGCTGCGCCCGCACGGGCTCACGCTGCGGCACTACCCGCAGTCGTTCGCCTTCTCGACGCTCGGCGGCTGGCTCGCGACGCGCGCCGGCGGCCACTTCGCCACGCTGCACACGCACATCGACGACCTGACGGAATCGCTGCGCGTGGTCACGCCGGCGGGCATCGGTGAGTCGCGCCGACTCCCGGGATCGGGTGCCGGCCCGTCCCCCGACCGGCTGTTCCTCGGCTCGGAGGGCACCCTCGGCGTGATCACCGAGGCCTGGCTGCGGCTGCAGGAGCGACCGCGCTGGCAGATCACCGCGTCGATCGCGTTCGAGGAGTGGCCGGCGGCCGTCGCGGCGACCCGCGCGATCGCGCAGGCCGGGTTGCACCCGTCGAATTGCCGGCTGCTCGACGCCGCCGAGGCGTTCCTCTCCGCGGGCACGACGGTCGCCGGCGGGCTGCTGGTGCTGGCGTTCGAGTCCGCCGACCATCCCGTCTCGCCGTGGCTGGAACGGGCGGTGGAGATCGCCCGCGACGGCGGCGGGAGCGTCGTGTCACAGCGTTCGCGGGACGAGGTCGGTGGCGATGCAGCCGGCTCCTGGCGCTCGGCGTTCCTGCGCATGCCGTACCAGCGCGACGCGCTCGCCCGGCGCAGCGTGATCGCCGAGACGTTCGAGACCGCCTGCACGTGGTCGGGCTTCGCGGCGCTGGACGCCGACGTCCGGTCGGCCGCGCGCGCCGCGCTCTCCGGCGCGCTGGTCACCTGCCGGTTCACCCACGTCTACCCAGACGGCCCGGCGCCCTACTACGGCGTCTACGCCCCCGGCCGCTGGGGCGACACGGTGGCGCAGTGGGACGCCGCGAAGGCCGCGGTGTCCGACGTGCTCGACCGGCACGGCGCGACCATCACCCACCACCACGCCGTCGGCCGCGACCACCGCCCCTGGTACGACCGGCAGCGGCCCGGTCCCTTCGCGGCCGCGCTGGCCGCCGCGAAAGGCGCGCTCGACCCGGCCGGCGTCCTCAACCCGGGAGTGCTGCTGCCGTGAACCCGCTCTACGCGGCCGCACTGGGCCTGGTGAACCGCACCTCGACCGTGAACGGGCAGCCGTTCGACCCGCTCACGCCGGTGCCGACCCGGCGCGGCACCGGCGACATCGTGCACTACGGCGTGATGGTGCCCGGGCTGCCGGAGCCGATCCGGTTCCTCGACGTGATCGTCATCCTCGGGACGGCGCGCGCACCGATCTTCGGGGCGCCCGCGCTGCTGTCCGGCCCGGCGACCGACGCCGCGTGGGTGCTGACGGGGTCCGGCGTGGACGGCGACTCGTTCGCGCAGCTCAGTGCCTCCCGCGACTGCGATCTCTCCGCCGATGGCGCCCACCTGCGCTTCGGCGACCAGCTCCGCATCGACCGCGCCGCCGGGCGGATCGCCGTCCGGATCGACCGGCCCGCGCTCTCCGCATCGCTCGAGCTCGCCCCGACCCGGGCGGTCTCGCACTTCGCGCGCATCCCCGGTGTCTACGACCACTGGAGCGTGCTCTGTCGCTACGCCGGGGAGATCGGGTCGGTGCCGGTAGCGGGGCTGTGCACCTGGGAGTACGCGCAGGCGCGGAACCTGCCGCTCCCGTTCCGCACGTTCGCCTACCACGTCCTGACCCTCGACGACTCGACCCAGGCGCTGGTCAGCGAGGTGCTCGGGCCGGGTGGCCTGCCCGTCCTGCGAGCGGTGTACCTGCGGCACGTCGACGGGCGATCCAGCGTGCACACCCGGGACTTCACCCACACCGTCGTCGACTGGGCGACCCAGCCGCTCACCACCCCGGACGGGCACGAGATGCGCGTCCCCGCCGCCGTCGCGTGGTCGGTGCAGGACGACGACGGCGCGCCCTTGCTCGACGTCTCCGCGATCGCGAACGGCGACTTCACCTACGGGCTCGGCGCCGGCTACGCGGGCAGTTGCCGGTTCGTCGGCACGTACCGCGGCCGGCCGGTCGAGGGCACGAGCTACCTGGAGTGGATCACGCGCTGAGGGTCGGTCGCCGGGTGTCGTCGATCAAGGGCAAAAGGTCGCTGAACAAGATCTTCTGGCGACCTTTTGCCCTTGATCAACGAACCACCGCGGGCTACTGCACCCCGGCGAGGAGCTCTGCAACGCGGGTGCGGAACTTCTCGACGTTGGCGAGCTTGATGTCCTCGTAGCCACGGACGAGGTCGGCGGTCTCGGCTACGTCGACGACCTGCTCGACGGTGCCGCCGGCGAGCGCCGTGCGCACCGCGGCCTGGTACTCCCCGATCAGCGCCCGCTCGACCTCGCGGACCTCCGCCCGGCCGAACACGTCCAACGGGGTGCCGCGCAGCTTCCGCGCCGCGCGCAGCGCGCGGAACATCGGGCCGGCCGCCCGGCCGTCGATCTTGATCTTGCGCTGCATCCCCATGGCGCGCAGGGCCGGCGGGTGCAGCATGACGGAGACGCGGGCGTCGGGGCCGTACTCGGCCTCGCGGCGGCCCACCTCGACGGGGTCGAGGTGCAGGCGGGCCACCTCGTACTCATCCTTGTACGCCATCAGCTTGTGCAGGCCGCGGGCGTACGCGCCGCCGATCTCCTGGCCGGCGGCGTGCCCGGCGCGGTCGGTGGCGATGGCGGTGACCCGCCGGACCTCCTCGGCGTAGCGCGTGGCGTAGCCGCGGTCCTGATATCCGGTGAGGTCGGCGATGCGGGTGGCGAGCACCTCGGCCAGCTCGCCGTCGGCGATGTCCGTGGCGAACGCCGCCGACGTCGAGTCGATCGCGACGACGGCCGGCTGCGGGGTCGCCAGGGCAGCATCGACGGCGGCCGCGTCCAGAGCCGCCGCACGCCCCCAGCGGAACGCGGTCAGCGTGTTCTCGACGGCCGCGCCGTTGAGCCGGATCGCGTCCTCGATGGCGTCGGCGGACATCGGCAGCACGCCGTGCTGGTACGCGGCACCGATCAGCACCACGTTGGCCGGCATGTGGTCGCCGAACAGGGACTCGGCGATCTGCTGAGCGTCGACGTGCAGGACGTCGTGGGTGGCGTTCCCGATCCGCTCCAGCGCGTCGTCGGTGGAGCCGGGCAGCACCACGCGGTTGGTGACCATGGCCGCGGTCGGCACCAGCGCCGTGTTGAGGACGGCGACGGTGTGGCCGGGACGAGCGACGGCGAGCGAGTCCGGCCCTGCGGCGCCGACCAGGTCCATGCCGATCAGCGCGTCGGCGGTGCCGCGCGAGGCCCGCAGGATGCCGGGGAGCGGCTTGGTCGAGATCCGGATGTCGGAGACGACCGGGCCACCCTTCTGCGCGAGCCCGACCTGCTCCAGCCCGGCCGCGAAGAACCCGTCGAGGTGCGCGGCCATCTGCAGGATCTGCGAGACGGTGACGACGCCGGTGCCGCCGATGCCGGGCATGCGCAGCAGCGTGGACGTGCCGTCGTAGCGCCGGTGCGGTTCGACCAGCGTGACCGGCAGTGCAGGGATCTCGCGGCGAACCACGGTGCCCGGCTCCACCATCAGGAACGACGGGCAGTCGCCCTTGAGGCAGGAGAAGTCGGAGTTGCAGGACGCCTGGTGGATGCGGGTCTTGCGGCCGAACTCGGTGGCCACGGGCTGCACGGACAGACAGGTGGACTGGTCGCCGCAGTCGCCGCAGCCCTCGCACACCCGCTCGTTCACGACGACCCGCTCGGCCGGCGTGGGCAGCTTGCCGCGCTTGCGCAGTCGCCGCTCTTCGGCCGCGCAGCGGTCGTCGTGGATCAGGACGGTGACGCCGTCGAGGGCAGCCAGCTCCTTCTCGGTCTCGGCGAACCGGTCGCGGTGGCGCACGCTCGCGATCGGGTCGATCGCGATGCCGCGGTACTTCTCCGGCTCGTCGGTCGTGATCACGATCCGGCGCACGCCCTCGATGGCCAGCAGCCGGGTGATCGCCGGGACGTCCATGCGGCCCTCGGCGCGCTGCCCGCCCGTCATGGCGACGGCGTCGTTGTAGAGCAGCTTGTAGGTCATCGTGACGCCGGCGGCGACGGCCGCGCGGATCGCCAGCGAGCCCGAGTGGTGGAACGTGCCGTCGCCCAGGTTCTGCACGAGGTGGCGGTCGTCGGTGAACGGCGCCATGCCGAACCACTGCGCGCCCTCGCCGCCCATCTGGGTCAGCCCGACCTGGCGGCCGCGGTGCTGGCCGTCCAGCGCCACCATCGCGTGGCAGCCGATCCCGACGCCGACGAGCGTGTCGTCGTCCGTGCGCGTGGACGTGTTGTGCGGGCAGCCGGAGCAGAAGTACGGCACGCGGGCGCCGAGCCCTGTTGAATTGCGCCCGGCTCCTTCGTCACCGGATCGCGGCTCGCGCGCCTGTGAGACGACGACTTCTCCTCCGGTGCTCGCGCCCCCGCGTCGTTCCTCCGGGCGGCGCTGCGCGCCTCCCCCGAAGTCGTCGTCGCGCGCTCGCGCCTTGCTGATGTCGAGCCCGATCCGCGACGGGCGCGGCGGCGCGATGGCGGCGAGGTGCGCGCGGGCCCGCAGGGGCACCCGGTCGCCGCCGATCACGGCGTCGATGCGCGAGACGATGGCTCGCGCGACGTCCTCGGCGCCGAGCTGGCCGCGCGCGCTGAGCAGCGGGCGACCGGCGGGGTCGCGGCGACCGACGACGACGGGCACGTCGGCGTGGCCGTAGAGCGCCTGCTTGAGGTGGCCCTCCAGGAACGGCACCTTGTCCTCGACGACGAGCACCTCGTCCAGACCGACGGTCATGGCGGCGAGCGCCGCGTCGTCGATCGGGTACGGCATGGCCAGCCGGATCAGGCGGACGCCGAGCGTGTCGAGCTCGGCCTCGCCGAGGCCGAGATCCTCCAGCGCGCGCAGAACGGTGGCGTAGCCGGTGCCGGAGGCGAGGATGCCGAGCCGGGCGTTGCGGGGATCGATGGTGATGCGGTTGAGGCCGGTCTCGCGCGCGTACTGGCGGGCGAGGTCGAGGCGCCGGGTGAGCATGTCGTGCTCGGCGTCGAGCGCGGCGGGACCGACGAGCGCGCCGGGGGTGGTCCGCGCCCGGGTGGGCGGGGCCGGGACGGCGAGCACGTCGTGAGCCAGCTCGCCGAGGTCGACGGTGGTCGACGCGTCGGCGACGTCCGCGATGATCTTGAGGCCGGTCCACAGGCCGGTCGCGCGCGAGAGCGCGACGGCGTGCAGCCCGAACTCGATCACCTCGGCCACCGAGCCCGGCGCCAGCAGCGGCATGACCAGGCTCTCCGCCATCGGCTCGCACGAGCTGGGCACCGTGGAGGACTTGCTGGCCGGGTCGTCGCCGATGATCGCGACGGCGCCGCCGAGGTGGGTGGTGCCGGCCAGGTTGCCGTGGCGGATGGCGTCGGCGGCCCGGTCGAGTCCGGGGTTCTTGCCGTACCAGAACCCGACGACGCCGTCGTGGCGCCGGCCGGGGACGGCGTCGAGCATCTGGGTGCCGGCGACGGCGGTCGCGGCCAGCTCCTCGTTCACCCCGGCCTGGAACACCACGCCGGCCTCGTCGAGGTGGCGGCGGGCGCGCATCATCTCGCTGTCGAGGCCGCCGAGCGGCGAGCCCTGGTAGCCGGACACGAAGACCCTGGTGTCGAGCCCGCGGGCGGTGTCGGCGCGCCGCTGGCAGAGCACCAGCCGGACGATGGCCTGCACGCCGGTCATGAGTGCCCGGCCCTGCGTCGCCACGTACTTGTCGTCGAGCGTGACAGCTTCGGCGCGCGGTCCCGTCATGGCGGCGGCTCCTTCGTCGAGCGTGGTGGGCGGTTCCGCCATGAGAGCTGGCATCCCCGCCGGCTCGCAAGAAACTCCCGAGCATTGGCCCGACACTTGCAAGAAACTCGTGGTTCGATCTCCGAAACCAACAGAAACTTGCGAGGTGAGATGGCCGACATCGACCGGATCGACGAGCGCCTCCTGGCGATGCTCACCGAGGACGGGCGGCGCACGTTCTCCGACATGGCTGCCGAGGTGGGCCTGTCGGTAGGCGCGGTGAAGCGCCGCATCGACCGGCTGCGCGCGGACGGCGTCATCACCGGGTTCACCGTCCGCATCGACCAGACGAAGCTCGGTTGGGGCGTGGAGGCGTTCACCGAGCTGCGGTTCGGGGGGCGCACGCGCGTCGCCGACATCATCGGCACCGCCCGCGGGCTGGCCGAGGTGCAGGCCGTCTACACGATCGCCGGCGACCCGGACGCGCTGGTGCACCTGCGCGTGCGCGACATGCACCACCTGCAGGACGTCATCGACGGCCTGCGCCGCACCGGGCAGGTCACCGGGACGAAGACGTTGATGGTGCTGGGGCACTGGATACGCAACTGACCGATCGTCTGCGCCGCAGGCGTTCCCCGAAGGCGCTCAGGTGCCGCAGAGCCGCAGCTCACATACCCCCTCCCCGTAACATCTTGTCACGGATACGGGGTAGGGGTATACCTACACCCATGACTACCGCTGCTTACACCGTCGCCGGCATGACCTGCGAGCACTGCGTCCGCTCCGTCGCCGAGGAGATCGAGGCCATCGGCGGCGTCAGCGACGTGCAGGTCGATCTCCCCACCGGCGGCGTCACCGTCACCAGCGAGCTGCCCCTCGACCCCGCGCAGGTCCGCGCGGCCGTCGAGGAGGCAGGCTACGAGCTGGCGGGATAGGCCGATGCGCACCTCGACGAAGCTGCTCGGCTACGCGGCGGGTGTGGCCGTACTGGCCGCCGGTGCGTTCGCCGTCGGCGGCACGGTCGAACCGCAGCGCCCGGCGACCCCGGTGGCCGACCACACCGCGATGACCGCGCCCGAGGTGCCCGCTCCCGCTGCCCACGCCGCCGGCCCGGCGGGCGAGGCCCTTCCCGGCCTCGCCACGACGGCCGCCGGGTACACGCTGGTCCCGGCCTCCCCGGTGATCGAGACCGGGCAGCCGCACCCGTTCGTCTTCACCATCTCGGGCCCGGACGGCCGCCCGGTGACCGCGTTCGACGTGGAGCACGACAAGCGCATGCACCTGATCGTCGTGCGCCGCGACGGCGCCGGCTTCCAGCACATCCACCCCGAGATGGCCGCCGACGGCACGTGGACCGTGCCGCTGGCCGCTGCCCTCGCGGGCTCCTACCGCGCGTTCGCCGACTTCACCCCGACCGGCGGGCCACCGACCACCCTGGGTGTCGACCTGTCGGCGGCCGGCGCGTTCACGCCGACGATCCCGGCACCGAGCCGCGTCTCGCACGTCGACGGCTACACCGTCGAGCTGGCCGGCGAGCTCGTGCCGGGCGCGGTCTCACCCGTCACGTTGACGGTCAGCCGCGACGGCAGGCCGGTCACCGACCTTCAGCCCTATCTCGGCGCGTACGGCCACCTGGTCGCGCTGCGCACCGGCGACCTGGCCTACCTGCACGTCCATCCCGACAGCGGGGCGTCAGCAGGACCACAGATCAAGTTCGGCACAGAGGTACCCAGCACGGGTATGTACAGGATGTACTTGGACTTCCGGCACGGCGACGTCGTCCGCACCGCGGAGTTCACGGTCGTCACCGATGGCAGCGCCGCCCCAGCCGCACCCCGACCCGCCCATGACCCGGCCGAGCCGGGACACTGATCGGGAGGAGAGACGTCATGACCACCACGGCACCGACCAGCACCGTCACCGAGATCGAGCTCTCGATCGGCGGCATGACGTGCGCGTCGTGCGCCAACCGCATCGAGCGCAAGCTGAACAAGCTCGACGGGGTCACGGCGACGGTCAACTACGCCACCGAGAAGGCCCGGGTCGCGGCACCGGCCGGCGTCGATCCGCTGGCGCTCGTCGCGCAGGTGGAGGCGGCCGGGTACACCGCAGCGCTCCCGCGGCCCCCGGAGGCCCCCGAGCCCCCTCAGGAGCAGCCCCCCGACCCGCTGTGGCAGCGGCTCGTGGGCAGCATCGTGCTCGCTGTGCCCGTTGTCGTGCTCTCGATGGTGCCGGCGCTGCAGTTCACGTACTGGCAGTGGATCGCGCTGATGCTGGCCGCGCCGGTCGCGGTGTGGGGGGCCTGGCCGTTCCACCGCGCGGCGTGGGCGAACCTGCGCCACGGCGCAGCCAACATGGACACGCTGGTGTCGATGGGCGTGCTCGCGGCGTTCCTGTGGTCGCTGTGGGCGCTGCTGTTCGGCACGGCCGGCGTCCCCGGCATGACGCACCCGTTCGTGCTGACCATCGCTCCGTCCGACGGGGCCCGCAACATCTACCTCGAGGTCGCGGCCGGGGTCACCGTCTTCATCCTGGCCGGCCGGTACTTCGAGGCCCGCGCCAAGCGCACCGCGGGTGCCGCCCTGCGGGCGCTGCTCGACATGGGCGCCAAGGACGTCGCGGTGCTGCGCAGCGGAGCCGAGATCAGGGTGCCGATCGCCGAACTGGCCGTCGGCGACAGGTTCGTGGTGCGGCCCGGCGAGAAGATCGCCACCGACGGCGTGGTGCTCGAGGGTTCGTCGGCCGTCGACGCGTCCATGCTGACCGGCGAGTCCGTGCCGGTCGAGGTGGGTCCCGGCGACACCGTCACGGGCGCCACCGTCAACGCCGGCGGACGGCTGGTCGTGCGCGCCACCGGTGTCGGCGCCGACACCCGGCTCGCCCAGATGGCGAAGCTCGTCGAGGACGCGCAGATCGGCAAGGCCGCCGCGCAGCGGCTGGCCGACCGCATCTCCGGGGTCTTCGTGCCGATCGTGATCGCGCTGGCCATGGCCACCCTCGGGTTCTGGCTGGGCAACGGCAGCGGGACGGCCGCCGCGTTCACCGCCGCGGTCGCCGTGCTGATCATCGCCTGCCCGTGCGCGCTCGGCCTGGCCACACCGACGGCGCTGCTGGTCGGCACCGGTCGCGGCGCCCAGCTGGGCATCCTGATCAAGGGCCCGGAGGTGCTGGAGCAGACCCGCACCGTCGACACCGTGGTGCTCGACAAGACCGGCACCGTCACCACCGGGCAGATGGCGCTCGCCGCCGTCCACACCGTCGACGGCACCGACGAGTCCGAGGCACTGCGACTGGCCGGCGCCGTCGAGGACGCGTCCGAGCACCCGGTGGCCGCGGCCATCGCCCGCGCGGCCCGCGAGCACGGTGACCTGCCGGCGGTCGAGGGATTCCGCAACGAGGCCGGTCTCGGCGTGCAGGGCGTCGTCGACGGGCACGCCGTGCTCGTCGGACGGCCGGCGCTGATGGCGCAGTGGAGCCTGGCGCTGCCGCAGGAGCTGGCCGCGCGGAAGGCCGCGGCCGAGGAGCTGGGCCGCACCGCCGTCGTCGTCGCCTGGGACGGCGAGGTGCGGGCGCTGCTCGTCGTCGCCGACCGGGTGAAGCCGTCGTCCGCCGCGGCGATCACCGAGCTGCGCAGGCTCGGGCTGCACCCGATCCTGCTGACCGGCGACAACACCGCCACCGCGCAGGCGGTCGCCGCCGAGGTGGGCATCGACGCCGAGGACGTCATCGCCGAGGTGCTGCCGGCCGACAAGCTCGCGACCGTCACACGGCTGCAGGACGAGGGCCGCGTCGTCGCGATGGTCGGCGACGGCGTCAACGACGCCGCGGCGCTGGCCAAGGCCGATCTCGGCATCTCCATGGGCACGGGCACCGACGTCGCGATCGAGGCCGGCGACATCACGCTCGTCCGCGGGGACCTGCGCTCCGTCCCGGACGCGATCCGGCTCTCCCGCCGCACCCTGCGCACGATCAAGGGCAACCTGTTCTGGGCCTTCGCCTACAACATCGCCGCGCTGCCGCTGGCCGCCGCCGGCCTGCTCAACCCGATGCTCGCCGGCTTCGCCATGGCGTTCAGCTCGGTGTTCGTCGTCGGCAACAGCCTGCGGCTTCGCCGGTTCACCGTCACCGAGGAGGCGTCATGACCGAGCATCACCACGCGCCGGCCGCCGGCCGCGAGCTCACGCGATCCGCCATCCAGGCCACCCTGCACTGCCTCACCGGCTGCGCCATCGGCGAGGTGCTCGGCATGGTGATCGGCACCGCGCTCGGCTGGCACAACCTGGCCACGGTCGTGCTGTCGATCGCGCTGGCGTTCCTGTTCGGCTACTCGCTCACGATGCTGCCGGTGCTGCGCGCCGGGCTGGCGTTCGGTGCGGCCGTGGGCGTGGCGCTCGCCGCCGACACCGTCTCCATCACTGTGATGGAGATCGTCGACAACGCGATCATCCTGCTCGTCCCCGGCGCCATGGACGCGGGCCTCGCGTCGTGGCTGTTCTGGGCAACGCTGGCGGTCTCGCTGGTCATCGCGTTCGTGATCACCGTTCCGGTGAACCGGGCGCTGATCCGGCGGGGCCGCGGGCACGCCGTGATGCACCAGTACCACTGAGGCGGTAGGAATTGCAGTCGTGACGACGGAGCAGGGACACCCGGCCACCAACGGCAAGGCGGTCGCACCGCCGCCCGGTGACGCCCCGGGCGGCGTGCAGGGATGGGCGTTGCGCAACGGCGTGGAGCGGGCGCTGCGCGTCCAGCAACCGCTGGTCACCGCGCACATCGCGAGCATCCGCCGCAAGCGCCCCGACGCCACCCCCGCGGAGGTGATCGCCGCGCTGGGCAAGCAGTACCAGGTGGCGGTCACGGTCACCGGCGGCGCCGGCGGGGCGCTGGCCATCGTCCCCGCACTGGGCACGATCGCGTCACTGGCCACGGCGAGCGCCGAAGCACTCGCCGCGCTGGACGCCGCCGTGCTCTACACGCTGGCCGTCGCCGAGGTGCACGCCCTGCCGACCGACGATCCCGAGCGGCGGCGCGCGCTGGTGCTCGGCGTGGTGGTGGGCGAGACCGGCCAGGCCGTCGTGCGCAAGATGACCGGCAAGACCGGCGACTGGGCGCAGGTCGTCACCGACAGCCTGCCCATGGCCAAACTGGGCCCGCTGAACTCCACCCTGGGCCGCTGGTTCATCAAGCGGTTCCTGGTCCGCCAGGGCTCGCTCGCCCTCGGCCGGGCCCTGCCACTCGGCATCGGGCTCGTCATCGGCGCCGTCGGCAACTACGTGACGGCGAAGGCGGTCATCCGCTCGGCCGAGCACTCGTTCGGCGCCCCGCCCGCGCAGTGGCCCTGACGGTTCGGCGGAGATGACAGCAAAGCCACCTTCAGGACGGATTCGGTCCTGAAAGTGGCTTTGCTGTCACGGCGAGTGCGGCCAACCGGCGGTTCAGGTAGCGCTGCTCCGGGAGGCTCGTCGTCAGCCTGCTTGCCGTCCGGTACTCCTGCGCGGCTTCCGCGTGGTCGCCGGCCAGTTCCAGCAGGTGCGCGCGCACCGCGTGCGTGCGGTGGTGGCGGCGCATCGCCGGCAGGTCCAGCAACGGTTCGAGCAGCTCCAGACCGGCCTGCGGGCCGGCGTCCATGGCCACCGCCACCGCCCGGTTGAGCGTGACCGCCGGCCCGGGCGCCACCTCGTCCAGCATCGCGTAGAGCGCGCTGATCTGCGCCCAGTCGGTCCCGTCCGCGCTGGGCGCCTCGGCGTGCACGGCCGCGATGGCGGCCTGCAACTGGAACCGGCCGACGGGTCCGCGGGGCAGCACCCGTTCCAGCAACCGGACGCCCTCCGCGATCATGTCGCGGTCCCACCGGCTGCGGTCCTGCTCCGCCAACGGCACGAGATCGCCGCGCGCGTCCACCCGGGTCGCGGCCCGCGCACCGGTGCACAGCAGGAGCGCCAGGAGGCCGCTGACCTCGTCGTGCTCGGGCAATGCGGTGTGCAGCATCC
Organism: uncultured Actinomycetota bacterium; assembly: GCA_963727745.1. Lineage (GTDB taxonomy): Bacteria > Actinomycetota > Actinomycetes > Mycobacteriales > Pseudonocardiaceae > Pseudonocardia. The sequence goes on from CAVSHL010000009.1 coordinate 145,013, forward strand.
GCACGAGCCGCAGTGCCTCGGCGGCCAGGTCGGTGTCGAGCAGGTCCGACCCCCCGGTGCGGACGTGCCCCTCGGTGGCCATGACGTGGCAGACGTCCAGCACGACCGAGACCCGGCCGGGCAGCTCCGCCACCGAGGGCAGCTCGAACCGCGCCCCGGCGTCGCGGAGGGTGGCCCGGGCCCGGCTGAGCCGCTGGGCCATGGTGGCCGCCGGCACCAGATGGGCGGCGGCGATCCGCTCGGTGGAGAGCCCGGCCACCGAGCGCAGCGTCAGCGCGACCTGCGCCGGCCGCGACAGCGCCGGATGGCAGCACAGGACGAGCATCGCGATGCTGTCGTCGGTGCCCGACACCGTCTCGGGTTCGAGCACCGTCCGGTCCTCCCGGGCGACGCGCGCGCGGTCGCTGCGGACCCGGTCGATCAGGCGGCGGGACGCGACCCGCACCAGCCAGCCGCGCGGATCGTCCGGCGGGCGGACGGCCCACGCGACGGTGGCCTCGGCCGCGGCCTCCTGGACCGCGTCCTCGCAGTCGGCCAGGTCGCCGTGCCGGCGCAGCAGCGCGGCCAGGACGTGCGACGACTCCCGCCGCCACACCTCCTCGACCAGCGCCCCCGCAGTCAGGACTCCCCACCGCCCGGCCACATGGCGGGGCGGATCTCGACGGTCTCGCCCGGCCCGCTGAACCGGCGCCCGATCTCCTCGACCCGCTCGGCGTCGACGTCGACCAGGAAGAAGCCGGCCAGGTGCTCGCGCGACTCCGAGTACGGCCCGTCCACTGCCGCCGACTGCCCGTCGGCCCACCGGAACAACCGGGCCGTCGCGGGATCGGCCAGCGCCTCACCGCCGACCAGCTCGCCGTTGGCCTGCAGCTGCGCGAACAGCTCCTCGAAGTCGCTCTGCAGGCGCTTGCGCTGCTCCTGCGGCAAGGCCTGGTGCTCGGCGACGAAGTCGCTGGTCGGGTGGCCCCAGGGCTGGGGGTTGGAGTGGATCAGCACCACGTACTTCATCGGATCTCCTCGTGTCGTGGGAGGGCCGGTGCCCTCCCACCCCGAACGTCGGAGTCGCCCCGCGCAGATCGACGACGGCGACTGTGATGCGCGTCATATCAGCCGCGCCGCGCACCGCGCCGGAACACCTCGCGGAGGGTCGCGCCGCCGACGACCGGGTCGAAGCCGGGATCACCCAGGAACTCGACGAGCAGGTGGTCGATCCCGCCGCCCAGGACGATCGCGGCGCTGCGGGCATCGAGATCGGCCCGGAACTCGCCGGCGGCGATCGCGGCGTCGACCAGGTCCGCCAGTGGCCGCCAGCGGGCCGGCCGGTCCGCCCGGTCGGTGATGTCGGTGCCGTCCCCGTCGAGCGCCTCGGTGATCATCCGGATGTGGGCGGGGCGGCCCGCCAGGTGCTCGAGCATGGCCGCCGCGTACGCATCGACGGCCGCCGCCGGGCTGCCGGCCGCCGCCACCCGCGCGCCGACGTGCGCCACGAGCTCGGCGATGACCTGCTCGTAGGCGGCCCGGACGAGCGCCGACCGCGACGGGAAGTGGTAGATGACCGCGGCCTTGGTGATCCCGGCGGCGTCGGCGATGTGCTGCAGGGAGCAGCGCGCGTAGCCCAGCTCGGCGACGGTCGCCACCGTGGCATCGATCAGCTGCTGGCGACGTGCCTGCTGGGTGAACGTGAGCGGCCGGTCCGCCGACGGGGTCACGACCGCACGGTACCTCCGACCCACCACGCGGTCACATGTTCTACCAGGTGGTCAGCAGGCTCCCGCCCAGCGGAAGGGATCGACCCGGCCGACCCCTTCCGCTGGGCACGCGCAGCCCCGTCGTGAGATGTTCACTCCGATGAGCGAACCACCCCACCGGTACGGCCCACCGGGCCGAGGCGCCCCACCCGTCCCGGCCCGGCCCTACCCGGGCCCTCCTCCGGACGAGCCGCCGACGGTGCGGCTCCCGGTGATCCCGCCCGAACCGACGGCGCACTACCCGGCCCAGGCTCGGAGCGCGCAGAACCGGACAGCCCAGTACGGAACCGACGACTTCTCGTACGACCGGTACGACGACCGCGACTCCCGGGACGACTACGACTACGACTACCGGGACGAGCGCGACTACCGGGACGAGCGCGACTACGAGGAGCGCCCGGAGCGCCGACCCGCTCCGCGCCGGTCCCGGAGCCGGGGTCAGGTGTTCGCCACGCTGGTTCTGGTGCTCGCCGTGGTCGACTCCGTGCTCCTGGGCGTGCTCATCTACCAGGTGCTGGCCGGCATCGACCTCACCTCCGGCGACCCGCTCGGACGGCTGGACACGCAGCTCAGCACCCTCGGCGTGGTCGCCCTCGGCGCAGCCGTCGTCTTCGTGCTCGCGCTGATCGCGTTCGTCATCGCCCGTCCCAAGCTGCTCGCGGGATTCGGGCTGTTGGCTTCCGTGCTCCTTCCGATCGGCGGTGTGCTCCTCGGCATCTGGTACGGCGGTGACGTGCTGGCCCAGCACGTCGACACCACCATCAGCGGAGCCGGCCCGGCCGCCGTCGACGCGGTCGCCCGCGAGCTGGAACGCCGCGGGTTGGACGTCGGGCCGCTGCGCGATCTCCTGCCCCGCTGACCCACGGTGCTCATCGCCGGCCGGCGATGAGCACACCGATCCCGTCGAGCAGGCGATCCAGGCCGAACTGGAACATCTCCGCACCCCGGAACTCCCCGTCGCGCTCGTCCTTCGCGGCGAGCCCGACCCGGATGGCCAGCGAGTACCGCCGCGGATCGACCATCGGCTCGAGCGTCGGCATGACCGCTCGCCACCACTGCTGGTCGTCGAGCCCGGTCTCCGCGCGTTCCCGCTGCAGTGCGGTCTCGATCCGGGTCGTTCCCGTGACGTGGAGGAGCACCTGGGTGAGGACCCGGTCCTTCTCGACGTCGGTGAGGGGCGTGGACTCCAGCGGCACCAGCTCGTGGTCGCGCTTCGCGAGCTCGCACGGGCCCATCAGCGAGCGGACCGCCTGGAGCTCCGGCAGCCACGGATGGGCCAGCCCGAGATCACGGTTGGCGCGGGCGACGTCGGTCAGCCCGAGCCGCCAGTCGCTCGATCGGGGCCGCGCGTGCGACGGGTACATGTCCATGTGGATGCGGTCGACCACGAGCGCGACCAGGTCGTCCTTGTGCCCGAAGTTGTAGGCGGCCATCGGGCGCACGTCGAGCCGGCTCGCGACGGCCCGCATCGAGAGGCCGGCCGCGCCGCCCTCGTCGAGGACGGCGGTGGCCGCAGCCACGAAGTCCGCGACCGTCAGGCCCGTCCGCCCGACGGGCGCCGCGTCGTCCCCCCACAGCAACGTCATTGCCCGCTGGAACCGCATCCGCGCCTCCCTCCACAAAAATCGGTACGCTGTACCGATACATAGTATCAATCCAGGAGGATGGCATGGACGTCCACGACAGCGGGGTGTTCCGACTGGCCCTCACGGGCACGGTCGACGCCGAAGCCCCGGCGCGCGCCACGGGTTCGATCGACATCGACGCGCCGCGCGCCGCCGTCTGGGACGCCCTCGCGCACGTCGGGAACTGGCCGGGCATCCGCGCCGACGTCACCGACGTGCGCGCATCGGGAGCGCCGGTGTCCGGCGGGGCGTTCACCTGGCTCGCCGGTGGCGTGCCGGTCACCTCGGCGCTCGCACTCGTTGAGCGCCCTACCCGGTTGACGTGGGCGAACACCGCGCCGGGCATGGCCATGGCCTGCGTCTACGAGCTCGACGAGCTGAGCCCGCACCGCACCCGACTCCGCTGCGCCGAGTCGATGGACGCAGCCGCTGTGGCGCCGCACATCGACCACGACGTGCTGGCCGGGAACATCCGCAGCTGGATCGAGGGCCTCAGGGCGTTCGTCGAGGCCGACCGCTCCGGGCGCCGTTGACTCGCTCGCAACCCCCGACCTACCGTCGGGCGGTGACGGCGGCAGCGGCGAGGTACGCGCGCCCGGCGACCTGGCCGGACGTACCGCTGATCGACACCGACGTCCACATCACGCCGCGCTCGATCGCCGCGCTGCTGCCGTACCTGCCCGCGCGCTGGCGGGACTACGTCCTGGAGAGCGGGATCCGCGGCCTGGAGTCCGATCTCTACCCGCCGGGATCCCCGCTCGCGGCGCGGCCCGGCTCCCGTCCCGCCGACGGGCCGCCCGGATCGGACCCGGACCTGCTGCGCGCGCAGCTGCTCGAACCGTGGCGCACGCACGTCGCGATCACGCACTGCATCTACGGCGTCGACGGCGTCCACAACCCCGACTGGGCGGTCGCGATGGCGCGGGCGGTCAACGACTGGCAGCTCGCGGAGTGGCTCACGCCGGAGCCGCGGCTGCGCGGTTCGGTGGTCGTCGCCGCGCAGGACCCAGCGCGGGCCGCCGCGGAGATCGACCGGGTCGGCGGACGCGCCGAGTTCGTCCAGGTGGTGATGCCCGTGCGGGCCGGCGCCCCGCTCGGGACCCGGGCGTTCTGGCCGATCTACGAGGCGGCGCAGCGCAACGGGCTCGCCCTCGCTATCTACGCCGGCGGCGCCGGCCGCCACCCGGTCACGCCTGTCGGCCGGCCGAGCTATCACCTGGAGGACTACGTGGCGCTCGCGCACGCCTTCCAGGCCCAGCTGGTCAGCGTGATCTGCGAGGGGGTGCCGGCGCGGTTCCCGCAGCTGCCGATCGTGCTCGTCGAATCGGGTTTCACCTGGCTGCCGCCGCTGATGTGGCGGCTGGACAAGAACTGGAAGGGCCTGCGCCGCGAGGTGCCGTGGGTGGACCGGCTGCCCTCGGAGATCATCCGCGAGACGGTGCGGCTGACGGCCCAGCCGCTCGACGGGCCGGCCGAGCCCGACCGCATGCTGGAGGTGCTCGACCGGCTCGGCAGCGACCGGATGCTGATGTTCGCCACCGACTACCCGCACCACCAGTTCGACGAGCCGGAGCAGGCGGTTCCCCTCGACCTGCCGGCGGACTCCCTGCAGCGGCTGCTCTCGACCAACGCCATCGACACGTACCGCCTCGGGAGCTGACATGCCTCGCACCCGCCCGCCGCTGATCGACTGCGACATCCACAACGAGCTCTCGCCGGGCTCGCTGGACCCCTACCTGACGCGGCGCTGGCGCGAGCACGTGGCGGCCTACGGTGGCCGCGGCGACGGCGGCGCGGTCTACCCGAAGGGGTCCCGCAACGCTGCGCGCGTCGACGCGTGGCCGCCGTCGGGCCTCCCGGCGGGCGGCGATCTCGGGTTCATGCAGGAGCAGCACCTCGACGCGCACGACATCCGCGTCGGCATCCTCAACTGCCTCACCCCGGCCACCCGCGAGCCCAACCCGGAGTTCGCCGCCGCCCTGTGCCGCGCGGTCAACGAGTGGCAGGTCGAGGAGTGGCTGACCAAGGATCCGCGGCTGCGCGCCGGCATCGTCGTGCCGTTCGAGGAGCCGGAGCTGGCGGCCGCGGAGATCGACCGCGCGGCCGCACATCCCGGCTTCGTGCAGGTGCTGCTGCTCGTGCGCACCGACGAGCCGCTCGGACGCCGCCGCTACCGGCCGATCCTCGACGCCGCCGTGCGCAACGGGCTGCCCGTCGGCATCCACTTCGGCGGCGGCCGTGGCCCGGTGACCGGCACCGGCTGGCCGTCGTTCTACATCGAGGACCACACGGCCATGGCGCAGGCGTTCCAGGCGCAGGTCACGAGCCTCGTCATCGAGGGCGCCTTCGAGCGGTTGCCGCAGCTGCGGGTGGTGCTGATCGAGGGCGGGTTCGGCTGGCTGCCGTCGCTGATGTGGCGCATGGACGCGCACTGGAAGCGGCTGCGCAGCGAGGTCCCGCACCTGACGCGGGCCCCGTCGGAGTACGTGCGCGAGCACTTCTGGGTCACCACCCAGCCGATCGAGGAGCCGCCCGATCCACGGCAGCTCACGGCCGTGTTCGACAACCTCGGCGGCACCGGGCGGATCATGTTCTCCACCGACTACCCGCACTGGGACTTCGACGATCCCGACCGCGCACTGCAGGTCAAGCTGTCCGAGACGGACCGGACCGCGATCCTCGGCGGCAACGCCATGGCGCTCTACGGGCTCACATGAGCGGCCACGTCGTCGCCACGACGGCCGAGATCGGACTGGGCGAGCGCAAGATCGTCGAGATCGCGGGCCGGTCGATCGGGGTGTTCAACGTGGGTGGGCGCTACTTCGCGCTGCGCAACACCTGCCCGCACGCCGGCGCGCAGCTGTGCGAGGGCACGCTCTCCGGGCTGGTCACCTCGAGTGCACCCGGCGAGTACTCCTACGTGCGCGAGGGCGAGATCCTGCGCTGCCCGTGGCACGGGTGGGAGTTCGACGTGACCACGGGGCAGTCGTGGTTCGATCCCGCCCGCGTCCGCGTCCGCTCCTACGAGACGAGCGTCGAGCCCGCGCCGGACGCTCTGCCGGGCCGGCTCCCCGGTCCCTACCAGGCCGAACGCTTCGACGTGGAGGTCCGCCAGGAGCTGGTGATCGTCCATACCTGATCGCGGTCTGCCGGCGTCACTCCACGCCGACGGGCGCCGTTGCGTCGAGGTGGGCGAGCACGCTCTGCGCCTGGGCCTTCGCCCCCGCGGAGTTGGGGTGGAAGGGGATCGCGATCGCCGGCGCGTTGAGCGACACCGGCAGGACGGCCTCGACGTACCGGGTGAACGGGCTCTGGCAGACGTCGTGGCCGAGGGTGTCGGAGTACGCGTCGACGAGCTCCACGCCGGCCTTGTCCGCGATCCGCGCCACCATGTCGTTGAGCGCGATGAACTTCTCGTAGATCCAGGGCACGTCCTCGTTGTTGATCTGGACGTACGGCCAGCAGCCGCGCGGCGGGACGCCCGCGATGTAGTTGACCATCAGGATCCGGGCGTCGTCGGCGACCAGCGGCTTGATGGCCTCGATCCGCTCGGTGATCACCGACTCCTGGGTCTTGATCGCCTCGTCGATCGGGTCGACCTCACCCGGGCCGGGCCGGCACGAGCCACCCAGCGGCGCCGGCAGCGCGAGCCCGGGAACCAGGGTGAGCGAGGGCAGCAGGTTGATGCACGGCGTGACCGCGGCAGCCAGACCGATGTCGTTGCCGCCGATGCCGACGGTGACGAGGTCGGTGTTCTTCGTCAGGTGCGAGAACTGCGGCGGGTTGGTGCCGCCGAACGGCAGGCCCGTCTGCGGGGACTCGAAGTGCTCGCTGGTCGCCGAGCCGCAGCTGGCGTCGAAGAACGTCGCGACGCCCAGCTTCTTCGCGACCTGCTTCGGGTAGTTCGCCGACGACTGCGCGCAGTCCAGGGGCGCGTACTGCGCGGTGGCGCTCCCCCCGATCCCGACGATGACGACGTCGGCCGTCCAGGAGTCGCCCAGCGCCACGTACTCGTCGTAGGTCCGCGGTGCCGCCGCGGCCGGCGAGGCCACCGCCACCGTGGTCGCGACCGCAGCCAGCGCGGTCATGGTCAGCACGCGCAGGGACGAGCGGCTCATGGCGATTCCTCGGGGAGCGACCGACGGGGATGTTCCCCTAACGAGCGAAAAGCGATGATGATCTGCATGACAGCACCGCCGTACGCGGGTCTACAGCTGGACCGCGAGCCCCCGCCGGGCGCCGACCCGGACTGGACCGAGCAGGCACTGCGCGCCCCCTCGACGATGGTCGTGCCGATGCGGGCGGGGTCCTGCTTCCTCCGCGACAGCGCGCTCGTCACGGACGCCCCGATCGAGCGGGCGACCTGGTTCCTCGGCCGGCTGGGCGAGCGGGCGGTGTTCGTCGCCGACCTGCCGGCGGGGTCCAACGACGAGATGGCCGCGGACGCCGTCGACACCCGGGTCGCCTACCCGTCGCTCTCGCGGGACGAGGCGGCACTGGTCAACCACGCCCGTGCGCTCTGCCACTGGCACGCGACGGCCGCGCACTGCCCGACCTGCGGCGCAGCGACCACCGCGGCCGGCTGGGGCTCCCACCGGACCTGCGACGGGTGCGGCCGGCTGCTGTTCCCGCGGATCGAACCGGCGGTGATGGCCCTCATCACCGCGCCCGCCGATCAGGCGCACCCCCAGGAGCGGATCCTGCTCGTCCAGCACGCCGGCGCGGCCGGCGACCGGCTCGCGCTGGTCGCCGGCTTCGTCGAGGTCGGGGAGTCGTTGGAGGACGCGGTCACCCGCGAGGTCGCGGAGGAGGTGGGCCTCGAGGTCACCCGCTGCCGGTACCTCGGATCCCAGCCCTGGCCGTTCCCGGCCGGGCTGATGATCGCGTTCCGCGCCGAGGTGCACGACACCCCGCCGCAGCCGACGGACGGCGAGATCGTCGCCTCCCGCTGGTTCACCGCCGCGGAACTGCGTGACCGCGCGGAGCACCACGGCCTCGGCCCGCCCGACTCGCTCAACCAGTGGCTGCTCACCTCATGGCTCGCCGAGCAGGATCACCCCTGATCCCGCAGCCTGGCCAGCTCCCCCACCAGCCGCTGCTCGATGTCGACCGGCCAGTCCATCGCGATCGAGACGATGCGCTGGTGGGCGAGGCCGTGCAGGCCCACCCACAGCGCGACGGCGTCGCCCTGCGGATCGGAGCTCAGCGAGCTGCCGGACTCGACGCAGTCGCGGAGCAGACCGGTGAGCCGCTGCAGCGATGCCTGCCCCAGCGCGCCGAGGTCGGCCATCGCGATCGCTGCGTCAGCGAGGGCCCGGCGACTGTTCCAGATGCCGCCGAACAGGAGCTGGTAGCGCTGCGGCCGCTCGCGCGCGAACTCCAGGTAGGCCTGGCACAGGGCCTGTAGCCGGGCGACCGGATCGGCTCCGGCGCCCTCCACGGCCGCATCGAGATCGACGTGCAGCGCCGCGAAGTCGCGCTCGTGCAGCGCCAGGATGATCGCGTCCGGGTTGCGGAAGTGCGGGTAGATCGACGGTGTCGCGATCCCGATCCGGCGGGCGACCGCCGAGAGCGTGACGGCCGCGACCCCGCCGGTCTCGTCGACGATCTCCGAGGCCGCGTCGACGATGTCGGCCCGCAGCCGGCCGCCTTCGCCGCGCCGGTTGGGCGTGCGCCGCCTCCCGTCCGGCTCCATGCCGCGAGCGTAGCCAGCCGGCCGCAGCAGATCAGCATTGGACAGGATCGATTCACGAGCTTAAGTTTACAAGCGTTAGCCGATTCGAGTCGCTTCCCTCACCTGGAGACATCCCATGCGTCCTTCGCTCACCACCGTCGCCCTGCGCGCCGCCACCGTCGCCCTCGCCGGCGCGCTGTCCGTCGCCTGCACCTCGACGCCGGCCGCCGCACCCGCACCGACACCGGCAGCAACGGTCGCCGAGGCCCTGACCTGCGACGGCCAGGGCGTCGACCCGGCCGCGAAGATCCGCTACCGGACCGAGCGCGTGATCGCCGCGTCGCCGGCAGCCATCTGGCACGCGCAGACCGACGTCGCGTCGTGGCCGCAGTGGCAGCAGGCCGTGCTCACCAACGAGCGCCTCGACACCGGACCGCTGCGCCCGGGTTCGCGGTTCCGCTGGACCTCACCGGTCCCGGCCACCCCGCTCTCCCCGGCGACGACGCTGCAGATCACCTCCACCGTGGCGCAGGTCCAGCCCCAGCACTGCATCCGCTGGACCGGACCCGCCGAAGGGCCCGGCCTGCGGATCGACGAGGGCGTCCACGTCTGGACGTTCACCGAGGTCCCCGGCGGCACCCGGGTCGTCACCGAGGAGACCCACTCCGGCGCGCAGATCGAGCAGGACGTCCCGCTCGCCACGCAGTTCCTCGGCGTCGGCCTGGAGGCCTGGCTGGACGCACTGAAGGCCCGAGCCGAGGCGTGACCTCCTCAGCCGTCCACGTCGCACGGCGAGCAAAAGATCTTCGAAAGATGTCCGACCGACATGTCGAACGGTGCGCATCCCGTTCGTAGCCAGGGTGAGAGACCGGCAACGAGCCGGTCGGAGCGCCCCGGAGGGTCACGATGTCCACCACCTACGCCACCCCCGCCACCGCGACCGCCGCGCCTTCGGCCGGATCGCTCCTGCGCGGCGGCGCCCTCGCCGTCGTCGTCGCCGCAGCCGCCACCACGGCCGTCGCCGCCGCCGCTCAGGCCGTCGGGATCAGCCTCGCCGTCTCCGGCGCCGCCATCCCCCCGCCCGGCTTCGCCACCCTGACCATCATCTTCTCGGTACTCGGCCTCGTCATCGCCGCGACGCTGCGCCGGTTCGCCCGCAATCCCCGCACCACGTGGATCCGCACCACCGTCGCGCTCACCGCACTCTCACTGGTGCCCGACGCCATCGCCGACGCCGACACCGCCACCAAGGCCGTCCTGATGCTCACGCACCTGGTCGCCGCCGCCGTCGTCATCCCCGCAGTCGCACGGCGGCTGCGCGGGTGACCGGCGCACGCCTGATCTCCAGGTCCGGGCCGCCGAGACACCGTGGTCAGCCGAGGCTCGACGCCGATCAATGTGCTCGTGGGAACGGTCGCGACCGAGGACCGCGCGCCGCGCTGTGCCGGCCGACCGGAGGCCGACCCGAGCTCCCGGGACGCACTGGACCGCGTGCGACACGTCGAATGACCACGAACGTGGCTGGATCGCGCGCTCCAGCACCGATGCTCGCGTAGGTCTCTGCACAGTTCGACCTCGTGAGCGGCTCACGGAACCGCTGCTCGCGGGCCAACAGCAGCGCCGCTGACGGCGTCCGTGCTCAAGAATCGGCACGCTCTGGCGAGCATCTAACTCCTGCACCGTCGACCACCGCGGCGGCGTACGCCGTGCCGGCGGCCGTCGACCGCACGTGCGCGCGGCAGAGCTTCGGCGGCAAGTTCGAGGAGCTGCCCATCGTTCGACGACAGCCACGCCTCCTGGCTCGAGTCGACGTCAGCCAGCAGCGCATCACCAGCGCGGCGGCACAGGCCGAGTGACCCTCCGGGCCGGCGGCGGCACCGCGGTTGCAGCCGCACGTCATCCCAGAGCGGCGGCTGCCGGTTGCCGGGCCCCCTCCTCGACGAGCGGGCGGAAGCCGCGGATCACGTCGGCGGCCTTCTCGGCCACCCCGATCACCGGCCCGTTCGTGTTGCCGCTCGGGACGGCAGGGAAGATCGACGCGTCGACCACCCGGAGCCCGTCGACGCCGCGGACCCTGAGCTCGGGATCGACGACCGCACCGTCGTCGGTGCCCATGCGGCACGACCCGACGGGGTGGTACGCGGTCTGCGTGTTGAGGCGGATGAACGACTCGAACTCGGCGTCGGAGTCGCCGTCCGGCGCCAGCGCGAACCCGCTGATGCGTTCCGCGAGCGGCTCGGTGGCGAGGATCTCGAAGACCGTGCGGAGCGCCCGCTTCGCGGCCTCCATGTCCTCCCGCTCGGCGTAGTAGTTGTGGATGAACCACGGCTTCGCGGTCGGCTCGGGTGAGGCGAGACGCAGGAGTCCGCGGCTGAGCGGGCGCGACGGGTTGGCGGCCAGCGAGACCCCGTGCCCGTCGCCGGGCCGCAGTCCCTCGTCGAGGAACAGCGTGGGCACGCAGTGGATCTGGACATCGGGATCGTCGAGGCCGTCGCGGGTCCTGACGAACGCGCCCGCCTCGTTGCCGCTGGTCGTGAGCGGTCCCTGGCCCTGGGCGAACAGCTCGAAGTTCTCCGGGGTCGCGAGCCCGAACAGCGAGTCGTCGCGGTTGATGCGGGCGATCACGCCGACCATCGGGTGGTCATGGAGGTTGTCGCCGACACCCGGCACCTCGGCGACCGGAGCGATCCCGAGCGCGGCCAGTTCGTCGGGACGGCCGATCCCCGACAGCATGAGGAGCTGCGGGGACCCGAACGCGCCGGCGCAGAGGATCACCTCACCGCCGCGCACCTCCTCCACCACGCCGTGCCGCAGCGTCCGCACGCCCGTCGCGCGCGTGCCGTCGAAGAGCACGCCGAGCGTGTGGGCGTAGGTGCGCACCTCGAGGTTCGGGCGATCGGCCACCGGGTGGATGTACGCCGTCGCCGTGCTCTCGCGCCGCCCGTCGCGCTGGGTCACCTGCCACCAGCCGACGCCGTCCTGCGCGGCGCCGTTGAAGTCGTCGTTCGGGGCGATCCCCGTCGCGAGCGCCGCGTCGATGAACGCCTGCGCATTCGGGTTGCGCGATCGGCCGTCGGAGACCGCGTGGGGGCCGCCGACGCCGTGGTACGCGTCGGCGCCGCGGTCGTTGTCCTCGCTGCGCTTCCAGTACGGCAACAGGTCGGCATAGCCCCAGCCCGTGCACCCGGCGTCCCGCCACGCGTCGTAGTCCCGCGGCAGACCGCGGAGGTAGACCATCCCGTTGAGCGACGAGGACCCGCCGAGGACGCGCCCCCGCGGCTGGAGGACGCGACGCCGGTAGAGGTTCGGCTCGTGCGCGGTCGAGTGGTCCCAGTCGACGTCGGAGCGCAGGAGCGCCGACCACGCGCCCGAGACGTGGATCAGCTCCGCCGTGTCCGGCCCGCCCGCCTCGAGCAGCAGCACCGTGCACGCGGGATCCTCGCTCAACCGGTGCGCCAGGATGCAGCCCGCCGTGCCTGCACCGACGACGATGAAGTCGTACATCAGATCGGTCCCCCTCCGATGCGGTCAGGAGGCGACTGTCCCAAGTCTCGCGGCGCACGAAAATGCTCCTTAAGTTCCGGAGAAGCGCCCACGGCGCCGACCCGCTGACAAGCTGAACCGCCGGCGGCCCTGCGTTCGGCTCCGGGCCGAGCTTGATCGCCACCTACACTCGAACCGTGTTCTTCCTCTTCGGTCTCGGCACCAAGCAACAACACCTCGGCCCTGGAGAGACCCGGACGTGCCCGCGGTGCCACAACACGACGCAATGGACGCGGATGCGGGAGTTCAGGCAGTTCACGGTGTTCTTCGTCCCGGTCGCGCGGTGGAAGCGCCGCCAGTTCGAAGCCTGCGGCATCTGCGCCGCCGCCGTCGAGATCTGATCGAGCACGCGCAACCGGTCGGCCTCGGCCACGTCGCCGGCCGCCATCGCGGCGGCGATCGCTGCGAGATCGTCATCGGTGAAGACCGCAGCTCAGGGTGAGCCGGGCACGTCGACCCCACCGACCTGCGCGGTCGCGACGTCGGCCGTGCTCTGCCGCCATGAGCTCCTCGAGCAGGTCCATCACCGCATCGTGCGTCTGGGGCGGCGCGCGTGGACTACGGCGTGCGCCACGTCCCGGCCCGCAGGGCGGCGACGTACTCGGCGACGCGGGGGTCGAGCGCGCGCAGGGACTCGGTGAGCGCTACGCGCAGTCGGTGCTGCGGCCAGTCGGGCGCGAGCAGCTGCGCCGGCAGCTCGGGATCGTCGCGGATCGCCTCGTAGATCGGCAGCGTCGCTGCGGCGAGCGCGCGCAGGGCATCGGGCCCGGTGGGCGGGTCGGCGCGCGCGCGGACGGCGGCGGCGTGCGCCGCGTCGGCGAGAACCCGGTAGCGCGCGCCCAGCTCGTCGAGCCCCCACAGCCTCATCGCCACGGTCCGGCTGTCCTCGACGGTGAGCCGCAGATGCCCGGGCAGGATCACGGCGTCCTTCGGGGCCCGGTCGAGCGTGGGGGCGAGCTCGGCGCGACGATCGGTCGGCGCGACCAACAGACCGGGTCCGAGACCGCGGTAGCCGGCGATGTGGGCGGCGCGGCGCAGCGCGTCCCGGAAGCTGCGTCGACGCTCGGGCACCTGGACGAGCAGCGTGTGGAACTCCCCGTCCCACGCGGCGGCGGCCGACCCGGTCGCGTGCCGGCGGTGCCCGGCCAGCGTCGACGGCGAGGGCGCGTAGCCGGCCGTGCGGTCCACCCGGACCGACGTGATCGAGTCGGCCCGGCGCATCCGCAGGATCGTCGAGCGCGCGGCCCCCTCCGCCATGCCGAGATCACCCAGCAGGCGGACCAGCACCGGCCCCGGCAGCGGCGGCGACGGAGGGACCTGGGCGGCGCCGAGCACGAACAACACGAGACCGGGGGCCGTCGCATGTTGTGCAATAGTGCTCACGACCGGATACGGTAGCGCACAATTACTCCGGCCCGCCGACGAAAGAAGTGATCATGAGCGCGCCTGATCACGGCAAGCCCGCCAGCGGCCAGTCGGCCCTCGCGAACTGGATCGTGACCATCGTCGTGAACGTCGCGCTGCCGTTCGCGACCTACGTCCTGCTGACCCGCGTGCTCGGGGCCGGCGAGGTGACCGCGCTGCTCGTCTCCGGGATCTGGCCGGTGCTGGAGATCGGCTACACCATGGTCAAGCAGCGGGTCGTCGACGAGTTCAGCGTGTTCGTGCTGATCGGCATCGTGATCGGGGTCCTCACCACGCTCTTCTCCGACGACGCCCGCGCGGTGTTCCTCAAGGACTCGATCACGACGGGGCTGATCGGCGTGGTCATGCTGGTGACGCTCGTGGTCGGGCGGCCGCTGACGTTCTACCTCGGCCGCCGCTTCGCCACCGACGGCTCGGCGGTGCAGCGGCAGTGGTGGAACGGGTTGTGGCAGTACCCGACGTTCCGCAGTGTCCAGCGGTTCATCGGGGTGGTGTGGGGGGTGACCCTGCTCGGCGAGGCAGTGATCCGCGCGCTCCTCACCCTGACCCTCGGCACGGAACCCATGGTGCTGGTCAACAACATCGTCCCGCTCGTCGTCATCGCGGGCCTGGTCTTCTTCAGCATCGCGACCGGACGGCGGGCACAGGCGGCCGCGGCCCGGCGCGGCCACGACATCGCCCCGCCGACCGCCGCGCCCGCAGGGGCGGAGGGAGTGGTCGAGGCCGGCTGACCAGGCACGATCCGCCGCATCGAAGGCCAGCGACACAACCTCATCGCGGCTGCGTACACGGTGCCGGATCGCGAGCCGGATCCCTGCTGACTGCGACCCCGGACTCCGCTGCTAGGCATGGCGGATGGGCAGCCCGACCGACTCGACGTCCAGGCCGGTGCGATCGCGGCTCCCCGGAGCCGCTGCCGCGATCCTCACCGTCGCAGTGGGCCTCGCTGTTCACACGTACGGAGACGGCCGGCTGGCCGGATACGTCGGCGATGCGCTCTACACGGTGATGGTGTACGCGCTGGTCGTGGTGGTCCGGCCGTCGATCGGGCCTGCGGTGGCGGCATGCTGGGCGCTCGGGATCAGCTGGGCGGTGGAGTTCCTGCAGCTCACCGACATACCCGCGCAGTTGTCCGCGGCCGTCCCAGCGATGCGGCTCGTGGTCGGCACGACGTACAACGCGCTCGATCTCGTGGCCTACGTCGTCGGCGCTGCGTTGGCATACCTGGTGCACCGGCCGTTCGCCACGCGCATCCGGTGATCGTGGGCCAGGGCGGGCCTCGATGTTGCCCTCTGCGCGGTCCTTCCAACTGCTGCATGCACCGCCACCTGGGCCGACCAACCGACTTCATCCCCACATGTGATGCCACGCAGGAAGATCGGGGGCTGATCCAGCAGGAGAAACCGCTGGTCAGACGTGGAGCCGGAGGTCGGGATCGAACCGACGACCTACCGCTTACAAGGCGGTTGCTCTACCACTGAGCTACACCGGCAACGGGGCCATCGTAGTGCCACTGCGTCACTACATACCCTGACGGTCATGGCAGAGGGCAACGGGCAGCCGCGGCAGCGCCTCACGCGCCGGGTCCGCTCCAAGCTCCGCACCGAGGCTCGGGAGCTGATGCAGGCCGGGCCGCCGACCTTGGACCTGATGTCACCGGTCGGGCCGCAGGTGCCCGACGACGCGCGGGTGCAGCAGGCGTTGGACCTGTGCATGCGGGCCGGCGAGGTGATGTTGTCGAGCGGCGAGAACGCCGCGGAGACGACGAACGCGATGATCGGACTGGCGAACGCGTGCGGGCTGCCGACGGTCGATGTCGACATCACGTTCACGTCGATCACGATGTGCTGCCACCGCGGCATGGCCGCCACACCGGTGACGTCGATGCGGCTGGTGCGCCGCCGCGCGCTCGACCTGACGCGGCTGGCCGCGGTGCGCGACATCATGGCGCGGGTCGACCGCGGCGAGCTCGAGGTGCGTGGCGCGGCGACCGAGCTCGACGCCGCGGTGACGGCGCTGCACCCGTACCCGCGGTGGGTGGCGACGGCCGGGTGGGCCGGGCTGGCGGCCGCGATCGCGGTGATGCTGGGTGCGGCGGCGATCACGGCCGTGGCCGCGTTCGTGGTGACGGGCGCGATCGACCGGGCCGGGCGGGTGCTCAACAGGTGGGGGCTGCCGTCGTTCTTCCAGCAGGTCGTCGGCGGGCTGATGGCGACGGGGGCGGCGGTCGCGCTGTTCTCGACCGGCTTCTTCCCGCCGGGCACGCGTCCGGCGCTCGTGGTCGCCGCAGGCATCACCGTGCTGTTGTCGGGGCTGTCGGTGGTCGGCACCGTGCAGGACGCGATCGCCGGCTACTACGTGACGGCCGCCGGGCGCGCCGCGGAGATCGCGCTGCTGTCCGCCGGCCTGCTGACGGGTGTGGTGCTGGCACTGAAGATCGGGCTCGAGTTCGGGCTGGTGCTGGAGGTCGCGGGTGAGCTGCCGACGGGCGGCGGCCAGTACTGGCGCGGGATCGCGGCGGCCGCCGTCGCCGCGGCGGCCTACGCCTTGGCCGGGTACGCCCAGTGGAAGCCGTTGTTGATCGCGGGTGGCGCCGGAGCCGCGGGGTGGGGCACGTACGCGGCGTTGACGCAGTTGGCGACGATCGGTCCGGTGGCCGCGACCGGGGTCGCCGCGGTGGTCGTCGGCGGCGCGGCCGGGCTGCTGCGCCGCGGGAAGATCCCGCCGCTGGTGGTGGTGCTGGCCGGGATCACCCCGCTGCTGCCGGGCTTCACCGCCTACCGCGGCTTCTACCAGCTCGCCGTCGAAGGCGTGGCGGACGGCCTGGTCACGGTGACGGTCGCGCTGGGCATCGGCCTCGCACTGGCGGCCGGCGTGAGCTTGGGCGACTTCCTCACATCACCGCGGCGGCGGTTCCCGCGGCCCGCGGCGGAACCCGTCCCGCAGTAGGGTCGGTGGGGTGACCGAGGCCGGGAACGAAGCCGAGTTCGTCGTCGTCGCCAACCGCTTACCCGTCGATCTGGAGCGTCTCCCCGACGGCACGGAGCGGTGGAAGCGCAGCCCTGGCGGGCTGGTCACGGCGCTGGAGCCGATGTTGCGCAGCCGGGAGGGCGCCTGGGTCGGCTGGCCCGGCGTGCCGGACGCGAAGGCCGAACCGTTCGTCGAGGACGGTCTGACGCTGCATCCGGTGGAGCTGTCGGCGAAGGACGTCGAGGACTACTACGAGGGCTTCTCCAACGGCACGCTGTGGCCGCTCTACCACGATGTGGTGCAGCCCCCCGCGTTCCATCGCCACTGGTGGCAGGCCTACACGCGGGTGAACCAGCGCTTCGCGGAGGCCACGGCCGAGGTGGCCGCGGAGGGCGCCACCGTGTGGGTGCAGGACTACCAGCTGCAGCTGCTGCCGGCGGCGCTGCGAGCCCTGCGCCCCGACCTGCGCATCGGGTTCTTCCTGCACATTCCGTTCCCTCCGACCGAGCTGTTCATGCAGCTGCCGTGGCGTTCACGGATCGTCGAGGGCCTGCTGGGCGCCGATCTCGTCGGCTTCCACACACCGGGCGGCGCGCGCAACTTCCACTGGCTCGCCCAGAACCTCGCCTCGGCCAAGGAGGGGCGCAGCGACGACGACCTCGCCTACCACGGCCGCACCGTGCGGCTGGGCGCGTTCCCCATCTCGATCGACTCCGGGGCGCTGGACGAGCTGTCCCGCACCGCCGAGGTGCAGGAGAAGGCCAAGCAGATCCGCGCCGACCTGGGCAATCCCCACCGGGTCATCCTCGGGGTCGACCGCCTCGACTACACCAAGGGCATCGACGTGCGGTTGCGCGCGTTCGAGGAGCTGCTCGTGGAGGACCGGGCCGGCGACACGGTGATGATCCAGCTGGCCACGCCCAGCCGAGAACGGGTCGAGCACTACCAGCGGATGCGGCAGGACATCGAGCAGGCCGTCGGGCGGATCAACGGCATGTACGCGCGGGTCGGGCATCCGGTGCTGCACTACCTGCACCAGTCGTTGCCGCGGAGCGAGCTGGCCGCGTTCTTCGCCGCTGCCGACGTGATGCTGGTGACGCCGCTGCGCGACGGGATGAACCTGGTCGCCAAGGAGTACGTGGCCTGCCGCACCGACGACACCGGCGTACTGGTGCTGTCGGAGTTCGCGGGCGCGGCGATCGAGCTGCAGGACGCGATCCTGGTGAACCCGCACGACACCGACGGCGTGAAGCTCGCCCTGCTCACCGCGCTGGAGATGCCCGACGGGGAGGCCGAGAAACGGATGCGGAGCATGCGGCGGCAGGTGATGAGCCACGACGTGGACCGTTGGGCGCGCTCGTTCCTCGACGCGCTGGGGCTCCCGCCTGCCGAGGACGACGAGGGCACTGCAGATGAGTGAGCTCGAGGCAGCTCTCGAGCGGCTCGCCAAAGCGCCCCGGCTGCTCGTCGCCCTGGACTTCGACGGGGTGCTGGCCCCGATCGTCGACGTGCCGTCGGACGCGCGCCCGCTGCCGGAGGCGGCGACGGCGCTGGACGAGCTGGCTGCGCTGCCGGACACCACGGTGGCGCTGGTGTCCGGGCGCGGACTGGCCGATCTGGCCACCGTCTCCGGGTTCGGGGCGCCGATGCGGCTCGTCGGGAGCCACGGCGCGGAGTTCGACGACGGGGCGTCGGCCATGGACGATGCCGCGCAGGTTCGCCTCGACCGGCTGGTCACCGAGGTCACCGCGCTCGTCGGGCACGAGCCGGGCGTGCGGTTGGAGCACAAGCCCACCGGCCTCGCGGTGCACGTGCGGGGCGCGGATCCGGCGGTGGCCGAGCGCGTCCTCGACGCGGTGCGGAGCGGTCCGGCCGCGGCCGACGGCGTGGCTGCGACACCGGGCAAGGCGGTGCTCGACCTGGCCGTCGTCGCGGTGTCGAAGGGTTCGGCGATCGACACGCTGCGCTCCCGGCTGGGCGCTGACGCGGTGCTGTTCGCGGGCGACGACGTGACCGACGAGACCGGGTTCGCCCGGCTGCGCGACGGTGACGTGGGTGTCAAGGTCGGCGACGGCGACACCGCGGCCCCGTTCCGGGTGGCCGATCCGGCGGCGTTCGTCGGCGTGCTGCAGGCCCTGCTGGCGGCCCGCTCCACGGCCTGACCACGGTCAGACGTGCGCCATCTTGCGCCGGACGTCCGCCCAGGTGGGCGGGGTGTCGGCCGGGGCCGTCCACGTGCAGAACACCGATTCGGCCATGACAGCGCGCTGTCGCACCATGACCGACGCGTGCGGTTCGCTGCGCACCATCGCCTCGAGCGCGGTCTGGTCGGCCCACTGGGAGAGCGTCCAGAACTCCTTCCGCAGCGGGCGCGCGCTGAGCGTGACGCCGACGATGCCGGGGCTGCGCCGGGCCAGCGCGAACACCCGTAGGGCGTCGACGAAGAAGGGCAGCACGTCACGGTGGCGCAGGACCCGGAAGCGGGACGCCATGACGATCGAGTCGGTCGTCGGGACGGGGGCGGCTGAACCTGCGGTCCAGGGGAGGGTGGGCATCGGCTTCCCTTTCATCTAGTCAATGTAAAGATGCTGGACCGGAGCCTATCTTGTCAACGACAAGATGTGGAGTATCTTTGGGAGGTGCCCTACCACCACGGCGATCTGCGGCGCGCGCTCCTCGACACGGCGCTGGCCGCCGTCGCCGAGCACGGCCCGGCAGCGGTGAGCCTGCGCGACGTGGCCCGCCGCGCCGGCGTCTCGCACGCCGCCCCGACGCACCACTTCGGCGACAAGACCGGCCTGCTCACGGCGCTGGCCGCCGAGGGATGGACGCTGCTCGCCGACGCGCTGACCGCCACGGCCCGGCGCGATCCGCGGTTCTCCGAGCTCGGCGTGACCTACGTGGTGTTCGCCGTCGCACATCCCGCGCACTTCGCCGTGATGCGCGCGCCCGGCATGACCAAGGGCGCTGATCCCGGCCTCGCGGCAGCCCAGGAGCGGGCAGCCGCCCAACTGCAGGCCGGCGCGGCGCGCCACTCCGATCCCGCCGCCGCGGCCGACCCGCTCACGGCCACGGCCGGCTGGGCGATGGTGCACGGCCTCGCGGCACTCATCCTGGAGGGTTCGATCACGCCGGAGCCCGACGTCGAGACCCTCGCTCGTGCCGTGACGAACCAGCTGGGCACACCGGAGGCGAGCCCCGAGATCAGCCCCGGGGTCACCAACCGCTGAAGAAGCGCTCCTCCGGCCGCGGCGGCCCACTGCTGGTGCGCACGGTCAGCTCGGTGGGCAGCAGCACGCGCCGCGGCCGGTTGCGCTCCCCGCGCTCGAGCAGCATCTCCCCGGCCACGCGACCCTTCTCGCGCAGCGGCTGGGTGACGGTGGTGAGCCCGACCCGTTCCGCCTCGGGGGTGCCGTCGAACCCGGTGATCGTGAGGTCGTCGGGCACCGTGAGACCGCGGTCGCCCGCGTGCCGCAACGCACCCAGCGCCAGCACGTCCGACGTGCAGACGATCGCCGTGAGATCGGGATGGCCGCCGAGGAGCTCCGCGGCGGCGGACTGGCCGGCGTCGGGGCTGTGGTCGAACCGCTCGACGACGGGCACGTCGGCCCAGTCGACGCCGACCTCGGTGAGCCCGTCGCGCAGCCCGGCGAGGCGATCGCGCTGCACCGGGTAGGTGACCATGGCCAGCCGCGCGGCGTCGGCGGGACCGTCGTTGTGGCCGGCGGCCAACCGCATGCAGATGACGCCGACGCGGCGGTGGCCGAGGCCCGTCAGGTGCCTGGCCATCGCGAGCATGCCGGCGCGGTCGTCGACGCCGACGCGGTCGACGCCCTCGACACCGACCGGCTGGTCGCACACGACGGTGGGCACGGGTCGTTCGAGGACGGCCATGAAATGCGGGTCGTCCTCCCGCACGGAGTAGACGACGAACCCGTCGACCCCGGCCTGGTGCACGGCGGTGACGTCGACGTGGTCCGGGCTCACGGGGATCAGCAGGAGGCCTTGCCCGGCGCGCTCGCAGGCCAGCGCGAGGCCCTCGAGGAAGCCGGTGGCAGCGGGGTCGCGGAAGGCGTAGGACAGGGCCTCGGTGAGCAGCAGGCCGACCGCGCCCGCCTTGCGGGTGCGCAGCGATCGGGCTACCGGGTCCGGGCCGGGATAGCCCAGCCGGCGCGCGGCTTCCAGCACCCGTGCGCGCAGTGGCGCGGAGAGCTGATCGGGGCGGTTGTACGCGTTGGACACCGTCGTCCTGGAGACGCCGAGCTCTGCGGCGAGCGACGCCAAGGTGGCTGGTCGTCGCGTTGGAATCGGCCCGGACACATGCCGACCGTAACGGTTCAGTAGCTCCAGAGGAAAGTTGCCCGGATCACTGCCACAACACTTGGAATCGAAAACGGTTATCAATGTAGGGTACGGGCGCTACCACGTACCGACGCCCAGGAGCCCACCATGTCGATCCGAACCCGCTCCGCGGGCACCGTCGCCGCGCTAGGCGCGGCCGCAGCACTGCTGCTCGCCGGATGCGGCTCCGGCGCGACACCGGCCGCCCAGCCGACGCCCGACGCCACGAAGCTCCCCGTCGTCACCACCACGAACGTCTACGGCTCCATCGCCGCCGCAGTCGGCGGCGACCGCGTCGCCGTCACCTCGCTCGTCAACGACCCCAGCGCCGACCCGCACTCGTTCGAGGCCACCCCGGCCGACGCGACGAAGGTCGCCGACGCGCGCATCGTCGTGATGAACGGCGGTGGATACGACGACTTCGCCACCAAGCTGGCCGAGTCCGCCGGGGGCGAGCGCAAGATCATCGACGTCGCGCAGCTGTCCGGGCTGAAGCCCGCCGGCGACGCCGAGTTCAACGAGCACGTCTGGTACTCGCTCCCGACCGTCACGAAGCTGGCCGAGACGCTGGCCACCGATCTCGCCGCCGCCGACCCGGCGGGTGCCAGCACCTACCAGGCCGATGCCGCCGCGTTCGTCGAGAAGGTCAAGGGCCTCCAGCAGCGCGTCGACGCGATCAAGGCGAAGGACGCCGGTCAGCGCGTCGCGATCACCGAGCCCGTCCCGCTGTACCTGGTGGAGGCGGCCGGCCTGGTCAACGCGACCCCCGAGGAGTACTCGGAGGCGATCGAGGAGGACACCGATCCGCCGGCGGCCGTCCTGCAGCAGACGCTGGACCTGTTCAAGGGCGCACCCGTGCGCGCGCTGATCCTCAACGACCAGACCCAGACCCCCACCACCGACCAGGTCAAGCAGGCGGCGCAGACTTCCGGGGTGCCCGTCGTCGACGTCAGTGAGACGCTGCCGACCGGCCAGACCGACTACATCACCTGGATGGGCGGTCAGATCGACGCGCTGGCTGCTGCGTTGAACCGCTAACGCCCTGCGCCGAAGGCGTTCCCCGAAGGGGTCGCGCCGAAGGCGCTCGAATGTCTAGGAAAAGACACATGACCGCCCACCCGTCCGCACCCTCGCGCACCTCCCGACCGGCCCGACCGGCCGGCACGCCCGCGATCCAGCTGCGCGGCGCACAGGTGCGCTTCGGTGAGCGGACGCTGTGGGACGGTCTCGATCTCGACGTCGCGCCGGGCGAGTTCGTCGCGGTGCTGGGGCCGAACGGATCCGGCAAGACCACGCTCGTGCGGGTGCTGCTCGGGCTGCAGCAGCTCTCCGCAGGCGAGGTGCGCATCGCCGGCGCCGCGCCGCGCCGCGGCAGCCCCGTGATCGGCTACGTGCCGCAGCAGAAGGCGCTCGAGCGCGACCTGCCGCTGCGCGGCCGCGACCTCGTCGGCCTCGGCCTGGACGGGCACCGGTTCGGGCTCGGGCTGAGCGGACGCGCGGCCCGTCGGGCCCGGGTCGACGCGGCACTGGCGGCCGTCGGGGGCACCCCGTACGCGAACGCGCCGGTCGGGCAGCTCTCCGGCGGCGAGCAACAGCGGCTGCGGGTGGCGCAGGCGCTCGTCGGCGACCCGGCCGTGCTGCTGTGCGACGAGCCGCTGCTCTCGCTCGACCTCGCCCACCAGCGCACCGTCACCGACCTGATCGACGCGCGCCGCCGCACCGCCGACACCGCCGTCCTGTTCGTCACCCACGAGATCAACCCGGTGCTGCCGCTGGTCGATCGCGTGCTCTACCTCGTAGAAGGGCGGTTCCGCGTCGGGCCGCCCTCGGAGGTGATGACCTCGGAGGTCCTGTCCGAGCTGTACCGCACCGAGGTGGACGTGCTGCGGGTGCGCGACCGGATCGTCGTGGTCGGCGCGGAGCACGCGGGCGCGCACTGCCATCCCGAGCCGGAGGCACTGCCGTGATCGAGCTGCTCGAGCGGTTGTTCACGTTCGAGGGCCTGGGCCGCCAGCTCACCCTCGACTTCGTGCAGAACGCGTTCCTCGCCTGCGCCGTGCTCGGCTTGGCCGCGGGGCTGCTGGCGCCGCTGATCGTCGCGCGCGGGATGTCGTTCGCCGTGCACGGCACCGCCGAGCTGGCCTTCACCGGCGGTGCGGCGGCGCTCGTGGCCGGAGTGAGCGTCGGGCTGGGCGCCGTGGCCGGGGCGCTCACGGCCGGGCTGGTGTTCGGTCTGCTGGGCCTGCGCCAGCGCGAGCGCGACTCGGTGATCGGGGTGGTGCTCGCGTTCGGACTCGGCCTCGGCGTGCTGTTGCTGAGCCTCTACAAGGGGCGCAGCTCCAACAAGTTCGGGCTGCTCACCGGCTCGATCGTGTCCGTCGACTCCACCGACCTGACAGTGCTCGCCGTCGTCGCCGTCGTCGTCATCGCGACCCTCGCGGCGCTCTACCGGCCCATGCTGTTCGCCAGCACCGATCCCGACGTCGCCGTCGCCAGGGGCGTGCCGGTGCGCACGCTGTCGGTCGTCTTCGCGATGCTCGTCGGCCTCACCACCGCGCTGGCCGTCCCGATCGTCGGCGCGATCCTGGTGCTGTCGGTCATGATCGTGCCCGGGGCAGCGGCCGCGCGCGTCACCGCCAGCCCGGTGCGGGCCACCCTTCTCGCAGTGCTGTTCGCCGAGGTCGCGCTGCTCGGCGGGGTGTTCCTGTCGCTGGCGCCGGGCCTACCCGTCTCCGGCTACGTCGCCGCCCTGTCGTTCCTCTGCTACCTGGGCTGCCGCCTCGTCGCGCGCCTGCGCGGCCGCACGACCGTCGCAGCCTGATCCTTCCCCGGGCGTGGCGCCCCGGACGATGGGAAGCTGGTCCTGCGACGCTTCGTCCCCGGACCCTGGAGGCTGGATCGTGCGGGCTTGGTTCCGACGCTTCACCAGGCCGTCATCGGAATCGCCGGGGTCGACGTATGAGCGCGCGGAGGCGCTCTACGCCCAGAGCGACTTCGACGGTGCACGCGCAGCCTATGAGCGCGCGATCGATACGGGAGACCCGCACTATTCGTCGCTGTCAGCGCTCAACCTCGGATCGCTGCTCGAACAACTGGGCAACATCGCCGAGGCGCGCACCTTCTACCGGCTGGCGAGCGACTCGAACTACGCCCTCTACTCCCCGACGGCAGCGTTCAACCTCGGACTGCTGGCCCAAAGCCAGGGCGACCTCGACGACGCCATCGCCGCCTACCGCCAGGCAGCCGGATCCGGCCACGCCCACTACGGCCCGGTCTGCGCAGTCAACCTCGGCGTGCTGCTGGCGCATCGGGGCGACAACGCCGGGGCACGCGCGGCGTATCAGCAGGCGCTCGACTCCGGCCACCCGGACGAACGCACCAAGGCCATGTTCAACCTGGCGGTGCTGCGCGCCGAACTGGGCGAAGTGGACGACGCCGCCCACGCCTACACGGATGTGATCAGTTCGTACCACCCGCCCGCATTGTGCACCCGGGCGTGGACCAACCTCCGGAAGCTGCGTGCGGACCACCCGGACAACCCGGCCGTCGTCGCCGCCCATCAGCACGTCGTCGACACCGGCTTCGCCGACCTTGTCCAAGGGGCGGGACGGGCGCGTGACGACGACATCGACGGCGCGATCTCGGCCTACGAACGCGTGGCCTCCACAGGGCACCCCGAGTACGAGCCCTGGGCGTTGATCTTGCTCGGCGGGCTCCTCGAGAAGGTGGGGGACCTCGAGGGCGCCACCTTGGCCTACCGATACGCGATCGCCTCCCGCCACCCGGACTTCCTGCCCAAAGCAGCGATCTACCTCGGCCTGCTCCGCAAGAGCAAGGGCGAGTTCACGAACGCACGCGCCGCTCTCCAGCAGGCCATCGACTCCGGCCACCCCGACTGCGCGCACCTCGTCGACGACATCGACGTCGTGCTCGACCCGAGAGCGACCTATGTCCCGGCGATCCGGTCCCGCGCCGAGCACGAGTCGCTCCGCATTCGTCGAGAGGCAGGCGTGGCGCCACGCCAGTCGCGGTGAGGAGACACGTGTGCAGGGTCAGTGACGACCCACGCGACGCTGGCGCGCCACCTCGGCCAGTACGACGCCCGCGGCCACCGACGCGTTCAACGACTCGACGCGGCCGGCCAGCGGGATCGACACGGTGACGTCGCAGGTGTCGCGCACCAGCCGGGAGAGGCCCTTGCCCTCCGAGCCGACGACGAGCACGAGCGGGCTGGACGCGAGCTCGAAGTCGTCGAGGGAGACGCTGCCCTCGCCGTCCAGGCCGGCGATCATGAACCCGGCTGTGGCGAACTCGCGCAGCGTGCGGGTGAGGTTGGTGGCGCGCGCGACGGGCAGGCGCGCTGCGACACCCGCCGAGGTGCGCCACGCGACGGCCGTCATGCCGGCGGCGCGGCGCTGCGGGATCACCACGCCGTGGCCGCCGAACGCGCCGACCGACCGCACGACGGCGCCGAGGTTGCGCGGGTCGGTGACCCCGTCGAGCGCCACGATCAGGCCGGGGTTGCGGGCCTCGGCGGCGAGCTCGAGCAGCTCGTCGGGGTGGGCGTAGGCGTACGGCGGCACCTGCAGCGCCACGCCCTGGTGCAGGGCACCACCGGCGATCCGGTCGAGGTCGATTCGCGGCACCTCGATGATCGAGATGCCCGCTTCCGCCGCGAGCGCGACGGCCTCGGTGACCCGCTCGTCCACCGTGGCTCCCACGGCGACGTGCAACGCCGTGGCCGGCACGCCGGCCCGCAGGCACTCGACGACCGGGTTGCGGCCGAGCACGGTCTCCGAGGTCTCGCCGTCACCGGCCCGCCGGCGCTGACCGGCCACGCCCTTGGTGTTGGCCTTGGCGCGGGCGGCTGCCTTGCGCTGTGCCGGGTGCCCCTTGCGGGCCTCCGCCGGCGGGGTGGGGCCCTTGCCCTGCAACGCCCTGCGGCGCTGCCCCCCGGACCCGACGACCATGCCCTTCTTGGTGCCCTCCTTGCGCATCGCTCCGCGACGCTTGGAGTTGCCTGCCATCAGTTATCTGTCTCTCTCATACGTCTTTGAGCGACCAGGTGGGGCCGTCGGGGCTGTCCTCGACGATCACGCCGGCGGCGGTGAGTCGGTTGCGCAGCTCGTCGGCGGCGGCGAAATCGCGCCGGGACCGGGCTGCGGCCCGCTGTTGGAGCAGGTCCTCCACGAGAGCGGTGAGCGCGCCGGTGGACACGTCGGCGCCGGCCTCGCCCGACATCCACTGCGGGTCGAGCGGATCGAGGCCGAGCACGCCGGTCATCGCCCGCACCGCGCCCGCAGCGGCCAGCGCCGCCTCCTTGTCGGACGTGTCGAGCGCGGTGTTGCCCTCGCGCACGGCGTTGTGGACGGCGGCGAGCGCGCCGGGGGTGCCGAGGTCGTCGTCGAGCGCGGCGGCGAACTCCTGCGGGACCGTGCCGACCTCGGGCAGCCCGAGCCGCTCACGCACGCGGTGCACGAACGACTCGATGCGCCGGTAGGCGGCGACGGCCTCCCGGAGCGCACCCTCCGAGTACTCGATCATCGAGCGATAGTGCGGTCCGACGAGGTAGTAGCGCAGCTCGGGGCCGCGGACGCGGTGCAGCACGGCGTCGACCGCCATCGTGTTGCCCAGCGACTTCGACATCTTCTCGCCCGACAGGGTCACCCAGCCGTTGTGCAGCCAGTACCTGGCGAACGGGTCCTTCGCGCTGTGCGACTGGGCCTGCTCGTTCTCGTGGTGCGGGAAGATCAGGTCGATGCCGCCGCCGTGCACGTCGAACTCGTCGCCGAGGTAGAACGTGGCCATCGCCGAGCACTCGAGGTGCCAGCCCGGCCGACCGGGCCCCCACGGCGTGGCCCACGAGGGCTCCCCCGGCTTGGCGGCCTTCCACATCGCGAAGTCGCGTGGGTCGCGCTTGCCCGTGTCGTCGGGCTCGCCCTGCTCGACGTGGTCGAGCTTCTGGCCCGACAGCGACCCGTAGCCGGGGTCGGACGCCACCGCGAAGTAGACGTTTCCCTCGGCCGCGTAGGCGTGCCCGCCGTCGATCAGGCGGTGCATCAGCTCGATCATCTGCGGCACGTGCCCGGTGGCCCGCGGCTCGATCGAGGGCGGCAGGCAGCCCAGCGCGGCGTAGGCGGCCTGGAACGACCGCTCGTGGGTGGCCGCCCACTCCCACCACGGCCGGCCGGCCTCCGCCGCCTTGGCGAGGATCTTGTCGTCGATGTCGGTGACGTTGCGCACGAGCGTGACGTCGAGCCCGTCGTGGGCGAGCCAGCGGCGGAGCACGTCGTAGTTCAGGCCCGAGCGGACGTGCCCGACGTGCGGGTGGCCCTGCACGGTGGCACCACAGACGTAGATCGACGCGGCCCCGGCGCGCACCGGGACGAAGTCCCGCTGCTTCCTTGTGGCGGTGTCGAACAGTCTGAGGGTCACCTGTCAAGGGTAGGCGACTTCCCTTACGTCCAAGACATGCGGTTCCGAACGCACCACGCTGTGCACATGACCCACATCCGCAACCTCTACCCGAAGCTCGTCGTCGACGGCGCCGACAAGGCGATCGCGTTCTACGGCGCGGCGTTCGACGCGGTCGCGAGCGACCGGTTCGCCCACGAGGACCGGGTCGTGCACGCCCAGCTGACCATGGGCGACGCCCGGTTCACGATCAAGGACGCCGGCGACGGCGACCCCGGCCCGTCCGACGGCGGGAACCCGGTGATCATGACGCTCGAGGTGGACGACGCCGACGCCGTCTGCGCGCAGGCGCTCGCGGCCGGCGCGCACGTCATCTACCCGGTGGCCGACCACGACTACGGCGACGGGCACCGCGACCGCGGCGGCCGCATCGGCGACCCGTTCGGCCACCAGTGGATGCTGATCCAGCGCTGAGTCGGGAGTCAGGCCGCCTTCGACGCGATCAGGTCCAGCATCGCGTCGAGGGCGATCTCCAGTGAGCGCGTCTCGCGGGTCACCTGGGTGAGCATGAGTCCGCCCTGGAGGGCGGCGAGCAGCGCGACGGCCAACGCGTCGGGGTCGGCGTCCGGGGCGAGGCGGCCGGCGGCGTGCATCGACCGCAGGCCGCCGTGGATGCCGTCCGCCCAGCGGGCGAAGCCGGCCGCGACCCGTTGGCGCGCCCGCTCGTCGGTCTCGGCCAGTTCCACGCCGAGCGAGCCGAGCGGGCACCCACCGCGGCAGCCGCGGTCGATCTGCACCTCGACCAGCGCGTCCCGCCAGGCCCGCAGCCCGTCCATGGTGTCGAGGCCGTCGAACAGCGGCCGCTGCATGCCGACGATGGTGTCGGACTCGTGGTCGATGACGGCCAGCACGAGCGCCTGCTTGTCGGCGAAGTAGTGGTAGATCTGCGAGCTGCTGACCTCGGCGGCGTCGCGCACCTGCTCGACGGTGGTCTCGGCGACGCCCTGCTCGAGCATGAGCCGGGCGGCGGTCTCGACGATGCGCCGGCGGGTGCGCCGACCCTTCTCGGTCAGCCCGCGGCGGCGGGTGGCGAGCGGCGCGTACTCGGGGTGGGGGGTGCCGTGCACGCGGTGCAGCCTCGCCGGCAATTCTGGATTTGACAATCCAATCCTGCTTTTCGACCGTCCGGCCGTGACCACTACCGACCACACCACCATCGCCGCGCAGGTCGACACCCTGCAGACGGAGATCGCCGACCACCTGCCCGTCTCGGCGCTCGCGGCGTTCGGCGCCGAGCAGGCAGGGCTGCGCGCCGCCGGCAACCCCGACACGGGTGCCGTCGGCACCACACCCGACGCCGATCTCCTCGACGTCCACGGCCGCCCCACCACGCTCACCGCGGCACGCGCCGGGCGGCCGGCCGTCGTCGTGTTCTACCGCGGCGGCTGGTGCCCCTACTGCAACATCGCCTTGCGCACCTACCAGGCACAACTGCTGCCCGAGCTGCGCGAACGCGGCATCGAGCTCGTCGCCGTGAGCCCGCAGCAGCCCGACGGCTCACTCTCCACCCAGGAGGCCGACGAGCTGACGTTCACGGTGCTGTCGGATCCCGGCAACGCGCTCGCGGGGCAGCTGGGCATCCGCACCGAGCCGACGGCGGACGTGCGCGCCGCGCAGGCGGAGCTGGGTCTCGACCTCACGACCGTCAACGCCGACGCCACGGCGGAGCTACCGATGCCCACCACGCTCGTGCTCGACGCGCAGGGCGCCGTCCGCTGGATCGACGTGCACGCCGACTACACGACGCGCAGCGAGGTCGCCGACATCCTCGCGGCGGTGGACGGCGAGCTCGGCTGACCGCCCGGTCGTCGTTGCAGCAAGGCCACCTTCACGCAAGATTCCCGCATGAAGGTGGCCTTGCTGCAATCCGGCGACGGCCTAACGGGGCAGCAGCAGCGCCGTGGCCACCGCGGCGATGCCCTCGCCGCGGCCGGTGAGGCCGAGCCCGTCGGACGTGGTGCCGGAAACCGACACCGGGCCGCCGACAGCGTGCGACAGCACCTTCTCCGCCTCAGCGCGTCGAGTCCCGATCCGCGGCGCGTTGCCGATCACCTGCACCGACGCGTTGCCGATCACCCAGCCGGCATCGGCGAGCAGCCGGCGCACCTCGCCCAGGAACGCGACCCCACCCGCCCCGGACCATTCCGGGCGGTCGGTGCCGAAGACCGCACCGAGGTCGCCGAGTCCGGCCGCGGACAGCAGCGCGTCGCACAGGGCGTGGGCGGCGACGTCGCCGTCGGAGTGGCCCGCGCAACCGTCGACGCCTTCCCACAGCAGGCCGGCGATCCAGCAGGGCCGGCCGGGTTCGATCGGGTGGACGTCGGTGCCGATGCCGACCCTCATGCCTTCTCCCCTCGCAACACGGCCCGCGCGAGCTCGACGTCGTCGCCGGTGCGCAGCGGGAGGGCGGCCGGGTCGCCGGCGACGGTGTGCACCACGACGCCGGACGCGGCGAGCGCGAGGGCCGGTCGCAGTGGATCGGGCACAGCGGACCTGAACGCCTGCGGAGTCTGCACGACCCGCAGACCGGCCCGATCCGGGGTGCCCACCACCAGCCCGGACGGGGTCACGTCCTTGACGGTGTCCGTGAGCGGAACGACGGGCGCGACGGCGTCGTGCCCGTCGGCGAGCGCAGCGAGCACGGCCGGCAGGACGGTGCCGCTGACCAGTGCCCACGTCACGTCGTGGATCACGACGGCGTCGACGGCACCGATTGTTCGACGCAGTGTGTCCGAACCGTCACCAGAGGTGGCATCGGCGCGTTGAAGAGCGTGTGGGTGCACGATGACGGGCAGAGCGGAGCACGCGTCGGACAGACGCGCGTGCTGATCCGGCGCACCCGCCAGTACGTGCACACGACCGAACCCGCCCGCGCCAAGGAGCGTCTCCACGGCGCGGACGAGCAGCGGAACCCCGCCGATCGGCGTCAACACGTCCAGGTCGGGCGCGTTGCACACCACCACGGCAGCGACGTCCATCGGAAGCACCGGTGGGACGGCCGATCGGGCAGGGGAATCCGAGATCAGGCGTTGGCGGTGGCGAGGACCTCGTCGAGCAGGACTTCGGCCCGCTCTTCGTCGGTGCCCTCGGCGAGCGCCAGCTCGCTCACGAGGATCTGTCGGGCCTTGGCCAGCATGCGCTTCTCGCCGGCGGAGAGGCCACGATCCTTCTCGCGGCGCCACAGGTCGCGGACGACCTCGGCCACCTTGTTGACGTCGCCGGAGGCGAGCTTCTCGAGGTTCGCCTTGTATCGGCGAGACCAGTTCGTGGGTTCCTCGGTGTGCGGCGCGCGCAACACCTCGAAGACCTTGTCCAGACCCTCCTGGCCCACTACATCACGAACGCCCACTACCTCGGCGTTCTCAGCGGGAACACGCACCGTGAGATCACCCTGCGCGACCTTGAGGACGAGGTACTTGCGCTCCTCGCCCTTGATCGTGCGGGTTTCGATGGCCTCGATGAGAGCGGCACCGTGGTGCGGGTAGACAACGGTCTCTCCGACCTTGAAAACCATGTGTCTTTAGCCCCTTTCGGTAGCTCCAGATTATCACGTCCGGTAGCGGTGCCGCAGCCCGCCCCAGCCTGTCGTCGCAGGTCAGGGTGTTGACATCCGCGACGAAACGTGCCTGCGGCAGGTGGATCGGGACCCCCTGACCGACCCGACTAGGCTGATCGGAGCGCGCGGGCACGCAACCGCGCGAGCTGCCCCGCCGCTGTGCGGCGCCACCGCCCGGAAGGACGCCAGACCCGTGACGCGCACACCGCGTATTCGTTCGACCGCTGCCGTGGCCGGGGCCGTCATCGGCGCCGTCGTGCTCGCCGGGTGCAGCGCCGGCCAGATCACCCAGACCTCCAGCCAGGTCACAGCCGTCGACGGCGCCAACGCCAACGCCGGCACGATCGCCGTGCGCAACGCGCACTTCGCGCTCCCCGAGGACGTGAAGACCGGCGTCGCGTACCCGCGCGGCAGCAGCGCTCCGCTGCAGCTGGTCATCATCAACACCGGCGGCGCGACCGACGAACTGGTGTCGGTCACCAGCCCGATCGCCGGCACCGGCGAGGTGACGGGCAAGCGCGACGTACCCGGCGGGCGGACGCTGCTGGTCGAGGGCGAGGCGCCGGCCGCGGCTGCCGCGACCCCCACAGCCGCCGCAGGTGCCACGCCCAGCGCGACCGCGGGCCGGCCCTCGGCCACTCCCGCGCCCACCACGGCGGCCGCGACCCCGAGCGCGGAGGCGCTGTCCCCCGACGCGGCCGGAACTGCGCAGATCGTGCTCACGGGCCTGCGCGACGACATCAAGTCCGGCATCACCTACGAGGTCGTGCTGAACTTCCGCGACGCCGGCCCGCTGCGGCTGGCGGTCCCGGTCGCCGGCTCCGAGGCCGAGCGCAAGGACCAGACCGAGGCCGAGCACTGACGAGCCCCGCATGACCAGCCGGGCGCGGGCCGTGCGCAGTGCCGGCTACCGGTGCACGGCGTGCGAGCACCGGGTCGCGCAGTGGGTCGGGCGCTGCCCGTCCTGCCAGGAGTGGGGCACGCTCGAGGATCTCGGGCCGGCCCCGTCCACGTCTGCCGCCCGGTCCCGCGTCGTCGCGGCCGGTGCGCCGGCCACCCCGGCGCGCCGCATCGGCGAGGTCGCCCTCGATTCGGCCCGCGCCCGCCCCACCGGCGTGTCCGAGCTCGACCGGGTGCTCGGCGGCGGGCTCGTCCCCGGCTCGGTGGTGCTGCTGGCCGGCGAGCCCGGAGTGGGAAAGTCCACACTTCTGCTCGAGGTGGCCGCGCAGCACCCCGGCCGCGTCCTGTACGTCACCGGCGAGGAGTCGGCGGGCCAGGTGCGGCTGCGCGCCGAGCGCACCAACGCGGTCCGCGACGAGCTGTACATCGCCGCGGAGTCCGATCTGGGCACGATCGTCGCCCACCTCGACGACCTGCGCCCCGACCTCGTCATCGTCGACTCCATCCAGACGATGTCCACGGCGGCCGCCGACGGCAATCCCGGCGGGGTCACCCAGACACGCGCGGTCACCGTCGGGCTCACCGGCATCGCCAAGGAACGCGGCTTGCCGATCGTGCTCGTCGGGCACGTCACGAAGGACGGCAACATCGCCGGGCCGCGCGTGCTGGAGCACCTCGTCGACGTCGTGCTCGCGTTCGAGGGCGACAAGCACTCCACCCTGCGCATGGTCCGGGGCGTGAAGAACCGGTTCGGCCCGGCCGACGAGGTGGGCTGCTTCGAGCTGCGCGACTCCGGCATCGTCGGCATGCCCGACCCGTCGGGGCTCTTCCTCGCCCGCTTCGACGGCCCGCCGGTCGCGGGCACCGCCGTCACCGTGGTCCTGGACGGCCGCAGACCACTCCCCGCCGAGGTGCAGGCGCTGGTCACCGGCAAGGACATCCCCAGTCCCAGACGGGCCGTCAGCGGCCTGGACAACGCCCGAGTGGCGATGCTGCTGGCCGTGCTGGAGAAGCGGGGCGGCATCCGGCTGCACGACGCGGAGGTCTACGCCGCCACCGTCGGCGGCATGCGGGTCGTCGAGCCGGCCGCCGACCTGGCGCTCGCGCTGGCGGTCGCGTCCTCGCGCAGCGACATCGCGCTGCCCCGCGATCTCGTCGTGCTCGGCGAGATCGGGCTGGCCGGCGAGGTGCGCCGGGTGGCGGGAGTCGATCGGCGCCTGGCCGAGGCGGCACGGCTCGGGTTCACCGACGCGCTGGTGCCGCCGGGCAGCGGCACACCACCGCCGGGCATGAAGCTGACCGAGGTGGACAACGTCGGTGCGGTGCTGCGGGCGATGCGTCCGGCCAGGTCCGGTTCGTCGGGGTAGCGCTCACCACTCCGCGAAGCTGCCGTCGCGGTGCCGCCAGACCGGCGAGCGCCAGCGGTGGCCCTTCTCGGCAGCGGCCCGGACCGCCGCCTCGTCGACCTCGATGCCGAGGCCGGGCGCGGTGAGGCGCTCGACGTGGCCGTCGACGAGCCGGAACACGGACGCGTCGACGAGGTAGTCGAGGGTGTCGGCGCCGACGTTGTAGTGGATGCCGAGGCTCGTCTCCTGGATGAGCGCGTTCGGGCTGGCCAGGTCCACCTGCAGGCACGCGGCCAGCGCGATCGGGCCGAGCGGGCAGTGCGGCGCGAGCGCGACGCCGTGCATCTCGGCCTGGGCGGCGATCCGCCGGGACTCCGAGATCCCGCCGGCGTGGGAGAGATCGGGCTGCGCCACGGCGATGCCGGCGGCGAGAACATCGCGGAAGTCCCACCGGGAGTACAGGCGCTCGCCGGTCGCGATCGGGATCGTGGTCGAGGCGCAGATGCGGGCCAGCTCACCGGAGAGCTCGGGCACCACCGGCTCCTCGACGAACATCGGCTGCAGCGGTTCCAGCTCCCGGCACAGCACGCGGGCCAGCGCGGGCGCGACGCGGCCGTGGAAGTCGATCGCGACGTCCCGATCGGGGCCGATCACCTCGCGGACCGCGGCGACCCGGTCGACGACGCCCTGCACCTCGCTCATGGACTCCAGCGCGCGCATCCGGCCACCGGCGTTCATCTTGACCGCGGTGTAGCCGTTCGCGATCCGTTCGGACGCGCCCTCGGCGGCGCGCGCCGGGTCGTCCCCGGCGATCCAGCCGTACATCCGGACGCGGTTGCGGACCGGCCCGCCCAGCAGGTCGTGCACGGGCACGCCGAGAGACTTGCCCTTGATGTCCCACAACGCCTGGTCGATGCCGCTGATCGCGCTGGAGAGGATCGGGCCGCCGCGGTAGAAGCCGCCGCGGGTCATGACCTGCCAGAGGTCCTCGATGCGGGACGCGTCGGCTCCGACGAGGACGTCGGCGAGCTCGTCGACGGCGGCGGCGACCGTGTGCGCCTTGCCCTCGACGACCGGTTCGCCCCAGCCGGTGACGCCGTCCTCGGTCTCGATCTTGAGGAACAGCCAGCGCGGTGGCACCAGGATGGTCTCCAGGCGGGTGATCTTCACGATGTCCTTCCCTGCGGGCGGTGCCCGAGCTCCTTCTCGATCGACTCCGCGACGACGCGGAGCCGGGCGGCCAGTGCTTCGACCTCGGCGGGGGTGGGGGGCTCACGCACCGCGGTGACGGAGATCGCGGCCGGTTCGGTCGCGGCGTGCAGCGCGACGCCGACGCAGTGCACGAGCGGCTCGAACTCGGCCGAGTCGGTGGCGTAACCACGCCGGGCGACCTCGTCCAGATGGGCGATCAGGGCGTCGGCGCTGGTCAGCGTGTGCGACGTGTGGGGGGTGAACTCCCACGCGGCGAGCAGCGGAGCACGGTCGGCAGCGGGCAGCCCGGCCAGGATCACCTTGCTCGCCGCCGCGGTGTGGAGCGGTACCGGACGGCCGATCCGCGACCACATCCTGACCGCGCCGGGCGCCTCGACCTTGTCGACGTAGACGATCATCCCGTCGACGAGCTGGGCGAGGTGCACCGTGCACCGGATCTCCGCGGCGAGCTCCACGAGGTGCGGGTGCGCGACCGTGCGCAGGTCGAGCGACTCGAGCACCTCCGAGCCGAGCTCCGCCAGCCGGAGGCCGAGCCGGTAGCGCCCGTCGACGCCGCGCGACAGGAGCCCGGCGTCGAGCATCGGCGCGAGCATCCGCAGCGCCGTCGAGGAGTGCACCCCCAGCCGGTCGGCGAGGACCCCGAGAGCCAGCGGGCCACTGCGTACGTGCTCCAGGGCGCTCAGCGCCTTCGCCACGGTCTTGGACATCGCACCTCCTCTTGACGAGGAGTCTGGCGCACTGTCACTGTCGTTGCAACATTCGCA
Source organism: uncultured Actinomycetota bacterium (assembly GCA_963727745.1). Lineage (GTDB taxonomy): Bacteria > Actinomycetota > Actinomycetes > Mycobacteriales > Pseudonocardiaceae > Pseudonocardia. Next base: position 180,591 of record CAVSHL010000009.1, read on the forward strand.
CACTCTTTGCATATGTTGCAATCCTCATCGCGGAGGTTCCCCATGACCGCAGCGGAGCGCATCCCGCTCGACGTCAGACAACGGCGGACGGCGCGCGCCAGCGTCGTCGGCTCGATCCTCGAGTGGTACGACTTCTTCCTGTTCGGCGCCGCATCGGCGATCGTGTTCAACAAGCTCTTCTTCTCCGCGGCGTCACCGGCCGCCGGCACGCTCGCCGCGTTCGCGACGTTCGGGGTCGGGTTCGCGATCCGTCCGATCGGCGGGCTCGTGCTCGCCCACCTCGGCGACCGGATCGGCCGGCGCCCGGTGCTGTTGCTCACCGTCCTGCTCATGGGCGTCGGAACGCTGCTGATCGGCCTGCTGCCCACCTACGCCCAGGTCGGGTTCTGGGCGCCCGTCCTGCTCGTGCTGTGCCGGCTGATGCAGGGCTTCGGGGTGGGCGCGGAGTACGGCGGCGCGCTGGTGCTCTCCGCGGAGAGTGCCCGCCCGGAGCGGCGCGGGTTCTACGCATCGCTGCCGGGGTCGGGGCAGTTCGTCGGCGTGGTGCTCGCGTCGGGCGCACTCTCGCTCGCGGCGACCCTGCCCGAGGACCAGTTCCTGTCGTGGGGCTGGCGGCTGCCGTTCCTCGCTTCGATCCTCGTCGTGATCGGTGCGCTGGTGCTGCGCGCGATGATGCCGGAGTCCGAGCAGTTCGAGACCGTGCGCGACACCGGCCGCCGGGAGCGGCTGCCGATCTGGACGGTGCTGCGCACCCGACCGCGGGCGATCCTCCTGCTGATCGGCACCGGATGCGCCACGGCCGTCGCGTCGTACTCGATCCAGGGCTACCTGCCCAGCTACCTCACCCAGCAGCTCGGGCTGCCGAGCAGCACGGCGGTGCTCGGCATCGCGATCGCGGGCATGGTGTCGATCGTGACGATCCCGATCGCCGGCGCGCTGTCCGACCGGATCGGGCGCAAGCCGATCATCATCACCGGCGGGATCGCGATCGCCCTGTTCGCCTACCCGTTCTTCCTGATGGTGAACACGCGCAGCCCAGTGGTGATCTTCCTGGCCATCGTGATCGGGTTCTCGTTGATCCTGAACTCGATCTTCGCCGTCACCGGCTCGTTCTACTCCGAGGCCGTTCCGACCGAGGTGCGCTACAGCGGCCTCGTCGCCGTCCGCGAGTTCAACGGGGTGCTGTTCGCGGGCACGGCGCCGTTCGTGGCCGCGCTGCTCGTCCAGCTCGGCGACAACCGGCCGTGGTACCTCGCCGGCTACATGGCGCTTTCCGGCATCATCACCGCCGTCTGCGCGTCCCTGTTGCCCGAGACTGCGCCGGTGAAGACCGGTGCGACCGACCAGGTCGCCGCGGAGCTGGCGGAGGTCGAGACCAGATGAGCCGTCCTGCTCCCGGCGCCGAGCTGCAGCGCACCGGCATCGTCGCGATCCTGCGCGGCGGCGCCGGCGCACCCGTCGACGAGGTGGTGGACGTGCTGGTCCACGCGGGCGTCACCTGCCTGGAGATCACGATGAACACGCCGGGGGCACTCGACGCGGTGGCCGCGGCGCGCTCCCGGCATCCGGGCGCCGAGGTGGGGGTCGGCACCGCGCGCACCCCGGCGCAGGTGCAGGCCGCTGCTGCCGCGGGCGCGCAGTTCGTCGTCAGCCCGGACGTGCGCGCGACCGTGGGCGCGGCCGCGGCCGACGCCGGCCTGCCGTGGTATTCCGGCGCGCTCACCGCCACCGAGGCCGGCACCGCGTGGGAGCTCGGGGCGGCGGCGGTGAAGCTCTTCCCCGCGAGCCTCGGCGGTCCCGGCTACCTGCGGGAGCTGCGCGCCCCGCTGGACGACGTGCCGTTCGTGCCGACGGGCGGGGTCCGGCTGGAGCAGGTCGGCGACTACCTCGCGGCCGGAGCGTTCGCGCTCGGCATCGGCAGCCCGCTGCTGGGCGACGCGCTGCGCGGCGGCTCCCTCGCGGAGCTGGCGGAGCGGGCCGAACAGGTGCTCGCGGCCGTGCAGGCGGCACGCGCATGACGCTGGTGACGCTGGGCGAGACCATGGCCGCGCTGTCCACGCCGGGCACCGGGCTGCTCCGCCACGCCCGCAGCCTCGATCTCGGCGTCGCCGGGGCCGAGGCGACCGTCGCGATCGGGGCGACGCGGCTCGGCCTGCCCTCGACCTGGGTGGGGCGGGTCGGCGACGACGAGTTCGGTGCGCTGGTACGGATGACGCTGGCCGGCCAGGGCGTGGGGGTCGAGCACGTCCGCACCGACCCCGAGGCGCCGACCGGACTGATGATCAAGGAACATCGCACCGGCGCGATCACCCGCGTGACCTACCGCCGGGCGGGCAGTGCGGGCTCGCGTCTCGCCCCGCAGGACGTGCCGCCGCTGGCGGGCGCGTCCGTCGTGCACGTCACGGGGATCACGCCCGCGCTCGGGGAAGCGCCCCGCGCGGCCGTCCGCGCGGCGGTGGAGCGGGCACGCGCCGCCGGCGTCCTCGTGTCGGTCGATCTCAACCACCGGGCGTCGTTGTGGCCCTCCGCCGCCGATGCCGCCGCGGAGTACCGGTGGCTGGTCGCGCACGCCGACATCCTGTTCGCCACCGAGCCGGAGGCCGCGCTGCTCACCGTCGGTGGCCCGGCCGCCCTCGCCGCGCTCGGGCCGTCGGAGGTGCTCGTCAAGCGTGGTGCGGCCGGAGCGACCGCGATCATCTGCGGCGAGGTGCTCGAGGCACCGGTGTTCGCGGTCGACGTCGTGGACCCGGTCGGGGCCGGTGACGCGTTCGCGGCCGGGTACCTCGCCGAGCGCGTCCGCGGGGCCGCGCCGGCCGAGCGGCTGCGCACCGCCGCGGCGGCCGGTGCGTTCGCCGTGACCGTCGCGGGCGATTGGGAGGGGCTGCCCACCCGGGCGGAGCTGGCACAGCTCGGAGCACAGGACGTGCGTCGCTGAGATCCGCTAAGCGGGGCCCGGCTGCGCCGGGTTGAGGAGGAACGGCACCGGCGCCGAGATGTCGCCGTCGAGGCGGGTCATCACCCGGTAGGCACCGGCCGGCACCACGGTGCGCGGACCCGCGCAGCCCGGCGCCGAGGTCTTCCCGGCCCACGTCACCGCCGAGACGACGGGCTGGGCCGGCACCATCGTTCGCAGGTCGACCCCGGCGACCGGCGAGCAGTCGTTGCTCGACCACAGGCGCGACTGCCCGTCCCCGCTCCACACGACGATCTCCTGCTTGGCGGGATCCAGATCGCGCACGCACGGCTGGTCCGTGGCGTTCACGATCACCAGCCGCAGCACCGGTCGCTCGCCGACCCGGTACGAGGGGCGGTCGATCTCGGCGGTCACCTCGAGCATCGCGTTGGTGCACGGCACCGGCCCGGTGGGCGGCACCGGCACCGGGGAAGCCACCGGGATCTCGCGGCCGGGCGTGACGTCCGGCCGCAGCTGCTCCGAGGTCGCCGCCGTGGACGCCGATGCCGTCTGCGCCGGGTCCGTCGTCCCCGGCGTCGCGACGGCCGGGGACGACGGATCCAACTGGGGAGCGGACAGATCGGGTGCGGTGAGGGCGACGTTGGACGGGGCGAGGATCGTGGTGCCGTCGCCGGTGGGGTCGGCGCCGGCGCGTGGGGCCAGCAGGACCGCGGCGCCCCAGATGGCGGCACCGATGAGCAGGACGGCAACTGCCACGGCAGTGCACCGCCTGCGCCAGTAGACCGAGGCGGGCAGCGGCCCGACCGGCTCCCACATGTCACTGAAGGTATCTGATCGACTACCCCACGTTGCGACATTTGGGGGTGTCGGCGAGTCGCACCTTGCTCTGTTCGATACAACCGGCGAGACTCATCGTGTGATGCGCATGTTTCTGGAGGCCTTCTGGCCCAGCCGGCGCATCGACGCATTCGACGAGTTCTGTCTCCTGGCCGCGTAGTCGGCGCACCACTGTCGGCTCGCGGCCGCAGTCTGCCCTCAGCAGCCGTCCACAATGGAGACAACAATGTCGGTCACCGACGAACTCCTCGCCAACAACGCCACCTACGCCGAGTCCTTCCAGGGCCCGCTGCCGCTCCCGCCCGCGAAGGGGGTCGCCGTCGTCGCCTGCATGGACGCCCGGCTCGACGTCTACCGCATCCTCGGCCTGAACGAGGGCGAGGCGCACGTCATCCGCAACGCGGGCGGCGTCGTCACCGAGGACGAGATCCGCTCGCTGGCCATCAGCCAGCGCCTGCTCGGCACCACCGAGATCATCCTGATCCACCACACCGACTGCGGCATGGTCACGTTCACCGACGACGGCTTCAAGAAGTCGATCCTCGACGACACCGGCCTGCGCCCGGCGTGGTCGGCCGAGGCGTTCCCCGACGCCGACGAGGACGTCCGCCAGTCGATCGCGCGGATCAGGGCCAACCCGTTCGTCCCGAACAAGGACTCGATCCGCGGGTTCGTGTTCGACGTGGCGACCGGGAAGCTGAACGAGGTCGTGTAACAGCGTCCGGGCGGCCGGTGGCACCCTGTCCGGGTGTCACTGGCCGTCCTGACCCACGACTGGTACGTCGAGAACGCCCGCGATCTGCCGTGGCGCCGCCCGGGCACCACGCCGTGGGCCGTCATGGTCAGCGAGTTCATGCTCCAGCAGACGCCCGTCGCGCGCGTCGAACCGGTGTGGTTGCGGTGGATGGCCGAGTGGCCCACCCCGTCGGCCCTGGCCGCGGCCTCACGGGCGGACGTGCTGCGGGCGTGGGGCAAGCTCGGCTACCCGCGGCGCGCGCTGCGGCTGCACGCCGCCGCCGAGGCCATCACCACGCAGCACGGTGACGTCGTGCCGTCCGACATCGATGCGCTCGAGGCGCTCCCCGGCGTCGGTTCCTACACCGCCCGGGCCGTCGCGGCGTTCGGGTACGGGCTGCGCTGCCCGGTCGTGGACACGAACGTGCGGCGCGTGGTCGCGCGGGCGGTGCACGGGGCGGGCGATGCGGGGCCGGCGCGGGTGAAGGCCGACATGGCCGACGTCGAGGCGCTGCTGCCGCCCGACGACGCCACCGCGGCCGTCGTGTCGATCGGGCTCATGGAGATCGGCGCGCTCGTCTGCACGGCACGCACGCCGCGGTGCGGCATCTGCCCGCTGCACGCCGACTGCGCGTGGGTGGCGAACGGCAAGCCCGCCTACCAGGGACCGCGCCGGCCGGTGCAGATGTTCGCCGGCACCGACCGGCAGGTCCGCGGCCGGCTGCTGGACGTGCTGCGCGCGGCCGAGACACCCGTCGAGCGGGCGGCGCTGGACGCGGTCTGGGACGACGCCCCGCAGCGCGACCGCTGCCTGCTGACGCTCCTGGACGACGGCCTGGCCGAGCAGACGGACGACGGCCTGTTCAGCCTCCCGGCGTGAGCGGGGTGGCGTTGATCAAGGGCAAAAGGTCGTTGGATGATCTTGTTCGGCGACCTTTTGCCCTTGATCGACGAGGTGCCGCATGGACGTCGTGAGCTTCCGGCTGGACCCCGACGCCCTCGCTGCGCTGCGGGACCTGCGCGCACGGGTGGGTGGGCCGAGCACCGAGCCGCAGGTGCGGGTGGCCGCCGCGGCGTCGATCCCGCCCGCCGCCCGGGCCGCGCTGGCCGACGAGGTGCGGGTACTCGCCCTGCCGTCGCTGTGGCTGGCCACGCTCGGCACCGTCGCCGGCCGGCCCGACGAGCTGGTGCTCGCCGCCGTCGTCGACGCCGAGCTGCTCGCCGTCCACCAGGCCGTGCACGATGCGCTCGCCGGGCGCGTGAAGGGCCCGGTCGCGGCTTACCTGCCGGGCACCTGGCTGCCGCACTGCGTGCTGGCCACCAGGGACCCGGCCGTGGCCTTCGCCGCGCTACACCCCGTCGCCCCGCTTCGTGCCCGTGTGACCGGTGTGGACGTCACCGCCTGAGCGGCCGCGGGTCGTGAACACCCCCAGCGCCACCACGATGATCGCGATGACGGCGGTCGCGAGGATGTTGGTCCGCTGGTCGGCGTCGAACAGCATGTAGACGAGCATCACCGGGATCACGATGACCACGGCCCAGGTCAGGTACGGGTACCCCCACATCCGCACCGGCATCGCGGTGCCGGACTCCTCGAACTTGGCCCGCATCTGCAGCTGCGAGATCGCGATCACCAGGTAGACCAGCAGCGCCACCGCTCCCGAGGTGGCGAGCAGCACGTTGAACACGTCCTCGGGGAAGAGGTAGTTCGCGATCACGGTCACGAACCCGACCGCCGTGGAGGCGAGCACCGCGACGCGCGGCACGCCGTTGCCGGTCGTGTGCATGACCGCAGCGGGCGCCTGGCCGCGCTTGCCGAGCGAGTAGATCATCCGCGACGCGGTGTACAGGGCGGAGTTGAGGCAGCTCGCGACGGCCACCAGCACCACGATGTCCACGATCGCCTTGGCGCCCGGGATGCCCAGCGCCTGCAGCGCCGTCTGGTACGAGCCGGTGCCGTCGCCGAGTGCCGGCGTGTTCCACGGCACGATCGCGACCACCAGGAAGATCGAGGCCAGGTAGAACAGGCCGATCCGCCAGATCACCGACCGGGTGGCCCGGCCGATCTTCTCGTCGGGGTGGTCGGACTCGGCCGCCGCGATCGTGACGATCTCGGTGCCCATGAAGCTGAACATCGTCAGCAGCACCGCCGCGACGACGGCGGCGAACCCGTTCGGCATGAAGCCACCGGTGTCCCACAGGTGCGCCACGCCGGAGTGGTCGGTGCCGAACACCCCGAACACGGCCAGGATCCCGATCCCGATGAACGCGATGATCGCGATGACCTTGAGCAGGGCGAACCAGAACTCGAACTCGCCGTAGTTGGCCACGCTGAACAGGTTCGTGACGGTCAGGACGAGGGTCACCGCGAGCGCCCAGACCCACTGGGGCGCGCCCGTCCAGCTCTCCAGGATCGTTGCCGCCGCCGTGGCCTCGACCGGGATGACGAGCACCCAGAACCACCAGTAGAGCCAGCCGACGGTGAAGCCCGCCCATGGCCCGATCGCGCGGTCGGCGTACGTGGAGAACGAGCCGGTGTCGGGGTTGGCGGCGGCCATCTCGCCGAGCATCCGCATCACCAGCACGACGAGCAGCCCGGCGAACGCGTAGGCGAGCAGGACCCCCGGGCCGGCCTTGTTGATCGCGGATCCGGAGCCCACGAACAGCCCGGCGCCGATCACCCCGGCGATGCTGATCATGGTGACGTGCCGGTTCTTCAGCCCCGCCGACAACGCGTTCTCGGTGACGGTCATGCGGTCCCCTCCCCACGACGTGGAGCGGCCATCCTCACACCCGATCGGACGCAATGCCAACGGTCAGATGATCTCGGTGACGAACTCCTCGACGTGGCGGCGGTAGGAGGCCGGATCGGCGGCGTGCACGAGGTGCCCCGTGCCGGGCAGCCGCACGTGCCGGGCATCGGGCATGCGGCGGGCCATCTCGGCCATGTGACCCGGCGGCGCGACGCTCTCCTCGGCCTCGACGAGCAGCGTCGGACACCTGACCTCCGGCAACACGTCCCAGCGCGCGATCCGCGCCCACTCCGCCGCGATCTCCACGGTGTGGTCGACAGCAGCCAGCAGGTGGTAGCCGTCGGAGCGTTCCTCCACGCACTCGGCCATGTAGTCGCCGAACTCGGGCCGCGGGAAGCCGAAGACCTGCCGGACGTGCGCGAGGGACTCGAACGGCTGCGGCAGCGCCGTGAACCACGCCCGGGCGTCGTCGGCGCTGCGGTCGGTGAAGTCGACGGCGATGTCCTCCACCACCAGCGCCCGCACGAGGTCCGGCCGGCGCGCGGCCAGCACCAGCGCGTGCAGGCCACCCATCGAGTGCGCGATCACGGTCGACGGTCCCAGCGGCTCCAGCACCGACTCGATGTCGGCGACGAGCCGACCCGTCGTCCACGGGCCGTGCGCCTGGGAGCGGCCGTGCCCGCGCGCGTCCGGGGCCACCACCTGGCCGTGCGCGACCAGCCACTGCGCGACCGCCCACCACGTGCTCGCCCGGCCCATCAGCCCGTGCAGCAGCAGGATCGGCGGGCCGTCGCCGCCGAACTCGACGACCTGCAGCTCCACACCGTCGTCGGTCCGCACCGTCCGCCGCACGTGACCTAGCCTAGGTCCCATGGCCGTCGTGAAGATCAATGCCATCTCCGTGCCCGAGGGCTCGGGCCCCGAGCTGGAGAAGCGGTTCGCCGCGCGGCTGCACGCCGTGGACGGGCAGCCGGGCTTCCTGTCGTTCGAGCTGCTCCGGCCGGTGTCGGGCGACACCCGCTACTTCGTCATGACGCACTGGGCCGACGAGGAGTCGTTCGAGGCGTGGCGCACCGGACCCGCGATGGAGGCGCACGCCGGCGAGCGGGCCCGTCCCGCCGCCCCCGGTATGACGGCCGACCTGCTGGAGTTCGAGGTGGTCCAGCGCTCGGTTGCCGGCACTGAGTGAGCTGGACCGCGCTGCCGAGCTGATCGCCGGCGCCGGCTCGCTGCTCGTCTGCGCCGGCGCCGGGATGGGCGTCGACTCCGGGCTGCCCGACTTCCGCGGCACCGAGGGCTTCTGGCACGCCTACCCGCCGTACGCGCGGCTCGGGCTCGCCTTCGAGGAGATCGCCGACCCCGTCCACTTCGCGGACGATCCCGAGCTCGCCTGGGGCTTCTACGGGCACCGGCTCGCGCTCTACCGCGCGACGGTGCCGCACGCAGGTTTCGCCGTGCTGCGGCGCTGGGCGGAGCGCCTGCCCACGCGGGTGTTCACCTCCAACGTCGACGGCCAGTTCCAGCGCGCCGGATTCGCCGATGGCGACGTCACCGAGTGCCACGGCTCCATCCACCACCTGCAGTGCACGGCGGGATGCGGGCAGCCGGTGCGGTCGGCCGACGGAATTGATGTCGTCGTCGACGAGGCGACGATGCGGGCGGTCCCGCCGCTGCCGTCCTGCCCGTCGTGCGGGGCGCTCGCCAGGCCCAACATCCTGATGTTCGGCGACTACGACTGGATCGCCGACCGCACGTCCGCCCAGCTCGCGCGGCACCGCGCGTTCCTGCGCAACGGCGACCGCGCCCGGCTCGTGGTCGTCGAGCTGGGCGCGGGCACCGCCGTGCCGACGGTGCGGCGGGAGTCGGAGCTGGCCTCCGCCACGTCCGGGGCGCTGATCCGGATCAACGTGCGCGAGCCGCACGTCCGCCACGGCCGCGGGGTGGAGCTCGCCGCTCCGGCAGCCGCGACCCTGGCGGAGCTGGACGGGCTGGTGTCGCGTTGATCAAGGGCAAAGGTCGTTGTTCGATCTTTCTCAGCGACCTTCTGCCCTTGATCAACGAACGTCCGGCGGCAGCAGTGCGGCCGTAGCCTGCTGGTCGAAGTGCTCTGCCCAACCCAGCGGTGTGGCGTCGAAGCGGTGGTCGCGCACGGTCGGGTCGGCGCCCAAGTCCAGCAGCAGCTCCGTCATCCCGACGTCACCGTTCCCGGCGGCGTGGTGCAGGGCGGTCTCCCACTCGTCGGCACCGGGCGTGTCGGTGCGGGCCTTCGCCGAGGCGTCCCAGCCCAGCTCCACCGCCAGCCGGACGGCCGCGGCGGAACCCTGCACCGCCGCCCACACCACGAGGCCGGGCCGCCGCACCCTGGCTGCGGCGAGCGCATCGGTGCCCAGCCGGTCGACGGCCGTCCGGTCCGCGGCGAGGACGGCCGACAGCACCTGATCTGCCGGGTCGAGCTCCGGCGCTGCCACTCCCAGCTCGACGAGCTGCTGCGCCACCGCGAGCTGGCCGCTGGTCACCGCGGCCTCGTACGGGGTGCTCCCGCGCATCGCTCCCCACCCGGGCAGCGGCGCCACGAGATCGACCCCGTGCTCGGCCAGCAGCGCGACCCGACGGGTGAACCCGTGCGTGACGGCCCAGCCGAGCTGCTTGCGCAGCATCGTCTCCGGGGAGTCGGTGGCGTCGCCGAGCCGGCGCCGCCACGGCCCGCCGTCGCCCGTGCCGAGCCCGAACTCGAACAGCAGCTCCAGGTGGTCGTCGGCCGGGCGGAACATGCGGTTGTAGAGCGTCTGGCCGTCGTTGGGATCGGCGCCGGCCGCGAGCAGCGCCCGTGCCAGCACGGCGGCCTGCGGGTGCGCGGGCTGGCCCTGCTCGCCGCCCCCGAACGCCCCGGTGAGCAGCGTGAACGGGGTGGTCAGGCCGTGCCACAGGTACCCGGAGTCGGGATCGGCGCCGTACCGCAGCAGGACCTGCACGGCGCCGCGGACGGCGTCGGCGGTCAAGTTCGGGTCGTGCCGCGCGTACGCGAGGTACGTGATCGGCGGCCACCGGTGCGGGCCACCGAGCCGGGTCGCTTGGCCCGGATCTGCGGCGAGCAGCCGTTCCAACGCATCGACGTCCGCGCAGGCCGCGGCCACCCACACGTCCGCGTCCGGCGGCACGGGCACCGCTCCACGCACGCCGTCGGACGAGCCGTAGGTGAGGCACGCTCGGCGCAGGAACTCCGTCGCCGGGTCGCCGGACGGCTCGACGCGGTCGGGGTAGCGGCGGTGCTCGGCGATCACCCCGAGGTGCCGGACGAGCGCGGGCCAGCTCGGGAACCCGTACATGCGGGCGACGACGAGCTGGGCGGTGGAGAGCTTGGCGTCGGCCGGTGCGCCGAGCTCCACAGCCAGCGCGAGCGGCTCGGGAGCACCGGCCCGCAGCGCGCGCTGGACGTCCTTGGCCTGCTTGCGCAGCTGGTCGAGATCGGGATCGTCGGGCAGGGCGATGGTCGGCACGGCGACCTCCTTCACTGGGCCCGCGGTCCGCGACGCGTGGCCGGAAGGAGGTGTGGCGAACCTGCTGCCGGATCGTGCTCCCTGGTGGGCTCTGCCCTTCCCGCGGACCGGTGGCGCCCGAGGCGCGCCGCTGCCGAGGATAGGCCATTTCCGGGCGCGCCTGCGTGGCGCGAACAACGGGAAGTGGGACCTGTGCGGAGCTCACGCACACGCCGACGTGCTCACGCACACGTCCAACGACGGTGTGCGTGTGCACCACGTAAGTGCGGCTCCTCCCCTTCCGGTCAGCCGCGTCCGCGAACCTGGGTGAGGCAGGCTTGCCTCATCACGCCGCTCCCGCGGATGCTGGGGTGATGGGCGGGATACCCCGGCAACCGCAGCGGGACGTGGCCCCGCGGGACGGGCGCGCCGAGAGCGACGGCCATCCGCTGGCCCCCGCGCTGCCGCTGCTGCGGCAGACGCTCGCCGACATCGCCGACCACGCGATGCACCTGATGATCGTGACCGACGAGCGCGGGCTCGTACTGGGACAGGCCGGACCCCGCGTCGAGGGCGCGGAGGAGTCGACCACAGATGAGCACCGGGTGCGCACCTACCACTCGTGGACGTGCGCCGCGGCGCCGATCCGCGAGCCCGTGACCGGCCGGCTCATCGGCGCCGTCGACGTCACGAAGCCGGCGCGCACGTTCCACCCGACCACGCTCAAGCTGGTGGTCGCGGCCGCGCGGTTGGCCGAGTGCCACCTCGCCACCCAGGTCGCCGTCCGCGACGAGCGCCTGCTGGCCCGCGGGTTCTCGCGTCTGACCGCCCTGCGCGGCGAGCCGGGGGCGCTGCTCGCACCCGACGGGCGGGTGCTCGCGGCCCGACCGGAGGGCTGGGTGCCACCGCGCATCGCGTTGCCGAAGGGTGGCCGCCGGGTCTGGTTCAGAGGCGGCGAAGGAGTGCTGGAACCGCTGGCGGAGGGTTGGCTGCTGCGACGCAGATGACGCCGAGCGCCAGGCCTACTCGTCTTCGGCGGCGGAATCCTCGACGGGATCAGCTGCGGGCCGGACGAACACGGTGTTGCCGTTGACCGGACGCTCGCCTCCGGCACGGAACCACGACACCCGCGCCTCCGGCACCGATGCAGTGTCGCCGGACGCGTCGTTCGCCATGTCTGTGCCCTTCGAGGGGTACCCCGCCTGATGTTGCGGCGGACCCTATCGGCTCCGCTTCCGTCCACTGTGTCCGGGGCAGCGCGTCGCATCGATGCTGGTCAATCCGTTGCGTGCCCGAGATCTGCACGAGTCCACACGAGCTCGGGCGGATCACCGGCGTGCACCGTCAACGTGCGATCCCCGGACCTGCGGACGGCGATCACCGACCCGGTCACCGGCGACCCGGCCACGGGCGTGGAATCTGGCGCACACCCGAGGAGGGCTCCGACGAAGCGGTGCCCGTCCCGTCCGAGGAAACGGCCGCTCCGCAGTATCTGCCCACCGATCTCCGCTGCGCGCTCGGCGGCTACGGGAAGCAGGGAACCCGGGCCCGGCGCCGTGCCGGACTCCGCGAGCGCCGCCAGCGCCGTGTACGCGTGCCACGCAGCGAACGTCTGCTCCATCGGCCATGCCGGGGCGCCCGTTGCCGCCCACGACGGCCGGAAGGAGGGCGCCAGCCAGTGCCCGTCGGCCAGGATCTCCCGCGTGACCGCGAGGTCGAAGAAGGCGAGGTGCGCGCCTTCGTGGATCAGCGCCTCGGCAACCTCCGCCGGGCTCTCCGGCTCCGGGAGGACGAGCATGCCCGGGTGGTCCCGCTCCGATGCCGAACCGAGCCGGCCGGAACGTCGCCGGTCGGTCAGGACGAGGAGAGCGAGGTGATGGAGCAGGTCGGTGGCGAGCTGGGGGACGGCGTCGACGGCGAGCCGGATCCCCGCGAGCACCGTCGGCAACGCCGCGCGCACCCGATCACCGGTGACGACGAGCGGCCCCGAAGCCGAATCGCCGTGGGCACGCAGGGCGGCGTGCACCCGTTCCAGCGCCGGTTCGAGCAGCCGCGGCGCACCCGGTGTCGACGCGATCCGAACCGGCAGGCCGGCGACCTCGACAGCGCAGTCGGCTGCCACCAGCGCTGACGGGTGGCCGTCGGTCGACCCCGGGGGCGTCGCACGGCCGACGTACTCCGCACCGAGCCGTCCCCTGACGATCGGGTTGTCGAGCACATCGTCGGGCGCGTTCGCCCACCCGGACCCGACCACCGACGCGACCGCCCGATACAGCACCCTGCGGTCGCGGACGATCTCGGCGGGACTGCCGAACAGGCGGTGCGCCGCGACGAGCACGGCGGCTGACGTCGGCATCGGGGGCTCCGGTCAGGCGGGATCAGGAACGAGCCGCCACAAGAGTGTCACGCCGTGTCCGGGCAGCATCCACGAGTCCACGCTCTGGACGACGGTCCCGTCGAGCACCGTCCACTGGGTGGGCGCCGCTGCCGTGTTGCGCAACGCGGAGCGCACGATCATGTACTCGTAGCGGCCGGTGGGTGGGCGCAGGTCGGTCACGTCGAAGCTGACGTCGCGCACGTAGCACGGATGCGGTACCGACCAGACGTACCAACCCAGGTCCGCGCCCGCGGTGGCCCGCATCCGGACCGTGAGCTCCTCGATGGTCCGGGGGACGTGATCGTCGTGCACGAGGTCCCAGAGATCGAACTGCACGATGCACAGGTCCTTGCGGTCCACGTCCTCCGGTAGGCCGACGTACTGGTCGAACCGGCGCAGCGGGACCTGCTCGCCGTCGATGGAGCGCGGCGCGATCTGGTGCACCCGGCCGGAGGTGTCGCGGTAGCTGATGCCGAGCCGGACATCGTCTCGAACACGTCTGACGAACTCGTCGAGCTCGTCCTCCTCCTGGACCTGGAACGACTCGAAGAGGGGGAAGCGGCGTTCAGTGGCGATGAGGCTCGAGGATCCGTTCGTCGTGGGTGGCGAACACGACGAACTTGTGGCTCTTCCGCACCCCGGTGAGCGCGTGGGTCCACTCCGCCTCGCTCGCGCAGATGCCGTCGCCGACGGTCCAGATCCGGAAGCTCGCGGTGGTGTTGCGGCTGACGGCCGTGTCGCCACCGTCGAGGTCCCGCCCGGCGCCGCCCAGCACGCCGGCGAGCACGTCCTGGTGGTCGGTGGTGTCGCCGTAGATCCACGGCAGCAGCGAGCCGAGCACGGTGCGTGGCGGCATCGCACGGATGAGCGAAGGGGTGGCGAGGTCGACGAGGCGGTCGGCGAGCAGCTGTTCGAGCCGGCGGCGGAGCGCCCAGACCAGTGCCGCGACCAGCAGCACCACCCCGGTGCAGACGGCCATCAGGTGGATCAGGCGCAGCCAGAACGACGGGCCGTCGGGCCCGACCGCAGCGGCCACGACGAAGCACAAAGCGGCGGCCGCCGCGAGCCCGACCGCCATGCGCCCACCCATCGCCGATGACTCTCAGCGACATCATCGCCACTCGACCGGGCGACGCGCCAGTCGAGGTCGGCGGACCGGAACTCGGGCGGTGATCCGCTACCTCAGCTGACCGGGCGGTCCGTCCACTGCGGCTCGGTGTCGGACCAGCTGCCGGTGGTGTCGAGCGGCTCCTCGGCGAGCTCCGGCAGCTCGTCGTAGAGCCGCTGCAGGTGCCCGTTCATCGCGGCACGGGCGCCACCTGGATCGTTGTTGTTGAGGTACCGGATGACCTTGTCGTGCTCCCGTGCCGCCCGCAGCGGCACACCCCGACCGGAGTAGCTGTCGTAGCGCCAGTCGCGGATGCTCGCGACGATCGGCCCGTACGTGTCGACGAGCAGCCGGTTGCGGCTGGCCCTGACGATCTCCTGGTGGAAGCCTTCATCGGCCTCGAGCAGGAGATCGCGGTTGTCGCCTGCTTCCCGGAACCAGGTGTTCCACTTGCGGATCTCGTCGATCTCGCCCTCGGTGGCCCGCACCGCGGCCAGACTGGCAGCGAGGCCCTCCAGGCCGATGCGCAGCTCGAACAGCTCGCCCGCGCTGTAGCCGTCGACCTCGAAGACCGCGGAGCGCGCGGCGGGTGGCGCGGACCGTCGGACGTACCAGCCGATCCCGCGCTTGACCTCGAGCATCCCGAGGGTCTCGAGCCGCTGCAGCGCGGTGCGCACGGAGCTGCGCGCGACCCGCATGTTGCGGGCGAGCTCGGACTCGTTGTCGAGCCGGCCGCCGGGCTTGTAGTGGCCGGCCTCGATGAGCTCGCGGATCTTGTCGGCGATCACGTCGGGCAGGGGGCGACCGGCATCGAGCGTCAGCTCGAACATGCGGTCTCGGTCGGTGCTCATGGCTCTCCTGCGCGCCCGGTAGTCCTCACAGCCCTCCATCGGCCGGATCCCCCGCGGCGCGCCGCTCCGAGGTCGGTTGGTCCGACCCTCGGCAGGGAGTCCCAGGAACGGTAGCCCACGCACAGACATCAGTCAACGTTGAGCGAACATCTGTCGTCTGATGACTTGTATCAGTTGACTGACAACCGACGTCAGTCTTCAATGGTGGTACGACAACCACAGGAGGCGAGTGCAGTGACCGGATCATTTGTCGCATTGACGCTCTTAACTGCAGTTCTTCTCGTCAACTGGCGGGTCGTAGTAGTGCTCCTCTTCGCCGGCCTGATCGCACTGGTCATCCTCGGCATGGGCGCCATCCAACCAGTCGACGTGAACGCTGTCGGACTACCCGCCGTCGACGACCACTCGACCGTGGTTCCGGTGGCCCTCTCCCACGGAGAGATCAGTCCACCCACGGCACGATGAGCGCAGCAGCCCGAAGCAGAAGGCCGGATCGTCCAGCGCGGGCGATCCGGCCTTCGTCATTCGGACGGCTGTGGTCGGACCACCTTCAGCGCGGCGGTGTGGCCGGGTGCGCGTCCAGCCCGTCGGGGATGCCGTCGTCGTCGCTGTCGGACAACCTGGGCTCCGGCAGTCCGGCCCGCACCGCCTCCAGCTGCGCAGCCAACGCGAACCCGGCCAACAACGCGATGCCGGTCACGTTCGCCCAGATCAGCAGGGCCATCACTGCCGTCAACGGGCCGTACGTCTCGCCGAACCCCGCCACCGCCACCACGTACAGCGCGAGCAACACCGAGCCGGCCAGCCAGAGCGCCACGGTGACCGTCGCGCCGACCGCGAGCCACGACAGCCCCGGCTGCCGCCGCCGCGGTGAGTGCCGGAACAGCACGGTGACGGCGACGACGAGCGCGATCAGCCCCACCGGCCAGCGCACGAAGTCCCACACCTCCTCGGCGCCGTCGCCCCATCGGTAGACGGCCTCCATCGCCTCCCCGAACGGCTCGCCGGCCACGATCAGCAGCAGACCCACCGCCAGCGCCGTCCCAGCCGTGGCGGTCAGGAGCGCAGCGACGCCGTACTTGCGCAGTGCCGGCCGGTCCCGCTCGGTGCCGTAGATGCGGTTGGCGCCCCGCTCCAGCTGGGCGAAGGCCGAGGTCGCGGCCAGGAAGGCGGTGACCAGACCGAGCACGACCACCACCTCGCCGCGCCGGCTCGACTCGTCCCGCCCACCCTCGACGACCTCCTTGACCAGCGCGTCGCTGGTGCCCGGTGAGATGGCGACGACGGTGCGGGCGACCACCTCGGCCACCGACTCGGCGCCGATGGCCGACGCCAGCCCGGCCCCCGCGATCACCAGCGGAACCCCGGCCAGCGCCAACTGCAGCCCGAACGCGCGGGCGTGGCTGAACCCGTCGCCGTAGCGGAACCGCAGGAACGCCGTGGCGAGCAACCGGCGAAAACCGAACTCGCGCACCGTGTGCCACATGTCGTCGGCCGAGAGCCGATCACCGGACATCAGCCGCGTCTCGGGGACCGCAACGACCGAGCTCACACAGCCTCCTCGCTGACGCTCGTCGGCAGCGTTCGCTGCTGCTGTGTCCGATGGCGAGCTCGCAAGCTCGCTCACGCAGCCAGTGTGGCATCCCCCGGAGCTCCAGCACCCTCACGCACCAGCGCCGCCTGCTCGTCGCGCAGCACCGCGGCATTGCCGAAACCCCGCACCCGCAGCGTCCGCACGTGCTTGTTGCCGCGGTCGACCTGAACAGGCCAGCTGGTCAGCCGGACCAGCCGGGACAGCACCGCGAACGGCAGGGCGACCAGCTGCACCGCCATGTCGACAAGGCTCACGGCCGTGGCCGCGACCGCGAGCAGGAAGAACGGCAGCATGATCAGATCGTCGATGCCGGTGCCGCCTCCGTGACCACCGGTGTCACCGCCCCCGTTGCTCGACCAGCTCCAGCAGTCCCGCAGCGTGAGCGGGCGCCGCCACACGTACCAGCGCCGCCACACGAACCACTCCTGGCCCTCGGGATCGGTCACCTTCTGTCGCGCCATCAGCCTGCCGTTTCGCGTCGGGTGCGCAGATGATCGGGCCGTTCGGGCATCCCGTCAACGACGAACGGCCCATTCCTCCCGGATGGGGTGGAATGGGCCGTTCGGACGGGCTGAGCTAGCTCACTCGTCGCTGGACTTCGCGAGGTCCACCGGCGGCGCGTCGGGCACCAGCACCGGCTTGGGCTCGCCACGGAAGGTGAACTTCTCCTTCTCGTCGCCCTTCGCCTCGGCGTCCTCCTCGACGTCGACGATGACGATCTGACCGGGCTCGATCTCCCCGAAGAGGATCTTCTCCGACAGCTGGTCCTCGATCTCGCGCTGGATGGTGCGGCGCAGCGGCCGCGCACCCAGCACGGGGTCGAAGCCCCGCTTGGCCAGCAGCGACTTGGCTGCCGGGGTGAGCTCGATCGCCATGTCCTTGTTCGCCAGCGCGCCCTCGACCCGGGTGATCATCAGGTCGACCATCTCGATGATCTGGGCCTCGGTGAGCTGGTGGAACACGACGATGTCGTCGATGCGGTTGAGGAACTCCGGGCGGAAGTGCTTCTTCAGCTCGTCGTTGACCTTCGACTTCATGCGCTCGTAGTTCGAGCCCTCGTCGTTGGTCGGCGAGAAGCCGAGCCCGACCGCCTTCGAGATGTCCTGGGTACCCAGGTTCGAGGTGAAGATGATCACGGTGTTCTTGAAGTCCACCGTGCGGCCCTGACCATCGGTCAGGCGGCCGTCCTCGAGCACCTGAAGGAGGGTGTTGTAGACCTCCTGGTGCGCCTTCTCGATCTCGTCGAACAGCACGACCGAGAACGGCTTGCGCCGCACCTTCTCGGTGAGCTGGCCGCCCTCCTCGTAGCCCACGTACCCGGGAGGGGCACCGAAGAGCCGCGAGGCGGTGTAGCGGTCGTGGAACTCGCCCATGTCGATCTGGATGAGCGCGTCGTCCTCGCCGAACAGGAAGTTTGCCAGCGCCTTCGAGAGCTCGGTCTTACCGACACCGGACGGGCCGGCGAAGATGAACGAGCCCGACGGGCGCTTGGGGTCCTTCAGGCCGGCGCGCGTGCGGCGGATGGCCTTGGAGACCGACTTGACGGCCTCCTCCTGGCCGATGATCCGCTTGTGCAGCTCGTCCTCCATGCGGAGCAGACGGGTGGTCTCCTCCTCGGTGAGCTTGAACACGGGGATCCCGGTCCAGTTCGCCAGTACCTCGGCGATCTGCTCGTCGTCGACCTCGGCGATCTGGTCGAGGTCGCCCGACTTCCACTTCTTCTCGCGCTCGCCCTTCTGGCCGAGCAGCTGCTTCTCCTGGTCGCGCAGGTGCGCGGCCCGCTCGAAGTCCTGCGCGTCGATCGCGGACTCCTTGTCGCGACGGACGCCGGCGATCTTCTCGTCGAACTCGCGCAGGTCCGGCGGCGCGGTCATGCGGCGGATGCGCATGCGGGCGCCGGCCTCGTCGATCAGGTCGATCGCCTTGTCGGGCAGGAACCGGTCGGAGATGTAGCGGTCGGCCAGCGTGGCCGCCTGCACCAGCGCCGAATCGGTGATCGTGACCCGGTGGTGCGCCTCGTAGCGGTCGCGCAGCCCCTTGAGGATCTCGATGGTGTGGCCGACGCTCGGCTCGCCCACCTGGATCGGCTGGAAGCGCCGCTCCAGCGCGGGGTCCTTCTCGACGTACTTGCGGTACTCGTCGAGCGTGGTGGCGCCGATCGTCTGCAGCTCGCCACGGGCCAGCTTCGGCTTCAGGATGCTGGCCGCGTCGATCGCACCCTCGGCCGCACCCGCGCCGACGAGCGTGTGCAGCTCGTCGATGAACAGGATGATGTCGCCGCGGGTGGAGATCTCCTTGAGCACCTTCTTGAGGCGCTCCTCGAAATCACCGCGGTAGCGCGAGCCGGCGACCAGCGAGCCCAGGTCGAGCGTGTAGAGCTGCTTGTCCTTGAGCGTCTCGGGCACCTCGCCCTTGACGATGGCCTGCGCCAGCCCCTCGACGACGGCGGTCTTGCCGACGCCGGGCTCCCCGATCAGCACCGGGTTGTTCTTGGTCCTCCGGGAGAGGACCTGCATGACCCGCTCGATCTCCTTCTCACGACCGATGACGGGGTCGAGCTTGCCCTCGCGGGCGGCGCTCGTCAGGTTGCGGCCGAACTGGTCGAGGACCAGCGACGACGAGGGAGTGCCCTCGCCACGGCCGCTCGAACCGGACTCCGAGGGCTCCTTGCCCTGGTAGCCCGACAGCAGCTGCAGGACCTGCTGGCGGACCCGGTTCAGGTCGGCACCCAGCTTGACCAGCACCTGGGCCGCGACACCCTCACCCTCGCGGATGAGGCCGAGCAGGATGTGCTCGGTGCCGATGTAGTTGTGGCCCAGCTGCAGGGCCTCACGCAGCGACAGCTCCAGGACCTTCTTGGCCCGTGGCGTGAACGGGATGTGCCCGCTCGGCGCCTGCTGCCCCTGGCCGATGATCTCCTCGACCTGCTGCCGGACACCCTCCAGGGCGATCCCCAGGGACTCGAGTGCCTTGGCGGCCACTCCCTCCCCCTCGTGGATGAGGCCGAGGAGGATGTGCTCGGTGCCGATGTAGTTGTGGTTGAGCATCCTGGCCTCTTCTTGCGCCAGAACGACAACCCGCCTCGCTCGGTCGGTGAACCTCTCGAACATCGTTACTCCTCGCCTACTGCGCCGTACCGCGCCGCATAGGAACGTCCGCGACCGTGCCGTCATGTCGAGCGGCGCGCGCTGCGCCGCGTACGCCCGATACCACTGTATCGGCACGGGTGCCATGGTCGCCCCCGTACACGACCACCACTTGCCGCTTACATTGCAACAACGTGCGCCGCACCACGGGTTGTTCCCCCGTCGGTGTTCGCTGTAGGAGGACAGGTCCTCAGCCGGCTGGAGCTCCCCGACCAGCGGCTTCTTCGGCTACGGCAACCGCTTCGTCGGTCTCCCGCTCGGCGCGCTTGTCGGACTGCCAGCCGTCCTCGTCACGGCCGCGACGCCAGTACCCCGAGATGGACAGGGCCGAACGGGCGATGCCGCGGTCGGCCAGCAGGTGCCTGCGCAGGGATCGGACGAAGCCGGCCTCGCCGTGCACGAACGCGTGCACCTGCCCGTCCGGGAACTTCGCCGCGGCGACGGCCTCGACGAGCTGGTCGGGGTTGGCCGGGTCGCGGTGCAGCCACCGCACGTCCAGGTCGCCGGCGCACGTCAGCGGCAGCTCGTCGGCGGGGCCACCGACCTCGAGCACGGCGAGCGCGGGAGTGCCCGCGGGAAGTCGCTCGAGGGCCGCCCCGATCGCGGGCAGCGCACTCTCGTCGCCCACCAGGAGATGCCAGTCGGCGCCCGGATCGGGCTCGTACGCCCCGCCGGGGCCGTTCAGCCGCAGCACGTCACCCGGGCGGGCGGCGGCCGCCCACGGGCCGGCCAGGCCCTCGTCGCCGTGGTGCACGAAGTCGATGGTCAGCTCACCGGCGACCGGATCGAACGCGCGCACCGTGTAGGTGCGCACCGCGGGCCACTGCTCGCGCGGAAGCGCGCGGGCCGTCTCCATGTCGAACGGCTCCGGATACGTCACGTCCGGTCGCGGAAAAATGATCTTGACGTAGCGATCGGCGTGCGGGGTGTCGGGGAAATCCGCGATGTTCCCACCGCCGGCAACCACCCTGATCATGTGCGGCGTGAGCCGCTCCGTCCGCCGAACCTCGAGAGTGGTCGTCCTCCGGGGCACGCCGTACCTCCTCCTCGTTCGAGTAAGGTCAGCCTAACCCCGCGGGGCCGCCCGCAGGTGCAGCAGTACTGAGCCCCACAAGCGACCGCAGCCCCGCTCGCGGCCCGTCGCCGAGTTGCGGAGGAGGCGCGCAGCGCCCTCGGAGGAACGACGCGGGGCGCGAGCACCGGGGGAGCAACTCGGCGACACAAGGGGGCCGCGAGCCCGGAGCGCCGCAGGCGCGACCATCAAGCTCTAGTTCTCGGCGTGGAACGCTTCGACGAGGCGGGCCGGGATACGTCCGCGATCCGAGATCTGTTCGCCCCGTTTGCGCGCCCACTCCCGGATTGCCTGGTTCTGCTCACGATCGATGATGGGCTTGCGCGCCGCCGGCGCGGAACCGGCCCGACGACGGCCGCCCGAACGACGTGCCGAGGCGACGAATTCCGAGAGCGCGTCCCGCAGCTTGCCGGCGTTGCCGGCAGAAAGGTCGATCTCGTAGGACCTGCCATCGATACCGAACGTGACGGTCTCATCGGCCGGCTCGCCATCGATGTCGTCGACCAGCCGGACCTCGCGGATCTCCGCCACGTCAGCCTCCATACTTCAGCTCGAATCGCGACCACGGGTCCGGGTCGCCCGTGGACCCACGATAGAGCTATTCCACCGAAAATGTCGAGCCGACCCACCCAGGCCGGTGAACGGTTACTCGGAACGCACGAGCGGGTACAGAATGGTTTCCCTGATCCCGACACCGGTGAGCGTCATCAGGAGCCGGTCCACTCCCATTCCCATCCCACCGGTCGGCGGCATTCCGTACTCCAACGCACGGAGGAAGTCCTCGTCCAGCTGCATCGCCTCGGGGTCGCCCGCCGCGGCCCGCAGCGACTGGGCATGCAGCCGTTCCCGCTGGTCAACGGGGTCGACGAGCTCGGAGTACGCGGTAGCGAGCTCCCCACCGAAGATGAAGAGGTCCCACGCCTCGGCGAGCCGCGGATCGTCGCGGTGCCGCCGCGTCAATGGCCGCACCCCGATCGGGTAGTCACGGACGAAGGTGGGTTCGACGAGGGTGTGCTCGACGAGCTTCTCGAACAGCTCGAGCGCGATGTCGTCGGCTCCCCACTCGGGCTTGAGATCCACATCACGATCCGCGGCGAGTGCGCGGAGGTCGAGGACGGAGGTGTCGGGGCCGAGATCCTTCCCCACGACTTCCGATAGTGCACCGAAGAACGTGAGCGAACGCCACTCGCCGCCGAGGTCGTGAACGGATCCGTCGACATGGGTGACCTCGGTCGAACCGAACACGGCGCGGGCACTCTCCTGCACGAGCCCGCGGGTCAGGTCAGCCATCGTGTCGTAGCTGCCGTACGCCTCGTACGCCTCGAGCATCGTGAACTCGGGCGAGTGCGAGGAGTCGATGCCCTCGTTACGGAACACGCGATTGATCTCGAAGACCCGCTCGATCCCGCCGACCACGGCCCGCTTGAGGAAAAGTTCGAGCGCGATCCGCAGGTACAGATCCTGGCCGAGCGCGTTGGTGTGGGTGACGAACGGTCGCGCCGTGGCACCGCCGTGCAGCAACTGCAGGATCGGCGTCTCGATCTCGACGTACGCCTGCCGCTCCAGCACCGCGCGCAGGGTGCGCACCACGGTGGCGCGGGTGCGCACCATGTCGCGGGCCTGCGGGCGGACGATCAGATCGACGTAGCGCTGCCGGGAGCGGGTCTCCTCCGACAGCTCGTGGTGCGCGGTGGGCAGCGGGCGCAGCGCCTTCGCCGCCATCGTCCACGCGTCGGCCATCACCGACAGCTCACCCCGCCGCGACGTGATCACCTCGCCGTGCACGGCGACGAAGTCACCGATGTCGGCGCTCGCCTTCCACCGCGCCAGCTCGTCGGCACCGATCACGGCCAGGCTCAGCATCACCTGCAGCTCGGTGCCGTCGCCCTCGCGCAACGTGGCGAAGCAGAGCTTGCCGGTGTTGCGCAGGAAGATCACCCGTCCGGCGACGTCCACGAGGTCGCCGGTGGCCGTGTCCGGCTCCAGATCGGGGTGGGCGTCGCGGATCTCGCGCAGGCTGTGCGTGCGGGCGACCTGGACCGGGTAGGGCTCGACACCCGACTCCAGCATGGCCGCGCGCTTCTCCCGCCGGATCCGCATCTGCTCGGGCAGTTCGGACTCGGTCGGTTCTGGCGCGTTGCTGTCCACGGTCGAAGGGTAGTAATGCCCCCCGCTGCTCGTCGCACGGGTATTACCGTCGAGGAATGGAAGATCGAGAGTCGCGTCGGTTGTCGTTCGGAGCCGCCGCCGCGGCGTACGCGACCTACCGGCCGGGATATCCCGACACCGCGATCGACTGGGCGCTCGCCGGCGCCCCCGGCCCGCACGTGCTGGATCTCGCCGCCGGCACCGGCAAGCTCACCGCGTCCCTCGTCGCGCGGTCGCACCTGCGCGTGACGGCCGTCGAGCCCGACCCCGAGATGCTCGGCGAGCTGCGTCGACTGCTGCCCGCCGTCGACGCCCGGCCGGGGACGGCCGAGGAGATCCCGCTGCCGGACGGCTCGGTCGACGCGATCGTCATCGGGCAGGCGTGGCACTGGATGGATCCCGAGCGCGCGCTGCCGGAGTTCGCCAGGGTGCTGCGATCCGGTGGGGCCCTTGCGGCCCTGTGGAACCGCGACGACGACTCCGTCGAGTGGGTGGCCGGCTGCAACGCTGCCATCGGGCTGCGGCCCAACCCGGGCGGCAGCGGCATCTCGACGTTCCCCGAGCACCCGGCGTTCGGGCCGAGCGAGGTGCAGAGCTTCGGCCACGCGGTGCGGCAGACGATCGACAGCATGATCGCGAACATCGCCACGCACTCCTGGGCGTTGACGGCTGAGCCCGCCGCGCGCGACGCGGCGCTGGGCCGGCTGCGCGACTACCTCGCCGGCCGCCCGGAGACGGCCGCAGGTTCGTTCGACGAGCCGCTGCGCACGGATGTGCTGCGCAGTCAGAGATTGCGCAGGTAGGTCAGCCGCAGCCCGGCCAGGGTGAGGTCGGGGACGTACTCGGTGATCGTCTCGGAGATGCCGGTCATCACCGGTGCGAGCCCGCCGGTGCCGATCACCGTGACCGGCCCGGCCTTGCGCCCCAGCTCCGCCACGATCCGGCGCACCAGTCCGTCGACCTGCCCGGCGAACCCGTAGAGCACGCCGGACTGCAGGCACTCCACGGTGTTCTTGCCGATCACCGCGCGCGGCGCCACCAGCTCGACGGTCCGCAGGGCGGCCGCGCGGGAGGCCAGCGCATCCATCGAGATCTCGATGCCGGGGGCGAGCGCGCCGCCGAGGAACTCGCCCTTCGCCGAGACGACGTCGATGTTCGTGGACGTGCCGAAGTCGACGACGACGCAGGTCGTGTCGAAGATCGCGTGCGCGGCGAGGGTGTTCATCACGCGGTCGGCGCCGACCTCGCGCGGGTTGTCCACAAGCAGCGGCACACCCGTGCGCACCCCGGGCCCGACGATCACGTGCGGGCCGCCCCTGCGGTCCAGCATCATCCGCAGCTCGCGCAGCAGGGTGGGCACCGTCGACAGGGCCGCGACGCCGTCGACGTGGGACGCGTACTTGCCCAGCAGCCCGTCGAACGCGACCTCCAGCTCGTCGGAGGTCATGCGCGGGTCGGTGCGCATCCGCCAGTCACGAACGACGGCGGGGCGCGGACCGTCCGCCGTGCCGTCGTAGACGCCGAGCGCGATCTGGGTGTTGCCGATGTCGACGCAGAGCAGCACCGGCGGCTACACCAGCGCGCCGGAGCGGAGGCCGGAACCGGCCGGGGCGTGCGCGGGGTCGCTGCCGAGATCGACGACCCGGTTGAGCTCGTCGACGAAGACGACGCGCGGCGAGTAGCTCTCCAGCTCCTTCTCGTCGAGCTGACCATAAGCGATGAGGATCACCAGGTCACCGGGGTGCACGAGGTGTGCGGCGGCACCGTTGATGCCGATCACACCGCTGCCGCGCGGGCCCTCGATCACGTACGTCTCCAGGCGCGCGCCGTTGGTGATGTCGACGATCGCGACCTGCTCACCCTCCAGCAGGCCGGCTGCGTCCATCAGGTCCCGGTCGACCGTCACCGAGCCGACGTAGTGCAGGTCGGCCTGGGTCACGGTGGCGCGGTGGATCTTCGAGGTCATCATCGTGCGGAGCATGGGCGCCCTCTCTAGAGAACGACGGCGATGTTGTCGATCAGACGGGTGCTGCCCAGCCGGGCGGCCACGAGCAGTCGCGCGTCCGCGCCGGTCCGGGGCGGGCCCAGCTCGGTGTCGGTGAGCTCCAGGTAGTCGACGTCGAACGCCGGCTCCTGGTCGAGCACGGCGCGGGCCGCGGCGAGCACTGCGTCCGGCCCGTTCGCCGACACCCCGGCCCCGGCCCGCAGCGCCTGCTGCAGCACGGGCGCCCGTTCCCGGTCCTGGGGCGACAGGTAGACGTTGCGCGAGGAGAGCGCCAGCCCGTCCGGCTCGCGGACGGTGGGCACGCCGACGACGTGCAGCGGGAAATCCAGGTCGCGCGCCATCTTCCTGACCAGCACGAGCTGCTGGTAGTCCTTCTCGCCGAAGAACGCGACGTCCGGGCCGACGATGTGGAACAGCTTCGCGACGACGGTCAGCACACCGGCGAAGTGACCCTCCCGCACCGCGCCCTCCAGTCGGGAACCGGCCGGACCGGCGTGCACCGTCGTCTCGGCGCCCTCGGGATACATGTCCGCCACCTCGGGGACGAAGACCAGCTCCACGCCCTCCGCGCGGCAGGCCGCGAGGTCGGCCTCCAGCGGGCGCGGATAGCGGGCCAGGTCCTCGTTCGGCCCGAACTGCAGCGGGTTCACGAAGATCGACACGACCGGGACTACGGCACCCGCGGCGCGGCGGGCGTGCCGGATCAGCTCCAGGTGGCCCTCGTGCAGCGCACCCATCGTCGGTACGAACACGACCTTGCGTCCTGCGCCGCGCGACGCGCGCGTGATCTTGTTCAGCTCCGCGGGCGAGCGGTGCACCGTCAGCTCGCCCGTCGTGTAGCCGCGACGCGCCGTGGTCATGGGCCCTCCTCCAGGATGCTGCGCACGTCCTTCGCGGCGTGGTCGGGCAGCAGGCCGCCCGCCTCCGCCCGGTGCACGGTGCGGGCCGCGAGCGCCCGGTAGGTCTTCGCGAGATCGGGATCGGTGTCGGTCAGCACCCGCAGGTGCGTGCGCACGGTGTCGACATCGCCGCGGGCGACCGGGCCGGTGAGCGCGCGGTCGCCGTGGCGCAGCGCGTTGTCCAGCGCCGCCGACAGCAGCGGCGCCACCAGCCGCTCCGCGGGAGTGACACCGGCCCGTTCCAGCAGGTCGACGCAGTCCCGCACGAGCGTGACCAGGTGATTGGCGCCGTGCGCCAGCGCAGCGTGGTAGAGCGGCCGCACGGCCTCCGGGATCCGCACCGGCTCTGCACCCAGCTCCACCGCCAGCGCCTCACCGACGCTCCAGGCGGCCTCGTCGGCCAACGCCGCCGTGACACCCACACAACAGCCCGCCAGCCGTGCCACGTCCTCGCTGCGGCCCGTGAACGTCATCGCCGGATGCAGCGCCAGCGGCAGCACGCCGCACTCGGTCGCCGGCGCCAGCGGGGCCACGCCCGACGCCCCCGATGTGTGCACCACGATCTGACCGGGACGGAAGCAGTCGGCCGCCGCCAGCCCCGTCACCAGCCCGGGGAGCACGTCGTCCGGGACGGCGAGCAGCACCAGATCAGCAGCCGTCGCCACCTCGTCGGGCGGGAGCAGGGGGACATCCGGCAGCAGGGCTTCGGCCCGCCGGACCGATTCGCGAGACACCGCGGACGCCCCGATCACGTGGTGCCCGGCGGCCGCCCACGCCGCGCCGAGAACCGCCCCGACCCGACCGGCGGACACGACACCCACCCCGAGACGGGCAGGTCGGCCTGCAGCCATGCGTGCACTCCTTCGTTCCAGTCCCGTCGCTCGGGTACCGGACGATGCCGCACCTTCGTCGGCACGGCGAGCACAGGCTAGACGCGCGTGTCGCGCCGCGGCGACGGCGCGTGACCGGCTTCACCCGGCTCCGTGACCGCTGCGGGGCAACTCGCCGTCCCGAAAAAGGCAACTCGCCGTCCCGGTCCGGGCAACAGGACGGCGAGTTTCCCGGATCGGGACGGGGTGGGTCAGCCGTGCGGCCAGCTCTGCGGGGGAAGGTTGGGGGGCAGCGGGCCGTAGTGCTGGCGGTGGCCGGGGGCGGGGCCGGGCGGGGGTGGGCTCCACTGCTGGTGGCGCCCGCCGGTGCGCGGGCCGCCGTGGCGCAGCGCCACGGTGAGCGCCTGCGGGTGCCCGACGGCGGCCAGCCGCGCCGACAGCAGCTCGGCGAGGGCCTCCTGGTGCCACTGCGCCCCCAGCGGTCCCACCGAGCCGCGGCTCATCCGGGCCCGCAGGAACGCCATCTCGGTGACGGCGGCCTGGTAGCGCGCCACCGCCTTCTCCACCGGCCGCCCGGACTGGCGGCGCACGGCCGCCCTCCAGTTGCGGCGCCCGGCGAGGCTGGACAGCAACGTGATCTCGCTCGGGGCGATCCAGCCGGCCTGGGCGAAGGCGGGCAGCTGCTCGACGACCGTGCGCTGCTCCCGGCGGCGCTGCCACACGGCCAGCACGATCAGCGCGATGAACACCGGCAGCATCACCACGGCGTAGACGCCGACGAAGCCGGCGCCGCCGCCGATGGTGCCGGACCCGTTCCACAGCCCGTGGAGGAAGACCGCGCCGAGGTAACCGACCGGCAGTGCCAGCCAGGCAGCGGAGCCGCGGCGGCTCGTGGCGATGATGCCGGCGGCGATCCCGGTCATCGCGGTGAACAGCGGGTGCGCGAACGGGGAGAACACGCAGCGCAGGATGACGACGGTGAGGGTGGCGGGCCCCTGCGCGTCGTCGCCGAAGGTGCGGCCGATGTAGAGGATGTTCTCGGTGAACGCGAACCCGGCCGCGGTGATGCCGGCGTAGACGATGCCGTCGGTGATGCCGTCGAACTCGCGGCGCTTGAACAGCAGCAGCCCCACGACGAACGCGCCCTTGACCGCCTCCTCGACGATCGGCGCGACGACCGAGACGGTGATCAGCGCACCGTCCTCGGCGCCCAGCCGAGCATCGAGGAGCACGCCGGCGACCGAGTTGAGCACGATGGCGATGCAGGCGGCGACGCCGGCGCCCCACACGAAGCCGGCCAGCAGCAGGTGCGGCGGTTCGGGCTCCCACCGGTCCATCCACAGGAACGCCGCCACCACCGGGCCGACGGGCAGCAGCGCCAGCAGCGCCCCGAGGAGCACCCCGCCCAGGCCCACCTCGCTCTGCACGATGCCGATGGCGACGAGCACGAAGAACGCGAGCACGACCAGGACGACGACCGGACCGAGCACGAACCGGCGCTGCCGGGTCTGCGTCGGCATCTGCTGGGTGTACTTCGTGAAACCCGTCAAGGCCTGCGCCATACCTACCCGCCCCCCGCCTCCTGCGTCGGCTTCCATCCCCCAGATCAAAAGCCTACGGGCGGGACGCTTTCCCCTGGCCGTCAGTCGGGTCCGGATCGTCGGGGGCGCGCAGGCAGTGCTCCAGCCACAGCGCTGCACCGACCAGCGCCAGCGCACAGAGCAGGCCGACCGTCGCCGACGCGGTGTCGCCCGCGGCGGAGGTGGTCTCGGCGGCGCGCGGCGCGACGTAGGACAGCAGGCCCAGCCAGCAGCCGGCCAGCACGGCCCCGGCGACCGACGACGCCTTGGCCACGATCACCGCTCTGGCCGCGACCAGCGGCTGGACGGGCCGGGAGCCCGGATCGTGGCGGATGCGTGCCCGGAACGTGAACGCGGCGATGACCTCGGCGAGCGCGAGCACCCCGAAGGTACCGCCGGCGAGCAGCGGGAAGGCCGGCAGCGAGCCGTAGGTCAGGCGCACGAGCAGGTTCGCCACCAGCCCGACGACGAGCCCGACGGCGAGCAGGTCACGCGGCTTGGTGGGAGTGACCGACGCCTCCGGGCCGCTCACGCCAGCACCAGCCCGGTGCGGCGCATGCCCTGTTCGGCGGCTGCACCCAGCTTCGCCAGCAGCTCGGCGACCCGGCCGTGGCCCGGCAGCTCCGCGGCGGGGTCGACGTCGAGCCACGGACGCAGCACCGTGGCGCGTTCGGGGGTGCCGGGATGCGGCAGGAGCAGCTCGGGATCGGCGCTGGTGACGCCCACCACGTGCACGACGTCGACGTCGAGCGTGCGCGGCCCCCAGTGCACCTCGCGGACCCGTCCTTCCGCGTTCTCCAGGGCCTGGCCGCGGCGCAGCCACCCCCAGGCGTCGGTGTCCGGGTCGTCGACGACGAGCACGGCGTTGAGGAAGTCGGGCTGCTCCACCCCGCCCCACGCCGCCGTCTCGTACACCGGCGACGCGGCCACGAGCACGTCGGCGAAGCCCTCGACGGCCGCCCGCAGGTGCGCCTCTCGATCGCCGAGGTTCGACCCGAGCGAGAGCACCGCGCGCGTCATCCCCTGCTCCGGTGGACGGTGACGGCGACGTCGGCGAACTGCAGCGGGATCGGGGCGGACGGCTTGTGGACCGTGGCCTCGACGGCGGTGACCCGGGCGTCGGTGAGCACCTCGTCGGCGATCGCGCCGGCGACGGTCTCGATGAGGTCGCGCGGCTCGCCGGCGACGATGGCCGCCACCCGTTCGGCGAGCTCGCCGTAGTGCAGCGTCTGCCGCAGGTCGTCGCTCGCGGCGGCGGGTGCGAGATCGAGCCACACGGTGACGTCCACGATGAACGCCTGCCCGTCGCGCCGCTCGAAGTCGAACACGCCGTGGTGGCCGCGCACGGTGAGCCCGCGCAGGTCGATGCGGTCGCCGCCGGTCATCGGGCACCGTCCCACGCCGCGGCGACGGCCACGGCGTCGAGGGAATCGGCGACGTCGTGCACCCGCACCCCCCACGCGCCCGCGTGCGCGGCGAGCCCGCTGATCACGGCGGTGGCGAGGCCCCGGCCCTCCATCGGGCGCTGGGTGCCGTCCGCAGCGGCCAGGAGCTGGCCGAGGAACCGCTTCCGCGACGCTCCCACCAGCACCGGGAAGCCGAGGGCGGTGAACTCGTCGAGGTGGCGCAGCAGCGCCCAGTTGTGCTCGCCCTGCTTGGCGAAGCCGAGCCCCGGATCGATCACCAGCACAGCCGGGTCGACCCCCGCGGCGACCGCCCCGTCGATGCGCGCCCGCAGCTCGTCGCGGACCTCCGCGACGACGTCGGCGTACGCCGCCCGCTCGCCCATGGTCGCGCTGGGACCGCGCCCGTGCATGAGCACCCACGGCACGCCGAGCGCGGCCACGCAGGGGGCCATCGCGGGATCGGCCAGACCGGCGGACACGTCGTTGACCAGCACCGCACCCGCCTCCACCGCCGCCTCCGCGACCGACGCGCGCGTGGTGTCGATGCTGACCTGCACGCCCTCGGCCGCGAGATCGGCCACGACGGGCAGCACCCGTGCGGCCTCCACCTCGAGGTCGACCCGGTCAGCGCCCGGTCGCGTCGACTCCCCGCCGACGTCGACGAGATCGGCGCCGGCAGCGTGCATCCGG
Organism: uncultured Actinomycetota bacterium; assembly: GCA_963727745.1. Taxonomy (GTDB): domain Bacteria; phylum Actinomycetota; class Actinomycetes; order Mycobacteriales; family Pseudonocardiaceae; genus Pseudonocardia. The sequence continues at coordinate 211,012 of CAVSHL010000009.1, forward strand.
ACGCCGTGCGCCACTGCCGCGTCGTGGTCGAAGAAGCGGCCGCCGTCGGAGAACGAGTCCGGCGTGACGTTGAGGATCCCCATCACGACGCACCGCCCGGGCCGAGGCAGCGGCATCATCGGCCCCTGATCAGCGAGAGCGCCTCTGCCCGTGACGACGGGGAGGTCTGGAACAGCCCCCGCACCGCCGACGTGGTGGTGGTGGAGCCGGGCTTGCGGATGCCGCGCATCCCCATGCACAGGTGCTCGGCCTCGATCACGACGATGACGCCGCGCGGATCCAGCTTGCGCACCAGCGAGTCGGCGACCTGGCCGGTGAGTCGCTCCTGCACCTGCGGCCGCCGCGCGTAGAGATCGACCACGCGGGCGATCTTCGACAGACCCGTGACCCTGCCCTCGGTGTTGGGGATGTACCCGACGTGCGCGTGCCCGTGGAACGGCACGAGATGGTGCTCGCAGGTGGAGAACATCGGGATGTCGCGCACCATGATCAGTTCCTGGTGCTGCTCGTCGAACGTCTTCTCCAAGACCGTGTCGGGCTCGGTGAAGAGCCCGGCGAAGATCTCCTCGTAGGCCCGGGCGACGCGCGCCGGGGTGTCGCGCAGCCCCTCGCGGTCGGGGTCCTCCCCGATCGCGATGAGCAGCTCTCGGACCGCCGCCTCGGCGCGCGGACGGTCGACCCCGTGCCCGCCGCCTGAGTCGGCGATCGTGCTCTCGCTCAGCGCCTGCCGCCCTCGTCGGGGCCAGCACCACCTGCGCCGTTGGTCTCGGGCTGCTCGGGACGAGCCGGAGCGGCCCAGGGCGAGCCCGGACCGGTGACCGGCTGCGGCGCCCCGGAGGGTGTCTGCGGACCCCCCTGGCCCGGCTGGGGCCACTGCCGATCCGCAGGCGGCCACTGCTGCCCGGACGGGGTGGTGGCCGGTCGCCAGTCCGGCGGGGCGCCGTAGTTGTGCGGGACAGCGCTGGGGCGCGGATCGGGCGCCGCGGCGTGGCCGTTGGGGCCAGGAAGCGGCACAGAGCCGTTGCCGCCCGGGTAGGACCCGACGGGCGTGGGCTCACGCTTCGGCTCCACGGCCGGCGGCCACGGCTCACCGCGCTCCTTGGCCCGCTCGGCCGGGGACTGGATCGGCGGCTTGTCCGACGGGGTGCGGCCACCGAAGTCGTTGAACGCGGTGATCCGCGGGCGCTTCTCGACCTTGGAGAAGATCCGCTCGAGGTCCTTGCGGGTGAGCGTCTCCACCTCCAGGAGCTCGAACACCAGCTCGTCGAGCACGTCGCGGTAGGTGTTGAGGATCTCCCACGCCTCGGTGTGCGCGGCCTCGATCAGCGCGCGCACCTCCTCGTCGATCTCGTGGGCGACCTCGAGCGAGTAGTCGGCCTGCTTGCCCATCGAGCGGCCCAGGAACGGGTCGCCCTGCTCGCTGCCGTACCGGACGGCGCCGAGGCGGGCGCTCATGCCGTACTCGGTGACCATCGCGCGGGCGATCTTGGTGGCCTGGTCGATGTCGGACGACGCGCCGGTGGTGGGCTCGTGGAACACGAGCTCCTCCGCCGAACGGCCACCCATCGCGAAGACCAGCCGCCCGATCATCTCCGAGCGGGTCATCAGGCCCTTGTCGTCCTCGGGGACGACGAGGGCGTGACCGCCGGTGCGGCCGCGGGGCAGGATCGTGAGCTTGTAGACCGGCTCCAGGTCGGGCATCGCCCACGCGGCGAGGGCGTGGCCGCCCTCGTGGTAGGCGGTGATCTTCTTCTCCTGCTCGGAGATGATCTTGCCCTTGCGGCGCGGGCCACCGACGACGCGGTCGACCGACTCCTCGAGCGAGGCCTCGGTGATCAGCGACCCGTTCTCGCGGGCAGTGAGCAGCGCGGCCTCGTTGATGACGTTGGCGAGGTCGGCACCGGACATGCCGACCGTGCGCTTGGCCAGCCCGTCGAAGGACACGTTCGGGGCGAACGGCTTGCCCTTCGCGTGCACGGCGAGCACGGCCCGGCGACCGGCCAGGTCGGGCGCGTCGACCGGGATCTGCCGGTCGAAACGACCGGGGCGCAGCAGTGCGGGGTCGAGGATGTCGGGCCGGTTCGTGGCGGCGATCAGGATGATGCCGCCGCGGGCGTCGAAGCCGTCCATCTCGACGAGCAGCTGGTTGAGCGTCTGCTCGCGCTCGTCGTGGCCACCGCCGAGGCCGGCGCCGCGCTGGCGACCGACCGCGTCGATCTCGTCGACGAAGATGATGCACGGGGAGTTCTGCTTGGCCTGCTCGAACAGGTCGCGCACGCGGCTCGCGCCGACACCGACGAACATCTCGACGAAGTCGGAGCCGGAGATCGTGTAGAACGGCACACCGGCCTCACCCGCGACCGCACGGGCCAGCAGGGTCTTTCCGGTGCCGGGCGGGCCGTACAGCAGCACGCCCTTCGGGATCTTCGCGCCGAGCGCCTGGTAGCGGCTGGGGTTCTGCAGGAAGTCCTTGATCTCGTACAGCTCTTCGACAGCCTCGTCGGCGCCCGCGACATCGGCGAACGTGGTCTTCGGCATGTCCTTGTTGAGCTGCTTCGCCTTGGACTTGCCGAACGACATCACCCGGTTGCCGCCCTGGGCGTTGTTCATCATCCAGAAGAGGATGAGCAGCACCACGCCGAGCGGGATCAGGTAGATCAGCATCGTGACCAGGAACGAGTCCTGGCGCACGGCCGTGTTGAACTCCGGCTTGTTGGGCGCGGCCTGCAGCGCCTGGACGATCGAGTTGCCGGTCTGCGCCGGGTACTGGCTGATGATCTTGTCGGCGCCGTTGAGGGGCGCGTTCAAGTCGAGGCGGATCCGCTGTTCGCGGTCCTCGACCAGGGCCTTGGTGACCTTGCCCTGCTCGATCTGGTTGAGCGCCACCGACGTGGGCACGGGGGTGTAGCCGCGCGTGTCGTCGAACAGCACGCTGAAGGTGAAGTAGACCAGGATCGCGGCGAGGATCCATACCAGTGGGTTTCGGAGAATGCGCTTGCGGTCCATGCGGCAGCGGCCGTGTGGCCTTCACCCTCCCTGGCTGATCTCTCATACGGCGCGGAACGGCGCAAATGGACCGGCCCTGAGTTCGCCAGGATAGCGGTCCGGGGGTAGAGCTGCGCCGCCGCTCCGGTGCGGCCGTCGGCCACCTGCGATGCGTGTCCTGTCAACGGACGAGCAGCGGCCGGTGTTCCCCTTGCGGGGTTAACCACAATGGAGGCATATCCGCGGCTCCGCAGGGTCGTTGGTACCGCAGTCGGGCCGTCGGGAGCCCGTGCCAGGCGGAGGGTGCACAGATGGCGTTCGGCACGCGCGGAGCGGCGGCGGCGGCAACGGCGATCGGAGTGATCGCACTCAGTGCGCTCGCAGCTCCGGCGGCGTCGGCGGCACCACCGGCACCCGAGGCAGCACCCGCACCTGCAGCCCCGGCAGCGAGCGCCCCGATCCGGCCCGGCGTCAATACCGACACCGCGGGCGGCGGCACGTGCACCAGCAACTTCATCTTCTCCAACGGTGACGATCTCTTCATCGGGCAGGCCGCGCACTGCGCCGGCACCGGCGAAGCCACCGAGACCAACGGCTGCAGCGCCGGGACCAAGGGCCTGGGCACCGAGGTCGTCATCGCCGCCGCCGACGGCACGAAGCGCCGCGGCACACTCGCCTACAGCTCGTGGGTCGCGATGCGGGAAGCCGGCGAGACCGACCCCGACACCTGCGCGTACAACGACTTCGCGCTCGTGAAGATCGCGGCCGAGGACGAGGGCGACGTCAGCTCGAGCGTGCCGTTCTTCGGCGGGCCGACCGGCCTGCGCAGCGCCGGTCTGCCGCTGGGCGAGATGGTCTACAGCTACGGCAACTCCCCGCTGCGCCTCGGCATCGAGCTGCTCAGCCCGAAGGTCGGGGTCTCGGCGGGCGACGACGGCGGCGGCCGCGCACACACCGTCTACACGCTCACGCCGGGCGTCCCCGGCGACTCCGGCAGCGCGTTCATGGACAGCAAGGGCCAGGCGTTCGGCGTGCTGTCGACGCTGAACCTGGCGCCCCTGCCGGCGAGCAACGGCGTGGCCGACCTCGCGAGCGCGCTCACCTATGCCCGCGCACACGGCGCCGGCGACGTGCAGCTGGTGAAGGGTGTGCAGCCGTTCACCTCCACCCCGCCCGGGGTGTCGCCGATGGCGCTGGCCGCACCGGCCGGGCCGGCGCTCGGCGACGCCTGACCGAGTTCAGCCGTCGCGGGCGTCGTCGATCAAGGCATAAGGTCGCTCTCGAAGATCCAGCAACGACCTTCTGCCCTTGATCGACGAATCGTCCTACCGATACACGGACGGGTCGAGCGTGCCGATGAACGGCAGGTCGCGGTAGCGCTCCGCGTAGTCGAGCCCGTAGCCGACGACGAACTCGTTGGGGATGTCGAAGCCCACGTACTTCACGGGCACATCCACCTTCACCGCATCGGGCTTGCGCAGCAGCGCGCACACCTCCAGCGAGGCCGGACGGCGCGTCTCGAGGTTCTTGAGCAGCCACGACAGGGTGAGGCCCGAGTCGATGATGTCCTCGACGATGAGGACGTGCCGGTCGGCGATGTCGCGGTCGAGGTCCTTCAGGATCCGCACCACACCCGAGGACGAGGTCGACGACCCGTACGAGCTGACCGCCATGAACTCGAGCTGCACCGGCACCGGCAACGCCCTGGCCAGGTCGGTCATGAACATGACCGCCCCCTTGAGCACCCCGACGAGCAACAGGTCGGAGTAGGCGCTCTGGTCGGCGTAGTCGGCTGCGATCTGCTGGGCGAGCTCGGCGGTCTTGGTGCGGATCGCCTCCTCGGTGACGAGCTCTGCGGCGATGTCACCGTCGTACACGCTGGCGGCCCTCCGTGGGTCTGGATGTGGTGGGATCACCGGCCGGCCAGCCGATGGGGAGCACGTCGAGCCTGCCATGCGCGCGGTGCAGCTCGCAGCCACCTGGTAGAGCGACACCGGATCCGTCCCGTTTGCCGGTGACGAGCCGGTCGGCGGCGCCGAGGTGTTCGGCCGTGAGGCCGGTCACGGCGCGGTCGGCGAGCCAAGCCCGCACGGCACGGCGACGCAGCGCCGGCGCGGCGGCGGCGAGGACCGCGCAGTCCAGCCCGTCACCGGCGCGGGCGGTGCCGAGCAGGTCAGCGGCCAGCGCATCGAGCAGGTCGGTGTCCTCGCGGAGCTGCTCGGCGGTGCGGGCCAACGCCTCCGCGACCCCGCCCGCCAGCACGTCCTCGAGCAGCGGCAGCACCTCGGCGCGCAGTCGGACCCGGGTGAACCGGGGATCGGTGTTGTGCGGATCACTCCACGGCTCGACGCCGAGCTCGGCGCACGCCGCGACCGTCGCGGCGCGGCGCACGCGCAGCAACGGGCGCGACCACGGTGCGTGCCAGGCGCGCATGCCCGCGATCGAGCGGGATCCCGAGCCGCGACCGAGCCCGAGCAGCACCGTCTCGGCCTGGTCGTCGAGGGTGTGCCCGAGCAGCACGGGTGACTCCGGATGTGGGCGCGCGGCCTCCAGGGCGGCGTAGCGGGCACGGCGCGCGGCGGCCTCGATGCCGCCGGGCCCGTCCACCCGGACCGGGTGCACCGTCGCGGGCACCCCCAGCCCGGCCAACAGCTCCACCGTGGCGGCCGCCTGCGCGGCGGAGCCCTCCTGCAACCCGTGGTCGACGACGACGGCGCACGCGTCGGCCCGCACAGCCCGCGTGGCAGCGGCCAGTGCCACCGAGTCGGCGCCACCGGAGCAGGCGACCAAGGGGGGAGCCGGCGGCAGCGCACCGAGCGCGTCCCGGACGGCCCGCGTGACGACCCGGAGGCTCACCTCAGGACATGCCGTGCACCCGGCGCAGCCAGGTGCCGGGCTCGGCCAGCTCGGCCCGGGTGGGCAGCGTGTCGGGGCTCGTCCAGACGGTGTTGAACCCGTCCATGCCGGCGGCGAGCACCACGTGGTCGGTGAACGCCTTGCCGACGGCGTACTGCCGGACCTTCGCCTCCACGCCGAGCACGGCCCGCAGGAAGCGGTCGATGATGCCGCCGCCGCGCCGGCGCTGCGTGAACCGCGCGCGGATCGTGGCCACGGCGGGCACGACATCGGGGCCCACCGCGTCCATGACGTGATCGGCGTGCCCCTCCAGCAGCGTGGTGACCGCGAGCAGCCGGTCGAGGACCGCCCGCTGCTCCGGGCCCTGCAAGGCCTCGACGAGCGCCAGCGAATCGCCCTTCGCGGCGCGCAGCGCCTTGATCACCTCGGGCAGGCGCTCCGCGGAGAACGTGCGTTGCGCGTCGGCCAGCGACAGCAGCTTCGCCACCTCGCCCGCGAAGTAGTCCCGCAGCCACGGCACCGCCGTGAACTGCAGCCGGTGGGTGGCCTCGTGCAGGCAGACCCAGAGCCCGAAGTCTGCGGCAGGCACGTCCAGCGCCGCCCGCGCCGCGTGCACGTTCGGCGCGACCAGCAGCAGCCGGCCGCCGCCGTCCGAGCCCCCGAAGGGGTCGTACTGGCCCAGTACCCGGCCACCCAGGTACGCGACCAGCCCGCCGATCTGCAGGCCAGCGGTGCGGCTCGTGACGGCGCGGGCGATGTTGGGCACGTCGGGGATCGTGGCGCTCGCCGTCAGCGCGGCCATCCCGGCGATCGCGGCGGCCGACCAGTCCCGCCGATCGACCACGTCGGCCGGCAACAGCGGCAACCCGTGCCCCAGCCCCGTGACATCGCGCACATGGCCCTCGGCGACCGCCGCGTCCGACCGCAGCCGGCGCACCAGCTCGACCGCCTCCTCGCGGGGCGCGTCGGGGCCCGGCCCGACCAGCCGGCCCGCGGTGCGCCGCGCCAGCTCCCAGTCGACCGGAAGGCCCCGCGTGGTGCCGGCGGGCTGCCCGTCGATCGTGTTCTCGACCGTCACCCGCCCCACGCTACGTTGCCTGACCGCGACCCGCCCGGGCTCGCCGGCCGCGACTCCGAACTCGACGTCACACACCGTGTGTGCACCTCACACATGGTGCAGGGTGTGTGAGGTACGCACTGGATGTGTGACGTCGTCCGCTGCCCTATCTACAACCGCACGTCGAGAGGGCGGCGGCGAGGTCGTCCAGTTTCGGGCGGACGGTGGCAGGGGAGCCGCCGTTGGACATGAGCGCGAAGACGAGCAGCCGGCCGTCCGTGTCGGTGACGACGCCGGCGAGGGAGCTGACGTCGGTGAGGGTGCCTGTCTTGGCGCGGACGACGCCGCGTCCGTCGGCGGAGCCGGCGTCGTCGCCGAAGCGGGTGGCGAGGGTGCCGTCGCCCCCGGCGACGGGCAGGCCGGTGAGGATCGGGCGGAGGAACTGCACGTCCTGCGGGCCCTTGGCGGGGGTGGCGGCCGCGGTGAGGACGGCGCCGAGCACGCGGGAGGAGACGCGGTCCTCGGCGGACAGGCCGCTGCCGTCGACGAGTTCGGTGCCGGCGGTGTCGATGCCGGCCTGGGCGAGCGCGGCGAGGGTCTCCTTGGCGGCGCCGGCGAAGTCGGCGGTGGCGCCGCGGGCCTTGGCGACCTCGTGGGCGAGCACCTCGGCGAGCACGTTGTCGGACGCGCGCAGCGCGTTCTCCACCAGCTCGCCGACGGGAGCGGACGACACCGCGCCGAGCACCTTGGCGTTGGGGTTGGCGGTGGTCTCGGCCACCTGCTTCGCATCGACGCCGAGCAGTTCGGCGAACGCCGTGCCGGCGGCCTGCGCGGGTTCGGCGACGCGCTCGCCATCCTGCGCGGACGGGTCGATGCGGCCGCCGTCGAGCATCAGCGGCTCGATCGGGGTGATGTAGCCGGCCTTGACGTCGGCGGAGTCCCAGCTCGCGGCCATCCGTTCGCCCTGGTAGCGGCTGGTGTCGATGAGCACGCGGGTGATCGGGGTCTTCACGGCGGCCTTGACCTTGCGGGCGAGTTCGACGAGCCGGGCGGGTTCGGGGTAGACGCCCTCCTTGCCCTCGGGCAGCGCGGTGAGGGTGGGGTCGCCGCCGCCGACCAGCACGACGGTGCCGGCGTCGGGCCCGGCGACCGCCTTCGTGACGAGCCCGGACGTCGAGTCGAGCGAGAGCAGCGCGGCGGCCGCCGTGAGCAGCTTGCCGGTGGAGCCGGGCACCAGTGCCCGTTCCGAGGTGTGGTCCCACAGCACCTCGCCGGTGTTGGCGTCGCGCACGATGCCGGTGACCTTGCCCGGGATGGCGTCGAGGGGCTTCTCCAGCGCGGTGGCCAGCGCTGCGGCCGTGGGGACGGGTGCGGTGCCGGCGAGTGGCGCGAGCGCCAGCTGCGGCACGGGCGGCAGCTGCGCCTCCGCGGTGCCGTTGAGCCTGGCCAGTAGACCTGGTGCGGCCAGTGCGACGGTGCCGCCGATCGCACCGGCTCCGACCAGCACGACGAGCACGATCGCCAGCCGGCGAAGACCCCGACCGGGCACCCGCGCCGTGCCGCCGATCTTCCGGCCCAACCCCACGTGTCGCCTCCGCCTCGCAGCCGGTGCCCGTCGCCTCGGCCCGGTAGCCCAGAATAGGGGTAGGCGGCGGAGCCGGTCGCTGCGACCGGTGTCCGGCCGCATGCACGCCGTCACCGACCAGCAGGAGAGCCGAACCGTGGACTTCGACGTCTTGATCGAGATCCCCAAGGGGGGCCGCAACAAGTACGAGGTGGACCACAAGACGGGACGCATCCGGCTCGACCGGACCCTCTTCACCGCCACCCAGTACCCCGCCGACTACGGCTTCATCGAGGAATCCCTCGGTGAGGACGGGGATCCGCTCGACGCGCTCGTCCTCGTGCAGGAGCCCACGTTCCCCGGGTGCCTGATCCGCTCCCGCGCGATCGGCATGTTCCGCATGAAGGACGAGAAGGGCGGCGACGACAAGGTCCTCTGCGTCCCCAGCGACGACCCGCGCCAGGAGCACCTGCGCGACATCCACCACCTGCCCGAGTTCGACCGGGCCGAGATCCAGCACTTCTTCGAGATCTACAAGACGCTGGAGCCCGGCAAGAGCGTCGAGGGCGCCACCTGGGTGGGCCGGGCCGACGCCGAGCGGGAGATCCGCGCTTCCTGGAAGCGGGCCAAGGACGCCGAGGCACACGAGGCCGCCGAGGGCGAGACCAGCGGGCACTGATCGCCCGCACCACCGTCAGCGGTCGGCGGACAGCCCCAGCAGCTGCTGCACCTGCGCCGGGGAGAGCCCCTGGGCCACGAGTTCCTCGACGGCGGCGGTGAGCTCGGCCTCCTTGGTGGCCACGTCGCGGCGCGCGGCGCGCAGCGCGTCCCGGGCCCGTTCGGCGTTGCCGACGACGGCGAGGGCGCGATCGGGGTCGGGCAGCAGCATGGCGAGCAGCCGGTCCCGGACGTCGCGGTCGGCGGGCCCGGGCGCAGGATCGGCGCGCTCGAGGACCGCCACCTTGGCGGGCTGCGGCGCGGCCGGCCCGTCCGGTGCTCCGTCGGCGGGCACTGCGATGGGGACCGCGGTGGCATCGAGGTCGGCGACGGGGTTCGACCCGCCGGCGGCTGCAGCTCGCTCGTCCGCAGCGATGGCGTCGACGCCGGACTGGGTGCGCAGCGGCACCTCCTTCATGGCGAGCACCGCGAGGAGCGCGAGCACGAGCACGGCGGCAGCGCTCAGGAACACCACGCCGAGCGACCCGGCGAAGCCTTCGAGCACCGGCCGGGCGAGGACGGGATCGGCGTGCGCGAGGAACGACGAGTCGTCCAGCGACGGGGCGCCGCCGCGGGCCGCCAGGATCGGCGCGTTGGCGGGATCGGCGAGCACCGCGGGATCGCGCAGCCGTGCCTGGAAGGCGGGGTCGGTCGCGGCCGCGCGGAAGGCGTCGGCCACCCGCTGGGCGACGGTGGAGAACAGCAGCGACAGGAACACCGCGGTGCCGACCGTGCCGCCCATCTGGCGGAAGAACGTGGCCGACGCGGTGGCGACGCCCATGTCGCGCGCCGGCATCGCGTTCTGCACTGCGAGCACGAGCGGCTGCATGATGCCGCCCAGCCCCCAGCCGGTGACCACCATGATCAGCGCGACCTGCCAGTACGGGGTGTCGAGGCCGATGCGGGACAGCAGCCCGATCCCGACGATCATCAGCGAGACCCCGAGCACGGGCCACACCTTGTAGCGGCCGGTGCGCCCGATCAGCCGCCCGGACATGATCGACATGCTCATGATGCCCAGCACCAGCGGCAACGACTGCAGGCCGGCCTCGGTCGGCGTCGCCCCCTGCACGATCTGCAGGTAGAGCGGCAGCATCGCGATGGCCCCGAACATGCCCATGCCGGTGATGAACGTGGCGATCGATCCCCACACGAACACCCCGGTGCGGAAGAACCGCAACGGCAGCAGCGCATCGTCGCCCATCAGCCGTTCGACGACCACGAACGCGAGGACGCCCAGCGCGCCGACGCCGAAGCAGGCCAGCGCGATCGGGGAACCCCAGCCCCAGGTGCGGCCCTGCTCGGCGACGACGAGGAGCGGCACCAGCGCGATGACGAGTGTGAGCGCGCCGAACCAGTCGATGCGCCGGGAGCGCCGGGTGTGGGGGACGTTGAGCACCTTGGTCACGACGAGCAGCGCGATCAGGCCGAGCGGCACGTTGATGAGGAAGACCCAGCGCCAGCCCGTGATGCCGAGGATCTCCGGGGTGCCGGCCAGCAACCCGCCGAGCAGCGGCCCGGCGACGCTCGACGTGCCGAACACGGCGACGAAGTAGCCCTGGTAGCGAGCTCGTTCGCGGGGCGCCACGATGTCGCCGATGATCGTCAGTGCCAGGGAGAACAAGCCGCCTGCGCCGAGCCCCTGCACGCCGCGGAACACGGCGAGCTCGTACATCGAGGTCGCGAACGAGCACGCCACTGACCCGATCACGAAGATCGAGATGGCGGTGAGGAACAGCGGCTTGCGGCCGAACAGGTCGGAGAGCTTCCCGTACAGCGGCGTGGTGATCGTGGCGGTGATCAGGTAGCCGGTGGTCGCCCAGGCCTGCAGCGACAGTCCGTGCAGGTCGTCGGCGATGGTGCGGATCGCGGTGGACACGATCGTCTGGTCCAGCGCGGCCAGGAACATGCCGATCATCAGCCCGGCGAAGATCGTGAGGATCTGCCGGTGCGTGAGCGACGAAGTGGGCGCCGGTGGTGCGGCGGCGGTCATGAGCTGGCTCCTGTCGCGCCGCCGTGGATGTCGGCGGCCCGTGTCTTGAACGTCTCGAAGTCGGTCACGAAGCGACCGAGCAGATCGGCGAGCGCGGTCCGGTCGGCGGCGCTCCAGCTCTCCAGCAGCTGCGCGATGGACGCCGTGCGGCGGGCCCGGTTGAACTCGAGGATCCGCCGGCCCTCGTCGGTGGCGGCGAGCCGGGTGGCGCGCCCGTCGTCGGGATCGGCGGTGCGCTCCACGTAGCCGAGCTTGACGAGGTGCCCGATCTGGCGGCTGATGGTCGACGGATCGGAGTGCACGGCGTCGGCGAGCGCGCCCGCCCGTTGCGGCCCGTCCTTCACGAGGTGGACGAGCAGGAGGTAGGTCGCGCGCTCGATGGAGTCGGGCCCGTGCGACTGGGCGTGGACGCGCTCGACGAGGCGGACCAGCCGGGTCAGCTGGGAGCCCACGGCGTCGGCGACGGCGAGCTCTGCCGGATCCGGCACGAACGTCCCCTCGGTCTGATTTGCGTGCGGCATACAACAACGTGCGCACCGCAAGCATGCATCAGCCGCGAAACGGCCGGCAACCTGGATCGCCGTACAGGGTGACGCCGTCAGGGGCGGGCGAGCAGCTCGCGCGCCGCAGCTGTGAGCACCGCCGGCACCAGCGGCAACGACGGATCCGGGGCGATGAGGAGACCTGCCCGCACCAGCCGGTGCGCGGCGGCGGTGTCGGCGCACAGCAGCCCGTCGACGAGCAGCACGGGCTCGCATCCCGTGCTGAGCTGGCAACGGCCGTCGGCGATGGCGCGCAGGAGGGCGCGGTCGCGACCGGTCATGGAGAAGGTGTCCGTGGTTGCCATGGTTCGACCGAACTCCTCAGGTCACCGCTCACGTCCCGACGGAGAACTCGTACCCAGGCCGACAGACGTTTCGCTTCCCGACAGGCCCGCGTGGGCGAACGGCAACCCGGGTGCACCCGATCGGGGATCCAGCGCCCGGCCGGCCAGCAGCCGCAGCGCGTCAGCGGACGGTGCGTCGCGCGGCGTGTAGATCTCCAGGCGGTGGTCGGGGCTGTCGGGCTGGAGCCAGACCTGGTAGTCCACGTCGACGGCGCCGACCGTGGGGTGCTGGAGATCCATGGGCCCGGTGGTGCAGTCCGCGACATCGCCGGCGGCCCACAGCACGGCGAACTCCCGGCTGTGCATCACGAGCTCACCGACCAGCTCGGCCAGCCGCCCGTCGGACGGGTGGCGGCCCGACGTCAGGCGCAGGTAGGCCACGTGGATGCGAGCCAGCTCGGCCCAGTTGCGATGCAGGTCCCGGTGCAGCGGATCGAGGAAGAACATCCTCGGCATCGACGGGCGCGTGGCCGGGTCGCGCGGTGCGGCGAGATCGACGTGCTCTCCGACGAGCGCGTGCCCCATCCGGTTCCAGGCCAGCACGTCCCCTCGCCGTCCGAGCACGACCGCCGGGACGCTCTCGCCCAGCGCGTCGAGCAGCGACAGGACCCGCGCGTGCGGCTGCTCAGGACGTGGTCGGACGAGGCGCGGGACGCCCGGGCGGCGGGCGAGGTTGTGCAGGTGCGACGTCTCGGTCGCGTCGAGCCGCAGCACCCCGGCGAGGGCGTCGAGCACCTGGGCCGACACGGTCCCGCCCTGATCCTGCTCGAGACGGGTGTAGTAGCCGGCGCTGACGCCGGCGAGCTGGGCGAGCTCCTCGCGCCGCAGACCCGGAACGCGCCGGGCGCAGCCGTAGGTCCGCAGACCGACGTCGTCGGGAGTGATGCGATCGCGCCGCGACTTGAGGAACGCCCCGAGGCCCTCGCCCTTCATGACCCCGATCGTAGGTAGGTCGCGCCGGCCCTGCCTGCACCTGCGGGGTGTACCCACAGCAGGGGCCTGGTTGGGCGGCCCGCGACACCGGCACCGTCGACGGCATGAGTGAGATCTCAGCTCCCCCGACCCCGACGGGCCGACGGGCCTGGTTCGGGCTGCTCATCCTCCTCGGCCCGGTGCTGCTGGTCGCGATGGACGGGTCGGTCCTCTTCCTGGCGATGCCACGGCTGACCGCAGCGCTGACCCCGACGGCCGACCAGGCACTGTGGATCCTCGACATCTACGGATTCCTCGTCGGCTCGCTGCTCATCGCCTTCGGCAACATCGGCGACCGCTACGGGCGACTGCGCCTGCTCATGATCGGCGCGGTGGTCTTCGGTGCGGCCTCGGCCGGAGCGGCGTTCTCCTCGACACCGGAGATGCTGATCGCCGCTCGCGCGCTCATGGGGCTGGCCGGCGCGACCCTCCTCCCGTCGGCGTTGGCGGTGCTGAGCGAGCTGTTCCCCGACCCGCGCCGGCGCGCGCAGGCCATCGGCATCTTCGCGGCGACGTTCGCTGCCGGTTTCGCCGTCGGTCCCGTGCTCGGCGGGCTGCTGTTGAGCCGGTTCTGGTGGGGATCGGTGTTCTTGATCAACCTGCCGGTGGTCGCCGTCTTCGTGGTGATCGCGCCGATCGTCCTGCGCGAGGTGCGCACGACCCGCGCCGGACGGGTCGACGCGCTCAGCGTCGTGCTCTCCGCGGGAGGACTGCTGCTGATGGTGTACGCCGTCAAGGACATCGCAGCGCGCGGCTTCGCGGCCACCACGGTCGTCGCCGCGCTCGCCGGCGCCGCGCTGCTCGTGTGGTTCGTGCGCCGCCAGCACGGGCTCGAGCATCCGCTGGTGGACGTGTCGCTCTTCCGTGAACGCGTCTTCACCGTCGCGGTCGTCACCGGCGTGCTGTCCCTCGTCGCCTGGGCCGCAGCGGCCTACCTGACCGGGATCTACCTGCAGTCGGTCCTGGCCATGAGCGTCCTCGACGCCGCGCTCGTCACTCTGCCGGGCGCTGCGGTACTGACCCTCACCTGCATCGTCACACCACAGGTCGTGCATCGGATCGGCAAGCGCACAGCCCTGCTCGCGTGCCACGCCGCGATGGCGCTGGGCCTGTCGTTGCTCCTGTTCACCCACGTCACCGGCGGCCTCGGATGGTTCGTCGCGTCCACCGTCATCGCCGGCGTCGGCTACGGGCTGTCCTTCAGCCTCGTCGCCGAGACCGCGGTCGCCGCCGTCCCCGCCGACCGGGCGGGTTCGGCCGCCGCGATCGCCGAGACCTCCAACGAGATCGGCAACGCACTGGGCATCGCCCTGCTGGGCTCGCTGGCGACGTTGATCTTCCGCCTCGACGGGCCCGGCGTGGCGGCCACCCTGAACGAGACGCTGCAGACGACCGGGCTCGGCGCGGCGTCCGCCGCCCAGGCCCGTACGGCGTTCCTGAGCGGCATGCACACCGCCATCGCCGTGGCGGCCCTGCTGTGCGCGGCGCTCGGGCTGCTGGCCGCGCGCTGGGTGCCGCGCGACGCCGCCCGCTCACGGACCCCCGTCAGTTGACCTTCTCGAACAACGCGGCCAGGCCCTGCCCGCCGCCGATGCACATCGTCTCCAGCCCGTACCGGACGTCGCGGCGCACCATCTCCCGCGACAGCGTCGCCAGGATCCGCGCGCCGGTGGCGCCGACCGGGTGGCCCAGCGAGATGCCCGAGCCGTTGACGTTGACCCGCTCGAAGTCGGCGTCGACGAACTTCCACTCCCGCGTGCACGCCAGCGCCTGCGCCGCGAAGGCCTCGTTCAGCTCGATGAGGTCGATGTCGGCGAGCGTGACCGAGGCCGCACCCAGTGCCTTCGCGACGGCCGGCACCGGGCCGATGCCCATCGTCGCCGGTGGCACGCCGGCAACGGCCCAGGACACCAGCCGCACGAGCGGGCGCAAGCCCAGCTCCGCCGCCTTCTCCGCGGTCGTGACCACGCAGATCGCAGCACCGTCGTTCTGGCCGCTCGCGTTGCCGGCGGTGACCGTCGCCTCGGGGTCGTCGCGGCCGAGGATCGGGCGCAGTGCGGCGAGCTTCTCCACCGTCGAGTCGGGGCGGATGTGCTCGTCGTGCTCGACGACGGTGTCGGCCTTGCGACCCTTCACCGTGATCGGCACGATCTCGTCGGCGAACCGGCCCGCCGCCTGCGCGGCGGCCGCCCGCTGGTGCGAGCGGACGGCGAACTCGTCCTGCTCCGCGCGCGGGATCCGGTACTCCCGGCGCAGGTTCTCCGCGGTCTCCAGCATGCCGCCGGGCACCGGGTGGTTCTTGCCACCCGCGGTCGTGCGGCCGCGGGCCAGCCCGTCGTGCAGCATGACGCCGGGGCCGCCCTTCACACCCCACCGCATCGACGTCGAGTAGAACGGCGCGTTCGACATCGACTCCGCACCACCGGCCAGCACCAGCTCGGCGGCGCCTGTCTGCACCGCCATCGCGGCGTTCAGCACGGCCTGCAGACCCGAGCCGCACCGGCGGTCGAGCTGCGAGCCCGGCACCGTGACGGGCAGCCCGGCGTCGAGCGCCGCGACCCGCCCGATCGCCGGCGCGTCCGACGTCGGATAGCAGTGCCCGAGCACGAGATCGTCGATCACGTCGCCGGTGAGGCCGGTGCGCTCGATCACCGCCCGCACGACGGCCGCGGCGAGCTCGTGCGCTGGCACGTCCCGCAGGGAACCCCCGAAACCGCCCACCGGGGTCCGCACCGGCTCGCAGATCACCGCATCACGCATGTCGTCTCCGTCGCTCGACGTGTTCGAAAACTCAGAAGTACTGGCGGCCCAGCCACTCCGCGACCAGTGCCGGCCGGTCGGAGCCCTCGATCTCGACCGTCACGTTGTTGACCACCTGCAACCCGCCACCGGCCTCGGTCACGTCACCCAGCGACACGACGGCGCGGATCTTGCTGCCGACCGGCACCGGCGAGGTGAAGCGGACCTTGTTGAGGCCGTAGTTGACCCCCATCTTGACCCCGTCGATCCGGTAGACGCCCTTGACCAGGGCCGGGAGCAGCGACAGCGTCAGGAAACCGTGCGCGATCGTCGTGCCGAACGGGCCCGCTACCGCCTTCTCCTTGTCGACGTGGATCCACTGGTGGTCGTCGGTGGCATCGGCGAACAGGTCGATCTGGCCCTGCTCGACGGTGATCCACTCGCTGGCCCCCACCTCGGTGCCGGCCGCTGCTCGCAGTTCGTCCGCTCCGTTGAAGACGCGCATGTCCCTTGCTCCTATCGACGCCGGTGCACTGCCACTTTCACACGCTTGCTCGGTTCAGCCCTCGGTGATCTGCAGCACCAGCTTGCCCGTGTTGGCGCCGCGGAACAGCATCCGGAAGGTCTCCGGGAAGGCGGTGAGGTCGCCCTCGACGACGTGCTCGCGGCTCACCAGCCGGCCGTCGGCCAGCCAGCCCGCCATCTCGGCCGCGGCGGCCGGGAACCTCGCCGCGTAGTCGAAGACCAGGAAGCCCTCCATGCGGGCCCTGGCCGCGATCAGGTTCAGGTAGTTGGCCGGCCCGGACGGGCGGCCCTCGACGTTGTACTGGCTGATCCCGCCGCAGATCGGCACCCGCGCGCCGCGGCGCAGCCTGGCGAGCGCAGCGTCGAGGATCTCGCCGCCGACATTGTCGAAGTAGACGTCGATGCCGTCGGGGCAGGCCGTGCGCAGCGCCCGGCTCACCTTCTCCGTCCCCCGGTAGTCGATCGCGGCGTCGAACCCGAGCTCCTCGGTGAGCCACACGCACTTCTCCGGGCCGCCCGCGATGCCGATCGCCCGGCCACCCTTGATCTTCGCCAGCTGCCCGACGACGCTGCCGACCGCGCCGGCGGCACCGGAGACCACGACCGTCTCGCCCTCGGCCATCGCGCCGACGTCGAAGAGGCCGAAGTACGCGGTCATCCCCGTCATGCCGAGCGCGCCGAGGTGGGTGGAGAGCGGGGCGAGGCCGGTGTCGACGCGGGTGATCCCGCGGCCGTCGCTCACCGCGAACTCCTGCGCCCCGAACGTGCCGGTGACGTGGGTGCCCTCGGGGAAGTCGGGGTGCTTGGAGGCCACCACCTTCCCGGCGCCCAGCGCGCGCATCACCTCGCCGATGCCGACGGGCGGCAGGTAGCTGGGCCGGTCGTCGAGCCAGCCGCGCATCGCCGGGTCGAGCGACAGGTGCGAGATCGCCACGACGAACTGCCCGTCGCCCGGCTCGGGCACCGCTTCGGTCGCGAACTGCCAGATCTCGTCCGTCGGCTCGCCGGTCGGCCGCTGCGCGAGCCGCAGCTGCCGGTTGGTTCCATCGGTCATCCGCTGATTCCCCACGTTCCGTTCCAGGTCTCGCCAGGTGCGAGAAAGATCAGTCCGTCGCCGGAGTTGAGGGCGTCGGGCGGGCAGGTCATCGGTTCGATCGCCACCGCCCGGCCGCGACCGGGGAACTCCGGCGGGGTGAACACCTGCACGTACCCGAACACCGGCTCCGCCCACACCTCCACGTGCCCGTCCGGGCCGTCGAGGCGGTGTCGCACAAGGTCGTCGCCGGTGGCCGGAGCGCAGCCACCGAAGGCGTGGTCGACGACAAGCCCGGCCATCGGCTTGCCGCGCAGGTCCACGTCCGGCACCTCGTCGAGCGGACGGGCCGGGCCGGCCGGGATGCCGCCGTCGAGCGGCAGCAGCGTGGTGGCGGCGATCGTGATCGTGCAGTCGTCGGTGGAGCTCGCGCCGGCCCGCACGTACGGGTGGGCGCCGATCCCGAACGGGACGGCCGCGGCTCCGACGTTCGTCACGGTGTGCGTGACGGTCAGGCCCGCGTCGGACACGGCGTAGCGGACGCTCGTCTCCAGCGGCACCGGCCAGCCCGGCTGCGGCGCGACCGTCGCCTGCAGGGTGATCGCGTCGGCCGCCCGCTCGCCGACCCGGTACAGGGTGAACCGCAGCAGCCCGTGGATGGCGTTGCCCGCGTCGGGCTCGGAGAGCGCGAGCTTCTGGGCGGCGCCGTCCCACGTCCAGCGGCCGGCGGCCACGCGGTTCGGCCACGGCACGAGCACGGTGCCGGCACCCTTCGGGGGCCGCTCCTGCTCGCCGAACGTCTCCACCAGCGTCCGCGGGCCCACGACGAGCGAGCGCAGGCCCGCCCCCACCTCGGTGACGACGGCTCGCGTGGCCCCGGAGACGATCTCGAACTGCTCGCCCGTCGCGGGCATCGGGGTGCGCACGAGCCGGAGCCTACGTCCCGGCGGCCCACCACGACGTCACGGCAACAGGCCGGTGCGGCGGGCCATCAGCGGCAGGAACTCCGCCAGCCCGTCGCCGGCGAGCGCCCAGGTGTGCCCGCCCGGTCGCACCGACAGCGTGACGTCCATGCCGGCGGCGCGGGCCGCAGCGGACACCTGCTCGGCCTGCGGGCGGTAGACCGGATCGTCGGCGCCGACCGTGAGGATCCCGGTGCTGCCGGGGAAGCGGTGGGCCGCCAGCCCGGCGAGCGGGGTGACGGCGCGGAACGCCGTCTCGTCACCGCCGAACGTGGCCGCGACGGTGCGCGCGTGGTCGCCCAGCGTCGGCTCGGCCTGGCCGGACACGTCGAGGAAGGTCGGGTAGACGTCGGGGCGGCGCACCGCGAGCTGCAACGCGCAGGTGCCGCCGAAGGAGAACCCGCCCACCGCGCGGTCCGGCGCCACCTGCAGGTGGCTGTCGAGCCAGGCCGGCACGTCGACGGTCAGGTAGGTCTCCGCGCGGCCCAGCCGCGAGTCCAGGCAGAGCGGGTTGGCCAGCGACGCGCCCGTCGCGTCCGGGACGACGACGATCGGGGCGATGCCGGCGTGGGCGGCGGCGTAGCGGTCGAGCACGTCGGTGAGCCGTCCGGCGAGCAGCCAGTCGTCCGGGCCGCCGGGCTGGCCCGGCACCAGCACGAGCACGGGCAGCAGCGGCCGGCTGCTCGCCAGGTAGGCCGGGGGCAGGTACACCCACGCCGGTCGGGCCGCGAAGCCGGACGCGACGCCCGGCACGTCGGCCCGCGCGATCCGGCCGCTGCGCGACATGTCCGGCGGCGGCCGCCAGCCCGCGATCGGCACGATCGCCTCGCTGCGGACGAGCGAGTCGAACGCGACCTCGTTGGCGGCCGGCAGCCCGAGCACACCGGCCAGGGTGGTGCGGTAGCCGTAGAAGGCGTTCACCTTGACCCCGCACACGCTCAGCACGAGCACCGCTGCGACCACCGCGACCACGACCCGGCGCCGGCCGGCGATCCGCCCGACCGCCGCAGCCACCGCGGCGACACCCACCCCGATCCAGATCAGCACGCGGGGCGGCAGTGCGTCCGGGAACAACGGGACCAGCGCGAGCGCGCCGGCGGTCACCAGCGCACCGAGCACGCCGATGCCCGCGCTGATCGGCACCGTCCGCGTCCACCACCGACGATCCCTGCCGGCGAGCAGGACGACGCCGCCGATCGCGCCCGCCACCACGATGGCGGTGGGCAGCGGGCCGGCGATCAGCGGCGAGTCCAGCAGCCAGGCGAACAGCCGACTCCCCTTCCGTGACGGTCGTCGCGACATGCACGTACGACCGGCGACCCTCGCCTACCGTGTGATGACGTGCCCACCTCTCGACGGCTGCGCGCCGTGATCACCAACGACGACGGTATCGAATCCCCCGGACTGTGGGCGCTCGCCGCGGCCGCGCGCGGCGCAGGTTTCGAGGTGACCGTCGCCGCCCCGCACGTCGACACGAGCGGCGCGGGCGGATCGGTGCTCGCCGTCCGCGACGACGACGGGCACGTCCGGGTGCACCGCCGCGACCGGGACGGCATCACCGGCTACGCGGTGGAGGGTCACCCGGCGTTCATCGCGATGTCCGTGGCACGCGGGTGGCTCGAGACCCCGGACGTGCTGCTGTCGGGCATCAACCTCGGCATGAACACCGGCCGGGCCGTGCTGCACTCCGGAACCGTGGGCGCCGCGCTCACCGCCGGACTCTCCGGCATCCGCGCCCTCGCGGTGTCGCTCGGCATCGGCTGGCCGCCCAACCCGAACCCGCGCTGGGACAGCGCCACCTCGCTCGTACCGGAGGTGCTCGACACGCTGCTCACCGCGCCGGAAGGCACCGTCCTCTCGCTGAACGTGCCCGATCTCGCCGTCGACGAGCTGGGGCCGCTGCGCGAGGCCGAGCTCGCCCCGTCGGGCACCGTGCAGGTCCGCGTCACCGAGGGCGACGGGCGGCTGCGCACCGAGTACCTGGGCTCGGGCACCGAGCCCGGCCCGGACTCCGACGTCGCCCTGCTCGCCGCCGGGCACCCCACCCTCACCAACCTCACCTCGGTGGCGGCGACCAGCGGGGTGCTGACCGGCACTACCTGATCAGGTACGGGCACCGAGCGACGTCACACACCGCCGGGCCCGTTCACACACGTCCGAACGTGTGTGAACGGGCCCGCGGGTGTGTGACGTCGCCTGCTCAGTGCTGATCTTTGCCGGTCAGCTCCAGCTCCAGCCGGTCGGCGAACTCGACGACGAGTCGGAACGGCTTCTCGAACCCGTCGAGCTCGGTGTCGCCGAGCGGGATGGAGTGGCGGAAGAGCACCAGGTCGCCGTCGGCGATCACGCCGCCGACGATCGCCTCGCCCGCGCGCTTGAGCAGGACGGCGAGGTCGAGCTCCTGCAGGTTGCCGATCGGTGAGGTGATCTGGGCCCACGGGTGGCCGTCCTCGCCGGTGACCGACAGGACCTTCACGATCTGCGTGCGCTCGCCGGTGGTGGGCAGGTTGAACCAGAGCTCGCCGTGGTCGTGCTGGCGCATGATCTCGTAGCGGACCCGCACGTAGGTCACCAGATCGTCCCAGCCGGCCACGCTGCCTCCTGAAGTTCGCGGATCCCGGATCGGACCGTACCGGTTGCAGCGGTGGTTCGATCTCCGACATGGCGCACTTGCGGGGGATGTACGAGGACTTCGCGGGCCACCGGGTACCGGACGACGGCGAGGTGGCGAGTGCCCTGCGCTCGGCGACCGTGGCCGTCGACACCAACGTGCTGCTCGATCTCTACCGCTTCAGCGACGCGACCCGCGAGGCGATGGTGGAGGTGCTGGTCGGGCTGGGTGAGCGGCTGTTCGTGCCGCACTAGGTGATGCGGGAGTTCTGGCGCAACCGGCTCGACGTGGTGGCTGGTCGCGATCGCGGCTCGGTGGAGACGTCGGAGCGGATCGAACGGCACCTGAGCGCGACGGCGATGGCGGTGCGGGCGTGGGCGACCCCGGCGGGCGTGGCCGAACCCGCGCGGGACGGGTTGCTCGGCCGGGTCGCGGTGCTGCGCCACGATCTGCGCGCCGCGGTGACGGCGCAGTTGCCGGTCCGGATGGATCCGCGGGGCCCGGCGGACCCGGTGCTGGACCGCCTGCAGCGGGTGCTGGCCGGTCGGGTCGGACCCGCCCCGGAGGCGGACGAGTGGGCGGCGGCGATCGGCCGGGGCCACGATCGGGCGCAGCAGCGGGTCCCTCCCGGCTACCTCGATGCCGCGAAGGCCGACTCCGGGCTCCCCGAGGGTGGCGCCGGGGACTACCTGATGTGGAGCCAGTCGATCGCCGAGGTGGCCCGGCGCGGCACCGGCGACCTGGTGCTGGTGACCGGCGACGGCAAGACGGACTGGTGGGTGCGCCGCGGAGCGGTCTTCGTGGGACCGCGTCCCGAGCTGGCGGACGAGCTGCGGGCGGAATGCGGAGCCGGGCTCACGCTGCTGCGCCCCGTCGACCTGCTGCGGCACGCCGGCGAGCTGGGCGTACGGGTGTCGGCCGCGTCGATCGCGGAAGCGGATCGGGTATTGGCTCGCGCGCCCTGGACGGCCGACGGGATCGCCCTGCTGCTCGCGCGCTGCGCGGCGGAGGGACTGCCGCACGGTGCGGTGATCCGGGACGCGGCGGCCATGGGCGGGTTCGTCGAGTACGGCGCGGCCGATCCGGCGGCCTTCGTCCGGCCGGTCGCCCGGATCACGGTGGAGCTGCAGGTCCAGGGTCTGGTCGCGGAGGACGTCATCCCGGCACTGCGGGCCGACCCGCCCGGCTTCCGGGTCCCCCACGAGGTGACCAGGCTCCTGGCCGGGGAGGCATTGCGTTGATCGGCCGCTACAACCCCAGCTGCCGCGCGATGAGCATGCGCTGCACCTCGGAGGTGCCCTCGCCGATCTCCAGGATCTTCGCGTCGCGGTAGAAGCGGCCCACCGGGTACTCGTTCATGAAGCCGTAGCCGCCGAAGACCTGGGTGGCGTCGCGGGCGTTGTCCATCGCCGCGTTGGAGGCGACGAGCTTCGCGATCGCCGCCTCCTTCTTGAACGGCTCGCCGCGCAGCATCTTGGCCGCGGCGGCGTAGTACGCCAGGCGCGCGGTGTGGGCGCGCACCTCCATGTCGGCGATCTTGAACTGGATCGCCTGGTAGCGGCCGATGGCCTGGCCGAACGCCTCCCGCTCGCGGGCGTAGCGCAGCGACTCGTCGACGCAGCCCTGGGCGAGCCCGACCGACAGCGCGGCGATGGCCACCCGGCCCTCGTCGAGGATCGACAGGAACTGCGCGTAGCCGCGACCGCGCTCGCCGACCAGGTTCTCCTCGGGCACGCGGCAGTCGTCGAAGAACAGCTCGCGGGTGTCGGAGGCCGACCAGCCGACCTTCGAGTACTTCTCGGAGAACGTGAACCCGGGGGTGCCGGCCGGCACGAGGATCGCGGAGATCTCCTTGCGGCCCTCCTTCTCGCCGGTGACGGCCGTGACGGTGACCAGCGAGGTGATGTCGGTGCCGGAGTTGGTGATGAACGCCTTGCTGCCGTTGACGACCCACTGGCCGTCGTCGACGCGGGCGGTGGTGCGGGTGGCGCCGGCGTCGGAGCCACCGCCGGCCTCGGTCAGGCCGAACGCGCCGAGCTTGCGGCCGGCGGTGAGGTCGGGCAGCCACTGCTGCTTCTGCTCCTCGGTGCCGAACCGGTAGATCGGCATCGCGCCCAGCGACACCCCGGCCTCGAGGGTGATCGCCACCGACGAGTCGACGCGGGCCAGCTCCTCCAGTGCCAGGCACAGCGCGAAGTAGTCGCCGCCCATGCCGCCGTACTCCTCGGCGACGGGCAGGCCGAACAGGCCCATCTCGCCCATCTTCGCGACGATCGCGTACGGGAACTCGCAGCGCTCGTAGAGCTCGCCGATGACGGGGGCGACCTCCTTGCGCGCGAAGTCCTCGACGGTGGCGCGCAGCGCCGCGTGCTCCTCGCTCAGGTTCCCAAAAGGATCGAAAGCAGCCATGGTTCAGCCCTCCTCGGGTTCGACGATCAGCAATGTGGCGCCGCGGGCGACGGTGGACCCCGGGCGGGCGCGCAGGTCTCGCACGACCCCGTCGACAGCAGCGACGAGTGCGTGCTCCATCTTCATGGCTTCGACGACGACGAGCCGCTGACCTGCGGTGACGCGCTCGCCGTCGGTCACGTCGACGATCGTGACGGTGCCGGGCATCGGCGAGGTGACGGGTCCGCCGTCGCCGGCCTTGGCGGCTGCGGCGACGTCGGCGGTCTTCTGCTCGCGCACGGCCCACGCCTGCCCGTCGCGGCCCAGCCACAGCGTCGGACCGTCCTCGGCCGCGGCGTAGCGGCGGGTGACGCCATCGACGGTGACGGCGAGGCGGTCGCCGTCGTGCCGGACGCTGAGAGAGACCGGATCGGCGTCGCCGACCAAGATCTGCGCCGCGGCCGCGCGGCCGCGGACCCGCACGTCGACAGGCTCGTCGACGGTGAGCTTGATGTGGGTCCATGCCGGCCCGCCGACCCGCCAGGCACCCGGCACGTCGAACGGATCGACGACGGCCCCCGTCGGTTCGAGCGCCAACAGGCGATGGGCAGCAGCCGCGGCGAGCACGTCGTCGGGCACCACCGCGGCCACCCAGTCGTCGACCTTGCGGCCGACGAGACCCGTGTCGAGCCGACCCGCGACCACGTCGGGATCGGCGAGCATCGTGCGCAGGAAGCCGATGTTGGTACCCAGGCCCAGGAGCACGGTGTTGCCCAACGCGGCGTCGAGCCGGCGCAGCGCCTCGGCGCGGTCGCGGCCGTGCGCGATGACCTTGGCGAGCATCGGGTCGTAGTCGCTGCCGACCGTGCCGCCCGCGGCGATGCCGGAGTCGACACGCACGGTGCCCGGGAGATCGAGAGCGAGGATGCGACCGCCCGTCGGGAGGAACCCCGAAGCCGGGTCCTCGGCGTAGACGCGGACCTCGATCGCGTGGCCCTGCGGCTGCAGGACAGCAGGCCAGGGTGCTTCCTCGCCGGCGGCGACGCGCAGCTGCAGCTCGACGAGATCGACCCCGTACACCTCCTCGGTGACCGGGTGCTCCACCTGGAGGCGGGTGTTCATCTCCATGAAGAAGAACTCGTCCGGCCGGTCGGCGCCGACGATGAACTCGACGGTGCCGGCGCCCGCGTAGCCCACCGACTTCGCCGCCTCGACGGCCGCGGCGCCCATGAGCTCGCGCTGCTCGGGCGTGAGCAGCGGCGACGGCGCCTCCTCGACGATCTTCTGGTGGCGGCGCTGCAGCGAGCACTCCCGCTCGCCGAGGTGCACGGCGTTGCCGTGGGTGTCGGCGAGCACCTGGATCTCGATGTGGCGCGGGGTGGTGACCAGCCGCTCGACCAGCAACGTGTCGTCGCCGAAGGAGCTCTTCGCCTCGCGGCGGGCGGTGGCGATGGCCGCCGCCAGATCCTGCTCGGCGTGCACCTCGTGCATGCCCTTACCGCCGCCGCCCGCGCTGGGCTTGAGCAGCACCGGGAAGCCGATCTCCGCCACGGAGGCGGCCAGCTCGGCGTCGGAGAGGCCGGCGCCGTCGGAGCCGGGGACGACGGGCACGCCGGCCTTGGCGACCGTCTGCTTGGCGCGGATCTTGTCGCCCATGGCGTCGATCGCCGAGGCGGGCGGGCCGACGAACGTGACCCCGGCATCGGCGCAGGCCGCGGCGAACGCGGTGTTCTCGGAGAGGAAGCCGTAGCCGGGATGGATCGCCTCCGCGCCGGTGGCGCGCGCGGCGCCCAGCACGTCGTCGATGGAGAGGTAGCTGCCGATGCGCACGGCGACGTCGGCGGTGGAGACGTGCGGAGCCGCGGCGTCGGGATCGGTGTAGACGGCGACGGACCGGATGCCGAGCGCGCGCAGCGTGCGGACGACCCGCACGGCGATCTCACCCCGGTTGGCGACGAGGACTGTCGAGAACATGTGCCTCACATCCGGAAGACGCCGAAGGCCGGATCGGCCACGGGCGCGTTGGCAGCGGCGGACAGGGCCAGGCCGAGGACGGTGCGGGTGTCCTTGGGGTCGATCACTCCGTCGTCCCAGATGCGGGCGGTGGAGTAGTAGGGGTGGCCCTGGCGCTCGTACTGGGCGCGGATCGCGTCGGGATCGGCCCCCGAACCGACCGTGCCGAGCACCGTCGCGGCCTGCTCGCCGCCCATCACCGAGATGCGGGCGTTGGGCCACATGAACAGGAACCGCGGCGAGTACGCGCGGCCGCACATCGAGTAGTTCCCGGCGCCGAACGAGCCGCCGATGATCACCGTGAACTTCGGGACCCGCGTGGATGCGACGGCGGTGACCATCTTCGCGCCGTTCTTCGCGATGCCGCCGGCCTCGTACTCGCGGCCGACCATGAACCCGGAGATGTTCTGCAGGAACACGAGCGGGATGCCGCGCTGGTCGCACAGCTCGACGAAGTGCGCGCCCTTCTGCGCCGACTCGGAGAACAGGATCCCGTTGTTCGCCACGATCCCGACGGGATGCCCGTGCAGCCGTGCGAACCCGGTGACGAGCGTGGTGCCGTACTCGGTCTTGAACTCCTGGAACCGCGAACCGTCGACGATGCGGGCGATGACCTCGCGCACGTCGTAGGGGGTGCGGGAGTCGGTGGGCACCACGCCGTACAGCTCGTCGGGGTCGACGACGGGCTCCTCGGTGGGCACGACGTCCCACGGCCGCGGCGGGCGCTGCCCGAGCGTCGCGACGATCGAGCGGACGATCGCCAGCGCGTGCGTGTCGTTCTCGGCGAGGTGGTCGGTGACGCCGGAGACCTTGGAGTGCAGGTCGCCGCCGCCCAGCTCCTCGGCGGTGACGATCTCGCCGGTGGCGGCCTTCACGAGCGGCGGACCGCCCAGGAAGATCGTGCCCTGGTTGCGGACGATCACGGCCTCGTCGCTCATCGCGGGCACGTACGCGCCGCCCGCGGTGCAGGAGCCGAGGACCGCCGCGATCTGCGGGATGCCGAGGCCCGACATCGTGGCCTGGTTGTAGAAGATCCGGCCGAAGTGCTCGCGGTCGGGGAACACGTTGTCCTGCTCGGGCAGGTACGCGCCGCCGGAGTCGACGAGGTAGATGCAGGGCAACCGGTTCTGCAGCGCCACCTCCTGCGCGCGCAGGTGCTTCTTGACCGTCATCGGGTAGTACGTGCCGCCCTTGACGGTGGCGTCGTTGGCGACGATCACGCACTCGCGACCGCTCACCCGACCGACACCGGTGATCATCCCGGCGCCGGGCGCGTCGCCGTCGTACATGCCGTGGGCGGCCAGCGGCGAGAGCTCGAGGAACGGCGATGACGGGTCGAGCACCGTGTCGACCCGGTCGCGCGGGAGCAGCTTGCCGCGCTCGACGTGGCGCGCGCGGGAGCGTTCGGACCCGCCCAGCGCCGCGGCGGCGATCTGCGCCTGCAGATCAGCGACGAGCGCGCGATGGGCGTCGTCGTGCTCCGACTTCGGCGCCGCGGATCCGGCGAGCGGCGGTGCGGCCATGGTGGCAACCATGTGGCACACGTTAACGCTCATTAACGTGATTTTCCAGTCCCCAGCTGGTGTGATGTGGTGAACGTTCGTTAACGTGTGGGCATGACGAGCCGGCGTGAGCAGATCCTGGCGGTCGCCGCGCAGCTCTTCGCCAAGCACGGCTACCACGGCGTGAGCATCGCCGACCTCGGCGCCGCCGTCGGCGTCAGCGGGCCGGCGCTCTACCGGCACTTCCCCGGCAAGGAGGCGTTGCTCGAGGAGATGCTCGTCGGCATCAGCGAGCACCTCCTGCAGGGCGGGCAGACGCTCGCCGCCGAGATCGACGATCCGCACGAGCTGCTGCGCGAGCTCGTCGCCTTCCAGACCGACTTCGCCACCCGCGAGCCCGAGCTGATCGTCGTGCAGGACCGCGACCTCGCCAACCTCGCCTCGGGCGCCCGGGCCAAGGTCCGCAAGCTGCAGCGCACCTACGTCGAGATCTGGGTCGACGCGCTGCGCGCCACCCGCCCCGAACTCGACGACGCCCAGCGCCGCGTCGTCGCGCACGGCACGTTCGGCCTGCTCAACTCCACCCCGCACGCGGGCCGCGGCCGCGACGCCGCCGAGATCCTGCGGCGCATGGCACTGGCGGCACTCGCGCTGCACTGACCGCCAGCACCGCCAGCGCCGCCGCGAGTTGGCCATCCCAACAGGGCGAGTTGGCCATCTCGACAGGCCGGGCTCATCGATCGCACCCCGTCGAAACGGCCGACTCACCCTGCACAGATGGCCAACTCGCCCTGCGCAACGGGCCAGCTCGCGATGGCCGCGTAGGGTCGTCCGATGATCGACAACGGCCTGTGCCCGCTGGTCGACGACGCTGCCGCGGTGGCTGCCGGGGCCGCCCGGGCCGGCGGCTCGGTGCTGCTCGGCATGGACCGCACGACCGTCGACGTGACGTTCACGGATGCCGGCCACGACATGACGACCTCGGCGGACCACGCGTCGCAGGCCGCGATCGTCGCGGATCTGCGCGCCACCTTCCCCGACCACGTGATCGTCGGCGAGGAGGGCACCGAGCCCGGATCCGACGACACGCACGTCTGGTTCGTCGACGGGTTGGACGGCACCGACAACTACGCCAACGGGATCCCCTGGTACGCGGTGTCGGTGGCGCTGCGCTGCCGGGAGCACGGCGCCGACGAGGTGGTGGCGGGCGCCGTGTACGACCCGGTGCACGACCAGCTGTTCTGCGCGGGTCGCGGCAGCGGGGCGACGGTGAACGGCGAGCCGCTGGCTGTCTCCGCCGACGCGCCGCTGGGCAGAGCCGTGGTCGCCACCCAGATCAAGTCGGCCGACCCGGCGCGGATCGCCCGGCACGCCGCGGCGGTCGAGCGGCTGCTCACGACCGCGGGCGGCGTGCGCTCCCCCGGCGCCCCAGCGCTGATCATGGCCCACATCGCGGCCGGGCACTACGCGGCGTACGTCGAGCGCGAGATGCCCGCGTGGGACATCAGTGCAGGTCAGCTGCTGATCGAGGAGGCCGGCGGATGGGTCACCGACCTCGGTGGGCAGCGGATCATCACCGCCGATGTCACCGATGTGGTGGCGACCAACGGCGCGATCCACGACGAGTTGCTCGACGTGCTCCGGGAGCTCTAGGACTGCTGCAGCCGCTCCCCGGTGCGGTACAGCTCTACGAGCAGCGGACGCAGGGCCCGTCCCGCCTCGGTCAGCTCGTAGACGACGCGGGTGGGGAAACCGGTGTGCTGGTGCCTCGTGACGAGCCCGCGGTCGCGCAGTGCCGTCAACCGCTCCACCAGCACCTTGTCCGACAGCTCCGGGAGCCCGCGGCGCAGCTCGCCGTACGCGAGCGGGCCGCCCATGAGGTCGCGCAGCACGAGCGTGGTCCAGCGCCCGGAGATCGCGGCGAGCGCGACCTCGACCGGGCAGTCAGCTTCGGGACGGCGGGTGGCGCCGGCCGCCGTGGGGACCAGCACCCGGTCGGCGCTCACCGTTCGGTGAGCCACGGATCCGTCCGGTTCGGTGTCAGGATGCCCGCAACCCATTCCCCCAGCTTGCCCGAACACCTCCCGCACGCCTTCGCCACTGCGTTCAACAGCGGCGACCCGGCACCGGTCGACGCGCTCTACGAGCCGGACGCGGTGTTCGTCGAGCGCACGGGAACGCCGGTCACCGGGACCGCGCGGATCGCCGCCAACACCGCGTTCCAGGCGCTCGGCCTGCCGATCGAGGTCACGCCGCGGCACATGTTCGCCGCCGGCGACATCGCGCTGCTGGTGGTGGACTGGCGGATCGGCGACGGTCGGATCACCGGCACCGCCACCGACGTCGCGCGCCGCGGCACCGACGGGGTCTGGCGCTATGTCGTCGACAACCCGTTCGGGATCGCTACCGGCGCCGGGTGATCGCCACGCCGAGCAGGCAGACCGCGCCGCCGAGGATCGCCAGCCACGGCGGGAACTCGCCGAGCAGCAGCGCCGACATGACGACCGTGATCGGCGGCACGACGTAGGTGCTCACTCCCAGGCGACCGGCGTCCATGCGGGCCAAGGCGTACGCCCAGGTGCTGAACGCGAGCGCCGTCGGCACCAGCCCGAGGTAGGCCACACCGAGCGTGGCCTCCACGGGCGCCGACGCGACGGTGTCGACCAGCGACGGCGCGAACGGCAGGCACGCCACGGCACCGATCGCGCACGCCGTGAACGTCACCTGCAGGCCGGGCAGCCGGCGCAGCACCGGCTTCTGCGCGAGCACCCCGATCGCGTACGTGACGGCGGCGGCGAGGCACAGCAGCACGCCGAGCAGGTCGGCGCTGCCGTCGGCGGTGGCGGCACCGACGAGCACGGCCCCGGAGAACGCGACGAGGGCCCCGACGATCAGCCACCGCGGGAAGCCCTCACCCAGCAGCAGCCCGGCGAACAGCGCGATCAGCACCGGGCCCACGTTGACGAGCATCGCCGTCGTCCCGGCGTCGATGCGCGTCTCGGCATCGTTGAGCGCGACGTTGTAGACGGCGAACCACGCGACGCCGCAGAGCGCGAGGAACCCCCACTCGCGCAGGGTCGGCGCCACCCACCGGCGCCTGCTGACCAGCAACATCACGCCCAGTACCAGGACGCCGACCAGCAACCTGCCCAGCGCCAGCGCGCCCGGCCCGTACGAGGCACCGACGGCCCGGATCCCGACGAACGCCGACGCCCAGGCCAGCACGGTGAACCCGACAGCGGCGAGGGGCAGCCAGCCGTAACGGCTGGCGGGCAGGGTGGGAGCGGCGGTCACGGCCTGACGCTATGCGGCCGACCCACCCCGGTGCGCGCGGTTTTCGGCCAGGGCGCCGCCAGATACCGCCACGGTGAGGTGCTCGGGCGCGAGCGCCTCCAGCACGTCGACGGCGTCGAGCAATGCACCGGGCGCGAGCACGCCGGTCGCGCGGGCGCGACCGTCGAGGATGCGGGTGACGGCCTCGGCGATGATCGGGGCCGTCACGGCGTAGATGTCCTGCCCGGAAGCGGTGATCCGGCGCTCGCTCGCGCCCGTGCGGACGACGACGTCGACCACGAACCGCTGGGCGGATCGGCCGGTGTCGTCGACGGCCTCGGGTGTCGAGGTGTTCGGGTCGCGCAGGTCGCGCAGCGCAGCGTCGGCGAAGTACGAGCGGACGGTCGTGACCTGCAGGTGCGCGGCGATCGTGACGATCTCGGAGAACGGGAGGGCGACGACGTCCTGGGGCCCGAAGGGCTCTGGGAACGTCCAGGTCCCGGTCGGTGCCGGGTCCTCCAGCGGCACGAGCCGACCGTCGGTGACGACGAGGCGGGGCGCGGTGTTGCGCCGGCCGGTGATCCGGGTGCCCTCGGTCGGCCACCAGCGATCGAGCGCGATCGCGACGGTGATCTCGTCGGCGGTCGTGGCGCCACCGAGCGCGGCGGTGGCCATGAGATCGGCGAGCCCGCCGTAGAACGCCATCGCCGGCACGACGGCGACGCCGGCCGCGCGGGCGGCCGCGTCGAGGTCGCGGTGCAGGGCTGCTGCAGCGGGCTGCTCGGCGGAGACGTCGAGGTAGGAGATGCCGGCCCGGACGGCGGCGGCCGCGATCGGCCCGGCGGTGTCGAGGAACGGGCCCGCGGTGTTGATCACGGCGGCGGCACCGTCGAGGGCGGCGCGCAGCGCATCGGGATCGTCGATCGCGGTCGGTCGCAGCTCCAGCTCGGGGTACTGCGCACCCAGCGCGGCCAGCTTGCCGGCGTCGCGCCCGGACAGGACGGGCGCCAGGCCGCGCCGGACGAGCTCCGCGGTGACGAACCGCCCCGTGTGCCCGTACGCGCCGTAGACGACTACTCGTTGCATGACCCCATCGTCATCGGCCGGCCGGATCTCCACGAGCGTCTGATCTGACGATACCCGTACAGTTTCCGACATGCGCAAGGTCGTGATCACGGTGCACGAGCACACGATGCTGCTCGAGCTCGCCATCGCCGCGGAGGTCTTCGGCGTGGACCGCTCCGATCTCGGCCCGGACGGCGAGTGGTACGAGCTGACCGCCTGGACCCCGGACGGCGCGCCGTCGCCGTGGCTGCCGGACGTCGGCATGTGCGGTCTCGCGGACCTGGCCACGGCCGACACCGTGATCGTCCCGTCGACCGACGACCCCGATGCGGCGTCCGATCCTGCGCTGCTGGCCGCACTGCGCGCGGCCCACGACCGCGGCGCCCGCATCGCCTCCCTCTGCACCGGCGCGTTCGTGCTGGCCGCCGCCGGCCTGCTCGACGGGCGCGCGGCCGCCACCCACTGGATGCACGCCGAGGACCTGGCCCGGCGGTATCCGCGGATCACGGTGCGCCCGGACGTCCTGTACGTCGACGAGGGCCAGGTGCTGACCTCGGCCGGCAAGACGGCCGCGCTGGACCTGTGCATCCACCTCGTCCGCCACGACTACGGTGCGGCGGCGGCGAACGGCCTGGTCCGCCGGCTGGTCGGGCCCGGGTACCGCCCCGGCGGGCAGGCCCAGTTCATCGCACCACCGAGCGCACCGCGGGCGCCCGACGGGTTGGCCATGGCGCTGGACTGGGCCCGGGGTCGCCTCGACCGGCCGCTCACCGTGGAGGACCTCGCCCGGCGGGCCGGGCTGAGCAGCCGCCAGCTCGCGCGCCGCATGCAGGCCGAGATCGGGATGCGTCCCCTCGACTGGCTGCACCGCCAACGGGTCGCACTCGCGCAGGAACTGCTGGAACGCAGCGACGCGAGCGTCGAGCAGGTCGCCGCCCGCTGCGGGCTCGGCACCGCGACGACCCTGCGGCGGCACTTCCAGCGCGCGGTCGGCGTCAACCCGACGACCTACCGCGCCACCTTCGGCCCGCGGAGCAGCAACGCGACAGGCCGCGCGACCGGGTAGCCCCGCCCCGCCCCGCGAGTCTTGCGTTTCGGTCGGCGAGTCCTCCGTCTCGACCCGCGAGTCCCCCGTTCCGGTCGGCGAGTCCTGCGAAAGGGCCCAGCGAGTTCGGACTTCGGGTCGGCGAGGAGCTCTAC
Organism: uncultured Actinomycetota bacterium; assembly: GCA_963727745.1. GTDB lineage: Bacteria > Actinomycetota > Actinomycetes > Mycobacteriales > Pseudonocardiaceae > Pseudonocardia. Next base: position 243,353 of record CAVSHL010000009.1, read on the forward strand.
CGGCAGTTCGTCACCGCGCTGCTGCGGGCGATGCCGCCGTACCGGTGCCGGCAGGTTGCGCCGGACGTCGGGCAGCCCCGGGCGCCATCACCGGCGTGGCCATGCGGGTCGGCTGCGTACGGCCGCGGAGGACGACGGAGTCGCCGAGGTCCCAGCGGCGCGCCTCGGTCTCGGCCGCCAGGTCGACGGCGGCGGCCGCGGCGACCACGCGGCCGTCCGTGTTCTTGGCGACGTCGGTGAGCCGGGCGGCCTCGTTCACCGGATCACCGATCACGGTGTACTCGTAGCGGCGCACGTCGCCCACGTTGCCGGCCACCACCTCGCCGGCCGACACGCCGATGCCGGAGCCGACCTCGGGCACCCGGGCGGCGAGCCGCTCGGCCAGCAGCCGGGCGGCCGCGAGCGCGGCACCGGCCGGATCGGCGATCGGCGCGGGCGCACCGAACACGGCGAGCGCAGCGTCGCCCTCGAACTTGTTGATCCAGCCGCCGTGCTCCTCGACGGTGCCCACGACGACGCCGAAGAACCGGTTGAGCACCTCGACGACCTCCTCGGGCTCGCGGGAGGCGGCGAGCCCGGTGGAGCCGACGACGTCGACGAACAGGACGGCGACCTGCCGGCGCTCGCCACCGAGGCGCACCTCGCCGGCGGCCGCAGCCGCAGCCGCCACCTCGTGCCCGACGTGCCGGCCGAACAGGTCGCGGATGCGCTCCCGTTCCCGCAGGCCGGCCACCATCGCGTTGACGCCGGCCTGCAGCTGCCCGACCTCGGTGCCGTCGTAGACGGGCACGGTGACGGTGAGATCGCCCTCCTCGACGCGGGCCAGCGCGTGGATCACGGTGTTGACCGGGTCGGCCACTGCGCGGGCCGCCCCGACCGTCACGAGGAACCCGCCGCCGATCGCCACCGCACCCACGGCCAGCACGATGACCGCCAGCTGCAGCGTCGTCACGTCGTCGAACATGAAGATCGACACACCGGCGAGCATCAGCCCGAACACCGGCACGGCCGATCCGAGCGCCCAGAACACCAGTGACCTGGTCAGGATCCCGGGCAGCTTGCGTCGGTGCATGGGCACGTCGCGCAGCACCTGCTCGGCGGTGCCGCGCAGGACCCGTTCGGCGAGCAGGTAGGTCAGTGCACAGGTGACGACGCCTCCGAGCAGCACGGTCTCGCCGATGCGCAGCGCGAGCCGCGGTGAGTACGGGAGGTTGAACGCCGTGAACAGCACCGCGGCCACCAGCCACAGGACGATCTGCACGATCACGAGGCGTAACGGCCCGTAGAGCACGAACCGGCGCTCGCGCCGCCGCTGCTCCTCCTCGGTGCCGTGCGTCCAGAGACGGAACCGCCGGCCTCCGACGAACGTGCCCACGGGCAGCGAGACGGTCAGGTAGGCGGCGAAGAGCAGCATGTTGATGCCACGGACGAGCGCCGGGTCCTCGAGCGGGCCCTCCGGGATGACCCACGTGGCGAAGACGAACACGCCGGCCGACCCGAGCAGGTTGGCCCCGATGATCACGATGGCCAGCGCGAGCCGGACGCGCAGGTCGATGACCCACCGTCGCTGCTTGCGCTGGAACGCGCACATGCAAGCAGTGTAAGTGCCCCGGCTGAGTGGCCCAGCGCACGTACACCCGTCGGTGGTTGCGTCGATCAAGGGCAAATGGTCGCTTCTGGATCGATCACGAGCGACCTTTTGCCCTTGATCAACGTCAAACGCCGCGCACCGTCGACGTCAGGTGCGGCTTTCCTGAGCGCACGTCCAGCGCCCAGCCGTCGTCGATCCGCTTCGTGCGCAGCTCCACCGTCGAGGGCAGGAGCAGCGGCTTGCCGAACTCGACATCCCAGGTCAACGCCCCGGGCAGCCGACCGTCGAGCGAGGCGAGCGCGTGCGCGGCCGTCCACATCCCGTGGGCGATGGCGCGCGGGAAGCCGAACGCCTTGGCGGCCAGCGGCGAGAGGTGGATCGGGTTCACGTCGCCGCTCACGCCGGCGTAGCGGCGGCCCGTGCCGCCGTCGACGTGCCAGGTCGCGTCCGGCGCACCATCGTCGAACGGCTGCAGGCCCGGCTCGTCGACGACCTCCAGCGGCGCGCGAGCACCGCGCGCGAAGTACGTGCTGCGCCCGTCGAACACCCGCTCCCCGGCCGCGTCGACGGCCGTGACGAGATCCACCTGCGCACCCTTGGGGTGGCTGCGCAGCCGCTGCGCGTGCACGGAGATCGCGAGCGTCTCCGCGGCGTCGACGGGCCGGTGCGTGGTGATCACGTTGCGGACGTGCACCAGGCCCGGCAGCGCGAACGGGAACGACCGGCTCGCCATCAGCTCGATCTGCTGCGCGAACCCCAGTACGTGCAGGTACGGGACGGGCAGCGCGTCGCCGAAGCGGAACCCGCACACCCGGTCGTAGGCGGCGAGGTGGCCGCGGTCGATCGCCACGCTGCGGCGCAGCACCGTGTCCGGCAGGGTCGCCGACCGCGGACCGAGCGCGGTGACCGCCGCCTTCACGTAGAGCGGTGCGAGGGACATCAGGCCCCCAGCAGGCTCTGGCCGCAGACCCGCACGGTCTGCCCGGTGACGCCGCCGTTCTCGGCGCGGGCGAGCCAGCCGATCGTCTCGGCGACGTCGACGGGCAGCCCGCCCTGGCGCAGCGAGTTGATCCGCCGGCCGGCCTCGCGGGTGCCGAGCGGCATCTTGGCGGTCATCTCGGTCTCGATGAACCCGGGCGCAACCGCGTTGATGGTGACCCCACGGGCGGCGAGCTGCGGCGCGAGGGCCGCGACCATGCCGATCACGCCGGCCTTGCTGGCGGCGTAGTTGGCCTGGCCGCGGTTGCCGGCGATGCCGCTGGTGGAGGCCACGCAGACGATCCGGCCGGTCGGCGAGAGCACGTCGACCAGCGCGGCGTTGATCGCGAGCTGGGCGCGCAGGTTCACCGCGAGCACGGCGTTCCAGCGGTCGGCGTCCATGTTGGCCAGCAGCTTGTCGCGGGTGATGCCGGCGTTGTGCACCACGATGTCGACGCGCCCGTAGCGCTCCTGCAGGTGCGTGGCCAGCCGCGACGGCGCGTCGGGTGCGGTGATGTCGAGCTGCAGCGCGGAACCGCCGATCCGGTTGGCGACCTTCGCGAGCGCCTCGCCGGCCGCCGGGATGTCGATGGCGACGACGGTGGCACCGTCGCGGGCGAGCGTCTCGGCGACAGCCGCGCCGATGCCGCGCGCGGCTCCGGTGACAGCCGCGATCCGACCCGCGAGGGGCTTGTCGACCAGTGCCGGGTCGTCGACCGGCGCCGGATCGACGGGCTCGCCGACCGGCTGGCCGATCCGCACCACCTGCCCGTCGACGTACGCGGAACGGCCGGAGAGGAAGAACCGCACCGACGGATCCAGCGCGGCCGGGTCGGTGTGCGGGGCCGCGATCAGCAGGTTCGCCGTCGCGCCTGCACGCAGCTCCTTGCCGATCGAGCGGATCAGCCCGTCGAACGCGTGGGCGACGGCGGCCGCCTCGGCGTCGGAAGCGTCCGGCTCGGGCGAGATGAGCAGCACCCGACCGGAGGCCTGGAGCCGCTTCATCGCCGGGGTCAGGAACTGCTGCACCTCGGCGAGCTGGTCGATCGTGCGCACCGCCGTTGCGTCGAGGACGACGGCGGCGAGCTTGCCCTCGGCGCCCGCGTCTTCAATGCCGGCCGCCTTGAGCAGCGCCCGGATCGGCTCGGCGAAGCGGCCGGCGCCGATCGCACCGACCAGCGCGGGCCCGTCGAGCAGCGGCGCGCCGGGCTCGTGACGGCGCAGCACCGGGATGCGCGGCACGCCGAGCTGCTGGACGAGGCCGTACTGCGTCACGTCACGCAGGAAGTCGTTCGACATGTCAGGCCCCCTCGAGGATCGCGACGACGCCCTGGCCACCCGCGGCACAGATGGAGATGAGCCCCTTCGAGCCCTTCCCCTTCTCGTGCAGCAGCTTGGCCAGCGTGGCGACGATCCGCCCGCCGGTGGCCGCGAACGGGTGGCCGGTGGCCAGCGACGATCCGGTGACGTTGAGCTTGGCGCGGTCGATCGGCCCGAGCGGGGCGTCGAGGCCGAGGCGCTCCTTGGCGAACGCCGGGTCCTCCCAGGCCTTCATGGTGGCGAGCACCGTGGAGGCGAACGCCTCGTGGATCTCGAAGTAGTCGATGTCGGCGAACGTCAGCCCCGCGCGTTCGAGCAGCTTCGGCATGGCGAAGACGGGGGCGGTGAGCAGCCCGTCCTTGCCGTGGACGAAGTCGACGGCCGCGGTCTGCGCGTCGAGGAGGTGCGCGAGCACCGGGAGGCGGTGCTCCGCCGCCCACTCGTCCGAACCGAGCAGCACGGTCGACGCGCCGTCGGTGAGCGGCGTGGAGTTGCCGGCGGTCATCGTGGCGTCGGGTCCGGTGCCGAAGACCGGCTTGAGCTTCGTCAGCTTCTCCACCGACGAGTCGGCGCGCAGGTTGCCGTCGCGGGAGACGCCGAGGAACGGCGTGACCAGGTCGTCGAAGAAGCCGCGGTCGTAGGCGGCGGCGAGGTTGCGGTGGCTCGCCACCGTCAGCTCGTCCTGCGCCTCGCGCGCGATCTCCCACTCCAGCGCGGTGATCGCCGCGTGCTCGCCCATCGACAGGCCGGTGCGCGGCTCGGCGTTGCGCGGGACCTCGGGCACGATCTGGCCCGGTCGCAGACCGGCCAGTGCGGCCAGCCGCTGCCGCAGCGTCTTCGCGCTGTTGAGCCGCATGAGCACGCGGCGCAGATCGTCGTTGAGGGCGACGGGCGCGTCGCTCGCGGAGTCGACACCTGCGGCGATGCCGCTCTCGATCTGGCCGAGCGCGATCTTGTTGGCGACGAGCACCGCCGTCTCCAGGCCGGTGCCGCACGCCTGCGCGACGTCGTAGGCGGGCGTGGTGGGCGCCAGCGTGGAGGAGAGCACCGACTCGCGCGTGAGATCGCGGTCGCGGCTGTGCTTGAGCACCGCACCCCCGGCGACCTCGCCGACGGTCGTGCCGGCCAGCCCGTAACGGGCGGCGAGCCCGTCGAGGGCGGCGGTGAGCATGTCGTGGTTGGACGCCTCCGCGTACGCGCCGTTCGAACGGGCGAACGGGAGGCGGTTGCCGCCGATGACGGCGGCCTTGCGGACGGTAGCCATGTGAACCCCTTTACCCAGCGGTAGCCGGTACTCAAAGTACACGGTACTCTCAGTTCCGTGAACGTGACGCGTGACAAGCGGGCCACCCGGTGGGACGCCCACCGGCGCACCCGCCGCAGCGAGCTCGTCGACGCCGCGATCCAGGCCATCCGCGAGCACGGCGCCCGCGTCGGCATGGACGAGGTGGCGGCGCGCGCGAACACGTCGAAAACCGTGGTCTACCGGCACTTCGCCGATCGCGCCGCGCTCTACGTCGCCGTCTGCGAACGGGTGGCGGAGGTGCTGGCGACCGGCATCCAGGCCGCCATCGCCGGGGCGGACGGCCCGCGCGCCCGTACCGCCGCCGGCATCGAGGCCTACCTGGAGCTCATCGAGCAGGACCGCGAGCTGTACCGGTTCGTGGTGCACCGTCCGCTCGTCGACTCCACTCCGGGCGATCCGCTCGCCGACGTCGTCACGGTGCTGGGTGATCAGGCCAGCACCGCCATCGCGGCCGAGCTGGTCCGCGCCGGTGTCGATCCTGCACCAGCTCCGACCTGGGGTCATTCACTCGTCGGGCTGGTTCGCGGGGCCGCGGATCACTGGCTGGCCGATCCGGCGGGTATCACCAGAGCAGAGCTCGCCGCGCGCGTGACCGAGTTCGCATGGGCCGGCTTGTCCCGAGTTGTCACCCATGAGGAGACACGATGAACACCACCGAGCTGCAGAAGGTGCTGGACGGGCGGTTCGCCGAGGTCCGGGCCGACGTCCGGGAGCGGCTGGCCGAGGAGGACATGACCGCCGATCCGGGGTTGTCCGTCGAGGAATACCGCGCGCTGACGCTGGCGAACCTGCGCAAGCTCGCCGCCAGTGGCCATCCGCACCGCGGGTTCGCCGGCGACGTCGGCGGCGTGGTCACCGCTTTCGCGATGCTGGCGTTCGCCGACCTGTCGCTGCTGGTCAAGGCCGGGGTGCAGTGGGGGCTGTTCGGCGGCGCCGTCCAGGTGCTGGGCACTTCTCGTCATCATGACAAGTACCTGCAGCCGATCATGGACGGCGAGCTGCTCGGCTGCTTCGCCATGACCGAGACCGGCCACGGCTCCGACGTGCAGCACCTGCGCACCACCGCCACGTACGACCCGTCGACGCAGGAGTTCGTCGTCCACACGCCGGACCCGTCCGCGCGCAAGGACTACATCGGCAACGCCGCCCGCGACGGGCACATGGCCGTCGTGTTCGCCCAGCTGATCACCCCGAACGATTCTGGAGCCGTCGCCCACGGCGTGCACGCCCTGCTCGTCCCGATCCGCGACGAGGCCGGGCAATCGATGCCCGGCGTCACGATCGCCGACTGCGGCCACAAGGCCGGCCTGAACGGCGTCGACAACGGCCGCCTGACGTTCGACCACGTCCGGGTGCCCCGCGAGGCGCTGCTGAACCACTTCGCCGACGTCGCCGAGGACGGCACGTACTCCAGCCCGATCGCGAACGAGACGCGGCGCTTCTTCACGATGCTCGGCACTCTGGTGCGCGGTCGGATCAGCGTCGCCGGCGGCGCGGGCACGGCCACTCAGAAGGCGCTGACGCTCGCGATCCGGTACGGCAACATCCGCCGCCAGTTCGCCGATCCCGCCACGGGCGAGGAGAGCGCCGTCCTCGACTACCTGGTGCACCAGCGCAAGCTGCTGCCCGCGCTCGCCACCACCTACGCCCTGCACTTCGCGCAGGACGAGCTGGTGCACGCGATGCACGAGGTGCAGAGCCCGGGCGCCGATCGGGACGAGGTGCGCCAGCGCGACCTGGAGACCATGGCCGCCGGCGTCAAGGCCGTCGGCACCTGGCACGCCACCCGCACCATCCAGATGTGTCGCGAGGCGTGCGGCGGCGCCGGCTACCTGTCGGAGAACCTGCTGCCGCAGCTCAAGGCCGACACCGACGTGTTCACGACGTTCGAGGGCGACAACACGGTCCTGCTGCAGCTCGTCGCGAAGACGATCCTGTCCGACTACGGGAAGCGGGTCGGCAAGCTCGACCTGGCCGGCAAGGCCCGGTTCGGCGTCGACCTGGTCGCCGGGTTCGCGCTCGAACGCACCGGTGCCCGTGCGCTGATCTCCCGGGGCGGCCTGCGCGACCGCGCCTACCAGCGCTACCTCTTCGTCGAGCGCGAGGAGCACCAGATCGCCAACGCCGCCCAGCGGATGCGGGCCGCGCTCAAGCCCGGCGCCGACCAGTTCGCGATCTTCAACGCCGCGCAGGACCACCTGCTCGAGGCCTCGCGCGCGCACGTCGACCGGCTCGTGTTCGACGCGTTCGCCCGCGCCGTCGACGGCTGCACCGACGCGCAGACGAAGGCGCTGCTCGGCAAGGTGCTCGACCTGCACGCGCTGTCGGTGATCGAGGCCGAGCGCGGGTTCTTCACCGGGCACGCCTACCTGACGGCCGGCCGCGCCAAGACAGTCACGCAGGAGGTCAACGCGCTGTGCGGCGAGCTGCGCCCGCACGCGCGCGATCTCGTCGACGGGTTCGCCATCCCGGAGACCTGGCTCGAGTGCCCGCTGCTCGCCGGCGAGCACGACGCCGCCGCTCCCGCCACCAACCCGGCACCTGCAACGGCGGAACCGAGCGACCTCTCGGCCGTCGGCTGATCAGGGTTAACCCTCAGGGGGTGTAGCTGGCACCCTCCCCGATCTACGGGGAGACACCGATGTGTCGCCGGCTCCGGTTCACGATCATTCCTGCCATGGACGTGGCAGTGCGTGAGATCCCGACCCTCGCAGTCGTCCCGGCGACCGTTCCGGTCGGCGGGACGACGGTGGGCCGGGCCGCCAAGCGGGCTGTCGACGTTCTCGGCGCACTGGTCGGGCTGCTGCTGGTGCTGCCGGTCCTGCTGGTGGTGGCGCTGGCCGTCCGCATGGAGGGCGGTCCGGGCGTGCTCTTCCGCCAGCAGCGGGTCGGCCAGCACGGTCGTGTGTTCACCCTCTACAAGCTGCGCTCCCTCAAGCCGGTCGCCGACGAGGGCGACGTGCGGTGGAACATCGACCACGACTCCCGGCTCGGCCCGGTCGGCCGGTTCATCCGGCAGACCAGCATCGACGAGCTGCCGCAGCTGGTGAACGTGCTGGTCGGCGACATGAGCCTGGTCGGGCCGCGACCCGAGCGGCCGTACTTCGTCGAGCAGTTCTCGCAGGAGATCCCCGGCTACGCGCAGCGCCACCGCGTGCCCGTCGGCCTCACGGGGTTGGCCGTGGTGCACGGGCTGCGCGGCGACACGTCGATCCCGGAGCGGGCGCGCGTCGACAACCTCTACGCCGAGACCTGGTCGTTCTGGCTCGACCTCGCGATCATCGCCCGCACCGCGCTCTACCTGGTCCGGGGCCGCACGGCGGCACGGTAGGTCGTCCGGTTCGCAACCGCGAGTTGGCCGTCCGAACAGGGCGAGTTGGCCATCCGCGCAGGGTGAGGGGGCCAACTCGCCCTGTTGAGATGGCCAACTCGCTGGCGCGGGGTTGCGCAGATCAGGTGAAGAAGGCGCGGAACTGCTCCGCGGACTGGGCGCGGAAGACCTGGTTCGTGCGCTTGACGTCCGAGAGGGCGGCCTTCGGCTCCGGCGAGTACTGGTGGCCGGGGTGGACGATCGGGTCGCCGGTGAGGGCGGCCAGCTGCTGGAGGCTGGTGTAGAGCGCGTCCGGGTCGCCGCCGGGGAAGTCGGTGCGGCCGCAGCCCTGCAGGAACAGGGTGTCGCCCGCGACCAGCTTTCCGTCGACGAGGAAGCACTGGCTGCCCGGCGTGTGGCCGGGGGTGTGCAGCAGGCGGATCGGCACGTCGCCGACGGTGATCTCGTCGTCGTGCTCGTGCGCGGTGAGATCGGTGGCCGAGAGGCCGGTGGTGCGCAGCACCCAGTCGACCTCCTCCCGGTTGACGTGCACGGGCACCGGATTAGTGCCGAGCAGCTCGGCCAGCCCGACGAGGTCGAAGCCGAGCATCGAGCCACCGATGTGGTCGGGGTGGTGGTGGGTGACGAGCACTCCGGTGAGCCGCATGTCGTCGGCGGCGAGCACGTCGAGGATGTCGCCCGGCGCGTAGGCCGGGTCGACGATCACGGCCTCGCGTGTGGCGCGGTCCCCGATCAGGTAGCTGAAGTTGACCATCTGCGTGGCGATCGGGTCACCCACCGCGAAGTCGCGACCGGAGAGCAGCTGCCGGAAGTACACGCCGTCGTCCACGGCGCGAGCGTAGGGGAATCTGTGCGGGTGGACTCCAGCACGCTCGACGACGCGTTCCTGGCCGGCGCATCCGGCTGCCGCGACTTCATGCACGGCGCGGAGGTGGACCGCCGTTGGACCGATCCGAGTGCACTGCCCGCCATGTCGACGGGCGCGCTGGCCTGCCACCTCTCCCGGCAGGTGACGCGGGCCGCCGAGCTGCTCGTGACGCCGTCGGAGCTGCCCGTGCTCGACTCGGTGGACGAGCACTACGCGCGCGCCGCCTGGGTCACCAGCACCTCGCTCGACGACCCGGAGAACGACCGCTCGACCGACGATGCCGAGGCCGCGCTCGGACATGCGGCGATGCTCGCGCGGCTCGACGCCGATCTCGCGGCGGTCACCCGGATCCTCGACGGCGGCACCGCCCTCGACCCGGTGCCCATCCCGTGGCAGGGGTGGGCGCTGCGCCGCCCCGACTTCCTGTGCACCCGGCTGCTGGAGATCGTGGTCCACTCCGCCGATCTCGCGGCGAGCCTGGGAACGGCCGCGCCGGAGTTCCCCGAACCGGTCTTCGGGCCGGTCCGCGACCTGCTCGTGCGCCTCGCGGTCCGCCGGCACGGGCAGGAGGCCGTGGTCAGCACCCTGACCCGCCGCGAGCGGGCGCAGGCGATCAGCGCCTTCTGAAGGTCTCGATCTCCGGGATCCGGTCGGCGATCCAGTCGACGAGGCCGGTGACGCGCTCGGCGATGCCGTCGCCGAGGGGTGTGAGGCTGTAGGTGACCTGCGGCGGCGTGGTGGGGGCGACCTCGCGGTGCACGAACCCGTCGGCCTCCAGGGTGCGCAAGGTCTGCGCCAGCATCTTCTCGCTCACACCGCCGATGCGGCGGCGCAGCTCGCTGAACCGGCTCGGCCCGACGCGCAGGGCCGCGAGCACGAGGACCGCCCATTTGCTGGTGACGTGGTCCAGGACGGCTCGGCTGGGGCAGTTCGTGTCGAACACGTCACCCCGCATCCACGCGTCCGTCGTCGTGACCTGCCTGCTCACGTCCACCTCCAGTCCTTACAAAAAGGTACGTACTTACAAAATGTTAGCACTGACCGTAGCTTCGGCTGCATGATCACCGTGACCGGAGCGACCGGGAACCTCGGCGGCGCCACCCTCGCCGCCCTCCTCGACACCGTCCCCGCGACAGAGCTGACCGCTGTCGTCCGCGATCCCGCCAAGGTGGCCGACATCGCCGCCCGCGGCGTCACCGTCCGGCAGGGCGACTACGACGACCCGGCGTCCCTGCGCGCCGCGTTCGCCGGAACCGACACGCTGCTGCTCATCTCGTCGCCCGACATCACGCCGGGCGTCCGACCCCGCCAGCACGGCAACGTGATCGCCGCGGCCGCGGACGCCGGTGCGCGCCGGATCGTCTACACCAGCGCCATCGGTGCCGACGCCGGCGTGGGCTTCCTCGCCGACCACACCGCCACCGAGGCACTGCTGCGCGAGTCGGGCGTTGCCTGGACGGTCCTGCGCAACACCTTCTACCTGCACTACCTCGTCAACCCCGAGCTGGCGACGGCAGCCGAGGCCGGCGAGCTCGTGGCTGCCGACAGCGGGCAGCCGGTGAACTTCGCATCGGTGCCCGATCTCGCCGCTGCCGCTGCCGCGGCGCTCACCACCGACGGCTTGGACGACACCGTCCACGAGCTGCGCGGACCGGTCTTCACCTTGCCCGAGCTGGCGGAGGCCGTGGCCGCGGCGAGCGGACGGTCGGTCGCCTACCGCGCCGTGGCGCCGGCGGAGTTCGGGCAGCGCTCGTTCATGTGGGACCTGATCTCGTCCGGCCTGTTCGCCGAGCCGTCGACCGACCTGGAGAAGCTGCTCGGCCGGCCCGCGACGAGCCTGCGCGACGCCGTGGCGGCGACAATCGCCTGATCAGTGCGGCCGGCCCGCGGTGAGGATCCGCGGGCCGTCCTCGGTGACGGCGATCGTGTGTTCGGCGTGGGTCGCCCGGCTGCCGTCCTTGGTGCGCAGCGTCCAGCCGTCGGCGTCGTGGCGGTAGGTGTCGCGGCCGCCGGCCTGCAGCATCGGCTCGATCGCGATGACGAGCCCGGGCTGCAGGACGATCCCGCGGCGGCGCTTGCCCTCGTTCGGCACGTGCGGGGCCTCGTGCATGGTGCGACCCACGCCGTGCCCGCCGTGGTCGCGCAGCATCCCGAACCGGGCGCCGCGGGCGACCGACTCGATGGCGTGGCCGACGTCGCCCATGCGGGCACCGGGCACGGCGGCGGCGATGCCCGCGGCCAGCGCGGCCTCGGCGGTGTCGATCAGGACCTGGTCCCGCGGGCTGCGCGGCGCGCCGACGATCATCGAGAACGCGGCGTCGGCGCACCACCCGTCGACGTGGACGGCGAGGTCGACCGACAGGATGTCGCCGTCGGCGAGCGGGACGCCGTTGGGGATGCCGTGCACGATCGCGTCGTTGACGCTGATGCAGGTCACGGCCGGGTACGGGCTCGGCGCGAACTGCGGGTGGTAGTGCAGGAACGTCGCCTTCGCGCCGTGGGCGGCGATCTGCTCGGCGGCGAGCATGTCCAGCTCGTCGGGCGTGACGCCGGGGGCGGCGTGCTCACCGACGGCGGTCAGGACGGCACCGACGACATCGCCGGCCGCGGCGATCGCGTCGATCTCGCCGGGGGTCTTCAGCTCAACCATGCGGATAACAATACCGGTATTAGTATGACGGGCATGGTCCGCGTCCCCCTCACCCCAGCCGATCGCCAACGCGGGGAGCGGCTCGGCCTCCTCCTGCGCGAGGCGCGAGGCGCGCGCAGCATCGGCGACGTCGCCGTGGCGGCCGGGATCTCGCCGGAGACCCTGCGCAAGATCGAGACCGGACGCATCCCCACCCCGGCGTTCTTCACCGTGGCGGCGCTGGCCCTGGAGCTGAAGCTACCGCTCGACCAGCTCGTCGGCGCAACGGAACCGACCCCAGGACGCGCGTCGGCCTGACCTGCGCTTGACCTGCACCCGGGTTCAGGTCGCACGCTCTGGGCATGCGAGCTGTGACGGCGACGGGGTTCGGCGGACCCGAGGTGCTGGAGTACCGCGAGTTGCCCGATCCGGCGCCGGGCCCCGGCCAGGTGCTGATCGACGTCGCGGTGGCCGACGTCCTGTTCCTCGACACCATGCTGAGGTCCGGGGCCGGCCGGGATTTCTTCCCGGTCCGTCCACCCTTCGTGCCCGGCGGCGGGGTCGCCGGCACCGTGCTGGCCGTCGGGTTCGGCGCCGATCCCGCGCTCGTCGGCCACCGGGTGGTGGCGCACACGGGCATCTCCGGCGGCTACGCCGAACAGGCCGTCGCCGAGGTGGGCGACCTCGTCCCGGTGCCGCGGGAACGCAACGTCGCGACCGCGGCGGCGCTGCTGCACGACGGCATCACCGCACTCGCGCTGGTCACCGCCACCGGCGTCGGCCCCGGCACATCCGTGCTGGTCGTGGGCGCGAGCGGTGGGCTGGGCGTCGCATCGGTGCAGCTCGCCGCAGCCCGTGGCGCCCGGGTGGTCGCCACCGGCCGTCAGCCCAAGCTCGACCGCATCCGGATGCTCGGCGTGGCCGAGGTCGTCGACACCGGGGATCCGGACTGGGCCACGGGCATCGGCCGGTTCGACGTCGTGCTCGACAACGTCGGCGGCGAGCTGGGCCGCGCGGCGTTCGAGCTGGTGGCCCCGGGCGGGCGGTTCTCGGCGCACGGCACGCCCAGCGGCACCTTCACCGCGGTCGACCCGGCCGTCGCAGCAGCTCGCGGGATCGCCCTCCACGGCATCACCGACGTGCAGTTCGATCCCGCCACGATGCGCAGGCTCACCGCGGCCGCGCTGGCCGAGCCGGCACTGCAGCCCGTCATCGGGCAGATGTTCCCGCTGGAGAAGGCGGCCGACGCGCATCGCGCCATCGCGGAGCGCTGCGTCTTCGGCAAGACCCTGCTGACGGTCTAGAGGACCCTGTCCGCCGGGACGGCCGGCGCGCCGAGGCCGGCGTGCACCCGGCGGAGCAGCTCGATGAGCCGGACGTCATCGGTGCCCAGCACCGCGCGCAGCTCGTCCTGGACGGCGACGACGGCGGTGTTCCACTCGGCGAGGGCGAGGCGACCGCGGTCGGTGGCCGCGACGAGCACCCGGCGGCGGTCCTCGACATCGGGGCGGCGGAGCACGAGGTTGCCCGCCACCATGCGGTCGACGAGCTTGCTGAGCTTCGGTGCGAGCAGCATCGCGTACTCGGCGACAGCGGTCATCGGCTGGCCGCCGCGCTCGGCGAGCAGGGAGAGGACGCGCCACTGGTCGATGCCCGAGCCGTGCGCGCGCAGGGCGTCGTCGATCCTCGAGGTGAGCGTCCGTTCCACCAACGAGAGCAGCCGAAGGGTCTCGTCGTCATCGACACCGCTGGTAGCCACCCAGTAGTCCCTCGATCGGAGCAGCACGAACACGAGTGCGCTGGCTAGCGTATCGCCCATGGCCCGAGGAAGGGTGCCGGAGCCACTCGCCGTGCCGCCTCCGCCGGACCTCGATGTGCTGACCATGGCACTGGTCGTGCCCCTGCAGGGCCCGGCCGGGATCTTCGGGCCGTCCTGCGAGAGCTGCGCCGCGCTGGCCGCAGAGGAGATCAACGCCGAGGGCGGGGTGCTCGGCCGCGAGCTGCGCCTGGTCCCGGTCGACGGCGGCCGAGCGCCGCAGCAGGTGGCCCGCGACGTGGACGCGCTGATCCGCGTCGGCGCGGTCGAAGCGGTCACCGGCTGGCACATCTCGGCGGTGCGGGAGGCGGTCGCGCCGGCGATCGGCGGGCGCATCCCGTACGCCTACACGGCGCTCTACGAGGGCGGCGAGCACCGGCCGGGGGTGTTCCTCACGGGCGAGACGCCCGACCTGCAGCTCGCCCCGACGCTGGACTGGTTCGCCGAGACCGCCGGCGTGCGGCACTGGACGATCGTGGGCGACGACTACATCTGGCCGCGACGCTCGGCCGACGTGGCTCGCGCGCACCTGCGCCGGATCGGCGGCACCGTCCGCGACGAGATGTACGTGCCGCTGGGCACCTCCGACTTCTCGGCGGTGCTGGGGCGGGTCGAGGCCAGCGGGTGTGAGGCCGTGCTGATGCTGCTGATCGGCGACGACGCCGTCGAGTTCAACCGCGCCTTCACCGCCGCCGGCCTCGACCGCGACCTCCTGCGCTTCAGCTCGCTGATCGACGAGAACGTGCTGCTCGCCTCGGGGGCGGACTGCACCCGCGGGCTGATGACCTCGGCCGGCTTCTTCGAGGACCTGGCGACGCAGTCGGGGCTGGACTTCTCCGCGGCCTACTTCCGCCGGTTCGGCGCGGACGCGCCGGTGCTCAACAGCCTCGGCGAGTCCTGCTACGAGGGCGTCCGGCTGCTCACGGCGCTGATGCGGCGAGCCGGGGCGACCACCGTCGGATCGATGACGTCGGTGGCCGAGGGGCTGAGCTACGAGAGCCCGCGCGGGACCGTCGAGGTGCGCGACCGGCACCTGCGCCAGCGCGTCTTCCTCGCCGTGGCCGACGGTCTGAGCTGGGACGTCCTCGAGCAGCTGTGACCGTTGACACATCGAACCACCCTGAGTAGTTTCCCAGGAAATAGTTTCCGAAGATTCCTACCGAGGGCGGCCGCGATGGCGACGTACACGTACCGCTGCGCCGAGGACGGCCCGGTCGACGTCCGCCTGCCGATGGGTACCGCCCCGGCCGCCGTGGAGTGCCCCGCGTGCGGCGCACCCGCCGCACGGCGCTTCGCGGCACCGATGCTCGGGCTCGCCCACCGCGGCGCGCTCGCCGCCCTCGACCGCGCCGAGGCGTCCCGCAGCGAGCCGGCCGTCGTCTCCGCGCTGCCGAGCTCGCCCCACCGGCCGGCGGCGCGGCTCGATCCGCGCACCGCCCGCCTGCCCCGCCCCTGATCCCGGATCGCGTCCGCCGTCCACCGCGGCTCGTCCGTCCACCCTGTGAGGAGTGCTGATCCGTCATGCCCGAGGTCGTCTTCCCGCTCGACTCGATGAAGAAGTTCAGCGAGCAACGGATCGTCGGTCACAACCGGTGGCATCCCGACATCCCCGCACTCGTGCAGGTCAAGCCCGGCGACAGCTTCCGGGTGCACTGCCGGGAGTGGTTCGACGGCGCGATCCACAACGACGACTCCGCCGACGACATCCTCAACGCACCGCTCGCCGGCGTGCACGTGCTGTCCGGGCCGATCTCGGTCGCGGGCGTAGAGCCGGGCGACCTGCTCATCGTCGACATCCTCGACGTCGGCCCGATCCCGCAGGAGGACTCCGGCCCGCTGGCCGGGCAGGGCTGGGGCTACACCGGGGTGTTCGCCACCCGCAACGGCGGCGGCTTCCTCACCGAGCAGTTCCCGGACGCGTACAAGGTGATCTGGGACTTCACGGGCCAGACCGCGACCTCCCGGCACGTGCCGGGGGTGTCGTTCACCGGCATCGTGCACCCGGGCCTGATGGGCACCGCACCGTCGGCCGAGCTGCTGCGGAAGTGGAACGCCCGGGAGGGCGCCCTGATCGCGACCGATCCGAACCGGGTGCCGCCGCTCGCCCTGCCCCCGCTGCCGGACTCGGCGATCCTGGGCAGCCTGCGCGGCGACGACTTCGACCGCGTCGCCGCCGAGGCCGCGCGCACCGCGCCGCCGCGGGAGAACGGCGGCAACCAGGACATCAAGAACCTCACCAAGGGCAGCCGGATCTTCTACCCGGTGTTCGTCGACGGCGCCAAGCTCTCGATGGGCGACCTGCACTTCTCCCAGGGCGACGGCGAGATCACGTTCTGCGGTGCCATCGAGATGGGCGGGTTCATGGACCTGCACGTCGACGTCATCAAGGGCGGCATGGCGACCTACGGCGTCTCCGAGAACGCGATCTTCATGCCGGGCAACGTCGATCCCCGCTACGACCAGTGGCTGGCCTTCTCCGGCACCTCGGTGACGCTGGACGGCGAGCAGCGCTACCTCGACTCGCACCTGTCCTACCAGCGTGCCTGCCTGCACGCGATCGACTACCTGCAGAAGTTCGGCTACAGCGACATCCAGGCGTACATGATCCTGGGCGCGGCGCCGATCGAGGGCCGGCTGTCCGGCGTCGTGGACATCCCGAACTCCTGCTCGACGGTCTACCTCCCGACCGCGATCTTCGACTTCGACGTGCGGCCGAGCGCGAACGGGCCGCACCAGATCGATCCCGGCCAGGGCGTCCCGGTCTCCCGGGCCTGACACCGACTGCGGGGCGGGGCCGTCCGCAGTCGGCCCCGCCCCGATCCCGTACGAGAGGAGTGCACCCATGGGAGCGGTCGGACTGTTCTTCGTCGGTGCCGTGCTGTTCATCAACGGCGCGATGCTGTTGGGCTGGGTGGACGCGCGATCCGCCGTGCCGATGAACTTCTTCGTCGGCGGCCTGCAACTGGTGACGCCGACGTACCTGATCTTCACCGCGAACGGGGACGCCGACACCATCCTGTCGGCGGGCGCCCTCTACATGTTCGCGTTCACCTACCTCTACGTCGCGCTGAACCTCACGCTGAACCTGGACGGGACCGGGCTGGGCTACTTCTGCCTGTTCGTGTTCCTGTCCGCGCTGGTGTACTCCGGGCTGAACTTCTTCCGGTTCGGCGATCCCGCGTTCGGGGTGATCTGGCTGTACTGGGCGTTCCTGTGGCTGCTGTTCTTCCTGCTGCTCGGGTTGAAGCGCGAGTCGCTGGGCCGTTACACGGGCGCGGTCTGCGCGATCCAGGGCTGGGTGACGGGATGGATCCCGGCGCTCCTGCTGCTCACCGGCGGCTACGCCGCCGTGTCCGGTGCGCTGGCCGTGGTGCTGGCCGTGTTCGGCGTGGTCGTCTTCGGGGCCCTGTACCCATGGCTGGGACGGGCCCGTTCCGAGCCGGCTGCGCAGGTGGGCCAGGAGCAGCCCGTCTGACGCCGTTCGACCCCGCGCGGCGTGGATGGCAGACTGCCTGCAAGTGGTCGTCCTCCTCGTGAAGCTGCTGCTCGCGCCCGCGCTCGTCGTCGCATCCACTCTGGCCGGCCGCCGGTGGGGTCCCGGTGTCACCGGTGCACTGATCGCCTTCCCGATCGTCGCCGGGCCGATCCTGCTGGTCATCCAGCTGGAGCACGGCCCGGCCTTCGCCAGGGACGCGGCCGTGGCGTCGATGCTCGGACTCGTGTCGCTGGCCGTGTTCGCGGTGGTGTTCGCCCGGCTGGGTCGCCGTCTCGGCTGGTTCCCGACCATGGCCGTGAGCTGGGTCGCGGTGCTCGCGGTCGACGTCGTCGTGTCGCTGCGCCAGGTGCTGGACCTGGTGGCGCTGGCCGCGGCGGTGGTCGCGATCGCGGTGGGCATCCTGCTCATGCCGAGAGCGGACGGCCCGGCGGCCGCGGCGCCCGTCCGCCCGCCGTCGTGGGACCTCCCGGCGCGGGCCCTGACCACCGCGGCGCTCGTGATCACCCTGACGACGGTGTCGGGTGCACTCGGCCCGGAGTGGACCGGCGTCCTGTCGACCTTCCCGATCGCGACGAGCGTGGTCGCCGGGTTCGCACTGGCGCAGAACGGTCCGGCGAACGCGGCGCGCGTGCTCGTCGGCACCCTCACCGGCCTCTTCGGGTTCGTCGGCTTCTGCTTCACCGTCGCAGTGCTCGTCCAGCAGCTCGGCGTGCTCGCGTTCGCGTGCGGTGTGGTGGTGGCCGTCGTCGTCCAGGCCGTCCTCATGACCGCTCGCCGAGCCGTCACCGCGCGGACGCGCACCGCAGTGTGATCATCCGTGCGCCGTCCGTAACACCGTCATTCCGTCGTGCGAGTCATCCCGGCCTGAACGGCCGCAGACTGCACGGACGGGGGCGATATGGCTGTGGACATCGCGATCGAGCGGCCCGACCACGCCGGCAACACGTACCTGACCTGGTCGCCCCGTCGAGCCACGGTCCGTCGACAGCCCGGTGGCGGCGGTGGCCCCGTCGCCGTCACCGTCGCCAACGCGCCGGGCGGCACGGGCGGTCAGGTCGAGTTCGCCGCCGGACCGACGAAGCCGCGCACGGCGACGATCGACCTCGTGCTGCCGGCCGACGGCACCGCGGTGGACCTGTGGGTGGCCGGGCAGATCGGCCGGCCCAGCCTCGCGGACCAGGACGCGATGATCGAGGTGCGGCCCGTCGCCGGCGGGGCCGCGCTGGCCAGCACCACCGCGATGGTGCGGGTGCGCAAGAACGCGACGACGCTGACCACGGCGGAGCGCAACCGGTTCCTCGCTGCGCTGGCACGGCTCAACGCGAGCGGACTGACCCCGTTCGCGTCGTTCCGGGAGATGCACAAGGACCGGCTCGCGCTGGACCAGGCGCACGGCGGTCCGGGCTTCCTCGCCTGGCACCGCGCCTACCTCCTGGACCTGGAGCGCGAGCTCCAGACGCTCGACCCGAGCGTGGCACTGCCGTACTGGGCGTTCGCCGATCCCGCGCCGAACCTGTTCACCCCGGACTTCCTCGGCGGCAACTTCCGCACCGGCAACACCGTCTTGTTCGCGCCGACGAATCCCCTGCAGAACTGGCAGACCGAGGGACAGCCGGGCATCAGCCGCAGACCGCGCTTCGATCCTGCGCAGACCGGCGCCATCAGCGACCAGAACATCCCGGCCGCCACGGACGCGGCGACCATCGCGCTGGGCGGCCCACGCCCGAACGCGACGTTCGACAACGGGACGGCGGCAGGCGGGTTCGAGCGGATCGAGGGCAACCCGCACGGCACGGCGCACCGGAGCATGCGCGGCTACCTCTTCGACCCCGCGACGGCTCCCCGCGATCCGCTGTTCTTCCTGCTGCACTGCAACGTCGATCGGCTGTGGGCCCGCTGGCAGTGGTGGAACGACCGGTTCGACGGCACCGATGCGCGCACCTACTTCTACCGCGGCTCGGTGACGTCCACCCCGGCCACCGATCTGGGGCACAACCTGCTCGACCTCCTGTGGCCGTGGAGTGGGCTGACCGGCAGTGGGCTGCCGGCCACCACGCCTCGTCCGCCGTTCGGCGCCGTGCCGACCGCGGCGATCCCACAGCCGCGACCGGCGGTGCGCGACATGATCGACTACGGCGGCGTGCTGCAACCCGGATCTGACATGGACTTCTGCTACGACCTCGTCCCGTTCGGGACAGCGCCGTGAGCGAGCCGTCGGAGGGAGCGACCGTGCCCAGCCCGTCGACCGAGGTGATCGAGGAGCTCGCGCGCGCGACCCGCCGCGAGGCCGATCAGGTGCAGGCGGAGCAGGAGGGCTACCTCGCCGGTTTCGGCGATGCCGACGATGCCGTGGAGGCCGCCCGATCCGTGCTGGCCGACCGGGCCGAGCCCGCCGAACGCCGGCTGGAGGTGCTGCGCAGGATCGGCGGTGCGATCGTCCGGCTCCCGGGTGGGGTCGACACCCTGATGGAGATCGCCGCCGAGTCGCACGACGATCCCGCGGTGCGCCGGGCGGCGACGAGCCTGCTCGGCGTGGCCGCGTTCGAGGTCGTGCGGTTCCGGCCGCACCGCACCGCGTACGTCGACCTGCTGCGCAGCCTGATCAACGACCCCGTGCCCGAACTGCGCGACACGGCGGTCTCCACGCTGGCCGCCGAGCAGGACGAGGTGGTTCAGCAGGTGCTCGTCGACGGGCTGCGGGGCCGGGGCCCGCTGCCCGTCGGGCGGAACCGGGCGATCGAGCTGCTCGTCGAGGACGACCACCTGGACACCCTGCCGTGGTTGCGGCAGCTCTACGCCAGCACGGAAGAGGGCGACCGCGCGGCGGCCGTGCGGTTCATGGGCGTGCACCCGGCCGCCGCGGACGAGATCACGCAGATCCTGCAGGACCGCACGGAGACCGCGGCGGTGCGCCGGCAAGGGGCGGTCGCGCTGCGCAACATCGCCCCGGAGCGGTTCGACGCCGTGGCGAAGGAGATCGTCGTCGATCCCGACGAGGATCCCGCCGTGCGGGCCGGCTGCCTCAACGGCCTGCGACTCCCCGACGACGGGGCCGCCGTCTACAACGACCCCGACTTCCTCGACAAGATCCGGACGGTCGCTGCGGAGACCCCCGATTCGGACGTCTCGTCGCTCGCGCAGAAGACCCTCGACGATGCCCCGGGATCCTGAGCTCGGAGAGAACGCGCCGAAGTACGGCGGCCTGTCCCCGGTGCAGGCGGCCCGCGCGCGGGGCGCCGAGCTCGCCGCCTGCGCGGAGACCGGACTGCCCGATGCTGCGCTGCCGATCGTGAACGAGGTGCTGTGGACCAGCATCCAGCCGTACGAGATCGCCGGCGCCGCGATCGGGCTGCGCGGCCACCCCGCTCCGCCGCCGGAGTGCACGGCGGCGCTGCGCGCGGCGCTGGACCGCCTGCGCGGCGCGGACCCGCCGATCGATCTCTCCTCGCCAGCGACGACCGCGCAGCCGACGACGGCCACCGCCGAGCTCACCCGCACCCTCGACCTGCTGCGCGCGCGAGCCCGTCCACCGGCGGACGGCTGCTGCACACCCACGCCCACACCGCCGCAGCCGACCCGTGCCGTCCCGGAGGACGTCCGGTTGGAGGACCAGCACGGGCACGAGGACGGGTTCGCGGCCTGCCTCGGCGGGCGGCCCGCGTTCGTGACGTTCTTCTACACGCGCTGCGACAACCCGTACCGGTGCTCGGCGACCATCTCCCGGCTCGCCGCACTGCAGCGGGCAGTGCGCGGGAGCGATCTCGACGGCGCCGTCACCCTCGCCGCGATCACCTACGATCCCGACTTCGACCTGCCCGAGCGGCTGCGCCGCTACGGCCGCGACCGGGGCGTCGACTTCGACGCCCACACCCGGTTCTTCCGCGCCGTAGCCGGCTTCGCCGTGCTGCGCGATGCACTGGACCTCGGCGTCGGCTACGGCGGCGCGACGGTCAACAATCACCGGCTCGAGGCCTACGTGCTCGACGCCGGCGGCGCTGTGGCGACGTCGTTCCTGCGCGAGCAGTGGCGGGTCGACGACGCGCTGCGTGCCCTGCGGGCGGCGTTCAGTCGCTGATCCGGATGGCGACCTTGCCGGTCGCGTGCCCCGACTGCACCTCGGCCAGCGCGGCCCGCGCCTCGTCGAACGGGTAGACGTCGGTGACGTGCGGATTCAGCGTGCCCTCGGCCACGAGGCGGGCCAGCTCGGTGAGCACCGCGGTGCTGCGGTTGCGCTCGACCGCCTTGCCACCGAGCTCGTCGACCATAGCCTTGTCGGCCACGGACCGCAGCTTCGCGGAGTCGACCACCAGCGCGGCAACGGTGCGCAGCGCGTCGCCGCCGACCAGGTCGAACACGGCGTCGACGCCGTCCGGTGCCGCCTCCCGGATCCGCTCGACCACCCCGTCCCCGTACGCGACGGGCACCCCGCCGAACCGGGCGATCAGCTCGTGCTTGCCCGGGCTGGCCGTGCCGACGACCCGCAGCCCGCGGGCCACGCCCAGCTGCACCGCCGCCACCCCGACCCCGCCGCCGGCCCCGTTCACCAGCAGCGTGGCGCCCTCGGGCAGGTCGAGCTCGACCAGCGCGTCGAACGCGGTGCCCGCCGCGACCGGCAGCACGGCCACCGACTCCGGCGCCACGCCGTCCGGCCGCAACGCCGCGAACGATGCCGTGACCAGCGCGAACTCCGCCCAGCCGCCGACCATCCCGGGGTTGCCGCCGAACACCTCGTCGCCCTCGGCGAACCCGCGCACGTCGTCGCCGATGCCGACCACGGTGCCCGCGCACTCCCGGCCCAGCACGGCCGGCGGCGGGGTGCCGTAGGCGCCGTCGCGGACCTTCCAGTCGCCGGGGTTCACCCCGGCCGCGCGGACCCGGACGAGCAGCTCGTCGGGCCCGGGCTCGGGCATCGGGACCTCCAGGAAGCCCTCGCCGTCAGCGGTGAATCCGTACGCCTTCATAGTCTCGCCTTCAGATCGGCCAGCCGCTCGACAGCCTCGGTGAGCACCTCGTCCCGCTTGCAGAACGCGAACCGCACGAGGGTGCGGCCCAGGTCGGGGTCCGCGCAGAACACCGACACCGGCACGGCCGCCACCCCGACCAGTTCGGGCAGCTTCCAGCAGAGCTCGGCGCCGTCGGCGACGCCGAGCGGGGCCGTGTCGGTGACGATGAAGTAGGTGCCGGCGCTCGGGTAGACGGTCAGCCCGGCCGCGGCCAGCCCGCCGGCGAGCAGGTCGCGCTTGCGCTGCAGCCCCTGCGCCAGCTCGGTGTAGAACTCGTCGGGCAGCGCCAGCGCGGACGCGATCGCCGGCTGGAACGGGGCACCGCTGACGTAGGTGAGGAACTGCTTGGCCGCCTTCACCGCGGCCACCAGCTGCGGCGGGCCGGAGATCCAGCCCACCTTCCATCCCGTCACGGAGAAGGTCTTGCCCGCCGAGGAGATCGTGAGCGTGCGCTCGGCCATCCCCGGCAGCGTCGCCATCGGTACGTGCGGGCGCCCGTCGAAAACCATGTGCTCGTACACCTCGTCGGTGACGATCACGGCGTCGTGCTCGGCGGCCAGCTCGCCGATCAGCGTGAGCTGCGCGCGGTCGAGCACCGCACCCGTCGGGTTGTGCGGGGTGTTGACGAGGACGACCTTCGTGCGTGCCGAGAACGCGGCGCGCAGCTCGTCGGGGTCGAAGCCGAAGGGCTCGGACGATCCCTGCGGCCGCAGCGGCACCGGCTTCAGCACCGCGCCGGCCAGCGCGATCGTGGCGGCGTAGGAGTCGTAGTACGGCTGGAACGTCACCACCTCGTCGCCCGGCTCGCACAGGGCGAGCACTGCCGAGGCGATCGCCTCGGTGGCCCCGGTGGTGACGAGCACGTGCGCCGGATCCACCTCGAGGCCGTAGAAGCGCTGCTGGTGCGCAGCCACCGCCTCGCGCAGCGCGGGGATGCCGATGCCGGGCGGGTACTGGTTGATCCCGCCGGTGATGTTCGCGGCGGCGTCGGCGAGCAGCGACGGCGGACCGTCGGTGTCGGGGAAGCCCTGCCCGAGGTTGATCGCGTCGGTCCGCAGGGCGAGTGCGGACATCTCGGCGAAGATGGTCGAGGTGAAGGGGCGCATTCGCTCCACGAGCATGCGACTCACCCTAAGGGGACGGCCTACCGGACGAACCATCGTCCGATAACGACATGTCGTACTTGACATGTTGTTATCGGACGATGCAAGGTATTGCCATGAACACGACGGTCGCAGCGCAGCCCACCACCGACCACAGCGACGCACCCGACCCGCTCGCGATGCTGCGGGGCCTGGCGCTCGACGTCGGCCTGCCCGTCCTCGCCTACTACGTCCTGCACCTGCTCGGCGCCTCCGACTGGGCGGCTCTGCTCGCCGGCTCCGGCGTCGCCGCCGCCCGGATCGTCTGGTCCGCGGTGCGCACCCGGCAGCTCAACGCCTTCGCCACGGTGATGCTGCTGGTCTACGGCGTGGGCTTCGCGCTGGCCTTCGCCACCGGCGACCCGCGGACGCTGCTCCTGCGCAGCTCGTTCATCACCGCCGGTGTCGGCGCCGTCTTCCTCGTCACCGCGGTGCGCGGCCGCCGACCGCTCACCCTCGCCGCGATGCAGAGCTTCGCCCCGGCCAAGGCCGCAGAGGCGCAGCACGAGTACGACACCGATCCCGACGCGCGGCGCGCGCACCGGCTGTCCTCCACCGTGTGGGGCGTCGGCCTGATCCTCGAGGCGGTCATCCGCATCCCGCTCGTGTACCTGCTGCCGGTCGAGATCGCCGTCGGCGCCACCGAGGGCCTGTTCATCGGGACGTTCGTCGCGCTGATGGTCTGGAACGGGTGGTACGTGGCGCGGGCCCAAGCGCGCGGCTGAGCCGTACGGGTACGGCGCCGGTGTGCGTGATCACATCGGGGCTCTCACGGGAACACTCGAACGTTCCAGCTGCTTGATCGGCGGGTGAGCTTGACGCAAAACCCCGCTGCTCCGCACCGCCTCACCCTGATCCTCGTGCTCGGCGCGCTGGTCGCACTCGGCCCGTTCACGATCGACATGTACCTGCCGGCGCTGCCCACGATCGCCGAGGATCTCGGCGCCGCCCCGGCGATCGCCCAGCTGACCCTCACCGGCACCCTGATCGGGCTCGCCCTCGGGCAGCTGGTCATCGGTCCGCTCTCCGACTCCGTCGGCCGTCGGCTGCCGCTGCTGGTCGGAGCCGTGCTGCACGTCGTCGCGTCCGTCCTGTGCGCCGTCGCGCCGACCATGGCCGTGCTCGGCGGCCTCCGTGTGCTGCAGGGCATCGGCGCCGCCGGCGGTGCCGTGGTCGCCATGGCGATCGTGCGCGACCTGCACTCCGGGCGCGCCGCCGCCACCCTGATGTCGCGGCTGATCCTGGTGCTCGGCGTCTCGCCGGTGCTCGCCCCCACCCTGGGCGGCGAACTGCTGCGGCTGACGTCCTGGCGCGGTGTGTTCGTCGCGCTCGCCGTCTACGCACTGGTGCTGATCCCGCTGACCGCCTACCTGCTGCCGGAGTCGCTGCCCGTCGAGCGGCGCCGCTCCATGAACGTGACCGCCGTGCTGCGCACCTACCGCAGCCTCTTCCGCGACCGCGTGTTCGTCGGACTGGTGCTGGTCGCCGGGCTGACGATGTCGGCGACGTTCTCCTACATCGCAGGCTCGTCGTTCGTCTTCCAACAGCAGTTCGGGCTCGACGAGCAGCAGTACGGCCTGCTCTTCGGGGCGAGCGCGGTGTTCCTCATCGGAGCCACCCAGCTCAACGCATGGCTGCTGCAGCGGATCGAGCCGCGGCGGCTGCTGACGGTCTCGATCGGCGCCGCTGCCGCGTTCGCCGCGGTCCTGCTGGCGGCAGCGCTGGCCGGCGCCGGGTTCGCCGGGATCGTGCTTCCCCTCTGGGGCACCGTGTTCTTCATCGGGCTCGCGCTGCCGAACGCGCCTGCGCTCGCGTTGAGCCGCCACGGCGAGGCCGCCGGCACTGCGGCCGCTCTGCTCGGCGCCGCCCAGTTCGGCGTGGGAGCAGCTGTGTCGCCGCTGATCGGGCTGCTCGGCAACAACGCCGTCGCGATGGGCGGGGCCATGACGGTCGGGCTGCTGGCGTCGCTGACGCTGCTGGTGACGGTCGTGCGGCCGTGGGAGCTCGAGGACATGGAAGCCGACGAGCCGGTGCTCGAGGCCGTCTGACCCTCAGACCAGGTGGACGCGGAGATCGCCGGGGCGCCGCAGCAATGTGGCGCCTTCGGCGATCCACCGGTCCAGGTCCGGGGAGGCGGCGAACCCCGTGATCGCCGCCTCCCAGTCCGGCCAGCCGCGATGGGAATCCCGACCGGCCTGGAGGTCGTCGGTGAGGTGGAAGTGCACCTGGCCGACGTCCTGCCGGGGACCCGCGTTCACGAGCGCGGTGCCCCCGCGCCGGTTCAGGACCTCGACGAGCTCCGCCCGTACGTCAGCGTGCCGTGCAGTGGCCAGCGCCAGCACGTCCCGCACACCCACAGACGGGACGGCGATGTGGTGGAAGGTCCCGTACGTGGGCCGTGGGTGCTCGTAGACGGCGACGCGTTCACCCTGCTCCACCACCCGCAGCGGCAGCAGCCGTCGGGCGTGCGCGAAGCCGAACCGCACCACCGCCCCGGCGAGCGGGGTCCGGGCCGCGGCGAACGCGAGTTCCTTCACTCCACGATCTTCTCGCGGACCGCCACCCACGGCAGGAACGCCTGCGTGAGCGGGCCCACCGCGAGCGCGTAGAGCACGGTCCCGATCCCGACCGTGCCGCCGAGGACCCAGCCCAGCGCGAGCACCGCCACCTCGATGCCGGTGCGCACCCACCGCAGGGGCCACGCCGTGCGGTGCACCAGCCCGGTCATCAACCCGTCGCGCGGGCCCGGACCGAGCCGGGCACCGACGTAGCAGGCCGTCGCCAGCCCGTTGGCCGCCACGCCGCCGACGAGCAGCAGGATCCGCCCCCACAACGGTCCCGGGGTGCTGATCACCGCGAGCGCGATGTCCACGACCACGGCGATGACCAGCACGTTCGCCACGGTGCCCCACCCCGGCCGTTCGCGCAGCGGGATCCACAGCAGCAGCACCACGACCCCGACGATCCCGGTGATCACCCCGAACGACAGCGACGTGCGCAGCGTGAGCCCCTCGTGCAGCACGTCCCACGGCGCGAGCCCCAACCCGGCCCGCACCTGCATCGCCATGCTCACGGCGTAGAGCACCAGCCCGGCCAACAGCTGCGGCACGCGCCGGGCGGGACGGATGCGGGCAGGCAGGGAACGGAGATCGACGACGGCCACACCTCATCGTCACCCGCGCCTGCACGCGCCCAGAGGGCCAATCGAGGACCAGTGGCCCGCCTGGTTTCGATGATGCGCCCGGCGACGAATTGGGCACAGCCCGGAGTCGCCCCGCGGGTACTACCCCAGTTCACTGCAATGATGTCGGCCGTGCGCGCACCGCTCCGATCGTTCGCGGCCCTGCTTGCCGCCGTCGCCGTGTTGTTCCTGGTCGGCGGCACCGCCGCGCTGGCGGATCCGCCGCTGCGCGCGAACGACCGCGTCACGGATCGGGCGCGCGTCCTCGATCCGGCCGCCACCCAACGGGTCGCGGCGGCGATCGAGGCGCTGCGCACCGAATCGCGTGTCGATCTGTTCGTGGTGTTCGTGAACTCGTTCGACGGACGTTCGGCGGAGCAGTGGACGAAGGCGTCCGGTCAGTTGACGAGCCTGGGCACCGACGACGTCCTGCTGGCGGTCGCCGTGCGGGACCGCGAGTACAACCTGCTCCTCGGTCCGCAGATGACGAAGCTGACGTCGGCCCAGGTCTCGTCGATCACGTCCCAGGACGTCGAGCCCAAGCTGGGGGCGAGCGACTGGGCGGGGGCGGCGGTCGCGCTGGCCGACGGGTTGCGGCGTGGCGGCCCGGACAGCGGTGGCGGCTCCGGGCTGGGCACGCTGGTGGTGGTCGGCGGGATCGCCGTGGTGGGCGGCGGCGCGTACCTGGTGTCGCGGCGGCGCAAGCGGGCGACCGGCGCAGGCGATGCGCCGGTCGAGCCCGAGGCGCCCAAGGACGAGTTCTCCGACGTCTCCACCCAGGACCTCGCCTACCGCGCCAGCCAGGCCCTGCTCGACGTCGACAACGCGGTGCAGCGCTCCGAGCAGGAGCTCTCGGCGGCTCGCGGCCACTTCGGCGACGAGGCGGTGGCGCCGTTCGCGGCGGCGCTGGAGCAGTCGAAGGCGGACATGCTCCGCGCGTTCGAGATCCGCCAGCAGCTCGACGACGACGTGCCCGAGCCGGAGCCGCAGCAGCGGGCGATGAACGCGGACATCATCCGGGCCTGCACGATCGCGGACGAGCGGCTGGACGCGCAGGTCGCTGCATTCGACCGGCTCCGGAGCCTGGAGGCGAACGCACCCGCGTTCGTCGACGGGCTGGCGCAGCGGCTCACCGGGGTGCAGCAGCGGGTACCTGCGGTGGCGAAGGCGTGGGCGGCGCTGCACGAGCGCTACGCCGGCACGGCGACGGCGCCGGTCGCGGGCAACGTCGATCAGGCCACCCAGCTGATCGCCGGCGCCGCGACGGAGATCGAGCAGGCGCGGGCGGAGCTGGTGCAGCCCGGGCCGGCCGTGGCAGTCGTGTCGGGGCGGGCGGCCGAGGACGCGTTGACGCAGGCCGAGACGCTGCTCGACGGCATCGGCCGGCGGGAGGCGGAGCTGGCCGACGCGGCGCAGCGCTTCGCGGGCGCGAAGGCCGAGATCTCGCAGGACCTGGCCGAGGCCCGCGCGCTGGCGGCGCAGCCGGGGATCGGCGACCGGGTGAGCCCGCTGGTGGCGCGGGCGGAGGCGGCGATCGCGGCGGCCGATCAGGCGAGCACCGCCGCACAACCGGACCCGTTCGAGGCGCTGCGGCTGCTCGACGAGGCCAACACCGCGCTCGACGCCGGCATCGCCGACGCTCGCGCCGAGCAGGATCGGTCCCGCCGCGCCGCGGCGGCCCTTGAGCAGACCCTGCTGACCGCGCGGTCGTCGGTGGCGGCCGCGCAGGACTTCGTGACCACCCGCCGCGGCGCGATCGGCGGTCCCGCCCGGACCCGCCTGGCCGAGGCGCAGCGACACCTGCAGCTGGCCCAGCAGGGTGGCGATCCGGCGGCGGCCCTGGGGGAGGCGCAGATCGCCGACCAGATGGCGCAGGAGGCGCTGCGGCTCGCCCAATCCGACGTCTCGCAGTGGCAGGGCCCCGGATCAGGTGGCGGCGGTCTGGGTGTCGACCTGGGCAGCCTCGTGCTGGGCGGGATCCTCTCGGGCGGGTTCTCCGGCGGCGGGGGTGGGGGGCACTACCGCGGCGGTGGCGGCTTCGGCGGCTCCAGCCGCGGCAGCGGCAGCGGCGGCTTCAGCACCGGCGGTCGCTTCTGACGGCAGAATCGACGCCATGCCGCCGCTGACCATCGGGATCAACCACGTCACCGTCTCCACCGCCGACCTCGACCGCATGGTCGCCTTCTACGACACGGTGTTCGCCGCGGCAAAGGTGTTCGAGGGTCCGGCCGCCGACGGGTACCCGCGGATGGCGATCGTCGAGCTGGGCCGCACCCGGTACGTGAAGGTCGTCGAGGACGGCGGCGCGCCGTCGGTGCCCGGAACCGAACGCTTCGGCGTGGCCGTCGACTCCCTCGCGGAGCTGCGCGCGCTGCGGGAACGCATGCTCGGGGTGGCCGCGGAGCCGGGCGAGATCGTGCGGCTGCCCACCCAGTGGGTCATGACCGTCCGCGATCCGGACGGCGCACTCCTCCAGGTGTGCGCGCACGCACGGCCCGGCGACTGACCTGCGGCGGGGGCGGTCCCGCGGAGGTGTTCGTACCGTCGCCGCATGCCGGACAGGGACGCGCTCGTCAGCGAGATCACCAGGCTGATCGTCTCCGACGGGCGGGTCTCGGCCAGGCCGTGGGACGCCTTCGTGCTCGTGTACTGGTGCGGTGCCGGCACGCGGCAGACGAACGGCTTCAGCTACGCCGGCGACGACCACTACATGCCGTGCACGCCGCGGACGCCGATCGACGACCTGCTGGAGGAGCTGCGCGACGCCTCGCACGTGCCCGGCCGGATGCCGTGGCAGGCGTGCATCCTCACGCTGCACGACGCGGGACGGCGCGTGTCGACCGACTTCGTGTACGACGACGCCACCCGCTGGCACGTGACCCCGCGGACCGTCGCCGAGATCGCCGAGTCGCTGCGGCCCTGAGATCCCGTACCAGCGCCTTAGAGCGCCCGCTCTCAGGCCAGCAGGCGGTCGAACCCCTGCTCGGTGTTGGCGAGGATCTCCAGCTCGTCCAGCGCGGCGACGGCCTGCGCGGCGGCGGCCGGATCGCGTTCGACGAGGCCGCTGGCGGCGAACTCGTCCTCGTCGAGGCGTAGCACCTGCTGCCCGTCGGCCGACCGCCACAGGTCGAGATCGAGGTCGTCGACGACGAGGTCGCCCTGCTCGTCGAGGACGGCCGGGCGGGTGACGTCGCAGTACCAGCCCTTCAGCACGCCGTCGGCTCCGCGCACCTCGGCGACGGCGAACCAGCGATCTCGCCAGTAGTGCTCGACGAACACGTCGCCGGGTTCGAAGCGGACGAACCCGAAGTCGCGCACCTGCTCGCCGGCGAACGGCGCCTCGACGACGATGTGCACCCCGTCGTCGGAGACCAGCTCGGCCGGATAGTCGATCTTCGGCTTCGCCGCCTTGCGCAACCAGACCCGCATGGCAGAAACCCTACGGATGTTCGCCGCGCTCGCAGTGCGAGATGTCGACCCCGTCGGCGTACTATATGATTGTAGTAAGACAACTAATTTCGACCGGGGGTGTCGCGGGTGCCGGAGCGCTTCGACACCGAGGACGTGGCCAGGCTGCGCGCCGCCCTCGCCCGGATCGCCCGCCAGCTGGATCGCCAGACCCGCGGGGCGACGCTGACCCGCGCGTCCGCCACTGCGCTGGCCACCCTCGCCAAGCGCGGCCCGCTGCGCCCCGGGGAGCTCGCCGACCTCGAGGGCGTGCACCAGACGATGCTCTCCCGCATCCTCGCGAAGCTCACCGAGGCCGGACTGGTGGAGCGCACCCCGGACCCGACCGACGCACGGGCCGCGCTCATCGCGGTCACCGAGAAGGGCGCGGAGCTCGACAGCCGGCTGCGCGCCGAGCGCACCCACTTGCTCGCACAGCACCTCGCCGACCTGCCCGACTCCGAGTCCGCCCGGCTGATGTCGGCCCTCACCGCGCTGGAGGCGCTCGCGTCCGCCCTCTCCCCGACCTCGCCCGACCCACCCCGGCCTCCTTCGTCGGCCTTCCATCCCCCACAGCAGGAGCAACTTCGATGACGGCCACCGCGGAGACCCCGCAGGCCAATGCCCACTCGTTCAGCGACCTCTGGCACGACACGTTCGCCGCGCTGAGCAACCCGAACTACCGCCGCTACATCTCCGGCCAGGCGATCTCGCTGGCCGGCACCTGGATGCAGACGATCGCCCAGTCGTGGCTCGTGCTGCAGCTGACGAACTCGCCGACCGCGATCGGCGCGGTCGTGGCGCTGCAGATGCTGCCCGTGCTGCTGCTCGGGCCGTACGCGGGCGTCGTCGCCGACCGGGTCGACAAGCGCCGGATGATGATCGTGCTGCAGTCGGTGATGGGCGCGCTCGCGCTGGTGCTCGGGCTGCTCGTGATCACGGGCCTCGTCCAGCTGTGGCACGTCTACGTGCTCGCGATGCTGCTGGGACTCAACACCTGCTTCGAGAACCCGGTCCGGCAGACGTTCGTGATGGAGATGGTCGGTCCCGGGCACCTGCGCAACGCGGTCAGCCTCAACTCGGTGCTGGCCAACGCCGCGCGCGCGATCGGTCCGGCGATCGCCGGGATCGTGATCGCCGCAGGCGGGATCGGGCTGTGCTTCCTGCTCAACGCGGCCAGCTTCGTCGCTGTCGTCGTGTCGCTCGTGCGCCTGGACACCTCGGCGCTCAGCCCGACGGTGCCGACGAAGCGGGCACCGGGGCAGCTGCGCGAGGGCCTGCGGTACGTGGCCGGGGAGCCGCTGATCGCCGTACCGCTGGCGATGATGGCGCTGGTCGGCTGCCTCGCCTACGAGTTCCAGGTCGTGCTGCCCGTCGTCGCGCAGGACACGTTCGGCGGCGACGCCCGCACGTACGGGTTCCTGACGGCGTCGATGGGTGTCGGCGCCGTGGTGGGCGGGCTCTTCGTGGCCGCCCGCGGCCGGACGGGCCTGCGGGCACTGGTGATCGCGTCCCTGGCGTTCGGGCTCGCGATGTCGATCGTGGCGCTCGCGCCGAACCTCGTGGTCGCGCTCGTCGGGATGACGCTCGTAGGCGCGACCAGCGTGGCGTTCCTGTCGATGGGCAACAGCTCGCTCCAGCTCGCGGCCGCACCGACCATGCGCGGGCGGGTGATGGCGCTGTGGGCGGTGGCGTTCCTGGGCTCCACCCCGATCGGCGGCCCGATCGCCGGCGCGGTCAGCCAGGCGTGGGGCGGACGGGCCGGGCTCGCTCTCGGCGCATCGGCCTGCCTCGTCGCCGCGCTGATGGGGTTGATCGCGATGCGGCGGTCGCGCGCCAGAGAGGCCGCGGCCGGGGCTGCTTCGCCTACGGCTGCTTGAAGTCGTCGGGCGAGACGTCGTCGAGGAACTCGCGGAACTCGTCGATCTGCTCCTCCGGGGGCGCATCGGTGCCGTCGGGGAAGATCTCCGAGATCGGCTGGCCGACCTGATCGAGGATCTGCTCGGCCATTCGGATAGGTAGCCCCTCGCGGACGGCGACGGCGAGGGCGTCGCTCGCGAGCACCTCGATGCGGGTGTCGCCGTCGAAGACCAGCACCGCCTGGAACACGCCGTCTGTGAGCGCCGTGAACTCAGCGGCCTCCAGGGTGCGGCCGAGCCCGGTGACCACGGGCACCAGCACGTCCATGGGCAGCAGCGGATCCCCCTCCGTGCGTTGCCCTTCGGCGATGACGGTGGCCTGTGGGCCGCGCAGGAACACGGGCACGCAGCGTTCCCCGTCCCGCTCGCCGAGCAGGAGCATCGGCTGGCGGGTTCGGGCGTGCATGACCAGCCGCAAGGTCCGCATGTCGCGCATCCAGCGATTCTTGCCGGGTGTGACCTGGCGCACCAGTCGCCATCTCATGCATGAGACGGGCGGCGATTACGGTTCGGTCGTGGATCTGACCGAGATCGGGGCCGTTCTCTTCGACATGGACGGCACCCTCGTCGACTCCGATGCCGCCGTCGAGCGCGCGTGGCGGACCTGGGCCGGTGAGTTCGGCGTCGATCCGGCCGAGACGATCGCGGGCGCGCACGGCAGCCCCGCCGACAACACGGTGCGCCGCATGCTCCCCCATCTGGACACCGACGGCGTGCGCGCGGCGGCGTTCCGCGAGCTGGAGCTGCAGTACACCGACCTCGACGACGTGGTCGCGCTGCCGGGCGCGCCCGAGCTGCTCGCCGACCTGGACGCGCGGGGCGTGCCGTGGACGATCGTGACCAGCGCGGACGTCCGGTTGGCGAAGGCCCGGCTGGACGCGGCGCGGATCGTGGTGCCCCCGCTCATGGTGACGGTGGAGGACATCAGCGCCGGCAAGCCCGATCCCGAGGGGTTCCTGCTCGGCGCGCAGCGGCTCGGCGTAGCGCCGGAGCAGTGCCTGGTGGTGGAGGACTCGCTGCCCGGCATCACCGCCGGCCACGCCGCGGGGTGCCCGGTGGCGAGCCTGCGCGGCCTTCCGGCCGAGTTCGTGCTCGGCTCGTTGCACGACCTCATCGGCCGGATCGGGCCGTCCTAGTGGACATCGCGCTGGCGACCGGGCTCTACCGCGAGCACGCCGCCGACCTGCGGGCCGTGATCGACGAGCTGCGCGACTTCCCGGCTCCCCGGCAGCTCGACGACGTCGAGGCCGAGCTGACCTACCTGCTACTGCGGCATCACCGGCCGGCCACCGTGATGGAGCTGGGCACCTTCCACGGCTGGTCGACCAACTGGC
This sequence comes from uncultured Actinomycetota bacterium, assembly GCA_963727745.1. GTDB lineage: Bacteria > Actinomycetota > Actinomycetes > Mycobacteriales > Pseudonocardiaceae > Pseudonocardia. Next base: position 276,714 of record CAVSHL010000009.1, read on the forward strand.
TGCTGCGCGCGCTGCGCGACAACGACCGAGGTCAGCTGCACTCGTTCGACCGGGTGGACCACGTCCTGCGCACCGTGCCGGCCGCGCTGGCCGACCGGTGGACGTTCGTGCCCGGCGACGTGCGGGAGACGCTGCCGAAGGTGCCGACCGACGTCGGTTACCTGTTCGTGGACGCCGACCACGGCGCCCGGTTCGCCCGCTGGTACCTCGCCGAGCTGGTGCCGCTGATGCCGGCCGGCATCCCGGTGAGCGTCCACGACGTGCTGCCCGGGCGGCGGCCCCGGCCGTGGTCGGAGGGCTCGGTGGTGACGGCGTGGCTGCGCGAACGGGGCATCGAAGAATTCACCGCATCGCGCAGAGCCGCGGCGGAGGTGTTCGCGCAGGTGCAGGCCGTGCGCGCCGAGCTGGGCATCACCGGGGCGCGGGGCACCACCCGCAACCCGATGATCTTCTTCAGCCTGCCTTGAGGACGGGTGCCGGCTCGGGGTCGGGTGCGCCCTCCTCCAGTCGCAGCGGTAGCCCGAACATCGGGAACCACGAGGCGACCTCGAGGAACGAGTTGAACCCGACGAGCTTCCCGTCGGCGAACTCCAGCACCTGCACGGCCCACGCGTCGTGGCCGCTGCCCGTGTCGGAGCGGCGGTACTGGCAGTAGCCGGGCATGCCGTTGACCCGCACCGGGACCAGCCGCGAGCCTGCGCAGCCGGCGCCGGGACCCAGCCACCAGGTGCGGATGTGCTCGATGCCGGTGAGCCACAGCGGGAACGGCGGCATGGACAGCACCGCGTCCTCGTGCAGGAGCGCCACCATCGCCTCGATGTCGTAGCGCTGGAACGCGTCGGCGTAGCGGTCGAGCAGCTCCTGATCCTGCTCGCCCAGCACGTCGCCGCGGCCGGTGTCGAGATCGGCCATCGTGGCGCGGGCACGCTGCAGGGCACTGTTGACTCCCGCGACAGAGGTGCCGAGCAGCTCGGCTGCCTCCGCGGCGCTCCACTGCAGCACCTCGCGCAGGATCAGCACCGCCCGCTGCTTGGCCGGCAGGTGCTGCAGCGCCGCGACGAACGCCAGCCGGATCGACTCGCGCGCCACCGCCAGCTCGGCGGGATCGCCGTCCTCGGGCACGACGAGCGCGTCCGGCATCGGCTGCAGCCAGGTGGCCTCGCCGCGCGGATCGCCCAGCTGGGAGACATCGGGCTGGCCAGGGCCACCGAGATCCATCGGACGGGCGCGGCGGTTGCGGCCGTCGAGCGAGGTGAGGCAGACGTTGGTGGCGATGCGGTACAGCCACGACCGCACCGACGAGCGCCCCTCGAACTTGTCGAACGACTTCCACGCCCGCACCATCGTCTCCTGCACGGCGTCCTCGGCGTCGAACGACGAGCCGAGCATGCGGTAGCAGTAGCCGGTGAGCTCGGTGCGATACGTGGTCATCGCCTGCTCGACCGTGCCGAAGTCGCCCGTGCCGGTGTCGGCGGCCAGATCCGTCATGCGCGACTCCCCTTCAGGACGTGTCGCGCGCCACGCTATCGGGTGAGTCCGACATTTCCGAAGGCGACGTGCGCGCCGCCCGTTCGAGGAACCGCCGCTCCGGCTCCGACCCGGCCAGCTCGGCGGCCGCCGTGTAGGCCGCGGCCGATTCGTCGGCCCGGCCGAGCCGACGCAGCAGATCGGCGCGCACGATCGGGAGCTGCGGATAGTCGCGCAGCTGCGGGGCCAGCCCGTCGACGACGTCCAGCGCGGCCGCCGGCCCGGCCACCTCGGCCACCGCGACCGCCCGGTTGAGCGCCGCCACCGGGGACGGGACGAGCGCGAGCAGCTGGTCGTAGAGCGCCAGCACCTGCCGCCAGTCGGTCTCGGCGGCCGTCGGGGCGTCGGTGTGCACGGCCTGGATCGCCGCCTGCACCTGGTACGGGCCGGGCTGCCCGCGGCGCAGGCAGCGGCGCACCAGCTCGTGCCCTTCGGCGATCAGCGTCCGGTCCCAGCGGCCGCGGTCCTGGTCGGGGAAGGGCACCAGCTCCCCGTCGGCATCCGCGCGGGCGGCACGACGGGCGTCGGTGAGCAGCATCAACGCGAGCAGCCCGAGCACCTCGGGCTCGTCGGGCATCAGCCCGGCCAGCAGCCGGCCGAGTCGGATCGCCTCGGCGCACAGCTCGACGCGCACCAGCTCCGGGCCCGTCGACGCCGTGTAGCCCTCGTTGAACACGAGGTAGACGACGGCCAGCACCGACCGCAGCCGGTGGGGCAGCTCCGCCGCCGGCGGCACCCGGTACGGGATCCGGGCGGCCTTGATCTTGCCCTTCGCCCGCACCAACCGCTGCGCCATCGTGGGCTCCGGCACCAGGAACGCGCGCGCCACCTCGACCGTCGAGAGCCCGCCGAGCATCCGCAGCGTCAGGGCCACCCTGGCCTGCATCCCCAGCGCCGGATGGCAGCAGGTGAAGATCAGCTGCAGGCGGTCGTCGGGGATCTCCTCGGCGGCGAGCACGGCGTCCTCCGGGTTCTCCGCCGGCGCCGGGACCAGCCGGGCGGCCTCCACGTGGCGCTCGGTGCCGGTCGTCTCGTGGCGCAGCCGGTCGATCGCCCGGTTGCGGGCGGTGGTGATGATCCAGCCGGCCGGGCTCGGCGGGATCCCCTCGGTCGGCCAGCGGCGCACCGCGGCGGCGAACGCCTCGGCCACGGCGTCCTCGGCGATGTCGAGGTCGCCGGTGATCCGGGCGAGCACGGCCAGCACGCGACCGTGCTCGGCCCGGAAGATCCGCGCGATGTCTCCCTCGACGACGGGATCGATCACCGGGTCATCCGGTGGCCTCGACGGGCCGCACCTCGATCGCGAGCGGCGTGATCAGCGCCGACATCCGGCGCGCCCAGGTCAGCGCCTCGTCGAGGTCCTCCGCCGAGATCACCAGGAACCCGCCCAGGTACTCCTTGGCCTCCACGAACGGGCCGTCGGTGAGCAGCGTCTCGCCGTCGTTCGTGCGCACGACCGTCGCCGTCGACGGGCCGTGCAGACCGGCGGTGAACACCCAGGCGCCGGCCGCCTGGATCTCGGCGTTCAACTTCTCCAGCGCCTCCATGTCCGGCGCGATCGACTCGTCGGTCCGGGCGTTCTCGGGCTCGTAGAAGCTCAACATGTACCGCACTTCAGGCCTCCTCGGGATTGCTTCCTGCCCCTTGTACGAACGGGCGACGCTGGGATCGACACGTTCCGCCGTTCAATGCTCCAGCCGGGCAATCCTTCTCCGATGACCGGCGCCGCATAGGGTCGACGCCATGGAGTACAGGCAGCTGGGCCGATCCGGCCTGCGCATCTCGACCCTCACGCTCGGCACGATGGGCTTCGGAGGCACCGGCTGGGCCAAGGCGGTCGGCACCATCGACGTCGACGGCGCCCGCACCCAGATCGACATGGCCCGCGAGGCCGGCGTCAACCTGATCGACACCGCCGACGTCTACTCGGCCGGGCTGTCCGAGGAGATCGTCGGGCAGGCACTGGGCAAGAACCGCGACGACGTGCTGCTCGCCACGAAGGTGCGCATGCCGATGGGCTCGGGCCCCAACGACGCGGGCCTGTCCCGCCACCACGTGATCAGTGGTTGCGAGGCGAGCCTGCGGCGGCTGAACACGGACCGCATCGATCTCTTCCAGGTGCACGAGTGGGACGGGCAGACCCCGCTGGAGGAGACCCTCTCCGCGCTCCACACCCTCGTCACGCAGGGCAAGGTGCGCTACATCGGCTGCTCCAACTACGCCGCCTGGCAGCTGATGAAGGCGCTGGGCACCAGCGAGCGGTTCGGCCACGAGCGGTTCGTCAGCCAGCAGGTGTACTACTCGCTGCAGAACCGCGACATCGAGGCCGAGATCGTCCCGGCCTGCATCGACCAGGGTGTGGGCATCCTCGTGTGGAGCCCGATCGCGGGCGGGCTGCTGTCGGGCAAGTACCGCCGCGGCGCCGACGGCAACCCGGTCGGGCCGGAGGGCAGCCGCCACCTCAGCTCGTGGAGCGAACCGCCCGTCAACGACGAGGACAAGCTCTACGCCACGATCGACAAGCTGGTCGAGATCGGCGACGGGCACGGCGTGTCCGCGGCGCAGGTCGCGCTGGCCTACACCCTGCGCAAGCCCGCGGTGACCTCGCTGATCGTGGGCGCCCGCACCACCGACCAGCTCGCCGACAACCTCGCCGCCGCCGAGCTGGAGCTCACCGACGCCGAGGTGGAGGCCCTGGACGAGGTCAGCGGTGAGCCGCTGCGCTACCCGTTCTGGCACCACCGCAACACCGCGGGCGACCGCCTCGGAGCGGCCGACCTGAGCCAGCTCGCCCGCCACCTGTGACGGTGATCTGAGTCACAGCCAGCCAACGGATTGCGTGCCGGGTCGCTCTCCTCGGTCAAGAACCGACCGAGGAGAGCCCCATGTACCCCGCACCGGCCGTACCGCCGCAGCCCGTCGTCCTGCGCCCGCTGGGTGGCCTCGCCGCGGCGACGTCGCTGATGCTCGGCGTCGCCGCGGTGGCATGGGCGTGGACGGTGCACGTGTGGGCATGGACCACCTACGGGTCCATCGCCCGCTACTCCGACGCAGGCTTCTCGGGCGCCCCCGGCGTCACGTCCGTCGGCATCCGCCCGATCAAGGACAGCATCATCGCGCTGGGCGTGGCGATGCTGATCTCGGCGGTCGCCGCCGGCCTGTTCATCGGCTGGCTCGCCCGGGCACGGGCCAACGCCGACCAGCTGGGACCGCACCGCTTCAGCCCCGGCTGGGAGATCGGTAGCTGGTTCCTGCCGTTCGCCAACCTCGTGATCCCCGGCCGCGTCGTCGCCGACGTGTGGCGGGCGAGCGCCACCCCGAAGCAGCAGTACGTCAGCACCGCGCCGGTGACCGCCTGGTGGCTGACGGCCGTCGGCACGTGGCTCCTCTTCGTGATCGGGCTGGCCATGCGCATCGGGGCCGAGACCTCGACGCTGCGCACCTCCGCCGTGCTGTGCACGATCCAGGGACTGCTCACGATCGTCGCGGCCGGGCTCGCGATCGTCGTCGTCCAGCGCATCACCCGCTGGCAGTCACTCCAGCAGCGGTAGCAGCCACGTCTCCTCGTCGTCGAGGTGGCGCAGCAGTTCCTCCGTGAGCCGGTCGACCTCCGCGCCGAGGTCGGCCGGTTCGCCGTCCAGCGCTTCCCGCAGCCCGGTGACGAGCTCGGCGATGCGCTCGTGGTCCGCGCGCAGCCGCTCGATCAGGGACTCCGCCTCCGGGTGCTGCGCAGCGAGCCGCGGGAACAGCATCAGGTCCTCGCCCATGTGGTGGTTGCCAAGCCCGGCGCAGAGCGTCAGGCAGTTCACCCGCAGCTGGGCCCCGATCGTCGCACCGCCCGTGGCGATCTCCACCCGGATCAGCTCCAGTTCCCGGCGGAACGCGTCGTGCGAACGGCGCACCGCATCAGCGAGCGATCCTCCGTGCGGCGGCCCAGGCACACTGACCAGTGCGAACACCGGAAGCCGCCGACCGGATCGCTCCTCGTACGCCGCCCAGCCGGGATCGGACTCCACCGCCCGTGCGAACACCGCGTCCCGCTCGGCACCGGCGAGCTCGACGGCCTCGGCCTCGTAGGTGAACGCACCGGCTTCGACCTTCACCTGCGGGTGCGCCCGCAGGTTGTGCGCCCATCCCGGATCGCGGGACGCGCCACCGGCCGAGCCGATGACCAGCACCCGCCCGTCCCCGTCGGGGAGGTAGCCGAGCGGGACGGTGTGCCGGGCGCCGGTGCGCGCGCCGGTGGTGGTGAGCAGCAGCAGCCGGGCGTCGCGGAACCATCCGCCGACCTGGCCGCCGTTCGCCCGGAACTCCTCGATCACCGGGCTGTTGACATCGATCATGTAAGGGTTGTTCTCCTCTTCTCATGGGCATGACTGATCCACCGCACGGACATGGATCCGTGCAGGTAGGGGTTACTGAGAGAGAAGAGGAACGGGCGGGCCACGGGCCCACCGAGGGGTCACTCCGCGGCCGGGAAACCGATCCGCTCGTGGCCAAAGGCCGACCCGGCAGTCACGAATCGGACATTAGCCCGTGGCCCTGTCACGGGCAAGCGTGATGGATCACTAGGCGGCCAGGTCCCGGCCGGCCGGAGCCAGCCCGCCGGCCCCCGCGGAGCCCGGATCCCGACCGGCGCCCGATTCGGCGGCCCAGCCGGCCAGACCGTTCCAGCCACGTCGCCCGCTGCCCCCGCCGCCGCGCGTCGCCCGCTGCAGCAGGAGCAGCAGGACCAGCCCGATCACCACGAGCCCGTGCGTCACCAGCCGACCCGGATCCACGCCGCCGCTCGTCGCGTCCAGCACGCTGAGCACGCCGAGCACCCCGACGAACCCGGACAGGATCGGCACCATCCCCGACGGGCGGGTCGTCCCGGTGGCGGCCCAGACGAAACCGATGGCCAGCGCCAGGTTCCACGCGGCGCTCTCGTGCGCGAGGTGGGCGATGCCCGCACCGGCCAGCTGCCCGCCGGCGGGGTCGTGGTGGTGGCCGGCCGCCACGATCCCGCTCACCGCGAGCGCGAACTGCCCGAGCCCCACCATCCCCAGCCCGAGCCGCACGGGGAGCGCGCGGAGCAGTCGCCTCCGTGGGGCGGGCGCGGCGGCGAGCACGGCCGCGACCAGGTCGGGACCCACCTCCGCGGGGCGGGTGCGGGTGAGCCGGGTGACCCGCGCGGCCCGGTCGGCGTACTCCGCGCAGTCGACGCACGTCGCCAGGTGCGCGTCGACGGCAGCGGACTCGCCGGGCTGCTCCTCGCCGTCGAGCCGGGCCGAGATCGCGTTGCGGAACTCCAAGCACGCCATGACCGACAAGTCGCTCTCGGCACCCGCCTGGTTCCCGGGTTAGGCTTCCGACGTGCACGACCGGTCCGACGACGCGCGAATCACGGCCTGTGCCGTCGCAGCGGGCGCGGGCGATCGGGCAGCGCTGGCGGAGTTCGTCCGCGTCACGCAGCGCGACGTGCACCGGTTCCTGACCCACCTCGCGAGCGCCGCCGAGGCCGACGACCTCGCCCAGGAGACCTACCTGCGCGCACTGGGCGCACTGCCCCGGTTCGAGGCGCGTTCCCCGGCCCGCACGTGGCTGCTCGCCATCGCCCGGCACGTCGCGGTCGACGCCGTGCGCGCGGCGCAGCGGCGCCCGCGCACCGACGGCGTCGACGACTGGGAAGCGCTGGCGAACGCCGCAGCCGGCCGGCCGGGCGTGGTGCGCTCGGCCGCCGACGAGGCGGTCGCGCTGCGGGCGCTGGTGGACGCGCTCGACACCGACCGTCGCGAGGCGTTCGTGCTCACCCAGCTGCTCGACCTGAGCTACGCGGAGGCCGCGCAGGTGTGCGGCTGCCCCGTCGGCACCATCCGGTCGCGGGTCGCGCGGGCCCGGGAGGACCTCGTCGAGGCGATGAGCGGCACCGCACCGGACCGCCAGGCGGAGGCAGGACCCTCCTAGGGCGCTGTCCCGATGTACTGGCGCGCCAGCAACGTGGCGGTGCCGGCGACGTGCTCGACGATCGTGTCGGCGTCCGCGTCGATGCGCCCGTCCTTCCACGCGGCGGCGAGCTCGACGAACCCGCCGACGGCCAGCAGCGTCGTCATGCGCAGGCCGAGGTCGTCGGGCGCGGTCAGGTAGGGCCGGGCGAGGCCGAGCAGCAGGTCGCTGACGGTCTGCAGGGCCCTGGCCCTGGCGTGCGTCAACGGCTCGCAGCCCGCGCAGTCGGCCAGCACGATGCGCGCCCGTTCCGGCGTCGAGTCGATGTAACCGACGACGGCCGCCACGGCTGCCCGCAGCGCGGCGAACGGATCGTCCTCGTGGCCGGTCATGGCGCCCACGATGAGGCCGGCGATGTCGTCACGGGCCTGTTCCCACACGGCCACGAGCAGCGCGTCGCGGTTGGCGAAGCTCTCGTAGAAGTAGCGGTCGACCAGGCCTGCGTGCGCGCACACCCCCCGCATCGACACCGCCGCCCAGCCCTGCTCGGCCCAGATCGCCGACGCCGACTCGACCAGCCGCGCCCGCCGCTCGACGCGCCGCTCCTCGGCGGTGCGCCCTCCGTAGATCCCGGTCCCGGTCGGCATCACACCATCTTGACGCACATCGGGTGATCCCGTTCGGGTCGTCGCGGCACTCCTACGACTTGACGTGATCGACGTGACGGCGTTCACTCTGATGTCAGGCGACATCAGAAGGCGCCCGCCATAAGAACGATCACCGCCGATCGGTGGAGGACGACGATGACCGACGCCCTGGCCCGTGCTTCGAGACTGAAGGGTGCCGATGTCGGCATCCCACCGCGTCAGCTCGACTTCCGGCTCCCCGAGGAGCTGCCTCGCTGGGCCTACGCCGACAACGCGACGGCCACGTGCTTCCTCGCGATGCTGTCGGCGATCTTCCCGCCCGGTGAGGACTTCTTCGTGCGGTCCGTGCTGACGTTCCGCGATCGCGTCACCGATCCGAAGCTGCAGGCCGAGGTGCGCGGGTTCACCGGCCAGGAGATCATCCACAGCCGCGAGCACGACCGGCTGAACGAGGCGTTCACCGACCGCGGCTTCGACCTCACCGTCGCAGTGCGGGCCATCGACATCGCGCTCGGCATCCTCGACCGGCTGCCGGCACGCCAACGCATCACGTGCACGGCGATGATGGAGCACTTCACCGCGTTGATGGGCGAGGAGCTGCTCGCCGACGAGATGTTCCAGGACCGCATCCATCCCGACGTCGCCGAGCTCTGGCTCTGGCACGCGTTGGAGGAGCTGGAGCACAAGTCCGTCACCTACGACGTCTACGAGGCGATCGGCAACGTCCGCGCCGAGCGGCTGCTGGCGTTCGGCCTGGTCACGGCCATCGTGGGGCCTGCGGCACTGATCGGCTGGGCCGGGCTGATGGTGCAGCAGAAGGTGTGGGAGCGCCCCGGCGACATCGGGGCGGGCGTGGAGATGGTGTTCGGCCGCGACTCGTTCCTGCGTCGCATCGTGGGCAAGATGCCGCTGTTCAACCGCATCGACTTCCACCCCGACCGGCGCGACACCACCGCGCTGGAGGAGGAGTGGCGCGAGCGGCTGTTCGGCGCGACCGGTTCGCTGGCGGGTCAGCTGCGCCACTGATCGACGCGCGCGACGGCCCGCCGTACCGGACGATTCGACCATGACGAACTCGCTGCATCGCCCGGCGGCACCGGCGGCGGCCGTCGCCCTGCTCTGCTTCGGCCTCGCCGTGGCCGCGGTGTCACTGGTCGGCGGTCTGGCCGCCGCGTCGTCCGCCCAGCAGTACGCATCCCTCGTGCAGCCGGCGTGGGCGCCGCCGTCGTGGCTGTTCGGGCCGGCGTGGACGGTGCTGTACGTCCTGATCGCGGTCTCCGGGTGGCTGGTCTGGCGGCGGGCCGGCCTGACCAGCCCCGCACACGTCGTCTACGGGGCGCAGCTGCTGCTGAACATGGCGTGGACGCCGCTGTTCTTCGGCGCGGGCCTCATCGGGCTCGCGTTCGTCGAGATCGTGGTGTTGTGGGCGGCGATCATCGCGACGATCGTGCTGTTCGCGCGCATCGACCGGCTCGCCGCCGGGCTGCTCGTCCCCTACCTGGCGTGGGTGACCTTCGCCGGCGCGCTGAACCTCGCGATCTGGGTGCTCAACTGATCGGGTAGCGAGAGGGTAAGAACGGGCTTACCCCCGCGCGCAACGACTGTGCCCGTCGCGGGGAGAGTGCCGATGATCTCCTCGGCGCGATGCTTCTCCCATGAACGACACGGCCACGTTCCAACTCCCCACCCTCCAGCTCGCAAGCCTCCCCGCGGTTGCCTTCCCCGGCGCTGCGATCGCCCAGGCCACCAAGCGCGCGATGGACGTGCTGGGCGCGCTGGTCGGTTTGCTGCTGGTGCTGCCGATCCTGCTCGTCGCCGCGATCGCGGTCCGCATCGAGGGCGGCCCCGGCGTGATCTTCCGCCAGACGCGCGTCGGCCAGCACGGCCGCCACTTCACCCTCTACAAGCTGCGCAGCCTCAAGCCCGAGACCGGCGAGGGCGACGTCAGGTGGAACATCGACCACGACTCCCGCCTCGGCCGCGTCGGCCGCTTCATCCGCGCCACCGCCATCGACGAGTTCCCCCAGCTCGTCAACGTCCTCACCGGCGACATGAGCCTCGTCGGCCCCCGGCCCGAGCGCCCGCACTTCGTCGAGCAGTTCTCCGCCACCGTCCCCGGGTACGCCGCCCGCCACCGCGTCCCGGTCGGCCTCACCGGCCTCGCCGTCGTCAAGGGCCTGCGCGGCGACACGTCGATCCCGGCCCGTGCCGCCGCCGACAACGAGTACGCCGACAACTGGTCGGTCGGCATGGACCTCGCGATCATCGTCCGCACCGCGCTGTACCTGATCAGGCACTGACCTCCGCGACGAGCAGCTCGGTCGGGACACCGGCACCCAGTACCGTCAGACGGTCGCCGAGCCCCGCCTGCGCGAACGCCCGCGCGACGGTGCCGAGGCTCTCGGTGAAGTGCAGCCAGCCCTCCGCGTGGACCGGCACGACCCGGCGCGCACCCAGCGCCTGAGCGGCGAGAACGGCATCGTCGGCGGTGAGGGTCAGCTGCTCCGGGCGGTCGGGACGGCGGGCGGCCCCGCAGAACAGCACCGCCAGATCGATGACAGTGCCCGCCCCTGGATCGACGAAGCGGTCGGCGATCTGCTCGACGACGGCGACCGATGCGTTGTCCCCCGACACGTAGACGGTCGGACCGGACGGCGACCGGAGCACGAACCCGGTGACCGGTCCGGAGAACACCTCCGCGCCGGGCGGCCCGTGCAGAGCCGGGACGGCGGTGACGACCAGCGCGCCGTGCGGCGTCGCGATCTCGACGACCTCCCACGGCGCGAGACCGCGGACTCCCGGGATCCGCTCGGCCGCGGCCGGCGTCGAGAGCACCTGACCGACGGTGGCCAGGAACGCCCGGCCGCTGTCGTCGAGGTTGTCGGGGTGCTGGTCGTGCGAGAGCAGCACGAGATCGACGGTGCCGAGATCGGCCGGCGCGAGCGCGGGCGGCGACAGCTTGTGCAGCACCCGCTCGCCGATGGGGTGCGGGCCGGGGGCGTCGAACGTCGGATCGGTGACGATGCGGATGCCCGAGAGATCGAGGACGAGCGTCGGCCCGCCGATGTGGGTCGCAGTGACGGTCATGGACCCATTGCAGCCGGGTATCCCCTTGTTCGGGAAGTGGCCCGGAGGACAACACCCGTGCAGATCGGGCCATTTCCTGCGTACCCTCCCCCCGTGCCCCACGAGATCGCGGTCCTGGCCTTCCCCGGAATCAGCCCGTTCCACCTGTCGGTGCCGAACCTCGTCTTCTCGGCGGATCCCCTGGACGACCCCGACGCGGCGCACTACCGGATCACGGTCTGCGCGACCGAGCCTGGGACCATCCCGACGGCGGGCGGCGGCTTCGACCTGGCGGTTCACCACGGCCTCGAGGCGCTCCGCACCGCGGACACCGTGATCATCCCGAGCTGGGACCCGGACCGCACGGCACCCCTGCCGCTCGTCGCCGCGCTCCGCATCGCGCACCGCCGCGGGGCGCGGATCGTCGCGCTGTGCCTGGGCGCCTACGTGGTCGCCCACTCCGGCATCGCCGACGGGCGCGAGCTCACCACGCACTGGCGATGGGCCGCCGATCTCGCCGGCCGGTACGGGGACGTCCACGTCCGCTCGGACGTGCTGTGGACCGATCTCGGCGACCTCGTCAGCTCGGCGGGCACCGTCGCGGCGCTCGACTGCTGCCTGCACCTGGTCCGGTGCGACCTCGGCTCGGCCGTCGCGGCCCGGATCGCGAAGCGCCTGGTCATGGCCCCGCACCGGGACGGGTCGCAGGCCCAGTTCGTCACCACCCCGATACGCGTCACCGACGGCCGCGACGACATCGGCACCGCGATGGCGTGGATCGGTTCCCGCCTGGGCGAACCGCTCGACCTCGACGCGTGGGCCGACGGCGTCGCCATGTCCCGCCGCACGTTCACCCGACGCTTCCGCGACCGCACCGGCGAGAGCCCCAGCCGCTGGCTGCTGCGCCGGCGCCTGGAGCTGGCGCGCACCCTGCTCGAGACCACGGACATGCCCATCGACACCGTCGCCGAGCGCAGCGGCCTCGGCTCGGCGGCGTCGCTGCGCCGGCACTTCCGTGACGAGCTGGGGACCACTCCCAGCCGGCACCGCGAGCAGTTCACCTCCGCCGGATGACCGCGCTCCGGCGCTCAGTCCCACCCCCGCTGCCCACGGTGTTCGAGCGCGGCCCGACCCCGGGGGATGACCCCGGGCGCGCCTGACTTGCCCACTGCTTCGCCTCGGCGCCATGCTGGGGGCGTGAGCGAGAACCCCGCCGCACTGGACATTGACGAATCCGGGCTGGCACGGGCGCTCCCGCGCCCGTCGCACGGTCACGACGAGATCCAGGGAGTGCCGTTCCGCCCGGTCGGCTTCCGGGACGACGACCTACCCACCGCGCTGGAGCGCTCTGCGCTGTGGCTGCGGGAGGTCCAGAAGTGGCTCGGCGAGCCGGTGGACGTGATCGGGATCCACCTCGACTACGACGACACCCCCGGCGGCATCTACTACGAGGTCAAGTTGCTGTGCAACGACGAGGACCTCGCCGGTGTCCCGATCGCCCTGCGGGCTCAGCGTTCGACCTCGGACGAGGATCTCGCAAGCGACGGTTCCTCCGACCAGGCGTAACCGCCGGGCGCTCACATCCGCGGTGCCGCCCTCGCTGCGCGCTCGATCTTCGCGCGGTGATCCGCCCAGAAGGCGTCGCCGAGCTCCTGCAGGCCCGCGGTCGCGGCGCCGTGCCCGACCGCGCCGTCGACCTGCTCGCGCAGGATGTCGGCGTGCCCGGCGTGCCTATTGGTCTCCGTGAGCACGTGGACCAGCACGTTGAACAACATCACGTTCGGGCGCGGCCACCACGGCACGTGACCGGGTGAGTCGACGTCGAGCGCGGCGATCGTCGCGTCCGAGTGCTCCCACACGCGCCAGTACCGGTCGACGATCTCGGCACGCGTCTCCTCGGGGGTGACCCACAGGTCCGCGGCGTACTCGGCGTCGTCGTCCCACCAGGGCAGGCGTTCGGGGAACGGGCGCCCGAAGACGTCGCCGAAGTAGCGTGCCTCGGACATCGACAGGTGCTTGACCAGGCCGAGGAGGTTGGTCCCGGTGGCGGTGAGCGGGCGGCGGGCGTCGTACTCGGAGAGCCCGTCCAGCTTCCAGAGCATCGTCGCTCGCGCGTCGCGCAGGTCCCCGTGCAGGTACTCCTTGGCGAAGTCGTCGATCACGGGCCGAGCCTGCCACCCTGTCCGCCGGCAGCTCACCCCTGCCCGGTGACCAGCGCAGAGGCCGCCAACGGGTCGTAGTCCGGATCGCGCAGCAGGGTGTGCAGCTGCCGGCGCCGCACGCCGAGGTTGCCGCCGTCGAACAGCGGCAGCACCAGCGCGTCCTGCAGGATCCTGGCCAGCGGCTGATCGCGGTCGTAGCTCTCGATGCCCACGACGCGCATCAGGTCGGTGATCACGGCCACGGCGGTCTCGGAACCGAAGATCTTCGCCTGGACGGCCAGCTCCAGCGCGTGCGGGGACTGGACGTCGAGGGCGTGGCAGGCCTTCCAGTTGAGGTACCGGGCGGCCTCGATCCGGGTCTTGGCGTCGACCAGCGCGTAGCCGACGGCCTGGTGCTCGATGATCGGCACCGCCCCGCCGCGGTGCTCCGTGCGGGCGAACCGCCAGGCGTGCTCGAACGCTGCGCGCATCATCGCCACCCCGAACACGCCGACGAGCGCGGCGGTGCCGGTGAAGGCGCCCTCGACGAGCGCCTTGCCCGCGCCGACCTGACCGAGGACGTTGCCGCGCGGCACGCGCACGTCGTCGAGGTGGAAGGTGGGTGCGAGGTGCCCGCGGTGGCCGAGCATGTCGATGGCGCCCTCGTAGCGGAACCCGTGCTCGGGCCGCGGCACGAGGATGACCGACAGCGCCTGGTCCGGCGGGGTGGCCGGGTCCGTGGCGGTGCGGCACACCACGGTGAGGAGGTCGGCGCCGTGGCCGTCCCAGCCCGACGCGCTGGACACCCAGCGCTTCGCCCCGTTGATCACCCACTCGTCGCCGTCGAGGACGGCGGTGGTGCGGACGCCGTCGGCGGGTGCGGGGGCGTCGAAGTTGGCGCTGCCACCCGGCTCGCTGAAGCAGAAGGCGGCCAGCGGCGCGCCGGTCCCGGCGGCGAACGGCGGCAGGTGCTCCTGGATCTGCTCCGGGCTGCCGCCGAGGAACATCGGCAGGAGGCCCAGCAGCGAGGCGAACAGCGTCAGCGACACGCTCGGGTCGACGGCGTGCAGCTCCTCGGCGACGACGGCCATCTCGACCATGCCGCCGCCCTTGCCACCGGCCGGGGCCGGGATCAGCTGCTGGAGCAGGCCTTCCTGCACCAGCTGCTCGTAGGCGGGACGGGTGGCGGCGAACCTGGCGTCGGGCGTGGGCAGGTGCCGGATCTGTTCGTCGATGTCGCCGAGGACCTTCTGCGCCACGTCGCGCACCGCCAGCTGGAGCTGCCGCTGCTCGGGGGTCAGGGTGAAGTCGATCGCCATGTCTCGCACGGTAGGAAGCCGCGACGGCCGACGACCCGCCCGTGCACGAACGGCCGAGGCGCGTGCACGAACAGCACAGCCCGGCGGGCGCTACCGGCCGGGCAGCCGGCCCGAGCGCCGGACCTCGCCGGGCGTCGCGCCGAACTCGCGGCGGAACGCCCGCCCGTACGCGGCCGGATCGGCGAACCCGAACTGCGCACCCACCGCGGCGATCGAGCACGAGCAGGACGGGTCGACCAGCAGCTCTGCGCTCCCGCGCAGCCGTGCCCCGCGCACCATCTCGCCGAACGACGCGTCGGTGCCGGCGAACGCGTTGTGCAGCGTGCGGGGTGAGATGCCGAACCGGGCGGCGACGGCACGCACCGACAGGTTCGGATCCTGCAGGTTGGCGAGGACGTGGTCCTCGATGGCCCGCCGCAGCCCCGTCGGCCCGATGCCGTCGGCGGCGCCACCGAACAGGGCGGCGGTTGCGGCCGCGAACGCCTGCTCCCACTGCGGCGACTCGGCGTCGGCCGTTGCGCCCACACCCCACAGCGAGCGCATGAGCTGTGCGACGACGAGACCGGCGCCGCCCCGCGCGTCGACCGCGGTACCGAGCGCGCGGTCGGGATCGGGCACCCGTGCGCCGAGCTGCCGGTGCGACACCCGGAACGACACCATCCGCCAGTCACGGGCGAAGTCGAACCAGTAGGGCTCCGTCGTGTCGACGATGGTCAGCCCGCCGGGCTGCACGACGTCCTCCCGACCTCGGTGCCGCACCGCGCAGGTCCCCGAGAGCTGGAGGTTCACGAAGTAGAACGCGCCACCCGTCCGGCGCACCTCGGCGGGCCCGTGGGCCGTGTGCTGGGCCCGCGACGAGATCACCGCGCAGTTCAGCGCGCCCAGCGGGCGGACCTCCACCCGGCTGGCGAAGTCGCGCCCGTCGGCGGTCGCCCGGGGCGCCAGTGGCACGAACGCCTCGCAGATCACCTCACGCCAGTACCCGAACTGCTCGCGCTGCGGCACCGACGCCACGTCCCATACCGGCATGTCCACCAGCTCCCGAACGTCCCCGCGCGGACACAGGACTCTAGCCGCGCGGGGACCGCAGGACGATGCTTCAAGCTTCCGAACCCACTGCGGACCGTCGAACTCGCGAGGCGACGACGAGCGACGCGACGATGCCGCCGGCGATGACGAAGATCGCCGACCTGATGCCGGCGGCTCCGTCGACGCCGGAGTTGGCGACGAGTACGAGCAGCGCCAGCCCGATGACGGCGCCGATGCCGGCGCCGGTGGACGCGATGCTGGAGGCCACGCCCTGATCGTCGGCGGAGACTCCCGTGGACGCGGCGATGAACATCGCCGTGAACACGATGCCGTCGCCGATGCTCACGGCGATGAGCCCGGGCACGAGTGCGGCGTACGAACCGTCGGGGGTCATGGCCAGACCGAGGCCGACGGCTCCGGCGGCGCCGACGGTGAGGGCGAGCAGCAGGGTGCGCCGGAGGCCGAGGCCGTCCACGATCCTGCCGGCGAACGACGATCCGGCGACGACGACCGCGGTCGGTAGCAGGAACGCGGCGCCGGTCTGCAGGGCGTCGTAGCCACGGACGTCCTGGAACCAGACGGACAGGAAGTAGAGCAGCGAGCCGAACGTCGCCATGAACATGAACGCCACGGCCGTGGCGATCAGCAGCGTCCGGTTGCGGACGAGGCGGCCCGGCACGAGCGGATCGCGGCTGCGCCGTTCGACGACCGTGAACACTCCCAGCAACAGGAGCCCGACGGCGAGGGCAGCGACGATCGGCGGGGTCGACCACCCGTGGTCAGGGCCCTGCACCAGCGCGAACACCAGCAGGAGCAGTGCGCCGGTGGCGGACAGGGTGCCGGGCAGATCGAACGAGCGGGCCGCATCACGCGGACGGTCCACGTCGATCAGGACCAGCGTGAGGACGAGTGCAGCGCCCGCGAGCGGGACGTTGACGAAGAACACCGCCTCCCACCCGAGCAGATTGGTGAGCACCCCGCCGGCCAGTACGCCGATGACGAGCCCGGCGGCGCCGGCGCCGCCCCAGATGCCCAGCGCCCGGTTGCGCTCGGGCCCTTCGGCGAAGATGGTGTTGATCAGCGCGAGGGAGCTGGGGAAGACGAGCGCGCCACCCAGACCCTGCACGACCCGTGCGACCAGGAGGACCTCGGGCCCTGGTGCGAGCCCGCCGGCCAGTGATGCGACCGCGTACAGCCCCAGCCCGGTCACGAGCACCCGACGCCGACCCAGCAGGTCCGCGGCGCGCCCGCCGAAGAGCAGGAAGCCGCTCGACGCGACGGCGTAGGCGCTGATCACCGACTGCAGGGTCTGCGCGGAGTACCCCAGGTCACGGCCGATCTCGGGCAGTGCCACGACGACGATGTACTGGTCGAGCGACACGATGAGCATCGCGAACGCCAGCAGCGCCAGCACCGCCGAGTTCCTGCGCGTGGACAGCGGGGCAGGGAAGAGGGCCGCGCCGCTGCGGCCGGGATCAGGCATTGCCGTAGGGCTGGGTCACGTAGGGATGGGTCAGGATCTCGAGGTTGTGGCCGTCGGGATCGTCGAAGTACGCGCCACGGCCGCCGTGGTCGTGGTTGATCTGGTTCGGGCGGTGGCGGCCGGGATCGGCGTAGTACGTGAGCCCGGCGCGCCGGATGCGGTCCATGATCGCGTCGAACTCGGCCTCGGACACCAGGAACGCGTAGTGCTGCGACGTGATCCGGGCGGGGTCGGTGTCCATGAAGTCCAGGGTGACGCCGTTGGCGGTCTCGACCGGCACGAACGGGCCGAACTCGGCGCCGATCTCCAGGTCGAGCAGCTCGGCGAGGAATGCCGCCGAGGCGTGCTTGTCGCGGGCCGCGACGATGGTGTGGTTGAGCTCGATGGACATCGCTCGATCTCCTCGCATATCGTTACGGTATGTCTCGTAACGAAACGATAGGCTGAGGCGTGCCTCCCGGTCAACCCCGCCTCACCACGACAGGCGGCCGCCCACGCGACCCCCACATCGACGCGGCGGTGCTCGAAGCGACCCTCACGCTGCTCGACGAGTCGGGCTACCCCGCGCTCTCGCTCGAGGACGTCGCCCGGCGCGCCGGCACCACCCGCCCCGCGATCTACCGGCGCTGGCCCGGCCGGGCCCGCCTCGCTCTGGCCGCGCTCGCGGTGCGGCTCAAGGTGGCCGAGGTGCCCGACCTGGGCTGCACGCTGTGCGACCTCGAGGAAGGCCTGGGCGTGTTCACCGCGGTCTTCGGCGCCATCCGCCCCAACGTGCTGGGCCCGCTGCTCGCCGAGTGCAGCGCCGACCCGGAGCTGCAGGCCGAATTCATGGCCACCCTGTTCGACCCCCCACGGGCCGCCGTCGCCCGGATGCTCGACCGCGCGGTCGCCCGCGGCGATCTCCGTCCCGACGTCGACCGCGAGCTCGTCCTCGACATGCTCGGCTCACTGATCCACTACCGGGTGCTGTTCGGACACGCCTCCACCAGCAACGCCGACATCGAGAACGCCGTCGCGGCCCTGCTGCGCGGCATCGCCAACGACTACCCGGCGCTGGTCGAGCACAGCAGGCAGCTCGCCGCCGAGCAGGCCAGTCACGCGCCTCACTAGGGGTCAGGCGGTGGCGACGCCGGCGATCTGGGTGTTGAAGGTGACGAACGGGGAGTGCAGGCGGTACGGCTCGATGTCGAGGCGGGCGAACCCCGCGGCGCGCGGCGAGCCGGCCAGATCCCGTTCGCACGAGCAGCCCTCGAAGGTCCATGCCCACGGCCGGCGCAGCGCTCGTTGGAGGAAGCGCGTGGGGGTACCGGCTGCGGCGGCGACGTGTTCCACGAAGCGGAACGATCCGCCCGGCCGCAGGATCCGCCGGACCTCGGCCAGTACCTCGCCGGGGTCGGTCACCGTGCAGAGCACGAGCGAGGAGATCACGCAGTCGACGCTCCGGTCGGGGAGACCGGTGTGCTCGGCGACCCGGTCGCGGAGGTCGAGGTGCACGTCGCGGCGCGCGGCGGCGGCCCGCAGCCGCTGGTGCATGTGGATGTTGGGTTCGATGGCGACGAGCGTCGATCCCGGCGGCAGGTAGCGGAGGTTGGCCCCCACCCCTGAGCCCAGCTCGACGACAGTCCGGGGCAGGTCGGCGAACACGCGCCGCTTGTGCCGGCGCACGTTCCACTCGATGTAGGGGCCCATCACACCGAAGAACGCGGCGTTGAAGCGCCCCCGCCCGCCGTGCACCTCGAAGCCGGTCGCCGGATCTGTTGCAGTGTTCTCGTCGATCACACGAGCACTGTGCGCCGACGCCGTCGACGTGTCAGGCGTGGAACTACCCCACTGTCCACTGATCGCGTCGCGTGCTGAACCACGCGGCGATCTGGGCGCGGGACCGGAACCCCAGGCGTATGCGGATCCGTTCCACGTGCCCCTCTGCCGAGCGCTCGTCGATGCCAAGACGCGTCGCGATCTGACGGTTCGTGCATCCCTGGCTCACCAGGTCCGCCACCTCGCGCTGGCGCACCGTCAACCCGTCGGCGCGGCGCCGCGGGACGGGCAGACCGAGGAACCGGCGCACCACGCGCACCAGCTCGTCCCGGTCACCCGCGTACGGCATGTGCGACCGGCCGGGCAGCAGCACCAGCTGGGCGTCGCTGATGCCGCCGGCGAGCGCTTCGGCCTGTGCGACGGGCGCGGCGCGGTCGCCGGTGCGGTGCACCACCAGTGTCGGCGCCCGCACGTGACCGAGGCGCTCGCAGACGTCGAGCTCGTAGCTCAGTGCCAGCAGCGCACGGGCGGTCGCGGCGCTCGAGCACGCGCGCTGGTACCGCGCGAGGTCGGCGCGCATCGAAGGATCGGCGTCGGGGGCGAAGATGTCGGTCAGCACGTCCGAGCCGAGCCCCCAGTGGGCCTCGACCAGCCCCAGCACGTGATCCCGCACGGCCGGCGGGGACAGGTCGTCGCCACGCGCCCAGCCACCGTAGAGCACCAGCCGGCGCACCGTGTCGGGGTGGGCCGCCGTCCAGGCGACGGCCACCGCAGCCCCCATCGACGTGCCCATAAGGTCGAACGGCTCGTCCAACGTCGCTGCGACCGCGGCCAGTTGCTCGAGCTCGAACTCCAACGACGGCGGGCGGTCCGTGGCCGCCGACAGCCCGCAACCGGCGCGGTCGTAGCGCACGAGTCGACAACCCTGCGCCAACGCCTCGTATAGCGCCCGCTCGGGCGGCGACTCCCAGCTCAGCCGGAGATGCGTGAGCCAACCCATCACGTAGACCAGCGGCCTGCCGGTACCGGCCGTGGCGTACGACACCGCGGTGCCGTCGGCCAACACCACGTGCTCGAGCCGCTGCTCCACCAGGCGATTGTCGCGCACGAACGGCGCAGACCACCTCACGCCAGGAGGGTGCCCGGGACCGGCCGATACGGCTGGAAGAAGTCGTTGCTGCTCGCCCCGGCCAGGGTGAGCACCAGCCTCGGCACCGCCTCGCCGTCGATCTGCTCGCGGATGATGTCGGCGTGCCCCGCGTGCCGGGCACACTCCTCGACCAGGTGCACCAGGTAGTAGCGGGCGTGGATGGGGCGAGCGTCGAAGATCCCGTGCCACGGCGCGGGCGGCGCCACCGTGTCGCCTGCCGGATCGGTCGCGGCCACCGCGGTCAGCAGTTGCGCCCGCACCCGGTCGAAGTCCTCGATCGTCCCGGCCACCGACTCGTCGTCGCGCACGGTGAAGCTGTCGGCGAACGCCGCGTACGCCACCGGATCGACCGGCTGCTCGGTGACCTCGGTCTGCAGCCGCTCCAGCGCGCCCCGCATGACGTAGGCCGCGTGCTTGATGATGCCCCCGACCGACAGCGCACTCCGGCACGGCGTCTCGCGCGCCTGCTCATCGGTCAGGCCGAACGCTGCAGCACGGATGGCCGTGAGCTGCTCGTCGACGTAGTTGAGCAGACCGGTGACCTCGTCGTGCTGGGCGGGTGCGTACATCGGGCGACCTCCATGTTCCACGGCAACGGTACGGACACGACTCTGCCGTCCACAGCGGTCACTTCCTGTCCGCTGTCAGCGACGCCGCCGCACGATCGCCGTAGAAGGTCGCGAAGGCGCTGACCGGCTCCCGCGTGGTTCGCAGCCTGCTGACCGGGTGATCGTCGTCGGCGTGACCCAGCGCGAGCCCGCAGACGATGACGTCGTCGTCGGGTATCTGCAGGTGCATGCGCAGCACGGGGTAGAAGTCGATGAACGACGCCTGAGGGCAGGTGTCGAGGCCGAGCTGCCGGGCCGCGAGCATGAGCGCCTGCAGGAACAGGCCCGCATCGACGAGCGCGCTCGCGAGCGGGTGCCTGCTGACTGTGAGGACGATCCCCACCGGCGCCCCGAAGAACTCGTAGTTGCGGCGGTGGTGCCCGAGCCTCCCCGTCGAGTCCGAGGCCACGATGCCGAGGGCCTCCCGGTAGAGCCCGTCGCCGAAGGCCATCCGGCGGCTCCGGTAGGGCTCGGACCACGCGTCCGCATCCGGTTGGTACGGGTACTCGGTGTCCGGCACGCGGTCACCGGCTTCCAGTGCCGCCCACAGGTCCATGGCGAGCTGCCGCTTCGCCTCGCCGGTGACGACGTGGACCCGCCACGGCTGGCAGTTCGAGTTGCTGGCCGAGAGCGAGGCCATCGCCAGCAGACGCTCGATCACCGATCGCGGGACGGGCGTCGGCAGAAAGGCCCGCACGCTGCGGCGCGTGCACAGAGCTTCCTCGACGGTCCGTGCGGGATTCGACATCAGTGGGTCAGCTCGCGTCCGGCGCCGTGATGTCGTAGGAGATCCGACCCGCCGGCAGGTAGAACAGCGCGATCACGGCGCCGCCCCTGACCTCTGGGTAGTGATGGCTCCCCGGCCCCGGAGCCGTCCAGCCTGCGCCCTGCCAACCCCGTGGCCCGCCCAGCTGCGCGCCCTCGTCAAGCGGCACCACCATGTTGAGCTCGCCGTAGGGGTGCTGGTGGTACTGGCCGCGGTAGACCGGGACGCTGTTCATGTAGACCGCGGTGATGCTGAAGTACCCCAGCCGCGCGGACGGTTCGGCGATGCGGCTGCGCCGGTAGCGGGGGCCGTCGACCTCGGTGGTGGCGGCCCATCCTTCGGCGACACCGTCCTTGATGATCGCCGCCAGGTCGTCCCACAGCTCGGTACCGGGCCCATGGGTCGCGTTGAGCCAGACGTCGAGCGATTCTCCGGCGGTCCGGTTCTTGATCGACTCCAGGAACGGGACGCTGCGGTCGATCAGGTCCTCGACGGTGGCGACCATGGCGGTCCCCCCTTCTGCTGGCTGCTGGGTCGTAGGGACGATAGGCGTTGGTTACGTTACAGTCAATGCACGTAACTTAACGCGTCTCGTTCCGCCCATCGCGAGAGCCGGTCGACGATGGCCGAGAATGGCGTGATGACGAAGGCAGGCGAGCCGGCCGCGGACGCGAGCCCGGGGCCCTCCCGTGGCGGACGACCCCGAGATCCCGCCCTGGACGAGGCGATCGTCGTGGCCACCCGTCGCCGCCTGGTCCTCGACGGCTACTCCGCCATGGCGGTCGGCGACATCGCCGCCGACGCCGGTGTCTCCCGCCCCACGATCTACCGGCGGTGGCCGGGCAAGCTCGAACTCACCATCGACGCCCTGGACTGGGGTTTCCGCGCCCAGCGCGGCACCTACTCCGACCTCGACCTCGACCGGCTGGATCCCTTCGACGCCTTCACCGAGGCCGTTCGCCGCGTCGACCCGTGCTACTTCAACCCGGACGCCATGGTGCTCATGGGCAACTTCATGGGCGAGACCCTCCGCACCCCCGAGCTGCTGGCCGTCGTCGTGGAACACGCCGTCGAACCCCGCGTCGGCATGGTCGAGCAGACGCTCGCCGGGCTGCAGGACCGGGGCGCCGTCCGGCCCGACGTCGACCGGCACACCATCGCCACCCTGTGCTTCGGCAGCTACTACGCGGCCTTCCTGCGCAACGAGCACGACGATCGCAGCACGCTCGCCGACCGGGTCGCAGCTGCACTCTGGCCGGGCATCGCCGTCCACGACTGAGGCGCCCGAACCTGCAGCGCAGGGCAGTCGTCGAGCTTGGTTACGTTACAGAAATTGACTGTAACTGTTCCGGCGCTTACCTTCGCTCCCGCCTCCCTGCCTGATTCCCGACCCCGAAGGTGAACATGTCCCGCACCACCAGAGTCGCTGTCGTCCACTACTCCGCCACCGGCACCACGCACGAGCTCGCACAGGAGATCGCCACGGGCGCCGAGAAGGAAGGCGCCCAGGACCCGGTGGGCGACACGGCCTTGGCGGCGGTCCGCTACCAGGGCGAACGGGTCACCCGCGTCGCTGCCGCCCTCGCGTCCGAGCAGGCCGCGGCATGAGCACCGGACTCGCGGTACTGGTGCACGGCGCGTGGCACGGCTCGTGGATGTGGGACCCGATCGTGCCTGTCCTGGGTTCCCTCGACGTCGAGACCGTCACGTTGGACCTCCCGAGCACCCACCTCGGCGGGTATCTCCACGACGACGTGCGAGCGGTGCGGGACCTCGTCCTCGCCCAGGACCGCGAGACCGTCCTGGTCGGCCACTCGTACGGCGGGATCGTGATCAGCGAGGCGGCTGCCGAGCTGCCGGCGGTGCGGCACCTCGTCTACCTGTGCGCCTTCATGCTCGACGTCGGGGAGAGCCTCATCGACGCGGTCGGCGGACCGGTGGACTGGCTCGACATCGACCACACCGCGGGAACCATCGAGGCCGCCGACCCGCAACGCGTGTTCTACGGCGACCTACCGGCCGAGCTGAGCGCCGGATACACCGAGCGGCTCCGCCCGCAGTCCATCGCGTCCTTCGCCCAGCCGCTCACCACCACGGCCTGGCGCGACGTCGACAGCACCTACCTGGTCTGGGCCAGCTTCGGCGTGGAGTGATCGGCGGCCGGGTCGGCGGCCACGGCGTCGAACACCGACCGCAGCGCGGTCGTGCGCGGGCGCGGACCGCTCAGCGTGGGCGAGAACTGCGACTGCCCACCGGGCCGCTGCAGGAACACCACCAGCGACTGCGCGACCTGCCGGGCCAACTGCTCGCCGTGATCGTCCTCGAGCAGCGCCAGCGCGAGATCGATCCCGGCCGTCACCCCCGCCGAGGTGAACGTGGTGCCGTCCCGGACGAAGATCGCGTCGGGCTCGACGGCGATCTGCGGGTAACCCCGGCGCAGGACGTCGGTGTGGCGCCAGTGGGTGGTGGCGCGGCGGCCGTCGAGCAGCCCGGCGGCCGCGAGGACGAACGCTCCGGTGCAGATCGAGCAGACCCGGCCCGATCGGCCCGCCATATCCTGGACGGCGTCGCGCAGCGCCGGGTCGACCGGATGGGCCGGGAAGATGTCCCCGCCCATCACCAGCAGCGTGTCGAAACGCAGCCGCGGATCGGTGGCGTCGGCATCGGCCGGGATCGTCATGCCGGTGGAGGACGAGACCGAGCCGCCGCCCACCGAGCACAGCGTCAGCACGTACCGGCCGCCCATCCGGTTCGCCTCGCTGAACACCTCGCTGGGCCCGGCGACGTCGAGCAGCTTCACGCCGTCGAACACCACGATGCCGATGCGGTGCACGCGATGCCTCCTCGCGCCGTCCGTGAGCGGTTGTCCGTAATCGAGGGAAGTATGACCGCCGCAGCGGGGCCGCAGCCCGACGGCGCGAGCACGCTCGGGGACATGACAGAGACGATCGCCGGGGTCGACATCCCCGACACCGACCTGGCCCACGCGGCCACGGAGCTCGTGCGCGAGGCGGCCACGTCATTGCTTTTCGACCACTCCCGGCGGGTGTTCCTCTTCGCGAGCCTCAAGGGCCGCGCCCGCTCCATCGAGGCCGACCCGGAACTGCTCTACGTCGGCGCGATGTTCCACGACCTCGGCCTGACCCAGCGCTACCGCCGCACCGAGCAGCGCTTCGAGGTCGACGGGGCCGACCTCGCCCGGGACTTCCTGCTCCGGCACGGCCGCAGCGACGCCGACGCCCGCGCGGTCTGGCTGGGCATCGCGCTGCACACCACCCCGGGCATCCCGAACCACCTCGAACCGGAGACGGCGCTGGTCAGCCTCGGCGTCGAGACCGACGTGCTGGGCATGGACCTCGACCAGATCGCCTCCGCGGACATCGTCGCCGTCGTCGCCGCCCATCCCCGACCGGACTTCAAGAACTCGATCCTGCGTGCCTTCCACGACGGGATGAAGGACCGCCCTGACACCACCTTCGGCACCATGAACGACGACGTCCTCGCCCACTTCGAGCCCGGCTTCACCCGTACCGACTTCGTGGACGTCATCATCGGATCGGCCTGGCCGGAATGACCGCCACCGCCTGGCTCGGGTGTGGGAGGGTGATCAGGTGTCGGGGGGCCACTGGAATTCTGCTGCCGTACCGCCAGCAACCGGGAGGGCGAAGCGGCTGACCGCCGCCGGGTTGCTGATCGTGGCCTCGGGTCTGGCTGCCGTCGGCGCGTCCGGCCCACTCGTCATCTACGCGTCGCCGCCGACGCCGGACGGCTTCGTGATGACCCAGCTCCGCACCGGCTGGCGGTGGGCGTTCATGGGCGTCGACGCAGGCAACGCCGACTCCGCGTGGATGCAGTTCGTGATCTCGTGGATGTACCGGGACGGCATGATGGGGTTCCCGGCCGACCGGATCGCGGCAGCCCCACTGGTGGGCGCACCTGTTCTGCTGTCCGCGGGCCTCGCGCTGATCGTCGGCGTTCACCTGCTCGGCTCGAGCAGACGGCCACCCCACACGGGCATCGGCGCAGGCCTGGCAGCGCTCACCGGCGGCCTGCTGGCAGGCGGCGCGGCCTCGATCGCGCTCGACGTGAACTCCGAGATCCGCGACGCGAGCGATGCCGGCAGCATCTGGCAGACGATGCACATCGGGGCTGGTGCTCAGCTGATCCTGGCCGCGTCAGTGGCCACGCTGGTGGCCGTCGTGCTCACCTCCTGGGGTCCTGCCATCCGCGTGAGCGGGGTGCGACCGCGCCGCCACCAGATCAGCGCCGCCCTACTGGTACTGGTGGCGGCCCTGGCGGTCGGAGGCAGCATCATGCCGCTCATCGTCGGCCGGGGTGTGTACACGGGCTCCCCGTTGACGCCCACCGGCATCGCGACCGGCGCGGAGAACGGGTTCGACGTCCCGATCGTCGCCCCCTTCCGCACCGCGCCGCCACTGTGGATCGCGCTGGGCGCCGGCGCGGCGCTGGCACTCGTCGCCGCGCTCGTGCTGCTGCGTGCCCGCCGATCCGAGATCTCCGCCTGGGCGCGGTCGCTCGGGACCGTCTCCTGCGCCGTACTCGTGGGCATCAGTGCCCACGTCTGGATCGACCTCGCGGCTGCCATGCGCAATGCCGAGGTCCTGGCCAGGTCCGGCCCCGACGTCATCGCCGCGCCCGGTGCGGGGGCATGGCTCCTGCTGGTCGCCGCGGTCGTCGCACTCGCCTCGATCGGGCTGCTGCTGGTGCCGGTCACCCCGACGCGCGTGGCGCCGGCTCCGCCCGGGTTTGGCCAGGCGACTCCGCTGCCCGGACCACCGGGATCCGGTCCGCAGGCCCAGCCGTGGGGCGCCTGATCGACTCAGTCGTCTTTCGGCGGGCCGACCCGTGCACGCCGACGAGCGGGGCTGTCGGTGGACGCCGATACGGTCCGCCCGAGTAGTTCGACCGGGGGGACGAGGATGACCGGGTTCACGATCCACGACGAGACGGCGACCGGCCGGATCGTCGGCACGATCACGTTGCCGGACGTGCCGAGCAACATCACCGTGCGAGAGCTGGTGCGGCTGCGCGTTCGCGAAGAGGTTGCGAAGCACAACGCGCAGCGGACGAGCACCTTCCGCGGGCTCATCCAGCCGACGGACGCCGAGGCCACGGCGAACGGTTACGTCCTGCGCTCGCCACGGCGGCTCGACTGGGAGAAGCAGGCCGACATCGCCGAGGCCGCCTTCGCCCGCAACGGCTTCTTCGTACTGATCGGCGACCGCCAGGCCGAGAGCCTCGACGAGCTCGTCGAGTTGGCACCG
Organism: uncultured Actinomycetota bacterium; assembly: GCA_963727745.1. Classification (GTDB taxonomy): domain Bacteria; phylum Actinomycetota; class Actinomycetes; order Mycobacteriales; family Pseudonocardiaceae; genus Pseudonocardia. The sequence continues at coordinate 303,418 of CAVSHL010000009.1, forward strand.
GAGACGCACGTCGCCTTCGTCCGGCTCACCCCGCTCGTGGGGGCTGAGGCTTGCTTCTTCTCACGAACCTGTTCAAGGGCGGCGAGAACGTGCCCGCCACCGCGGCCGAGCTGCTCTCCGCGACCGGTGTCCCGCAGCAGCTGCACGATCGGGTGCGCGGCCACGAGGAGTGGTGCGCCGAGCTGGTGAGTCGCGGCGCCGCCGCCGTCCAGGAGCAGCTGACGACCGCGGACGACGCGCAGCGCAGGGCAGCCGCTGTGCTGGTGCTCGCGGCACTCGGCCTGCCAGATGCTCGGACCCGCCTCAGGGCCCACTTCTACAACTCGCAGCCTGCTGAAGTGCTCACCGTGCTGGCCAGACGCCGGCTCGGGTGGGCTCCCGACGACGTGCGATGGCTGCTCGAACAGGTGCTGCGGCTGGTCGACGGGCAATGGCAGGACTATGCGTCCGCGCTGCTGCGGGTGCCGCTCGCCGCTGCCGAACGCCTCCTGGAGGCTGATCGCGGACCGATCCAGCAGGTCGTCGAGCGATTGGTCGTGCAGGTGCAGGGCCGCCCCGAGGGCTGGTGGGATCCGGCGGATCATCGGCGCACACTGCGCAGGCTGCGTTCACTGCTGCTCACCGAACAAGGCGCAGTCGGCATCCCGCCATCGATCCTGCACGACGGCGACACCTACGGGCCCGCGGCGCGCACCGCACTGATCGAGGCAGTGGGTGAGCCTGCGGCCGCAGCGGTGCTGCGCCACCTCGACAGCTACGGGCAGGGTGTCAGCCCGAAGAAGGCGTGGCGGAGCGCGATGGCCGGGGTGGCGGCCGAGGCACCCGCTGTCGAGGTGGCCCGGATGCTGGTCGCGCGGTTCGTGGAGCACCAGGAGGTGCGTGGCACGGAAGAGATGTACGGCGAGACGTACACCACCTGGTCGTTCGTCCACTCCGACACCGCGGCGATCGTCCGCGCAGCGGTGTGGGTGGTGGCCGGTGCTGCGGATCCGTGGGTGACGTCGCTGCTCGGTGACGCCGCGGTCCGTGCGGGCGAAGGCTTCGGTGGCTCCGGCGGGGAAACACGCTGCGCACCGGTGGCGAACTCCGCGGTCGCCGCGCTGGCCGAGCTGGCCGCAGCGGGCACTGCCGACCCGGTCGACGTGGTGGCGCAGCTGAGCCGCGTCCGGGCGAAGGTGCAGAACAAGGTCGTCCGCCGGTACGTCGACACGGCCCTGGAGAACACCGCCGCGGTTGCCGGTCTGACACCGGGGCAGTTGCTCGAACGTGCCGTTCCGACATTCGGCCTCGACGCCGAGGGGTGCGGACGAGTCCCGGTCGGCGAGCACACCGCCGTGCTCCGGCTCGACACCGCAGCAGCGGTGACCAAGCTGGCGATCCGGTGGTGCGACGCGTCCGGCAAGGAACGGGCCGCCGTCCCCGCCGCGATCAAGGATGCCCACCAGGACCGACTGGCCGAGCTGCGCGCGGTCGCGAAGGAGGTCAAGAAGGCTGCCTCGACCCAGCGCACGAGGCTGGAAGACCTTCTCGCGACCGAGCGGACGTGGACCGGTTCGGACTGGGCCACCCACTACGCGGGCCACCCGATCGTCGGCGTGTACGCCCGATGCCTGATCTGGCAGCTCGCGCGCGGCAACGACTGGGTCTCGGGGCTTCCGGAACGCGCCGGCGACGCGTGGACGCTGCGGTGCCACACGGGGCAGGCGTTCCCGGTCGGCGCCGGCGACAAGGTCCGTATCTGGCATCCGGTGCACGTCCCGCTCGCCGAGGTGCAGGCGTGGCGGGCTCATCTTGCCGACAACCAGTTCCGGCAGCCCTTCAAGCAGGCGTTCCGGGAGCTCTACCTGCTCACACCCGCGGAGGAGCGCACCTCGACGTACTCCAACCGGTTCGCCGCGCACGTGCTGCGGTACCCACAGGCCGGCGCGCTGATCCGCACGAGGGGCTGGAGCGGCAACCACCTCGGGTACTGGGATGGCGGGTACGAAGGCATCGCCACGAAGGAGTTCGGCGAGGCGGGCTGGCGGGCGTCGTTCTTCTACGAGCTCGTGGAGAACGACGCCGACGGCTACGGCACACCGTCGCTCTGCAGTACCGATCAGGTCCGGTTCGAACGCCGCGAAGGCGCAGGTGTCCGCTCCCGTTGGGAGCCGGCCGCGCTCTCCGACGTGCCCACACTCGTGTTCAGCGAGGCCATGCGCGACGTCGATCTCTTCGTCGGGGTCACCTCGATCGCGTCGGACCCGAACTGGCTCGACCGCGGCACCGACCGCCATCACGACTACTGGAACCGCGTCAGCTTCGGTGAGCTGACCGAATCGGCCGAGATGCGGCGCGAGGCGTTGCAGCGCCTGCTGCCGCGCACCAGGATCGCCGACCGGATCGAGCTGACCGACCGCTTCCTCGTGGTGCACGGCAACATCCGTGATTACCGCATCCACCTCGGCTCGACCAACATCCTGATGAGCCCGGCCGACACCTACCTGTGCATCGTGCCGGAGCGAAGCCCTGACGTGTCCGGGCGGCTGTTCCTCCCGTTCGAGGAGGACAACGGCAAGCTCGCGCTCATTCTGTCGAAGGCCTTCCTGCTGGCCGACGACACCGCCATCACCGACCCCAGCATCACCCGTCAGCTCCAGATCTGACGGGCCCGCATCGTCGTCACGCTGGTCTGTCCGGGCGACCTGATCTGGAACGACCCATCGGATCGCCGCAGCTGCCTACCGTCACATCCACGCTCCGGCCGGCGTCGCCCGCGGCGAGCACCAGGAGCGTCGGCACACGGACCCGGGGGCGTCAGGAGTGCGGCAGCCACGCAACGACGATGGAACGTTCGGTCGCAAGCACCGAGGATGGACCGTCGTCCTCGGCGGAGTGCTCGCGCTCGGTGTGGCGGGCGGCGCAGGATCGCTCGGCGCCGCCGGTGGAACCGCCGGCAGCGCGAGCTCCGGCGGAGCGGTCGGCGACTCCGTGGTGGCGAACGGCAGGGGCGCGCAGGGCGCGTTGCGCGGCGGCCGGGCCAGCCGAAGCAATGGACTGCATTCCAGCTCGCCCGACAGGCCATCGCGGCCGCAATCACCGGCTGACCCGTCAACAAGACGCGGCCTTGCCGGAATCACCGGGGAGAGTGCCGATCGCCCACCGTGCGATCCGGGAGGGCCGGTAACCGCCGGTCACTTTGCGCACGTCCGGCCTGGTCACCGCGCTGGTGCTGCGCCGGTTGGCCGGCCGCCCGCGCACCGTGTGGGTCCGCACCACGGTCGCGCTGACCGTGCTGTCGCTGGTACCGGACGTGCTCGTCGACGCCGACACTTCCACGAAGTGCTGATGATGATGACGCACCTGGTCGCCGCTGCGATCGTCATCCCCGCAGTGGCCCGCCGCCTGCAGACCTGACGTCGACATCGAACAGAGGAGCGATCCACCCATGCAGTACCTGCTGGCCATCCAGAACGACGAGAGCCTGCCCCTGCCCACCCCGGAGGTCCTCCAGGGTTTCTACGACCAGGTCGCACAGGTCGACGCCGAGATGGTGGCCGCCGGGATCTGGGTCTTCGCCGCCGGGCTGCAACCGTCGGACAACTCCACCGTCGTCCGGGTGCAGAACGGCTCCACCACCATGACCGACGGCCCCTTCGCCGAGACGAAAGAACAGATCGGCGGGCTCTGGGTGATCAGCGTCCCCGATCTCGACACGGCACTGGCCTGGGCCGAGAAGTGCGCCCAGGCGTGCAGCGGACCGATCGAAGTACGCCCCCTGACGTTCGACGGAGCAACCGTGAGGTCGCCGGACCTGCCGACCTGACACGCGCTCTGCAGCGCTCTGCACAGCGCAACAACCGATCGAACCACGCCGACGAAGATCGACGGAGACCACGATGATCGACACGACACCGCAGACCGCAGACGCGAAGGTGCTCTGGCACTTCGCGATGTCGCTGGACGGCTTCGTCGCCGGACCGAACCACGAGATGGACTGGATGGTCGGCTCCTCCCGCGCCGGCTTGGAGAGCGAGTACATCGAGACCACGGGTGCCGTGCTGACCGGGCGCAGCGGCTACGACAGCGCCATCGGTGACTCCCGTCCCTACGGCAGCGCGTGGACGGGCTCGATCTTCGTGCTCACCCACCATCCCGAGGATGCACGTCCCTCGGCGGACATCACGATCCTGAGCTGCCCGGTCGAGGAGGCCGTGCAGATCGCGCTGGAAGCAGCAGGTGGCAAGAACGTCGAGGTCTTCTCACCGACGATCGGCCGCCAGCTCCTCGATCGGGGCCTGATCGACGAGATCGATCTGCACATCCTGCCGGTGCTGCTCGGAGAGGGCATCCGGCTCTACGACAATCCCGGCGGAGCCCCGATCAACCTCCACCACGTCGACTCCGAGGAGCCCACCGCGGTCGTCAACGTGCGGTACCGACCCACCACAACGCCCAGCACGGCGGACGATGCGCGATGAACGCCCCCACCTCGACCACCGTCACACCGATCTTCGTCGCAGACCTGCTCGTCGAGGGCGAGCGGATGCCGATCTACGTGCACGTCATCGACCATCCCGAGGCGCGTGTGCTGGTCGACACCGGCATGACGGAGCTGCATCCGGTCGCGGCCGCCCTTGATCCCCGCCTCCGGCCGCTCAACGAGCAGAACTTCGATCTCGCCAGCATCGACGTCGTCGTCAACACACACCTGCACGGTGACCACTGCGGCGGCAACCACCTCTTCGCCGACAAGCCGATCTACGTCCAACGTCGTGAGCTCGAGGACGCGCGCAGCGGCGAGGACGTCTACATTCGCGAGTGGGTCGAGGCGCCCGGCGTGCAGTACGTGCCGGTCGACGGCGAGCTCGAGCTGCTTCCCGGGCTCCGACTCGTCCCGGCGCCGGGCCACACACGCGGCTCGCAGATGGTCGTCGTCGAGACCGGCGGGCGTCCGGTCGTCGTCGGCGGGGACGTGGCGGTGTGGTTCGGCGAGCTCGACGAGCCGCACACCGAAGGCCAGTTGCTGGTGCATGCGCTCGGCCCCGAGCTAGTGTGGCTCGCGCACGAGCACGAGCCATGGCGCCCCCACGCCGTCTGAGGAACCACACTGGGCATCACGCCGGCGCTCTCCGAGCTGCTGGCTGGTCCACCGGCGCACACGGTCAGTAGGAGTGCAATCGATGCCGGCCAGCGAGTGGCCCCAGCTTGATTCGGCTCGTTCTCCGGCTGGCTCGCTGAACCACCTCGACCGCCTCATCAGCGACGGAGTCCTCGTCCGAGGCGACGGCAAGGGACGGACGCACGCTTCCTAGCCGCGTTGCCGTAGAAGCACACCATCATCCCGACCCGTTCGCGCCGCCGAGCCGCTGCCCGTCCCACCACGCGGCCCAGAGCCCGGCGTACACACCACCCGCGGCGACCAGCTCGTCGTGCGTCCCGGCCTCGACTATCCGCCCGTGCTCCATGACGACGACCCGGTCACACGCGGCGGCCTGGGAGAGCCGGTGGGCGATCACCAATCCGGTTCGGCCCTCGAGAGCGGCCTGGGCGGCTCGGTCGAGCAGACCGGCGTGGGTGGAGCCGGCTTCGGCGGTCGCTTCGTCGAGGATCGCCAGCTCCGGGTCGGCGAGCAGCAGGCGGGCGAGGGCGAGCTGCTGTGCCTGGGCGTCGGTGAGTGGATACCCGCCGACGCCGACGAGGGTGTCCAGGCCGTCGGGAACCAGGTCGAGGAGCGCGGTGGCGCTGGTGGCGTCGAGCGCCGTGCGGAGGTCGCCGTCGGTGGCCGACGGGGCGGCGAGGGTGAGGTTGTCGCGCAGGGTCCCGGCGAACACGTGGACCTCCTGGGTGACGACCGCGGTGCGGTCCGGGCGGGTCACCGAACCGGTCGCGGGCGGACGGATGCCGGCGATCACCGCCGCGAGCGTGGTCTTGCCCGCCCCGGAGGCGCCGACGACGGCGACGTGCTGGCCGGCGGCGATGTCGAAGGTCACGCCGTCGAGCACCCGCGGGGCCCCGTCGTTGCCACCGTCGTCGTACCGGAACGCGACCTCGCGGAGCCGCACGGCGCTGCCCGCCCCGGGCGCTGTGTCGTGCGTGTCGGCCGGGATGGTGACGACGCCGACCATGCGGTTCAGCGAGGCGAGCGCGGACTGGAGGGTGTCGAGGACGAACATCAGCTGGTTGACCGGCCCGAGCAGGCGCAGGACGAGCAGCATGGCGGTGGTGGCGCCACCGACGGTGGAGGTTCCGGTGTCGACGAGGACGAAGCCGACGACGAGCACGGCGGCCAGGCTCAGGCACTCGCCCAGGTTCAGCCGGACGTTGAACCTGCTCTGCACGGTGCGGGCCCGCAGCGCCTGCACCGCGACGTCCCAGGAGGCGGCCATCACGGCGTGGTGCCGCTCCTCGGCGAGCCCGAAGCCGAGCACGGTCGCGTAGCCGCGCTGGGACTCGACGATCTGCTGGGCGCGCGCGCTCATCGCCGCGCGTTCGGCGCGGTACACCGCCGGGCCGGTGCGCAGGTACCAGCGCAGGGCGAGGGCGTACACGGGCAGCACGATGACGAGCGCGGCGGCGTAGGGCCACTCCAGCGCCGCGAGCCCGGCGAGCGACACGACGATGGTGAACGCGGTGACCGTGAGCGCCGGGATCACCGCGGGGGCGGCATCGGCCACGGCGGTGACGTCGTCGCTGGACCGGGAGATCAGATCCCCGGTGCCGGCACGTTCGACGACGTGCTGCGGGAGCGTCAGGCCACGCTCCACGAGCCGTTCCCGCAGGCCGGCCAGGATGCGGTGGAAGACGCGGGTAGCCAGGACGATCGTCACCGCCGCGCCGGCGGCACCGAGGACCGCCGCGCCCATCATGACCGCCGTGAGCATCAGGACCGTGCCGAGATCGGCGGTGCCTGCCTGCACCCGGTCGACGAGCAACCCGATGGCCACGGGAACGGCCAGGTCGACGGCGGCGCCGGCGACCCCCACCACGACGACGGCGGCGATGCGGAGCCGGAGCCCCCGGCCGGCGCGCCACACCTCGCGCGCCGTCTCCCGTCCGGTCGCGACGCGCAACGCGGTCGTCGTCCCGGTCATGTGGCCGTCACCCGGTCGGGATCCGACACGTCGGCGAGCAGGTCCACGACGCGGTCGCAGCCGGCCAGCAGTGCCGGGGAGGAGGTGATCAGCAGCGTCGAGCGCCCGGCACGAAAAACGCCGAGGCTCCCCACGATCGACTGCTCGGTCACCGAGTCGACAGCGGTGGTCGGTTCGTGCAGCACCAGTACCGGCGCATCGGTCGCCAGGGCCCGCGCGAGCGCGACCCGTTGGCGCTGGCCGCCGGAGAGGCGGTTGCCGTTCTCGCCGACGGGGGCGTCGAGGTCGGCGGCGAAGTCGGTGCAGGCCGCGGCCTGCACCGCGGCGTCCAGACGCTCGGGGGCGGGCACGGCGCTCCTGGGAGTGAGGTTGTCGCGGATCGAGCCGGTGAACAGCGTGACCCGGTGCGGCGCGACGGTGACCCGGGAGCGGTACTCGGCCGGGCCCATCTCCTGCACCGCGCGTCCGTCGAGCCGTACCTCGACGTCCCGGTCGCCGTCCGGATCGAGCAGGGCCTCGGCGAGGCGTGCGGCGGTCGGGTCGTCGGCGCGCACCCCGACGAGCTCACCGGGCTCGACCTCGACGCGCAGGCCTGCACCGACCACCTCCAGCGTGGGCACCGCCGACGTGGATGCCGGGGACCGGCCCCGGTCGGGCGGTGCGGACCCGTCGGCATCTCGCAGGACATCGAGCAGGCGGGCGGCGGAGGCGCGGGAGCCCGCGAGGTTGGGGATGGAGAGCCGCGCGATCGCCTCCACCTGCGGCAGCAACGCCTGGGTGAGGCCGACGGCGGCGATCAGCCCGCCGACGCTCAGCTGCCCGCTCACGGCGTACCAGCCCGCCAGTCCGGTCACCGCGAGGACGAACACGCCGGTGACGACGCCCGAGCCCAGGAGGAACCGTCCGAGCAGCCCGGCGTTGCGCTCCGCGCCGACCAGCGCCGCCCCGCTGGCCTGCCGGTAGCGCGTGGTGGCCTCGGCCTCGGCGCCCACACCCTTGAGCACCCGGTAGCCGGCGACCAGATCCGTCGCCCGCCCGACCGTCGCGGCGAGCAGGCCCTGGTACTCGCGGGTGTCTCGGGACAGCCGCTCGCTGAGCAGGCCCATCAGCCAGACCGACACCGGCGCCCCGACCAGCACCACGAGCCCGAGCAGCCAGTGCGTCACCAGCAGCGAGGCGGCGATGAACCCGATGGCGACGATCCGCGCGACCGGCATGATCGCGAGGAGCACCCCGTTGGACAGGCGTCCGACGTCGTTGGTCATGACCGACACGACCTCGCCGTCCGGTGCCCGGGTTGTTCCGCTGAGGGAGCCCGGGCCGGCGGGATGCAGTACCCCGGCGGAGAGGGTGGCCCGCAACCGGTGCTGCACCAGCTGGACCGCGGAGACGGTCAGCCGCAGCGAGAGCCCGGCCGCCGCCGTCAACGCGACGTACAGCGCGATCAGCACACCGAGCCACAGCCCCAGCTGGCCCGCGTCGCCGGTCGCGAGTGCCCGGTCGATCGCGAGGCCCATCACGACCGGGACCGCCGACTCCCCCACCTGCCACACGGTCGCCAGCAGCATCGCCGGAACGGTGCGCCGCCGCACCGATCCGATCACGCGCAGCACGAACCGACCGGGGGTCGTCTCCGGCCCGACGGCGAACGGCCGCACCGCCGGCGGGAGCTTGCGGTTCGCCGCAGACAGCGGCGTCGGTTCGGCGTCCGCCACGCCCGTCACGACTGTCCCGAGGGCCGGTCCCGGCCCAGCGGCACCACGTGTGGTGTGCCGGTGACCGGGTCGGGCACGACGAGGCAGCGCAGCCCGAAGACCTCCTCGACGAGCTCGGCGGTCACGATCTCCGCCGGCGTCCCCACCGCGACGACGGCGCCGTCCTTCATCGCGATCAGGTGCGTGCCGTAGCGGGCGGCCTGGTTCAGGTCGTGCAGCACGGCGACCAGGGTGTGGCCGACGTGGTTCAGGTCGGCGAACAGCTCCATCAGCTCGATCTGGTGGGCGATGTCGAGGAAGGTGGTCGGCTCGTCCAGCAGCAGGATGTCGGTGTGCTGCGCGAGCGCCATCGCCACCCACACCCGCTGTCGCTGCCCACCCGACAGCTCGTCCACCGGGCGGCCGGACAGGTCGGTGACCCCGGTGCGGTGCATCGCCTCGAGCACGGCCCGCTCGTCGGTCTCGGTCCACTGCCGGATGAACCCCTGGTGCGGGAACCGGCCCCGGGCGACCAGGTCGGCCACGGTGATCCCGTCGGGCGCGATCGAGGTCTGCGGCAGCAGCCCGACCCGCCGCGCCACCTCCTTGGTCTTGAAGGAGGTGATGTCCGCGCCGTCGAGGACGATCTGCCCGGTCGAGGGCCGCAGCAGCCGGGACAGCCCGCGCAGCAGGGTGGACTTGCCGCACGCGTTCGGGCCGACGATGACCGTGAACGACTCGTCGGGGATCACCACCGACAGCTCGTGGGAGATGACGCGCTTGTCGTAGCCGATCGTCACCGACTCCGCGCGGAGACGTGCGGTGGAGAGAGTCTTCACAGGCGTCTCCTGGCTTCGGTGAAGAGCAGCCAACCGAGGTAGCCGCCGCCGAGCACGACGGTGATGAGCCCCACCGGGAGCGGGGTGGCCATGACGTGCTGGGCGACGTAGTCCGCCGACAGGCACAGCAGTGCGCCCACGACGGCGGCGGGTGCGAGGGTGATCCCCGCGGTGCGGGCGAGCCTGCGGGCGATCTGCGGTGCGACCAGGGAGATGAACGCGATCGGCCCCGACGCGGCCGTGACCGTCGCCGTCAGCGCCACGCCCACCACGACCAGGCCGAGACGCGCCGGAGAGACCCGTACCCCTTGGGACGCGGCCGCATCGTCACCCAGTTCCATCTGTCGCATCGGCCGGCTCGACATCCCCGCCAGCAGCAGGAGCACGAGACCGCATGCGCCGCCGACGGCCACCTGGTTCCAGGACACGCCGTTGAGTGACCCGGCGCCCCATGCCGCCGCGGCCATCGCCTGCTTCAGGTCGGCCTTGAGGATCAGCCAGGTGTTCAGCGAGTCCAGCACGGCCGAGACGCCGATGCCGATGATGATCAGCCGGAAGCCCAGCACTCCTCGCCGGAAGGCGAGCAGGTACACGGCGACGGCGGTGGCCATGCCGCCCAGCACCGCCCCACCGACCAGCTGCACGTAGTTGCCGTTGGCGACCAGGATCACCACCAACGCGCCCGAGTAGGAGCCCTGGGAGAAGCCGATGATGCCGGGGTCCGCGAGCGGGTTGCGCAACATCGACTGGAAGATCGCCCCGCTCACCCCCAGCGCGGCCCCGAACACCACCGCAGCGACCACCCGCGGCAGCCGCCACTCGACCACGATGTGGCGGACCAGCCCGGTCTGCCCGCCGGCCAGCGCGGAGACCACCTGCCCGGGACTGAGCAGGTACGAGCCGGTCATCAGCGCGAGCACCGCCGTGCAGGCGATCACGAGCGCGAGGACCAGGCAGACGACGACCGAACGCCGGTCGAGCCGCACGGCGAGCCCCCACCGCCGCACGGTCAGCACACGCCGCCCGAAGTCCACCCGCTCCCCGGGCGCCCCGCCTGTCGAGCGAGTTGGTGCCGAGCGTGCCGACACGCCGGTGCTCACAGTCCGCTCGCCTTCTTCCGGCGCGCCAGCACGATGAGGACGGGGGCGCCCACGAAGGCGGTGACGACCCCGACCGGGATCTCGCCGGGCCGGATCACGAGCCGGCCGAGGACGTCGGAGGCCAGCAGCAGGACGGGACCCAGCACCGCGCTGTAGGCGAAGATCCAGCGCTGGTGCGGGCCGACGATCCAGCGGGCCACGTGCGGCACCATGAGCCCGACGAACGCGATCGGTCCGGCGATGGCCGTCGCACCTCCTGCGAGCAGGGTGAGCGCGATGATCGCGAGGACGCGGGTGCGCGCCAGGCGGACGCCCTGGGCGACCGCCATCTCGTCACCCAGAGCCATGGCGTTGAGCGAACCCGACACCGCGACGGCCAGGACGAGCGCCACCGCGAAGAACGGTAGGACCGGCCACACCACCTCGAGCGGGCGGCCCACGATCGAACCGGCGTTCCAGGAACGAACGACATCGAACGCGTCCGGGTTGGTGAGTTGGAGCGCCTCCCGGGCGCCCCCGAGCACCGCACCGACGCAGACCCCGGCGAGCACCATGACCACCGGCGAGGAGCCCTGCCGCGTCGACCCGAGTGCGAGCACCATGAGCGTGACGACCAGCGCTCCCACGAACGCGAACCACAGGTAGCCGTGGACGTCGCGCACGCCGAGCAGACCCACCGCGACCGTCACCGCGAAGGACGCCCCTGCGTGGACGCCGAGGATGCCCGGATCGGCCAGGGGGTTGCGGGTGAGCGCCATGATCAACGCGCCCGACACCCCGAGTGCGACGCCGACGACCAGGCCCACGACCGTCCGCGGCAGCCGGTAGTCGCGGATCGCGAACTGGTCGATGCCGGTCGACGATCCGACCAGCGCGTCCCACACCACGGACGGCGCGATCGCCGTCGAGCCGATCATGACGCTCAGCACCAGCACGACCGCCAGCACCACCAGCGCGACGACCAGGCCCAGCAGACGACGCCGCGGTCCGGGCACCGTCACGGTGCCCGGACCGTCCTGCCGCAGTGCGAGTGCTGTCACTCCGTGGCCGGGAGGGTCGCCAGCGCGCGGTCGAGCGAGTCCAGGTACCGGATGACGGATCCGTAGGAGTTGTTGCCGGGGCAGAAGACCCCGAGCGCGTGGCCGGAGCTCACCTCGGGCAGCGCCTTCCAGGTGTTGGTCTCGACCACCGGCGCGAAGGGCTCCGTCGGCCGGCCCGCGGCGTCGACGGGGTAGGTGATCGCGTCGTACTTCGACAGCGCACCGATCTGCTCGAACGGCAGGGCCGTCCAGGCCAGGGGATCGGCGCCGTCGGCAGCCTTGGGGAAGTTCATGCCGACCTCGTCCCTGGCGATCTCGGAGCACCCGATGTCGGCGATGGCGAACGTCCCGGGATCGGACGACGAGTAGCGGGTGACGTCGACGAACGAGGTGCGCTCGATGATCCCGCGGTACTTCTCCTTGAGCGCGGCACGGCGCTGATCGAACTCCGCCTTCTGCGTGCTCAGCGCACCGGTGACGTTGCCGGCCTGCGCGACTCCGTCGGCGAGGCCCTTCCACTCGGTGTCGAGGCCGAAGAACACCGTCGGGGCGATCACCGTCAGCTGCGCCTTGATCGACTCGAACTCGGGCTCGGGTACCTGGACCAGGATGAGGTCCGGCTTCAGACCGGCGAGCTTCTCCATGTCGACCTCGTCGGCGCTGGGCGCGAGGATCGTGGCCGCCTTGTACCTCGCCTGCGCGTCCGCGGGCAACAGTGCGACGTCGGAGTCCGACTCCGCCGTGACGCCGACCGGTTTCCCGCCGAGGTCGATGAACGGCAGGGTCGTGTTGCCGAGCGTGGCGACCCGCTGGGGCGCGACCGGGACCTCGATCGCACCGTTGCCGGCCTGCACGGTGCGGGTCTCGGCGACACCGCCGGCGGGCGCCTCGGTGCTGGCTCCGCCGCACGCGGTGAGGACGAGGGCCGTGATCGACAGGGCGGCGGCCTGGGCTGCGCCGCGTCGTCGCAGAGGGGTCATGGCTTCTCTTCTTCGTTCTCGGGGGAAGGGTCAGTGCGTGTCGCGGTGGGTGGGCGTCAGTTCGTGGACCGTGGTGCCCCAGCCGACGGTGTGCGGCACGCCCCGTTCGAGCCCTGCTCGGGCGATGACGGCGTCGAGCTCGGCGGCGGTGCGCAGCCCCGAGCCGTGCACGGTGAGGGCGAGCAGATCGGCTTCACCGTCGTGCTCGTCGAGGTCGTCGGTGTCGAAGAGGTCCTCGACCAGCAGGACCCGGCCGCCGGGGAGGAGGTTCTCGGCTGCTCGGCGCAGGGCATGGGCGGCATCGGCATCGGGCAGGTTCTTGAACGCGCGGATGACGAACACGGCGTCGGCGGCGGGGCCGGGTTCGAAGACGGACTGCTCGACGACGTCGACCCGGGCGCGCTGCTGCTCGTCGGGGATGGTGTCGGGCAGGTCGCGGCGCAGCCAGTCGGCCTGCGCGGGCAGCGCGGGCAGCGCGTGATCCACAGGTCGGGGTGGGCGGCGACGAACTCGCGGGCCTGGGCGCCCGCACCGCCGGAGTGGAGCACCAGGTGCCGGACACCGGTGAGGATGTCGGAGGAGGCGATCGGCTCGGCCAGCGTGGCCTGGAACTTCGCCAGCCGTTCCAGGTAGCGGTCCTCGTAGTCCTGTTCGGTCCGTACCTCGGCGTAGGTCTGCCCGGCGACCGAGGCGTAGGCCGGCCGGCCGGTGCGGATCGACTCGGTGAGCCCGCGGATGCCGAGCATCTCGCGCCCCGCCACCCCGGCGGGGTGCAGGAAGTCCGCCATGAAGTCGACGGTCAGGACCTCGCCCACCGACGTCAGGTCGTAGTGGCCCGGCTCGGTCTCGGTCAGGACGTCCAGGGTCTGCAGGTAGCGCAGCAACTTGCCCAGCGCCCGCTCGTCGGCGCCCGCCTTGCCGGCCAGGTCCGCCGTGGCGGTCACGCCGCGGGAGATCAGCTCGGGAAGGTCCAGCTCGACGGCGGTGCGGATCGCCAGCGGTGCGATCAGCTCGGTCAGGTCGTGGAGCTTCTCCATCGGGGTCCGTGTCTTCGCGGGATCGGGCACCGCCCCGTCGGTCTCCAGCGCGACGACCTCGCCGCGACGCCAGTACCCGCTGAACTCGATGTCCTGCTTGGCCACGCCCCGGTCCTCGACCAGATGACGCCGGATGTCGCGCACCGACGCCTGTTCCCCGGCGATCCAGGCGAACGGCCTGCCGTCCCACCAGGCACAGTTCCTGACCGCATCGACCAGGAGCCGGGTCGTCCCGGCCGCAGTGCCGTCTCCGCTGCCGGCGCGCACGAGCCAGGTCACCTCGACGCCGGGCAGCGCACGCAGCTCCTGGCGGTGCTCGTCCTCGGCGACCTCGATGAACACCTGCGCCCGCGCGTCTTCGGGCAGCTCGTCGAGCAGGCGGGCGATCGCGGGGATCGTCGAGTCGTCCCCGGCGACCAGCAGCCAGTCCGCATCCTGCGGGAGCGCCCGCGACGAGCTCGGGCCGAAGAAGTGGACGCGATCGCCGACCTGGGCGCGGTACGCCCAGGTGGTGCCGACGCCGATGCCATGCTTGAGGACGTCGACGTCCAGCTCGCCCGTCTCGGGCGCCCAGCGACGGACGGTGTAGAGCCTCGTCAACGGCCGCGGATCCCTCGGCAGGTCCAGGCCCTTCGCCTGCTGCACCGGCAGCACCGGCCGGTCCTGGCCGGGGTAGCGGAACACCAAGCGGATGTCGTCGTCGAAACCCGTCGAGTCGAACGCCGGCTGGGCGAAGCCGTTCGCCGAGGTGAACGCGCCCAGCTGCGCACCGGCCAGCGTGATCCGCCGCATCCCCGGCGTCAGGTCCTGCACGTGGGTGACCTCGACCTCCCGCAAGGTCAGGGGGCGCACGGTGATCCGGCGTGAGGTCTTCGGCATGCGGGGAACAGTCCTTCACTTCTCGACTGACGGCGGCGCTGATGGTAGGCAATCCTTACCCCGCGCGGTGTGCGTGGATCGCCACATAGTTAGGACCTGATGGACCCAAGCCGACCGCCGTCGATCCCTCCTGTGCGGTCGAGCGGATCGTGGGACCAGCCCGAGCACCTCCTGCTCTGGGTCCGCACGGGCTCGGCATGCGTCCGGGTGGAGGACAGCCCGGAGTGCCGGCTCGCAGAGGGCGAGGGCGTCTGGATACCGGCGAGCCCCGGCAACCGCTGGACGGTCGTCACCGAGCCGGGCACGGTCGCCTTCCCGCTGTTGACACATCCAGGTCTCGCCGCCGAGACCGCGTCCGAGCCGAGACGGTTCGTGGTTCCCGACGGCTGGCAGGACTGGCTGATCCAGCACTTCAAAGTCATGGTCACGCCGCTGACCAGCCACGGCTACTCCCAGGACGCACTCGTCGATCTTCTTCGCGGCTCCGGGCGGCGACCGCCGCCGCGAAGCGCGGACACCCGGCCCGACGCGGTCGATCCGCCGGTGCTGCCGAGAGCCGCCGGATCCCGGGAAGTGGCCGACGCGCTGCTGCGGAATCCCGCGCTGGACCTCAGCCTCGACGAGTGGGCCGCGCGGGTGCTGTCCAGCCCGCGGACCCTGCTCCGCGACTTCCGTGCCGACACCGGCCTGACCTTCGAGCAGTGGCGACTGCGCTGCCGGTTGAGCGCGGCCGTCGAGTTCCTGGCCGCCGGGTTCGGCGTCGACCAGGTGGCCGCGCGGGTGGGCTTCGCCAGCCGCAACGGATTCACCCGCGCGTTCCGGCAGCAGTACGGATCGACCCCGCACGAGTTCAGCCGGACGCTCTCCGCTCATCCTGCCGGCGGCGACCACCACTCCCGGCGCGCGACCGCCGTGCGTCAGGCCGACGATCTCGTGACGATGCTGCGGGGAGGCAGGGTCGCACCGGGGCCACTTCCCGCGACTCGCACGATGTCGCACGCCAACGGATTCCACGTGCTCTGCTGGGCGTACCGCGGCAGCGGATACCTGGACGTCGGCGACCGTCGTCACGAGTGGGACCGGGGCGTCGCGACCTGGATCCCTGCGGGCGTGGAGCACGTCACAGGTGTGCACCAGGACTCGATCTCGCTACCGATCGGGGACGCTGATGCCGGTGACCTGCGGCTGACCGAGCCGCTGCAGGTGCGGTTCGCGCCCGAGTGGGACGACTACCTGATGTTCTGCTCCATCAGCGCGCGCACCCCGTTGCGACCGGACGGCTACGACCCCAGCCACGTCCTCGAACTGTTCGCCGACCAGGTCGCCGCGCAGCGAGCGCTGTCGCTACCGATGCCGACCGACTCCCGGGCACGGGGAGCCGCCATGGACTACCTGCGCCGCATCGGCACGTCCGGCGGATCAGGGCCCGACCTGCCCGCCGCCATCCACCGGGCCTTCCGCGAACAGACCGGTATGAGTTTCTCGCGGTGGTGCTACGCCGCCCGCATGCGCATCGCCCGGGACATGCTCGCCGGCGTCGCCAAACCCAGCGCCGTCGCCCGCCGCCTCGGGTACGCCCACCTCCCGACCTTCAGCTCCGCCTTCACCCGCTTCCACGGCCTCTCACCGCGCGATTACCAGGAGCGTGAGACCAGGAGGCCCTGACCCCAGCGGACCACCCTTCCACCGGACCGCCTGCGCCTGGATCTCCAGAACGCGTCGCTCATCGGCAACACCTGACGCCGACGATCGTCAACGTCCACAAGGACGGAGAGGCCACACCACAAGTCTCTGACCAGCGCGAACACCTGAACTGGAGGCCACGGAACCAGGTACGGGTCAGGCATGCCCAGGCCAGCAACAGCTGACCTGGGAAAATGGAGCCGCCTGTCAGAATTGAACTGACGACCTACGCATTACGAGAAATATGATCAGCGTGTCCGCCATGCTCGACGAGTCCATCGGTGCACGTCAGACGGTTCGGCGTCCTCACCCTGTCCCTCGGTGCGCCGTCGTTTCGTTCCACGACCCGTTCCACGACGAAGATCGAGTGCCGCGATCACCGCGTTCTGAGCACGCGTGGCCGTCGCGTGGCAATTCCGGCCGTCCCGGACTCGAGCGCGGCGCGGGCCCGTCGCCGCAGCACCGGCGCGGCCGCCGCCCCGATGTGGGTGAGCGCGCGCAGCGAGCTCAGGTCGTGGTCGGCGACCGCGGGGTGGTCCATCAGCTCGACCAGCTGCGGCTCGACGAGGAACAGGTGCGTGATCCGGTGCGTCGCCACCGCGTCCAGCGTGGCGAGCGGCTCGTAGTGGTCCTGCAGGACGACGCGACCGCCGCCAAGCAGGGTCTGGTCGACCAGGATCTGCGTCAGGTAGGCGAGCTTGCCGTTGGCGAGCTGCCGCCGGTCCGGCGCGGGGGCCGTCCGCACCGCGGCGGTGTAGGCGGCGAAGTCGCGACGGCTGCCCTTGGGCACGCCGGTCGTGCCGCCGGACGAGACCACCACGGCGAGGTCACCCGGCCGGGCCCGGACGGGTAGCGGTGCGGCGGGGAGGCCGGCCGCACGCACGTCGAGACGTTCCGGGACGCCCGGGACCGGGCCGACGGCCGCGATCGGCGCGTCGGCCCGGGCCGGCACCAGGTGGGCGGTCTCCGGGAAGACCACCAGCAGGCGCGGCGCCATCTGCGCCACGAGCCGTTCCCGCCGCTCGGGATCGGGCGGGACGGAGAGGAACACCGCCCCCGCCCCGATCACGTGCGACGCGTACCGGACGGCGACCGCGTCCGGGGTGTTCGGGGCGAGCAGCGCGACCAGGTCCTCGCGGCCGACTGAGCGCGCGGGCGTAGCGGCAGATCCGGGCCAGCAGGGCCGCACCGGAGGTGTCGGTGCCGGCGTGGTGCAGCACCGTCCGCTCGCCCGCCGCCGCCAGGGTGGCCATCAGGTCCTCGATGTAGCCGTCCATGGTTCGTCCTCCTCCTGCGTCGGTGCGGATCAGACGTGCGTCCGCTCGGTCGGGGCGTCGGCGCCGGTCGGGCGCCGCCGGACGTATGCGGTCCCCGCAGCGGCCCCCGCACCCGCCACGACCAGCCCGCCGGCCGCGATCCAGCCCCACGGAAGGCTCTCCTCCTGGGGCTGCGACTCCTCGACGACCACGCCGCCGTCGCCGGAGCCGGTGCGCTCGTGCGCACCGCCGCCGCCACCACCGGCAGCCGGGGTGGACGGCGCCACGCCACCCGTCGGCGCCGTGCTGCCGGTGACAGTGAACGACGTGGTGGCCGTGCCGTTGCTGCAGGTCAGCAGCACCTGGTGGCTGCCGGGCGCATCCGCCACGACGGCCGAGCCGTCGAACGCGAACGGGTCGGTCTTCGAGAACGTCTCCGGGCCGCGGAAGCCCTCCGAGGTCACCGAGGTCAAGGTGGGCTGCGGGGCGCCGGCGGCGGGCGTCGGGCAGGACCCGGAGATGCGCACCGTCTGGCCTGGAGCAGCCCGATCGCTCGACACCATCACCGCGCCCGCCTCCTGGACGCTCGGCCTGGTCGGCACCGCCGGGCTCACGGAGCCGCTGGGCGGGACGGGGGCGGGCGTCGTGGCGAACGCGGTGCCGGTGACGGCACCGAACGCGATCAGAGCGCCGGCCGAGGCGGACAGCAGCAGGGTGGTGGGACGCATCGGAGGTTCCTCTGCTCGGTGCCGCCCGGTCGGGCGGCTGGTGGACAGACCGTCGCGCCCCGCCGTCCAAGCTCCCTGCAAGCCGGCTCCACGGCCGTTGGAGTCGGTTGGAACTGCCTTGCAGTCCTCCCCTGCACCGTCTGTCCATCGACGCGGAACCCACCGCGCCCCACAGCGGAGGCGGCCATGGCCACCCTGAGCATCTGGAAGTTCGACACCCCCGACGCGGCGGAGAAGGCGCTGCGCACGCTGGAGCGGCTGCAGCTGCAGCGCCTCGTCGTCGTCGACGACGCGTCGGTCGTCGCCTGGGCGGCCGACCGGCGGCGCCCGCGCACCTACCAGGCCGGTGGCAGCGGGTCCTCGGCCCTCTCCGGCGCGTTCTGGGGCCTGCTGTTCGGGATGCTGTTCCTGCTCCCGCTCGCCGGTACCGCCCTCGGCGCCGCGGCGGGCGCGGCGTTCGGCCTCTCCCGCGTCGGCCTCGCCGACGAGTTCCTCGGCCAGGTCCGCGACCGCATCGTGCCCGGGACGTCCGCGCTCTTCCTGTTGACCCACGACGCCGTGGTCGACCGCATCGCCGACGCCTTCGCCGGCACGCACGCCGACCTGCTCGTCACCAACCTCGGACACGACGACGAGGCCGCCCTGCGCCGCGCGTTCGACGCGCGCGAGGACGAGCCCGCACCGGTCGCCTGATCCCTGTTCCCCTCCACCGCCCACGACTCGAGAGGACCGCTATGTCCCCGTCCCCGTCCGACACCCTCCGCCGCCACGGCTGGATCGCCGTGCTCGCTCTCGGTGCTGCTCTGTTCGTCGTCGTCGAGCGCACGCTCGTCGCGACCCAGAACCCCAACTTCATCCCTTCGGCGATCCTGCTGGGCGCCGCGATCGTGCCTGTCGCCTTCCTCACCTTCGTCTACGGCCGTCGGCTGTCCTACGACGTCACCGGTTCGGCCGTCGCGCTCTCCGCGCTGCTCGGAGGGGTGCTCGGCACCGTAGTCGCCGGCACCCTGGAGTACGACGTCCAGCACGCTCTCGGCGTGCTGCCGACCGTCGGCATCGGCCTCATCGAGGAGACGGCCAAGCTCCTGGTGCCGGTGGCAATTCTGGTGCTCGTGCGCCGCTTCCGCACGGGGCCGGACGGCCTGCTGCTCGGTGTCGCCGCCGGCGCCGGGTTCGCGGCCCTGGAGACGATGGGCTACGCCTTCGTGACGATGTTGCAGTCGCAGGGCAGCATCACCGACACCGTCGATGTCCTGCTGCTGCGCGGGGTGCTGAGCCCCGCCGGGCACATGGCATGGACCGGCATCGCCGCCGGCGCGCTGTTCGCCGCCGCGGAGTCCGGGTGGACCAGGCGCAAGGTGATCGAGTTCCTCGGCGCGTTTGCCCTTGCCGTCGGCCTGCACACCGCGTGGGACAGCTCGTCGTCGCTGATCGGGACCGGTGTCGTCGCTCTGATCAGCCTCGTGGCGCTCGGCTGGACCGTCCACCGCGTCGCGGCCGTCCACCGGGCCGAGCGTTCCTGGCAGCCGGGTCGGCGCCTCGCGAACGGGGTGCGGGCGTGAGCGCGGCAGCGGGCACCGAGGCCGTACTCGGCGAGACCCCCACCATCGACGACCGGACCCTGCTCGTCCTCGGCCAGGAGCTCGCCGTGCCGCACGGGCAGCCCGACGTCGCCAACGCACTCGTGCACCGCAGCGGCAAGACCCTGGTCGTCATCGACACCGGTGTGACGGAGGAGTTCCGCGCCGCGCTGGTCACGGCAACCCAGGGGGTTGGACCGTGGACGCGCGCACTGGTGCTGACCACGCACGGCCACCCCGACCACATGGGCAACAACGACCTGGCCGACGAGCTGTGTGTGCCGGTGGAGCACTGGGTGCCAGCCCGCGACGTCGACCAGATGCGCGACCCGGCACCGTACTGGGTCGCCTCGTTCGCCCGGATCGCCGGCGTGGCGCCGCTGCCCGCGCCGCCGTCGCTGGCCGGGAACAAGGTGGCGTCGTTGTTCTCGCCGCTGCGGCCGTTCGGCGCGACGACCCGCGTCTACGAGGAGCGGCCGCTGGAGCGCATCCGCATCGGCTCGGCCCGCTTCACCGGCTGGACCTTCGCCGACGGCGCGGTACGGGTGCTGCGCAGCCAGGGCCACTGCGCGGGGCACGTCGTCGTGCACCTGCGCGACAACGGCGTCCTGCACCTGTCGGACGAGGGTAACGGTCCCTGCGGCGTGATGGCCGACGTCGACCAGCTGAAGATCCAGACCACGCTGGCCGCCGCGGCCGCGATGGTCGAGGAGGGCGAGGTCCGGCTGCTCACCGACGGGCACACGTTCGCCGTCCGCGACGCGACGGAGGCAGCCGCGCACCTGGAGGGCTGCTCGGCCAGGTCACCGGTCTGCAAGAGGCCGCGCTGGCCCTCACGAAGGACGGCGGCCGCGTCCGACCCGACGCGTTCACCGGCGGCTACGCCACCGCCATGACCGAGCTGGGCGTCGTCGGCGCCAACCCGAACCCGATGTTCACCGCGATGGCCGGCGTCAATCAGCTGCGCGAGATCGGTTACCGCCCGACGGGCCGCGGCGCCGCGCCGTGGGCGCGGCCCGCGCTGGCGAATCCGGCACCGGTCCAGGGCATGCCCCGGGGACTGGCCCTGCTGCCCGCTGTCGCCGCGATGCTCCGGTGGAAGCTGCGGAGGCGGGACCGGTGACCCGCAGGCCGTGGCTCGTCCTGGTCGCCATGACCGGGTCGCTGTCGATGATCATGCTCGACCAGACCGTCGTGGCCGTGGCGCTGCCGACGATGGCCCGCGAGCTGCCGCTCACCCCGTCCGCCCAGCAGTGGGTGGTGGCCGCGTACGTGCTGGCCATCGCCGCGCTGGTCGGTCTGGGTGGCAAAGCCGCCGATGTGCTCGGTCGGGTGCGGGCGGTCCGCGCGGGCGTCACGGTCTTCCTCCTGGCGTCGGCAGGCTGCGCGCTCGCGTGGGACGGCGCGTCGCTGATCGCGTGCCGCTCTCTGCAGGGCGCGGGCGCTGCGCTGATGATGCCCGTCTCGGCCGCGATCGTGCTCTCGGCCTTCCCGGCGGGGCAGCGCGGCCGCGTGATGGCCCTCTACGCCGGCATCGGCCAGATCTTCCTCGCGCTCGGTCCCCTGGTCGGCGGCCTGCTCACCGAGTACGCCTCGTGGCGCACGGTGTTCCTGCTGAACGTGCCCGTCGGCCTGGTGACCCTGACGCTGGTGGCGCTGGCCGGGGTGCCGGACCGCCCGGTCGCGGGGTCGCACGTACGCATCGGTGACGCCCTGCTCGTCGTCGCCGGGCTGGCGCTGCTCACCACGGGTGTGCAGCAGGTCGCGGGGTGGATGGCGTGCGCCGGGCTCGCGCTGCTGGGGTGGTTCGTCGTGCGCCAGCTCCGCGCCGGCGATCCGCTGATCCACCTGCGCCTGTTCGCCGATCGCGGCTTCACCGCCGACGCCACGGTGATGGGGCTGGTGCAGTTCGGGCTGCTCGGGCTCGTCGTCTACAGCTCGGTGTACCTGCAGGAAGTGCTCGGCCTGGGGCCGTTGTCAGCGGGCCTCGCCGCCCTCCCCCTGATCCTGCCGCTGACCCTCGCCGCGCAGGTGGGCGGGCGCTGGTACGACCGGTCCGGTGTCCGTGCACCCGTGCTGGCCGGGCTGATGGCGTGCACGGCCGGAGTCGTCGCCTGGCTGCTTGCGCTCCCGCTGCTCGACTACGCCT
Organism: uncultured Actinomycetota bacterium; assembly: GCA_963727745.1. Lineage (GTDB taxonomy): Bacteria > Actinomycetota > Actinomycetes > Mycobacteriales > Pseudonocardiaceae > Pseudonocardia. The sequence goes on from CAVSHL010000009.1 coordinate 325,456, forward strand.
GGCAGGTCCCGGGGATGGTGCTGGTCGGCGCCGGGCTGGGGCTGACCCTGTCCCCCACGAACACCGACGCGCTGGGCCGCGTCCCCGACCACGAGCGCAGCCAGGCCTCCGGTGTGGTGCAGACCGTCCGACAGCTCGGCGGCGCGCTGGGCGTGGCCGTCGTGGGCAGTGTGGTCGCGACCGTCGGGCACGCCGTGCCCGGCCGGACCGGCACCGCCGACGCGATCGCACTCGGATTCGGCGTCGCCGCCGTCGCCCTCGCGCTCGCCGTGGCACTCGGCGCGCTGCTGCTGCGCCGAACGCCGGACGGAACGGACACGACCGGACCTGTCGCCGCCCTGCCCGCCGACGCACAATGCGGAGGAGCGGGGGCTGTGGGGAGAGGGTCCGATTGTCGTCCGCACCATCCACGCCCGGCGATCTCCGCTTCCTCGATCTCGGAGTGATCGCCGTCGGGTCGTCGGACGGGGTCCGCGCTCCGGGCGGTGCCGTGCTGGGCAGGCTGCTGGCCCGCCTGCTGATCGAACCGGGTCACCGGGTGGAGATCGGCAGCCTCGTGGAGGCCGTCTGGAGCGACCGGGGCACGGCCCGGTCGGGCTCCACGCTCGACTCGCACCTGTCGCGCCTGCGCCGGTTCCTCGAGCCCGACCGCCATGCGGGCGACCCGGCCGGGCCGCTGGTCAGCGAGGCAGGCGGGTACCGGCTGGCGGTCACCGGCGAGCAGGTCGACTCGGTGCGGTTCGTCCGGCTGGCCCGCGAGGCGCGCACGCACCTCGACGCCGGCGAGGCCGGCGTCGCGCTGGCACTGGCCAGGTCCGCCCGCGCGCTCCGGCGCGGTCGCCCCTTCGCGCCGTGGAGCGACGAGGAGTGGGCGACCGCCGCCGTCGCCCGCCTCGACGAGGTCGCGGGCGGCCTGACCGAGACCCTGGTCGACGCCCTGATCGCGGAGGGGCAGCTCGAGCGCGCGCTGGTCGAGCTGGAGCCGGTGCTGGCCGCCGCGCCGTTGCGCGAGCGGCCCTGGGAACAGCACATGCTCGCCGCCGCCCGGCTGGGCCACGTGCAGGACGCGCTGCGCACCTACCGACGTGCCGATCGCCTCCTCCGCGACGAGCTGGGCATCGAGCCCGGTACCGAACTGCGCCGCCTGCACCGGCTCGTGCTGGAGGGCGGCATCGCGACGACCACCGCAACCGTCACCGCGGCCGTCCCGGTACCGGCGACGGCTCCCGCGACCCTCGCGGTGGGCGGTCCCGAGCTGCACCTGCCCCGGCGGCGGTCGCAGCTCATCGGGCGCGACGCCGAGGTGGCGGACATCGCGCGCCGGCTGCGTCCGGCGGCGATCGTCACCGTCGTCGGCGGCGCCGGCTGCGGGAAGACGACCCTCGCGATCGCCACGGCCGAGCGGACCGCCGCGCGGTTCCCCGGCGGGGTGTGGTTCGTCGACCTGACCTCCGCGCCCGACGCCGCCCAGGTCACCGCTGCCGTGACCTCCGCGCTCGGGGTGGCGGGCGACGGCAGCGGTGACGCGGTCGGGGCGCTGCGGGCGGCCACGCGCGACCGCCGGATGCTGCTCGTGCTCGACAACTGCGAGCACGTCCTGGACCCCGCGGCCGCGCTCGTCGAGCAGCTCCGGGAGCCCGGCAGCGCGCTCGCGGTGCTCGCCACCAGCCGCGAGCCGCTCGCGATCGACGGGGAGGAGCTGGCGGAGCTCTCGCCGCTGCCGGTCGACGGCGCCACCGACTCGCCCGCGGTGCAGCTGTTCGTCCAGCGCTTCGCCGAAGCCGATCCGCAGCACCGCATGGACGGCGACGACCTCGCCACGGTCGCCGCGATCTGCGCCGCCGTCGACGGCGTGCCGCTGGCGATCGAGCTGGCCGCCGCGCGCGGCCGCGTCTTCAGCCTGCCCGAGATCGCCGAGCAGGTCCGCTCCGATCCCAGTGCGCTGGCCACGGTGGGTCGCCGTCACGGTGGTCCGCAGACGGTCCGCACCGCCGTCGACCGCAGCGTCCGGCTGCTGACCGGCCCGGAGCAGGAACTGCACGCCGCGCTCTCGGTGGTCCCGGGCCCGGCGACGCTCGGCCTTGCCGCAGCGCTCGTCGACGCCCGCCCCCTCGAGGTCGAGGACGTCGTCGCGGGGCTGGTGCACCGGTCGTTGCTGATCCCCGAGAGGCCGCTACGACCGGGCGGCCCGTCCCGGTTCGCCCAACTGGCCATCGTCCGCGGGCACGGCGCCCACGCGCTGGGCGCGGACGGCACGGAGCGGGCGGCGGAGCGCCGGGACCGGTTCCTCGTCGATGCGGTGGTCGGGAGGCCGCGGATCGGCCTGCCCGGTGAGGTCTCCTTCCACAACGCGCTCGACGACGACCTGCCTGCGCTGCGCGCCGCGCTGCAGCGGACGGTCGTCGAGCAGCCGAGCTGGGCCGGTCCGGCGCTGGTCGCGGGTCTCACCAACTACTGGTACTACCGCGCGAAGCTGATGGAGGGCGCGCGGTGGCTACGCGCCGCGGCCGCGCACCTCGCGCTCGCCCGCCCGATCGACGCCGCGGTGCTGCACGCGTCCCTCGTCGCGCTGCACGGAATGACCGGCACGCTGTCCGGGGCCCGCCCGCACGTGGAGGCGTTCCTCGCCGCCGCCGACCACGCGACGGGCGACGACCTCGTCGCCATCGGCGACTGGATGGGCGCGCTGGTCTCGCCCATCCGGCCGTCGGGCGACCCGGCCCTCATGCGGGAGCTGGCCGTGCGCGCGGTCGACGTCGCCGAACGGAGCGGCGACCCGCACCACGCGTACCTCAGCCGCGCGGCGACACTGCTGGCCCGGCCCCTCGCCGTCGACGAGCACGTGCACGCCGCGACCGACCTGCACATCGAGGCCCTGCGGGCGGGGAGCCGGGCCGCCGCGTGGATCTGCGCCGCGAGCGCGACCGCTGTCTGTGTGGCGGCCGGCGACGTCGAGAGCGCGCTGGGGTGGGCCGAGCGGGGAGCCCGCAGCCACCTCGCGCTCGGCGCCCAGGACGCCCCGCAGCTGATGGAGCTCGTCGGCGGTCTGCACGCCCGGCGCGGCGACGCCGAGATGGCCGTCCGGGTGCTCGCCGGGGCGCGCGAGCAGAACCGGCGCGCGGGAATGCGGTGGCCGAACTTGCCCGACACGACCGCGCTGCTGGCCGCGGCCGCCGACCAGCTCGATCCCGCCGTGTACGAACGGGCCTGGCAGGAGGGCGGGCGGCTGCGTCTGGCCGACATTGCGGGGCTCGCAGAGCCGTGACCGCGCCGATCACGCCACCGGGTGCAGCACCTCGTCCAGCCACGCGAAGACGCGGGCGTGGAAGAGCGTCCGTGCCCCGCCCTCGCAGTGGTCGCCGGCGCCCTCGGCGACGGTGAACGTGCGGAAGGCGTGCGGACACCGGAGCGCGGCGACCAGTTGCGGCGCGGATGCGCTGATGTCGTCGGCCTCGGCGTTGGCGACGTAGGTCGGGCAGGTGATCCGCTCGGCGTGCCCGGCCAGGGAGTACTCGCGCAGGGCGTCGAGGTAGGCCAGCGGAGTCGGTGCCCCGTGGACGAGCATGCCGCGGCGCAGCGCCCAGCCCGCGGTGGGCTTCGCGGCGAGCAGGCGCAGGATCCGGCCGGCGACGAAGCGGGCCCAGCGACGTCCGTCGCGGAGCCCCGCAGCGAGCTTCGCGGGCATCCGTTCCAGGGCCGCCGCGTACAGGTCGAACGAGCCGCAGTCGGCGACGCAGGCCGCGATGCGGTGCTCGTCGGCGGCGGCGCGCGGGGCGAGGAACCCTCCGAGGGAGAGCCCGATCAGCACGACCCTGTCCGGGTCGGTGCCCGGCCGCGCGAGGAGGAGGTCCACCGCGGCCGACACGGCGGGAGTGGAGTCCGCCCGCAGCGTCAGGCCCTGCTGGACCAGTGCCGAGCCCTGCCCGGGGCCGTCGAACGCGAGCACGTCGTATCCGCGGGCGAGCGCGGCCGCGCCGTTGAAGAACCACAGCTCCTCGGCGGTGCCGTCGTAGCCCCCGAGCAGGATCGCCGTCGGTCGCGGGCCTTGGCCCGGCGCCCGGAAGAGGTAGCCGGGCAGTGTGGTGCCCTCGAACGGGATCGCGACGATCTCCGGCGGCGTCGGCAGCAGGGCGGCACCGGCCCGGAACGCCGCTGTCTGGGCGGTGGTGGCCGCGCGCAGCCGCGGGTCCAGCGGCGCGCCCATCAGCAGCACGCCGGCGGTGCGGTGGTAGTTCGCGGCCCGCAGGAACGCGGCGCTCGCGGTCGCTGAACGGCCGGCGGCCAGCTCGGCTGCGGCCAGCGCGGCGGACCGGTGCGCCAGCTCGGTCCAGGCGGTGTACCAGCCGTCGAGGTCGGTGCCGCGCACGCGGCGCGCGGTGGCGAGGCACTCCCCGACGTCGGCGCCGCCGTAGGCCGCCGCCCCGACGGTGCGCAGGAGCTGGGCGTCGAGCAGCTCGTCGGACAGGGCGAGCCGGGCGGGGTGGCCGCCCTTGGCCGGCGCGGACCTGGCAGGTGCGGAGGAGGAGGGCATGTCACCACGGTCCGCCGGAGCCCTGGAAGGCGGCTCCGACGTGCCGTTGGAGCGCCGTTGGACCCGGCGTGCGCGACCGGTCGGACACCGGATCCCGTCGCCCTCCGTCGTACGCGTGCCGTCCGCGTGCGACGACCAGTGACGACGAACAGCCCGTTCGGACCTGCGGATCCCGAGGAATCCGCAGGTAATCTCGCGGAGCGGGGATCGGGTGCCGAGCTGGGAGGTGCGAGGCTGCCGATGGCGATGCCCCCCGTCACCCTCCCGGCCCGCTCGGCCACGCTGCGGTTCCGCGATCTCGGCCCGCTGGCCGTGGACCGCGACGGCGTCGGCGTCCCGCTCGGGGGCAGCCGGCTGGTGGTGGCGCTGACGCTGCTGCTCGCGCACGCCGACCGCGTCGTCAGCTCCGACGCGCTCGGCGACGCGCTGTGGGGAGACCGGGCGGGCCCGCGGGCGCTGTCCACGCTCGACTCGCACATCTGGCGGCTGCGCAACGCGCTGGAACCGGGCCGCGCGCGCGGCGCGCCCGCGATGGTGCTGGTGCGCGAGGCCGACGGGTTCCGGCTGGTCGCCGCACCCGACCAGGTCGACTCGCTGCAGTTCGCGGTGCTCGCCGACGAGGCGCTCAACCTGCTGACCGGCGGCCAGCCCGAGCGAGCGCTGCGCCGCACGGACGAGGCGTTGTCGCTGTGGCGGGGCCGGCCGTTCCTGGCCGTCGCGGACGAACCGTGGGCGCGTCCGGTGATCGCCCGGCTCGACGAGCTGCACGCCCAGGTGCGGGAACGGCAAATCGAGGCGCTGCTCGCCGTCGGCGACGCCGAGCGGGCGCTGGTGCAGCTCGTGCCGGCGATCACCGATCAACCGCTGCGCGAGCGGCTCTGGGCGCAGCGGATGCTCGCGCAGCACCGCTGCGGACGCACGGAGGCAGCGCTCGCCGCCTACCGCGAGGCGCGCGCGCTCTTCCTGGACGAGCTCGGCATCGAACCCGGTCCGGACCTGCACGCGCTAGAGGCCCGGATCCTCGCCGCCGACCCCGTGCTCACCGGCGCACCGGCGGCCGCACCGCGGATCCCCGAGCAGCGTCGGCCGCCCGTCGAGGTGCACCTGCCGAGCCGGGCGAGCCGGCTCGTCGGCCGGGACCGCGAGCGGGACCGCATCGTCGAGCTCACGGCGGCGCACCAGATCGTGACGGTCGTCGGCGGCGGGGGCTGCGGCAAGACCAGGCTCGCGATCGAGGTGGCCCGCGCCGCCGCCGCGGGGTTCCCCGACGGGGTGTGGAGCGTCGACCTCACGTCGGCCGGGGACGGGGACCAGATCGTCGCCACGATCGCGTCGACGCTGGGCATCGCGCTGCCCGGCGCGGACTCCGGCGGGGTCGCGCTGCGGTCGTTCACGCGAGGCCGGCGCATGCTGCTCCTGCTCGACAACTGCGATCACGTCCTCGACGCCGCCGCCGACCTGGTCGACGACCTGCTGGTCGACGGCTCCGAGCTGGCCGTGCTGGCCACGAGCCGCGAGCCGCTCGAGGTGGACGGCGAGATCGTCTGGCGGCTCGACCCGCTGACCCTGCCGGCCGACGGTGCCCGCGACGGCGCCGCGATGGAGCTCTTCCTGGAGCGGTTCGCCTCGGCGGGCCGCCCGGGCGCCGTGGACGGCGCGGACCTCGACCGGATCGCCCGCATCTGCCGGGCGGTCGACGGCGTGCCGCTGGCGATCGAGCTGGCCGCCGCCCGCACCCGCGCCTACAGCCTGGACGAGGTGATCGTGCAGGTCAGCGCCGACGCGAGCGCCCTGAGCCGCATCGGACGCGGCGCGACCGGGCCGCGCAGCTCGGTCCGGGCCGTCGTCGACCAGAGCTACCGCACGCTGGACGCGCCGGAGGCCGCGCTGCACGAGGCGCTCGCGGTGATCCCTGGCCCGCTCACCGCCGACGTCGCCGCGGCACTCACCGGGCAGCCCGTCGAGGAGGTCCGCACCCTGCTCGCCCGCCTGGTGCACTGCTCACTGCTGGTGCCGCTCGGCCCGGCGGCGCCAGGGCGGCCGTCGCGGTTCGCGCAGCTCGCCATCGTGCGCGGGCACGCCACGCACGTCGGCGCCGCGGCGCACGATGCCCTCGTCGCGGCGCGGGACCGGTGGATCGCCGACCTGGTCGGTCGGCAGCCGCGGCTGGGCTCCGCGGGCGAGCCGGCGTGGTTCGACGCGCTCGACGACGACCTCGCGGCGCTCCGCGCCGCCCTGCGCCGCACCCTCGACGACGACCCGGACCCGCTGGGCGCGCAGCTGGTGGCGCGGCTGGGTCTGTACTGGTTCTACCGCGGCATGATGGTGGAGGCGCGGCACTGGCAGGAGCAGGCGCTCCGCTGCCGGGACGCATCGGCGTTCGACGCGGCCGCGGTCCTGCTCATGCTCGGCGGTTCGCTGTCCATGGCGAGCCGAATCGACCTCGGTGTCCTGCTCATCGAGGAGGGCTGGGCCACCGCCCACGGCACGGCCGCCGCGCTCACCGTCGAATACGGCGATGTGGACACCGTGCTCGCGGGTGCGTGCTTCGTCGCCGGGCGCCCGGACCTCGACGCACGCATCGCCGAGCACCTGCGCGAGGTCGTCGAGGCCACCGGCGATCCCGCCGCAAATCTGATGCGGCAGCTCGCGCTCCTGTTCGCCGGTGCCGACGGGCCGCCCGCGACGTTCCTCGACCGCGCGGCCGCGGTCCACGAGCGGGCGGTCGCCGCGGGCAACACCTTCGTCGCCTGGATGGCATCGGGCGCTGCCGCCGAGGCGGCCCTGGCGAGCCACGACGCCGTCGAGGGCATGCGGTGGTCGGACCGGATGCTGGCCCAGCACCACACCCTGCGTGTGCGGGAGGGTCCGACGGTGCTCGAGGCCAGGGCCAACCTGCTCGCGCTCGCCGGGAATGCCGCGGGCGCGGTGCGGCTCTACTCCGCGGCGCGGGCGCACAACCAGCGCGCCGGCATGCGGTGGCCGGTGCGCGCCGGGACCGCCGAGCGCATGCGGGCCGCGGAGAGCGCGCTCGACCGCGTCGCCTTCGAAGAGGCGTGGCAGGAGGGCATAGGGCTCACCCTCGACGCCCTCGGACCGTACGGAGCCCCGGGCCCATGACGGGCGTGCCCGCGCCCCGGGCGTACCTGCCCGCGGTGCTGCGGACCGCGGACCACCGCAGGCACGGACTGCAGACCGATGCTGTGCTGGCTCAGGTTGGAGACGCCCAAACCGTCGACGACACGCGTCCCGGCCACCGAACCGACGATGACGATGTCGGTCAACGATCCGATGGATCGAACCTGATGCGGGTGAGGCTGTTGTGCACGCTGACCGACGCACAACCCGTTCCACGCCCGTACCACGAAGCTCAACCATGGTTGAAGTGGTAGCGAGCTGACGTGCATAGATGGAGCCGCCTGTCAGAATTGAACTGACGACCTACGCATTACGAGTGCGTTGCTCTACCGACTGAGCTAAGGCGGCCTGTGCGGTCCAGTGTATCGACCGCCCGCAGCCGAGTTGTCGGGTGGTCCCGCTCCGATGCCGGAGCGGGGTCAGCCGGTGTGGAGGGCGGTCATCATCGCCTCCACCGCGATCTCCGGCTTGACGTTGACGTCGAGCGCGGTGCGGCAGGCGAGGACCGCGTCGAGGCGACGCAGCAGCGACTCGGGCGACCACTGGGTGGCCGCGGCGCGCACGTCCGCCTCCCGGTCGGGATGGGTGAGGGGTACGGCCGCGCCGGCGCCGACGATGAGGGCGTCGCGGTAGAAGCCGGCGAGATCGGTCAACGCGCGGTCGATGGCGTCGCGCTGGGTACGGGTCTGGCGCGACTTCTGCTGGCGCTCCAGCTCCTTCTCCGCGGCTTTGGCGCCGCGGGCTGCGGCGGCCACCCCCTTGCCGATGCCGCCGGCCCCCATCGCGATGGCGAGCTCATCGCGTTCGGCGAGATCGCGGGTCTCCGCCAGCTCGGTGGCCTCGGCCTTCGCGCCCCGCACGACATCGCCGGCGAAGGCGAACGCGTCGCCGAGGCCCCGGATGCGCATCGGGAGGCCCAGCACGGTGTCGCGGTGCGCGCGGGCATCCGCGTCGCGGGCTAGGCGCCGGGCGCGGCCGACGTGCCCACCGGCGACCGACGCCGCCCACGCGGCCTGCGCGGGATCGACGCCGTCGCGGCGGACGAGTACGTCGGCGATCGCGGCCGGGGCCGGGATGCGCAGGGCGATCGCGCGGCAGCGCGAGCGGATGGTGATGCGGACGTCCTCGGGATGGTCCGACGGCGCGCACAGCAGGAAGATCGTCTGCTCGGGCGGTTCCTCGACGAACTTCAGCAGCGCGTTGGCCGCGTTCTCGGTGAGCCGGTCGGCGTCGGTGATGACGAGGATCTGGTAGCGGCCCATCGCCGGCTTGCGGGCGGCCTGTTGCACCAGCGTGCGCATCGACTTCACCGAGATCGACAACCCCTCGGGCACGATCTCGCGCACGTCGGAGTGGGTGCCGGCCATCACGGTGTGGCACGACGTGCACGTCCCGCACCCGTGCTGCGGGCACTGCAGCGCGGCGGCGAACGCCCGGGCAGCCACCGAACGACCCGAGCCGGGTGGGCCGGTGAACAGCCACGCGTGCGTCATCGCGGCCGGGTTCTCCGCGGCTGCCCGCAGCTCGGCGACGGCCGAGGGCTGGCCCACGACTTCGTCCCAGACGGTCACTCGGCCGGCACCTCCGCCTCGGTCGTGGTGACGGGCGGACGGAGCGGGCGCAGCCCGTCGACCATGCGGTCGACCACGTCGCCGGCCGCGGCGTCGACGACGACGTAGCGGTGCGGCTCCGCGGCAGCGACGTGCGTGAGCAGCCGCTGCACCCGCACGTGCTCGATCGGGCCACCGGCGGGCGCCACGGGTGGCGAGTCCAGCAGCACGGACACGTCCGGGCGGAGCCTTCCGGTGGCCCACGCCGTGAGGCTCTCCACCTCGCCCGCGTCGAGCTGGCCCCCGGACTGCTCCTCGATGGCCTGCATGAGAGGCCCGGTGAGGAACCGGTCGACGACGACGACGGCGCCGGCCGCCAGCGCCGGGCGGATCACCCGTTCCACCTGGTCGGCGCGCACGGCGGCGGCCGCGAGCGCCTTCGCCCGGCGGCCCGACAGTGCCGCCTCACGGGTGGCGACGGCCCAGCGGGCCCGGTCGGTCTCGCCGTCGTCGGGTTCGACGACGGTGTGGCCCTCGGCGCGCAGCCGTGCGGCCAGCTCGGTCGCGTGCGACGCGGTGGCCGCGCCCTCGACGGCGATGAGCACGCCGTTGCCGTCGCGCGGCTCGCCGCGGCGCAGCGCAGCCAGCAGGTCGGGCAGCATCGGTTCGGTGCGCCGGTCGTCCATCTGCCGGTAGGCGAGCACGCCGACGCCGGCGGCGACCACCCCGCCGACCAGCAGCACCACGCGCGTGCCGTCGAGCAGGAACGCCACCCCGAACAGCTGGACGTGCTGCTGGCTGACCAGGCCGACACCCAGCGGCACGAGCGCCATCGACCCGAGCAGCGTGAGCCGCACGATCGACTGGACGAACGCGACCACCCGGCCGCGGACGGCGTCGTCGACCTGCGCGCCGATGATCGTCAGCCCGGTGAGGAACGCGATGCCGGCGCTGGCGCCGACCGCCATCACCGCGATGAGCGCCACGTACAGGTGCGGGGCGAGCGCCACCAGCACCAGCACGGCACCGGCCGCGACGATCGCGGCGCCGAACAGCCGGTTGTGCGGGATCTTGTGCGCCATCCGCGGGGCCACGCCCATGCCGATCGCGAGCCCCACGAACACCGACGCGAACAGCAGCCCGTACGCGGCGTTGCCGCCACCGAGGCTCTTGGCGTACAGCGTGGCCGTGCCGATGACCGTGCCGCCCGCGACGAACGCGCCCACGATGCCGACGACGAGCCCGCGCACCAGCGGTGTGCGGGTGACGAACGTGGCGCCGTCGCGGATCATCGCGAGCACGCCGGGCGCCATCTCGTGGTGCTCGCGGGCCCGGCCGGAGATCTCCGGGATGCGCAGCAGCACCGTCAGCGCGATGACCAGGTAGGCGAGGCCGGAGCCGCCCAGCGCGATCTGCACGGTGTCGAAACGGGTCCAGCCGAAGACCCGCTCGGTGCTCGACAGCAACGTGAACAGGCCCGATGCCGTGATGACCGAGACCCCGTACGTCATCACGAGGTTGAGCTGGTTGGCCGTCTCGACCTGGTCGGGGCGGCGCAGCAGGTTCGGGACCGACGCGTCCTTCGCCGGGATCCAGAACATCGCGCAGATCTCGATGAGGAACGTGGCGATGAACAGCCAGGTCAACGAGCCGATCACCGGGATCGAGAAGAACAGCAGGAACCGGCTGACGTCGCAGATCACCATCAGGCGACGCCGGTCGAACCGGTCGGCCAGCGCCCCGGCCAGCGGCCCCAGCAGCAGCGACGGCAGCAGCTTCGTGGCCACCACGCCGCCGAGCGCGAAGCTCTGCGCCTGGTAGCCGGTGGTCAGCTGGGTGGCCAGCGCGGACAGCGCGAGCAGGGAGAGCCAGTCGCAGATCCCCGCCACCGACGTGACCAGCCACAGCCGGCGGAACGCCGGAATGGCCAGCACGCTGCGCACCCGGTGGGCGGTGGACGCCGACAGCTGCGGCGCCGGATCGGGACGGGGTTCGATCGCCGCCACCTCCTCCGTGCGCACGGCTCCCGATCAGAGTAGTCGGCGCAGCGCAGGGCGAACTCGGGGCGACCGTTGGGGAATGACAGCAAAGCCACTTTCCGGACGGATTCGGTCCGGAAAGTGGCCTTGCTGACGTTCGGGCCGGGCCGCAGCTACACCGCGTGGACCATCGCCCAGATCATCTGGCCGAAGATCAGGGCGAACAGCGCCGCGATCGCGATCCGGTAGATCCGGCCGCCGACCTTGCCCCGCGTGATCCGGGAGAACCCGAGCAGCCAGGTGTCGTCGACGACGGGGGGTCGCGGCGCGGACAGGTCGACCGGCGGTGGCGGCGGACGGCGGTGGGTCCGCAGCACCAGCGGACGGCCCAGCGTGGGTGCCGGGTCCGCTTTCTTGCGCCTGCCCCTCGGCCACGGTTCGAGGCGCACCTCGAACGCATCGTCCGTCCCCGCCATGGAACGGGATGGTAGGCCGGGTAACCGCTGCTGGGGGCCCGAAACGCGGTGCGCGTCCGGGTCGTCACCCGTCAGTCGCCGTCGCCTCCACCGCCGTTGCCTCTGCCGCCGTTGTCGCCGCCGCCGCCGTCATCACCCTCCGGTGGTGCGGTGCCGCTGGAGATGCTGAGCACGATCTGCTGCCCCGGCAACGCGCTCTCCCTCGGCGACTGGTCGACGACGGTGCCGCGCGGGGCGCCGGAGTCGACGGTAAGGGTGGCGACCTGCCAGCCGGCGCGCTCGAGGATGCTGCGGGCTTCGTTCTGCCCGCGCCCGACGACCTCGGGCACGTTCTTCTCGGCGCCACCGGTGACGAAGCGCGGTTCGACGGGCGGCAGCGGGATCACCGGCTGGCCTTCGAGCAGCGGCTTCATGGTGCCGAACCAGGTCTGGGCCGGGGTCTTGCCACCGAAGATGTTGCCGGTGCCGCAGGCGAACGGGGCGCCGGCGCCGTCGCAGAGCGGTCGGGGGCGGTTGGAGTTGTCGAACGTGATGACGGCGCCCGCCATCTGTGGCACCACGCCGACGAAAGCAGCGGACTTGTGCTGCTGGGTGGTGCCGGTCTTGCCGGCCATCGGCCGGTCCCACTTCACCTGGCGGGCGGCGCCGGCGGCCGTGCCGCTGATGTCGTCCTGGCTGAGCGCGGCGAGCAGCGTGTTGGCCAGGCCGGGTTCGACGACCTGCTCGCACGGCGCCTCGGTGAGCGGGACGGCCTTGCCGTTGCGGTCGGTGATCGACTCGATCGGGCTGGGCGGGCACCACATGCCGCTGCTGGCCAGGGTGGCGCCGACGTTGGAGAGCTCGAGCACGCTGGTCGGGCTCACGCCGAGGGTGAACGACGCCTGCTTCTGCGCCTTGGTGACCTCGGCGATCGACCGGTCGGTGGGGCGGCGGCTCAGCGGGTCGACGAACTTGGTGGTGGCGAGGGATCGCATGCCCAGCTTCACCGCCATGTCGACGACGTCCGGGACGCCGGTGAACTCCTCGAGCTTGATGAAGGCGGTGTTCGGGGAGGTGGCCAATGCCTGGGTGAGGGTCATCTCGCCGCCGTACTCGCCGGCGTTGCGCACCGGGATGGGCTTGCCGTTGCCGTCGACGTAGATCGGGGAGGCGTAGCCGCTCGGTGGCACGGGGAGCACGTGGTTGATGCCCATGCCCTTGGTCATGGCGGTGGCCGCGGTGAAGATCTTGTAGACGGAGCCGGCGCCCAGGTTGACCGGCTCGTACGGCAGCCCGTAGCTGGTCTCCTGCTGGTCGGCGTCGAGGCCGAAGGTGCGGCTGGACGACATGCCCAGCACGCGGTGCTTGTCCTTGCCCGGAGAGACGAGCGCCATCACGTTCGCCACGTTCGGCTGACCCGGCGGCACCTCCTTGTCGAGGCTCGCCTTCATCTTCGCCATCGCGTTGGGGTCGAGCGTGGTCTTGATGGTGAGGCCGCCGCGGTTGATCTGCTCGGTGGTGAAGCCTGCGTTGGTGAGGTACTCGACGACGTACTTGCAGAAGTAGCCGGACGCCGCGGCACCGATGCAGCCCATCGGCTGGGTGACCAGCGGGCTCGCGATGCCCAGCGGGGTGGCGAGCGCGTCGCGGGCCTGGTTCTGGTCGATCATCTGCTGCTCGAGCATCTGCTGGATGACGATGTTGCGCCGCTCGAGCGCGGCCTGCGGGTGCTGCACCGGGTCGAACTGGGTGGTGCTGCGCACCATGCCGGCGAGCATCGCCGCCTGCCCCACGGTGAGCTTGTCGGCCTTGGTGTTGAAGTAGGTGCGCGCGGCGGAGGAGACGCCTGCGGCGCCGTTGCCGAAGGAGACGATGTTGAGGTAGCCGGTGAGGATGTCCTCCTTGGACATCTCCCGCTCCATCCGCAGCGCGATCTGCGCTTCCTTGAGCTTGCGCGCCGCGGTCTGCTCGGTGGCCTTGAGCCGCTCCGTCTCGGTCTGCGCGTTGACGTAGAGGAAGTAGTTCTTGACGTACTGCTGGGTCAGCGTGGAGGCGCCCTGCACGACGTCGCCCGAGGTCGAGTTGGCGATCAGCGCCCGCATCGTGCCCTGCCAGTCGACCCCTTCGTGCTGGTAGAACCGCCGGTCCTCGATCGCGACGATGGCCGCCTTCATCGCCGGGGAGATCTCGTCGGCGGTGAGCTCGGTGCGGTTCTGGTTGGGCTCGGCGAAGCGGGCGATCGCGTTGCCGGCGTTGTCGGTGAGGGTGCTGGTGAGCGGCAGCGGCCCGTCGACGACGTCGGTGGAGACGCTGGTGACGCTGTCGCCGGCCCGGTTGGACAGCAGCCCGAGCCCAGCCGCGACCGGGAAGCCCATCCCGGCCACGAGGGTGCCGGCCGCGAGTGCGGATGCCGCCAGCAGTCCGACCGAACGGGCAACCCTGCGCTCACCACTCACAGGTACAGAGGGTACGCGGCGGGATGTTCCGCCCACGTCAACGCGCTCCTCGGCCGACCACTCACCGAAGTTGAGTACTTCTACTCGGTAGTCGACGGAACCGGGAGCTCCCAGAATCCGTCAAAGGTGGCCGTGAGGGCTGGAGCCGAGAGAAGCGGCCATGGGAAAGGGAGCTTCGATGATGGGGGAGAACTGGCGGGACGCGGCGCTGTGCCGCTCCACCGATGCCGAGGAACTGTTCGTGACGGGCGCGGCGCAGCGCGAGGCCCGGCAGTTCTGCCGGACCTGTCCCGTCCGCACCGAGTGCCTGGCGCACGCACTGGATCAGCGCGTCGAGTTCGGGGTGTGGGGCGGGATGACCGAGCGGGAGCGGCGCGCGTTGCTGCGCACCCGCCCCGACGTGCAGTCCTGGGCCGATCTGCTCAACCAGGCTCGCGACGCGCACTACGCGGAGGCGGTCGACGAGCACCCGCGGATGCCGTTGCAGACCACGGCGTGAGTCAGCGCGGCAGCAGTGCCCCGCCCCGCTTGATCGTGCGCACGACCGGCGCGGTCTCGACGTCGCGCACCCCACCGAGGTGTCCGGTGAGCAGCCGGTAGAGCGCGCGGTTGTCGCGGCAGGCGGCGGTGGCCACGAGGTTGGTCGCTCCGGTGGTGGCGCTCACGAACGTGACGTCGGGGTGCGCGGCGAGGCGCGTCGCGGTCTCCACCAGTCCCGACGGAGCCACGGAGAGCCAGAGCCGGGCCTGCGTCCGCAGGCCCAGCACCTCGGGCACCACGTCGAGCTGGAACGAGAGCAGCCCGGTGGCGCGCAGGTGGGCGATCCGCCGCCGCACCGTCGAGACCGACCATCCGGTGCGCGCGGCGAGCTCCGCCGAGGACGTGCGGCCGTCGCGCAGGAGCTCGGCGAGCAACGGCTCGTCGGCGGGTTCGAGGGTCAGCGGCGAGTCGTCCTCCTCGACGGGGAGCGGGCGCAGCGCCGCGGCCCGATCGGCGTCGAGGTGGGCGAGCGCACCCCAGTCCGACGGCAGCCCGAAGCCGGCGAGCAGCACCTGCGCGGAGATGCCGAGCACCTGCTCGGTGCGCGGCAGCTCGCGCAGCAGCAACGCGTCGCGGGAGCCGGCGCTGGGCGCCTGCACGGCCGCCACCACCTCCGTGCCGCCCGACACCAGGTAGATCCACGACGTGTCGTCGCGCCGCGCCAGTGCGAGGGCCAGCGGCAGCGCCGCGTCCGGGGTGGCGCGCAGCCGCACCACCCAGGTCTCGTAGCCGAGGCGGGCGCCGTCCAGCGCGCCGATCACCCGCAGGGCACCGCTGGTGCGCAGTCGCCGGTAGCGGCGGGCCGCCGTGTTCTCCGAGACGTCGAGGGCCTCGGCGATCCGGCGCATGGAGGCCCGACCGTCGATCTGGAGCGCGTGCAGGAGGCCCCGATCGACGTCGTCGAGGATGACGGGATCCACCGTCGAACCCTATCTCTTCGACAGGAACAGCCGGACTGGCGTGCATTCGATGCGGATGACGGCGCCGATCTCCATCGTCGCGGCATGCGCATCTGGTGGCCGCTGGTGGCGGTCTGTCTCGGTTCAGCGGTGTTCCTCCTCGACACGACGGTGGTGACGGTCGCGCTGCCCGCGATCGGACGGGACCTCGGCGTGCCCGTGCCCACGCTGGAATGGGTGGCCGGCGGCTATCCGCTGGTGCTGGCCGTGCTGGTGCCCTCGGCCGGCGCTGTCGCCGACCGGATCGGGCAGCGCCGCGCCTATCTGGTCGGGTGCGCGGTGTTCGCGCTCGCATCGCTGGGATGCGCGCTCGCACCGTCCGCCCCGGCGCTCGTGGCAGCCCGGGTCGCCCAGGGTGTGGGTGGCGCCGCGCTGGCCGTCGGTGGGTTCGCACTGCTCGCCGCCTCCTACCCGGAGCCGCGCCGGCGGACGGCGATCGGTGTGTTCTTCGCCGTCAACAGCCTGGCGGCGGCGCTCGGACCGGTGGTCGGTGGCGTGCTCACCGACAGCGCGGGCTGGCGGTGGGTGTTCGTGCTCAACCTGCCCCTGCTCGCCCTCACCGCGCTCGCCACGTTGACGATCGCGGCTGCTCCCGGCCGGCCCGGCGGCCGGTTCGACGTGGCCGGCACGGCACTGTTCGCGCTGGCCGCAGGGGCCGCGACCGCCGGTCTGACGCGCGCAGCGGCAGCCGGGATCGGCGCCGGCACCGTCGGGATGCTGGCGGTCGGTGTCCTGGCAGCGGCGGTGTTCGTGGCCGTCGAGCGCCGCCGCGACGGGGTGCTCGACGTGCGGCTGCTTGCCACCGCGAGCTTCGGCGGCGCGGTGGCTGCCGCCGCGGCCACGTCGATCGTGTTCGCGGCGCTGCTCTACACATCGGTGGCGGTGCAGGAAGGGTTGGATCCCGCGGCCGCCGGGCTCGCGCTCGCCCCGTTCGCTGTCGCGAGTGCGGTGACGTCGACCGTGGTGCGCCGGGTGCCGCCGTGGGCTGCGGTCGGCGGGGGGCTGCTGGTGATCGCGGCCGGCTGCACCGCGCTGGACTGGAACCTGACGTTCGGGCTGGTCGTGAGCGGGATCGGTTTCGGGATCGCCGGCCCGGCGGTCGCCGCCGCGGTGTTCGCCGCCGCTCCGGCGGACCGGGCCGGCGCTGCGAGCGCGGCCATGGCGACCGCCCGCCAGCTCGGTCAGGTGCTCGGGATCGCCGTGCTGGGGGTGGTCTACGCCGCCGGCGGCACGGCGGCGGTGAACGTCACCGCGGCAGCCCTCACCGCGGTGGCCGGCGCGACCGCCCTGCGCGTGCTCCGCCCCGTCAAAATTCGTTGATCAAGGGCAGAAGGTCGTCAGTCGATCTTCGCGAGCGACTCTTTGCCCTTGATCGACGACTCGCTCGGGGCCGCGGCCAGGCGGTTGCCGATCTCCCGGAGGCCGGCCAGGTCGGCGATGTCGCCCTCCACCACCGGCACCTTCGTCACCGCGACCTCGGGGTGAGCGGCGGTGAACCGGGCCAGCAGCCGCTCCTCGCGCACGGAGAGATCGACGCGGTCGGCGTGCAGCTGCAGCACCGCCGCGGCCAGCGGCGAGCCGCGCAGCTCCTCCGCCACCGCCCGTGCCTTCGTGGCCGACAGCTCGGCGAACACCGGATGGGTCCGGTTGAGCACGAGCCCGGCCAGCGGCATCCCGTCGGACGAGAGCCGGTCGACGAAGTAGGCGGCCTCGCGCAGCGCGTCCGGCTCGGGCGCGGCGACCACGACGAACGCGGTGCCGGGCGACCGCAGCAGCTGGTAGGTGGCCTCGGCGCGCTCCCGGAAGCCGCCGAAGACGCTGTCGAAGGCCTGCACGAACGCCGACGCGTCGGTCAGCATCTGCCCGCCGATGATCGACGACACGGCCTTCGCGAACAGCGTGAACCCGACCCCGACGACTTTCATGATGCCGCGGCCCGGAGCCGACAGCAGCCGGATCATCCGCCCGTCGAGGAAGGTGGACATGCGCTGCGGCGCGTCCAGGAAGTCCAGCGCCGACCGCGACGGCGGGGTGTCGACGATGATCAGGTCCCACTCCCCGCCCGCGACGAGCTGGCCCAGCTTCTCCATCGCCATGTACTCCTGCGTGCCGGAGAACGACGAGGAGATCGTCTGGTAGAAGGGGTTGGCCATGATCGCCTCGGCGCGGTCCGGCGTGGCGTGGGCCTGCACCATCTCGTCGAAGGTGCGACGCATGTCGAGCATCATCGCGTGCAGCTCGCCCGGTCCGACGGCCTCGACGCGGCCGGGCTCGTTGGCCAGCCGCTCCAGTCCGAGCGCCTGCGCGAGCCGCTTCGCCGGGTCGATCGTGAGCACGACGGCGCGGCGGCCGTGCTCGGCCGCCCGCACCGCCAGCGCGGCCGACGTGGTGGTCTTGCCGACCCCACCGGAACCGCAGCAGACCAGCACCTTCGTGGCGGGATCGTCGATCAGCGCATCGACGTCCAGCCGCGTGGCCACCGTCCTGGGGCTCATGAACCCTCCTCGCTGACGCTCGTCGGGCGCATTCGCGCAGGCGCTGTGCTCGATGGTGAACTCGCAAGCTCGTTCACGCGCTCACCTTTTCGACGCCGACGCCCTGTTCCGCGAGGGCCTCCGCGAGCTCGTACAGCGTGCCGAGGTCGACTCCACCGATCAGCCGCGGCAGCTCCAGCCGGGCCACCCCGGAAGCGGCGTTCAGCCGCTCCTCGGCCGTCGCCTCGGACTCGATGCGCCGGGCGTGCTCGACGGTCTCGGCGACCAGCCCGTCGATGACGTCGGGGGGCAGGGCCAGACCAGCACCCGCCAGCGCGGAGCGGATCCGCGCGCCGTCCACCCGGCCGCCGGCCGCCGCAGCCACCGACCGGTCCGGCAGCCACTGCGGCCGCACCTGGTTGGCGATCACCGCGCCGGGCCGCAGACCGACCGCGGCCAGCTCGGCGACGGTCTCCAGCGTCTCGGTGACCGGCAGCTCCTCGAGCAGGGTGACCAGGTGCACCGCGGTCTTCGGCGAGTGCATCAACGCGACCACGCCCTCGGCCTGCTTGTGGATGGGACCGCTGCGCGCGAGATCGGCCATCGCCGTGGTGACGTCGAGGAACGTGACGACGCGGCCGGTCGGCGGCGCGTCGAGCACCACGGCGTCGTAGACGGGGCGCCCGTCGGCGCCGGTGCGGGTGACGCACTCCTTGACCTTGCCGGTGAGCAGCACGTCGCGCAGGCCGGGCGCGAGGGTGGTGGCGAACTCGATGGCGCCCATCCGGCGCAGGGTCCGCCCCGCCATGCCGAGCTTGTAGAACAGCTCGAAGTACTCCAGCAGCGCCGCTTCGGCGTCGACCGCGAGGGCGCGCACCTCCCCGCCACCGGGCGCGACGGCGATCTTGCGCTCCTCGTACGGCAGCGGCGCGGTGTCGAAGATCTGGGCGATGCCCTGCCGCCCCTCCACCTCGACCAGGAGCGTGCGCCGGCCCCCGGAGGCGAGCGCGAGCGCCAGCGCCGCAGCGACGGTCGTCTTGCCCGTCCCGCCCTTGCCGGACACGACGTGCAGGCGAGCGGCCGACAGCTCGCTGGTCCAACCGGCACCGGTCGCCCACTCAGTCACCCGCTCAGGTTAAGCGTCGCAGCTCGACCGCCCGACCGGTGGTGATGAGAGGCGCACTACAGTTCGGGGGCATGAGCACTCCCGGAGCTGCCGCGACGAGGTGGGAGTACCTCACCGCGCCGGTGCTGATCCACAACACGCAGGCCATCCTCAACAACTTCGGCCGCGACGGCTGGGAGCTGGTGACGGTCACGAGCGGCGTCAACGGCGAGCAGCTCGTGGCGTGGTTCAAGCGGCCGGTCCAGTCGTGACCTCCGCCACCGAGCGCCTGGCCGAACTGGGCATCACGCTGCCGTCGGTCGCTGCACCCGCCGGGTCGTACGTGCCGGCCCGCCGCACCGGCAACCTCGTCTACACCGCAGGTCAGGTGCCCTTCGTCGACGGCAAGATCGCCGCCACCGGCAAGGTCGGCGACACCGTCTCCGCCGAGGACGCCGCCGCGCTCGCCCGCATCTGCGCGCTGAACGCGCTCGCCGCGATCGACGGGCTGGTCGGCATCGACGCCGTCACCGGCGTGATCAAGGTCGTCGGGTTCGTGGCCTCCGCCGAAGGGTTCACCGGGCAGCCCGGCGTGATCAACGGCGCGTCCGACGTGCTCGCCGAGATCTTCGGCGAGGCCGGCAAGCACGCCAGGTCCGCCGTCGGGGTGGCCGAGCTGCCGCTGGGCGTCCCCGTCGAGGTCGAGCTGATCGTGGAGGTGGCACCGGAATGACCCCGACGCCCGAGGCGGCCTGCCACGAACTCCTGCTGCGGCTGGCCGACCGGCTGCCCGACGAGCTGCTGTGGCGCCTGCGCGACTGGCTCGCCGCCGGCGGCCGGCCGGCGTTGGCGGCCACGCTGCCGCGGGAGCTGCTGCGCAACCGCATCGGGCTCGGCGACGACGAGATGGAGCTGCTCGGGGCGTGCGCGGGCGCGTGGGGTGCGTCGCCGCGGCTGCTCGACTCGATCCTGCCCGCCGTCGGCACTCCCGCGATCCCGGTGTTCGACGCCGCCGAGGACGCGCCCGTGGATGCGGCGGCACTGGGCGTGCTCGCCGTCGTCCGCGATCACCCCGGCGTCACCCTGTTGCAGCAGAGCTGGCGGACCGGATCGCAGGGTCGGCAACGCATCGTCACCATCCACGGCGGAGATCAGCCGTGGGTGCTCACCGCAACGGTCCAACGCATCCTGCGATCGCATGGCGACCGCACACCGTGCGTGGAGGTGCTTCCACCGCACGGGGAGCCCTCTCCCTACCACCGGGCAGCCATCATCGGGAGCACGACACTCTGGCGCGCGCCTGCTCCGGAGCAGGCGATCGTGTGACGTCGTGAGATCGGAGGGGGCACAGATGGACGTTCCCACGTACGAGTCGACCCACCAGCTGCTGCTCGGCCTGGCCGGGCACGTCGACGACGACCTGCTCAGCTGGGTTCGGGAGCTGGTCGCCGTCGGCGAGGAGGCCCGCGCCGTCTCGCTGGTGTCCGCCGACGTGGTGGCCGAACGCATCCAGCTGCCTGCCCCCGTCCGCGTCGCGCTGGTCGAGGCCGGGCGGGTCGCGCGCGCCGGGATCGATCCTGTCGAGCTCGCCCCCGCGGCCGAACCCGCCGTCGAGCACCGCTTCGCCGCGAACCCGGCCGGTGCCGGTGACGTCGCGGCCGCCCTCCGGGCGCTGCCCTCGCGGCAGCTGCAGGGCACCTCCGTGCACCTCACCTGGCGCCTGACCCCCGCCGGCACGGCTCCCGGGCCGTTGCCGCACCCGGTCGTCATCCTCGAGATCGACCCCGCCCGCCACTCCGGCGAGATGCTGTCCTACCTGGTCGCGTCCGGCCTTGCCCGAGGTGGCGTGCATGCCTCCGTCGAGGTGGTCGCCGCAGGTCAGGCGCATCCGCCGTACCAGAGGGCGGCCTTGGCCGCCGCGGTGCCGGTCGCCGTCGGCGGCACGGGCGAGAGCGGCACACCGACGGTGGAGTCGCCCGTCGTACCCGAACCGGTCACCGAGACCGTCCCCACCGTCGCCCCCGAACCCGTCCCCGCCTCGGCCGCCGTCACCGAGCCGGTGCGCGTGGTCCAGGTGATCCCGCACGCCGACGTCGAGCCGGCCGCGGCCGCCGCGCCGGACGACGACGAGCCCGGGCACGCCGACGAGCACGACGAGCCGGAGGTCGTCGCAGAGCACGACGAGCACGGCGACATCGCCGACGAGGACCCCGCCGTCGACGAGCCGGAGCCGGTGCTGGATCCCAGCGAACCGCACCCGTTCGCCGACGTGCGGGCGGATCGCCCGCGGCGCCGCCCGATCGCGGGCGCGCCGGCGCTCTCGGCGCTGTCGGATCCGCTCTCCGGCCCGTTGTCCGAGCCCCTGATGGCGCCGCTGCTCGATCCGACGATCCACGCGCACGACCCCCTCGGCGTCGATCACCTCGTCGGCCCGTCGCGACACACGCTCGCCACGGCCGACTCCGACGCACCGGACACTGAACCGGAGGACGCGGAGGAGGCTGCGGTCGACGAGCCGGAGCCCGCGGTGGCGACGGCACCCGAGCGCACGCTCGAGCCGGTGAGCGAGCCGGAGCTCCTCCCCGAGGACAGCTGGGCGGCGGAGTGGGAGTCCGGCGCCTGGGCGATGCCGCTCGAGGACGTCGAGGTCGCCCCTGCGGAGTCGGAGGACGAGCCCGGCCATGCGTCCGAGCCGGAGCCGCCGGCCCGGCACGGTCTCGACCAGCACGGTCTCGACCAGCCTCCGGCCAGCGTTCCCGAGCCCCCGCGGCCGCTGCGCGCTCCGCGCCCCACGCCCGTGCAGCCGAACCGGCGCGCCGAGCGACCTGAGCGACCTGAGCAGCACGAGCAGCAGCACGAGCCGGCGGCGCCGCGGGCCTCGGAGCCGCGCCCGGCAGCCCGTCCGGAGCCCGCCCGGCTGAGCGACGCCGATCGCGAGCTGCTGGCGCGGCTGCAGGCCGAGCTGGTGCAGGGCCGCAAGCCGCGCCGCTCGGGCGCACCGGCCGGTGGCCGCCCGGGGTCCAACGGCCGCGGGCCGAACCGGCGCGACACCCCACCCGAGGCCGGCAACTAGCGCACCAGCGCGCGGATCCCGTCCACGATCTCCTGCAGGCGCAGGCCCCGAGCAGCGTCGGCGACGGGCATCGGCCCGGTGCCGTGCACGGCGGCCATGAACTCGTCGAGCAGGGTGGTGTAGCACTCCTTCGCGTCGGCGACCCGGCCGCGGAACACGTGCGTCCCACCGGCGCCGAACGCCCCGATCTCGATCTCGGACGGGTCGACGGGCAGCCGCAGCGACAGCGTGCTGGTCGAGCGGGCGCCGCCGGCGTGGCAGCAGCCCGAACCGCCACAGGTCCGGCTCGCCGTGATGCGCCCACTCGACGTCGACGACCGGCCCCAACGCGCTCTCGAGGAGATCGATGACGTGCGGGCCGAGATCGAGCACGGCGCCGTTGCCGGTCTCGGCCCGCCATCCCGACGTCGCGTACGGACCGCCGAGCAGCGCACCGGAGAGCCAGCGGGCGAGCCCGACCGTGTCGGCCGGGGCCGGCTCGGGATCGAACTCCGCGAGCCAGGCCTGCACGCCGGCGTCGTGGCGCAGGGTCAGCACCACGGAGGACACGACGCCGGCCGCGGTGACGGCGTCGACCACCTTGCGGGCCCCGACGACGTCGGCGGCGAGTGGCTTCTCGCAGATCAGGTGCCGTCCGGCCGCGGCCGCGTCGATCGCGAGCCCGGCCTGCACCGACGGCGGCACGGCGAACGCCACGGCATCGACGGAGTCGACGAGCTCGGCGAACGAGCCGGCCACCGGCGCGTCGAAGGGCGCAGCGAGCTCCGCCGCGACCTCCGGCCGGCGGGTCCAGACCGCGGCGAGCTCGGTACCGGAGTGGGCGGCGAGCGCGGGCGCGTGGACGGTGCGGGCCCAGTGCCCGCCCCCCACGAGACCGATGCGCAGCGTGGGGGCCGAGAGCGTCACAGCGCCATCCTGCCCGGTGCCACCTAGGCTGACTCGGGTGCCTGTCGTACCCAGACCTGCGGCGACCGTGATGCTCGTCCGCGACGCGCCCCACCTCGAGGTGTTCCTGCAGCGCCGAGTGGCGGGCATGGCGTTCGCCGGCGGCATGACGGTCTTCCCCGGCGGCGGGGTGGCCGAGGACGACCGGGCGCCGACCGGATGGACCGGCAGCCCGCCGTCGTGGTTCGCCGAGCGCCTGCGTTGCGACGACGCCCTCGCGGCGGCGTTCGTGCGGGCAGCCGTCCGCGAGACGTTCGAGGAGTGCGGGGTGCTGCTGGCCGGGGCCGGCGCCGCGCCGGCGCACGAGCGGGAGGAGCTGGTGGCCCGCCGCCGCACCCTCGACGAGGTGCTCGCCGCGGCCGACCGCACGCTCGACGCCGACCTGATCCGCCCGTGGGCCAGGTGGATCACGCCGGAGGCCTCCCCGCGGCGCTACGACACGGCGTTCTTCGTCGCGGCCGTGCCCGACGGTCAGGAGGCCGACGCGCACACCACTGAGGCGGTGGAGGCCACCTGGTGGACCCCGGCGGACGCGCTGGCCGGGGCGGAACGCGGCGACCTGGCCCTCATGATCCCCACGGTGACCGCTCTGGAGGAGCTGGCCCAGTACCCGGACACCGCAGCCGTGCTCGCCGCTGCCGACGAGCGCGTGATCGAGCCGATCACCCCGGGTGAGCTGCACTTCGGCATCCGGCCGTCCGCGGTGCGGAGTGCGGACCGATGACGCATCCCGCGTACCGGGAGCTGCGGCCCGTCACCACGCTGGCCTCGGTGCTGCTCGAGGACAACCCCGGCCCGATGACTCTCGACGGCACCAACACCTGGCTGCTGCGCGCCCCTGGCACCGCGGCCTGCGTGGTCGTCGATCCGGGCGAGGACGACCTCCCGCACCTGGAGCGGGTGGCAACGGCCGCCGGCGCCGTCGCGCTGATCCTGATCACGCACTGGCACCCCGACCACGTCGGTGGGGCGCCGTGGCTCGCCCGGCAGACCGGTGCTCCGGCGCGGGCGCTGGATCCGGCGTTGACGGTCGGCGGCGCCCCGCTCGTCGACGGCGAGGTGATCGAGGCCGCCGGGGTGCGGTTGCAAGTCGTCGCGACTCCCGGGCACACGTCGGACTCGGTGTCGTTCCTGCTCGACGGGCCCGGCGTGGCCCCTGCCGTGCTCACCGGCGACACGGTGCTCGGCCGCGGCACGACCGTCATCGCGCACCCGGACGGCGCGCTGGGCCCGTACCTGACGTCGCTGCGGCGGCTCGCCGAGCTGGCTCCGGACACGGTCGCGCTGCCAGGGCACGGTCCCGAGCTGCCGGACGCCGCCGCAGCCGCCACCGCCTATCTCGCTCACCGCGAGCAGCGGCTCGACCAGGTACGCGCGGCGCTGGCCACGTTGGGCGCGGACGCCTCGCCGCCGCAGGTCGTCGAGCACGTCTACGTGGACGTGGACCGGTCGTTGTGGCGCGCTGCGGAGCTCTCCGTGCGGGCCCAGCTGGACTACCTGCGCGGCGTCTGACCGGGGTCAGGTGGCGGCCGGGGCCGGTTCTGCGACGAGAGTGGTCCGGCGCAGCCACAGCAGCACCGCCACACCGGCGGCGGCCACGCCACCGGCGAGGAAACCGGCCGGCGGGCCCGCCTGCTCCACGGCCACGCCCGCGATCGACGACCCGGCGGCGATGCCCAGGGTCGCAGCGGTGATCACCCAACCGAAACCCTCGGTGGCCGCGCCGGCCGGGGCGGCGATCTCGACCGCGATCGAGTGGGCCGTGACCTGCGGCGTGATCAACGCGCCCGCCACCAGCATCGCGAGGATCAGTGGCACCAGCGACGTCGCCACCGCGGTGGCCGCCATCACCATGCCCATCGCGGCGAAACCGGCGAGCAGCGCGGGCAGGCGCAGGTGCAGCGGCCGCGGCCAGGGCCGCAGCGAGTAGAGCACGCCGGCGATCACGGAGGCGATCGACCACGCGGACAGCAGGACGCCGCCGAGGGTGACGCTGCCGGCCGCCGTGGTGACGGCGGGGACGCCGACCTCGACCGCACCGACGACGAGCCCGAACCCGAGCGATGCGAGCGCCACCGTCCGCATCCCGGGCCGGGCGATGGCCCCGAGCATCCCGGCACCCTCCGCCGCGGCGCTGACCTCCTGCCGCCGCACCACCGGGCACAGCGCGAACCCGACGGTGCCGAGGACCAGTCCCGCCGCCGCCGCCACGAGACCGGTGCCCGGCCATGGCGCGGCGACGAGGAACGCGGCCAGCGCCGGCCCGAGGATGAAGAACACCTCGAGGCTGATGGCCTCGTAGGCGTACGCGGCGTCGCGGCGCGGGCCGGGCGGGACCAGTGCGGACCACAGGGCCCGGGACGCGCCCGGCAGCGCGGGCTGGGCGAGCCCGTCGAGGACGGCCAGTGCGACCAGCACCGCGACGTGCTGGCGGGTCTCGATGGCCCACACGAGCGCGCCAGCGGCGACGGCGAAGGCCAGCGCGGCCACGAGGAGCGGGCGCGCCGGTCCCAGTCGGTCGACGATCCGGCCCTGCGCGACCGACCCGACTGCTACTCCGACCAGCGTGCCGGCCGACACCAGCCCGGCCGCGGCGAACGAGCCGGTGGTGCGCTGCACGTAGAGCAGGGTGGCCATGGAGAACATCGCGATCGGCAGCCGGCCGATCGCGGAGCTGAGGACGGGCAGCCGCGCACCGCGCATGGTGAGCACGGCGCGGTAGTCGGTGAAGGTGGAGATCGACGCGGACACGACGGTCAGCGTCGCACGAACCCGACCGGAGCTGGACCGGTTATGTACCGGGGCGGGTCACCGCGCCCGGCGGGCCAGCCGTTCCGGCTCCAGGATGAGCACGCTCTTGCCCTCCAGTCGCAGCCATCCGCGGTGGGCGAAGTCGGCGAGTGCCTTGTTCACCGTCTCGCGGGAGGCCCCGACGAGCTGCGCGATCTCCTCCTGCGTGAGGTCGTGGGTGACCCGCAGCAGGCCCGACTCCTGGGAGCCGAACTGGCGCGCGAGCTGCAGCAACGCCTTCGCGACGCGACCGGGCACGTCGGTGAAGATGAGGTCGGCCAGCGCGTTGTTGGTGCGCCGGAGCCGGCGCGCGAGCACGCGCAGCAGCTGCTCGGCGATCTCCGGGCGCTTGGCGATCCACTCGCGCAGCGCAGCCCGGTCCATCGTGTACGTGCGGACCTCGGTGACCGCCGTGGCCGACGACGTGCGCGGCCCCGGGTCGAAGATCGACAGCTCGCCGAACATGTCGGACGGCCCGGCCACCATGAGCAGGTTCTCCCGCCCGTCCGGCGACTTGCGGCCGATCTTCACCTTGCCGGCCGCCACGATGTAGAGGCGGTCGCCCGGCTCGCCCTCGGCGAAGATGACCTGGCCCCGCGCGAACTCCGCCGGGTCGAGAGCCTGGGCGAGCGCGTCGGCCGCGTGCGGCTCGACACCCTGGAATATCCCAGCCCGGATCAGAACCTCGTCCACTGCTCGCTCCTCGTCCCTGCCGCTGCCCCGCGGCGGATCACCGGCGGCAGTCTAGGGGTTCCACCCGTCACTGTGACGCATCACTCGCCGCCGGCACCCCCGGAAGGGTTACCGGCGGTAGTTGACGTAGAGACTAGTACGGCCGTACGGCCTAGCCTCAGGCAGCCTTGTTCCGCTTCGGCGCGCGGCGCCCGCGGGGCGTCCGATTGCGCAGCCGGAACAGCTCCAGCGCGCGCCCGGTGCCCTGGCGGAAGAGGGCCCGGACCTCGTCGGGACGCGGCCGGTCAAGGAGCTCCTCGAGCTCCTCCGGGCGCACGGTCGACTCCCGCAGCCGGGACTCCACACGCTCCATTCCGAGCGCGAAGAACATCACCAGCAGCGGCACGAGGACGGACAACCAAGCAGTCATGTCGAGGGAGATGTTCTCGCATGCCACTTCGGTTGGGTGACGCGGGGGTCGACGCGCCGCCGACCCGTTGCCGATTCGTGACCCGGAACCACCCGTCCGGTACGGATGGTGACGGGAGGGCACGCGCCGTGCCGGCCCGCACGTCGGATCCGGCGCGCCCGTACGCTGGGTGAGTGTCCACCAGCTTGCGCGAGGGCCTGCCCCGCACCACCGCGCGGCTGGCCAAGCGCGTCGCGGCCGGCGAACCGGCGCTCGGCAAGGCCCGCCGCGTGGGGCGGATGCTGCGCACCCTCGCCGCCACCCATCCCGACGCGCACTGCGAGCTGGATTTCACCACGCCGCTGGAGCTTGCGGTGGCCACGATCCTCTCCGCGCAGAGCACCGACAAGCTGGTCAACCAGGTCACCCCGGCCCTGTTCGCGCACTACCGCACGGCGCTCGACTACGCGCAGGCGAACCGGGCGGAGCTCGAGGTCGAGATCCACTCCACCGGGTTCTTCCGCAACAAGGCCGCATCGCTCATCGGGCTCGGTGCCGCGGTCGTGGAGAAGCACGGCGGGGAGCTGCCCGCCACCCTCGCGGAGCTGGTGCTGCTGCCCGGCATCGGGCGCAAGACGGCCAACGTGATCCTCGGCAACGCGTTCGGCGTGCCGGGCATCACCGTCGACACGCACTTCGGACGGCTCGTGCGCCGATGGGGCTGGACCGATCTCGAGGACCCGGTGAAGGTCGAGCACGCCGTCGGCGCGCTCGTGCCGAAGCGGGACTGGACGATCGTGTCCCACCAGGTGATCTTCCACGGTCGACGCGTGTGCCACGCCAAGAAGCCGGCGTGCGGGGCGTGCTCGTTGGCGGCCGACTGCCCGTCGTACGGGCTCGGCCCCACCGCGCTGGAACCGGCCGCCGCACTGGTCAAGGGCCCGTCGCGGGAGCACCTGCTGGCGATGGTCGGCATCGCCGACCCCGACGCCGACATTGATCCCGTCGAGACCCCATGACCGAGCCGTCCACCCGGACCGGCCCACGCCGGTCCGAGATCGTCGCGACCGTGGTCGTGGTGGTGCTCGTCGCGCTCGCGGTGGTCGCGCTGTGGCCACGCACTCCCGAACGCCGGGCCGCGCCGCCGCCTGCTGCCACGACCGACGTGAGCGCGCTGCGCGCCGCCGCCGCGCTGCCGGCCTGCCCGGCACCGAAGGCACCACCTGCCGGCCCGCTGGCCGGGATCTCCGTCACCTGCCTCGGCGACGGGGGCCGGGTCGATCTCGGCGCCACGCTGGCCGGGCGGACGACGCTGGTGAACCTGTGGGCGTCCTGGTGCGGCCCCTGCCGGGCGGAGCTGCCGGCGCTGGCCGAGTACGCGGCCCGGCCGGGCGCCGTCCCCGTACTCGGGGTGGACCTGCGCGACGCCGACGAGCCGGCCCTGCAGCTGCTCACGGATCTCGGTGTGCGGCTGCCGTCGGTCACCGATCCAGAGGGAGCCGTGGCCGTGGCCCTGCGCTCGCCTCCGGGTGTGCCGTTGACCTACCTCGTCCGCCCGGACGGCAGCGCGGTGCTGGTCGATCCGCCGATCCCCTTCGCCAGCGCCGATGCGGTGGCCGCAGCCGTGGAGCGCCTGTCATGAGCGCGGTGTGGAACGGCGACGGTGCGGTGACGCCGCTGCGGCCCGACCTGGCGCCGAACTGGTTGGCGCAGCTCGTCGAGCGGGCTGCCGACCTGGGTCCGGGCCAGATCGGGCAGCGGCGGCTCGTGCCGCCGAAGGGCGGTGGCCATCGGCGAGCGGCGGTGCTGATCGCCTTCGGCGAGGGCCCGGAGGGGCCGGACCTGCTGCTGGTGGAGCGCGCCTCGACCCTGCGCGAGCACGCCGGGCAGGTCGCGTTCCCCGGCGGCGGCGCGGACGCCGGCGACGCCGACGCGGTGGCAACGGCGCTGCGCGAGGCCGAGGAGGAGACCGGGCTCGATCCGGCCGGCGTGGTACCGCTGGCGCAGCTGCCCGACCTGTACGTACCGCCGTCCAACTTCGTGGTGGCGCCGGTGCTCGGCCACTGGGCCCACCCCGTGGCGGTGCACGCCGTCGACCTCGGCGAGACGGCTTCCGTGGCCAGGGTGCCGATCGCGCAGCTCGTCGACCCGGCGAACCGGTTCACGGTGGCGCACCCGTCCGGCTTCTCCGGCCCGGGGTTCGCGGTCTCCGGTCTGCTCGTGTGGGGCTTCACCGGGGGCTTGCTGGCCGCGTTGTTGGATCTGGGAGGGTGGGCGCGCCCGTGGGACACCACGGTCGTCCGCACGCTCGACGACGCGTGGTCCTGGGCGAGACGGGTTCAGCAGGAGGTCGACAGCCGGTGAGTGCGTCCCCGGGCTCAGCTCTGCGCGCCGGAGTAGAGCGATGAGCTGGGTCGACCTGGTGGTGCTGGGTCTCGCGTTGATCGCCGCGGTGTCCGGCTGGCGGCACGGCATGGCGGTCGCTGCCCTGTCGTTCGTCGGCGTGCTCGGCGGCGCGATCATCGGGGTGCGCGTCGCCCCGCTGCTGGCGGCCGGCATCGAGAACCAGACCACCCGGATCATCGTCAGCATCGCGGTCGTGGTGCTGCTGGTGGCGCTCGGCGAGACGACCGGGGTGTTCCTGGGGCGCCGCATCCGCGACCGGATCACCGGCGAGCGGGTCCTCGCCGTCGACTCCACGCTCGGGTCGATCCTGCAGGCCATCACGGTGGTGCTGGCGGCGTGGCTGGTCGCGCTGCCGCTGGCCTCGGCCAGCTTCCCGGCGCTCGCCGCGGGGGTGCGCGGCTCCGAGGTGCTGCGGGCCGTCGACGGGGTGATGCCGGCAGGCGCCAAGTCGCTGCCCGACGACCTGCGCAAACTCCTCGACAACTCCGGCTTCCCGGACGTCCTCAGCCCGTTCTCCGAGACCCCGATCACCGAGATCGGTCCGCCGAACGCGACGCTGGTGAAGAGCCCCGCGATCCAGCTCGTGGGCGCCAGCGTGATGAAGGTCCGCGCGAAGGCGCCGTCGTGCCAGCGGCAGATGGAGGGCACCGGGTTCATCATCGGGCCGCGCCTGGTGATGACGAACGCGCACGTGGTGGCGGGCTCGTCGAGTGCTTTGGTGGAGGCGACGGGCGGGCGTGACCTCGCGGCCGAGGTCGTCTACTACGACCCGCGCATCGACCTGGCGGTCCTGCGGGTGGGCCGCGCGCTCGGCGCCGATCCGCTGGAGTTCGAGCAGGTCCCGGCCAAGGCGGGCGACGACGCGATCGTGCTCGGCTACCCGCTGGACGGCGACTTCACCGTCACCCCGGCCAGGGTGCGGCAGAACATCAAGCTGAAGGGCCCCGACATCTACGAGTCGGGCGAGATCATCCGCGACGTGCTGACCGTGCGCGCGAAGGTGCAGAGCGGCAACTCCGGCGGCCCGATGATCGACCCGACGGGCAAGGTGACCGGCGTGGTGTTCGGCGCGGCCGTCGACGATCCCGAGACCGGGTTCGTGCTCAGCGTCGACCAGGTCACCCCGGCGGTGCAGAAGGCACTGAGCCTCGGCGACAACCCCGCCGAGGTCGACACGGGCAGCTGCGCGACCTAGAGCACTGCATCGGCGACGATCACGGCCGCCACCAGCGCGAGTGCAGCCATGGCATAGCCGACAGCCCGGCGGAGATCGGCCTGCCCGGCCCGGCCGGCGCGCTGGACGAGCTCCTCGGGCTCGTCCGCGGCCAGCAGGAGCGGCGCGTCCGCCGCTGCGGCGATGCGGACCCGGCCACCCAGGTCGCGGGCCCGCCCCACGACGGTGATCCGGTCGCCGGGCTCCACCAGCCACTCCTCGTCGCGGTGACCGGGAGTGGAACGGCGGAACCGGAGCGGCCCGAGCTCGACCTCGTCGGGCTCCGACTCGCGGTCAGCCGCGACGCCGGCGCGCACCTCCACCCGCGCGTCCAGCGGATCGACGTCGACGTGGGCACCGTCGGCGACCAGCTGGAACGGCGTCCCGGCGGTCCGGTCGAAGACCGTCTCCGTGACGGAGCGGTCGTCCCGTCGGACCTGGCGGGTGCGGTGGTGCCGGATCCACACGGCGGCGCGGCCACTGACGGGGCCGGCGACCGTCCGCCCGTCCAGCACCACGACGGTGCCGGTGACCGCCACCGTGTCGGCGTACAGCCCACCCCGGAGGGCGGTGCGGGCGGCTTCCGCCATGGCGACGAGCTCGGGCAGGGTCGGCCGGGACGCGCCCCACGTGCGCGCGCGGATCGAGCGGGCCGAGAGCACGGCACGGCCGTGGACGACCGCGCGATAGGCGCAGAAGGTCGCGAACAGCAACATGGCCAGCCCTGACGTCGCGTTCACGCGGTGACCGTACGGAGGGCGGGGCGGGACCGGTCCTCCCGTCCGTCAGGCCGGCAACGCGAGTTCCACGTGGAACGCTGCGCCCGGACGGGCGTCGTAGCGGGCCGCGCTGCCGAGGTAGCGCCCGTCGACCCGGACGGTCTCGCCGCGGTGGGCCCGCACCGCCTCGCACACCTCGAACTCGTTGGCCACGGGTTGCCCGGCCACGGCGGTGAGGTAGTCGCCGCGCTCCAGCTGCCCGGCCGCGGCCGAACCCTTGTCGACCGTCGACACCCACAACCCGGGCGCCTCATGCACGGTGGCCGCGTAGGCCTTGCGGTCCTTCGACGGGACGAGATCGGCGTACAGCGGATCGTCCGGCGGCACGAGCGACCAGCCGACGTCGAGCACCCCGCGGCCTGCGGCCAGGTCGGGCAGCAGCTCGGCGACGCGGGCGATCGGCACCGAGAATCCGGTGCCGGCCAGCCCCTGGGAACCGGCGAGCGTGTTGATGCCGACGAGCCAGCCATCACCGTCGAGGAGGGGGCCGCCGGAGTTGCCGGGGATCAGGCCCGCCGAGTGCTCGACCATGCTGCCCAGCGGCGGCCCACTCGTGGCGATGCTCGCGGCGCGTTCGGCGGCCAGCGGCGCGAGGACCGCGCCCGACGTGGGTGTGGCGTCCGCGGCGCGGGTGCCGTCGTCGCGGACGGGATAGCCCAGTGCGGTCACCTGCTCGCCCTCGGCCAGCTGCTTGGAGCCGTCGACGACGAACGCCCGCAGCTCCGCCGGCACGCTCTCCAGCTCGATCACGGCGAGGTCGTCGCAGGGCGCTTCGGCCAGCACCGTGGCGGCCAGCTCGACCCCTCCTGACGTGCGCACGCGAGCCTGGTGCGCGCCGAGGACGACGTGCGCGTTGGTGAGGACGAGGCCCCGGTCGAGGTCGATGACCGCGCCGCTGCCGGCCATGCCGACCCGGCCGGCACCCTCGATGGTGGTGGTGATCTCGACGGTGGCCGCCCGGGCGTCGGCCAGCGAGCCCGCGGCCGCCGCGCTGACCTGTGCTGCGACCGGGACCTGGGCCATGACCGGGACCCCTGCGGACGGGACGAGCAGCAGGACGGCCAGCGCGACGCCGGTCAGCGGCAGCAGGCAGCGCTCAGGCACGGCACCCCGCCACACCCGTGTTCACAGCGCTGCACAGCCGGCGACGAGCGTGGCGCCGCTCTGGATCCGATGCCGTCGTGACGCGCCCGATCACCGCACACCCGCCGTTCACGACAGTGGACAGAACCGGATCGAGGGTATCCGTCCACGCCGATCACCGGGGCATTTCCGGACAAGTGCTCGCCGCCGACGAGCGCGTCCACTCAGCGACGGTGTGGTGGGCCTTGCTCAGTCGTCGCCGCCGCCATCGTTGTCGCCGCCAGCATCACTGTTGCCGCCGCCGCCGTCGTCGCCGCCGCCGTCATGATCGCCGCCGCCGTTGTCGCCGTCGCCGCTGTTGTCGCCGCCGTTGTCGCTGTACTCGGCCCGGTCGCCGCCGTCGTCGGAATCGTCGCGCGAGCTGTTGTCGTCACCGCCGCCATCGCTGCGGTCGTAGTCGCCGCCGTCGTTGTCGCCGCGGTCGTCATCGCCGCCGTCGTTGTGGTCGTTCGAACGATCGGAGTAATCGTCGCCGCTGTCGCGGTTCCCCTCGTAGTCGCGGGAGCCGCCGTCGCGGTCGTTGTCGCTGCTGTTGTCGTCGCTCTCGTAGTTGCGGTTCTCCGAGCCCTGGTCGTCGCCGCCGTTGTCGCTGTGGTCGGCCCGGTGGTCCTGGTCGCCATCCGACCGGTTCCCGGACGACTCGTGGCTGCTGTCGCTGTCCGCCCGGTCGCCGTCCTGGCGCTGCTGGTCGCTGTCGGAGTTGCGGCTGTAGCTGGAGCTGTAGTTGTTGCTGTCGTCGGAGTCGCTGCTGGAGTGCTGCGTGGAGTGCTCACCGTCGTGCTGCCGCCCCGAGTCCGCGCTGCTGCTGTCGGAGTACCTGCCGGAATCGTTGCCGGAGTGCTCGTCCGAGCTGCTCGAGGACGGGCGGCCATCGGAGTTGTCGGAGCTCGATCCGTCGCGGTTCGAGTGCTCCGAGTCGTGCGATCCGCCGTTGTCGGAGTCCGAGCCGCCGTACCCGGCGTACTCCGCCAGCGCCGCGCGCGCGGCGCTCTCCCACTCCTCGTCGTCCATGCCCTCGTGCAGGCCGACGGCGCCGGCCGCTTCCGGGTTCTCCGCCGTGTAGTCCTTCATGATGTCGACGGCGCGGCTGACGACGGCGTCGTCGGCGTTCGACGAGCTGCCGGAGTCGTCCGGCCGGGACGACTCGGCGGACTCCGTGGATCCCGATTGCGATTCCGATGACGAGTGCCGCGACGAGTCGCTGCTCGATCGCGACGTCGTGGGGTGGTAGGCGGCGGCCTGCTGCTCGCCCGAGCTGCTCGAGTCGGACGACTGGTCGTTGCTGTCGCTGCTGGAGGAGCGCAGCTCGCTCGGGCTGACGACGGCGGGTGACCCGCCACCGAGTGTCTGCATGACCGGCCCGGAGTCGCTGCCCTCGGAGCTGTCGTCGGTGGATCCACCGGCGGCGGACCGGGCGGACTTGCCGCGGGGCCGGGACGAGTCCTCGTCGCCGGACGAGCCGCGACCGAAACCGCGGGCCGAGGGGCCATTGGACAAGTCGGCATCCGGTGCCGCGACATCCGGTGCCGGCTCGGCGGGTTCCGGCCCGTCGAGTAAGTCGGTGAGGCCGTCGGCCGCACCACCGACGAGGCCGCCGTCGGAGGGCGCCCCCGCGTCGGGAGCGGACGGCTCGGGGGCGGTCGGTTCAGGGGCGGCGGCCACGGGCCCACGCCCACCGCGACCCGGGGCCGCACCCGGCTCGCCGCGGCCACGGTCGGGCCCGCCGAGCAGTCCGCCGAGACCGTCTTCGGCCGGACTGCCCGGAGTGGCAGCATCGCGAGCGCCCGCACCTGGGGCCGTCGCGTCGGGAGCTGCTTTGCCGGGAGCTGCTGCGTCCGGCGCTGCCGCCTTCGGTCCGGCCGCGGTCGGGCCACCGGGCTCCGGTGCCGCCGCGTCCGTGTCCCGTCGGGGACCGCCACCCAGCACCTTGCCGAGACCGTCGGTCACCTTGCCCAGCGCGCCCGGCGACTCCGGCTCGGCGCTGTCCGGGGCTGCCCGTTCTTCTGCGCCGGGCGCGGCGGCGGAGGGGCCACCAGGGGCAGCTGTGCCCGGCCCCTTCTTCTCGGAGTCGCCGAGCACCTTGCCGAGGCCGTCGGTCGCCTTGCCCAGGATGCCGTCGGAGCCCTCGTCCGCGTCGGGAGGTGCGGCCGCCGAGCGGCCGCCGGGAGGCTCGACGGGCAGCAGGCCCGACTCGGGGTCCTCGCCCGGCTCACCGGTCGTATGGTCCGGGCCGCGGCGCTCGGACGACTCCCGGCCGCCGGCGAGCACCGTCGGCGGGTGGTACGGCTTCTCCTCGCCGGGGTCGTCATCGTCGTCATCGTCGTGGGAGTCGGGGTTCTCGACCAGGTCGATGACGGCGGCGGCGAGCTCCTCGGCATCGTCGTCCGCCGCCGGCATCGGGCTGCTCTTGGCGGACTTGGCGCCCTGCTCGAGGCGGTCCAGATCTTCTTTCTTGGCATCGCGACGGTGCTGCGCCAGATCACGTTGCTGGTTCAACGCGGCGAGGGCGTCGGCCTGGTCCTGGTCGCGGGTGGGCGCCGCGGACTCCTGCAGGACCTTGTCGAGCTTCGCGAGCTGGTCCTCGGCGGCATCGAGCTCGGAGGCCACCGAGTCGACCTGCTTGACGGTGTCGACCTGGGACTGCAGCGCCGCCTTCTGCTGGAGCAGCAGGGACTTGCGCTGCTTGAGCCGCGTGACCGACTTCGGCGGGGTCTTGCCCGCGAACTGAGGGGCCAGCCGGGTCTCGTAGGTGGCCTCGGCCTGGGTGATCTCGTCGAGCTCACGGCTGATCGCGGCGAGCCGGACACCGGCTTCAGAGATCCACTGGGTGTTGGACGCCAGCGGCTCCCCCGGCTGCGTCGGCAGGATCGTGCTGCTCGAGCTGAGCCAACCGGCGCCCGACGCGATCATGCCGGTGATGCCGACCAGCGCCACGAACCTGCGCCGGCGCCGGGTGGAGGAGTCGATCCGGTTGGTGAGGGTGGCCAGCGCAGCCGCGGACACCGGGCGACGCGGGCCGGGCAGCACGGGCGGGTGCGGCGCGTCACCGGGGTCGCGCTCCGGCGCGGAGCCTGCGGGCAGGGCGAGCGGTCCGCGCTGCCCGTCGTCCGGCGTCGGGGTGCCCGCGGCGACGGTGGTCCGGTTCGCGGTCAGCGGGGCCAGCACCGACGGACTGGCCGCCACCGGCTCGAGCACGCGCGGGCCGGGGGCGGCGTGCGCCGCCTCGGCGGCCCGGCGGCGGTTGATGACCCGCGCCCTGGCGCGGTGCTCAGGCGAGCAGTAGCGCCGTGCGGGCCGCCCCGGACTCACCGGCGGGAGCTCTGCCGAGCACCCGGGCAGCGCGCAGCGCGACACCTCTTCCACCCGATTTCCCCCTCGATGTGGATTCCTGCTCATCGGTTCACCGACGTGCTACGGACGACACATGCGGATCGCGTCGCACCGCCCCCGACAGGCGCACGATCTTCATCCGAACGCTGGACCTTACCCACGTCTCACACGATCTGTCAGCCGTTCGTGCAGACGGAATTGCAGACAAAATGGCACGTCGGAGGCCTGACAGCCACCCCGAATGGGGGCTGTCGCACTCCGTAGGGGTGATCGCCTCGACCTTTACACACCGTTGGCCTAATACCGGCCGAATGGCGTAACCCCACCCGTGACGTTCCGCCGAGTCGGGGTGGCGCCGCACCAGGTCCGCGTCCGATGACACCATGAGCACCGTCGCGTACGCCGACGTGAACACGGCTGATCTGTGGCCGGTACGGATGGAGGTCGATGCCTCGTGGGCTCCCCGCGCCCCACCGACGCACCGGGCACGGCCCGACACCCTCGTCGGCGCACGTTGCCGGAGAAGATCGAGTACCTGTTCGCGACCGTCCGACCGCCGGGCGGACTCGGCCGCAGCTACACCGTCCGCGAGATCGCGCAACGAGCCGAAGCGGCCGGCCACTCCATCTCCCACAGCCACATCCACCAGCTGCGCCGCGATCCGGGCCGCAGCCCGACCGTGCGGGCGCTCGAAGCGCTCGCGGCCGGGTTCGGGGTGTCGGTGGCCTACTTCTTCAACGACGAGACCGCCGCCCGCATCGAGGACGATCTCGAGCTGCTCGCCGCCCTGCGCGACGGGCTGGTCCGGGATGTCGCGCTGCACGCCGCCGGCCTGTCCGAGGCGAGCCTCGGCTCGATCATGCAGATGATCGACCGCGCCCGGGAGTGGGAAGGTCTCGGCGAGGCGCCGTCCCCCGAGGACGACCGTCCGTCCTGAGCGGCCGGTCACGGGTCCCCCAGCAGGTCGGAGAGCCCGCCGCCCAGCTCCGCGAGCAGGTGCTCGGCGATGAGCCGGCCGGTCACCTCGGCCTCCTGCTCCTGCTCGCCGGAGCCGCAGTCGGCGCGACCGAGCCAGCTCCGCAGGTCACTGCAGCGACCCATGATCGCGGTGATGTGCGCGGCCGACAGGCCCAGCTGCTGATCGGCGAACGCCGGGAGCGGGCCGGTCAGCTCCTTCCCGTCGACGGGCTGCGGTGTGTGGCCGCAGACCATGTGGCCGAACTCGTGGCCGACGATGACGACCTGGTGCATCGGGCTCGTACGGCGGTCGACCCAGACGATGTCGCGATGCCGCAGCTGCAGCCACAGGCCCGTCGGCAGCGCGAGATCCCCCGGATCGCCCACCACCACCCGGATGGGCCGCCCCCGCAGGCGTTCCAGCGCGACGCGCAGACCGGCGATCGTGCGCGGCAGCTCGGGCAGCACGGTGCGCAGCCGCTCCCGGCACTCCTCGACGAGCTGTGCCTCGGTCATGACGTCCCCACCGTCTGCGCAGCGATGCGGCGGGCGGCCGCCGCCACGTCCTGAGTGCGCCGTACACGCGTGATCGCGGCCAGCCAGCGGGCCTCCTCGGCCGGAGTGCGGCCCCCACCGAGCCGGCTCAGGTCGGCCGGATCGGCCGATCGCCCGTCCGGATCGGACTCCTCGGCCGCCAACCCCAGCTCCAGGCAGGCGGCCACGGTGAACGCCCGCGCCGACGTCGCGGACAGGCGCAGCCGGCGGGCGTGCGCCGCCGCCGCTGCCACCTGCCGCCGCTCGACGTGCTGCTGCAGCTCCCACATGCGGTCGCGGATCTCGACGAGCAGGGGGAACAGCCGGATCGCCCCCACCTGGCCGGACCCGTCCGGCACCGGCTCGATCTCCGGGCAACCCAGCCAGGTGGCGAGCGCCCCGACCTCGTCGGCGATCCCACCGGACTGCGCCGGGCGCAGCAACGGCATCGAGACCCCCGCCAGGAACAGCACCACGAACACCGCCTGCAGCACCAGCGTGAGCTGCGGCAGCGCGCCCGCCGGAGCAGTACCGGCCAGCGCCGCTGCCTGGGTCATCACTCCCAGCACGGACGCGAGCCCGAGGCTCGCCGCGGCGCAGAGCAGCAGCAGGGTCGCCGACCGCACGCTGCTCAGCGGCAGGGCGCGCACCTCGCGCACCTTGGCGACCCCGACCACCGCGACCACGGCGAGCAGCGCGGAGTGCAGCAGCAGCCAGTGCAGCGCGACCGCGGGATGGGTCGCCGGGGTGGCGGCCGCGTGCGGCGCCGACAGCCAGGTGGCGATCAACCCCGCCAGCGCCACCCCGGTGCAGCCGACCAGCGCGGGCAGCGGAACCGGCCGATGGTCCGCGCGGATCGACGCCTGTGCCTGCCAGCGCACGAGCACCGCCGCGGCGAGCACCGCCGCCACGTTGGCGAGGAGCGTCGCCAAGGCGCTGACGCCGGTGAGATCGGCCAGCAGCTGGGCGTTCGACGTGATCGTCACCGTGGTGGTGACGGCCAGCAGCAGGCACGCCCACCACGTCTCGTCGAGGCGGCGGGCACGGACACCGCGCCAGATCACCACCGCCCAGCACAGGATGGCGATCGCGCGCACGACGTCGTCGGCTGTGATCATCGCGCGTTGCGCCGCCTCCGGAACGGCGATCGGCGGCTGGCCTGCTCCTGCTCCTCCAACCGCTCGACGAGGGACCGCACGGAGTCCAGCGACTCAGGGTCCTGCAGGTTCCCGAGCCGGGCGACGAGCCCGATCAACGGGTTGTCGCGCATGTCGACGGCCCGGGTGAGCTGGTCGTGGATCTGCTCGGCCTGCGCGACCTCGGCCGAGCTCGCCCGCGAGGGATCGGTGGCGAGGTAGGCGATCACCGCGCTGGCCTGGCCGGGCGCCGACTCGGTCCGCGAGAGGTGCTCGAACGCCCTGGCGATGGCGTAGGCGGTGTCGAGCGACGGCTTGTCGCGCTCGCCGGTGCGCAGCATGCGCAAGTACTGCCGGGTGAGCCCGGGGCCGCCGCCCAGCTCGGACGCGACCCGTGCGATGTCGCCGTTGGACCACTCCTCGCGCTTCCCAGCAGCGTTCGGCGGCTTGAGGAACGCCCGGAAGAGGAGGTTGAGCCGGTCGGCGAACTGCAGCACGCGCGCTCCTCCGAACGGCCCGATCCGTTCGGGCAACCCGGGGAAGGGTAGGCGCGCAACCCATCGATGACAACCATGGTTTCCCGCTGACCTGCAGGGATTTTCCCAAACGCCCACGAGCGGCCCGCACCCCGCGATAGCGTCCAGGACGAACGCCCCGATGATCCACTTCGTCCACTTCCGAGAACAGGACGCACGTGCGCAACCCGGACGCCACACGGTCGCACCCGGCACGTGCTGGGCGTGTGCTGTCCGCGATGGCAGTCACGGTCACCACGCTCGCCGGCACCGCCATCGGCATGCCCGGCACTGCAGCGGCCGCGCCGGTCGCGTGCCCCTGGCTCGCCCGTGCCCAGCAGGTGCTCGACGGCCTGCAGGGCAACAACGACCCGCGCGCGACCCGGCTCGTGCCGGCCCTGCAGAAGGCGATCACCACCTGCCAGAACAGCAGCAGCAACTCCGAGCGCCCGTACTTCCGGCAGGCGGACTGGCTGTGGTCCCCGATCATCGACGACCCGGTGCTCGACCCCGACTCCGCGGCGATGGTCAAGGACCTCGCGTCCGGCGACGAATACATCGCCAACATCGGCGACTTCGGCGTCACCCTCGTCGAAGCGGACAAGGTCACCGACAGCACCCCGCGCTTCTCCATCAAGCCGAGCCAGTACGGACCGGATCTCAGCGACGTACCGATCCCCGCAGAGACCGAGATCGCCCCCGGGTCCGACGGCCACCTCGCCGTCGCCGATCCCCTGTCGGGCAAGGTCTTCAACTTCTGGATCGCCAAGAAGGACGGCGACGGCTGGTCGGCCGCCGGCGGCGCGGCCACCGACCTCGACGGCGACGGTCGGGAGACCAGCGGCGGCACTTCCACCGGCTCCAACATCGCCCGATTCGCCGCGGTAGTGCGGATCAGCGAGGTCGAGCAGGGCATCATCCCGCACGCGCTGTTCTTCTCCACCGACATGGCCAAGGCCGGCGAGTGCCGCTACCCCGCCGCGAAGACCGACGGCAGCAACGACGCCGGCCTCGGCAACCCGATCCCCGAGGGCGCGCGGATCCAGCTCGACCCCACCGTCGACGTCGAGTCGCTCGACGCCACCCCCGCCGTGAAGATGATCGCCAAGGCCCTCCAGACCTACGGCGCGTACGTGGGCGACAACGGCGGCGCCCGCGTCGCCTTCCTCTTCGAGTACGGCCCCGACAGCCCCGTCTACAAGCAGGCCGGCCTCAGCGGCGGCTTCGCCCCGATCGACGGCATCCCGTGGGACAAGATGCGCGTCCTCGCCGCCTGGAACGGCACGGACAACGGCGGCGAATGCACGGGGGGCGAGTGATGCGCCGGCGCCTCGCGCTCAGCGGCGCGACCGCTGCGCTGCTCGCTGCGGCCACCTTCTCGGCGCCGAACGCCGCAGCCGCGGTGCCCGAGGACTGCTCGTGGGCGGCCACG
This sequence comes from uncultured Actinomycetota bacterium, assembly GCA_963727745.1. Lineage (GTDB taxonomy): Bacteria > Actinomycetota > Actinomycetes > Mycobacteriales > Pseudonocardiaceae > Pseudonocardia. The sequence continues at coordinate 365,977 of CAVSHL010000009.1, forward strand.
GCGTCGCGCCTGCTCGCGAAGCTGCAGCAGTCCGGCAACCCGCAGGCGGGAGCCGGCATTCGAGCCAGGCTGCTGGAGCTGGGCTTCGGCGCCGACGGCGCGCTGCCCGCCGGTTGTGCCGGCACCGACGACGGGAACGCCGGAACCGGTGGCGCGCAGGGAGGCGACCAGCCGCTCGACGGGCTCCCCGAGAAGAACATCTTCGTGCCGCCGACGGCGGAGGGCGGTCAGGTCATCAGCGTCAGCTCCGGCGAGGACATCGGTTCCGCCGACCCCGGACCGGGCGGCGTCGTCGAGATCGCCGCCGGCAACTACCAGAGCTTCACCCCCAAGAACGGCTCCGACGGCGCGTACGTCACCTACCGGGCCGCCCCCGGCGCCGCGGTGATCATCACCGGCGGTGGCGACGGGGTCCTGAACCTCGAGAACGCGTCGTGGGTCCACTTCGACGGGCTCACCGTGAAGGACGGCAGCCGGTTCGCCATCCAGATCACGGGCTCCGACCACGTCGCGCTGACCAACTGCGAGGTCGACGGCTCCCAGGACGGCGGGATGCGGATCTACGACAGCAGTTTCATCCACGTCGAGGGTTGCAATGTGCACGGCACCAATGCCAAGGGCACGTCCGCTGACAGCGAGGCGCTGTCCCTGGAGAAGGTGACCGACTTCGAGGTCTTCAACAACCGGGTGCACGACAACGGCGAAGAAGGCATCGACATCAAGTACGGGAGCAACGGCGGCTCCGTGCACCACAACGCCGCGTGGAGCAATCGCGGTCCCAACATCTACATCGACGGCTCCAAGGACATCGACGTCCACCACAACTGGGCATGGGACACCACCGAGGGCAGCAAGCCGGGGATCATGCTCGCCGCCGAGGCCGAGTACTCCGACGGGAACATCTCCGACATCACCATCCGCGACAACGTCGTGTGGGGCAATGGCGGCGACGGCATCACCCTCTGGCAGGGCAACTTCAGCGGGATCAAGATCATCAACAACGTCTTCGGCGACGGCGACAGCCCGCCCGGCGACGCCCCCGGCGGCGTGGAGCTCGCCGACAACGTCACGGGTGCGATCCCGTCGGCTCTCGAAGCGATCACCGGTGGCGGCGCGTCCGCCACGAACGACAGCGAGGGAAACGGCCGCGCCAGCGGCGATTCCGGCGACGAGGGGAACTGAGCGATGCCCGGCCCGAACGAACTGATCGGCACCATCCTCGCCGCCGTGGTGGGCGTGACCCCGGCGGCGATCGCAGCACCCGGCGCGCCCGTTGCCGGATGTCCAGCCCCCAGTGGCTCGAGCTCCACGTGGGAGCAGGACGCCCGCGACCTGTCGAAGATGCTGGCCGGTGTCGACGGCACCGAGGTCGACGGTCTGCGGCAGGAGCTCGACAGCGCCGGGTTCGGCGGCACCGGAACCGGGAGCACCACCAACAGCGGGAACGGCAGCCGAACCGGCAACGGCGGCACCAACAACGGTGGTGGCAGCTCGAGCTCCAGCAGCAGCGGTGACGGCAGTGCCAGCAGCAGGAGCAGCAGCAGCGGTGGCAGCGGCAGCACCTCCAGCAGCAGCAGCGGTGGCGGCGAGGATCAGGATGCCCACGAGGAAGGCGAAGACACGGATCCGGCCGCCGGCGTCGTGCCGGCCGCTGCCGGCAACCGCACCGACTGGAAGGCGATGCTCGGCCGGCTCGTCACCGCGCTGAACGGTGCGGCCGACCCCGAGGCCCGCAACCTGGCCCGTTCGATCGCCGCCATGAACATCAGCCCGGTGGCCGTGGTCGTGCCGGTCGCCGCGGACGACGACGATGACGAGGACTCCGACGAATCCGCTGACGAGGACTCCGGCGAGGAGTCGGGCAGCGACGCGGAGGACGACGACAACTCCGACGAGAAGGAATCCGCCGACAAGGGCTCCGACGAGAAGAAGGACGACGCCGAGGACTCGGAGAGCTCCGCCAAGCCGTCCACGTCCGCGAAGCCGTCCGCCTCGGCGAAGCCGTCGACGGCCCCGAAGGCGAACACCAGCACCAACCGGAGCACGGGATCCGGCAGCACGTCGGGGAACGGCACTACCAACGGCGCCGACTGCACCCCGACCGGCAACAGCAGCAACACGGCGAACAATGGCAACGGCAGCACCGCCAACGGCGGCTCCAACAACCAGCGCACCAACAACGGATCCACCAACAGCGGCACCACGGGCTCCGGCAACACCGGCTCCGGCAACAGCTCCACGAACAGTGGCAGCGGAAGTGGCAGCACCACCAACGGGGGCACCAACAACCAGCGCACCAACAACGGATCCACCAGCAACGACAACACCGGCACGGGTAGCACGAGCAACAGCAACACGGGTACCGGCAACAACGGGGCCGCCAACAACGGCGGATCGAACACCGGCAACGGCGCCACGAACAGCAACAACGGCACCGGGACCGGGACCAACAACGGCACCAACACGGGCACCGGCGCCAACTCGGGCGCCGGCTCGGCCCCGAACAACCAGAACAACACGGGCGCAGGCGCCAGAGACTCGGGGAACAGCGGGGCCAGCACCACCCAGCCCGGGTGCGCACAGGGCGCGAGCGCCTCGCCGGCGGTGTCGGCCGCGGTCTGGCGGCCGATCGCCCAGGCGCTGGCCACCGCGCTGGCCGGCAACAAGGACCCGCAGGCCGTCGCTCTCGCCACGAACCTCGCCGAAGCCGGGTTCGCGCCGCAACCGGCCTCGACGGCGGACACCCAGCCCGTGGCAGGACAGGTCAGCCCGGCCGGCACGACGGACCTGTGCGGTCTCGTCGTGGCGGTGGTACCGCTGACGTCCGGGAGCGGGCAGTGAGCGCCCCGTACGCCGGCGGCGACTTCTTCGTCCCGGCCGACGACCCGCCGGCGGCGCCACAACGTCCGGCGGCAGCGATGCCGGAGCGGCCGGCGGAGCGGTCCGGTCCGCTGCCGGTGTTCCGTGCGTCCGCGCCGCAGCCCGCGATGGCCGGGGGGCCTGCGCCGTCGCCGGGGCTGATCCTCCCGCCCGGTGTGCGCTCGGTCGCGTCGGACGACACCCCGCCGCCCGCGACCAAGGGGTGGATGCTCGGCTGGTCCGCGGGCCCGTCGACGTCCGACGGGGACCTCGACAGTGACTACTACGCCGAGGACGACGAACCGTCCGACGAGGCGGTCGACACGTCGGCGGTGTGGCGGGCCGTGGCGGCCCGACCGGTCGAGGTGACCCCGGAACCCGTGCAGACCGAACGGACCCGGCCCGCCCGGAACCGGCCCGAACCGCCACGCGGGGCCCCGGAGCCGTGGGCACCGGCTCCGCAGCAACCCCCGTCCTGGGTGTCCGCCGCGCCCCCGCCTGCACCGGAACCGCCACCAGCACCTCGACGCCGGATGGTGCCCACCCGACCGGAACGGGAGCAGCGCGCGCCGCGGCCCGAGGTCGACTGGAAGGGCAACGCCGTCGAGCCCGGCCTCACCTCCGAACTGGTGCTGCGACCGCGTCCGGCGCGCCCGGAGAGCGGCTGGCGGCGGGCGGCCTTCGACATGACGGGTGGCCGCTGGAACCCCGGCCCCGGCAGCGCGGCCGCCGCCCGGGCCGATCGGCTGCGGCGCATCCAGAGCCCGCTGCGCGGCTGCCACCGGATCGCGGTGCTGTCGGTGAAGGGCGGGGTCGGCAAGACGACCGTGGCGGCGATGCTCGGGCTGACGTTCGCGGAGCAGCGCGGCGACCGGGTGCTGACGATCGACGCCAACCCGGACCTCGGCACGTTGGCCGACCGACTCACCGGCGACACCGAGGTGGGCATGCAGCACCTGCTGGACTTCCTGTCCGATCGCCCCGCCTTCTCCATCAGCGACATCGAACACTTCATGAGCTCTGCCGAGCGGCTGCACGTGCTGGCCGGGAGCCAGGAGCCGAACCACGGGGCGGCCTTCACCCCCGACGAGTACGAGGAGGCCATCGAGGCGCTCTCCAGCTGCTACAACGTGATGATCATCGACACCGGCACCGGCCTGTCGCACGCAGCGCTGGCCGGGGTGCTGGCCACCGCGCACAGCGTGGTGATCGTCGGCGAACCGACGGTCGACGCGGCGAGCCGCGCGTCGATGACGCTCGACTGGCTGGCCGGCAGCGGGTACGCGCAGCTCGCCGCCGGCGCGATCCTGGTGATGAGCCAGGACCGCGGCAGCTCCGAGATCGACGAGGGCGTGATCCGCGAGCACTTCGGACCGCGCTGCGCCGCCGTCATCGACGTCCCGGCCGATCCGCACCTCGGCAACGGCGGGCGGATCGACGTGGCGGAGTGCCGACCGTCCACCACGGAGGCGTTCGAGGAGCTGGCGGCCGCGGTGGCCGGCTCGTTCCCGGAGCCCGGGCCGCGACGGCGTCTCCCGGGGAGCCACTAGATGCAGCTGCAGACCGATGACGACGTGTACCGCGTCGACGCCGTGTGGCTCGGCCCGCCGAAGCTGACGTTCCCGTGGCGGGCGCGCTACGTCTCCTACGCGCTGGGCCTGCTGGTCCTCGTGGCGGTGATGGCGGTGCAGCGCCGGCTGGGCATCCCGTTCGGGGTGCTGTCGACGGTGTGGGCGCTGCTGGTGACGGTGGTGGTCGTGCGGTTCGTCGGCCGGCGCGTCGACGACGAGCGGCCGCTCGGGCACCTGATCGGGTCGTGGTGGGCCGACGTGCGCACGCCCCGTCCGCCGCGAGCGTCTCGATGAGGCGCGACGGCGAGGTGCTGCTGCCGGCTCAGCCCCGGCTGGCGCTGCGGGGCATCACCGGCAACCTGACGCGCACCGAGCGCCAGACCACGGCCTGGTACCGGCTGGCCGCACACCCGTGGAGCTTCCGCGGCGATGCCGAGCGCGAGCAGCTGATCCAGCTGATCGCCTGCCAGCTGGGGGCGTTGGCCGGTCGGCACCTGCGGCTGCGGGTCACGAGCCGGCCCTACCCGGTGCGGCGGTGGGCGGAGGCCGCGCACGGCAACGCCATCGACCGGCCGCCCACGCCGGCGGGGGCGCTGTCGTGGTCCCGGTTCCTGCAGGGCGAGCAGCAGCACCTGGCGGCGGCCGATCCGGCGGAGAAGGAGGTCTTCCTCGGCGTCGACCTGGCAACGCAGGGATCGAGCCGGCTGGCGCGGCGGCGGCGCCGCGCGGGCATCGACTGGTCGCTAGCGGAGCTCACCGACCTGCTCGGCGGGCCAGGGCTCGCCGCCACCCCCGCCCGTCCAGGTGAGCTGTTGTGGCTGGTCATGCGCTCGCTCGGGCTGGGACTGCCCGGGATGGCGGTGCCGGAGCTGCACCCCGACACGCAGATCGGCGAACCCGAGCTGCTGGCGTTGACGGGCCAGGTGGCGCTGTGCGCCGAGCCCGGCGATCCGACGCTGACGGTGCTCGGCCAGGGCCCGGACGGCGTGGTGCGCCGCCGCCAGCTGGCCGTGCTCACGGTGGGGCGGATGGAGCCGCTGCGCATCCCGGAGGTCGACGACCCGTGGATGCAGCGCACCGATCGGCTGCCGTTCCCGGTGGAGTGGTCGGCACGGCTGACCGTGCGCCGTCCGGAGGACGTGACCGGGGAGCTGCGCCGCCAGATGGGCAAGGTGCGCTCCCAGATGCGGCACTACGTGCTCGATCACGGGGAGGAGCCGCCGACCTCGTTGGCGCGGGCGGCCGAGCAGGTGCTGGCGATCGAGGATCAGCTGTCGGCGGGGCTGACGCAGATGCACACGCGGGCGTCGGGGTGGTGGCGGATCGCCGTCACCGGCGCCGACGAGGCGGAGACGACGGCGCGGGTGCAGCAGGTGCTGGACCTGTACCGGCCGAAGATCGCGGTCGAACAGCCGCGCGGGCAGTTCCGGCTGGCCAGGGAGTTCGTGCCGGGTGAGCCGGTGGCCTCGAGCGGGCACCGGCGACGGGGCTCGGTCACGTGGGTGGCGGCGGCGATGCCGGCGGCCGCGGCCAGCATCGGCGACGACCGCGGCGTGCTGCTGGGGCAGACGTGCACGGCGACGCGTCGCCCGGTCGCGTGGGATCCGTGGCTCGCGCAGGAGCAGCACCAGCGCTCCGGGCTCACGGCGATCGTCGGCGGGCTGGGCAGCGGCAAGAGCAACCTCGTCGGCACGGTCGTGCACAAAACGCTGCTGGGCGGTGCCCGATGGACGGTGCTCGACCCGTCCGGCCCGCTCGCGCGGCTCACGGAGCTGCCGGAGATCGCGCCGTTCGCCCGGCACATCAACTTGATGCGGGCGGCGCCCGGCGTGCTCAACCCCTACCGGGTGGTGGCCGAGCCCCGCCTCGAGCACTTCACCGACACCGCGTCGGCCACCGCCGAGCAGCAGTGGCGCGACGAGCGCCGGGCCGCGGCCGCGACGCGCCGCCAGCTCGTGGTGCAGGTGCTGACCGGGCTGTTGCCGCACGACGTGGCGCGGATGCCCGACACGCGGATCCGGCTGCAACGGGCGGTGAAGCAGGTCGGCGGGGCGCCCGACCGCCATCCCGGCCAGGTGGTGGACGTGCTGCGCCAGCAGGGTGCGGACGGCGACGAGCACGCCGGCATCGTCGCGGACTTCCTCGACGAGCGCCGCGATCTCCCGCAGGCCGCCCTGCTCTTCCCGACCGGCGACAACCCCACCGATCCGTGGACGGGCGACGGCGACATCCGGCTGACCGTGCTGACGATGCAGGGGCTGGCGCTGCCGCGGCCGGGCAGCCCGCGGGAAGAGTGGAGCGACGCCGAGTCGCTGGGCGTGGAGCTGCTGAACCTGGCGTCGTGGCTGACCCAGCGCACGATCTACGACGCGGACCCGAACACCCGCAAGGGCGTGGCGCTGGACGAGACCCACTTCCTGTCCCAGGTTCCGACGGGCCGGATGCTCATCGACCGGCTCGCCCGCGACTCCCGCAAGTTCAACGTCCGCGCCCTGTTCGCCTCCCAGCTCGCTGGCGATCTCCTGCGGGTGCCGGGGTTCGCGTCGCTGGTCAACGCCGTGTTCGTCGGTCGCACCGACGACGCCGAAGCCCAGGCCGACGCGTTGCGGCTGCTGCGGGTGCCGATCGGTGTCGGCTACGAGCCGTTGCTCGCCACGCTGTCCCAACACACGGCGCAGCACGGCGCCGACCAGCCGCGTCAGTTCGTGTTCGCCGACGGGCGCGGCGGGGTGGAGGCGATCCGGGTCGACCTGACGGCGCCGCACCTCGCGCACCTGCGGGCCGCGCTCGACACGAACCCGTCCGCGGCGGTGGCCGATTCGGGGAGGTTCCGCACCCCGGCCGAGCTGCGGCGCCGGCCGATGGGGGTGCTCCCGGCCGCGGAGCCGGAGGTCTTCCACGACCTGCCGACGTGGCCGGGCCAGCGCACCCCGCAGCTGTCGTGGGACGTCTCGTGAGGCGGCTGCTGATCGTCCTCGCGCTGGTCGCGGGGGTGTTGTTGATCGGGTCGCCGGCGTTCGCGCAGCCGTCGGGGGGCTGCGCGATCCCGCCGGAGCCGGACCGCCCGGGAAGCGGGCTGGTGGGGCTGCTCGATCCCACGCCACCGGGCACCGGCGATCCGGCGACCGTGTACGGCGAGGTCGGCTACGCCGGCATGACCTGGCGCACCTACGACCTGTGCAACAGGCCCGACGCGACGTCGGCGAGCACCGACACCTGGGTCGGGAACACGCTGTTCAACGCCGCGAAGGTGATCGTCGGCGCAGCCAACGGCCTGCACTACCAACTCGGTTCGGCCGATCAGCTCGACGGGCTCGACGAGCTGCTGCACGCCGGGGTCGGCGCGATGTACCGCAGCGTGTTCACGACCTGGGTGGGCGTGGCCGTGCTGGGCCTGGCGATCGGGCTGCTGTGGCTGGCAGCGCGGGGCGACCTGGCGCAGCAGGCCCAGCGGATCCTGGTCGCGGTCGGTGCGCTGGCGCTGGGCGGGCTGGTCTACGCCGCGCCCGTGTCGCTGCTGAAGGCGTCCGACGCGGTCCTGTTCGACGGGGTCACGCAGATGCAGCAGGGCTTCCTCACCGAGCTGGGCGTCGGCGACCGCGACACGCTGCCGGAGACCCTCACCCAGGAGATCGTGTACGCGAACTGGGTGCGCGGCGAGTTCGGCTCCTCGGACGTCCCGCAAGCTCGGGACCTGGGCCGGGACCTGTTGCGGGCGCAGACGTTCACCCGCGCGGAGATCGCTGCGGGCCAGGACACCGCCGAGGCCGCGGGCAAGAAGAAGCAGCAGTTCACCGAGGTGACGAAGAAGCTGGGCGACCGGCTCGCCGCAGTTCCAGGGCATCGCCGGCAGCCGCGTCGGCACCGGCGGCAGCGCGCTCCTGCAGGCCGTCACGCTCGCGGCGTTCCCGGCGGCGGCGAAGCTCGTCGTCTTCGTCGCGATGATCATTTTGAGACTCTTGGTGCTGTTCGCGCCGCTCATCGCCGTCATCGCGATCATGCGCTCGGACGTGCTCGTAGGGCTGTTCCGCGTCGTCGCCGGCGTGCTGGTCAACGCGGTGCTCGCGGCCGCGCTGGCTGCCGCGCACGCGTGGTTGGTGGTGATGATGCTGCGCCCCGGCAGCGGCGTCGCGCCCGTGCTGACGCTAGTCGTCGGCGCGGTGGTGTCGGGTCTGTTCTGGATGGTCGTGCGGCCGGTTCGCCGGCTCACCTCGCTCGGCTCGATGGTGCTGCCCCGCCCGCAACCGACGGTCCGGGCGGCCGCACCTGATCCACCCACGCCGCCGCCACCGGCGCTCACGATCCCGGTCCGCACCTCGCTGGCCGGCCCGGCCCCGCCCGTCCGGGCACCGCTGGCCACCGTCGCGCGGATCACCCGACCGCCCCTGCTGAGCCTCGAACCCGCCACGCCCGAGAGGAGGACCACGCATGACCAGCCCGCCGCGAAGTTCCCCGCCCTCACGGGCCCGCTGGGTGCCGCGATCCCCGCTCCACGCGGCGGTGGTGATCTCCGCGGTGCTGGCAGTGATCGTGGCTGGATCCTGGGCGATCGGGGCACTCTCGGCTGAGCGGACGACCGCAGCGCCGGTGGCTCCGGTGCCGACCAACGTCCCGGTCCCGGTGTGGACGGATCCGCCGCCGGCACCCGTGCCCCCCGACGCGGTCGCAGCGGCCGAAGCGTGGGTGCGGGCCTTGCTGGTCCGTCCCGGCCAGAGCCGCGAGCAGTGGCTCGCCCGGCTCGACCCGCTGACCAGCGACGAGTACCTCGGAGTGCTCACGTCGGAGGCCGACGACGAGGCGGCCCCGCGTGCGATCACCGGCCCGGCGACCGCTGCCGACGGCGCCGAGGGGAGCGCGGACGTCGATGTGCCCACCGACCGGGGCATGGTGCGCGTGCAGCTCGTGGCGGACGACGGCCGCTGGCTCGTCGCCGGCGCCGATCCCGCCGGGGGTGCGCGGTGACGCTCACCGCGCCGCCCGGCACGTACCGGCTGGTCGCGCCGCCACCCCCGCCGCCGCGGCGCGGGTTCCTGGCCGCCGGCCTGGCGCTGTCCGCCGTCGCGGTGGTCGCGGTGTTCGGGATCGCGGCGATGATGCTCGTGGCCGTCGCGCCGCAGCGGTGGACGGGCCCGTGCGATCCCGCACTGGCCGCCGCGGCCACCGCACCTGCCGGCGAGTTCTCCGCGGAGCAGACGGCGAACGCGCGCGCGATCGTCGAGACGGGGCGCGCCATGAACGTGCCGGCCCGCGGCTGGACGGTGGCGCTGGCGACCGCCATGCAGGAGTCGACGCTGCGCAACCTCGACCACGGCGACCGCGACTCGCTCGGCCTGTTCCAGCAACGCCCCTCCATGGGGTGGGGCACACCGGCGCAGGTGCGCGATCCCGCGTACGCCGCGCGGAAGTTCTTCGAGGGTCTGCTGCGGGTGGACGGATGGGAGGCGTTGCCCGTGACGGTGGCGGCGCAGCGCGTGCAGCGCTCCGCGTTCCCCGCGGCGTACGCGAAGTGGGAGGGTTCGGCAGCACGACTCGTGTCGGTGCTGGGCCAGGTCGCCGACGTGTCGGGGTGCGCCGCCGCACCGGCCACGGTGACCGGGGTGGCTGCGCGGGCGATCGACTGGGCGAAGCAGCAGGTCGGCAAGCCGTACCGGTGGGGCGCCACGGGGCCGGGCGCGTTCGACTGCTCGGGGCTGATGCTGCGGGCGTTCGGTGCCGCCGGGGTCACGCTGCCGCGCACGTCGCGCGCGCAGTTCACGGCGGGCACGAAGATCCCCCGCGCCGACGCGCAACCCGGTGACCTGGTGTTCTGGGGATCCAACCCGGCAAACCCGGCCACCATCCACCACGTCGCGGTCTACGTCGGCGACGGGCAGATCCTGGAGGCACCGACGGCCGGTCAGCCGGTGCGTACCCGTGCGCTGAAACCGACGGAGCGCGGGCTGTTCCCCGTGGTCGTGCGGCCGGGGGCGGTCGCGTGATGCGGGTACGGAGCATCGGCGCGGTCGCGGCGCTCGCGATCGCCGGCGCCGTGCTGGTGCCCGGCACGGCTGCGGCTGCGGCGCCGCCGGACGACCGCTGCTCGTGGCTGCCGGGAGCGATCCGGCTGGCCCGTTCGATCGACGGGGTGACCGACCAGCGGGCGACCACCATCCGGGCGGCGTTGCAGAAGCTCCAGGTCACGAGCGAGACGCAGCTCCCCACGAGCTGCGGGACGGGCACTGCCCCCGATCCGAACGCGCCGCTGCCCACCGGCGGCACGAAGGAGTGCGAGAAGTTCGGTTCGGCGCCGACCCCGGGCGGCGGGTACGAGGTGCAGAACAACATCTGGGGATCCGACAAGCCGCAGTGCGTGCGGATCTTCGACACCGGGTTCGAGGTGCTCGACGCCGACCACGAGGACAACGGTGGGGTGGCCTCCTACCCGTCGATCTGGTCCGGCTGCTGGCACGGCACCTGCACCGAGGGCACGGCGCTGCCGAAGCCGCTCGACCAGCTCGGCGTGATCACCACCTCGTGGGCGGTGCAGATCCCGGACGACCAGGAGAAGTGGAACGCCGCCTACGACGTCTGGCTGAGCCCCACGGGCAACGACGAGGGCGCCGACGGCACCGAGCTGATGATCTGGCTCGATCACGGCGACGTCGCCCCGATCGGTGAGAAGGGCGCCACCGTCACCCTGGGCGGCATCGAGTGGGAGGTCTGGACCGGCACGAACGGCGCCGTCAAGGTCATCTCCTACGTGGCCGCGCAGGGCCTGCGGCAGGTGACCGACCTGCCGCTCAACGACTTCCTGGACGACGCGGCCGAGCGGGGCATGCTGGAGAAGACCTGGTCGCTCGCGTGCGTCCAGGCCGGGTTCGAGCCGTGGACGAAGGGGGCCGGGCTCGCGACCACGTCGTTCGAGGTCACCGGGGTCACGAAATGACCGCGGCACGAGTTGTCCACAGGCTTCACCATTCGGCCACGGAGCGTGCACGAGGTGCCACAGACTTCCGGTCATGACGACTCCGAGCACCATCCCGCCACGCCTGCGCGAGCCGGCCGATCTCATCACCGCAGTGCCCGTGCTCCTCGGGTTCCGCCCGCGGGATTCGCTGGTGCTCGTCGCCATGCACCGCCAGCCGAGCGGGCGACACCGGCTCGGGCTCGGGTTGCGGGTCGACCTGCCCGCTCCTCGCCACGTCGCCGCCGCTGCCGCCGAGGCCGCGGACGGGATGCTGGTGGGTGGAGCAGCCGAGGCCGTCGTGATCGTCTTCGGCAGCGGCCCGGACGGGCGGCCGCCCGGCAGGCCGAAGGCCCGGTCGCGCGGGGGCTCGGGCCGATCCCGCAAGCGCCGCCAGGACGGACCGCTGCGCCGCGACGTCGCCGACGCCGCCGTCGCAGCGCTGCGCGCACGGGGGATCGCCGCGCATTCGGTGATGTGGGCGCAGCGCTGTGCCGCCGGCGCGCCGTGGGCCTGCTACGACGGGTGCTGCTCGGGCACCCTGGCCGACCCGGGTGGCACCGCTGCGGCCGCGCACGCCGTCGCGAGCGGGAGTGTGGTGTACGGCGACCGCGCGGAGCTGGAGGCGCTCGTCAGACCCGCCGCTCCCGCGGTGCTCCGGCGACGGGCGCGCCTGTTGACCTCCGTCGTCCCCGCAGCAACCCTCCCGGACATCGAGGTCGCGCAGCAGCTGCTCGATGGCGCAGTTGCTGCGGCGGCACGCGGCGAGTTGCGCATCGACGACGACACCGTCGTCGCCCTCGCCGCCGCGCTCGATCTGCCTGAGGTGCGCGACCGGGCGATCCGGCTCAGCGTGGTGCCGGATGCGGCCGCCGAACAGCTCTGGGGCGCGCTCGCCCGCGAGACGCCGGACCCGCAGGCCGCCGTGCCCGCAGCGTTCCTCGCGCTCTCGGCGCTCGCCACCGGCCGCGGCGCGCTCGCCAACGTGGCCCTCGACCGGGCTGAGAGGGCATGGCCGGGGCATCGCCTCACCGGGCTGTTGCGGGGCGCGATCGCCCGCATGGTCCGGCCGGAGGAGATCCGGTCTTGCTGGGGAGCTGAACAGCTGCATGGACGACGGGACGAGATCAAGTGAGGTAAGCGCTTCCCATTGCGCACCGGAAAGATGATCCGTCCGATGCGCGGTGGCGGAGATCCTCCACGCACGGCCACTAAGTCGCGTCGGGCGAGTGAGCCCGGTCACCTCCACGGGTTCTCGCGAGGCCGTGACCAGCGCCTCACTGTGATCGATTCTGTCGCGAAATCCCTGACGGAATGCCTGCGCGAAGCTTCTGAATCGATTCCAGGATCGGTCCTGTGAGTGAGCCGACACCGTCCAGCGGTTGGGGTGAATCGTGACCCGCCGGTACCGTCTTCTCTCATCCTCCGAGATTCCCGGCCTGGAGCTGTTCAGCTTCGGGCCTAGTGGGTATTTCCAAGGATGGGTGACCGGGGCCAACGACCAGCGAGGGTGGACATGACGGCAGTGACCGTGCCAGGGATCGACCGAGCGCCGACCGAGAACATGAGTCTGCTGTCGTGGGTCCGCGAGGTCGCGGAGCTGACCCTGCCGGACAAGGTCGTCTGGGCCGACGGTTCCGACGCCGAGTGGGAGCGCATGACGACGGCGCTCGTCGATGCCGGCACGTTCAAGCGGCTGAACCCGGAGAAGAAACCGAACTCGTTCTGGGCGGCCTCGGACCCCGATGACGTGGCCCGCGTGGAGGAGCGCACCTACATCTGCACGGTCGACCCGACCGGCGCCGGTCCGACCAACAACTGGGTCGATCCGAGCGAGATGAAGTCGACGATGACCGAGCTGTACCACGGCTGCATGCGTGGTCGCACGATGTACGTCATCCCCTTCTGCATGGGACCCCTGGACGCCGAGCCTCCGATGCTGGGCGTCGAGATCACCGACTCCGAGTACGTCGTCGCGTCGATGAAGATCATGACTCGGATGGGCGCCTCGGTCCTGCCGCTGCTCGACGCCGCCGGCGACGCCTTCGTGAAGTGCCTGCACTCCGTCGGGGCCCCGCTCGACGACGGTCAGGCCGACGTCGCGTGGCCCTGCAACGACACCAAGTACATCTCGCACTTCCCGGAGACCCGCGAGATCTGGAGCTTCGGCTCCGGCTACGGCGGCAACGCACTGCTCGGCAAGAAGTGCTACGCGCTCCGCATCGCGTCGGCGATCGCGCACGACGAGGGCTGGCTCGCCGAGCACATGCTGATCCTCAAGCTGATCAGCCCTGAGGACAAGGCGTACTACGTCGCCGCCGCATTCCCCTCGGCATGCGGAAAGACGAACCTCGCAATGCTGCAGCCGACCATTCCCGGATGGCGTGCCGAGACAGTCGGCGACGACATCGCGTGGATGCGATTCGGCGAGGACGGACGCCTCTACGCGGTGAACCCGGAGTTCGGTTTCTTCGGAGTCGCGCCGGGCACGAACTGGAAGACCAACCCGAACGCGATGCGCACGATCGAGAAGGGCAACTCGCTCTTCACGAACGTCGCGCTCACCGACGACGGCGACGTGTGGTGGGAGGGCCTCGAGGGCGATCCGCAGCACCTCACGTCGTGGCTCGGTGAGGATTGGACCCCCGAGTCCGACAAGCCCGCCGCGCACCCGAACTCCCGCTACACGGTGCCGATCGGCCAGTGCCCGGTGGTGGCGCCGGAGTGGCAGGACCCGCAGGGCGTGCCGATCTCGGCGATCCTGTTCGGCGGGCGCCGCAAGACCACGGTGCCGCTGGTCACCGAGGCCCGCGACTGGCAGCACGGCACGTTCATGGGCGCCACGATGTCGAGCGAGATGACGGCGGCGGCCAAGGGCGGCAAGGGTCAGGTGCGCCGCGACCCGATGGCCATGCTGCCGTTCCTCGGCTACAACGTGGGCGAATACTTCCAGCACTGGGTCGACGTGGGCAAGGGCGCGTCCGCCGACAAGCTGCCCAAGATCTTCTACGTGAACTGGTTCCGCCGCGGCGACGAGGGCCAGTTCCTGTGGCCCGGGTTCGGCGAGAACAGCCGCGTCCTCAAGTGGGCCATCGAGCGCATGGAGGGCACCGCGGCCGCGACGGAGACCCCGATCGGCTTCGTGCCCACCGCCGACCAGATCGACCTCGAGGGACTCGACGCCGACGTCGCCGACATCGAGGCCGCGCTCGAGGTCGACGTCGAGGAGTGGAAGGCCGAGATCCCGCTGATCGAGGAATGGTTCGCGAAGGTGGGCAACAACCTGCCCACCTCGATGCGCGACGAGCTGGCGGCGCTCAAGCAGCGCCTGGGTCTCTGACCTCCTGATCGTCCGAACGGCCCGTCGTGCGCGGCGGGCCGTTCGTGCGTCCGTTCCACACAACGTGACGCTCGCCGCGATGCGGGCGCGCTCGGATGTGCCTAGGTTGGGTGACGTGACGCAGTCGGTCAGTGACGGACCGGGCATGACCGCAGTGATCAACGAGCTGATCGACGTCGAACGGTTCCTCCTCACCGAACCGGCTTCACCGCGCTATCGCCGGCTGGTGGCGGCGGTGCGCAGCCAGCTGGCCGACTCCGGCTGCAGCGTGCTGGCCGGGTTCCTGCGGCCGGCGGCCCGCGAGCGGCTGCGGGCGGAGAGCGATCGGCTGGCGCCGGCGGCGTACACCGACGTCGAGACGGTCAACGTCTACAACACCGAGCACGCGACGCTGCCCGACGGCCATCCCGGGCGGCGCACCTCCGAGCGCGGCAACGCGTTCGTGGCGCGCGATGCGATCCCGTCCGAGTCAGTCCTCGAGAAGCTGTACACCGCGCCGGTGCTGCAGCGGTTCGTGGCCGACTGCTTCGAGCTCGAGCGGGTGCACGAGCTCGCCGATCCGTTCGCGGGGCTGGTGCTGAACGTGGTGGCACCGGGCAAGTCGCACCCGTGGCACTTCGACGTCAACGAGTTCACCGTGAGCGTGCTGACCGGCGCACCGGAGGCCGGCGGGGTGTTCGAGTTCTGCCCGCACCTGCGCTCGCCCGTCGACGAGAACCTCGATGCGGTCACCGCCGTGCTCGACGGGACGCGGCCTGAGCTCGTCCGCCGGCTGGCCCTGCAACCGGGCGACCTGCAGCTCTTCAAGGGCCGCTACGCGCTGCACCGGGTGAGCCCGGTGACGGGCACGCGCGCGCGGCACTCCGCGGTCCTGGCCTACAGCGAGCGGCCCGGCGTGATCAGCTCGGTGGCGCGGACCATGCAGCTGTTCGGGCGGGTGGCGCCTGATCATCTGTCGAACGAGCGCGAGACAGTACGCGTCGACCAGCTGCTCGACTGACCGAGGAAACCGCCGTGCAGAGCACTCCCGAGCTGTCCGATCGCACCTTCGGCAACGAGGACGCGCTGCCGCGCGTGCCCCTGCCCACCGTCGAGGAGTCGCTGACGCGGTTCCTCGCCTGGTGCGCGCCGCTCCTCGACGCCGCGCAGCTCGCCGAGACCGAGACGGCGGTGGCGCAGTTCCGCGAGGTAGCCGGGCCGCTGCAGGAGGCGCTCGCCGCCTACGACGCCACGCCGGGCGTGCACAGCTGGCTCGACGAGTTCTGGGACCGTCGCTACCTCGGCCGGCGCGACCGCATCGCGCTCAACGCCAACTTCTTCTTCCTCTTCGAGGACACCGGTCAGGGCCAGATCGAGCGGGCGGCCGCGCTCGTCGCGGCCGCGCTGGAGCAGAAGGCGCTGATCGACTCCGAGACGTTGCCGCCGACGTTGCAGCGCGGGCGGCCGGTGTCGATGCAGCAGCACCGCCACCTGTTCTCCACCACCCGCATCCCGGGCGTCGAGATCGACACCGTCCGCGGCCCGTACAGCACGGAGTGGCCGGGCCCGTCCACCGAACGGCACGTGGTGGTGGCGGTGCGCGGGCACCTCCTGCGTCTCGACGTGCTCGACGAGCAGGGTCGCCCGTACTCCGTCGACGAGCTGGCCGCCGGGCTGCGGGCCGCCCAGGACGCGACGGTCGGGCGCGGTCAGGGGTTGGGCGCGCTGACGTCGAATGCCCGCGCGGAGTGGGCCGGCAGCCGCGCGGCGCTGCTCACGCTGGACCCGCGCAACGCCGCGGCGCTGGACGAGATCGAACGGGCCTTGCTGTGCGTGTGCCTGGAGGACTCCGTGCCGGACGGGCCGCTCGCCGCGTCCGACCAGCTCCTGCACGGCGACAGCGGCAACCGGTGGTTCGACAAGGGCGTGTCGCTGATCGTGTTCGCCGACGGCACCGCGGGCTACAACGGCGAGCACTGCCGCCTCGACGGCACCACGGTGATCGCGTTCCTGGACGCGGTGCTGGAGGCGTCGGGTCCGGTGCGGCTCGGTGGTGCGGCGGACCGGACGCCGGCCGTCGCACCGATCGTCGTCGAGCTCGACGACGCCCTGCGCGCGGACATCGCCGGCGCGGCCGAGGCGTTCACCGCCTACGCCGCCGCGACCGCGACGACGACGCTGTCCGTCGACTTCAGCGCCGAGCGCGCGAAGGCGCTGCGCAGCTCCCCGGACGCGTTCGCGCAGCTGGCCTACCAGCTGGCCCATCGCCGGTCGAAGGGGCGGATCGGTGCCACCTACGAGTCGATCGCCACCCGGTCGTTCCACCACGGGCGCACCGAGGCGATGCGGGTAGTGACGCCCGAGATGGTCGTGGCCGTCGAGGCCGTCCACGGGTCCGCGCCGAACGCGGCGGCCGCGGCGCGCGCTGCCCTCGACGCGCACGTCGCGCGGGCCCGCGAGTGCCAGGCCGGACAGGCACCGGAGCAGCACCTGTGGGCGCTGCAGATGCTGAACACGCAGCGGGGCGGCGCCGAGATCCCGCTGTTCACCAGCCCCGGGTGGCTGGTGATGCGCGACGACTACCTGTCGACCAGCGCCGTGCCGTCACCGCGGATCCGCTACTGGGGCTTCGGCTCCACCAGCCAGAAGTGCATCGGGGTGGGCTACGCGATGATGCCCGGCCGCTTCGATCTCTACCTGAGCACGCCGGAGTCCGTCCGCACGCAGATGCTCGACTTCGCCCGCGAGCTGCCGCTCGCCGTCGCCGAGCTGGAGGAGCTGCTCGCCCGCGATCCCGCGGGCTGAGGTCGCACGAGCGGGGGGTTGCATGATCGAGGAGAGCAAGGCCGACTTCAGCACCATCTACGACCGGCCCGATCCGAGCGGCTACTACGGCACCCTGGTCCCGCTCGACTACCGCATCCCCGATCTCGCCCGGCCCGTCGTCGCGGCCGTGCACGCCGCCGCCCGCCCGGGTCCACTGCTGGACCTGTGCTGCTCGTACGGGGTCAACGCCACGCTGCTGCGCCACCGGCTCGACGTCGCCGCGATGGCCCGGCACCTCGCCACTGCACCGGACCCGGCGACGACGCGTCGGTTCCTCGACGAGCACCGCCGGGCCGCACCGCCCGACGTGCTCGGCCTCGACGTGTCCGCACCGGCCGTCGAGTGGGCCCGGCGGACGGGCCTGCTGGCCGGCGGTTGGGCGGAGAACCTGGAGGAGGCCGACCCGTCACCGCAGCTGGCGGCGGGGATCGCCGACGTGTCGACGATCAGCTGCACGGGCGGCGTCGGCTACATCACCGCCACCACGTTCGACCGGGTGCTCGGCGCGGTGCGGCGGCCCGATCAGCTGCACGCGGTGCTGTTCGTCCTGCGCGTCTACCCGGTCGACGACATCGTCGCGGCCTTCGCCCGGCACGGGCTCGTCACCGAACAGGTGCCCGGCACGACCTTCCGCCAGCGCCGCTTCGCCGACCGGACCGAGGCCGCGGCGGCCGTGCACGACGTGCGCAGTCGCGGGTTGGACCCGACCGGGAAGGAGTCCGACGGCTGGTTCCACACCGACTGCTTCGTGACCAGGCCCGCCGCCGACGTGGCCCGCACGCCGCTCCCCGTGCTGCTCGCGGAGGCCGTGGACGGACCAGCCGGGAATTCGTGATCTCACCGTTGTCGTCCGATCGGGTTCTGCTGCTTACGATGCCGCGAACCCAGTGCCGGAGAACCCGCGGGAGCACGTCATGTCGGAGACAGCGTCGTCGTCACCACCGGAGCGGGAGGGGCTGCGCTGGAACGCGTGGAACCTCCTGTTGCTGGTGCCGCTACTCATGCTGGTCACGCCCTGGTTCAACGCCAAGGAACCCAGCCTGTTCGGCATGCCGTTCTTCTACTGGATCCAGTTCGTGTTCGTGCCCGTCGGCGTCGTCTGCGTGCTGCTCGTCTACGTGATGACCAAGGACGAGCCGACGACGGTCGCGCCCGGCCCCGAGCCTGACGTCGACTCGCTGGACGAAGGGATCGCACGATGATCCAGTGGCCTGAACTGATCGTGTTCACGATCCTGTTCCTCGGCGTCACCGTCATGGGGTTCCTGGCGGCCCGCTGGCAGCGCGGCAGCAGCCTCGACCACCTCGACGAGTGGGGTCTCGGCGGCCGGAAGTTCGGCTCGTGGATCACCTGGTTCCTCGTGGGCGGGGACCTCTACACGGCGTACACGTTCGTCGCCGTGCCCGCGCTGCTGTTCAGCGCCGGCGCGACCGGCTTCTTCGCCCTGCCGTACACGGTCATCCTGTACCCGATCGTCTTCCTACCGGTGCTGCGGCTGTGGTCGGTCTCGCGGGTGCACGGCTACGTCACCCCCGCCGACTTCGTGCGCGGCCGCTACGACTCGCCCACGCTGGCGCTGCTCGTCGCGATCACCGGACTCGTCGCGACGATGCCGTACATCGCGCTGCAGCTGGTCGGCCTGGAGGCGGTGCTGCGCACCATGGGTCTCAACGCCAGCGGCCTCGGCGGCCACCTGCCGCTGCTGATCGCGTTCGTGATCCTGGCGCTGTACACCTACCAGTCGGGGCTGCGCGCGCCCGCGCTCATCGCGTTCGTCAAGGACATCCTGATCTACCTGGTCATCCTGGTCGCGGTGATCTACCTGCCGGCGCAGTTCGGCGGCTGGGAGGCGATCTTCGGCAAGGCGGCCGAGAAGATGGCCACGACCAACCCGGCGACGGGCGCCCCGACCGGGTCGATCCTGCTCACGGCCAACAACCAGCTGCAGTACATCACCCTCGCGCTGGGATCGGCGCTCGCGCTGTTCCTCTACCCGCACTCGATCACGGGCATCCTGGCCTCGCGGGGCCGCGACGTGATCAAGAAGAACATGGTGGCGCTGCCGGCGTACTCGCTGCTGCTGGGCCTGCTGGCGCTGCTGGGCTACGTCGCTATCGCCGCCGGGGTCAAGCCGATCACCAACCAGGCCACCGGTCGGCCCGACACCAACACGATCATCCCGGTGCTGTTCGACAACCAGTTCGGGTCGATCTTCGCCGGCATCGCGTTCGCCGCGATCGGGATCGGGGCGCTGGTGCCGGCGGCGATCATGTCGATCGCCGCGGCCAACCTGTGGACCCGCAACATCTACAAGGAGTACCTCAAGCGCGACGCCAGCCCCGCGCAGGAGGCCAAGCAGGCCAAGCTCGCGTCGCTGGTCGTGAAGCTCGGGGCGGTGCTGTTCATCCTCGCGATCGACCCGCAGTTCTCCATCGACCTGCAGCTCATCGGCGGGGTGATCATCCTGCAGACGCTGCCGGCGGTCGCGATCGCGCTGTACACCCGATGGCTGCACCGCTGGGCGCTCGTCGCCGGCTGGGTCGCCGGGATGGCGCTGGGCATGTACCTGCTCTACCTCATCCCGAACGCCGCTTCGGGCCGCGCGCACTTCGGCGGCTCGGCGCTGGCGCTCGACAAGCTGTCCATCGTGGGCTGGCACCCGTTCGCGGGATCGCCGGTGCAGATCTACGTCGGGTTCGTGGCGCTGGTGGTGAACCTGCTGGTGGCCGTGGTCGTCACGGTCGCTCTGCGGGCCGCCAAGGTGGCCGAGGGCACCGATTCGACCCATCCGGCCGACTATCACGCGGACGAGGGATCGCCCCGGCTACGTCCGGTCGCCGATGCACACGACGGGGTCGCGGTTACCAAGGCCGCCACCTGATACATAGAGTGACAACGGGGTCGGGTGGCGGGCAGGTTTCGCCTGTTCGCCACCTGCCCCTGACCGCATGCCGTGCCCGGGGGACCTGATGCCGCGCCGCTGGTCGACGCTGTCGGCCATATCACTCGATCGTGACGATCGCCACACCTTCGAGTGACCAGGCGGCGCATGCAGTCACCATCTCGGCGCGCACCGATTGCAGGGCAGGGCGCCCGGGTGCAACATTTTGTAGACGACTGCGATACGTAGGGTAACCGTCGCCGCTGGGCGGCGGGCTCGCGGAGGTGACGTGGTGCTGGATGTCGGACCGTCGGGGGCACGTGACGATGAGGACGCAGATCTCGCCGTCTTCGTCGACCGGATCGCCGCAGCGGGCTCTGACCCGGCCACGGGAGCCGCTCGCACGGCCATCCGGGCTGCGATAGCCGCCGGCGCGGCGCCACCCGGGCTCCGCAAGCTCGCCGAAGGGCTCGCCGCGTCACTCGCCGCGCACCCGCCGCTGCCCCGGCACCCCGGCGAGGACACCGGCTCGATCGTCGCGGCCGTGCGCAGCGACGCACTCGTCGTCCTCGACGGGTTCGGCGTCGCCGAGCTGGCCGACGCCATCGCCGGGCTCGTGTCCGACGGCCGCCGCGTCGTCGTCACCGGTTCGACGGCGGAGGAGATCGCCGAGGTCCGGGCGAAGCTGCCGGCCGAAGCCGCCCGCCGTTCGCTCGACGCGCTGCCCGGGCTTCCCCCGCCCCGGCTCCGCGAGCTGCGCAGGCTCGTCGCCACGTCCACCGCGCGCCGGCGCGCCCGCGGCGCACAGCAGCTCCCACCCGCCTCCGCGCTGCCTGCCGTCGGTGAGGTGGCCGCGCTCTGCACAGCCGCGCAGCGGAGCAACGGGCGCGGTTACGACGGTCTCGTCGCGTCGGTGCTCTCCGGGCTGGAACCGGCGCGGCGGGAGGCCGTCGTGTCCGTGGCGCGCTGCGTGCGGGCCCGGCTGGACGAGCTGGAGCCGCGGGACCGCTGGGCATGGGCCTGGTCGCTGCTCACCGACCTGATCTACGGCCAGCACCGGCCGGCGTTCGAGCGGATGCTCGAGGACACCGCGCAGGCCGTCGCGGCCCTGGACCGCAACAAGATCGCCGTCCCGGCCGAGATCGTCGGCCCGCTGCCCCCCGACGCACTCGACCTGCTCTACCGCTATCGCGACTTCCTCGGCTCCGGTGGCCGGTCCCGCGCCTACTTCCGCTCCGCCGCGCAGCGCGACGTCCTGCCGGTGCTGCGGCTGCTGCTGGTCGACGGGCACACCCCCGGCACGGTCGACGAGGTCTCCCGCGCGATCGAACACGTCGAGCTCGGCCAGCGCCTTGCCAGGGTCGATGCCGGCTGCGCGGAGCTGCAGGTGTCGCCACCGATGGGCGAGGACGACCTGCACGAGCTCGCCGACGGCCTGGTGAAGGTGGCCGCTGCGGCGCGCTCCGTCGCGGCCCTGCGCCACGACGTGCTCTTCCTCGGCGACAACTCGCCGCTGGCGGTGCCCGACGTCGACGCCGTCGGCACGACGGCCTCCGCGATCCTCGAGTACGCCGAGCACGGCTCCGGCGCCGAGGCCGGCGTCCGGCTCGACGCGCTCGCCGACGCGCTCGCCGCCGTCGTTCCCGGCAGGGTGCGCTCGTCCGAGCACGAGCGCGCCGTCGTGGCGATGCGCCGGCGCGATGCCGCCGGCTACGCCGACGCCGTCGAGGCACTGGCCGGCGCGCGGCGCGACGCCCGCGACGCGCACCGCGAGTCCGAGCTGATGGGCGAGCTGACCGAGGCGGCTCCCGAGCTGGCCGAGACGTGGCGCACCGAGGGCCGCAGAGGCTCGCTGGGCTTCGCCGCGTTCTGCACCGGCGAGGAGGTGCTCGGCGCGCTCCCTGCGCCCGACAGCGCCGACGTCGTCGTCGTGGTGGGTGCGGCCGGCATGGGCGTGGAGCGGCTGCTGCTGGCCGGTGTGGCGCCCCGCATGGTGGCCGTGCTGCAGCCGGGCGAGCAGGCGGAGGCCACGCCCAGCATGATCAGCATCCTGCAGCGGGCGACGCCGCTGGTCATCCGGGGTCGCGCCACGGCGCCGGTCCCCACCGGCAACGGGCGGGTCGTGCGCCTCGATCCCGGCGAGCGCCGTGGTGGCGTCTCCGGGGCCGCGGCCGTCGGGTAGCTGGGCGGCGCTACGTGCGCGCCGCCAGTGTGTCGCTCAGCAGCTCCACGACGTCCGCACCGGAGCGGCCGGACGACTCCCACGTGCCGTCGTCGTAGCCGGGCCGGTAGGCGACCCAGCGGCCCGTCGTCTGGTTCTCGAGCCGCAACCGCAGCAGCGGCCGGGTCGTCCACGACGTGCCGAGCTCGGGGTAGCGCGGCGCTCGCCGCTCGGAGACGGTGACCACATCGCCGTGCACCGTGTAGCCCACCTGGCGGCGGCGTCGCTCCGCGCCGGTCACCTGGGCGGCACACCACTGCGACAATCGATGCCGCGCATCCTCGGGCAAGCTCATGGACATCGATGGTGACGCGCAGAACGGCTAACGTCGACCGCCATGAGTGAGCATGCGGTGAGCCGATTCGGTCATGTCGAGCTGGAGGACATGCCCGACGACCTCCGGGAGCGCATCGGCGCGGTCGCCGAGAAGTCCGGGTTCGTCCCCAACGTGTTCCGCGCACTGGCGCGCCGGCCCGCCGAGCTGCGGGCCTTCCTCGACTACCACGACGCGCTGATGGAGCGCAGCGACGGACTGAGCAAGGCCGAGCGGGAGCTCGTCGTGGTGGCGACGTCGGGCGCCAACAACTGCACGTACTGCGTGGTGGCGCACGGGGCGATCCTGCGGGTGCGGGCGAAGGACCCGGAGATCGCCGACAACGTCGCGACCAACCCGTGGGGTGTGCAGCTCAGCCCGCGGGAACGGGCGATCGTCGACCTGGCCCTGCTCGTCGCGACCGACTCGTCGGCGCTCACCGAGGCCGAGCTGGACGACGCCCGCCTCGCCGGCCTGTCCGAGGACGAGATCTGGGACATCGGTGCCATCACGGCGCTGTTCGCCATGTCGAACCGGCTCGCGCACCTCACGGCGCTGCGCCCCAACCCCGAGTTCTTCCTGATGGGACGGCTGCCCCGCTGACGCGCCGCAATCGCGTCGATCCGTACGGCGACCTGCACGCGGTGCCCCACCGCGGCCGGTTCACCGGTAACCGCGGCTGCCTCGTCGACGACGCGGAACAGGTCGTCCGCCACCACCGCGGCAACCTGTGGATCACCTGCGTCACCGAGTTCCGCGGGCGCCGGGTGGGGCTGGCGCGGCCGAACCGCTGGACGCCGATCTTCTTCCTCGACGACGCCGTCGCGCTCGCCGCCGGGCACCGCCCGTGCGGCGAGTGCCGGTGGCCCGCCTACCGCGCCTACCGCGACGCGATCGACCCGTCGTTGCGGGCCGGGGAGCTGAACCGGCGGCTGCACGCCGAACGGCTGCAGCGCGGGCGGGGGCTCGGGCGGGCGGGCGATCGGAGGCTGTGGACCGGCACGGACCTGCCTGACGGCACCGTGGTGGTCAATGACGGACCGCGGCTGCTGCAAGAGGGGCGGCTGTGGGCCTTCTCGTTCGCGGGCTGGCACTCGCCGGAGCCGGTGCCGGCGGGGCCGCTCCGCGTCCTCACGCCGCCGACCTCGGTGGCGGCGCTGCGAGGTGGGTTCGAACCGCTCCTCGACCTGCTCAGACCGACACGACGGTGACCGGAAGACCCCGAGCGCCGAGCAGCACGTCCAGGTCTCCCCGATCACTCGTCAGCAGCTGATCTCCCGGCATGGCGACCAGGGCCACCAGCGCGTCGACGACGTCGGACGTGCCGGTCGCGGCCAGCAGCTCGCCGGCGTCACGGGCGTGCTGCAGCGACGTGGGACGCACATCGACCATGGACAGCAACCGGGCGAGCCTCGCCTGACGAGCGGCGCCGCGCCAGGCCTGACCCACCACGGGCGCCACGGTCACCAACGACGCGCCTGCGCGCCTGCCGAGCTCGATGAGCCCTGCCGTACGCCGGTCGTCGCGATCGATCGCGATCAGCGCGCCCGCGTCGAGGACCACGTTCATGCGGCCGGATCCGCAGCACGGCCAGGAGGAAGGTAGGGGACGCCGGCGTCGGCCGCCAGCGCCCGCAGTTCGTCCTCGTCGAACTGCCCATGTGCCGACTGGTGTTCGAGCAACCAGCTGTCGACCAGCCGGCCGCGCAACCATTTGGTGAGGGCGTCCGTCACGACCGAGGAGAACGACACCCCGAGTTCGTCGGCGATCGACTGCGCCGACTCACGCACGTCCTTCGGCAGCGAGACGGTGACCCGGTCCGTGCTCATACTCGAGAGTGTACTCGGTGATGAACCGGGAACCGCTCGGCTCTCAAAGCACCTTGGACAGGAACGCCTTCGTCCGCTCGTGCTGCGGGTTGGTGAGCACCTCGCGCGGGTTGCCCGCCTCGACGATCACACCCTCGTCCATGAACACGAGGGTGTCGCCGACCTCGCGGGCGAAGCCCATCTCGTGCGTCACGACGACCATGGTCATGCCGCTCGCGGCCAGCCCGCGCATCACGTCGAGCACCTCGCCGACCAGCTCGGGGTCCAGCGCCGAGGTGGGCTCGTCGAAGAGCATGAGCCGCGGCTCCATCGCCAACGCCCTGGCGATCGCGACGCGCTGCTGCTGCCCACCCGAGAGCTGCGACGGGTAGTTGTCGCAGCGCTCGGCCAGCCCGACCCTGGTGAGCAGGGCGAGCGCCGCCTCGCGGGCCTTGGCGCGCGGGATGCGCCGGACCGTGCGCGGCGCCTCCATGACGTTCTCGATCGCCGTCATGTGCGGGAACAGGTTGAACCGCTGGAACACCATGCCGATGTCGCGGCGCTGCGCCGCCACCTCGGACTCGCGCAGCTCGTGCAGCTTGCCGCCGGCCTCGCGGTAGCCGATCAGCTTGCCGTCGACGCGCATGGTGCCGGCGTCGATCGTCTCGAGGTGGTTGATGCAGCGGAGGAACGTCGACTTGCCGGAGCCCGAGGGCCCGATCACGCACGCCACCTCGCCCGGCTGCACCGTCAGGTCGATGCCGCGCAGCACCTCCACGTGGCCGAAGCTCTTGTGGATCTGGGTGGCCTCCACCATGGGCGTGGTCATCGGGCTGCATCACCCATCCGCTGGAAGAAGAACATCCGCGAACCCGCCGGGGTCCGGCTTGTCCCCCGGCCGTAGTGGCGCTCGATGTAGTACTGCCCGACCGCCAGGATCGAGGTCAGGACGAGGTACCAGATCGCCGCGACGATGAGCATGGGGATCGTCTGGAAGTTGTTGGAGTAGATCCGCTGCACCGAGGTGAGCAGCTCGAAGTACCCGATCACGACGACGAGCGAGGTGTTCTTCAGCATCGCGCTGGTCTCGTTGCCCGTCGGTGGGATGATCACCCGCATTGCCTGCGGCAGGACGATGCGGCGCAGGGTCTGGGTGCGGGAGAGCCCCAGCGCGCCGGCCGCCTCCGTCTGCCCCTCGTCGACCGACTGCAACCCACCGCGGACGATCTCGGCCATGTAGGCCGCCTCGTTCAGCCCCAGCCCCAACAGGCAGGCCATGAACGGCGTGATCAGTACGTTCACGTCGAACTCGACGAAGGTCGGACCGAACGGGATGCCCAGACCCAGCTTGGGGTAGAGCGCCGCGAGGTAGTTCCAGAACAGCAGCTGGGCGATCAGCGGGGTTCCGCGCAGCAGCCAGACGAACCCCCAGGAAGTGCTGGACAGCACCGGGTTCGGCGAGAGCCGCATGACCGCTACCACGACCCCGCCGACGATGCCGATCAGCATCGACAGCACCGTCAGGATCAGCGTGTTCGCCAGCCCGTTGAGGATCGGCGCGGAGAACAGGTACTGCCCCACCGTCGCCCACCCGAACCCGGGGTTGGTGATGAGCGAGTTCACGAGCATCGCCGCCAGCACGGCGAGCACAGCTACCGCGAACCAGCGACCGGGGTGCCGGACCGGAACCGCCTTGACGGGCTCCGGCCGGGCACCCTTCGTCAGGGCCGGTGCGTCGGCCACAGGTCAGCCCTTGACGTCGGACGTGGTCACGGCGCCGTCCGTGACGCCCCACTTGTCGAGGATCGACTTGTAGGTGCCGTCGGCGATCAGTGCTGTGATCGCGCCCTGCACTGCCTTCGCGTAGTCCGCCTGGCCCTTGCCGATGACGAACCCGTAGGGCGCGGTGTCGTACGGCGCACCGAGGAGCTCGAGCTGGCCGTTGGTGGTCTTCACCGCGTAGGCGGCGACGGGTGAGTCCGCGAGCATCGCCACGACCCGGCCGGACGCGAGCGCCAGCGTGACGTCGGTCTGGGCCTGCAGCTCGGTCGAGTTGATCGCCGGCTTGCCGCCGTCGGTGCACTTCTTGCTGCGGGCGGCGATGTCGTCGACCTGCACCGTGCCCTTCTGCACGCCGACGTTCTTGCCGCAGAGGTCGTCGGCCGAGATCTTGTCCGGGTTGCCCTTCTTCACCGCGAGGCTGGTACCGGCAGAGAAGTAGCTGATCATGGTGACGGTCTGGGTCCGCTCCTCGTTCACCGTGAACGACGAGACCGCGATCTCGTACTTCTTCGCCGCGATGCCGGGGATGATCCCGTCGAAGGCGGCGTTCTCGAACGACGACTCGAGGCCGAGCTTCTGCCCGATGGCCTTGCCGAGGTCGACGTCCATCCCGATGATCGTGGTGCCGTCGGTGTCGGTGAACTCGTTCGGCGCGTACGAGGCGTCGGTGCCGAAGGCGAGCTTCCCGTCGGCGGCGATGTCCTTCGGCACCAGGGCGGCCAGCGCCGCATCCTTCTGTGCTGTCGGGATCGCGGCACCGCTCGTGGGCGCCGTTGCGCCGCCACCAGCCGGCGCAGCGCCGCCGCCGCTGCCGTCGCCGCACGCGGCGAGGACGAGAGCGAGTGCGGCCGCGGAGAGCACGGCCGGGAACGAGCGGGGGACGGACACGGGACAACCTCCAGGTCTGCGAACCAGCGAACTCTGTCAAAAGTTCGCGCTCGCCGACACCGGTCGGCCGGTCACCGTTGCATGACGTCACTGAGAGTGATCCACCCGTCACGAGGTTTCAGGATGCGGCAAGGTGGGGTAGGACGACTTTCGTAATCGACGGGGAGGGCCCGACATGCCGAAACTGAGGAAACTGGCCGTGCTCGCGACGGCGGCCGAGGCGGCGCGCCGCTACGCACGCAGCAACCCGGACAAGGCCGGCAAGATCCTGGACCAGGCCGCAGCGTTCATCGACAAGCAGACCAAGGGCAAGTACTCGGGGAAGATCACCGACGCCACGCGTTCGGTGAAGGGCGTTGCCGGCATTCCCGCCGCGCCGCCCGTCGTGCCGACCAACCCGGCCACGAACGGGCAGCTGCCGCCGGTCACGCCGGAGCAGACGACGACCCCCGGCCCGAGCCCGCGCCCGCAGCCCTGAGCGCCTGATCGCGACCGGCCGGTGGCGGCGTGGTTCACGCCGCCACCGGCCGTCCTCGCGTGCCAGGATGGGCGTCGAGCGCTGATGCTCGTCCGGCCGCACCCGGCCCGGCGCGGGCCCACGCGACGCCCGTCCGCGGCCGCCACGAACGGCCGCGGCCCGCGCACGAGGAGGATGAGTCGTGTCCGACCCGCAGGACTGGACCCCGGCCACCGCAGACCCAGGCAATCGCAGGCCCAGCCGCGAACGCGTCGTCGCCGGGCTGAAGGCCACCGACGAAGGTGGCCCCGATCTCGTCCAGCTGCTCACCCCGGAGGGTGAGCGCGTCCGGGATCCCCGCTTCGACTCCTACGCCGCCGACATCGACGTCGAGGGCCTGCAGAACCTCTTCCGCGACATGGTGCTCGTGCGCCGGTTCGACCGCGAAGCCAACGCGCTGCAGCGCCAGGGCCAGCTCGGCATCTGGGTGCCGCTGCTCGGGCAGGAGGCGGCCCAGATCGGCGCGGGGCGCGCGATGCAGCCGCAGGACATGGCGTTCCCGTCCTACCGCGAGCACGGCGTGGCGTGGACGCGCGGCATCGACCCCACCGAGCTGCTGGGCATCTTCCGCGGCACCGACCACGGCTCGTGGGATCCGGCCGCCACCGGCTTCCACCTCTACACGATCGTCATCGGCAACCAGTGCCTCAACGCCACCGGTTACGCGATGGGGCAGAAGTTCGAGTCCAAGGTCGGCGACGGCCCGGACTCCGAGGCCACGATCTGCTTCTTCGGCGACGGCGCCACCAGCCAGGGCGACGTGCACGAGGGCTTCGTGTGGGCCGCCGTCTACGACGCGCCCGTCGTCTTCTACTGCCAGAACAACCAGTGGGCCATCTCCGAGCCCACCGAGCGCCAGACCCGCGTGCCGCTCTACCGCCGCGCGCAGGGCTACGGCTTCCCCGGCATCCGCGTCGACGGCAACGACGTGCTGGCCTGCCTGGCCGTCACCCGCTGGGCGCTGGAGGAGTGCCGCACCGGCAACGGGCCCGTCCTCGTCGAGGCGTTCACCTACCGGATGGACGCCCACACCACCTCCGACGACCCCACCCGCTACCGGCTCGCCGACGAGCTGGAGCTGTGGAAGCTGAAGGACCCGATCGAGCGGGTCCGGGTCAACCTGGTGCGCGAGCACGGCGTCGGCCCGGAGTTCTTCGACGGCGTCGCCGCGGAGGCCGACGAGCTGGCCGCCCGGTTCCGACAGTTCTGCGTCGACATGCCGACCCCGGGCCCGGAACGGCTGTTCTCCGAGGTCTACGCGGAGGCCTCGCCGTCGCTGGATGCGCAGCGCGAGGCGTACCTGGCCTACCACGCGAGCTTCGACTCGTAGGCAGCTCACGCACAGGTTGAGGTGCTCACGCACAGGTTCGACCATGTGCATGAGCACACGAGGGTGTGCGTGAGCGGGCGGTGAACGAGTACGGAGCCGCAGGGCCGCGACCATGCCAAGATGACGGCGAGGCGACGCTGCCCGGTCCATCAACCGGGCGCGACCCGAACCGCCGGCCCGTCACGAGCGGGTCGTCGGGCACGTTCGACGAGAGGACTCGGGACATGGCCGGTGCCACACTCACCATGGCGAAAGCGATCAACGACGGACTCCGCGCGGCGATGGAGCGCGACCCCAAAGTGATCGTCATGGGCGAGGACGTCGGCAAGCTGGGCGGCGTCTTCCGCGTCACCGACGGACTGCAGAAGGACTTCGGCGAGCAGCGCGTGCTCGATACCCCGCTCGCCGAGTCCGGGATCATCGGCACCGCCGTCGGCCTGGCCATCCGCGGGTTCCGGCCGGTCTGCGAGATCCAGTTCGACGGGTTCGTCTTCCCCGGCTACGACCAGATCGTCTCCCAACTGGCCAAGCTGCGGTTCCGCTCGCAGGGCAAGGTGCCGATGCCGGTGGTGGTGCGCATCCCGTTCGGCGGGGGCATCGGCGCCGTCGAGCACCACAGCGAGTCGCCCGAGGCGCTGTTCGCGCACGTCGCCGGGCTCAAGGTCGTCGCCTGCTCGAACGCTCTCGACGCCTACTGGATGATCCAGCAGGCCATCGCCAGCGACGACCCGGTGATCTTCTTCGAGCCGAAGCGGCGCTACTGGGAGAAGGCCGAGGTCGACACCTCCGCCACCCCCGTACCCCTGCACAGCTCCCGCGTGGTCCGCTCCGGATCCGCCCTCACCCTCGTCGGCTACGGGCCCGTGCTGAAGACGTGTCTGGAGGCCGCCACCGCGGCCGCTGCCGACGGCCACGAGCTCGAGGTGATCGATCTGCGCACGCTCTCCCCCCTGGATCTCGGGCCCGTCACCGAGTCGGTGCGGCGCACCGGCCGGCTGGTCGTCGTCGCGGAGTCGCCGTCGGAGGTGTCGGTGGCCGCCGAGGTCGCTGCCCGCGTCCAGGAGGAGTGCTTCCACTCCCTGGAGGCGCCGGTGCTGCGGGTGACCGGGTTCGACACCCCGTACCCACCGTCCAAGATCGAGGAGGAGTACCTCCCCGATCTCGATCGCGTGCTCGACGCCGTCGACCGCTCCCTGGCCTGGTGACGACGATGCGACGCGAGTTCGCCATGCCGGACGTGGGCGAAGGCCTCACCGAGGCCGAGATCATCACGTGGAACGTCGCGCCCGGCGACACCGTGACCGTCAACCAGATCCTGTGCGAGATCGAGACCGCCAAGGCCGCGGTCGAGCTGCCCAGCCCGTGGGCCGGCACCGTCGGCGAGCTGCTGGCGGAGCCGGGAGTCACGATCGAGGTCGGGTCGCCGATCATCGTGATCGAGACGGCGGAGGCCGGAGCACCGGCCGCCGCGCCGGCACCTGCCCTGGATGCTTCGGAGGAACAGGGCGCCAAGATCGGTGAGGCCGGCAAGGACGGCCGCATCGCCACGCTCGTCGGCTACGGGCCGCGACCCGGTTCGGTCACGCGCCGGCCGCGCAAGGGTGCCGCGCCGCCGCCCGCGGAGACCCCGGCTCCCGCACCCGAGCCGGAGCCCGTGTCGGCCACCAACGGGCAGGCGGCCGCCGTGCCGCTGGCCAAGCCGCCGGTGCGCAAGCTCGCCAAGGACCTCGGAATCGACCTGCGCACGGTCACCCCGTCCGGCGCCGACGGGATCATCACCCGGGCCGACGTCGAGACGCACGTCGCTGCACCGGCCGCACCTGCCCGGGCCGCGGTCGCTTCCACCGGTGGGGAACGCCGCGAACCCATCCGCGGCGTCCGCAAGGCCACCGCCGCCGCCGTCACGGGCAGCGCGTTCACCGCGCCGCACGTCACCGAGTTCCTCACCATCGACATCACCCCGACGATGGAGCTGCGTGATCGCCTGCGCGCCGACCGCGCCTATCGCGACGTCAAGCTCACGCCGCTGGCGTTCGTCGCGAAGGCCGTCTGCCTGGCCGCCGCGCGCACCCCCGACGTGAACGCCCGCTGGGACGAGGCCGCCGGCGAGATCGTCTACTACGACCGCGTGCAGCTCGGGATCGCCGCCGCCACCCCGCGCGGGCTGATCGTGCCCAAGATCCGCGACGCCGACACGCTCTCACTGCGGGAGCTCGCCGTCGCGCTCACCGCGCTCACCGACGTCGCCCGCTCCGGGAAGACGCCGCCCGCCGACCTCGTCGGCGGCACCTTCACGATCACCAACGTCGGTGTGTTCGGCGTCGACACCGGCACCCCGATCCTCAACCCGGGCGAGGCCGGGATCCTCGCCGTCGGTGCGATCAAGCCGATGCCGTGGGTGGTCGACGGTGAGCTGGCCGTGCGAACCGTGTGCCAGCTGGCGCTGTCGTTCGACCACCGGCTCGTCGACGGCGAGCAGGGCTCGCGCTTCCTCGCCGACGTCGGCGCGCTCCTCTCGGATCCGGGGCTCGCGCTCACCTGGTGATCCTGCTGCTCACTCGGTGAGACCGATCCGTGACGCGTGGTCGGGATCGATCTGCGCACCCCGTTCGTTGAGAGGACATGCCGTTCGTCCTGCTCTACCTCGTCGTCGAGATCCTCGCGCTCGTCGCGCTGGGCTCCGTGATCGGCATCGGCTGGACGCTGCTGGTGCTGCTCGCCGGCGCGGTGGTCGGCGCATGGCTGGCCCGTCGTGAAGGCATCCGGGCCGCCCAGGCGCTCGCCGAGGCCCTCGCGAGCCGGCGCGTCGCGCACGCCGAGCTCACCGACGGCCTGCTCGTCGCCGCCGCCGGCCTGCTGTTCATCGTGCCCGGCCTGGTCACCGACCTCGCCGGTCTGCTGCTGGTGCTGCCGCCCACCCGCGCGATCGTCCGGCGCCGCCTGGTGCGGGCCGCCGAGGAGCGGGCGCCCGGATTGCGCACCGCCCGCATCCGCTCGACCGGCGACGTGATCGACGGTGACGTGGTCGACGAGCCGGCGCGCGACCGGGCGGTCATCGAGGGCGAGATCGTCCCCCGGCACTGAACTGGTCGAGCGCTGGTCGATCACCTGCTATTGCGCTCTCTAGTACCTCACCGAGACAGCCCGATATCTCACGATCGGCCCGCTGGGATCATGACCATCCACCACGAAGCGCGGGCCGACGGCCAGTTCTGCTGGATGGACGTCAAGTCGCACCAGCCGGCGCGGGCCGCCGAGTTCTTCGCGCAGATCCTGTCCTGGACAGCGACCGTCGATGAGGACAGCTGGCGCACGGCCACGACGTTCTCGGCAGGCCAGTACGACGTCGGTGGACTGAGCGACCTGTCCACTCCGGTCTACCCGCCCGGGCTCCCCGCCCACGTTGCCTACTACCTGGCCACCGACAACATCGACGACGTCGTCAGCGATGCCGAAGCAGCGGGTGCGGAGGTTGTCCTCGCGCCGTTCGATGCCGGCGACGAGGGCAGAGTGGCGACCCTGATCGATCCGTTCGGCGGCCCCATCTCGCTGGTCCAACGCACCGGCGGACGCACCTGGTCCCACCCCACCGGTTCCCTGGGCACCCCGACCTCCATGCGACACATCAGTGGCGCACCGGAGGCTGCCTACAGGTTCTACAGATGCACGCTGAGGGTCACCGACCCAGCGGTCCACTTCACCGACATCGACCCCGCCCTGCCCACGGTCCCGGGCTCGATCCCGGGCTGGACCGCCATCATCGACGTCCCAGCTGTGAATGACGTGCTCGCCACCGTCGCGGACTTCCGCGGCGCCACCGTCTCCACCTACGACGGCAGCCGTCCCCTCACGCTCTTGTCCAGCCCTGACGGAATCAAGATCGGTGTGGCCGGAGTGGTGATCGACACCGACAGCTGATGCATCGGCGGGCTGCACTTGCCGTGACATCGCCACGCCGGATGTCCTGTCCGGGTGAACCTGTCGGAAGGCAGAGCGCTGGCCCGGACTGCAGCACCGAGGGCAGGACGGCGTTCGGCCGTGTTGTTCGGATCTACTTGGCGGATTCGGAGACTCGCTGGCGAGACGGGTCCTGAATCAGCCGTCGACAGGATGCAGGCCGACGAGCAGCAACGCGTCGAGCAGGCGCCACCAGTCGGCTTCTGTGGGCTCGGTGCCGAGGGTCGGGCCGACGCGAGCTAGCAGGTCGACCAAGGCGGCCGCGATCTCCGCGGGATTGCGGTCCGGTCCGGCGAACTCGGTGGCGATCCCACGGAAGCGCTCCGTTCGGGCCACCCGGACCAGGGATGCCGATGGCCCCACCGATGCCTGCGAGCCGGGCGTGCCCAGCTCGACAGACAGTTCGGTCCCGAGTGCGCGGGCGAGCCGGCCGAGTGCGGCGAGCGTCGGGTTGCCCCGCCCGTTCTCGAGGTTGGCGATGTAGGGCACGGACAAGCCTGCGTCGGCGGCGACCGAGGCGACGGTCCGGCCCGCGGCGGCGCGCATCACCCGTAGCCGGGCCCCTAGCGACTCCATGACGGAATCCTATCCCTCAAGAAACTCTTCCCTCACTTGTGTTCTGATGAGAGTGTATTCTGTCAGGACACTCTGGGGGATTCGTGTTCCATGCGTTCGCTGTGCGCGACTTCAGGCTCCTGTGGGGCGCGAACCTCGTGAGCGGCCTTGGGACTTGGCTGCTCGTCGTCGCCGCACCGGCGCACGTACTGACCACGACCGGGTCGCTGCTCACGACCGGCCTCGTCGTCGCCGCCGAATACCTTCCGTTCCTGCTCTTCGGTCCGATCGCGGGAGTGCTGGTCGACCGGATGGACCGGCGCGTGCTGCTGGTTCTCACCGACCTGGTGCGCGCCGGCGCGATCGCGCTGCTGTTCGCTGCCGGCTCGGCGCCCTGGCTCGTCCACGCCGCCGTCCTCATCGAGAGCGTCGCCACCGTCGTCGCCCTGCCGACGATGCAGGCGCACGTCCCCGCGGTCGTCGGCACCGGGCGCCTGCTGAGCAGCGCGAACGCGCTCCAGGCCGTCAACTCGGGGACTATGCGCCTGATCGGCGGGCCGCTCGGCGCCGCGTTGCTCGTGCTGGTCGGGTTCCCAGTGCTCGTCGGGATCGACGTGGCGACCTACGTCGTCTCGGCGATCGTCATCGCGCTGACACGCTCGCGGGGCAAGCCCGACCACCGCGGGGAACCGACGTCGTTCCACGAGGGACTGAAGATCCTGCACGCGCACCCCGTCGTCGCGGCACTGCTGCCGGCCACCGGCGTGTTCCTGATGGCGAACGCCGCGTTGAGCGCCCTGCTGGTCCCCTTGGGTGTGCAGCGGCTCGGCGGGTCGACGTCCGTCGGTGTCGTGCTGTCCGCGCTCGGGGTCGGCTTCCTCGTCGGGGCACCGCTACTGCGAGCGCTCGTGGACCGGATGCCCATCCGTCGACTGCTGGCAAGTGCGCAGGCCGTCACGGCCGTGGGTTTCGTCGTGCTGGTCAACTCAACCGCGCTCCCGGCGGCCCTCGCCGCTGCGGCCGTGATCGGGACGGCCGGCTCGGTCGTCCTCGGCGCGCCGCGGATTGTCACCCAGCGGATCGTCCCAGGATCCGCGCTCGGCAGGGCCGCGGCGGTCTTCGGCATCGTGGAGGCGGCGGCGACCCTGGCCGGCGCCGTCCTGAGCCCGGTCGTCGCCCAGGTCACGAGCCTCGACATCGCGGTCAACGGGGCCGTCGCGCTCGCCGCGATCGGCACTGCGGTGACGTTGGCGGTCGTGCCGCCCGTCGCGACCCAGCGCGTTCCATGATCGGCGATCCAGTTCCCGCCGACTACGCCGGACGGACAACCCCATCGGCCTGTATCGGCATCTCTAGCGATCATCCGAGAACCGTCCATACACCCCGATCCACGACACGCCATCGCGTTCGATAGCCGCTTCTACGGTTCGATCAAGAAACGCAGATACGGTCCGATCGTGGACCCCGTGCGCAATCCGTTCGCCCCCGGCGCCGGCCAGCGCCCACCGGAGCTCGCCGGCCGGGACAAGGAGCTCGACGCGTTCGAGATCGTCCTCGAACGCGTCGCCCGCGGCCGCCCCGAACGCAGCCTCGTGCTCACCGGGCTGCGCGGCGTCGGCAAGACCGTGCTGCTCGGCGAGCTGCGGTCCATGGCGCAGCACGCCGGCTGGGGGGCCGGCAAGATCGAGGCCCGCCCCGACGCCGACCTGCGCCGACCGCTGTCCGCCGCGCTCCACCGCGCCATCCGCGACCTCGCCGTCCGGCACCCCGACGCCGACCGCGTCGACGAGGTGCTCGGCGTCCTCAAGGCCTTCGCCCTGCGCTCCGCCCCGTCCGACGCGAAGCTGCGCGACCGCTGGCAACCCGGCATCGACGTGCCCGTCCGCAACGGCCGCGCCGACTCCGGTGACATCGAGATCGACCTCGTCGAGCTGTTCACCGAGGTCGCCGGGCTGGCCCACGACGTGGAGACCGGCATCGCCGTGCTCATCGACGAGATGCAGGACCTGCGACCCGACGACGTCTCCGCGCTGTGCGCCGCCTGCCACGAGCTCTCCCAGTCGCGCGCGCCGCTCGTCGTCGTCGGCGCCGGCCTGCCGCACCTGCCGGCCGTGCTGTCGGCGTCCAAGTCGTACTCGGAGCGGCTCTTCAAGTACGCGCGCATCGGCCAACTCGACCGCGCCGACGCCGACTTCGCCCTGCTCGCCCCCGCCGAACGGGAGGACGCCACGTTCTCCCCGGAAGCCCTCGACGCCCTCTTCGAGGCCTCGAGCGGATATCCGTACTTCGTGCAGGCCTACGGCAAGGCTGCATGGGACGCCGCGCCCCGCAACCCCATCGACGCCCTCGACGTCAAGGTCGCGGCGCCCGAGGCAGAGGCCGAACTCGCCGTCGGCTTCTTCGGATCCCGCTACGAGCGCGCCACCCCCGCCGAGCGCGAATACCTGCGGGCCATGGCCGAGCTCGCCGACGGCCGCGACGAGCCCGTCGCCACCGCGAGCATCGCCGACCACCTCGCCCGACGCGCGTCCTCCCTCTCGCCCGCGCGGGACAGCCTGCTCAAGAAGGGGCTCGTCTTCTCCGCCCAGCGCGGCCAGATCGCGTTCACCGTGCCGCACTTCGGCCGCTATCTCCTCAGCCAAGCCTGATACTAGTCCGAACGAGTGAATCTCGGCCTGACGGGGAACGGGCGTAACACAGACGGCCCGCTCCTCGAATTCCATGTCAGCCCCGCGGTGCTGTCGGACCCCCGACCTGGCAGCCCCGCGGGGCTGTTTCATGGCCTCGCCTCCCCCGCAAGTCGGAGACGGGCCGCTCACGTGCGGCGTGACGGTGCGTCGCGGCGGCGGAGATCGCTCACCCGGATGGTGGCGGTTCGAGCGGCCATCCGACTTCGGCCCGTAGTCACGGGAAAGTCGTCTTGCGGCAACCCGGTGGTGGGTGGGTGGCTCTCCTGCCAGGGGATGGGCCGGTCCTGCGGCGTCCGGGGAGGGCCGTAGCATCCTCCGGGTGCAGGACCCGAAGCTCGAGATCCAGATGCTGCACGACCGGGTCATGGTGAAAGCCGACGGGAGCGCGGAGCGGCGCAGCAATGCCGGCATCGTGATCCCGGCCACCGCCGAGGTCGCGAAGCGTCTGGTCTGGGGCGAGGTGTTCGGAGTGGGCAACCACGTACGCACGGTGACGGTCGGCGATCGCGTGCTCTTCGCCCGCGACGACCAGTACGAGGTCGAGGTACAGGGATCCACGTACCTGGTGCTCCGCGAACGGGAGCTGCACGCCGTCGCCGCCGAGCGCGCCGAGCACGGCGGCACCGGCCTGTACCTGTGATCACGGTGACCGTTGGGGCACGGTCCCGAGGCTGAGGGGAAACCAGACGTCATGCCCGAGCGGCAGGCAACGCCCGGCGACACGACCGCGGACGAACGCGGCGCGCCGGATCTCGACGAGCCCACCGTCGAGGCCCTGCGCGACGACGACCGCCCCGGGGCAGCGGCTGATCAGGCCGGCGTGACCAACCCGTCGGACCGACGACCCGGCCCGCCGGCGCCCCGGCCGCGGCCCGCCCCGTCCGGTCCCCCTTCGGGACCGCTTCCCGCCGCGCCGCGTTCCGGCAACGGCGGCGCACCCGGCCGCGGAGCTGCGTCCGCACCGCGTCCGACGAACGTGCCCGGCGTCATGTCCGGGCCGATCCCCGTCCATCCCCGGCCAGCACCGCGCCCCCAGCCAGGACCGCAGAGCGGCAACGCGAGCGAGGCCGCCGAGCAGCCGACCGCTCCGACCCGGGCCGACCAGGAGCCCGCGGGCAGCGCACCGAACCCCGCGCCTGCCGAACCCACCGCCGAGTCCGCCGGCGCACCGGACGCCCCAGCGGCGGCCCCGACCGCGCCGGAGGCCGCTCCGAACGGCGAGCCGGCACCGTCGGCCAGCGAGCGGACGGACGTGCTGCCCCCCGGACCGGTCAGTGCGTGGTTCGAACCGTGGGCCGACGATCCGACGCAGGCGCTGCCAGTGACCTCCGCAGCGGCGGACGCCCCTACGGAGAAGCCCGTCGACGAGGGCCCCACCCGGCCCAGCGCGTTGCCCGGGCCGCCGAACCAGGCGCCGATCTCGCAGGCGATGGCGTCCGCCGACCCGGTGACCGAGCGCATCCCGGTGCCTTCGCAGGCGGGCCGCCCTCCGACCGATCCGCCGGGACCGTTCGACGGCGACGGCGACGGGCCGTCCCGGCCGCGGCGCCGGGGCCGGAAAGTCCTGCTGACCCTCGGCGGCCTCGTGGTGCTGGCCGGCCTCGTCTACGGCGGCGATCTGCTGCTGAGCCAGGGCGCGATCCCGCGCGGCGTGACGGTCGCCGGGGTGTCCATCGGCGGACTGGAGCCGGCCGCGGCCGAGCAGCGGCTGCGCGGAGAGATCGAGCCGCGCACGAAGCGACCGGTGGAGGTGCGGCTCGGCGAGGCCACGAGCACGCTCGACCCGCAGGCCGCCGGGCTGGCGGTGGACTGGCCGGCCACGATGACCGAGGCCGGCGAGCAGCCGCTCAACCCGATCACGCGTCTCACGTCGCTGCTCCAGCCGCGGGCGGTCGACGTCGTGTCGGCGGTCGACGAGCCCCGGCTCGACGCCGCACTCACCGAGCTGGCGCCGACCGTGGACCGTCCCGCGGCCGAGGGCAACGTGCGGTTCAACGGGCTCACCCCGGTCGCGGTGGACCCCGCACCCGGTGAGCAGCTGGACATCCCCACGGCGGCCGACGTCGTGCGGCGCGAATGGGTATCGGGCACGGAGATCGAGCTGCCACTCGCCACGATCCCGCCGCTCACCACGTCCCAGGGTGTGGCGAAGGCGATCGAGGAGGTCGCGAAGCCCGCGATCGCCGCGCCGTTCACGGTGACGGGCGAGGTCGGCACGTCGATCACGCTCACCCCGCAGCAGATCGCGACGGTGCTGGCGTTCAAGCCGGGCACGAACGGCGAGCTGGTCGGCGAGGTGAACCCGGCCGCGCTGGAGCAGGTGGTGGGGCAGACGTTCGTCCCGTCCGAGCAGCCGGGGCGGGACGCGTCGATCGACTTCGCCACCGGCGCGCCGGTCGTCGTGCCGTCCCAGGACGGGCGCGGCGTCGACTACGAGGCCACCGCGGTCGCGATGGGTCCGCCACTGATCGGCAGGGGCCAGCGCCAGGTGACGGCCGTCTACGCGGAGAAGCCGGCCGCGCTGACCACGGAGAAGCTCAAGGAGCTCGGCATCACCGGGCTGGTCAGCGAGTTCACCACGCGCGGGTTCGCCGCCGACTCGGGGCTCAACATCAAGCGCGCCGCCGAGCAGGTCAACGGGACGGTCGTCCAGCCCGGCGAGACGTTCAGCCTGAACGCCAGGACCAACCCGCGCGACGCGACGAACGGCTACGTCGAGGCCGGGATCATCGAGGACGGGCACCCGGCCCGGGGCATCGGCGGCGGGGTCTCGCAGATCGCGACCACGCTGTACAACGCGGCGTACTTCGCCGGGCTCACACTGGTGGAGCACAAGGAGCACAGCTTCTTCATCAGCCGGTACCCACCGGGGCGGGAGGCGACGGTGTTCGACAACATCATCGACCTCAAGTTCCGCAACGACTCCCCGACCGCGCTCATGATCCAGACGGTGTGGACCCCGTCGTCGATCACGGTGCGGATGTTCGGCACGAAGTACTACGAGGTCACCTCGGCCACGGGCCCGCGCACCCTGCCGACCGACCCGAAGACCGTGACGATCCCCAGCGGTGAGTCGTGCTCACCCAGCAAGGGTGCGCCGGGATTCACCGTGACCGACACCCGCACGTTGCGCAATCTCGAGACCGGAGAAGTGCGCACCGACCCCACGCGCACCGTGCGCTACAACCCGTCCCCGATCGTGGAGTGCGGAGACTAGCCAGCACTTTCGCGACGTGCGTCACGTTCGTACCCTCGAACCTCATCAGCGTCGACGAGATCGGGGATGCGCATGCGGATCGCGGACGTGTTGAAGGGCAAGGGCAACGAAGTGGCGACGGTGGCACCGAGCACCACGGTGGCCGAGCTGCTGGCGCTCCTTGCCGAGTACAACATCGGCGCGGTCCCTGTCGTCGACGGGGACGCCGTCGTGGGCATCGTGTCCGAACGTGACATCGTCCGCCGGCTACACAGCAGCGGGACGGGCCTGCTGGAGACGGCCACGTCGGAGATCATGAGCACGCAGGTCACCTCGTGCGCGCCGGGCGACCAGGTGGCCGACCTCGCCCGGATCATGACGGAGCGTCGGTTCCGCCACATGCCCGTCGTGGTCGACGAGAAGCTCGTCGGCATCGTGAGCATCGGCGACCTGGTGAAGGCCCGCATCGACCTGCTGGAGAGCGAGCGGGAGCAGCTGCAGAGCTACATCGCCGGCTGACGTCACACACGCAATGGGGTCCGCAACACGCTGCAGCGTGTGTGCGGACCCCATTCGGTGTGGGACGTCGATCAGAACGCGGCTTCGTCCAGCTCCATCAGGCTGTTGTCGGTGTTCTCGATGATCGCCTTCTGCGCCGTGAGCAGCGGCAGCTGCGTCATGGCGAAGAAGCGGGCCACCGCGACCTTGCCCTCGTAGAACGACTTGTCCTTCGCCGAGACCTCGCCGCCGAGCGCGCCGAGGGCGATGTCGGCCTGGCGCAGCAGCAGCCAGCCGATGAGCAGGTCGCCGACCGCCATGAGCAGCCGGACGCTGTGCTGGCCGACCTTGTAGATGCTCTCCGGCTCCTCGACCGACTTCATCAGGTAGCCGGTGAGCGCACCGAACATGCCCTGCACGTCGCTCAGCGCCGTGGCGAGCAGTGCCCGCTCCTCCTTGAGCCGGCCGTTGCCGCTCTCGGCGGCGAGGAACGCCTGGATCTCGCCGGTGACGTGACCCAGCGCCTGCCCGTTGTCGCGGACGATCTTGCGGAACAGGAAGTCGAGCGACTGGATCGCCGTGGTGCCCTCGTAAAGAGAGTCGATCTTGGCGTCGCGGATGTACTGCTCGATGGGGTAGTCCTGGAGGAAGCCCGAGCCACCCAGCACCTGCAGCGACTGCACGAGCTGCTCGGTGGCGCGCTCCGAGCCGACACCCTTGACGATCGGCAGCAGCAGGTCGTTGACCTTCTCCGCAAGAGTCCCATCGGTGCCGTTCTGCGCGGCGACGCGGATCTCGTCCTGGAAGGTCGACGTGTAGATGTAGACCGCGCGCAGGCCCTCGGCGTAGGCCTTGTTCTGCATCAGCAGCCGGCGCACGTCGGGGTGGTGGGTGATCGTGACGCGCGGAGCCGTCTTGTCGAGCATCTTCGGCAGGTCAGCGCCCTGCACCCGCTCCTTGGCGTACTCCAGCGCGTTGAGGTAGCCGGTGGAGAGCGTGCCGATGGCCTTGGTGCCCACCAGCATGCGGGCGTGCTCGATCACCTGGAACATCTGCGCGATGCCGTCGTGCACCTCGCCGAGCAGCCAGCCGACCGCCGGAGTGCCGTGCTGGCCGAACGTCAGCTCGCACGTCGTGGAGGCCTTGAGACCCATCTTGTGCTCGACGTTGGTGACGAAGGCGCCGTTGCGCTCACCCGGCTCGCCCGTCTGCGGGTCGAAGTGGAACTTGGGCACGAGGAACAGCGACAGGCCCTTGGTGCCCTCACGCGCTCCCTCGGGGCGGGCCAGCGTGAGGTGCATGATGTTCTCGGTCATGTCCTGCTCGGCCGAGGTGATGAAGCGCTTCACACCGTCGATGTGCCAGGTGCCGTCGGGCTGCTGCACGGCCTTGGTGCGGCCGGCGCCGACATCGGAGCCCGCGTCGGGCTCGGTGAGCACCATCGTGGCGCCCCAGCCACGCTCGATCATGAGCTCGGCCCAGTGCTTCTGCTCGTCGGTGCCGTTGCGGTGGATGACGCTCGCGAAGTTCGGCCCGGCCATGTACATGAACGCGGCGGGGTTCGAGCCCAGGATCAGCTCGGCAGCGGCCCACTGGACGGTGGGCGGGATGCCGTAGCCACCCAGCTCCTCCGGCAGGCCCAGCCGCCACCACTCGCCGTCGATGAGCGCCTTGTAGGCCTTCTTCATCGACTCCGGCATCGTCACGGAGAACGTCTTGGGGTCGTAGACGGGCGGGTTGCGGTCGGAGTCGACGAACGACTCCGCCAGCGGCCCGATCGCCAGTGCGTTCAGCTCGCGCAGCGTGTCGCGCGCGCCGTCGAGATCGAGGCTGTCGAACGGGGCCGACCCCAGCCGGTCCTGCACGCGGAAGACCTCGAAGAGGTTGAACTCGATGTCGCGCAGGTTGCTCTTGAAGTGGCCCATGGCCCTTCGCTCCTCTTCGCATGGTTGCTACTCGTCGGTAACTCCATCTTATTACTGATGGGTAACCCGGACAAGCGCGGACCGGCTGCCGCACGTCACCGGACGGGGGATCACACGTTCGGGCTGCGCCGTTGTGCGCATCGAGCCTGTGACGCATGGTGCAGCTGAGAACAGTGAGGCTGATGGGAATGATGGGGGCAGCGGGATGGCGCTTGCCGGGTTACCGCGGCGACGCCTCCTGACCGGGGGCCTCGTCCTCGCGGGCAGCTCGGTGCTGCTCGGCGGTGGTTCCGCCGCGGCCGCGGAACCACCGCCGATCCTCGGCTGCGACGCGTGGGGTGCCCGACCGCCCAGCGAACCCGTGAAGATCTGGGACCAGCGCCCCGTCAAGATCCTCGTCCACCACACCGCCACGCCCAACGTCGTCGACTTCAGCGGCACCGCGGCCATCGCGCTCGCCGTCGCCATCCAGAAGTTCCACATGGACCACCGCGGCTGGCTCGACACCGGCCAGCACTTCACGATCAGCCGCGGCGGCGTGCTCATGGAGGGCCGGCACCGCAGCCTGGAGATCCTGCGCACGGGCCGCCAACAGGTCGAGGGCGCGCACTGCACCGGCCAGAACGTCGTCGCCATCGGCATCGAGAACGAGGGCCTCTACACCGACATCGCCCCGCCGAAGGCGTTGTGGGATCGGTTGCGCCAGACCTGCGCCTACATCTGCACCCAGTACGGCATCGCGCCGACCGAGCTCTACGGCCACCGCGACTTCAAGGACACGGCCTGCCCCGGCGACAACCTCTACGGGTCACTGCCCCGGCTGCGCAGCGAGGTCGCGAGCCTGATGGGCCGGCGGATCGACGCCATCGAGACGGCACCGCCGCGCTGGCCGCTGCTGCGCACCGGCGACCGCGGGCCGGCCGTCCGCGCCGCCCAGCAGCTCCTGCACGTGCCCGTCGACGGCGCGTACTCGACGCAGACCGCCGACGCCGTACGGCTGTTCCAGGTCGCGCACCGCACGGAGGAACCCAACGGGGTCCTCGGCGGCGAGACCTGGCCGCTGCTCGTCGCCGGGGCGGCGGACGGGCCGAAGGT
The DNA here is from genome assembly GCA_963727745.1 of uncultured Actinomycetota bacterium. Taxonomy (GTDB): domain Bacteria; phylum Actinomycetota; class Actinomycetes; order Mycobacteriales; family Pseudonocardiaceae; genus Pseudonocardia. The sequence continues at coordinate 409,151 of CAVSHL010000009.1, forward strand.
GCTGAACGCAGCGGGCATCACACCACCCGCGCCGTCGCCGACGGACCCGAGCGCGGCCCGGGGGCGTTGACAGCAAAGCCACCTTCGAGACCGATTCCGTCCTGAAAGTGGCTTTGCTGACGTCGCGCCGGGGACTGCCCGAGCGGGCATGCTGATCACATGACCGACACCGCCACCAAGGCGACCGAGCTCCTGCGCCTGCACACCTCCCCCGAGCTGCTGACCGTCGTGAACGTCTGGGACTCGATCTCCGCGAAGGTCGTCGCCGGCACCCCTGGGACCACCGCGCTGGCCACCGCCAGCCACAGCATCGCCGCGAGCCACGGCTACCCCGACGGGGAAGCGATCCCGCGGGATCTGATGATCGAGGCGGTCGGGCTGATCGCGCGGTCGGTCGACCTGCCCGTCTCGGCCGATCTCGAGGGCGGCTACGGCGACGCCGGCGGCACGATCGCGCGCGCGATCGACGTCGGGATCGTCGGCGCGAACCTCGAGGACCAGATGAAGCCGCTCGCCGAGTCGGTGCGCGCCGTCGAGGCGGCGGTGGCGGCCGGGGAGAAGGCCGGCATCTCGTTCGTCCTCAACGCCCGCACCGACGCGTTCCTGAAGGCGGGCGACCGGGATCCCGAGGAGGTGCTGGCCGACGCGATCGAGCGCGGCCGCGCCTACCTGGACGCGGGCGCCGCGTGCGTCTTCGTGCCGGGACGGCTCGACGAGGCGACGGTCGGTCGGATCGTCGAGGCGCTGGGCGAGCGGCGGATCAGCATCATCGGCGCTCCCGGGTCGATCCCGCTGGCCACCGCGCAGCGGCTCGGGGTCGCGCGCGTCTCGTACGGCCCGTTCAGCCAGAGCGTGGCGCTCACCGCGCTGCAACGGCTGGTCGAGGACGTGCACGCGGGCGGTGGGTTGCCGGCCGACATGCGTTTCCTGAACTGATCGTGGTGGGCGTCGCGACCCCGACGGACGGCGATCTAGGGCGTCGGTAGCCTGGGTGTGCTGCCGAGATCGGATCGTGATCCGGGTCGGCGGTGCCAGACTCCGCAGCCGGGGGGAAACGCATCGTGACCACACGGGCGTCGGCGGGCGGGTTCCGGCAGGGGATCCCCGAACCCGGTCCGCCGGGTGTCGACGGTTCGCCGCCGGCCCTGCGTGCCGTTCGCGATGTCGCTGCTGCGCCCGAGTCGGTGCGACGGCTGGATGTCGTCGGCGCGGGCGGGCACGGCAAGTCGGTGCTGCTCGATGCGCTGGCGACGGCGTTCCGCGCGTCCGGGATCGCGGTGCGCACCGATCCGCCTGTGGACGGGCTCGGCGCCGCGGAGGCGCTGCTGGTCGACGACGCGCACCTGCTCGGGCCCGACGAGCTGCGCCGGCTCGCGACGCTGACCGGCGGCTGGCTCGTGGTGGCGCACCGGCCGTGGCCGCGCTCGCCGGAGCTCACCGCCCTGGGAGCGGCGCTGGCCGCCCGGCGGGCACCCGTCGTGCTCGGCCCGCTCGATGCCACCGGGATCGCCGTCCGGGCCGAGCGGCTGCTGGGCAGGCGGATCGACGACCGGTCCGTGGCCGCCGTCCTGGACCGGACGGGTGGGGTGCCGTTGCTGGTGGACCGCCTGCTGACCGCGACCGACGGCGAGGCCGGGCTCGTCGCCCAGCTGGGTTACGCGTTGGCGGCGCAGCCGGCGGGCGCGGTCGAGCTGTTGCTGCACCTCGCCGCCGGTGCGGCGCTGGACGCGGAACTGCTCGTGCCGCTGCTCGGCATCGGCACCACCGCCGAGCTGGACGAGCGGGTGGAGGCCGCTGCGGCGGCTGGACTGCTCGCCGCCGACGGGCGCGCGATCCCACTCGTGTCGGCCGCGGTGCTCGCCCGCACCCCGCCGGCCACGCGGACGGCGGTGCGGCGGGCGCTGGCCGAGCGCGAGCTGGACCGCGGCGGCGACGTCGTCGGCGCGGCCAGGGGGCTCGTGGGCAGCGGGGCCGCCGGGCCGCGGATGGCAGAGCTGTTCACGACCGCGGGCGACCTGCTGCTGCGCGCAGGCGCGCCCGACGCCGAAGCGATGTTCGCGGCGGCGACCGCCGCCGGCACCCCGCCCCTGACCGTGGCCGCCCGCCGGGCGCACGCCGCGCTCGTCCGCGGGGACGGGGACGCGGCGCTCGCCGAGGCGGATCGGGTGCTGTCCGCCGCCGACCAGGTGGCGCGCGAGGACGTCGCGCTCGCCGGCACCGTCGCCGCGGCCGTGCTGGCCCGGCGCGGGCTGCTCGCGCGCAGCGCCGAGCTGTACCGCTACGTCGACTCGGTGACGGGCCGCGCGTCGGCGCTGGCCGTCCCGGTGCTGGTCGGCATCGGAAGCGCGGTGGAGGCCCAGGCGCGACCGACCGGGGCGCCGACCCTGCTCGCCGGGGCCGAGGACCTGGTCGCCGACGGGATCCGCGAGTCGGTGTCCGGCTCCCCGACGGCGGCGTTGTCGCTGCTCACCCGGGCCGCGGCGATGATGGAGGCGGACGCGCGGGCGGTGCTGCTGCCCGATCACCCGGCGGCGCTCGCGGCGATCGTCGCCGTGCACTGCGGTGAGCTGGACGTGGCCCGATCGGTGCTGGAGCGTGCGCTGCGGTCCCGGATGGGCGGCCGCGCAGCAGCGGTGCGGCACCGGTTGTTGCTGGGCTGGATCTCCCTCGCCAGAGGTGCCGTGCCGGCGGCGAAGGCAGCGCTGACGGGCGTCGGGCAGGGCCTGGAGCCGCGCGACGAGTTCCTGGCGGCGGCGCTCGAGGTGGCGCTGGCCCGGCGCACCGGCGACCTGGCCGCGCTGATCCCGGCGTGGGGCCGGGCCCGCGAGGCGGTCGTGCGCCATCCCGTCGACCTGTACATGCTGCACGGGCTGGGCGAGCTGACGATCGCGGCGACCCGACTGCGAGAACCGAGCTGGGTCGCGCCGCACCTCGACGAGGCGGACGCGCTGCTGGGCCGGCTCGGCGATCCACCGCTGTGGGCGGCACCGCTGCACTGGGCCCGGCTGCAGGCCGCGATCCTCGCCGAGTCCCGCGACCAGGCCGCCCGCCATGCCGATGCCCTGGGCCGCGCAGCTGGGGGGAGCCGCTACGCGGCCGCCATGGCCAGCGCGGCACCGCACTGGGTGCGCATGCTCGACGCCGACATCGACCCGGAGGGCGTCGAGTCGGCCGCCCGTGGTCTGCACGCCGTCGGGATGGCCTGGGAAGGCGGAAAGCTGGCCGGGCAGGCCGCGATCCGCACCCGCGACCGCAAGGCGATGTCGACGCTGCTGCAGACCGCGCGCGCCCTGCAGTCCACCGGCCCGATCGCGGACGTGGCCCCCGACGCCGAGACCCCACCCGCGGGGATCGCGGTCGTGGCTGCGCCGCCCCGCGAGCCGGCGCCCGCCGAGGAGCCGAGCGGGCCGCTCAGCGAGCGCGAGCGCGAGGTGGCGGCGCTGCTCGTGGACGGCAAGACCTACAAGGAGATCGGCGAGCAGCTGTTCATCTCGGCGAAGACCGTCGAGCACCACGTCGCGCGGATGCGACAGCGGTTGGGCTCGACGAGCCGCGGCGAGCTGTTCGCGCAGCTGCGCCAGATCGTGGGATAGCTCCACCCCGTCCATCGGAGGTGACCACCGTGCCCGAGCGCTACGGGGCCCAGTTCGGCCCCGACATCACGTTCCTCGGCGTGCCCCGCTGCACGTGGTCGGACCCGTCCACCTACACCGGTGCCGACGTGGTCATCCTCGGCGCCCCGTTCGACGGCGGCACGTCGCATCGGTCGGGCACCCGGTTCGGGCCGCAGTTCATCCGGCAGAGCTGCTACCTGCCCCACGACGGCTCCCGGCCCTCGCTGGCGCTGCGGGTCGACGGTCTCGGCACGGACCTCGTCGTGCGCGACGCGGGCGACGTCGAGATGTACTCCGGCGACGCCGAGCGCTCGGTGCGCGACCTGCAGGCCGCGGTCCACACCGTCACCAGCAACGGCGCGATCCCGCTGGTGCTCGGCGGCGACCACACCATCGCCTGGCCGGACGCCGCGGGCGTCGCCCAGCACCGCGGGCAGGGCCGCGTATCGATGATCCACTTCGACGCGCACGCCGACACCGGCGACATCGAGTTCGGCTCGCTCGTCGGGCACGGGCAACCGATGCGCAGGGCTGATCGAGTCGGGCGCGCTGCGCGGCGACCGGTTCCTGCAGATCGGGCTGCGCGGCTACTGGCCCGGCCCGGAGACGCTCGCGTGGATGGCGCAGCAGGGCATGCGCTCCTACGAGATGACCGAGATCGTCGCGCGCGGCCTCGGGACGTGCCTCACCGAGGCGTTCGGGATCGCCACCGACGACTGCGACGGGGTGTTCCTGTCCGTCGACATCGACGTCTGCGATCCCGGGCACGCGCCCGGCACCGGCACGCCGGAACCCGGCGGGTTGACCGCGCGCGAGCTGCTCGACTCCGTGCGCCGGATCGCCTACGAGCTGCCCGTCGTCGGCATCGACGTCGTGGAGGTCTCACCGCCCTACGACCACGCCGACATCACGTCGTTCCTGGCCAACCGGGTGGTGCTGGAGGCGTTGTCGGGCATCGCGCGGCGCCGCAAGGACCTCGCCGACGGCACGACGTGGGACCCGCACCAGCCGCTGCTCGACGGGCGCTGACTCCGAACTCGCGGATCGTCATAGGTGGGCCAGGCGGCGGATCAACCGGTCGGCGACTCCGGGTGGCCAGGGCAGGGCCGTCGACACGATCCGCTGGTGGGCCAGCCCGTGCAGGGCCACCCACAGGCCCATCGCGTCGGACGGCGCATCGGTGCTGGTCGACCGACCCGCCGTCACGCAGGCCTGAAGGCGGGCGACGAGGTCGGCGAGCGCGGTCTGCCCGAGCGCGGCGACGTCGGCGCGGGAGATCACCTCGTCGGCCATGGCGCGCTGCGCGTTCCAGATCCCGCCGAACATGACGAGGTAGCGCTGCGGATGCTCGGCCGCGTACTCGAGGTAGGCGTGGCACCAGGCCAGCAGGCCGGCGACGGGATCCTCCTCACCGGCGGTGCCGAGCAAGTGGGCGGTCAGCGCGTCGAACTCCACCTGGACGACGGCGAGCAGGATCGCCTCGCGGTCGGCGAAGTGCGCGTAGATCGACGGGGCGGAGATGCCGGCCTGCCGGGCGACCGCGCGGAGGGTGACGGCGCCGGCGTCACCGGTCTCGTCGAGGAGCTCCGCCGCGCTGCGGACGATGTCGCCGCGCAGCCGGTCGCCCTGACCGCGGGCGTTGCGGGTCCTACCGGTGGCTGGAGGCATGCGTGAGTTTACATCCGTTCGGTCTGGACATCTCTCCACTAACGCATGTAACTTTACATACGTTACCTCAACGATCCCGGAGGCCCTCGATGTCCGTCGCCACTTCCGTCCGCCAGACCCGCATCACGTCCGTCCACATCGCCGCATGGGCCGTGCCAGTGCTGGTCGTGGGGCAGTTCGCGATGCTCGCGGTCGTCCCGCTCGCCTACGTCCTCGTCCGCACGTTCCGCGACGACCGCCTACGCGCGCTGCGCTGGTGGGCGGCCGGGCTCGGCGTCGCGTACGCGACCCCGCTCGTCATGTGGGCGATCGGGCCCGACCGCGCACCGAGCCTCTCCAAGGACATGCACCCGGCACTCGCCGCGGTCGTCGTCGCAGCCGGGGTCGCCTACGCCATCGGCCTGATCGTGGTGCGGAACCGTCAGCGCGGGAGCTGAGCCAGGATCCCCTCGCAGCTGCGCACCACGAGGCGCGACAGGTCCGACACCGCACGGCTCGACATCGGGCTCTCCGCCCGCCGGGCCCAGCGCGAGGCCGCGTCGAGCGCCGCCATCCGCAGCTCCTGCGGGTGCGCGGTGGGTTCGACGCCGAGCCGGGCGGCCGGGGTGCCGCCCTCGCCGCCGACGAGCCGCTCCGCCTCCTCGATCACCTCGGACGGCAGGACGATCGCGCCCGAGCGCAACGTCGACAGCAGCCGCAGCTCCGCGAACTCGTGCGCGCCTGCCAGGATGCGCTCCACCTCGGCGGCCAACGGGGCTGCGGCCGGCCGCGGCTCCCTGGCCAGCACCAGGTCGATCGCCAGCAGCGCGGAACGGGCCTTCAGCAGGTCGCGGCGCTCGGCGAACTGGGTGGCCAGCACGGTCCGCAGGTCGTCGAGCCCGCTGCGCTTGACGAGCTCGGCGGAGATCGCCGTTGGATCGGTCATGCCCTGGCGGATGAGCGTGGTGGACAGCCGCACCCCGAACAGCCCGAACCGCTCCATCAGCTTGCCGCGCGTCTCCGCGTCGGGCCCGTTGGATCCTGGGTCGAGCTCCATCGTGGAGAACCGGTCGACCGACAGCAGCATCCCGTCGAGCTCGCTGCGCGGCATGCCGGCCAGCGCGGTCAGCGCCGCGAACTCGTGCTGGCGCATGGTGCGGCCGGTCTCGGCGAGCAGCCCCGCCACCGCGACGACGGTCTGGCAGAGCGCACGGATCTTGTCGTCCTGCCGGTAGCGACGGGCGATCCGGCGCGCCGAGCTGAGCGCGTCCAGCCGGCCGACGCCGATCTCGTCCGCGCGCGACAGCACGGCGATCGTGTTGATCGGGGTGGCCCGCGCGACGCCCTGGTCGTAGAAGGACTCCAGGAAGTCCATGTCCGTGGCGTGCAGGTGGCGCATCAGGTAGATGACGGCGTCGGCCTGGCTCGGCGAGTCCTCCGGCGCGAGGAACGCGCCGGCGCGCGCCGAGGTGTCCTTCGACAGGGACGCGATGCCCGGGGTGTCGATGAGGGTCTGCGCGCGCAGGCTCTGCGACGGCCACTGCACCTCGAGCTTCTCGATCTGCTCGACGGGGGTGTGCAGCAGGTCGAACGACAGCCCGCCACCGGCCCGGCTGATCGTGAGCTGCCTGGGCGCTGCGGCCCGCGGGAACATCGTGACCTTCGGGACCTGTGCGTCGACGTACCAGGTGACGACGCGCGTGCACTCGCCCGCGTCGGTCGGCGCGATCGCCTCCCCCACCAGCGCGTTGAGCAGTGTCGACTTGCCGGCCTTCACCTTCCCGGCGATGGCGACGCGCAGCGGCTCGTCGAAGCGGGCGAGGTTGTGCTGCAGCCAGCCGGCGGCGGCGCCGCTGTCGCGGTAGGTCTCGATGGTGCGCCGCAGCAGCACCCGCACCTCGGCGCCCAGCGACGGTGTAGGAGCGCTCATCGGACGGAGACCGGGACGGGCTGCTGCGCCGGCAGGTTCGCGACGAGCGCCTTGGCCCGGCTCGCGAGTCCGTCGACGCGGTCGATCTCGGCGCGCAGGTCGCGGATGCGCTTCTCGCGCTCACCCGTGGTGGTCTTGAGCGCACCCTGCGCGGACATCACCGACGCGCTGATCGACGTGGTCAGCTCCTCGGCCAGCGCGGAGAAGTGGTCGCGCAGCTGGCGCTGGGTGCGCCGCAGCATGTCGGCGGAGTCCTTGCCGACCTGGAAGGTGACCTCGTCGATGTGTTTGCGCACTGCCGTCTTGCTCTCCGCTCTGCGCCGTTCCAGCAGCCGTTTCTTCTCGTCGCGGACGGTCTTGGCGCCGAACAGCAGACCGGCGGCCACGGAGAACGGGTTCAGCAAGGTCATCCCGGCGATCGTGGTGGCCATACCGATCATCAGCATGCCGCCGTAGCCGCCGCGCATACCGGACATCAGCGCGCCGCCGACCTTCATCACCTCGACGTCGGGCTTCTCCAGCTGATCCACCTTGGCCGCCATGCCCTCGTCCTGGAACTGCAGGTCGGGCAGCACCGCATCGGCGCTCTCGGCGAAGTGCGCGGCCACCTCCCCGGCGAGCCACCTGGCACGTTCGTGCGCCCACACGAAGTTCGCCGACGCCGCTGCGGCCACCTGCTGGTGGAACCACGTCGAGAACTGTTCCCACACCTCGAACGGATCGGCGTCGTCGATGAGCTGCTCGGCCTCACGGCCGATGCTGCGCAGCCGGTCGCGGAGGTCGTAGGTGATGTCGGACTGCAGATCGGTGGCCCCGTCGTTGAGCGTGATCTGCCAGCGGGCGGTGTTGCGCTTGAGGTCCTCGGCGCGGGCCTTGGCCTTGTTGAGCTCGGCCATCATCGCCTCGACGCGTTCGGGGTTCTCCTGGACCGCCAGCTCGGACTTCATCTGCGCGGAGATCTGGTCGCACACCAGCAGCACGTCCTGGCTGGTGGAGCGCCGGGCCAGGTCGTCGGCCGCGCCCACGACGTGCCGCAGCAGGTAGTCGATGAGCTCGCGGAACCCCGACTCCGCCATCAACGCGTCGTCCTTCGTCTGCGCGGCGTGCAGCCGCAACATCGACGAGACGGGGAAGATCGGCGCCCGGACACCCGCGCGGTCGAGGTGCCCGCGGTCGAGGTCCACGATGCGGCGCCAGTGCGGGTACAGGTCGGTCTTGGTGAGCACGCACGCCACGTTGGGGCAGAGCTTGCGGGCGGCGTCGAGGAAGTCCAGCTCGGGGCGCGTGTACTCCTGCGCGGAGTCCGACACCAGCAGCACGGCATCGGCGGTCGGGAGCGCGGACATGGTGGCGGCACCGTGCGCGGAACCGAGGCCGCCCACACCCGGGGTGTCGACGAGCACCATGCCCCCGGACAGCAGCTTGCGCGGGATGGCGATGTCGGCGTACGCGAGCTGGGCGCGGTTGCCGGGGTTGCCGGCCTCCGAGACGTACTCGGCGAGCTTGTTCAGCGGGATCTCGGTGCGCTGCGGCGGCGAGTCGGGCGACGCGCCCTCGCGCACCAGCGCGACGGACGTGGTCTCGGCGTACCGGACGGCCGTGGGCACGGCGGTCGCGATGTCGTCGTCGACGGGGCAGACGGGCGCGTTGACCAGCGCGTTCACCAGCTGGCTCTTGCCCTGCTTGAACTCACCGACCACCAGCACCCGCACCGCGGGATCGGCCAGCCGACGCCGCGCCAGCTCGAGCCGGTCGGCGAGGTCCGACCGCTCGTACGCTGTTGTCGCCTTGAGCGCGAGGTCGACCAGGTCGATCGCTGCTGGTACCGCCACGACGTTCCCTCCCTAGTCCCGCACACGACACCGGCCCCACCACCCCGGGCATAACCCGGTGGATGGCAGGGCCGGCGGTCGCATCACCCCGGAGGCTACTCCGGGCTACGACGGGACGATTCAGTTGTCCACGTTGAACGAGTCCGACACGTGCGTGTCGGTGTGGGACGACGTGCTGTGGTCGTCGCTCGCCGTCACCGCGGTGGAGTGGTCGTCGTCGACGTCGATGTCGGTGGTCTGGTTGAAGGAGTCGTTGAAGTCCGTCGTCGTCGTGGTGTTGCCGACGTCCTGCTGCGTCACGCTGTCGCTGTCGGTGGTGGCGTTGCCAGTGCCCGAGAACGCGCCACCCGCGCCGACCGACACCCCGCCGCCGACGGAGCTGACATCACCGGTGCCGAAGCCGACGGTGTTGTTCTCGCCGCTCGAGACCTGGTTGTCGTCGCCCACGGTGTTGTGCTGGCCCTGGACGTTGCCGTCGCCGATCTGGTTGTTGTTGCCCGTGGCGATCGTCGAGTCGTCGATGTCGTCGCCGGCCACCACCGCACCGTCACCGGAGTTCGTGGTGTTGGTGTTGGTGATGTCCTGGTCGAAGTGCCCGCCACGGTTGTCGATGGTCTGCTCGACCGAGTTGTCGATGTTCGTGTCGCGGTCGTCGACCGTGTAGTTGTTCGTGACGTAGGTGTTCAGGTAGCGGACGGCCGCCTCGTGGTCGGACTCGCCCGGGTGCGGGTGCGGGTGCGGGGCCGGCGGGACGTGGATGTGGTTGCCACCGCTGTGGCTGTCGCGGTCGTCCGCGAGGTCGATCGCGTCCTTGACGTCCTCGGGGGAGATGTCGCCGCAGGAGGCCAGGAAGCCCTCGGGGTCGTCCTGGAACGCCGCGCGCTGCGCCGGGTCGCGCAGCAGGCTCATGATCAGGTCGATGAGCGAGGTGGAGGTGGTCATCTTGGGTCACTCCCTGGTTGGGCTTCAGTCGGCTGCCGGTCCGTGTGCTCCGGCCTTGAGGAGAACGCTAGGGCTCCCGCAGGCCCGGGCCATCGGGGATCGCCCACAGTCCTGCTCCCCCGCATACGGGGATTGCCGGCGCCGAATGTAGGGGGACGGGGGGTGTACGCCCACCCCCCGATCGGGCAACGGGGCCGTTACGGGGTTCAGCGGCACAGCTTTCGCCCGGTCGAGGGACACCCGGAAGCCCCGACACGCACGTCAGCCCCGCCGTTGGCGGGGCTGACGGGGGTACTGCAGGCCGGGTGGCCACCGGGCGGCTCAGCCGTGGTGGCCGGGTTCGCCGTCCGGATGGTCGAACCCGTGTGAGTGGTCGAACGTCGGCTCGGTACCGAACTCGTCGTAGGTTCCGGGCTCGTCGAACGCCGGCTCGGTCGCCGGGTGCAGATCGGGATGCACGTCCGGCTCGTGCGGGACGTCGACGGCATCCGCGTCGAGATCGACGCTCATGTCGTCGACCGGCGCGACCCCGTGCCCGAAGCCGGCACCGACGTGCGGCACGTCGTCGGTCGGGACGGCGTGCTGCTGGGCCGGGACGGCGTAGCCGTCGAGATCGTCGATGTCTCCCGATCCGTCCACCTCGAACCCGACGTGGTCGGCGGGCACGCCCGCGTAGCCGGCGAGGTACTGCACGAGCGCGTCCGGCCCGGCCGCGTCGAACGACGGGTTGTCGACGACGTGCTCGGGGTCGTACTCGAGCGTGCGGGTGTCCTCGACGAGGACGAGCGCGTCGTGCACGTCCTGCGGGGGGAGACCGTCCAGGCCGTGGTCGGCGAGCACCCCGTGCGGGTCGGCGGCGAAGTCGCCCCGCAGGTCGCCGTCGCTCGCGAGCCGCTGCGCGAACTCGAGGAGCGAGAGTGGCTCGGACATGGCTGGTCCCTAGTGATCGACGGGGTGGATCGCGGGCACCGGCGCCCCGCCGCGGGTGCGGCGGGGCCCGGGCTCACCGTGCGGGGCCTGGATCAGAGGCCGACGTGGTGCGAGTCGTCGACCGTGGTCGACGTGTGCGTGTCCGAGCTGTGGTCGTCGTGCGTGGTCGACGCGTAGGAGTGGTCGTCGTTGATGTCGACGTCGTTGCTGGTGTTGAACGCGTCGTCGTAGGACGTGTGGGTGGTCTCGTTGCCCACGTTCTGCTGCGTGACGGAGTCGCTGTCGGTGCTGGCGTTGCCCGTGCCCGAGAACGCGCCACCCGCACCCACCGACACCCCACCATCGACCGAGCTGACATCACCCGAGCCGAAGCCGACGGTGTTGCCGTGCCCGCTCGAGACCTCGTTGCCGTCGCCGACGGTGTTGTGGTTGCCCGAGACGTTGCCGTCGCCGATCTGGTTGTGGTCGCCAGTGGCGATCGTCGAGCCGTCGATGTCGTCGCCGGCCACCACCGCACCGTCACCGGAGTTCGTGGTGTTGGTGTTGTTGATGTCCTGGTCGAAGTGCCCGCCACGGTTGTCGATGGTCTGATCGATCGAGTTGTCGATGTTCGTGTCGCGGTCGTCGATCGTGTAGTTGTTCGTGATGTAGGTGCGCAGGTACTCGATCGGCGACTGGTCGTGGTCGACGGGCTGCGGGGCCGCCACGTGGTGACCGCCGCCGTGGCCGTTGTCCGAGTCGTGCTCCGAGGCGTCGCACGCCAGCGAGAGACCGTCGTGCAGGTCCGCCGCGGAGACGTTGCCGAGGCCGTTGGCGTTCAGCGTGCCCTGCGGGTCGTTCTCGAACTGCGCACGCAGGCCGGCGTCGCTGAGCAGCTCGCGGAGGAACTCGAGGAGGGAGGCAGCCATGATTTCTCTCGATTCGTCTGGTCGTGGGGAGCGAGCCCGGGTGGGCTGCTGTGATGACAGGAACGTTATGAGCCAGCGGTGGCGGTGCCATCGGGGATCCCGCAGAGTTCCCGCGGGCCCCGTTGGGGGATCCGGGATCCCGGATTAGGGGATCGGGTTCGAGGAGCGTCCGACGCTCCATCACGGACCGCGATCGAGGCCCCCGAGCGCCGGACGCCATACTGCCCCCCGGAGGGGTGGTCCGTGCGCGGGCGCCGCGGGGGAGCACGCGAAGGGGTTGCGACATGAGTTACCGGCTCGGGATCGACGTGGGCACGACCTACACCGCCGCGGCCGTCAGTAGGTCGTCCGGTCAGAGTTGGTCGGAGCCCGAGAGCCTCACACTGGGCACGCGCGGCGCCGCGGTCGCGTCCGTGCTGTACATCGCCGAGGACGGGTCCGTCGTGGTCGGCGAGGCCGCCGAGCGCCGCGCCGTGACCGATCCCGATCGGGTGGTGCGCCAGTTCAAGCGCCGCATCGGCGACCGCACCCCGATCTACGCCGGTGGCCGCGGATGGGCGCCTGAGGAGCTGTCGGCCCGGCTGGTCCGCTGGGTCGTCGACCGCGCTGCCGAGCGGGAAGGTGGCCCCGCCGACGCGATCGCGATCACCCACCCCGCGTCGTGGGGGCCGCACAAGAAGGAGCTGTTCGCCGGCGCACTCGGCGCGCAGGGCCTCACCGTCACGTTCCTGGCCGAGCCCCAGGCGGCCGCCCTGTCCTATGCCGCCTCCGAGCGCGTGGCCAACGGATCCACCATCGCCGTGTACGACCTCGGCGGCGGCACGTTCGACGCGGCCGTCGTGCACAAGGCCGACGGGGCCGGCCCGTCCGGGTTCGGGCTGATGGGCCGCCCCGAGGGCCTCGAGCGGCTCGGTGGCATCGACTTCGACCAGGTCGTGTTCGACCACGTCCGCGACGGGATGCCGGACGCGTTCGCCCAGCTCGACGAGAACGACCCGGCGGTGCTCTCGGCGGTGGCGCAGATCCGCCGCGAGTGCACCGAGGCCAAAGAGGCGCTGTCCAGCGACACCGAGGTCTCGATCTCGGTGATGCTGCCGAACTCACGCGGCTCGGTGCGGTTGCACCGCAGCGAGTTCGAGGGCCTGATCTACCCGCAGGTGGAGGACACGGTCACGGCCCTGCGTCGTGCCGTCCACTCGGCCGGGCTCGCCCCCGAGCAGCTCACCGCGGTGCTGCTGGTGGGCGGCTCCTCACGGATCCCGCTCGTCGGCCAGCTCGTGTCGGAGCAGCTCGGCCGCCCGGTGGCCGTGGACGCCGACCCGAAGAACGCCATCGCCAAGGGCGCCGCCCTGGCCATCGCTCCGCGTCCGGTTGCGCAGGCCCCCCAGCCGCCGCCCCAGTCGCCGCAGTCGACCGGTGGCCACCGGCGTGGTGGCGGCGGTGCGGCAGCGGCCGGCGCGGCAGGCCTCGCCGCGGGTGCCGCTGCGGGAGCCGCGGCCGGGGCCGCCCTGCCGCCGCCTCGGCCGGGGCGCTCGAGCCTGCCGCAGCACCAGGCGCCGTCCGGCGCGGCCGGCCAGCCGCAGCAGTCGTGGCAGCCACCGCCGAGCGGGGCCCGGCAGGGTTCCGCCCCGCCGCCCCGTCCCGTGCACGAGTCGGCGAACGCGCTGTTCTCCGGCAACGACGAGCCCGAACGGCCCCGGCGGCGCGCGGAGCCCGTGGCCGCGCCCGCCGACTGGGAGTACGACGACCGCGACGACCGGCGCAGCAACGGCCGCCCCACCGGGCTGCTGCTCGGGGTCGGCGGCGTGCTGGCCGCGGCCGCCGTGGTGGCGGGGCTGCTGATCTGGAACGCCAACCGCACGACCAACACGGGCACCACCAACACGGGCAGCGAGACCACCACGACCGCCGGCCCCGCGGCCGGGCCGGCCAAGAACCAGAACCAGGCGACGAAGACGCCCGGGAAGGCCAGCCCCCAACCGGAGGCGCCGGCGGCACCCAAGTCCACCACCCCGCCGGCCGCCACGACGACGGAGGCGCCGCCGCCGGTCAAGACGACGACAGCCGCACCGCCCGCCAACAACAACGGCGGGGACACCGGTACCGGCAACGGCGGCACCGGGACGGGCACCGGCGGCACGGGAACCGGCGGCGACACCACGCAGGGCAGCGGGACCGGCACCGGATCCGGCAACGGATCTGGCGTGGCCGCGGTGCCGACCGGGACGCCGCCCGGCCAGGGCGCTACGAATCCCGTGGCAGACTCGGGTGGGCCGGTCGTCCGCACGGCTTGAGCCACACGTACCGTATCGACGCGGACACGATCAGCCACGACGTTGTGACGATCATGGATCCTGCTGCGATGTACGCGGGGGTCGGCGCGGCGGATTCCGCGCCGGGGGAGGCAGGAGAACGATGCTTCGCATGGGGGCGCTCGTCCTCGGCATGGAGATCGCCGCGGTGGCGTTCGCCGTCTACGGGTTCGGCTGGCTGGTGCTGCTCGTCGGCGCGCCGCTGATCCTCATCACGCTGCTGATCGTGCTGGTGGCGGCCGTGTCGGAACGCAATCGCAGGGTTCGCCAGGCCCGCGACGACGAGGCCGCGCAGGTGCGCAAGCTCGACCCGGAGGGCACCGTGTACCTGGGCCGGGGGCTGATGAGCGGATTCTTCGAACTCCCTGGTGCGGCCGGGCTGCCGGTCCGCCCGGAGGAGCAGAAGACCGTCCCCCGGATCCCCATCCAGCCGGGGCCCCCGCCGGCCCCGGGGCGGGTCCACCGCTGACGTCGGCACCGATCGTTATCGCCGCTGGGGTGGGTCGCCCCGCCGCCGTCCGCGGCAGGCAGGCATGCTGACAGGGTGCTGATCGGGATCCTGTTCGCCCTACTGGCGATGGTCCTGAACAGCGCCGGGGCGCTCGCCGCCGGCGAAGCGGCCCGCAAAGCCACGAAGTCGCGGCCGCTCGCCGTGCAGCCGTTCTACCTCGGCGGCCTGTTCATCGACCTGCTCTCCTGGCTGTGCTCGGCCGCCGCGCTGCGCGAGCTGCCGGTGTTCGCCGTGCAGGCCGTGATCGGCGGCTCGATCGCCATCACCGCGGTGCTCGGCGCCCGGCGCGTGGGCGCGCGGCTCGACACGACGACCCGGTTCGGGGTCGCCGCCAGCCTGTTGGGCCTGGTCATCGTGGCCGCCAGCGCGGGCGAAGGACGATCCGCCGTCTCGTCCAACATCGTCGACATCGTGCTGATCGCGCTCGTGCTCGTGCTCGGCGTGGCCGTCCTGGTGCTGCGCCAGTTCCGGCACGCGTGGCCGCTCGCGATCATCGCCGGCGTCGGGTTCGGTGGCTCCGCACTCGCCGTCCGCGCCGCCCACGTCGAGATCACGGCCGACTTCTCCCCCGCGGCACTGCTCGCCCAACCCGCCCTCTACCTCGTCGCCGGCTTCTGGGTGGTCGGCATCATCGGGTACTCGGCCGCCATCGGCCGCGGCGACATCGGCTCCGTCACCGCCGTCTTCATCGTCACCAACGTGGTCGTACCCGGCCTGATCGGCATCGTCCTGCTCGGCGACCCGGTACGGGCCGGGTTCGGTTGGGTGTTCGTCATCGGACTGGCCATCGCCGTGACCGGCGTGGTCGTCGTCGCCCGGCGACCGCCACCACGGCCGACCCACTCACGCGTGCGCTGAGCCGGCCCATTCCTCGCGGGTCAGCGCGTAGTGGACGTCGCCGAGCCCGGCATCAGGGCGGCCCGCGTGCGCGGGGTCGTGCCACGTCTCGACCAGACGCAGCCCCACCTTCTCCAGCACTCCGCGGGAGCCCGCGTTGGCCGCCATCGTGTCGGCCACCACGACCTGCACACCGTGCTCGGTGAACCCGCGCGCCACCAGCGCCCGGGAGCCCTCCGTCGCGTATCCGTGGCCCCACGCGGCGCGCGTGAGGCGGTAGCCCAGCTCGATCTCGCCAGGGGCCGGCTCGTCGGGATCCGGCCGGAACAGGAACCAACCCAGCCACTGCCCGCCGGCCCGCTCGATCGCCGCCCAGTACCCGAACGGGGTGCCGTGGAACGACCGGTAGTACGGCAGCGCCCTGGCCACCATCCCCTCCCGCGTATCGGGCATGTCGGGGCTGAGGTAGCGCATCACTTCGGGGTCGCGGTTCAGCTCCAACAGGGACTCCGCGTCGTCGTCGGTCATGCGCCGCAGGTGCATCCGTCCGGTGTCGAGCACGTCCATCCGGGCATCGTGGATCAGCGGTGCGCCCGGGGCACAGCGAATTCGGCCGTCTCCGACCGTCCGGGGGTGCCACGATCGACCCGTGACGATCCTCCGGGCGGTGGCCCGCGCCGCTGTGGCGCACTGGTTCTTCGGCAACCTGTACGAGGAGGTCGTCGGCGTGCCGCGGCTCGTCGCGGCCAGTCCGCCGGGCGGGGTGCTGGCGCCGGGCAGCCCGGCCCGCTACTTCCTGCCCGTCGCGCCGGTGACCGTCGGCTCGGTCGTCGCGCTCGCCGCCACCGAGCGCACCCGCCCGACCGTCGCCGCGGCCGTGTTCACCGTCGCCGGCGCCGCACTCACCGGTCCGCTCGTGCGGACGGTCACGCTCGACCTGCTGACCGGCCGCACCACGGATCCCGCTGAGCGCGACGGCCTGGTCCGGACCTGGCACCGGGTGAACCGGGTACGGCTCGCGCTCGTGGGCGCCGCCGCCGTCGCACTGGCGCGGGCATGACACTCCTCGTCAGGCCCGCGACCGCCGCCGACTCCCCCCGCGTCGCCGAGATCTACCGGCACTACGTCACCGACACCGTCATCACGTTCGAGATCGATCCACCGCCCGCGACCGAATGGGCGGACCGGATCGCCGCCGCCCCCGTGTTCGACCGCTGGATCGACGTGGAGCTGCTGCAGCTCGACCTCGACGAGAGCTGAGTGCCCGGTCAGCGATCGAGGCGGCGGTGCAGCCACGCCAGCAGCGCATCGGCCTGCACCTGCTGGAACTCGCGGAGCCGCGGCAGGCCCGGTGGCGCCGGACGGCGCGCCTGATCGAGGAAGAACCCGAGGCAACCGGCGAGAGCCCCGTCGAGGATCGCGGGCTCGACGCCGCGGGTGGCCGGGTGCGCCGCCAGCAGTGCGTCGACGTCGTGCCCGCCGAACCGGTCCACCTCGATCAGCAGGAGGAGCGTGTCGAGCCACGCTGGACCGCGGCAGGCGTGCGGCCAGTCGACGAGCACGGCCCCGTCCCCGGTCAGGAGCACGTTGTCGGCGCGCAGGTCGACGTGCACGAGCGTGTCGCCGTCGAGTGCGTCGAGGGCAGGTCCGACGAGCTCCGGGAGGTCCAGGCCCGCTACCGGGACACCGTCCGCGGCGAGCCGGTGCACGCCGGCGAACATGGGGCCGACGCGTTCCCGCGCAGGCATCAGGTCGGGAACCGGGCAGGGTGCGCCGGCCAGCACCGCCAGCGCGTCGAGCACGGCGGCGAGTTCGTCGCGCCGCCACGGCAGTCGCGGAGCACGACCGTCGACGTCGGCGAACACCAGAGCCACCCAGCCGTCGACGTCGTAGCTGCCGAGCAACCGCGGGGCCGGCAGCTCGGGCGGGAGTGCGGCCGCCACTCGTGCCTCCCGGCGGTGCATGGGAGGGCTGTCGGAGATTCTGCTCAGCGCTCACCGCCTTGACGAACGCCCGCGCGCCGGCGGCCGTACGGACGCGATCGGCCGAGCCGGGCGAGAAGCCGCCGGGCTGCGACACCGCGTCCACCACCGGTGAGCCGAGCACCTCACCGACCCACCCGCGCACCGCGGGCGGCAGCTCGTCCCAGCGCAGCCGCGAACCCCCCGATCCGATCATCGCGCCAGGATCGCGCATCGTTCACCCGGGTCGCAGCCACGTTTCGCAGCATCCCCACCGCCGCCGCGTCGTTTCCGCAGCGTAGGGGTCCGGCCGGACGAGGGGGTCCGATGCGTGCACGGGTACTGGGCGTGGTGGTGGCGGCGATCGCCGCGGCGGTCGCGGGAGTTGCGCCGGCACTGGCCGACGAACCGATCCGCTACGTCGCGCTCGGTGACTCGTCCGCGGCCGGGCCACTGGTCCCGAACCAGATCGACCTGCCGTGCACGCGGTCGGATCACAACTGGCCGCACGTCGTCGCGGCGCGGATCGGCGCGATCCTCACCGACGTCACGTGTTCGGGAGCGAAGACGACCGATCTCGGCGGGCGCCAGTTCGGATTCGTCGCCCCTCAGTACGACGCGCTGCGCCCCGACACGGATCTGGTGACGCTCGCGATCGGGGCCAACGACATCGACATGGGCACCGTGGTGCCGACGTGCGTGAGCCTGCTCGCCGACCCGATCCGCCCGACGTGCGAGGAACGCTTCACCCGTGGCGGCGGGGACGAGCTCGCCGACCGCATCGACGCGACCGCCCCGAAGGTCGCGGCGGCGCTGGTGGAGATCCACCGTCGCGCGCCGGAGGCCGAGGTGCTGGTGGTCGGCTACCTCACCTACTGGCGTCCGGGTGGCTGCCATCCCGTCGACCCGATCCCGCCGGCGGACGCCGACTACCTGCAGGCCACGTTCGACCGACTGATGACGATGCTCGCCGAGCAGGCGGGCGCCCACGGCGCCGGCTACGTCGACATCCGCACCCCCAGCGCAGATCGAGGGCTGTGCGCGGCGCCGGGTGAGCGCTGGGTGGAGGGCCTGGTGCCGGCCGCGCCCGCCTTCCCGTACCACCCCAACGCGCGGGGCATGGCCGGCGCGGGCCTGGTCGTCGCCGACGCGATCGGGACCAGGGGCGGTCGCGCCATCGACTCGTGATCTGCGTCAGCTCAGCGGTCGACGCGCCCCGGCCAGCGCCGCGACGGCGCCGCCTTCCAGAACACCAGGAAGTACGAGTGGTTCTTGCGGGCGTGCCGCTGCCGCACCATGCGGCTGACGCCGGGCCGCGTGGGGCGGGTGATGACGAACAGGTCCTCGGTCTGCAGCCCGTAGCTGGAGAACTCGTTGATGATCTCGACGTGGGTGAGCCGCTGCCGGTTGGCGCACACCTCGTCCTGGCACTTCACGATCACGATGCCGCCGTCGCGCAGCACCCGCACCGCCTCCTTGCCGGCGGCGTAGTACAGCTCCAGGACGGCCTCGTGGTACTTCGCGGCGCCCGGGCCCGCCGTGGCGTTGTTGCGGTAGTACACCTCGAAGTTCTGATGTCCCTGGTGGGCTCCCTGGCCGGGGGTGTGCATGTACGGCGGATCCAGCACCAGCGCGTCGATCGACGCATCGGCGTACGGGAGCGCCCGACAGTCCACGCCGTCGGCGAGGTCGGTGGGAAGGAGCGTGATGTCGGGCCGGTCGACGCGGCGCCAGAACGCCCCGGACCCGTAGGTCACGTCGGCGACGGTCGCTCCCGCCGCCACGTACAGATCGAGGATCTGCGGGAAGACGTCGGCGTTGATCCCGATGTGCGACGACATCACCAGGTCGTTGGTGGCGTGGCCCTGCTGGCGGCGGCCGCTGCGCACGTGGGGGTCTGGCACGGGCGAAAGGTAGCCGATGCCGCGATGAGAACCGTCCGCCACGCTGGTCTCAAGAGCGACATGACGACCAGGAGGCACATATGGGGCAGCTGATCTACTCGGTGGCGGCATCGCTGGACGGGTTCATCTCCGACGCGGACGGCGACTACTCGTGGGCGATGCCCAGCGAGGAGGTCATCGCCGCACTCACCGCGGACGTGGCCGGGGTAAGCACCTACCTCTACGGCCGACGCATGTACGAGTCGATGGCGGGTTGGGAAACGGATCCGGCTGCGGCCGAGCAGTCGCCGGAATCGGCCAACTGGGCCACGAGCTGGCGCGCCAAAGACAAGATCGTGTTCTCGACGACGCTGCCGGAGGTGTGGACCGAGCGCACCCGCCTGGAGCGGAAGCTCACGGCGGACGTCGTCGCCGCGGCCAAGGCGGCGAGCGCGGGCGACCTCACCGTGGAGGGCCCCACCCTCGCCGCCGAGGCGCTGCGGCTCGACCTGGTCGACGTCGTCGAGCTGCTCTGGTGCCCGACCGTCGTCGGAGGTGGCACGCCCGTGCTGCCGAGCGGGGTGCGGCTCGACCTGTCGCTGCGACAGGAACGTCGCTTCGACAACGGCATGGTGCAGGTGACCTACGACGTGGCGGGGCACTGACGCACGGTGCTACGGCCGTGGTGTCGTCGCCGCGTCGAGGGTTGCCCAGCCCGATGCGACCGCGGCCCACTCGCCGGGACCGGACAGCACCGCGATCGACGAGGTCTTCAGCACGCAGTCGGCGGCAGCGAGCTCCTCGACCAGCTCCTCGAGTCCCGGGTTGTGCCCGATGAGCAACACCGTTCGGATCGCGTCGGGGAGCTCGCGGGCGACCGCCACGATGTCCGACGGCGACCCCGGGTAGAGCCGGTCCTCGACACTCACCGCCGGCGCGGTGGCGAACTCCTCGACGACCAGCGCGCAGGTCTCGCGGGCCCGTCGCGCCGGGGAGCACACCACCAGGTCGACCGTGCCGACGTTCTCGTCCAGCCAGCGCCCGGCCAGCGGAGCCTCCCGCCGGCCCCGGGCCGCCAGCGGGCGCTCGTGGTCGGCCACGCCGTCGGGCCACTCGGACTTGGCGTGACGGAGGACGACGAGACGGCGGCGCATCAGCCCATTCTGGCGTGCTCGGCAGATTCGTGGGCCTGCGAGAATCGGACAATGACGACATCGCGTGTCGCCCTGTTGCGCTGGCAGTTCGACCTGACGTGGGCCCTCTTCGCGTACCACCTCGATCGGCTCGCGGACGACGACACCCTGTGGCAACCGGCACGCGCCAGCTGGACGGTCCACCCCACGGACGACGGCCGCTGGGTGCCCGACTGGTCGGAGACCGAGCCCGAGCCGATCCCGGTACCCACGATCGCGTGGATCACCTGGCACATCGGCTGGTGGTGGTCGGTGACCCTGGATCACATGCAGGGCCGAACACCACGGCAACGAACAGACGTGACGTGGCCGGGCGACGCCGGAACGACGGTCACGTGGCTGCGCGAGCTGCAGGCCGAGTGGATCGACGTCCTCCACGACCTGACCGACGACGATCTCGACCGCCCGGCCACGTTCCCCTGGCAGGGCGACCCGGCGATGACTGCGGCGCACACCGTCGCCTGGGTGAACACCGAACTCGCGAAGAACGCGTCGGAGGTCGGGCAGCTCCGGCTCGTCCGCGCTGCTGCATGACGAAGGCCCAGGACACAGCGCAGCACGGTTCTGGTCCCTGTGGGGCGGTGTAGAGCGACGGACGGTCTCGCTCAGCGACATCGGCTTCCCGCTTGTCGCTGACCACCCGGATGCCCCCGTCGTCCGTCTCGACCAGTAGCACGGAGTCAGCGAGCACCAGGTACTCCAGCGTGCCCGCCCTGACACGTGCGACGACCACTGTGGCGGACGGCGTCCCAGGATGGTCGAGATCGCAGGTACCGGCGGCCGGATGACGACGACGGGTCCGCTGTAGCGCTGGTGTCGACTGGCCGATCGGCCCGGGAGGCTCCGCCGCCCACGACGAAGGCCCAGGTTCGTTCGCGGGGAAACCGCCGCTGACCTGGGCCTTTACGTGTGGAGCGGATGACGGGAATCGAACCCGCGTATTCAGCTTGGGAAGCTGATGTTCTACCATTGAACTACATCCGCAGTGCGTGAATGAGCTTAGCACCTCACGCTGAGTCATCGAGACTACTGCGTGCGTACCCCCGTTGGGGTGGTTCTCACTCTATCGATACCGCTGTGCGCCCACAGGTATCGACGCCCAGGTCGGCGCCGCAGCACACTTGGCGGGCCAGCTCCCCCGGCGCAAGAGGACACCCCGATGAGCGATTTCGACGCGTCCCTGGGTTCCCTCCCGCTGCCCGAACACGATCATGACGTGCTGCTCGTCGCGGGCACGCGGTCGGAGGTCGCCCGGCTGGCCCCGGTGGCCACGGCGTTCGCGGACGCCGACCGGATCAGGGCGGTGACGGTCGCCACCGGCCCTGACGCGATGGGCGTGCACGAGGCGTTCGAGGCGCTCGGGGTGCCCGCCGACGTCACGATGCTGGTGCGCGAACCGATGGCACCGCACCCGGCCGGGATCGCATCGGTCCTGATGGGACGCATCGACGAGCTGCTGGTGGACCTCGATCCCTCTGCCGTGCTGGTGCAGGGCGGTGGCATGACGGCCGTGGTCACCGCGATGGCGGCGTTCTGGCGCCAGATCCCGGTCGTGCACCTGCAGGCCGGCGTGGCCAGCGACGACCTGCTCTGCCCGTTCCCGCAGGAGGCGAACCGGCGGATGATCGGGCAGCTGGCGTCGCTGTTCCTGACCACCGGCGGCGCGGCGATGGGTGGGCAGCTCGGCCCGAACGCGATCCGGGTGGGCGACACGCTCAACGCCAACCCGCCGCCCGCCGATCTGCGGTTCGCGCGGCTGGTCCGCCGGGTCCGCGCGTACGGCGCCCGCGTGGTGCTGGTGGGCCTGGACCGGGCCGACTCGCTCGGCGTCCTCGCCGGCCTGCCCGATCTGCTCGACCGGGAGCCCGACATCGAGGTCGTGCTGTTCGGCGAGCTCGCCGCGCACGGCGCCGGCAGCCCGCTGCTGGACCATCCGCGGGCCACCGTGGCTCGGGACGTGTCGTTGCCGGATCTGGTGGGCCTGGTGGCGGCCAGCGTCGTGCTGGTGTCGGACGATCCGGAGCTGGTCGCCGACGCGCCCGGCCTGGGCACGCCCGCGGTGCTCGTCGACGGGCCGCACGCGCAGGAGCCGGGCGACTCGATCCGCAGCATCGGCAGCCCCAACGTGATGGCGACGGTGCGCCAGATCCTCGCGGTGCGTCCGATGCAGCAGCTGGAGGACTCCGACGGGCTGGAAGCAGCGCGCGTGGAGCAGGCGGTCGCGTGGATGTTCGGCCTCTGCCCGTCGCCGCTGCTCAGCTCGCCGCACCCGACGCCGTCGGAGTCCTGACGCCGGTTACGGTGACGGCGTGCTGCTGTCGGACGGTGACCTGCGCAAGGAGCTCGAATCTGGCCGCCTCGGTCTGGATCCGTGGGATCCGGCGATGCTGCAACCTTCCAGCATCGACGTGCGCCTGGACCGGTTCTTCCGGGTGTTCCAGAACTCGCGCTACACCCACATCGATCCGGCGTTGCAGCAGGACGAGCTGACGACGCCGGTCGAGGTGGCCGACGAGGAGCCGTTCGTGCTGCATCCCGGCGAGTTCGTGCTGGGCTCCACGTTCGAGTCCGTGGGCCTGCCCGACGACCTGGCGGGCCGCCTGGAGGGCAAGTCCAGCCTCGGCCGGCTCGGCCTGCTCACGCACTCGACGGCCGGGTTCATCGATCCGGGCTTCACCGGGCACATCACCCTGGAGCTGTCGAACGTCGCCAACCTGCCGATCACGCTGTGGCCGGGGATGAAGATCGGGCAGCTGTGCCTGTTCCGGCTCTCCAGCCCGGCCGAGCGCCCGTACGGCAGCGACGGCGTCGGCTCCCGCTACCAGGGGCAACGGGGGCCGACGCCGTCGCGAGCCCACCTGAACTTCCACCGGATCGACACCCGGCGGTAGGACGCGCTAGCGACGCGGGTCCCAGCGGAACCGCTTGCTGGCGAAGGTGGCCAGCCAGATCGACCACACGACGGTGGCCGCGAGCGGGAGCAGCCCGGTCAGGACGCCGTTGGCCCACATGCCGCCCTCGGCCGCGAAGCGGGCCAGCGCCCCGACGCCGGCACCGGGCACCGCGAGCACGGCCAGCCACCAGCCCTCCTGCGGCAGGAATGTGGCGACGATGGCGCCGCCGAGCAGCAGGAACGTCAACGGGAGTGTGGTGATCTGCGCCCGCTCCGCCGACGGCGTGATGACGGCGGTCGCGAGGGCGGCTGCGGTGGCGAGCGCCAACCCGCCGAGGGCGGCGAACACGAACGCGAGCGGGTCCACCGCGAAGGGGATGCCGGCGACCGCGTCCATGACGGCGAAGATGACTATCTGCCCGAACGCGACGACGGCGCTCGGCGCGACGATGGCGACGAGCAGCCCGGCGTCGGACAGGTCGGATGTGCGCATCCGCTTGAGCACCTTCTGCTGGCGGCGCGCGACGAGCGTCTGGGTCGCCGCCACGTAGAGCCCCATGCCGACGGCGACGGCGATCTGCAGGGCCACCACGGCGGCCGAGCTCTGCCCCTGGAAGGTCATCATCCAGAACGCGCCGAGGCCGATCGGCAGGATCAGGCTGGAGACGAGCAGGGTGCGGTTGCGCAGCACCAGCCGGGTCTCCGCCGTGGCCAGCGCGAGCACGCGCCCGGCCGGTGTCGTGGGTGCGATCGTGGTCATGACAGCTCCGTGCGGATCGAGTGGTAGATGTCGGCGAGCGACGCCGGCGCAGCCCTCAGGTCGTCCAGGCGGACGCCGTGCGCGTCCGCCCAGGCCAGGAACGTGGTCAGGTCGCGCTGCAGGTCACCGCTCTGCACGGTGATGCGGCCGGCGACGACCTCGACCCAGCCGTCGAGGCGCGGGAGAGCCGGCGGGTTGGCAGGGAGGGTCGCGGAGAACCGGGCCGGCTGGGCCGCGACGATCTCGGACAGCGTGCCCGTCACGGCGACGCGCCCTTCGTGCATGATCGCCACCCGCTCGGCGAGCGCCTCGGCCTCCTCCAGGTAGTGCGTGGTCAGCAGGATCGTGCGGCCCGCCTCCTGCAGCTCCTGGATCGCGTCCCACGTGCGACGGCGCGACTCCGGGTCGAGCCCGGTGGTGGGCTCGTCGAGGATCACCAGCTCGGGCGAGCCCCACACGGCGAGCGCCAGGTCGAGGCGGCGCTGCTCACCGCCGGACAGCTTGCCGACGGCGACGTCGCGCTTGGCGCCGAGCTCGAACCGGTCCATCAGGCGCTCCGGCCGGTCCGGCCGCTCGACGAGCCGCTGCCACAGCTGGAGCGTCTCCAGCACGGTCAGCTCCTCGACGAACCCGCCGTCCTGCTGCTGCACGCCCATGCGAGCCCGCAGCGCCGGCGGCCGGGTGCGCGGGTCCATCCCGAGCACGGTGACATCGCCCGTGCTCGGTGCGCCGAAGCCGGACAGCACGTCGAGCGTCGTGGTCTTGCCGGCACCGTTGGTGCCGAGGAGCGCGAACACCTCGCCGCGCCGGATGTCGAGATCGATCCCGCGGACGGCCTCGTAGTCGCCGTAGCGGACGTGCAGCCCGCGCACGACCACAGCGGACGTGGTGGACAGGGCCGCCGGGTCCTGAGTCGTCTGTGTCATGTCCACAAGAGTCGTGATCGGCGCTGTTGATGCGTAGTCACCGCCGTCACCAGGTCGGTTGACATCACGCAGCGGTCCGGATGACAGCTGTCATGAGCGTGCGTCGCCCGGCATCCGCGGGA
Source organism: uncultured Actinomycetota bacterium (assembly GCA_963727745.1). Lineage (GTDB taxonomy): Bacteria > Actinomycetota > Actinomycetes > Mycobacteriales > Pseudonocardiaceae > Pseudonocardia. Next base: position 434,352 of record CAVSHL010000009.1, read on the forward strand.
TGCTGCTGGGCTACCGTTCGGACGTGGACGTGCCGATGTCGCTCGAGGAACGGCAGGTCCGGGCGGCGCGGCGGTTCGGCCGGATCGGGCTGGGCCTCACGCTGTTCTGGCTGATCGTCATCCCCGCCATCACGCTCGCGGTTCCGGCGACCCTGCTCTGGGTGATCGTGCCGCTGTACGTCGCGGGGCTCTGCCTGCACGTGTGGCGCATGCGGCAGCTCATCCGCTCGCTGGGCAGTCCGGCGCCCACGTGGTTCGTGGCGGCGACCGTCGTCGTCGGGCTCGGGGTCGTCCTCGCCGGCCTGTCCAGCAGCTCCCTCGGATTCATGTGGGCCGTGGTGACGGGGGTGCTGCTCGGCGACGTCGTCGGCGGGCAGCCCGCCCGCCGCACGGCGGTGTGGGTGATCGGCGCGGTCACCACGGTGGCTGCGCTCGGCTGGCTCGTCGTCAGCGTCGCACCGCCGCTGGTCGAGGATCCGGCCACCGGTGAGTGGGTCACCGCCCCGCCCTTGATGCTCGCCATCGCCGTCGGCACCGCGACGTTCTACGTCGGGATGTTCTGGTGGGTCGACGTCGAGCGGTTGTGGTGGCTCAAGGCCGTCACCGACATGGACGACTCGCGCCGCCACGCCGCCGAGCTCGCCACCGCCAGGGAACGGCTGCGCCTGGCCGACGACCTGCACGACATCCTCGGCCACGCGCTGGAGGTCGTCGCGTTCAAGAGCGAGCTGGCCACCCGCCTGCAGGCCGCCGACCCGGCCCGGGCGACCACGGAGATGGAGGAGGTGCAGCGGGTCGCGCGGGAGTCGCTGCGCGAGGTGCGCGCGCTCGTCCACGACGCCCGCTCCACCGATCTCGTCACCGAGCTGGCGGGGGCGCGCGCGGTGCTCGACTCCGCGGGCGTGACACTGCTCGTCACCGGCGACCCGAGCCAGGTCGGCCCGACCGCGCGCACCGTCTTCGGCCGGGTGCTGCGGGAGGCCATGACCAACGTGCTGCGCCACGCCCAACCCAGCCACTGCACGATCGAGATCACCTGCGCGGACGGCGCGGCCCGGCTGCGGATCGTCAACGACGGGGTGCTGCCGGGCACCGACCCCACCGGCACCGGCATCCCCGCGCTGCGCCGGTACATGACCGAACACGCCGGCACGCTCGACGCCGGCCCCACCAAGGACGGCTCCTTCGCCGTCCTCGCGGAGATGCCGGCGTGACCGACCCGATCAGACTCGTCCTCGCCGACGACGAGTCGCTGACCCGCGGCGCCGTCGGCACGCTGCTCGGCCTGGAGTCCGACCTCGTGGTCGTCGCGGAGGCCGCCGACGGCGACGCGGCGATCACGGCGATCCGCGAGCACCGGCCCGACATCGCCGTCCTCGACGTCGAGATGCCCGGCCACGACGGCTCCGAGGTGGCCCAGTGGGTGGCCGAGAACGAGCCCGGCACGCGCTGCATCATCCTCACCCGGCACGCCCGGCCCGGGGTGCTGCGCCGTGCGCTCGCAGCCGGGGCCCGCGGTTTCGTTGCGAAGAGCGCGCCGGCCAGCGTGCTGGCCGACGTGATCCGGCGGGTCCACGGCGGCGGCCGCTACGTCGACCCCGATCTCGCCATGACGGCCCTCATGACCGAGGAGTGCCCGCTCACCGACCGCGAGCTGGAGGTGCTGCGCGCCGTCGACGCGTCCGGCACCGCCGCCGACATCGCCCGGCGGGTGCACCTGTCACCCGGCACCGTCCGCAACTACCTGTCGTCGGCCATGCAGAAGCTCGGCGCCGGCACGCGCACCGAAGCCGTCAACATGGCCCGCGACCGCGGGTGGTTGTGAGGCGACTCCGCGTACCCTTGCCGGACCATGGACGAGCGCCGCACCGATCCCCCGCCGTGGCTCCCGGCGACGCGACCCGCCACGCCCCCGGCCGTCCCCGCGGAGCCCGCGCGGTCGACCCCGCCGCCACAGGATCCACCGCCGCGCGCCGGCTGGCGCCCGCCGGAGCCGCCGCCCACGCCGAAGTGGAAGGTCGATTGGCGCCGGTTCATCAAGACGCCGCGCGCGGCCGTCTGCGCCGGGCTGATCGCGGCGTTCCTGCTGCTCTGGCCCTTCTCCGGGTTCTCGTTGATCCCGCTGCTGGCCGGCTTCGGGGCGCTGCTCGTCGTGCGCGTCCTGCGGTTCGACGGCCTCCTGCGCGGCTGGGACATCCCCCTCGCCGGCCTCGTCGTCGTCATCGGGCTGATGTGGAGCACCAGCCCGTGGGCGTGGGGGCTCGCCGCCGGCATCGGCGTGCTCATCGCCGGGTTGGTGCGGCTGCCGGAGTGGAAGGTCGCGGTGGTCGGGCTGATCATCTGCGTGGCTGCCGGCACCGGCTACGGCATCTCGATGTACCGCACCGACGCGCAGATCCGCACTGAGCTCTCGCAGAGCAACGACAAGGAACGGGCGATGATCGGGGAGAGCCGCCCGGACCTCGTCCTGCCGGCGATGCTGAAGGCCGTCGCGCTCGACGACTCGGATCCGCTCTGCCGGATCATGCGTGACGAAGCCGAGGCCATCCTGGTCCGCACGGTGCAGGCACCGAACTGCGAAGCAGCTGTCACGGAGCTACACCGCCGGGTGCCCGACCCGGTCTACAAGGCGACAGCGCTGCCGCAGCCGGTGCAGACGGGCACCGGCTGGCAGGTCGACGCCTGCGCCACGGGGTGGGCGCAGGCGGTCGGCCCGCAGCTCGGGAAGATCACGGTCTTCCAGACCGCGCCGGACGTCCGACGGTTCGCGGTCTCGGGATTCAGCCCCTGCCCCTGACTCCCGGACCGTGAGCCTCAGCTCCGCGCGTCCTCCTGCTCCTCGGTGCCGGCCTTGCCGGCACCCGTCGCGGATTCGGCGCCGTTGGTACCGCGGTCGCCGCGCTTGACCGACGTCAGCAGCATCTGCGCGACGTCCTGCACCTGCACGGCCTCGCCGACACCCTCGCCCTGCTTCTGGGTGAGCCCGTCGGTGATCATCGTGCGGCAGAACGGGCAGCCGACGGCGATGGTGCCGCCACCGGCGCCACCAGCCGCAGCACCGGCTTCTGCGAGCGTGTCGAGGGCCTCGGTGGTGCGGGTGACGTTGACCCGCTGACCGATCCGCTCCTCCATCCACATCCGCGCACCACCGGCACCGCAGCACATGGAGCGGTCGGCGTGGCGGGGCATCTCCGAGATCGAGGCGTTCGCCCCGAGGGTGGCGCCGACCAGTGCGCGCGGCTCCTCGTAGACCTCGTTGTGGCGGCCCAGGTAGCACGGGTCGTGGTAGGTGACCGGCGCCTTCTCGTCTTCTGCCGGCGCTGCGACCGGCACGAGCTTGCCCTCGCGCACCAGCTTGTTGAGCAGCTGCGTGTGGTGGAACACCTCGTAGTGCCCGTCGAGCTGCGGGTACTCGCGGCCGAGGGTGTTGAGGCAGTGCGGGCAGGTCGTGACGATCTTGCGGGTGCCGGGCTCGCGCCCGTCGAAGACCTCGTTGAGCATCTCGACGTTCTGCTGGGCGAGCATCTGGAAGAGGAACTCGTTGCCGGAGCGGCGCGCCGGGTCGCCGGTGCAGCCCTCCTCGTTGCCGAGCACGACGTAGTTCACGCCGGCGCGGTGCAGCAGCTCCGCGGTGGCCTGCACGGTCTTCTTGGCGCCGTCGTCGAACGCGCCGGCGCAGCCGATCCAGTACAGGTACTCGGTCTCGGGCTTGAGCTCGCCGTCGAAGACGGGCACCTCGAAGTCGAGCTTCTTGGTCCAGTCCATCCGCTCACGGGCGTTCTGGCCCCACGGGTTGCCCTTGTTCTCCAGGTTCTTGAACAGCACACCCAGCTCGGACGGGAACTCCGACTCGATGAGCACCTGGTGGCGGCGCATGTCGACGATGTGGTCGACGTGCTCGATGTCGACGGGGCACTGCTCGACGCACGCTCCGCAGGTGGTGCAGGCCCACAGCACGTCCGGGTCGATGACGCCGCCCTGCTCGGCCGTGCCGACGAGCGGCCGCGCGGCCTGCTCGGGCCCGAATCCGGGGATGCGCTCGTAGCCCGACTCCGGGACACCGTGGTGGTGGACGCTGTCGTCGGTGAAGCCGGCCTTGAAGTCGATCGATCCCTCTGCCGGCGATTCCTTGGCACCGAGGATGTAGGGCGCCTTCGCCATCAGGTGATCGCGCAGGTCCATGATCAGGATCTTGGGCGAGAGCGGCTTGCCGGTGTTCCACGCCGGGCACTGGCTCTGGCAACGCCCGCACTCGGTGCAGGTGGCCATGTCGAGCATGCCCTTCCAGGTGAAGTCCTCGATCTTGCCGCGACCGAAGACGTCGTCGTCGCCCGGATCCTCGAAGTCGATCGGCTTACCGCCCGAGGTCATCACCGGCAACGGACCCAGCGCCTTGGGCAGTCGCTTGGCCGAGACGTTGATCGGCGCCGTGAAGATGTGCAGGTGCTTGCTGTAGGCGACGATGACCAGGAAGACCAGCATCACGCCGATGTGCAGGATCAGGCCGATCGACTCGACCACCTCGAGCGCGCCGTGCGGGATGCCCGCGAACAGGTGCCCCAGCCCGATCGAAGCCCAGGCGCCCGACTCGTACGGGAACGTGCCCAGCGCCGAGGACGCGCCGCGGAAGAAGAACAGCGTCCACAGCACGTTGAAGATCATGAACAGGATCAGCCACGCACCGCCGGTGTGGCTGCCGTAGAAGCGGGAGGCACGCTCCTTGCGCTCCGGCGCGTTGCGCACGCGGATGATCGCGAAGACCCCGAGCGAGAGCAGGCACAGCACGCCGATCGTGTCCTGCAGGAAGCCCAGCACCGCCCAGTGGCCGATCAGCGGGATCGCGAAGTCCGGCACGAACAGCGCGCCGTAGGCCTCGATGTAGACCGTCAGCAAGATGATGAACGCCCACATCGTGAACAGGTGCGCCATGCCGGGCACCGACCACTTGAGCAGCTTGCGCTGGCCGAGCACCTCGACGAACTGGCGCTTGAGGCGTTCCCCGACCTGGTCGCGGCGGGCGTGGTCGGGCTGGCCGGACGTGATCAGCGAGTACAGCGTGTACGCACGCCTGCTGACGAGGGCCAGTGTCAGCACCGTCAACCCCAGGCCGATGATCAGTCTGACAATCACGGGCTTCCTCCCAGAACAGGCCGGCGTGTGGTGGTCCGCCGACCGGATTCGCAGCCTAGTCCGCAGGTCACGACAATTGCCTGATGGACATGTCGGACACTTCGCCGACCGAACCTACTTGCCAGTAACCTCGAGCACCACCGGTAGGGCCCGACCTGCGTACGCCCTGGTCCGGCCGGTCCGGTCGCATCGCCTCCGACCTGCACGGATCGTCCTACCGAACCCTGCTCGACACGCAGAGAGGTTGGCCACACCGACTCGGAGGCAGCACCATGGCCGGCCTCCGGCACAGCCGGCCACTGATCACCTCATCGGGTACTCCGCCCGCCGACCTGCGCGTACGCCGACTCGACCGGGCCGACAATGCACGCCACCACCCCCGGATCGGGGCCCGATTCTCGTTCGCACCGATACGCCGAGCTATCGCCCGGTGGGCCGATCGGGTGGTTGACCAGGCACTTCCTCCGATCAGCTCCGCCCAGCGGCGTCGCGGACTAGCGTGCCTTTCGGATCGGCCTCCACCTACATCGGCGACGATCAGTCAGGGCCGATCAACTGCGGCGAATCGGAGTGACCGGGCACACACCGGCCACGGGTGGATCCGCCGACCAGATCGGGATCGGAGCACCGACCGTGGAGCCGAGAGCCGCACCCCCGCCCGTCGGGCAACAGGCCTGCGTACTGCAGGTACACGGCTGGCGACGACCCATGGACGCCTGTCCGCCGGACCCGACGCAGCGTGCCGTCGAGCAGCCGCGATGGCCGGTCCGCGGCCGAGGAAGCAATTCTGCGCGGCGTCCCCACAATGTATCGAGAAGATCACGAATGGAAATCCCGGAGAAAACGGGCAGCCGGGCCCGAGAACGAATTCCCACGCATCGATCCGGGATTTCCGGTCGGGCCGGGCCGCCGCTGTCTCCACCGCGACCGCCGGGCTACAATTCGGCTGCCACGACATGTCCGGGCCCGAGGTTGCCGGCGGCGCACCTGCCGCAGCCACGGGACACGTGGTCGGCCACGCGGGGTGACCGGTGGCTGCAGCGGAGTGAGGAGTCGTGATGATGGCACCGCAGCAGGCACTCCTGCTGGCCGCGCAAGGTGTGAGCTCTGGCCCCCTGCAGACCTGGATCCAGGACAACATCGTCCCGCTGGTGCTGCTCGGCATCGCCATCGTCATCCTGTGGATCGGTGGGCGCGGCGACAACGCCGGCGTCGCGCGGCGCAGCGTCGGCCTGGTGATCGGGCTTGTGGCGCTGGGCATCGCGGTGTCGGGTCGAGCGGCCGACGTCGGCACGTTCCTCGCCGGCCTCATCACCGGGTGAGGTTGTGCTGGTCCGCACCGACGACGAGGTCTACCGCGTCGACTCCGTATGGCTCGGCCCGCCACGGGCCACGTTCCCATGGCGCGCCCGCTACGTGAGCTACGGCGTCGGCCTGCTCGTCATGATCCTGGTCATGTTCCTGCAGCGCCGCCTCGGGATCGGGCTCGACTTCTTCTCGGTCGCCTGGGCGCTCGTCCTCACCATCGTCACCACCCGCTTCCTCGGCTCGCGCATCAACTACGAGCGCCCGCTCGGTCAGGTGCTCGCGCTGTTCCGCCACGAGGTCACCGGGCCGCGCGCCACCACCGCGGCCTCCGGGGGCGCCGTCCGGGCCGCCCACGTCCGGGTCACCGCGCCGCGCGCCACCGCACGCGCCAGAGCTGCGGAGCGCCCGACCGGTGGCCGGGTGGAGTGGACCACCGCCGACCGCTCTGCCCGCATTCCAGGGCGCACCGCGAAGGCGAAGCGGCCGAAGGGACGTGCACGTGGCAAGAAGTAAGGCGGCCCGCGGCAAGCCGGCCCGGGAACCGGGCGGTCGGCGCGGGCGGGCACTGGCCGGCGACAACGGCCTGCCGAACTACACCCCCGACATCGCGCTGCGCGCGATCGACGGGCACATCACCCGCACGTCGACGCAGGTCATGGCCTGGTACCGGCTCTCCGCCCAGGCGTGGAGCTTCCGCAGCGACTCGCAGCGCGAGGTGCTGATCCGCCAGATCGCGGCGCAGCTGGGCGAGTTGCAAGGTCGCTGGCTGCACGTCCGGGTCACCACCCGGCCCTATCCCGTGCACATGTGGGCGGAGTCGTTCGACAACAACGCGCTGGGCCGCATGCCCGACGTGGCCGGCGCGCTGGGCTGGGACGGGTTCCTGGAGGGCGAGCAGCGCCACCTCATGGGCCTGTCGATGTCGGACAAGGAGGTGTTCCTCGGCGTCGAGGTGTCGGGGCGCAGCATGCTCGACCGCTGGGTCGACGCCGCCTCTCCCGTGCTGGGCAGGGTCGCACCGAAGACCGTCGGCGCGGAGCTCTCGGCTCTGCGGTCCGAGGTCGCCCACGTCGACACGCTCGTCGCCGGCAGCGGCCTCGACGCCGTGCCCGCGTCGGCCGACGACATCGCCTGGCTCATGCACCGCTCGTGCGCTCTGGGTCTGCCGGCGCCGCGCACGATGTCGATCGTCCCCGGTGGTGGCGGCCGCTGGGAGTCCGAGGACCTCGCCGCGTTCACCGACGGCGTCGATCTCTCCCAGGAGCCGTACGCGTCCACGGTGCGGGTCGTGGGCCGGATCCGCTCGCAGACGATGGCGCGGCACGTCGCGGTGCTCTCGATCGGCCTGATGGACGACCTGCGCATCCCCGAGATCGACGATCCGTGGATGCAGCACTCCGACCGGCTGCCCTTCCCCGTGGAGTGGTCGGCCCGGATCTACGTCCGTCGCCCCGAGGAGGTGGCGGGTGAGCTGCAGCGCCAGATGGGCAAGGTGCGCAGCCAGATCCGGCACTACACCCACGACCACGACCTCGACCCCCCTGTGTCGCTGGCCCGCCAGGCCGACCGCGTGCTGGAGGTCGAGGACGAGCTCTCCAGCGGGCTCACGCAGCTCAACACCCGTCTCTACGGGTGGTGGCGCATCGCGGTGGCCGGCAAGGACGAGGCCGAGGCCGTCGGGCGCGCCCAGCAGGTGCTCGACCTGTACGCGCCGAAGGTGCGCATCGAGCACCCGGAGGCGCAGTACCGCTACGCGCGCGAGTTCATCCCCGGAGAGCCGCTCGCGTCCACCGCCTACCGGCGGCGCGGATCCGTCACCTGGGCGGCCTCGGCGGTGCCGGCGGCCACCGCGTCGGTGGGCGACCGGCGCGGCATCATGATCGGCGAGACGTGCACGGCCACCCGGCGCCCCGTGGCGTGGGACCCCTGGCTCGCCCAGGAGGTCCGCCGCGCGTCCGGCCTCACCGCGATCGTCGGCGGCCTGGGTTCCGGCAAGTCGTTCCTCACCGGGCTGATCGTCTACAAGACCCTGCGGTCCGGGGCGCGCTGGACGCTCCTCGACCCGTCCGGCCCGCTGGCCGCGCTCACGCGCCTGCCCGAGCTGGCCCCGTTCTCCCGGCACATCAACCTGCTGCGCGCCGATCCCGGCATCCTCAACCCGTACCGGGTGGTGGCCGAACCGCGCCCGGAGCACTTCCTCGACGAGGAGGACCCCGAGCGGGCCTGGCGGCGCGAACGGTCGCTGGCCGGCGCCACCCGGCGGCGGCTCGTGCTCGACGTGCTCACCGGGCTGCTGCCCTTCGAGGTGGCCCGGCTGCCGCACAGCCGGATCGTGCTGCTGCGGGCCGTCCGCGAGGTCGGTGGCGGCGCCGACCGGCATCCCGGCCAGGTCATCGACGTGCTGCGCCGGCACGCCCGCGAGGGCGAGGACCACGCCGGCGTGGTGGCCGACTTCCTCGAGGAGCGCCGCGAGCTGCCGCAGGCCGCGCTGCTGTTCCCCGAGACCGACCGCGACGACCCGTGGGCCGGCGACCGCGACTACCGGCTCACCGTGCTCACCATGCAGGGCATGAGCCTGCCGCGGCCCGGCAGTCCGCGCGAGGAGTGGACCGACAACGAGTCGCTGGCCGTCGAGCTGCTCAACCTCGCGTCCTGGCTCACCCAGCGCACCATCTACGAGGCCGACCGCAACCTGCGCAAGGGCGTGGCGCTCGACGAGACGCACTTCCTGTCCCAGGTGCCCACCGGCAAGGTGCTCATCGACCGGCTCGCCCGCGACTCCCGCAAGTTCAACGTCCGCGCGCTGTTCGCCTCCCAGCTCGCCGGCGACCTCCTGCGCGTGTCCGGGTTCGCGTCGCTGGTCAACGCCGTGTTCGTCGGCCGCACCGACGACACCGAGGCCCAGGAGGAGGCGCTGCGCCTGCTCAAGGTGCCCACGGGCGTCGGCTACGAGCAGATGCTCGGCACGCTCTCCCCGCGGCCGCGGCACGACGACCGTCCCGACGACACTCCGCGCCAGTTCGTCTTCGCCGACGGCCACGGCGGTGTGGAGAAGATCCGCATCGACCTGGAGGCCCCGCACCTCGAGCACGTGCGCGAGGCGCTCGACACCAACCCCGACGCCAGCCGCGTCTCCTCCCGCGGCACCCCGTCGGCCGCGGTCCGGGCCCCCGACGAGCCCGCCCCGCGGGCCGTCAGCCGACCCGTCGCGCAGCAGACCCCGTCCCGGTTCGTGGAGCTGGCCGACGACGATCCCGAGGCCCTCGACGAGTTCGCCGACCTCGACGATCCCGACGGCCTGCTCGCCGAGGACCGGGCCCGCCGTGCGAACGGCCGGCGCCCCGCGGTGCCCGACCTGCGCGCCGGTGAGGACCTCTCCCTCGGGGACGACCTGGACGACGATCTCGGGGACCTCGACGGCGAGTTCGATCCCAGCGGACGGGCCGACGAGGCCGTGCGGTGATGTCCGAGTCCCCCTGGTTGCTGGTGCTGGGAGTGCTCACCGCGGCGGTGCTGGTGGACTCACGACGGCGCCGCCGCGAACGTCGGATCGCCCGTACCCGCACGCCCACGCGCCGGTACGCGCTGCTGCTGGTGATCGCGATCGTGTGCGGCTCCTCGCTCATCGGCAGCCCGGCGATGGCGCAGCCGCTGAACTGCAAGGAGTCCCCCGAGCCGGACCGCCCCGGCACCGGCCTGGTCGGCTCGCTGGACCCCACCCGGTCTCGGGCGGCATCGAGGGCAGCGTCTACCGGGAGAGCGGGTACGCGGGGCTCCTGTGGCACAACTACGACCTCGGCTGCGCCGGCGCCGCTGTCTTCAACCCTGCGAGCACCACCGACACCTGGCTGGGCAACCAGGTCTTCAACGTCTCCAAGTTCACCGTCGGCGGGGTCAACTGGGCGCACTACCTGATCGCCGAGGGTGGCGAGGTCCTCGCGCCGCTCGACGACCTGATCGTCGCCGGCGTCACCGCGATGTACAACTCGGTGTTCTCCCCGTGGATCGGTGCTGCCCTCGCGATCATGGCGGCGTTCGTGCTCGTCCTCACCGTCCGCGGTGACCTCGCCCAGCAGACCCGCCGGATGCTCTTCGCCGTCGTCGCACTGGCCATCGGATCGGCGGCGTACCTGTCGCCCGTCGGGCTCTCCAAGATCGCGGACCAGTTCCTGCTCGACGGCGTGACCAAGATGCAGGAGGGCTTCCTCTCCCAGACCGGACTCGGCAACACCGACACGCTGCCGACCGTGCTCGTCGACCAGGTGCTCTACCAGAACTGGCTGCGCGGCGAGTTCGGCGCGCCCGACGTGCCCCAGGCCCAACAGCTCGGCCGCGATCTCCTGCGCGCCCAGGCGTTCACGATCGACGAGATCGACCAGCACCAGGACACCCCCGAGCAGGTCGCGAAGAAGAAGGCCGACTTCGCCACGATCGCCGGCCAGATGGGCGACCGCTACCCCTACTTCCAGGGCAAGGCCGGCAGCCGGATCGGCGCCGGCGTCCTGTCGTTCATCCAGGCCATCTGCATCGCGGTCTTCCAGCTCATGTCCAAGCTGCTGGTGCTGGTCGCGATGCTGCTGATCCGGCTGATGGTGATCGCCGCGCCGGCCATCGCCGTGGTGGCGATCCTCAAGCCGGACATCCTCCCGTCGCTGCTGCGGGTGGGTGGCGCCGCCATCGTCAACACGCTCATCGTCGGCGCCATGGCCGGGTTGCACGCGCTGGTCGTCGTCACGCTGTTCCGGCCGGAGTCCAACATCGACCTGTGGCTGGCGATGCTGGTCACCGGCGTCGTGACGGTCGTGCTCTGGGCCGTCGCACGCCCGTTCCGCCGGCTGGTGTCGATGGTGTCGCTGACCCGCGACCAGTTCGGCGGGATCGTGCCGGGCGCGGGCGAGGGCCCCATGTCGCGGGTGTGGCAGCGGTTCCGCGGCGGCCCCACCGACGACCGGCAGAGCCGCTGGTGGGACGAGCGCCGGGCGACCGCCGACGGCGGTGCCGGATACGGCGGCATGCGCCCCGAGACGGATTCGCCGACGCGGGTGCGCGCCACCGCCACCCGCGTCACGCCGCGCACCGCCGAGGTGCCGCCGACCGCGATCCCGCCGCTCGTGCCGGCGGCCCGCCGGCCCGCGCTCCCGTCCGGTGGTGGATCGGGCACCCGCGCCGCGATGTCCCCACCCGGCTGGGACGACCCCGGTGAGTTCGACGACCGCACCATCTACCGCCGGCCGGACTCGCTGCCGCTGCGGCCGGGTGGGGTGCGTCCGGTCGACGCCGAACTGGTCGACGGCGTGCCCGTCTACCGGATCTACCGGCCGCGCCAGTCGCCGTCGGCGTACTCGCCGCGCGGCGCAGGCTGATGCCCATCAGGACCCCGCACGGGCGGGCGGCCGCGTACCGCGGGATCTGGCAGTGGCCGTTGCGGTCACCGGGCCGGCTCGCGATCACGGTCGTCGTCGCGGCCGTGCTCGTGGCGGGTGTGTCGTTCGGCATCGGGGCGTTGCAGCCGGAGCGGACGGGCCCGCTGACCGGTACCGGCCGGACGACCCCGACGGCCCGGGCGACGCCGCCCGGCCAGACGCCGCTCAGCCCGGTGCCGACGGCGCTGCCGCCGGTGCCTGCACTGGCCCCCACCGAGCTGCCCGTGTCGGCGGCCCCGCGGGCCGCCGTCGACACGGCTCTGCGTTGGACCCGTTCGTGGGTCCGACCACCCGACGGCACCACAGCCCAGCAGTGGCTCGACGGGCTGCGCCCCCTCACCACGCCCGAGTACCTGGGCGTGCTGTCGAGCGTCGACCCGTCGAACATCCCCGCGACGAAGGTCACCGGCGAGGCCAAGGCCGTCGCCGTCGCCCCGCAGTCGGTGCGCGTGCAGGTGCCCACCGATGCGTTGACACTGGTGGTGGTCGTCGTCGACGACGCGGGCACGTGGCGCGTCGCCGACTACGACGAGGCCTGAGGTGCGCACGCTCCGGCCCCTGCGGCTGCTCGTGCCCCTCGTCGCGATCCTCGCGGCGCTGGCCCTGTTCCTCGGCATCGGCTTCGCCGTGTTCACCGCGAGCCTCGGCACCGGTGGCGGGATCGGCGGAGGCGGCTACTGCGACGTCGGCTCGGCCGGGGGCGGCGGGGGGGCCACCGTCTCCGCCGCGCAGCTGAGCGAGGAGCAGCGGCAGAACGCCACCACGATCCTCGGCGTCGTCAAGCAGCGGGGCGCGCCGCCGCGCGCCGGCCTCGTGGCGCTGGCGACGGCGATGCAGGAATCGACGCTCAAGAACCTGAACTACGGCGACCGCGACTCGCTCGGCCTGTTCCAGCAGCGCCCGTCGCAGGGCTGGGGCGCACCCGCCCAGGTCACCGACCCCGTGTACGCCACCACGATCTTCCTCGACCGGCTCCTGCAGGTGCCCGGCTGGGAGACGATGCCCGTCACCGTCGCCGCGCAGACCGTGCAGCGCTCCGGTTTCCCCAACGCCTACGCCAAGTGGGAGCCGCTCGCCGCCGAGCTCGTCGCGCAGATCGGCGCCGTCGCCGCCGTCGCACCGAACGCGGGCTGCGCTCCCGCCGTCCTCGCCGACGGGGTGGCCGGGGCAGCCATCCAGTTCGCGCTCAGCGAGGTCGGCAAGCCGTACGTGTGGGGCGCGACCGGGCCCGCCACCTACGACTGCTCCGGCCTCATGATGGCCGCGTTCCGCGCCGCCGGCATCACGCTGCCGCGGGTGTCGCGCCAGCAGTTCCTCGCCGGCGGCCACGTACCAGTCCGCCAGGCCCAGGCCGGCGACCTGCTCTTCTACGCCTACGACCGCAACGACCCCGCCACCATCCACCACGTGATGCTCTACATGGGCAACGACCAGATGGTCGAAGCGCCGTACTCCGGCGAGAACGTGCGCGTGCAGCCGGTGAACTGGAACTACAGGGAGCTGGTCCCGCTGGCGACGCGCCCCGGAACGACGCCGAACACGGCGTGAGGCCCACGCACGCGGGCTTGATCGGTCCACGACGGGCACCGCGTAGGGTTGTGGGGGTTCGAATTCCGGCCCTCACTGGAGCCCGCAATGCCCCCCGAACCACCCACCCCGGCCTCCACGACCCCGGTGAAGGATTACCTCGATCGCCCGGCTCCGGGCGCCACCCCCGGGTTCCTGGTGGTGCCCCGGTCGCTCGCCCAGTCGATGCCGCTGCGCTGGCAGCAGGTGTTCGTCGGGCTGCTGGCCGACCTGCACGACGCGTACGGCGACCTGCCGTGGCCGGAGTACAGCGTCGTCCCCAGTCGCTGGGAGCTGCTCACCGATCTCGACGAGGACCAGCTCGCCCAGGCCGGCTTCCACGCCGATCTCGGGCCGGACGGGGAGCTGGAGTTCCGCGACAAGGCCGAGAACCTCGTGCCCGACCCGGGCAGCCACCGCGTGCTCGCCGCCGTCACCGACCCGTTGCCGGGGGTCGACGCCGGACGTGTGCCGCCGCGGCCCGCGCCTCCGCTATAACGCCAAGAGGCCGGTCAGCTCGCGGCGCAGGTCGCTGCGCGCGGCCGGCCCCACGGTCACCGTCGGTACGCCGCGCTCGCTGCGCCGCACCTGCCGGAACCGGCCCTGCGGGGTGGCGTGGAACCCGATCACGTACGGGGCGCGGCGCGTCCGCGTGCCGTCGCCCGTGCCGAGGGTGGCGCCGTACTGGCCGCGCATCCGCACGTCCCGGCACATGCCCCACAGCAGCGCGGCATCGGTCTCCGACACACCGCTCGCGGTGAGCTGCTCCACGAACCCGTACGAGCCGGGATCGGCCGCACGGCGGGCTGCGTCCAGCACCGACGCGGGCATCCGCACGTCTCGGCCGGGACCGGGGACGCCGGATCCTGGCAGGTCCAGCAGCACGTCGACGGCATCGTCGGCCGGCACGTCGAGCAGCGCGATCTCGGTGTCGTGGCGCACCGCGACCGTGGCCCGCTCGCCGCGCACCGCCGCGACCGCCGACACCAGTGAGTCGGCGACGTAGCGCACGTCGGCCGACCACCGCGGCCACGCCAACCGCTCCAGGTGCTCCTCCAGCACCGGGCCCAGCCTGCGCCCGTAGGCGAGGCCGCGGGCGGACAGACCGTTCAGGGCGCTCGACACCACGGCGTTGCGCTCGGCGTCGGTGAGCCCGCTGCGCGGCGGATCGAGCTGCCACGGCGTCTCGCCGAGGCGCAGCAGCTCCCAGCAGACCTCGAATTCGCTGGTGGTGACGACCTTCGCGACCGACCAGTCGATCATCGCGCGTCCTCCGGCTCGGCCCCGATCACGCCGTCGACGTGCGGTGGGAGATCCACGTCGAACGCCTCCGACGTCGGCGTCCAGTACTTGGTGCGACGCGTCGACGAACCGCCCCCGCCTGCTCCGGCCCCCATCATCGGCGGGGGCATCATCGAACCGGTCGGACGACCGTTCGTAGGCGTCCCGACCGGCGCCACCGGCTGGCCTGGACGAGCCGGCGCAGGCCCCGGCTCGGCCACCACCGGCAGCTTCGAGCCGAACAGGCGTCCGTCGGAGCCCGGAACCGATCCCGGGGCACGTCCGCCGATCACGCCGTTGTTGTTCACACCGGGGATCGCGGGCGGAGGCGGCACGCTGACCGGCCGGGAGCTGCTCGGCGGCAGCGCGGTGCCAAGCGGTGGCAGCCCGGTCTGGATGCCGGGCGCGGTCGTGCTCGGGACCGGGGCGAACCGGCTGGGGTTCGTCGTCGGCGTCTGCTGCGGCGGTACGGACGCCGCCCGCGAACCGTTGTTCACGTTCGCGGTGGTGGTGTTGCCCGGCACCGGGCCGACCTGGTTCGGGACGCCGGCGCGGGGGGCCGGCGCAGTACCGACCGGAACCGGCGTCATCGGCGTCGATGGGCCCGGGGTCGCGGCAGACGGCCCAGCACCAGGACCAGCCGGCCCGACCTGCTGCTGGGGAGTGGCCGCCGGCGGCGCACCCCCTGGCGCGCCCACGCCCGCGGTGAGAGTGGGGAACTGGTTCACCAGTTCACGGGTGCGCTCCTCGTGCGCGCGGAGGGCGGCGTTGGCGGCGGCATCGGCCGTGCGGTTCTGCTGCGCCGGACCGAACTGGTCGTCCTGCACCACGAACGGATCGCCCGGCACCGGGGCGCCAGCGGTCGGTGTCGGCTGCCATGCAGCGTTCGGGTCCTCGAAGTGCACCTTCCGGCGCATCTCCTCGAACGACACCCCGTAGTCGGTGACAGCCGCATGCCCGTCGTCGTTCGCCTGCCGCGCCGCGGTGGTGCGGCCGGTCGCTGTGCGAAGGGAGGCCTGTGCCGCATCGGCACGCCTGGCCGCTCCACGCGGCGCCGAGCGCTTCGATGTTGGCGGTGAGGCGGGCATGCGAGCGCTGGAACGTGTTCGCGATCAGCTGCAGCTTCGCCGGCAGCGGGTCACCTTCTCCACCTGGAGCGGCGGCCAGCCACGCGGCCTTCTGCTTCAGGTCGACGTTCTCGTAGTTGTAGAGGCCGATGGTGTGCATGTCCGGCACGTCAGTTCCCCCCTCGATCCAGATTCGCGATCACCATCGCTGCCACGGGCTTGGCTTTCTGGCAGGCCAGGTCGTGGGTCATACGCTGGGTCGAGCCGTCATAGGCGTAGTTGACCTGCAGGACCTGTCCCGGGTGGACATCGATGAATATTCCGCAGGTCGATTCAAAACTTGCCGATTGACTGCGGCCGATGACCGCTTTGTAGCGGCCGACATTGAATGATTGACCAACTCGCGTTGATCGAGTCGATCCCAAGACTGTCACTGCTGTCAACGTAGTATGATTCGATCGGCTCCGCCTTGAAATGCGACCACGTGCACGATTTCGTGCCCTGCGACGAAATCCCTGACTTCGGGCCATCGAGCCCTAGGTCACTTGCCTGGTCCTTCTTAATCGCAGTGCACGGATCGAAGTCCGACATGTTGAGACCATCGCCAACCCGTCCGGTGACCGACGTCGACGGAGGGCCTGTCGACACCGGCGCACCGGCAACCGGCTCTCCCGAAACCGGACCCCCGCAGCCCGCGAGCACCACCAGCAAGACCACCCCGAGCAGTCGACACCTCATCCTCGTTCCCACGGGTTGAGGATTGCATGCAGCGTCGCGCTCACCTGCAGCTGCTCCCGCCCCGACATTCACAGGGTTCGCGGACGCGATCTGCTCCTCAGTGAAGCCGTACGCAAGTGCCGCATCCTTGAGGTGATCAGAGATAGCCAACAGCTCCATCACCTGCTTCCTGCATTCACTCAGGAGAGAATTCGCCCTTTGCGGAAAGGCGACCGAAGCGTCAACCGAGACCGGATCGCCGCCGTAGGGCCTCGCATAGGTCTGAGCGTCCCGCGATTCCCCACCAAGTACCGCGAGGAGTGCCTCGTACTCGTCCAGGATCGCCTTGCGCACGTAGAGCACGTTCTCCGCATCCACGGACAGCCCAGCCGCGGCGGCGTGCGCCTGGGCGGCGTCGACATCGACCATGCCGCGTTCGTGGTCGGCATGCAGGTCCATGTGGCGCTCCGTTCGCGTAGCCGGTCGATCACCGCCGGCTCAGCGTAGAAGCCCGGACCGCGCAGCGTGGGCGGTTCGCTCGAACCCGTGGGAACAACCTCGGGGGGCCGCTCGTTGGACCGACTGAGCAAGTTGAGCGATCCCGACTCAAGACCGGTTGTCACCGGCCGGGCGGGCTCGTGGCAGACTTGAGCGAAGTCCACGCAAGCAAGCACTTCATCGGAGGCAACAACCATGGCTCGTGCGGTCGGTATCGACCTCGGGACCACCAACTCCGTCGTCGCCGTCCTCGAGGGTGGCGAGCCGACGGTCATCGCGAACTCCGAGGGTTCGCGCACCACTCCATCGGTCGTGGCGTTCGCGCGCAACGGCGAGGTGCTCGTCGGTCAGTCGGCGAAGAACCAGGCCGTCACGAACGTCGACCGGACGATCCGGTCGGTGAAGCGGCACATCGGCACCAACTGGTCGACCGACGACGTCGACGGCAAGAAGTACTCGCCGCAGGAGATCAGCGCGCGCGTGCTGCAGAAGCTGAAGCGCGACGCCGAGTCGTACCTGGGCGAGGAGATCACCGACGCGGTGATCACCGTCCCGGCCTACTTCGAGGACGCGCAGCGCCAGGCCACCAAGGAGGCCGGCCAGATCGCGGGCCTCAACGTGCTCCGCATCGTCAACGAGCCCACCGCGGCCGCGCTCGCGTACGGCCTCGACAAGGGCGAGAAGGAGCAGACCATCCTGGTCTTCGACCTCGGTGGCGGCACGTTCGACGTCTCGCTGCTGGAGATCGGCGAGGGCGTGGTCGAGGTCAAGGCGACCAACGGCGACAACCACCTCGGCGGCGACGACTGGGACGAGCGGGTCATCACCTGGCTCGTCGACAAGTTCAAGAGCGCGCAGGGCATCGACCTGACCAAGGACAAGATGGCCATGCAGCGCCTCCGCGAGGCCGCTGAGAAGGCCAAGATCGAGCTGTCGAGCCAGAACTCGGCCACGATCAACCTGCCCTACATCACGGTCGACGCCGACAAGAACCCGCTGTTCCTCGACGAGACGCTGTCGCGCGCGGAGTTCCAGCGCATCACGTCCGACCTGCTCGAGCGCACCCGTGCGCCGTTCAACCAGGTCATCAAGGACGCCGGCGTCTCGGTCAACAAGATCGACCACGTGGTTCTCGTGGGTGGTTCCACCCGCATGCCCGCCGTCACCGAGCTGGTCAAGGAGCTCACCGGCGGCCGCGAGCCCAACAAGGGCGTGAACCCGGACGAGGTCGTCGCCGTCGGCGCCGCACTGCAGGCCGGCGTCCTCCGCGGTGAGGTCAAGGACGTCCTGCTGCTCGACGTCACTCCGCTCTCCCTGGGCATCGAGACCAAGGGCGGCGTGATGACCAAGCTCATCGAGCGCAACACCACGATCCCCACCAAGCGGTCGGAGATCTTCACGACGGCCGACGACAACCAGCCGTCCGTGCAGATCCAGGTGTTCCAGGGCGAGCGCGAGATCGCGTCCTACAACAAGCGCCTCGGCATGTTCGAGCTGACCGGGCTGCCGCCCGCCCCGCGTGGCGTGCCGCAGATCGAGGTCTCCTTCGACATCGACGCCAACGGCATCGTGAACGTCTCTGCGAAGGACATGGGCACCGGCAAGAGCCAGGCCATGACCATCACCGGCGGTTCGGCGCTCGGCAAGGACGAGATCGACCGCATGATGAAGGAGGCCGAGGCGCACGCCGACGAGGACAAGAAGCGCCGCGAGGAGGCCGAGGTCCGCAACCAGGCCGAGTCGCTCGTCTACCAGACGGAGAAGTTCGTCAAGGAGAACGACGAGAAGCTCCCGGCCGAGGTCAAGGACAGCGTCAACGCTGCGCTCGGTGAGGCCCAGACCGCACTGAAGGGCACCGACTCCGAGGCCATCAAGGCCGCTGTGGAGAAGCTCGCCACCGAGTCGCAGAAGATGGGCACCGCGCTCTACCAGCAGCCGGGTGCCGAGGGTGCTCCTGGCGGCCCTGGCGACGCCGGGGCCGGCGCCGGGTCCGCGCAGGACCAGGGCGACGACGTCGTCGACGCCGAGATCGTCGACGAGGAGAAGGACAAGAAGTGAGCGACCACGACCGCAACGAGCGCGCCCCTCAGGGCGAGGCGGAGCGGGTCGTGGTCCGGGACCGGCGCCGGATCGACCCGGTGACCGGTCAGGTGCGGACCCCGCCCGCCGCCGAGGAGGCGGCGGCGGGGGCCGCGCAGGCTGCGGAGGATGCTCCGCAACCCGAACCCGCCGGCCCGTCGGTCGCCGAGGTCGAGCTGGCCTCGCAGGTGGCCGAGCGCACCGCCGACCTGCAGCGCATCACCGCCGAGTACGCGAACTACCGCCGCCGGGTCGACCGAGACCGGGAGGCCGAGCGCACGTCCGCCCGCGCCCAGTTCGTCGGCGACCTGCTGACGGTGCTGGACGACCTGGAACGGGCCGAGGCCCACGGCGATCTGACGGGCGCGTTCAAGTCCGTCGGTGACAAGGTCGTCGCGGTGGTGCAGAAGCTCGGACTCGAAGCGTTCGGCCACGAGGGCGAGCCGTTCGACCCGTCCGTGCACGAGGCCGTGCAGCACGAGCCGAGCACGGCCACCGGACCCACCACCACGGTGGTGGCGTCGGTGCTGCGCCGGGGCTACCGGATCGCCGATCGCGTGCTGCGGCCGGCGATGGTCACGGTCACCGATCGGGCCGAGGACGGCCCCGACGACGCCGCCGACCCCGCACCCGAGCAGGTCTGACCGCGACGAGCCGAGAGGAGGCGACATGACCCAGCGCGACTGGATCGAGAAGGATTTCTACAAGGAGCTGGGTGTCTCCTCGGACGCGTCCACCGAGGAGATCAAGAAGGCGTACCGGAAGCTCGCCCGCGAGCTGCACCCGGACGCCAACCCCGGTGATGCCAAGGCGGAGGCCCGTTTCAAGACGGTGTCCGAGGCCTACGGCGTGCTGTCGGACGACAAGAAGCGCAAGGAGTACGACGAGGCGCGGGCGCTGTTCGGCAGCGGCGGCTTCCGCGGTGGTTTCCCGGGCGGTGGCGCGCCGGGTGGCGGGTTCGACCTCAACGACCTGTTCGCCCGGGGTGGCGCCGCCGGCGGTGCCGGCGGTGGGCTGGGTGACCTGTTCGGTGGCCTCTTCGGAGGCGGCCCGACCAGGCCCGGCCCCACCGCACCGCGATCGCAGCGCGGGGCCGACGTGGAGAGCGAGCTGACCATCGACTTCGGCGACGCCGTGCGCGGCGCCGAGGTGCCGATCCGGCTGTCCTCGCCGGGCCGCTGCGAACGCTGCGGCGGCACGGGGTCGCGGCCGGGCAGCGTCCCGCGCACGTGCCCCACGTGCAGCGGGGTCGGGCTGGTCAGCCGCAGCCAGGGCGCGTTCGCGTTCTCCGAGCCGTGCACCGACTGCCGGGGCACCGGCCGGTTGATCGACGACCCGTGCCCCGAGTGCGGCGGCGACGGCGTCAGCACGCGCATCCGGTCGTTGACCGTGCGCGTACCGGCGGGCGTGGCCGACGGGCAGAAGGTGCGGTTGAAGGGACAGGGCGAGCCCGGACGCGGCGGGGCGCCGGCAGGCGACCTCTACGTCACCGTGCACGTCACCCCGCATCGGCTGTTCGGACGATCGGCGAAGAACTCCGACGACCTGACGCTGACGGTGCCCGTGACGTTCCCCGAGCTGGCCTCGGGTGCCACGGTCACGGTGCCGACGCTGGATTCCACGGTCACCTTGAAGATCCCGGCGGGCACCGCGAGCGGCCGCACGTTCCGGGTCCGCGGGCGTGGTGTCACCAAGCGCAACGGCACGTCGGGCGACCTGCTCGTCACGGTCGAGGTGGCGGTGCCGCAGCGGCTCGACGGGGCGGCGTCCGAGGCGCTATCGGCCTACGCTGAGGCGACGAAGGACTTCGATCCCCGTGCCGGCCTGCTCGGAGGTGCGCGATGAGTGACCCGTCCCTGCCACCCGGCGCGGGCGTGGACAGTCCGATCTTCGTGATCTCGATCGCCGCGCAGTTGTCGGGCATGCACGCCCAGACCTTGCGCAGCTACGACCGGCTGGGGCTCGTGAGCCCCGGCCGGTCGGCCGGCGGCGGGCGCCGCTATTCGGCCCGCGACATCGCGTTGCTGCGTGAGGTGCAGCGGCTGTCCCAGGAGGACGGCGTCAACCTCGCCGGCATCAAGCGCATCATCGAGCTGGAACAGCTGGTCGACGAGCTGAAGGCGAAGCTCGACGAGCTGGCCAAGGAGGTCCTGGCGGCCCGGGCGGCGGCCGAACAGGCTGCCGCGTCGGTGCACGCCTCCTACCGGCGCGATCTCGTGCCGGTGGAGCGCAGCCAGGCGCTGGTCGTCTGGCGGCCGCCGAAGCGGCCCCAGCGCGGCTGAGTCGTTCAGCTCGCCATCTGCTCGTGGCCGAGTGCCGTGCCCAGCCGGTTGATCCAGGTCCGGAACGCGGCCTGGTAGTTCCGGCGCGAACGCTCGTCGAGGTACGCGAACCCGAGTGTCTCCTCGAACGCGGCGTGCACCCGCGTGCCACCTGCGGCGGCGGTGAACGTGATCCGCACCTGCCGCGGGTAGGCCTCCGGGAGGGCGAACCAGACCCCGAGCGCGCGCACCGCCAGCTGCGAGCCACCGGTCGCGGTGATCTCGGCCGGCCCGTCGTCGACGAGGTGCAGTCCGGTTCGCAACAGGTGCTTCCGCACGGCGTCCCGAGCCGCATCCTGGCCACCCGCGACGGCGTACGTGCTGCTCAAAGCTACTCGGGCGGCGGTCATCGGCATCCACAGACGATGGGCCACACACCGCCGCGGCGGTATCTGCCGCCCCGGTAGAACGCCGGGTCGGGACCTGCGCGAAACCCTTACCCGCTCGCTACTGGCGGCAGGTCAGTCCATCGTGAACGGGTCGTAGCGGATGCGGTCGAGCGGAGTGCCCGCCACCAGCATGCGCGACACCGTGGCCCGGATCATCGCGGGAGAGCCGCACACGATGGCGTCGTGGTCGGCCCACGATCCGTACCGGGTGACGACGTCGGCGAGCGTGCCGACCTCGGCGCCGGAGTCGGCGTCGTCGCGCTCCACCACGGGCACCACGTCGAGCCAGGGGTTGTCGTAGGAGAGCTTGCGCAGCGCGGGGAAGTCGTAGAGGTCGTCCCACGAACGGCCGCCGACGAACACCTGGGTGCGCGGCGGGTCGTCGCGGCGGGTGAGGCCTTCGAGGAGCGCCTTGATCGGCGCCATCCCGGTGCCACCGGCGACCATCAGCACCTCCCGCCCGGACGCGGGATCGACGGCCATCCGGCCCATGGCCGGGCCGATCCGCCAGGTGTCGCCGACCCGGGAGTGGGCGACGACCGCGCGGCTCACCCAGCCGCCGTTGACGGCGCGGACGTGGAAGGTGAGGCTGCCGTCCTCGCGCGGCGCGTTGGCCGGCGACAGGTAGCGCCACAACCGGGGCCGCTGCGGCGTCTCGACGGAGACGTACTGGCCGGCGCGGTAGGGCATGGGCTCGCTGGTCTGAACGGTGATCCGGGCGATGTCCCAGCCGAGCCGCTCGTGCTCGACGACCCGGCCCAGCCACGATGCCGGCCCCCGCTCGGCAGCGGCGGCTGTGCTCATCGCGCTCGCGACCATGTCGTAGGCCTCGCGCCAGGACTTCTCCACCTCGATCGTCCAGGCATCGCCGGCGAACCCCGCGACGGCCGACAACAGGGCGTGGCCGACGGCGTCGTAGTGCTCGGACAGCACACCGAACTTGCGGTGGTCCCGACCCAGCTGCTCGACGAACGGAACGAGCTCGTCGGGGTGGTCGAACATGTGCACGACGTGGACGAGCGCGCGCAGCAGGCGGCTGCGCTGCACCTCCATGTTGACCGGGAAGAGCTCGCGGGTCAGCGGGGCGTGCGCGAAGAGCGTGGCGTAGAACAGGCGGGCCACCTCGGCCGTGTGCGGCTCGACGAGCGCCCAGCTGGTGCGGATCGCCGCGACCGTCGCGGATTCCTCCGTGCGCGACCTACCGACCGACTCCAGGTCAGCGGTGAGCAACTGTTCCGCGGTCATCGACGGCCGGCTTCCTTCTCGCGGGGCCCGCTGGGGTGGCGGGGGCACCTTCGGGGACGGGTGCTACGACGTGCCAGGGTAGCGCGCGGTCGACTGCTGAGGGTGACCTCGACACCGTCGAGATGGCACTGTGGCGGGTTGTCGTCCACCAAAAAGTGGGCGATGCACAGTTCGTCGACCGAACGGGGCAGTGTGTTACCGACCGATCGCAGTACGGAGTACCGCCTTCCGGCCCAAAGGCCTGGTTCGGACGGAGAGCATGATCTCCAAGCCGCTTACGGAACGTCTCCCCGTGCGGACAGGTTCTATGCCGACCAGGTCCGCGATCGGCTGCTACCGCGGATGATCGCGTTCATCGGCCGGATGGAGATGATGTTCGTCGCGACGTCCGACGCGCACGGGGAGTGCGACTCGTCACTCCGTGCGGGCGAACCGGGGTTCATCCGAGTGCTCGACGACCGGCACGTCGCCTATCCCGAGTACCGCGGCAACGGCGTGCACGCGAGCCTCGGCAACATCGCCGAGAACGGGAACGTCGGCCTGCTCATGGTCGACTTCGTGGAGGACCTCATCGGCCTGCACGTCAACGGCCGGGCGTGGATCGTGGAGGACGACCTGCTGCGGGCCGACCACCCCGAGCTGCCCGCGGAGGCCGAGCTGGGCCGTCGGCCGGAGCGCTGGGTCGTGGTGGAGGTCGAGGAGGCCTACATCCACTGCCGCAAGCACATCCCGCGGATGGAGCGGGTGCACGAGAAGCGCGAGTGGGGCACCGACGACCCGGCGCGCAAGGGCGGCGACTACTTCGGTGCCAAGACCGAAGGCTAGGCGGAAGGGCGCCGCGCCGCCCGCTGCAAACCTGAACCGCCGCTGGCGACCGGGCCGCGAGCCCGCGATCCGGTGACGAAGGAGCCGGCGACAAAATTGACTGGAACAGACTCAACTTTTCTGACGTTGTTCCTAGCGACGGGCACGATGGTGCCCACGCAGACGCAACGCAGGAGGAAGTGAGCGGTGGATTCCTTCAACCCCACCACCAAGACCCAGCAGGCCATCTCGGCGGCCGTCCAGGCCGCGTCGCTCGCCGGCAACCCCGACGTCGGGCCGACCCACCTGCTGGGCGCGCTGCTGGCACAGGGCGACGGCATCGCGGCGCCGCTGCTTGCAGCCGTCGGAGCCGACTCTGCCGCGGTGCGCGCCGAGCTGACCCAGCTCGGCAACCGCCTGCCGTCCGCTTCCGGTTCCACCGTCAGCGCCCCCCAGTTGTCGCGCCCGGCGCTCGGCGCGATCAACGCTGCCCAGCAGCTGGCGACCGAGATGGGCGACGAGTACGTCTCCACCGAGCACCTCCTCGTCGGGCTCGCGCAGGCCGGTGGGCCGGTGGCCGAGCTGCTGACCCGCCACGGCGCCACCCCCGACGCGCTGCGCGAGGCGTTCGCCAAGGTGCGCGGCAGCTCGCGGGTCACCAGCCCCGATCCCGAGGGCACCTATCAGGCGCTGGAGAAGTACGGCGTCGACCTCACCGATCGCGCCCGCGCCGGAGAGCTCGACCCGGTGATCGGTCGCGACCAGGAGATCCGGCGCGTCGTGCAGGTGCTGTCGCGGCGCACCAAGAACAACCCCGTGCTGATCGGCGAGCCCGGCGTCGGCAAGACCGCGATCGTCGAGGGCCTCGCTCAGCGCGTCGTGGCCGGTGACGTGCCCGAGTCGCTGCGCAACAAGAAGGTCGTCTCGCTCGACCTCGGCTCGATGGTCGCCGGCGCGAAGTACCGCGGCGAGTTCGAGGAGCGGCTCAAGGCCGTCCTCAAGGAGATCACCGAGTCCGACGGTCAGGTCATCACGTTCATCGACGAGCTGCACACCATCGTCGGCGCCGGCGCGACCGGTGAGGGCGCGATGGACGCCGGCAACATGATCAAGCCGATGCTGGCCCGCGGCGAGCTGCGGATGGTCGGCGCCACCACGCTCGACGAGTACCGCCAGCGGATCGAGAAGGACCCTGCGCTCGAGCGCCGCTTCCAGCAGGTCTACGTCGGCGAGCCGTCCGTCGAGGACACCGTCGGCATCCTGCGCGGACTCAAGGAGCGCTACGAGGTGCACCACGGCGTGCGGATCACCGACGCCGCGCTCGTCGCCGCCGCCACGCTGTCCGACCGCTACATCACCGCCCGGTTCCTGCCCGACAAGGCCATCGACCTCGTCGACGAGGCCGCGTCCCGGCTCCGCATGGAGATCGACTCCCGGCCCGTCGAGATCGACACCGTCGAGCGCGCGGTGCGCCGGCTGGAGATCGAGGAGATGGCGCTCGCGAAGGAGTCCGACGCCGCGTCCGCCGACCGGCTCGCCGCGTTGCGCGAGGAGCTGGCCGAGAAGCGCGAGGACGCTGACCGCGCTCACCGCGCGCTGGCAGAACGAGAAGGGCGCCATCGAGTCGACCCGCGAGCTCGCGGCCCAGCTGGAGCAGCTGCGCGGCGAGTACGAGCGCGCCGACCGCGACGGCGACCTCGGGAAGGCCTCCGAGCTGCTCTACGGCCGCATCCCGGCGATCGAGAAGCAGCTCGCCGAGGCCACCGCTGCCACGGCCGACAACGCCGACGTGATGCTCAAGGAAGAGGTCGGCGCGGACGACGTCGCCGACGTCGTCTCGGCGTGGACGGGCGTGCCCGCCGGTCGCATGCTGGAGGGCGAGACGGCGAAGCTGCTGCGCATGGAGGACGAGCTGGGCAAGCGCGTCGTCGGGCAGACGGAAGCCGTGCGAGCAGTTTCCGACGCGGTGCGCCGGGCCCGGTCCGGCATCGCCGACGAGAACCGGCCGACCGGCTCGTTCCTGTTCCTCGGCCCCACCGGCGTGGGCAAGACCGAGCTGGCGAAGGCGCTCGCGGAGTTCCTGTTCGACGACGAGCGGGCGATGATCCGCATCGACATGAGCGAGTACTCCGAGAAGCACTCGGTGGCCCGGCTCGTCGGCGCCCCGCCCGGCTACGTCGGCTACGACCAGGGCGGGCAGCTCACCGAGGCCGTACGGCGCCGCCCGTACTCCGTGGTGCTGTTCGACGAGGTCGAGAAGGCGCACCCGGACGTGTTCGACACGCTGCTGCAGGTGCTCGACGACGGCCGGCTCACCGACGGCCAGGGCCGCACGGTCGACTTCCGCAACACCATCCTGGTGCTGACGTCCAACCTGGGCAGCCAGGCCATCGCCAACCCCGCACTCGACGAGAAGGGCCGCAAGGACGCCGTCATGGCGATCGTGCAGCGGCACTTCAAGCCGGAGTTCCTCAACCGGCTCGACGACGTCGTGGTCTTCCACGCGCTGTCGACGGCGGAGCTCACGCACATCGTCGACATCCAGCTCGACGCGCTGCGCAGGCGGCTGGCCAAGCGGCGGCTCACGCTCGAGGTCAGCGACCCGGCGCGCGAGTGGCTGGCGCTCAACGGGTTCGACCCCGTCTACGGGGCCCGGCCGCTGCGCCGGCTCGTCCAGTCGGCCATCGGCGACCAGCTGGCCAGGCAGCTGCTGGGCGGCGACGTCCGCGAGGGCGACACCGTCCGCGTCGACCTGGACCCGACGGCGGAGGGCGGCACGGGCGGCCTGATCGTCGGCCGGGGGCTCCCGGTCACGGTCTGACACCGCACGTCCGTCGCAGCAACCGCACAGCCATGTCAGCAAGGCCACCTTCATGTCGAAATCTGGCATGAAGGTGGCCTTGCTGACATCCGGGTAGGCCGCGGGGGCGTGTGCTGCGCGGGGATCGCGCTGCGCGGGACTACCCTGCGTGCTCGTGGGGTTCACTCCGACCGTGTGGTTCATCATCGCCGTGATCGCGATCGTGATCGGCGCTGCGCTGCTGTTCGCGGACCGGTCCCGAGGTGGTGGCGGCGCCGGTGCCAAGGATCGCCGCAAGTGGGCGGCGATGCGGGGCTGGGAGTACCTCGACACCGATCCCGTGCTCCCCAGCCGGTGGCGCTACGGCACCATCCACCAGGGTGGGCCCGGGGTGGCCCGCAACCTGATCTCCGGCGACGTGCCCACTCCGGACGGCCCCCGGCAGGCGTACGTGTTCGACCACGAGCAGGCGGGC
This sequence comes from uncultured Actinomycetota bacterium, assembly GCA_963727745.1. Classification (GTDB taxonomy): domain Bacteria; phylum Actinomycetota; class Actinomycetes; order Mycobacteriales; family Pseudonocardiaceae; genus Pseudonocardia. Next base: position 461,455 of record CAVSHL010000009.1, read on the forward strand.
CGGCTCAACTCGATCCTCGCCGCCGTGCAGGTGCAGGCGCAGCTCCCGGCCGCGGTCGAGCTGCGGCTGCCGTCGGCCCCGCTGCCCGACGACGCCGGCCTCGACCTGCTCGAACCCGTCGGTGAGCGCTACGCGTTCGTCTCCGATCCCGAGGCCGTCCGGCCGCTGCTGACCCGGCGGCTCGCCGAGGCCAGCGACGCCATCGGCGAGGACGTCGAGCTGCTGTGGGCCGAGGAGGCGTGGGTGCTGGCCACCGCGCCGCTGGGATCGACCGCCGACCGGGTCCAGGACCTGCTCGCCGACCTCGCCGAGGTCGCCACCGCGCTGGAGCAGGGCCTCGGGGCCAAGCACGGACCGACGGGCTGACGACGTAGGGTCGGCCGCGTGCCGACTGCGTTGATCACCGGGGCCACGGCGGGGATCGGGGCCGCGTTCGCGCGGCGCCTGGCCTCCGACGGCCGCGATCTCGTCCTCGTCGCCCGCGACCGGGAACGGTTGGAGGCGGCGGCCACGGTTGCCCGGGAGGCCGGGGTGTCGGCCGAGGTGCTGGTCGCCGACCTCACCCGCTCGGCCGATCTGGACCGGGTCGCCGCTCGGTTGGCCGATCCCGACGCCGCCCCGGTCGACCTGCTCGTCAACAACGCGGGCATGACGGTGGGATCCGCGCTGCTGGAGTGCACGCCCGCCGACCTGGCCCGCCAGCTGGACCTCAACGTCGGCGCGGTGCTCCAGCTCACCCGCGCCGCGCTGCCCGGCATGGTCGGCCGCGGCCGCGGTGGCGTGATCAACGTGTCGAGCGTGGCCGGGTTCCTCGCCGGGCGAGGCACGACCTACGGCGCCGACAAGGCGTGGGTCATCTCGTTCACCGAGGGGGTGGCCGGCTCGATCGAGGGCACCGGCGTGCGGGCGATGGCTCTGTGCCCCGGGTTCGTGCGCACCGAGTTCCACGAACGGGCCGGCATCGACATGGGAGCCCGCACCGGGCCGATGTGGCTCGACGCCGACCGCGTGGTGGGCGACGCACTCGCCGACCTCGCCCGCGGCAGGGTCCTGTCGGTGCCGTCGGTGCAGTACAAGGCGATCGTCGCCGCGGTCGACGTGCTCCCCCGCATGGTGGTGCGCCGGCTGATGGCCTTCGGGGACAGGAACCGCACATGAGGGCCGACAGTGAACGCGACCAGCTCGCCGGTCTCGTCCGCGAGCTCGGCGTGGTGCACGGCAAGGTCACGCTCTCGTCCGGCGCCGAGGCCGACTACTACGTGGACCTGCGCCGGGTCACCCTGCACCACCAGGCGGCGCCGCTCGTGGGACGGCTGCTGCGCGAGCTCACCCGCGACTGGGCCTACTCCGCCGTCGGCGGACTCACGCTCGGCGCCGACCCGGTGGCCGACGCCGTCCTGCACGCCACCGTGGCCGAACGCATCGTCGATCCGACGATCGCGCCCGTCGACGCGTTCGTGGTGCGCAAGTCCGCCAAGCAGCACGGCTTGCAGCGACGCGTGGAGGGTCCGGACATCGCCGGCCGCCCCGTGCTCGTGGTCGAGGACACCTCCACGACCGGCGGATCGGTCAAGGAAGCGCTGACGGCGGTGCGGGAGGCCGGGGCCACGGTCGTCGGCGTCGCGGTCGTCGTGGACCGGGAAACCGGGGCCAAGGAGATCATCGAGGCCGAAGGGGTGCCCTACCGCGCGCTGCTAGGCCTGGCCGATCTCGGCCTCGCCTGACTAACTGTCCTTTTTGTCGCATTCTTGCGTGTCTGACACCCGTTCGACCGCGGAATTCGGAAACACCGCCGCAACCGTTCGGCTCATTCCCCCACACCTTTCGTGGCGCATACTCGACAGGTCACGATCAGGTCACGGGTGGAGGTCGGATGACGGCCAGAACCGGGATGTCCCGACGGTGGGCCGCAACAGCCGCTCTCGCCATCACCGTCGTCCTCGGGCTCACCGGATGCGGTGCCCCGGCATGGAACTACGTCACGAACAAGGAGGAGCGGACCTACGCCAAGGTGCCCGTCGCCTGGCGTGACGTGTCCGCGGGGATCTCCCCTACGCAGGGCGTCTTCGGCCTCGACCCGACCACCTTCACCTGGGTGCGGGCCTTCGATGCCGACGCCACGCCCTCGATCGACCACGCGATGGGGGTCGCCGCCACCGAGTCCCCGACCATGGTGGTCGTCGTCCTCGACGTGCCGCAGGAGGTGCGGGGCGTCGTCGCCCTCGACTCGCTGCGCGACTTCGTCTTCCCGGTGTCCGAGCGTGCCCAGATGAGCATGACGCTGCAGCCGAGACCCGGGCTGAGCGGGTTCAAGCTCTTCGCCGACAAGACCCTCACTCCCGGCGACGGGCTCCGCGGCGTGCGCTCGATCTTCGGCTACAGCATCAACAACGGGCCACCGCAGGTCTTCGATCAGACCGCATACACCAATGACGCTGCCAGCAAGATCTACATGATCATCGTGCGCTGCTCGCTGGAGTGCTTCACCAAGAACAGCGCTCAGATCAACGACGTGGCATCGTCGTTCACGGTTCGGGAGACGCTATGAGACATCCTCTGTCAACCCCGGGTTCAGGCGGCTCGTCGGAGGGCGCGGTTGCGGTTGGCGACGTGGAGGTCCTCGTCGTAGAGCACGCCCTTGATCAGGCAGTGCCAGAGGATTTCCAGCCAGCGGTTGCCCAAGGCACGCAGGGCGTTGTGATGGCTTTTCCCGCTGGCGATTTTGCTGTCGTAGAACTCGCGGGCCCAGCCGCTTGTGGTGAGGCTGCAGAAGGCCCATTGGTGAACCGCGTCGCCGAGATAGCGGTTGTGCGCGAGGCGGCGGGCGACGACGAAGTCGTTCTTCCCGGATCGGCGGGTGACCGGGGCTCGGCCGGCGTAGCACTGCAGTCCATTGGGGTTGTCGAACTGATCGATGTGCTCGCCGATCTCACCGGCGACCCGAGCGGCGAGGCGGTCACCCAGGCCGGGGAAGCTCAGGTAGATGACCCCGCCTGGGAACGCCTTCCCCGGTTCAGGGTCCTTCACGGTGCGCTCACGCCCAGTGCGTGGACCGCCCAACAGCAGCTCGGCCATCCGGTGTTCCCAGCCGCGGCGGGCCTCGTGCAGGGCCAGGAGTTGGACCGCGGCCAACCGGATCCCGGCAGCCTTGGCGCGCACGAGGTAGTCCCGGGTCGGCAACGACGGCGCGGAGAGCGCCGCGGCGACGCGGTCGGCGAACCGCTCGGGCCAGCCGTGGCGGCCTGCCCGGGCGAACTCGACCAGGTCGCCGCGAGAGGCTCCGGCCAGCTCGGGCTGGGTGGGCCAGCGCTCCAGCAACCGCAACACCGTGGGCGCCCCCAACTCCTTCCCGGCCAGGGTCAGGGCGGCGGGGTAGGTGGTCTGCAGGTCCGCGCGCAGCCGGTTGAGCAGCCGGCGCTGATCGCGAGCGGCGCGTTCGTCGTCGCGGCCGATCGCGCGCAGCTCCCCACCGATCTCCCCGTGCGGGATCAGCGTCTTGAGCGCGGCGTGACGGTCCAGGGCGAGCAAACAGCAGATCCGGGCGTCCTCGGCGTCGTCCTTCTTCCGGGCCGGACCGCGCCGTCGAGCGACCAGGTCGGGGTCGACCGGAATCACGGTGAACCCGGCGTCGAGCAGTGCCTCGACCAGCAGGCCGTGGCGGGTCTCCAGGACGACGCGGACCTCGGCCGGGTCGGGCTCGATGCGCAGCGCCCGCTCGATCAGCGCCGTCACCCCGGCCGGGCCGTGGTCGATACGGAACTGCTCGATCACTCCCTTGTCCTGTGTTCCGAGAGCGATGTCGTGAAATTCTTCGGCCCAGTCGATGCCGATTCCCAGCACCTGTCCTCCATCCGTCGCGACCATGATGCTCGGCGGACCGGGAAAGCGCTGCGTCGTGCTGATGAACCAGTCCTCGCGGGACCACATCCTCCTGGGCGTCAGGCTCTCGCCGGGGCCCGGCGGGGGCGCCGTCTCATCTCAGTCCTCGAAGGACACGCGAACCAAGCACTCCCCGCCGGGAACCGCCGTGCATGAGGAAGGTAGAGCCATCAGCGAGCCTGCGAGCGAATCGTCGACACCGGCTCCCGAGGTGCACACACCGGCCCCTAAGGCCGAGCGTCCGACGCGCAAGCGGATGACTCTCTGGGACCGGGTCCGGCTCCTGCTGCTGTTCGCCGTCCTGTGGTTCGTGCTCGTGTGGGCCGACCTGGCGGACAATCCGCTGATCACGTTCGAGGACTCGATGCGCCTGCGCCTCGAGGACGGGCAGTGGCTGATCTGGCTCGCCGGCATCGAGCTCGTCCGGCAACTGCACTTCCTCGTCAGCGAGCACTGGAGCGGCTACCACCGGTTCTGGACGCAACGCGTCTTCGGCGGCTCCGAACGGCTGGCGCGGCGCCGGATGTCGGACTGGACGCGCTTCCGGCTCGCGCGGCTGATCAAGTGGCTGCTGGTGCTCGTGCTGCTCGCCGTCGTCGCCGGGCAGATCCTGGAGACCTCGCCGATCCTCGCGGCCTTCGAGGCGCCCGCGCTGCTGTGGCAGGCGATGCCGTTCATCTTCCAGCTGATGTTCGGGTTCTTCTTCGTCGCCGCACAGTTCATCGGCCTGTTCTGGCTGCTCACCCGCGGCGGCGTCGACACGTACTACCCCGACGACATCACCACCCGGTTCTCCGACGTGTGGGGCCAGGACCAGGTCGTCGACCGGGTCAAGGAGAACATCGTCTTCCTCGAGGACCCGGAGACGATCGAGACCAGGGGCGGCTACGTGCCGTCGGGCATGCTGCTGTGGGGTCCGCCCGGCACCGGCAAGACCCTGATGGCCGAGGCAGTGGCCGGCGAGACCGGCAAGCCGTACGTCTTCGTCGATCCCGGCGCGTTCACCAACATGTTCATGGGCGTCGGCATCCTCAAGGTCAAGTCCGTCTTCCGCAAGCTGCGCAAGCTCGCCCTCCGCTACGGCGGCGTGATCGTCTTCTTCGACGAGGCCGACGCGCTGGGCAGCCGCGGCGCGCTCGCCCAGGGCGGTCCCCCTGGCGGCGGCCGCTTCGCACCGTTCGACCACACCGGCTGCCACGGCGGCCACTACCTATCCGAGCCGTCGCGCTACCTCGTCTCCACCGCCGGTCGCGACGCAGCACCGCCGGCGCCCGATCCCGGGTCCTGGCGGAGCAGGTTCGTCATGGGCGGGATGAACGGCGGTGGTGGCGGCGGCATGGGCACGCTGCAGGCGCTGCTCACCGAACTCTCCGGGCTGAAGAAGCCGCGCGGGTTCCTCAACCGGTACGGCCGGCGGGTTTTGGGCATGCGACCCAAGCCACCGCCCAAGTACCGCATCCTCGTCATGATGGCCACGAACATGCCCGAGGCCCTCGACGAGGCGCTGCTGCGGCCCGGCCGCATCGACCGCATCTACAAGGTCGGCTACCCGACCAAGGCCGGCCGGGTGCGCACCTACGAGGGCTACTTCGACAAGGTCAAGCACGAGCTGACCGCCGAGCACATCGACAAGCTCGCCACCATCACCCCGTACGCCACCGGTGCGACGATCAAGGACCTCGTCAACGAAGCGCTGATCATCGCCATCCGCGACGGCCGCGAGGTCATCACGTGGCAGGACGTCACCAGGGCCAAGCACCTCAAGGAGCTCGGGCCGTCGCAGAACGTGGACTACGTGCAGCGCGAGCGGCACTCCGTGGCCGTCCACGAGGGCTGCCACGCGGTGGTCGCCTACCGCATCCGCGAGCACCTGCAGATCAACATCGCCACCATCGAGATCGGCGACACCTACCTCGGCATGGTGGCGAGCATCAAGCCGGAGGACCAGTTCACGACCTGGCGTTCGGAGTACGAGGCCGACATCCTCACCTCGCTCGCGTCGCTCGCCGGGGAGCGCATGTTCTTCGACGGCGACAGCACCTCCGGCGTCAGCGGTGACCTCACCTCCGCCACCCTCGTCGCCACCCAGATGGAAGCCCTGTGGGGCATGGGCAGCACGGTCAGCTCGTACCAGTCGGCGTCGGCGTTCCAGATCGGCACGCCCGGCGGCCGCGGGGTCGGGCAGCGCGAGGACGCCCAGGCCACCGCCCGCCGCGATCTCGCCGACCGCATCGAGGACCACCTCGCCACCTCCCTGACGAACGCCGAGGAGATCCTGCGCGACAACCGCATGTACGTGCTGGCGATCGCGCACGCGCTGGAGACGCACAAGACGCTCTCCGGCGAGGACATCGAGGCGATCATGGGCGGTACCGAAGGTCCGCTGGTGGACGGGCGCATCTACGCCGAAGCCGAGTACCTGCAGCGCCTCGAGGCCTACCACGAGGAGGTTGTGCAGCTGCGACGCGGCCAGACGGCGAAGGTGATCACGCTGCCGCCCGTGCCGGGTCACGACGAGGAGGAGTCGACGCAGGCCGCGGCCGCCCGCACCGACTAGCGGACACTAGCCCTCCTGACGCAGCACGCGGCAAGCCGCCGAGTTACTATCTGGTTGTACAGATAGTTTCTCGGAGGTGTTCATGGGCAGCCCGACCGACGGCCGGCGCCAACGCGGTGACAGCACGCGCCGAGCGCTCGTCGACGCCGCCGTCGACGTCCTCACGACCAGCGGGTTCGCGCGGCTGACGCTCCGCGAGGTGGCGAGCCGGGCGGGTGTCTCAGCAGCCGCCGCGACCTACCACTTCGGCACAGTCGACGCACTCCTCGCAGCTGTGCTGAGCGAGCTCGACCTGCGGGCAGCCCAGCGACTCGTCGACCTGACCAGCCGTTCCCGTGAGGGAGAGCTCAGCCTCCTCGATGCCTGCACCACCTACCTGCTCGACATGTTCGGTCCCGCTCGTCGCATCGCCCTGACCCAGCTGGAGATCCGGCTGCGGGCCGCCCGCGATCCGGGGGCCGGCCAGCCTCCCGACGCCGGGGACGAGCGGATCGTGGACCTGATCGCGACCTACACCGGTGACCGCGAACAGGCCCAGGAGCTGTTCATGGCCGTGTTCGGGTTCGCCACCCTCGGCACGCTCGCACCGAACCCACCCGACGCTCCCACGGTCCGCGCGTACATGGCCGGCCTGCTGGCCCGCCACAGTCTGCTCGACACCACCAGGACTCCGACCGCCGGAGGAACCCCATGAGCCCGACGTCATGGCCGACAGGCCGCGGCCCACGCACCGCCGTCGTGGCCCGGTTCGGCGAGAGCCGGGCCGCGCTCGTCGAGCGGGCGCTGTGCACCGGTGATCCGCTCGCCGACGCCGTCGTCGAGGAGATCCACACCGGTGGGCCGGACGTCCGCGCCCAGCTCGACCTGGGCATCCGGCACGGTCTCGCCGCGCTCGTCGACCCGCCGCCGGCGGTCGCCGCCCTGCTCACCGCCACCGAGGCCCTGCCGGCCGGCACCGACCCGGCGATCCTGGACGCCGGCTCCGCGGCGACCTTCACAGTGCCCACGACGGTTCGCATCCTGTCGTTGTCGGCGGGAGCGCTGCTGCGGACCTACGAGTCGCCGTCGATCGCGGTGCTGCTCGACACCACCGGACGGCTCGTCGAAGGCGCCGCGCGCAGGCTCGACGACACCGGCCGTTGGCTGATGACCGCCACTCTGCCCGGCGGCGCGCACCCCGGTGCCCCCGGCTATGTGGCGACCCTGCAGGTGCGGATGCTGCACGCCCACATGCGCCGGCTCGCCCGCCTCCGTGGCTACGACGAGCAGGCGCACGGTGCCCCGATCAACCAGGTCGACCTGGCCCGCACCTGGATGGACTTCACGCTGGTCAGCATGCATGCCGAGCAGACACTCGGCTTCGGCCTGACCGAGCAGGAGACAGCCGCGGTCTACCGCTACTGGGCGGTGCTCGTGCACCAGCTCGGCATCGACCCGGAACTGGTCGGCGGGATCACCGGACACGACGAGGCCGCCGAGGTGGACGCGCTGCTGCAGGCAGTGACCGGGCCCCTCGGTCACAAGTCGCGGGTGCTCGCCGCCGCCCTCGCCGACGCCATCGCCCTCCGGCTCGAAGAACTGCTCCGCCTACCGCGCCCGATCGGCAGCCGACTGATCCAGTCGCTCGGCCGCCGCTTCCACGGCCACGCGATCGCCGACGACCTCCAGCTGCGCTCGTCCGTGCTCCTCGACCTGGCGATCTCGGCGGCTGCCGTCGCGCTCGGAGCACGTCGGGCGATCCGCCGGCGCAACACCGAGGCGTGGGAGCGCACCCGCATCGCGAACATCACCGCGACCCAGGAACTGGTGGGCACCCGCGAGGAGGAGGTGCTGTACGAGGTCTACCGCGACGAGCACCGCCCCGTGGCGAGCTGATACCGACCGACGCCACCCACCGATCACGAGAGCATCATCAGTCCGTGACCGACGAGCACGACACCCCCGGCCCCACGGAGTGGACGGTGCCGGGCCAGGTCGGCGTGGGCCCCTGGCCGGACGGGGCAGGTGCCTGGCCGGGCGATGACCGGTACGACCCCGACCTGCTCGCGAACGGCGACGCCCGCAACGTCGTGGACGCCTACCGCTACTGGCGCCGCGATGCCGTCGCCGCCGACCTCGCCGCCCGGGCCCACCCGTTCCACGTCGCGATCGAGAACTTCGGGCACGACCACAACATCGGCACCGTGGTGCGCACGGCCAACGCGTTCGCCGCCGCGGGTGTGCACATCGTGGGCCGGCGACGCTGGAACCGCCGCGGCGCGATGGTGACCGACCGGTACCTGGCCGTTCATCATCACGACGACGTCGCCGCCCTCGTCACCTGGGCCGATGCGCACGGACTCACCGTGGTGGCCGTGGACAACACACCTGGCGCACACCGCATCGAGACTGTCGATCTTCCTCGGGACTGCCTCCTCCTCTTCGGTCAGGAAGGTCCTGGCGTGACGGCGGACGCCCGCACCGCCGCGGCCCTGACCGTGAGCATCGCCCAGTTCGGCTCCACCAGGTCGATCAACGCGGGGGTGGCGGCGGGGATCGCGATGCACGCCTGGGTGCGCCAGCACGCCGACCTGGATGCCGCCTGGTAGGCACGCACCTCATCGGTTCAGCTGCACCTGCTGCACCCCCGATCCGGCCCGTCGACCTCCGTGAGCTCCTCGTCGGGCACCACCAGCAGCGCCGGGACCGGCGGCTCCCCCGGGCGCCGGTAGAGATCGTTGGCACCGAACAACCAGCTGTCGGACCGCGGCAGATCCAGCAGGTGGATCCGCCCCGGCGAGACCGTGACCTGCTCGCACGCACCGAACCGCCGGCCCGCCCGCACCATCTCGCCCAGCTCGTTGAGCACCACGGCGGCGGTGGTGTGGGACGTGGCGAACAGGATCAGCTCGGGATGGCCGAACCCGGTGAGCCCCACCGTGTAGACGAACGGAGGCGATTCCTCGTCGGCCAGAACGGCCTGCAGCGCCCAGCCGTAGCGACGGATGGTGGCGCGCTGCCAGGCCTCGTGCTCATCGCGGACCGAGGGCAGGACGGCGGGGGGCTCGGGTTCTTCCATGGATCGAACACTAGTTCGGACCCCCGACAGAAATGGGGCCCCGCGGCGGACCGTCGCTCATAGACTCAGGGCGTGCCTGATCGACTCACCCTCGTCTTCGATGCCGACGACACCCTCTGGGAGAACAACGTCCTCTTCGAGCGCGCCTTCGCCGCCTTCCGCGCCTGGCTCGCCCATCCGACGCTGGACGAAGCCGCCATCCGCGCAGTGCTGAACGAGGTGGAGCGCGCCACCGTGGTCACGCACGGGTACGGCACGCGCAGCTTCCTGCACGCCCTGCACATGGTGTTCGAGCGGCTGCGTGACCGCACCGCCACGGTCGAGGAGATCGCCGAGATCCAGGGGTTCGGGGCGGCGATGCTGCGCGGCGACCTGGAGCTGGTTCCCGGCGTGGTCGAGACGCTCACCGAGCTGGGCGGCCGCCACGATCTGCTGATGCTCACCAAGGGCGACATCGAGGAGCAGCAGCGCAAGATCGACGCCTCCACGCTCGCGCCCCTGTTCCGCAGCACCCACATCGTGGCCGACAAGCACGCCGACACCTACCGGAAGCTCGCCGCCGACCAGGACCTCGACCCGGCACGCACGTGGATGATCGGCAACTCCCCGCGCTCGGACATCCTGCCGGCCCGCGCGGCGGGGATGAACGCCGTGTTCATCCCCAATGCGCACACCTGGGAGCTCGAGCTCACCGACCTCCCGCACGACGCCGGCGTGCTGCACCTGAGGGCGCTGATCGAGCTGACGAACCACTTCTAGCTAGGAGCGCGCGGCGCTGTACTCCTGCACCCGCGCCATGACGTCGGCGCCGACCTTGCTGGGGTGTCCGGCGTCGAACGGCGGCTGCGGGTCGTACTCGATGTACACCTGCGCCGCCTGCGCCCCGATCGCGTCGACGAGCAGCTCGACGAGCCGGATGCCCATGTCGATGCCCGACGACACCCCGGCCGCGGTGATGATCCGCTCGGGCAGGTGCTCCACCACTCGCTCCGAGACCGGGACGGCGCCGAGCTTCTCCAGCGTGTCCAGGCAGCCCCAGTGAGAGGTGGCGGTGAGCCCGTCGAGGAGGCCGGCGGCGGCGAGCAGGAGCGAGCCGGAGCAGACCGAGGTGGTGTAGCGGGTGCCCGGGTGCACGGCGCGCACCCAGTCGAGCAGCGGGGCGCCGCTCAGCAGCTCGCGGCAGCCGACGCCGCCCGGCACGACGACGACATCGGGCGCGCCGACCTCGTCGAACGTGGCGTCGACGGTCAGCCCGAGCATGCCGTTCTCCGTCCGCACGGTGCCGCGCTCGGCGCCGACGAACACCACGTCCAGCGACGGGACGCGCTGCAGCACCTCGTAGGGACCGATGGCGTCGAGCGCCGTCAGACGGGGGTAGATCGGGATCGCGACCTGCATGGGGTCAACCTCCGGTAGGAGCGACGGCGAACCGCCGCCGGTAGTGGTCGGGTGCCACGCCGACGCGACGCAGGAAGGCCTTGCGCATCGTCTCGGCGGAGCCGAAGCCGCAACGGGTGGCGGCGACGGAGATGAGGACGGGTTCGGTCTCGAGCAGACGGCGCGCCTCGTCGACCCGCACCTGCTCGACGTATCCACCGGGCGTGCTGCCCAGGGCACGGTTGAACTCGCGGCTGAAGTGCCGCTCACTCATGCCGACGCGCCCGGCGAGCACGGGTACCCGCAGGTCAGCGCTCGGATCGGCGTGGATGAGGTCCTGCGCGGCGCGGATGGACGGTTGCCGGGCCGGTGCCGTCCACACGGGTCCGGCGAATTGGCTCTGCCCGCCGGGCCGGCGCAGGAAGACGACGAGCTGACGGGCGATCTGCTGGGCGAGCTCGGCGCCGTGATCGGCCTCGACGACGGCGAGCGCGAGATCGATGCCGGCCGTGACACCGGCCGAGGTCCACACGCGCCCGCTGCGCAGCCAGATCGCATCGGCGTGGACGTCGACGGCAGGGTGGGCGCTCGCGAGAGCACGCGCATACCCCCAGTGCGTGGTGACGGGCAGCCCGTCGAGCAGGCCGGCGGCAGCCAGCACGAAGGCGCCGGTGCACACCGACATCACCCGGTCCGCGGCCGGTGCGGCGACGCGCAGCCAGGTGACCATCGGGTGTTCCGGCCCGATCCGGCGGGCGCCGGCACCGCCGGGTACGAGCACCGTGTCGAACCCGTCGGCCGGCAGCGGCCCGTCCGGCAGGAACCGCAGCCCGCCGGCCGACGACACCGGTTCGCCGCTGGTCGCGACCAGCGACACCCGGTATCCGCCCTCGCCGAGCAACGCGGTGGCCGTCATGAACACCTCGTGCGGGCCGGTCACGTCGAGCGGCTGCACACCGTCGAAGACGGGGACGACGACGTGGTGCACGGCCATGCCCTCACAGTCATCGACCGTGGTCATGGCGTCAATGACGGGCATCCCTCCGATTCGGCCAGGTCGTCACGAGGGAGCGCGAACCCGGAGTGCCGGAGGCGCGACCAATCCAGCACAGGCAGACTGTTCGCGTGGCCGACACGGACGTGAACTGGGCGGAGCGCGCCGCGATCGCGGAGCGCGCGGTCGTCCGACGTCATCTCCGACCGGTCGCGGGCGTGGTCCTCGGCACGGCGGTGGCTCGGGAGCGCTGGCCACGGCACCTCCCGTCGATCCCCAGCCCGTGGCATCCCTGGTGGCAGGCGCAGCTGCTCGAGTGCCTGCTGGACGCCCAGCAGCGGTCACCCTCGCCCCGCCGCGCGCAGGCGATCACGACGCTCGTACGCGGGATCCGACTGCGCAACCGGGGCCGGTGGACGACCCGCCGGCTGACCGACACCGCGTGGCTCGGGCTTGCGGTGCAGCGGGCCGGCGGGCTCGCCGGGCGCGCCGGCCGACCGGCCGAGCGGGCCGTCACCGAGGCGTTCTACCGCGGCTGGAGCGAGGCGGGCGGCGGCGGACTCTGGGGGCGCCGCGGCGCGCGCAGCGGCGTCAAACCCGTGCTCGCCAACGCCCCCGCGGCGATCATGATGGCGCGGGCCCACCAGGTGGACTTCGCCGGATCGATCCTCGACTGGGTGTCCGACACGCTCGTCGACCCCCGGTCCGGGCTGGTCAGAGCAGGCGCCGTGATCAACGCCGACGGCCTGCTCGCCGACATCGACCCGACCGTGCACGCCGGTGGGCAGGGCAGCTTCCTCGCGGCCTGCGTGGAGTTGGCCCACCGGGACGACCACACCCGCTGGGGCGACCGCGCGGTCGCGCTGGTGGACGCGGTGCAGCTGCGGTTCGCCAACGGCCACGGCTCGCTGCCCGGCGCGGGCGGCGACGACGGCGGGCTACAGGCGGGGGTGCTCGCCCGCTACCTGGCCGACGCCGCCCTGCGCCGGCCCGAGCTGGAGGTCGCGGCCACGCGGCTCGTGCTGGGCTGCGCCGAGCAGGCGTGGCTGGGTCGCCACGAGACCGTCCACGGCCCGGTCTTCTCCGTCGACTGGGGCATGCCGGCGGCCCCGCCCGGCCGCTGGGTGCCGGAGGCGGACCTCTCGGTGCAGCTGGCCGGCTGGATGCTCATGGAAGCAGCGGCTCGGTTGCAGCGGAGTGCCTGACGGCTTGTTGATCAAACTGCTACTGCTTCGCGTGGGCTCCGCGCTTGCTCGGGTTCGCGCGCCGGGCGCGCAGGAACTCGACGATCATCGGCAGGACCGAGATGAGCACCACCAGGATCAGGATGCCCTCGATGTGCTCCCGGACGAACGGGATCTGGCCGAGGAAGAATCCGAGGATCGTGACACCGGCGGCCCACGCGACGCCACCGATGGCGGAGTAGAGCAGGTAGCGCTTCGGGTCCATCTTCGCGACGCCCGCCATCACCGTGATGAAAGTGCGCACGATCGGCACGAACCGGCCGAGCACGATGGCGCGGTTGCCGTACTTCTCGAAGAACTCGTGGGTCTTCGCGACGTGCTCGGGTTTGAACAACCGCGACTTGGGCCGGTCGAAGATGGCCGGGCCGGCGGCGCGGCCGATGTAGAACCCGCAGACGTTGCCGATGAAGGCCGCCACCACGAGGATCAGGCAGACCAGCCACAGCGGGTACACGATCGAGCCGGTGGCGACGAACACGCCGGCGGTGAACAGCAGCGAGTCGCCGGGCAGGAAGAACCCGAGCAACAGGCCGCACTCGGCGAAGATGATGAGCGCCAGCCCGACCAGCACCCACGGGCCGAGCCAGGTGATGATCACGTCGGGCTGGAGCCACTCAGGGCCGAGTGCAAGCGTCTGCGTCACGAGCACAACGGTACCGGGATGTCCGAATCGGCCGTCATCCGATCGGCGGAAGGGCTCCTGGCAGCCAGAACGACATCAGCGCCAGCACCGCGCCGAGGAGTGCACCGGCGAGCAGGGCCAGCAGCAACGCGGTGCGCAGGGTGATGCCCGGTTCCGGCGCGGCGGCCCGGCGGACCCTCGGCGGCGCGTACGCCTGACTCGCGGTCGGCCCGGGGCGCTGCACGCCGACGGCCTGCGCGCGCAGAGCCTCGGCGAGACGGCGTTCCGCGTCGTCACCACTGGTCACGACGGCCATCATGCCTGGTCGCGACCGTTCACAGAGCGCCAGGGTTCATGACCCGGCCGACGGCGTCGAGCGCCCGGCTCGCGGTCGACTTGACGGTGCCCCGCGTGATCCCGGTGGCCTCGGCGATCTCTGCCTCGGACAGCCCGCCGTAGTACCGAAGCACCAGCACCTCGCGCTGCCGCGGCGGCAGCGTGGCCAGCGCGTCGACGACCGCCTGGTGCTCGGCGGACAGCATCGCGAGCGACTCGGCCGAACGGGCGTTGACCTGGTGTGGGGGCACGTAGTCGCGCGCGGTGCGGCGCCGCCGCAGCACCGAGCGCGAGCCGTTGACGACGGCCGTGCGCAGGTAGCCGACGGCGGCCTCCTCGTCGCGCAGGCTCGCCCAGTGCCGGTGCAGGCCCGCGAACGCCTCCTGGACCACGTCCTCGGCGGTGGCCGGATCGTCGACGAGCAGGACCGCGAGCCGCACCATCCGCTGGCGGTGGTCGCGGTAGAGATCGGCCAGGGTGCGCGGCGCGGCGGCGGGCGCAGGACGCGCATGTGGACGGTCGTCGAGCACCCGCAGTCGAGTCAGGGTCTGCTCGACGGCGTTGTCTCCCACGTCGCCGCGCACGCTCTCACAGTAGTGGAGCGAGGTGTGTGCCCGCCGATGCGGGATACTCGTTCCTGAGAACGTCAACAGGAGGGTCAGCCGTGCCGATCGCCACCCCGGAGATCTACAACGAGATGCTCGACAAGGCCAAGAGTGGCCGGTTCGCCTACCCGGCGATCAACGTGTCGAGCACCGAGACGCTCAACGCGGCACTGCGCGGGTTCGCCGAGGCGGAGAGCGACGGCATCGTCCAGGTCTCCACCGGCGGTGCGGAGTTCCTGTCCGGCACCGCGGTGAAGGACATGGTGACGGGCGCGACGGGGCTCGCCGAGTTCGCGCACGTCGCGGCGCAGAAGTACGGCGTGAACATCGCGCTGCACACCGACCACTGCCCGAAGGACAAGCTCGACAAGTTCGTCCGGCCGCTGATCGCGATCAGCCAGGAGCGGGTCGACCGCGGCGAGAACCCGCTGTTCCAGTCGCACATGTGGGACGGCTCGGCGATCGAGCTGGAGGAGAACCTCGCGATCGCGGCGGAGCTGCTCGACCGGGCGGTCAAGGCGAAGATCATCCTCGAGGTCGAGATCGGCGTCGTCGGCGGCGAGGAGGACGGCGTCGCGAACGACATCAACGACAAGCTCTACACGGCTCCCGGCGACTACGAGCGCACCGTCGAGGTGCTGGGCGGCGGCGAGAAGGGCCGCTACCTCCTCGCCGCGACGTTCGGCAACGTGCACGGCGTCTACAAGCCGGGCAACGTGAAGCTGCGCCCGGAGGTCCTGGACCAGGGGCAGCAGGTCGCCTCGCAGAAGCTGGGTCTGGGCGCCGGCTCGAAGCCGTTCGACCTGGTCTTCCACGGCGGCTCGGGCTCGCTCATCGAGGAGATCCACGAGGCGCTCGACTACGGCGTGGTGAAGATGAACGTCGACACCGACACGCAGTACGCGTTCACCCGCCCGATCGTCGCGCACATGTTCGCGAACTACGACGGCGTGCTGAAGATCGACGGCGAGGTCGGCAACAAGAAGGTCTACGACCCCCGCTCGTACCTCAAGGCCGCCGAGGCGGGCATGGCCGCACGCGTCGTCGAGGCCTGCGAGAACCTGCGGTCGACGGGCACCTCGCTCGGCAAGTAGCCGATCACGTGGTGCTGGCCGCGTAGATCTCCGCGACGGAGGCGTCCAGCACCCCGTGGAACTCCGCGTCGTCCTGGTCGGCGTGCAGGCCTTCCAGGAGGGCGCGGGAGAAGCTCGCGATGAGGTCGTGCTGGCGGGCGAGCCGTGCGCACGCATCGTCGCGCGAGTACCCACCGGAGAGCGCGACGACCCGCAGCACGCGGGGATGGTCGATGAGGGCGCGGTAGTAGTCGTCCGCGTCGGGCAGCGACAGCTTGAGCATGACCTGCACGTCGTCCGGCAGATCGTCGAGGCGGGCGAGCACGGCCGCGCGCAGCAGCTCGTCGGCCGCTGCCTTGGTGGAGCTGTGGATGTCGACCTCGGGTTCGAGGATCGGCACCAGACCCGCGTCGAGGATGCGCCGGCCCAGCTCGAACTGCTGGTCGGCGATCGTCGCGATGCCCGCCTCGTCGGCGTGCTTGACGACCGAGCGCATCTTGGTGCCGAACATCCCCTTGTCCCGCGCGGCCGCGAGGGTGTCGTCGAGACCGGGGATCGGCTTCATGAGCTGGACGCCGTCGGCCTCGTCGGCGAGTCCTTTGTCGATCTTGAGGATCGGCACGACGCCCTTGACCTGCCAGAGGTAGTCGCCGGTGTCGCGACCCTCGACCTGCCGCCGCATCGTGTCCTCGAACAGGATCGCGGCGAGCACGCGGTCGCCGGTGAAGGCCGGATCGGTGAACACGCGGGTCCGCATCGCGTGGACCTGGTCGAACATCTGCTCGTCGCCCGAGTACGCGTTCTCCGCCACGCCGTACTGCGCGAGCGCCTTCGGGGTGGACCCGCCGCTCTGGTCGAGCGCGGCGAAGAAGCCCTGCCCCCTGCCCACCTGCGTCGCCTGCCGGAGGTCCGTGCTGGTCGGGTTACCCATGCCGTGCAGGATGGAACGCATGAGTCTCTCCGGCAACCTGCTCGGACCACAGCCGACCCTGTTGCCCGTCGATCCCGCCGCGGCGGAGCTCGCCGGTGGCGCCTCGGCGGAGGACGTCGCCGCCGCGCACCCCACGTCCAGCCTCGCGTGGGCGACGCTGGCCGAGCGCGCACTGGCCGACGGCGCCACGATCACGGCGTACGCCTACGCCCGCACCGGCTACCACCGCGCCCTCGACCTGCTGCGGCGCAACGGCTGGAAGGGCTTCGGCCCCGTCCCGTGGGCGCACGAGCCCAACCAGGGGTTCCTGCGGGCTCTGGCCGCGCTGCACCGCGCCGCCACCGCGATCGGCGAGACCGACGAGGCCGAGCGCACCCGCACGTTCCTCGACGACTCCGACCCGGCGGCCGCGCCGGCGCTCGGGCTCTAGGACCGGCCCAGCGCGTTGCGCCGCCGCTTCCGCAGGCACCTCGCCCGCCGTGTCGAACGGCTGCGGGCGTCCCTGCTGCCGATCCTGCAGTGCGCGGTGGCGGCCGGCGGTGCGTGGTTCGTGGCCAGCGACCTGCTCGGACACGCGCGGCCGTTCTTCGCGCCGATCGCAGCCGTCATCTCGCTCGGCGTCTCGCTCGGCGCACGGCTGCGCCGGGCCGCGGAGCTGGTCGTCGGGGTGAGCCTCGGCGTGCTGGTCGGCGACCTGCTCATCTCCGTGATCGGCAGCGGCTACTGGCAGATCGCGCTGGTCGTGGCGCTGGCGATGGCCGCCGCGGTGTTCGCGGACGGGGCCGCGCTGCTCGTCGCGCAGGCGGGCGGGTCGGCCGTGCTGGTGGCGACGCTGTTGCCGCCGGGCGAGTCCGGCGGGCTCGATCGCTGCGTGGACGCGCTGGTCGGCGGCCTGCTCGGGCTGCTGGTCGCGGCACTCCTGCCGACCGATCCGGTGGCGCCCGTGCGGCGCGAGGCCCGCATGCTGCTCGACGAGCTCGCCGGCGTGCTCGACGAGGTGGCCGACGCGATCCGCACCGGCGACGCCACGACGGCCGAAGGCGCACTCGAACGGGCGCGGTCGAGCCAGCCGCTGGTGGACGACCTGCGCGCGGCGCTGCGGGCCGGGTCCGAGGTCACCAGGGTGTCGCCGCTGGTGCGCAGGCGCCGGGGCACGCTCTCGAAGTTCTCCGAGCTCGCCGAACGGGCCGACTACGCGATGCGCAACGCGCGGGTGCTCGCCCGGCGCGCCCTCACTGCGGTGAACGACGGCGAACCGGCCGCACCGGGGTTCGCCGACGTCGTCTCCGAGCTCGCGGGTGCGGTCGGCGTGCTCACCGCGCAGCTGGGACGCGACGGCGACCGCGAGGAAGCCCGCGAGCCCGTCCTCGACGTCGTGCGGCACGCGCAGGCGCTGGACTGGGAGCCGGGCACGTCGGAGACCGTGATGCTGGCGCAGGTGCGCTCGATCGCGCTGGACTTGATGCAGGCGACCGGGCTCTCGCGCGGTGATGCGTTGGCGGCCATGCGCGCGTGAGCTCACCGGGACCGGAGACCCCGCTGGGCTAGCGTGCCCCGCGTGCTGTCAGTGCGGGCCACCACCGGCCGATGGGCGTCCCCGTTCGTCCGTGCGCTCGTCGAGATCGCCGGCCTGCTGGTCGTGGCGCTGCTCTTCACCTGGCTGCACACGGCGGCCGGCCGAGGCGTCGCGGCCACCGCGACCGCCAACGCCCACGCCCTGCAGGCGATGGAGCGAGCGCTCGGCCTGGACATCGAGCTGGTCGCGAACCAGTGGCTGGTCGGCGATCCGGCCTTCATCCAGCCGGCGGTGTACTACTACCGCCTCTACTACGTCGTGCTCCTCGGCGTGCTGGTGTGGATCTACGTGCGGCATGCCGACGTCTACCTCCGAGTCCGCCGCACCCTGGTCGCGATGGCCGTCCTCGTGCTGCCCGTCTTCTGGACGCTGCCGATGGCTCCGCCTCGGTTCGCCCTGCCGGGGATCGTCGACATCATCGCCGAGCACGACTTCGTGGACGGGCCTGCGACGCGCAGCGTCGAGAGCGGCCACAACCTGTTCTCGGCGATGCCGAGCATGCACACGGCGTGGTCGTTGTGGTGCGCGTACGCCGCGTGGTGCGCGCTGCGGACCACCAGTCCGCAGTTGGCGCTGCTGCCGTGGCTCTTCCCGCTGGGCATGATCACGGTGGTGCTGACCACCGGGAACCACTACGTGCTCGACGTCGTGGGCAGCGCCGTGCTTCTGGTCGTCTCCGTCGCGGTCGCCTCGGTGTGGGGCCGGCTGGCCGTCACTGCGCCGGAACGGGGGCTGCGCGCCGCGACAGCGTCCAGTGCAGCCCGAACGCCACCCCGGCGCCGAGGAACCAGCTGAACGACGCCGCGTCGGACGAGCCGAGGAACACCAGCAGCATCGCGACCACCGCACCGAGCGCCGTCGCGGCGACGGCGATCCGGTTGACTCCCTTCGTGTAGTGGTAAGTGCCGTCCTCGTCGAGCGTGTAGAGGTCGTCGACGACCACCTGCTGCTTCTGCACGAGGTAGTAGTCGGCGATCAGCACCCCGTAGAGCGGGCCGATGAAGGCGCCGAGGGTGTCGAGCGTGTAGTGGATGACCTCGGGGCTGGAGTACAGGTTCCACGGCGTGATCAGCACGGATCCGACGGCGGCGATCATGCCGCCGGCCCGCCAGCTGATCCGCTGCGGCGAGACGTTGGAGAAGTCGAACGCCGGCGAGACGAAGTTCGCGACGATGTTGATGCCGACCGTCGCGATCATGAACGTGAGCGCGCCGAGCACGATGGCGAACGTGCTGCCCAGCCGGGCGACCGTCTCGACGGGATCGGTGATCAGCTCGCCGAACACCGGCTTCGTCGCGGCCGCCGTGATCACCACGAGCAGCGCGAACACGATGAAGTTGACGGGCAGGCCGAGGAAGTTGCCGCGCTTGACGGCGGCGAAGCTGCGGCCGTAGCGGGCGAAGTCGCCGTAGTTGAGCATCGGCCCGGAGAAGTACGACACGACCAGCGCGATGGCGACGAGCATCGTGCCGACGACCGACCAGCCGCTCAGCGAGACCTCGGTCAGGTTCAGGTCGATGTTCTCGATCCCGGCGGTGAACACGAGGTAGCCGGCCAGCAGGAACATCACGACGTAGACGGCGGGCCCGCAGAAGTCGATGAACCGCCGGATCGCCTCCATGCCCTTCCAGAACACCGCGGCCTGCGCCACCCACATGACCAGGTACGCCACCCAGCCGACCAGCGAGAGCCCGAGGAACCCGTATTGGTGCACGTCGGCGGCGGGCGCGAGTCCCGGCCACAGCGTCAACGCCACGATCACCAGCGAGTGCGACGCGAGGTAGGTCTGGATGCCGTACCAGGCCACGGCGATCAGCCCGCGGATGATCGCCGGCACGTTGGCGCCCAGTACCCCGAACGACACGCGCGAGATCACCGGGTACGGCGTGCCGGTGGCCTGGCTCGGCCGCGCGACCAGGTTGCACAGCAGGTAGACGATCGCGATGCCGACGAGCAGCGCCACCAGCACCTGCCAGGCCGCGAGGCCGAGCGCGAAGAGGCTGCCCGCGGTCAGGTAGCCGCCCACGCTGTGGACGTCCGACATCCAGAACGCGAAGAAGTTGTACGAGGTCCACGTCTGCTCCTTCAGGGGAGCGAGGTCCTCGTTGGTGAGCCGGGGGTCGTACGCGGTGGCGGGCGTCGAATCGACCGTGTCGGTCATGGTCTCCTCCGGGCGGTCGGGGCAGCATTCCCGAAGGTAGAGTGCACCGGAGATCGAGAACCCGCAGGTCAAGACGCGTTTACGAGACTGTTGCCCAACGCCCGGGAATCGCAACATATAACCGCTCAGCGGATCTGGAAATCCTCCAGCAGTCCGGTGTAGGGCTTCGCCGGCGGGCGGGCGAACTCGCCGCGGTCCCCGGTGCGCAGGCCCATCGCCACGAGCGACTCCACGGTCCGCACCGCGGCCGCCACCCCGTCGACGACGGGCACGCCGATCTCCGCGGACACGCGCGCGGCCAGATCGGCCATGCCCGCGCAGCCCAGCACGATCGCGTCGCACCCGTCCTCGGCGACCGCCGCCGCGCACTCCTTCGTGACGGCTGCGGCGGCGCCCGGATCCTCCAGATCGAGGACAGGGATCTCGACAGCCCGTACGGCCAGGCAGGCGCGGGCGCAGCCGTAGTGCTCAGCCAGGTCCAGTGCCCGGCCACGGGTGCGGCCCAGGGTGGTGACCACGCTGAACCCGCGGCCGAGGTAGCTCGCCGTGCGCATCGCGGCCTCGGCGATGCCGACGACCGGGCCGGTCGCAAGCTCGCGCGCGGCGTCGAGGCCGGGATCGCCGAAGCACGCGAGCACGTAGCCGTCGGCGTCGGGATCGCGGGCGATCTCGGCGAGCACACCCGGCACCGCGAGGGCCTCGTCGTAGTGGCTCTCGATGGACGCGGGCCCCATCGCGGGATGCACGGTCGTGACGGTGGTGCCCGGTCCCACTGCGGCCTGCGCGGTGACGTCGATGAGGGCGGTCATCGCGTCCGACGTGTTCGGGTTGATCACGACGATGCGCACGGCGGCTCCCCATCGCTGAACGTGGTGTCGACGGCCCGGATCAGGTGCTCGTGGTGGGCGGCGGCGCAGGCGAGCAGCTCCTCGGCCGCACCCGCGACGAAGGTGGCGAGCATCCGCCCGTGCTCATCGTGCAGCGCCGCCCGCTCGGCCTCGGGGACCTGCGCCATGGGCCGGTAGGGCTCGGTGAGGTTCCACGCCGACTCCAGCATCGCCTGCAGGCGGCGCATCCCGGACGGCGCGACCAGCGCGAGGTGGAACCGTCGGCTCTCGCGGTGGTGGGCGCGTTCGTCGCCGTCGCGCAGTGCCCGGTCCATCGCCTCGTGCGCGGCGGCGGCCAGCGAATGATCCGCGGGCCCGGCGGCGGCGACCGCGGCGCCCAGTGCGGCCTGCTCCAGCACCCCGCGCACCACGTAGAGCTCGTGCAGCTCGGCAGGTGTCAGGCAGGCGACCGTGTAGCCACCGCGCGGCCGGTGCTCCACCAACCCCTCGCCGACCAGCGTCTTCAACGCTTCCCGCACCGGGATCACGCTCACCCCGAACAGCGCCGCGACCTCCTCGGCAGGCACCGCCAGCCCGGGTGGCGCGTCCCCGGCGAGCACGACCCGGCGCAGCTCGTCGAGCAGATCGGCCCGGGCGCGCGGGCGCAGCCGCTCCAGGAACCCGGCGGTGTCGGGCGGGA
The DNA here is from genome assembly GCA_963727745.1 of uncultured Actinomycetota bacterium. GTDB lineage: Bacteria > Actinomycetota > Actinomycetes > Mycobacteriales > Pseudonocardiaceae > Pseudonocardia. The sequence goes on from CAVSHL010000009.1 coordinate 483,395, forward strand.
GGGTCCGCCGGGGCCGGTACGGGCTGGGCACGCACCGACGGTACGCGCCACACACCGTTGAGGAACCAGCGCGACGTGGCTAGCGTTGCGCAACTGTGCAGCTACTCGTCCGCTGGTTGCTCGCCCCTCTGGTCCGCCTCATCTTCCGACCCGTCGTGCACGGTGCCGAGCGCATCCCCACGTCTGGTCCCGTCATCCTCGCCGGCAACCACCTGGCCGCGATCGACACCGCGGCCGTCGCGCTCACCGCTCCGCGGCCCGTCGCGTTCCTCGGCAAGGCCGAGTACTTCACCGGCTCCGGCCTGCGCGGACGGGCGCTCGCGTCGTTCCTCACCGCCCTCGGCTACGTGCCCGTCGACCGGTCGAACGCGAAGGCCGGGATCGCCGCGCTCGACGCCGCGCTGGAGGTGCTGCGCGCCGGTGGCGTGTTCGCGATCTACCCGGAGGGCACCCGCTCGCTGGACGGGCGCCTGCACCGCGGCCACACCGGCGTGGCCTCGCTCGCGCTTGCCACGGGTGCGCCGGTGGTGCCGGTGGCGATGCGCGGCACCGACGAGGTGCTGCCGAAGGACTCCTGGTTCCCGCGCCTGCGCCCCGTGACCGTCAGCTACGGGCATCCGCTGGACTTCTCCCGCTACGACGGGCTGGAGGCCTCGAACGTGATCCGCCGTGCGGTCACCGACGAGGTGATGGACGCGATCGCGCGCCTGTCGCACCAGGAGTACGTCGACCGCTACCACCAGCGGCCCGCGGCTTGATGCGACGGATCACGCTCCCGGGACACTGTGCCGATGCGGATGCGATTCAGCGCAGAGGATGACGAGTTCGGCGAGTTCCGGGAGGCGGCCGCGGAGCTCGTCGACCGCTTCGCCGCCTGGGTGCGGCGGCACGATGTGCCCGCGGACCCGTCGGATGTGCAGATCTTGCTGGAGTGGCGTTATTCCTACGCCGACGGCGTGCTGGACGTCTGGACCCGCGCCGACGTCGAGGAGTTCCTGCTGGAGTGGTGTCCGCGGAAGGTGTCCGCGGAGCCGGACGACGTCGCCGGCCTTCCCGGCTCGATCGCGGGCTGGGTGGACTTCCTCGCACACGACGGGTTGCTGGCCACGGGCAGCGACTCACCGTCCGTGATCCGGGAGTTCTGCGGAGGGATCACCACCCGGTTCCGCGCCGAGATGGCTGATCCGGGCAACTTCGGCATGGCCAAGAGCCTGCTCGGCGGCGGTGAGTGGACGGCATCGCCGGTGCGGCTGCCCGCGAGCGTCGGTCCGGTTCGGATTCCGCGGCCCGAGGAGATCGCCGAGGTCGTTCGGGACGGCAACGCGTTGCCGGCGGCTCGGGCCCTCGCACAGTTCTGCGCCGCACCCGGCCGGAAGCTCACCGCGAAGGGCAACCTGCGCCTGGCCGACGCGCGCGAGCTGGTGGCACTGCTCGGCACCGGGGACGACCCCGACCTGGGCGAGGTGCGGACGCTCCAGTCGGCCGAGCAACTGCCGGGGGTGTCGACCTGGGTCGCGATCGGGCTCGCGGCCGGGGTCGTGCGCCGGCACAACGGGCGACTCGTCGCGGTCGCCCGGTTCGCGCAGCACGACGACGTCGCAGCCCACGCCGCGCTGGTTCGGGCCGGCCTCGCCGGCGGCCTGCGCACCGATGACGGCGAGGCCTTCGCCACGGATGCGGGCGAGGTCGCCGATCACCTGCTCGCCATGCTGCTCGAGGGGCCTGCTGACGGAGCCGACGCGCTCGGCCTGATCGAGGAGGTGCTGGCGGCGCGCCACCCCCGGGGTGTGCTCCAGTGGCTCGTCCCGGCCACCACCAGCAGAATCCTGGAGGTGCTCGGCGGTGTCGACCTGATCGACATCGAGATGGTCGAGTGCACCGACTGCCCGGAGGATCATCCCGTCATCGAGCTGACCCCGGCCGGGGTGCCGCACGCTGTCGAACGGGTCCGCACCGCCGGTGTGGACGTCTCGGTCCTCCCTGATCCCGCCGAGGCGTGCGCGGTCGAACTCCTCTCCGGGATCATGACCGCCGGTCCTGCGTTCACCACCGACTTGCAGGTGTGGCTCGCCGCCCAGCCGGACGCAGCAGTGGCCGTCGACGAGCTGGGGGCCGCCGTCGTCGTCCCGGAACGCGAGCCTGCCGAGGTGCTGATGGCCCTGATGTTGATGGAGGAACTGAAGCTGCCGGGGCTGCCCGAGGCCGTGCATCGGCACGTCTCCGGTGTGCACCAGGCTCTGCTGACTCCGTGGCTCATCGGTCAAGGGCAGATCGACGACGCGGAGGTCGACCCGGCGATCATGGCCCGTAGCGTCATCGACGTGGCCGCCGTGATGATCGACATCGGCGCACCCGATGTGGCCGTCGACGCCTTTCCCGGCCCGGACGCACTCCCCATGCTCCGCGAGGTCTGGCGCCTCGACCATCCCCGCCTGCCCGAGGTGCTGGAGATGGTCGGGAAGCGGCACCCGGTGAAGGCCGTCGCGAAGGAGGCCCGCCGGTCCCTGATGAAGCTGCGCAACCGGCGCTGATCCTCGTCAGGACCAGTCGATCGCCGCGAACAGCTCCCGCAGCTTCTCCGCGCGGGCCGGGCGGCCCGTCGACACCCACGCGATGCGCCCTTGCAGGTGCTCCCGGAAGGCCGGGTGACCGGCCCGGTTCTGCGCCTCCGGGCCGCTGCGCGCGCAGTTGTGCAGCAGGGCGCGCAGGTCGTCGTAGTCGCGGCGGGCCGCGGCCGGGGTGGTGTTCACGACCACGCCGGTGACGCGCTGGCGGCGGTGGGCCGGCATCACCCGGGTCTTCTCGTCACGGAGCCGAAAACCTTCGTCGGTGGCGATCTCGGCCACCCGCGAGGTGAGGCCGGCGACCGGCAGGTCGCCGGAGAACACCAGGTCATCGGCATAGCGGCCGTACGTTGCGCCGACGGCGGCGGCGAGGCCGGCCAGGCGCCGGTCCAGGCGGTGGGCGAGCAGGTTCGCCACCGCCGGTGACGACGGCGCGCCCTGCGGGAGGTGCGGGCCGGCGAGCCGGGTGAGCAACCGGCGGCGGGCATCGCCGGTTGCGGGTGCCGCGCGCAGCACCGCCTGCGGTGTGGCGGTGACCAGCAGCCCGGCCAGCGCGTCGGCGACCGCGTCGGGATAGCCGGCCGTCCGCAGCAGCCCCGCCACCCGCGCGCCCGTCACGTGCGCGAAGAAGCCCTCCAGGTCCAGCCGCAGCACCATCGGACGGCCGGTGTGGAGCGCCGCGAGCGTCCACGGCGACCGGCCGCGCACGAACCCGTGCGCCGCCGGATGGACGGGCACGTGCGCGAGCACCTTCCGGGCGACCCGGCGCTGCAGCTCGGCCAGCCGCGGCGCCGGGGACTCCAGCAGCCGCGGTGAACCCGACGGGCTCGTCGTCCAACGGCGCCGGTAGTGCTGCAGCGGCCCGTCCGGGACCTTGCGCAGCCAGCCACCGGGATCGGCGAACCACGCCAGCTCGCCGACGTCGAGATCCAGACCGGCGGCCAGCTCATTCAGCCCTGTCCACGGCGCGACCGGCCAGCGGAACTCGCCCGGCCCGGGCTCGTCCGGGCGCAGTGGGCGCACGCCGGGACGACCCGTGAGCAGCGCATCGATCTCGCCGACGAGCCGCTCCGCCGGACGCCGCGGCCGGCGTCGCCACCGGCCCAGCAGCACCGCGACGACATCGCCCACCTCCTCCGGCGACCGCCACCCGCGCAGCGGAGCCAACCGCTCGACGAGCCCGTCGAGGGTCCAGGGCCCGCCGAGCGCAGCGGACGCAACAGCGGTCGGCGACGGGGTCACGGGCGCCGAGGTTGGCGTCGATCAAGGGCAAAAGGTCGCTTGTTGATCTCCGCGGACGACCTTTTGCCCTTGATCAACGAATTACCTGAACCCGCCGGCGGCCGCCGAGCTGCGATGCAGCGGCGCGGGACGACCTGGGATCCCGTCCGCCGCGTGCAGACCGCACGAACGTGCGCCGCGCACGCGGGACGCCGTGCCGCAGTGAGGTGGTGCGCCCCGGGGTTGCCCCGGGGTGGAACGCCCAAGGCGTTCCGTGTCTCGTCGGCGCGCCGCTGCATCGCGGCCGAACCTACCCGGAGGCGCCGACAGTCGCGGCGAGATCACCGGACAGGGGGCGCGTGTGCGGTGATCCGGGTTCGCACCATCCAGATGCGCCCGCAGCCGGTCGCCTTTCAAGCGGCTTTGGACTGGGCCCGGGGGGCGGCTTGGTCTCGTCAGCTTCCATGATCGACACGCGCGAGACCTGATGGGGATTTTCGAGGCGCAAAAACCCCGTCATGTCCATCTCGCGCGTGTCGATCATGGGAGCGGCGCCGACGGGCACGACCCAGCCCCCCGCTCACTCCAAAGCCGCTTGAAAGGCGATCACCGATCCAACGGGAAGTGCAGGCCGTCCTGGCGCGGCGACCCGTTTCACGGCCGGACCAGCAGCAGGTCCGTCGTGTGCCGGAACCACGTCCACCGCGGCACCGGGCGGGGATGGGCGATCCCGTCGCTGACGACCGTCATCGGCTCGCCGCCGATCTGCACCGCCCGGCCGATCGCCGAACCGCGCCCGGTCGCGATCTTCGGCGGCAGTGCACGAACCTGCCCGTCCGGCGCACGGCGGCCGCGCCCGGCCCGCACCGCGATCCCGGACGGGCCCGGCACCACCACCAGCCGCGGCGCCCGACCGCGCAGGACGAGATGTTCGTCGCACCAGCACTCACCGATCAGGCCGTCGATCTCCCCGCGGCCGACGAGGACGCCACCCGAGTCGTCGCGCACCAGCGGGACGGGCGCCGCGGTGCCGGCGGTGGCCAGCTCGGCGGCGGCCTGACCGTGCGGCAGCTCCCAGGCCCGGGTGGCCGGAGTGGGCTCGACCGGCACGTATGCGACCTCGACGTCGAGGCGCTCGGTGCGCAGCAGGCGCACGACGACGGCGGCGAGATCGGCGTCGTCGCCCGCGACGACGAGCCGGCGCGGGGATCGCTCGCGCAGGAGCGGATCGACGGTCGCCCGATCAGGCCTCGTGGTCAACTCCACGTGGGGGAGGTCTGGGAGCGCGAACGGACGGCGACTACCGTGGAACGGGAGCCGCCGCGGCTTCTGTGCCGTCCGGGCACAGGTCAGCAGCACGACTTCCGAGTCGATCGAGGTCACGAGATCGGCTAACCTCCCCGCGGTTTTGCTGTCGACTGGAGTGAGTCTCACATGCCGGCGATCGTGCTGATCGGCGCCCAATGGGGCGACGAAGGCAAGGGCAAGGCCACCGACATCCTCGGTGGTCAGGTGCAGTGGGTGGTGCGCTACCAGGGCGGCAACAATGCCGGCCACACGGTGGTGCTCCCCGACGGCCAGGACTTCGCCCTGCACCTCATCCCCTCGGGGATCCTCACGCCGGGCGTGAAGAACGTCATCGGCAACGGGGTGGTGGTGGATCCCGGGGTGCTGCTCCAGGAGCTCGCCGGCCTCGAGGGCAAGGGCGTGGACACCAGCGGCCTGCTGATCTCGGCCGATGCCCACTTGATCATGCCGTACCACGTGGCCATCGACAAAGTCACCGAGCGCTTCCTCGGCAAGGCCAAGATCGGCACCACCGGCCGGGGCATCGGGCCCGCCTACCAGGACAAGGTGGCCAGGGTGGGCGTCCGCGTGGCGGACATCCTCGACGAGAAGATCCTGCACCAGAAGGTCGAAGCCGCACTGGCGTTCAAGAACCAGGTGCTGGTGAAGGTCTACAACCGGCGGGCGCTGGACGTCGACGAGGTCGTCGACACCGTGCTCGCCCACGGCCGCCGCTTCGCCGACCGGATCGCCGACACCCGGCTGCTGCTCAACAAGGCGCTCGAGGCGGACGAGACGATCCTGCTGGAGGGCTCCCAGGGCACCCTCCTCGACGTCGACCACGGCACGTATCCGTTCGTCACCAGCTCGAACCCGACCGCGGGCGGCGCCGCCGTCGGCTCGGGCATCGGCCCCAGCAAGATCACGCGGGTGATCGGGATCCTCAAGGCCTACACCACGCGCGTGGGGTCCGGCCCGTTCCCGACCGAGCTGCTCGACGAGATGGGCGAGTACCTGCGCAAGCAGGGCGGCGAGGTCGGCGTCACCACCGGGCGGCCGCGCCGCTGCGGCTGGTTCGACGCCGTCATCGGCCGCTACGCCGTGCGCGTCAACGGCATCACCGACTTCTTCCTCACCAAGCTCGACGTGCTCTCCGGGCTGGAGACGGTGCCGGTCTGCGTGGGCTACGAGATCGACGGTCGCCGCGTCGACGACATGCCGATGACGCAGACCGACGTGCACCACGCCGTGCCCGTCTACGAGGAGCTGCCGGGCTGGTTCGAGGACATCTCGGCCTGCCGCGAGTTCAGCGAGCTGCCGGCGAACGCCCGCGCGTACGTCGAGCGGATCGAGGAGCTGACCGGCGCGCCGGTGAGCGCGATCGGTGTCGGCCCCGGCCGCGACGAGACGATCACCCGGAACGTGTGACGCGGCACGCCGTCAGCGGTTCGCAGGAAGCGGTGACCCCACGTAGTCTTCTGATCGCAAGGGTCCTTCGGTCGGGAGGCACGATGACTGACACCGCGCAGTACCTCACCCTGGTGTTCATCTCCGTCGTGCTGACGCTCGCCGTCGGCACCGTGCTGATGCGGGCCGGCGAGCCGTTCCTGGAAGAGGTCTTCCACGACCGCTCGGTCACCCGGTCGCTGAACCTGCTGCTGTTCGTGCTGTTCCTGCTCATCACGCTGGGCGTGTTGGCGATCATCTCCGCGATCCACGTCGACACGGGCAACGTCGTGCAGACGTTCGTCGTCAAGCTCGGCGTGGTACTCCTGACGCTGGGGATCGCGTACGGCGTCTCCATGCTGGTGCTGCTGCGGGTGCGCGCGGCCCGCAAGGCCGACGAGATCCACGAGCACGTCAGCGAGCGGCTGGCGGAGCGCGAGTACGACCGCACGCACCCCGACCAGGGCAATCGCGCCGCTAACTGAGCAGGTCGGCGACGGCCTTCGCCACCCGGCGCTCCCGCGTCGGCGCGGTCTTGGCGCCCTCGATCCCCTCGACGATGCGGCGCTGGTTCGAGTACGACAGCGCGCCGTACGCCGCCTGCGCGGCCGGTTCCACGGCCAGCGCGGCGGCGAGGTCGTCGGGCACGGTGATCTCGCGCGGCGCGGTGTCGAGCTCCACGTCGAGCTCGACCTCGTCCCCCGCGGTGAGCCCGGACGCCGCCCGGTTGGCGGCGCTCACGCCGAGCCAGGAGCTGTCGCCGTAGCGGGCGATCGAGGTGCGCCAGGTGTGCCCGGGCACCGAGGCGGTGACCGCCGGGCGGCGGCCACCACCGAGCTCGTCCACGACGGAGTCGGGGATCTCGAACCCGGTGGTGTTGCCGCCGGTGGCCTGCAGCTGCAGTCGGATCCGCATGGTGGCGATCCTGGCACGGGTCAGCGGTTGCGCAATCCCACCGCGACGAGCGTCGCGACCGCGAGCAGCACGACCGCACCCAGCGCGGACGCTGCCGTGATGCCGGTGACGAACGCGGTGCGGGCCGAGTCGAGCAGGGCCGCGCCCGCGTCGGCGGGCAGGCCGGCAGCGGTCGCGACGGCGCCGCCGAGGGTCTCGTGCGCCGGACCCGCCGGGGCGGCGACCGACGCGGAGTACACCGCCGACAGCACGCTGCCGAGCACGGCCGTGCCGAGCACCGCGCCGATCTCGTACGCGGTCTCCGAGACCGCGGACGCCGAGCCGGCACGGGCGGGCGGGGCGGCCGAGAGGATCGCGTCGTTGGTGAGCGTCTCCGACAGCCCGATGCCCGCTCCGTACAGCACGGACGCCAGCACCATGAGCCCGATCGACGTGCCGGTCAGCAACGCCGAGACGGCCAGGCCCGCGGCCGCCGTGGTCAGTCCGATCGGGACGAGCACACCGATGCGGAACCAGCGGGCCAGCGCGCTGGCCGCGATGCCGGCGACGATCGTGATGACGAACCCCGGCAGCAGCACCATGCCCGTGGCCATCGGGGAGAGCCCGACGACGAGCGTGAGGTACTGCGCGGAGAAGAACAGCATGCCGGTGTAGCCGAACATGCTCGTGGCGTTCGCGATGGCCGACAGCCGCAGCACCGGCGAGCGGAACAGCGTCACGTCGAGGATCGGCTCCTCGCCTGCCGCGAGGCGAGCACGTGCTCGCTGGACGAACGCGACCGCGGCCGCAGAGCCGATCGCCAGCGCGATCCCGGCGGTGATCGTCGGACCGTCGTGCGCCACCAGCTTGATCGCCAGGACCGTCGGGGTCATGGCCAGCAGCGACAGGACGACACCGATCCCGTCGACACGGCCGGCCGCCGGATTGCGCGACTCGCGGACCACCAGCGGCAGCGCCACCAGCAGCAGGGCGAGCACCGGCACGTTCACGAGGAACACCGAGCCCCACCAGAAGTGCTCGAGGAGCACCCCGCCGACGAGCGGGCCTGCCGCGGCACCGGCGGCGAACCCGGACGCCCAGACGGCGACGGCGAACCGGCGCTGGACGGGGTCGGCGAACAGCCCGTGGAGCAGGGCCAGCGTGGCCGGCATGAGCATGGCGCCGAAGAACCCGAGCAGCACGCGGGCGGCGAGCAGCTGCGGGCCGGCGGTGGCGAAAGCGGCCACGAACGAGACGGCGCCGAAGCCGGCGGCACCGATCGTGAGCAGCCGGCGGCGGCCGATGCGGTCGCCGACGGTGCCCATCGTGACCAGCAGCCCGGCGAGCACCAGCGGGTAGACGTCGACGATCCACAGCAGCTCGGTGGCCGACGGGCCCAGCGCCGCGCCGATGGCGGGCAGCGCGACCGAGAGCACGGTGGTGTCGATCGCGACGAGCAGTGTGGGCAGGACGAGCACCGCGAGACCGATCCACGACCGCAGACCCGCGGTGGCGGGTGGGCCGGTGACCGGGCGGAAGGCGGGCAGGGTGGCGGGCATCGCTGACGTTCCTCTGTCTGTCGTGCAGGTACTCCGTTACTGTACCGTCCAGACGGTATAGACCTCTGGGTTATTCCCGTCACCGCACTAGTAGGTCGTCGCAGCTAAAACGTGGGTCGGGGCGGCGTCCAGGTGCGTGCATCGCAAGGCGGCGGAGCGCAGGCATACCGGGTTGTATGTCGAGCTTCGCCAACGCGGCGAGGTGCGTGCCTGGGCGTCGCCAGGGCCCGCGTTTTAGCTGCGACGGCCTACTAGGCTCTGAACGTGGCTGGTGCCCGAGACCGCGTGCTCGACGCGTACGAGACGTTGCTGATCGAGAAGGGCAGCGCAGCCGTCACCCTCGAGGCGGTCGCCGCGGCCGCGGAGGTCTCCAAGGGCGGGCTGCTCTACCACTTCGCGTCCAAGGACGCGCTGGCCGAAGGCCTGCTGGCGCGCCTACGTGACCGCAGCGCCGCCGACGCCGAGGCCATCCGCACGGCGCCGGAGGGATCCGTCGAGTACTACGTGCGCACGTCCGCGCCCGGTCACGCGTCCCGCGGGCTGGCGCGCACCTACCTGGCCGCCCTGCGGCTCGCCGACGGCTCACCGGCCGGCCGCTCGGCCCGCGCCGCGCTGGCCGCCGTGGACGCCGACGGCTACGCCGCGCTGTGCGCCGACCTGGGGGACCCCGTGCTCGCCCTGCTTGCCCAGCTCATCGGCGACGGCCTCTACCTGCGCACGCTCGCCGGCACCCCACTGCCCCCCGACCTGCCGGTGGAGCAGTTGCTCGACCGCATGCGGGAGATCGCCGACCGGGGTTGACCGCCGGTCGCTGCGTCAGGACGCCGCCTGGTAGCGGACCCGGGCGATCTCCGGCACCGGGATCGGCAGCCGGTGGACGGTGACGTTCCAGTAGCGGGTCTCCGGATCGACGTCGCGCCAGGCGTTGGCCAGCCTGCTGACGGCGTCGGGATCGGTGCGCCGGCGCGGCCGGGGACGCATCCAGGACCGGGCCCTGACCTCGCGATCAAGGACTCGCCAGGCGTCGTCGGCCGTCTGGTGGACGGTCACGACCGGCCCGTCGGCGTCGCCGATGAGCAAGGTGTAGGCGCTGACCACCTCGTAGGACACGCGATGCCCCTCTCGTTGCGCCCGACTCTCGGGCGTCGATCCAGTCAACGGCATCGCAGCGACGGTGGTGTGGACCGCCACGCCGTACTGCGCCGGGTGGCCGACCCGGCCACGGCGAGTGGCCAGTTCCTTGCGGAATGCACGAATATGCCACCGACCGGGTGCCGTTCACCGACAGCGTGTGTTTGATCACTCACCGGTTGCGCCGTCCACGGCTTCCCGGATGAGGTCCGCGTGGCCGTTGTGCCGCGCGTACTCCTCGATCATGTGGCACAGGATCCAGCGCAGGCTCGGCGGCCGCCCGTCCGGCCACGGCCGCTGGGCGGGACGGTCGAGACCGCCGGCCGCGAGCGCCTCCGCCGTGGCGGCGCGTGAGCGCTCCACCGCTTCCGTCCACAGCGCGTGCAGCTCGTCCGGGGTGTCGGCGGGGGCCGAGTGCCACTCCCAGTCCCGGTCGGCCGTCCAGTCCACGCTCGCCCACGGCTCCGGCATGGGGCGGTCCAGCAGGTCGCTCTGGAACCAGTCGTCCTCGACGAGTGCCATGTGCTTGAGCAGCCCGCCCAGCGTCATCGTCGACACCCCGACGGTGGCCTGCAGCCCAGCGGCGTCGAGCCCGCCGCACTTCCACGCCAGTGTCGCGCGCTGGAAGTCCAGGAATCCCAGCAGCGTCGCGACCTCGTCAGCGGCCGTCTCGGGAAGCGGGCGGCCGTACTCGTCGATCTCCGTCACGGAACTCACCGTAGGCGGCCGGTCGATCAGGTTCCGGCCCGCCGGTCCGCCGCAGGATCTCCGCGACCGTCTGCGCGACGGACAGCTCCGACGTGTCGAGCCACATCCCGATCCGCGGCGTCTCGCTGCGCAGCCCGCGGTCGAGCGCCTCGACCGTCCACTCGTCGTAGGCGTCCTTGCTGCGGGCCGCCTCCCTGGCCAGCACGACGTCGGGGCGCGGCGCCAGCACGACGACGTGCAGCGGCCGGGTCCGCACCGCTGCCACCAGCTCCGCGAGGTGCGGGCCGAGCACGACGTCCTGGGCGACCACGGTGAAGCCGGCATCGGCGTAGGCGTCGCAGGTCGCCGCGGTCAGCGCGTACCGCAACCGCAGCTGCCGCACCGCCTCCAGGCTCGGGTCGGGCGTCATCTCGGCGCGCCCGTTGACCACCCAGCGGCGGAACGTGTCGCCGTGCACGTGCACGGTCGGCCCGTCGAGCCGCTCGGCCAACGCCTGCGCCACGGACGACTTGCCGGCCGCCTGGATGCCGGTGATGAGGTAGACCGCCCGCTCGACCACGGAGCTCATCCGACCGGCGACCGTGGCAGCGGTCAACCGGAATAGCGCGGTGCACCCTCCCAGACGTAGACGGTCTCGGCGAGCTCGACTCCCTCGTCGTCGTAGGTGCGCTGCCCGAGGACGTGGCCGCCGACGCGTTCGTAGAAGGCCCGAGCCGGCGCGTTCACCGAGAGCACACCGATGACCAAGCGGTGCATGCCCGCAGCCGCGAGGTGCGTCGCGAGATGCGAGAGCATCGCGCGGCCGACGCCGGCGAGCTGGCTACCCGGCGCAACGTAGACGCGAAGCACTCAGCGGTCGGGTGTGCCGCGCGGGCGGCCTCGTCGGGCAGCCAGGGCGCCGCCGAGCCGGGGGCGTCGATCAAGCAAACCTGGCTGCCGCTAGCGGCCCAGCGACACCGACGACATGTTGAACTCCGGCACCCGCACCGGCGGCATGGCCGCCCGCGTGAACCAGTCCTTCCACTCCCGCGGCAGGGTCCGCTGCGTGGCGCCCACCTCGGTGGCCCGGCGCAGCACGTCCAGCGGGGAGTAGTTGAACCGGAAGTTGTGGTCCACCTCGGCGGTGACCTCGCCGTTCTCCACCAGGTAGACGCCGTCGCGGGTGAGGCCGGTGAGCAGCAGCGTGGTCGGGTCGACCGGGCGGATGTACCACAGTGTGGTCAGCAACAGACCTCGCTCGGTGCGCGCCACCATCTCCTCGAGCGACGCCGCGGAACCGCCTGTGAGCAGCAGGTTCTCCCCGCCCGGGGTGAACGCGGTGTCGTACCGGGCGGCCTCGGCGCGCGAGTACTGCAGCTCGCCGACCACACCCTCGCGCACCCAGTCGACCCGCCGGGTGGGGCTCCCGTTGTCGAACACCGACGCGCCCTCGCCGGAGCGCCCGATCGTGAGGAACGGCTCGGACTCCATCCCCGCAGCGGCCGGGTCGCTGTACAGCGTCATCGGCAGGTCGGTGAGGCGCTCCCCGACCCGCGGCCCGTCCGGCCCGGCCAGCGCGCTCTGCCCCTCCTGCGCCGACCGGCCACCCATCGACCACGACAGGTAGATCATCAGGTCGGCGACGGCGGACGGCGGCAGCAACGTCTCGTAGCGACCGGCCGGCAGCGCCACCTTGCGCGTGCCCCAGTCGAGCCGGCGCGCGGCGTCCGCCGCCAGCGCCGTGACGTCGACGTCGGTGAAATCGGCCGTCGACGCGCCCGTCCACGCCGACGACGACAGGTCGGCCGTCTTCACGTTCAGCTCCACCGAGCCGGTCGGCTGCACCCAGCGCCGGCGCACTCCGGCGGAGGTGCCCAGCCACACCGTCATCAGCTCGTGGGAGGCGAAGCCGTAGTGACGGTGCTCGCCGGCGAACGCGTCCGGCAGTCCGGCCGCGAGCTTCTCGAAGACGCCGATCGTGGTGGCCGCGCCGGGCTGATCCCACGTCGGGTCGTCGGCACCGGGCTCGACCAGCGGCATCGCGTCCTCCGCCGGTCCGGCGCCGCGGGCCGACAGCTCGGCGGCCGCCACCAGGTCGTGGAGCTGCACCGGATCGGTGATCGACGCGCTGGAGCTGACGGTGCCGGCCGCCGTGCCGCTGTCGACCTCCACCAGCGCCACGACGGTGACGCTCGCGGACGTCGCCAGCCCGTTCGTCGTCATGGTCGAGTTCGCCCAGCGCAGGTTGGCCTCGCTCGACTCGCGCACCAGCACCACGCAGCCGGCCAGGCCGACCGCGGCGGCCAGGGTGCGCTCGACGACCTCCTGCGGTCGCATGACGGAACTCACTGGCCCTCCTCCTGCGTGTTGAGCACGTTGATCCCGCGGAACCGCGCGGACGGGCAGCCGTGGCTGACCGCGGCGACCTGCCCCGGCTGCGCCTTGCCGCAGTTCATCGCCCCGCCCAGCCGCCACGTCGACGACCCGCCGACGGCGTCCATCGCGCCCCAGAAGTCGGTGGTGGTGGCCTGGTAGGCGACGTCGCGCAGCTGCCCGGCCAGCTCGCCGTTCTCGATCTTGAAGAAGCGCTGGCCGGTGAACTGGAAGTTGTAGCGCTGCATGTCGATGGACCACGACTTGTCGCCGACGACGTAGATGCCGTGCTCGACGCCGGCGATCAGCTCGTCGGTGCTGGTGTCGCGGCCGGGATCGGGTTGCAGCGACACGTTGGCCATCCGCTGGATGGGTACGTGGTGCGGGGAGTCGGCGAAGGCGCAGCCGTTGGAGCGCTCCAGGCCCAGCCGGGGCGCGAAAGTGCGGTCGAGCTGGTAGCCGACGAGCACCCCGTCCTTGACGAGGTCCCACTGCCCGGTCGCGACGCCGTCGTCGTCGAAGCCGATGGTGGACAGGCCGTGCTCGATGGTGCGGTCGCCGGTGACGTGCATGAACGGCGTCCCGTACTGCAGGGTGCCGAGCTTGTCGGGGGTGGCGAAGCTGGTGCCGGCGTAGGCGGCCTCGTAGCCGATGGCGCGGTCGTACTCGGTGGCGTGGCCGATCGACTCGTGGATCGTGAGCCAGAGGTTCGTCGGGTCGATGACCAGATCCGTGGGGCCCGCCGTGACGCTGGGCGCCTTCGTCTTCTCCCGCAGCAGGTCGGGCAGCTGCGCGAGCTCGGCCGCCCAGTCCCAGCCGGTGCCGGTCAGGTACTCCCATCCGCGGCCGACGGGCGGGGCGAGCGTGCGCATCGTCTCGAACCGGCCCGCTGCCCGGTCGACCGCCGTCGCGTTCAGGGCGGGCGCGAGCCGCACCCGCTGCTGGACGGTCGAGGTGCCGGCGAGATCGGCGTAGAACTTGTTCTCCTTGACCTGCCCGAGATCGGCGCTGACGTGGTCGACGCCGTCGGTGGCCAGCAGCTGCTGCGACCACTCGGCGAGCAGCTCGACCTTGTCGCGGGCCGGCACCGTGAACGGGTCGATGTCGTACGCCGACACCCACGTGACGCCGGCGTGCACCGGCTCGTCGGCCCGCTCCACCCGCTCGATCGCCACCGGCGCGAGGGTCCGTGCCACCGCCACGGCCTGCTCCGCGGTCGCGGCCGCCCGTTCGGGGGTCAGCTCGACGTGTGACGCGAACCCCCACACCCCGTCGACGATCACCCGCACGGCCAGGCCGATCGTCACCGAGTCGGACACACCGGTGACGGCGCCGTCGCGCAGGTTGATCGACTGTCCGACCAGGCGTTCCACGCGCAGGTCGGCGTGCTGGGCGCCGAGCTGCCGCGCCCGGGTGAGCGCCGCGTCGGCCAGCGCGGTGAGGGGTAGTGCCGTGAACTCGGCGTCGATGTCACGCATGTCCACCAACCTACTGGGGGACTTGCGGCCAGCCCGGGGTTTCCGGATCGGTGTCGGGCAGCAGTTCGACCGTGCGCACCGTGCCGTCGGCGACCATGCGGAGCACCTGGTCGGCGATGCCGTCGCCGTCCAGGTCGGTGGCGACGAGCAGATCGGCGCCGTCGTCGACGACGGTCGTGTCGGCAACCCCGTCGCCGTCGGTGTCGAGGCCGCCGGCCACGGCAGGGCGCCACGGGTCGGGCTCGTCCGGCACATCCCCTGGCCTGCGAGGATCGGGTCGCAGCTCAGACATCGGACCCCACCGGGGACAGCTCGCGCAGCTCCGTCTCCACCACGGCCCGCCGGCGCAGCACCGCGTGGTCGAGCTCGGCGCCCGCGGAGCGCTCCAGCTCCAGCAGCCTGCGACCGGTGTCGGCGTCGAGCAGGGCCCGTGCGGTGGCGACGGCCTCGTCGACGGCTCGCGCCAGCGCTGCCCGCTCGACCTGCGCCCGCCGGTGCCGGACGGCTACGACGAGCGCCGCCGTGGCCGTGCCGATCGCCAGCGGTGCCAGCGCCGGACCACCCAGCACGGGCAGGCCGAGCAGCGGCAGCGCCGCGACCGGGACGAGCGCGGTGCGCCACACCGTGATGCCCTCCAGCGCGCCGGCCAGCAGCGGGGTGCGCGGGCGGGCGAACGCGTCGTCGACGAGCGGTGGGCGGCCGGCCGGTACGGCGGGCCAGCCGTCGGGCATCTCGAGCGCGCGGCTCCCCGCGATCCGGCGCAGCGCCGGAGCGAGTTCGCCGCTCAGCTCGGCGTCGACGACAGCGGCGAGGGCGGCGACCGCCGTGGCGACGTCGGCCGGGATGCGCTCACGTCCGACCCGGTCGGCGCAGGCGACGCGATCGCGGGCCTCCCGCGTGAGCTGCCGCAACGCGGTGGCCACCAGGTCGGTGACCGCGATCCGGGCCAGTGCCAGCTCGGTGCGCAGCTCGACGCGGTGGCTGCCGGCGAGCGCCGCCCGCTCGGCGCGGAGCTCCGCGCGCCGTGCCCGCACGGCGTCGGCGTAGCGGTCGGTCATCGGCGCAGCGTCGCACGCGGACCACCACCGGCGGGCCCGAACGGCGAAACCCACGTGCTGTGGGAGGCTCGCCGGGTGTCCGGATCGGCCTCTTCACATCGCGAGATCACGAGCTTCGTCCACCACCGGGCCCGCCTCACCGAGGGCCAGCAGAACGCGTGGGACCGCTGGTGGCCGCAGTTCGGCCACGAGATCGACGCCCTGCTCGACGGTTCGGAGCCCTACGACCCGGCCGCCTGGTTCGGCCGCACCGCGCCGCTGATCCTGGAGATCGGCTCGGGCATGGGCGAGGCCAGCGCTGCGCTCGCCGCGGCCGAACCCGACATCGACCACCTCGCCGCCGAGGTGTTCGAACCCGGTCTCGGTCACCTGCTCATCCGCATCGCGGCCGCCGACCTGCGCAACATCGCGCTGCTGCAGGGCGACGCCGTGGCGCTGCTGCGCGAGCGCGTGCCGGCCGCCTCGCTCGCCGGCCTGCGGATCTGGTTCCCCGACCCGTGGCCGAAGCGCAAGCACCGCAAGCGCCGGCTCGTCCAGCCCGAGTTCGTCGCGCTCGCGGCCTCCCGGCTCGCCCCGGACGCCACCCTGCACCTGGCCACCGACTGGCTCGACTACGCCGAACAGATGCGCACCGTGTGCGAAGCGGCGGACGGGCTGGTCAACACCGCCGGTGCGGGTCGATGGACACCACGACCGGACTGGCGGCCCGTCACGAAGTTCGAGGAACGGGCCGTTCGTGAGGGGCGCGAGATCCACGATCTGATCTACCGAAGGACCAGCTGACACTCGTCGCATGTGGACGTCGCTCTGGCGCATCGCGCTCCGGCCCGTTGCGCCCGCCGCTGCTCCGAACGGCACACGCGTTGCTCCAGAAGCCCGCGCCGAGGACACCCACTGACAAGCCCGCGACCTGCGGTGTCACGGTGAGTACAGCGCGTCAGCGGGCGAGCGGCGGATCCTCACGCACCCGAACTGGTGAGTCACCGTTGCGTAACGAGGTGGATGGCGTCGCTCGATGGGGGCCGTGTAGGAACGTCGATGGCCCCTGACGGGTAACGAGCGGACCCCCGTGGAGGTGACGAGTGACCAGGACGACCCCAGCGTCCACCGATCGGGTCGCCGGCACCCCGCGGAGCCGCGTGGTGAGAGGAACTGCGTGACGTCGACCATCGCCTCGTCGACCGAGCTCCCCGTTCAGCGCTGTCCCGTCGACCACGCGGCCGCCACCAGTGCACCTGCGGCTGCCAAGCCCGTCGACCGCGAGGAAGCCCTCGACTTCCTCGAGCAGTTCTACGCGGAGTCCGGCGCCGACACACCGTTCGAGCAGCGGCTGCGTGAGGTCAACCTCGAGATCGACGAGACCGGCTGCTACACCCACACGCTCGACGAGCTGACCTTCGGCGCGCGGGTCGCGTGGCGCAATGCCGCCCGCTGCATCGGCCGGCTGTACTGGAAGAGCCTGCACATCCGCGACCTGCGGCACGTCTCGTCGCCCGTCGACGTCGCGGAGGGGTGCGTCGAGCACCTGCGCGAGGCCACCCGCGGCGGTCGCATCCGGTCCACGATCACGGTGTTCGCCCCGGACCGGCCCGGGCGGCCGGGCCCGCGGATCCACAACGACCAGCTCATCCGCTACGCCGGGCACCGCACCGAGTCCGGTGAGGTCCGCGGCGACGGCCGCTACGCCGAGTTCACCGACCAGGTCGTCGCGCTCGGTTGGCAGCGCCCGTCCCCGGCCGGCCGGTTCGACGTGCTCCCGCTGCTGATCTCGGCCGGGCACGGCAAGCCCGAGATGTTCCGCATCCCGTCCGACGCGGTGCTCGAGGTGCCGCTGAGCCACCCCGACCACCCGTGGTTCGCCGAGCTGCGGCTGCGCTGGCACGCCGTGCCCGCCATCAGCAACATGCCGCTGGTCGTGGGCGGGGTCACCTACCCCGCGGCGCCGTTCAACGGCTGGTACCTGGGCACCGAGATCGGCGCCCGCAACCTGATCGACACCGACCGCTATGACCTGCTGCCCGTGGTCGCGCAGCGCCTCGGGCTCGACACCAGCTCCGAGCGCACCCTGTGGCGCGACCGCGCGATGGTGGAGATGGTGCGCGCGGTGCAGCACTCCTTCGACGAGGCCGGCGTCACGATGGCTGATCACCACTCCGAGTCGCAACGGTTCCTCACCCACGTGGCCAAGGAGGAGAAGGCCGGTAGGCGCTGCCCCGCGGACTGGAGCTGGATCGTGCCACCGGTCTCGGGCGGGCTCACCCCCGTCTACCACCGGTACTACGACGAACCCGACCCCCACCAGCGGCCTGCCTACCTCCAGCCCGGCGAGGCCTGACCGCCGGTCGCCGGGTCGAGCGGAGGCACGACGGTCGCCGCGGTCCTGATCAAGTGGCGGAACCGGCGGACCGGCTCGGTGTCGCCCGCGACGTCGATGTCGACCGCCGGGTCGGCGAAGATGTGGGCCATCAGTGACTCGGTGGTCGCGGTGATCGTGACGTCGGCCGGCGGCGGGCTGTCGGCCGTCAGTGTCCAGTGGTGGCCGTCGCTGTCGACGAGGTAGTCCGCCCCGTCGAGCCGGAAGTGCCACCGCGCCGGCTCGTGGTCGGCGGCGTGCTCGATGGCCTGAACGACGGCCCGGAGCAGGTGCTCGGCGTGCACCGGCTCGCCGGGCCGCGGGAGGCGCCAGGCGTGGCGCAGCCCCCACCAGTTCAGCGCGTCGATGACCGGTTCGAGATCAGCCCCGGCGGGCGTCAGGCGGTACCAGACCTCCCGGCGGCCCGGCTCGCGGTCGACGGTCAGCAACCCGGCGTCGTCGAGTTCGCGCAATCGCTGGCTGAGCGTCTTGGGCGTGATCCCGCCCAGCCGGACCGTCAGGTCGGTGAACCGCTTGGCGCCCGTGAGCAGGTCGCGGATCACCAGCATGCTCCAGCGGTCGCCGACGCTCTCCAGGGCGCGCGCGACCGTGCAGAAGTGGTCGTAGGTGCGGACGTTCCGGGTCATCACCCCACGATACTAGTTGACAGATACTAACTTATAAATACTATCTGGTTGATACCTATCAACTGGAGGACGTGATGTACAACCCACCTGCCTATCTCTGGGCGATCACCATCGCCGGTGTCGCCGGGACCCTGGCCCTCACCTGCGTGGCGCTGTACGGCGGAGCCCGACGCGCCGGCCTGGGCGCGCGCCGAGCGGCGCTGCTCGCCGGGGCTGCGGCCGTCCTGCTCGGCGGCTGGTTCATCACCAGCGCGGTGATCGCGGGCAACGGCGGCTATCGCACGCTGCCGTGGCTGCCGATCGCGGTGTTCGGATCCCTGGTCACGCTGCTGGTGCTGTTCCGCATCCCATCGGTGGCGCGCGCACTGGCGGCTCCGGGCATGACGAGCCGGCTGATCTACCCGCACGCGTTCCGCGTGGCCGGGGTGGCCTTCCTGCTCGCCATGGCTCTCGGCCACCTACCGGTGATGTTCGCCCTGCCCGCAGGGCTCGGCGACATCGCAGCCGGCATCGCGGCGCCGCGGATCGCGCGTCGGCTCGCACAGGGAACGGGGCGCCGCGCGGCCTTGTGGTTCACCGCGTTCGGCATCACCGACCTCGTCGTGGCACTGACCCTCGGCGCGCTCTCCGGATTCCAGCTGCTCGACGCCGCACCGCTCGGCCAGTGGAACACCGAGCTCCCGCTCGTGCTCATCCCGACGGTCGACGTGCCGCTGCTGCTCGCTCTGCACATCACGTCCGCGTTCGCGCTGTTCAGGGCCGCGCGGACGCCCGAACCCGCGGTGTTCTCGGCCACTGCCACGGGCTGAAGCTGCCGGTCCGAAGCTGCCGTTCGGCGCCGGCACCGGTCAGCCCGGTGCCGGCATCCCGGGCACCTGACGGGAGCGGCCACGGAACTCCGCGACGACCACCGCGTCGGCGTCCGAACCGGCCCGCACCGTGACGTCGTACAGCCCGCTCCGGCCGACCAGCGCGCGCTCCACCGCGTCCGCCACCAGCTCGACCCCGGCAGCGACGGGCCGCAGGAACGTGATGTCGCCGCCGGCCGCCACCGCGGGCACCCCGTGACCGTTGCAGGCGAACGCGAACGCGGTGTCGGCGAGCAGGAAGAGGTAGCCGCCGTGGCAGATGCCGTGGCCGTTGAGGTGGCGCGGCTCGACGACCAGCGCCGCCCGGGCCGTGCCGGGCCCGACCGCCAGCACCCGCACCCCGGCCTCACGGGATGCGACGTCGTTGGCCTCCATGTCGGAGATCACGCGCGGCGCGGGTTCGTCGATCATCGACGAGACGGTAGTCCAGTAGGGTCCTGACATGCTCCCGACCGGTCCACAGCCCCGCTTCCTGCTGGTCTGGGACGCACCCAACATGGACATGAGCCTCGGGTCACTGCTCGGGGCCCGGCCGACGGCGGCCTACCGACCGCGATTCGACGCGGTCGGTCGCTGGCTGCTCGACAAGGCCGGTGACGAAGCGGTCGCCGAGGCCACCGTCTTCACCAACGTGGTGCCCGGCAGCACCGAGGTCGTGCGGCCGTGGGTCGAAGCGCTGCGCAACGTCGGTTTCGCGGTGTTCGCCAAGCCGAAGATCACCGACGACTCCGACGTCGACGAGGACATGCTCGGCCACATCGACCTGCGGATGGGCGAAGGCTCACTGCGACACGTGGTCGTGGCCTCCGGGGACGGCCGCGCCTTCCGCGAGCCGCTCGAGGCGCTGCACGCCAAGGGCATCGGGATCACCGTCATCGGGTTCCGCGAGTACGCCACCTTCGCGCTGCAGTCCGAGCTGATCGAGTTCGTCGACCTCGAGGACATCGACGGCGTGTTCCGCGAGCCGCTGCCGCGCATCACCCTCGACACGCTGCCCGACGGCGGTGCCTGGCTGCCCCCGTTCCGCTCGCTGCGGTCCCTGCTCGACCGTCGATGAGGATCACCGCACCCATCGTCCTGACCTGCGACGCCGCCTGCTCCGTGCTGCGCGACGCCGCGATCGACATCGACGGGGACGGGCGGATCGTGCGCGTCGGACCGCTCGCCGACGCGCCACCGGCCGACGGCGCGACCGTCGCGCTGCCGGGTCTGCTCATGCCCGGTCTGGTGAACACCCACGCACACACGCCGATGACGATGCTGCGCGGACTCGGCGGTGACCTCCCGTTGATGCGGTGGCTGCAGGAGGTGATCTGGCCGGCGGAGAGCCGGCTCGGCGCCGACGACGTCCACACCGGGATGGTCGCGGGCTGCGTCGAGATGCTGCGCGGCGGCACCACCACCAGCGTGGAGATGTACTTCTTCATCGACGCCGTGCTCGGCGCGGTGCTGGACGTCGGCTCCAGGGTCGTGCTGACGCCGGGCATCATCGCCGCCCCGGGCTGGGACCGGCTCGGCACCTGGGAGCAGCTCCGCGACGAGGTGTCGGAACGGATCGACGCGCACGGCCTCCGGTCCGGGCCTGGCGACCGGATCGAGCTCGGGTACGGGCCGCACGCGGCGTACACGCTGCCCGTCGCGGCGCTCGCGTCGGTCGCCGAGCACGCGCAGGCCCGTGACGCGCTGGTGCACATCCACGTCGCCGAATCGGCGCAGGAGGATCTGGCGCAGCGGGCGGCGCACGGTTCGGTGCCGGCGCTGCTCGACGAGGTCGGGCTGCTCCACGGGCGGCTGCTGGCCGCGCACGCCGTCCAGCTCTCCGACTCCGACGTCGCCCTGCTCGGCGCGCGCGGTGCGGCAGTGGCGCACTGCCCCGGCTCGAACGCCAAGCTCGCCGCAGGCATCGCCCGGACCACGGCGCTGCGGCGCGCCGGTGTGCGGGTCGGCCTGGGCACCGACGGGCCCGCGTCCGGCGACGACCTGGATCTCTGGGCCGAGGCCCGGCTGGCCGGACTGCTGGCCCGGGTGAGCGCCGGCGACGCCGCCGCACTGACCGCCGCCGAGCTGGTGCTCATGGCCACGCGCGATGGCGCGGCCGCGATCGGGCGCACCGACATCGGCGTCCTGGAGGCCGGGCGGTGGGCCGACCTGGTGCACATCGAGCTCGCGGACTCGGCGTTCGTCGACCCCGACGACGACGCTCAACTGCTGTCCAACCTCGTGTGGGCCGGCGGATCGCGGCTGGTTCGCGACGTGTGGGTGGCGGGTGAGCAGGTGCTCGCCGACCGCGAACCCACGCGCGTCGACCGCAGGGAGACGACGGCGAAACTACGCGCATCGGCAGCCCGCCTGCACAGCTGAGCGCGGGGGTTGTCAGCAAAGCCACTTTCAGGACGGATTCGGTCCTGAAAGTGGCTTTGCTGACACTGCTGCACCCCGGGGACTGCACCCCGGGACTGCACCCCGGACACACGGAAGGCCGGCCCCACGGTGTCGAGGTGTCCACCGTGGGCGCCGGCCCTCGTCCATCCCGTACCGCGACCCGCTCCCCAGCGGTCTTGGCACGGGGTCCTGCCCCCTCGTGGCGAGGGGCGTCATAACCAGCCGATCATCACCGGCCCCAGGACTCGCCGATGCGGCGGTGCCGACCCGAGTCGGTCAGCGGGTCGACGGGTCGCAGGTGTCCCTGCCGCCGCGACGACGGCTCCGGGAGCGTGGTCGCGGACATCGCCTGCACCGGGATCGGCGCGGTGAGCGGGTCGCGGCGGAACTCGGTGAGCGGGTCGAAGCGCTGCCCGCCGACGCGGCGCGCGGCGGCCGGCTCGTGCTGGCGCTCCTGCCATCCACCGCGGCGGAGCGCGTGGAAGATCGGCGTCAGCAGGGCATCCTCGTCGAGGGCGTGCCGGCCGTCCTGATCGCGCTCCCACTCGTAGCGGGAGCCCGTCCAGCGGTCCTGACCAATGGCGAGGTCGGTCACGTGTCACCTCCGTCGTCTGCAAGTGCGCCCTGCCGGATCGACTGCTCGGCCCTGTGCCGTTGCTCCGTTTGCCGCACTCACACCCACAACGGGGTCACCCGAGGTGGGGAAACGGGCAGGACGCGGTCGTTACAGCAGATTTGCCCTGGTCCGCTCGTTCGAGTGGCCACCCACCCCGGTCCCGCGACCCGGCCGTGTTCGCACCGCATCCGGATCTTGCCCACGACCACTCGACGGAGGCCGTATCCCCGGAGGCCGCCAGACGTTTGGGCGCCGCCGGTGACCGCCGACAGCTCCGGGATGCATCGAATGGCGGCGTACCGCGACACGCCCGGCGGTACGGGTCCGACCAGCAGCTCCTTCGTCGCCCACTGCTCCATCCGGAGGAGTGCGGCGCACAACTTCGACCACGTTCGTCACCGCATGTGTCCAGTACTACTCGAATGGCGCCATCAGGCAACGTTCGAAGGTCAACTACACGAGTGTTGTTCTGGTCTGCGTGACCGGTCGGGCATCCCGGCACATCACAGATGGCCGCCCATAACCAACACGAATGCATCGGTGCTTGCCATGATCGGCGCCGGCCGGCGATCACTCCCGATACCGTTCCGCCCGTGAGCGACGAACCCGCACCGCCGGCGCCCGTCCCTGCCCCGCAGCCGACGACGGCGCCCCTGCGGACGACGGCCGAACCCGCGGCGGACCGCGTGCCGATGCCGTTGCGCGTCATCTCCGACATCGCGTGGCGGTTCCTCGTCATCGCCGCTGCGCTGGCCCTGCTGCTGTGGCTGGTCGTGCAGCTGCGGGTGGTGGTCATCCCGGTCGCGATCTCCCTGCTGCTCGCGGCGCTGCTCGGGCCGATCGTGGTCTGGCTCGCGCAGCAGCGGGTTCCCCGCGGCATCGCGACCGTGCTGGTGCTCATCGGCGGCATCGCCCTGCTCGGCGGGCTGCTCACGTTCGTCGTCAACACGTTCATCTCCGGGCTGCCGAACCTCCAGGACCAGCTCACCGCGAGCTTCCGCACGTTGCAGGACTTCCTGCAGGGACCGCCGCTGAACCTGCCGGCCGACTGGCTGCAGAACGTGCCCGCGCAGCTCAACGAGGCGATCACCGCCAATCGGGACGCGTTGACCTCCGGCGCGCTGAGCACGGCCGCCACCGTCGGCGAGGTCGCCGCCGGCATGGCGCTCACGCTGTTCTCGGTGATCTTCTTCCTCTACGACGGGCCCCAGATCTGGAGGTTCGCGCTCCGCGCCGCCCCGCGGTTGCGCCGGGAGCGGGTCGACGTCGCCGGCCGGCGCGCGTTCGCCTCCCTCGTCGGCTACGTGCGCGCCACCGTGCTCGTCGCGATCGTCGACGCGGTCGGCATCGGCGTCGGGCTCGCCATCGTCGGGGTGCCGCTCGTGATCCCGCTGTCGGCGCTGGTGTTCCTCGGCGCCTTCATCCCGACGGTCGGCGCCGTCCTCACCGGGATCGTGGCGGTGCTCATCGCACTCGTCACGAAGGGCCCGATCGCCGCCGTGATCATCCTCGCGGTGGTCGTGGGTGTGCAGCAGCTCGAAGGCCACGTCCTCCAGCCGCTGCTGCTGGGCCGCGCGGTGAGCCTGCACCCGCTCGCGGTGGTGCTCGCCGTCGCAGCCGGCGTGGTGGTGGCCGGCATCACCGGTGCGCTGCTCGCCGTCCCGCTGCTGGCGGTGATCAACACCGCGGTGCGGTCGCTCGTCGCACCCGTCGAGCAGTCACCAGCGGACGTGGACGCGGTGAAGCCGCGGCACGCACATCCGGTGATCGCGGCCACCGAGCCGCCACCTCCGGGCTGGATCGGCCGGCTCTGGCGGCGGCTCAACTCGCCGCCGGCCAAGGACGAGCCGACGTCGTCCGCGGACAGCTGAGTCGGTCTCTGGGTCGATTCTGGGTCGTCCGGCCGTTGCCGGGCGCGACCGCGCCGCCTAGCGTGACTGCACGTGGCCACGATCATGTCCCTGCCGCAGGCGGTGGCCGAACTTGTACGCAGTGGTGACACCGTCGCGCTGGAGGGGTTCACCCACCTCATCCCGTTCGCCGCGGGCCAGGAGATCATCCGGCAGGAACGCCGAGATCTGACGCTCGTCCGCATGACGCCCGACGTCATCTACGACCAGCTCATCGGCGCCGGCTGCGCGGCGAAGCTGGTGTTCTCGTGGGGCGGCAACCCGGGCGTCGGCTCGCTGCACCGCATGCGCGACGCGCTCGCCGCCGGCTGGCCGCGCCCGCTGGAGATCGAGGAGCACTCCCACGCCGGGATGGCCAACCGGTACGTCGCCGGGGCGTCCGGGCTGCCGTTCGCGGTCCTACGCGGCTACGCCGGCACCGATCTCCCGCTCCACACCCCGACGATCTCGACCGTCACCTGCCCGTTCACCGGGGAGGAACTGGCCGCCGTCGCCGCGCTCAACCCGGACGTCACGATCATCCACGCGCAACGCGCCGATCGTGCCGGCAACGTGCAGCTGTGGGGCATCACGGGCGTGCAGAAGGAGGCCGTGCTCGCTGCGAAGCGATCGCTCGTCACGGTCGAGGAGATCGTCGACGAGCTGGCGCCCGTTCCCGGCGCGGTCGTCCTGCCGACGTGGGTGGTCGACGCCGTCGCAGCCGTCCCCGGCGGGGCGGCCCCGTCCTACGCGCAGGGCTACTACGACCGCGACAACGCCGCGTACCGGGCGTGGGACCCGATCAGCCGGGACCGGCAACGGTTCACGGCATGGCTCGACGAGCTGCGGGGGACGGCCTCATGACCTGGTCGGGCGAGGAGATGATGACGGTCGCGGCCGCGCGCACCCTGCGCAACGGGCAGGCGTGCTTCGTCGGTATCGGGCTCCCGTCGCGGGCAGCGAACCTGGCCCGCCGGCTACACGCACCCGAGCTGGTGCTGATCTACGAATCGGGCACGATCGGGTCCCGGCCCGAGGAGCTGCCGCTCTCCATCGGCGACGGGATCCTCGCCGACTCGGCCCTGTCGGTCGTCTCGGTGCCCGAGATCTTCAACTACTGGCTGCAGCCGGGCCGGATCGACGTCGGCTTCCTCTCCGGCGCGCAGCTCGACCGCTTCGGCAACATCAACACCACCGTCATCGGTGACTACGACGAGCCGGTGGTCCGGCTCCCGGGCTCCGGCGGAGCACCGGAGATCGCGGCGTCGTGCCGCGAGGTCGTGGTGGTGATGCGGCATTCGCGGCGGGCGTTCGTCGAGGGCGTCGACTTCGTGACCTCCGTCGGGCACGGCAGCGGACCCGGCGACCGCACCGCGCTCGGCCTGCGCGGCGCCGGCCCTACCCGCATCATCACCGATCTCGGCCTGCTCGAACCCGATCCCGCCACGGCCGAGCTCACCCTCGTCGCGCTGCACGAGGGCGTGTCCGTGGAGCAGGTGCGCGCCGAGACGGGCTGGGACCTCGCCATCGCCGACGACCTGGCCGTCACCGTGCCGCCGAGCGAGCAGGAACTGACGACGCTGCGCGGGCTGCGCACCGTCGGAGAAACCCCCTGACGGGTCCCCACCGCGAGTCGTGGAAACCATGACGGCTGGTCGCGTGTTCCGTGCCGGCTACCGGCTGATCCGTCGCCGCACCGTCGCCGTGAGGAGCTTGTCCGGGTTGCGGATGGCGTAGATGGTGGTGATCTCGCCGTTGGTGGTCTCGATCAGGAACACACCCTCGAGGTGGTCTCCGCGGTAGGCGACCAGCGCGGGCGCGTTGTTGCAGTTGACTGTCTCGATCCGCAGGCCAGGCTTTCCCCGCCCCTTGTGGAAGAGGTTCACGAGGCGTGCGGCCACCATCTCCGCACCCACCACCGGCCGGCGCGCCGCGAGGGCCTTGCCGCCGCCGTCGGCTGTGAGGGTGGCGTCCTTCGCCAGCAGCGAGAGCAGCCCCTGCAGGTCACCCGTGGTGGCCGCAGTCATGAACTGCTCGGTGATCCGTGCGGTCGTCGCGGTGTCGGCGGGTTCGAAGCGCCTCCGCCGCGCCTGCACGTGCTTGCGAGCGCGGTGCGCCGCCTGCCGCACCGTCACCACGGATTTGCCCACCGCGACGGCGATGTCGTTGTGGGTGAAGCCGAACACCTCGCGCAGCACGAACACCACACGCTCGTCGGGAGTGAGTGTTTCCAGCACCACGAGCATCGCCATGGACACGGACTCGGCCAGCACCGCGTCGGCCGACGCGTCGTTCTCGTCGAGCAGCAACGGCTCGGGCAGCCACGGGCCGACGTAGTCCTCGCGGCGGCGTGCGCTCGCCCGCAACGCGTTGAGCGCCTGGCGGGTCACCAGCTGCGCCAGGTACGACTTGGTGTCCCGCACCGTCGAGAGGTCCACGTCGCCCCACCGCAGATAGCTGTCCTGCAGCACGTCGTCGGCTTCGGTCGCCGAGCCGAGCACTTCGTAGACGATCGTGAACAGCAGCGGCCGCAGCAGGGTGAACCGCTCGGCGTGCTCGTCAGTGGTCATGACGACGTGCCGCTCGGCGCGGTAACCGGCTGCTCGGACCGCGGGCCGCCCTTGGGCCAGATCAGGGAACCTGGCTTGCGGGCTTCGCGGCGGATCTTCCCCACCCCGAACTTGCAGGTGAGCTCCTTGATCACCGCGCCGGCGCGGCCGCCGACGTAGACGTTCACCGGGCTGTCGTCCCTGCCGGCGAGCTGGCGGACACCGCTGTGTCGGCCAAGGCTGACGCACGCTCCCGAGAAGGCGACGCCGAGCACGGCCGGCTCGGTCCCGGCGATGCGACTCAGCACCGTGTCGGCGGCCTGGGCGCCCAGTGGCCCGGCGGCGTAGGAACTCATCCGCAGTGGCCGGCCCGACGGCGCGGCGGCGTCGCCCGCCGCGACGACTCGGTCGTCGTCGACGCTGGTCAGCGTCTCGTCGGCGAGCAGCCGACCCAGTGCGTCGGTGCGCAGCCCGCTGGCGCGGGCAAGCTCGGGCACGCCGAAACCGGCCGCCCAGATGGTGACCGCGCTCGGCCGCACGGCGCCGCTCGCGAGGACGGCCGCGTCCCGTCGGACCTCGGCCACCCCATCATTCTCGAGCACGGCGACACCGTGCCGGGACAGCCACTTGGCGATGGACCGCCGCCCTGGTGCGCTGAACGTCGGTGCCAAGCTCGTGCCGCACACCAGCGTGACCGTGCGTCCTTGCTCGGCCAGTTCGGCGGCGGACTCGATACTGGTCAACCCGCCGCCGACGACCGTCACCGGAGCGTCCCGCGGCACCTCGTCCAGCCTGGCGCGCAGCCGCTGGGCGAGCTCGAACTCGGCGACGGAGTACGCGAACTCGGCCGCGCCGGGCACTGATGGCGTCGCCGCGGTGCTTCCGACCGCGTAGATGACGTAGTCGTACTCCAGGGCACGTCCGGACGCCAGCCCCACCGTGCGGGCGGCGGTGTCGATGCGCGTGGCACGGTCGACGACCAACCGGACCCCCTCGCCGAGCAGCGTGCCGTAGTCCACCTCGGCCTCGCCGGTGCCGGCCACGAACTGGTGCAACCGGACCCGGTCGACGAACGCCGGGCGAGGATTGACCACCGTGATGTCCACGTCGCCGCGCATCCGCAGCCGGTTCGCCGCGACCCCTCCGGCGTAACCACCGCCGACCACGACGACCTTGGTGTTCGGTGTGCTGTGTTCAGGCATGCCTCCCAAGACACCGCAGACCTGGCGAAACGTGACACCACGCCACGTGACGTGACGCACGACTCGCCGTCGTCGTCTCCACGACTCGCGTGAGGTGGGCCGTGCCGGGTTTGATGAAGGGGTGGCTGTGAGCGGAGCTGTGGAACTGCACCACGTCGTCGACGGGCCGGCCGGCGCGCCGGTGCTGGTGCTGGCCGGGTCGCTGGGGTCGACCCTCGAGATGTGGCGCCCCCAGGTGGCGGCGCTGTCGGAGTCGTACCGCATCGTCCGGCTCGACCACCGCGGGCACGGCGGCTCGCCGGTGCCGCCCGGGCCGTACCGGATGACCGACCTCGCCGGGGACGTGCTGGCGTTGCTCGACCGGTTGGAGCTGTCGACGGTGGCGTGGTGCGGGCTGTCGCTGGGCGGGATGGTCGGCATGTACCTGGGCTCGACGGCGCCGGAGCGCTTGACGAGCCTGACCCTGTGCTGCACCACCGCGCACTTCCCTGATCCGACTCCGTGGGTGGATCGCATCGCGGCGGTGCGCGAGGGGGGCACCGAGCCGATCGCCGACGCCGTCGTCGCGCGCTGGTTCACCCCGGAGTTCGCGGCGGCGCACCCCGACCAGGTCAAGGAGTGCCGCGACATGGTCGCGGACACCGACGACGCCGGCTATCTGGCCTCCTGCCAGGCGATCCACGTCTGGGACCACCGGGACCAGCTGCCCTCGGTGGCTGTTCCGACGTTGGTCATCGGCGGTGCCGGGGACATGTCCACGCCCGTCGAGCCACACGCGTGCACGCTCGTCGAGAACATCCCGGGAGCGCGTCTGGAGGTCGTGCCGGGCGCCCATCTGGCCACCATCGAGGACGCCGATCGGACGTCGGCCCTGATCGGTGCGCACGCGGCGACGTAACCCCGGTCGTTATCGAAGTGTGATATTTCCCTGACTCTCTGGTCAGGGGACGGGGGGTTCCGCTTACCCTCGAACGGTGATGAGCGAGCGCGAGCGCCGCGCCCTGGTCCGCATCGAGCACCACCTCGCCGAGTCCGATCCTCGGCTCGCGTCGATGCTGAGCACCCACCGCCTCCCCGGCCACTCCGCGCCGGTGCTGCTGCTCGCGATCGGGCTGGCCGCGATCCTGCTCGGCAGCCTGACGGTGACGATCCCGCTCGTGCTCTGCGGCGCGGCCACCTCGCTGACCGCACTCGTGGTGGCCGCTGTCCGCAGCGTGCGGGTCTCGCCCAGCATCGTCTGAGCTTCATCCTCGACCGCGGGCGGCCGCCTCCCGGCTCAGCCGTGGGCGAGATCGGCGAACCGGCTGTAGTGCAGCTGGTGGGCCACCACGATGGTGGCCTGCGGCCCGTTGCGGTGCTTGGCCAGGATCAGGTCGGCCTCGCCGGCGCGGGGATCGTCGCGCTCGAACGCATCGGGGCGGTGCAGCAGGATCACCATGTCGGCGTCCTGCTCGATCGAGCCGGACTCACGCAGGTCGGACAGCTGCGGCCGCTTGTCGGTGCGCTGCTCCGGGCCACGGTTCAGCTGGCTCATCGCGACGACCGGCACGTCGAGCTCCTTGGCCAGCAGCTTGATCTGCCGGGAGAACTCCGACACCTCCTGCTGACGGGACTCCACCTTGCGGCCGGAGGTCATCAGCTGCAGGTAGTCGAGGATGATCAGGCGCAGGTCGTGGCGCTGCTTGAGCCGGCGCGCCTTGGCCCGGATCTCCATCAGTGTGAGGTTGGGCGAGTCGTCGATGAACAGCGGCGCCTCGCTGATCTCGCTCATCCGGCGCGCCATGCGCGTCCAGTCGTCGTCGCTCATGCGGCCGGCGCGCATGTCGGCCAGCCGGATCCGCGCCTCCGCGGACAGCAGGCGCATGACGATCTCCGGCTTGCTCATCTCCAGCGAGAACACCGCGCTGGTGAGGCCGTGCTTGATCGAGCAGGACCGCGCGAAGTCGAGCCCCAACGTCGACTTGCCCAGACCGGGGCGGGCCGCGACCACGATCATCTGCCCGCCGTGCAGACCGTTGGTGATGGCGTCGAGATCGGTGAACCCGGTGGGGACGCCCGCAGCGAGACCACCGCTGTTCTGGATGGAGTCGATCTCGTCCATCGTGGGCTGGAGGAGCTCCTCCAGCACCACGTAGTCCTCGCTGGTCGACCGGTCGGTGACCTCGTAGATGGCCGCCTGCGCGCGGTCGACGACGTCGTTGACCTCGGCGCCGTTGTCGCCGTGGTACCCCAGCTGGACGATGCGGGTGCCCGCCTCGACGAGCCGGCGCAGGATCGCCTTCTCCGCCACGATCTCGGCGTAGTACGCGGCGTTGGCCGCGGTGGGCACCGTCGCGATGAGGGTGTGCAGGTAGGGCAGACCCCCCAGCCGGATCAGGTCGCCCTGACGCTGCAGCTCCGCGCCGACCGTGACGGCGTCGGCGGGTTCGCCGCGGCTGTAGAGATCGAGGATGCAGTCGTAGACCGTCTGGTGGTTGGGCTTGTAGAAGTCGTCGGGGCGCAGGACCTCGACGACGTCGGCGATCGCGTCCTTGGACAGCAACATGCCGCCCAGCACGGACTGCTCGGCGGTGAGGTCCTGCGGGGGCTGCCGGTCGAACGTGCCCGACGGTTCGCCCTCGCCGGAGGATCGAACCGGATACGGCCGCGCCGGTGCCGCCGGCCGATCGTCTGCCAGTGCCATACGCAGCGTCACCCCCTACTTGCAGTCTATCGAACAGATATTCGATCGTCACGTCCGACTTCCGGATGACGACGCGATGAACGGCGCACGTCGTGCGATCGAGCACGGGCCCCCAGGCGCGGACGTTAGGGGCGCCCGGCCCCAGTGTCGAACCGCCCTGTGCACACACCTGTGCACGGATTGGGGATGACCGTGGATACCACCGGGTCGGATCCGGAACCGACCTGGGGACGAAATGTGTACAACTCGAAAGTTCTCGCCGTTTCTGCTGGCCAGCGTGATTCCACAGATTGTGGACAACTTTCCTCCGCGACACGCCGTGTCGGCCGCGATCGGCGTGTCGGGGATCCACAGAGGACTGTCACCCGGCGCATCTCGACGGTCGCTCACCGACGCCGGCGCAACCTTTCGGGCCTGACCCCAGTGCGCCGAACGGTGCTGATCCGGCGAGCAGAGGGGATCTTGCGCGTACGCAACGAGGCGGGGTCCGGTCCTGCGACCGAACCCCGCCTCGTGTACGGGGAGTGACGAAGACTGATCAGCCTCCGACGACCACCACGTTCGTCTCGACGGTGACCTCCGGGTGCAGCGCAATGCTGACCGGGTGGCTCCCGACGGTCTTGATCTGGCTCGGGATGGTGACGGCGTGGCGGTCGAGCGCCGGGCCACCAGCGGCCCGAACTGCATCGACGACGTCGGCCGGGGTGATCGAGCCGAACAGCCGGCCCTTGTCGCCCGAGGCCTTCGCCTTCACGGTGAGGGTGAGCGCGCCGAGCTGGCCGGCGAGCTCCTTGGCCTGGCCGAGATCGCGGACCTGACGGGCCTTCTGGGCCCGCTGCAGCGCAGCGACCTGCTTCTCCGCGCCACGCGTGGCCACGATGGCCAGCTTGCGGGGCAGCAGCAGGTTGCGGCCGTAGCCGTCCTTGACCTCAACGATGTCGCCGGGCATGCCCAGGTTGGGCACGTCGGCGGTGAGGATGAGCTTCATCGTGGGTTCCTTGTCTGACCTTCTGCTAGCGCGCCATCGAGGAGTACGGCAGCAGCGCGACCTCGCGGGAGTTCTTCACCGCGACGGCGACGTCGCGCTGGTGCTGCCGGCAGTTGCCGGTGACCCGGCTACCGCGGATCTTGCCGCGATCGGAGATGTACTTGCGCAGCAGACCGGTGTCCTTGTAGTCGATGGCCTGCTTGTCAACGCAGAACGCGCAGGCCTTCTTCTTGAAGGGCTTGTCCGACTTTCCCGGCTTACCCGGCTTGCGCGAAGGGGGCTTGGGCATGGAGTGGTGCTCCTGGTGTGACTGGGCGGAGGATCAGAAGGGCGGTTCGTCGTCGACGGGACCGCTACCGGCGGGCGGGGCCGAGCCCCACGGGTCGTCGGCGGGACCGCCGCTGAACCCACCGCCGCTGCTGCCGCCGCCGCCGTTGTATCCGCCACCGCCGCCACCACCACCGCTGCCGCCGAAGCCACCGCTCCCGCTGCCGCGGCTGGTCTTGTTGACCTTGGCCGTGGCGTAGCGCAGGGACGGGCCGACCTCGTCGACCTCCAGCTCCACGACGGTGCGCTTCTCGCCCTCGCGGGTCTCGAAGGACCGCTGCCGCAGCCGCCCGGTGACCATCACGCGCATGCCGCGCGTGAGGGTCTCGGCGACGTTCTCGGCGGGCTGGCGCCAGATGTTGCAGCGCATGAACAGCGCCTCGCCGTCCTTCCACTCACCCGACTGCTTGTCGAGGGTGCGCGGGGTGGACGCCACGGTGAAGTTCGCGACCGCGGCACCGGACGGGGTGAACCGCAGCTCGGGGTCGGCAGTGAGGTTGCCGATCACCGTGATGACGGTTTCGCCGGCCATGGCAGCCTCAGCTCGCCGTCGCCGCGGGCGCGGGGGCCCGCTTCGGCTCGCGGCGCAGCACCTTCGTGCGCAGCACCGACTCGTTGAGGCCCAGCTGGCGATCCAGCTCCGCGACCGCGGCGGGCTCCGCCTCGACCTCGAGCAGCGCGTAGATGCCCTCGGCGTGCTTGTTGATCTCGAACGCGAGGCGTCGCTTGCCCCAGATGTCGACCTTCTCGACCGTGCCACCAGACGTCTTGATGACATTGAGGAACGTTTCCAGCGACGGCATCACCGTGCGCTCGTCAAGGCTGGGATCGAGGATGACCATCAGCTCGTAATGACGCATGAGAACCACTCACCTCCTATGGACTAGTGGCCGCGGTCGGGTACCGCAGCAGGAGGTTCTCACCGCACCCCGACAGAACCAGACCGACGGCCCGCTGCATGGGGTGCGACCTGCAACGTTATCAGCGACGTGCGTCGCACCTGCGGGCAGGCCGGGCACCTGCCGCTACGCTGCCGCCCGTGACGGTCCCGGGGGGAACCGACGCGGGCGGCCGTCCGGTGACGGGAACGCGCCGCGGGTCGGCGCTGCAGTCCGACGACCCGCGCAGGCTGGGTCCGTTCGCGCTGTCCGCGCGGCTGGGGTCCGGCGGCATGGGCGTGGTCTACCTCGCGCGCCACGACGCCGGCCACGAGGCCGCGGTGAAGGTCGTGCACCCGCATCTCGTCGGCGATCCCGACTTCGGCGTCCGGTTCGCCCGCGAGATCGCCGTCGCCCGCAGCGTCGACGCCCCGTGGACGGCGCGGGTGCTCGACGCCGACCCGCACGGCGAGCGGCCGTGGCTGGCCACCGAGTTCGTCGACGGTCCGGCGCTGGACGAGCAGGTGGCCCGCGCCGGCGGGCTGCCCCGCTCCGCGCTGGAGATCCTCGGCCGTCGGCTCGCCGAGGCGCTGGCCGGGCTGCACGCGGGCGGGGTGGTGCACCGCGACCTCAAGCCGTCGAACGTGCTGCTGGGCACGGACGGGCCGCGGCTCATCGACTTCGGGATCGCGCGCTCGATCGACGCCACGAAGATCACCCACACCGGCCTGGTGATGGGCACTCCGGCGTACATGGCGCCCGAGCAGGCCGAGGGCGAGGACGCCGGCCCACCCGCCGACGTGTTCTCGCTGGCCTCGGTGCTGTTCTTCGCCGCGACGGGCGCCGGCCCGTTCGGCACGGCGTCGCATCCCGCGGCCATGCTGCTGCGGATCCTGCAGCGCACGCCGGACACGAGCGCGCTGCCCGCGCCGCTGGACGAGTGGCTGCGGCCCTGCTTCGCGAGGGACCCGGCCGAACGGCCGACCGCCGGTCAGCTCGTGACCGCCTGGACGCCCACTCCGACCCTGGTGGACGTCGCCGGACGGCCGCAGGCGACCCCGGCCCTCGGCGCGCCGCCGGAGCAGGACCGGCGCGTGCCCCGGCTCCTGTCGCAGGCCCGGGCGGTGCTCGCGGTGCTGGTCGCCGTCGCGATGGCCGCGGCGTTCTTCTGGGTGCCCACCACCTCGGTCGACCCGGCGACCCGACCCGCCCCCGCCGCTGTGCCGGTCTGGCCGGCGATCGAGAAGCTCGCGGAGATCGACCTGAGTGCGCCCGTCAAGGCCGTCGAAGCGCTCGCCTGGCCCAGGATCGCGGCTGTGTCCGAGGACGGTGTCCAGATCGTCGACGTCGAGGCCCGCACCGCATCGCCGGTGCTACCGCTTCCGGACCGGAGCTCCGTCACCGCCTCCGCGGACGGGGCAAGGCTCTACGTCGCCGGGTACGGGCTGACCACGGTGGACGTAGCTACCGGCACCGTCGGACCGGTCCACGGTGACCGGACCTACATCTGGCACGACATCGCGGTCGATCCCGACGGCCGGCGGGGTTACGTCTCCTACCGCGGCCGCACCGGCGTCGACGTGGTGGATCTGGCCGACGGGCAAGTGATCGACACCATTCCGACGACGTTGTCCGCGGCAGTCCTCACCCTGGTCGGTGGCGGACAGGATCTCGTCGTCAGCGGCCACTACGACGTGCTGACGACGGACCCGAAGATCATCGCTGAGGACGGCAACGACGCGACGATCGTGTTCGACACCCTCATCAAGAGGCCGGTGCGGAGGATCCCCGGCCGGGCGTATCCGGTCCTCGCCGCGGGGGACGGCCGCGACGCGAACCTGATCATCGACAGCACCACGCTGCGGCGCTACTCGTCGCGGGACAGGTCGGTCGGCGAAGCCCGCTCGCTGCTCTCCGTCGTGTTCAGGGCGGGTGCGCCACCCCAGGGCGACGCCATCGTGGTCGACGGCGGCAAGCTGGGCGAGTTCTACGTGATGGACTCGTCCGGCCTCCCACGACAGGACCTGTCCGCCATCGTGGGATCGCCGGCGGCCGTCGCCTTCAGCAGGGACGGTGGGCGGCTCTACGCCGTGGACTCGGCGCGGAGGCAGGTCGTCCAGGTGCTCGACTCGAGCGGGCTGGACCGGTGACCGTCCTCCTGACGCGCCTACGCGACGCGAACCGGCCGACCCGCACCGCGACGGCGCTCGTCGTCCTGTTGTCGATCGTGCTGGCGTTCGTCCTGAACCAGGTCACGTGGCCGCTGAGCTACCGCTCGATACCGGTGGCCGGGACGGCGGTCACCGCGCTCGCGGACGGTGAGCGACTGCTCGTGCAGCAGGACCACGCGCTGGTGACGGTCGACGCCCGCACGGGTGCCGTGCAGTCGGTCGTACCGCTCGGCTCACTCCTCGCGGACGGCGGTGCCGTGGTCCGTCCGGGCACGTCCGTCGCGATGGTGGTGGTGCGCGGGTTCGACCACTTCGCCGTCGCCACGGTCGATCTGGAGAAGCAGGCCGTCCAGGGGGTGACCAGGGCGAGCGAGCAGGATGGCACCGGGGCCGTCGACTCGGTGGGCATCGATGCGGCGGGGGCGCTCGTGAGCAGGTTCCCGCGCGGAACACCCGTCGCCGTGGGTCCGGACGGGCGGGTGTGGAAGGGCGACCGAGCACCGCCGGGCCCGGGTGACCCGGACCTGCCCGACGGCATCTACGACGACCTCGCGATGACGCCTGACAGGTCACTGCTCTACGCCGCCGGAAACCCGACGCTGCTGATCGACACCGCGACCCGGACCGTACGGAAGACGATCGCGGACAGATCACCCCTGCCCGACGACAGCCGCGCGGTCCTGCTCACCGCAGACCGCGAACACCTCGTCACGATCGACGGGGAGCGGGCGATCACCGTGCGCAGCCTGGCCGGCGACGTGGTCGCCGCGCTGCGCACACCGGTGCGCACGAACGGAATCGCCCTCTCGCCCGACGGCCGCACGCTCTACGCCGCGCTCGAGGACCAGATCCTCGCCGTCGACGTCGGCGCCTACACCTGACGAGCCTGTCGGAGCCTGTCACTACGCTGGGCACATGCTCATCGGGGCCCATGTACGGGAGGACGACCCGGTTGCCTCGGCTTCCGACCGCGGCGCCGACATCGTCCAGATGTTCCTGGCCGACCCGCAGGGCTGGAAGAAGCCGCCCACTCATCCGCAGGCGCAGGAGCTGCGCGAGAGCGATGTCGCGGTCGTGGTGCACTCGCCGTACGTCGTGAACCTGGCCAGCGCGAACAACCGGATCCGCATCCCGTCGCGGAAGCTGGTGGTCCAGCACGCGGAGGGGGCGGCGGAGGTCGGCGCGATCGGCCTGGTCGTGCACGGTGGGCACGTCACCGCGAAGGACGATCCCGCGGCCGGCGTCGACAACTGGCGCAAGTTCATCTCCCGCCAGGAGGACGACGGCGGCTTCGCCGTGCCGATCTTCCTGGAGAACACCGCGGGCGGCGAGTTCGCGATGGCGCGCCACCTCGATGCGCTCGACCGGCTGTGGAACGCCATCGGCGGGTACGGGGTGGGGTTCTGCCTCGACACGTGCCACGCGTTCGCAGCAGGCCACGACCTGACCGACGTCGTCGAGAAGGTCATGGCGATCACCGGCCGGATCGATCTGGTGCACCTCAACAACTCCCGCGACGAGTTCGGGTCCGGCCAGGACCGCCACGCGAACGTCACCGACGGCACCATCCCGCCGGAGCAGCTGGTCGCCGTGTGCGCCGCGGCCGGCGCACCGGTCGTCGTGGAGACCCCGGCGGAGGGCCAGGCGGGCGACGTCGCGTACCTGCGCGAGCGGCTCGGGCAGTGACCCGGGTGGACGCCGGGCCGAGCCTGGCGGGGACGGGCGAGCCCGGTCTTCGCACGCCGCCGGTCGCGTCCGCGGGCCCGTCGGTGGGCCGCGGACGGCTGCTGCTGGCGGTGATCGTGCTGCTCACCGGGTTCACCTTGATGCTCGGCTACGCCAACAAGGCGCGCTGCACCGGGCCGGAGTTCGACGACGCCGGCCGCAGCCAGCCCGATTACGACCTGCGGATCGATCGCGACGTCTGCTACTCCGACATCCAGCACCTGTGGCTGGGCCGCGACATCGACAAGCACGTCTTCCCGTACGTGCACGGCTCCATCACGCCCGACGGTCAGCTGAAGGGCGGCACCGTCGAGTACCCGGTGCTCACCGGCCTGCTGATCTGGGCCGGTGCGATCTTCGCCGACAACGACGCCGGTTACCTGCTCGGCTCGGCCCTGCTGATGGCCCCGTTCGGGCTGCTCACGGGCTGGATGCTGGGGCGGCTCGCGCGGTGGCGGGCGCTGCTGTGGGCTCTGGGCCCACCGCTTGTGCTGTACGCGTTCCACAACTGGGACCTGCCGGTGGTGGCGTGCGCGGTCGGCGCCGTCTACGCGGTGCACGGCTGGCGCACGTCGCGGCCGCTGGCCGACCGGGCCACCGTCGCCGCGGTGCTGCTCGGGCTCGGGTTCGCGTTCAAGCTCTACCCGGGGGCGTTCCTGCTGCCGCTTGCGCTGTACGTGCTGGTCACGGCGACGCCGGGGCGGCTGAGCTGGCTGGCGGCCCTGCGCGTGCCGGTGGCCGGAGCGGTCACGATCGTGCTGGCCAACCTGCCGTTCGTGCTCGCCGGCTACGACGGCTGGCGCGCGTCGTTCACGTTCCAGCAGCTGCGCAAGGTCGACATCACCACCAACTCGATCTGGTACTGGGGGCTGCGGCCCAAGTCGAGTCCCGACAACGTCGAGTTCCAGCACCTGATCAACTGGCTGTCCCCCACGCTCGTGCTCGCCTCGTTCGCGCTGGCTGCAGCCATCGGTCTGTGGCGCTGGCGGCGCACCGGCGCGTACCCGTGGATCGGGGTGAGCGGCGCGATGCTGTGCGGCTTCCTGCTGCTGCACAAGGTGCACTCCCCGCAGTACACGCTGTGGCTGCTGCCGTTCTTCGTGCTGCTCGCCGTGCCGTGGCGGTGGATCGTCGCCTACCTCACGGTCGATCTGGTGATGGGCATCGGGATCTTCCGCTGGTACTACACGTTGAAGGTCGGCGGCATCGGCATCGACGAGGGCCTGGCCGCCCAGGCCGTCGCGGTCGGCGTGTGGGGGCGCGCGGCGCTGCTCGTGGTGCTGTTCGTGGTGTTCCTGACGGTGCCCACCCGGCTCTCGAAGGAGAACACCGAGGTCAGCGAGCCGGTCACGGCTGTTCGCAGTAACTGACTGGACCGTACGGCCTACTCCCTCGGTAGGTGTTTCCCGGGATTGCGCCGCCCGGCGCACGAGTGCGACCGTCGAAGAGCCGAATTCCGGCGAGTATCCGCACGCGTGGCCGGGGGGATTACGCGATGTGTCACAGGTACTGGTGAGTCCATCGCCTCGTCCGGCTTCGTCGCCGAGACCTGGAGGTGATGGTCATCCACATCTGGGAGTGGTGAGCCCCCGTCGCCCCGCACCGGCGATCTGCAGGGGGTGATCGGGATGCGTCAGTGGGAGTGGTGACGGGCGTCGGCGTCGATCGGAGGAGGTGAGTCGGTGACGCGTGCATGGGAGTGGTGAGCCGTCTGACCTGGGGAGGAGGTACGGATGCGCAGCAACGACTGGACGTGGATCCCGACCGGCTGGGAGTGGTGACAGCAGCCCGACGAAGGAGATCAGGATGCGCAGCTGGGAATGGTGAGTCCACGGTCCCGTGTCCACCGCCGGGACGAGGTGATCGCCGTGCGCACATGGGAGTGGTGACAGCAGCTCGATCTCGATGAAGGGGGTCAGGATGCGCGTCTGGGAGTGGTAGGTCGCTGGAGGCCCGGACCGACCACCCGGTGGGCCGGTCGGTCCGGGCGACCGACGACCCCGGGTGCTGGTCGGCTGGTCACCGCCAGGCGAACACCGGCTGCTCGAAGTGCGCCACCCTGGTGTCGCGGCCGTGCAGGACGACCTCGCGGAACTGGTGCAGGATCGCGCCGGTCGGGGCGTGCACGAACCGCCCGAACAGCGGCACCTGGATCACCGGGCGGTCCGACTCGGGGATCGTGAGGAACCGCGGTTCGACGTCGAGGTGGCGCAGCGGCACGCGGTGCACCTCGCCGACCTCGTCCGGGTTGGGGGTGAGGGCGCCCGGCGCGCCGGCCCAGAGCACCAGCGGAGTGATCAGGTAACCGGAGCGGCTGGCGTAGTCGTCGAGGGCGCCGAGCTCGGCACCGGCGGGCAGTTCCAGCCCCAGCTCCTCGGCGAGCTCCCGGCGGGCTGCGGCACCCGCCGACTCACCCGGTTCCGTACGACCTCCGGGCAACGCCCACTGGCCGGCGTGGCGGCGCAGCCCGGCGGCGCGGCGGGTGAGCAGGAACGCCGGCCCGTCCGGCTCCTCGACGAGGGTGATCGCGACCGCGGACGGCCGCAGGTCGGGGCGATCGATGGTGCGCCGCTCGAAGCGCTGCATCGCCGCTGCGACACTGCCGTGGTCCACGCCTCCGATGGTGCCTCACGGAGCGCCGCTGCGGACCCCCTCGGACCGAATTCGATTCCGTTCAGTATCACCGCCGGTCGGAACGACCTGACCCGATGGCCAGTCCGGGTCGTCGGCGGACACGCCGTCGGCCCGCACCGGATCCGTCTCCGGCCGCAGCACCGAGCGGATGACCAGCACGCACAGCAGCACGACGAACGCGTCGCGGATGATCACCGCGCCGAAGAACCACTCCGGTGGCAGTCCCTTGTGCTCCGGCGTCAGGTAGTAGTACATGCGCGGGGCCCAGACCAGCGCATCCACCGTCATCCAGGCGAGCAGCAGCCGCCACCGCGGTAGGGCGAGCACCGCCAGCGGCACCAGCCACAGCGAGTACTGCGGGCTCCACACCTTGTTGACCAGCAGGAACGCCGCGACGATGAGGAATGCCAGCGACGCGATCCGGGGCGGGCGCGGCGCCCGCAGCGCGAGCAGCACGATGCCGGCGCAGCAGAGCACGAACAGCACGGCCGTCACCGCGTTCAGCACGGCCGGCGGTTCTCCCGCGGCCAGTGGCCCGTCGAAGCCCCGCCACCCCGTGAGCCCGCTGACCACGAAGTACAGCGAGTCGGGATCGGCCGGTCGGGTCTGGTTGAGCCGGAAGAACTCCCACCACCCCGCGGGCCACATCAGCGCGATCGGCAGGTTGACCAGCACGAACGTGCCGACGGCCGCGACGATCGTGCGCAGCGCCGTCGGCACGTCACGACGGCGGAACGCGACCAGCAGGATCGGCAGCAGCAGGATCATCGGAAACGCCTTGAACGCGCCGCCGATCCCCAGCAGCACCCCGGCCAGCACCATGCGCCGCCGCGACAGCGCCAGCAGCCCGGCGGCGGCGCACGCCACCGCGGGCGCGTCGAAGTTGGTGAACACGTGCACCAGCACCAGCGGCGACACGGCCACCAGCACCGCGTCCCAGGGCCGGCCGCGGCGCAACTGCTGCACCGACCACACGACGACCAGCCAGGCCAGCGCCAGCCAGAACGCGGTGATGTCGAAGTACAGCACCACCGGCAGCGCTGTGGGCAGCGCCGGCACCAGCTCGACCATGCCGAGCCAGGCATCGGTCATCCGCGCGTTGACGTACTGGAAGAAGCCGGTGAGCACCGGGTACTCCATGTACCGCGCGGTGGTGGCGCCGTCGTCGCTCGTCTCGAACCACGGATCGCGGTACGGCACCGCACCCGTGTCGACCCCTTCCACGTGGTACAGCGGGACCGTGTCGGAATAGCACATCGCCACGTACTGGCGGTGTTCCCGCCAGTCGAGCGCGAGCTGACCGTCGTCGGTGCGGTACTGCTGCAGGCACGGCGACTTCCCCAGCCAGGAGAGCGCGAGCGCGATCACGCCGAGCAGCAGCAGCACGCGCAGCGGCGTCCAGAACGCGCTGCGCCCCACCAGGGCGTGCCGCCCCAACGGGCCACCGACCAGCCGGCTCGCGGATGCCGCGAGCGGCTCCGTCCACGACGGGATGACGCGACCGGGCTCCTGCGTCGGTCGCCCGGTCGGACCGGTCACCGCGTGGGCTGCGTCGGTGGCGGACCGGTGGCGGTGACGGCGGTCGGTGCCCGCCGGGACTGCGGGGACGGCTGCGCGGGAGCGGACTGGACCGCGGCGGCCGCCGGCGGCGCAGCCGGGGTGGGGCTGCGCGGGACGGTAGAACCGGCCGGCACCGCACTCGGGGTGCCGGTGCCGAAGAATGCGGCATCGTTGTTGTCACCGCCGCGGTTGTTGCCGTTGTTGTCGCCGTTGTTGCCGTCGCCGTTGTTGTCGCCGTTGCCGTCGCCGTTCTCGCCGTCGCCGTCGCCGCCGTCGTCGTCGTACGACGGCGGCTCACCGATCGGCGTGTACTGCGGGAAGTCCTTGACGTCCTGGCCCTGCAGCGCCCCGTTCATGAACTTCTGCCAGATCGACCCGGGCAGCATGCGGCCGTAGATGGGCCGGCCGGCGGAGTTCTTGATGGGGTCGGACTTGTCGGTGCCCACCCACACCGAGGTGGCGATCTGGGGCGTGTACCCGACGTACCACGCGTCGCGGTTCTGCCCCTCGACAGACTCGAGCTGCGCCGTCCCGGACTTCGACGCAACGGGACGCCCGTTCGCCAGCGGCAGCCCGGAGTGGCTGGCCACATCCATCATCGACGCGGTGACGTTGCGCGCCAGGTTCTCCGGGAAGGCCTGCACACCCTGCGGCTTCTCGGCGTCGACGTCCTTCAGCACCTGGCCGTCGGAGGTGGTGACCTTCTTGATGATGAAGGGCTGGTAGCGCTTCCCGTCGGCGGCGAACGTCGAGTACGCGGCGGCCATGTCGATCGGGTGCACGTCCTGGTCGCCGAGCGCGATGCCCAGCCGGGGGTCGTTCGCCAGGTCCTCGGGGATCCCGGCATCGTGCGCTGCCTTGATCACGTTCCGCACGCCGACCTTGTAGGCCATGTTGTAGAAGACGGTGTTCACCGAGTTCGTCATCGCGGTCAGGACGGTGCACTCGTCACAGCTCACGCCTTCGGAGTTGGCCACCGTGGTGCCCGCGATCGTCTGCGGCGACGATCCGTCGAAGCGCGACCCCAGCCCGATGTTGTCCTTGGTGTCCTGGAGCCCGGCCGCGAACACGAACGGCTTGTACGACGAGCCCGGC
The DNA here is from genome assembly GCA_963727745.1 of uncultured Actinomycetota bacterium. Classification (GTDB taxonomy): domain Bacteria; phylum Actinomycetota; class Actinomycetes; order Mycobacteriales; family Pseudonocardiaceae; genus Pseudonocardia. The sequence continues at coordinate 525,661 of CAVSHL010000009.1, forward strand.
TGGCGCTTGGCGACACCGGCGTAGTCGAACGAGATGTTGTCGCCGCCGTAGTAGGCGAGGATCGCGCCGGTGTTCGGGTCGATCGAGCTCAGCGAGTAGCGGAGGTTGGCCGGCTGCCCCTTCTTGACCGCGTTGACCGCGTTGACCGCGTCCTTCTGGAAGGCCGGGTCGATCGTGGTGACGACGGTGAGGCCCTTGGTCTCGATGTCGTCCTCGGTGAGGCCCATGGTGAGCAGTTCGGCCTTGGCCCGGTTGTAGATGTGGTACTTGTCGTCGCCGGGCACGCCGCCGCCGACCTTCTGCGGCTCGATCGTCGCCGGGAACTGGAGCGTGGCCCGCTCGCCGGCATCCAGCCACTTGTTCTGCACCATCTGGTCGAGCACGAAGTTCCAGCGCCGCTGGGCGTCCGGGAGGCTCTTGGCCGGGTCCCACTTCGACGGCGACTGGATGATGCCGGCCAGCAACGCACCTTCGCTGACCGAGAGCTGGTCGACGCCCTTGTCGAAGTACGCGCGGGATGCGGTCTCGATCCCGGATGCACCCCGACCCAGGTAGATGGTGTTGAGGTAGTTCTCGAGGATCTGATCCTTCGTCTGCTCGCGGGAGATCTTCACCGCGAGCACGATCTCCTTGTACTTGCGCCACAGCCCGCCGAACCCGGACGCCTGGTCCTGGCCGGTGCTGACCTTGAGGTACTGCTGCGTGATCGTCGAGCCGCCACCGACCCCGCCGGTGACCTGCTTGTAGACCGCCCAGATGATGCCGGTGAAGTCGAACCCGGGGTTCGAGTAGAAACTGGAGTCCTCGGCGGACATCACCGCCTCACGCACCTGCTTCGGCACCTTGTCGAGCGTGACCTTGATGCGGTTGCCGCCGCCCTCCGGGCGAACCGTGGCTACCGGTGTCGTCCCGTCGGAGAACGTGAACAGCGCCTGCTGGGCGGTCGCGGCGTCGTCGGACGTCGGCACCTTGAAGATCATCCAGCCGATGACGAACGCGAGGAACGGGACCAGGATCATCGTGCCGAGCACGCCGAGGGTCCACTTCAGCCAGCGGCGGCGCGGCTTGCGCTTGCCGCCGTCGCCCGCGGCGGCTCGGTTGCGGCGCGAGGGCGGGCCCCCGGTGCCACCGGAGCGGGCCACGACGGTCGCGTCCGGGTCGCGGCGCTGCGCAGGCGGGCGGGCCGCAGCCTGCCGGGCGACCGAGGCGGCACCCGTCTCGTCGTGGGTCAGCAGCGGCATGTCGGCCGCGCGGTAGGGCGCATCGGGGCTGGGCGCAGGCGGAACCGGGGGACCGCCACCCGGGCTGTACCGCTGGGGGGTGGGGCGCGTGCCGGGCGGGGGCGGGCCGACCCTGGGCCGCCCGGCGGCCTGCGGGCCCTGCGGACGGCCGGGTCGACGAGCTTGGCCGCTCCGTGGATCGCGTTGATCACTCACCGCTTGTCCTCGTCACACTCTCGTCATTCGGCAGCGGTCCGCCGCGAAGCAGAACGCCGGGGCTTTCCGGGGGGAGCTCCGGAGCCCGTTACGTACGACAGCACCAGATGGTTCCAGCTGCAGGTGCGGCAGACCTCGACCAGGTACACGGAGAACTCGCCGATGTGGTTCGCCAGCTCGTCGATCTCGGCCGGTTTGCGGGCCGATCCGGCGGCGTGCTTCAGCTCTTCACCGAAGATCCACGAGACCAGCGCGAGCTTTTCCTTGCGACACACCGGGCAGGTCTGATCGCTCTCCTCGCCGTGGAAACGCGCAGCACGCACCAGGTAGGGGCTGGCGTCGCAGACCTCCGCCACCCCCACCTTGCCGGAGTGGACGTCAGCGAGCAGCGCGCGGCGCTGCAACGCGTAGTCGACCACCTGTCGCTGGGTGCGCACTCGGCCAGAGTACGCGGCCGACCCACCCGAACGGCCGCACTGCCCCACGCCCAGGTGACCTGCCGTGCGGCAGGAAGCGCCGAACGGTCGCCCCGGGGTACACACGTGATGCCGATCTCGCAGCGCTGTGCGAACGCCGTGCATCACTAGTGTTACGGACCGTTCTCCGGCACGTTCCAACAGCTTCTCGGCACGACGACGAGGGAGTACGACATGGGTCCCGATGCGGACAGGGCGACGGTGCGCGTGGCGATCGTCGGCGTCGGAAACTGCGCCGCATCGCTGGTCCAGGGCGTGCAGTACTACGCCGACGCGGACCCGGGCACGCGCGTGCCCGGCCTGATGCACGTCGACTTCGGTGGCTACCACGTGCGCGACGTGCAGTTCGTGGCCGCGTTCGACGTGGACGCGAAGAAGGTCGGCACCGACCTCTCCGAGGCGATCCTCGCCAGCGAGAACAACACCGTCCGCATCGCCGACGTCCCGCCGCTGGGCGTGCCGGTGCTGCGCGGCCACACGCTCGACGGGTTGGGCCGCTTCTACCGGGAGACGATCGACGAGTCCGACGCCGAGCCGGTCGACGTCGCGCAGGTGCTGCGCGACACGCGCACCGACGTGCTGGTGTCGTACCTGCCGGTGGGCAGCGAGGCCGCCGACCGCTTCTACGCGCAGTGCGCGATCGACGCGGGCGTCGCGTTCGTCAACGCGTTGCCGGTGTTCATCGCCTCGGACCCGGTGTGGGCGGAGAAGTTCCGCGTGGCCGGGGTGCCGATCGTCGGGGACGACATCAAGAGCCAGGTGGGCGCGACCATCACCCACCGCGTGCTGGCGAAGCTCTTCGAGGACCGCGGTGTGCAGCTGGATCGCACGATGCAGCTCAACGTGGGCGGGAACATGGACTTCCTGAACATGAAGGAGCTCGAGCGGCTCGAGTCGAAGAAGATCTCCAAGACGCAGTCGGTCACCAGCCAGGTCGACCGCGATCTCGGCAAGGACAACGTGCACATCGGGCCGTCGGACTACGTGGCGTGGCTCGACGACCGCAAGTGGGCGTACGTGCGGCTGGAGGGCCGCGCGTTCGGCGACGTGCCGCTGAACCTGGAGTACAAGCTCGAGGTGTGGGACTCGCCCAACTCCGCCGGCATCATCATCGACGCCGTGCGCGCCGCGAAGATCGCCAAGGATCGGGGCATCGGCGGGCCGCTCCTGTCCGCCTCGAGCTACTTCATGAAGTCGCCGCCCGAGCAGTACAGCGACGACGTGGCCCGCGAGGCCGTGGAGGAGTTCATCCGCGGCGAGCGTGAGCGCTGAAGTACTTCCACTTCGACAACCTTTTCAGAGATTTCTTCCGGAACCCCTCGCGCTGGGATTTCACTCGTCTGCAGTAGTAACGGCACGATAACGGTCCGAACGTCCGACGCAGGTCACAGCGTTCGGACCGGATCTTGACCCAGATCTCAGCAAAATTGCTGCATTCGGAGCAATCAGGCCGGTGATCGCACTCACTGCGACCTGGTTGCTTTTCTGTTAGATGCATCATACGAATCTTCTTTATCAGTTCGTAATGTTCCCGGTCGGCCTCACGGGCCGGTGCTCGCCAGGAGTGCCGGACGTGAGGTCACCGCCCGGACAGGTGGGCAGGGGTGCGGATCGGCTGCGACAGCGGCCCGCACGCGTTCCCGACCCGCCGTCGGCGTCCTCCCCCCATGGACGCGTCCCGACCGTCCGGCGGTGCGAACCCGAGGAACACCCCCGTGCCCCAGTACGTCTCCGCACCGGCCACCCGCCGGACACTCGGCCTCGCCGTCGCCACGACGACCGCGGCCGCTCTCACCGCCCTCCTGCCGGCGACCCCGGCCGCCGCGGACACACCGCCACTGCTGGCTGTGCCCGTGACCACCACGATCGCCGGTGGCGCCGCGCCCATCGCGCTGGCCGATCCCGCAGCGCTCACCCGCTCGGCCGCCGACATCGCCGGCCGCGTCGAGGCCGCCCGCGTCGCCGCCCGCAGCACCAACGCGCTGTCCAGCGCGATGAGCAAGCTCGGCAAGCCCTACGTCTACGGCGCGACGGGCCCGAACGCCTTCGACTGCTCCGGCCTCGTCGGCTGGGCCTACAAGCAGGTCGGCGTCGCGCTGCCCCGCACCAGCGCCGCCCAGTCGCGCGTCGGGAAGCCCGTCTCCAAGTCCGATCTTCGCCCCGGTGACCTGGTCTTCTTCTACAGCCCGGTCAGTCACGTCGCGATGTACATCGGCAACGGCAAGGTCGTGCACGCCAGCACCAGCGGCCAGCCGGTGAAGGTCTCGGACCTCAACAAGATGCCGTTCAACTCGGCTCGCCGCGTCTGAATGAGAACAGCTGACGCACGCGTCACGGTCAGTCACGTAGGGCGCCCAGGTAAGGTCGCCCTCCGTGACCGGACCTGCGCCTGACCTGCGTCCACTCGCCCTCGTCACAGGGGCATCACGGGGGATCGGCGCCGCCGTGGCGCGCGTGCTGGCCCCCGGGTACGACGTGCTGCTGGGCGGTCGCGACACCGCAGCGCTCGCCAGGCTGGCCGCCGAGCTTCCCGGCGCCCGCCCGTGGCCCGTCGACCTGACGAACCTCGACGAGGTCGCCGAGGCCGTCGGCGGGATCGACAGCCTCGACGTGCTCGTCCACTCGGCGGGCATCGGCGAGCTCGGCACCGTCGCCGACACCCCGGCCGCGATCTGGCGTCGCCAGTTCGACATCAACGTGGTCGCCGTCGCGGAGCTGACCCGCCTGCTGCTACCTGCGCTGCGCACCGCCGGCGGCCGGGTCGTGCTGCTGAACTCGGGCGCCGGCCTGGTCGCGCGTCCCGGTTGGGCGTCCTACGCGGCCAGCAAGTTCGCGCTGCGCGGCTTCGCCGACGCCCTGCGCGCCGAAGAGGTCGGCAACGGCGTGCGCGTCACGTCGCTGCACGTCGGTCGCACCGACACCGCCATGCAGCGGCACGTCGTGGCCCAGGAGGGCGGCACGTACGAGGCCGACCACTACCTGCGGCCGGAGTCGGTCGCCGGCGCCGTGATGGTGGCGGTGACCGCCCCCGACGACGCGGCGCTCACCGATCTGAGCCTGCGGCCGTTCTGACCGCTCGGAGGCTGCGCAAGGTCGCGCCTCCGGACGCTCGCTTGAACAGGTACTCCGCGCGCGGGTAGGACAGCCGGCCGCGGCCGGTCTCCGGGCAGAGATCGGCCGGCGGTCGCGGCCGCCCGGGCCCGGGTCGGCGGTCGGCCAGGAACACCGGGCCGTGGCGGCGGCCGTCGACCAGCTCCGCCAGCAGGGACGACGTCGCGGCGTCCCAGCGGATCTCCCCCGCGCGGTGGGCGTCGAGGTCCAGGTCGTCGACGTCCAGCCCGAGCACGGCCGTGGCCGGGGCACCGCTGACGTGCACCAGCTGCCACAGGGCCCGTTCTCGCAGGGGCGCGCCGTCCGTGAGTGCTCCGACCTGCGTCGACGGGAGCATGCGGGTGCGCAGGCGCGGCTCGGCCCGGCGTTCGAGTGCGGTGTCCAACGGGCCGGTGCCGGACCATGCGGCGAATGCGCGGACCGCGGCCCGATGCCGGTTCCAGGTGGCCGCCGCGGCCCCCGCCCACGCCGTGGTGACCACGCGCGCCACCGCCTCCGGGGTGAGGTCGGCGACCGGGAGGTCGCTGCCGAGGTCACGGCGGATGCGGTGCAGTGTCTGGGCGTACGACCGCGCGGTCGACGGGGTGCACCGCCGGAGGAACGTCGCCACGGCCGCACCCAGCGCCGGCCCGGAGCGCGGGTCCGGTCCCAGCGCGGCGGCCCGCTCGAGCCACACCGCGCATTCCGGGCCACTCGCGGTGAGCTCGGCCGCCCGCCGGAACTCGGCCCGCGCCGCGGACACGCGGCCGAGCCGCGCGAGCAGGTCGCCCCGCGTGCCGGGCAGCAGCGCGTAGTGGGCGAGCGCAGGCTCGGCCAGCAGCGGTTCGGTGAGCCGCAGGCCCGCCTCCGGCCCCTGCGCCATCGCGACGGCCACGGCGCGGTTCAACGCCACGACGGGCGAGGGCACGACCCGTACCAGCAGCTCGTACAGCCCGACGATCTGCGGCCAGTCCGTGTCCGCCGCGCTCGGCGCCCGCGCGTGGCAGGCGGCGATCGCGGCCTGCAGCACGTACGGGCCGAGCGGACCGCCCACCTCCCGCGCGCGCAACAGGGCGGCGAACCCGGCGCGGATGCCGGCGGCGTCCCAGCGGGTGCGGTCCTGGTCCTGCAGCAGCACCGGCACGCCGGCGGCGTCGACACGGGCCGCCCGCCGGCTGTGCTGCAGCAGCATCAGCGCGAGCAGCCCGTGCACCTCGGCCGCGTCGGGCGCGAGCCCGGTGAGCATGCCGGCCAGCCGGATCGCCTCGTCGCACAGGGCGGGTCGCAGCCAGTCGTCGCCGCCGGTGGCCGCGTAGCCCTCGTTGAAGACGAGGTAGAGCACGTCCGACACGGACGCGAGCCGCGCCGCCCGTTCCGGCCCGGACGGCACCTCGAACGGGACCTGCGCGGCCGCCAGCGCCCGCTTCGCGCGGACGATCCGCTGCGCCACCGTCTGCTCGGTGACGAGGAACGCGCGCGCGATCTCGTCGGTGCGCAGGCCGGCGACGACCCGCAGGGTCAGCGCGACCCGCGCCTCCCGGGTGAGGACGGGATGGCAGGAGACGACCATGAGCCGCAGCACGTCGTCGGCCACGGCGTCGGGGTCGGGGTCGGGGGGCTCAGGCCCGGTCTCGTCGGACAACCGGTGGGCGAGCTCCGCGTAGCCGGCATCGGCGCGGGCCCGCCGGCGCAGCGTGTCGACCGCACGCCGGCGCGCGACCGTGGTGAGCCAGGCCGCCGGGTTGTCCGGCACCCCGGCGGTCGGCCACTGCTCCAGGGCCGCGACCAGCGCGTCCTGGGCCAGCTCCTCGGCCAGGCCGACGTCGCCGGCGAGCAGGCGAGCGAGACCCGCGACGATGCGCGCGGACTCCCTCCGCCAGATCTCGGCGACGACGTCGGTCCTCATGCGGTCTCGGGGCCGAAGACCTGGTACATCATCGACTCGCCGTCACCGACGATGGCCCGGAAGCGCCGAGTCAGCGCAATGGCCTCCTCCCGGGACGGCACGTCGACCAGCGCGAAGCTGACGATCGCCTCCTTCGTCTCCGCGAACGGCCCGTCGGTGACCGTGAGCTCGTCGCCCTTCGTGGTGACCCGCGCTCCGGCGTCCAGCCCGCCGGTGGCGATGAGCACTCCGGCCTGGCTGAGCTCGGCGATGAACTCGCCCATCGCGGTGTACATGGCGGCATCGACCTCGTCGCCGTCGTCCTTGGTGGTCAACAGGAACTGCACCTCGTCCTCCTCCATCTGATGTGTGTGGACGCCGGTTCGTCGCGGAGCCTATGTGACAGGGAATGCTCGATGTGACAGAGAACGCGAGATCCCGCAGGTGAGCGGCTCGATCGCGACGGCGGTCGATGTCGGGCTGTGCCGGTCGACGTAGGGGCAGCACCGAACACCACCCCCTGAGAGGAATCCGCCATGACCGTCACGGCACCCCGCACCAGCACTCCCACCACGCACGACGCCCGTACCCGCACACTGCTCGGCGGGCTGGTCGCCGGGGTCGCCGTCTTCGGCGTCGTCTCCTTCGCCCAGGTCTTCACCCGCGCCGGCTTCGACCTCACCCGATTCCCGCTCAGCGCGCTCTCCAACGGCGACCTCGGCTGGCTGCAGATCACGAACTTCCTGGTCAGCGGCCTGTTGACGATCGTCGGAGCGCTCGGACTACGACGTGCGTTCCGCGGCACGCCCGGTGGGGTCTGGGCCCCCCGGTTGATGGTCGTGAACGGCATCGGGATGGTGCTCGCCGGAGCGTTCGTCATGCAGGGCGGCGGCGGGTTCCCGGTCGGCGATCCCGGCGTGCCCGGCATGACCGCGAGCACCATCGCGCACCTCGTCGCCGGCACCGTCGCGTTCGCCGCGATCATCGCCGCCTGCTACGTGACGGGCCGCCACTACGCCCGCGCGGGCGAGCGCCGCATGGCGCTGGGCTCGCGGATCAGCGGCACCGTGTTCCTCGCCGGAGATCTGTACTCGTCGGCGGGCGGCCCGGCCGGTGCTCTCGTGCTGGCCGTCACCGCGCTCACGGCCATGACGTGGATGGCCGTCGTCGCCGTCGTCGAGCGGCGGCGCTGAGCGGGACCGCCGCGTCCGAGGGGTCCGGCCACCCGGCTGGGCCCCTCGGACGCGTGCCGGGAAACAGTCCACAGCACTAGGCTCCCCCCATGCTGGAGCCGGCAGCGGTCGATCTCGCCGAGCTCGCGGCGGCGCTCGACGACCGCACGGCCGGCCGCTCCTGGTGGATCGACCGCGACTCCGGCCGGATCCGCACGCTGACCCGGGGCAGCGACCCGGAGACCCCGCAGCAGCTCGCCGCCGCCGGCTGGGTGCGCATCCGGCGCACCGAGAGCCACGAGAGCTACCGGGACATGGCCGATTTCGTGGCCTCCGTGCACCGCAGGCGCGCCGCTGACCTGCTCGACCGCGCCATCAACGGGCCGGGTGCGTTCCGCCGGTTCAAGGACACGCTCGTCGAGTTCCCCGATCTGCGCGACACCTGGTACCGGTTCCGCGACGCCCGTGGTCGCCGTCGCGCGTTGTCCTGGCTGGTCGGCGAGGGGTTGCTGGCCGAGGACGACGCCGAGCGGGCCGCCACCGAGTTCCCCGACCCGAACGGCGAGGACGGCGACGGCGACCTCGCGTCGGCCGTCGCCGTGGACCTGTCGATCCTGTACGGCGACCGGCTCGACCACGTGCTGGTGGTCGGGTCGTGGGCGCAGCCGGACCTGCCCGAGGCACCCGGGCTCGAGCTGGTGGTCGTGCTGACCACCGTGCAGTCACCGTGGGTGGAGCTGGCCCGGATGGACGACGTGCTGTGGCGGCACAGCATGCGCTCGGGCATCGCCGTCACCGCGCTGCCGGTGCGCGCCGGCGATCTCGCCCGGCCGAGCACGGCGCGGCTGCGGCGCGCCACCACCGAAGCCGTCAGGATCCTGTGATGGCACCGATCGGCGGGGCGCGCGACGAGCTCGCCGCGGCGCACGTGCTCGCCGTGTCCGGGCTGACGGCGCAGTCGGTGGCCGTCGCCTTCCGCGGGGCGCTGCAGGCCGCGGAGGCCGCACTGCTGCTGCTGGACCGGGTGCCGCCGGCCGGGGAGTCCGCCGTCGTGGCCGCCTTCCTGCGGCACGTGGTGCGCGAACGCGGCCTCGACGCGGAGGCCGGGCGGCGGCTGCGGCTGCTGCTCAACCGCCAGCAGCTCGCCGAGGTCGGCGCCCCGCCACCGGAGGAGGCCCACGCCGCCCTCGACGACGCGCGCCACGTCATCGACGTGGTGTCCGCGTGGATCGCGGTGTCGCAGCAGGTGGCCGAGGAACGCGGCCGCTAGGCGTAGGTCCGCCCGTAGCGGAAGGGCAGCCGGGCGGGTTCGACGGGAGAACACACCCGATCCAGCACGAGCCGCAGCGGCGGCCAACCGGCCCGCCCGCGACGGGTGACGGCGTAGGCCCGCAGGACGACCCCCGGATCGACGATCGGCAGGACCGTCACGCCGGCACGCGTCGGCCGGCTCATCGGCAGCAGTCCGACGCCGTAGCCGCCCGCGATCAGGTCCTCGACCAGGTCGAGGCTGTCGATGGCGTGCCAGATGCGCGGGGTGAAGCCCGCCAGGGACGCGAGGGTGCGGACCGCGTCCTCGTCCGCGGTGTTGCGGGAGTTCACGATCCACCGCCGGTGCGCGTACCTCGCCGGCTCGGCCGGCCCGTCCGTCGCGTCGGCGTCGGGAACGCCGAGGCCCCACGGGGTCGACCAGAGGGGGACCGCCTCCAGCACCCGCGCGTGCGACGCCGGCACCAGGTCGTAGTCGTAGGTGAGCGCGAGGTCCAGCTCGTCGTCGGCGAGCAGCGCGACGGCCTCGAACGGCTCGTACTCGCTGATCACGATCTCGACGCGGGGGTGGCTCGCCGTGAGCTCGGCCAGCACGGGCAGCAAGGACGTGGAGATCGCGGTCCCGAACCCGCCCACCCGGACGATCCCGGCCGGTTCCGCGTCCGGGTCCAGATCCAGCCGTGCGGCGTCGACGGCGGCCAGGATCGTGACGGCGTGGTCGGCGAGCCTGCGCCCGGCCGGGGTCAGGCGCACCCGGCGCCCGGCCGGCTCGATCAGCTGCGCCCCGGCCTCCTTGGCCAGCGTGGCGATCTGCTGCGACACCCCGGACGTGCTGAGCCGGTGCACGTCGGCCACGGCGCGCATCGATCCGAGGCGGGACAGCTCCAGCAGCAGTTCCAGACGGCGAACGTCCATGACCGATTGTCCGCGATTTGCGGATGGTATGTCCATGATTGCGACGTGGACATGAACGGTTCCGACCCGTTGACTGGCTGCATGACCACTGGTGGGGCGCGCGTCGGCGCGGGCATGGCAATGATCTCGATGCTGTGCGTGCAGGTGGGCCTGGCCGTATCGGTGACCCTGATCGACCGGATCGGGACGGAAGGCGCGGCATGGGTGCGCCTCGCCTGGGCGGGGCTCCTGCTGCTGGTGATCGTCCGCCCGCGGCCGGCCGCCTTCACGCGCGCGTCGTTCACCGCCTGCGTGCTGCTCGGCCTCGTCACCGCCGCCGTCACCCTGCTGTTCATGGCGGCCGTCGCCCGGATCCCGCTGGGCACGGCGAGCGCGCTGGAGTTCCTCGGCCCGCTCGGCGTCGCCGTCGCGACCGGTCGCGGCAGCCGCCGCTTCCTGTCGCCGGCGCTGGCGGGGGTGGGCGTCGTCCTGCTCACCGAGCCGTGGGCCGGCGCCGTCGATCCGCTCGGAGTGCTGTTCGCGCTCGCGGCCGCGGCCTGCTGGGCCACGTACATCCTGCTGACCCGCCGCGTCGGCGACGAGGTGGCCGGCATCAACGGCCTCGCCGTCTCGATGACGGTCGCCGGGATCGCGGCCACGCTCGTCGTCGGGCCCGTGGTGCTGCCCCGGATGACCCCGGACCTGATCCTCATCGGGCTCGGGTTGGCGATCCTGCTGCCCGTCGTCCCGTTCACGCTGGAACTGCTGGCGCTGCGCAGGCTCACCACCGCCGCGTTCGGCACGCTGATGAGCCTCGAACCGGCGTTCGCGCTGCTCGTCGGGCTGGTCCTGCTGCACCAGGTACCGGGGATCCCGCCCGCGGTGGGCATCTGCCTCGTGGTGGCGGCGGGGATCGGCGCCACCCGCGGTGGGGCGCGCACGCCACTCCCGGTCGAGCCCGTGCCCGTCGTGTCCGTCGATTCTCGGTAGCTGACCAGATCGACCCGCCCTGCGCACCGCAGCGGTGCAAGGGTCTGGGCATGATCTTCGTCGTCATCCGGATCGACGTCCGCCCGGACAAGCGGGAGGACTTCCTCGCCGGGATCGTCCGGTACAGCGCGCAGGTCCGCGAGGAGCCCGGCAACCTGCACTTCACCTGCTACGAGAGCGTGGAGGGCGGCGGCGACAGCGGGGAGTACGTCGTCGTCGCCAACTACGCCGACCAGGCCGCGGGCGAGGCGCACGTCACGTCGGAGCACGCGAAGTGGTTCTTCGGCTGGCTTCCGTTGGTCGTCGCGCGGGTACCCCGGATCGTCTACCAGGAACTGCCGGCCGGCGCGGGCTGGGTGGAGATGGGCGAGGTCGTGATGCAGTCGTGAGGCAATGAGGTACGGGTAGGTCTACCTGCGGGGTGGTCGCTGACGTCGATGTGGCCCCGGGAACGCCCGGCTTGGCTGTGGGGGTGCCGACACACACCAAGGGAATCGTCGCGTTCCTCGTCATCTCGTTCGGAGTCGCCTGGGCCGGGATGCTCGGGACCACGCTCGGACTCGGGCTGTCGATGGTCAACCCGCTCGTCCAACTGGCCTGGGCGTTCACCCCCGCGATCTCGGCGATCATCGTACGGAAGTGGGTCACCCGCGAGGGCTTCGCCGACGCCGGTCTCCGCCTGCGACTGCGCGGCAACGTGCGCTGGTACGTCATCGGCTGGCTGGGCCCGCTCGCGCTGGTGGCCGTCGCCCTGACCATCGCTGCGGGCACCGGCCTGTGGCACCCCGACCTGGGAGCACTCGACCGCGTCGTGCCCGGCATGCCCGGGTGGCTCCTGCTGACGGTGCTGATGCTGGTCGTGCCGGTGCTCGCGCCGATCTTCTGGGGCGAGGACTTCGGCTGGAACAGCTACCTGCGGCCGAGGCTCTGGGCCGATCGGCCCGCGCTGTCGGTCGCGACGGCCGGGCTGATCTGGGCCGTCTGGCACTACCCGCTGGCGTTCATCGGGTACATCGAGTTCAGCGACGTTGCGCTCGGCTTGGCGCTCTGGACCGTGTCGTTCCAGTTCCAGGAAGTGCTGCTGGCCTGGCTACGGACGCGCAGCGGCAGCATCTGGCCGACCTGCATCGCGCACTCCGGGCACAACATGGTCCTCGCGCTGATCACCGGGATCCTGCTGGAGGAGAACGGCGGACTCGACACCATCACCGTCATGGTCATCACCACCGCGGCGGTCGCGGCGGCAGCGCTGCTCGTCATCCTCGGCGGCGGGTTCCGGCGCCCTCCGGTGCCGGAACCGGTGGGTCAGAGCGTCCGCTCGTACTCGAGCTGAGCCAGTGGCCGACCGTCCCCGAAGTCGAGATCGCGGACGGCACCCGTCTCCGCGAACCCGCACTTGACGTAGAAGCGTCGCGACTGCGCAGTGTCGCGCAGCGTCCACAGATGGATGGCCGGGAAGCCGGCGAGGCCGTCCAGCGTCGATGCGACCAGCGCCGCAGCCACTCCGGTGCCCCACCCGTCGGGATGGGCGTAGCAGCCGTAGAGCTCCGCGAGACCGGCCCGCGTCGGCGACGGCCCGGCCCAGGTGAACGCCAGCGGCCGGCCGTCGACGGTGCCGAGCAGCACCCCGCCGGCGCGGACGCGGTCCGGCCAGCGGGTGCGCCGGTCAGCGATCTGCCCGGCCGCGAAGGCCGGCTCGAAGAACGGTGCGTAGGCGACGGCCCACGACTCCGCGTGGATCTCGCCGACGAACGCCGCGTCGTCCGGGCCGGCCGGTCGGACCGCGACCGTCATCCGACGACGTTGACCAGCCGCCCCGGCACCACGATGACCTTCTTCGGGGTGCGCCCGGCCAGCAGTTCGACGATCTTCGCGTCGGCCAGTGCCGCCGCCTCCACGACGTCGGGGGCGGCGTCGGCCGCCACGGTGACGCGCGAGCGCACCTTGCCGTTGACCTGGATCGGGTACTCGACGCTGTCGACGGCCAGCCAGCGCTCGTCCGCCACCGGGAACGGGCCGTGCGCCAGCGACCCCTCGTGCCCCAGCAGGCCCCACAGCTCCTCGGCGATGTGCGGGGTCAGCGGCGCCATCATCAGCACCAGCGGCTCCACCACCGCGCGCGGCACCCCCGCGCCCGCGTAGGTCTTCGTCAGGTGGTTGTTCAGCTCGATCAGCTTCGCCGCGGCCGTGTTGTGGTGCAGTGCCGCGATGTCGGCGTGCACGCCGGCGATCGTGCGGTGCAGCACCCGCAGCGTCTCGTCGTCGGGCTGCGCGTCGGTGACGTGGACGGCGCCGGTGCGCTCGTCGACGACGTTGCGCCACACCCGCTGCAGGAACCGCTGCGACCCGATGACGTCCTGGGTGGACCACGGCCGCGACGCGTCCAGCGGGCCGGTGGACATCTCGTACAGGCGGAACGTGTCGGCGCCGTAGCGCTCGCACATCTCGTCGGGCGTCACCACGTTGTTCAGCGACTTGCCCATCTTCCCGTACTCACGCTTGACGGGCGCGCCGTTCCACGTGAAACCACCGTCGGGCGCTTCCACGACCTCCTCGGCGGGCACGTAGAAGCCGCGGGCGTCGGTGTAGGCGTAGGCCTGGATGTAGCCCTGGTTGAACAGCCGCCGGAACGGCTCCTCGGAGCTGACCTCACCAAGGTCGAACAGCACCTTCTGCCACATCCGCGAGTACAGCAGGTGCAGCACGGCGTGCTCGACGCCGCCGACGTACAGGTCGACGCCGCCGGGGTCGCCGGGGCGGGCCGGGTCGGGGCCCATCCAGTACTTCTCGACCTCGGGATCGACGAACCGCTCGGAGTTCGCGGGATCCAGGTAGCGCAGGTAGTACCAGCAGGAGCCGGCCCACTGCGGCATCGTGTTGGTCTCGCGCCAGTGCGTGTCGTCGACGTGCATCCACTCGGTCGCGCGCGACAGCGGCGCCTCCGGCTCGGAGTCGGCGTCGTCGGGCGCGAACGTCTTCGGCGAGTAGTCGGCGACCTCGGGCAGCTCCACCGGCAGCTGGTCCTCGGCGATGGCGGCGGGCCCGTCCTCGTCCCAGATGATCGGGAAAGGCTCGCCCCAGTACCGCTGCCGGGAGAACAGCCAGTCGCGCAGCTTGTACTGCACGACCGACTCCCCGGAGCCCTGCGCGGCCAGCCAGTCGATGATCGCGCGCTTGGCGTCGGCGACGCCCATTCCGTTCAGGCTGACGTCGTCGTTCGCGGAGTTGATCGCGGGCCCGTCGCCGGTGAACGCCTCGCCCGCCCAGTCGGTGCCCGGGTCGACGGTGCGCACGATCGGCAGGCCGTAGGCCTCTGCGAAGTCCCAGTCGCGCTGGTCCTGGGCCGGCACTGCCATGATCGCGCCGGTGCCGTAGCCCATCAGCACGTAGTCGGCGACGAAGACGGGGATCTGCTCCCCGTTGACCGGGTTGATGGCGTACGCGCCGGTGAACACACCGGTCTTGTCCTTGTTCTCCTGCCGGTCCAGCTCGGACTTCCGGTCCGCGGCGGCGCGGTAGTCCTCGACGGCCAGCGCGGGCGTCGAAGCCCCGCCCGTCCAGCGCTCGTCGGTGCCATCGGGCCAGCTCAGCGGGGTCAGCGACGCCACCAGCGGGTGCTCGGGCGCCAGCACCACGTAGGTCGCGCCGAACAGCGTGTCGGGGCGCGTGGTGAAGACCTCGATCTCGGCCGGCGCGCCGGTGCCGGTCGTGGTGGGGAAGCGCACCTGCGCGCCCTCGGAGCGGCCGATCCAGTTGCGCTGCATCGCCTTGACCGACTCCGGCCAGTCCAGCCGGTCCAGGTCGTCGATCAGCCGGTCGGAGTAGGCGGTGATGCGGATCATCCACTGCTTCAGGTTGCGGCGGAACACGGGGAAGTTGCCGCGCTCGCTGCGCCCGTCGGCGGTGACCTCTTCGTTGGCCAGCACCGTGCCCAGGCCGGGGCACCAGTTCACAGGCGACTTCGAGATGTAGGCCAGGCGGTGGGAGTCGATCACCTCGCGCTGCTCGGCGGAGGTCAGCTCGCACCAGCCCCGCCCGTCCGGTGTGCGGCGCTTGTCCTGGGCGTACTCGGCCACCAGCTCCGCGATCGGACGCGCCTTGTCCTGCTTCTCGTCGTACCAGGAGTTGAAGATCTTCAGGAAGATCCACTGCGTCCAGCGGTAGAACTCGACGTCGGTGGTGGCCACCGAGCGGCGCGGATCGTGCGCCAGGCCCAGCTGCCGCAGCTGCGCCTTGTACCGCAGGACGTTGTCCTCGGTGGTCTTGCGCGGGTGCGCCCCGGTCTGCACGGCGTACTGCTCGGCCGGCAGGCCGAACGCGTCGAAGCCCATCGCGTGCAGCACGTTGCGGCCGGTCATGCGCAGGTAGCGGCCCAGCACGTCGGTGCCGATGAAGCCCAGCGGGTGCCCGACGTGCAGCCCCTTCCCCGACGGGTAGGGGAACATGTCCAGCAGGTAGACCTTGTCCTTGCTCGCGGCATCGGGCGACGCCCACGGACCGGACGGGTTCGGCGTGTGGAAGGTGCCGCGCTCCTCCCACAGGTCCTGCCAGCGACGCTCGATCGCCGCGGCCGCCGCGGCGTTGTAGCGGAACGGCAGGGTGTCGGGATCCGCGGCCTGCCCCTGCGCGGCGGTCGTGTCCGTGCTCATGTCCCACTCCTGGGAAGTCGTTTGTCGGCCCGAAAAACCAGAAGACCCCTCCTGCTCGTGGGCATGAGGGGTCGGCCGCGCCGGCGCTGATCGTCTGTCTGCGTTACCTCGGCGCGGCCTGGACAAGAAGTCGCGAGGACTCGTGGGCCACGTACCCAGGGTAACGCTGCTGGCCGCAGGCGCGCGATCGGGTTCGCTCAGTGTTTCGTCAGGGAAGGTCGGTGCCCGTATCGGTGGATCCAGGCGTTCGCCGGCAAGGCGCCGGGAGGCCACGCGTACCGGGTGTACTCGGGCCTTCCGGCAACGCCGCCAGCGGGCGGCTGGGCCGCCGAGACGGGTGCCGACCTTCCCTGACGGAGCACTAGGCTTGGAGGGTGCCCGCGTTCCTCGGCCCCGTCCTCGGCGGCGTCCTGCTGCTCGCCGGTCTGCTCCTGCTGACCACGGCAGGCCTCGGCGCCCGCGGCACGCTGCCGCGCAACCGGTTCGTCGGCATCAAAACCGCAGCCACCCTCGCCTCCGACTCCACGTTCCGCACCGCGCACAAGGCCGCCGCCGTGCCCTTGGCCGCGGCCGGTGCCGTCGCCGCCGTCCCCGGTGTCGTGCTGCTCACGGGCCCGAGCGTCGCACTGGCCTGGACGCTCGTCGCGATCGGCGTGCTCGGACTGCTGGTGTTCGCCGGCCTCGCCGGCACCGTCGGCGACCGGGCCGCCGCAGCTGTCGCCCCGGCACCCCAGCCGTCCTGCGCGGGCGCGTGCGCGGGCTGCGACCTCGTCGCCGGCTGCCGCGACGCGATCGTCTAGCTCGCGAAGCGCAACCAGGATCCGAACACAGGGCAGCGGGCCGGACCCGGCACCGGCGGCAGGTCGGCGAGATCCACGTCGAGGTCGGCCCGGATCTGCCGGCGCAGCCGCTCCGCCACCGATCTGATCGACGGCCGTACGGCGTGCCCCTCGATGAGCAGCCGCGCTCCGGGCAGGGCGGTGTCCAGCTCGTGCAGCGCGGCGGCGAGGGCCTGCGCCGGATCGACCGGATCGGATTCCAGCACGTCATCGGCCCGTGCCAGCACCGCGGTGCTCCAGCGGGCGTGCACGGCCAGCAGCAGCGCGTCCAGGTCGTCGAAGGCCTCCTCGACGTGGTGCCGGTGCACCACCGCCGGGTCGCCGGTGGCGGCGACGTCGTCCAGAACGGCGGTCATCACGCGGTATCGACGTCGTGTGTCGTCCCAACTCGCAGACATCGTGACTGTCTCCTTCATCTCGTATCCAACATACACTGAGTATGTGATCTCGAGTGTGCCGTACGCTGCGGCACGTGTCGAGCCCGAAGAGCCGGCGGGAGCTGTACTCCGAGGCAACCCGCGCCGCACTGCTGGAGACGGCCACCCGGATGTTCGCCGCCGACGGGTTCGCCGCGACCTCGCTCGACGACATCGCCACCGCCACCCAGGTCACCCGCGGCGCCGTCTACCACCACTTCGCCAACAAGACCGCGCTGTTCGAGGCCACGGCGGCAGTGCTGGAACAGGCCGTGCTGGACCGCGCGATGGCTGCCGCGCTCGCCGCCGACGACGTGTGGACCGGAGCGATGGCCGCGCTCGACGCGTACCTCGACAGCTGCTGCGACCCCGTCTACGGGCGGCTGTGCTGGATCGAGGCCCCCATCGCGCTGGGGTACGCCCGGTGGATGCAGCTGGAGGCCGACCACACGCTGGGCGTCGTGGAGAAGTTCGTCGTCGCGCTCGCCGACGCCGGGGAGATCGCGTCGACGCCCGTCGACCCGGCCGCCCAGATGATCTTCCACGTCCTCGGTGGCGCAGGCCGCACCATCGCCGGCGCGCCGGAGGACTCCCGCCCCGCGGTGCGCCAGCAGTGCGGCGCCGTCGTGAAGGCGATGGTGGGCGGCCTGCGGGTCCGCCACGCTGCCGACGCCTGACGGACGTCGGTCGGTGGAATCACCTGCCGATGTGCAGCGCCTCTTTCAGGAACACCCTGGCGTAGCTCGGGGTGCCCCGAGTGGTGATCACCTCGATGCAGGCACGCACGTGCCGGTCGTCCACGGCCTCACGCAGGAGCACGTCAGCGAGGTCTGCTCGGGAGGTGAACATGCCGGGCAGCCGATGCGGTGCGACGACGACGCGGTAGTCGGTGACGGTGGTGGCGTCGAACAGCCCCGACGGGCGCACGATCGTCCATTCGAGATCGGTGGCCCGCACGATCTCCTCCATGCGGCGCGCGTCCTCGTACAGCGGGCGCCCCATCGCAAGCAGGATCGGCCCGACCACCTTGCGGAAGAAGAACTTCTCCTCGGGCGGGAGCTCGTGGTGCACGCCGATCGAGGTCACGCACACCAGCCGGCGCAGCCCGTGCCGGCGCATTGCCGCGACGATGTTGCGCGCACCCTGCGAAAAGGTCGTGACCTGCTCCTTGGTGTACGGGACGCCGAGGGTGGAGATCACACGCTCGTGTCCGGCCACGACGTCATCCACGGCCACCGCGTCCAGTGCGTCCGCGCCCCCCACCGTGAGCAGACGATGCTCGATGGGGAACGCCTCGGGGCGACGGGTCACTGCGGTCACGGCGTGCCCGTCGGCGAGGGCCTGCTGGGTGACGAGCCGGCCGGTGGGGCCGTTCGCCCCGAACACCACGAGCCTCAAGAGTCACTCCTTCGCCGTCCCCACCCGCTATTCTGAAGAACGTCGGTCCAGATACAAGAACAACGTTCTAAATGGAGCATACATGGATCTGCCAGGGGTCGTCCGGCTTCGCGATCGGCGTGAAGCACTCGTCTTGCGCACGATCCTCGCCGCCGCGCGCAGGCTGTTCGCCGACCGCGGCTACGCCCGCACACCCATCCGCTCCATCGCGGAGGCGGCGGGCGTCGCGCCCCAGACCATCTACACGCACTTCGGTTCCAAGGCCGGCGTCCTCACCGGTCTGGTCGATCTGATGGACGAGGAGGCCGGTCTCCCGGACCTGATGGTCGAGGCGGCGGAGATGACGGACCCGGTCGAGCTGCTCGGACTGCTGGCCAGGGCGAGTCGCCAGGTCCGGGAACGGTGTGGCGACATCCTCACGATGCTCGATTCCGGTGCCGCGGTCGAGCCGGAGATCGCAGCCACCCGCGCAGAAGGTGCTCGACGGAACAGGCTCGGTGTCGAGATGGTCGTCGAGCACATCCGCGGAACCGGGAGCCGCGTCGATCCCCGGGCCACGGACATCGTCGTCGCGTTGATGAGCGCCGGAATCCACGAGAGCCTCGTCGTCGACTCCGGCTGGTCTCACGAGGACTACGAGGCTTGGCTCAGGCGCACGCTCGTCGCCGCGGTGCTGCGGCCGCCGTCGTGAACCCTGTGATCCGGTCAGGTCAGTTGCGGCGCACGTCCACCGGGTAGGTGGCGAGCAGCGCGAGCGGCATGCCCTGGCGCCGGAGCACGTGCTCCCACAGACCGCCCTCGTGACCGGCCATGACGTCGTCGGGGAGCGCCGGCACCACGATCCAGTCCCCGCGGGAGATCTCCCCGGCGAGCTGGCCGGCGTCCCAACCGGCGTACCCGGCGAACACCCGCAGGCCCCGCAGCCGCTCCTCCAGCGCCCGCGGATCCGAGTCGAGGTCGACGAGCGCGACGGGCCCGCGCACCGGCATCAGTCCGCGCACTGCGGACGGGTCCTGGCCGGTGCGCAGGGCGGCGAGGCACAGCGCCGTCTCGCCCTCGACCGGGCCGCCGACGAACACGGCGTGCGGCCGCGAGGCGAGGGGGGCCCAGGACGGCAGGACGTCGCGGACCTGCACCTCACTGGGCCGGTTGAGCACGACACCCAGGCTCCCGCGGGCCCGGTGTTCGATCATGTAGACGACGGTGCGCCGGAAGTTCGGATCAGTCAGCCCGGGTGCGGCGACGAGCAGACTCCCCGGTGCAACGTCGAAACCATCACCGGATCGGGCGTCCACCACGGTGCCATCGTCGCACCTGCCGGAGCGCGTAGCCTTGCCCACCGTGCCCACGCCTTCCACCACACCCCAGGAGCAGGGCGTGACCGGCGATCCGACCCCCTCACCCGAACGGCTGGGCGTGCTGCGCCTGCTGCGCACCAAGGGTTACCGGAGGCTGCTGGCGGTCCGCTTCGCCACCCAGTGGGGTGATGGCCTCTTCCAGGCCGCGTTGGCGTCGTCGGTGCTGTTCAACCCGCAGCGGCAGGCCGATCCGCTGGCCGTCGCGGCGGGGCTGGCGGTGCTGTTGCTGCCCTACTCGCTCGTCAGCCCGTTCGCGGGGGCGCTGCTCGATCGCTGGGACCGACGGCTGGTGCTCACCGTCGCGAACCTGGCCAAGGCGCTGCTGATCCCGCTGGTCGCGCTGCTCGTCCTCGCGGGCAACCAGGGGGTGCCCTTCTACGTGGGCGCGCTCGTGGTGGCAGGAATCGGCCGGTTCGCGCTGGCCGGTCTGTCGGCGTCGCTGCCGCACGTGGTGCCGAAGCGGAACGTGGTGGAGGCCAACACCCTGGCCGTCACGGTCGGCACGGGCATGTCCGCGCTCGGCGCGGTGACGGCCGTCGGGCTGCGGCACGTGTTCGGCGGTGACGATGCGGGCTCGGCGGCCACGATGTCGTTCTCGATCGTCGGGGCGGTGGTCGCCGCGCTGATCGCGGTGCGGTTCTCCCGCAAGCGGCTGGGCCCCGACCAGACCGACGAGCACCCGCAGGCGCTGATCGCGGTGGCCCGCGGCCTGTTCGACGGCGCGCGCGCGTCGTTCGCCACGCCGACGGTGTCGGCGTCGTTCTTCGCGCTGGGCGCCCATCGCCTCGCGTTCGGGATCAGCACGCTGATCATGTTGTTGCTGTACCGCAAGACGTTCACCGACGACGGGCTGCTCAAGGCCGGTATCGAGGGCGTGGGAGAGGCGCTGGCGCTGGCGGCGACGGGGCTGGTCCTCGCCGCCGTGGTGACACCGGCGATGGTGCGCCGCATCGGCCGCACCTGGACGGTCCGGTGGGCGCTGGTGGGCGCCGTGATCAGCCAGGTCGCGGTGGCCGCGCTGCTGTCGATCCCGGCGGTGCTCGTCGGTGCGTTCGTGATCGGGATGACCGGCCAGATCGTGAAGCTGTGCACCGACGCGGCGGTGCAGAGCGAGGTGCGCGAAGCCGCGCTGGGGCGCGTCTTCGCCCTCTACGACGTCGTGTTCAACGTGGGCTACGTGATCGCGGTGACCGTGACGGCGCTGCTCTCGCCGCCCGACGGGCGCGCCCCGTTGCTGCTCGGGGCGGCCGCGCTGCTCTACGTCGTCGGCTATCTGGGGCACGACCTACTGCTTCGTCGGCGCACTCGCACCTGACGAACTGTTGACGTGACGTCGGCCACGCCTTACCGTCCTGGCGAATTGTTAGTCAGTCTTCCTATCCATTGAAGGTGTGGCGATGACCGGCTCGTCCAGCCTGCTCCGAGCGATGAACGTGCGCGCCGCGCTCGCCCACCTGCTCGAGCGCGGGCGGCTGACCCGCGGCGAACTCCGGGAGCTCACCGGACTCTCCAAGCCGACGTCGTCCGAGGTCATCCGCAGCCTGCAGGACGTCGGGCTCGCCGTCGTCGCCGGCCACACCAGCGGCGGACCCGGGCCGAACGCCGAGATCTACGCCCCGAACGCCGAGGCGTCGTTCCACGCCGGCATCGCGGTCCGCGACGTCGGCGAGCGGGAGCTGACCAACGTGGTCGCCGCGATCGCCGACGTCACCGGCACCGTCCGGGCGAGCGTCGAAACCCGCGTCGACTTCCGCGGGATCGGGCCCGTCCAGGCCGTGGACGCGGTGCTCGCCGACCTCGTCGAGGAGATCGGGATCCCCACCGAGCGGCTGCACCACGTGCAGCTCGGCGTGCCCGGATCGCACGATCCGCGCACCGACACCGTCCGCTACGTCGACGTGCCCGGCTGGTCGGAGCCCGGCCTGCTGGCGCGGATGCGCGCCGAGCTCGACACCACCGTCGAGGTCGAGAACGACGTGAACCTCGCCGCCGTCGCGGAGCGCGCGCACGGCGTCGCCACCGACACCAGCGCGTTCGCGCTGCTCTGGCTCGGCAGCCAGGGCCTCGGCCTCGCCACCGTCCTCGACGGGACGCTGCTGCGCGGCTCCCGCGGCGGCGCGGGCGAGATCGGCTACATGCCCGTCGGGCTGACGGATCTGCACAGCAGCGGGCGGCGGCGCGACTTCACCGACCTGGTCGGTGGGGACGCCGTGCTCGAGCTCGCCGAGGAGCACGGGCTGGCCGCGACCTCGGCGCCCGAGGCACTGCGCATGGCAGTGGCGGGCGGCCACGAGCCCTTCCTCGACGAGCTGGCCGAGCGGATCGCGTTCGGGCTCGCGGCCGTCGTCGCCGTGCTGGACCCGCCGCTCGTGGTGCTGTCCGGCGAGGTCGGGCAGGCCGGCGGGGTGGCGCTGAGCGCGGCCGTGGCGCGGAGCGCGAGCAGCACCAGCCCACTGGACTGCGAGATCGAACCCAGCGGCGTCACCGGCGACGCCGTCCTGCTCGGCGCTCTCCGCACCGGGCTCACCGCGACCCGCGAACGGCTGCTCGACGCCGTCGGCGGCGGAACTGCATCGCAGCACGACCCCGTGCAGGCGGCCCGCCTGCTCCGATCCACGTGAGGAGCCCTGCATGTCCCGACGTCAACGTCTCGTCGTCACGCTCGTCGCGGCGGCCACAGCCGTCGCGGTAGCCGGCTGCACCACCTCAGGTGCAGGACCGGCCGCGCCCGCCGCGGCCGGCACGAAGGCCACCGGCCCCGTCGAGATCTGGAACTTCTACACCGATCGCGAAGCCTCGGTCTTCGAGTCGGTCGTGCAGGACTTCCAGGCTGCCCACCCCGAGATCCAGGTGACCGTGAAGGGCGGCCAGGACGACGAGCAGATGCGGCGGGCGGTGTCGGCCGGGGAGGGCCCCGACGTCGGCCTGTCCTACGACACGCTGGTGGTGGGGAACTCGTGCCGCACCGGGGCGTTCCGCGATCTCACCCCGTTCATCCAGCGCGACAAGGTGGACCTGGAGACGATCCCGGCGACGGTGCGCGCGTACACCGAGTTCGAGGGGAAGCGTTGCGCGATGCCGGCGCTCACCGACACCTACGGGCTCTACTACAACAAGGCGCTGCTGGGTGACCGCCAGCCGCCGAAGACGTGGAGCGAGCTCACCCAGCTCACCAAGGACCTCACCAAGTTCGCCCCCAACGGCGACATCGAGGTGGCCGGCTTCGTGCCGCTGCTGGGCTTCTACGAGAACCAGCCGTCGCGGTTCGGGCCCGGCGTCGAGGCCAGGTGGCTGAAGCCGGACGGGACCTCGGCGATCGGCAGCGACCCCGGCTGGAAGCAGTTCCTGACCTGGCAGAAGAGCCTCGTCGACTGGTACGGCTACGACAAGCTGCAGAAGTTCGTCGCGGGTCTGGGCCAGGAGTACAGCGCCGACAACGCCTTCCAGGCCGGCAAGGTCGCGATCAACATCGACGGCGAGTACCGCGTCGCGTTCCTCAAGGACCAGGCCCCCGACCTGAAGTTCGGCACGGCGCCCGTTCCCGTGCCCGACGACAAGGCCGCGAACTACGGCACCGGCTTCATCACCGGCAACATCATCGGCATCACGCGCAGCTCCAAGAACCCCGAGGCCGCGTGGGAGCTGATCAAGTACCTGAGCACGGACACCGGCGCGCTGGTCAAGCTGTCGAACGGGCTGCGCAACATCCCGACCACCAGCGACGCGCTCGCCTCGCCGGACCTGCAGGTGGACCCCGCGTTCCAGACCTTCATCGACATCCTGAAGCACCCGAAGAGCTCGTCCACGCCGGCGGCCGCCAACGGCAACGCCTACATCAAGGCGTTCACCGACTGGTCGAACACCTGGCAGAGCGGACAGGTCCCCGACCTCGCCGGCGGACTCGCCACGCTCGACGCGGACATCAACAATGCCCTGAAGGTCACCGGCTGATGCTGCGGAAGCTACCGGCGACAGCGCTGATCATCGGGCGGCGCGCCGGGCTGCGGGAGTTCCGCACCGTCGCGAGCTTCATGGCGCCCGTGTGGCTGGGTCTGCTGATCTTCTTCGGCTATCCGCTGCTCGCGACGATCTGGTTCGCGTTCCACCAGTTCGACCTGTTCAGCGCCCCGCGGTGGTTCGGGCTCGGCAACTTCGCGTACATGTTCGAGGACGCGAACCTGCACAAGGCCGCCGTCAACACGCTGTGGCTCGTAGTGGTGCTCGTGCCCGTCAAGGTCCTCGCGGCGCTGGTGGTGGCGCTGCTGCTCGCGAAGCTGCGGCGCTCGGCGTCGATCTGGCGCACGGTGTTCTACCTGCCGGCGCTCGTGCCACCGGTGGCCGCGACGGTGGCGTTCGTCTTCCTGTTCAACCCCGGCACCGGCGCGGTCAACACCGCCCTGGGCTGGATCGGGATCCAGGGCCCGCTGTGGTTCAACGACCCGAACCTCGCCAAGCCCTCACTGGTGCTGCTCGCGGTGTGGGGGCTCGGCGACTGGATGATCATCCTGCTGGCCGCGGTGCTGGACGTGCCGCAGGAGCGCTACGAGGCGGCCGAGCTCGACGGGGCGGGGCCCTGGTCCCGGCTGCGGCACGTCACGCTGCCGGGGATCGCGCCGGTGCTGCTGTTCTCGACGCTGGTCGGGGTCATCCAGACGCTGCAGTTCTTCACCCAGGCCGCGGTGGCCGGGTCGGTCGCCTCCGGCAAGGCGACCGTCGGGCAGGGCCGCGGCGCGGCGTTCGGCTATCCCGACGGATCGACGACGACCTTCCCGATGTGGCTCTACGAGGTCGGCTTCGACCAGTACGCGCTGGGCTACGCGAGCGCGCTCGCCCTGGTGCTGTTCCTGTTCTCGCTGGGGTGCACGGTGCTGCTGCTGCGCCGCTTCAAGTCCTACGTGGCCGACGGGAGTGTCCAGTGACGGCGGCGATCGCGACGGCCCGCAAGGACAAGGCGCTGATGGCGATCGGGCGCCACTCGATCCTGATCGCGCTGGGGATCATGTTCATGGCCCCGCTCGCGTTCGTGGCGCTCACCTCGCTCATGACCAACGAGCAGGCCCTGACCAGCAACCTGTGGCCGACGAGCTGGCACCCGGAGAACTTCGCCGCGGTGTTCCAGAAGGCGCCGCTGCTGCGCTACATCGCCAACACGGTGATGTACGCGGGACTCGGCACGCTGTTCATGCTGCTGTCCAGCATCCCGGCCGCGTACGCGCTGGCCCGGATGCGGTGGAAGGGCCGCCAGCTCACGTTCGTCACGGTCCTGTGCGTGATGATGCTCCCGCCGCAGGTCACGATCGTGCCGATCTACCTGCTGTGGACCAACGCCGGGCTCGTCGGCACGATCTGGCCGCTGGTGCTGCCGATGCTGCTCGGCGACGCGTTCTCGATCTTCCTGCTGCGCCAGTTCCTCGTCACCATCCCCGTCGAGTACACCGACGCGGCCCGGGTGGACGGGTGCAGCGAGTGGCAGGTGCTCCGCAAGGTGATCCTGCCGATGGCCAGACCCGCGGTCGCGGCCGCCGCGATGTTCCAGTTCTTCTACTGCTGGAACGACTACTACGGGCCGCTCATCTACACCAACCACGTGCAGGAGAACTGGACGCTCTCGCTCGGGCTCGCGACGTTCCGCAACCTCTACCAGGTGCAGTGGAACCTCGTCATGGCCGCGACGCTGGTGGTCCTCGTGCCCGTGCTGGTCGTGTTCTTCCTCGCCCAGAAGGCCTTCGTGCAGGGCGTGACGATGACAGGAGTCAAGGGTTGAAGATCGCGGTCGTCGGCGGCGGGTCGACGTACACCCCGGAGCTGGTGGACGGGTTCGCCCGCCTGGCCCGCGAGCTGGACATCGACGAGCTGGCACTCGTCGATCCCGCTGCCGACCGGTTGAGCCTGATCGGCCCGCTCGCCGAGCGGATCTTCGCGCGGCACGGCAACCCGGTGAAGATCAGCTGGACGGCCGATCTGGACGAGGGCGCGTCGGACGCGTCAGTCGTGGTGATCCAGCTGCGAGTCGGCGGGCAGGAGGCCCGGATCTCCGACGAGACCATCCCGCTGGCCTGCGGCTGCATCGGCCAGGAGACCACAGGTGCGGGCGGCCTCGCCAAGGCGCTGCGCACCGTTCCTGTGGTGCGCGAGCTCGCGCAGCGGGCCGCGAAGGTGGCCGCGCCGGGGGCGTGGATCGTCGACTTCACCAACCCGGTCGGCATCGTGACCCGCGCACTGCTCGACGACGGGCACCGGGCCGTCGGGCTGTGCAACGTCGCCATCCACCTGGCACGCCGGCTCGCGGTCATGCTCGACGTCGAGCCGGAGCGGGTGGTGCTCGACCACGTCGGGCTCAACCACCTGACGTGGGAACGCGCCGTCGAGGTCGACGGCGTCGACCGGCTGCCGGAGCTGCTGGACCAGCGCCTCGACGAGCTGGCGGCCGAGGTGGATCTCCCGCCTGCCGTGCTGGCGCTGACCGGCACCGTGCCGTCGTACTACCTGCGCTACTTCTACGCCCACGACGAGGTGCTGGCACAGCAGCGCGCAGGCGACATCCGCGGCCGCGCGGTGGCCGACATCGAGACCGAGCTGCTGCGGCTCTACGCCGACCCGGCCCTGGACACCAAGCCGGAGCTGCTCACGAAGCGCGGCGGGGCGTTCTACGCCGAGGCCGCGGTCGGGCTGATCGCCGCGCTGCACGGGCAGGAGGGGCTGCATTCCGCCAACGTCCGCAACGGCACCACGCTGCCGTTCCTGCCGCCGGAGGCCGTCATCGAGACGACCAGCACCGTCGGACCCGGCGGGGCCGTGCCGCGACCCGCGGCCCCGCTACCGGCGCTGCAGCGCGGGCTGGTGGCACACGTCGCGGCGTACGAGGAGCTCGCGCTGGAGGCGGCGATCCACGGCGGCCGCGACCGGGTCCGGGCCGCACTGCTCGCGCACCCGCTGATCGGCCAGTGGGATCGGGCCGAGCGGCTGACCGACGAGTTGCTCGCGGCGAACGCGGCGCACCTGCCGTGGGCTCGATGAGCAGTCCGGATCCTGGGGTGTTCCTGGCGATCGACGGGGGCAACTCCAAGACCGACGTCGTGCTCGCCGACACCACCGGCACCGTGCTCGGCTACGCGCGCGGTCCCGGCAGCTCGCCGCACCACCTCGGCCTGGCCGGAAGTCTCGAGCTGCTCGACGACCTGGTGGCCAAGGCGCTCGGCGGCGTCTCCGTGCCCGTCGACCGGGCCGAGGTGTTCCTCGCCGGCGCCGACCTGCCCGTCGAGGTGGCGGAGCTGACGGCCGCCGTGGGCGCGCGGGGGTGGGCGCGCCGGCACTCCGTCGACAACGACACGTTCGCGTTGATGCGCGCGGGAGTCGACTCGGCGGACGCCGCCATCGGTGCCGTGGCGGTCGTCTGCGGCGCCGGGATCAACTGCGTCGGGCGCACCGGGGACGGGCGGTCGGTGCGGTTCCCGTCGCTCGGGGACATCAGCGGCGACTGGGGCGGCGGGCAGCACCTCGCGCAGCTCGCGCTGTGGCACGCCGCCCGGGGCGAGGACGGGCGCGGCCCCGCGACCGCGCTGAGCCCGGCCGTCGCGCGGCACTTCGGCCGGGCGTCGGCGGAGGACGTCGGCATCGGCCTGCACCTCGGCGAGATCCCGCGCGGGCGGGTCAACGAGCTGACCAGGGTGCTGTTCGATCTCGCCGAGGCGGGTGACGACGTGGCTCTCGGTGTGGTGGAGCAGCAGGCCGACGAGATCGTGGCGTACGCGCGCGTGTCGATCACCAAGCTCGACCTCGCCGCCACGGCCGTGCCCGTCGTGCTGGGCGGCGGGACCCTGCGCGCCGGGTGGGAGCTGCTGGCACCCCGCATCGCCGCCGGGGTGGCCGCGGTGGCGCCACGGGCCCGGCTCACGTTCGTCGACGACGCCCCGGTCGTGGGCGCGGCCCTGTCGGCCCTGGACGCGCTCGGCGCGCCGGAGCCCGCGCACACCGCACTGCGCCGGGCTGTGCGGGAGGTGGCGGGAGCCTGATCCACAAGCCCTGTCGAGGCCCTTCGAAAGGCTTCCACTGCCGGATCCTGCAGCCTTGGATCAGCGTTCCGGTTCGTTGCAGGAGGGGAGCAGGACATGGGACCCGCACGAAGATCTGCGGCTCGGATGGTGGTCGGTGCCGCGCTCCGGGTGGCGACGATGCTGGGCGCGGCCGTCACGGCACCGGCCAGCCAGCAGGGGACGATCCTGAAGTACGTCGGGACCACCGGGATCTACGCCGACTGCGTGAACCTGGCGCTGCAGGAACAGAGCCGGCAGCACGCCGACGACTGGCGCTGCTCCCCGTCGAACGGCAAGTGGGACGCCTACCTGGTCTGGTACACCTGATCGACCTCACCGACCGCTCGGCCACGGCGTCGTCGTGGCCGAGCGGCCCTTCGGGTCAGGCGTCCTGCTCCGCCGCCCAGCGCCGCAGCTCGGCCTCGGCCTCGTCGTGGCTGAGCGGGCCGCGCTCCATGCGCAGCGCCAGCAGGTGCTTGTAGGCCTTCCCGACCAGCGGGCCCGGTGGGATGCCGAGCAGCTGCATGATCGCGTTGCCGTCGAGGTCGGGCCGGATCGCGTCCAGCTCCTCCTGGGCGCGCAGCTCGGCGATCCGGGACTCCAGCCCGTCGTAGCTGCGCTGCAGCGCGGCCGCACGGCGCCGGTTGCGGGTGGTGCAGTCCGAGCGCACCAGCTTGTGCAGCCGGTCCAGCAGCGGCCCGGCGTCGGTGACGTAGCGGCGCACCGCCGAGTCGGTCCACTCGCCCTTGCCGTAGCCGTGGAACCGCAGGTGCAGGAACACCAGCTGCGCCACGTCGTCGACCACCGACTTCGGGTAGCGCAGCTCGCGCAGCCGCCGCCGCACCATCTTCGCGCCGACGACCTCGTGGTGGTGGAAGCTCACCCGCCCGTCCGGCTCCTTGCGACGGGTGTCGGGCTTGCCGATGTCGTGCAGCAGCGCGGCGAGGCGCAGCACGAGGTCGGGGCCGGCCTCCTCGCGGTCGATCGCCTGCTCCAGCACGACGAGCGAGTGCGTGTAGACGTCCTTGTGCTGCATGTGCTCGTCGATGGCCAGGCGCATCGCGGGCACTTCGGGCAGCACGTCCTGGGCGAGCCCGGTGTCGACCATCAGCTCGATCGCCCGGCGCGGGTACGTGCCCATGATCAGCTTCGACAGCTCGGTCTGCACGCGTTCGCGGGTGATCCGGGAGATCTGACCGGCCATCGCCGTCATCGCCGCCACCACCCGTGGGGCGGGTGTGAGACCCAGCTGCGCGACGAACCGGGCCGCGCGCAGCATGCGCAGCGGGTCGTCGGCGAACGACTCCTCCGGCGTGGCCGGGGTGTCGAGGCTGCCCGCGGCGAGCGCCGCCAGACCGCCGAACGGGTCGACGAACCGGTGCTGCCCGTCCCCGGCCAGCTCCACCGCCATCGCGTTGACCGTGAAGTCGCGGCGCAGCAGGTCGTCGGTGATGTTGTCGCCGAACGCGACGATCGGGTTGCGCGACACGCGGTCGTACGCGTCGGAGCGGAAGGTGGTGATCTCGATCTGGTAGCCGGCCGCCTTCGTGCCGACCGTGCCGAACGCGATGCCGGTGTCCCAGATCGGCCCGCGGCGCGCCTTCAGCAGCGCCACGATCTGCTCGGGGCGGGCGTCGGTGGTGAAGTCGAGGTCGCTCACCGTCCGCTGCAGCAGCGCGTCGCGCACGCTGCCACCCACGAGGTAGAGCCGGTGCCCCGCGGCGGCGAACTCGGCCGCGAGCTCCTCCGCGACCGTCGGCACCGCGATCATCTGCACGACAGCATTCTGCTGTGCGTGGTGCAGGTCGGGGTCCGGGGCCGGGTCGATCCGGGTGGCGGGCAGTGCGGCAGACACGGCGACCGACTTTAGCCGCCGTTGTCGCGACCGATCGACGCAATACCCGCAGTCGCCCACCAAGATCGCGCCGGGACCACCATTCCGGCCCCGCGCGGGTCGAGAACGCGATCATGAGCCGTAACCGGGGCGCGCCAACCGTCGATCCCGGGCACGGTGATGCATCACGGCTACCATCGACCCATGTCGACCTCGCGCAGCCGCTCGGGTGGGCGCCGCGCGGGCCGACCCCACGATCGCCGCCGCCGGCTGCGCACCGTCGACGAGACCTCCGCCGGCGGGCTCGTCGTCGATCACAGCTCCGGCGCGGCCGCCGTCATCGGCCGCCTCGACCGGCGCGGCCGCCTCCTCTGGTCGCTGCCGAAGGGCCACATCGAAGAGGGCGAGACCGCAGAGCAGGCGGCGGTGCGCGAGGTCGAGGAGGAGACCGGCATCATCGGATGCGTGGTCGCGCCACTGGGCACCATCGACTTCTGGTTCGTCGCCGAGGACCGGCGCGTGCACAAGACCGTGCATCATTTCCTCCTGCGCGCGCTCGGTGGCGAGCTCTCCGACGACGACATCGAGGTGGCCGAGGTGGCGTGGGTGCCACTCGACCAGCTCGAATCGCGACTGGCCTACGCCGACGAGCGCCGATTGATCCGCCGCGCCACCGAGCTACTGGAGGACTCAGCGTGAAACCGGTCGCGACCATGGTCGCGACCGCGGTGCTGTTGCTTGCGGGCCTCATCGGCCCGTTCGGGGAAGCCGGTGCCGCGGCTGCTGCCGCCGATCCGGCGGTCGACCGTGCCCCCGGTGTGGCGTTGCGCCTGGATCTCACCGACATGGCGCCCCGGGTCGTCACGGCGACGGGCCCGGACACCCTCACCATCGTCGGCACCCTCGTCAACACCGGCACCGAGCCCGTCGAGCAGCTGCGGGCCAGGGTGCAGCGCAGTAACCCGCTCACCACCGAGGGCACCCTCCGCGACGCGCTGGACGGCAACGCCGCCACCGACGCCGCCACCCCGCAGTTCCAGCCGATCGCCGATTCGCTGGCGCCGGGCACGTCGATCCCGGTGCGGCTGTCGGTGCCGCTGCGCGGCGACCCGACCGAAGGTCTGGCGCTGAGCCAGACCGGCGTGCACGAGATCCTGGTCAACATCAACGCGGCCCCGGTGGGTGGCCAGCGGGCGCGGGTGGCTGCGGTGCGGATGCTGCTGCCGGTGCAGTCGTTGCCGGCCGACGGCACCAGCAGCCGCATCGGCACCACGACGACCGCGGCCGGGATCCCGTTCTCGATGCTGTACCCGATCACCGACCGGCCGCACCGGCTGTCGACCGTGCCGGGGCAGCGCGTCCTGCTCGACGACGACTCGCTGGCCACCTCGTTCGCCGCAGGCGGTCGGCTCAACGGGCTGGTCACGGCGGTCAGCGAGGAGGCGCCGCCGAACTCGCCGGTGCGGGTCGCGACGTGCCTGGCGATCGACCCCGAGCTCGTCGCGACGGCTGCGGCCATGCGTGGTGGCTACGACGTGCGGCAGCCGGACAACACGGTCCGTCCGGGGGCGGGGGCGGACGCCGCCCGCCGCTGGCTCGAGCAGCTGGGCGTGATCGCGCGCGGCGGCTGCGTGATCGCGCTCCCCTACGCCGACGCCGACCTCGTCGCGTTGACCCGCGGCGGGTTGAGCGAGGCAGCCACCCAGGCCGTCACCGACGGTCGGGACGTGCTGGGGGACCAGGAGCTCCTGCAGAATCCCTCGGCGCTCCCACCGATCACCTGGCCCGCGGACGGCGCGATCGACGACAGCACCCTCGCGGCGGTCACGAAGGCGGGCGACCGGGCGCTGGTGCTGTCGGCCGATGCGGTCGAGCAGGGCCGCACCCGGCAGAGCACCGGGCTCGTCACCATCGCCGGGACCGACCGCTACGCCCTGCTGACCGATCCGCTGCTGAGCGAGGCCGCCCGGGCGCCGCAGACCCCGCCGGCCGGCGTGGGCATCGGAGAGGCGGCGGCCACGACGTCACCGACCGGGACGAACTCGCCGCTCGCCACGCAGGACACCATCGGGACGCTCGCCTTCCGGGTGCTCACCGCCGGGCGCACCGCGACCGCGAGCAGCCCGATGGTGCTGGCCCCACCGCGCGTGTGGTCGGCGGAGGGCATCGGCGCCCGGGCGCTGCTCGCCGCGGCCGGCCGGATGATGGAGCAGGGCGGCCTCGTCCCGCGCGGGCTCGTGGACGTGCTGCGCACCGGCCCCACCACCGCGAGCGACGAGCGGACTCTGGACTACCCGGCCGCGGACGGCGGCCGGGAGATCCCCGGAACCGCCGTCGACCAGATCCGCGGAGCCGGTGAGAGCCTCGCCGATCTCGCCTCGGCCGCGACCGAGCCGGATCCCGGCGCGGTCGGCGTCGGGCCGGACGAGGCGTTCACCCCGGTGCGTCGCGAGCTGGTTCGACCGGCGTCGGCGGCGTACCGCAGCGCACCTGCGGACGCCGAGGCGGCCGCCCAGCAGGGCAACGACCAGGTCGATGGCCTGCGCGGGCTGGTCGCCGTCGTGGAGCCGCCGATCCCGTTCTCGCTGGGCACCTCGGACGCGCCGCTGCCGCTGACCGTCGTCAACGGCCTGCCCGTGCCCGTCCGGGTGCGGGTCGAGCTGTCGCCGGCATCGGGCCTGCAGGTGGCCCCGATCGCCGAGCAGCGGATCCCGCCGCTGGGTCGGCGCCAGCTCTCCGTCAACGCCAAGGTGACCAGATCCGGCCAGTTCACGGTGGACGCGTCGGTGATCACTCCTGGGGGAAGGCAGCTCGGTGAGGCGAGTCGACTCAAGGTGGTCTCCACGGCTTACGGCACCATCACGTTATGGCTGACGGCGACGGCGGGCGCGCTCCTGGTGGCCCTGGTGGCCCGCCGCGTCATTCGCCGCCGCCGTGGCGACCCGGACCACCCGCACGGCCCGGACCTCCCGCCGGACCCCCCTTCGGACCCCCCGGACCGCCCCCAGGACCCCCGCCGGGGCCCCGTCCCGGACCGCCTGCCGGACCTCCCGCCGGACCGCCCCCAGGACCACCTGCCGGGCCCCCTCCAGGACCACCCCGAGGCCGTCCCGGACCTCCCGGCCGGCGCCCCGACCGACCCGTTCCCCCGGCCGGGCCCCGGCGCCCGCCCTGGCCCACCCAGGACGCCGATCCCCGGGCGATGACGGCGCCGATCGGCAGGTTCTACACCGAGCCGGTCACCGAGATCTTCCCGACGCTGCAGATCGCGTCGAGCGTCCCGCGCAAGGAGGACGGCTCGATCGGCCGGTCCAGCGGGATGATGGCGATCGCCAACCTGGTGAGCCGCATCACCGGGTTCCTGCGGCAGATCGTGCTGTTCGCGGTGCTGGGCGCCACCGTGCTCAACGACTCCTACACGGTGTCGAACACGCTGCCGAACATCGTCTACGAGTTCCTGATCGGCGGCGTGCTCTCCAGCGTGATGATCCCGCTGCTGGTGCGGGCGCAGAACGAGGACGAGGACGGCGGGGAGCGCTACACGCGGCGGCTGTTCACCCTCGCGGGTTCGGCGCTGCTCGTGGCCACCGCGCTCTCGATGCTCGCCGCACCGCTGCTGACCAGCCTGTACGTGGCACCGAGCGGGAACCGGGCGCTCGCCACGGCGTTCGCCTACCTGTTGCTGCCGCAGATCCTGTTCTACGGGCTCGGCGCGCTGATGGGGGCACTGCTCAACACCAAGGGCTCGTTCGGGGCGTTCGCCTGGGCACCCGTGCTCAACAACATCGTCGTGCTCGGCGTCCTCGGCGTCTACATGATCGTGCCGGGGGAGATCAGCCTCGATCCGGTGCGGATGGGCGACACGAAGCTGCTCGTGCTCGGGCTGGGCACGACGCTGGGCATCGTCGCGCAGACCGCCGCGCTGCTGCCGGCGATGCGCACGTTCGGCTTCAGCTTCCGGCCGGTGTGGGGCTGGGACCCGCGGATGCGGGCCACCGGCGGGCTGGCGCTGTGGGCGATCGCGTACGTGCTGATCGGCGCGATCGGGCTGAACGTGACGACGCAGGTCGCCACGGCGGCCGACGGCGGCGCGTACGTCGTGTACGCGAACTCGTGGCTGCTGCTGCAGGTGCCCTACGGCGTGCTCGGTGTGTCGCTTCTCACGGCGCTGATGCCGCGGATGAGCCGGGCGGCCGCCGAGGGCCGCACCTCCGACGTGCTCGACGACCTGAGCCTGGGCAGCCGGCTCTCCATCGTGTTCCTGCTGCCGCTCGCTGCCCTGTTCACGGCGTTCGGGCCGGCCATCGGGGTCGCCCTGTTCGGGCTGCGGTCCTCCGGTGTCGAGGGTGCCCAGCAGATCGGGCTGGCGCTGGCCTGCTCCGCGTTCGGCCTGGTCCCGTACGCGATCACCCTGCTGCAGCTGCGGGTCTTCTACGCGCTGACCGACAGCCGCACCCCGGCCCTGATCCAGCTGTTCACGGTGATCGTCAAGGTGCCGTTGCTGCTGCTGTGCCCGGTGTTGCTGCCACCGAAGGACGTGGTCCTGGGCCTGGTCGCGGCGAACGGGCTGTCGTTCATCGCCGGCGCGGTGGTCGGGCAGGTGCTCCTGCGCAGGCGACTGGGCAGTGTGCGCACCTCCGAGGTGGCCAACACCGGCTGGCGCGCGCTGGTCGCGGCCGGGGTGGCCGCACTGATCGCCCGCGGCGTCGTCGAGCTGCCCGGACCGTTGGAGGCGCTGTCCCCGCTGGCTCGGGCGTGGGTCCAGCTGGTGCTCGGTGGCGTCGTGTGGCTCCCGTTGACGGTCGTCGGCCTGCGGTTGCTGCGGGTGGCGGAACTCGAACCCGTCACCCGACGACTCGCCGGGCTCGCCGGTCGTTTCAAACCTCGACGCGGCGGGGACGGGTGACGGTAGGCTCGACCCCGCGGTGGGGGCCGATGCTGGGGGAGGCGGAACGGTGAGTGAGCTGGTGAGCCCACCCTCCGACGCCGCCCGCCCGCAGGATCCCGGCCCCGACACCCAGCCGAGCACCTCGCCGGCTGTTCCGGTGCAGGCCGGGCCGGTCGAGTCCACCCGCGGTGGCGCACACACCACCGCCGGCACGGTCTTCGCCGGGCGCTACCGGCTCACGAGCAGGGTCGGCACCGATCCCACGGCGGGCGCCGAGTTCTGGCAGGCCGTCGACACCGTGCTGCGCCGCGACGTCGCCGTCACCGTGCTGCGCCGCCTCGGGCTCGACTCCGCGGGCGCCGACCCCGGCTGGAGCGACCGCGCCGAGGAGATGGTCAGCCGGGCGCTGCGCTCCGGTTCGTTCGAGCACCGCGGCTGCGCCCGCCTGCTCGACGTGCTCACGCCGGGCGCCGCCGGCCTGCCCCGCGACGTGCTCGGCGTCGCCGTCACCGAGTGGGTGCCCGGCCGCAGCCTCGCCGAGGCCGTCTCCGCCGGGCTGCTGCGCCCGCTCACGGCCGCCCGCGCGCTGGTGCCGCTGGCCGGCGCCGCCGAGGCCGCCCATGTGCACGGGCTGGTGCTGGGTTGCGACCATCCGCAGCGCATCCGCATCACCCCCGACGGCAGGGCCCAGGTCGGGTTCGCGATGCCCCGCCCGGAGACCACCCCGGCCGACGACGTCCGCGGCCTCGGCGCCGTCCTCTACGCGCTGCTCACCGCGCAATGGCCGCTCAGCAGGTCCGATGCCGCCCGCGCCGGGCTCGACTCCGCCCGCCGCGGCGCCGACGACGTGCCCGTCCTCCCGTCCACGCAGCGGCCGGGGGTGCCGATCGAGCTCGACACCCTCACGGCCGGCACGCTCGGCCCCGAGTCCGCCCCCGGCCACGTCCACACCGCGGCCTCGGTGCGGGCCCTGCTCGACCAGGTGGTCGAGGACGACGACCGGATCGCGCTCTTCCCGCCCGTCCGCGACGGGGTGCCGGCCGAGCCCGGCGACGTGTGGCAGGAGAGCAGCAAGCCCGCAGCGCCCGATCCCCGCCGCCGCCGCAAGCTCGCGCTCGGGCTGGTCGCGCTCGGCGTCGCGGTGATCGCGGTGCTCGGTTCCGTGGGCACTCATGTGGTCTCGATGTTCACCACCGGGGATCCGGCGATCGTCGTGCCGGGCACTGTGGCCGGGTCCGACCCGGCGCCGGCCGGCGCGCGGCCCGGCGGGGGTTTCCTGCCGGTCCGCGCCGATGTCTACGACAAGGTCGGCGACGGCGACAACCGCAACCGGGTCGGCGGCGTGATCGACCGCGACCCGCGCACCGCCTGGAGCACTTCCACCTACAAGGACCAGTTCCCCAAGTACAAGCAAGGCATCGGCGTGATGGTCACGCTCGATTCGGCGATCCAGCTGTCCGACCTCACCATCGAGTCGCCCAGCGCCGGCACGGTCGTGGAGATCCGTTCGGCGCCCAGCGTCGACGCTCCGTTCGACCAGACGAACTGGATGGCCACGGCCACGCTGAGGGCCGGCCAGACCACCATCCAGCTGCCCGACAGCCAGCCGGTCACGCACGTGCTGGTGTGGATCACGAAGCTGTCCGGCCCCAACGGCGAGAACTCCGCGCAGATCAACGAGATCACGTTCCGCAGGGCCTCGCCCTAGCCAGTTCTCCGGAACGCCCACGGGCCCGGCCACGGCCGTCCTACGCTCCGGCGGTGACCCAGCCGGCTCCCACCGACGCGGAGCTGATGGCGGCGCACCAGGCCGGCGACCGGGCCGCGTTCGGGCTGCTGGTGGACCGGCACCGGCAGAAGCTGTGGAACGTCGCCGTGCGCACCCTGGGCAACGCGGGGGACGCCGACGACGCGGTGCAGGAGGCGCTGATCGCTGCGTTCAAGCGGGCCGGGTCGTTCCGCGGCCGGTCGGAGGTCGGCACCTGGTTGTACCGGATCGTCGTCAACACGTGCATCGACCGGATGCGCCACGACCAGGTCCGGCGCACCGTGCCACTGCCCGAGGCCGAGCCGGCCGCCCCGCGGCGCGCCGACCCGGTGGCCGAGCTGGCCACCAAGATGGCGGTGGACGAGGCCCTCGCTGCGCTGTCGCTGGACCACCGGGTCGCCGTCGTGCTCGTCGAGATGGAGGGCTGGTCGGTCGCCGACGCCGCGCAGATCCTGGACGTCCGGCCGGGCACCGTGAAGAGTCGGTGCTCACGCGGCAAGGCCAAGCTGGCCGCCCTGCTCGGACATCTGCGGGAGGAGGCCGGATGACCACCGATCCCGAACGTCCGGCCACGCTCGTCGAACAGGTGGCCGAGCTCGACGCCGGGCTCGTCGACGGGCGCGAGGCGGGAGCCGCCGCGGTGCTGGCCCGACGGTCCGAGCTGGCTGCCGAACCCGGTCTCGCCGCCGTCGTCGACGCACTGGCTGCCACCAGCGCGGAGCTGGCCGCCGCGCCGCCCGTCCCGTTGCCCGCCGGCACGGCCGAGCGCTGGTCGGCGCTGGTAGACGGGCTGCACGAGCTCGCCGACGAGGAGCCCACCGGGATCGATCCGGCACCGCGGTGGCGGCTCCCGGTCGCGGTGGCCGCCGTGGCAGCCGCGCTGGTCGTGGTCGCCGCAGGAGTCGCGGCGCTGTCCGCGACGGAGCGTCCGACCGTCACGGATGCGCAGCTCGTCCGCGAGTCGCTCGCCACGCGGGCGGTGCCCGGCGCCGGGGAGCTGGCGGATCCGGCGCGCCGCGCGGAGTGCCTGGCTGCTGTGGCACCCCGCGTGCAACCTGATGCACCGCTGGTCGGTGGCCGCCAGGTGCGCTACGCCGGCCGCCCCGCCACCCTGTTGTTGCTGGGTACGGGGCGGCTCGGGCAGTTCACGGCGGTCGTGGTCGAGGAGGGCTGCAGTGCCCTCCTGACGCAGCGCGACGTTCCCTGAGACCCCCGTCACCCACACGGCACGGCCCCCGCGCCCGTCGGAATGTCCGCGCCTGGAATCGTGTTGACGTGGGCGGATACGACGAGAGGACGGCAGACCAGTGACCACCGATCAGGTGCGCAAGGTCATCATCATCGGCTCGGGCCCCGCGGGCTACACGGCCGCCGTGTACGCGGCCCGCGCGCAACTGCAGCCGCTCGTCTTCGAGGGCACCCAGTTCGGCGGTGCGCTGATGACCACCACCGAGGTCGAGAACTACCCAGGCTTCACCGACGGCATCATGGGCCCGGAGCTCATGGAGCAGATGCGCAACCAGGCCACCCGGTTCGGGGCGGAACTGCGCTCGGAGGACGTCGAGGAGGTCTCCCTCGAGGGCCCGGTGAAGACCGTCGTCGCCAACGGCGTCACCTACCGGGCGCACGCCGTGATCCTGGCGATGGGTGCTGCGGCCCGCTACCTGAACGTGCCCGGCGAGCAGACCCTGCTCGGCCGCGGCGTGAGCGCCTGCGCGACCTGCGACGGGTTCTTCTTCCGCGGCAAGAACATCGCCGTCATCGGCGGTGGCGACTCCGCCATGGAGGAGGCCACCTTCCTGACGCGCTTCGCCGACACCGTCACCATCGTCCACCGGCGTGAGGAGTTCCGCGCGTCGCGGATCATGCTGGAGCGCGCGCAGAACGACCCGAAGATCAAGTGGGTCACCAACTCCGAGGTCGTCGAGGTGCTGGGCGAGGGCTCGGTCAACGGGCTGCGCCTGCGCGACACGCGGACGGGCGCCGAGAGCGTCCTCGACGTGAGCGGCATGTTCGTCGCGATCGGCCACGACCCGCGCAGCGCGCTGGTCAGCGGCCAGGTCACCACCGACGGCGACGGGTACGTGCAGGTCACCGCGCCGAGCACGCACACCGGCGTCGAGGGCGTGTTCGCCTGCGGCGACCTGGTCGACCACACCTACCGGCAGGCCATCACGGCCGCCGGGTCCGGTTGCGCCGCCGCCATCGACGCCGAGCGTTGGCTCGCCGACGCCGAGATCCCCACCGAGCTGGTCGGCGGCGGGTACGGCGCGGCGTCCGAGCAGATCGCATCCGTCACCGCCTGAGCCACGATCCACCACCGAGAAACGGAGACCCTGACATGGGTGCCAACACCGTCGACGTCACCGACGCCACCTTCACGTCCGACGTCATCAACAGCGACAAGACCGTCGTGGTCGACTTCTGGGCCACGTGGTGCGGCCCCTGCAAGATGGTCGCCCCGGTCCTCGACGAGATCGCCGGCGAGCACAAGGACAAGATCACCGTTGCGAAGCTGGACATCGACGCCAACCAGCAGACCGCGCTGCAGTACCAGGTGATGTCCATTCCGACGATGATCGTCTTCCAGAACGGTCAGCCGGTGAAGCAGATCGTGGGCGCCCGCCCCAAGGCCGCGCTGCTCAACGACCTCGCCGACTACCTCAGCTGAACCACACCGATCGTCACAGATCCGTTCGATGCCCCGGACCGTCCACCGATCCGGGGCATCGACGCGTCCAGGTGGGTGATGGGCGTGGCGCTATCACGTGCCGAACACGCCCGAACACGGGCCGCTTCCCCTCGGTCGGGGGACGGCAGTGCACAATACGAGGCGCCCAGGCACCACCCGGTGGTGCGCCGACGACGAGCGAGCGATGAGCGAGGGGTGCATGCAGCTGCGCCACGGTGACAGCGGTCCCGCCGTCCTCGACGTCCGTTCGCGGCTGCGCGAGTTCGCCCTCCTCGCCCCGGCACCGGCCGGCGACGAGTCGCTGTTCGACGCCGAGGTCGAGCACGCCGTGCGCGCGTTCCAGCAGGAACGTGGGCTCATCACCGACGGCATCGTCGGCCCGTCCACCTACCGGGCGCTGCGCGACGCGGGCTGGAAGCTCGGCGACCGCATGCTCGCCCTGATGATCTCCGCGCCCATGACCGGCGACGACGTCGTCACGCTGCAGGAGCGGCTGCTCGAGCTCGGCTTCGATCCCGGCCGTCCGGCCGGCGTGTTCGACGAGCAGACCGAGCGCGCTCTGCGGCGCTTCCAGCGCGAGTACGGCCTGATCTCCGACGGCTTGTGCGGGCCGGCCACGCTCCGCTCGCTGCGCCAGCTGGGCCGCAAGGTCACCGGCGGTCGCCCGCGGCTGCTGCGCGAAGAGGAGGTGCTGCGCCAGGCCGGCCCCCGGATGCGCGGCAAGCGCATCGTGGTCGATCCGGGCCACGGCGGACCCGACCGCGGTGTCATGGCCGCCGGCGTTGCCGAGGCCGACCTGATGTGGGACCTGGCCCGGCGCATCGTCGGTCGGATGACCGCCACCGGCATGGACGCGATGCTGTCCCGCCAGGAGCACACCTGCCCGTCCGAGCCGGAGCGCGCGGCGTTCGCCAACAACGCCAACGCGGATCTCGTGCTGTCGCTGCACACCGACGCCAACCACTCGCTGCACGCGCAGGGCCTGGCCACCTTCCACTTCGGCAACGGCTCCGGCGCCAACTCCACCGTCGGTGAGGCGCTCGCCGGGCTCATCCAGCGCGAGCTGCTCATCCGCACGGCGATGCTCGACTGCCGCACCCAGGGCCGCACGTGGGAGCTGCTGCGCCTCACCCGCATGCCCACGGTGCGGGTCGAGGTCGGCTACCTGACGCACATGGGCGACCGGCGCCGGCTGCTCGATCCGGCGTTCCGCGACGTCGTGGCCGAGGGCATCCTCGTCGGGGTGAAGCGCCTCTACCTGCTCGGCCAGAACGACCAGCCGACCGGCACCTTCACCTACGCCGACGTGCTCGCCTACGAGATGGAACGCGGCGGCGCACAGGTCATCTAGCGGGCGCCGCAGCTGCCTGCTGCGCCGCAGCTGACTGCCCGACTGCGCGCGGGTGCACTTTCCCGGCTGGGAAGGCTCGGGATCGGCGAGGACTGCATCGGGATCGTGATCGTGCCGAGCAGCTGCTCGAGCGCCGCCTCCACGTCCTCCTTCCACGTCAGCCCGGAGCGCAGTTCCATGCGCAGCCGCGGCCACCGCGGATGGGGGCGGATCGTCTTGAAGCCCACACCGCGCAGGAAGTCGGCCGGCACCAGGCAGCCGGGCTCGGCCGGGCGCTGCTCGCCGAACACCTCGATCGCCTTCACACCGCGTCGGGTGAGGTCCTTCACGACCGCCTGGGCCAGGCTGCGGCCAAGGCCCTCACGGGCGAACTCGGGCATCACCTGCAGGGTCGTCAGCAACACCGCATCAGCGCTCACGGGACCTGTGGGCATCTCGGCGGCACGGGGCACCGCCGACGGCGGCGCGTAGATCACGTAACCGGCCGGGGCCCCGTCCATGTACGCGACGCGACCGCAGGAGCCCCACTCCAGCAGGACCTCCGAGACCCAGGCCTCCTTCTCCAGCTCGGTGGAGCCGAAATCGGAGGCGTGCGCACCGAGGTTCTCGGAAAGTTCCCAGAAGACGCAGCGCCGGCACCTTTTGGGTAGATCGTCCAAATTGTCCAGCGTGAGAGCAGCCATGTGCCAAGACACAGTCAACCTCCGGCGGCGAACTCACGCAGACCCCGAACTTGCCCTGGCACGTCGGCACCAGGACTTTCGACGATAGATCGAACCTGGCCCGAGGGACAGCCCATGTGCTGCGACCGGCGTCTCAGTGACGACGAAGGGCAGGTCATTCCCCCGTCCCGGTTACACTCGATCGGATTCATCACCTCCAACATCCCGGGGAGACAGCGTGTCGGAACCGCGCCCGCCTGCCGTCCAGAGCGACCGTTCACCCGCGGTCCCGGCAGCAGAGCGGTTCGCGGCGCGCACGGCAGGCATGACCGCATCGGAGATCCGGGCACTGTTCGCGGTCGCCAGCCGACCCGAGGTCGTCTCGCTCGCCGGCGGCATGCCCAACCTCGCCGCCCTCCCGCTCGACACCCTCGCCGTCGAGGTCGCCGATCTCGTCGCGCGCGACGGGCAGGTGGCGCT
Source organism: uncultured Actinomycetota bacterium (assembly GCA_963727745.1). Lineage (GTDB taxonomy): Bacteria > Actinomycetota > Actinomycetes > Mycobacteriales > Pseudonocardiaceae > Pseudonocardia. The sequence goes on from CAVSHL010000009.1 coordinate 567,241, forward strand.
CCAGTACGGCTCCGCGCAAGGGACGCCGCAGCTGCGCGAGCAGATCTGCGAGGTGATGGCCGCCGAGGGCATCCACGCCGATCCCGACGACGTCGTCGTCACCGTCGGCTCGCAGATGGCGCTCGACCTCGTCACGCGCATCTACTGCGACCCCGGCGACGTCGTGCTCGCCGAGGGTCCGTCCTACGTCGGAGCGCTCGGCAGCTTCGCGGCGTACCAGGCCCGGGTCGTGCACGTCGCGATGGACGAGCACGGCCTCGTCCCAGAGCTCCTCAGTGCCGCGCTGCGCACCCTCGCGGGGCAGGGCGTGGTGCCGAAGTTCCTCTACACGATCCCGAACTTCCACAACCCCGCCGGCGTCACCATGGCCGTCGAGCGGCGATCCGAGGTGCTGGAGATCTGCGCCCGCCACGGAGTCGCCGTCGTCGAGGACAACCCGTACGGACTCCTGGGCTTCAGCGGCCGCACCTATCCCGCGCTGCGGTCCATGGACTGCGACGTCGTCTACCTCGGCTCGTTCTCCAAGACGTTCGCCTCCGGGCTGCGCGTCGGCTGGGCACTCGTCCCGCCCGCGGTGCGCGACCGCCTGGTGCTCGCCGCCGAGTCCGCCACGCTCTGCCCGCCGTCGTTCAACCAGATGCTCGTGTCGCGCTACCTCGCCGGGCACGACTGGCGCAGCCAGATCAAGACCTTCACCGAGGCCTACCGCGAGCGCCGCGACGCGATGCTCGCCGCACTGGAGACGTACCTGCCCGAGGGCTGCTCGTGGAACGTCCCCGACGGCGGCTTCTACGTCTGGCTCACCGTGCCCGAGGGCGTCGACACCAAGGCGATGCTGCCGCGCGCCGTCACCGCCCGCGTCGCGTACGCGTCCGGCACCGGCTTCTACGCCGATGGATTCGGCAGCCGGCAGCTCCGGCTCTCCTACTGCTACCCCACGCCGGAACGCATCACCGAGGGCGTCCGACGCCTCGCGCACGTGCTCGAGGCGGAGCTCGACGTCGTCCACACCTTCGGATCGTCGGCCCGCACCGCACTGCGTCCCGGGCCGCAGGCTCCGTCGCCGCACACGCCGTAGCTCGTCTGCCCTGTCGGTGACCGACGGGGGGAGGCGTCGGTTTCACGTGAAACACCGGCCGCGCTGCCGTGTGCTCGATGGTCGAGGTTTCACGTGAAACACGGTCAGTCTGCGGCCCGCACGTGTGTGCCGGGACGACCTTGCCGCGGGTCGGGGTCGCCCGTCCGTGCCGTACGCCCAAGTTGCCTCGGTGCTGGTGCTGCATACCGCCGCGATCCGCCGCGTCGCCCGTCAGGTCCTCGGCGCCGCGGGCGTGGTGGCTGCCCCCGCGGTCGGGGACCGAGGGCGCTGGCAGATCGGGTGCTGGCAGATCGGGTGCTGGCAGATCGCGCGGTGCACCGCTGACGCGCCCGCGGCAACCGCCGCCTGCACTTTCGCGGCACCCGACTCAACGACCTGTGGCTGTCCCACCGAGTCGCCGTGCTCAAGCTGCGCCGGCTACTCGCGCTTGGACCTGCACCGCATCACCAGCCGTTGAGCAATCGCCTGACGCGGCTTCGCGCGGCTAACCCCGCGGGGTGGCGCGGCGCGCCCACGAGGCTGCACCGCTGTGCTGTTTCACGTGAAACACCGCCCCGACACCCCATCCGACGCGCGCTCGCACGCGACGGCAGAATGCGGCGGTGAGCGACAGAACTGTGGCAGTGCTGGCCGGGGGTCTCTCCCACGAGCGGGAGGTGTCACTGCATTCCGGGCGCCGGCTGGCGCAGGCGCTCCGCGGCGTGGGCTTGGACGTGGTCGAGTGGGACGTCGACGCGAACCTGGTGTCGCGGCTGCAGACGTCGCGGCCGGATGCGGCGATCGTCGCGCTCCACGGCGGCGAGGGGGAGAACGGTTCGGTGCAGGCCGTCCTCGAACTGCTCGGGGTGCCGTTCGTCGGAACTCCGGCCCGCGCGTGTCGACGCGCGTGGGACAAGCCGTCGGCCAAGGCCGAGATGGCCGCTGCCGGCATCGACACACCGGACTGGGTCGCCCTGCCGCACTCCACGTTCCGCGCGCTCGGTGCGCAGCCGGTCCTCGACGCGATGGTCGCCCGCATCGGGCTGCCCATGATGATCAAACCGGACCAGGGCGGGTCGGCGCTCGGCGCGCAGGTCGTCACGGAGGTCGGGGAGTTGCCGTCGGCGATGGTCAGCTGCCTGGCCTACGCCGACACGGTGCTGGCCGAGCAGTTCGTCGAGGGCACCGAGGTCGCCGTCGCGGTCGTGGAGGAGGCCGGAGAGCCGCACGCGCTGCCGCCCGTCGAGATCCGTCCGGCGAACGGGGTCTACGACTACACCGCCCGCTACACGCCCGGCGCGACCGCGTTCTACTGCCCGGCCCGGTTGGATGCGGACGTGATCGAGCGACTCGCCGACACCGCCGTCGCCGCGCACCGGTTGCTCGGTCTGCGCGACGTCTCGCGCATGGATGCGGTCGTGGATCGCGATGGCAGAGTGCAGGTGCTCGAGGTGAACGTGTCTCCGGGGCTCACCGACACGTCCCTATTGCCCCTCGCAGCCCGCACAGCGGGCCGAGAACTCGGTTCTGTGTACGCGGGACTGGTCGAATGGGCCATCAAGCGCGTTTCACGTGGAACATCGTGAGCGGCTGAATCAGCCCCACTTGCGGGGATTCAGCCCGACCCCCATCGGGGCCCACCACGCTCGCGGCCGATAACTGTCGGAGATCAGTCCGAGCCGCGGTTGATCAGTTCGACGATCCGCTCGAGGTCATCGACCGAGCCGAACTCGACGACGATCCGGCCCTTCCGCTGCCCGAGCTCCACCCGCACGCGCGTGTCGAAGCGATCGGACAGCTTTTCCGCGAGGTCCTGCAGACCCGGCGCGAGCATCGGCTTGCGGCGTGCTGGCTTCTGCTGCCGCGGCGACTCGTTGCGGAGCAGGACGACGGCTTCCTCGGTCGCCCGGACGGACATGCCCTCGGCGACGATCCGCGCGGCGAGCTCCTCCTGCTGCCCGGCCCCGTCGACGCCGAGCAGCGCGCGCGCGTGCCCGGCCGACAGCACGCCGGCCGCGACCCGACGCTGCACGGGGACCGGCAGCTTCAGCAGCCGGATCGTGTTGGTGACGACGGGACGGCTGCGGCCGAGCCGGTCGGCGAGCTCGGTGTGGGTGACCCCGAACTCCTCGAGCAGCTGCTCGTACGCGGCGGCCTCGTCGAGCGGGTTCAGCTGGACGCGGTGGATGTTCTCCAGCAACGCGTCGCGGAGCATCACGTCGTCGGCGGTGTGCCGGACGATGGCGGGCAGCGAGCGGAGGCCGGCGCGCTGCGCGGCGCGGAACCGGCGCTCGCCCATGACGAGCTGGTACGAGCCGGGGGAGACCTCGCGCACGACGATCGGCTGCAGCAGCCCGAACTCGCGGATGGAGTGCTCGAGCTCGGCGAGCGCTTCTTCGTCGAACGTGGTGCGCGGCTGCTTCGGGTTCGGCACCACGGACGCGAGCGAGATCTCGCGGAACTCCGCCGCGACGTCACCCGTCGCGGGCGTGGCCGGATCGGACGCGCCCCCGGCAGGTCCCGGGCCGTCGACGTAGCGCCGGCCCGGATCCGTCTCCGTGGAGACTCCGCCGCCGGCTGCCGGGCCCGTGGGGATCAGCGCCGCGAGCCCGCGACCGAGGCCGCCCTTGCGCTGCGGAGCGGGCCGATCGGTCACGGCGTGCCCGCCGCGCCGCGATCGGCGATCTCCCGCGCCGCGTCGATGTAGCTCATCGCACCGCGGGATCCGGGGTCGTACGCAAGCACTGTTTGGCTGAATCCGGGGGCTTCGGACACCTTCACGCTGCGCGGGATAACTGTCCGCAATGCGGTCTCGCCGAAGTGCTCGCGGACCTCCGACGTGACCTGGTCCGCCAGTTTGGTGCGGCCGTCGTACATCGTCAGCAGGATCGTCGACACGTGCAGCGCGGTGTTCAGGTGCGACCGCACGAGATCGATGTTGCTGAGCAGCTGCCCCAGCCCTTCCAGCGCGTAGTACTCGCACTGGATCGGGATCAGCACCTCCGACGCGGCGACGAGCGCGTTGACGGTGAGGAGGCCGAGCGACGGCGGGCAGTCGATGAAGACGTAGTCGACGTCGAGCGCGGCGAGCGCGTCGGGGGACAGCGCCTGCTTCAGCCGGTTCTCGCGGGCGACCATGGAGACCAGCTCGATCTCCGCACCGGCGAGGTCGATCGTGGCCGGGACGCACAGCAGCAGCGGGGAGGCCGTGCTCTCCACGGCAGCCTCGTGCAGCTCGATCTCGCCCAGCAGCATCTCGTACACCGAGGGCGTGCCGAGCCGGTGCTCCACACCGAGCGCGGTGCTGGCGTTGCCCTGCGGGTCCAGGTCGATGACGAGCGTGCGCACGCCGTGCATCGCCAGGGCCGCCGCCAGGTTGACGGTGCTGGTGGTCTTGCCGACGCCGCCCTTCTGGTTGGCGACGGTCAGGACCCTCCGGTGAGTGGGTCGGGGCATGCTGTACCGATCCGGGTGCAACACCCTCGCTGCCCTCTCCGCCTCTTCGGCGATGGGCGTCCATCCCGGCGTCTGCGAGGGTGTTTCACGTGGAACGTCGGACACGTTGAACGACACGCTCACCCTTTCCTCCGCCGAGGTACACGCTCGACGACGATCACCGTGCTGGGTGGATCGACGATGGCACCACCGCACTGTTCGACACGCGGCACTCCGCCGCCCAGGCGGGCGACGGCGGCGGCGTCCCGTTCCACTTCCTGCGGGGCCGACTCACCCTTGACCGCGATCATCAGGCCGCCGACACGAAGAAAGGGTAGACACCACCCGGCTAGTCGGTGCAGGGGCGCCACGGCCCGGGCGGTCACCACGTCGGCTCCCTCCCATCGCCGGCGCACGGCCGGCTCTTCCGCCCGGCCCCGCTCCACCTCGACGGGCAGGCCCAGGTCGTCGATCACCTCGCGAAGCCACTCGACCCTGCGGGACAGCGGCTCCACGAGGACGATGCCGAGGTCCGGCCGCGCCAGTGCCAAGGGTAGCCCCGGAAGCCCCGCGCCCGAACCCACGTCCACCAGCCGAGCGGCGTCCGGGATCAGCTCTGCGACGACCGCGCAGTTCAGGATGTGCCGGTCCCAGATGCGGGGAGCCTCGCGCGGACCGATGAGCCCCCGGTCGACGCCGCTGGTGACCAGGTGCTCCGCGTACCGCTGCGCCAGCGGCAGCCGGTCACCGAAGACCTTCGCCGCGCCGGCGGGGACCTCCTCGGGCCCCGCCGAATCAGGCCCCGTCGAATCAGGCACTGCGGAAGACGACCACCTGGCGCCGCGGCTCCTCGCCCTCGCTCTCGCTGGCGACACCTCGGACCCGCGCCACCGCGTCGTGGACGACCTTGCGCTCGAACGGCGTCATCGGCCGCAGCCGCACCGAGTCGCCCGAGTCCAGCACCTCCTTGGCGGTGCGCGTGCCGAGCTCGGTGAGCTCGTCGCGCCGCCCCTGGCGCCAACCGGCGATGTCGAGCATCAGCCTGCTGCGGTTGCCCGACGCCTGCTGCACCGCCAGGCGCGTGAGCTCCTGCAGCGCCTCCAGCACCGCGCCGCGATCGCCGACGAGCCTCTCGAGATCCTCGCCGCCGTCGATGCTCACGATGGCCCGACCGGCCTCGACGTCGAGGTCGATGTCACCGTCGTAGTCGAGTACGTCGAGCAGACGCTCCAGGTAGTCGCCCGCGATGTCACCTTCGCGGACGAGCTGGTCCTCGCCGCTCGACGCGGTCTCGCCACCCTGCTGCTCTGCGGTCTTCGCCACGCTCGTCTCCTCTCGACTTGCTGCGTGCCGCCGCCGGGGAGCCGGACGCCGACACGTCGGCCGTCCGGGGACGACCGATGTGGTTCATGGGGTCAGCGGCGCTTGCGCTGCTTGCGATTGCCGCTGCCGCTGGGGGTGGTCGCCTTGCCGGAACCGTTGGTGCTCGGTGTGCCGTTGCTGGCGGCCTTGCCGTTGGGGGACGCGCCGGCCGGGCCCTTCGGGGAGGCCGGCTTGCGAGTGACCGGCTTCGCGCCCGGGGTCTTCGGCGCCGGCTCGGCGTCGCGCTGCGGCTCGGGCCGGATCGGCTTCTGGCCCGGCTTCGGGGCGAGCGCCTTCTGCGTGGCGGTGGTCGTGTCGCGCTTCTCGGCTTCCTCGGCGTCGATCTTGCGGTAGACGATCCACTGCTGGCCGAGCGTCCAGAGGTTGTTGGCGACCCAGTAGATGAGGACTGCGAGCGGCAGGAACGGGGCACCGACGACGACGCCGATGGGGAACACGTACAGCATCAGCTTGTTCATGATCGCCGTCTGCGGGTTCTCACCCTGCGCGGCGGTCTGGCGGGCGACGGAGTGCCGCGCCGTGATGTGGGTGAAGATGCCCGCCGCGATCATCAGCGGGATCATCACGATGAGCATGGCGGGGACCGAGGTGCCGGCGGCGGCGAGCTCCTGCGTGCGGAAGATCCCGTTGGCGCCACCGACGACCCACTCGCCGAGCTTCGCACCGAAGAGGCTGGCGTTGTTGAACGACTCGACGCCCACCTTGTCGAAGAAGTAGTTCTCGGTGCGGATCGAGCCGTCACCGTTGACGGGGACGCCGTCAGCATTGATCGGGCCGAACGTGCGCAGCACGTGGAACAGGCCGATGAACACCGGCACCTGCACGAGTACGGGCAGGCAGCCCATGATCGGGTTCACGCCGTGCTCGGTCTGCAGGCGCTGCATCTCCTGCGCCTGCTTCTGCCGGTTGTTGGCGTACTTCTTGCGGATCTTCGCCATCTCCGGCTGGAACTCCTGCATCTTGCGCATCGAGCGCACCTGCAGGACGAACGGCTTGAAGAGGATGGCGCGCAGCGTGAAGACGAGGAAGACGACCGAGAGCGACCAGGCGATGCCGCCGCCGAGGCCGTCGTCGCCGAAGACCCGGCTGAAGACCCAGTGCCAACACCAGAGGATGAAGGACACCGGGTAGTAGATGAAGTTCAGCACGGAGCTTGCTCCTCGTGGTGGTGCCCAGACGTGTGCACAGGATCGACGGGGGCCGCGCCGGTACGGGCGGCGACGGGAGAGGGCCGGACATGGCGCCGCGGTGGCACCGGGTCGGCTCCTCCAGGGTGCCACGGGTGGCAGCGCAGCAGCCGCCAGGTGGTGAGTCCGACGCCCCGCACCACACCGTGGACCTGCAGCGCCTCGACGGCGTACTGGCTGCAGCTCGGGTAGAAGCGGCACGTCGGCGGGAGCGCCGGAGACACGTGCACCTGGTAGATCCGCAGCAGGAAGACGAGGCCGGTGACGACGGCGGCGCTGGTCGTCGCGACGACGGCGAGCACGAACGTGCCGACGCGCCGCAGCAGCTGCCGCACCGTGGTCATCGGGCGGCGCCGAGCTTGCGGAGGGCGCCGCGAAGCGCGGCGTCCAGATCGGAGCCGAGTTCGGCGGAGGCCGCGGACGACGCCGGCGGGAGCGCACGCACGACCAGCAGAGCATCGGCGGGGAGCTCGGCCAGCCGCGGCGCAACCAGGTGCCGCAGCCTCCGGGTGACCCGGTGCCGGACGACCGCGTTGCCGACGGCCTTGCTCACGACGAAGCCGGCCCGAGGGCATTGCCCCTGGCCGGCTCGGTGCAGATGGACCACGAGTCGCGTGCGGCCGCTGCTGCGGCCGCGACGCATCACCGTGGCGAAGTCGTCCCGGTGCGTGAGCCGGGATGCGGCCGGCAGCACCGGGTCCCGGATCAGGCCGAGAGCTCTTTGCGGCCCTTGCTGCGACGGGCGGCGATGATGGCGCGCCCCGCGCGGGTCCGCATGCGCAGCCGGAACCCGTGCGTGCGCGCGCGGCGGCGGTTGTTCGGCTGGAAGGTGCGCTTGCCCTTGCTCACTTCTCGGCTCTCCTGGGTCGACGGCGACGTGAGCCGCCATCGTGTTCATCATGCGCTGTCTGCGGTGAGGTACTGCGGTGTCGTGAGGGCGTGCGTGCAGCCCGGACACGGCCTTGCCCAAGGGTACGCAGCGCCTCGGAAAGGGGTCAAACCGGCCCCCACCCCCGGTACCCGCGACCCGGCGTATCGCGACGGTGTCGACATCGTTATGCACGACGTACCCGGTCCGGGTTGTGAGGTACGCCCGGCGTCAGTAGCGTGCGCCACTCGTCCCGGTTCGGGGGAGCCGGCAGCCAGGCTCGTAGAACGGGCCGCACGACGTCTCGTCGAGCGGTCCGCGTACGGTCTTGCGCACAGCTGTGGACAAATCTGGGGATCGTTCGCCGTGGGCGGCCGGTCTGCGGGCAACGACCGGGAGGGGGTGCCGGCCGGTGGCAGATCGACCAGGGGATCTGGGCGAGGTCTGGAACCAGGTCATCGCAGACCTCGCTGGCGCGACTTCACTGTCCGGTCAGCAGCGCGCGTTCCTGCGCCTGACCCGCCCGCTCGGTCTCATCGACGGCACGGCACTGCTCGCCGCGCCCAGCGACTTCGCGAAGGACGCCATCGAGCGCATCCTGCGTCGGCCGATCAGCGACGCGCTGGGCCGGCACCTCGGGGTGACGGTCAACCTCGCGGTCGTCGTCGACGCCTCGGCGGCGTCCGGCGGCTCCGACGTCCCCGATGCGCCGGCCCCGCCCGCGCCGGAACGTCCCGGCGCGTCGATCGGGTTCACGCAGCACGCGTACGACCCCGTGGCACCGCAGGCGGATGACGAGCCGCCGTCGCTCGACGGTCTCGGCGGGCGCAACGGCATCGGCGGCTCGGGCGGCCGCAACGGCGCGCCCGAACCGGCACCGACCGTCGACGCCGATCCGGGTGTGGCCGACGCGGCCCCCGGTCGGCCGAACCGTGAGGTGTGGCCGACGTACTCGGGCCCGCCGGCCGGCGAGCAGGCGGTGCAGCGGTCGCAGAGCCGGCTGAACGAGAAGTACATCTTCGACACGTTCGTCATCGGCGCGTCCAACCGGTTCAGCCACGCCGCCGCGGTCGCAGTGGCCGAAGCGCCGGCGCGCGCCTACAACCCGTTGTTCATCTGGGGCGACTCCGGGCTGGGCAAGACGCACCTGCTGCACGCCGTCGGCCACTACACGCAGCGGCTGTTCCCCGGCATGCGCGTGCGGTACGTGTCCACCGAGGAGTTCACCAACGACTTCATCAACTCGCTGCGCGACGACCGGAAGGTGGCGTTCCAGCGCCGCTACCGCGATGTCGACGTGCTGCTGGTGGACGACATCCAGTTCCTGGAGGGCAAGGAAGGAACTCAGGAGGAGTTCTTCCACACCTTCAACACGCTGCACAACGCGAACAAGCAGATCGTCGTCTCCTCCGACCGGCCGCCGAAGCGCCTCGAGACGCTCGAGGACCGGATGCGCACGCGGTTCGAGTGGGGCCTCATCACCGACATCCAGCCGCCCGAGCTGGAGACGCGCATCGCGATCCTGCGGAAGAAGGCCGCGCAGGACCGCCTCGCCGTCTCCGGTGACGTGCTGGAGTTCATCGCAGCGCGGATCGAGCGCAACATCCGCGAGCTGGAGGGCGCGCTGATCCGGGTCACGGCGTTCGCGTCGCTGAACCGGCAGCCGGTCGACACGCAGCTGGCCGAGATCGTGCTGCGCGACCTCATCCCCGACTCCGCGAACTCGGAGATCACCGCGCCGACGATCATGGCGGTCACGGCCGACTTCTTCAGCATCACCATGGAAGAGATGTGCGGCCCGGGGAAGAAGAAGGAGCTCGCGCAGTCGCGGCAGATCGCGATGTACCTCTGCCGCGAGCTCACCGACCTCTCCCTCCCGCGGATCGGCCAGCTCTTCGGCGGCCGCGACCACACCACCGTCATGCACGCGGACAAGAAGATCCGCAACGAGATCGCGCAGCGCCGCAAGACCTTCGAACAGGTCCAGGAGCTGACCACGCGGATCCGGCAGCGCTCGCGCGGGTAGAGCTCGCTGTCGCGGGCATCTGAGGTGCTCCCGCCCACGCGATCTCGACACGTCTGCAGTCGGTCATCTTTCAAACTGGCTTTGGACTGGGCGGTGGGCCCGGTCGGGCGCGTCGGCCCCGCTTTCAAGATCGACACAGGTGAGATGAACCTGACGGGGTTCTGCGCCTGAGCCTCGAAAACCCCACCACGTCCATCTCGCGCGTGTCGATCACGAAACTGGCGCGGACGGGCCTGAGGCGACCCCCCACCCACTCCAAAGCAGCTTGAAGAGCGACCCACCGCCCAGCGGGACATGCGGCACCGGCACGACGTACCCCGCAAGAGGATGCGACCCACCCCACGAGCCACCCACCCGTCCGGCCGCACCCAACGACCGGGCCGACGGCTGGTTACGACAGCTCAGCGCGCGTAGATGACTCTTCGCTGACCGTTCGGCGTCCAGAACGCCTCGTTCGTCGCATCAAAGTTTATCCAGCGGCGCGCCTGCTTGTGTTTCCGCTCACAGAGAGTTGCGAGACGCGGCGCAGATGGTGCGGATGTGGGTTGTCCGGCCGTCACCGTGAGGCCACTTGCGGGGGATTTCGACGACACGCTGTGTTCTCGGACGGCCACGCTTCACCCACATCTGGGGACAACTCTGTGGACAGCCGCCCGGAGAGCAGTGGACGGATCGCCGTCGATCCGTGGACAACTCGTGTTCAACCCGGGGACAGATCGGGTCGGCCCGGTTCCATCCACCGACGCGACGATCCACCCACGGGTCCGTCCGCCGCTGGGTCCACACGACGCCACACCGTGCGACCTGCGGGGACGGCCTCCGTCCACACCATCCACAGGTGTTAGTACTGCTGTTGGAGTTCTCTTCGAGAGAAATAAAGAAAGAACTAGGGGTGTGGAGGGTGTCCTCGCGCCGCCGCCCATCCGGTGCGACGACCCGGACGAAGACGCTCGCCGTAGCCGTCCCGGCCGAAGTGACACCCGAACCCGGCAGCCTCTACGGTGGTGCTCCGGTCCCGACCCGGGTCGTCCACCACGACGACCGGCTGGAGCCGCAGAACTGCCGGGGGCCCGACGCCCACCGGCCTCCTGAGCAGATACCGCCGGCGCGAGAGGGCTCCCCGCCATGAAGTTCCGGGTCGAACGCGACGTTCTGGCCGACGCCGCTGCGTGGGTCGCGCGCAGCCTGCCGGCCCGACCCCCGGTTCCGGTCCTCGGCGGGGTGCTGGTCGAGGCGAGCACCGGTGCCTCCGGCGACCGGCTGCTGGTCTCCGGCTTCGACTACGAGACGTCCGCCAGGGTGGAGCTCGACGGCACCGTCGGCGACCCGGGCCGGGTGCTCGTGTCGGGCCGGTTGCTCGCCGACATCACCAGGGCGCTGCCGTCGAAGCCGGTCGATCTCGTCGTCGACGGGTCGCGCGCCACTATCAACTGCGGGTCGAGCCGGTTCAGCCTCCCGACGATGCCGGTCGAGGACTACCCGCAGCTGCCGGCGATGCCGCAGCTCGCCGGCACGGTCGCCGCGGACGTCCTCGCCCAGGCGGTCGGCCAGGTCGTCGTTGCCGCCGGTCGCGACGACACGCTGCCGATGCTCACCGGGATCCGGTTGGAGATCGAGGGGGAGAAGCTCACCCTCGCCGCCACCGACCGGTTCCGGCTCGCCGTCCGCGAGCTCGAATGGACCCCGGAGGACACCGGGCTGTCCACCGCCGTGCTGATCCCGGCGCGCACGCTGTCCGAGGTCGCGAAGACGCTCGCCGGCGCGGGCACCGTCGACATCGCGCTGTCCGCGGGCGACGGCATGCTCGGCATCACGGGCGGCGGCCGCCGCGCCACCACCCGCCTGCTCGACGCGGAGTTCCCTGCGTTCCGCAGGCTGATCCCCACCGACCACACCACGGCTGCGATCGTCGAGGTCGCCGCGCTGGTGGAGGCGGTCAAGCGCGTCGCGCTCGTCACCGACCGGGTCGCGCAGGTGCGCATGGAGTTCAGCGACGACGGCCTGCGGCTCGCCGCCGGTGGCGACGACGTCGGCAGCGCCGAGGAGGAGCTGCCCTGCGAGCTCGATGGCGCGCCGCTGACCATCGCGTTCAACCCGGGCTACCTGCTCGACTCGTTCGGCGCGCTGCACACCGAGCGGGCCCAGCTCACGTTCACCACGCCGAACCGGCCGGCTCTCGTCCGACCGGTGCCGGCCGACCAGGCGGACGGCGGCGGTGCGGTCCAGCCCGCGCCCGGATACCTTCACCTCCTGATGCCCGTCCGGCTGCCCGGCTGATCGTCGGCGCTCTGCTCGAGCGGCTCGGCGGACACCTCTCCCACCACCAGTGACTCCAGGAGTGCAACCGTGCAACTCGGCCTGATCGGTCTGGGCAAGATGGGTGGCAACATGCGTGACCGGCTGCGTGCCGCCGGTCACGAGGTGATCGGGTACGACCCCCGCCCCGAGGTCACCGACGTCGACTCGCTGGCGGCCCTCGCCGGTGCGCTCGCGGCGCCGCGCGTGGTCTGGGTCATGGTCCCGTCGGGCGAGATCACCCGGAACACCGTCAAGGCGCTCGCCGAGGTGCTCGAGGAGGGCGACCTCGTCATCGACGGCGGCAACTCCCGCTACACCGACGACGCCCCGAACGCGGCGCTGCTCGCCGAGCACGGGATCCGCTACCTCGACTGCGGTGTCTCCGGCGGCGTCTGGGGCAAGGAGAACGGCTACGGCCTGATGGCCGGCGGTGCTGCCGAGGACATCGAGCTCGCCATGCCGATCTTCGACGCGCTGCGCCCCGAGGGGCCGCGCGAGGAGGGCTTCGCGCACGCCGGCGCCGTCGGGGCCGGGCACTTCTCGAAGATGGTGCACAACGGCATCGAGTACGGCCTGATGCAGGCCTACGCCGAGGGCTTCGAGCTGCTCGAGGCGGTCGACATCGTCGACAACGTGCCCGCGGTGCTGCAGGCGTGGTCGCGCGGCACCGTCGTGCGGTCGTGGCTGCTGGACCTGCTGGTCCGCGCGCTGACCGACGACCCGACGCTCGCGAAGCTCGACGACTACGTCGACGACTCCGGCGAGGGCCGCTGGACCATCGAGGAAGCGATCACGCACGCCGTGCCGCTCCCGGTGATCTCGGCTGCGCTGTTCGCGCGGTTCGCCTCGCGCCAGGAGTCGTCGCCCGCGATGCGCGCGGTGGCTGCGCTGCGCCAGCAGTTCGGCGGGCACGCGGTGAAGGCCGCGGTCGGTCCGGCGGGTGCCCCCGGCCAGACCGCCGGTCCGGGCGCCGACGTGCCGTCCACACCTGCGCCGTAGTCGGCAGTGCACCTGCGCCGTCTTGCCGTCGTCGACTTCCGTTCGTGGGAGAAGGCCGAGCTCGATCTCGCCCCCGGGGTCACGGTCCTGGTCGGGGCGAACGGGGTGGGCAAGACCAACCTCGTCGAGGCGGCCGGGTACCTGGCCACGCTGTCGTCGCACCGGGTCGCCACCGATGCGCCGCTGATCCGCCGCGGCGCCGAGCACGCCGTGGTGCGCGGCATCGTCGTGCACCACGGCCGTGAGCTGGGGTTGGAGCTGGAGATCACGGCGGGCCGGGCGAACCGGGCCCGGCTCAACCGGGCGCCGGCGAAGCCGCGCGACGTCGCCGGGATCCTGCGGACGGTGCTGTTCGCACCCGAGGACCTGGCGCTGGTGCGCGGCGACCCTGGCGAGCGGCGGCGGTTCCTCGACGACCTGCTCGTCGCGCGGCTGCCGCGGTTCGCCACCGTGCGTTCCGACTACGAGCGCGTGCTGCGCCAGCGGTCGGCGCTGCTCAAGACGGCGAAGGCCGGGCGGGCCGATCTCTCCACCCTCGACGTGTGGGACGGGCACCTCGCCGCGCAGGGCGCGACGCTGGTGGCGGCCCGCATGGATCTGGTGGACGAGGTGGCTCCGCGGGCGGTCGCGGCGTTCGCCGAGGTGGCGCCGTCGTCGGAGCCGATCGGGGTGGAGTACCGGTGCAGCGTCGGCGAGCAGGTGCCGCGCTCCGTGCCCGAGCTCGAGCAGGCGCTGCTGGAGGCGATGGCGAGGCTGCGCCGGCAGGAGATCGAGCGCGGGGTGTGCCTCGTCGGGCCGCACCGCGACGAGTTGGAGCTGCGCCTCGGCGAGGGTCCGGCGAAGGGGTACGCGAGCCACGGTGAGTCGTGGGCGCTGGCGTTGGCGCTGCGGTTGGCGTCCTACCGCCTGTTGCAGGCCGACGACGTCGAGCCGGTGCTCGTGCTGGACGATGTGTTCGCCGAGCTCGACGCGCGGCGTCGGCAGGCGCTCGCGGAGGTCGCCGCCGCTGCGGAACAGGTGCTGATCACCGCGGCCGTCGAGGAGGACGTGCCCGAAGGGCTGAAAGGCACGAGGTTCACGGTCACTCGGGGTAGCGTCGAACCACTTTCAGTGACAGCGCGTCCGGATTGACGGGATCTTCTGGGGACAAGTCTGTGGATACTGTGGATAACTCGGCATCGGCTGGTGATGACGGCGTAGTTCGACCGCCCGGCGCGGCGGACCGACCGTCCGCCAGCACTCGATCGGGTTCAGCTGTCCCCAACCCTGGGGACGGACCCGCCACCGGTGATCCGGACGGTCGACGCGGCTCCGACATCGCCCGAGAAGCGCTGCGGGCGGCCCGGGAAGCCTCGGCCACCCGCGCCACCGATCGCGAGAAGCAGAAGTCCGGCCGCAAGCCCGCCGGCCTCCGCGGCCGCAGGCGCCGCTGGTCCGGCGCCGGACCCGACGACCGGGATCCGCAGCCGTTCGGCGCGCTGGTCTCCCGCGTCTCCCGGGATCGGGGCTGGTCGTCGCGCATCACCGACGCCACGGTTCTGGGCCGGTGGCCGCAGCTGGTCGGCCCGGACATCGCCGATCACTGCACCCCCGTCTCGCTGCGCGACGGAGAGCTGGTGCTGCAGGCGGAGTCGACGGCGTGGGCCACCCAGCTCCGGCAGCTGCAGCGGCAGCTGCTGCGCCGCCTCGCCGACGCCGTCGGCGCCGACGTGGTGAAGCGGATCCGTGTCGTCGGGCCCACAGGTCCGAGCTGGCGGCACGGCCCGCGCACGGTGCGCGGGCGTGGTCCGCGCGACACGTACGGGTAGGAGAGATGTCCCGTATCGACCCGTACGGGTGCACGGGCGGTTTCAGGGCTCGCTGAGAGGAAGCAGGCCCGCGTGACGGGCTTTCTCGGCCGGTGGGACCCGTCTGTGACCGAGTTCGTCGATCTGCGACGCTCCCAGGGGTGTCCTAGCCGTCGTTCTGTGGTGGCGCCCCGGTATGATGGAGGGGTGTTACCGGGCCGTCCCCGAAGGCCCGGTCCAGCGGACCCCTGCTCCGGCGACCTCGTCGCCCGCGTCCGGGGTCCTCACCCGCGAGGAGACAGGCAGCACGTGGCGGAGAAGAAGAACGGCTACAGCGCTTCGTCGATCACCGTTCTCGAGGGCCTGGAAGCGGTCCGCAAGCGGCCCGGCATGTACATCGGCTCCACCGGCGAGCGCGGCCTCCATCATCTCATCTGGGAGGTCGTGGACAACGCCGTCGACGAGGCGATGGCCGGCTACGCCGACCGCGTCGAGGTCGTCCTGCAGAACGACGGCGCTGTGCGGGTGGTCGACAACGGCCGCGGCATCCCGGTCGGCATGCACCCGGTGGAGAAGAAGCCCGCCGTCGAGATGGTGTTGACGATGCTGCACGCCGGCGGCAAGTTCGACAGCGACTCGTACGCCGTCTCCGGCGGTCTGCACGGCGTCGGTGTCTCGGTCGTCAACGCGCTCTCCGTCCGGCTCGACGTCGAGATCGACACCGACGGCTTCCACTGGGAGCAGCAGTACACCCGCTCGGTGCCCGGCAAGCTGATCAAGGGCGAGCCCACCAGGCGCACCGGCACCACCATCACGTACTGGGCGGACTCGGGCATCTTCGAGACCGTCGAGTACAACATCGAGACGGTGCGGCGCCGGCTGCAGGAGATGGCCTTCCTCAACAAGGGCCTCACGATCGTTCTGCGTGACGAGCGCAACGGCGACTCCGCCGATGCCGAGGAGCCCGACGCCGAGGGCTTCGTCGCGAAGATCAAGGAGTACACGTTCCACTACCCGAACGGGCTCGAGGACTTCGTCGCGCACCTGAACAAGACGAAGGAACCGATCCACAAGAAGCTCGTGGCCTACACGGCCGAGGAGTCGGGCCACAGCGTCGAGGTCGCGATGCAGTGGAACTCCAGCTACAGCGAGTCGGTCTACACCTTCGCCAACACGATCAACACCCACGAGGGCGGCACCCACGAGGAGGGCTTCCGCTCCGCGCTGACCAGCACGGTCAACAAGTACGCGCGCGACAAGAAGCTGCTCAAGGAGAAGGACGCGGCGCTCTCGGGTGAGGACATCCGCGAGGGGCTGGCCGCGATCGTGTCGGTCAAGCTGAAGGAGCCCCAGTTCGAGGGGCAGACGAAGACCAAGCTGGGCAACACCGAGGTCAAGTCGTTCGTGCAGCGTGTGTCGAACGAGTGGCTGTCGGACTGGCTGGAGCGCAACCCCACCGAAGCCAAGATCATCGTCAGCAAGGCGGTGCAGTCGGCGCAGGCCCGCATGGCCGCGCGCAAGGCGCGCGAGCTGGTGCGGCGCAAGAGCCCCGGCGACATCGGCGGCCTGCCCGGCAAGCTGGCCGACTGCCGCTCCACCGACCCGTCCAAGTGCGAGGTCTACATCGTCGAGGGCGACTCGGCCGGTGGTTCGGCCAAGTCCGGCCGCGACTCGATGTTCCAGGCGATCCTGCCGATCCGCGGCAAGATCATCAACGTCGAGAAGGCGCGCATCGACCGCGTCCTCAAGAACACCGAGGTCCAGTCGATCATCACGGCGCTGGGCACCGGCATCCACGACGAGTTCGATCTCTCGAAGCTCAAGTACCACAAGATCGTGCTGATGGCCGACGCCGACGTCGACGGCCAGCACATCCGCACCCTGCTGCTCACGCTGCTGTTCCGGTTCATGCGCCCGCTCGTCGAGGCCGGGCACGTGTTCCTCGCCCAGCCGCCGCTCTACAAGATCAAGTGGGGTGGCCGGGGAGCCGAGCCGGAGTTCGCCTACTCCGACCGCGAGCGCGACGGGCTCATCGAGACCGGCCGCGCGGCGGGCAAGAAGCTGCCCAAGGAAGAGGGCGTGCAGCGCTACAAGGGCCTCGGCGAGATGAACGCCAAGGAGCTGTGGGAGACCACGATGGACCCCGCTGCCCGGGTGCTCCTGCAGGTCACCCTCGACGACGCCGCCACCGCCGACGAGCTGTTCTCGGTGCTGATGGGCGAGGACGTCGAGTCGCGCCGGTCGTTCATCACCCGCAACGCCAAGGGAGTCCGGTTCCTCGATGTCTGAGTTTCCTCGGACATCGAGTGATCCCATGGAAGGACTGACGTGACAGACATCCTTGACCCGACCGTGCCTCCCGCCGGCGGCACACCTCCGGGCGGCGGCGGCGACCGCACCGAGCCGCGCGACATCCAGGTCGAGATGCAGAACTCCTACATCGACTACGCGATGAGCGTGATCGTCGGTAGGGCGCTGCCGCTGGTGGAGGACGGGCTCAAGCCCGTGCACCGCCGCGTCCTGTACTCGATGGGCGAGAACGGGTTCCGTCCCGACCGCAGCTACGTCAAGTGCGCGCGCGTCGTCGGCGAGGTGATGGGTAACTACCACCCGCACGGCGACTCGTCGATCTATGACGCACTCGTCCGGCTCGCCCAGCCGTGGTCGCTGCGCTACCCGTTGATCGACGGGCAGGGCAACTTCGGCTCCCGGGGCAACGACCCGGCCGCGGCCATGCGCTACACCGAGTGCCGGCTCACCCCGCTGGCCATGGCGATGCTGCAGGACATCGACGAGGAGACCGTCGATTTCACGCCGAACTACGACGGCAAGACCCAAGAGCCCAACGTCCTGCCGTCGCGGATCCCGAACCTGCTGGTCAACGGCAGCGCCGGCATCGCCGTCGGGATGGCCACCAACATCCCGCCGCACAACCTGCGCGAGGTCGGCGCCGGCGTCGTGTGGGCGCTGGACAACTGGGAAGCCACCGACGAGGAGCTGCTCACCGCTCTCATGGAGCGGATCAAGGGCCCCGACTTCCCCACCTACGGGCTGATCGTGGGGCGCGACGGCATCGACCAGGCCTATCGCACCGGCCGCGGCTCGGTGCGCATGCGCGCGGTCGTCGAGGCCGAGGAGGACGCCAAGGGCCGCACGATCCTCGTCGTCACCGAGCTGCCCTACCAGGTCAACCCGGACAACCTGATCGAGTCGATCGCGTCGCAGCACCGCGACGGCAAGCTCACCGGCATCGCCGAGATCAACGACGAGTCGTCCGACCGCATCGGCATGCGCATCGTGATCACGCTGAAGCGCGACGCGGTGGCCAAGGTCGTGCTGAACAACCTCTACAAGCACACCCAGCTGCAGCACGCGTTCGGCGTCAACATGCTGTCGATCGTCGACGGCGTGCCGCGCACGCTGCGCCTCGACCAGATGGTGCGCAACTACGTCCGCCACCAGATCGAGGTCATCGTCCGGCGCACCCGCTACCGGCTGCGCAAGGCCGAGGAGCGGGCCCACATCCTGCGCGGCTACGTCAAGGCGCTCGACGCGCTCGACGAGGTCATCGCGCTGATCAGGGCGTCGGCCACCGTCGACGTCGCCAAGGCCGGCCTGATCGAGCTGCTCGACGTCGACGAGATCCAGGCGCAGGCGATCCTCGACATGCAGCTGCGGCGCCTCGCCGCACTGGAACGTCAGAAGATCATCGACGAGCTGGCGGAGATCGAGCTCGAGATCGCCGACTACCTGGACATCCTGGCCAATCCGGAGCGGCAGCGGCAGATCGTGCGCGACGAGCTCACCGAGATCGTCGAGAAGCACGGCGACGACCGCCGCACCGTCATCATCGGCGACGACGGCGACGTCACCAACGAGGACCTCATCGCCGTCGAGGACGTGGTCGTCACGATCACGCAGACCGGCTACGCCAAGCGCACCAAGACCGATCTCTACCGGGCGCAGAAGCGCGGCGGCAAGGGCGTGCAGGGCGCCACGCTGAAGCAGGACGACATCGTCGCCCACTTCTTCGTGTGCTCGACGCACGACTGGATGCTGTTCTTCACGAACAAGGGTCGGGTCTACCGGCTCAAGGCCTACGAGCTGCCCGAGGCCAACCGGTCCGCGCGCGGCCAGCACGTGGCGAACCTGCTCGCGTTCCAGCCGGACGAGCAGATCGCCCAGGTCATGCAGATCAAGAACTACCAGGTCTCGCCCTACCTGGTGCTCGCGACGAAGAGCGGCCTGGTCAAGAAGTCCCGCCTCACCGACTTCGACTCGCCCCGCACCGGCGGCCTGATCGGCATCAACCTGCGCGAGGACGACGAGCTCGTCGGTGCCGTCCTCTGCTCGGCCGAGGACGACCTGCTGCTCGTCTCGGCCGACGGGCAGTCGATCCGGTTCACCGCGAGCGACGAGGTGCTGCGCCCGATGGGCCGCGCCACCTCCGGCGTGCTGGGGATGCGGTTCAACGGCGGCGACCGGCTGCTGTCGCTCGGCGTGGTCCAGTCCGACATGTTCGTGCTGGTCGCGACGGACGGCGGCTACGCCAAGCGCACCCCCATCGAGGACTACCCGGTGCAGGGTCGCGGCGGCAAGGGGGTTCTGACCATCCAGTACGACCGGCGACGTGGCACGCTGGTCGGTGCGCTCATCGTCGGCCTCGACGACGAGCTGTACGCGATCACCTCAACCGGTGGGGTGATCCGGACGACCGCGCGTGAGGTCCGCAAGGCCGGCCGGCAGACGAAGGGGGTCCGCCTGATGAACCTGGGCGAGTCCGCCTCGCTGCTCGCCGTCGCCCGCAACGCGGAGGACGACGACGTCGTCGACGACGTCGAGGCCTGATCCCGCATCGCATCGCCGACCGCAGCACCGACCACGGAGGAGACACTCGGCAGGTGAGTGAGAACTCGAGCACGCCGGAGGAGTCCGAGGCGACGGGCAGGGTGACCACCGATGGCAGTGCGCCGTCGGCCGGGTCGCCCGCCCAGGCCTCGTCGCCGGCCACGGCTTCCGAGGTCAACGGTGCTGCGGCCGGCAACGGCGCGGTGTCGAAGGGCAGCTCGAACGGTGCAGCCACGCCCGCCGAGCCTGCGCCGGACGGGGCCGGGAAGGCGGCAGCGGCAGCGTCCGACGAGACACAGGTCGACGAGACGCGGGTCGACGAGACGCAGCCCGAGGCCGCGGCCCCGTCGGCACCGGCCGAACCCGCTGGGTCGACGTCGGGCGCCGGGCTCTTCAAGCCCGCCGCGCCCGGCCCGCCCGCCGGGCCGGTCCGGTCGGCAGCTCCGAGCGGAGAGGCCGCCGATCCGCCGACCGTCGTCACCCCCGAGCCGGCCGCGGCACGTCAGCCCGCCCCGCCGCGCGGCAACGGCGGGGGGCCCGCCAACGGTGTCGCCCCACGCCCGCCGGTACCGGGTCCGCGACCCGCGCCGGGGCCGGTTCCCGGCCCGGGGCCCGAGGCCGCCCCGCCGCCGCCGTGGCAGCGGGTGCCCGGTCACGAACCGCGCGACGTGCGGGACGCGCCGGGCCGTGCGGCCACCGTCGGCGACCTGCTCGGCGACGGCCCCACCGTCGTCATGGGTCCGCAGGGAGCCGGTCATCCCGGCGAGCAGCCCCGCACGTCGGGACCGGGCTCGGCGACGGGTGGGTGGCAGGCAGTGCGGGCCACCCGCAACCGCACCCCGCGGCAGGCGGCGCTGCAGCTCAAACGGCTCGATCCGTGGTCGGTGCTGAAGCTCTCGCTGGTGCTCGCCGTGGTGCTGTTCTTCATCTGGCTCGTCGCGGTCGGCGTGCTCTACGGCGTGCTCGACGGCATGGGCGTGTGGGACCAGCTCAACGGCAACTACGCCAACCTCGTCACCGAGAACGCGCCCGCCGGCGGTCAGTTGATCAACGCGGGCCGGGTCTTCGGGTTCGCGGCCGTGGTCGGGGCGATCAACAGCCTGCTGTTCGCCGTCGCGATGACGATCAGTGCGTTCGTCTACAACGTGTCTGCAGACCTGGTGGGTGGCGTCGAGGTCACGCTCTCCGAGCGCGACTGACCGGCACTGACCAGGGCGGCGCGGACCGGGTATCCCGTTGCAGGGCGACCGATGCCCTGGGGTACCCTCGTCTGCGTCGCAAGGGCCTATAGCTCAGTTGGTTAGAGCGCATCACTGATAATGATGAGGTCGCTGGTTCAAATCCAGCTAGGCCCACTCCCGAGTTCCCTGAACGACAGGACAGTGACGTCATGAAGAAGGTTCTCATCGCCCTCGTGGCGATCGCCGCAGGTGCGCTCGTGTTCAGCAAGGTCCGCTCCGGTCGTTCCGAGGCCGACCTGTGGCAGGAAGCCACCAACAGCTGACACCCGCCCGCCGCCCCGCCGAGCGGGTCCCTGACCCGCGGTTGGGGTTCGGGGACGTAGCTCAATTGGCAGAGCACCGCCTTTGCAAGGCGGGGGTCAGGGGTTCGATTCCCCTCGTCTCCACCAGCCAAGAAGCCCCGACCGAGTCAATCGGTCGGGGCCTTTTGTGTCACGTCGTCTGTGCCTGGCAGTGACGTGCCGCTGCTGCGCCCGAGGCTGCCCGTGTTGCTCCGCGTCGGTAACGTCCGAACAGTGAGCGCCGCGGTGATCGTCGACCATGACCCGAGCTGGCCCCGACGAGCTCGACACCGCCTCGACGCGGTGAAGGCGGCGCTCAGCTCACTCGCAGAGTCCGACCGCTTCGACTACGAGCACATCGGTTCGACGTCCGTACCAGGGCTCGCGGCCAAGCCGATCATCGATCTGCAAGTGCGGATGCCCTACCTGCCGCCGCTGGACCAACTCGCAGAGCTGCTGGCAGGCACCGGATTCACCCCTGCGCCGGGCGCTCGGCCGGACTCCCCGGGCGTCTATCGGGACAACCCGCGGCCGGGAGACTCGACCGATGCTTCGCTCTACGAGAAGCGCCTGTTCCATGATCCGCACGATGCAGCGATCCTGCACATCCGCCGAGCGGACTCACCCTTTGCGGAGTTCGTCGTCCTCTTCCGCGACTGGCTCCGCCACAACCCTGAGCAGGCGGACCTGTACCAGCAGGTGAAGCGCCGGTTGGCCGAACAGCACTCCGACGACGGCGACTACGACGACTACACACGATCCAAGTCGGCGTTCTTCGACGCGACGAACGACGACATGCGGAGGTGGGCGCGAACCCAGCCGCGTTGAGGACGCAGATCGCGCACCGATCAACTTTCCGCGCCGCGCCCGTCTGTACGTGTGAGATCGACTCACGGGAGGTTGGCACGATGCGGAAACTGTTCTTCGGCATGAACGTGACCCTGGACGGCTACATCGCCGCGACCGGCGACGACATCAGCTGGGGTGGGCCGCCCAGCGACGAGCTGTTCCAGTGGTGGCTCGACCAGGAGCTCGCGAACAGCCTGTCGCTGTACGGGCGCAAGTTGTGGGAGACGATGAGCTCCTACTGGCCGACCGGTGACCAGCAGCCCGACGTCACCCCGGCGGACATCGAGTTCGCGCGGAACTGGCGGGACACGCCGAAGGTGGTGTTCTCCTCGAAGCTCGATGAGGTCGACTGGAACACCCGCCTGGTGGCCGGCGACGCGGTCGCCGAGATCACCCGGCTCAAGGCCGAGGACGGCGGCCCGATGAGCATCGGCGGCGCGACGCTCGCCAGTGCCGCCGTGCGGGCCGGGTTGGTCGACGAGTACGCCCTGGTCACCTACCCCGTCATGGTGGGCAGCGGCACGCCGTTCTTCACTGTCCTGGACAGCTGGGTGAACCTGAACCTGGTCGAGACGCGGACGTTTCCCGGCGGCGTGGTGCTGACCCGATACGAGACGAGGCGATAGCACGGGATCACAGCGTCGGGGGCAGATCCAGCCATGGCTCGTCGGCGGCGTCGAAGCCGGTGAGCTCGGCGATCTTCCCGTCGACGATGTGCAGGACTGCGATGGCGAACGGCCGGTGTTCCGGGTCGCCGGGGGTGCGGAGGTACAGCGCGGCGGCAGGCATGTGGTTGACCGTCGTGGCGATGCCGCGCCAGTCGTCGTGGCCGCGCTGGAAGAGCCCACCGGTGACCCAGCCGTCCACGGCGTCCCTGGCCGTCGTGGTCAACGTGCCCGACCCGGGCAGCATCGCGAAGCGCAGGTCGTCGCGCAGCAGGGACATCAGCCCGTCGAGGTCGTTGCGCTCATGGGCGTCGATGTACGACTTCACCACTCCGCGCTCGTCGTCCGACAGCTCATGAGTGGCGGGACTCCGCCAGTCGAGGCGGCGGTCGGGCAGCTGCTCGCGCATCGTCACGCGCGCCCGCTGCAGCGCGCTGGTCACCGAAGCGACGGTCAGCTCGAGGCCGTCGGCGGCCTTCGCCGCCGGCCAGCCGAGGACGTCGCGCAGGATGAACACCGCCCGCTGCCGCGGCGGCAGGTGCTGGACGGCGACGATGAACGCCAGCTCGATCGTCTCCCGCGCGACCACCGATTCCTGCGGGTCCTCGGGGAGCATCCGATCGGGGTACGGCTGCAGGTACGGCAGCTCGGAGCCAGGGCCGGGCAGCTCGGACGGTACGGGTGTGCGGTCGTTGCGCTTCTCCAGGAAGTCGAGGCAGGCGTTCGTCGCGATCCGGTACAGCCAGGTCCGCAGCGCTGCGTGGCCCTTGAAGGACTCCCGCTTGTTCCACGCTCGCAGGAACGTCTCCTGGGTCATGTCCAGGGCGTCCTCGTAGTTCGCGAGCATCCGGTAGCAGTGCACCTGCAGCTCACGCCGATGGCGCTCGGTGAAGAGTGCGAACCGCGCCGCGTCGCTTGAGCGTGCCGCCGCGATGAACGTGGCCTCGTCGGCGTGCTGCAGTCTGGCGTCGGTCATGGTCATCGATCCTTCCACCGGTGCGAGGGGCTACCAGGACTGACGACGTGGCGGAGGATTTCTGATCGGTGGAGCGACGACGCGGCGCGGCAACTCCTCGGACCCGTTCAGCGCCTCGCGGGCACTGCGACGAACCTGGCGAGCTTGCCCGAGGGTGGCCGGGGCAGCGCGTCGACGACGTCGATGTCCACCCGCGGAGTGGAGACGCCGAGGGCCGCCAGCTCGGCGGCGATCTCCGCGGCCAGTGGTGCCGTGTCGAGCGGGCCACACGCCCGCACCGCGATCGCGGCACCCGCGGGAGTCTGGCGCACCTGGTACTCCACGATCTCGCGGTGGCGACCCAGCGGCGTGCGGAACGTGGACGGGTGCACGGCGACCTGCCCGTAGCGGAAGCCGTCGTCGAGGCGGCCGTAGGGATCGGCGATCCGGCGGTGCGTGCAACCGCAGGGGCACGGTTCCTGCTCGTCGAGCAGCTCGATCTGGTCGGTCACCTCGTAGCGGATCAGCGGCAGCGCGTGGTTCCACAGGTTGGTCACGTAGATCTTGTCGCTGCGCACGCCGGGCGGGACCGGGCCGCCTTCGACGTCGACCGGTTCGACGATCACGAGGTCCTCGGCGAGGTGCAACGACCGGCCGGACCGGCAGGGGCCGGCCACTGCGCCCGCCTCGGACATCCCGTAGAAGTTGCCGACCGGGACGCCGAACGCCTCCTCCAGTGCCTCCCGGGTCTCGGGCAGCAGCGGCTCGGCCAACGAGTAGATCCAGCTCGGGGAGATCCGCAACCGGCCGGCGCGGGCTTCCACGGCGAGCGGGTGCAGGGCCGAGGGGTAGCCCAGCAGCATGGTGGGCTGCACTGCGTTGAGCCCGGCGACGGTCTCGGCTGTCGGCAGCCCGATCGGAAATCGGTGCATCTCGTTGCCCGGGGTGGAGAACGTCTGCACGGCCTGCGTCGTCACGTGGGTGGCCGCCCCCGCCGCGACGAAGGCCATGCGCGCCGTCCCGCCCGCCATCGCGGGATCGATCCGGATCGCCCGGATCATCAGCCGTTGCAGGCTCCAGAAGCACGTCGCCCAGCCGTCCCAGTCGAACACGATCACCCCACGCCGTCCGGACGAGCCACCGGAGGCCACGGCGTGGTAGCGGTCGAACAGGTAGGCAGCGGAGGTGAGGCCGGCCAGGTGGTCCTCGACGACGCGCAGCCGCAGCCGCTCATCGGTCACGATGTCGTCGAAGTGACCCATCAGGTCGTCCTTCGTCATCACGGGGAGCGCGGAGATGCCCTCGGCGTCGATCGCGTCGAGGTCGATCCCGGCGAGCCGCTCCCGGTGCCATGGCGAGGCCTCGCGTGCCGTGCGCAGCAGCCGTCGCAGCTCCGCGGTGCGGTGCTCGGCGAGGCGCGCGGCGGGCCAGGTCAGGCGGTCGAGCATCGGGGGCAGCAGGGGGCCGGCGTCGGCGATGTGGCGCTGCCGGAGCTGCTCGTAGGACGTGCCGGTGGCGGTGTCGGTCATGGCAGGGACGCTATGAACGGTTCGGTGCCGGGTCTGGCGTAGTCCTACGTGCGGCGATACGTGGGCGTCCCGACGGAGGCATCCCGGGACGGTACCGCCGCTACCCGTCCTGCGACTCGGACCGCGTGGCCAGGACGGCCGCGGCGAGGCTCGGGATCAACCCGTCGCAGCTGAAGCGGTGCCCGAACTCCGCGTAGGCCGTCAGCTCGCGGAAGACCAGCTCGCCCAGCGGGCCGGGGTAGAGCCTGCGGCCACGGAGGGCTGCGGCCCGGCAATGCGAGAGATCGTCCATCGACATCGCGGGAGCGTCTCCGCCGATCGGTGGCGGCGCCGGGAACAATGTGGTCACGACCGTCGACGCTAGGGACCGGGGCGCGCCTGGTCTGGCGTAGCAGTACGGGTCCCGGTACCTGTGTCCAGCCCGAACTCCACCGCGCGCCGGGCCAGCTCGACCTTCGACCGCACCCCGAGCCGCGCGTAGGCCCGGGCCAGGTGGCCCTCCACGGTCCGTGCCCCGATGAACAGCGCGGCGCCGATCTCGCGGGCCGAGAGCCCGGTGGCGGCGAGGGCGGCGACCTCCCGTTCCCGGCCGGTCAGCGAGGACGGCCCGAGCGCCGCGGCGGCTGCCAGCCGACCGCGGGATCCGAGCGCCGCCAGGTCGTCGAGGGCCTCGGCGCGCCGCAGGGTCGCGCCGCAGCCCTCGAACTCCGCGACCGCCTCCGTCAGCGCGGCGACGGCGCGATCCCGGTCGTCGGTGACCTCGCCGAGGAGGTGCAGCGCCCGTGCGCGATGGAACGGCCAGTCCCCGGTCAGAGCGGCGGCCCGGTCCGCCAGCGTGCGGGCCGCGGCGCGGTCGCCGCCGCCGAGGCTGCTCCAGGCCCCCGCCAGCGCCGCCATGCCGCGGTAGCCGTCGATGTCCATCCGGTCGGCGAGCCGCGTCAGCTCGGCAACGGTGCCCGGGTCCGCCGCACCGGCACGGCCCGTGATCTCGGCCAGGTCGAGCAGCAGCGTGACGGCGTACACGACGAAGTTGCTCCTGATCTGCACCGCGGCGGCGGGCCGAAGCAGGTCGAGTGCCTCGTCGGACCGGCCCTCCCGCCAGCTGACCATCGCATCGACGTGGTCGGCGAATGTCGTGAACATCGCCCAGCCGGTGTAGAGGCCGCGCAGCTGCGCGGCGTACCGGCGCGCGTCGCCGAGCCGACCGATCTCGATCGCTGCTCGTCCCGCTCCGAAGAGGCCGATGCCCAGCCGTCGGGTGGCCGGGGTCGGTCCGATCCCGGCGGCCCACCGGCTCGACGCCCACGCCCTCGTGATGTTCCCGGCGTGCCAGCTGAACATCGTGTCGTAGTCGGCGAGCAGGGTGGGATCGGCGGTCCGGACCGTGTCCAGCAGAGCCCAGCCCTCCGCCGCCCGGCCGGACGCGAGGGCTGCCATCGCCCGGCCGCTCACCGCCATCTGCTCGCGGTAACCGTCCCCACCGGCCAGGCCGGCACCCGCCGCCATCGCCGCCTGCGCGTCCGCGAACCGGCCTCGCAACAGCGCCATCACGCTGACGGTCCGCACTGCGCGGCTGCGCACCACCGCGTCGCCGCAGCGGCGGGCGGCGTCGTCCACCGCGCGGGCCGCGTCCTCGCACACCGCGAGGTCGCCGGCGAGCATGTGGAAGAAGGCGAGCTCGTGCGCTGCGAGCAGTGCGCCCCGGCGGTCGCCCGCCCGCTCGAACAGCGCCGCGGCGGACCTGCACACCTCCTGCGCCTCGGCCAGCGTGCCGTCACCCCAGGCCAGGAAGACGGCGAGGCGCAGCTTCACCGGCGCGTGCCGGGACGGGTCGTCGAGCCCGGCCAGCGCGCGGTCCATCGCCCGCAACGCCGGGACGCCCAGTGCGAAGTGGCTGTCGGCGCGGTGGTCGACCGCCCACGTCGCCTCCCAGGACAGCGCGTCCACCACGTCGAGCCAGCGCCGATCACCCTCCGGGAGCAGGGGCACCAGTGCCCCGAGGACGGCGAGCGACTCCTGGAAGGCACCGGCCTGCTCGGCTGCGCGAGCGGCGTCGCGCAGCATCGCGACCGCCTCGTCGTCGCCCGGTCGCGCGGACCGGGCGAAGTGTCCGGCCGCCTCGCCCAACCGACCCATCGACTGCAGCACCCGTCCGGCTTCACGATGGCGCTGCATGCGCCGCACTGCGCTCATCCGCTCGTACACCGCGTCCGCGACCAGCGGATGGGTGATCTCGACGGTCGCCTCCGAACCGCTCTCGTCCTCGGTGACCAGCCGGGCGTGCACCAGGCCGTCGAGCGCGTCGACGAGATCGGCGGGCGAGCGACCGGACAGCGCGACCAGCCCGCGCAGCTCGGCGCGCCGCCCGATCACCGCGAGCAGCTCCACCACCTCGATCGCCATCGGGTCGACGTCACGCAGCCGCAGCGCCACCCGGGCCGCCAGTGCCTCCGGGAGCCGGCGCAGCACCGGTCGGTCCAGGTCGGCGTCCTCGTCGAGCAAGGCGTACAGCAGGCCCGTCGCGTCGAGCGGGTTGCCCAGCGTGCGCTCGGCCAGCCACGCGACCAGCGCGCCGGGTGGCGGCCGGCCGAGCAGGTCGGCGGCCAGGTCGTGCAGACCGTCCGCGTCCAACGGGCCGACCGCGAGCCGGTGGGCCAGGTCGTCCTGCTCCATGCGGAGCACCACGTCGATGGCCACCGGGTGGTCGGCGAGCTCGACCGCCCGCGCGGTGCCGATCACCAGGAGCGGCACGTCGGCGCAGTGGTGGGCCAGGTAGTGCAGCGCCTCCAGCGACGAGGCGTCGGCGAGGTGCAGGTCGTCGACCACGACCACGACCGGCCGTTCGCCGGCCAGCGCGCGCAGCACCGAGGCCAGCGCCGCGAGCAACCTCGTCCGGGGCGGCTCGACCGGTGGGGCGGCGGTCAGGGCCGCGACGCCGTGCAGCAGTCCAGCCAGGTCGGCCACGGTCGCGCCGCACAGTCGCCGCACCTGCTCGGGGGTCCGGGTGCGCAGCTCGCGGTCCAGCGCCTCCGCCCACACGCCGAACGACGCGGCGGCGCCCAGGTGGTAGGCCCGGGCGGCCAGCACGGTGGTTCCGGTCAGCCGGGCGGTGAACTCGGCGGCGAGCCGAGACTTCCCCGCACCCGCGTCGCCGACGAGCACGATGCATCCGAACCCACCAGCGGCGCTCCGGGTCAGCGCCCTGTCGAGTTCGCGCAGCTCGGCAGTCCTCGCGACCAGGCGGGGTCGCTGCGTTCGGACGGTCGGCTCGCGCACCGCACGATTCTGCTCCCGATGGCGCAGGACCGGAATCGGCTGGTAGCAGTGCGTGCTCAAGGCGGCACCTGTCCCCACAGGCACCGTGCGACGCTCGTTCCGTGTCCTGCATCGCCTGTGATCTCGCCAGCGGCCGAGAGCCCCTACCCGGGGGACGACTCCACCAGACTTCTCACTGGGTGGTCGAGCACTGCGTCGGTCCGCTCGGGCTCGGCACACTCATCGTGAAGCCCGAACGGCACGTGACCGCCGTCGCGGACCTGAACGACGCGGAAGCCGCTGGACTGGGCCCTCTGCTGCGGTCGCTGCCACTGTTGCGGCGTCGCTGGTCGACGCCGACCAGATCTACACCTGAGACCGGACTCCACGGGCCGGCGCTCCAGATGAAGATGTTCCGGGACAACCAGGCGCCCTCCGAGCGCAGCGTTGCCGAGTTCGCCGAACGCGCGCGTGTTCTCTTCAACGAAGTTCCACGTCACGTCAACTGAACTCCCGGGTGTCGGCTCTCTGCTGAGCACCGGCTTCAGCGTGCCGGCGGCGCAGATGGCCGAGGCTCTCCCCGAGTGCTGCGACCTCGCCGAGCCACATCTCGCGACGCATCGGGGCGGCTGGACGACAGCCGAAAACCGGTTCCCGACCCTGCGACACTTGATCACCGTGACGTCGAACTCGGAGATGATCGAGGCGAACCGGGCTAACTGGGACGCGAGAGTCCCGGTGCACCTGCGCGGCTACGACCTCGATCACCTGCGTCGCCGTGGGCAGCGGCTCGCCGACTTCGAATACGCGGCGATCGACGTGCAGGGGCGCGACCTGCTGCACCTGCAGTGCCACATCGGCACCGACACGGTCTGCCTGGCCCGGCACGGCGCGCGTGCCGTCGGACTGGATCTCTCCGGCGCGTCGATCGAAGCCGCCCGTGCGCTGGCCGCCGAGTGCGGCGTCGCCGTCGAGTACGTACAGAGCGACGTCTACGCGGCCGCCGACGCGCTTGACGGGCGCCGGTTCGACGTCGTCTACACCGGCAAGGGTGCGCTGTGCTGGCTGCCCGACCTGCACCGGTGGGCGCGGGTCGTGGCCGAGCTGCTGCGCCCGGGCGGCGTGCTCTACGCCATCGACTTCCACCCGCTCCTGCTCGCAGCCGCCGACGAGCAGCCTGCGGACGGAATGCTGCTGTCGGGCAACTATCTGGGCGCTGGGCCGGAGCGCTTCGACTCGGCGGTGACGTACACCGGCGAGGGTCTACTCACCGAGAGCACTGTGAGCTACGAGTGGGCCCACGGGCTCGACGAGATCCTCGACGCCGTCCTGTCGGCAGGCCTGCGGCTCACCGCGTTCGTCGAGCACGACGTCAGCTGCTGGGGCAGGTTCCCCGGCATGACCGACCTCGGCGATGGCTGGTTCGGCCGGCCCGACTGCGCTGCACGCCTCCCGCTGATGTTCTCGGTACGGGCGGAGAAGACCTGAACGTCGTCCTCGGCGAGGCTGACCCCGGCGCACCGGACCGACATGGGACCGGTGCGCTGAAGTGGATCCAGCGGCGCAGTGCCGACCGATCCGTCCGCGTCACCGATCTCGGATCGGCCGAGTTGGGCGAGCTGGGCGTCAGCGCTGCCGTCGGAGACACGGAACGCGCCGCAGCGACTACAGTTGGTACTGGTCGCACTCTCGCGACATGGCTCCGCCCGTGACTCCGGTGCGCCATCAGGCGACATCCGGGATGGTCGACGACGACGCCCTCTGTGCGGTTCCCGGTCCGCATCCACGTGCTTTCGTAGAACGGGAAACCCATGAATTACTCCGTACCGACCGTCGAGAAGGTCGAGCCCGCGGTGCTCGACGACTCCCAGGTCGCCTGCCCGGCCTGCCCGCACGACATCGCTGCTCATGACCGCATCAGTCTTCGGTTCTGCGCCGTCACGACGTCGAGGGCGCTCGAGCGCGGCTGCGCCTGCCGCAGGGGCTGAGGAGCCGGGCCCCAGGCTTGAACGTGACGGAGGCCGATCGATGCAGGAGCTCAGGTTCGAGCAGGACCTCGTACGGGCGCTGCTGCACGAGCAGCATCCGGACCTGGCGGATCTCGAGCTGCGCGACGTCGACGGGGGCTGGGACAACCAGCAGTGGCGACTCGGTGACGAGCTGGCCGTGCGGTTGCCGCGCACCGAACGGGCGCCTGCGCTGCTGCGCACCGAGCAGCGCTGGCTGCCCGAGCTGGCGCCCCGCCTGCCGCTGCCGACGCCTGTGCCGTTGCGCGTCGGCGCACCGTCGAGCCGGTTCTCCCACACCTGGACGATCGCGCGCTGGGTGCAGGGCACGCCGGCCGATCACACACCGATCACGCGCAGCGACGCGGCGGAGGTCCTCGCGGAGTTCCTTCGCGCGCTGCACGACCACGCGCCCGTCGACGCACCGGCCAACCCCACGCGCGGCATTCCGCTGGACGCAGTGCAGGTCGGCGACCTGTTCGACGGCATCGCCGATCACGGGGACGTCGACCGCGCGCGGGAGGCCTGGGCCGAGGCCGTCGCAGCACCGGTGTGGCAGGGGCCACCGTTGTGGCTGCACGGCGACCTGCATCCGGCGAACGTCGTCGTCCAGGACGGGACGCTCGCCGGGGTGCTCGACTTCGGCGAGCTGTGCGCAGGCGATCCCGCGACCGACCTGTCGGCCGCCTGGATCCTGTTGCCCGGCGGCACGGCGGATCGGTTCTTCGACGCCTACGGGAAGGCCGACGACGCGACGATCAGCCGGGCCCGCGGCTGGGCGGTGCTCCGGGCACTGGGCCTGATCGACATCGGCCGGGCTGGGCGGCTCGGCCTGCCCGGCGGAAAGCCGACGTGGGAACCGGCCGGGTACGCCACGCTCGAACGGGCATTGGCGGCATGACCGGCTCTCAGCCGAAGTCGCTGCGGGTCCACCAGTCGTAGAGCCGGGCCGCGTCCCCGTCGCCGCTGGTGATCACACCCATCGAGTGGGCTCGCCGGTCGGTCCACCGCAGGGTGCGCACACCCTTCTCGGTGTAGCAGGACAGCAGGCCCGCGACCTGCCCGTCGCGCTGCCAGGTGGTCTGCACCGCGTCGCCGTTGCGGCACTCACCGCGCACCGGTAGCGCGCGGCGTCCACTGTCGGCCATCGCCGCCTGATCGGCGGCGGTGGCGTCGCCGAAGAGCAGGAAGTCGGCGGCGATGGGCCCGCCGGCCGGTCCGGGTGCGCAGTGCAGCGCTTCGACGAGACCGGGGACCGCGGACGCGGCGACCGCCGTGCAGCTCGTCCGGGGAAAGCCGGCCGGCAGGATGCGGAGCAGCGGCGACGCGGTGGTGGACGGGCCGGGTCCGGTGCCGGTCGTCGCGCCGCTGCCGATGCTCCGCAGCGCCAGTGCCGCGACGCCGACCGCCACGACCAGCACGGCGACGGTGACCAGCGCCAGGGTCGCCGCCGACACAGGTCGCGGTGCACGGGGCGGAGCTGGCGCGACCGCGTGCCGCACGGTGACGGGGTCCGCGGTGCGCGGCCGGTCGTGCGGGACGGCCGCCAACGCGGCAACTGCCAGCCCACCGGCGGTGGGGAAGCGATGTGCCGGGTCCTTCGCCATCCCGCGCGCGACGACGTCGTCGAGGCCGGCCGGCACCTCCGCCCGGTAGGCGGACGGGCGCGGTGGCGCGGCCTGCAGATGCGCACCCATCAGCGCGACGACGCCGTCGGTGGAGTCGAAGGGTCGTCGCGCGGTCAGGCACTCGAACAGCACGCAGGCCAGCGAGTAGACGTCCGCGCGCTCGTCGGTCGGGTCGCCGAGGAACCGCTCAGGGGCCATGTAGGCCGCGGTGCCGACCATCTCGCCGTCCCCGGTCAGGTGGGCGCCGTCGGCCAGCGCGGCGATGCCGAAGTCCACGAGGTACGCGAAGTCGTCGTACCCGGTCGGTTCGGCGAACTCGCCCGGGGCCGGGTGGTCCGGGCCGAGCAGCACGTTCGACGGCTTGACGTCGCGGTGCACCAGGCCGACCCGGTGCGCCGCGTCCAGTGCACCCGCGATCTGCGCCACGATGCCGACGGCGCGCAGCGGCGGCAGCGCGCCACGTGTGCGCAGGAGCTCGGCGAGGTCCATGCCCTCGACCAGGCGCATGTCGAGGAAGAGGCGCCCGTCGATCTCCCCCCAGTTGTGCACGGGGATGACGTGGGGCGCGGTCAGCTTCGCGGTCTCGCGCGCCTCCCGCAGGAACCGCTCCCGGTACGTCACCTGCTCGGAGAGGCCTGTGAGCAGCACCTTGAGCGCCACGGTCCGGTCCTGCTCGACGTGGTGGGCGCGGTAGACCTCGCCCATCCCGCCCCGTCCGAGCACGGCGTCGAGCCGGTACGGCCCGAACATCTCTGCGGCCACGTGCGCCCTCACCATGTCGTTCGAAGCAGGCCACCCCAGGCCGCGGAGCGTAGGCCCTGCCGCCCGGATCGTCACGGTCGTCGCGATGCGCCGTTCGGCGAGGTTCGACACCGATCGATGGATTGGGAGCGCGCCGGTGCTGTGGGATTCTTGCGGCCCCCCGAGCCAGGCGGTGCCGATGTCCGAATGGCCGATCCGTCCGGGTCCGCCGTCCCGGCAACCACCCGTGCGGTCAGGAGTCACGACGCGCACGGTGCTGCTCGCCGCGGTCGTGGTGGTGACCGCGCTGGCGGCCGTCGCCACCGTCCTGATCGTGACCTCGTCGAACGCCGACGCCGCGATCGTCACGATGGAGCCGGTCGACGCGCCCGGCGCCAACCCGTTCCTGCCGTCGGTGGCGAAGCAGCAGACCCCGCTCACGCCGCCGACGGGTACCGGCGGCCCGTTCCCGGCCACCACCCGCGGCCTCTACGGCGGCACGCTGAACAACGCGAGCTGCGACGGGCCGGCGATGGTGGCGTTCCTCCAGGCCAACCCGGCGAAGGCCGCGGCCTGGGCGGACGTGCTGGGGATCGTCCCCGCCGACATCGCCGGATACGTCGCCGGCCTCACGCCGGTCGTGCTGCGCTCCGACACCTACGTCACCAACCACGGCTACGCCGACGGGCACGCGACGACGCTGATCTCGGTGCTGCAGGCCGGCACGGCAGTGTTCGTCGACCAGTACGGTCTGCCTCGGGTCCGCTGCTACTGCGGGAACCCGCTCACCGCGGTGACGCCGCCGGACAGTCCGGGCTTCGTCGGGGCGGCGTGGCCCGGGTTCAGCCGGACCTCGATCACCGTCGTCCAGCAGACGACCGTCATCATCGACCAGTTCACGCTCGTCGACGTGACGACGGGCGACGTGTTCACCCGCAACCGCGGGCCTGCTGTGGACGGCGATCGGCCGGAGTCGGGGGCCGCTGTGACCTCGACCGCGCCGGTGCCGCCCACGGGGCCCGTCCCGCCGACCGGCGTCCCCACCGTGCGGCCACCCGGCGGGCCGCAGACGCGCACCGTCGAGGGCACGCACGTGCTGTCGCAGGCCGACGGAGCGGAGTGCAGCTTCTCCGACGCCCCGCGGATCACCGGCGCGTTCACCCTCACAGTGCAGGCCGAGGGGTCGGCGAGCGGGCGACTGTCCGGGCAGGGCAGCGGAACCCGCGATCTGACGTGCGGGGATGCCGGTGCGCGCATGGCGTGGAGCCAGCGGTACTCGGCCACCTTCACCGGGCGCGTCACCGGCGGGAAGCTGACCGGGAGCGGGACCCTGCACAACGTCAACTCGACCCGGATGTCCGGCTGCACCAACGCGGGGAAGCCGGTCGCCTGTGAGCCGTACCAGGCCGGGCCGGGCGACTACCCGATCACGCTCAGCGGCAGCTACGACAGCGCCACCGGACGTGGCCAGGGCACCTTCACCGTCGGCAAGGTGGCCCGCACGACGGTCGGGTCGTGGACGACCCAGTGATCACGACCCAGTGATCGCCCTGGTCAGGTGACCGTGACGCGATCGAGGAACTTGCGGGTGCGCTCGGTCGACGGGTTGTCGAACACCTCCTCGGCCGATCCCTGCTCGACGGCGCGCCCGTCGTCGAGCACCACGACCCAGTCGGCGACCTCGCGGGCGAAGCGCATCTCGTGGGTGACCACGACCATGGTCAGACCTTCGGCGGCCAGCTCGGTCATCACCTGCAGGACCTCGCCGACGAGTTCGGGATCCAGCGCCGAGGTCGGTTCGTCGAACAGCACGACCTCGGGGTTCATGGCCAGTGCCCGCGCGATCGCGACCCGCTGCTGCTGGCCACCGGACAGCTGATGGGGGTACTTCGCGGCGTGCGCGGCCATGCCGACCTTGCCCAGCAGCTCGCGGGCCTGCTGCTCGGTGTCGGCGGGATCCAGGCGGTGCAGGGTCCGCGGTGCGAACGTCACGTTGTCCAGCACGGTCATGTGCGGGAACAGGTTGAACTGCTGGAAGACCATGCCGATCTGCTCGCGCTGGCCGGCCAGCGCCGCGTCGCCGATGCGGTGGACGGCACCGTCATCGGCGCGGCGGTAACCGACCGGTTCGCCGTGGAAGAGCACGTCGCCGCCGCTGATCGGGGCCATCGCGTTCAATGAGCGGACCAGGGTGGTCTTGCCCGAACCGGACGGGCCGATGAGCGCGACGACCTCCCCGCGGTGCACGGTCAGGTCGATGCCGTCGAGCACCCGGGTGGAGCCGTACTCGACGACCACACCGCGCACGTCCAGCACGATCTCGCCGGCGTGCGGGACGTGCGCTCGTGCGGCCGGTTCCGGCAGCTCCCCGGTGTCGTCGGCCTGCGCGACGGCCACGGCGTGCCGGCGCCGGACGTCGAGGCGGCGTTCGAGGGCGCGCAGTCCGAGATCGAACACGGTCACCAGCGCGACGTAGTAGAGCGCGACCGCGAGCAGGGTCTCCAGCACCTTGAAGTTCTGGGTGTAGAGCCGCTGGCCGACGAGCAGGAGCTCCGACAGCGAGATCGCGGAGACCAGCGACGTCAGCTTGATGATCGTGACGAGCTGGTTGCCCAGCGCGGGCAGCGCGATGCGGAACGCCTGCGGCACGACGACCCGGCGCTGCACGTCCCGCCAGCGGACACCGAGTGCCCGCGCGGCCTCGCCCTGACCGGACGCGACCGACTGCAGCCCGCCGCGGTGGATCTCGGCGATGTAGGCGGTCTCGGAGAGCACGATCGCCGCGAGGCCGGCCACGAACGGGATCCCGACGATCGGGCGCAGGCCCGGGACCAGCAGCGGAGCGTTGTAGACGAAGATCAGCAGCACGAGCAGCGGGAGGCTGCGGAAGAACCACACGTACGTCGTCGCCACCCGCCGGAGCAGCGGGTTCTGCGACAGCATCGCCAGCGCCACGCCCATGCCGAGCAGGACCGCGATCGCCCAGCCGGACACGGCGAGCGCGACCACCACGAGCGCGGCGCGGTAGAAGTCCCCGTCGGTGAACAGGCTCGCGACGTAGGCCCAGTCGAACCCGGGGCTCTCCTGCGCGAACCCGGCCTGCGCGCCGAGCGCCTTCGCGACGGCGGCGTCGTCCGGCGGTGCGAGGTTGTACCGGTCCAGCAGCCCCTGGTACGTGCCGTCCGACCGCATCGCCTCGATCGCGCCCTGGATCTGGCCGGCGAGCGCGGTGTTGCCCTTCATGACGGCCAGGCCGACGGGGATCGGGTAGAGCAGCCCGGCACTGCTGATCCGCAGCGCTGCGCGGTTCGCGTCCACCACCGAGCGCGCGACGGCGGCGTCGGTGACCTGGGCGTCGAGCTGGCCGGCGAGCAGGGCCTGGGTGGCCTCGGAGTCGGTGCCGAAGTCGCGCACGTCGATCGGACCGCTCGGGCAGGGCGCGCTGCGCAGTTGGTTCGCCACGTCACCGCCCTTGATGACCCCGACCGTGCGGCCGCAGAGCGCCGCGGGATCGGCGTACGCCGGGCCGGCGGAACGCACGACGATGCTGTTGCCGGTGGTCAGGTGCGGGATGTAGTCGACCTGCGCCGCGCGGGCCTCCGTGATGTAGAGCGCCGACGCGATCACGTCGAACCCGCCTGCGCGCAGCTGCGGGATCAGCTGCTCGAACCGGGTGTCGACGAACTCGACCGGCCGGTCGAGACGCTGACCGACGGCCTGCATGAACTCGACCTCGAAGCCCGCGGGCGCGCCGCCGTCGAGGAAGGCGTACGGCGGGTAGGTCAGGTCCGAGCCGACGCGCAGCACCGGACCCGATCCGGCGGCCGCCGCGGCCGGTGGCCGGACGAGTGCGAGCACTGCCGGCACGAGCACGACGGCCGCGGCGAGCAGCAGGGCCGCAGCGCGCAGTGGCCGGCGTCGGGCGGGGCGGTGAGTCATGGGCAGGGAGCGTACGGATTGTTGAGCAATCCGACCAGACTCAGGGGTGAACAAGTTGTTTCAGCACTTCACAACGTCTGATGCTTGATGAATCGCTGAGCAACCGTAGGATGGCCGGTGTGACGGCAAGCGCGCGATCGAACGTCTCCCCGATCGGACCAGGTGTCGAAGGGGTCGAGCGGGCCCTGCTGGCCGACATCGTCGAGGCGACCCTCGTGCCGGGCACCCGACTGGTCGACGGCGTGCTCGCCGAGCGGTTCGGCGTCTCGCGCAACACCGTCCGCGAGGCGATGCGTGCCCTGGAGGGCCGTGGCCTGGTGACGAACAAGCGCAACGCCGGCTACTCGGTCCGGGTGCTGACCACCGACGACGTGCGCGACATCTACCAGGCTCGGATCCTGCTCGAGACGGCCGCCGTCGACGCGAGCGCTCGGGCACCCGACGCGCTGCTCGACGATCTGGCCGAGACGGTGGCCACGGCGGCGCGGCTGCACCGCGCCGGGCGCTGGCGGGAGCTGGGCACCGCGAGCCTGCTGTTCCATCGGGCGCTGGTGGTGCTCGGCCGGTCGGAGCGGCTCACCGACTTCTTCGACTCGCTCATCGCCCAGCTGCGGCTGGCCTTCGCCGTCATGACCGACGAGGAGACCTTCCAGCGCCAGTGGGTCGACCGCGATCGGGCGATCGCCGAGGCCGTCATCGCCGGCCGGCGCGACGACGCGCGCGCGTTGCTGCAGGCCTACCTGAACGACTCCGAGACCCAGGTCATCGACGCGCTGCGTCGCCGATGAGAGAGGTGCTGCCCCCGATGCCCGGCCTCACGAAAGCCGCCTACCAGGGCGAACCCGGCGGTCCGTTGCACGTCGACCGCGAGCTGTACGGGCCGATCGGCGCCGATGTCGCGGGCCGGACGCTCGTCGAGGAGTTCGAGGTCCCGATCCGCTCCGGCCGTGCCTGGACCGTGCCGGCGGGACACGTCTGCCGGCTGTCCACGATCGACGGGCCGCAGGTCGGGGACCTGAACCTGTGGCACCGGCACAATCCGCGCGAGCGGTTCTGGGCGTCCCGGACCCGGCAGTTGCACGCCGCGCACGTCACGCGGTTCGACCGGTTGTGGTCCACCCTGCCGTACCTGCGGCCGCTGGCCACGATCGTCGCCGACACCCTGGAGAGCTACGGCGTCGACGGCGAGGGCGGCCGGGTGCACGACACGCTCGGTTCGCGCTGCGACCCGTACGTGAACCGGATGCTGACCGGTGTCGACTTCGACTTCCACTGCCACTCGAACCTGGTCCGCGCGGTCGCCCCGTTCGGCCTCACCGAGTTCGACGTGCACGACGTGCTCAACGTCTTCCAGTGCACCGGGCTCAACGAGGATGACCAGTACTTCATGAAGGCCTGCCCGGCTCGGCCGGGCGACCACTTCGAGTTCTTCGCCGAGGTCGACCTGCTGGCTGCGCTGTCGACCTGCCCGGGCGGGGACCTGTCGATCCCGATGTGGGGGCCGGACGCGCGGGATCCGCTCGAGGTGTGCCGGCCGATCGGGGTGGCGGTCTACGCGGTCGACGCCGCGTTGCTCGCCGGCTGGGAGCAGCCCCGCGTCGCCGCGTACGCCGGAGACCACGGCCGGGAGCTCACGGCGACCCCGTTCTGAGCCCGTCCACCACCAGCGCCAGCAACCGGTCCGCCTGCTCGGCCGGCTCCGGGGAGTGCTCCGTCGTGATCGCGATGGCGTTGACGAGCTGCAGCACGTCCGCGACGGCGACGTCGGGTCGGATCGCGCCGGCCTGACGGGCGCGGTCGAGCAGCGCTGCGCCGGTGGATCCGATCACGGCGTGCGCCGAGGATCCCAGCTCGGGGCTCAGCAGCCCGGCCAGCAGGGCCGCGCCCATCCCGCGGGTGGCGGCGGCATGCGCGACGACCGCGCCCAACCAGGAGACGAGGGCCCGGCCGGCGTCGGGCTCGTCGAGCAGCTCCTGCCCCAGCGCGCCGAGGTGATCGACGCGCTCGCGGAAGACGGCTTCAAGCAGGGCCTGCCGGGTGGGGAAGTGCCGGTGCAGGGTCGCCGAGCCGACTCCCGCGCGCCGGGCGATCTCCTCGAGGGAGGCCTCGGCACCCTGCTGGGCGATGACCTCGCTCGCCACCGCCACCAACCGGTCGTGGTTGCGCCGGGCGTCGGCCCGGCGGGTCGTCCGTTCCATGCCGGCTCCGATGTCCGTTGCTAAGCGGGGTGGCCCTCCGTATCGTACGGCCGCGTAAGTGGGGTGCCACCCCACTTGGACTGGAGGGTGCACATGGAGATCGGGATCGCCGTCGGGGACCTCAGGGGATCCACCACGGCTGCCGAGCTCGTCCGCCAGGTCGGCACGGCTGCCGGCTGCGGCTTCCACACGGCCTGGGTGAGCCAGGCGCTCGGCTGGGACGCGCTCGTCGCCCTCGCCGTGGCCGGCCGGGTACCGGGCATCCGGCTCGGCACGGCGGTGGTGCCCACACCGCAGCGCCATCCGCTGGTGCTCGCGAGCGCCGCACTGAGCGTGCAGGCCGCGGTGGACAACCGCCTCACCCTCGGCGTCGGCGCCGGGATCGCCGCGATGACCGGCGGCATGTTCGGCCTGCCGACCGATCGCCCGGCCCGTCGGATGCGCGAGTACCTGGACGTGCTGCTGCCGCTGCTGCGCGGAGAGCAGGTCGAGCACCGGGGCGCCACGCTGACGGCCACCGGATCGGTCGACGTGCCCGGCGCCGAGCCGCCGGCGGTGCTACTCGCCGCCCTCGCGCCGGCGATGGTGCGTCTCGCCGGCGAACTCACCGCCGGCACGGTCACCTGGATGGCCGGACCGCGCACGCTGGCCGAGCACGTCGTACCGACGATCACCCGGGCCGCCGAGACGAACGGCCGGCCGGCCCCGCGCGTGGTTGCGGGCCTGCCCGTGTGCGTCGCAGCGGACCTGGACCAGGCCCGGACGCGGATCGCCGATCGGTTCGGCATGGCTGGGCAGGTGCCCGAGTACCGGGCCGTGCTCGATCGCGAAGGCGCCGACGGGCCGCAGGACGTCGCCGTCGTCGGTGACGAGGCCGCGGTCGTCGCGGGGATCGGCCGGCTCCGGGACGCCGGCGTGTCCGAGTTCCTGGCTGCGCCCTTCGGCAGTGCCGAGGAGCAGCAGCGCACGGTGCAGCTGCTGGCCGAGCTCGCCGCCTGACGAACGCCCGCCGCCTACTGCAGCGCCAGCGTGCGGATCACCTGGCGGGCCGCAGCCCCGCCCTCGGCCTCGGCGATCGCCACGGCGGACGGGACGTCGAGATCGTCCAGCAGCGCGGCCTGCACGGCGGCGGCCGCCGTCGCCGAGCCGGACGGGCCGCCCGCGACGGTGTAGAGGCGCTCCAGGGTGCGCGCGGCGTCGTCGAGCAGTTCGGGGCGGTAGTCCCAGTCGCTCGCCCAGTGCCGCTGCAGCAGCATCAGGCGCAGCGCCGGCCCGGGCACGTCCCGGAGCAGGTCGGCGACGAGCACCAGGTTGCCGGTGCTCTTGGCCATCTTCGTGCCGCCGAGACCGACGGTGCCCACCCGGAACGATGCCCGGGCGAACGGTGTCGCGCCGGTCGCCGCCTCGGCCATCGCGGCCTGGTAGGCGTGGTGCGGGAAGGCCAGGTCGGCTCCACCTGCGAGCACGTCGACGACACCGCCGAGCGTGGCCAGCGCCATGGCCGTGCACTCTGCGTGCCAGCCCGGCCGCCCCGGCCCCCACGGGCTCGGCCACGCCGGCTCGTCCGGTGCCGAGCTCTGCCACACGACCGCGTCGAACGGGTCGTCGCGGCGCTCGTCGTCGGGATCGTCGCCGAACTCCGCGGCCAGCCGCAGCGCCGCCGACCGGTCCAGGCCCGCCCTGGCCGGGACCTCGCTGCCGCGGAAGTACACCCGGCCGTCGCGCTCGTACGCCGAGTCGGTGGCGAGCAGTGCCCCGGCCAGCCGGATGACGTGCCGGACGTGGTGACGGGCGTGCGGCGCGTGATCGGGCGGGCGGACGTGCAGTGCGGCCATGTCCTGGTCGAAGAAGTACTCCTGGGACAGCCCGAACTCGTCGTAGGCCCGGCCGCGCTGCGCCGCCGTGCGGGTCAGCACGTCGTCGACGTCGGTCACGTTGCGGGCCACGACGGTGTCGGTGCCCGCCATCCGCAGCACCCGGGCGACCGTGTCGGCCCAGACGAAGGTCGCGGCGTGGCCGAGGTGCGTGACGTCGTAGGGCGTGATGCCGCAGAGGTACATCCGGGCCGGCACCGTCAGGGCCAGCCGCTGCTCGCCCAGCCGCAGCGCCGCGGTCACGCCACGGCCCGTGGCCGCTCGATCGGTCGTCACCCCCGGATCGTGGCACGGATCTCCCTTGCCTGTTTTGCTTGATCGAGCTAGATTTTGCTCATGCGAGCAAAGACCTTCACCGAGACTGGCCGCCGGGCCCAGATCGTGACCGCCGCGATCGAGGTGATCGCCGAGGTCGGCTACGCCAACGCGTCCTTCAGCCGCATCGCGAAGCACGCGGGGCTCTCCAGCACCGGCATGATCAGCTACCACTTCGCCGGCAAGGACGACCTGCTCGCCGCCTGCATCACGGAGATCGAGCAGGTCATGAGCGCGTTCATGCAGCCGCGCGTCGACGCGGCCGTCGGCCACGTAGCGCAGATGCGGGCCTTCATCGAGGCCAACGTGGCGCTCGTCGGCGAGCACGCCGCCGCCCTACGGGCGCTGATCGATCTCGTCCGCAACTCAGGATCGACGAGCCCGGCCGTGAACGAGCGGCTGGCGCTCTTCGAGAACCACTTCCGCGCTGGTCAGGAGGCGGGCGTGTTCTGCCCGTTCGACACGCGGACCGCGGCACTCGCGCTCATGGCCGGCCTCGACGCCGTCGTGGTCACCGCCGCCGCGCAGGGCTACGGCCCCACCGAGCTCGCCCGAGTCGGGCGCGAGCTCGCCGACATGTACGTGCGGGCGACCGCATCCGAGGGGGGAACCACGTGATGATCGATGAGAAGACCGAACCCGATGCCGGTCTCCGGCGGCTGATCCGCGCCAACGTGCTGACCGTCGTCTTCGAGGTGATCGTGCCGATGGTGGCGTTCTACGGCCTGCGTGCCGCGGGCGTGAGCCAGTGGTGGGCGCTGATGGCCGGCGTGGTCGTGGCCGCGCCGTACGTGCTGTGGACCGTGGTGCGCAACCGCAAGCTCGACTTCACCGCGCTGGTCACGCTGAGCGTGCTGGTGCTCTCGGTCGTGCTCGGCCTGCTGTCCGACGACCCGCGCACGCTCGTGATCAGGGAGGGGTGGACGGCCGCGCTGGGCGGCCTGATCGGCGCGTGGATGCTGGTGTCGGTCGTCGTCGGCCGGCCGGCGCAGCTGACTCTGGGGCGCTCGATCGCCGAGGTCAAGCGGGGCGCCGAGGGGGCGGCGGCCTGGGCAGCGCGGTGGGAGACCGACGCCCGGTTCCGGCGTGGGCTGCGCATCGACACGGCGGCCTTCGGTGCCGTGCTGCTGGGCAGCGCGATCGTGCACATCGTGCTCGTCTACGTGCTGCCGATCGACCTCATCTCCGTGGTGACGACGGTGGTGTGGTTCGCGACGCTGGCCTGCCTGATCGCCTGGCACGTCTGGTTCATGCGCAAGGAAGGTCTCGATGCCTGACGTGCTGGTCGCCGGTGCGGGACCGACGGGGTTGCTGGCCGCGTACGAGCTGGAGCGCGCCGGCCTCGACGTGCGGGTGCTGGAGCGCGAGACCCGACCGACCGCGCAGTCGAAGGCTCTCGGCCTGCAACCCCGGTCGGTCGAGGTGCTGGCC
The DNA here is from genome assembly GCA_963727745.1 of uncultured Actinomycetota bacterium. Taxonomy (GTDB): domain Bacteria; phylum Actinomycetota; class Actinomycetes; order Mycobacteriales; family Pseudonocardiaceae; genus Pseudonocardia. The sequence goes on from CAVSHL010000009.1 coordinate 610,057, forward strand.
GACCGCGGGCTGCTCGCCGCGCTCGAGCCGCACGTGCAGGCGCGGCTGCCCGCCGGCCACTTCTCCGGCATCCCGATCGACTACACCGACCTGCCGACGCCCTTCCCGTACCAGCTCGGTGTGGAGCAGGCGCAGGTCGCCGGCGTGATCGAGGAGCGGCTGCGCACCCCGGTGCAGCGCGGCGCGGCTGTCGAGGCGGTGGCGCAGGACGCCGACGGCGTCACCGTGACCGCCGGCGGGCACGAGCACCGGGCCGGCTGGCTGGTCGCCGCCGACGGTGGGCACAGCACCGTGCGAACGCTGCTGGGCGCGGAGTTCCCGGGCACCTCGGCACGCATCTCGCTGGTCGTCGCCGATCTGACCCTCGCCCGGAAGCCGGCCGGCCTCGCCGACGGGTGGGAGCTGCCGTCGGGATCGTCGGGGTTCCTGCTGCCGCTGACGGGCGGGCGCTACCGCGTGGTCGTCGCCGGCGAGGAGCAGCAGCGGATCGACCGCGCCGCGCCCGTCACCGCCGACGAGGTGCAGCGGGGCCTGACCGCCGCGCACGGGCCGGGGATCGAGGTGGGCGAGGTGCTGTGGGCGTCGCGGTTCGGCGACGCGGCCCGGCAGCTGGCGCGCTACCGGCACGGACGGGTGCTGTTCGCGGGCGACGCCGCGCACATCCATCTCCCCGTCGGCGGGCAGGGGCTGAACCTGGGCCTGCAGGACTCCGTGAACCTGGCCTGGAAGCTCGCTGCGCAGGTCCGCGGCACCGCCCCCGACGGCCTGCTCGACAGCTACCACGACGAGCGCCATCCGGTGGCCGCTCGGGTGCTGGTCAGCACGCGCGCCCAGGGGGTGCTGGGCGTGCCCGATCCCGGCATCGCGACGGTCCGGGAGGTCGTCGGCGAGCTGCTGGGAGTCCGCGAGGCGCGCCGGGCAGTCGCCGCGGAGCTGTCCGGCATCGGGATCGCCTACCCGGGAACGTGCGGGCGCACCATTGACGTCCCGGCCACCCCCGACGGCCGCGGCGTGCTCGTCGGTGCGGAACTGCCCGCCGGCTGGGCCGACCGCGTCGAGGTCCGACCGGGGGAGCACCCGCAGCTCGTCCGCCCCGACGGGTACGTGGTCTGGCCGGGCGGGCCGGGCCTGGAGGCCGCGCTGCGCCGGTGGTTCGGCTGATCAGGAGCCGAGCAGCGGCCGGCCCACCCACCGCACGACCCGCACCCACCGGGGTGGATCGGCGTCGTCGTCCGTGGCGGTCCGCGCAGCGGCCCGCACGAGCAGACCCAGCCGCGTGACCGCGGTCAGCAGCGCCCCGGATACCGCGAACAGATCCTCCGACGACCGGGCGGCGTTGCTCAGCGCCGCCTTGTACGGCTCGTTGCCCAGCATCCAGTCGACGCAGGTCAGGCCTTCGGCGATGGCGTGCTCGATCAGGGCGGCGCGGCAGATCTGCCCGATCCCGTACTCGGACCACGCGGGGTCGAAGCGGCAGTTCCAGACCCTCGCCACCGTCCCGTCCAGGAAGCAGCAGGCGTAGCCGACGAGCTCGTCCGCGATCCGCGCGGTGACGAGCAGCATCTGTCCGGCGCGGGCGTGCGCGAGCGCGGCGTCGCGGAACAGGCCGGCACCCGCTGCGGTGGCCTGCATCCCAGCCCGGTCCATGGCCGCGTCGCGCCGGCGGCAGATCTCGACGATCTCCGGCAGGTCGGCTGCGATGAGGTCCGGGTCGCGGGTGACGCGCTCGATCACCGGTGCGCCGAGCGCGGCGATCTTCGCGAGGCGGCGCCTGCGGTTCTTCACGTAGTGCTTGCCCGCGTAGGAGCGCAGGTCACCGCCGGGGTGCAGGACCAGACAGGGGGAGGTCCCGCCCGGGACGAGCCAGCCGTGTCGCAGCACGGCAGCGACGCGTGCGGCGACCGGGTCGCCGCGATCGACGTGCCGGACGGTGAACTTCCACGGCCCGGACCAGGTGACGAGCAGGTCCACGATCCCGTCGGCCAGCGCCGCCGCGGCGGCCGGGGTGCGCGCAGGGAACGCCGCGGTGTCGGAGCGGCCGTGCCCCAGTGCCACGATCTCGGACAGCGGGCCCCGCCGCCGGACGGCCAGGATCGCGGCCGCCTCGAGCCGGTCGTCCGCGCCGGGGACGACCACGGCGAGCGGGGTGTACCGGTCGTCGTGGTCGAGGCACGCCCGCAACCAGGTCCTCCGGGCCATCACGTGCGCGCCGACCGCGTCGTGCAACTCGTCGAACTGCGGACGCAGGGCCTGCAGAAGGGATTCGTCCTGGACAACATGCGGGGCCCGATCGGACCCGCCGGCGCACGCTTGTACGTCGACCACGCTCATTAGTTCGGCCGCCTACGGCAGTGAGGGCAACTGGGGCGGGCCGACAGTAATGACACGCGGCGTGACCAGGGCTAACTGATGGCAAAATCTTGCGGGCCCCGTGCCCGGTGTCAGGTCGTGGCGGTGAGCACCACGATCGCGACGGCCAGCAGCGTGTCGATCACGAGGCAGAACTCGGCCAGCGAGCGGCTGACGACGCGGCCGGTGCGGTGGTGGTGCACGTCCCAGGCGGCGTGGCCCAGCAGCCCGGCGGCGACGAGGTAGGCGCCGACGGTCGGCGCGACGGCCAGTGCGCCGGCCGCCAGACCACCGGCCACCGCCATGCCGAGCAGCTGCAGCGGCATGGCGTGCGGCGGGCGGATCCCGGCGTGGACGAGGCCGACGACCGCGGTCGCAGCGGCGACGGCGAGCAGCGCGACCGTCGGGTTCATGCCGGTCAGCTTGCCGATGGTGATCAACACGAAGGTCCCGACGAAGACGGGCCACGCGGCCGTCGGCCGGCGTGCCGCGGCGGCGCCGAGGTACACCAAACCGGAGGCCGCGAGCACCGGGGCGAGCGCGGTGCCCTCGTCGAGGTCGTACACGGTGAGCGCCGCGACGACGACGGCTGCTGCCGTCGGCCACCGCGCGGTGAGCTGGAACCGGGTGGTGGGCGGGGTGGAGGCGGATGTCTCGGTCATGGCGGCGAGCCTGCTCGTCGCCGGCCGTGGACACAGGTGCCGAAGGTCATGCCCGAGGTCACGTGTGACGATCAGGGGGTGATCGAGGACGAGAAGGCCGTCGAGGTCGGCGGGGACGTGTTCACGGTGCGGGCGGCGCGACCCGCCGACCTGCCCGACCTGGTCGCCATGCTCGCCGACGACCCGCTGGGCAGCGTGCGGGAGGGAGCGCCGCCGGCGGCGTACGAGACGGCGTTCGAGGCGATCGACGCCGATCCACGGCAGCTGCTGGCGGTGCTGACCGCCGCGGACGGCGCGATCGTCGGCACCCTGCAGCTGACCGTCATCCCCGGGCTGTCCCGCGGCGGTGCGCTGCGGGGGCAGATCGAGGCGGTGCGGGTGCACTCCGGGCTCCGCGGCCGGGGCCTCGGCGGCCCGTTCGTGCGCTGGGCGATCGACGAGGCCCGCCGGCGGGGGTGCGCCATGGTGCAGCTCACCACCGATCGGTCGCGCGTCGACGCCCACCGCTTCTACGCGCGGCTGGGATTCGTCGATTCCCACGTCGGGATGAAGCTCGACCTCCGCGGCTGACGTCCTGCGCCGTCGTCCGGCGCAGGCCCCACCACTCGAGGGAAGCCACCCACCCCGCGCAGGGCGGCGCGGACCACACACAGCGCGAGGCCCGTTCACACACGTCCGAACGTGTGTGAACGGGCCCCGCGCTGTGTGACGTCGCGATTGTCGACTGCCCCCGCTAGGTACGAGCCGGAGCGCCGCAGGCGCGACAAATCAAGCACGAATCAGATGCTGGGAACGCCCGCCTGGGAGGCCAGGCCGGTGAACGCGTTCGCCGTGTCGAGGCTGGGGAGCGCCGGCGCGTCGTTGTTGACGCTGGCACCGTTGAAGGTGCCGTTGAGCGTGGCGAGCCCGTCCGTCGACGGCAGCGCGGACATCGACGGAGCGGCCGGCACGGCCGCGGCGTTCATCTCGGTCGGCAGCGACGCGGAGTCGACCGAACCCATGTACGAGGTCGGGTCGAACGTCGACATGTACGACGGGTCGATCGCCGCAGCGCCGGCCGAGGGCGCCTGGAAGGCGAAGGCGTCCGGCAGCGCCGGCATGCCGGTCGGTGCGGCGCCGGCGACCTGGGGGAGGGCCTCCGCGCCGGGGACCGCGGTGTCGACGGCAGGAGCCGCGGTCGTGTCGAGGGCGGGGAGCTCGGGGACGCTCGGGGCCGCGAGCGCGGGGCCCGCGAAACCGAGACCGAGTGCCGCGATTCCGGCTGCGGCAGCTGTGGTGCGGATGCTGCGTCGGGCGATGCTGCTCATCTCTAGCGGGTCCCTTCGGAAACTGTGGTGCATCAGTGACTCTGGGCCAGCAACGAAAGGATCGACGGAGAAGTTGTGCCTCGCGGAGATATCAGTGCCTTCTTCACTCGTTTCGGTGGCAACCGATCCGCAGGTCAGAGCCACATCACCAACACGAGTGGCGTGGCGCTGCTTGACGCGAGCAGAATTGCGGTGAACCACTCCCAGTATGTGTCGGAGGTCACCTGAAATGGTGAAGTGGATCCGCGGCGCGGCAGCATTCGCCGCGTCGGCGGCGATGGCCGGTGCCGCAGGGATCAGCTGGAAGTACTCCGTGGTGCTGACCGATGTGCGCCGCAACCGGGTGCTGCTCGACGAGGTGCTGCGGGCCGACGAGCACGAGGTCACGTTGCGGGAGTCGCGGCTCTCGGTGCAACCGGGCACGTGGGGGCTGCGCTTCGCCGACGGGCTCGCGATGGTGGGCCCCGTGCTGCGGGTGGTCGACGGCACGGTCGTGCGCGGGCTGCTGCGTGGCCCGGTGCCGCCGCCGGGGCCGGCCGGGCTGGATCCCGGCCCGTTCGACCCGGATCCCGGTGCGCGCGGTCTGGCGTTCTCCGACGTCGTGGTGGACACCCCGGCGGGGCAGTGCCCGGCATGGCTGGTGCCGGGCACCGGTGCGGCGGCGGACGACTGGGTGCTGTTCGTCCACGGCCGCCACGGGGAGCGTCGCGAAGCGCTGCGGGTGCTGCCGACCGTCCACGAGCTGGGATGTACGGCGCTCGCCGTGACCTACCGCAACGACGTGGCGGAGGGTGCTCCGCCGAGCCCGGACGGCCTCGGCCACCTCGGTGACACCGAATGGCTCGACGTCGAGGCGGCCGTCCGGTTCGCCCTCGATCGGGGCGCGCGGCGGATCGTCCTCTACGGATGGTCCATGGGTGCTGCGATCACGGCGGCGCTGCTGGAGCGGTCGCCGCTCGCGGCGCGGGTGACCGCGCTGATCTGGGACGCGCCGATGATCGACTGGCGGGCCACGCTGCGCCGGCAGGCCCGCAACCGGTGGCTGCCGCCGACCCTGATCCGCCTGGTGACAGTGATCACCCGGCGCCGTGTCGGCATCGACTTCGACCGGTTCGACCTGGTCGCCCGCCCGCCGGCGGTGCGGCCGCCCACGCTGATGCTGCACTCGACCATGGACACCGCGGTGCCCCCTGGTCCGAGCCGGGCGCTGGCCGCCGCAGCACCCGCTCTGGGGTGGGATCTGCGGTACGTCGAGGTCGCCGGTGTGGAGCACACGGCATCGTGGAACGCCGACCCGCGGGCCTACGAACAGGCGGTGACGTCGTTCCTCGGCGCGGTGCTGGGCACGCAGCCGGCTCCCGGGCCTGGCACGATGGTCGCGTGACTGAACCAAGCAAGCACACCGCGACGTTGCGGACGAACAAGGGCGACATCCGCATCACGCTCTTCCCCGACCACGCGCCGAAGACGGTGGACAACTTCGTGGGCCTCGCGACCGGCACCAAGGAATACAGCCGGCCGAACGCCGCAGGCACCAATTCCGGCCCGTTCTACGACGGCTCCGTCTTCCACCGCGTCATCGGTGGCTTCATGCTCCAGGGCGGCGACCCCACGGGCACCGGCCGCGGCGGCCCCGGCTACCAGTTCGCCGACGAGTTCGCCCCCGACCTGAAGTTCGACCGGCCCTACCTGCTCGCGATGGCCAACGCGGGCCCCGGCACCAACGGCTCGCAGTTCTTCATCACCGTGGGCCCCACCCCCCACCTGAACCGGCGCCACACCATCTTCGGTGAGGTCACGGACGCCGAGTCCCGCGCGGTCGTCGACGCGATCGCCACCACGGCGACCGACCGCAACGACCGACCGCTGGCCGACGTGGTCATCGAGAGCGTCCAGATCTCCGACTGACGTTCCTTACGGCAGGCCGGCGCGCGCGTCCGCGGACGGTGACGAGGAGCAGAGCATGAGTCATCCCGCGGCCGCCCCGGCGGTCTGTGTCCGCCACCCCGACCGGCCCACCGGCCTTTCCTGCAGCAGGTGCGGACGTCCGGCGTGCACCGACTGCCTCCGAGAGGCGTCGGTGGGTTACCAGTGCGTCGACTGCGTGGGTGCGGGCGCGCGCGGGGTGCGGCAGGGCACCACCGTCGCCGGGGCGCGGGCCACTGGGCGCGGCCGACCGGCCGTCACGCTCGCGCTCGTCGCGATCAACCTGCTCGTGTTCGTCGTGACGGTGGTGCAGGCGCGCAGCGTGCTGGGCGTCACCAACGCGCAGCTGTTCGACGCGTGGGTGCTCTCGCCAGGGCTTGTCGCCGACGGCGACTGGTGGCGCCTGCTCACCAACGGGTTCCTGCACTTCGGGCTGGTGCACATCGCGCTGAACATGGTCGCGCTGTGGATGCTCGGCCAGCAGTTGGAGCCCGTGCTGGGCCGCTGGCGCTTCCTGGCGCTCTACCTGATCTCGCTGCTGGGTGGCTCGGCAGCATGCATGCTCTTCTACCCGGAGAACCAAGGCGTCGCCGGCGCCTCGGGGGCGGTGTTCGGCCTGCTCGGGGCGTTCCTGGTGGTGCTGATCCGGATGCGGATGCCGGTGAGCCTGATCCTGCCGACGATCCTGATCAACGTCGTGATCAGCGTCGTCGTGCCAGGTATCTCGCTGCTCGCGCACCTGGGCGGGGCGCTGGCCGGAGCCGCCGCGACAGCCGCCATCGTCTACGTCCCCCGCACGAACCGCACCGCGCTGCAGACCGGTCTGCTCGGCGGGCTGGCGGCGCTGGTGATCGTCCTGTCGGTTCTGGGCGCGGCGCGCTTCTTCTGATTCAGGCGCCCGGTCGGGCGGCCAGTAGCACCGGCAGGACATCCTCCGGGTCGGCGGCCAGATCGAGGCGACCGAACAGCAGCAGCTGCTCGGTGCCGTCGGCACGCACCGTGTCGATCTCCAGCAGCGAGCTCTCCCGACCGAGCCTGCGGGTGCGCACGATGCGCACGTGCTGCACGAGCGGCCACGGATGATGCCGGGGTGCGCCGAAACCGCGCACCGTCACCCCGTCGGGGTCGGCCAGCAACCGAGGGCGAGCGCGGCTGGCCCAAAAGGCCCACACCGCCAGCCCCGATGTGGTGACGGCGGCGATGAGGCAGCCGGCAGCGTCGGCACCGGTGACGCCGAGTGCGGTCGTCCACAGTGCGGCCGCGGCTGCGGCGATCCACAGCGCCACGACCAGCGCGGGAGCCGGGCTCCATTGGCAAATGGAGCAATGATCATCACTCACAGTAAAGTTGTCCACAGGGGCTGTCCACACTGGGGACTACTTACATGCATGTGTTTCCGCAGCTCAACGCCATCTCATCGTCATCAGAAGGCCGATCACGATGAGTGAGAATCCGATGAGGAAGTTGAAGGAGCCGAGGTCCCTCATGAACGGGATCAGATCGATCGCCAGGTACTGCACGACGAGCCACACGAGGCCGAGCAGCATCAGGCCGAGCATCACGGCGATGTACACCGGATGCGTGGGGCCCTTCACCTTGACCGGAGTCTTCCGGTCGGTGCCCGGTGGCGTGTAGACCGTCTTCTTGCGGACCTTGGACTTCGGCATCGTCGACAACCCTCGTCGTGGCTCGCCGTGCCGGTCGGCACGGTCTCGTCGTCTCACACGGTAGCGCGGCGCCCTTGCGCAGCTCAGACCGCAGCTCAGACTGCAGCGCGCAGCTGCGCCATCTCCGCGGTGAGCGTCCGCACGGTCTCCGTCGCCGGCGCGTGCCCCGCCAACCGCATCCAGTTCGCCAGCAGCAGGTGCCCGTCCTCGGTGAGCACCGACTCCGGGTGGAACTGCACACCGTGGATCGGCAGCGACCGGTGCTGCACCCCCATGATGACGCCGCCCTCGGTGCGGCCGGTGACCTCCAGCTCCGCAGGCAGGGTGTCGGGCCGGATCGTCAGCGAGTGGTACCGCGTGGCCACGAACGGATCCGCCAGCCCCGCGAGCACCCCGGCGCTGCTGTGGTGCACCAGCGACGTCTTGCCGTGCAGCAACTCGGGCGCCCGCTCCACCACCCCGCCGTAGGCGACGCCGATGGCCTGGTGGCCGAGGCAGACCCCGAGCAGCGGCAGCTCCTTCGCCGCGGCCCGGCGGATCACCTCGACGCTCGAACCCGCCCGCTCCGGAGTGCCCGGGCCGGGGCTCACCAGCACCCCGTCGACGTCGTCGAGCTCGTCGAGATCGACCACGTCGTTGCGCCGCACCGTCGGAGTGGCACCGAGCTGGGCCAGGTACTGGACCAGGTTGAACACGAAGCTGTCGTAGTTGTCGACCACGAGGACGCGCATGCGTCCAGTCTCCCCGGCCGGCCCCGGTCGGGGCCAGCCGGATACGGGACAGGATCCGAGCTAGTTGCCGAACAACCCGTCGCCGTTGCCGAACTGCCCGATCACGATCGTCACCTGGGTGCTCGTGTCGGCGTTCTGGTTGCCACCGGGGCTCTGCTGCGTCACCCGGCCGTTCTGGCTGGCGTTGCTGACCTGCTGCCGCTGCACCCGGATGTTGGTGAAGCCTGCGCTGTTGAGCTGACTCCGCGCCTGGCTCTCGGTCAGACCCGTGACGGACGGGACCCGCTGAGTGCCCTGGCCACCACTGCTGCTGGTCAGGATCGTGACCGTGCCGCCGTCCGGCACCCGCGAGCCGGCGGGCGGGTTGGTGGCGGTGACCGTGTCGTCGTCGTTCACGCCGTTCGCGCGCTGGGTCTTGTAGCCCTTGTTCTGCAGGTCGCTCTCCACGTCCTCGACGCGGCGACCCGAGTAGTCGTCCAGCGGATCGCCGGTGGGCTGAGCACCGATCTGGATGTCGACGGAGCTGTCGCCCGCGACTTCGTCGCCGCCGCTCGGGTCCGACTTGACGACCTTGCCGGCCAGAGTGGCGTCGTCGGTGTCGGCCTGTGTCGAGTTGCCCAACTTCAGGCCCTTTTGCTCCAGCAGCGCCTTGGCCTCGGCCTCCGTCTTGCCGAGCAGGTTGGGCACCTGGACCTTGGCCGGTCCCTTGCTGACGGACAGCCCGACAGTGGAACCAGCGTCGACCTGGGAGCCCAAGGGTGGATTCGTGTTGATCACGGTGTCCTTTGGAGCGGTCTCCGAGAAGACCTGCTCGACTGGGCCCACTCTCAGCTTCGCCGCGATCAGCGCGTTTGATGCGACCTGCGTCGTCTGCCCTGCGAGCGACGGGGGGATCGTCACCTTGGTCGGCGCCGGCGGCCCGCTGAACAGCTGGAACGCGACGAACCCGATGATGCCCAGCGCCACCACGACGCCACCGATGATGGCGATCATCCGGCCGGTGCTGCGCCGGGGCTCCTCGTCGTAGTCGTCGTAGTACTCCTGCGGCGGGGGCGGCGCACCGTGCCGGCCGCCGCCGTTCATGCGGCGGGTGGGGCCGGTGTGGGAGGCGGCCAGCATGGCCGTGCGGTCGTCCTCGCTCAGCACCGTCGGCGCCATGGGGGCCTGGCCGCTGCGCACCCGTACCAGGTCGGTGCGCATCTCGGCGGCCGACTGGTAGCGGTTGGCGGGGTTCTTCGACAGCGCCTTGAGCACGACCGCGTCGAGCTCCGGCGGGATGTTCGGGTTGACGTCGGACGGGAGCCGCGGGTCCTCCCGCACGTGCTGGTACGCCACGGCGACGGGAGAGTCGCCGGTGAAGGGCGGCTCTCCCGTGAGCAGCTCGAAGAGCACGCAGCCGGCGGCGTACACGTCGCTGCGGGCGTCGACGGGTTCGCCGCGCGCCTGCTCCGGCGACAGGTACTGCGCGGTGCCGATCACCGCGTGGGTCTGGGTGACGTTCTGGCCCTCGCCGAGCGCGCGGGCGATGCCGAAGTCCATCACCTTCACCGCGCCCGCGCGGTTGATCATGATGTTGGCGGGCTTCACGTCGCGGTGGATGATCTGGTGGCGGTGCGAGAAGTCCAGCGCCGCGCACACGTCGGCCATGACCTCGATGACCCGCTGCTGGCTCATCGGACCCGTGGTCTTGATGATCTCGCGCAGCGTCTGCCCGTCGACGAACTCCATGACGATGTAGGGCAGCGGGCCGAACTCGCTCTGCGTCTCGCCCGTGTCGTACACCGAGACGATCGCGGGGTGGTTCAGGGAAGCGGCGTTCTGCGCCTCGCGCCGGAACCGCATCTGGAACTGCGGGTCGCGCGCCAGGTCGGCGCGCAGCACCTTGATGGCGACGTCGCGGCTCAGACGCGTGTCGAGCCCGCGGTGGACCTCGGACATGCCGCCATAGCCGAGCGTCTCGCCCAGCTCGTAGCGCTCGGACAACAGTCGAGGCGTGGTCATCGGTGCCGGATCCTTGCCGATTCGTTGGGTTCGGACATCATGCCCGGCCGCAGCGGCGGAAGCGGTGCCGCCTCGGCGCCCCCCGCGCCGGACCGTCGTTCGGATTGGTTCACCGGCCACCGCCATGGTGCACCGGGTTCGGCAACTCGGCCAGCGCCGCCTGCCGGACGTGCGTGTCGTCCTGGCGTGCGGTGCTGCCCGCCCCGGTCGGCAGCTGCCCGATGAACGGCAGATCGGCGCCACCCTGCATCCGGCGGACGGCGAACGCGCCGACCACCAGCGCGGCCAGCGTGAGCAGCACGAACAACATGACCACCAGCTTGCGGGCGATGCCTCGTTTCGGCCGCAAGGTCAGCGGTTCCTGCCCCCGGGCCGGGCTCACCGGGCGGCGGTCCGACGCGCGTGGCGGGGGTGACGTCCGATGCCCGGACGGCTCCTCGACCGGCCGCGGCGGACGCCGGCGCGACACCGGGGTGCCCGGCGCCGGTGACGGGTTGCGCTCCGGGGCGGGATACGGGCCGGAGGGCGGCGGTGGGGTGCGCGGCGGTGGCGTGCGCGGCGGCGCCTTCGGCAACGACCGCGACGCTGTCCGCGGCGCTGCGCCGGAGCCCAGCGGCGCGCCGGTGTGCGAGCCGGTCTGGGTACCCGCGCGGGAGCCGGTGTGCAGGTCCGTCTGCGGCATCGGGCCGCTGTCGAGGCTGACCACGCGCCCACCGCGGACGGGGGTGTAGACCGTTCCGGGGGCGGCGCCCGGCGCCGGCATCGCCTCGCCGCGGCGCACCGCCGCGACCGCTGCGGCGAACTCGCCGCCGCTGCCGTAGCGCTGGGTGGGGTCCTTCACCAGCACCGACTCGATGAGGTCCCGCGCGGGTCGGGGCACAGAGGTCGGCAGCGGGGGCGGCTCGTTGCGCACCTGCATCATCGCGACGGCCACCGCGCTGTCGGCGCGGAACGGGCGGTGCCCGGCCAGGCACTCGTAGCCGACGATGCCCAGCGAGTAGACGTCGCCCGCCGGACCGGCCTCGGCGCCGCTGGCCTGCTCGGGCGCGATGTAGTGGGCGGTGCCCATCACCATGCCGGACCGCGTGACCGGCACCGCGTCGGCGGCCTTGGCGATGCCGAAGTCGGTGAGCTTGATGGTGCCGTCGATGCGCACCAGGATGTTGCCCGGCTTCACGTCGCGGTGGACGAACCCGCGCTCGTGGGCGGCCTGCAGCGCCCAGGCGGCTTCCTCGACGATGCGCAGCGTCTCGTCGGCGGGGATCGGGCCCCGCGAGATCAACGTGGACAGCGGCTCGCCGCGCACCAGCTCCATCACCAGGTACGCGGTCGGCTTGCCGTTGGGGCCCTCGTCCTCGCCGTAGTCGTGCACGGCGGCGATGCCCGGGTTGTCCAGCGACGCGACGGTGCGGGCCTCGATGCGGAAGCGGTGCAGGAACTCCGGGTCGTCCGACAGCTCGGGGCGCAGGACCTTGACCGCGACGCTGCGGCCGAGCCGGGTGTCGGAGGCCTCCCACACCTCACCCATGCCGCCGACGGCGATCCGCCGTTCCAGCAGGTAGCGCCCGGCGATCTCCATGCCGGCAGCGAGGACGGTCACGTCGCCTCCTCGCTGACGCTCGTCGGCGCCGCGCCCGGCGGTGCTGCGCCCAATGGTGACCTCGCAAGCTCGGTCACGAGACCCCCGCCTTCTCCAGGGCCTTCTTGATCACCGCACGGCCGATCGGCGCCGCCACCTTGCCGCCGGTGGCGGCGAGGTCGTTGCCGTCGCCACCGTTCTCCACCAGTACCGCCACGGCCACGGTCGGATTCTGCGCCGGCGCGAACGCCACGTACCACACGTGCGGGGCGATGCTTTTGTTCCCGAGCTCCGCCGTGCCCGTCTTGGCGGCGATGTCGACTCCGGCGATCTTCCCGCTGCCCGCGTACGACTTCTCGTTGTTGACCATCAGCTCGTTCAGCGTGGCGGCGATCGCGGGGCTCATGGCCGTGCCGAGCTGATCGGGGTCGGCGGTCTCCACCGGACTGAGGTCCGGTGCCTGGATCTCCTTGATCAGGTACGGCTTCATCAGCTTGCCGCCGTTGGCGATCGTCGCTGCCACCATGGCGTTCTGCATCGGCGTGAACGCGACGCTGAGCTGGCCGATCGAGGCCTGCTGCAGCTGCGTGGTGTCGGCGATCGCGCCCAGCGTGGAATCGGCCACCGTCATGGGCAGCTGGATCTTCTGCGTGCCGATGCCGAGCTCGTCGGCCTGCTTGCGGATGGCGTCCACGCCGAGGTCGCCGGCCATCTGGGCGAAGGCTGTGTTGCAGGAACGCTGCAGGGCGTCCCGGAGCGACGCCGTGGCACCGGTGCCGCAGGCGTTGCCGTTGTAGTTCTCCAGGTCGGTGCGCCCGTTGGCGAGCACCAGGTTCGACACCGCCGTCAGCTGGCTGTCCGGGGTGTAGCGCCCGCTCGCGAGCGCCGCCGCGGTGTCGATGAGCTTGAACGTCGATCCCGGCGGGTAGCGCTCGGAGATGGCCCGGTTGTTCAGCACCGGCGGCTTGGCCGCCGTCAGCTCCTGCCACGCGGCGCTCTCCGCCTTCGCGTCGTGCACCGCCAGCTGGCCGGGGTCGTAGGACGGGGTCGAGACCAGCCCGAGCACCGCACCGGTGCGCGGGTCCAGCGCCACCACCGAGCCCTTGTAGCCCTTGGCGGACAGCTGGTCGTACGCCACCTGCTGCACGTCGGGATCCACGGTCAGCACGACGTTCGCTCCGCTGGGGTCGCGACCGGTGACCAGATCCGACAGCCGGCGCGCGAAGAGCCGGTCGTCGCTGCCGTTGAGGATGTCCTCGGCGCCCGCCTCCAACCCGCTCGAGCCGTGGTTGGGCGAGTAGTAGCCGGTGATCGCCGCGTACACCGGGCCCTTCGGGTACTGCCGCTGGTAACGCAGCCGGTCAGGGGTCTCCGTGCTGGTCGCCACGATCTGGTCGCCCGCGCTGATCTGGCCCCGCTTGCGCGCGTACTCCGCCAGCACCACCCGCTGGTTGCGGGCATCGGACCGCAACGAGGAGGCCTGCACGACCTGAACGTAGGTGAGGTTGGCCAACAACAGCAGGATCATCGCCATCACCGCGATGGCGATGCGGCGGACCGGGGTGTTCACGTGGGCCGCTCCACCAGTTCCGTGCCGGCCTCCGCGATCGGGACCTGTGGTGTCGCGGGCTTGCGCGGCAGCGGCGCCCGCGCGGCGTTCGAGATCCGCAGCAGCAGCGCCACCAGCGCGTAGTTGGCAAGGAGCGACGAGCCGCCGTAGGACAGGAACGGCAGGGTCAGGCCGGTGAGGGGGATCAGCTTCGACACCCCGCCGATGACGATGAACACCTGGAGGGCGATCGTGAACGCCAGACCCGTGGCCAGGAGCTTCCCGAAGCTGTCGCGCACGGCCAGCGCGCTGCGCAGCCCCCGCGTGATCAGCACCAGGTAGATCACGAGGATCGCGGCCAACCCGATCAGGCCCAGCTCCTCGCCGAGCGAGGAGAGCATGAAGTCGCTCTCCGCGAACGGCACGATGTCCGGCCGGCCCGCGCCCAGGCCGGTGCCGCCGATGCCGCCGGTGCCCAGCCCGAACAGCGCCTGGCTGATCTGGTAGCCGCCGCGCTCGTAGCAGGCCACGAACGCCTTGTCGGCCGGACACGCCACCAGCGGGTCGATCCACGTCAGCACGCGCAGCCGGACGTGCGCGAACAGCTGGTAGGCGATCACGCAGCCGCCCACGAAGAACGTCAGGCCGATCAGCATCCACGACACGCGCTCGGTGGCCGCGTACAGCAGCACCAGGATGATGCCGAAGAACAGCAGCGACGTGCCCAGGTCGCGCTCGAGCACGAGCACTCCGACCGAGAGCCCCCACGCCACGAGCAGCGGCGCGAGGTCGCGGGCCCGGGGGAACTCCATGCCGAGGAACGTGCGACCGGCCGTCGAGAACAGCTCGCGCTTCTGCACCAGGAAGGCGGCGAAGAACACGATCAGCAGGATCTTGGCGAACTCGCCCGGCTGCATGCCGACCGGCCCGATCCGGATCCACAGCTTCGCGCCGTTGACCTCGGAGATCGACGACGGCAGCAGGCCGGGCAGCGCCAGCAGCACGATCCCCACGAACCCGGCGGTGTAGGCGTAGCGCGACAGCACCCGGTGATCGCTCACCCGCCACAGCACCCCGATGAACAGCGCCAACCCGATCGCCGTCCACGCCACCTGCTTGCTGGCCAGGTCGTCGGCGCCGTTGGGATCGGACGCGAAGTTGGCCAGGTCGAGGCGATGGATCATCACCAGGCCCAGCCCGTTGAGCAACGCGACCGCGGGCAGGATCAGCGGGTCGGCGTACGGCGCGAAGCGACGCACCGCCAGGTGCGCCACCCCGAACAACGCCAGGTAGGCCAGGCCGAGGAACAGCAGCGACCGGGTCAGCTCCTGCTCCTGGTTGGCCTCGACCAGCACCAATGCGCCCGTCACCAGCGCCGCCGCGAACGCGAGCAGCACCAGCTCGATGCTGCGACCCGTCGGCAGCGGGGTCGGAGCCGGCGTGGCCGGCGCGTCGGTCGGCGCCACCATCAGCTGACTCGCCGGCAGGTCAACCCCGGTACGGCTTCTGGTGTCGAGAGCGGTGTGGGCTGTTCGGGAGGCTGGGCCACGACGCCCGGCTGGCCCGGCTGCGGAGGACCGGCGGGCGGAGCCGCGCTGGTCGGAGCCACGCTCGTGCCGGACGGGACGGCCGGATCGGCCGACGGTGCCGGCTGACCGGTCGTGGCGCACGGCGGCATCCGCCGCTCCCGCAACCGGTCGATCAGCACGCGCGCGCTCTGCAGCCCGTCGTTGGCGATGATGCCTTCCCGGACCTGGTTGCGGCTGGGCTCCGGCAGATCCTCCAGCGGGAAGCCCGGACGTTCCGCCACCTCGTGCAGCGTGAGACCCAGCACCGAGCCCCGGACCCCTTTGAAGATCACGACCTGGTCGTCGTCGGCGCCCACGTAGTACTGCTGCATGACCCACGCCCTGGCCAGCACCGTGCCCACCACGAGAACGGCCAGCACCCCCAACGCGATCAGCGCCACCCGCAGGCGGCTGCGGCGCGGCGCGGCTGTCGCGACCGGCGGGACCACGCGCTGCGGAGCCGTGCGGGTCATCGTGGTGGCCGACGCCCGTGCGGCTGCCGAATCCGGTGGGGGAGCGTCGTCCGAGCCGTCGCCGACCGAACCGCCCACGATGGGGCGGTCCTCGCCGAAGTCGATGTCGACCACGTCCGCCACGATGCACGTGATGTTGTCCGGGCCGCCGCCGCGCAGGGCCAGCTCGATCATGCGATCCGCGCACTCCCGCGGATCGCGGTAGGCCTGCAGGGTCTCCTGCAGCGTGGTGTCGCTCACCACACCGGACAGCCCGTCCGAGCACAGCAGGAAACGGTCGCCGGCGCGCGCCTCACGGATCGTCAGCCACGGATCGATGTCCTGACCGGTGATGGCGCGCAGCAGCAGCGACCGCTGCGGATGCGTGTGCGCCTCTTCCTCGGTGATGCGGCCCTCGTCGATCAGCGACTGGACGAACGTGTCGTCCTTCGTGATCTGGGACAGCGCGTTGTCGCGCAGCTGGTAGGCGCGCGAGTCACCGATGTGGACCATGCCCAGCCGGGAACCCGCGAAGAGGATCGCCGTGAGCGTGGTGCCCATGCCCTCCAGATCGGGCTGGTCGGCGACGTGCCGGGTGATCAGCGAGTTGCCCTCGTAGGCGGCTTCCCGCAGCTCGGCGAGCAGGTCGTCGCCCGGGTCGTCGTCATCCAGCGGGGCCAGCGCGGAGATCACCAGCCGCGACGCCACCTCGCCGGCAGCGTGCCCGCCCATGCCGTCCGCCAACGCGAGCAGCCGGGGCCCGGCGTACACGGCATCCTGGTTGTTCTGCCGGACGAGCCCGCGGTCACTACGGGCCGAGTAGCGCAGGACCAGGGTCATCGTGCGACTCCGCGCATTCGGTCAGGGGCTGGCGGAGGGCGGCTCACGATCGGAGCTCGATCACCGTCTTGCCGATGCGGACAGGGACACCCAGAGGAACTCGAGTGGGTCCGGTGACTTTAGCCCGGTCGAGGTACGTGCCGTTGGTCGACCCGAGATCCTCCACGTACCACTCCTCCCCCTGCAGCGCGATGCGCGCGTGCCGGGTCGAGGCGTAGTCGTCGTCGAGCACGAGAGTGGAGTCGTCGGCCCTGCCGATCAGGATCGGACGGGAGTCCAACGTGATGCGGGTGCCCGCCAGCGCGCCCTGCGTCACCAGCAGCTGCCGGGGCGTGCGACCCCGGCCGGCCCGGGACGGACGGCGCCCACCCGGGACCATCGCCCGCAGGCCGGACGCCGCGTACAGGTCGGAACGCACCACCCGCAGCGCGGCGAGCACGAACAGCCACAGCAGGGCGAGAAAACCCGCCCTGGTCAGCTGCAGTACCAACTCCGGCACGCGCGGCGCTCCCCTTCTGCATGCTCGGCGCCCGCCACCGCAGTTGTCGACGACACGACGCTCCGGCGTGCCCCGATCGGGGAACGCCGGTGCGGCGCACGACGTCAGCGCGTGCGGAAGACGAGGCTCGAGTGTCCGACCCTGATCACATCACCGTCGTTGAGCTGCCACGTCTGCACCGGATTGCCGTTCACCGTGGTGCCGTTCGTGGAGCCCAGGTCCGACAGTGTGGCGGACTGCCCGTCCCAGCTGATCTCCAGGTGTCGCCGGGAGACGCCGGTGTCGGGCAGACGGAAGGACGACTCCTGGCCGCGACCGATGACGTGGGTGCCCTGGGTCAGCTCGTAGGTGCGGCCCGAACCGTCGTCCAGCGACAGCGACGCGGACACACCCTGCTGGTAGCCGCCGTAGCCGCCACCCTGCTGGCCGTAGCCCTGCTCCGCGTAGCCCTGCTGGCCGCCGTAGCCCTGCTGGCCGTAACCGGGCTGCTGGCCGTAGCCCTGGTCGGCGTAGCCCTGCTGCTGGCCGTAACCCTGGTCGGCGTAGCCCTGCTGCCCGTAGCCCTGCTGCTGCCCGTAGCCCTGGTCGTAGCCCTGCGGGGCCTGCCCCGGCTGCCCGTAGCCCTGCTGGCCGTAGCCCTGGTCGTAGCCCTGCGGGGCCTGCCCCGGCTGCTGGCCGTAACCAGGCTGCTGGCCGTAGCCCTGCTGGTCATAGCCCGGCTGGCCGGCGTAGCCGCCCTGCTGCGGGTAGCCCTGCTGGTCGTAGCCCGGCTGGCCGGCGTACCCGGGCTGCGGCTGACCGGCGGCGTAACCAGGCTGCTGGCCGTAGCCCTGCTGGTCGTAGCCGCCGCCCTGCCGCTGGTCGTACGCGGGCGGTGCGTAGGTCTGCTGGCCCTGTCCGGGGGCGCCACGGTCGTAGCCGTACTGCCCGTTCTCCTCGGGGTGGCCCGGTTGCTGGCTCATCGGTGCTTCTCCTGCGTCGCGTGCTTGGACGGAGTCCCGACGGGAGGCGTCGGGATCCACGACCGAGCGGGTGCGGAACTGTCCCGTGTGCAGCGCATCGGAGCGCTCCAGAAAGACTACGACCTCACCGTAGGTGTCCCATCCCTGGTCGGCGAGTTGTTCGGTGACGTACGACGAGAGCGAGTCGACGATCTGCGCCCGGTCACCGGCCATGCGATCGATATCTGAGGGGCTGAGCAGCACCGTGTAGCGGTTCGGGGCGAGCAGTCTCCCCCCGGCGAGTTCTTCGATGTTGTTCTCGGCCTCCCCGAGCAACGCCTGAGCGACCTCTTGAGGGACGACGCTCCCACCGAACACCCGTGCGAAGGCATCGCCCACCATCCCTTGCAGACGGCGCTCGAACCTCCCGACGCGGCCCAAACTGATCTTCCTCCGATCCCAACGGCGTGTTGCTGACGACACCGATCGTATCTGTGCTAGCTCGGCCGGTGGAGTTGCCATGGGGTGACCTCATGGCCCCCCGGAAAACACGTGGTCCTGCCGTGCTAACTTTCCTCCTGCAAGCGCGAGTGGCGGAATGGCAGACGCGCACGGTTCAGGTCCGTGTGTCCGAAAGGACGTGGGGGTTCAACTCCCCCCTCGCGCACGCGTCAGGTGAGGCTCTTGCTCGTGGGACACGCGAGCAGGAGCCTTCACTGCTTTCTGGTGAGGCCTTCGGCCCCCGGAGCCCCCTTCCCGTGGTCAACTGTGGCCCCTCGGGCACGACCCGTCCAGTAGTCCGTTCGGCGGACCGTCCTGTGGTGGGTGCCCAGCGGCCGGGTTTTGGCGTTGATCAAGGGCAAAAGGTCGTTCGTCGATCTTGGTTGACGACCTTCTGCCCTTGATCAACGTCACTGCTTCAGGTGCGCAGGGCAGGGCGGCTGGGATGGTCGGAGAGCGCCACCAGGTCGGCCTCGGTGTCCGGGGCGCGCTCCTGCTCGTAGCGGGCGTGGGCGGGGAGCGTCCAGTGGTCCGCCGGTGGCAGCCGGCGGGCCAGCGCGGCCGCGCTCATGTGCAGGTGCACGGACACGTCCGCCGGCAGACCCCGGCCCAGCAGCAGCGCGCCGGCCAGCAGCACCACTCCGGAGTCGGGGAGCTGCTCATACCCGGCGCGGTACGCCCGGTCCGTCGCGGCGTTCCACAGCCGGGGCAGCACGCGCCCCGACCCGCCCGCCGCGGCCGGGTCCAGCACCTCGCGGCGCAGCGCGCCCTCGTCGAGCCAGCCGTCGAGCAGCTCGTCGGGATCCTCCCGGCCGTACTCCAGCCGCACCGACGCCGGACGCAGGTAGTCGGCGGCCAGCACCACCAGCGCCGCCCGGCCGGCCACCTGCAACCGGTCAGCGACCTGCGCGGCCAGGCCTTCCGGCGAGGTCGGCGCCGGCCCGTCCAGCAGCACCCTGGTCCGACCAGGACGGGCCAGCACCAGCCCCGCGACCGCGTCGGCCAGCCCGTCCGGTGTGGTCGGCTCGATCGCCGGCACTACTGGCGGTATCCCTCCACGACGTCGGCCGACCGCTCCTGTGCCCCGTCCGGGTCCTGACCGGCCCGGCGACGGGCGTCGCGCTGGCGCAGCAGGTCCCAGTAGCGGTCGAGCTGCACGCCGAGATCCCGCAACCGCTGCTGCTCTCCGTCGGAGAGTGCCTGGCCGACGTGCGCGCGCTCCAGCCGGTGCTCCTCCGCCACCAGCTCGTCGATGTGCTTGTGCAGTTCCTGGTCGTCCATCTCCTGCTCCTTGCTCGTGGCTCCTGCCCTACCCAACACTGAGGCCGTGGCGACGTCGATGCGCAGGGCCCTACGGGTGCTCGAGGTGGTCGGCACCGCCGGCGACGGCGTCACCGCCAAGGTCATCGCCCGCCGCCTCGGCTGCCCGCTCCCCACCGTCTACCGCGCGCTGGCCGTGCTCGTCGAGGAGGGCTACCTGGTCCGGCTCGACGGCATGCGCGGCTACGGGATCGGCTACCGCATCGCGGAGCTGCAGCGCAGCCTCACCGATCAGCTGCGGCCACCGGCACCGGTCGTCGCCGCCATGCACGACCTGCACCTCGAAGCCGCCGCCGCCGCGTACCTGACGGTCTTCCGCGACCGCGACGTCGTGGTCGCCCATGCCGACGCCTGCGCCACGCACCCCCTGCCGCCCGACGTGCGCGTCGGCGAACCCGTCGCCCCGCACGCCGCCGCAGCGGGGAAGGTGCTGCTCGCGTCGGTGCGCCCGGCCCAGGTGGGCGAGCTGCTGGGACCCGCCGGAATGGTGCGGCTCGGACCGCACACGGTGCCCGACCGGCGCGCGCTCGACCGCGACCTCATGCGGGTGCGCCTCGACGGGATCGCCGTCGAGGTCGAGGAGCTGGCCGCCGGGATCGCCGGTGTCGCCGCACCGCTGCAGGGCGTCGACGGCGAGGTGATCGGAGCCGTCGGCGTCTCCGTCTCCCGCACCGATTTCGGGGCCCGGCGCTGGGAGTTGGAACGGCTCGTGCGCGCGGCCGCGGACCGTGCGGGCGATCGACCCGCCGCGCACGCGGAACGTCGCTAGGGATCAGCCGGCCCAGCTCGTCGAGGCGCTGCAGGACCTCGGCCGCCGGTGCATCGGGCAGCTCGAACAGCACCCGGTCCACGCCTGCGGCTGCGTAGGACTCCAGCGCTGCAGCCTTCGGCACCGCCCCGTAGACGGTGACGGGCAGGTGCCCACGTATCGGCGACCCGCGCGGGTCCGGTGTGGACGAGACGGCACGACGACTCAACTCCCGGTGCTCACGCCTCGTCGCTCGGCCGAGCGCTGCGTGCCTCCTCCGGCGTCGTCGCCGACCCCATGTCCGGTGCGACGTGCTGCTCGGCCCTGTGCCGGTCGACCCGCCGCACCGCCCACGCCGTCACGAGCACGGCCACGAGCGTGAGCGGCCAACCCATGGCGATCCGGGCGATGCCGAGCCAGGTGGTCTCGTCGGCCACGTAGAGCCAGTTCTGCACGGCGAACCGGAGGAAGCAGAGCGCCGCCCAGAACAGGGTGGCCACGTCGTAGTCCCGGCGGGACCGGGGATCGGTGCGCCACGTGCTGTCGTGCCCGTTGCCGACCGACCAGACGAGGCCGATGAGCGGCCGGCGCACGAGCTCCGACGCCAGCAGGACGATCCCGATCGCCAGAGTGATCCAGATCCCCCAGAGGTAGAAGCCCTTCGCGTTCCCGACGAGCACTGCGACGGCGCTCGCCACCACCACGCCACCGAGCCCGGCGAACGCTGCGCCCGGCTTCTCCTTGCGCAGCACCTGCGCGCCGCCGACGAGGACCGCCGCGCCCACCGCCGCGCCGATCGCCGGCCACATCCCGGCCAGCGCGTTGGCGGCGACGAACACTGCGATCGGGACCGTGGCGAGGAGCGTGCCCCTGATCCCGCCGATGTGCTCCCACGCGTACGCCAGTTGGTCCTGCAGGCTCTCCGGTGGCCTCACGACGCCCGCCCGTAGAGCCGGTCGAGGTAGGTCGCCAGCATCGTGCGGGCGGCGTCCGCGGGGAACTCGCTGGGCTGGGTGAGCATCGCGTTCGCCAGGCCGTCCAGGAACGCCGTGAGCGCCCTGGCCTCCGTTGCGGCATCGATCGGTCCCGGCAGCTCGCCGAGCGTCACGGATGCGGCGAGCGCCCGTTCCAGACCCGCGAGCTGGTGGCCGACGGTCTCGCGGTGCAGCCGGGCGAGCTCGGGATCGGTGAGGGTGAGCGGCAGGAACGCCAGCCAGACGGCGGCCTCCCGCCGGCGATCCTCGTCCAGCGGCAGGAGCAGCTCGGCGAGCCGCTGGATGGCGACGCGCAGCGGGCGGACGTCGCGGATCTCGGCGACCCGCTCCTCGGTCCGCCGGCTCAGGTGCTCCACGGCGAAGGTCAGCAGTTGGGACTTGGACCGGAAGTAGTGCTGCACCAGCCCGACCGACGTGCCGGCGCGGTCGGCAACGGTGACGAGCTTCGCCTCGGCCAGACCGCGCTCGGCGACGATCTCCAGCAACGCGTCGGCCACTTGCGCACGTCGGGTGTCGGGATCGAGAGATGTTGCCATGACCTGAAAATATGTTCGTATTATTGGCTTGCCAAGCGGCGCGCTGTGGATCCGCTGAGGAGCATTTCCCGCGGCCGCGCAGTACGTTGCTCTCCATGTCGCAGCGCACCGAGGCCCCCTTCCGGGCCGACCACGTCGGCAGCCTCCTCCGCCCACCGGCACTCGTCGACGCGCGAGCGCGCGCCGCGGCCGGCGAGCTCGACACGGCCGGCCTGCGTGCCGTCGAAGACGCCGCGATCACCGACGTGATCGCGCTGCAGGAGTCCGTCGGGCTGCAGTCGGCCACGGACGGCGAGTTCCGGCGCTCGTCGTGGCACATGGACTTCATCTACCGGCTCGGCGGCATCGTCCGCACCGACGAGCAGATCACCGTCGCCATGCGCAACAAACAGGGCTCGGGGGCGTTCACGTCGGCGGGCATCGCGGTTACCGAGCCGGTCCGGCTCACCGAACCGATCTTCGCCGAGCACTTCGACTTCCTCGCCGCGCACGCCACCACGGCCACGCCGAAGCTGACGATCCCGTCGCCGAGCATGGTGCACTTCCGCGGCGGGACGGCGATCGTCGATCGTGCCGTGTACCCGGACGTCGAGCAGTTCTTCGCCGACCTGTCGGCTGCGTACGCAGCCGAGATCGCGGCCATCGCCGAACACGGCTGCCGGTACCTGCAGCTCGACGACGTCTCGCTCGCGTACCTCAACGATCCGGCGCACCGCGCCCAGGTCGCGGCCCGGGGCGACGATCCCGACCATCTCCACGAGCGCTACGTCGCCGGCATCAACGCCGCCATCGCCGGCCGCCCCGACGGCCTGCGCGTCACCACCCACATGTGCCGCGGCAACTTCCGCTCGTCGTGGGCCGCGGAGGGCGGCTACGACTTCGTGGCCGAGGCCGTCTTCGGTGGCCTGGACGTGGACGGGTTCTTCTGCGAGTTCGACGACGAGCGCTCCGGTGGGTTCGAGCCGCTGCGGTTCGTGCCGCCCGGGAAGTTCGTGGTGCTCGGGCTCGTCACGACGAAGTCGGGGCAGCTGGAGCGCGCCGACGACCTCAAGCGCCGCATCGACGAGGCCGCCAAGCACCTGCCGCTGGAACAGCTGTGCCTCTCCCCGCAGTGCGGGTTCTCCTCCACCGCGGAGGGCAACGACCTCACGATCGACGAGCAGCGCGCCAAGCTGGAGCTGATCGTGCAGGTCGCGGCCGACGTCTGGGGCTAGTTCTCCCAAACGCCCACGGAGCCGCGGGGTCGCGGTTTAGCGTGCCTGACCGGGAACGGAGGCACGCATGGAGCGCACGGCGACGCGCCGCACGCACGGCGCCGACCTGTCCAGGTACCTGGCGGTGCACGGGCCCGTCGACGGGGAGACGGCCGCGGAGATCCTGGAGCAGGCCGCGGAGAAGCTCGACGCCGCGCACGCGGCCGGTGTCGTGCACGGGCGGCTGGGGCCGGGTGCGGTGCTGCTGGACCTGGAGGCGGGCACGGTCGGCGTGCGCGAGCCGGCCGGGTCGCCGGAGCCGGATCCCGGGTTCGTCGCGCCTGAGGTGCGCCGCAGCGAGGAGCCGAGCGCCGCGGCGGACGTCTACGCGATCGGCGCCCTTCTGCACCTGTGCCTCAGCGGGGGCCCACCGCGACCGGGTGAGCTGCGGATGTCGCCGTTGCCCGCCGGCACCGGCGAGGTGGTGGCGCGGGCCATGCGCGCGGAGCCGGACGCCCGGCACCCCTCGTGTGGGGCGGTGCTGGACCACCTGCGGCGGTCGTTGGCGCCCTCGGTCGCCGCGCTCCCGTTGCCGGAGCCGGACGAGCCGACGAGCACCGAGCCGGACGTCCGGGCCGCCCGCAGGCCGTCCATCGACGCGATGGCGATCGGGCCGCTGCGCGGACGGGCGCTGATCGCCGTGGCCGCGCTGGTCGTGGCGGCGCTGGCGGGTGCGCTGCTGGTCGGGCTGCCGGCGTGGCAGGGCCACCAGGGGGCCACCGCCGCACGGGACGATCTCGTCGCGACGATCGGGCTCAGCGGCTGCCGCGACACCCCCGACGTCACCATCGGCGGAGTGGACGGGCTGGTGGCGGCCGTCGACTGCGATCCGGACGGCGCAGGGGCAGCCACGGTCAGCTACCGCCGCTACGCCGACGCGGCCACCCTCGAGGACGCGTACCGGGCCGGCGTGGCGGCGATCGCCCCCGTCGGCGACACACCCTGCGGTGCCGATCCGGCGCCGGAGCGCTCGCAGGTCCCGTACGAGGTGCACGGCACCTACCTCGGCAACCTGCTGTGCGACCGGACGTCCGGCGCGCCCGTGCTGACCTGGACGATCGACGGGATGCGCCTGCTCGGCACCGCGACGGGCGCCGACCTCGCCGCGCTCGACCGGTGGCGCACGGCGCACCTGATGGATCGGCCGTGGATCTCCGACATCGTGCGGGCCGCCAACGCGACCGCCGATCCGCCGTTCCCGAACCGGGCCGAGGCCGCTCTGCTCGCCGAGATCCCGAAGGGTTCCCGGATCGACTGCAGCCGGCTCGACCGCCAGTTCGTGGTGGGCAACGTCGGTGAGGCCGACGGGGTCACCGCGATCGCCTGCGGACCTGCTGCCGGTGCCAGCACGATCTTCTACTTCCGGTTCGCCGACCGTGCCCGCTTCGCCGCGTTCCGCGGTGCAGGGCCGGGCGACGCCGCCGACTGCCAGTCCAACCCGGCGGGTTTCAACGGCTCGGCCCGCTACACCCGCTCCGACGGGTCGACCGGGGTGCTCGGATGCGTCCAGCAGAAGTCGCGGGCAGCGGTCGTCTGGACGGTGGAGGGATCGCGCACCGTCGGGCTCGGTTTCGGCGACGATCCCGGCCGGCTGCTGGACTGGTGGCGCGCCGATGCGGGCCCGATGTGAGCAGCACTAGGCTACCGAGGTGCAGGCCGATGGACCCCGGGGTTGGGGTGCTCCACTACATACGCGCGTTCTCGACGACACCGCGGTGGGTGCGGGCACGACAGTGCTCGACCTCGGCTGCGGCACCGGGGAGTTCGCCGCCGCCGCAGTCGCCCGCGGCGCCGTCCTGACCGGGGTCGACCGCGATCCCGACGCCGTCGCCGAGGCGGCTGCGACGGTGCCGATGGCGACGTTCACCGTGGGCGACGTGCACGATCCGCCGCCGGGCCCGTTCGACGTCGTCGCGGCGGTCCAGGTGCTGATGCACGCGTCGAACCCGCTGGTCCTGCTGCGGGCCGCGGCTGCCCGCGGCGCCGTCGTCAGCGTGACGACGTGGGGGCGCGAGGACGAGTGCGACGTCCGCGCGTTCGGCGAGGCGATCGCCCAGTGGCTGCCGCGTCGGCGTGGTCCCGCCGGCAGCGGGCCCGACCGGTTGGTGCAGCTCGCCGGAGTGGCCGGGCTGACCGATCCGGTCGTCGGTGAGGTCGTGTGCCCGTTCACCTACCCGGACGAGGACGCGCTGTTCGAGCCGCTGTTCGACACCGCCATCGGCCGGCAGGCGATCAACCGCGTCGGCCCCGACGCCGTCCGCGACGCAGTGCTGGAGCGGTGCGCCGAGTTCGCGCAGCCGGACGGCAGCTACGTGCTACAGAACAGGTTCCGCGTCCTCACGGCTCAGGGGTCGGTCCGGTCCAGCCACCGGTAGGTGACAGCAAAGCCACCTTCACGACCGATTCGGTCCTGAAAGTGGCTTTGCTGACACACCCGGGCAACTACCGCGCCGCCTGCGCCTCCCGCGGGTAGCGCGTCTTGAGCAGGTCCTTGCAGTACGCCCCGTTCGTCTCGATCCCGACCCGCTGCAACCGGGCCCGTCGCAGGTGCAGCGGGACGGCCGCGGGCGGGATCGCCCTGCCCTCGGCGTCGATGAGCAGCGGCGCATCGTCGTCGTGCGGCAGCCCGAGCGCGGCCCGGCGCGTGCGCATCCGGTCCAGCTCGGCCGAGGGTGGAACCTGCCCGAGCGTGGTGTCGGCCAGCTCGTCCGGCCCCACACCGGCGTCGACCAGCGGCCGGGCGACCCGGTCCTGGCCGGCCAGCGCCGCCTTGCGGAAGAACTGCTTGCGCAGCTCGTCCAGCTCGGCGACGGCCTCGCCCTCGAAGGCGGAGACGAACCCGGCCTGCGCCGCGACCCCGCCGTTGATCTCGGCGGAAGCGTGGTGGTCGGCCAGGGACACATCGGCCCTGGTCACGCCGGGCACCGCGGAGACGGCGTCGTAGGCGTCGGCGACCATGAGCCACGAGAAGTTGGGTGCGCAGAAGAACGTCGGCAGCCGCAGCACGACCGTGGCCACGCCGTCCTCGGAGACGGTGCTCGACTCGACGAAGTCGAGGTCCGTGATGGGCTCGTCCAGTTCCGGGTCGAGCACCGTCCCCAACGCGGCCCACACTGCGGGCCGCAAACTCACGCCTGCGCCCCCGCGGTGTTGTCCACCAGCTCCTGACCCGGCGCCTCGTCCTCGCCCGCGGTCGTCGGCAGCTCCAGCCCGGCCGGCACCGGGATGTCGTAGAGCTTCGCGGCGTTGAGGCCGAGGATCTTCTTCTTGGTGGCGGTGGTGAGCTTGGCGTAGTCGGTGAACTGGTCGTCGTCGGGCATCTGCCAGTCGACGAAGCCCTCGACCTGCCACTTCGGCGTCCAGATGTTGTAGTCGCCGCCGAAGAGCATCTTGTCCTCGCCGACCCAGAACATCAGCTCGCCGATGACCTTGGCGAAGAACTTCGGTCGGGCGTGCATGAGGCCGCCGATGACGACCGAGAGGCCGGCGTAGACGTTGGGCTCCTGCACCGCCATGAAGCAGAAGTCCTCGATGCGCGGCAGCCCCACGTGCTCGACGATGAAGTTGAGGCCCTGGAAGTCGGTGGCCGCGTGGTCGACGTCGGCGACGTCGAACGCGTCCTTGTCCAGCGGCCAGATCGTCGGGCCCTTGTGGACGTGGACGTTCTTGATGCCGAGGTCCTGCGCGGCCTGGAGGAACCGGTAGCACTCCGGGTCGGACAGCTTGTAGCCGCGGGAGTCGCCGTTCCACTCCGCCGTGTAGAGCTTGACGCCCTTGTGGTGGTACTTCGCGACGTCGGCCTCGAGCTGCTTGATCCCGTCGTCGCCCTCGCGCGGGTCGAAGCGACCGTTGACGATGAGCTTGTCGCCCCACTTCTCCAGCAGCGCCGCGTTCTGGTCGGCGGTGTTGAAGCCGGTCGTGTACCACTCCCGGAGGTAGGTCGACTGGAAGATCGCGTGGTCGACGTGGCCCTCGATGAACATGTCGCGCTCGAAGTCCTCGGGCGTGACCTTCAGGTAGTGCTCGTAGTCCCAGTGGGTCTCGGGCGGGCCGAGCTGGTGGTAGCCGTAGAAGCAGTCGATCCAGCCCTTCGCGTACTGCTCGGCGCCGGGCTTCCAGTTCTCCCGGCTGGCGTCCCAGAAGTGGGAGTGGGAGTCGACGATGAAGTACTTCTCGCCATCTTTTTCGTACATGTGGTGGGAACCTTTCGCGTCGTTACGAGACCGTCTAGTTGATCAAGGGACGAGGATCGCCCGGCCGCGGACACGGCCGTTGTCCAGGTCGTTCAGGGCATCGAGCGCCGCGTCGAGGGGGTACTGCTTGGTGTGCAGGGTGACCTTGCCGGCCTGCGCGAGGACCATCAGTTCGGAGAGGTCCGCGTAGGTGCCGACGATGTTGCCGATCACGTTCTTCTCGCCGCCGACGAAATCGAGCGTCGGGGCCTTGAACTCACCGCCGTATCCGAGGATGAACTGCGATCCGGCGGGGGCGGTCATCTGCCACGCGTCGAGCTCGGCGCCCTGCTCGGCGACGAAGTCGAAGACGACGTCGCCACCCAGCCCGTTGGTGAGGTCCTTGACGGCCTCGACGTGGGTGCCGTCGGCCAGCACGGTCTCGTCGGCACCGATCTGCTTGGCCAGCGCCAGCGCGTCGGGGTTGCGGTCGACGACGACGATGCGCGTGCCGGTGATGGCGGCGAGCGTCTGGATCGCGATGTGGCCGAGCCCGCCGGCGCCCTGCACGACGGCGGTGGTGCCGGGGTAGAGGTTCGGCACCGCCTTGCGCACGGCGTGGTAGGCGGTGATGCCGGCGTCGGCCAGCGCGGCGACGTCGGCGGGGTTCGTGCTCGGGTCGAGCTTGATGCAGGCGCGGGCGGTGGTGCGCAGGTACTCCGCCATGCCGCCGTCGTTGTTGGAGAGGCCGGGGAAGAACGCGGCTTCGCACTGCATGTCCCGACCTCGGCGGCAGGCCAGGCACAGGCCGCAGGACGGCTGCGGATGCAGGATGACGGTGTCGCCGACGGCGACGTTGGTGACGCCGTCGCCGATGGCGTGCACCCAGCCGGCGTTCTCGTGGCCGATGACGTAGGGGAGTTCGGGGTTCTGGGCCGCGGCCCAGTCGCCGTTGATGATGTGCAGGTCGGTGCGGCAGACGCCGGCACCGCCGATCTTGACGATCACGTCCAGGGGGCCCTGGATGGTGGGCTCCGGTATGTCGTCGATCTTTGGATCCTCGTGGTAGGCGTGCACTCGGACGGCTTTCACCGGCTACCTCCAGGCAGTGTTCGGTCCCGGGTTCGATTCCAGTGCGACCCACACCACGCGACAACCAGACCTATTCCACCTGTTGATAAAACGGACAAAACGTCACTGCTTGTTACCGGCGAGTAGGATGCGCGGCATGACAGCGGACACGAGCTGGGTCGGCCCGGCCATGCAGCAGACGGTGCACTGGGTGAAGACCGTCGGCATCACGTTCGGCGAGACGACCGCGCAGCGGTGCGTCGCCCACCTCCCCGACAACCCTGATCTGCACAACCACGTAGGCGGCCCGCATGCCGCGATGATCTTCGGGCTCGGCGAGACGGCGTCGGGCGCCGTCGGTCTGGCGGCCTTCAGCCAGACCATGGAACGGGCCACTCCGCTCGTCGTCTCCTCGGAGGTCCGGTACTCGCGGCTCGCCAAGGGCCC
This sequence comes from uncultured Actinomycetota bacterium, assembly GCA_963727745.1. Lineage (GTDB taxonomy): Bacteria > Actinomycetota > Actinomycetes > Mycobacteriales > Pseudonocardiaceae > Pseudonocardia. The sequence continues at coordinate 639,171 of CAVSHL010000009.1, forward strand.
GCTCACCGCCGTCGCCGAGCTGACCCGGCCGGCCGCCGAGGTGATCGCCGAGCTCGACGCCGGCAGCCGCCCCGAGTTCGCCGTCGACGTGACGATCACCGACGCCGACGACCGCGAGACCACCCGGATGACGGTGCTCTGGACCCTGCGTCCCAACCGCTGATTCCTCTACGGTCGGCACGTGTATGTGGTGATCGCCGGAGGGCACGGGAAGATCGCGCTGCTGCTGACGCGGCAGCTCGCGATGCGGGGCGACCGCGTGGTCGGGCTGGTGCGCAACCCCGACCACGTCGACGACGTGGAGGAGCAGGGCGGGGTCGCGGTGGTGGCCGACCTGGAGTCGGTGACGGCCGCGGAGCTCGCTGAGCACCTCCGACCGGCCGACGCCGTCGTGTTCGCGGCCGGCGCCGGACCGGGCAGCGGCGCCGCACGCAAGGACACCGTCGACCGGGCTGCCGCGGTGCTGCTCGCCGACGCGGCGCGGCTGGCCGGTGTGCGCCGCTACCTGCTCGTCTCCTCGCCCGGCGTCGACTCGTCCCCCGCCGGGGGCGACGAGGTGTGGGCCGCCTACCTGCGCGCCAAGAAGGCGGCCGAGGTCGCCGTCACCGAGACCGACCTCGACTGGACGATCCTGCGGCCCGGCAGCCTGACCGACGATCCACCGACGGACCGGATCTTGCTCGCCCCGCCGCCGATCGACCTCGGGCCGGTTACCCGGGCCGACACCGCCTCCGCGATCGTCGCGCTGCTCGACGATCCGGGCACCGTCGGCAAGGTGCTGGAGCTGCGCGAGGGCGACGTCGCCGTGGCCGAGGCCGTGAAGGCGCTGACATGAACGAGTTCGACGTCATCGTGGTCGGTGCCGGTCCGGTCGGTGAGAACGCCGCCGACTACGTGCACCGCGGCGGGCTGTCCGTGGCGCTCGTCGAGGCGGAGCTGGTCGGCGGCGAGTGCTCGTACTGGGCCTGCATCCCGTCCAAGGCGCTGCTGCGCACCGGGCACGCCGCCGCCGCGCTGCGCCGCCTGCCCGGCACCACCGCGGAGTTCGATCCGGCCGCCGTGTTCGCCCGCCGTGACTGGTTCACCGGCCGCGACTCCGGGTCCGAGCAGGATGCGGGCCAGGTGAAGTGGGCCGAGGGCGCCGGCATCACCGTGATCCGTGGCCGCGGACGGCTCACCGGCGAGAAGACCGTCGCGATCGAGGACGGGCCGGTGCTCACTGCGCGGCACGCCGTCGTGCTCGCGACGGGCAGCGTGCCGGTGCGTCCGCCGATCCCCGGCATCGACGACGTGCCCGTCTGGGGTTCGCGCGAGGCCACGTCGGCGAAGGAGGCTCCGCCGCGGCTGGGCGTGCTCGGTGGTGGAGTCGTCGGCTGCGAGCTGGCGCAGGCGTTCCAGCGGCTCGGCTCGCAGGTCATCCTCGTCAACCGCGGGGACCGGTTGCTCGCGTCGACCGAGCCGTTCGCCGGCGAGCGGGTGGCCGCCGCGCTGCGTGCCGAAGGCGTCGACGTGCGCCTCGAGCAGGGCATCGACGCCGTCGCGAAGCAGGACGACGCCATCGCGCTGACCATCGGCGACGAGACCGTGGTCGTCGATCGACTGCTGGTCGCGACCGGCCGGCGACCTGCGAGCACCGACCTCGGCGTCGAGACCGTCGGGCTGGAGCCCGGCAAGGCCGTCGCCACGGACGACTCCGGGCTGGTCACCGGCGTGGCCGGCGAGTGGCTCTACGCCACCGGCGACGTCACCGGCCGCGCGCCGCTCACCCACCAGGGCAAGTACGCCGCCCGCATCGCGGCCGCCGCGATCGTGGCCAGGGTGGCCGGGAAGTCGATCGACACCGCGCCCTACGGCGAGCACGCGGCCACCGCCGACCACGGCGCGGTGCCACAGGTGGTGTTCACCGACCCCGAGGTGGCCGCCGTCGGGCGCACCGCGGAGCAGGCCCGTGCCGCCGGCCTGGACGTGCGCGTCGTCGACCTCCCGATCGCCGTCGCCGGCTCGTCCCTGCACGCCGACGGCTACGACGGGGCCGCCCGGATCGTCGTCGACACGCAGCGGGAGGTGCTCGTCGGCGTCACGTTCGTCGGGCAGGACGTGGCCGAGCTGCTGCACGCCGCCACCATCGCCGTGGTCGGTGAGGTGCCGCTCGCGCGGCTGTGGCACGCCGTCCCCGCGTTCCCGACGATCAGCGAGGTGTGGCTAAGGCTCTTGGAGGCATACCGCTCCGAGTCGTGACATCTCGGTCGGCGGTCGATGTCGAAAACGCGGGTCCCGGTTCGTGGAGAGGGTGAAGGCACCCACTCACGAGGGACTCGACATGCAGACCATCGACATCCACCGGCCCGCCGACCAGGGCGATCGTCGCGCCTGGATCGGCCTCGCCGTGCTCGCCCTGCCCACCCTGCTGATCGCGATCGACGTCAGCGTCCTCTACGTCGCCATGCCGTCGTTGAGCCGCGACCTGGGCGCGAGCGGCGTGCAGCAGCTGTGGATCCTCGACATCTACTCGTTCCTGCTCGCCGGCCTGCTGGTCACGATGGGCGCACTGGCCGACCGGCTCGGCAGCCGCCGGATGCTGCTCGCCGGTGGCACCGCGTTCGCCCTGATCTCGGTGGTCGCGGCGTTCTCGACGAGCCCCGAGATGCTGATCGCCTGCCGGGCTCTGCTCGGTGTCGCGGGGGCCACCCTGATGCCGTCGACGATGGCGCTGATCCGGCACATGTTCCCCGACCCCGCGAAGATGGCCGTCGCGATCAGCGTGTGGTTCGCGTGCTTCATGGGTGGCATGACCGCGGGCCCGATCGTGGGCGGGGCGCTCATGGAGCACTTCGGTTGGGGCTCGGCGTTCCTGATGGGCGTGCCGTTCATGGTGCTGCTGGTGGTCGCCGCCCCGCGGCTGCTCCCCGACCAGCCTCGTTCGGCCGGCGGCGCGCTGCCCGACCCCGTGAGCGTCGTGCTCTCGCTGGCCACGCTGCTGCCGATCGTCTACGGCGTGAAGGAGATCGCCCGCGGCCACGGTGGAGTCGTCGCCGGTCTCGCGGTCGTCGCCGGCATCGTCGCCGGAGTCGTGTTCTGCCGCCGGCAGCGCCGCGTCGCGCACCCACTCGTCGATCTCGCCCTCTTCGCGAACCGGCGGTTCACGGTCGGGCTGTGCACGTTCCTGGTGACCGGCGTGGTCATGGCCGGCACGTCGTTCGTCTCCGCCCTCTACCTGCAGAACGTGCTCGGACTGAGCCCGCTGCACGTCGGCCTGTGGCTGATCCCGCAGAACCTGGTGATGCTCGCCGGCACCTTGGCGGCACCGAGGCTCGACCGGCACTTCGACACGGTGGCACTGGTGTGGGTCGGGCTGGTGGCCGCCGGCGCCGGCCTGTTGCTGCTGGGCACCCTGGACACCGACGCGCTCGGCATCCACGTGGTCGCGATGGTGCTCGCCGCAGGCGGCGTCAGCGTCCCGATGTCGCTGGTGATGAACCTGCTCATGGCGGCCGCCCCGCCGGAGCGGGCCGGTTCGGCGGCCTCGCTGGCCGAGACCGGCGCCGAGCTGGGCATCGCGGTCGGCGTCGCCACCCTCGGTTCGCTGGTCACCGCGATCTACCGCGGCGCGTTGCCCGGCCTGCTGCCCGCCGACGTCACCCCGGTCGCCGCGCAGACTGCGAGCGAGGGCATCAGCTCAGCGTCGACGATCGCGGACCCGGGCGTGCTGGACGCCGCCCGGCTCGCCTTCACCGAGGGTTTCAACGTCGTCGGCATCGTCGGCGCGATCGCCTTCCTCGTCGCAGCCGTCATGGTCCGCCGGGTGCTGGGTCGGGCCACGGTCGCCCCGTCGCAGGTCGAGGTGCCGGTCGCGGCCTGAGCCGCGCTTCGCCGTCGAGCCGGGGCCTTCGGTGATCAGGTCCCGCTCTGCGTGAGCGCCGCCGCCAGCCCGATCGTGACGGCCATCAGTGTCGTTTCGTAGGCGGCCCACCGCAGCACCGGGACGCGGCCGGCCCGCAGCCGGGACCGGGTGAGCCCGCCGAGCACACCGATGACGACGATCGCCGCGACCTTCGCCAGCACCAGCCATCCGTAGCCGGTGGTGACGAGCGCGGTCCACGACTCGACGCGCACCAGAGAGTTGATCGCACCGGACAGCGCCACCGCGGCCAGGCACACCCCGGCCAGCGTCGAGTACAGGGGGAGCGCGGCGTCGAGCAGCTCCCGGTGCGGCGCGACGAACGCCACCAGCCCGATCAGCCCGCCGACCCACAGCGCCGCCCCGCCGGAGTGCACGGCGATGGAGAGGATCGCGACCTCGTGGTCGGGGGCGCTGCCCGCGTGTCCGGTGACGGTCGGGGTCAACACCCCCAGCAGCGCCGCGACCAGCGGGATCCGCACCTGGACGAGCGCCGGGTTGCGCAGGCGGGCGACGGCGCAGCCCAGCACCACAGCCGCGCAGAGCAGCGTCAGCACCATGCCCCGGCCGGCGCCCAACCGGGTCGACCACGCCAGCAGGTCCGCGCCGCCGAGCTCCGCGGGCGAGCGGCCGAACGCGTCCGCCGTGCGGAACACGGTCCCGAGCACCACCGCCACCAGCCAGGTGGCCGCCGCCACGATGAGCACGCGATCGATCCGCCGGTGCACGATCGCCGCCGCACGATCTGCACGGTAGGAGCGGCGAGCCGACGTCACCGGCACCAGCGCTGCGACCAGCCCGGCTCCGACGCACGCGATCCCCGCGACGTCCATCACGGCCCGGGTCCCGGTGGTGCCGACCAGCACCGGCACCGTCGTCGTCGTGAGTGCCCCGGCGAGCACGCTCGCCAGGAACGCCACGCCGACGGGGGCGCCGACCACGGACACCAACCAGGCGGGCCCCACGCTGCGGGGGGACCCGTCGGCGGTGTCCGTGGTCGGCTTCATCAGCTCCGTCCGAGGCGCAGTGCGAGCACCACCCCGAGACCGACCGCCACGACCGCGGCGACGATCCACGGCCACACCGGCGCACCGCCGCCGCTGTCGGAGGGTGCGGCCGCAACCGGGGCGGCGGCCGAGGTCGTCGCCGGCGCGGCAGCGGCCGTCGTCGGTGCCACGGTCGGCGCGGCGGACGCGGCACCGGGTCCCGGCGCCGTCAACGTGAACGACACGCTGCCGCTCACCGGGTGCCCGTCGTCGGAGACGACGCGGTAGCCGATCTGGTAGACCCCGGCCGGGCCCAGCGGCTTGACCGCGATGCTCACCGAGTCGCCCGAGACCTGCGTCTCCCCGTCCTGCCACGCCGTGTTGCCCGGCCCGATCACCGTGATCGTCGTGAAGCCAGGGCCTGCGGTCATCGCCTCGTTGAACGTCAGTGTCACCTTCGACGGCGATGTGGCGAGGCTCGCCCCGTCCGCCGGGTCACTGCTCTCCAATCGCGAGTGCGCCAGCGCCGGCCCGGCCGCCAGCAGCATCACCAGGCCGCTCACCACGGCCAGTACACCGCCCTGCAGCAGCCGCCTCATGAGCCGCCGCCCTGCTTGCGCGCCCGCAGCAGGGCGCCGCCGCCGACGCCGAGACCCAGCGCGCCGACGACGAGTCCGGCGCCACCGAGCCACCGAGCCGCCGTGTCGCTGCTGTCGGCCGCGGCGGGCGCCGCCGCGGTGTCGCCGCCGCCGTGCCCGCCGTGCCCGTCATCGGACGCGGGGAGGAGCTTCACGGTCGGCGAGGGGTGCTCCGGCTCGGAACCGTCGGCCGGGGTCGGCTGGTCCCACGCGACGACCTCGCCGTTGTCGTAGGTCTGCCTCGCCGGGAACGACACCGAGTCACGGTCCTTCGGCATCGGGCCGAGCGAGATCGGGAAGTCGACGAACTGGCCCTGCCCGATCCGGGTGCCGGACGCCGCCGTGAACGTCACCAGCGTGACGGCCTCGGTGACCGTGCGGCCGTTGAGCTGCGCAGGCGGGTTCAGCGGGGACTTCGTGAGGGTGGCCGTCCAGCCCGGCATGGGCGTGGTGCGCACCGAGGAGAACGGGGTATCGGACGGCAGTGTGACCTCGAGCTTCACGGTGCCGGCGGTGTCGGACTCGTTGGGGACGCGCATGGTCACCACCGCGTAGCCGCCCTGCTGCGCGGTGCCCGGCTGTGCCGTGACGTGAGCGAACGCGGGGGCTGCGGTGGCGAGGACGGCCGCGGTGGCCACGGCGAGGACGGCGCCCGCGCGCAGTGCGAACCGTCGGGGATGTGCAGACATGAAGGATCTCTCCGGTGACGTCCCGATGCGGGACGGTGAATGGGTGGCTGCGGGAATCAGCAGGTCACCGGAGGACCGCGGCGCAGCATCGACGCGGCGAGCACATCGGCCCGTACCCGACCCCGCACCGGGGCGGGGAGCACGGCCAGCCGCAGCGGCCGCGCCACGGGCAACGGGGAAAGCCGCCGCGGCAGCACCCGCTGCAGCACGGCGACCAGCGCAGACATCCCACGGTCCGCGCACCGCAGCGCCACGGCCGTCACCAGCGTGACGGCGGCGTGCATCGCGAACATCGCGGCCGTGCCGAACGTGGCGACGCCGGCGGCGTGCGGCGGGTGCAACAGCACCATCGCCTGGTGCAGCACCACCTGCCCGGCACCGAGCACCAGCATCGCGCCCACGGCGCTGCGGCAGGCCCTGGCCGCCGAGATGAACGCCACCGCCAGCAGCGGCAACAGCACTACGAGCAACATCAGGTCGCCGATGGTGCCCCCGCCGGCGACGTGCCCCGCGGCCGTCAGGACGGCACTGAGCGTGGCCAGCGCGCCACCGCGCACCACGCTCCTGTTCCGCATGGGGCCCGACCGTAGCCCGTCTCCGGGCCCGGTCGGGCCGGCAGGTGCGCGAGTTCGCTCACGTGCATCTCGCGCGATCCGCCATTGGGACCAGCTCTCCTACGACGTGCCGACCCCGAGCTGGTCGAGCAGGCTCGACTCGATCGTGTCGAGCTCGTTGCTGATCGCCTTGTGCGCGGCGCGGCGGCGCTGCGCCGGCCACTGCCCGGCCGCCCGGACCGCGACGGACAGGTCGGCGATCCGCGGGCGGGTGCGCGCCACGAACGCCGACGCGCCGTTGCCGCGGTCCTCGAGCTGGGACAGGGTGTCGGCGATCCGCGAGATGCGGGCGTGCAGCGCGCCACCCGGGCCGGCGTAGGCGCCCAGCTGGTCGGGGGCGACACCGAGCCGGGCGGCCTTGCGGTTGTCCCATGCGGTCCGCGCGGAGCTCGCGGCGGCCAGCGCGTACGGCGCCACCACGGGCAGGACGACCTTCCCCACGCCCATCAGGCGCTTCACCCGCTTCGCCGTGATCGGCTCGCGGCCGGCGCGCACCGGCGCGACCACCTCGACGGCCTCGGCGATCGCGGTCCGCTCCTCGTCGGCCGCCCGCTGCGGCGAGCCGGCGTCGGCGGCCTTCGCCGCTGCCTTCTCGGCCCGCTTGAGGGCCTTGTCCTTGCCCTTCGACGCGGCCTTCGCGGCCTTGCGCTCGGCTCGGGTGGTGGTCTCGGTCATGGCGTTCCGCTCTGCTCGGCTGGCGATCGTCGTCTCGGCGGCACGGGCGGCCCGAGCCTCGGCGGCGGCCGCCTTCGCCGCAGCGACCGCGGCCCTGCGCTCGGCCCGGGAACCGGCCTGCTTCGCGGCTTTGCGCTCGGCCCGCCGATCCGCCGTCGCCTGGGCGGTAGCCGCGCGGGCCGCCTCCCTCGCGTCGGCTGCGGCCTGGCGTGCGGCGGCGCGGCGGGCGGAGCGGGAGTTGGCCTGCTTGGCGGCCTTGGCGTCGGCTTTGGCCTGGCGGGCGGCGGTGCGGCGCTCGGCGCGGGTGCCCGACCGTTTCGCTGCCTTGGCCTCGGCGCGTTCCTGCGCGGCGGCGGCCTTGGCGTCGGCCGCCTCTTGGCGTGCGGCGGCGCGGCGGGCGGAGCGGGAGTTGGCCTGCTTGGCGGCTTTGGCGTCAGCTCGTTCCTGCGCAGCTGCGGCCTTGGCGTCAGCGCGTTCCTGTGCGGCGGCGGCCTTGGTGTCGGCTGCCTCCTGTCGTGCGGCGGCGCGGCGGGCCGATCGGGAGTTGGCCTGCTTCTCGGCCCGGCGGTCGGCCCTGGCCTGGTCGAGCTCGGCCTTGTGGTCGCGGACGGCCTGCGCGGCCTCCTCGCGGAGCCGCTCTTGTTCGGCGCGGTGGTCGGCCCGTTCCTGAGCGGCGGTCTGCTTGGCCTCCGCCTTGGCCGTGGCACGTGCCGCTTTCTCGTCGCGGGCGGCCTGAGCGGCGGCGTCCCTCGCGGCCGCGCGTTCGGCGGCGATCTCGGCGTGGCGGTCCTGCGCTCGTTGCCGGGCGGCGGCGCGGATCTCGGCCCGTGCCTCAGCCCTGGCGGCGGCGCGGGCGGCCTTCTCCTCGCGGGCAGCCTCGGCGGCGGCCTCCTTCGCCTCGGCCTTGGCCACTGCGCGGGCTTCCTTCTCACGGGTGTGTTCGGCGATGCGTTCGGCGCGCGCCTGTGCCTTGGCCTCGACCTTCGCCGCGGCGCGGGCGGCCTTCTCGTCGAGCGCCGTCTGGCGGGCTGCGGCCTCGGCGGTGGCGCGCGCCTGCTCCGCTACGGCACGGGCCTGCGTCCTGGCCTCGGCCTTCGCGGCTCGGGCAGCAGCTTTCGCCGCGGCCCGGGTGCGGGTGGCGACCTCGGCTGCCTTCTGCTGGGTCCGCTGCACGGCGGCTTCTGCCTTCTGCTCCACAGCGGCGATCTTCGCGCCGGCCTGCTGCAGCTTCGCGGCGGCCCTCGCCTCCGTCGCCGCTGCTCTGCGTTCCGCCCTTGACGGGGTGCCCGCCGAGCGTCTGAACAGGCCCATCTGCCTCGACTCCTCCGCATCCGTGATCCCTGACGTGATGGAGGGTGAGCATAGGGAAGCGCGCGGCGGTGAGCAGGCGCAAAGCTGTCGGACCCCTTGATTACCCTCGGGCGCGTGACGACCACCGACGCGCACCACGCCGCTCCGGCGGCCCAGCGTGCCCGCGAGGTGGTGCTCGACGCCGCGGCGCTCACCCGCTGCCGCCGCCGCATCCATCTCGATCACGATCCGGCCGCGGCCGGCGCGCCGCAGGCTCCACCCGATCCGGTGGGGGAGCAGCGCCGGGCCGATGCCGCGGCGCACCGTGCCCGCATCGGCGCGCAGCTGGCCGGGTTGCCCGAGCGGATCGACGTGCCGCCCGGCACGCACGCCGAGCGGGTCGCGGCCACCGCTGCGGCGATCGCGTCCGGGGCGCGGCACGTGTGGGGCGCCACGCTGCCCACGTCCGGTGGTCGCAGCGGCGGCGCCGAGCTGCTGGTGCGGCTGCCCGAGGGCGGCTACGTGCCGGTCATCGTCGTGCGCCACCGCATCAGCGATCCGGGCGAGGGTGCGGTCACGTCCCCGGTGCCGGAGCCGAGCCCGCTCGCCGCGGCCCTCGATCCGCGGCGCCGCGTCCGGTCGCAGCCGCGCGATCTGCTGCGCCTGGCCCACCTGCACGAGCAGCTGGTCGATCGAGGCTGGGGTCCGCCGCCGCAGCCCGGTGCCACGTTCGGCGGTGTGATCGGCATGGACGCCGATGTCGTGGTGTGGCACGACCTGGCCGACGGCCTGTGGCCGGCGCCCGGCGAGGGCGTGCGTTCCACGCTCGCCGAGTACCGCGTCCGCTTCGCCGACCGGATCGCCGTCGCGGAGGCCGCGCGGTCCGGCGGTCCGGCGCTGGCGGTGCCGTCGCGGATCATGGAGTGCCGGCGCTGCCCGTGGTGGCCGCGGTGCGAGGCGGAGCTCGTCGCCGCGGATGACGTCAGCCTGGTCGTGCGCGGGGAGACGGCGGCGATGCTGCGCGGCATCGACGTCACCACCGTCGCCGGGCTGGCCGCGCTGGATCCCGCACCGCCGGCTCCGATCGCGCTGGCCGATCCGGTGTTCGCCGACATGGTGGCGCTGGCGCGGGCGCGGCGCAGCGGCCTGTCGGTGGTGCGGCGGGTGCCGCGGGTGGTCGTGCCGCGCGCCGACGTCGAGATCGACGTCGACATGGAGAGCTTCGGCGAGTCCGGTGCCTACATGTGGGGCACTCTGCTGTCCCACCCCGGCGGCGTGATCGCGGGCGACGAACGGCCCGGGTACCGCGCGTTCGCCACCTGGGACCCACTGCCCACGCTCGACGAGGCGCGCTCGTTCGGCGAGTTCTGGCAGTGGTTCACCGGGGTGCGGGCGCGCGCGCTCGCCACGGGTCGCACGTTCGCCGCGTACTGCTACAACGAGCAGGCGGAGAACCGCTGGCTGCTCGATTCGGCGCGCCGGTTCGCCGGCCGCCCGGGCATCCCGACGCTGGGCGAGGTGGAGGAGTTCATCGCCGATCCGTGCTGGATCGATCTCTACGCCGTGGTCGACGAGTGGTTCCTGTGCGCGCAGGGCAAGGGCCTCAAGCGGATCGCGCCGGCGGCCGGGTTCTCCTGGCACGATCCCGAGGCCGGCGGCGAGAACTCGATGCGCTGGTACCGCGCGGCCGTCGGGATCGACGGCGAGCAGCCCGATCCCGGGCAGCGCGAGCGCCTGCTCACCTACAACTCCGACGACGTCGCCGCCACCCACGCGCTCCGCAACTGGATGACCTCACCTGCGCTGGAGGAGGTTCCGCTGGCCGCCGAGCTGTGACCGGGGCGATGATCGGGAGCATGGCTCCGCCGGCAACCGAACGCCACGGCGCCCACGGCGCCGCGTCCAGCACCCACCACCTGGCCACGGCCACCGCCATGGCGGTGCTCGCCCGGGGTGGCAACGCGTTCGACGCGGTCGTGGCGGCCGGGTTCGTGCTGCAGGTGGTGGAGCCGCACATGTGCGGGCCGGGTGGCGAGGTGCCGGCGGTGTTCGTCACGGCCGACGATCCGATGCCGCGGGTGCTGTGCGGGCAGGGCGTGGTGCCGGCGGGGGCCACGATCGCGCACCTGCGCGACGAGTTGGGGCTCGATCTGGTGCCGGGCACCGGGCTGCTCGCCGCGACCGTCCCGGGTGCGTGGGACGGCTGGCTGACCTTGCTGCGCGACCACGGCACCTGGCCGCTCGCCTCGGTGCTGGAGCCGGCGATCGGGTACGCGGCCGGCGGGTTCCCGCTGCTCTCGCAGACCCGCGCGGTGATCGACGTGGTGGAGGCGCACTTCCGGCGCCACTGGCCGGGTTCGGCGCGGACGTGGTTGCCGGCCGGCGACACGCACCGGCTGCCGGTGCTGGCCGACACCTGGCGGCGGTTGCTCTCGGAGGCCGCTGCGGCGGGTCCGGATCGGGTGGCGCAGATCGATGCGGCCCGCGCCGCCTGGTACCGCGGCTTCGTGGCCGCGGAGATCGACGCGTTCTGCCGCACCCCGGTCGTCGACGAGACGGGCCGCGCGCACGCCGGCCTGCTGACCGGCGACGACATGGCGCGCTGGTCGGCCACGTACGAGCCGGCCGTCGTGGCGAGCGCCGGCGGCGGCTGGGCGGTGGCGAAGCCGGCCGCGTGGTCGCAGGGCCCGGTGCTCGCGCAGCTGGTGCAGCTGGTGCCGGGCGCCCGCTACGTCGACGGGGTGGCCTCCGCGGAGACCGTGCACGCGGTCGTCGAGGCGGAGAAGCTGGCGTTCGCCGATCGCGAGGCCTGGTACGGCGACAACGGCGATCCCGCCGTGCTGGGCGACCTGCTGTCCGGCGGATACGCCGCGGATCGGCGCGCGCTGATCGGCGACGGTGCGTCGTGGGAGCTGCGGCCCGGAGCCCCCGGCGGCCGGGTGCCCAGGCTGCCGGTGGGTGCCGCGCCCGGCGGTGTCCGGGGCGACGGCGTGAGCACGCTGGGCATGGGAGAGCCGACAGTGGCCAGCAGCGGCCGCACCCGCGGAGACACGGTGCACGTCGACGTGGTCGATGCCGCGGGCAACATGGTGTCGGCGACCCCGTCGGGGGCGTGGCTGCAGTCCTCGCCCACGATCCCGGCACTCGGCTTCTGCCTCGGCACGCGGGCGCAGATGACCTGGTTGGAGGAGGGGCTGCCGTCGTCGCTGGTGCCGGGCCGCCGCCCCCGCACCACCCTGTCGCCGTCGCTGGGGCTGCGCGACGGCGAGCCGGTGCTCGCGTTCGGCACGCCCGGTGGCGACCAGCAGGACCAGCACCAGCTGTGCTTCTGGCTGGCCCACACCGTGGGCGGGCTGGACCTGCAGGCCGCGATCGACAGCCCGGCCTGGCACAGCACCGCGTTCCCGTCGTCGTTCGCGCCACGGGGCTGGGAGCTCGGCGGGATGGTGGCCGAGTCGCGCCTCGGGCCCGCCGCGCTCGACGAGCTGCGCCGCCGCGGCCACGAGGTCACGGTGGCGGACGCCTGGTCGCTCGGTCGGATGTGCGCAGTGGGTCGGGGTGGTCCGCTGCTGCGCGCCGGTGGCGACCGCCGCAGCGGATACGGGTCCGCTGCGGCGTTCTGATCGGCGTTCTAGCGCCGCCGCAGCCGCGCGAGCAGGCCGCGGGCACGGTCGCGGTTGCGCGGGTCGGCGGCCATGCGGCGGCCCCGTTCGGTGAGGCGCCGACCCTGGGGGCTGCGCAGGAAGTTGCGGACGCGATCGATGATGGACACCAGGGATTTATACCCGTTCTGTCCGGTTCTCATCCCTCGTACCGGGCAGTCCTTACGGGGGTGTGACGGCGTCCGACAGGCCGGATTCCCCATGGATCCGGCGTAACCTGGACGCATGGGTCTGTTCGGACGTTCCTCGAAGATGGTCGCCGCTGAGCAGGCGTTGCCGGGCCGGTCGACCCCGATCCCGGTACCGCCCGCGCACGTCGTCAACGGCCACCCGCTCCAGCCGCCGTTCCCCGACGGGCTGCAGAGCGTCGTGGTCGGCATGGGCTGCTTCTGGGGCGCGGAGGAGCTGTACTGGAAGCTCCCCGGCGTCTACACCACCGCGGCCGGGTACGCGGGCGGGTTCACCGAGAACCCGACCTACGAGGAGACCTGCACCGGCCGCACCGGCCACACCGAAGCCGTCCTCGTGGTGTACGACCCGGCGCAGGTGAGCTTCCAGCAGTTGCTCGCCGTGTTCTGGGAGTCCCACGACCCCACGCAGGGCATGCGCCAGGGCAACGACCTCGGCAGCCAGTACCGCTCGGCGATCTACTGGACGTCGGAGGAGCAGCGGGAGCAGGCGGAGGCCAGCGCGAAGGTGTACGGGGACGTGCTCGCGGCCCGCGGTTTCGACCCCATCACCACGGAGATCGCACCCCTCGGCCCGTTCTACTACGCAGAGGACTACCACCAGCAGTACCTCGCCAAGGTGCCCAACGGCTACCGCTGCCACGCGACGACGGGAATTCCGTACCCGACGGCCTGAGCGACCTCTGACCGGCACCGCCACGACATCGGTCGGAGCTGGTCGGAGGCGGCACGCAGACCATGCACCTACGTGCCGTGGCCGACCTTTGTGATCAGCCGTAGCCGCTGACGTCGACGGCGAGCATCCGATCGTCGAGGACGGCGTACAGCGTGGCACCGTCGGGGGACAGCGCTGTGCCGTTCACCGTGCCGCCGGCGTCAATGCTGGCGACCGCGTCCCCGACCAGGGTGCGGACGACGATCTGCCCGCCCCCGGCTCCCGTGATGATGTGGTTGCCGTCGGCGGCGAGGAGCAGGCTGGGATCCAGGGTCGGGGCTGTCTGGGACGGGCTGTACAGCGTCCGGTCGGCGCGGATCTCGTTGCTCGCGGCCTCGATCACCAGCACTCGCCCGTAGGAGGCGGCGTACAGCAGGCTTCCGTCGGGCGAGGCGGAGAGGACTTGGAAGCTGCCGCCCACGCCGGGTAGCGCGGACACCCTGGCTCCCGTCCACGCGAGACCGCCCAACCCGATCGCTTGCGGGTTGTTGTTGTCGCTGCGTCCGAGCAGGTTGCCGGTGGAGTCGACCCCCGCTGCGAGGAACCCGCGATCGCCCAACGGCTTTTGCACCCTGGGGCGCACGACAGTCACCGCGGTGGCGTCGAGGTCCACCGTGGTGACCGTGTCGATGCCGCCCAGCGAGGTCAGGGTCTGCGCCTGCGACGTACCGCGCACGCCCGCCGGCCCTCCTCGCGGGGTCAGCAGCCCCAGCGGGACGGTTGCGGTCAGCGCACCGGTCCCCGGGTCCACGACCGAGATCGCGTGCTCGTGCTGCACCAGCACGCGGCCGTCGGGATGGACGCCGACCGCCGAACCGCCCACGGCGAAGGTCCGGTTCGTCAGCGGCCAGTGCACCCGGGGCAACGCGAACCCCAGCAAGGCCACCAACACCGCGGACAGCACCAACAGCGAGCTGAGCGACATCCGGCGGTAGCGCCGCACGAGAGCCCTCATCGCGCCAGCACGCGCGTGGCATACACCTGGATGGAGAAGCGGTTGTCACGCTTCACCAGGGCGTACATCGTCGCGCCGTCTGGGCTCAGCGACACCGACCACACGCGGGCGCGCGCACCGACGTTGATGATCTGACGCGGCAGCCCGCTGCCGTCCAGGATGTGGATCAGCTCATCGCCGATGACCGTGTGCAGCACCAGCGCGCCCGACGGGGTGCGATGCACCCTGTACCCGTTGCCATCAGGCATTTCGATCGGCGGACCGTCCGCCTTCGCGGTCGCGAGATCGACCCGCTGCATCGACCCGTACCCGACGACGTATGCGTGCCCGTCATCGGCAAGGGTGACATCGACCACCGGACCCTTGATGCGTCCGACCGTCGCGCGGCGGCCGGGATCGACGACGACAGCACCGTCATGCCCATAGACGACCAGGCGATCCGCACTTGCCATCGCGATGTCGCCGTCCTTGTTGCCGACGGTGATCGTGGCAGTCTCGCGGCCGTCGGTGAGATCGACGACGGCGATGTCGTCGCGATCGCGGTGGGTGAGGTAGGCGGTCCGGCCGTCGATGGCGAGCGCGATGCCGCTGACGCCCTGGCCGGCGTCCCCGATCGGCGGGGCGGTGGTACGTGACCTGACGTCGAACACGGAGATGCCGCGGCCGCCGATGTACAGGCGTGTGCTGTCGGCGGAGAAGGTGCCGACGTTCGCGTCGGCCGGCGCCGGCGCCGGTGGGGACACCGCGCGGGTGGCGGTGTCGACGAATCGCATGCTGCTCGGGGAGACGACAGCCAGGGTGCGGCCGTCGGGTGCGGTCAGCAGCGCGTCTGCCCGATCGTCGAGAGCGATCTCGGCCACCTTCGTCACCGGTGGGAGGGCGCCGTCGGGCGGGGGCGCGGCCGTCGCCGTCGGGGTGGCCGTGGTCGTCGGCGTCCACAGCGCTGCCGCCGCGAGTGCGGCTACGGCCAGCAGTGCGAGCACCACGTTCGCGATCCGCAGCAGGCGGACAGCGGGTGGATCGGGTCGCGCGATCACGGTGGGGGGCGGCAGCTGCTTGGTGAGGTTCACCGGCTCGGTGGCCGTCCAGTCCCGCACGAGTTGCGCCGCGGTGGGCCGGTCGGCGGGGTCCTTGGCGAAGCACGGTGCGAGCCAGTCGCGCAGAGGTGCCGGTAGGGCGGCGACATCCGGGGTGCGCTGCATGACCCGCAGCAACATCGCCGCGGGATGTGGAGTGCTGCCGAACGGGCCCTGCCCGGTCGCAGCGAAGTACAGCACCGAGGCCAGCGAGAACACGTCGGCCGGTGGCCCGGACTCCTCGCCCTCGGCCTGCTCGGGAGCCATGTAGGCAGGGGTGCCGATGAGCAATCCGCTGTGGGTGATCTTGGTGGCGTCGAGCGAACGGGCAATGCCGAAGTCGATCAGTCGCGGCCCGTCGTCGGCGAGCAGCACGTTCGACGGTTTGAGGTCGCGGTGCACCACGCCGGCCCCGTGCAGCGCCGCCAGTGACTCCGCCAGCCGGAGGGCGAGGATCTCCAGGGCAGCCGTGGGTAGGGCGCCGGTCCGGCCCACGTGCTGGTCGAGTGCGGGACCATCGACGAACTCGGTGGCCAGCCACGGCCGTGTGCCGTGCGGATCCGCGTCGAGTACCCGTGCTGTCCACGGTGCGTCGACGGCGCGTGCGACCGCGATCTCGCGGCCGAACCGGGCACGGAAGTCCGGGTCGCCGATCAGGTGCGGGTGCACCACCTTCACCGCCGCGGCCCGACCATCGCCGTCGTCGGCGAGGTAGACCACCCCCATGCCACCGGACCCGAGCCGACCGGACAGCGCGAACGGGCCCAGCGTGCGCGGATCGTCGGGCTCCAGCTCTGTCGCACGGCGGGCCCGCCTCGGTTCCCCCCGGACCGTCACGACGGCCAGACTAGCTGTCGATCCGATCAGGAATCCTGTCGTCCAGCTGCCCGGCGAGTTGCAGCAGATCGCGATCGCTCCACTCCGGTGGACGCGGTAGCCGGCACAACCCGCGACGGTCTCCGTCCTTGCCCGTTCGGCATGACTTCCGTTCGGGCCGGAGACTCGCTGATCAGCCACCGACTGCTGCCACCCGCAGTACCTGGCCAAAGTGCCCAACGGCTACCGCTGCCACGCGACGACCGGCGTAAGCCCAGCCTGCCTCGACCACCGACGGTCGATGCGGCGCGTTCTCGTCAAGATCGTCGAAACGACGGGATCGGTGATCGCCGAGCCCTGCATGATCGCGGAATCTGCACGGCGTCCGATGCGGGCACGGTGCGTGCGTGGACGGGGATCCGTGGATGGAGACGCGACTGCTGTGGTCGACGAGGTGGTGGTCCTCGTGCGCCGGCACTTGCCGCAGTTCGGGGACGGCGCGTTCCTGGACGAGGACGATCTGGCGGTCGTCGTACCCCGTGCAGGTGTGGCCGCGCGGTGTCCGGGAGTGGCCGGAGGTGATCGAGCATTGGCTCGCCTGGCCTCTCCACGAGGTCTTCGAGCTGGCGGTGGTCCTGGACCACCCGGACGCCGTCGAGTTCCTGAGCGTCGAGCGAGCCCTCGCCGGGTGATCTCGACATCGACGGGATCGTCAGCCGCGCGATGCGGCAGACCTACGGTGAGGAGATCGTCGGCCTCGACGTCCGCGATCACCCGATGGCGCACGACAGGTACGACGAGGCCGGAGCCGAGTCGGCGACGTTCCCGGAGGAGCTGCGGTCGTTGATCGAGGCGCTCCCGAGCAGTGACGACCTGACCGCGGTGGTCCACGAAGCCCGAGCAGTCGAAGTCGAACGCCGTCCCCTCCCGAGGTCGACGATCTTCATCGGCCATCGCGGTGCAGGGTTCGCGCACGTGCCGAACGGGCACGCAGGCCCTGCCGAAGGGGGTGGATAACCTGCCGGCACAGCCTCGAGAGCACGTGACCGGAGGAGTCGATGCAGGGATGACGGCTATGCGGCCGCTGCCCACACAGGACGAAGTGTTGGGCTACTTCGACATGCTGTCGAACTGGGGGCGGTGGGGCGACGACGACGAGCTCGGCACGCTGAACCACATCACGGACGACGTCCGACTGGCGGCGGCGCGGGCCGTGCGCCACGGCCGGAGCGTGTCGTGCGCGTGGGAGGTCGCCGTGCCGGGGGAGATGGAACGGTCGACGACGGCGTGCCCGTGCGCCGCCGACATGCCCGGAGCCGAGAACATGCCGGCACCGTTCCACGCCGACCGGCGGTGGGGCTTCTCGAACGAGCGGCTCGGCATCGCCTACCACGGCAACACGATCACCCACATCGACTCGCCGTGCCACATCTTCTGGGACGGCCAGATGTACAACGGGCGGTCGCACTCGCTGGTCGACGCTGCGACGGGATCGGCGTGGGCAGCCGTCACGGCCGCCGCGAGCGGGATCGTCACCCGTGGTGTCCTGCTGGACGTCGCGCGGGTCCGCGACGTGTCGTGGTTGGAGCCGGGCGAGGGGGTGTTCCCCGACGATCTCGAGGAGGCCGAGCGTCGCCAGGGTGTTCGGGTGCGGCCCGGCGATGCGGTGCTCCTCCGGACGGGTGGTGGCCGCGTCCGGCACGAGGGCGGTTCGGCCGGCGGCATGACGCAGGCCGGCTGGCACGCGTCCTGCCTGCCGTGGCTGCACGAACGCGGGGTCGCGCTGATCGGCGCGGATACCCCGCAGGACGTTCAGCCGTCGGGGTACGCCGACGTGTTGATGCCGGTGCACGCGGTGAGCCTCGTCGCGATGGGTCTGTGGATGGTCGACAACTGCGACCTGGAGGAGTGCGCGACGACGGCCGCCGAGCTCGGCCAGTGGGACTTCCACCTCGCGGTCGCGCCGATCCGCTTCGCCCGCACGTCCGGCAGCCCGGTCAACCCGATCGCTACCTTCTGATGACCCTCTCAGCCGATCGGGTGACACCGCCATCAGTGTGATCTCGGGGGTGGTGTACCCCCGGTGATGGGCCGAGAGGACGATGGGGCTATGCGCCTTTCGCGTGGACGCTCCCTACGAATCGTCGCACTGACGGCCGCAGCCGCCGCTGGGCTCGCCGCTTGTGGCGGCAGCCCGCCTCCGACTGCGCCGCCGCCGGGCAACCAACCGCCGGTCACGGCCGAGGCGTCGGCCGCCGATCTGGTGCCGGTGAAGCTGGTCGTTCCCGACGGCATGAAGGAGGGGGCGTTCGAGGCCGAGCGCACCGTCCTGATCCCGCCGGGTTGGTCGATGTCGGTCTTCTCGCGCACCGAGAGCGCCCGCCTCGCCACCTGGACGCCGGACGGGAAGATGCTGGTGTCGCGGCCGAAGGAGGGGATCATCGAGGCCCTCACCCCGAACGGGTCGGGCCCGGCCGAGACGGGCACCCTGATCAAGGGGCTGGACCAGCCGCACGGGCTCGCGTTCGACGGGGACACGCTCTACGTCGCGGAGAGCTCGCAAATCAACGCGTACGACTACGCGGACGGCAAGGCGGCGAACCGCCGCACGGTCGTCGACGGGCTGCCCGACGCGAAGAACTCCGAGCTGGGCGGGCAGTACGCGCACGCGCTGAAGACCGTTGCCGTTGGCAAGGACGGCGCCGTGTACTACTCGATCGGCTCGAGCGGCAACATCTCGGCGGAGGACCGCTCGGCGAACCCCGAGCGGGCCACGGTCTGGCGGATCCCCCCGGGCGGGGGCAACCCGGAGGTGTTCGCGCGCGGCGTGCGCAACCCCACCGGCCTCGCGGTGGCGCCGGACGGCAGCGTGTGGACCGCGGTGAACTACCGCGACAACATCCAGTACCCGTACGACACCCCCTTCGGCGAGCACCAGGGTTCGCAGCTGGGCAAGCAGCTCGACGACTACATCGCCGACCACCCGCCGGAGGAGCTCGCGAAGCTCACTCCCGGCCGGGACCTGGGATGGCCGTACTGCAACCCGGAGATCGACGTGCAGCCCGGCGTGGCCGGCACCGCGTACGACTACTCCGAGCCGCCGTTCGTCAAGGACCAGGAGATGAACCCCGACGGCAGCAAGCTGGACTGCGGGAAGCTGGCCCCGATCGAGCAGACCTACGGCGCGCACTCGGCCGGGCTGGGGCTGGCGTTCGCCACCCTGCCGGCCCCGTACGGCGACGGCGCACTGATCGGCATGCACGGTTCGTGGAACCGCACGCCCCCGCGGGCGCCCGAGGTGTCGTTCTTCAAGTATGAGAACGGGCGCATGGGGGGCCAGCAGACGCTGGTGGGCGGTTTCCAGGCACCGGACGGCAAGCGGTGGGGGCGTCCGGTGGCGGCCACACCGGGCCCGGATGGCGCCATCTACATCACGGACGACTCGGCGCCTGCCGTGTACCGGCTCGCCCCGCCCGGCAAGTGATCACGAACTGATCTACAACGCCGTACTGGAACGCCATGCTGTAATGGCGTTCCAGTACGGCGATCCACTGACGGAGGCTCGATGACCGGTCGCACGGCCGTCCGCACCGCCAGGGCCGAGCGCGCTGCCGCCACCCGGGCCCGGATCGTGGCGGCAGCGACTCCGTTGTTCGTCGAGCGCGGCTACCTCGACACCACCATGGCCGTACTCGCCGGTGCGGCCGGGGTCGCGGTGCAGACGCTCTACCTGTCCTTCGGCAGCAAGGCCTCGGTGCTGGAGGCCGTCTGGGCCGCCACGGGCGACGATCAGCCGTCCGGGTGGCGCGAGCTGCTCGTCGACGCCCCCGACGGACCCGCGGCGCTGGCCCGTCACGTCGCGGCCACGGCCGCCGTACTGGAGCGCCGGCACCGGATCGCGGCCGTGCTCGCCGCGGCCGCCGCCGACCCGGAACCGGCCGCCCTGCTGGCCGGGGCGAGGGCGGCCGCATGGGCATGGCACACCGCCGCCGTCGACGAGCTGGCCGATCGCGCCGGCTTCACCATCGACATCACCGTCCAGCGCGCGACCGAGATCGTCGGGGCGCTGCTGTCCCAGGAGGCGTACGGCCTGCTCGTGGATCAGCACGGCTGGGCGACGGCGGACTGGACCGCGTGGATCACGAGGCACCTGACCGCGGACCTCTTCCCCGGCTGAGCCATCGCTGAACGTCCGATTTCCGCTATTGACCGGCCTGCTCGCGTGGGAGCATCGAGACGTGAACCTGTCCGTGGCCGTCCTGTCGGCCCCTGCTCCGCTCGGCGCCCTCACCGTCGGCGTCACCGACGAGGGGCTGGCGCTGATCGCCTTCGGGGACGAGCCCGCCCGTGCGCGCCGCGCCGCCGAGCGGCTCGATCTGGCTCTCGTCGAGGACGCGCCGGGTACCGGGGGCAGCGCGGCCGCCGTCGCCCAGCTCGCCGAGTACCTGGCCGGCGAGCGCCGCACCTTCGACCTGCCGCTCGACTGGCGGCTCACCCACGCGGGCGCGCAGCGCCGTGTGCTGCAGGCGCTGTACGACACCGTCCGCTTCGGCGCGGTGGTCACCTACGGCGAGCTCGCGGTGCGCGGGCGGCTCGACAGCCCGCGCGGCGTCGGCACGATCATGGGGTCCAACCCGATCCCGGTCGTCGTGCCGTGCCACCGCGTGCTCGCGGCTGACGGGCTCGGCGGGTTCGGCGGCGGGCGTGCCACCAAGGAGTGGCTGCTCGCGCTGGAGGGGGTGCTCACGCCGGCCCTCGACTTCGGCCTGTGACACGCCGTTCCTCCGCAGCGCCGACACCGTCGCGACGGGCCCGAACTGTGGGAAACTGGGGTCGGACGGGTGTTGGCCACCGGCACCCGTGGAGGGAACGGCGGACGAGATGGGTGCGAAGACAGTCATCGGCGTCGACTCACGGGAGTGGTCGGTGCGCCGCAACATCGAGTGGTCGCTGCCGGCCACCGGTGACGACTTCGAACACGACGTCGACGGCGGTCGCGGCGCCGCCGTGATGGTCCTGTCCGCGCTGTTCGTGTTCTGGCTGATCGTGCTCATCTGGTACCCGCGCGAGGTGCACGTGCCCTGGTACATCTGGGTCATCGCGATCGCGGTGCTGCTGTTCTTCCCGATCCGCTGGTGGTTGCGCCGGCCGTGGACGATCGTCGCCGAGACCGAGGGCAGCTACGACCTGCCGGCGGAGCGCTGGACCGGGCTGGTGCGGGGCGGCAGCCGAGCCGGCGAGGAGCTGCGGATCGTCGTGCGCAGGCTGCGCACCCAGGGCACCCCGGGGCACGCCGACAGCCCCCTGCAGCCGATCAGCTGATGCCCGAGCTGCCCGAGGTCACCGCGCTCGCGGAGTACCTGCGCGAGCACGCCCTCTACCGGCCGGTCGCGCGGGTCGACGTGGCGTCGATGAGCGCGGTCAAGACGTTCGATCCGCCCGTCCAGCAGCTGGTCGGGCGCGTGGTGACGGGCGCGGCGCGCTACGGGAAGTTCCTGTCGGTCGAGTTCCAGGACCGGCCGGACGATGGACTGCACCTCATCACGCACCTGTCGCGCGCGGGTTGGCTGCGCTGGCACGACACCGCCGGCACCACCCCGCCCAAGCCCGGCCGCGGGCCGCTGGAGCTGCGGGTGCACCTCGACGAGGTGGGTGGGCCGGGGTTCGACCTCACCGAGGCCGGCACGCAGAAGCGGCTGGCCGTCTACCTCGTGCGCGATCCGCAGGACGTGCCGGGCATCGCCCGCCTCGGGCCCGACGCCCTCGACGTCACCCGCGACGAGTTCGCGGCGCTGCTCGCCGGGCGCGGCGAACGGCTCAAGACGCTGCTCGTCGAGCAGACCGTGCTCGCCGGCGTGGGTAACGCCTACAGCGACGAGATCCTGCACACCGCGAAGCTCTCGCCGTACGCCACGGCCGGCCGGCTCACGGCCGAGCAGGTCGACGCGCTGTACGCGGCACTGCGCTCGGTGCTCACCGATGCCGTCGGGCGCTCGGTGGGCCAGAAGGCGGCCGAGCTGAAGGGCGAGAAGCGCTCCGGGCTGCGCGTGCACGCCCGCACCGGCCTGCCGTGCCCGGTGTGTGGCGACACCGTGCGGGAGGTCTCCTTCGCCAACAAGTCGTTCCAGTACTGTCCCGGCTGCCAGACCGGAGGCAAGCCGCTTGCCGACCGGCGGCTGTCGCGGCTGGTCAGGTAGGCAGGGGACAGGTGATGGACCCGACGGTGTTCGCCGCGCCGGAGACGGCGCTGCCGGTCGCCCTGCTGGGCCTGTTCGTCCTCGCGACCGTGGTGCTGGTCATCCGCAACCGGCGCAACAAGTTCGCCACCCCGCTGGAGAAGGCCACCTTCGGCACGCTGCACACCGTGGCGCTGGCCGCGCCCGCGCTGCGCGACGGCCTGTCCCCGCAGTCGGCGGCGTTCGCCCTGCCGTACCTGCGCACGCTGCTCGACACGTGCGCGCTGACGATGACCGACAAGACCGGCAACTCGCTGGCCTGGGACGGCGAGGCCGACCAGCACAAGCCGGACGTGCAGTCGCTGGCCGACATGGTCATCTCCACCGGCCGTCAGCAGGTGCTCTCGCACGGCAACCTGCGCTGCGACCACCCCAACTGCGAGGTGCGCGGGATCTTCGTCGTGCCGCTGGAGTCCGACGGGAAGATCGTCGGCACCCTGGGCGCGCTGACCACGTCGACGGCCGGCCCGGTGCTGATGCGGGCCACGGCCGAGGTCGGCCGGTACGTGTCGAGCCAGCTGGAGCTGGCCGAGCTGGACGAGTCGCGGGCGCGGCTCAACCGGGCGGAGGTGCGGGCGCTGCGGGCGCAGATCTCCCCGCACTTCGTCTACAACGCGCTCACCACCATCGCGTCGTTCATCCGCACCGATCCGGGCCGGGCCCGCGAGCTGCTCATCGAGTTCGCCGACTTCACCCGCTACTCGTTCCGCAGCGCCGGGGAGTACACCACCCTGGCCGAGGAGCTCAACAACATCGACCGGTACATCCGGCTGGAGAAGGCCCGCTTCGGCGACCGGCTCAACATCAAGCTGCAGGTGGCGCCCGAGGTCCTGTCGGTGGTGCTGCCGTTCCTGGCGCTGCAGCCGCTGGTGGAGAACGCGGTGCGGCACGGGCTGGCCAACAAGCCCAACGGCGGCACGATCACCATCACCGCGGAGAACGCGGGTGCCGAGTGCGTGATCATCGTGGAGGACGACGGGATCGGCATGGACCCCGCGCGCCTGCACGACGATCTCGAGGACGCGCACCAGTCCGGGGCGCACGTCGGCCTCGGCAACGTCGACGACCGGATGCGCTCGACGTTCGGCGACGACTTCGGCCTGGTCGTCGACACCGCGCTGGGAGCCGGCATGAAGATCACCCTGCGCATCCCGAAGTACCGCGCCGGCGTGCGCGTCTAAACGCTCGCGCACACGTTCGGACATGCGCGTGAGCGCACGAACCCGTGCGCGAGCGGTTACGTTGGCTGCATGGACGCTCTGCGCCTTCCTGACGTCATCTCCACCCGGTTGCCCGGGCGGATCGGGGAACGGGCCGGCAAGCCCGTCGTGTCGATGGTGCGCCTGCACGGGGTGATCGCGGCGATGACCGGTCCGCTGCCGCGGTCGGTGATCAACGCCCAGGCCGTGGACAAGATGCTGGAACGGGCGTTCGCGCCGGAGAAGCTGGCGGCGGTCGCGCTGCAGATCAACTCGCCGGGCGGGTCGCCCACCCAGTCCGCGCTGGTCGCCGACCGGATCCGCCAGCTCGCCGACGAGAAGGGCGTGCCCGTGCTCGCGTTCTGCGAGGACGTGGCCGCGTCGGGCGGGTACTGGCTGGCGTGCGCCGCCGACGAGATCTACGCCCATCCCACGTCGATCGTCGGGTCGATCGGGGTGATCAGCTCCGGCTTCGGGCTGGACGGGCTGATCGAGCGGTTCGGCGTGTCGCGGCGGCTGCACACGGCGGGAGCGTCCAAGTCGCGGCTCGACCCGTTCCTGCCGGAGAAGCCGGAGGACGTCGACTGGCTGCGCGGACTGCAGGACCAGCTGCACGAGATGTTCCGCGACTGGGTGATCGCCCGTCGGGGTGATCGGCTGGCCGGATCCGTCGACCTGTTCACCGGCGAGGTGTGGACGGGAGCGAACGCCGTGGCGCTCGGACTCACCGACGGGGTGGGAACGGCCCGTGCGGTGCTCACGGAGCGCTACCCCGACGCCGACCTGGTACCAGTCGATCAACGCAAGCCGCTCTTGGCCCGCCTCGGCCTCGGCGCGGCCCCCGCCGCGCGCCTCGACACGCGGGGTGATCTGCTGCTGGGCCTCGCAGAGGCACTTGAGGTCCGAGCGACGTGGGCAAGGTACGGTCTGTAGCAGACCGTGATCGGGCGAATCCGAATGGTGTGTGAGTCTGGCACTCACACGGATTGACCGTCACCATGGTCGCGGTGGCGGATCAGGTGGTGATCGCACGGGGCTGTTCCCGGGCGTCATCGCGACGCAGGATGAGGAGATCGTGGACAGCAACGACAGTTCCGGCGGCCTGGTCGTCCTGGCAGTGGACGACGAGGAACCGGCTCTCGAAGAACTGGCCTACCTGCTCAGCGAGGACCCTCGGGTCGGGATCGTGCTCAAGGCGTCCAACGCCACCGACGCGCTCCGGGTGCTCAACGGGCGCCAGGGCGTCCGGGAGGCCGCCACCGCGGGTCAGGCGGCGAGCCGAGCCTTGGCCAACCCGATGACCGGGGTGCGGGTCGCCGACAGGTCCGACATCCAGGTCGTCTTCCTCGACATCCGCATGCCGGGCCTCGACGGCCTGGAGCTGGCCCGGGTGTTCTCCTCGATGGCGGTTCCGCCCGATGTGGTGTTCGTCACCGCGCACGACGACCGGGCGGTCGACGCGTACGAGGTCGGCGCGGCCGACTACCTGCTCAAGCCCCTGCGGGCGGAGCGGCTCGGCGCGGCGATCACCCGCATCCTCGACCGGCAGAAGGCTGCGGCCGCCGAGCCGGCCCGCGAAGAGGGCAACGAGGACGAGGTCATCCCCGTCGAGCTCGCCGGCACCACGAAGCTCGTGCCGCGCTCGGCGGTGCGCTACGTGGAGGCGCAGGGCGACTACGCGCGCCTGCACACCCACGAGGGCAGCCACCTCGTCCGCATCCCGCTCTCGGTGCTGGAGGACCGCTGGCGCGACGCCGGCTTCGTCCGCATCCACCGCTCGTTCCTCGTCGCGCTGCCGCTCGTCACCGAGCTGCGGCTGTCCGGGTCGGGGTACGTGGTGCGCGTCGGCAACGGGCCCGACTGCGCCGAGCTGCCGGTCAGCCGCCGGCACACCCGCGAGCTGAAGGACCGGCTCGTGCGCGCCACGAAGCAGGCGTGGAGCCAGCGATGACGCCTGCCTGTGAGGGAGTTCGGTGAGTACCTTCACCGACGGCGCTCCGCCGTCGGTGAGCCCGGACCCCGGGGACGACCCGGGTTCCGCGAACGGCCAGGAGCCGGCACCGATGAACGGTGATCAGGACAACTGGCTGCAGGAGGAGATCCGGCGCCGGATGGCCGCACGGGCCGCCGAGGGAGGCGGCTCCCGGCACGCCCGACGCGGCGCTCCGTCGGCGTTCCCCGGCACCGGCCAGGTCGCCGGACACCGGCCACGCCACGCCACGCCACCCGGCTCGCCGGCGGCCCCTCCGGCCGGAGGTCCGCAGTCGCCGCTCCCCGCGTCCCCGCTGCCGTTGCCGTCGCGTGCGCGCCGGTTCGACGCGCCGCGGCCCGGACCGTCGACGAACGATCCCACGACGATCCCGCCGGCGTCGCGACCCCCCTCGCCGACCCCGGGTCCGTCGTTCGGCGGTCCGGCCGTGCTGCATCCGTCGTTCGGGGGGCAGGCACCACCGGAATCGGTCTACGGCGGACTCCGCCGCGGCCCCGCATTCGCCGATCCGGCGCTGTTGGGGGATCCGCCGCCGCGCAGCCCCGCCACCGGGACTCCCGCGCCACCCGCCGCCGGTGTGCCGCTCACCCCCGTCCCCGAGCGGCCGGACGCGCCGCCCAGGCCCACGCCCGGGCGCCGCAACCGGCCCGCCGACCCGCCCGGCTTCGTGCTGCCGCCGTCCGTGGCGTTCCGCGACGGCGCCGCCGCCGGACGGGCGTTCGCCGGCATCCCCGGCGTGGCCTCGCCGTCGCCGGTCCCATCCCGCACCGACGAGACCGGTCCCGTGCCCGCGGTGGAGCCGGCCGCACTGGACGACACCGGCGGCGCGAAGGGCGCCCCCACCGGCCCGAACGGCGTCGGCAACCTGCGGCGCATGGATGCACCCGCCGCCGCACCGGCCACGCCGGTCGGCCCGGGGCTGCCCGAGCTCGCGGGCAACCCGGTCCGTACCGGTCGTCGGCCTGTGCCGCCGGCCGGCCCGGCCGCGGCCCGGCTGCTCTCGCCCCCACCGAGCCCGCCCTCGACACCGACCGGCATCCCGATCGAGGGCGAGACCGGCGCGACGTCGGCGGGCACGGAGTCGTCGACCGCTCCCGCACCCGGCACCGGACGGCAGGTCGCGGTGCCCGCGCAACGCGGGGCGTCCGACGCGCCCCCCGAGCCGGGCACGGTCACCACCGATCTCGAGACGTCCGACGGCCCGCGGCGCTACGTCGACTACGACGACTACGACGACGACTACGAGGACCCCGAGCTCGACGCCGAGATCGCCGAGGCCGCCCGCCGGGAGGCGGAGGCGGCCGCCGAGGACGCCCCGGAGACGATCAAGCGGGTGCGGGTGGTCCTGGCCGAGCGGAAGATGGTGGCGCGTCCCGTCCGCACCGTGGACGTCGTGCGCGACGGCACCGGGGTGGGCGAGGTGCTGCGCCGCGGCCTCATCCGATCGCAGCTGATGGTGGCGCTGTCGTTCGCGGCGGTCGCGCTGCTGGCCCTCGGCGTGCTGCCGCTGGCGTTCGCCTACCTGCCCGAACTCACCCGGGCCTCGGTGCTCGGGATCCGGCTGCCGTGGCTGCTGCTCGGCGGCCTGGTGTACCCGTTCCTCCTCGGGCTCGGCTGGTGGCACGCGCGCGCCGCCGAGCGCGTCGAGAAGGGCTTCGCCGACCACGTGCAAGGCTGACGTGACAACTGCGGATCTCCCGGGTGAGACTGGGCCGTGACCACGTCGGAGATCGTTCCGCTCGTCGCGATCGGGCTCGTCGCGCTGATCTCCGCGGTGATCGGGTTCATCGGTGTGCGGGTCACCCGCAGCACGTCGGACTTCCTCGTCGCGTCCCGGACCGTCAAGCCGCTCACCAACGCGAGCGCCATCTCGGGCGAGTACCTGTCGGCGGCCTCGTTCCTCGGCATCGGCGGAACGATCATCGCCATCGGCGCCGACGGGTTGTGGTACCCGGTGTCGTTCGTGGTCGGCTACCTGGCGCTGCAGCTGTTCGTCGTCGCGCCACTGCGGCGTTCTGGCGCGTACACGGTGCCCGACTTCGCCGAGGCCCGGCTGGGCTCGCCGGCGCTGCGGCGCCTCTGCGCGGCCACGGTGCTGCTCATCGGCTGGCTGTACCTGCTCGCCCAGATGCAGGGCGCCGGGTTCGCGCTCACCGCGATGACCGTGCTCCCGGCCTGGATGGGCGTCGCCGCCACCGGTGTCGTCGTGCTGATCACCGTGCTCGGCGGTGGCATGCGATCGATCACGTTCGTCCAGGCCTTCCAGTTCTGGATCAAGGTCGCGGCGGTGGCGGTGCCGCTCGCCGCGCTGCTGAGCCTGCTGCTGTCCTCGGGGGCGCAGGGGCACCCGGCCGGCGCGACCTTCGAGGAGGACACGACGGTCACCGTCCACACCAGCGTCGAGCTCATGCTGGCCGCGCCGGTCACGGTGACCGTGGACGGGGTCGTCGACGGCGTCCGCATCGATGCGACGCTGATCCTTCCGCCGGGACCGCACAGGATCGATGCCGAGAGCCGGCTGGTGTTCCCGGCAGGATCCGCGGTGCCGTCCCCGTCGGGTGCGGTGCCGGACCAGACGTGGCTCGACCCGACCCCAGGTCCCGCGCACCTGCTGGAGATCTACTCGATCATGGTGGCGGGGTTCTTCGGCACCATGGGCCTGCCGCACGTGCTCGTGCGCTTCTACACGAACGAGGACGGCCGCGCCGCCCGCCGCACCACGGTCGTTGTGCTGCTCATGATCGGCGGCTTCTACCTGCTCATCACGCTGCTCAGCACCCTGTCGCGGCACCTGGTGCCGCAGGTGCTGCTGCAGAGCAAGGCCGACGCCGCGGTGTTGCTGGTGCCGACCGCGGCGTTCGGTGAGAACGCGGTGGGCTGGGGGCTGGGCGGGCTGGTCGCGGCAGGCACCGCGGCGGCGTTCCTGGCCACATCCTCCGGGCTCGTGGTCAGCCTCGCCGGGGTGCTGTTCACCGACGTGCTGCCCCGACCCATGCGCAACTTCCGGTTGGCCGCCGTCGTGGCCACCGTGGTGCCGCTCATGGTCGGGCTGACGACGATCCGGCTCGACTTCACCCTGCTCGTGCCCCTGGCGTTCGCGGTGGCCGCGTCCACCTTCTGCCCCCTGCTGATCCTCGGCATCTGGTGGCGCGGGCTCACGCCCGCCGGCGCGGTCGCGGGGGTGGCCGTCGGCGCCCTGCTGTCGGGCGCGGCCTCGATCGGGAGCCTCTACGTTCCCGTCCCCGACAACTGGATGGGCGTGCTGGCCAACCGTCCGGCGCTGGTCACCGCGCCGCTGGCGTTCCTGGTGACCGTCGTGGTGAGCAAGCTGACGAGGTCGGGCGTGCCCAACGACGTCGACGACGTGCTGCTGCAGATGCACGCCCCGGAACGCCTCGGCCTCGGATCGGACCGGTTGTCGTCCCACCAACGGTCCGACGGGCCGGAGCTGACATGACCGAGCGTGTGCGGGCAGGTCGTCGGGATGGCGCTTGCGCAGACGCCGATCGGGTACGAGCGTGGTCGCCGATGAGTGACCTCGTGCGCGAGCCCCCGTGGGGTCCCCGATGAGTGGCGCGGCGATCGCGGCACTCATCGGCATGTGCCTGGTGGCGCTGCTGTCGGCGGCCATCGGGGCGCTCGGTGTGCGGTTCGCGCGCAGCACGTCGGACTTCCTCGTGGCCTCCCGCACCGTCGGCCCGGCCGCGAACGCGGGGGCCATCTCGGGGGAGTACCTGTCGGCGGCGTCCTTCCTCGGGATCGCCGGCCTGATCCTGCGCGACGGGGTGGACGCGCTGTGGTACCCGGTCGGCTACACCGCGGGCTACCTCGCGCTGGTGCTGTTCGTGGCCGCGCCGCTGCGCCGGTCCGGCGCCTACACGATCCCCGATTTCGCCGAGGCACGGCTGCACTCACCCGTGCTGCGCCGGGTCTGCACGGCGTTCGTGGTGCTGATCGGGTGGCTGTACCTGCTCCCGCAGCTGGAGGGGGCGGGCCTCACGCTCACGGTGGTCACGAACCTGCCGGGGTGGACCGGAGCGGTCGCGGTCACCGTCCTCGTGGTCGCCAACGTGATGTTCGGCGGCATGCGGTCGATCACGTTCGTGCAGGCGTTCCAGTACTGGTTCAAGTTCAGCGCGCTGCTGATCCCGGCCGTGATCGCGTTGACCGCGTTCCTCGGCAGCGGGCACACGTTCGGGCGGCCTGCGCCGCCGGCGTTCCCCGAGCGGACGACCGTCGAGGTGCGCACCGACGTGGTGCTGGAGGTGACCGCGCGGACCCCGGTGGTGGTGTCCGGGCGGGTCGACGGGATCGACCGGCCGGGTGCGCCGCTGCTGTGGGAGCCGGGCCAGCACGTCGTCACCGCGCCGACCACGTTGACGTTCGAGGGCGGGCTGCCGGTGCCGGTGGTGGCCGGCGCGCCGGCCACGGACGAGGCGTGGTTGCAACCGTTCCCGCAAGGGCGCGACGACGGGTTGTTGGCCACGTACTCGCTGATCATCGCCACGTTCCTGGGCACGATGGGGCTCCCGCACGTGCTGGTCCGCTTCTACACCAACCCCGACGGTCGGGCGGCCCGCCGGACCGCGGTGATCGTGCTCGGCCTGCTCGGCGCCTTCTACGTGACGGTGACGCTGCTCGGCGCGCTGTCCCGGCTCTACACGCCGCAACTGCTGGTGAACGGCGACACCGATGCGGCCGTCCTGCTGCTGCCCACGGCCGTGCTGGGCAGCGGGTGGGCAGGCGCGGTGCTGGGCGCGGTGGTCGCAGCCGGGGCGTGGGCGGCGTTCCTGTCGACGTCGTCGGGCCTGATCGTGAGCATCTCCGGCGTGCTCTCCACCGACGTGTTCGGCTCGGGCCGCCCGCGCGACTTCCGCGTCGCCGCCCTGCTCGCCGGGATCGTGCCGCTGGCGCTGTCGCTGGGCGTGAACCGGCTGGACTTCTCCGAAGCGGTGGCGCTGGTGTTCGCCGTGGCGGCGTCGACGTTCTGCCCGCTGCTGGTGCTGGGCATCTGGTGGCGCGGACTGACCGCGCTCGGGGCGACGTTGGGGATGCTCGTCGGCGGGCTGCTCTCGGCCGGTGCGGTGGCCGCCAGCCTGGCCGGATGGGGAGGTGCGGGCTGGACGGGTGTGCTGCTCTACCGGCCGGCCATCGTCAGCGTTCCGGCCGCGTTCCTCACGATGATCGTGATCAGTCTGCTCTCCGCGCGGCGTCGTCCTGGCGACGCCGAACAGGTGATGCTCCAGATGCACGCCCCCGAACGGCTGGGACTCGGCCACGACCGGGTGGAGGCCATTGACACCGAGTGAGGCGGCGCACCCGGGGGAAGGGGGGTACCTCGACCGGCGTACTCTGCGTAGCCGCATCACTACAGATGTTGATGTTCGACACGTGTTCCGGCACCGAAGGGGACGGCATGACCACCACCGGCGAACGTGCGCGACGCACGGTGTACCAGGACGTCCAGGACAGTCCGGATTTCCGGGAGCTGCGCCGCAGACTGCGTCGGTTCGTCTTCCCGGCCAGCATCGGATTCCTCGTCTGGTACCTCGCCTTCATCATGCTGGCGTCCTACGCCCGTGAGTTCATGGCGATCAGGGTGCTCGGCAACATCAACATGGGTCTGGTGATCGGCCTGCTGCAGTTCGTGTCGACCTTCGCGCTCACGACGATCTACGTGCGCTACGCCGAGCGCCGGCTCGACCCGCTCGCCGAGCAGCTCCGCGAGCGCATCGAGGGGAGTGGCCGGTGACGGTCACCGTGCTGGCCGAGCAGCAGGCCATCGGCAACGTCGGGCTGAACATCGGGATCTTCCTGGTGTTCGTGGCGATCACACTGGTGTTCGTCTACCGGGCGAGCCGCACCAACCGCAGCGCCAACGACTACTACGCGGCAGGACGCGCGTTCACCGGCACCCAGAACGGTGTCGCCATCGCGGGTGACTACCTGTCCGCAGCGTCGTTCCTCGGCATCGCCGGCGCCATCGCGCTCGCCGGCTACGACGGGTTCCTCTACTCGATCGGCTTCCTCGTCGCGTGGCTCGTCGCACTGCTGCTGGTGGCCGAGCTGCTGCGCAACACCGGCCGGTTCACGATGGGCGACGTGCTGGCGTTCCGCATGCGCCAGCGCCCGGTGCGCGCCGCCGCGGCCACCTCGACCCTGGTCGTCTCGTTCTTCTACCTGCTCGCCCAGATGGCGGGCGCCGGCGGACTGATCGCGCTGCTGCTGCAGATCCCGCCCACCGACAAGTTCGGGCAGAGCATCGTCATCGCCGTCGTCGGCGCCCTCATGGTCGTCTACGTGCTGGTGGGCGGCATGAAGGGCACCACGTACGTCCAGATCACGAAGGCGGTGCTGCTCCTGCTCGGCGCCGCGGTGATCACCGCGTGGGTGCTCGGCAAGTACGGGTTCAACCTGTCGCAGATCCTCGGCGACGCCGCGCGGAACAGCCCGGCCGGTACGGCCGTGCTCGAGCCGGGGCTGCAGTACAAGAACCCGATCGACTTCATCTCGCTCGGCCTCGCACTGGTGCTCGGCACCGCGGGCCTGCCGCACATCCTGATGCGCTTCTACACCGTGCCCAACGCCCGTGAGGCGCGCCGCTCGGTGGTCTGGGCGATCTGGCTGATCGGCATGTTCTACCTGTTCACGCTGGTGCTGGGCTACGGCGCCGCCGCGCTGCTGCCGAAGGGCACCATCACCGCGGCCAACCAGAACAACGCCGCGCCGCTGCTGGCCGAACGCCTCGGCGGCGAGCTCCTGCTGGGCCTGGTGTCGGCGATCGCGTTCGCGACGATCCTCGCCGTCGTCGCCGGTCTGACGATCACCGCGTCGGCCTCCTTCGCCCACGACGTCTACGCCAACGTGATGAAGCGCGGCGCCGCCCGACCCGACCAGGAGGTGCGGGTCGCCCGGCTGACCGCGCTCGTGATCGGCCTCGTCGCCATCGGCGGCGGCATCATCGCCAACGGGCAGAACGTCGCGTTCCTCGTGGCGCTCGCGTTCGCCGTCGCGGCGTCGGCGAACCTGCCGACGATCCTCTACTCGCTGTTCTGGAAGCGGTTCAACACCACCGGGGCGCTGTTCTCCATCTACGGCGGCCTGATCATCTCGATCGTGCTGATCGTCTTCTCGCCCGCCGTGTCGGGCAAGCCGGTCAATCCCGAGTCGGGGCGCAGCGCGTCGATGATCCAGGGCGTGGACTTCCACTTCTTCCCGCTCGACAACCCCGGCATCATCTCCATCCCCGCGTCCTTCCTGCTCGGGATCCTCGGCACCTTCGTCGGTGCCCGCCGCAAGGTGGACGCCGCGAAGTACGCCGAGATGGAGGTCCGCTCGCTCACCGGGGCCGGCGCGGAGAAGGGCACCGTCAAGGCGCGGCCGGACGAGATCCGGGTCTGACACCCCACGTCACACACCGTTGGGCCCGTTCACACACGTCCGAACGTGTGTGAACGGGCCCGATGCTGTGTGAGGTGGTTGTTCACCGGGCCGATATGTGGCGCGTGGCAGGATCGGGCGCATGACCGGTCCTGTCCCCGCCGTCGAGGTGCTCCAGCTGCCCGACGACGCTGTGCTGCTCGACGTCCGGGAGGCCGGCGAGTGGGCCGCCGGGCACGCCCCCGACGCGCAGCACCTCCCCATGAGCGAGCTCACCGCCCGGCTCGGCGAGCTGCCCGATGCCGATCCGCTGTACGTGATCTGCCGGTCCGGCGGCCGGTCGGCGCGCGTCACGGCGTACCTGGTCCAGCAGGGCCACACCGCGATCAACGTCGACGGCGGAATGCAGGCCTGGCAGGCGACGGGCCGGCCGATGGTGGGCGAGGTGCCCGGCGCCGACCCGACGGTCGTCTAGGCCGGGGTCACCGATGGCGGAGCGGCGGGTGCGCTGCCGGTACTGCGGGCACGTCGGATCGGCCGGTCCGTACTGCTCGGGGTGCGGTCGGTACCTGGTCACCGCACCGCTGGAGTGGGTCGCCACCCCGCCGGCATCGGTGTACCCGCCGGCGCCGCCCCGGTTGCCGCGGTCGCCGTACCGTGGTGCGCCGGCCTACCGGTGGATCCCGCGCTGGGGCTTCCCGGCCGCACCGTGGCGTGATCCCGACGGCGACGCGCCCGAACCGCCGTCGGCCCTCTACGCCGCCCGCGCGCTCGCCGGCACCGTCGTACCGCTGCTGTGGGCCACCGCGGTCGTCGCGCTGATCGCGGCGGGTGCGGAGGTCTGGCGCTACGTGCTGCTCCTGCAGAGCCGCGACGAGGCGCTCGCCCCGGCCGCGGTGGCGGCCTCCGACGCGCTCGTCGCCGCCGCCGGGGTGGTGGCGCCGGTGCTGGCCGTCGTGGCCGGACTCGCGACCGTCCTCTGGACGCTGCGGGCCAACCAGGCCGCTGCCGAGTGGGCCGAGGTGGCGCCGGCGCGCAGTCCCCGTGCGGTCCTGCTGGGCTGGGTCGTGCCGGGGTGGAACCTGGTCGTGCCGGGGTCGGTGCTGGCCGAGATCGAGCACGCCGTGCTCGAGCGGCCCGTCGAGGCACGCCCGCGCCCGTCGAGGCTGCTGCTCGCCTGGTGGATCAGCTGGGTCGTCGGCGGGGTGCTCGCCGCGTTCGCGATCGGCTGGCTGTTCCTGCCCGGCGTTCAGGCCCGCGCCGACGGGGTGGTGCTGCACGCGGTCGTCGACCTCGTCGCCACCGTGTCCGCGGCCCTGCTTGCGCGATTCATCACGCACATCACGCGGCTGCTCGGCCCGTTCCGGGCTGCACGGCGCGAGGTGCTGGTCAGCGTCGCGTCACCCGCAGTTCCCGCAGTCCCCGCATGACGAAGTCGGGCCGCCGCGACGGTGGTGCGGCGAGCTCCAGGTCCGGCAGCTGCGCCCGCAACGCGGCCAGGATGGCCGCCACCTCCAGCCGGGCCAGCGGCGCACCCAGGCAGTAGTGCACGCCCGCCCCGAATCCCAGGTGCAGGTTCGGGTGCCGGCCCACGTCCAGCTCGTCCGGCCGGTCGACGGCCGCGGGATCGCGCGCTGCCGCGCCGAGCAGCGCCGCGATCTTCGTGCCGGCCGGCACCGGGTGCCCGGCCACCTCGGTGTCGACCACCGCCGTGCGCTCGAACAGCTGCAGTGGCGCGTCGAACCGGATCAGCTCCTCGATGCACCGCCCGTCCAGCCCGGGATCGGCCAGCAGCCGGTCCCACTGGTCGCGATGGGTGAGCAGGGCCAACACCCCGTTGCCGACGGCGTTGACGGTGGCCTCGTGCCCCGCCATCAGCAGCAACGCCGCCGTGCCGACCAGCTCGTCGGGATCGAGGTCGGCGGCCACGAGGTCGGAGACCAGGTCGTTGCCCGGTCGGCGGGCCCGCTGCGCCGCGAACGCCCGCAGCTCGGCCACGAACTCCTGCGCCGCCTGCTCGGCCGCCGCCCGGCGCGGCGCACCCGGGTCGGGCTCGTACATCGTCACGATCGCGTTCGACCAGCCGCGCAGCAGCGAACGGGCCGGCTCCGGCACCCCGAGCAGCTCGCCGATCACCTCGACGGGCAGCGGCGCAGCGACCGTCGCCATCAGGTCGGCCGAGCCGTCGGCGTCGATCGCGGCCGCGAGATCCCCGACGAGCCGCTCGGCCAGCGCCGACACCCACGGTGCCAACCGGGCCGTGTGGCCGCGGTTGAAGGCGCCGGCCACCAGCCCGCGCAACCGCGCGTGCGACGGCCCCTCCTGCTCCAGCAACGAGTTGCGGTGCAGCAGGTTGAACGCGGTGAACGCGTCGGCCGGCTGGGCGTCCGCCCAGATCCGGCCGAGATCGCGACCGCGCAGCACCTGTGAGCACGCGGCGTGCGACACCGCCACCGGCATGCCCAGCAGCGGATGGACGTGCACCGGCGCCTGCGCGCGCAGCTCGGCGAACGTCGGGTACGGGTCGGCGAGGAACGCCTCGTCACGCGGATCGAACGGGACCACGACGAATCATCATCCACTCCGTCGCTACCCTTCTCGACACCATGGCGAAGAAGACACGCGACCGCGCCGCCCGATCCGAGGCGGCAGCCGGCGAGAACCCCCGTCGCCCGTGCCCGTGCGGCTCCGGCAAGCGCTACAAGGCCTGCCACGGTGCCGGCGACGACGTCATCGTCACCCGCCCGTTCGTAGGGCTCGCGATCGAGCCCGACCTGGTCGCGATGCGGGAGTTCCTGCCGTCGGCCACCGCACCGCTGCCGCTGCGCGAAGCGGCCGAGCGCCCAGTGATGATCACGACCGTGCTGCCCGGTGCCTCCGCGGCGCTGGTGCGCGACACCGGTGAGGTGCTGCTGGGCCTGCAGGTGCAGACCCGCTCCGGCGACCTGTCCGCCGACCTCGCCCGCGCACTGCGCTGGGCCCTCGACGCCGAGGCCGGCACGTCGCTGCCGGTCGTCGCACCGGCCGTCGCCGGCGACCTCGTGCGCATGCAGGACGTGCTCGACGCCGACGCCGTCCTCGACGTCACGCTGCACCCCGACTTCGGCTGGTGGGTGCCGGCCTCCACCGAGGAGCCGACGGCCGAGGTCACCGCGATGCTGGAGCGGGCCAACGCCGTCATCATGCCGACCGAGGCCGTCGGCGGCGACGGTGTGCGCGGCGCCTACTGGGTCGACACCGGCACCAAGGCGCACATCCGCTGGGTGCGGCCGGAGCCCGAGACCGAGCTGACCGCCGCGCTGGCGAGGCTCCAGGCCGCGGGCGAGCTCACCCTCGGCGAGGGCACCAAGTACGCCGGATCGTTCCGGGCGCACGGCCTCCTCGTACCGGTGTGGGACGTGGACCGCGAACTGCACGCCAAGGAGCACGGCGACGCCGTGGCCGCGTTCGCGCAGCGGCTCGACACCGCACTGGCCACCGACACCCCGCTCACCGACGCCGAGCGCCGCGCCCGCGACGTGATCGCGGGCAAGCAGATCACTCTGCGCTAGAAGGGGTCGTCACACACCGTTCGTGGACCTCACACACGCTGCAGCATGTGTGCCGACCGCGCTCGGTGTGTGACGTCGGCCCTGGTCAGGGGGCCGGCACCTTCAGGCTGCCGGCCACGCGTTCGTGCACCGCGGCGACCGTGGCCGGGTCCTTGTTCACACCGCGCGTGGTCAGCCGGACCGCGAAGGCCTTCGCCTCGACGAACCGGGTGTGCACCACCGACGGCTTGCCTGACGTCTGCGCGTTGTAGGTGATCGTGTAGTCGACCCCCGAGTGCCCGTCGACCGTGACCGGCTTGTTCTCGGTGAGGGTGCCCTTGAGCCCGTCGACGACCGTCTGCACCTCGCGTGCGTGGTCGAACACGCCGTTCGGCGCCCGCTGGATGATGATCAACTGGACGGTGCCGGAACTGGTCGTGGCGGCCTGGTAGAGCGTTGCCGACACGAGCGGCAGCGCCGGATCGGCGTTGGGCAGCTGCTTCTGCTCCGGGTTGGCCGGCGCCGGCAGCACGACGGTGGTGCCGGTGGCGCCGTCGGTCACCGTGGTCCACCGGAGGTCCTCCTGCGGCGCGTCCGGGACGCTCGCGGAGCCGGTGCTCGTCGACGCGGCAGCGGGGGACGCCGTCGGCGTGCCGGTGATCGGCACCGCGCATCCGGCGACCGCCGCGACCGCGGCGATCACCAACCCTGCCGTCGTACCTCGCATCGTGTCCCCTCGGACCCGCATCACGGCAACCAGCTCACGTGCCCCGCCAGCAGGGCATAACCCAGGAACGCCACCACGTCGATCAGGGTGTGCCCGATCACCAGCGCCCACAACCGGTTGGTGCGCTGCCAGAACCGACCGAAGACCAGCCCCATCACCACGTTACCGACGAAGCCGCCCAGCCCCTGGTACAGGTGGTACGCGCCGCGGACGAGCGCCTGCACGAGCAGCGCCTTGTTCTCCGACCACCCGAGCTGACGCAGCCGGGTCAGCAGGTAGCCCAGCAGCACCACCTCCTCGGCCCACGCGTTCGCCGTGGCCGACGCGACGAGTACGGGCACGCGCCACCACGTGTCGCCCAGCAGCGACGGCGCGATGTTCAGCGACACCCCGAGGCTCAGCGCGATCAGGTAGAGGCCGAGGCCCGGCACCCCGATCAGGGCGGCCATCCCCGCTGCGGCGGCCGTGTCGCGGCCCGGGCGGGTCGCGTCGAGGCCGACGGCGCGCAGCGCGAACCCGGCCCGCACCAGCAGGTACGCCCCCAGCGCACCCCACCCGACGAGCTGCAGCACCCGCACCAGCTGGAACGCCAGATCCACCAGGTCGGCCTGCGACGCCGGAGCGTTCAGCGCCACCTGCTGCTGGCTCAGCGGCACCGGCTGCAGCGCCGCGTCGATCAGCGACAGGCCGCTGGAGAGCCCGCGCAGTCCCAGCGTCACCGTCAGGACGACCAGGATCTCGGTGGCGGCCAACCGCCGCTCCCGCGGATCGGTGAGCACCGCCACCGTGCCGGGCCGGGCCGGGACGAGCCACCGGCGGAGCACACTGGAATCGGGCCCGCTCACGGCACCGAACGCTACCGGCCGCGTATCGTGGACGCGTGCGACGGCTGATCTTCACCCCCCGGTGGATGCTGTGGCACCTGCTCACGCTCGGCGCCATGGTCACGTGCGGGTTCCTCGCCGCATGGCAGTGGCACCGCGCCGGCGAGGCGATGGGGAGCGCGCTCAACGTCGGCTACGGCCTGCAGTGGCCGCTCTTCGCCGTGTTCTTCGGCGTCATGTGGTGGCGGATGCTGCGCATGGAGGCCGCGCAGCTCGCCGAGCAGCCCGTCGCGGAGATCGAGCCCGAACCCGTCCCGGTTCCGGCCGCAGCCGCCCAGCCCGTGCCGGACGCGCCGTCGCCGTTCAGGCCCCGGCCCGCCACCGTCGTCCCGACGTTCG
The DNA here is from genome assembly GCA_963727745.1 of uncultured Actinomycetota bacterium. Classification (GTDB taxonomy): domain Bacteria; phylum Actinomycetota; class Actinomycetes; order Mycobacteriales; family Pseudonocardiaceae; genus Pseudonocardia. The sequence goes on from CAVSHL010000009.1 coordinate 677,658, forward strand.
ACGACGAGGACCCCGACGACCGGCGGCTCGCCGCCTACAACCAGAGGCTGGCGGAGATCGCCGAGCGAGACGCCGCCCGTGAGGGAAGGTAAGACCCGCGTGTCGCCAATGTTGAGCACCGACACCGCACTGCGCGCCTACCGCGTGATGGCCTGGATCACCGGTGTGGTGCTGCTCGTGCTCGTGCTCGTCGCGATGCCGTTGAAGTACTTCTTCGGCCAGCCGGGACTCACCGCGATCGTCGGCGTCGGCCACGGCTTCCTGTACATGATCTACATCGTGGTCACGCTGCTGCTCGCCGAGCGCTGCCGGTGGAAGCCGGTCGACGCGCTCGTCGTGCTCCTCGCCGGCACCATCCCGTTCGCCTCGTTCTTCGCCGAGCGCCGCGTCACGGCGAGGGTGCACGAAGGCCGCAGCCCTCTCGCCGCTGCGTAGAACGCGCCGTACTCAGGCAGAACGTTTCCCCGCACCGAACGGGCAGCCGACGAGCTTGCCCATCTCCTCGCGCAGGTCGTCGATGGTCAGTGCCTCGGCGGCGAACGCGAGCCGGACGTCGTGGTCGCGTTCGGCGGTCTCCACGCGCAGGCGCAGCCCGAACCGGTCGAGGCCGAGCGGGCGGATGCGGGCGGAGCGGTCGTCGCGCAGCGGTGTGGGCAGGTGCCGGTGCAGCGCCTCGAAGACGTCGGAGTGCGCGCTCTCCAGGTGGGCCAGCCACTTCGTCTCGTAGCGGCAGAACGGGTCGGGCGCGGCGGCCGCGAGATCGACGGGGGCGAGCGCAGCGGTGCCCTCGGCGTCGGAGAGCACGGCTGATCCGGGGTCGAGCCGGACGAGCGTGGCGCCGTGCCCGAGGTCGAGCAGGCGCGGGTGCGGGCGGGCCTCGGCCATGCCGACGGCGATCCGGCGGGCGCAGAACGGAGTGGGCATGCGCAGCATGCCCGTGATCCACAGCAGGGCGCGGACGGGTTCGCGCAGGTCGACCGGGGCGCGGTCGGTGAGCTCGAGCATCACCGGGTAGCCGGTGCTGCCGGCGTCGCGGACGCGGTCCAGCAGCAGGTCGTCGTCGGCGAGCAGCATGGCGGTGGAGCCGTCGGCGCGCACGTGGTGCACGAGAGGCACGGCCGGAGCGCCGCCGGTGCCGACGATGCTGGCTTCGCCGCCCCGGGCGGCGATGCTGCGAGCTCGCTCGGCGCCGGTCGGCGCCGGTGGCCGACGCGTTCGGGTCGCACTCAACGTAACGTCCACCTCCTGATTAGGTGAGCCTAAGCTACTTTGAGATTCTCTCGGGTGTCCAGGGGTGTTGCATCACGCCCGGAAGCGACCGGTTAGCGTCTTGGTCCGTGACGGCGGACGGTACGGGCGCGATCGGCATTCCGCCGCTGTTCGCCCACCTTGTCGACGACACCGCTCTGCTGCGCCCACGCGCCACGGTGGAGCCTGTCGAGGACGTGGTCGAGCGCTATCTCGCAGCGCGCGACAGCCGCTACGGCGGCATGGTGGGGCAGCTCGTCTGCCCGGTGTCGCGGCTGCCGCAGCTCGTCGCCGACCTCACCCGCCGCGGTTTCGACCGGCCCGTCGACATCTCCCTCGTGGTCGACACCGGCCTCGGGGCCGTGCCGAAGGCGCTGTCCACCGTGCTGTCGCGGCCGAACCTGCTGACACCGCGCAGTGTCGAGACCGCCGCACCACCCGACGTCGACGACGTCTGGCTGGAGCGCGTCTCGGAGTTCGTGCCCGAGGACGTCGTTCCCGTCGTCGAGCCGCGCCGGCCGCAGTCCGGCGACGAGTCCGGCACCGCCGCGTGGCTCGAGGCCGTGCGCCGGGTCGCCGAGCACGGCTGCACGCCGAAGCTGCGCGTCGGCGGTCCGCGGATGTCGGACGTGCCGGACAACGCCGACGTGGAGAAGTTCGTCCAGGTCGCCGTCGAGTCCGGCAGCGGGTTCACCACACTCGGGGTGGCGGAGATGGTGCGTCCCGAGAGCTCGGGCATCGCCCCGCACGGCCTCCTCAACCTCGTCGTCGCCGTGGCCAGGGCGCTCGCCGGCGGTGACGTCCGCGGCGCGCTCGACAGCACCGACCCCGACGCGCTGGCCGCAGAGCTGGGCGAGCTGTCGGAACGGGCCGTCACCGGCGTGCGCCAGCTGCTAGCGCATTGCGGTGTGGAGCTCGGTGCCGACACCGTGCCCGGCGCCCGGCTGGCCGGGCTGGGGCTATTGGCCGGCCGATGACTGGCCATACCCACCCCGGCCCTCCTTCGTCGGGCCTGCCGGCCCCGAGGATCGCCTTCCTCGGCCCACGCGCCACCTTCACCGAGCAGGCGCTGCGCTCCCTGCCCGAGGCCGACGGGGCCGAGCTGGTGCCGTGCAACGGCAGCCCGGCCGTCCTCGCCGCCGTCCGCGACGGCAGCGTCGACGCGGGATGCGTGCCGATCGAGAACACCGTCGAGGGCGCCGTCCCCGCCGTGCTGGACGGGCTGGTCGCCGATCCGCCGCTGGTCATCGTGCGGGAGGCGCTGGTCGCGCCCCGGTTCGCGGTGCTCGTGCGCCCCGGCGCCAAGGCCGGCGACGTGCGCACCATCGCGTCGCACCCGCACGGCATCGCCCAGACCCGCGGCTGGATCGCCGAGCACCTGCCCGACGCGCAGGTGCTCATGTCGACCTCGACGGCGGAGGCCTCCGCGCAGGTGGCGCGCGGCGAGATCGACGCCGCCGTCTCCGCTCCGCTGGCCGCCGAGCTGCACGGCCTCGACGTGCTCGCCGACGACGTCGCCGACAACTCCGGCGCCGTCACCCGGTGCGCGCTGGTGCGCCGCCCAGGCTCGCTGCCGGCGCCGACCGGGCACGACCGCACCACGATCGCCGCGACCACCGAGAACGTGCCCGGCGCCCTGCTCGGCGTGCTCACCGAGCTGGCCGTGCGCGGCATCGACCTCACGCGCATCGAGTCCCGGCCGATCAAGGACCGGCACGCCGAGTACTGGTTCCACCTCGACTGCACCGGGCACGTCGCGGAGCCGGCCATCGGCGAGGCGCTGGCCGCGCTGCACCGGCGCTGCGACCGCGTGCGTTTCCTCGGCTCCTACCCGCGCGCCGGCAACGGCGCCGGCCAGCAGGCGCCCGCACGGACCGTCCTGCCGCTCGGCATGGGCGACGACCGAGCGTTCGCCGATTCCTGGGCGTGGGTCGAATCGCTGCGGGCGGGAGGCGACGGAACGTGAAGCTCGTCCTCGCCCGGCACGGCCAGACGTCCGCCAACGTGGCCAAACGCCTGTCCACCCGGCCCCCTGGTGATCCGCTGACCGACCTGGGCCAGGCGCAGGCGCAGGCGCTCGGCGCGCGGCTGGCCACGATGGACGTCACCGCCGTCTACGCCTCGACCGCGGTCCGCGCCCAGCAGACGGCGGCACCCGTCGCCGCCGCGCACGGCCTCGACGTCACCGTCGTCGACGACGTGCACGAGCTGTACGTCGGCGACCTCGAGGACCGCGCCGACGAGCCCGCGCGCGAGAAGTTCTACGAGATCGAGCTGGCCTGGGAGGCCGGCGACCCGGAAGCCCGACTGCCCGGCGGCGAATCGGCGACCGAGGTGTTCGCCCGCTTCCGGCCCGTCATCGAGCAGATCACGAAGGACGCGTCCGGCACCGTGGTGCTGGTCAGCCACGGCGGTGCGATCCGCATCGTCGCCGCCGCGCTGGCCGGGCGGGCGACGCTGCCGGGATACCTGCCCAACACCGGCATCGTGGTCCTGTCCCCGACCGATGACGGGTGGGAGCTGGAGTCGGTCGACGAGACCGTCCCCCAGCCGGGCGACGTCGCCGCGGGTGGCCCGGCCGAGTAGCTCCGCCTTGACGCAACCATCTGGCTGCTATAACTTGAAGTAGCAACTGATTAGTTGCTATTCAAGGGAAGCCGGATGGGTATGACGATGAAGACGCCACAGATCGTCTCGAAGGACGAATGGGAGTCGGCGCACCAGCAGCTGCTCGTGAAGGAGAAGAAGCTGATGCGCGCCCGTGACGCGCTGGCCGCGGAGCGCAGGCGGATGCCGTGGCTGGCCGTGGAGAAGGAGTACGAGTTCGAGGGCCCGCGTGGCCGAGCGAGCCTGCTCGACCTGTTCGAGGGCCGCCGGCAGCTGATCGTCTACCGGGCGTTCTTCGAGCCCGGCGTGCACGGCTGGCCAGAGCACGCGTGCGTCGGCTGCTCGATGATGGCCGACCAGGTCGCCGACGTCGCGCACCTGAACGCCCGCGACACCACGCTCGCCTACGTGTCGCGCGCGCCGCAGCCGGAGATCGAGCGCGTCAAGGCGCGGATGGGCTGGACGATGCCCTGGTACACGATGCTCCCCGGCAACGACGCCGAGTTCGACGTCGACTTCGGCGTGGACCAGTGGCACGGCACCAACGCGTTCATCCGGGACGGCGACCGCGTGTTCCGCACGTACTTCATCAACAACCGCGGCGACGAGGCGTTGGGGAGCGCCTGGGCCTACCTCGACATGACTGCGCTCGGCCGCCAGGAGGAGTGGGAGGACTCACCGGAGGGCTACCCGCAGACGAAGCCGTACGAGTGGTGGGACTGGCACGACGGGTACAGCGGCACCGCGGCGGGCGAGGAGCAGATCCGCCGGGCCGTGGAGTCGGGGCTGATCCAGGACTGATCCGCTCAGCCCCTGATCCGCTCAGCCCCTGATCCGCTCAGCCCCAGCCGAGCTCGTGCAGCTGGTCCTCACCGATGCCGAAGTGGTGCGCCACCTCGTGGACGACGGTGACCGCCACCTCGTGCACCACCTCGTCGAGGTCCGCGCAGATGTCGCAGATCGCGTCCTGGTAGACGGTGATGCGGTCGGGCAGCACCCCGCCGTAGTCGGAGGTGCGCTCGGTGAGCGCCACCCCCTCGTACAGGCCGAGCAGCTCGGGCTCCTCGGGGTGCCGGTCCTCGACGAGCACGACGACGTTGTCCATCGCTGCCGTCAGCTCGGGCGGGATGGTGTCGAGCGCCTCGGAGACGAGCCGTTCGAACTGCCGCCGGGGCAGGTCGAGGCTCACAGACCGCCCAGGGGCGGGGGCGCCGTGGTGGTCGGCCCGGCGGCCGGGGGCGACGTCTCCGCGGGGCCGCTCGGCGTCGTCGAGGGCTTGCTCTCCGGCTCTTCCTCGGCCGGCGGGTGGCTGTCGGACGGCGGGCCGTCGGTGGCGGGCGGCTGGGCCGGGAGGCCCGGCTTGTTCTGCGCCGGCGGGGCCGGCTGGTTGCCGACGTCGACCGCGCCCTTGACCGAGCCGGTGACGGGCGCGAAGCCGCTGCGGTCGGGCAGCAGCGCCGCCAGGTTGCAGTTCACCTTGCGCGAGCCGGCCTTCCAGGACTCCTCCGTGAGGTTGTCCCAGTAGACGGTGAGCTTCTTCTGCGCGATCACGTCGGCGCTGCCGGCGTACTCGCCGGCGCGCTTGGCGCACTCGCCCTGCAGGAACGAGTCCTGGTCGCCGACCGCCGGGAACTTGTCCTTGTCCTTGAACTTCTCACCGAGGTCGACGATGCCCACGGTCTCCACGGCGTGCGGGCCGGCGCAGTCGATCGGGTCGCCGACGGTGCGCCCGTCGACCGCCAGGCAGGTGCCGGGCTGCTGCACGTTGGACTGGTCGCCCTCGGCGGCCTTGCCGGCCATCGGGAACAGCGCGCCCGACTTGGACGAGCTCTGCAGACCGCAGCGCAGCTCCCGGTCGCCGTCGTCCCACTTCGCCTTCGACGGCTTCAACGCGCCGATGCGGAACCGGCCGCCCGGGTCGAAGGTGTTGTTCAGGTACTGCTGCACGACCGGCGTGCACCGCTCGGTGACGAGCTGGCGCCACTTCCGGTCGTCGGGCAGCGCGGCCTGGTCGGTGAGCGTGACCGAACCGGCCTGCTCGAAGAGGTGTGGCTGCCCGCAGTCGACGACGGACGCGTCGGCGGCGTCGGGCCTTCCCCAACTCAGGCACGTGCCCGGGGTGGGCGGCGGGGCGACGGAGTCGATCGCGCCGCCGCGCTCGCTCTCGGGGATCGGCAGGGAGGCCAGGGTGCCCAGCACGGGGACCTGCGCGCCGGCCAGCGAGTCCAGCGCCGCGACACCGAACATCGTCAGGGCGCCGACCAGCACGCCCGCGACGATCCGGCGCACGATCCGCGGCTCCGGCAGCTTGGCCGGTTGGACGGACGGCGCAGGGCGCACGGGGACGGGGACCCCGTGCCGGCCGGTCGTCTGAAGGGGAGCATCCGCCCGGCCTGGAGCGGTGAGGGTGCGAGTCATGGCGGTCAACATCTTGCCCGGTCGGGGTGGCGCAGATCCGCGGCGACCCGCCGGCCGAGCGGCCATCGGTAGGCCGTGTGCTGCGAACGTCACGATCGAGCGTCGGTTGGTCGGCGATCCGGACGACGGGACCGGTCCTGCCGGTCAGCCGGTACGGTGCCTGCTGCAGTGGAGATCAAGGGGAGGTGTGCAGGTGAGTGAGGGTCCGGTGGGTGAGGGTCCAGGGCCCGAGCCGGAGCAGCGGCCGGGTGGCATGCGCTTCCAGGACGAGAACACCACGCCCCGCGAACCCACGCTGGCCGAGCGCAAGGCGCGCGAGCAGGCCGAGAAGCGTGCGGCCGAGGAGCAGCAGCGCACCGACGAGGAGACCGCGCGCAAGCGCAAGGTGCGCAAGCGGGTCATGATCGGCGCGGGCGTCACCGTCGGACTGGCCGCCGTCGTCGGCATCGGCTACCTCATCTCCAGCTCCGGCGACGAGACCGCCCGCTGCACCGACGACGAGGGCGTGATCGTCGAGGACGACAACTGCGTCACCCCGCTGGCCGGCAGCTCGAACTCCTCGGGCTACTCGTCCGGCGGCTACTACGGCGGCCACGCGTACCCGGTCTTCATCGGCGGTGGCGGCCGCCAGTACCACTACACCTACGGCGGATCGGGCAACCTCGGCCAGCGGGTCAGCGGCGGCACCACCGTCGTCCCGAAGGACACCACCAAGGTGAAGACCTACACGTCCGGCCGCACGATCTCCGGTGGCAGCAAGTCGTCGTCGGCGTCGTCCTCGTCGAACAGCGGCCCGTCGCTGGGCAGCAGCAACAGCGGCACCTCCACGCGCGGCGGGCTGGGCTCCAGCTCCGGCGGCAGTTCCAGCGGCAGCTGAGCCGGACGGGTCGAACATGGAACGGCACACCGGCACCCCGCGGCCGAACTGGGAAGCCACGGTCCGCGAGCAGGGGATGGTCTACGGCACTCCCGGCCGCGGCATCGGCGGCGGGGACCGGCCGTACTGGGACGAGTCGGTGCACTACACGTTCTCGATGGACGAGGTGCTCTCGCTGGAGGCCGACGTCGAGGTGCTGCACTCGATGTGCCTGGAGGCCGTCGACCACGTCGTCACGGCGGAGCGGTTCCGCGACTTCGCGATCCCCGAGTACGCGTGGGAAGCCGTCGCCGCCTCCTGGAAGCGCTCCGATCCGCACGTCTACGGGCGGTTCGACCTGCGCTACGACGGCGGCGGACCGGCCAAGCTGCTGGAGTACAACGCCGACACCCCGACCACGCTGCTCGAGGCGTCGATCCTGCAGTGGAACTGGCTCAAGGACACCCATCCCGGCGACGACCAGTGGAACTCGCTGCACGAGCAGCTCGTCGAGCGCTGGCGCACGCTGAAGGGCCGGCTGCCCTCGGGCGAGGTGTACTTCACGTGGTCCGGCGCCGACACCTCCGGCGAGGACCACGTCACCGTCAGCTACCTGCAGGAAACCGCGGCCGAGGCCGGGTTCGACACCGTCGGGCTCGCCATCGAGGACATCGGCTGGGACGTCACCCTCGACCGGTTCACCGATCTCGAGGAAGCCACCATCTCCACGGTGTTCAAGCTCTACCCGTGGGAGTGGATGATCACCGACGACTTCGGCAAGCACGTGCTGCGCAACCTGCCGCGCACACTGTGGGTCGAGCCGCTGTGGAAAGCCATCCTGTCGAACAAGGCGCTGCTCGCGGTGCTGTGGGAGATGCACCCCGGCCACCCCAACCTGCTGCCTGCCTTCCTCGACCAGCCCGGCCTGCTCACCGAGTACGTCCGCAAGCCGCGGCTGGGGCGCGAAGGCGCCAACATCTCGATCGTCGCTCCCGGCATGGAGCACCAGACGGGTGGTGTGTACGGCGAGGAGGGCTACGTCTACCAGCTCTTCGCCCCGCTGCCCGAGTTCGACGGCTACCGTCCCGCTCTCGGCGCCTGGGTCGTCGGCGACACCGCGGCCGGTCTCGGCATCCGCGAGACCGCCGGCCTGGTGACCGACGACGGCGCGGCGTTCGTCCCCCACCGCATCCCGCAAGCCTGATACCGCAATCCTGAGCTCCCCCTGGAGGTTTCCGTGGACCAGACCGTGATCGGTCCGGGCTTCTTCGGTCTGATCGGCACCGGGATCGGCGCGATCCTGCTGTACGCGCTGCTCGGCCTGCTGCTGATCCTGATCGGGTTCTGGGCCGTGGACGTCACCACGCCGGGCCCGCTGAACCGCATGGTCCGCACCGGCAACCCCGGCTCGGTGCTCGTCACCGCCTCCGGGATGCTCGGGATGGCGTTCGTGATCGTGACGGCCATCTCGGTGTCGTCGGGCACCCTGCTGGAGGGCCTGCTGGAGACCCTGATCTTCGGGCTGGTCGGGATCATCGCGCAGGTCGCGGCCGTCCGGATCCTGGAGTGGGTCACCGGCATCGACGTGGGTGCCGTGCTGAAGTCCGAGACGCTGCTGCCCCAGGCGTGGGTGATCGCCGCAGCGCAGATCGCGATCGGCACGGTCGTCGCGGTCGCGATCATCTGACCGCCTGTAGCACAAATGCTACGGTTGTCGCATGGGTGAGATCGCGTCACGTGATCTGCGGAACGACACCGCGGGTGTCCTGCGCCGGGTTGAAGCGGGCGAGCGCGTCACCGTCACGGTGAACGGTCGGCCGGTGGCGGAACTCGTGCCGGTTCAGCGCGGCGGGCGAAGCTGGATCCGTCGCGCCGACCTCATCGCGTTGCTCCGCGACACTCAGGCCGATCCCGGGCTCCGCGACGACCTCGAGTGGATCGCAGGCGATACGACCGACGATCTCGGACCGATCAGGTGAGAGGTCTGCTCGACACCAGCGTGTTCGTCGCTTTCGAGAGTGGTCGTTCGATCGACGTGGACGCGTTGCCCGACGAGTCGGCGATCTCGGTGGTGACCCTCGCCGAGCTGGAGGCCGGGGTACTGGCTGCGTCGACCACCGAGTCCCGATCGATCCGCATGGGCACCCTCCGTCGGGTGAATGAGATCGAGCTCATCGGCGTCGACGAGTCCGTGGCCCGAATGTGGGCACTCATGCGAGTGACCCTCGGGAGGGGCGGCCGCAAGATCAAGGGCAACGACCTGTGGATCGCAGCCACCGCGGCGTCGCGCGGCATGCCCGTCGTGACCCAGGACTCCGACTTCGGCCCGGTGGAGGGCATCGGCGGGCTGCAGATCATCCGCGTCTGAGAGCTTGACCCTCGATGTGGTGGAGGCCCCACGGTGAACGGCGTGGAGAGCATGCACGGGATCGGTGAGACGGCGCGGGCGTCCGGCCTGTCGGTCGGCACGCTGCGGTTCTACGACGGGGCCGGGGTGCTGCGCCCGGCCGGCGTGGATCCGCGCACCGGCTACCGCTCGTACACCGCCGACCAGGTGCGCGCCGCGCGGCTGGTGGCGGCGCTGCGGGCGGCCGGGATGTCGCTGGCCGGCATCCGGGCCGTGCTGCGGGTGCGGCACGACCGCGCCGCCGTCGCGCAGGCGTGTGCGGCGCACCTGCGGGCGCTCGAGCACGATCTCGCCGTCGCCCGGCGCGTGCTCTCCACGGTCGATGCACTGATCGAGCCCGAGGAGAACCCCGTGGAGACCACCCGCGCCACCGTCGCCGCCGCCGAACTGGCGGCGGCCCTGCGCACCGTCCGGCACGCCGTGTCGGACGATCCCGAGCTGCCCGCCCTGCACGGGGTGCTGCTCGACATCGGCGAGGTGGTGACGGCCGTCGCCACCGATCGCTACCGGCTCGCCACCGTCGACGTCGCCGCCGAGGTGTCCGGGCCGGCCACCGCCGCGCTCGTGCCGGTGGCGCTGGTCGACGCCGTGCTCGGACTGCTCAGCGGGCCGGGAGAGGCCGAGCTGCTGGTCGACGGCGGCCTGATCCGGGTCACCGTGGCGTCCGGGACGGTCGCCGGGGAGCTGGCCACCGAGCCGTTCCCCGACTACCGCGGGCTGCTCCCCACCACTCCGGGTCGGCTGTCGGCGCCGGCGGCCGAGGCGCGGGCGGCGGTGCAGGCGCCGGCCGCCGAGCGGCGGGAAGGGGCGGGCGGGAAGCTCCGCGACTTCGCGCTGCTGGACGCCGGCCCGGAGGCCATGTGGATCGACCGCGAGTTCCTGCGCGAGGCGCTGGACGCGGCCGGTGAGGCGGCGGTGCTGGAGTTCGCCGGCCCCGTGAGCCCCCTGACGATCCGCAGCGAGCACGCGCTGCTGCTCCTGATGCCGGCAAAGCCCCCCGCATAGCAGCGCTCGCGGGGTTGTCAGCAAAGCCACTTTCAGGACCGAATCCGTCCTGAAAGTGGCTTTGCTGACGTTCGGCCGCAACCCCGGAACGGACGCTACTATTGTTGAGAGTTCACATATGGAGGCTCTCGTGTCCCGCATGCCTGCGCTCTACCTCAGCCACGGTGCGCCCCCGCTGGCCGACGACCCGATCTGGCCCGGTCAGCTCGCCGCGTGGTCGGCCGAGCTGCCGCGGCCCACGTCGATCCTGGTCGTCTCGGCCCACTGGGAGGACGCGCCGCTCACCGTCGGCGCCACCACCACCGTGCCGCTGACCTACGACTTCTGGGGCTTCCCGGAGCACTACTACCGTGTCGCCTACCCGGCGCCGGGTGCTCCCGAGCTGGCTGAGCGGGTGCGCAAGCTCGTCGGCACACCGGTCCGGGACGAGCCCGCGCGCGGGCTCGACCACGGCGTGTACGTGCCGCTGGTGGAGATGTTCCCGGCGGCCGACGTGCCGGTGCTGCAGGTCTCCATGCCCACGCTCGATCCGCAGCGGCTGCACGAGCTGGGCCGGCGCCTGGCCCCGTTGCGCGACGAGGGCGTGCTGATCGTCGGCAGCGGCTTCTTCACGCACAACCTGCACGCGCTGCAGGAGTCCGGCAGCACCGACGGGCCGGCGCCGACGTGGTCGCGCGAGTTCGACGCGTGGGGCGCGGAGGCGCTCGCCGCGAACGACGTCGACGCGGTGCTCGACTTCGCCCACACCGCCCCGGCCGCGCGCCTGGCGCACCCGCGCACCGAGCACTTCGCGCCGCTGTTCGTCACGCTCGGCGCGAGCGCGGACGACGGTCCGGGGCGGATGGTCGTCGACGGCTACTGGTACGGGCTGGCAAAGCGGTCGCTGCAGTTCGGCTAAGGGGTGTCTGGCGGTCCGTCAGACACCCCTTGGTCCGTAGGCTGATGGTGTGCAGGCTCCCCGGCTCGTGGCCACCGACGTCGACGGCACCCTGCTCGGCGACGACGAGCGGGTGAGCCGGCGCACCGCCGAGGTGATCGCGCGGGTGGTGGCGCGCGGGGTGCCGTTCCTGCTGGTCACGGGGCGTCCGCCGCGCTGGGTGCCACCCGTCGCCGCGCAGCTTCCCGAGGTGCGGCTTGCGGTGTGCGCGAACGGCGCGATCCTCTACGACGCCGTCGAGGATCGGATCGTGTGGGACCACACGCTGTCCGCGGCGCGGCTGGCCGAGCTCGGTGCGGCAGTGCTGGCGACACTGCCGGAATGCGGCCTGGCCGTCGAACGGGTCGGGAAGGGCGGCTACGACGAGGAGCTGCCGTTCCTCGCCGACGTCGGGTACGTGCACGCCTGGCCGGAGGCGGCCGGCGCGATCGTCGACCGTGCCGATCTGCTCACGGAGCCCGCGGTGAAGCTGCTGGTCCGCGCACCCGGGCGCACCAGCGCCGACATGGTCGAAGCGCTGGCGCCCGTGATCGGTGACGCTGCCGACATCACGTTCTCGCACCCGCTCGGCCTGGTCGAGCTGAGCGCTCCCGGCATCACGAAGGCCAGTGGGCTGGCCGCCGTGGCGGAGAGCATGGGCGTGTCCGCTGCCGACGTGCTGGCGTTCGGCGACATGCCCAACGACCTGGAGATGGTGCAGTGGGTCGGCCACGGCGTGGCCATGGCCAACGGGCATCCGTCGCTGCGGGCGGTCGCCGACGAGGTCACCGCGAGCAACGACGAGGACGGCGTGGCGCTGGTGCTGGAGCGCTGGTTCTGACCCTCCCGGTTGCTCCGCCATGATCGTTCTGTTAGCCACGGGGCATGGGGGGACACCGGAAGCAGACGCGCGCCCGGCGGCGCTGGCCGCTGGCGGTCGGGCTACCCGTCGTGCTGGTGGCGGCGTACCTGGTGTGGGCCTACTGGCCTGCGCCCGCCATCCCGCCCGTCCCCGGCAACGGGCCGGTGACCAGCGCGGACGAGCCCTGGGTCGTGGCGATCAACGGCGGCGGTGCTCCGCCGCCCGGCGGACCGCCCGGCAAGACCTGCGTGGGCACGCTCGTGGCGCCACGGGCCGTCGTCACCGCTGCGCACTGCATCGGGCACGCGCCGGCCGAGATCTCCGTCGTGGTCGGGCGCACCGATCTGCGCACCCAGGAAGGGCGCACGGTCGGGGTCGTCGACACCTGGGTGGCACCCGGATGGCCGGGCGACCAGCAGGGCTTCTTCGCCGGCTTCGCCGGCCCCATCGACTCGCCGCCCGACGTCGGCGTGGTGCTGCTGGCCGAGGCGGTGCCCGGACCGACGATGCCCATGGCGGGCCCGGACCGGGCGTGGCCTGCGGCCGGGTCGCCGGGCCGGGTGACGGGCTGGCGCGTGTCGCCGCAGGACGAGCCGGTGCTGTGGCAGACCCCGACGGCGACACTCACCGACGGCCGCTGCACCGAAGCGGCAGCGGCCGCCTTCAGCCGCATGCCACCGCTCGTGTGGCACGGCTACCGGTTCGACCGCAACGCCTACCTGTGCGCAGGTGAGGGGCCGACCGCGTTCGTGCCCCGCCCGACCGACAGCGGCGCCCCACTGGTCGTCGACGGGCACCTCGTCGGCGTGGCGAACTGGCGGCCCGGCGCCGATCGTGACGCACCCCAGTACTACGGCCGTGTAGGCACCTACTCGGAGCAGATCACCCAGCTCGTGGAGGCTGCCGGCCCGACGGGGACATTCCCCCGTTGACCGGCCCGATCGGCCCGGCTACTCGCCCACGCGTAACATCCGGACACGTCCATCGACGATCAACCGGCCGTACGAGCGCGTTCGCCGCGCCGCCTTGGGAGGCCCGCACCGTGGCCGAGCTCCTCGACCGCACCGGTCCGGCATCCGCAGCGCCGGCCGCCGAACCCGAGGTCATGCCGCATGCCGGCACCGAGATCCGGGTGCTCGAGGCGGTGCAGCAGACCATGGCGACCCCTCCGGTCGTCGGCACCGCCCGGGCCATGTCGCTGTTCGGCGAGCACGCCGCCGGCTGGCTGGCGCTGGGCCTGCTCGGCGCAGCGATCGACCGTGAGCGCCGCCGCGACTGGCTCACCGCCGCCGCCGGCGTCGCACTTGCGCACGGCGCGTCGATCGGGGTCAAGCGGGTGGTGCGCCGCCGCCGCCCCGACCACCCGTCGGTGCAGGTGCTGGTCGGCACCCCCAGCAAGCTCAGCTTCCCGTCCGCGCACGCCACGTCCACCACTGCTGCTGCCGTGCTGTACGGCCGGCTGCTCGGCACCCCGCTGACTGCCGCCGTGGTGCCCCCGATGGCGCTCTCCCGGCTCGTGCTGGGCGTCCACTACCCGAGCGATGTCGCCGTCGGATCCGCACTCGGCGCAGCGCTCGCGCTGCTCACCAGCAGGCTGACGCGTCGGGAGGATGCGCGATGACTGCCAACACCCACCCCGGCCCGCCGTCGTCGGACCTGCCGTCGCCCGACACGGACGTGTCACCGATCCCCGGTGAGCCGAACGTGCCGCGCACCCCGGCCTCGATCGCGGTGGGCCTGCTCCGCACGATGCGGCCCAAGCAGTGGGTCAAGAACGTGCTGGTGCTCGCCGCGCCGTTCACGAGCGGCGAGCTGTTCAGCGGTCGCGCGGTCCTCCAGCTCGCCGTGGCGTTCGTCGCGTTCTCGCTGGCCGCATCGGCCATCTACCTGGTCAACGACGCGAAGGACGTCGAGGCCGACCGGGTGCACCCGAAGAAGCGGTTCCGCCCGATCGCCGCCGGCATCGTGCCGCCGCAGCTGGCGTTCGTCCTCGCCGTCGTGCTGATCCTCGCCGCGCTGGGCCTCGCCCTGCTCGCCACGTGGCAGCTGCTCGTGCTGATCGCGGTCTACATCGCCGTGCAGCTCGCGTACTGCTTCGGCCTCAAGCACCAGCCGGTGCTCGACATCTGCATCGTCGCGTCCGGCTTCCTGCTGCGCGCCGTCGCCGGCGGCCTCGCCACCGGCATCCCGCTCTCCCAGGCGTTCCTGCTGTGCGCCGGGTTCGGATCGCTGTTCATGGTGGCGGGCAAGCGCTACGCGGAGATGATGCTCGCCGAGCGCACCGGCGCGAAGATCCGCAAGTCGCTCGAGGCCTACTCGGCGTCCTACCTGCGGTTCGTGTGGGCGCTCTCGGCCACCGTGCTGATCATGAACTACTGCCTGTGGGCGTTCGAGATCCGCGAGGAGCACCACAACACGGCGTGGTCGACGATCTCGATCGTCCCGTTCGTCGTGGCGGTGCTGCGCTACTCCGTCGACGTCGACAGCGGCAACGGCGGCGCGCCCGACGAGATCGCGCTGCGCGACCGGGTGCTCCAGGTGCTCGCGCTCGTGTGGGTGGCCACCCTGACGCTCGCCGTCTACACCGTCTGAGCCCCCACGCAGCGAGCCCGTAGCGCGTCGCTACCCTCGGGAGTCGTGGGTGACGCGAACTATGACTCCTTCGACCTCGTCGTGGTCGGCTCCGGCTTCTTCGGGCTGACGATCGCCGAACGCGTGGCCGCGGAGCTCGGCAAGCGCGTACTGGTGCTGGAGCGGCGATCGCACATCGGCGGCAACGCCTACTCCGAGCCCGAACCGGAGACCGGCATCGAGGTGCACCGCTACGGCGCGCACCTGTTCCACACGTCGAACGAGAAGGTGTGGGAGTACGTCAACCGGTTCACGAAGTTCACCGGATACCAGCACCGGGTGTTCGCGCGCGTCGCCGACCAGGTCTACGCGTTCCCGATGAACCTGGCGCTGATCAACCAGTTCTTCGGCAGGTCCCACACCCCCGACGAGGCGCGCGCGCTGATCGCCGAGCAGTCGTCGGAGTTCGAGACGAAGGACGCGCAGAACCTCGAGGAGAAGGCGATCTCCCTGATCGGGCGCCCGCTCTACGAGGCGTTCATCAAGGGCTACAACGTGAAGCAGTGGCAGACCGACCCGCGCGAGCTGGACGCGTCGATCATCACGCGGCTGCCGGTGCGCTACACGTTCGACAACCGCTACTTCAACGACACGTACGAGGGCCTGCCCGTCGACGGGTACACGGCGTGGCTGGAGCGGATGGCCACCCACGAGAACATCGAGGTGCGGCTCGACGTCGACTACTTCGACGTGCGCGACCAGATCCCGGCCGGCACCCCGACGGTCTACACCGGCCCGCTCGACGGCTACTTCGGCTACTCCGAGGGCGCCCTGTCGTGGCGCACGCTCGACTTCGAGCAGGAGGTGCTCGACACGACGGGCGACTTCCAGGGCACCACGGTCGTCAACTACAACGACGCAGACGTGCCCTACACCCGCATCCTGGAGTTCCGGCACTTCCACCCGGAACGCGACTACCCGACCGACAAGACGGTCATCGTCAAGGAGTACTCGCGCTTCGCCGGCCCCGGCGACGAGCCGTACTACCCGGTCAACACGCCCGAGAACCGCGCCAAGCTGGTGCGCTACCGCGAGCTCGTCCGCAAGGAGACCGCGAACGCGAACGTGGTGTTCGGCGGGCGGCTGGGCACCTACAAGTACCTCGACATGCACATGGCCATCGGCTCGGCGCTCACCATGTTCAGCAACCGGCTCGTGCCCTACTTCGCCGAGGGCAAGCCGCTCTCGGGCACCGAGGCGAGCGAGGACTGACGTCCGGGCTGTTCACGCACCTCGCCGTCTCTGTGCGAGCCACACCTTGCCCTCGGCAGCTATGCCCTCCAGGACGTGGAGGGCGTGGCTGAAGCCGGCCTCGTCCAGATCGACCTGTTTCGCCACGGCCGGGTCCTCCTCGGCGGTGGCCGGGGTGGCGTCCCGCACCTGGATCTCCCGGCTGGGACCGTTGGTCAGCGTGATGTCCAGCCGGGGCTGCTGTGATCCGGTCTCGAGAACCCGCACCGACGAGATCGCGTCGAACCGGAAGTTGTTCCGCTCCCGGACCTCCCATCTGGCCTCTCTGAATCTCAGAGTGGTCGCGTACTCGCGCACACCTTCCTTGGTGATCAGGAACAATCGTATGGAGTATTGCGAGTAACGCGTTGGTCCCCGAGCGACCCGAGCACGGTCGGGCGAGTCGCCGGGGGTCTGGAGGAAGGCGTAGGCGATGACGGTGGGCCAGGCCAACCGGTAGACCTTCAGTGCCTCGGCCAGGATGAGCGTCTTGTCGCAGTCGAGCCATCGCTCCATCTCCGTGTCGGATGGGCAAGTTTCGGTCAGCCGCTTCTGCCACCGTGCGTACGCTGTCTTGCGCTTCTCCAGGTCGGCCGTACGGCGACGACTCTCGTTCGCGAGGAAGCTCTTCTCTCCACCCACATGAACCCACGAGATACCCGTGCGTGCGGCACATGCCGCGGTGACCACCAGTAGGGCGCCGAGCAGCGGGCTGGCGCGGAACATCGACTGAGCGGTCACCACGGTCAATAGCCCGGCACCGACGAGGGAGATCACCCACGCGCAGCGGATCGTCCGAGATTCCCGATGCTGCGCGCGGTGGGCGTACAACCGACCTGCCTTCCAGTCGTCCCTCGTCTGCAGGACGAGGTACCGCACGAGCCACCGCAACCCGTCTGCGCTGGCACCGCGGTCGCCGTAGGTCTCGACGAGTTCCTCCCACAACGCGGCGCGGATCGGGGCACTGTCGGTGAGCCATCGTCGCCGCGCCTCCGCCTCGGGCGCGTACTTGTGCGAGTAGAACTCGATATCGGCCCGCACTCGCGTCTCGAAGCCGGAGTCCGGCGGACGCCTACTACGGAACCGTGTGGGATCGGCTGCGCGAAGCAGATGTCGAAATCGCCGCTCGCGTCCGGTCAGGGTCGCCGTCGAGCCGAGGGCGAGCGCCAGTGTCAGCAGGATCGCCGGCGTCCACGCCGCCGTTGTGACCAGCGCCCAGATGAGGCAACCACCGATCATCAGCGATGCTGCCGACCACCACCACGGATGCTCGACTTGGTCGTCCTCCCAGCGACGTGGTACGGCGGCCTCACGCGGCGGCGTGGGAACAGGCTGGAAGAACGCCCAGATGCGGTCGAGCCGATCGTTGCTCAGCTGGCCCAGCTGGGCGGCGTCGCGAGTCTCCGACCAGAGTCGGTCCTTCATCACGTTGGACAGCACGAGATCGAAATGACGCACGATCAGTAGCCGCTGGGCCGACGGCAGGTCATCCAACCCGTCCAGCGCTTCCGGCTGTTGGACCTCGACCCCCCGCGCCTGATCCACAAGCGCACTTGCGACCGACAAGGCCAGCTTCCAGTCGTCGTCGGCGTACCGATCCAAGATCTGCGGCAGCTCGTCGAGGCGGTGTTGCTCGAGTCGGTCGAGGTCACTGCAGGACCGCTTGCTCAACAGCGCCAACACGAGATGGAACCTGACCTTGGCGTTGTCGTACCCCCTCGCAATGGCGTCGTCGATCAGTTTCCGGGCTTCCCCGGGCACGCCTCCGTCGAGGTACCTGACGCCGATCTCGAACTTCTTCTCCGGTGGATCGTCAGGACCCACGATGTACACAGTCGAGTTGTGCACGACTGAAGCCTGAATGCCAATGGTGGAGCCGGCCTCCGCCGTGTTGCTCGTGTCGCCCGTGGGTGTGCTCACGGGTGGATGTTCGCCGCGGTGATGAGCGCAGCGATGCTCGTCGCCAGGCTGGTGATCTCGACGACCAGGCCGCGCAGCTTCTTCAACGCCAGCACGAAACGGCCGGTGTCGCGAGGCTCCGCATCCAGAGCTTCCTGGGCGGTCGTGAGCTCCTCCTCGGCGGCGGCAAATGTCGGCCCGTCCAGGTTGCCGCCGGCATGCTCGCGGGTGACCTGCTCGCGCAGCGCGGTCAACGCACGTGAGAGGTCCCCCAGTCCGAGGGCCCTCTGGCTCGCACCGATGTTGACGACGCTGCCGCTGACTCTCCCCGCCTGGATTCCCACGATGCCGCTCGCAGTGTTCTGCACGCTTCCGGCCGGCGAATTCTCGTCCATGTCCTGCTCCTCATCGGTGCCGAGATGGTGGATGAGTGCGGCGGCGAAGGCTGCGGCGTTCGCCGCGGCTCGTGGCTGCCACTCCTGATCGGCGGGCCCGGTCTTGGTCCCGTTCGCTCGATCGCTGATGCCGCGGACGACGCCGACGGGGGTGCTGCCCAGGTGCCCGGCCTGGGCGACGCCCGCAGACTCCATCTCGATCGCCAGCGCATCGTTGTAGTGATCGAGGATCCACTTCGCCTCCCGGGAGATCCGGGAGTTCTGGACGACTTCGCCGGCGGCTACGGATCCGAAGCGAACCTGCGGTCGAGACTCGCCGGCGCTCAGGTGGGTCGCCCAGTCCGCCGACCGCGCCACATGTGACGCGGTCTGCACAACGGCGTGGGCGGCCTCCCAGGTGCGAGGCCGCGCTTTCGGTCCGTCGTCCTCGCTGGTCGCGCCGTGGTAGGCGTGCACCCGGGTGGCCACGACGACATCACCGAGGGCGATGTCGTCCCACAGCGCACCGGCCACGCCGACGAAGAGCACTGCTGCCGGCGCGTACCGCCGGATGGCCCGCTCGGCCAGGACGGCGGCCGGACTGTTCCCCTGCCCTGTCATTGCCAGCGCCACCCGGCACCGCGAATCGGGAAGGTGCCCGACCTCGAAGCGCGTGCCGCGCTCGTGCTGCACCTGCAGATCGACGAGATGTCGACGGACGGCCTGGTACTCGACGTTCAGCGCGGTCAGTACGACCACGGATCGGGTCATTGCGGATCTCTTTTCGTCGTCCGACGTGGTTTCCGGTCGGGACAGCGGGGGGTGGAGCACGGTCCGTGGACCGGCACGGAACAGGCGTGCGGGTCTGCCTCCGGTGATCCGGCGGTCATCTCCTGCGGGTACGAGGAAGCCGGGAACGGTCTGGAGCTTGCGGTAGAAGTTGCGCGGGTCGAGGTGGACGCCCCACACGGCTTCGTAGACCGCGTGGAGCTCGGAGATGCTGAAGGTCTCGCTGCAGAAGGATGTGGCCAACGCCGAGCGCTCCAATTTCGATCGAGCCCGCTCGACTCCGTCGGACACGATCTGCTGGTGGTCGAACGCGAGCTCAGTGGCGCCGGAGAGGACCCCGATCACAGGCACCCACGACGCACTCGCCGCGTCCGTCCCAGCGACGGGTTGTGGCAGTCCCGGTGCGATGGCCAGGAATGCGACCGTCACCACTCGGCCGCGGGGGTCCCGTCCTGGTTCGCCGTAGGCGCCGAGCTGTTCGAGGTGCAGGGACGTCGGGTCGAGGTTCGCCTCTTCTCGTAGCTCGCGACCCGCTGCGGAGAGCAGGCTCTCGTCGGCGTGGCTCAGAAACCCCCCGGGTAGCGCCTGAAGACCCCGATGTGGTTCGACACCTCGCTGCACGAGCAGGACGTGAAGCGCGGTCTCGCGGAGGGTCAAGATCACCAGGTCAACGGTGAGTTGGACGAGCGGTGGCTTCCAGCGTTCGTCGAGCACGATGGACGACGATAGGCTTATTGTCTGATCGACAACAAGTCACTACCTGGGGTTTCGTCGCAGTAGAGTCGAATGGGCGCACTCTTGGTTGCGGCGGTCCACTCGATCGGCCCATCCTCCGGCGCGATCGGCACAGCGGATTTGTTGTCGTACGAGATGTGCTGCCCCACCTGGGTGTGTGCCGTCGCGCAACGTCGGTCGCGACCTCCAGCCCTACGTCGCCGGGGCAAACCGCTGCCGGGCACCGAGGGCTCCGAGCTACGGCTCGCGGCTGGCCCGGGCGCTGGCCCAACCACTGCGGCGCTCGCGGCGAGCTCGAGAGAGCGTCGAGCAGCTCGTCGTGTCGTGCGGACCGTGCAGGGCCACATCTACCGAGCCTGCGCGAAGCTGCACGTCGACACCCGTGCAGGGCTCGAGGCCGCGCTGGGCTGAACGGCCCGGCCGGGGCACGGTTGCGCGCGCACGGTCGCTACCCTCGGTGGTCGGGCGGAGACGATCCCGCAGCAGGACGAACGAGGCGAGGCGGATGGATGACGGCGCAGCAAGCGGAGCGGACAGGGCTGGTGTCGCGGTGACGCAGACGGTCGACGAGACGACCACCGGTCCCGTGCGTGAGCTGCCCACCTCGGGGCTTCTACAGCGCGTGATCCTGCCGCGGGTCGGCGACCCGATGAGCGTGCGCGCGCTGTACCTGGACGAGCGCACCGGCCTGCGGCTGACCACCACCACGGCGCTGCCGACGGATCTGCCCGTCAAGGAGGTGCACCTCGCGGGGTCCACGGTCGGGGGCACGCGGCGGCTGCACGCCACCTCGCGCACGTCCGCTGTGGTGGACGCCGACAGCGAGGTGTCGTTCGGCGCCTACTTCAACGGGTTCCCGGCGTCGTACTGGCGGCGCTGGACGGTGCTCGACAAGGTGCGGCTGCGGCTGGATCTGACCGGTGGCGGGCGCGTCGACGTTTACCGCACGAAGGCCGACGGCTCGCAGATCTTCGAGCGGGGCGAGCTGCTCAACGGCCCCGGCCGGCACGAGGTCGACATCGAGCTGGACCTGCGCCCCTTCGAGGACGGCGGCTGGTACTGGTTCGACATCACGACCGATTCCGGCGACCTGACGCTGCACGGCGGCGGGTGGTACGCCGACTCCGAGCCGGAGAACGCGGGCCGCATCGCCATCGGCATGCCCACGTTCAACCGGCCCGCCGACGCCGTCGCCACGCTCACCGCGATCGCGTCGGAGCAGCTGGTGCTCGACGCCGTCGTCGCCGTGATCGTGGTGGACCAGGGCACGCAGAAGGTGCGCGACCAGGAGGGTTTCGACCAGGCCGCGGCCCTGCTCGGCGACAAGCTGAAGCTCGTGGACCAGCCCAACCTGGGCGGATCCGGCGGCTATGCCCGCTCGATGCACGAGGCACTCGACACCGACTGCACCCACATCCTCTACATGGACGACGACATCCTGCTCGAGCCGGACTCGATCCTGCGGGCACTGGCGTTCTCCCGACGTTCGCGCAAGCCCACGCTGGTCGGTGGGCAGATGCTGTCGCTGCAGTCGCGAGCGCAGCTGTCGACGATGGGTGAGGTCGTCGACCGCAACACGTTCCTGTGGCGCAACGCCCCCGACACCGAGCCGCACCACGACTTCGCCGAGCGCACCCTGCGGCAGACGCCGTGGCTGCACCGGCGCGTCGACGTCGACCACAACGCGTGGTGGATGTGCCTGATCCCGCGGTCGGTGGCCGAGGAGATCGGCATGCCGCTGCCGGTGTTCATCAAGTGGGACGACGTCGAGTACGGGTTGCGCGCCCGCGCGGCCGGCTACCGCACTGCCACCGTGCCCGGCATCGGGATCTGGCACATGTCGTTCCTGGAGAAGGACGACACCAGCGACTGGCAGGCGTACTTCCACTACCGCAACCGGCTCGTCGCGGCCGCCCTGCACGGGCCGGACAACCCGCGGGCGATCCTCGTCGACATCTTCAAGCGCACGCTGCGGCACCTGATGCTCATGGAGTACTCGGCCGTGGCGCTGCAGGAGATGGCGTTGACGGACTTCCTCGCCGGCCCCGACGAGCTGTTCGCCAACATCGGCACGATCCTGCCGGCGATCCGCGCGAAGCGCGCGCAGTACGACGACGGGCGCCCGCTCGACTCCACCACCCAGGTGCCGCTGGCGGAGCTGGACTCCCTGGCCGCGCAGTCGTTCCCGCCGCCGCCCACGTCGAAGCTGCCGATCGTCAAGGGGCTGGTGACGAGCGTGCTGCGCAACCTGCGGCCCGTGAACCCGGTGCACCGCGACGTGCCGCAGCGCAACGTGCCCAACCGGCAGGCGCAGTGGTTCGTGCTCTCCCATCTCGACTCGGCCACCGTCACCACACCGGACGGGCGGAGCGTCACGTTCCGCCGGCGTGACCCGGAGCTGTTCCGCACGATGCTGCGCCGTTCGTTCGACCAGCTGCGGCTGATCGGGAAGCGGTGGCCGCAGCTGCGGGCGGAGTACCGGGCCGCGCAGCCGCAGCTGACCAGCCGTGACGAGTGGCAGCGGCGGGTCTTCGACAAGGCTTAGGCCCCGGTGGTGGCCGGCACGAACTCGTCGACGTGCCGCTGGAGCGCCGGCACCCGCGTCCGGGTGTAGAGCGCCCCGACGACGAGCGCGACGAGTCCGGGCACCTGGGAGACGAGCACGCCGGTGGAGACGTCGGTCTCCAGCACGACCCAGGCGCGCGCCACCGACTCCACGAGCCAGATCACGCCCCACACTGCTGTGATGCGAACGTGCTCGCGTCGGAACGCGGCGCTGTGGGCGGTCGCGGCGTCCACCGCGGCCGCCCTCGTCGGGTCGCCGCCGACGGCCATCGGCCGGGTCATGTCCATGGTGAACGGCTTGCCGACCACGCACGTCCCGAGCAGGAAGATCCCGGCCAGCGCCGTGTAGAACGACGGCTTGAGCAGCACGATCCGCGGGTCGCGGGTCACCGCGAGGAGCACCAGCGACAGGGCGATCTCGAGCACGACCAGCGCGCCGAACCCGTCGAGCTTGCGACGGCGGATGGTGGTGACCAGTGCGTGCGCCGCGGTGGCCAGGCCGGCGATCGTGAGCGCCCAGAAGTCGTCGACGCCGCAGGCGGAGAGCACGTAGTAGCCGGCCACCGGCAGCACGATGTCGACGATCATCGGGAGCGCGGCCCGCAGCTTGGGGTTCATGGCTTCGACGCTAGGAGCCGACGACCTGCGGGCTCGCTGACATCTGTCATCGATGTGCGAACCCGGGTACCGTCAACGATCCGTCGACCACGGGGGGAAACCATGGGCCGGGTTCGAGAGCTGTTCCGCAAGCGCTACGTGCGGGTGTCGGCCGGGGCGTCCGCGTTGACGCTGGCCATCATCGCGTCCGATTCAGCGGTCGCGTTGGCGATCCCGTGCAGCTCCGCCTGCATGTCCGATCGCCGCCTCAAGCGTGACGTCCGGGCCATCTGAGCCGATCGGGTCCTCACCGGACCCGCGTTCGGTGCTCGAGCGGGTGCGCCTGCTCAACGGCGTCACCTGGGAGTGGCGCGATCGCCGCCGCACAGCCCGCGACGGTCGCCCACGCGCCATCGGGCTCATCGCCCAGGACGTGCAGGAGGCGTTTCCCGAGGCCGTCGTGCCCGATCGGCGCGGCAACCTGACCGTCGACTACCACGGGCTCGTCGGAGCGCTGGTGGAAGCGGTCAAGGAGCTGGCCGACCGGGTGGAGGAGCTGGAGCGCCAGGCAGGCGAGCGCCCCGGCCCCTGACCGGGTCAGCGGAACGCCGCGGCGTTCCGGCTCGCCCACTCCGCGAACGGGTGCGGGGCCCGTCCGGTGAGCTCCTCGACGTGCGGGCTCGCCTGCTGCTCGTCGGCGGTGGGTGCGCCGAGGATGTCGAGCGTGCCCTCGGCGACGGCAGCGGGCATGGAACCGAGCATCGCCGCCAGCGCCTCTTCGCGGGTCTGCTCCACGAACCGGACGGGCTCGCCGACCGCTGCCGCGATCGCGGCCGCCTGCTCGCGCGGGGAGATCGCCTGCGGGCCCGTCAGGACGAACGTCCGTCCGCCGTGCCCGGGTCTGCGCAGCTCTGCGGCGGCCGCGGCGGCGATGTCGTGCGGGTCGACGACCGGCAGCGCGATGTCCGCGAAGGGGGCCGCGATGCTGCGATCACCCCGCACCGACGCCGACCAGGCCAGCGCGTTGCTGGCGAACCCGGAGGCGCGCAGGACGGTCGCGTCCAGGCCCGATTCCAGGACAGCCGTCTCGAGGTGCGTGGGATGGCGGCCGGTGCCGACGCCCTGCGACGACAGCAGCACGACTCGACGCACCCCCGCGGCCCGCACGACGTCGAGCACCGGATCCAGGTCGCCGCCGGCCAGGAACCCGGGTGCGGTCAGGAGGAACACGGCGTCGGCGCCGTCCAGCGCGGGCTTCAGGCTCTCCGGTTCGCTCAGGTCCCCGGGCACGGCGCGGGCCGGCGCCGGGGCGTCGACGATCCGGCGGGCGACCGCGGTCACCTCCTCGCCGGCGTCCAGCAGGGCTGCTACCAGGGGTGCGCCGACATTGCCCGTCGCACCGGTCACCACGATCATCACGATCTCCGTCCGTCGTCTTCGTTCTTGACGTGGACGACGCTAGTATCGTTGAGAAAGTAGGTACCTAGAGGAAAGTAAGGCGATGGTGGCGCACATCACGAGCCAGGCGGATCCGGTGCAGGCGTGTCCGATCGCGCCCGTCGTCGACATCGTGTTCAGCCGGTGGACCACACCGATCCTGTGGATCCTGCACACCGAGGGGCGGCAGCGGTTCGGTGAGCTGGCCGAACGCATCGCGACGATCACGCCCAAGGTGCTCACCGAGCGCCTGCGCAGGCTCGAGCGCGACGGTCTCGTCCTGCGCACCCACCACGCCGAGATGCCCCCGCGCGTCGAGTACGAGATCACGCCACTCGGCCGCAGCCTCTCCCCGGTGTTCGCCGCGCTGGGCGACTGGTCGGTGCACCTGCCCGAGGTCGAGCTCGCCCGCCAGGACCACGACGAGCGCCGCCGGCGGGTGTAGGTCAGTCCTCGATACCGTAGAGCCGGGCCCAGTTGGCCCGCGACATCAGCTGGCCGGACGCATCGCGGTAGCGCTGCGCCACCGCCGGGCCCTCGCCGTGGAGTCGCCGCAGCGCGCGGGCGCCGCGGGCGGCCAGCTCCCGCGCCTTGGCGTGGTCGCGCTCGCGCACCCGGAAGCCCTGCTCGGACATGTCGGTGACGATCGCCCGCTTGAACAGCGACACGTGCCACCAGTGCGCGTCACCCGCCGGGACGAAGCCGGTCGTGCGGCCGCGGTCGGTCAGCTGCCAGGCGACGCGCTTCGCCCACGTCATCCGCTGCCGGGTGGGGGTGCCGCGGTCGCGGACCACCTCGGCGTCGCGGAAGTCGTTGGTGAACTCGCGCAGCTCCGCCATCGGGTGCATCTTCGTCTCGGGGTACTCGGCGCGGATCCGGCGGATCTCCGCCGCGGCGCCCGCCGAGCCGTCGTCGAGGATCTCGGGGCCGTCCAGGTAGTCCTCGATGGCCTGGATCAGCGTGGCGGCGAGCCCGTAGTGCATCGCGACGAGGTACTGGCCCAGCAGCATGCCCAGCCGGCCCACCGTGCGCTTCACCGTGAACGGGGTGTGCAGCGCGGCGGTGATCAGGCCGTTGCGGAAGTTGAAGTACCGGTGCCACTCGTCCCAGTCCTTCCACCCGAAGTCGGCGTGCCAGACGCCGGCCCCGGGCAGCGCGACCGTCGGGTAGCCGTGCGCGCGGGCCCGGTAGCCGAACTCGACGTCGTCCCACTGGAAGAACAGCGGCAGCGGGTAGCCGATGTCGCGCACGATCGCGGCCGGGATGAGGCAGGACCACCAGCCGTTGTACTCGGTGTCGACGCGGCGCTCCTGCACCGTCGGCAGCCCCTCGTCGTCGCGCGCCAGCAGGTTCGCCTCCCGCAGCGAACCCGGCATCGGCAGCCCGACCAGCAGGATCTCGATGTCGGCGTACTCGGCGGCGATGTGCAGCTGCTCGGGGTGCAGCAGGTTGAGCATCTGCCCGCCGACGATCGTCGGGTGGCTGGTGCAGGCGGCGAACGCGGTGAGCCGGACCAGGATCTCCGGCTCGAGCAGCACGTCGTCGTCCATGAGCAGGATGTCGTGGTGCTGCTCGGCCGGCCCGCGCGTGGAGTCGAAGATGCTGCGGGTGAAGCCGGCCGCGCCGCCGAGGTTGGGCTGGCGCACGTAGCGCAGCCGCTTCCCGAGCGCCGCCGACACCGTCGTGAAGCGGTCCCGTGACTCGAGCGGATCGGTGCCCTGGTCGACGACCTGGACGACGGCGACGGCCGCGAGTGCCTCGGGGTCGTCGGCGAGCGCCTCCATGGTGTTGAGGCAGTCGTCGACGCGGTTGAAGGTGCAGATGCCGACGGTGGTGGGGGTCGGCGTGCGCGGGGCCGTGACGCTCCAGCGCACCCCGGTGACCGTCAGCGTGCCGGTCTCGGTGGCGAACTCCAGCCACATCCCGCCGCCGTCGACGAACCGGTCGACGGGGCCGATGAGGCGCACCTCGAGATCGGTGACGTCGTCGACGTCCTGCGCAGCGACGATGCGCGAGATCTTGTTGGTGTCGGAGGCGCGCAGCCGGATCCGCCCGGTGCCGGTGACGCTGGCGCTGACCTCGATCTCGGTGATGTCGGTCCACCGCTGCCAGTACGTGGCGTGGAAGCGGCCGAAGTAGGTGTTGGTGGCCACCATCGTGGCCGGTGCGAGCTCGACCGAGTGCCGGGTGCGCCGCGCGGCGCCCTTCTCGACGGTGCTGTAGAGGTCCTCGGGGACCAGCGCCGACGGGCCGAAGAACAGGCCGCGCTGGGCGAGTAGGCGGACCGGCCCGCCGTGCTTCCGCGGATCGGCCGTCCGGTCGGCGAGGGTGTCCATGTCGTCCGGTGTGCGCAGCATCTGGTCGAGATGTCCTCACGGCTGGGGGGTGGGCCCTGGACGGGCACCATTGTGCTGGTGGCCGGTCCGCGGCCCGCAGGCCGGGTGGTCAACACGGACCGCGGCGTCGCTACCCTCAACCACCATGACGGTGACCAGCGCGGCCGGCCCGGCACGCTCCGTGACCCGGCCTACCGTTGCCGGGCTCGGCGTGCCGGCGGCAGCTGCGGTGGCCGCGACCGCGGCATTTCTGCTGGTCCACGACGCGTTGATCGACGACTCGTACATCACGATGGGCTACGCGCGGAACGTCGGCCTGCACCTGCACTGGGGGCTGATCCCCGATCAGGTGGCGAACAGCGCGACGTCACCGTTGAACGTGCTGCTGCTCGGCGTGGTCACCGCGGTCGTGCGTGACGGCGTCGTCGCCGTCGGGGTGCTGTTCGTCGGGTCGGTCGTGCTGGCGACGCGCTGGCTGCAGACCCTGGCCGCCGACCTCGATCTGTCGCGCTGGCTGCCGCTGCTCGGCGCCGGGTTGTTGCTGGTCAACCCGCTGCTGCTCTCGACGGTGGGACTCGAGCCGTACCTGTGCGCCGCGCTGCTGATCGGGCTGCTGCGCTACGGCGCGGCCGCCCGGCCCGCGGTGTTCGGCGTCGTCGCGGGGCTGACCGTGCTCGCCCGACCGGATCTCGGCGTCGTCGTCGCCGTGGCGTCGCTGGTGCTGCCCGGGGTGCGCCGCCGGCTGCACGTCGCCATCGCCACCGCGCTGGCCGTCGTGCTGCCGTGGTGCGCGTTCAGCTGGTTCGCGCTGGGCTCCGTGATGCCCGACACGGTGGTGATCAAGTCCGGGGAGAGCGCCTGGTCGGGCTTCGGGTTCAGCAACGGCCCGCTGCTCTACCTCGACGCCGTGCCGGCGGCCGCGGTCATGTCGTTCCTGCCGGTCGTCGTCGGGCTGTTGGTGCTGCTCGGGGTGCTCGCCGCGCGCGTGACGCGGCGATGGGCGCCCTGGCAGCAGGCGATCGTCGCGATCGGGCTGGGCGCGGTCGCCCACTACGCCGCCTACAGCGCGCTGCACACGCCGCCGTACCACTGGTACTACTCGCCGATGATCATCGGCGGCACGCTGTGCGCGGCGTTCGCCGCGGCCCGGCTCCGCGGCGGCTTCGCCCTCGCCGCCGCCGGCATCGCGGCCGGGCTGGCGATCGGCGCCGTCGCGGTCGATCTGAACAACGGGTTGCCGTGGCAGCGCGCGGTCGTCCAGACGAACTGGGCGTCGGCGGCGCAGTACCAGCAGCTGGGCACCGAGCTGGCTGTCGCCGCGCGCGGCCGGACCGTCGAGAGCCCGGGGGAGATCGGCACCATCGCCTATTACTGCCAGTGCGCGGTGGTCGACAAGTTCTCCGACCGCGGCCGGATGATCGGTGCTCTCGGCGAGACCGAGGCCAGGAGCGGCCGGATCGGCGGGTTCCTGCTGCGCCTCGACCACCGCCACCTCGACCGCTCCGTGGCGCCCCGCCCGGTCAGTGAGCGGCTGGTCTACCAGCCGCACCAGGCCCCGGCCGGCCCGCTGCAATGGCCCGTCAGCCACTGGGCCGACGGGCCCGGCCGGATCGTCCTCGAGTCCGCGCCTGCCCGATGAAGGGCATCGTCCTCGCCGGTGGCACGGGCTCCCGGCTGCACCCGATCACGCGCGCGGTGTCGAAGCAGCTGCTGCCCGTCTACGACAAGCCGATGATCTACTACCCGCTCTCGGTGTTGATGCTCGCCGGGGTGCGGGAGATCCTGCTGATCTCCACACCGCACGACCTGCCGGCGTTCCGCCGGCTGCTCGGCGACGGCGCCGAGCTCGGTCTGGAGTTCACCTACGCCGAGCAGGCCGCTCCCAACGGGCTGGCCGAGGCGTTCCTGATCGGGGCCGAGCACGTCGGCGACGATCCGGCGGCATTGGTACTGGGCGACAACATCTTCCACGGCCCCGGCTTCACCGGGATGCTGCGCGACGCGCGGGCGCAGATCGCCGCGGGGGACGCCGGGTGCGTGCTGTTCGGCTACTCGGTGCGGGACCCCCAGCGCTACGGCGTCGCCGAGACCGACGCCGACGGCCGGCTCCTGTCGATCGAGGAGAAGCCCCTCGTGCCCCGGTCGGACCAGGCCGTCACCGGGCTGTACCTCTACGACAACGACGTCGTCGAGATCGCCCGCGGGCTGCGCCCGTCAGCCCGCGGCGAGTTGGAGATCACCGACGTCAACCGCGCCTACATGGAGCGCGGCACGGCGTCGATGGTGCGGCTCGGCCGCGGGTTCGCGTGGCTCGACACCGGTACCCACGAGTCGCTGCTGGAGGCAGGGGAGTACGTGCGGGTGCTGGAGAACCGGCAGGGCATCCGCATCGCGTGCCTCGAGGAGATCGCGATGCGGATGGGCTTCATCGACGCGACGGCGTGCTACGCGCTCGGTGAGCGGCAGGCGTCGTCCGGTTACGGGACGTACCTGATGGATGTGGCAACCGCTTACTCAGGAGGCTGACGTGCGGGTTCTGGTCACCGGTGGGGCCGGGTTCATCGGCTCGCACTACGTGCGCACCCTGTTGTCGGGTGGCTATCCCGCCTTCGCGGGCGCGGAGGTGGTGGTGCTGGACCTGCTCACCTACGCCGGCACCCGCACCAACCTGCCCCTCGATCCCCGCCTGACGTTCGTGCACGGCGACATCCGCGATCCGGTGATGGTCGCGGCCGTGATGCCCGGCACCGACGTGGTGGTGCACTTCGCCGCCGAGTCCCACGTCGACCGGTCCATCAGCGGCGCCGCCGACTTCGTCTCCACCAACGTCGTCGGCACGCAGGTACTGCTCCAGGCGGCGCTCGACGCGCGGGTGTCGCGGTTCGTGCACGTGTCCACCGACGAGGTCTACGGCTCGATCGACGAGGGCTCGTGGCCCGAGACCCATCCGCTGGAGCCGAACTCGCCGTACTCGGCGTCCAAGGCGTCGTCGGACCTGCTCGCACGCTCGTACCACCGCACGTTCGGGCTGCCGGTGTGCATCACCCGCTGCTCCAACAACTACGGATCCCACCAGTTCCCCGAGAAGGTCATCCCGCTGTTCGTCACCAACCTGCTCGACGGCAAGAAGGTGCCCCTCTACGGCGACGGGCTGAACGTGCGCGACTGGCTGCACGTCGACGACCACTGCCGTGGCATCCAGCTCGTCGCCGAGAAGGGCCGCGACGGCGAGGTCTACAACATCGGCGGCGGCACCGAGCTGACCAACGTCGAGCTGACGACGCGCCTGCTGGCCGCCGTCGGCAAGGGCGAGGAGATGATCGAGCGGGTGGCGGACCGGCTCGGCCACGACCGTCGCTACAGCGTCGACTGGACCAAGATCGCCGCGGAGCTCGGCTACGCCCCCCGCACGTCGTTCGAGGACGGCCTGGCGGCGACGGTCCGCTGGTACACGCAGAACCGGGAGTGGTGGGAGCCGCTCAAGCCCCGCTGACGCACACCGTATTGAGCCCACGACAATGTGCGTGAAGGACGTAGCGTGCTCGGCATGAGCAGGACGCACCACTACCGCGTAACCGTCGACTGGACCGGCGACCGTGGCACCGGTACGAGCGGCTACCGCGACTTCGACCGCGACCACGACGTCAGCGCCGACGGTCCGCCGCTGATCCTCGGCAGCTCCGATCCGGCCCTGCGCGGCGACCGCACGCGCTGGAATCCCGAGCAGTTGCTGGTGGCGTCCTTGTCGCAGTGCCACATGCTGTGGTTCCTGCACCTGTGCGCGGAGGCGAAGGTGGTCGTCACCGGCTACACCGACGCGGCCCGCGGGTCGATGGTGGAGGACGCCGGCGGCGGCCACTTCGTCGAGGTCGTGCTGGCGCCGCACGTCGTGGTCACCGAGGCCGCGATGATCGACGTGGCCCGGCCGCTGCACGAGACTGCGCACGAGCGCTGCTTCATCGCGAACTCGGTGAACTTCCCCGTGGGGATCGAACCGACCTTCGCCGCGGGTGGGCGTTGATCAAGGGCAAAAGGTTGCTCGCGGAGATCAGCTCACGACCTTTTGCCCTTGATCAACGAACCCATCGTGGCCGCCCAGGTGTCCACCGGACCCGTCAGCGGTCCAGGTAGTCCGCCAGTCGCCGCCGCCAGTCCGGGCATCGCACGCCGGCCGCCTCCGCCTTCGTCAGGTCCAGCACGCTGTTCGCCGGCCGCGGTGCTGCGCCGGGCTTGTCGGCGAAGTACGCCGCCGTCGTCGTGTCGGTGACGGTGAGCTCGGGGCGCAGCCGCGCGTAGACCGCGCGCGCCACGTCGGCCCACGACGCCGGTTCCCCGCCGCCGGTGACGTTGAAGGTGCCCGAGGCGCCGATCGCCAGCAGGTGCACGATCGCGTCCGCGATGTCGTCGGCGAACGTGGGGCGGCCGATCTGGTCGGCGACCACCGCTGGTTCGATGCCGCGGCCGGCCAGCCCGGCCATGGTGCGCACGAAGTTGTGGCCGTCGCCGACCACCCAGGTGGGGCGCACGAGCAGGTGCCGCTCGAGCGTCGTCACCACCAGATCGCCGGCCGCCTTCGACGCGCCGTACGCCGACAACGGCGCGATCGGTGCGTCCTCCGCGTAGGGCGCGGTCGCGGTGCCGTCGAAGACGTACTCGGTGGACAGGTGCACGAGCGTGGCGCCGTGCCGGGCGGCGATCCGGGCGAGCGCGGCGGGCCCGGCCGCGTTGGCCCGCCACGCCCCGATCCGCCCGTCCGCGGTCTCGGCGGCGTCGACCGCGGTCCACGCGGCCGCGTTGACGATCGTGTCGATCGCCGACCAGTCGATGTCCGCCTTCTCGACGTCGGCGAGATCGACCTCGGCCCGACCGGGGGCGGCGGCGCCGGGCAGCCGTGTGGCCAGTGCCCGCCCGACCTGGCCGGAAGCTCCCAGCAGCAGGGTGCGCATCAGAGGTCGGCCAGCCGCGGGTGCGCGATGTCCTTCGCGGAGCGGATCGCCGCGTCCGGCCCGATCGGCCAGTCGATGCCGAGCGCCGGATCGAACGCCTGGATCAGCGTGTACTGCGCGTCCGGCGACCAGTGCGCGTTCACCGAGTAGCTGTAGACGACGTCCGGGGTGAGCGTCTGGTACGCGTTGCCGCACCCGCGCGGAATGTACAGCGCGACGCCCGGACCCAGCTCCCGCGTGACGACCGTGCCGAAACCGGGACCGTCGCGCAGATCGACGACCGCGCTGAACGCCCGCCCGTGCACGACCGTCACGTACTTGTCCCACGGTTCGGCATGGATCCCGCGGGTGACCCCGATCTCCCGGTTGTACGACACGTTCTGCTGCACGATCTCGAACGGCGGAAAACCCTGGTCGGCAAGCTTCGCCCGCTGATAGGCCTCGGCGAACCAGCCGCGGTCGTCGCCGTGCAGCGTCAAACCGATCTCCAACAGGCCGGTGATCTTCGTTTCCTCGACGCTCAGCGATTCACCCACCCGCAAAACCTCTCATGGCGAGCCGGAGCGGGTGCGTGCTGGTCACGTCGGTACGCTGGCGCCGTGACGGACCCGGAACCGCAGTCGGGCACCGCGTCGGCGGCCTACACCGAGCGCCTGACCGGTCGTTCCCGCGCCGGCTGGAAGCAGCGGCTCGACGTGCAGGCGCCCTACCGGCGCAACTTGGCGCGGTTGCTCGGCGACCGCCGCACCCTCGATGTCGGTTGCGGCATCGGCCGCAACCTGGCCAACCTCCCGGCGGGCAGCGTCGGCGTCGACCACAACCCGCACTCGATCGCCGAGTGCCGCGCCGGTGGCATGACGGCGTACACGGTCGACGAGTTCCTCGCCGAGCCCCCCGCGGCACCGCTGTTCGACGGGATGCTGGCCGCGCACCTCGTCGAGCACCTGCCGGAGGGCGCGGCGGGCGCGGTGCTCAAGCCGTACCTGCCCTACCTCGCGCCCGGCGCGGTGGTCGTGCTGATCTGCCCGCAGGAGCGGGGCTTCGCCTCCGATCCCACGCACACCGTCTTCACCGACCAGCCGAAGCTGGCGGCGCTCGCCGGCGAGCTCGGCCTGGCCGTCGAGCGCCAGTACTCGTTCCCGCTGCCCCGGTTCACGGGCCGCGTGTTCATGTACAACGAGTTCGTCACCGTTGCGAGGAACCCGTGACCACCGGGGAGCTGCCGGCCGTCGTGCCGGCTCCGCAGCCAGGTCGGTCCCGCCGGGTGGCGCTGCCGGGCACCGGCGAGCTGCTGATCGTCATGCCGGCGCTGAACGAGCAGGACAGCGTCGCCCGCGTGGTGCGCGAGGTGCTCGCCGCGCAGCCGGCGGCCGACGTGCTGGTCGTCGACGACGGCTCCACCGACGCCACCGCATCCCGCGCCACCGCCGCGGGTGCGCTGGTGATGCGGCTGCCGTTCAACCTCGGTGTGGGTGGCGCGATGCGCGCGGCCTACCGCTGGGCCCGCGACCGCGGCTACACGCAGGTGATCCAGGTCGACGCCGACGGGCAGCACGATGCCGCTGAGCTCGCCACCCTGCTCGACGTGCAGGCCGCCGACCCGAGCATCGACATCGTGATCGGCTCCCGGTTCGCCGGCAAGGGCGACTACGCCGTGCGCGGACCGCGCCGCTGGGCGATGCGCATGCTCTCGGTCGGCATGACGATGATCGTCGGCACCGACGTGAAGGACCCGACGTCGGGCTTCCGGCTGGTCAACCGGCGCGCCCTGAACCTGTTCGCCGAGCACTACCCCGAGGAGTACCTCGGCGACACCGTCGAGGCGCTGGTGATGGCGCACCGCACGGGGCTCACGATGCGGCAGGTGCCCGTCGTCATGCGCGTCCGCGAGACGGGCACGGCCAGCACCAACCCGTTCAGATCGGCGCTGTACCTCGTGCGCGTCGTCGTCGCGATCGGGCTGGCGATGGTGCGCCGGCGACCCAGGGCCGGCGAGTCCTGATGAGCGGCGACAGCTGATGCCCACCCCGCGCCTCACGATCGTCTCGGTGATCGTCGCCGTCGCCGCACTGGTGCTCGTGTTCGAGCTGCTGCGCCGGCGCCGGCTGCGCGAGAAGTACGCCGTCATCTGGGTGCTCATCTCCATCGCCACGCTGGTGCTGGCGGTGTTCCCCACGCTGCTGAAGAGCACGGCCGAGCTCGTCGGCATCCAGACCCCGTCCAACCTGCTGTTCTTCGGCTCGGTGGTCGTGCTGTTCGCGGTGTCGCTGCAGCTCTCCCGCGAGGTGGGGCTGCTGGAGGACCAGTCGCGGCGGCTCGCCGAAGAGGTCGGTGCCCTGCACCTGCGCCTCGACGAGCTGGAGAAGCGCACGGAGTCCGACGCGGACGAACCTGGGCTGACCGTCCCGCAGGAGTGAGTGCGGCGGGACAGTCGGACACCGCAACGGTCAACCCGACCAGGCGAGCTGGATCAATTCGACTCGACGTTGCGCATCGAGGACGAGCTTGGTGACCAATCCCTACACGCCGGCCTTGGCACGCGTGACTTGTAGCGGTTCGTTCTCCGGGCTCGCCACTCCGGTGATCAACTCAGCGGCGCGGCGGACCGCGTGTCGGAAGGCTGCCGGATCGCGCTGCATCACTGCGAGCCTGCGCCACTGTTCGAGGGTCTTGAACAGGTCGGCGAGATCCAGGCTGCGCCGGGACTCGGCAAGAGCAGCCTCGTAGGCCGCGTCGAACCGCTCCCGGTCCGAAGGGAGGAGCGCGTCGCGGATCGCCGCCGGTGACGCACCCGGCTGGAGCGGGTGCCCCTGAGCCGGTTGGTCGTCATAGGCGTAGGTCGCGGTCACAGGGACACCGTACCCGGGCACCCCGACGGCATGGGCACGAATCGCGACGGCCGGCGCGGCCTCAGAGCAGCCTTCGCACGACCGCCCAGTACGCGCGGAACCCGACGTTGGCGACCTTGGTCAAGGGCGCCGGGCCGATGGCCTGGGGGTCGAGGTTCGGGGTGAGGCGGGCCATCCACTCCCGGTCCGGCACCGACCGCTCCGCCTGCACGAGCCGACGGCGGGCCGCGAGGTGCGCGCGGTGCCGCCACAGCCACGTCCAGCCGCGGACCTTGCCGCTGCCCCACCCGGACGCCACGGCGTAGACGGTGAGCAGTGCCTCGATCGCGAGCAGCAGCGGGGCGAGCAGCGCCAGCGCGCGGGTCGGCCACACGGTGGCCAGCAGCATCAGCCGGTTGCGTTCGAGCAGGTACATCTTGTTGGTGTTGCGGGAGAACTCGTAGTGGTGCCGGGCGATCGCGGTCGGCACGCAGCGCGCGGCCAGGCCGGTGCGCCAGCAGCGCAGGCTCAGCTCGGTGTCCTCGAGGTAGGCGAAGTACTCCTCGTCGAACCCGTCGAGCGCCTTCCACACCGACGCCGCCAGCATGACGCAGGCGCCGCTGGCACCCGTCACGTCGAACGGCTCGGTGCGGGTCTCGGGCAGGTTCATCTCGCCGGCCCAGGAGAGCCCGACGAGGTGCACCGGGTTGCCGGCGCTGTTGATCAGCGACGGCTGGTCGGCCAGCCGCACGCTCGCCATCACCGGGCCCACGCCGGGGAGTGCCGCCTCGGCGGCGAGCAGCGCCAACGCGTCCGGCTCCAGGACGCAGTCGGAGTTCACGAGCGCGACGAACTCGGTGTCGAGCTGGGCCACGCCGAGGTTGCAGCCGCCGGCGAAGCCGGTGTTGCGGCCGGGGCGCAGCACCGCGAGCCGGGGATCGGCACCGGCAGCGTCGATCGCCTTCTGCAGGTCGGCGGGGGTGCACGCGTTGTCCACGAGCACCAGCCGCACGTCGACGTCACGGGCGGCCAGCACGGAGGTGACGCAGTCGGCGAGGTAGGGCTCGTCGGAGTAGGCGAGCACGACCACCCCGACGCTGGGGCCGGTCATGAGGTCTCCCGGGGTCGGCGCACGAGCGCAATGACTACCAGCACCGCGACGGCACCGACGAGCTGGCCCAGCGTGCCGGCGGTCAGCACAGGGGTGAGCGTCAGTGCCAGCACGACGAGCACGGCCAGCCCCACCGTCCACGCCACGGCGACCGCGGCGGGGCGGCGCTGGGCCACGAGCTGGGTCTGCCCGATCTGGGCGAACGCACCGATGGCGGTGGACACGGCGAGCAGCGCCATGATCCAGGCGGGCGGCGTGACGGTCGCGGCGAACACCAGGTGCGCGACGAACGGCACCACGAAGATCGCGAGCAGCACCCACAGCGCCCCGCCGGCGACGATGGCGAGACCGAGCATGCGCACGGTGCGCCGCAGCGCGCCGTCGTCGCCGGTGCTGGTCATCTCGGTGAAGGCGGGCAGCAGGAACGCCTGCACGGACGGGAACAGCAGCACCGGGGCGCGCAGGATCACCGCGGCGGTCACGAACCCGGCGGCCGATGCGGGATCCTCGACCAGCCGCGACGTGACGATCACCGGTGCGATGTTCCAGACCCCCTGCCCGGCCAGCAGCAGCACCGCCGACCAGGCCACCGCCGGCATCGACGAGCCGGTGTCGGTGGCCGGCGGGGCAGGCGGTCCCGGCCGGGTCGCCGGACGGGCCAGCACCACTGCCGCCAGCAGCGGCGTCAGCGCCAGCACGGCCACCCACGCGGTCGTCGAGGTGACCCCGGCGACCGCGAGCACCACCGCGGCGACCGCGCCCGCGGCCGCCTCGATCCAGAACGTGCCGGCGTAGAGGCCGTAGCGGCGGTGGCCGGCCAGCGGACCGCGCAGCAGGTACGACGCAGCCATGGCGACGGCGCCGAGCCCGAGCAGCCCGAGCGCCGTGGGCAGCGAGCCCAGCTCCGATCCGAACACCGGCCCGGTGAGCGGGGAGGCCAGCACGATCAGCACGGCCACCGCGACGAGCAGCAGTCCGGTCTGGCGCAGCGCCGCCCGCCGGACCGCGGTGTCGTCGACGCCGGTGGCGCGCGCGTGCGCCACCGAGCGCGTGGTCTCCAGCTCGACGGCGGCGAACACGCCCCGTCCCACCGTGTTGACCAGCAGGTAGTAGGAGGTCAGCACGGCGAACCCGGCCGCTCCGACGTGCCGTGCGGCCAGCGCCAGCAGCAGGTAGTTGGCGCCGGCGACAGCGAACTGGCTGCTCGCGACGGACGCGGCGGAGCCACCCCTGCGCAGCAGACCCGCCCGGTCGGTCACGGGCTCAGGCTAGGCCGTGGCCGGGAACCGACCGCACACACCCGGTCGCACTGCGACACTCGCTCCATGGACTACGTCGGCCGGGTACCCGCCCCGCCGCTCGACCGGTTCGTCGACGACGTCTACTGCCTGACCGGCGTGCCGTCCCACCGCCTGATGGCGGTTCCGCCGATGCCGTCGGCGCACCTGTTCATCAACCTGGGCCCGCCCGTCCGCCTGTGGGACTCCGATCCCTCGGCGCCGCCGGCGGTGGTGACCGACGGCTGGTTCATGGGGCTGTGGACCAGGCGTTTCCTCGTCGAGTACCCGGCGCGGGTGCGGATCGTCGGGGTGCACTTCAAGCCGTGGGGCATCTCGCCGTTCGTCGACGTGTCGGCGTCCGAGCTGCGGGACCGCTGGGTTCCGGTCGATGCGGTGTGGCAACGGTCCGTGGACCGGATCCGCAACCAGCTCGGCGATCTCGCAACGGCCGCGGAGACGCTGCGGGTGGTGGAGGAGGAGCTGCTGTCCCGGCTGGCTCCGTCGCGCGGGCTCGACCTGGTCCTGCACACGGGCGCGCAGCTGGCGGCCGCCCATGGCGCCGTCCCGGTCGGTGCGTTGACCGCGGCCGCCGGCGTGAGCAGCACGCACCTGGCCACGCAGTTCACGTCCCACGTCGGGGTCACCCCGAAGCGGGTGGCACGGATCTACCGCTTCGCACGGCTGATCCTCTCCGTAGACGTCCGGCGCCGGGTCGACTGGTCGGCGCTCGCGCAGGCGACGGGCTACTTCGACCAGGCCCATCTCGGCAAGGAGTTCAAGGACTTCACCGGCCTCACGCCGACGGACTACCTGGCCCTGCGGCGCCGGTTTCCCGCCGAGCAGGAGTTCCCACCGATCCCCGTCGATTGATTTCCTACAAGCCCCGACGGCTCGCAGGGCGACAAGATCTGCGGCACGAGAGCCGAGGAGGACCTGTGGGCACCGTGATCATGCACAACGTCGTGTCGGTGGACGGCTTCATCGCGGACGACAACGACGACGTCGGGCCGCTGTTCGAGTGGTACTTCAGCGGGGACACACCGGTGCGGGAGCGCGACGAGCTGTTCGACCACTCCGGAACAGGCAGCGGTTTCCTGGTGTCCCGGGCGTCTGCGGAGTACGTGCGGTCGATGTGGGCGTCGATCGGCACGATCGTGAAGGGCCGGCACCTGTTCGACCTGGTGAACGGCTGGGAGGGGCGCCCACCCGCGGGCGACCACGTGGTCGTGGTGTCGCACCGACCCAAGCCCGAGGGGTGGCATCCCGAGGCGTCGTACCACTTCGTCGACGACGTGTCGGAGGCGATCGTCAAGGCCAGGGAGCTCGCCGGGGAGCGGACCGTCGCCGTGGCCGCCGGCGCGGTCGGTGGCCAGATCCTCGCGGCCGGCCTCGTGGACGAGGTGGCGATGGACGTGGTGCCGGTGGTGTTCGGATCGGGCAAGCGCTACTTCGGCGACATCGCCGGGCAGCACCTGCTGGAGGATCCGCACGTCGTCATCCAGGGCGAGCGGGTGCTGCACCTGAGGTTCCGGGTGCGGCACTAGCTGCGGCCGGGGGCCGGGGCCGGTCCGATCCGGTAGATGGTGACCTCCGCGCTGGTGTACACGGGTTCCAGCGAGCGCACCTTCTCCAGTCCCAGCATCCCCGGCGGCGGTCCCTCGGCCGGGGGGATCAGGCCGGAGCCGACGAAGACGTACTGCACGTTGAGCTCGTCCACCGCCCGGCGCACGTCCGGGTCGGTGTCGAGCTGGTTGAACGACAAGAACAGCAGGCGCTTGTCGGGATCCATGACCCGCAGCTCGAGGTTCTGGATCACCGGTGTGGCGAACACCGGACGGACGCCGGAGACGGCCCACATCATCGCCGAGCCGTCGTACGGGCTGTTCATCACGAGCGAGCCGTGCGGCGCCAACCCGGCCAGCACCTTCACGGCCTGCTCCTCGTCGCGCGACAGCGATGGGCCGTCGGTGAAGCCCTCGCCCATCCGGTGGGCGTTGCGCACGTGGTAGAAGCCGCTGGTCAGCACGGTGACGGCCGCCAGCACGGCCGTGAGCGCGACAGCGGAGAGCACCAGCCGGCGGCGTTCGTCGGCCGGTGTGACGCGGCGCAGCAGCGCCATCACCCCGTCCCGCAGCGTGACGACCCCGCCGGCGGCGAGCAGCACCGCACCGAGCGTCCACAGGGCGGCGAAGCGCCAGCGGTCGTTCCACCACGGCCGCGTCAGCAGCTCGACGATGGTGCCCTCGTAGGACGCGGTGAGCACGAACAGCCCGGCGAACACCGCGGCCATCACGAGGAACCACAGCACCGGCCGCAGCCGGCGCAGCCCGGCGATGCCGAGCAGCATCAGCGCCACCAGCCACCACTGCGGGAACTGCTGGGCGTGCGAGAGGAACAGCAGCTCTCCGAGCACCTGCGCGGGACGGGCGTCGGCCGGCCAGTTGTAGGCAGGTCCGGCCGCGGCCGCGAGTGACGCCGCGAGCAGCGGGCCGCCCAGCACCACTGCGGCAAGCACCGTGGTCCCGGCGGCGCGCAGGTCGCCGATCTGCGGCCGGCGGCGCACCCACCGGTCCACCACGAGCGCCGCCGCCAGCAGCACCGCGGTCACCGCGGCGCTGGGGTGCAGCGCGAGCAGCCCGATGCCGCCGATGCCCAGCAGCACCGGCACCGCGAGCGGGGCGCCGGTGCCGTCCAGCGCGGTCGCCGCCGCGGCCAGGAACGCCGGCAGGAGCGCCACCGCCACGATGAACGGCAGCAGCGTGCCCCACGGCAGCAGGTCGTACGGGAAGGCGGTGAACGCGCCCGACAGCATCGCCGCGGCGGCAGCGAGCGCCGGGCGCCCGCCCACGCGCCGCACCATCGCGGCCATCCCCAGCGCGAGCAGCCCCGGCGCCACGGCGGTGCTCGCGTCCAGCACCGTCGGCACGTCCGCGCCGGTCAGCACGACGACCACGGCGGCCAGCGCGTGATAGGCGTTCGGGTAGTAGAAGCCGGCCTCCGGCCGCGAGCTGACGGTCGCCAGCGCCGCGGGGTCGGAGCGGCCGGTCTCGGCGATGAACCGGGTGGCGTTGGCGTGGAACAGCGAGTCCCAGATCTGCGGCACGGCCGTGAACCCGCGGGTGGCACCCCAGGCCACCGCGATCCCGACGGCCGTCGCGACGAGTACCCCGATCGCGACGCCGACGTGGTGCAGCGGAGCCCACACCGGCAGCGGCGCAGGCTCCCGCGGCGGGCGCAGCCGGCGCACCACCAGCGACAGCACGAGCGCGACCACGGCCGCGATCGCCACCAGCACGGCGAACGAGGTGGGCGACCACAGGATGCCCAGCGTCGGCAGCACCGGCGCGGCCGCACCCACCAACCCGTACGTGAGCAGCGGCGCGAGCGCGGCGAGCAGCCAGCCGCGCAGTCCGGCGGCCGCGGCGAGCGCGAGACCGGGAACGATGGTGAGCGCCGCGTACACCAGCAGCACGGGATCACCGAGCGCTTCCGGCATCGGCATCCTTCCTTGGATGTCCAGGTGGTTCCTCGCACGCGGGGCGTTCGCGAGGGCGGCAACGCCGCGAGGGCCGTCTGGGCGGCGCAGGCTCGACCCGAGGGCCGAACCCTCTCGACCCCCCGGTCGGCGCCAGGGTAACGCCGCACCTCGGATAACCCGGGAGCCGACCCGCGGATACGCTCACGCCTCGTGGTCGGTCTGCAACGCGCCAACGTCCGTGAGTGGCACCGGGAGTGACGGATCTCGTGAGTACCGAGTCCGCGTCCGAGCTGGAACAGACCACTACGGCCGAGTCGCAATGGCCCTATGTGCCTCCACAGCGGTCGATCCGCACCTGGTTGCGCCCGAACTGGCTGCGCTGGGCCCTCGCCGTCTTCTCCGTGCTCGTGCCGGCCGGGTTGTTCGCCTGGCACGCGAGCATGTACGGCAGCTGGGAGATCGACGACGCCGGCATCACGTTCGCCTACGCCCGGTCCGTCGCCGACGGCTTCGGGCCGGTGCTGCAGCCGGGACAGCCACCGGTGGAGGGGTTCTCCGATCCGGCGTGGTTGGCGCTCCTCGTCGTCGGCCGCTGGCTGGGGTTGTTCGGCCACGGCACCTGGTTCGGGGTGCCCGACTACGTCGCGTACCCGAAGACACTCGCGACGCTGCTGGTGACCGGCGCGTTCGCCGCGTTCCACGCCGCCGCCTCGGTGCTGTCGCGCCGTCCCGCGCTGGTCACGCTGCTCGGCGGCAGCATCGCCGCGGCCATCCCGTCGTTCGTGATCTGGTGCGTGTCGGGGCTGGAGAACTCGCTGTTGGTGTTCGCCGTGGTCACCTCGGTCGCGGTGATGGTGCGGGCGCAGGCCCGCGGCGCGCTGGCCACCTGGCAGCCCGCGGTCGTGTGCGGCCTGCTGGCCGCGCTGGCCGCGCTGACCCGGCCGGAGGGTCCGATCTACGCGGCGGCCTACCCGCTCGCGGTGCTGCTGGTGAGCCGCCGCGGAGTCGTCGCCGCCATTGTCTCCATGGCCGTGTCGGTGGTGGC
Organism: uncultured Actinomycetota bacterium; assembly: GCA_963727745.1. GTDB lineage: Bacteria > Actinomycetota > Actinomycetes > Mycobacteriales > Pseudonocardiaceae > Pseudonocardia. Next base: position 719,258 of record CAVSHL010000009.1, read on the forward strand.
CTTCGCCGTTCCCGCCGGCGCCTACCTCGCCTGGCGCGTCTCGACCTTCGGTGAGCTGCTGCCCACCACCGCCGTCGCGAAGTCGCAGGGCCTGCCCACAGCGGCCGGGTTCGCCAAGGTCACCGAGCTCGTCGCGTACGCGGGCTGGTTGGGCGTGCTGGTCGGGGTGGTGCTCGTCGGCGTAGCGCTCGCCGGTCCGGCCCGCGACGGCATCGTCGTCGTGCTGGTGCCGCTGGCGCTGGCACTGACCGCGTTCGGGGTGCTCGTGCCCGACTGGATGGAGCAGTACCGGTTCGCGGCACCGGCCTGGGCCCTGGGGTCGTTCGTCGTGGCGCTGGCCGCGGTGGAGGTGGTCGGCGGGCTGCGGTGGCGCGGCCGCGTCGTCGTCGGCGTCGTGGGCACGGTCGCGATCGTGCTGTCGGCGATGGGCTGGGACGGCGCCATGCGCGAGTTCCGCGCCAACCCGACCGCGCCGATGTGCCTGATCGTCGTCAACTCGGCGTTCGAGTTCAACTCCTACCTGCAGGCACTGGGCCGCACGTCCGGCACCCTGTTCGCGCCGGAGCTCGGCGGCACCGCGCTCGTCGGCACGTCGATCGTCACCGACGGCGGCGGCCTCGCCGAGCCCGTCATGGCGCGCTTCTGGCGGGAGAAGGACACCGCCGGCATCCGTGACTACGTGCTCGAACAGGTGCGGCCGACGTTCCTGAAGGCGCACGGCGAGTTCCGCCCGTTCATGGGCTTCGACGCCGATCCCCGCTTCCAGGCCGACTACGTCGAGATCGCGCCCACCCCGAACAACGGGGCGAACTGGGTCCGGCGCGACGCCCTGACCGACGAGGGCGCGCTCGACCGGCTCCGCGTCGCCGCGGCGGCAGCGCTGGCCGCCGACGCCGCCCAGCGGGCCACCCCCACGGCGTCGTGCGGTGACACCCTCACTCCCGGCGCCACGCACTCTTGATCAGGCGGTTACGCTGCAGATCTTGGTGGGTTGCCGGGTTGGGGGCCATGTCATGACGGGTGCGGTTCGGCCCGCGGGGCTGTGATGCGAGCCGGTCCCGACGGCGCCACCGATCCGCCGACCCACCCCGTCCGGCCTGCTCCGGGCTGGCCGGGAGGCACGAACGGTCGGCCGCCGGCACCGCGGCGCGCCCCGAAGCCGGGCGCCGGCCCGGACGGGCCCCGGCCGTCGGGGGAGTCGGTAGGACGAGCGGGTGCCCAGCCCGTCGCGGAGCGCCCCGCGACGGAGCGCCCCGCGCCACCCCGGCCCGCGCCGGATCAACCTGCGCCGGATCAAGCCGCTCCTGACCGACCTGCGCCACCCCGGCCCGCGCCGGCTCGTCCCGCCACGGATCGCCCCACGCCGGGCCGATCCGATCCGGTCAAGCCTGCGCCGGTCACCCCGCCGGCAGCCCCGCTCGAGGATCCGCTCGCGGAGCCGGCCGGGTCGGCGGCCCCCGCGAAGACCCCGACGCCGAGGAAGCGGGGCCGCGGCGGCGTCACCTGGCTGGAGCTGCCCGTCCCGGATCCCGAGCAGAACACGGTGCGCGGCCTGGTCTGTGGAGCGGTGGCGTTCGTGCTGGTGCTGGTCGTGCGGCTGGTCGGGCTGGCCGACGGCACGGTCGGGCTGGTGCTGGCCGGGCTCTTGTTCCTCCTCGTCCCGACCTCGCGGGAGCTCTCCCGCCGCGTCCTCTACACCGGCGCCATCATGCTGGGTTGGCTGCCGGTGCTCTGGTGGATCGAGGTGCCCCTGGGTGCGATGGGACGGGCGACGCTGGTGCTCGCCGCGGTCGCCGGCGGGATCGCGACGTGGGTCGGCGTCGGTCGACGTCCCCTGGAGCGGGCCAGGGCCCTGCTGCCCAGGGTTCGATGGGCCGATGCGGCGCTGCCGGCCGTCGCCGCGCTGGGTGTGGTGCTGTTCCAGCCGTTGCTGGTCGCGAAGTCGGCGGTGCAGTCGCTCGGCGTGCTGATGACGGGCTGGGACAACAGCGCGCACTTCAGCATGGTGTCGATGCTGCGCACCTACGGGGTCACGGTGGACGCGCTGACCGTGCCGCCGCCGTCGGGTGGGCAGTGGCAGTTCGCGACGTATCCCGAGGGATTCCACGCCCTCGTCGCGACGGTAGAGGAGCTGATGGTGGGGCCGACGCGCCTCGACGTCGGCACCGAGCTGCTGCTCTACGGCCGCGGCATGGCCGTGGTGGTGCTCCTCGCGGTGCTCGTCATGGTGGCCGGGATCTGCGCGCTGCCGGCGGCCCGGCGCCGTCCTGCGGTCGCGCTGCCGGCCGCGGTGCTGCTGGCCGCGGCGATCCTGCTGGGTCCCGGCTCGAACGCGGTGAACGGCGGGTTCGCCAACTTCCTGCTGGCGTGCGCGCTGACCGTCGTGGTCGTGCTGGTGGTGCTGCCGATGCCGCGGATGTTCGCGCCGGTGCCGCTGGCGGCCGGGGCGGGTGCGCTGGTCGGGGTGGCCGCGGGCTGGGTGCTGCTGCTGGCGGTGGCGGTGCCGGCCGCGCTGGCGCTGCTGGTGCCGATGCGCCGGGCGCGCTGGCGGTCCGACAGGTTCCGGGTGATCGCGTGCGTGACGATCATCGTGATCATGCTGGAGTGCGTGGCCCGCACCGCCGCGGTGCTGCTGCGGGTCACCGCGGTCGATCCGCTGCTGATCGTCGGCGGCATCGTCGCGCCGAACCTCGGGTTGGTGACGGCGACGACGATCAGCGCGCTGGGTGCGTGCCTGTGGGCCGGTCGCCGCGGCGCCCGTCCGGTCGCCATGGCGCTCGCGCCGGTCGTCGGCGGGGCGGTGGCGGTGGCGCTGGCGGTTGCACAGCTGCAGGCCAGCGGCACCGTGACCTACTACGGCTACAAGTTCATGACGGGCCTGCTGATCGCGACGCTCGGCATCGCGCTCGCGGCAGCGCTGCACGCGCTCCCGCACCCGCCGCTGAACGGGCGGTTGGCCCGCGTGCGGTCGGGGGTGGGCGGTATCGCGCTGGCGGCTGCCGCGACGCAGGTCTTCGGGTTCACCTGGGTGCTCCCGACCCTGCCGTTCGAGGACCCGATCGGTGCCCCCGGCGTGCTCAACCAGCGCGGCCAGCAGTCGATGATCGACTATCCGCCGCAGATGACGGAGCTGGCGCGCGCCGCCGCCGACATCCAGGCGCAGGCCGGGAACCGGCTGGTGTTCTACCTCGACGCACCGGCCGACGGCGGCATCGACCCCTTGCTGGCCACGCAGTGGTACTTCGCCCTCACCGATACCTGGACGGTGGAGGGCAACACCCTCGCCACCCGGTACCGACTCGGCGACGGCTCGCCGGACGACGTGGCGTTCACCGCCCGCAACCTGCTGCTCGCCCGCCCCGACGCGCTCGTGGCCGCGCCCTCGGTCACCGCCGCGCAGGTGCGGTTCCTGCTGGAACCCGATCTCGCCAACCGGGTGCTCGATCTCGGGTGAGAGGAGGCAGGATCGAGGCATGACCCTCCCGCTCACGCCGGATGAGCTGCTCACCACCACGCGTTCTGTCCGCAAGCGCCTCGATCTCGACCGCCCCGTCCCCCTGGAGCTGGTGGAGGAGTGCATCACCGTCGCGCTGCAGGCTCCCACCGGGAGCAACTCGCAGGGCTGGCAGTGGATCGTCGTGACCGACGCCGACCTGCGGGCCCGGATCGGCGAGTACTACGCGAAGTCGTTCGCGAGCTACCGCGACTCCGGTTCCTCGCGGCGCCACCTCGACGGGGCCGGCGAGGAGCGCCTCGCCACGCAGGAGCGGGTCTCCAGCTCCGCCGACTACCTCGCCGAGGTCATGGGCCGGGTGCCCGTGCTCGTCATCGCGTGCCTGACCGTGGGGCCCGAGCTGCCGCGCGGCAACCAGGCCGGCATGTGGGGCTCGCTGCTCCCGGCGGCGTGGAGCTACCAGCTCGCGGCCAGGGCGCGCGGGCTCGGCAGCGCCTGGACGACCCTGCACCTGGCCTACGAGAAGGAGATCGCGGAGCTGCTCGGGATCCCGCCGGAGGTGCGGCAGGGCGTGCTGCTGCCCACCGCGTACTTCACGGGCGAGACGTTCAAGCCCGCTCCGCGCGAGCCGGTCTCGACGGTGCTGCACCACGACCGCTGGGGTAGCCGCTCCTGACCCCGGCCGGGGCAGGTACGGGTGACATCGGTGTAATTCGAGTGGTCCTCCGGCCCAACGGGTTCGCGAGCTGTAACCGGTCCACCCGATCCGGTGGCGCCCGATCCGGCGATGCCGCAACCCGTACGGCCCAGCTGTTCATCGACGTTCGGTGACGCACCTCGGCATCCCGGTACGAAGCCGTTGTTGCCCACATCGCAGCTCGTCGAGGGCTCGTTCGCCCATCGTGACGATCCGAAAGCCCCTCCCCACAGCCACCGGCGACGCCTCGGGCGCCGGCGAGCTGCGTGGGCTCACGGGCCTGCGGATCGTCGCGGCGGCGTGGGTGGTGCTGTTCCACTTCCACTTCACACCGTTGCCCGGGGTCGCCGAGGTGGTCGGTGTGCTGGGGCCGCTGATCACCTCGGGCGCCCTGGGCGTCGACATGTTCTTCGTGCTCTCCGGCTTCGTCATCGCGCACACGTACCTCGACCGCCTCGGCCCGAGCCTGCAGGTCGGTCCGACCGCCCGGTTCGTCTGGGCGCGCGCCTGCCGCATCTGGCCGGCGTACGTGCTGGTCTTCAACCTGTTCGGCATCTGGCTGGTCGCCCGGCTCGTGTTCGGCCACGACGGCGACATCGCCTTCCAGGCCGTGCAGCCCCAGGTGAACCTCGGCCAGTGGGCCGCGCAGATGTTCATGGTCCAGCTGTGGGACCAGCCGATGTTCGACGGCGCGTCCTGGGTCGGGCCGACCTGGTCGATCAGCGCCGAGTGGCTGGCTTACCTGCTGTTCCCCGTCGCGGCGCTGGTGTTCTTCCGGCTCCGGCGGCTGCCTGCACCCCTGCTGATGCTCGGCGCGCTCGCCCTGATGGTGCCCATGACGTGGGCCTACCTCACCACCGGCAACCCGTACTTCGAGTGGAGCTGGCTCGTCCGGATCCTCTGCGGGTTCGGGGCCGGTGTGCTCACCCACCTCGCGGTGCGCAGGATGCGCGGCGGGTCCGCGGTCAACCGGCGTGCGTCGGTCGTCGCCGCGGTGGTGCCGGTGCTGATCGTCGGCGGTCTCCTCGTCGGTGACGACGTCGGGGAGGGCCGTGGCGGCGCGGTCATCGCGTTGTTCCCGCTGCTGGTCGGCGCACTGGCGCTGGCCGACCGCGGCCCCGCGGTGCTGCTGTCGTCGCGCCCGGTCGTGTACGGCGGGTACCTGTCCTACGCGCTCTACCTCGTGCACATCCCGCTGTTCGAGGTGTACTGGCTGGCCCAGCGATACGTGCCGTGGCTCGCCGGCGACACCGTCGCCGCCGACCTGGTGGCGGTCGGCGTCGTGCTGGCCACCCTGCCCGTCGCCGCCGCGATCTACCGCCTCGTCGAGGAGCCGTCCCGCCGGCAGCTGCGCAGCCTGGCCCGCCCCGAGCGGCCGGCCGTCATCGCCCTCCCGGAGGCTCGACGGGCCGTCCGCGCCGTTCCCATCGTCGTCGTGCCTGCTCAGGCCAACGACCCCGTCGCCGCTGTGGCGGCCCGCCGCGCGGCCTCCCGCCACGCGGCGAGCCCGCACCGGCAGTCCACCCTCGCCGCAGCGCTGGTGAAGGCCCAGCGTCGGCGTCCCGCCCACCGCGCCCAGCTCGCCGAAGAACTGGACCGGGCCGCGTTCATCCGCACCCGGTACCTGCAAGCCGGCGAGTAGGCGCGAGAGAAGTCCTTCCCCGGGTGGTGAGTCCCCCCGCCCACCACCCGGGGAAGGCTGTACCGGCGCACATTTTCGATCTTGTCGAAGTGGCGTGCGCCACGCCGGCGTCGGCCGATGTGCGCGGTATGCGGATCCGCAGATCATTGGGCGCAGTGGCGCTCGGTTGTGCTGCGCTGCTCATTGCAGCAGGCAGCACGGAAGCCATCGCCCAGCCCGGTCCGCCCCACGTGGCGGCCGCCGACACCGGGGACGGTGACAACTCGACCGACACCTCGACCGACACGTCCCCGGACCTGACGCCCACCAGCCCGGGGACGTTGCTGAAAGCTCCGCTCGTGACCGGAGCAGGAACCCGTGACCTCGACGCGCGCCGGGCCGGTCAGGGCCCGCCCCGGCCGGCGTCGGCCCGCGGATCGGGCGATCGCGCGAAGCGGCCCTACTTCAAGCAGGCCGACTGGCTGTGGGACCCGATCCCGGCCGACCCGGTGCTCGACCCCGACAGCACCGCCGTCGGCGCGGCCCTCGGCACCGGGGTGCAGGTCGCGAACCTGAAGGCCTTCGCGACGACCCTGCGCACCGTCGGCAAGAACAGCGACATCCCGCGCTACGACGTCGACTTCAAGTACACCGGTGAATGGGGCCCGGACCCGTTCGGCGACGCGCGGCCACCGATCCCGATCAACGCGCCGCTGCCGACCGGCAGCGACAAGCACCTGGCCATCATGGACAAGGCCACCGGGATGACGTTCAACATGTGGATGGCCAAGCCCACGCCGACGAGCTGGAAGGCCGGCTGGGGCGCCATGGCCCCGATCGACGGGGACGGCCGCGAGACCATGGGCGGCTCGTCGACGGGCTCGGGGCTGGCCCGGTTCGGCGCGGTGGTGCGGGCCAAGGAGATCACCGACGGCGAGATCCCGCACGCGCTGTTCTTCTCCACCGACATGGCCACCCCGACGGTGCTGCGCTATCCGGCGGTCAAGACCGACGGTTCGAACGACAGCGGCTCCCCGGTCACCCTCCCCGAGGGTGCGCGGGTGCAGCTCGACCCGTCGATCGACCTGGCCGCGATCCCGGGCATCACCCCGTTCGAGCTCACGGTGGGTCGGGCACTGCAGCGCTACGGCGCGTACTGCGGCGACAACGGGGGAGCGCGCATGGCGTTCATCTTCGAGTACGTGCCGAAGCTGAAGCCGTACAAGCAGGCGGGCGCGGACGGCGACTACTACAACATGCCGCACATCCCGTGGGACAAGCTGCGGGTGCTCCGCCAGTTCGACGGGGGCTGACTAACGGTTGGCGGGACCGGCCACGAGGTCCACGACCAGCTCCGGATCAGTCACGAACGGGGCGTGGCCGGTCTCCCACGTGAGCGCGGCGGTGCACCGCCGGGCCATGGTGCGCTGCAGGTCCGGGTCGACCGCCCGATCCCGGGCGCACACGACGTAGGTCGACGGGGTGGTGCGCCAGGCCTGGCGGGTCGGGACACCACGACCGCAGCCGGGCGCCTGGGGGCGCAGCAACCCGACCGCCCACGCGACGCGGTCCGGCGCGCATCCGTCGTACATGGCCATCGCGGCCGCCGCCGGGTCCAGTCGGGTGCTCCCGCCCGGCAGCGGCTGCACGGCCGGTCCGATCAGGTGGGTCGACCAGCTCAGGCTCGCCGCACTCTCGCCCTCGTCGGGCACGAACGCGGCCAGGTACACGAGGTGCCCGGCCCCGGTCAGGCCGGTGATCACCGATCCGCCGTACGAGTGGCCGAGCACGAGCGGCGGCTCGGGCAGCGCGTCGACCGCGGCTTGCACCGCGGCCGTGTCCGCCTCCAGCGAGCCGCGGTGCAGCAGCGGCACGACGACGACCGCCCCGGCCGCCCGCAACGGGCCGGCGACCAGGTCGAAGTGGTCGGGGTCGTGCCACAGCCCGTGCACCAGCACCACGGGCCGCATCCGGGCGTGGCCGGTCGTCAGATCGGCAGCTTGCGGAAGATCCGCCGCGGGACGTGCCGCAGGGCGCTCATGATGAACCGGGCCGGGGCCGGTGCGTAGACCAGCTCCTTGCGGGTGCGCACCGCGTCCACCACGACCGCGGCCACGGCCTCCGGGGTGGTGGCCATGGGCGCCGGCTTGAGGCCCTCGGTCATCTTCGACTTCACGAACCACGGCCGCACGACCGCGACGTGCACCCCGGACGGGCGCAGCGCCTCGGTGAGTCCCGAGTAGAACGCGTCGAAGCCGGCCTTGGTGGAGCCGTAGACGAAGTTGGAGCGGCGGGCCCGCTCACCGGCCACCGACGACAGCGCGACCAGCGAGCCGTGTCCCTGCTGCGTGAGCCGCTCGCCCAGCGCCACTCCGACCGAGACCGCGGCGGTGTAGTTGACCTGCGCCAGCTGCACGGCCGTGTCGACCTGCTTCCACGCCTGCTCGTTGTCGCCGAGCAGCCCGAACGCGATGACGGCCACGTCGATGTCGCCGCCCGCGAACGCCTTCGCGATGACGTCGGCGTGCGTGTCGAAGGCGGTGGCGTCGAAGGGCAGCGTCTCCACGGCGCAGCCGCGCTTCTCCAGCTGCGCCTTCGCGGCGTCGAGCCGTTCGGACGGGCGGGCGGCCAGCACCACGCGCAGCGGCCGGTCGGAGGCGAACGCCTCCGCGATCGCCAGCCCGATCTCGGACGTGCCGCCCATGACGAGAACGCTCTGGGGGTTGCCAACGGCGTCGATCACGAGTTCAGCTCCAGCCTGCGTGCCATGTCGGACGTGAAGACCCCGTGCGGGTCGGCAGCGGCGCGCGTCTTGCGCCACTCCTCGAACCGCGGGTAGCCGGCGCGGATCGTCTCCGCGCTCGCCCGCGACTCCTTCGCCAGGTAGAGCCGGCCGCCGGCGCCGAGCACCAGCTCGTCCAGCTCGTTGCAGAACGCGTTGAGGCCGCGCGCGGCCGCCGGGAAGTCGACCGTGATCGTCCAGCCCGGGATCGGGAACGACAGCGGCGCGGGGCCGCCCTCGCCGAAGCGCTTGAACACGTTGAGCCCCGACGTGTACGGCGAGTGCGCGATCTTCTCGACGATCCGCCGGATCGTCGGCTCCTCACCCATCGGCACGACGAACTGGTACTGCAGGAAGCCGTGCGAGCCGTAGACCCTGTTCCACTCCCCGACCAGGTCGAGGGTCTGGTAGAAGGCCGAGATGTTCTCGACGTGCCCGCGGCGGGTCTTCGGCGCCTTGCGGTACCAGACCTCGCTGAACGCGCGCAGCGAGAGCCGGTTCATCAGCCCGTTCGGGACCACGTCCGGCACGGTGAGCAGCTGCGGCGCGTCGAACTTCAACGGGTCGGCGCGCAGCTTCGCCGGCAGCTGGTCGCGGGTGGCCAGCGAGCCACGGGTGAGCACCGCGCGGCCCAGCTGCTTGCCGGTGGTCGTGGTGTCGAACCAGGCCGCTGAGTAGCCGTAGGAGTCGTCCGAGCCGTCGGTGAGCAGCTCGAGCAGCTCGTCGAGGTCGGCGGTGCGGTCGGTGTCGACGACGAAGTACGCCGACTCCGTCGGGTGCAGTGCCACCGTGGCGCGGGTGATCACGCCGGTGAGGCCCATGCCGCCGACGGTCGCCCAGAACAGCGCGGCGTCCGGGCCCTCCGGGGTGAGGGTGTGCACGTGGCCGTCGGCGGTGACGAGGTCGAGCGACCGCACGTGCCGGGAGAAGCTGCCCTTGGTGTGGTGGTTCTTGCCGTGCACGTCGGCGGCGATCGCACCGCCGATCGTGACCTGCCGGGTGCCGGGCAGCACCGGCACCCACAGCCCGTGCGGGAGCGCCACGCGCATCAGCGTGTCGAGGCTGACCCCCGCATCGCAGACCACAATCCCCGAGTCGGGGTCGATCGAGTGGATCCGCGCCAGGCGCGTCATGTCGAGGACGGTGCCGCCGGCGTTCTGCGCGGGATCGCCGTAGGAGCGGCCCAGGCCACGGGCGATGATGCCGCGCGGGCCGGCCGCCGAGACCGTCGCGACGACGTCCTCGACGGACGTCGGCGTCGTGACGCTGGCGAGGGTGGGTGCGGTGCGGCCCCAGCCGCGCAGCGGGACCGGATCCGAGGTAGCCATCGGCAGCCAATCTACCGGGGCCGCATCAGCGACCCGGCGTCACTATCCTCGACCCGTGAGCACGCCCGAGTTCGAGAAGCCGCAGGGGATCCGCATCTCCGACGCCGATCGGGAACGCGCTGCGCAGCGTCTGCACCAGGCTCTCTCGGAAGGTCGGATCACGATCAGCGAGCTGGAGGAACGGCTCGCGGTCGTCTACGCAGCGCGCTACGAGGCCGATCTCGTCCCGCCGCTGGCCGATCTCCCGTCGGGCAACATCGTGTCCCCGCACTCCGCCGTGGTGGCCACCCCGAGCGGGCCGCCGGTGGTGCTGCGCTCGGGCATGTCGACCATCCGGCGCACCGGCCAGTGGGAGGTGCCGGCGCGGCTGCGCGTGCAGGCGGGGCTCGGGTCGGTGTTGCTCGACTTCTGCGAGGCGCACATCGTGCACCCCGTCGTCGAGGTGGAGCTGGCGGTCGGCGCGGGCTCGGCGCGGCTGCTCGTGCCGGACGGCGCGACGGCCGACGTCGACGCCGTCGTCGCGAGCATGGGCCGTGTCAGCAGCAAGGTGCCGTCCGTCCGCGCGGCGAACGGGCCGCACTTCGTGGTGCACGGCACGCTGTCGATGGGCTCCCTACGCGTGCGGCGGCGCTACCGCATCGCCGGCCGCTCGTTCTGACCGTCGTCCTTGACGAGGTGCAGGAGCGTGACCCCCAGCCAGGGGCCGCCGTACCAGTAGCCGGGCCCGAGCGGGCGCAGCGCACCCCGACCGAGATGCGCGGCGTACGCCCTGACGACGAACCAGGGATCGGCGACGAGCAGCTGCCCACCGGGGCGGAGCACGCGCAGCGCCTCGTCGAGAGCGCGGTGGCGGCCCTCGGGTGAGGGGATGTTGTGGATAGCCATCGCGCTCGTCACGACGTCGAACGAGGCGTCGGCGAACGGGAGGGCGGTCAGGTCGGCCGTGCGCACCTCCACCCGGTCGGCCACTCCGGCAGCGGCGGCGTTCGCGAGCGTGGCCTCCGGCCCGTTGCCGCTCTGGTCGGCGGTCCACAGGTCCGCGCCGACCGCGCGTCCGGCCGGCAGCCGCAGGGCCGCCGGGATCAGCACCGCACCGCGCCCGCAGCCCAGGTCCAGCAGCTGCTCGTCACCGTTCAGGGCGAGGCGGTCGAGCTCGCGCTCCCACGCCCGCAGCTTGCCGCGCAGGGTGGTGTGCAGGTACGTGCCGGCGCTGGCGACGAGGGCGGTGCCGGTGAGGGCAAGTGGTACGCGGCCGCGGCGCAGCCGGCCGGCGGCGAGCACGGCGGCTGCCCCGGCGGCGCCGATGATCGCCGGGATCGGCGGCGCGTCGACGCCGTACCGCAGGCGGCCGAGCCTCGGTGCGGTCGGCTCGTGAACGAGGACACTGTTCTCTGACATGGTGTCCAAGTTACTGAACTCTGACAATATGTCAAACTTACGTGCGGCGGTATCCTCCCGCCGATGGCCGACCCGATGGAGACCGCCGCGCCGCCCCGGCGTCGCCGGTCCGATGCCCGGCGCAGCATCGACGCGATCCTCGCTGCGGCCAACACGGTGCTCAGCGCGCGACCCGACGCGAGCATGGAAGACATCGCCGCTGCCGCAGGGGTCGCCCGCCAGACCGTCTACGCCCACTTCACCTCGCGCGACGCCCTGATCGCCGCCCTCGTCGAGACCGCGCGCACACAGGGCCTCGCCGAGCTGGCCGCCGCGGGCCTCGATCTCGCGCCGCCCGTCGACGCGCTGGGCCGGATCCTGGACCTGAGCTGGGAGCTGCTGCGCCGCTACCCCCTGCTGCTCGAACCCGCCTTCAATCGGGTCCCGCGCCTCGACGGCAGCGATCCGCACCGCACGGTCGCCGAGCGACTCGAAGGGGTCGTCCGGCGCGGCCAGCAGAGCGGCGACTTCGACCGCGCGCTACCCGCCGGCTGGCTGGCCGCCGCGATCATCGATCTCGGACACACCGCGGCCGAGCAGGTCACGACCGGGCACCTGACCGGCGACGCGGCGCGCGCCGTTCTGCTGGAGAGCGCGCTGCGGCTCTGCCGGGTGCCTTCCTAGCCGATCGTCAAGACCCCGACCAGCACCGACGCCGCGTTCGCCGCCACCGCGGCGGCGAGCGCGACGGTCCACCGCAGCCTCAGCACCACAGCCATCAGCGCACCCTCCACCAGGCACGCCACCGCCTCCGCGACGGCGAACGTGAGCGGCTGCGCGGGATCGGACCCGGAGAGCACCCACCACAATGGCGGGTGGGTCAGCAGGTTGACGGCGACGGCGACGGTAGCCACCCGCCACCGGTTGACCGGGGCCGCCAGCACGTACACAGGCACCTCGACGAGGATCGTCAACCCGAGGGCCAGCAGGTACATCGACGGATCGTGACACGGGGGAGCCGATGGCGAGCGTTGCCCTACCGGTGCGCCGGCCTGCCGCGGCGGTGCCCGGTGCCGGTGCGATCGCCGGGTTCGCGCTGCTGACGGTGCTGACGCTGGCCTTCGCGCTGCGGCTGCCGGCGGCCACCGCGGTCGTGACGCTCGCGGCGCTGGGCATCCTCCACAACGTCCTGGAGCTGCGCTACCTCGGCGGCCGGTTCGCCGGCGTGCTGAACGGGGTGTTCCTGCGCCTGCTCGCGGTGCTGATCACGGGCATCGTGGTGTGCCGCGCGCTGCCATCCGCGCCGGCCACGCGCGCCACCGAGATCGTGATCACCTATGCCGTCATCGCGGTGGCCTGCGGGTACTCGCTGCGGCGGCGACCCGTTGGACTGACCGTCGCGCTGCTCGGCACAGCGGCCGCGGCTGCGGTGTCGCTGGCGTTCCCCGACCACCACTTCGTGGTGCTCACGCACCTGCACAACGTGGTGCCGCTCGTACTGGTGTGGGAGTGGTCGCGGCAGCTGCCCCGACCGTCGCGGACCGCGCTGCGCGCCGTCCAGGTCGGGTGGGTGCTGGCGGTGCCGGCGCTGCTGATGGCGGGCGTGTTCGACGGGCTCATGGCGCCCGCCACCGCGTGGGTCGGTGAGCTCGCGCCGGCCTACACCCCGCCCGGGTGGCTGCAGAGCGCCCTGGAGCTGCGGTTCCTCACCGTCTTCGCGTTCATGGCGACCATGCACTACCTGGTGTGGATCTGGTTCATGCCGCGCTACGCGAAGGCGGCGACCGCGGAGTTCGAGCGCCGCGTCCCCATGGTCACCGGGCGCCACGCGTGGGCCATCGGACTCGGGGGCTCCGCCGTCATCGCGGTGCTGTTCGCGCTCGACCGGGCCAACGGTGCGGCGCTCTACGCCACCGTCGCCACCTATCACGCCTACCTGGAGCTGCCCGTGCTCCTGGTCCTGCTGCTGGGGTACGCGCCCCGGGACGGAGCCCGCTCATGATCATCACTGTGGCCACGGTGCTGGCCGATGTCGCCCCGCCCCGCTCGTCCGGATCGACGGCGTGGGTGGTCGTCGTCGCGGTCGTGCTGCTCGCCGCCGCTGTTGTAGTGCTGCTGCGGCGCCGGAAGTAGCGGTCTCAGTGGCATTGCATGATGCCCATGACCCGCTCGAAACGTCCGGCCGCCAGGTCCACGTCGGGGATCGCGAGATAGACCGCGCCGGCGTCGCCGAACATCAGATCGGCCGTGGAGTCGATCTGGCCGAGCAGCGACCAACCCTCTCCGGCGCGCTCCTCGTCGGTGAACCGCTGCTGGATATCGGGTCCGAACGTGCCGAACCAGTAGGCGATCTCGTCGAGCACCGGGCCCTGGACGTCGAACGAGGTGCCCAGGAGCTGGTGGAACGGCCCGCGCCACAGCGCATCCCAGGCGTCGTACGCCCCGTCGGGCAGGTCCTCGACGCTGCCCGGCACCAGGGTGCGCACGCCCGAGAGGGCGATGGCGTCAACGGCGTACGCGCCTTCGGGCGCCGTGGCCGGCACCGGCGCGTCCGGCGCGTGGAAGACGCGGGTGCCGTCGACGAAATCCAGGTCCCCGAACTCGTCGAAGTCGATGTAGACGAGCAGGGTGCCGCTCGTCGGCAGCGGCGCGAACGCCCCGAGTGCCGCCAGATCCAGGGCGGCGAGGAACGACAGCGGACGGCCGTCGAGTTTGTGCGGCCATTCCTGCCCGGGTGGCAGCAGTGCCGGCCCGCCGATCCGGCTCGGCCCGCCGCCGTCCTCGACGAGGAGGATTCCCTCGTTCGCGCCCGCGAGCGCGACGTCGGCCGGCACGCCGTGCGCGGCGAGCACGCGGCGGATCTGCGGCTCCTGCTCCGCGACGGGGGCACCGGAGCGGGCGATGGCGAGCAACTCGTCGTGCGGCATGCGACGAACGTAGCGATGATCACCGACGGTCAGCGGAAGCGGCGGCCCTCGTCGCGGCGGAACGCCCACACGGCCAGCCCGAACGTCAGCACCGTCCACCCGGCCAGTACCAGCAGACCGGTGACGTTCGGGGCCGGTCCGACCGCGGCCCACACCACCAGATCGCGGGCGCCGCGGGAGGGGAGCGCGGTGGAGACGTCGCGCAGCCACTCCGGCACCAGCCACGGCGGCAGCAGCAGCCCGCCGCCGAACGCCACCGGGAACACGACGATCTGGGTCGCCGCGTTCGCCGCCTTCACCGACATCGAGTAGCCGATGGCGAGCCCGCCGAACAGGAACGGCAGCCCCGCCACCGCCAGCGCCGCCAGCCCCAGCAGCAGCTGCAGCGGTGTGGCTGTCGCCGAGGTGGCCAGCCCGCCGATGACCAGCAGCGGCAGCACCCCCATCGCCGCGAACACGAGCCCGTTCAGCACGCGGCCCGCGATCCGCGGCCAGGCCGGCGCCGGCAGCGTGCGCAGATAGGGGTCCCAGGGGCGCTCGCGGTCGTCGGCCGCACCGATGCCGAAGTTGAACAGGTACCCGCACATCACGGCGAACACGGCCAGCTGCGCGATCGCCGTCGCCGCCGCCTCCGGGTCGGCCGTCTGCGCGAACGGCACGACGAAGAACACCAGCGTCAGCGCCGGGAACGCCGCGGTCGACAGCACCGCGATCGGGATGCGCAGGTTCTCCACCACCAGGTAGCGCCCGTGGGCGAACGCGAGGGCCAGGTTGCTCACCGGTTCAGCCCTCCCCGGGTTGGCAGGAAAGCCTCCGGGGGATGTCAGCAAAGCCACTTTCAGGACCGAATCCGTCCTGAAAGTGGCTTTGCTGACACAACCGTGGACCCCCGCGGCTCATCGGGGCGCCTTCTCCGTCGTCAGCGTCAGGAAGGCCTCCTCCAACGTCGCCGCCCGGACGTGCAGGTCGCTCCACACCGCGCCGCTCTGCACCAGCGAGCGGACGAGGCGGTCGGCGTCGGTGGTGTGCAGCGTGTAGCGGTCGCCGGTCCGTTCGACGCGCTGGACGCCGGGCAGGTCCGGCAGGCCCGGGCTGCGGACCTCGACGCGGGCGGCGGCGACGAACCCGCGCACGCGCGCGACGTCGGCGTCGGCGACGACGCGGCCGCCGGCGAGCACCACGATGCGTTCTGCGAGCTGCTCGACCTCTTCCAGGTAGTGGCTGGTGAGGAGGACGGCGCCACCATCGGCGTGGAACGCGCGGACGGCGGCCCACAGCGAGTGCCGGGCCTCGACGTCCAGTCCGGTGGTGGGTTCGTCGAGCACGACGAGCCGGGGCCGTCCGACGAACGCGAGCGCGACGGCGAGGCGGCGGCGCTGCCCGCCGGAGAGCCCGCCGCACTGCCGCTGTTCCAGCCCGCCGAGCCCGAACCGTTCCAGCACCTCGCCGGGCGGCAGCGGATCGGGGTAGTGCTTCCCGACGAACCGCAGCACCTCCGCCATCCGCAGGGTCGCCGGCAGGCCCGTCTCCTGCGGGGTGACGCCGAGCCGGACGCGCCGGGACGCGTCGCGGGGGGAACCACCGAAGAGCTCGACGTGTCCGGCGTCGGGCGCGCGCAGCCCCACCAGCAAGGACATGAGCGTGGACTTGCCGGCGCCGTTGGGTCCGAGCAGTCCGATGGACGCCCCGGCGGGCACGTCGAGATCGACGTCGTCCAGCGCGGTCGTCGTACCGAACCGGCGCGTGACCCCCACCGCGCGCGCCACCAGGTCCGTCATGGTCCAAGCCTGCCGCACAGCGCCGAAGGGGTCGTCGATACCCTTGATCGGTGACCGCGACCGCCGAACCGAGCACGGGGGAGACTCCCGCACCCATGGGTCTCGCCGCTCAGCTGGCCCGGTTCGTCGCCATCGGCGCGTTCTGCGCGCTGGTCGACTTCGGCGTCTACGGCGGGTTGCTCGCGCTGTTCGGCCTGCACACCACCGGTGGGGTCGACGCGGGCGGCTGGTTCGCCGTCGCCAAGGGGATCAGCTTCATCTGCGGCACCACCACCGCGTACCTGCTGAACAAGCGGTTCACGTTCCAGGCCACGAAGGGCCGCTTCAGCGGCTTCGTCCTCCTCTACGCCACCACGTTCGCGCTGAACGTTGGGGTGAACGCGCTGATGCTGGCGGTGCTGCCGGAGATGCCGTTCCGGCTCACGGCGGCGTGGGTCGTCGCCCAGGGCACGGCCACGGTGGTCAACTTCGTCATGCTGCGCACGGTCGTGTTCCGCGCGCCGCGCTGACATCCTCGGGCAGCTGAGTCACGACAGCAGCAGCGCGGCGTCCCAGCTGAACCGGCCGGCGGGCGGCGGGTCCGCGAGGTCGGCCAGTGCCAGCGCGATGCCGGCGGCGCCGTAGAGCAGGCCCGGTTCGTCGGCGTGCTGCGGCCCGTGCCGGAACCCGAACGGGACGGCGGGGTCGAACCGCTCCAGCACCCGTTCGGCGAGTGCGTCGATCGCGGGATCGTCACCCAGGATGCGCCGGGCGATCAGCAGCAGCCCGGCCTCCCCGTGGCACAGCGACAGGTCGGCGAAGTCCGGCCCACCGGCGAGCACGCCGTGGATCCCGTCGCGGGCCAGTGCGGTCAGGTCGCCGTCGTCGATCGCGGCGCCGGCCAGCTGCAGTGCCCGTGCGACCCCGGCCGTGCCGTAGCACCAGGCGGCACGGTCGATGCTGCGCGTCGGCGGCGGCTGTGCGCCGGCCTGGACGCGGAAGTCGATCCGGCCGGGCCAGGTCGGGCCGTGCTCGCCGACGATCCGGCACGCGACGAGCCACTCCGCGATCCGCGTGATCGCCGCGCTGATGCCCCGCACCACGTGTCCGCGCAGCTGGGCCAGTGCGAGCAGCGCCAGCGGGCCGGCCACACCGTGGGCGAGCCCGGCGTTGAAGTCGCCGAGCGGGAAGCGTTCCCGATCGAGGGCGAGCCGGTAGCGCGCCGGGCTGCACCACCAGCCCGGTACCTCCACGCCGTACGCGACGACGGGTTCGGTGATCGACACCAGGTACCGCAGCACCTCGGCGAGGAGCAACCGCACGGCCGGATCCGCGGCCGGATCGTCGGCCAGTTCGAGGAGCAGTCGCCCGATCGCCGACAGCCCCGTCACCGCGTCGTAGTCACTCATGGCCAACCCTGGTCCGGGCTCGCGCAGTGCCACCCGGGCGGCCGTCAGCGTCGCCGCCTCCGCCTGCCGCAGGAGCCGTTCGTAGCCACCCTTCGCGCCGCGGTGGACGAGCACGGCCGGCAGCAGCGCCTGCAGCGTGGGCGGGGTGGG
The DNA here is from genome assembly GCA_963727745.1 of uncultured Actinomycetota bacterium. Lineage (GTDB taxonomy): Bacteria > Actinomycetota > Actinomycetes > Mycobacteriales > Pseudonocardiaceae > Pseudonocardia. The sequence goes on from CAVSHL010000009.1 coordinate 736,760, forward strand.
TGCACTGCGCCCGGCGGCGACCAGGTGCGCGTGGGTCGCGTCGGAGCGGCCCAGTGTCGCGTGCAGCGCGGCGATGCCGGGGTGCCCGGAGTGCAGCCCTCCGGGTGCCCAGGTGGGCGCCTGATGGGCGACGTCGTCGGGCTCGGCCAGCAGGTCGGCCACCTGTCGCGCGACGATGCCGGCGCGGGTGCGGACGTCGGTCATCGGCCGTTCCGCTGCCGTTCTCGGCGCAGCACCAGCCCGCCGTGCAGCAGCGCGAGGACGCGGTGCTCGGCGGCCCGATCGGCGCCGAGCAGCCGCAGGCAGTGCAGGTGGGCCAGCGTGAGTCCGATGCGTTCGCGCTGGTCGGACGGGTGGTCGGCCGCTTCCAGAGCCGCCAGGTACGCGTCGATGGCGACCGATCGTGTCGCCGAGACGCCGCGCTCCTGCGCGAGGAGGTCGGCCAGCGCGGCCCGGTCGTCGCGCGGGATCGCGCGACGGGCCGGTGCCGGCGTGATCGCCGCCAACAGCTCGATCAGCCGCGGCAACGGGGCGAACGGCTCCAGCACCTCCAGCGTGCTCAGCGCGACATCGGTGTCCGTCGGACGTGCGGCGAGCAGCTGGAGCGCCAGCACGCTGTCGGCGTGGAAGAGGTGCTCGGCCGCGCGCAGCGGCCCGGGCCCGCCGAAGCGTTCGATCTCCGGGTCGTACGTGTCGATCGCCCAGTGGCCGAGCAGGCCGGCGTCGTGCAGCGCGGCCGTCCAGTCGTGCAGGCGCGGCAGCAGGGTCGGCCACATCTGGGCGGGCTCGCCCGTGAACCGGATCCGCAGGTGCGGGTCCGGGTCGCGGTAGGGCAGGTAGAACCAGCCGCGCACTCCCGCACGGTGGAGCTCCGCCGGATCCGTGGCGGCGTCGAGATTGCTGGCCAGGATCTCGCGCAGCGCATCAGGCCCGGCGTACAGCTTCAGGTAGAGCCATTCGCCGCCCGGCATCCGTGGCGCGGTACCGGCCGGTCGACGCCGCGGCCGGGCCTGCGGGACGACCGCGGGCGGAGCAGGCGGCGGCGGAGTGCCCAGCAGCTGCACCACGATCTCGCCGTTGTGCACGCCGTCCGGCCCCTGCAGCCAGCCGGTTTCGCCTCCCAGCACCTCGGTGATCTGCAGCCGGTCGCGGCTGCGCAGCTCCGTGCGCAGCACCTCGAGGTGCAGGTCGTCGTCGAGGTCGATGCGCACCTTCTGGTCGGCGACGGCGGCGTGGACGACGCGCGGCACCTGCCACTCCGTGCGCCACCGGCCCACCGCGGCCGTCCAGTCCCCGGCGCCGGCGGCCGCGTCGAGCATCCGTGTGCTCGGCAGCCAGCGCGCCGGCGCGAGCACCGTCCGCCCGTACCGGACGCGCGGCAGGCGCGGCAGGTGCCGGAACGGTCCCCACGTCCACGGCTGGCAGCGCGGCAGGTCCAGCTGGCCGATGTCGACGAGGAGCCGGGCCCGCGGCGGCACCTCGCCGCTGCCCGGGTTGAGCATCGAGCCGGTGACGGGCACGACCCGCTCGCCCGTGCGGGTGTCGACGACGTGCAGGCGCTCGGTCGTCGCGACGATCGCCAGCGCGTCCGGCGGGATGTCGGTCGCCTCGGCCGGGCCGACGCCGAGCGGGATCCGTCGCGGGAGTCGCTGGGGCACCGACGCGATGTTCGCCGCCCGCGGTGATCGGGTGCGGAACGCGACCTGCGCGCTGTGGCGCGGAGTGGCCTCGACGGCGAGCCGGGTGAGCTCGTCGTCGAGCTCCGGCAGCAGGTGGGCGAGCCGCGCGATGGTCGACCCGGCCTGCGCCGAGCCGAGGTTCTCGCCCACGACCAGCCGGAAGTCGCCGGCCACCAGCTCGTCCCAGCTGGGGGCGACGACCTCGACGCACAGTTCCATGGACGGCGGCCCGGGGATCGGATCCGGCATCGGGGAGCCGGTCGAGCGCCGCGTCGTCGAGCTCGATCTCGGCGCGCCCGTCGAGGAGCTCGCCGAGCCAGCGCCAGCGCGGATCGGCGTCGTCGGGGGACGCGTCGTCGTGGGTGTCCGGCGGGCCGAGCCCGCAGGTGTCGTCGAGCAGCTCGACCAGCCCGACGGCGCGGTCGGTGCCGTACCGCTCCACGAACCGCCGGTGGTAGTCCGTCAGTCCCGCCGGGCTGCGGGTCCGGCTCAGCCGCCACAGCACGGCGGCGGCGCGCTCGGCCTCGATGCCGACCGCTCGCGGCAGCCCGCCCTCGACGCCGAGCCGGAGATCGGTCTGCAGCGGGGTCTCAGCGTCCTGCAGGTCGGTCATGTCGGCGATGACGGCTCGGCGCAGGCCGGGCCGCCGATCCGGCTCCGCCGCGTCGACCAGTCGCAGGCCGCGCCGGATACCGGACAGCCGATCCGCGAACGGGTGCCGGAGCACTCCCGGCCGGTCCAGGAGATGGCCGAGCGGATCGGCGCACCCCGCTGGTGGGTCGAGATCGGTCAGCAGCAACCCGACGTCGACGAGCGAGCGGAGCAGCGCCTCGATCGTCGGGCGCGCCCCGTCGCGCCGGTCGGGCGGCAGCTCGTCGACGAGCCCGTCCACGAGTGTCTTCCAGGCGATCTGCGTGGCCGCCGCGTGCAGGACCGCGGCGACTCGCGCGGGTGTGCCGGATCGAGGTGCGGATCCGGTGTTCGCCCTGGTCGTCGAAGTGCTCGGGGAGGTGGAGGCGGTCGCCGCGCACGATGTGCACGGGGTCGGCCACCACCGTGCACTCGGCCAGCACCTCGGGCGCGTCGTGCAGCCGGGCGACGACGGGCCGCAGCCATTCGGCGTGCGGACGGGAAGTGGGGAGCGGACGCATGTCGACGCGCAGCTGCGGCGCGTCGGTGAAGCGCAGCGGGGCGATGCCGGCGAAGAGCCCGAACGGGGTGGCTCGGCCGGTCATCCGCAGGTGGTACTTGGTGAGCGCGACGGCTGTGCGGCGCAGCCTGCTGGGCTTCTCCGACTCGCCGCGCACCACCTTGGCGACGTCGCGCGCGAGGCTGGGTGACGCGGCCTCGACGGCCTCCATCAGCCCTCGATCGGCCGCCAGCGCGACGATGCGGGCGCGCGGATCGGTGCCCGGCAGAGCGGGGGGAATCGCTCCGCCGGGCACCGATGACGGCCGGGCGGGAAGGCGGAGCACCACGAGGTCCGCGGAGCGGAAGGGGGTCGCCCGGTTCACCGCGGTATCGCCATTCCATCCGGCCTGATCATGTGGTGATCAGCAGTTCCGGCAGACCCAGTCCGACGCCGCGATGCTGCAGTATTCGCTGAACTGTGCCGTGACCCGGGTGGCCTTAGGCTCGATCTCGAGTTCGATCTCCAGGTCGATGTCGAAGTCTTCCAACGTCACCGTCTGCGGCATGACGGACTCCCTCTCGGTCGGCATTCCGTGGTCGTGCCGGGTCGACCGTACAGATTGTTCAACAATCCGACAACCCCTTGGCGGAGGCGAGGGGTCGTGCTACAACTGCAGGTGGAAGCCTGTCCGATCGATGGGCACCGCCCGCCGACCACCGACGATCGAGGGGTGTCACCGCGTGCGCGCGCCACCGGAGCCGCTGGGGCGGCTCGCGTCCTTCCTGTCCAGATACCTTCGCATCACCATTCCCGAGCGATCCTGGGACGCCATTCCGGTGCTGCTCGCGGAGACGCCGGAGCAACACGCGCAGGGCTTGTCCGGCGCATCCGTCGTCGATCTGGCGGCGCACGTCGGAATGCTGTTCACGTTTCCGTGTGACACCCGTACCCCGGTGTCGATGGTCGGCATGTCGATGCCGCTCGACGTGGCATTCCTGGACGCCGCGGGCGTCGTGGTGTCCGTTGCCGAGCTGGATCCCGTGCCCGACGACCGGCGCGCCGACTACCGCGGACACCTGCCGCCGCACGCGTTCCGGCACGCGCTCGAACTCGTGGCGGGCGGGGCCGCCCGCTTCGGTATCGAGCCCGGGGTCGTGATCGACCTGGGTGACCGCTGATCAGGGCTTGCGGCGGGTGAACCGCTCCCGGCGGCCCTGGCGCATGAGCCGCAGCCACTGCGCGAACTCGCCGGGGCTGCGCTTGGTGACCAGGTAGTACCAGGCGAACCGGGGCAGATCCAGCAGCCCGACGACCCGCATGCCGGGCTGCGCGACGAGGTAGCCGCGGTTGCGGAACTGGTAGTAGCGCTTCGTCGCGTCGTCGGGATCGAACGCGTGCAGGCGACCACCGAGCATGGGCTTGTGGTCGCCGTCGCCCTGCGGGTGCAGGTAGGCGGCGCGCAGCGCGGTGCCGAACGGCAGGCCGGACCGGACCAGCCGGCGGTGCATCTCCACCTCGTCGCCGCGCACGAACAGCCGCATGTCCGGCACGCCGACGGCGTCGAGCGCGGCGGAGCTGAACAGCGCGCCGTTGAACAGGGCGGCGATGCCCGGTAGCAGCTCGGGATCCGCACCCGGATCAGCGGCCAGGGCGGCCCGGGAGCGATGCCAGGTCAACCCCTGGCGGACGGCGAACGCGAGGCGGTCGGGCTCGGCGAGATCGGCGACGACGGGGGAGACGGCAGCCAGATCGCGTCGCTGCGCCAGCTCCACCAGCGTGGCCAGCACGGTCTCGTTCTCGGCCCGCCCGTCGTCGTCGCCGAGCCACACCCAGTCGGCACCCAGCGCGAGCGCGTGCAGGATGCCGAGCGCGAACCCGCCGGCGCCGCCCAGGTTGTGCCAGGACGGCAGCCAGGTGGCCGGCAGCCCGCAGGCCTCGACGACGTCGCGCGCGGGCTGGTCGGGCCCGTTGTCGACGACGACGAGGTGCGCGATGGGGTGGGTCTGCTTCGCCATCGCGGCGAGCGAGTCGACGAGCTGCTCGGGCCGGTGCCGGGTGACGACGACCGCCACCACGGAACCGGGTGGGAGAGAACTCAACGCCCCATCTCCGCCAGCACGTCGCGCCCCTTGTAGTGGTGCAGCACGTCGCGCAGCGGGCCCTGCTCCTTGATGGTGCCGTGCTCCATCCAGATCGCGGTGTCGCACAGGTCGGCGAGGAACTCGTCGGAGTGCGAGGCGAACACGAGGATGCCGGAGCGCTCGACCAGCTCGAAGAGCCGGTTGCGGGCCTTGGCGAGGAACTCCGAGTCGACGGCGCCGATGCCCTCGTCGAGCAGCAGGATCTCGGGGTCGATGCTGGTGACGACGCCGAGGGCGAGCCGCACCCGCATGCCGGTGGAGTAGGTGCGCAGCGGCATCGCCAGGTAGTCGCCGAGCTCGGTGAACTCCGCGATGTCGTCGACGCGCGACTCCATCTGCTTGCGCGTCATGCCGAGGAAAAGGCCGCGGATCAGGATGTTCTCCAGCCCGGAGATCTCCGGGTCCATGCCGACGGCGAGATCGAAGATGGGCGCCACCTTGCCGCGGACGCGCGCGCGGCCGCGGGTGGGCTCGTAGATGCCCGACATCAGGCGCAGCAGCGTGGTCTTGCCGGCGCCGTTGTGGCCGACGAGCGCGACCCGGTCGCCCTGGCGCAGCGACACGCGTGATGTCGCGCAGCGCCTCGATGACCGGCACCTTCGATTCGGTGCCGATGCGCCCGCCGGCGCGGCCGAGCACCGCCTTCTTCAACGAGCGGGTCTTGGCGTCGAAGATCGGGAAGTCGACCCCGGCGTTGTCGATGTCGATGCTGACCATCTAGTGCCCCCCACCGGGAGTTCGTTGCGTGGATCGGCGGATCCAGCAGTTCGCTGGCAAGGCGCCGGTCCGGGACTCGTACCCGGCGTACTCGAGCGGACCGGCAACGCCGCCAGCGAGCGGCTGGGCCGTCGAGGCATGTGACGAACTCCCGGTGGGGGGCACTGGTCCTCAGACCCAGTACGCGACGCGGGAGCGGTAGTTGCGCAGCGCCACCAGCGCCGTTGCGCAGCCGACCACGGTGATGGCACCGACGACGTACCAGTGGTGCCAGGCGATCGGCTGACCCAGCATCGGCTGCCGCATGATCTCCACGAAGTGCAGCACCGGGTTGATCTCGGCGATGCGGGCCCGCTCGGCGATGCCGGGCATGCTCAGCAGCCGGTCGTACTGCCACACGATCGGCGTCATGAAGAACACCAGCTGCGTGAGGCTCGCGATGATCGGCGGGATGTCGCGGAAGCGGGTGGCGAGGATGCCCGAGAGGACCGCGATCCACGCGCCGTTGATGACGAGCAGCACGAACGCCGGGATCGCCAGCAGCAACGTCCACGACAGGGGCTGCGGGAAGATGATCACGAGGATCACCCACACGATCACGTTGTGCAGGAAGAACAGGGTCTGCCGCCACACCAGCCGGTACACGTGCAGCGACAGCGGCGCAGGCAGGAACTTGATCAGGCCCTCGTTGGCGATGAAGACCTCGCTGCCCTCGAGGATGCTGCCCTGGATGAAGTTCCAGATCAGCAGCCCGGTGGCCACGTACGGCAGGAACGTGGGGATGTCCTCGCCGAACAGCGCGCCGTAGAGGATGCCCATCGCGACGGCGATGACCGCCATGCTGATGGAGATCCACAGCGGGCCCAGCACCGAGCGGCGGTAGCGCTGCTTGATGTCCTGCCAGCCGAGGTAACCCCACAGCGGCCGCTGCTTCCAGCCCTGGCTCAGGTCGCCGAACGCCTTGCTCCACGAGCGTGGACCCGGATCGTCGATGACGACCCGCTCGGGCGTCCGTTCGTCGTCCGTCACGGCCTGTGCCACCGTGCGAGGGTACGGGAGCGGGCCATGTGCGCCCGCCCCGGCCTCCCCCGCCCAGCCATTACAGGTACTGGCCGGTACCCCGTCCGATGCCGCCTTCGCCGCCCTGCGGAGCCGCGCCCGCCGGCAGCCCGCGGCGCATCTGCTCCAGCTGTGAACGGGCCGCCATCTGCTGCGCGAACAGGGCGGTCTGGATGCCGTGGAAGAGGCCCTCCAGCCAGCCGACCAGCTGGGCCTGGGCGATCCGCAGCTCGGCGTCGGACGGGACGGTGTCCTCGGTGAAGGGCAGCGCCAGCCGGTCCAGCTCCTCGCGCAGCTCCGGTGCCAGGCCGTCCTCGAGCTCCTTTATGGAGTTCTCGTGGATCTCCTTGAGCCGGGCCCGCGACGCCTCGTCCAGCGGTGCCGCGCGGACTTCCTCCAGCAGCTGCTTGATCATGGTGCCGATCCGCATGACCTTCGCGGGCTGCTCGACCATCGAACCCACCCCCTGCTCCCCGTCCTCACCGTCGTTGGGGACCGACGCCATGCCGACCGGGCGACCGTCGGGCCCGACGACCAGGACCTGGTGTTCGCCGTTGTTGTCTGCAGGCTCGCTCATGTTCCCACCGTATCGTTCAGTTCGCGGTCAGGATCAGCTTGCCCACTACGCCGCCGGCTTCCAGCGTCGCGTGGGCCTTCGCCGCGTCCGACAGCGGGAACGTGCCGGCCACGATCGGCCGCACCCGTCCCTCGGCGACGAGCGGCCAGGTCAGCGTGCGCACCCCGGCGACGACCCGCCGCTTGCCGTACGGCCCCTCCAGCGGACGGGCCCGCAGCCCCAGCGAGGTGATGCTGGCGCGCTTCGCCATCAGGGCGGCCAGGTTGATCTCGGCCTTCGTGCCGCCCTGGAACCCGATGATCAGCAACCGGCCGTCGGGCGCCAACGCCGCGATGTTGCCGGCCAGGCCCTTGGCGCCCATGTTGTCGAGGATGACGTCGGCGCCGCGCCCGTCGGTGGCCTTCTTCAGCTCGGCGGCGATGTCGTCGTGGTAGTCGATCGCGATGTCGGCGCCCAGCTCGCGGCACTGCTCCAGCCGTTCCGGGGCGCCCGCGGTGGCCGCGACGCGCGCGCCGTACGCCGTGGCCAGCTGGATCGCGTGCGTGCCGATGCCGCTGGTGCCGCCCTGCACGAGGAAGGTCTCGCCGGGCTGCAACCGGCCCATGTCGATCACGTTGGACCAGACCGTGCACGACACCTCGGGCAGCCCGGCGGCGGTCACCAGGTCCACGCCGTCGGGGATCGGCAGCAGCTGCGCCGCCGGCACCGCGACCCGCTCGGCGTAGCCGCCGCCCGCCAGCAGCGCACACACCTCGTCGCCGACCTGCCAGTCGTCCACGCCGTCGCCGAGCGCGGAGATCCGACCGGAGCACTCCAGCCCGATCACGTCGGACGCGCCCGGCGGCGGCGGGTAGAAGCCCTGCCGCTGCATGATGTCGGCCCGGTTCACGCCGGCCGCCACCACGTCGACGATCACCTCGCCCGGCATCGCTACCGGATCGGGCACCTCGGTCCACTGCAGCACCTCAGGCCCGCCCGGCTCCGTCACCGTGATCGCATGCATGGGTCCGGACGGTAATCGCTCGCTCGGCCGTGCGCCGTCCGGCACCCTGCCGGGCATGACCGATCCGTGGCCGCTGCGCGGACTCGTCCTGCGCACCCCGCGGCTGGAGCTGCGCCCCGACGACGACGCGGCACTCCTCGAGCTGGCCGCGCTCGCCGATGCGGGCGTCCATCCCGAGGACGAGATGCCGTTCCTGGTGCCGTGGACGCGCTCGGCGGACCGTGGCCGCATGGTGCTGCAGTACCAGTGGCGCTGCCGCGCCGAGCTCGCGTCGGAGAAGTGGACGGTCAACTTCGTCGTCCGCGCCGACGGTGTCGTCGTGGGCACCCAGGGACTGTCGGCCCGCTCGTTCGACGTGCTGCGTGAGGTCGAGACCGGCTCGTGGCTGGGCCAGGCCCATCAGGGCAACGGCTACGGCACCGAGATGCGCACCGCCGTGCTGGCGCTGGCTTTCGACCATCTCGGCGCCCGCACCGCACGCTCGGCTGCGTTCCTCGACAACGCGCGCTCGCACGGGGTGTCGCGCCGGCTGGGCTACCGGACCGACGGCACCGAGCTGCGGGTCCGGGAGGGGGCGTGCACCACGGACGTGCGGTTGCTGCTCGATCCCGCCGACTTCGTCCGTCCGGACTGGAAGCTGCAGGTGGAAGGCCTCGAGCCCTGCCTGGAGCTGCTCGGCGCCGCATGAGGTGGCCGTTCGCCGGGCTCGTCCTGCGCACGCCGCGGTTGGAGCTGCGCCCCGACGACGACGAATCAGGGCGTGTCACGGCGGTTGGGCTACCGCGTCGACGGCGCCGCAGTGCAGGTCCGCGAAGGGGTGGCTGAGGAGCAGGTGCGGTTGCTGGTGGATCCCGACACGTTCGTCCGGCCGGAGTGGACGCTGCAGGTGGCCGGCCTGGCGCCCTGCCTGGAGCTGCTCGGCGCGGCGTAGTCCTGCTGCAACGACGGGGGCCTCAACCGGACGGATCGATGCCCGGTGCTGTGAACGCCGTGTCGGCCGCAACGGCGGCGAAATCCGTGATCAACGGCGTGGTCGCGCTGCTGGGCCACGCCGTGACGCAGCGCAGCGGCGGCAGACCGTGCAGCGGCACCGCGACGAGCCGGGGATCGTGCCAGTTCCGTGGGACGGCTGCGACCGTGAGGTGGATCAGGTCACCGGCGCCGAGCATGTCGGGCACGACCTCGATGAGCGCGGGTGCGCTGCGTGCGACCCGGTGCAGCGGATTTCCGGCGGGGGTGCGGGGTGGGGTCCACGTGTCTGCGAACGCAGGCAGCGCGCCGGGGTGGAGGAGGTCGTGCTCGGTGAGCTCTTCGACGTCGATCGAGGGCCGGGCCGCGAGTGGATGGCGGCGACCCATCAGCGCCACCCGCGCCGAGGTGACGATCGGCGGGCCGATGCTCAGCTGCGGCGGCGGATCGAGGGCGAAACCTTCCGGTGCCCACATCACCACCACGTCGACACCGAAGTCGGTCTGGCCGAACCGGTTGGTGATGAACGTGCCGGGGGCCAGGTCGGAGCGGATGATCCGGGCGTCGGTGCGGCGCCGGTCGAACTCGCTGATCACGGCGTCCGGGAGGCCGGCCGGTAGCGAGGTGGAGAAGCCGACCGCGAGGGGCTGGCGACCGCGCGGGACGGCCATCTCCTGCGCCTCGCGCAGCCCCTCGACCAGGCGTTCGTAGGCGGGGCGCGCGGCGGCGACGAGGTGCTCGCCGATCGGGGTGATCGTCACGCGCCGGCTCGTCCGGTCGAAGACGGGGGCGCCGATCCGGCGTTCGAGGGTGCGGACGATCTGGCTCACCCGCGAGACCGAGAGGTGCAGGCGTTGTGCCGCGCGACCGAAGTGCTGCTCCTCGGCGACGGCGAGGAGCACCTCGATCTCGCTCATCTCCATCACTGGTGCCGATCGTACAGCGGGGCTTCACGATGGCGGCGGAGATCGCCGTTGATCGCCGGCGTCGGAAGCCGGACATTCGTGAGGAGAGCGGCACCGCGCCGCCGCCGAGGGGGCACCGCATGTTCGGACTGCTGGGACGGCTGACACCGACGACGTCGCCGGATGCCTGTGCGCTGCACCGCATCCGACTGAACGACGAGTTGGTGCGCGACGTGCTGCGCCCCACGCCGCTGCTGCCCGTCCAGGACGTCCTGGTGAAGGCGGAGAGCCGACAACCCGGGGGCACGGTCGAGGTGCGCGGGGCACTCACGCAGATCGTCGCGCTGGGGTCCGACAGGTGGATCGACGGCCTGGTGGCGTTCGGTGCGGACGATCGGATGCCGGCCTTCGCATGGGCGGCGCAGGAGTTGGGGATCGTGGCCACCGTCGTCCTGCCGCAGGACGCCCCACCGCTGGTCGTCGAAGCGGTGCGCCGGTTCGACGCGGAGATCGTGCTGGCCGGCCCGGCGGTCGCCGAGCAGATCGCCGCCGAGCGCGGCGCCACGCTGATCGATGCCGACGACGACGCGGATGCGCGGGCAGGCCACGCCACCGTCGTCACCGAGATCCTGCGACAGCTCGACGACGTGCCGCCCGCGGCGCTGTTCGTGCCGGGCAGGCTGGCCGCGGGGATCGCCGCCGCGGTCGCCCACCTGTGCCCGTCGACGCGGGTGACGGCGGTGGCGCCGCAGGTCAGGAGCGGGATGCGCGCTGCCCGTCGACGCCTGACGGAGCTGACCGGCCGGCCCGTCACGGCCGCCGACGCGGCGACGCTCGCCGCCGCCCTGGAGCACGGTGGTGCGGCCGAGGGCCCGCTCGTCGCCGTACTGGCGGGCGGGAGTGCCCTTCACGCGCAGGCAGCGGCGATCAGCGCCTGATCAGCCCAGGTTCACGCCGCGCGCGAACGTGTCGCAGCGCGCGGGGCTGCCGGTGTCGAAGCCGGTCTTGTACCACTTCTCCCGCTGCGCCGACGAGCCGTGGGTGAACTGGCTCGTGTCGACGCGGCGGCCGGCGAGCTGGCTCTGGATGTAGTCGTCGCCGATCTTCTCGGCGGTGTCGACGGCTGCCGCCACGTCCTGTGCGGTGACGTCGAGGATCAGCGGCTTCCCGCTGCGCGTCGGCACGGTGGTGGCGTGGTTGCCCCACGCCCCGGCGTAGCAGTCGGCCTGCAGTTCCAGCCGCACCGAACCCGAGGTCGGTCCCGCGTCGCCGGCCTGGACGCGGTCGGTGGTGCCGAGCAGTGCCTGGATGTGGTGGCCGTACTCGTGGGCCAGCACGTACGACCGGGCGAACGGGCCGCCCTGCGCGCCGAAGCGCTGCTCGAGCTCCTGGTAGAAGGTCAGGTCGATGTAGATGTAGTTGTCGGCCGGGCAGTAGAACGGGCCCGTGTCGGAGGTGGCGCCGCCGCAGCCGGTGTTCACGCTGCCGCTGAAGAACCGGGTCCTCGCCGGCTGGAACTGCCGGTTGGAGCGGGCGAACACGTCGGTCCAGAAGCCGTCCAGCGAGTTGATCACGCCGACGGCCTCGCAGGCGAGGTCGCCGTTCGCGTCGCTGCCGCGCTGGCAGGTCTGCGACAGCTCCCCGGAGTCGGAGACGCTGTTCGGCGCACCGAAGTTCCCGGCGCCATCTGGCAGCGCGAAGCTGCCTCCGCCGAGCTGGGAGAGCAAGAAGTAGATGATCAAGCCGACGATGCTGACGCCACCGCCGCCGATCGCGACCCGGCCGCCGAACCCGCCGCCGCCCCCGCCGCCACCGCGCAGGTCCTCGACGTTCGACGTGTCCAGTTCAGCGTTCTCGTCGAACCGCATCACTGCCTCCGGTGTCGGTGCGCGTCACGGTCGCGCTGGTCGACGTGATCCCACCACGACCGGACCGTCCGACGCGCGTCGGACCGGATCGGCGCGCTGACCTGATACGGCATCGTTGCGCTGATCGACAGTGGGCGTTCATCCCGCCCTGCCAGGGTGCTGGCATGCGACGGATCCTGGCTGCGCTCGCCGTACTCGCCGCGACGGCGGGGTGCACGGCCACCGCTGCGCCCGAACCGGTCCAGCTGCGCTTCGCGACGTTCAACGCGTCGCTGAACCGGACCACGGCAGGTGAGCTGGTGCGGAACCTGACCACGCCGGACGATCCGCAGGCCGCCAAGGTGGCCGAAGTGATCCAGCGGGTGCGGCCGGACGTGCTGCTGATCAACGAGTTCGACTACGACCCGCAGGCCGTCGACCTCTTCCGCACCAACTACCTGGCGCAGCCGCACAACGGGGCCGAACCCATCGACTACCCGTACAGCTTCATCGCGCCCAGCAACACCGGCGAACCCACCGGCCTCGACCTCGACGAGGACGGCAAGGTCGGCGGCGGCAACGACGCGTTCGGGTTCGGGCTGTTCCCCGGCCAGTACGGCATGGTCGTCTACTCGAAGTACCCCATCGACACCGCCGCCGCGCGCACGTTCCAGAAGTTCCGCTGGAAGGACCTGCCCGGCAACCGGATGCCCACCAGCTACTACGCGCCGGAGGCGCAGGCGATCCTGCGACTGTCCTCGAAGTCGCACTGGGACCTGCCCGTGACCGTGTCCGGGCGGACGGTGCACGTGCTGGTCAGCCACCCCACGCCGCCCTCGTTCGACGGGCCGGACGACCACAACGGCCTGCGCAACGCCGACGAGATCCTTTTCTGGCGCCTGTACGTGGCGGCGGCCGGCGCGCCGGCACTGGTCGACGACGCCGGGAAGGCGGGCGGGCTGGCCTCCGGCGCCCCCTTCGTGATCATGGGCGACAACAACTCCGATCCCGTCGACGGCGACTCGGTGGCCGGCGCCGCCGACCAGCTGCTCACCGCGGACCGGGTGATCGACCCGAAGCCGACCTCGCCCGGCGCCCCCGAGGCGGCCACCGCGCAGGGCGGGGCGAACGTCGGCCAGCGCGGGGATCCCAGCTACGACACCGGCGACTTCAACGACCGCGCGCCGGGCAACCTCCGCGTCGACTACGTCCTACCGTCGGTTCCGCTGCAGGTCGTCGGGAGCGGGGTGTTCTGGCCGGTCGCGAGCGATCCACTGGCCCGGCTGAACGACACCTCCGACCACCACAGCGTGTGGGTGGACGTGCGGGTGCCCTGAGCGGCGGGCGGCCGCGATTTGGCGTTGATCACAACCTCGGCCGGGCCGGCGCGAGCGTCAGGCGGTGAGGTCGCCAGCGCGTACTGCGGCGAGCAGGGACTCCCAGGCTGGGCGGGTGTAGGTGTGCGGGGTGCGGGAGCGGTCCTTCGTGTCGCGCACCGCGATCCCGTCGGGGATGGGGGCGACCTCGACGCAGCCTCCCCCGTTGCCACCACTGAAGGTGCTGGTGCGCCAGGCGAGCTGCTCGACCCAGGCGGTGCTGTCCATAGCCTGCTCTCCTCCCGCTAGAGAGCCGCGGCGATCTCCCGCAGCAGCGCCAGCGATGCGTCCGGCGCGAGAGCCAGGGTACGCAGCACATCGAACTGGTTGCGGGCCAGACGGACGTCGTCCTCGCCCTCCAGGAACGCGGCCCCGAGCGCGTGTTCGACGTAGGCGAGATCGGGCTCGCCGAGCGCGCTGAAGCTGAGCACGATGAACCCGGAAGCGATCGATGCGTGGGCTGCGGTGCCGGTGGGCAGTACCTGCAGGGTGACCGTTGGTAGCTCGGCGGCATAGATGAGGTGCGCGAGCTGCGCGCGCATCATCGGCGGATCGCCGAACGCGTTCCGCAGCACCGCCTCGGTGGTGATGGCCACGAGATCGACCCGGTCCTGTTCGTCGGTGAGTCGGCGCTGCCGCTGCTGGCGGATCTCGACCATGTCTGCTGTCCGCTCCGGGCCGTGGCTGAATGCCGCGAACAGAGCGCGGGCGTAGTCCGCGGTCTGCAGCAGACCTGGCACGTAGTTCGGGGCCCAGTCCTGCACCAGCCCGGCGTCGGCCTCGTAGACCAGGTATCCGTAGTCGCCGACCTTGAGGTACTTCGCGTACCAGGGCTTCTCCTTGGCGTCGCGGACAAGCTGCAACGTCTCGGTCCACCGGTCGCCGCCCACGTCGTAGAGGTCGAGCATGCTGCGCACGACGTGCACGTCGACGCCCTGCTCGGCGGTCTCGATGCGGCCCAGCTTGCTGGCGGAGAACTCCAGCTTCTCGGCGGCGGCGTCGATGGTGAGGCCGGCGTCCTCCCGCATCCGGCGCAGCCGGCGACCGAGCTGGCGTTGGCGCCCGTTGCCTTTCCGGTTCGCCACGCACCCTCCCCACTGCGACCGCTCGGTGACCCATCGTGACATGGGGGAGTCGGATGTGGGGCCCCACCTTCGCGGCCCCGTTCCGGCTCCGCCGTGCGGATCGTTCGGAGCACCCCGAACGTGAGGAGTCCCGATGACACAGCCCGAACCGGACCTGGTGCTCGCCGGCGCGGCCGCCGCACTGGCCGCCGCCCCCGCGGTGTCGGCCCGGCTGCTGGAGGTGCACGTCGAAGGCCCGGACGGGCGCTGCCGCGGCTGCCACTCGGCGGCGCGACTGGCCCCGCGCTGGCCCTGCCGCCTCGCCTCCTGCGCGATGCTCGCCACTGCCCAACGGCCTGGCGGGCCTGGGTAGGCTGGGCGGCGGAAGCGTGGCAGAGCGGCCGAATGCACTCGCCTTGAAAGCGAGAGTCCCGAGAGGGTCCGGGGGTTCGAATCCCTCCGCTTCCGCCATGCTGGCCGGCGCTGCGTCAGCCGCGCACGTGCAGCCCGAAACCCGTGCGGCCGGCGGACTCCAGCCCCTCCTTGAGCTGCAACGACGGGATCTCGTAGTCGCCGAAGTTCTGCCGCCGGAACGCGATCGGCTCGGTCGACTCCAGGGTGCGCAGGCGCTGTTCCCAGGCCTTGGCGGCGTCGGAGTAGTCCTCGTCGGTCATCCGGTCGACGCCGTACAGCACGAACGGCGGCAGAACGTCGATGCCCGGGTAGTAGAGGATCCCGTGCTGGATCGGGAACAGCAGATCGTCGATGGGTCCGTTGATCCCGCGCGCGGCGTAGTGCGACTCCGGGCCGCCCGCGGTCACCGACAGCAGCGCCTTCCGACCGGCGAGGGTGCCTTCGCCGAAGCGCTCGCCGTAGCTGGTGTCGCTGTGCTCGCCGACGCCGTACGCGAAGTGGTAGGTGAACACCCGGTCCACCCAGCCCTTCAGGATCGCGGGCATCGTGTACCACCACAGCGGGAACTGGAAGATGATCGTGTCCGCCCACAGCAGCTTCTCCTGCTCGGCGCGGACGTCCGGGGTGAGCGTCCCGGCATCGAATGCCGCGCCCGAGTCGAGCGCGACCTTCAGCGGATCCGAGGCGTCGGGGCCGTAGTCCGCGGCGTCCACGACTGCCTTCCAGTCCATCGCGTAGAGATCACTCACGCGCACTTCGTGCCCGGCGGCCGCCAATGTGGACACGGCGAGGTCCTTCAGGGAGCCGTTGAGCGACATCGGTTCCGGGTGGGCGTAGACGATCAGCGTCTTCATGCCGTCGATCGTGGGCGCCGCGGCGCCCGGCGTTCAGGGGCGCTGCTTCCATCGGACGGGCGTTCCTGGTATCAGCAGGACCACCCTCACGGGCACCGCCGAGGCCACACTGAGGGCATGGACGATCTCGCGGGCTTCCTGCGCACCCGGCGTTCCCGGGTCGACCCGGCGGCCGTCGGCATCCCCACCGACCGGCACCGGCGGGTCGAGGGGCTGCGCCGGGAGGAGGTCGCGCACCTGTCCGGGGTCAGCGTCGACTACTACGTGCGCCTCGAGCAGGGCCGCGCGACCCAGCCGTCCGAGCAGGTGCTCGACGCGCTCGCCCGCGTCCTCGGCCTCGACGAGACCGAGCGCGGACACCTCTACCGGCTCGCGCGACAGCGTCGCCGCCGCGCGAAGGCCCCAGCTGCACGGGTGCGGCCGGAGCTGCTGCGCGTCCTCGACCTGATCGTCGACGCGCCCGCACTGATCATGGACCACCGCCTCGACGTGCTCGCCGGGAACCGGCTGGCCGGGCTCCTCTTCGGGCGGCCGATCCCGGGCCTGAACACGGCCCGGCACATCTTCCTCGAGGAGGCCGAGCGCGGCCTCTACGCGGAGTGGGAGAGCTGCACCCTCGACGTCGTCGGGCACCTGCGCCTGGCCGCCGGCCAGTATCCCGAGGACCCCCGCCTGGCTTCGCTCATCGGCGAGCTGGCCATGGGCAGCGAGCGCTTCCGCCGCCTCTGGGCCCGCGCGGACGTGCGCGCCCGCACGCACGGCCGCAAGGCGTACCGGCACCCGCTCGTCGGACTGCTGGAGCTGCACCAGGAGAACTTCGCGCTACCGGGCGAGTCGGGCATGGAGATGCTGGTGCTCTCCGCGCTCCCCGGCAGCCCCGCCGAGGATGGGCTGCGCCTGCTCGCCGGCCTGGGCGCGGAGAGCGGCGCGACGGTGCCGCCGGTCATCGATCTTCGAGCATCGACCGAAGGGTTCTGACGTCGGCGATGGCCTTGGCGCGCGGTCACGTCCGCGGCGAAGGTCTCTTCCCTGCCTGCTCAGCCGTTCGCGGCGTCGACAGCCTCGATCACGCGGAGGTCGTCGCGGACCGCCCAGTGCTCGGTCAGCTGGTCACCCTCGACGGCGAAGACGTGGAGCTGCTTCCAGGCGATCTGCGCGCCGCTCGGCGGCCGGTCTCCGAGCCAGGGCATCCCGATCCCGACGTGCTTGCCGTGCAAGGTCACCCAGACCGCGATCCGGCCGTCGTCGAGACTGCCCCAGCCGTGGAGCTCCGCCCTCCGCTCCGCGAAGCTCTTCTCGATCCAGCTCCAGACCGCGTCCCAGGTCTGCGGCCCGCGCTGCCCGCTGACGTGATCGTGGAGATCGGGTCTCATCATCGCCTGGAAGTCGGGCGCGCCGTCCGCGATCCAGCGTGCGTAGGCCTGCGCCACCTGCTTCGGTTCGAGCACGGACCCACTGTGGCACAACGGCATTGCTCCAGTGGCGGTCAGCGCTCGTCGAGCATCGACCGGAGGACGCCGACGTCGGTGATGTCCTTGGCGCGCCACGGGCGGCCGTTGCGCAGGTGCGGGAACTGCTCCTTCATCGCCAGCATCCCCACCACGCTCATCGCCCGCACCGCCACGCCTTCGAGCTCGACCGGCGCGTCGGGGAACGAGCCGACGGGGAACAGCCAGTCGTCCCACCTGCCCTCGACCGTGAACGTGCCGTCCGGTCGGGCGTCGAAGTAGGCGGTGCTGAACCGGGCGCCGCCCCAGTCGTACTCCGCGGACTCTTCGGGAGGCTGCGTGTCGAGGAGGGTCGCGCCCGCGTCCGTCAACGACAGCTGCGCCTGCCGTGCTCCGCGGCGATCGACCCAGAGCTCGATGTCCCCGTGATCGCGGGTCACGCGGCCGATCCGGGCATCGAGCCCCCAGCCGCCGAACAGCCACGCACGTCCGGCCAGCGTGGTCGTGATCGTGTGGATCAGGTCGAGCTGGCGTCGGGTCTTCTCGTTCACCGTCGTTCCTCGGTCGATCGTCTTGCATTCCGTACCCGGGTACGGGCTTACCGTCCTCTGGTCAAGGTTCGACCGCGCGGCGATTGCAGGTGGGCTATGTCTGTCGAGGACGGGTTGGGCGCGAGCTGGGTGCCGAGGGATGCGTGCACGCTGCCGACCGCGGAGCGGCCGTTCCGGCTCGCCGAGTTCGACGAACTGTTGCGCAGGCTCCGCGCCATCGACCGGGTCGCACCGACCTGGTTGCGGTTGGTGCTGGCCGGGAGCGACGGACTGGCCGAGCAGGCACGGGAGCTGGCCGCGCGGGAGACCAGCTGCTGCATGTTCTTCCGCTTCGCCGTCACCACTGCGGGTGCCGACGTCGTGATCGACGTGCAGGTGCCGCCGGAGCGGGTGGCGGTGCTCGACGGCATCGCCGCCCGGGCAGCCGCCTCGTGATGCGCTCGGGCGAGGTCGCGGCCGCGGCCGGGGTGAACGTTGAGACGCTGCGCTACTACGAGCGCCGCGGCCTGCTCGCGCCGCCTCGGCGCTCCCCGGGCGGGCATCGCGAGTACACCGACGACGAGGTGGCGTTGCTGCGGGTCGTGAAAGCGGCCCAGCGGCTCGGGTTCACCCTGGACGAGATCGCCGAACTGATCGACACCGGCCGCCGGCGCCGGCATCCACCACCGGACCTGCAGGCCCGGGCACGGGCGAAGATCGCCGAGATCGACGGGCGCATCGCCGACCTGCAGCGGATCCGGGACGGCCTGGAGCAGGTCGTGGCCGCGCAGTGCGACAGCCTCACGCACTGCACCTGCCAGGACTGCCCGGTGCCGTTCGTCGGCCGCCTCAGTTGACCATCGGTTTGCCGATGATCAACGCGTCACGCCGGCGGACCGGTGCACCGGCGGCCGCACCAGCGAGGCGATGGCTGCCACCGTGCCCACGACGATCGTGACGAACTGGAGCCACTTACCGACCGTGACGATGGCGTTCTCGGTGCCGGCCAGGTGGGCGATGTCGCCGGTCGCGACGAACCCGAAGAGGATGAACGCGCCGGTCAGCAGGCTGATCGCGGGCGCCCAGCGATGGGTGACGAGTGCCGCGAGCGCGCCGACCAGCGTGATCACCATGCCCGGCGGGATCGTCGGATAGTCCCACCCGCCCAGGATCTGGATGGGGATGCCGGCCGCCGACAGCACGAGGGCGACGAGGATCGTCTGGCGCAGCGGGTCGGAGAGGGACAGCTTCATGATGACTCCTCGGTTGTGGTTGACGTACGTGCTCGCCGCCGCCGGATGACGATCTCCGCGACGGCGAGGTTGACCACCCAGCCGAGCACCTGCCCGACCGAGATGAACGTGGGAACGGAGTCGGCGAGCGACGCGAGCGTTCCGCCGGTGAACGGCACGACGGCGAGCAGGATTAGCGGCACGAGCAGCCGCGCGGTGACGGCGAGGAAGGTGAGCGCGTAGTTGCGGGCCATCCACGACCGGTGCGCCTCGACGTCGCCGCGCCGGATCGCGCGCACCGCCAGCCACGCCGTCACGAGCCAGCCGACGGCCGGCACCAGCAGCCCGACCTGCGTCAGCAGCCGTTCCGACAGCAGCGCGACCGGGATGCCGAGCAGCCCGGCCGGGACGACGGCCAGCACGTAGGCGTACCCGATCCGGCGGTGCCACCGGCGGTGCGCCCGGATCGCGGGCACGAACTGCAGCGGCCCGAGCACGAGGGCCACCATCGCCGTGAAGATGTGCCCTACCAGCAACGCGTAGTGCAGCTCGCCCGTCACCGTCAGCCTGCTGCCGTTGATGTCGAGCTGCAGGTACGGCGCGATCGCCGCCGATCCGACGGCCACCGCGAGCCCGAACACGACCCAGGGCGCTCGGGCGGTGGGCGCGGTGCGCGTCGCTGATGGCATGCCAGGAATCGTCGATCGTCGGCCGCTCCGGGTCGTCCGACGAGCGGAGGCGTTCGACGTACGCGGATCTGCGTAGATCCGTCGCGGACGGGCCGATCGGCATTGTTCGATGGCTAGGCTCCGCCGGTATGGATCTGCCGCTGCCGTCCCGCCGCGAAGTCGGGCAGGCCGCGGCGCTGGCTGCGGCGGTGCTGGCCGGCAGCGCGCTCGTCGCGTACCTCCAACCGGGCGCGCTCGGCCCGATCACCGTCGTGGCCGTGCTGGTGGCGGCGGCCGCGTGGGCCTGGCACCGGGCGGCGCCGGTGGTCTCGGCAGTCGTGGTCTCGGCGGTCGTGGCCGGGCACGTGCTGGCCGGGCAGCCGTACGGGCCGATCATGGTGCTGGTCGTGGTCGCGTGCTTCGCCGTCGCGCGGCACCGCGGCCACCGGGCGGCGGCCCTCACCTGTGCCGCCTCCGCGGTCGCGCTGGCCGTCGCGCTGTGGACGCGGCTGGACGCGACGAACGTCGAGGCGACGGTGGCGATCCTGCTGGCCTGGCCGGGCGTGTTCGTCGCCGTGCCTGCGCTGGCCGGCGCGCTGGTGCGGACCCGCACCGAAGCCGCCGCCCGGGAGCGCGCCGAGCTGCTGGCCCGCGGTGCCGACGAGGAGCGGTTGCGGGTCGCGCGCGAGGTGCACGACGTGGCTGGGCACGGGTTCGCCGTCGTCGCCATGCAGGCCGGCGTCGCGCTGACCGTGTTCGACGAGGACCCGAAGCAGGCCCGGATCTCCCTGGAGGCGATCCGGAGTTCCAGCGAGCAGGCGCTGCGGGAGCTGCAGGCGGTGCTCGACACGCTGCACGGCAACGGCCCGGTCGCCCGCGACGTGCCCGACCTCGTCGACCGGGTGCGGGCCAGCGGGCTGCCGGTCGACCTGTCCGTCACCGGTGACCCCGACGCGCTGGCCGGACAGGTCTCCGCGACGGTCTACCGGCTCGTCCAGGAGGCGCTCACGAACGTCGTGCGCCACGCCGGTCCGACGGCGGCGGAGGTCGTCATCGGGTACCGCCAGCACGACGTCTCGGTGGCCGTCCGCGACTCCGGCACCGGCCACCCGGGCACGCCCGGCCGCGGCTTGCGCGGCCTGCGCGAACGGGTCGAGATGCTGGACGGCACGTTCGTGGCGGCCGACCGGGCCGGAGGCGGCTACGAGGTGGCCGCGACCATCCCCACGACCGGAGCCGGCCGATGATCAGCGTCGCCCTCGCCGACGACGACGAGCTCGTCCGCATGGGACTGCGTGTGCTCGTGACGCGGGAGGCGGACCTCGAGCTCGTCGGCGAGGCGGTGGACGGCGAGGACGCGCTCGCCCTCGTGCGTTCCGCCCGTCCCGACGTCCTGCTGCTCGACCTGAAGATGCCCGGACTGGACGGCCTCGGGGTGCTGCGCGCGATCGCCGCCGATCCGACCCTCTCGCACACGCGCGTGATCGTGGTGACGACGTTCGAGATCGACCGCTACGTCGTGGAGGCGCTGCAGGCCGGGGCGAGCGGGTTCCTGCTCAAGACCAACGTGCCGGCCGAGCTCGTCCGCGCCATCCGCGTGGTCGCGGCCGGGGACGCGCTGCTCTCGCCGTCGGTGACCCGGCGCGTGGTCGGGATGTTCGGCCGGCACCTCGCCGCTTCGACCCCGCCGCAGGTGGCGTGGGACTCGCTCACCACCCGCGAGCGCGAGATGGTCGCCTGGGTGGCGACCGGGAGATCGAACGACGAGATCGCCCGCGAGCTCGTGCTGAGCCCGGACACCGTGCGCACCCACGTCAGCCGGGCCATGGTCAAGCTCGCCGCCCGCGACCGGGCCCAGCTCGTCGTCTTCGCCGTGCAGGAGGGGCTGACCTTCCCCATCTGACCTCAGTCGGAGCCGCCCACGAAGATCAGGCTGCGGCGCAGCGCGGTGCGCCGGACCACCAGCGCCTCGGCGTACTCCGCCGACGCGTACCACTCGCGGGCGCGCTCCATCGAGGGGAACGCGATGAGGACGATGTTCTGCGGCCTCCAGTCGCCCTCGACGTGGTCGATCGCGTTGCCGACGCCGGTGAGGTAGACCCCGTCGTAGCGGGCGATGGAATCCCGGGCGAGCGCTCGGTACTGCGCCACCAGTTCCGGGTCGAGCCCCACCACATCGGAGATCACATACGCCGTCATGGAGTCCGATCCAAGCAGCTGAGGACTCGAAGCTCGTCCGTGTCCCGGGATGTTGCCGTTCGATCACTGTGCGCGACAAGTGTTGTCGATATCCCCCAGGTCAGCGACTATGTGCCGTCAACTGACCGTCGTAACGTTGGTACGGACGCCGAGTACGTGCCCAGGTTCGACATCGTGTCCGAGCACAGGAGCCGGGTGGGATGAGTAGCGACGTGACCTTCGACGAAGCGGAAGCTCCGACGGGCCCGCAGGAGATCGTTCCCGACGAACCGACCGGTCCGCAGTACGTGGTGCCCGCCGTCCAGCCGGGTTCCCGCACGCTCGCCGGCGTGCTCGGTGCGCTGATCAGCGCGCTCATCACCGGCGGGGTGGCTGAGCTGCTGTCCTATCCGGCCACCTGCGACGCGACGTTCGCGCCGTTCATGTCCGACTGCCACAACGTGCTGGGCTGGTCGGCGTTCGCCGACTACCCGACCAGCGCCGCGGTGATCGCCGCGATCGCGGCGGTGGCGGCCGGGCTGATCGTCTACCTCATGGTGCGGTTCAGCGACTCCTGATTTTGTCGGTGGTCGGGGGCACAATCGCGACGTGACCGTCTCAGCGTCCTCCGCGCACGAGGTGTCTCCTGCCGAGCTGGCGCGTGCCCGGGAGGGAGACGACGCCGCGTTCGCCCGCATCGTCGAGCCGTACCGGCGCGAGCTGCAGGCGCACTGCTACCGGATGCTCGGCTCCGTTCATGACGCGGAGGACGCCCTGCAGGATGCGCTGGTGCGGGCGTGGCGCAACCTCTCGGGGTTCGAGGGGCGCAGCTCGGTCCGCGCCTGGCTCTACAAGATCAGCACGAACGTCTGCCTCACCGCGATCGAGCGGCGTGGCCGGCGCGCGCTGCCGTACGACTTCGGGCCCTCCGGCGTGGGTGGGCCGCTCGATCCGCCGGCCACGGAGATCGATTGGCTGGAGCCGTACCCGGATGCGCTGGTCGACGACGGCCGCGCCGCGCCGCACGCCCGCTACGAGCAGCGCGAGAGCGTCGAGCTGGCGTTCGTCGCGGCGCTGCAGCACCTGCCGGGCAACCAGCGGGCGGCGCTGGTGCTCTTCGAGGTGCTCGGCTACTCGGCGCGGGAGATCGCCGATGCGCTGGAGACGTCCACGGCATCGGTCAACAGCGCACTGCAGCGAGCCCGGAAGATCATCGAGACCCAGGTGCCCCAGCAGAGCCAGCAGCAGACCCTGCGGGCACTGGGCGATGCGAAGCTCGCCGAGCTGGTCGGTCAGTACACCGACGCGCTGGAGCGCCGCGACACCGCGGCGATCCTCGCGCTGCTCACCGAGGACGCCACCTGGAGCATGCCGCCGCTCACGAGCTGGTTCCGCGGGCCCGAGCAGATCGCCGGGTTCCTGGCGGAAGGTCCGCACAACGTCACCTGGGCCCACGTGCCCACGCGGGCCAACGGCCAGCTCGCCGTCGGGTGCTACACCCTGTCGGCCGACACCGGCCGGTACGAGGGGCACGTGCTCGACGTGCTCACGTTCGAGGGCGAGCGGATCGCCGCGGTCACCGCGTTCATCGACCCGTCGCTGTTCGCGGTGTTCGGCCTGCCGGAGTCGCTACCGGCGGAATGACCGGTGGCACCTTCTTGGCCCCCTGGTAGTGGCGCGGATCGTCGCGCTCGTCCAGCGGTGGGAGGTTGCGCTCGGGGGTGTGCACCAGCGGGGCGTCTGCCGGCTCCAGGCCCTGGGCGCGGCGCCACCCGGCACGGGCCCGCGGGTGGTAGCGCACCGCGCGCGGCACCAGGTGCCACGCAATGTTGATCACGCTGCCCAGCAGGCGCAGCAACCGCTCGTCGCGGGCGCTCCACGTGAAACCGAGCAGTTCGCGCACGGCGGGCGGGTAGAGGCCGACGCTGATCCACAGGTAGCTGCGCGCGACCTGCTTGCTCGCGAGCCGCCACACTGCATCGGGGAGCCACGGCATGGTCGGCGGCTTGGTGAGGGTGCTCAGGTCGAGCACGTCACGGGTGGCCTTGTTGTCCTCCAGCACCTCGGTGCACATGTGCTCCCAGTAGCCGAGGAAGTCGGCGTACGTCGCCGGCACCGGCCGCATGCTCATGCCGTACTGGCGGTAGAGCTCGACGTACTCGTCGTACATGCGGGCCCGGCCCGCCTCGTCGAGGCCGCCCATGAACACGTCCGTGGCGAGCACGGCGGCCATGTAGAACGTGGAGTGCGCCCAGAAGAACGTGTCGGGATCCAGGGCGTGGTAGCGGTCGCCGTTCCGGTCGGTGCCACTGATGTCGGCGTGGTATCCGCGCACCTCGCGGGCAGTGTCGACGGCGCGGTCGCCGTCGTAGACCATCCCGTCGATGGGGTAGAGGGAGCGGTTGAGCCGCTGCCAGCGCTCGGTGAAGAACTTCGAGTGCTGCTCGACGGCCGCGCCGAGCTGGGGATGCATGTTCTGCATCGACCCGGCCCAGAGCGCCATCAGGTAGGTGCGGTTGTCGCCCGCGTAGCGCCAGGTGAGCGAATCCGGTCCGAGTGGCATCGTCGACTCTCCGTCCCCGAACTGACTACGAGCGTTGTCAGTTTACGATACGGCGTGGCCGAAAGACAGTGGTCGGGCAGCAGCCTCGCCGACCGGCAGTCCGTCCGGCGCCGCGCGCTGCTCGACGCCGGGCTCGACCTGCTCGGCGCCGAAGGCGGCCCCGCCGTCGGGGTGCGGGCCGTCTGCCGGCGCGCCAAGCTCACCGAGCGGTACTTCTACGAGAGCTTCCCCGACCGCGACGCCCTGGTCGCAGCCGTCTACGACGAGGTCACCGAGCGGGCCCATGCCGCACTGACCGGTGCCGTCGCGTCGGCGACGGGCGATGTGCCCGCGCTCGCCGCAGCCGCCGTCGAAGCGTTCGTCGAGCTGGTCCTCGACGATCCCCGGGTGGGCCGGGCACTGCTGGTCGCCCCGCTCACCGATCCCGCGCTGATGCACCGCGGTCTCGCCGCTCTGCCGGCGTTCCGCGCGCTCGTCCGGGATCAGTTGCCTGCCGATGCCGACGAAACCGAGCGGCAGATGACCGCGATCGGCGTCATCGGTGCCCTCGCGCAGCTGTTCGGCGCCGTGCTGGACGGCAGCCTCGAGGTGCCGCGCGACCGTCTCGTCCAGCACTGCGTGGCGCTCGTGCTGCGGGCTAGTCCGGATCGCTGAGGAACGCCGCGGCCGCCCCTCGCAGGAACGCCGGATCGGCCACACCGCACAGCTCTCGGGCCGAGTGCATCGACAGCACCGGGATGCCGACGTCGACCGTCCGGATGCCGAGCCGCGTCGACAGCAGCGGCCCCACGGTCGACCCGCACGGCACCGTGTTCTTCGAGACGAACACCTGCGTCGGCACGTCGCCCGTCCGGCACGCCCGGTGCCAGGCGGCGGCACCGGGGGCGTCGGTGGCGTAGCGCTGGATCGCGTTCACCTTCAGCGCCGGGCCCTGGTTGGGCAGCGCGCGGTGGCCGGGATCGTGCTTCTCGAGGTAGTTGGGGTGCGCGGCGTGGGTCACGTCCACCGAGAGGCAGCGCGACGCGGCGAACACCCGCGCGCGGGCGTCGAAGCCGCCGGCCAGCGCGGTCAGCACGTTCTCCAGCAGCGGCCCCTGCGCACCCGTCGCCGATGCGCTGCCGATCTCCTCGTGGTCGAACCCGACGAACACCGGGACCGTGTCGCCCCGCGCGGCGGCGTCGAGCAGCGCCCCGATGCCCGCGTGGACGGAAGCGAGGTTGTCCAGCCGCGGGGCCGCGAGGAACTCGTCCTCCTCGCCGAGCCGGGCCGGCGGGGTGACGTCGTGGACGACGAGATCGTGGGCCGCGACGTCGTCGGGATCCAGATCAGGGACCTCGCTGGCCAGGAACTCCAGGAGATCCCCGGCCGCAGGCGCGCCCAGGCCCCACACCGGCAGCAGGTGCTGCTGCGGATCCAGCTTGAGACCCTGGTTGACCTGCCGGTCCAGATGGATCGCCAACTGCGGCACGCGCAGCAGCGGGCGATGCACGTCGACGAGCACGGTGCTGCCGTCGTAGCGCACGAGGCGGCCGGCCAGCCCCAGATCGCGATCCAGCCAGGAGTTCCACAGCGCCCCGCCGTAGACCTCGACGGCGACCTGGCGCCAGCCGCCGGCGCCCGTGTCCGGGTTGGGCTTGACCTTCAGCGTCGGCGAGTCCGTGTGCGCGGCGAACACGCGCAGCGGCCGGCCGGACGCGCCGCCATCGGGCACCGACCAGGCCAGCAGCGTGCCGTCGCGCACCAGGTAGCGCCCGCCCGGCCCGTCCGGCCACGGATCGGTCTCGACGTGCTGGGTGAAGCCGGCGGCGTCGAGCAGGCGCACACCCTCGGCCACCGCGTGGTACGGCGACGGGGACGCGCTGATGAAGGCGGCGAGGTCGGCGGCTGGATCGGTCATCCCGGCCATCCTCCCTGCGCCGTCCGATCATCCGGTGGCGGGGTCCGCCATCGGTGCGCTCTGGTCGCCGACGGGCGCGCTGGAGTCACCGACCGGGGCGCTCTGCTCCCCGACCGTCGGCGTCAGCGCGTTGGCGATCCCGCCGAATAGCGCGAGACCTGCGGCCAGCAGGAGCACCAGGCCGGCCTCGACGGCGACGGAACGACGGTGCTTGGTCATGGAACGTCCTCTCTGTTGGACCGCTGCGCTCTTCTGGTGTGTAACTCTCCATCAGGGCGCAGCGGTCTTTTTGGTGTGCAGCAGGGCCGCGGTCACGGCCAGCAACAGGGGCAGCACCGGGATGTGCCACAGGAAGTCGAAGGCGCTGTGCGCGGCGAAGCCGGCCACGGCCGCGGCGGCCACGGCGCCGGCGACGGTCCGCGCGCGCAGCCCGGCCACAGCGACGGCGACCAGCGCAGCGACGACCAGCCCGAGCCCGACGAGCCCGGTCTCGGCGGCGGTCTGCAGGTACTCGTCGTGGGTGAAGACGGCGCGCACGCGGGCGCCGGTGTGGTCGACGTAGCGCAGGTCGAGCCGGCCCGGCCCGATGCCCGTCCAGGGGGCGGTGCGGAACTGCGCGGTGGTCACCTTGGCGAGGTCGGCACGTTCCGCGGACTCCACGGTGAGCCGGGTCGCGACGATCCCGGCGGCGGCCTCGCGGGCGGCAGGGACGAGCGCGACCAGCGTGCCGGCGACCGCTGCACCGACCACCAGCCCGGCCAGCAGGTGCCGCAGTCGCATCCGGCGACCGCAGGCGAGCACCAGCGCACCGGCGCCCAGACCGGCGACGGCGAGCACGGGATGCGGCGGCGCACCGACGGGCAGCGACGGCAGCAGCGCCGCGCCGGCCACCGCCACGGCCGGGACGACCGCTGCGAGCGATGCGGCGTGGCGGGTACCGCGGTGGCGACGCGGAGCGGCGATCAGCAGCACCGCCGCCGCCACGACCAGCCCGACCGCGCCGGCGCGACTCATCGTCGTCACCAGCCCGAGCACCAGCACCGCGACCACCGCAGGGCGCACGCCGCCGTCCGGCAGCGCCGTCACCGCGACGAGCACGGCGATCACGAGGAAGGCGGCGGTGGCGTTCGCGTAGGTGAGGGTCGACGCGGCCCGCCACAGTCCGCTGGAGGTCAGCGCCAGCGGGGAGACGTGGAAGGCCAGCCCGACCCAGCACGACGCCGCGACGACGACGGCGACCGCGAGCACCACCGCCAGGAGCGCCTGCCGGTGCCGATGGGGCAGCCCGGTCGCGCAGACCAGGCCGGACGCGGCCAGCAACGCCATCGCGGCCGGCGGAGCGGCGGCCGCCCACGAGTCCGCGCGCAGTGCCGCCCAGCCGGCGAACAGCACCAGTGCCGCCGCGGCGGCGGCGATCGCGGGCGGTACGGGGCGTCGTGGGCGCAGCGCCCGGCCGATCACGGCGACCGCGACGAGCGCCACGACGGTCGTCAGCTGGGGCCGGTAGAAGCCGCCCTGCTGCAGTGCCGCGTACCCGATCGCAGCGCCCAGACCAGCGACGATGGCGAGGTCGGGCAGCGCACTCGCGGGCGTCCCGTCGTGCCGGGGCGCCCGATGCGCAGCCACGACGGGCCCCGATCCGGTCACGGCCCCCACCTTGCGAGCCGATCCACGAGCCCGCGAACGCTGATCACTTGATCAACCCGATCAGGTGTCAACCGGTGGTGCGGCGGCCACGCTGTGCCGTCAACTGCAGGCGGGCGAGCCGGAAAGGCCGTAGGTTCGCCGTCCGTGGCGGAGATCGTCGTGGTGGGTGCGGGGGCGTCGGGTTGTGCGCTCGCCGGCCGGCTGGCTGCCCGCGGCGCCGACGTGCTCCTCCTGGAGGCCGGTGGTGCGGAGCGTCCGTCGGAGGTGCGGGACGTCGGCTCGCTCGCCGCCACCCTCCCCGGGCATCCGTGGAACTGGTCGTACCCGGCGCTGCTGCGCACCGGCGCCCCCGTCGTGGTGCCGCGCGGCCGCGGGCTGGGCGGCTCCACGGCGATCAACGGCGCGGTCTGGACGTGGGCCGTGCCCGCCGATGCGGACGGGTGGGGAGTTCCCGGCTGGACGTACGCCGAGCTCCTGCCGTACTTCGTGCGCGCCGAACACGATCTCGACGAGCACGGCCCGCGGCACGGGGCCACCGGGCCCGTGCCGGTGCGCCGCCCGTCCGGCGCGCTGCGGCACCCGACCGTGGACCGGTTCCTGGGCGCCGCGGAGCGCCTGGGCTACCCGGCGGAGCCCGACAAGAACGCCGGCGGCCCACCCGGCGCCGGCCCGGTGCCGAGCAACAGCGTCGACGGCGTGCGGATCGACGCCGCCACCGCCTACCTGGGCCCCGACGTGCGGGTGCGCACCGGCGCCGTCGTCGAGCGGGTGCTGCTGCGGGGCGGTCGCGCGACCGGCGTGGAGCTGGTGGGCGGGGAGATCGTCGAAGCGGGGGAGGTGGTGCTCGCGGCCGGGGCGGTCGCGTCCCCGCATCTGCTGCTGCGCTCGGGCATCGGCCCCACCGGGTCGCACGAGCTGCCCGTCGGGCAGGGCTTCTCCGACCACCCGGTCGTCTTCCTGCCGATGCGCGACAGCGACCCGCCGCCGCACCCGCACGCGCCGAGCGCCCAGGTCTCGCTCACCCTGGACTCCGGCTCCGATCCGGCGGGCGACGTGTGGGTGCTGCAGTTCGTGCGGCCGTTCGTGCCGGGCGGGGACCTGCACCTGATGTGCACGATCGGCCGCCCCGACAGCCGCGGCGAGCTCACCCTCGATCCGTCCGGTGCCCCGCACGTCGAGTACCGCTACCTGGGACTGGAGAGCGATCGCCGGCGGATGCGGCACGCGGTGCGCACCGCGGCCGAGCTGCTGCGCGCCGGGCTCGGCACCCGCACCGCACCCGAGGGCGACGTGCTCGGCGTCGACCGCCGGCTCGACGGCTGGATCGCCGACCACCTCACCACCGCGGTGCACCTCTGCGGCACCGCCGCGATCGGCCGGGTCGTGGACGCCGAGCTGCGCGTCCTCGGCATCGATGGCCTGCGTGTGGTCGACACGTCCGTCCTGCCGACCGTGCCTCGACGAGGCACCGCGGCCACCGCCGTCGCGATCGGGGAGAAGGCGGCCGACCTCATGTCCAGGCCCGCGGCAGGGTGATGCCGAACCGCTCCGCCAGCACCGCCCGCTCCTCCGCGGCCGTGAGCTTGCGGTCGGGGCGGCCGGTCTCCTTGAACACGCCGTTGTCGAGCGCGATCCGCCCGCCGTCGACGACCAGCGCCGCGACCCGGTGCGCCCGGAAGTGCGAGTCGGGGTCGTGCTCCTGGAAGCTGCAGCGCGGCAGGTACTGCTCGAACGTGCGCGGCGCCAGGGTGAAGGTCCAGTCGCGCCGCCATTTGTCGCCGGCGCGGCTGCCCGTCCACCAGCGCTCGCCGTCGTGGCCGACCATGCGGGTGCCGTGCTCGCCCGGCTCCAGCGGCAGCGGGAGCTCCCACCGCCCGCCCTGGCCGACGTCGACGAGCGTCGGCCCGTCCGGCGTGGCGACGAGCAGGCGCATGTGGTCGAAGTCGGCGGGCTCGGCGGCCTCGCCGTCGAAGGCCGACAGGAACGTCACGTCGTACCCCAGTTCGCGCAGCAGCGCGGCGAACAGCCCGTTCAGCTCGTAGCAGAAGCCGCCGCGGCGCCGGCGCACGATCTTGTCCTGCAGCTGGTCGAGGTCGAACGAGATCGGGACGCCGAGGTGGATGTCGTAGTCCTCGAACGGGACGGTGCGGGCGTGCGCGGAGTGCAGCTGCGCGAGCGTGGCGCCGCGCCGGGCGCCGATCCGGGCGAGGTAGGCGTCGACGTCCACGGCGCGAGTCAACCAGCGTTCAGGTCGAGCCAGCGGCTCAACGGTGCGAACAGATCGCGCTGCCGCAGCTCCGCGGGGGTGAGCCAAGCGAGGTCGGTGGCCTTGTCGGGCTCGACGATCTGCGCCTCGCCGGCCACGACCCGGCACTCCACGAACAACGTCACGTAGTGCCGGCCGATCTCCGGCATCTGGTCGTCGGTGAACCCGCGCCGCGCCGTCGCGAGCACGCGCAGCCCGGTCTCCTCGGCCACCTCGCGCACCGCCGTCTGCTCCGGCGACTCGCCGAACTCCTGGTGCCCGCCCGGCAGCCCCCACGTGCCCGCCCCGTGCGCGCCGGCGCGGCGCAGCACGAGCAGCCGCTCCCCGTCGGGCACGAGCGCGGCGACACCGACCCGGATGTGCGCGTCCCCCACTCGAGCACCGTGTCAGCAAAGCCACTTTCACGCCAGAATCTTGCGCGAAAGTGGCTTTGCTGACTCCCGTGCGCCGGCGTCCACCGGCCTACCCTTGGCCGGGTGACGAACCCGTTCCTCGCGCCCAGCCCGCTGCCGTACGGCTTCCCCGACTTCACCGCGATCCGCGAGGAGCACTACCTCCCCGCGTTCGCCGCCGGCATGGCCGAGCAACGGGCCGAGGTCGCCGTGATCACCGCCGACCCGGCGCCGCCGACGTTCGAGAACACGATCGAGGCGCTGGAGCTGTCCGGGGAGACGCTGCGCCGGGTGTCGCCGGTGTTCTTCACCCTCGTCTCCTCGACGAGCACGCCGGGGCTGCGGGAGATCGAGGCGGAGATCGCGCCGCAGCTGGCCGCGCACTCCGACGCGATCCGGCTCGACCCGGAGCTGTTCGCGCGCATCATCGCCCTGTTCGACGCTCGGGCCGACCTCGGGCTGGACGCCGAGTCGCTGCGGCTGCTGGAGCGCTACCACCGCGACGGCGTGCGAGCAGGCGCGCTGCTGGCGCCGGAGCAGCAGGTCCGGTTGCGTGAGCTGAACGCGCAGCTCTCGGCGTCGTCGTCGGAGTTCGGCAACCGGCTGCTGGCCGAGGCGAACGACTCCGCGGTGCACGTCACCGACGTCGCTCAGCTGGACGGGCTGTCGGCCGACGCGATCGCCGCTGCCGCGCGGGCCGCGACGGACCGGGGCCTGGACGGCTACCTGATCACCCTGGTGCTGCCGACGGGACAGCCCGTGCTCGCCTCGCTCACCGATCGCGCGCTGCGCGCCCGGGTGCACGAGGCGTCGGTGTCGCGTGGCCTGCGCGGCAACGCGCACGACAGCCGCGAGATCGTCCTGCGCATGTCGGCGCTGCGCGCCGAACGGGCCGCTCTGCTGGGCTACGCGCACCACGCGGCGTGGGTGGTGGAGCCGTTCACGGCGGAGTCGGTGGAGAACATCGACGCGATGCTGGGCAAGCTCGCCCCGGTCGCGGCGGCGAACGCCCGCGCCGAGGCGGCCGAGCTGTCCGCCGCGGCGGGCTACCCGATCACCGCTGCCGACCGGGCGTTCCACGCCGAGCAGGTGCGCCGCGAGCGGTTCGCCGTAGACACCGACGCGCTGCGCCCGTACTTCGAGCTGGAGCGGGTGCTGCACGACGGCGTGTTCCGCGCGGCCGGCCTGCTGTACGGGCTCACGTTCGCCGAGCGGCACGACCTGCCGCGGTACCACCCCGACATGCGGGTCTTCGACGTCGCCGACGAGTCCGGCCCGCTCGGCCTGTACATCCTCGACGCCTACGCGCGCGATTCCAAGCGCGGCGGCGCGTGGATGAACTCGTTCGTCACGCAGTCGCACCTGCGCGGCACCCGGCCCGTCGTGCTGAACACGCTCAACGTGCCGCAGCCACCCGAGGGCGAGCCGACGCTGCTGGCCCTGGACCACGTGCGCACGCTGTTCCACGAGTTCGGGCACGCGCTGCACGGGCTGTTCTCCGACGTCCGCTTCCCCACGTTCGCCGGCACGTCGGTGCCGCGCGACTTCGTGGAGTTCCCGTCGCAGGTCAACGAGATGTGGCTGGACCACCCGGCAGTGCTGCCGCACTACGCGATCCACCACGAGACCGGCGAGCCGCTGCCGGTCGAGATCGTCGAGAAGCTGGCTGCGGCGCGCCGGTTCGGCGAGGGCTTCGCAACAACGGAGTACCTGTCCGCCGCGCTGCTCGACCAGGCGTGGCACCGGCTCGCGCCGGACGAGACCGTGGCCGACGTCGAGCGCTTCGAGGAGGCCGCGATCACCGCGGCCGGAGTGGCCGAGCCGACTGCGCCGCCGCGCTACCGCAGCACCTACTACCAGCACATCTTCGGCGGCGGCTACAGCGCCGCCTACTACTCCTACATCTGGAGCGAGGTGCTCGACGCCGACACCGTCGAGTGGTTCGCCGGGCGCGCCGACGATCTGCGCGCAAGCGGCGAGACCTTCCGGCGCGAGCTGCTGGCCCGCGGCGGCGCGGTCGACCCGATGGCGGCCTACCGCGCGTTCCGCGGCCGCGACCCCGAGATCGGCCCGCTGCTGACCCGCAGGGGACTCGCCGGCTGAGCCCTAGTTGGTCTGCTCCGCGGTCCACGCGGCCACGAGGCGGTCGAGCACGTCCATCGGGATCGTGCCACCGCCGAGGACGACGTCGTGGAATGCGCGCACGTCGAACGCCTCGCCGAGCGCTGCGGTCGCACGGGCCCTGATCCGCTGGAACTCGAGGCGCCCGACCATGTAGGACAGCGCCTGGCCGGGGGCCTCGATGTAGCGGTCGGTCTCGTGCTGCACCTCGACCTCGGACATCACGGTGTTCCCGCGCAGGTAGTCGACCACCTGCTGGCGGCTCCAGCCGAACGCGTGCAACCCGGTGTCGACGACGAGCCGGGCGGCACGGACCGAGTCCTGCCCGAGCATGCCGAGGCGGGCGATGCCGCCGGAGTACAGGCCCATCTCGTCGGCGAGCCGCTCGGAGTACAGGCCCCACCCCTCTGCGAAGGAGTTGATCGCGGCGAGCCGCCGCAGGGCGGGCAGGCCCGCGCGCTCCTGGGAGATGCTGACCTGGAAGTGGTGGCCCGGCACGGCCTCGTGGAACGCGGTGGCCTCGCTGACGGTGCGGTCGCGCTCGGTCGCCTGATGGGTGTTGACGTAGTACGTGCCGCGTCGGCTGCCGTCCGCTGTCGCCGGCAGGTAGTAGGCCGACGGGGCGTTGGGCGCGTCCACCTCGGGCACGGGCTCCAGCACGCAACGGTGCGCGGGCCCGAGCCCGAACCAGCGCGGAGCCGCCGCCTCGGCCCGCTCGATCGCCGCGGCGGCAGCGGTGAGCACCTCCTCGGCGCTGCCCCAGCGCAGCGACGGGTCGCTGCGCAGCCGCGCGCGGATCTCCTCCACGGTGTGCAGTCCGAACGTCCGTGACCCGATCTCGACGTACTCGTCGGCGAGCGCGGCGATCAGCTCCAGACCCGTGTCGTGCAGCTCCTGAGGGGTGCGGTCGGTCGTGGTGTGCATGCGGACGAGACCCGTGTACGCGCTGTCGCCGCCGGGGATCCAGCACAGTCCCGGCTGGTCGGCGGGCCGGCCGCGGGGCACGACCTCGGCCGCCACCACGTCGCGGTAGCGCGCGAACGCGGGTCGGACGACGTCGAGGAGCAGCCGGTCACGCTCCGCGGAGTCGGCGACGGGGACACGGCGGAGGGGGTCGCCCGCCGGGTCGGCGAGATAGCCGTCGAGGTGCCGAACGAGGTGCTCAGCGCGGTCGGCGACGGGCAGCCGCCCGGCCGCGACACCCGTCCGGTTGCGCTCTGCGACCGTCTCCAGGTAGCCGGGTACGGCGGCGAGCCGGCGGAAGAACGCCTGTTCGGCATCGGAGTCGGCGGGACGGGTGAGCGGCAGGATCGTGAGCAGGCGCAACGCCGGTGCGAAGCTGTAGTCGGTCATGACGTGGTCGGCCAGACGGGCGTCGAGCCGGTCGATCAGCGCGCCGGCCTGCTGGCTCACCACGGCCGCGGTGATCGGATCGCTCCCACCGTCCGCCGGCACGGCCGCCATGACCGCCGTCGCGGCCGCCCGCAGCTCCTGCTCCGCGCTCTCGCTGTGATCGGGGAGCTTGTCCTCCGAGCCGGGGAACCCGATGACCATCTCCGCGAGCGGGTCCTCCTGCACGATCAACGCCAACAGGTCGTCCGCGAGCGTCTCCACCGCACCCATGCGCTGACCCTAGGACAGCCTAGAGCCGACGTGCCTGCGGCGATTCGGCTCGCGGCTCTGGTGAGTCGCCGGCGGGTGCCGGTTCGGCGGTGGCGCGCCGGCGGTGCAGGAGCATCATCGCGATCCCGGCCACCAGGCCCCAGAACGCCGCGCCGAGCCCGAGGAACCCGACGCCGGCAGCCGTCACCACGAAGGTGACGGCGGCGGCCTCGCGCCCGTCCGGTTCGGCCACGGCAGAGGCGATCGACGAGGCGAGTGCGCCGAGCAGCGCGAGCCCCGCGACGGCCTCGACGAGCACCGGCGGCGATGCGGTGAACACCGCGGTGGCGACGCCTGCGGTGAGGCCGAGCACGGCGAGCGCGGTCCCGTTGGTGACCGAGGCGATCCATCGCCGCTCGGCAGGTCCCGCGTCCGGGCCGGCGGCGAGGGCCGCGCTGATCGCGGCCAGGTTGATCGCGTGCCCGCCGACCGGCGCGCCGAGGATCGTGCCCGCCCCGGTGGCGAGCAGCACGGGACGCCACGGCGGCCGGAACCCGTACTGGGCGAGCACGGCCATGCCCGTGACGTTCTGCGAGACCATCGTGACGACGAACAGCGGCAGCCCGATGCCGACGAGCGTGACCGGATCGAACGTCGGGGTCGTCCACACGAACCCCGGCGCCACCGCCGCGCCGGCGGGCACACCGCCCGTCCACAGGATGCCGGCGATCGCGACGACCAGCGCCGCCGGCACCGCCCACGGGCGCGCGAACCGCGCGACCAGCGCCCACACGACGACCACGGGCGCGGCCAGCAGCGGGACCTGCCCCAGCGC
Organism: uncultured Actinomycetota bacterium; assembly: GCA_963727745.1. Taxonomy (GTDB): domain Bacteria; phylum Actinomycetota; class Actinomycetes; order Mycobacteriales; family Pseudonocardiaceae; genus Pseudonocardia. Next base: position 771,876 of record CAVSHL010000009.1, read on the forward strand.
GTGCACCGGTGCCAGACACAGCGGCAGCAGCACCCCGGCGAGCATCGCGCCGGCGAGGTGGCCGGGAATGGCGGCGACGAGCCGGCCCAGCGGGGTGATCAGCCCGGTCACGACGATCAGCACGCCGCACAGCAGGAACGCCCCGACCGCGGCGGCGAACCCGCCCGGCTGCGGTCCGGCCGCCACGAGCAGCGCCGCACCGGGGGTGGACCACGCGATGCTCACCGGTATCCGCCAGCGCAGCCCGAGCACGACCGCGACCAGCCCGCTGGCGACGCTCACCGCAAGCAGGCCGGACGCCGCCTGCCCCGGGTCGGCGCCGACCGCCTGCAGCCCGGCCAGCACCACCGGGAACGACCCGGCGAACCCGACGACAGCGGAGACGATCCCGGCCAGCACCGGTTGCACCACGCGTTCCATCCGACCTCCCGTTCCGTTTACGGAACGGATGGCACGATAGCTGCGTGTCGCAGCAGCAGTCCACCCCATTGGGGGCGCTCGCCGATCCGGCCGCCGTCGGCCCGCGGATCACGGCGTTGCGCGGCGAACGGGGGCTGTCGTTGTCGGAGCTGGCCCGCCGCGCCGGTATCGGCAAGGCCACGCTGTCCGGAGTGGAGGCGGGCACCCGCAACCCGACGCTCGTCACGCTCCAGGCGATCGCGTCCGCGCTGCAGGTGCCGATCACCGCCGTCGTCGCCGGTCCGGGCATTCCGGGCCCGCTGCTCAGGGGAGCCGCGGTCGTGGTCGAGACGCTGCGTGCCTGGACCGACGCCGACGCGACCTACGAGCTGTTCCGGCTGTGCGTGCCGGCCGGCACGAACCAGGAGTCGGCGGCGCACCACGCCGGCGTCACCGAGTGCGTAGTGGTGTTCGCGGGGGAGCTGGAGGCCGGCCCGCTCGATCGTCCGGTGCACGTGGCCGCCGGAGGGTTCGCGGAGTGGCCGGCCGACGTGCCGCACGGCTACGCGGCCGCCGGCGCCGCCGACGTGCAGGCGACGCTGTTGATCCGCTCGCCCGTCGTGCGGTAGCCGCCGATCGCGACGGCGCAAGGGTGTGCCGGCGTGTGCGCGATGTCGGCCGCGCCATAGCGTTGAGCCCCGCGGCGGCGGCCACACCGATAATCGGGCATCGCACGATGCGTGCTCGGGCTACCGTCGCTGAGTTCCCACCATGTCCCCCGGAGGTCTTCATGAACGCCACACCCGAGGTCCCCGAGGAGTCCGGCGCACCCGATCCCGTCGCTCCCGAGGCGCACGAGGGCGCCGAGACGGAGGAGGACACCGAGGCGCCGCTCAACCGCGCCGCCCGCAGGGCGAAGGCGAAGAAGTCCGCGCCGTCGCACGTCGGACCGCAGCCCGAGTGGGGTCTGCCCGGCGTCCGTTCCGCCCGCCCGCGCACCAAGCGCGCGCTCTGACCCGAGCCCGAAAAGATCCGTCCCGCCCGGTGGGGAGCGCCGGGCGGGACGGGCGGGAGCTGACGTGAACGCTCCGGTGGAACACCGTGCTTTCGTGGAAAGCATCTTGCCCGGAAGTGCAGCGCCACCATCGAGAGGGGGCGCCCCACCCGGTCGGACGCACACCGCCCGCGTCATCGCAGCGGAGCGCATCCGTCACACGGCCGCCGACCCTAGAAGGGGAGCGTTGCGCGCGGCCACCGTCTGAGACGTGTGTTGCCGGATGCGCGCCGATCGGTCGGTCCCGAGCGCCGGACTGCGCCGAAGCAGTGTTTAAAGGTCGAAATGTAGCCCGTTCGGCCCAGCACTCTCTCAGCAGACGGTAGCGGCGACCACCCCGCTGGGTGATGTCGCTCCGTTAGCCGATTGTTATCGGAGTATCCGATCTGGGACACTTGTGGCGATGCTCCCCGCTGCTCGTCATGGCGGTGCGATCGCGCCGGTGGCGGCCTTCCCGGCCGGTTCCCGGGCATTCGCACCGCCCCACGAATCCGTCAACGACCGCGTACTGCTCGCCCTGCCGGCGACTGCCGCGTCGGCCTCCGTCGTGCGCAGCCTGCGCGCCGAAGGGGTCAACGTCAGTCCCGTCAGCGACGGCATCGCCGCGCTCGACGCCGTCCGCCACGGCGATCCCGCCCTCATCGTGCTCGACGTCGAACTACCCGGGCCCGATCCCGTCGGGCTGCTCGCCACCGTGCACGTCGAGGTCCCCGAAGTGCCCGTCGTCGTGGTCACTCCGCGGGAACGGCGGACCGCGGTGCTCTCGCAGCTGCGCGGCGACCGCGACGACTACGTGGTCCGCCCGTTCGCCGTCGACGAGCTGGCCGCCCGGATCCGGTTCCGGTTGCGGCTCGCGCCCGAGCTCGACACCTCCGTGCTGCGCCAGGGCGAGCTCACCGTCGACACCGAGTTCGGCGAGGTCGCCGTCGACGGGCGCCCCATCTCCCTGTCGCCCACCGAGTACGCGCTGCTCATGGCGTTGATGACCACTCCTGGCGAGGTCGTCGCGCCGGCCCGGCTGGCCCGCGAGGTCTGGTCCGAACCGGCTTCGCCGAACCTCGTCCAGGTCTACATCTCCTACTTGCGACGCAAGATCGGATCGGATCGGATCCGCACCGTCCGCGGCGAGGGGTACGTGCTCGAGGCTTGAGCCAGATCACGTTGCGCTGAACGGGTCACATCAGCTAGGTAACGCTTCGCCGCCACGCGTCGTCACGGCCTGCGAACAGCCTGTGTGCGTGCTACTCAAGCATGTACGAGCCGCCAAGGGTACGGCTCACACAAGGACGGAGCTTCCATGACTATTGGCGGGATCATCACGGCCATCGTCATCGGTGCCATCATCGGGTTCCTCGGTCGGCTCGTCTTGCCGGGCAAGCAGAACATTCCGATCTGGCTCACGATCGTGGTCGGCATCATCGCTGCGTTGATCGGTACGTTCATCGCTCGCCAGTTCGGTTGGGCGACCACTCCCGGCATCGACTGGCTGGAGATCGTCATCCAGATCATCGTGGCGGCGGTCCTCGTGGGCATCACGGCGAGTCTGTACGGCAGGCGCGGCGTACGTAGCTGACGCAGTCCAGACATGACCGGACGGCCCGGTCCGACCATTGGTCGGACCGGGCCGTTCCGCGTCCGGCCCAGGCTGCCCGGGTGGTCGTCCTGATCGCCGGCGCGTCGGGTGTCGGCAAGAGTGAGCTGGCCTAACGGCTCGCCCTCCGCCTGGGCATCCCGCTCGTCGAGGTGGACGACATCGTGGAGGCGCTGCAGGCCATTTACGACACCGGAGCAGCAGCTCCCCGCGCTGCATCGGTGGGACACGGATCCCGTGGCCCGCCCCCTGAAGGCGTCGTCGAGCTGATGCTCGACGTCAGCCGGTCGCTCCTCCCGCAGTGGACGCAGTGATCGACAACCACGTGCGCACCGCGACCCCGGTGGTCCTGGAGGCTGACCACCTGCTGCCCGCCGCCCGCTCCGGCGTGCGCGCGTTCGTGCTGCACGAGCCGGACGAGCAGCAGATCGCCGCCAACTACGCGCACGTGAGCCCGGAGAAAGTGACCAGGTGGGGCGTGCGCTGGTCAGCCGGTTGCACGGCGAGCAGCTCGCGGCGGCCGCAGCCGCCGTAGGGGTGCCGGTGTTGGCCGCCCGACCGTGGTCGACGTCGTGGATCGGGCGCTACTCGCGCTCGGCCTGGCGGATCAGGTGATCAGCCGGATCGTCAACGGGTAGCGGAACTCCCCGCCCTGCGAAGCACGCACGGTGGCGATGATCACGCAGACGAGGTAGAAGAGGAAGTAGGCGATGATCAGCGGGACGCCGATGATCACGATGATCAGCAGGTAGAAGACTGTCGTCCACACCAGCGCGTTGATCTGGAAGTTCAGCGATTCCACAGCGTGGCGCCGGATGAAGGGCGAGTCCTTGCCCTTCAGCAGCAGCACGATCAGCGGCGCCACCAGGCCGAGCGCGAACGCAGCCGTCACGATGCTGCCGATGTGCCCGGCGAGTGCCCAGTTGCGCTCCTCGGGCGTGGTGTCGGCGAGCGGACCAGAGCCGTACTCCGGATACGTCATGCCTCCATTGAACCGCAGGTCAGCCCGCGAACAAGGTCGCAGCGGCCAGGAATGCGTCGTTCTCCTCCGAATGGGACACGGTGACCCGCACCCCGTCGCCCGCGAAGGGCCGCACCACGACCTTGTGGTCCATGCAGTGCGCCGCGAACGGGCCGGCGGCGTCGCCGAGGGAGAGCCACACGAAGTTCGACTGCGTGACGGGCACGGTGAAGCCGGCTGCGAGCAGTGCGTCGCGCACGCGCACCCGCTCGTCGATGATCGGGGCGAGATCGGCCAGCAGCTCGGCGGAGTGGTCGATGGCGGCGATCGCCGCGGCCTGCGCGGGGACGCTCACGCTGAACGGTGCGCACACCTTGCGCAGCGCCGCGATCACCGACGGCGCGCCCAGCGCGTAGCCCACCCGGAACCCGGCCAGCCGGTACGCCTTCGAGAACGTCCGCAGCACGACGAGGTTGGGGTGCTCGTCGATCAGCGTGCGCCCGTTCACGGCGGCGGGATCGGTGACGAACTCGAAGTACGCCTCGTCGAGCACCACGACCACGTCCGGGCCGACAGCGGCCAGGAACCGGCGGAAGTCGGCGTCGGTCACCGCGGGACCCGTCGGGTTGTTCGGGCTGCAGACGAACACCAGCCGGGTGTTCGGGCCGACAGCGGCCGCCATCGCGTCCAGGTCGTGGCGGAACTCCCCGTCCAGCGGCACGGTGCGCAGGACGGCGCCGCCGATCTGCGTGACGATCGGGTACGCCTCGAACGACCGCCATGCGCACAGGACCTCGTCGGTGGTCTCCCGGCAGGTCGAGTTGACCAGCTGCTGGCACAGGCTGACCGAGCCGCAGCCGACCGCGATCCGGTCCGGTGCGACGTCGCAGAACGCGGCCAGGCGCTCCGTGAGAGTCACCGCAGCCATGTCGGGGTAGCGGTTGCCGGCCGCTGCGGCGGCGGCGATCGCACCGAGCACCGCGGGTGCCGGCGGCAGAGCCACCTCATTGCTCGCCAGCTTGATCGCCCCGGGCACCGACCGGCCCGGAACGTAGGCGGGCAGGGTGTCGAGATCGGGGCGGATCAGCGTCATGCAGCCACCTTAGAAGGGCGGCCGATCTCACATGCCGGCCCGCACGGTGAGGTTGCCCTATCCGTGCCACGCTGTGCGGGTGAGTGAGATTCGCACCCAGACGGTGCCGCTGGTCGACGGCAGCGCCCTCCGCCTCACCGTCGGTGAACCCGTAGGTGCGGTCCGCGGTGGCATCGTCGTCCTCCACGAGGCCCGCGGCGTGACCGACGCCGTCCGCGGCCTCGTGCACGGCCTCTCCGACGACGGGTGGCTCGCGGTCGCGCCGCACCTGTACCACCGCGACGGCGCCGACGAGCTCGACGGCGACGACGACGCGGTCCGCGAACAGGTGGAGCGGCTCGACACCGACCAGGTGCTCGGCGACACCGACACCGCGTTCGGCTGGCTCGGCGACCACGACATCGACGCCGATCGCATGGGCGTGATCGGCTTCGACCTCGGCGGATCCGTCGCGCTGATCGTGGCCGCCAAACGAACGCTCGGCGCGGCCGTCTCCGTCGGCGACACCGGCGGTGCCGGTGGCCCGAGCGAGCGGATCACCGCGCTGGTCGCTGCGGCGCAAGGGCTGACCTGCCCGTGGCTGGGCATCTACGGCGAGACCGACGACGGCGGCACCGATCCGCAGATCGGCCGGCTGCGCGAGGCCGCAGCGAAGTCGGAGATGGTCACCGACGTGGTGGTGTACCCGGCCAGCGGCCACCGCTTCGACGTCGACGCCGACTCGGCCGCCGACGCCTGGCAGCGCACGCTCAACTGGTTCGACTCGCACCTGAGGTAGCTCTGGCGCGGCGTCCGTCGCGCTTGCATGCTGACGTCCATGGCTTCCGACGGCGACGCCCCCGAGATCCTCTGGACGCCGGACCCCACGCACCGCGGGCCGCTCGCCGCGTTCACCGAGTGGGTGGCCGAGCACCGCGGAGTCACCGCCGGCGACTACACCGAGCTGCACGAATGGTCGGTCGTCGACCTCGACGGGTTCTGGTCGGCGGTGGCCGAGTTCTTCGGTGTCCGGTTCCGCGCGCCCTATCGAGCCGTGCTCGGCGACGACCGGATGCCCGGTGCCCAGTGGTTCCCCGGCGGCACGCTCAACTACGCCGAGCACGTGCTCACCGACGGGCCCGGCCGCGCCGCCGACGATGTCGCGCTCGAGTTCGAGCGGGAGGACGGCCTAGCCCGCACCGTCACGCACGGCGAGCTGCGCGATCTCGTCGCGCGCGCCCGGGCCGGGCTCGTGGCCCAGGGTGTGGGCCAGGGCGACCGGGTGGTGGCGCTGGCCCCGAACTGCGTCGAGACCCTCGTCGCGTTCCTCGCTGCCGCGAGCCTCGGCGCGATCTGGTCCTCGTGCTCGCCGGACTTCGGGGTCCGCGCCGTGCACGACCGGTTCGCCCAGATCGAGCCCACCGTGCTCGTCGCCGTCGACGGGTACGTCTACGGCGGCAAGCGCTACGACATCCGCCCGACCGTCGAAGCGCTGCGCGACCGGCTGCCCACCCTGCGCGCCACCGTCCTCGTCCCGTACCTCGACGCAGCGGACACTCCTGGGGCCACGATCGACGGCGCGCTCCCGTGGGCCGACTTCACGGCCCGCACCGGCCCGCTCGAGTTCGCCGCCGTGCCCTTCGAGCATCCCCTGTGGGTGCTGTACTCCTCCGGCACCACGGGGCTGCCCAAAGGCATCGTGCACAGCCACGGCGGCATCGTGCTGGAACACCTGAAGGGGCTGGCCCTGCAGCTGGACCTGGGCCCGGGCGAGCGCTTCTTCTGGCACACCACCACCGGCTGGACGATGTGGAACATCGTCATCGGCGGCCTGCTCGTCGGATCGACGATCGTGCTGTACGACGGCAACCCCGGCCACCCCGACATGGGCGCGCTGTGGCGGTTGGCGCAACGCCACCGCATCAGCCTCCTCGGCGTGTCGGCGCCGTACCTGCAGGCCAGCGTCCGGTCCGGGATCCGGCCGCGTGACGAGTACGACCTCACGGCGCTGCGCGCCATCGGCTCCACCGGCGCCCCGCTCTCCACCGAGGCCTTCCGCTGGGTCGCCGACGCCGTCGGTGAACACCTCCAGATCTGCTCCATCTCCGGCGGCACCGACGTGTGCGCCGCCTTCGTCGGCTCCGCCACGGCCGTGCCCGTCTGGCTCGGCGAGATCTCCTGCGCGGCGCTCGGCGTCGCCGCCACCGCGTTCGACGAAGCCGGCCACGAGATCATCGACGAGGTCGGCGAGCTCGTGATCACCCGCCCGATGCCGTCGATGCCGGTGATGTTCTGGAACGACGACGACGGCTCCCGCCTCCACGAGGCCTACTTCGCCGAGTACGAAGGCGTGTGGCGGCACGGCGACTGGGCGCGCGTCACCCCGCGCGGCACCTTCGTGATCTACGGCCGCAGCGACTCGACCCTCAACCGCGGCGGCGTCCGCATGGGCACCGCCGACTTCTACGCCGTCGTCGAAGGGTTCGACGAGGTCGTCGACTCCCTTGTGATCGACACCACCGAGCTGGGCGCGAAGGACGAAGGCGCGCTGCTCTGCTTCCTCGTGCTCGCCCCCGGAACCGAGCTCGCCGACGTCGAGCCGAAGCTGCGGGCCGCCCTCCGCGCCGAACTCTCACCACGGCACGTGCCCGACCGGTTCGAGGTGATCGACAAGGTCCCCCGCACCCTCAACGGCAAGAAGTGCGAGGTACCCGTCAAGCGCATCCTCGCAGGTGTCGCGCCCGACAAGGCCGTCAGCCGCGGCGCCCTCGCCGACCCCGACGCACTGGCCCCGTTCCTCGCCCGAGCCGGCGGGGGGTCGTAGCAAGCGGGTGGACGCCCTCAGCTATCCTGAACACCGCTGGCGGCCGTGAGGCCCCGGGGAGGCTTCGCCTAGTCTGGTCTATGGCGCCGCACTGCTAATGCGGTTTGGGGTTACCCCCCATCCCGGGTTCAAATCCCGGAGCCTCCGCGCAGGGCGTCGCGGTACGATGGCGACGCTCAGCACGACAACTGAACACAAGCGCCCGTAGCTCAACGGATAGAGCATCTGACTACGGATCAGAAGGTTAGGGGTTCGAATCCCTTCGGGCGCACTCGACCGATGGCCGAGCTGTGTCGACGGAGATCGTCGACTCGGCATCGGTCATCGTTTCTTTTGTGGGGGCCAAACCCCCACACCCCCGGCCGGGGGGCGAGCCCCCCGGACCCCCATCCGCCGCCCCGATCGGCCGCCCCCGGATCGGCCGATCCCCATCGGCCGCGTGGTACGAGGCGTGGTCGCTCAAGAGCCGGACTTGATTCCTCAGCGGCGGTACGCTCAGGGGGTGAACAGGCTCGATCGCATCACCACGGATCCCGAGATCTGTCACGGGCAGCCGACGGTCCGGGGCCTGCGGTACACGGTGGAGAGCCTCCTGGAGCTGCTCTCTGCTGGGATGTCGGTCGATGAGGTGCTGGAGGACTACCCCGACCTCGAGCGGGACGACGTGCTCGCGGCGTTGGAGTTCGCCGCGTTGACGGCCGGGCGGCAGCGGGTGGTCCCGCTCGGCGCTGCGTGAGGTTCCTCGTCGACGCGCAGCTGCCCGCGCGTCTGGCTTCGTTCCTCACGGACGCCGGGCACGACTCCGTCCACACGACTCAAATGCCGGCCGGGAATCGGACGACGGATGGTGCGATCGCCGAGCTGGCGGATCGGGACGACCGGATCGTGGTAACCAAGGACCGGGACTTCCGGGATGGGCACCTGCTGGCGGCTCGCCGCGGCGGCTTCTGGTCGTGGCGACGGGGAACATCACGAACGCGGCGCTGCTCGCCTTGTTCGGGGACCACCTAGCTGCGATCGTCGCCGCCTTTCGACGACGTCGACTTCGTGGAACTACGGCCGACGGCGCTCGTGCTGCATGGTGGCCGGGATCGTTCCTGAAGGGCGTCACGGGTGCCGGCTCATGACGAACATCGTGTCGCATCCGCTTCTTCGCTCCGGCCCTCGGCCGTTGATCCACGAACTGATCCACGAGCTTGCTGATCATGAGTGTCTCTCCTGCCGATTCGGCGGCCCGCCGCGGCGCTGTCCGCCCACGTCGCCGGCTGTGTACCCGCCAGCGTCCTGACCAAGGATCAGAAGGTCGGGGGTTCGAATCCTGCCTGTGCCGTTCCGATCGAGGACGACGGCGAGCGTGCGGCCTGTGCTGCCGGGGAATCCGGGTCAGCGGCGGCCGGCGATCAGGATGACCAGGAACTGGCCGCCACCCGCCTCAACATCGGCGGTCACCGGCAACCCTGGTACCAGTCGGGAGAAGCGGTCCAGCAGCCAATCCGCCGCCTGTTGGGCGTCGTGCTCGGTCGGACAACGGGCCACCATCTCGCGGCCACCCTTGCGCTCCAGCCTCGCGGCTACGGTGATCAGCGGTGCGGGTTCGACCACGTACAGGTGGTCCGGCCACGCGATGACCACCTTGACCGCGCCCTTGCGGGTGTTGCAACCGCGGTGCGCGAGCCGCTCCGCAACCTTGGCCTTTCGGTCGGCGGTCCGGCTGTCGACGCTGGGGCCTCGCGGGTCGTTCACGGACATGTCGGGGTCGACCGGTTCGTCGCACACCCAGCACCGCCAGCCGTCGCGCTCGGCCACGTCATCGAGGAGACTCATTCCGAGTGGGGTCCTTCCGGGCCGCGGCGTGTACGACTATTTGATCGCGGCTCTCGATCAGCGATCTCGCCGGGCCAACGCTAGGCCCGCCAGCACCAGCACGGCCAGCACGGCCCAACCCGCCTGGAATCCCGTCGCCCCGACCAGGGCGCCGAACCCGGCGGCGCCGATGCCGTAGCCGGCGTCGTAGCCGAGGTTCCACAGCGCGCTGACCAGTCCGTAGCCGGACGGCTGCACGCGCGCGAGCAGCACGGCCATCGTCGCGCTCTGCACGACGCCGAAGCCGGCACCGAACACGGCCGCCCCGATCAGTACGGCGGCCGGTTCCGCGCTGATCGCCAGCACCAGCAGGCCCGCCGCCGTCACCGCCATGCCGGGGACGACCAGGCGGGTCGGGCCGTGCCGGTCTCCGTAGCGGCCCGCCCACCAGCGCGCGGCCGTCGCGGTGGCGGCGTGCACGAGCAGGGCGAGGGCGGCGAGCCGGCCGGACCAGCCCGGCACCGCGAGCGGGAGAAAGGTGACGGCGACGCCGGCCGCGACGGCGGTCGTGGTGAAGACGACGGTCGGGCGGGTCAGTGCCGGCGTCCGCAGCGCGGCGGCCATCCCGGCGGCGGGTGCATGCGCCGGAGCGGGTTCGGGCAGTCCGCGCAGCCCGAGGATCGGGAGGAGCGCGGTCAGTGCCGCCAGCACGAACACGACCGGATGGCCGAGCACCCCGGCGAGCCAGATGCCGGCCGGCAGCGCGATCACGGCCGGCGCCCCGGCGACGACCCCGAGCACGCCCAACCCCTCGCCGCGGCGCCCCTCCGGCACGAGCGCGGCGACGAGCGCGCCGCACACGACGACCGTCACGGCGAACCCGAGGCCGCGCACCACGCACACCGCGACGACCGCGGTGAGGTCGGTGAGCACGGGCAGGACCAGCGCGGGCGCGCCCAACAGCACCAGGCCGACGGCGAGCGTGCCGCGGTAGCCGCACCGCGCCACGATCCGGGGGATCACCAGCTCGGCAACGACCGTGGCGGCCATCAACGCCGCCGTCGTGAGGCCGGCGCCGCTGCTCGAGGCGCCGTGCGCGACCACGTAGCCGGGCAGCACGGAGAGCAGCAGGAAGAAGCCGGTCAGGGCCCCGAAATCGGCGACGAGCACGCGGGTGAGCGCAGGAGTGAGCAAGCTCGTCGACCCTGAGTTGTGCGGCCCTGCAGTGATCGTCGCGCTCATCCCGGTCTCCCTCGTCGGCGTTGCCACCAGGCTGCTGGCGGGGAGCGGCGGGTTCATCGGGGCCGAGCACGGAACGGCCACCGAAACGCCACGGAGCGTGGGCCATGATGTGCGGCATGGCAGAGCAGCCCGGCGTCGTGGAGGTCTCGCGGCGCGAGGCCGAGGTGCTCGCCGCTGTCGGCGCCCACCTGTCCAACGCCGAGATCGCCCGCTCGCTCTTCATCTCGGTGCGGACGGTCGAGAGCCACGTCTCGGCGCTGCTGCGCAAGTACGGCGTGGCCGATCGCCGCGCGCTCGCCGCGCTCGCCGCACCGGCGCAGGAGGGTGCAGAGCCGGGGCACCACACCGGGATCGAGCTGGGTCGGATCTCCGGTCTGCCCACGTTCCGCACCACGCTGGTGGGCCGCGCTGCGGAGCGGGCCGCGGTGGTGGCGGCGTTGGAGTCCGCGGCGCTGGTCACGGTGCTCGGGCCGGGCGGCGTCGGGAAGACGCGCCTGGTGACGGCCGTGGCCGCCGATGCCGCATCGGCGTTCCCGCTCGGTGGCGCGTTCGTCGACCTCGTGCCGGCGACGGAGGAGTACGTCACCCAGGCCGTCGCGGCGGCGCTGGGGGTCACGGAACGGCTGAAGCAGCCGCTGGAGGACGTCCTGCACGACCGGTTGCGCCGCGGTCGCACCCTGCTGGTGCTGGACAACTGCGAGCACCTCGTCGACGCGGCCGCCGGGTTCGTCGAGCGGGTGTTGGCGGCGTGCCCCGCGACCGTGGTGCTGGTGACCAGCCGGGAGCGGCTCGGGGTGCCCGGCGAACGGGTCGTGCCGCTCGATCCGCTGCCGGTCGCCGGCGAGGCCCAGGAGCTGTTCCGGCAGCGCGCCGCGGACGTCGACCCCGGTTTCGTCGCCGACCACGACACCGTCGCGGAGATCTGCGCGCGCCTCGACGGGATGCCGCTCGCGATCGAGCTCGCGGCGGCGCGCAGCGCGTCGCTGGGCCCCGATGGGCTGCTCGCCGGCCTCGACGACGCCGTTCGGCTGCTGTCGACCGGGCGCCGTCCTGACCGGCGGCACGGCTCGTTGCGGGCCGTCGTCGACTGGAGCTACCGGCTGCTGGACGACGACGAGCGGGCGATGTTCCGCGGCCTCGCGGTGTTCGCGGGCAGCTTCGACGTCGCGGCCGTCGTCGCCGTCGTGGCGCCCGGCGTCCCGCCACCGGTCGTCGCCGACCTCATGGGCAGGCTCGTGGACAAGAGCCTCGTCGTGCGCGGGGACCGGGGCTGGCGACTACTCGCGCCGCTGCGCGCCTTCGCCGCCGAGCAGCTCGGCACCGGTGACGAGTCCGCGGCCGCCCGGCTCCGGCACCTGAACTGGGCGGCGGACACGGCCGAGTCCCTGGAACGCGGCCTGCCCGGCACGGTGGAGTCCGTCGATGCCGTGCTGGACGATCTGCGGGCCGCGCTCGATGGCCTCGGTGCGGCAGGGGATGTGGACGTGCCGCACCGCCTCGCGCGGTCACTGGCGAGGTTGTGCTTCGCCCGCAGGTTCCTCGTCGAGGCGCTCGCCCACTACCGGCACGCCGCCGAGCTGGCGCCGAGCGCCGAGGCCCGGGCGGCCGACCTGGTCGCCGCCGCAGGCTGCGCACACGTCGCGACCGCGTCGGGGCTCGCCTACGAGTTGCTGCAGGCCGCGGTCGAGGAATCACCGCCGGGGAACGCCGCGGCGTCGACGACGGCCAGGCTGGTCGAGGTGGCGCACCGGTTCCACACGTTCTACGACACCGTGCTCGACGACGGTCGGATCGACGCGCTGCTCGACGGGGCGCTCGCGATGGCCGATCCCGGCGATCCCGTGGTCGCGGCCAGGCTCGCCATCGCTGCGGCGTGGCGCGCCGGCCCCGCCTCGATGACGGCAGACCGGGCGAAGGCGGCGAACGCGCTGGCTGCCGCGCGCGCCTGCGGTGATCCCCTGCTGGTCAGCGCGGCGCTGGACGCCCTGAGCAGCGCCGCGCTCCACGACGGCGAGGTGCGCGCGGCGCACCGCATCACGCTGGACCGGCTGGCGCTGCTCCCCGGGCTCGACCGGACCGACCCGGCCAGCGCGCCCGAGATCGAGGACGCCTACTACGTCGCGACGACGACCTCGATGGCCGCGGGTGACCTGCGGGCGGCGTTGCAGATCGGTCGCGACGCGCAGGCCGACGAGCTGGTGGGCCGGCACCCCTTCATCGCCGCGAGCGACCTCGCCGCGCCGTTGTTGCTCGCCGGTGGGCCGGCCGAGCTCGACGAGGGGTTCGCGCTGGTCGAGGCCATGTGGGAGCAATGGGAGCTCGCCGGGCGGCCCGCCGCGATCTGGATGGTGCCGGCGCTCGCGGCCGCGGCACTGGCCGCCGGGCTGCGCGGCGAGACCGCGAGCCGGGACCGGTGGCGGGCCCGGGTGGACGAGATCGGGCGGGTCGGTGCCGTCGGTCCGCGCGATGGGGACCCGTTCGTCGCATTCGTCGATGCCCGGCTCGCACTGTGGGAACCGGCACTGTGGGACCTGGGCCGGGCCGACCCGGAACAGCTCGTCGAACGCGCCTTCCGCCCGTTCCGCCACAGCCGGTTCTGGCCGTACGCGCACGCCGCAGGCGCCGAGCTGGCGGTGGTCGCCGGTCTGGCCGACGCCGCCGAGCGGGTCGCGGCAGCACGCGAAGCCGCCGCCGAGAACGACTGGGCTGCGACCTGCCTGAACCGCGCCACCGGCCGACTCACGGGTGATCCGGCCCTGCTCGTGGCCGCGGTGGCGGGCTGGGAGCGGGTCGGCTCGCGGTGGGAGCGGGCCGAGACCCTCCTGCTCCTCCCGGACCGCGCCGAAGAAGGGCGCGCGGAGCTCACCGAACTGCGGCGTGGCGTGGGTTAGCGTCGTCCCGCGAGGCGCTGCGCCTGCCCGTCGTGCACGTCGCTCACCCACTCCCTGCCCGGCTTCGCCGATGGGCCGAGCCGCGGGTCATCGGGAGTGTGGCCGTCCCGCAGGGCATGCAGGTACGCCCGATCCAGGTCGATCCGTGCGCGCACCTGGTCGGCTCCGCCGACGGACCCGTGACCGGGGACGACGACGGTGACGGCGCCCGCCACGCCCTCGAGCACCTGCAGCCCGACGAGGTAGTCCTCGATCGGGTCGGCGGTGTGGTCGAGCAGCGGGATCAGGACGTCGGACAGCATGTCGCCGGCGATGAGGACACCGCGCTCCTCGATCAACAGCGCCGCATGGCCCGGCGCGTGCGCCGGATGTTCGATGATCCGGACGTCCGGGCCCTCCCACGGAACCAGGGCGGTTCCGGCGGGCAGGCCGGTGATGCGGCCGAACAGGTCCAGCGGAACGTCGTCGGCGATCTCCGGCGGCAACCCCTCGGCGACGCGTGCCTCCCAGTCCGCGTTCGACAGCAGGTCGCGCAGCTGAGCCGCGCAGCGGGCGGTGCCGTAGCGGGGTGCGTCGCCGAGCTCGGGATGCCAGAGCACGTGGTCCCAATCGGGATGCGTCGCGAAGCCGGCCACCACGGGCTGGTCCAACTCGCGGAGGTCGTGCGCGAGGCAGGCCATCTCGGAGCCCTGGATCCCGGGGTCGACGAGCAGCACGCCGGCCCGGCCCTGCACGACGACCGCGTTGTTCTGGAGCAACTCGCTCTGGTGGACCAGCACTCCCTCCGCGACCTGCGTCAGCATGAGGGCTCCTTCTGCTTGTGACCTGCAACCACTCGCCGAGACGCTAGCGCCGACTGATGGTAATTTGCAAGCACTATGGGAGAGGTGAACGAACCGCGGTCGGGGTGCCCGATCAACGCCACCGTCGAGGTGTTCGGTGATCGATGGAGCCTGCTCGTCCTCCGCGACATCGTCTTCGGCGACCGCCGCTACTTCCGGGAGCTGCAGGCCGGCTCGCAGGAGGGGATCGCCTCGAACATCCTCGCCGATCGGCTCAAGCGACTCGTCGCGTCAGGACTGCTCACCCGGGAGGACACGCGAGCCGGCCAGCGGGCGCGCTACAGCCTGACCGAACCCGCGATCCAGCTCGTACCCGTGTTCGCGCAGCTCGGCAGCTGGGGACTTCGCCACCGCCCCACGAGCCACGCGCTGCGCGTCCGCGCCGAGCTGCTCGAACAGGGCGGACCCGCGCTCTGGGAGGAATTCATGGACGAGCTCCGCCACGCGCACCTCGGCTCCGGATCCCCACCGGGATCACCGAGCGTGCGCGAGCGTCTGAGAGCGGCCTACCTCGCCGCCACCGAAGCGACCTGATCGCCGGGGCCCGGTCGCTCGGTGGTGGTGGCGGCCATGCAGCAGGTCAGGACGGCTGACCCAGCGCCGCCGCATCGGTACGGCCCGCACCGAACCCTCCGTAGGGTTTGGCCCCGGCCCGTCTGCGGACCTCATCGAAGTGCCGGTGCACGGCTTCGGCAGCGACGTCGGCGTCGCCGAGCACCAACGCGTCGACGATGATCTGGTGCCGCTCGGCCGTGCCGTGGGGTGCCGCGACGGGGCCGCCGAGCTCGCCCTCGAGTGCTTGGTAGACGTCCCAGAACAGGCCCGTGAGCTCGCGGGCGAGTTCGAAGCCGGCCTCCGCGCAGATGAGGTCGTGGAACTCGCGGTCCGCCGCCGCGGTGTCCGGGCCGCTGCGGCGCATCCGCGCCACGCACGCCTCGAGTTCCGCGATCAGCTCGGGACGGTGGCTGCACGCGACCCGGCGGGTCAGCTCCGTCTCGATCATCTCCCGTACCTCGAGCAGATCGCGCAACCGCCCGACGTCGGTGGTGCCGCGGACCCGGGTGCGGAACAGCAGCCAGGTCTGCAGCGCGGCCGAACCTCCGGAGCCGACGAACGTGCCGTAGCCGTGGCGGACCTCAACGATGCCCAGCGCCTGCAGTGACTTGACCGCCTCGCGGATCGAGTTGCGGCTGACGCCGAGATCGTCCATCAGGCTGAGCTCGGTCGGCAGCGGCGCGCCCGGCGGCAGCCCCTGCTCGACGATCAGATCGATGATCCGCTGGGTGATCTCCTCGTTGCGTTGAAGGCGCGCCACATCTGTCTCCCGGAGTTCGCTCAACTGGCACGTCGCCAAGGACATCCTACGTCATACGTCCACCGTCGATCGGTACTTGACGCGTCGCCGGGCCGGAACCTACAGTGCGGGCCTCGTCATAGGACGTCCCACGTCCTACTTCCCGACGGACCTGTTCTCGCTGATGAGCGCACAGTCTGGAGCTGCGATGTCCCCGAGCCCACTCGGACCCGGCCGGCCGATGAGCCGTCGCGACATGTTCCGCTACACCGGCATGGCGGGCACCGCAGCGGCGTTCGCCGCGGCACTGGCCGCGTGCGGCGGCCCGGCGTCCACGAACAAGACAGGCGACGCCGCCGGCTCGATCACCGCGGTGCTCGGCTACGGGAACAACCAGACCTGGGACCCGCTGCAGACCGCGTCGGCCTTCTCGATGGCCGCCATCCTGCACTCGTACGAGTCGCTCGTGGAGGGTGACCCGATCACCCGCGAGCCGTACGCGGGGCTGGCGAAGGCGCTGCCGGCCGATCTCTCCGGTACCAGCCTGAAGTTCGAGCTGCGCGACGGCGCGACCTGGCACGACGGCCGGCCGGTCACCGCCGACGACGTGGTCTTCACCTACGCCCGAGCGCTGAGCCCGAGCGAGAACGTGCTGGTCCACAGCTTCTTTGCGCACTGGCTGTCGGACGTGCGGAAGGTCGACGAGCGATCGGTCGAGTTCGTGCTGAAGTTCCCGTTCCCGTACGCGCTGCAGCGCATCCAGTCCTGCAAGATCACGCCGAAGCACGTCTTCGACGGCAAGTGGGCCGACGCCGCCGCGGGCAAGGTCGTGGGCTCCGGCCCGTACCGGGTGACGGAGCAGGCGGCGCTGAGCCACACCAGGTTCGAGAAGTTCGACGCGTACAACGGTCCGACACCGGCCGTCTACAAGACGATGCTGTGGAAGTCGATCGTCGACGCGGCGCCGCGGGTGGCGGCGATCTCCGGCGCGGCGCCCGATGCCCAGGTCGTGGAGAACATCCCGGCGGCCAACGCCGAGCAGCTGCGCGCCGCCGGCCGGACCGTCGAGTTCGCCGACGGCGGCAACAACCTGTTCCTGCTGTTCAACACCGCGCACGCGCCGTTCGGTGACAAGCTGGTGCGGCAGGCGCTGCACTACGCCATCGACGGCAAGAAGATGGTCGAGATCGGCCTGAAGGGCGCGGGCACGCCCGCGACGTCGTTCATCAACCCGAAGCTGCCGTCGTCGCAGCCGGCGGCGCTGGACTTCGCCTACGACCCCGCCAAGGCGAAGGCGCTGCTGCAGCAGGCCGGGGTCAGCGGGCTGACGGTCACCCTGTCCACCACCAACACCTCACTGGTGGCCGACTGCGTCAAGGTGATCAAGGAAGGCTGGGACGCCATCGGCGTCGCGACGACGCTGGACTCGCAGGACACGAAGGCGCTGTTCTCCAAGCTGGACAGCGGGAACGACTTCCACGTCGTCGCCACGACGAACAACCCGCTGCAGTTCGGCAACGACCCGGACCTGCTCACCCGCTACTACTACTCCGAGAAGTCCATCCTGACGACGAAGTACGCGCGCTGGACGAACGCCGACTCCCAGGCCCTGCTGCAGTTGCAGGACGCGGCCGCGGCCGAGCCGGACGCCACCAAGCGCGCGGCGCTCACGAAGCAGCTGATGGACATGATCGCCGACCAGGCCGTCGTCTACCCCGTCGTCTTCACCCAGCTCGGCACCGCGTGGGACCCGAAGGCGATCTCCGGGATACGGGCGCAGGGCTACCCGGGCATCTGCCTGAACCGGGCGTCAGTGGTCTAGAAGTGGTCGTCGTCCTGCGGATGCTGCTCAGCCGCATCGCTGCACTCGTACCCCTGTTGCTCGGCGTGGTCCTGTTCGTCTTCGTCGTCATGCGGTTCTCCCCGACGGACCCGGCGCTGGCGGCGTTCGACGGCGGCAACGCCACGGCCGAGCAGCTGGAGCAGTTCCGCCGGGAGAACGGGCTGCTCGATCCGCTGCCGCTGCAGTACCTGCGGTTCGTCTGGCACCTGATCCAGGGCGATCTCGGCACGAGCGTGATCACCCGCCAGCCGGTGGCGGAGACCGTGTTCACCGCCTTGCCGCTGACCGTCCAGCTGACCCTGCTCGGGTTGCTCATCGCGATCGTCGTCGCGCTCGTCCTCGGCGTGACCTCGGCGATCTACCGCGAGCGGTGGCCGGACCAGGCCATCCGGATCGTCACGCTCGCCGGCGTCGCCGCGCCGGCGTTCTGGATCGCGCTGCTGCTCGTGCAGTGGCTCGCCGTGGGCAAGGGTCTGTTCCCGACCAGCGGGTACGTCAGCATGAACGACTCGTTCACCGGCTGGCTGAACTCGATGGCGCTGCCGGCCGTCTCGCTGGCCATGCCGGTGGCCGCCCAGCTGACCCGCATCATCCGCACGTCGATGGTGGAGGAGCTCGACAAGGACTACGTCCGCACGGCACGCGGCGGCGGGCTGCCACCCGTCGTCGTGGTCGGGCGCAACGTGCTGCGCAACGCGCTGGTCAACCCGCTCACGGTCCTCGGCCTGCGGGTCGGCTACCTGCTCGGCGGCGCCGTCGTCATCGAGACGATGTTCGCGTTGCCCGGCATGGGGCAGAACCTGATCCAGGCGGTGAAGGACGGCGACACCTCGAAGGTCCAGGGCTTCGTGATCACCATCGCGGTCGGGTTCGTGCTCGTCAACCTGATCGTCGACGTCCTGTACCTGATCGCCAACCCGCGCCTGCGGACCCACTCGTGATGCGCCCCCTCTTCCGGGCCGACCTCGGGGCGAAGCTCGCCCGGCCGGGCATCCGGTTCCGCCGGCTGGGGACGGCATCGTGGCTGGCGCTCGCCGTCATCGCGGTGCTGGCGCTCGTCGCGATCTCCGGCGCGCTGCTGGCCACGCACAACCCGGACGCGTTGAGCACCGATGCGGGCGGTCCCGGAGCCGCGCACTGGTTCGGCACCGACCAGTCCGGGCGAGACATCTACTCGCGGCTGGTCCAGGGCACCAGGTGGTCGTTGGCGATCGGGCTCGGCGCGACGGTGCTCGCGCTCGTGGGCGGAGCACTGATCGGATCGCTCGCCGCGACGTCCGGGCGCCGGGTGGACGCGGTGATCATGCGGGCGCTCGACGTCGTCATGGCGTTCCCCGGGATCGCGCTGGCCGCGGTGCTGGTCGCCGTGTTCGGCCGGGGCATCTCGGTGCTGATCCTCGCGATCGCCTTCCTGAACATGCCGTCGGTCGCGCGCGTCGTCCGGGCGAACGTGATGGCCCAGTACAGCGAGGACTACGTCGCGGCGGAGCGGATCATCGGCGCCGGCCGACCGTTCATCCTGATCAGGCACGTCGCGGTGAACTGCGCTGCCCCGGTGCTCGTGTTCTGCACGGTCATGGTGGCCGACGCGATCGTGTTCGAGGCGTCGCTGTCGTTCATCGGCGCCGGGATCCAGCCGCCCGACCCGTCCTGGGGATCCGTGCTGGCCGACGGCAAGGACATGGTGCTGACCGGCGGCTGGTGGGCGACGCTGTTCCCCGGCCTGCTGATCCTGGTCACCGTGCTGGCGTTGAACGTGCTGTCCGAGGGGATCTCCGACGCCTGGGCGGCACCGTCGGGCCGGCGCGCCGCCGGCGCCGCGGCCGCGGTCGCGATCGCGGAGGAGGTCGCGGAGAACACCGCGCCCGTGCCGCCCATCGAGGGGTTGCGCGAAGCGGGGGAGCGGCTGAGCGGGCGCGCCAGGCCGGTGGCCGACGCCGCGCCGGTGCTCGAGGTCGACGGCCTGACCATCTCCTTCCCCGGCCGGCACGACGGGGTGGACGTGGTCGACGACCTGTCGTTCGTCGTCCGGCCGGGGGAGGTCGTCGGGCTGATCGGCGAGTCGGGCTGCGGCAAGTCGCTGACCTCGCTGGCGATCCTGGGTCTGCAGCCGGCGACGGCCCGGGTGTCCGGCGCCATCCGCTTCGACGGCGAGGACCTGCTCACGCTCCCGACGGCGCGCCGTCGCCGCTACCTCGGCCACGACATGTCGATGATCTACCAGGACGCGCTGAGCTCGCTCAACCCGGCGATGACCATCCGCAGCCAGCTCACGCAGTTCACGCGGCGCGGCGGCACGCGCCGCCCGGCGGAGCTGCTCGAGCTGGTCGGCCTGGATCCCGAACGGACGTTGCGCGCGTACCCGCACGAGCTCTCGGGCGGGCAGCGGCAGCGCGTGCTCATCGCCATGGCGCTCTCGCGCAACCCCAGGCTGATCGTCGCCGACGAGCCGACGACCGCGCTCGACGTCACGGTGCAGGCGCAGGTCATGCGGCTGCTGCTGCGCCTGCAGGGCGAGCTCGGGTTCGCGCTCGTGCTGGTCTCGCACGACCTGGCGCTCGTCTCCGAGGTCGCGGACCGGATCGTGGTGATGTACGGCGGTCAGGTCGCCGAGACGGGAGCCACGGCGCAGGTCATCGGCTCGCCGCAGCACCACTACACGCGCGGCCTGCTGAGCGCCGTGCTGTCGGTGGAGGAGAGCGGTGCCGCGCTCACCCAGATCGCCGGCACGGTGCCGTCGCCCGCCGACTTCGGGCCGGGCTGCCGGTTCGCCGATCGCTGCCCGGCGGTGCGGGCGATCTGCCGCGTCGAGCGACCGACCGACGACGGCGCCCACCCGGACCACCTGGTCGCCTGCCACGCGCCGGCCGGGCGGATCCCCGTCGGTCGCGGTGTGCTCGTGCACGGAGGTGAGTCGTGAGCGACCTGCTCGAACTCGACGGCGTCAGCGTGGTGCACCGGATCCGCGGGGCGCGCCTCTTCGGGCGCGACGAGGTGCACGCGCTGACCGACGCCGACCTGCGGGTGGAACCCGGCGAGACCGTCGGCATCGTCGGTGAGTCCGGATGCGGCAAGTCGACGCTGGCCAAGGTGATCGTGGGGCTGCAGCGGCCGACGGCCGGCACGGTGCGCCACCGCGGCGCCGCGCTGTGGGGGACCGACACCACCGTGCGGGACGTCGGCCGCGACGTCGGCATGATCTTCCAGGACCCGTCGACCGCGCTGAACCGGCGGCTGCCGGTCGCCCGGATCATCCGCGACCCGCTCGACGTGCACCGCGTCGGCAGCGCCGCGGAGCGCGCGGACCGAGTCGGAGAGCTCATGGCGCTGGTCGGGCTGCCGCGCAGCGTGGCCGATGCGGTGCCCGGTCAGCTCTCCGGTGGTCAGCGGCAGCGGGTCGCGATCGCCCGCGCGCTGGCGTTGGCGCCTGCGCTGCTCGTCGCCGACGAGCCGACCTCGGCGCTCGACGTGTCGGTGCGGGCCCAGATCCTCAACCTGCTCCTGGACCTGCGGGAACGGCTCGGGCTCGCGATGGTGTTCGTGTCCCACGACATCCAGACCGTGCGGAAGATGAGCGACCGGATCGTGACGATGTACCTCGGCCGGATCGTCGAAGAGGCGCCGGCCGCCGACCTGCCCGGCGCCGCCCACCATCCGTACACGCGAGCCCTGTTCTCCGCGACGCCGAGCCTGCTGCACACCGTCGAACCGATCGTGCTGAGCGGGCCCGTCCCGTCGGCTACCGCGCCGCCGAGCGGGTGCAGCTTCCGCACCCGGTGCTGGAAGGCGACCGACGACTGCGCGCGTGACCTGCCGCCGCTCAGCGCGACCGGCGGGTCCGCATTCATCGGGTCGGCGGCCCACACCTACCGATGCATCCACCCGGAGATGAGCACTACATGATCGCGACGCAGTTCGCCGGCATCATCCCGCCGCTGTGCACCCCGTTCCACGCCGACTTCACCGTCGACACGGGTTCGCTGCGGCGGGCGATCGACTTCCAGCTCGCCGCGGGCGTGCACGGGGTCTTCATCCTCGGGTCGTCCAGCGAGGTGGCCTTCCTGCCCGACGCCCAGCGCCGGACGGCGATCGAGACCACGGTCGACCAGGTCGCTGGCCGGGTGCCGGTGCTCGTCGGCTGCATCGACATGACGACCCTGCGGGTCGCCGAGCACGTGAAGACGGCCGAGGACTGCGGGGCGGACGCGATCGTCGTCACCGCGCCGTACTACACGCGCACGCACGTGGCCGAGATCGAGGAGCACTTCCGGCTGGTGCACAAGATGACCGCGCTGCCGATCTTCGCCTACGACATCCCGATCGCGGTGCACTCCAAGCTCGATCGCGAGATGGTGCTGCGGCTGGCCGAGGACGACGTGATCGCCGGGCTGAAGGACTCCAGCGGCGACGACGCCGGGTTCCGCTACGTGCTGCTGGGCAAGCGCGATCGCGGGCTGGACTCGTTCGCCGTGTTCACCGGGTCCGAACTCGTGGTCGACTCGGTGCTCGCGATGGGCGCCGACGGTGCAGTACCCGGGCTCGGCAACATCGACCCCGCGGGCTACGTGGCGATCTACGACCACTGCCGGGCAGGTGACACCGCCGCCGCCCGCCGGGAGCAGGAACGGCTGATGCGCCTGTTCACCATCACCGACGTCGCCTCGCCGAGCCGCATGGGCAGGGGCGCAGCCGGGCTCGGCTCGTTCAAGGCAGCCATGAAGATGCGCGGGCTCATCGACAACGACGTGCTGGCCCCGCCACAACCGCCGCTCAACGATGACGAACTCGGGCAGATCAGGGTGAAGCTCGCCGAGGCCGGACTGCTCTGATCGAGCGGCGGATCCGGATAGTCTCGGCGGTCCGCAACCGGCGAGGGAGTACGCGCTGATGGCTGACGACCTGCGTACGGACGTGCCGCACCCGGCCCGCGTCTACGACTTCCTGCTCGGCGGGAAGACCAACTACGCCGCGGACCGCGCCGCTGCCGAAGCCGGCATCGAGGCAAATCCCGACAGTCGCATCCCGCCGCGGACGAACCGGGACTTCCTGCAGCGCGTGGTCACCTACCTGGCGCAGGAGGCGGGTATCCGCCAGTTCCTCGACATCGGGACGGGGATCCCGACCGAGCCGAACGTGCACCAGATCGCACAGGCCATCGCACCGGACGCCCGCGTCGCCTACGTCGACAACGACCCCGTCGTCCTCGCCCACGCCCGCGCGCTGCTGACCAGCAGCCCGGAGGGCCGCACCACCTACATCAGCGCCGACGTCCGCGACCCCGAGGCCATCCTGGGCTCCCCGCAACTGCGGGAGGCGATCGACATGGACCGGCCAGTGGGACTGCTGCTGATCGCCGTCCTGCACTTCGTCGGCGACGCGGACGATCCGCATGGCGTGACCCGCCGCCTGATCGAGGCGCTGCCGTCGGGCAGCTACGTCGCGCTGTCGCACCTGACCGGCGACTTCGTGCCGCAGAAGTGGGCCGGGGTCGTGGAGGTCTACCGCCGCCAGGGCGTCACCATGCAGGTCCGCTCGAAGGCCGATATCGCCCGCTTCCTCGACGGCCTCGCGCTGGTCGACCCCGGCCTGGACGTCATCACCAGGTGGCGCCCGACGCCCGCCGACATCGAGGGCGGGGCCACCGATGCCCAGGTCTCGGTGTACGGCGCCGTCGCCCGCAAGCCCTGATCACGCTCCCTTGCCGACGGCGCGGGCGTAGCGACCGGCCAGCTCTGCGATCCGCTCGACCAGCTCCGGCGGCTCGGTGACCGTGAAGTCGAGCCCGAGCAGTCCGAGGTGCACGGCGAGGCCGTCGAGGGAGTCGGAGCCGGTGTGCAGCACGCAGGTGCCGGCGTCCCGCGCCTCGACGTGCCCGGCGGCGGCCGGGATGCGCGACGCGACCTCGGCGGCGGGCGCGTGCACGAGCGCCTCGGCCCGGTACCGCCAGGCCGCGGCGGAGACGCGGCCCGAGAGGTAGGCGGTGATGTCGTCGGCGGGCAGCGGGCGCGCCGCGAAGCGCGGGCCGGTGGGGACGCGCGGGGTGATGCGATCGGCCCGGAAGGTGCGCCAGTCGCCGCGCTCGACGTCCCAGGCGAGCAGGTACCAGCGCCGGCCCCACGCGATCAGCCGGTAGGGCTCGACGTCGCGCCGCGCCTCGCCGCCGCTGTGGGTGCGGTAGTCGAAGCGCAGCCGTTCGGTGTCGCGGCAGGCCGCGGCCAGCGTCGTGAGCACCTCGGCGTCGACCTGCGGCGCGGGCGTGTCGTCCGGCACGCGGAGCGCGTACTCGGCCAGTGCGGCGACCCGGCGCCGCAGCCGTGGCGGGAGCACCCGCTCGACCTTGGCGAGCGCCCGCACCGAGACCTCCTCCACCCCCGCGAGCCCGGTCGCCGCGCGCAGGCCCAGCACCGTGGCGACGGCCTCCTCGTCGTCGAGCAGCAGCGGGGGTAGCTGTGCCCCCGCGCCGAGCCGGTAGCCACCGACGGACCCCCGGTTCGCGAGGACCGGGTACCCGAGCGCGCGCAGCCGTTCGATGTCGTTGCGCACGGTCCGCTCGCTCACCTCCAGCCGCTGCGCGAGCTCGGGTCCGGTCCACTCCCGCCGCGACTGCAGCAGGGACAGCAGGCGCAGCAACCGGGCCGAGGTCTCCAACATGCGGGGAAGTCTGCCGGATCATCAGGAACGAAGCTTGCCTGATGGATGTCTAACGTCATCGACATGGAGATCACCCCGTTCCGGATCGACGTTCCCCAGGCCGACCTCGACGACCTCGCCGACCGCCTCGCCCGCACCCGCTTCACCGAGGAGCTCGACACCGGCGGCGACTACGGTGTGCGCGTGGCACCCGTACGGGAGCTGGTGCGCCGCTGGCGCGACGAGTTCGACTGGCGCGCCGTCGAGAAGCGCATCAACGACATCCCGCAGTTCACGACCGTGATCGACGGGCAGCGCATCCACTTCCTGCACGTCCGCTCGCCCGAGCCGGACGCGTTCCCGTTGATCCTCACGCACGGGTGGCCGGGCTCGTTCGTCGAGTTCCTCGACGTGATCGGCCCGCTGACCGACCCCCGCGCGCACGGCGGCGACCCCGCGCAGGCCTTCCACGTGGTCGTCCCGTCGTTGCCGGGGTTCGCCTTCTCCGGGCCGACCACCGAGCCGGGCTGGAACCGCTACCGCACCGCCCGCGCCTGGGCGGAACTGATGGCCGGGCTCGGTTACGAGCGCTACGGCGCGCACGGCAACGACGCCGGCGCGTTCGTCGCGCCGGAGCTCGGGCGGATCGATCCCGAGCACGTCGCCGGTGTGCACGTCGACCAGATCTACTCGTTCCCGTCCGGCGACCCGGCCGAGTTCGCCGGGATGTCCGAGGCGGAGCTGGCGGAGCTGACGCGGCTGCAGGAGTTCAGCGCCGACAAGCTGGCCTACAACGACCTGCAGTCCACGCAGCCGCAGAACCTCGCGCACGCGCTCGCCGACTCACCGGCGGGTCAGCTCGCGTGGAGCTACCAGCTGCTCGGCGACGGCGTGGCCCCGGACTTCGTCCTCACCAACGTCGCGATCTACTGGTTCACCCGCACCACGGCGTCGTCGATGCGGTTCTACTGGGAGGACAAGCACGTCCCGGACGCGGAGCGGCCCCAGGAGCCGTCCACGGTGCCGCTCGCGCTCGCCGCCTTCGCGTACGACTTCTCCGGAATCCGGCGCTTCGCCGAGCGCGACCACGCGAACATCGTGTCGTGGACGGAGTTCGACCGCGGCGGGCACTACCCGGCGCACGAGGTGCCGGACCTGCTGGTCGGCGACCTGCGGCGGGTCTTCGCCGGGTTGCGGGGCTGACGTGGTCGAGGTGCTCGGCCCGCGGGCGCTGAACCGGGCCCTGCTCGCGCGCCAGTTCCTGCTGGAGCGCACCACCCGGTCGGTCCCCGACGTGGTCGAGCACCTCGTGGGCCTGCAGGCGCAGACCCCGCACAGCTGGTACCTCGGGCTGTGGAGCCGCATCAGCGGCTTCCGGCCCGAGGACGCCGCCGACCGGCTCGTCGATCGCTCGCTGGTGCGGATCGCGGTGATGCGCTCGACGATCCACCTGGTCACCGCGGGCGACGCGCACGGGCTGCGACCGGTCGTCCAGCCGGTGCTCGACCGTGACCTGTTCACCAACCAGCTGCACGGCAAGGCGATCGCGGGCGTGGACGTCGATGCTGTGGTCGAGGCGGCCCGCCCGCTGCTCGCCGAGCGCCCGCGCACCCCCAAGGAGCTGGGTGCCCTGCTGCAGCCGACATGGCCGGACCGGCCGGCGGCGACGCTCGCGTACGCCGTGCGCAACCTGTTGCCGCTGGTCCAGGTTCCCCCGCGCGGTGTCTGGGGCCGCAGCGGGTCGATCGCGCACACGAGCGCGGAGGCCTGGCTGGGCGCCGGCTCCGCGTACTCCCCGGCGACGCTGGTGCGTCGGTACCTGGCGGCCTTCGGCCCGGCGTCGGTGCAGGACGTGCAGACCTGGTCCGGGCTCACCCGCCTCCGCGAGGTGGTCGAGCCGCTGCGCGGCGAGCTGCGGGTCTTCCACGACGACCAGGGCCGCGAACTCTTCGACCTCGCCGACGCCCCGCGCCCCGATCCCGACTCGCCCGCCCCCGTGCGGTTCCTCTACGACTTCGACAACCTCCTGCTGGCCCACGCCGACCGCCGCCGCACCAGCACCGACGCGTTCCGGCGGGCCTTCGCGCAGCGGGGCGGACCGACCCCCGGCGCCGTGCTCGTCGACGGCATCACCGCCGCCCATTGGACGCTCGAACAGAGCCGGGAGAAGGCAGCGGTGACGATCCACCTGCACCACGCCGTCCCGCCGGACAGGATCGACGCGATCACCGACGAGGCCGGCCGGCTCCTCGTCTTCGCCGCCCCCGACGCCGTCCACGAGGTGCGGGTGCTCGCCGACGCAGACGTCGGCTGAACGCGGGCGCGTCCGCCTCAGTCGGTGGGCAGGGTCTGACCCAGTTTCCGCAGCAGTGCGATCAGGGTGTCCCGCTCGGTGGTGGTGAGGCCGCCGATCAGGCGGCTCTCGTGGCGGGTGTGCTCGGCGACGGCGTCGTCGATCACCGCGCGGCCGCGGTCGGTGAGGCTGACCAACCGTCCGCGG
The DNA here is from genome assembly GCA_963727745.1 of uncultured Actinomycetota bacterium. Lineage (GTDB taxonomy): Bacteria > Actinomycetota > Actinomycetes > Mycobacteriales > Pseudonocardiaceae > Pseudonocardia. Next base: position 798,822 of record CAVSHL010000009.1, read on the forward strand.
GCGTCGGTCTCGGCGGCGCGACGGGCGACCAGGCCGGCGCGCTCCAGCCGGTCGACGCGCTTGCTGACCGCGCCGGAGGTGACCATGGTCGACTCCCCGATCTCGCCGGCGGTGAGCTCGTACGGCGCGCCCGCCCGACGCAGGGTGGCCAGCACGTCGAACTCGCCGCGGCCCAGGTCGTAGCGACTGAACACGCGCAGCAGCTGCTCGTCCAGCGCCCAGTGGAGCCGGCTGATGCGGCCGATCACGTGCATCGCGCTCGGGTCGAGGTCGGGTCGCTCCCGATGCCACTGCGCGACGATCCGGTCGACCCCGTCGGTGTCGGTGGGCGCTGCCATGGCTTGACCTTACCTTCCATGGAAACTAATTTGCCTTCCATGGAAGATAAGACTCGTACCTCGACAGTGCGCCCCTGGTTGGGCGTCTCCGCGATCACCGCCAGCCTGTTCGTCTTCCTCACCACCGAGCTGATGCCGATCGGGCTGCTCACCCCGGTCGGCGCGAGCCTGGGCATCTCGGTGGGGATCGCCGGGCTGATGGTGACCCTCTACGGCATCTCGGCCGGCCTCGGCGTCCCGTTCGTCGTCGCGTGGACGCGGCGCGTCGACCGCCGCGTGATGCTCTCGGCGATGCTGGCGATCCTGACGCTGGGGAACCTGATCACCGCGATCGCGCCGAGCTACCCGCTGGTGCTGGCGACGAGGCTCGTCATGGGGTTCGCCAACGGTGCGTTCTGGGCCATCGGCGTGAGCATGGCGATGCGCCTCGTGCCAGCGCACCTCGCCGGCCGGGCCGCCGCCGTGGTGATGTCGGGCATCTCGATCGCGACGGTCGTCGGCATCCCGCTGGGCACCTTCGTGGAGAGCCTCACCGACTGGCGCACCACGTTCCTCATCTGGGGCGGCCTCAGTGCGCTGGTGTTCCTGCTCGTCGCGGTCCTCGTCCCGACCCTGCCGTCGGAGAACGCGGTGCCGGTGCGCGAGGTCTTCCGGCTCCCGGTGGACAACCCGGCGCTGCGCAGGGTGATGGCCGTCGTCGTGCTGTTCGTGCTCGGCCACTTCGGGGCGTACACGTTCATCCGCCCGTTCCTGGAGGCCGACTCGGCGGCCGCGCCCACTTTCGTCACGGTGCTGCTGATGATCTACGGCATCGGCGGGGCGGCGGGGAACTTCGTCGCCGGTTTCACCGTGGCCCGCCACGTGCGGACGACCTTCGTCGTCGGCGGAGCCGGGCTCGTCGCGTCGCTGTTGCTGCTGCTCGCGGTGGGCGATCACCCCGTCGGCGTGATCGTTGCGCTGGCGCTGTGGGGCGTGTCGTTCGGTGTCGTGCAGCTGTGCCAGCTCACCATGACGCAGGCGGCCGCGCCCGACGCCTTCGAAGCCGCGATGTCGCTCAACACCCTGGCGTACAACACGTCCATCGCGCTCGGCGCATTCTTCGGCGGCCTGTTCGCCGATCATCTGGGCGTGACGAGCGTCTTCTGGTACGGGGTCGCGTTGACCGCGGCGTCGCTGCTCCTCGTGATCAGGTCTGCCCGGCCGGTGGGACGGCGGGTCGGCTCGGCGACATCCTGATATGTCGCAACCGACATGTCGATTGTGTACGCTCGTGCAGATGGCGATCACCGATGTGCTCGTGGCCGGTGCCGGCCCCACCGGACTGGCCCTGGCAGTCGACCTGGCCCGCCGGGGCGTCGACGTGCGGATCATCGACGCGGCCGCCGAGCACTTCGTCGGCTCCCGCGGCAAGGGTTTGCAGGAACGCAGCCTCGAGGTGCTGGCCGATCTCGGTGTCGCCGACGAGATCCGGGCGGCCGGCTGGGCGCTGCCGACGCGGATGTCGGTCCGTGGCGGGCCGGAGCGGGAGCTGCCACCCGGGACGGCGCTGATCCTTCCGCAGTCGGTCGTCGAGGCGATCCTGCGCGCCCGGCTGGCCGAGCTCGGCGTGACCGTCGAGCTCGGCACCGCGCTGACCGGCTTCGAGCAGTCCGCCGACACCGTCGTCGCCACCACCTCGCGGGGCACCGTCGACGCCCGCTACCTCGTGGGCTGCGACGGCGGGCGCAGCACCGTGCGCAAGACGCTCGGCGTGGCCTTCGACGGCGACAGCAGCGACGCCGTGTCGTGCGTGCTGGGCGACGTCGAGGTCTCCGGGCTCTCCCGCGAGCTCGGCCACCTCTGGATCGACCCGCAACGCGGGATGCTCGCGCTCACCCCGTTCCGCACCGTGTCGCAGTGGCAGTTCGTGGTCGCGGGCGCCGGTGTGGGCGAGCCGTCGATCGCCGAGTTCCGGCGCCAGTTCGAGCTGTTCACCGGGCTGTCCGACGTCACGATCAGCAACCCCACCTGGCTCTCCACCTACCGCGTGAACGTGCGGATGGCCCGCGAGACCCGGGTCGGTCGGGTGTTCCTCGCGGGCGACGCCGCGCACGTCCATCCGCCGGCCGGTGGCCTGGGCATGAACACCGGCATCCAGGACGCCTACAACCTCGGCTGGAAGCTGGCGCGCACGCTCGCCGGCACCGCCTCGCCCGAGCTGCTCGACACCTACCAGCAGGAACGCGTGCCGATCGCGGAGTGGACCCTCGGCGCCAGCAGCACCGGCCTCAGCCAGATGTGGTCGTCGGTCACGAGCGGCCGCGACGACGCCATGGCTGCCGTCACCAAGCCCGAGCACCGCCAGCTCGGGCTCGGCTACCGCGACGGGCCGCTGTCGAAGAACCTCGCCACGTGGGACGGCCCGGAAGCCGGCGACCGGGCGCCGTGGCTCGACGAGATCGGCGGTGGCGGGTTCACGGTGCTGGGCTTCGGCGCGGCCACCGACGCGCTCGCCGTCATCTGCGACGCCACCACGCGGCCGATGCCGGGTGAGCGGGACGTGCTGGTGCTCGTGCGACCCGACGGGTACGTCGGGATGGTGGCGGGGCCGGCCGACGTCAAGCAGGTGCAGGACTACATCGACCGGCCCTGACGCTCGCGCTCGTAGTGCCGCCGCGCCTTGAGCCGGTTGCCGCAGACCTTCATCGAGCACCAGCGGGCGGAGTTGGGGCGGCTGCGGTCGAGCAGGTACAGCCGGCACTCGTCGTTGGCGCACGCGCGCAGCCGGCCGGGCAGCTGCTCCTGCAGCCGTCCCCACGCCAAAACGGCCCGGGTCGCCAGCCGGTGGTCCTCGTCGACGTCGAGCCGCCAGCCGATCCCGCTGCCGGTGATCTCCGGGGCCAGCCGTGCCCCCGCGAGCGCCGGGGTCAGCGCGGTGGCCGGCTCGGTGCCGCGCACGACGGACTGCAGCACGCCGCGGACCTGACGCAGGCTGGAGAGCTCAGCAGGTGATCCGGTGCCGTCCCAGTTGCGTACCCAGGCGTCGTCGAGCAGGTCGGCGAACCCGTCCTCGTTGGACGGCGTGCTGTTCAGCAGTGCGAGCAGCAGGTCGTCGTCCGCGTCGGCCGTAAGGACCATGTAATCCGCCTAACCGTCACAAGCGTCTTTACAAGTTAGCGTCGACAGTGTTGCATGGCGACGTTGAACTAACCATCTATTTGGATGTAAGAGGTTAGCCATGAGCTCCTTGCAGGACCGCACTGTGCTCGTCATCGGGCGGGGCAGCGGCATCGCCCGTGCCGTCGTGCTCGCCGCGCGGGACGCGGGCGCTCGGGTCGTCGCGGCCGGCCGCAGTCCCGAGGCCCTCGCCGCCGCCTACGACGGCGAGCCCGGCATCACCGTCGAGACCGTCGACGTGACCGACGACGCCTCCATCGTCGCCCTCGGCGAACGGCTCGGGACGCTCGACCACATCGTCTCGACGGCGTCGGCGCGCGCCCGCGGCCGGCTGCAGGACCTCGACCGCGACGCGGTCCGCGCCTCCTTCGACACGAAGGTCATCGGCCCGCTGATGCTGGCCAAGCACCTCGGGCCGCGCCTCGATGAGGGTGGCTCTATCGTCCTGTTCTCCGGGGTGGCCGCGTTCAAGATCGCGGTCGGCACGCTGGCCGTGGCGATCACCAACGGCGCGGCCGACACGCTGACCCGCTCGCTGGCGCTGGAACTGGCGCCGATCCGGGTCAACGCGGTGTCGCCCGGGGTGATCGACACCGGCGCCTGGGACGCGCTCGGCGAGACGCCCAAGGCCGCGATGTTCGCGGAGCAGTCGAAGCTCAACCCGGCCGGCCGCATCGGCTCCGCCGACGACATCGCCCAGGCGGTGCTGTTCGCGCTCACCAACACGTTCCTCACCGGCGTCACCCTCGCCGTCGACGGGGGAGAGGTGCTGACCTGATGGGCCTGTCCTGGCAGCAAGGGCCGCTCGGCACGTCGGCGGTCGGGCACTTCCTGGTCCCGGAGCCGCTCCCCGAGCGGCTGCTGTTCGCCGAACCGCTGCGGCGGCGGATGCGGGTGCAGTTCGGCGGCGAGTGGATCGCCGACAGCGAGGACGTCGTGCTCCTGCACGAGCCCGGCCGCTACCCGGTCGCCTACTTCCCGCCGGCCGATGTGGCGGAGGGCGTGCTGACGAAGCTGCCGAACGTCACGCAGCACCGTGACCTGGGCGCCACCTCGTGGTTCTCCGTCGGAACCGCCAGGCGAGCCGCGTGGCAGCACACCGAGCTCCCGGCGCACGCCGCCGTCCTCGAAGGACGCGTCGCGTTCGCGTGGCGGGCCATGGATGCCTTCTACGAGGAGGACGAGCGCATCGTCGGCCACGCCGCCGACGCCTACCACCGCAACGACATCCGCCGGACCTCGCGGCACCTGGTGGTGCGCGTGGGCGACCAGGTCGTGGCCGACACGCGCGAGCCGCTGGTGCTCTACGAGTCCGGGTTCGCCCCGCGCTGGTACGTGCCCCGTGCCGACATCGCCGCCGCCGCGCTCACCCCCGTCGAGGGCCGGACGTTCTGCCCGTACAAGGGCCTGGCCGGCTACTACGACGTCGCCGGTGTCGAGCGGGCGGCGTGGTCCTACGTCGATGCGTGGCCCGAGGTGGGACGGGTGCGCGACCTGGTGTCGTTCGAGCCGGACAAGGTCACCGTGCTGCTCGACGGCGTGGTGCTCGCGCCCGAACCCGGCCAGCGCGTCACCCCGCACGGCATCGACCGCGGGCTCGACGTCGACGAAGTCGCCTGAAGGAGCATCCCGTGCCGACCCTGGTCTCGCTCAACGTCGGGATGCCCCGCGACGTCGGTTTCCGCGGGGAGACCGTGCACACCGGCGCCTGGAAGTACCCCGTCGCCGGCGCCCGCCTGGTGCGCCGCCTGGGCGTCGAGGGTGACGGGCAGGGCGACACGTACGGCCACGGCGGCCCGAACCGCGCCGTGCTCGTCTACCAGGTCGAGTCCTACCGGTACTGGGAGCGGCAACTGCGGCGCGACCACCTGCCGCCCGGTTCCTTCGCCGAGAACCTCACGGTCACGGGCCTCGACGACCAGCAGGTGTGCATCGGCGACCGCTACCGGATCGGCGAGGCCGAGTTCGAGGTGAGCCAGCCGCGGGTCACCTGCTTCCGGGCCGGGCTGCGGATCGGGGAGCCGCAGCTGGCGGCGCTGCTCGTGGCGCACCACCGGCCGGGCTTCTACATGCGGGTGCTCACCGAGGGCCGGGTCCGGGCCGGCGACGAGATCGTGCGCACGGCGGAAGGTCCCGGCCGGGTCAGCGTCGCGGCTGTCGACGCGCTGCTCTACCTGCCCGATCGCGATCCCGACACGTTGCGCAGAGCCGTGCGCATCCCGGCGCTGAGCCCGGGCTGGCAGGACTCGCTGCGCCAGCTGCTCGAAGGGGCGGCTCCCACCGCTCCGGCACCCGCCTGGACCGGGTTCCGGCGGCTGCGCATCACCGACGTCGTGCCCGAGAGCTCGACCGTCACCTCGATCCACCTCGCCGATCCCGACGGACGGCCCCTGCCGCCGGCCCGCGCCGGCCAGCACCTCCCGGTGCGCGTGCCGGCCGGGGTGCGCAGCTACTCGCTGTCGTCCGCCCCGGGTGCCGACAGGTACCGGATCAGCGTCAAGCGCGAGCCGCAGGGTGTGGTCAGCGGCTACGTCCACGCGGCGCTGCGGTCCGGTGCCGACATCGAGGCCGCCGCGCCCCGTGGCGACTTCGTGCTCGACGACAGGGATGCGCCCGTCGTGCTCGTGTCGGCCGGGATCGGCATCACGCCCGTGCTGGCCATGCTGCACGAGCTGGCCGAGAGCGGCAGCGCGCGCGAGGTGTGGTGGCTGCACGCCGACCGGCGGCCCGACGACGAGCCGTTCGCGACCGAGACCCGCGCGTTGCTGGCGAGGTTGCCGCGGGTCCACGCGCGCTCCTTCCACAGCGCCGGCCCGTCCGGGCGGCTCACGGCGGACCGGATCGCCGAGCTCGGGCTCCCCGCCGACGCCGGCGCGTACGTCTGCGGGCCGGCCACGTTCATGACCGACATGGCCGCGGCGCTGCGGGCCGCGGGCCTGGTCAGCGTGCACAGCGAGACGTTCGGGACGCTCGCCGCGAGCAGGCCCGGCATCGTCGACCGGGCTCGTCGGGCGCCGCACGTGCCGGACGGTCCCGCGGGCGACGGTCCGATCGTGACGTTCACGCGCAGCGGGGTCTCCGCGCCCTTCGACGACCGCGGCAGCCTCCTCGAGTTCGCCGAGGCCTGCGACGTGCCCGCCCGCTGGCAGTGCCGGTCCGGGGTGTGCCGGACCTGCGAGACACCGTTGCTGGCGGGCGAGGTCGACTACGCGCCCGCGCCGCTCGAAGCCCCCGCCCCGGGCACCGTCCTGCTGTGCTGCGCGCGCCCGCGCACCGAACTCGTCGTGGACATGTGAGGACCTCGTGGACTTCCTGCTCGAAGTGCTCGTACTGCCGGTGGCGGACGTCGACCGGTCGCTCGCCTTCTACGCCGACCAGGTCGGGTTCACGCTCGACGTCGACTACCGACCGAGCGCCGACTTCCGGGTCGTCCAGCTCACCCCACGTGGTTCGGCGTGCTCGGTGCAGCTCGTCACCGGAACTGCCGGACCCGTCCCGGGCCTGTACCTGGTCGTCGCCGACATCGAGGCGGCCCGGGACGAGCTGATCGCGCGCGGTGTCTCGGTCGGAGACATCCGGCACAAGGCACCCGTCGAACGCTGGCAGGGTGGTTTCGCGCCGGGAGTCGACGCGGACCGGCGCGGCTACGCCAGCTTCGCCGAGTTCACCGATCCCGACGACCATGTATGGGTGCTACAGGAACGGAGATCGGTCTGATGCGGATCGCGACGATGCGGCGCTACCCGGTGAAGTCGATGCTGGGGGAGCCGGTCACCGCGGCGCGCCTGGATGCCGGCGGCCTCGACCGGGACCGTGGCCTGGCGCTGATCGATGCCACGACGGGTCTGGTCGCCACGGCCAAGCACCCCCGGCTGTGGCGGGAGCTGCTGCAGTTCTCGGCCGCGGTCGACGGCGACGAGATCGTGATCAGCGCACCGGCCGGCTGGACGGCGACCAGTGGCAGTGCCGGCATCGACGACCGGCTCTCCGAGGCGCTCGGCCGCCCGGTCCGGCTGTCCGCGGACCGCCCCGACGCCGCGACGGTGGAGCGACCCGACCCGGAGGACGTGCTCGCCCACGGCGTCGAGGCGGAGGTGCCCGCGGCGACCCTGGAGATCGGCCAGGGCACGCCCGGCACGACGTTCGTGGACTACGCGCCCGTCCACCTCATCACGAGCGCGACGCTCGACCGGATCGGCACCGAGCTCGTCCGCTACCGGCCCAACCTGGTCGTCGAGACAACGGAGGACACGGCGGCGTTCGTCGAGAACGACTGGGTGGGCCGGGAGCTGCGGGTCGGCGACGAGGTCGTGCTGCGCGTGGTGCTCCCGACGCCGCGGTGCGCCGTACCCACGCTGGAGCACGGGCCGCTGGGCCGCGCCCCGCACGCCGTCCGCAGGTTGATGACGGAGAACCGGGTCGACGTGGGCGGGTTCGGGGTGCTGCCCTGTGCCGGGTGCTACGCGGAGGTCGTCCGCCCGGGAACCGTGCGGGTCGGTGACGGGGTCACCGTCCACTGATCCGGCCTCAGGAGAACAGTGCGAAGGCGATCAGCGCGCCGATCGAGTTGTTGACGACGTGCACCACCACCCCCGGCCAGACCGAGCCGCTGCGCCGACGCAGCTCGGCGGCGATCAGCCCGACCACGAGCGCGGTGCCGAGGGCACTGTTGAGGCCGTGGGCCAGCGCGAACACCACCGCGCTCCCCACCACGCCGATCGCCGCGCCGTAGCGCAGCAGCACGGTGGCGACGACGCCGCGGAAGAGCAGCTCCTCGCCGATCGGGGTGGCGACGGCGAGGAATACGAACGCCAGCGCCGCGGTGGTCGGCCCGCCGCCCGCGCCCTCCCAGTAGACGCTCTGCGGATCGGACGTGTCCCCCGTCAGCACGAGGTAGCCGACGGCGACCAGCCGGCTGACCAGGTACGCGACCAGCCCGCCGCCGAGCCCGACGAGCAGCCACCGCCACGACGTGCTGCAGACGCCGAAGGCGCTCCACGACCGGACGCGCAGCGCCGCGGCGGCAGCGAACCCGGCGAGCGCGGCGATCGCCGAGAGCGCGGTGAAGAACAGCGTGTAGCCCGCCCGGTCCGCGCCGAGCAGCTGGACGAGCGGCGGCAGGCCGAACACGCACGCGAACAGCACCGCGAGCCCGACGACGAACTCCGGCCATCCCGGACGCGGACGGGTGATGGTCTCCACGGCGTCGGTCATCCGTACACCCTGCCGCGCCGGCCCGGTCGGGCGCAGGACGTGGAGTGGACTTGCCGGTCCAGAAATGCGCTCCTAGCGTGCAGGTCGTGAACACTCGACTGGCCGATCGCACCGCCCTCGTCACCGGCTCCACCAGCAACATCGGGCGTGCCGTCGCCCTCGCGCTCGCCGCGGAAGGCGCCCACGTGGTCGTCTCCGGCCGCGACGTCGAGCGCGGCACCGCCGTCGTCGACGCCATCCGGGCGCGCGGCGGCCTGGCGGACCTCGTCGCCGCCGACCTGGACGGCAGCGCCGCAGCCGCCCGCGCGCTCGCCGCCCAGGCCGCCGAGCGCCTCGGCGGGCGCATCGACGTGCTGGTCAACAACGCCGGCATCTACCCGCCGAGCACGACCTTGACGACGGACGAGGAGGCGTTCGACCGGATCATGGGGGTCAACGTCAAGGCGTCGTTCTTCCTCACCCAGGCCGTGGTGCCGCAGATGCTGGCCGCCGGGCACGGCGTGATCATCAACCTGGGGTCGTGGATCGCGCGGCTCGCCGTCCCGTCCGGCTCGCTCTACAGCGCGACGAAGGGTGCGATGGAGACCCTCACCAGGGCATGGGCCGCCGAGTTCGGGCCAGGTGGTGTGCGGGTCAACGCGATCTCGCCGGGCGTCATCCGGTCCTCCGATCTCGCCGCCGACGCCGCGACGCCCGGCGCGCGCCTCATGGACGGCACACCCGCGGGTGGGCCCGGTCGACCCGAGGCGGTCGGGGCCGCCGCGGTCTACCTCGCCTCCGACGACGCCGCGTTCGTGCACGGCACTGTCCTGGACGTGGACGGCGGGCGGGTGGCGGTCGCCGTGTCAGCGGCCTGATCCGTGCTCGGGCGCGACCGCAGGTGCGCCAGCGCGACGTCCAGCGCCGCCTCCAGATGGGCAGTGCTGCCGGTCGCGAGGAGCAGCGCCACCCCGCCCTGGATGCCGGCCAGCAGCGCGGCCGCCGCGGTGCCCGCGTCCAGCGCCGGATCGACGTCGCCACCGGCCTGCATGCGCTCGATGCCGGCGCGGATCTCGTCCTCCCACCGGTGCATCAGGCCCGCGACGACGGCCTGCGCGCCCGGCGTGTTGCGACCGAGGTGCGAGTTGACCATCGCCAGCGGGCACGTCTGGCCCTGTGCCCGGTAGCGCTCGACGAGCACGTCCCGCCACTGCGCCCACCCCGCCCAGCTCGACAGGTCGCCCAGCTGGGGCTGCTGATCGGCCAGCACCCGGTCGGCCTCGAACTGCGCCACCGCGAGCAGGAGCTCGTCCTTGCCCTGCGGGAAGTAGTGGAAGAGCTGGCTCTTGCTGGTGCGGGTGCGGGCCATGACGTCCTCGAGGGTGGTCGAGGCGACCCCGCGCTCGCGGATCTCGACCGCGGCACCCTCGACGATCCGCCGGCGGGTGGCGACACCCTTCGGGGTGAGTGCCCGGGTCATCGTCGCGACCTCCCGGTGATCGAATTGGTAAACTCTGGTCGAAGCACGACGGCTACGAGGAGATTCCCATGGTGGTGGACGACGACGTCTCCGGGTGATCCGGAGCGGTCGACCGCACGCTGAGCGCGCGCGGTCTCGTTGTCATGTCCGCTTCCCCGCGGCGCCGCCCGCCGCGGTCTCCCCTGGAGTCCCGTCATGCCCGACGCGTCCATCGTCTGCTCCGACCTGTCCTTCGCCTGGCCCGACGGCACCCCCGTCGTCGAGCACCTCTCGTTCACCGTGGGTCCCGGCCGCACCGGCCTCGTCGCCCCCAACGGGGCGGGCAAGTCGACCCTGTTGCGGCTGGTGGCGGGCCTGCTCCCGCCTGCGGCCGGGTTGGTCACCGTGACCGGCGTGCTCGGCTACCTGCCCCAGGAGCTCCCGCTGGCCGGTGACCTCACCGTGGCCGAGGTGCTCGGCGTGGCTCCCGTCCTGCGCGCGCTGGCCGCCGTCGAGGCGGGGGACGCGGCCGAGGAGCACTTCACCACCATCGGCACCGACTGGGACATCGAGGAGCGCACCCGCAACCAGCTCGAGCGGCTCGGCCTCGGCGAGGTCGCACTGGACCGCAGGCTCGACACCCTCAGCGGCGGCCAGATCGTCACGCTCGGGTTGACCGCCCAGCTGCTGAAGCAGCCCGACGTGCTGCTGCTCGACGAGCCCACCAACAACCTCGACGCCGACGCACGGCGCCGCCTGCACGGCGTCCTCGACGGCTGGCGCGGCGTGGCGCTGGTGGTCAGCCACGATCGGGCGCTGCTGGATCGGATGGACCGCATCGCCGAGCTCGGGCCCGACCGGCTCACCCTGTACGGCGGCAACTTCACCGCCTACGAGGAGGCCGTCGCCGCCGAGCAGGCCGTCGCCGAACGCGCCGTCCGCCATGCCGAGCAGGAGCTCAAGCGGGAGAAGCGGGAGATGCAGCAGGCCCGCGAACGCGCGTCCCGCCGGGCGAGCACGGCCGCCCGCAACCTCTCCGACGCGGGGCTCCCGAAGATCTTCGCCGGGAACATGAAGCGGAAGGCGGAGAACTCCGCGGCCAGGGCCGACGGCACGCACGCGGACCGGGTCGGCTCCGCCCGTTCCCGCCTGGACGACGCCGAACGCGCGCTGCGCGACGACGACGTGATCAGCATCCAGCTACCGGGCACGGCCGTGCCGGCCGGGCGCACCGTGTTCGAGGGGGAGCACCTGCAGGTGCTCCTCGACGGCCGCCCGCTGTTCGCCGGCGACGGGGTGGACCTCACGATCCGCGGTCCCGAACGCATCGCGCTCACCGGCGCCAACGGCAGCGGCAAGTCCACGCTGCTGCGGGTCGTGCAGGGCGTGCGGGCGCCCGACGGCGGCCGGGTCCGCAGCGCGGACGGGCGCGTCGCGCACCTCTCCCAGCGACTCGACCTGCTCGACGACGACCGCACCGTCCTGGAGAACCTCGCGAGCCACGCGGTGGGTCTGCCGGCGGCCGACCGCATGGGCCTGCTCGCCCGGTTCCTGTTCCGCGGCGAGCGCGCCCACCTGCCCGTCGCCGCGCTGTCGGGCGGCGAGCGCCTGCGCGCGACGCTGGCGTGCGTGCTGTTCGCCGAGCCCGCCCCGCTGCTCCTGCTGCTCGACGAGCCCACGAACAACCTCGACATCGTCAGCACCCGGCAGCTCGTGCAGGCACTCGACGCCTATCGCGGCGCGCTGGTCGTGGTCAGCCACGACGAGCGGTTCCTCGTCGACATCGGCGTGCACCGCGAGCTGCACCTGGCGGACGGGCGGTTGACCGACCACCCGGCGGCCCGGCTCCCGGGCTGAGCTTGGCGTTGATCAAGGGCAAAAGGTTGCTGGTTGATCTCCGCGAACGACCTTTTGCCCTTGATCAACGCAACATCGCGAGCCCCGTGATCGCCTCGGGCAGGTGCACCAGCTCCCGGGGTGGGCCGCCGGACAGCGGCACCTCCCAGATGTGGCCGCCCAGGTCGGAGACGTAGGCGCGATCGCCTGCGACGACGAGCCCGATCGCCTCGGCGAACCCGCCGCCGATGATCTCCGGCGCCGCGCCGGCCTGCCCTGGCCCGGGCAGGGGTGCCCGGTTGAGCGTGTTGCCGGCCGGCGGGGCGCCGCGGTCGGTCCAGTACAGCCACCCCGCCTCGAGATGGAGGTCGATCGGCTCGGGCAGCCCGTCCCACACCAGCTCGATGTCGGAGCGCGCGCTCGGCAGCTCGCCGGCCGGCAGCTCCAGCCCGGCCCGGAAGATCCGGCCCTGCCCGCCCTTGCTCGGACCCTTCTGCGACCAGTACAGGTGCCCGCCCGCCAGGTCCACCGCGACCCCGACGCACCAGGTCGACTCGTCGTCGCCGGTGTTCACCACCAGATCGGCCTGCCCGCTGCCGTCGACGCCGGCCCGGCCGACCCGTCGGCCCTCCCGGTCGCACCAGTACAGGACGCCGTCGGCGCAGGTCAGCTGCTTGCCGGTGGTGACGGTGCCGGGCGGGACGACGTCGCGGCGGCCGGTGCCGTCCAGCTCGATCGCGTGCACGCCCCCGTCGTTGCGGTGGTAGCGCCGGCCCGCCTCGCCCTCACCGACGACCTCCGGGGTGCCCATCGTGGTCCAGTAGACGGTGCCGTCGTGCACGACGATCCCGTCCGGGATGGGCCCGGCATCGGCGTGCCATTCCGCCACGTGCCCGTCGGACAGGCGGATCCGCAGGATCCGTCCGGACCGCACGGCCAGTGCCAGGAGCTCGACCCCGGTCACGACAGGAACCATGCAGCGGAGTAATCGTTCATGACCGGAACGGTCGGCTCAGGCATCGTCGCCGCCGAGCGCATCCAGGATGGCGCGGGTCTGCCGGTCGCGCTCCTGCGTGCGCCGGCGGTACGCGTCCGGGCCGGTGCCGTAGACCTGCTCGACCCGGTCGATCACCGGCCCGTTCGCGGCCGGATCGGGGGCGCCGATCTCGAAGCGCATCTGCGAGCCGACGTGCTCCATCAGGTGCCGGATGCCGTCCGGGCCGCCGCCGAGGTGCCGGCTCTCGAACGGTCCGATGGTGGCCCAGCGCAGTCCCAGCGAGGCCTTGACCAGCTCGTCGAGGTCCTCCGGCTCGATGACGCCATGCTGGACCAGGTACATGGCCTGGTCGTTGAGGACCTTCTGCAGCCGGTTGCCGACGAAGCCGGGGATCTCCTTCTTCAACGTGATCGGCAGCTTGCCGAGGCCCCGGTAGACCTCCACGGCCCGCGCCACGATCGCCGGCGACGTCGCCGGGCCGGGAACGACCTCGACCAACGGGATGAGCTCCGGCGGGTTGAACGGGTGGCCGATCACGATGCGGTCGGCCGCCGGGTTGCCGTCGGCGATCACCGACGGCAGCAGCGACGACGAGGACGACGCGAGCACGACGTCGTCGCGGGTGTGCGCGGCGAGCGTGCCGAACATCTGGTGCTTGACGTCGATCCGTTCCGGCCCGGCCTCCTGGACGTGGTCGGCGCCGTCCGCGGCGGCGGCCAGCTCGGGTTCGGCCACGACGGGCAGGCCGGCCAGCTCGGCGGCGACGATCTCGGCGAGGTCCGGCCGCGGATCGCTGAGCCGCACCTCCCACCCCGCGCGGGCGAACAGCCGAGCCCACGACACTCCGATCACCCCGGCCCCGACAACAGCGACAACGGCCACAGCGCCCCCTCGTCCCGCTCCCGCACAGCTTCGCGCGGCCACGCGCATGTTCCCACCTGCGTGGCCGCGAGACGGTGTGCGCGAGCGGTGCGGCTGGCTACGCTGTGGACCTCTGGGAGGGGGCCGCGTGACCGAGAAGCCCTGGTGGCGGCAGGCCTACGACAGTGCGGAGCGGCGGATCACCCCGCCGCTGGAGGAGTTCGTCCGCACCGAACGCTATGCCGAGCTCGCCGCGGCCGTGGGGCAGCTGCAGGGCATGATCACCGGCGGCCTGCGCAGCGCCACCGCGGGGTTCTGGCACCTGCTGAACCTGCCGGCCGGCACCGACGTCCAGCACCTGCGCCGCCAGATCGGCGCACTCGATCGCGAGGTGCGGCGGCTGCGGCTGCAGCTCGCCCAGCAGGAGGCCCGCCCGGCCGCACCGGACGAGGCCGCGAAGGTGAGCGAGGATGCCGACACTGCCCAGCCCGTCCGGGGTGCTCGACCGGGTGCGGCGGGAGGTGGAACGCAACGCCGCACGGGCCCGTAACGGCATCAAGCTGGTCGCCGGGCGCACTCCGGCGAACGTCGGCCGCTCCCCGAAGGACGTCGTGTGGGAGCACGGGCGCACCACGCTGTACCGCTATCGCAGCGATGACGTGCGGATCTCCCCGCCACTGCTGCTGGTGTTCAGCCTGGTCAGCCGCAGCTACGTGCTCGACCTCAGCCCCGGCAACAGCTTCGTCGAGCACCTGCAGCGCGCCGGCTTCGACGTCTACCTGCTCGACTGGGGCGAGGTCGACGAGCGCGACGCGGCCAACCGGCTCGAGGACTACACCGACGACTACCTGCCGGCCGCGATCGAGCGGGTCCGGGCGGTGAGCGGCGCCGACGAGGTCAGCATGCTCGGGTACTGCTTCGGCGGCGTGCTCACGCTGCTGCATGCCGCGCACCACCCGTCGAGCCCGATCCGCAGCCACACCGTGATGGCCACCCCCGTCGACTTCACGCGGGTCGGCCCGATGACCACCATCATGTCCAGTGGGCTGGCCGTGGACTCGGTGCTCGACGCGGACGGCAACGTCCCGCCGGGGGTGATGCTGCAGAGCTTCCGCACGCTCACGCCGACGGCGGAGATCACCACGTACGTCAACCTCCTGGAGAAGCTCTGGAGCGACGACTACGTGGCCGCGCACCAGGCCATGACCACGTGGGGCAACGACCACGTCCCGTTCCCCGGCGAGGTCGCGCGGCAGGTCGCCGACATGCTGGTGCGCGACAACGGGATGATCACCGACCGGCTCACGCTCGGCGGTGACCGGGTGCACCTCGCCGACATCACGACACCGTTCCTCGCGGTGCTCGCGAGCCGCGACCACATCATCCCGCAGCCGGCCGCCGAGCCGGTGATCGATCTGGTCGGGTCCACCGACAAGCACCTGCTGACGCTCACCGGCGGGCACATCGGGCTGGTGGTCGGCCGGTCCGCCGCGAAGACCACCATCCCCACCGTCATCGAGTTCCTCCAGCGGCAGAGCGAGGTACGCCGGTGAACGTCGTCCCGATGACCGCCGACGAGGTCGACGCGGTCGTCGCGTTCTTCGCCGCGGTGCCCGATGGCGACCTGACCTTCGTCAAGGAGGACGTCGACGAGGCCTCCGTCGCCGGCTGGGTCGGCTCACCGGGGCAGCGCCGGCTCGCCCTCGCTGACGACGGGACGGTCATGGGCTTCGTCGCGGTGCTGCCGCTCGCGGGCTGGTCGAACCACATCGGCGACGTGCGGCTGATCGTGGGCCCGCAGCACCGCGGCACGGGCGTGGGCACCGCCCTGGCCCGGCACGCGCTGACCGCCGCCGTGCAGGCCGGCCTGCGCAAGCTCGTCGTCGAGCTGCCGGTCGAGCAGGTGCACGCCATCGACATGTTCCAGCGGCTCGGGTTCACCGGCGAGGCGCTGCTGCGCGACCACATCCGCGACCGCGCCGGTCAGCTGCGCGACCTGGTGATGCTCGCCCACCTCGTCGACGACAACCTGGCGAACCTGACCACGGTCGGCCTCGCCGACGACGCCATCTCCGAAGGGGAAGCGCAGTGACCGTTCTCGACCTGTTCCGCATCGACGACAAGGTGGCCGTCGTGACCGGCGCGTCCAGCGGCCTCGGGGTGGCGTTCGCGAAGGCGCTCGCCGAGGCTGGCGCGGACCTGGCGCTGGGCGCCCGGCGCGAGGAGAAGCTGGCCGACACCCGCAAGCTGGTGGAGGACACGGGCCGGCGCGCGATCGCCGTCCGCACCGACGTGACGAAGCCCGAGGACTGCCAGGCGCTCGTCGCCGCGGCCATGGCCGAGTTCGGGCGGGTCGACATCCTCGTCAACAACGCCGGCATCGGCACGGCCGTGCCGGCCAGCCGGGAGACCCCCGACCAGTTCCGCTCGGTCATCGAGCTGAACCTCAACGCCTGCTACTGGATGGCGCAGGCCTGCGGGAAGGTGATGCAGCCGGGCAGCTCCATCGTCAACATCTCCAGCGTGCTCGGGCTGACCACCATGGGGTTGCCGCAGGCCGCCTACTCCTCGAGCAAGGCGGGCGTGATCGGGCTGACCCGCGACCTCGCCAACCAGTGGACGGGCCGCAAGGGCATCCGGGTCAACGCGCTGGCGCCCGGCTTCTTCGCGTCGGAGATGACCGACCAGTTCGACGCCGACTACGCCGAGCGGATCATGGACCACACCGAGATGCGCCGGCTGGGACGCAGCGAGGAGCTGGCTGCGGCGCTGCTGTTCCTGGTCAGCGACGCCGGCGGCTACGTCACCGGGCAGACGATCCCGGTCGACGGCGGCCTGCTCGTCGGCAGCTGAGCGCATGACCCTGGCACCCAGCCCGACCGCCGAGCACGCCCGGCAGCGCGTGTCGGAGGCGTTGGCCCGGGCCGAGCAGGCCGCGCACCTCGGCGGCTTCATCACCGTCGACACCGCACCGGCGATGCCGGACGGCGAGCCGGCCGGCCCGCTCTACGGCGTGCCCGTCGTGGTGAAGGACAACATCCACGTCGCCGGCCTGCCCAACACCGCGGGCACCCCGGCGTTGCGCGACTTCGTCCCCGAGACCGATGCGCCGGTGGTGCGGCGGCTGCGCGCGGCCGGCGCCGTGGTCGTCGGCAAGGCGAACATGCACGAGCTCGCGTTCGGGATCACCAGCAACAACCGCGCGTTCGGTCCGGTGCGCAACCCGCACGATCCGAGCCGGTTCGCCGGCGGGAGCAGCGGCGGGACCGCCGCGCTGATCGCCGCCGGGGTCGTGCCGGCCGGGCTGGGCACGGACACGGGCGGTTCCGTGCGGGTGCCGGCGGCCGTCACCGGGATCTGCGGCCTGCGCCCGACGCTGGGCCGCTACCCCGGCGACGGGGTGACCCCGCTGTGCAGCACCCGCGACACCGTCGGCCCGCTGGCGCAGCGGGTCGCCGATCTCGCCGTCCTGGACGCGGTGCTCAGCGGTGACAGCACACCGCTCGCGGAGCGGCCGCCGCAGTCGATCCGGCTGGGCGTGCCCCGCGGGCACCTCACCGAACCCGTGGAGGACGAGGTCGCGGCGCTGTTCGAGAGCGCGCTGGGCGCCCTCCGAGCATCGGGGATCGAGCTGGTCACCGTCGACGTCGGCGACATCGTCGAGCGCGAGTTCGGGATCGGCATGACGATCGTGCTGTACGAGGCCCGCGCCGAGCTGCGGGCCTACCTCGCGCGGTACCGGCCCGGCCTGACCCTCGACGCGCTGGTGGCGCAGGTCGCCGGCCCCGACGTGCGGGCCGTCCTGGAGGGCACGGCGATCGACGGGGCGCCCGGGCAGGTCCCGGAGGATGCCTACCGCGCGGCGCTGGCCGAGCGGGAGGAGCTGCAGCACCGGCACGCCGCGCTGTTCGCCGCGCACGGGCTGGACGGGCTCGCCTTCCCCACCACGCCCGCCACCGCGCTCGACCTGGCCACGTGCGACGACGGCATGGTGCTGCGCGGCGAGGCCGTCGACACCTTCGCGACCTTCATCCGCAACACCGGCCCGGCGAGCGTCACCGGCATCCCCGGGCTGAGTGTGCCCATGGGCGTCTCGCCGGCCGGACTGCCGGCCGGTCTGGAGATCGACGCCCCGGCGGGCGCCGATCGCACCCTGCTCGCGATCGGCCGCACCGTCGAGGCGGTGCTCGGCTACGCGGCCAACTGATCCAGCAGCTGCTTCTCCGCCGAATCGAGGTAGCGCGCGAGCTCGGCCAGTGCCTCGGTCCGGCGCCCCGCGGTGAGCAGGTCCACGAGGCGCCGGTTGCCGTCGATGTAGGGCTCGTGCAGGCTCTTGTGGTCGGGCATCTGCAGGAACGCCAGCCGCAGCTCGGCGACGAGTTGCTCGAACATCGCGGTGACGTGGCCGCTGCCGCACCCGGCGACCATCACCATGTGGAACGCCATGTTCGCGGTGCCGACGCCCGTCCAGTCGTCGGTGGCCGCGGCCAGCGCGGCGGCGTCGACCTGCTCCTCGAGCGCGACGCAGAGCGCGGCGTCGCGCAGGGCGGCCGCGACGCCGAGGGGCTGGATCAGCCGGCGCGTGGCGAACAGCTCGCGCACGTCGTCGGCGGAGACGGCGCGGACGTGCACCCCGCGGTGCAGGGCGTGGTCGACGAGCCGCTGGTGGGCGAGCAGTCGGAACGCCTCCCGGACGGTGTTGCGGGATACTCCGAGCGCCCCGACGACGGCTTCCTCGCGCAGGCGGGTGCCGGGCGGGAGGGCGCCGTTGGTGATCTGCCGCCGCAGGGTCTCGGCGACCTGCTCGGCCGTGGTCGATCGGCGGATCGAGTCCGCGGCATGCGCGAGCGCGTCGATCAGGTCGGCAGCTGGCATCAGCGGGTCCTCCGGGTTCGTCGACAAGAAAGTTCAACCGTCCTCTTGTCGGATTGTTCAACAATCCGTACGCTTCCCGCAATCATTCCGCACGGCGACAGGGCGAGGAGAACTCGATGTCAGCATCAGTATCTGAGGTGCGAAGCGGGGGGCCGACCAACTCCGTACGACGCGTCATCGTTGCGAGCCTCGTGGGCACGTCACTGGAGTGGTACGACTTCTTCATCTACACCACCGCCACCGCGCTGGTGTTCAACGTGCTCTTCTTCCCGAACTTCGACCCGCTCGTCGGCACCATCCTCGGCTTCGCCACCGCGGCCGTGGGCTTCGTGGCCCGCCCGCTCGGCGGCATCGTCTTCGGGCACTACGGCGACAAGTTCGGCCGCAAGAACGTCCTCGTCATCACCCTGGTGCTGATGGGGGTCGCGACGTTCCTCATCGGCGTCGTACCCACCTACGGCGCCATCGGGGTGTGGGCGCCGTTGCTGCTGGTCGTACTCCGGTTCCTGCAGGGCATCGGGCTCGGCGGCGAGTGGGGCGGCGCGGTGCTCATGTCGCTGGAGTCCGGCGACCCGAACAAGCGCGGGCTGAACGCGAGCTGGCCGCAGGTCGGCGTGCCCGTCGGGCTGCTGCTCGCCAACGGCGTGCTTGCTCTGATGCAGGTCGTGACCGACAAGGACGCGTTCCTCAGCTGGGGCTGGCGGATCCCGTTCCTGCTCAGCGGCATCCTGGTGATCGTCGGTCTGTGGATCCGCATGACGATCGCCGAGAGCCCGCTCTACAAGGGCGTCGAGGAGAAGGACCACAAGGCCGAGGCGCCGATCATCGACGTGCTGCGCCGCTTCCCGAAGCAGATCCTGCTCGCGCTGGGTGCCCGCGTCGGTGTGGACATCGCCTTCTACATCTTCGTCCTGTTCATCACCACCTACATCACCACCTTCCTCAAGCTGCCCGGCTCGCTCGCGCTGGGTGCGGTGCTGATCGCGGCGGCCATCCAGACCGTGGCCATCCCGCTGTTCGGCGCGCTCTCGGACACCTACGGCCGGCGGCCGATCTACATCGCGGGTGCGGTCGGTGCGGCCGTGTGGGTCTGGGCGTTCTTCGCCCTCATCGACACCAAGAACTTCCTCTTCATCGTGATCGCCGCGACCGTGGCGCTGATCTTCCACGCGGCGATGTACGGGGTGCAGGCATCCTTCATCGCGGAGATGTTCCCGACGGCGGTGCGCTACACCGGTGCCTCCATCGGTTACCAGCTCGCCGGCATCGCCGGCGGTGCGGTGGCCCCGATCATCGCGACCGCGCTGCTCGCCACCTACAAGACCTCGCTCGCCGTCTCGATCTACGTCGTCGTCGCGCTGGCGATCACCACGATCTGCGTGGCGCTCTCCCGGGAGACCGCGAAGGTCGACCTGGCGGCCGAGGACGCGGCAGTTACTTCCGGGTCGGCGTCGTGAACGCCGAGGCCGACGCCGACCCGGAGCCGGATCTGAGCCTCCGCGATCGCGCCATCCTGCGCGCGGTCGCGGAGGGGCGGGCGGAGCTCGCCGGTCCGGGGTGGGGTGACCTGGTGATCGACGGTCGCTGCTGCGCCGACCAGACGGCGGCTCGCAGGCTGATCCGACGGGGTCTGATCGACGTCCACGCCGATCGCACAGTGCGACCGGGGCGGGCTTGCCTCACCAGTCGAGGCCGCGGCCGGCTCGAACCGGTCTAGCAAGACCCTGCACCGCCGTGGGGGCGGCGGCGCACGGGGGGTGTGGAGGGGGTGGCCTACGGGCTGCCCCCTCCGCTGCGTTTCCGGCAGCTCCTCCGCAGCCCCTCTGCAGCTCAGAGGCAGGACGCCCGGTCCGCCGCCCGTGCTTCGACGTCGTCGTCGGAGCAGAAACCCGCACCGCTCCGCTTGAGGCACAGCAGGCCCAGCAGCTCACCCTCGGCACCGACGACGGCGAGCCTGCGGTGCCGGGCGGCCAGCATCGCCAGCCGCACCTCCTCGACGTCGACGTCCGGGCGGGTCACCCGACCGTCGAGGCGCCCGGCATCGAGGGCAAGTGACGCCGGCGCGGCCGCGTCGAGATCGGCCCGCTCCACCACGGCGAGAAGCCGCGCATCGTCGACGACGAGCACCGCGTGGATGTGGTCGTCGGCGAACACCGCGCGGACCTCCGCCACAGTCGTCGCCGCGGCGCACGTCCGGGGCGAGCGGAGCATCGCGTCGACGACGGTGCGGGTCACGCGTCCATTGTCACCCGGAGCGGGACCTGCACCGACACACCGACCGGAATACATGCGTAGTCATGTTGTTGAACAGCATGCTCAGTCATGTAGTTGCGGCAGGGTTGGGAGAACGTCATGCAATTCGGAGTCTTCACGGTCGGCGACATCGCGCCCGACCCGACGACCGGTCACACCTACAGCGAGGCCGAGCGGATCAAGAACATGATCCGGGTGGCGAAGCGCGCCGACGAGGTGGGCCTGGACGTCTTCGCGCTCGGGGAGCACCACAATCCGCCGTTCGTGCCGTCGTCGCCGACCACGTTGCTCGGCCACATCTCCGCGATCACCGAGCGGATCGTGTTGAGCACCTCGGTCACGTTGATGACGACGAACGACCCGGTGCGGCTCGCCGAGGACTACGCGATGCTCCAGCACGTCGCCGACGGCCGGCTCGACCTCATGGTGGGCCGGGGCAACACCGTGCCGGTGTACTCGTGGTTCGGCAAGGACATCCGCCAGGGCGTCGCGCTCGCGCTGGAGAACTACAACCTGCTGCACCGGTTGTGGCGCGAGGACGTCGTCGACTGGGAAGGCCGGTTCCGCACGCCGTTGCAGGGGTTCACCTCGACCCCGCGCCCGCTGGACGACGTGCCACCGTTCGTCTGGCACGGGTCGATCCGCACCCCGGAGATCGCCGAGCAGGCCGCCTTCTACGGCAACGGGTTCTTCGCCAACCACATCCTCGCGCCGAACTTCCACTTCAAGCCGCTCGTGGACCTGTACCGGCAGCGGTTCGCGCACTACGGCCACGGCAGCGCCGAGCAGGCGATCGTCGGCCTCGGCGGCATGTCGTTCGTCGCGCAGCGCTCGCAGGACGCCGTCAAGGCGTTCCGGCCGTACTTCGAGAACTACCCCGTGTTCCGCGGATCGCGGCTGGAGGACCACATGGAACACACCCCGCTGACGGTCGGCAGCCCGCAGGAGGTGATCGACAAGGTGCTCACCTTCCACGACGGGTTCGGCGACTACCAGCGGCAGCTGTTCGCGGTCGACGGGCTCGCGCTGCCGGTCGAGGTCGCGTTGGAGCAGGTCGAGCTGCTGGGCACGGAGGTCGTCCCGGTGCTGCGCAAGGAGCTCGAGTCGCGCCGCGCCCCGGGTGTCCCGGACGCGCCGACGCACGCATCGCTCGTCACCGCCAAGTACGGCGACGCGGCCCCGCGCCAGCCGCGGCCCAACCCGAACCGGGGCGACAACCTGTCCGGCGCGTCGCCGTACCAGGACAGCGACCCGACGGTGCCCGCGCACTACCCGGCGGCGTTCTGATGGAGAGCAACGCCCGGCTGGCGAACGTGGCCTGGGAGGCGATGTTCCGCGCGCAGGCCACGCTCGCCCGCGAGTTCGAGTACGCCGGGGCCTGGGGCGAGCTGCTCCCGAAGGAGTACGGCGTCCTGTACGCCCTGTCCACGGCGCCGGACGGGCTGCGCATCACCGAGCTCATCGACGACGTCCTGCTGACCCAGGCCGGGGTCTCCCGCCTGGTCGCCAGGCTGGAGAAGCGCGGGCTCGTCGACCGGGCCGACGACCCGGACGACGCGCGGGCCTGCAGGATCCGGCTCACCGAACGCGGCCGGCAGGTGCAGCGCGAGGCGGGCCGGGCCCATGCCCGGCACGTCACCACCGCGATGACCCGGGCGCTGACCCGCGCCCAGCTCGAGGTCCTCCGCGACCTCAGCGTCGCGCTGATCGACGCTGCACCCCCCATTCGGAACGGAGCACGACCATGAACCACGGGATCACCATCGCTGTCGTCAGCGCAGGTGTCAGCGACCCGTCCTCGACCCGGCTGCTCGCCGACCGGACCGCCCAGCGCAGCGTCGACGTCCTGCGCGAGCTGGGCGTGCCCGCGACGATCACGGTCGTCGAGCTCGCCCCCATCGCCACGGACATCGCCCGGTCCCTGGTCAGCGGACTTGTGTCCGACGTGGTCTCCGAAGCGATCCAGCGGCTCGCCGCCGCCGACGCGATCATCGTGGCCACGCCCGTCTACAAGGCGGGCATCAGTGGCCTGCTCAAGTCCTTCGCCGATCTCGTCGACGACGACCTGCTCATCGCCAAGCCGGTCGTGCTGGCCGCTACCGGCGGCACCGCGCGGCACGCGATGGTGGTCGACGAGCAGCTGCGCCCGCTGTTCGCGTTCCTGCGCGCGATCCCGGTGCCGACCTCGCTGTACGCCGCCCCGGAGGACTGGGGATCGACCGATCTCGGCACGCGCATCACCCGCGCCGCGACCGAGCTGGCCATGCTCGTGCGCAGCTCGGTGCCCCACGACATCGCCGAGCAGAACTGGCAGTCCTACCAGCACCAGTTCAACGGCAACGCCACCCGCACGGAGAAGACGGTCGCGGACATGGCCTTCGACACGGACCTGATGCGCCTGGCCGCCGGCGGCAGCTGACGCACACCCTGTGGTGCTCACGCACACGGTCGACCATGTGCGTGAGCACGCGACGGTGTGCGTGAGCGGGGCTGCTCTACGCGATCAACGCCGGTAGCGGCACGTGCACCAGGGCGCACGCCGCCCGCAGCAGTTCCGCCTCTCGCGTGGTGAGCTTTCCGTCGTCCAGCACCGCGAGCACCATCGCCTCCACGAGCATCCGCTTCTCGAAGCGGGCGAGCCCGTCCAGCACGGGCCAGCACGCGTCGAGCTGCCGCCAGGTGCCGCCCGTGGCCATGGCGGGCACCGGGACGTCGAGCTGCAGGTGGGCGAAGGCGGCCGCGAACGCCCGTCCGGCGGCGGCCGGATCGGGGTTGCCCGAGATCGCGAGCGCCGTGAGCACAGTCGTGATCTGGCCCGTCGCCTGCTGCACCCGGGTGCTTCCCGGGCGGCTGCGCGCCGCGGGATCGGTGGCGTCGGCCAGCGTGGTGCGCACCGTGCGGGTCAGGCAGTACTCGAACAGCGAGACGGCGCCGTCGGCCAGTGCCAGATCGTCGAGCGCGGCCAGCAGTGCCTCCTGCTCGCTCTCCGGACGGCCGGTGAGCTGCGGTGCTGCGATGCCGACGATCGGGAGCCGCAGGTGCGGCCCGACGCCCGCGGCCTCGGCGACGAGCATGTCGACCGACCGCGCCATCTCGACGCCGAGGCGCTCGTGGACGGCGGCGAGCTGGGTCGCGCGCAGCGCCGGCTCGGTGGACACGAGCATCGCCAGCACCGCCGCCGTCGCCGTGCTCGGCTGGGTGGCGAGCTGGTGGATGTGCGGCGGGACCTGCGAGTGCAGTGCCGCGCCGTGGTCGAGGTCGGCCGGCGTGAGGGTGCCCACGCGGGCGCTCACCTGCGCCGGACTGACCGCCACCGGGGCGCTGACGGTGGGGGCGAAGCCGGCTGTGATGTCCTCCGACAACGCCCGGGGAGCTTCCGGCAGCTCCTCGAGCTGGGACGCGTCGAAGGCGGGATCGAGGGCGGAGATCCGTTCGAGGATCGGTGGGTGGGTGGAGAACAACCTGCTGAACCGGCGGCCCTCGCCGAACAGCATGTGGCTGACCTCCTTGGCGCTGCGCTCGTCCGCCAACCGGGAGCCGGCGGGCAGTCCGGCGATCTTCTTCAGCGCCCCGGCCAGCCCGTCGGGCTGCCGGGTGAACTGGACGGCGGACGCGTCGGCGAGCCACTCCCGCTGCCGGCTCACCGCGGCCTTGATCCATCCCGCGAAGAACTGGCCGACGAAGCCGACCACGATCAGGGCCAACGCGATGGCGGCGAGCGGCGCACCGTTCTTCTTGCTGGAGCTGCGGCCCCCGCCGTACGCGAGGAACCGGGACCCGATCAGGCCGAGCAGCATGATCCCGAAGAGCAGGCCGATCAGCCGGATGTTCAGCCGCATGTCCCCGTTGAGGATGTGGCTGAACTCGTGCCCGATCACGCCCTGCAGCTCGTCGCGGCTGAGCTGGGAGAGAGCGCCCCCGGTGACCGTGATCGCGGCGTCGGCGGTGGTGAACCCGGCCGCGAACGCGTTGATGCCCTGCTCGCGCGGCATCACGAACAGCCGCGGCATCGGCACCCCGGACGCGATCGACATCTCCTCGACGACGTTGACGAACCTGCGCAACGCGGGATCGGTCGACGTCGGGTCGACGGGCACGGCACCGACCGACGCCGCGACGGCCGCACCGCCCTTGCGCAGCGCGAACGTCTTGAAGAGCATGCCGCCGCCGATCACCAGCAGGGTGCCGACCGAGCCCATGATCAGCACCCCGACGGGGTTGCTGCGGCTCAGCGCGAGGAGCGCGACCACGTCGACGACCGCGACGGACGCCAGCACGGCGACGACGAACAGCACGACGAGCAGGACCGATCTGCTGCGGGCCGTGCGCTGGTGCTCGAAGAAGTTCATCCCCGACACCGGGGTCAGAACTGGACCCTCGGGGCGTCGCGCATCTCGGGGTGCTCCGGCGGGATGCCGAGCTGCGCGGCCGCCGTGAAGCCGAACATGCCGGCGTAGAGGCTGCTGGGGAACGTCTCGCGCCGGTTGTTGTAGCCCATGACGGCGTCGTTGTAGGCCTGGCGGGCGAAGGCGACCTTGTTCTCCGTGGAGGTCAGCTCCTCGGAGAGCTGCATCATGTTCTGGTTGGCCTTGAGGTCCGGGTAGGACTCGGTCACCGCGATGAGCCGCCCGAGCGCCGAGTTGAGCGCGCCCTGGCCGGCCTCCAGCTGCTGCATCGCGGCGGGATCGCCGGGGCTGGCCTGCGCTGCCGCCAATCCGGACAGCGCGGCGCCGCGAGCGGCCACCACCGCTTCGAGCGTCTCCCGCTCGTGCGCCATGTACGCCTTGGCCGTCTCCACGAGGTTCGGGATCAGGTCGAACCTGCGCTGCAGCTGCACGTCGATCTGCGCGAAGGCGTTCTTGAACGCGTTGCGTGCTCTGACCAGGCCGTTGTAGCCCGTGATCACGAGGATCACGAGCAGCAGCACGACCACGGCCACCACGATGCCGACGACGATTCCCATCCAGGCCCCCAGGTGTGATGTTCCGACGCAGCGTAGGCGCTGACCGATTTCATCCTCGTTCCACGGCCGCGCCTACCGTGCTGGGCCGTAGGCCGCGAGGAACACCTCCACAGCCAGGTCGGCGATCCTCGTCAGCTCGTCGTCGTCCGGGCGGGCCGCGGTGCCGGCGAACATCAACTGGTTCATCGGCTTGTACATGACGAGGCCGGCGAACTGGTACGCCGTCAGGGTCGGATCGGCGAGCTCGCGCAGCAGCCCGCGGTCCGCCATCCGCGAGAGCGCTGCTCCCAACAGCACGAGCGACCGCTGGAAACCGTTCTCGAACCAGGCGCCGGAGATGTCGGGGAACCGATCGGCCTCCGCAAGGACGAGCCGGCGCAACTGCACGACGTCAGGGCGGCAGATGTCGGCGGCGAACCGGCGAGCGAGTGCACGCAGCGCCGCACCGGCGTCCGTCGCCTCGTCGAGTGCCCCGTACAACGTGGCGAGGCGAGCGCCGAGCTGAGCGTTGCTCCCGAGGATGACCTCCGCGAACAGGTGCTCCTTGTCGGTGAACTGCTTGTAGACCGTCTGCTTGGACACTGCGGCCCGCGCGGCCACCTCGTCCATGCTCGCGCCCAGGTAGCCGTGCTGCAGGAACGAATCCGCCGCGGCGGAGAGGATCGCGCGCCGCTTGCGGGCCGTGCGGCCCTCGTCCGTCCCGGTGTCGACGGCGGCGCCGTGCGCCACTGCCTCCGGTGCCAGCTGTTCCATGCCTCTCCTCCCGACGACCACAGAGTACTAGACAGTTCCGTTCTCGTCTGAGTACCGTACCGTCTAGTTCCCGGGACCATGAAGCGGAGAGTGGACATGCCAGCGGTGCAGAGCAAGGACGGCACGACGATCGCCTTCGAGGTGCGGGGCAGCGGCCGGCCCGTGATCCTCGTGGACGGCGCCACGGCGTACCCGGCGGTCAGCCCGGAGACCGTCGCGCTCGCCGAGGCGCTGAGCGCAAACTTCCGCGTCTACACCTATGACCGGCGCGGTCGGGGAGGCAGTACCGACACGCTGCCCTACGCCGTCGAGCGCGAGATCGACGACCTCGCCGCACTCGTCGCGGAGGCCGGCGAGCCCGCAGTGCTCTTCGGCTGGTCCTCGGGCTCGATCCTGGGCATGGACGCCGTCGCGGCCGGTCTGTCGGTCACCCACCTCGTCGCGTTCGAGCCGCCGTTCGTGGTCGACGACGCCCGCCCGCCCCTGCCGATCGACTACGTGGAGCGGCTGGAGGCGGCCTGCGCGGCCGGACGGCCGGGCGATGCGGTGGAGCTGTTCATGACCGCCGCCGTCGGCATGCCTCCTGAGTTCGTCGCCGGCATGCGCCAGGGCGAGTACTGGCCGGTGCTGGAGGCGGTCGCGCCGACCATCGCCCACGACGGGCGGGTCGTGTGCGACGTGATGCAGGGACAGCCGTTGCCGACCGACCGGTGGGCGGGGATCGCCGTACCCACCATGGTCGTCCACGGGGACAGCACGTTCCCGTTCTTGGTCACGGGTGCGCAGGCGGCCGCGGAGGTGCTGCCCGGGGCGACGCTGCGGGCCGTGCCGGGGGAGAACCACACGGCCGGTGCCGACGTGCTCGCCCCGACGATCCGGCAGTTCGTCCAGGGCAAGTGAAGGAGGCAGGGATGGGGAAGATCGTCGTCACCGAGTTCATCTCGTTGGACGGGGTTGTCGAGGCCCCGGGCGGTGAGGAGTTCGTGCACAAGGACTGGACGTTCGCGTTCGATCGGGGAGCGGACGGCGAGCGCTTCAAGGTCGACGAGGCGCTCGGCGCCGAGGCGTTGCTGATCGGGCGCCGCACCTACGAGTCCTTCGCCGCCGCCTGGCCGCACGTCGACGACGAGCTGGGCGACAAGTACAACGGCATGCCCAAGTACGTCGTGTCGAACAC
This sequence comes from uncultured Actinomycetota bacterium, assembly GCA_963727745.1. GTDB lineage: Bacteria > Actinomycetota > Actinomycetes > Mycobacteriales > Pseudonocardiaceae > Pseudonocardia. The sequence goes on from CAVSHL010000009.1 coordinate 826,683, forward strand.
GCTCACGGATCCGTCGTGGAACAACACGACAGTGCTGAGCGGGGACGTGATCGCCGAGGTCACCGCGCTGAAGGAGCGGGTCGACGGCGAGATCCAGGTGCCCGGCAGCATCCAGCTCGTCCAGGACCTGGTGGAGCACGATCTGGTCGACGAGCTGCATCTGATGACGTTCCCGGTCATCCTCGGCACCGGACGCCGGCTGATCGACCGGACCAGCGACATGTCGCGCTGGCGACTCGTCGAAGCACTGACCGTGGGCGAGGGGATCACGATCACGTCGCTCGCGCGACGCACTGCCCCAGCCGAGTAGGACGCTCCGATCGACCTTGCGTTGTCACTCGATCGGGTGATGTTGATGGCGGCCCATACGGCCATCGGAGTAAGCGAATCGGGAGGTCGGCGGCATCTCTTGGGTTGTATAACACCGATTCCTTACCAACGGTCCCGAGTTGCCGCCGAACGGGTGGAGCGTCAGTGTCCCGCACACCGCTAACGGGCTCGCCGTCGTCGCTCCCCGTGATGGCCGACGTGACTCGTCTGCGGCGCACTGACAGCTCCCCCGAGAGACCAGAGGAATTCGCGCATGCTGAGGAAGAACCGCGCCCGTCACGCCGCCCAGACCAAGGCGGGCCGCATCGCCGGCCGCGTCGCGGTCGGCGCGATCGGCGCCCCGCTCGCCATGCTCGCCGCCACCGGCCCGGCCGGCGCGGCCGAGCTGCCGAGCGACGACGCATCCGCCGACGCGGCCAGCACGGACGCCGCGCCGTCGTTCGAGGCGCCGTCGTTCCAGGCGCCCGACGTGACCGGCTTCCTGCCGGCCGCGCCCGCGCTGCCGTCGATCCCGGGCGTCGCCCAGGTCACCGACCTGCTGGGCCTGCCCGGCCTGCCGGGTGCCACACCGGAGGCGCCGGAGGCAGACGCCGCCGACTACGCCGACACCGAGTCCGTCGACGCCGAGTCCGTCGACGCCGAGTCCGTCGACGCCGACGCCGCCGATGAGGCCGACGACGCCGAGGCCGACGACGCCGACGTCGAGGACTCCGACGACGCCGAGGCCGACGACACCGACGTCGAGGACTCCGACGCCGACGCCGCCGATGACAGCGACGCGGACACCGACGACGCCGACGACGCCGGTGCCGACGACGCCGGAGCGGGCAGCGACGACACCGTCTGACACTGACGGTTCTCCAGCGGCGGCCGTCCCCTCAACGAGGAGGGGGCGGCCGTTGCGTGTTCCGGGAACGCCTGGTCGGCCGCGACGCCGCGGCGTACCGTGATTCGCAGCAAGCGGGATGGGTGCGCGTCCGGGGGCAGGGTTGACGCGCTCCTGAAACACGCCCGGAGTGTCCCGTGCTTGCTGTTCTCCGTGTCCCCGGTGTTCTTGCGCCTGCGTTGGCCGCCGCGCTGGCGGCGCTTCCGATCGGTGTGCTCACGCCGGCGATCCTGGTGCTGGTCAGCGCGCGCAGCGGCGGATTCGCCGCTGCCGGCGCCGTGGTCGCGCTGCTGGGCGCCGGCACGGTCGTCGGCATGCTCGTCCAGGGCCGGTTGATCGACCGCTACGGCGCGCGTCCCGTGGTGCTCGTGGCGGCCGGACTGCGGGTCGTCGCGTCGGTCGGGCTCGTCGCCGTCACCGAGCCTGCTGCGGTCGCGGTGCTGGCGACGCTCGTCGGCGCGGGTGAGCCGCAGGTGCCGACCGCGTTGCGGGCGTTGTGGCCGCGGCTGGTCGGCCCGTCGCTGCTGCCGTCGGCGGTGGCGCTGTCGACGCTGCTGTTCGAGGTGCCGGTGCTGGCCGGCCCACTGCTGCTGGTCGGTGTGCTGGCGGTGGGCGCCCCGGAGTGGGCGGTGCTCGGAGCGGCGGTGTCCGCCACGCTCGGCGCGGTCGTGTTCGCGGCCAGCGCGGCGTCGGGGCATCGCGTGGTGGCCGACCGCTCGCGCGCCATGGGCGTGGCCGGCGTGCGGTGGATCGTGCTGGGGGTGACCGTCCAGGGCCTGGTGATCGGCGCCGTCCAGGTCAGCGGTGCCGCCGCGGGCGGGCCGCTGGCCTACGCCCTGCTGACGGCGGCGAGCCTCACCGGCACGCTGGTCGGCGCTCGCTGGGGCCGGCCGCTGCCGGTGCTGCTGGTCGGGCTGGCGGGCACCCTTCTGGTGGGTGTGGTGCCGTGGCCGTTCGTGATCTGCGTGGTGCTGATCGGGCTGGTGAGCGGTGCACTGGGGCTCGCCTGCTTCGTGGAGCTGGGCACCGTGGCGCCCGCGGGGGCGCCGACGGCCGCGATCACGGTGGTGATCGCGGCGGGGCTGACCGCCACGTCGATCGGAGCGGCGCTGGCGGGAGTCGCCGTCGACGTGACGGGGCCGGCTCCGCTCCTGCTCGCGTTGTCGGTGGTGGCCCTGGCGACGGCGTTCGGGTGGTGGCGTCGCTCACCGCTGCGGTGAGTGCGCTGGCCACTTTCTATACAAGCGTGTAGAACGTGAGCTACACCTGTCTTGAACGTCCGTACAGGAGGCCGGGGTTGGCACGAGGACACAAGGAGGCGCTGCGCGCCGCCGCGCGCACGCTGCTGCGGCGCAAGGGCCTGCAGGCCACCACCGCGCGCGACCTCGTCGAGGAGAGCGCCACCAACCTCGCGTCGATCGGCTACCACTTCGGCAGCAAGGACGCGCTGATGGGCGCCGCCCTCACCGACCTGATCCAGGAGTGGTCGCAGCGCCCGGTCGCCGCCGGCCGCCAGGCCCACGGCACCGGCCCGGGCCGGCCACTGGCCGCCGCCCTCCGCACGATGCTCGACGGGCTCGGCGGTCGACGGTCGGAGATCCTGGCCGTGCTCGAGGCGGTCGTGGCGTCCGGGCACGGCGATCCGATCGGGGCCGCACTGCCCGACGCGATGCGCGGCACCCTCGCCGCCGTCACGAGCGAGATGCAGGCCAGCGCGCCGGAGCTCACCGTGGAGGAGGCCGCCACGGCCGCCGTGGTCGTCGTCGCGCTGCACGACGGACTCGCGTTGCTGTCCACCGTCGTCCCGGACGCCGTGCCAGGCCCGGAGGCGGTGCTGGCCGCACTGGCCGGCCTCGGCGAGGAGCTGCTGCCCGTGGTGGGGACGGACGCCAGGCAGGTGTCGACGACCATCGAAAGACGTGGAGGATGCGCGAAATGACCGATCGTGAGCACGATGTCGTGGTGTTCGGTGCCACCGGGTTCGTCGGTGAGCTGCTCGCGGCCTACCTGGCCGAACACGCGCCGGCCGAGGCGCGCATCGCACTGGCCGGCCGGTCGCAGGCGAAGCTCGCCGCCGTCCGCGACCGACTGCCGGCCGCGGCCCGGGAGTGGCCGCTGCTCGTCGCCGACTCCACCGACGCGGCCTCGCTCGCCGCGCTCGCGGCGAGCACCACGGTCGTCGCCACGACCGTGGGTCCGTACGCGAAGTACGGGATGCCGCTGGTGGAGGCGTGCGCCGCAGCCGGCACCCACTACGCCGACCTGACCGGCGAGGTGCTGTTCGTGCGCGAGGCGGCCGACAAGACCGATGCCGCCGCCCGTGCCACGGGCGCCCGCATCGTGCACTCCTGCGGGTACGACTCGATCCCGTCCGACATCGGCACGCTGCTGCTGCACGAGCAGGCCGTGGCCGACGGCGCGGGCGGGCTCACCGACGTTCAGATGGTCGCGACGTTCCGCGGCGGGTTCTCCGGCGGCACGCTCGACTCGGCGCGCAACCAGATCGACACCATCCGCTCCGACAAGGCCGCCCGCACGATCACCTTCGACGAGTACGGGCTCAGCCCCGACCGCGTCGCGGAGCCCGACGTGCGCCAGCCGGCCGACGCCGGACCGCCCGCCCGGGGCGCCGACGGCACGTGGCACGCGCCGTTCGTGATGGCGCCCTACAACACCCGGATCGTGCGGCGCAGCAACGCGCAGCTGGACTGGGCGTACGGCCGCGACCTGCGCTACGGCGAGGTCATGGGCTGCGGCAAGGGTGTCGGTGGACTCGCGGTCTCCGCCGGCGTGACCGGCGGCATGGTCGCCTTCCTCGGCGCGATGGCGCTGAAGCCGACCCGGATGCTGCTCGACCGCGTGCTGCCGGCTCCCGGCACCGGCCCGGACGAGGAGGCGCGGCGCAAGGGCTGGTTCCGCAGCGAGTTCGCCGCGACCACGGAGAGCGGCCAGCGCTACCGCGCCGTCGTCGCGGGACCGGGGGACCCCGGCTACGCGGCCACCGCCGTGATGCTCGGCGAGAGCGCGCTGGCGCTGGCGCTCGACACCGACCGGCTGCCCGACCGCGCCGGCTCCCTCACCCCGGCCACCGGCATCGGCGTCGTACTGGCGGAGCGGCTGCGCGCGGCCGGGCACACCTACTCGGTGGAGCAGGTCTGATCGGTCCTCCGGGTAAGGCGGATGTCACCTCGCGGTGAGTCCGCCGGCGCGCGGCTTCGCCGACTCTGGTGCTCCACCCGAACACCGGAGGAGGAGCCATGGACGAGTTGATCGAGCTGGACAACGAGACCGAGTCCGACGAAGCGCCCGAGGAGACGAAGACGACGTTCTGGGGCCAGGTCGCCGAGTTCCTCACCATGCTGGCCTTCGGCGCTTCGATCTGAACCTCATCGGCCGGTGGGTCCGCTCCGCGGCTGCGGATCGTGCGCAGCCGCCGGATCGGCGGCGAAGATCCGCTCGTAGATGTCGTAGATCAGCCCGGCCTTGGCGTTGTTGTAGTGCATGACGTCGGTGAAGCCGCCCTGCTCCGCGAGCTCCCGCTTGAGCGCGCCGTAGGCGGAGCGGTCGTCGGCGTGCGTGATCAGCCAATCGCGGAACCGGCGCTCCCGCTGCGACTCGCGGGATCCCGGCGAGAACACGTGCACGTTGACGTCCGGGTCACTGCCGCGGAAGAAGCGGTGCTGCTCCCAGTCCGGTTCGCGGCCGCGCAGCTCGAACCCGGCCGCCTCCAGCGCGGGCACGAACGTCGGCTCGTCGCTGGAGTCGGGCACGGTCAGATCCACGTCGATCACGGGCTTGGCCCACAGCCCCGGCACCGACGTCGAACCGACGTGCTCGATCTCCAGCGCCGTCGGGCCGAGCGCGGCGATGATCCGGGCCCGCACCCGGTCGAAGACCGCAGGCCAGGTGGAATCGGGAGCCACGACCACGATCGGGGCCGGCACGTGCGGCCGCACGCGGGCGCGTGCGATCTCCTCGTCGTCGGGCTGGTCGAAGGGGCGCCAGAGTGGGTGGGTGGGCACGTCCGCCGACGGTACCGGCGCGCTCAGCCGGCCGGGTAGAAGAGGAACAGCCGGCAGCCGGGACCGCTCGCCGGGACATGCCACGAGCCGGCGGGAGCGTGCAGGAAGGTGCCGGCCGGATGGTCCCGGGCACCGTCGTGGAACAACCCGTCGAGCACGAAGACCTCCTCCGGGCCGGGTTCGTGGACGTCGCGGCGCGGCCAGGACGTGCCCGGATCCATCTCCAGCACGTGTGCGGTGGCGCCGTCGGCGTGCCGCCACAGTGACCGCAGACGGATGCCGGGGAACAGCTCCCGGACGGGTGCGTCGTCGACGTGCACGGAGGCGTAGCCCTCCTGCTCGGTGATCTCCGGATGCATGCCTCCAGCGTGGTGCCGGGCGTCGCCGACGTCAGGTGCCGCGATCGACGTCTGCAGGTACTTTTCTGCCATGCACCGGGTAGTGGCCATCGTGCGGTCGGTGCAGTCGATGCTCGAACTCGGGTTCGCCGGCGAGGTCTTCGGCATGACGCGTCCCGGAGTCGCCCAGCACTACGCGTTCGAGCTCTGCACGGAGGTTCCCGGCCCGGTCATGACCTCGGCCGGGTACGCGATCACCGTGCCGCAGGACCTCGGCGCGGTCGCGACCGCGGACACCGTCATCGTCCCGGGCTGGACTCCTGCGGAGGCGCCGATCCCGGACGCGGTCCGCGCAGCGCTGCTGGCGGCGCACGACCGGGGCGCACGCCTGGCGACGATCTGCTCCGGCGTGTTCGCACTGGCGCGCACCGGCCTGCTCGACGGCCGCCCGGCGACGGCCCACCGATCGCGCGTCGAGCAGCTGCAGCGCGAGTTCCCGCAGGTCCGCGTCCAGCGGGACGTGCTGTACGTCGACGACGGCGACATCGTGACGAGCGCCGGCGCGGGTGCCGGCATGGACCTCTGCCTCCACCTCGTGCGTCGCGACCACGGCGCTGCGCACGCGGCGCTGATCGCGCAGAGCATGGTGCTGCCCCCGCACCGGGAGAGTGGCCGTCCGATCCCCGATCCGCTCGACGGACTCCTCGACTGGGCGGGCACCCGGCTGGCCGAACCGCTCTCTGTCGACGTGCTCGCCGCGCGCCTCGGCGTCTCGCAACGCACCCTGGCCCGGCGCTTCGCCGAGCGGTTCGGCACGAGTCCGGGGGCGTGGCTGCTGGGCCGCCGGGTCGCCGAAGCCCGCGTCCTGCTCGAGGAGACCGACCTGACCGTCGAGGCCATCGCCGACCGCGTCGGACTCTCCTCGGCGGTCAACCTCCGGCGCCGGTTCCGCGACCGCGTGGGCACGACGCCCGGCGGTTACCGCCGGACGCTCCGCGGTGCATGATCTCGATCATGCGGGTACTGGTGATCGCCTTCGGCTCGCGCGGCGACGTCGCACCGTTCACCGGGGTGGGCGCGCGGCTGCGCGCGGACGGGCACTCGGTCACGATCGCCGCCCACCCCGCCTACGCCGGGCTCGTCACCGGCGCGGGGCTGGAGTTCCACGCCCTCCCCGGCGACCTCGGGGTGATGCAGGACCTCCCCGAGAACGCCTCGCCGCGGTTCATGGCCGGCCGCGTCGGCGCGCTGACCGAGCTGCTGGGCCAGGCGGCCGACGCGTCGATCGTCGCCGCGCGGGACGCCGAGGTCGTGCTGTGGAACGGAGCCGCACCCTTCGGCCGCGACATCGCGGCGGGTCTGGGCCGGCCCGGATTCGGGGTGTACAGCCAGCCGTGGACACCGACCGGCGACTTCCCGCCGGTCGCCCTGCACTCGGCCCGTTCGTTGGGGCGCTGGGGCAACCGGCTCGTCAGCGAGCTCGTGATGCGCACGCTCGTCCCGTACAAGCGGGCGGCGCGCCGGGTGCGCGACCAGCTGGGCGGCCCGCGTCCCGGCCCTGAGCAGCGCAGATTGCACGGGTTCAGCCCGGCCGTGCTGCCCCGGCCCGCCGACTGGCCCGCCGGGCACGACGTCGTCGGCTACTGGTGGCCGGTCACCGACCGGGGCTGGGCACCGCCGCAGCAGCTCGTCGACTTCCTCGACGCCGGCGACCCACCCGTCCTCGTCGGGTTCGGGAGCATGGCCGGCGGCCACGGTGCCCGGCTGGCGCCGATCGTGCGCGAGGCGCTGCGCGCCGCCGGGGTGCGCGGGCTCGTCCAGTCCGGGTGGGCGGGGATGGACGCCGGCGCGTCCGACGACGTGCTGACCATCGCCGACGTGCCGCACGAGTGGCTGCTGCCACGCGTGGCCGCCGTCGTCCACCACGCGGGCGCCGGAACCACGGCGGCGACGCTGCGGGCCGGAGTGCCGAGCGTGCCCACCCCGGTCTTCGCCGACCAGCCGCTGTGGGCGCAACGGCTGGTGACGCTGGGCTGCGCTCCTGCGGTGCTGCCGTTCCGCGGCCTGGCCGCGGCCCCGCTCGCGGCGGCGATCCGAGCGGCCACGAGCGGTGGGCACCGCGGCGCGGCCGGCGCACTCGCCGCACGGATCGCGCAGGAGGACGGGACCGGCGCAGTCGCCGCGGCAGTGGCGGCCCTCTGAGGGAGGCCTCCCGGGGTCGTCAGCAAAGCCACTTTCAGGACCGAATCCGTCCTGAAAGTGGCTTTGCTGACACGGGCGGTGCGCGGGCGGTGCGCCTCAGCAGGCGACGGGCTCCAGGACCGGCTCCTCTGCCGGAGTGCGCAGGGCGAACAGTGCCAACCCGGCCAGCACCAGCGCCAGTACGGCCGCGCCGGCGGCGGTGATCTGCATGCCGTCCACGAACGCGGCGCGGGCCGCGTCGAGCAGGGCGGACGCGGCGGGAGCGGGCAGCTCGGCGGCCACCGTGGCGGCGCCGCCGAGAGTGTCGCGGGCGGCCTCGGCGATCGGTGCGGGCAGGCCGTGCACGGCCGGGTCGACGCCGGAGCGATACCAGGCGGCGCCGATGCTGCCCAGCACCGCGATGCCGAGCCCGCCGCCCAGCTCGAACGCGGTTTCGGAGATCCCCGACGCCGCGCCGGCCTTCTCCGGGGGCGCGGAGCCGACGATCAGCTCGGTGGTCAGCCCGAACACCGGGCCCATCCCGAGTGACACCAGCACCGCCGACGTCACCAGCGCACCCAGCCCGTACGTGACCTGCACCTGGGTGAGCACCACCAGCCCGACTGCGGTGACGGCGAGCCCGCCGGCCACGACCCTGGCAGGTGCGACACGGGCGAGCAGCCGCGGTGCGAGCTGCGAGCTCACCACGAACCCGGCGGCCGCGGGCACCGACCACAGGCCGGCCTCGAACGGGGTCTGGCCGAGCACCAGCATCTGGTACTGGGCGAGGAACAGCATCGACCCGACCATCACCAGCACGGCGAGCACGTTCACCACGAGTGCGGTGGAGAAGGCGCGGTGGGCGAACAGCGACACGTCGATCATCGGGTCGGCGCTGCGCCGCTGCCGGCGCACCCACACCACACCCAGCGCGGCACCCGCGGCCACGACGAGCACGCTCACCACGTCGACGCCGTGCTGGGCCATCTGCTTGAGCCCGTAGACGATCGCGAGCAGGGCGACCACCGACATGGCGGCGCTGGCCAGGTCGAGCCGGCCGGCGCCCGGGTCGCGGTACTCCGGCAGCAGCCGCGGGCCCAGCACCAGCAGCGCGCCCATGACGGGCAGGGCGAGCAGGAACACCGAGCCCCACCAGAAGTGCTCCAACATCATCCCGCCGAGCACGGGCCCGACCGCGCTGCCCGCCGAGAAGGCGCCGATCCAGATCCCGATGGCGACCGAGCGCTGCTTGGGGTCGGCGAACATGTGGAAGATCAGCGACAGCGTCGACGGGGCGATGGTGGCGCCCGCGATCCCGAGCGCGGCGCGGGTGGCGATCAGCATCTCGGCCGACGTCGAGAACGCCGCGAGCACCGACACGATCCCGAACGCCGCGGCCCCGATCATCAGCAGCCGGCGCCGGCCGATCCGGTCGCCGAGCGTGCCCATCGTGACCAGCGCGCCGGCGACCATGAACCCGTACGAGTCGATGATCCAGAGCAGCTGGGTGCTGCTGGGGCGGAGGTCCTCGCTGATGGCGGGGACGGCGATGTTGAGGACGGTCAGGTCCATCACGTAGAGCAGGCAGGCCAGCGCCAGCACGGCCAGGCCCGTCCATTCACGTGCGGTGGCGCGCTGCATCGGGAGCTCCCCCGGGTCGGTTCGGTGTCACCAGTACCGACCGGCCGGCCCTCGTGAACTCATCGGTCGGCGCCCGGCCCATTTCGTTGATCAAGGGCAGAAGGTCGCCTGTGGATCTCCATCAGCGACCTTTTGCCCTTGATCAACGCGACCTCAGGGCTCGCTGAGCGAGTCCCACAACTCGCAGTTGTGCTTCGCACTGATGTCGACCGGCGTCATGCTGGCCGCTGACAGCGCTTGCACCCCGCCGGTGCGGACCTCCGGCCATCCCGGGCCCGGGTTCCCGGTCCGGGCGAACGTCGCCCACGTGTCGGCCAGCCGCTCGGCGAAGGCCTGCTGCGCGCCGGTGCGCTCGGTCTTCGGCCGGCCGGGGAAGTGGCTGTCGAAGAAGTACGCGACGTCGACGCCGTGGTGCGCACCCAGCGGCACGCCGGCGACCTCGCCGGGCTTCTCCTCGGTGAACTCGTACGCGAACACCGGGCCGCGGGCGGCGGCGAAGAACGACCGTGTCGTGCACGAGCCCAGCATGCGGCCCTCGTCCGAGAGCGCGGTGGCCAGCGCGACCCGCGCCGATGGGTAGTCGCCCGGCGGGTAGGCGGCCGTGACGCGGGTGGCGGCGGCTCCGAAGAACCGCTCCACCATCGCCGGGTACGGCTCGGTGGCCATCCGCGCGTCCTGCGCGACGAACACCCGCATCTCGTCGGCAGTCGTGCCGTGGATCATCGGCACGTCGTTGGCCGTGCCGGCGCGGAACGCGTCGATCGGGTCGACGGGCAGCACGGCCGTGCCGGTGACGGGCACCCACGGCCGCTCGACCCCGGTGCGGATGGTGCGGACCTGCTCCTCCGGCAGCCCGACCAGCCGCTCGACGGGCAGTGCCCGCAGGCAGGCCGCGTCGGTGCAGCCCAGCCGGGCCGCGATGCCCGTCGAGCGCTCCTGTGCCTGCGCGACGGGCAGCATGCGGTTGCTGCACGGGCCGCTCTGCAGGATCGCCTTGTCGAACAGGTCGCGGGCGGCGGGGGAGCCCAACTGCGCGCACACCGAGAACGCGCCGGAGGACTCGCCCCACAGCGTCACGTTGCGCGGGTCGCCGCCGAACGCCGCCGCGTTCTGCCGCACCCAGCGCAGGGCGGCCTGCTGGTCGGCGATGCCGAAGTTGCCGGCGGCGGGATCGTCGAGGCCTGGGTGGGCGAGGAAGCCCAGTGCCCCGAGCCGGTAGTTGATCGTGACGACGACGACCCGGCCGCGGTCGACGAGCCGGGCCGGGTCGTACGGCGCGCCCTGCCCGCTGGTGAAGCCGCCGCCGTGCACGAACACCATGACCGGCAGGTCGCGGCCGACGCCCAGCGGCGCGTCGACGTTGAGGTAGAGGCAGTCCTCTCCGCCCTGCACCTCCCCGTCGTAGCTCTGGCTGCAGGGCTGCGGCGGACTGGTCCCGTCGCGCACACCCGTCCAGCCGGCGGGTGGTTGCGGGGATCTCCACCGCAGCTCGCCGACCGGCGGCGCCGCGTACGGGATGCCCTGGACGCGCAGGTGGCTCGCGGTGGCGGTGCCGCGGATCTCCCCGCCGGAGACGGCGACCACGGCCGGGTCCGCTGCGGGAGCCGCGCAGGCGGTGAGGGCCGCCGCGGCGACGACGGTGGCAGCAAGAGCGCGCAGGATCGATGGCATGCGAGGACGATGGGCGGCCGGGCGTACGCACGTCGTCGCCCCGGCGCGGTAGCCGGAGCTACCGCAGCCGGGGTAGGTGGACGGTCGGCATCATGCAGTCGGAGGCCGCCAGGCCATCGGACTCAGCTGCAGCCCGGCGAACTTCCACTCGCCGTCGCGACGGACGGCGATGTGCGTGACGCGGAACGACCCGTCGACGGGCTTGCCCTCGTGGCTGGCTTTCTGGGTGTGCACGCCGATCGAGACGGCGGTGTCGCCGTAGTCGCGGATCTGCGCGTCGGTCCACTCGAGGGAGTGGGTGACCAGCCGGCCGCCGTCGTAGCGGTGCAGCCACTGCTCGCGGGTGAGGACGAAGCCGGCGGGGCCGACCATCGTGAAGTCGTCGACGGTGACCTCGGCCATGGCGGCGGTGTCGCCGGCGATCTCGGCGGCGGCCCAGCGGGCGGCCAGTTCGCGGATCTCGGTGTCTGTGCTCATGACCAGAACGATAGAAGTCTAATGATTAGATGTCAACGTGTATTTGGGTCCCGACGATGGACGGGATGGCGAAGGACCGGTTCGACCGGATCGAGGACGCGCTCGCGGCGCACGTCGCGGAGGGCCGGTTGCCGGGCGCGGTGTACCTGGTGCGCCGTCGCGACGACGTGCACGTCGGCACCGTCGGCACGCTGGCGATCGGCGGGACCGAGCCGATGCGGCGCGACACGATCTTCCAGCTGGCTTCGCTCACCAAGGTGGCTACGGCGGTGGCCGCGCTGGTCCTCGTCGAGGAGTGTCGGATCCGCCTCGACGAGCCGATCGACCGGCTCGTGCCCGAACTCGCTGCACCGAAGGTGATCCGCACCCGCGAGTCCGAGCTCGACGACACCGTGCCCGCCCACCGCGCCATCACCGTGCGGGACCTGTTGACCTTCCGCATGGGCACCGGCCTGGACTTCGGCTTCGCCGCCACCCCGATCGGCGAGGCCGTCGCCGACTTCCACAGTTACCCCGATCGCGGCGGACGCACCGCCAACCAGTTCGTGGCCGACCTCGGAGCGGTGCCGCTGCTCGCTCAACCCGGGGATCGCTGGCTCTACAACACCGGCTCCGACGTTCTCGGCGTGCTGGTCGAGCGCGCGGTGGGGCAGCCGTTCGCCGAGTTCCTGCACGAGCGGGTCCTTGCGCCTCTCGGCATGCGCGACACGGGCTTCGCCGTGCCCGAGGAGCACCTGCACCGGGTGGCCCACGGCTATCTGGCCGACCACGTGACCGGTGAGCTCCGCGCCGGAGCGGGGCCCACGGCGTTGCGCAGAACGCCCGCCCGCCCGTCCCCGTCCGGCGGGTTGGTCGGCACCGTCGACGACTGGTTCGCGCTGACCGAGATGCTGCGCAACGCCGGCCGGTACCCGGGCGGGCGGATGCTCGCCCCGATGACCGTGGCCGCCATGCTCAGCGACCAGCTGCCCGAGGCCGTCAAGGCGCGCTCCGGCTTCCTCCCCGGCTGGTTCGACAGCCGCGGCTGGGGTCTCGGCATCGGCGTCGGCACCCGTCGCGACGGGATGGAGGCGCCGGGCCGCTACGGGTGGGACGGCGGCTCGGGCACCAGCTGGTACACCGATCCCGCCGCCGACCTCACCGCGATCCTGCTGACCCAGCGCGGGCAGTTCCCGCTGATGTCGCCGGTCTACCTGGACTTCTGGGCCTCGGTGCACCAGGCCGTCTAGTAGACCGGAGTAGTTACCCTCTCCGGAGTGGACGACTTCGTGCTCCTGTCCGGTTCGGCCAACCCCCAGCTCGCCCGCGCGATCTCCGAGTACCTCGGCCACCCGCTGCACGAGGGCGAGACCCTGCGGTTCTCCGACGGCAACCTGTTCGTCCGCGTTCCCACCAACGTGCGCGGCCGCGACGTCTACCTCGTGCAGGGCACCGCGTTCCCCGTCAACGACAACGTCATGGAGCTGCTGTTCTGGATCGACGCGCTCAAGCGCGCCAGCGCCGCGTCCGTCACGGTCGTGATCCCGTACTTCTCCTACGCCAAGGGCGACAAGAAGGACGAGCCCCGGGTGTCGATCAGGGCCAGGGTCTGCGCCGACGCCATCGAGGCCGCCGGCGCCGACCGCGTGATCACCATGGACCTGCACGCGCCGCAGGTCGCCGGGTTCTTCCGCATCCCCGTCGACGACCTGTACGCGCTGCCCGTGCTGTGCGAGGCGGTGCAGGCCAAGCACCTGCCGGACCTCGTCGTGGTCTCCCCGGACGCCGGGTTCGCGAAGAAGGCCAAGCTGTACGCGCGCCGGCTCGGGGCGCCGCTGGCGATCGCCGACAAGGAGCGGGCCGACCACTCGGAGACCGCTGCCGTCGTCGACCTCATCGGTGACGTGGAAGGGCGCACCGCGCTGATCGTCGACGACTTCACGGTGTCGGCCGGCACCCTCGCCGACGCCGCTCGGGTGCTCGTCGAGAAGGGCGCCGCGTCCGTCTACGCGCTGGTCACGCACGCGCCGCTCACCGGGAAGGCCATGGAGCGGCTCGCGGCCAGCCCGATCCAGCGGCTGTTCGTGACCGACACCGTGGAGAGCCAGCCGGTCGAGCTCACCGAGCGGGTCGAGATCGTGTCCGTGGCCGGCCTCTTCGGCGAGGCGATCCGGCGCATCGCACGACGCGAGAGCGTGAGCGTCCTCTTCAACTGAGGACGCCCACGCTCCCGATGTCGTGCGGGTCGCTATCCCTCCCGGGCCCAGAAGCTCCAGGAGAGCGGCAGGCGGGAGTCGGCCGGGGCGGCCGCCTCGATCGTGGTGGACTTGCCCGGCGCCAGATCGATCGGCAGCGTGGCGACCTCCCGGTAGTTCGCCTGCACCTCGACCGTGCCGAGCATGCGGCCGTCTCCCGAGTTGGTCAGGGTGATCGTGGCGCAGATGCCCTTGTCGCACGGCCGCTCGCTGACGACCTTGCCGTCGATGTCGGCGCGCTCGCTCATCTTCTGCGACGTCGTCTTGGGCGCCTCGCTCGACCGGATCCTGGCGGCGACTCCGCGGACCTTGGCGGCCGCCGCGTCATCGGCCTTCGACGCGCGCAACGGCTCCGGCTTCGGGGATCCGTAGGTGGAGGCGTCGACGGCGGCGAGCTGGTGCGTGGCGGCGTCGACGAACAGCCGCCGGCCCATCTGGTCGGCCACCAGCACGTCCTTGCCGTCGAGCTGCTGCTTCTCGGCCTTCGTGCGGTCCCACATGAACGGCATGTCGAAGTTCATCGACCGCTTCAGGTCGACCGGGTCCAGTGCCCCCAGCTGCTGGAGCATGTACTGCTCCGGCGGGTCGGAGATCCACACGTCCTCGAACCGGCCCGCGTAGCTGGAGTAGGACGATCCGCCCTCCCACCACTTGCGGTTGCCCTTGAGGACGAGGCCGCGGCTGTCCCACGCGATGTCGGCCCGGCCACCGTCGGGACGGGTCAGCGTGCCCGCCAGCTCGCCCTTCACCAGGGTCACGTCGACGTCGAAGGCGTCGCGGCCCATGTTGGTCATCAGGCCGCGGTAGGTGACGGCGGGCCACGTCCCGGCCTCGGTGAGCGCACCCTCCATGAGGTTCTTCGACGAACCGCTGCCGGACACGGCCACCACGGTGACGACGATGCCGGCGATCAGCGCGAGCACGACTCCGATGATCGTGATGGGCAGCCACAGCCGGCGCGTGGGCGGCGGCGGGGGCGGCGGGAACCCGGGCGGCGGGAAGCCGGCCTGGGCGAAGCCCGGCTGCGGGAAGGGCGGCGGGGTGCTGCCCGGCTGGGAGTACCCCGTCTGGGGCACGCCACCCGTGGCCGGCAGCGGACCGGTGTACTGCATGGTCGGGTGCGGCTCGGGGACCGGCCAGCTCTGCTGCGGCATGTTCATGGCGAACCTCTGGTGGCTGCGTGGGGGCGCTACTACAGAGGAGGACCGGACAACGCTCGGAACGGTTGGTCGGACCGTTCCGGTTCACTCGTTCGGCGCAGTCATACTCCGGTGAGCAGATCGGCGATGCGCTCGATGCCGGTACGGACTGCTCGTTCCGGCAGCGTCCCGAGCCCGAGCACCAGCTGTGCCGGGTCCGGGGCGCCGTCGGCCCGGTAGCTGCTCATCGCCGTCACCCCGACGGAACGGGCGGCCGCCCCCGCCACGACGGCCGCCTCCGACACCCCGACCGGCAGGTGCGCGACGGCGTGGAAGCCCGCCGCGAGCCCGGTGATGCCCACCGCGGGCGCGTGCGTGAGCAGCGCGTCGACCAGCGCCTCCCGCCGGGCCGCGTAGACCCCGCGCATCCGCCGCAGCTGGCGGTCGTAGCGGCCCGACGAGATCAGCGCCGCCAACGCGACCTGGTCGATCACCGGCGAGCCGCGGTCGGCGATCAGCTTCTCCGCCATGACCGCGTCGGTGAGCGCGGGCGGGCTCAGCAACCAGGCCAGCCGCAGGGCCGGCGCGAGCGCCTTGCTGGTCGTCCCGATCATGAGCACCCGCTGGGGCGCCAGCCCCTGCACCACGCCGACGGGTTCCTTGTCGTAGCGGAACTCCGCGTCGTAGTCGTCCTCGATGACGTAGCCGTCCTGGTCATGGGCCCACGCCACCAGCTCCTGGCGACGCCGCGGCGAGAGCACCACCCCCGTCGGCCACTGGTGAGCCGGGGTGAGCAGCACCGCCTGCGCGCCGCTCGCGGCCAGCGCAGCGACGTCGACGCCGGCGTGATCGACGCGCACCGGCACCGTCTCGATGCCGGCCTCGGTCATGGCGGTGAGCACCGTGCGGTCGGAGTAGCCGGGATCCTCGAACGCGATGCGCCGCACCCCCACCCGCTGCAGCGCCCGCCTGGCCAGCTCCACCCCTTGAGCGAACCCCGAGCAGACCAACATGTGCGTCGGATCCGCGGCTGCGGCGCGGACCCGGCGCAGGTAGCCGGCAAGCACCCGGCGCAGCTCGGGATGCCCGCGCACGTCGAGGTAGCCCAGGTCGGCAGTGGGCAGCGTGCGGACCGCCTCCCGCACTGCCCACGCCCAGTCGGCCCGCGGGAAGCTGCTCAGATCGGGCAGCCCCACCGCGAAGTCGATCTCCATGCGCCGGGCGGCCGGGACGGTCGGGGCGACGGGGTGCTCCGCGGTGTCCGGGTGGACCTCCGCCACCCGCGTTCCCGAGCCCGACCGGCTCGTCACGTAGCCCTCGGACAGCAACTGCTCGTACGTCTCCTGCACCAGCCCGCGCGACACGTCCAGCTGCCGGGCGAGCTCGCGCGACGACGGCAGGCGCTCACCGGCCCGCAACCGCCCGTCCCGGATCGCGTCGCGCACCCCGCACAGCAGCTGGACGCGCAACGGCTCCGGCAATGAGCGGTCCAGCTGGAGCAGCAGCTCCGGGCCGATCCCGCTCCAGTCGACGGTCATGCGCACCCCCGGGCCGGTATTGCAGCAAAGCCACTTTCACGCAAGATCCCTGCATGAAAGTGGCTTTGCTGCAACGACTACTGCGCTGGAACGACTACTGCGCTGCAATGACTACTGCGCGGCAATGACTACTGCGCTGCAATGACTACTGGCGCACCCACACCGTCACGTCGGCGGGCACCTGGCCGTCCACCAGCTCCCCGCTCGAGAGCAGCACCTGCCCGTCCGGCGCCGGGACGGGAGTGGCGCCCAGGTTGGTCAGCACCGTGATCGTGCCGCCGGGTGCGGTCGTGGTGAACGCGACCGTGTCGGTGCCCTCGAGCCACGTCAGATCGCCGTGGCCGAGCTGCAGCTCCTTCCGCAGCCGCAGCGCGCTGCGGTACATCTCCAGCGTGGAGCCCTCGACGCCGGTCTCGATGTCGACGGCGTAGCGGCGGAAGGACTCCGGCTGGGGCAGCCACGCCGCGCCCGTGGTGTTGAAGCCGTACGCGGGCGCGTCGGCGATCCACGGGATCGGCACCCGGCAGCCGTCGCGGCCGGCCACCTCGCCGTCGTGGCGGAAGTAGGTGGGGTCCTGGCGGACGTCGTCGGGCAGGGTGGTGTGCTCGGGCAGGCCCAGCTCCTCGCCCTGGTACACGTACGCCGAACCGGGCAGCGCCAGCATCATCAGGGTCGCCGCGCGGGCCCGGCGCAGGCCCAGCGCCTCGTCGGGCTGTGGATCGGTGGCCTTCAGCCCGTTCACCCGCTTGCCGACCTGCGGCAGCGCCAGCCGGGTCGGGTGCCGCACCACGTCGTGGTTGGACAGCACCCAGGTGGTCGGGGCACCGACCGCGCCCGACGCGGCGAGCGAGCGCGTGATCGAGGTCCGCAGGTCCGCGGCGGCCCAGTGGCTCTCGAGGAAGTCGAAGTTGAACGCGGTGTGCATCTCGTCGGAGCGGATGTAGTTCGCCAGGCGTTCCGGGGTCGGCGCCCAGGACTCGGCGACGAGCACCCGGTCACCCGCGTAGGAGTCGAGCACCTTGCGCCACGTCCGGTAGATCTCGTGCACCGGGTCCTGGTCCCACATGGGGGCGACGGTGCCGTCGAGCAGGCCGTGCTCGCCGTCCCAGTCGGGCAGGCCGGGCGCCTTGACCAGCCCGTGCGCCACGTCCACCCGGAAGCCGGCGACCCCGCGGTCGAGCCAGAACCGCAGCACGTCGAGGAACTCGGCGCGCACCTCGGGGTTGGTCCAGTCGAGGTCGGGCTGCTTGACGTCGAACAGGTGCAGGTACCACTGGCCGGGGGTGCCGTCCGGTTCGGTGATCCGGCTCCAGCCGGGGCCGCCGAAGACGCTCTTCCAGTTGTTCGGCGGCTCGGCGCCGTCGGGTCCGCGGCCGTCCCGGAACAGGTAGCGGGCCCGTTCCGGGCTGCCGGGCGCGGCCGCCAGCGCGGCGCGGAACCACAGGTGCTCGTCGGAGGTGTGGTTGGGCACCAGGTCGACGATCACCTTGATGCCGAGCCGGTCGGCTTCGGCGATCAGCGCGTCGGCATCGGTGAGGCTGCCGAACAGGGGGTCGATGTTGCGGTAGTCCGCGACGTCGTATCCGGCATCCGCCATCGGCGAGGTGTAGAACGGCGACAGCCACACGGCATCCACGCCCAGGTCAGCGACGTGGCGCAAGTGGGCGGTGATGCCGGGCAGATCGCCGATGCCGTCGCCGTTCGAGTCGGCGAACGAGCGCGGGTAGATCTGGTAGATCACCGCGTCGCGCCACCAGGCGTCGGTCGTGTCGGGCCGCGCGGGAGCAGCGGCCGGGGCAGGAGTTTCGAGCTGCGTCACGCCGCCCATGCTGCGGCATCGACCGGGGCCCGGTCGATGCCGCCCGCCTGCCGCATGTCCAGGGCGTGGCTCAACTGGCGCGGCGCGTCCGCTCCTCGATCTCCTCGTCGGGCTCCGTCGTGGCGCCGAACCACTCGACCGACGCGCCGCCGACAGGCAGTTCCAGGACGGTGCCGCTGACCTCGTCCTCGGTCATCGGCTCCTCCCCGGCCACCATGGGCTCCGGCGCGACGCGCGGGCGCGGCGACGGGCGACGGACCGGCTCGTCGGCGGTCGGCCACTCGTAGACCCGCTCGGGGGCGAGCACGACGTGCGTGGTCTCGACCACCTCGACGGGCTCCACCGGCGCCACGATCTCGAGGAGCTCGGTGGGCGCGGCTGCCTCGGAAACCTCGACGGGCTCGGCGGCCGTGTAGGCCCCGGGCTCCAGCCGCTGGAAGAACTCGCTGGCCAGGGCATGCCCGATCGGTGTGTCACCTGGGTCGAACTCGGGAACCGCCGTGACGATCGCGGCGGTGAAGCGTCCGAGCGGATCGTTGCCGAAGACCGCGTCGAACGTTGACGTCTGAACGGACATGACCAACCCCCTTGGCCTAGTACTCGACACGCGGTTGATGACCAACTGTGACGAGAGTGTTGCACACCGTACTACCACTAGGCCATTTAGGCGAATTGAGGCGTGTCGCGCCTGATGGCGTGAGGGCTGCCACGAGGCCGTCAACCCGCCGTCCGGCGTAATGTCGAGATGTGATCGCGATGGTTCGGGTGCGCTTGCTGCGCTGGTGTCTGCGGCTGCTCTTCGGTCTGCCGCGGTGGATGAAACGCCTGGTCGCAGGGCCTGTGATCCGGCGGGAGGGGCAGGTCCTCGACCTCGACCTGCAGCTGCTCGGCCGGCTCACCGCGCTCGTCTCCGGCCGCGGTCCCGACGGCATCAAGACCGCCGTCATGGACGGGTCCCTCACCGCCGAGCACGACGCGGAGGGGCTGCGGTTGGCGGCGCTCGCCGAGCAGCGCCGGCAGGCGGACCTCGCCGCCGAGGTGGCGGCCGAGCCGGGCCTCGACGACGTGCGCACCCGCGACCTGCAGGTGCCCGGGGCCGACGGCCCCATCGACGCCCGGCTCTACGTGCCGCCCGGCGCGCACGTCGGCTCGGCGCTGGTCGTGTTCTTCCACGGCGGCGGCTTCGTGCTCGGCAGCCTCGTCACGGCCGATCCGCTGTGCCGGCTGCTCGCCGCGCAGTCCGGCGTGCGCGTGCTGTCCGTGGACTACCGGCTGGCGCCCGAGTTCCCCTACCCGGCGGCGCTCGACGACGCCATCGCGAGCTTCCGCTGGGCGGTCGCCGAGGCCACGTCGCTGGGCGCCGATCCCGGCCTGATCGCGGTCGGCGGCGACAGCGCAGGCGCCAACCTCGCCCTCGTCGTCGCCCACCAGGCCGTCGTGCACGGCGAGCCGCGGCCGGCGTCCGTGATGGCCATGTACCCCGTCGTCCAGCCGGAACGCAGTGGCGGCTCGCGGGAGACCTACGGCACCGGCTTCGGGCTCACCGCAGAGATCATCACGGACCTGGAGCGGCTCTACCTGCCCGACGGCGTGCCGACCGACGACATCCGCGGCGACCTCCTGCGCGCCGACGATCTCGCCGGGATGCCGCCCGTCTACCTGTCAACGGCCGGCTTCGACCCGCTGCGCGACGAGGGTGAGGAGCTGGCCGCCCGGCTGCGCGCGCACCACGTGCCGGTCGTCGCGCGGCGCTTCGCCGGGCTCGTCCACGGCTACGGGAGCTTCACCGCGATCAGTGCGGCTGCGCGCGACGCGACCCTCGACGCCGCGAGCGCGCTGCGCGCCGCGCTGTCTCTGGTGGCGAGCACCCGCCGGGCGCCCGCCGCCTGACGCGCCCGGCGGACCTCAGCCGAGGGTGCGTTCCGCGAGCCAGGCCAGTCGATCGCCGATCTGCTCGGGCGTGAGGCCCAGGTCGCGGCGCTGGCGCACGTAGAGCTCCGCCGCCAACGGCGCGAGTAGAACGTCGGCGATGTGCGCCGGCGCGCCGGCCGCCGCGGCCAGGACGCGGACGTGCGCGTGCCAGAACCCGTACGCGCCCGTCGCGTAGCGGGCGCTGCCGGTCTCGGCGCCGAGGACGAGGTGCCCGAAGCGCTCCAGCAGCTCCACCATCGCCCGGTAGAACGCCGCGAGCCGGGCGGCCGGCGGTGCGCCCGGGCCTAGTGGTGGGTCGCCGCGCAGGAGGCGTTCCTGCAGGTCCCGCTCGTGCTCGTCGAGCAGGGCGGCCGCGATGGAGCGGACGTCGGGGTAGCGCCGGTAGAGCGTGGCGCGGCCGACGCCCGCGGCGCGGGCGATGTCCTCCATCGTGACGGCCGTCGGATCGCCGGACCGGAACAGCTCCGCGGCCGCGGCGAGGACCTGCGCGCGGTTGCGGGCGGCGTCCGCGCGTTCAGGCACGTCCCCACGCTACCGGAATATCTGGACAGGGCGTCCGGTTCCTACAAGTGGACATCGCGTCCACATCTCTGACGGGAGCCCGATCCATGACCGCAACACTCCTGCTGGCCGCCCTGCTCATCGGCTGCCTGCTGGCCGTGCAGGCGTCGGCGAACCTGCAGCTCACCAAAGCCGTCGGCACGCCGTACGGCGGTGCGACCGTCCAGCTCTGGTTCGCCGTCGCGCTGCTGGCCGTGCTCGCCGTCGGCGCCGGCGCGGCGGGCGCACTGGCCGGCGTCGGCACCGTCCCCGCCTGGTACCTGCTCGCCGGCCTCGCCAGCCCGCTCTACATCACCAGCGGGATCCTCCTGTTCCCGCGGCTCGGCGCACTGGCGGCCGGCGGGCTGTTCGTCACGGGCCAGGTGTTCGCCTCCGTCCTGATCGACGTGTTCGGCCTGTTCGGCAACCCGGTGCGGCCACTGGGCTGGGGGGTCGTGATCGGTGCGGTCGCCGTGCTCGCCGGCATCATCGCGGTCGTGCGCGGTCCCCGGTTGCCGCAGCGCACGGCCCCCGGCTGGCTCGTCCTCGGGGTGCTGGCCGGTGCCGCGCTGCCCGTGCAGGGTGCGGTCAACGCTCGGCTGCGCGCTGCCCTGGTCGAGCCGCTCGCCGTGGCACTGGTGAGCTTCGCCGTGGCCGCGCTGACGATCACGGTCGTGCTGGCCGTGCTGCTCCTGATCCGGCGGACCCCGCGGCCGCGGCTCGCCGGGGTGCGCACGATGCCGTGGTGGGGATGGCTGGGCGGGGCCTGCGCCGTCGCGTACGTGACGGGCACGTTCCTGCTCATCCCGGCGATCGGGGCGGCGGTGACGGTGGCGCTGACCGTCACCGGGCAGCAGCTGGCCGCCGCCGCGATCGACGCGCGGGGCTGGTTCCGGCTCCCGCGCCGGGCGATCACCGTGCCGCGGGTCGCGGGTCTCGTGCTGCTCGTCACAGGCTCGGTACTGGTGCAGCTGTCCTGATCGGGAGCGGCCAGGACAGAATGGCGGCATGGACCGGGGCGACATCGGCGTGACGCTGCCGTGGATGGGCGCCGGCACGGAGTTCGTGTGCAGGGTGGTCGACGCGCTCCCCGACGACGTCCTGCGCGGGCCCAGCGCCCTGCCGGGCTGGTCACGCGCACACGTCGTCGGGCATCTGGCGCGCAACGCGGAGGCGCTGTGCCGGCTCGCGCGCTGGGCCCGCACCGGCGAGGAGACGCCGATGTACGCGAGCCCGGAATCGCGCAACGCCGACATCGAGACGTCGGCGACCTACCCGATCGATCAGCTCCGCGCGGAGCTGATCAGCTCCGCCGACGAGCTGGACGCCACGTTCGCCGGCCTCGACCTGCTGGCGTGGCGGGCGACGGTGCGCAGCGCGCAGGGCCGCGACATCGCCGCCACCGAGCTGCCCTGGATGCGGGTGCGCGAGGTGTGGCTGCACGCGGTGGACCTCGACGCGGGCGCCCGCATGGAGGACGTGCCCGGCGCGGTCGTGGACGCGCTGCTCGACGACGTGACCAGGACGCTGTCGGCGAAGGACGACTGCCCGGCCGCGGAGCTCGCCCCCACCGACCGCGACACCACCTGGCCACTGGGCCTGGGCGGCGGCACCGCGATCCACGGCACGGCGGCGGGGCTGCTGGGCTGGCTCACCGGCCGGGCGACCGGGGCCGGCCTGCTGGCGATGCCGGGCGAGCTCCCGGTGGTCCCGCGCTGGCTGTAGTCGCCGACAGTGTTGCGTTGATCAAGGGCAAAAGGTTGCTTCCCAAGATCGACGAGCGACCTTTTGCCCTTGATCAACGCACGCCGGCCAGGGCCGCCGCGGCTGTTGCCGCCACCTCGAACAGGCCCTGACGGGCTTCGGCCGCCGTCGTCCAGCCGCGGTGGTCCCACGCCTCGCCGGCCAGCGAGTCCGCCGCCAGCAGCAGTTGCGCGAAGCCGACGCCGCGGTAGCGCGCCACCGCGATCAGGGCCGACGCCTCCATCTCCACGACCGCGCAGCCCTCGGCCCGCCGCCGGTCGACCCTGGCCCGGGTCTCGCGGTAGATCCCGTCGGTGGTCCACGTGCGGGCCCGCAGGTACGGCACCTCGGCGGCGTCGAGCGCCGCGCACAGGGCGGCCACGCCGTCGGGGTCGGCGTCGACCACCTTTCCCGGGGCGAGGTAGTGGAACGACGTGCCTTCGTCGCGCACCGCGCTGTCGACGACGACCGCGTGCCCGAGGATCAGGTCCGGCAACAGGGCCCCGGCGCCGCCGACGGCGACGAACCGGCGCACGCCGAGCGCGATCAGGTCCTCCATGAAGATCGTGGCGAGCGGGGCGCCGACGCCGGGTTGCAACACGGCCAGCCGCTGCCCGTCGATCTCGATCTCGTGGACGGGTGTGCGCCCGCTCTCCAACTTGAAGGTGCAGATCTGCCGGGCACCGCTGGCGGCGAGGCGCTCGACGACCTCGGGGAAGAAGCAGAGCACGGCGGTGTCGGGCATCCCGTCGATCGGGACCGGATGCAGGGCGGAAGCGTCGATGACCCCGGGTTCGGCGAGGTCGTCTTCGAGCAGCGGCAGATCCATACTCAGATCCTGCCCGTTCCCGGAATGTTGCATGAGCAACTACTGTTGGACGGGGCACCACAGACCGAGAGGACCGATCCGATGCCGCAGCCAGAGGGAGCCGAGCTCGAAGCCGTGCGCGCCCGCCGCGCGCAGCTCAAGGAGAAGTACCTGCATCCCAAGGCGGAGCGCCCGGCCAGCACGGTGGGCGGGGTGCACCACCTCGCACTGGTCGCCCGCGACGTCGAGGAGACGATCGCGTTCTACCAGGACCTGCTCGGGTTTCCGCTGGTCGAGCTCGTGGAGAACCGTGACTACCGCGGTTCCAGCCACTTCTTCTTCGACATCGGCAACCGCAACCTGCTCGGCTTCTTCGACTTCCCCGGTCACGACCACCCGGCCTACAGCGAGACGATCGGCGCCGTCCAGCACCTGGCGCTGTCCGCCACGCAGGAGAACTTCGACGCCACCAAGAAGCGCCTCGACGAGGCCGGCATCACCTACCTCGGCCCGGACCGCGGCATCGAGAACTCGATCTACATCCGCGACCCCAACGGCGTCGGCATCGAGTTCTACGTCCAGGAGCTGGGGGTGTTCGAAGGTGAGGAACTCGTCTGATGGGAACCTGACGTCCGGTTCGTACGTCTTCTGACGAGGTACTCGAACGGACGGGGTGGGTTATGCAGGGCGGCGGGGGACAGGGTTACGGCGGGCCACCACCGCGCCGTCCCCCCATGTCGGGGCGCGGCCCCGGCTGGGGGCAGCAGGGCGCGCCACCCCGTCCGATGCCGGAGACCGAGGTGCTGCCGCGCGGGCCACAAGGTCGTCCGCAGCAGTACCGGCCCACCGAGGCCCGGCCGCCGCAGCGGCGTCCGGGCCCGCCACCGGGCCGCACGCGCCGGCCGCGCTGGGGCCGGCGCATCGGGCTCGTGCTGGTGGCCCTGCTGCTGCTCGCCATCGCGGGCGGCGTCTGGGTGGAGATCTCCCTCAGCCGCACCGCCGCGCTGCCCTCCGACAGCGCGCAGACGTCGAGCGGCACGAACTGGCTGATCGTCGGCTCCGACAGCCGCCAGAAGCTGACGGAGGAGGAGAAGCAGCGCTACGCCACCGGCGACGAGGTCTCCCAGCTCACCGACACGATCATGCTGCTGCACACCGGCAGCGGGCCGACCACGCTGGTGAGCATCCCGCGCGACTCGCTGCTGAACGTCCCCGGCCACGGCGTCGCGAAGGTCAACTCCGCGTACGGCAAGGGCGGCGGTCCCGACGGCGGCGGCCCCGAGCTGCTCGTGCGCACCATCGAGGGCGCCACCGGGCTGCACATCGACCACTACGCCGAGATCGGCTTCCTGGGCATCGTCAAGGTCGTTGACTCGGTCGGCGGGGTCGAGCTCGACGTCCCCGAGTCGATCAAGGACCCGAAGGCCGCGCTCGACATCAAGAAGGGCGTGCAGGTGCTCGACGGGCCCACTGCCCTGGGTTACGTGCGCACCCGCGCCACCGCGTCGTCGGACTTCGGCCGCGTGGAGCGTCAGCGCGCGCTGCTCTCGGCGCTGCTGGACAAGGTGACGAGCCCGGGCACGCTGCTCAACCCGATCCGCATCGTGCCGCTGGCCAGCCAGCTCACCACCGCGATCACCGTCGACTCCGGCGACCACGTCTGGAACCTCGCCCAGCTCGGTCTCGCCATGCGCGGCATCGGCAGCGGGATCTCCACCACCGTGCCCGTCTCCGACGGCGAGGTGCACTGGGACAAGAAGCGGGCGAGCGCGCTCTTCGCCGCCCTGGCCAAGGACCAGGAGCCACCGAAGACGGCGCTGGGTCCCTAAGCCGCCGTACGCGCGGCCCGCCACCGCCGGACGTGCGGCAGCGCCAGCAGGTACAGCCCAGTGATCATCAGCAGGGCGAGCGGGAACAGCGGGACGTAGGACATCCACATGATCGGCTCCGCCTGCGCCAGCGCGATGCTCGTGGCGACGACGGACAGGGTGAAGAGGGTCGCCAGGACGCGGTGCGCCTTGCGGAACCAGGCGGGCCGGGTGATCGTGTCGGTGTTCATGCAGGTCAGGGTAGGGACGACCGACCCTGACCTGCTTCTCGATTCCTGACCGTTCCGGCTCGGGTCAGGCGCCCTTGCGGCGCTTGGCCGGCTCCTCGTCTTCCTCGTCGGCGTCCTTCTTCGCCTTCGCCCGCGACTTCTTCGGCTTCTCCTCCGCGACGGGCTCGGCCGCCTCCTCGTCGGGGGCCTTGCCGGCCTTCGCGCGGGCCGCCTCGACGCTGGCCTGCAGCGCGGAGAGCAGGTCGGTCATGCTGTCGCCCTCGTCCGACGGCTTCTCCACGGCCGGCGCCGGCCGGGTCTCGCCCGTGGTGCGCTTGCGATCGATCAGCGCCTCGACGGCGTCGCGGTAGTCGTCGTGGAACTGGGAGGCGTCGAACTCCGCGCCCAGGCTCTCCACCAGCGACGCCGCCATCGTCAGCTCCTGCGGCCGCAGCTCCACCTCGGTCTGCAGCACGTCGAACTCCGGCTCGCGCACCTCGTCGGGCCACAGCATCGTCTGCAGCACGATCGCCTTGTCCCGCACCCGCAGCACCGCGATGCTCTCCCGCTGCCGCAGCGCCACCTTCACCACGGCCATCCGCTCGGTCTGCACCAGCGCTTCGCGCAGCAACGCGTACGGCTTGGCGGCCTTCGCTTCGGGCTCCAGGAAGTACGACTTCTCGAACAGCAGCGGATCGATCTGGTCGGCAGGCACGAACTCGATCACGTCGATCTCGTGGCCGGTGGCCGTGGGCAGCGTGTCCAGGTCCTCCTCGGTGAGGGTGATCAGCTCGCCGTCCTCGGTCTCGTAGCCCTTGACGATGTCGGCGTACTCGACCTCCTCGCCGTCGATCGCGCAGGTGCGCTTGTACTTGATCCGTCCTCCATCGGTGGCGTGGACCTGATGGAACCTGATGTCATGGCTCTGCGTAGCCGAATAAGCCTTCACCGGCACACTGACCAGGCCGAACGACACCGCTCCACTCCACATCGCGCGCATGGGTGCCAGCATGGCCGGGTGCAGCCCATGCTCGCCACCCCCGGAGCGCTCCCGATCGGACCGGAGTGGCTCTACGAGGTCATGTGGGACGGCATCCGCGTGCTGGCCGAGGTACGCGACGACGCGCTGCGCCTGACCACCCCCGACGGCCGCGACGTCACCACCTACTTCCCCGAGCTGGCCGATCTCGTGACCGTCGTCCCCGACGTGGTGCTCGACGGCGAGATCATGCTGCTCGACCGTGGGGTGCCCAGCTTCGCGGCACTGACCGGACGGTTGCAGGGGGCGGTGCCGGCCGCCGTGGCGGCCGCCCGTCCCGTCACGTACATGGTGTTCGACGTGCTGCGCCTCTACGGCGTGGAGCTCGCCGGCCGCGAGCTGGCGGAGCGCCGCGCGACCCTGGAACGGATGGACCTGACGGCAGCCCCGGCCGTCGCCGTGTCCCCGACCTACACCGACGGGGCGGCCCTGCTGGCCGCGACCGCGCAGCAGGGCATGGCGGGGGTCGTGGCGAAGCGGCGCACCGATCCGTACGAGGCCGGCGTGCGCAGCGCCGGCTGGGTCGAGGTGGCCCACCGGCGCACCACCACGTGCGTCGTGGGCGGCTGGGTGCCGGACCGGGGCCGGATCAGCGCCCTGCTGCTCGGGGTGCCGGACGGGCCCGGCCTGCGTTACCTCGGACGGGTGGAATCCGGGCTGGCCGTCGACGCCGTGCAGCGGGCGATCGAGCTGCGGTTGGTGCCGGCGGTTGCTCCGCCGTTCCGCGATCCGCTGCCCCGATCAGCTGCCGCAGGCGCCCGCTGGTGTGCTCCGGCGCTGGTCGTGGAGGTCGGTCACCAGGGCGAACGGTCCGACGGGAGCCTGCAGGGACTCGTGCTGCGGGGCATTCGGGACGACGTCTCACCGAATGCGGCAGGGGGTGCATGATGTCGCCGTTCGCACGCTCGAGAAGGGGGCGCACCATGGATTTCAACAACCTCGCCGGCAAGGCCGGTGAACTGCTGAACGAGCACGGTGACAAGGTCGAGATGGCAGCCGACAAGGTCGGCGATCTCGTCAAGGACAAGTTCGGCCACGCCGAGCAGGTCGACATGGCCGTCGACAAGCTCAAGGAGATGATCCCGGACGGTCCGGCGGCCGCCGAGGCTCCCCCCGCCCAGTAGTTCGTGCCCGGCCGGTGCCCCCTCGCACGTGGAGGGGGCACCGTCGCGTCCGGGGTGGTCTTCCGGGGTGGTCTACGGTGACTCCGGTGACGACCATGCTCACCTGGCAGGCCGACGACGGCCACGGGCTCGAAGGAGCCCGCGTGCTGCTCGGCCCGGGCCACACGCTGCGGGCGCTCAGCCGGCTGGTCCGGGTCGGTGAGTACACCGCCTCCTACCGGCTCGTGGTTCGTGAGGACGGCACCCTCAACCGGGTCTCGATCACCACCGCGACGGCCGACAAGGAGCGCCACCTGACGCTCAACCGTCCAGAAGAGGGATTCTGGCTGCTCGACACGGGGTCCGGGGGTGCCCGCACCGACTTCGGCGGCGCCCTCGACGTCGATCTCGAGAGCAGCCCGATGTTCAACACGCTGCCCATCCGGCGCCTCGGCCTCCACAAGGAGTCCGGCGAGCACACCATCCCGATGGTGTGGGTGTCGCTGCCCGACCTCGAGGTCAGCATGGTCGAGCAGACCTACCGCACCATCTCGATCGGCCCCGACGGCGCGGTGATCGAGTTCTCCACCGAAGGATTCACCGCCGAGATCGTCGTCGACACCGACGGGTTCGTCGTCTCCTACCCGGGCATCGCGAACAGGCTGGCACCGGCCTCGGCATGATGGAGGTCCGGCACACCTCCGACCTGACCGCAGCGGAGCTCGCCGAGATCAGTGCCCTCCTCGACGCAGCGTTCGACGGCGTCGACGACACCGACGTCGCCCACGCCCTCGGCGGCATGCACGTGCTCGTCCGCTCGGACGGCCGGCTCGTCGCGCACGGCGCGGTCGTCGCCCGCCGACTGCTGCACGGCGAGCGCTCGCTGCGCACCGGCTACGTCGAGGCCGTCGCGGTGGCGCCGACCCATCGACGCCGCGGCCTCGGCGGCGTCGTCATGGCCGAGCTGGAACGGATCATCCGCGGCGGCTACGAGCTGGGCGCGCTCGGCGCGTCGGACGATGGCGCCGGGCTCTACCGCGCCCGGGGATGGCAGTGCTGGCCGGGCACGGTCTCGGTGGTCGGACCGCGCGGCATCGAGCGCTGCCCTGAGGAGGACGGCGCGGTCTACGTGCTGCCGGTGACGGCAGAGCTGGACGAGCGGGGCGACCTGGCGTGCGAGTGGCGGGACGGGGACGTCTGGTAGCAGCGTCCCGGGGTTCACGGACGTCAGCAAAGCCACTTTCAGGACGGATTCGGTCCTGAAAGTGGCTTTGCTGTCATCCCCGCCGGAGGCTGCACCGTCGGGATCGCGCGGTGTAACCCGTCCGCAACGGATTCGGCCTACCCTCATCGTTGAACCATCTGGTTCAACGATGTCGAGGAGGTCGTGACGATGGATCTGGGTCGTGCCTGTCTGGTCCCGCGCTACGTGTCGAGCCCTGCGGAGGCCCGTGCCGTCGTCGACGCCGAGGGCGCCGTGCTCGTCCGCGGCATCGAGAGCGAGGAGGCCGCGATCGCCTACGGGCGAGCCGTGCTCGGCGACCGCGGGGTGCGGGTGAGCCGGCAGATCGAGGCCACCAAGGACAACGGGGAGGCCGATGGCCGCAAGATCGCGGCCCAGCCGGCGGACGCCCGGGGGCGCAAGCGGAACATCTCCGAGGACACGACCGTGCCGATGCCGCCGCACAACGACGGCTTCGCGTTCGGCGACTACGCGCCGGAGCGCCTGTTCCTCTACGGCGCCCGGCCCGCCGCGACCGGCGGTGAGTCCTTCCTGATCGACGGTGCGCGGCTGCTGGAGCTGTTGGCCGAGGAGCCGGCCGAGGCCGGGTTCGTCGAGTTCGCGCGCACCGTCGCGGTCGACCACACCGAGCCGAACCACCGCGCGGTGCCCTACTCGCCGATCATGCGCACGACGCCCGGCGGTCGCCCGCAGGTGCGCCACCACCCGTACCTGGCGCCCATAGCCGGGCCGGACGAGGCGCGGCAGTGGCCGTTGATCGAGAGGTGGCACGCCGCGGTGAACGAGGCCCGCGACCGCGGGCCGCGGTTCCTGCTGGAGGCCGGCGACATGGCGATCGTCGACAACTACCGGGTGCTGCACGGCCGGCACGGGCACAGCGACCCGAACCGGCTGCTCTACTCGATCTGGGGATGGACGACGAGCGCGGTCGCGGTGCCCGCCGGCACGTTGGACATCGTCGAGCCCGAGCAGACTCAGCTGGTCGACTGATCGACCAGACGCGCGGCGGCGCAACGCTGGGCGAAGGCGGTCGCGGTGGCGGCGTAGCTGTCGGCGACCGCCGCCGCGTCGCCGGTCGAGAGCAGGTCGAACTGCAGGCCGCGCCACAGCGCCACCAGTTCGCGGGCCAGCCGGCGCGCGTGCGGGTCCGCGACGCCCTCGGCGTGGAGCGCGGACGTGACCCGGTTGGTCCAGTCGTGCCCGACGCTGGCCAGGAACCCGTCGAACCGGCCGGGGCGATGCGCGGCAACGCCGAAGACCTCGAAGAACAGCCGGTGGAACGGGAGGTTGTCCGCATCGGCGATGGCAGCCCACCCGGCCAGCAACCGCTCCGCCAACGGGCCCGGCCCGTCGAGCGCGGCGATCGCCGAGTTGAGCGCGGGGAAACCCTGGGCCGCGACCGCCAGCGCGTGCTCGATCAGCTGCTCCTTGGAGCCGAAGTAGTAGAGCAGCATCCGGTTGTTGGTCCCGATCGCCCGCCCCAGCTTGCGCAGCGTGAGGTCGGCGATGCCGTGCTCGAGCACGTAGCCGGCAGCCAGTGCGAGCAGCCGCTCCCGTTCGGACGGGGCGGCGGGGTCGGCCATGCGCACACGCTACCGAGGAGCCGGCTACTTCCAGCCCGTGAGCACCGCGCCGCGGCGGCCGATCTCGCGCAGCGCGGGCATGCCCGTGCCCCGGCGGACCTGCAGCTGCTCGGGATCCTGCGCCGCCGTCCAGCGCTGCCGCGCCGCGTACCCGGCCTCGACGGTCTTGGCGAGGCCGCCGGTGGAGGCGAGCGCTCCGCGCATGGCACCGAGGCGGCCGAGCGCGGCGTCGACGGCGCCGAGCAGCGCATCGCGATTGCCCTCGCACATCGCCAGCACCAGTTCCGGACGGGTGCCGGCGACCCGGGTGCCGTCGGCGAACGAGCCCGCGGCCAGCGCGAGCGCGAGCTCGTCACCTTCGGCGCCCACGGCGGCGAGCACGGCGGCCAGCAGGTGCGGCAGGTGGGAGATCCGGGCGACGGCGAGATCGTGCTCGTCGCTCGCCGCCGGCACGACGTGCGCGCCGCACGCCCACGCGAGCTCGGCGACGTCGGCCCACACCTGCGGATCGGCGCCGTCGTCGGAGGCCACCACCCAGGCGGCGTCGGTGAACAGCCCGGCGCTGCCGGCGGCCCAGCCCGACTCGGACGTGCCGGCCATCGGGTGGCCGCCGACGAAGCGGGCGTGCGGCGCGTGCTCGGCGACGAGGTCGGCGACGGCGACCTTGACGCTCACGGCGTCGGTGAGCCTGCTGGTGGGCGCGTAGGCGCCGACGAGCGCCAGCACGCCGGCCAGTGCCGGTAGCGGCACCGCCAGCACGATGAGGGCGTCGGCGTCGGCGGCGCGGCGCAGCGCGGCGGCGGTGTCGACCGTGACGTCGAAGCCGTCGGCGACGGCCTCTTCCGCCGTGGCAGCGGACGCGGCGGTGCCCCAGACGGCCCGTCCGGCCTTCTCCGCGGCCCGCATCAGCGAGCCCCCGATCAGCCCGGTCCCGATCACGCACACCGCTCGCTCAGACACGGTCGGCAACGGTACTTGCCTCATGCCTGCGCGATCGCCGCACCCACCCGCAGCACCCCGTGCTCGTCCAGGCGCACGCCGACGACCTGCACACCTGCCGGCAGGCCACCGTCGGACACCGCTCCGGGCACCGACACCGCGGGCCATCCGGCGAGGTTGAACGGCAGCGTCAGCGCCAGCAGCGCCGCCCGCACGTTCCGCCCGTCCACCTCCTCGACGCCGATCGGGGTGGCGCGCAGGCGGGTGGTCGGGAGCACCAGCACGTCCACGTCGGCGCACGCCTGCGCCAGTGATGCGACGAGCCGGCGCCGGGTCCGCTGCGCCGCGATGTACTCGGTCGCCGAGAGCGTCCACGGGGCCAGCCGGGCCACGGTGGCCGGCTGGTAGTCCTCGCGTCGCTCGGCCAGCCACGCACCGTGCGTCGCGTTCGCCTCCGATCCGACGATCGGTGCGTACGTGCCGGCGAGCTCGTCGATCATCGGGGTGCGCACCTCGACGATCTCGGCGCCGGCCGCGCGCAACCCGGCCACGGCTGTGGCGGCGGCGTCGTCCAGCACGGGATCGAACGGCCGCCAGTAGTCGTCGATGGGCACGCCGACGCGCAGTCCGTCCAGGTCATCGGCCTGCGTTCCGCTCAGGACCTCCCACGCGAAGGCGGCCGAGTCGACGTCCGGGGTCAGGAGGCCGACGTGGTCGCAGCTGTCCGAGAGCGGGAACACCCCGTCGACGGGCAGCGCGCCGAACCGCGGCTTGAGCCCCACCACCCCGCACAGTGCGGCCGGGGTGCGGACGCTCGCGCCGGTGTCGGTGCCGAGCGTGAGCGGCAGGTACCCGGCCGCTACGGCCGCGGCCGACCCGGACGACGAGCCACCGGTGATCCGGGTCGGGTCGTGCGGGTTGTGCGCCGGACCGGTCGCGGCGACGTCGCCGGTGGGCCCGAAGGCGAACTCGTGGGTGTGCAGCTTCGCGACCACGATCGCGCCGGCCGCGCGCAGCGCCGCCACCACGGGCGCGTCGGCGACTGCGGGGGCGGCGCCGGCCAGCACGTTCGAGCCGCACCGGGTGGGCAGGCCGGCGACGTCGATGAGGTCCTTGACCCCGACTGGCACACCCGACAGCGGCCCGGGGCGCGGGTGGGCGGCCTCGGCGAGTGCCCGTTCGGCGTCGAGCGCCACCACGACGTTGAACGGGTCGGCGGCGAGCCGCTCCAGCACGTCGCGGACGTGCGCGACGGGATCCAGCTCCCCGGACGAGAGGCGGGCGGCGAGGGAACGCAGCAACGGCACTAAGGGGCGCCGTAGAGCGCCAGCGCCGCGTACAGCGCCACCCCGGACGGCAGGGCGCCCTCGTCGAACACGACCCGGTTGGAGTGGTTGGGCGCGATCGTCGCGAGGTCGGCGCCGGGGTGCGCGCCACCCAGGAAGGACATCGCGCCGGGGATCTCGGCGAGCACGTACGAGAAGTCCTCGGCACCCATGATCGGGCTGGTCATGGCGCCGACCCGATCGGCGCCCAGCACGTCCGCCGCGATGTCGATGACGCGGTCGGCGGCGCCAGGATCGTTGACGGTGACGGGGTAGCCGGGATGGATCGTCACCTCGGCGGCGCAGCCGTGCGCGAGCGCGACGTGCGTGCACACCCGGGTGATCTCCTCGTGCATCCGGGTGCGGGCCGCGGCGCTGAACGTGCGCAGCGTGCCCTCCATGAGCACGGTCTCCGGGATGATGTTGTTGGTGGTGCCGGCCGTGATGTGGGAGATGGTGAGCACCACGGCGTCGTGGGTGTCGATCCGCCGGGTGACCGCGGTCTGCAGAGCCCCGACCATCGCGGCCGCGGCCGGCAACGGGTCCAGCGCGTCGTGCGGGGCGGACGCATGCCCGCCACGCCCCGTGACGACCACCGACACGACGTCAGCGGCGGCCATGGCCGGGCCGGACCGGGTCTGCACCTCACCCGACGGCAGCGTCGCCGAGATGTGCAGCGCGTAGGCGGCCTCGGGCCGGCCGGCCGGGCCGTCGGCGTCGAGGAGGCCTTCCTCCAGCATGTGCCGGGCGCCGTGGAACCCTTCTTCGCCCGGCTGGAACATGAACAGCACCTGCCCGGCCAGCTCGGAGCGGCGCTCGGCCAGCAGGCGGGCGGCCGACGCCAGCATCGCGGTGTGGGTGTCGTGGCCGCACGCGTGCATCGCCCCGTCGACGCGCGAGGCGAACGGCAGGCCCGTGTCCTCGCTGACCGGCAGGGCGTCCATGTCGCCGCGCAGCAGCACCGTCGGGCCCGGCCGGCCGCCGTCGAGGACGGCGACGACGGACGACACGGAGTTGCCCAGGTGCACCCGCAGTGGCAGGTCGGCCAGCTCCGTGACGACGGCGTCGCGGGTGCGTGGGAGGTCCAGTCCGAGTTCCGGATGGCGGTGCAGAGTCCTCCGCAGCGCCACCGTGCGCGGCTGCACGGCGCGAGCCGCGTCGAGGAGGTCGGAGCGGGGAACCACGGGTTGATCCTCGCACCTCCACCAGGTGACGGGGAGGGCAACTTGCGGGTGTGGTTTGGGCCACAGGGCAGTTCGGGATTACCGTATGCGGCATGGCCACGCAGAGCGTCTCGTCCCCCGCCGACGTGCGGGAACAGGCCCTGCCTGGATTCGCTGTCGCCGCGGTCCGGGAGGACGGCCGCTGGCGTTGCTCCCGGCTCGACCCGGAGGCACTCGTCGATCTCGACACGGCCATCACCGAGCTGCGCGAGCTGCGGTCGAACGGTGCCGTCCTCGGCCTGCTCGACGTCGACGACGAGTTCTTCGTCATCCTGCGCCCGGTGCCCGGCGGCATCTCGCTGATGGTGAGCGACGCCGCCGCGGCCCTCGACTACGACGTGGCCGCCGACGTCCTCGACCTGCTGCGCGTTGAGCTCCCGCCGGACGACGACGCGCTCGACGACCCGTGGCCGGAGGGTGATCTCGCGATCCTCGCCGACCTCGGCCTGCCCGCCGACGAGCTCGAGGTGCTCGCCGCCGAGCTGGAGCTCTACCCGGACGAGCAGCTCAGCACGATCGCCCGCCGCTGCGGGTTCGCCGAGGCGTTCGCCGAGGTCGTCGAGGCGCGTTGACGCCCGTCGCCGACGAGGCGCTGATGCGGCGCGCCCTCGATGTCGCCGCACAGGCGCTCCGCACCGGCGACGTCCCGATCGGCGCTGTCGTCGTCGACGCGCAGGGGCGGGAGCTGGCCGCCGCCTGCAACGCCCGCGAGGCGCTCGGCGACCCGACGGCGCACGCGGAGGTGCTGGCCCTGCGGGCCGCCGCCGCGGCCCGGGGGGAGTGGCGGCTTGAGGGCGCGACCCTCGCGGTCACCGTGGAGCCCTGCACGATGTGCGCCGGCGCGATCGGGCTGGCCAGGGTGGCGCGCGTGGTGTTCGGGGCGTGGGAGCCCAAGACGGGCGCCGCCGGCTCGCTGTGGGACGTCCTGCGGGACCGGCGGCTCGCGCACCGGCCCGAGGTGGTGCCGGGGGTGCTCGCGGTCGACGCGGCGGCACTGCTGGAGCAGTTCTTCGCGGCCCGTCGCTAGGCTTCTTCCGTGGAACCCGAACGGCGGACCCGGGTCGGGGCGTACGTGCTGTGCGAACGGTCCGAAGAGCTGCTGCTCGTCCGCTTCCGCCGGAGCGAGCGGTGGACCCTCCCCGGCGGGGGCATCGACCACGGCGAGCGGCCCGAGGACGCCGCGGTGCGCGAGGTCGGCGAGGAGACCGGGCTGGTCGTCGAGCTGGGCCCGCTCCTGACGATCGACTCGACGATGTGGCACCAGGAACGCGACGGCCGCCCGCGCGAGATCCACGCGCTGCACGTCGTCTACTCGGGTGCGGTGGTCGGCGGGCAGCTGCGCGACGAGCTCGACGGCAGCACCGATCGTGCCGCCTGGGTGCCCGAAGCGGAGGCGCGACAGCTGCAAGGGTCGACGATCCTGCAGGCAGTGCTCGCCCTGCGCACCGCCTGACGCAGCGGCCCGGGGAGTTGCAGCAAAGCCACTTTCACGCAAGATTCCTGCACGAAAGTGGCTTTGCTGCAAACACCTCAGCCCAGCCTGCCGGCCGCGATCACTCGCGCGAGGAACTGCCTGGTCCGCTCCTGCACCGGCTCGCCGAGCACCTGCTCGGGCGGCCCGGACTCCAGCAGCACGCCGCCGTCGAGGAAGCAGACGCGGTCGGCGACCTGCTTGGCGAAACCCATCTCGTGGGTGGCCATGAGGATCGTGGCACCGCCGCGGGCGAGCTCGCGCACGATCGCGAGCACCTCGCCGACCAGCTCCGGGTCGAGCGCGGAGGTGATCTCGTCGAGCAGCAGCAGTCGGGGCCGGACGGCCAGTGCGCGGGCGATCGCGACGCGCTGCTGCTGACCGCCGGAGAGCCGGTCGGGATGCGCGTCGGCGAGATCGGCCAGGCCCACCCTGGCCAGCAGCTCGTGGGCCTGATCGTCCGCCTCGGCGGCCGGCAGGCCGTGCACGACCCGCGGGGCGAGCGCCACGTTCTCCAGGGCCGTCATGTGCGGGAACAGGTTGAACGCCTGGAAGACGATCGCCATCGACTTCTGCGCGGCGACGGTGCCGCCGGGCTTGTTGCGGCGGCGCCTCCGATCCGCGCGCGGATCGGAGATGTCGACGCCGTCGAGCAGGATGCGGCCGTCGTCGATGCCGTCGAGGAGGTCGATGCAGCGCAGCAGCGTCGACTTGCCGGAGCCGGACGCCCCGATCAGTGCCACCACCTCGTGCTCGGCGACGGCGAGATCGATGCCCCGCAGCACCGGCCCGGTGCCGTACCGCTTGACCAGGCCCTCCACCTGCAGCACGGGGGTCATGCGCCGCCCCTGCGTCGGGTGCTGCGCGCGGCGACCGCGTCGGCGATGCGGCCGGTGGGCACCGACAGCAGCACGAACAGCAGCGCCGCCACCACGTACGGGGTGAAGTTGAAGCTGCGGGCCTGCTCGATCTGCGCAGCGCGGATCGCGTCCACCGCGCCGAGCACGGAGATCAGACCGACGTCCTTCTGCAGCGCGACGAAGTCGTTGAGCAGCGGCGGCAGCACGTTGCGCACGGCCTGCGGCAGCACCACCAGCCGCAGCGACTGCCGGTGCGAGAGCCCGAGCGACCGCGCCGCCGCCCGCTGCGACGGATGGATCGACTCGATGCCGGCGCGGAACACCTCGGCCACGTACGCGGAGTAGGTGAGGATCAGCGCGAGCGTGCCGAGCACCACCACGTCGGTCGGCACGCCCTGCAGGCGCAGCGCCGGTACGCCGTAGCCGACCAGGTAGAGCGCGATGAGCACCGGGATGCCGCGGAACAGGTCGACGTAGCCGGTGGCGAGCACCCGCACGGGGAAGAACACCGGCCCGCGCAGTGTCCGCAGCACCGCGATCAGCAGGCCCACGATCAGCACGCCGATCTCGGCGACCACGAGCACGCGCAGGTTGAGCCACAGCCCCTCGAGCACGACGGGCAGCGACCGCCACGCCACGACCGGATCGAAGAACGTCGCCTGCACCCGCGGCCAGCCGGGCGCGCTGGTGACGCTCCACCAGAGCACCGCCGCGAAGACGACCGTCGAGACGACCGCGACGCTCGTCGAGCGCCACGCGCGGCGGCGCCGGTAGGCGGCGCGCCGGCGCGCCAACGGGCTGGGCGCGACGTCCTGTTCGATCAACCGCCAGCCTCACTTCAGCTCGGGCGCCGTTCCCGCCGAGGCCAGCCACTCCTTCTCCAGCGCGGCGAGCGTACCCGCGGTGCGCAGCTGATCGACCGCGGTGGACACGCACCCGGTCAGCGGGCTGCCCTTGTCGAGCACGGCCCCGAACTGCTCGGGGGTGCCGCCCGACGCCGGCAGCTGGCCGACGATCTTGCCGTT
Source organism: uncultured Actinomycetota bacterium (assembly GCA_963727745.1). Classification (GTDB taxonomy): domain Bacteria; phylum Actinomycetota; class Actinomycetes; order Mycobacteriales; family Pseudonocardiaceae; genus Pseudonocardia. The sequence continues at coordinate 863,831 of CAVSHL010000009.1, forward strand.
GTCCAGCTCGGCGCCGGTGATGTAGAAGGCCGTCGGCAGGTCGACGACGAGCCCGTCGATCTGCCCGTTCTGCAGGGCCAGCTTGGCGTCGTCGTTGGTGGAGAAGACGGCGGCCTTCGTGGTGGGCGCGATCTGCGCGTTCAGCGCGTCGAGGCTGGTGGTGCCGACCTGCGCGCCCAGCTTCGCGCCCTTCAGCTGCGCGATCGACGTGGCGCCCGCGATCGGGCTGGTAGCCAGCGTGATGACGGTCTGCTTCACGTCGTAGTACGGGGAGGAGAAGTCGACCGCGGTGCGGCGCTCGTCGCTGATGGAGAACTGGTTGAGATCCAGGTCGAACGTCTTCGGGCCCGGTTGGATGGCCGCGTTGAACGGCACCCGCACCCAGGTGACCTTGTCCTTGGGGTAGCCGAGCTCGTTGGCGAGCGCGTACGCGAGTGCGCCCTCGAATCCCTTGCCCGACGCCGGGTCGTCGTCGGCGAACCACGGGGAGTACGCGGGCTGGTCCGTGCCGAAGGTGAGGGTGCCGGCGGTGCGGGTCTGCAGCGCACCCTTGGCGCAGCCGGCGGCAGCGCCCGCGGGGGCGGCCGCTTCCGGGGCGGGCGCGCAACCCACCGCTGCGGAGCCGAGGACGGCGGCGAGCAGGACGGCGGCGAGACGAGCGCGGTTCACCAGCGCATTCTGTCCTGCCCGGCCTGGCGAAAATCCGGGAGGGGCCTCTAGTAAGCTGGTCGACGGTAGCGTGTCCGAGCGGCCGAAGGAGCGCGCCTCGAAAGCGCGTGATGTGCAAGCATCCGTGGGTTCAAATCCCACCGCTACCGCCAGCTTGACCAGGCAGAACGCCGGGCCTCCCGAGAGGGAGTGCCCGGCGTTCTGCTGTCCGGTTGCAGTTGTGGTTGCAGTTGGCCCAGCTACGCGGCCGTTGACGGCTCGCCGGGGCCCTCGAGCCACCGCAGCCAGGCCGGCAGCACCAGCCGGGCGTACGCCGCGTAGCCGGCGGCTCCAGGATGCGCGCCGTCCCCGGTTGCCACCTCGGCAGTCCAGTCGGGATCGGCGGCCAGCCCGTCGAGGACGTCGACGAAGGGCACGTCCAGCGCGGCGCAGGCCGCCGCGAAGTCCACAGCGAGCCACCTCGTCCGCTCGACGTGCTCGGCGTCGTCGACCGGGGGCGGGCCGACGACCAGGGCGGCCAGCCCGGCCCGCGCGGCGCCGGTGAGGATCGTCCGCAGGTGCGCGACGCTCTCCGCCGCGCCGACGCGCGGGGCGCCGTCGATCATGGTGGTGTCGTTGACGCCGACGGCCAGCACCAGCCGTTCGGTGCTCCCGGGCGCCCGCCGCGCCGCCACCTCGGCGGCCCAGCGGGCGGCCACGTCGGCGCTCGTGTCGCCGCGGATCCCCAGGTTGTAGACGGTGAGCGGCCGCGGCGTGGCGGCGGCGACCCGACCCAACCAGCCACGATGCTCCGGATCGCCCACCCCGGCGACGTAGGAGTCGCCGAGAACCGTCACCCGCACGTCCATGGCGATCATCATCCCGGTTGGATGGTGATCGTGAACGGTCTCGCCGGTGCGATCCTGCTGCCCGACGGCACCCAGGTGCGCGGGAGAGGTCGGCGGGAACCGCTGCCCGGCGGCCCGCTGCCCGAGCTGGGACTGTTCCTGGGCAAGCCCGGCCGGCAGGCGGTACCGGAGTGGTCGCTGGAACGGATCGACTGGCCCGATTTCCGCGTCCCCCGCGACACCGACGCGGCCGTCCGGGCCATCGAGACCGCCTACGCGGCCGCCCGCGACGGCCGCCGCGTCGAGATCACCTGCGGCGGCGGCAACGGGCGCACCGGCACCGCGATCGCGTGCATGTCCGTCCTCGCCGGCCATCCCGCCGCGGACGCCGTGGCGTGGACGCGGGCCGTCTACCGTCCGCACGCCGTCGAGACCGTGTACCAGCGCCGCTGGGTGCTGAGGTTCGCGGAGCACGTCGAGGGCCGCTCGTAGGCTGCGGTCCATGGACGTCGTCCGCTCGATCGCGCTCTTCGTCCTCGCCGCGCTCGCCGAGATCGGCGGCTCCTGGCTGGTGTGGCAGGGCGTGCGGGAGCACCGCGGGCTGCTCTGGATCGGTGCCGGCGTCCTCGCGCTCGGCGTCTACGGATTCGTGGCCACCCTCCAGCCGGACGCCAACTTCGGCCGCATCCTCGCTTCGTACGGCGGCGTGTTCGTGGCCGGCTCGCTGGCCTGGGGGATGGTCGTGGACGGCTTCCGCCCCGACCGGTTCGACTACATCGGCGCCGCGATCTGCCTCGTCGGCGTCGTCGTGATCATGTACGCGCCGCGGACGGGGGCGGCGTGAGCGACTGCCCGATCTGCGCGAAGCACGCCGGCCGCGGTCCGCTCGCCGGCGGTGCGGTGATCGCGCAGGACGAGCTTGTCGTAGTCACCCATCGGCCGGTCGATGCGGCGACAGGGCTCGGCGTGGCCGGGTACGCGTTCGTCGAGACCCGCCGCCATGTCGCGCGCTGGACCGGCCTGACCGCGGCGGAGATCGACGCGGTGGCCAGGGCCGCAAGCCGCGTCGCACGAGCGCTGGAGGCGGAGTTCGGCACGGACCTGATCGTGTCCATGATCGTCGGCCTGGCCGTGCCGCACTTCCACCAGCACGTGTTCGTCCGGCATCCCGGCACGCCCGCGGACCTGCCGTGGTTCCGCTCCGGAGAGTGGTCCGGGGCGCAGCGGTCCGCCGCCGAACTGGCCGCGCTCGCCGAACGCCTCGCGGCGCACACCGACGCCTGACGACCCACCGCAGCCCGGTCGGCCCCGCGAGTTGGCCATCCGGACAGGGCGAGTTGGCCATCCGGACAGGGCGAGTTGGCCATTCGAGCAGGGCGAACAAGCCAACTCGCCCTGTTGAGATGGCCAACTCGCGCGGGGGTTTGGCTCACCTCCGGCCACTGCGCGCGTAGCGCAGGACGGTCTCGGCCAACCGCGCGTACTCCTCCGCCAGCTCCACGGGCTCGACGATGGTGAGCTCGGCGTCGAGGAGCAGCAGCCAGCGCGCGACGGCCGAGAGCGAGTCGGCGCCGCACCGGACCACGCAGGTGCCGTCCGCGCGCGGTTCGACGGTGCCGAACGCCGCGTCGATCCACCGCTCGACGGCTGCGGCGGGCGCCGCCACCTCGACCACCGCGCGCACCTGCTGGATCTGCGTGCCGAGGTGTTGCACGACGTACGCGGTGAGGTCGTCGGCCGGTGGTTCCCGCACCCCGGCCGGGCGGTCGGTGGCGACGACGTCGGTGAGCTCGTCGAGCCGCAGCGCTCCCCACGCACCCTCGACCACGTCGTAGGCCACGAGGTACCAGCCCTGACCTGCGTGGACGAGCCGCAGCGGATCGAGCAGCAGTTCCTGCGCGCCGCGCCGCGCGGTGGTGCGCCGATGTTCCCGGCAGGCGACGGCCGCGGTGGTGAGCGTGTCCACCGGCACCGGTACCGGGGTACTTCCGACGATGGTGCCGGCGGTGGTCTGCTGCACCTGCTCGGCCAGCGCCTCGACCTGGCCGCGCAGCCGGCGGGGCATGACCCCGACGAGCTTCGTCAGTGCGCGCATGGTGGATTCGGCGAGCAACGGGTCGGCGGTCGTGCTCGCGGAGCGGAGCGCCAGGACGGTGGCCACCGCCTCGGCGGCGTCGAACATCAGCGGCGGCAGGCTGGTGCCGGGGGCCAGCCGGTAGCCGCCGTCCGCGCCGTACCGCGCGTCGACGGGGTAGCCGATGGCGCGGAGCCGGTCGACGTCGCGGCGGACGGTGCGGGTCGACACCGCCAGCCGCTCGGCGAGCTCGGCGCCGCTCCACTCACGGCGTTGCTGCAGCAGTTCGAGCAGCCGCAGGAGCCGCCCAGGTGTGTCCCACATCACTTCTCCATCGAGGACAAGTCCTGTCCTCCATGCCTCATAACGTACTTCACATGAACACGACAGCGCACCGCGTGACACTGGCCCAGCACCGCACGGGCACCGAGTCCACCACCACCCTCACGACGGTCGAGAAGACCGAGATCCCGACTCCGGGCCCCGGAGAGGTCGTCGTCCGCACCACGTGGCTCCAGCTCCCGGCCGTGACCGCCGACCTGATGCGCGCCGATCCCGGGTTGCCGATGCCCGGCATGCAGGTGGGCGCGCCGGTCACCGGTCCGGGTATCGGGACTGTCATCGCCTCGAACGCCGACGACCTCCCGGTGGGCACCGCGGTCGTGCACATGCAGGGCTGGCAGGAGGCCTTCGTCGCCTCGGCGACCGAGGTCTTCCCGGTGCATCCCGGGCTGCCGGAGCCGCAGTACGCCCTCAACCAGGGTGTGACGGCCTACCACGGCATCGTCGACGTCGCGGAGGTCGGACCGGGCGATGTCGTGTTCGTCTCCGGCGCGGCCGGCGGGGTCGGTTCGCTGGCCGGGCAGATCGCGAAGGCGCTGGGCGCCCGGGTGATCGGCTCGGCGGGTGGGCCGGCGAAGGTCGCCTACCTCGTCGACGAGCTCGGCTTCGACGCCGCGGTGGACTACCGCGCCGGCGACCTGGCCGAGCAGCTGCGGGCGGTGGCGCCCGAAGGCATCACCGTCTTCTTCGACACCGTCGGTGGCGACGCCTTCGAAGCGGCCGTGAAGGTGGCCGCGTACGGGGCGCGGTTCGCGCTGTGCGGTGCGCTCGCCGGACAGCTCGACGACAGCGACGGCGCCCACCCGCGGCTCGACATCATGACGGCCATCGTCAAGGAGCTGGTGATCAAGCCGTTCTGCACCTTCCACACGCCCGACCAGATCGTCGCCTGGAACACCCACTACGGGCAGTGGCTCGCCGAGGGCCGGATCGTCTACCCCGCGACGGTCGTCGAGGGCCGGATCGAGGACGCCCCCGCCGTGCTGGACGCCATGCTCTCCGGCGCCTACCGCGGCAATGTCCTGGTGCGCGTGATCGAAGAGTGATCTCGATCACATAGACTGGGCGCCCCGGGACGATGGTTGATGTCGTCCCGGGGTGTCTTCCGTTCATGATCCGAAGCGCTCGTACGTCGTCACCGGTGGCGGTCGCGGCATCGGCCGGGCGATCGCCGAGCGGCTGCTCCGCGACGGCGACGCGGTCGTCGTGCTGGAGCGCGATCCCGACGAGGTCGGGTGGGTCTCGCAGCATCCTGCCGGCCGCCTGATCGTGGCGGTGACCGGCAGCGCAGCCGATCCCGAGGTTGCCGAGCGGGCCGCCGAGGCGGCCCAGGAACGCGCCCCGCTGCGCGGCTGGGTCAACAACGCCGCCGTCTTCCGCGACGCCGCCCTCCACACCGATCCGCCGGAGGAGATCGTCGCCCTGATCCAGGCGAACCTCGCCCTGGCCGTCGTCGGCACGGCCGTGGCCGTCCGGCGGTTCCGGGCGGCGGGCGCCGGTGGCGCGATCGTGAACGTCTCGAGCCACCAGGCGCAGCGAGCCGTGCGGGGTGCGCTCCCGTACGCGACGGCCAAGGCCGCGCTGGAGGGGTTGACCCGGGCGGCAGCGGTCGATCACGGCTCCGACGGCATCCGCGTCAATGCCGTGGCGCTGGGTTCGATCACCACGGACCGCTACGAAGCGCTGCTGCGCGAGCAGGATCCCGAGGTCACCGCGCACACCGAACGGCAGATGGCCGAGATCCATCCGCTGGGTCGGGTCGGGCTGCCGGCCGAGGTGGCGGACACCGTCGCGTACCTGCTCTCCGACGCCGCGACGTTCGTCAGCGGCGTCGTGCTGCCCGTCGACGGTGGGCGGGCGGCGCGTGGCCAGGATCCCGAGGAGGCTCCGCCGCGGCCGTGACCTCCCGGTCGAGCATCGCGGAGCCCAGCACCCGACAGGCCAGCAGCGCGACCTCGACGGCGAGGCGATCGTCCGCGACGGGGCGGCCGCGGAGGCGTTCGGCCTTGGCCAACCGGTACTGCACGGTGTTGCGGTGCAGGTGCAACGCCTCCGCTGCGGCGGTGGCGTTGCCGCCGGACGCGAGGTGGGCCCACAGCGTGTCGCGGAGCTGTCCGGTGTCGATGTCGTCACGGGCGAGCTCGCCGAGCACCGACCGCACCCAGCCGGCCAGCGCGGCCGGGTCCAGTGCCAGCAGCTGCAACGGGCCGAGCGCGTCTGGGGTGGTGATGGCGGGCCGATCAGCGGGCCGCGCGGTCGCGGTCACCAGCTGGACCCGGCGAGCCTGCCGGTGGGTACTGCGGAACCCGGCGACGCCCTCGGCGGGCTCGCCGAACGCGGCGTACGTGCCGGCGTCCAGGGCCGCGGCGGAAGGGTGGTGGCGCGGGCCGGGGAACCACACCCACGCCGACGCGCCGTCGGCCAGCACCACCAGCGGCGGCCGCGGGCAGCCGAGCGCCTCGGCGAGGGCGGCGGCCTGGCGGTCGAGGCCGGCGGAGTCGCCGTCCGTCCACAGGACAGCGCCGAGGTGGGTCGTCGGCAACGGGTAGCCGAGCGCGTGCTCGACATCGGCGTCCGGTGGGCCGCTGCCGGCCAGCAAGGCGGTGACGCGGGCGAACCGGGCGGCGTTGCGTCGCTGGATCCAGCCGTCCCGTTCCTGCTGGTAGGCGAGCACCGCTTCCTCGGCCACCAGGTCGACGAACCCGAACGTCGTCGACAGCAGCTCCCGCGCGGCCGCCGCTACCTCTTCGGCCGTGCGCTGCCCGTCCGCGACCTGGGTGACCAGCGCCTGCTGGAACGCGGCCTGCCCCAGCCGGTAGGCACGCAGCATCACCGGCAGCGGGACGTTCTGCTGGGCCAGGCGGCGGGCCATCCGCAGGCCCGCCGGCGGCGCGTGCACCTCGTCGAGCGCCGCCCCGGACCCGATCACCGACAGCCCGATCGCCACGGTGTCGGTGACCGTGGCGCGGAGCAGCTCGCCGAGTGCGGGATCGGCGGCCAGCTCGGGTAGCGCGGCGACGACCGCGTCCAGCACGATCGCGGTGAGGCGCTCGGGCTCGGTCAGCGCCGTGCGGGCAACAGCGACCAGCCCGTCCGACGGCACCGGCGCCATCCCCGCCTCCCTACCCCAGCCGCAGCGCGGCCACGGGGCAGGACCGTACTGCCGCTTCGACCATCCCGTGGTCACCCTTCGGGGGCTCGCTGTCGATGACGTGCACGAAGCCGTCGTCGTCCAGTTCGAAGTAGTCGTGCGCCATGGCCTCGCACATGCCGTGGCCCTGGCAGCCGGCGCGATCGGCGATGATCCGCATCGTCACGCCTCCGTCCTGGTCAGGGGGACGAAGTCGACCTTGTCGCGCACCCCGCAGTCGGGGCACGTCCAGTCGCTCGGCACGTCCGACCACGAGGTCCCGGCCGGGATGCCCTCGGCCTCGTTGCCGACGGCGACCTCGTGGGTGTGGCCGCAGCCGGGGCAGCGCGCGGCAGCCACGTCGTCGCCGACCGGGCGCACCACGACATCGGTGCGGACCTCGTCGGTGGGATCGGCGGGCGGCGGGTAGGCGGCCAGCAGCGCGTCGCGGCGCCGCGGATCGAGGTTGGCCCGCCGCAGGTCACCGCCGTAGTGGGCGAGCACGCGCCGGTCCATCACCCGCCGGAACAGCGGCGGCACCACGGCGAGCGTCATCATGCCGGCGTAGCCGGTGGGCAGGACGGGGCTCTCCGGGAAGTCACGCAGGGTCTGGAAGCGCCGGGTCGGGTTCGCGTGGTGGTCGCTGTGTCGCTGCAGGTGGTAGAGCAGCACGTTCGTCGCGATGTTGTTGGAGTTCCACGAGTGCGCGGGCGTGACGCGCTCGTGCCGGCGTCGATCTGGCGGGCCGACCTCCTCGCGCAGCATCCCGTAGTGCTCCATGTAGTTGACGATCTCGAGGAGCGTGAAGCCGAAGATCGCCTGCACCACCAGGAACGGCAGGATCCCGATCCCGAACGCCGCGAGCAGTGCGCCCCACAGCACCACCGACATCAGCCAGGCGTTCAGCACGTCGTTGCCGATCCGGTACGGGTGCTGCTGCCGGCGGGCGAACCGCTTGCGCTCCAGCCGCCACGCGCTGCGCACCGACCCGGCCACCGTGCGCGGCCAGAACCGGTAGAAGCTCTCGCCGAGCCGGCTCGACGCAGGGTCCTGTGGGGTTGCGACGCGGACGTGGTGGCCGCGGTTGTGCTCGATGTAGAAGTGCCCGTAGAAGCACTGCGCCAGCGCGATCTTCGCGGCCCAGCGCTCGGCCGATTCGCGCTTGTGGCCCAGCTCGTGGGCGGTGTTGATGCCCACGCCGGCCACCGTGCCGACGGTCAGCGCGAGCCCGAGGTCGCCGGCGAACCCGGCCGTTCCGCCCGCGATGTACGCCATCGACGCCACCAGCCCCGCGTACTGGATCGGCAGGTAGGCCCACGTCACCCAGCGGTAGTAGCGGTCCTCCTCCAGAGCCTCCATCACCTCGTCCGGCGGGTTGGTGGGATCGATGCCGGCGACCAGGTCGATCAGCGGCACCAGCACCAGCAGGACCACCGGCCCGAGCCACAGGACCGCGGCCAGTCCGGTCAGTGCGTGCAGCCCGATCGCGAGGAACGGCAGCGCGGGCACCAGCAGCCCGAGCAACCAGAACCAGCGCTTGCCGTCCTGCCACGAATCCTGGCCGTCGATCGGCCGGGGGAGTGCGTATGCCTTCATCCCGTCCTCCTCGGTGCTGTCGAGGACGCTGAAGTTATGCGGGATCGCGTGCGGATCCGTCGGGACGGACGCCGAAATCGTGAGATCTGTTTGTGCAGAGTGCACAAATCGGTCGGACGTGATCACGGCAGGGCCTAGGGTGCGCCGGGTGCCGTCCGCCGTGACCCTGATCCGCTCGTCCCGCCTGTCCGACGTGGCCGAGTACGCCTACGCCGCCACCGCTCCCGCCGCCGCCCGGTTGATCTTCCTGGCCGGTGCCTGCCCGCTGAACCACGACGGCACGACCGCAGCCATCGGCGACTACGCCGGCCAGGCCCGGGTCGCCGTCGACAACCTGCGCACCGCGCTCGGTGACGCCGGGGCCGACCTGACCGACGTGATCAGCACCCGGGTGCTCGTCGCCTCGACCCACCAGTCCGATCTCGGCACCGCGTGGGCGGTCGTGCGGGACGCGTTCGGCGAGCACGACCCGCCCAGCACGCTGCTCGGCGTCACCGTGCTCGGCTACACGGATCAGCTGGTGGAGATCGAGGCGGTGGCGGCGGTGATCGACGCCGGATCGGCCGAGTAGGCCACCATCCACGTCGGCTCGACGCGGTAGTAGATCACCTCGGACCAGTCGAACCCGTCGTCGCCGTAGTGGCCCTTCAGGTGGTCGAGCGTCTGCGGCCAGTCCGGATCGTCGGTCGCGAACGGCGGGTTGAGCGGCCGGGCGTGGCCGTGCGTGAACACACCGAGCTCCTCCCCGCGCAGGTACGACACGCTGACGCCGGGGCGGGCCGCGAGGTGCCGGGCCTTCGCGGCCGACGGGTCGGTGCCGACCACCCAGTGCCCGTGCAGGAAGTGCCCGTCCACCCCGCTGATCCGGGGCTCGCCCGTGCGGGTCACCGTCGCCAGCGCGAGCGTGCACATCCCGACCGCGACCCGGACGAGCTGTGCCGCGGTCAACGTCCGCTCCCCGGGCGTGACGATGGACTGCAGGTGGCGGGTGGACCGCTTCAGCGACCCGTCGAGGAGGTCCTGGAGGTGGCTGATCTCGGTATCGGTCTCGTACATCGCGCCAGTACAACGGGCAAACCTGACAGGTGCCGCCCGGTTTGGTCGACCGTCACGCCGACGGGTGGCGTGCGGCCCACTCGATTGCGCGGCGGACGAGCTGCGCGGTGGCTGACAGGAGTAGGTCGGCGCTCTGCAGAAGCGTGCCTGGCGCCCACCGTCCGGGGTGGTCAGACTCGCCCGATGGACCCTGGGGATGCCGAGACGCGCCGCGACGCGCGGACGGTGGAGATCGCGTCGGCGCTCGTCCACTTTGCACTGATCGTGATCGTCCCGAGCGTCGCGCTGTGGCTGGTGGGGCACCTGGCCGGGTTCGACGGCTCCGGCTGGGCCACGACGAGGAACGTCGTCATGATCGGGACGATCGTCGTCGGCGTGGTCGTGATCGTCCGGCGGCTGGTCAGGGCCGGCCGCCGGGGTATCTGAGGTAGCTCGCTGCACTTTCCACCGCGTACGCCGCGACCCTGCGCCGAGGTGTGTGAGCCAGCAGGCCTCGCCGAACGAGGAGGCCACGAGTTCCGCACCGGCTTCGGCTCGCTCGTTCGACGGCGTGATCATCTGCTGATCGCGGGGTAGCGTGCAGGCAGTGTCGGAGTGGAACCCGTTCCTCGGCGCGGAAACGGCCGAGAACTATGCACGGGCGCGGCCCGACTACCACCCCGCGGCGATCGCTGCCGCTACCCGGTGCCTCGACCTCCAGCTGCCGCTCGCCAGAGCCGTCGATGTCGGCTGCGGGACGGGCATGTCCTCGCGGGCGCTGGTCGCGATCGCCGACCAGGTCGTAGGACTGGACGTCTCGCGCCCGATGCTGAGAGCCGCGGCGCCGTCGGCCGGGGTGCACTACGTGCAGGCAGCGGCCGAACGGCTCCCGCTGGCCACCGCGTCGGCGGAGCTGGTGGTCACGGCGGCGGCGTTCCACTGGTTCGACCAGCAGGCGATGCTGGCCGAGGCCGCGCGAGTGCTGGTCCCCGGTGGCGCGCTCGCCGTCTACACCGACTACTTCGCCGGCCGGTTGGTCGGGGCGGACGACTGCGCCGCCTGGCTCGTCGACACCTACCGGACTCGGTTACCGGCGCCGGCCCGGCGCAGCCAGTTCGACGCCGACGCCGCCGCGGCCGCCGGCTTCCGATACGTCGGGGAGCAGCACCTCGACCACGAGGTGTCGATGAACGCCGCCACCCTCACCGACTACCTGCTGAGCCAGAGCAACGCGACGAGCGCCGTCGACTCAGGGCGCTGGACGCTTGCCGAGCTGCGGTGCTGGCTGCGGGCCGAGCTGGAGCGGCGTTTGCCCGCCGGCGGGGCGGCGGCGGTCTTCACCGGCATCGTCCGGTGCTGCCGGAAGGCGCCCTGATCCGCGTCACCAGGCTCTCGGACCGATCGGTGGCGATCGCCACCGTCACCGGATGGCGCGCGGACGGCAGCACGACGGTGAAGGCTGACGGCCTCCGCTGGCCTGGCGACCATCGGCGGCGATGAGCCGCCCGGTCGGCATCCGCAGCCGGCCCACCTTGTGAGCCTGCACCACGCCCTCCTCATCGGGGACCCTCACCGGAACTGCCCCTGAAGACAGCAGACGGGGTGTGCCGAATCCGGCGCACCCCGTCTGACCTGCGGAGGATAGGGGATTCGAACCCCTGAGGGCGTGAACCCAACACGCTTTCCAAGCGTGCGCCATAGGCCACTAGGCGAATCCTCCGTCGACGAGCATAGCCGGGTGGTTCACACGGGTTGCGACCCCACTACACTGGTCCACGGACCCCGCGCGGCGTCCATCCTGTGAACTCCCCCAGGGCCGGAAGGCAGCAAGGGTCAACGGGCTCTGGCGGGTGCGCGGGGTCCCCTTCGTGTCTCAGGCAGGTGTGTCCTGAGAGCAACTGACGGGCCCATGTCCGTATTGCGTAGTCTCCGGTGGCGTGTCCACAGTTGAGCAGAATGTCGACGTTGTCCGGGGCTTGACCGCGGACGATGTCGCGCAGCGGATCGCCGCGGGCAAGACCAACGACGTGCCGGCGCGGGCGAGCCGCAGCGTCGGCGAGATCGTCCGGGCCAACGTCCTGACCCGCTTCAACGCGATCGTCGGCGTCCTGTTCGTGATCATCCTGGTCGTCGGGGAGATCCAGGACGGTCTGTTCGGCTTCGTGATCATCATCAACACGTTGATCGGCATCGTGCAGGAGCTGCGGGCGAAGCGGACGCTGGAGCGGTTGGCGATCGTCGGCGAGGCACGTCCGCGGGTGCGCCGTGACGGCGTGATCGTCGAGATGGCGCCCAGCGGCGTCGTGCTCGACGACGTGATCGACCTGGGGCCCGGCGACAAGATCGTCGTGGACGGGGTGGTGCTGGCCGCCGAGGGCCTGGAGGTCGACGAGTCGCTGCTCACCGGGGAGTCCGATCCGGTGCTCAAGCTGGTGGGCGACAAGCTGCTGTCCGGCAGCTTCGTGACGGTCGGCACCGGTGCCCAGCGCGCCACGAAGGTGGGCCGCGAGGCCTACGCGGCGCAGCTGGCCGAGGAGGCCAGCCGCTTCACGTTGGTGAGCTCCGAGCTGCGCAACGGCATCAACACGATCCTCAAGGTGATCACGTACCTGCTCGTGCCGGCGGCGATCCTGATCATCTGGAGCCAGATCCGCACCCAGGGCTCCGCGATCGACGAGGCGCTGGTCGGCATGGTGGCCGCGCTGGTGCCGATGGTTCCCGAGGGCCTGGTGCTGCTGACCAGCATCGCGTTCGCGGTCGGAGTGGTGCGGTTGGGCCGCCGCCAGTGCCTGGTGCAGGAGCTGCCGGCGATCGAGGGGCTGGCCCGCGTCGACGTCGTGTGCGCCGACAAGACCGGCACCCTCACCGAGAACGGGATGCGCCTGGCCGAGGTGCGCCCCTTCGATGGGCACGTCGAGGCAGACCTGCGGTGCGCACTCGGCGCGCTCGGTGCCGCCGATCCGCGCCCCAACGCGAGCCTCGCCGCGGTCGCGGAGCGCTGCACGGACCCGGGCTGGACGGTCACGGCGACCGTCCCGTTCTCGTCGGCCCGCAAGTGGAGCGGTGCGAGCTTCGGTGCTGATGCCGGCGACCAGCACTGGCTGCTCGGCGCACCCGACGTGCTGCTGCCCGCCGGCAGCCCGGAGCGCGCGGCCGCCGACGAGGTCGGCGCGGGCGGGTTGCGGGTGCTGCTGCTGGTGCGCGTCGCGGCCACGGTGCACCCGGACGTCGATCTCGCCGCGGCCGTCCCGGCCGGGTTGGTGGTGCTCGAGCAGCGGGTGCGGCCGGAGGCGGCCGGCACGCTGGCCTACTTCGCCGAGCAGGACGTCGAGGTCAAGGTGATCTCCGGCGACAACGCGCGCTCGGTGGGGGCGGTCGCGCAATCGCTGGCGCTGCCGCGCGCCGACGCCCCCGTCGACGCCCGTGAGCTGCCCGCCGACCGCGAGCCGCTGGCCGACGCGCTGGAGGGCGGCACGGTGTTCGGCCGGGTCACGCCCGCCCAGAAGCGGGACATGGTGGGCGCGCTGCAGTCGCGCGGGCACACCGTGGCGATGACCGGCGACGGTGTGAACGACGTGCTCGCGCTCAAGGACGCCGACATCGGCGTGGCGATGGGCTCTGGCAGCCCGGCCACCCGCGCGGTCGCGCAGATCGTGCTGCTGGACAACTCCTTCGCGACGCTGCCGCACGTCGTCGCGGAGGGCCGCCGCGTGATCGGCAACATCGAGCGGGTCGCCAACCTGTTCCTCACCAAGACCGTCTACTCGGTCTTCCTGGCGATCTCCATCGGGATCATCGCGGTGCCCTTCCCGTTCCTGCCGCGCCACCTCACCCTGATCGGCTCGCTCACCATCGGCATCCCGGCGTTCTTCCTGGCGCTCGCCCCCAACACCGAACGGGCCCGCACGGGCTTCGTGCGCCGCGTGCTGCGGCTCGCGCTGCCCTCCGGCGTGATCGCCGGGGCGGCCACGGTCACCACCTACGTGATCGCCAGGATCGACACCACCGCGACGGAGATGCAGCACAGCACCGCCGCGGTCGTCACGCTCTACCTCGTCGCGACCTGGGTGCTCGCCGTCGTCGCGCGGCCGTACGCCTGGTGGAAGCTGGCGATGATCGCGGCGTCGATCGGCGCGTTCTGCTGGGCGCTGTTCCTGCCGATCTTCTTCGGCCGGCAGTTCTGGCTGCTCGATCCCGACCACGGCCCGACGATGGTGATCGCCCTCCTCGTCGCCGCGATCGCCGTGGTCCTAATCGAGGTGGCCTACGCGGTGGTGAACCGCGGCCTCGCACGTAGGTAGTCGGAACTGTCGGACCCACCCGGCACACTGTCTTCCATGAGCCGCCGCAACCGCGAGAAGCGGGCAGCCAAGCAGAAGGCGCGCGGGCGCAACGCCGGCCCGCCCGGGCGCGGCGCCGAGTCTGCAGGCTTCCGCGGCGCCGACGATCGGGCCGTCCGTCGGGAGGCGATGATCGACGGCATCCGCCGTGCTGCCGTGTGCACCTGCGCCGACATCGACGCGCACGCGGGGAGCCTGGTGGCGGAGTTCGGCATCGTGGGCGGCGAGCTCGACCTCGCCACCGACACGGCGGTGGCCACGATGGTCGGCGAGATGTGGCGGCGGGGATGGCAGCCGGTGGATCTCGTCGAGATCACGCGCCGGCGCACGGACGCGACGATCGCCGGGTTCGTGGCCGAGGCGGTCGTGGTCGAGTCCCGGCGCTACGCGGCAGCCACCACGCATCCGCGCTGGCGCGCTCAGGTCGACGGGCTGGGCGCGGTCGATCTACCGGTGGGTGAGTCGCACGTGCGTGCTTGGCGTGCTCGCGCGGGTCTCGAGCGGCGGGCCGGGCTGCATGCGGTCCTGCAGGCGCTGAGCCTGGTGTGCCGGTTGCCCGTGTTCGAGCGGTTGCTGCCGCTGCCGGGGGAGAGCCGGCACCGGGCCGGACCGGAGGTCGGCGAGGTCGATCAGAAGGCGCTCGCGAAGGTGCGTGCGTTGCTCGCGAAGGCCGAGTCGACCCAGTTCCCCGAGGAGGCGGAGGCGCTGTCGGCGAAGGCGCAGGAGCTGATGAGCCGCTACTCCCTGCACCAGGCGGTGCTCGAGCACGACAGCGGCCACGCGCCGGTCGTGTCCGGGCGGCGGATCTGGCTCGACGCGCCCTACCTCGACGCGAAGGCGCTGCTCGTGCAGGAGGTGGCCACGGCCAACCGTGCGCGCACGATCTGGACCAGCGGCATCGGCTTCGCCACGGTCATCGGCGCCGATTCCGATCTCGACGCGATCGAGCTGCTCACCACATCGCTGCTCGTCCAGGCCAACCGCGCGATGCTCGCCGAGGGCCGCCACACCACCCGTACGGGCACCTCTCGCACGAAGTCGTTCCGCCAGTCGTTCCTGCTCTCCTACGCGACGCGGATCGGGGAGCGGCTCGCCGCCGCTGATTCCGCGGTCACCGCGGAGGTCGGCGTCGAGATCGGGCAGGTTTCCCCGGTCGGCGTCGCGGCACCGACGGAGGACCGGCTGCTCCCGGTGCTCGCCGCTCGGGCCGACGCGACCGACGCCCTCCTCGAGGAGCTGTTTCCCAGCACGGTGAAGAAGGGTTTCTCGGTGTCGAACGACGCGGGCTGGGTGGCCGGCCGGGCAGCGGCGGACCAGGCCCAGTTCGGCGTTCGGGGTTCGATAGCGGGATAGCGCCGCCCGGAGCGCCCCACGCCGAGGTGGTGTCCGTCCCGGTCGGTAGCCTCGCAACCTGAGGCACGGAAGCCGACGCAGGAGGCAGGCAAGGATGGCGCTGGCTCTGTACCGCAAGTACCGCCCGGCGAAGTTCGCGGAGGTCGTCGGGCAGGAGCACGTCACCGAACCGCTGCGGGTCGCGCTCGAGGCGGGCCGGATCAACCACGCGTACCTGTTCAGCGGCCCACGGGGCTGCGGCAAAACCTCCAGCGCGCGCATCCTCGCCCGCTCGCTGAACTGCGAGCTCGGGCCCACGCCTGATCCGTGCGGGGTGTGCCCGTCGTGCATCTCGCTGGCGCCCGGTGGCCCCGGCAACATCGACGTCACCGAGCTCGACGCCGCTTCCCACGGCGGTGTGGACGACACCCGCGAGCTGCGCGACCGGGCGTTCTTCGCGCCGGCCGAGTCGCGCTACCGCGTGTTCATCGTCGACGAGGCGCACATGATCACCACGCAGGGCTTCAACGCCCTGCTGAAGATCGTGGAGGAGCCGCCGGAGCACCTGGTGTTCGTCTTCGCGACCACCGAACCGGAGAAGGTGCTGCCGACCATCCGGTCGCGCACCCACCACTACCCGTTCCGGCTGATCCCGCCCGGCACCCTGCGCAAGCTCATGGAGGGCATCTGCGCCGACGAGGGCGTCACGGTCGCGCCCGCGGTCTACCCGCTCGTCGTACGGGCCGGTGGCGGATCGGCGCGCGACTCGCTGTCCGTGCTCGACCAGCTCCTGGCCGGCGCCGGGCCGGAGGGTGTCACGTACGAGCGCGCGATGTCGCTGCTCGGCGTCACCGACGTCGCACTCATCGACGACATGGTCGACGCGCTGGCCGCGGGCGATCGGGCCGTCGTCTACGAGACGGTCGACCGGGTCGTCGAGGCCGGCCACGATCCCCGCCGGTTCGCCTCCGACCTGCTGCAGCGCCTCCGTGACGTGCTGTTGCTGCAGGCCGTTCCGGAGGCCGCGAACCGCGGGCTGATCGACATCGCGGAGGACGAGCTGACGCGCATCGTCGAGCAGGCCGACCGGCTCGGCGCCGCCACCCTCACCCGCTACTGCGAGATCCTGCACAACGGACTGATCGAGATGCGCGGCGCCACCGCCCCGCGCCTGCTGCTGGAGCTGCTCTGCGCCCGGATGCTGCTGCCGGCGGCCACTCCGGCGGAGGCCGGCCTGCTGGAGCGGCTCGAGCGGTTGGAACGGCGCAACGACATCGCGGCCGGTCCGGCCACGACGGTCGACGGCGACCTCACCGGTGACGCGGGCGAGGCGGCCAAGCGCGCCTTCCGCCGGCCGAGCCAGGCGCCCGAGCCGCCGGCCCGTACGGAAGCCCCGGCCACTGAGCGCCCCGCCCCGGAACGCCCGGCCGCGAGCAGTTCGCCGCCGGCTGCCCCGCCCGCGCCGGAGCGGGCCGCTCCCGACGTGGCACCAGCGGCCCCGCCCGCGCCGGCCCGTCCGGCGGAGCCGACGCCCCGCGAGCGCCCGGTCCGGGTCGACCAGCCGGCCGCCGCGCGCCCGGCCGCGAACCGGCCGGCCGAACCGGAGCGTGCCACCCCGCCTGCCCCGGCGGCTCAGGAGCCGCCGGCCGCGCCACCCCCCGGCCGCGGCACCGATCTGGACGCCGCCGCCGTGCGCCGCGTGTGGTCGGAGGTGCTGGCCGCGGCCCGCGGCCACAGTCGCAGCATCGAGGCGATGCTGGTCAACGCCACCGTCCGCGCCCTGGACGGCGACACGCTGGTGCTCGGCATCGGCGCGCCATCGCTGGCGAAGCGGCTGTCGGAGAGCCGCAACGCCGACGTCGTCTCCGCCGCGCTCCACGATGTGTTGGGGGTGCGGTGGACGGTCCGTTGCGAGTCCGGCGACAGCCCGTCCGGCGCGCCGGCCCGAGCGGCCGCGGCAGCCCCGCAGCGGCCGGCGGCGCAGCGCCAGGTGCCGCAACGCCGGCAGGCCCCGCCCGCGGCCGCCGCGCAGCCGTCCACGCAGCAGCCGCCGTCCGCCCAGCAGTCGCCCGCCGCTGAGCGGCCGCAGCGCCCGGCCGCCCCACCTGCCGCCGACGACGAGCCGCTGCCGCCGGAGCCGCCGGAGGACGAGGAACCTCCCGAGGACGACGAGTACTCCGCCGACCCGATGACCGATTCGGCCGCCCCACCGGACATGCCGGAGCCGGAGCGCAACGGGCCGGAGGAGGCGGCGATGCGGTTGCTGTCGAGTTCGCTGGGCGCGCAGAAGCTCGACCCTCGGTAGGCGGCGTCAGGGCCTGAGGAACGCGAGGATCCCGTCGGCTATCGCCGCCGCATAGCGGTCGCGGCCCTCCGGTGTGGATGCGAGCGCGGCTTCCTCGGTGTTGCGCATGTTGGCGCACTCCACCAGCACGGACGGGCGATGGGACAGGTTGAGCCCGGCCAGGTCGGGGCGCCCGGACAGGCCCTCGGCGCCGCGGTTGGTCGAGACGCCGAACCCCGCACGGCGCATCGCGTCGCGCAGCGCCGTGGCCAGCGCCCGCGTGGGTCCGGCCTGCGCGGGGTCCGGCGGCGGTTCGGAGTAGGCCACGTGGAAGCCGTGGTCGGCCGGTGGCGAGCCGTCCGCGTGCACCGACACGAACGCGTCGGCGCCGGCCGCGTCGGCGGCCGCGGCGCGGGCGTCCACGCAGGGCCCGACGCCGGCGTCGTCGGGCCGGGTGAGCACCACCCGCATCCCGGCGGCGACGAGCCGGGCCTCGACGCGCTTCGCGACGTCGAAGTTGAAGGCGTGCTCGGCGTAGCCGGCGTTCGTCTCGGTGCCGACGGTGTTGCACGGTTTGGTGCCGCCACGCCCGTCCGGGACGGGTCGGCGGATGTCGGCGCGGCCGGCGTAGTTGCCGCCGTTGTGGCCGGGGTCGAGCACGACGACGCGCTGCACGGGCGGCGGCGCAGACGTGGGGACGACCGGGTCCGGGGCGGGTGCGGGGGCCGCGCCGGAGCACGCGACCACGCAGGTCGCGGCGAGCATCGCCAGCAACGGGCGGTGAGTGGCGCGGCGCACGCCCGCCACCCTCGCACGGCTACCCTGGCAGTAGAGCCGGGAGCGTGGACGCGTCCCGGTGATGCGACGGCCGAGGGAGACCGCAGGTGCAACCGGGTGGGCCCGACATGGAAATGATCCTGCAGCAGGCGCAGGCGATGCAGCAGCAGCTGCTGGCCGCGCAGGCCGAGCTGGCGGAGGCCGAGGTGACCGGGCAGGCGGGCAACGGGCTCGTGCAGGTCACGATGACCGCTGCGCAGGAGATCCGGTCCGTCACGATCGATCCGAAGGTCGTCGATCCCGAGGACGTCGACACGCTGCAGGATCTGGTCGTGGGTGCTTTCCAGGACGCCGCGCAGAAGGCGGCCGCGCTGCAGCAGCAGAAGATGGGCCCGCTCGCCGGCGCGCTCGGCGGCGGCTTCCCGGGCCTCGGCTAGGCGCGCGCGACCACGGTGTTCGAAGGACCGGTTCAGGATCTGATCGACGAGCTCGGGCGGTTGCCCGGGGTGGGGCCGAAGAGTGCCCAGCGGATCGCGTTCCACCTGCTCGCGGCCGATCCGGTGGATGTCACGCGCCTGCAGGACGTGCTGCAGAAGGTCAAGCAGGGCGTGATGTTCTGCGAGGTCTGCGGCAACGTGTCGGAGCGGGAGCGGTGCCGCTACTGCGCCGACGCCCGGCGCGACCCGACGATCGTCTGCGTCGTCGAGGAGCCGAAGGACGTGCTCGCCGTGGAGCGCACGCGCGAGTTCAAGGGCCGCTACCACGTGCTGGGCGGGGCACTGGATCCGCTGGCGGGGATCGGGCCGGATTCGCTGCGGATCCGGGAGTTGCTGGCCCGGCTCGGTGGCACGGGCCCGGCGGCGGATGAGACCGACGTCGCCGAGGTGATCATCGCGACCGACCCCAACACCGAGGGGGAGGCGACGGCTACGTACCTGGTGCGCTTGCTGCGGGACTTCCCTGGCCTGTCGGTGACCCGGCTGGCGTCGGGCCTGCCGATGGGAGGCGATCTGGAGTTCGCGGACGAGCTGACGCTCGGCCGTGCCCTCTCCGGTCGCCGCGCCCTGTAGTTGCTAGGGGCGCGACGACCGGATCCGGGTGCTGACGAGCGAAGACATCAGTCGTCGTCCTCCTCGTCGATGGCGTGGCTGCCGCTGTCGTACCCGTGGTACTGCCGCTGGCGGGACTCCCAACGCTCCCGCCGCTCCCGGGCAACCGTGCGCCACTGGGACGCCTGCGCCGCATCGACGATTCCGACGATGATGGCTACGACGACCAATAACCCGATTCCGATCGCGATGTAGGTGATCATTGCGATCACCCTCCCTTCCCCTTCCTGTCGACCGGCGGGTTCGCCGGACGTGTGTGGTGTCCCGGTCGAGCCGGGACGGGCGGTTCCGGTTGGGGGTGACCCGTGCGGAACCGAGGAAAAGGCAGCAGCGGCGTGGTGACTTCCGTTACACCGCTCCTGGTGATGAGATTGCCTGACGCAGGTGCATCATGCAATTGCAAACCGACGCAGCACCCCGGACGGAGCAATGGCCACAACGCAGTCGCCCCTCGGCTCCCGGCGCAGGCTGGGTGCCGAGCTGCGGCGTCTGCGCACCCGCAGCGGCCTGACCCTCGACGACGTCGCCGTCCGCATGACCTGCTCCACCTCCAAGATCTCCCGGCTCGAGAACGGCAAGGGCATACCGAAGATCCCGGACGTGCAGGAGTTGATACGCATCTACGGCGTCTCCTCCGACACCGAGCGGGAGATGTTGCTCCGGCTCGTGCACGACGGGCGGGAGCACGGTTGGTGGGAGCCGCTGGTCGTCGGGCTGCCCCACGACGTCGCGGTCGACCTGTCCGTGCGCCATGCCGCACTCGAGACCGAGGCACTCCGTGTGGCGGCCTTCGAGATGGCGTGGATCCACGGCCTGCTGCAGACCCCTCGGTACTCGCGGGCGGTGCTGGACGCCGCGCGCGGAGAGCGCGAGGAGTCGGAGTTCGAGCCGTTGCTCGAGCTGCGCAGGCGACGGCAGGAGGTGCTGCTGCGAACCGAGTCGCCGGTGTTCTTCTCGCTGGTGCTCGACGAGTCGGTGCTGCATCGCGTGGTCGGCTCGCCGGCGATCATGGTGGAACAGCTCGACCATCTCGCCAAGATGATGCTGCGGCCCAACGTCAGCGTGCGGATCCTGCCGTTCTCCGCGGGTACCCGGCGCGGGCACGCCGGCGCCTTCGGGGTCTTGGAGTTCCCGCCGGGCGCGGGCAGCGATGTGGCCTATCTCGAGGGGCACACCGGGCTGGCCCATCTCGACGCGGCGAGCGATGTCGAGACCTATCGCGCAGTGTTCGGAGACCTCCTCGTCGCCGCGCATGATCCCGACGTATCCAGGGCCGAGATCGATCGTTTCCGGGACATCCACCAGACGCGGGCGAAGGACGTATCGACCTGATGACGACGTACCGGATCAGCAGCTTCTGCTGCAGCGGGAACTGTGTCGAGGTGGGCTTGCACGGCGACGGCTCGGCCACGATCCGCGACGCGAAGGACCCCGCCCGCACGATCGGCCAGGACTGCTCGGCCCAGGCGTGGACGGCGTTCCTCGCCGGTGCGGTGGCGGGTGAGTTCGACCTGCCCACCTGAGACCATCCGGGTGTGGACAACGAGCGGATCGCGCGCACGCGGCGGGCCCTGCACGCGGTGGCGGAGCTGGTGATCGCCGGCCCGCAGCACCGGGCCATCGGGACGATCCGGCTGCAGGCCACGCCCGGGGGGTTCGGCGCCGTGGCGTCGGGCCTGCGGGTGGAGGGCGCCGAGCTGGTGTGGGGCACCGGGCGCGCCCCGCTGACCGGCACGTGCCGCTCGCTGGCGGAGGCGGCCGGGGTCGACGTGGGCGCCCCGGACGGGCTCTACCACGACGGCGCCGAGCTGGGCCCGGATGACCAGCTGCGCGTCGAGGACGCGGCCGCCGGGCTGGTCGCGGAATGGTTCGCGCGCGGCGACTCGGCGCTGCGCACGTTCGCCCCCGACGTCGACCCGGTGCTCTGGCCGGAGCACTTCGATCTCTCGATCTCCGTCGGCGAGGTGAACTACGGGGTGTCGCCGGGCGACGCGGCCATCCCGCGCCCGTACGCGTACGTGGGGCCGTGGACGCTGCGTGAGGGCGAGTTCTGGAACGTCCCCTTCGGTGCGGTCCGCACGATGGAGCAGGTGGCGGACCACAACGTGCTGGCCGCGTTCTTCAGCGAGGGTCGGGAACTGGCAGCGGCGGGCTGACCGGACGGGGCGCCGGGTAGCGGGCGAACGCGAGGCAGGCGCCCAGCACGGCCGCCCCGAGACCGGTGGCGCCGAGGAACACCCAGCCGTGGCGCAGCAGCGGCAGATCCTCCGCCGTACCCGTCGACGCCGTGCCGACGATGGTGACGACCGCGGCGATCCCCAGCACCGAGCCGATCTGCCGGGCGGTGTTGATCAGCGACGATCCCGATCCCCACTGGGCAGGCGTCAGGTAGGTGCCCACGGCCGACGACAGCGCCGGCAGGATCAGCCCGACGGCGAGCCCGGTGGCGAGCTGGCCGGGGAGGAGCACGCCGAGGAAGTCGGGCTCCTGGCCTGCCCGCAGGACCCACCACGAGGTACCGGCGGCGAAGGCCAGGCCGCCGGCAGCAACGACCCACCCGATGCCGAACCGGCCCTGCAGCCGCCCGGAGAACCGGGCGACCACGACCACCACGAGCGGACCGGGCATGAGCGCGAGGCCGGCCAGCTGCGCCGAGTACTGCCACGAGCCGGTCAACAACAGCACGTTGACGACGAGCAGCGCGGCGAATCCGGCCGAGAAGACGAGCATGGCGGTCGCGGCGAGCGCGGCGGAACGGTGCCCGAGCACGGCGAGATCCAGTGCGGGCTCGGGATGGCGCCGGGCCCGGACCACGACGAAGGTGAGTCCGGCGAGCGCGACGACCAGGCCGACCGTGACCTGCGGATCGAGCCATCCGGTGTCGGGCACGCGCACCAGCGCCCACGCGAGCGCACCGACACCGATCACCAGTCCGACCGCGCCGGCGATGTCGGGGACCTCGGTGCGGACGCGCTCGGTCTCGACGAGCACGCGGCGGCCGGCGACCAGCGCGGCGAGCGCGACCGGCAGGTTCACCAGGAACACCCAGTGCCACGAGAGCTCCACCAGCAACCCGCCCAGCGGCGGACCGAGCGCCGCCGCGACGGCGCCGATCGATGCCCAGATGCCGACGGCGTGGGCGCGGCGGTCCGCGGGGTACGCGACGAGAAGCAACGACAGTGACGTGGGGGTGACCATCGCCGCGCCGAGCGCCTGCACGGAGCGAGCGGCGATGAGCAACCCGACGGATGGCGCCACGGCGCAGGCCGCCGAGGCGACCGTGAACACGGCGAGCCCGGCGAGGAACACGCGCTTGTGCCCGAAGCGGTCGGCCAGCCGGCCGGCCACGGCGAGGAACGCCGCGAACACGACCGTGTAGCCGTTGAGCACCCACGACATCTGCCCGAGATCGCTGCCGGGGAAGTCGGCCCGGATCGCGGGGAACGCGATGTTGACGATGAACAGGTCGAGGCTCGACAGGGAGGCCGCCGCGGAGACGACGAGCAGGGTGCGGCCGGGGTGCGTCACAGCAGTCCCTCGCGGACGGCGTCGAGCACGCGGTCGGAGATCTCGTGCCCCGCGGTGGCCCTGGCGAGCACTACGGCCCCGACGAGCGCGGCGAGGTCGCGCAGCGCCGCGTCCTCGCGTTCGCGCTGGTCAGCGCCCTGCTCGATGAGCTCGGCGAGCCGCGTGACGGAGGCCCGCACCTCGGTGGCGTACGCGGCGCGGACCGCGCTGTCGGGCTCCGCGCGGCCGACCTCCACCGCGAGCGCGGCGTTGGGGCAACCCTGCCCCGGGGTGTCGCGGTGGGTGCTCGCCAGGTACTGCTGGACGAACGCGGCGCGCGTCGCGACGGGATCACCGTCGTGCTGGTCGTGCAGCTGCCGGACCCGGTCGGCGCGCTGGGCGAAGGCCGCCTCGACCGCCGCCGCGGCGAGGGCGTCCTTCGACGGGAAGTGGCGGTAGAAGCCGCCGTGGGTGAGCCCGGCCTCGGCCATCACCTCGGGCACGCCGACGCCGGCGACGCCGCGGGCGCGGAAGAGCCGGGACGCGGCGTCGACGATCTCGTCGTGGTGGCGTGCGGTGTCGGCGCGCGAGGAGCGGGGCATGCGCCGACTTTAGATGATTGCCATCATCTAAAAAAGAAGTGTGCGCCGGGCGGCAAATCCCGTGGCGGCGAGTGGAGCAACCCCGTGTCGTGGAGCCGGCCGGGTTCGGCACCGTCCCGCTGGCCGTGTTCGTGGAGGCGATGACCCTCGACACCCTCGCGCGCACCTGGGACATCGGCAGCCGGGTGGGCGTGCCGGTCCGCTTCGAGTCCGACCTGGTCGAGGCCGTGCTCGGGTTCGCGCTGGCGGGGTTGTCGGATCCGCGGGCCCGGGTGGGGTTCGCCGATCCGGTCGAACCCGCACCCGGTGCGGACGGTCAGGAGCGCCTACTGGCCTTCCCTGGCAGGAAGGCTGAGCCCACTTACCGCAGGGCCCGGTTGATCGCCGAGACGACGGCCTTGAGGCTGGCGCTCACGATCGACGAGTCGACGCCGACGCCCCAGAGGACCTTGTCCTCCACCGTGCACTCGACGTACGCGGCGGCGCGGGCGTCGTCGCCGGAGGACATGGCGTGCTCCTGGTAGTCGAGCACGCGCACGTCGAACCCGATGCCGGCCAGCGCGTCGACGAACGCTGCGAGCGGGCCGTTGCCGCTGCCGCTGATCTCGTGCAGGTCGTTCTCGACGCGCACGGTGGCGATGATCTCGTCGGTGCCCTCGCCGTCGCTGGTCAGGCGGTGGCGGATGAGCTTCAGCGGGGTCTCGCGGGTCAGGTACTCGGTCTCGAAGACGTCGCGCATCTCCTTCGGCGAGACCTCGCCGCCCTCGGAGTCGGTGACCTCCTGGATGGCCCGCGAGAACTCGATCTGCAGCCGGCGCGGCAGGTCGAACTGGTGCTCGGCCTTCATGATGTAGGCGACGCCGCCCTTGCCGGACTGCGAGTTCACCCGGATCACGGCCTCGTACGTGCGGCCGATGTCCTTCGGGTCGACGGGCAGGTACGGGACTTCCCACGCGAAGTCCTCGACCTCGACGCCGGCTTCGGCGGCGCCGGCGCGCATGGCGTCGAAGCCCTTGTTGATGGCGTCCTGGTGGCTGCCGGAGAACGCGGTGTAGACGAGGTCGCCGCCCCACGGGTGGCGCTCCGCGACCGCCAGCTGGTTGCAGTACTCGACGGTGCGACGGATCTCGTCGATGTCGGAGAAGTCGATCTGCGGGTCGATGCCCTGGGTGAACAGGTTCATGCCCAGGGTCACCAGGTCGACGTTGCCGGTGCGCTCACCGTTGCCGAACAGGCAGCCCTCGATGCGGTCGGCGCCGGCCTGGTAGCCCAGCTCGGCGGCGGCCACGCCGGTGCCGCGGTCGTTGTGGGGGTGCAGGGAGAGCACGATCCCGTCGCGGCGGTCCAGGTGGCGGTGCATCCACTCGATCGAGTCGGCGTAGACGTTCGGGGTGGCCATCTCGACGGTCGCCGGCAGGTTGACGATCATCGGCGCCTCGCGGGACGGCTGCCAGATCGCGCTGACCGCGTTGCAGACGTCGACGGCGTACTCGAGCTCGGTGCCGGTGTAGGACTCCGGGGAGTACTCGAAGCGCCAGTCGGTGTCGGGGTACTTCTCGCTGAAGCGCAGCACGTCCTCCGCGCCGTCCGTGGCGATCTTGGAGATGCCCGGACGATCGGAGCGGAACACGACGCGGCGCTGCAGGATCGACGTCGAGTTGTACAGGTGCACGATCGCCCGCGGCGCGCCCTCACAGGCCTGGTACGTGCGCTCGATCAGCTCGGTGCGGGCCTGCGTCAGCACCTGGATGGTGACGTCGTCGGGGATCGCCTCGTCCTCGATGATCTCGCGGACGAAGTCGAAGTCGGTCTGGCTCGCGGCGGGGAAGCCGACCTCGATCTCCTTGTAGCCCATGCGTACGAGCAGGTCGAACATGCGGCGCTTGCGGCCGGGGCTCATCGGGTCGATCAGGGCCTGGTTGCCGTCGCGCAGGTCGACCGCGCACCACAGCGGGGCGGTGGTGATGCGCTTGTCCGGCCAGGTGCGGTCGGGCAGCGACACCGGCTCCACGACCTCGTGGAACGGGCGGTAGCGGTGGACGGGCAGATGGGATCCGCGTTGCGGGTTCCACGGCGGCTGCGTGTCGGGCACGGGCCGCGAGGGGGTGCGCAGGCGGCTGGCGGCGGTGGACACGAAAGCGTCGGGCGGGTTCACGGGAGTCGCTCCTGGGATGTGGGCCGATCAGGAAAGGACCGGCGCACGCCAGAACCCGCGACGAGGGGCCGGTCGGTCAGACCCCGCCGCGGCGGCGAAGGAGCAGAGCTCCCCAGATGTCACGCACGTCGTCGACATTAGCCCCATCCCCGGCCCGCGCCGCAACCCCACCTCGGCCGGACGTCACCCGATCGGCGGAAGCGAGTTGAGTCTGCGTCGGGGGTGTGATCATGCCAGGATGGGGCCTGAACAGGCCGTTGCAGGTTTCGAGGAGGACGTCATGGCAGTCGGAACCACGGCGCGGCGCGGCATCGACATGCTGGCCGCTCTCTTGCGCATCATCGGCCTGCTCATCGTCGCGATCCTCGTGATCCACATCGTGCTCGTCGTGCTCGACGCGAACCCGGCGAACACCTTCGCCAGCACCATCGCGAGCCTGGCGAGCACCTTCGACCTCGGCCTCTCCAACCTGTTCCAGTACAGCGAGCCGAAGCTGTCGGTGATCCTCAACTACGGCGTCGCCGCGATCATCTGGTTCATCATCACCAGCATCGTCGTGCGGTTGGTGCGTCGCATCGGCTGAGCCGGGGCTGCGCATGGAACGGTCGAATCTCGTCCGAGAGGTGGGGATCGCCGGAGCGCTCGCGTCCGCGGCTGCGCTGCAGGGCGCCGGGATCAGCCTCGGCACCCTCGTCAGCATCGGCGCGAGCACCGTCCTGCTCTGGCGGACCCGCCGGGCGAGGGACTGTGGCGTAGGTCAATCCGATCTGCGCCGCCGCGCTGCCCGGGTAGGCTGACGTCCCGACCAGCGCTCTCCGGAGCGCTCCAACGAAGGCGCCCTGTTGAGCGGCGCCAGTGCAGGAGGTCGGCGGTGGCCCTCGTCGTGCAGAAGTACGGCGGTTCGTCGGTGTCGGATGCGGATCGCATCAAGAAGGTCGCCGAACGGATCGTCCGCACGCACAAAGAGGGCAACGACGTCGTCGTCGTCGCCTCCGCCATGGGCGACACGACCGACGACCTGCTCGATCTCGCCGAGCAGGTCTCGCCGGCCCCGCCGCCGCGCGAGCTGGACATGCTGCTCACCTCGGGTGAGCGCATCTCGAACGCGCTGCTCGCGATGGCCATCCACGCGCTCGGGGTGGACGCCCGCTCGTTCACCGGCTCGCAGGCCGGGATGGTCACCACCGGCAAGCACGGCGACGCACGGATCGTGCAGGTGAACCCGCACCGGCTGCGCGACGCGCTGGACGAGGGCTCGATCGTGCTGGTCGCCGGCTTCCAGGGGGTGAGCCAGGACTCGAAGGACGTCACCACGCTGGGTCGCGGTGGCTCCGACACCACAGCGGTCGCGCTGGCCGCGGCGCTGGAGGCCGACGTCTGCGAGATCTACTCCGATGTGGACGGCGTGTACTCGGCCGACCCGCGGATCGTGCCCGACGCGCAGCTGGTCGACACGATCACGTACGAGGAGATGCTCGAGATGGCCGCGTGCGGGGCGAAGATCCTGCACCTGCGCGCCGTCGAGTACGCCCGCCGATTCAACGTCCCGCTGCGCGTGCGCAGCTCCTACACCGAGAAGCCGGGTTCGCTCATCTCCGGCTCGATCGAGGAGATCCCCTTGGAGAACGCGATCATCACCGGGGTCGCGCACGACCGGTCCGAAGCGAAGATCACCGTGGCCGACGTGCCGGACACCCCCGGCATGGCGGCCCGCATCTTCCGCACCGTGGCCGATGCCGACATCAACATCGACATGGTGCTGCAGAACGTCAGCCGCACCTCGGCGCAGCGCACCGACATCACGTTCACGCTGCCGAAGGTCGACGGGCCGCGCGCCGTGGCCGCGCTCACCGCGGTGCAGCCCGAGATCGGCTTCGGCGAGATCATCCACGACGACGAGGTCGGCAAGGTCTCGCTGGTCGGAGCGGGGATGCGCAACCATCCCGGCGTCACGGCCACGTTCTGCGAGGCGCTCTCCAACGCCGGCATCAACATCGAGACCATGAACACCTCGGAGATCCGGATCTCCGTGATCTGCCGGGTCGAGCAGCTCGACGGCGCCGTGAAGGCGCTGCACTCGGCGTTCGAGCTCGGTGGCGCGGAGAAGGCCGTCGTGCACGCGGGGACCGGACGATGACCGTTCTGGCGATCGTGGGTGCCACCGGAGCGGTGGGTTCCACGATGATCGACATCATCGACGCGCGCGAGTCCGTGCCGTGGTCGGAGATCCGGCTCGTCGCGTCCGCCCGTTCCGCGGGCAAGGTGCTGCGGGTGCGCGGCGAGGACGTCACCGTGCGGCTGCTCGAGCCGGAGGTGTTCGACGGCGTCGACATCGCCCTGTTCGACGTGCCGGACGAGGTCTCCGCCGAGTGGGCGCCGATCGCGGCCGCCCGCGGTGCGGTCGCGGTCGACAACTCCGGGGCGTTCCGCATGGACCCTGATGTGCCGCTCGTGGTGCCGGAGGTCAACGCCGACCAGGTGACGAATCGCCCCAAGGGCATCATCGCCAACCCCAACTGCACCACGCTGTCGATGATGGCGGCGATGGGCGCGCTGCACCGCGAGTTCGGGCTGGAGGCGCTGGTCGTGGCGTCGTACCAGGCCGCGTCCGGTGCCGGTCAGGGCGGCATCGACCAGCTGCAGGCGGAGCTGTCCGCAGTGGCCGGCAAGGACGTCGGCAAGAGCGCGGGCGACGTCGCTGAGGCACTCGCCGCCGCCGGGTTGGACGCGTCGGCATCGCCGTTCCCCGCCCCGTTGGCGCTGAACGTGGTGCCGTGGGCCGGCTCGCTGAAGGACGACGGCTGGTCGTCGGAGGAGCTGAAGGTCCGCAACGAGGCGCGCAAGATCCTCGGGATCCCCGCGCTCAAGGTCTCGGCGACCTGCGTGCGCGTTCCGGTGGTGACCACGCACTCCTTGGCCGTGCACGCCACGTTCGCCCGCGAGGTGTCGGTCGAGGCGGCCCGCAAGGTGCTCGCCGAGCAGCCGACGATCGTGCTGCGCGACGACCCGGCGGCCGGTGAGTGGCCCACCCCGGCCGACGCTGTCGGGGGCGACCCCACGTGGGTCGGCAGGATCCGGCAGGCGCTGGACTTCCCCAACACCCTCGAGCTGTTCGTCTGCGGCGACAACCTGCGCAAGGGCGCCGCGCTGAACACGTACGAGATCGCGGAGGAAGTCGCGAAGGCGTGAGGTACGTGATCGTCGGCGCCGGCTCGGTCGGCGCCGTCATCGGCGGGCGGCTGTTCGAGGCCGGTTCCGACGTCCTGCTGGTCGCGCGCGGCGCCCACCTCGCGGCGCTCGCGGCCGGCGGGCTGCGGCTGGAGGAGCCCGATCGGGCGCGCACCATCGCGGTGCCGGCCGTGGCGGAGGCGGACTGGCGGCCGGACGACGTCGCGCTGGTGTGCGTGAAGTCGCAGGACACCGTCGCCGCGCTGCGCGACGTGCCGCGCGAGGTGCCGGTGGTGTGCGCGCAGAACGGCGTGACCAACGAGCGCCGAGCCCACGAGGCGGGCTTCACCGACGTCTACGGCATGTGCGTCGTGCTCCCCGCCGAGCTGGTCGAGCCCGGGGTTGTCGTGAACAGCTTCGCGCCGGCGCCCGGGCGGCTCGATCTGGGCCGCTGGCCCGACGGTGTCGACGAGCGGGCCGAGCGGATCGTGGCCGATCTCGGCGCGGCCGGCTTCCGCGGGCAGCCCGAGCCGGCCGTGATGCGCTGGAAGCACCGCAAGCTCGTCATGAACCTGCTGAACGCCGCCGACGCAGCCTGCGCGCCGGACGATCCCGACCTCCGAGAGCTGGCGCGCGCGGCACGGGCGGAGGGCGAACGCGTGCTCGCCGCCGCCGGCATCGCGGTC
The DNA here is from genome assembly GCA_963727745.1 of uncultured Actinomycetota bacterium. Taxonomy (GTDB): domain Bacteria; phylum Actinomycetota; class Actinomycetes; order Mycobacteriales; family Pseudonocardiaceae; genus Pseudonocardia. The sequence goes on from CAVSHL010000009.1 coordinate 893,464, forward strand.
GCGAGCCGCGACGAGGACGCCGAGCGGCGCGGCGACCTGCAGATCGCGCCCGTCCCCGGCCGGACGCGCGAGGGCAGCTCCACTCGGCAGAGCCTGCGGCGCGGTGCGGGCTCGGTGGAGGTGGACCACCTCAACGGCGAGATCGTCGCCCTCGGTGCCCGCCACGGTGTGCCGACGCCGGTGAACGTGGTGCTGCAGGCCACGGTGTCGCAGATGGCGGCCGCGGGCGAGCCGCCGGGTGCCCGGCGCGCCGCCGACCTGCTCGCCGCGGCCGCCGCCACCGCGCACTGACCTCAGCGGACCAGCAGTGTGGCCACGATGATCCGGTGGTCGCTGCCGGGCAGGTCACGCACGGAGAACGCGGACGGATCGATGCCCGGGGTCGCGAGCACGTGGTCGATCTGCGGCCCGAACACGGTGGTGCGGGCGGTCGGCCCCCAGGTCGGGACGAGTCCGGCTCCGCGGTCGGCGGCCGCGTCCGTGCAGCCCGCCGAGCCGGCGCGCAGCGCGGAGTGATCGAGGGTGGCGTTGAGGTCGCCGGCGATCACCGCGCGTCCCGGTCCCGCGCACCACCGGGAGAGCAGCGCGAGATCGGCCCGCCACGCCGCCATCCGGCCGCGCACCGGCGACGCAGCATGGAACGCGACGACCGTGACATCTCCCAGCGCGCCACCAGAGACCTCGACGTAGGCCTCAAGTCCGAACTCGCTGCCCACGTGGGCGGTGACGTTGCCGAGCCGCTCGGCCACCAGCACCCCCACGGCGCCGTCGGTGTCGAGCACGCGGTAGCCGAGCGGGGTCACGAGCGGCTCGATCCGCGGTCCGAAGCGGACTGCGGCCTCCGGCAGCGAGACGACGTCCGGCCTGGTCTCGCGGATCGCGGCGGCGAGCGCCTGCGGGTCGGCATCGCCGTGCAGGACGTTCGCGGCCATCACGGTGAGCGGCCGCCCCTCGACGGGTACGGGTGCGGCGATCGCCCGCGGCAGCACCGCGAATCCCGCGGTCAGCGCCACGACCAGCGTCCCGACGAGCACGGGCCACATGCGCCTGCGGAACGCCGTCACCACGCCGAGCAGGAGCGCGAGCACGGCTGCGCCGGCCGCCAGCCACGGCCGGAACGCCACGACCTGCGTGAACGGCGGGTAGCTGTCGAGGCCGCCGAACAGGTCGGGCAGGACGCCGACGACGAGGGCGGCCGTCCACAGCGCCGCGAGGACGTACCTCGGGCGCGCGCGGACGGGCCGGTCGGTCACGTCGGTCACTAAGTCGACGCTACCGACGCTCGACGGGCCCGGCTCCTCGCGCGCGAAACCTCCACGAGACGTTCACAAGTCCTGCGGGCCGGCCCAGCAGCGCCGAACCGCCCGCGGCCAGCAACGCGACACCGGCGACCACCGCGATCGCGGCGGCCGGGGAGGCGGCATCGACCACCAGCCCGGCCAGTGGCACACCCGCGGCCGAGCCGAGGGTCAGGGCCGAGGCGTGCAGGCCCATGACGAGCCCGCGGGCGCCGGGCGGAGCGAGCGCGCCGGCGCGTTCCGTACCGGCCGCGAACGACGGCGCGCACAGCAGCCCGGACGGGATGATGAGCAGCGCGAACACCCACCACGACGTGCCGAGCGCGATCAGCAGCGTGGCCACGGCCAGCGCCGCGACGAGCAGCGCCTGGGGCAGGGCGCGCCGGGCGGCGCCGTAGCGGAAGCCGCCGACCACCGACGCCAGGCACCACACGGCGATGACCGGCCCGAACGCCCACGCATCGCCGGCGTGCTGCAGCGCGGCCAGCACCCCCAGCTCCGCGCCGAGCACCACGAAGGTCGTGGCGGCGGCCGCGAGCAGCACCGCGGCGAGCTGCCGGCTCCACCACGTCGTCGGCCCGCTCTCCGCGTCGGCGGAGCCGGCGGCCGCGCGCACCGGCGGATCGAGCACGAACAGCGCGATCCCGGCCGCCACCCACGCCGCCCCGATCGCCCACATCGCGATCGTCGGGGACAGCTGCAGGGCCAGCAGGGTGCCGGCCGCCGGTCCCACCGCGTACGTGAGCTCGACGGCCATCGAGTCGAGCGCGAACGCGGGCCGGCGCTGGTCGGCCGGCACCATCGACGTCAGCGCCTGGCGCACCACGGTGAAGACGGGCAGGCCGAGCACACCGGCCGCGAACGCGCCCGCGACGAGCAACGGATGGTCGAGGGTCGGTGCGGCCGCCCAGAACACCCCTTCGGCGACCGTGGTCAGCACCACCACGAGGCGCAGCCCGCGCCGGTCGATCACCCGCCCCAGCAGCGGCGCCCCGATCGCGCTGCCGGTCGTGGCGGCCGCGGCAACCTGCCCGGCAGCGCCGTAGCCGAGTCCCAGGTCGAGGACGACGTGCAGGGTGAGCACCACGGTTGCCGCCGTCGGAGGGATGCGCGCCACCAGCGCCACCGCGGTCAACGGGCCGACACCGGGGAGCGCGAGCACGGCGCGATAGCCCGCCGTCCCCGTCGCCGTCACGGAGTCATCCTGGCTGGCGAAACGGCCCGGCGGCGAGCGGGTTTGCCGGAGCGGCCGGGCGACCTTGATCGACGCCGGATACGGTGACGGGCGTACCGCTCCCCACGGTGAACAGGAAACGATGCTCCGCCACGCCCTGCTGCCCTTGATCATCCCTGCCGTGCTGATGACCGGCGGATGCTCGACCCTCGTCGCCGGAATGGCGCAGCCGAGCTCCGCAGTTCCGGCTGCCGCGCAGAACCTGACCTATCAGAACGGGTTCCGCGACTTCGTGGACACGCTCGCCCGGATGCGCACGTGGGACCCGTGCGCGGTCCACGACGTCGCGGGCGCCGAGGCCGCGACGGGTGGGAAGCGGCAGTACATCGTGCCGACGAGCACGGTCAACAAGTGCCAGCTCGTGCTGACCCACGCCGGCGACGACCACACGTGGTCGATCGACGTGGCGACGACGTTCGAGGCCTACATCTCGCGGTCCTACGAGTCGGGTGACCTGAACGGCACGAAGGTCTACCGGCAGAAGGCCCCGGAGGACCCGAACACGCCGACGTTCGGCGTGTCCTGCGCGTACTTCTTCCCCGTGCAGGAACCGCTCGGCATCAAGATCGACGTGCAGACGACGGCGAAGGAGACCCGGGACAAGGTCTGCAGCGTCGCCGACGACTACGTGACCGCGCTGCTGCCGAAGCTGAAGAACCCGCCGCTGGTCTCCGCCGGGCTGACCACGCCGACGATCAGCGAGTACGGCAAGGACCCGTGCCTGGCGCTGAAGCCGGCGCTGGAGGCGCGGCCAAAGGATCGTGGTGGCAACCCGAACTACGTCAGCGGCATGAACCCGTACACGTGCGAGATGACGTCCGACCCCGGGATCGACAAGATCGCCTTCCAGTTCACGACGCTGTTCGACGAGGGCGGCCGGACCGTCGCGCTGGGCGCCCACAAGGCGTTCGTGAAGGACCGCATGGGTGAGTGCGACTACCGCATCCCGGTGGACTCGCCGATCGCGTTCAAGGTCGACGACCCGAACTGGCCGGGCTACGAGCCCGGCATGCAGCTCACGATGGACGGCAAGTGCGACGACGCGCTGGCCGCCGCGGTGGTGGCGGCCGCCGACGCGCAGCCGAAGGCGACGGCGCGGCCGGATCCTGCGGCGATGCCATTGGGGAAGCTCGCCCCGTAGTCACTCACGGCGTGCGCGGCGGCTCCACGACCCGGGCCGGGATGCGCGTCGCCGCCAGCAGCATCACGACGGCGACGATCACCAGGCCGATCGAGATCCGGCCCATGGCGACGGCGAACAGCCCGGCATCGACGCCGGCACCGGGCGCGTCGCTGACGCTCGAGCCGATGGTTGCGTTGGCGATCGCGCCGAACACCGCGACGCCGACGGCGCTGCCCATCGAACGCAGGAACAGGTTGTTGGCGGTGACGACGCCCCGTTCGGTCCAGCCGACGCTGGACTGCGACGCGACGACCGTGGGCGAGACGGTGAGGCCCATGCCCAGCCCGATGACCAGGCAGAAGCCGGCGACGGCGAGCACCGGGGTGGAACGGTCGAGCGTGAGCAGCATGGCCACGCCGGCGACGGTCAGGACGGTGCCGATCAGCACGCACCGCCGGAAGCCGTACCGGAGGTAGATGCGCCCGGCCTGCGACGCCGAGATGGGCCAGCCGAGCAGCAGCGTGGCCAGCGCGAACCCGGCCACGAGCGGGCCGTGGCCGAGCACCACCTGCACGTAGGTGGGGATGTAGGAGGTGAGTCCGAGCAGGATCGCCCCGGCGCCGGTGGCGATGATCCCGCTGGCCACCAGCAGGCGCCGCCGGAACACCCACAGCGGCAGGACGGGGTCCTGGACGTGCCGTTCCAGCAGCACGAACACGACGAGCAGCACGACTCCGGTGCCCGCGATCGCGATGCCGGGCGCCGACAGCCACGCCCAGCTGTGCCCGCCCTCCAGGATCGCCAGCAGCGCGAGGGTGAGCCCGGTGGTGAGCAGGACGGCGCCGCGGACGTCGATCTTCGGATCGCCGCGCTCCACGCGCTCGGCGAACCGGCGCATGATCGTCGCGCCGGCCAGCAGGCACAGCGGCACGTTGACGAGGAAGATCCACCGCCACGAGGCGTACTCCGACAGCACCCCGCCCAGCGTCGGGCCGACCACCGATGACACCGCCCACACGCTCGCGATGTACGCCTGCACCTTGGCCCGCTCCGCGGTCGTGTACAGGTCGCCGACGACGGTGACGGTCATCGGCGCGATCGCGCCGGCTCCCAGGCCCTGCACGACGCGGGCCGCGATCAGGACCGGCATGCTCCAGGCCAGCCCGCACAGCACCGACCCGAGCAGGAAGACCGCGATGCCGACGAGCATCACCGGCTTGCGCCCGAACAGGTCGGCGAGCTTGCCGCACACCGGCACGGTGACCGCCTGCGCGAGCAGGTAGATCGAGAACAGCCACGGGAACTGCGTGAACCCGCCGATGTCGGCGACGATCGACGGAACCGCCGTCGCGATGATCGTGGAGTCGATCGCGATGAGGGACGTCGCGAGCATCACCGCCCCGAGCACGGGGCCCCGTTCCGAACGCAGTCCGACGGTGGTTCCCACACTCATTGGCACCATGTTCGTCCGCGCGGCGCCGGGGTCATAACGAGTTCGCCCGCAAGGTGGCGAACGGCACGCCAGCAGGTCAGGCGCAGGGTGATTCGTCCTGTACGCCCGGCGGCAGTCCGGCCCGCTCCGCCGGGCTGAACGGGGTGTCGGAGAACCGGCACAGCTGATCGACCCACCGCTGCGGATCCAGGGGGAAGCGCCACGGCAGGAAACCGGGACTGGCGGCCAGCACCAGCTCGGTGCCGTTCTCGGCGACGCTCGGCTGGGTGAACTGCGATCCGTGGTTCAGCTCGCCCGTCGGGCGCCCGCTCGCGACGTCCCAGGACACCACCACGCCGTCGCCCCCCACGGGCCGGTAGGTCAGCACCTCACCACCGGCGGTGTACCCGGCGAGCGTGGCGCCGTCGCCGATCCGGACCGGCGGGTACGCGACCGCGGGCGGCTCGACGCTCCACGTGTCGAGCGTCCCGTCCGCGGTGCGGGCCACCAGGCGGGAGCCGTCGGGGCTGAACTCGATCTCCTCGGGCATGCGGACGTCCTGCCGGGGCAGGTCGGCGATCCGGCGGCGGGCTGTGAGGTCCCACAGCGTGACGAGCCCGCCCGGCCCGATCACGGCCACCTGGTCCGGGTGCCCGGGCCGGACCTCCACCTTCGCCGTGCCGCGGAACCAGGCCCGCTCCGCGGGGGTGGTCGCGAGCACCAACGGCTCGCCGACCTGGCGGCCGTCCTCGCCGAGCACCTGCAGCCGGCCACCGGCGAGCAGCACCGTGCGATCCGCCGTTCCGTCGATCGCCGTGTAGCCACCCTCGCCGGCAGGGCGGGGCACCACCAGCGATCCGGCCGGGGTGAGGTCGGGCAGTGCGTACCGGTCGAGCCGCCACGCGTCCGGCAGCGTGGCGACCACGTCGAGGAACCGGTCGTCGCCGAGGAACCCGCCCAGCGAGATCTCCGGGCCGAGCTCCGACGTCCGGGCCGTGCGTGCGCCGGTCCGCACGTCGACCAGGCCGACCCTGGCGTCCGACAGCGTGTACACGAACTCCGGTCGCGGACCGGAGTAGGTCGCCACCGTCGGGTCCATCGCGGTCGGCACGCCGCGCAGCCGCAGCAGGCCGGTCGCCCGGATGCCGACGGCCTCGGTCGGTCCGTCCGCGGTCGGTGGCAGCACCGCGACCGTGTCGCCGATGGTCTTCGCCTCCGGGTCGGCGCTGTAGGCGGGGGCGATGGTCGTGTCGGGCGGCAGCGCGTACTCGGCCGCCCGGCCGTCGTCCATTGACACCACCCGCGCCATGACGACACCGTTGCCCGGGGTGCCTCCCCATGGCAGCACGAGGTGCCGCGTGTCGGCGCTGACCCGCGGGCCGAGGCCCCCGATGGAGCACGACGTGGAGAGGGCGATCCGGCGCTGCTCGGCCCCGGTGGCCAGGTCCTGGACGACGGCGACGGAGCGCAGCCCGGAGCCGGGCTGGTCGTTGACGCAGGTCAGCAGCGACGTCCCGTTGCGGACGACGACGGGGCCCTCGGGATAGCTCCGCACCAGCGCGCCATCGGCCAGCGAGCGCAGCTCCAGCTGCCCGGGCGACAGCGAGGACTGGCCGACCCGCAGCGTGATCAGCCCGGGATCGGGCGTGAGGCCGAACGCGCGGGCCTGCGGGTCGACCGTCCACGACGGGTTCGCGAGCACCTCGCCGGTGCGGTTGTCGACGATCGTGATCCGGCGCCCGGCGTCCAGCCACCCGAACCGCGAGTCGTCGGTCGTGCGGAAGATGTTGCGGGTCGCGGAGCCCGGCCCGGCGAGCACCCGGTGCCGGTCGGGCGCGTCCAGGTCCCAGGCCAGCACGCTGCCGTCGCCGGCGACGGCGGTGACGACGCGGGGCTGGGAGCTCGGCCCGCGGGCGGCCAGGAAGTCGCTCGGGAACCCGGCGAGATCGTGGCGCACCGGCTGCGCGGCGCCGGGCTCGGTGAAGGCGACGCCGTGCTCGTCGCCGAACAGCATGATGCCGGTGTCGGGGGAGACCGCGACGTCGGTCAGCGGGCGGGCCGACAACCCGCTCGTCATCCCCACCACCGAGCGCATGGTCGCTGCCTGGCGCATCACCGCCTCCCGGGCCGCCGTGTTCGCCGGGTCGAGCCGGTAGGCGGTGAGGGCGAGCCGCGTGGCCAGCGCGGGATCGGTGCTGGTGCGCTCGGTCGCGGTCTGGGCGAGCAGCTGCGCGTTCGCGGCGGAGAGCTGCCGGTCGACCTCGTCGCGGCTGATCACGGTGGCGACGGTCATCGCTCCCGCGGCCAGCGCGAGCACGGCGAGCACGGCCGTGACGACGCGCCAGCGGCGCACCTCGCGGCGCTGCCGGGACACGCTGCGGGTCACGTAGTCCCGCGCCGGCACGGCTACGTCGTCGATCCGCCGCGGCAGCCACTCCTGCGCCGCGGCCAGCGCGGTGCCCCGCAGCAGCGCGCCGTCGTCGCGGCTCGTGGCCTCCCAGCGATCGCGCTGCTGCTCGAGCTGGTCGCGCCAGGCGAGGAAGGAGCGGTCGTCGTCCAGCCAGCCGGCCAGCCGCGGCCAGTGCGCGATCAGCGCCTGGTGGGCGAGCTGCAGGCGCTCGATCTCACCGACCCGCTCCACCACGAGCAACCGGCCGCTGACCAGCGGGCCGACCAGCGGTCCGAGATCGGCCGGCAGCTCCGTGATGCGCACCGGGCGGCGCACGAAGCGCCCGTCGCGGTCGGGCGCGGCGAGCGAGGTGAACAGCCGCCGCAGCCGCGGCAGGTCCGCCTCCGCGAACCCGCTGATGATCGACTCGGCGTGGGTGGCGACGACCCCGGCCACGCCGCCCGCCTGCTCGTACGCGGCAACGGTCAGCGAACCGCCCGAGCGGCGCTCCCACAGCTCGGTGAGCAGCGACTCCACCAGCGGCAGGTGCCCCGGCTCCTCCGCCGCGTCGTCGAGGATGCGATCGACCAGCCCGACCTCGAACGTCAGCCCCGGCGCCCGCTCGGCGGGCGCCACGATCGCGTCGCGCAGCTGGCCGCGGTCCATCGGCGGCAGCAGCACCGTCCCGGCACCGAGCAGCCCGGCCACCGCAGGGGCGGCGATCCGGTCCAGCGACGCCGAGCGCAAGGTCAGCACGACGCGGACGCCCGTGCGCTCCTCCGGCGGCCCGACCAGCTCGCCGAACCCTTCCAGCAGGAGCTGCGCCAACTCCGGTTCGGCGCCCGCGAGCTCCTCGAACTGGTCGACCACGAGCACGTCGGCGCGGCCGGGCACGGTCGCGAGCACCTGGTCGGCGGTCTGGCCGGGCAGCGGACGCAGCTGGGCGACCACGGCCCCCTCGGCCCGCAGGCGCGGGATCACACCGGCCTTGACCAGCGACGACTTCCCGGCACCCGACGGTCCGACCACCGTCACCAGCGGATGGCGCGCCAGCGTGGCCGTGACCTGATCGATGTCGCGTTCGCGCCCGAAGAACCAGTCGGCGTGCTCCTCGTCGAACGGCTCCAGCCCGCGGTACGGGCACGGAAGCAGCTCCGGGTCGGCGCCCAGCACCTGGTCGATCGGGATCAGGTACGCCGTCGTCGTGGCGCCGGACGCGTCGGTGGCCACCGTCATCCCGACGACCGCGCCGGTGCTCTCGTCCCAGACGGGCGAGCCACTGAACCCGCCGACGATCGGCTGGTCGCCGACCGCGGCCTGCAGCTGGAACCAGCGGGTGCCCTGCTCGCCGCGGATCCGCCCGGTCGTCCACACCCCGTCGGCCAGGCCCTCCGGGAAGCCGAGCACGCGGAACGGGTGGTCCCACAGCGCGTCGATGCGCCGCAGCGGCGGCATCCGCGCCCCCCGCGGCGCGGGCTCGTCGAGCTGAAGCACGGCGATGTCGCCGGTGCCGTCGGCAGCGATCGGCAGCCACCGCACCACCCGGGCCGAGCGAACCGGCCCGTCCGACAGCAGCGGGAAGTCGACGCGCACCGCGCCGTCCGGCGGCACCGCCGAGTACGGATCGGTGCGGGTCGCGTCGGCCACCACGTGCGCGCACGTGGCCACCACGTCCGGGCCGAGCAGGAACCCGGCGCCCACCGGCTCGCCCGTCGCGTCCAGCACCCGCAGCACCACCCGGGTGGCGAGCGTGTGGTCGACCGCGGTCACGCGGCCATCATCCACATGGCCGCTCGTCGTCGACGCCGGCGGGCAGCAGTGCCCGTTCCTGATCGGTGAAGGGGCGGTCCACGAGCCGGCACAGGGCATCCCGCCAGCCCTGGACGGTGATCGGGTAGCGGGCGGGCAGCGCGCCGTCGAGCCCGTACACGAGGACGTCGCGGCCCTCGTACAGGAGTGGTGAGGCGCTGAGGTCCTGCGCCGTCGACGGCCGCACGTCGGCGATCCTGCGGCCGGACATCGGGTCCCAGATCTCGAGCGAGATCGGGCTGTCGGCGCTGAGCGCCGCCGTCATGCGGCCCAGTGCGATGTTGCCGTCGGCGGTGAAGCCGTGCAGCACCACCAGCGAGGACGGTTGGAGTGGCACGCCGATCGGGTTCCGGCGGGCGACGTCCCACACCTGCACGGAGAAGTCGAGTCCCATCGCCGCGATCCGGCTCCCGGTCGCGTCGAACACGGGATTGCCGCTCGGCGAGCGGCCCGTGGGCGACGGGAAGGACGCCGACAGCAGCCCCGTCCGCAGGTTCCACAGTTCCAACCCCGTCGGACCGATGAGCGCGACCTCGTCCGTTCCCGGGCGCAGGCCGAAGGACGACGATCCGGCGTACGCGTCGGGATCGGCGCTGGGCCGCGGCAGCTTGCCCGTGCCGAGCACCTCGCCGGTGCCCTGGTCCCACAGGGTCGTGGCCCCGTCGGCCATCGCCGCCACGCGATGGCCGTCGGTGTCGACCGACACCTGCTGCGCCATGCCGCCGATCGCGGCTTGGGGCAGGACGTAGCGGCGGCGGAGCTTCAGGTCGGGGAGCCCGAACTCGCTGAAGGACCACTGCGTGGCGTTGTGCGCCAGCAGGTTCAGGGCGTTGTCCCGGCCGAGGACGGCGCCGGCATCGGCCGGCTCGGGCAACGCCGCCACGGGCAGTGTGGCGACCACCCGGCGGGTCCGGCGATCGATCACCGTGTACGCCTCGTTGGTGATCGTCACCAGGTCGGCGCCGTCCGCGGAGAGCCCCGTCGAGAGCGGCGCGGCCGGCAGCACGTCACCGGTGTCGGGCTCGCCCCTGGCCACCACGATCGACGTGCCGCGGGGCAGGACGGCGACGATCCCGTCGCCATCGGCGGCGGTGAGGATGTTGGTGGACTCGGGATCCTCGTCGGGCGCGCCGCGGTAGGTCGGCGGGGTGCTCAGCCCGAACGTCCGGCCGTCGGAGAGCCGGGTGACCCGGGAGACGTCGTTGTCGCGGTCGCGCTCACCGGTGCGGGGCTCCATGAGGTCGCCCTTGCCGGTGATGCGCTGCGACAGGTAGTCGGTCGAGCAGTCGCCCAGCAATCCGATGCGGCGCACCTCCGCACCGGTCGCGGTGTCGAGCACGGCCGCGCTGCGGGGGGACCCGGCGACGCACGAGATGCCTAGGGCGTACCCCGTGAAGTGCACGTCCGGCGGCAGGGTGGCGCGGACCGTGCCGTCGGCGATCGAGCGGGCGGTCACTGTCACGGGACCGCCAACCGTGGCCGTCTCCCGCACCACGGCGACGGCTGGATCGCGGGTGGCGTGGACCTCGACGGAGCCGTTGCCGAACGGCAGTGCGAGGCCGGTGGGCTCGACCTGACCGGTGGTGATGTCCCCGCGCATCCAGCGGAAGCCGCCCTGGTCGGTGTCCAGCCAGTCCAACCTGCCGTCCGCACCGAACTCGAGTGTGCCGGGGAACGCCCGGATCGGGAGCAGGTCTGGTCCGCTCCGGCGGGTCACGTCCCACCTGCGGACCGTGCCGTCAGCGGCCCCCACCGCGATCCGCGTCCCGTCCGGGCTCACGAGGAGTCGATCGGCGCGCTGTGGCACGTCGGGGAGCTGCCACGTCGCGGCGGGCCCCTCCGCAGGCCGTGTCACCACGACGAGCCCGCGGTCGCCGTGGAACAGGATCGTGCGCCCGTCCTCCGAGCCGTTGAGCGCGAGCACCGGCTCCCGGGACACGGCAGGGATCGTCTCCACGACCGAGCCGGTCGCCATCGCCAGCCGCGCCATCGCGGTCGTGGCGGCGGTGTTGGCCGGATCGAGCCGGTGCGCCTCCAACGCCAGCGCCACGGCCGTCACCGGGTCGCTCGTCGCCTTCCCCAGTGCTGACTGGGCCAGCACCTCGGCGTTGGCGACGCGCAGCTGCTCGGTCACCTGGTTCCCGCGCACGACGGCGACCGCGGCGAGTGCGCCGGCGGCGAGGGTGAGGACGGCCAGGACGGCGGTGACCGTGCGCCAGCGACGGGTCTCGCGGCGCTGCCGGTGGTTGCTGCGGTCGACGTACTCCCGCAGGGCCGCCGGCACCTCGAGGGCACGGCGGGGCAGCCAGTCGGCGGTGGCGGCAAGCGCGGTGCCGCGCAGCAGCCCGCCGTCGTCGCGACCCGTCGCCTCCCAGCGTTCGCGCTGGTACTCGGCCTGGTCGCGCCACTGCACGAACGTGCGGTCCTCGGCCAGCCACGAGCGCAACCGCGGCCAGTGCTCGAGCAGGGCCTGGTGCGCGAGCTGCAGCCGCTCCACCCCGCCGGGCGGGCGCTCGATGACCAGCAATCGGCCCGCGACGAGCCGGTCGGCGAGCTGCCGGAGATGGGGCAGCACGTCGGCGGTCGGCAACGGTCTGCGCACGAACCGCCCGTCCCGGTCGGTGCCGACCAGCGCGACGAACAGGCTGCGCAGTCCCGGATCCTCCGGCGGCACGGCGAGCCCGCGCAGCACGTCCTCCGCGCGGGTGGCGACGACGCCGGCCACCCCGCCGGACCGCTGGTAGGCCTCGACGGTGAGGATGCCGCCGGTCCGGCGCACCCACAGCTCCGCCAGCAGCGACTCCACCAGCGGCAGGTGCCCCGGCTCGGCGGCGGCGTCGTCGAGGATCCGGTCCACCAGGCCCGGCTCGAACGTGAGGCCGGGCGCCCGTTCGGCAGGCGCGACGATGGCGTCGCGCAGGCGGGTGCGGTCCATCGGCGGCACCAGCACGGTGCCGGCGCCCAGCCGGGCGGCGATGCCCGGCGCGAGGACGTCGTCGAGGGTGGCGGAGCGGGCGGTGAGCACCACCTGCAGCGGCCACGTCCCGTCCGCGCGCTGCGGCGCATCGTCGAGCCGCTCACCGAGCAGCACGAGCAGCTCGCGGGCGGCGTCCGGGTCGGCGGCGGCGAGCTCCTCGAACTGGTCGACGAGCACGAGGACGGTGCCGGTCGCCGGCGCCGCCGGCAGATCGGCGGCGCCCAGGCGCTGACCGGGGAGCGGGCGCAGCTCGACCACCGCAGCGCCGGTGGACCGTGCCCGCGGCAGCAACCCGGCCCGCACCAGCGACGACTTGCCGGCACCCGACGGGCCGGCCACCGCCACCAGCGGCTGCCGCCCGAGCACGGCCATGACCTGCGCGATGTCGTCGTCGCGGCCGAAGAAGAACGCGGCGTGCTCCTCCCCGAACGGCTCCAGCCCGCGGTACGGGCAGGGCAGCAGCTCCGGGTCGATCCCGAGCACCTGGTCGATCGGGATCAGGTACGCGGTAGTGGTCGTGCCCGTGGCGTCGGTGGCCACCGTCATCCCGACGACGGCGCCGGACGCGTCGTCCCAGACGGGCGATCCGCTGAACCCGCCGACGATCGGCTGTTCGCCGAGCGTGGCCTGCAGCTGGTGCCAGCTGGTGGCCTGCCGACCGCGGATCGTGCCGGTCGCCCACACCCCGTCGGCGAGGCCCTCGGGGAAGCCGAGCACCCGGAACGCGTGGCCCCAGAGCTGGTCGATCCGGCGCAGCGGCGGCATCCGGGCCCCGGCCGGGACCGGACGATCCAGCTGCAGCACGGCGATGTCGCCGGAGCCGTCGGCGGCGATCGGCAGCCACCGCACCACCCGCGCACCGATCGACGCACCGGGCGCCACCATCGGCACGTCCACCCGCACCGGCCGCCCGGGCGGCGGCCCGTTCGCGTCGCCCCGCGTCGCGTCCGCTACGACGTGCGCGCACGTCGCGACGAGGTCGGGACCCAGCAGCATCCCCGCACCGACCGGCTCGCCGGCGTCGTCGAGCACCCGCACCACGACCCGCGTGGCAAGGGTGTGATCGAAGATCGTCATCGTTCTCGTTCCCCCGGCCGGAGCATATCCCCGCCGGCGTGTGACCTACGCCACTGCGGCCAACCCCGTGTCTCTGCACGCGGTCCTTGGCGGAGAAGCCGAACAAGGGGGATCCGATGGCAGGTATGTGGAAGCGCATGGCGATGGGCGTCGTGGCCGTGAGTGCCATCGCGCTCGTCGCCGGTTGCGGTGGAGCGACCGGCGGAACCGCCAGTGCGAAGCCGGGCGCCGCGGCGCCGACGGATCCGCTGGCCGCCGCGCAGGCGGCACCCGACGCCACCAAGGCGGCCGGCACGTCCAAGCTGTCGTACACCGCGGGCTTCCGCATGAGTGGTGGCCCGGCCGGATCCGACTCCTTCAGCATGTCGGGCGACGGCGCGTACGACTTCGGACGGCAGATCGGCGAGTTCGCACCGCCGCGAATGAGCGGCGACACGATGGGCCTCACGATGGGCCGCTCGATCGTCGCGCGCAACGTCTTCTACGAGGAGGTGCCGGGGCAGACCGGCCGGTGGACCCGCACCGACTACTCGTCGCTGGTGAACACCCCGATCGGTCAGATGGACCCGGCGGACCAGCTCGAACTGCTGCGCGGTGTCGCGGCCGGCGGCGTGCGGGATGCCGGTACCGAAACCCTTCGCGGCGAGTCGACGCGGCACTTCTCGATCACGATCGACCCGAAGAAGCTCGCCGCCAACCGATCGGTGGTCGTGACCGGAGGCATCGTCGAGCAGGCGATGAAGATGGTCTCGCCGTTCCCCGCCGACGTCTGGATCGACGGTGACGGCCGGGTGCGCAAGATGGCAGTGAAGATCGAGGTGGTCGGGGGCGACGTCGACCTGAAGGCCCTCGGCATGGACGGGCTGGACCCGGCGATGCAGGCCCGCATCAAGGAGGGCCTCAAGGACATGCGCTCCTCGATGGACATCGCCATGGAGTACTTCGACTTCGGCGTCGCCGTCGACACGCAGGAGCCGTCGGCGTCCCAGGTGACGGAGCGGTCGCCGATGGCTCCCCGCTGACGGGTGCGAGGATCGGCGCCGTGGACGAGGTGACGATCTGGCACAACCCGCGCTGCTCGAAGAGCAGAGGAGCGCTCGAGCTGCTCGCCGACGCAGGCGTGACGCCGACGGTGGTGCGCTACCTGGACACCCCGCCGACCCGTGCCGAGCTCGTCGACGTGCTGCGCAAGCTGGGCACCGACGACCCGCGCGCGATCACGCGCACGGGGGAGAAGGCCTACCGCGAACGCAACCTCGCCGGCGCCGACCGCGAGACCCTGCTGGACGCGCTCGCCGAGGAACCGTCGCTGATCGAGCGGCCCATCGTCCAGATCGGGGACCGCGCCGTGGTGGCGCGGCCCCCGGAGCTGGTGCAGGAACTGCTCGGCTGAACCGACCGCACACACTGCTGGGCCCGTTCACACACGTCCGAACGTGTGTGAACGGGCCCAGCCCTGTGTGACGTCGACTAGCTCTTGACCCCGCCGGCGGTCAGGCCGGCCACGATCCGGCGCTGGAAGATCAGCACCATGATCAGCAGCGGCACGGTCAGGATCACGCCGGCAGCCATGATCGTGCCGGTCGGGACGTCCCGTCCGGTGGTGCCGGTGAAGAACGTGACCGCCACCGTGGCCGTGCGGATCTCGGCCTTGTTGGTCATGGTCAGGGCGATGATGTACTCGTTCCACGCAGCGACGAACACGATGATCGCCGTGGTGAACACGCCGGGAGCGGCCAGCGGGAGGATCACCTTGCGGAACGCCTGGCCCTGCGTGCAGCCGTCGATCATGGCCGCCTCCTCGAGCTCCGCCGGCATCTGCCGGAAGAACGCGGTGAGGTTCCAGACCGCCAGTGGCAGCCCGAACGACAAGGCCGGGATGATCAGCGCCTGGTAGGTGTTGATCCACCCGATGTCGGTGAACAGCTTGAACAGCGGGATCACCATCGCGATGCCCGGGAACATCGAGCACGCGATGATCACCGACAGTGCCAGGTTCTTGCCGCGGAAGTCCAGCCGGGCCAGCGCGTACGCCGCGAACGTGCCGATCACCAGCGTGATGATCGTGACCACGCCGGCCACGATGATGCTGTTGACCAGCGCGATCGTGAAGTTGTTCTTCGGCTGGAAGGTGTCGGCGAAGTTCTGCAGCGACGGCGGTGCCGGCACCGGCGTGATGTCGAACGTGTCCGTCGGACGACGCAGCGCCGTCACGATCATCCAGTAGAACGGCAGCAGGCAGTAGATGATGATCAGTGCGATGCCGGCGTAGCCGGCGTACATCCCCCACGGTGTCTTCTTCTTCAGCACCGGGAGGTCGGGTGGCACGGTGTCGCGCGTGCCGGCCGGCGTCGCCGTGCGGATCGTCTCGCTGCTCACGGCTGGTCTCCCCTCGCGACGAGGCGACGCGTCCTGCGGTTCGCCTTCGGGGTCTTGGCCCGGTTGTCACCGATGACGTCCGCGCCCAGCAGCCTGACGAACACGTACGCGACGATCACCACGTAGAGGAACAGTAGGAACGAGAAGGCCGCGGCTGGCCCGAACCTGGTGTTCGAGTTCTCCAGGAACGCGAGGATCGAGACCGTCTCCACGCTGGGCTTCTGCGCACCGATCAACACGAACGGCAGGTCGAACATGCGCAGGTTGTCGAGGATGCGGAACAGCACCGCCACCAGCAGTGCCGGCTTCACCAGCGGCAACGTCATGGTCCAGAACTGCTTCCACGCGTTGGCGCCGTCGATCTTGGCCGCCTCGTAGACCTCGGCCGGAATGACCTGCAGCCCGGCGAGCACCAGTAGGCCGATGAACGGCGCGGTCTTCCACGTGTCGGCGATGATGACGGCGAGCTTCGCCTGCCACCCGTCGACCGACCAGAGGATCTGGTTGCCGAGCACGTCGTTGGCGATCCCGTTGGCGTCGAAGATCCACCGCCACAGCAGCGCGGACACCACCGTCGGGATCGCCCACGGCACGAGGATGCTGGCCCGGATGAGGCCCTTGGCCTTGAACGCCTTGTTCATGATCAGTGCCATCGCGACGCCGATCACCACCTCGATCAGCACGCAGACCACGGTGAAGAAGGTGGTGTTGTAGAACGCGTTCCAGAACCGGGCGCCGGCGTCCCCGGTGAAGATCGCGGTGTAGTTGTCGAGGCCGACGAACTGGGTGCCCTCCACGACGAAGCCGTCCGCGTCGACGGTCTGACCCTGGCTGAAGAGCGACTGGTAGATCGCGGCGATGATCGGGTACCCGATGACGATGAGCAGGACGGCCATCGTCGGGGTGAGCAGCGAGGCCGCGAGCCTGCCCTGCTGGCGGGTGTCGGTGCTCTTCCCCGGTTCGTGCTGCCGCGCCGCCGTGGGTGGCGCGTCGACCGCGGTCATGGCTGATCCCTCCTCGGCGCGCGAGGCGCCAAGCCTGGTGTCGGCCTGGCGCCCCGCGTTGCCGTGCGTCGGATGTCGGGTGCGGATCAGCCCGTGATGAGCTGCTCGAGCTTGGTCTGCAGCTGCTGCAGTGCCTGGTCGCTGGTCATGTTGCCCTGCAGCGCCCCGTACGCGGCGTCCTGGATGGCGAGGGTGGCATCGCCGTAGCGGACGACCTTCGGCCGCGGCTTCGCGGTCAGGATCGACTGCTTGAGGGTGGCCAGGTAGGGGTACTTCGCCTGCAGCGCCGCGTCGTCGTAGATCGCGGTGTAGACAGGCGCCTGCGAGGCCTGCTCGAAGTTCTTCTGGTTGTTCTCCTTGCTGGTGAAGAACTTGATGAAGTCGATCGCCGTCTTCTTGTTCTTCGAGAACGCCGAGACTGCCTTCGCGTGCCCGCCGAGGCTGGAGACGCCGGGTCCGCTCATGCCCGGCAGCGGGGCGACGGCGAACTTGCCGTTCACCTGCGACGAGCCGTCGGTCGCGACCAGCTTGGAGTACATGTAGGGCCACTGCCGCTCGAAGATGAGCTTGCCCTCCTGGAAGGCGCGGCGCGCCTCCTCCTCCTTGTAGGTCAGGGCTTCCTTGGCGATGTAGCCGTTCTTGAAGCCGTTGACCAGGAAGTCGAGGCCGGCCTTGGCCTGCGGGGTGTTGACGTTGGGCTTGCCCTGGTCGTCGGTGATCACGCCACCCGCCGAGTTGATCGCCTCGGCGGCGTTGACGGTGAGCCCCTCGTACTTCTGGAACTGGCCCGCGTAGCAGTTCAGAGCGGCACCGGCCGGGGTCGCCTTGACCTTGGCGCAGGCGTCGATGAGCTCCTGCCACGTCTTCGGCGCCGCGGTGACGCCGGCGGCGTCGAGGAGGTCCTTGCGGTAGTAGAGCAGGCCGCCATCGGAGGCGCTCGGGACGGCGAAGAGCTTGTCCTTGTACTTGGCCGCGTCGATGACGGGGGGCAGGAACTCGGAGAGCGGGAACTGGTCCTGGGGGAGCTCGACGATGTAGCGGTTGGCCGCGAACTCGGCGGTCCACACGTTGTCGACCTCGAGCACGTCGTACGCGTCGGACTTCGCGGTCGCGTTCTGGATCATCTGCTGACGCTGGGCGTCGGCGTCCTCGGGCAGCTCGATAAGGGTGACCTTCTGGTCAGGGTGCTGGCCGTTCCAGCTGTCGAGCACGCCCTGCACGAAGTTCGACGTGTCCTTGCCCTGAACGAGGGTGATCGGGCCGACGCCCTCGAGCGCTGCGGCACCGCCACCGCCACCACCGGCGGGAGCGCTGCTCCCACCGCCACAGGCTGCGAGCAGCAGCGCCGAGGTCGCGACCGTCGCCACCACCCCAAGAGTCCCTCGCCGCATGGGCGGCTCCCTTCCGTCTTCCGTTCACGCCAGCGCCGTCGGCGCATAAGAACGTTTGCGGCGTGCAGCGTGACACGGCTTACACTCAACCGATAGAGGTCATCCGTAGGTTATGAATTCGTAACTTTCCCCAGCAAGAAGCGGTTCACCGAGCCGGCGCCCCAGACCACGGGCCCTTGAAAACGTGTTCATCGAAGGCGAACGGGGGTCGCTGTGGACGAGCCGCAGGTGCGCGGCGGCCGCACGCGTCAGGCGAGCATCGTCGACGTCGCCGCGCTCGCCGGGGTTTCCCCGGCCACCGTGTCGCGATCGTTGCGGGGTCATCGCAACGTGTCGCCGCAGACCCGGCAACGGGTGCTCGACGCCGCCCGCGAGCTCGCCTACACGATCTCGCCGAACGCGTCCGGGCTCGCGTCGGGTCGCACCGGCGCAGTCGGCGTGGTGGTGCCCTTCGTGACGCGCTGGTACTTCGCCAACGTCATCGCCGGCTTGCACGACGCGCTCTCCGTCGCCGGGTACGACCTGCTGCTCTACCACCTGGGCGACGCGGCCGCGCGCGACCGGTTCTTCGAGCGCATGCCACTGGCCCGCCGCGTCGATGCCGTCGTCAGCGTCGCGATGCCGCTGCCGGAGGAGCACACGCTGGCCCTGCGCGCGCTGGACATGCCGATGGTGACCGTCGGCGCGGGCGTGCCGGGGGTGCCGGGCGTGGGGATCGACGACGAGCTGGCCTGCCGCACCGCCGTGCACCACCTCGTGCACCAGGGCCACGAGCGCATCACCATGCTCGCCGGGACGGACGACGACGGCGGCTTCGGCTTCGTGTCCTCGCACCGCCGCCGTGCCGGCTACCTCGCTGCCATGGCGGCCGCCGGCCTGCGACCGTGCGTGCACGCCGTCGACGCGTACGGCATCGAGGCCGGGATGGTCGGGATGGAGGCGATCCTGGCCGGTCAGCGGCTGCCGACGGCCGTCGTCGCCGAGTACGACGAGCTGGCCATCGGTGGGATCCGGGCCATGCGCCGGGCCAGCGTCGCCGTACCCGGACAGGTCTCGGTGATCGGCGTGGACGACCACGAGATGGCCGCCGTCGTCGACCTCACGACCATCGCCCAGCCGGTGCGCGAGCAGGGAGTCGTGGCCGGTCGGATGCTCGCCGCCATGCTCGACGGCGGGTCGCGGGCCGGCGTCGAGGACGTCGTGCTGCCCACGCGGCTCGTCGTGCGCGGCAGCACGGGGGTCCCGTCCACCCGCGCCGCGATCACGTGAAGTGACGACATCTCACCGTTCGTAGTACCCCTGGCGCTCTCCTGCATCCGCGTGCAAGAGTGCGACCGCCCTCACACTCGGATCGTCCGGCACGTTCCTGCCGGTGCGTTGGGAAGGACCCCTTCATGGCTGAAGTGACCTACGAGCACGCGTATCGCATCTACCCGGGCTCGACGAAGCCCGCGGTCGAGGATCTGAGCCTCGAGATCGCCGACGGCGAGTTCCTCGTTCTGGTCGGCCCCTCCGGTTGCGGGAAGTCCACGTCGCTGCGGATGCTCGCCGGCCTCGAGGACATCGACAAGGGCTCGATCCACATCGGTGGTCGCGACGTCACCAACGTCCCGCCGAAGGACCGCGACATCGCGATGGTCTTCCAGAACTACGCGCTCTACCCGCACATGACGGTCGCCGACAACATGGGCTTCGCGCTCAAGATCGCCGGCCAGTCCAAGGAGAACATCAAGAAGCGGGTGCTCGAGGCCGCCAAGATCCTCGACCTCGTCGACTACCTGGAGCGCAAGCCGAAGGCCCTCTCCGGTGGTCAGCGCCAGCGCGTCGCCATGGGCCGCGCGATCGTCCGCCAGCCGCAGGTGTTCTGCATGGACGAGCCGCTGTCGAACCTCGACGCCAAGCTGCGCGTCTCCACCCGCACCCAGATCGCGTCGCTGCAGCGTCGCCTCGGCATCACCACCGTCTACGTCACCCACGACCAGGTCGAGGCCATGACGATGGGCGACCGCGTCGCCGTGCTGAAGGACGGGCTCCTGCAGCAGGTCGACACCCCGCGGCACATGTACGACAAGCCCGCCAACGTGTTCGTCGCCGGGTTCATCGGCTCGCCCGCCATGAACCTGCTGCCCGTCACCCTCGACGGCGACGTCCTGCACTTCGGCGGCGCCGAGGTCCAGGTCCCGCGGCAGGCGGCCGACGCCGTTGGCACCACCCGCGACGTCACGGTCGGCGTGCGGCCCGAGGACATGAACCTCGTTCCCGAGGGCCAGGGCATGCCGGTCGAGGTGGACGTCGTCGAGGAGCTCGGCGCCGACGCCTACGTCTACGGCGGCACCGAGATCGGTGGCGAGCGTCGCCCGGTCATCGCGCGCGTCGATGGCCGCAACACGCCCGACAAGGGCGCGGTGCTGCACCTCGCCCCGCGTGCGGGCGGGCTGCACATGTTCGCCGGCGACACCGGCGAGCGCATCGAACTGAACTAGGCCCGTACTGCCGGAAAGCCACTTTCCCGCCGCTGAGGCGGGGAGGTGGCTTTTCTGCAGTAAGAACGGTGTGCGGTTCAGCCCACCGGCACCGGTGCCAGCTGCGCGTGCAGGTGCACCTCTTCGCCCACCATCTCCGCCGACGGCCGCAGCATCCCGGCCCGCCGCAGGAGCCGGGTGACGCCGACCCCGTCCGGCCGGACGAGCCCGGTCAGCGCGGTGGCGCCCGAGGCCGCGGCCAGGTCGGCGGCGCGGCGCAGCAACGCGGTGCCGAGCCCGCGACCCTGCCACCGGTCCTCGACGAGCACGCCGAACCGGCACACCCCGTCCTCGGGCTCGGCCACCGTGGCGACGCCGACGGCGCTGCCGCCGTCGACGGTGACGGCGAGGAGTGCCTGCCCGGTGGCGCCGCCGAGCAGCTCGTCGAGCTGGTCGGGAGCGAGCTGTGGGGTCGGGCTGAGGAACCGGGCGCGCCGCACCGCGGGCGAGCACCGGGCGTGCAGCGCGGCGACGAGCGGGCCGTCGGTGAGGCCGGCGGGCCGCAGCCGTACGTGGGAACCGTCCGGCAGGGCGACGACGAGCTCGTCGTCGCCGGAGCGCCGGGGTGCGCGCAGCGACAGCTGGGCGGCCAGCTCCAGCAGTGCGGCGGCGCGGGAGAGCTCGGTGGCGGTGAACGGCCAGGCCCGCGAGAGGCGCAGGTGCTGGGCGCCGACGCGCAGGGTGTGGACGTGCCCCGGCCGCTCGATCGTCGGATCGACGAGCTGGGCGCGCAGCATCGTCGCGACGGCGCGCGGCGCGCTGCCGGGATCGGCGGCCACCATGCGGGCCAGTGCGAGCGCGGTGGTGGCGGGGTCGGCCAGCTCGGTGGCGTCGGCGCGGACCAGCAGGGTGCACGGGATCCCGGCCTGCTCCACGGCGGCGACGGCTGCGGCCGGATCGATGCCGTCGGGCACCTTCACCAGCAGCTCGTCGGTGACCGCGCCGTCGTCGGCAGGTTCGCCGACGACGTGCAGGGACAGGATGTTGCACCCGGCGTTGCCGATGGCGGTGGCCACCTCGCCGAGCCGCCCGGGTCGGTCCTCGAGCTCGACGTGCAATCGCCACAGTGCCACGTCGTCCATGCTGACCACCTCATGTTGCCGAGGAGTGACTATCCCATGACGGCGCGTCGAGCAAAGTCGATCTCTGTGGCGATGTGGCGGATCGTCTCCTCGATGACGAGCGAGCCGTGCCCGGCATCGAACCGGCGCACCTCGTAGGTCTTGCCGCGCTCGGCGAGGGCGTCGAGGTAGTTGTCGATCTGCCGGATCGGGCAGCGTGGGTCGTTCTCCCCGGCGAGCAGCAGCACCGGCGCGCGGACCGCGTCGACGTGGGTGAGCGGCGACGCCGCGCGGTACAGCTCGGGCTGCTCCTGCGGTGATCCGCCGAACAGCGCCCGGTCGAAGGCGCGCAGCTGCTCCATCTCGTCCTCGTACGCGGCGAGGTAGTCCGCCACCGGCACCCCCGCGATGCTGGCCGCCCACCGCTGCGGCTGGGTGCCGGCCGCGAGCAGGGCCAGGTAGCCGCCCCATGACCAGCCCTCCACCACGCACCGCGCCGGATCGGCCACACCGTCGGCGACGAGCCGGTCCACGACCGCGGCCACGTCCGCGAGCTCCGTGGTGCCCGGCCGGCCCTCGATGGCGTCGCGCCACACCGAGCCGTAGCCCGTCGAGCCACGGTAGTTGATCTCGACGTGGACGAACCCGGCGTCGACCCACGCGGCGCGGACGGCGGTGAACCGGTCCTCGTCGGCCGCGTGTGGTCCGCCGTGCAGGCTGACGACCGTGGGCGCCGGGCCCGAGCCGCCGTCCGGGCGGGCGATCAGCGCGTGGATCGACCCGCCCTCCCCGTCCACCCAGAGGTCGGTGACCGGCACCGACGACGGCGCCTTCGCGCCGGGTGGGTCGAGCAGCACGCGATCCGTGCCGTCCGGGTGCAGCGCGCGGATCGTCGCCGGTTCCGCCGCCGACGAGCACACGTACTCGACGGTGCCGTCGGGGCGGGTGTCCGCGCTGGTCACGGTGCCCGGCGCGGTGGGCAGCTCGGCCAGCTCCGCGGAGTCGAGCGCGTAACGGAACAGCCGGCTGCGGGCCGCGTGGGTGTGCCAGACCAGCAGTGCCGACGCGTCCGGGGTGAAGTCGCCCGACAGCTCGCCCGGCAGATCGATCGCCAGCTCCACCTCCGTGCCGGCGACGGGATCCCAGACCAGCAGCTCCTCGCGGCCGCGCCGCTCGTGCACCACCAGCACCCGCTGGTCGCCGGCCACCGGCGAGAACGCCGCCGCGTCCAGGCCCTTACCCGGGCCGTCGGACAGCTCCGCAACGGTCGATCCGTCGGCCACCCGGAGCACTCGCAGTGCCGGGTGACGGGAGTCGCCGTGCTCGGAGTGGCTGATCACGAGCAGCGTCTCGTCCTCCGACAACGCGCCGACCCCGGCGTCCTCCTCGTGCTCGTAGACCATCTCGGACGAGCCGTCGCCGCGGCGCACCCAGACGCGGGTGCCGGCGTCGGTCGACGTGCCGGCGACCGCGACCTGCCGACCGATCGCCAGACCGGCCCCATACCCGTCCTCGACGCCGGGGAGCGCCTGCTGGGCCGGTTCCCCGGCCGGCAGCCCACCGAACGGTTCGGCGACCCAGTGCCCGAACTCGTCGCCGTCCTTGTCGGCGAACCACCACACGGACTCGCCGGAGGGAGTCAGGGTGGCGGCGTACGTGCCGTTGGCGCGGTCGGTGACCTGCCGGTGGGTGTCGGTGGCCCGGTCCCACACGTACACCTCGATCGTGCCGCTGACGTTCGACGTGTAGACGCAGCGGTCCGGCGCGTCCCTCGCCCACCGCGGCCGCGACACCCGCGGCGCCGTGAACCGCGCCCGCCAGCGCGCCTCCTGCTCGTCGTCGGGGAAGAGACGGTCCGGCACGGGAGCAACGGGATGGCCTGCCATGGGCTAGATCGTGCCAGGATTGATCTGTGCACGAGCCCGTCCGCCCCGAGGACCTCCGCGTGTCCGATGTCGACCGCGCCCGCGTGCAGGACCACCTGCGCCGCGCGCAGGAGGTCGGGCAACTCGACATCTCCGAGTTCGACGAGCGGGTGAAGAACGCCTGGGCGGCCCGCACCCGCGGCGAGCTCGAGCTCGTCACCGCGGACCTGCCGGTGGTGGTGCCACCGGTCGCGCCTGCGAGGAAGCAGGGGGCGGTCTTCTCCGACTCCGGCGGCGGCACCGCGATGCGCGTGCTCACGATCATCTGGACGTGCCTGATCGTGGTGAACGTGACCGCGTGGGGCGTGCTGGCGCTGACCGGGATCGTGGTCCACCCGTGGCCGCTGTGGCTGCTCGTGCCCGGCGCGGCGCTCGCCGTGCTCTACGCGTTCGGGATCGGCCGGCCGCCCGAGAGGGGCTGAAGGAACTCCAGCCGGTTGCCGAACGGGTCCCGCGCGTAGCAGCGGCGGTGGCCGGGGAACTCGCCGTCCCACTCGGGTGCAACGCCGGCCGCGGTCAGCCGGGCGGCCAGCTCGTCGAGGTCGGTGACGAGGATCCCGGGATGCGCCTTCCGCGCGGGACGGAACCCGTCCTCCACGCCGAGGTGCAGCTCGACACCGCCTGCGCGGAACCACGCGCCGCCGCGCGCAGCCAGCGCCGGAGGCTTCTCGATCTCGGTCATCCCGAGCACTCCGGCGTAGAACGTGACCGCGACCGACTCGGCCCCGGCGGGCATCGCCAACTGCGCGTGATGCAGGCGAGCGAACACAGCCCTAGTGTCGCACCATGCTCCCCCGAGACCGGCTGCGCGCGACCGTCACCGGCGATGCCCCGATCGCCGCGGCGATCAGCACGTTCGGCATCGAACTGCGCGATGTCGAGCCGGGACGGGTGACCGCGGAGCTGGCCGCCGTGCCTGCTGCCGTGGTGCACGGGCCGGGCGCGGTGCTGGTGCTCGCCGACTACGCGGTGACGACCTCGGTGTTCTCGACGATGACCGTCGATCACCAGCTCAGCACCCTCACCCTGCAGTTCTCCGAGTTGGGGGCAGCGGCCGGGCCGGGCACCGAGGTGGTCGCCACCGCGCGGGCGTTCCCGGTGGGCGCCGATGCCGCGGTCAGCACGGTCGAGATCGCCCGGGCCGACGGCATGCCGCTCGCCCGCGCGACCGGGCGCTGCGCCCTGTTCTCCCCGACGCCGGGCGGGGGCCAGCAGCGCATCCCCCGCGGCAGCACCGTCACCGGTTTCGCGGACCTGCAGGTGACCGCTGCCGCCGACGGCCTGGCCACCGCTGTCGTGGCAGCGCCGGCGTTCGCCAACTCGGAGGGCGTGCTGCACGGCGGGGTCGCCGCCGCGGTGATCGCCGACGCGCTGGCCGGCGGGCTCGACGCCGTCGCTCCGCGTCTGGCCGGCGCCCCCACCGACTACGACGTGACGTTCCTGCGCGGCCTGCCGGCCGACGGCGCGCGCGTCACGACCCGCACGTCGCCCGTCCGGGTGGGGGCGCGGTTCGCGGTGGTGCGGGCGGAGCTGCACGACGCGGCCGGTCGTCTGGTCGTCGTGGGCACGGCATCGCGGTGGCGCGGCTGACTTCCTTCAGGTCAGGTACTGACCGGAAGGATCGCCATCCTGGAGCCATGAACGACGACATCCTGCTCCCGGCCGACGAGGTCCCCGGTGCCGCGCTCAACCCGTTCGTGATCGTCGAGGACGCGGCGGGGCTCATCACGTTCGTCTCGGCGGTGTTCGGCGTCCCCGAGACCGTCGAGGCCAGGACCCCGATGCCCGACGGCAAGCTCATCCACGCCGAGCTCCGCTTCGGCTCCGTCAACTTCATGCTGGTCGACCGGCTCGACGGGTGGCCGCTGCGGCCCGGCCTGCTCCAGGTGTGGGTCCGCGACGTCGCGGCGGTGCTGGAACGGGCGACCGCGCGCGGCGCCACCGTGATCACCGAACCGACCCCGTTCTACGGGGAGACGACCTTGGGTCGGATGCTCGATCCCTGGGGGAACGTCTGGTGGCTCTACGCGCCGGCTCCCGGTCAGCCCGATCCGACCCCGGTGTGGGAGGGCGGCTCCGACGTCGTCTTCTCGACGGTGGACGCGGCGATGCGCGACCTCGCGGCCCGTGGGTGAGGCTCGAACCTACGACGCCGCGATGTCGGCCAACCGATCCACCTGATCGGGATCGGGGGCCCAGCAGTAGAACATCACCTCGTCGACGCCGAGATCGCGATAGGTGGCGATCGTGGCGCGCGCGGCCTCCGGCGTCGTCACCACACCGTCGAGCATGTGGTCGAGGTACGGGCTGTCGCCGTAGTAGCGGCGCAGTTCGGCACGCGCAACATCGGCGGTGCCACCGAGCGCGGCATTGACCTGCACGACCAGGCGGGGCGAGCCCTCCCGGCCGTACCGGGCCCACGCCGCACGCGTCCCGTCGAAGAGGCGGGCCATCGCGGGCGGGGGCAGTGCCGCGCCGAGGAAGCCGTCGCCGAACCGGCCCACCCGGTCGAGCACGGCGTCGGCGAAGCCGCCGAACAGCACCGGTGGCTTGGCCACCGGGCCGATGCCGGTGTTGCCGAACCAGATCTCGTGCAGCTGCAACAGCTGCTCGTCCAGGCGGCGGCCGCGGCGGCGCACGTCGAGGCCGACGGCCTCGTAGTCGTCGGGGCGGCCGCCGATGCCGAGGCCGAGGGTGAACCGGCCGCCGGACAGGACGTGCAGTGTGGCGGCCTGCTTGGCCAGCACCGCGGTGCGGTAGAGCGGCGCGATCAGCACCTCGGTCTGCAGCCGCACGCGGGTGGTCGCGCCGGCCAGCACGGACAGCGCGACGAGTGGATCGGGACTGTCGTAGACGAGGCGGTCGAGCAGGGCGACCGTGGAGAAGGGGCCGCGGTCGGCGCGGCGGGCCCACTCGGTGAGCAGGGCGGGGTCGGCAACAGGCAGGCCGATACCGATCGGCAGGGACGTCGACACAGTGGAACTCCGTTCAGGGCAGCAGTCATCGCGACGTGCCGCCCCTCCTGACACGATGATCTTGTCGGCGCTTCCGCCCTGCGGCGAACATCTGGGAAGCGCGATCGGAGTAGCCCGGAACGTATCAGGGCGCCGTCACTGCCCGCATCACCTTTCGGCGTTCCGCCGGCTCCAGCAGATCGATGTAGAGCCTTCCGGCGAGATGGTCCGTCTCGTGCTGCAGGCAGCGCGCGAACTCGCCCGTGCCCTCCACCGTGACCGCCTTGCCGGCGCGGTCGAACCCGTTCGCGACGACGAACGCCGAACGCCGGACATCGGCGTGGGCGCCCGGCAATGACAAGCAGCCCTCACCGCCGTCATAGGTGCCCTCGGCGTGGGTGATCTCCGGATTCACCAGATAGCCGAGATGGCCGTCCACGTCGTAGGAGAACACGGCGAGACCCACCCCGATCTGTGGTGCGGCGAGCCCCGCCCGTCCCGGCAGTCGCACCGAATCCATGAGGTCGTCGACGAGTCGGGCCAATCGCTCGTCGAACGTCGTGACGGGATCGGTGGGCGTGCGCAGCACCGGATCGCAGAGATAGCGAAGAGGGCGGACGGTCATTCGCACATGCTAGGAACGACGTGATCGGCTCGCGAGGACGGTGGCGGCCAGTGCCGTCCGATGGTCCTTCGTCCACGGCGGGCCCCAGATCGTCCGTGGCCCGTGCAGGATCTGGTCGGCCCGAATTCCCAGCAATGCCGCCGCTTGGTGTTCCACCTGCTTGGCGTCGAAGCAGTGCACGGCCCAGCCGCGTGCCCGTGCGGCGTCGTCCAGCACCTGCAGGTACATGACCGAATCGGCGCGCGAGTCGAACGGTGGGCGGCGCAGCACTGCGATGTCGTCGGGGAAATCGAATGACCATGCCCGCAGGGAGAGCGAAATGATCGGTTCGGTCACTGCTGCAGCCAGCTCGTCCAATGCTGCCGCCGTCGCCCGCGCCGCCGATTCGCGCACCCGCGCGACGAGTCGCGCCAGCGCCGCGTCGTCGAGCGGGCGGCTCTCGTGCTCGACGGGCGCGGGCGGGAGCCCCGGCTCGAGCAACTCGATCCGCCGCCGGTCCACCACACGGTGGTCGGCCGCGGCGGTGACCGCCACGGCCCACCCGAGGTGATGCGCGATTCCCACCCGCACGTCCGACAGTCTGCCCGAACGGCGGCTGAGTGTTTCCACTCAGTCCGACCTGTGTGGAATCCCGTCTGGACGACCATGTGGGCGCTGGATACTGTTCATCAGTCCCTCGCGGACGATTCGTTGCTGACGTAGCGCATCGAGTCGCCGCCGGGCGCAACGGCAGGTCGCTCGCCTCTGGCGCGACGTGCAGATGTTCAGCATCGATGTTCCGGGGCTCGTTCCCCGTGGCCGGTTCCGGCCTGATCTCCCTGCGGTTGCTCCACCGTTGACCGCCATCACTTCCCGTTCCCAGTGAACGCATCCGAGGAGTTCCAGCCATGCGCACGAATTCGGCACACGACAGCGGGGCCGCCGGCCTCGTTGCGTGCACCGACGTGTGCGTCGTGCTGCGGCCCGGCATCGCGGACGTGGCGATGTCCCTCGTGCGATGGGTGCTCACGGTCGCCGGGTTGGCCGTGGCGCTGTGGGCGGGATCGGTCGTCATGGCCACGCCGGCCTCCGCCGCCGTGGTCGTCCCGATGGCCGCCTCGGTGAACACGGCCAAGGGTGGCAAGGAGAACTCGTCGGGCGGCGGAGAGAAGAAGTCCTCCGGCGACAAGAAGTCGTCAGGCGAGAAGGCGTCGGGTGGCGACAAGAAGTCGAGCGACAAGGGCTCGGGCGACAAGAAGTCGAACGAGAAGAAGTCGAGCGACAAGAAGTCCGGCGAGAAGAAGTCGGCTGAAAAGAAGTCGGCTGACAAGAAGTCGAACGACAAGGACGCCGGGGACAAGAAGTCGAAGGCGAAGCCGCAGCCGGCTGAGCGCACGACTCCGAAGGACAAGGCGACCCGGCCCGCCACGCAAACGGCTACCACGGCGAAGGACAAGGGCGCGGATAAGCGCAAGGCCGAGGACAAGGCGAGCGCGGCGAAGGACAAGGCCAAGTCGACCGCGGCCGAGTTGAAGGCCAAGGCGAATGCGGCGGCCGCCGAGGCGAAGGCCAAGGTGCAGGCGGCGATCGCGAAGGCCAAGGACAAGGCCGACGACAAGACCGACGCCACCGAGCGGCCCCACACGTGGATCGGCCGTAACCCGAAGGCGGACCGGACGGTCGCGAATGTGGTGCAGGACGCGACTAAGATCGCGGCGAGCTTGCGTGGGACGACCGGGAAGAAGCGCGCGGATCTGCTGAAGCAGGCCACCCGTTGGGTCGAGCAGGTCGGGGCGGAGATCGTCAAGGACCCGAAGGTCACCGCCGTTCTCGACAAGGCCGGCGTGCAGCACGGGATCGGCGTCACCGAGAAGCCGCACACGTGGATCGGGCGCAACCCGAAGGCCGTCGCGACTGCCGTGCAGGACGCGACGAAGATCGCGGCGAGCTTGCGTGGGACGACCGGGAAGAAGCGCGCGGATCTGCTGAAGCAGGCCACCCGTTGGGTCGAGCAGGTCGGGGCGGAGATCGTCAAGGACCCGAAGGTCACCGCCGTTCTCGACAAGGCCGGCGTGCAGCACGGGATCGGCGTCACCGAGAAGCCGCACACGTGGATCGGGCGCAACCCGAAGGCCGTCGCGACTGCCGTGCAGGACGCGACGAAGATCGCGGCGAGCTTGCGTGGGACGACCGGGAAGAAGCGCGCGGATCTGCTGAAGCAGGCCACCCGTTGGGTCGAGCAGGTCGGGGCGGAGATCGTCAAGGACCCGAAGGTCGCCGCCGTCCTGGACAAGGCCGGCGTGCACCACGGGCTCGACGCCACCGCGCTGCCGCACACGATGGAGGGCCACCGCTGCGCCGACGGCAGCTTCGGCGGCAAGGAGTGCGCCGGGACGACGACGGGCGAGCAGGGCCGGCCCGAAGGCCGCGGGCCCCCGTCTGATGAGAAGGCCTCCGACGAGGAGAACCCCGTCGAGAACGTGCTCGAGGGCCGCATCGCGGTGCAGCGCGGCAAGGACGCTCTCGTCAAGGAGAAGCGGAACGTCGCCGCCGGCAAGGGCAACGCCAAGACCTACGCGCAGCACGTGAAGGCGCAGCAGGAGCTCGAGAAGCGGGTCGCCGCCGACAGCGCGCAGCTCTCGACCCACCAGAACAAGCTCGTCAACGACGTCGTTGCCGGGCACCGCACCATCACCGCGTCCGACGCAACCCTCGTGGCGGAGCAGAAGCTCGTCGCCACCGGC
Source organism: uncultured Actinomycetota bacterium (assembly GCA_963727745.1). Lineage (GTDB taxonomy): Bacteria > Actinomycetota > Actinomycetes > Mycobacteriales > Pseudonocardiaceae > Pseudonocardia. Next base: position 923,387 of record CAVSHL010000009.1, read on the forward strand.
AAGATGAGCGCCGCGACCTACCGCGCGCACGTCGCCGCCCAGGCCACCCGCAAGGCGAAGGTCTACGCGGCCACCGATGAGCTGCAAGGGCTGATCGACCGGTCGAACGACGAGGCGCGGGCGCCACCGCTCGACGAGGACGGTGCCGCCGCCGGCTGTGGCCGCAGCGGTGCGATCGTCGAGTGCACCACCGCCAGCAAGGTCGGGAAGACCGACACCACGAACCGCTGCCTCGCCCTCGCCGGCATCTCCACCGGCTGCTCGGCCGCCTCCGGCTCGGGCACCGTGAAGGCCGCCGCCTCGTGCACGCTCGCCGGCTCCAACCAGGGCTGCCGCAGCACCGCGACGCACGGCGCCACCACCGCCTCCAGCTCCTGCACCGGTACGGCCGACTGCGCGCACCGCAGCACGGCCACCGCCACCGAGGCGTCGACGACCTGCCGCACCGCCGGCGGTACGTGCCAGGGCAGCACGTCCGGGCCGCGCACGTCGACCAAGGTCGCGGCCAACACCACGACTGCTTCGTGCACCGGCGCGTGCGACCTGGACGGCCGCGCGGACGCCCGCAACGCCGACACCGACTGCCGCACCGAGAACGGCACCTGCAGTGCCCGTGGTGTGGGCCGCGGGGTCAGCGGCGGCACCGCCTCCTGCCGGATCGCCGGCGGCACCTGCGAGGCCACCGGCGGCTCCCGCTACGTGAACGGCGTGCTGTCGAGCACCGCCGACGCGACGGTCGACTGCCGCGCGGTCACCTGCAACGGCGTCACGGAGACCGCGGCCCGCGGCGCGGTGCGCGGCGTCGCCGCCGCCGGCAAGGCCATCCCGGTCCGCGCCACGACCACCACGTCCCGCTGCTCGATCAAGGCGGGCGACTGCACGTCCCAGGCCGGCTCCGACGTCACCACCGTCGCCGGCGCGGTGGCCGGCACCCGCGACGGCGTCGCGAACAGCACCGGCGGTTCCGACGTCGACTGCGAGACGACCACCTGCACGGCCGGCATCACCGGCGCCACCTCCGGCGCGGCCACCGGCGACGTGAAGCGCGGCAGCGGCGGCACCGTCGGCTGCACCGTGCACGGCGACGGCGGAACCTGCGAGACCGACTCCGACTCGAAGGTCACCGCGCAGAGCGGGTCGAACGTCGACGCGCAGCTCGGCTGCACTGGCGCCGTCGGCACCTGCGGCGGCACCACCACCGCCGCCACGAGCGCCCGGGACACGGCTGTGACGCCGAACCTCCGCGGCACCTCGACGACCGCGACCTGCACGGTGACCGGAGGCGACTGCACCGGACGCTCGGTGTCGGCCGCATCCAGCGCTCCCGACTACGTCGTCCTCGATCCGGCGACGGGCAAGCCGACCGCGGGCCAGGCCCTCACCGGCCCGTCCTCGATCGCCCGGTCCGATGCGGCGCTCGAGTGCGCGGCAGCGCGCTGCTCCGGCACCGTCACCACGAAGACCACCGCCTACGACGGGCGGACGGCCACGGCGACCGTGCCGCGCTCGTCCGCGGGTTCGGCCTCGTGCTCGGGTGGAACGGGAGGCTGCCAGGCGCGATCGGTGTCGACGGCGGCGACCGGCCCGGGTGCCGCGCTGGCGCTGGCGGGACCGGGCCAGGCCACCAACCCCGCCAGGCTGGCGGCAGGCCCGTCGGCGGCGTCGACCTCCGGTGCGGTGCTGCCCTGCCAGGGCGCGTCGACCTGCACCGGCAGGGTGACCTCGGCGGCCAGCGCGACGGACCCGAAGGTCTCGCTGAGCCCGCGCGGATCGTCGAGCAACGGTTCCTGCACGGGCGTTGCGAGCGGCATCTGCCAGGCCGTGACGAACTCCGGTGCCTCCTCCGGGCCGGACGCCAACCGGATCGCCCCGATCATGAAGGCGACCTCGACGAAGAACGCGACGGTCACCTCGGAGTCGACCGGTGATGACTCCCAGGACCAGCAGAACGGCACTCCGGGCCAGGACCAGCCGGCGACCCCGCCTGCACCCACCGCCCCGGGTTCCAGCGCCAACACGGGCGGCCCGACGGTGCCGGGCGCGTCGTCGTGGTCGATGGCCGACGCCACGCTGGACTGCGCGAGCAACACCGGCTGCACCGGCACGGTCCGTTCCTCGGCCACCGGCACCGACGGCACCCGCGCCGCGAGCGGCGTCAACGGAGCCCGCGGTCCCCCGGCGGGCAGCAGCACCTCCACCGGCACCTGCACCGCCACGCAGAGCGCGTGCCAGGCCCGGACCAGCTCCACCGCGGCGACCGGTCAGGTCGTGGCCGACGTGATCGCCGCACAGCGCAAGGACGACGCCGAGCAGCTCGCCCAGCAGGCCGCCAAGGCCAGCGAGGTCGCCGAGCAGGCGAAGCAGGTCGCGGCCCGCACGGGTGCGACCGCACAGGACATCAAGAAGGCCAAGGACGCGGCCACCGCCGCCACCGCGGCGCGCAAGGCGGCACGGGATGCCGCGGCACTGGCGAAGAAGCCGGTGACCGACGCCCCGGCCACGCACAGCACGTCCAGCGCCGGCGCGCAGTGCGCCGGCACCGGCTGCACGGCCCGGACCACCGGCTCGGCTCCCGGACCGTGGGGCGCACCGCAGTCCGCGGCCACCTGCGTGGCCGGCGCTTCGGGGTGCGTGGCCGCCAGCCAGGCGTCGTCCTCGACGAAGCGCGTGTCCGCCGGGCGGGCCGGGACGGGCGTCGCCGGCAACGGCTCGGCCGGCTCCCAGGTGGTGTGCCCCGAGGTCGGGTGCACCGGCACCGTGACCGGTCGCACGAGCGCTGTGGTCGACTCCGCCGGCCGGCGCGTCACCGCCGCCGGTACCGGGACCAGCGGATGCACCGGCGCCAAGGCGTGCGTCGCCCAGGTGACGGTCGGCGCTACGTACTCGGCGCTCCCGGTGCGGCGCGGGATCCCCACCGTCAACATCGGGGCCTGGGTCTCGGCGGCCTGCGACGACGGCACCGCGACCGGATGCGCCACCCGGACCGTCGCCACCGGGACGGCCCGCGCTCCCGGTGCCACTGCGTCGTCGACGGCGACGTGCGCCGCCGCGGGCTCTTGCACAGCAGCGGTGGGTGCGGCCGTGCAGGGGAGCATCGCCCGGGTCGCGGCGGAGTGCGCCGGAACGGGCTGCCGGGCGCGGACGCGGGGCGTCGGGAAGGCCCGCGCGGTGGGCGGGTGGCACACCGCGTCCTTCAGCACCGATTGCATCGCCGGCCGCGCCGGCCGGTGCAGCAGCGGCGGCTCGGTCGCGGCAACGATCGACTACGCCTTGGCGGGCGCCGAGTGCAGCGGATCGAAGGGGGCCCGCTGCGCGTTCGGCTTCCGGGCGCAGGGCCGGGCCAAGGCACCCGGATCGACGGCCGGCGCGACGGTGACCGGCGGGGGGACGACTGGCAGCGGGACCGGGCTCGCCGCCGTCGCGGCCGCCCGCGGAGTGGCATCGGCGGCGGCGGAGTGCTCCGGCAGCGCAGCGGCGGTCTGCCGGAGCTCTGCCGTGTTCGTCGCGGCAGCTGCGGCCCGCGGGAAGAGCCGGGCCCGGGCAGCGGCGAGCGCCGTCGGGACCGGGGTCCGGCGCGGCTCCGTCGCCGTATCGGCCCAGGCCGGCGCCGGCCGCGGCTGGGCGCTGGCGGGCGCGTCGTGCAAGGGGACCGCGCGGTGCGCGCACTCGTACGCGGCGAGCGCGAAGGATGCGGCGAAGGCGGGCGGGAGCCGGGCGCGGGCCGCGGCGGCGGGCTCCGGCGGGGGCCGCGCCGGGCGCGGGACGGTTGCGGTCACGGCCCAGGCGGCCGCCGGACGTGGTTGGGCGATGGCCCGTGCGTCGTGTGCCGGGGCAGCGAACTGCCGGCACTCCTACGCGGCGCGTGCTGCGGATCGGGCGGCGTTCGGCGGGAACCGGGCACGGGCGTCCGCGTCGGGTTCGGGAGCCGGTGGCCGCGGGCACGGCCAGGTCGCCGTCTCGGCGCAGGCCGCTGCCGGACCTGGCTATCGCGTTCGCCTCGGCGTCGTGCGCCGGCGCGGCCAACTGCCGCTACTCCTACGCGGGGCGCGCTTCGTCCGCTGCCTCCTACGACGACGGCGTGCACCGCTCGTGGGCGCGCGCCTCGGCCTCCGGCAGCGGCGGGGGCCGGGTCGGCGGCGGCGCACTGTCGGTGCAGGCGCAGGCGCAGGCCGGCCGCGGTTACGGGTTCGCGAGCGCGGGCTGCAGCGGTGCGGCGAACTGCCGGGCCTCGTACTCCAGCCACGCCGAGGCCTCGAAGACGGTCGGGAGCCAGCACGGCCAGGCGTGGTCGACGTGCCGGGGCGGCGGCGCGGGCGGTTCCTGCGGCTCGCAGGCCACGGTCGCGGTCACCGCGTACACGGCGTTCGCGCAGGCCGGCTGCTCGGGCACAGGAAAGTGCTCCTCCGACTTCTCGACGCGGTCGACCTCCTCGGCCACCGCGCCGGGCATGAAGGCGAACAGCGGCGGGGTCTGCCACGGAGGTGGCTCCGGCTACTGCGCCACCGGATCGAAGGCCACGTACAACAAGAAGACCGGGAAGCTCGAGCTGAGCTCGTACTGCGCGACGTCGGGTGGGTCCTGCAAGCGCTGGGGCACCATCGACGTCGACGCGGCATCGCCGGACAAGCAGCTCTACGCCAAGGGACGGCTCCACTGCGCCGGCAGCACGGGCTCCTGCTCGCTCGTCGGGGTGGTCAAGTACCTCCCGGCCGGATTCGCCAAGGGCAAGTACGTGCCGCAGCAGCTCGTCGTCGGGGGCAGCTGCACCAACAAGGGCAAGGGTTCCTGCTCGCACCGGCTGGTGGGCAACGTCAGCGTCCCCGTCCCCGGCGCCGACATCACGGGCAAGGCCAGGACCAGCTGCTCCGGTTCTTCGGGCTCGTGCATGCTCGTCATGGCGGGGGAGTACACGACGAAGCACGGGCTGGTCGCCTACGCCAACTGCGACGACAAGGGCGCCAGCAAGTGCGGCCGGACCGAGGCGCACATCGTCGGCCAGCTCACCAAGCCCGGTCGCCTCGTGCCCGGCGGGCCGGAGCTGGGGTTCGTCAGCGGCAACGGCCGCGCCGACTGCACCCGGCCCACCGCAGGCGACTGCTCGGTCTTCGGCAAGTTCACCTACCTCGACGCCCGCCAGGCGTACGCGTTCGACAAGAACGGCAAGCCCGTCCTTGACAAGAACGGGAAGCGGGTCTTCGCTCTTCCAGACCGATAAGGACGGGAAGCAGATCCCCGTCTACCTCCCCGCAACAATCGAGGTGCAGACCAGCTGCGAGCCGGTCGGCCCGTACTGCAGCCAGGAAGCGCACGTCAGCGGGGACGTCAAGGTCGACACCGGGAAGACGCTGCACACCGGCCGCGGTGGCTCCGACTGCTCTGGCGCCGACGGCAGCTGCAACCTCACCGTCGGAATCGGGCTCGACCCGGCGACCGGCAAGGTCGCGGCGATCACCTCCTGCAGCGCGAGCGGGGCCAGCAAGTGCTCCCGGTCGGAGACCGAGACCTACGCGTGGGCGACGACGTCGGACGGAAAGGTCGTCGGCTCCGGTGTCTCGCACTGCATCCAGACGGGCGGCTTCTGCTCCTCGTTCTCGCTGGCCAAGCGGGTGCCTGGCGTCGGCGAGCTGCCCGAGCACATCGAGTCGGGCGCGGGCTGCGACACCGACGGGCCGGCCGCCAACTGCATGTACCGGTTCAGCGCCGACGGCGTCGTGATGTCCAACGAGAACGGCAAGCCGAGTGCGCTCGCGGCGACCGCCTGCAGCGGGGGCGGTGCCGTCGGCGGCGACGTGTGCTCGGCGGCCGCGCACATCGAGGTCGATCCCGCGAAGAACTCGGCGAAGGCGACGGCGTGGTGCCAGGGCGGCTCGACCGTCAGCTGCACCTACTCGGCCAACGCCGAGGCGCGGCAGGGCACCGACAGGACCGACGCCGACGTCGGTCAAGTACTGCGGCGCGAACAAGAGCGGGGGCGTGCACCCTCGGGGTCGGCGCGCGCGCCGCAGGTGGCAAGGCGGCGGACAGCGGCGCGGCCGCGGCCGCGGGGTACTGCAAGGACAGCAACAGCACCTGCAGCGGCGGGTTCCGCGTCCAGGTCGACTCCGGCCGCGAGACGAGGCCGAGTGCGACTCGAAGGGCAACGGGTTCCTGCCACGCCGACCGCGACGCAGACGGTACTCCGATGTGCGGGCGACTCCCGCGGATGCAAGACGCACCACCTTCAACCTCCACACGAAGGCTCCCGGCGATGAGGCGAGCGGCACCTGTCGCGCAGGCCCCGTCCCCGTGCATGGGGTTCACGGTCGGGACGACCCGGTTGTCGGCAATCAGCCCGTGCTCGCTCAGCAAGACGAAGAAGTCGTTCGGCGGTTCGTCAAGAACCTCGGCCACGACAGCAAGGCGATCCTCGCCGGCGCCAACATGCCGGCGCTGCTGGCAGCGCCGTGGTCCTGCGAGGGCGGCTCCTGGGTGACGCGGGGCACGAACGTCGGCAAGGACTGGATGAGTACGACCCTGTACCACCCGGTGACGGGCTCGATCGCGCAGGGCGCGGTCGACTTCTACCACCGCTGGATACGCGGTGATCGAGACGATCGGGGACGCGCTCTACTACGCGCCGGTCTCGATGGCCCTCAACGACATCGGGATGAGCGCGACCTGGCGGCCGGGGTCGGACTGGCCATCAAGGCCGTCGCGGCGTGGACTCAAGATCGCCGGCGGGGCCGAGGCGCTCGCGGGCGCGGGGCTCGCGGCGCTCTGGGTGCGTCCGCGTGCGGTTGGCCACGATGGCGCCCAAGATCGACGCGGTCGGCAACAGCATCCTGCGGATCGTCGGTCGTCGGCGGGAACGTGGCCATGGCGCCGCTGAAGGTGCAGTTCTGGCTGGCCCGCAACGCCGTCGGGATCGTCGGGATGAAGGTGCTCCCCCGGCTGGCGGAGGGCGCCGGGGCTGCGGCGGCGGGCTTGCTCGGTCGCGGGGCCGCGGCGTTGCAGGCGGGCCGGATGGCGGCCGCCATGAAGTACGTCGGTGTCACCAAGGCGCTGTCCGGTGTGAGCGCCGGACTCCGCACCGCCGAGATGGCCGCGACGATCATCCGCCGTGGCGGCGTCTTCGGCCGCTACCCGTTCCTCGCGGTTGGTGAACGCATTCCCGGGCTGCTCGGCACGGTGGTCTCCTACAACCGGCTGGGGCTGGTCTTCGGGCGCACCTACACCGCGGCTCAGGTGGCTGCGGCGCAGCGCAGCGCCGAAGTGGCGGCGTGGGGCACGGCGCGCGGCCCGGTGCGCACGTGGCTGTCCGGCCTGCGGCGCACACCTGGTCTCGATCCGACGGTGGCGCTCGCCCTCTCGAGCCGCGGACGGATCGAGGGTGACTACCGGATCGTCATGAGCCACCAGGGCCACGTGATCCCCGGGATGCGGGTGCGGATCGACCCCACGACGGTGGTCGAGCAGCTGACGCCGCAGCAGGTGTCCGAGCTGACCGGCATCCCGGTCCAGGAACTGCTGGCCGGCAACTGCCAGCAGGTGTGCTCGGTCGGCGACTTCGCGAACAACCCCGCGATGCACGGCGGGCCCGAGGACGGCGTCCTCTACGTCCACGAGGGGAAGCTGTACCTGGACGTCCGGCTGATCGAGGGCGTGCGGGCCGGCATCCTGTCGCCCGACCAGCTGGCCGGAATCGTCCGATCGGCGCTCGACGAGGCGAAGCACGGGTTCCGGGGTGGCAGCGCGCACCCGCTCCCGAACATGAAGCAGCTGAGCAAGGACCTCGACGCTGCCCGGGCCGCTGCCGCTCCCACACACGAGGGCGGTGCACCGGACGGGCCGGCGCCCGCGGGACCGGCCCGCGATCCGGTGCAGCCCGCCGCGCCGCAGACCGGGAACGAGCGGGCCACCGGCCGAGCCCGCCCGTCGACGTCCGACAACGGGCCGGACCCGCTGTCGGGCGATGCCCCTGGCCAGAACGGCCAGGGTGCGGCCCACGAGGAACCCGCGCCGGCCCAGACCCGTCCCGGTGAGCAGCGCCGGCCGGATCCGGCGGCCGACAACCTCGACAAGCCCCCGCCCGCTGCGGACGAGTCCCACCCGACACCCACCACCGACCAGCAGGAGCCTGCTGCCGGAGGTGGCACCGACGCGGGGTCGGAGAGCCCCTACGCCGCGCAGATCGCCACGGTGCGCAGCTACCTGGAGCGGTTGCGTCGCTACACCGACGAGCACCTCCTGACGTCCTACAAGGAGCTCGCCGGAAAGGTCCGCCGCGGGGAGATCACCGTCGGCGAAGCCGTCGTCGAGTGCACCGCGTACGCGTGCGAGGCCACCCGGCGCAACCAGAAGGAGGCCCGGCCAGGACAGCTCGAAGCCACCCTCGCCCTGTCGGACGAGGCGATCGTCAAGATGCTCACCGGCGAGGGCAAGACGCTCGCGGGTGCGCTGACCGCGGCGGTCCGGGCCATCGACGCGCGCGACGCCGACGGGAACCCGGTGGCGGGCAAGGGCGTGCAGTGGCTCGTCCCGAGCGAGACGCACGCACGCGCCGCGCTCGCCGAGCTGCAGCCGATCGCTGACCGGCTCGGCCTCACCGTCGATCTCCTGCTGCCCGACCAGACGGTCACCCGGAAGCGGGCGGCGTACACGGCCGACATCGTGATCGGGCCGGTCAACGAGTTCGTGTTCGATCGCCTGTGGGCCCGCGTGACGCCAGGCGAGCCCGTGCATCAGAACCGGGGTGGATTCCGCATCCTCGACGAGGTCGACCAGGTCCTCATCGACCGGGCGACCATGCCCTACATCGTGTCGGAGGACATCGACGGAGCCGTCGCGCCGAAGGCCGATCTGGAGTGGGCCGCACGCGTCGCGCCCCACCTGGAACCCGGCAAGCACTACGAGCCTTCCCACGCCGGAACCCAGCTGACCGACGAGGGGATCAAGTTCGTCCGTTCGTTCCAGGAGAGCACGGGCATGCCCGCGCCCGAGGCCCTGACCAGCCGGCAGAACAAGGCGCTGGTCCGCCGGATCGAGAACGCGCTGACCGCGAAGCGGTTGCAGGAAGAGGGCCGGCAGTACGCCCGCGAGGGCAACGAGCTCGTCCTGATCGAGCACGGCGTCGGACAGAAGAACACCCGCCTGGGCGGCGGTCTGCAGGAAGCGATCGAGCACCTCGAGCAGGTGGAGATCGGCGCGCCCACCCGTGAGATCGCCCGCATGACGATCCGCGAGTTCCTGGACGGCACCCCGTACGCCGGCATGACCGGCACGCCCGGCGACGCGAAGCACTACGGCGGCAAGTCGATCGTCGACATCAAGCGGACGGGCCCTGTGCGGCTCGACCTGACCAAGACCTACGGAACTGCCCGCGAGAAGTGGGCGCGCGTCGTCGAGGACATCGAGCAACTCCACGCCGAAGGGCGTCCGATCCTCGTGCTGACCGGCTCGATCAAGGATGCGGTCCGGCTGCACCGCACGCTGCGCGACGCCGGACTCGAGAGCAACCTCTACCACGCACTGACCGGGAAGAAGGCCGAGGAGCGCATCCTCGCGGAGGGCGGCAGCTGGGGCACGATCACCGTCGCGACGGACCGGGCCGGCCGGGGGATCGACTTCAAGCTCGGCGGCGACGTCGAGCACCTTGCGAAGGCGATCGTGGAGCGGGAGCACCCGGGCCTGATCACGGAGGATCCGGTCGCGTACGCGGCGGCCCTGGACCAGGCTCAAAAGCATGCCGAGTGGCAGACCGAGCTCGAACGTGCCGAGCTGAGCCGACGCGGCGGCTTGCACGTCGCCATCACCGAGTTCCAGCCGGTGCAGCGGATCGAGGACCAGGGGCGGGGCCGCGCGGCCCGCGACGGCGACAACGGCAGCGCCACCTTGTACCGATCGCTCGAGGATCACGCGCTGCAGCACCCGGGCGATGGTGAGCTCGTCAAGCCCGGGGAGCGCACCGAGCCGGAGACGGGGTCGCGGGACCCGGTCGCCGTGGACGCGTTCTTCGAGATGTCCCGGCGCGAGGTCGCTCCGTCCGCCGATGCACCGCACACCATCGAGCAGCGGCGCGGTAGCAAGGCCGCGAAGCAGGAGCGCCTGGGAACGGTGCTGACCGCCGACCAGGACGGGACGCCCTTCGCGCTCGACGGCAACCCGGCCGGCATCGACCTACCCCAGCTCGCCGCGGCCCGCGCGGGGCAGGACATCCCGTCGCTGACGACGGCAGAGAACGAGCAGCTCCAGCAATTGGCGCAGGACTTCGCTGTCGAGCAGTACCCGACGTCCCAGGACCAGGCCGTCGCGGCGGCCGCGGTGGCAGGGCTGATCCCGCAGCGGGTGTGGCAGCCCCGCCGCGTCACGGCCGTGGACCTGAACAGCGCCGTGGTGCTGCGCCAGATCCTCGAGAACGGGTCCGTGGCCGTCGAGCGGATGGACGACCTCGCGGAGCGGCTCGGCGTGAGCCGCGCCGATCTCGCCGCGACCATCGCCGCCGCCGCTCGGATGCAGGCCATCGAAGGGGCAGAGGCGACCGATCCGGTCGAGCGGTTGCGGCTGGCGACCTTCAGCGAGCGGGAGCTGCAGGCGTTCCTCGACTACGTCAGCGGCGTGCCGATGGCCGACATCGCCGACCGGCTCGGGGTTCCCGTCGACGGCCGCGCCGGGATCGACTGGTACCTGCGCCTCGACGCCGCCGATCCCGGTGTCGTGCTCCGCAAGCTGACGCGGGCGACGTCCAACGACGCCGTGCGCGGCGGCCGCATCCCGGCCGGGCGGCACGTGCGCAGCGAGGAGAGCGAGCGCGCCGCCGCGATGCGGGAGGCACTGGCTGCGCAGCTGCTGGCGGCGGCGCTCGGCCGCGACGTCGACGACATCCGGCAGAGCGTGCGCGAGGAGATCATCGCTGCGCAGCCCGGTATCGCAGAGGAGAGCCTGCAGCGTCAGGTCCGGGACCGGATGATCGTGTGGGCCGGCGAGGTCGATCCCGACGGTCTCGCGAGCGGCGCGACCGTGCCGGCGCTGTGGAAGCAGGTCCGCCAGCAGCTGCGCGCCACCTCGGACGACCTGCACCCCGCCGAGCGGGACGCGCTGTGGCTGGCCCCGAAGGATCGCCTCGAGGAACTCCTGCACCTGCTGCCGGGCCGGTACCGCGACCAGGTCCACCAGGTCCTCGTCGCGCACGGCGTGACGTCCGTCGCGCAGCTCGCGGGCCTGTCCCGGGCGCAGCTGAGGGCGTTCGGCCTGCCGGCCCGGGCGGCCCGGAAGATCGATCGGGTGCTCGACCACGTCGAGCTCGTCGAGGTGTCGGCGCAGCTGCGCGACCGACACGTCGCCCTCGATCTGGCGGGCCGGACCGACTGGACCCACGACGACCTCCGGGCCGCGCTGCGGCTCGCCGCCGAGCTGCCGCCGGGCACCACGTACGGCTCCGCCGAGCTGCGCGCGATGCTCGGCATCGACCGGCTCGGGGTGCTCGCCGACGTGCTGATCGCCCGGCGCGAGGTCGGTCGGGCGCACGCCGTCGTCGATCTGCTCGTGCGGGCTCGGCAGGGCGAGCTGACCGACGCGGAGCTGGCCGATCTCGTCGCGTACGGCTCCGGCGTCCACCAGGGGCCGGGCGCCGACCCGTCCGTCGGGCGATTGGACCGGCGGGTGGCACTGCTGGTCCTGGACGCCCACGTCCGCGCCCTCCATGGCGAACCGCCGGCGGCGCCGGTCGCGCCGGCGCGTTCGTCCGTCGTGCCGGCCATGATCGTCGCGGCGCCGGTCGGTGTCGGTGGCGGAGCCGGCCTGGCCGTCGTCGCCGGGGCCGGCACGGCCGCTGTGCTGGCATCGGCCGCGGTGGGCGCGATCGTGGTCGCGGCCGTGACGGGCACCGTGCTGCTGCTGCGCAACCGCGGGCCACCTGCACCGCAGCACAACCGGTCGGGCCTCGCCGCGGACGAGCACATCGCTCGGCTCGCGACGACCACCCGTGCCGCGACCTGGGGCACCGTGACGGGTGTCGTCCTCGTGGCCGCCCTGTTCATCGGGGCGATGGCCGTGGTCCTGGCCGTGCCGGCGCAGCCCGTCACGCTCGTCATCGCCCTGTTCCTCGGCGGGTACGGCAGTGCCGTGGCCGTCGGTGTCTGGTTCGGTGCCGAGAAGCGGCGAGGGAACCGGCGGGCTCTCCAGGAGGCCTTCGCGGCCGCCCCGGTGGCCGGCACCGCGCGCGAGGCGCTGCGCAGGCTCGCCGCGGCGTTCGGGACGGAGGACGGTGGCGACGCCGCCGTGCGGTTGGTGGCGGCCGAGCGCGCACTCGCGATGGCGCTGGCAGCTGCCGAACGCGTGCCAGGAGACGCCGCTGCCGCAGCGGACCTGCATGCTGCCGAAGCGGCGCACCGCCGGGCTACCGAGGCAGTCGCGGAGATCGCCGGGGCGCACCTCGTCGACGCCGTCCGGTTGGGTGTGTCCGACCGGCGCATCGGGGCGGCGCTGGGGGTGCCGACCGGGGTGGCCGCGGCGCTCACCGCCGATGCACGGAGCACGCTGCTCGTCGCGTCCGCGAAGCGCCCGCGCGGTCTGGTCCTGCACCAGGACCTGCGGGCCCTCCGCACCGTCGCCGCCGAGTCCGCCGTCGAGCTCGAGGCCGCATGGTCACGCCTCGCATACGCCGGCGCCGCCGTCGAATCCACCATGGCCGCGATCGACGAGACGCGCCGGTACGCGATCGGGTGGCTCAGCCACCCGCAGGGCTGGACGGCGACCCCAGAGCAGCTGCCGCGCATCGCCGCGAGGCTCGGGATCCCGCTCGCCGTCGTGCAGAGCCTCGCCACCGACCCCCACAACCCCACCGACGTCCCCCCTGCGGTCGGCCGCAGCGCAGGCAAGCACCACACGTTCGAGAAGGATCTGAAGCTGGTCGAGGCCACGCTGCGCAGGCTGCGGGCCACGCTCGATCGGGCCATCGCAATGCGTGCCGAGGCCGGCGAGGGGTGGGCCGCCGCGGCGGCCACCCATCGGGCCACGATCGAGGAGGGGGTGCGGGAGGCCCGGGCCGCCGGCCGCTCCGTCGGCGCGGTGAGCCGGGCGCTGGGCATGCCGTACTCCGCGGTCACCGCACTGGACCCGGGCGGCCGCCGAGCGGTCGGGGCAGGTCTGGGCACGTACCCGCCGGGGTCGCCGCTGCTGCGGCCCACGGCCGTCGAACCCGCTCGCACACCTGAGGTGCCCGATGCGCGCCGCGGCGGTGCGCAGGCGCGCGCGCCGCCGTGGGAGCGGCGCGCACTCGGGTCACGGCGCGCGTTGCGCTCGGACCTGCGCACCGAGCTGGGCCTCTGGAACGCCTGGCAGGAGCTCGATCGCGCCGCGTTCGATCTCCAGGCGCACTCCCGCGCAGTGCGCGAGGAGCTGATCGCGGACGCCGGCGGGCTGGCCACGATCGGGCCCGCCGGCCTGGCTGCGATCGGCGCGGCCGTCCAGGCCGCGGTCGATGCCGACCAGCGGTCGGCTGCTGCGCGCGCCGCGTTCGTGGACGCCATCCGCCCGGCCGTCGACGCGGCCGCCCGGCGGGGCCTGCCGCCCGCGGCGATCATGAAGTGGACGGGTCTCGACTGGCCGATCGTCTCCGAGCTGACGGGCCTGGCCCGCCCGGATCCGACCAAGCGCAACCAGCGCTGGGATCGCGTGTTCTTCCTCTGGATGCGGCTGTGGGAGGCCTTCCACCCGGGCGAGACGTTCGAGCTGCCGGACGGCCAGGTCGTGTCGACCCGGTGGTTCCAGCGGATGCTGCGCCAAGGGGCGATGCCGGAGGACGTGGACGAGCGGATCGCGGGCCTGATCGGGAAGAACCGCCTGCACGTCCACGACCTGTCCGACGCGCACAACCACCACGTCGGCTACGACGATCCGCGCACGACGAGCATCAAGGACTTCCTGCAGCGCCTGGCCGACGCCGGGCACCAGGGCGTGATCACCTTCCACCCGATCCCGCAGCGCGGGAAGGGACTGGCGTCTGCGGGCGGGACCTTCTACTACGCGACCGTCAACTCGGCGAAGACGAGCCTGCTGCTCGGGGTGCCGATGCTGCGGATGTGGGGCACGTTCCCCGACGTCCGCCTGGTGACGGCGGTGCGCAACTTGCCGCGGCACCTGAAGTGGCGCGCGGTGATGGGGGTGACCGGAGCCCGGTTGGACATTCCGGGGGCCGAGGGCTACCTGCAGGTGATGGCGGTGCTCAACCCCGATCTCGCGGTCATGGTGGGGGAGACCACCATCGCGAAGGAAGCGGTCCGCGACCTGCTCGGCGAGCAGGGCATCCACATCCTCAACCCGGCGTGGGAGCGGCAGGTGCGGCTGCTGATCTCGGCCGCCGGGCTCGTGCGCCGCCTCGTCGCCGATCCGGCCGAACTGCCGGCGGCGTTGCGGGAGCTCGGGCGTCGACCGGTGGCGGAGCTCCTCGGCGCGCTGCTGGACGAGATCGACACCGTGCGCGCGGTCCTGCGCGAGCACGGCCGCGCCGACTTCGCCGATCAGCTGCTGTCGCACGCCGACCTGAAGGCGCTACCGGCGCACAACCCGGACGTCGCGGAGGAGCTGAAGGCGTCGCAGGAGGTCGGTTACCTGACGGTGCTGCACAACGACTGGGGCCTGGCCCGCATCCTGGCCGACGGCCAGTTCGGCGAGGAGGTGCCGGACGAGCGGTACGGGATGCCGCTGCTGGCGCTGCTCAAGCAGTTCCCGGGCGCGAAGGTGATCCTGGCGCACCTCGGGGTGGGCAAGTGGACGACGCTCTCGGTCGAGCACCTGCGCCTGATCGACCGGATCCTCGGCGACCCGGACTACCGGCACGTGTCGTTCGACATCTCGTGGAACGAGGTGGCGCGGCACCTGCAGGCCACACCGGAGATCACCGACGAGTTCCTGAGGCTGGTGCGCCGGCACCCGACGCGGATCGTGTTCGGTTCGGACGCGGTCAAGTCGGAGTCGAACGAGCAGTACTTCCGGCACGCCCACGACCTGGAGCCGATCTTCCGCCGGATCCGCGCCGAGGTCGGGCTCGTCGCCTTCCACAACGTGCGCCACGACAACCTGGAGCGGCTGCTTGAGGCGGCCCAGTCGGACGTGCAGCGCTGGTCGTACGTGCAGCTCACGTCGGGTGCGTGGGACGAGTTCCGCCGCAAGGTCGGGGCGGACCGCAACGCGGTGATCGACCGCTGGCTGTGGGACTACGAGCTCGCGCACGGCCCGCCCACCCAGGCCGAGCGGGACGCCATCGAGATCGTCGACGTCGCCGAGCTGACCCGGTCGGACCGGCCGGGCGCGACGCAGGTGGGCAACCTGCTGCTGTGGAGCAACGCCGTCGACGCCAAGGTCGCGGCGGGCCGGCTGATCACCCCGAAGCTCACCGTGGCGGCGGTGCGCGCCTGGTGGGCGGAGACGAAGGTCCACTACCGGGCGTGGGTCGACCGTCGGCGGGACCGCCGCCTCGCCGCCGAGGGTCTGGACCTGGCCACCGATGCCGAGGGTCTGGGCCTCACGGACGCCGATGGGTCGCCGTGGACGGTGGAGGCGCTGATCGCGGCACACCAGTCCCTCGAGGTGACGCGGGACGCGGAGATCGCCGAACAGGTGCTGAAGGAGGTGCAGCGCACCGAGCTGGCGCAGCGCGCCGACAAGGCGGAGATCGAGCGCCGGCACAAGGCGTACCGCACGCGGACCAGGATCGCGATGGGCATCACGCTCGCGGTGCTGGTCGCGGGCTCGCCCCTGCTGCTCGCCCTGCCGCCGATCACGGCGTCGTGGGCGTTCGCGGTGCGCGGGGCGCTCAACGTCCAGCGCGTCGTGTACAGCCAACAGCTGCGCGTGATGACGGAGTCGATCCTGGAGCGCGGCCAGTTCGATCGCCGCACGGTCCGTGCCCTCATCGGGATCATCGGCAAGTACGCGGCGCTGGACCGGATGGATCCCTCGCGGCTGAGCAGGTTCGACGAGCTGGCCCTGCAGACCATCGTCGACGCGGAGGCCCTGATCGAGGCGCCGCTGGGCGAGGAGTCCGCGCAGAGCCGGTTCGAGACCTCCCTCAAGGAGTTCTCGATCTTCCTGGACAAGGCCGGCAGCATCTTCGGCATCCAGGCCCAGTCCCTGTACGGGTTCTCGCCGAACGCAGGGCTGCTGGGCAAGGTGGTGAGCACGGCGATCGCCGGCTCGTTCGTGGTGAACCTCGCGGTGCACATGGCCGCGACCCACTCCGCCGCGTTCGGGTCCTTCGCATGGTGGATGAACGGGACGTTCGCGCTGTCCGACGTGCTGTTCCTGACCCAGGCGCTGCCCGCGGCGATCGCCGGATGGCTCGGCTACGACGTCAACCTGCTGCCGAGGATCCGGAAGATCACCCAGGCCTTCGCGATGCCCGTCATCACGGTGGCGAACTTCCTGCTCTCCCTGCACGCCGGGTTCGTCGACCACAGCCCGATGGTGCTCGCGGCGATCGGGCTGACGGTGTCGTCGGCGTACCTGTCGTGGCTGGGGATCGCGGCCGAGCTGGGACTGGGCCGCATCCAACCGCGCAAGGGCGTGACGGCCAACCTGGTGATGGCGACCAGCCTCCTGGCCTACGGGCTCGCCGCGGTGCTGCCGACGCAGTGGGTGCCGGCGGCTCTGGCGGCCGTGGTGGGCGCCGGGGCGCTGGTCGCCGTGTCGAAGATCGACTCGCAGCGTGCGCGGGCCGCGCGCGGCCCGCCACCGGCCGGTAGGACGCGCGCCGCTACCGCGGCGGACCTGCCGCGGATCGCGCAGCAGGCGATCGTCCACCCGGATGGGCACGGCGTGGTGCTCGTGGCCCGCGGGGACCCGCTGCGCGCCTACGGGCTGGAGCTGCGCACAGCGCCGGGCCAGATGACCGTCGTCGTGCACGCCGATGCGGACGGGTTCCGGTACGTGCTCGACGGGGTCTGGGTGCGGCTGACCGGCGCGCAGCTGGGCGAGGTGCTGGGCATGCTCGACCTGCCGCGCCGGGCCGCGGAGCAAGAACTGGTGCTCTGCGCGTGCTCGGTCGGGGCCCGGCCCGGCGGTCCGGTCCGCGAGCTGTCCCGCAGCACCGGGTCGCCGGTGGTGGCGGCCACCTCCACGGTGACGGTCGTCACGCATCCGCGGCTGGGCTCGCGGGTGGAGTCCGGCGGCGGTTGGGTGCGGGTCAGCGGCGCGGGGCCGGCGCAGGAGGTGCATGCGCCGCCCGCTCTGGTCGCGCCGATCACGGTGATCGGTGCGCAGCGGATCGGCCCACCCGGCGTCCGGTTGCCGATCGCGCCGCGTGCGCCGCCGGTCACCGCCGGCGGCCTGGCGCCGCGCGACCGGATGCGTGTCGCCGAACAGGTGCGCGAGCACGGGTACCGGTCGAACAGCCCCGGCCGGCCCGGCTTCTTCGACGACCCCGTGGCCCGGGCGACGTTCCTGATGATGACGCCACAGGAGCGGACCGACTACGTCACCAGCGCGGGCTGGACGCAGTCGGCACTCGGCTTCGCGGTCGAGCGCATCGGCGACGACGTCGTCGCCAGCACTCTCGGGCCCGACGACGAGCTGTTCACGAACCTCACGCTGACCCTGATCGCGGCCGACGGTACCGAGCGCGCCCTCCCCGACATCGACTGGCTGGTGCTCGGCGCGCTCCGCTCGATCAGCGGCAAGACCAGCAAGGCGCGGATCAAGAAGCGCAACGACTTCCGGTACCTCCGGCGGCTCCTCGACGCCGATCTGGTCCCGGCCGACGGTCCGATGCTGCGCCAGTTCCTCCGCGACGACCCGACGATCGCGCTGTCCGACGCGGTGATCGACACCATCGAGCGCGTCGACGTCCGCTGGGGCGACGGACGGTCGTTGCCGCTGGACATCTTCCGCGGCCGTCACCTCCGCGGCGTCCCCGGACCTGCCGCGTTCAGGCTCGAGTCACTGACCCCTGCGCAGAGCGGAGCGGACGGGCTGCACCTGCCCTACACGAAGGCCGAGATCGTCGCGGCCATCGTCGACGTGATCAGGCGGGAGCTGCGCGAACCCGGCTCGGGTGTCGGCGCGCCAGTAGGAAACCCCGTCGCTCCTGGTGATGCGGGCGATGCGGCGCAACCCCGGTTGCCCGCGGCGATCGTCGTCGCCGAGCTGACCGGCGTTCCCGTGTACCTGCATTCCGACGACGCGCGACCGATGTCGGTCGGTCTCGAACCGGACGGGTGGGACCTGCGGGTCGATCCCGACGGCACGGTGCGCCGGCGCGTCGGATCGGACACACAGCCGGTCCCGGTCAGTCCGTCGACCACCACGCCCTTGCCGCGGCCGCAGCTGCACGTCCCCGACGTGACCTGGGACGACGTGCTGGAGGCAGCCGCGGTGCGGCCCGATCCTGCGTCGAACGGCGTGACCGACGGGCTGACGATCGCCGGTCACTACCGGCGCACCATGGAGGTGTCCGACGACGAGCTGACGACTCTGATCCAGTACGCGGGCGTCCACTACTCGCTGCTCAACAAGTGGCTGCGCGGCCAGGGCCCGGACGACGCGGAGACCCGCGTCTACGTCACCGCTCTGATCTCCACCATCGACGCGATCATGGAGCGTTACCGGCTGCCGGCCACCGCCGTGCTGCACCGAGGAATCGGCGACGGTGTGCTGCCGGCGGGTCCGCTTGCACCGGGCACGGTGTTCGTCGACCCGGCCTACACGTCGACGTCCTACGGGCCCTACCAGCCGTGGGAGACAGAGCTGCCCGGATTCATGGACCGTCCGACGCAGTTGACGATCACGGCTCCGGTCGGGCTGCCCGCGATCTCCATGGACGGTGCCGGCATCGGGTCCATCCCCGTCGACGACGTGTACGACGACTCGGAGAAGGAGATCCTCCTCCCGCGCGGCACCCGGCTCGTGGTCGAGACCGACTTCGTGCAGGACGGGCAACGACACGTCCACGCGGTGGCCCTCGCTCCGGCCGGGACGACCCGCCGGTCGCTGTGGCGGCGGGTCGTCGGCGGGGTGACCGGGATGCTCGGCCTGGCCGTGGTGTTCGCGACCGCGCAGACCCGGCCGGCCGCGGCCGTCGGAACCGGCGGGTTCGATGCCGCGCACCAGCTCGTCAGCGCGCCGGTGCTCATGGCCGCGGCCGTAGCGGTGGCCGGGTTGCTGCTGCTCCTCGTGCGGCGGGTGACCCGGTGGTCGGCGCGGGGGCCGCCCGCGCGAGCCGTGTTCGCGGCGGCGCTGGCCGTGCTGGTCACGTCACCGCTTCCGCTTCCCCTGTGGGCCCGCGCGGGTGTGGCCGCTGCCGCGCTGGTGTCCGTCGCCGGTCGGGCGCGGGCGGCCCGGGCGCGAGCCGCGGCGTGGGCGGAGACCCTGGCGGGCTGGGCGGAGATCGGCGCACAGACCACGACACCGGCCACCCCTGCGGGTGTGCTGGCTCAGGTGCTGCGCCGCCACCTCGCCGGCGAGGGGACTGCGCCGCACGAGTTCGGCGGCCTCGCCGAGGAGCTCGTCGCCGCCGGGCTGCTGCGCATACGGGAGACGCCCGACGGACCCGTCCTGGTGCCGGCCGGGCCGTTCGCCGGGCTGTGGGCCCGCGCGCCGCCGCAGCTGCAGGCTGCGCTGACGGCTGATCCGACGGCCGTGCTGCCGGAGGCCGGGACCGAGCGGTCGGCAGCCGATCTGGCGGACGCAGTGCTGGAGCGGCTGCGCACCGCCGCGTGGGAACAGCAGGAGGTCCGCCCGGGCCTGCGGTCGCGGCTGCCGCTCGTCGGTGCGGCGCGGGCCCGGCTGAAGGCGGTCATGGCGCCGTTGCGCGCGATCAGCCGTGAGATCGACGGCATCGTCGCCGAACTGATCGGCCCACGTCGCCTGCTCGCCGACCTCGAACGGGCGCGGGACGACCTCGATGCTGCGGCGCACCGCCGCCGCGCGGCGATGCGGCGCCTCGATGCCGCACTGCGGGACGGCCGCGGGGTGCTGCTCGCCGCGGTGGCGTACGCGCGGGCCGGCGCAGCGCACCGGCGTCTCCTGCGCCGGCTGCCGCCCGAGTTGCGGCACCTGCGCCCCGATCAGGCCGTGGCGGCGCTGACCGCGCAGGTTCGGGAGATCCAACTGCGACTCGCGGAGGCCCAGGACCGCGAACGCGCCGCCGCGGCCGAGGCCAGCTCCGCGGCCGCCGCGGCGGGATCCACCCGCCGCGAGGTGGTGGCCGCGCGGATGCAGGCGATGCTCGGCATGAGCCGGCACATGGCGCGCGTCAACGGGTGGTTCGCCGCACTGCCCGGGCAGACCGCCGGTGCACACACGGTCGCGTCCGGGCCCTACGGCGACCACTACCACAAGGACGCCTCGTGGGTGACCGCTCAGGGAGCGGCCAGCTCGTCGGCCGCGACGGTCGCCGGGTTGGTCGCTGCGCTGCTGGGCGACCGGCCGATCAGGTCCATGACGACGATCGTGTCGCTCGGTGGCGCGGCGTCGATCGCACTCGTCGTGATCGGGCTGCTGCCGGTGCCCGCCCTGTTCGTGCCGGCCGTGATGGCGGTCGGCGTGATGGGCATCGCCGGAGCGATGGCCCGCGGCCGGATGGAGCGCTACCACCCGGCCGCCGGGGAGGCGAAGGACGTCCGCGAAGGCCAGTACGAGTCCGCGTTCAAGTTCGCCGGTTTCGTCCTGCCGATCTTCATCCCGCAGTCCGCGGAGAAGGTCGGCGTCACCTTCACCTCGGTCGTGCTGGGCGTGCTCACCGCCGTGTCGACGCTGGCCGTCTGGATGGTGCTGCGCGGCGAGGGCGCCGCCGTGCAGCCGCGCGCGCCACCGGCGATCCGCGAGACCCTGCGCGGCGGCATCGCCCAGATCATCGCCACTCCGCGGGGCCTGCTCCGAGCGCTGGCGTCGGTGCCGCTGTTCACCCTCGTGACCGGGCTGTACGCGACGAGCCTCGGCGGCGTCATGATCGACCAGATCGTCACGGTCAACGATCCGACCCACGCCGTGTTCACCACCGCGACCGCGGTCACCGTGCTGGTGACGGTCCGCGGGTTCGTGGCGCAGTTCGTCGGCCCGCTGTGGGCTCCGGTGAAGCGGCTGCTCGGCACCCCGCTCGGCCGGAGCGCGCCGGGCACCGTGATCGACGAGTCCCGGGTCCTGACGGGGGTGGCCAACCTGGCGTTCGTCCTGGCTGCGCCGTTGGCGTGGTACGTGCTGGCGCCCGGGCTCGTCTCGTTCGGAGCCGTGCTGACCGTCGGGGCCATCGTCAGCTCGTTCGCCCGCCTGCCGACCGGGCGGTGGAAGGAGGGCGGCACCGGGGCGGCGCTGAACCTCACTGCGAAGGCCGGTTCGAACGCCCTCGCGGCCGTGCTCATGGCGTTCGCGCTCGGCGACGTCGCGGCGCGCGTCACGGGGCGGGTGAACGCCGGACTTCCGTACGCCGACCTCGTCGCCGCCACGAACCACCGGCTCGTCCTGCTCGCTGTGCCGATCCTGTTCGTGCCTGCTCTGCTGGCGCGCGCGATCGCAGCTCTGCGCGCCGGCCCGCTCGACACCCTGCGGGACCGGCTGGTGATCACCGGCCTCGACGTCGCCGCGGCCGCCGGCATCACGGGCAAGCTCTCCGCGCGCGGAGTCGACGACATCGGGTCCGCCCGGGCCCTGTTCGTCGACGACGGCTGGGCACCGCGGTGGGCCGCCCGGTGGCGGAACGGCCTGCGGGCCCAGCGGCAGCGGTCGGTGGGCCTCACCGCGGCCGAGCTCACGGCATTGCTGGACGTCCTCGACGCGCCTACGCGCGGCCCGGGCCGCGCGTAGGCGGTGGCCGCACTGCGGGCCTGGCGCGACGGATCGTCCCGGTCGCACCGGGTCGCGTTCCTCGCCGCGGCCGCATGGGGCTCGGCGTGCTCGGCACCGCCGGTTACGCGATGGCGCTCCTGTCACAAGCGCTCGGCCTGGCCCCGGGTTGTCGGCGCGATCGCTGCTTTCCCCGGCTGGGACAGCGCTCGGCACGAACAGCGACGCGATGTGTGACGAGCGTCGCCGTCCCTCGACGTGGGCAAGATTCGGGCCAAATCTGTCAAGAAATGCGCTTCTGTGCCGAGGGACGATGGGAGAGGGTTCGGTGCGTGCTGACCAACCAGCTCGGGAGGCATCCGTGGCGTGACGGGAATTGCGCAGCAGTGGATCTCGCTCGACGGTTTGCCTCGGGTTCGGGCGGGATCGGATGCTGCTCGACCCGGTCGATCAGGTGCTTCTCGGGCGCCGCTCCTCCGAGGAATTCGTGCGTTTCTGGCCGATGGCCGTTGCTGGAAGGGCTCGCGGTCAGCGCCTGCCGATGTTGATCGGATCGTCCATCGATCCCGCACTGAAGATCGTCATGAATGTTGCTGGTTGTCCGTCGGAACTAGCACTCAACCGTCGAGTGGTCCGCCCGTCACGTTCGATCCATGAGGGGGAGATCGATGGCTGCAGGTGCGACGCAACTGCTGCGGTCCAATCGCGGGTTCCGCAACTTGAGCGTGGCGCGGACGGTGTCGTTCGTCGGCGACTCGTTGAGCCTGGTCGCGTTGATGCTGCATGTTGCCCAGACGACGGGGCAGGCGCTGGCCGTGGCGGCGCTGCTGCTGGTGGGTGACTTCGCGCCGGCATTGTTGAGTCCCATCAGCGGTGCGCTCAGCGACCGGTTCGACCGCCGCCGGTTGATGATCGCGTGCGAACTGGTGCAGTGCGCAGTGCTCGTCGGGATCGCGTTCATGCTGCCCGCCCTGCCGCTCCTGCTGGTCCTCGTCGGGATCCGCGCGCTGGCCGGACAGACCTTCCAGCCCGCCGCACGCGCCGCGATCCCCGCGCTCGTGCCCGGTAAGGACCTGGAAGCGGCCAATTCGACGCTCGGGTTCGGAACGAACGGTGCCGAGGCGATCGGCCCGCTGCTGGCAGCCGCGCTGCTGCCCCTCATCGGGATCCAGGGGGTGCTGTTGGTCGACGCTGCATCGTTCCTCCTCTCCGCGGCCCTCCTGGCCGGGTTGCCTCCGTTGCCACCCGAGGTCGACGAGGCCCATCCCGCCGATGCCGCGCTGTCGCTGCTTGCTCAGGCTGCGCAGGGTTTGGGCTACATCTGGGCGCACCGTCCGGTTCGGATCATCGCGCTCGGCTTCTGCGCCGTGGTCGCCGCGAACGGCATCGACGACGTCGCGCTGCTCGTACTCGCCACCGACACCCTCGGTGCCGGCGACTCCGCCGTCGGGCTGCTGCTCGGCGCGGTCGGGATCGGGCTGTTGGCCGGATACCTGCTGCTCGCCCGCGCTGCCAACACCTCCATGACCGTCCTGCTTGTGGCCGGGTTCGCCGTCAGCAGCGTCGGCAACCTGCTCACTGGCCTGGCCTGGGCGGTCTCGGCTGCGTTCACGGTCCAGCTGATCCGCGGGGTCGGGATCGCCGCCATGGACGTGGCCAGCAACACGATGCTGCAACGCCTGGTTCCCGACCACATGCTCGGACGCGTCTTCGGCAACCTCTACGGCGCCATCGGCGCCGCCGCCGGGGTGTCCTACGTCGGCGGCGGCCTCCTGCTCGACGCCATCGGCGCACCTGCCACCTTCGTCATCGCCGGCACCGCCGGCACTCTCGCGACCGTCGCCGTCGCCTGCACGCTCCCTCGTGCGGTGCGCCGGCAGCACGCCGGTGCGCCCGCCGCACCGGACGAGGCCACGGACGGTCCAGGTTGACGGCAGGGGTGCTACCCGACGGTGGCCACCGGCGAACGCGCCGGAAGTGTGTACGTGCCCGGCACGGCGGCGAAGGCCGCTTCGGTTGCGGCGATGAGATCGCTGGTCGTCGGTGTCCGGCCGATCAGCGAACTGCAATTCTCGGGTTGCAGTAAGGTCAACGATGTGCAATCGTCTAGTTGCATACAACCTGGACGGAGCATCGTGAACGACACCACGTACACCGAGACGGAGCTGGCCGAGTTCGACAGCATCGCTCGCCAGATCGACATCGACGCGACGGCCGATCGAGTGTGGGAACTGATCGCGCGGCCTGGCTGGTACGTCAACGACGCCGCCGTCGAGGCCGAGCCTGACCTGCGGTACGAGGGTGACGTCGCGGTCGTGACGCATCCGGGACTCGGGGAGTTCCGGTTTCGGACGGTGCAGCTGGACAAGCCTCGCTACGCCGCGTTTCGTTGGCTGGGCACACCGTTCCGCGCCGTGTCCGAGGGGACGCTCGTCGAGTTCTGGATCGACGATCGCGCCGGCGGCGGGGTGACACTGCGTGTCCTCGAGAGCGGGTTCTCCAGCCTCTCCGACGACCCGGCGACCTGGCTGAAGGAGCGCGAGGGCAACGACCGCGGCTGGATGGGGGAACTGGCCGCTGCGAAGGCGTTCGTCGAGTCCGGGGCGGCGCACGCAGACACTGGCTCATGAGCGCGCCGGACCTCCCGACCATGTGCGGCGCGCTGAGTGACCCGACCCGCTGGGAGATCCTCACGCGACTCGGGCAGGGCGCGATGTCGGCCTCCGCCCTGGCCCGGGTCCTCCCGGTGAGCAGGCAGGCGATCGGCAAGCACCTCGAGGTGCTGCGTGAGGTCGGGCTCGTCGAGTCGGAGCAGCGCGGTCGCGAGGTCGTCTACCTCGTCGTCGGCGCCCGGCTGAGCTCGCTCGCCCGGGAGCTGGACCGGATCGGCCGGTCCTGGGACAGCCGCCTGCTGCGGATCAAGCAACTGGCCGAGCAGCCCGACCAGGACCCGCCGCCTCGGCCCTGATCGCCACACCCACACAGGAAGGGGACTGCGACATCATGACGACGACGGACGCGCAGGAAAGGATGACCGGCCGGCAACGGGTGATTGTGTTCTTGCTGCTCGGCACGCAGTTCATGCTGTCGGTCGACTACTCGATTCTGAACGTCGCGCTGCCCCAGGTCGGTGCGGGTGTCGGCCTCGGGTTCTCCGGCATGGCATGGGTGATCACGGCGTACGCGCTGCCGGCTGCCGGGTTCACATTGCTGTTCGGAAGGGTCGCGGACCTGCTCGGCCGGCGACGAATGTTCCTCATCGGCCTCACGCTGCTGGTCGTGGCGTCGCTCATGGGTGGGCTCGCGACGAACGCCGCGGTGCTGCTGACTGCCCGCACACTGCAGGGTCTCGCCACCGCGATCGCCACGCCCGCCGCGCTGTCGTTGCTGATCACGTCGGTCAGCGACGAGAAGCAGCGGGCGCGGGTGCTCGGGCTCAACGGTGCGTTGTTGTCCGCTGGGTTCACCGCCGGCGCACTGGTTGGCGGCACCCTTGTGGGCACGCTGGGCTGGCGCTGGGCATTCCTGATCAACGTGCCGGTCGCGTTGCTCATCCTCGTGGTGACGCCGCTCCTGGTGCAGGCGAGCAGCGGCGCCGCGAAGGTCAAGCTGGACGTACCGGGCGCGATCACGGTGACCCTCGGCCTGCTGGCGTTCGCGTTCGGTGTCACCAACCGGAACCTGTACGCCCTCGTTGGCGGCCTGGCGTTGCTGGTTGTGTTCTGGTGGATCGAGAAGCGGGCGAAAGACCCGCTGGCGGCCGTGAGCATCCTGTCCCGGCGCACCGTGAAATGGGGCAACATCGCCGGTCTGGTCGTGTTCTCGATGGAGAGCGCGCTGATCTTCCTGATGACGCTGTACCTGCAGGACATCCTGGGCTTCGCGCCGGTGACCACCGGCCTGATCTTCGGCGTGCCCGGCCTGGCCTCGGTGGCCGCCGGCATCATCGCCGGTCGCCTCATCGGTCGGCACGGCCAGCGCACGGTGCTCATCGTGGGCCTGCTGGTGCAGGCCGGCTGCACCCTCCCACTGGTCCTGCTGGGCACCAGTGCCGCATGGCTGTGGCTACTGATTCCCGCACTCTTCCTCGGGTTCTTCGGGCACGTGACGGCGATCGTGGCCTTCATGGTGACCGCGACCTCGGGCTCGGGCCTGCCCGACTCCGAGCAGGGTTTGGCCACCGGCCTCGCCACGCTCACCCAACAGGTCTCCGTCGCCATCGGCGTCCCGATCCTCAGCGGGGTCGCGGCTACCCAGATCGGTCTGCTCAGCGGTATCCGCGTGGCAATCATCTTCGACGTTCTGTTGACGGTGACCGTCGTCGCACTCGTCTGGAACGGACTGCGGCCCCGGCCAGAACCGACGTCCGGACTCGCACGGCCCGCCGTACGGGAAGGCGAGTTGTCATGAACGGGGAGTCCTGCTGCGGCGGTTCGGCACCCGTCAGCTCGTCCGGCACCGCCACCGGCACCGGCGGTGAGGCGGCAAGCGCACCACCCGAGCCGGCGGTCGTCGACCGGGCAACCTTCCAGGCCGAACTCGACGAACTGCGAGCCCGCGAGAAGGCACACACCCGGGAAGGCGACGCGATCGCCGCGGCCCGACGGCGCCTCCCCATGGTCGAGGTCGATCCCGACCTCGAGCTGCTCGGGACGAACGGGCCGCTCACCCTGCTCGACGCGTTCGAAGGCCGCCGACAGCTCATCGCCTACTACGCCATGTGGTGGCCCGGCCGGCCCGCGCCCGACCAGTGCGAAGGATGCACGCTGTTCCTCAACCAGGTCTCCGAGCTGTCCCTCCTGCACTCCCGCGACATCACCTACGCGGTCTTCAGCCAGGGCCGCAACACCGCGTTCGGCCCCGCCGACCCACAGGCGTCCTACGAGGAGAGCCTCCGCTATCGCGACTTCATGGGCTGGGACATGCCCTGGTACTCGGCGCAGCCCTCCCTCGACGCGCTGCTCGTCGGCCGTGAGCACGGCTTGATGCACCTCGTGTGCTACCTGCGCGACGGCGACCGCGTCTTCGAGACCTACTGGACGAAACGCCGCGGCGTGGAGGCCATGGACTTCAGCTTCTCGCTCATGGACCTCACCGTCCACGGACGCCAGGAACCCTGGGAGGACTCACCCACCGGCTGGCCGCAACACTGCTCCGTGCGGACCGACAGCGGCCCACCCGCATGGACACCGGCGTCGGAGGAGTTCGGCGGACGCCCCATCGCGCAGTGGGCACGTTTGGAAGCGGGCCATTCCGACGACCTCAACGCCAGGCGGCCCTGATCGGCGGGGGCGATGGAGACCCGGGTGGCGAGTCCGAGCTCGCCACCCGCATCTCCGTGCGCTCCGAACGGCGACGTTTCAGCAAGCCCTGATCCCAACGCCGTGGTCCGCCGGGCGACGTTGAGCGGCATCTACTCGCCGTCACCGAGATCGATCCCGCCGAGTCGAGGCACACGGCGATCGTGCTTGTGCCCGATACCGGGGGCCTGTGTCGGTGACGGTGAAGCGCTTGCGCCCGTTGGCCTTCTTCCCGGCCCGGCGCGGTCGATGCCCCACCAGGGCCACTGGTGATCCTGCCGACCCAATGGGTACATGTCGAACGGTGTCGAGGCCCTTCGGCGGCGGCACACTCAGAAAACCATTCGACCGCCCGAACATTTGCTGGTTCCGCCACGGTCCGCGGCAGGGCAAGTCGCAGTGGGTGAACGCGCAGCACGCGGCGAGGTCAAAGGGCACGGATGCGGCCGGTGAGATAGCGCCGTTCCACGTCCGTCGGTGCCAGCTCCAAGGCCTGCTCGTACGCCTCCCGCGCCTCGTGATGCCGGCCGGCCCGGCGCAGAAGGTCCGCACGTGCCGCCGGTAGCAGGTAGTAGCCATCGAGCATGCCCGTGTCGGCCAGCTCGACCAGAAGGGCCAGCCCAGCGGGGATGTCATCCGCCATGGCGATCGCTACGGCGCGGTTGAGGTCCACGACGGGCGATGGTGCCAACCGTGCCAGTTCCGCGTAGAGCGCTGCGATCTGCGGCCAGTCGGTGCTGGCCATGTCGGGTGCGGTCGCGTGGCAGGCGGCGATGGCGGCTTGGAGCTGGTACGGCCCTCGGCGTCGCAGATGCACCGCCTGATCGAGAACCGCAGTGCCTTCGGTGATCAACTCGTGGTCCCACCGGGACCGGTCTTGATCCTCCAATGTGACCAGCGCGCCGTCGTGGATCCGCGCCGACCGGCGCGCCTCGTTCAGCAACATCAACGCCAGCAGGCCGCCGGGCTCGGTCTCGTCCGGCATCAAGCGGACCAGCATCCGGGCGAGATGAATCGCCTCGACCGTCAGGCCTCGTCGCCCATCCGGTTCGTCATAGCCTTCGTTGAAGATCAGGTAGAGCACGGCGAGGACGGAGTTCAGCCGTTCCGGCAGCAGTTCAGAGGGTGGCACGCGGTAGGGGATCCCCGCCTCGGAGATCTTCCGCTTCGCGCGGACCAGTCGCTGGGCCATCGTCGACTCCGCGGCGAGGAAGGCCTTGGCAATCTCAGCAGTGCTCAGGCCGGCGAGCGTTCTCAGCGTCAGCGCAACCCTGGACTCGAACGACAACGCCGGGTGGCAGCAGGTGAAGATCAGCCGCAGCCGTTCGTCGCCGAACTCCTCTCCCGCACGATCGTCGGACTCCCGGGCCGACCAGGCGAGCTGGCGCAGCTTCGCGCGCCCTATCGCATCCCTCCGCAGCCGATCGGTCGCCCGGTTGCGCGCAGCGGTGGTCAACCAGGCGCCAGGACGAGTCGGGATGCCGGCGCGCGGCCAGGTCGCCAGCGCGGCCGCGAACGCCTCCTGGGCGCAGTCCTCGGCCAGATCCCAATCCTGGGTCAGGCCGATCAACGTGGCGACTACCTGGCCCCACTCCTCCCGATACGCCGCTTCGACAGCGGCACTCACGTCGTCGACGCCGTCCCCGGAATCGGGTTCGATCATTCCCAGACCGGACGGATCTCGATGCTTCCCCGCTGCGCGTACACGTGGCCGGCTGCGATCTTGATGGCCTCGTCGAGGTTCTCGCACTCGATCGCGGACACCCCGCCGACGAAGTCCTTCGTCTCCGCGAACGGGCCGTCGGAGACGAGCACCTCGCCGTTGCGTACCCGAACGGTCGTCGCATCGGCTGTCGGCCGGAGCCGCGCACCCCACAGCTCGGGCTTTCGCGACTGCTCCAGCCATGCCCGGTGAGCGGGATCGGCGTCCAGTTCATCCATCGTGGGCGGATCGACCTCATCGTCACAGATCAGCAATACGTACCTCATGACGGAATTCTGGCAGCTATCCGCTCCACGTGGCTCCGCCTCGATCGAACCCGATCTGTGCGGTCTATCGGTCGAGGCTGTCGGATCGGCCGGCGTCGATCCGTGACCACTGGGCGGTCGGGCGGCCGTTGGTTCGGGTGCCTCCGTCGTGAGGCTGCGGCCAGCCTCGTGGTGAGTCCTCCCAGGGTTCCTGCCGTCCGTAGATGGTGAGGTCCATGAGGCGGTAGTTGATGTCGACCGCCTCGACGCCGCGGTTGGTGGTCCAGTAGGTCTCGAAGACCCGATCGCCGCGTCGCAAGTAGCAGACGACGTGCATCATGCCGATCTGGCGGCCGCTGAGAAGGGTGTCGAGCGATTGCTGGGCGGAGTACCAGGGCATCGTCCAGCCCATGAACTCTCGGTAGCGGACGCTCTCATCGAACGGGCCTTGGCAGAAGACTGCGTAGGTGATGTCGCGCGCATGCACGTAGGAAAGTTCGTCGAGCTGAGTGTTGTTCCACGTGCATCCTTCACACTGCTCAGCCGAAGGCCGTCCCGGGTACCACATGAAGTAATAGGTGATCAGTTGTCGACGGCCTCCGAACGTGTCGATCAGCCGGACCGGGCCGTCGGGCCCGATCAGCGTCGTGCTGGCGTCCACCTCGACCACGGGCAGCCGACGCCGGGCTGCCGCGATCGCGTCGCCGGTCCGGGTGTGCTCCTTCTCCTGGATGCGCAGCTCGGCCAGTCTCGACTCGAACGTGGCTCTGTCGGCCACGGTGGGTTCGGGCGCGTTCTCGAGGGTCATCTGGCTCCGCTCCATGCTGGGGTTTCGACATGTCCGGTGATCGACCGGCGAACATGATGGCAGCGTCGGGCCGGCACGAGAATCGCCGCCGACGGAATGTCCGGTAGTTGTCCTCCGGGCCGTTCGGCAGTACGGGGACCCAGCGGTGCTGCCGGTGACCGTTGGTTGCGGGTACTACTCATCGGAGCGCGACGGGCGGGCGAATCCCACTGCAGCGGTGATGGCACTGAGGACCATCAGGACACCGATCGCGGCGAATGCGGTGCGGAATCCGTCGAGACCGGAGTCGACGACCAGCACTGTGGATACTGCTGCGACACCGGCCGCGCCGCCGACCTCACGCGTCGTCTCGACCAGACCGGACGCCAAGCCGGCGTCCGAGCGGGACACGCCCGTCAGAGCGCCGATCTGGATCGCCGGCTCGCACAGCCCGAACCCGAGACCGGCGCAGAGGAACGGCAGCAGCAGGCCGTCCAGGAATCCTGCACCAGCCGGGAGCATGGCCATCCACACCGCGCCGGCCGTGAAGAAGGAGAGGCCGAGGATCATCAGCCAGCCCAGGTTCACCCGGGTCGTCAGCCAGGCACCGAGCATGGATGCCGGCAGGATCGTCACGGTTGTCGCCAACCAGGCCAGCCCCGTCTCGAGCGGGGTGTAGCCCAGCTGCTGCTGCATCAGCAGCGAGCCGATGAAGATGAACGACAGGAACGCAGCTGTGGCCAGGAACGCCGTCAGGTTGCCGGCAACCACGCTGCGGTTGCGCAACGTCGAGAGCGGTACCAGCGGAGCGGCGGTCCGGACCTCGGTACGGACGAACGCCACCAGCAGTGCCACAGCTACCGCGAACAGCGCAATGGTCGAGCCGGACAGCCAGCCGTGGGTCGCCCCGCGGTGCAGGGCGTACACGAGCAGGATCAGTCCGCCGGTCACGGTGATCGCGCCGGGGACATCGAGCCGCGTGCGGCGGCGCTCAACCGGATCCGCCGCGAGGAACATCGCGGCCAGCAGAAGCAGCACCAGGCCGACCGGGACATTGATGTAGAAGGTCCAGCGCCAGCCTGGCCCGGCGGTCAGCAAGCCGCCGGCGACGACGCCGAACGATGCGGCGAACCCGCCGACACCGCCGAAGAGGGCGAGCGCGCGATTGCGTTCTCTCCCCTCGGGGAAGGTGGTGGCCAGCAGCGACAGCGCTGCCGGCACGATCAAGGCCGCCCCGAAGCCCTGCATCGCCCGAGCCACGATCAGGAGTCCGGGATCGGTCGCCGCCCCGGCCAGGATCGAGGCCGCGGTGAAGACACCGATCCCGGCGAGGTAGATCCGGCGGCAACCGAACCGGTCGTTCAGGCGCCCGCCGAAGATCAGGAACCCGCCCAGCAGGAGGCCGTACGCCACGATCACCCACTGCAGACTGCCGTGGCCGAACCCGAGGTCGTGCTGGATCGACGGCAGGGCGACGTTCACGATCGCCATGTCCAGACTCACGATGCCCTGGGCCGCGCAGGCGAGTGCCAGCACCAGTCTGCCCTTGCCCGGTCCGATCGGTTGTTCGGTGGTGGGCTGGGTGTGCGGTGGGGACTCCAGCGGTGTCATCGGTCTTCCCTTCCTCGCGGGTCGTGTTGTCCAACCGACGAAGGAGGCCATGTCCACATCGACATCGGCCGCGATCGAACTTCCTCGGCTTCTGATCTCGTGGACAAGGGCACGGTGCGGTGTCGGGCCCAGATCGCTCCCGGCGATCCCCGAGCAGCGGAGCACACCTGGGGAGCGGACATCGAGGTCCTCGGTCTGTGCCGAACAGCGCAGCCGTGGATCCTGACGCCGCTGCCACGATCTTGTGAGTACGTGAAGCCATGAGACATCGGGCCCAGCACCCGGTGGAGCTGGGGAGCGGACCGTGCGGATGTCGCGAGGGTGACCCTGAAGGACGGTTCGCAATGGGCTGCGATCAACGCAGTCGCCCAAGAGCTCGGGGGTGGAGACACAGCGACAGTACGAGAATGGGTGGGCCAAGCCGAGGTCAACGCCAGCGGGCCGCTTGGGCTGCAGTGGGCTCGAGCGGGGAAGCGATCCGATCTGCAGGATGTTGTTCGAGCACGGCTGCCCGATCGCCCCGTCCATCGGCGAGACAACTCCCATCCCGGCTCACAGCCCACCGACCCATCGCACACGTCACCCGATACGTTGCCGCGCCTCAGGATGTGCGCCAGGTCAGTCAAGCACCCGCAGAGCCCAGTCCCTTCCAGCCTGGGGTGGGAAAACTGGTCGGTATGCACAGTTCCAAGTTCTGACAGTGCTGGGTAGCTTCTTGCCGGCCGCCTTGCACGCTGCCTCGGTCTCGTGCCAGCTATGGATGTACCAAACCGTCCGGGCTTCTTGCGCGCTGCTCTGTGGAGAACCGCCGAACTTGCTGCCCGTGGATGCTGTTGCGATACCCGTCGAGCCGGCAAGGATGGCCGTTGCGGCGATCACCGTGACACCCAGCTCTTGTATTGTGTTCAATGCTTCTCCTTGGCTGATGCGCGCTGGATCGCACGCGATCGATGGCAGATGAAGGGGTGTCATGGAGATCTATCAATTTCGAGGCCATCAACAGGTCATGCCTAGGACATCTATTCGCTGGGTTGCCTTGTCGACCACTGAGGTGTTTGCGGCCTCGGCAATCAACAAGCGAGTCCGAAGGAAAGCGTCGGTTTCATGCGGGCGTCCGGTGCACTTTCCTGGCACCTAGTGTCTCGTTAACTGGATAACTTTACTTCAGTGCTGCTTCGCGGGATCATGGTGCGTGGCGTTGACTGTGACCGTGGACGTGCCGCCGCGGGACCGTGAGGTGTTGGAGTCGTGGTTGCGGGCGCCGTCGTTGTCGGCGGGTCTGGCCCGGCGGGCGCGGATCGTGTTGTTGGCCGCTGATGGGGTGTCAGTGAAGGACATCGTGGAGCGGGTTGGGGTCTCGAAGCCGACGGTGATCGATTGGAAGAAGCGGTACGCGGCCGAGGGCATCGGTGGCCTGGAGGACCGCCCGAAGCCGGGACGGCGCCCGATCATCGACGAGGTCGAGGTGGTGTTGGCGACGCTGGAGCCGCCGCCCGAGCGGCTCGGGGTCACGCATTGGTCCTCGAGGCTGCTGGCCGGCGAGCTCGGGATCTCGCATGTGTGGATCAGCAAGATCTGGCGCCGCTGGGGGCTGCAGCCGTGGCGGGTGGAGACCTTCAAGTTCTCCACTGATCCAGAGTTGGAGGCCAAGGTCCGTGACGTCGTCGGGCTGTACCTGAACCCGCCGGACAAGGCTGTAGTCCTGTGCGTGGACGAGAAAACCCAGGTCCAGGCGTTGGACCGGACTGCTCCGATCCTGCCAATCATGCCCGGAGTCCCGGAGAAGCAGACTCACGACTACGTCCGCCACGGCACCACGACCCTGTTCGCCGCGCTCGAGGTGGCCACCGGACGAGTCGAGCAGACATGCCTGCCGCGGCACCGCCACCAGGAGTTCCTGATCTTCCTCCGCCAGGTCGCCAAGGCCTACCCGCGGATCAAGCTGCACCTTGTGGTCGACAACTACGCCACCCACAAGCATCCCGCGGTGAAGACCTGGCTGGCGCGCAACCCCCGGATCACGCTGCACTTCACACCGACCTCAGGGTCGTGGCTGAACATGGTCGAGATCTTCTTCGGGATCTCACCCGCCAGGCCATCCGCCGCGGCAGCTACACCAGTGTCAAGGACCTGATCGGCGCCATCGGCCGGTTCATCGACAGCTGGAACGAACGCTGCCACCCATTCAGATGGACCAAGACCGCCGACGACCTACTCGACCACTGCAGGCCAGGTCAACGAACATCATTTACGCGACACTAGTCGATGCCGCACATGGCGCCGCGAGCCTGGCGGGCAGACCTTCCCATCATGCCCGAGGCTCAGTACACCTCGATGACTCGCGGCTCTTGGGTGAGGCAACGACCAGTGTCGGTGCCTCACCGTGGCTGCAGGAAAGCGCTCAGCCCCTCGGCGCGAAGCCGTGTGTGTCCGAACTCTTCTTGCGGCGGCCCAGCAGGCCCTGCCGGTTGTCGCCGAAGTTCGTCTGTCCACTGCTCCTGGCTGGATGGCCGGCATGAGAGTCGTCCGACAGCGAATTTGTTGACTCCAGTGGAAATGAAACCTGCATAGAAAATGTCGGCGGGCAACGGACACGGAACGATCGAATGTTGCCAACTGTTCGTCAGGGGTGGACGCGGAGAACGGCTCCGGGTTAGCTTCTCGAAGTCGTCCCCTCAGGGGGAAGTCGAAAGCCCTCCGGCCGATCTGTTGCTGACGTAGCGCGACGGATCGGTCGGAGGATCTTGAACCGCAGGTCGCAGTCTCGGACGCGACGTGCTGTTTCGATGCGATGCCCCATTCTCGACCTGGCGTCGCTGATTACGCGCACCGAATCTGTCGGAGGCGCCGTAGCAATGTGAGCGCGACTCTGTGTCGCTTGCCTCGACCTCTGAGCATCGCATGATCACTTCCCCGATCGACCCGTAGACCTGAGGAGCCTGGGACATGTACGGACACGGCGCGCACGACAGCGGGGCCACCGGCCTCGTTGCCGTGGCGCCTGCGTGCGTGCAGTTGCGGATGGGTCCGATAGACGTGGTGGTGCGGTTGCTGCAGTGGGTGCTCGCGGTGGCGGGTGCGGTTGTGGCGCTGTGGCTGGGTTCGGTGTTGTTGGCCTCGCCGGCTTCGGCGGCCGTGGTCGTTCCGATGGCTTCGACGTCCGGCCTGCTGAAGGGCGATAGGAACAGCGGGGACAGCGGCTCGGGCGATGGGGGCGGTGATTCGTCGGACTCCGGCGATGACCGCGGCGGCGACAACGGTGGCGGCGGCGACAACGGTGGCGGCGGCGACAACGGTGGCGGCGGCGACAACGGTGGCGGCGGCGACAACGGTGGCGGAAGCGACGACGGTGGTGACAACAACTCCGGCGGCGGAGACGACGACGGAAACAGCGGCGGCAACGACGACGGCGGCGAGCAGAGCCAGCGGCAGTCGAACGACGACAACGAGCAGCAGCAGTCGAAGGACGAGAGCAAGAAGCAGCAGAACGCCGATGAGAATGAGCAGCCGTCGAAGGCGGACCGGCAAAGCGGCGAGCGCTCGGATGAGAACGCCGATGCGGATACGGATGCGCCTGTCGAGGCGAAGGCTGGGCGGAAGTCCGAGCAGAAGTCGGACGAGCAGGACGGCTCGGATTCCGACGACGAGTCTCACGACGACAAGGCCTCGATGAAGCAGATCTCGGCCGCCGATGTCGAGGAGCTGCGCGACCAGTTCGCAACCGATCCTGAGGGCGTCAAGCAGGAGATCGAGCGCCACCTCGGTGTCGCTGACAGCGACAACGACGGCGCTGCCAAAACGGGCGCGGATGCTGACCGCGACGACGACGGTGAGGGTAGGGGCGGCAAGCGCGCGATGAGTGGTGAGCACCGCTCCGGCGCCGCGGCCGACGACACCACCGACGAGGAGAAGCAGAGGCGCGAAACCTCGACCGAGGACGGCGAGCAGGCCGATGGCGCCGAGGAATTGCGTAAGACCGTTGCTGGAATCGTGCGTGACGCCGTGGACGACTACACCGGCGGCGGCGATGAGGACGGCGGCGAGGCCAACGATGGCGATCGCGCCTCCGTGCTCGGGGGCAAGATCGAGAAGACGGTTCGGGACAAGGTCGAGGGTCTGCGTGCCGCTGCGTCGCGCGCCGGTCGCGATTCCGCCGACGCCGAGGATTCGGTCGAGGGCGCTGCCTCTTCGGGCTCTTCGGACTCGTCTGATCCTTCGGCTCGGCATCACGGCAACGAGGACACCGATCGTGCCGGTGATGGTTCGGGCGATGACCGGGACGCGGCTGCCATGGCGTTGGCGAAGCAGTCGGCCCAGGACTGGGGCGAGTTCGGCGAGCGGGTGTGGGAGCAGGTCGAGGCAGTGCGTTCGGCGGCCCGCGAGGGTGGGGATGTCGAAGGCGCGATGGAGGACCTCGTCGACGCCGCGGCAGACGTGCCGGGTGAGGGCGCGCACGCGGAGAAGATCGGCAAGGCCGCGGCGGAGATGGTGGGCGAGTACGCGGACGCTGCGATGGCGGCGATGAGCCACTCCGGCAAGGACACCGCGAAGAGCGGTGACCTGAGCGTGCTGGGCGACGGGAAGGGCTCTGCGGCGGACTGCATGGGCTCGGCGCAGGACTGCGCGAGCTCGGGTGCGGCGCAGACCGCGCAGCTGTTGAGGTCGGGTCGTGGTCCGCCGTCGCACGACGCGGATGATCACGGCCGGTCCTCGCGGCACGGCGACGACGGTGATCACGATGGTGATGAGCCGAACGCAACGGATGACTACCTGAACGACCGGATCGCGGCGGATGCCGGTGCGAAGGATCTGGCGGAGGCGAAGAAGGATGCCGACGCAGGCAAGATGACGGCGGCGGACTACGCGGCCGCGGAGCAGGCGCAGGACGAGCGTGCGGACCAGGCTGCAGCGTCGCGGCAGCGGGTCGATGACGAGGACGCCGAGCTCGTCGACGATGTGGTGGACGGGCACGCGGAGCTGTCCACGACGCAGTCGAAGTTGGATGCTGAGGCGAAGCAGGTTGCCGCGGGTGCGGTGAGCTCCGACGCGCACGAGCAGAAGGTGGCGGCGTTCGAGCAGCGTCGCGACGAGGTGTACGAGCAGACCGACCAGCTGCGTGCGGCGGCGGGTCGTGGGTCGCCGGACACCGTCTCCGACGCTGGTGATGGTGCGGCCGCTGGGTGTGGTGCGAGTGGCGCGTTCGTGGAGTGCCGCGCGGTCACTGGTGAGGACCGCAACAACGACGACGGCAACAACGGTGCGGACGGCGAGGGTCGTTCACGCTCGGATGAGGGTCAAGGGGACAGGTGTGTCGCCTTGGCGGGGGTGTCGTCGGGGTGTGGTGTGTCGGCCGGGTCGGGTGACAGCGCGGCGAGTGCGTCGTGTGATCTGAGTGGTGCTGGGTCGTGTAGTTCGTCGAGCCGTGAGGGTTCGGGCGAGGACGCGGTCGTGGCCAATGCTCGGTTCGAGTTGGGCGATGGTGATGGTGGGGCGTCGACCCGCGCGAGCAGTGATGGGGCGTCGATGATGTGCCGGTCCAGTGGTGGTGGTTGCTCCGGTGACACGAGTGGCCCGTCCGGTGATCGAGATGGTGACTCGGGGTCGGGGGAGAAGACTGCCCAGTCGGCCGAGCAACGCAGCGGTGCGGTGAAGGCGTCGGCCACGTGCGGCACCACCGCGGCCGACTGCGACATCTCCAGCCGGGTCCGGGTGGACGAGCAGGTTTCCGCCGACGCGTCCTCGCGGTGCGACTCGGGCGCGACCGGGTGCACCGGTGCTGCGGCCACCTCCGCCAACGATGAGCAGACCGAGACCCCCGCCACGACCGCCGCCGCGAACACAACGGCTACCAAGGCGAGCTCGCGGGCGACGACGGCGGCTGCGGACTGCGCGATCACCACCGGTGGCTGCTCGGCCCACGCCGGCGCGGACGCCGACAACGGTGACGAGGGCGTCTCGCAGGCAACTGTCCAGGTCGACGGCAGCGGGCGCGGCACGACCGCGACCTCCTCGACCGCGGACGGTGTGGCCTCAACGCGGGATGGGTCGGGCAAGGCCGACTGCACGGTCACCGCCGGCTCGTGCGGGGCGTCGTCGGACACCCGCGCGGACAACCCCACGACCACGCAGGCTGCCCGCTACACCTGGAACCCCGCCACCGGCACCGGGTCGGGGATCCCCGGTGCCACGGTCGACGGCGCGGGCACTGCGGTGTCGGCGGTGAACGCGTGGGTCGAGTGCAATACCGCCGTCTGCACCGGTGTCAGCAACACCGCGACCACCGGCAAGATCGCCGCCACTACCCCGGCCGCCCCCGCCGCGGCTGGTGCTGCCCCGGCGGCGGCCCCGGCGGCCGCGGTGACGGCAGTGCGCGAGACCAAGGCCGACGCCTCCTGCGCCACCACCGGCGGCTCCTGTGGGTCGCGGTCGCAGTCGCAGGTCGGCGACACCGCCGCCCCGTCCTCCCAGCGCAACGCGTTGACCGCCGCCCCCGCTGGGCGGGAGCTGACCGCGTCGAGCCAGGCCGGTGCGAACGCCGACTGCCAGACCCTGGGCTGCACCGGCAAGGCCGGCTCCGACACCTCTGGTGGCGCCACCGGTGATGTGACCGGAACCCGGGACAGCCAGGCCACCACCGCATGCACCGCCCGCGGGGTCGGCGGGGGTTGCTCGATCACCACGACCACCACGGTGGAGAACCGCACCGCCACCACGGCGACAGATGCGAAGACTGGTGCGGTTCAGGTGTCGGGGCCGGTGTCGGTGTCCGAGGCCGCCGCGGAGGTGTCCTGCTCGGGCGCCAAGACCGAGTGCGGTGGCACCACGCTGGCCGCGACCAGTGCCCGCGACACCGCTGTCACCGCGGCGGCGCGGGGCACGTCGACCACCAGTGAGTGTGTGGTGGCTGGTGGCGGCTGCACCGGCGCCTCGGAGTCGGCGGCATCGAGTGCGCCGGACCATGTGATGGTCGACCCGGTCACGGGTAAGGCGTTGGCGGGTCAGGCGTTGGCCGGGCCGTCGGCGGTGGCGCGTTCGGATGCGGCGCTGAACTGCCAGAGCACCTGCACCGGCTCGGTCACGACCACGACCACCGCTTACGACGAGACCACCGCGGCGCCGCGGACCTCGACCGGGACCGCGAGCTGTGCCGGTGGGACGGGTGGCTGCCAGGTGCAGTCGACCTCGACCGCAGCCACCGGCCCGGGTGCCGCGCTCGCGCTGGCCGGCGAGGGTCAGGCCACCAACGCGGCCCGGCTGGTCGCGGGACCGTCCGCGGCCTCGGTCGCGGGGGCGTTGCTGATCTGCCAGGGTGCCACCGCGTGCACCGGCAAGGCCACGAGCGCGGCGACGGCGACGGATCCGAACGTGTCGCCGAACCCCCGGGGTTCGTCGAGCGAGAGCGTGTGCGAGGGCGTGACCGGCGGCATCTGCCAGGCCGTGACGAACTCGGGTGCCTCGACCGGGCCCGACGCCAACCGGATCGCTCCGATCATGCAGGCGGCTCCCACGAGCAATGCGAACACGACGACCACGCAGACCACCGGCGACCAGCCGACCGAGCAGCAGCACCAGCCGGGGCAGCAGCCCGCCACCCCGCCGGCACCGACCACCCCGGGCTCGAGCGCGAACACCGGCGGCCCGACCGTGGCGGGTGCGTCGTCGTGGACCATGGCTGATGCCACCCTTGACTGCGCCGGCGCTGCCACCGGATGCGCGGGCACCGCCCGCTCGTCGGCGGCCGGCTCGGACGGTCCGCAGAACCTCGGCGGTGCGAACGGTGCCCGCGGTCCCCCGGAGGGACGCTCGACCACCTCTGGTACCTGCGTGACCACCCAGTCCGGGTGCCAGGTCCAGACCAGCTCCACCGCCGGCAGCGGCCAGGTCGTCGCCGACATCATCACTGAGCAGAACACCGCGACCGCCGAGAAGGCGCAGCAGCAGGCCGCCGAGGCCGCGCAGCGCGCTGCGGGGGCCGCGAAGGTCGCCGCCCGTCAGGGTGCGACCGCAGAGCAGAAGAAGGCAGCCACCGACGCGGCGGACGTCGCCAAGCAGGCTGCAACGGTCGCCGCCGAGGTCAAGAAGGCCGCCGCTGAGCCGGTGACCGACGCGCCGGCCACGTTGAGCCAGTCCTCCGCGACGGCGCACTGCGCAGGTCCGGCCTGCCGGGCCGCGACCACCGGCGCCACCACCGGCGTTTCCGGTACGGCCACCACCGACGCCGCGTGCTCCGCCGCGGCCAACGGATGTGCCGCCAGCAGTGACGCGACTGCCGCGCTCAACCGCGACTCCGGCCAGACGGACGCCGCGGGCAAGGCCATCCCGGCCATCTCCGGTTCGGGCCAGGTCTCCTCCCAGATTCTGTGCCCCGAGGCCGGGTGCACGGGCACGGTCAACGGCGCCGCCGACGTCAAGGCGGGTGCGGCCGGCCAGGAGGCGGTCAGCACCGCCAAGGGCACCACCGGGTGCGACGGGACGAAGGCCTGCCAGGCCGAGATCTCGGTGGGTACCACGGTCTCCAGGTCCGCGGCCGATGCTGCTCCCGAGGCGCAGTTCGCCAGCACGAGCGCCATGATCGCGGCCAGGTGCGTCGACGGCACCGCGGCCGGCTGCGCCACGAAGACCGAGTCGGCCTCGAACGGCGTGGGCGCCGCCGCGGTCACCGCCAAGGGCACGGCGGTCTGCGCCGCGGCCGGTGCCTGCCAGACCGGCACCGGCGCCTCGGTGGCGCAGAACTTCGCCGAGATCACCGTCGGCTGCGTCGGCCTCGGCTGCCGCACCCACGCCGAGGGCAACGCGCAGGCCGCAGCGAAGGGCGGCACCAACACCGCGACCGCCAACTCGGACTGCACGGCGAACGCGGCCGGCGCCGAGTGCGCAGGTTCGGTCCGGGTGGCGGCGTCCGAGGCCTTCGCGCTCGCGTCGGCGGCCTGCGCCGGCTCCGGCGCGGTCACCTGCTCCTACTCGTTCCGCGCGGAGAGCCATGCTGCCGTCGGTGGTGCGAAGGCCGACGCCGTCGGCTTCCAGCAGGGGACGATCGGCGGCGGTCAGGTCATGACCACCGCGATGACCGAGAGCAAGGACGGGTTCGCCCAGGCGGCCGCGTCCTGCACCGGCACCGATGGCGTGACCTGCAGCTACAAGTGGTCGGTGACGGCGTCGGACTACGCCTCGGACCCGTCCGGTTCCTGGGCCAGGGCGTTCGCCGCCGACTCCGGTGCCGGTGCCATGGGCGGTGGCGGCGGCTGGGTGTTCGCCCAGGCCGTGGCCGGCAACGGCTTCGCGAGCGCGAACGTCGGCTGCTCGAACCCGGCGAGCTGCAGGAAGAGCTACGCCGCGCACATCGAGTTCGCGATCAGCTGGACCCAGCAGCAGGACTACTGGCGGGACGGCATCGTCTTCAACGGCACCCGGACCGGTGACTGCTCCGGTTCGTCGGGCACCGGTTGCGGGTTGACCCGCAGCGGCAACGGTGTGAGCTGCAGCGGCGACTGCTCGAACTTCCGCCAGGCCGTCATCAACGTGACTTCCTTCGTCTACGCGCTGGCCGGCTTCAAGATCGACACGATGCGCCTCGGGGCCAACGGCTACACCCGCGCCGAGATCGAGGCGATGGACCCGGAGGAGACCGGCGCGTTCGCCGGAATCGACCCGAAGACGGGCGAGCGCGTGATGGTCGTGAAGGACCGCGGCGGCGAGCCGCGGGTCTGCGACGCGGCCTGCATGGACGATCTGCGCACTGACGCCGATGGCACGAAGACGTTCGGCAGCGACGGCGGTGCCCAGGCGACCTGGAC
This sequence comes from uncultured Actinomycetota bacterium, assembly GCA_963727745.1. GTDB lineage: Bacteria > Actinomycetota > Actinomycetes > Mycobacteriales > Pseudonocardiaceae > Pseudonocardia. Next base: position 964,597 of record CAVSHL010000009.1, read on the forward strand.
TCCCGGCACCAAGGACCCGCGTTCGACCTACGGCGCGTCCGTCACAGTCAGCCCGACGAACGACGAGCGCCACGAGGTCACCGGCGAGGACCGGGCGAAGATCAGTCAGGACGCCAAGGGCGACACCCAGGTCTGGTGGGGAGGGAAGGGGCGGGTCAGCGACGGCCGCACCGACGCCACCATCGACGTCGACCCGCACACCCCGGGCGCCGAATCGACGCTGCGGATCGTGGACCGGCCACGCGCACCGTTCGACGGCGAGGTGTTCGGCACTGTCGACTACAAGGGACCGACGGGTGTCCTGCCACTGGACATCGCCAAGTACCGGCCGGCGGACGCACGCGACATCCTCACGTCGGATGCGGCCTGGACCAAGCTGGGTGCCACCACCGGCGGCGCGCTCTGGCTCAACGTCGAGGGCACCGGGGAGAGCACGTTCACCTCCGCGGAGGGCGTGCGGGTCATCGGCAACGGCGACGGCCCGAACTTCGAGGACCGGATGGGCAACAACCGGTCCCTGATCACCCCCGCCTACGGACCGGACGACAAGGTCCTCGCTCCGGGGATCTACACGGTGCTGGGCCAGACCGGTGTGATCACCCTGCCGAACGGGCGAAAGATCACCAACGCCAACGATTACGGGGACGGGTACGAGGGCTCGAAGGAGTCGTTCCTCGTCGGCTACACCACCGAGGGCACGCTGGGGCAGGGCGGGCGGTTCGACTGCTACGGCTTCTGCTCGGAGACCGTGATCGGCAACGACAACGTCACCATCGAGGCGTGCAGGACGCTGGTCTGCTCGCCGAACCAGGTCGGGGTGAGCACTCCGGAGTCCGAGTACCCGAAGGCGAACTTGCGCGAATGCACCGCGATCTGCGACATGATCGACGAGTTCGGTGGCGACCCCGGTGCGAAGCGGCCCAACGGGTTCTTCCACGTCCGCATGGTCGGCGACGGGCACGTCACCAGCTTCACCCCGCAGGGCGACGTCGCCTACTGCGGCCGTACGGACTGCAGCTTCACCCAGGGCTACCGCGACGCGCTCGGCAACGGCGGGTTCATGGTCTGCCACCTCGGCGGCAGCGGGGGCGCCTGCCTCGGCGAGACCACCGGCTCGGACACGCAGCGCAAGACCATCGAGTGCCGTGGGCTGGACGAGTGCAACCCGGTCGTGCTGCTGTACCCGAACCAGACCGACCCCGAGCGCTACGGCGCGAACGAGGGCTGGGCCTGCGGGATGGGCACCGGGACGACGGGCTGCATCAGCAACGATCCGTCCCACCGGGTCGAGGGCATGGGCGAGCCCAACGCAGCCTGGACGCTGTTCGTCGACCCGACGTTCAGGCGGCCGTCGCTGGACAACGAGCTCGACCGTCGGCTCGTGGAGAACCTCGAGCGGCTGGGTTACAAGCCGGGCGACCCGCTGCCCGCACTGGACCCGGGGACCCTCGCGCAGCTGCCGGCGGACGAGCAGCAGCGCTATCAGCAGCTGCTGCCGAAGATCAGCCAGGTCGACAAGGACTTCATGGCAGCGCGGCGCACCAACGCCGAGGCCGACCTGCAGTACGACGCGACCAGGCTCGAGCAGATGCGTCCCGACCTGACCGCCGCGCTCGACCGGATCAAGGCGGCCCAGGACGACGGAACCTACTCCCCGGCGAACTTCGCCAACGAGCTGGCACTGATCGACAAGGCGATGGTGCAGGACGGCGAGTCGAGCATCCGGCTGGGTCGCATGTCGCAGAACCGCGCGATCGTCAATGGCGTCAAGGCCGTCACGATCATGGACGAGCTGTACAAGGGCCAGCGCCTGAGCGGCCAGGGCTCGGTCGACGACATGATCAAGACGAACGAGGACCTGCAGCGGGCCCTCGGCGTCGACGACGCGGGCAGGTCGATCGACCAGTTCGGCCGGGTCATCGTCGGAAGTGAAGAGGAGGGGCTCGCTCTCGGTGAGGACGCCAAGGGCGACCCCATCCCGTTCTTCCCCCTCAGCGACGCGCAGAAGGCACAGGGTGGCGCTGCCCGCGTCGCGCAGTTCAGCCTCGTCGGCTACCAGGAAGGTTTGAAGTGGCGGGCCACCGCGATCGAGCGCGAGATGGTGCTGCTCACCGACAGCGGCACGGCGACGCAGGCCGACGTGGACCGCATCGAGCTCGCGATCGAGAGCCTCGAGGAGGACGGGAAGAAGCCGAAGGCGGTTTCGGACCTGCTCGAGGCACAGCCTGACCTGCCTGGCATCAAGCCCGCCGACAACGCCCGACACATCCTGCGCGAGCTCGACCAGCAGTTCGCCAAGGGCGTGAACGACGACCTGTGGGCTCCGCAGCTGCAGGCCTGGAACGAGCTGCAGGTCAAGATCGAGGGGGTCGCGGCGAACCTGCCGCGGAACACCGATGCGCAGAAGAAGCTGGCCGAGCAGTTCGACGGGCTCGCCGTCATGGCCGGGCTGAACTACGACACGGTGCTGCGCGACTTCGGCTCCCGCGACCCGGGCAACCTGCTCAACGTGCCCGTGTTCAAACCGGACGCGAACAAGGGCGGCCGGCTGGACTCGGACCGGAAGGGGCTGCTGCAGCTCCCCTCGACGGGCCGGCCGGACATGGTGTTCGTACTCAATTCGGTGATCAACAACCGCGGGTACCAGAACGCGACGGGCGGCATCGGCGACTACTTCAAGTCGATGAACCCGGAGGCCCTCGCCCAGTGGGCGGCGTATCGCACCGCCAAGCAGACGGAGGGCGCCCGCACCACGTGGATCGCGATGGATACGGAGGACCGCGAGAGGTTCCTGAATGATCTCGAGAGCCTCGACGGGGGACTCGCCGGCAAGATCCGGGCCGGGATCGAGGAGGCCGGCGGCAAGAACCCGAGCGAGGTCGCTGCGGTCACCATCTACGCCAAGGACCAGGACGGGAACTGGGTCCCGATGGACCTGCTGCGGGTCGAGGGTGCCGATGGCTCGTACAAGTTCATCGATGGCGCGACCGGCATCGTCTACGGCGACTGGACCGACTTCACGGAGAGCAACGACCTCGGAGACGACCAGCGCCTGCTCAAGCCCGCGGATCTGTACGCCGCCGTCGGCGTCGCGGGCACGATGGAGAACGTCGACGGCCACGAGGACTCCGGCTGGGTGAAGGCCGGCAAATGGATCGGCACCGGCCTGGTGGTTGTCGGATCGGTCGCGCTGATCGCCTCGGGCGTCGGCTCCGCCGTCGGCGCCGCCGGGCTCGCCGCCGTCGGCGGCTCGATAGCCACCGGGGCGCTCGTCGGCGGCGCGATCGTCATGGGAGCCACCGGGGGCTACCAGCTGATCAACCGCGCCCAGCACGGCCAGAGCCTCACCGACGAGGCCGCGATCGGGATGTGGATCACGGCCGGGTCGGGCCTGCTCATCGGTGCGGGCTCGATCGTCGGCAAGCTCGCCGGGGTGGCTGCGGCGGGCGCCCGTGGCGGAGGCGCCGTGTGGCGCGGCACGGCAGCCGTCGCCAACGGCAGTGCCACGGTCGGCGGCTTCGCCATGGGTGGCTACTTCGCCTACGGCATCGTCGACGGGGCCATCCACTACGACACGATGTCGCCCAGCCAGAAGAAGGAGTACTGGCTGAACGTCGGGGTCGGCGCGCTCGGCCTCGTCGCCGGTGGGGTGAAGGTGGTCGGCAGCCGGGTCGGCCGAAACGTCTTCCGCAACCAGGCCGGCACCCTGCGCGATATGAATGGGCAGATCGCCGGCATCTCCGCCCGCGAGGGCGGTCTGCCCTCGACCCGCAGCCTGGCGCTGGAGCTCGGCACGTCAGCGCGCATGGTGCGGTTCGCGCTGCGGGCCGGGAAGCTCGAGCCCTTGGTGGCCACCAACGTCGCGACCATCGCCACCACCGGTCGCAACGCCAGGCCGCTCGAGCTGGGTGTGTCGCAGCTCCCGAAGGGCACCGGGTTCGGGGCGCGGCTGCGAGCTTCTGGCCGTGGGCGCAACGACGGGCTCGACGCGATCGCGCTGACCGACGGGCTGTACGGGAGCCGTGCCATGCGGGCGGCGCAGACGGTGGTCACGGCGATGAAGGGCAAGCAGTCGATCCGGGTCGAGGAGCTGCCGGGCAACGCCAAGCAGCAGGCCGACATCGCTGCGCGGATCCGCAACGGCAACATGCCGGGCTACGAGATCGTCAACGGCCGGATCGAAGCTCGTCCGACCGAAGCGGGCGCGCAGGGCGGTGGCGGTCCGGTTCCTGCTCCGAAGCCGGCGGCTCCGGCCGAGCCGGCTGTTGTGGAGCCGGGTGCTCCGGTGGAGCCGGGTCCTGTGAAGCAGGCGGCTCCGGTGGAGCCGGGTGTTGTGAAGCCGAGCGAACAGGGTCCGAAGCCCGTCGAGGAGCAGGTCGGGGGTACGCCGAAGAACAACGCCAAGACCGGCGAGGTCGCGGCCCCTGGATCGCCGCAGCTGAAGACCGACGACCCGTTCGCGGCAGACCCGAAGGGTCGCGAGGTCGTCAAGGACGAGGTCGCGACCCACGGGTGGAAGTTCTTCCGTTCGAGGAAGGAGCGCGATGCGTTCCGCGCAATGACTCCTGAGGAGCGCGCGGCGTTCATCGGGGACAAGAAGGACGCAGCGGGGTGGGCCAAGGCGGCGCTGGGCTTCGCCATCGAGCGGCTCGGCCGCCCCCTCGTCGAGGCGCAGCTCAACAAGGGTGACGTGCTGTTCACCAACGTCCTCATCGAGTTCGTCGCGAACAACCAGAAGGGGAACGAATCGAAGTCCCCCTTCCCCGACTTCGACTTCGTTGTGGTCAACGGCAAGCGTGCGGTCCTGGTGGTGAGCGCGAAGGGCAGCCTCAGCTCGTTCAGCAAGGGTCGCGAGAACGGCCTGTTCTACAAGCTCGTCACGGAGATCCCGACGGAGGTCGGCAAGCTCAGGGAGTGGTTGGAGAGGAACCCCAAGGCCGACGTCAAGGAGACGTTCCTCGACAACCTGACCGGCGTGCAGGTCCGCGTCAACGGTAAGGACGTCTACACGCTGCAGCAGTTCCGGGAGCTGTTCCTCGAGAACACCACTCAGGTCAGCAGGGTTCCGATCAAGTCGCTGACGCCCAAGGACCCGCGCTCCGAAGGCTTTCAACTGGGTATCACGCGCGAGCAGCTGGTCAACGAGATGATCGCCGCGACCGAGCGCAAGATCAACGAGATCGACGGCCCTGACGGTCCGCAGCTGGGCGGCGGGGGGCCTGGCAAGGACCCGGTCAACGGGCCGAACGGTGGCGGTCCGCGCGAGCCGGCGCCTCCCGGCGCTGGTGACGAGCCGGTCCCGGCCCCGCCGGGTCAGGCTCCGTCCAGCCAGAACCTGCAGGGCGGCGGCGGTCCGCGCAGCGGTGACCCTGGCGGTCCCGGCCCTGGTGGGCTGCCCGAGCAGGTGGGCGGCCCCAGCCAGGAGGGCGCATCGCTGACGACGCCGAAGGACTCTCCGGTCCCGCCGGCGCAGCAGAACGCCAACTTCGGGCGCGGCCCACCGGACAGCACGAACAGGGGGCCCGCACCCGCCGATGGCGGGCAGATCCTCAACCCGCGCCGCGGCGCGACCCCCGTACCGACACCCGTCAGCAAGGCGACGAACCCGAAGGGCGACAACCAGGCACCGAAGACCGAGAACCCCAACACTCCCGTTGGCAAGTCCGCCAAGAACAACCGGGCGGACAACCAGAAGGGCGTGAACACGGCGGGCCCCAAGACCTCTTCGGACCCCGCCGGGACGTGGAGCTACCCCAGGCAGCCCAACGTCGAACTGCCGTCGGCCAAGCCCCGGCTCACCGGGGTGAAGCGATCGATCGTCACCGCCGTGACTGCGGTGGTGATGTTCCTCGGGAACGTCGGTGCCGTCGAGCCGGTTGCCATGCGAGGCCCGGCCCGCACCGGCGACACGACGATCTCGACGCTGGAGCGGTCCAGCGAGGCCCCGGCCCGCGACAGCGGAGCCGCGCAGAACGCGAAGATCGACCCCGCGCGCGCTCAGGAGCCGGTGCAGCCCGGTACCCCGGGCAGCCCCGGGTACATGCCGGCGCACGACGTGCTCGTCTTCGACATCCGGCTCCGCTGGGAGTTCGGTCCCGCCTTCCCGCGCGAGATCGGCTGGTCCGCCGACGTGCACGCGGACATCCCGAACCCTGCGTTCGAGCCGGGCGGCAAGCACGCGGAGACCAGGACGATCGTGATCGGCGAGGTCGGCATCGTCTTGCGGGCCGATCAGCGCAACGAGTGGAACTCGCGGCGGATCACCGTTGCCCCGCAGGGCATCTCCGGTCGGGCGTGGGACCGGCTGCTGCGCGTGAGCAGCGACCGTGGTCCGTACCTGCAGAAGATCCAGGCGCTGCAGCGCTCCATCGACCAGTTCTGGTTCGCGTGGCGGCAGCGTGCAGCTACGGCGGAAGAGTTGCGCGAGCACAGGGAGCTGCAACGCAGGCTCGAGGAGCTGCGCGGAGGCCGGTCGGCGACGCCGGCGGACCTGAAGGAGATCCAGGAGCTGGAGCAGGCCGCCGGTCTCCTCCGCAGCGTGTGGCGCCAGCGCGGAGCCACCGTCGTCGAGATGGAGCAGCACGACGCGCTGCAGCGCCGGATCGAGAGCCTGCGCGAGCGCAGGTCGGTGACGGCGCAGGAGCGCGCTGATCGACGGCTCGAGGCGTTGAAGCAGATCCGCGTGCTCCGCAACGCGGAGCGCGACCGCATCAAGGCCGCCGTGGCCGACCGTGTCGCCGCGGCCGCGGCGATTCGTGCCGACGCCCGGCAGAACGCCGACACCACCGCGGTCGACGAGCTGGACCGGCAAATCCGCCGGGAGCGCGCGAAGCACGCCAACGTGCTGCGGCTGCTGAACATGAAGAAGCCGCAGCGCTCCTCTCCGCTCCATCAGCAGTGGCTCTCCGCGCAGAAGGAAGGTGCCGCCGTCGCACAGCGGCTGGCGGCCATGGAAGCGCAGGCCGCCGCGCTGCGCGCCGCGGCAGGGCGGAGGGCCGAGCAGCTCGCGGAGCAGCGGATCGCCCAGCTCCCGTCCGTGAACCGGAAGACCTCGGCCGTCGCGGCCGCCAACGCGCGGGCCACCTACCGGCTGGTCACTGCGCTGCTGCTGAGCGGGGCCGTCGATGGGGCGGCCGTCGCCAAGATCGTGCAGCGGCTGCGCGCGACGCCGCAGCGCAGCCTGCACGTCTTCCTGCGCAGCCTCGCCAGGCTGGGTACGCAGGAGCGATCCGACGCTGCTGTCACGGCGATCGTCGACACCTTCGCCCGACGGGTCGGGATCCGGTTGTCCGACGGCGCTCGCGATGCAGTTGCGGCGGCGGTGCGGGCGTGGGTCGCTGAGCCGCAAGGGCTGCCGGCTCCGGCCGGCCGCTGGACGGTGGTGGGCCTGCGGTTGCGCCAGTTCGGCTTGATCACTGCCGTGGTCGGGGTCGGCGCCGGCGCGGTGACGGGCGGGACCGCGCTGGTCGGCGGTGCCGTGATGGCGACGGCATCGGTGGCGGTCGTGGCGGGTGTTTTGCGGGCGTTCTGGGCCAACCGGGTGCTGGTCGGCAAGCAGGCGGAGGGGAAGACCATCCGTGGCCCGCCGTCGCTGGGCCGCGCTCTGGCCGCCGGTCTGGTCGGCCTCATCCCGACGGCGCTGCTCGCCACCGATCTGGCGCTGCGGCAGTCGGGTCCCGCGGTGTGGGTGGCGGCCGCGGCGGTGACGGTGCTCGTCGCGTTCGTCGCCAAGCGTGTCTCGATGCAGCCGCGGGCTGCGGCTCGCATCGCCCGCGAGGTGTTTCGTCCGCGGGCCCCGGGTGTCGTGACGGCGCTGGGTGGTGGGCTGGCCTTCGGGTTGACGGTGACGAGCGCGGGTGTGCCGGCGGTGCTGTTGGCAGTCGGGGTCACTGTGGTGGCCCGTTGGGTTGCGCGGGTCGCGATCACCCCGGAGCGGTCGACGCCGCGGCCGCTGGTGCGCTACACCGGGACGTGGACGCTCACGGCTGACGAGCTGCGCCAGACGCCGCGCACTACTCAGAGCGCGACGACGACGGGCGGCGCGCTCGCGATCGGCGGGTTCGGCAAGTCGCAGACCACCACGGTGGCGGATGCGCTGGAGCGGATCCGGGTGCGCCGGACAGGTGGACGGCTGTTCAGCCCGTACCGGCCGCGGGGCCCGCCGCGCCGGATCACCGTGTCGTTCGAGGAGCTCCGGGCGGAGCTCGTCGCGGGCGGTACGGCTGCGGCCGTGGCAGCGGATCTCGCTGCCCGGCTGGTGATGTTCGGGCTGCGCACCGGCCCGGGCACGATCGTGATCATGTCCGGGCGCGAGGCCGAGCTGCGGCGGTTGGGCAGGTTCGACGAGGCGTTGCAACACGCGGCGATGCACCTCGACGGCACGTTCGGCGCGGGCCCCGTGGCCGCGGACGACCAGCACGCCGAGGAGATCCTCGACGGCATGGTGGCGCGGACGCGCCCGCCTCCCACATCCCGCCGGACGGCCGCCGCGATCGCCAAGGTCACGACCGTGGTGACGTTCGCGATCGCTGCTGTGATCGGCACGTTCGCCGGTGCCGCGGCCGCGTTCGTCCCCGGCTTGACCTTCGTGACGCAGGTCGGCCCCGGGACGATCACGACGAACACTGCAGGTGCCGCGGCGGGTCGATCGGGTGGCCTGCTGGAGGCCATTGGTGAGCTGCTGGGGATGTTGCCGTTCGGCCTGGTCGCCGCGTCGGGTGCGGCGGCACTGGCCGGATCGGGCGTGCTGGTCAATGCCGTCACGTCGCGGTGGACCCGGGGACCGCCGGTGCTGCGCACGCTTCTGCGCACGGTGGGCGGCGGTGCTGTCGTCGGCAGTGCGCTGGTCGCGTTCGGGGCTGGCGGGGGGCAGGCGCTGGTTGCGGGCGCTGTCGCAGCTGCGGCTGGGATGGTGGTCGGTGCCGTGTTGCGTGCGAAGAGGTCGACGTGGGAGTTGGACCACCACCTCGGGCCATTGTGGCGGGCGCTGGTCGCTGTGGGGCCGACGATCGTGCTCGGTGGGGCGCTGCTCGCCGGCGGTGTGGGTGTCGCGGGTGTTGGGGTGGCCGCGGCTGGTGCGGTGGCGGCGGGGCTCGCCCGCGTCGTGCACCAGCGGATCGTGACCGGCGGGTTGCGGGTGTCGGTATCGGCGGCGGTGCTGCTCACGGCGCTGGTTACGCCGTTCGCGGTGCAGGGTGTGGTGATTGCGGCGCCGTCGCCCGCTGACATGCAGGCGTGGGTGGCGATGGCGGTACTGGGTGTCGGGTATGCGGTGACCGCCGCGGTGGTGCTGGGCAAGGACATCCGGCGGGCGCGGGAGTTCCGCCGGGCCGTGGTGCGGAACGCGGCGCTGCCCGGTTCGGCGAAGGAGGTGCTGCGCAGGCTGCAGCTCTCCCTCGGCGCCCAGCGCGGTGGTGACGCGGTCGTCGCACTGGTCGAGGCCGAGCGGGCGCTCGCCGCGGCCCGCCAGGGCGGATCCGCAGAAGAACTGCAGCGCGCGGTCGCGGCCCGGGACGGGGCCGCCACCGAGGTCGAGCGGACCGTCGGTTGGCTGCTGCACGACGCGGCCCGGCTCGGGATCACCGATCGGCAGCTGGGCAAGGCGCTCGAGGTGCCCACCGTGGTGGCCGCCGTCCTCATGGCCGGGCCGCGCGCCGCGCTTCCGGTCCCGACCGCGTCGCAGAAGGAACCGGTGGTTACCCATCGCGATCTGGCGGTGCTGCGTGACCGGGTCGCTGTGGCGGGCCGGGCGGTCGAGGATGCCCGGGTCCGGCTTGCCGCCGACGAGGTCCTGGTCGCGGAGTTGCGCGTTGATGTGGTGACGACCATCCGATCCGGGGTTCGCTGGCTGATGTACCCGCAGGGCCGTCCGGCCGGCGGAGCGGCGGAGTTGCGCCAGGTCGCGAAGGCGCTGGGTATCCCGCCGGCGCTCGCCGCCGCGTATGCATCGGACCGGACGATCCCGGCCGACGTGCCGCCGACCGTGGGCGGCAGGCCCGGCAAGCACCGCGGGTTCGCGAGCGACCTGGCGCTGGTGCAGGCGGCGCTACGGAACGCGCAGTCGGTGCTGGCGGCGGCCGAGCACCGACGCGCCGGGACCGTCGGCGATTGGCGAGCCGTGCTCGAGACGCTGCGGGCCGAGATCGGCGTAGCGCTGCGCGACGCGGTGGCCGCCGGCCAGAGCCCGCGTTCCGCGGCTCGCGCGATCGGAGCGCAGGAGACCGCGCAGGAGACCGCACAGGAGACAGCGACGGCTGTGACCGGTGGCGGGCACACACCCACCGGTGGGGTCGGTGCGGCGCTGGCCGCGTACCCGGCGGGTGCGCCGGTACTGCGCCCGGTCGGGACCCTCACCGATCAGGCGTCGGCGCCGCGGCTGCGTGAGTGGTTGGCGCAGCGGATCCGCGGCCCGCCGTGGGCGCACCGGCTGTTCCTCGACGGGGCCCGGGCGGAGCTGCGGACGGCGCTGCGTGCCGAGCACGAGAAGTGGGCGCAGTGGCAGCAGCTCGACCGGGACGCGCTGGCGGCGCAGGAGCGCTACCGCGCGGCGGCCGGGGCTGCTGTCGACGCCGCGGGCGGGCTGCTGGCCGTCGCGAGCGGCAGCGGGCTCCAGCTCGCACCGGTCGCCGAGGCGCGGGCCGGGTGGCGGCAGCGTCGCGACTCCCACCGGGCCGTCGTCGACGCGCTGGAGGTCGCGGCCGGCGAGGCCCGCGTCGCGGCCGAACAGGCGGCGCAGGCGCGGCAGCAGTGGATCGACGCCATCACCCCGGCCGTCGCGGCGGCCGGGAAGGCGGAGCTGCCCGTCGTCGCGATCATGCGGCTCACGGGTCTGGGCTGGCCGGCGGTCTCGAAGATGACCAAGATCGCTCAGCCGGACCCGGGCAGGCGCAACACGTTCTGGGATCCGATCTTCACGGCGTGGATGCGGATGCAGGGCAGCGCCGGCAACCCCGAGTCCACGGTGCTGCCGGACGGGCGGGTCGTGTCGACCGCGTGGCTGCAGGAGCAGCTGCGTGCGGGCGGCGTGACGTCGTTGGAGATGGTGGACCAGCGGATCGTCGACCTGTTGGGCCTGTCGCGGATGCCGGTGTTCGACCTGTCCGACGGTCACTTCCACCACATCGGCTACGACGACCCGCGGGCCACGAGCATCGCGCGGTTCCTGCAGCGCCTGGCCGATGACAGCCACCAGGGTGTGATCACGTTCCACCCGATCCCGCAACGCGGCAAGGGTGTCTCGACCACGGGCGGGACGTTCTACTACGCGGTCGCGAACGCGCTGACGCTCGGCCTGGTCTACCGGGTCCCGATGCTGCAGATGTGGGGCACCTTCCCCGACGTCCGCCTCGTCGACGCGGTCCGCCGGCTGCCGCCGCACCTGGCGTGGCGCGCGGTGATGGGTGTGACCGGGGCGCGCCTGGACGTCGCGGGTGCCGAGGGCTACCTGCAGACGATGGCGATGCTGAACCCGGACCTGGCCGTCATGGTCGGCGAGACCACCATCGCCAAGGAGGCCGTCCGCGACCTGCTCGGTGACGAGGCGATCCACATCCTCAACCCGGAGTGGGACCGTCAGGTCCGCCGCTTGATCACCGCTGCCGCGAACCTGCGTGGTCTGCTGGCCGACCCGAACTCCGGCCTGTCGATCGCGGCTGTGCCGGCCGCGCTGCAGCCCGCGCTGACCGTCCCGGGCCTGAAGGATGCGGCCGGCCTGATCGGCACACTGTTGGGCGAGGCGGACGCGGTCAAGCAGTTGCTGTCCGACCACGGGTTCGCTGCCGAGGCCACCCAGCTGCTCGACCACGCGGCACTCGAGGCGCTGCCGGTGCACAACCCGCACGTGGCGGAGCTGCTGCGGGCCAGCTCCGAGGTCGGGTACCTGACGGTGCTGCACAACGACTGGGGCCTGGCGCGGATCCTGGCCGACGGTCGGTTCGGCGAGGAGGTGCCGGACGAGCGGTTCGGGATGCCGTTGCTGGCGCTGCTCAAGCAGTTCCCGCAGGCGAAGGTGATCCTGGCGCACCTGGGTGTGGGCAAGTGGACGACGCTGTCGGTCGAGCACCTGCAGTTGATCGGGCAGATCCTGGCCGACCCGGACTACGCGCACGTCTCGTTCGACATCTCGTGGAACGAGGTGGCGCGGCACCTGCAGGCCACCCCGCAGATCACCGACGCGTTCATCGATCTGGTGCGGCGTTTCCCGGACCCGGATCGTGTTCGGGTCGGATGGGGTGAAGCCGGAGTCACTCCCGCAGTACTACCGCCACGCCCACGACATGGAACTGATCTTCACGCGGATCCGCGACGAGCTGGGCATGGACGCGTTCCACAACGTGCGCCACGACAACCTCGAACGCCTGATCGCGGACGCCCGGACGGACGTGCAGCGCTGGGCGTACGTGCAGTGGACCTCCGGCACGTGGGACGGCTTCCGCGCTGGCCTGGACGCCGACCGGCAGGCGATCGTCCAGCGCTGGCTGACCCACTACGAGCTCACGGTCGGGCCGCCGACCGCGGCGCAACGCGCAGCGATCGACATCGTGGACCCGGCACAGGTCTTCGATCCGGCCCGGAAGGGTTCGGACCAGGCGCAGAACCTGGTGATGTGGACCGCGGCGGTCAACCACCGGGTCACCGCGGGCCGCCTGATCTCCCCGAAGCTGATCATGGCGTCGATCAAGGCGGCGCGCTCCAGCAAGAAGGCACTGGTCGCGGCCAAGGCCGAGCGCAAGGCTGCGGAGCGGGCGGCGCGGGACGGGCTGGCGTTGGCCACCGACGCAGCCGGGATCAGCCTGGTCGACGCCGACGGCCGTCCGGTCACGGTGGAGGCGTTGATCGCCGGGCACCAGTCGCTGCTGGCCACCGACGACCCGGCCGTGGCGGCTCGGGTGACCGCGCAGGTGCAGAACACCGAGCTGGCCCAGCGCGCCGACAACGCGGAGATCGAGAAGCTGCACCGCAAGTTCGTGCGGCTGACCTGGGTCGCGATCGGGGTGACCGCGGTCGGTCTCGCCGCGGGCGCGTTCTGGTTGCTGCCGCTGGCCCCGGTCGCAGCGGGCTGGGCGTACGCGGTGCGGGGTGCGCTGAACGTGCACCGCACGATCTACGCGCAAGAGCTGCGGGTGATGACCGAGTCGATCCTCGAGCGCGGTCAGTTCGACCACGACACCATCCGCAACCTGATCAGGATCATCGGCAAGTACGCCGCGCTGGACCGGATGCCGACCTGGCGGCTGGCCAGGTTCGACCAGCTCGCCCACCAGGTCCTCATCGATGCCTGGGCGTTGATCGAGGCCCCGCTGGGCGCGAACGAGACCGCGCAGAGCCGCTTCGAGACCTCCCTGAAGGAGTTCTCGATCTTCCTGGACAAGGCCGGCAGCATCTTCGGGGTCCAGGCCCAGTCCATGTACGGGTTCTCCCCGCACGCCGGGCTGCTGGGCCGGCTGGTCAACACCGCACTGGCCGGGACGTTCGTGGTCAACCTGGTGCTGCACGTCGGCGGCACGCTGGTCGCGCTGGCCACCGGCGACGTGCTGGGGGTCGCGGTCAACGGGACGTTCGCGATCGCGGATCTGCTGTTCCTGGTGCAGGCGATGCCGGCGATGATCGCCGGCTGGGTCGGCTACGACCCGAACCTGGCCCCGCGCATCCGCGCCATCACCCAGGCATTCGCGATGCCGGTGATCACGGTCGCGAACTTCCTGTTCTCCGTCCAGATCGCCTTCGTCGACCACAGCCTGCTCGCCGTCGCCGGCATCGGGCTGACGGTGTCGTCGGCATACCTGTCCTGGCTGGGCATCGCCTCGGAGCTGCGGCTGGGCCGGATCGCGCCGCGCAAGGGCGCCACCGCGAACCTGGTACTGGCCTCGAGCCTGCTCGTCGTCGGGCTGGCCGCTGTCGTCCCGTCCGCGGGTTGGCCGCTCGTGCTGGGCGTGACAGCCGTCGGCGCCGCGCTCATGTGGGGTGTCTCCCGCATCGACGACTGGCGGGCGGCCCGGCTGCGCGGCCCACCACCGGGCAGCCAGGTCCGCGACGCCACCGACACCGACCTGGCCAGGATCACCGGCGAGGCGATCGTGCACCCCGATGGGCACGGTGTGGTGCTCGTCGCGCCCGGTGACCGGTTGCGTGCCTACGGTCTGGATCTGCGCACCGCGCCAGGGCAGGCCACCGTCGTCGTCCACGGCGACGCGAACGGGTTCTGGTACCTGATCGACGGCGTCGAGGTCCGGCTGAGCGGTGCGCAGCTGGCCGGGGTCCTGACCGATCTGGGTGTGCCCGCTGCAGCGATCTCCGAGCTGGTGCTGTGCTCGTGCTCGGTCGGGGTGGACCCGGACGGACCGGTGCGGGATCTGTCCCGCGCGCTCGGGTTGCCGGTCGTCGCGGCCACCACCGCGGTGACCGTGCTGGCCCATGCACTGCTCGGCTCCCGGGTCGAGTCCGCCGGCGGTTGGGTGCGCATCGACGGCGACGAGGCCGTCCAGCCGGTCCCGGCACCGCCCGCTCTGATCGACCCGATCACCGTCCACGGCGCGCAGCGCGTCGGCCCACCCGGGTTCCGGCTGCCGATCGAGCCGCGTGCCCCGCCGACCCGGGCCGGCCGGGGTGCGTCCCCCGGCCACCTGAACGCCGCTCAACTGGAGGCGGTGGCCGAGGCGCTGCTGGCCTTCGGTGCGGACTTCTGGGGCACCGGGCCCAAGCAGGGTCGCTTCTACGAGCAACGCCGTGCGCAGGAGCGTCAGGAGTTCCTGTCCGATGCGGCGGCCTACGTGCGCCACGCCAAGAACAAGTGGATCGCGACCGCGCTGGGTGCGCTGGTCGAGCGGTTCGGCGCCGCGAAGATCCTCGCCGAGCTTCCGCCGGGGTACCGGCTGATCCACGGCGTCGAAGTGGTGATGCGCGACAAGGACGGCACCGCGCTCGGGTCCTACGACGAGATCGACTTCATGGTCGTCGCGCCGGACGGGCGGATCGTGGAGGCGATCAGCGCCAAGCCCAACGCCGACACGTACCGCGGGAAACAGGGGGAGGAGAAGCTCAAGCTCGAGCGGCTGCTCGCCGGTATCCCGACCGGGCCGGCGCAGGACCTGGTCGAGTGGCTGACCGAGCAGGACAAGGCAAAGCACCAGAAGAGCAAGAATCGGAACACCACCTACCGGAGGCCGCACCGGATCGCGAAGGCCGTCACGGCGGAGGTCTCGTGGATCACGATCACTGACGAGAACGTGCGGAAGGACGCCGGCCCGGTGTCGGTGGCGACGTTCCGCGAGATGCACGGCGACCCCGACCCGGCGTCGATCCAGCGGCGCGGGGTCACCCCGGCCCACCCCCAGCCCGCCGAGTACCAGCTCGACGTCGACCGCGACCAGTTGCTGGACGAGATCGCGGCCGCGGTGCACCGCCGCCTGGAAGAGGTCGATCCCGCCGCGATCGCCACCGCCCGCCGCGGCGGCGCAGGCCCGGACAACCAGGATGCTGTCGACGGATCGGACCGGCCCGTCGGGAAAACCCGCTCGGCCGGACCTGGCACCACCACAGGTGAGCAGCCCACCGCTACCCGCGGCCCGATCACCGCGCGGGGCCCGCCTCCCGCCGGTGCCGTCGCACCCTCCGTAGGCCCAGCCGCGTCGGCTGCCGGCCCGGCACGGCCTGCCTCCGGGGACGGGGGTCTGCCGACCCGATCCGCCACCGAGGCTGATCTCGCGCAGATCGTCGGCGAGGCGCTGGTGCACCCGAGCCGGCTCGGTGTGGTGTTGGCCGGGTCCGGGGACGGCTTGCGCGGGTTCGGGCAGCGGCTGCGCACGGCCCGTGGTGAGACGACGGTCGTCATCCACGGCGACGCGGCCGGCTTCTGGTACCTGATCGACGGCGTCGAGGTGCGACTGACCGGCGAGCAGTTGGGGCGGGTGCTGGCCGAGCTCGGGGTGCCGGCCGGTCCGCGTGACCTGGTGCTGTGCTCGTGCTCGGTCGGCGTGGACGTCGACGGGCCGGTCCGGGACCTGTCGCTGGCGATCGGACGTCCGGTGGTGGCGGCGACCTCGACGGTGACGGTGCACCTGGCGGGCGCCGGGGCCCGGGTACAGAGCAGCGGCGCCTGGGTCCGCATCGACGGTGACCACCCGGCGCGGCTGGTGCCGGCACCGCCCGCACTGGTGGATCCCGCCGCGGTCGCCGGGGCGCAGACGGTGGCCGTCCCGACCACCTGGCTGCCGATCGAGCCGGGGGCTCCGCAGGTCCAGGCCGGGCCGAGTTCCTCCGCCCCGCGCCCCGAGCGGAAGGAGTTCTCGGCCGATCCAACGGGCGCCCCCGCGAGGACCGTGCAGCGCGCGCTCACCGTCACCGCCATGGCGCTGGCGCTGGTGCTCGCTGCGCCCGCGACGGCGGTGGCCGCACCGCAGGCGTCGGGTGTGGCGGCGGTCGCGGCAGCGGTGATCGGGCCGTGGCTGTGGGTCGGGGCCGGTGTTGTCGTCGTGATCGCGTCGGTCAGGTTCCTGCACAAACGGGCTGCCGCGAAGCGGGTCAAGGCCTGGGTCGCCCGGACCGACGGTTGGTTGGACGTCCGGCCGGCCCCCGCGACCGGGGCGACGGTGGTCCTGTTGCTGCGATGGCTGCTGCGGGCGCTGCCCGCGGACGGCACCGGGGTGCCGGTGGGTGACATCGGGCAGCTCCGCACCGGCGGCGCGCTCCTGGCGGTGCTGTCTGCCCGGCTCGCGGGCATGCCGCATCGGGCCGCGCTGGACGCCCTGGTCGAGGCCGGGTTGGTGCGGATCGAGGACGGTCCGACCGTCGTCCAGGACGGCGCGTTCGCCGCGTTGTGGGCGCGGGCGCCGGCGGAGCTGCGAGTGGCCATGGCGGCTGACCCGGCGACGGTGCTGGGCGAGGTGCAGCTGAACGACCGGACGGCCGCGCAGCTGGCTGCGGTACTGCTCGCCGCGCTGCAGGAAGTCGTGTGGAGTCAGGCCGAGGTGGCGCCGCGTGCGTGGTCGTGGGTGCCGTTGTGGCTGCGTGGTGGCCGATCGGCGTTGCTGGAGTTCTTCGCGCAGCTGCGGGTCGTGAGCCGGGAGATCGACGGGATCGTCGGCGAGCTGGGGCCGTTGCAGATCCGGTTGGCCGTGGCGCGCAAGGCGGCCGCGAAGATCGAGGCGCGGGAGCGCGCCCGATCGGCGGCGACGGATCGACTGCTGGCCGCCGAGCGGACCGGCGGTCCGCAGCGGCCGGGCGCCGTGGTCGTGGCCGGGGCGCGCTGGGCGTGGACGGCCGCCCGGCATGCCCGGGCCGTGCGACGGTTGCCGGTGGACCTGCGCGGGTCAGGCCCGGACCGGGCGATCGCCGCTCTGGCCGGTCGGATCACGGAGGTCGAGGCGCGGTTGGTGGCCGCTCAGGAGCGGGAGCGCGCCGAAGCGGCGGCCGCGACGGCGGCGGCCGCCGCGGCGGGGTACTCCCGCGCTCGGGTGACGTCGTTGCGGTCGCTGGTGATGTTGGGGTGGCGGGCGCGGTTGCGGTCGCCGACCGCGGGCGCGTTCGGGGCGTTCGCCGGGCAGGGCGCGGGCGCGCACATGGTGGCGTCGGGTGCCTACGCCGACCACTTCGCCCAGTCGGCGAGGTGGATCAACACGCAGGGCGCGATCGGTACGGGGATCACTGCGGGGGTGGGGCTGACGGCGGCGTCGCTGGGTGACCGGTTGATCCGGTCGATGCTGCCGATCGTCGTGCTGGGCGTGCTGGGGTCCGGCGCGCTGGTGGTGATCGGGGCGATCGGGGTGGCGGCGCTGTTCCTGCCGGCAGTGGTCCTGGTCGGGATGATGGGCACGGCGGGCGGGTTGGCGCGGGGACGGATGGATCGCTACCACCCGGCGGCGGCGGAGCTGAAGGACGCGCGCAACGGGCAGTACGAGTTCGCGTTCAAAGCGGTGCAGTTCGTGGCGCCCCTGCTGATCGCCCAGGGGGTGGGGCTGGTCGGGGTCGCGGTGACGTCGCTGGCGTTGGCCGCGATCGCGGCCGGGCTGACGGCGGCGACGTGGTGGGTGCTGCGCGGTGTAGGGCGTGGCGCGGCGCCCCGGGCGCCACCGCGGATCGGCGAGTCGATCAAGGGTGCCGTGGCGCAGGTGCTGGCAACCCCGCGCGGGTTGGCGCGAGCGGCAGCGTCGATCCCGCTGTTCACGGCGTTGACCGGGCTCTACGCCGCGGCGTTGGGCGGGTCGATGGTGGATCAGTTGGCGTTCATCAACGACCCGACGATGGCGGTGTTCGCCACGACCGAGGCCGCGGTGACCGCTGTGGTACTGGTGCGCGGGTTGGCGACGCTGTTCGTGGGGCCGCTGTGGGTGCCGTTGAAGAAGCTGCTCGGAGCGCGGGGGAAGGCACAAGGCAGCGCCCGGCTCGATGAGGCCCGGGTGCTGACCGGGGTGGCGGTGCTGGCGCTGGTGCTGGTGGCGCCGCTGACGTGGTTGGTGGTCTCGCCGGGGCTGGCGGCGTTCGGGGCGGTGCTGACCCTGGGAGCGGTGCTGACCGCGTGGGCGCGGATGCCGGTGAACTCGTGGAAGGAAGGCGCGACCGGGGCGTCGTTGAACAACACGGCCAAGGCCGGATCGATCGCGCTGGGGTCGGCGGCGTCCGGGGCGATGCTGGGCGGGTTCTTCACGATGATGGAGAACCAGGTGCGGGTCGGTGCACCGGTCGCCGATCTGGTCGCGTCGGCGAACCTGCACCTGGCGCTGCTGGCGATTCCGGTGCTGGTCGCCCCGATCGTGCTGGCTCGGCTGATCGCGAAGCTGCGCATCGGCACACTTGACGAACTGCGCGCCCGCCTCGTCGGGGACCCCGTCGATCCGGCCGAACAGGCAGCTGCCGGAGCCACCGCGGCCGCGATCACGTCGAAGCTCGCCTCCCGGGGCCTGGACGACGAGGGCTCAGCCGCTGCCCTGTTCCTCGACGACGGGTGGAGGCCCCGCATCTTCCCCACCTGGCGACTGGCGCGGCGCGAGTGGCGACGCAAGTCCGTCGGTCTCACCGCCGAGGAGCA
Source organism: uncultured Actinomycetota bacterium (assembly GCA_963727745.1). Taxonomy (GTDB): domain Bacteria; phylum Actinomycetota; class Actinomycetes; order Mycobacteriales; family Pseudonocardiaceae; genus Pseudonocardia. The sequence continues at coordinate 983,618 of CAVSHL010000009.1, forward strand.
CGATCTCCTGCTCTCCGTCCTCGCAACCCCCGCACGCGGTCCGAACCCGCGCCGCCCCTGAGCGGATCGAGCGGGCTCGCCCGACCCGGCCGCGCAGAGTATGGCCGCGGCGCCGGCGGCTTGAGGACTGGTCGGCCGCACCCGGCATCGCACCAGTTGCGCGAACGCTCGACGCCCTCAGCCGGGCAGCAATTGGCAAGATCCCGACGCAATTCGGCACGCTTAACTCTTTTGGCCTAGCGTAGCGGCCTGACAGGATGAATTCCGTCGATCAAGGATCCGGCGCTCCCCAAAACCCGGACTGCAGACACCCGATGTCACGCCTCGAAGAATGGTGATGTCCGGGATTCATTGTCGTCGTACTCACGGTTGGTTGATTCGCTGCGACTGCGGCGATGCGGCCATCTGGGAAGATCTGGGGCGCGATCCATGCTGCTCCGGATGAAATTGGAAGGAAGGTCATGAATCGTCAAGGTTTGAATGCGTCGAGAATTCTCCGGGTGGGAGTCTCGATGGCTGTGAGCGCAACCGTGGTCGCGGGGATGTTCGTGGGTGCCGGCGTCGGCGCCGCCTCGCCGTCGACGACGCAGCCGGCGGCGCAGTCTCCCGTCGCGTCCGACAATAAATGGGAGGACACGGCAGAGCTGCAAGAGTTCAAGACGTCCGACAACAAGGGGGCCTTCTACACGCTGAACGAGGAGGAGGCCGAGGCTGCTGAGCGGGTGCACGGCTTCCGGCCGACCGGTGAGGCTGCCGGTATCCGGTTGTTCACCAAGCAGGTGCCCGGCTCCATCCCGATGCACCGGCTGAGGCAGGTCGGCGTGTCTTACCACACCTACATCGTCTCGTCGTTCCAGCCGGAGATCATCGCGCTCACGGCTCCGACCGCCCCTCGGCGGTTCGTGGACGAGGGCGTGCTCGGCTACGTGCTCGTCACGCCGAATGCCGACACGATGGCGCTGTACCGCTACTCCAAGGGCACGGTGTGGCGGGTCGCGCGCGACAACCGGAAGGATCTGCTGGACGCCGGCTACAAGAAGAGTTCGGGCACGCTCGGGTTCGTGCCGAAGGGCTGATCACTCCCCGCATCGTCGATGAGGCACCGATCCTGCGGGTCGGTGCCTCATCGACGTCTGTGGCTGGCATTGTCCGTGATCAGCCGATTCGAGATGGGTCGAGCTGCGCGCCCATCGCCTTCCTACCGACCTTCCCCAGCGGGCGCTGCCGAGCCAGCGCGCCCCACACCGAGTCGAGGACGCGATCGGCCGTGTTCTCGCTGTTGTCGGCGTGGTCGGATCGCAGACAGTCCACGAGGACTGCACCGAAGAGCAGGTCCCCGACGGCGAGAGGTTCGAGGTCGTTCCGCAGCTGGCCGACGCGCTGAGCGTGCGCGATCGTCGCGGCCAGACGGGTGCGACCGCCGTCGACGAGTTGGGCGTACACCAGATCGAGCAAGCAGGGATGGTGTTGGTTCTCGATCAGCACACTCGCCAGCAGCCGGACGCCACCGACTCCACCGAGGACTTCGGCGATCACCCGTAGAACTGCGCGAACCGCCTCGCGCGGTGCAAGGGCGTCGAGCTCGAGGCCATTCACTCGCTCGTCGATCTCGGAGTGCTGCAGAGCCGCGGCGGCGAGGTCAGCCTTGTTCGACCACCGCTTGTAGACCGTCGGCCTCGTGACACGAGCGTCGGCGGCCACGTCGGCGATGGTCATGCGCTGGTAGCCGTCGGTGGCCATCCGTGCCCTGGTCGCCTCCAGGATGCGCCGGCTCACCGCGGGGTCCATGGGACGGCCACGGCCGCGCCGCTTGATGATCTCCTGCACCACAGGTCCTGCGATCGAATTGGTTCGAGCTGGGAGCCGACGCCAGAATCACCCGATCCACATGTGCTCTGATCGGGGCGAGCGGGATCACCTGGCGAACGGGTCAGGGCGGACCTCAGCCTACATTTCTCGAGCAGATCGAGCGGGGTTGAATGTGGACAGATTTCGCCTGATTCTTGTCAGGCATGTGTCCGCGGCCAGCAGGAATTCTCGTGGATGGCTCGTTGTCGCGGCCGGCCGTGAAGGGGTACCAACTCGCGAGGTGCGCGGCAGCCGAGGTTGTCGATCCAGTCGTACGAACATGGCGTAGGAGCGCACGATCTCGCTGTCGCTGACGCTCCACCGGTCACCGATCATGCATCCCTTTCCACCAAGAGCCCCGTTGGTCGGTGCCTGATCTGCGCCTCGGCGGGACGGACGGCAGGACCGCGACCTTCGTCTCCATAGCTGCACGACACATCCTCGGCGCGGCCGGACTCGATGGTGGCACCGACACGCTCGCCGAGCTGCGGGCGGTGGGCGCTGTGAATGTCCGCCTACTGTCCGGTGGTTGTCCTTCGATCGTCCCTTTTGTCGCCCTACGCTTCGACGATGATCGTCGCAGCGCGGTGATCCGCTGCTGCATGTTGACCCGGCAGGTGTGAGTCGCGCGGCTGGGGTGGGGGGATCAGGGATGGAGCGTGCAGGAATGGTGGATCCGTCGTGCCCGGGTGCAGGAGCACCCCACGTGATGGCGATCTTGATCTTGCCTGCAGCGACGGTGCTCGACGTCGCTGTGCTCGCCGAGGTGTTCGGCGGCGACGGCGGATCGTCTGCCGGATGTTCGCCACTCGAGGGCTATGAGGTGCGGATGTGCGCGTCGGAGTCCGGCGTGACGCCGGTCGCGTCGGGTTTCACCCTCGACGCCACGCATGGGCTCGAAGGTCTTTCGGGCGCGTCCACGGTGCTCGTGCCTGCGGCCGGCGAGGGCTCGGGTGTGCCGCTCCCGGTGCTCGATGCCTTGCGCCGGGCATACGCGGGTGGGGCGCGCATCGTTGCGATCGGGTCCGGAGTGTCCGTGCTGGCGGCCAGTGGCTTGTTGGCAGGTCGCCGGGCCACGGCCCACTGGAAGCACGCCGACCTGTTGCGCAGGAAGCACCCGGACGTCGTTCTCGACTTCACGACGCTCTACACCCGCGATGGGCGGCTGATCACTGCGGCCGGCGCTGCGGCGACTCTCGATCTCTGCCTTCAGCTGATCACCGACGATCACGGTGCTGCGGCGGCCGATGCGGTGGCGCGCCGGGTGCTGTCATCTCCACACCGCAGCGGCGGCCGCCCGCAACTGGTGCATTCGCCCGTTCCCCCACGCGACGACAGTTTCGACAGAATGCTGGAGTGGGCGCGCGCGCACCTCGATGAGCAGCTCACGCTGAGCGATCTCGCGAGTGAAGCCGGGCTGAGCCAGCGGACGTTGGCGCGGCGCTTCCACGCGATGCTCGGCACCACGCCGGTTCAATGGTTGCTCGCGGAGCGCATCCGCCTTGCCCGGCGAATATTGGAGACGACGGACGAGCCCATCGGACGCATCGCCCAGATCGTCGGTTTCGGTACCGCCGGGAGTCTCCGCCAGCAGTTCGTCAAGGTGGTCGGAATGTCCCCAGGCGCCTATCGGCGATCGTTTGCTGCACCGCTTATCAGAGCGGCCGGCTGACGGAGAGCGCAACCCCGGTGCGCCGACGGTGGCTGCGACTAGGTCGCGCCCGCACGGTCGCCGGCGGCGGGGCACGACGCTGACGTTGATGTAAGGAGAAATTCGATGAAACTGTGGACAGTTGCGGCTGTAGCGCCCCTGGCTCTCTTACTGCCGGAACCGATCGTCACCGGCTCGGGATCGATCAGCCAGGCTGCATTCGACTGTCCGCCATCGGTCATTTGCCTGTATGACCTGGCGAGCGGAGTTGGCGAGCCATTCACGATCAATATTCAGTGGCAAGGCGGCTACGTCCTGGCGCCCAAAGGTTGGGACAACAGGGTGTCGTCGGTCAGGAACAACGAGCAGTACACGCTCAGGCTTCTGGACGGCGAGTACCACGACTGCACGGTTGTGGCCACAGTCGCCCCAGGCGAGTCGAAGACCCTCTCCGGGAATTCTGACAACAAGACCGACCTCGTTGACTGGTCCGGTAAAGATGACAGCATCTGTGATCCCCTTTAAGCGGATCTCGACCCGGATCGGTGGAAGCCGTCGCTGGGTGGTGCCGATCGTCATGGCCGCAGGTTTGTCGCTGTTCACTCTGCTCGCGTGCCTGGGCGGTGTCGTGTACCGCGCAGCGCCGCAATGCCAGCCGCAGGAAGCCGATGCAGAGCCGCCGGCCGTGGTTCCGGGTGACCCATCGGAACGCATCTGACGATCGGGTGACTTGCGGGCAGGGCCAATGGGAGGGATTGCCGCCGCCTGTCACCGTCGGAACTGCGCTGCCGCGGTGGGCTACGCTCCTGCCTTTCAGACCGATACGCTCCCGGCCGGTCGTGGCGGAGTGGCTGGTCCACCCCAACCGATACGGGCTTCGGCGGGTCGTGAGGGCATGACCGGCATCCGGTGAGGTCGCCGTCGCTTCGAGCGGCTTCACGGTCGGGTTCTCGGAGGGGGTGCGCTGGTGCGTGCAGACGGCGGTGACGGGCCGACCGCCGAGGGCCGTGCCGGCGTGGGCCCGCTGCTGCGGGTGTGGCGGGAGCGTGCCCTGCTGACCCAGGAGCAGTTGGCGGAGCGGGCCGGCATGAGCGCTCGCACCGTTCGCAGGTTGGAGTCCGACGAGGTCGTGCGGCCGCAGAGCGCCACGCTTCGGCTGCTGGCGGCTGCGCTGAACCTGAGCTCCGCCGAACAGCAGGTCCTCGTACTGGCGGCACGCGCAGCTCCGGCGAACGCACACGGTTCGAGTGGCCTGGACGCTGCTGTCGCGAATGACGTCGGCGGCGGGGACCAGTGTCGGCCGGGCCCATCTCCGCCGGTAGCGGGTCATGTCGAGCAACTCTCGCCCGTTGTGCCGCGGCAGCTGCCGGCGCCCCCGCAGGCCTTCATGGGCCGCGCGCTGGAGCTGACCCGACTCGATCGGGATCGGGACCTCAGCAGCGTGGTGATCACCGCGATCGACGGGATGGCCGGGGTGGGCAAGACCGCACTGGCCGTTCAGGCCGCCCACCAGCTCAGCGGCCACTATCCCGATGGTCAACTGTTCATCGACCTGCACGGCTACACCGAGGGGGTGCCCCCCGTTCCTCCGGCGGAGGCGCTGGATCGGCTGCTGCGTGCGCTCGGTGTTGTCGGCCCACAGATCCCCGAGCACGCCGACGATCGTGCGGCGCTGTACCGCAGCCTTCTCGCCGACCGCAAGATTCTGGTCGTGCTGGACAACGCTGCCACCACGGATCAGGTTCAGCCACTGCTCCCCGGCAGTCCCGGCTGCCTGGTGTTGATCACCAGCCGGCGCCGGCTCGCCGGATTCGACCACACCCACACCCTGTCGCTGGATGTGCTCCCGTCTTCCGCGGCGATCGCGCTGTTCGCCAGTACGGCCAACCTCGCACTCGGCGCCGAGGACGCGGCGGCCGTCTCGGAAGTTGTTGAGCTGTGTGGGCGGCTGCCGCTGGCAATCCGGATCGCCGCGGCCCGACTCCGTTCACGTCCCTCCTGGACAACGGGCCACCTGGTCGAGCGGCTGCACGATCGGCGGGACCGACTGGGCGAGCTGGAGGCCGGCTCCCGCAGCGTCACCGCTGCGCTGGACGTCTCCTACCTCCAGCTCGCGCCCGAAGCCCGGCGTGCTTACCGCCTCGCGAGCCTGCATCCCGGCACCGACCTCGACAGCTACGCCGTCGCCGCCCTCGCCCACACCACGATCGACATGGCCGAACACGTGATCACCGAGCTGCTCGAATCCCACCTCATCCAGGAGCCGTCACCTGGCCGCTATCGGTTCCACGACCTCGTGCGCGCGCACGCCGCCATCGCTGCGTCCCGCGACGAGACCGAGTCCGACCGGCAGGCCGCCTTCGGCCGCCTGCTCGGCTACTACGCGCACACCACGTCGGACGTCGTGGATCTCGCGCACCCCTTCGACGCGGCGTATCCGTGGGAGACCGATCGTCGACCCGGCACACCCCCGAGCGAGAGCCCGACCCCACCCTTGGCCGACGACACCCAAGCGCTGTCCTGGGTGGACGCCGAGCTCGACAACCTCCTCGCTGTTGCCCAGGTCGCTCCGCGCTTCGGCCGGGCCGACCACACCGGCCGCCAGGCCACGATGCTGCACCGACACCTGCGCATCCGCGGCCGGTACGACGATGCGCTCGCCCTGTTCACGATCGCGCTCGAGCACGCACGCGCAGCGGGAGATCGCGTGTGCGTACATCACGCACTGCTCGGTCTCGGCTGTGTCCACTTGTGGCAGGGCCGCTACCCGGAGGCTGCCGACTGCGTTCGCCAGACCTTGTCCATTGCCCGCGACACGGGAAATCGAACCGGTGAGCTGTTTTCCTTGCACTGCCTCGGTGACGTGGCGCGAATGCAGAATCGGTTCGACGTGGGCGCCGACTACCTCGAGCGAGCGCTCGCGATCGCCCTAGAAATCGGGAACAGGATCGCCGAACAGGATGCGTTGAACTGTCTGGGACAGCTCTACCAAGCCACGGCTCGGGACAGTCAGGCTATGGCGTGCTACCAGCGAGCCATGACCATCTGTGAAGAGATCCGCCACCAGAGCGGCCAGTTGCATGCCTTGCGAGGAATGGGTGACGTCTACTGGCGACAAGGCCACCACCCTGCTGCCGTCGGAACCTATCGGCAGGTGGTTGCTCTTGGTCGCGCCACGGGCAACCCGGTCTCCGAGCAGTACGGACTCTTCGGCCTGGGTAACGCTCACCGGCACTTCGGAGAATACGAGCAGGCGTTCGCCGAATACCAGCAGGTTCTTGCCATCGCCCGCAGGATCGGCGATCGCGACTACCAACTTCGGGCACACCAGGGCCTCGGACGGGTCAGCCATGAAACCGGCCACCACCACGACGCCCTCGACCACCACACCATCGCGCTCGAGATCGCTTGTCTCCTCGGCCAACCCGGCGACCAGGCGTCAGCCCACGACGGGGTCGCCCACGCCCTCGAAGCGCTCGGTGATTCCAGCGCGAGTCACCGTCACTGGTGCGCCGCCCTGGACATCCTCGTCGCCCACGACCTTGATCACACCAACGAGCCCGACGTCACCGCCGCCGCCATTCAGACCCACCTCGAGGGACTCGGGGACTGAAAGTGTCCGCAGGACGTCCGGTTCCGAGATCTTGACGTGGAGAGGCCGGTTTCCAAATGCTGGGCCTGTCCTGATGCGAGCCTCGGCAAGGCTTCCGGCGACGTCCGGTTCGGCCCGAGAGTGGACGACATCCAGGCACTGGACCCCTGATCCCGAGCCCGATCGAGGTGCATTCGACGTGGTCGCTGCTCACGACCGTGCACCGGGTCGAATGCGTGTCCTCGTCGAGTGCGTGGAGTGGGTGGTGTGGACGGCCTTCGACGCGCTCGCCGTCGCGTTGATCAATCTCCCGATCTTCGCGCTGCTGGTGTGGTCGAACGCCCGGCTGCGCCGCGCGGACAGCAGGATCCTGCGCGTGCGCGGTGCAGCGCGTGACCCCGTGGTGCCGGCGACGGGCGATGCTTGCCTGCTCGTGGCCGGCGCGGTGCGGGTGGCCCCGGCAGTGGCGCTTGCGGCCGCCGGGGTCGAGACGGTGCGCGGATCGATCGGGTGGGGGATGACCGGGATCTGGCTGATCGCGGCGATCTTCCTCGCGAACATGGCAGGGGTGAACGGTCTCGTGGCGGTGGCCGTCGCGCTGGTGGTGCTGCTGGGGTTCGCGTGTGTCCGGCTACGGGAACCGGCTATCGAGCAATGCGTCCCGAACACGTAGTGCCACCACCACTGCGAAGGCTGGGCTACGTTCCGACGATGGGGGAGCGGGAGTCGCTCGGGGCACAGTTGCGGCGGGCGCGACTGCGGCGGTTCGTCGGCCGCTCCGGCGAGGTCGAGCTGCTGCGGCGCGCCCTGCTCAGCCTGTCCGCGGAGGGCCGCGACGCCGAGCTCTCCTCGTTCCGTGTGCTCTTCATGCACGGTCCGGGTGGGGTGGGCAAGTCGACGTTGATCGACCTGTTCGCGGACGTCGCGGAAGCCGAGGGCGCATGCGTGGTGCGGATCGATGCCCGGCTCATCGCCCCTACCCGGGACGCCGTCCTCGAGGAGCTCGGAGACCGGCTCGGTGACGACCGGCCGCCGCTGCTGCTCATCGACACGTTCGAACTGCTCGAGAAGCTCGAGGAGTGGGTGCGGGAGAAGCTCGTGCCCGGCCTCCGCGGCGACGCGCTCGTCGTGATCGCCGGCCGGCACCCGCCCGGTTCGCGCTGGCTGGCCGATCCGGCGTGGCGGGATCTGCTCCGGGTGATCTGCCTGCGCAACCTCACGCCCGATGACACCCACGCCTATCTGGCGGTCGAGGGGATCGCGCCGCAGCTGCACGAACGACTCCAGGTGCTGAGCCACGGGCACCCGCTGACGCTGTCGCTGCTGGTCGATGCGGTGCGCCGGCACGGCGCCACGGCGGTGTCCGCGTCGCTCCACGATGTGCCCGACCTCGTCGGGACACTCCTGACGCACATCGTGGACGCGGCACCGAGTCCCATGCACCGATCCGCCCTCGAGGCCGCGGCGTACGCCCGCTTCACCACCGAGGACCTGTTGCGCGACGTGCTCGACGCCGGCGATGTGGCGGGTGAGCTGTTCGGGTGGCTGCGCGGCCTGCCGTTCGTCGAGGAGGGGCCGTACGGGTTGTACCCACATGACCTCGTGCGTGACCTCCTGGATGCCGATCTGCGGTGGCGCGACCGCCACAGCTACACCGAGCTGCACCGCCGGATCCGTTCCGAGGTCGTAGCCCGAGCCGGCCGGGCAGGCGAAGCGGACCGGCGGCGTCGCGTCGCAGATCTGATGTTCCTCGCCCGGAGGCATCCGCCCATGGCGCGGTACTTCGAGCGCTTCGACGTGGGCGTCGACCGGATCGACCACGTCCAGCCGGCGGACTGGGAGCCGATACTGGCGATGACCCGCCGGCACCAGGGTGTCGAGCAGGCGGAACTGGTCGAGCATTGGCTGCGGCGGCAGCCGGGGGGCTTCCGGGTCTTCCGGGGGCCGGAGCGCGACGTCACCGGATACGCCGGTCGGTTGGCGCTGGACGAGACCATGGCTGTTGACATCGACCGCGATCCCGGGACGCGGGCGATGTGGGCCTACGCCCAACGGCACGGGCCGCCCCGGCCCGGTGAGCAGGTTCTCGCGTCTCGGTTCTTCGTCGACGCCGAGTACGGGCACGAGCCATCGGCGTCCCTCGGCCTGATGACGGTCTGGTTCGTGGAGGACGTCGTCGCCCAGCAGGGGTGGGCGTGGGACTTCATCGGAACGTACGAGCACGAGCACCTCTGGGCACCGACCATGGACTACATCGACTTCGGGCGGGCTCATGAGGCCGACTACGAGGTCGATCGGCGTCGCTTCGTCGTGTTCGCGCACGACTGGCGGCGCGCCGGGCTGCGGGAATGGCTGGACCGCACCGCGGACCGCGAGCTCGGCCTCCCGACCGCGCCCCCACACCCGCACGCGCCCGAGCTCGTGCTCTCACAGCCCGAGTTCGCTACGGCGGTCCGGGCCGCGTTGCGCGACCTGCACAACTCCGATGCGCTCCTGCGCAACCCGCTGCTGCGCTCCCGACTCGTCCGCGAGCACGCCGAAGGTCGTGCGGCCACGGCCGCCCTGCACGGTCTGATCACCGAAGCTGCCGGGACGCTGCGCGCCGACCCCCGCGAAGCGGGTCTGTTCGACGTCGTCAACCGCACCTTCCTGCACCCCGCTCCGACCCAGGAGCAAGCGGCCGAGATGCTGCACCTGTCCTTCAGCACCTACCGCCGCCACCGCGACCGCGCGATCACCCGGATCGTCGAGTGGCTGTGGCGACGCGAGCTGCACGGCCCGCCGTCCTGAGCCGACCGCCGGGAAATGACCAGCGAATGGACAGCGTTCGACCTGCTGATTGACCACCTCGGTAGCACATCCTCAGGCCTCCAGGACACGAGGAGGCCGTTGGATGCAACGCCACGGGCACGCAGTCGTACTGGGTGCGGGCGTCGCCGGCCTGCTGGCGGCGCGGGTGCTCACCGATTCCCACGACCGCGTCACCATCATCGAACGGGATCGGATCCCCGACTCCGACGCCCCGCGACGCGGCGTGCCCCAGGGTGCCCACACGCACGCCCTCATGCCTCGCGGCGCGCACGTCGTCGAGTTGCTGCTGCCCGGAGTGCTCGATGAGCTGACCCGTGCGGGTGCCCTCCGCGTCGAGCCCCTCCTCGATCTCCGCGCGACCATCGGCGGCCGGCGTCTGTTGCCCACGCCCGTCGGTGCCACCGCGGTGCAGGCGAGCCGGCCGTTCCTGGAACGACACCTGCGCGAGCGGGTCCGGGCGCTGCCGGGCGTCGAGCTGATCGACGAGTGCGACGTCGTCGGCCTGCTCTCCGACGCGCCGAGCACGCGCATCACGGGCGTGCGGGTGCTGCACCGTGCGCCCAGCAGCGCGGCGGAGTCCCTCCCGGCCACGCTCGTCGTCGACGCCACCGGTCGCGGCTCCCGCATGCCGGTCTGGCTGGAGGGCCTCGGCTACGACCGCCCCGTCGAGGACCGGCCGCGGATCGATCTCGGCTACGCCACCGGCCACCTGCGGCTGGCGCCAGGAGGGGACCTCGAGGCATCGGTGATGGTCGGACCGGTCCCGGGGAACGCCCGCGGCATGGTCCTCAACGCGGTGGAGGGCGGGCTGCGGCAGCTCACCCTCGCCGGGATCGGCAGCGCGAACCACCCACCGGACGACGTCGAGGGCTATCTCGCGTTCGCCGCCGGGGTCGCACCACCGGATGTGGCCGCCGTGATCCGGACCGCCGACCTGGTCACCGACATCAGCCGCTACCGCTTTCCCGCCTACCAGCGACGGCACTACCGGCGCCTGCGCCCCTTCCCGGACGGGCTGCTAGTCATCGGTGACGCGCTGTGCAGCCTCAACCCGATCTACGCGCAAGGGCTGACGATCGCCGCGGTGGAGGCCTTCGAGCTTCGCCGATGCCTTGCCGGTGGCCGGACAGGGCTCGCCCGCCGCTACTTCACCGCGGTGGATCGGATCGTCCACACTGCGTGGCGGATGAGTCTCGGGGCCGACCTCGCCCTCCCCGAAGTGGCGGGGAACCGGACGATCGAGATCCGGCTGACGAACGCCTGCATGGCCCGCCTGCTCGCCATCGCCGAGCACGACCCGGTCGTCGCGCGGCAGGTCGGGCGCGTCATCGGCCTGCTCGACCCGCCGACCACGCTGGCTCGCCCGGCGATCCTGCGCCGCGCCCTGTCGGGCCGCCGCGGGCGTAGGGCGACCGGCCCGGCTACCGCCGCAGGCGTAGGCCAGGTGTCGCCCTGAGCAGGACGTGCCCACGCGCCCACATCCCCATCCTGTTATCCGGTTCGAACCGCAGGAGTGATCAATGAACTCACCCACCCGTACCTTGTCCCACAGCGCTCCCGGTGTCGGCGTGCTCGCCGCCATCGGATTCCTCGTCGCCTACCTCGCGGTGAGCCCGGTGGCCGGTGCGTTCGTGGACCGGCCGCTGCCGATGCCTGGTGCCCCCGCAGCGGAGGTAGCCGACTTCTACGTGGCCAATCCGACCGCTGTCGCGATCACCGCAGTGCTGCAGATCGTCTCGGTCGCCTCCTTCGCCCTCTTCATCGCAGGCCTCGCTCCCGCGCTGCGTGCGGCGGGTGCTGCATGGCTGCCGCTCGTCGGCTACGCGTCCACGGCTGCCATGGTGGTGTCGAGCGCGTTCTCGGGGACTCTCGCCGCGATCGCGTCCTCGGCAGACGAGGGGACCGTCTCGGTCCTGCGTGCGGGAAGCTTCTACGCAGGCGGCGTCGGCAACGTCGTCCTGCTCGGGGTGTTCGTCTTCGGCGCGGCTCTCGTGCTCAGCCGCGAGCGACTGCTCGGCCCGCCCACCCGCTGGTTCGGCTTCGTCGCCGGCACGCTCGCGGTGCTGTCGGTGCTGTCGTTGGCCATCTTCTACGCCACGCTGCTCCTGCCGGTGGGCCGCATCCTGTCGATGGTCTGGACGATCGTCGCCGCAATCGTCGTCCTGCGCCGGGTGCAGGCGGAGAGCCGATGACCCGGGTGGGGACGCGGCGGATGTGGACGGCCGCCGTGTTGCTGACCGCGGCCGCGCTCACCCTCGCCTGCGCACCCGCCGCACCGCAGCCATCCGCGCCGGCGCAGCCTGCCGCGGCGGCGGCGCGGATCGCGGACGACGCGATCGCGGGAACCACCGAAGGCAGGCTCCACGGTGTCGCCGCCGCCGACCACGTCGTGTTCCAGGGCATCCCGTACGCCCTGCCTCCGGTCGGTGAGCTGCGCTGGCAGGCGCCGCGCCCGCCGGCGTCGTGGGACGGGGTGCGGGAGGCGACGCGGCCCGGTCCGATGTGCCCGCAGTCCTACACCTACCCGCCCGGCTCGCCCCCGACGTTCACCGGCGCCGAGGACTGCCTGTCGCTGAACATCCACGTGCCGCGCACGGTCGACGGCCCGCTGCCGGTCATGGTGTTCGTCCACGGTGGTGCGTTCACCAGCGGCGGAGGCGCCGCCTACGACCCGCGCCGGGTCAGCGGACGAGGCGCGATCGTCGTGACGCTGAACCACCGGCTCGGCGCGCTCGGATTCCTCGCACATCCGGATCTGACCGACCCGTGGGCCGGCAACTTCGGGATCGCCGATCAGCAGATGGCGCTGCAGTGGGTGCGCCGCAACATCGCGGCGTTCGGCGGTGACGCCACCAACGTGACGCTCTGGGGAGATTCGTCAGGCGCCTACAGCATCTGCGCCCACATCGCGTCGCCGTTCGCGAAGGGGCTGTTCGACAAGGCGATCACGCAGAGCGGGTCGTGTGCGAACGAGTTCCGCACCCGGGCCGACGCCGAAGATCGGTCCCGCCGAGCGGCCGCTCAACTCGGGTGCGCGGAGGAGACCCCGTCGAAGGTCGTGGAATGCCTGCGGGCGGTGCCGGCCGAACGACTGGCGGCGCTGTACGCGGACGGGTCCAACGCGGGCCTGCGCCACATCGCCGACATGGCGTGGTTCCCGGTCGCCGGCACCCCTGCAGTGCCGCAACAGCCGCTCGACACCCTGCGCGCCGGCACCGGCAACCACGTGCCGATGATCACCGGCAGCACCCGGGACGAGATGCGGGCGCTGGTGCTCGCGCGGCTCGGCGACGGGCTCGGCCACGTGACACCGGAGCAGTATCCGCTGGTCATCGGCGAGTTCTACGGGCGGAACGCCGCGTCGGTGCTGGCCGAGTACCCACATGCGCGGTACGAGTCGCCGAGCATCGCGCTGGCCACGGTCCTGACCGACGAGGGCCGCACGCACGGCTCCTGCCAGCAGGTGGTGTCCGACGAGGCCGCAGCCGCGCGAGCACCCGTGTTCGGCTACGAGTTCGCCGAGCCCACCGGGGAGGTCACCGACGGTTTCCCGCACGGTGCGCGGCACGGCGTCGACATCCCCTACTTCTTCGACCGCTACGGCCGGCAACCGGCACCCAGGACCGAGGCGCAGGCTCGCCTCGCCGAGACGCTGATCGGGCACTGGACGACCTTCGCCCGCACCGGCGAGCCCGGCGGCGGGTGGCGCCCCTCCCAGCCCGGACGGGCGCTCTCGTTCGCGACAGCCGGAACCGCGGAGGTTGACGTCGCCGCGGCGCACCGGTGCGCGTTCTGGTCGCGCCTGCCGAACCCATGACCTTTCCAGCCAGCACGCCTTGAGGAGCTGCACATGCCATCGATCGAGCTACCGCACGGAGTCGTGCACTACCGGACCGCCGGACCTCTCAACGCGGCCGCGCCACCGGTCCTGTTCGTCCACCCGTTCCTGATGGACGGGACGCTCTGGTCGGGCGTCGCCGACCTGCTGGCGGCGCGGGGCGTTCGCTCCTACGCGCCGGATTGGCCGCTGGGCGCCCACCGCAACCCCACGAACCCGGGGACCGACCAGTCACCCCGCGGAGTCGCCCGGCAGATCCTCGGGTTCATCGAGGCGCTCGACCTGCACGACGTCACGCTCGTGGGCGCGGACACCGGTGGGGCGCTGTGCCAGTTCCTGATCGACACGGATCCCAGCCGGATCGGGCGGATCGTCCTCAGCAACTGCGACGCGTTCGACACGTTCCCGCCGTTCCCGTTCAACGTCGTGTTCGCGCTGCTCAAGGGCAACCTCCAGATGAAGATCAACTTGCAGCCGATGCGGTCGCGCACCTTCCGGCACTCACCGCTGGGTTTCGGGCTGCTCGCCAACCAGCTCGACCCCGCGCAGACACGGGCCTGGGTCCAGCCGTGCCTCGACGATGCGGCGATCCGCAGCGACGCCGTCGCGTTCCTCCGAGCAGCGAAACCCGCGGACCTCCTCGACGTCTCGACGCGGCTCGACCGGTTCACCGGTCCGGTCACCATCGTCTGGGGCACTGCCGACCGCGCCTTCACTCCGGTGCTCGGTCGGCGGTTGCAGCGGGCTTTCCACAACGCCCAGCTCGTGGAAGTCCCGAACGCCAGGACGCTGGTCGCGCTCGACGCTCCACAGCTGCTCGCCGACCACATCGCCGCCGACCGGAGGTTCTCAGCCTCCTGACGAAGGACTCGGCCGGGCCGCGACGGTGCCCTGCTCAGCTTGTACGGAGGTGTCGATGCCCGTGGAGTCCGATGCGGCTGGTGGGGCCGGTGTTGCTGGCCTGCTGCGGAGATGGCGGGAGCGGGAGATGCTCACCCAGGGGCAGCTCGCCGAACGCGCAGGACTGAGTACCCGGACGATCCGCCGGCTGGAATCGGGCGCTGTGGGGCGGCCGCAAGCCACGACATTGCGGCTGCTGGCATCTGTTCTCGAGCTGAGCGGGGCCGAGGAGGCCGCTCTGGTGGCGGCGGTCGCCGGGGATGCCGCGCGGTCCGGGCCTGTGGAATCAGGCCTGCCGGTGGTGCCGCGGCAGCTGCCGGTGGCGTCGCCCGCGTTCACCGGCAGGTACGAGGAGCTCGCTGAGCTCGAGGGCCCCGACGATGCCACGACCGTGGTGATCAGCGCCATCGACGGCATGGCCGGAGTCGGCAAGACCGCACTCGCGATCCATGCCGCGCATCGGATGTCCGGCCGGTTCCCTGGTGGGCAGCTGTTCCTCGACCTGCACGGCCACACCGATGGAGTGCCGCCCGTGGACGCCAGTGACGCGCTGGACCGCGTGCTGCGTTCCATGGGCGTGTCAGGTGCGCAGATCCCCGAGCACCTCGAGGATCGGGCAGCGCTGTACCGCAGCCGGCTCGCCGACCGGAGGGTGCTGGTCGTGCTGGACAACGCCGCAAGCGAGGAGCAGGTCGCGCCGTTGGTGCCGGGCACCCCCGGGTGTCTCGTACTGGTGACGAGCCGGCGCCGACTCACCGGCCTGGACCGGACCCGCACGGTGTCGCTGGACGTGCTCCCCGGGCCGGACGCGATCGCCCTGTTCCGGCGCATCGCAGGCGAACAGCGACTGGCCGGTGCGGCACCCGATGCGGTGGCGGAGGTCGTCGAGCTGTGTGGACGGTTGCCGCTGGCGATCCGGATCGCCGCCGCCCGCCTGCGGTCGCGCCCGGCGTGGACCGTGCATCACCTCGCCGAGGGACTCGTGGACCACCAGCACCGCCTCACGGCGCTCGGCGCGGGACACCGCAGCGTGACCGCCGCACTCGACCTGTCATTCCGGCAGCTGGATCCTGAGCTTCAGCGCGTGTACCGATTGCTCGGCCTGCACCCAGGCACCGACTTCGACCCGGATGCCGCTGCAGCGCTGGTGGGCGCACCCCCGGCCCCGACCCGTCGATTGGTCGATGACCTGCTCGAGGCCAACCTCCTCCAGGAGCTGGTTCCGGGCCGGTACCGGTTCCACGACCTCGTCCGGGCTCACGCTGGGGCGATCGCGACCCGAGATGATTCCGGAGCGGAAGCGGCACAAGGGCTCACCAGGCTGCTGGACCACTACCGAGACACCGCGGAGATGGCGTTGGACGTCGCCTACCCCACCGTGCCCGCGCGGCATCTCGCCGGGCCCGCTGCCGCCGTCGTCTCCCGCTTCCCCGATTCGGAGTCGGCACTTGCCTGGCTCGAGGCGGAGATGTCGAACCTGCGTGCGGCAGCACTGCTCGCCGCGGGGCGCGGCTGGCCACAGCACGCGGTGCGCCTGGCCGTGACGCTGCACTGTCATCTGCACTCGGAAGGGCCGTTCAGCGATGCGGATCAGCTCTACCTCCGGGTTCTGGACTCCGCACGGAGAAGCAATGATCACGCAGGTGAGGCAGAGATCTTGATCTGCCTGGGCGATATCCAGTGGCCGCAGGGTCGCGTCGAGTCGGCTGCGCATTGCTATCGGCGCGCAGTGACCATTGCCCGCGAGCGCAGCCTCAGCGCGGTCGAGATGAGAGGGCTGACCGGTCTCGCCGACCTCGAGCGCCTGCAGGACAAGCCCGGGCAGGCCGTCGGCTTCCTCGATGCGGCGCTGGACATCGCCCGGCGCTCCGGCGATCGCAGTGGCGAGGTGGCCGCGCTGATCACCCTCGGCTGGGCCGATCTGGACAAGGGGCAGCCCGCGGTCGACCACTTCGAACGAGCGTTGACGATCGCACGCGCGATCGGGAACCGGCACGAAACAGTGCGGGCATTGCGCGGGCTGGGGCACGTCCACCGGCTGCAGGGGCGGCGCGCGCGGGCAGCCGAGATCTTCGAACAGACACTCGTCATGGCCCGCGAGATCGGCAGTCGCAGCGCCGAGTTCGGCGCGCTCATCGGGATAGGGATGATCCACCGCTTGGAAGGCCGCTACCCGCAGGCAGCTCCTCCGTTCGAGCGCGCTCTCGCGCTCGCCATGGAGATCGGCGACGTCAACAGCCAGTTCGAGGCGCACCAGGGGATGGGCCGGCTCCACCTCAGTGCCGGGAACGCAGATCGAGCCATTGCCTGCCACCGCGCGGCGCTCGACGCTGCGATCACGCTCAACCAGCCCGGTGATCATGCTCGCGCGCACGACGGCCTGGCCCACGCGCACCTTGCGCTGAATCAGCCGGAGCTGGCTCGCCAGCACTGGCTGACCGCCGCAGACGTCCTCGCCCGTCTAGGCGTCGAAACCACCCACGACGAAGAGGCCACCGTCGCAGCCATCCGGTCGCACCTGCGGAAGCTACCTCCGCCGACGTGACCACGCGTCAGCTCACGTCACGAAGGGAACGGAGATCGGTCTACTCAAAGATGCGGCTCGGCTGGTCGTGTCGGCCATCCACATGTGTCAGTGGCGTGTTACGTCAGGGCGTGTGCTGCTCAGTACGAGCAACCGATAGTTGGCCGAGTCGCTCAGTCGGGTGCGAGGCTCACTGCGACGTCCTGCCAGCCGGCGAGTTGGCTGCAGTCACCTGCAGTACTCGAAGGCGAATTGGCAAGATTTCGGCAGAACTTGTCAACCGAGCTGTGCAATTCGGTAGGATCTTCCCATAGTATGGCTGTTGTAGGCAGTTCCACCGACGCCAGATGTGTTTACGGGAAGACGCTCGCAGAAGTCGGCGGTCAGAGTCGGACCCTTTTTGACGAAGCTCCCTAAGCTCTCTCGTGTAGTGGGGCGACCTCCCCAAAGTCGCACCTTCTCCACTCCGAAAGGCGACACCTCAGCTTGGGGCCTCCAAGCAATCGGGTCCTCCCTTCACCAACCGCTGCAGTCAAGCAAACTTCACCGATCATTAGCTGTTGAGCTGGCTGCCGGTCATGAGAAGGCGCCAGAGAGGATGTCTTTGCGTCCTCTATTTCACAGGCAGGGGATCGACACTCGATGCGTGGGCGCGGTGTTGGGCGGCGATGTGGGTCAGCTGTCCGAACGTCGTGTCGGTGGGACCCGTCGAGCTGCGTGATCAGGTTGGCAAAGGCTCAGTGGCCTGCTCGCCGGCCTACCCGTGATCAACCACGCGGCACGGGCTGATGAACTCGAGCCTCGAACCCAACCGCAACCCCAATCAATCCTCGGCGGTCATTGCTTTCAAGGCACCCCGAGGGGTGCCTTGAAAGGAGATCGACATGGCCGACGATGAGAACGCGGCACGGGCACGGCTTCCCGACGTTGCAATGCCGGGACCTGTAACCCCAGCGCGGTTTTCCCTCGCGCAGCCTCCCGCAGACGGGACGGGCATCGGTGCTGCTCGAGATGGCGTCGTGCCGAGGCCGGACCTGCGGGTGCCGAATGTCAGGCCGCCGGCTGTGGTGCAGCCAGCCACAGTCGTGCGTGCGGCCCCACCGGTCCCCATCCCTGCACCAAATGGCGCCCGGAAGCCGGTCGCCGCGTTCGCCACGCCGCTCGCGTCGCCGATCACGTCGAGGCCGATCCCGGCGCGAGGGCCGTGGCAACAGGGGGCCGGTGGCACGCCTGAGCTGCGCATCCCGCACGGAAGACCGCGACGCTCGCGCGGGTTCCGAATCGCGAAGTGCGTCGGGGTCCTCGCGCTCGTGGTAGTCGCGGTGTACATGGCATTCGCCACGCCACAGGGGCGGGCGATCGCCCTCGAGGTGCGGGCCTACCTCGTCGCGAACTGGCGGTTGTTGCTGCCGATCGGGATCGTCGGCGCGCTGTCCTGGTCGGTGTGGGGGATCAGGAAGCTGCTGTCAGCGATCTACCGCCCGACCATCAACGACTTTCGCACC
The DNA here is from genome assembly GCA_963727745.1 of uncultured Actinomycetota bacterium. Taxonomy (GTDB): domain Bacteria; phylum Actinomycetota; class Actinomycetes; order Mycobacteriales; family Pseudonocardiaceae; genus Pseudonocardia. The sequence continues at coordinate 1,002,287 of CAVSHL010000009.1, forward strand.
ACCACGTCGGTCGTCGTCCCGTCGTTCCGGGAGGACCCCGACGTGCTGGACGAAGCGCTCGGCACCTGGCTCGCCCAGAACCCCGACCAGGTCATCGTGGTGCTCGACCTGGCCGACACCGAGGCTCAGCGCAGGTTGCTCGCCCGCAACGATCCTCGCCTGCGGGTGATCATGTTCAAGCATGCGGGCAAGCGGTCCGCGCTCGGGGTGGGGATCCGGGCGGCCCGCGGTGAGATCCTCGTGCTCACCGACTCCGACACTCGCTGGACGCCGGGTCTGCTGGCGAACGTGCAGATGCCGTTCGCCGATCCCCGGATCGGAGGGGTCAGCACCCGGCAGAGCGTGTACCAGGCCGACACGAGCGTGTGGCGCCGCGTCGCCGAGTGGATCATCAACAACCGCTACCTGGACTACCTTCCCGCGACTGGACGAGCGGGCGGTGTCGTCTGCATCTCCGGCCGTACCGCGGCCTACCGGCGAGATGTCGTGATGAACGTGCTGCCGCACCTGGAGGACGAGTTCTTTCTCGGCAAGCGCTGCGTCGCAGGAGACGACGGTCGGCTCACCTGGCTGGTGCTCGCCAGCGGCTACCGGACCGCGTACCAGTCCTCTGCGCACGCGCTCTCGATGTTTCCGGCGACGTTCCGTGCGTTCTGCAAGCAACGGGTGCGCTGGAGCCGCAATTCCTACCGCTGCTACCTGACGGCGATGTGGAAGGGGTGGTTGTGGCACGTGCCGGCGATCTCACAGCTCACCGTGTTCCAGATCCTGCTCACACCGGTCACGATGGCCGCCACCGTCTACTACCTGTCGGTCGCGGTACATACCGCGGTAGTCGCGAACTCCACGACGACACTGGTCCTGGCGCTGGTGTGGTTCTTCCTCAGCCGCGCCCTGCGCAACAGCGCACATCTGCGGACTCGGCCAACCGACGTATTCCTGCTGCCGCTGGTCACTCTCGTGATCACCTTCGTCGCCCTGCCGATCAAGACCTACGCGTTCGTCACCATGAACAAGCAGGGCTGGCTCACCCGCAACGCCAACCAGATCGGCGGCGACGGCCAGAACGCTGCGAGCCTGGCCAAGGGATCCCGCCATGTCGCGTAGGAGGCGGGGTCAGGGGATGCGGCCGGCCGTGGCGATGCTGCTGTGCGTAGCGTTCGCCGCGCTCGTCGGAGCGGGGCTGTGGCAGCTGAGCCGGGACGACCCGGCGCCCGCGGCGCCGCCCACGGTGGCCCCGACCATCGGGCTCACCCCGGCGCAGCAGCAGGCCGCGGCGATCGCCGACCAGCAGGCCGGCCTCGTCCTCGACGAGGACGACCGGATCGTATCGGCCGTGTTCGCCCGCCAGCCGGCGCGCACCCCGCGCGGCCCGGCCACCACGGTGCTGCCGGCGGCTGTGCAGCCGTACACGCTTGACTCGCTGATCCGGCTTGGCGCGGCCCGCCTTGCAGGCACTACCGCCGAGGGCGCTCCCATCGTCGAGATCGTCCGCTCCGTGCTGGTGCTCCCCGGCGCCAGGCTCGTCATCGACGGTCCCGGAGCGACAGTGCGGATGATCAGCGGCCCGGACGGGTTCGTCTCGCTCGTCGGGTGGGCCGGTGCGATCGCCATCACCGGCGCCGAGAACGCGCCGATCACGCTCACCAGCTGGGACGGCACCGGTCCGGATGCCGTCGTCGCCGACGGTCGATCCTATGTGCGCACCATCGGCGCCGACCTCAGCACGTCCTTCGTCAAGGCGTCCGACCTGGGTTTCTGGAGCGGCCGCACGGGCGGAGTCGCGGTCACGGGGCTCGACGACAAGCCGGCAACCGCAACCTTCACATCGATCGACGTCCGCCGCTCCTACTACGGCCTCTACACCGCCGACACACGCTCGGTCGTCGTCACCGACAGCAGTTTCGTCGCGAACCAGGCCGGCGGTGTCCTCTTGCACCGCGGCTCGACGAACGTCGCGCTGGATCGCACCGCCGTCACTGAGAACGGTGGCGACGGGATCCTGGCCGGCCGTGGCTCACACACGATCGCCCTGCGGCAGGTCACCGCTGACGCCAATGTGGGCGACGGCATCCGCTTCGATGGCCGTCCGGTGGCCCCGGAGCCGGGACCGGCGGGTGCCAGCACCATCGGGTACCGCGACTTCCGTATCGAGGGCTCGACCGTCCGCGGCAACCGGGACAACGGGGTGCAGGCGGTCGACGCCGACGACCTCGTCGTCACCGGAAACGAAGTCACCGGCCATGGCAACGGCATCGTGCTCACCGGAGCGATCATCGGTGCGCGCGTCGAGGACAACCAGGTCTCCGGTGCCATCACGGCGGCGATCGCGGTGCGAGACGGCCCGACCGGGGTGGTGGTCGGCCGGAACCGTATCGATGGCGGCCTTCTCGGCATCCAGGTGCGTGCCGCCAGAACGGAGGCGCGTAGCAACACCGTCGAGGCCGCGACGGGGCATGCGGTCACGCTCGTCGGTGCGGTATCCGGGTCGACGGTGGCCGACAACATCCTCGCCGGCCAGGGCCGCAGCGCGCTGGACACCGCCCGGATCGACACCGATGCCGTCGTCACGCTGGACGCGAACGACATGACGGGCTGGGTCGTCGAGATCCCGCTGAGTGAGCGGGTGACCGACATCGTCCGGGACCATCCACTGCTGCCGCTGTGGGTGGTGGTGCTGCTGCTTCCAGTGCTGCTGCTGGCCGTTCGGCTGCGCCGCCGCCGACGGCCTGCGCGGCCGTACCCGGAGGTCGCCGCGCCGCCCGACCGGACCGCGGAGACCAAGCTGGTGCCCCTCGCGTTCCGACGGCCTCCCCGGATGTCCGGTCCTCCGCATGGCCTCAAACCGGGACCTGTTCCGCTGCGGCCGCCCGTCCCGGCGCGGGTCCCGCAGCCGCCCCACGGCGGCGGAGTCCAGCTGTCGCCCCCACCGCCGAACCGACGGACAGGAGCTGGCCTGTGATGAACCGGCACGTGGCGGTGCGGGCTGCGGCGTTGCTGCTCACGGCGCTCACCGTGATCTCCTGCAGCAGCGTCGTGGTGCCGGGCAACCCTGAGCCGACACTCGGCCCGGGCACCGCTTCAGCAGTATCGACAACGCCAGCACCCCGCGGTGCGGACACGACCTGCGACGGCGCTTCGGTCACCGACGTCTCGACCGCGGACGGCCTGACAGCGGCGCTCGCCGGCGCACGACCCGATGTCGTGATCCGGCTCGCCGCGGGCACCTACGCGGGCCGCTTCACGGCGGCGGCGCCCGGCACCGCAGACGATCCGATCACTCTGTGCGGTCCGCGGGAAGCGGTTCTGGAGGGCGGCAGCATCGAGGAGGCCGGCTACACGTTGCACCTCGACGGTGCCGCTCACTGGCGCGTCGCCGGGTTCTCGGTCCGTGGCGGCCAGAAGGGCGTGATGGTCGACCGGTCGAACTTCGTGACGATCGAGCTCCTCCAGATCAGCGAGATCGGTGACGAGGCCATCCACCTGCGGCAAGGCAGCTCCGACAACGTCGTGCGCGGCAACGTCATCCGTGCGACCGGGCTGCGCAACGACAAGTTCGGTGAGGGGATCTACGTCGGTAGCGCCGAGAGCAACTGGAACAAGTACGGCGTCGGCGGTGGGCCGGATCTCAGCGACCGCAACCTGATCGAGGGCAACGACATCGCTGAGACCACGGCCGAGGCGGTCGACATCAAGGAAGGCACCACGGGCGGCATCCTGCGCGGCAACACCTTCTCCGGCAGCGGCATGACCGATGCCGAGACGTGGGTGAACGTCAAGGGCAACGGGTGGCAGATCGTCGACAACACCGGCTCCGATGCCCCGGAGGACGGCTTCCAGACCCACCGCATCCTCGACGGCTGGGGAGCTCGCAACACCTTCGCCGGCAACACGGCCACCGTCAACGGACCAGGCTACGGCATCAAGATCACCAAGGACGACGACGGCAACACCGTTGCCTGTTCCAACATCGCCCGGTCGGCGGAAAAGGGCCTCACCAACATCGACTGCACGTAGAGGAGCGGGAAGTGCAACGCATCCTTAGACTCACCGTAATCGGCACTGGCTACCTCGGCGCCACCCACGCTGCCTGCATGGCCGCGCTCGGCTTCGAGGTACTCGGCGTGGACGTCGACCCCGAGAAGGTCGCGGCGCTGCAGGCAGGACGGGTGCCGTTCTACGAGCCCGGCCTCGACGAGCTGATCAGCATCCAGATCGCGGCCGGTCGGCTGCGGTTCACGACGTCGATGGCGGAGGCTGCGGCGTTCGGCGACGTCCACTTCCTCTGTGTCGGTACTCCGCAGAAGCACGGTGAGTTCGCGGCGGACATGTGCCACGTCGACGCCGCGATCGAGCAACTCGCCGTGCACCTGGACCGGCCGTGCGTGGTGGCGGGCAAGTCGACCGTGCCCGTCGGCACCGCGGCGCGGCTGGAGCTCATGCTGCACGAGCTTGCACCCGCGGGCACTGGCGTCGAGCTGGTGTGGAACCCGGAGTTCCTCCGGGAAGGCTTCGCCATCGACGACACCCTGCACCCCGACCGCCTCGTGATCGGCGTCCGCTCCGAGCACGCCGAGGGCGTGCTGCGGGCGGTGTATGCCCCGCTGCTCGACGCCGGGGTACCGATGGTGGTGACCGACTACCCGACCGCCGAGCTGGTCAAGGTCAGTGCCAACGCGTTCCTCGCCACCAAGATCTCGTTCATCAACGCGATGGCCGAAGTGTGCGAGATCGCGCATGCCGACGTCACCCAGCTCGGTCAGGCCCTGGCGCTGGACCCACGGATCGGCGCGAAGTTCCTGGTGGCCGGCCTCGGGTTCGGGGGCGGCTGTCTGCCCAAGGACATCAGGGCGTTCATGGCCAGGGCCGGTGAGCTGGGCGCGGACCAGGCGCTGAGCTTCCTGCGGGAGGTCGACGCGATCAACATGCGCCGGCGCGCTCGCATGATCGACCTGGCGCGGGAGCAATGCGACGGCACGGTACTCGGCAAGCGGATCGCCGTGTTCGGGGCGGCGTTCAAGCCGAACTCCGACGACATCCGTGACTCGCCTGCGCTGAACGTGGCCGCGTCCCTCCAGCTTCAGGGCGCTCAGGTCACCGTGTACGACCCCAAGGCGAACGACAACGCCCGGAAGATGTACCCGACGCTCTCCTACGCCGAGTCGGCTTTCGCCGCCGCCGCCCGCGCACAACTGGTGCTGCACCTCACCGAGTGGGCCGAGTTCCAGGAGATGGACCCGGCCGCGCTCGCCGAGGTGGTCAGCAGCACACGGATCGTGGATGGCCGCAACGCGCTCGATCCCGGCCGTTGGCGGGCCGCAGGCTGGAGCTACCGCGCGCTGGGCCGCCCGTAGCCAGTTCAGCTGATCAGGCGTTGGCCGAGCGGGGTGGCGGCGGTGATGACTCGGCAGCTGCAGCGGAGGCTGTCATGGAAGACGCCCCTCCGGGCGCAGCACCGAGGTCGAGTCGGTGTTCGAGATCGCGCGCCGCTCGAAGACCTCGTATCCGGTGGGGAACCGCCATCCACAGATCGCGCGACTTCAGGTCGGGTGCGGCGCTCGGTCACCTCGGCAATTCGACGCATTGGTCAATGGTCAGGCGATGAGAGGTCAACCCGCGGTTCCGATAGGTGATCGACCCGCTCGAGATGAGCGCGGATCGCGCTCGTGGTGACCCCTTCGTCCTCGGTGTGGTCGACGCCGAGGCTCGCCAGTACGTCAAGGGCGCGACGCCAGTGCCGGCGCGCATCATGGCGGTGGCCGAGGGCGTCGTGGGCGTGTGCGATGCCGTCGTGGGTACGCGCCTGGTCGGTCGGCTGATCAAGATCTGTCGCCAGGTCGAGAGCTTGTCGATGATGAGTGAGCGCCTGGTCCGGGCGGCCCGCGGCGCTGTGGAGCCGCCCCAGCCCGTGCAGCGCCTCGAACTGGAAGTTGCGATAGTCGATTTCCTTCGCGAGTCGGAGAGCCTGCTGGTAGCTGCTGATGGCCTGCTCGTGGCTGCCTTGCGCCCGGTGGGCGTGGCCGAGGCCGATCATGGCACTGAGCTGGCCCTGCCGGTTGCCGGAGACGTGCGACATGTCCAGCACCTGCTGGTAGCAAGCGGCCGCCCGCTCGTACTCGCGTTGCATCCGGTAGGCGTGGCCGAGGCCGCGCAACGCGTTCTGCGCGGCCATGCCGTGGCCGGTCGCCCGCGCGATGTCGAGAACCCGTTCGAACTCGTCGATGGCCGGCTCGCCGCGAATGAGGTGAACCGCACCGAGACCGGCTGATGCTTCGAGCTCGCTACCGCGATCGTCCACCCGGATGGCGATCTTCCGCGCCGCTGCGTAGTGCTCGGCAGCTTGCTCGTACCGGCCCCGGGTGATGTGGACATCGCCGAGCCCGGACGACGCGCGCAGCTCGGCGGTGCTGTTGCCAGTGGCCCGGGCGATGGCGAGGACGTGGGTGAAGTCTGCGGCGGCCTGCTCCGTCGAACCCCGCAGCCGGCGGATCGAGCCCCTGCAGAGGAGAGCATCCAGCTCGCCGCTGCGGTTGCCGGCACTGCGGGTGGCGGCCAGGGCATGATCATGCAGCGTTTCCGCGTCGCCGTAGTGGGCGCGGTCGCGCAGGTACCGGTGGAGAGTGCTCGACAGCTGGTGAACATGGTCAGGCCGGCCGTTCTCGGCGGCGTACCGCGCAGCGGTGAGCAGATTGGGCAGCTCGCCGTCGAGCCAGGTGGCCGCCGTGCCCGCGTCAGGCATTGGAGGAGCAGGCGTGTCCGACGGCGGGACGCGCGGGCGACGGTCTCGTTCGTACGGGTAGGCGACGTCCATCGCAGCCGATGCCGTGTGGCCGTAGTGGTCGAGCAGCCGGATCAGCGCGGCCCGTCGGTCGGATTCGGTGTCGTCGCTGTTCGTCGCGCTCGCGGCATGGGCACCGACCAGGTCATGGAACCGGTACCGCCCGCGGACCGGTTCCTGCACCAGGTTGACGTCGAGCAGGTCGTCCAGTAGTCGACCGACCCGAGGAAGCGTGGTGTCGGTCAGAGCGGCGGCTGCGTAGGCGTCGAAGTCGACGCCCGGGAACAGGCCGAGAAGCCGGTAGGCCCGTTGCTGGTGCGGGGTGAGCTGCCGGTAGCTCAGGTCCAGCGCGGCACGCACACTGCTCTGCCCGGTCTCCAGTACGGCCAGGCGGCGACGGTGATCACGAAGTCGGCCGGCCAGGTGCGCCCCGGTCCAGGTCGGGTGCGTCCGCAGTCGTGCAGCGGCGATGCGGATGGCGAGTGGTAGACGGCCGCACAGCTCGACGATCTCGCCCAGGACGTCGGACGGTTCGTCGTCGAGACGATGCTCGCCCGCGGTCCGGGTCAGAAGCCTGACGGCGTCGTCCGGCGGCAAGACGTCCAGCGACACGGTGTGTGAATGATCCAGACCGGTGAGCATGCGGCGGCTGGTGACCAGCACCAGGCTGCCGGGTGTGCCCGGCAGCAGCGGCATGACCTGGTCCTCGCTCGCCGCGTTGTCCAGCAGGATCAGCATCTTCCGGTCGGCGAGCCGGGTGCGGTAGAGGGCTGCTCGATCCTCCAGGTGCTGCGGGATCCGCTCACCCGGGACGCCGAGTGCACTCAGGATTCGCTGAAGTGCATCAGCAGGCTCGACCGGCCGAGTGCCCTCGGTGTGGCCGTGCAGGTCCAGGAAGATCTGCCCATCCGGAAAATGACTCGCCGAACGGTGCCCGGCGTTGACCGCAAGAGCGGTCTTGCCGATTCCCGCCATCCCGTCGATGGCGGTGATCACGACCGCGGCGGAGCCGAGTAGCTGGTCGACCTCTGCAAGTTCGGTGGCCCGGCCAGTGAACACGGTCGGCGGTGCCGGCAACTGCCGGGGCACTACGGCAGCGGTGCCCGACGAGGGCGCACCCGGATCGCTGGATCCGGCGCCTGCGGCAGGCCCGGCGCTCGACTCAGCCGCGAGAGCTGCCCATTCGGCAGCACTCAAATCGAGCGCGGTAGCGAGCTGCCGGAGCGTGTTGCTGTGTGGCCGCATGGTGTCGTCGGATTCCAGCCGGCGGACGGTGCGGGCGCTCAGACCGGCCCGCTCGGCGAGCTGCTCCTGAGTCAGCAGGGCACGCTCCCGCCACGTCCGCAATAGCGACGCCGTGCTCATTCGACCGTCCTGCCACCGCTGGCTGGTCTCGCAACGCCACTCCTGCGCACCTCCACATCTTCCTCGACGGCCCTTTCGTTCGCCGAATCGAGAGGCTGCGCCATGGACGCGGAGATCAGGAAGGCGGGCGATGCCCAGGATCCCTCCGGTCGTAGGTCTGCGGAGATCACGGTGCTCAACCTCGCCGTGTCGGCGCTCGCCGCCGACCTGGAGCCCGGCGCCGGTGAGCTGCTCTGGATCTCCGACGTCTACGTGTTCCTCATGGCCGGACTGCTGCTGCCCATGGGCGCGCCCTCGCGGACCGCTTCGGGCGGCGGAGGATGCTGCTGATCGGCGCGGGCGTCTTCGCTGCGGCATCCGTCGGCGCCGCTCTCGCGCCCACGGCCCTCGCTGTCGTCGCCTGGCGCGGCCTGATCGGGGTGGACGCCGCGATGATCGCCCCGTCGACGATCTCGCTCATCCGCTCGATGTTCCGCGCGGTCGTGGCGGCGACGCTGACACCGCCGCCGAAGAAGTTGGGCGTGACGCACTGGTCGTCTCGGTTGCTGGCGGCTCGTCTCGGGATTGGCAACGCGACCGTGGCCCGTGCGTGGCGCGACTACGGCGTCCAGCCATGGCGGGCGGAGACGTTCAAGTTCTCCACCGATCCGGAGCTGGTCGGCAAGGTCACCGACGTCGTCGGCTTGTACCTGGCGCCGCCGGAGAACGCGGTCGTGCTGTGCGTGGACGAGAAGAGCCAGATCCAGGCGTTGGACCGCACTGACAGCGGACAGGCCAATCTCCCTGTAGGCGGACACTTCCTCTCCCTGTTGGCGGACAGCTGATCTCCCTGGGCTGTTCGCGGGCGGGCGGCGTGTCGGTCCGTGTCGAGGGGCCCCTCCACGGGTGCGCTCGGGGTGCTGTTGGACCCGAGGCCCGTGGAGGGACCCGTGAAGAAGGATGACAGGGAGATCGTGAACATTCTTGAGGCGTTCGATCTGACCGGGAGCGCGCATTCCGCGGCCCGGCTGGCGGGGTGTGATCCGAAGACGGTGCGGCACTGGGTCGCGGCGCGTGACCGGGGTCTGCCGGTCGGTGTGTCGGCGCGGCGGGAGAAGTTGATCGATCCGTTCCTGGCCAAGGTCGAGGAGTGGGTGGATCGCTCGAGGGGCCAGGTCCGCGCGGATGTGGTGCATGAGCGACTGGTCGGGGTTGGGTTCGTCGGGGATGAGCGGACCACCCGGCGGGCGGTCGCGGAGGCGAAGGCGCGGTGGCGGTCGGGGCGGGCGCGCACGTATCGGCCGTGGATCACCGAGCCGGGGATGTGGTGCCAGTTCGACTGGGGTGTGGGCCCGATGGTGCCGTGGGCGGGCGGGGCGCCGCGGGCGACGTTGTTGTTTTGCCTGTGGCTGGCCTGGTCGCGGTTCCGGGTGGTGATCCCGACCTGGGACCGCACCCTGCCCACCCTGTTGGCGTGTGTGGACACGTCGTTGCGGCGTCTGGGTGGGGCGCCGACGTATGCGTTGACCGACAACGAGAAGACGGTGACCGTGGAGCACGTCGCCCGGGTCGCGGTGCGGCACCCGGAGGTGGTGGCCGCGGGTCGGCATTACGGCATCCAGGTTGCGACGTGCGTGCCGTTCGACCCGGAGTCCAAGGGTGGCGCCGAGGCCAGCGTGCGGATCGCGAAGGCTGACCTGGTCCCGACCGAGGCCAACCTGGGCGAGGCGTATCCGAGCATGACGGCGCTGGTCGCGGCGTGTGACACGTTCTGCGCCACGGTCAACACCCGGCGGCATCGGGAGACCGCCGCAGTCCCGGCAGAGCGTCTGGTGCTGGAACGGGCGCGGCTGCACGTGTTGCCCTCGGCCCCGTATGCCGCAGCGCTCGGGGAGACCCGGCTGGTGAACACCGACCAGACGGTGCGGTTCGGGTCGGTGCGCTACTCCACCCCACCCGGGCTGGTCGGCGCCGAGGTATGGGTCCGCGCCGCCGCCGATGAACTGGTCGTGGTCGCCGACCTCAACAGCCTCGCGCTGCGCCCTTCGTGGGCGCCGAGGCCACCGGTCGGGCTGGTCGAGGTCGCCCGCCACGCCTTGTCGACCCCGGGCCGACCGCGGATCGATCTCGGGCACTACCCCGGCCACCCCCAGGACCCGTCCGGGGCGCCTCGCCCGCCCAGGCCGCAGCCGAGCAGCCCGGCCGAGACCGCGTTCCTCGCCCTGGGGCCCGGAGCGGAGGCGTGGCTGGTCGAGGCCGCCGCCATCGGGTCGGTGCGGGTGCGGGCGAAGATGGCCGCCGCGGTCGAGCTCGCCGCCCTGGCCGGACGCAGCGAGGTCGATGCCGCGCTCGGCGTTGCCGCCGCAGCCGGCCGGTTCGCCGAGGACGACCTGCTCGCGATCGTGCACCATCGCGCCGCCGGCGCCCCCACGGCGCAGCTGGTGGTCGCCGACGAGACACACTCCGCGCAACCGGGCACCTCCGCCTGGGAGGGGTTCGGCCGATGAACCCGACAAACCCCGAGCACCCCCAGCGCCCCGAGCACCCCGAGCACCCCGAGCACCCCGAGCGCCCCGAGCGCCCCGAGCACCCCGAGCACCCCGAGCACCCCGAGCACCCCGAGCACCCCGAGCGGCCGGAGCGGCCCCCGGCATCGTCTTTGCCGAGTTCGCCGTTCGTGCTCCTGGATACCTTCACCGCCGCCCAAGCGGCCGTGGCGCTGTCGGCGTTCGAGCGGTGGCTGCTGCGCGGTGACCCGACCGCGACCGCCGCCTGCGCGCACGCCTGCTCCGACGGCGAGGACGACGCGGTCGCGGTCGCCAGCTGGGCCGGCACCCTGGCTGACCGGCTGCGCCACCGGGTCGAGGAGGTCCGGTCATGGTCGTGACCGCGCAACCGGCTCCGCCAGCACTGCCTGAGGAACTCACCACGCTGCTGCGCCGGATGCGGCTGCCCTACCTGCGCAACGCCGCACCCGAGGTCCTCGCGACCGCCCGTGCCCAGCGCTGGGACCCCGCCGAAACCCTGCGGGTGCTGCTCGCCGAGGAAGTCGCCGGCCGCGACGACGCCACCCGTCGCCAACACCGCCGCGCCGCGGGCCTGCCCGCCGGGAAGACCTTCGCGTCCTGGCACGAAGCCGACAGTTCCATCCCGACCCCGACCCAGCACGCCCTCGCAACGCTGGAGTGGATCGGGCGGGCGGAGAATCTTGCGGTCACCGGGCCCTCGGGCACCGGCAAGACCCACCTGGTCGAGGCGCTCGCGCACGCCGCGATCGACACCGGGCGCCGGGTCGCCTGGTTCACCCTCGAATCCCTGACCGCCGCGGTCGGGCGAGCGGGCGCGGACGGCTCGGTCGCCCGCACCATCACCAAGATCACCCGCGCCGATCTGATCGTGGTCGACGACATCGGCATGCTCCCCGCCGGACAAGCCGCCGCCGAGGCCCTCTACCGGGTCATCGATGCCGCCTACGAACGCCGCTCGGTCGCCGTCACCTCGAACCTGCACCCCTCCGGGTTCGACACGATCATGCCCAAAACCCTGGCCACCGCGACCGTCGACCGACTGCTACACCACGCGCACATCGTGCTCACCGAAGGCACCAGCCGCCGCCTCGCCGAAGCCACCGCCGGGAAAGGTGTGATCCCCTTGACCTAGATCAACAGGAGATCAACTGACCGCGCACAGGGAGATAACCTGTCCGCCAGCAGGGAGATCAACTGTCCGCCCACAGGGACGTCACGGTGTCCATTGACACCGCACCCAGCCCACGTTGCCGATGCAGCCACAGCTGCCTGAGCGGCGCACCCACGACTACATCCGCCACGGCACCACCACGTTGTTCGCGGCCTTGGAGATCGCCACCGGCACGGTGACCGCGGCCTGCAAGCCGCGGCATCGCCACCAGGAGTTTCTCGCGTTCCTCAGACAGCTCGCCCGTGCCTACCCCAACCGAGACCTTCACCTGGTGATGGACAACTACGCCGCGCACAAGCGTGTCGAGATCCGTGACTGGTTGGCCGCGAACCCTCGGGTCCAGGTGCACTTCACCCCGACCTCCGCGTCCTGGATGAACTTGGTCGAAG
>CAVSHL010000010.1:0-783147 GCA_963727745.1 uncultured Actinomycetota bacterium
CACCTTGTGATGGACATGCTCGACGACAGCCAACTCACCATCGCCATGGCTCGCAGGACAGGCGTCGCCATCCCCGACGTTCCGATCTTTCAGTCACTTCGGTCCAGAGCGACTCGGGGCGACCCGGCGCAAGGCCGTTCATCGAGGAACGTCGAGGATCGTGCCGGCCGCTGAGGTGTGCCATCTTTGGCCCAGAGAGTGGGGGGAGCGGGATGTGAGCGACCGTGGTGCCGAGCCGGGATGCTTCATCGACGGCCGGTTGACCCATGGAAGCGGCAGGGCGTTGTCCGTGCGATCACCCTGGAACCAGGAGATGGTCGCCGCGATCTCCACCGCGTCCGCGGCGGACGTCGCGCGTGCGGTCGCTTCAGCGGAGCAGGCCTTTGTCGAGTGGCGCGAAATGGCGACGTCAAACCGCATTGCTCTTCTCACCGCCTTCGCGGCAGCACTCGACGAGCACGGGGAGGAGCTCTCCGTGCTCGTCGTGCGGGAGAACGGCAAGGTGTACAACCCCCGCCATGCCCGGCAGTACGGCGACCACCTGCGCTACTACGCGCACCTGCTGCGGATGCCGAGCGGCTACGTCGTGGAGCCTCCCACCGCAGCGACGCGGGTCCACACGGAGCGGTTCCCGGTCGGAGTGGTCGCCTGCCTGACCCCGTGGAACTCCCCGGTCAACCTCTTGCTGTGGAAGCTGGGACCGGCACTCGCAGCGGGCAACACGGTGGTGGTCAAACCGTCGGACATCACCCCGCTCTCGACCCTGCGACTCGCCGAGCTGGCGACTGATGCGGGCCTGCCGCCCGGGGTCGTCAACGTGGTGACGGGCGACGGCACGATCGGACGCGCGCTCGTGGAGCACCCGGCGGTCGCGCGCATCGCGTTCACCGGCTCTTCGGCCACCGGCGAGCAGGTCGCGGCCGCCGCTGCGCGGGGCCTGCGGCGGGTCTCGCTGGAACTGGGCGGAAAGAGCGCCAACATCGTGTTCGCCGACGCCGACCTCGGGGGGGCGGTACGCGGGGCCACCGCCGGGGCGTTTGACTCCGCCGGGCAGGCGTGCATGGCGGGTTCGCGTATCCTCGTCCAGCGACCCGTCCACGACGAGGTGCTGCGGGGCTTGGTTGCCGCGGCCGAGGCCATCCGTCTCGGTGACCCCCTCGACCCGTCATCGGTCGACATGGGACCGATCGCCTCGGCCACACAGCTGAGGAAGATCGAGAGAATGGTGGACCGGGCCGTCGCCGACGGCGCAGTCGTCGCTGCCGGTGGACGCGGGCGGGTCCCAGAATTGCCCGATGGGTTGTTCTACCGCCCGACTGTGCTGACGGACGTGGCCCCAGACGCACCGATCTTCCACGAGGAGGTTTTCGGTCCGGTGACGTGCGTCGTGCCCTTCGACGACGAGGACGAGGCGATCCAGCTGGCGAACTGCACACGGTACGGGCTAGCGGCCGGAGTGTGGACTGAGGACCGGCGACGCTCGGACCGGGTCGCGAGCAGGCTGGCCGCAGGCACGGTGTGGATCAATACATACCGCACGACCGCGTTCAACGTGCCGTTCGGAGGAATGGGTATGAGCGGGATCGGCAGGGAGAACGGGCCGACGTGCCTGGACGAGTTCAGCGAGCTGAAGGCCGTCTGGGTCGACCTGGGTCGGCCGTCAGGCCGGTAGTGCCTCCGGTGGACGGCTCGGCACTACAGCGGCAAGCTCTACAGCAGCAGTTCGTCCGCGGCTCGCGGAATCCTGGAGGGGGGTCTCGGGATGGCGCAACCCGGCGGTGGTGGAGGCGGGCCGCTCGCGCTGGGCGGGAAGGTCTTCATCGTCACTGGCGGCGGATCCGGCATCGGCCTCAGCACGGCACGACAGCTGCTCAGCATGGATGCCTCGGTCGTCGTGGCCGACCTGGACATCGATGCGGTCGCGGATCTCGACGGCGACGTCTCGGCCGTGCGCGGTGACGTGTCCGAACCCCGAGTGGCAGAGGAGGCGCTGGAGGTCGCGTCGACGGGAGGCCGGCTCGACGGCGTGGTGTTCGCGGCCGGGACCTTCTCGGCAGGGTCGCTCGCCAGGATCGACGCGAAGACGTTCGACGAGGACCTGGCCCGCAACCTCACCGTGCACCTGCCGCTCTCCCAGGCTGTCCTACGGCACCGCTCCGAACACCGTCCCAGCGCCCAGTGCTCACTGGTCTATGTCGCATCCAAGCACGCCGTGGCTCCCAGCTCGGGCTTCGGTGGCTACCCGATCGCCAAGGGCGCCGTCCTGCAGATGGCGCGGGTGTTCGCGCTGGAGGGCGCCCCGCTGGGGGTGCGGGTGAACTGCGTCAACCCCGGTGCAGTGTTCGACGGCTCGAAATTCTGGGGACAGGGCTTGGCGGCGGAAAAGGCCCAATCACACGGTGTCAGCGTTGCCGAGCTGCCCGACTTCTACGCGAACCGCACGCTCCTGGGCGTGCGCATCACTCCGACGGACGTCGCCAACGCGATCCTGTTCTTGTTGTCGCCGTTGAGCCGGGCCACCACGGGCGCGTTCATCAGCGTGGACGGTGGCCTGCCCGTCAGTTTCGCGAGATGACGATCGGCGTGCGACGAAATCGGGGGCAACGATGTGCGGGATCGCTGGCATCGTCACGTGGGGCTGCGACACCACTGATCTGCGGGCCGTCGAGCGTCTACTCACCGCCCTGGTGCACCGCGGGCCTGATGGCGGCGACAGCATCGCGCGCGGCGCTGCCGCCCTCGGCACCGTGCGCCTCTCAATCGTCGACGTCGTCGGATCGAACCAACCGATCTCCTACCACGACGCCGACGTTCACCTCGTCTTCAACGGGGAGGTCTACAACTACCGCGCGCTCCGGCGGGAACTCGAGAGCACCGGCCACCGCTTCGTGACAGGTGGCGACGGGGAGGTGATCCTTGCCTCGTACCTCCGCGACCCCATCCGGTTCACCGCACGCCTCGACGGGATGTTCGCGTTCGCGATCTGGGACGCCCGCCAGGAACGCCTCGTCCTCGGTCGCGACCGCATGGGCATCAAGCCCCTCTACACCTTCGCCACGCAGGATCGTGTGGTATTCGCCTCTGAGCTGCATGCGCTCGTGACGGATCCGCGGGTGCCTGTCGAGGTGCGCCGCGACTCCATCGCCGACTACTTCACCGTCCGGTTCTCACCCTCGTCGTGGAGCCCGCTGGCCCACGTCCGCAAGGTCGAACCGGGGACGACGGTCACCTTCGACCGAGAGCATCCGCTCGGCACCGTGTGCGCCTCCCACCGACTCGAGTTCCCCACCCCGGAACGACAGCAGGCCGATCGGGGAACGCTGGACCGAGCACTGTGGGAGTCGACGGCGACGACGCTCGACCCGGACGCCGAGCCTGCGGCGTTCCTGAGCGGTGGGCTCGACTCCGCGACCGTCTCCGCGTTGGCTGCGAAGCAGCGCGGCGGCATCGATGCATTCAGCGTCGGCTACGCGGACGGTACGTGGCAGGATGAGACGAGGTACGCGACCGAGGTCGCCCGACACATCGGTGCTCGGCACGACCTCACGCACCTGACCGCGTCGAACGTGCAGGAGACGTTCCTCGCGACGATGGGGACCCTTGACGAACCCATCCATACCCCCGTCTGCCTTAGCACCTACGCCGTCAGCGAGTTGGCGGCGCGCCACCACAAGGTGGTGCAGGCGGGCGACGGCTCCGACGAGCTCCTTCTGGGCTACGCCCACATGCACGACGCTCACCGGGCGTGGCAGCGCGGCGAGCCGTGGCGTGACCAGTACTGGGACGCACTCGCATGGTGGACGGCCGAGGACCGCCGCCGCGTCCTCGACGGGGACATGCTCGCGCGGTGTGCTCCAGAAGCGTCGCAGGAGCGGTTCGGTTTCGCCGAACTCGCGAGCCGGGCCGACGCGGCGGAGGCGATCCGGTGGTTCGAAGTCACTGCCAAGCTGCCCGAGTACCACCTCCCGCGCGTCGACCGCCTCTCCATGGCACACGGCCTCGAGGTGCGAGTCCCGTTCCTGCGCGACGCGGTCGTCGGATGGGCGATGGCACAGCCCGCCCGCACCCTGATGTCCGGCCGGCCCAAGGAAGCGCTCCGGGCCGCGGCCCGTGGGCTCGTGCCCGCGGCGATCGTCGACCGGCCGAAGCAGAAGTTCTCCGCGCCCGCCTCGGCCTGGCTCGCGGGGCCGCTCCGCGATCTGTCGCTCGACCTCCTCCGCGACCGAGTAGGTGCAGAAGAGCTAGGACTGGACAGCACGGGACTCTCAAGACTCGCTGCTGCGTTCCATCGGGATCCGTCGACGAACACCCGAATCGTGTGGGGAATCGTGGTCCTGCTCGCGTGGTACCGCTCCCTTTGCGAACACATCCACACCTCCCGCAACGCCGGCCGACGATGATCGTGCCTCTGTTTGACGGCGCGAAGGAGGGTTGAGAGACTCTTCTCCTCAGCGGCCACCCGAGCAAAGGGGTAGAAACCGGTGATCAAGCCACCAGTGACGCTCGAAGATCTCGACCGGCTACTCGTCGAGCGGGTCGGCCGGAGTCTTGTGGAAGTGACCGCCGAGATCGCCCCCGGCGCCGACGAGTCGCTTTTCTGGAGCGGCTCCTGGCTCGATGGTTTCGCCAACTCCCGTTCGGACATCGACCTGTATCTCATCACGTCGCACCCGCGGGGGAATGGTGTTCCGGAGGTGACTGGTCCGGGCATGCCTGCCATGGAGATGACGATCGTGCCGGGCGCAACCCGGCTCGATCTCACCGTCGTGCCAGTCGATCTGCTACGGCAGGTCGGCAGCTTCCTCGACGGGATGGACGTCGACAACGACTATCCCACCGCTTGGAGCGACAACCTCCGCGAGTTCGTACACCGACTGACGATCGGGATTCCGTTGGACCCGGAATCGCCGTTCGAGGAGTTCCGGTCATTTGTTGACCCCGACAAGTTCCGCGGCTACCTCAAGCGGTTCTACCAGAATCGCGCCGACAGCCTCGGAGAGGACGTGCAGGGACTGCTCGATGAGGGCGACACGGTCTCGGCAGCCCTGGTCGCTCGCGATCGCATGGAGGCCGCGTTCGACATGTACCTGGCAACCGTAGGCGAGACCAACACACGCGTCGACAAATGGCGCTGGAAGAAGATCCAACGCTCCTTCGACCCGAACGACGCCGTGGTGCGGAAGTTCCGCCTCTGTGTGGGGATCGACCAGCCGGACGGCATCGACGGCCGGGCGCTCGCGAAAGCCTGTCTCGCTCTCGGCGACGAGATGATCCTGCGCGCGGTGTGATCCGATGCTCGCCGAGGGTCGCGCACGCGTGGTCGAGTTCCTCCGCAGCCGTGGGGCGGATACGCTCCGCCTCCACCATCGGACGCTCCTCGCCCACCTGGTCGGCACAGAGGAGCTCCTGCGGCAGTGGGATGCGGTCGAGGAGTTGGCCACCGCCGGACTTGTGCACGCTGCCTACGGCACAGACGGGCTGGTCTCGCCACTGGTTCCCGTCAGCGAGCGCCAGACTCTCCGCGACCTGGTGGGCGGCGCGGCCGAACGGATCGCGTACATCTACGGGTGCTGCGACCGGCCGTTCGTGTACCCGCAGCTGACCGACGCGAACGCGGTGCGGTGGCGCGATCGCTTCACCGGCGAGGGGTGGCTGGTCGAGGGCGAGGAGCTACGCACGTTCATGGAGCTGACCTGGGCGAACGCGCTCGAAGCTGCGTCCGCGGAGACGAGTGCCGACTGGGACTCGGTGCGACTCCTCTTCGCAGCAACGTCTCACCTCGTCAGCAGTGCGGCCACTGCGGCTGCGGCCGCGACGCTCGGATAGCGCGGCTCAGAGAATCGTGCCGTACTCAGAGTGCAAGAAGTAGCCCTTAGAGCGGCGCAGCTCTCGGGCACCCCTACCCAGTGCAGTGCGCGCGTGCAGCGCGCGCCGGTTGTCGACCATCAAGTAGTCCCCCGGCCGGAGTCGGATGGTGATCTCGGCGTCGGACGGCGGGCCGTCCAGCACCGAGCGGAGCACCGCCAGCGCGCCGAGGTGGCGCTCGAGGATGTCGTATCGTGGCACCAACACGTCGAGGACGTCGCTGCGGTACCGCACCTGCCAGTGCTCCCCTACCCGAGTCAGGATCGGGGTGCGCTGCACCCCGTGGCCGACGACCGGATCGCGCAGGAAGAACGGGAACGTCGGTTCCTCGAGCGCGAGCAGGGCGTCGCGACCAGCCTTCGCCTCGACCTGTGCCGCGATGTCGGCGGCGCGGATCAGGCTGGAATCACCGCCGTCGGCGTCGTTGACGACGCAACCCAAGCCGAGCATCTCGTGCGGGCGGACCATGTAGGTGGAATCGGAATGGAAGGGGAACGAGGCCCCGGTCCTGGATCGGTCCGCCAACGACTCGTCCTCGTCCACGGCACGCGCGATGGAGAAGAAGGGCTCTCCACCGTTGCCTTCGGTCGAAATCGTCGCCACCAGACCGAGAAGGGCCGCCAACTCGGCGTCCGATTCGACAGGAACGTTGCGGATCACGCAGTACGAATGCTCCGCAAGATCGCGGAGCAGCTGCTGCGCGACGCGTCGAAGCGGTTCGCAACGCCGAGCCGAGGTGCGCAACGTCTCGATCGACTGCTGATCCAGTGCCCATCCGGCAACGGTCGCCGCCAGGGCGGTGAGCTCACGTCGCTCGCCGTCGGCGAGGATCATCACCATCCTGACGCCTCCCGTCCCCACCAGATGGGCACTGGACTGCCGACAATCCCGATGGGCAGGTCAGTCGACCAGCATCGCACCGAGAAGATCAATGTTGCGAACTGCAGGCTTCACGTAACGCTTCTTCATCCAGACGCACCCCCCTCCACATTTTCGACGGAAATATCGAGCATCACCACTGTAACACCCAAAATGTGATCTTGCAGCCCTGTTGACAAGCCTGGTCCGATGCCTGCCTCTGCGGATATGGAGGACATCGCTACGCTTCCGCTTGCCTCATGGAATGCAGCCGCCGATCAGCAAGGTTTACTGCCCACGGAACGAGCAGGCTCGCGGCACATACGGCGATCGCGAGGACGATCCAACCGGCGAGCCCGGTCGCCAGCACGCCGACCGCCAGGAGGTAGGGCCCGGCCGAGGTCGCCAGGCCGAGACCGAGGGTGAAGATCCCGCTGTACTCGCCCTGCAACTGCTTGGGCGCGAGCCCGAAGCTCAGCTCGAACTCGGCCGCGGCGTATCGGATCTCGGACAAGGACAGGAGGGCCACGCCGGCGATCAGGACGACGACCGCCCCGAGTGGCCCCGGCAGGGAACTCGCGCCGAATGCCACGAAGGAGATCGACAGGCCGATGCCTGCCGTCCGCATCACCCTGCCGGCGACGGCGACCCCCTTCACGCCTCGTGAAGCCCGGATCTGGAAAAGTGTCACCACGAGGGTGTTGAGCACCACCAGCACCGCGAAGAGCGAGGGCGGCGCGTCGGTCATGCTCGCGATCCACAGCGGCAGCGCGAACGTGAACACCGGTGCCTGCAGGATCAGCACTGCGTTGAGGAGCGTCACCAGCAGGAACGGGCCGTTCTTGAGCGCAGCGTCCGACGGTCTGCGCGCCGTAGGCGGAGTTCCTGCGGCCTTCGGCAGCCGCAGCACGATGAGGACGTTGGCCGCGAAGGTCACCGCGTTGGCGATGATCAGGGTGAAGTACGCGGGCGCGACGTCGAGGTAGATGGCAACGCCGGCGATCAGGGCCCCGAAGCTGGAGCCGAGATTGTTGATCGTGCGGATCACCGAGCGCAGGTGGGTTGCGGAGTCGCCACCGACCTCCCGAAAGACCGGCAATCGGGCCGTCTGGCTGGCGGCAGCGGCGAGTTGGCTCACGCAGGCGATGATCACGAACGCCCAGAAGGATCTGGCGACGAGGAAGGCGGCCATGGCACCGGCCTCGACCGCCAGCGACACGGCCCACACGCCCCGGGCGCCTCGGCCGTCGGCGAGCTTGCCGACAACGAAGTTCGAGGTGAGCGCCACGAAGCCGGCCACGGTGAGCCCGACGCCGACCTCCGCGGCCGACAGCCCGACGACGCCGGTGAAGTACAGGGCGCTGGAGGTGACGAACATGCCCGTACCGAACGAGTTCACCAGGGTGGACCAGGCCACCGTCCGCCGCGGTCCAGGCGGGAGGTCGAACGTACCAACCAGCCGCGACCACACTGTTGCCCGGGAGCTTCCCGATGGCGTCATGCGGGTCATCGTGCGACGTCCATGCTAGGCGGACCGGAGCAGCGGTAGGGACCGCCGGGCACGCGATGACGCCGACCGCGGCAGGTCCCGCCTGCTGAGCAGCGGGAGCCCCAGGTACGTGCCGCCGTTCTCGATGACCAGACCGCGCCCGACCAGCTCGTCGAGGATCCCCGGGATGCGTTCGCGCGGCACCGGGATCGGGAGTTCCCTCTCGATCGCGGACAGCGAGTGCATCTGGTCGACAGCAATCAGGACACTGCTCTCCTCCGGCCCGAGCAGAGTCACCCCCGACGAGCCGCTCCACGTTTCCCGATCATCTCGCAGCATCAGCCCGTCATCGGTCCACCGGGCCTCGAGCCGCGCTTCGCGATGGGTGTCGACCCAGCGCGTGACGGCCTCCTTGACGTCCTGGAGAACCTCCTGTGACGCCAGCGCGGTCCCGTGCTCGATCCGGAAGAAGTAGGCGATGTCGGCACGCTGCTCGACCGACGTCTCCGAGTAGACGTGGTCGTAGGCCCGCTCGTAGGTCAGCTCTCGGATGTCGAAGACCTCGGGTGTCTGCTGGAATGGGCTGAACCTATCCGCGCGCGCGAGGCCGACATGCTCCGGCGGCGGCAGGTGCGGAATCAAGGAGAACAGTTCCGGCAGATCGCGGTAGTCGTCGTCCGTCTCACCTGGGAATCCGTGCAGGTAGTTCCAGGACACGTCGATACCGAGTTCGGTGCACCATTTCATGGTTTGAATGTTGCGCAGGCGGGTCGTCCCCTTCCGCATCCTCTCCAGCAGATGGTCGCTCATCGACTCGATGCCGGGCTGGAGGTGGAACACCCCGGCCGAGTGCAGAAGCTGCAGTTGTTCGTAGCGGAGGTTCGCCTTGACCTCGTAGTGCAGCGTGACCCGCAGGTCTGACTCCGCGATCATCGGCAACAGGTCGTTGAAGTATCGGTAGTCGAGGATGTTGTCCACTACCAGCACGTGGGTGCGCCGCCTCGGCCCGGCACCATGACGTTCCACGAGATCGACCAACTCCCGGAAGGCGTGCTCGGCGGACTTGCTGCGGAACGACATCGTCAATCCGTTCAGTCCGCAGAACGTGCAGTGCTGCTTCTGGCCCCACCAGCAGCCGCGCGACGTCTCGATCGGGATGGCTGTGTCGACCGGTAGGTCGCTGCCCTCCGCCCGTCGCCGAAGGCGCGCGTAGAAATCGCCGTAGGTTGGTTGCGGGATGTCGTCCATGCTCGACACCGCCTCGGCGCGGACGACCGCCCTGCCGTCCGTCGTGAGCTCAGCCCGGCCTGACCAGTACGGGTGGTCACCGATCCACGCCCCGCGGTCATCCGCAACGCGCAGGTCGCGGATGAAGCGGGGGAACGAGGACTCTGCATCACCCTGGAACACGTAGTCGATGGCCGGAAACGACTCGAGCAGAGCGCGGCCCATCGGCCCCTCGCAGTTCCCACCACCCATGATCGTCACTATCTCCGGGTGGCGCCGCTTCAGCCGTTCGGCAAACCCGACCACGGGCATGTTCTGCTGGAACGTCGAGGTCAGGCCAACAACGTCGTAGTGGTCCCACACCTCATGCCCGGCCACGTCGTCGAGGAACCGCGCGCTTATCGAACGCACTTCACCCATCTCGAAGATGGTCGCAAAGTCGAAGAACTCCGCATGCTCTGCGAGGAGGACATCGGTCAGGTACCGCTCCGCGGCGATGAGGTCATCCGGCGCAGGCCCAAAGACCCAGTCGCCCGCGAGACTGGTCTTCGGGGTAGCCGCGCCGAGTCGGTTGTAGATCAGCGACCCGGTTGCCTCAGCCAGGTCCAGGTTCGGGTAGACGACGTCGCACGCCAGTCCATCGCGGGTCAGCGCGGACTGCAGGATCGAGACGCCGATCGACGCCCAGCGGATCTCGGCCCACGGCATCACCACCAACGCGACCCGCGGGCGCTCCGCGGAGGAGCTGACCTGCTCCAGCGCGATGTCGAGGCTCGTCGTCGGCGGCGCAACCACCTGCGCCCTCACCCGCTCCGATCCGACGAACTCCTCGATCTCCGCGAGCAGGGCGCTGTCCCCTGCACCCATACGTGACAGCGCCGCGACGGGGTCCATTCGGAGCGTCTGGCGGAAGCTCGGATCCGATAGGACGTGCGCCAGCACACGGATTCGCGCCGACCCGCGGTTGTACGTAGATCGAGCCATTGACGACACCCCCTGGGAAATCAACACTCCCTTGCGTCAAATGAGGAGACATTCTATAACATGCAATGGCGGCCCGCAACTCGGGAGGGCGCACCTTCGGCAGAATGGTCAAAGATCGCCTGGGCGAAACGGATTGACTCGTCGATGCCGAATTCCCTGGGCGATGGGAACCAGGTTGTAGGCGACGTGCCCGACAACGGCGGGTATCACTGACCCGGAGACATGGGCCACGATCCCCAAACCGATCGCCAAGACCGTGATCCGGAGCAGGTACGCGGGCGTGAACATCGCCGCTGCCCACCGGTTCGACCAATGCTCGGCCACGAAGAACGCCACGGACACTGGCACGACGCCCCAGCCCATCGCCGGACCGAGCAGAACGAACAGGCTGCCACGGTAGAAGACCTCCTGCCCGACGGCGGCAGCCACCGTCTGGTAGGAGCGGAGCGCGAGCGTCGAGCGGCGCAGCGGCGGCATCAGTTCAAGCATCTCCCGGTCGAAACCGAGCCGGATCTTGGAGAGTTCCGTGAGCCGCACACCAAAGGCGATGACGACGGCCGCGACGATACCGAGCACGTCCGGTCGGAAGGACGGCGGGAACAGCACGCACCAGACGGCGTAGGGAACGAAGAACAGCACGAAGGGTGCAGCGAAGAGCACCTCGGATACCCAGCCCTCGCCGGAGAGGCTGCGTCGGCGGACGGCAGGCGCGAGCAGCTGCATGAGCGTCACCGCGCAGACGCCCGCCAGCGCCCAGGCGGCCTCGTCCCAGCGGAGTGCCCAGCACAGCACCGCCCCGAACGCCGACCCGACAGGTAGGCCGAGCGTGCGCAGCGTGAAGATCGGCGGCAGGGCTTGGACCGCCCGCGGCGCCGGGTACAGCTTCGCAAGGCGGGGCGGCATCAGTGCACGTCGTGGGCCAGCTGGGGCAGTTGCGCGCACGCGGCCGCTGCGCCGATGGCAGCCTTCGCCGCCGCCGCGACCTCACGGGGCGAGCGGGTCGCGTCGATCTTCACCTGGGGGACGTGCACCGGCAGACGCCGTCCGAGCTCGTCGAGGACGCGCTGTTGGAAGCGCGCGTAGGCCTCCCAGCTCGGCTCCGTGCCCTCGAACTCGAACGCGGAGGGGGTTCCGTTGCGG
The DNA here is from genome assembly GCA_963727745.1 of uncultured Actinomycetota bacterium. Taxonomy (GTDB): domain Bacteria; phylum Actinomycetota; class Actinomycetes; order Mycobacteriales; family Pseudonocardiaceae; genus Pseudonocardia. The sequence goes on from CAVSHL010000010.1 coordinate 11,564, forward strand.
CGCCAGGACTCTTCCAAGGGCAATTCCAGCCAGATCACGAGGTCCGGATCGGGCAACGTGTCCGCGAGCGTCTCCAGGAGGAAAGCGGCTTCAGCACTCTGGATCGACTCCTTCACTGCGGCCCGATACCAGTAGGAATCGCTCACGACGATTCCACCCCCATCCAGGTGCGGGCGTATCCGGTACTCCCACGCCATCGCCAGGATGTGCGCGAAGAACGAGACCCTCGTCAAGGGTCGCATGTGCGCAACATATGTGCGCGGGTGCGTGGTGAGCGCCCAGCTGTTGTAGTCGGGTATACCGTCGAGCGGATAGAGATCCTCGGGATGCAGAGACGAGAAGTGCCAGCCGTCCACCAGCAGCCCCAGCTCGCGGAACAGCGACGTCTTTCCCGCACCGTCAGGCCCGAGGATCACCGCCAGGAATCCCGGATGCCGCGCACCCCGGCTCGGTCCTGTTCCGTTCGAGGACACTGGATTACGCTTTCGCCTCGAACTCCAGCGCATTCAGGGCTTCCAGTTCCTGGACGAGCTCGACCACGTCCTCCGTGATCTGCTCGATCTCGGCGTCGTACTCGTCTGCGATCGAATCGATGATCCCTTGCATCGACGTCTCCCCGGAACACAGGCGCCAGACGGATTCGGCGGTCTCGTTCAGCTCGACGCCCTGCGAGTCGACGATCAGCACGACACGACTTCCCACCCGCCGGATTCGCACCCCGTCGCGACGCCTCGGGCGAGCATCCAGATCGAAATCGGGCATACCAGGGAGCCCCCTCACGTGTCCGCCGGATGCACCGAGGGTAGTGCCCGTCGCCGGACGTCCGCCACACGTGGCACAACCGCAGCGGTCGGGCCCGCGAAGGCCGTGAGGCTCAGGTCGGAACGACCAGGTTCACGACGTTGGGAGCGCGCACGATGATCTTTAGAGGAACCCGACCGTCGAGCAGCTTGACCACGCTCGGCCTGATCAACGCCTGCGTCCGCAGCTCGTCCTCGCCGATCGATGTGGGCACTTCGATCCGGTCCCGCACCTTGCCGTTGATTTGCACGATGCAGACGGTGACATCATCGACGAGCAGCGCCTCGTCGAACTCCGGCCACGACGCACGGGCGACCGCGTCGCCCTCCTCGACCTGGTGCCCCAGGGTCGACCAGCACTCCTCCGCGCAGTAGGGCGCGAACAGGCTCAACATGACGACGAGTGCTTCCGCGCCCTCGCGAACAGCGGGGTCGCCTGCTGTGATGTTCGAGTCGATCGCCTTCCGCAGCGCGTTGGCGAACTCCATCAGCCGGGCGACGGCAACGTTGAAGCGCCGACTCTCGACGAGCTGGGTCACGTCGGAGACCATCGCCGCGGTGGTGCGCCGCACTCCCGTGTCTCCCGGGCCCGGCGTCTCCGCGGCGGCAGCGATGTCGTTCGCCAGCCGCCACACCCGGGCCAGGAACTTGCCCGATCCCGCTGGGGAAACGTCTGCCCAGTCGATGTCCTCCTCCGGAGGGCCAGCGAAGATCATCGTCAGTCGGACGGCGTCGACCCCGTACCGGCGCAGCTCTTCACCGAGGTCCACCAGGTTTCCCTTGGACTTCGACATCGACGCGCCGTTGAGGATCACCTGGCCCTGGTTGATGAGTGTCTTGAACGGCTCGGTGAACTCGACGAGCCCCATGTCGTAGAGAGCCTTGGTGAAGAACCGCGCATAAAGGAGGTGCAGGATCGCGTGCTCCACACCGCCGATGTAGTTGTCGACCGGCGCCCACTTGCGCAGTTGGGCAGGATCGAATGGCCGATCCGAGTCGTTCGGCGAGACAAACCGCAGGAAGTACCACGATGAATCGACGAAGGTGTCCATGGTGTCGGTGTCGCGACGGGCCTCGGCGCCGCACTTCGGGCACGCCACCTCCACCCACTCCGTCACCGTTGCCAACGGCGAGATGCCTTGAGGCTGCAGGTCCGCGCCGCTCATCTCGGGCAGTCGCACGGGCAGTTGGTCGTCCGGCACGGGCACGGCCCCGCACGAAGAGCAGTGCACGATCGGGATGGGACAGCCCCAGTACCGCTGCCGCGACAGCAGCCAGTCGCGCAGCCGGTAGTTGACCGTCGCTGATCCAGTGCCCCGCTCCTCAAGGAGCTCGATCATCGCCCGGATCGCACCGGAGCTGCTCAGGCCACTGATCGAACCGGAGTTGACGATCGTTCCTTCGCCGCTGGTGGCGTTACCGGACGTCGCCGGGTCCGGATCGCCGGTGTCCACGACCGTGACGACAGGCAGGGCGAACCGCAGGGCGAAGTCCAGGTCGCGCTGGTCGTGCGCCGGCACCGCCATGATCGCGCCGGTTCCGTAGTCGGCGAGGACGTAGTCCGATGCCCACACCGGGATGGCCTCCCCGGTCACCGGATGCGTCGCGTATCGGCCCAGGAACACACCGGTCTTCTCACGATCGGTGGCTTGCCGCTCGATCTCCGACAGCCGAGTCACAGATCGGGCGTACGCATCGAACTCCGCCCGCTGAGAGGGGGCACACAACTCGTCGGCCACCGGCGAGTCGGCCGCGACGACCAGGAACGTCGCGCCGTAGAGCGTGTCGGGGCGGCTGGTGAACACGGTCAGGGGCGCTTCGCGGCCGTCGATGGCGAACCTGATCTCGGCGCCCTCCGACCGGCCGATCCAGTTGCGCTGCATGGTTAGGACCCGCTCAGGCCACAGGCCTTCGAGCGACCGCATGTCGTCGAGCAGACGCTCCGCGTAGTCAGTGATGCGGAAAAACCACTGGGTGAGCGTCCGTTTGGTGATCAGGCTTCCGCATCGCTCGCAGCGTCCACTGATCACCTGCTCGTTGGCGAGAACAGTCTGGTCCTGCGGGCACCAATTGACCGAGCTGTTCTTCTGGTAGGCGAGGCCCTTCTCGAACATCCGCAAGAACAACCACTGCGTCCACCGATAGTACTCCGGGTCGGACGTGTGAAGGCGGGTATCCCAATCGAAGGAGACCGCGTATCGGCGGAACGACTCGGCCTGCGTCTCGACGTTGCTGTAGGTCCAGTCGCGAGGGTTGACCCCGCGCTTGATGGCAGCGTTCTCAGCAGGCAGCCCGAACGAATCCCAACCAACCGGATGCAGAACGTCATAACCGCGCAGCATGTAGTAGCGCGCAACCACATCGCCGATCGCATATGCCTCGGCGTGCCCCATGTGCAGATCACCGGAAGGATAGGCGAACATGTCGAGCACATACTTGCGAGGCTTGTCCTCGCACTGCCCATTCGCGCGGAAGAGGTTGAGATTCTGCCAGATCGGCAGCCAGCGGTCCTGGGCCGACGACCACTCGTATCGGACGCCCGCCGGTCGGCAATCCGCGTCGTTCATATTGACCGTCCTGTCACACCTGATCACATCGGTATTGTCTGAGGCTCCGAAACTCCCAACACCATTGCCTCCGCCTCGGTCAAACAGCCGCGAGAGTGCGGGGTCAATCACGCCAATCTACAGGTGAACCAAGCCGAGGGCGCACCGGGTGATGCTGCAGCAGTTGCGGCTCCCAACCCCTGTTCGCCGGAGCGACCACCCGAGACGAGTACAGCCGCGCCGTCACGGACTGGCTGCGCGGGCAGGGGGTCGGCAAAGTCCTGACGGGCGGGCCCTGAGCCTGGATGCACCGATGAACGGTCTCTCATTGGCGGGTCGTGACGCACGAATGCCCCTCTGAGCTGGGAAGATGTGGCTTGCGACGGTCACATCGGTCCCGACCAGAAGGGCATCCGCTGGATGCGACTATCTCACGCTCGCCGCGCGATCTCGGCGCGGTTCGACGATCCGAATCTCGTGTCGTGCGCCGGCTTGGCGGCGGTGCTCGCGCTGGCCACGCGATGTGGCCTGCCACGGCTGCTCGCCCAGCGGCTCACCCTGACCGGCGCCGGCGCGGCGAACGCCGCCGGGAAGGTCGTGGCGCTGGTGACCGGCATGGTTGCCGGGGCGGACTCGATCTCCGACATGGACCTGCTGCGCCACGGCGGGATGACCCGGCTGTTCGACGGGATGCGCGCCCCGTCGACGCTTGGGCACGTTCTTGCGCCGGTTCACCTTCGGCCACGTCCGCCAACTCGACGCCGTCGCCGCCCGGCTGCTGGCTGGGCTGGCCCGGGCGACACCGATCCTGCCCGGCGCCGATCAGGTGGCGTTCGTGGACATCGACGACACCGTGCGCCAGACCTACGGCTACGCCAAGCAGGGCGCCGGTCGCGGCTACACCGGCGTCAACGGCCTCAACGCCCTGCTCGCGGTCGTCTCGACACCGTTGTCGGTGCCGGTGATCGCCGCCGCCCGACTACGGCGCGGCTCGACAAACTCGGTGCGCGGCGCGGCCAGCCTGCTCACCGAAGCGCTGGCCACCGCCCGACGAGCCGGAGCTGCCACAGCCCGCCACGCCCTGTTGCTGGTGCGGGCGGACTCGGCGTTCTACGGCTACGACATCGTCGATACCTGCCGCCGCGGCGGGGCCCGATTCTCGATCACCGCCCGGATGACCCCCACGATGACCCGCGCGATCGCCACCATCGACGAAACATCCTGGACCCCGATCCGCTACCGCAACGCCCTGTGGGACGACCAGGAGCAGCGGTGGGTCTCCGATGCCGAGGTCGCCGAAATCGAGTTCACCGCGTTCACCGGACGCCGCCACGCCGAGCACGTCACCGCCCGATTGATCGTGCGCCGGGTCCGCCGGCTCAACCCCCGCTCGCTCCCGGCCGGGCAAGCGGAGATGTTCACGGTCTACCGCTTCCACGCGATCTTCACCGACAACCCCGAACCCATGCTCGACGCCGAAGCCACCCACCGCGACCACGCCATCATCGAGCAGGTCATCGCCGACCTGAAAGACTCCGCGCTCGCGCACCTGCCCTCCGGGCGGTTCCCGGCCAACGCGGCCTGGCTGACCTGCGCCACGATGGCCTACAACCTCACCCGCGCCGCCGGCGCCCTGGCCGGTGCCCTGCACGCGCGAGCCCGGACCGGAACTCTGCGCGCCCGCCTGATCACCGTCCCCGCCCGGCTGGCCCGCTCCGCCGGGCGGCTGGTGCTGCACCTGCCCCAGCACTGGCCCTGGGAACCCGGGCTCGACGAACTGATCCGCGCCACGCTGCACGACCCACTACCGGCCACTGCCTGACCACCGGCCCGCGGGCCACGACCGAACAACCAGTGGAACAGCCGGACAGACCGGCAGCTCGACCACGCCCACCGACGACCACCAACCCAAACGAAGATCAACTCGACAGTCGCACGAATCCACGGTGCATCCAGGCTGAGCTGGGGATGAACGACACGCCGAAGGCTGTGTAGCAGTGCGGGCACGACTCCTTCGATGATCATGACGGTTCTCGAGGCCACCATGATCATCGGAAGAGAGCCGTGCCCGCATCTGCATCATCACCGATCCTTGCTGTCGCTGACCAGCTGGCCCGGGTGGAGCTACCCGATCCGGTGCAGCTCGCTGCTGGGCTGCGGGAGGTGCTCGTGGGCGTCGTCGATCCGCGCGCCCGCCGCGGTGTCCGCCATGGACTAGCCGTGGTGCTGTCGGTAGCGATCTGCGCGGTCGCGGCTGGCGCCCGCTCCTACGTTGCGATCGCGGAATGGGTCGCTGACCTGCCAGCCGAGGTCAACCAGGTGCTCGGTGTCGGCCACCGATGTCCGTGTGAGTCCACGATCCGCCGGGTCCTGCAAGGCCTCGACGGTGACCGGTTCGATGTCGTGATCAGCACCTGGATCGGGAACCTGTGCGCCACCCAAGCCCCGCGGGGACGACGCCGAGCGGTCGCGCTAGACGGCAAGACCGTGCGCGGTGCCCGCACCCTCGACCGACAGGCCCGACACCTGCTCGCCGTGATCGATCACCACGCCCGGGTCGTCCTCGGCCAGGTCGACGTCGACGGCAAGACCAGCGAGATCAGCCGCTTCGCACCCCTGCTCGACTCCCTCGACCTCACCGACGTCGTCGTCACCGCCGATGCACTGCACACCCAACGCGAACACGTCGACTACCTGGCCTCCCGCGGGGCGCACTGGGTGCTCATGGTCAAGGGAAACCAGCCCAACCTGCGCAAACAGCTCACCGCGCTGCCCTGGCGCCAGGTCGAGATCGGCCACCGCACCGCGGAGAACAGCCACGGCCGCCGGGAGATCCGATCGGTCAAGGTCGTCACCATCGCCGCCGGGATCATGTTCCCGCACGCCGCTCAGGCCATCCGGCTCACCCGCAAGACCCGACCTCTGTCCGGTCGCGGCCGGTGGCACACCGAGACCGTCTACGCAATCACTGACCTGCCACCTCACCAAGCCCGACCGATGGAGCTCGCCGCCTGGATCCGGGGGCACTGGCAGATCGAGAACGGATTGCACTGGGTCCGCGACGTCACCTTCGGCGAAGACCACTCCCAGGTCCGCACTGGCCACGCCCCGCAGGTCATGGCCACCTTCCGCAACCTCGTGATCAGCCTCAACCGGCTCGCCGGCGCAATCAACATCGCCGCCGCACTACGCCACCACGCCCGCGACGCCACCCGACCCCTCGCACTACTCAAGATCACGTAGCGGACTTTGCCGACCCCCTGGCTGCGCGGGCATGAACGGCAGACTGGCTGGTTCGGCTGGCTCTGCATCGACTGCCAGGGGCCAGTCGGTGGCTGAGCTGCCCGCATACGGGTGGGGCGAGGCCGCGGGCACCTTGCAGACCGTGCGGCAGTCGCGTGAGACCGGCCGGCGGCCGGCAACCGGCGAGATCCCACCTCGCGATCTGGCGTCACACCGAGGCGCCGGCACCGGCGATCCGGTCCGATTGGTCGCGTAGCCGGGCTCTGATCGAGCGGCCGCATGGGCCGCTGTTGGATAGTCGACGTCTCCAGCCGCAGTCGAGATGGAATGTCAGGGCGGGTACATACCGTGCGTTGACGCGACGACGGACACATCGGGCTCGTGCGCTGGGTTGCGTTCACGGACGTGGTGTAGGGCGTTGCTGCTGATCAGCGGCGTGGCGTCGGGATGTGAGACGGCCGCCGCGTGATCCTTCGAGTGCTTGGGTTCTCGAGGGAGGAGACGCGATGGCCGCGTTGGACAGTGTGGACGATGTTGCGGATTGGCTTGATGACCGGGCTCGCCGACGCGAGCCCGGCCCGTTGCGCATGATGGTGAAGCAGTTCGCGGAGGCCTTGATGGCCGCCGAGGCCGATGCCGCCTGCGGAGCCGGCTACCGCGAGCGCACCGCAGAGCGGGTGAACTCCCGCAACGGATATCGCCTGCGCGAGTGGGACACCCGCGCGGGAAGTATCGAGCTCGCCGTCCCGAACTGCGGTCGGGCAGCTACTTCCCGGAATGGCTGCTGGAACGTCGTCGCCGAGCTGAGCAGGCGCTGATCTCGGTGGTGGCCACGTCGTACCTGCTGGGGGTCTCGACACGGCGAGTGGTAAAGCTTGTCGGCCAGATCGGGATCGCGTCGTTGTCGAAATCGCAGGTCAGCGGCGTCGCACGGTGTGGGCGTTCGTGATGGTGCTGCCGTGCTCGCGGCACATGTTCATGCGCCCGACGGTGTCGATGGATCAGCGGGAGTGGACCGCGGCGCACGTGGAGGCGGTCGCGTTCCTTGGCGGTACGCCCGGCTGGTGCCCGACAACTTGAAGACCGGGGTGGACAAGCCCGCTCTCTACGACCCCAAGATCAACCGCTCGTACGCCGAGCTGGCCGCGCACTACGGCACCCTCGTCGACCCGGCGCGGGCGTTCAAGCCCAAGGACAAACCGCAGGTGGAACGTCCGATGCCCTCTGTTCGGGACTTGTAATGGCGAGGCAGGGACTTCGACTCGCCGCCCGTGCCGACCTCGCGAGTGGTGGTTTCGGCGGTTGCGGTCATGTCTGCGTGCCTCCTCCGGCCACGCGGAGCGTGGCCTGCGATCGGCCGACTGTCGGCCTGGCCAGGGGCGAACGGCCCGCCGGCGGGTTGGGACTGAATCGCGATCTAGTGGTCGGCTCGTGCGCCGTTGGTCGCGGCCAGGCGTCGCCACCCGGATCCACACGTCCGCGGCGCCGCCACCCGAGCATCGCCATCGCCCGGGGAGCTCCGTCGTCTTCGGCACGGCCGATCACGGCGCCGGCCGGTGGTGGCGTTCGATGAGTTCGGGTGTGATCCGCCGCAGCTCACCGGCCGGGAACGGTCCGAGGAGGTCCCAGGCGAGGTCGAGGGTCTCCTCGATCGAGCGCCGCCGCTCACCCTGGCCGACGAAGCGGTGTTCGAAGTCATCGACGAAGGCCAGGATGCGGCGGTCGTCGTCGGAGAGGGCTTGTTCGCCCACGATCGAGATGAGGCGGCGAAGTTCCTGCCCGCGACCAAGGAAGGTGGAGAGCTGGTCCGCGACGCCGCGATGGTCCTCGCGGGTGCTCCCGGCGCCGATCCCGGAGTTCATGAGACGGCTGAGGGAGGGAAGTACGTCGACCGGCGGTGAGATCCCGCGTCGGTCGAGTTCTCGGGACAGCACGATCTGGCCTTCGGTGATGTAACCGGTGATGTCGGGGATCGGGTGTGTCACGTCGTCGTCGGGCATCGAGAGAACCGGTAGCTGCGTCACGGTGCCGGGGCGGCCGCGGATGCGCCCGGCGCGCTCGAACAGCGATGCAAGGTCGGAGTACATGTAGCCGGGGTAGCCGCGTCGGCCGGGCACCTCGTCGCGGGCCGCGGCCGCTTCGCGCAACGCCTCGCAGTAGTTGGTCATGTCGACAAGGACGACCAGGACGTGGAGGCCGAGTTCGAAGGCGAGGTACTCCGCGGCGGTCAAGGCGGCGCGGGGGCAGATGAGCCGCTCCGCGGCGGGTTCGTCGGCCCGGTTCAGGAACACGACCGACCGTTCGAGGGCCGCTCCCTCGGCGAAGCGGGTGCGGATGAAGGCGGCCTCCCGATCGGTCACGCCGATCGCGGCGAAGACCACGACGAAACCGTCATCTGATCCGCGGACTCGCGCCGTGTGCGCGATCCGGGTCGCGAGTTCGACGCCGGGCAAGCCGTACCCGGAGAAGATCGGCAGCTTCTGGCCGCGGACCAGGGTGTGCAGTCCGTCGATCGCCGAGACACCGGTCTCGATGAACTCGGCCGGGTAGGCGCGCGCGACCGGGTTGACCGGGTGCCCGTTGAGGTCGCGCTGTGCTGCCGGCAGGACCGGGGTTCCGCCGTCGATGGGCCGTCCCATGCCATCGAGAACCCTGCCGACGAGGTCGCGCCCCACCGCCAGCTGCGCGGACCGCGCCCGGACGAGCACGGATGTCGAGGTGACGTCGAGTCCGCGGGTGCCGCCGAGAACCTGGACGACCATCCGATCGCCGGCGATCTCGAGCACCTGGCCGCGGCGCAGCTCACCGGTCGGTGTCACGACGTCGACTAGTTCGTCGTAGGCGACCTGTTCAGCGTGTTCGGCGATCAGCAGCGGGCCCGAGACGTAGGCCACGGTGCGGTGCTCGGCGGTGTACAGCTGCGTCATCCCAGGTTCTCCAGTTCGGTCTCGATGAGCTGCACGAGGTTCCTGGCGCGCTGCTGGGCCTCGGCCGCTGCCCAAAAACGCATCCGGGCGAGCGCGGTCAGCGCTGCTGCCGGGCATCACCACGCTGGAGCGGCTGGTCGCCGAGGGCCGGCGCGCGGCGGACGCGCGGGTGTGGGTGGCGCTGGCCGGCCGGCTCGACCCGGTGCCGGCGGAAAAGCTGATCGGCCTGCTCGACGTGCCGGGGCGGTCGGATCGGCGCCGCGAGCAGCGGGTCAGCGAGCTGGAGCGGTTGCGCAAGGGCGTGTTCCGGTCCTCGTCGAAGGGCATGGTCGCCGCGCTGCATCGCCTGGCCGACGTCCAGGCCGCCGGCGTGGCCGGTATCGATGTGGCGGGGGTGCCGCCGCGGCGGCTGGTTGCGCTGGCCACTTACGGGATGGCGGCGAAGGCGACGCTGTTGCGCCGGCTCCCCCGCGAGCACCGCCTCGCGGTGCTGGTCGCGACGGTGGTGGAGCTGGCGGCGCGCGCGACTGATGACGCGCTGGAGCTGTTCGACACCCTGATGACCACCGAGCTGCTCTCGAAAGCTGAGCGGGTGTCGGCGAACGAGAAGCTGCGCCGCTACCCACGGATCTCCCGCAACGCCGGCACGCTCGCTGCCGCGGTGAAGGTGCTACTGCTCGTGGACGAGCTCGACCCGGCCGCCGGGGAGCAGACGCTGGCCCGGGTGTGGGAGCTGATCGAACACGAGGTCTCGCGCACCGATCTGGCCAGTGCGGTCGCCGCGATCGACGAGCTGGTCCCGCCGACCGACGCTGAGCTCGACGGACACCGGATGGAGGAGCTGGCCACGGTGCGCCCGTTCCTGGCGCTGCTGATGGACACCGTTGCCTTCGGCGCTACCGGGGACGGCCCGACCGACGCGGTCGCGGTCCTGGCCGCGATGCGCACGCTGGCCGTCCTGCTGGCCGCCAAGACGGCCGGGCGCACCACCGCGGGGGTGAAGATCGGCGCATCCTTTCTCGACGCCCGCCGGGTCGACCACGACCTCGTGACGGGCGGGTGGCAGCGGCTGGTGTACCCGGCGGGCCGGCCGGATGGCACGGTGGACCGCGCGGCATACACGTTCTGCGTGCTCGAGCAGTTCCACCGCCATCTCAAGCACCGAGCGATCTTCGCGCCGGGGTCATCGCGATGGCGCGACCCGCGCGCGCATCTGCTCGCCGGGGCGGCGTGGGAGCAGGCCCGCGGCCCGGGCCTGAACGCGCTCGGGCTGCCGGAGGAGCCGACGGGGTTGCTGGCCGAGCACGCTGCCGCGCTGGACGCCGCCTACCGCGAGGTCGCGGCTCGGCTCGGCGACGCGACTCCCGGCTCAGCAGGGCAGGCGAGGGTGGACGCCGAGGGCCGGCTGCACCTGGCCGCGCTCGCCGCCGTGCCGGATCCGGCGTCGCTGGTGGACCTGCGTGCCCGGGTCACCGCGATGCTGCCCAAGGTCGATCTGCCCGAGCTGGTGCTGGAGGTGATGACCTGGCAGCCGCAGCTGGTCGAGGCCTTCACCCACGCCTCGGGCAACGAGGCCCGCGTCGCCGACCTCGGGCTCTCGGTCGCCGCGGTGTTGTGCGCGCACGCGATGAACGTCGGGTTCACCCCCGTCGCCACCCCGAGCGTCGACGCGCTGACCCGCGACCGGCTGCACCATGTCGACGCCAACTACGTGCGGTTCGAGACGATCGCCGCGGCCAACACCCCGCTGGTGGCGGCCCAAGCGCAGATCCCGACCGTGCAGGCCTGGGGCGGTGGGCTGGTCGCCTCGGTCGACGGGCTGCGGTTCGTCGTCCCGGTCCGCACCGTCTACGCCCGGCCCAACCCGCGCTACTTCGGTGCCAAGCGGGGCATCACCTGGCTGAACATGATCAACGACCAGGCCGCGGGCCTGGCCGCGAAGATCCTCTCAGGCACCCCACGCGACTCGCTGCACGCCGTCGACGTCGTGCTGCGCCAGCGCAGCGGCGTGGTGCCTGAGGCGATCATTTCTGACACCGGCTCGTACTCCGACATCGTGTTCGGGCTGCTGCACCTGCTGGGGCGGTCGTATCAGCCGCAGCTGGCGAACCTGCCCGATCAGAAGCTGTGGCGCATCGACCCGCGGGCGGACTACGGCCCGCTCAACCAGGCCGCCCGCGGCCGGATCGACCACACCCGGATCAGCGGGCACTGGGAAGACATGTGCCGGATCGCGGTGTCGATCCACTCCGGCGAGGTGTCCGCGCACGAGGTCACCAGGATGATCTCCCGTGACGGGAACCCCACCCCGCTCGGGCAGGCGATCGCGCACTACGGCCGAATCTTCAAGTCCCTGCACGTGCTCCGGCTCGCCGACGACGAGCCCTATCGCAGGCAGATCAAGGCCCAGGCCAACCTCACCGAGGGCCGCCATGACCTGGCCCGGCAGGTGTTCCACGGCCGCAAGGGCGAGGTTGCGCGCGCCTACTACGACGGCATGGAGGATCAGCTGTCCGCGCTGGGGTTCGTCCTCAACGCTGTCGTGCTGTGGAACTCGGTGTATCTGGACCGAGCCCTGGCCGCGCTGCGCAAGCAGGGCGACCCCGTGCTCGACGACGACGTCGCGCGGCTGTCGCCGTTCGTGCGCCGCCACATCGGCATCGACGGCCACTACGGCTTCCACCTGCCCGACCTGCACGGTGCCCACCGGCCGCTGCGCGATCCGCACGCACCCGACGACGAGTAGCCGACCGCCACAACGCTGCGGCCGACCGTAGCGCCGCGAGGCGACCACCACTCCCTGCTCAGCCTCCCGCGCCGCGGGCCAGCAGTTGAGCCAAGCAGCAGAGCACCCCAGCCGCACTGGACGGCGCGCATGTAACGGCCGATATGTCACCTTCGAACTCCATGCTGCGCGGCGGCCCGCGCCCGTCTTGTCGTCCCCCCACGCCGTGACGATCGCGTGTCGCCGCGACCAGATCGGCGGCATGACGCTCGCCGCAGCAAGGCCGCTGACAGCTGCCGTACCCGCGCGCCGCCCGAGATCGAGACAGGCAACAGGAGCCGCCGCCCAGGCACCCGTCGCCGGCACGGCTTCACCGACAGCGGACGGCCAGGTCATGCGGGCGGCGCTCAGGCGGTTCGTCGAGCTCGCACAACCGATCATTTGTGCGACACCACGAACGCACCACCGACCGGGAACCTCGCCGCGTCTCGTCGCCGTCACCCCCTGCTGACGGTCGGGCCGCATCACGGTGTCGGGATGTCGACCAGGATGATGGACTTGTCGTTGAAAGGGATCACGACGGCCAGGCCGCCGTCCGGGGACATGCGGAGTTCCTCGGCCGACAACTGCGGGCCGGGCACGAAGAGTTGGGTGGTGGTGTTGCCCGTGGCAGGGTCGAGCACGTCCAACCGGGAGCCTCCGGCGGCGCTGGTTGCTTCGCGCAGGAGGTAAGCGCGGCTCCCGTCGCTGATACCTTCCAGGTCCTCGACCGTCGCCAGGTTCTCGCTCCGCGCCGCTCGCCGCGGGGCGGGCAGGGCAGTCGCGGTGCCGTTCCCGTCCAGCAGGGAGGGGAGGATGCGGTCGTAATCCCTGATGACGGCGAGCATTCGATCGCCGGAGACCGGTGCGATCTCCGCAAAGTCCATGGGCATCCGTGATTTGATCGAGCCGTCCGGGGGGTCGATCTCGATCACCGCATCGGTGGCCTCGACGAACAGCCGATCTCCGTCCGCGGACATGACGAGCTCAATGGTCCCCTTCACCCCGCTCAGCACGGTGTTGCTGACCTGGCCTGTCGTGACGTCAACGGTAGCGAGGACCGCATCCGCGTCCCCTCCGGACGAGGCCAGGAAGAGCTTGCGCCCGTCACGGCTGATCACCATCGACATCGGGGACACCCCGGTGTCGATCGAGGTCAGGGACCGGAAGGTGGAGGCGTCGAGCACCTGGAGGTAGCCGTTGCGTAGACCGGCATAGACACGGGAGCCGTCCGGGCTGATCGCCACGACCGACGGCTTGGTCAGCGCCACCTGGGTGCGGACGGTCTTCGTGGCGGTGTCGATCACGTCCAGGCCGCCGTCGTGCGCGACGAACCCCCGCCGTCCGTCCGCATCGAACGCCACGTCGTGCACGATGCCCGTGAACGTCAGGCTCGTCGTCTTGGCGGTGATCTCGACCGGACCGGGTACGGACGGAGTGGTCGGCGCGCGGCCGGTGTTCGCGCGGATGACCAGCACCGTCGCGGTCGTTGCGACGACCACGACGATGACGGCAGCTACCAGCCACAGCGGACGGCTGGCCCGACGGCTGCTCGGCTCGGTGGCGGTGGCCGGCGCCGGAACGCGGGGCGGCCGCGCGGGAACGGTCCGGGTCGGCGCGCCGGAGGCGAGCGTGGCGGCGAGCATCGCCGCGGTCGGTCGCGCCGCGGGGTCCTTGGCCAGGCAGAGCTCCAGCATCGGGCGCAGGTTCGGCGGGACGTCGTCGAGGCGGACCGGGGCGTCGGCTGCCCGCAGCAGCAGCGCGGCCGGGGAGCCGGTGCCGTACGGACCGACCCCGGTGCTCGCGTGAACCAGCACGGCCGCCAGCGCGAAGACGTCGGCCGGCGGGCCGACCTGCTCGCCCACAGCTTGTTCGGGGGCCATGAAGGCCGGGGAACCGACGACCATGCCGGTGTGGGTGATCCGGGTGCTGTCAGCGGTGTGCGCGATGCCGAAGTCGATCAACGTGGCGCCGCCGGGACCGAGCAGGATGTTGGCTGGCTTGATGTCGCGGTGGATCACCCCGGCGGCGTGCACGGCGGCCAGCGCGGCGAACAGCTCGGCGGCCATGCCCCGCACGTCGCTCTCGGGCAGCGGCCCGTCTGCCTGCACCGCTTGATCCAACGACCTCCCGGGCACGTACTCGGTTGCGAGCCAGGGCAGCGGGCCGTCGAGGTCGGCGGCGAGCACCTTGCCCAGGTGCGGGCCGTCCACCTTGCGGGCCAGGGCCACTTCCCGGGTGAACCGGGTGCGGAACGCCGCGTCGTGCGCGAGGCCGGGGTGGATGACCTTGACCGCGCAGCGGGTGCCCTCGGGTGCCTGCCCGAGGTAGACCTGGCCCATGCCGCCGGCGCCGATGCGGGCGAGCACGGCGTAGGGGCCGATCCGTCGCGGATCGCGATCCTGCAGGGGCTGGGTCATCAGCACAACGTCCCGACCGTGACCGGGGTGGAGCAATCGATCCCGGCGCGCCGAACCGTGCCGATCATCTGCGCGATGTCCGCCTCGGGCGCGGCGTCGTCGACACCCTGGTCGGCCACCAGCACCCACACCACCGTCCCGCCGCCGGTGCCGGGCACCGCGACCGTGTGGATCACCGCCCGTGATGACCGGCACGCATTCTGCCCGGTATTGACGACGACCCGTGCGGTGACGTGCACCCCGGTCATGCCGTGCACGGTGATCGGGACCCCGCCGTCGACCCGCACCTGCGGCGCGAGCCCATCTGCGGTGTAGGTGTAATGGCCATCGGCCCACAACCGGGCGGTGTCCGACGCGACGGCGGTGAGGTTCGCATCCGACGATCCAGCGACCCCGGCGAACCCTCGTTCCCCGTACGGGTCCCCGCAGGCACCCTTCATGTACTGGGCGACGCCGTTGATCTGCGTCCGGTTGGTGAAGAAGTTGCTGCCCGCCGGCAGGAGCTCCCAGCTCGGCGGAACGTCGTAGGCGACATTGCGCAACAGTGAGGCGGTGCCCATCCACCCCGGCGTCACGGCTGGCACGAACCCGATGCGCTCCACCGGCGGGGCGGAGGTGGGCGCCGGGGGCGCCGCAGACGCGATCGGCGGCGGCGGTGCCGACAGCGACCCGCTGATCGCCGCCACCATGCCGGTACCGGCGACCGCGACGACGGCCGCGGCGGCCAGGACCAGGTACCGCCGCCGCTTCCGCTTCGGCGGCACGGGCGGGGGCGAGGGCGGCGGCGCGATCAGCGTCCCGTTGTTCGGTCGGGACGAGTGGTCGAGCACCAGAGTGGCGGACGCCGGAGGCGACCATGAGCTGGCCGGCGCGCTCACGAGCTCCGTCGCCGCAGGTCGGGCCGACGGCGACTTCGCCATGCAGCGACCGATCAGGTCCCGCAGGCCAGGGGGCAGCACGGAGAGATCGGGATCAGCGGCCACGACCTTGCGCAGCGTCGCCACCACCGAGGTGTCGTCGAACGGTCCCCGGCCGGTCGCGGCGAAGTAGAGCAGGGAACCGAGGGTGAACACGTCGGCCGCCGAACCGAGCTCGTCGTCGCCCAGCTGTTCGGGCGCCATGTAGGCCGGGGTACCGATGGCCTGGCCGGTCAGCGTCAGCTTCGTGGCCTCCATCGCGCGGGCGATGCCGAAGTCGATGACGCGCGGGCCATCGGCGGCGAGCAGGACGTTGGCCGGGGTGAGATCGCGATGCACGAGCCCTGCGCCGTGGATCGCGACCAGCGCCTCGGCCAGCCGCGCGGCGAGCACCGACACCACCGGCTCGGGCAGCGGCCCGTTCTCGGCGACGTGGTCGCGCAAGGACGGCCCCTCGACGTACTCGGTGGCCAGCCACGGTCGCGGAGCGTCGGTGTCGGCATCGATCACCGCCGCGGTCCATGGACCGTGCACCTTGCGCGCAGTGGCCACCTCGCGGGCGAACCGGGCGCGGAACTCACCGTCCCGCGCGAACGCGTCGTGCACGATCTTGACCGCGGCCAGCCGGCCGGCACCGTCGCGACCGAGGAAGACCTCACCCATCCCGCCGACGCCCAGCAACCCGACCAGTTCGTAGCCGCCAACCGTCGGCGGATCCCACGCCCGCAGATCCTGCATTCGCCCCCCTTGAGCAGGCTGATCCTAAGACGGCTCGATCAGCTAATGTCATCGGCGCAGATCCACACAGCAGCGGCGCGGTTGGGGGACCCGAGCCGCGGGCCGGCGAGCACCGCGTGCTGTAGCAGTCGGCGGTGTCATCGAGCCGGGATGTGCTGTTGTGTGTGGTCGGCTGATGTCACGGCAACCAGCTCCCCGATCGAGTGCCGGCTGACCCAGCTGTGTTGGCAGCTGCAGGACCTCCCGCGCGGCCATCAGCAACAACGCCAGGTCGGCATCGGTGTGCGCCGAGCCGAGGTGCTTGACCTCCACGACCTCGCTGCGGTCCTTGACCACCAGCTGAACGTGACGGCACCTGAGGTCGTCCGATCCTGACGCACCAAACCGCGAAGGCGCCCAGCCACCCATTCTTAACTGACCGCGCCGGCTCCTCCTCGTCAACGAAGTAGCAGGTCAACCCCTATGCCAGCGCGCAGATCAGCATTGGTGGCGTGAGTCAGGTCAGACGTCCACATGCCAGTGGACGCCGAGTGTGCCCTGGCGGGCGGCCTGGTTGGACGCCTCCACCCCGACCCATCCGCGCAACACACCGGCGTCGTCGATGACCTGCAGCTGCGGCTTCAAGTGCGAGCCGCGGCCGTAGCAGGCGTTGGTCTTGCCCCCGACGAGGCAGGTGCAGAAGTGCTCGTAGAAGTTCCGCCGGCCGCCCTCGGACGCCAGGTAGTACCGGATCAGCCCAGGCTTGCCGTCCGCGCACGCCGTACAGGCTTTGCTCGATGCCGGGGAGAGCAGGCTCAGGCACTGGCCGTTGCACTGCGTCCAGCCCGGCGCGGTCAGGTCCAGCCCCGACGCAGAGTCATCGGTGACGTAGCCGCCGCGATCCCCTGGGGTGACCAGCGCGGTACGGCCCAGGTACTTGTGCCGAGGAACCTTGCTGAGCGGGACGAACGTGGCTGCCGTGACGTTGCTGCCGTAGCCCTGGCCGACGTTCGCGCCATAACTCGACCCGGTCAAGCTGATCGCGCTGAGGCCGGGCGCCGGCGTGGAGACCGCCCAGGTCTCCGTCACCCCGCCGTCCCAGGTGATGGCCACGGTCGAGCCGGTGGTGGTGTATCTGCCCGACAGCGGTTTGGCCGGTGCTCCGGTTTCGAATCCACCCGCGGTCCGCACGGTGCAGCCATCGCATCCCGTTCCGGCGGCAGTGGCCTTGGTGGGAGCGGCCGGATATCCGGTGTCGAAATTCCAGAACCAGAATGCCTCGGTGACCGTGCCGTCACCGTTGAAGTAGTACATCGCCAGCCGGGCGAACGGCCTGGTCGCGCTGCCGTCCGGGGTGATCGCACCGACCGTCACCGCATAGATCCGCTTGCCACCGGGATAGCCGGCCGCCTGCGCCACCCCCGGCACGACCACGGTGCTGGCGGCGAAGGCCACCAGCGCCACCAGCAGCAGCACCCAAGCCCGCGACATCCGCCTCATCGCTGTTCCCCCCAGACGCAGCAAGATCATCCAGAGCGTAGCAGCACGGCTGAGACGCAACACATTCGTGGATCTATACCCACTCTCTGAGGGGTCTCGGTCAGACCTCAGCCGGATCGGTGGTGCGGGTGGTCGGGGTGGCTGAGCTGGGCACGGTGACCCGGGCACTGCTGGCATCTCGCGCGACGGGGCTGGTGATCATGGACTGGCGCAGCGGATCTGTCGGGCCTGCGTGGACGGGCTCGACTGGCCGCACGGCGACCGGAGGAGGAACCCAACCGTGACGATCCACGATGCCGCAAATTACGCGGCGTCTACCGACCCACTGCGGTGACGGCGGGCACGTCATCGTCTGCCTCAACGGCCTGCGGCAGCTCTGACCGGCGCTCGCTCCGCCGGGTCCGACAAGTACCATCGCGAGAAACCGCCCGAGAAGTCGAGGAAGGTGCCGCCGCGACCGGGCGGTAGCGCCAGCGGACGGGTCGGCGGATGGGTCAGCGGCGCGCGGCCGGATCCCGCTGGGCCTGCCAGCGGGCCAGGGCCTCGGTCGAGACGCGGGCGTAGCCGGCCAGCGACCGCACCGAGGTATGCCCCGACAACGCCATCAACATCGGGGTCGACGCGCCCTGCTCAGCGGCGTGAGTCAGACCGGAGTGGCGCAGCTGATGCAGCGTGTACGGGCCCCCCGGCAGCGCCGCGGTGTGGGTCTCGAACAGCTCCGCCGCCCGCCGATACGACAACCGGGCCCGGCCCGAACCTGGGTCGACATCGATCAGCGCGACCGAGGGCAGCGCGCGGCGATCGGTGAGGAACACCGGCCCGGCCCGGCGCCCGGCCAGCAGCCGCGGCAACAACCTGGCGGTGCCGGTCTGCCACACGATCACATCCCGGGCGCCACCCTTCCGGGTCACCACCGCGCGCCGCTCGAGCATCTGCAGGTCGGCGACGTCGAGACGCAGGGTCTCCTCGGCCCGCGCCGTCGACTCGTAGAGCAGGTGCCACAGCACCCGCTCCCGCAAGCCCGCACCCTCCAACCCCAGCAGCGTGGCGATCTGGGCGCTGGTCAGCGCCTTCGACCGGTCCGCGGCCACCGGCCTGGCCCGCAGCCGCACCAGCGGGTCACCGGCGAGCCACTCCTGAGCGCGCCAGTACCGGCACGCCGAACCCAGCGCGGTCAGCCGCGTGTTGAACGTCTTGACCGCACACCCGCCCCAAGCGAACACAAACCACCCCGCCACCCGATCCGGGTCCAAGCTCGCGACGTCGGCGTCGGCCCCGAAGTCGGCCACCAGCCGCTGCAGCGGCGCGGCGTAGCCGCGACGGGTGTTGGCCACGGTGATCGTGGCCAAAAACAGTGCGACCGCATCCGCCAGCCGCACCCCGCCCACCCGGGCATCGCTCGTCGTCGGCAACCGCCGCACCACCGCCGCGCCCGAGACCACGCTCGCAGCTGTGCGCAAGGGCGCCGGGCTCGAGCGGCGCCGTCGTGCCGGCGTGCTCACCCTCCCGCCCGGCGGGCGCCCAACTGCTGCTCACCCGGTTGCTCGACCACGATCGCACCGCCCACCGGCCCGCCTCCAGCTGCCGCAGATAGTTTCCCGAGTCGACCCCGAGAGCGGGGTCCGTCCCGGCAGGTCGCCGCAGACACTATCGCAGATAGTGTGCCGCTATCTGCGACAAATCCTTAGCGCCACTCTTCGCGGTCGGTCTCGATCATGGGCGGTCATGCGGAGCAGGTGTGTCACGAGACCGACGCGTACCCGCGGTCGAAGGGCAGGCGATGCCGCTGATGAACTCTGCCTCCACCGGCGAAAGGGGGCGTGGCCGCTGCCGGGCATTCTCGCCGACGCCCGCCGGTCGCTTCGGCTGAACCACGAGGAGCCCGAGGCCGACACGCCCAGCGTCCGCGCGACGTACCTGCTTCGCAAGGATGACACCACTTGGCGCATCGCCGTCTATCTCAATCAGGAGGACCTGCCACGCCTCCTGGCCGCACTGCCGACAGGCCGACCCGGTAACCCGCTGAGGAGGTTTCCAACAGTCGGGCGGGCGACATACCCGCGCGCGTGGCGGGAGCGATACGTAGCGGCAGTGGGGCCGATACGTACCGCGGCGGATGGGGACGCACCGCTGCGGGCTCCGATCATCGAGACAGGGCATCTGGGAGGGCGACATGGATGCGCGGCATCGGCATGTGGGTGAGGGGTCACGGCCGTCGGCGCACAGCCGCAGGATGTCGATCTCTCGCCGCGAGAGCCGGCGAGAGTCATCCCAGCG
Source organism: uncultured Actinomycetota bacterium (assembly GCA_963727745.1). Lineage (GTDB taxonomy): Bacteria > Actinomycetota > Actinomycetes > Mycobacteriales > Pseudonocardiaceae > Pseudonocardia. Next base: position 31,675 of record CAVSHL010000010.1, read on the forward strand.
GGGAGAGCGCCGACAGGGACGCTGGTGAGCCGCCGCCCTCTCCGGCCGTGGCAGTATGTGCTGCTCGCCGCGCTCCTGGGTTTCGGGGCGGCCACCTTCGCCCAAGACATCTGGGACGACCGGGACGCCATCGGCCAGGTACCGCGCGCCGCATCGGTGCGCGACCTCGCCCCCGAACTGGCCGACTTCCAATTGGTCGACGACAGCGGCACCGACATGGGCGGAACCGCCCAATCGGGGAGCACCGCGGAGTCGTTCACCTACTCCTCCGAAGCCGAGTGGGTGCAGACGGACCGCACCGTCAGACTGATCTTCCGCCGCTACGAGATGCTGCACGGCAAGCGGAGCAGCGGGAGCGGGGTCGAGCGCGCAAGCAGGGACCTCGAGGAGGGCAAGCCTCGGGAAGCGACGTCGCACGAGGCAGCCGTGGCGGGAATGGGCAACGAGGCGTTCGAGTTCATCACGTTGCATCCCGCGAGCTCCGAGGGGGTGTCCGCCCACCTGCTGGTGCGGGTCCAGAACGTCGCGATCCACATCCGTTACAACTGGGGCGTCCCCGGGACCGACAAGGACGAGGTGCTGCAGGCGGCGCGAGGTATCGCTGCTGCCGCAATCAGCCGCCTCCGCACGGAAAGCAGCAGCGGGTGAGCGACGCGGTCCTCGGGGATCTACACCACCCGCGACGCGCAGCGTTGATCGCGGAGTCGGCGCAGTTCCGCACCGGAGCCAGCCCGACGTCGTTGGCGGCGGGCCCGGCGCGCGGCGTCATCGAGCGCGTCGCCCTCGCGGGCTGAGCGGGAACAGCGTCAGAGCGAACACAACGGCTCGCGCGCGGCAGGTCGGTCAGGGTTGACGAGGTGCACATCGAGCAGTTGTCGCGTCACCAACGCCGCACATAATCCTTCCCCTAATGGAGGAAGCACGGTCTGGGCGCGGCGATAGTGTCGATGCGGTCTGGCGATTCGGTCGGCCACGACTGTCCAGGGCGTGAGCGAGGGGATGGACACGTGACGGACGAGGAGTTCGGACCGTACGTGCTGATGGAGCTTCTCGGGCGCGGCGGGATGGGCGAGGTCCATCGAGCGTTCGACACGGTGAAACGCCGGACCGTCGCGGTGAAGCGACTGCGCCGCGAACTCGCCACCGTCGACGCGTTCCAGGCCCGGTTCCGCCGCGAGTCCGCGTTGGCCGCCCGGATCAGCGCCCCGCACCTGGTGCCCATCCACGACTACGGCGAGATCGACGGTCAGCTGTTCATCGAGATGCAGCTGGTCCGCGGCGAGAACTTGGCCGCGGTGCTGGCGCGGGGTGCCCTGCCGGTGGCGCGCGCGGTGGAGATCGTCTGGCAGGTCGCGGAGGCCCTGGACGCCGCACACGCCGAAGGTCTGATCCACCGGGATGTAAAGCCGTCGAACGTGCTGCTCAGCGGAGCTGGCCGCGACTTCGCCTATCTGGTCGATTTCGGGATTGCCCGCACCGTGGGCGATACCGGGCTGACCCACACCGGCGCGACCGTGGGCACCACCGACTACATGGCTCCCGAGCGGTACCTCGGCGGCACGATCGATCACCGCGTCGACGTGTATGCGCTGGCGTGCGTGCTGTTCGAGTCGATGGTCGGGCGCAAGCCCTTCGTCGCCGACGAACCGCTGGCGAAGATGTATGCCCACCTGCATACCGACCCACCGGTGTGCTCGCAGCACCGGCCGGGGATCCCGCCCGCACTCGACGAGGTCGTCACCCGCGGGATGGCCAAAGACCCCGACCAGCGCTACGCAACGGCCGGTGCGCTGGCCAGCGCGGCACGGGACGCCGCCGCGGTCAACCCCGACGCGACGGTGGTGCTGGACACCGGATCGGACCAGGGCACGGCCACGACACAGGTGGCGCTGCCGGTGACCGACGCCGCCCCGACTCCCACCCAGCCCGCCACCGCAGCGACGGTGCGCACCCCCGCCGCCCCGCCGCCCACCGCGATCGCCACACCGCACGATGTCGGTGCAGACGACGATGCTGCAGCGCTCCCGCCGTCGCCTCGTCGGCGGCGGGCACCGCTCGTCCTGGCCGGCGGGGGGGGTGGTGGCGGTGGTGGCCGTCATCGTGGCGCTCACGACCAGCGGGACGGGCGGCGGCGCGGGCGGCGGCGCGGCGGCGGCATCTGGGGGGACGTTGTCGGCGCCGGTGATCGCGACGATCCCGGTCGGGCCCGGGCCCCGCGGGATCGACATGTTCGGCGGCGGGGAACTGATCGCGGTCGCCATCGGCACGGGTCTCGCGCTCGTCGACCCGGCCACCAACACCGCGATTGGCGACATCGCGGTGCCCGGCGAAAGCAGCACCGTGGCCGTGGCCGCCTCGGCCGGCGGGAGCCGTACCTATCTCGGGACCGACGCGGGCATCGCCGAGGTGGACACCAGCAGCGAAGCCGGCGCCGTGTTCCGCTCCGTCGTCCCGGTCGGTGGCCCGGTCTCCAGCTTCGCGGTCACCCCGGACGCCGCGTGGATCTACGCGGCGACCGGCAAGGACGTCGTCGCGATCAACCGTGCCTCGGGCGCGCGGGCGGCCACTGTCGCGCAGCCGGGGGCACAGTCGTTCGGCATGGCCGTCGATCCCGCCGGTCACCGGGTGTATGTCGCCAACACCGACGTCAACTCCGTGACCGCGATCGACATCGCCACCGACACCGTGCTCGCGACGATCCCGACCGGTACCCACACCTTCGACGTGGCGATCACCCCGGACGGGACCCGCGGCTACGTCGCCAACGAAGCCGCGATCACCGTGTTCGACACCCAGACCTACCGCGTCATCGCCACGATCGCCGTGCCCGAAGGCGGGATCCTCGAGGACATCACCATCACCGGCGACGGCCGGCGCGCCTTCCTCACCACCCAAAGCGGCATCGCCGTCGTCGACACCACGACGAACACACTCCTGGACACCATCGCCGTGCCCACCACCGACACCCCCGGCGACGTCGCCATCTCACCCGACCGGCCAGGCGCCTACATCAGCTCGACCTCGACCGACACGATCCTCGTCCTCGACGTCTCCAACCTGTGATCCGATCCGTCGCCGGATCCCGGTGGGCATCGAGGACACCCGATCGGCGTGGACATCCACCTGCTCAGGGCCGGCGTCATCCGGCGCGGGGGAGGGCGCGATCGACGCTCGCGCACCTGTCGTCGCGACGGGAGCGGCCGGAAAGACAGGCAGCGGTCAGCCCACAGCGGGCGTGCCGGTTCGGTCCAGCCGGACCAGCGGGATCGTCCGGTCGGCAGCGCGCTGCTCGTAGGCGTCGAAGCCGGCGTAGCGGTCCAGCGCGAGGTTCCAGGCGCGCTCCCGCTCGCGGGGGTCGGTGATCCGGTCGCGAGGTAGCGCCGCTGCGCCTGCCGGCGAGCACCTCGACCCTCGGGCTGCCCAGCAGGTTGCGGTACCACATCGGATGGCTGTTGCCGCCGTAGTTCGACGACGAGGATGAGCGGGGTCCCCGATCGTGCAGCGCATGCGGCCGGCGGGTCGCGCAGCTGCCCGGGCCGGATCAGCAGAGGCCGACGAGCACGAGGACGAGACCGGCGCCAGACGCCAGCGGCGTTAGCGCCTTTCCGAGCACAGCGCCGAAGGCGGAGTCCCGATCGACTGCCCGCATCGCGTGCCCGCAGGTGCCGGACGTGGTCAGCAAATCACCTACCCGGATGGGCTGAGCGGACGCGTGTGCCTGGCACCACACCTTGCCCACGACGGCGACGGGGCGCCGTTGATTGGCCCGGGCGCCGGCGTCCGTGCGGTCGAGGATCAGGGCAGGCACCCGGTCGCCCGCGCCGGAGACCACACCGGCGACGCGCGTGTCGTAGGAGCGTGTACAGGGTGCCAGCGCGCCGGTGTCGTCGAGAACGACGACGGTGCCCGGGGCGATGCGACCGGAGTCATCGGGCCCGGCGATGTCGAAATGCTCGGCCACGTCGAACTGCTCGGCCACGTCTGCTCCGGTCAGGAGGAGGTCCCCGGTGACCTCCACGTTCCCCTCGAACCGGCCGGCGCGCCCGCCCGCGCTCTTGGCCAGCAACGCGGGATGGTCCGCCCGCTTCGTCTCGGCCCAGATGCCGACGAATTTCTCGCTGATTCCGGTGACGCCGGTCTGGTCGACGCTGCTGCCGTGGACGCCGGTCCACCGGGTGCCCTTACCGGCAACGCCGGAGTGGGTGGGGCTCTTGGACTCCCCGACGATGCCGTCGCCCTGCTGGCTGAGCCCATATAGGCCGGCGAAGCCGGGTGCCTTGCTCTCGCCCCAGACACCGATGAACTTCTCGCTGATCCCGGTGACACCGGTCTGGTCGACGCTGGTGCCGACCACACCGGTCCAGCGGGCTCCGGCCCCCAGTACGCCGGCGCCGCGGGCGCTGTGGGTTCCGAAGACGGCTGGCACGTCGTCCTTCGATGAGTCACCGACGATGTTGGGCATTTGGGTCTCCCTGCACTTCGAGGTCAGTGTTCTGCGGCCGGTCAGATCAGTCCGGCGCGGACGTTGCCGTAGATGTAGCGGTCGAACTTGTGGTACGGCTTCTGGGTGTAGTTCGGCTCTCGTGCGGGGAGGAACTCGCGGTCGTAGAACGCGATCTTCGCCGGGTCCTCCATGGTGCGGTCCTCGTCGGGGACCATGCCGGCGTACCAGTTGTCGACGATCGTCGCCTGCTGCTCGAGCCCGTAGTCACCCCACACCTTGCTGAGGTCATCGCCCGGGTCGTACCCGTTCTCCGTGACGCCTTGGCAGAAGTAGGTGAGCGCCGGCCAGCGCCGGCCCTGCCAGGTGTGGGTCAGTTCGTGGATGAGCAACTGGCCCGGTTTCGGGTACCTGCCGTCGTCCGACGACCAGGTCATGGGGTTGTCGAACCTTCCGCCACCGCCCAGGTTGACGAGGTACTTGCCGCCGACGGTCGGCAGCGTGTAAGGCCGATCTCCCTTGCCGAGCATGTTCGTGAGGATGATCTGCTCGCGCGGCGGCAGCGTGTCGCCGAAGACCTTCCGCACGAAATCCCACTCGTCGTCGCGCAGTGTTCGGGTCGCCACGGCCAGCTCGGCAACACCGCCGGCCACGATTGCAGGCACGATCGCGGCCGGTCCGAACACGAGGATCACTCCCGCGGCGACCGTGACACCCAGGGGCCAGTCCTTATGTGGGGCGGGCAGATCGACAGCCTCGTCGAGCGCCGAACCGAGCGTGATCACCGCGGCGGTCGCAGGATTGGCCACGGCCGCCAGACCGGCGAACTCGGCGATCTTGACCGCGATGTCGGTGACCGCCCCGAGAGTGCCGGACAGGTTGTACTCCTTGCGAACCTCGAGTCGGGGGTTCTCGGCGATACTCAGCCAACCTTGGCGGATGTTCTCGTTTGTGCCGCTCTCGGTCCATTTCCGCTGCCGATCACCCGGTGTGTCGGTGCCGAAGACCCGGCCCTGGTGGAAGGCCGTGGGTAAGAGTCGGGCACCGTTGCCCTGGATGTGAACGGTCACCTGGTAGGCGAACGAGGGGAACCCGGTCGCGCGCATGTGACCACTGGAGGTGTAGGTGCCGTCGCTGCGCAGGACCAGGTCGGCCCGCCCACCCAACGCCGCCCCAGTCGTGATCGAGGAGCCCAGCCGGACCTCGGTGGGGATCGCACCGAGCCGGCGATTCATCTCGCGCAGCGACACCGGACGCGCCATCCCCAACCCGCGGGCCACCTCCTCGAGGCTGACCACCCGCGGCCGAGCGAACAGGTGGAACTTGCGGATGTTGTCCGACAGCGAGCCCAGCCCGATCCCGCCACCCGCAACGGGCGCCGATCGATCGATGGCCAAACTCAGCGGGTCGGCCACACCCGAACCGAGAGCGGACGGAACGACCATCGCCAGCCCACCGACCGCGACCGCGCCACCAGCGAGACGGAACACGTCACGACGCGTCGTCCCCCGCCGTCGCCGGCCCGACGAAGTGGAACCCGGAGGCTCTTCCCGAGACTCAGTCATGATCACTCTCCCAATGTGGTGGCAGCGGACGTACCGGGGGCATCGCGCGCAGCGACGGTGCCGACCGATCGGCGGGCGCGATACCGCGTACCGTTCGCAGCGCGCCGTCATGACCGTGGAGCTCGTCGACCTGGACGTCTACTGGGCGTACTCGACGGGTCGGGCACCGATGTCCGAACGCGGATCAATTCAGGCAACGCAAGCTCCACTCAGGTGCAGGGCCCGCCGGACTCGCCGGAAAGACAGGGAGCGGTCAGCCCCCAGCGTGCGCATCCGTTCGTTCCAGCCGGACCAGCGGGATCCTCCGGTCGGTGGCGCGCTGCTCGTAGTCGCCGAAGCCGGCGTAGCGGTCCAGCGCGAGGTTCCAGGCCCGCTCCCGCTCGTCCGGGTCGATGATCACGCTCGCGAGGTAGGTGCCGCTGCGGCGGCCCGCGAGCACCTCGACCCTCGGGTTGCCCCGCAGGTTGCGGTACCACGCCGGGTGCCGGTTCCCGCCGTAGTTCGAGGCGACCAGGACGATCTGATCGGTGTCGGGGACGCCGAGCAGCGGGATGGTGCGGGGCAGACCGGACCTCGCCCCGATGGTCGTCAGCAGCACGACGGTCGCCGGGTACATGCTGCTGATCCGGCCGCCGGTCAGGCGCAGCAGCGGTGTGTCGAGGCGCGGTGCGATCTGCTTGAGGTACCAGTACCCGGCGGGAGTGCGGGCGATCCGCTCGAGCGTGCGTTCATAGCAGCCCATCCGGCGACGCGTGCTCACTCCAGCACCGCCGGTCCTCGCGAGGACCGCAGTCGTGGGTCTGGCATGTCCTCGTTCCCTCTGAGGATGGTTCGCTCTGATGATCCGAGGCCGGCGGCGGGGCGGCCCCATCCGTCGCGGTACGTATCGGTTCTGCCGCCCCGACGTCGTGCACCGGCGCGCCCGCTGGCTATAGACGGGGCGGACGCGCCGGCGAGGCCGCCCGGTCGGCGTCAGGCGATGTCTCCCGTGGATCGCCACGGTCGCCTCATCGGCGGGCGCCGATCATCTGTTGGTGTGGCTGGGGCCCTCCCGGTTCTGCCTCTGGGTATCGGCACGTTCGGTGGGGGTCACGCAGACCACATCGCCGTCCCACGCCTCCCGCCACACGTAACTGTTCTGGCAGGTGTTCTTCCCGAACGGACCTCCGGCCGGGTTGACGTTGTTGTTCGCGTTCTGTCTCTTGGCCCGGGTCCGTTCCTCGGGCGTGACACACACACCATCGCCGTCACGAGCATCACGCCACACGAAGCCCTGCTTGCACGTCCCCGCCGCCGCTGCCGGGACTGCCGCGACCGCAGCCACCTGCGCAACCTGTGACCCGGCGACCTGACCCGAACCGCTGAAACCGGCCACCCCGGCACCACCGGTGAGGGCAATGGCGAGTGCAGCCGTCCCCCCGGTCACCCACGTTGTCATCATCATTTCTTTCTCCCCCTTGTGTATTTCTGCGTTCTCATCTGCGGTTCCAGGACCTGTTCCACCCTCGCGCGCGGGGCGTCCCGATCGGGACGGCGTCGCGCCTGGCCGGGCGGCGCCCGACACTGCCGTTCCGCTGTCGCTCGCAGTGGATGATTCGTCGTCCGAGTGGGCTCATGGCTGTGCAACGGCTCGCCTCACGTCCGCACCGTTGCGAGCACCTTGTCGAAGCTGGAGGTGACCTCGCCTTGCAGCGACCGGGGGACCATCGGGTAGTACACGTTGACGGTCCTACCGCCGCGGGTGACGCTGCCCTCCTGCACCGAGCCGCCGTCCTGGCAGGTCACGGCGCCCTCGGCGGCCCCGGACGGTGTCACCGTGCCGCCGTGGCGGGCGCAGCTGTCCTCGAACTCGTTCCGAACGGCGACGGCGTCAGCACCGTCGACGATGTCCACCCGAAGAATCAGCGGATCGCCGTACTCGCTGCGCTGGTCCTCGACGGTGAAAATGCAGATCGTGGCCAGCACCGACTCCATGGTCTCCAGCCGATGATCGGTCCGCGTCGTGCCGAGCTGCCAGGTCATGCCGGTCGCCGCCGACAGGTCCGCTGCGTCGATGACGCACGTCGCCTCTCCTGCAACGCTCGCGCCCTCCGCCGCGGACGCGGCCGGGCCAGGACCTGCGGTGGACGCGGTTCCCGGCACCACCCCGCATCCCGCCACGGCCAGACCGCCGACGAGCACGGTCCACCATCGTCTCCAACCTCGCATGCCAGCTCCACTCCCCCATTGGGCCCGGTCTGCACCGGCCGTGCCTCTGCGAATGGGGACCGGCCGGCCGGGCGTCCATGCCCGCGACCGCCGCCCTTCGCCGATGATCCGATTTGGCCGCGGCACGGCCCATCCGTTGCGGTACGTATCGGTCCTGTCGCCCCTACGTAGCGCGGAGCGCCACGGTTGCCTCGATGATCGTGGGGACGCCGAACGTGAGCGCGGCAGCACCGCAGGTGGTGCGGGCATGACGGCCGCGCTCGCCGAACACGTCGACGACGAGATCGCTGAACCCATCTGACACTCGGGTCAGGGCAGGGCCGCCCAGCGTAGGGTCGGCCTGCACGAAAACGGTGGCGCGCAACCAGGTAACCGCGTCCAGCGAGCAGGTGCGGCGCAGCGTGGCGATCATCGCCAGCGCGGTGAGACGGGCGGACCGCTGCCCCTCCTCGACGCTGAGGTCCGTGCCGACCCTGCCGCGGGCCAGCAGCTCGGCTCCGTCGACGGGGCCATGGCCGGCGAGGTGGGCGAGTCCATCGTGCACGCGCACGATCTCGAACGACCGGTGCAGGCCCTCGGGCAACCGCCACGCCTGCGGCAGTTCGATACCCAGCGCCGCCAGACGCTGTTCGGTCGCCGACATTCGCCCACCTCCGCTTGACACCCTGTCAAATACAGGGAACTGCTAATTTGACAGCATGTCAAGAGCGGAGAACACGCGGCTGCGGATCCTGGAGTCCACCGCGACCGTGCTCGCCACCACGTCCGGGCGGCTGCCTGCCATGGCCGAGATCGCCCGCGCCGCCGGGGTGACGCGACAGCTGCTCTATGTGCACTTCGCCAACCGGACCGACCTGCTGATGGCGGTCGCCCGCCTCGCCGACGAGCAGGCGCGCACCCCCGACCTGCAAGCCGGCATCGACGGCGCATCCGACGGCCGCACGGCGCTGCGGCGCGCGGTCGAGGTGCAGGCGCGGATCAAGCCCCGTTTGCACGGCATCGTCACCGCACTGGATCTCCTGCGGCCCCTCGATCCCGGCGCCGACGCCGCCTACCGCGAGCGCGAGGCCGCCCGCCTGGACCGGTGCCGGGCCGTCGTCGATCGTCTGGCCGCCGAGGATGCGCTCGCCCCGGGCTGGACACCCCCCGAAGCCACCGCCATGCTCGGGTCACTCACCTCGATGTACAGCTGGGTGGATCTGGTCCACCACGGGGGCTGGACGGCACAACAGTGGACCGAGCGCACCGTGGCCGTGCTGGAGGCGGCGCTGCTGCGCCCTCCCGCACACTCCAGAAGTCAGCAACGAGCGCGCTGATCTCGCCGGGCGCCTCCAGCGGCGGGAGCGGGCGCAGGTAAGGACCATGTCCCCCGACGACATGCTGACCCTGGCGGCGAGCAAGTCGGCCGGAAGTCGATGCAGGCAGAGCGTCGGTGCTGGGCCGTGCGGCTCGTCCGCTGTCTGCCGAACGGCCCACGGGGCGCTGGCTGCCGATATTCTCGGGCCGCTGGTCGAATCGGGGGATGAGATGGCAGGCGCGAGCACGGGCCGGTCGGCGGGATGGCCGCTGGTCGGGCGGGCAGTCGAGTCCGCGCGCGCCGCGGTGCTGCTGGAGGAGGCGGCACAGGGCCGCGGGCGGGTGCTGCTGGTGAGCGGCCCGGCGGGGATCGGCAAGTCGCGGTTGGCCGAGGAGATCCTCGCGCTCGCCGCGCAGCGCGGGTTCGTGACGCACACGGGTGGCGCCCGCCTGCTCGGCCAGGGCCTGGCGTATGCGCCGCTGCTGGAGGCGATCGGGCCCCATCTCGCCGGGTTGGCCAACGGTCCACGGGTGCGGCTGGTGGACGGGCTGGCGGATCTCGGCCGGTTGTTCGTCGACCTGCACCTGCCGCCGGCACCGGCGCTGGGTGATCCGGCGCTGGAGCGCACGCGGTTGTTCGAGGCGGTCGCCAGGTTACTCGGCCGGCTCGCAGCGCAGGCCCCGGTGGTGCTGGCGGTGGACGACCTGCACTGGGCCGACGACGCCACGGTGGAGCTGTTGCACTACGTTGCGCGCGGGATCGGAGCGCACCGCCTGCTGCTGCTGTGCGCGTACCGCTCCGACGAGGTCGCGGCGACACCCGCAGCGCAGGCGCTGGTGCGTGACCTGCGGCGGGCCGGGCTGGCGCAGGAGCTGGACCTGGCGGGACTCGGTCGCGGGCCGATCCGGTCGCTCGCGGCGGCGATGCTCGGGGGCGAGCCGCCCCAGCTGCTGGTCGACGCGCTCGTGGAACGGGCCGCCGGTAGTCCGCTGGTGGTCACCGCACTGGTCGACGAGCTGGTCGCGGATGGGGCGCTGTTCCGCAGCGGCGGAGCGTGGGTGCTCGGGCCGGGCGCGCTGGATCTGGTCCCGGCGGTCGTACGCGATCTCGTGGTGGAGCGCCTGCGGCGCCTGCCCGTCGAGCAGCGGGCGGCGCTGGAGGGGGTCGCGCTGGCCGGGGACGGGGCGCTGCCGGCGGTGCTCGCCGACGCTCTCGACGTCGACGAGGGGCTTCTGGTGGACCGGTTGCGGGCGCTGGCCGTCGCCGGCCTCGCCGTCGAGACGGTACGTGGCGGGGAGGTGGTGTACTGCACGAGCCATCCGCTCTACGCCGAGGTCGCCGGAACCGAGCTGGGCGAGGCGGCGCGGCGGCGACTGCACGCCGCGGTCGCGGCGGCCCTGGAACGACACCGTCCCGGGGTGGACACGCTGCTGGCTCCGCACTACCGCGACGCGCGGGACCAGGTCGCGCCGGCGCGGGCGCTGCAGGTCGTGCTGGCGGCGGGCGAGCGGGCGCTGCAGGTGCAGGCCGGTGCGGAGGCGGTGCCGTATCTCGAGGCGGCGAGGTCGTACGCGGTGCTGCTGGGGGACGAGGACCGGACCATTGCGATCCTGGAGTTGCTCGCCGAGGCGGAGCAGTCCGCGGGTCGGGTCGAGCCGATGATTGCCGCATGGCAGGCCGCCCGCGACGCCCACCGCCGGCGCGGCGATCGGATCGGTGTCGCGCGGGCATGCCGGCAGCTGACCCATGCGCTGTGGGACCGGGGACTGGTCGAGCAGGCGTGGGCGGCGCTGTCCGCCGGCTTCGCCGCCATCGAAGCGGGCGCCTTCGATGAGGAAGGGATCCGGCTGCGCGAGACGCGGCTGCAGATGTTGGCCCGCCGGGGCGAGTCGGCGGCCGTGCGTGTCGAGTCAGCGGAGCTGCTGGCGCTGAGCACCGCGCACGGCCTGTCCCGCGCGGTGGCCTACGCGAACCTCTACCGCTCGTTCGACTTGATGGAACGAGGCGAGTACACCCAGCTCCGGCTGACCTCGCGGGGCGTGCTGGCCGAAGCGGAGCGGATCGGTGACCTGTTCCTCGTCGACCACGCCTACCGCCAGCTGATGGCCGCGGAGCTCACGCTCGGCCAGCCCGGTCAGCTGCGGTCGACGGCCACGGAGGCGCTGGGCAGGCTGCGGACAGTCGGGGTGCCCTCGATGGAGAGCGCGCCGCTGGGGTTCCTCGCACTGGCCGGATTCCTCACCGGTGACTGGGACGGGGCGCAGAGCTGCGCCGCGCAGTTGCTGACGCTGGGCCACCGGGTGGGCAGCGACCGGATCGTCCTGATCGGCCTCGCGCTGCGCGCGCTCGTGCTGGCCCATCGTGGACGGTTGGACGCCGCGGCCGCATGCCTGGCGGAGGTGCGTGCAGGACCCGGTGCGCTGATGGTCTCCGACCGGCACGCCTTCGGCCTCGTCGAGTGTCTGGAGGCCGTGGTCGCGCTCGAGCGCGGGCGCCCGGAGGAGGCGATCGCCGCCGTCGATGACCGGGCTTCCGCTACCGCGCACTTCTTCGCGACGCTCCAGATCGCCACCCTGTGCGAGGCACAGCTGGCCGCCGACCGGATCGACGCAGCCAGGGCGACCGCGGCCAGGATCGCGCACCTGGGCGCGGAGGCGCCCTTCATGGCTGCGATCGCCACGCGGATGGTCGGTCTGATCGCCCATCGGCGCGGCGATCTCGGGCCCGCGGGCCAAGAGCTGCGTACCGCAGCGGAGCGGTTCGGCGAGCTCGCGATGCCGTTCGAAGTGGCCCGGTGCCGGCTGGAGTGGGCGCGGGTCGCCGTCGTGGACCATCCGGTCGAGGCAGTGGGCGCAGCCCAGGAGGCACTGACTACCTTCGTCGCGCTCGACGCCCGCCGGTTCGCCGACGGCGCTCGGAGCCTGCTCCGCGACCTCGGGGAGCGCCCGGCACCACGTAGGCGCGGCAAGCTCGCCGAGGGCCTGTCCCTCCGCGAGATCGAGGTCGTCCGACTGGTCGCCGAGGGCCTGTCCAACGCTGAGATCGCCGCGCGGCTGGTGATCAGCCCGCGCACAGTCACCACGCACCTGCAGCATGTGTACGCCCGCTTGGGTCTCAGCTCCCGGGTGGCGCTGGTGCGCCACGCGGTCGAGCACGACCTGCTGGTGGCTCCCGATACGTAGGGCCGTCGCGGCCGGTACGTAGCTCGGCTGATGGACCGGGCCCGGTGCCCGGAGCGACCCTGGAGCGGTGATGGCCGAACGTGACGATCTCGTGCCGCTGGACCTGGTGCGGCCCGACGCTGCCGCGCTGGTCGGGGGCAAGGCGGCCACGCTGGCGCGGTTGCGCGCGGCCGGCTTCCCGGTCCCCGACGGCTTCGTGGTCCCGGCATGCGCCGGGCTCGACGACCGCGCCGACGAGGTGCGGAAGGCGGCCGCGGACCTGGGCGGTGGACCGTTCGCGGTGCGCTCCTCGGCCGTGGACGAGGACGGCGAGCGGGACTCGCACGCCGGCCAGTTCACCACCGTCCTCGGGGTCGACCCTGGTGTGGAGGGCGATCCGGCGCTGCTCGTCGCGATCCAGCGGTGCCGCGCATCCGGCGACGCGGCGCACGTGCACGCCTATCGCGCCGCCCGCGGCCTGCCCGCCGCGACGTCGGTGGCCGTGCTGGTGCAGCAGCTGGTTTCGGCCGAGGCGGCCGGCGTCGCGTTCACCGCCGACCCGGTCACCGGCGATCGGACGCGGACGCTCGTGAACGCGGTCCGGGGACTCGGTGACCGGCTCGTCGACGGCAGCGTCGACGGCGAGCTGTGGGTCGTGAGCGCCGGCACAGTGGCGCGCCGCGCCGGCGTCGAGGACGCGATCGACGCCGAGCAGGCTCGCGCTGTCGCCGCGCTGGCCGAACGGGTCGCCGCCCACGAAGGCGCTCCCCAGGACATCGAATGGGCCTGGGCCGACGGCCGGCCGTACCTGCTGCAGGCCCGGCCGATCACCACACTGCCCGACCCCGTCCCCGACGCCGACCCCGACGTCGCGCCGGTGCCCGTGCCGGTCGAGCCGCCGCCTGGGTACTGGACGCGAGAGGACAGCCATTCGCCGCAGCCGTGGACGCCGTTCATGCGGGAGTTGTTCACTGTGCGCAACCCGTCGACCCGGCACATGGCGGCCGAGTTCGGGTTTCTGCTCGACAGTGCCGCGATGTGCGATATCGGCGGCTGGGAGTACATGCGACTGGTCCCGCTCGGTGGCCGGGACCGGCGGCGCCCGCCGGACCGGTTGATGCCGCTGCTGGTCCGGCTGGCGCCGGCGTTGCGAGCCCGGGTCCGGGACTGCGTGGCGGCGATGCGCGCCGACCGGTCTGGGCAGCTGATCCGGGTCTGGCACGACAGCTGGGTGGGCGAGTTCGGGTGTGAGATCGCGCGGTTGCGCGACCTCGACCTGGCCGCGCTCACCGACGAGGGGCTGGATCTCCATCTCGGGGAGGTCCGCGCGTTCTACGACCGGGGGTGTCTCGTCCACATGCGCTTGCACGGCGCGATCATGATCGCGCTCGGCGAGCTGGCGGCAGCGTGCGAGGACCTGCTCGGCTGGGACGACGCGGCCATGTTCGCGCTGCTGGGCGGGCTGTCGGTCCGCTCCACCGAACCGGCCCACCGGCTCGCTCCGCTCGCCGCGCTCGCCGGCGCCCGGTCCGGTGTGCGGGCGCTGCTCGACGATCCGCAGGCCGCGGCGGGTGGGCTGCCGGCTGGCACCGACCCCGAGTTCGCCGCCGCGTTCGCCGCCTACCTGCGCGAGTGCGGCTGCCGCGGACTGCGCTACGAGGTCGCCGAACAGACACTGGCCGAACGCCCGGACATGGTGCTCGGGCTCGTCCGCGACCAGCTTGTGGGCGGGTACGAGCCGCAGGCCGAGGCGGCAGCCCAGACTGCCAGGCGAGCGGAGGCGGTGGCATCCGCGCGGCGGCTGCTGGCCGCCCGCCCGACCGCCGACCGGGCCCGTTTCGAGGACGCGCTCACCCGCGCCGAGCGCGCGTACCCGGTGCGCGAGGACAACGAGTTCTTCACCGTGAGCGCGCCGACCGCACTCATTCGGATGGCCGCGCTGGAAGCCGGGCGGCGCCTCGCCGACCGCGGCCAGCTCCGCCACCACGACGATGTGTTCTACCTGGAGCCGGACGAGGTACGCGCGGTGCTGTGCTCCGGCGCCGACCGCCGCGACACGATCACCCGACGCCGGGGTGAGCGGGCGTGGACGCTGGCACATCCCGGGCCGCCGTCCTACGGCGTCGATCCCGGCCCGCCGCCGTCGATGGACGCGCTGCCCGACGAGGCACGGCGGGCGATGCGCGCCCTGTTCTGGGCGATCGACCGCATCTTCGCCACCGGACGGGGTGGCCAGTGCGACGGGCAGTCGCTGCGCGGGTTGCCCGCGTCGCCCGGCCGCTACACCGGGCCCGTACGCATCGTCGCCAGCGAGGCCGAGTTCGACCGGATCCGGGCCGGCGACGTGCTGGTCTGCCCGATCACCTCGCCGGTCTGGTCGATCCTGTTCCCCGGGATCGGGGCCCTGGTCACCGACTCCGGCGGCGCGCTGTCGCACTCCGCGATCATCGCGCGAGAGTTCCGGGTGCCCGCAGTCGTCGCCACCGGCCAGGCAACCAGCCTGCTGCGCGACGGCGAGCTGGTCACCGTCGACGGCGCCGCCGGGACCGTGGAGCGGGCCCGATGACCGCCCCGTTCGCGGAACTCGCCGACACCATGCTCGCCGCAGGCGCGATGACCACGGGCCTGCAGGCGGGGATCTTCGACAGGCTCGTGCGCGGCCCGGCCGGCGCGGCCACGCTCGCCGCCGACTGCGGACTCACCGAGCGCGGCACCGCCCTGCTGCTCGACGCGCTGGCCGCGATGGGTGTCGTGGACACCGACGGCGAGTGCTACCGTCCGGGCCCGCTGCACCCGCGGGACCTGCAGCGGATGCTCGACATGGCCGGTGAGCTCCCGGCTGTCCTGCGCACCGGGGATCCGGTGTTCGCCGCCGGCACACCCGACGGTGCCGGGGACCTCTACCCCGGCGCCGTCGCCCACCTCGCATCGCTCATGTCCGGCGCAGCAGCGACCGCGGCCGCGGTGCTGATGGACACCGGTGTCACGGGCAGCAGCGTGCTGGACGTCGGCGCCGGAGCCGCGCCGTGGAGCCGCGCGGTCGCGGACGCGCTGCCCACCGCGCAGATCACCGCACTCGACCTGCCCACAGTGCTGCCCACCACGCGTGCCGCGGTCGAGGCCGCCGGCCACACCGGCCGGTACCGCTTCCTCGCGGGCGACGTGTTCACCCTCGCGCTGCCCCCGCAGACCTTCGACCTGGTGCTCGTCGGCAACCTCTGCCACCTCCTCGACGAGCCTGCCAACCAGCGCCTGTTCGTGCGGCTCGCCGCCACGGTGCGCCCCGGCGGGACGCTCGCGGTCCTGGACGTGCTGCCCGACACGCCCACCCCAGACCAGCGCGCGCTGGCGCTCTACGCACTCGGCCTGCTCACCCGCACCAGATCCGCCGGACTACACCCGTTCACGGCCTACCACCGATGGCTGACAGCAGCCGGCTGCACCGATCCCGAGCGCGTAGACGTGTCCACGGCGCCGCCCGTCACGCTCGTCCACGCCCAGCACCCGACGACCGACGCAAACAACACACCATGAGCTGCCGCAGGTTTCGTGGCAGGAAGGCATCGAGCCCGCCATCCTTGCTGAACTCACGATCCCGGCATCCGCCTTCCGGGTGGCCGATGCCCTCCACGATGCGCACCCAGTGATCCGTGCCCACGACGGTCACCGGCTGATCGGTCCGCAGCGCCCGCCGCTGCCGAATCTGCCTCCTTGAGAGCAAGGCGCTGCCTGCAGCGGCGCGGGCCGGCCACGCCGGCCCACCAACCAACGCAGCACATCATCCCAAGGGCAGCTCGACGACCCGGTGCCACGCGCCCGGAGCGTCCGAGCCCTGGAGCAGATGTGCAACGTCAATCGAGGCCGCGAACGGTAGGTGGGCGGCAACAGCTTCGGCTGCTGCGCCCAGCTCGTCCCGGCCGGCGTGCGCACCGATCGTCAGGTGCGGCACCGAGTCCCCGAAGGCACCGCCGTAGGGCGGGTACTCCGGGAACGCTGTGGTCACGGCATCGATCAGTGCGTGGAATCCCAGGTCTGGCTCGGGAGCGACCCAGACGACATCCTCGCCGAACCATCGGATGTCGGCGAACGTGGTATCGAAGCGGGGGACCGATCGGATGGCGTCGGCCAGCGTGCGCAGGTGGGCGGAGCCGAGCTGATCAGGCGGCAGGAACGGGAAGAGGACCGTGACGTGCGCGGGCACCCCCCATGACGCCGCTCGATCGAGACGGGACCGGTGCTCGCCCACTGCTGCCTCTGCCTCGGGCACGGGCACGATCACGGCGCTCTCCTTGGCTGGCCACAGGATGGTCATCACGCCGCCGCCGATCAGTAGTGTGAGTGGAAGCAGCGTCCAGCCAGCCCGCTGTGGGAAGACGGCACCCTTGGTCGGGTCGGTGTTCAGGAATCCGACCGAGGCCGCGAACGACGTCCCTACCGACACGGCTGCGAGTAGTCCCGTGGCCCGGTTACGGAGGTTGCCCAAGGTCGCGTCCTGCTCTTTGAGTGCAGCCCGCGCTTCCTCGAAGGCGAGCTTCACGACCAGCGCGACGCGCACGAGCGCTTCCACCTGGTCGAGGACGACCGGGTCGGCGAGGGCTCGGTCTCGGTCGCGGCGACCACGACGCCGGGCAGCCGCTGTTGGGCGAGCAGAAGGTCGACGTCCGGTTTCGGCAGTCCAATCGCGCGGCTGATCCGACTCGTCGTCGCCAGCCGATGTGATCTGCAAGCACCGATGCCGAGACCGAGGGCCTGGGAGATCTGGCTGTCGGTCAGTTGGGCGACGGTGCTCAACCACAGGCAGTCGAGCTGGATCGGGCTGCACTGTACGAGGACGTCGACCGCGGCGATGCGAGCGTCCTCGAAGTAGTCGCAGAGGTGCGGATCGACATGGCGCAGGTCAGCGGTGGTGGCGCAGTCGCCGCATGGCGTGGCGGTCCGCTCCAGACTCGCCTGGATCACTGTCGCGTACCAGCCGCCAACGGTATCGGGGATCGATCCCGGGTCGGGGCCAGCGCTCGAGGCGGCGATGAGGTGGTCCACGCACGGCGAGCAGTGGCCGCGGTAGCGGAGAAAGCGCCTGAGCTGCGGCAGCAGCCATTCTTGTGTGGTGCTGTCCGCCGCCGGCCCGCCCTCGTCAGGTTCGGCTGCCACGATGGCCTCCCTCGCCGCTCCCGGTTGAGATCGTGAAGATGTCGTGTGCGAGTCGCAGCGCGACGTCGTAGCGGCCGTCGTCGCTGGCGGACGCCGCGTCGACGATCACCTTTCGGACGAATCCGTCGTCCTCGTCGGCCAGCCGCAGGGCCTCGTCGAACAAGACGGCGGCTCGATTCCAGTCGGCGTCATCCCCGGTGTGCTCGACATAGCGCTGCCTGAGCAGCACGGCGAGTCGGACCCGGAGGGCGCTGGATCTCGACCCGGCGGGCGAACCAGACAGATCCCGCTCGGTTGTCTCGATCTCCTGGTCGAGCAGCGCGTCCGGGGCCAGTTCCGCGGCCGCGTCCGAAGGCGGCTCCCCCGCCTGATCCGGCGTCGTGGTCGGCCCGTTCAGCGACGGGGGCACCATGGCAAGGACGGCTTGGAGACCCGCCGAGACGTCGAGCTGCGCTCGGACCCGGTCCGCGAAGCCGCGATAGGCGGCGGCGCCGAGCACGTCGGCGGCGGCGGAGTCCGTATCGAGGTTCGCGGAGACTCGCTCGACGAACTGTCCGAAGGCCCTAGCCCCCTGCGTCTCGACCACGTCGAGCAGGGCAGCGTCGTCGGCCCAGAATCCCTCTGACTGGAGCTGAGCGAGCTGGCGCAGTGCGCGGTGCTGCAGTGCATGTACCGCACCCTCGCGGCGCTCCATGATCTGCGCCGTCTCCGCCACCGACAGGCCCTGCAGATAACGCAGCTGAATGCATTCCTGCTGATCAGAGTCAAGCATCCGGATGCAGCGCAGGATCTCCTCGTTGGTCGCTCCGTCGAGGACACCTCGTTCGGGACCGTCGACGCTAGGCGACAGCTCGACGATATCGCTGGTGGTCTGCTCCAGACGGTACCGGCTGGACTTCACGTGGTCGGAGATCAGGTTGCTGGCGATGGCGATGAACCACGCACCGATGTCCCGGCCCTGGTAGCTGACCGAGGAGATGCGTCGCAGCGCCCGGACGAAGGTCTCCTGGGTGATGTCCTCGGCAAGGGAGTGGTCGCTGATGCGGAAAAGCACGTAGCGGAAGACGACGTCGTAGTACTTGTCGAACAGGCCGCCGAAGGCGGCCATGTCGCCATCCTGTGCGGCCTTGACCAGAGCCCAGCTGCCGGCGGGATCGTCCTGGTCCTCGGGCGCAGGCGGAGGGCTGCCCGGCGGTTGCGAGGCCTGCCTGGTGTCGCCCGATCTGCTCGCCGCCGAGGCCATCGAGACGAGCCGGCCCTTCAGCTCGCGCGTGTGGCGCCTGCTCACCGGGAGCTCGGCGCAGTCCGGGCCGCTGCCGACCCGGGCGACGTAGCCGGACCCGGACAGCCGAAGCTCCGTGACCAGCCGCAGCGCCACCAGGAAGGAGCGGTGGATGCGCACGAAGCCGGCGTCGCGCCAGCGGTCCTCGAGCACGGAGAGCGGGATGCGGACGAGGTGGGTGCCCTCGTGGGTGTGCAGGCGGGCGTGGTCGCCCTGCGCCTCCACGTACCGGACAGCAGAGCGCGGCACGAGCTTCGTGGTGCCGGCAAGCTCGACCGGGATGACCTCGTCCTCGGAGCTCTGCTCCGGCTCCGCGGCGGTGGCGGCGCGGTTGCTTGTCCTCGACATGGTCGCCTCCTCAGATGTCGTCGCGCGCGTCGAAGACCGGCCGCATCTTGGCCCGCGCTGCTCGAAGGGATGACCGAACCGATTCCTGCTTCATGCCTAGCGCCTCAGCGATCTCGCTGGGTTTGGCGCCGTCGTAGATCCAGATCATGATCTCCCGCTGGATCGGAGCGCTCGCGAGCCGCGTGTCCAGCACTCGCAGATACTCGTCGTTGGCGATCGCGTCGATCGCCTGCTGGTCGGTCAGGAGAGACGAGCCGAGCTCTAGGAGGTCGTCGCCCAGAAAGGCCTCGCGGTTCCGCCGCCTGATGTCACATGCACGCCGGTAGGCCGTGATCCTGCACCAGCCGTGCTTCTCGCGAATCCGGGCCCACTGCGGAGGCAGCGCCTCCAGGATCGCCTGCTGGACGGCGTCGGCCGCGTCCTGAGCCGGGAAGCCCGTCGCGACGAGGAAGGCGACCAGGCGCGGAGCACTCGACTCGTAGAACTTGCTGATCTCGAGGCTCACTACCGGGTCCTGGAGCATCTCCCTCTACCTTGCGACGAGACCGTTGAGCAGGGCGAGACCTCCACCCGTGGCACCCCCGCCGACCAGCGTCGCCGCCGCGAGATCGTGCGTAGACAGGTATGCGAGTGCGCCCGCCACGAGTCCGATCGTGATCGCGGCGAGCAGCATGAGCATTGCGCGCTCGGTGAGCAGCGGCTCGGGTCTGTTCCTCTGCAGACACCTCCCACCGGACACCGCGCAGCACACGTTTGTCGTGGTCGGGGCGTCGACCGCGTAGCCAGCCATCGATACAGTGCGTGCCGACATCGAGGGGGAGGCACTGGATCCGGGAAAGCGGGGGACGCGAGCGCTGACGCGGCGAGGACCCGGCGCTCACTCAGGGGGTCGGCAAAGTCCTGACGGGCGGGCCCTGAGCTGGGGATGAACGACACGCCGAAGGCTGTGTAGCAGTGCGGGCACGACTCCTTCGATGATCATGACGGTTCTCGAGGCCACCATGATCATCGGAAGAGAGCCGTGCCCGCATCTGCATCATCACCGATCCTTGCTGTCGCTGACCAGCTGGCCCGGGTGGAGCTACCCGATCCGGTGCAGCTCGCTGCTGGGCTGCGGGAGGTGCTCGTGGGCGTCGTCGATCCGCGCGCCCGCCGCGGTGTCCGCCATGGACTAGCCGTGGTGCTGTCGGTAGCGATCTGCGCGGTCGCGGCTGGCGCCCGCTCCTACGTTGCGATCGCGGAATGGGTCGCTGACCTGCCAGCCGAGGTCAACCAGGTGCTCGGTGTCGGCCACCGATGTCCGTGTGAGTCCACGATCCGCCGGGTCCTGCAAGGCCTCGACGGTGACCGGTTCGATGTCGTGATCAGCACCTGGATCGGGAACCTGTGCGCCACCCAAGCCCCGCGGGGACGACGCCGAGCGGTCGCGCTAGACGGCAAGACCGTGCGCGGTGCCCGCACCCTCGACCGACAGGCCCGACACCTGCTCGCCGTGATCGATCACCACGCCCGGGTCGTCCTCGGCCAGGTCGACGTCGACGGCAAGACCAGCGAGATCAGCCGCTTCGCACCCCTGCTCGACTCCCTCGACCTCACCGACGTCGTCGTCACCGCCGATGCACTGCACACCCAACGCGAACACGTCGACTACCTGGCCTCCCGCGGGGCGCACTGGGTGCTCATGGTCAAGGGAAACCAGCCCAACCTGCGCAAACAGCTCACCGCGCTGCCCTGGCGCCAGGTCGAGATCGGCCACCGCACCGCGGAGAACAGCCACGGCCGCCGGGAGATCCGATCGGTCAAGGTCGTCACCATCGCCGCCGGGATCATGTTCCCGCACGCCGCTCAGGCCATCCGGCTCACCCGCAAGACCCGACCTCTGTCCGGTCGCGGCCGGTGGCACACCGAGACCGTCTACGCAATCACTGACCTGCCACCTCACCAAGCCCGACCGATGGAGCTCGCCGCCTGGATCCGGGGGCACTGGCAGATCGAGAACGGATTGCACTGGGTCCGCGACGTCACCTTCGGCGAAGACCACTCCCAGGTCCGCACTGGCCACGCCCCGCAGGTCATGGCCACCTTCCGCAACCTCGTGATCAGCCTCAACCGGCTCGCCGGCGCAATCAACATCGCCGCCGCACTACGCCACCACGCCCGCGACGCCACCCGACCCCTCGCACTACTCAAGATCACGTAGCGGACTTTGCCGACCCCCTGGGCGCTCACTGGGTCGGAATGACCGTCCGCCGCAACGCTTGCCATTTCTGCTGACCACTCGGGGGAGACATCGCGATGTGCTTGTTCACCAGGATCGCGGCGATCGCCGCGGCCGCCACGCTGGCGGTGACTCTCGCCGCGTGTGGCGGGGCCGGGTCCGGCGATCGCGAGGGCCGACCGCTCGTCCAGGGCGACGCGTCCAGCATCAACCTCCAGCCGCGAGACAACATCAAGGATGGCGGCACCTTCACCGAGGCGCTGCCGAAGATCTCCGCCCAGTTCAACCCGTTCCAACGCAACGCGACTCCGCACGGCCGCATCGTGGCGAGGATGTACACGCCGGAGCTGATCTTCTTCACCCAGGACGGCAGCGTCCAGTACAACCGCGACTACCTCGCCGCCGACCCGAAGGAAGAGACGGTCGACGGCCACACCCGGGTCACCTACACGATCAACCCGAAAGCGGTCTGGAACGACGGCACGCCGATCGACTGGACGGCGTTCGAGGCCACCTGGAAGGCCAACACCGGCAGCACCTGGACGTACTCGAGGCGGTCGGGCGAGGGCTACGACCAGATCGCCTCGGTCGCCCGCGGAGCTGACGACAAGCAGGCCGTCGTCACGTTTCAGCGCACATCGGTGTGGTGGCCCGGCCTGTTCAACATGGTCCTCCACCCGAAGGCCGCCGATCCGAAAGTGTTCAACGACGGCTTCCTGAACGAGCCGCACAACGAGTGGAGTGCCGGCCCGTCCCAGATCCAGAAGTGGGACAAGCAGAACGACACCATCGTCTTCGAGCGCAACCCGAGTTGGTGGGGTGCGCCGGGCAAGCTCGACACGCACACCATCGTCGGGATGGACCCGGAGGCCGCGGTCACCGCGTTCAAAAACGGCCAGCTCGACGCCGTCCATGCCACGACGGCGGAACATATCTACCAGACCAGGGACCTGCCGAACACCGAGGTCCGTCGGGCCACACGTGCGACCGTGGTCCTGCTGCAGTTCAACGCGAAGACCCCGGCCCTCACCGACCCGGCCGTGCGGAAGGCAATCATGGAAGGCGTCGACCGCGAACAGCTCGCGAAGATCATCTTCCAGGGACTCGGCTACAGCGAGGCGCTGCCGGGATCGTTGACCCTCCAACCCCGGCAGGACGGCTACCAGGACAACTTCGGCAAGTTGGTCACCTTCGACGTGGCGAAGGCCAAGGCCGTCCTCGACGCCGCCGGCTACGCCGCCGGCCCGGACGGGATGCGGGCCAAGGACGGCAAGCCGCTGGCGATCGACTACGCCTACGCCGACGGAACCCCGACGAAGAAGGCGGTTGCTGCCGCATTCGTCACGATGATGAAGGACATCGGCGTGACCGCGAACGTGCGGCTATTGCCCAACAAGGAGTTCGGCTCCACCCTCGCCGGCCGTACCTTCGACGTATTCTTCAGCGGCTTCTTCCAGCGCGACCCCTACGGCGCGGCGCACATCTGCGACATCTACTGCACCAACAGCCTGCTGAACCGATCGCAGACCGGCAATCCCGAGCTCGACGCC
Source organism: uncultured Actinomycetota bacterium (assembly GCA_963727745.1). Taxonomy (GTDB): domain Bacteria; phylum Actinomycetota; class Actinomycetes; order Mycobacteriales; family Pseudonocardiaceae; genus Pseudonocardia. The sequence goes on from CAVSHL010000010.1 coordinate 54,896, forward strand.
AAGATCAGGCGGCCATCGACACCCTGCCCACCCAACAGGAGCAGATCACCAAGGCCAACGAGTTCGAGGTCGAGGCCCTCGGCGCCTACGGCCTGATGCCGATCTACAACGGCGCAGACATCGCAGTCGTCAAGAAGGGGCTTGCCAACTACGGCCCCGACTACGGCGGCGCCGCCGCGTACTACAACCCGCGGCCGGAGAACACGGGCTGGCAGAAGTAGCCCAACGGCGTGCCGCGCCTGGCATCCCTCCAGCTGGGCCCCTGCTCCATCCCGAGGCGGCTCGAACCGCAGGGTTCGAATACCTGCCCTCCACTGACTGCCGACCGCGGCGCCTGGACCGGCGCACCGCCGGCAACTGAGCGCCATGGTCGGTTACTCCAGGCGAGTGATCCGCTGGTTGGTGACCGAATACGCCACGGGCACGGGCGCGGACGTGGAGGCCGAGGTAGCGGCGTCCTTCGTCCCAGTAGGTGGAGCGTGTGTCGGTGGCTGGACGGCGGCGCATACCTCGTCAGCGCCACCGCGGATACCTCCAACTCGATACGGCGGGGTACCTGCCGGTAGCCAGGGCCCTTGACGCGCGCGCCTCACTGAGCGTCGGCCTGCGTCGGGAGGGCCCGCGGTTCGATCTCCTCGTGCACGCCCGGGCGGCCGAGCCGCGGCGCACGCTTCAGCCTTATCGGCGCGGTCAGTGCGGACGGCACGACGACTCTCGTCGATGCACTGTCGGAATCGACCCGGTACCACCTGGCCGTCGATCCCACCCACGATCCCAGCGGCAGCGGCGGGTGCACCGTGATTGTCGAGTCCGCCGCCACGACGGGCAACCCGGTGGCGCGCGCGAGTTCCCGCGCAGGCCCCTCGGCCTTCGCCGCCGCCGAACACGCACACAGCACCAGCTCGTCGACGTCTGCGGCAGGCGCGCCCGCCGCGTGCAGCACCTTGGCCAGCTGGGCACCGGTCAACCGCACCTTCGTGTCGTCGACCAGGTACCAGAAGCCCTCCCGGTCGGCGTGCACGACGACGGTCAGGTTCCCCGGCGCGGTCCGCAGCTCCAGGCCGTAGGCGCGCAGCGGATCTCCCGGCGCGACCACGACGGCACCGTGCACGCGGTCGTGGGTGTTCGTGTGGACGTGGATCTCGGCGACGATGCGCTCGAGGTCGTCCGGCGTGGCGCTGCGGACCGGCGGGCCGCGGGCCCGGTCGGCGCGCCGCACGTCGAACCGCCACACCGTCCACAGCCCCGCGACCAGCAGCGCCCCGCCGGCGATGACCGGTAGCAGGTGCTGCGGGAGCAGCCCGGTCAGCCCGAACACGACCAGCCCACCCGAGAGCACCGCGTTCGCGGTGACGCCCAGCCGGGGGGCCAGCCGGCCGAGCATGGTCTCGGCGGCGATCCCGAGCCGGCTCAGGAACACCGTCGATGCGGTGAGCGCAACTCCGACCAGCGCGAGCGGGCTGTGGTCGACCAGGAGTTGGACGGTGAGCAGCGCATTCGCGACGGTGATGACCGGCATCGCCCAGCTCTGCCCGATCGCGCGGATCTTCCGCGCCAGGTTGAGGTCGTAGCCGGCCAAGCCGCCGACCATCACGGGCAGCGCCTGGAACAGGAACAGCACCTCGGCGACCACGTAGGTCACGTTCACCGCAACCGGCGCACCTGCACCGATCGCGAGCAGGTGCGCGCCCAGGTTGACCACGAAGGTGCTGGCCAGCACGGTGCTGATCAGGCGGCCGAGCAGTCCGGCCTGCGGCCCGAGCCCGTGCAGCGACTGGGCCTGGACGCCGAAGACGCTGCCGGCCTTGTCCAGGAAGATCGAGAACTCCTTCAGGGAGACCTCCATGCGGCTGCGCACCGACTCCTGCTCGGCCAGCGGGGTGTCGAGCAGCGCCTTGGTGTCGATCAAGGCCTGGCGCGCCAGCAGTTGGAACCGGTCCAGCCGCCATGCCGGCATCCGTTCCAGCGCGGCGTACCTGCCCATGATCGTCGCGAGCCGCTGGATGATCGCCGTGTCAGGGTGCCCCCGTTCCAGGGCCAGCTCGATCGTCTGGCGCAGCCAGGACAGGTAGATGATGCGGTGCAGGTTCAGGCCGCCGCGCACCGCGAACGCCGCCGACGCCGCCACCGGCGCCACCTCGACCAACGTCGGCGATGTCGCGAGCCCGAACAGCACCGCCGCTGTGCCCGCGGCCAGCACCGCCAGAGTCACCCCGCCGATGATGAACGTGCGTCGCTTGTAGGTCGCCTTCAGCTGCTCGATCCGCATCCGGTCGTCCCGCTGGGCCAGCCCGGTGCGCTGCACGTCGGCGAGCACCTTCCGGGCCTGCGCGTAGTCCTCCTTCCGGGGCTGCGCACCGAGGAGTGTCGTGGCCCGGACGCTCTGGTCGGCCGCGATCACCGCTTCCATCAGGTACGGGACACCGGCCGCGTCGACCAGGCCCGTGCCGGCGGTGTCGGTGGCCGGCGCCAGACCGTGCCGGTCGGCCTCGCGCTGGGCCTTGTGGGCCTTGCGGACGGAGCGTTCGGCCCACCTCGTCGTGATCGACGCCTTGATCAGCTTCCAGGTGAGGAAGCGGCCGGCCACCACCTCGGGGGTCACCGCGTCGGTCCAGGTCAGCAGATCGCGCACCTGCTGGACGCCCGGTCGGCTTGGACGGAACAGGTCGACGGTGTCCACGATCTCGATCTCGGCGTGGGCGGCCGCAGACGGCGTGCCCACGGACAGCTCATAGTGCTGGATCCAGTACGTGATCGCCGCCTGGCGGTCGGGTGCCAGCTGCGCGCGGATCTCGTCCCACGCGCCGGAGGCCAGCTGCACGTAGGCCCACCGCTGCACCTGCTCGCGGGACTCCGCCAGCAGGGTTTCCAGGTTGTCGTGGCGGATGCGGTGGTAGGCATCGCGGTCGCGTTCCGAGAGCGCCGCGAAGATCGGTTCCAGGTCGTGGACGTGCCGGTCGTACTGCATGAGCGACTCCGGCTTGACAGCGTCCGACCCGAATACGAACCGCGTCTTGTACGTGACGGCAAGATCGACGAACATCGCGGTGATCTCGGGCGTGGCCTGCAGGTGGCGGGCCACCTCGTTCCACGAGATGTCGAACGACACGTGCGCGTAGTCCGGGCTCTTCAGGATCGTCTCGATCAGCTTCAGGTGCTCCTCCGGTAGCGTCGTCCACTTGCCGACGCCCAGGTGGGCGAGGATCACCCGGGCACCCGGGTACTTCTTGAGCAGGGCCAGCAGCGGCATCCCGAACTGCTCGTCGGGGGTCTCCTCGCCGAACCGACCGTCGGCGAGGATCCGGGCCAGGCCGAAGTCGTTGTGCAGCACCACGAGCCACCCGATCTCGTGCGACGCCCGGAGCTGCTCCTCGATGTTCGGGTTGTACAGGGGCAACGTCCGCAGGTCGGCCGTCGACAACAGCTCGGCCGCCTCGTCGTGGCGGCCGATGCGGCGGAGTCCGGCCTTGATCGTGTCGGCTGCCGCGAGCAACGTCGGGACCAGCGTCTCCGGCGTCGCGGTCGGCAGCCCGGCCACGCCCTTCTCCCGCAGGGTCCCGTACGCGGTCTCCAGCTTGCGCACCTGCCGGTCCCACGTCGGGTTCAGCACGTGGATCGCCTGCTCGCCCAGCAGGTCGCGCACCGCCTCCTTGGCGATCGTGGTCTCCCCGATCAGCACCGCGAGGTCGGGGTTCAGGGCCGCCATCGTCTGGAGGTAGCCCAGCGCGCCGGGCACGTCCAGGCGTGCCCCGGTGACCCCCAGCACGGCGCGCCACGCCAGGTTCCGCGGCAGCGTGCGCAGCGAGCTCAGCAGCCGCACGTCACCGAAGACGCCCCACATCTGCAGCACCGGCGCGCCGAACACCAGCCCGAGGACCAGCGCCGGCGCGGTCGCGTAGTACGCCATCCCGCCCGCGGCCGAGAGCCCCACCATCCGCTGCGGGATCGGGTGGATCGTGACCACGCCCTGGCGGCCGTCGGCGGCCAGGCTCGCCAGGAAGGTGCGCACGTTGCTCGAGCGCGGGTCGTCGTAGCCCAGGTAGTGGAAGTGCCCGTCCGACACGTCGAACACGCCCAACCTGTCGGTCCCGATCAGCTTGTTGATCCGCTCGTCGACCACGGCCTCCGGCGAGTCCGGCGCCAGCACCGCCCGGGTGCGGATCCATGCCAGGTGGGCGCGGTCCCAGAACCTGCCCACCATGCCGGGGTCGGGCTGCGGACGCCCGGTCATCGCCGAGGCCTCGATCCAGTCGAGCCCGGTGGCGTGCATGATCGCCACGACCGGGGTGGCGTCGGGGACACTCTGCACGACCGGTGTGATCGCCTCGACGAACGCCGACCTCGCCGCGGCGGCGTCCTCTTTCGCCTGTGCGAACTGGCCGCCCAGGGCGTCGAGCGCTGCCGCCGCGTCCTGGTCGAGCGTCGTCCCGACGAGCGCGGGCAGCCCACCGGCCGCCCGGATGATCTCCTCGCGGAGCCCGCGGTAGCGCACCAGCAGGGCGGCGGCCCGCTGCTCCGCCTGCTGCCACGTCGTCCAAAGCCGCTCGTGGGGCTGCAGGGCCGCGCGCAACCCCGTGCTGCCGGGTAGCGCCAGGCGGCGCTGCCACGGGGGGCCGCGCGGGCGGTGCGCGCCGAGGCCGGCCCCGACGGGCGATCCGTCGGGATCCACCGCGCGCGGCCGCAGCCGTGCGGACCCCGGCGCGTACCGCTGCAGCGGTACGGCGAGGTCCGCGGGCGCGGCGGGGACAGCGGGCGCGGTGGGTGCGGCTGCGCCGAGCGCGTCGGCGGCGTCGCGCAGGGCCTCGACCGCGGCGAACCACGCCTGGTCGGCCGCATCCGCGACCGGGCCGGCGTTCGCCAGCGCCGTCCTCGACCTCGTCAACGCCGCCGAGGTCAGCTCCAGGTCCCCTTCGACGGAGCGGTGCTTGCCAGGTGCCCCGCCGACTGCGGGGGGCACGTCGGCGGGGATGTCGGTGTCGGCGGCGTAGGCGCGCAGGATCGACCCGTCGAGGGGGATGGCCCGTTGGATCTCGTCGATGCTGGCGGGCTCTCGACCGCCCTGCGGTTGCCGCGCCCAGCGCGCACCCTTCTGGGCGGTGTCCTCGACATCTCCGAGGAACTCCACCTCGTGCCCCCACGCGAAGGCCCCCTGGTTCCGGGCCTGCACGATGGCGGCCCACCGGGACGCCAGCGCGCGATCGACGCCACGCGTGCGCGCGAGGGCGCGCGGGATCGCCGCACGAGCCGGCACCATCAACGCCGTCGCCACCGGGGTCGGGACCCGCAGTGCGCGCGCGATCCGGCGGTCGGAGATCCCGAAGGCGGCACCGTCGCGCAGCAGCCACGTGACCACGGGGCCGAGTGCAGCACGAGCTTCGTGGGCAGCAGCGCTGCCCACGCCCGCCACTTGGATCGCCGCCATCAGCGCCTCGACGGCGTCGCCGCCCTCCGACCCGCCCAGCACCTTCTTCAACAGGCGCAGCGCCTCCCGCGCCGACGGTGGAACGAGCGCGGAACGCTCGGAGGCGCGACGGATCGTCCGCTGGTTCCGCACCCAGGTCCGAACGTGCTCGAACACGGTCTGCGCGATGCGGGCTGTGGTCATCGCCGACGAGAGCAGCCCGTCCGGCCCGCTGCGCCACTGCAGCGGGATCACGGCACCGGCGAGCACGACCGCTCCCCCGGCGGCCAGCGACCATCCGGGATCCGCGCCGAGGACGGTGAGCCCGACACCCGCGAGCAGCCCACCCCCGAACGCCCCGAGGAACCGGCGCACGGCCGGCGGGCCCCGGCTGCGCACCGCGGCTACGCCCAGCACCAGCACACCCGCAGCGGCGAGCACCACGGCCGCCACCACCGCCGCGCCCGGTGACACGCGCTCCGCCAGCACCCCGACATGGTGGGCGCCCAGTGCGGCAGCAGCGGCCACCCCCGTGTCGGTGAGCAGCCCGCCGAGCCACGTCCACCACCCGGGCGGCTCGCCCTCCGGCGAGCTCGCGGGCGCAGCGCCACCGGGCGGGGTCGTGCCGCCGCCCGCGCCACCTGCTGCCGGACTCGCCCGGCTCTCGTCGTTCGGCACGCCCCGCGACCGCATCAGGGCCCTGCCGATCCCGAGTCCGGCAACCATGCCGGCGGCCACCCCGGCGGCCGGCGCACCAGCGAGCAGCGCGCCGGTCCCCAGCGCCAACGGCACCGCGACCTGCAGGGTCCGCGTCGCCAGTGCGTGCGTCCGACCACCGTCGAGCCGGCGCAGCAGCTCCGGCCCCGCGGTCGCGACCGCCGCGAGCCCGGCGCCGAGCACGAACGCTGGCGCCGCTGCGGCGAGCAGCGGACCCGCGACGAGCGCGAGCTCGGTCAGGGCCGCGGCAGCGGTCAGCTCGGCCGCCCAGCGCAGACCCACCCGCGGGTTGCGCATCGTCGCAGGCGCAGCCGTGTCCGCGCGGCCCGTCGCCGGCACAGCCGTGTCCGCGCGGCCCGTCACCGGCACAGCCGGATCCGCGAGCACCGTCCCGGGCACAGCCGAGTCCGCGCGCACTTCGCCGTCAATGCCGGGAGTCAGGGTGCCGCGCGGCGGGCCACGGCTGTCGACCCAGTGCGCGACTCCGGCCGTGACCACGGCCGAGATCGCGCCCACCGCCGTGACCGCGGCCGCGGGACCGGTCAGGAGATCGGTCAGTACCGCGATGCCGCCGCCGACGAGCACCCCCGCCGCCACCGCCGCGACCGACGTCGCCGCCGCCGGCTCCCAGCGCACCCGCTGCAGCGTCGACGCGGTGTCTGCGCGCATCCGGTCGTCCCAGCCGAGGTCGTGCCGCTCGGCGAAGAGTTCTACCGCGAGCTGCCCACGCGGACCGGGTCGAGCACCGTCTCGGACCAGCTCGGGGATCGCATCGGACAGGCCGTCGACGGCGCGCAGGATGTCACGGAGGACGACCTCGGACACCCCGGCTGTCTGCATGCGCTGCAGCAGTGCCGCGGTCGTCCGGTCGGTCCCGAGCAGCGCGTTCGCGACCAGCGGATCACCGGCGAGCCTGCTCATGAGCACGTCGGCCGACATGCGTGGCAGCGTGTCGATGACCGTGCGCAACTCGTCGATGCTGCGCAGCTCGTCGACGGCGCGCACCGCAGCCACGACCCCGACGGGGCCACGGACGATCCGGTCGACCGCGGCCGAGAGGACGAGCTCGGCCCGGCGTTCCGCGGCGTACCCTGCCCATTCGAACACCGGCCTGCCGGCGGCCTTCTGCGCCTTCAGCCTCGTGGCGGCGGTGTTCCAGAGCGCCGCGCGCCGGAACGGCCCGGCTGCTGCCCACACCCGACCTGACACCCCTGGCGGGGCGCCCAACCGGTTCAGCGTGCGCCTCGACATCGGTACCAGCCGGATGCCGCCCAGTCGGCCGCTCGCCAGGTCGCGCGCCAGCCCAGGGGTGACCGCCATCTGCGGCCTGACCGGCCCGTTCCCGCCGGGCGGGGCGGCGGGCAGCGGCCCCTTCACCGGCGAGGCGTGCGGGTTCCCCTGCGGGGCAGCCATCTCGCGGACCGCCGGCACCGCCACGAGGTCCGGCGCGTGGGCATACACCTGCTGCGGGGACAGGATGTGGATCGCGGCGAACGTGGCGGCCGCGGCGGCCTGCCGGATCTCGGCAGGACGTCGGGACAGCGCGCGCAACGCGGTGTCGGCCAGCGGTGGTGCCCGCTCGGGCGCAGTCAGGGACGGCTGCGGGCGGGCCGGTTCCGTCCCCCATGCGTCGGGCCATGCTCGGACCGTCAGCTGTCGCGGAGCGGCGGGGGCCTGCATGGCGAACCAGCTGTCTCCCCTGCCCGGCACGCGGGCGACGTCGAACGTCGTCTTCGACGTGGTCGCGGTGGCCGCCGCGGCCGGGAACCCCCTTGCGGGCTGCGCACCGCGCTGATCGACCACCTGCAGGTCGACGAGATGCCCGTCGGCGTCCGTCCGGATCGTGGCGCGCATGCCCCCCGGCAGTGGCACCCCTGGCCGGCGGTCGGCCTTCCAGATGAGCGTGCCCTCGCGGGTCTGCACCACGACCTGGTCGAAGTGCTCGGGGTGCGCGCGGAGGAACTGGCGCAGCCCTCGCTCGGCGTTGGCCAGGCTCAGCGTGGCGGAGCGCCCGTCGAGCAGGATGGCGCGCGGGCCGCCGGCAGCCCGGCTCTTGCCGAGCCGGTGCTGGACCCAGTTGCGCCCGGCGCCGCTGCCCGACGACCGGAACTCGCTCATGCCGGCGAAGCCTGGCGGGTCCGCCCCCGGAGCGGTCCGCGAGATGGTCGCCTCCGGCGCGACCGGGCGGTTCTTCGATGCGGTCGGCGCAAGTACGTCGTCGACCGCGGCGACCGGCGTTGCCGGCATCTCGGGGGCGACCGGCCCGGTTCGGTTGCCGAGCGCCACCCCATCCCTGGCCGCCAGCCTCGCCACGAGGGACGAGCGGTGCTGCTCGACGCGCGCCATGGACCGCGTGAGTCCGTCGATGCGGGCTCCGGTGATCGCGCTGCTGGATCCCCTCTCGGCGCGTGCCGTCAACGACTCGAACGCGGCGCGCAGACCGGCATCGTTGACCGCACGGGAGACCCCGAGGTCGCGGTAGGCGGCGTCGAGGCCGGCGCGGCCGAGGACACCGTGTCGGGCGATGGCGCGCGCCGACTCGGCCGTGCGCGCCAGCCCACTGGACGCGCTGGTCAGTGCGGAGCCGGCCCTCCTGCTACCGGCCCGCGCACCGAGCGCCTCGACACCCCTGGCGAGGGGCACGGTCAGCCCCCTGACCCCCAGCGCGGCAGCCCGGATCGGGATGCCGGGCGCGGTGAACGGCAGCGTCAGCACCCGCTCGGCGCCGTGGACGACAGATCCCGCCACTGCCGTGCGGCGCGCCAGGACGTCGAGTCGGGTCGCCGAGTTCAGTGCGGCCTCTGCTGCCTTGGCTCCCGCCGGGAGACGTGCCGCCCCTGCTCGCAGCAGCGACGCGCGCGCCGCGGTCGAGCTCGCTCCCGCCCGCAGTGCACCCGACACCGGGGCCAGCACCAACAGCGGAAGAGTGATGTCCTCCAGGAACGACTCGACGGGACGCTCCTGGTAGTCCCTCCTGCTCTTCTCGCGGTCGGCGAGCCGCTCGAACATGTGGGCAGCCGGTGTGACGAGCATTCCACCGGTGAGGGGGTACTCACGCGTGTAGGTGTCCTCGTAGCTCTCTCCCGCACGGGGCAGCACGATCTTCAGCCGCAGCTGGTGGGCGCTTCCGACACCGCTGCGGTAGGTGTCCACGTCGGCCCTGTTCTGCCACTCGACAACACCGTCGCCGACGAGCCTCAGGCCCCCAACCAGACCACCGAAGACCGTGGCGACACCCCGTGCGTAGTTGCGGACGTCGTCGTCGAGACCGGCGCCGTACTTCCGGTTGAAGTACCGGACGGCGTCCGGCGCCATCATGCTCCAGATCTCCTGGCGCGAGCGCGCCCATGACGATGGAGTCAACGGATCGTTCGCGTCGACCATCGCCGTCAGCTTGTCGCGCTCACCCTGCGGCAGGTCGCGCCCGAGTTCCTTGATCAGACCGTCGACGTGGGTCTGGGTGAAGAACTCGGCGACGTTCTTGTCCCAGTCCGGGCCACCGACCGGCCCCAGCAACGCCTGCTGGGTCTGGTAGGCGGTCTCGTCGGGGCTGCCGTCGAGCCTGGCGATGGCGCGCAGGTCGGTGGGTGCGGGCATCCCGGGCTTCGGGGAGAAGCTCCAGGTGGCGGCCTTGTTCGCGATGTCGTCGGCGGAGATGTCGTTGCCGTCCTTGTCCACGAACGGGCTGCCGAACGCCTGCGTCATGCGCGTGAAGAAGGGCTTGCCGTCCGCTGCGCGCAATGCCAGCGGCACGTCGAGCGATCCCGTCGAGGGCAGTTGCGCGTCCCCCATCAGGTTGCCGGGCGCGCGCGGGGCCTCGATGGCGGCCTCGTAGCCGAGGGTCACGGCGTTGACGAACCCGACGATCGTGTTCGCCCTCCGGGCCGCGGCACGGGTCTTCGCAACGGGCAGTGCCTCGGCCACGCCGCGCACTGCCGCGATGTTGCGGAGCGCGACCGCGATGTTCTCGGCGTAGGCCGGTTCCTGCCCGGCCCGCGCCACCGCGAGGTCGTACCCGCGCAGCTTCGCCTGTGCGCTCGCCAGCCGCTCCCGGTACGGCTGCTGGTCCTCGGCGAGCGCCGCCACAGCCTGCGCGAACTTCTCTTGCTTCTTCACGAGCGCGTTGTTGGCCTTGACCTGCCCGTTGTGTTCGGTCAGCGCCTTCGTGAGCGCCTGCCGCTCGGTCTCCAGCTCGGCGTAATCGCCGCCGCGACCGCTGTTGAAGGCCTTGACGCGCTTCTCGAACGCGGTGACCCATCGGCCGAGCTTCTTGTCCTCCGCCTGGAGCTTGGCGCCGTCGATCCGGGCAGCCTCCTTGCGAATCTCTGCACCCCACTCGGCGAGCTCGCGCTCCTTCGGCGCGAACTTCGCCAAATCCGCGATGGCCGTCAGGGATTCGTCCTGGCCGTCGAGGATCCGGTTCTTGGCGTCGCGCCGGTCCTGCGCGGACGGCTGCCAGCCAGGGGTGACGGTGCGGCCGAGCACCGCCGCCACCAGCTGCGGATCGTCGGCGAGCTGCTGTTCGACGTCGGAGATCGACCACTGCTGGGTGCCCCGCACGGTCAGCACGCTGCGCAGGGCGCCGTCGGTGCGCATCCCGCGCTCGAGGATCTTTGGGCCGAGCTTCTCGATCATCACGGCGAGCCGGGTGAGCTGCTTGTCCGTGGGCTTGTCTCCGATCTTGTCGGCGTACTTCGCGGGGCCCTCGAGCTGTTTGTTGCCCACCTCGGCCATCCACCGGAGGTGGCTCTGGCCCGCTGTGAAGTCGAACGCGGCCCGCGCGCGGTCCCCCAGCAGGTACGAGCCGATCGGTGCACGGTTGTCCCCGCGCGGGGCGGTGGTGTCGAAGAGCCCCAGAGCCGCGGTGACCTCGCGGGTCGGCTCGATCCATCGGAGCATCCGCTCCGGCTTCTCGCTGCTGTTGCAGGCCCCATGGGCGCCCTTGACGCAGGCCTGACCGCTGTTGTAGCCGTCCTTCTCGGCGTAGAGCAGGGCCATCCGGCCGCCGTCGCCGTTCGTACTCACGTGGTTGCCGTACGCGTCGATGCCCGAGGCACCGCCGTTCCCGGTGACGAACGCGACCGCGCCGCCCCCGCTGCCGTCGGCGTTGCGGTGGTACTGGACGAAGTCGACCCGCCCACGGCCGTACAACCAGGAACGCTGCACGTCCGGATCGGCCGTGCCGCGACGCGGAGTGGTCGACGTGCAGCCCGACCCCGACACCGCGATGCTGCACTGGGCGAACCCGCCCTTGCCGGGTTCGACGGGCAGGTGCTCGATCCCGAAGCAGTTCTCGCACTCCAGCATCGCGCCCTCGACCGTGGACGCGGTGCCGACGCCGTTGATCTGCAGCGACCCGCCGTAGCCGTCGGCGTCGCGGGTGACGATGCGGACATGGCCGACCGCGCCGCCGCGCGGTGTGCCGAGCAGGCTGTCGGTCAGCCCACCGATGGAGTCGCCCTCTGCGGAGGTGAACGTGCCCGACCCGGTGAACTCGAAGATGCCGGCACTGCCCTTCGGGCCGCGCCCGACGATCGTGCCGTCCGTGCCGACGACGTGCAGCTCGTCGAACCCCTTCGCGGTGGGCAGCGCGTTCTTCGGGAGCTTGATCTTGCCGCTGGTGTACGTGAACTTCCCGACGTTCTTGGCCAGCCCGGTCCGCACCTTCGCGTAGAAGCGGGAGCCGCGGTGGTCGGACAGCCGCGCCGTGTTCGTCGTGAACGGATTGATCCGGGTGTAGTCGATGCGTTCCCCGGTCCGACCATTGACCACGTAGCCGCGGCCCCTGGTCCAGGTCTTGCCGTTGCCGTTCGCGTCCCGGCTGATCGCGGCGTAGGACTCGCTGCCGGCCTCGTCGTGCCGAGCGTCGCCCTTGGCGACGTTGTTCCACACGCGGAAGGTCCGACCGGGATCCTTCGCCCCCGGGTCGTAGACGGCACCAGGGCCGCTCTTGCGGTTGCCGACCGAGCACCCGATGGACGGGCAGATCTTGATGGGCTCGGCGGGCTTACCGGATTCCTTCCGCTGGACCCCGCCGCGGGCGTCCTTGGGGATGATCCCGCCTTCGGGGATGAACTTGCCGTTGCGGTCGATGTATCCGGCCTTGGCGCCGCTGTCCTCGATGCCCAGCTTCTCGATATCGACGGGCTTGCCGTGCTTGTCCAGCCGAGCGGCGCGCTGGCGAGCCACCGCCTGGTCACGCAGCGACGGAGCTGTGACGACGAAGGTGTTGTAGCCGCTCTGGGTGAAGTTGGCGCAGTTGCCCGTGCAGGTCGCACCCCCACCGCCACCCGGGCCCGCCTGCGCGTAGGCCTGCACCCCGCAGCCGCCGTTGCCGCTGCCCGAGCAGGTGCCCTCGCCGTGGGCATTCCACGCCTTGCCGGGCTGTGTCCACGTCGGGGCCGTGCTGGTCGCGTCGTTCGCCTCGGCGTGCGCCGAGTAGCTCGACGTGCAGTTGGCCGCCCCCGAGCAGGACGCCGACGCGTTGGCCTGGCTGCCGCGGGCGTAGGCAGACGCCGACACCGACACTCCACCGCCGCCCATGCCGCCGCCGCCGGAACCGTGCGCGTACGCCTGCGCCCAGGTCGCCCCGTCGCGCGCGGACGCCGACGCGGTGGCCGAGTAGGAGTGGCGGCAGCTGGTCCCGGCGCTGCCCATGCACGACGCCGACGCCTGCGCGAACCCCGGGCCGCTCGACGCCGACGCCGTCACCGCGACCTGGCCGCCGCCGAACCGGCCCGAGCCCGAGCCCACCGCATCTGCTTGCGCACCCGCAGCACGTGCGTGTACCTCTGCGCGGTAGGAGTACCGGCAGCTCGACCCCTTCGTCCCGGTGCACGACGCCGACGCCTGCGCGAACCCGGGACCGCTCGACGCCGACGCCGTCACCGCGACCTGGCCGCCACCGAACCGGCCGCGATCCGACCCGGTCGCGTACGCGCGTGCACCCGCGGCGCTCGCGCGGCTCTTCGCGCGGTAGGAGTACCGGCAGCTCGATCCCTTCGTGCCGGTGCACGCCGCCCCGGCCTGCGCTGCACCCTTGCCGATCACCGCGGCGGCCGTGGCCCGTCCCACACCGAAGCGGCCCTTGCCGTGCGCCGTCGCCCGGGCGACGGCGCCGCCGTCCTTCGCGCGGCTCTTCGCCCGGAACGCGTACGTGCAGCTCGTGCCCCTCGTGCCGGTGCACGCTGCCGCGGCTTGCGCGGCGCCCTTGCCGGCCGCCACCGCCGTGGTGGCTCGCCCACCGCCGGTCCGGCCCGCACCGTGGGCAACGGCCCGAGCCGTAGCACCGCCACGCTTCACGGTGCCCTTCGCCCGGAACGAGAACCGGCAGCTGGCCCCCTTGGTCGCCGAGCAGGCCGCCCCGGCCTGCGCCGCACCCTTGTCCACCACGGCCCCGGTGGTGGCTCGCCCACCGCCGAACCGGCCCGCACCGCGTGCATCGGCCCGAGCCGTAGCACCGCCACGCTTCACGGTGCCCTTCGCCCGGAACGAGAACCGGCAGCTGGCCCCCTTGGTCGCCGAGCACGCCGCCCCGGCCTGCGCCGCGCCCTTGCCGACCACGGCCGCGCTCGACGCCTGCCCGCCGCCGAACCGGCCCGAGCCCTGCCCGACGGAGTCCGCCCGGACACCGCGTCCCCGGTCATGGCTGGCCGCCCGGAAGGAGAAGCGGCAGCTCGACCCCTTCGTGGCGACGCACGACGCCGCCGCCTGCGCGACACCCGCATGCCCCGCCGCGGCCGCGCTCGTCGCCGCCTGCCCGCTGCCGGTCATCCCCTCGCGGTGGCCGACGGCGTCGGCGGCCGCGCCGGGCGCCCGTGCGTGGCTCACCGCCCGGTAGGCGTAGCGGCAGCTCGGCGAGCCCGTGCAGGACGCGCCGGTCTGGGCGCCGGCCGCGCTCGCCCCGACCCGGACGCTGCCGGCGCAGCGGCCGTCGACACCGGCGGTGCAGCGCGTGCTCGCGGTGGAAGTGTTCTGCCCGCCCAGCGACCGTGCCTTCGCGACACCGCCGGCGCGGGTGGTGCACGAGGTGCCGACGCAGGCCGCCTGGGTCTCGGCGACACCCCTCGCCGCCGTCCCCCCGGTGCCGGCCCGGCACATCCCGGTCGGCCCGCAGGCCGCGGTCGCCGTGGACCCGATCCGCGCCCCGCCGGTCACCTTCGTCACGGACGACGCGTGACGGGTGCACCCGGCCGCGGTGCCGCACACGGCCGAGACGTACACGTCGGTCGTCGCGAACTGCGTGGCGGCCGGGGTGCCCCCCGCGGGCAACGTGACGGCGGTGCCGGTCTCGATCTCGGCCGAGCACGGCCCGGCCCCGGCGCAGGCCGCCCCACCGGTGGCGGTGCTGTGGCTCTGCCGACCCCGGGTACCTGCGGTGATGTCCGAGGAGGCCGTCAGCGTCGCCGTGCATCCGGCGTCGGGGCACTGCCCGGTGGATGAGGTGTGGGCGTCGGTCGTGCGGTGATCACGCGTGCGGGTCGCGGTCGCGTCGCTGCCGACGGCGCAGCCGCGCGCGCCGGCGACGCAGCGGGCATCGGTGCGCGACCCACCCGCGGCACCGGTCGTCCTCGCGGCGCACGCCGGTCCGGTGCACTGCCCGGTCGCTGTCGAGGTGCTGGAGGTGGCCGGGGCGTCGGTCACCGGCTTGCGCGCCAGTGCGGCCGCCTTGCGGGCCGCGTCCGTGGCCTTCTTCGCTGTGGCGGCCGTGGTGGTGGCCTTCGTGCGTTCCGCGGCCGTCGCGCCCGCACGGGCTGCGGTCTGCCGCGCCTGCTCAGCGAGCGCCGTCGCCTGCTTCGCCTGGTCGGCGAGCTGGGTGGCGGTCTCGCGCCGTTGCTGCGCGACGATGTTGGCCACGACCTGGCCGGATCCCGCGGTCGAACGTGTCTGGACATGGCAACCGCTCTGCGTCGCAGTGCAGGTGCCGCTGGTGGCCGAGTCGCCGGCCGGGGGGCCGCGCGCCCCGTTTATCGACACCTGTCCGGCCGGGTCGCCGCTACCGGTGGCCGACGTGCGCGCGGTACCCGCGCACATCCCGTCGTCCGCGCAGTCGAAGGTGGCATCAGCCATCGACCAGGAGGAGGAACCGGGCACGGTCGGGCCACCGGAGTTCGCGCTCGATCCCGGCGCCGGTGGCGTGGCCGGCTGCTCCGGACCCTGCTCGGAAGGCTGATCCGCCGGCGCGCCCCCCGTCGTCTCGCTGGTGGTCGTGGCGTTCTCGGTCGGGGCGGCCTGCATGATCGGCGCGATCCGGTTGGCGTCCGGCCCGGTCGAGGCACCCGAGTTCGTCACGCCCTGGCAGACACCGTTCGTGACGCCCGCGCAGATGCTCCCGCTCGACGAACCGCGCGGGTTCGGCGACACGCGCGGGTCGGTCGCGGTCGCAGCCGAGGTGGCCTTGCCGGTGCAGGTGAGCGCACCCTGGCAGACCACCAGCGCGCCCGACACCGACGCCGCCGACGGACCGGCGGGCAGCCGCGCCGCGTTGGTGGCCTGGCCGTCGCCGGCCAGCGCCAGCGCCGCACCCGGGCCGGTGGCCGCGGTCGAGATCGACTGCACCTGGCAGCCGCCCGTGCCGCCGGTGCAGCTGGCCGTGCCGGTCGAGGTGCGCGGGGCGCGAGTGGTCTCGTCGAACGCGGTCGTCGTGGTGGTGACGCTGCCCGAGCAGGTGTTCTCGCAGTCCAGGGTCGCCTCCGACCGCGCCGTCGACGACGGACCGCTCAACGGCTGCCCCGCCAGCGGCCTGCCCGTCGTCGGGTCGATCGTCACGTGGTCCGGGGCGCTGGACGCGGCCGAGGTCGAACGGCCTGCACAGTCACCGCCGGTCACGGTGCACGTGCTCGTGGTCGAGGTCCCCCGGGCCTTCGGAGCCACGGCGGTGTCACGGGCGCTCGTGCCGGCCGATGTGCTGCCACCGCACGCGGTCTCGGCACCGGCGCACGTCACATCGGCGGTAGCGTCAGAGACCGACACCGGGCCCGACACCGCCGGCGCTCCACCCGTGGCGGTCGTCGTGGTGGCGGCGCGGTCCTCGACGTTCGTGTTCGTACCGGTCGTGCAGGCGCCGCCTGCACCGTCGCTCGTGCACGCCGAGGTGGCCTTGCTGTCGCGCACCCCGGTCACATCACCGCTCGCAGCACCCGTCGTGCCCGATCCCGCGCTACCGCGGCATCCCGCGGCGGCACAGGTCACCCCGGACGCCGCGGTGCTGTCGGCCGTCAGCGTCCGCTCGCCGGCTCCAGGCGCCGAGAACGCGAGCGTCGGGCTGGCCGGGGCGGCGTCGGCGACCTGCGAAGTCGAGCTGTTCGAGCAGCCCCCCTCGGTCACCGAGCAGTGCGCATCGGCCGTCGTCTGCCGCGCAGCCGCCGTGGACGTGGCGGCCTCGGCGATCCGACCGGTCGTCGCGGTGGCCGACGTGCCCGAGCACGCCGCCACGTCGCAGTTGACCGACGCCTCTGCGATCGACACCGCCGACCCGTCGTCATCGGTGCTGGCGCCAGGGACCGACCCGACCGTGCCGGTTGCTGGGCCGATGCCGAACCGGGCCTGCTCGGCGCGGGTGCGGTTGTCGGCCTGCGTCGACGACGATGCGTCGCAGTCGCCACCGCGGACCGTGCACTTCGCCGAGCCGGATCCCGTCCGCGTGATCACGACGCCCTCGGCCGTCGCCTTCGTGACCGCCTCCGCCGTGCCGGCGCCCTCGACCTCCACCGCGGCCGTCGAACGCCCCAGGTCGCCGTCATCGCCGCTCCCGGCCGCGGATCCGAAACGGGCCGTGCAGGCACCCGCGGTCACGGCGCAGTCCGCCGCCGCGTCGGTGCCGCGGGACGGTGTCGCCGTCTGCGTGGAGGCGGCTCGTGCCGCCGGCGCCGGCGTCGAGGAGTGCGTGCTCTTCGACGAGCCGGTCGCCGAACTCCTGCATCCGGTCGCGCCCTCACCGCACCAGGCATGCGCGTCACCCGAGGCGTCCGCACCGGCCTGAACCCGTGCGTCGAGACCACAGCCGACGGATGCGGCGATGCAGTGCCCAGCTGCCGTGGCCTGAGTCGAGGACGTGCCGGCCGGATCCGCCGTCGACGGGCTCGCAGCGCCGGCCGCCGGCCCGCTTCCGGTGGTGCGGGCGTCGCAGGTGCCGACGGCGGTGGCGCAGGAGCCTTCGGCGCCGTCCCAGTCGGCCCGCCCGTCCACGCCGCACGCACCAGTGCACGCCGCACTGAAGACAGACCGCTCCCCCGGCGCAGTTCCCGCCGGTCTCCTGGATGCGGCTGTCGCGGTGTCGCGGTCGGTGCGGGTGCCGGGGCCGGTGGTGTCGCCCCGGCACCCGTTGCCGGACTCACAGGCCATCGTGGCGCCGTCGCTGGTCGCGCGGGTGCTCTGCCCGCAGTCACCAGTACCGAGCCCGCACCACGCGTTCGCCCTCACCGCATCGGCGCCAGCCCCCTTGGTGCTGCTGGAGCGACAGCCCTGCTTCGACCCGGTCAGTGTGCACGACGCACTCGCCTTCGCATCCCCGGACCGCGCGGACACCCCGCAGCCCGACGACACCCCGGCCAGTGCGACACACCTGTCCCCCGGTGCGTCGCGCTGGTCGCCGGACCGTCCACGGTCGTTCGCGGTCTCGGCGCGGCACTCGACGAACGCGCCGCTGGATCCGCAACCGGCGGCGGCACCGTCACCGGGTTCGGACCCCGGCGTCGGAGCGGCCCGATCGGTCGCCGCGCGCAGTTCGTCGGTCTGGGCGTAGACCTCGTCGCGGCGCTCGTCGTAGGCGGCCACGTGCTTCGCGTGCGTGGCCGCGCTGACCTTGCCCGCCGCGACCCTCTTGGCCTCGGCGTTCAGCCCAGCCTGCGTCGTGCTCAGCTCGGAGTGGCCGTCCACGACCTCGTCGACGAGGTGGGCCTGGTCCTGGTCGACGTTCTGGCGGGACGTGGCGAGTGTCTTTACGAGAGCCTTGTGCTTCTTCTTCGCCGCGGCGTAGCCGGCGGCACTCATCGTTCCTGCGGCGAACTTCTTCTTCGCCGCGGCAAGATCCTTCGCCCCCTTGTCGGCAGCGATGCGGTCGTCGAGCAGCTTCTCCGTGGCGTCGCCGTCACCGCCGCTGTCGTGTGGCGGGCCCCGGGAGCTCGTGAGCAGCTGCACTGTATGCGGGTCCCCGGAGCGCGGGCACGCGGCAGCTCCACCGGAGCAGCGCGGATCGGAGTTCTCACGGTGGTTCAGCGTCGCGAGGTCGGACGCGGCGCCCGCGCGATCGCCGCCGCCGCGGCTGAGCAACGCCGTGACGGAGTCAGCGGTGGCAAGCAGGGTGTCGCTGTCGACCCGGGTCCTACGGTCGCCCGGGATCAGATCAGTCGCGGTCTTCACCAGCTCGCGCACCGCACGGCGGACATCACCGCCATCTCGGACTGCGGCGCGGACCGCGTTGACCTTGCCTTGGATCACCCTTGCCGCAGCGACGCCTTCGCCCCAACTCTCCTTCTCGGAAACGTCGCCGATACTGCGTTGGTTACCCACGGACCGCGTCGAGGTGTCGCCACGGCCAGACATCGCCCCACGTCCGGACTCCGGCGAGCCACCCCCATTCGTCTTGTCGCTGGCCTTCTTGTCGCTGGCCTTCTTGTCGCCGGCCTTCTTGTCGCCGGCCTTCTTGTCGCCGGCCTTCTTGTCGCCGGCCTTCTTGTCGCCGGCCTTCTTGTCGCCGGCCTTCTTGTCGCCGGCCTTCTTGTCGCCGGCCTTCTTGTCGCCGGCCTTCTTGTCGCCGGCCTTCTTGTCGCCGGCCTTCTTGTCGCCGGCCTTCTTGTCGCCGGCCTTCTTGTCGCCGGCCTTCTTGTCGCCGGCCTTCTTGTCGCCGGCCTTCTTGTCGCCGGCCTTCTTGTCGCCGGCCTTCTTGTCGCCGGCCTTCTTGTCGCCGGCCTTCTTGTCGCCGGCCTTCTTGTCGCCGGCCTTCTTGTCGCCGGCCCCAGCGGAGTTACCACTCCCGCCCTTGTTCACGGAATTCGACGCGGCCATCGGTACGACGACGGCCGCTGCGGCAGACGTTGCCAACAACGCCGATCCGGCCCAGAGAAGGACCGCGGTGCCGACGGCCGTGAGCAGCCAGCGGACAACAGCCACCGCCCGGTCTGCGAATCCAGGTCGCAACTCGACGACACGCGCGTCCGCCGTGAGGCCAGTGGCCTCGCGGCAGACGGCGTCGCGGGTGCTCATCGTGGGATGCTCCTGGTAAACGGCCGGATCGACAAGGAGACGAGTGCGGATCACGAGCAGACCACAGGGACTGATGGTCATGCGCAATGGCGTACGAGATACGTTCCTGAAGGAAGCGCGCGTCGCGGCTCAGACAGCGACCTCCGCGCCGAGGGCACCCACTCCTTCTCCGTCGCGAATGGTCAGCGACGAGCTCGGAGCGATCACCTCAGGCGCCGAGATTGAAGGACTGTACCACCGTTCAGCGACACATGTCTACCGTCCAACGCCGCCACTCGAGTCCCGGAGTATTACGGGGACATCGATGTTGATCTTGACGACCTTGATAGGCATCAGCGCGCGAATCCGCCCCGAAAGCCGGAGAAGGCGCCATCGTCACGGCTCAACAGGCGGACTCCACAGCCGTTATCCAATGGCTTTCGATGATCACTGGCTCGTCAATGAAACGGCGGGACGCATTTCGTGGGTGATCGAGGAGACCAGCGCGCAGCCGTCCGAATCGACGGAATCGGTGTCCGACGGGCGGCGTGCGCGCGCCAGACATGGGCGTCCGTGCGCTGGCCTTGGCCGCCGCATCCCGGTGGGTCCGTCGAGCTGGTCGGCGATGTGCGGCGGCGCCCGGCCTCCTCGATGCGCGCGGCGGCGATGCGGACCCGCAGCTGGTCATCAGTGAGGTCGACTTCTCGGCGCCGACGTCGAGCATCCCGCGCCTCGCGCCGGAGCTAGGCGCCACGCAGGCGCTGGAACGGCGGATCGGCTTCGCGGCAAAGGACTACCGGACCGGGGCGCGCCGGCGTGATCCGGAAGGCTGCACAGGCCGGCACCCTCTTCGGCTGGATCGGACCGATGGCCTCGGCGTTCCTCGTTGGCCGGATGGGACGCTGTTCGGCGCGGTATTGGGGCTCCTCCTCAACGCCGCTTCCGCGGCGACCCCCGTCGGAGGCTTCGGCTCTGGGATGGTCTCGGCCCCGGATCCCGCCCACACCAATGCCCTCCCTGGTCCGCATCTTGATCAGATCGGACTCGAATTCGGCGACCATGGCCAGCACGTTGAACAGGAGTCTGCCGACCGGGTCGGTGGGGTCGTGGACCGATCCACCGAGGCTGAGTTTGACCTCGCGGGCGGTGAGCTCGGCGACGATGTCGCGGGCGTCGGGCAGTGATCGGGCAAGCCGGTCGAGCTTGGTCACGACCAGGACGTCGCCGCCGCGGCACGCGGCCATGGCCTCGCGCAGCCCGGGCCGGGTCCGGTTGGTCCCGGTCAGCCCGTGATCGACGTAGACCCGCTCCGGGGCGACGCCGAGCGCGGCCAGGGCGTCGCGTTGAGCGGTGAGGTCTTGTTCGTCGGTGGAGACCCTGGCGTAGCCGATCAGCAGTCCGCTCACCGCGCAGTGTCCCAGTTGACACCCGCTCATCGGGCATTTCACCGGGCGGGTCTTACGGGAATCGGCGAGCAGCGGTGATCTTCACGGCGCGGCCAGGAGGCGCGTGTCCCGGTGGGGGTTCCGCCACCGGGAAGGTGTCGTCGTCGACGCCCAAATCGCTCTACGGGGCCGGTATCGGACCACCCATCCGATTTCCTGCCGTGCTCAGCAACGGCGTGCAGGACGCGTCGAGTTGCTCGGCGAAGACGCCGCTTGGTCCCGGAGGGGGGCTTTTGGTGATCCGCGGTCGCGTCGCGACACGCGGCGCCGGCGCCCAGGTTCTGCGCGACCGCACCCGTCGACGCCACGATGCGGTCATACCCGTTCGTCATTCCTGGACATGATCGCCCCTGCTGCGAGAAGTGGTCCCAGTACGATCAGGAACCATCCTCTTACTTCGTCGCCGGGCGGGTCGATCCTCTGCATCGCCGCCTCCTGTTCGAAGGTGTACGTCACCGGCGGGTGCTCGTCGAGGTCTTTGCAGAGATCGCCCGGACGCATGTCGAGCGGGAAGTTTCCGCACCTGATCGGGCCGTCGTAGATTCCGTCAGGCTGGACCAGCCATATCCCGACTCCTAGGACAGCAATTCCGATCGCGCAGAAGAAGATCGTCCGGATGAATCTGCGAGCTTTCCCCGCGTCCATGTCCCTCGTCTCCTGGTCATCGATTTCCTCGAGATGCGATCACCTGTCAGCGTGCGTCGCGGGGTCCGCCCGCGGGTCCGGAGGCGCCGCTCTGATTCGTCACCGCGCTCGAACGGGCCGAACCGCGGAAAGACGACGTGGACGAACCACTCTCCGAGTCCGACCCGCACGAGGCCGATCACCACGTTCCAGAAGGCGGCGGGCTTACTGTGGTCACCGCTTTCACCGTGTTCCCCCTCGGTCTCGGTGCACCCTCGCGGCGCCTGCAGTTCGGATGCGTCCGCTCCGCCGACATCGAACGTCGGAGCGAGAGTGCGGTCAGATCCCCGGTAGGGGTGCCGAAGAGCGTCTCAGTTGCGGTGGCCGGCGGGGGTGAGGCGGCGGAGCTTCCAGCACAGCAGGGAGGCGTAGCTCCAGCCGATCATCATCGCGAACCACAGCGGCAGGAAGTTGAACGGTTCGTCGATCGTGCCGCGAACTCGGCCAGGCGAGGCGTCGGGGTCGCGTCGACGTCGGGGGCGTCGTAGAGGTCCGTCAGTTCCTCGAACACGCGGTCCGCCTCGTCGTCGTCCGCGGGCTGTTCGCCCTCCCACACCGCGATGCCGATGCTCATCCGCTTCCTCTCCTCGGTCGTGGCGCCACCTCCACGGCGACGCCCTCACCTGGATGACCCGGCTGCGCGTCGATCGGTTGGGCAGGTAGTTCGCCAGCTGCGGCGCGCCGCCTACCGCTCCGCCGAGTGACGCGGTGAGCGAGCAGCATGCGCGGTCCCGGGCGTTGCGGGACTACTGAGAAGCTAGGGCTCGCGTCCCGGTACCCCTACCGGAACCGGGGCCACCGCAACCGTGCAGGACGCCGCCGGCACGGCCTACCTGCTGAGCCCTCCCGCGTCCGGCAACGGCGCCCCGCCGGCACGCGGCGGGCAGTTCGCGGGCTGACTCGCGAGCAGCCGCGCTGCAGCATGGCGGCAAACCGCTGCTCGTGATCGCCCAGGTCGAGTCCGTAGAAGTCGGTGACCCGGCGCATCCGGAAGCGGAAGGTGCTCGGTGCACGTGGACCGCCGCGGCGGCAGCCCGCACGTCGCCGAACGCGTCCAGCCAGGCCCGCGGGCTGGCGACCAGGTCGGTGTGGTGCTCCGCGTCGTAGGCCAGCAGGCGGGCCAGCGCTGCTCCGGCGGCCGCGGCGACGTCGGCGATGAGGTCGGACAGCTCGAGCAGTACAGCGGTGGCGTACACGTCGGCGACTCGCGCGATCTCGCGGCCCGATCTGCCGGAGCGGAGGACGCGCAGCGCCCGGCCGGCGTCCCGCCGCGACTCGACGAGCTCGGTGACCGCTCGACGCGATCCGCCCGATGCCGAACGCGCAGCGCATCCGGGTCGCGGTGCGGGCGAGGAACTCCGTCGCCACCCGTTCCGCGCGAACTGGTCGGCGGCGGTCGACAGGTTCAGGGACGCGACGTCGGCATCGGTGGAGCAGCCGGACAGCACGGTGGCCGCGGCCGCACCGCGACCCGGATGCGAGGACCGCTCGGGTGCGCAGGGTTCATCGCGTTCTTCCAGATCCTCCCGGGTCGGTGCTCCGGACGTCTTCCGGTACAACCCGGATCAGCCGCCAGAGGTGGGGGCCGGACGCCGATCTCTTCGCCGCGCGGCGGCCGGACGTCAGGGTTGGAGGCGGCCGACGACGGATTCGGCGAGCGCGACCGCCGATGCGCAGGCGTCCGCGTCCTGGGGCAGGTCCACCGCGACGGCGACGCGCTCGTCGCGGGTGGGTGCCCAGGCCGCCTGCGGCCGGTAGCGCACCGAGACGGTGCATCCGGTCGGGTTGAACACCCCGCTGTCTCGGGTGACGATCGCGGGCAGGTTCGCGACCGTCCGCTCGGCCGGCGTGTCCGGTTTGCCGAGCAGAAAGGTCACCGAGGCGAAGGGCCGGCCGCGCTGCTGGGCGCCGACCAGGCAGCGCCATCCCGCGTACCCGGGTTCGCGTCGGGTGGAGATGCCGGGCACCGCCTCCGGGAGCCGGGCCTCGTCGACCACCGCGCAGGCGTCCGCCGCGGCCAGGCCGGGGGTCGAGCGCCGGTTCGGGTCCACGGGGAGGCCGCCCGCGGCGAGCGTGCGCAGCGCTGCCGCCGTCGCGTCGTCGGACAGCGCGCAGAGCCGGGTCGTCGCGTCGTCGGTCGCCCCCGCTGGTTGCCGGGTGTACCGCGCGCTGACGTAGAGGTTCACCGCCCCGAGCGTGATGTTGTTCCCGCACCGCGGTGAGGTGGGCGATCTGCGTTGCTGGAGGAAGGACACGGTCGCCGGGCCGTGCTCGATGGTAGGCCGCCGCGGCGCCGTCGAGGACGGCGTCTGGCTGGTCGGGATGATGTCGACGGACACCGTGACGTCGTCGATCGCCGCCGAGCACGAGGTGAGCCCGGACACCCCCGGCACGGCCGGTTCGGCCCGCAGCGCCCCCGTGTCGAGCAGCCGGCATGGATCCACGGAGCGCGGATCGACGTCCAGGGACAGGCCGTCGATCGGAGGTAGCGCCGCGAACGGATCGGTCGGTGCGGCGACCGGGTCGCTCGTCGGTGCCCCCGCGGACGCGGAGCCGACGTCGGAGCCGACGGCGGGGGTCCGCCAGCCGAACGGGTCCGCGATGCCGATCCCGGCCCCGGTCGCGAGGACGGTCGCGGCGGCGGCCGCGGCCGCCGCGTAGCGGCGCGGCCGACGCGACGGTGCGGGCGCGGCCCGGACGAGCTCGGCGAAGGCGGTCACCGGCTGGGGCGGCGGGTGGTCCGCGAGGACGGCCAGGGTCCGGCCCGACATCGCGGTCGCGATCTCCTGCAGCTGGTCGGCCGCGAACTCGGCATCGACCCGGGCGTCGTCGAACAGGTGCGTCATGCGCTGCAGGAGGCCCGCGAGCTCCGGCGAACGTCGCACCCGGTCGGTCTCGATGAGCTGGCCGTTGCAGACGCGCGGGTAGAGCCGCTCGATCGCGGCATCCTCGCCGTAGGGTGCCCGGCCCTCGACAGCCTGGAGGAGGGTGACGCCGAGCCCGAAGACGTCCGACGCCTCTGACGGAGCATTGCCGCGCGCGATCTCCGGCGCCATGTACGACAGCGTGCCGACGATGGTCCCCGCAGAGGTCAGCCGCGGATCGGACTGGCGGTGGGCGATGCCGAAGTCGCCGAGCTTGACCACGGCGCCGTCCGTGCGGATCAGCACGTTCTGCGGCTTCACGTCGCGGTGCAGGATGCCGCGCTCGTGCGCCGCGGCGAGGGCGCCGGCCACCCGCGCCCCGATCCAGGCCGCTTCGCCCGGTTCCAGGGGGCCGTGCCGCGCGATGAGTTCGGCCAGCGTCATCGATGGCACGTACTCCATGACCAGCCAGACGTGCTGCTCGTCCTCCAGGACGTCCATGATCGCGACGATGTCGGGGTGGCGGTCGAGCCGGGCGGCGTGCCGGCCCTCGTCGAGGGCGCGTTCCCGGGCGTGCGGCTCGTCGGTGATCGGCACCTGCTTGAGCGCGACGTGGTGGCCGAGCACGCGGTGCCGGGCGAGCCACACCGTGCCCATCCCGCCGCGACCGAGCCGTCCTTCGATCAGGTACTGCCCGACCGCTGCGGGCGGTGCGGCCTCGGTGCTCATCTGTCCTCCGTGCTCGGCGGGTCGAGCAGCCGCAGGTCCGGCGGCACCAGAACGGCGCCAGCGACCAGGGCGATCGTCAGGCCGGCATCGTCGAGGCGGGCTCCGCGCACGTTGGAGCGCTGCGCGATGCCGTCCAGCACGCTGGTCACCTGCTGCTCCGACCACACCGCGTCGGGCTGCAGCCGCTGCAGCTGCCGGGCGATGATCGACCGCGGAACCGGCTGCGGATCGGGCTCGAAGCGGAGGTAATGCTGCGCCATGACGGCGAGCACGATGCGCTCCCGGTGGCTGAGCGGCTCGACACGGCCGAGCGCGAGCCGGTCCGCGCTCCTCGGCACGGGATCCACCTCAACCGACATCCGCGCTCCGCAGGAGCCGCAGATCCGGCGGGACGATCGTCGCCGAGCCGAGCAGCGCCATGATCAGGTTGTGGTTCAGCGAGTTGCCCAGGGGTGGCGGCACCTCGGCCTCGACCAACCCCCGCACCCCGCGCGCGGACAGCTGCAGCCGCACGTCGCGCACGCGGTGCTGCACGATGCGTTCGGTCCAGCGCTCGCCCGGGCGCGCATCCGCGAGGTCCTGCGCCGCCTCCGCCCACGTCAACGGTTGCGGATCGGGTTCGTGACGGAGATAGCGCTGGCCCAGCACCACCAGCACCAGCCGATCGCGCTCGTCGAGCGCGTACACGCGCGGTGCTCGGGTCTCCTGGGACGCCGCCGCCGTCGGCAGCGGAGCGGTCTCCCGGCGGGTCACACGGACCTCCAGCAGGTGTTCGCGCCCGGTGTCGGTGCGGATGAACAGCGGCGTGTAGGCCGCGGGGAGCGGCACGTCGTGCCCCGAGAGCAGCAGCTGGGATCCCGGCAGCACGATCGGTAGCCGCCCCACGTTGTGCAGGCGCCAGCGGCGACCGTCGTGGCGGAAGAACCCGTGCTCCCGGCTGACGGCGTCGTCGCCCCGTCCTACGCACACGTGTGCCCGCTCCGTGTCGTCGCGGCCGAACCGGAGCGTGAAGCCCGCGTCGGGCAGCACCCGCATCCCGCCGTGCGCCGACAGCAGAAACAGCGTGCCCGGCGGCAACCCGTCCGAGTGCAGGCGCGCCAGGCTGTGCAAACCCGCCGGCAGCGACTCCACCGGACGTGCGTTGCTCGGCATGCTCACATCCCCTCCTCCGTCCGGTGATCGTCTCTGCCGATCGGGGAACAGGCAACCCGGCAAGCATCGAACCGCGTCGGGCCGGATGCGGCCCGACGCGGCAACGACTGTGTGCCCTGAGGGTGACCTGGGTGACCTCCTACCGCGGACCTCGACCCACGGGCGCCGGAACCTTCGGCGTGTCCTTGCCCGGGATCCGCGACTCCTTGTCCGGGATCGGCGGGTCCTCGGTCGACTTCAGCATTTGCTTGCCGAGCTTCTTGTTCGATATGACGAGGTCGTTGCGCGTCTGCTCGACCACCGTCAGGGCCCGCCAGCTGTCCACCATCCCCGGCGTCGCGCGCCAGTGCGCCACGGCGCTAGCGTAGTTAACGGCCCGCATGGCCCGCTGGTCCTCGAGCACGTTGCTCTCGGTGAAGCTGAGGAGCCCTCCGACCAGCGCGCCGCCGGCCTTCGCCACCGGATGCGGTGCATAGCCCTCTGCGGTCTTCGCCGCTCCCGTGACGAACTTCGCGAAGCCGCTCTCAATGCCCTCGGTCCGGCGGTTGGCGGCGTATGCGCGGTACCCGATGTCGGCCGGGGTGCCGGGTGAGTAGCGGTGGTACCGGGCGATGCCCAGGTCACCGCCGAACGTCATCCCGAGCGCCTCGCAGCGCAGGGTCACACCCGTGCACGAGTAGCTGAAGGGGCGGAAGAGCATCGGCAGGCTGCCGTCGTCATAGTTGTCGATCAGTTGCTGGCGGTGGATCGCCAGGAAGGTCCGCTCCTCGCGCGCGGTCAAGAACGTGGTCAGCGGGGAGAACCGGTTGGTGATCGGGTTCTGCACGGGCACGGTGGTCAGACACCTGATCGGCGAACCGAAGCAGTTCAGGCCGGCAGCGCGCTGCCCGGCGCCCGTCCCGATCGAGGACGACGGCTCGCCCTTCGCCCCGCCCCCGGTCAGCGCCGCAGCGGCGCTGCGACCGATCGACATCGCTCGCTTCGTCTTCGGGGTCGCCTTCAGGTTGCCGGCGGCGCCGGTGGCGATGCTGCGGCCGATCGAGGTCGGTGCGGTCGCCGACCGGCTCGCCTTCGACATCGGCTTGGCCTTCGTGCCGTTCCTCGCGACGGTGGCGGCCATGGCGCTGCGACCGATGGACGTCGACGTCGCAGCGGTCCTGGTCGTCGTCGTGGAGACCGGTCGGACCTCGGCAGTCCTCTTCGCGGTCGAGTTCGTCGTGGTGGTGGCGCGGGCGGTCGTTGCGGCGCTGCTGCCGATGGACGTCGACGGTGCGGCGGTCGTGGTCTTGCGGGTGGTGACCGATTGGGCCTTGGTGTGTGTGGTGCCGGTGTTGCGGGTGGCGGTTGCGGCGCTGCGACCGATGGACGAGGTCGTGGCTTTCGCCTCGCCTTTCGCCTTGCCCTTCGTCTCGGCCTTCGAGGTCGGCTCGGCCTTGGACTTCGCCTTGGACTTCGCCTTGGTCTTCGACTTCGGTGTCGACTTCCCCTTCGACTCGCCCGTCGCACGGCTGCTGCTCGTCGATGCCGCGGCCGACCGCCCGATCGATGACGACGCCGACGACCGGGGCTTCGACGTGCCCTTGGACTCGCCTTTCGCGCTGCTGCGTCCCGACGCGGCAGCCGCACTCGCGCCGATCGAGGACTTCGAGTCCGAGCCGTCGTCGCCCCGGGTGGCCGCACCGGTGGTGGAACGGTGTGCGACCGGGCGGACCTGCTCCGACCGCACGGTCACGGGGAAGCCGGCCACCTCGCCGCTGATCTGGGTGGCCGGATCGCCCGCCGCTCCGCCGCCCCACACGAGGAACGCGCCGCCGGCGATCGCGGCGGTGGTCGTGAACCGCCACGCCAGTCCGGCGGGTGTCGATCGGGCGCGGGACAGCCGGACGCGGTCGGCGCGGCCGCGCGTGTGCCCGGTGGCCCTCCGTTGCCCAGTCACCGCGATCCCTCCCAGCCGGAGGGCGCCGCCGGCGACGACCTCCGCGTCGGGTGTTGTCGAACCATGTCCCCTGACTCCTTCCCCGTTGAGCCGGCCCGGACGGGGTGTGGTCCTCGTCCGGCGCCGTGGTCCGACCATGCAGGGGCCGGGTCGGTACCCCTACCGAAGAAGGCGACCAGTGCGGATCGGCGCCGGACGCCCGGATCAGAGGCGCGGCGCTCGAAGACGAGCTGGCTCTCGGTCTGCCGCACGACGGGTTGCACCGTGATGTGCTCCAGCACGATGTCGCGCAACGCCGTGGCGCCTCGACGGCCGCGAGGAGCAGGAAGGCGTCCGCGCCGGCCACGTGCAGCGCGTGCAGCACCCGTCGACCTTGCAGAGATCGGCGTAGCGCTTGTGGACGTGCTTCCCGTTCCGCACGAGGCAGGGGCCCGACCTGGGCGAACGGCTGACCGACGCCGACTAAGCCATCGGCACGGAGTTCGTGAGCGTCGAGGACTTCCAGGCCTACCTCGTGCACCCGGCGCATCTGGCGCTGCCCGTCGAGCCGGCGACTCCCTGCAGAGCGTGCAGTTCATCGTCCCGGCGCCGAGCGCCGCACCCGACCCTCACCGGCCGCCGCCAGGTAGCCGTGGCCGACGTAGGTCAACTCGCCGGTGCTGCGCCTGCCCGCCTCGACAAGTAGCTCGTCAACCCGATGACGATGCCTTGCCGGGATCGGAGGGGCGTCGACGATGTCTTTCTACTGTGATCGGCGACTGGTCAGCCTGCGTTCTCTCCGCACCTGAAGCGGCGGGGGTTGAAGGGCGCCAGCATCGGGGTGCGGCGTGCTCGTCGTGATCTCGTGTGCGAGTATCTCGCCGGCGATGAGCGGGAGTGTTGCGCCGCTGTGGGTGAATGCGACCGACAGGCCGGCGATCTCGTCGACGGCGCCGAGTACCGGGATCGCCGTCACCGGAAGTCGTGGCCGAACTGCTCGGCGAAGGCCCCACGACGGCTGACCGGTCGCCCACGGCTCGAGTTGGAACGGACCGCGATCGGACACAAGCCCATCCCGGGTGGGTCGCGCGCCCTGGTTCTCGCCGGCCACGGCCCGGACCGATGACTCCTTAGCACCTGCCCACGCGCCGACGCAGCGGCCGCCGCCAGGTCGCGGTCGGTACCTCCACCGAGCAGCTCCGGGTACATCGACCGGCGGAGCCGTCCGTGTCGGCCCTCAGGACCGGCACGGGCCCTCCGCGTCGATCCCGGGCGGGAGCAACCTGCGCTCCGTCGCGGTGAACGGGCGGTCGGCGAGGCGGCAGAGATCGGTCACCCCGCGTCGGCGGTCAGCGGGAAGCGAAACGGCCTGCCCCCTCCTTCACCGAACACGTTGAGCCGGCCGTCGCCGGGAAGCACGGCCTCGAAATCCATCCAGCTCGGCAGCGGGAGAACGACGTGTTCCCGGCCGTCCTGCAAGCCGGTGAGCACGATGCGGGTGTCGGACGCATCGGTCCGGTGGCTCCGCACGAGGAACTCGTCGCCCAGGAACCCGAGTCCCACTGCCGGTTTCCTGCTGACCAGGGGCGGCCCGATGGGGCGCGTGATCGTGACGTCGAAGACCTGGGCGACGCCGACCCTCGAGGACGTGCACCCACCTTACCATCAGACTCGAACGCATGTTCGCATCAAAGGAATCCGGGGTGCACGCTGTGGGCCGCGCGGCCGGGGTGCTCGCCGAGCTGGAGGCGCCACCGCCGGTGGTGCGGGATGCGTGTGCGGGGATGCTGCGCGCGGCCTCGTTCGAGCTGCACCGGGGCCAGCCCTTGCCGCTGCGGTTCACGCAGGCGCTGGGGCATCTGGTGGACGAGCTGGACGAGATGCTCGGGAACCCGACGGTGCCGATCTGGAACTGCCGTAGCCGCCTCGACCTCCGGTGCTTGCCCCGTGATTGCCACGACGGGTTCGCCGCGGTGCCGGAACCCCAGACGTCGCCTACGCTGCATGGTTGTGAAGTGGCCGGCAGCGATTGTCACCGGGTTGGCATTGTTGTCCCTGCTGGCGTGCACGGATCCCGACGCCGGCACGGCCGAGTCGATACCGATGACGCCTGCCCAGGCCCGGCTCGTTGGTGCTGATCCGTGCACACTGATGCCAGCGACCGAGTACCTGCAGCGCGGCCAGATCGAGCCTGCCGCGGACAGCGAGCGCCACTGCAAGTTCGAGAGCACCGCGGTAAATGAGGCACATTCGATCGTCGTGTATGTGTCTCAGAGCGTGTTTTGAGAAGGCTCGGTGCGCCTCCGTGACGTCGGCGGTCAGTTGATCAACTCTGGGGTGGATGGCATCACGCAAACAGCGCTACCCGTCCGACACCAGTGACAAGCAGTGGGAGCTGATCGAACCCCTGCTACCCGATGTGCGGACCGGTGGTCGGCCGGAGAAGCACCCGCGCCGGGCAGTGGTGGACGCAATTCTCTTCGTAGTGCGGACGGGATGCTCGTGGCGACAGCTCCCGGTCGACTTCCCGCCCTGGCAGACGGTGTACTGGTACTTCAACCAGTGGGAACAGGCCAAGGTGACCGAGCAGATCCTGCCGGTGGTCCGCGGGCAGTTGCGCGTGCAGGAGGGTCGCGACCCCGAGCCCAGCGCTGGGCTGATCGACTCGCAAAGCGTGAAGGGCGCCGACACCGTCGGGCGCGACACCCGTGGCTACGACGCCGGGAAAAAGATCAACGGCCGGAAGCGGTTCATCGTCACCGACACCCTCGGACTGCTGCTGTGCGTCGTGGTCCTGTCTGCCGGGCTGCAGGACCGAGACGGCGCCAAGCCCGTCCTGCTCGATACCTACCTGCGCACTCCGGTCCGGTTTGTCTTCGCCGACGGCGCCTTCGCCGGCCGGCTCCTCGGCTGGGCCGACACGATCCTGCGCACCACCCTGCACATCGTGCGCAAGCCCGCTGATCAGCGCGGTTTCGCGGTCATCCCACGCCGCTGGGCGGTGGAGCGCACGTTCAGCTGGATCACCGCACACCGCCGCCTGGCCCGGGACTACGAACGCGATCCCGCCATCTCCGAGGCCATGATCCGCTGGGCCGCGATCAACACCATCACCCGCCGGATCGCCCGCGGCGGGCCAGCGTGTTGGCCGAGCACTCCTGGCCGACCAAGGACCGCGACGACTTGGTGACCGCCGTCAGCGAAGCATGCACCAACGCGGTCCTGCACGCATACCCAGCCGAAGGTGAAGGCGACTTCGCGGTCGCTGCCCGGATCGAGGCCATCGGCGTACACCGCCACGTCCGGTTGTGGGTGCGTGACTGGGGCCGCTGGCAGCCCCAGCTCGACGACGGTCAGCACCACATGGGACTCGCCCTCATCCGTCATCTCGTCGACCGCCTCGACGTGCAAACCCTTGCCAACGGAACCGAGCTGAGCGTCATCAGCGGACCAGTCCCACGCACCGGCGGTCTCTAGCGCGCCGCCTACGGCACTCAGCGCGCGCCGTTGTCTCGAGCGGTCGTTCGGTAGTTGTCAAGTCAACTGAGACAGTTGATCTTACTGGGTTGGCTGCAGGACGGGTTGGTTGATCCACGCCTGCTCGGGTAGGCGTGGCGGGCTGGGCCGGCGGCTGAACCGCTCGGGATGGCGCGCGTGGGCGCGGTCGAGGGTGGCCTGACGATGGGCCCGGATCTCGGTCGCGGTGTCGAAATGGACCGACGCCGGGGTGTGCATGCCGATCCCGGAGTGGCGGTGCTCGTGGTTGTAGGCGGCGAAGAACCGCTCGCAGAACTCGCGGGCATCAGCGAGGGACCCGAACCGGTCCGGGAAATCGGGCAGGTACTTCAGCGTCTTGAACTGCGCCTCGGAGTAGGGGTTGTCGTTCGAGCATCTCGGCCGCGAGTGCGACCGGCTGATCCCGAGATCGATCAGCATCTCCGATACCGGTTTGGAGGTCATCGACCCGCCCCGGTCGGCGTGAATCGTCTGCGGGATGACGTGGTTGCGGGCGACGGCGTCGGCGAGGAAGTCCTTCGCCACGACTGCGTCCT
The DNA here is from genome assembly GCA_963727745.1 of uncultured Actinomycetota bacterium. Taxonomy (GTDB): domain Bacteria; phylum Actinomycetota; class Actinomycetes; order Mycobacteriales; family Pseudonocardiaceae; genus Pseudonocardia. Next base: position 87,037 of record CAVSHL010000010.1, read on the forward strand.
CGGCATTCGCGACCAACCAGCCGACGACGTAGCGGGAGAAGATGTCGAGCACCACGTACAGCTTGTACCACTCACCCTTGCGGGGGCCTTTGAGCGCGGTGATGTCCCAGGACCACACCTGGCTCGGGCCGCGGGCGAGCAACTCCGGGCGGACACGCGGCGGGTGGGTGGCCTGGGCGCGCCGTTCCCGGCTCTGCCCGGCATCGCGGGCGATCCGATACATGCTCGACTGCGAGCACCAGAACCTGCCCTCGTCGAGCTCTCGGGCCCAGACCTGCGGGATCGCCAGGTCCCGGTAGGGCTCGGAGTTCAGCACCTGCAGCACGGCGGCACGCTCGTCGTCGGTGATCGTCGACGGCGGGAGCCGGCGGGGCCGGTGCGGGCCGTGCAGCGGCCCGATGCCCACCCCGGACGGGTCGACCCGGCGGTAGTGCGTGGCCCGCGACCGGCCAGTCAACGAGCATGCCGCCGCGACAGACACCTCCGCAGCGCGCAACCGGTCAAACGCGACGTTCAACGCTTCTTCCGCGACGCCGACGGTTCCCGGTCGTCCGCGCTCTCGGACAGCTGCTCCAAGAGCGCGTGCGCTTTTCCCATGATGTCCAACGCCGTCCGCGTCTTCGTCAAGTCCGCTTCGAGTTTCGCATTCCGGGCCCGGAGTCGCTCCAACTCGGCTGTCTCCGCCGAGCGCTTCGGTCGCTTCTCCGACCGCCGGGAATCGGCCACACCTTCCAACGCGCCAGCGTCTCGGGCGCGGGTCCACTCGATCACATGCGACGAATACAAGCCCTCGCGGCGAAGGACCGCGCCCTTCTCACCGTTCGGCGCGGACTCGTACTCCGCCACGATCGCCAGCTTGTACTCCGCGCTGAACGACCGACGCGACGGACGCGGTGACGGACCACCCGCCGACCGCGGACCCGCCGCCGACCCACCGCCGCTGCTGGCCGCCGCACCGCGACGCTCCTCCGATGACACGAGCACCAGGATCTCCGATCACGCCCTCTGCTGTGAACCGCTGACTTCGAGCTGTCTCAGATGATCTTGGCAGAGAGGGGTTGACCCCTGCTCGACCGCTCGGACGGCTACGACCTGGTCGAGGTGGGTGAGCTGCAGGACGCGCGCGACCAGCCCGTGATGGCCATCGACGATGACCTCGGCCAACTGGTCGGCGAACTGGAACAGGACCTGGATACCGGTGCTGCTGAGGTAGCTGGTGGCAGTCAGATCGACAACGATGCGCTCGTAGGAGTCCACGGCCTTGGCCACCGCGTCGCGGAGCTGGCCCACGGTTGCCAGCTCGACCTCACCCACCGCTGCGATCGCCGCCGTTGCGTCGGTGACCGTCGTGGTGACCACCAGCACGTTCCGCACCGCCTCCGGATCATGCTGGGTCATGGCGCGGAGTCTGACAGAGGTGGTGCCCTCAAAGGCAGGGAAAACAGCCCAGCTGGCAACGGGTTGCGCCAGCCGAGCTGGGAGACCGCTCCCAGGAACTCAACAGCAGCCTCCAACCCGGTGGGCTACCCGCAACCGTTCCGAGCAAACGACGGGCGCCGACCATCAGACCCATGACAGTCCATGCAGTCCAGATCCTCCGCTTCGAGGCTGTTCCGGCGTCCCATCGGCCCGTACGTCGGGCCTCCGCGGCGCACCCCTCCCGCGGCGCGGCACGGCAGCATCCTGCCGTGCCCTGACAGGGCGCTGCCGCACCCTGCGCTGTCCTCGGAGTCGGCGGGACGGATCTTGGAGCCGAGGGAGCGCCCTGCTTGTCCGGCCGTGCGGCACGCGCTGAAGGACCGGAAAGCAGCGCGCGTTTGGAACACCGACGAGCGAGGTAGATCCGCGGTAGGAAAGCCACGACGATTTGACGGAAGAGTGACGTGCGAGGTCTGCGCATCTCGACCTCGGTAGGTGAGGACACCGCAACGCTCAAGGCGATGGGCGACGTGGACGTCATGACCGCGCGTCAGTTCCGTTCCGCGCTGGCCACCGCGCTCTACCAACACCCGCGTGTCGCAGTCGATCTGACCCAGTGCTCCTTCTTCGACAGCTCAGCCATGCAGGTGTTGTTGACCTTCGCCGACCAGCTCGTCGAGATCGTCGTCCCCCACGACGGACCGCTCGCGAACAAGCTGGAAATCGCCGCGCTCGACCAGATCCTCCCCGTCCGCACGATCTAATGTCCCGAGTCGTTAGTTGTCTTAAGAAGTCGTTGGCAGTAGGCGCCGATCGAGTCGAGGATGTCTTCGGCGGTTTTGGTCCAGATGTAGGGGCGCGGGTTGTCGTTCCAGTGTCGGATCCAGGTGCGGATGTCGGCTTCGAGCTCGGCGACGCTGCGGTGGACGCCGCGGCGCAGCATTCGGGTGGTGAGTTCGGCGAAGAGGCGTTCGACGAGGTTGAGCCAGGAGCTGCTGGTCGGGGTGAAGTGCAGGTGGAAGCGGGGGTGGCGGGCTAGTACTCCAGCCGGAGATCGTGATCATGTTTCGGGTCGGGTGCGGTAGTGGCTGGTTCGGGCGCGGTGTTGGTGGCGTCTGCGCCAGTGTGTCCAGGTCAGGGCGTTGGCGAGGCGGCGGGCAGGGTCGAGGAGGAGCCGGTTGAGCAGGCGTGCGATCTCGTTGCAGGTCAACGGGATCAGCCCGTCCGGTGCCGGATCGCTGGCTCGTTCGGTCACGGCGAGCACTGCGAGCAGGGCGTGGGCGAGCATCGCGATCAACGTCCAGCGCCGCCAGGAGACCCAGCGTCGGACCTGGTGCTCATCGAGCCCGGCCAGGCCCTTCGCCGACTGGAAGGACTCCTCGACGCTCCAGCGCGCGCCGGCGACCCGGACCAGCTCGGGCAGCCCTACCGGATTCGGGGAGGAGCAGCGGTAGAACGCCAGCTCACGATGGCCGGGATGGCGGCGGATCAACAACCCGTGCTGGCCAGGGGCACCCGGGCCCTCGTCCGGACTCTCGTTCTCGGCCAACGCGATCCAGGCCCAGTCATAAACTCGTGGGCCTGGAGTGTTCCCGATTTTATTGACACCGATTTAGGCTGCCAGGTCGGTTAGTTCTCTGAATCCTAGCTCGTATTCGTTGGGTGTCAAGTATGCGAGTGTGGAGTGTCGCCGGCGTCGGTTGTAGTAGCCCTCGATCCACAGGAATGTGTGCTGCCGAACCTCGGCGACGTCGGTCCACGGTCGGGTGTGGATGAGTTCCTTCTTGTAGGTGGCGAAGAACGACTCGGCAACAGCGTTGTCGAAACAGGTGGCGCGCCGACCCATGGACCGAACGACACCGTTTTCTGCGCAGAATTCGGCGAACTCGCTCGACGTAAATTGGCAGCCGCGGTCGCTGTGGAAAATCACACCCTCAGCGGGTCGGCGGGTGAGGAGCGCGGCCGTGAGGGCTTCGATGATCAGGCTGGTGCGGAGGTGATCGGCCACGGCGTAGCCGACGACCTTGCGCGAGTGCAGGTCGATCACGGTCGCGGTGTACGCCCAGCCGTCGACGGTCTGGGTGTAGGTGATGTCGCCGCACCAGCGGGTGTCGGGCGCATCGGCGGTGAAGTCGCGCCCGATCAGGTCGGGCGCGTCGATGGGCCGCAGACCTGCGATGGTGGTCTTGCGCCAGGCGCGCGGGTGACGTCCCTGCAGGCCAGCGGCGCGCATCAGGCGCCAGACCCGCTTGCGCGCGATCCGGATACCGCGCACGACCAGCTCGGCCCAGACCCGGCGCACACCCGGATCGCCGTGCAGGTCGCGGTGGATGGCCCGGATCGTGTCGGTGAGCTCGGCGTCGGTGCGCTCGCGCCGGGTGGGCCCGCTGGCCAGCCACCGGTAGTAGCCCTGGCGAACCACTCCGAGCTGCTCGCACATGAAGGTGATGGTGAACTCGCCCTCGGGTGCCCAGTCCGCGATCGCCGCGTACTTCACGGCTGTTCTTTCGCGAACCAGGTCGCCACTTTTTTTGCGAAGTCGCGCTCCATCCGCAGGACAGCGTTCTCCTTGCGGAGCCGTTCCAGCTCGGCCCGCTCCGGCTCGGACAGGTTCGAGTCGGGAACCCGACCGGACTCTCGTGCCTTCTTCACCCACTTGCCTAACGTCATCTCGTGGACGCCGATACTCTTTGCCACCTCGGCAATGGTTCGGCCCGAATCGAGGACGAGGCTAACGGCCTGATCCTTGTACTCCTGGGTGAAGTGTCGGCGTGTCGCCACGCGATCCCCTCCGCTGCGATCAGCGGCAGTCTACGACCGAGTGTCTACAAGATCGGGAACGGTCCAGCCTTTCGCTCCGGCCCCGGCCGAGTATCGCTGCCAGCAGCGTTCGGGCAGTGCGGCGGCGATGGCGTCGACGCGCATCAGTCCGCCATGAGTAGCCACGCGCCGGTTGCAGCCGATCGCCAGGACGTAGCCCAGGCCCAGTCTCTCGATCTCGGCGCGTAGGTCCGGGTCGGCGCCGTAGACCTCGTCGGCGGTCACCCACCGGGCCGGAACCCCCGCCTGCACAGCACGCGTGATCATGGTCGCGGCCAGGGCCGGTTTGGTGGCGAACTCGACCTCGGCGGGCACCCCAGCTTCGGCGCGCCGATCGGGATCCTCGGCCCAGGAGTGGGGCAGATAGAGCTCGCGGTCGATCATCGCGTGCCCGGCTCGGGTCCATGTTGTCGCAGGTCAAGCGCCGGACCCGCAGGTCGATAACGACGCTGCGGCCGGCCACGGGTAGATCGGCCAAGCGCCGCACGTGCCAGGCATGCGTTCGTCGGGATCCGTGGCCGCAGCTCGGACAGACACCGTCGGGAACGGTTGTCCGCGCGCGCAGCCGCACGACGGCGCCGGTGTCCTCGACCTCCTCGATGACCACGGCAGACAGCTCAGGGAACAGAATGGCGGCAAGATCACGAACGCACGGGCGGTGACGATGACAGACTGGCGCCTGTCACCCAAACGAGACACGTCGGGCCGACCACCTCTTCTGAGCCAGAGCCGAAATCTTGACAGGCTCGACAAGTCTTCTGCAACGGCACGCCGCAACGGCCAGATCACGCGAGAGTCAGTCCCCGACACCACCGCCGAGCCTGAGCGCTTCCCACCCGGAAACGCTGCAGGACACACTCACAGTTCACGCGGTGACCGGCCTACCCGCCAACGCCACGCTCCCTACCAGGGCCTACGGCACACCACGCTGATGGACGCCACTGCGACAACCTCGTGCAGGCGCGCCAGAAGGCGATCATTGACCTTCGCTCGCCGTGCGCTCAGCCGTCACCTAGGCTGACGAATGACCAGGCAGTGGCGAGTTCGACCGGATCGGCGGAGTCAAGCGGACGGGCCCGTCGGAGCGCCTCGGCCATAGTGGCCCCGGCACGCAGGTGCTCGTGCAGTCTTGTCATCAGTGTCGCGGTGACGGTGTCGTCGATCGGGACGACGGCCGCGATCACGCCAGCGGTGCCCAGCGGCAGCAGGGAGCTGATCAGACCGAGCAGCTCGTCGGTCCCCGCCGGTGCGAGCAGTCCGGAGTCGCAGCACGGAAGGACGAGCCGGCGGGGTGCATGCTGCAGTTGCTCCAGGTCGTGCACGGTCAGCCAACCGTCGTCCACCTGCAGCGCTGAGAACAGGGGACTGTCGGCCCTGAACCGGCCGTGCGCTGCGATGTGAGCGAGCCCTGCGCCGTCCAAAGCCCCTAGCACGTTGTCCACGGTGGCACTCCCTGCGCCCAGCACGTCGGCACCGGGGTAGGCGGCGGCCAGCGCTGCCACCTCCGGACCGGCCGCGGAGAGTCCGGGGCCGTGCACCAGCACGATCCGATCCGCCGGCGCGACGGATCCTCGACGTGCGCGAAGCCAGGCCGTGGCGGACGGCGCGACGCTGACAGCACGGTCGCGCAGGACGGGAAGAACCGCCCACGGCACTGCATGCAGCACCCCTGGCGGCACGATGACCAAGTCGTCTCCGCCGAGGTGCTCGGCGGCTGCAGCGAGCAATGCGGACATCAACGCCGATCCGGCCGCCTCGAGCTGTTCGATGGTGCCGCGGCCGTGCGCCATCCTACGAAGCCCGAATCGCACCATCTCGATCCCGCGCCGGGCGGCGGCCGTCCTCCCGGCCTGGAAGCGACGGACCCGCCCTTCGGCAACGACGAGCACGTGCAGTTCGCCGTGGACGTCGACTAGTTGGACGAGCCGTGCCGGACCAAGCTCAGCGCACAACGACTCGATGTCCAGTCGCGGAGGTCCGGCGCGGCGGGCCACAGACGTGCGCAGTGCGCGGGCCCGGATAGTGCGCTCGAGCCGTGCCCGCTGCCGACGCAACGTCGCCGCACCCGCACCGGGATCGGTGAGCCGACTGGCGATCTCCCGCAGCGCAGCCAGTTCACCGCGCATCTGCGGATCCGCTGGAGGCCGCACAGGTGGTGGGGTGAGCGCGCCCGCGCGGGTGCGATCGCTCCACCGCAGAAGCTCGCGTGGCCTGCCACGGCGGAGCACGTGGCTGAGGGCCAATGTGGCGAGCTCGGCGCCGTGTAGCGTGACGTGTGCGCGTAGCTCGGAGGACAGCGCAGAACCTCTCAGCTCCTCAACGGCTTCGAGGCCGCGGCGGCAAGCGCGCAGGATCCCACGGGTATCGCCGTCGATCTCGGCGAGCACCGCCACCGCGAGCCAGCCCAGGGCCCGCTCGGCGGGCGCGCCTCGGCCGCGTCCGGCCGCGGTCACGGCGAGATGGCCCCGAGCGACGTCGTCGCGCCCCAGCCCCGATGCGATCCGGCCGGCGACCAGATGAGCCAGGCTCGCGTCGGTGGACGACACAGCCTCCAGGTCCGCGACACACCGCCGAGCCGCGCGCAGGAGCGCTGTCGACACCTCGCCCTGCGCGAAACGGGCACGAACCACCACCAGTCGCGCATGGACGTGCCACCAGGGGCGACCCTGGCTGCGGAACTTCTGTGCAGCCGCTGCCGCCCGGTCACGGGCCGTGGTCGGATCCCCGGTCTCCAACGCGGACACAGCGGCTGCCAGCAGGATCTCCGCGTGCCACACAGCCGATCCGCCTGTCTCGTCGAGATACCGCAGCGCGGACTCGGCGACCATGAGTGCCTCAGCGGGCATGCCCGCCGCGCGCAGGACATCACAGCGATCGAGGCTCAGCGCCACGTTGACGACGCCGAGTTCGGCGAAGCGCTCCTCGGCGGCGTCTAGGCAGGCCAGCGCGGCTGGTAGGTCGCCCTCGCGGAGGGCCAGGACTCCGGCGTTCTCCCGCGCGCGTGCCGACTCCAGCAGCTGGCCGCCCTCGGCGAGCAACCGTTCTGCGGCGGCGAGGTCGGATCGTGCCCGATCGACCAACCCCAGTCCGAGCTGGACGAACGCCCGAGCCGTGAGCGCACGCGGTTCCCAGAGCCGGTCGTGTGCCTCGTGCAAGATCGTGACGGCGCGATCCAGGTCTCGAAGTGCCTCCGGGTACTCGCCGAGGGTCAACAGGCTGCTGCCTCGCCGCATGAGGATCCGCCCACGGGCACTTCCCCGCGACAGCGCGACGGCGAGGTCGAGGGTTGATCGTCCCTGCGCCGCCTTGCCCGAGAACACCAGCGCGATCCCGAGCGTGGCGCGCACATCGGCTTCCCGGGCGGTCGATCCGCCGACCCGGGCGAAGCGGAGCGCGAGGCGAAGATGCCGAATCGATTCGTGCAGGTCACCGAAGTCGCGCAGGACGATCCCGATCGCGTGATGCGCCACGGAGGACTCCACGGCAGCGGGCCGCCCGGCCAGCACCTGCTCGGCTAGCCGCAGCGCCTGCTGGGGCTGCGAGACGGCCAACGGCAGCAGGCCGAGCGGATCAACCACGAGTTCGGTCGATGCGCGACTGTCCATGTCGGTTCCAGTATGGCGTATCTGCAGCTCAATTCGATGCTCGACATCATTGCCAATGGGTTCTCAGGGGGAGGTCGGCGATGCCAGCGGACTACACAACGATGGGCGACGACGTGTTCAGAGCCCAGTTCGGGCTCATCGTCGCCGCAACGGCGAACCGAGCGGACGGCATCGAGGTTGCGGCCGAGCCCTACATGCGCCGCGATGTGCACTTCCAGTACGCCGTGGGTCGAATGCTGATCCGCACTGACGTCTACAACAGCCAGATCAGGTACGAGAATCAGGACATGCAGGTCAGAGATCTGATCGAGCAGCTGATCCCAGGTGTCGAAGTCCTGGACTCACCTGATCGCATGGCGCAGATCACCGTCTTGACTTCCGGCGAGCTCGAGGTGCCTGCAGCCCTCGACCTCCTCGACCCGGAGCTGGGCGTGGGTACCGTGACGCCCGACCACCTGCTGTCGATCACGCCAGGCAGCGTGACGAACTGTCCTGCGTCAGAGCCCGATCCGATACCCGGGCACGAACCGTACCCGCCTCAAGTCGCCGGCACGGCCGGCGCCGGGGTGAAGATCTACATCCCGGACAGGGGCTTGGCGGAGAAGCCCCCCAACGCCACGCACACGTGGCTCGCCCCGGCGGCAAGCGAGCTCGGCCCGAGCGCCGTCGTCTCAGGCGAACTCGATCCGAACGTGGAAGTCGGGCCTCCGGCAGTGCTGCGCGAGTACGCCGCACATGGAACCTTCTGCGCGGGTGTGGCCCGCTGTGCCGCGCCGGCGACGACCCTCACGGTCACCGACGCGTTCCGCTTCGCCGGCGCGGACCTGGAGTCCTTCGTCTTCGCCAACCTCACTGCCGCACTCGATGACGGGCCGCACATCATCAGCCTCTCGGCAGGTGGGCACACCCGCGCAGATCAACCCCTCCTGACGGCGCAAGTGTTCGCCGAACGGCTCCAGGAAGAGGACAACCGCGGGACCATCCTGATCGCCGCAGCCGGAAACGGCTACACCACACGCCCCTTCCATCCCGCCGCCGACGAGTCGGTCTACGGCGTCGGCGCGCTCGCGTTCGACCAACTGAGCCGGGCATGGTTCAGCAACTACGGCGACTGGGTCAACATCTGGACACTCGGCGACGGGATGATCAACGCCTTCGCCGAAGGCCGCTACACCTACACCGAGCCTCCACGCAAAGGATCGAGCGTGACCTTCACAGGGATGGCCCGCTGGAGCGGCACGTCGTTCTCCACTCCGTTGTTCGCCGGCTTGGTCGCTGGGCGGATGAGCCGCATGGCTGCGGCAGGCACGCCCGAGACCAGCCGAGAGGCGGCCGATGCGTTGATCTCCCTCGCCGCGGGGAAGCCGCCGGTTCCCGGGGCAGGTCCGTTCCTCACGTTCGATCAGGCGCCCTGACCGTGTTGTGCGCGCACCCCGCAAGGGTGCTCGCCGGTGCGAGGCCCCAGGGAGCGCGTGACACGATCGAGCAGGCGACGCTGACCGTGGGGGCGCACACGCACCGTCTCCTGCGGCGCACCTGGGCCAGGCCAGGTTGGGCCGAGCCGACCCTCTGCCCGCTGGCACCGGTCGACAGCCGCCGGCTCCGGCCGTGCGGGTCGTGGTGGCAGCGTCGCACGGGACGACTCCGCCGAGGTCAGCCCGTCTGAGCAGATCGCTGAGCAGCTCGCGAGGAGGTGTTCGGACGATGTCTGGCTGCCTCGGCAGCCGAGGTCGACCCTCGCGGGCGGCTGTGATCGGGGAGATGGACCGGCCGCCACCGGTGCTCTTCCCCATCGACGACCTCCCCGCCGACGACGACGGTGCCGAGGAGCTCGTGGCGCGGCGGTGCCGCTGGTTCCAGCGCGGTCTGCGGGGATGGGATTCAGCTCGCTGGCAGGCTGCCGGGGCACGGCGAGCAGCGGATTCTGGCGCGCGGGTTGATCGACGCGTCCGGGACGTGGTCGACACCGAACCCGCTCGGCGCGGATGGTCTGCCGGCGCTGGGCGAGAAGGCCGCGAGCGAGCGGATCGGCTACCAGGTCCCCGACCTCGCCGACCCGGGCGTGCGGGCCCGCTATGCGGGGAAGCGGATCGCGGTGGCGGGCAGCGGGCACTCGGCGCTGACGGCGCTGGTCGCGTTCGCCGACCTGGCCCGGGACGAGCCGGGCGCGCACGTGGACTGGCTGCTGCGCCGCGGCCAGGTGGGCGACACCTTCGGCGGCGGAGAATCCGACCAGCTCCCGGCGCGCGGCGCGCTGGGTCTGCGGGCGGCCGCGGCTGTCGAGGCCGGCCACATCAGCACCGTCACCGGGTTCCGCACGGTCGCGGTCGAACCGGTCGGTCAGGGCCTGGTGCTGGAGTCGCTGGACGGGCGTCGGCTGGACCCGGTCGACGAGGTGGTGGTGTTGACCGGGTTCCGGCCGGACCTGTCGTGGCTCTCGGAGGTGCGCCTGGACCTCGACCCCACCCTGCAGGCCGCGCGCGAGCTGGCCCCGTTGATCGACCCGAACGTGCACTCCTGCGGCACCGTGTACCCGCACGGCGCCCGCGAGCTGTCCCAGCCCGAGCCGGGGGTGTTCCTGGTCGGGATGAAGTCCTACGGTCGCGCCCCGACGTTCCTGGCCATGACCGGCTACGAGCAGGTCCGCTCCGTCGCCGCCGCGCTGGCCGGGGATCAGGAGGCCGCCGACCGGGTCGAGCTCGTCCTGCCCGACACCGGGGTGTGCGGCGGCGCCGGCGTGTTCGACGAGGCCGCGACCGCTGATGCCGGCGGCTGCTGCGGCGCCCCGGAGCCGGTCAGCATCGGTATCGGGGCACCGACCCGGTCCTGACCGTCGACTGGCGCGTGTGGAGAGGGAGCCGTGGCGCGATCGAAGGCTGATCACGAGGTAGCCGGCGGGCTGAGCGAGTCCGGGCTGAGCGAGTCTGGACTGAGCGAGTTCGGGCTGCGCCGGGTGTTGGTGGTGCTGTGCGTGACCGAGATCGTCAGCTGGGGAGTGCTCTACTACGCCTTCCCGGTGCTGGCGCCAACGATCGCGCGCGACACCGGGTGGTCGATCTCCGCGCTGACCGCGGCCTTCTCCACCGGGCTGGTCGTGTCGGCCCTGGTCGGGATCCCGGCCGGGCGCTGGATCGACCGGTTCGGTCCGCGGCCGGTCATGACGACCGGCTCCATCCTGGCTGTGCCGGCCGTGGTCGGGATCGCGCTGGCACCGTCATTGCCGTTGTTCTTCGCCGGGTGGGTGCTGGCCGGGATCGCCATGGCCGGCACCCTCTACGCGCCGGCGTTCGCAGCCCTGACCCGCTGGTGGGGGCCCCGGCGAGTGACCGCGCTGACCGCGGTGACCCTGCTGGCTGGGCTGGCCAGCACCGTGTTCGCGCCGCTGACCGCGGCACTGCTGGGACCGCTCGGCTGGCGCGACACCTACCTCACGCTGGCCGTCGTGCTGGCCGCCGTGACCATCCCAGCCCACCTACTCGGACTGCGCGGGCCATGGCCGGCGCCCGAGCAAGCCGTCGGGGCGACCGCCCATGCCCCGGCTGACGTTGTGCGCAGCCGCGCGTTCCGGGTCCTGATCGTGACCGTGGCGCTGGCCACGTTCGCCGCGTTCGCGGTCGTGGTCAACCAGGTGCCGTTGCTGATCGAACGCGGCCTGACCACCACCGAAGCCGCATGGGCCCTCGGGCTCGGTGGGCTCGGCCAAGTCCTGGGCCGGCTGGGCTACGGCCGCCTCACCCGGGCGCTGTCGGTCCGCGCCCGCACCGTGGCCATCATCGCCGCGTCCGCGGCGGCGACCTTGCTGCTCGGGATCCTGCCCGGCCCCACCGCGTTGCTGATCGCGGCGGCGATGCTCGCCGGCTCCGCACGCGGGGTGTTCACACTCCTGCGGGCGGCGAGCACGGGGTTGAACACGCCCATCGCGGTGACCGTGGCCGTCTGCGCCGCCATCACCAGCAGCAGCCCGGGCAGGCCCGGCACGACGAACGCCAGCGGTCCGATCCACAGCACCCGCAGCACGCCGGCCACGCGCAGCACCCGGCCAGTGCCAATGCGCCCGCCGCGGCCGCGATGAGGACTTGCCCGGTCGCCGGAACGGTCAGGGTGAGGCTGCACGCGATGATGAGGAACAGGCAGTAGGCCTCGTCGTTCATCGGACGTCTCGCTTCGGGCACCGTTGCTCCGACCACCGAGGCCCAGGTGAGCACGCAAGGCCAGTGCACGCATCGTTCTCCCGCGAGAGTCGACAGCGCAGGGCCAAAGCGGTGACTGGGTGGTTCGGGGCCACACCGGCATAGGCAAACTCATGATCGACAGGGCCGCGGGGCGGCCCCGCTGACTATGCCCGAGCTGATCGGTCCGCGCGACCTCGAAGTCGCCCGGCTACGACGCCCGGCGAATTCGGACGTCGGTCCTTCAGTACCTACCGACGACGTCGTGCAGGGCACTACGTCCAGATGCCGGTGATCGGATCGACCGCCGCGCTCCTGCCGAGCGGGCGCACGCCGAAGGCGTCGGAGATCGTGCGCAGCAGCGAATAGTGGTCGATCCGCTCGTTGACCGGGCCGGGTCGGATCCCGGCCCCGACGATCATCGTGGCGATCGTGTTGTCGGGCGAGGAACCGCTGGCCTCGTCCCAGGTGACGATCAGCCAACTGTTGTGGGTGAGGGCCCAGTTCGCGTAGCCGGCGAGGTTGTCCTTGAGCCAGCGATCGCCGGCGGCGACGCCGCAGTCGTGCATGTCGTTGCACAGGTTCGGGGTGACCATCGCGAGGTTGGGGAGCTGCCCGAAGTCGGCAGGCCAGGCCGTCCACGGTTGGTTGGCCGCAGCCGGAACGGACGAGAGCGCCGCCCACGGGGAGTGCTTCTGCGCGTACCTGCCCGATCGACAGCCGGTGAAGCCGGCCTGGGGCAGATCCTCCGAGTAGCCGACGAAGCTCTTCCCGGCGGCCAGGAGCTCGCTGCCCAGGTTGGGCGCCGGGATCGGCGCCAAGCACCGGTCGTCGGTCACGCCCTGCTGGTCGCCGGAGAACAGCGCCAGGTAGTTGGGCTGGGACGGATGGGTCTCGGCGTGCGCGTCGGTGAAGTTCGCGCCCTGACCGGCCAGACTGGTGAGGTACGGCGCGTCCGGGCTGCCGACGATCGCGGAGGCGTCCTCGTTCTCCTCCACGACGACCACGATGTGATCCGGTCGCGGGACCGCCTGCTGGGCCGATACCGCTGCCGCCGTCGGTGCCGCCGCGGCGCGCGGCGGCTGGTCCGCGGCGCAGGCCGACGGAACGCCGACGACGATCACCACCGCTGCGACCGCCGCTGCGAGCGGGGCTGACCATCGGTTGCGCCGGACCGGACCTGGCATCGTTGCGCGACTCCTCGGATCTCACGGCTGGGAGCTGCCGGGCGTAGCCTCGTCCCCCGGCGAGGCCCAGCGCCGATGCAGGGCGCCGACGGTGTCGGCGCAAATATACGACCGTGGCGAGGTGGACGGCACAGTGACAACTGTTGTCCTATGTGCCGACTGTGGCCGAATCAGCCGGTCGAGTGGACGCGACCACCCATTCGAGAAGACATGTCACACCCGGATCGGCGGGGCCAGGTCGGCCAGTTGCTGAATCGAGGACCGGCTGTACCGCTCAGGCGATCGGTGTTGCCGCCTTGACGAATTGGTCGGTGTAGGTCTTGGTGAGGTCGATGGACTTGCCCTTGACCTTGTCGTTGAAGGCACTGAGCACCGCGAGGCAGGTGGTCGGCCCGTCGGTGGGCATGATGCCCGTGGGGTTGAAGATGCCCTTCTCGCTGTTCAGCGCCGCGGCGTAGGCGTCCTTGCCGACGCCCTGGTAGTAGTCGGCCGGCATCTTGTCGGCGATCTCCTGGGCGGAGTGTCCCTGAATCCAGGTCAACGTCGCGACGTAGGCGTTGACGAGCTTCTGAACGGTGTCCTTGTTGTTGTTGACCCAGTCGGTCTGCATGTAGAGCGAGGTCGCCGGGTACGTCCCGCCGAGAGCCGCCTTGGAACCTTCGGCGGTGCGCATGTCGAGGAGAATGAACGCGGTCCCGTCCTGCAGCGCCTGGGACACGGTCGGTTCGGTGGTCATCCCGCAGTCGATGGCCTTCTGCTTCATGGCCGCAATGAAGGTCTGGCCGGCCCCGACGCCGCGTCGCGTCGTCTGCGCCGGGTCGACACCGTTCTTGGTCGTGAGGTACTGGGTGAGGAAGTCCGTCGAGGAGCCGGTGTCGGTGATGCCCAGCGACCTGCCCTTGAAGTCAGCGGGACTGTTGACGGTTCCCTTGAGATCGCTGCGGCACAGCTCGACCTCGCCGGGGATCTGCAGCATGGAGACGACGGATTCGGAGAACTTGCCCTGGGCCTGCAATGCGATGTTGTGGTCGTAGAAGCCGCCGACTCCCTGCACCTGGCCGGCAAGCATGTTCTGGGTGGCGTCGCCGCCGGCAGGCTCGTCGATGAGGTTGACGTTGAGGCCGCTCTTGTCGTAGTAGCCGAGTTGCTTGGCCAGCATGAACGGGAGATAGATCTGTTTGCTCAGTCCGCCGACCATGATCGTGACGTTCGCGGCTCCTGCCACGGGCTGGGCGGCGGCACCCGAGGTGCCCGAGGCGTTGTTGGCGCATCCGGCCAGCGCCGCGGCGGCCATGAGCGTGCCCGCGGCGAGCGCCAGGTACCTGTGTTTCACGTCGGATCTCCTTCGATCTTGGGCGGTCGGTCACGCCGCGAGGATGCGGGGCGTTGTGGTCATTCGACGGCGGTACTGCCGTGGAACTGCGGAGGACGCCAGCGGAGCAGGCGGTTCTCCAGCATGGTGATGAGCGCTTCGGCGACGAGGGCGATGATCGCGACGAGCACCATCCCGGCCAGGACGCCGTTCATGGTGAAGTTGTTCTGCGAGGAGCGGATGAGCAGTCCCAACCCCTTGTTCGCTCCCAGCAGTTCGCCGACGATCGCGCCGATGAGTGCAAAGCCGAAACTGATGTGCAGGCTCGCGAGGATCCACGTGAACGCCGAGGGAAGGACCACCTCACGCGTGACGCGCCACGGTGAGGCGCCCAGGAGCCGGGCATTGGCGAGCAGGTTGCGATCGACCTCGCGGGTTCCCTGGAAGGCGTTGAAGAACACCCCGAAGAACACCAGGACCACCGCGAGGATCACCTTCGACTGGATGCCGAAGCCGAACGCGACGGTGAAGATCGCTCCGAGGACGATGCGGGGGATCGAGTTCGCCACCTTGAGGAACGGGGCGAACAACTCGGCCAGTAGCCGGACCCGACCGAGCGCGATCCCGAACACCACACCGAGGATCACGCCGATGACGAAGCCGAGCACGGCCTCCTCCAGCGTCACGAAGATCTGCTCGCCTAGTGATCCTTGCGGGGTGCCGACAGTGATCCAGGCGACCAGCTGATCCCACACGCCACTGGGCTCACCCCAGAAGAACGGGTCCACGACCTCGGCGTTGACCGAGATCTGCCACGCGGCCAGAAGGACGACGACGATCGCCAGTCGGGCCGCCGCCAGCAACGCTCGTCGTCGAGCGTTGCGGCGACCCCGCCGCGCCGGTGGCGGATCGGCAGGATCCGCGACGGCAGGCGGAGGCGCCAGCGTCGAGTCGGGGGGCAGCTGGGTGTTGCTCACGCGGTCACCCCCGACAGGGTGGTCGTGCGGTGGTACGCCTCGTCGACCTCGTCACGCAGCGCTTCCCAGATCAGCCCGTAGAGACGGGTGAAGGTCGGGTCGAAGCGGATCTCCTGCACCACGCGCGGACGCGGCAGGTCGATGTCGAACTCGGCCTTCACCGTGCCCGGGCCTGCGGTGATGACGACGACCTTGTCGGCGAGCGCGATGGCTTCCTCTAGGTCGTGGGTGACGAAGATGACGGCCGGTCTGGTCTGGTCCCACAGCTGCAGCAGCTCGGTCGACATGATCGCCCGGGTCTGCACGTCGAGCGCGCTGAACGGCTCGTCCATCAGCAGGATCCGCGGCTGGTTGATGAGCGTCTGGGCGAGCGCGACGCGCTTGCGCATACCGCCCGACAGCTGGTGGGGGTAGCGGTCCTCGAAACCGGCCAGGCCGACCCGCCGCAGCCAGTCCCGGGCCAGCGCGTTCGCCTCGGACCGCGAGGTGCCGCGGAACAACGGCCCGGCCGCGACGTTGTCGAGCACCGACTTCCACGGGAAGACAGCATCCTGCTGGAAGACGAACCCAGTGCTCGTGTCGATCCCGCGCACCGGTTTCCCGCGGACGACCGCCTCGCCCGACGATGCGAGCTCGAGGCCGGAGACGAGGGTCAGCGTGGTCGACTTGCCGCATCCGGTCGGGCCGACAACGGCGCAGAACTGGCCCTCCTCGACCGAGAGGGACAGGTTCTTGAGCGCCGTGTAGGTTCCACCGTCCGCAGTTGCGAACTTCTTGGTGACGTTGCGCAGTTCGATGGCCGCCATGGAGCCCGATCTCCTCTCCTCGACGTTGCGTTCAGGCACCCTACGAACGGCTCGCGTGGCGACGGAAGGCTTCAGATCAATGGCGCCGATCGTCGCGTTACCGATAGTTGTGTGCGTTCTGCTCAGCCATGCTGAGATCGACGCCCCAGGTCAGCGCCGACCGAGTCAGGAGTGGCATGCCGCAGAAGAGAATGAGCTTGTCCGCTCGGATCCTGCTCGCCACGCTCGGCATCATCGCCATGACGATGCTCGCCGGACTCGCGCTCTACACCACGCTCACGAGCAAGGCCGACGACGACCAGGCTGTCGAGCAGGCAAGGAGCATCGCCGTCACCCTCGGCAATGCCCCCGGCGTCGCCGCCGCGGTGGACACCGGCGATCCCCAGCACATTCTGCCCAGCCTCGGCGAGCGCGTCCGGCACGACGTCGCGGCGTCCTACGTCGTCATCATCGACCGGTACGGAGTCCGTTACTCCCACCCGACTCAGGCGCTGATCGGTCAGCGCATCGAGGAACCGGTCGTCGCTCTGGACGGAGTCGTGCGTACGGGCATCGACGAGGGCAGCCTGGGTCGGTCGGCCAACGCCCGCGCGCCGATCATCGATGCTGCCGGGCGCCCGGTGGGCGAGGTGTCGGTCGGGATCCTCGAATCCGAGGTGGGGATCCGCTTCTCGGAACAGATGGGTTGGGTCGCGCTCTACACGCTCCTCGTGTTCGGGCTGGGGATCGTGGCCTCGCTCGTCCTCGCCCGGGCGATCAAGCGAGCTACCTTCGATCTGGAACCAGCGGAGATCGTGGCACTCGTCCAGGAGCGGGAGGCCATGCTGTACGGGATCCGCGAGGGCGTCCTGGCCGTCGACAACCTCGGGCGGGTCAATGTCCTGAACGATGAGGCCCGTCGCCTGCTCGCCGTCCCCGGGGCCCACCTGGGCCAGCAGATCGAGGATCTTCTGCCTGACGGGCAGCTGCGCAGGATCGTCACCGGCGAGGTCAGCGGGCCCGATCGCGTGGTCGTCACCGACGAGCACCTGCTCGTGCTGAATCGGATGCCGGTTGTCGTCGCCGGCCGTCACGCCGGCTGGGTCGTGACGATTCGCGACCGCACCGAGATGGAGGCCTTGGTGCGTCAACTCGACTCCGTCGAGGGACTGACGACCGCGCTGCGGGCTCAGGAGCACGAGTTCGTCAACCGTTTGCATGTGCTTTCCGTGCTGCTCGAACTGGGCGAGGTCGAGGAGGCCACCAGTTACAGTCGACGGCTCCAGACCGAGACGACACTGGCCAGTACGGAGGTGCGATCACGGATCGAGTCGCCGACGGTCGCCGCACTGATGATCGCCAAGATGGCCGTCGCCGCCGAGCGCGACGTGATCGTCCGGGTCGACCCCACCAGCCGACTCGCACGCATCGAGGTCGATCAGTTACCCATCGTCACGGTCCTGGGCAACCTCGTCGACAACGCCATCGACGCCATCGTCAGCGACCCGACCACCAACGGACAGCACCCACGAGGAACCGTCACCGTCACGGTCACCGACACCGACCAGGTCCTTCGGCTGACCGTGACCGACACCGGACCGGGCATTCCCGCAGAGCATCTCGACGACGTGTTCGTGGACGGGTTCTCGACCAAGGAGCCACGGTCGGGCATCCACCGCGGCGTCGGACTCGCACTGGTACATCGCCTCGTCACCCGGTTCGGTGGCACGATCACGGTCACGCCCGGGGACGGAGCACGTTTCGAGATCATCCTGCCTCTCCAGGTATGCGAAGGAGTCTCATGATCCGCGTCCTGGTCGTCGACGACGACTACCACGTGGCGCATGTCCATGCCGTCAGCGTGGCCACCATCGACGGGTACTCCGTCGTCGGCGAGGCCAATTCCGGCGCCGCGGCACTCGAGCTCGTCACCTCGACGACGCCGGACCTGCTGTTACTGGACATGTACCTGCCCGACTACACCGGCCTGGAACTGGTCCGGCGCATCGCGACGACAACCGAGAAGATCCCGGATTTCCTCCTGCTCACCGCCGCCCGCGACATCGAGTCGGTCCGCACGGCCATGCAGCTGGGAGCCTTCTACTACCTCGTCAAGCCCTTCACCTTCGTCGCTCTGCGCGAGCAGTTGCAGGCCTACGCAGCCTGGGTGGATCGGCTGAACCAGGCGCCCGAGGCCGATCAACACGACGTCGACGCCCTCTACAGCCTCCGCGGAGCGCAACGGGGAGCGACGACACCCCGGACGCTGGAGCCGACGATGGCCAGGGTGCTCGACATCGTCACCTCGGCGTCCGCGCCGCTGAGCGCCGCAGAAGTCGCGGAAGCACTCGGCGCCAGCCGCCCCACTGCACAGCGCTGCCTCGCTGTGCTGGTCAAGAATCAGCTCATCGACCTCGATCTGGCATACGGCACGACGGGACGCCCCCTGCACCGCTACCGAAAACGGGGGCGATGAACCGTCGGAACTGACGCGGCGTCCGACGGCAGTGATCGCAGAACGCTGGACCGACGGCGGGATGTCGGTCTGCCGGTATCGGCGCAGGCGTTGGCGGCGACGTGGTTCGACTGGCCGGGTAACGGTTGCGCAGACCAGAATCCGATGCCGACGGGCACGCGCCTGCTGAGAGCCACGCCAGGTCGTCGTCAGCGGGGCGGGGCGCGGTCATCCCGATGTCGACTCGTCCGACGCGCACGAGTTCGACGATCTCATGCCCGACGGGCTGGGTGAGCTCGAAGGTCACCTCGGGCGCGTGCGTGCGATAGGCGCGCAGCACCTCGGGGGTGAGCCCGGCGGCGATGGAGTGCAGGAATGCCAGCCGGACCGTGCCGCGTCCGGGATCGCGCAGGGTGCCGATCCGGTCCTCGGCGGCGGCCAACTCGGCGAGGCTGCGTCGGGCGTGCTCCAGCATGATCGTGCCGGACGGGTTGAGCTGCAGCCGGTTGATCCGGTCGAACAGCGGCGCGCCGACCTGGCGCTCCAGCCGGCCGAGGGCACGCGACAGCGTGGGCTGGGCGATGGAGAGCCGCTCCGCGGCCCGCGTCATGTGCTCGGTCTCGGCGAGCACGACGAACCACTCCAGCTCATCCAATGTCGTCACGCGCCCATCATGTACCGCCTGCATCACCTGGACGGATTTGAAGCAATCAGTGCATCACGGGCCGGCCTGGCGCAGCAGCTCCCGGGCGCGCGCCAGCACCGGCGCGTCGACCATGGCGCCGTCCAGCCGGAACACCCCGCCACTGTGGGCTTCGGCGGCGGCAACGATCTCGCGGGCACGGCCGACCTCGGCTGCGCCAGGCCGGAAGGCCTCCCGCACCACCGCGACCTGACGTGGATGGATGCAGGCCTTGGCCGCGTATCCCGAGTCGGCCGCGTCCGAGCTGTCGGACCGCAGCGTGTCTAGGTCGTCGATGTCGACCAGCACTGTGTCGATCGGTGCCACGCCTGCGGCCCGGGCGGCGTAGAGGATCCGCGTGCGAGCCGCCTCGATCGGGGGCCGGTACGCGCCGCCGGACGCGCGGGAGCGCCGTCCGCCGAGGTCGGCGACGAGGTCCTCGCTGCCCCACATCACGCCGGCGCAGTTGGGCGCTGCTGCGATCTCGGGCGCCGCGAGCACACCCCGCGCGGTCTCGCAGAGCGCGACCACCGGGCGCGGCGCGAGCGCGGTGAGGTCTGCGGCCCGCGAGGCCATCGGGACCATCACCGCGACATCGGGATGAGGTGCCAGCGCCTCCACGTCGGCGTCGTGCCACGCGGTACAGGGAGCGTTGATGCGGACCAGCACGCTGGCCGGATCCAGCTCGGCCAGCCCGGCGACGACGGCATCCCGGGCCGTGTCCTTGGCGGCCGGGCCGACGGCGTCCTCCAGGTCGAGGATGACCGTGTCCGCCGCGGCCGCCGCCTTCGCGAACCGTTCGGGACGATCGCCAGGGCAGAACAGCAGCGCCGGTCCGCGCAGGGTGCGCACCGCTGTCATGTTCGGTCCAGCCCGCCGCGCTTGACCAGCTGCGCGACGATGACGTTGCGCTGGATCTCGTTGGTGCCCTCGCCGACGATCATCAGCGGGGCGTCGCGGAAGTAGCGCTCCACGTCGAACTCCGTGGAGTAGCCGTAGCCGCCGTGGATCCGCACCGCGTCGAGCGCCACCTCCATGGCCATCTCGGAGGCGAACAGCTTCGCCATGCCGGCCTCCATGTCGCAGCGCTCCCCCCGGTCGTACTTCTCGGCGGCGTGCAGGATCAGCTGGCGCGCGGCGGTGACCTTGGTGGCCATCCCGGCCAGGTAGTTGCCGATCGACTGGTGCTGCCAGATCGGCTTGCCGAAGCTCTCCCGCTCCTGCGCGTAGCGCAGCGCGTCCTCCAGGGCGGCGTCGGCAACCCCGAGCGCGCGGGCCGCGACCTGGATGCGGCCGGTCTCCAGCCCCTTCATCATCTGCGCGAAGCCCTTGCCCTCGACGCCGCCGAGCACCGCGTCAGCAGGCACGGGCATGTCCTCGAAGACCAGCTCGCACGTCTCCACACCCTTGTAGCCGAGCTTGGGCAGGTCCTTCGACACCGTCAGCCCGGGACCGTGCTCGACCAGCAGCACCGAAACACCCCGATGCTTCGGAGTAGCGGCGGGATCGGTCTTGCACAGCAGCGCGATGAGCCCCGACCGGCGGGCGTTGGAGATCCACGTCTTGGATCCGTTGACCAGATAGCCCGCGTCGGTCCGCCGCGCGTGGGTGGTCATGGCCTGCAGATCTGAGCCGCCACCGGGTTCGGTGAGGGCCATCGTGGCGCGCAGCTCACCGGTCGCCATCCGTGGCAGGTAGCGGTCCTGCTGCTCGCGGGTGCCGAACTGCACGAGCAGCTTCGCCACGACGGTGTGGCCGCCCATCGCACCGGCCAGGCTCATCCAGCCACGGGCGAGCTCTGCCGTCACGAGTGCGTAGCACGGCATCGACACCGGTGCCTCGCCCACGGTTCGGGGATCGCGAGCCCGTAGATCCCGAGCTCCTTCATCTGCTCGATCCACTTCTCGGGATAGGTGTTCGCGTGCTCCACCGCGTTGACCCCGGGTCTCACCTCCCGATCGACGAACTCGCGGACGATGTCGACAACCGCCCGCTCCTCGGCATCCAGCACAGTCATGATCAAGTCCTCCAGTGGTGGGTCCGGCCTCACCGGAACCGGACGGTGGCGGTCAACGAGGGCTCCACTCCGGCGGCGGCCACGGCGACGCTCACCGCGTCGCCCGCACGTGTGCCCGCGGCGACGATCGGCGCGGGCGCGAACGCCGGCCGCGAGAGCCGATAGCTGAAGCTCGCGACCTCGTCCCGCAGCGCGTGCCGGCGCGGGAGCTCCAACGCCAGCAGCGCCAGCAGCGGACCGTGCACGACCAAATCCGGTTATCCCTCCACCGCCGTGGCGTAAGAGCGATCGACGTGGATGCGGTGGCCGTTGTAGGTCAGCGCGCTGAACCGCCCGGGACTCGGGGCTCGAGCCCCAATTCGGCAAGAATGCAAACTGTCGCGAAGGCCGCGGACAGCACCGGGATCCCCACCTCGTTCTGATTGTGACCTGGCCGTTCCTACTGCGTGGCGGATCGGAGCTCGGGCTGCCCGATCAGCTGATGTGCCCTGAGAGGGTGGGGGCGCCGACCTCACCGACGTGACCCACCGTCGGACATCGCCGGCCGCCGCCGCTGCTGCCGCGGCCTGGTGGGGGCGATGACGCTCGTGCTGCCAGGCCGCGATCTCCTGCATCAGGGCCGCGAGCGCGACGGCCAGGGCAACGGCGCCGCCGGCCGGGTCGTCCCCAGGACGGGCAGCACGGCGGGCACGGATGAGGTGCCGGGCGACACCCCGCGGCGCGGCCGCGGTACGGCCGGGTACCACAGCCGTTCTCCGCGGAGGTCGAGATGCTCGGTCGAACGCCTCGGCCGCGGCATGCAGCTCCGGCGACCACCCGCGGATCGCGGTGAGCACGGCCGCGGCGGCGTGGCCGATGTCGTCGGGGTCCTCTCCGGTCGCGCCCCGGCGAGCGGCGGTCACGTACGCGCGGGCCCGGTCCACCCGCCGCCGCGCCGCGTCGACCGGGTTCGCGCCGGCGCCGGGCCCGGTGTTGTTCCAGGCCGCCTGCAGTCGGGGCAGCGACAGGTCGGGGGCGAGTTTGCTGCCGCTGAAGAACACCGGCCGGCCGTCGGCGTCCACGTCCCCGGTGACGGCCACCTTGTAGCCGATCACGTCACCCGAGGGCGCGACCCGGAGCTCGACCAGCACCCCGGCTGCCCGGAGCCGCGCCACGAACTCGTCGACACCGCCCGCGGTCACCGCAGCGGCCCGCACCGTCCGCGCCAGCTCGGCCCGGGCCGGCTCGCGGCCCTGCCGGGTCGCCTTCTCCCGTTCCGCTCGGCCGGTCGGTGGCGCCACGGTCCGTCGGACGCGGCGGTGACGGTCAGCCCGAGCTCGCGCTCGATCCGGCGCGCGGTCTCGCGCAGCCGCACGTAGTCCCAGCTCGGGGAGCACGCCGGCCGGAGTCCTGGCGCACCAGCACCGCGGCGATGTGGATGTGGTCATCGGCGTGGCGGACGGCGACCCACCGGGCGTGCCTCCCAAGGGCACCGCGTAGGTTCGAGTCCCGCCAGGGCGGCGGTGCCACCACCGGCTACCGATGCGACCCGCATACCTCGATGGCCGGATCCCTCGGCTTGCCTGACCCCTTGACCACCGCGAGCGCGGACATCCCCGCGACGAAACGCCACGCATCGTCCTGCGCTCAAAGCCGCCGAACGGCACCAGAATGCGGCCAACGGCACTGAAAGTCTGGAGCAGACGTTGACCCCATTTCGAGGCCGCTGACGCCGTGCTCCAGATTTGCTCCACTTCGTCAACCGGAGTTGACGCTTCATGATCAAATAAAGATCAACTAAATTTCGACGATCATGGCAGTGACCTGCGAAAACACACCCTCGCTAGCGAGCGTATCAAGGGTGGAGCTGAGGGGACTCGAACCCCTGACCCCTTGACTGCCAGTCAAGTGCGCTACCAGCTGCGCCACAGCCCCTTGCCCGATGAACGGTACACGAAAACTTCCACCGGGTTTCACGGGGGTGCGCCTACGGTCGAGGCATGCAGCCAGCCGACATCGGTCGTCCTGTATCGGTCAGCTCCCCCCGCGTGAGCCCGGATGGGAGGCGCGTCGCCTTCGTCGTCAGGCGGGTGGACCTCGCCGCCAACACCTATCGCAGCGCGGTGTGGTTGGCGCATGTGGACGGTTCGGTACCGCCGTTCCCGATCACGTCGGGCGAGCACAGCGACGGGCAGCCGGCGTGGTCGCCGGACGGGCGGCAGCTCGCGTTCACCAGCCGCCGCGGGGCGGGGTCGACGGAGAGTTCGCTGCACGTCCTGCCGGTGGACGGGCCGGGCGAGACGGTGTTGTTGTGCGCCCGGCCCGAGGCTGTGGAGGCCCCGACCTGGTCCCCGGACGGGACGCGGATCGCGTTCGTGTCGCGGGAGCGGGCACAGCGCTGGTCCGACGGCGACGACGAGCGGGCGCGTCCGCCGCGGCGGATCGACCGCCTCTTCTCCCGGCTGGACGACGTGGGCTGGACGATCGACCGCCCGGCTGGGGTGTTCGTGGTGGCGGCGAACGGCGCGGGTGCGCCGGTGCAGGTCGCGAGCGGGCCGTACGACCACAGCGATCCGGTGTGGGCGCCGGACGGCCGTTCGCTCGTGGTGGTGGCGGGCCGTGAGGACGGCTGGGACGTGGACGGGCGCACCGACCTGTACGCCGTCGACGCCGGCGGGGTCGGGGAGCCGCGGGCGATCACGAAGGACGGGTCGATGTACGGGCTGCCCGCGTTCGACGCGAGCGGCACCCGGGTCGCCGCGCTGGTGACGGATCCGCGGGTGGTGCCGACGCACAGCGATGTGGTGGTGCTCGACGTGGCCGGCGGCTCGCGGGTGGCCGTGCCGACGGCCGACGTCGACCGGCAGTGCGCGCCGGCGCCGGGCGCGCGCCCACCGATCTGGGACGGCGACACGCTCCTGTTCGGCATGGAGGACCACGGCGACACGCACGTCCTGCGCGTGCGCGCGGAGGGCGGCTGTACCCCGGAGCTGGTGGTCGGCGGCACCCGCAACGTGACCGGCTACGACCTCGCGGCCGGCACGCTCGCGTTCACGGCGGGCTCGCCGGAGGAGCTGCCGGAGCTGCACGTGCTCGTCGACGGGCAGGAACGGCAGCTCACGTCGTTGAACGCGGCGTTCCACGCCGACGTGCCGCCGGCCGTGCCGGAGCACTTCACCGTGGCATCCCCCGCCGGGGACGGTGAGATCGACGCGTGGCTGATCCGCCCGCGCGAGCCGGTGGACGCGGCGAGCGTTCCGCTGCTGGTGTCGATCCACGGCGGCCCGATGACGCAGTACGGCAACACCTGGTTCGACGAGTTCCAGCTGTGGGCGAGCGCGGGCTACGCCGTCGTCTACTGCAACCCGCACGGCTCCACCGGTCACACCGACGCGTTCACCCGCGCCATCCGCCCGCCGGAGGCGGACGTGGAACCCGGCACCGGGTGGGGCGGGATCGACGCCGACGACGTGCTGGCGGTGCTCGACGCGGTGCTGGAGCGGGAGCCCGTGCTCGATCGGGACCGGGTCGGCATGCTGGGCGGCTCCTACGGCGGCTACCTGACCAGCTGGCTCGTGGGGCACAGCGACCGGTTCGCCGCGGCGTGCAGCGAGCGGGCGGTGAACAACATGGAGTCCGAGGAGTGGTCGTCGGACGCGGGCGGCTGGTTCCGCTGGGAGATGGGTGTGAACCACCTCGACGCCCCCGAGGTCTACCGGCGGATCTCACCGATCACCTACGTCCGCGACATCACCACCCCGCTGCTGATCATCCACTCGGAGAACGACCTGCGCTGTCCGGTCGAGCAGGCGGACGCGCTGTTCGTGGCGCTGCGGATGCTCGGCCGCGAGGTGGAGTACTGGCGGTTCCCCGAGGAAGGCCACGAGCTGTCGCGCACCGGCTCGCCGCGACACCGGGTGCAGCGGGCCGAGCTGATCCTCGACTGGTTCGGCCGGCACCTCGGCGGGCGCCGGCCGACGATCACCTGGGATCACCAAGCCCGCGGGTAGTCACTTCCCGGCGAGCACGGTGTCCAGCCAGCCCGACGCGTTGATGTCGATGCGCTTGCCGTCCTTCGCGACGGTGGGGGTGCCGAAGGCGCCCTGGTTCTTCAGCGCGTCGTTGCCCTCGGCGGCGTCGGTCTCCTTCTTGACGGCGGAGTCGTGCGTCGTGCCCTTCACGCAGGTCGCGAAGTCGCCCCCGGCGCCCAGCTCGGTGCCGTAGGAGACGAGCTGGTCGTCGGTGAGGCCGGCGCTGTTCTCGGCGGGCTGCACGCTGAAGAGCTTCTGGTGATACGCGCCGTAGATGCCGGCCGCGGCGGCGCAGAGGGAGGCGTCGGCGGCGCGGGTGGAGTACCCCGCCGGCTTCGTCCGTCCGTCCAGCAGGCCGAGCATGTGGTACTTGACGGTCAGCTTGCCGTCGTTGAGAGCACTGATGATCTTGTTGCCGTCGCGCTTCTCCAGCGCCAGGCATCCGGGGCAGAGGAAGTCCTCGTAGACGTCGATGACGACGGGGCCCGTGCCGGCCGTGACGACGGCACCGGAAGCGGTGGCCGTGTACGTCGGCGTGACCGCCCGGTTGCTGAGGTAGTACCAGCCCCCGGCCACGATGACGACCAGCGCGATCACCACGCCGGCCGCGATCATCGGCACCCGGTTCTTCTGAGCCGACGACTGCGGCACCCGGATGCCGGCTGCAGCGAGCCTCGCCTCCCGCTCCGCCTGCTGCCGCCGCTTCGCGTTGCGCTCCCCGCCGCTCATGGCGCCGTCCTTCCCATCAGGATCCCGTCCAGCGCGACCAACGTGCGCGGCCGAGCGATCAGCCAGACCGCGAGCGCCAGGAATCCGGCGTCGCGGAGCAGTTCCAGACCGTATGCGGTGGCGTCGGGGTCGACGGCACCGCCACCACCGAAGCAGCCGCAGTCGATCGCCAGCCCGCGGACCCACGCCTGCACGAGGCCCGCGACGAAGCCCAGCAGCACGACGGCCGACACCGTCGCCGCCGCCCGCACACCCAGGCCGACCAGCAACAACAGGCCGAGTGCGAGCTCCAGCCACGGCAGCACGGCGGCCACCGGGCCGACGGCGTCGAGCGGCAGCACGTCGTAGGCGCGCACGGCGACGTAGGTCTGGCCGGAGTCGGCGGCCTTGATCCCGCCGGAGATCAACCAGACCGCAGCGAGCCCCAGGCGCGCGACCGTGCCGATCACGTCGAGCACGCGGCCGTTCACACGTTCAGCCTAGCGACTGGTGCTATTCCGCCATCGTCGGCGCCGACCGCGACCACCGCCGGGCCGTCAGCTCCTCGACGACGAAGCGGGCGAGATCGGCGCGCGTGACGCGCAGCCCGTGCGGCGGGTTCGCACCGTCCACGATCCGTACGCTGCCCGTGGCCGGTTCGTCGACGAGCCGCGCGGGCCGCACGAAGGTGAAGTCGACGCCGCTCGCGCGCACGATCTCCTCCATGCAGCGCATGTCGCCGTACGTCTCGCGCATGACGGTGCGCGCCAGCAGCCGGTACCACCAGGGATGGTGCGGATCGTCGAGGCGCACTCCGCTGGAGGTGACGGCGACGAGCCGGTCGACGTCGGTGACCGCCATCCCGGCGACGACCGACCGGGCAGCCGACGAGTAGAGCCCGTCCGCCGTGCGACCGGCGGGCCCGACGGCGCAGACCACCGCGTCCTGGCCGGTCACCACGGCGGCGACGGCATCGGCATCGCGGACGTCGACCTGCGCGGTCCGAAGTCCCGGCCGGTCGTCGAGATCGAGTGGGCGCCTTGCCGTCGCGGTGACGACGTGCCCCGCGCGGAGTGCCTCCTCGACGACGAGCCGCCCGGTGCGCCCACCGGCGCCGAACACCACCACGTTGACCACAGGTCCTCCCGACGAACAATGTTAGTTACGAACACCGTACGCCCCGAACGGCGTTCAGATATGCTCGCCGCTGTGACCTCCGCGCGCACCCGCCCGGCCAAACCGGCACTGACCCGCGCCGGCATCGTCGCGGCGGCACTCACCGTCTGCACGCAGGACGGCATCGCCGCGGTCACCATGCGTCGGGTCGCGCGGGAGCTCGACACCGCCGCCGCGTCGCTCTACGTGTACGTCGCCGACCGGGAGGAGCTGGTGGCCGCCGCCCATGACCTCGCCGTGGCCGACGTGGAGCTGCCCACCTCCCGCGACGGCGACTGGCGGGCCCGGCTGGAGCTGCTCGTCGGACGGGCGGCCGCGGCGTTGGCCGGCCACGGTGACATCGCCGTCGTCGGGCTGACCGGCGCGGCGCCGGGCCCGGCCGCACTGCGCGTCGTCGACGAGCAGGTGCGGCTGCTGCGCCTCGCCGGCCTCTCCGACCAGGCCTGCGCGTGGGCCGTCGACCTGCTCGGGAAGCACATCGCGGCGGCCGCGCTCGACCTCCGCACCGGCGACGCCGAGGCCGGTCGTGTCGGGGCGGCGCTCGCCGCGCTCCCGGTCGGCAGCCTCCCGGCGCTGGAGTCGCTCTCCGACGCCCTCGCCGCCGGAGATCCGGCAGCCAGAGCCGCATGGAAGCTGCGGGTCCTGCTCGACGGGTTGGTGGCCGCCCCCAGATAGCCGGAATCATCGCAGGTCAGGCATGCCTCGGCGCATGTCAGGCGAGGCTCACCGTGATCGAGTTCCGGCGCTTCCCGGCCTACGATCCCACCATGACCGAGATGCCCGGACCCGCGGAGTTCGCCGAGCACGCCGGGGACCACCACCACGCCGACGTGTCCGGCGGCTGGCTGCGGGCCGCCGTGTTCGGCGCGATGGACGGGCTGGTCACCAACATCGGACTCGTCGCGGGCGTCGGCGGCGGTGGCGCGAACCGGGAGTTGATCATCCTCACCGGCATGGCCGGGCTGGTGGCCGGCGCGTTCTCGATGGCACTGGGTGAGTTCGCGTCGGTCGACACACAGAACGAGGCGGTGGCGCACGAAGTCTCCGTCGAGCGGGACGAGATCCGCCGCCACCCGGACGCCGAGCAGGCCGAGCTCGCCGTCATGTACCAGCAGATGGGCCTGTCCGCGGACACGGCGCAAGCAGTGGCGCGCGACGTGCATCGCAACCCGGACCTGGCGGTGCGGGTGCACATCACCCAGGAGCTGGGCGTCGATCCGGAGGAGAGCCCGTCCCCGTGGACGGCGGCGATCTCGTCGTTCCTCTGCTTCTCGGTGGGCGGCGTGATCCCGCTGCTCCCGTTCCTGTTCGGCGCGTCGGCACTCTGGACCGGCCTGGCGGTCGGCGCGATCGGGCTCTTCGCGCTCGGCGCGCTGACCTCGCGATTCACCAGGCGGTCGTGGATCCTCGCTGGACTCCGCCAGCTGATGTTCGGCGCGATCGCCGCCGGTGCGACCTACCTGGTGGGCACGCTCGTCGGCGTCGGGATCTCGGGGTAGGGCCCGACGCCCGGACCGATTCCCGCCGGACGGGCGAGCCGGTGCCGCCCATGCTGGCACCATGATCTCTGCGACGGGCACAGCCGCCCGCACCGTCCTGGAAGGCATGTACGCCGCCGAGGCGACCTACCTCGCGGCGGGCGGCCCCGGGCAGGCGAGCTTCGCGCTGCTCGCCTCGTTCTTCCATCCCGACGTCCGGCTCCATCAAGCTGACGCATTGCCCTACGGCGGCACCTGGCGTGGTCACGACGGCATGGAACGGTTCTTCCGCGCGATGGCCGAGACGTGGGCGTCGTTCGCCATGGTCGACCAGGAATTCCTCGCCGACGATGGGCCGGCGGTGGTCCGCACGCAGGTGGACGCCACGGCACGGGCCACCGGGCGCTCGTTGTCGTTCCCGATCCTGCAGACCGTCACCCTGCAGGACGGGCGCATCATCGAGGTTCGGCCCTTCTACTGGGACACCGCGGCAATCGCCGCGGCGTGCGCTCCCGCTCGACCTACCGGGTCGGGCTGTTGACCGGTGTCGGGGTCTCCGGGTAGCCGGGGCTCGGGCACTCGTCCGGGGCGCAGGTCACGACGGCGTCGGTGGCGGCGGTGGACGATCGTCCGGGCAACGTCTCGGGTGCCCGTACCCACACCAGCAGGCCGATCGCCAGCACCGCGCCGGTGAGGCCGAACGCGGCGCCGAATCCGACCTGTTCGGCGAGCAGCCCGGCCAGCACCGGCCCGAGGATCGCGCCGCAGTCACCGGCCATCTGGAAGCCGGCGAGCACGGTGCCGCCGCGGGCCCGGCCGCCGATCACGTCGGCGACGACGGCGTTCAGGGGCGGGTTCAGGAACCCGCTGCCGAGGCCGCCGATGAGGCTGAGCACCAGGAACCACACCGGATCGGTGACGAACCCGAACACTGCCGTGGACGCCGCGGAGACGGCGAGACCGACCAGGATCGGCGGGCGCCGGCCCCACCGGTCGGCCACCCGCCCGGAGAGCACGAGCATGGCGGCGCTACCGGCGGCGAAGACGGCGAGCGCGATGCCGGCGAACGATCCGGGCCGGTCGAGCGCCTCGACGACGAACAGCGGCACGAGCGCCACCCGCACCCCGAACACGGCCCACCCGTTGGCGAAGCTGCCGATCAGCGCCGAGCGGTAGGCCGGCTCGCGCACGGCGTCGGCGAACCGGGCCGGCGGCACCGGTGCTGCACCAGCGACCACCACCTCGGCTGTCCGGCCGCGCAGCAGCGGCCCGCAGATGAGGATGACCAGCACCAACGCCCCCGCGTAGACGAGGAACGGGGCTCGCAGGTCGATCTCGGCGAGCCCGCCGCCGAGGATCGGGCCGGCGATGTTGCCCAGCAGGAACCCGGTGGCCCACCAGCCGGATGCCCGCCCCCGCTGCGCGGGCGGGGCCAGCCGCACGAGCAGCGACAGCGCGGAGACCGTGAACATCGTGGAGCCGATGCCGCCGATCGCGCGCAACGTCAGCAGCTGCCAGTAGGCGCCCGCGAACGCGGTGGCGGCGCTGGTCGCCGCCACGATCGCGACGCCCGTGACGAACCCCGGCAGCTCCCCGAACCGGGCAACGATCCGCCCCGACATCGGCGCGAACAGCAGCCGCGACAGGGCGAACACGCTGATCACCAGGGACGCGGCGGTGATCCCGACGTCGAAGCTGCGCACGAACACCGGCAGGATCGGCGCCACCATCCCGTAGCCGACGGCGACGAGGAACGCCCCGCCGACGAGGACCCAGATGCCTGCGGGGAGCCGGTCGCGGGACTGCACCCCTCGACACTACGTCTGCAGTGCGACGGGCCCCGCGGTCGGATCTACAGGTTCGGGAACCAGAGCTTGATCTCGCGCTCCGCGCTCTCGGGCGAGTCGGAGCCGTGGACCAGGTTGAACTGCGTCTCGAGCCCGAAGTCGCCGCGGATGGTGCCCGGCGTCGCCTTCTCGACGGGGTCGGTGCCGCCCGCGAGCTGCCGCCACGCGGCGATGGCCCGCGGCCCCTCGACGACCGCGGCGAGCACCGGGCCGGAGGTGATGAACTCCAGGAGCGAGGCGAAGAACGGCTTGCCGTCGTGCTCGGCGTAGTGCTGCGCAGCCACTTCCTGGCTGACCACCCGCAGGTCCATGGCCACGATGGAGAGGCCCTTGCGTTCGATCCGGGAGAGCACCTCCCCGACGAGCTTGCGCTCGACACCGTCGGGCTTGACGAGGACCAGAGTGCGTTCAGTCACGCCACACAGCGTAGCGATGCCACCATCAGGGACCGACGCCGGCAGCGGCTCACCGACCGACGGCCTCGAGGAAGTTGAGCACACGCTGCCAGGCGCGGGTCGCGGCGTGCTCGTGGTGATCAGCGAGGTCCGCGTCGGTGAAGTAGTGGCCGGCCTCCGGGTAGGTGAAGACCTCTGCGGCCGCGCCCGCCCGGGTTGCGGCGTCCAATCAGGTAGCGACGTCGGCGGGCGGGGCGAACGGGTCCCGCTCCGCGATGTGCAGCTGGACCGGCAAGGCCGTACGAGCGGTGGTGGGGATCCCGGCCACACCGTGCAACAGCAGCACCACCGCCGTGTCGGGCCGGGACGGGAGCAACGTGTGCACCACACCGGCGCCCATCGAGATCCCGGCCAGGACGGTCTCGGCCGGCAGCTCACGGACCGCGGCACGGGCGCGGCGTTCGATGGTCGGCCAGCCGACCACCACGTCCTTCAGCTCGAAACCGCCCTCGATGGTCTCTGTGGTCCGGCCGGCGAAGAGATCGGGAGTGACGACGTCGTGGCCCGCGGCGCGCAACCGGTCGGCCGCACGCCGCTCGGCCGGCCGCAGGCCCAGCATCGAGTGGAACAGCGCGATCTGCGCCATGAGGTGATCCTTCTCGTCGGACGTCAGTACTCGTCGTTGAGCCGTTCCCAGCTGTGCGTGGGCACCTGCGGCCAGCCGGCCGGCGAGTCCTCCCAGTCCTCTCCGCGCCCGTAGGGGGTCAGGTCGGCGAGGGCGCGGGAGGTGGAGGCGTACTCGACGCCACGTCCGGTCGTGAAGTTGGTCTGGAAGATGTCCTCGCTCTGGCGGAGGAAGACGCTGAGCCCGAACTTCGCGTTGCGGGCGGTGACGAAGTCGTGGTGGAAGGTCGTGCCGTGGCTGGAATACCAGGGGAAGGTCCACCCGACTCGCTTCTTGACGGCCTCGATCTCGGGCACGCGGGCGGCGGACACCATGACGAAGGTGGTGTCGCGGGCGCGCAGGTGCGCGAGGTTGCCCAGCCCGTCGCTGAAGAGCGAGCAGCCGAGGCAGACGTGGTCGTCGTCGGCGGCGAGCATGTTGTGGTAGACGATCAGTTGCCGGCGGCCGTCGAAGAGCTCGGCGAAGGTGCTCGTGCCGGCCGGGTCGCTGAACGTGTAGTCGGTGGCGACGCGGGTCATGGGGAGCCGTCGTCGGGTGGCGTTGAGCCGGTCCCGGGCGTGGGTCAGGGCCTTCTCCTCGGCCAGCAGGGCGGCGCGGGCGCTCTCCCAGGTCGGACGGTCGACGATCGTGGGCGCGGCCGCCTGAGTGGCGTCGGGCATGGGTGTCTCCTGTCAGTGTCATGTCAGGGCACGGATCGTCAGAACGACGTTCTGCTGAACCGCGTGCGGTAGTGCTCGGGTGCCACGCCGAGACGGCGCAGGAAGGCGCGCCGCATGGTCTGCGAGGAACCGAACCCGACCCGGGTGGCGGTGGCACCCACGGTGAGCGAGGTGGACTCCAGCAAGCCACGCGCGGCTTCCACGCGAACCCGCTCGACGTAGACGCCGGGGCTGGTGCCGACGAGACGGGTGAACTCGCGCGTGAAGTGCCGATCGCTCATCCCCACTGCGGCCGCCAGCACTGGCACGCGCAGGTCGGCGGCCGGTTCGGCGTGGATGAGGTCCTGCGCGGCCCGGACGGACGGCCGGGGCGCCGGCGGTGACCAGACCGGGCTGGCGTACTGGCTCTGGCCGCCGGCGCGCCGCACGGGCAGGACCAACTCCCGGGCGATCGTCTGGGCGATCTCGGGGCCGTGGTCGTGCTCGACGACGGCCAGCGCCAGATCGATGCCCGCCGTCACCCCGGCCGAGGTCCAGATCCGACCGGCCTGCACGAAGATCCGGTCGGGCTGGACGTCGACAGCGGGATGTTCATCGGCGAGCCGCCGTGCGACCCGCCAATGGGTGGTCGCCGGCAGACCGTCCAGCAAACCGGCCTTGGCCAGCAGGAACGCACCCGAACAGACCGACACGACGCGGTCCGCCCGCGGAGCCGCTGCGCGGATCCACTCCAGGACAGCGCCGCCGTCGCCGGTGCACGGCCCTTCACCGCCGGGCACCAGCAGCGTGTCGATCCGCCCCTCCGTCGGGAACGGCGCGTCCGCGACGAGCTGCAGCCCGCTGTCGGAGAACACCGGCCCGGCGCGTTCCCCCACGAACTGCACCGAGTAGCCCCTGGTGGTGCCCAGCAGCAGGGTCGCGATCCGTAGGACCTCGTGCGGACCGACCGCGTCCAACGGCTGGATGCCGTCGAACACCGGCACGACCACGCGATGCAGATCCATGCCTTGAAGACTCGCCCGACCCACCGATGGCGTCAACGACTCGCACACGACACTTTGCGCCACAGAGTCGAGCAACAAAGAAGGGCTCGCACTCTCAGCGAGCGCGAGCCCAGAACACTGGCCAATCCGTCGACGGGGACCGCGGATCGTCACTACAGGGATGGGGGTCCGGGGGCTTGCCCCCGGCTGGGGGGTGTGGGGGGCTCGGCCCCCCACAACAAGGACGATGGCCGAGCCAGGTCGACGCAATCCGTCGACATGACTCGGCCTTCGGCCGAGTGGAGGTGCCGGGAATCGAACCCGGGTCCTCCTTTGCGTCGCAAGGGCTTCTCCGTGCGCAGTCCGCTCTGTCTCTACTCGGATCCACCGGTCGCGCGGACGAGCCGGTGTGACGATCCCAGTCGCTGTTTGGTGTCCCTGGCGGTTCCGCGACCGAACCGCCAGGTGAGATCCCCTAGATGATGCCGGACTCCGGAGCGGGGACGCCCCCGGGCCGACAGACTTCTACTCGCTCAGGCGGCGAGTTCGAAGTCAGTGCGCTTATCAGCGGCACTTGTTGTTTTGCAACGCATGGTTTGCGAGATCATCGTTGCCTTCCTCGGCACGCTTCCCCTTGGTCTGCTTCAGGAGTCGAAACCGTTCACCCCCTTGAACGCCCCGGTTCAGGGCGTCCGATGAGTCTAACGCGTCGGGGCGGGCGGATCATCCCGGTTCCGCAACCCGGCCCGGACGTGGGCGATCAGTGCGCGGCCGGCGGGGCCGACGGGCCGTGCGGAGGGCCAGGCGAGGTCGACGCGACCGCGCAGCGGCGGTTGCAGCTCGATCGCGACCAGGCCGTCGACGAACGGGACGACCGAGGCCGGGACGATTGCCACGCCGAGCCCGCGGACTGCGAGTTCGCCGAGCATGGCGGGGGTGCCCGCCTCGTAGGCGATGCGTGGGGCGATGCCGGCCGCGGCGAGCGCGGCGTCGATGCCGGCGCGCAACCCCGTGCCGGGTGGCAGCGCGATGAGTGGGCGGTCGGCGAGCTCGCGCAGGTGCACGTGGGCGCGGCCGGCCAGCGGGTCGGTGGGGCCGACGGCGGCGACCAGGGGTTCGTCGCTCAGCGGTTCGGCGGCGATCCCCGGGGGCGGATCGCCGACGATGCCGACGATGGCGAGGTCGCTGCGCCCGTCGAGCAGGGCGTCGAGGCGTTCACCGCCGCGGCCTTCCGAGAGCGACACCTCGACGCCGGGGTGGGCGCGGGCGAAGGACGCGAGCAGGTCGGGCAGTTCGGGTGGGAGGCCGCTGCCGATCACACCGACGTTCACGCGGCCCTGCAGGAGGCCGCGATGGGCGGCGACGGTCTCGCGGATCCGACCGATCGCGGCCACGGCCGCGCGTGCCTCGTCGAGCACCGCCGAACCCACCCCTGTGGGGGTCACGCCCGTCGGTGCACGGTCCAGCAACGGCTCGCCGAGCTCGTGCTCCAGCTTCCGGACCTGGGCGCTCACCGCGGGTTGGGAGACGTGCAGGCGCGCGGCGGCGCGGGTGAAACTCCCCTCCTCGACGACGGTGACGAGGTAGACGAGCTGATGGAGCTCCATAGGCACTGATTATGCGCCACATCACGATCATGTCTTGGACTTCTGATGTCTGACGGTCGACCGTGGAGTCATGTCCACCACGACCATGACCACAGTCCGTCCCGGCGATCCCGGATACGACGACGCCCGCCTCGGCTTCCAGACCCACCGCAGCCAGCGGCCCGCGGAGATCGTGGTCGCCGGCTCGTCCGAGGACATCGTCGCGGCGGTCCGCGCGGCGCGCCGCACCGGCCGTCGGATCGCGGTGCAGGCCACCGGGCACGGAGTCGGCGCGGTCACCGAGGAGGCACTGCTGATCAGCACGGCTGCGCTCGACGCGGTGACCGTCGACCCGGTCCGGAAGACCGCACGGATCGGCGCCGGCGCCCGGTGGGGTGCGGTGATCACCGCGGCCGCCGAGCACGGGCTCGCACCGCTGTCCGGCAGCTCGTCCGACGTAGGCGCCGCCGGTTACCTGGTGCACGGCGGGATCCCGCTCCTGGGCCGCCGGCACGGGTACGCCGCCGAGCACGTCCGCGCGTTCGAGCTGGTCACAGTCGACGGCGAGCAGCACCGCGTGACCGACGGCGACCTGTTCTGGGCGTTGCGCGGAGGCGGCGGCTCGTTCGGCATCGTGACCGCCGTCGAGATCGCTCTGCTGCCGCTCACCACCGTGTTCGGCGGCGCGTTGCACCTGCCGGCGACCGCGCAGACGCTGCGCGGCTGGCGGGACTGGGCGGCAGGCGCGCCGGAGGAGATGTCGACCTCGGCCGCCGTCGCCCCGTTCCCGGACCCCGAACGGCCCGTCCTCGCGGTGCGGATCGCGTACGAGGGCACATCGGCGGAGGGGGCGCGGCTGGTCGCGCCACTGCGTGAGCTGGCCGAGCCGCTGCTCGACGAGCTGCGCGTGCTGCCGTGGACCGAGAGCCACACGATCCACGACGACCCGTCCGGCCCGGTCGCGAGCCGCAGCACGACGGTGGCGCTGAACGCGCTGCCCGACGCCGTGCTCGACGCGGCCACGGCGACGCAGGGCGCGGGCGTGCCGCGGATCGTGGAGTTCCGCCGCATGGGCGGGGCGTTCACGCGGCCGGGCCCGTCCGCGCCGTTGCGGCGGGACGCGGAGTGGACGGCCGGCACCCTCTCGATCATGGCGCCGGGCGTCGATCCCTCGGCGGCCGACCGATTGGACGCGCAGTTCCGCGCCGCCGCCGCGCCGCACACGGTGGGCCGGCTGGCGAACCTGCTGTACGGCGAGGGCGCCGACCCCGCCGCGGTCGCCGCGGCGTACACGCCGGCGGACCTTGCCCGCCTGCAGGAGATCCGCGCTCGGGTGGACCCGACCGGCGCTCTGGCGCCCGGCGCACCGCTCCCGAGTTGACGTCAGGCGAGGCCGAGCAACCGGGCCGGGGTGTCGTGCAGGACGGCGCGCAGCCACGGCTCGCCGAGGCGGTCGTCGCGCTCCGCCCAGCGGGCGACGACCGCCACCTGCTCCGCGTACGGATACGGGATGTTGGGGAAGTCGGTGCCGAACACGATCCGGTCGGGGATCTCCGCGATCCGCGCGGGCCAGTCGGCCGGCAGCTGGATGATCTCCTCGGTGAAGGCGGTGCCGACCATGGTCGTGTCGAGGTGGACGTGCTCGTAACGGTGTGCCAGGTCGAGCGCAGCGGCGAACTCGGGCATGCCGGCGTGCGCAAGCACGATCGGTAGCCGCGGGTGCTGAGCCAGCACCTCGCCGAACACGTCCAGCCCGGTGTGGGTGCCGCGGATCGGGCCGTGGCCGCAGTGCACCACCGCCGGCACGCCGGCTTCGGCGAGCAGCCCCCACGCCGGCCGCAGCAGCTCGTCGCGCGGGTCGAACGCCCCCACCTGGACGTGCACCTTCACGATCCGCGCGCCCGCCTCGACGGCGGTGCCCAGGTAGTCGACGACGTCGGGTTCCGGGTAGAGCGTGGCCGTGGGCACCGCGCCCGGCGTGCGGGCGGCGAACTCGGTGATCCACTCGGTGAGCCAGCGACCCATGCCCGGCTTGTGCGGGTACACCAACGGCGCGTAGCCGATGACGCCGAGCTTCTCGAGCACGCCGATCCGCTCGTCCTCGGGCAGGCGGTAGGCGATCGGCCACTCGCGGCCGTAGTTCGTGGCGGCGTTGTCGAAGTACGCCCAGACCTTCGCCAGCATGCGCTCGGGCAGGAAGTGCGTGTGCGCGTCGACGATGCCGGGCACGCCGAGCTCGCCCAGGAAACGAGGCACGTCGGCGTCGGACGCCGGGGGCACCGGGATCACCGGCGCAGGTCCCTCGCCCGCCCCTTCGCCGCTCTGCCGAACGCACGGGCCATCTCGCGATCGGCGTCGTGCTTGGCGAGATCGTTGCGCTTGTCGTAGCTCTTCTTGCCTCGTGCGAGCGCCACCTCGCACTTGACCTTGCCGTCGTTGAAGTACAGCGACAGCGGGATGAGGGTGAGGCTGGACTCGCGGATCTTGCCGATCAGCCGCTCGATCTCCTCGCGGTGCAGCAGCAGCTTGCGGGTGCGGCGCGGCTCGTGGTTGGTCCAGCTGCCGAGGTGGTATTCGGGGATGTTGAGACCGCGCAGGAACACCTCGCCGTCGTCGACCGTCGCGTAGGCGTCGACCAGCGACACCCGGCCCTCGCGCAGGCTCTTCACCTCGGTACCGACGAGCGCGACGCCCGCCTCGTACGTGTCGAGGATCGCGTAGTCGTGCCGCGCCCGCCGGTTCTGCGCGATCACCCTGCGCCCCTTCTCCTTCACCACCCATCCAGCCTACGCCCAGGCAGGAACCCAGTTCCGGGCGTGACGGGCGTCGGGCAGGTCGGCGAGGTACGCGCGGAACGCAGCCAGCCCGGGGTGCCGGTCACCGGTGCGCCACATCAGCGAGTTCGGGTAGGCCGGCGACGGATCGACGACGGGGATGCGGCTGACCTCCGCCCGCGACGGCCACGCGATCCGGGTGCGGGCGCCGATCATGGTGGCCAGTGATCCGTTGCCGGCGACGGTGTCGAAGAGGTGCTCCGAACCGAAGTTCGGGCCGGCGGTGTCGATCTCCACACCGAACTCGGCGACGAACGCCGCGTAGTACGTCGTCCACTCGGCGCCGGGTGTGGCGCCGGGGATCCACAAGGGCGGCAGCTCGGACGGCCGGACGGTCTCGGCGTCCGCGAGCGGGTGCGCAGGCCCGACGACCAGTTCGAGCGGCTCGTCGTACACGCGGGTGTGCTCCAGCCCCGCAGGCACGATCGCGGGGTCCGTTGACGCAGCAGAAGGACGCGTCGAGCGCGCCGGCCAGCAGCGCCTCGCCGGCGGCGGCGAGCCCGGGCAGCGTGCACATCTCGACCTCCACCTCGGGATGGCGGCGGTGGAACGAGATGAGCAGGTCGGCGGCGGCACCCCGGCGGGCGATCACGTCCACGCGCAGCGGCCCGGACGGGGCGATCGCCGCCAACGCCGCGTCGGCGGCTGCGACCACGGCGCGGGCGTGCGGCAGGAACGCCTGCCCGTCGGCCGTCAGCGCGGTTCGCCCGCCCGTGCGGTCGAGCAGGGTGACGGCGAGCTGCCGCTCCAGGGCGGCGATCCGCTTCGACACCGCCTGCTGGCTGATGCCCAGCCGGTCGGCCGCGGCGCCGAACCGGGCGCCGTCGGCGACGAGCAGGAACGCCCGCACCGCATCCGTGTGCATCGCTGCACCGTAGAGGGCCCGGCAGTTGAGGGTCCGGCCTTGCGGCGCCCAGGCGGCCCCTCGCGGCGTTGCCGCCCTTTCGAATACCCCGTATGCGCTGCGGGCGGCGCCTTGCGAGGACCCACCTGGACACCGCAAGCCGCACGAACCCTCAACTGCCGGACCCTCTGACAACCGACGGGTGTCGCCGACGGCTCGGCGGCTGTTTGCCGGCGGCCACCCGGTCGCGATCTGCTCCCCGCCGTGGGGGACGAGCGGTTGCTGGTGCGGGCATACAGCGTCAGCACGGTGGGGACGATGCTCGCGCTGGACGCGTTCCCGCTGATCGCGATCGTGCTGCTGCACGCGAGCGCCGCCGAGGTCTCGCTGCTCGCAGCGACGGGCGCCGTGGCGACGCTCGCGGCGGTGCCGCTCGGTCCGTGGGTGGAGTTCCGGCGCAAGCGCCCGGTGCTCGTCGGCGCCGACCTGCTGCGGTGTGCCGTGCTGGTGTCCGTCGTGGCCGCGGCCGTTGCCGGCGTGCTGTCGTACGCGCACCTCGTGGCGGCCGCCGTGGCCGTCGCGGTGACGGCCGCGGCGGCGAGCGCGGCGAGCGGCGCGCACCTGCGGGCGCTCGTCCCGCCGGCCGAGCTGGCGACGGTGACCGGCCGGTTCGAGCAGGTCATGTGGACGGCGACGGCTGTGGGTCCGCCGCTGGGCGGGGCGCTGGTCTGCGTGCTCGGCCCGGCGGTCACGGCAGCGCTGGACGCCGTCAGCTACCTGCTGTCGGCCGGCTTCCTGCGCGCGATCCGCGCGTCCGAGCCCGTACCGCCGGCGCGCAGCGGCAGCAGGCTCGCCGACCTCGTCCGCGGCTGGCGCGTGCTCGGCGCGGATCCCGAGCTGCGGGTGTTGCTGGCCAACAACGCGCTGGTCGCCGCGCTGATCATGGCGACGGCGCCGCTCATGGCGCATCTGATGCTGGGCGAGCTGGGGTTCAGCGCGTTCGCGTACGGGCTGTCGTTCGGGCTGCCGTGCGTGGGCGGGATCGTCGGCGCGCGCCTGTCCCGACGCCTCGATCCCGACCGGGTGCTGCGCGTGGCCGGCGTGCTGCGGGTGCTGTGGATCGGACCGCTGGCGTTCGTCGTGCCGGGTCTGCCCGGGCTGCTGCTGGTGATGGCGGCGCAGACGGCCACGGTCACCGCGATGGGCGTGTTCAACCCCGTGCTCGCCGCCCGCAGGCTGCGCCGACCCGCGCCGGCGGACGTGGCCAGGGTGCTGCTCGCCTGGACGGTGACCACGCGGCTCGCGACAGCAGTCCTCGTCGGCGTGTGGGGGGTGCTCGCCGCACTCGTCGGCACGCGGCCCGCGGTCGGACTGGCCGGGCTCGCGCTGCTGGCCACGCCGTTACTGCTCCCCCGCCGCCCTACAGCCGCACGTACGCCCGCAACGTGACGTACCCGGTGACGGCGGCGATGCCTGCGCCGATCATGACCAGGATCGGCGACACCCACAGCACGTCGGAGACCTGGATCGGCGGCACCACGTTGTCGGCGACGATGCCCGAGAGCAGCGAGTCGATGAACAGGAACTTCCCGACGAGCAGGCCGGCCGAGGCGAGGACCGCACCGATGACCCCGGTGACGACGGCCTCGATGAGGAACGGCAGCTGGGTGTACCAGCGGGTGGCTCCGACCAGGCGCATCACGCCCACCTCGGTGCGTCTGGTGTACGCCGACACCTGCACGGTGTTGGAGATCAGCAGCAGCGCGGCCAGCGCCTGCACGAGCGCCAGCGCGAAAGTCACGTTCCGCACGCCGCCGAGGAAGTCGAACAGCTTCGCGACGATCTCCCGCTGGTCGATCACCGTGCGCACGCCGACCTGGCCCTGCATGGCCTGCTTGACGGCGGCGCCGCCGGCGTCCTGGTCGGCGAGCTTCACGCGCAGCGCGGCCGGCAGCGACTGCGGTCGCAGCAGGTCGGCCAGTGCCTGCCCGGCGAACAGCCGCTTGTAGTTCTCGTAGGCCTGCTGCTGGTTCTCGTAGGTCACCGACGAGATCAGCGGCGAGTTCTCCAGCGTCTGCTTGAGCCCGGCGCACACCGGTTGCGTGCAGTCGGTGTCGGCGGCCGAGACGTCCTGGGTGAGGGTGACCCGCACCTCGACGCGACTGGAGTAGAGCTCCTCGGTGCGGTCGATGGTGCGCACGGCGAGCAGCCCGGTGCCGACGAGACCCAGCGAGATCGCGGTGGTGAGGATCATCGCGACCGTCATGGTCACGTTGCGCCGGAGACCGGTGAGGACCTCCCGGACGACGAAGTCGACCCGCATGGCTAGTGCCCCCCGTCAGGAATCCGTTGCGGAGATCGGTGGATCCAGGTTCTCGCTGGGTGCGCCGGCGGACCGGGCTCGTACCGGGCGTACTCGCCCGGTTCGCCGGTGCGCCCAGCGGGGAGCTGGGCCGCCGAGGTCTGTATCGGATTCCTGGCGGGGGGCACTATCGCCCCACCCCGTACACCCCGCGGGCTTCGTCGCGCACGACCTGGCCCGTGTCGAGCTCGACGACGCGGCGGCGCATCGAGTCGACGATCGAGTGGTCGTGGGTGGCCATGAGCACCGTGGTGCCCGTGCGGTTGATCCGCTCCAGCAGCAGCATGATGTCCTGGCTGGTGTCGGGGTCGAGGTTGCCGGTGGGCTCGTCGGCGAGCAGCACCAGCGGCCGGTTGACGAACGCCCGCGCGATCGCGACGCGCTGCTGCTCACCACCGGAGAGCTCGTTGGGCATGCGGTCGGCCTTGCCGGTCAGACCGACGAGGTCGAGCACCTCGGGCACGACCTTGCGGATCGTCGGCGTCGGCTTGCCGATCACCTCGAGCGCGAACGCCACGTTCTCGCCGACCGACTTGTTCGGCAGCAACCGGAAGTCCTGGAACACGCAGCCGATGCGCTGCCGCAGCCGCGGCACCCGTCGGCGCGGCAGCTTCGCCACGTTGAGGTCGGACACGAAGATGTTGCCCTTCGTGGGCACGTCCTCGCGGAGCAGGAGTCTCAGGAACGTCGACTTCCCCGACCCCGACGGTCCGATGAGGAAGACGAACTCGCCCTTCTCGATGTTCACCGTCACCCGGTCCAGCGCTGGGCGCGTGGACGTCTTGTAGAGCTTGGTGACCCGTTCCAGGCGTATCACGGCCGGAACGCTACCGGCGGGTCGAGACCTCTCCGTGACCAGGGTGCCGTCGCTTGACACTCTCGGTTGCGCGTTCCAGTATTCCGCTACTCACTTAGTTGTTTAGGGGTGGCAGTGGAGTTCCGCATCGAGCGACGGTCGGGGGTGCCGACGTACCTGCAGATCGTCAACCAGGTCACGCAGGCACTGCGCCTCGGCGCACTCGCGCCGGGCGACCGGCTGCCGACGGCGAAGGCGGTGGTCGAGCAGACCGCGATCAACTCGAACACGGTGCTCAAGGCCTACCGCGAGCTCGAACGGCAGGGTCTCGTCGAACCGAGGCCGGGGGCGGGCACGTTCGTGACGCAGTCGCTGGCCCGGCCGGGCTCGGCCGCCGACGACGCCTTGCGAGCCGATCTCGAGCAGTGGATGGGCCGGGCCACCGATGCCGGACTCGGCCGCGACGACGTCGACGCGCTCGTCGCCGACGTCCGTGATCAGCACTTCAACCGGGGGGACCGGAGATGATCGACCACGTTCTGCGCACCAGTCGGCTGGGCAAGCGCTACCGCAGGCGCTGGGCGCTGCAGGAGCTCGACCTCGAACTGCCGCGCGGGAAGATCGCCGCGCTCGTCGGGCCGAACGGGGCCGGCAAGACGACACTGCTCATGCTGGCCACGGGCCTGCTCGCGCCGACTGCCGGCAGCATCGAGGTGCTCGGCACCGACCCCACCCGCGCCGGGATGCCCGCCGGCCTGAGTTTCCTCGCCCAGGGCAAGCCGCTGTATCCCCGGTTCACCGTCGCGGAGATGCTCCGGGCCGCCGCCACGCTCAACGCCGGCACCTGGGACGCCGGCTACGCCGCGAAGCTCGTCGCCGCCGCGGAACTCACTCCCGAGCAGCGGATCGGCGACCTGTCCGCCGGCCAACGCGCCCGGGTCGCCGTGGCCATCGCACTGGGCCGTCGCCCGCAGCTGCTGCTGCTCGACGAACCGCTTGCGGAGCTCGATCCCCTCGCCCGCACGCGGGTGCTCGGCACGCTGCTCGCCGAAGCCGCCGAGACGGGCATGACCGTCGTGATGTCGTCCCACGTGCTGACCGAGCTGGAGGACGCCGCCGACCACCTCCTCCTGCTCCGCGACGGCAGGCTCCAGCTCGACGGTGACCTGCCGGTCCTGCTCGACGAGCACCAGGTGCTCGTCGGCCCGGCGGCAGGTGGTCCCGGCGGATCCGGTGTCGTGCATGCGTCGACGTCGGGCCGTCAGATGACTGCGCTGGTGCGTGGCAACGGCGGCTGGGCCGGGTTCGAGAGCACCCGGCCGACGCTCGACCAGCTCGTGCTCGGCTACCTCGAGGCGCCCGCCGAGACCTCGGCCGGTGTCGCATGATCGCGCTCGCGCTGCGGCGGCAGCGCCCCGCGCTCACGACACTGGCCGCCGTACTCGTGCTCTGCGTGATCGGGATCGTCGCGCTCTTCATCAGCGATTTGAGCACCGACGGCCCATCCCAGCTACTGGTGACGCTCATGCCGCTACTCATCGGGCTGATCCCCGGCACCACGCTCTTCTCCCGCGAGCTCGACCACGGAGAACACCTCTTCACCCTGACCCAGGGCACGCGCCACGCTGCCTGGTGGGCCTCCACGCTCGGCGTAGGAGCGATCGCGACGGCACTGGCCGCCGGGGTGCTGTCGGTGGTCAACACGCCACTGGTCAGCCGCTGGACCAGTGCCGCGCTCTATCCGCCGTGGTTCGAGTCGACCGGCATCGCGGTGATCGCGTACGCCCTGTTCGTGTTCGCCATCGCCACAACGGTCGGACTGCTGACCCGGAGCACGCTCGCGGCGGTCGTCACCTCGCTGATCGCCTACTTCGTCATCCTGTTCGTGCTCTCCGGGCTGCGCGTCGAATACCTGCCCGCGGAGACCGTGACGACCCCCGTCGTCGGAATGACCAGCAACGACATCGATGTCCCCACCGGATCCCGCACCGTGTCCTTCGAGTACCTCGACAACGCCGGACACGCCGTTCCGATCGACGACATCCGGTGGGAGCAGGCCTGCGTCGACGTCTGGGACAGCACCTGCCTCACCAAGGCCGGCGTGGTGGGCACCCTGATCCACTACCAGCCCGCGTCCCGCTACTGGCCGTTCCAACTCATCGAGTCGGGCATCCTGCTCGCGCTCAGCGCGCTCGTCGTGGCCGCGGGCAGGATCGGGCTGAGACGAGCGACTCGGCCCTGATCCTGAAGATCAACACGGAGTCGGCAACCATGCCATCGATCGCAGGCGACCTCGTCACCGAGACGTTCGAGTACGACGGCGGGCGGCAGGTCACGGTGTACGTCCCGCCCGATCCTCCCGAGGCCGTCGTGTTCGCCGGTGACGGTCAGTTGATCTCGCAGTGGGGCGGGCACCTCGAGGCCGCCGACGTCCCGCCCACGATGATCGTCGGCGCCCACCGGACGCCCGACCAGGATGAGATGGCGCGCATCCATGAGTACTCGCCGCCGTTCGACGAGCGACGGTTCGCGGCGCACGAGACGTTCTTCGTCTCGGATGTCGGCGGCTGGGTGCGGTCGCGCTTCGGCGTCGCGCTGACCGCCGAACGGACGGCGGTGTGCGGCGTGTCCGCGGGTGGTGAACTCGCGCTCGCCATGGGGCTTCGACATCCCGACATCTACGGTGCGATCTTCTGTTCATCGCCGGGCGGCGGCTTCCGACCGCCTGCAGTGCTGCCGGAGATCCTTCCGCGCGCCTACCTCACCGCCGGCACGCTCGAGCCGTTCTTCCTCCAGAACGCGACCCGGTGGGCGGACGCGCTGCGCGACGCAGGTGCGGACGTC
The DNA here is from genome assembly GCA_963727745.1 of uncultured Actinomycetota bacterium. GTDB lineage: Bacteria > Actinomycetota > Actinomycetes > Mycobacteriales > Pseudonocardiaceae > Pseudonocardia. Next base: position 131,672 of record CAVSHL010000010.1, read on the forward strand.
GTCATCACCGAGCGCGTCGGGGACCACGGCGATCCGTTCTGGCAGCGGGAGTTCCCACTGATGGTCGCCTGGGCGTTCGGGCGATGAACCGTGATCAGACGGTGGCGCGGCTGCGCCGCCAGCGGATGCCCGCCTCGATGAACCCGTCGATGGCGCCGTCGAGCACCGCGGTGGGGTTGTTGACCTCGTGCTCGGTGCGCAGGTCCTTCACCATCTGGTACGGGTGCAGCACGTAGGAGCGCATCTGGTTGCCCCACGACGAGGAGTTGTCCTTCAGCGCGTCCATCTCGGCGCGCTCCTCCTCACGGCGGCGCACCAGCAGCTTGGCCTGCAGCACGAGCATGGCCGAGGCCTTGTTCTGGATCTGCGACCGCTCGTTCTGGCAGGAGACGACGATGCCGGTGGGCAGGTGGGTCAGGCGCACCGCCGAGTCGGTGGTGTTGACGCCCTGCCCACCCGGCCCGGACGAGCGGTAGACGTCGACGCGCAGGTCCTTCTCGTCGATCTCGACGGAGTCGTCGGACTCGACGACGGGCAGCACCTCGACGCCGGCGAAGGAGGTCTGTCGGCGGCCCTGGTTGTCGAACGGCGAGATCCGCACCAGGCGATGGGTGCCCTGCTCGACCGACAGCGTGCCGTACGCGTACGGCGCGTGGACCTGGAAGGTGGCGGACTTGATGCCCGCCTCCTCGGCGTAGGACGTGTCGTAGACGTCGGTGCCGTAGCCGTGCCGCTCGGCCCAGCGCAGGTACATGCGCATCAGCATCTCGGCGAAGTCGGCCGCGTCGACGCCGCCGGCTTCGGCGCGGATCGTCACGAGGGCCTCGCGCTGGTCGTACTCACCGGAGAGGAGCGTGCGCACCTCAAGCGCGGAGATGTCGCTGCGCAACTTCGCCCGCTCGGCGTCGGCGTCGGCGACCGCGGACTCGTCGCCCTCGTCCTCGGCGAGCTCGTAGAGGATCGGCAGGTCCTCGAGCCGGCGGCGCAGGTCCTCCAGGCGCCGCAGGTCGCCCTGCGAATGCGCGAGGCGGCTGGTGACCTTCTGCGCGGCGGCGGGGTCGTTCCACAGGTCGGGCTGGCCGGCCTGGTCGGACAGGTCGGCGATCTCGTTCCGCAGCCGCGGCAGGTCAGCGACTGCCTCGATGCTCTCCAGCGTGGTGGCGAGCTCTTTCAGGTCGGCGGCTGCGTCGGGGTTCACAACAGTCCAGGTTACGCGGGTGGCCGGCAAGCATCGGACACGGCGTCCAGCAGCTTGAGGACGGCCCTGCTGTGCGCGACGCTGAACTCGGCGACGGCCCGCTGCACCGGATCCTTGGCCGCCCGCACCGCAGCGCGCTCACCCGTGAGCCGCTCCCGGTATGCGTCCCGCCCCGCCCGGAACAGCTCCTCCCGGTCGCCCTCGGGGAGCGACTCGGCGTGCAGCAGCCGCAGCACCATCGGACTGCGCAGCGCGTCGGTGCCGCTACCGGCCGCCAACCACGTGCGGAACGCGCGCCGGCCCGCCGCCGTGATCGAGTACTTCTGCGACGCCCGCGCCCCCTGCTCCCCCGGCTTCGTGAGCCCGGCCGCGGCGAGCACGGGCAGCTCCCGGTAGATCTGGCTGCGGGTCACGGAGAAGAACGCCCCGAAACGTTCCCCCGCCTCCGCGACGAGCTGGCCACCGGTCCGCGGGCCGTCGTGCAGCAAGCCGAGCAGCGCGGCAGCGGTGGCGTTGACGGGTGGTGCGGCGGACATGTACCCCACGGTGCCAGTACAACGGCCCGGTCGCAGGCTGGGCGACCGGGCCGTCGGTGCTTACTTCTGCCAGCCGATGTTCTCCGGCGTGGTTGTGAAGAAGCGGACGGCGCCTGCGTTCGCCAGCCCGACCTTGACAGCCTGGATCGCCGGCAAGTTGACCGTCGGCAGTACTCCGTAGGTGGCCAGCGCAACTTCCTCCGCCGCGGGCGCCTTGGCGTACTGCTCCTCTGCGGTGGGCAACGCCCCGACCGCTCTGATCTGCGCGTCGTTCTTCGGGTCATTGACCTTCGAGCGGATCAGCTGGCTGTTGGAGCAGTAGGTCTGGCACAGGTACGCCAGCGCGAACGGGTCGGTCTGGGAGACACCGGAGTAGAAGATGTCGAAGTCACCGGTGGTGATGGCCTTGGAGTAGTCCGAGCTCGGGATGTTGCGGATCTGCACGTCGATGCCGATCGGCTTCAGCATCGCCTGGGTACCGCCGGAGAGAGCCTTGCCCAGCGTGCTGTCCCCGGTGTTGACGTAGGTCAGCTGCAGTCGCTGGCCGTTCTTCGCGCGGATGCCATCGGGCCCCGGCACCCAGCCGGCCGCGTCGAGGTCCTTCTTCGCCTGCTCGGCATTGAACGGGATCACCTTGTCGACGACGTCGGCGTAGCCCTTCTGGAAGGGCAGCAGCAGCATCGAGCCCACCGGGTCGGCCGTGTACTCCAGCCCGTTGAAGTGGAACGCGGCGATCTGACGGCGGTCGATGGCCTCGAGCACGGCCTTGCGGACCTGCGGATCGGAGAGGATCGGGCTCGTGCCGTTGAGCGTGTAGAAGTCGAGCTGCAGCGACGGGCCCTTGCGGATCTCGGTGCCCGCCTGCCCCTTCACCTGCGCGAACTCGTCCTTCGTGTTGATCGAGACAGCGTCGATCTGGCCGTTGCGGAAGGCATTGATCTCGGCCGTGTCCTCGAGCACCACGTAGGTGCGGGTATCGAGCTTGCCGGGCTTACCCCACCACTTCGGGTTGCGTTCGAAGACGATGGTGCCGTTCTGCTTGTCGAACTTCTGGATCTGGTACGGGCCGGCACCCCACTCGTTGTGCGGCGTGTCGATGTAGCCCTTGTTGTAGACGTCGGCCGACGCTGCCTTCGGGTTCAGCAGGGTGTTGAAGAGGCCCTGCCACCACACCCACACGCCGTTGAAGGTGACGACGGCCTGCCGGTCGTCGACGCCACGGGTCACCGACGCGATCCGGTCGTACCCGTCCGTTGAACTCGCGGAGAAGGCCTCATCGCTGCCGTTGTTCGTCTTCCACGTCGACTCGAACGACGTCCAGTCGATCGGTGACCCGTCGTTGTAGGTCGCCTTCGGGTTGATCGTGTAGGTGATGCGGGAGTTCCCGCCGGCGACCTCGTACTTGGCCTCGGTCAAGTAGTCAGGATTGATCACCCCGTCACCGTCGGCGGTGAAGGTGATCAGGACCGGGTTGTACCAGCGCCAGAGCGTGCTCGTGTAGAGCGAGCCGTCGCCCTGGAAATAGTTGAACTGCGCGGTGATCTCGGGCAGCGCGGTGGTGAGCGTGCCGCCGTCCTTGATGTTCTCGTACGGCTGCGGGTTGTAGCCGGTCTGCGCCGCGAGCTGCTCCTGCGTCAGGGGCGGAGCACCTGCCCCGCCACCTCCGCAGGCGGCCAGGGTGATCGCCGCTGCAGCTGCCGCAACCAGCGCGACGATCTTCTTCCGCCCGGTCATCTGCACGCTCCCGTTCCGCACGGCCCCGCACCGCGTTCGGCGCAGAGTAGTACGCGAACGGCGGTAGTTGCGTCCGCACCGACGGAACGTCCGGCCGGGTGACCGAATGGTCCGGATGAACCTTGCATTCGCAACACAGGTGGGAGTCGAAGCGTCGGACTTCACACCAATCTCACGCAGCGCGACGCAGGGTACCGGCCAGTAGCCCTGCAGAGACCGGATTTCTCACCTGGTGGGCTCGGCGCGCGCCACCGACCTCCCGTCGCGCGACCACCGGATCGCCCAGACGGAACGACGACCTCGGCCGCCTGCATGCGAGAGAAAGAGAGCGTCCCCCCACGTGCTGAGATACCTGCTTCGCCGGTCGGCAGGCTGGCTGGCGATGATCGTGGTTGCGACCAACATGACGTACCTGCTGGCCACCGCGTTCCTCGATCCACGGGCCAACTACCTGCAGCTGCGCCCGCCGCGCACACCCGAGCAGATCGCCATCTCGCTGCAGCGCTACAACCTCGATCCGGGGACGCCGCTGCTCGGTCGCTGGTGGACGTGGATCACGGGCATCGTCACGCGCTGGGACTGGGGAGCCTCACCGATCGGCGAGTCCGTCAACGGCGAGATCGCGTTCCGCATCGGCGTGAGCGCCCAGCTCGTGTTCTTCTCCGTGATCCTCTCGACCGTGATCGGCATCGCGCTCGGCGTGTACACCGCGTCGCGGCAGTACAAGTTCGCCGACCGGTTCTCCCAGGGGCTGTCGCTCGTCACGCTCAACATCCCGCCCGCGGTCGCCGGGCTCGCCGTCGTGCTCGTGGCGATCGCGATCAACCAGTCGGTCGGCACCACGCTGTTCTTCGTCGCCGGCGCCCAGTCGCCCACGGTCAGCGGGTTCTGGCCGACGGTGCTCGACCGGATCCAGCACCTGGTGCTGCCGACGATCTCGTTGACGCTCATCAGCTACGCCACCTACCACCTGCTCCAGCGGTCGCTGCTGCTGGACAACATCAACTCCGACTACGTGCGCACCGCCCGCGCCAAGGGCCTGACCAGGGCCGAGGCGATCCGCCGGCACGGGCTGCGCACGTCGCTGATCCCCGTGGCCACCTCGATCGCCTTCGCCATCCCGGCCCTGTTCACCGGCGCCGTGATCACGGAGACGATCTTCGCCTGGCAGGGCATGGGGCAGTACTTCATCCAGACCATCAACAAGAACGACGTGCACGGCGCGGTCGCCGTCGCCGCGTTCGGCGCGCTCATGACGGCGGTCGGTGCGATGCTTGCCGACATCGCGGTCGTGGCCTTGGATCCGAGAGTGCGGGTGGCCGCATGACGATGAACATGCCCGAGCTCGTGCCCACGGTCGACGTGGCCGACGAGCTCACGCTCGAGGAGCAGCGCAGCACGCGCCGCAAGCGGCTGACCCGCCGCCAGCTCTACGTGCGGCGCTTCATGCGCAACCGCGGGGCGGTGGTGGGGCTCGTCGTGCTCGGCCTGCTGGTGCTGTTCTGCCTGTTCGGCAGCTTCCTGACCAGCTACAGCTACTCCGACGTCGACTTCACCGCGCTCACCCTCGCGCCGTCGACCGATCACTTCTTCGGCACCAACGGCGCCGGCAACGACACGTTCGCCCAGTCGGTGCACGGCCTGCAGCGGTCGCTGACGATCGCGCTGATCGTGTCGCTGCTGACCACGTTCATCGCCGCCTTCGTCGGCTGCGCCGCCGCCTACTTCCGGGGCAACGCCGAGAAGATCATCCTCGGGATCATCCACTTCCTGCTGGTCGTGCCCTCGTTCCTGATCCTCGCGCTGGTGTCGAAGAAGGCCGGCGGCGACTGGCGGGTGCTCATCATCGGCCTGACCGTGCTGGGCTGGATGTACAACGCCCGGGTGGTGTGGGCGCTCGCCACATCGCTGCGCGAGCGCGAGTACGTGCAGGCCGCCCGCTTCATGGGCGTCGGGTCGGTGCGCATCGTGATGCGCCACCTCATCCCCAACATCGGCTCGCTGCTGATCGTCACCTTCACCCTCGGCGTGGTCGCGACGGTGCTGGGCGAGACGGCGCTGTCGTTCATCGGGTTCGGCGTGCAGATCCCCGACGTCTCCCTCGGCACGATGCTGGCCGACGGCGCCAGCACGATGTCGAGCGCTCCATGGCTGTTCTACTTCCCCGCCGGGCTGCTCACGCTGCTCACCGTGTCGATGGCGTTGATCGGCGACGGGCTGCGCGATGCACTCGACCCGACGTCCCGGTCGGGAGGCCGAGCATGAGCGCCCCGTACGGACACGAGTACGCCGTGCTCGAGGAGCCGCGCCGGCGCGACGAGCCGGTGCTGACGGTGCGCGACCTGCAGGTGTCGTTCCCCTCGGAGGCCGGCACGGTGCGGGCCGTGCGCGGGGTCGACATCGATCTGTACCCGGGCCGCACGCTCGGCATCGTCGGCGAGTCCGGTTCCGGCAAGTCGGTCACCTCGATGGCGATCATGGGGCTGCTCCCCGACTACGCCTCGGTCACCGGGTCGATCCTGCTCGGCGACCGCGAGCTGCTCGGGCTCGGCGACCAGGCGATGTCGCGCGTCCGCGGGCGCGAGCTGGGCATGATCTTCCAGGACCCGCTCTCCTCGCTCACCCCGATCTTCACGGTCGGGCGCCAGATCGTCGAGGCGCTGCAGATCCACCAGCAGCTGCCGAAGGCACGGGCGGAGAAGCGCGCCGTCGAGCTGCTGGACCTCGTCGGCATCCCGAACCCGAAGGCCCGCTTCTCGGCGTTCCCCCACGAGTTCTCCGGCGGGATGCGCCAGCGCGTGGTGATCGCGATGGCGATCGCGAACGACCCGTCCGTGATCATCGCCGACGAGCCGACAACCGCACTCGACGTCACGGTGCAGGCCCAGATCCTCGACGTGCTGAAGGTGGCGCAGCGCGAGACCGGCGCCGCGGTCGTGCTCATCACCCACGACCTCGGTGTGGTGGCGGGATCCGCCGACGACGTCATGGTCATGTACGCCGGGCGCCCGGTCGAGCGCGGACCCGTCGACGAGCTGTTCGCCCGCCCGCGCATGCCGTACACGATCGGTCTGCTCGGCGCGGTGCCGCGCATCGACGCGCGCAACCGCTCCCCGCTCGTCCCGATCAGCGGCAACCCGCCGCTGCTGGTGGACCTGCCACCAGGCTGCCCGTTCGCGCCCCGCTGCCCCGTCTCGCTCGACGAGTGCTCGGCCGAGGAGCCGCCGCTGCGGCTCATCGGTGGCTCCGGGCGCACCGAGCACGGTGCCGCCTGCGTGCGCGCCCACGAGATCCACGACGGCGCCATCGGCGGCGAGCCGGTGTTCCCGCTGCCGGAGATCCCCGAGGCCGCCGTGGCCGGTGTGCCCCGCGCGCAGCGCGACACGGTGCTGGAACTGCAGGGTGTCTCGAAGACGTTCCCGCTGATGAAGGGCGCGCTGATCAAGCGCAGGGTCGGCTCGGTGCACGCCGTGGTCGACGTCGATCTCGAGATCCGCACGGGCGAGACGCTGGCGCTCGTCGGCGAGTCGGGCTGCGGCAAGACCACCACGCTGCTCGAGATCATGAACCTGAAGTCCCCGGAGACGGGCTCGCTCGCCGTCGCGGGCACCGACGTCGCGAGCCTCCGGGGCCGCAGCGACGAGCGCAAGCTGCGCCGCGACATCCAGATGGTCTTCCAGGACCCGATGGGCGCACTCGATCCGCGGCTCACCGTCTTCGACATCCTCGCCGAGCCGTTGCAGGCCGCGGGTGACGACGACCGCGACGCCATCGCGACGCGCGTCGAGGAGCTGATGGCACTCGTCGGCCTCGATCCCGACCAGAGCGACCGCTTCCCCACCGCGTTCTCCGGCGGGCAGCGCCAGCGCATCGGGATCGCGAGAGCGCTGGCCACGAACCCGCGCGTGGTGGTGCTCGACGAGCCCGTGTCGGCGCTCGACGTCTCCATCCAGGCCGGCGTCATCAACCTGCTCGACGAGCTCAAGGCCCGACTCGGCCTGTCGTACCTGTTCGTCGCGCACGACCTGTCGGTCGTCCGGCACATCTCCGACCGGGTCGCCGTGATGTACCTCGGCCGCATCGTGGAGATCGGGGCCGTCGACGCCGTCTTCGAGAACCCGCAGCACCCGTACACGCAGGCGCTGCTCTCGGCCATCCCCGTGCCGGACCCGCATGTGGAACGCACCCGGGAACGGATCCTGCTGCGCGGCGACGTCCCCAGCCCCACCGACTCGTCGCCCGGCTGCCGCTTCGTCGGCCGCTGCCCGCTGCACCAGACCCTCGACGAACCGCAGCGCGAGCGCTGCCGCGGCGAGACCCCGGCCCTCACCGGGGACGGAACGACCGACCACCGCAATGCCTGCCACTTCCGCTGACCACCCCGGGGGAAACACGATGCGCTCGTTCACGAGGATCGCGGCGATCGCCGCGACCGCAACACTGGCGGTGACGCTCGCCGCCTGTGGTGGTGCCGGTACCGGCGGTAGCAACGCCGGCGTCCCACCCATCGAGGGCGACGCTGCGAGCAGCTACAACCCGCAGCCGCGCGACAACATCAAGGACGGCGGCACCCTCACCGAGGCCCTGCCGGAGATCTCCTCGCAGTTCAACCAGTTCCAGGGCGACGCCACCCTGTACTCGCGCATCGTGGCGAGGATGTACGCGCCGGAACTGATCTCCTTCGCGCAGGACGGAGGCGTGCAGTACAACCGCGACTACCTCGCCTCCGACCCGAAGGAGGAGACGGTCGACGGCAACACGAAGATCACGTACACGCTCAACCCGAAGGCGACCTGGAACGACGGCTCGCCGATCGACTGGACCGCGTTCGACGCCACCTGGAAGACCAACAGCGGCAAGGACAAGGCGTACTCCGTCCTGTCGAGCGACGGCTACGATCGCATCGCCTCGGTCACACGCGGCGCAGACGACAAGCAGGCCGTCGTCACGTTCGCCGGCAAATGGGTGTGGTGGCCGGGCTTGTTCAACTGGGTCCTCAACCCGAAGGCCAGCGATCCGAAGGTCTTCAACGAGGGCTTCCTGAACGAGCCGCACAACGAGTGGGGCGCAGGCCCGTACCAGATCCAGAAGTACGACAAGCAGAACAGCACCATCGTCTTCGAGCGCAACCCGAAGTGGTGGGGCAACCCGGGCAAGCTCGACACCCAGACCATCATCGGGATGGACACGCCGGCCGCGGTCAACGCGTTCAAGAACGGCCAGCTCGACGCCGTCTACTCACCGAACGCCGAGCAGGTCAACCAGCTGAAGGGCGTAGCAGGCGCTGTGCAGCGCAAGGCGGCCCGCGCCTCGTCCTACCTGTTGCAGTTCAACGCGAAGACCCCCGCCCTCGCCGACCCCGCCGTGCGCAAGGCGCTCATGGAAGGCGTCGATCGCGGTCAGATCTCGAAGGTCGTCTTCCAGGGTCTCGACTACACCGAGAACCCACCCGGCTCGCTCTCCCTGCTGCCTGCGCAGGAGGGTTACCAGGACAACTTCCCGAAGGTCATCACCTTCGACGTGGAGAAGGCGAAGGCTGATCTCACCGCGGCCGGCTACGTTGCCGGGCCCGACGGAATGTTCGCCAAGGACGGCAAGCCGCTGGCCTTCGACTTCGTCTACACCGGCGAGACGGCCACGAAGAAGGCCGTGGGTTCGGCGATCGTCGCCATGATGAAGAACATCGGCGTGACCGCGAACGTGCGGGCCCTGCCGGCCTCCGACTTCTCCTCCGTGATCGCGAACCGCTCGTTCGACGTGTTCTTCAACGGCTTCGCGAACAGTGACCCGTATGGCGTGGCGTACTTCTGCCAGCTGTGGTGCTCCGACAGCTCGCTGAACCTCTCCGCGTCCGGTAACGCCGAACTCGACGCCGAGGTCAAGGCTGTCGGCACGCTGCCGACGCAGCAGGAGCAGATCGCCAAGGCCAACGAGGTCGAGCTGAAGACCTTCGCGACCTACGGCCTGATGCCGATGTACAACGGCGTCGACATCTCGTTCACCAAGGCTGGGCTGGCCAACTACGGCCCCGACTACGGCGGCGGCGCCACCTACTACAACCCCCGGCCCGAGGACGTGGGCTGGCAGAAGTAGGCAGGTAGCACCAGCAGCGACGGGGCCCGGCATCTACGGATGCCGGGCCCTCGCCATGCCGCGACGGAGTGCGAGTTTCTCCAAACGCCCACGAAGGTGGCCGATGCGCCGTAGCGTCGGAACCCGGGGAATGGCCCGGTCGACGGACCGAGGCGAGCGACATCTAAGCCACGGGGATCACGTTGCGACGTCTACTCGACCATCTCACCGGCATTCGTCTGCTGTCGATCTTGACGCTGCTATCCCGGTCACTGCTCGGGGTGTCAGCAACACGCAGCCTTTGACACCGCGCCGGTCAAACTCCAATGCGGCGGCGCCGTAGGCGGCGGCGGGCTTGGCACAGTCCCGGGTGGCGGCACCAGCGGAAGGGGCGGTGTCCGGGGCGGCGGAGGAGGACGCACCAGTCCTTATCAGTTGGGCACCCGCAGCCTTGTCAAACCGTTGTCCGGCTCGCAGGCCCTGTGCCCGAGCAGGGCGCCGGGTGGCTCCGCACCTACTCCCCAGCCGGAACGGCGGGGCCAACTCCCGCCAGGTCAGAGCTACCACGCCAAGCCCAGCACGGCCCAGGTTCACGCCGCCTTCGGCTCCGACCTGAGGTCGGTTGCACCGAAGACACCATTGCAGGGCGGCGGCGGCCTGCGAGATCGCTGGATCGACCGCAAGGGCCAGATCTACGAGTTCGACAGGCAGCACGGAACGATGGAGAAGTACACCAAGAACGGAAAGCATCTGGGCGAGTTCGATGCCACGACGGGCAAGCTGCTCAACGGGCCGATCGCTGGTCGTAAGGTGGACAAATGAGAGTCTGGTTCGCCAAGGCGTTCGAGAAGTCCGGCGATCAGTATCTCGCCCGATGGATCCGAGTGGATGGCCTCGACAACGAAGTCATCCGCGAGATCTGGTCCATGCCGGAGGACGACACCCTCTACGGCGCCAGCTACCCGATCACCCCGGACAACATCGACCGTGTCCAGCCGTTCATACCGGAGCGGCTGGACATCGACTCCTACCTCTGGTTCCTCAGCGACGAGGCGGAAGGCGACGAACCGGGCTGAGCTGGGCACCCAGCCCCGTTCACCGGCCAGCGGCCAGCACAGCCGCGAGGCCCTCTCGCAAATCGTCGACGAAGTACTCGGGCACCTCCAGCGACGGGAAGTGTCCCCCGGTCTCGGGCGAGTTCCATCGGACGATCCGTCGGTACCGCTCCTGCGCCCAACCGCGCGGATACTTCTCGATGTCACAGGGATACATGCTGATCGCGGACGGGACGTCGACCCGGAGTTCGGGATCGAGCGAGTTGTGGCTCTCGTAGTAGATGCGGGCCGCCGATGCGCCCGTCCGCGTCAGCCAGTAGAGGGTGACGTTGTCGAGAACGGTGTCCCTGGAGATCGTCTCGAACGGGCTGTCCTCGGTGTCCGACCACTCGGCGAACTTGTCGAGGATCCAGGCGAGGAGCCCGACCGGTGAGTCGACGAGCGAGTAGCCGATGGTCTGCGGTCGGGTCGCCTGCTGCTTCGCGTACGCCGCGCGGTGCCGCCAGAAGTGGTGGGTCTCCTCGGTCCAGCTGAGCTCGGTGGCCGTCAGCCCGTCCGTCGGCAACCCGGGTGGCGCCTGCGCGAACGTCGTGTGGATGCCGAGGACGTGCGCAGGGAACCGGCCGCCGAGGATCGTGGTGATCACCCCGCCCCAGTCGCCGCCGTGGGCGACGAACTCGCGGTAGCCGAGCCTGCCCATCAGCTCCACCCACGCGGCCGCGATCTTCTCGGTTCCCCAGCCGGTGGTGGTCGGCTTGTCGCTGTAGCCGAAGCCGGGCAGCGACGGGACCACGACGTGGAACGCCGGCGCGTCCGCATCTTCCGGATCGGCCAGTTCGTCCACGACATCGACGAACTCGGCGACGCTGCCCGGCCAGCCGTGCGTCACGATCAGCGGAGTGGCGTCTGCGCGCGGGGATCGGCGGTGCAGGAAGTGGATCCCCAGGCCATCGATGGTCGTGCGGAACTGACCGATGCGGTCGAGGCGCTCCTCGAACGACCGCCAGTCGTACCCGGTGCGCCAGTAGTCCACGACATCGACGAGGTCTGCGAGCGGAACGCCCTGGTCCCATCGGCGAGGGTCGGGCGCGGCGCGGTGGACCGTCTCGGCCTCCGGTAGTCGCGCCGCGGCCAACCGCCCGCGCAGATCGTCGAGATCGGCGTCGGTCGCCTTGGCTTCGAATGCGTGCACGTCGCTGATGAGACGGGGCATGAGACCTCCTGATCGCTGCGGAACCGTCTAAGACGGTTCTAGCACGGTGTCAGCCGACCAGCAACCAGCTAAGGTGGTTCCATGCCCGCCGCGTTCCCTGACTTCCGCCTCGGCACCGTGCTGGCGACCAGCTTCACGGGGACCCTGTCGGAGCGTCACGGCAATGCTGTGGAGCGCATCCCCACGCCGCAGCGCTTCGTCGACTGGCTGGCGGTGAACGACCTCGCCGTCGACTCCTGCACCCCTGCCCAGCTCGACCGCGCCCGGGAGCTGAGGGAGTCGATCCACGCCGCCGCGACGGCGGCCGCGACCCAGGACGCTCTCCCGGCATCGGCCGTCCACGTCATCAACGACTGCAGCGCTTCCGGTCGGGCCGCCGCCGTCCTGACACCCGAGGGCAAGCGGCGATGGCAGCTCGGTTCGGCGTCCTGCGTGGAAGACGCCCTCGGCGTGATCGCCGCCGACGCGATCAGCATCATCGCGGGCGAACGCGACGGAAGGCTGGCCTTGTGCGCGTCACCGACCTGCCGGGCCGCCTTCTTCGACACCAGCCAGAGTCGCACCCGCAGATGGTGCGACATGAACACGTGCGGGAATCGTCAGAAGAAGGCGCGCTTCAACGCCAAGACCATGAGTGATGGTTGACGGTCACTCCAGCACGTCCACCCAACCGCCGGACCGCCAGTACTCCCCCTCCCCGCGGGAGAGGAGCCCGTGGTCGACGAGGTAGCGCCGCAGCGAGACGTGATCGGCGGCGCAGCCCTCCGTCCACGCACGCAGCACCGCGTCGACCTCGCGCTCGGGGAAGTGGCGGCCCGGTTCGAAGCTCTGCGCCACCCGTTCCAGGACGAGCCGGCGCTTGCTCTCCTGGGCCGGGAGGCCGACCAGGCGCCCGTCGCGGACGAACCGGTCGACGATGTCGTCGGGGGCCGGTTCGTCGGGAGCTGCCGCCATCGCGGCCTCGGTGAAGAGGCCTTCTCGGACGACCAGGTTCTCGTCGACGAGACCCCCGGCCTGCAGCCGCGCGATCGCCACGACGGTCTCGCGGGCGGACAGGCCGGTCGCGTCGGCGACGGCGCCCGGCGTGCTGGCACCGAGGACGAGTGCTGAGAAGACCCGCCGCCGCGCCGGCTCGGCGAGCAGGCCCACGAGCGCGACGGCGTCCATGGCTTCGGACCGTACCGCTGTCCCGAGCCGTCCGATAATCGAGTACGCCGAAACCCAAGCTTGCAAAGGCAACTTTGCAAAGATAGCTTTGCATCGTGCCCGAGCCACGCGAGATCTCCGACATCGACGAGCTGCGCGCCCTGGCACACCCGTTGCGTCAACGGCTCCTGCAGCACCTGGGCCAGCACGGCCCCGCAACGGCCAGCATGTTGGGCAAGGCGTTGGACGAGAGCAGCGGCGCCACCAGCTACCACCTCCGGATGCTGGCCAAGCACAGCTTCGTCGAAGAGGTACCGGAGAGGGCGAGCGGCCGGGAGCGGTGGTGGCGCACGCTGGCACAGGACCTGCGCTTTTCCCGCACGCCACCGCTGGATCCCGAGGTCAGCGCACTGCTCGAGCAGCTCAACCAGCTGAAGCTCGCCGCCGACCACGAGCTCTTCGCCCGGTTCCAGGATCGCAAGGCCGAGCTCGGGGAATGGGGGGAAGCGCTCCGCTACTCACGGGCGACGGTCCGCCTGACCCTGCCTGAGCTCGACGAGTTCTTCGAGGAGTACATAGCGCTGCTCAAGCGTTTCCAGCGAGCGCCTGAGCACACGCCCGCGGACGCGCGGCCCCTCGCGGCGCGCTTCCTCGCCTTCCCCGTGCCCGACGCCGGCAGCAGCTGAGCGCCGGCCCCTGATCGGCACACCGCCGCGTCGCGGCGGTGCGCTCCGATGTCCTCTCGAGAGGGGAAACCTGTGCCTTCCGACAGCGGGCCGCCCTCGCGGCGCGCACTGGCGCGACGGCTTGCGGCCGTTGCCGCCGCGACGTGCACGGCGCTTGCGCTGGCACCGCTCACGCCGGCCGCGGCCGACCACGCCGCGTCACCCGATCTCGTCGAGCACGAGGTCACGTTCTCCAGTCACGGCCTGGAGATGCACGGCTCGGTGATCGCCCCGGCGGCCGCGGCGAGCACTTCACGACCGGGGCTGGTGATGGTTCACGGCTCCGGCCGGAAGTCCCGAGAGGGATACCGGCTCGAGGCCGAGGGATTCGCCCGGGCCGGCATCGTCACGTTGATCTACGACAAGCGGCCGAAGAGTTCGGTCTCCGACGTGGACTTCGCGTTGCTGGCCGACGACGCACTGGCGGCCGCGCAGGCGCTGCGGTCCCGTCCGGACGTCCAGGCGTCGGACGTCGGGCTGCTGGGGATCAGCGAGGGCGGCTGGGTCGCGCCCCTGGCCGCGTCCCGGTCGACGGATGTCGCCTTCGTGATCACGGTCGGCGGCTCCGGAGTGCCGCCGGGGCAGCAGCAGTCCTGGAACCTCGCCAACCGGCTCACCGCGGCCGGGGTGTCCGGTTCGATGGTCGACGCGGTGTCGCGCACGACGGTCGGTCTGCTCGTGGGTGCCGGCCTGTTTCCCGAGGGCACCTTCGATCCGGTCCCGGTACTGGAGCGCGTCGCCCAACCGGTGCTCGGGCTCTGGGGCGACCTCGACCGCGTCATACCCGGCGCAGAGAGCATGCAGATCTTCCGCGAGGCACTCGAACGCGGCCGGAACAGCCACTACACGCTGCGGTCCGTGCCCGGAGCCGAGCACACGATGCGCCGCTCCACCGACGGGTTCGACCGCATCGAGGAGGTGTCGTCGACCTACATCGACCTGGTGGGCAGCTGGGTCGGCGGGCTCGCCGCGGGCCCACCTGCGCCGAGCACCGGCACGCCCCCGCAGCAGGAACGACAGACCGTGCCCGTCGAGGCCGGCTCCCCGTGGCCGGCGATCGGGCTCGCCTTCGTCCTCGCGCTGGTCTTCGGCGGGTTCACCCTCGCCGCAACCGCGCGGCGGGTGCGGCGACGGGGGCCGGGCCACGGGCGGCCGGCGGCCTGGCTCGCCGTCTGCGGCCTGCTGAGCGTGCTTGGCCTGTTCGGGTACCTCGTGTTCCTCGCTGCCACCGGAGCCCGCACCATCGGTCCACTGGTGCTGAGCCGACCGCTGCCGTGGCTGGCGCTGCAGGCGCTCGCTCTCTGCGCCGCCGGCAGTGTCGCCGTCGCGGTCGTGGCCGCATGGCGGTCCCGGGCCCAGCTGCCGGCTGCGCAGCGGATCCGGCTCGGCGCGCTGCTCGCCGCTGGTGTCGCTTTCGTCCCGTGGGCCATCCAGTGGGGGCTGCTGCTGCCGTGACGCCGACCTGGCTGCGGGTAGGGTCGCGAGTCATGCGCACCGAGCGGGTGACGATCAACCTGCCGGCCGATCTGCTGGCGGCTGCGCGCGAAGCTGTCGCGCACGGTGCCGCCCCCACGATCTCGGCCTACGTCGCCGACGCCCTGTCGGCCCGTCAGCTGCGCGAGCGCTCGCTCGCCGCGCTGGCCTCCCTGTACGGCGGCCCGCCGCCACCCGACGAGCTGGACGAGGCGCGTCGCACGTTGCGCCTGGTGCCGCCCGCAGCTGCCGTCTGAGGGGAAGGGGCGGAGATGATCGGGGGACGCGTACTCGACGCCACCGCGCTCGCCGCGTTCGCCACCGGCCGGCCCGTCTACATGCGTGCACTGGTGTGGGCGGCCGTCGAGGCCAACATCGTGCTCGCCGTGCCCAGCGCGGCGCTCGGGCGGGCCTGGGCGCTCGTCGAGCCGGAGCACCACGACGCGCTGCGCGTGCTGCTCGGCCTGCCCAACACCGTGATCGACGAGCTCTCCCCGGCATCGGCCCACGAGTCGGGCCTGCTGCTCGCCGCGTCCGGCCAGGACGACATCGCCGCAGGTCAGGTGGCCGCCAGCGCACGGCGGCGGGGTTGGCCTGCGGTCACCGGGGAACCCGGCTCGCTGCGGAAGATCGACATCACCGTCACGATCGAGGAGCTGCCCTGAGTACCACCGTCGAACAAGCGTTGGTCGACACCTACGGGAGCACGCTCGTCCGCACGGATCTCCGCGACGACGACGCCTGGCAAGCGCTGCTCTCCGCGATCGAGACCCCGTCGGAGGAGGGGTTCCTGGCCACTGTCCGCGCGGTGTCCGATCCCGCGCTGGACGGCCTCGCGCCCGACGTTCTCGTGTCGGCGATGCCGCCCACGTTCGAGGCGTCCTTCCTGCTCGTCGCCGACGCCACGACCCTCGGCGATGCCGAGCAACCGATCCTCGTGGTCCCCGTGCCGCGCTGGTACATCGACAGGACCCGGCAGCCGTTCCGGGTCGTCCCGTCCAGGCTGTGGAGCATCGAGAACAACCTGTCCCTCGGGAACATGGACTGGTCGAGCTACGCCGACAGCACCGATGCCGACGGGGTGTTCCGCGGGTTCTGGCGATGATCCGTCAGCTCGCTGCGATCGCGCGGGCCGATACCGCTACCACGTGCAGCGCGCAGGGCCACCGCTCCGCGGCGCGGACCTGCCACCGGCAGGCCCGACAGCGCCCGTCCGCGTCGGCGACGTGCAGCTCGATCAACCGCGTCCACGCCTCGGGGTGACGGGCCAGCTCGACGGCAACAGCCTGCAGGACATCCACCCGACGAGCGTCGTGCCCGGACGGTGACGATCACACCCCGCAACGCACACAATCACCGCACAGACTCCCCATCCGGCAGGGAGTATTGTCGCCGCGTGCCCCGCTCAGCCCGCCGCGCCGAGCAACTCGCGCTGGCCGAACGCCTGCGTGCTGCCGATGCGCCGGCGGGCTCGGTCGGTCGGGCACTACGCGAGACATACGGGATCAACGCCCGCCTCGCCCAGCGCCTCGCCCGCGGCTGGACCCAGGAGGAGGCCGCCGCGGAGTGGTCGCGCCGCTGGCCGGACGACCCGAAGACCTTCAAGAACATCTCGTACTGGGAGAACTGGCCGGGACCGACGGGACACGCCCCGTCCCTGGCCGTCCTGGACCGGCTGGCACAGCTGTACGGGTGCAACGTGACCGATCTCGTCGCGGACTGGGGCACCCACGCCGACGCAGAGGCTGCCTCTCCGGTGGAAGCCGAGACATGGGCGTGGCAGGTGCAGCACCTCGCACTGCCGGAGCTGACGCGCAGCATCGCCGACTGGGCCGAGCGGATGCCTTCGCATCGCCGACGCGAGCTCCTGCTGATACTGAGCACCGCGGCGTCGATCGCTGCGACGTCGGAGCAGGCGGACGGGCGCCGCGGCTCGAGCGTGCGCCCACACGGCGACACCTCCGCGCTGACCGGCACATGGATCAGCCGGTACCGGTACCCGAGCACCAGCCGCCAGGCCGAGTTCACCGGCCAGCACGAGATCGATCTCGCGGCACGGGATGGCCGGATGGTCGGTCGCAGCGTTCCGCAGGAAGGCGGCAGCGTCCTCGATCTCGATCTGTCCATCGACGGAATGCTCGCGACCGGTTCGTGGACCGAACGCACGTCGCCGACCGGGCACTATCGAGCTGCGACGTTCCACGGCCTGATCCAGCTGGTCGTCGATCCGACCTCACGGTTCATGACTGGCCGATGGATCGGGATCAGCCGCCGCTACACGATCAAGTCCGGGGAGTGGGAGCTGGAGCGGATCTCGCCGGCGATCCCGTGATCACGGCTACCACCCGCGCCCCCTGCGGGATCTCTCCATCCGCAACCATCTCGAACAGGGCGTAGAGCGTCTTGCCGACGTAGACGTGATCAAGGTCGAGAGCGTGCCGCTCTGCCATGCCTCGAAGGAAGTCGTCGAGCATCGGCGAGCGCCGGGCGAACCCCCCAAGGTGGTAGCGGTGGTCTATCCGCCAGTTGTCCAGCGTCCGACCGAGCACTCGTCTGTGCAGATCATCCACGATCCCGTCGAGGTACTGCGCACCGCGCAGGACGCTGATGCCGAGCGCTCGCTGATCCGACCCGAGACCGGCGGCTATGCCGGCAAGCGTGCCGCCGGTGCCGACCGCGGTGACGATGAGGTCGAAGGGACGATCGATCTCACCGGGAAGTTCGGCACAGCCACGCACGGCCGCCGGGCTCGTCCCGCCCTCCGGCACGAGGTGGAAGTCGCCGTGCAGGTCATGCAGCCGTGCGACGACGTCGCCATCGGACTTGCGGCGATAGCTGGCTCGGTCGAGGTAGTCCAGCGTCATGCCGTCCCCGACACAGCCGGCGAGCAACTCGTTGAACGGTCGCTCCTCGCCTCGGACCACCCCGATGGTGCGCACTCCGCTGCCGCGACCCCACGCGGCTACCGCGCGCAGGTGGTTGGAGTAGGCGCCACCGAACGTCAGGACCGTGGTCGCGCCCGCACGTCGCACCTCGGATTCAAGGTGGCGCAGCTTGCGGAACTTGTTCCCGCTGATCACCGGCGCGATCAGGTCATCGCGCTTCAGGAGCAGGGACACCGTGCCGAGCCGCTCGTCGACCAGCTCGACGAGCGGGGACGGCAGCTGGAGGGCAGTGCCCGGCACGGCTCACAGGGTAGAGCCCCCGCATCGGGGAAACCCGGCTCACTCCGCGAGATCGGGTGGCGGCGATCACGGGCAAAGGCGGTTAGTTGATCTCTGCGAACGACCATCTGCCCGTGATCACGAACAGTTCCCCGGTGCGGTGGGCACCGCAGGCCACTGGCCCCGAGAGTCCAGCCGGCGAGCCGCCTATCCCTGCTCGGTGAACCGCTTCCGCAGCCGCTCCAGCTCCTCCTCCGTCAGCCCGTGGGCGAGGAGCCAGCCGGCTGCGCCGCCGTGCGACTCGTCGAGGCCCGCGAGCAGGTCGGCCATGGTGTCGGCGCGGGGGCGGTGGCGGTCGAGGGCGTCGGGGTCGGGCATGGGGTCGCCGCTGGCGCCGGTCCAGCGCCGGAACAGCGCCTCGACGTGCACGGCCGAGAGGGCGTAGTCGGCGACCACGGCGTCGCGCTCGACCCCGACGGCGTCGAGCACGAGGGCGACGATGGTGCCGGTGCGGTCCTTGCCGGCTGCGCAGTGCACGAGCGCGGGGCCCGCGTCGACGGCGGCGAGCCTGCGCACGGCCTCGATGACGTTGACGTGGTGGTCGGTGAGGTAGCCGCGGTACATCTCGAGGATGGTGAGCTCGACACCCTCGGGCAGCGCGTCGCGGCTGGAGCCGATGAGGGTCAGCTCGGCGCGGTCGACACCATCGTGCTCGAACCGGCCGTGCCGCTCGATCTCCTCCGGCGAGCGCAGGTCGAGCACGAGCCGCAGGCCGAACTCGTCGACGAGGTAGGCGATGTCGGCGGGGGTGAGGAAGCCGTGGTTCGGGTTCGCGGTGCGCAGCAGCACGCCGTAGCGGGTGCGGCCGCCGTCGCGCAGCGGCAGCCCGCCGATGTCGCGGGCGTTGTCGAGACCGTCCAGGGGCAGCAGCCGTTCGTCGATCACCGCCCCACGCTAACCCGCGGGGATGACGCTCAGGTGGCCAGCAATCGGGCGACACCGGTGCGCGCCAGCACGAGCGCGTCGAGCCGGGTGAGCTCGCCGCCGCTCGGGGTGAGGAAGACGAAGTTCATCAGCTGGTCCTGCGCGACCACGCTGATCAGCACCGCGCGGAACCCGTTGCCGGTGAGCGTCCACGAGGTGGCCCGCTCACCCTTGACCTGGTCACGCACGTCTTCCGGTTGGGAGATGGTGACGGCGGTGCCGCCGAGAGTGCCCTTGGCGCAGTCGAGGCCGTCGGCGTACGCGTCGAAGGCGACACCGGCCGTGGACGCGTCGGGGAAGACGGACAGCGTCTGCTGCAGCCGCTCACCCCCGGCCGCGCCCTGCAGCGCGGTTCCGACGCGATGGGCGTCGGGGAAGCGGGCGACGACCCCGGTGCCGCCGCACACGGCGGGCGCGGCTGCGTCCGGGGTCGGTTGTTCGGGCGAGGTGCGCCACTTGGGCCCGACCTCGGTCGGGCGCAGCAGCGCCGACTTCAGGAGGTCCAGCCGATCCTCCGGCGCAGGGGCCGGATCGGGCGCGGGAACCGGTGGGCGGCCGGGCTCCAGGGTGGACGTGGCGGCGGCAGGACCGGGGAGCGGGGGAGCGGCCACAGCGGTGCCGGCGATCGTCGAGCCGAACGAGATTTGCGCCAGGCCGACGATCAACAGGACGCCGACCACACCGGCCAGTACTGCACGGAGTGTAGGCACGGGCGAAGAGAGTAGGCGGCTTGGTGGGTGACCCTGACGACGACCCCATGTCAAACCGTGACCTGCTGTCGACAGCATGCGGCCGTCCGGGGGGTGCCGCAACGCCCGATCAGTGTATTTCCGCAGGCCGACGCAGTAGGGCCGGCAGGAACCGGGCGCCGGCACCGAGGGTGGCCGCCTGGTCGTTCGGATTGGAGATCCCGCACCGCTGCAGCGAGAGGCAGCCGCAGCCGATGCAGGAGTCGAGCCCGTCGCGCAGCGCCGTAAGGGCCTCGATCTGCTCGTCGAGCCGCGCGCGCCAGGTGCGCGACAGCCGGGTCCAGTCCGCCCGGGTGGGGGTGCGGCCACCGGGCAGGGCGTCGAGTGCGTCGCGGACCTCCTCGAGCCCGACGCCGATCGTGCGGGCGGCCCGCACGAACGCCAGCCGGCGCAGCACCGAGCGCTCGTAGCGGCGCTGCCCGCCGGACGTGCGCGTCGGGTGCAGGAGCCCTTCGCGCTCGTAGAAGCGCAGCGCCGACGCCGGGAATCCGCTGCGGTCGACGACCTCGCCGATGGTGAGCAGGTCGTGCGTGTCCATGGTCCCCCCGGGTCCGCGCTTGACATGAACCTGACTTCAACTCCCACCGTATGTCCATGACCGAAGAGAACGCCACCCGGGTCGCGATCGTCACAGGCGCCGGCCGCGGGTTCGGCCTGGCGCTGACCACCGCACTGGCCGAGCTGGGCACCACCGTCATCGCGGTCGGACGCGACGCCGATCGGCTGCGGTCGGCCACCGCGGGACTGCGCGGGGTCCGCGCGGTCCCGGCCGACGTCACCGATCCCGACGGGCGCGCCGCGATCGTCGCCGCCGCGCAGGAGGCCGGCGGGCTGAACCTCCTCGTGCACAACGCCGGCGAGTTGGGCCCGTCACCGCTGCCCCGGCTCGCCGACTACCCGCCGGACGCGCTGCGGGCCGTGCTGGAGACCACGGTCGTCGCGCCGCTCGCCCTCACCGCGCTCGCGCTGCCGCTGCTGCGCGCCGCAACGTCGCCCACCGTCGTCACCCTCAGCTCGGATGCCGCCGTCGAGGCGTACGAGGGCTGGGGCGGCTACGGGGCGGCGAAGGCCGCGCTGGACCACCTCGCCGCGGTGCTGGCCGTGGAGGAGCCCGGGATCCGGGTGCACGCCTTCGACCCCGGCGACATGCGCACCGAGATGCATCAGCGGGCGTTCCCCGGCGAGGACATCTCCGACCGTCCCGAGCCCGCCACCGTCGTGCCCGCCTTCCTGCGCCTGCTCGACGAGCGCCCGCCGAGCGGCCGGTACCGGGCCGCGGACCTCCGCTCCGCAACCACAGCATGAACAGCCACGGCATGAAGACGACGTTCACGCTCGACGCGGAACTCTCGGCGACCGAGCCGCCGGAGCGCCGCGGCCTCGCCCGGGACGAGGTGCGCCTGCTGGTGGCCACCGAGCACGCGATCCGGCACCGGCGGTTCCGGGAGCTCCCGGCTGTCCTCGCTCCCGGCGACCTCGTGGTGGCCAACGACTCCGACACCGAACC
Source organism: uncultured Actinomycetota bacterium (assembly GCA_963727745.1). Classification (GTDB taxonomy): domain Bacteria; phylum Actinomycetota; class Actinomycetes; order Mycobacteriales; family Pseudonocardiaceae; genus Pseudonocardia. Next base: position 153,228 of record CAVSHL010000010.1, read on the forward strand.
GGCCGCCGTCGAGGGCGTCCGCGCGGACGGGCGGCGGGTCACGCTGCACGTCTCCGGGCCGGCCCGCGCGACACCCGGCGCGTACGTCGTCGAGCTGCGCGACCCGGTGCACGGCCGGGTCGGCGACGCGCGCCGCGGCGAGCGGGTGCTGCTGCCGCACGGCGTGGTGGCCACCCTGCTCGACGCGCACCCCGACCCGGTCGTGGACATCGGCAGCCGGTTGTGGCTGGCCGCGATCCCGGCCGAGGGCGGGCTGCGCGCCTGGTTGCAGGTCGCCGGCCACCCCATCCGCTACTCGTACGTGCGCGGCGAGCACCCGCTCGCCGACCATCGCACGATCTTTACCCGACCCGACGGCGGCTTCGCCAGCGCGGAGATGCCCAGTGCCGGCCGCCCGTTCAGCACGCGCGTGCTCGCCGGGCTGGCCGTGGCCGGCGTCGGGCTGGCGACGCTGACCCTGCACACGGGGGTCGCGTCGCTGGAGGCGGGCGAGACACCCCTGCCGGAGCGCTACCGGGTGCCGGCCGCCACGGCTGCTGCGGTGAACGCCACGCGTGCGGCCGGCGGCCGGATCGTCGCCGTCGGCACCACGGTGACCCGCGCGCTGGAGACCGTCGCGGAGCCCGACGGCAGCGTCCGGGCCGGATCGGGCTGGACGGACCTGGTGCTCGGACCGGACCGCAGGGCCCGCACCGTCGACGGTCTCGTGACCGGCTGGCACGAGCCGGACGCCTCGCACCTGTTGCTGCTCGAGGCGGTCGCCGGCCGGGCGCTCGTCGAGCGCGCGTACGAGGCCGCGCTGGCCGCGCGCTACCTGTGGCACGAGTTCGGCGACACGTGTGTCCTCCTGCCGGGTGAACGCCACGACGACTGACGCCATCAGCACGGCGAACGGCGCTCCACGCGTCGCCTCTGCACGGTGACGCACCCGGCCTACCAGCGGATACGGCCGTTCGGACCAGTCGGCCGCGCAAGCGGAGCTGCCGCGGATCCCCAACGACCGCCGATCCCCGTTCCGAGCACCGAGAGATGAACGGCATGCGGGGTGCGCCGACATGCGCTGCGTTCGCTTGTGACCTCGGCTACGCCTCCCTTATCGTCCTCTCCAGCGTCACGAACTGATCACGCGCGTTGTGAGCCGGCTCCCCACCGGCTCCCGGACCCCCGACCGGAAAACCGCGCCTGCCCGGTTCGCTCCCCAGCGCTGAAAGGGCAGGTACGTGGCAGGACACCGCTCCCCCCGTGGTGAACGCGCGGATTGGTACGCGCAGGCAACCGTGCAAGCTCCCGTTCGCGAGGGCTCGCGTCGAGCCCGGCACAACGCCGCCCACCGCCCGGCCCCGACGGGCCCGTCCCTCCGCACCACGGTCATCGCCGGCGCTGCGGCCGCAGGTGCCGTCGCCACCGGCACGTTCACCGCGCTGGTCCCCGCGAGCACCCAAGACCTCGCCAGCAGCGCCGCCGCTGACGAGTCCCCGATCTCCGCCGCGCTCGCGTCGAACTCCACCGCGCTGGGCGTGTTCCCCGCGTCCACCCAGGACTCGGGCTTCTTCGCGCCGGTCATGTTCGACAGCTCCGACACCGACGACGACCAGGGCGGCGATGACGACGGCGGCGTGTCCGTCGCCGACGAGCACCTGGCCAAGCTGGGCAAGGCCGCCGACATCGCCGCCCAGCTGGCCGAGCAGCACGCTGCCGCCGCGGAGAAGGCCCGCCTCGACCAGGTGGTGGCCAAGGGCGGTCTCGACGGGTGGATCGCCGAGGCTCTGCGTATCCTCGAGCTGCCCCAGTCACTTGCCCCCAGCGTGAAGAAGATCATCATGGCCGAGTCGGGTGGAAACCCGCGCGCGATCAACAACTGGGATGCCAACGCGCGCCGCGGCACCCCGTCGCAGGGCCTGATGCAGACGATCCCCGTCACGTTCCGCAAGTACGTGCACCCCGAGCTGGCCGACCGTCCGATCACCGATCCGGTCGCCAACATCACCGCGGGCATTCGCTACATGATCGAGAACTACGGCCTGGGCACCCTGCAGGCCGGTGGGCGGAGCAACAACGCGGGGGAATACGTCGGATACTGAGGCGACCGGCTCCGGGTTCTTCCCTCAGCCACGAGACACCCACCCCGCCGACGCGCGGGGAGCTCGCGCCAAGCACGTCAGATCCGACAATCCGGCCCCGACCGCCCCTGCCGCCACATTCCGCCCGGAACTCCAGGGCCTGCGCGCACTGGCGGTCGTGCTCGTCGTCGTCTACCACGTCTGGCTCGGCCGCGTCTCCGGCGGCGTCGACGTCTTCTTCGTCCTGACCGGCTTCCTGCTGACCGGACAGCTCGCCCGGACCCGCGATCCGGGGGCCGGCGCCGTGCTGCGCCGCTGGCGGCGGTCGTTCGTGCGGCTCACCCCGGCCGCGTTCACCGTGCTCGTCGGCACCATGGTGGCGGCCGCCGCGATCCTGCCGGAGAGCCGCTGGCCCCAGACCGTGCGCGAGATCGTCGCGTCGGCGCTGTTCCTCGAGAACTGGCAGCTCGCTGCCGACTCGGTCGACTACGCGGCCCGTTCCAACGCGGTCAGCGTGGTGCAGCACTACTGGTCGCTGTCGATCCAGGCCCAGTTCTCCTTCGTGTGGCCGCTGTTCATGACGCTGGTGGCATTGATCGCCACCAGCGCAGCGAAGCGGCACACCCACTACACGGTGGCGCTGCTCGGGGTCTTCGTGGCGTCGCTGTTCTACTCGGTGGCCCTGACCGCGAGCGACCAGCCGCTCGCCTACTTCCACTCGCTGACCCGGCTGTGGGAGTTCGCGCTCGGCGGCCTGCTCGCGCTCTGGATCGACCGCATCCACCTGTCGACCGCGCTGCGGATGGCGGCGGGCTGGATCGGTGTCGTCGGGCTCGTCGCGTGCGGGATCGTGCTGCAGGTCGACGCCGTGTTCCCCGGCTTCGCCGCACTGTGGCCGACGACGTGCGCCGCGCTGATCCTGCTGGCCGGCCACACGAAGCTCCCGTGGGCGGCCGACCGGATCCTCGCCTCCCGTCCGGCCAAGTACCTCGGTGACCTGTCGTACGGGCTCTACCTGTGGCACTGGCCCATCCTGGTGCTGCACCTCGGTGGCGGCGGCATCGGGGGCGTGGGCCTCGGCGAGGGGCTGGCCGTCATCGGCGCCTCGCTGGCGCTGGCGATGCTGACCCACCGGTTCGTGGAGAAGCCGCTGCTGGGCCGGCGCAGCGACGTCCGCGCCATGCGCTGGTGCGCGATGGGCCTGGTGGTGGTGCTCGGGCTGGCCGTCACGTGGAAGCTGGCCGCGGTGGCCAAGGCCAACCCGGACGGTCTCCTCGGCGATCGCGCGCACCCCGGCGCGGCGGCGATCGGCGCCCCACCGGTGCCCGAGGCGGACCTGCTGCCGCCCCCGATCACCGTCTCCGAGGACTTCGTGCGGATCGACCTCTGGAACTGCTCGGTGGTCGACGGCTTCGACTCCGACTACTGCGTCCAGCCCGTCGACTACGAGCCGACGAAGCGCGTCCTGATCGTCGGCGACTCGCACGCCCAGCAGATCGCCGGCACCCTCATGCCGCTGGCGGCGGCGCACCGCTGGCAGCTGTCGATCGTGGCCCGCGGTGCCTGCCCGTTCTCCACGGGCTCCGACACCGAGCCCGGCAACGACACCTGCCGGCCGTGGCACCAGGCCACGATGGACATCATCTCCCGGACCCGTCCCGACGCCGTCGTCACGATCGGCTCCCGCGAGGTCCGCGAAGGACTCACGGAGAACACCCCGCAGGACTTCGTCGACGCCTGGCGGCAGGTGACCGACCTCGGCATCCCCCTCGTCGCTGTGCGTGACAACCCGCGGTTCGGCTACTCCATCCCGGACTGCGTCGCCAACCACGACCGCAACTCCCCCGAATGCGGTGTCGACCGGGCCGCGGTCTACTCCCCCACCCCGCCCTGGGCCCACCTCACCGACGTGCCGGAGAACGTCAGGTTCGTCGACATCGCCGACGCCGTCTGCGACCAGCGTCGATGCCCGGCGGAGGTCGGCAATGTGCTCGTCTACCTGGACGACAACCACCTCTCGGCCTCGTACGCCGCCACCATGGCGAGCCCGCTGGACCAGCGCTTCGTCGCCGCGATCCGGCCCTGACCGCACCGACGATGATCGCAGGGCGTAGCGCTACAGCCCGTTGCCACACAGCCGGGTGGATGGGTGACACCGCGAGGCTGACCGATCGTTGAACGGGATGCGTGCCACTGATCTTCTCAAGGGGGATCGGTGTCGCAGTCCGTCGATCGGGTTTCCCCCGGTCGGTGTCCTGCGATCGAGGTCCGATCGAGTTCGCCCTTCCTTGAACGCACGCGCGGGATGCGTGCTCGATCGGACCTCAGCCTTGACCGCACCCGGGCGGCCCCCGGGCACATGATCAGGTGGGAAGCAGACCGATCATCTGCTTCGCAGTCTGAACGGTCGGCGCCGCGATCGCCGACGCCCGTGCCGCGCCGTCGCGCAGCACGCCCTTGACGTACCCCGGGTCGGCCGCGAGCTCGGCGTAGCGCTGCTGCAACGGCTCCAGCACGGCGACGACGGCGTCGGCGGCCGCCTTCTTCAGGTCGCCGTAGCGGTGGTACTCGCCGGCCAGCTCCTCCGGTTTCCCGTCGGTGCAGGCGGCGAGCAGCGTGAGCAGGTTCGCCACCCCGGGCCGTGTCTCGGGCTCGTACGCGACGTCGGCGGCGGAGTCGGTGACCGCGCGCGAGATCGTGCGCCGCATCACCGCGGGCTCGTCCAGCAGGTGCAGCACCCCGGAGCCGGGCGGCGCGGACTTGCTCATCTTCTCCTCCGGCCGGAACAGGTCGCGCAGCCGCGGGGCCACCGGCGGCAGGACCACCCGGGGCACCGTGAACGTCACGCCGTAGCGCGCGTTGAACCGCTCGGCCACCGTCCGCGCCAGCTCCACGTGCTGGCGCTGGTCGTCGCCGACGGGCACCTCGGTGGTGCCGTAGAGCAGGATGTCGGCGGCCATCAGCACCGGGTAGGTGAGCAGCGAGAGCCGGACCTGCTGCTCCTGCCGTTCCGACTTCTCCTTGAACTGGATCATGCGCCGGGCCTCGCCGAAGCCCGTCGCGGCCTCCAGCAGGTAGTGCAGCTCGGTGTGCTCGGGCACGTGCGACTGGACGAAGAGCAGGCTGTGCGCCGGGTCCATCCCGGCCGCCAGCAGCAGTGTCGCGAACTCCAGCGTCCGTTCGCGCACCTCGGCGGGATCGTGATCGAGGGTCAAAGCGTGCAGATCGGAGATGAACGCGATCGTCGCGTCCGGGTCGTCGGGCCGCTGAGCAGCGACGATCGGGCGCATCGCGCCGACGAGGTTGCCGATGTGCAGGCGGCCGGACGGGGTGAAGCCGGTGAGGTTGCGGGACATGTGCGCTCCTGGGATCGAGCCACCCGCGCCGGACCCCGTACACACGAACGGCCGCCCAGCTCGGGCGGCCGCGGAAAGATGTCGCGGTGACGAGAACTGCCGCCCTAGGGGCGGCGCCAGCTCCTCGTCACGTGCATGGCCCCAGGATACCCGTCGTGTACAGCGCGAACGGCGCGTCCTCCTGCACCACGTCCGATCCGGCGACGAGGCCCGGCCGCCGCAGCTCCCGTTGATACGTCATGCCGAGCTTCTCCATCACGGCCCGCGAGGCCGCGTTGTGGACCTCGGTGAAGGCCACGACCTCCGCTGCGCCCCGCTCCGCACGGGCGAACTCGATGCCTGCCCGGCCGATCTCGGTGGCGTAGCCGCGACCCCAGAGGGCCTGCCGGACAGCCCAGCCGACCTCCACGAGCCGCTCGCCGTCGACGTCGGCGATCGAGCAGCCGCCGCGGCCGATCAGCTCGCCGGTGCCCCGGTCGTGGGCCAGCCACTTGCCGATGCCGTGCTCGCGCCATCCGCGCTCCTGGTTCCGCGCGAACGCCGCTGCCTCCCCCGGATGTCCAGGCGTACCACCGCGCGATGCCCGGGTCGCGGTGCAGCGCCTCCAGCACAGCGGCGTCCTGCGCACGCACCGGTGTGAGCACGAGCCGCTCGGTCTCCGACCATCAACTCTCCTCGACGAGGGTGATCTCCATCCTGCCGCGGAATGCCACCCGGTTCCGCCCAGTTGATTGACGCGTGAAGAACATCGGGTTCCTGTCCTTCGGGCACTGGTCGGACTCGCCGCACTCCCAGGTCCGTTCGGCGGCGGACGCTCTGCTGCAGTCCGTGGAGCTGGCCGTGGCCGCGGAGGAGGTCGGCGCCGACGGCGCCTACTACCGGGTCCACCACTTCGCCCAGCAGCTCGCCTCCCCGTTCCCGTTGCTGGCGGCGGCCGCGGCACGCACTAGCCGGATCGAGCTGGGCACCGCGGTGATCGACATGCGGTACGAGAACCCGCTCTACATGGCCGAGGACGCCGGCGCCGCCGACCTGATCTCCGGCGGCCGGCTCCAGCTCGGCATCAGCCGGGGATCCCCCGAGCAGGTCATCGACGGCTTCCGCTACTTCGGCTACGCACCACCGGAGGGCACCAGCGACGCCGACATGGCCCGCGAGCACACCAAGGTGTTCCTGCAGGTGCTCGAGGGTGAGGGCTTCGCCCGCCCGCACCCGCGCCCGATGTTCCCCAACCCGCCGGGGCTGCTGCGGATCGAGCCGCATTCGCCGGGCCTGCGCGACCGGATCTGGTGGGGTGCCGGCACCCGCGCGACCGCGGAGTGGACGGCCGCGCAGGGCCTGAACCTGATGAGCTCGACCCTGCTCAGCGAGGACACCGGCGTGCCGTTCCACCAGCTGCAGGCCGAGCAGATCCAGCGGTACCGCGACGCGTGGCAGGCCGCCGGCCACGACCGCGAGCCGCGCGTGTCGGTCAGCCGCAGCATCTTCCCGATCGTGAACGACATGGACCGGCAGCTCTTCTGGCACGAGCGCGGCAGCACCGACCAGGTCGGGTTCCTCGACGGCGGCAACGCCCGGTTCGGCAAGACCTACGCGGGCGAGCCGGACAAGCTCGTCGCCGAGCTCGCCGAGGACGAGGCGATCGCCGCGGCCGACACGCTGTTGCTGACGGTGCCGAACCAGCTAGGCGTCGAGTACAACGCCCACGTGCTCGAGAGCGTGCTCACGCACCTGGCACCGGAGCTGGGCTGGCGCTGAACGATCAGTAGCTGCGGGGCAGGCCCAGCACGTGCGAGCCCAGGTAGTTGAGCACCATCTCCTGGGGCAGCGGCGCGATCCGCAGTAGCCGGGCCTCCCGGAACCATCGGGCGACGTCGTACTCCTCGGCGTAGCCCATGCCGCCGTGCGTCTGCAGCGCGCGGTCGGCGGCGGTGAACCCGGCATCGGCGCACAGGTACTTGGCGGTGTTGGCCTCCCGCCCGCACGGCAGCCCGCGGTCGTAGAGCCAGGTGGCCTTGCGCAGCACCAGCTCCGCCGCGTCGAGGTGCGCGAGCGAGTCGGCCAGGGGGAACGCCACGCCCTGGTTCATGCCGATGGGGCGGCCGAACACCTCGCGCTCGTTGCCGTAGCGCACCGCGCGGTCCAGCGCGGCCCGTCCGATGCCGAGCGCCTCGGCGGCGATCAGCATCCGCTCGGGGTTGAGGCCGTCGAGGATGTAGGTGAAACCCTTGCCCTCCTCGCCGACGCGGTCGGCTACCGGCACCCGCAGGTCGTCGATGAACAGCTCGTTCGACGAGACGGCGTTGCGGCCCATCTTCGGGATCGGACGGATGTCGATCGCGGATCGGTCCAGGTCGGTGAGGAAGAGCGTCATGCCGTCGGTCTTCTTGGCCACGTCCTCGATCTTCGACGTGCGCGTGAGCAGCAGGATCTTCTCCGACTCCTGTGCCTTGGAGATCCACACCTTGCGCCCGTTCACGCGGTAGTGGTCGCCCTCCCGCTTCGCGAAGGTGGTGATCCGGGTGGTGTCCAGCCCCGCTTCCGGCTCGGTGACCCCGAAGCAGACGTGCAGCGATCCGTCGACGATCCGTGGCAACGTGCGCTGCTTCAGTTCAGCGGACCCGTGCTTGATCACGGGGTGCATGCCGAAGATGTTGAGGTGGATCGAGCTCGCCGCGTTCATCCCGCCACCGGACCGCGCGACCTCCTCGATCATGATCGACGCCTCGGTGATGCCGAACCCGTGACCGCCGTACTCCGGCGGCGTGGTGATCCCCAGCCAGCCGCCGGTCGCGAACGCGTCGAAGAACTCGGTCGGGAAGGCGTGGTCGCGATCGTGCTCGCGCCAGTACCGGTCGTCGAACCTGCCGGCCAGCTCCGCGACCGCCGTGCGGATGGTCTGCTGGTCCTCGGTCAGGTCGAAATCCACGCCCGCTCCTCCTACACCGCCGCGACGTATCCCGGGATCTGCACCACATCGGTGTACACCGGGATGCCGCGCTCCCACGCGATCGCCACGTCCTGATCAGCGCCGCCTGACTCGCCGGGCAGCCGCAGCACCGCGTTGCAGTGGTGCAGGAGGCGCTCGGCGGTCGGGTACATCACCTGCGCGGCCAGCGGATCGAGGGCGCCGGACGCACCCGCGGACGCCAGCACCGGCAACGCCACCCATTCGCCGATCATCGGCACGTGCCCGCTGCGGAAGATCGGCCACGCCGCCTCCTCGAGCCGGGTGAGGTTCGCCGCCATGCGGCCGGGATCGTCGCCGGTGCCCGAGCGGTACGGACCGGCGATGAGGATCAACATGGGCTTCGACATGCCGCTACGCTAGCGTGCAGAAATCGGAATGAACAAGGGAGATCGTGCAGATGCTGGCTGCGCAGCGACGTGACGTGCTCCTGTCGAGACTGCAGACCGACGGCCGGCTCGTTGCCCGTGACCTCGCCGTCGAGCTCGGCGTCTCCGAGGACAGCGTCCGACGTGACCTGCGAGAACTGGCCGCAGCGGGCCTCTGCCAGCGAGTGTACGGCGGTGCACTGCCGATCTCGCCGGCCATCGTCGACCACGTCGCCCGGCGCGAGGTCGCCGTCGAGAGCAAGAGCCGAGTGTCTGCGACTGCTGCACGTTTCATCCGTCCCGGCACCGTCGCGATCCTCGATGGCGGCACCACCGCGCTCGCCGTCGCCGCCGCGCTGCCCCGCGACCTGGCGGCCACGGTGATCACGCACAGCCCCGCGGTCGCAGTCGCCCTCGGCGAGCACCACGGCGTCGAGGTGCACCTGCTGGGCGGGCGGCTCTACCGGCATTCAATGGTCACCTGCGGGGCCGCCGCCGTCGAAGCCGCCCAGGCGGTCACGGCCGACGTGTTCCTGCTCGGCGTCACCGGCGTCCACCACGAGGCCGGTCTCACCACCGGCGACGCCGAGGAGGCCGCCATGAAGCGTGCGCTCGCCCGCCGGGCCGCCGACACCTTCGTGCTGGCCAGCGCGGAGAAGATCGGCGCCGCGTCCCGGTTCGCCGTGCTGGGCCTCACCGACGTCACCGGCATCGTCACCGACGCCGATCCGCGATCGGGCGCCGTGCGCGATCTCGCCGCAGCCGGCGCCACCATCGTCGAAGCCGGGTGATCACACCACCCCGGGGGACATCATGTGGAACTCGTTGCCGTCGGGATCGGCCATCGCCACGCTGCCGTCCCCGTTCCCGCCGGTGTCGATCCTGGTCGCCCCGAGCGAGAGCAGCCGCTCGATCTCCGCCATCTGATTGCCGACCACAGGCGGAGCAAGATCGAAGTGCAGCCGGTTCTTCCCGTTCTTCGGCATCACGGGCGGGCCGCCCCACGTGATCTTCGGGCCGCCGCGTGGTGCGCGGATCGCGGTCTCCTCGTCCTGGTCCCACACGAGCGGCCAGTCCAGCGCGGCGCTCCAGAAGTAGCCGACCTCCTGCGATCCATCGCACGCCACCGCTCCGAGGAAGCCGCACTCGGCGAGGAAGTCGTTGCCCGGCTCGATGACGCAGAACTCGTTGCCCTCGGGATCGGCGAGCACCACATGGCCCTCGTCCGGGCGCTGGCCGACGTCGATGTGCCGGCCACCGAGCTCGAGCGCCCTCGCCACCGTCCGCTCCTGGTCCGTGGGCGACGTGCTCGTGAGGTCGAAGTGCATCCGGTTCTGACCGGCCTTCTGCTCCCGGGTCGACGGGAATCTGAGCCGGAAGCCGGTGTCGTCGGTCGGCAGCAGCCCGACGCCGTCGTCGGCCGCGTCCCAGCTCAGGACACCGCCCCAGAAGTGCACGAGCCGTTGTGGATCGTTCGCGTCGATGCAGAGTGCGACGAGGTGTGACGTCATCCCCTCCGTGCTCCGATCTGCCTGCGAGGCGTGGTAGCGGGGTGGGATCCGGGCGCTGACGGTACTCCCGACGCACCCGGAACGGGTGTGAAGCGCGCGTGAGACGCCACCCGGCGATCGTTCTGGGTAGCGCGGCTCGACCAGCGGCGGCGCTCCGGTTCGGACGTCGTTGGGGGATGATCGTGCTGCCCGTGTTCACCCGTTGCCGGCAGGTGGGGCCGTTGGCGGCCGTGCTGGCCGTCGGAGGCACGCTCGTGTTCGCGCCCACCGCGTCCGCGGCCGGGATGCCGCAGACGCAGGCCGTCGCGACGGTCGCCGTGCCGTCCCCGCACCAGATCGTGGTCTCACCGCCGAGCGGCCGGATCTACGTGACCAGCGAGGGCGGCGCCGAGCCGATCTACGTGCTCGACCCCGGGACGAACACCGTCGTGGCGACCATCCCGGTGAGCGACGACCGCAACGGGAACGTGTCGCTGGCCGTGCATCCCGGCACCGGCGCCCTGTTCCTCGCGTCGGACCAGCACGACCGCCCTGGCAGCCTCTCGTCGATCGACCCCGTCACCAACACCATCACGAAGACCGTGCCGATCGGCAGGAACCCGACCGGGCTGGCCGTGAACCCGAGGACCGACAAGATCTACATCGCCGACGACGGCACGAAGCTGCGGGTGGTCGACGCCCGCACCCTCGCCACCGACGCCGTCATCGAGGTGGGTGCCGGTGGCCCGGCCGGCGGAGTGGTCGCGGTGAACCCGGCGAACAACAAGGTCTACGTGACCAAGGGCGAGACCGGCACCGCACCCGCCGCCACGACGATCGTCGACGGCGCGACCGCCACGGTCGCCGCGACCGTTGCGGCCCCCGACGGGCCGGACGGGCTGGTGGTGAACCCGGTGAACGGCAACGCGTACGTCGCCGGCGTCAGCGAGGTCTCCGTCCTCGCCGCCGCGCAGAACGCCGAGGTGGCACGCGTCCCCACGGCGTCGACCCTGTCCTGGCGGCGCATCGCGGCCGAGCCGAGTGCGGGTCAGGTCTGGTTCGGCGTGCGCAACGGCATCGCCGTCATGGATCCCGGCTCGAACCAGGTACTCGGAACCGTTCCACTGCAGGGAAAGAACCTGCGGCCCATCGCGTTCGGCGCCGGCGACCGCGTGTACATCGGGGACACCCCGGCCGGGAAGGTGCACGTGCTGCGGATCCTCGACCCCGAGTAGCCCGAACACCGTTCCACGATCAGAACAGTGTTCGCACTCGGATAGGTTGGGTGCATGCCCGCTGATCCTCGACGCCGCCGCGCTGCCCGCCACGCTCAGCCGGCCGCCGCAGCGGAACAGGCACCGCGCCGGAAGCCCCCGATCACCGTCGACCGGATCACCGACGCGGCGCTCGAGGTCGTCGCCACCCAGGGGTACGACGCCCTGACGATGCGCAGCGTCGCCGCCGTCCTCGACACCGGGCCCGCCTCGCTCTACGCGCACGTCGTCAACAAGGCCGACATCGACGAGCTGATCGTCGGCCGGCTCTGCGCCCAGCTGGTGCTGCCCGAACCCGACCCGGCGACGTGGCGCGCGCAGATCCTCGACGTCTGCGCCCAGATCCGCGACCAGTACCTGGCCTACCCCGGCGTCTCCCGCGCCGCGCTCGCCATGGCCGCCACCAACCTCGACGTGCTGCGCGTCAACGAATCGATGCTGGCCATCCTGCTCGCGGGCGGCATCGCACCGCACACGGCGGCCTGGGCGATCGACGCCCTCTTCCTCTACGTCGGCGCCTACACGCTGGAGATCTCGCTGGTCGCGCAGCGCCAGAGCCAGCAGGACGACGAATGGGTGGTCAGCCACGACGAGCTGCTGAGCCGGTTCCAAGCACTGCCCGCCGACCGGTTCCCCCACATCCGCCGCTACGCGGCCGAGTTGATCTCCGGCGCCGGGCACGAGCGGTTCGACTTCACCCTCGGCCTGATCGTCGACAACCTCACCGGGCGGCCGGCGGCGCCGGTGGGCTGATCGATCCAGCGCACCGACGTCGGCGGCGCCACGTGGCCGCGAGGCGAGTGCCGGATTCAGGAGCGCCTACGAGCACGCTGCCGAGCAGGTCGGCCAAGGCCTGGTGGGCGAGATCCAGATGGGGCAGATCGTCGATCGCGAACCAGCCGATCCGATCGTGCTCCGCCGGGCAGGCATTGACCGGTTCGCCACGCCAGAGGTGGATCCGGCAGATGCTCACGCGTAGGTCGTGAGTCGCGACGAGTGGCTGCGCGATGGCCTCGACATCAGATGGATGGACGACGATGTCGAGCTCTTCGTGCAGCTCGCGCGTGATCGCTTGCTCGGTGGATTCGCCCGCCTCGATGTGCCCACCGGGCAGGTCCCAGACGTTGGGGAAGGCGGCACAGGTGGGCGCCCTGTGAACCAGCAACACGTGCCGATCCTGAACGAGAACACCGACGACGACCTCATGCACTGTGGAAACTCACCTTTCATGGTCCTCGGTTCGCGCAGCGGCGGCCCGATGTCGGATGCCGTCGTCGATCATCGGAATTCTGACCTCAGGTCACAATCCGTGAAGCGGACCACAGGGTCTCGATCTCATGGATGAACGCTCCGTACCAGTCCGAGTCAGTTCGCAGTTCATACATGGGCCCCTGCTCGCGCCCCTGCCGTCGCACGAAGTGCTGCACATACAGAACCCCCTTGCGCTCACCCAGCGAGAACCCGTTCGCGCCGAATGTCATCAGGTTGGCCGACACCCGCACTTCGAGCAGTCCCGGGTACTGCGCGCCAATGATGCGCAACTCGGCGATCGACCCGCGAATTCGACTCTCCAGTCTGGCAGCATCGGCACCCGTAGTCCGGGCTCCCACCGCCATCCGCAGGCAGTCCGGGTCGTCGGGATCCAGGAGCAGGAAGCGAAGTGTTGCTCCGCGTCGCATCATGGCCAGGAAGTCCGTACGACCCGTGCTCACCGTACGGAAACCCGTCTTGCCGACGAAGATGTAGGACCCGGCCTCGCTTGCCCGCCGATCATTGAGCTCAGCGGGAAATTCGTCAAGGAACACTACGTGACCTTCGCCGCGAGCGGCCACCAGTCGTCTGCTCCGCACCTGCGAGAATGCAAGTAGGGTGAGTCCGGCGAGCGTGACGGAAGATAGATCCTTGACGTCAGCGAGACCCCACACGCCAAGTAATGCGAAGACAATCCCCGTGATGACGAGCGCGTAGAGGTCCAGATCTCCGACGATGACGAACCAGAATCGTGAAATCGCGCGCAGGACGGTGTGCACCGCGGAAGGGTACACAGGAACGATCCCGTCAACGACGAGATCTTGCGGCGCCTGCCGACGACAGCTTCGGCGGCCCGAAGCAGCCAACGTGCTCGGAGCGCCCATGCCGTTCGCCGGATGACGTTGCGCCTGGTCGAGGTGGGATGGTGACCTTGTCGTGCTTCACCTCGTGAAGCGTGCAGATCCGCCGATCGAGGGGGCAGTTCGCCATGCGTCAGCTCAACGCCGAGGGGCTGGACCGGCTGGTCCGGTCCAACCGGAGGCTCGTGCTCGGCCTGACCGCGACCATAGCTCTGTTGGTCGTGCTGGTGGTGGTCCTGGTGATCGCCGACGTCGACTTCGCGATCCCCGGCGGAGTCGGGCTGGGCGTGCTCATCGGCATGCTGCTGGTCATCCCGAACCGGAGGGTGGTCCGCGATCTCGGGCTGACCGTCGACGAGGCCCGCGCAATCCTGCAGACCGAGAAGGAACGGCGCAGCGGCGTCGGGGCGATGAGCCCGGCCGACCGCGCCGACCGCGCCGACCGCGCCGACCGCGAATCGCTCCGCGGTCTGATCCTGCTCGTCGTCGGTTTGGTGCTGATGGCCGTCATGGTGGTGTCGGTGTGGTACTTCGTCGGTAGGGCGGGTCAGACGGCCGACGAGCACGCGGGGGTGGACCCGTGGTTCGCGGCCAGCCTCATCGGCCTCGCTCTGGGGTTCGTCCTCGGCATCCCCGCCCTGATCAGCTCCAAGAACCATCGCAGGTCCGCCGCCGAGTGGCGGGAAGCGGTCGCACGCGAACCCGTCGAGTGAGCTGCTCAGGGCCCGGATCCGGGGCAAAGCAAAGGCCCCCAGACTGATCGCCTGGGGGCCTTTGCGCTGGTAGCGGGGGTAGGATTCGAACCTACGACCTCTGGGTTATGAGCCCAGCGAGCTACCGAGCTGCTCCACCCCGCGTTGTGCCTACAACCTTACACGTCCCGGAAACGGGCTCGCAGCCCGGTCGGATCCGAGGCGTTCAGCCGGACGTGATAACAGCGCGCCGTCGTCGATCCACCGCCGCGCGGAGGGCGCGCCCTCGGATCCTGCCCCGGACATGCGAGAGGGCCCCTGACCTGCTGGTCAAGGGCCCTCTCGGTGGTAGCGGGGGTAGGATTCGAACCTACGACCTCTGGGTTATGAGCCCAGCGAGCTACCGAGCTGCTCCACCCCGCGTTGTGTCTCCAAGAGTACACGTCCTGGAAACGTGCTCGCCGCCGGGGTGAGGCAGTGGATCAGCCTCCCGTACCTCCCGGTGCCGGAGGGGGTGCACCCGTGGTGCCCGTGGCCTTCTGGAAGCGCGCCACCGCGGCGTCCATGGCCTGTAGGGCAGCGCTCTGCGCGGCGTAGTCGGTGTTCTTCTGGGCCTGCTTGAACTGGTCGTAGGCCCGTGCGAAGTCCGTGGCCGCGGTGGCCGCCTCCGTCGAGAGCGGCCCGGTCGGCGCGCCGGCACTCGGGGGTGCCGCCTGGCCCGGAGTGGTCGGCGCCGGGCCGCTGCCGCCGATGGCGGAGTCGAGTGCCTGGCTCAGGCTCGGACTGAACCCGACCCTGCCCCGGTAGTAGACGAGCACTCTCGCCAGCTGCGCGTAGGTGGCGGTGCCACCTGCCCGTTCGAGGAACAACGGTTCCACGTAGACCAGCCCGCCCGCGACGGGCAACGTCAACAGGTTGCCGTAGTCGATCGAGCTGTTCTGGTTGCGCAGCACCGTCAGCTGGCTGCTGACCGTGCCGTTGCTGTTGAAGTTGTCGTGCACGTTGCGGGGCCCAGGTATCTGGGCCTCCGGGGGCAATTGGAGAACCGTGAACTTCCCGTAGTTCGCCGGATCGGAGTTGACGGACACGTAGGCCGCCATGTTCTCCCGGCCTCTGAACACCAGCGAGCTCGTGAGCTGGAACGACGCATCGGTGGCGCCGACCTCGCCCGGCGGCCCGGCCAGCACGTAGTACGGCGGCTGCGCGCTGCTACCGCTGCTGACGGGTGTGCTCTGGGCCGCCGTCGGGTCGTTCGGCACGTCCCAGAACGACACGCCGCTGTAGAAGTCGCCCGTGGTCTCGACGTGGTAGCGGGTGAGCAGCTCGCGCTGGACCTTGAACTGGTCCTCCGGGTAGCGGAAGTGCGCCTGCAGGTCGGGCGAGATCGCCGACTTCGGCTGGACCGTGCCCGGGAAGGCGTTCATCCACGTCTTGAGGACGGGATCCTTGTCGTCGAACTGGTAGAGCTTCACGGTGCCGTCGTAGGCGTCGACGGTGGCCTTCACCGAGTTGCGCAGGTAGCTGATGCTCTGGTCGGCCTGCCCGGCCCGCTGCAGTGCCTGCTGGGCGTCGACGGTGGTCTCCCCCAGTTCCACGCTCTGCGCGTACGGGTAGTTCGCCAGCGTGGTGTAGCCGTCGACGATCCACACGATGCGCCCGTCGACGACCGACGGGTACGGGTCGGCGTCGGTGGTGAGCCACGGCGCGGCCTTGTTGACGCGGTCGCGCGGATCGCGCTCGTAGAGGATCTTCGACTTGTCGTTGATC
Organism: uncultured Actinomycetota bacterium; assembly: GCA_963727745.1. Lineage (GTDB taxonomy): Bacteria > Actinomycetota > Actinomycetes > Mycobacteriales > Pseudonocardiaceae > Pseudonocardia. Next base: position 169,314 of record CAVSHL010000010.1, read on the forward strand.
GAGTTGTTGAACAGGATGTTGCGCTCGCTGTAGTGCAGCGCGAACACCAGCCGGTTGAACAGGTTGCCGATCGGCACCCCGCCGGTGCCGGTGTAGGACGAGCGCGCCACGTTGTCGGCGTCGTACTCGAGCGGGGTGCCGCCGTCGCTGCCGCCGACGATCGAGTAGCCGTCGATGAGCTCGCCGTAGTAGGTGCGCGTCTCCTGCACCCGCAGGCTCTCGGGGATGGCCGGGTTGTTCTTGTCGGTCAGGTCGACGGCGATCAGGTTGGGCAGGCCGGCGCTGCTGGGATCGGTGCTGGACTGACCCACCTGGTTCGCCGGCGCCACCATGATGCCGTCGCCGTGGGTGTAGACGAGCCGGCGGTTGATCCAGTCCGTCTGGTTGCCCGTGAGGGCGGCCGTCTTCAGCTCGCGCAGCGCCACGATGTAGTCCTGCGGCTTGCCGTTGACCTCGTACCGGTCGATGTCGAGCTTGTCCGGGTAGCCGTAGAAGTTGCGGTTCTGCTTCTGGATCTGGGTGAAGGTGGCCGAGAGCTTCGCCGGGTCGAGCAGGCGCACGTTGTTGAGGGTGGCCTGGTCCTGCCGGACCTGCGTGTCGGGCACCGTCGCGACCCCGGAGTACCCCTTCTTGGTGACCTTGTCGTCGCCGATGCCGAAGGCGGCCTTCGTGGCGTCGATGTTGCGTTGGATCGACAACGCCTCGCGATCCTGCGCGTTCGGGGAGACGACGAACTGCTCCAGGACGGCCGGCCAGGCCGCGCCGATGAGGATGCTCGACAGCACCAGCAGCACCGTGGAGATGGCGGGCAGCTGCAGGTTGCTGCGGAACACCGCGGCGAAGAACGCCAGCGCGCAGATGATCGAGATGACCAGCAGGATCAGCTTCGCCGGCATCACCGCGTTGAGATCGGTGTAGGTGGCGCCGTAGAAGATGCCGGCCTTGCGGTCGGAGGAGAGCAGCTCGTACCGGTCGAGCCCGTAGGCGACGGCCTTGAGCAGCACGAAGACGCCGGCGGTGATCGCCAGCTGGGTGCGTGCCGCTGTGGAGACCTGCGCCGAACGGCCGGTGAGCCGGATGCCGCCGAACAGGTAGTGCGTGACCAGCGCGACGAGGAACCCGATCGCCACCGCGGCGAACAGCCAGTTGAGCACGTAGCGGTAGAACGGCAGGTCGAAGGCGTAGAAGCCGACGTCGAGGCCGAACTCCGGGTCGGCGATGCCGAACGGGCTGGAGTTCAGGAACTGCAGGACGACCCGCCAGTCACCCAGCGCCAGCAGTGCCGACGCGAGGCCGGTGAGCCCACCGAGCAGCACGCGGAAGAGGGTGAGGTTCTCCTGGATGCGGCTGCGCACCCGCACCAGCGGGTCGTCGGGCCGCCCGACGGGCACGAAGACCGGCCGCGACCGGTACGCCAGCCAGAACGACAGCAGGGCCGCGCCGGCGATCAGCAGCCCACCGGCGAGCGCCGTGACGAACTGCGTGAACAGCACCGTGGTGAAGACACCGCGGAACCCGACCTCGCCGAACCACAGCCAGTCGATGTAGTTGTTGATGATCACGTTGCCGACGAACGTGAGCAGGATGAGCACGCCCGCGACGACGAGCAGGATCTTCGTTCGGCGGGTCAATGTCGGTGGTCCCACCGGGGGCCGCATGGCCACAGGGCACGCTCCAGTCTCGGACTGTTCGCCACGCCGCTCACCTGCGCGGCGCCTTCCGCTCGGACCAACTCTACGGCTGCGACGTCGGGTTCCCGTGTGGGCCCGACCTCGCAGAGCAGAGTCGCCCGCAACGCGGGAAACGGACAACTCGCCCGGATGGTTCCGCACCACGAACGTGGCGGGACGGTCGGGTGGTCCGATCGCGCCCGGTGACCCGTCCACCGGACGACGACCACCCCGTCCCGCGCTGGTCAGCCACCCGTAGGGTGCCTGGGTGAGCCGAAGCCAGTGGGCTGCCACGTGCAGCCTCCTCATCCTGGGGGTACTCGTACTGGCCGGACTCACCGTCCCGGTGCCGTTCATCTCGATCAGCCGGGGTCCCACCTTCGACACGCTCAGCGACATCGACGGGAAGCCGGTCGTCTCGATCCGCAGCCTGCCGACGTTCCCCACCTCGGGGCACCTGAACATGACCACGGTCCGCGTCACCGACGGGTTGACCGCGACCGATGCGCTCGGCCGCTGGCTGTCGTCCGACTACATGGTCGAGCCGCGCAGCTTGGCGTTCCCCCCGGGCCTGACTCAGGAGCAGATCGGCCAGCAGAACGAGGAGGCCTTCGCCGACAGCCAGGCGAGCGCGGAAGGCGCGGCGATGGTCTACATGAAGCTGCCGACGATCGTCGTCGTCGAGGACTTCCCTCCTGGCGACTCCCCTGCGCGGGGCGTCCTGCAGCCCGGCGACGTGATCCGCTCGGTGGCCGGCGCCCCGGTGACGACCCCTGACGAGCTGCGCGCGGTTCTCGCCACGACCCGGCCGGGGCAGCACGTGACCCTGAACTTTCAACGGGGCGACGATTCTCCCCGCGACGCCGACGTCGTGCTGGGCGCAGCCGACGGCGTCCCGAACGGGATGATCGGGATCATCCCCGGCGCCCGTCCGGCCGATCGCAACGAGGTCGCCATCTCGCTCGGAGACGTCGGTGGGCCTTCGGCGGGCCTGATGTTCACCCTGGCGATCATCGACAAGCTGACGCCGGGCGAGCTCACCTCCGGCCGGTTCGTCGCCGGTACCGGCACGATCACCTCGACCGGATTCGTCGGCCGGATCGAGGGCATCCGGTACAAGATGCTTGCCGCCCAGGAGGCCGGCGCGACCGCGTTCCTCGTGCCGGCCGACAACTGCGAGGTGGCGAAGGCCAACGCACCCGACGGCCTGCAGCTGGCGAAGGTGAGCACGCTCCAGGAGGCCGTCACCGCGGTCGATCAGCTCGGACACGGCGGCACCCCGCCCGGCTGCTGAGGTGCCCGGACCGGCACTTGTCCGCCCGCGGCGAACGCGACCTGGGACGATCCCGCGTACCGTGGGGGGCGTGAGTGACGTTCCGTTCGGATTCGGACCAGCCGACCGCGATCCCGACGACAAGGGCAAGCCGGAGCGCGACGACAGCGGCGCGCCGAAGGACCCCTTCGGCTTCGGGTTCCCGGGTGCCGCCGGTGGCGCCGGTGGCATGCCCGGATTCCCGGGGATGCCAGGTATGCCCGGCATGCCGGGGGGCGCCGGCGGGCAGTTCGACATGAACCAGCTGGGGCAGATGCTCACCCAGCTCGGGCAGATGCTCAGCCAGAACCAGGCGAGCGGTGGCGGGCCGGTCAACTACGACCTGGCCGCGCAGCTCGCCCGCCAGCAGCTCGCCGCCACCACGTCGTCGCTCACGGGGCCGCAGCGCGCCGCCGTCGTCGACGCGGTGAAGCTGGCCGAGCTGTGGCTCGACGCCGCCACCGAGTTCCCCGCCGGTGCCACCGAGGTTAAGGCCTGGTCGGCGTCGGAATGGGTCGACGCGAGCATGGCGACGTGGCGGCGGCTGTGCGATCCGGTCGCCCAGCGGATGGCCGGCGCGTGGGTCGAGGCGATCCCCGAGGAGGCCAGGGCGGCCGCCGGCCCGATGGTCGCAATGCTCGGCCAGATGGGCGGGCTCGCCTTCGGCAGCCAGCTCGGGCAGGGCCTGGCCAAGCTCGCCGCCGAGGTGCTCACCTCCACCGACATCGGTTTCCCCGTCGCACAAGGCCACGTCGCCGCGCTGCTGCCGGAGAACATCGAGAAGTTCACCCAGGACCTCGGCCGCCCCGCCAGCGAAGTGATGATCTTCCTGGCGGCCCGGGAGGCCGCGCACCACCGGCTGTTCGCGCACGTCCCGTGGCTCTCCGAGCGGCTGGTCGGCGCCGTCGAGGCCTACGCCCGCGGCATCACGATCGACACGTCCCGGTTCGAGGAGCTGGCCAGCGGCATCGACCCGGCCAACCCGGCCGCGCTCGAAGAAGCGATGCAGGGCGGCATGTTCGAGCCGCAGACCACCCCCGAGCAGCAGGCGGCACTCGCCCGGTTGGAGACGCTGCTCGCGCTGATCGAGGGTTGGGTCGACGCCGTCGTCGCCGACGCCATCGGAGAGCGGCTGCCCGGCGCCGACGCGCTGCGCGAGACCCTGCGCCGCCGCCGCGCCACCGGCGGACCGGCGGAGCAGACCTTCGCCACCGTCGTCGGGTTGGAGCTGCGCCCGCGCAAGCTCCGCTCCGCGGCCGAGCTGTGGCGCCTGATCGGTGAGCAGCGCGGCGTCCACGGCCGCGACGCGCTGTGGGCGCACCCCGACCTGATCCCCACTGCGGAGGACCTCGACGATCCGGCGGCGTTCGTCGCCGCGACCGACGCGTCCGATCCCATCGCGGAGCTGGAGAAGCTGGCCAACCAGCCGGCGCCGGAGGACCCCGAGGATCAGCAGCCGGGCGAGAAGGACTGATCAGGCCGTCACGGCGGCCTCGTCGTCGGGATCGTCCACGTCGCCGTCGATGCCGACGAACCCGAGACCGGCTGCCGCTGACAGCCCCTCCAGGTAGCCCATGGCCCGCTCGGTGCGCGGGTAGCGGTGCACCCACGCCCAGAACGCGGCGTCGTGGCCGGGTTCCAGCAGGTGCGCCAGCTCGTGCACCAGCACGTAGTCGACCACCCAGCCCGGCACGTCGCGCAGCCGTTCGCTGACGCGGATGGTGCCGTCGTCGGGGGTGCACGACGCCCAGCGGGTGCGCATCGGCGGCACCCAGCGCACCGACACCGGCACGGCCTTGCCGTCGAGGTGCCGGCGGGAGAGCTCCGTGCTGCGGCGCAGCAGCGCGTCGTCGCCGGTGCGGGCCGGTGAGCGGCGCTTCGCCTCGCTGCGCTCGATCCGGCGCACCATCTCGTCGACCCAGCGGTGCTCTTCCGACTCGCTCATCCAACCGGGGATGAACACGACCACCGTGTCACCTTCACGCCGGGCACTGACCATGCGTCTGCGGCGATCACTACGTCGAACCTCGACGACCGCGGGGTGCGCCATCGCTCCAGGGTAGCCGCTCGGGTCCGTCGCAGGACCGCCCCACGATCCTCCGAACGGGCCCACCGCGGTTCCGGTGTGCGCGACGATGCCCTCATGCCGCCGGTCCCGCTGCCCGCCACCGTCATGCTGCACCGCTGGCGTTCGGTGCACGACCTCGACGCCGGCACCCGCATGATCGGGCTCGATCCGCGGGCCGCACTCGTCGTCGGCGACCTGCTGCCGGCGCTCGCCGACCTCGTCGTCGAGCTGCGCATCCCGGTCGCGCCGGACGAGTTCGCCACCAGGGCCGTCGCCCGTGGCGTGCCCGCGCCGGCGGCGCAGGCCCTCCTGCACGCCCTGCACGAGGCGGGCGAGCTCGTCGACGGCGGCGCCGCGAGCCGCATCGAGGCGCACCGCGCCGCAGCGGTGGTGGTCGTGCACGGGTCCGGGCCACTGACCAGCGGCATCGTCATCGGACTCGCGTCGTCCGGGATCGGCACCCTGCACCTCGCCACCACCGGCGAAGTGGCGGGAGCCGATCTCGGCACCGGCCTCGTCGGCGACGACCGTGGCTGCAAGCGCCTCGAGGCGATCCCGGCGGCGGTCGCCCGTGCGGTGCCCGGATCCGCCGTCACGCCGTGGCCGCGCACCGTGCTCCCCGATCTGCTGGTCCTCGCCGACGAGTACCCGGACCCGATGCACAGCGCCGACCTCGTCACCGCCGGTATCCCGCACCTGCCGGTCCGGTTGCGCGACGGCATCGGCGTCGTGGGCCCGCTGGTGCTGCCCGGTCGTACCGCCTGCCTGGGCTGCCTCGACCTGCAGCGCAGCGCCTGCGACAGCCACTGGCCGCGGGTGGCAGCGCAGCTGGCCGGCCGCCGCGGCGGCGGCGATCCGGCCTGCGTGCAGGCCACGGTGGGGCTCGCGGTCGCGCAGGCGGTCGGGGCCGTCGACGCGACGGCGGGCGGTGTGCCGGCCCCGCCCGCGCTGGAAGCCGCCCTCGAGATCGACGTCGGCACGGCGACGATCACCCGCCGTCCGTGGCAGGCCGTACCAGGGTGTCCGTGCCGCGCAGCCGATCTCCCGCGCACGCACTCGGGGCTGGGAGGGTCCTGAAGAACTCCGGCCGTAGCGAGCGGCGTCCAGGTGGTGGCATCGCAAGGCGCGGCGCCGTGCCGATACCGGGGTTGTATCGGTGCGGTGCCGCAACGCCGCGAGGGCGCCGCCTGGGCGCCGCGCAGTAGGCCGGAGTTCTTCAGGGCGCTCCCTGGGGTCACAATCGAGGGGTGACGGACATCCCGAGGCGCACGGCTGTGCGCACTGCGAAGCTCGCGAAACTCCCGTTGGGCGTTGCGGGCCGCACTGCCGCAGGGTGGGGTCGCCGACTCGTCGGTGGCGAGCCCGAGCAGATCTCCGCCCAGATGATGCAGAAGAGCGCCGAGGAGCTCTTCGCGGTACTGGGTGAGCTCAAGGGTGGGGCGATGAAGTTCGGCCAGGCCCTGTCGGTGTTCGAGGCCGCGATGCCGGACGAGTTCGCGGAACCGTTCCGGGAATCGCTGGTCAAGCTCCAGACCGCCGCCCCGCCCATGCGGTTCGGTGAGGTGTCACGGATGCTCACCGAGCAGTTCGGGCGCGGCTGGGCCGCCCGGTTCGCCGAGTTCGACGAGACGCCGGCCGCGGCCGCGTCGATCGGGCAAGTGCACCGCGCGGTCTGGAAGGGCCGCGGTGACGCGCCCGACCGCGACGTCGCCGTCAAGGTGCAGTACCCGGGAGCCGACGAGGCCCTGCGGTCGGATCTGCGCCAGCTGTCGCGGATGAGCAGGCTGCTGCAGCCGCTCGCGCCGGGCCTCGCGATCAAGCCGTTGATCGCCGAGCTGCGTGAGCGCATGGAGGAGGAGCTCGACTACCGCGACGAGGCCGCCAACCAGCGCGCCTTCGCCAAGGCGTACGACGACGACGAGCACGTGCGCGTCCCGAAGGTGGTGGCGTCGGCGCCGAAGGCGATGGTCACCGAGTGGGTCACCGGCCGGAAGCTCTCCGACGTCATCCGCCAGGGCACCCAGGAAGAACGTGATGCGGCCGCCGCGCGGCTCGCCGAGTTCCACTACTCGGCGCCGGCGCGAGTGCGCCTGCTGCACGCCGACCCGCACCCCGGCAACTTCCAGGTGCTCGACGACGGGCGGCTGATGGTGGTCGACTTCGGCGCCGTCGCCCGCCTCCCCGACGGGTTGCCGCGGCCACTGGCCGACATGACCAAGCTCGCCCTCGAGGACCGGGCGGACGACCTGATCGCGCTCATGCGGCGCGAGGGTTTCGTGCTGCCGCAGACGACGATGACCGGGGAGGACGCGCTGACCTACCTGGCCCCCTTCACCGAGCCGCTGCGCACCGACACGTTCCGGTTCAACCGGCGCTGGCTGCAGCGGCAAGCCGAACGGATCGGCGACCTGCGCAGCCCCGAGTTCAACACCGGGCGCGACCTCAACCTGCCGCCGCAGTACCTGCTCGTCCACCGCGTCACGATGGGCACGCTCGGCGTGCTCTGCCAGCTCGACGCCGACGTCGCGCTGCGCGCCATCGTCGGCAAGTGGCAGCCCTGGATGTTCGACGGCTGAGCCGGGTATAGCCGGCCCGAATTGCAGCAAAGCCACTTTCACGCAAGATTCCTGCGTGAAAGTGGCTTTGCTGCAACCACGGGCGGACCGGTGGGGCCCCAGCCACGGGAGGACTGGGGCACCACCGGTCGTGAGGGGTCAGCGCTCAGACGGCGCTGCGCAGCCCTCGTGCGGGCATGCCCACCTCACGGCGGGCCGCGGTGATCCCGCGCGCGTGCGCCGCGCGCCGCTCGGCGAAGCGGGCGAGCCACTCCCACCGGCGACCCGCGGTCAGCTCACGGGCGAGTGCCCATTCCGATGCGGCCCGTTGGGCCTCTTGCATTCGAGATCGTGCCAGGGCTTCGTGCAGCAACATGACGTTTCCTTCGATACCGAGGGTGGAGGTGAGTCGTACCTGCTGCATGTCAGCGAGCTTCGGGTTCATCGTCGGGACTCCTCGTAGATGGATGTGAGCTGGATGAGAGCTGTCAGGCAGAGATGGAAGCGGCGAACTGGGCGTCGCGCGCCAGGTCGGCCTTGCTCGGCCGACCGCGCGGCCGCTTGCGCGGGATGACGGCCCCGCGCTCGAAGATCTCGCCGCCCCACACGCCCCACGGCTCACCGCGGGACAGTGCACCGGCAAGGCACTCGGCCTTGATGGGGCACTCGGCGCAGAGCGCCTTGGCCCGCTCGAGCTCCTGGGGAGCCTCGGCGAACCACAGGTCGGCGTCACCGGAGCGGCATGGCAGCTCCAGATCGACGTCCGGGGCACCGTCGAGCAAGGTGCCCAGGCCGCCACCGACCGGCTCATGAAGGATCGTTCCGCCGTCCAACGGAACTGACCGCACTAGCACGTCTACCTCCGACGTAGTGGTGATCAGGAAAACAAAAAGGCCGCGGATCCCGTTAGGGTCCGCGGCCTTGGTCTTTCAGAGCCGGTGCTGACGTCATGGACGCCAGCGATGCTCCAGTGCTGCGGACACACTTGTGCTGTTGTGATCGACGGTGAAGCCGCCCGTGATGATCACGGTCGGCACCAGCTGCTTCAGCCCGGCTGCGTGCGCCCAGGCGCTACCCATGGACGCGCGGAGGCGCGCTGCCGGCGAGGCCGGGACCAGTTCGGTCGTGGGGATCATCGGAGTTGCACCTCCCTCAGAGGCTCGGGGCATGGCAGACGACGGGCTGGGTAGCTCGTCGTGGGATCACGGTAAGGTGGCCCCACGGGCGCGCACAAGCGATTTACCAGAAACTTCTCAGATCAATGAAACGATCCATCGTTCGGGTGCGTCCGCGCAGGTCAGTCGTCGCTCACGAGGCCCAGCACGGCCTGCCCGTAGCGGTCGATCTTGCGGGCGCCGATGCCGGGGATCGCGACGAGCGCGGCCCGGTCGGCCGGGCGCTGCTCCGCGATCGCCGTGAGCGTGGAGTCGGTGAGCACCACGAACGCCGGAACCTGCTGCTGAGCGGCCTCGGAGCTGCGCCACAGCCGTAGCCGCTCCAGCAGCTCGACGTCGACGTCGGACGGGCAGTCGGTGCAGCGCCGCAGCAGCGCAGCGTCGCTGCCGATGAGCGTCGCCCCGCACACCCGGCAGCGTGGTTTCGCCGGCCCGCGGCCGGAGTCGGCGGCGACCCGCGAGGCGGGGTGGTGGTCGGGGATCAACGCGTGCAGGAAGCGGCTGCGCCGGCGACGACGCGGCCCACCCGGCTGGCGGGTCAGCGCCCACGACAGGTGCAGCACCCGCCGGGCCCGCGTGACGCCGACGTAGAGCAGCCGCCGCTCCTCGTCGATCGCGGCCTCGTCGCCGTCGGCGTGCTGGATCGGCAGCGTGCCGTCGGCGAGCCCGACGAGGAACACCACGTCCCACTCCAGGCCCTTCGCCGCGTGCAGCGACGCCAGCGTGACCCCCTGGACGGTGGGTGGGTGCGCGGCGTCGGCACGCACCTGCAGCTCCGCCGCGAACCGGCGGAGATCGGCCTCCGGCTCGACGGCGACGAGCTCCTCGGCCAGTTCGACGACCGCGAGCAGCGACTCCCACTGCGCCCGCTGCGCGGCCCCGCCCGGTGGGTCCGGGGTGAGCCCGATCGGGGCGAGCACGGCCCGCACCGCGTCCACCAGCGGGCCGGAGGCCTGTGAGGTGCGGATCGTCGACATGGCCCGGCGGATCTCGGGGCGCTGGAAGAACCGCTCGCCGCCGCGGATCTGGTAGGGCACGCCGGCCTCGGTGAGCGCCTTCTCGTAGACCTCGGACTGCGCGTTGATGCGGAACAGCACCGCGATCTCGCTGGGCGGCGTGCCGTCGGCGACCATCCGCCGGATCTTCGCGGCGGCCGCTGCCGCCTCGGCCGGCTCGTCGTCCCACTCGGCGAAACCGGGATCGGGGCCGGGCGGCAGCTGCCCGGCGAGCGGGGTGCGGCTGCCCGCCGGCCGGTTGCGGGCGCCGCCGATCAACGTGTTGGCGACCGACACGACCTGCGGCGTGGAGCGGTAGTCGCGGTGCAGGCGGACGACGGTGGCCTCCGGGAAGCGCCGCGGGAAGTCCAGCAGGTGCTTCGCGGTGGCGCCGGCGAACGTGTAGATCGTCTGGTTGGGATCGCCGACGACGGTGAGGTCGTCGCGGTCCCCCAGCCAGGCGTCGAGCACCCGCTGCTGCAGCGGGGTGACGTCCTGGTACTCGTCGACGACGAAGCAGCGGTACTGGTCGCGGAACTCCTGCGCGACACCCGCGTCGTCCTCCAGCGCGGCGGCGACGTGGATCAGCAGGTCGTCGAAGTCGAGCACCTGGGCGCGGTTCTTGAGCTCCTCGTAGCCGGCGTAGACGGCGGCCACCTGCTCGGCGGGCAGCGGGAGATCGCGCCCGCGCGCAGCCGTCGGGTACGCCTCGGCCGTGACCAGGCTGGCCTTCGCCCACTCGATCTCGCCGGCCAGGTCGCGGAGGGTGGTGCCCTCGGTGGGGATGCGCAGCCGGTTCGCGGCCTGGCCCACCGCCCGCAGCTTCCCCTCGATCAGCTGCCACGGCTCGCCGCCGATCACCCGCGGCCAGAAGTAGCGCAGCTGGCGCATCGCCGCGGCGTGGAACGTGCGGGCCTGCACGCCGCCGATGCCCAGACCGCGCAGGCGGGTGCGCATCTCCCCCGCGGCGCGCGCCGTGAACGTGACGGCGAGGACCTGGCCCGGCGCGACGTGCCCGGTGGCGATCAGGTGCGCGATGCGGCGGGTGATGGTGCGGGTCTTGCCGGTGCCGGCGCCGGCGAGGACGCAGACCGGGCCGCGCGGGGCGGTGACGGCGGCCAGCTGTTCGTCGTCCAATCCCGCGTCGAGGCCGTCGAGCATCACACCGGCAGTCTCGCATCCGGGGATGACATCACCGTGCACCGCTGTTGAGCTGGGCATGGCGCAGGTGACGATGTACTCGACCACGTGGTGCGGCTACTGCCGCCGGCTCAAGCTCCAGCTCGACCAGGCCGGCATCGCCTACGACGAGATCGACATCGAGCGGAACCCGGAAGCGGCGAAGTTCGTCGAGAGCGTCAACGGCGGCAACCAGACGGTGCCCACGGTGACCTTCCCGGACGGCTCAGCGTTGACGAACCCCCCGTTCGCGGTGGTGGTGGAGCGCCTCGCCGCGTAGGACCTCACACACTGAGTGCGGTCGTCACACATGCTGCAGCGTGTGTGAGGACCGCACTCGCTGTGTGACGTGGTTCAGGGCCGGTCGAGCCGGACTCGCAGGCGCGCGGCCACCGGGGCGAACGCGTCCAGGTCTGCCCACGTCCAGCGGACGACCGTGCGGTCCGTCGCGCGGATCTCGTCCTCCCTGATCTTCTCCTGGAACACCACGTCGCCGGGCTCCTGCCCCGGCTGCAGAAGACGCCCGTACTTCACGCGGCCGTCGAACTCACCGACGACACCCGCCTCGGGCCACGCGAAGTCGCAGCGGTGCGGCGTGCCGGGTACCCGCCACTGCAGCACCGGAGTGGGCAGGCCGGCGATCGCCATCAGCACCCGGCTGCGGCTCTCGCCGACGCTCTCGCTGAGCCCGTCGGCGAACTCGAGCACCCGCCGAGCACGAGGCGCGCCTGGCCAGCGCCGCATCAGGGCGAGCACGCCCCACGCGAGTTCGCGATCCCACGCCTCCCGGGCGTGCGCCGCGTCCGCGATCACCACTGCCTGCGTGAACGGCACCGCGCGGCCGAGGTCGACGACCGTCCGCTCCAGCGAGGTGCGCCTGATGCCGTCGATCTCGACGGTCTCCGCGGGATCCAGCGTGTTCGTGCGGACGTGGACGAGCCGGCCACGGCGGCCACCACGGCACCGGCCTGGCCTGGTGACGTCGACGCGATCGAGCGACAGCCCCCAGATCGGCAGCCGGTGCAGCACCGCGGCCGAGACATGGCTGACCACCGCCTGGTCCGACAGGTACTCCTGCGCCGCGCGGATGCGGAGGACATGAGCGTCCACGACATCGTCGGGTGGCGGCCCGTGCACGTAGGCGCCTCGCCGGACATGGTGCAAGGCACCGTGCCGGCGCAACGTGCGCAGCTCGTCGTCGGAGAATCCGTGGCCGAGGAGTTCGGAACGCAGGTGCAAGCTCATGGGTGAAGGGTGCCGAGCGGACCGCGCTCAGCGGGCCCGTTTCGCGAAACCCGTCGACCTCACACATCCAGTGCGGTCGTCACACATGCTGCAGCGTGTGTGAGGACCGCACTGGGTGTGTGAGGTCAGGCCTCGGCCCAGGACTCCAGCATGGCTCTCGCGATGCTCACCTTGCCCGGGAGCAGGAGCTTCGCGTCGCTCGCTCCCCAGTCGCCCGCCGCCAACGCGTCCTGCACCTCGGCGCGGGTGATCCACATGGCTTCCTCGATCTCGCCGTCGGCCGGGTGCAGCGGCGCGGCCGGGTCGGCGACGGCGTGGAAGCCGACCATCAGGCTGCGCGGGAACGGCCAGGCCTGGCTGCCCAGGTAGGTGATGTCCGAGACGGCGAGGCCGACCTCCTCGTGCACCTCCCGCGCCACGCACGCTTCCAGCGACTCCCCGGCCTCGACGAACCCGGCGAGCACGCTGAACCGGCCGGCCGGCCAGATCGGCTGGCGGGCGAGCAGCACCTGCGCGGCCGGGCCGGTGCCGCCGTCGTGCACCAGGCAGATCATGGACGAGTCGGTGCGCGGGTACTCCTCGTGCCCGTTCGCCTCGCAGACCCGGTGCCAGCCGGCGAACTCGGTGCGCATCGGCGAGCCGTCGCGGGCGCAGAACGCGGCCGTGTCGTGCCAGTTCAGCACCGCGCAGGCGGTGACGAACAGTCCGGCGCCCAGCGGATCGAGCACGGCGCCGACCATGCGCAGGTCGGCCCATTCCGCCGGGTCGTCCCCGGCCAGCAGGTCCAGGCCGCCGCGGATCCCCCAGTACGCGACGCCGTCGTGCTCACCGAGCAGCACCGCGCCCTCGGTGGGGGTGGCACCGCTGGTGGCCCGCGTGCTCAGGTGCCCGTCGGCGACGGGGGTACGGCCCTTGTCGTCGACGACGACGAGGCGGGCCGTCGGCCAGCCGGACTCCTGCCGGGCTTTGTCGGTGCGCAGCGTCTCGTCGCGGAACGCCGTGTTGCGCGACAGCACCGGTGGCACCGTGAGGCGGAACGTCATCAGGTGACGCCGCCCAGCGCCCGCACCCGCGGCCCGATCACGTCGGCGTCGCCGACGACGACGCCCGTGAACGCGGTGGGGGTGAAGAAGCGCAGCGCGGCCTCGGCCACCTCGTCGACCGTGACGGCCGTGAGCTTCGCCGGGCGCTCGCGCACCCAGTCGATGTCGAGCCCGTCGGCGGCGAGCGCGGTGAGCGTGCCGGCGAGGCCGCCCTGGCTGTCGAGCGAGATCGCCAGCGACCCGATCGCGTACGCCCGCGCCGACTCCACCTCGGCGGCCGTCGGCGGGACGGCGACCATGCGGGCCAGCTCGTAGCGCGTCTCCAGGAGCGCGGCTGCAGTGACGTCGCTGGCCACGTCGGTGTCGACGCCCAGCACGGCTCCGCCGGGCACGATCTCGGTGCCCGAGTGCGCGCCGTAGGTGTAGCCCTTGTCCTCGCGCACGTTCTCCATCCAGCGGGAGGAGAAGTAGCCGCCGAACACCAGGTTGGCCAGCTGCAGCGCGGCGTAGCCCTCGTCGTGGCGGGTCAGCGCCGGCGCGGTGAGCCGCAGCTGCGACTGCACCGAACCGGGCCGGTGCACCAGCTCCAGGTCGCCGGGTGTGATCGGCGGCGGCGCGGCCAGCTCGTACGCGGCGTGCGCGCCGGTCCAGCCGGCCAGTGCCCGCTCGACCTCGGCGATCGCGGCGCTCGGATCGATGTCGCCGACGATCGTGAGGATCGCACCGCTCGGCACCGTCGCGTCCGCGTGCAGCGCGCGCACCTGCTCGGCCGTGACCAGGGTGACGTCGTCGGGACGGGGCATCTCCCTGGTGATCGGGTGATCGCCGAACCGCTTGCGCTGCAGCGCCTCCCGGGCGATGGTGCGCGGCTGCGCGAGCGCGACGGAGAGGCGCTCGATCAGGCGGGTCCGCTCGCGCGCCACCTCGTCGTCCGCGAAGGAGGCGGCGGTGAGGACGTCGGCCAGCACGTCCAGCATCGTCGTCAGGCCGTCGGCCAGGCCGGAGCCGCTGACGGAGAGCCGTTCGGGGTCGACCGAGACACCCAGCTCCGCACCGACGGCCGCGAGCTCGTCGTCGATCGTGACCCGGTCCTTCGTCGCGGTGCCGGCGAGCAGCGTGGACGAGAGCACCTCGGCGATCGCGGTGTGCTCGGGCGCCTGCGTGGCGTAGGGCACGCGCAGCCGCACCTCGACCATCGGCACCGACGCGCGGCGCGCAGCCAGCACGCGCAGCCCACTGGGCAGGACGTGCTCGGTGACGTCGGGCAGCGGCACCTCACGGGTGGCTCCCAGCTCAGGCAGCGGCCGCGGGCCGGCCGCGGTGCGGCCGATCTCGTCGGCGCTGCGGTGCGTCGTGACGCTCATGCCTGTTCCCCCTTCGGCTCCACCAGCAGCACACCGCGACCGGACGACCGCAGGGTCGCCGCGGCAGCGGCCACCTGCTCCGGCGTGACGGCGGCGAGGCGGTGCGGCAGCTCGACGGCCAGCTCGGCCCGCCCGTACAGCAGCTCGCGGGCACCGAGCCCGAGCATGCGGTAGACCTCCCGGTCGGTCTCCTGGTACAGCGCCGCCGACCAGCGCGCGACCTGCCGCGCCAGCTCCTCGGCCGACGGGCCCGCGGCGGCGAGCTTGTCCAGCTCCTCATCGACGGCCGCGACGACCCGGTCGGGATCGACGGAGCCCGGGTGCACGGCCGTGATGGTGAACGTGTCGGGATCGCGGGCGTCCAGCGAACCCATCAGCCCCGCGCCCGACGACACGTCGGTGACCAGCCCGTCGCCGTGCACCAGGCGGCGCTGCAGCCGGGCGGCCTCCCCGTCGCCGAGCACCGCCGCGAGCAGCGCGTGGCCGAGGTAGGAGTCCAGGTCGGCGCCCGGATCGGGCAGTCGGTAGCCGATCGCCAGCGCCGGCAGCGGCGCGTGCGCGTCGGTGACGGACTGGCGACGCTCCTTGCCCGGCACCGGCTCGAAGAACGAGGGGCGGACGGGAGTGGGGCGGGTCGGGATGTCGCCGAAGTGCTTCTCGACCAGCTTCAACGTCTCGTCGACGTCGAGGTAGCCGGCCACGGTGATCTGCGCGTTGCCCGGCGCGTAGTACGTGTCGAAGAACGCGGCGGCGTCGTCGAGGGTGGCCTGCTCCAGCTCGGAGAAGTCGCCGTAGCCGTTGTGCGCGTTGGGGAACGTGTCGTAGAGGACCGGCGGCAGCAGGATCCACGGGAACCCGCCGTACGGCCGGTTCAGCACGTTGAGGCGGATCTCCTCCTTCACCACGTCGACCTGGTTGCGCAGGTTCTCCTCGGTGAGCTTCGGCGCACGCAGCCGGTCGGCCTCCAGGAACAGCGCCCGCTCCAGTGCCGCGGCCGGCAGCACCTCGAAGTAGTCGGTGTAGTCCTGGTGGGTGGAGCCGTTGAAGATCCCGCCCGAGCCCTGGACGTGGCGGAAGTGCGCCAGCTTCTCCAGGCTCTCGCTGCCCTGGAACATCAGGTGCTCGAACAGGTGCGCGAACCCGGTGCGGCCCTCCGGTTCGGACCGGAACCCGACGTCGACGTGCACGGCGACCGCGACGACCGGGGTGGCCGGATCGGGGGCGATCAGCACCCGCAGGCCGTTGGGGAGGGTGGCCCGGTGGAGCTCCACCGTGGGCAGTTCGACTGGCACAGCCCGAATCTAACCGTCGGGCGGCCCTGGACGCTCGCCGGTGGTGGCGCGGCGGCCGGTGATCTTTGCAGCAAGGCCACCTTCACGCCAGAATCTTGCGTGAAGGTGGCCTTGCTGCAACTCCCCGGGACGGCATCCGCCCCAAGCCCCTTGACCTCCACCCGTGTTGAGGCAGCAGGCTTGCACCGTGACCGCCGCCGTTCCCGTCCGCGCTGAGCTGTTCTCCCCCGATCGTCGGGCCACGACGATCGGCATCGTGATGCTGATCAGCATCGTCGCGTTCGAGGCGATGGGGGTGGGGACGGCGATGCCGGCCGTCGTCGCCGATCTGGGCGCCGTCGCGCAGTACGCGTGGCCGTTCGTGGCGTTCATGGCCGCGGCGGTGTTCGGCACGGTGCTCGTGGGGCGCTGGTGCGACCGGTCAGGTCCGCGGGCCGCGCTGCTGCTCACGCCGCTGGTGTTCGTCGCCGGGCTGGCGCTGGCGGGGACTGCGTCCACGCTGGAGCAGTTGCTGGCCGGACGGGCGCTGCAGGGGCTCGGGGCCGGCGGGCTCGGTGTCGCGGTCTACGTGCTCATCGCCGTGGTCTACCCGGAACGGGCCCGGCCCGCGGTGTTCGCGCTGACGTCGTCGGCGTGGGTGCTGCCGACGCTGATCGGCCCGCCGATCTCGGGGGTCGTGACCGAGGCCTGGTCGTGGCACTGGGTGTTCCTCGGCCTGATCCCGCTGGTGCTGGTGGCGACCCTGCTGGTGGTGCCGGCGGTACGGACCCTCACCCCGCCCACGGACGTCCGGCCGGCGCGCCGCTGGCTGGTGCCGGCCGCGTTCGGTGCGGCGGTCGGGGTGTCGGCGCTGAGCTGGGCAGGAGAGCACATCGACGTCACCGCGGCCGTCGTGGCGGCGGTGGCGCTGGTGGTGCTGGTGCCTTCGCTGACCAGGCTGCTGCCCGCCGGCGTGGTGACGGCCCGCCGCGGCATCTCGTCGGTCGTGCTGAGCCGCGGCATGCTGGCCGGCACCTTCTTCGCCGCGAACTCCTTCCTCCCGCTGATGCTGCACGGCACCCACGGCTGGCCGCTGGCGGCCGCCGGGATCCCGTTGATCGCCGGCTCGCTGGGCTGGTCGAGCGCGTCGGCGTGGCAGGGCCGCCATCCCGACCTGTCGCGGTCGATGCTGCTGCGCGTCGGGTTCGCGCTGGTCGCGACGGGCACGGCGGGCGTGCTGCTCGTCGCGCCGGAGTGGGGACCGGCGTGGGTGGCGATCCCGGCGTGGGCGATCGCCGGAGCCGGGATGGGTCTCGGCTTCTCGTCGCTCTCGTTCCTGCTGCTGCAGCAGTCCGGGCCCGGCGACGTCGGGTTCCACACCTCGGCCGCCCAGATCGCCGACCAGCTGAGCACAGCACTGCTGATCGGGGTGGGCGGGGCACTGCTCGGCCTGCTCGGCACCCCGCCCGCGGCGCTTCCGGTGCTGCTCGTGGCGCTGGTGGCGATCGCGCTCGCCGGCACGGTCGTGGCCGCTCGGACGACCGCTAAGCCGTAACCGGTTCGGCGACCGGCTTCAGCAGTCGCCAGCCCAGCGGGGCCAGCGCCAACCACATGCACAGGACCGCGAACGGCATCAGTGCCTGCCGACCTGGCACGTCCAGCACCTCGTAGGCGACGAACAGGACCAGCGCGGCGAGGAAGAACCCCAGCGTCGACAGGCTGATCCGCGTCAGCACGAACAGCTGGAGCACGAGGACGAGCAGCCCGAGGTAGACGAGCTGGGTACCGAACCCGTACAGGACCTGCTCGGCTCCCGGGATGTCGCGGATCTGCTGGAACAGCACCTTCTCCTGCGCGCGACCGTCGGTCACGGCGCCGACGTACAGGTCGACGAGCATCTCGACGATCGAGGCGGCGATGCTGATCAGCGCCACCGCCAGGCTCACCCTCGCGAGGACCTGCCCGGCACCGGGGCTCCGCACTCGGCGGTAGAGCTCGACGCAGGCGACGGCCAGCAGCACGAATCCGACGAGCCACACCGCATGCGCGACGGTCGCCTGCGGCTCGACTCCCTCGTTGCCGCCGAGCCGCATGAGCGTCCAGCCACCGATCTGCGCCACCGGTGCCAGCACGAGCGACCATCCGGCGAGCTTCTGCCAGTTCATGGCCCGACCGTAGCGTTGCAGAATTTTTTCTGCAAACTTTCCTCTGCAAGGTGGTTAGGCTGGGGGCGTGTCCACCGAACCGGTCATGCACACCCCCGCGGCGATGAAGGCGCTCTCCAGCCCGTTGCGGCGCGAGATCCTCGGCCACCTGGCCCGCCACGGCCCGGCCACGTCCACCACGCTGGCGAAGGCCCTCGGCGAGAGCACCGGCACCACCAGCTACCACCTGCGGATGCTGGCCGACACCGGCTTCGTGACCGAGCTGCGCGAGCGCGCCAAGGGGCGGGAACGCTGGTGGGACGCCGTGCAGGCCGACCGGCGGATGCCCGCCCGCGACGACCTGACCGCCGCCGGACAGGCCCTCGCCGAGCAGCTCGGCGACGACCGGCTCGCCGAGGACCTCCGCCTGCTCGCGACCTTCGCCCACGACCGGGACGAGGACGCCGACTGGCAGCAGGGGTCCCGGGCCCACAGGTTCATGACCAAGGCGCAGCTGGCGGAGTTCCACGCGGCGTACCTCGAGCTGGTGCACCGCTTCGGCAGCGACCGCGACAGTGGCCCCGCCGATGCCCGGATGGTCCTGCTGCGCTGGGTCGGGTTCCCCGATCCCCGTCAGGCCGTGAACAACCCGGTCCCCGGCACGCAGTCGACGTAGGTGAACGACTGCTCGTCGGCGCTCGCCACGGAGACCTCGTGGTAGAGCCGCAGCCGGGCGGCTGGGCCCAGTGTCGTCAGGTAGCGCATGGCGGCCCCGAAGATCGCGACGTGCGTGGGGTGCGACTCGGCCCAGCGCTCCAGCGCCGCGAGGCTCTTCCACCAGCTCATCCCGAAGGTGCGGTCGGTCTCCTGGCCGTCCTCCAGCACGGTCAGGTAGCGGTTGGCGTAGCAGCCGATCGACGTGCCCTCGTCGCGCAGGAAGTCCATGCCCGCCCGCAGGACGGGCTCGACGTCGTCGAGGTACATGCGGCGCTCGTCGCCGTCGGTGTCGGTCCAGTCCTGCCCGGAGCGGATCAGGCAGATCCCGCTGGCAGGGACGACGCGGACGCGCCCGCCGTCGCGCTCGATCCGCGGTTCGCCGACGGGTGCCATGGCGTCGGTCTGCGAGAGCGGGATCCGGTCGCGCATCCCGCCCCAGTAGGCGTGCTCCTGGATCTCGCCCGACAGGCCGTCGGCCAGCACCGCGACGCCCTCCGGCCGGCCGAGCGAGGAGAACAGCGTCTCGTGCTCCTCGACGGTCGGGCGCAGGATCTCGGCCCAGCGGCCGTGGCCGTCGCGCACGTCGTCACCCAGCCAGGAGTCGGCGTGCGCGGCGAACCAGCGGTCGAACGTCGCCGGGTCGTCCCAGTACGCGATCGAGACGATCTCGCGGGTGCCGTCGGGCCCGTCGTGGACGGCGCGATCGTGGTGGCCCGGCCCGTCGGTCGCGGCGAAGGCCGCGTCGAGGGCGTCGAGCGGTGGCTGGTCACCGCGGTACTGCAGGCCCAGGTAGGCCATCACGACCTGGCGGACCGCCGTGCTCGACCGCGCCACGAACGACGGGTAGGGCGGGGCGTAGTCGTCCGGGACGCGCTTGTGCCGCGTCCGCTCCATGAGGAGGTGGCCCGGGATCGCGGATTCCATCTCAGACCTCCGCGCGCAGCGGGGACACGGCCTCGAACCCGTCCTCGATCTCGACGCCAGGGGCGCGAGAACGGCATCACCCGGTCGCCGGGGGTCTTGTTGAGCAGCAGCCGGGTCACGTCGGGTCGCGAGTAGTGCCCGGCCGGGTCGGCGGCGGCCTTGGCCAGCGAGATCATGCCGAGGTCGAGCTCGGCGTAGACGAGGCCCTCGGCGTCCTCGGCGAGCGGCTCGGAGATCAGCTGCCCGTCGGGCGCGTAGATGCCGGCGAACCCGCCGCCGGGCAGCAGGAGCTGGCGCTTGGTGTCGTCGGTGCACATCAGCTCGACCATCTCCGGCGAGACCGTCGCGCACGGGGCGAGCACGAAGCAGCCGCCCTCGACGGCGTAGATGCGGCTGGCGGAGGTGTTCACCTCGGAGCCGAGCGCGTACGCGCCGCCGCGGTAGAGGGAGAAGCTCGGCCACGCGGCGACGTGCACCTGCTCGTCCTGGGCGTACATGGCGTACTTCGACAGCGGCTGCAGGTGCTCCCAGCAGCAGAGGCCGCCCAGACGGCCGAGCGGGGTGTCGTACACGGAGAGGTCGCTGCCGTCGCCGTCACCGAAGACTGTGCGCTCGACGTGGGTGGGCTTGAGCTTGCGGCGGCGCGCGATCGTCTCGCCGTCGGGGCCGATCATCCACTGCGCGATGTAGAGGCTGCCGGCCTTGCGCTCCGACAGTCCCATGACGACCGTGATCTGGTGCTGGCGGGCGGCGGCGGCCAGCTTCTCGGCCTGCGGCGAGCCGTAGACCAGCGAGTTGTCGTGGTAGCGCTGGAAGAACTGCAGCCCCCAGGCCGGGGAGTCCAGCCAGATGAACCACGGGTACCCCGGCAGCCAGGTCTCCGGGAACCCGATCAGCGACGCGCCGTTCGCAGCGGCCTCGGCGATCAGCGAGATCGCCTTGTCGACGCCGGCGTCGAGGTCGAGGAAGGCGGGGGCGGCCTGCACCGCGGCGGCGGTGAACTTCGGGTGCTGGATGCTCATGCCGCAAGACGATGACGGCGTACGGGTGGCGGCGCTGGTCCCTGCGTGTCGTCCTCGTTGACTCTGCGCGTCACAGTCTTGCCTGGTCGAGGCGCCGTCCCTACCGTCGACCCATGGCGCGCCTGCTCACCACCGACGAGGTGGACGCGCGCGACCGACTCGCCTACTGGAACGACGCCGTCTCCGACGCCTACGTCAGCCTCACCTGCGACACCCCCACCGCCGACGTCGTCGGCGGCATCCGCATCGACTCGCTGGCCACCCTCGAGCTCTCGCAGGTGACGGCGACGGCGCAGCGCGTGCGGCGCACACCGTCGCTCATCGCGGCGACGGCCGAGGACTACTTCCTGGTCAGCATCCAGACCGAGGGCGTCGGCCACATCGTCCAGGACGAGCGGGTGGCGGTGCTGCAGCCCGGCGACTTCGCGCTGTACGACTCCACCCGCCCGTACGAGCTGCACTTCACCGGCGACTTCCAGCAGTACGTGCTGATGCTGCCGGGCCCGACGCTGCGCTCGCAGCTGTGCGCCACGCACGAGCTGACCGCGCGCGGGGTGCACGGCGCGAGCGGCGCCGGCCACCTCATGATCCAGATGATCCGCACGCTCGCCGCCGACATCGCCGTGCTCGAACCGGCGGCCGCGGCGGCCGTCGCGCAGAGCGTCGAGCACATCGTCGTGGCCGGGCTCAGCTCGCTCGCCGGGCAGGAGACCCCGGAGCCGTCCGCTGCGGCGCGGCGGGCGGAGGTCAAGGCGGCAGCCATGGCCCGGCTGCGCGACCCGGGGCTCACCGTCGCCGCGCTGGCCGCCCAGCTGCACACGTCCGTCAGCACCCTGCACCGTGCCTTCGCCGGCGAGCCCGCGTCGATCGCGGAGTGGATCTGGGCGCGCCGCCTCGACGCCGTCCGCGACGATCTGTGCGACCCGGCGTTGCGGCACCGGACGATCAGCGACCTCGCCTTCGCCTGGGGCTTCTCCGACGCGTCGCACTTCAGCCGGGCCTTCCGCGCGCGGTTCGGGGCGACGGCGCGGCAGGTGCGCGCCGAGGCGGGCCCTGGCGCACCGCGCTGATGGCCGGACGGCGGCAGATGCTCGTCGGGGCCGGCGTCGTCATCGCGATCATCGCGGTGGGCCTGACCGGGCTGTGGGTGATGCAGCGTCAGTTGATCTACTTCCCACAGACGGGTTCGCCCGTGCCGTCCGCCGACGCCGTCCTCCCCGGGGCCCGCGACGTGACGCTGCGGACCGCCGACGGGCTCGACCTCGGGGCCTGGTTCCTGCCCGCGGAGGGCGGTACCACCGTGCTGGTCGCCAACGGCAACGCCGGCGACCGGTCGGTGCGCGCCCCGCTCGCCGCGGCGCTCGCGGATCGAGGCCTGTCCGTGCTGCTCTTCGACTACCGCGGGTACGGCGGGAACCCCGGCACGCCGACGGAGGACGGGCTGGCCCTCGACGTGCGGGCTGCGCACCGGTACCTCGTCCACGACCTCGGAGTGCCGGCCGGGCGGATCCTCTACTACGGGGAGAGCCTCGGCGCGGCGGTCGTGACCGAGCTCGCCACCGAGCATCCGCCGGCCGGGCTGCTCCTGCGCTCGCCCTTCACCGAGCTCGCCGACGTCGGACGCCGGCATTACCCGTTCCTCCCGGTGGGTGCCCTGCTGCGCGAGCGCTACCCGCTCGCCGAACAGCTCCGGAGGATCGCCGTGCCCACGACCGTGGTGTACGGGTCGGCGGACCGGATGATCCCGCCGGCACTGAGCCGGTCCGCCGCCGCGGCTGCCGCCGGATCCGTCGAGCTCGTCGAGGTGCCCGGCGCCGACCACAACGACATCGCGCTGCTGCGCGGGCCGGAACTGATCAGTGCCGTCGTCGCACTCGCCGAGCGTGCGCGCGGAGGACGGTGACCACCCCGGCGATCAGGTTCCTGCGGTCGGCAGGCCTTCTACGCCGACCATGTTGCCGCTGCTCGTCTCGTCGCGGATCGGCTTGATGGCGGCGTATTCCGGTCCGTTGTAGAAGCTCTCCCAGGCCGCCTGCGACGGGAACTCCAGGAGCACCAACCTCGCCGGCTCCCAGTTCCCCTCGTAGACCGTGGACGCCCCGCCGCGCGCGAGGTAGCGCCCGCCGGCCGCCTCCAGCGCCGGGCGCACCCGTTCCATGTAGGTGAGGTAGCGCGGCACGTCCCGGATCTCCACGTCGAACACGACGTAGTACGGACCGTCGCTGCCCGGTGCGACGTTCGGACCAATGGACACGATGCCTCCTGCGCTCGCCTCCGGACGGGGTTCGCAAGGATGCCGATCCACGGCGCGTGCCGGGTACCGCCGTTCAGCGACCGACGATCAGATCGTCAGGATCCCCGCCACCGCCTCGCCGATCGGCGGGAGATGGCGGGTCTCCAGGTCCTCCATCAGGTGGATGTCGCAGTACTCCTGATCGACGGGCCGACCGAGCTCGTCGAACAACCTGATCCGGCGCCGCATCCGGCCATCGGCGTACGCGGGATGGCGGAACGTGATCCGCACGGCCAGGTCGGGCCAGGTCCCGTCGAGCTCGGCGCGCACCTCCGACATCCGCGCGGCGAGCGGTTCGGCGGGCCCCTCGGCAGGACGCCAGTAGTGCTCGAGCCCGGACAGGCGCTCGAGCCACGCAGCAGCGTGGGCATCGGCACCCGCCGGCGGGGTGGCCGGCTGCGGCCAGCAGTGATCGGTGATGTCGATCCGGTCCAGCTCGGCCGCGACGGCCCCGGAGGCCGGGTCGACGGCGACGATCTGCGGCTCGTCGCCGCGGCGACCCAGTACGAACCACAACCGCCCGTGCACGTAGCGGCCGGCCACCACGTGCCCCCGGCCCAGTGGCACCCGAAGCAGCTCCGTGCCGTCGGCGGCGTAGGCGGCCGCGGCGATCGCCCAGTCGAACGCCCGGTCGTCGGGTAGGCGGCCCGCGCGCCAGATCCGACCGTCGATCTCCCAACCGGGGCCCTCCGAACGCAGCCACCACGTGTGCGGCTCCATCCACAGCGGTACCTCCGCATGATCGGCGACCACGACGGACGATCCGGCCAGCGCGTCCCAGCGCACGGAGACGACGATCTGGTGGTAGTCGATCGTGAACGAGTGCGGCCCGGCCGGGACGTGCGTCGGCGGGGCCGTCCGGACCGCCAGCTCGAGCACCTCGGGAGTGGCGCGTGCCCATCCGGCCGGCGGCACGTCGACGGCGACGTCGCGGCGCTCACCCTCCGGCGTGACGAGGGTGAGCCGGCCTGCCGGCAGCGGCGGCGGCGCGTCCGGCTCACCGATGTCTGACGGAGGCGGCGGCACCAGCCACGCACCGGGCCCACCCGCGGCGAGCAAATCCAGACCGGGGACCTCGACCGCGAGCTGCAGGCCGTCGGCGTCGAGGCAGACCAGGCGGTCGCCGCGCTGGATCCAGAGCCGCGACGCGTCGGTCGCGTGCCACGTCGTGGGATCGGTGGGCGGCGGCACGGACCGCCAGTCGACGAGCCCCAGCAGTCGACCGTCGGCGGGATCGATGCGGGCCGCCACCGGCTGGAAGAAGTCGGGCAGCCAGAGCGCGTCGGCGGTGGCGTGCACGGCGGAAGGACTCAGCAGACGAGGCATGCGACGGCCCGGCGCACTCGACGGGCCGGGGCACGACGGCCCCGGGCGCGGGCCCGCCGACGGTAGCCGAACGTGCCCGTCACCTGCAGGCGATTACGCGGGCAGCACCACGAACTGGCGCAGCGACAGGTCCACGTAGGTCACCGGGCCGCGCGGGCCCGGGGTGTGGTCGACGTTGATCCCGGTCTCGGGCAGCCCGAGCAGCTTGTAACCGTCGAGCAGCCGGGTGGTGGCGTTCCAGAACACGCCGGTGCCGGTGTAGGCATCGATGAACGCGGTGGCGGCGGCCTCGTCGGTGGCGCACACGGTGGCCGCCAGGCCGGAGGTCTCACGGGCGGCGAGCTGCGCAGCCGCCACCG
This sequence comes from uncultured Actinomycetota bacterium, assembly GCA_963727745.1. Taxonomy (GTDB): domain Bacteria; phylum Actinomycetota; class Actinomycetes; order Mycobacteriales; family Pseudonocardiaceae; genus Pseudonocardia. The sequence continues at coordinate 193,976 of CAVSHL010000010.1, forward strand.
GCCCGTCGACGGTGGTGACGGTGACGTGGCCCTCGTTGCCCGAGTCGAGCGCCCATTCGTGGCCGAGCGGGTGCGCGTGCGGGGGCAGGCTCGGGGTGATGCCGCGGTCGGCGAGCGCCTTCTCGGCGACGGGCCACAGCCGGTCGTAGGCCGACCGGTCGACGAGCAGCAGGTTGAGCCGGTTGCAGACACCGAGCCGGTCGGTGCCGTCGGTGACGAGCCGGGTGACGTCGGCCTCTGACGCGCTGGCGTCGAGGTAGAGCACGCCACCGCCGTCGGCGTGGGCGAGCACGCGGGTGCCGGCAGCGGCTCCCAGCGCGGACAGACGACGGGTGACCTCGCCACTGCCGCGCACCACCACCAGCGGCACGAGATCGGGCAGCCCGACCAGCGCGTCGGCGCCCTCGTGGCCGGGCACGGGCACCAGCTGCACCGCGGCGGACGGCACGCCGTGGGCTTCCAGGGCCGGCGCGATGATCTCGTCGACCAGCGCCTGCGCGCTGCGCAGCGCGGCCGCACCCGTCCGCAGCACGGCCGCCGACCGGGCCTTCAGCACCTGCGACGCGACGTCGACCGTGACGTTCGGGCGGGCCTCGAACACCGCGCCGATCACGCCGACCGGCACCCGTCGCTCGAACACGCGCTCGCCCGTCGGGAGGGTGCGCACCTCGCGCTGCGCGGGCGGCTCCGGGGTGGCGGCGAGGACCTCGAGCTGGTGGGCGATGTCGGCGAGCCGCTCGGGCCCCAGGCGCAGCCGGTCGAGCAGGCCGGGCGCCATCCCGTTGCGTTCGGCGGCGGCGACGTCCTCGGCGTTCGCGGCGAGCACCCGGTCGCCGCGCTCGCGGATCAGCTGCGCCATCGTCCGCAGCGCGGCGTCGACGGCCGGCCCGCCAGCAGCGCGGACACCCGGCGCCGCTGCGGCGGCCCGCTGTGCGGCGTCGCGTACGGCAGCAGTTTCTGGGGTCGCGTTCACGTCGTCAGGGTAGTCACCGGCGTGGCAGGGCTCGCCGAGCATTGCGTTGATCAAGGGCAAAAGGTCGCCAGTGGATCTTCGAGAGCAACCTTTTGCCCTTGATCAACGAACTACCGGCGCGGCAGCTTCTTCGGCGTCGACGGGGGTGGGACCACCGGGCCGATGTCGCCGTCGGGCGCCTCGTCCAGGTCGACGATCACGGGCGCGTGGTCGCTCGGCCCGGAACCCTTGCGCGCCTTGCGGTCGACCCACGCGGCGGCGACGCGACCGGCCGGGTCGGCGCCGGCGAGCACGAGGTCGATGCGCATGCCGAGGTCCTGGTGGAAGCGCCCGGCGCGGTAGTCCCAGTACGTGAAGAGCCGCTCCTCCGACGGCCAGCGGTCGCGCACCACGTCGGCCAGACCGAGGTCCACCAGCGCGGTGAGCGCCGCCCGTTCCGGCGGCGTGACGTGGGTGGACTCGGTGAAGACGGCCGGGTCCCACACGTCGGAGTCGGTGGGGGCGATGTTCATGTCGCCGGCGACGACGGCGGTGGCCGGGTCGGCGACGGAGTCGCGCAGCGCGGCGAGCCACTCCAGCTTGTAGGCGTAGTGCGGGTCGTCGGGGGTGCGGCCGTTGGGCACGTACACCGACGTGACGCGGAGGCCGCCGCAGGTCGCGGTGACGGCGCGGGCTTCCACCACGCCGTCGAACGCCGGGGCACCGGGCAGCGCGCGCTCGACGTCGTCGAGCCCGACGCGCGACAGCAGCGCGACCCCGTTCCAGCGGCCGCCACCGACGTGCGCGACCTCGTAGCCGCGCTCGGCGAGCGGCGCGTCGAGCGCCTCGGAGAAGGCCTCCTCGGTCAGTTTGGTCTCCTGCAGGCACACGATGTCGGGCTTCCGCTCGTCGAGCCACGGGAGCAGCCGCGGCAGCCGGACGAGCGCCGAGTTCACGTTCCAGGTCGCGAGGCGCACGCTGCGCAGGCTACGGGCCGATCACCGGCGGGCGGGCCGCACCCACAGGACCACGCCCACCGCGACGGCGAGCACCGTGGCGGCGAGCAGCACCCAGGCTCCCCCGCCGAGCGTGGTGGTGATGCCGATGTCGGCGGTGGACTGGGCGTCGGCGAGCGCGAGCCAGGCGATCCAGATCGCGACGAACACCCCGACGAGGGTCCCGGCGGCCCCGGTGAGCAGCGGCGCAGCTCGTTCGGCTCCCCGCATGTCGAGCGCGACGAGCGCGCCGACGAGCAGGGCCGCCGCGGTGATCACGAGCGGGATGCCGGTGAGCGCGGCCGCCTGCTCGGCGTCGCCGGGCGGTCCGGACTCGACGGCGAAGACCCAGCCCGTGTAGTACGCGACCGACGGCGGGTCACCCGCGACCGTCGTGACGGTGACGGCCAGGAAGCTGCTCAGACCGGCGAGCGCGGCCGCGACCGAGGCGGCGAGCGCGGCGAGCGGGCGCGAACCACCCGGCGGGCCGTCCAGAGGGCCGAACGCCCACGGCGCGAGCACCGCCCCGACGACGGCGAGCGCGGCGGCGAGCACGAGCACCCACGCCCCGATGCCGGCCGTGTCGAGGACCTGCAGGTCGGGGAACCGCGCGCGCAGCAGCTCGGCGTTGTGGGCGGCGGCCGACGCGGCGAGCCGGATGGCGGCGACGAGCCCGGCGAGCAGCCCGGCGCCGGCGGTTACGGCAGCGAGCGCGGGGCGGCGCGTGCCGCGGAGCAGCAGCACGGACGCTCCGACGAGCACGAGCGCCGCGAGCGTCAGCGGGATCCCGTACAGGGGCACGCCGGCGGCGACGGTCCACGCCGTCGAGTAGCGCTCCCCGTCGGTTGAGGTGTCCAGCGGCAGGAACCCGCCGACGACGGTGGCGACGCCGGCGACGCCGGCGAGTGCCGCGGTAACGGTGCGGGTGCGGGTGGCGGCGCTGGTCGGCGCCCCGTACATCGAGTTGATCATGACAATTGCGGGTCGAATCGCGGCACGCGATTCGACCCCCTCCGGACCTGTCCCCCCTGCATGTGCGCACGCTACCGTGCACTAGTTAGTACGAACATCGAACAAAGGAGTGCGATGCCTTCCGACCCCACCCCCGACGACCGCTTCAGCTTCGGCCTCTGGACGGTCGGCTGGCCGGCCCGGGACCCGTTCGGCGAGGCCACCCGGCCCGCGCTCGACCCCATCGAGGCCGTGCACCGCCTCGCCGACCTGGGCGCCTACGGCGTCACCTTCCACGACGACGACCTGCTGCCGCCCGGGAGCGACCGCGACGCCGTGCTCACCCGGTTCCGCGCGGCCCTCGCCGAGACCGGGCTCGTCGTCCCGATGATGACCACGAACCTGTTCACCCATCCGGTGTTCAAGGACGGCGCCTTCACCTCCAACGACCGCGGAGTGCGTCGCTTCGCGCTGCGCAAGACCGTCCGCAACCTCGATCTCGCCGCCGAGCTGGGCGCGTCGACGTACGTGTTCTGGGGTGGCCGCGAGGGCTCCGAGGTCGACTCCGGCAAGGACGTCGGCGCCGCGCTGGACCGCTACCGCGAGGCGATCGACACCCTCGGGGCGTACGTCAAGGAGCAGGGCTACGGCATCCGGTTCGCCATCGAGCCGAAGCCCAACGAGCCGCGCGGCGACATCCTGCTGCCCACGCTCGGGCACGCGATCGCGTTCATCGCCGGGCTGGAGCACGGCGACATCGTGGGCATCAACCCCGAGGTCGGGCACGAGCAGATGGCCGGGCTCAACTACACCGCCGGCATCGCGCAGGCGCTGTGGGCCGACAAGCTCTTCCACATCGACCTGAACGGGCAGCGCGGCATCAAGTACGACCAGGACCTGGTGTTCGGCCACGGCGACCTGCTCTCCGCCTTCGCCACCGTCGATCTCCTGGAGAACGGCCTGCTCGACGGCCGGCGCTACGAGGGGCCGCGGCACTTCGACTACAAGCCGCTGCGCACCGAGGACGGCGACGGCGTGTGGGCGTCGGCCGCCGCCAACATGCGCACGTACCTGCTGCTCAAGGAGCGGGCCGCGGCGTTCCGGGCCGATCCCGAGGTCGCCGAGGCCCTGACCGTCTCCGGGGTCGCCGAGCTCGGGCAGCCCACGCTCGGCGCCGGCGAGTCGCTCGCCGATCTCGTCGCGGACCGCTCGGCGTTCGAGGACTACGACGCCGACAAGGCCGCCGAGCGTGGCTACGGTTACGTGCGGCTGAACCAGCTCGCCCTGGAGCACCTGATGGGAGCGCGTTAGATGCTCGTGGCCGGTGTGGACTCGTCCACCCAGTCCTGCACCGTCGTGATCCGCGACGCCGAGACCGGGGCGGCTGTCCGCCACGGCTCGGCGAAGCACCCGTCCGGCACGGAGGTCGATCCGGCCGCGTGGTGGGACGCGCTGCAGCAGGCGCTCACCGCGGCGGGTGGGCTCGACGACGTCGGCGCGATCGCGGTGGCCGGCCAGCAGCACGGCATGGTCTGCCTCGACGCCGACGGTGAGGTGGTGCGGCCGGCGCTGCTGTGGAACGACACCCGCTCGGCGAAGGAGACCGCCGAGCTCGTCGAGGAGTACGGCGCGCAGGCGTGGGCCGACGCTACGGGCAGCCTGCCCGTCCCGTCGTTCACGGTGACGAAGCTGGCATGGCTGGCCGCGCACGAGCCGGACAACGCGGCGCGGACAGCCGCGGTGTGCCTGCCGCACGACTGGCTCACGTGGAAGCTGCGCGGGACCGGTTCGTTCGACGATCTCGTCACCGACCGCGGCGACGCGAGCGGCACCGGCTACTTCTCCGGCGTCACGGGTGCCTACCTGCCCGAGCTGCTGGAGCTGGGGCTGGGCCGCTCGGACGTCGTGCTGCCGCGGGTGCTGGGGCCGCACGAGTCGGCCGGCACCACCCCGTCCGGCATCACGCTCGGGCCCGGCACCGGCGACAACGCCGGCGCCGCGCTCGGGCTGGGCGCCGGGCCGGGTGACGTGGTGGTCTCGCTGGGCACGTCCGGGGTGGTGTCGGCGGTGAGCACCGTGCCGACGGCGGACCCGACCGGCATCATCGCCGGGTTCGCCTCGGCGTCGGGCGAGCACCTGCCGCTGGTGTGCACGCTCAACGCCGCACGCGTGCTGGACGCGGCGTGCGCGCTGCTGCGCGTCGACCACGCGGAGCTCGCGCGGCTGGCGCTGGCCGCGCCGGCCGGGTCGGGCGGGCTGGTGCTCGTGCCCTACCTGGAGGGCGAGCGCACGCCCAACCGGCCCGACGCGACCGGTGCCCTGCACGGCATCACGCTGGCCACGTCGACCCCGGAGCACCTCGCCCGGGCGTACGTCGATGGACTCCTGAGCGGGCTCGCCGACGCGCTGGACGCGCTGGTCGCGGCCGGGGTGCCGGTGGAGCGGGTGTTCCTGATCGGGGGCGGCGCGCGGTCCGATGCGGTCGCGACGATCGCGCCCGCCGTGCTCGGCACGCCCGTCCTGAGGCCCACCCCCGGCGAGTACGTGGCCGACGGGGCGGCCCGGCAGGCCGCGTGGGTGCTCTCCGGCGCCGACGACGCGCCGGAGTGGGCGGCCGCCGACACCGAGCGGTTCGAGGCCGAGCCCACACCGGCCGTCCGGGAGCGGTACGCGGCGGTGCGCGACCTGACAGCCACGCAGCTGCGGTGACTGCACCTGCCGGCCATCGCACGGTCCGGCGGCACAACCTGGCACTCGTGCTGGGCTGTGTCGCCGCGGCCGAGCCGCTCTCCCGGGCCCGGGTGGCAGACCGGACCGGGCTCACCCGCGGCACCGTGTCGTCGCTGGTGGACGAGCTGATCGCAGCTCAGCTGCTGACCGAACTGGACCTTGAGCGGGGCGGCACCGGGCGACCGGCCGCGCCGCTGCAGCTCAACCGGTCCGGTCCGGCCGGGCTCGGACTGGAGCTCGGAGTCGAGGGGCTCGGCGCCTGCGTCGTCGACCTGACGGGTGCGGTGCGCGCGCGGCGCGTCGTGCCCTCGACGCACCACGACACCGATCCCGCCGCTGTGCTCGATGCGCTGGCCGAGCTCGCCGAGGTCGTGCAGGCCGAGGCGGACCTCCCGATCGCGGGCGCGCACCTGGCCGTGCCCGGGATCGTCGGGGAGCGCGCGATCGTGCGGCTGCCGAACCTGCCGCGCTGGGCAGGCGTCGAGGCCGCGGCCGGGATGTCCGACCGGCTCGGGACCGTCACCGGGATGGCCAACGAGGCCGATCTCGCGGCGCTCGCCGAGCTGTGGTTCGGCCGGGCACCGACGGACTTCCTGCACGTCTCCGCCGGGGTCGGGATCGGCGCCGGCGTCGTGCTCGGCGGGGAGCTGTTCCGCGGACCCGGAGGCCGGGCGGGCGAACTGGGCCACGTCGTCGTCGAACCCGACGGGCCGGCCTGCAGCTGCGGTGGCCGCGGCTGCCTGGAACGTGTGGTCGACCTGCGCGACGTCGCCGGCGCCGCGCGAGCACTGGGTGCGGCGCTGGTCGGTGCCGTCGCCCTCCTCGACGTGCGGACGATCGTCCTCGGCGGTCTCGACCCGGCCGTCGCCGTACCGTTGCGGGCCGCCGTCGCCGCGGAGCTCGCACGCCTCGATCCGCCCGTCGCCGTCGCGGTGAGCGATCCGGCCGCCGGGGGCGCGCTGCGCGGCGCCGCCGCGACGGTCGTCCGCGCGATGGTCCGCAACCCCGGCTGACGGCACACACCGCCGGGCCCGTTCACACATGTTCGGACGTGTGTGAAGGGGCCCGGCGGTGTGTGCCGTGCGGTCAGGAGGCCTTCGGGAGGATGGTCACGGCCGTCGCGGTGATGGTCGTGCCGGACGCGGAGCCCCGCACCGCGACGACGTCGCCGACGGCGGGCTTGGGGTTCGCGGCCGCCGTGTTCACGGTGACGACGAGCCCGTCCGCCGAGGTCACGGTGGCCGTGTCGCCGGCCACCGCGGTGACGGTGCCGACGAGCCGTGCCTCCGGCAGGCGCACGGCGACCGCGGTGGCCGCGTCACCGGTGCCGATCACGCTGACCGCGACCCGCTGGCCGGGCTTGAGGTCCGCGATCGACCGCACGCCGTCGCCGACGACCCGCGTGCGGTCGTCGGTGCGCAGGGTGCGCTGGGCCGCGCCATCGGGGGTGATGGCGAGGGTGCCATTGCCGGTGGAGACGACCGTGCCGAGGACGACCGGGCCGGCGCCCCGCCCGCCGGGGCCGGGCCGGGCGTCGGGGCCCATGTCGAACCCGCGATCGGCACCAGGGCCGCCCCTGCCGAACTCTCGGTGGTCGCCGAAGCCGCCGGGGCCGCGCTCGGCGACGCGTGAGAAGCCCGGTCCGCCCGGACCGGGGTGTCCGCCGCGGGAGGACAGCAGTGCGCCGGCGACTCCGCCGACGACGAGGATCGCGAGTCCGACCAGCGCCAGCAGCACGCCGGTGCCGGTGGGCCGCCACCGGCGCTTCGCCGCCGGCGGCTCCGCAGGAGGCTGCTGCGCCGGGGCCTGCGCGGGGGGTTCCGGCGCAGGGGGTTCAGGAGTGCTCATGCTCCCAATCTCGGACCGCTTGCTGAGCGGATCCTGAAGCCTGCCGTCCCTTCAGGCGATCTTCAGCTCCCGCGCCCGTGCGGCGTCGACAATGGCGGCATGGGAGCCCGGGTGCTGGTGGTGGAGGACGCGGAGGCGATCCGCGCTGCCGTCGTCGCCGGCCTCACCGCGGCCGGGTACGGAGCGGCGGGCCGGGTCGACGGCCGCACCCTGGAGGAGGACCTGACGCACTTCCGTCCCGATCTCGTGGTGCTCGACGTGATGCTGCCCGGGCGCGACGGGTTCGCGCTGCTGGACGTGGTGCGCCGCAGCAGCGACGCCGGCGTGGTGATGCTGACCGCGCGCGACGCGGTGGATGACCGGCTGCGCGGTCTCGGCGGCGGCGCCGACGACTACGTGGTGAAGCCGTTCGTGCTGGCCGAACTGGTGGCGCGGGTGACGGCGGTGCTGCGCCGGATGGGCCGCACGCCCTCGACCGTCGAGATCGGGGACCTGCTGATCGACGCGACGGCCGGGCAGGTGCGCCGGGCCGGCCGCCCGATCGAGCTGACCGCCACCGAGCTGCGGCTGCTGGACTACCTGGCCGCGCAGCGCGGCCGGGTGGTGGGCAAGGGCCAGATCCTCACCGGCGTGTGGGGCTACACCGACTACGACCCGAACCTCGTGGAGGTGCACGTGTCGGCGCTGCGCCGCAAGCTCGGCGAGCCACGGCTGCTGCACACCGTGCGCGGGCTCGGCTACGTGCTGCGCGCGGAGGCCCCGTGAGATCGCTGCGGGCGAGGGTCACGGCGTCGTCGCTGGCCGTGCTGGCCGCGGTGCTGGTGGGGATCACGCTGCTCACCGACGTGGTGTTCGCGGCGCAGAGCAACTCCGATCTCCGCGCGGCCGTGGCGACGCGCGCCGCGCTGGCGCAGCAGCTGGCCGCGCAGGGGGTGGCCGACGAGGACATCGCCCGTCAGGTGTCGATCCCCGGGATCCGCGCGGTCGTGGTGGGTCCCGGAGCCCGGCCGGTCCCGTCCGGCCCCCCTGGTCCGCGCCGGCGCGGACCGTCCGACCAGATCGTCGACCAGCCGTTGCGGGACGGGTCGCGGCTGCTGCTGATCGGCGAGTCCGGGCCGGTCTCCGACGCGCAGGAGCGGCTGCGGCGGATCCTGGTGCTGCTGGCCGTCGCAGCGCTCGCGGTGGCCGGGGTGGTCACGCTGTGGACGACCCGGTTGGCGCTCGCCCCGCTCGACGCGATGACGGCACTGGCCCGGTCCATCACCCGCGGCGACCGCGGCCGCCGGCTCGACCCCACGCGCACCGACACCGAGCTCGGCCGCACCGCCGCCGCGTTCGACGACATGCTCGACGCGCTGGAGCGCTCCGAGGCCACGGCCGTGGCGTCCGAGGCGCGTACCCGGCGGTTCGTCGCCGACGCCGCGCACGAGCTGCGCACCCCGCTCGCCGGTGTGCACGCCGTGGTCGAGGCCGTCATGGACTCGTCGATGCCCGCCGAGCAGCGCGAACGCATGCACCTGCTGCTGCTGCGCGAGACCCGGCGCGCGAGCCGGCTCGTCGACGACCTGCTGGCGATGGCCCGCATCGACGCCGGCATCGAGCTGCACCGCGAACCCGTCGACCTCTTGGAGCTGGCGCAGGGCGAGATCGAGCGCGCGCGCCTGCTCGACCCCGACCGGCCCGTCACGCTCGACGGGGCGCGCAGCGTCGTCGACGGCGATCCGGCACGGCTGGCCCAGGTGCTGGGCAACCTGCTCGACAACGCCCGCCGCCACACCCCGCCCGGCGCCCCCGTCGCCGTCCACGTCGGTGACGGGCGGGTGCGGGTGACCGATCACGGCCCCGGCGTCCCCGAGGCCGACCGGGAGCGGATCTTCGACCGGCTCGTCCGGCTCGACGAGGCCCGCACTGACGGCGGCGCGGGGCTCGGCCTGGCGATAGCCCGAGGCATCGCGCGGGCGCACGGCGGCGACCTGCGATGCGTGGCGCCGAAGGACGGGCAGGGAGCGGCGTTCGAGCTCACGCTCCCGGGGCGCACCCGGGGCTGAGGTGTGTCAGCAAAGCCACTTTCAGGACGGATTCGGTCCCGAAAGTGGCTTTGCTGACACAACCCGCCGGACCGAAACGGCCTAGTCCTCGTCGGCCGGGCTGGCCTTGCGCACGTACAGCAGGCGGTCGCCCCGTTCCAGTGCGTCCACCGCGCTGGCGTCGACCCGGTACAGGTCGTCGCCGCGCACCACGCCCAGGACGATGTCGGCGAGGTGCCGCGGTGAGCCGCCGACCTCGCTCTCCTCGACGTCGCGCTCGCTGATGGCGAAGCCGGCCTCCGGCGTGAGGAGGTCTTCGATGACCTCGACGACGGCCGGGGTGGTGGTGGCGGCGCCGAGCAGGCGGCCCGCCGTCTCCGCGGAGACGATGACCGAGTTGGCGCCGGACTGGCGCAGCAGGTGCACGTTCTCCGACTCCCGCACCGACGCCACGATGCGGATGTCGGGCGCCAGCTCGCGCGCGGTGAGGGTGACCAGCACGGCGGTGTCGTCGCGGTTGGTGGCGATCACGATGGCCTTGGCCTTCTGCACCCCGGCGATGCGCAGCACGCTGGAGCGGGAGGCGTTGCCGGTGACGGTGACCAGCCCGAGCGCGGACGCCGCGTCGAGCTGGGCCCGGTCGGTGTCGACGACGACGATGTCGGTCGGCTCGGTCCCGTCGCCGAGCAGCGTGTCGACGGCGGCGCGGCCCTTGGTGCCGTAGCCGACGACGACCGTGTGGTTGCGCACGCGTGTCCTCCAGCGCTGGATGCGGAAGCCCTGACGGGACCGTTCGGTGAGCAGTTCGACGGTGGTGCCGACGAAGGTGATCAGGAAGATCAGCCGCAGCGGGGTGACGAAGATCGTCGTCATCAGCCTGGCGAAGTCCGTGACCGGGACGATGTCACCGTAGCCGGTGGTGGAGACCGACACCGTCGAGTAGTAGAAGGCGTCGAGCAGGCTGATGCCGTCGTTGTTGTTGTTGTTGTCCTTGTAGCCGTCGCCCCCGAAGTAGACGATCAGCGCGGTGATCACGAGCGCACCCATCGCGATCCCGAACCGGCGCAGCAGCGCCATGACGGGGGTCTCGCCGGACTCCGGCATGCGGACGGGTCCGAAGAGGGACGGGTCCGCGATGGGTCGACGGCCGCGCCGAGCTCTACTCACGGCGCGTGACGATAGCTGCACCGTTCCCCGGGCACGCGAGTGCCGGCACATTGTCCGGAGGACCGGCGGATAACCTCCCGCAGGATGACGACCTCGCACCTCGATCATGCGGCCGCGGCACGGGAGCTGGAAGCCGACCTCGAACAGTATCCGGACGAGCGCGGCGAGATCCTGCTCGAGGCCGCCCACGCTTGGCAACGGGCCGGCGACCACGACCGGGCCATCGCTCTGCTGACCGAGGCGGTGGCGCTCGGCGGGGACGACGGCGCCGCCGCGCGGGTCGCACTCGCGGGCGTGTACTTCGAGCTCGGCGACGCCGAGCGGGCTCAGGCTCAGCTCGACGAGCTGCGGCGCGCGCGGCCGCCGTCGCCGATGGCGTACCAGATGGCTGCCGAGACGGTCGAGGAACGAGGCGAGCTCGACGACGCGTTGACGTGGTTCGGCATGGCGATGGCCCGGCTGACCGAGGAGGAGCTGGCCGAGCTGGACACCGACCACGGCCCCTTCTCCGAAGCCGGCACAGTGCTGGCCGGCCGGCGGCGGGTCCGCGAAGCGCTGGGCTTGCCGGCCGACGAGTGGGACGAGCGGATCGACGCCGGCACGGATCAACTCAGGGCGATGTTCGAACGAGCGGCCCGCACCACCGCCCCACCCCAGGGGGAGGCGCGCATCCTGTTCTGGCCCCGCGGCGAGGTCGCCGAGGCGCATCGCACCTGGCCAGAGGTGGTAGGGCACCGCGACGTGGACGCCTACGCCACGGAACGCGAGGCCGCGAACCGCGACCTCGCCGACACCGGAACGCCGCGGATCACCATGGTCCCGCTGACCGTCGCCGCCCTCCAGGCGTACTGCGCCCGGACCGGCCGCGATCCCGTCGAGTCCGATACCCGCGTCGCCTGCATGGACGAGCTGGTCGCCGACGGCGCGGGCATCAGCTGGCCGCCCGCCCGCAACGCACCCTGCTGGTGCGGGTCGAGCACCAAGTACAAGAAGTGCTGCGGCCGACCGGGTGGCGCGAGCCGCTGATCAGGCGCCGGCCGGCTCCAGCACCTGGTGGACGAGCCCGCCGGAGGTGACCTCGGTGTCGACGACGGTGAATCCCGTCGGCGCGGCGCCCTCGGCGAACAACCGCTTGCCGGTGCCGAGGACGACCGGGAAGGTCACCAGCCGGTAGGCGTCGACGAGGCCCGCGTCGTGCAGGGTGCGGACGAGCTGCCAGCTGCCGTGCACCTGCAGTTCCCGGCCGGGACGGGCCTTGAGCGCCGTCGCCGCCTCCACCACGTCGCCGGTGACGATGGTGGTGCCGGCCCAGTCGGACGAGGTGATGGTGCTGGACGGGACGTGCTTGGGCAGGCCGTTGAGCGCGACGGCGATGGCGTCGTCGGGATCGGTGACCGTCGACCAGTAGGCCTGCATGTCCTGGTGGGTCGACCGGCCGAGGAGGAACTCGTCGGCGTGGGCGAACCAACCGCTCACGATCGCGCCGAACTCGGCGTCGGCGTACGGACCCACCCAGCCACCCTGGTCGAACCCGTTGCTGCGGTCCTCGTCGGGACGGCCGGGCGCCTGCATGACTCCGTCGAGGGTGAGGAAGGTGTGCACGGTGAGCTTCATGCCGATCAGACCACCGGCACCGCCGGAACTCATCGATCAGCTCATGCTCTTCCAGCGGGTGTTCGCCCAACCGGCCACGACCAACCCGACCACGGCCGCAATGACGAAGGCGGCGAGCTGGGCGGGGAAGCCGCCGGGCACCCAGGAGGCGAGCCCGGAGTGGGAGTGGTCGATGACGATGCGGATGGCACCCTGCGCACCGAGTGCCAGCACGATCATGGCCATGACCTGCACTGCTACGTAGGCGTTCTTCATGTTGTCCCCCGAGTCGTACTTTTATGGTGCGATCGCATCATAAACCGAAGGAGGCTCCGTGCCCAAGCGGGTCGACCACGACCAGCGCCGCCGTGAGATCGCCGCTGCCGTCTGGCGCCTCGCCAGCACGAGCGGGCTGGAGGACGTGACCCTGCGGAAGGTCGCGGCGGAAGCCGGTGTGTCGATGCGGCTGGTCCAGTACTACTTCGGCACCCGCCACGAGCTGCTCGTCAAGGCGCTGGAGATCCTCAACGCCGACACGACGGAGCAGGTCCAGCAGCAGATCCCCGACGGCGCGATCCCGCGGGACGTGCTGCGCACCGTCCTGCTCGCGATGCTCCCCCTCGATGAGCAGCGTCGGATGCGCTACCTGGTGCACCTGGCGTACTTCGTCCGCTCGCTGTCGGACCCCGAGCTGGCCGGCGTGTTCCGCGACGCACCGCCACTGCTGGAGCGGCTCGTCGCCGACCTCATCGGTTGGGGGCAGGCCGAACGGCATGTGCCCGCCGGAATCGACACGTTCCTCGAGGCCGAGCTGCTGCTGGCCGCCGTCGACGGGCTGCAGACCGCGGTCCTGCTCGGGCAGCGCTGCATCGAGCAGACGGTCGCGCTGGTGGACCGCCTGCTCGACCGGCTCTTCACCGCGTAGCTTCTCGCCATGGCGCGCTACGCGATCCTGATCCGCGGCATCAACGTCGGCACCGCCAAGCGGGTGGCCATGGCCGATCTGCGCGCGCTGCTCGACGATCTCGGCTACACGGCCGTGAAGACCCACCTGAACAGCGGCAACGCCGTCGTCACCGGCCCGGAGGCGGATCCTGTCGCGCAGGCCGCGCGGATCGAGGAGGCGCTCGCCGCGAAGACGGGGGTCAGCGCGCGCGTCCTCGTGGTCACCGCGGAGCACCTGCGCGCGGTCGCTGCCGCGCACCCGTACGCGGCGGAGATGGCCGCCGTCGAGAAGGGCGGCTCGCGCATGATGGCGCACCTGCTGCTGACGGCGCCCGATCCGGCGGTGCTCGCCGAGCACGATCCGGCCGCGTTCGATCCCGGCCACGCACAGCTGGGCGACCGCGTGATCTACCAGTGGTGCCCGACCGGGCTCCTGGACAGCCCCGAGATGCACGGCTGGGCCACGAAGCACCTCGGCGTGGAGGTCACCAGCCGCAACTGGAACACCATCGCGAAGCTCGCCGACCTGCTGTGATCAGTCCGCCGCGATGACCTCGATCTCCACGAGCCAGTCCTCGGCGAGCGTCTGCACGACGATCGCCGTCGTCGCCACGGCCCGGCCGCCCAGCGCGGCGACCCGCGCCGCCGCGTTGGGCCCGGCGTAGGACGCGTCACGCAGGTAGCTCGTCACCCGGACGATGTTGTCGACGGTCATGTCGGCCGCGGCCAGGATCGTCCGGATGTTGGCCCACACCAGCTTGAGCTGGGCGTCCAGGTCCGCACCCGGCGTGCTGTCGTCGAGTCCCATCGTGCCGCTGAGGTAGACGGTGCGCTGCGCGCCGCGGACCTCGATGGCGTGGACCCAGTCGTCGGTCGCGTAGATGCCCTCGCGCGGATCGTGCGTGCGGATCTCCATGCCGTCAGCCTTGCCGGCCGGGCAACGGATTTTCAGCCCGTCGGCACCGATTCCAGCAGCCTGCGCAGGCCCTGCGCGTCGAGCAGGTCGGCCGGGCGCAGCGTCAGGTTGTGGCGCACGAAGTGGAACGCGGCCCGCACCTGCTCGGGCGGGCAACCCGCCAGCGCCGCCCAGGCGAGCCGGTAGGCGGCCAGCTGCACCGCCATCGCCGACACGCTGGCCTCGTCGGGCAACGCGCCGGTCTTCCAGTCGACCACCGTGAAGCCGCCGTCGGGGTCGGCGAACACCGCGTCCATCCGGCCGCGCACCCCGATCCCGGCGACGACGGTCTCGAACGGCACCTCGTACTCGACGGGCCGCCGCTCCGCCCATTCCGAGGCGAGGTAGGCGTCCTGCAGGTCTTCGAGCACGTCGTCGGAGGCGGCGCCCTCGTCGGCGGCGCCCGGCAGCTCGTCCAGGTCGAGCAGCTGGGCTGCCCCGAACCGCTGCTCCAGCCAGGCGTGGAACGCGGTGCCGCGACGGGCGTGCGGGTTCGGCGGCAGCGGCACGGGGCGGCGCAGCCGGGCCGCCAACCCGGCCGGGTCGGCGGCGAGATCGACCAGCTGGCTCACCGACAGCTGCTGCGGCAACGCCACGGTGGGCCGGGCGCGGGCCCGGGCGCGCTCGGCGAGCAGCACCTCGACGTCGGCGGCCCAGCCCTCGGGATCGTCGAGCTCGGCCGCCTCGTCGGGGTCAGGTTGGCGTTGATCAAGGGCAGAAGGTCGTTCGGAGAGATCATCTGACGACCTTTTGCCCTTGATCAACGGACCATCGCCCAGCAGGCCCAGCTGCGTGCCCGGGTCGGCGTCCTCGAAGCGGGCCTCGTCCAGCTCGCGCAGCGCAGCCCGGACGAGCTCGGCGCCCGCGTGCACGTCGGCGGACCGCTCACCGAGCGGATCGGCGGGCCACACTCCCGTCGGCGGGTCGACGGTGGCCGGGTTGACCTCCCCGTCGGCCGGCTCGGGCGCCCACTGCTCGGGCGTGTGGACGGCGGCCAGCTCGATCAGGAACTCCGACGGCTGCCGCGGCCGATCCCCGGTCGCCGGCCACCGGTGCCCGGACACGAACAGCACCCGTTCCGCCCTGGTCAGGGCCACGTAGGCCAGCCGGCGCTCCTCGGTCTTGCGGCGCTCGTCCAAGGCCGCGTCGTGCGCGGTGACGGCGGCCTCCATCTCCTTGCGGTCGCCGCCGTCGGGCAGATCGAGCAGGGGGAGATCGGCGACGTCGCCGCGCAGCGCCGGCGGCAGCTCGGCCGGGTTGGTGAGCCACGTGCCGCTGATCCGCCGGCCGGGGAACACCCCCGACACCAGGTGCGGCACCGCGACGACCTCCCACTCGAGGCCCTTCGCCGCGTGCACGGTGAGCACCTGCACGCGGTCGGTGGCGATCTCGACCTCGCCCGGTGTGAGCCCGTCCTCGGCACGCTCGGCGGTGTCGAGGTAGTCCAGCAGCGCCGGCAGCGTAGCCACCTCGGCGCCCGCCGCGAACTCGGCGACGACGTCGGCGAACGCGTCCAGGTGCGCGCGCCCGACCGGGCCGGGCCGGGCCGCGGTCTCGGCGTCGAGCAGCAGCATCCGCTCGGCGTCGGCGACGATGTCGGTGAGCGGGGCCGCGGCGCGCGAGCGCAGCCACGTCAGCTCCCGGCCCAGCCGGATGATCCGCGCGTACCCGGTCTCCGTGTACGCCTCCGCCGGTCCCGGATCGTCCAGGGCGTCGACGAGCCCGGCCTGCTCGGCCTGCTCACCCGGCAAGGCACCGAGCGCCATCTCCTCCGGCGTCAGCGGGCCACGGCGCGGCGGGAACGCCGGCACCAGATCGCGCGCCCGCGCCCACAGCGCGGCCAGGTCGGTGACGCCCAGCCGCCAGCGCGCCCCGGT
This sequence comes from uncultured Actinomycetota bacterium, assembly GCA_963727745.1. Classification (GTDB taxonomy): domain Bacteria; phylum Actinomycetota; class Actinomycetes; order Mycobacteriales; family Pseudonocardiaceae; genus Pseudonocardia. Next base: position 210,016 of record CAVSHL010000010.1, read on the forward strand.
CAGCAGCCGCGCCGCGGCCGGTCCGGCCAACGGGTCGGCGACCAGCCGCAGCGCGCTGACCAGGTCGCGCACCTCCGGCGTGTCGAGCAGCCCACCCAGCCCCACGACCTCGACGGGCAGCCCGCGGGCCCGCAGCGCCGTCGCGAGGCCGTCCATGTCAGCGCGGCGGCGCACCAGCACCGCCGATGTGGGCGGCGGCGCCCCCGTCGCGTCCGCGGTGCGCCAGTGGCCGGCGATGCCGTCGGCCAGCCACGCGATCTCGCTCGCCGCGTCGGGCAGCAGGGCCACGCGCACGTCGGCGTCGGGCATCTCGCGGCCGGCCCGCAGCTCGCCGACGGCGACGGCATCGGGGGCCGCGCGCAGCGGCACCGAGATCGTGTTGGCGAGATCGAGCACCGCCTCCGGGTTGCGGAAGCTGGTGAGCAGCCCGTGCGCGTCCGCCGGGACGCCATCGGCGACAGGGAAGTCGGTGCGGAACCGCACCAGGTTGCCCGCGCTCGCACCGCGCCAGCCGTAGATCGACTGGCTGGGGTCGCCGACCGCGGTGATCGCCGGCCCGTCCGGGCGGACGGGGTCGCCGGGGCGAGTGCCGAACAGCGCCCGCAGCAGCACCCGCTGCGCGTAGCCGGTGTCCTGGTACTCGTCGAGCAGCACGGCGCGGAACGTGGCCCGCTCGGTGATGCCGACCTCGGGATGGGCGTCGGCGACCCGGGCGGCGATCGCGAGCTGGTCGGCGAAGTCGACCGCGCGCTCCGCCCGTTTGCGCGCCGTGAAGGCCTCCACCAGCGGCAACAGCACGGTGCGCTGGCGCTGCATGTCGATCCAGCGCTGGTACTTCTGCGACGGCTCGGCCCGCTGCCCCTTCGCCCGCGGCGCGTTCACGAGCTGGTCGATCATGCGCTCGGCGTGGCGGCGGACGTCGTCCGGTTCGACGAGGTGCTCGCCCAACTCCCCCGCCAGCGCGAGCAGCCGCTCCGTCACCGTCGCCGGCACGATGTCGAGATCCAGGTCGTCGCCCCAGCTCGACACCACGCGATGGGCGAGCTGCCACGATGCCGTCTGCGACAGCAATCGGGCCGCCGGCTCGGCCGGCAATCGCAGCGCGTGCTCACCGACCAGCCGGCCCGCGTACGCGTGGTAGGTGGAGATCGTCGGCTCGCCGGCCAGCAGCTCCGAGCGGCGGGTGCCCGTCGGATCCAGGTCGTCGAGCAGCCGCGACCCGGCCAGCCGCCGCAGCCTCGCCCGCACCCGCGCGCCGAGCTGCTGCGCGGCCTTGCGAGTGAACGTCAGGCCCAGCACCTGCTCGGGCCGCACCGCACCCGTCGCGACCAGCCAGACGACCCGCGCCGCCATCGTCTCCGTCTTGCCAGCCCCCGCCCCCGCGACGACCAGCGCAGGACGGGCGGGCGCGGCGATCACCGCCGCCTGCTCGTCGGTCGGCGGTGGCAGGCCCAGCGCATGGGCCAGCACGTGTGGGGTGAGGTCCACCGCCCCGTTCTACTCCAGTGACGCTGGGTACACGGTGGAGGCGCACCGCCCGCCGCCGAGTTTCAGCAAGGCCACCTTCACGCCAGAATCTTGCGTGAAGGTGGCCTTGCTGCAATCACGGGCGACTGCACCGGGTGACGGCGGGCCGCTTCGGAGTCATGATCCATCTCATGACCTACGCGTTCGACGTCGAGCTGGCCGCCGCTCTCGACGTTCTCCCGAAGATCGACGTGTCCGACATCCCGGCCGCCCGGACCACGCTGGAGGAGCTGGCCGCAGAGCTCGCGGAGCCCGACCCGACCGGTGTCGACGAGCGGGAGGTGCGCGTCCCCGGGCCGGCCGGCGCCCCGGACGTGCTCCTGCTGCTCTACGTGCCCGAGCAGCGCACCGGCCCCGGCGCCGTCTACGACGTGCACGGCGGCGGGTTCATCCTCGGCTCGGCCGGCGGCAGCCGCGCCCGGAACCTCCAGCTGGCCAGGGAGCTGGGTGTGGTCGTGGCGTCGGTGGACTACCGGCTGGCGCCCGAGCACCCGTTCCCGGCCGGGCTGGAGGACTGCTACGCGGGCCTGACCTGGCTGGCGGCGCACGCCGACGAGCTCGGCGTCGATCCGGCCCGCATCGCGATCCACGGCATCAGTGCCGGTGGCGGGCTGTGCGCGGCACTGGCGCTGCTCGCCCGCGACCGGGGTGGGCCGGCCATCGCGTTCCAGTACCTCGGTGTGCCCGAGGTGGACGACCGCCTCGACACCCCGAGCATGCGGGCCTTCGTCGACACCCCGATCTGGAACCGCCCCAACGCCGTCGTCAGCTGGGAGTCCTACCTGGGCGCGGGTGTGCCCGGTACCCCGGCGGTCTCGCCGTACGCCGCGCCGGCCCGTTCCACGGACCTGAGCGGCCTGCCGCCCGCGTACGTGTCGGCGATGCAGTTCGATCCGCTGCGCGACGAGGGCCTGGCCTACGCGCTGGCGCTGCTGGCCGCGGGCGTCGCCGTGGAGCTGCACCTGTTCCCCGGCACCTTCCACGGCTCCGCGCTGGTCGAGGCCGCGCAGGTGAGCCGCCGCGAGCTGGACGAGGCGGTTGTGGTGCTGCGCAACGCCGTGGGTCAGCAGGGCTCTGCGCGGAACTCCGACTCTTCGTAGCCCAGCTCGGCGGGAACCCGCTCGTCGATCGCGGCGACCAGTGGCGCACATCCCGGGATGTTGCCGGGAAGCACAGGGATAACGCACCCTCGGCCGCCGAATAACACCCTGCCGGCTCCGCCGCGCTGCACCCCGACGATCTCGTCGTAGTCGAGGCGGTGGATGTCGCCGTCGCCGTCACGCATCGAGATGCCCCCCGAGTCCGGGACGATCGCGAATCGGCGGGCCACCCCGCTGCTGGCCCGGTCGAACAGCGACGGACGATAAATCGTGCCGGTCGGCAGCGCAGCATCGCGCCGGTAGCAGGCGACGGCCGGGAGGTGCGCACCGTCGAATAGCAACATGGATTCGGTGCCGTCGGGGACGACCACCAGCGCCGAGTCGAGCGTCGCGGTGAGTGCAGCGGCGACGTCCTCGGGCGTGACAGCCGCGTACTCGCGCAACAGCTCCTCGGTCGGGATGTCGGGGTAGTCGAACAGCAGCTCGTCGGCACCAGCGCTGAGCAAGCCCCCGAGGTTGCGGGGATCGGCGAACTCCGCGCGCGCTGCGGCGCACTCGTCGGCCAGCTCCTGCAGAGTCGGACCGGAGGCCGCCAGCTTCCGCACGGCCTCCCAGAGGATCTGGGCGACGTCTCCGGCCGTGCCCTGCCGGGCGTCGACCGTGACCACCGCGTGGTGCCGGCCGGGGCCGGGCCGGGCGATCGCGAGACCGACGTCGTAGCTCAGCCCGCGCTCATGTCGGGCCGTGGCCGTGACCAGCTCGATGAGGACGCCGATCCCGAGTCGCAGTGCCGCACTGCGTTCGCCGAGCAGGGCGACTCCGACGGAAGGGGCATCCGAGCGCAGCACGGCCGGGCCGGGCGAGGCGACGAGGGGCTGCTGCGTGGGCCGCATCGGCCGGGTGCCGCTGGGCAGCGGCAACCGCAGGCCGGCCGGCGGCGGCCCGGTCAGCGTGAGCACCGCGTTCTCCCGCACGAAGTACCGCTCCAGGTACTCCCGCACGTGGCTCTCCTCGATGCGGTCGGGTCCTGGCCCGACCCAGCCGAGCAGCCCGAGCCCCGTCATGCCGTACCGCCAGGTGAGTGCCGACGCGGCCGCCTGATCGATGCTGCCGCCCTCGGCGTGCAGCACGCCCGCCTCCTTGGCCATCCGGTCCAGTGGGAGATCGGCGAGCGCGGCACACACCCGGCCCAGGAACTCCGTCACCTCGTCTGGGGTGCCCTCGGCGGTGAAGCGGGTCGACTCCTCGTCCACCTCGGCGTTGTGGCTGTGGAACAGCCGGGGCAGGGTGCCCATCGCCAGGTGTTCGATCATGTGGCTGACACCCAGCGTGCGGAAGCGCTCGTCGCGCACCCCGCAGCCGAAGATCAGGGCCGCCTCCAACGGGGGCGGGCCGGGTGCCCACAACACGGGCACGCCGTCGATCTCGGTCCTATGCATGCCGAGGATGATCAGACCCGTACGTGGAGATCCGCATCGGAATTCGGGAATCTCCCCGAGAATTCCCGGTCCTCCGATACGCCCGGTATCGACGCGGTCACCGGATGGCTCACACAGCGGGCACCGGGCCCGGTTCCGGGCGCACACTGGAGCTGTGCGCACCCCACGCGAGGCCGGCTCGGCAGTTCGCGCGGCGGCCGGAGCGGCCGGGATGCTCGCCGCCACGGTCCAGGACACCCATGCGGCGATCGTCGCGCACCATCCGGTGCTGCGCCGGCTGCCGCGACCGGTGCGCCTCGCCCAGGACGTCCTGACGACCGCGGTCTACGGCGGGGTGCGGCTCGGCATCGCCGCGCTCGGCGCCGGTGCGGCAGCGGTGGTCGAGCGGGCCCCGCGCACCCGCGAGCACCGACCGTTCTCGGGATCGGCGCGGGGGCGCCGACTCGCCGGTCTGGTCGACGGCGCGTTCGGCAACCATCTCGACGCCGCCCGCTACCCCGGCCTGGCCGGCCCCATGACGATCCGCGTCGACGGTGCGGGGATCGCCGTCGACGCCGAGGCGCTGGCGCGGCACCACCCGAGCGCGACCGGCACGATCGTCGTGCTGATCCACGGGCTCATCGAGACCGAGGACTGGTGGCTTCCCGCGCCGGACGGGGACGACTTCGGCGCCCGCCTCGCCGCCGAGATCGGCGCCACCTGCGTCCGGGTGCGCTACAACAGCGGGCAGCCGGTCGTGCGCAGTGGCGCGGAGCTCGACGCGCTGCTCACGCAACTCGTCGACGGCTGGCCGGTGCCGCTGCACCGCATCGACCTGATCGGCCACTCCATGGGCGGCCTGGTGGCCAGGGTCGCCCTGCAGCGGGCGACCGGCGACTGGCCGTCCCGGGTGCGCCACCTCGTCTGCCTCGGCACCCCGCACCGCGGCTCACCGGTCGAACGCACAGCCCACGGCGCGGCCGCGCTGCTCGCGCGGTCCGAGCTCACCGCACCCGTCGGCGCGCTGCTCGACCTGCGCAGCGCCGGCATCAAGGATCTCCGCCACGGCATCGGCGATGCTCCCGTCCCGCCGACCATCCGGCACCAGGACATCGCCGCCACCCTCAGCAGCACCCCGACGGGCATGCTCGGCCGCTCCTTCGGCGACCTGCTCGTGCTCCCGTCCAGCGCTCTGACCTCGGCCGCATCCGACCGCGGACGTGCCCTCGGCAGCCTCGGACACCGCGACCTGCTCCACCACGACTCGGTCTACGACGTGCTGAGGGAGTGGCTGGCCGACGGGCCCGCGGAGGGCACGAGTACGCTTCCGTCTTAGGTCGTTCGAGTTTCGGTTGTTCGTGTTCTGCACGGGTCACGGGAACAGCGGATGGTGCAGGGCGCGGCGTCACAAGGATGCCAAGCCTGGACACCCACCGTGTTCGGCCGGGCGGGTGCACAAGGCAGCCGCCGCAGGCCTGCGAGGAGCAGACGTGGCACAGGGCACTGTGAAGTGGTTCAACGGCGAAAAGGGCTTCGGCTTCATCGCGCAGGATGGCGGGGGTGCCGACGTGTTCGTGCACTACTCCGAGATCGACGCCGGCGGTTTCCGCAGCCTCGACGAGGGCCAGCGCGTGGAGTTCGAGATCGGCCAGGGCGCCAAGGGCCCCCAGGCGACGGGCGTGCGGGTCATCTGACCTCACACACCTAGCTTCGATCAGGAGCCCGCTTCCCGTCAGGGAGGCGGGCTCCTGTCGTATCCACGAGCGCCTCACCGACCGGACGCCAGCCCGGCCAGGACGATGTCGAGGCCGGCGTCGAACTCCCGCTGCGGGTCCTGCCCGGCCACGCCGGCGAGGGCGGCGAGGGTGGGGTTGAGCTCCCCCGCGACCGTGCCGAAGCGCCCCGCCGCGGCCATCGCGTCGCGCTCTGGTCCGAGCGGCCCGGCGAGCTCGGCCTGCGCGATGCCCATCACGACCCCCATGACCGCGCGGAAGGCCACGAGCAGCTCGAACCCGCTGCGGCCCGACCGCGCCAGCGCGGCGGCGAGCGCCTCGGCCGGCACGAGTGAGGCGGGCGAGGACGTGCGCCGGGTCAGCACCAGCGGGATCACGCCGGGATGGCGCCGGACGGTGCTCCACAGGGCCGTCGCGCTGCGCCGCACGTCGTCGACCCAGTGCTCGCCGGGTGGCGTTGCGGGCACCAGCGCAGCCACGGCGTCGACGACGAGCTCGTCGAGGCCGCCGCGGCCGTCGAGGTAGTTGTAGAGGGTCATCGGTCCGGTGCCGAGCGCTGCGGCCAGCGAGCGCATCGTCAGCGCGGCCAGCCCGTCGCGGTCGACGATCGCCAGCGCCTCCTGCTGGATCTCACTCAGCGCGAACCGTGCGGCCCGGGGCATCAGGCCATGTCCCGCGGATCGTGGTCGCGCTCTTCGAGCCCAGATCGTCCCTGGCGGCGTTGCCGGCCCGACCGGGTACAACCAGGTACGACGGCTCGGGCCGGCGCCTTGCCAGGAACGATCTGGATCTCGAAGTGCATCGACCACGATCCACGGGACACGGCCTGACCTCCTCTTGACACGTACATCGTACGTGAACGATGGTAGTTCACGTACACCGTACGTAAACGAGAGGCCTCGCATGCCGACCACGACCACGATGACCTTCCCGTCCGGCGCCGACCACTGCGCCGCTTGGATCACCCGGCCCGCCGGGCGCGGCCCCTGGCCTGCGGTCCTGCTGGTGCACGGGCTCGGCGCCACCCACGGGATGCGGCTCGACCGGTACGAGCAGGCCTTCGCCCGGGCCGGCATCGCGACCTTCGCGTTCGACTTCCGCCACCTCGGAGACTCCGGCGGACGCCCACGCCAGCTCGTCTCCCTGCGCCGCCAGCTCGCCGACGTCGACGCCGCCCTCGCGACACTGCGCGGACTGCCCGACATCGCGGCCGACCGGATCGCCGTCTGGGGCACGTCGATGGGCGCCGCCCACGTCCTGCTCACCGCGGCCCGGCGCACCGACCTCGCCGCCGCGGTCGTCCAGTGCCCGGTGGTCGACACCCGCGAGGCGGCGCTGGGCGCCGGCCTGCGCCAGGTGCTGCGGCTCGCGGGCCCGATCGCCTCCGACCTGGTCCGGGCAGCGCTGCGGATGCCTCGTCGGTACATCCCCATCGTGGGTCCGCCCGGCTCCACGGCCCTCGTCACCGTGCCGGGCGCCGAACAGGGCTGGTACGGAATGGTCCCGGCCGGCGTCGAGTTCGACAACCGGGTCGCCGCCGCCATCGGTGCCCGCCTGCTCCTCCTCGACGCGTCGCGGGTCGCCGGGCGGGTGTCCGCCCCGCTGATGGTGTGCCTGGCCGACCACGAGACGCTGACCGATCCACGCATCGCCGCCCGCGTCGCCGAAAGCGCCCCGCAGGGCCAAGCCGTGCACTACCCGGCCGACCACTTCGGGGTCTACCACCCACCCCTCGTCGAGCGCATCGTCGCCGACCAGGTGGCCTTTCTGACCCGCCACCTCGGCGTCCAGGAGACCGTCGATGCGTGAGCTGCAGGACGAGGCCTTCCTCGAGTTCGCCCGATCGCTGACCGCCGCCGACTGGACCGTGCCCAGCGCGTGCGCGGGCTGGACCGCCAAGGACGTACTGGCGCACCTCGCGCTGGGCCTGCACCTCCCGACCGGCCACCTCCTCGCCGAGATCGCCCGCAGGCGCGGGTCGTTCGATGCCGCCAACGACGTCCTCAGCCGGCGGCACGCGAGTGCGCGCGAGGTGGGTGAGCTGATCGAGGAGTTCGACCGGCACCGCCGCCGGCCATGCGGCATCGGTCGTCTGTTCCCCAATGCCCTGCTGCTGGGCGACCACACGGTGCACCACATCGACATCGCGCTCGGCCTCGGACGCCCCGTCGAACTCGACCCCGCGGTCGCCGACGCCGTGCTGCGCATGGAGACGTCGCTGCCCAACCCGTTCGTGCCGGCGAAGGCCCGCGCCTCCGGCCTGCGGCTGGTGGCCCTCGACACGGGGTGGGAGCACGGGGCCGTCGACGCACCGCAGGTGCGCGGTCGCGCACCCGATCTCATCGCCGCGCTCGCCGGGCGCGCGGCAGCGCTCGGCGCACTGGCCGGTGACGGTGTCGGGGTGCTCTCCGGGCGGGTGATCCCTAAGGCTCCGGCACCGCCCGACCCGACTCGTTGACCGGGCAGCTGGTGCGCACCGGGCACCGATCGCAGTCAGGACCGACGCGGGCGATGAACTGCTCACCGGAGGTCTCTCCGGCGACCCGGAACAGCTCCTGCTGCCAGCGGGCGAGGTCGTCGGCCTCCAGCGGCGGCTGGACGGGCTCCTTCGCCTCGCCGCCGGCCTTCTGGTCGGCGACGTAGACCAGCCGCGCCCCGCCGGGCGGGCTCGCCGGATCGAGCAGCTCCCGGAACGCGCCGAGCGCGGCCGCGAGCTGGTAGACCGCCAGCTGCGGGTGCTCGGCCGCGGCCTGCTTCGACAGCGCCGTCTTGCCCGTCTTCACGTCGATGACGACGGGCCGGCCGGACGCGTCGACCTCGAGCCGGTCGACCCGGCCGCGCAGCCGCAGCCGCGGCCCGACCTGCGGGGTCAGCTCGACCTGCACCGGATGCTCCACCGCCAGCAGCCGCAGACCCTCGGCGCGGCTGCTGCGCACCCACCCGTCGAACGCGGCGAGCATGCGCCGCACCCTGGCCAGCTCCCGGCGGGAGTACCAGGGCGCACCCGCGTCGAGCCGCGCCCACGCCGAGGACAGCGCCCCCTCCAGCTCCGCGTCGGCCGCGCCCGCCGCGCTGGCCTGCACCAGCGCGTGCACCAGCGAGCCCGTGACCGCCGCCAGCGCGCCGACATCGCCACCGCCGTGGCGCAGCATGACCCACCGCAACGGGCAGCGCAGGATCATCTCCACGTCGGACGGCGACACCGGGGTGATCTCGCCCGGCGCGTGCAGCGGGGCGGTGCTCGACACCGGCGGGACCCCGTACCAGTCGTCGGGGTGCGCGCCCGGCACGCCCGCGTCGGCCAGCCGGGCCAGCGCCGCGGCCGCCCGTGCGCGCCGCTCGGGTGTGGTCGCCGGATCGCTCACGGCCCGGCGCAGCTCCCCCACCAGCTCGGGCAGCACCAACGAGCGGCCCGGCCGCGACACCACCCGCTCGCCCTGCCCGGCCGGGATCGGGTCGAGCTCGTCGAGGAACCGGGACGGCTGCTCGTCCTCCCCCTGCACACCGCTGACCAGCAACGTGTGCCGAGCCCGCGAGCACGCGACGTAGAACAGCCGCCGCTCCTCGGCCAGCACCGGCGCGATCCGGGAGACGGCCGGCGAATCGGGATCGGCCACCCCGGCCACGGCGTCGACGAGCCGCTCGTTGCCCAGCAGGCTGCCGCGCAGCCGCAGGTCCGGCCACGTGCCTTCCTGCACCCCGGGCACGGCCACGACCGTCCATTCCCGCCCGCGCGCGGCGTGCGCGGTGAGCAGCGCGACGGCCTCGCCCTGCGGGGCGCCCGGCGCCAGCGTGGAGCTGGGCAGGCCCTGGTCGGCGAGGTACTCGGTGAAGCCGGCGAGATCCGATCCGGGCAGCCGGTCGGTGTGGCGGGCGGCGGCGTCGAACAGGGCCATGACGGCATCGAGATCGCGGTCGGCGGCGGCGCCGATCGGGCCGCCGCGGGCGCTCGCGTCGCTCCAGCGCTGGGCGAGCCCGCAGGCCTGCCACACCCGCCACAGCACCTCCTCCGGGCTCTCACCGTCGCGCGCGGCCTCCCCGGCGATCGCGAGCAGGGTGCCGACCCGGCGCAGTGGGGCGGTGTCGCCCCTGGGCAGCGCGGCCAGCGGATCCGGTCGGCCGGCCACCGCCGCCCGCAAGGCCTGCACCAGCAGCGGATCGGACGTGAGCCGCTCGGCGCCCTCCGTCTCCGGGAACGGCTCTGTGCCGCCCTCGCCGAGGCCGGCGTGCAGGCGCAGCAGGCCGCGGCGCAGCCGGCGCATCCGCATCGGGTCGGCCGAGCCCAGCGGGGAGGTGAGCAGCGCGGTGGCGGCGTCGGCGTCGATCTCCTGCGGCCGGGTGGCGAACCGCAGCACCATCAGCAGCGGCACGACCGCGGGCTGGCGGGCCAGCGGCAGCTCGTCGGGCGGTGCGGCGATCGGCACGCCCGCGGCAAGCAGGGCGCGGCGCAGGGTGGGTAGCGACCGGCGCGCAGAGCGCGACAGCACCGCCATCTCCGACCACGGCACCCCGTCGACGAGGTGGGCACGGCGCAGCTGGTCGGCCACCCACCCGGCCTCCTGGGCCGCCGAGGTGAACACCCGGACGGCCACCGCGCCGTCGGGCACGTCCAGGTGCGGGGGCGGCATCCGCAGCCTGCCCTCGCCCGCGCCGGGCAACCGGGCCGCGAGCCGCGCGCAGGCGGTGCGGACTGCAGCGCCCCCGCGATGGTCGATGCCCAGCACGACGGTGGGCGCGTCAAGGGCCCGCATACCCTCGGGATCGGCGCCGCGGAACGTGAGCACCGCCTGGTCGGGATCGCCGGCCAGCAGCACGGTGGTGGCGGTGGCGCCGAGCACCCGCACCAGCTCCATCTGCTGCGGATCGAGGTCCTGCGCGTCGTCGACCACCAGGTGGCGCACCCGCTGGCGCTCCGCGGCCAGCAGCTCGGGATCGGCGGCCAGCGCGTCGAGCGCGGCGGCAACCAGCTCCGCGGCGTCGAGCGCAGGCGCGGTGGCCTGCGGCGCGCCCCGGCCCGCGGCCCCGCGCAGCAGCGTGACCTGCTCGTACGTGCGGTAGAACCGACCCGCTGCCCGCCACGAGTCGACGTCGAACCGCGCGCCCAGCTCGGCCAGCTCCTCCGGCCCGAGGCCCCGCTCGCCGGCCCGCAGCAGCAGCTCGCGCAGCTCGGCGGCGAACCCCGGCAGCGGCAGCGCGGGAAGCAGCCGCTCCGGCCAGCCGGAGTGCGGCACCGCGGCCTCGACCTCCCCGGCCAGCAGATCGCGCACCACGGCGTCCTGCTCCGCGCTCGCCAGCAGGCGCGGCGGCGGATCGGAGTTGCGCGCGGCGTGCAGCCGCAGCACCCCGAACGCGTACGAGTGGACGGTGCGCACCAGCGGCTCCCGCGACGTGCGCTCGGCCGGCCCGTCCTCGCCGTGCACCAGCTCCCCGACGCGTTCCCGCAGCTCGGTGGCCGCCCGACGACTCCCGACGAGCACCAGCGTGCGGGTGGGATCCTCCCCCGCCCGCAGCCGCCCGGCGATGGCCGCCAGCAGCACCGTGGTCTTGCCCGTGCCCGGCCCGCCGAGCACCCGCAGGGGGCCGCGGGCGTGGCGGATCGCCCGCAGGGCGGGCCCGTCCCACTCCGGTTCGGCCACGACCGCACGCGCCCGCCGCACCAGACCGGGCGCGAGGGCGGCCGGGCCGGGTGGCGGACGGTCGGTGCGGGGCACGCGAGGATTCGACCACGGGGCACCACAGGAGCGCACGTGGCACGATCGCGCCGTGTCGGATCCGCTGAATGTTCGCTCCCTCGGCCCCGGCGATGGCCGACCCGTCCTCGCGCTGCACGGGGTGACCGGGCACGCCGCGCGCTGGACGGTCCTCGCCGACGCCCTGCCTTCCCTGCGCTGGCACGCGGTCGACCTGCGCGGCCACGGCTACTCGCCGTGGGCGCCGCCGTGGAACCTCGAGCAGCACGTCGCCGACGTGCTCGCGACGCTCGACGCGCTGGGGCTGGACCGGGTGCCCGTGGTGGCGCACTCGTTCGGCGGCGCCATCGCCCTGCACCTGGCGTGGGCGGCGCCGCAACGCATCGAACGCCTGGTGCTGCTCGACCCGGCCCTCGGCCTCGACCCCGCGGACATGCTGGACGCCGCGGAGAACACGCGCCCCGACGAGTCGTACCCCGACCGGGCCACGGCGCGCGTCGACCGCGTCGAGCGCTGGGGCCCGAACGTGCCGGACGCGCTGGTCGAGGCCGAGCTCGACGCCCACCTCTACGAGGACGGCGGCCGCCTGCGCTACCGCTACTGCCGCTCCGCCGTCGTCACGGCGTGGAGCGAGATGGCGCGCCCGGTCGTCGTGCCCCCGCCGGGCATCCCGACGCTGGTGGTGCCCGCGAAGCAGGCCGACTACGTGTCGGCGGACTGGCTGGACCGGTGCCGCGGCGCGATCGGCGACGCGCTCACCGTCGTCGAGGTCGACGCCGGCCACATGGTCTACCTCGAGCGCACCGCCGACGTCGCGGCGGCCGTCGGGCCGTTCCTGGCGCCCTGATGGCCGGGATGGACGAGGAGACCGTCGAGCGGGTGCGCGCCGTGGTGCTGGCCATCCCGCCCGGCGAGACGTCCACGTACGGGGAGGTGGCGGACCGGGCCGGGATCCCCGGCCGGTCGCGACTCGTGGGCCGCATCCTCGCCGAGGACGGCCACGACGTGCCGTGGCACCGCGTGCTGCGCGCCAACGGCACGTGCGCCCCGCACATCGCCACCGAGCAGAGCGCCCGGCTGCGGGTGGAGGGCATCCTGCTGGTGGACGGGCGGCTGCCGCGGGAGCACCGCCGCCGTCAGTGATCCAACGGGACGTGGAAGGCGGCGACGAACTCGGCGAAGGTCGATCGGTCGCCCACCAGTTCGACGGCCCCCTCGGCGACCGCGTCCTCGGGTGCGATCCGGTGGGCCAGCACGTCGCGGAAGGCCAGGCCGGCGGTGACGATGAGGTCGGGACCGGGGTGCGCACCCGGCCGCACCTCGACCCCGCCGTCGAGGATCGCGTGCGCGACCGCTGCGCCGACGCCCACCTGGACGGTGCGACGCCGCGCGGGCCGGTGGGCGGGGTCGATGCCCGACCGCAGCGCGGACACCAGTGCAGCCTCCGTGAACACCTCGCCGGGCCGGGGCTCGCGCATCTGCGCCGCACCCCAGCGGGCGATCGCGGCGAACGCGGGCTGCAGCGCCGCTGCGCGATCGGTGGCGCGGTAGACGACCGACCGGTCCGCGCCCGACCGCGCCTCCCGAACGACCAACCCGTCCTGCTCGAACTCCTTGAGCCGCGTGGCCAGCATGTTCGTGGGGATGCCCGGCAGGCCGGCGAGCAGGTCGGAGTAGCGCTGCGGCCGCACCAGCAGGTCGCGCAGGATCAGCAGCGCCCAGCGCTGCCCGAGCAGTTCGGCGGCCCGGGCGAGCCCGCAGAACTGCCCGTACTCGCGCGATCGCATGCGAACACCCTAGCGGTTGACTGCAACATGAGAAGCACGCTTCACTATTGCAAGTACCGACGAGGAGGGACCCCATGCCAGAGCTCATCGCCGACGTCTTCCTGAGCGTGGACGGCCACGGCCGCGGCACTCGTTCCCCCGGCTACTTCGGCTACCTCGGGCCCGACCTGCAGCGCTGGATCGACGCGGAGTCCGCCCGTCCGCACTGCCAGATCATGGGCCGGCGCACGTACGAGGTGCTGGACACCCTGCCCCACGAGGCGCGCGACGAGGGCTTCGTGCAGATGACGCAGACCCGCACGATCGTGTTCTCGCGCACGTTGGACGCGGTGGACTGGCCGGGCGCCACCCTCGTCCGCGACGACGCCCGCGAGGCGCTGCCGAAGCTGAAGACCGACGTCGACCTGCGCACGATCGGCAGCATGTCGCTGGTCCGGCAGCTCCTCGACGCCGGACTCGTCGACCGGCTGCGGCTGATGGTCTTCCCGCTGATCGTCGGCGAGACCGGCACCGAGCCCGTCTTCGCCGGCATGGGTGACTCGGGCCTGGAACTGCTGGGCCACTCGGTGCTGGACGGGCGGATCGTGCTCTCGGAGTACCGCCGGGCGGGAGACCCGCCGTACGCGGACTAACGCGGCCCGCCCACCCGCGCCGCCAACGCCCGCGCCGTCCGCATGACCTCCTCGGCCCTGGCCGCGCACTCGGCCATCTCCTCGACGGGGAAGGTGACGGCGACGCTCGCGACGGGGTGCTTCGCGTGGTCGATGACGGCGGCCGCGACCGACGCGTAGCCGGGCGTCACCTCGTTCTCCTCGACGGCGCACCCGGCACGGCGGGTCTCCACCAGCAGCCTGCGCAGCGCCGACAGCGACCGCGGCCCGGCCTCGTGCCGGTGGACGAACGACGCCGCGTCCGGGAAGAGGGCCACGACCTGCGCCGGCGGCATGGCGGCGAGCATCGCCCGGCCGCTGGCGGTGAGCTGCGCGGGCAGCCGCACGCCGACGTCGGTCACCAGCGGGGCGCGCCCCGGGGCCCGTTCCTCGATGACGTAGATGACCTCGCGGCCGTGCAGGACTGCCATGTGCGCGGTCGCGCCGGCGCGGTCGGCCAGCCGGGCGACGGGCACCCTGGAGATCCGCTGGAGGGGTTCCTGACGGGCGTAGCCGGTGCCCAGCTCGTGCGCCGCGACGCCGAGGCAGTAGCGGTGCTCGTCGACGAGGTGGACGACGAACCCGGCCGTCTCCAGCGCGGCGAGCAGCTCGTAGGTGGTGGAGCGGGGCAGCTGCAGGTCGCGGGCGATCGCGGCGGCGGGCACGGGTCCCGCCTGCCTCGCGAGGTGCGCGAGGATCGCGAGCACCTCGTGCGCAGCGGGGGCCTTCACCGCCGGGAACCTACCTCGGCCCGCGCGATCCGAGAGCTGGACGGCGCGGCACCCACCCCTCCACCACGAGTGCCGCGCCTGTCCGATAGCAGGAGCAGCGCAGGTACCGCCTGATACGTCGGAGGCTCGATTCTGGGTGGTATCGGGTACGGCGTCGTTTCACCTGGCATGATCGCCACACCCGTCGGACCGGATTCACAGGAGAACCCCATGTCCGCAGATGTCCCGCAGCGCCGGCTGGCCGAGGTGCTGGATCGGCCCGCCACCGAGCTCGCGGCGTTCGCCGAGCTGGCGCCCGCCGAGCTCGACCTGCTCGCCGACGCCGTCGTCGAGACGGGCCGGCGCCAGCAGGTGGCGCTGCACCAGGCCGTCGAGGAGTCGCTGCGGTACGTCCCGGCCCTGCTGCGGGGCGCGGTCAAGGCGGCGGTGGGGCTGCGATGACCGCGCTGGAGGTGCGCGCGGAGATCATCAAACTGGCGCGCGTGCTCGGCCGCGACGTCGATGAGCTGCAGTTCCTCACGACCGTCCCGGCCGCTGACATCCGCAGGCTGCGCGAGACCACGCACGAGCACCTGTTCAACGGCGACCGCGCGACGTTCCGCAAGCTCGCCGGGGCGTCGAAGCTGCTGCCCACGCGGATCACCGCGGTGATCGCGGAGAAGGCGTTCGCGCCGGTGTTCCTCGCCCGCATCGCCGGCGAGATGCCCGCCGACCGCGCCATCGACATCGCGCAGCGCATGAACACCACCCTGCTCGCCGACGTCACGCTGGAGCTCGACCCGCGCTCGGTGGGGCCGATCCTGCGGGACATGCCGGTGCCGGTGGTGCGGGCCGTCGCGCTGGAGCTCGTGCGGCGCGGCGAGCACATCACGATGGGACTGTTCGTCGGGTTCATCACCGACGACGCCATCCGCCAGGCGCTCTCCGCCGTCCCCGACGAGGAGGACCTGCTGCGCATCGGCCTGTTCATCGAGGCCAAGGACCGGATCTCCACGCTGGTCGGCATGCTGCCGCCGGCCCGGCTGCGCCGCATCATCGATCTTGCGCAGGACGGGTCGAAGGACCTGTGGGGGCCCGCGCTCGCGCTGATGGCCCACGTCGATCCGACGACCCAGCGGACCCTCGGCGACATGGTGGCCGAGCAGAGCGACGAGTCGCTGACCCGGCTCATGCACCGCTCCCAGTCCGAGGAGCTGTGGCCCGCGCTGCTGCCCGTCATCGCGCGGATGAGCCCGGACAAGCAAGCGCGGCTGCTGCAGCTCGACGCACTCGCCGACCCGGAGATCCTGCGCGGCATCTTCTCCTCGTCCGAGGAGAACGACCTGCTCCGCGACGTGCTGCCACTCGTCGCGACCATGGCGGCCAGCGACGTCGTCGAGGCCGCGGGCACCGTCGACCCCGACAAGCTGGTGCGCCTGTTCGAGGCCGCCGAGGAGGCGAACCTGGTGCCCCGCATGCTGGCGCTGTCCGACCAGCTGGGCGACGAGGAACGCGCCCTGCTCGCCGGCGTCGCCACCGCGATGCCGGCCGAGCTGCAGGACCGGTTCGCCCTCGAGGTGGACCGGGCCGGGCTGTGGCCGCAGCTGTTCGACGTCGCCGCCACCATCCCGCCCGACGCCCGCGCCGGCCTCGCCGGGCCCGTCCGCCGCATTGCCGCCGCCCGTCCCGAACTGGTCGAGCAGCTGGCCGAGCTGGCGGAGTCCCGCGGCCTGTCCGACCTGGTGGAGGAGGCCAGAGCGGCTACCGGCTGACCTTCTCACCAGGGAGAATCCGGTTCGGTATCGGCTGCGAACACCGGGTACGTCGCCACGCCGCGTGGCATGATCCCGGGCATGGCTGCAGACGTTCCGCATCGCCGCCTCGCCGAGGTGCTGGACCGTCCGGCCGAGGAGTTCGCGGCGTTCGCCGCCCTGGAGCCTGCGCAGATCGACATGCTCGTCGCCGCGGTCGAGGCGACGAGCAAGCGTCAGCAGGCGGCGCTGCAACGCGCCGTCGACGACTCCCTGCTGCAGATCCCGCCAGTGCTGCGCGCGGCGGTCAAGGCGGCGGTGGGGCTGCGATGACCTCGTTGGAGGTCCGCGCCGAGATCATCAAGCTGGCGCGCGTGCTCGACCGCAACCCCGAGCACCTGCTGTTCCTCGCGGAGCTGCCGGCCGCCGACATCCGCCGGCTGCGCGAGGCAACCCACGAGCACCTGTTCGACCGCGACCGCGCCAGGTTCCACAGGATCGCCACCGCGACGAAGCTGCTCCCCATCCGCCTCGCGGCGGCCATCGCCGAGAAGTCGTTCGCCCCGGTGTTCCTCGCGCGCATCGCCGGCGAGATGCCCACCGACCGGGCCATCGAGATCGCGCAGCGGATGAACACCCGGCTGCTCGCCGACGTCACGCTGGAGCTCGATCCGCGGTCGGTCGGGCCGATCCTGCACGGCATGCCGGTGTCGGTCGTCCGCGCCGTCGCGCTGGAGCTGGTGCACCGCGCCGAGCACATCGCGATGGGCCTGTTCGTCGGCTACCTCTCCGACCGGGCGATCCGCGAGGTGCTCGTCGCGATCGCCGACGAGGAGGACCTGCTGCGCATCGGCCTGTTCATCGAGGCCAGGGAGCGGATCCCGACGCTGGTCGGCATGCTGTCGACGGAGCGGCTGCGCCGGATGGTCGCCCTCTCCCAGGGCGAGGCGAAGGACCTGTGGGCGCCCGTGGTCGCGCTGATGGCCCAGGTCGATCCGGTGGCCCAGCGCACGCTCGGCGACATGGTGGCCGAGCAGGACGACGAGTCGCTGACCCGGCTGATGCACCGCTGCCAGGCCGAGGAGCTGTGGCCGTCGATCCTGCCCGTCATCGCCCGGATGAGCCCGGACAAGCAGGCCGCGCTGCTGCGCCTCGAGGCGCTCGCCGATCCCGACGTGCTCACCGGCATCTTCACCGCCGTGCAGGAGCACGGCCTGCAACGCACGATGCTTCCGCTGATCGCGACCATGACCGTCGACGACGTCGTCGCGGCCGCCGGCGCGGTCGGCGAGGAGCAGCTCGTGCGGCTCTACAAGGCCGCGCAGAGCGCGCAGCTCGTGCCGCAGCTGCTCGCGATGGCCGACGAGCTCGACGACGAGGAGCGCTCCTGGCTCGCCGCCGTCGCCGCCGCGATGCCGGATGAACTGCAGGACCGCTTCACGACCGAGGTGGACCGGGCGCAGCTGTGGCTGCCACTGTTCGACATCGCCGCCACCATCCCGCCCGACGCCCGCGCCGGCCTCGCCGGGCCCGTCCGCCGCATCGCCGCCGCCCGTCCCGAACTGGTCGAGCAGCTGGCCGAGCTGGCGGAGTCCCGCGGCCTGTCCGACCTGGTGGCGGAGGCCAGAGCAGCCGCCGACTGAGCCGGCCGCTCAGCGATGCGTGCGCAGGCCGGCAGACCTCAGCACGTCGAACTCGCAGCCCGGCTGGTCCGGGTCGAAACCGTGCTCGATCAGCCAGCGGGCCCCGCGCAGGCTGCGCAAGGACCACCACCCGCGGATCACGTCGAGATCGACATCGCGGCCGTAGCCGGAGACGACGTCGTCCAGGTGCTCCGGGTGGCCGAGCGTCAACGTGGCGAGGTCGTACAGGGCATCGCCGTGGGCGGCCTCCGACCAGTCGAGCATGCCGGTGACCTCGTCGCCGGCGACGAACACGTGGTCGACCTGCAGGTCGCCGTGCGTGAACGCCGGGGTCCACGGCCGCAGCGCCGCCTCGGCGATCTGCCGGTTGCGGGTGACCAGGTCGGCGGGCAGGACACCGGTGCTGACGAGCCGCTCGCACTCCTCGTCGAGCTCGGCTGCGATCTCGTCGATGCCTCGGCCCGGCCACGGCGGCAGCGGCGCCTCGTGCAGCGTCCGCAGCGCGGCGCCGGCCGCGACCCACGCCTCCGGCGGCGCGGGCGACGGTTCGCCGAGGTGGCCGAGCGCCGTCCCGGGGAGGGCGGCGAGGGCGAGCACTGGCGGATTCCGCCACAGGACCTGCGGGGTCGGGACCGGCGCCAGGGCCATCGCCTCGACCTCGACGTCGATGTTCGCCTGATCGGTGTCGACCTTCAGGAACACGTCACCGACCCGCAGCGTCGCGCGCGCCTGATGGGCCACGACGACCTCGACCTCTTCCACGTCGGTCATTGTCACGGATGCGCCACGATGAGCACGTGCATATCCACGGAGGGGCGGGGTCGGGCTGTGCCCCTCGGTGCCGTTTCCGTGATCGACACGGGCGAGATGGACATGACCGGGGTTCTGCACCTCGAGAACCCCGACCACGTCGATGTCACCCGTGTCGATCATCAGTGCGGAGCGGATGAGACCAAGCCCCCGCCCACTCCGAAGCCGGTGTGAGAGGCGACCCGCTGCAGATCGGGACGCGAGCCGTCACGCTGTCCGCAGGGCCGGTTGATCGGGGACGGGCTCGGTGTGAGCGGCGTGCTGAAGCGCGCGCAGACCGACGTCGACACGAGGTTGCTCGCGGCTTCCGCGGCGCAGGCTGGCGAGCAGGCGCCGGTGCGGAGTGCTCGGCCCGTGCAGCGGGATCACCCGGAGCGCGGGTTCGGCCGGCGTGGGGACCAGCCGGGGTTTGAGGGACACACCGAAGCCGTGGCCGACCATGGCCGCGACGAGTGGCCAGTCCGTCACCTCGTGCGCTATCCGGGGGCTGAACCCGGCGGTGAGGCAGGCGGCGGTGACGAGGTCGTGCTGGGGGCAGCTGCCGGGTGCGGCAAGCACCCAGGTTTCGTGGGCTACCTCGTCGAGGGTGACACTGGCCCGGTCGGCCAGGGGGTGGTCGGCGGGGACGATCAGGTCGAGCGGGTCGTCGATCAGCTGGATCTGTTCGTAGCGGGGGTCGTCGATGCTCGGACCGCTCGGGGCGGGCAGGGTGACGGCGAGGTCGAGCTGATCGGTCAGCAGCCGCTCGAACGCCTCGGCCGGCTCGAGCTGCGTGATGCGGACCTCCAGCCCCGGGTGGGTCTGACGCAGCCGGCGGGCGGCCGGCACGACGAGCAGGTCCAGGCTCGACGGGAAGCCGGCCAGCCGCAGCGGCCCGCCGGGCAGATCGGTGCAGGTCTGCAGTTCGGCCAGGGCACGCTCCCAGCCGGCGGCCAGTTCATCGGCGTGGCGCAGCAGGACGTGCGCGGCCGGGGTGAGCCGGACGCGGCGACCGTCGGGCTCGAGCAGGGGGACGGCGAGTTCCTGGGCGAGCCCGCGGAGCTGCTGGGAGACCGCGGACGGGGTCAGGTGCAGCGTGGTGGCGGCGGCGGTGATCGTGCCGAGGGCGTGGACCACGCGCAGGACGTGGATCCGTCGATCCATCATGAAGCCAGATTACAGGTTCCTGTCCACAAACGTGAAATGGACCTGCTGCTTGGTGGGAGTCAGGCTGGATCCATGCACACGATCTGCGCCCTGCAGGAGGTCTCTCGCCACCACACCAGCGAGGGGCTCGTCAGCTATCACCGGTGCCGGTGCGGCCGCATGGACGTTCGCCGCCACGACGCCGCGATCCTGAGCAGCGCCGGCGGCACGCGGTCCGGACCACCGATGGCGGGTCGGGCTTGCCCCACCCCGGCGGGCGGGTCGCGGCGCGTCGCCACCGTCGGAGTCGTTGCCGCTGCCGTGCCGGTGACGGTCCTGATGCTGATGGCGGCGATCGCCGTCCCGCAGGCTGCGCTGCTGGTCGGGGTGGGGCTGGGTCTGTTCGTCGGCGCTCTGGCGGGGGTAGGTGCCGGGTTCGTCGCGGCGGATCCGCACCGGGGTGTGCGGGTCGCGGTGATCACCGCTGCGGTAGCGGTTCCCGTCGTCCTCGCCGGCACGGGGCTGGTCGCGGCGCTCGGCCCGGTCAGCGTGATCGCACTGCCTGCGCTCTACGCCGTTGCCGGCCTCGCATGGTGGGTCGGGCAGAGCTGACGGACGAGGCCATCCCCGACTGTCCGGTATCCCGGACACCGATCGCTCGGCGGCCATGGAATCCGGGGCCGCGGCGGAGTTGGCTGTACGGATGCATCCTGTGGAGGTCGGCCTGGGCCCTGTGTCCCCTTCGGACGTTGTCGCGGTGGCCCGGGCGGGCGCCGGGGTGGTCCTGTCGGCCGATGCGCTGACGGAGATCGCCGCGACGCGGAAGGTGATCGAGGAGCTCGCCGACGACATCGAGCCGCACTACGGCGTGTCGACGGGCTTCGGAGCGCTCGCCACGCGGCACATCCCGGTGGAGCGACGGGCGCAGCTGCAGCGCAGCCTGGTGCGGTCGCACGCGGCCGGTTCGGGTCCCGAGGTCGAGCGCGAGGTGGTGCGGGCGCTGATGCTGCTGCGCCTGTCCACCCTGGCCACGGGCCGGACGGGCGTGCGCCCGCAGACCGCGCGGACGTACGCGGCGATGCTGTCGGCGGGGATCACGCCGATCGTCGGCGAGTACGGCTCGCTGGGTTGCTCGGGCGATCTGGCACCGCTCGCGCACTGCGCGCTGGCCGCCATGGGCGAGGGCCAGGTGCGCGACGCCGAGGGCGAGCTCCGCCCGGCGGCGGACGCGCTGGCGGAGGCGGGGATCGAGCCGCTGACACTGGCCGAGAAGGAGGGCCTCGCGCTGATCAACGGCACCGACGGCATGCTCGGCATGTTGGTGCTGGCCTGCGCGGACCTGCAGAAGCTCGTCCGGGTGGCCGACGTCGCCGCGGCCATGAGCGTGGAGGCGCTGCTCGGCACGGACGCGGTGTTCGCGGCCGACCTGCAGGCCCTGCGCCCGCATCCCGGACAGGCGGCGAGCGCGGCGAACCTGCGCACGCTGCTGGACGGCTCGGCGATCATGGCGAGCCACCGCACCCCGGACTGCACCCGCGTGCAGGACGCGTACTCGCTGCGCTGCGCCCCGCAGGTGCACGGCGCGGTGCGCGACACGCTCGCGCACGCCGAGATCGTCGCCGACCGCGAGCTGGCCGCCGCGGTCGACAACCCCGTCGTCACGATCGACGGGCGGGTGCAGTCGAACGGCAACTTCCACGGCGCGCCCGTCGGGTACGTGCTGGACTTCCTCGCGATCGCCGTCGCCGACCTGGCGTCGATCTCGGAGCGGCGAACCGACCGGTTCCTCGACCAGTCGCGCAGCCACGGGCTGCCCGCGTTCCTCGCCGACGATCCCGGCGTCGACTCCGGCCACATGATCGCGCAGTACACGCAGGCCGGGATCGTCTCGGAGCTGAAGCGGCTGGCCAGCCCGGCATCGGTCGACTCGATCCCGTCGAGCGCGATGCAGGAGGACCACGTGTCGATGGGCTGGTCGGCGGCGCGCAAGCTGCGCCGGGCCGTCGACGGGCTGCGCCGCGTGCTCGCCATCGAGCTGCTGACCGCGGCACGTGGCATCGACATGCGCCGGCCGCTCGCGCCGGCCGCTGCGACGGGAGCGGTGCGCGACGCGCTCCGCGAGACCGTCCCCGGGCCCGGGCCGGACCGGTACCTGGCCCCCGACATCGAAGCGGCGCTCGCCGCCGTCACCTCCGGCGCGGTGCTCACCGCCGCCGAGTCCGTCACAGGAGGACTGCAGTAATGGAAGGCGCCCGTCCCGTCCGCGCACCGCGCGGCACCACACTCACCGCCGGCTCGTGGCAGACCGAGGCCCCGCTGCGGATGCTGCAGAACAACCTCGATCCCGAGGTCGCGGAACGCCCCGACGATCTCGTCGTCTACGGCGGCACCGGCCGCGCGGCGCGCGACTGGCGCTCGTTCGACGCGATGGTCCGCACGCTCACCACGCTGCGCGACGACGAGACGATGCTGGTGCAGTCGGGCAAGCCCGTCGGCGTCATGCGCACTCACGAGTGGGCGCCGCGGGTGCTGATCGCGAACTCCAACCTCGTCGGCGACTGGGCGACCTGGCCGGAGTTCCGCAGACTGGAGCAGCTCGGCCTCACGATGTACGGCCAGATGACGGCCGGTTCGTGGATCTACATCGGCACGCAGGGGATCCTGCAGGGCACGTACGAGACGTTCGCCGCGGTGGCGGAGAAGCGGTTCGGCGGCACCCTGTCCGGCACCCTGACGGTGACGGGCGGGTGCGGCGGCATGGGCGGCGCGCAGCCGCTCGCCGTCACGTTGAACGACGGCGTCTGCCTCGTGATCGACGTGGACCGGGCGCGGCTGCAGCGCCGCGTGGACCACCGCTACCTCGACGAGCTGGCCGACGGCCTGGACGACGCGATCGCCCGCTGCGAGGCCGCGAAGAAGAGCCGCACCCCGCTGTCGGTGGGACTGGTCGGCAACTGCGCCACCGTGCTGCCGGAGCTGCTGCGCCGCGGCGTCGAGGTCGACATCGTCACCGACCAGACGTCGGCGCACGATCCGCTCTCGTACCTGCCCGAGGGCATCGACCTCGACGACTGGGACGACTACGCGGCGAAGAAGCCGGAGGAGTTCACCGACCGGGCGCGCGCGTCGATGGCCAAGCACGTCGAGGCCATGGTGCAGTTCCAGGACGGCGGCGCCGAGGTCTTCGACTACGGCAACTCCCTGCGCGACGAGGCCCGCCAGGGCGGCTACGGCCGCGCGTTCGCGTTCCCCGGGTTCGTGCCGGCCTACATCCGCCCGCTGTTCTGCGAGGGCAAGGGTCCGTTCCGCTGGGCTGCGCTCTCCGGCGACCCGGCCGACATCCACGCCACCGACGACGCCATCCTGCGGCTGTTCCCCGACAACGACCGGCTCGGGCGGTGGATCACCGCGGCGCGCGAGAAGGTCGCGTTCCAGGGGCTGCCGGCGCGGATCTGCTGGCTCGGGCAGGGCGAGCGCGACAAGGCAGGCCTGCTGTTCAACGGGATGGTCGCCGACGGGCGGCTGTCGGCGCCGCTGGTGATCGGGCGCGACCACCTCGACACCGGCTCGGTCGCCTCGCCGTACCGCGAGACCGAGGCGATGGCCGACGGCTCCGACGCCATCGCCGACTGGCCGCTGCTCAACGCCATGGTCAACACGGCGTCGGGGGCGTCCTGGGTGTCGATCCACCACGGTGGCGGCGTCGGCATGGGTCGGTCGATCCACGCCGGCCAGGTCTGCGTGGCCGACGGCACCGAGCTGGCCGCGCAGAAGCTGGAACGGGTGCTCACCAACGATCCCGGCATGGGGGTCATCCGCCACGTCGACGCGGGCTACGACATCGCCGTCGATGTCGCCGAGAAGCAGGGCATCCGGGTGCCCATGACGGAAGGCTGATCGTGGAGGTCGAACGGCGCTCCATCGACGTCGTGCCCGACGCCGAGCGGCACGGCTCGCCGCGCAGCCAGTTCACGCTGTGGTTCGGCGCGAACATGCAGATCACGGCCGTCGTCGACGGTGCGCTGGCGGTCGTCTTCGGAGCCGACGCCCTGTGGGCGATCATCGGGCTGCTGATCGGCAACCTCGCCGGCGGCGTGGTCATGGCGCTGCACGCCGCGCAGGGGCCACGGCTGGGCCTGCCGCAGATGATCTCCAGCCGGGCGCAGTTCGGGGTGTTCGGCGCGATCGTGCCGCTGATCCTCGTCGTGGTGCTCTACCTCGGCTTCGCCGCGACCGGCACGGTGCTGGCCGGACAGGCGATCAACGCGGCGTTCGGCATCTCCGCGCCGGTCGTGGGGATCGTCGTGTTCGGGCTGCTCACCGCCGTGGTGGCGGTGATCGGGTACCGGTGGATCCACGCGATGGGCCGGATCGCGACGGTCGTCGGGATCCTCGGGTTCACCTGGCTGCTGATCCAGCTGCTGTCGCAGTACGGGCTGAGCGCGCTCGTGCTGCAGAAGCCGTTCGACCTGGCGACGTTCGTGCTGGCGGTCTCGCTGGGTGCCGGCTGGCAGCTCACGTACGGCCCGTATGTGGCCGACTACTCGCGCTACCTGCCGCGCGACACCCCGGAACGCACCACGTTCACGGCCACGCTCGCCGGCAGCGTCATCGGCTCGCAGTGGTCGATGACGCTCGGCGCGCTGGTGGCGGCCGTGCCGGCGTCGACGTTCCTGAAGAGCCAGGTCGGGTTCCTCGGCGACCTCGCCGGCGGCGGGCTGCTGGCGTTCGCGATCTTCCTGGTGATCGTGGTCGGGAAGCTCACCGTGAACTGCCTCAACGCCTACGGCGGGTTCATGTCGCTGCTGACCACGGTCACGTCGGCGTCGGGCCGCGACTCCGTCTCGCGGACCACGCGCGCGGTGTTCATCGGCGCGTTCGTGCTGGTCTCGGTGCTGATCGCGCTGCTGGCGTCGAGCGACTTCCTCAACTCGTTCAAGAGCTTCGTGCTCGCGCTGCTGCTGGTGTTCACGCCGTGGAGCGCGATCAACCTGATCGACTACTACCTCGTCAGCAAGGAACGGGTGGACGTGCCCGCGCTCTACGACCCCGACGGCCGCTACGGGCGCTGGAACGCGCTCGCGCTGGTCACGTACGCGATCGGGATCGCGGTGCAGGTGCCGTTCATGGCGCAGACGCTCTACACCGGTCCGCTCGCCGCCGCCCTCGGTGGCGCCGACCTGTCGTGGCTGATCGGGCTGGCCGTGACGGCCGCCATCTACTACCCGCTCGCCCGCCGCAGGACGGCGGTGCCCGTATGACCTTCGCGTCGATGTGGGCAGATCTCGAGCCCGTCGGGCGGGCGTCGTCGGGTGGGTACCGCCGGTTCGCCCTGACCCGGGAGGACCACACGCTGCGCGAATGGTTCGCCGGGGAGGCCGCCGCGCGCGGCCTCGACCTGGCGACCGACCGCGCCGGCAACCAGTGGGCGTGGTGGAACGCGGGCCCCGAGCCGGGTGTGGTCATCGGGTCGCACCTGGACTCCGTGCCCGACGGCGGTGCCTTCGACGGGCCACTGGGCGTCGTCTCGTCGTTCGCGGCGATCGACGCGCTGCGCGCCGGCGGCTTCACTCCGGCGCGCCCGGTGGCCGTCACCAACTTCGGTGACGAGGAGGGCGCGCGCTTCGGCGTGGCCTGCGCCGGCTCGCGGGTGCTGACCGGCGCCATGACCGCCGAGCGGGCTCATGCACTCACCGATGCCGACGGCATCGCGATGGGTGAGCTGGTCGAGCTCGGCCCCGACCCCGAGATGCTCGCCCGCGTCGGCGCGTTCGTGGAGTTGCACGTCGAGCAGGGGCGTGGCCTCGTCGATCTCGACCGCGCCGTCGCCGTCGGCTCGGGGATCTGGCCGCACGGGCGCTGGCGCTTCGACCTGCCCGGCGAGGCCAACCACGCCGGCACCACGCGGCTGGAGGATCGGCGCGACCCCATGCTCGGCTATGCGCAGCTGGTGCTGGCCGCGCGGGACGCCGCGGCCCGCCATGCGGCGGTTGCCACCTGCGGGAAGGTACGGGTGGAGCCGAACGGCGTGAACGCGATCCCGTCACTGGTCACCGGCTGGCTCGACGCCCGCGGCGCCGACGAGGAACGCGTCCGCGCCGTCGTCGAGGACCTGCGGGCGCTCGCCGAGAGCCAGGGCGGGCGCGTCACCGAGGAATCGTGGACGGGCCTCACCCCATTCGACGGCGGGCTGGCCGGCCGGCTGGCGACGCTGCTCGACGACGCGCCGATCCTCGCGACCGGAGCGGGCCACGACGCCGGCATCCTCGCCGCGGCCGGCCTGCCCACGGCGATGCTGTTCGTGCGCAACCCGACGGGCGTCTCGCACTCCCCGGCGGAGTGGGCGGAGGAGCAGGACTGCCTGGCTGGAGTGGCCGCCTTGGCCCGAGTGGTCGAGGAGCTGGCGTCGTGAAGTGCCCGGCTCGTTGTGTCAGCAAGGCCACTTTGGGGACCGATTCGGTCCTGAAAGTGGCTTTGCTGACAAACCCCAGGGGCCGTCGTGGCTGAGAGCTACTGGGCCGAGTTCGCGCTGCTCCCGTCCGGGATCGCCGCCGATGTCGCCTTGACCGTCGACCGGGGCGTGTTCACCTCCGTCGATCCCGACAGCCCCCGCACCGGCACCGTCCTCCCCGGCGTGGTGCTTCCGGGGTTCGCCAACGGGCACTCGCACGCCTTCCACCGCGCCCTGCGCGGCCGGACGCACGCGGACGGCGGCACGTTCTGGACGTGGCGGGAGCAGATGTACGCCGTGGCTGCACGGTTGGATCCCGACTCCTACCTGGCACTTGCCCGCGCCACGTACGCGGAGATGGCGCTGGCCGGGATCACGGCGGTCGGCGAGTTCCACTACGTGCACCACGCGCCGGGCGGGCGGCCCTACGCCGATCCGTACGCCATGGATCACGCGCTCAAGCAGGCCGCGGCCGAGGCCGGGATACGACTCACCCTCCTCGACACCTGCTACCTGACCGGCGGCATCGACACCCCGCTCGCCGAGCCGCAGCTGCGCTTCTCCGACGGCGACGTGGACGCCTGGGCGACGCGGGTAGCGCACGGGCCGGCCGACGGCGTGGCCGTGCACTCGGTGCGGGCGGTGCCCCGCCACGCGCTGAAGACCGTCGCCGCGGCGGCCGCGGGCCGCCCGCTGCACGTCCACCTCTCCGAGCAGCCCGCCGAGAACGACGCCTGCCTGGCCGCATACGGGGTCACCCCGACCGCAGTGCTGGCCGCCGAGGGTGTGCTCGGTCCGGCCACGACGGCGGTGCACGCCACCCATCTGACCAGCGGCGACATCGCCGCACTCGGGTCCTCAGGTACCGGCGCGTGCTTCTGCCCCACCACCGAACGCGATCTCGCCGACGGCATCGGGCCGGCCCGCGCCCTGCACGACGCGGGCGCACCGCTGTCGCTGGGCAGCGACCAGCACGCCGTGATCGACCTGCTGGAGGAGGCCCGCGCGCTGGAGCTGCACGAGCGCCTCGACACCAACGAGCGGGGCCGGTTCACCCCGCCCCAGCTGTACGCGGCGCTGACCGCGCACGCGGCGCTCGGCCGCCCCGACGCCGGTCGTCTCGCGCCGGGCGCGCCGGCCGATCTCGTGGCGATCCGCACCGACACGCCGCGCACCGCCGGCGCCGATCCCGCGCAGATCCTGTTTGCCGCGACCGCCGCCGACGTCGACACCGTCGTCGTCGACGGGAACGTGGTGGTGACCGAGGGCCGGCACCGCCTGGGCTCCGTGGGCCTGCTGCTCGCCGACGCGATCGCTACGGTGACGCAGTGATCATCCGACCGGTCGCAGCGGGCGACTTCGACCAGTGGCTGCCGCTCTGGGACGCCTACAACGCCTTCTACGGGCGGAGCGGCCCGACGGCCCTCCCCCGGGCGGTCAGCGAAACCACGTGGGCGCGGTTCCTCGATCCGGCCGAGCCCGTCCACGCGCTGGTCGCCGACCGCGAGGCGCAGGTGCTCGGGATCGCGCACTACCTGTTCCACGCGAGCACGACGTCCGTCGAGCCCGTCTGCTACCTGCAGGATCTGCTCACCACGGAGCTGGAACGCGGCCGCGGGGTCGGGCGCGCGCTGATCGAGGGCGTGGCCGAACGGGCCGCGGCGACCGGTGCGACTCGGCTGTACTGGCACACCCACACCACCAACGCGACGGCCCGCCGCCTGTACGACCAGGTCGCCACCGAGACCGGGTTCCTCGTCTACTCACGGAAGACGTCCCCTTGACCGTCCTGTACACCGGCATCGCCGAGCTCGTCACCCACGACCCCGAGCTGGGCGTGCTCACCGACGCCGCGCTCGTCGTGGCCGAGGACATGATCCTCTGGGTCGGCCCGGCCGCCCACGCCCCCGACGCGGACGAGCGGGTGTTCCTCGGGGAGCGCGCGGTCGTCCCCGGGTTCGTCGACTCGCACGCACACCTGGTCTTCGCCGGCGACCGCAGCGCCGAGTTCGCCGCCCGGATGGCCGGGCAGCCGTACGACGGCGGCGGCATCGCGTCGACCGTGGCGGCCACGCGCGCAGCGTCGGACGCCGAGCTGCGCACCCTGGTCGCGACCAGGGTGGCGGAGATGCGCGCCCAGGGCACGACCACCGTGGAGATCAAGAGCGGCTACGGCCTGACGGTCGCCGACGAGGCCCGCGCGCTCGCGATCGCCGCCGAGGCCACACCCGAGACCACGTTCCTCGGCGCGCACGTCGTGCCGCCGGGGGCCGATCGCGCCGCCTACGTCGAGCTCGTCGTCGGGGAGATGCTCGCGGCCTGCGCGCCGCACGCCCGCTGGATCGACGTGTTCTGCGAGCCCGCCAGCCCCCACGCGTTCGACGGCGACGAGGCCCGCACGGTGCTCACCGCCGGCCGCGCCGCCGGGCTGGAGCTGCGGGTGCACGGCAACCAGCTGGGCCACGGACCTGGCGTGGGGCTGGCCGTGGAGCTGGGCGCGGCGAGCGTGGACCACTGCACCTACCTGTCGTCGGCCGACGTGGACGCGCTGGCCGGCGGCGACACCGTCGCCACCCTGCTGCCGGGCGTGGAGTTCTCCACCCGCTCTCCCTACCCGGACGCCCGGAGCCTGATCGATGCCGGCGTGACCGTCGCGCTCGCGACCGACTGCAACCCGGGCACCTGCTACTCGTCGTCGATGCCGTTCATGATCGCGATGGCGGTGCGCGAGATGGGCATGACGGTGGCCGAGGCGCTCTGGGCCGCCACCGCGGGCGGCGCTCAGGCGTTGCGCCGCACCGACATCGGCGTGCTCGCGCCCGGCAAGCGCGCCGACTTCACGGTGCTCGATGCCCCGAGCCACCTGCACCTGGCGTACCGGCCGGGAGTGCCCCTCGTGGCGCCGCAGGCACGGGTGACCACCACGCACTGAGCGGGGCGTTCAGGCCGGCGGGCCGAACCAGCCGAGCTGGGTGCCCATGGCGAGGTCGTCGCGGTCGGCCCAGTGCTCGACGATGAGCCCGTCACGCAGGCGGAACCAGTGGGTCTGGCGTGTGCTGAAGCTGCGACCGAGGCTCGGCATGGCGGCCACGACGGAGCCGTCGGGCCCGTGGACGGTGAACGGGCCGCTCTGCGTGCCCCGCATCGTGGCCTGCACGGCGACGAGATCGCCGTCGGCGATGGCGTTCTCGACCTCCCAGGTGATGTCGGAGGCGAACGAGTGCAGCCACTCGGCGGTGGCGCGGAAACCCTCCGGGCCCGGCACGCGGCAGACGAGCGGCTCGGTCGCGGACTCGAGGTTCACGGCCTCGGGGTGGGTGATGACCTGGTGCGGCGCGAGGTCGAGGCTCTCCATGGCCTTCATGTGCGCCACCGCGATCTGGGTGGACGACAGGGTCGACGTCATCGTGCGCTCCTCTGCTACATTTCGAGACAGGTAGCCTGTATCGAAGACAGGGAGACTGTAAGTAATGCCGGAAGAGGCCGTCAAGAGGCGGTACGACAACGCCGGACGTGCGGCGCGCGCCGCCGCCAACCGCGTCGCCGTGCTGCGCGCGGGCCAGGACGTGCTGGTCGAGAAGGGCTACGCCGGCACCACCATGGCCGCGATCGCCAAGGCTGCCGGCGTGTCGGTCGAGACCGTCTACAAGGGATTCGGCAGCAAGATCGAGCTCGTCGGGCAGATCCTCGACCACGCCGTCGCCGGCGACGACGAACCGGTCTCGCTGCTCGAGCGCGCCGACTTCGGCGAGGCACTACGAGCCGGTAGCGGCGCGGAGGTCCTCGCCGCCTTCTGCGCGGCGTCGTGCCGGATCCTGGAGCGGGTCGGCCCACTGATCGGCGCACTCTTCATGGCCGCACGAGCCGGAGAGCCGGAGCTGCGCGCGCTCACCGCCGCGGCCGGTCGCAGACGACTGGCCGATTTCACCCGCGTCGCCGAGGCCATCGTCGAGACCGGCGATCTGCATCCCGATCTCGATGTCACCAGCGCCGCCGAGACCCTGTGGATGGTCGGCTCACCCGAGCTGTACGTGCAGTTCCGCGACGACCTCGGCTGGCCGCACGAGCGCTACCGGGCCTGGCTGGCCCGTTCGACGCGAGCACTACTGCTTGCCGACGCTCAACCAACCAGTTAAGCTTAACCGTGTGGTTGAGCTTCTGGACGGCGTGTTCCACGCCCTCGCCGACGGCACCAGGCGCGCGATGGTCGCCGAGCTGGCGGTCGGAGAGCGGTCGGTGAGCGAGCTGGCCGCACCGCACCCGATCTCGCTGGCCGCCGCGTCCAAGCACGTCACCGTGCTGGAACGGGCCGGGATCGTCGTCCGGCAGAAGGTGGGCCGCCGTCAGGTCTGCCGCCTGCAGGCCGCCCCGCTCGCCGCAGCCACCGCGCACCTGCGCCACTACGAGCGCTTCTGGAACACCCGGCTCGACGCCCTGGAAGCGCTGGTCACCGACCCGGAGGAGCCCCTGTGAACGACAGCGTCACGCCGCACGAGGTCACCGTCCGCCGCACGATCGTGGCCACCCCCGACACCCTGTACCGCGCCTGGACCGAGCCGCTGCTGCTGGAGCAGTGGTTCGGCACGGTCGTCACCGCCGACGTGCGGGTGGGCGGGCGCTACCGCGTGGAGATCCACGAGTCCGACGGCACCGTCAACGGGTTCGTCGGCGAGTACCTCACGCTGGACCCGCCGCAGACGGTCGCCTTCACCTTCACCCACATCGCGCAGACCCCGGCCGATCGGATCAGCGGCGAGACGGTCACCGTCACGTTCACGGCCGTCGACGACAGGCGCACCGAGCTGGTGCTCGTGAACGCATGGACCGGACCCGCGGCCACACCGTCGGACTACCAGGCGCTGCAGGAGGGCTTCGCGATCTGGCTGGACCTGCTCGAAAAGATCCTGTGACCCGATTCCTTCCGGGCTCGCGCAGGGTCCAACCTGCATGGCAAGCACACAGTCCGGCGCGGTGGCGGCGATGTACCGGGAATGGACCCGGGCCCAGCTCCACGGCGAACCGAACGATCCCGAGTCCTGGGGCGACCTGACCGCCGAACCCCGCGGCACCGACTACGTCGAGACCGACGTCGGCGGCGTACCCGCCATGTGGGTCCTGCCGAAGGGCCACGATCCCGGCGCGGTGCTCCTGTGCCTGCACGGCGGCGGCTTCGTCGGCGGCTCGATCTACACGCACCGCAAGATGTTCGGGCACCTCGCGAAGGCCGTCGGCGGGCGGGCGCTGCTCGTGGACTACCGCCTCGCGCCCGCCCACGTCTTCCCCACCCAGCTCGACGACGCGACAGCCGTCTACCGCCGGCTGCTCGACGAGGACGCTGGGCGCGTCGCCGTCGTGGGCGACTCGTCCGGTGGCGGGCTCGCGCTCGCCATGATGCTGCGGGCCCGCGCCGATGGCCTGCCGCTACCCGTCGCGGGGCTGCTGATCTCGCCGTGGGTCGACATGGCGCTCACCGGCGCGAGTTACGAGACCAACGCGGCGACGGAGACGTACTTCTTCCGCGACCTCGTAGCTCAGCTGGCCGAGCTCTACCTCGGCGGCGCATCGCCGACGTCGCCGCTGGCCAGCCCCCTGCACGCCGACCTGACGGGGCTGCCGCCGCTGTACCTGCAGGTCGGCGCCGAGGAGGCCCTGCTCGACGACAGCAGGCTGCTCGCCGAGCGGGCCCGCGCCGCCGGCGTCGACGTGCGGCTGGACGTGTTCGCGCAGCAGCAGCACACGTTCCAGATGGCGGCGGGCCGCGCACCGGAGGCCGACGACGCGATCGCCCGGTTCGCCGCGTGGGCGCGCCCACTGCTGGCAGGCGGGGCACGATGACGGCCGTGGAGGCGCCGGACGACTTCGCCGCACTCGCGGCCCCGCTGCGCCGGGAGCTGCTGGCGCACTGCTACCGCATGCTGGGCTCCGCAGAGGAGGCCGAGGACGCCGTCCAGGAGACCTACCTGCGGGCCTGGCGCGCCTACGAGCGGTTCGAGGGCCGCGCGGCGCTGCGCAGCTGGCTGTACCGGATCGCCACGAACACCTGCCTGACCGCACTGGCCGGCCGCCCTAGACGGGCGCTGCCCGCAGACCTGAGCGGGACCGAAGAACCCGGGACGGCCTGGCTGGAACCGCTGCCGGACCCGGCCACCGTCGTCACCGAACGCGAGCACGTGCGGTTGGCGCTGGTCGCGGGCCTGCAGCACCTGCCACCGACGCAGCGGGCCGTGCTGATCCTGCGCGACGTGCTGGCCTTCCCCGCCACCGACGTCGCGGCGATGCTCGGCCTCAGCGTGGCCGCGGTGAAGAGCAGCTTGCAACGAGCGCGGGCCCGCCTGGATCGCGCCGGCGTGACGGTCGACGACGTCGACGAGCCCACCGAGGCGACCGCCCGCGCCCAGCTCGACCGCTATGTCACCGCGTTCGAGGCGGCCGACGTCACGGTCCTGCAGGAGGTGCTGCGCGCCGACGCCGCACTCGAGCTACTGCCCTCGGGCGCCGCGTTCCGCGGCGTGGCCGCGTGCCTCCCTGTCCTGACCGACGCGGTAGGCACCCCCGGCGAGTGGCGGATGCTGCCCGTCGGCGCGAACGGCCAACCAGCCGTGGCCGCCTACCGCCGCGACGCCGATGGTGTGCACCGCGCGTTCGGCATCGCGGTACTGACCTCGACCCCGTCCGGCATCGCGCGGATCACGGTGTTCGAGGGCCCGGTCGCCGCGTACGGCGCACCCGCTCTCGTTCAGGGCGGGTCGGGGTCACAGCGGTAGTCGTACGAATCGGCTAGCGCGACCGGGGGCGTGTAGGTGGTGCGGCCGTGCTCGAGTAGCGCCCCGGACTCGGGGTCGAACAGCAGCCGCCGCCAGGTGGCGGTGGCGGCGATCTCGCGCGCCATTCCGGCGGTGATCGGGCAGGCGTTGGTGCACACCGTGCTGGGCTGATCATGGTTCGGTTCCCGTGCGTGGCGCGGGGGGCGGTGGGAAAGACTGAATCGTGTGGTCGGCTTGCGAGCCGTCCCGACTCGGAACTCGATCTGCGTGCGGTCCCTTGCGCGGCGTAGATGCTCACCTGGCGGTGGTCCCGCTGCGACAGCTGTATCTCAGGGCGGATCGGTGTCGCTGCGGTAGTCGTAGGGCCGGGTGACGTGGGTGTGTCCGGTCGGGGTGGTCCATTCCAGGCTGCCGTCGGGTAGTGCTCGGACTTGCCAGCCGCCGCCGGCGTGTTTGAGGTGGTGGTGGCGGGTGCAGTAGCCGGCGAGGTTGAAGTGGCTGGTGGTGCCGCCGTCGGCGTAGGCGATGAGGTGGTCGAGTTCGCCGTTGACGACCTTGCGCCGGCAGTTGGGGAAGCGGCAGTACACATCCCGGGCCTTCACGAAGTCGGCCAGCGCGACGGGTGGCGTGTAGGTGGTGCGGCCGTGGTCGAGCAACGCCCCGGACTCGGGGTCGAACAACAGCCGCCGCCAGGTCGCGCTGGCGGCGATCTCGCGGGCCATCCCGGCGGTGATCGGGCCGTAGCCGAGCAGTTCGCTGGGGTCGTCGGTGAGCCCGAACAGTGCAGTCATCGGCATCAGCACATTGACCAGCGGTTTGCCCGGGTTCACCGGCGTCGGCAGCACCACGTCGGGGTTACGCAACCGCCCGCTGAGCAGAGCGACCAGCAGATCGGCGCGGCGCTCATCCATGGTGCGCGGATCATCAGCACCGCAACCGCGGGCCAGGCGGGTGAGCCATTCATAGACGGCGATCGCGTCCGGTGCGGGCAGCAGCGCCCACAGCGACGCCATCCCGTCGTCTTCGGGGTTGACGGCGACCCGCCGGCCTTTCCGGGCCGCTTCGTGTCGTTCTTCGGCGCCGTCGGGGTCGACGGAGATGATCGCCTTCTTGATCGCGGCCTGCAGCTGCGCCGCGGTCTGCGACGGTGCCTCGGGAAGAACGCGGGCTTCGACCAGGGCGGCGTGCTCGGCGGTCAGGTTGACGGTGCCTTGTGTGAGGGTGGTGACCCGGCGCTGATCCAGCAGCCCGGCCTCCCAGGCCGCGAGCGTGGCGGGCAGCCGCTCGATCAGGGAGGTGGCCTGGTGGGTGCGGAAGGCGGCGGTGCCGGTGGACTGGTGCAGCGCGGTGGCGACCTCGTCGGCGGCCCAGTCGGTCAGCGATCCGGGCTCAGCCCGCCGCGAGGCGAGTTCGGCGATCAACCGAGCCTGCCGAGCCTGCGCCCACGCCGCGAGCCGCTCGTACCCGACGATGGCGTCGACGAGGGCGGGATCGGTCAGCGTGGAGGGGTCGGAGAAGTACTGATCGAGTTCGACGGCCAGCCATCCTGATGGCGTGATGGCGGCGGGCGAGGGGGACCCGTCGAGCAGGAGCGCGTCGGGGACGCCCGCCCACTCGTCGGTATCGACCATGTGTTCGATTGTATCGCAAGGTGATGCCCGTGACCAGGCAAAACAGGAATCTATGGGACCCAATCGGACCACGTGGGGTGACTCTGAAATCAGGGTGACCCGGATATTCAGTGGCAAGCTGACCCGCACCGCAGGCCCGCCAGGGCCGAGGAGCGGAAGCAGCGCGGCAGCACCAAGCACACCGCGCAGAAAGCACCCTCGAACGAGGATCAAGCAGAGCGAGCAGCCCGATGCTCAGCGAGATACCGAGCCACCACGAGCGCGGCAACAGCAGGATGCGTCCCGAGCGGCGCGGCCACCACAGATGCCCCGGAGTCTTCCAACCGCCGCTGGAACAACCCCGGCGCCAGGAGCCACGACGCAACAGCAACCCGCGGCGCGCCGCGGGAGAGCAACCGCGCCACGACAGACGACACCGACGGTCCCCCCGCGGCGACCGTGCCGAGCGCGACGGGCCCGCCCAACGCCCGACCCAACCGCCGAGCCGCAGCAGCGGAGTCGGCCCCGGCAGCGGGGTCACTGGAACCGGCCACAGCGAGCACGACGGCGTCGCCGGGACGGTGTCCCGCGGCCGCCAACCGATCGACGGCGACAGCGACGAGCGCCGGATCGGGTCCGAAGGTGTCGGCGAGCCGGACGTCGGCCCGTCCGGCGGCCAGCAGTTGCGATGGCACGTCGACGCGCACGTGGTAGCCGGCGGCGAGGAACATCGGCACGGCGACGCACGGACCGTCGGGCAGCGTAGCCAGCGCGGAGGCGATCGTGGGGCCGCGGACATCGGCGTAGGCGACGGCGACCTGCGCGTCCGGCAGCCGGCGCTGCACCTGGGCCGCGACGGCCTCGGTGACGTGCGCGCCTGCCGGATCGCGCGTGCCGTGCGCGACCAGGAGGAGGTTCACCCGCAGTGTCCCCCAGCCGGCTCGGCGGTGGGGTCCAGTGCCAGGCGATAACCCCGTTTGACCACGGTCTGGATCAGCCGGGGTTCGCCGAGGGCGGCCCGGAGCCTGGTCATCGCGGTCTCGACGGCGTGCTCGTCGGCGGAGGTGCCGGGCAGCGCCGGCAGCAGTTCGGCGCGGGTGACGACCCGCCCAGGTCGCCGTGCGAGTGCCCGCAGCAGACCCATCGCCGCGGGTGGGACGAGCCGGAGGTCCCCGTCGACGAGGACGGCGTGGCCGCGCAGTTCGAGCCGATGCCCGGCGACGGGCAGGCGGCGCGTCCGCGCGGGCAGTTCGGCTTCCAGGTGCCGCACCATCGCTCCGAGCCGGGATCGCTGCGGTTGCACGGTGTCCACGTCGAGCGCTTCGAGCGGGGCGGCGGTGACGGGACCGACGCAGAGCACGACCATCTGGTGCCGCAGCGCGTCGAGCAGCGGCTCGCGCAGCCCGCGTTCGGCGGCCCTGGCGAGCAGGCTCACCGCGGCCGGGGCACTGGTGAAGGTCAACACGTCGACGCCGCAGGTGAGGGCGGCATCGGTGAGCCGGTCGAGCGGCCCGAGATCGGCGGGTGGGGCCCACCGGTACACGGGCACCTCGATCACCTCGGCGCCGGCGAGTCGCAGGGCCTCCACCAC
The DNA here is from genome assembly GCA_963727745.1 of uncultured Actinomycetota bacterium. Taxonomy (GTDB): domain Bacteria; phylum Actinomycetota; class Actinomycetes; order Mycobacteriales; family Pseudonocardiaceae; genus Pseudonocardia. Next base: position 246,376 of record CAVSHL010000010.1, read on the forward strand.
GTCGGGCAGCGGCTCGCCGTGCAGCTGGACGGCGATGCGGGCGCCGTCCACGCCGCGGGCGAGGAGGTGATCGAGCACCTCGGCCGACGACTCCGACGGCGGTGACCAGGCCTCCACCAGCCCGCAGGTGCGGATCTGGCCGCGGACCTTCGGGCCGCGGGCGAGCAGGGTGCCGCTGCCGAGCGCCGCGATCAGCTCGTCGCCGATCCCCCAGCCCTCCGCCGCTTCGACCCAGCCGCGGAACCCGATCCCGGTGGTGGCGACCGTGATGTCGGGCGGGGCCGCGATCAGGCGTTTCGTGGCGGCGAGCAGTTCGGCGTCGTCGGCGAGCGGGACGAGCCGCAGCGCCGCACCGTGCTGCACGACGGCGCCGCGGCGCTCCAGCATCGCCGCGAGCTCCTCGGCGCGGCGCGCCGCGGTGACGCCCACCGTGAAGCCGGCGAGCGGCGGCACCTCCACGGCCTTCTCCGTCATCGTGGCGATCACGGTAGTCCGACCTGGACCACACCGTCGGTCACCCGGACCGGGTACGTGGGCACACTCACGTCCGCGTCGTCGAGGCAGGCACCGGTGCGCAGGTCGAACGCCTGCTTGTAGACGGGCGAGGCGATGGTCGGCACGCCACCGCGGTCTCCGACGATGCCGCGGGAGAGCACGGCCGCGCCCGAGAACGGGTCGACGTTGCCGATCGCGTGCACCGTGTCGTCGCGCGTGCGCACGATCGCCACCTGCACGTCGCCGAGGAGGGCGGCGACCCCGCGCTCGGGTTGCAGCCGGTCGAACGGGCAGACGGTCGTCCACGTGACCTGGAGCTCGACGGTCATCGACGAACCTCCGGCATCCCGACCGGCACCGGCTGCCCGCGCTCCCGCCGGGTCCTGACCAGCGGGTCCGGGGTGTCGGGCGCGTTGACGAACGAGACGAAGCGGGCGAGCTTCTCCTCGTCCTCCAGCACACCGCGCCATTCGTCGGCGTAGTTGCCCACGTGCGCGTCCATGGCGGCCTCCAGGTCTGCGCAGATGCCCAGCGAGTCGTCGACGATCACCGCGCGGAGGTGGTCGAGGCCGCCGTCCATGGCCTCGATCCAGGGTGCGGTGCGCTGCAGCCGGTCGGCGGTGCGGATGTAGAACATCAGGAACCGGTCGATGAGCCGGACCAGCGTCTCGGTGTCGAGGTCGGCGGCGAGCAGCTCGGCGTGCCGCGGGGTGAAGCCGCCGTTGCCGCCGACGTAGAGGTTCCAGCCGTTCTCGGTGGCGATGATCCCGAAGTCCTTCGAGCGGGCCTCCGCGCACTCCCGCGCGCAGCCCGACACCCCCGACTTCAGCTTGTGCGGGGAACGCAGGCCCCGGTACCGCAGCTCCAGCGCGACGGCGAGCCCCACCGAGTCCTGGACGCCGTAGCGGCACCAGGTGGTGCCGACGCACGACTTCACCGTGCGCAGCGACTTGCCGTAGGCGTGCCCCGACTCGAACCCGGCGTCGACGAGCCGCCGCCAGATCGCCGGGAGCTGCTCGACGCGGGCGCCGAACATGTCGATCCGCTGCCCACCGGTGATCTTCGTGTAGAGGTCGAAGTCGCGCGCGACCTCGCCGATCACGATCAGGCCCTCCGGGGTGATCTCACCGCCCGGGATGCGCGGCACCACCGAGTAGGTGCCGTTGCGCTGCATGTTCGCGAGGAAGTGGTCGTTGGTGTCCTGCAGCGTGGCCTGCTCGCCGTCGTGGACGTGGCCCGCACCGAGCGACGCCAGGATCGACGCGACCGCCGGCTTGCAGAGATCGCAGCCGCGGCCGCGGCCGTAGCGGGCGACGAGCTCGGAGAACGTGCGGATGCCCGTCCCGGCGACGATCTCGAACAGCTCCGCGCGCGACTGGTCGAAGTGCTCGCACACCGCCTTCGACACCACCACGCCCTGCTGGGCCAGCAGCTTCTTCAGCGTCGGGACGCACGATCCGCAGCTCGTGCCGGCCCGCGTGCAGGCCTTCAGCGTGGGCACGTCGTGCGCGCCGTCGTCGATCGCGGCGCAGATCGCGCCCTTCGTCACGGCGTTGCACGTGCAGATCTGCGCGGAGTCGGGCAGCGCGTCCGCGCCCAGCTCGACCCCGCCGGGCGCGATCATCGCCACCGGATCGGCGGGCAGCGGCTGCCCGACCAGCGCGCGCAGCGTGCCGTACTTCGAGGCGTCGCCGACCAGCACGCCGCCGAGCAGGGTGCGCGCGTCGTCGGAGACGACGAGCTTCGCGTACGTGCCCGCGACCGGGTCGTTGACCACCACCTCCAGCGCGTTCTGGGTGGTGGCGTGCGCGTCGCCGAAGCTGGCGACGTCGACGCCGAGCATCTTGAGCTGCGTGGACATGTCGATCTCGGCCGAGATCATCGTGGCCTGCCCGCCGAGCAGTCGGTCGGCCACGACCTCGGCCATCGCGTACCCCGGCGCCACCAGCCCGTACGTGCGGCCCTCCAGCGCGGCCACCTCGCCGACGGCCCAGATCGCCTCGTCGCGGGTGCGGCAGCGCTCGTCGACCAGCACGCCGCCGCGCTCGCCGACCGCCAGGCCGGCCGCGCGGGCCAGCCCGTCGGCCGGTCGGATGCCGGCGGAGAACACGACCACGTCGGCGTCCAGCTCGACACCGTCGGACAGTCCGGCGACCAGCCGGCCCCGGTCCTCGGTGATGCCGGTGACGGACACCCCGCAGCGCACCTGCAGGTCCTCCGACTCGACGAGCCGGCGCAGCAACGCCCCGCCGCCCTCGTCGACCTGCACGGGCATGAGCCGCGGCGCGATCTCCACGACCTGCGGCGACAGGCCCAGCGACCGCAGCGCCCTGGCCGCCTCCAGCCCGAGCAGCCCGCCACCGACGACGACGGCCGAGCGGCGCCCCGGCCGGCCGGGCTGCATCGCGGCCGCAGCGGCCGCGGTGATCGCGTCGAGGTCGTCGAGGGTGCGGTAGACGAAGCAGTTGGGCAGGTCCTTGCCGGGCACCGGCGGCACGAACGGCACCGAGCCCGTCGCCAGCACCAGAGCGTCGTAGGGGAACTCGCGGCCGGCGGCGGTGCGGACGGTGCGCGCGTCCCGGTCGATGCTGGTCACGGGGTCGCCGAAGTGCTGGGTGACGCCCAGCTCGGGCAGCGTCAGCTCCGCCTCCGACACGCCGTCTACGTAGGACGACAGCGCCACCCGGTCGTACGCGGCGCGGGTCTCCTCGCCGATCACCGTGATGTGCCAGGTCTCGCCAGATCCATCACGAGCGTCCCGGTCGCGCACCGCCTGGACGAGCCGGTGCCCCACCATCCCGTTGCCGACGACGAGCAGTTCCTTCATCGGTGAGCCTGTCATGCGGCGCCCTCCTCGATCGGGTCCGGATCGGCCGCCGCAAGCCAGTCGGCAAGGCCGCAGACGGTGTCGGTGCAGCTGCCGCAACCGGTGCCGGCGCGGGTGGCACGGCCCAGCGCCGCCGCGTCGGTCGCGCCGGCCCGCCACGCCGTGACCAGCGCGGACTTGGTGACGGTGTTGCACCGGCAGACCACCGCGCTCGCCGGCAGACGTCCCGGATCCGACGTCGTGGCGGGTGTGCGGCCCAGCAGGAGCCCGAGCCGGTCGCTCGGTGCGGGAGCACCGGTGTCGAAGTACTGGACCATGGTCGCGGCCGCCTCCGGCATGCCGATCATGGCTCCGCCGACCACACGGTCGCCCTCCATCGCCAGCGCGGCGTAGCGCCCGCCGGCGGGGTCGGCGAACCGCAGCACCTCCGCACCGTCGAACGCTGCGGGTGCCCCTACGGTCGCGAGATCGACACCGCGCGCCTTCAACCGCGTGACGGGCCGCGTGCCCGTGTAGCGGGCGGCCACGTCTGTGCCGGTGAGCAGGTCGGCGAGCACCGCGGCCTGCTCCCAGCCGGGCTGGACGAGCCCGGTGCCGGTGCCGGGGTGCTGCGCGCAGTCGCCGATGGCGTATACGCGCGGATCGGAGGTGGCGAGCCGGTCGTCGACGACGATGCCGTGGTCGACGGCGATGCCCGCGGCCTCGGCCAGCGCGGTCTCCGGCCGGACCCCGGTCGCGATCACCAGCTCGTCGGCGGCGATGACGGAGCCGTCGGCCAGCTGCAATCCGCGGTCCCACGCGACGGCACGGACGCCGAGCCGCACGTCCACGCCGAGCCGCTCCAGCGCGGCACCCAGCACCTCGCCGCCGGACGGGTCGAGCTGGCGCTCCAGCAGGTGCGGCTTCGGGTGGACGAGCGTGACCTTGACGTCCCGGCCGGCCAGCCCGCGCGCGGCCTCGCAGCCCAGCAACCCGCCGCCGAGCACCGCGAACCGGACGCCGGGCCGGGCCCGTTCGACGATCCGGGCGCAGTCGTCCAGGTCGCGGAACGGGATGCCCTGCTCGGCACCCGGCATCGGCGGCAACCACGCCCGGCTGCCGGTGGCGAGCACGAGGACGTCGAAGGGCAGGTCACCGGTGGTGGTGTGCAGGATCCCGTCGCCGATGGCCGTGGCGGCAGCGCCCAGCCGCGCGTCCACCCCCCACTCCTGCGCCCACCCGTCGGGCAGCAGGTCGACGGCCGCGGGCAACCCGCCCGCGAGCACCGTCGAGAGCAGCACTCTGTTGTACGCCGGCCGCGCCTCCGCGCCGACGACGGTCAGCTCCACCGTCTCGCCGCGCGGATCCCGCCGCCGGACCTCCTCCAACAGTCGGGCACCGACCATCCCGTGCCCGACCACCACGATCCGCCGCTTCACGGCCCCGACGGTAGGTAGCGGTCATTACCCCCATGCGACGATCGGTGACAGCGGCGTAACACCGCCTGCACATCCGGCGGTGGGCACAGTGAGGTCGCTCAGCCGGCGCAAGGCCGTACACCGATGGCAGCAAAGCAACTTTCACGCAAGATTCCTGCATGAAAGTGGCTTTGCTGCCGACCTCGTCCGGCCGGCTCAGCGGCGGGCTGTCACTCCTCCGGCTCCCGGAGGTTGATCGTCGTACCGCCGGTCGGCGATCCGGCACCCGGTGCCCGGGTCGCTCCAGTGCGACGGGCCGCAAGCGGGGAGACGATGTCCTCGAGCGCCTTCCCTTCAGCGTCGACGCCGAGGAACCACGCGACCGCGCCTCCGGCGATCATGATGATGGCACCCATGACATAGCCGATGAAGAGCAGGAACGGCTGCGACCCGTCGCCGATCAGGGCGCCGTAGATCAGCGGGGCGATCGCGCCGAAGCACTGTGCGATCGCGAAGAACACCGCGATGGCCTTGGCTCGCACCTCGAGCGGGAAGATCTCGCTGACGGTCAGATAGGCCGCGCTGGCGCCCGCCGAGGCGAAGAAGAAGATCACGCACCAGGCGATCGTCTGGGTGAGCGCGGTCAGCGCGCCGGCGTTGAACAGGAAGGCCGTGATCACCAGCAGGACCCCGGAGATCCCGTAGGTGCCGGCGATCATCTTGCGACGTCCGATGGTGTCGAACAGGTGGCCCAGCGCGAGTGGGCCGACGAAGTTGCCGACGGCGAAGGCGATGAAGTAGAGCGGGATGACGCCCTCTGGCACGTGGAAGAACTTCCCCAGTACGAGCGAGTAGGTGAAGAAGATCGCGTTGTAGAGGAACGACTGGGTGATCATCAGTGAGGCGCCGAGGATCGCCCGGGTCGGCATCTCCCGGAAAAGCACGCGCAGCAGGGCGACGTAGCCGATCTCCGTGGTCGGCTGCAGCTCGATGGCCTTCGTCGCGTCGACATCGGGCAGGGCCTTCCCGCCCTTGCGGACCTCCTCCTCGATGTAGGTGATCGACGCCTCGGCCGCTTGCTCTCGACCGTTCATCACCTGCCAACGGGGACTCTCCGGCAGGTTGCGCCGCACGAGCAGGATGACCAGCCCGAGCACCGGGCCGAGCAGGAATCCGATGCGCCACTTCAGCGAGTCGTCGAAAGCGTTCAGCGCGACCAGCGCACCGATGGTGCCGAGCACGGCGCCTGCCCAGTAGGTGCCGTTCACAGCGATGTCGACGCGGCCGCGGTACTTGGCCGGTATCAGCTCGTCGATAGCAGAGTTGATCGCCGCGTACTCACCGCCGATGCCCATGCCGGCGATGAAGCGGGTAGCGAAGAAGTAGACCACCCAGCCGGGGCCGTTGCCCATGGTGAAGGCGGTCAGGCCACTGCCGACGAGATAGACGCCGAGGGTGATCATGAAGAGGTTGCGACGGCCGAGCCGGTCGGACAGGTTGCCGAAGAACAGCGCTCCGACCACCTCGCCGGCGAGGTAGACGCTCGCGGTCGCCCCGACGGCCGCCGAGGAGAGGCCGAGCGCCTCCGGTTTGGTCAGCGTCTCGGAGACCGAACTGGCGATCGTGATCTCGAGGCCGTCGAGGATCCACGCCACACCCAGGGCGACGACCAGCCTCGTATGGAACGGCGCCCACGGCAATCGGTCGAGTCGCGCCGGGATCAGACTCCGGATCGCACCCGTCTTCTCCAGTGACGTCATCGCGCCCCTCCCCTCCGTCCACCCCCGTCGGCGGTCGGTAGCGGAAAGATACGTACGGGGTGTGAGTTATCGCATTTGCTGCTGCCCGGAATGCGCGGTTCGTTCCGAAATTCCCTCCTCAGGCCCGATGCGCACCGCACTGACCTTGAATTCGGGCATTCGGCTCACCGGGTCAAGAACGGGATTTGTCACGCGATTCGCGGCCTGGTCGCCACCGAAGTGGAACGGCAGGAAGACCGTGTCGGTGCGCAATGACGGCACGCACCGCACCTTGGCCCGCACGCTCCCCCGCCGCGACGCGATCCGCGCCCAGTCGCCCTCGGCCAGGCCGGCGCGGGCCGCGGTGTCGGGGTGCACCTCGACGAAGGCGTCCGGCACGACCGCCGCGAGCTCCGCGACCCGACGGGTCTGCGCGCCGGACTGGTAGTGCGCGAGCACCCGTCCCGTGGTCGCGCGGAGCGGGTAGTCGGTGCTGGGCAGCTCGGCGGCCGCGACGTGGTCGACCGCCCCGAAGCGGGCCCGGCCGTCGGCGTGGGCGAACCGGTCGAGGAACAGCCGCGGGGTGCCCGGGTGCTCGACCGACGGGCACGGCCAGTACAGCGCCTCCCCCGCGTCGAGGCGTTCGTAGCTGATGCCGGCGTAGTCGGCGAGGCCGCCGGCGGACGCGGCGCGCAGCTCCTCGAACACGGTGGCGGGGGCGGCCGGGAACCCCGGCACGCCGAGGTGCTCGGCGAGGCCCGCGATCACCTCGAGATCCGTGCGCACACCGGACGGCGGGTCGAGCGCGCGGCGCCGGCGCAGCACCCGTCCTTCGAGGTTGGTCATGGTGCCCTCCTCCTCCGCCCACTGGGCGACGGGCAGCACCACGTCGGCAGCCTGGACGGTCTCGCCGGGCACCACGTCGGCGACGACGAGCAGGTCCAGTGCCGCGACCCGCTTCGCGACCGACACCGCGTCCGGGGCGGAGACCAGCACGTTCGATCCGAAGACGAGCATCGCCTTCGGTCCGTCCGGGCGGCCGAGCGCGTCGAGCAGCTCGGTGGCCGAGCGGCCGGGCCCGGGCAGCGAGTCGGGATCGACCCCCCACACGGACGCGACGTGGGCCCGTGCCGCGGGATCGCTGATGTGCCGGTAGCCCGGCAGCTGATCGGCCTTCTGCCCATGCTCGCGCCCGCCCTGCCCGTTGCCCTGGCCGGTGATCGTGCCGAAACCGGAGCCGTGGCGGCCGGGCAGGCCCAGCGCGAGCGACAAGTTGATCCACGCCGTCACGGTGTCGACGCCGTGCGCGTGCTGCTCGGCGCCCCGCCCGGTGAGCACGTAGGCGGAACGGGCCTGCGCGAGCAGGGCGACCGCGGCGCGCATGTCCCCGGCCGGCACCCCGCACACCCGCTCGGCCCGCTCCGGCCACCACTGCGCAGCGATGCGCCAGGCGTCGGCGAAGCCGGTGGTCCGCTCCTCGATGTAGGCGGTGTCGACGTGCCCGTCGACGACGGCGGCGTGCAGCATGCCGAGCGCGAGCACCAGGTCGGTGCCGGGCACCGGCTGCAGGTGCAGGCCTCCGGAGGCCCCGGCGCGCTCCGCCGTCACCGACTGCCGGGGATCCACCACGACCATGGCCGCGCCGCCGAAGTGCCCCATCAGCGGTGGCATCGTCTCGGCCGGGTTGGACCCGGCCAGCAGCACCACGTCGGCGCCGCCGAGATCGGTCACGGGGAAAGGCATTCCCCGATCGATCCCGAAGGCCCGGTTGCCCGCCGCCGCGGCGGACGACATGCAGAACCGGCCGTTGTAGTCGATCTGGGACGTGCGCAGCGCGACGCGCGCGAACTTCCCCAGAAGGTAGGCCTTCTCGTTGGTGAGCCCGCCGGCACCAAACACCGCGACGGCATCCGGCCCGTGCTCCGCCGCGATCTCCCGCAGCCGGCCCGCGACGTATCCCAGCGCCTCGTCCCAGGAGACGGGCTCTCCGTGGACCAATGGTGTCGTGAGGCGTTCGGGATGGCGCAGCAGCCGCCCGGACGTCCAGCCCTTCTGGCACATCCCGCCGCGGCTGGTCGGGAAGTCCCGGGCGTCGACCACGCCGCTCCGGTCGACCCACTGCCCGCACTGCAGGGCGCAGTACGGGCAGTGGGTCGGAGTGCGGCCGCTCACACCGTCACGAGCTCGTCGGACTTCGTCGTCCGGACGTACACGAAGTAGGTGACTGCCACGCAGACGACGTAGAAGGCCAGGAACGACCAGAACGCCGGGGTGCCGGACTTCGTGGCGGCGAACGACTGCCGGAACGCCAGGTTGATCAGCAGCCCGCCCAGTGCACCGACCGCCGAGATCAGCCCGATCGCCGCACCGGAGATGCGGCGCGCGTTCAGCAGCGCCTCCTCGGCGGGCGTGCCGGCGGCGATCGCGAGCTGCGCCTTCCGCTGGAAGATCGCCGGGATCATCTTGTACGTCGAGCCGTTGCCGAGGCCCGAGAAGAAGAACAGCCCGATGAAGGCGATCACGAACAGCGTCAGCGACCCGACCCCCGACGCTGCGATGCACAGCCCGGTGCACACGGCCATCGCGACGAAGTTCCACATCGACACCAGTCCGCCGCCCACGCGGTCGGAGAGCCAGCCACCCACCGGACGGATCAGCGACCCGATCAGCGGACCGATGAACGTCACCGCCGCGGCCTGCAGCGGCGTGCGACCGAACGTGTTCTGCAGCACCAGGCCGAAGGCGAAGCTGTAACCGATGAACGAGCCGAACGTGCCGATGTACAGGAACGACATGATCGCGTTGTCGCGGTCGCGCAGGGCGAGCTTCGCGGCGCCGGTGTCGTTGCGGACGCTCGCGATGTTGTCCATCTTCAGCGCCGCGTAGATCGACACGAGCACGACGAGCGGGATGTAGATCGCGAGCAACAGCTTCGGGCTGTTAGCCCCGGCCGTCGCGATGATGAGCAGGCCGAGCAGCTGCACCGCGGCCACGCCGATGTTGCCGCCGCCGGCGTTCAGACCCAGGGCGAGGCCCTTCTTGCCTTCGGGGTAGAGCGTGTTGATGTTCGCCATCGACGAGGCGAAGTTGCCGCCGCCCAGGCCGCACAGGGCCGCGAGCAGGAGGAGCACGCCGAACGGCGTGCCGGGCTGCAGCACGAATGCCGCCACCACCGTCGGGATCAGCAGCAGCAGGCCCGACAGGATCGTCCAGTTGCGGCCGCCGAACCGCGCCACCGCGAACGTGTAGGGCACCCGCAGCACCGCACCCACCAGCGTCGCGGTGGAGGTGAGCAGGAACTTGCCGGCCGCGTCGACGCCGTACTCCGGGCCCATGAAGAGCACGAACACGGAGAACAGCGACCACACGGAGAAGCCGACGTGCTCCACGGCGATGGACGCCCAGAGGTTGCGGGTGGCCACCTTGCGGCCGGTCGAGGACCAGAAGTCGGGGTCGCTGGGCCGCCAGTCGGTGATCCAGCGCCCGCGGAGTTGTGAAGCGGGTGCGGCCGGGGTCGGATCCGGTGCAGTGAGTGTCACGGGGGCTCCCGGGTGTCGCGCCATGGGGGTCGGGGTCGGCGCGACGCTATGCAGGGGCCGTTACCGCGCTGTCCTCATCACGTGACACGCACGCAAACCCGTGCTCACTGACGGGGAGCCGCGATGTGAGCCGCGGGTTCGTCGGACCAGGCCGCCGCCGGCTCTACACCAGCGCGGAGACCAGACCCGCGGCGCGCTCCAGGCCCTCCAGCGTGCGCGGGCCGCCCTCGGGGTGCTGGGCGTGCAGGGCGATGCGGTGCAGCACCGCGCGGACGAGCATCTGCGGCCACTCCGGCAGGTGCGCCCACCGCTGCAGGAGGCCGTCGTCAGCCCCGCCCCAGGCCAGCGCGTCGACCACGACGACCGCGGCCGCCCACGCCGCCGGGCGCCAGCTCGGCACCAGGTCGACGATCGCCGGGGCGGCGTCGCCGTCGAACAGCACGGCACCGAACAGCTCGGGATGCACCACCTGCGGTGTGACCTGCACCGGCTCGCGGTAGGCCACGAGCTGGTCGAAGAGGGCCCCGCCGTGGTCGCGGTCGACGATCACGCGCCGCTCCCCGAACGCCGCGGCCGCGGACCGGGACTGCAGATCGTCCCGTCCCTCCAGCAGCCGCGGACGCGGCAGGTCGGCGGTGGCCGCGTGCAGCTTCTCGGCCACCGTGACGACGTCGTCGTAGCGCGGCTCGATCGTGCCCGGCACGAACCGGCTGGCCGCCCAGCCCGCGATCACCCACCGACCGTCGGAGGAGCGCACCGGCTTCGCGATCCGCACCCCCGGCACGTCGATCGAGTCGAGCACGCCGGCCGACCACGCCGCGATCGCGTTGTCGGCGACCGCCCTGATGAGGACGTCGCCGCAGTGCCACGCGCGCCGCCCACCCCACTCCACCGGGCGCGGCTCGATGTCCTTGACCCCGAACGCCGTGCGCACGTGTGGTGGGAGGCCGGTCGGGGCAGCTGCTCGAACGGGCGCGGCGGTCACGGGCCGCACGCTACCTGCGCTGGCTGCTCGATCGTGGCAGGGCGCGCGGGTCGATCCGCGACCGGCTGCAGCGGTGCGTGACCAGGCCGTCGGTCAGTCGTCGTCACCGTCGCCGGAGCTGTCGTCGGGGCTGTCGTCGGGGCTGTCGTCGGGGCTGCTCCGGGTGTTGGTGGTGGACGTCGATCGTTCGGCGCTCGAACGCGAACTCGAACTCTGGGAACTCGAGCTCTGGGAACTCGAGCTCTGGGAACTCGAGCTCTGGGAACTCGAGCTCTGGGAACTCGAGCTCCGGGAGCTCGACTGGGTCGACGTGCGCGACCCGCTGTCGCTGTCGGACGAGCTGGTCCGCGACTGCCGCTGGCTCTTCGTGCTCGGTCGGGACGCCGCCGACTCGCTGCCCCCGCCGCTCTCGCGCGCGCTCATCGAGCCGTCGTTGCCGATGCGCACCGACTGGCTGCGGCCGTCCGAGGTGGTGCGGGTGGCGGTGAAGCCCTTCTGGTCGCGGGACAGCGTGCTGGTGCCGGACTCGTCGGAGCGGCTGACGGTGCTCGGGCCGCGGGAGCCCTGCGCTTGCCCCGTCGGCGCCTGCCCCGTCGACGCCTGCCCCATCGACGCCTGCCCCGTCGACCCGGAGCGTTGCTGCGGCGCGGCCGATGAAGAGCTCGGCCGGTTCGCCGGGGTACGGGTGCTGGGCTGCGGTGCCGCCGCCGTGGTGCCGCGGGAGTTCGAGCGGGCCTGGTTCGAGTTGGTCTGGCCGGACCTGGTCTCACCGCCGCCCCAGTACGAGAGACCACCCGGCGCGGCGCCACCCGACCCAGGGCCACCGGTCGTACTGCCCGAAGCCGAGTCGTCGCGCGCGGAAGAGTCGGTCCGGTCGGACCCCTGCGGGCGGTCCTGGCGCGGTGCCTGCTTCTTCTCCGGTGCCGCCTTGTCCGCGCCGGACTCCTTCTCGGGGGCGGACTCCTTCTCGGGCGCGGACTTCTTCTCGGGCGCGGACTTCTCGGGTGCAGCCTTCTTCTCGGGTGCAGCCTTCTCGGGTGCGGCCTTCCTCTCGGGGGCGTCCTTCTCGGGGGCCGGCTCGCGCTCGCCGAGCAACGCCTCCTGCGCACCGTCGAGCACGCCACCGACACCGCCCCGTCGTGGCTGCCGGTCGGAACCCTGCTGACCGGAACCCTGCTGACCGGAGCCCGGCCGGTCGGAATCCTGGGCGGCCTTCTGCGCGGGCTGCTGGGCACCCTTCGGCGTCGGCCGCCGGGGCGAGCCCTTGCCCGTCTCCGTGCCCGGCCGCTGACCGGCCTGGGTCGCGGCGTCCAACCCGTCGCCGACGGAGCCGAGCACCGTGCCCAGCGCCGGCCCCAGCGGGGATCGGTCGTTGCGGGGCGGCCGCGCCGAGCGCGATCGGGGCTCGTCGTCGGCCGGTCCGCGCGGATCGGGCGGGCCGCTCGATGCGGTGTCGTCGCGCTCCTTCGCCTCCGCCCCTCGCCCGGCCACTATCTGGGGCTTCGCCGGAACGCTGCTCGGACGGCCGGGACTGCGCCCGCCGTCGCGCCGCTCCATCGCCTGGAGCACCTCGGTGCTGACGGCGTCGGTCTCCTTGTCGTCGGCCGGCAACGGGGCCTGCACGGCGGCGGCGACGCTGTCCTCCAGGCTGGTCAGCTCCGCCTTCCGCGCATCGCGCTGCCGCGCGCGCAGGGTGCGCTGCTCGTCGAGGACGGCGACGGCGGTCGCTTCTTCCGTCGAACCGGGCACGCGCGAGGGGGCTTTCGCGATCGCCTCCTCGACCGCCTCGAGCCGGGACTGGGACGCGGCGAGATCCGCACGGGCCTTGGTGAGCCCGCGGTAGCTGTCCAGCTGGGACTGCAGTGCGGCCTTGCGCCGCTCCAGCAGCGACTTGCGCTGCTGCAGCTCCGCGTAGGGCAGCGCCGCGACCGACGTCCGGTCGGCGGTGGGGAGCCGGCTGTAGGCGGCCTCGGTGCGGGCGATCGTGTCGAGCTGCTTCGACACCGACGCCAGCGTGACCTCGGCACCGGCCGCCCACTCGGCACCGGTCGGCGCCCGACCGGCCAGCGCCGGCTGCACCGGCGATCCGATCGGCACTGCCGTGGACACCGCGTACCCGCCGGCGAGGATGCCCACCGCGCCGAGCACAGCGGCCGCGCGCCGGCGGCCGCCGGGGAACTCGGCCGCCTTCCGCGTCCGCGGACGGGCCGGTGCGGCCGGGGCCCGTCCGGGCCGGGGGATGCGCGTCGGAGCCTGCCGCGGTGGCGTCCACGCGGCGGCTGCCGGCGCGGGCGCGGGCCGCGGCGCGACGGGTTCCTGCAGCCAGGGCAGCGTCTCGCTGAGCCGCGCCTGCACCTCGGGCCGCATCGCCGCGCGGCGCGCCGCGCGGGCCGCGTGCCGGTGGGCTGCGGAGCAGTACCGACGAGCCGGACGGCCCGGCACGTCGACGATCGCCACGTCACATCCGGGCAGCGCGCAGCACTTCGCCTCGTCGTTCACAGGTGCGACCCCCATCGCCGGGAGACGGAACGCGCGCCCCGCAGCGCAGCGGACTGCCGGATCGGGCACGGTGCCGCGCTGCGCAGGCACCCCGGTGCGGCGGTCCTCCAGGATCCGTCCTGATCAACCGAGACGGCGACGTTACTCGGACGGGTGACGGGTTGTCGATGCGCCAAAAGCGCCTTACCCGCTGGTCAGAGTCACGCTCGGTAGTTCGGGAGAACGCTCTGTACGCGTTGCGTCCGCTACCGTGAACAACATCGAATCCACGAAGAGCCCCACGTCATCACCCGTGTGGTCCAGAAAATTCGCCGCCTTGCCGACGCGCGGAAAGATCAGAGCGGCCGACCGGCGCATCAGGCCGCGGCAATCGGTCCCGTATCCGGGCCGATCGGTGCACGCGACAGGGGCCGGTCCAGGTGATCGCGGAGACCCCCGATGGCGGGCAGTTCTGGGTCGAGCCGTGGAACGACGGGTACGACGCCGACTCGACGAGCGGGCGGTCGACCGCTTCGTCAATCGACACCTGACGACGATCGACCCTGCCTGGGTTCGACCGGATCAGGTACGGGTCTGCCCTCGAACCAGTCATCGCCGCGCTGTACCAGCAGGTCGGACCCGACCTCTGGACAACTGGGCTTCAGAGGAGCCCGACTTTCGTTGATCAAGGGCAAATGGTTGCTTGCCGATCTTCAACAGCAACCTTTTGCCCTTGATCAACGACATCTCTGGAGGCACCGATCAGGTCAACGCTCGAACCGATCGTCGCCGACCTGTATCAGTAGGTCGGCAGCGAGGGGTCGATCTGCTTGGCCCAGGCCAACACCCCACCGCCGACGTGCACCGCGTCGCGGAAGCCTGCCTTGTGCAGCGCGGCGAGCGCGTCGGCCGAGCGGGCGCCGGACTTGCAGTGCAGCACCACCGGCTTGTCCTGCGGGATCTCCGCGAGCGCCTCACCGGACAGGATGCGGTCCTTGGGGATCAGCACCGAGCCGGGGATGCGGACGATCTCGAACTCGTTCTGCTCGCGGACGTCGATGAGGGCGAAGTCCTTGCCCCCGTCGATCATCTCCTTGAGCTGCACCGGGGTGATGGTGTGGCCGGCCGCGGCGTTCTGCGCCTCGTCCGACACCACACCGCAGAACACGTCGTAGTCGATCAGCTCGGTGATCGGCTTGGTCTCGGGGTCCTTGCGGATCTTGATGGTCTTGTACGACATCTCCAGCGCGTCGTAGACCATCAGCCGGCCCAGCAGCGGCTCGCCGATGCCCGTGATCAGCTTGATCGCCTCGTTGACCATGATCGAGCCGATGGACGCGCACAGCACGCCGAGCACGCCACCCTCGGCGCACGACGGCACCATGCCGGGCGGCGGCGGCTCGGGGTAGAGGTCGCGGTAGTTCAGGCCCAGCCCGTTGGGGGCGTCCTCCCAGAACACCGACGCCTGGCCCTCGAAGCGGAAGATCGAGCCCCACACGTACGGCTTGCCCAGCAGCACCGCCGCGTCGTTGACGAGGTAGCGCGTGGCGAAGTTGTCGGTGCCGTCGAGGATCAGGTCGTAGTCGCGGAAGATGTCGAGCACGTTCGACGACTCGAGCCGCGTCTTGTGCAGCACGACGTTCACCAGCGGGTTGATCTCGCGGATCGAGTCCTGCGCCGAGTCGGCCTTCGACCGGCCCACGTCGGACACGCCGTGGATGATCTGGCGCTGCAGGTTCGACGCGTCGACCTCGTCGAACTCGACGATGCCGAGCGTGCCCACGCCGGCGGCGGCCAGGTAGAGCAGCGCGGGGCTGCCCAGCCCGCCGGCGCCCACGACCAGCACCTTGGCGTTCTTGAGTCGCTTCTGCCCGGTCATCCCGACGTCCGGGATGATGAGGTGGCGGCTGTAGCGCTCGACCTCCTCCTTGCTGAGCTCGGCGGCCGGCTCCACGAGCGGCGGTAGCGCCATGGTCCTCAGGGCTCCTTCACTGCGACTGATCTGCACGACTGATCTCAAGCGATGGTCTCGGTGTGTCAACGTGTGGTCCGCGCCCGTTCTTCCCGGTCCTGTTCCCACCGGCCGGCCGCGACGTCGTCCCACATCCTCGTCACCGCGTCGGCGACGGCCGTGGGCGCCTCGATCTGCGCGACGTGCCCCACCCCGGGCAGCATCTGCAGCCGGCCCCGGGTGAGCGCCGCGGTGCGGCGGGCGAGCCCCGGCGACACCAGCCGGTCGCGATCGCCCCAGAGCACCAGCGTCGGCGCCTGGACGCGGGCGGCGAGCGGCCACGACGACGGCCCCCGCACCCAGCTGGCCAGCAACAACCGGCCGGTCTCGTTGTGCGCCGCGCGCGCCCACGACTGGGTGCCGCGTTCCTCGATCTCCGCCGCCGCCTCGCGCAACCGGTGCTCCGGCACGATCGACGGGTCACCGAAGCACAGCCCGATGACGTGCTCGGCGCGCTGGAGCGCCGTCATGGCGCCCAGCTCGGCGCGGGAGCGGCGGCCGATCCGGCCCGGCACCGCCGCCAGCAGCAGCCGTGGATCGAGCATCCGTCGCGGATCCGGCCGGCGGTCGGGCATCGCCGGCGAGATCAGGGTGAGCGTCTCCACGAGCTCGGGGCGGCGCGCGGCCACCGAGAGCGCGACGAGCCCGCCGAGCGAGTTGCCCAGCAGGTGCACCCGCTGCCCCCGGCCGGCGAGGAAGCACAGCACCGCGTCGGCGTGCCCGGCCGGTGTCCAGTCCGGCACCGCGAGCGGTTGCGACCGCCCGAAGCCGGGCAGATCCACGGCGATGCCCGCGGCGCGCGCGGAGAGCAGGCCGGCGAGGTCGGTCCAGTTGGTGGCCGATCCGGCCAGTCCGTGCACGTAGACGGCGGGGACGCCGTCGGGTCCCGCGGTCTCCCGCACGTGCAGCGTGACCCCGCCCGATGTGACCTGCCGACCCGGCCACGGACCCGGATACGGGTCGCGCTCGGTGCGGGTGGCAACGTCGGTCACCGCACGAGGATCGCCCACCGGCGCCGCTGCGCGCCACCTCTCGCGACCGGCGTCACCCGCGTACGGGACAGTGAGCGTGTGGTCCGACGCCTGGTCATCGCCGTCGTGCTCGCCGGCTCGCTGGCGGTGGTGCTCGGGGCGGGGGTGGCCGCTGTCGGCGCCTACCGGGTGCACGGGGCGAGCATGCGCCCCACCCTCGCTGCGGGCGACCTGCTGCTGGTCAACCCGCTGGCCAGGAACCCGGAGCGGTTCGCCGTCGTCGTGTACGACGTCGACGGCACCGCCGCCGTGAAGCGGGTGATCGGGCTGCCCGGCGACCGGGTGCGCATCCTGGCCGCACCGACGAACGACGTGCAGGTGCAGCCGGGGGCGGCCGGTCCGTGGCAGACGGTCGCCGACGCCACCGGTGGGTCCTGGCCGTCGGCCCCGCACCCGGCGCTGACGTGTTGTGCCCCGGACGGGCGTGCGGGCCTGGCGCCGGAGGGCGCGGTGGTGCCGGCGGGTCAGTACTTCCTGCTGGGCGACAACCCCGCCGAGTCGATCGATTCCCGGGCCCACGGGTTCGTCCCTGCGCAGCGGGTGCGAGGGACGGCGGTGCTCGGCCCGGTCGGCGTCCCGCCGCTGCTGCGTCGTTAGGCCATCATGTGCTGCCGACCGCGGTGCGACGTCGGTTCCGGTATGCGCCTGCGACGATCATGCCTGGAACGGTGCGGCCGACGGCTTGCCGGAAGTTAGGTGCTCCTACGTAGGTCCGGTACGCATTTCCTGCCGTGCCCAGGCCGCGACGTGGGTGCGGTTGGGCAGGCCGAGCTTCACGAGGACGTTCTCGACGTGCTTCTCGGCCGTCCGCTCGGAGATGTGCAGCAGCGCGGCGATCTGGCGGTTGGTCAGGCCCTGGGCGAGGTGCGTGACGACCTCGCGCTCGCGCCGGGTCAACGGGTCGGAGCGGGCACCGCCCAGGGTGGCAGTGAGCGCCTCTGCGTCCCGGCGCAGCGGTCCCATCTGCAGCGTTGCCGCCGTCGCCGCCACCGCGACGGCCAGTGCCGCGGCCTCCTCGACGTCGGCGGCGCGGCGCCGGCGGGCCAGCACCTTGGCGAGTTCGAGCCGGGCGATCGCCGCGAACGGGGGCGCGCCGATGCGCTCGTCGGCGGCGATGGCGAGCCGGAACTCGCGCACGGCGGCGTCGAGGCGGCCGGCGGACGCGGCGGCCATTCCGAGGTACGTACGCACGGATCCGCCGAACGTCTGGGCGCCGGCTCCGCCGGTCACGAAGAGGTCCGCGTGGGGCTGCAGCACCGCGGCTGCGGTGGCGAGGTCCTCGGGCGGTCCGAGCTCGGCCGCCACCGCGACGTGCGCGGCGCACGCGATGAGCAACGAGGTGAACGGCCACTGCCCGGGCGCTGCGGCCCCGGCGAAGAAGGCACGAGCACGGTCGCGGTCGCCCTGCCGGAGGCACGATTCCGCCCGGACGGCTCGGACGAACGGGGGCGCGACGCGGTCGAACGATCCGAGCATCGGCTCGGGCACCAGGTCGGTCCGGCCCGTCAGGCCGCCGATCACGATCAGCACCGTGAGCGGCACGCCGACCAGCGAGGAGTTCTCCTCGGCGCGGCCCTGGACGAGTGCGATGCAGCGGTGCAGCGCCCCGGCCGCATCGTCGAACCGGCCGCGGGCCATCGCGATGACGGACTCGTTGCGCAGGTGGTGCCAGCGGGCGACCCAGCGCCGGCCGCGCTCGGCGACCACCCCCATCGGCACCAGCTCGGCCTCGGCCTCGTAAAGCCGGCCCAGCATCACGAGCGCGTCGAAGCGCCACAACCGACCCCACAGGGCGGTGTCGTCGTCACCGTCGGCGGTGCCGATGGCGAGCATCCGGTCACCCAGCTCGAGTCGCTCGTGCACCCCGTCGGGACGGGACCTGACCATCTGCCGGGCGCGCAGCGCCGACCGCAGCGCCCGCCGGTCGTCGAGCCGTTCGGCCATCGCCAGCGCTTCCGCCGAGTTCCGGTCAGCGTCGACGTCGTCGAGGAGGCCCGCTTCGATGACGTTCAGTGCGAGCAGCCGCGCCCGGAGCGGATCGTCGTCCGGCGGCAGCCCGGCCAGCGCCTCCTCTGCGAGTCGCCCACCGCCCCATCGCCACGCGTCGGCGATGCCTTCGGCCGCGAGCGCGACCTCGCCCAGTACCGCCGCGTCGCCCGACGACCGGGCCGCGTCGGCCGCCGCCGCGAGCGCGGCCCTGCCGGAGTCGATCGCGCCGCCGCAGATCAGAGCCACCCCGACGCCCCGCAGCAGCCGGGACCGCCGCGCTGCCGTGATCGCGACATCGGTGTCGCACGCGTGCCCGTACAGCTCGGCGGCGCGTTCCCACGCGAGCTGCCCGAGTGCCTCGTCGGCAGCGCGCTCGGCCCACTCGCCGGCCGCCGCGGCATCGCCCACCGGCAACGACTCCAACAGGTGATGGGCGATCTGCGCGGCGCGCTGCACGGCGTCCGGCCTGGTCATCAGCCAGGCGGCCGTGCGGGCGTGGGCATCGAGCCGGGTCGCCGTGGGCAGGTCCAACCGCGCCGCCGCCCGCACGAGATCGTGGGCGAACCGCTGCTTGGCGATGATCCCCGCATCGACGGCCTCGTCCAGGTCGGCGAGCACCTCGGTGACGGATCGCCCGGCGACATGGGCCAGCAGCTCCGGATCGAGCTCGACACCCAGCGCGGCGGCCGTCGCGACGAGCGTCCGGCACGGCTCGCTCAGCCTGGCCAGCCGGGCCCGTACGGCGTCGACCACGACACCCGGCAGGGCCTCGCCGGCAGTGTCGAGCATGCGACCCAGCTCCGCGACGAAGAACGGGTTGCCCCCGCTGCGTTCCTGGACCGCGGCGGCCAGCTCCGCCGACACGGCGGCGCCCGTCACGTCTGCCAGCTGGACCCCGACCTGCGCCGCGCTCAGGCCGTCGAGCCGGATCCGCGTGACGTCCTGCTCGTGGGCCAGCGCGGACAGCGCCGCCGGCAGCGCCGAGCGGCCGGCCGGCTCGGTGTCGCGGTAGGTGGCGACGATCATCAGGTGCGACTGCCCGATGCCCCTGGCCAGGTGGACGAGCAGCGCGAGCGATGCGGCGTCGGCCCACTGCAGGTCGTCCAGCACGGCCAGCAGCCCGGCGGGCGCCGCGGCCGCCCGCACGTCCTCGGCGAAGGCCTCGAAGGCCTCGAACCGGGCCTCCGCGGGCGCCGCCGAGGCCACGCGTCCGGTGAAGAGCGCCGGCACGTCCCACCCGATCGACCGGGCCAGCTGCCGGAACACCCAGTACGGCGGGCTGCCCTCGTCCTCGCTCGTCCGGCCCCGCCCCAGCGCCATCCCGGCGGCGTCGGCGTGCCGGGCCAGTTCCTCGGCCAGCATCGTCTTGCCGATGCCCGGTTCGCCGGCGACGAGCACCAGCCGACCCCGGCCGGCGCGCGCCTCGGCCAGGAGCGCACGCAGGTCCGCCAGCTCACCGTCCCTGCCGACGAAGCCGCGCACGCTGCAACGATATGACCGGGGCCCACCCGGCCATGATCGGACGTCAGCTGCCGTCGCGGGCCGTGAGAGCCGCGGGGTCCTTGTCGTACGCGACCACGGCCTGCTTCGCCTGGGCGTCGCTCAGGCCGTAGGGCGTCAGGAGGCTCGGCAGCTTCAGCGCGGACGCGAGACCCACCAGGCCGGCCAGTGACGTCGCCGGGTCGGCCGCGGTCGCGGTGTCGGTGGTCGGCGGGCCGTCGGAGGGCGGGCCGATCGCGACCACGACGCCCGGGATGTTCGGGTCGGTGTCGAGCTGCACGAAGTCGATGTCGACGTCGGTGCCCGACAGTACCGGGATGGTGATCAGGGGCGGCGGCGGGAACGCGAAGGAGAACTCCACCGGCAGCAGGCCGAACAGGGTGATCCGGAGCTTGGTGAAGTCGAGGATCAGCTGTCCGGTCGTCGCGTGCGCGGCGCCGGCCTTCTGGTTGAGCAGCTTCGACGCCTGCGGCCCCGGCAGGATCGCACCCAGGTTGCCGATGTCGGTGGAGTCGACGATCACCCGCAGGGCGCGCTGCGTGCCGCCGCCGGCGACCTGGTGGGTGACGACGCCGACGAACCGGAAGTTGGTGACGGTCAGCGAGTCCATCGTCGTGTTGTTGATGCGGCCGGACACGACGATGCTGTCCTGCGGGGCAACCGCCGGCAGCACCGGCGTGATGAGCTTCGGGAGCAGGTCGGCGAGCAGCGGGATCTGGGCCGGGGTCAGCGCGGGCAGGTCCGGGAGCGGCAGTGCGCCGACCGCACCGTTGAGGGAGTCGGAGAGCTCGCCGAGCGGCCCACCGGGAGCCGGGTTCGGGGTGACGGGTGGGATCTCGTCGCTGTCCGCCGCGCCCTCCTCGGCACCGGGCTGGGCACTCGGCGGGGGATCCGAGCAGATCACCCCGAGGAAGCAGTCCTGCGCCGCGGCGACCCCGGGTTCGGCGAGGACGGTGCCCAGCAGCGCGCTCGCGAGCACCACGGCCAGTCGGCGACCGCCCAGCCGCCGCAGATCCGCCGACGGGCGGGGCCGCGGTCGCCTCGGCAAGGGCGGCGGCGGATCTGCCGCCTCGGTTTCGGGGTACTCGTCCGGGCTCAGCGGCCGGCGCCGGCCAGGGCGTGGGCTCGCAGTGGCCGGACGGCCCGGCGCAAGTTCGGCGGCCACGTCCCCGGTGACGTCGACGGACTCCTCGCCGCGCCGATGCCTCTTCGGCCCCTTCGGCGGGCCGGCCTTCGGCGTCCACGCCAGGCACAGGCCGCCACCGACGAGCCCCAGCAGCATCCCGATGACGAGCCCGCCGAGGTTCGTCGTGATGAACGAGGCGAGCGAGATCAGGATCGTGAAGACCCCGGCCAGTGTCCGGTTCGGCGGCGAGAACCACATGAACAGGCCGAGCGCGCCGAGGGCGATGCCGAACAGCACGCCGGAGATCGCGCCGACCCCCAGCTGGATCAGACTGGAGATCGGGGTGAGAGGGAACAGCAGGATCTCGACGCCCGCAGCGATCGTGAACAGGCCGGCCCAGAACGGGCGAGCCCATCGGAACGCGCGGAAGCGGGCCCACGGTCCTGGGCCGGGCCGCTCCACCATCAGGTGCCGCAGGGCTCGGTGGTGCCGCCGACGGCGTTGATGGAGACGCCCTTGATGCTCAGGGTGCCCGCGACCAGCCCGTACGACCTGTTGGTGACGTTGTCGAGGGTGACGGAGGCGGCTTGCAGGCCGCTGACCCCGGCTGGGCCCTTCGCCGCCGGGTTGCCGATGGTGAACGCGCTGGCGTCCTGGCCGACGATCGCGTCCTTCGCCTGCAGGTCGCCCCCGAGGGAGTCCGCCGACAGCACGAGGTTCGAACCTTCGACGAGTTCGCTGGACACGGCCTTCACCGCGACCGGACCGATCATCGGCAGGTCGGCGCCCAGCGCGAGGCACAGCCCGTCGATCTTGGCCTCGCCGATGCCGGCCACCGCGATCGGCAGCGAGTCACCGACCAGTGGCTGGATCTTCGACGGGTACAGGGTGAGGCCGGTGCCTTCCAGCCGATTGACGTTGAGCTGCATGGGCACCCCGGACAGCGCGAGCGATGCCGCGAGCACCCCGTTGAGCACCGCTGCAGCCATGGCGGCGACCGCGACGGCGCACGGCACCATCACGGCGGCGAACACGCCCCAGCGGGTCCGGCCGCGAACTGCGTCAGCCATGACGTTCCCTTCGAGTCGTGATCACCCGATCGAGTGAGCCCGGAGTCATAACGAGGCCGGATGGCACCACGTCACGGAGCGCACAGACGCAATTGCGTTACGCCACCAGTAGCCATCGTGGCGCCCGTTCGGCCACCGGCGACGACGGCACGCCGACGGCCGGACCGAGCAGGCCGGCGGGCCGGGCACCACAGGCGCGAGCCACGACGTTCCCCCTGCCTGAGCTGCGACGATGCGTTGCAGGAGTGTGGAGGTCGTGCGGTAACGCCGATTACCGGGTCGGGTAGGTGTCGCCCGCACCACGCCCCACCTGCGCCGACCCGTTACCTCGGGTAACGGCAGGAAGATCCGGTCGCGGCGCGTCACCCGTCCGTGCACGAGTCCCGATTTCGCGGCCCCGCCACTATCCAACCGTCGGGATCGCCGTTGTAGATGACGGGGATGTGCGCGGCACGGGAGGAGCGAGCGGCCGGATGTCCACAGCGTCGCGACTGGCCGGTTTCGGGATGGCGCTCGCGCTGGTCTTCGGGGGCTCGTGGGCGGTCGGGACCGTGCTCGGGCCGGCGGCCGCTCCGGCCCCCACGCACGGCGCCGCCCACGAGAGCCACGACGCTGCACGGGAACCGGCCGTCCCAGATCCCGCCGCGCCGAGGAGCGCAGCGGAGTCCGGGGCGGCCGGCTACCGGATGGTGCTCGACCAGTCCGCGGCGCCCGGCGAGCTGGCGTTCACCGTCACCGGACCCGACGGCCGACCGGTGCCCGCGTACGCGGTCACCCCGAGCCGACCCGTCCAGGTCGTCGTCATCCGGTCCGACGGCACCGGCTACCAGCACCTGCAGCCGCGGTTCGGCGGCGACGCCGTGTGGCGCGCGCCGCTCACCCCGACCGCGCCCGGGGTCTACCGGGCGATCGCCGACGTCACGCCAGCAGGCGGGCCGCGGCTGGCACTGAGCACCGACCTGTTCGTGCCCGGCCCGGTCACCCCCGCTCCCGGCACGTCCAGCCGCGTCTGGCAGGCCGGCGGCTACCAGGTCCGCCTCGACGGCGACCTGGTGCCCGGCACGCCGTCGCAGGTGTTCGCCACCGTCACCAAGGACGGCGCCGCCGTCACCGATCTGCAGCCCCAGCTGGGCGCGTTCGGGCAGCTCGTGGCCCTGCGCACCCCCGACCTCACCATGCTCGACGTCCGCACCGACGGCACCGAGCCGGCGCCCGCCGCCCGCTCCGGGCCCGGCGTGGCGTTCGTCGTGGACATCCCGACCGCGGGCACCTACCGGCTGTTCTTCGACTTCCGGCACGCCGGCGCCGTGCACACCGCCGAGTTCACCGTGCCCACGCGGGCCGACCGGTGACGGCTGTGGTCGACGCGCGGACCGCTCCCGAAGCGGCGCCGGCGGCCCCCGACCCGACCGCTGAGCTGCGCAGGCGACTGCTGGTCAGCACGGCGCTGGCGCTCCCCGTCGGAGCCCTGTCCCTGGTGCCGGCGGCCCAGTTCACGCACTGGCAGTGGATCGCGCTGACCCTCACCGCACCGGTGGTGGTGTGGGGCGCCTGGCCGTTCCACCGCGCCGCCGGCGAGCACCTGCGACACGGCACCGCGACCGTCGACACACCCGTCTCGATCGGCACCTGCGCCGCTCTGGGGTGGGCGCTGTACGCGCTCCTGTCGGGCGCGCCGGCGGCTGCGCCATACCTGGCGGTCGCGGCCGGAGGCACCGTGCTCGCGCTCACGGGTCGGTACCTCGAGACCCGGACCGGCGGGTTCGCCGGACCAGCCGACCGGGTCGCCGCGGCGTACACGGCGGTCGTGGTCACGCTCGCCGTCGCCGCGCTGGGTTTCTGGCTCGGCAGCGGTGGTGGCAGTGGTGGGGGCGGGGCAGCGGCGGTCGGCGTGCTGATCCTCGCCGGTACCGGCGCACTGGGCTTGGCCACGCCCGCCGCACTGGCCGGATGGCCGCAGGCGTTGGGGCCGATCCGGCGCATCGACACGGTCGTGGCCGGGACCGGCGCGCTGACCAGCGGCATGAACCTGCATTCGACCGCCGGCGCCGACCCGGGCGAGGCGCTGCGTCTGGCCGGCGCGGTCGGACTGCGCGCTGCGGACCCCGTCGGCGCAGCGCTGTGCGCGGCCGCACGAGCCCAGCACGGCGAGCTGCCCGGAGTGTCGGAGTTCGACGAGCTGCCCGGCCTCGGCATCCGCGGCCTCGTCTCCGAGCTGGACGGCGAGATCGTGCGCGCGCACGCCGTGCTCGTCGGTCGTCCGGCACTGCTCGTCGAGCACGGCGTCGACGTCCCCGACGAGCTCGCCGCCGCCGTCTGCGCGGCGCACGCCGAGGGCACGACGCCCGTCGTGGTCGCCTGGGACGGCACGGCCCGCGCGGTCCTCGCCCTCGCCGACACCGTCCGGCCGGGCAGCAGCGCCGCCGTGGCACGGCTGCGGAAGCTGCGGATCCGGCTCGTGCTGGTGAGCGGCGCCGACGCCCCGGTCGCCGCCCGCGTGGCAGCGGCGGTCGGCATCGATCCCGTAGACGTCGTGCCGGGACCCACGCACGTGGACGGCCACGTCGTCGTGGTCGCCGACCTCCCCCCCGCCGTCACCGCCATCCGGCACGCCCGCCGCTGCATGCGGGCGATCAGGTGGAACCTCGGCCTGGCCGTCGCACCGACCGCGGCCGCACTCCCCGTCGCGGCGGCCGGGCAGCTCAGCCCCGTCATCGCCGGACTGGCGATGCTGCTCTCGGCCGGTTTCGTGATGGTCAACAGTCTGCGACTGCGACGCTCACCCTTCACTGCCGCGTAGCGCCGTCCACACCTCGGGCAACCCGACCCACCCGACGACCCGATAGTGCTCCAGCAGCAGATGGAGGCGGTCCATGGCGGCGAGCACGGTGTCGGCCGCCACGTCGGGCACAGCGGCCGTCCCCTCAACACGCGGAGCGTGAGCGACCGCCTGCCGGGCGTCGTCGAGGTTCACCGGGGTGTCCGGGCCGGGGTGACCAGCTCGGACAGTGCCCCGCGCACGAGGAGGACGGCGGTGGCGAGCTTCGCCCCGGCCCGATCCCGCCGACTCATCCCCGCCCATGCCACGACCTTCCCGCTGGGATCGGTCGCCTCGATCATCGTCTGCCAGTGCGCTCGCGCGGTGCGGGCGCTGGTGACCACCTCCATGCCGCCTCCTTGTAATCATGTCGACTCAATCTAACTCAGCGGCATCGCTTGACTCAAGATGCCGCACACCGAATGCTTGTGTCATCGCACCAACTCGGCAGAAGGAGCGTTATGTCACGACACGTGCTTGCACGCTCGCCCGATTGCAAGGACGACCACTGCCCGACCTTCTTCGACGATCCCGAAGCAGGTGGCGTCTGGGTGCGCGGGTACGCCGACCCGACCGCTGTCGAACCAGGAGCTCCCGAGCTGGACAACTTCATCCCGTACGCACACTGGCAGTTCTTGATCACCCAGCTGAAGCGATGATCGATCGCGACGCATTCACCGCACTCTTCGACTCGTTCCGTCAGGCAGCGTTTCGCTACGAAGGCCTGCCGGCCTACCTGAGCGACGATGAAGTCGATGACCTCAAGGCATGGCGAGCAGGACACCCCCAGCAGGTTCGCAGTGTCCGCAACTCACAGTGGATGCGCCGGATGGCCGCCACCACGGCAGCGGGCAAGCGCTGGTCGAGGGTGCGCGCGGTTGACCAGCCGCTGCCGGATTACCTCCGCTTCGAGGCCAGCGGGTACATCGAGTCGCAGGCCGTCGGCGAGGAGATCCTGATGGTCGACCGTGAGCACGCCCCGGCCAGGACTCAGGACTTCTGGCTCTTCGACGGCGGCACACCGGACGCCGTGGCCGCCGTGATGAACTACAGCGACGCTGGCGAGTGGCTCGGCGTCGAGATCGTCCGCGATGCCGACATGCTGACCGACCTGCAAGAGACTCGCCTCCGCCTGGTCGCGATGGCGACGCCGCTCAATGCGTGGCTCGCGAAGGAGCAGATGTCACCCCTTGCCTGACCGTCCGTCCCGCACCCGACTGCAGCTCGGCGCCGAGCTGCAGACCTCCCGCACGCTCGCCGGCATCACCCAGCGCGGCCTCGCGGCGAGCCTGGACGTGTCGCAGAGCTTCGTAGCCAGGGTCGAGCGCGGCGAGCGGTTGTTGTCACGCCCCGCCACGGAGAAGTGGCTGTCATTGGTTGACGCGCGGGCCGACGCCCGCGACCGAATTGAAGCGCTGGTCGAGGAAGCACACACCGAGACCAGGACGTGGCGCGACCTGCTGGACGGCACCCCACATCTCCAGGAGGAGGTCCGACAGCGGCAGGTCGGCCTCGCGGCGTCGATGACCCATCAGTTCGTCGTGATCCCGGGCTCGCTGCAGACACCCGACTACGCCCGCGCCGTCCTGCCGCTGTTCGATCCGGAGGGACTCATCGACCCAGATGGACACGTGGCCAGCCGCATCGCCCGCCAGTCGATGCTGCGCGAGCCGGACCGCCGGTTCGCGTTCCTCATCGCCGAGCGGCTGCTGCACTGGGAGCCCGAGCCCGGCGTTCTGGAGACTCAGCTGACCCACCTGGCGGCCGCTGCGCGACTGCCCGCAGTTGACATCGCGATCCTGCCCGAACAGCACGCCGGCCCCATCGCGGAGACCCCGTTCACCGTCGAGCGCCCCGCCGATGAATCCCCGGTCCGCATCGTCGTCGAACTCGTGCACGGCCGCCAGATCGTCACCGCTCCCGACGACGTCGGCTTCTACGAGCGCCGATGGGCCGGACTCTGGGATGCGGCCGTCACCGGCGACGATGCGGTCGCGATGATCCGAGCAGCCATCCGATGACCTGAGCCGACGTTCCCCGATCGTGGCTACCGACGGGTAGTGTCGACGTCCGAAGTCGGTCGACGCGGGAGGTTCGGGGTGGGCGAGGCACCGGCGGTGCAGCGGGGGGCCCGGTTGACCCGCGGCGCGCGGCGGGCGCAGCTGCTACTCGCCGCCCGCGACGTGTTCGCCGCGCAGGGCTACCACGCGGCTGCGATGGACGACATCGCGGAGAAGGCCGGGGTCAGCAAGCCGGTGCTCTACCAGCACTTCCCCGGGAAGCTGGAGCTGTACCAGGCACTGCTCACCACCTACGCCGACGAGCTGGTCGCCAGCGTCGAGCGCGCGATCACCACCACCACCGACAACCAGAAGCGCGTAGAGGCCGCCGTCGGCGCGTACTTCGACTTCGTCGCGGGCGAGGGCCAGGCCTACCGGCTGGTGTTCGAGTCCGACATGCGGGCCCAGCCCGAGGCCGCGGCCGTGGTCGACGGTGCGCTGAGCCGCTGCATCGACGCGATCGCCGAGGTCGTCACCGTCGATGCCGGGCTCGACACGGCGCGGGCGAAGCTGCTGGCGGTCGGGCTCGTGGGGCTCAGCCAGATCACTGCGCGCTATTGGCTCGACTCCGACGATGCCGTGCCGCGCGACGAGGCCGTGGCGCTGATGTCGGGTCTGGCCTGGCGCGGGCTCGCCGCCCTGCCGCTGGTCAACGAGGAGCGCTAGCCAGCACCGCGGCCGCCATGGCCTCGACGAGGAACTCCCCGTAGCGCTGGACGGTCCAGCCGCGCACGAGCACGAGCAGTTCGTACAGCTCTGCGGAGTGGTAGGTCCACAGGACGTCACGCAGGTCGTCCGCAGTTCGATCGGCGCGAGCCTGACCGGTGGCGACCAGGTCCCGGGCGAACATCGTCATGGCGTTGAACATGTCGCCGCGGATCTGCTCCCAGACCTGCGCGGCGGCCGGGTCGACGCTCGCCGCATCGCGCACGAGCAGCTGGAGCGGCACGACCTTCGGCTGGATCTCGACCAGCTGCACGACGTAGAGCTCGATCTTGCGCCGGGCGTCGCGCTCGGCGATCACCTGCGCGATCGCCTCGCGCGCGACCATCGGATCCGGCTCGTCGTCGCCGGCGACCGTGACGTCGAAGACGGCCTTGAGCAGCGTCGCCTTGTTGGCGAACGCCTTGTAGACCGCCTGGACCGACAGGTCGGCAGCCCGGGCGACGTCGGGGATCGCGGTGCCCGCGTAGCCCTTCTCGAGGAACAGGTGCCGGGCCGCGGCGAGCATCCGCGCCCGGTTCTCCCTGGCCTGCGCCTGCCGCCGGGAAGCGTCGTAGCGCCGTGGAGCCTTGACCGGTTCGCTCATTCCGTAGATACTCCTCTATCAAATAGAGAATTCTCTACCGAAAGGTTCGACATGCTCACCGATCTCGCCCCTCTCGACTCCGCCCGCACCCTCGCACCCCAGCTCTCCGCCCGCGCCCGCGAGGGCGAGGACCTACGCACCATGCCGCCCGATCTCGTCACCGCGCTCAAGGCCGCCGGGCTGTTCAATCTCACCACCCCGCGAATCCTCGGCGGCCACGAGCTGCCACCGCTGCAGACACTCACGGTCATCGAGGAGCTCAGCCGGGCCGACGGATCCGCCGGCTGGACCACCCTCATCGGCAACGCCACCGGTTTCCTCGCCTGGCTCGACCCGGCCGTCGCCGCCGAGCTGCTGACCGGGCATCGCGACCCGGTCGGAGCCGGCGTGTTCGCGCCGTTCGGCAAGCTCACCGACCGCAGTCCGGGCACCTTCCAGCTCGACGGGCGCTGGGGGTTCGCCAGCGGCAGCCCGCACGCGGAATGGTTCCTCAACGGCGCCTTCGTCCAGGACGGGCCCGGGCCGCGGATCGTGCCCGGACACGGCCCGGACTGGCGGCTCGCAGTGATCCCGGCCGCCGACGTCACCGTCATGGACACCTGGGACTGTGCCGGCCTGCGCGGCACCGGCAGCCACGACGCGCTCGCCGAGGCCGTGGCCGTGCCGCACGAGCACACGATCGCCCCCTTCCGCGAGCCCGCCCGCCACGACGGGCCGCTGTGGCGGCTGCCGTTCTTCACGTTCGTCGGCACCCAGATGGTGGGCTTCCCGCTGGGCGTCGCCCGCCGCGCCCTCGACGAGCTGACCGCGCTCGCGGCCGAGAAGGTCCGCCCACCCAACACGCTGCCCATCGGCCACGACGGCGACGTCCAGATCGCCCTCACCCGCGCCGAGGGCAGCCTGCAAGCGGCCCGCGCGCTGGTCGTCGAGTCGCTCGGCGAGGTATGGGAGAGCGCGCTCGCCGGCGACGTCCCGGAGGTGCCCCGCCGGGCGCGGTTCCTGCTCGCCACGCAGCACGCCATGCGCACCGCGGTCGACGTCGTCACCGTCGCGGTCGGATTGGGCGGCGCGGCCGGCATGCACGCCGACCATGCTCTACAGCGCTGCCTGCGCGACATCCACGCCGCCGACCAGCACATCTACTACTCACAAGCCGCGAAGAAGCGCTACGCCATGACGCGGCTGGCCATCGAGCAGGACACGTCGTGGTTCTGAGCATCGTGGCGGGGGCCTACGCCGTGGCGCGCATCCCGCCGACCGCTCCGTGCACCAGCGCGCTGATCTGCCCGGCCACCTGAGGCACCCGCTCCACCGGGAGCATGTGGCCGGCCCCGGGCAGCACCGCCAACTCCGCCGACGGCAGTGCCTCGTGGATGCGCCGCGAGGCCGCCACCGGGGTGAGCCGGTCCTTGGTGCCGACCAGCACGGCCGTCGGGATCTCGGCGAACGTGGCCAGCGCGGCCTCGCGCTCGTGGACGTTGAGGGTCGGCCGGAACCCGGCGACCGTCCCGGGCCGGCACGCCGCCACCGTCTCGATGCTGATGCGGTAGGCCTCGGCCGTCGGGCGCTCACCCAGGAGCAGCCACGACAGCGCCGGGCCCAGCAGCCGCGGGTGGCCGAGCCGCTTGCCGGCCTTCCACCGCGTCGAGCCGTAGAGGGCGCTCTCGCCGCCCTGGAACAGCGCCACCGCCCACGGCGGCAGCCCGAGCGTGGACGCGGCGAGGCCGCCCGCGGCGGTCGAGACGAGCGCGATGCCGTGCACGCGATCGAAGATCTCCGGGCGCCGCTCGGCCATCGCCATCAACGTCATGCCGCCCATGGAGTGCCCGGCGAGCACCAGCGGATCGTTCGGGGCGATGGCCTCGACGACCTCGACGAGATCGTCGGCCAGCTGCTCGATCGTCATCGTCGCCGGATCGACGACGGCGGAGCGACCGTGCCCACGGTGGTCGGGCCGCACCACCCGCACGGGCGCGCGCCCGCCGACGAGCGAGCGGGTCACCGGCCCCCAGGTGCGACCGTCGAGCGTCCAGCCGTGGGCGAGCACCACCGTGACCGGCGCGGATGCCGGCCCGTCGATCTCCACGTGCAGGGGCGCACCGTCCGCGCCCGCGAGCGTCATGCTCATCGCAGCACTCCTCCCGGGCCCTGCAGCACTGCCGACCCATTGGTGTAACCGCCGGTAACGGCTACCCGGATCAAGGTGCCGGGAAGTGCTAGCTGTGTCAAGCACCAGCCCCGAGGTTCCGCTAGCCTTGTTGTAACCGACGGTAACTGTTACCACTGGGAGGTGCCCCCTATCGACGGAACCGCGCCACACCCCCGCGAGGACCGCAGGGCCGAGCGCCGCGCCGAGATGGTCCAGGCAGCGATGCAGGCGATCCGCCGGCACGGGCCGGGCGTCTCCGTCGCGGAGATCGCCGCCGAGGCCGGCATCACCAAGCCCGTCCTCTACCGGCACTTCACCGATCGCGCCGACCTCCAGCACGCCGTCGGCCAGGAAGCCGCGGCGCTGCTCATGGCGCGCATCGCGCCCGCCATCGCCGAGAACGGCCCAGAGGCGGCCACCGCCGATCCCCGCCAGCTCATCGCCGGCCTCGTCGACGCGTTCCTGGCCAGCATCGAGGACGAGCCGGAGCTGTGGCGCTTCGTCGTGCACCCGCCGATCGAGCGTGGCAGCACCGGCACCATCGTCGACGACGCGCGCGAGCAGATCGCGCGGCTGCTCGCCACGCTGATCGGCGGGCGGCTGCGGCAGCTGAAGCTCGACTCCGGCAGCGCAGAGGCGTGGGCGCAGGGCCTGGTCGGGATGGTGCAGAGCGCGGGCGACTGGTGGCTGGAACGGCGCACCATGAGCCGCTCGGCCCTCACCGACTACCTCACCACGCTCATCTGGGGCGGGATGTCGGACGTCCTCGGCCTGCCGGTGAACACCAGAACAGTGCCACTGCGAGTGGTCGGGAACGGCACCGACGACACCCGCAGCTGATCACCGGTGTGGGTCGGTCCACCCCATGAGGTGGACCGACCCACACCCGGAGACCGATCACTGCATGGCGAACCCGACCTTGCGGGCCTCCTCGGGCGCGATCTCCACGTAGGCGATGCGCTCCCCGCGGATCACGAACTTGCGACCCCTGTCGTCGGTGAGCCGCAGCAGGCCGCCGTCGCTCGTGATGGCCTCGTCGACCAGCTTCGAGACCTCCTCCGGGGTCTGGTCGCTGGACACCAGGAGCTCGCGCGCGCTCTCCGCGATGCCGATCTTGACCTCCACCGGGAACCTCCAGGTCGTGACGTGCGGGACGATCCGTCGTACCCGGCCAGGCTAGTCGACCGCACCGGGTGCAGGTGTCCGCCCTCGGCGAACCGCAGGGGTGCCGCGCTCAGCCGATGCCGAGCTTGACCATCCGCTTGCCGTGGTTGGACTGCAGGCGCTTGATCAGTGCGCCGATGCCGGAGATGTCGCCGGAGCCGGAGACGATCAGCTCGGCCAGCCCGTCGCGCTCGGCCATGATGTGCTGGGCCTGGGTGATGGCCTCGCCGAGCAGCCGCCTGCCCCACAGCGCGAGCCGGTCGTGCACGCGCCGGTCGGCCGCGCAGGCGGCGTGCACCTCCCGCTCGGCGAACGCGCCGTGGCCGGTGTCGGCCAGCACCTGCTGCACGAGCTGTCCCGTGGCGCCGGGGAGCCAGCCGGCGATCTCGGAGTAGAAGTCGGCGGCCAGCCCGTCGCCCAGGTAGACCTTGACCAGCGACTCCAGCCAGCTGCGCGGGGCCGTGGACGCGTGATAGGCGTCGATGGCGTCGATGAACGGCGACATCGCCTCCTCGACGTCGACGCCCTGCTCCGCGAGCCGGGTCTGGATGAGGGCGAAGTGACCCATCTCGGCCGCCGCCATCGCGGAGAGCGCGACCCGTCCACCCAGGGTGGGAGCCGTCCTCGCGTCCTCGGCGAGCCGGTCGAACGCCGACAGCTCCCCGTAGGCGAGCACGCCGAGCAGATCGACGGATGCGTCCGCGAACGCCTCGCGGTCCGCCGCGCCACCGGCGGCTTCGGTCACCATGGAACCAGCCTATCGTCGCCGTGCGGCCGGGCGGGTGGATCGAGGACGACGCAGATCACGCCCCCGTCATAGGCGTGGCGGTGTCGTGACGGGGCGCTTACGGGTAAGATGCTGATCAGCGCAGCGCCTCACCTGGTGCGCGCCCTACCCGCGGCACCCGGGAGCTGGTTGCTCCCGCCGCAACGACATGGTGCGTGCAGCGCCTCGCTGGTTCTCCCTCGTGCAAGCGTGCGGCGGTCGATGAGCCGGCACCGGCATCTGTGCGCGGAGAGAGGCGATCACACTGTCCGACCAGAACGAGAACTCAACAGAAGCACTCGAGCCGGCCCAGCTGAACCTTGCTGAAGAAGGCACCGAAGAGGCGCACCCGCTCACCGGCGACGCCCCGGTCAAGCCCGACTCCCCCACCTTCGCAGAGCTGGGTGTGCGCCCCGAGATCGTGCAGGCGCTGGCCGAGGCCGGCATCGTCCGCACGTTCGCGATCCAGGAACTGACCCTGCCGCTGGCACTCGCCGGCGAGGACGTCATCGGCCAGGCCCGCACCGGCATGGGCAAGACCCTCGGGTTCGGCGTCCCGATGCTGCAGCGCGTGGTCCCGCCGGCCGAGCAGCCCGCCGCCACGGCGGAGGGCGAGGCGGCCGACCGCACCAAGGACGTGCCGCAGGCACTCGTCGTGGTGCCCACCCGTGAGCTGTGCGTCCAGGTCGCGAAGGACCTGGCCGACGCCGGCAAGCACCTCGGCATCCGCGTCACCGCCATCTACGGCGGCCGCGCGTACGAGCCGCAGCTGGCCGCGCTGCGCAAGGGCGTCGACGTGGTCGTCGGCACCCCGGGCCGCCTGCTCGACCTCGCCGAGCAGCGCCACCTCGTGCTCGGCCGCGTCAAGGCACTCGTGCTCGACGAGGCCGACGAGATGCTCGACCTGGGCTTCCTGCCCGACGTCGAGCGCATCATGCGGATGCTGCCCGAGCAGCGGCACACGATGCTGTTCTCGGCCACGATGCCGGGCCCGATCATCGCGCTGTCGCGGGCGTTCCTCAGCCGGCCCACGCACATCCGCGCGGAGGAGGCCGACCAGGGCTCCACGCACGAGAACACCACCCAGCTGGTGTACCGGGCGCACGCCATGGACAAGGTCGAGCTGCTCACCCGGGTCCTGCAGGCCAAGGACCGCGGGCTCACGATGATCTTCGCGCGCACCAAGCGCACCGTGCAGCGGGTGGCCGACGATTTGGCCGACCGCGGCTTCGCCGCCGCTGCCGTGCACGGCGACCTCGGCCAGGGTGCCCGCGAGCAGGCGCTGCGTGCGTTCCGCTCCGGCAAGGTCGACGTGCTGGTGGCCACCGACGTCGCCGCCCGCGGCATCGACGTGACCGACGTCACGCACGTCATCAACTACCAGTGCCCGGAGGACTCGAAGACCTACGTGCACCGCATCGGCCGCACCGGCCGCGCGGGCAAGACCGGCGTCGCCGTCACGCTGGTCGACTGGGACGAGCTCCACCGGTGGAAGACGATCAGCGACGACCTGGGGCTCGACAAGCCCGAGGCGCCGGAGACGTACTCCACGTCGGACCACCTCTACACCGACCTCGACATCCCGACCAATGCCAAGGGACGCCTGCCGCACTCGCAGCGCACCCGCGCCGGTCTCGATGCCGAGTACGTCGACACCGAGGGCGACCACGGCGGCCGGTCCAAGCCGCGCAACCGTCGTGACGGGCGTGACGGTCGCGGCGCCCGCGCCGAGGACGTCGTCGTGCCGCGCCGCACCCGCACCCCACGCACCCGTTCCCGTACGCGGGGCGGATCGGCGACTGAGGGCAGCACCGACAGCCCCTCGACCGCTGAGGCCGCGGTTGCCCCCACCACCGGCCCGGCCCCCGAGGCCGGCACCTCCGCCGAGTCCGGCGAGGGTGGCGCCCCGCGGCGCCGTCGGCGCCGGGGCGGTCGTCGTCGCAGTGGCGGCAGCGAGCAGCAGGGCGAGTCCGTCATCTCGTCCGACGCCGCCGCGAGCTGACCCACCCAGCACGTGCCGACGTCGCAGGCCGAGGCCCCGGTCGATCGACCGGGGTCCGGCAGGCGTCGGTCCCCTGCGCCGGAACGGCGCACCAGGGGTGACCTGATCGTCGGCGCGCTGCTCGGCGTGCTGGTGCTCGTCGCGGCGGTCGTGTTCGCCGCGACGAGCGACTCCGCCGACACCACCTCCGCGCCCGCGGCGGCACCCATCGCGGAGCCACCGCCGGCAGGTGCCGTGCCGGCCGCTTTCAGCGAGGCCTGGCGGGCCCCGAGCGCAGCCACCCGCACCCCCGTCGTGGCGGGCAACGCCGTCGTCACCGCCGACAGCAGCGCGGTCACCGGCCGCTCGGCGGTCGACGGCGCGGTGGCGTGGACGTACGAGCGGGACGAGCCGCTGTGCACCGTCGCCGCCGGGTTCACCGCGCTCGCCGACTCCCAGCGGGTGCTCGCCCTGTACCGCAACGGCGGGTGGTGCAGCGAGCTCACCGCGCTGCGCCCCGACACCGGCACCCGGGCCGCGGCCCGCAACCCCGACCTGCGGGGCGACACCGCGCTCATCGACAACGGCACCCTGGTGGCCGGCACGGGAGCGCGCACCATCGAGGTGATGCGCAGCGACCTGGTCCGCACCCTCGAGTACGGCTACCTCGACGCGCCGGTCAACGCCGGGTCGCAACCCCGTCCGCAGTGCACCCACGCCGGCACCGCACTCGGCCAGGACCGCCTGGCCGTGATCGAGCGCTGCCCCTCGGAGTCGACCGACCGGCTCACCGTCGTCGATCCCGACGACACCAAGGACGGCAAGCCGATCGAACGCTGGTCGGCGCCACTGCCGGCGGCCGGTGCGGGGCTGGTGGCGATCAGCGGCACGCGCGTCGCGGTCGTCCTCCCGAACCCGGCCCGCATCGTGCTCTACGACGAGCAGGGCAACGAGGTCGGCAGCTTCCCGGTCCCGCTCTCCGACGAGGCGCTGGCCGCCGCGGCGAACCCGCCCGCCGGCGTGCCCGCCACCAGCTCCGACGCCCGTCAGATGTCGTGGTGGACGGGCACGTCCACGGTGCTGCTCGATCCGGAGGCGCTCACCCCGCTGGCCACCGTCGACGGCACCCTCGGGCCGGGCGTCACCTACGGCGACGCCACCCTCGTGCCCGTCCCGGACGGGCTGGCGGTGCTGGGCCGCAGTGGCACCGGCCCCGTGGTGCGCACCATCCCGGTGGCGCGGGCCGACCGCACGGCGCCCGTGCGGCTGGCGACGCAGGGCGCGGTACTGGCCGAACAGCGTGGTCGCGAGGTCGTCGCGCTCGTCCCCGCACGGTGACGGTGGCACCCTGAAGGGGTGACCACCGGCTACTTCGCACCCCACAGCCCCACCCGGCTGGTGATCGGGGATCCGGCGGCACTCGTCGGCGGGATCAGCGCGCTGTACCTGCAGGCCCTGCACCCGCGGGCGATGGCGGGCGTGCTCGAGCACTCGAGCTTCCCCGACGACTTCTGGCCGCGCCTGCAACGCACGATCTCCTACGTCACGACGCTGGCGTTCGCCGACACCGCGACGGCCGACGAGGCGGTGGCGCGCGTGCGGCGCATCCACGAGCAGGTGCACGGCATCGATCCCGTCACGGGCTCGGCGTACGCGGCGGACGATCCCGACCTGCTGCGCTGGGTGCACGTATGCGAGGTCAGCTCGTTCCTCGGCGCGGTGCACCGCATCGGCGTGGTCGACGACGCACAGGCCGACGCGTTCCTCGCCGAGCAGGTGCGGGCCGCGCAGCTGCTGGGCGCCACCGACGTGCCGGCCAGCCGGGCCGAGGTGGCGGCCTACTTCGAGTCCGTGCAGCCGGAGCTCACGGCGAGCCCGGCGGCGAAGCGGGCGGTCCGCCGGTTGCTGGTGCCGCCGATGCCGTGGCACGTGGCGTGGCTGACTCCGGCCCGCCCGGCGTGGGCGGCGCTGTCGAGCGTCGCGATCGGGCTGCTGCCGGCGTGGGCGCGGCGGCTCTACGGGCTGCCGGTGCTGCCCGGCTCCGACGCGGTGACGACGGCTGCGCTGTGGTCGCTGCGCACGGCCATGATGGGCGCCCGCACGGTCACGGGCCGTCGCCCGCCGGACTAGCGGCCCCGGCGTCGGCGACGTACCTGACCAGCAGGCGGGCGAGCTGCTGTCGGTCCTCCGCCGACCAGGTGCGGGTGATGTGCTCGAACGCCTCCCGCTGCTGCGCACGGAAGCGGCTGAGCAGCGCCGCGCCGTCGTCGGTGAGGTGCAGCACGGTGCGCCGCCCGTCGAGCTGGGAGGCGGCGCGGCGCAGGTAGCCGGCGGTGATGCAGTCGGTGACCATGCGGCTGGCCACCGAGGGATCGGCGCTGAGCTGGTCGGCGATCTCGCCGACGGAGATGCCGTCGGGTCGCTCGTCGACCAGGTTGAGCACCAGCGTGCGGCCGAGGTCCTTGCGCGGCAGCGGATCGCGGACCTGCTGCACGACGTTGCGGCGCAGCCGCGAGAACGCCATCCCCACCTCGTCCAGCACGTCGCCGTCCGCCATCAGCACGTCTCCGATCGTTGGCAGTCGTCATTTATGTGCATAACGTCATGCACATGCAAGACGTCTCTAACGTTCACGTTATCACCAATGCCCGCGTCTTCGACGGCGAGCAGCTCCTCGACGCGCACACCGTCGTCGTCGAGGGGCGCCGGATCGCTGCCATCGGCGAGACCTCCACCCGCGGCACCATCACCGATGCGCGCGGCGCGACCCTGCTGCCCGGGCTCATCGACGCCCACACGCACACCTGCGTCGCCGACCTGCAGCTCGCTCTGCGGTTCGGCGTCACCACCGAGCTGGAGATGACCGGCTTCTGGACCCCCGCGGAGCGGTACGAGATCGCCGAGCGCGACGACGTCGCCGACGTCCGCTCCGCGATGCTCGGGCTCACCGCCCCCGGCGGGCACCCCACCGAGCTCGATGTCGGCGACGAGCACGACCACGGCCACATCTACCCCTCGGTGACCAGCCCCGAGGACGCCGTTGCCACGGTGGCCGAGCGGGTCGCCCAGGGCGCCGACTACATCAAGATCATGATCGAAGAGGGCGGCCTGCTCGGCAGCCCCGGCCTGCCCGTGCCCGATGACGACACGCTGCACGCAGCCGTCCGGGCCGCCCACGAGCACGGCCTGATGGCCCTCGCGCACACGCTCACCGTCGACACCACCCACCGCGCGATCGCCGCCGGCGTGGACGGGCTCGCCCACCTGTTCCTCGACCGCCCGCACACCCCCGAGGTCGTGGCTGCCATCGCGGCCTCCGGTGCGTTCGTCGTGCCGTGCCTGGTGCTCGACGCCGCGATCATCGGCCACACGGGCGCCGCCTTCGCCGCCGACGAGCGCGTCGGCCCCGCCCTTCCCGACGTGTGGCGCCGCACCCTCGAAGGCACGATCGGCAGCTACCCGCAGGGCGATCTCGACGACGTGCTGGCCACCGTCGCAGCGCTGCACGCCGCCGGGGTCGACGTGTTGGCCGGCACCGATGCGTCGCTGCCGGTTCCGGCGCTCGGCGGCCTCGCCCACGGCGCCAGCCTCCACCACGAGCTGCGCCTGCTCGTGGCCGCCGGGCTCACCCCGAGCGAAGCACTGCGCGCCGCGACCACGCTTCCGGCGCGCCGCTTCGGGCTCACCGACCGCGGCCGCATCGCCGTCGGCGCCCGGGCCGATCTGCTGCTCGTCGACGGCGACCCGACGGTCGACATCGACGCGACGCTGAACATCCGCGCGGTCTGGCGACGCGGCGCCCGCACTCGTCAGGAGGTCGTCACGGCACCCATGCGATGACGAGCACTGCGACCGTCACCGCGACCACGACGACCGCCGCGACCAGGCCGCGACCGTCGGGATGCCGGTCGACGTAGGCCTGCGCGGCCACCGCCACCACGGCCGCGACGAGGTGCCCGATCATCCGCACCGGGCCCGGACCGGGAGCACCCTGGGCATCAGCGATGATCCACGCAACGCCCAGCGCCAGGACGAGCGCGACCAGGCCGCCGGCGAGCAGCCCGGTGAACCCCCGCACCACCTTCATGACGCGAGCAGCGACCACGCCGCCC
Source organism: uncultured Actinomycetota bacterium (assembly GCA_963727745.1). Lineage (GTDB taxonomy): Bacteria > Actinomycetota > Actinomycetes > Mycobacteriales > Pseudonocardiaceae > Pseudonocardia. The sequence continues at coordinate 284,922 of CAVSHL010000010.1, forward strand.
GTTCCGGCGCCGCGGCCCGCCCCTCCGGGCAGTTGCGCCGCATGTCGCACGAGCCGCAGCCGGGGCCCGTCGTGGGCGGGAACAGGAGCTCCGGATCGCCGCCTGCGGCCAGGTCGTCGGCCGCGTCGGCGAGCACGCCGGCCGTCTCCTCCGCCGCGGCGACGTGCCCGGCGAGCGACGCGCGGTCGTGCTCCCACGCCGCGACCGTGCCGGTGGGCAGGTGGTGCAGCTCGACCTGGCGGCAGGTGCGGCGCAGCGTCCGCTCGGTAGCGATGGCGTAGAGGGCCAGCGCCGTGGAGTCGCGGGCCGACTCCGGCGTGGGCATCCGCCCGGTCTTGTAGTCGACGATGACGTGCTCGGCGCCGCGCCGGTCGATCCGGTCGACCCGGCCCTCGGCGACGATGCGCTCGGTGGCGACGGTGACCCACTTCTCGAGCGCGGCGATCTCGATGTCGGCGGGCAGGTCGGCGACGTAGTCGGCGACCCAGCCGCGGGCCCGTTCGCGGTACTCGACGACCTGCACGGTGTCGCGGAAGCCCTCGCTCGACCAGTGCGCGTCCACCAGTGCCGCGGCCCGTTCCGGGGTGCGGGCGGCAGGCGGCAGGTCCAGCAGCGTGCGCAGCGCCAGGTGCACGACGGCGCCGAGCGTGGCGTGCGCCCACGCCCCACCGCGGGGCGGGGCCGGGCGGTCGAGGTAGGTCATGCGGTAGCGGCGCCGGCAGTCGGCCCACACGGCGAGCCGCGCCGGGGTGACCCGGACCAGCCGCGGCGTGTCGAAGTCCAGGCCCAGCTGCACTGATCTCACCCGCCCCGGTCCTCGTACCTCGGACCTTCCATCCCCCACAAGTCCACGGTAGCCCGTCAGGCGTGGAGGACCGGCACCCCGGTGGCCTGGGCGACGAGCTTCTCCAGCGACTCCGGCTCGGTGGTCTCCGCGCCGATGGGGGTGGTCTTGTTGGTGCCGTGGTAGTCGCTCGACCCGGTGGTGACGAGGCCGTGCTCGCCGGCGAGGCGGCGCAGCAGCTCGCGGTCCTCGGGGGCGTGGTCGGGGTGGTCGACCTCCACCCCGGTGAGCCCGATCTCGGCCAGGTCCACCAGCCGCGACGGCTCCACCACCCGACCGCGGCGTCGCGCCAGCGAGTGGGCGAACACGGTGACCCCACCGGCCGCGGTGATCATGGCGACGGCCTTCTCGACGGGGGTGTCGGCCTTCGGCACGTAGTACGGGCTGCCGGCGTACAGCAGCGTCGCGAACGCCTCCGAGACCGACTCCACCACGCCCGCGCCGACCAGCGCCCTGGCCAGGTGCGGCCGCCCGGCGCTCGCGCCCTCCGGCACCAGTGCCATCACGCTGTCGATGTCGACGGGGTAGCCATCGGCCGCCATCTTCTCGGTGATGCGCCGCAACCGCGCGTCCCGCTCGCCGCGCAACCGCGCCTGCTCCGCCGCGACCGCCTCGTGCTGCGGATCGAACAGATAACCCAGCAGGTGCACCGACACGGGACGGTCCCCGCGTCCGGTGGCGCTGATGCACGAGAACTCCGAGCCCCGCACCAGCGACATGCCCGGCCGCAGCGCGGCCGCTGCCTCGTCCCAACCCCCGGTGGTGTCGTGGTCGGTGATCGCCAGCACGTCCACGCCGCCGGCGCGCGCCGCCGCCACCAGCTCGGACGGGCTGTCGGTGCCGTCGGACGCGGTGGAGTGGGTGTGCATGTCGATCCGGGGCGCGGCCACGACCCAGGCTAGCTCGTGGAGCGGAACGGGCCGGTCAGCGCCGCCAGCGCGGACGGGCGAGCATGCCCGTAGCGCGGGTCTTGCCCTTCTCCCCGAACACCAGCTCGGAGAGCGCCTCGTAGATCTCCTCGGGGCGCGGCATGTAGTCGATGCGGTTGAGCGCCTGGATCTGGCCCGCCGACTCGACGATGAGGGTGCCGTAGCCGAGCATGCGGCCACCCAGGCTGCGCTCGAACGTGAGGTCGGTGACCTTGCCCAGCGGCATCATGCCGACCTTGTGGGTGATGATCCCCTGGGCGAGCATCACCCGCTTGTCCGTGATCACGATCCGCTCGATCCACCACAGGATCGTCAGCACGGTGAATCGCAGCACCGCCACCAGCGCCAGGTAGAACGTGACGTTGTCGATCAGGAAGTCGGCCATCGCGTTGTTCGTCTGCGCGAACCGCTCGACGAGCACACAGCCGAGCAGGAAGAGCGCCGTCTGGAGCAGCGGCTTCGACATGAACGCCCAGTGCTGCCGCACCCGGATGACCCGCCGCTCCGTGGGGAGCAGGTACTCGTCGATCTCCCGGGGCGCGAGCACCGTCAGACGATGGACGTGATGAAGGCGACGACCTGTTCGGCGCCGTCACGGAGCAGACCGAGGCCGTCGGTGACGAGGTTTCCCGCCGTTTGCGGACGGGTGAACACGAAGAACAGAGCAAGTGCCACCACGATGAGTGTGAGCAGCTTCTTCAAGTCCACCAGACCGCCGTTCGCCGTAGGGGGTTACCAAACCCTCGTACGTGCTTTTGTACCGCATGTGCGGGGCCCATGGTATCCGGCACGCGGACCCGCACGGGGCGGTTCCGGAGAGTTCAGCGACACGCACTGCGACGCGACTGCTCCGCAGGGGTGATGGCCCGAGTGGAGCATGACGCACGTCACTCAGCGGGCGACGGCCTGCCGGGTTGATCTCCGCCGCGTGCCTCGCCGTAGGACTGCTTCGGCACCATCACCTTGCGCCGGAAGGTGCACACCACCGTGCCGTCCTGCTTGTACCCACGGGTCTCGACGTAGACGACGCCGCGGTCGTCCTTCGACTTCGACGGCGTCTTGTCCAGCACCTCGGTCTCGCCGTAGATGGTGTCGCCGTGAAAGGTCGGTTTGGTGTGTTTGAGCGATTCGACCTCGAGGTTCGCGATCGCCTTGCCCGAGACGTCCGGAACCGACATTCCGAGCAGCAGCGAGTAGATGTAGTTGCCCACCACCACGTTGCGCTTGAAGTCGGTGGTCTGCTCCGCGTAGTTCGCATCCATGTGCAGCGGATGATGGTTCATGGTGAGCAGACAGAACAGGTGGTCGTCGTACTCGGTGACCGTCTTGCCGGGCCAGTGCTTGTACACGGCACCGACCTCGAACTCCTCGTAGTACCGGCCGAACTGCAACGCTGTCGCCTCCATCGCCGAGATAGCGGTTGTAGCGGTAATCTAACCGGTGGCCCTACCCAGGACGAGGAGGTGAGCGCGGTGCCACAGGCACCCGGTTGTAGTAGTCGCCGCGTTCCCGGTCCGGCGGTTCACCGAAGCAGCTGAGCCCCTCCGTCGGGGATGCAAAGTCCTTTTGCTGATCCTGCGCGCCTGCTCGTCGCGCAGTCCCCCACGTCTGGAGGTGCCCGATGCCGCACCTGTCCGCACTCCGCCCGGCCGCGCTCCGCGGCCGCACCGCCCGCCCCAGCCTGCTGCCCAAGCTGCGGGTACCGATCTCGGCCTACATCGTCGACTGCGCCGTCTACGTCGACGGCGCGCGACTGCCCGGCCGCTGGACCCACGACGGCGCGCTCGCCGAGGTCCGCCGCCGCGACAACGGCTTCGTCTGGATCGGGCTCCACGAGCCCGACGAGGAGCAGATCACCGGCATCGCCGATGTGTTCGGCCTCCACGAGCTCGCCGTCGAGGACGCCGTCCAGGCCCATCAGCGGCCCAAGCTCGAGCGCTACGACGACATGCTCTTCATGGTGCTCAAGACCGTCTGTTACCTGGGCAACTCCTCCCCGCGGGCCGAGCACGAGATCGTCGAGACGGGCGAGGTGATGGTCTTCGTCGGAACCGACTTCGTGATCACCGTTCGGCACGGCGACCACTCCGGGCTGCGCGAGGTGCGCCGCAAGCTCGAGGACGACCCCGAGCAGCTGGCGCTCGGCCCAGCAGCGGTGCTGCACGCGATCGCCGACCGCGTCGTCGACACCTACCTCGAGGTCACCGAGGCCATCGAGGACGACATCGAGGAGATGGAGCAGCAGGTCTTCTCGCCGCGCTCCGCGATGGACGCCGAGCAGATCTACGTGTTCAAGCGCGAGGTGCTGGAGCTCCGCCGTGCGGTGGTCCCGCTCGCCGCGCCCGTCCGCAAGCTGGCCGAGGGCTACAGCTCCCTCGTGCCACACGAGGTGCGGTCCTACTTCCGCGACGTCGACGACCACCTGGCCACCGCCACCGAGCGCATCGCGGGCTTCAACGAACTGCTCACCACGCTCGTCGACGCCGTGCTGGCCAAGATCACCATGCGGCAGAACAACGACATGCGGAAGATCTCGGCGTGGGTCGCCATCATCTCGGTGCCGACCATGATCGCCGGCATCTACGGGATGAACTTCGACTACATGCCCGAGCTGCGCTGGGAAGGGGGCTACTACGGCGTACTGGGTGCCATCGTGGTCCTGTGTCTGATCCTGTTCAGGACCTTCCGCCGCAATCAGTGGCTCTGAACCCTTTCCGACTGCTTCGCAGAAGCCGCTGGGCCGAGCAGGAACCGACCTGGCGCGACGCCACCCCCGGGCGGATCGAGGCGGCGCTGCGCGCTGCCCTCGCCCGCCCGTCGGGTGGCTGGTTCGTGCTGGCCGCGGCCGCCGACGTGCGGCCGGGCCGCGCGTTCGGCACCACGGTGGCCGGCCGGGAGGTGGTGGCCTGGCGCGGGGCCGACGGTGCCGTGCACGCCGGGCCCGGCGCCTGCCCGCACCTGGGCGCCCCGCTGTGCACCGCACCGGTGCACGAGGGTCGGCTCGTGTGCCGCTGGCACGGGTTGGCCCTCGGGCCGGAGGGGCGGCCCGGGTGGCGGGTCCTGCCCGTCCACGACGACGGGCTGCTGGTGTGGATCCGACTCGACGACCTCGCCGACGGTGCGGTCACGGACCGGCCGTACCTCGGGCCGCGCCCGCCCGGTGCGGCCAGCGTGGCGGCCGTCGCGACGGTCGTGGGTCGCTGCACCCCGGACGACGTGCTGGCCAACCGGCTCGACCCGTGGCACGGCGTGTGGCTGCATCCGTACTCGTTCGCCCAGCTGCGGGTGCTCGATCACACGTCCGAGCTGTTCCGGCTCGAGGTCACCTACGCCGTCGGCCGCCGGATCGGCGTGCCGGTCGTCGCCGAGTTCTCCTGCCCCGATCCCCGCACCGTCTCGATGGAGATCGTCGACGGCGAGGGCATCGGCAGCGTCGTCGAGACGCACGCCACACCGCTCGGCGACGGGCCGGACGGGCTGCCGCGCACCGCCGTCATCGAGGCCGTGGTGGCGCACTCCGACCGCCCGGGGTTCGGCCGGGCGGTGCGTGCGGCCGCCGCGCTGCGCCCGGCGATGCGGTACGCGGCGCGGCGGCTGTGGCGCGACGACCTCGCCTACGCCGAACGCCGCTACGCGGTGCGGTCCGGCGCGGTCCGGTAGCGAGCCCCGTCGCCTGCGGCAACCATGACCGCGCAGCACAGCACCGCCGCGCCCACCCAGCCGAGCAGGCCGATCCGGTCCCCCAGCAGGACCGCGGCCAGCACCGCGGCCGTCAGCGGCTCCAGCAGCGCCAGCACCGCCCCCACGCCTGCGGGCGCGGTGCGCAGGCCGGCGAGGTAGGCCGTGTAGGCCAGTGCCGTCGGTACGACGGCGAACAGCGCGAGCAGGAGCAGTGCCTGCGGCGAGGGCGCGAACCCGACCCCGCCGGGGATCAGTGCCGCCGCCGGCAGCAGCAGCGCCCCGCCGACGACGAACGCGGGCCCGATCGTCGCCGCAGCGTCGAGGCCGGCCACCGGACGGGCCGACAGCACCGTCACCAGCGCGAACGCGCATCCGGCGGCCACCGCGGCCAGCAGCCCGGGCCCCGGATCACCGGCCGGGCCGACGAGCAGCACCAACCCGGCCACGGCCGCACCGGCCCCCAGCACCGACCGCAGACCGATCGGCCGCAGCCGGGCCAGCCGCTCCACGGCGAGGACCGCGACGGGTGCGACACCGATCGTCACGAGCGTCGCGAGGCTCACCGACGTGGTGCGCACCGCCACGAAGTAGCCGGCCTGGAAGACCGCGGCGAGCACGCCGACGACGAGCACCCGCGTCCAGGCGGCCCGGGAGCGGGGCACCGGACGGCCGGTGGCGACGAGGTGCCCGCACAGCAACAGACCGCCGACGGCGAGGCGGTAGCCGGCGACGGCCACCGCGGACAGGCCGGTCGCCGCGGCCAGCGCCTGCCCGAGCAGACCACCGGTGCCCCACAGCACACCGGCGAGGACGAGTAGGGGCACGCCGGAACCGGCGCGCACGAAGGACACGTGCATGGAAGAGCACTCCTGAGGACTCCGAGGGCGGACGCGGAGGAACGCGGAGTCCCCGTGCGAGATGCACGGCGGTCCGGACGCAGACGGCGTCCGGCGAGGGGAGGCGCGCTCCTAGGAGGCGCGCGGGGGCGGAGTGCTGAGGAAGGTCCGGTGCACGGAGCCGACGCTAGCCCCCGGTTCAGTTGTCAGCAAAGCCACTTTCAGGACCGAATCCGTCCTGAAGGTGGCTTTGCTGACACAACTGGACCCCGGAGCTACTTCGCCATGTCGATGCCCGACGGCGGGGTGGGGGCGTCGTTGCCGTACCCGGCCGGCGGGGGCTCCTCCTCCGGCTCCGGGCCACCGGGCGGGCGCCTGCCCAGGAAGGTGTGGACGATGTGCTGCTGCCAGCCCGGCATGGTCTGGTGCAGGACGTCGACGAAGCCGCAGGCGCGCATGCGGGTGGCCAGTGCCTCGACGCCGTCGAAGTCGAGGACGCTGCGCCACAGGTAGCGGTAGAGGCCGGCGTCGCCTGCCCGGATCTTGCCGAGCGGGATGATGACCCCCCAGCTCACCATCGTCCACACGAACTTGCTGCGGACCGAGTCGGCCACCGAGTACTCGTGCAGGGCCAGCGGCGCGCCGGGTTTGAGGAGGCCGTAGAAGGCGCGCAGCGCCGCGTTCGGGTCCTCGACGTTGCGCAGCAGGTAGGCCGCCATGATCCCGTCGAACGGGCCGGTGACGCGGGCGCGTTCGAGGTCCTCGACGTTGCCCTGCACGAACTGGACCTTGCCGGTCCACGTCTTGCGCCGGGCCTCGGCGAGCATCTCACCGGAGGCGTCGACGGCGATGATCTCCGCTTCGGGGGCGGCGTCGAGCAGCGCGGCGGTGGAGGCGCCGGTGCCGCAGCCGATGTCGAGCAGCCGCAACCCCGCGCCGCCGCCGGGGATCCCCATGCGGCGGGCGGAGAAGCGCAGGTGCTGGTGATAGCCCTTGTTGGCGCCGACCATCCGGTCGTACGTACGCGCGTTCGCGTCGAACGACTTGATCAAGCTGGTCGCGTCGACCCGCTTGCCGGCGCCACGGGGGGTCACTCCGGGGACGCCCCCTGGCCGGTCGTGCCCATGGCGAGCTTGGCCAGCAGCTCACGGGCCTTCTCGGCGTTGCGGGGCTGGCACAGAACGTCGTAGCGGCCGGCCACCATCTGGCTGGCGGAGGTGAAGTCACGCCGGCCGTGCGTGGCGCCGTAGCCGACGGCCGCGAAGACCACGCCGAACACGATGCCGCTGACCAACGCGACCAGCACCGGGCCGAACGACGGACCGGTCGGGGTGAAGAAGGTCAGCAGCAGGCCGACGAACAGACCGAACCACGCGCCGGACAGCGCCCCCGACATCAGGACCCGCCCCCACGTGAGCCGGCCGATGACGCGCTCGACGAGCATCAGGTCGACGCCGACGATCGTCACGTCGCGGACGGGGAAGTCGGAATCGGCCAGGTGGTCGACGGCGCGCTGTGCCTCCTCGTAGGTGGCGTAGGAACCCACGGGCCACCCGGTGGGCGGCGTGGGCAGGCTGGGCAGTCCGGGCGCGGGGCGTCCGGCCCCGCCGAACGGTGCGGTCACGGGAAATCTCCTAGGACGATGGTCCGAAACGCATGGTGTTCACGGTCGGCTGTCCTGTCAACGTTCCACACCCTGACGTGGTGTCCGAACTGCGCACACGTCACATTCGGGACACGGTGGTGGTCAACGCGACTTGTACTCCTTCAGCAGCCCGCGGCTGATGATCGTCTTCTGGATCTCGGACGTGCCCTCGCCGATGAGCAGGAACGGCGCCTCGCGCATGAGGCGCTCGATCTCGTACTCCTTGGAGTAGCCGTAGCCGCCGTGGATGCGGAACGCCTCCTGGGTGACCTCGGCGCAGTACTCGCTGGCGATCAGCTTCGCCATGCCCGCCTCGACGTCGTTGCGCTCGCCGCGGTCCTTGAGCCGCGCGGCGTTGACCATCATCAGGTGCGCGGCCTCGACCTTGGTGGCCATCTCGGCGAGCTTGAACGCGATGGCCTGGTGCTGGGCGATCGGCTTGCCGAACGTGGAGCGCTGCTGCGCGTACTCCACGGCGAGCTCGAACGCGCGGATCGAGATGCCGCACGCGCGCGCGGCCACGTTCACCCGGCCGACCTCGACACCGTCCATCATCTGGGCGAACCCGCCGCCGCGCTTGTCGCCGAGGATCTGCTCGCCGGAGATGCGGTGGCCCTTGAACACCATCTCGGTGGTGTCGACGCCCTTGTAGCCCATCTTGTCGATCTTCCCGGGGATGATCACGCCCGGGACGACCTCGCCGTAGCCGACCGGCTTCTCCACCAGGAACGTCGTGAGGTTCTGATACGGCTTGGGCTGGCCCTCGTCGGTCTTCACCAGCACCGCGGTCAGCGTCGACGTGCCACCGTTGGTGAGCCACATCTTGGCGCCGTCGATGACGAAGTCCTCGCCGTCGGCCACGGCCTTGGTCTTGATCGCGGCGACGTCGGAGCCGAGGTCGGGCTCCGACATCGAGAACGAGCCGCGCACCTCGCCCTCCGCCATGCCGGGCAGGTAGCGCTGCTTCTGCTCGGGAGTGCCGTGCTGCATCAGCATGTACGCGACGATGAAGTGCGTGTTGATCACACCGGAGACGCTCATCCAGCCGCGCGCGATCTGCTCGACGACCAGCGCGTAGGTCAGCAGCGACTCGCCGAGGCCGCCGTACTCCTCCGGGATCGTGAGCCCGAACAGGCCCATCTCCTTCATCCCGTCGACGATGTCCTGCGGATACTCATCCGCGTGCTCCAGCGCTGTGGCGTGCGGGATGATCTCCTTGTCCACGAACGTCCTGACGGTGGACAGGATCTCCTGCTGGATCTCGGTCAGACCGGCGGTCTGGGCGAGCTTGGCCATCGTGATGTCCTCCCGGCGCTGGGTATCACCAGGCAGTATCGCCGTGCTTGGCATATCTAGCACGCGGTAGTGAAGGTTCTCACCCGCCTGCCCATCCGGCCAGCACGGAAGCCCGGCAACGGTCCGGATCGTCGCCCGCGTCGGTGAAGAGCGCCACCGACAGCGCCTGCGCATGGCCCGGCAACGCATCCGCGTCGAGCACGAGTCCGAGCCGAAGCATCGCCAGCCCGTGGCCGATCGCCCAGTACCGGGTGGCGAGATCGCGCGGCACGCACCTGACGTCGAACCGGCCGTCGGCGACGGCCCGCGCGGTCGCGTCGACCAGCGTGTCGAAGGCCGCGTCCGGGACGACCGCGTCGTCCAGCCCGTAGGTGTCGTCGAACATCGCGCGGTAGAGGTCGGGCTGTTCACGGGCGTGCGCCTGGTAGATCGCACCCAGCGCGGCCAGATCCCGGACGGCGTCGTCGGTCCGGCGGATGTCGGCGAACCGCGCCAGCAGCCGCACGAAGCCCTCGTGCCGCACGGCGCGCCACAGCCCCGGCATGCCGTCGAAGTGGGTGTAGACGGCCATCGTCGAGACCCCGGTGCCGGCCACCAAGGACCGCAGGGTGACGGGTTCGCGGCGGGCGAGCATCGCGGCCGCCCGTTCGACGAGGGCGATCCGGACGGCGACGGGAGCAGCGCGCGGCACTTGCCGAGGATACATAGCGCTGCTATAACTTGCATTCCATAGCAGCGCTATAACTCAGGAGGACGCCATGCCCGTAGAGACCTTCAACCCGCCCGGCCTGCCCCAGGTCGAGATGTACCGGCAGGTCGCGGTGGCCACCGGCACCCGCACCGTCTACGTCGCGGGCCAGGTCGCGCGCACCGCCGACGGCACGCCCGTCGGCGCCGGGGACCTCGCGGCACAGACCGAGCAGGCCATGGTCAACGTGCACGCGGCGTTGACCGCGGTGGGAGCGGAGCTCGCCGACGTCGCCAAGCTGACGGTGTACGTGGTCGACTGGGCACCGGAACGCATGGCCGACCTCGGAGCCGGGATGGCGGCCGCAGCCGGACGGCTCGGCGGTGGCGTGCTCGTGCCCGTCACGCTCATCGGCGTGGCCACCCTCGCCGAGCCCGACATCCTGATCGAGATCGAAGCGGTCGCCGTGCTGCCGTGATCAGGCTCTGATCAGGCCACGTGCCCGCTCATCTGCCTGATGCGCTCCGCCAGCTCGTCCAGCGACGTGGCGCGCTCGGCGTTCGATCCGCTGCTCGGCACGGTCTCCGAGCCGAGCACGAAGTCCTGCCGCACGCTCGACACCGTGACGATGTCGAGCGTGAGATTGCGTTCCCCCACCTCGCGGCGCAGCTTCTGCAACTGCTGCACGAACGGGGAGTCCGGGTCGCGCCAGTAGTGCTCCAGCGGGTCCTCGTCGTCCGCGGTCCGCAGGTCGCTCTTCACGACGGCGATGATCAACCAGATCGGGTCGGCGGAGCGCCTGCGCACCAGGGTGGCGATGTGGTGCGCGGTGTCGCGAAGGTCCTCGACCTCCAGCTCCCGCTGGCGCGCGCGGTGCTCCGCGATCGTCGGCGGGGTGCTCGGCCGCTGGCCGATGTCGTCCGGGCGCGGCGTGGTGAAGCCGTTCGCAACGACGTGCACGACCCCCGACACCGGCTTCTCGTAGAACAGCTCGTCGAGCCCGCGGCTGCGGGACGCCCCGTGACCACCCGGCACCACCCGGAACTGGACGCCGGTCAGGCCCGTCCGCATCGACACCTGCTCGACGACCACCGACGCGTTCTTGACCGGCCGGTAGTCGCGCTTCGCGGCGCACAGCTGGAACGTGAGCACCGTCTTGCCGACCCCGGCGATGCCCGTGACGGCGACGACCGGCCGGCGCCGGTCGAGCAGCTCCCTGGCCTTGTCGGTGAGCTTCGTGATCATCGGGCCGAGGCTGCTGCCGACCACCCGCACGGCCGGGTTCCCCGCGAGTTGCCGGCCCCACTGCAGTGCTCGATCAGCCATCCCGCCCCCACTTCTCCCGCATCCCGTGCTGCCGGACAAGTATTCCGGCGCTCGACGTGCCGAGCGCGGGTGGGGGCTACTGCTCCGGCGGCGTCCAGACGTCCTGGCGCTCGAAGCCGGCGGCGCGCCCCTTACCGGAGATCACGAGCGCCATCTTGCGGCTGGCCTCGTCGATCATCTCGTCGCCGATCATCGCCGAGCCCTTCTTCCCGCCGGCCTCCGAGGTGAAGTACTCGTAGGCGTCGAGGATGTTCTCGGCGTGGTCGTAGTCCTTCTGCGTGGGGCTGAACGTCTCGTTGGCGGCGTCGATCTGGCCGGGGTGCAGCACCCACTTGCCGTCGTAGCCGAGTGCGGCCGAGCGGCCGGCGACGCGGGTGAAGCCGTCGACGTCGCGGATCTGCAGGTACGGGCCGTCGATGGCCTGCTTGTCGTGCGCGCGGGCGGCCATGAGGATCGACATGAGGATGTGGTGGTAGGCGTCGCCGACGTCGTAGCCGGGCGGCTGCTCCCCCACGACCAGCGACTTCATGTTGATCGACGCCATGAAGTCGGCCGGACCGAAGATGATGGTCTCGACGCGCGGGGACGCGGTGGCGATCGCGTCGACGTTGATGAGGCCCTTGGCGTTCTCGATCTGGGCCTCGATCGCGATCTTGCCGACCTCGTAGCCCATGGCCTTCTCGATCTGCGTGAGCAGCATGTCGAGCGCCTCGACCTGCGCGGCCGTCTGCACCTTCGGCAGCATGATCGCGTCCAGGTTGGCGCCGGCGCCCTCGACGACCTCGGTGACGTCGCGATAGGTCCACTCGGTGGTCCAGTCGTTGACCCGCACGACGCGGATCTTGTTCTCCCAGCCGCCCTCGTTCAGCGCCTGGACGATCGTCTTGCGCGCTCCCGGCTTGGCCAGCGGCGCGCACGCGTCCTCCAGGTCGAGGAAGACCTGGTCGGGGTTGAGGGTGCGAGCCTTGTCGATGAACTTCTGGCTCGATCCCGGAACGGCGAGGCACGAACGGCGGGGGCGGAGCTGCGAGGTCACGGGTCGACTCCTCGGCGAGGCGGCAGGACGCCCCGATGCTGGCACGCCGTGCCACTGAAGGGCACCCCAGGTGATTGGTTTCTCACCCACGCGAGGTCGGGACGGCCTCAGGTCCCGAAGAAGGCATCCCGTCCGAATCCCAGCACCCGCCCGTAGATCACCTCCGCCTGGTAGTTGCACACCGTCCGGTTGCCCTGGTAGTTCCAACCTGGATTCTCGTCGCCGCAGAGCCGCTTCATCTCCTCGAAGAACCGGTCGTCGATCCATCGACGGGTGGTGTCATCGCGCCCGAGCCGGAGCCCGTTGCCGAAGTTGCGATAGCCGAAGTCATGGAACTGGCACGGCTGATCGAAGATCTGCTTCAGGCCACCGGGGGTGCTGGTGCAGCCGTCGGAGGAGTAGTCGAACGGCAGGCCCCTGGCCCGATCGGATGCCTTGAAGGTGATGAAGTCCGTGTAGGACATCGACATCACGGCACGGGCTTGACCGTCGAGCCATGTCCGGTCCTCGGCGTTGGCCACGGCCGGCGGAGCCCACGCCGCCAGCGCGACGAGGAGCACGGCCACGACCCACGGCCTGGATACCTGCACGTCTCCCCCTCGCCACGCAGAACAGGGCGCCAGCATGAGCAATGCGTGCGCGATGCGGGCCGCTTTGCCGAAGAACGTGTGCAGGTGTGAACGAATCAGACCCCATCAGCCCAGCGACTGGTAGGTCGTCGCAGCTGGAACGTGGGTCGGGGCGGCGTCCAGGTGCGTGCATCGCAAGGCGGCGGAGCGCAGGCATACCGGGTTGTATGTCGAGCTTCGCCAACGCGGCGAGGTGCGTGCCTGGGCGTCGCCAGGGCCCGCGTTGTAGCTGCGACGGCCTACTAGGCTCCGCACATGGGCGGCGAGCGACTCTTCGTGGCGCCGATGGTGGGTCTGCCGATCGTGGGCCCCGACGGCGAGCGCATCGGCAAGGTGCGCGATCTCGTCGCATCGTTGCGGGTCGACACGCATCCGCCGCGGATCCTCGGCCTGGTCTGCGAGCTGGCCACCCGGCGTCGGATCTTCCTGCCGATGCTGCGGGTCGCGGGCATCGACCCGAGCGCGGTCACGCTCACCACCGGTTCGGTGAGCCTGCGCGGGTTCAACCAGCGGCCCAACGAGACGCTCGTCGTCGGCCAGATGATCGATGCGCGCGTGCAGCTGGCGGAGTCCGGTGAGCACGTCGTCGTCGTGGACGCCGCGATCGAGCAGACGCGCTCGCGCGACTGGGTGGTCGGCCGCCTGGCCGTCCGCGGCCGCCGCGGCCCGTTCTCCCGCCGGGGGCAGATCCAGGTGGTGTCCTGGACCGCGGCCAGCGGCCTCTCGCTCACCGACCGGCAGGGCACGGCCGGGCTGCTCTCCGTCTTCGAGACGATGCGGCCGGCCGACGTCGCGTCCGCGCTGTCCGAGCTTCCGGAGAAGCGCCAGTTCGAGGTCGTCGACGCACTCGACGACGAGCGGTTGGCCGACGTCTTCGAGGAGCTGCCCGACTCCGACCAGCAGGTGCTGATCGCGCACCTGGACGCCGAGCGCGCGGCGGACGTGCTGGAGGCCATGTCTCCGGATGACGCCGCCGACCTGCTGGGCGAGCTGACCGACGCGGATCGCGAGCACCTGTTGCAGCACATGGAACCGGCCGAGTCGGCCCCGCTGCGCCGGCTGCTGGCCTACTCGTCCGACACCGCGGGCGGGCTCATGACCCCGGAGCCGATCATCCTGCGCCCCGACGCCACGGTGGCCGAGGCGCTCGCGCGTGTGCGCAACCCGGATCTGGGTCCCGCCATCGCGAGCATGGTGTTCGTCTGCCGGCCGCCCAGCGAGACCCCGACCGGGCGCTACCTGGGTTGCGTGCACACCCAGCGCCTGCTGCGCGAGGCCCCGTTCGACCTGGTCGCGGGCATCGTCGACGTCGACCTCGCCCAGCTGTCCCCGGACGCGACGCTGGCCGAGATCACCCGCTACTTCGCCACCTACAACCTGGTCGCCGGCCCTGTCGTCGACGCGGAGGACCACCTGCTGGGCGCCGTCACCGTCGACGACGTGCTCGACCACCTGCTGCCCGACGACTGGCGCGAGCAGCTGCCCGAGGACGACGACCCGACCGGCGAGCTGGACATCCGGGAGATCACCGCCGCGCTGGCGGAAGAAACGAGCGAAGGTGCCTGAGTCGAGCCGCCGCCGCCTCGACCAGCCCCGGTCGAGCCGCACCCGCTGGGTGCTCGATCCTGACAGCTTCGCGCGGTTCTCCGAACGCATCGCCCGGTTCCTGGGCACCGGCCGCTTCCTCGCGATCCAGACGATCATCGTCATCCTCTGGATCGGGCTGAACGTGACGATCGCCGTGCAGGACCGCTGGGATCAGTACCCGTTCATCCTGCTCAACCTGGCGTTCTCCACCCAGGCCGCCTACGCCGCGCCGCTGATCCTGCTGGCGCAGAACCGGCAGGACGACCGCGACCGGGTCTCGCTGGACGAGGACCGGATGCGCGCAGAGCGCACGAAGGCCGACACCGAGTACCTGGCCCGCGAGCTCGCCGCCCTGCGATTGGCCGTCGGCGAGATGGCCAGCCGCGACTACCTGCGCGGCGAGCTGGACAAGCTGGCCGACCGCCTCGGCGCGGCGGAACGCCCGCGCGGCGGGAAAGTCAGCCGACCAGGCGGCGGCTGATCGCCTCCAGCGACTCCAGCGAGGCCTTGTCGAGCCGCGCGACGAAGTGCCGCTGCACGCCGGTCAGGTGCGACCGCGACGCCCGGCGCAGCCGGCCCAGGCCGGCATCGGTCAGCCGGGCGGCCACCCCGCGCCCGTCCGTCTCGACCGGGCAGCGCGACACCAGCCCCATGCGCTCCAGTCGGTCCACCAGGCGGGTGACCCCCGAGCGCGACAGCAGCACGGCGTCGGCCAGCTCCGTCATCCGCAGGCGCCGGTCGGGCGCCTCCGCGAGCTGCACCAGCACGTCGTAGGAGGCCAGCGAGAGCTTCTCCTCGGCTTCCAGCTCGTTCTCCAGCGCGCGCGTGATCGTGGCGTGCGCCCGCAGGAACCATCGCCACGTGGCGAGCTCGTCGGTCGTCGGAATGCGTCGCTCCGCGACCACCCGGTCGGCTACCTCTGTCACTGAGTCCACCCATCTCCACTCGCGGGCGAGTCCCCCCGGACCCACTTCCCCACTGATGCTACGGACGCCGAGGCCCCTGCGGCACGGACGTAACATGGGTGGGACCGCGAACGGAAGGCACGGATGTCCACCACCGAGAACACGACCAGCCTCGAGCGGGCGGTGCACGCCGCACTCGCCACGGTCGAGGACCCGGAGATCCACAAGCCGATCACCGATCTCGGCATGGTCAAATCCGTGGCCGTCGCCGGTGGGATCGCGCAGGTCGGCGTGTACCTCACCGTGGCCGGCTGTCCCATGCGCGACACCATCACCAAGCGGGTCACCGACGCCGTCATGAAGATCGACGGCATCTCCGACGTGCGCGTCGAGCTCGACGTGATGAGCGACGAGCAGCGCACCGAGCTGCGCAAGGGGCTGCGCGGCGACAGCGCGGAGCCGGTGATCCCGTTCGCCCAGCCGGGCTCGCTGACCAGGGTGTTCTGCGTCGCGTCCGGCAAGGGCGGGGTCGGCAAGTCCTCGGTCACGGTGAACCTGGCCGCGGCGATGGCCGCCCGTGGGCTCTCGGTCGGGGTGGTCGACGCCGACATCTACGGGCACTCGATCCCGCGCATGCTCGGCTGCAGCGACCGGCCCACCAAGGTCGACAACATGATGATGCCGCCGCAGGCGCACGGCGTGAAGCTGATCTCCATCGGCATGTTCACGGCCGGCAACGACGCGGTGGTGTGGCGCGGCCCGATGCTGCACCGGGCCCTGCAGCAGTTCCTCGCCGACGTCTACTGGGGCGATCTCGACGTGCTGCTGCTGGACCTGCCGCCGGGCACCGGCGACATCGCCATCTCCACCGCGCAGCTGGTGCCCAACGCGGAACTGCTCGTGGTCACCACCCCGCAGATGGCAGCCGCCGAGGTTGCGGAGCGGGCCGGCTCGATCGCGCTGCAGACCCGCCAGCGGCTCGCCGGCGTCATCGAGAACATGTCGTGGATGGAGCTGCCCGACGGCTCCCGCATGGAGGTCTTCGGCTCCGGCGGCGGCCAGACCGTGGCCGATTCGCTCACCCGCGCGATCGGCGCACCCGTCCCGCTGCTGGGGCAGGTGCCGCTGGAGCCCAGGCTGCGCGAGTGCGGCGACGAGGGCACGCCGGTCGTACTGGCCGCGCCCGATTCGGCCAGCGGCACGGCGCTGAAGAAGATCGCCGACGGCCTGGCGGTGCGCTCGCGCGGCCTGGCCGGCATGTCGCTCTCGATCAGCCCGGTCCGGAAGTAGGCCCCGTCAGCGGTCGTCGCCCGCGGAGTGCCGCGACAGGCGGGCGATGATCGCGAACGCCAGCACGGTGGCCAACAGGAGGCCGCCCAGGACCCACAACCCCATCTCGAAGATCGCGGACCCGTTCGACGGGACGGGGCTGGGAGTGGGCGCGATCTGGGCGCCCGCCGAGGCGATCGGCAGCGGGGCCGCGAGGTGGATCGCCACCGCGACGAGCACCGCGATCGCCACGCCGAGGGGCGCCAGCACTGCCGCCGTCCGCGTTCCCCGGTGGGCCGTTGCATGGATGTCGGTGCTGACCATGATGCATTCCTTCGCTGGGCACGACGGTTCCCGGGAAGGGACACCGGAATCAGCGGCGATCGCCGCGATGTTCGCGCCACAACTGTAGATCTGCGCAGGCCACGCCCGGGTTAGACGCAGGCAAAAGGTGTGGTCGAATTCGGTTCACTGATCTTCCCGAACGGCCGGCAGTTATCACGTCCGACGGTTGCCATGAGGTAAGAAGAGCGTGCGAATTCCGCCAGGGATTCGTTCGTGCTCGGCCTCGGCATCCGGCAGACCGTCCGGCCGTGCGCCCAGTCTGCGTGCGCGACCTCGGCGAGCTGGGGATCATCGGCTCCGCAGGCTCGATCGCGAACGCCCGGGCCATCCCGCGGATACCGCGATCACGCGCGCGAACGGCACATCACAGGAACTACCGTGTGTGCCGTTCGCGCGCATTATCGGCCGTCGAGCGGCCCTTGATCGCGCTTTGAGGTCACAGCGCGACAAAAAAATGTCGCCTGAGCTCCCCGTCCGGTGATCATGCCTCGTCGCGGGAGCCGTCGATCCGACTTCATCTACGTGGCTCGGCGCGCCATCACGTAGAGGCGTTCGGTGGGCGCCTCCACGTCGGGGAGCGGGGATCTGAGGTACCACTCGACGTCCACCAGCCCGGCGGCGTTGACGGCCTCGACCACCTCCCGCGCGTCGTGCAGCACGAAGTCGAGGTCGACGGGTGCACCACCGAGCTCGTCGACGTGCCACACGGCCTCGCCGGCGTGCAGGGCGAACGCCAGCCGGCCGCCGGGGACCAGCAGCCGGGCGAGGCCGGCGAGCACCTCCGGGAGCTCGGAGGTGGCCATGTGCACGAACGCGTACCAGGCGGTGATGGCCGACCAGCCGGCCGCCGCACGCGGGCGCAGCATGGTCGTGAGGTCGCCCACCTGGAACTCGACGTCCGGGAACAGGCCCCGGGCCTCGTCGATCATCACGGGCGACAGGTCGACGCCGACGACCTCGGCGCCGGCCACCGCGAGGTGGGCGGCGATGTGTCCCGGACCGGTGCCGACGTCCGCGACGGGGCCGCCGTCGGCCTCGGCGGCGACGCGGTCGAGCAACCAGCGGTCGAACGGCTTGTGCTCCAGCTCGTCCGACAGCTCGAGCGCGTAACCGGCGGCGGCGGCGTCGTACCCGGTCCGCACGCGGGCGTCGCGGACCTCGGTGCCCTCGGCGATGACGGCGTCGCGATCGACGTGCGTGGGCGGGGGTGACACCGACTCCGGCAGCGGGCCGAGGAGGTGCGCCCAGCGCGGATCCTGCTGGCCCGGCTTGCGCTCCAGCTCGATGACGAGGGGATCGTCGAGCTCCGCGAGCCCGCGGAGCGTGGCCTCCACCTCGGCGCGGTCGGCGAACGGGTGCAGCCGCGCGGTCCGGCTCCGCAGCTCGCCGGGGGCCTGCGGGCCGCGCAGCAGCATCACGGTCAGCACCGCCAGCTCGGCCTCGCCGACCCCGAGGTGCTCCTCGAGCCGCTGGTGGAACTTCATCACCCGCGAGCCCGCGCCGGTCCACACCGGCCGCACCAGCTCGCGGTCCCGCAGTTCCTTGAGCGTCGACTGCAGCAACGGGTCGTCGTAGTCGGTGATCGGATCCCGGTTGCTCGTCTGGTTGCACGCGGAGCGCAACGAGTTGAGGGTGAGCGGATAGCTCGCCGGAACGGTGCGCTGCTTCTCCAGCAGCGCACCGAGCACCCGTTGCTCGACATCGGACAGCTGCGGTCGCACCTCGGCCACGCCGAGAGCGTAGTGCCCCTCGGCGGAGGGGCACCACGCTCTCGGCGATCTAGGAACTCAGTCCTTGTTCAGCCCGACCGGCACCGGTTCGGACGGACCCAGGAGCGGCGTGTTCGGCCGCCCCGGTTGGGTCAGGAACAGCGCGACGAACGCGGCGAACAGCGAGATCGTGCCGGCCAGGGTGAAGGCCCCGCTGTGGCCCCAGTTCGCCACGACCACCGCGCCCATGCCGGAGCCGAGCAGCCCCGACACCAGCTTGGAGCTGTAGACGAGCCCGTAGTTGGAGGCGTTGTTGTTCTCGCCGAAGTAGTCGGCGGTCATCGCCGCGAACATCGGGAAGATCGCACCACCGCCGAACCCGGAGATGCTGGAGAAGACCAGGAACATGACGAGGTTCTGGTCGTTCGCGGCCCACAGGATGCCGTACTGCGAGAGGCCGAGCACGATGCAGACGAAGATCAGGCACCGCTTGCGGCCGAACAGGTCCGACAGCCAGCCGATCACACCGCGCCCGGTGCCGTTGACGATGGCCTTGAGCGACATCGCCGTGGCCACGATGCCGCCGGCGAAGCCGGCCTCCTTCCCGATGTCCACCTGGAAGGCGATGCCGAAGATGTTCACGCCCGAGGTGCACAGCAGGCAGAACCACATCAGGGCCACCCGGCCGGTCTGCCAGGCCTCCCTCGGCGTGTACTGCCGCACGGCGGGCGGGTTCATCGCGAGCGCGCGCCGGGCCCGGCGGTCGGTCGGCGGCTGCAGCGGGTCGATCTCTGCCGGCCACCAGTTCTTCGGCGGGTCCTGGAAGAAGTAGCCGACCACGGCCACCACCGCGGCCAGGAAGACGCCGACCGCGACCAGGACCCAGCGGAAGTTCCCCACATCCATGAAGCCGGTGAAGATGAACACGAACGGGACGGATCCGTAGGCGAAACCGCCGTTGACGAAGCCGGTCTTGCCACCCTTGCGTTCCGGGTACCACTTCCCGACCATGTTCACGCAG
Organism: uncultured Actinomycetota bacterium; assembly: GCA_963727745.1. Lineage (GTDB taxonomy): Bacteria > Actinomycetota > Actinomycetes > Mycobacteriales > Pseudonocardiaceae > Pseudonocardia. The sequence continues at coordinate 304,668 of CAVSHL010000010.1, forward strand.
GTCGCGTAGACCATGCCCGCGCCCATGCCGCTGAACATCCCGAACCCGATGTAGGCGACGATCACGTGCGGCGCGTAGGCGAGCGAGAGGTACCCGAGCAGGGTGCCCACCGCACCGAGGACCATCGCCCAGCGCGCCGGTAGCTTGCCGCTCTCGCGGAGCTTCCCGGCCGGGAACGCCACCGCGGCCTGGAAGAACACCCACACCCCGAGCAGCCAGAAGATGTGCAGGCTGTCCCAGTGGTGGGCTTCGTGCAGCGTGTCCTCCGCAGAGGCGAACGCGTACTCGGCCGAGCTGATGGCCATCATGCCGATCCAGGGCAGGATGACCATCCACCGGCGCTTGCGGCCCATGATGTCGATGTCGGATTCACCGACCCGATAGATCCGACCGTTGTCGTCGGTCACTTCACGGTAGGGCTGTGCGGTCGTCGTCACGCCGTCTCCTTTGACGGTTCAGTGCACGGGCGATCGGTACTTGCCTCTTCCTCGGACTTGCTCTGTCAGGGGTGCAGCAGGCCCGCCGCGCGGGCCCAGCGGTACTTGGCGCCGAGCACCGCGACCGGCTTCTCGGTCGTGTACGGGTAGGCGACGACGCCGTGCTCGTAGAGGTACTGGCTCGCCTGCTCGACCTCGGTGTCGCCGGCGAGCGAGGCCACCACGGGCTTGTCGATCCCGTTGGCTCGCGCCTCCGCCATGACCTTCGCGACGAGCTCGGCGAACACCATGGGCGGAGTGACGATCGTGTGCCAGTAGCCCAGGATCAGCGCGTGGATCCGCGGGTCCTCGAGCCCGAGGCGGATCGTCGCCTCGTACGTGCTCGGCGGCTCGCCCCCGGTGATGTCGACCGGGTTCCCGGCCGCGCCGAAGGGCGGGATGAACGCCCGGAACGCCGCGTCGAGATCGGGTGGGATCTCCATCAGGCTCAGGCCGTTGGCCTCGCAGGCGTCGGAGAGCAGCACTCCCGAGCCGCCGGCACCGGTGATGATGACGACGTTCTCGCCCTGGGGTGTGGGCAGCACGGGTAGGCCGCGCGCGTACTCGAGCATGTCGTTGAGCCCGTACGCCCGCACGACACCCGCCTGGCGCAGGATGTCGTCGTAGACCTTGTCGTCGCCGGCGAGCGCGCCGGTGTGCGAGCTGGCCGCCCGCGCGCCCGACGCCGTGCGTCCGGCCTTGAGCACCACCACCGGCTTGTGGGGTGTGGTGGCCTGCGCCGCGGCGACGAACGCCCGGCCGTCCTTGAGGTCCTCGAGGTGCATCGCGACGCACGTGGTGTTGTCGTCGGTCGCGAAGAACGTGAGGAGGTCGTCCTCGTCGATGTCGGACTTGTTGCCCAGCCCGACGATCGCCGAGACACCGGTGTTGGTGCTGCGGGCGAAGCCCAGGATGGCCATGCCGATGCCGCCGCTCTGCGAGGTCAGCGCGACGCCGCCCTTGACGTCGAACGGTGTGCAGAACGTGGCACAGAGGTTGTCGTGCGTCGAGTAGTAGCCGTAGATGTTGGGCCCGAGCAGCCGCACCCCGGACTCCCGCGCGGCGGCCACGAGCTCTTCCTGCAGCTCCACGTTGCCGGTCTCGGCGAACCCCGAGGGGATGAGCACGGCGACCGGCACGCCCTTCGCGCCGACCTCGCGCACCGCGCCGACCACGAACTTCGCCGGGATCGCGAACACAGCGACGTCCACGTCGTCGGGAACGTCGCCGATCGAAGCGTAGGCCGTGCGCCCGAGAACGTCACCGCCCTTGGGGTTGATCGGGTAGATCTCGCCCGCGTAGCCGCCGTCGACGAGGTTGCGCATCACCGAGTTGCCGATCTTGCCGGCCTCGTTGGACGCGCCGATCACGGCGACGGAGCGCGGATGCATCAGCTTGTTCATCACCTCGAGGATCTCCTCGGGTGAGTGCTGCACCGGCTCGGTGACGGCGCCGGTCTCGAGCAGGATCCGCACGTCGGCGGCGGAGGCGCCGTCGGGGCGCGCGAACACCGGGTTGAGGTCGACCTCCCGGATCTCGGGGAAGTCGCCCACCAGCTCCGACAGCCGCACGATCACGTCGGCGAGCGCGTCGGCGTCGGCCGGCTCGGCGCCGCGGACGCCCTTGAGCACCTCGGCGGCGGCGATGGAGTCGAGCATCGAGTGCGCCGTCGGCAGGTCCATCGGGGCCAGCCGGAACGTGACGTCCTTCGTCACCTCGACGAGCACCCCGCCGAGCCCGAACACCACGACCTTGCCGAACGTGGGGTCGGTGGTGGCGCCGATGATCACCTCGTGACCGCCGGACAGCATCTGCTGCACCTGCACGCCGTCGATGGACGCGTCGGCGTCGTAGCGCCCGGCGTTGGCGAGAATCTCGTCGTAGGCCGTGCGCACGTCGGACTCGCCGGTGACGCCGATCTTGACACCGCCCGCCTCGGTCTTGTGCAGGATGTCCGGCGACACGATCTTCATCGCGACGGGCCCGCCGAGCTGCGCGGCGAGCATGACGGCCTCGTCGGCCGTTGTGGCCAGACCCTCGCCGGGCACCGGGATGCCGTAGGCCTGGCAGAGCCGGCGACCCTCCGGCGCGGTGAGTGACTCACGGCCCTCGGCGCGTGCCTTGTCGAGCACGTCCTGGACGGTCTGCTTGTCATGAGCCATGTCAGATCACTCCGGCCTGCTGGAGCTGCGCGAACCGTTCCGGGTCGACGCCCAGCTCACGGACGTAGACGTCCTCGTTGTGCTGTCCGAGCAGCGGCGAGGAGTCCACCTTCACTGGCGAGTCGGAGAGCTTGATCGGGCAACCGACGGTGGTGAACGACCCGCGCTCGGGGTGCTCGACGGTCACGATCATGTTGTTCTCGGCGAGCGACGCGTCCTCGATCAGCTCCTTGGTCGACAGGATCGGCCCGCAGGGGATGTTGTGGGCGTTGAGCTGCGCCAGCACGTCGTACTTGTCGAGGTTGATCGACCACTCCTCGATGAGCTGGAACATCTTGCCGAGCTTGGGCAGCCGCGCCTCCGGCGTGCTCCACTCGGGATCGTCGGTGAGGTCGGACCGGCCGATCAGCTTGCTGATCGGGGCCCATCCCGGCGGCTGCACGATCACGTAGATGTAGTCGTTGGGACCGCCGGGCGCGCACTTCACCGCCCAGCCGGGCTGGCCGCCCCCGGACGCGTTGCCCGACCGCGGCACGGCGTCGTCGAACTGCTCGTTGGGGTACTCGGCGAGCGGGCCGTGCGCCAGCCGCTGCTGGTCGCGCAGCTTCACGCGGCACAGGTTGAGCACGGCGTGCTGCATCGCGACGGTGACGCGCTGCCCGCGGCCGGTGGTGCCCCGCTGCACAAGGGCGGCGAGGATGCCTGCGACGGCGTGCATGCCGGTGCCGGAGTCGCCGATCTGCGCGCCGGTCGCGACCGGGGGGCCGTCCTCGAAGCCGGTGGTCGACATCGAGCCGCCCATCGCCTGCGCGACCACCTCGTACGCCTTGTAGTGCGTGTACGGGCCCTCGCCGAACCCCTTGATGGAGGCGTAGATCAGCCGCGGGTTGAGCTCCTGGAGGCGGTCCCACGTGAAGCCCATGCGGTCGACCGCGCCGGGCCCGAAGTTCTCCACGAGGACGTCGGACTCCTGCACCATCCTGGTGAAGAGCTCCTTGCCCTCGTCGCTCTTCATGTTGAGCGTGATGCTGCGCTTGTTGCAGTTGAGCATCGTGAAGTAGAGGCTGTCGACGTCGGGCAGGTCGCGCAGCTGCTTGCGCGTGATGTCGCCGGTGGGGGCTTCGAGCTTCACCACGTCCGCGCCGAGCCACGCGAGGATCTGCGTGGCCGACGGCCCGGACTGCACGTGCGTCATGTCGAGGATGCGAATTCCGGCAAGAGCGCTCATGAGCTGGCCGTCCTCACTTGTACATGGTCTGGTTCATGGTTCCGGGCGCGTAGACGTCGGGATCGACCCAGACGTTGATCAGCGAGGGCTTCCCGGACTCGCGGGCGCGCTGCAGCGCGGGTGCGATGTCGGCGGGGTCGCGGACCTCCTCGCCGTACCCGCCGAGCATCTGGGCGAACAGGTCGTAGCGGACGTCGCCGAGGGTGTTGCCGACGCGCGCGCGGTCCTCGCCGTACTTCTGCGCCTGCCCGTAGCGGATCTGGTTCATCGACGAGTTGTTGCCGACGATCCCGACGAACGGGAGGTTGTAGCGCACGAGCGTCTCGAAGTCCCAGCCGGTGAGGCTGAAGGCGCCGTCGCCGAACAGCGCGACGACCTCCTTGTCCGGGCGTGCGTGCTTGGCCGCGAGCACGAACGGGACGCCGACGCCGAGCGTGCCCAGCGGGCCCGGGTCCATCCAGTGACCCGGCGACTTCGGCTGCACGACCTGGCCGGAGAACGTGACGATGTCGCCGCCGTCGCCGATGTAGATCGAGTCCTCGGTGAGGAACTCGTTGATCTCGTGCACGAGCCGGTACGGGTCGATCGGCGACGCGTCGGAGTGCTGGCGGGGCAGCCGCTTGGCGTACGCGACGTCCTCGACGGCGCGCAGCTCCGCGATCCACGACGAGCGGGACGGGTGCGCGCGCCCACCTGCCGCGGCGGTGACGGCCGAGAGCACGGCGCCGGCGTCGCCGACGATGCCGAGGTCGATGTCGCGGTTCTTGCCGACGGTGCGGTAGTCGAGGTCGATCTGCACCACCTTCGCCGTCGGCGAGAGGCGCCGGCCGTAGCCCATCCTGAAGTCGAACGGGGTGCCGACGATGATGATGAGATCGGACTCGTTGAAGGCGTGCCGGCGGGCGAGCTGGAAGTGCATCGGGTCGCCGGGCGGGAGCGTGCCGCGGCCCGCCCCGTTCATGAACGCCGGCACGTTCAGGGTGCGCACGAACTCGAGGGCGGCGTCGGTCGCGCGGCAGGTCCAGACCTGGCTGCCGAGCAGCACGCACGGCTTCTCGGCGCGCGAGACCAGCTCGGCGAGCTTCTCGATGGCGGCCGGGTCGCCGATCGACTTCGTGGACGCGCGGTAGGCGCCCGCAGTGGGGATGCGGGCCTGCTCGACCGGCACCTTGGCGTCGAGCACGTCGCGCGGGATCTCCAGGAACGACGGGCCGGGAGCGCCGTTGTAGCACTCGCGGAACGCCATCGAGACGAGATCGGCCACGCGGGCGGTGCTCGGCACGGTCGCGGCGAACTTGCTGATCGGCGTCATCATGTCGACGTGCGGCAGGTCCTGCAGCGAGCCCATCTTGTGCTGCGTGAGCGCGCCCTGGCCGCCGATGAGCAGCATCGGGCTCTCGGCCCGTAGGGCGTTGGCGACGCCGGTGACGGCGTCGCTGGTGCCGGGTCCGGCCGTGACCACGGCGCAGCCGGGACGGCCGGTGATGCGGGCGTAGCCGTCGGCGGCGTGCGCGGCGACCTGCTCGTGTCGGACGTCGATCACGGCGATGCCCTCGTCGACGCAGCCGTCGTAGATGTCGATGATGTGGCCGCCGCAGAGGGTGAAGATCGTGTCGACGCCCTCGGCCTTCAGTGCCTTCGCGACCAGGTGCCCGCCGGAGATCGTCGTCTCCGCGGCGGCAACGGCCGTACTCCGCGCGGTGCTGCTGCCAGGGACTGTCTGGGTCATGGGGGCGTCGACTCCTCGTCGTCTAGGGGCTTCGCATACTGCATACCGTATGAGAATTGGTACTCCTGCCGACGACTGTTGTCCAGAGCCCTCCGCAGATTGCATACTGTCTACCGCATACAACTGAGGAGACGTACATGAAGGTTGCTGTGCTCGGCGCCGGTGCGATCGGCGCATACGTCGGAGCGGCCCTCTGCCGCGCGGGAGTCGAGGTGCACCTGGTCGCTCGCGGCCCGCACCTCGCAGCCCTGCGGGCCAACGGAGTCCACGTGGTGAGTCCGCGCGGCGACTTCGTCGCCCACCCGCACGCCACCGACGACCCGTCGCAGATCGGGCCCGTCGACCACGTCGTCCTCGGCGTGAAGGCGCACGCCTACGCGACGGCAGGGCCGATGGTGGCGCCCCTGCTGCACGAGCGGACCACGCTGATCGCCGCGCAGAACGGCATCCCGTGGTGGTACTTCCACAAGCTCGCCGGCCCGTACGAGGGCACCCGGCTGGAGAGCGTCGACCCGGGCGGCGCGGTCACCGCGGCGCTGCCGCTGGAGCGCGCGATCGGGTGCGTGGTCTACGCGGCCACCGAGCTCTCGGCGCCCGGCGTCGTGCAGCACCTGGAAGGCACCAGGTTCTCCATCGGCGAGCCCGCGGGCGGGGTGTCGGCGCGGTGCACCGAGTTCGCCGACGCGATGGTCGAGGGCGGGCTCAAGTGCCCGGTCGAGCCCGACATCCGCAACGACATCTGGATCAAGCTGATGGGCAACATCGCGTTCAACCCGCTCAGCGCGCTCACCCGCGCGACCATGGCCGGCATCTGCCGGCACCCCGGCACCCGTGCACTGGTGGCGACGATGATGGAGGAGACCCTCGACGTCGCCACCCGGGTCGGCGCCCGGCCCGAGATCTCCGTGGAGCGGCGCCTGGCCGGTGCCGAGCGCACCGGCGAGCACAAGACGTCGACGCTGCAGGACCTCGAACGCGGCCGGCCGATGGAGCTCGACGTGCTGCTCTCGGCCGTGGTCGAGATCGCCGACCTGACCGGCGCGGACGTGCCCACCCTGCGGTCGATCACCGCACTGGCCGACCTGCTCAACCAGGAGGTCGCGGCGGCGTCCTGACGACCGTCGGGCCGCAACCAGGTCCGTGGCTGCGGCCCGGCGCGTCAGGCGGCCGGGCCGAAGCGCCGGCGGTAGGCGCTGGGGCTGAGGCCGGTGTGGCGGCGCAGCTGCAGCCGCAGGTTCGCCGCCGTCCCGAGGCCGCTCGCCTCGGCCACCCGGTCGAGGCGCAGCTCGCCGCGCTCGATCAGGCGGCAGGCCAGCGTGACCCGTTCCGTCGTCAGCCACGCCAGCGGCGTCGTACCCAGCTCGGCACGGAACCTCCGGTGCAGCGTCGCCGGGCTGGCCGCCGCCCGGGCCGCGAGCTCGCCGACGGTCAGGGGCTGGTCCAGGCGGCCCAGCGCCCAGGCGAGCACGGGTGCGAGTGAGGTGTCCGGCACCTCAGGGACCGGTCGTGCGATGAACTGCTGCTGGCCGCCGTCGCGGTGGCCGGTGAACACCAGCCGGCGGCTGACCGCGTTGACGACCTCGGCGCCGTGATCGCGCTGGATGATGTGCAGGCCGAGATCGAGGGCTGCCGCGCTGCCCGCCGAGGTGAGGACGTCGCCTTCGTCGACGAACAGCACGTCCGGCTCCCAGCGCACGTTCGGGAAGCGCTCGGCGAACTCCGCCGCCCACTGCCAGTGCGTGGTCGCGCGCCTGCCGTCGAGCACGCCCGCCTCGGCGAGCGCGAACGCGCCGGTGCAGAAGCTGACCAGCCGGGCACCCCGCTCCGCGGCCCGGCGGATCGCCGCGACGACCGCGGGGTCCGTCGGCACGCCGGTGTTCGGCCGGGCCGGCGCGATCAGCGTGTCCGCCGCGTCGGCGGCCTCGAGCCCGGCGACGCCGGTGAGCGTGAACATGCCGAGGTTCATCCGAACGTCCGGCGACGCGGCGCAGAGCGTGAAGTCGTACCAGGGCCGGTCCAGTTCGGGCCGCCGCAGCCCGAACAGCTCGGTGGCCACGCCCATCTCGAACGGGTTCGAGTCCGCGGTCACGATCGCCGCGATCCGGTGCGAGGATCCTTGCGACATGTGCGATTCGTAGCACTCCTGAGCGCGATGATCCAGGCGCAGGATCGTCGGCATGGATCCGATCGACCTCGACGACGTCCTGGCGAGCTTCGAAGACGCCTGGAGCCCGCGGATCGTCACCCGCGTCAACGACTACGACATCCGGCTCGCCCGGTTCGCCGGCGAGCACGTCTGGCACGTCCACCAGGACACGGACGAGTTCTTCCTGGTCCTCGACGGCGAGATCGAGATCGGACTGCGTGACCCGCAGGAGCGCGTGGTCACCCTGAGCCGCGGCCAGGTGCTCGTCGTGCCGAGGGGCACGTTCCACAAGCCGTCATCGAAGGAGGGGGCGAGCGTGCTGCTCGTCGAGCCGGCCGGGACGCTCACCGTCGGCGATGTGCACGACGAGGTCCCGGGCCACGTCGACGTCACCACCGGGCACCTGATCTGACACACGAACGGCACACCACGGTCGTGGTGTGCCGTTCGAGGCGCTAGCGCGCCGGCCGTGCCTCCACGAGGTCGGGCGCCGGCTCGAACTCCTTGATCGCGTCGAGCGACGGACCCATCGCGGCGTTGGCCTCGCGCTCCACCATCACCTCGACGAGCACGGGCAGCTGCATCGTCTCCGACGCGAGCTGGGCCCACGCCAGCGCTTCGGCGATGTCGCCCGGCTGGTCCACGCGCCGAGCCGGACACCCGAATGCCTCCATGAGCGTGACGTGGTCGATGCCGCCCTCCCCGTAGTGCAGGTCGACGGCGTAGTTCATGTCGTAGCCCAGCTCGGCCTGCCGGATCAGCCCCAGGTACTCGTTGTTGACCATGACTATCACGAACGGGATCCGGTACTGGGCCGCGACGGCGATCTCCTCCATCAGGAACTGGAAGGAGTAGTCGCCGACGACCACGACCACCGGCCGCTCCGGATAGGCGCACTTGACGCCGATCGCGGCCGGGATCTCCCAGCCCAGCGGTCCGGCCTGGCCGCAGACCAGGTAGTGCCGCGGCCGGAACGTGTGCTGGAACTGCCCGGACCAGATCTGGTACAGCCCGATGGCGGTGACGAACGTCGTGTCGGGGCCGAAGTACTCGTTCAGCTCGCGGTAGACGCGCGGCGGCTTGATCGGGACGTCGTCGAAGTCGTCGCGGCGCAGCAGCGTGCTGCGCAGCTGCGCGACCCGGTCCACCCACGCGTCCGGGGCCCGGGCCGGCACCCGGGCGCGCGCCGCTTCGCCGAGCGCGGCCAGCGCGGGGCGGGCGTGCCCGACGATGCCGAGGTCCGGCGTGAACACCCGGCCGAGCTGGGTGGGCTCGATGTCGATGTGGATGAAGCGGCGGCCGCGGCGGTAGGTCTCCAGGTCGCCGGTGTGCCGGTCACCGAAGCGGGCGCCGACGGCGAGCACGAGATCGCTCTCGAGGAACGCCGCGTTGCCCCAGCGGGTCTGGGTCTGGATCCCGGCCATGCCCGCGAACAGCGGATGGTCCTCGGGGAACGCGCCCTTGCCCATGAGCGTGACCTGCACCGGCACCTGCAGGTGCTCGGCGAGCTCGCGCAGCTCCGCGCACGCGTCGGCGCCGATCACACCGCCGCCGGCGAGGATCAGCGGCCGTTCCGCCGCCAGCAGCATGCGGATCGCCGCCGCGACCGGCTCCGGGCGCGGCACCGGGACGTCGACGGGCAGCGGGGCGTCCAGCGCCGGGTCGTAGATGCACGTCCCGCGCTGCACGTCGAGCGGGAGATCGATCAGCACCGGCCCGGGCCGGCCCGGAACGCGCGATGCGGAACGCCTCGCGGAACACCCACGCCGCCTGCCCGGGCTCCTTGAGCTGCACGGCCCACTTCGTCACCGGCTTGGCGATCTCGACGATGTCGACCGCCTGGAACGACTCCTGGTGCAGCTTGTTGCGGGGCGCCTGCCCGGTGATGCAGATGATCGGGATCGAGTCGGCCATCGCCGTGTACAGGCCGGTGATCATGTTGGTGCCGGCCGGGCCGGACGTGCCGATCGTGACGCCCACCTTGCCGGTGGCGCGGGCCCAGCCGTCGGCGGAGTGGGTGCCGCCCTCCTCATGGCGCACGGTGAGGTGCCGGATGCCGCTGTGCTGCAGCGCAGCGTAGAGCGGGAGGATCGCCGCGCCGGGGATGCCGAACACGGTGTCGACGCCCTCCGACTCCAGCACCGCGACGACGGCCTCCATGCACGGGATCTCGCTCATCGGTGGTTCCTTCCCGAAATGGTCTCTGCCACGAGCAGCAGCGCGGAGTGGTCGAGGGCGCCGTGGCCCAGTGCTCTGGCCGACGCGACGAGCTGGGCGACGAGCCCCGTCACCGGCAACGCCACCTCGGCCGTCCTCGCCGCGTCCACGGCGATGCCCATGTCCTTGTGGTGCAGGTCGATGCGGAAACCGGGGGCGAACTCGCGGGCCACCATCGACGCACGCTTCAGCTCGAGGATCCGGCTGCCGGCCAGCCCGCCCGCCAGGACGTCCAGGGCCGGGCCCGCGTCCACGCCGGACGCCTCCAGCAGCACGATCGCCTCCGCGATCAGCGCGTACGTGCCACCGACGACGAGCTGGTTGGCGGCCTTGACGGTCTGCCCGGCCCCGCTCGGCCCGACGTGGACCACGGTCTTCCCCACCATGTCGAGCACCGGACGGGCCGCCTCGACGTCCTCGGCCGCACCGCCCACCATGATCGAGAGCGTGCCGTCGACAGCGCCCTTCTCGCCGCCGCTGACCGGGGCGTCGAGCGCGCGGACGCCCCGGTCAGCCGCCTGGCGCGCCACCTGCAGGGACGTCTGCGGGCGGATGGTGCTCATGTCGATGAGCACCAGGCCGGGCTTGGCGTGCTCGAGCACGCCCTTGGGCCCGAGCACGACTTCTTCCACCTGCGGCGAGTCGGGCAGCATCGTGATCACGAAATCGGCGTCGGTCGCCGCGGCCACCGAATCCGCCGCCCAGCCGCCCTCGGCGACGAGCTGCCGGACGCGTGCGGGGCTCACATCGTGGCCGACGACGCGGTAGCCCGCCCGGACCAGGTTCCGGGCCATCGGCGCGCCCATGATGCCGAGCCCCACGAAACCGATCGTCGGCACCATCATCGAACTCTCTTTCCGGCAGCGCGCAGGTGCTGCGGCAGCCACTCGAAGCTGTCGGCGCTGGGCCCGACGGGCCGGTACTCCAGCCCGACCCAGCCGTCGTATCCACTGGCGGCCAGGCGATCCAGCACCTCGGTGACGTCGAGGTCACCCGTGCCGGGTTGGCCGCGGCCGGGGGTGTCGGCGAGCTGCACGTGCCCGAAGTCGCCGGATCGGGTCGCCACGAGCTTCTCGACCGGCTCGCCCATGCGGGCGAGGTGGTAGAGGTCGGCGAGGAAGGCGACGTTGCGCATTCCGTGGGTGAAGCGCAGGTGCTCGACGAGCTGCAGCGCCTCGTCCGACGACGTGATCGGGTAGTCCGGGTTCTCGATCGCGTTCAGTGCCTCGATCACGACCGTGGCGCCGATCCGCGCGGCCGCGCCGGCGGCGAGCACGAGGTTCTCCACGGCCAGCTCGCGCTGCACCGCCCCGCCGGCCTTCGGGTCGCGGTTGCCGTAGAGCGCGTTCAAGCGTCGTGCAGCCCGTCGCCTCGGCGAACCCGACGGCCACGTCGATGTTCTCCCGGAAGCGGGCACTGCCGTCGGGCCGCGAGAGCAGCCCGCGCTCACCTGCGGACATGTCGCCGGCGTCGAAGTTGAGCCCGACGAGCCGGGTGCCGGCGTCGGCGAGTGCCCGCCGCAGCTCGTCGAGCTGCCGGTCCGGGGGCGCGGGCTCGGGGAACGGCCACCAGAGCTCGACGGCGTCGAACCCGGCCGCGGCCGCCGCTGCGGGCCGCTCCAGCAGGGGCAGCTCGGTGAACAGGATGGACAGGTTGACGTCGTAGCGAAGCTCCGGCATGGGTCAGGCGACCGCACTGCCGAGCTCGGCCAGCACGGATCGCATCAGGTCCGCGGTGTCGGTGGGCGTCAGCCCGACGCGCACACCCGCGGCCTCCAGCGCCACCTTCTTGGCCTCGGCAGTGCCCGAGGAACCCGAGACGATCGCGCCCGCGTGACCCATGGTGCGGCCCTCGGGTGCGGTGAAACCGGCGACGTAGCCGACGACCGGCTTGGTGACGTGCGCGGCGATGTACTCGGCCGCGCGTTCCTCGGCGTCGCCGCCGATCTCCCCGATCATCACGATGGCCAGGGTGTGCGGGTCCTGCTCGAACGCCTCGAGGCAGTCGATGTGGGTGGTGCCCACGATCGGGTCGCCGCCGATGCCGACACAGGTGGAGAAGCCGATGTCGCGCAGCTCGTGCATCAGCTGGTAGGTCAGGGTGCCCGACTTCGAGACCAGCCCGATCGGGCCCGGCCCGGTGATGTCGGCGGGCACGATGCCTGCCAGCGCGAGGCCAGGGCTGATCACGCCGGGGCAGTTGGGTCCGACGATCCGGGTGGTGCCGCCGGCTGCCTGGGCACGGGCCCAGAACCGGGCGGTGTCGTGCACCGGGATGCCCTCGGTGATGACGACGGCGAGCCCGATCCCGGCGTCGACGGCTTCGGTGACCGCGTCGCCCGCGAAGCGTGGCGGCACGAACACCACCGACACGTCGGCGCCGGTCTCGGCCATGGCCGTCTTGACGCTGCCGAACACCGGCATCGTGGTGCCGCCGATCTCGACGGCCTCGCCGTCGCGACCCGGCGTGACCCCGCCGACCACGGTGGTGCCGGCGGCGATCATCCGAGCGGTGTGCTTGCGCCCCTCGCTGCCGGTCATGCCCTGGACCAGCACCCGGGAGCTCTCGGTCAGGAAGACGGCCATCTCACGCTCCCGCGTTCGCGAGCGCGGCGGCCCGGTCGGCCGCCGCGTCCATCGTGTCGATCATGGTGACGAGCGGGTGCGCGGCCTCGGCGAGGATCGTGCGGCCCGCGTCGACGCTGTTGCCGTCCAGGCGCACGACCAGCGGCTTCGACGCGTCGGACCCGAGGATGCGCAGCGCGTCGACGATCCCGTTCGCGACCTGGTCGCACGCGGTGATCCCGCCGAAGACGTTGACGAGGACCGAGCGCACGGCGGGGTCGTCGATGATGATCCCCAGCCCGTCGGCCATCACCTGCGCGTTCGCGCCGCCGCCGATGTCGAGGAAGTTCGCCGGTGCGACCCCGCCGTGCCGGCGGCCCGCCTCGGCCACCACGTCCAGCGTGGACATCACCAGGCCCGCGCCGTTGCCGATCACGCCGACCTGGCCCTCGAGCTTCACGTAGTTCAGGCCGCGGGCCTGCGCCTCCACCTCGCGCGGCGCCCGGCCCGGATCGTCTCCGAACGCCGCGTGGTCGGGATGGCGGAAGTCGGCGTTGCCGTCGAGGGTGACCTTGCCGTCCAGCGCGACGATCGTGCCGTCGGCGACGCACGCCAGCGGGTTGACCTCCACCAGCGTCGCGTCCGCCGCGACGAAGGCCGCCCACAGCCGCACCAGCACCTCGGCGACGCCGTCGGCGACGCTCTGGGGGAACCGGGCGGCCGCGACGATCCCGCGGGCGACGTCGAGGTCCACGCCGGTCGCCGGGTCGATGGCGACCCTGGCGAGCGCGTCAGGGCGTTCGCGGCTCAGCTGCTCGATCTCCATCCCGCCCTCCGCGCTCGCCAGCGCCAGGAACCTGCGCTCGGCGCGGTCGAGCAGGAAGGAGACGTAGTACTCGTGCCGGATCTCGGCCGCCTCGGCCACCAGCACGCGGTGGACGGGATGGCCCTTGATCTGCATGTCGAGGATCGCCGCCGCGTGCGCGCGAGCCTCGGTGGGGGTGGCGGCGAGGCGCACCCCGCCGGCCTTGCCGCGGCCGCCGGTCTTCACCTGCGCCTTGACCACGACCGGGCCGCCGATGCCGCGGGCGACCTCCTCTGCTTCGGCAGGAGTGGTGGCCACCGCGCCGCGCGCGACGGGGACGTCATGGGCGGCGAGCAGGTCCCTCGCCTCGAACTCGTACAGGTCCACGGAGCCTCCGGACGGTCGAGAATTTGGTCGACTGTATGCAGTATGGAAGATTCTGTCTAGAGGGGCTTGTGCTCTGGGTCACTTCGGCGGACCATCGCATACAGTATGGAAGGAGGCCCACATGGCCGAGGAGCGATCAACCGAGCCCCGCGAGATCCGCGACTGGCGCGGGCGCAGCTACCGGGTCGGGGAGGATCCCCGGCAGCTGATCGGCTGGCCACGCTGGTCGATGCTGGCGCTGGCGTGGCTCGCGATGGCGACCGTGGGCGTGCTCCAGTACGGGTACGGCGCCGCCGTACCCGCGCTGATGGCGCGCAACGGCTGGTCAGCCGTCGAGGTGTTCTGGCCGCTCGCCGGCTGGGTCGTCTTCCAGGCCGGCATCGGGATGCCGGCCGCCTACCTGCTCGAGCGCGGGCACGTCGGCTCGCGCGTACTGACGCTGGTCGGCGCCGCGTGCTGCGAGATCGGCGTGCTCGTCCTCGCCCACAGCACCGACCTGGTCGCCGTGCTGCTGGGCTACTCGGTCGTCGGCGGCGCCGGCGCCGGGCTGGTCTACGCCGCCTGCACCTCGGTGGTCACCAGGTGGTACCCCGAGCGCCGGGGCATGCGGGTCGGGCAGGTCACGGGCGCGTTCGCGTACGGGTCGGTGCCGGTCGTCGTCGCCGCGGTGCTGGGCCTGAACGCCGACATGCTGACCTCCGCGCTGCCGGCGGTGTCGGTCGTGGTCTTCATGCTGGTGGTGGGCGCCGGGCTGCTGCTCGTCGACCCGCCCGCGCGCTGGTGGCCCGCCGAGGTCGATCCCCGCGCCTGGGCGCTGGCCGGAAACACGATGTGCAGCCAGAATCCCCCCGCCGCGCGCGAGTTCTCCGCGACGCAGGCGCTCCGCACCCGGGTGCTCCCGCTGATGGTGCTGATCCTCATGGGCGCCGGCGCGGTGTCGCTGTTCGACGCCGCCTTCCTCGTCCTGATCGTCACCGACCTCGGGGTCGGTGTCGCCGTCACCGCGGTGGCCGCGGCGCTCCTCCTCGGGTGCAACGGTGCGACGCGCGCCGCGGCGATCAGCGTGTCGGACCGGCTGGGACGCCGACGCACCCTCACCGCCGTGCTCGCGATCCAGGCCGCCGCGCAGGTGGTGCTCGCCGTCGCCGTCACCACGGCGGCCCCGGCGCTCGTGGTCGTCGCGGCAGCGCTGGCCGGCCTGGGCGGCGGCGCCTTCTACCCGCTGTTCGCCAGCCTCGCGCGGGCGTACTTCGGCGAGGAACGGGCCTTCGAGGTGCACGGCATCGTCTACTGCGCCAAGGCCGGGAGCGGCATCATCGGCGTCGGGCTCGCAGCCTCCGCCGTCGCCGCCTGGGGCCCGGCGCCGGCACTCCTGCTCGCCGCAGCCATCGGAGCGACGTGCACCGTGGCCGCGGCCGCGCTGCGGCGCCCAGGACTGCCCAGGACGCTGCCGACGGCAGCGTTCGCCGTCCCGGGCTGATCAGAGGCTGATCAGAGCGCGCGCCGGCGCTCCTCGATACGAGGGGCGTCGGCGGTCGAGTGCTCGAGGTAGGACTGGCGGGTGAGCTCGGTGTGGCGGCGCATGGTGTCGGCGGCGCGCTCGCTGTCGCCGTCGGCGATCGCCTGGACGAGCACCGCGTGCTCCTCCCAGGACCGGGCCCCCCGGTTGCGGGCCACCGGCGTGTAGTACCAGCGCACCCGGCGATCGACCTGGGCGATGAGCTCCACCAGCACCTTGTTGCCCGAGATCCGCGTGACCGCGGCGTGCAGGTCGGCGTTGGCAGCGACGACCGCGGGCACGTCGTCGGCCTCCACCGCGGCCACGCCGCGGCGGCACAGCGCCCGCAGCTCCTCGACGCTCTCCGGGGTGGCGTGCTGCGCGGCGAGCCGCGCCGACTCCGTCTCGAGCAGGCCGCGCACGACGAGCAGCTGGTCGGCCTCCTCGGTGGTCGGGGAGTGGACGAAGGCGCCCAGCCCGGGGCGCAGGTCCACCCAGCTGTCCTTGTTGAGCCACTGCAGTGCCTCGCGCACGGGCTGGCGCGACACGCCCAGCGAGACGGCCAGCTCGTTCTCGACCAGGTGCTGCCCGGGCCGCAGCTCGCCGCCGACGATCATGTCGAGGATCGCGTTGTAGACGCTCTCCCGCAGTGGGAGGGGTCGGGCGATCCGCCGGGCTGCGGCATCGGTCGACGGCTCGGACATCGGGCACTCCAAACGAGCGGCAGGGACCGGGAGCAATCCGGTCGACTGCTTACAGCATACAAAATGCCGGTTGGAGTGTCGCGGTGACATGCGTCCCGCGTCAGCCGCCCAGAGCGGCCCGCCAGAGCGCGATGCCCTCGTCGACCTGGTCGGCCGACACGATCAGCGGCGGGATCATCCGCACGACGTTGCCGGAGGCGCCGCACGTGAGCAGCAGCAGGCCGTGCTCGGCCGCCTTCGCGTGCGCGGCCGCAGCGGCCTTCGGGTCCGGGGCACCGTCCGGGGTGCAGAACTCGTTGCCGACCATCAGGCCGAGCCCGCGCACGTCGGCGATGCCGGGGTGGTCGGCCGCGACCTTGCGCAAGCCCTCCAGCAACCGCGCGCCCTGCTCGGCCGCGTTGGCGACGAGCCCCTCCTCCTCGATGACGTCGAGGGTGGCGAGCGCGGCCGCGCAGGCCACGGCGTTGCCGCCGTACGTGCCACCCTGCGAACCCGGACGGGCCTTCGCCATCAGTTCGGCAGACGCCGCGATGCCCGAGAGCGGGAAGCCGCTGGCCAGACCCTTGGCGGTGATCAGGATGTCCGGTGTGACCGACGTGTGCTGGTGGCCCCAGAACTTCCCGGTGCGGCCGAACCCGGTCTGCACCTCGTCGGCGATCAGCAGGATGCCGTGCGCGTCGGCCCGCTCGCGCAGGCCCTCCAGGAACGCGGCCGGCGTCGGCACGTAGCCGCCCTCCCCCAGCACCGGCTCGATGATGAACGCAGCCACGTCGGCGGCCGGAGCGGCCGTGATGAGCAGCCGGTCCAGCTCGCGCAGCGCGAACGCGACCGTCTCCTCCTCGCTCCACCCGTACCTGAACGCGTACGGGAACGGCGCGAACTCGACGCCGCCCATCAGCGGCCCGTTGCCCGAACGGATCTTCGCGCCGGACGAGGTGAGCGCGGCAGCGCCCATCGTGCGGCCGTGGAACCCGCCGTCGAACGCGACGACGAGCGGGCGGCCCGTGGCGTGCCGCGCCAGCCGCACCGACGCCTCGACGGCCTCGCTGCCGGAGTTGAGGAAGAACACGCTGTCCAGCGCGGGCGGCAGCACGTCGCCCAGGCGCTCGGCGAGCCGCAGCAGCGGCTGGTGCATGACGGTCGTGTACTGGCCGTGGATCAGCGTGGCGACCTGCTCCTGCGCCGCCGCGACGACCTTCGGGTGGCAGTGCCCGGTGCTGGTGACACCGATGCCGGCGGTGAAGTCGAGGTGGCGGCGCCCGTCCGTGTCGTAGAGGTAGGCGCCCTCGCCTCGGGCGACCTGCACGGGGGTCGCCTGCAGCAGGACCGGGGACAGCTGAGCCATGCGTAACTCCAGAGTTGTCCGATTGTCGACAACTTCAGGAGAACACGGCACGCCGCCGCGTGGCAAGTCCGCCCTCGTGGACGTTGATCAAGGGCAAAAGGTCGTTCCGCAATCGATCCAGAACGACCTTTTGCCCTTGATCAACGCAAATCCTCGGCCCACTACGCCGGGATGCTCGGCGCCGGCGGGGATGGCGGGACGGCGGTCGGGGTCAGGATGCGCTCCACCGCGTCGGCCATGTGCGCCTCGAGGACCGTCGCGAAGCGGTTGGGATCCCCGGTGCGCAAGGCGTCGAGCAGCTCACGGTGCTCCGCGATCAGCGCCGGCGCGGGCGGCGCGGTGTCCTGCAGCGCGGTCAGGCACATGCGTGTCTCCACGAGCAGCCCGTCGGCCATGCGCTGCAGCCGCGGGCTCCCCGATGCCGCGACGAGCTCGGCGTGGAACGCGTGGTCGGCGTCGGCGAGCGCGACCGGATCGTCGGCGACGTCCTGCATGTGCGCCAGGGCAGCAGCGAGCCGCTCCGCCGCCGACGCGCGGTCACCGGAGATGATCAGCAGCCCGGCCGCGCCCTCGACGGCGGCCCGCGCGATGTAGACGTCCCGGACGTCCGCGGCGTCGAGGTCCCGCACGAAGATCCCGCGGTTGCGCTCGCTGCGCAGCAGGCCCTCGGCGACGAGCCGTTGCATCGCCTCGCGCAGCGGGCCCCTGCTCACGCCGAGGCGCCCGGCCAGCTCCACCTCGCCGAGCTGCGTGCCCGGGGTGAGGTGACCGCGCATGATCGCTTCGCGGACGCGGTCGGCGACGATCGCGGCGGTGGTCCGCAGCTCGACGGGCTCGATCCCCGACAGATTCACCTCACGCCGTCCGGAACAGGGCTCCGAGACCACCCTGCACGACCGTGCCACCGGCGAGGCG
Source organism: uncultured Actinomycetota bacterium (assembly GCA_963727745.1). Taxonomy (GTDB): domain Bacteria; phylum Actinomycetota; class Actinomycetes; order Mycobacteriales; family Pseudonocardiaceae; genus Pseudonocardia. The sequence goes on from CAVSHL010000010.1 coordinate 322,844, forward strand.
CAACCCCTGCCACACGCTCACCTGGTTCGCGGTGAGCACCGGCTTGCCCACGCGCTCCTCCAGCGCGTCGAGCAGGCCGATGGTGTGCAGCGCGGTGTCGGGCAGCAGCACCGCTTGCGCCTCGGGGTGGTCGACGGCGGCGGCGAACTCCAGCACCGCGTCGCGTTCGAGGGTGCCCACCTCGGCCGCGGTGATGATCCCCTTCGCCGAGAGCGACAGGACCTCGACGCCCGCCTTGCCGAGGAACGCCACGAACCGCTCCGCGACGTCGTCGGGGTAGGTGGCGCCGACGGCGACCCTGCTGATCCCGAGGTGGGCGCACGCGTCGGTGAACGCGAACGACGTGCTCGACGCCGGCACTCCCGCGACCCGCCCCAGGTCCGCGACCTGCTGCGCAGCGCCGTCCCAGCCGAACACGAAGCTGCCGGACGTGCAGGCCCACATGACCGAGTCGAGCGGTTCCCCTGATCCGTGCTGCAGCTCGCGCACGCCCGCGGCCAGCACGTCGCCACCCCCGATGTCGAGCAGCGCGTCGACGCGGTGGGCGTCCTCCCGCATCTCGGTGTGCACCAGCGGCAGCCGCGGACCACCCAGCAGATGCTCGGCGAGCGGGTAGTCGTCCTCCGCGGAGAACCCGGGGTAGAGGATGCCGACGGTCGGGACGGACGAACTCATGCTGCTCCTGGATTGGTGTCGGAGGCGACGGGCGCGCCGAGACTCAGTAGCGACCCGCCGCCCACGGCGGTGCGACCGAGCGCGCGCAGCGCGGCCCACATGGTGACCTGGTTGGCGGTGATGACGGGCTTGCCGAGCGCTGCCTCGAGCCCTTCGACGAGGTCGTAGGTCGGGAGGTTGGTGCAGCTGATGAACAGCGCTTCGGCGTCGGCGTGGTCGGCGGCGTTGACGATCGCGACGACCTCGTCGTGCCGGACCCGCCAGATGTTGCCCAGCAGGCCGAGCCCCTCGCACGCCACCGTGCGCACGCCGTACTCGGCGAGGAAGCCGACGAGCCGGTCGGTGACCGGCTGCACGTACGGGGTGGCGACGGCGATCTTGCTGACGCCCAGCAAAGCGAGCGCGTCGATCAAGGCACCGGACGTGGTGCAGGCGGCCGGGGCACCGGCGTCGACCATCGACCGGCGCAGCACGACCTCCCCCGCCGCGCCGTCGACGAAGCTGCCGGACGTGCACGCGTAGGCGACCACCCCCGGTTCGGGAGTGAGCACGTCGCGGGTGGCCCGGCGGACTGCCTTGCGGTCGCCGCAGGCCACCGCCATCTCGACGGTCATCGGCGTGGTGAAGAACGGCAGCCGGGTCAGGTAGAGGGACACGTCCTCCGGCACCCAGCGCCACAGCTCGCGATCGAGCGCGAAGTCGAACGGTGCGACCACCCCGATGCCCTGGTGCACCGGTTCCTGAGCCTGGCCGACCGACAGCTCGGTGGGCACGGTCTACCCGGTGGATTCGAAGCGGGAGTAGACGAGGCGCTCGCCGACGCTGCCCGATCGCCACACGTCGTGGCAGGCCTCGGCCATCGCCGGCAGGTCCTCGACGATCGTGGCGAAGACGTTGCCGGGCACCCAGCCGACATCACCGTTGATCAGCAGGTTGTTGCGGCCGTAGAAGATCGCCAGGTCGATCCCGCCGGCGTCGGCGTCGATGCCCTGATCGTTCTTGAACGCCGAGTCGAGCATGCCGCCGTGGAAGTCGAACGCGCACACGTCTCCCGGGATCGGGGTGACGGTCGGGTTCTCCTGACCGAGCGCCGCGAACCGCGGGACGATCGTGTAGACCTCGTTGCGCGCGTACTTCGCGTGTTGTGCCTCGCCCCCGAGCGGCAACGCCGCCCACACCGCAGCGCTCGTGCGCGGCGCCTCCTTCTCGAGGAGTTCGGCCACGCACGAGACACCGCGGCGCTCGAGGGCGATACGGATGAATTTCGACATGAGGGGGACTCACCTCCGGCGTCGAGGTACACCGCACGCCGCGGATTGTTGACAATCATACGAGCGCTTCCTAGCGTGTCAATCACCGGCCCGTGCTGTTCGAAGGGATCTCCCGCTTGCCTGTTTCCGCAGCTCAGCGGCGTGATCCGCAGGTCACGGTGCTGCACGGGGATGACCTGCCCATCGGTCTCGACCTGGGCGCAGCACGGTATGTAAATTCCGTCGAAACCCTGGTCGACGCCCTGCCCGGCACCGAGGTGCTGCTGGCCTGGGACTTCCTCTCCGACGCCGTCCGCGACGCCTGGCCCGGCGCCGACACGACCGCCCTGCGCTGGGTGCACACGGCCAGCGCCGGCGTGGACCGCCTCAACTTCGCCGGGCTCGTCGACTCCGGCGTGACCGTGACCAACTCGCGAGGCGTGTTCGACCTGCCCATCGCCGAGTACGTGCTCGGGCTGGTGCTGGCCCAGGCCAAGGACCTCGCGCAGACCCTCGCGCTGCAGGGCCGCCGGGAATGGCGGCACCGCGAGACCGAACGGGTCGCCGGCCGGCGCGCCGTCGTCGTCGGCGGCGGACCGATCGGCGCGGCCATCGCCGACCACCTCGGCGCCGTCGGCCTGCGCGTCGACGTGGTCGGCCGCCGCGACTTCCCGGACCTGCCGCGGCTGCTGCCCGAGGCGGACTGGCTGGTGCTCGCCGTCCCGCTCACCGACGCCACCCGCGGCATGCTCGACGCGCAGGCGCTGGCACTGCTCCCCGCCCGTGCCCGGGTGATCAACGTCGGCCGCGGCGCGCTCGTCGTCGAGGACGACCTGGTCGCCGCACTGCGGGAGGGCCGGATCGCCGGCGCCGCGCTCGACGTGTTCGCCACCGAGCCGCTGCCGGCGTCCTCGCCGCTGTGGGAGCTGCCCGGCGTGATCGTCTCGCCGCACATGTCCGGCGACGTGGTCGGATGGCGCGCCGAGCTGGCCGAGGTCTTCGCCGCCAACCTGGCGCGCTACCGGGCGGGCGAGCCGCTCGCCAACGTCGTCGACATGCAACTGGGCTACGTAAGAGGTCACTCATGAACGCTGCCGATCTGACCGCCGTCGACCTGCTCGCGGGCTACCGGTCGGGCGACCTCTCCCCCGTCGAAGCCACGCAGGCCGCGCTGGACCGCATCGACGCCCACGACGGCGCCGTCAACGCCTTCTGCCTGCGCGACGACGACGCGGCGCTGGCCGCGGCGAAGGAGTCGGCCGGTCGCTGGCAGGCCGGAGCGCCGCAGGGCCCGCTCGACGGCGTCCCCATCTCGATCAAGGACATCCTCTACACGGTCGACCGGCCCACCCTGCGCGGCTCGCACACGATCGACCCGGCAGGACCGTGGCCCGACGACGCACCACCCGTGGCCCGCGTGCGCGCCGCCGGCGCGGTGATCATCGGCAAGACCACGACTCCCGAGTTCGGGTGGAAGGGCGTCACCGACTCCCCGCTCACCGGCGCCACCGGCAATCCGTGGAACCCGACGCGCACCGCGGGCGGCTCGTCCGGCGGCAGCGCGGCCGCCGTCGCACTGGGCATGGGTCCGCTCTCGATCGGCACCGACGGCGGCGGCTCGGTGCGCATCCCCGCCGGCTTCACCGCCACCACCACGATCAAGCCCACCTACGGGCGGGTGCCGGCGTGGCCCGCGAGCCCCTACGGCGGGCTCGCCCACCTCGGGCCGATGACCCGCACCGCCGCCGACGCCGCGCTGCTCCTCGACGTGCTGAGCGGCTTCGACGATCGCGACCCGTGGGCGCTCGCGACCGTCGCCGACGCCGAAGCGGCCATCGGGTCAGCCGTCTCCGGGACGCGGATCGCGGTCAGCCCCGCACTGGGCTACGTCGACGTCGATCCCGAGATCGCCACCGCGTTCGCCACGGCCGTCGAGGTGTTCGCCGCGCTCGGCGCGCACGTGGAGGAGGTCGACCCGGGCTTCGCCGACCCCATCGAGGCGTTCGAGACCCTGTGGTACTCCGGCGCGGCCAAGGCACTTGAGGGCATCGGTCCCGAGCAGCGGGCCCGCATGGACCCCGGGCTCGTCGAGATCGCCGAGCAGGGCGCGCGCTACTCCGCCGTCGACTACCTGCGGGCCATGGCCGCGCGCAACGAGCTCGGCATCCGCATGGGCGCCTTCCACAACCGCTACGACCTGCTGCTCACCCCGACCCTGCCGATCGCCGCGTTCGAGATCGGGGTCGAGGTGCCATCGGGGTGGCCGCACGAGCGCTGGATGACGTGGACGCCGTTCTCCTACCCGTTCAACATCAGCCAGCAGCCGGCGGCCAGCGTGCCGTGCGGCTTCACCCGCGCCGGACTGCCGATCGGCCTGCAGCTCGTCGGGCCGCGACACGCGGACGCCGCCGTGCTGGCCGCTGCACACGCCTACCAGCTCGCCACCGACTGGCACACCCGCCGTCCGCCGCTGCTGGGCTAAGAACGGACTGATCAGGTGGCGTCCGGGTCGATCGGCGGGCGCTCGTTCGGAGCGAGGGCCTCCGGCGCGGGGGCCGCGGGCGGCGACACCTCGGGCGTCTTCGACATGTTCGGGCCGGGTGCGAAACCGTTCGGCTTCACCTCGGGCGGGTCGTCGTCAAAGAGGGAGCGCTCCATCGCGCGGCGCGGGTTGAAGTCGCGCAGCCCGCGCAGCTCCTCCAGGGGTTTGCGCAGCTCGTCGAACTCGGGACCGAGCTCGTTGCGCAGCTGCTCACGGGCCCCGGTGGCGTACTCGCGGACCTGGCGGATCGTCTTGCCCACCCACGCCGCCGCCGAGGGCAGCCGCTCCGGCCCGAGGATGAACAGGCCGGCCACGATCAGGACCAGGATCTCGCCCCAACCGACGCTGTCGAACATGTCGCCATCCTACGGGCACGCTCGCCCTAGTCGGTGCCCAGCACGACAGTGACGGTGAGCGGGCGGCCCTCGCGCACCAGCTGGACGGGCACGCTGTCGCCCGGGTTGCGCTCGCGCACCGCAACCACCAGCTCGTCGGCGCCGGCGATCGGGCGGTCGCCCACCTTCACGATCACGTCGCCCTCGACGATGCCGGCGGCGGCAGCGGCGCCGCCCTGCGTGACGTTCTGCACCTGGGCCCCGTCGGTGGTGCCGTCGCTGACCGAGCGGGAGGCCAGGCCGATCTCGGCGTGCTTCACCGAGCCGCCGCGGATCAGCTCGTCGGCGATCTGGCGGGCCTCGTCGATCGGGATGGCGAAACCGAGCCCGATGGAGCCGCCGCTGTCGCCGCTGCCGCGGATGGCGGTGTTGATGCCGACGACGGCGCCCGTGGAGTCGACGAGCGGGCCGCCGGAGTTGCCGGGGTTGATCGCGGCGTCGGTCTGCACGGCGTCGATGACGGCGTTGGTGTCGGTGCCCTCGCCGGCGAGGCGCACCGGCCGGTTCAGCGCGCTCACGATGCCGGTGGTGACGGTGCTGGCCAGGCCGAGCGGCGAGCCGATGGCGATCACGGCGTCGCCGACGGCCAGCTTCTGGGACGACCCGATCGTGGCGACGACCGGGTTGGCGACCTCGACCTTGACGACGGCGAGATCGGTCTTGGGGTCGCGGCCCACGATCTTCACGGGGACGCGGGTGCCGTCGGTGAACACGCCTTCCATGACCGCGCCCTGGGCGGTGGCGGCCGCGGACACGACGTGGTTGTTGGTGAGCACGTAGCCGGCGGGGTCGATCACGACCCCGGAGCCGGTGCCGCCGCTGGTGCCGACCCGGGTCTCGATCGAGATCACGGCCGGCACCACCCGCTTGGCGATGTCGGCCACCGATCCGGCCGGGCGTTCCTTGGCCGCGTCCACCTGCGTGATCGAGGGCCGGGACGAGGTCAGGCTGCCGGCGCCCTCGACCGTGTAGCGGCCCACGAGGCCGCCGACGGCACCGACGACCAGCGCGAGCACCGCCAGCAGGGCCAACGCCCGCGGCTGCACCCGGTCACCGAACAGCACCTCGCGCAGGCTCAGCCGGGCACCGGGCGGCTGCGCCGGCCCGGCGGCCGACTTGGCCTGCTCCTGCGCCGGCGCACCCAGGGTGACGCCGGCGTCCGGGTCGCGCCACGGATCGGTCTCCGCGGCGCCGTCCCAGAACGGGTTGTCGGCGCCACCGTCGACGCCCGGCCCGGCCGGGGGCCGCTGCAACGGCTCCGCGTCGGTACCGGGCCGCCGGAACGCCGCGGCCAGCGCGGCCGGCGCCGCGGCGGGGCGCGGCACGCTGAACGGCTGCGCAGCGCGGTCGGCCTCGAAGGCGCCCGCCACCCCGGCGGGCCGGCCGAAGGTGGCCGCGACGGCGGGATCGACGGCAGGACGGGCCAGTGGCCGCGGCCCCAGCCGGGGCGGCCCGCTCCCATTGCTGGTGGGGGCGCCGATGGCATGGCCGTTCACAGCGGTCGCCGGCACCCGATGCGGGACGGTGACGGCTCCTGCGTCCGGGTCGGACGGCGGGGCCACCACGGGCTCACGATCGGTCATCGCGGCGCATCGCTCCTGAGGTCACGAACGGGATCGATGCCCCACACTGCCGCACGGGCGGTGAAGTCCGCGTGTCGCGGCCGCTAGTGGCCCAGCAGCCAGGAGCGGATGCCGTGGTCCACGTTGCGCTGCGGCTCTGCCGGAGGCAGGCGCAGACCGGCGTCGGTGGGCAGGGGTGCGCCGCCGAGCACCGGGCCGTTGAACACGCCCCGCTCCGGGGCGGTGGGCGCAGGTACCGCCGAGGCGCTCACGCCGAAGGCGAGCGCGCCGAGCGCCAGCCCGGACACGGCAGCGGTGGCGCCGATCAGGACGCGGCGCTGCGACCACTCGCGCCGGCCGTCGCGCGGCGGCGGAGGTGCGGCGGGAGGAGTGCGGGGCACCCGGTCGTGGCGCAGCACGTCGACCAGCTGCCCGTCGGGGCCGACGGCGAGGCCGGCCGGCGGGGGCGGCAGCTCGGCATCCTGCGGGATGGACCGCAACATCGAGAGCAGCGCGGACGGCAGACAAGGGGTCTCGGCGGTGCGCAGCGCACTGCGCGCGCCGTTCTGCGCCGCGACCTGGGCGGCGCACTCCCGGCAGGCAGCGAGGTGCTGGTCGGCCCGCTCGCGCGGGCCGGGGGCGAGCTCGTCGTCGACGTAGGCCACGACCGCCTCTGTGGAGAGGTGGTCGGACCCCCAGTTCGGCACCGTCACGGTGAACCGACGACGCGAACTCGTCACGCCCGTACCTCCTCCAGCACCTGTGCTCCACGGATCTGCCCGGCCGACTCGCCGTTCTGCGCGCGCTGACTCTCGATTGCGCTGCGCAGCGCGGCCCGACCGCGGTGGATCCTGCTCCTCACCGTACCGAGCTTGACGCCGAGCGTGGCACCGATCTCCTCGTAGGAGAGGCCCTCGACGTCGCACAGCACCACGGCGGCGCGGAACTCCGGAGGGAGCTCGTCGAGCGCGGCCTGCAGATCGGGATCGAGGTGGGTGTCGTAGAACACCTGCTCCGGCTCGGGGCCGTTGCCCGCGATGCGGTCGGAATCCTCCGGCAGCGCCTCCATGCGGATGCGCGCGCGGCGGCGGACCATGTCGAGGAACAGGTTGGTGGTGATGCGGTGGAGCCAGCCCTCGAACGTGCCCGGCTTGTAGGAGGCCAGGGAACGGAACACGCGCACGAAGGTTTCCTGTGTGAGGTCCTCCGCGTCGTGCGGGTTGCCCGTGAGACGGTACGCCAGCCGGTACACCCGGTCGGCGTGATCGCGCACGATGTCGTCCCAGCTCGGCGGGGCCCACTCTGCGCCCTCACCGGGGAGCACCGTGGTGGTCATCGTGTTCTCAATCCTCCTGTGGCGGGTCGTGCCTAGTGGTGAACGACGGTGGGATCCCCCGTGTTCCCACCCGTCCGACGGTCGACGACCCCGACCGACACTGCATACGGTGCCGCACCGCTGTGAAAGTCGGGTGATAACCGTCTGAGAGGAACCTGTGAAGTCCTCCGCCGCTGATCACCGCAGTAACCTTCGCCCATGACGGACGGGTGGGTGGCGATACCGGGCGACGTGGACGGATTCGTCGCCGAGGACGACGTGCTCGGCGACGCCCGGGCGCACGCCCTCCGGGTCGGCTGCCGGCCCGTCGCCCCCGCAGTGGGCGCCGCACTGCGCTTCCTGGCTGCGGCGATCTCCGCGCGCGCCGTCGTCGAGATCGGCACGGGCACCGGTGTGAGCGGGTTGTGGCTCCTGCGCGGCATGGCCGCCGACGGCACCCTGACCTCGATCGACGTCGATCCGGAGCACCAGCGAGCCGCCCGGGCTGCGTTCGTGGCCGCCGGCAACGGCCCGTCCCGGCTGCGGCTCATCAACGGCATGGGCCTCGACGTGCTGCCCCGGCTGACCGACGGCGGGTACGACCTCGTGTTCGTCGACGCCACGCCGACCGACCACCCCCGCTACCTCGACGAGTCGCTGCGCCTGCTGCGCGCCGGAGGCATCGTCGCGATCAACGGAGTGACCCTCGATGGTGGCCCCGATCGTGGTCCTGCCGCAGGTCAAGCACCCACAGCAGCACAGGAGGTGGCGAGGCAGGTCCGCACGGACGACCGGTTGGCACCGGTGCTCCTCCCTCTGGGTGACGGTTTGCTGGCCGCGGTGAAGAAGCCCTGACACCGTTGTAATACCGTCCCGCTCACGCGCCGGGACCCCGACCCGGCCGCGATGAAGGAAGGACGAGAAGCGCTGTGACGCAGACCCTGAACGACATCCTGCTGAACCCTGCCAAGCGCCCGACGGTGGTTACCGACCTGAACGAGCTGGTCGGCCAGGAGGTCTCTGACAAGAGCGGTGTCTCCGGTGCCGCCGTCAAGCTCGGGTACGCCACCGTGACCAAGCTCAAGCCGGGCGTCGTCCCCGCCGCCGTGGACAAGATGCTCCCCGGCTTCATCGACGCCCTGGAGCCGTTCTACAAGGAGTACCGCGCCGGTGCGGGCAACGACTTCGGCGCCTTCCTGGCGGGTCGCCCCGCCGAAGCTGCCGAGGCGCTCCTGTCGGTCACCGACGACCGTGCCGAGTACTCCAGCTCCGACGCGCTGAAGAAGGCGTACTCGAAGCTGCGGCCGAACGCCCTCAAGAACGTCGAGGAGGCGCTGCCCCGCCTGGGCACGCTGATCGACAAGCACGCTGCGGGCTGATCCACCGACACCCGAAGGCGGGTCCGGCTGCTGCCGGGCCCGCCTTCGTCGTCTCCGCCGCATCGCTCTGTTACCCAGGGTGACGCCGGCGCCGGACTCGTTCCCGTTAGCTGCAATGCGCCGACGCGACGAGCGATGGATGCTGGGTCTGTGCTGCGGCGCTGTCTGATCGTCGACGACAACGAGGGGTTCCTCGCTGTCGCGCACTCCAGTCTCCAACGGGAGGGGTTGGAGATCGTCGGTACGGCGACGACCTCGGCCGACGCGCTGGAGAAGACGAGGCAGCTGAACCCCGAGATCGTGCTCGTCGACATCGCACTGGGCCGGGAGAGCGGCTTCGAGCTCGTCCGACTGCTCGTCGACTCCTTCCCGGACCTCCGCGCCCGCGTCGTGCTGATCTCGACGCGAGGTGAGGAGGACTTCGCGGACATGATCGCCGAGAGCCCCGCGGCCGGGTTCATCCCGAAGATCCGGCTCTCGGCGAAGGCAGTGCGTGCACTGTTGGCCGATGCGTCCTGACCGATCTGGGGGGCGCCGGCCGTTGGACCGCAGCGACGCTGCGAAATCGCCCGGTCACCACCAGACAGCAGTATGCTCGACAACCCCTTTCAGGGGCACCCTCGAACCGAGGTGACTGATGGGTGCTACACGATGGCTAGCGGTGGGTCAGGCCGGACTGTCGGATCCGGAACCGGGGGCGCGCGCAGCGGATCGCGCGCTCGTGGCCGCCGACGCGAAGTTGCTGGTGGTGTTCTGCTCCAGTGAGCACGACCTGCCTGCCGTCCTTCGTCAGATCAACGACAGGTCCGGCGGCGTTCCGTTGATCGGGTGCTCGACGGCCGGCGAGATCGCGCCGAGCCGCGAGGCGAGCGTCGTCGTGACCGCGTTCGGCGGGGACGGGTTCTCGATCGCGACGTCCGTGGCCACGGATGCGACACGTGACCCGCGTGCGGCGGGCGCGCAGGCTGCGAGCTGTCTCGCCCGCATCGAGGATCGGCCGCACCGCATCGTGATGCTGCTGACCGACGGTCTCACCGGAGACCAGCAGGAGATCCTGCGGGGTGTCTACGGGGTGCTCGGGGCCGGCGTCCCACTCGTCGGTGGATGCGCCGGTGACGACCTGAAGCTGACGCAGACCTACCAGCTGCACGGCGACCAGGTGCTGACCGACTCCGTCGTCGCGGCGGCGATCGGTTCGGATGCGCCCCTCGGGATCGGAGTGCGGCACGGCTGGCGCAAGATCGGCGAGCCGATGCTGGTGACGAGCAGCGGGGACGGCCGCATCCGCACGCTTGACGGGGAGCCTGCGCTCGACATGTACCTGGAGCGGCTCGGCGCGAGCGCGCCGGCGCACCCGACCCAGGAGGAGGTCTCCCGAGCCGCGCTCCTGCACCCGCTCGGGCTGATCCGCCGCGACGGCGAGGAACAGGTCCGCTACATCTCCGGCGCCGACGTCGTCGAACGCTCGCTCTCCTGCATGGCCGAGATCCCGCAGGGTGGGCACGTCTGGATCATGGAGGGCGACGAGGCGTCGGTCCTCGATGCGACCGACGCCGCTTGTGCCGACTCGCTGCTGCCCCTCGGCGGCGGCCGTCCGCTCGGCATGCTCGCGTTCGACTGCGTCTCGCGGCGGAGCGTGCTCGGCGACCACGGGATCAAGGCCGAGATCGACCGGATCCTGGAGAGTGCCGCCGGGGCGCCGGTCGCGGGTCTCTACACGTACGGGGAGATCGCCCGCACGCGCGGAGTCGGCGGCTTCCACAACCAGACGATCGTCGTGCTGTCGGTCGCCTGACGTGGTGGTGATCCCGCCGGAGTGGACGGCGCAGAAGCTCGCCGAGTTCCTTGCCGCGGTCTCGGCGTTCACGTCCGAATCCGCTGCGACGCTCGGCGCGGTCGAACGAGTGGCGGAAGCGCTCGACGCGGAGGTCGCGGCGATCGTCGAGGGCGGCGAGCTCGTCGCCGCGATCGGGTACCCCGCGGGCGAGGCGCCGGTCGCGGAACTCGACGCGGTCGCTCGCGGAGCGCGCCGCGAGCTCACCGTCCCGGGCAGCGGGCTGTGCCCCGCGACCGTCGTGGCGCTCGTGCATCCCCCGGGCGCGCGACTCGTCGTCGCCCGGTCGGGTCCGGACGAGCTGTGCCGGGAGGAGATCCGCCTCCTGCAGGGGATGGCGCGGCTCACCTCGATGGCGTTGCGCGTGCTGAGCCTGCTCGACGCCGAGCGCGCACTGCGCAAGGAGAGCGAACGCCGGGGCGACGAGAACGCCCGCCTGTTCGCGCGCCTCGCCGATCACCAGGAGCTGCTCGAACGGTCGGCGGAGGAGCAGGCGTCGTTGCGCCGGGTGGCGACCCTCGTCGCGCTGGGTCTGGCGCCCGGCGAGATCTTCACCGCTGTCGCGGCCGAGATCGCGCGGATCTCGAACGTCGACACCGGGATGGTGCTGCGCTTCGAGGCCGACGCCACGGCGACCGTCGTCGCGAAGTGCGGTACCGCCGACATCCGCATGGCGGTGGGCTCGAACTGGTCACTCGACGGCGACAGCGTCACCGCGCGGGTCTTCCGCACCGGTCGTCCCGCCCGCATGGAGGGTTACGGCCATGCTTCCGGCCCCATCGCACGGGCCTTTCCGGGGCACGAGTTCGCGTCCGCCGGCGCACCGATCGCCATCGGCGACCGGCTGTGGGGAGTCGCAGCGACGTCGGCGACGCGACCCGACGCGCTGCCGGTCGACGCGGAGGAACGCATCGCCAACTTCGCGGACCTGATCGCGACGGCGATCTCGAACGCGGAGGCGCGAACTCAGCTCACCGCATCCAGGGCGCGGGTCGTCGCGGCTGCCGACGACGCGCGGCGGCGGCTCGAGCGCGACCTGCATGACGGGGTCCAGCAGGGGCTCGTCTCGCTCGCGCTCGCCCTGCGCTCCGCAGCGGCGGAGATGCCCGCCGAGCTGCACGACCTGCGCGCCCAGATCGAACTCGTCGAGGAGGGGCTGACCGATGCTCTCGACGAGCTGCGCGAGATCTCGCGCGGCATCCACCCGGCGATCCTGTCCGAGGGCGGGCTCGGCGCCGCGCTCAAGGCGCTCGCGCGACGCTCGGCCATTCGGGTCGAGCTGCAGGTGCATGCGGATCGCCGGGTCCCGGAGCGGGTCGAGGTGGCCGCCTACTACGTCGTCGCGGAAGCGCTCACGAACGCTGCCAAGCACGCCGAGGCCTCTGTGGTGCACGTCGACGTCGACGCGACCGGCGGGCTGATGCGGCTCACGATCTCCGACGACGGCGTCGGGGGCGCCGATCCCGCGCACGGGTCCGGCCTGATCGGGCTCGGGGACCGCGTCGAGGCACTCGGCGGAACGGTCGAGGTCACGAGCCCGCCGGGGGCCGGGACGACGCTGCGCGTCACGCTCCCGATTCCAGCCAGCCCCCATTTCACGACGGCCGCTGGCGGTGATGTGCATCACGCCGGTGCCGACGACAGTGGTGTGTAGCAGCCACCGGTGTTCCGGGTGGGCCGCACGAGCGCAACGCGAGTCAAACCGGTGAACCTCGCCGGAGAACGTCGAGGAGACAGGTGATGATCTGCGAGCACTGCGGATGGGTGATTCCCCTCGACTGCACCTGTCGCGGGGGCACCGACTGGATGGCGGAAGCGATGCTGGTGCAGGTGGTGGCGGACCGGCATCGGCAGGCGGTGATGCGGGCATACGCGTCAGATGGGCGGTCGATCGATGACCGACCGAGCGCAGGAGGGCAGCGGGCATGAGCCGCAACCGTGGATGGGTCCGCCTGCTGAGGCGCACCCCATGAGCGACGGCGTGGCGACCGCGGTGTGGTTCCTGGCGATCGAGCCGGCCCGCGCCCACCGGATACTGGACCGGCACCGTGCCGATGACGACGGCCGGTGCCCGATCTGCCGGCACCGGTCCAACCCCTGCCCGGACTGCCAGCTGTCGGGGTGGGCGCTGCGGGCGCTCGATGTCGCGGAGTCGCGGCTGATCTGGGATCCGGACCCCGATCGGCGGCGGGCGGTCCGCTGAGACCTCGTCACGGGGGTGTGCACCCGTTAGCCTTCGGCCCGGGAGCCGCGGGATGGCACATGCTCGGATGAGTTGGCCGATCCGTCGCTGGGTGAGCGGGTTGCTCGCCGGCGCGGCCCTGGTGGCTGCCGTCAGCGGGGTGCTCCTGCTGCTCGAACCGCACGTCCCGATGCGGGGCGTGGCGGTGCTCTACCTGCTCGCGGTGCTGCCGGTCGCCGTCGTGTGGGGTACGTGGTTCGCGGTCGGGGTGGCGGTGGCGAGCACCGCGGTCTTCGCGCTCGCCTTCGCGCCTCCCATTGAGCCGCGGGATGCCATCAGGTTGGGAGTCTTCCTGGTCGTGGCGGTCGTCACGGGCGAGCTGGCGGCGCAGCTGCGGCGACGGGCGCACGAAGCGGCGCGGCTCGGGGAGGAGCAGCTGAGGTTGCGGCGGGTCGCGGTCCTCGTCGGGCAGTCCGTTCCCGCAGCCGAGTTCTTCGAGGCCATCACGCGGGAGGTCGGGCAGTTCTCCGGTGCCGATCTCGCGCGCATGCAGCGCTACGAGCCCGACGGGACCGTGACCGCGGTCGCCGGCTGGAAGGTCCCGCTCGGCGTGAGCACGCGGTATGCCATCGACCGCGACAGCGTCGCCGGGAAGGTGTGGCAGACGCGCCGCCCGGTCCGGTCGCACCTCTCGGTGCCGGACGACCTGGGGATCCGCTCGTCGGTCGGCGCTCCGATCATGGTGTCGGGGCGGCTGTGGGGCGTGATCGCGGCCTCGTCGACGGGGGCACCGTTCCCGCCGAACACGGAGTCGCAGATCGCGGCGTTCACGGAGATCGTCGCGATCGCGGTCGCGAACGCCGAGGGGCGGGGCGAGCGGCGCCGGCTCGCCAAGGAACAGGCCGCACTGCGCAGGGTGGCGACCCTCGTCGCCCGCGGAACGCCGCAGAGCGAGGTCTTCGCGGCCGTCACCGAGGAGGTCTGCCGGTTGCACGACCTCGACGTGACGGTGCTGCTCCGCTTCGAACCCGGAGGGATGGCGACCTACCTCGGCGGGGCCGGCTGGATGGGCGCCGGCATGGAGGTGGGCGACACGGTGTCGCTCCAGCCGCACGGAACCCTGTCGAGCCTCCTCGCGACGGGCAGCGCGGCGCGGAAGGACGACTTCAGCGGCCCGCCCGGCACGCTCGCCGACAGCATCCGCGACGAGGGGCTCAAGGGCCGGGTCTCCATCCCGATCACCGTCGAGGGGAAGGTGTGGGGCGCGCTCGGCATCGGGTCGCGGGGCGGGCCGATGCCGGCCGACACCGAGCAGCGGCTCGTCGACTTCACCGAGCTCGTCGCCACCGCGATCGCCAACGCCGACAGCCGCGCCGAGGTCGGCCGGCTCCTCGAGCACCAGGCGTCGCTGCGGCACGTGGCGACGCTCGTGGCCAGGGAAGTGCCGCCCGAAGAGATCTTCGCCGCGGTCGCGGAGGAGGTCGGCCGCGTCCTCGGCGCCGATGCCACGATCATCGTCCGGCTCGATCCCGACGGCATGGTGACCGTGCTCGGCCAGATCGGCGACCATCCCGAGCACATGCGGGTGGGGAGCCGGTGGGAGCTCGACCCGGAGCTCGCGATGGCGGAGGTGCTGCGAGCGGGCCGGCCGGCCCGCCGCGACGACTATCGCGCGATCGCAGGCACGTTCGCCGAGGTCGTCCGGGGGATGGGGCTCAAATCGTCGGTCGCGATCCCGATCGTCGTCCAGGGACGGATCTGGGGCGCGCTGGGTGCCGGGACCCGCAGGGAGCGCTTCGCCGCCGACGCCGAGCAGCGCCTGGGGAACTTCGCCGAGCTCGTCGGCACCGCCCTCGCGAACGCCGAGGGCCGGGCCCGGATCACCCAGCTGCTCGACGAGCAGGCCGCGCTGCGCCGCGTGGCGACGCTCGTCGCCGGCGGACCCTCCCCGACTGCGGTCTGTGCAGCGGTCGCCGAGGAGATCGGCCGGCCGCTCGGCGCCGACATCGCCGCGGTGAGCCGGTTCGAGCCCGACGGCACCTCGGTGCTGGTCGCCGCGGTCGGGCACGACACGGGAGCGGTGCAGGCCGGCGCGCGCTGGGTGCTCCACGAGGACCTGGCCACGACTGTGGTGTGGCGCACCGGCCGCGCCGCTCGCGCCGACGAAGACCAGTGGAGCAGCGCGCCGGGATCCGTCGCAGACAGCCTGCGCAGGATGGGGATCCGCTCGGTGGTGGCCAGTCCGGTCGTCGGCGAGGGCCGACTCTGGGGTGCGGTGAGCGTGGCGACGAGACACACGCCATTGCCGCTGGACACCGAGGAGCGCCTGTCGAGCTTCACCGAGCTCGTCGCCATGGCGATCGGGAACGCGGAGAGCCGCACCGAGCTGGCCGCATCCCGCGCCAGGATCGTCGCCGCTGCCGACCAGACCCGAAGGCGCATCGAGCGGGACCTGCATGACGGCGCCCAGCAGCGGCTCGTCTCGCTGGGGCTCGAACTGCGCCTCGCGCAGGATTCCGTGCCGCCGGAACTCCCCGAGCTGCGGTCCGGGATCGACCAGGTCGTCGACCGGCTCACCGACGTGCTCGACGAACTGAGGGAGATGTCGCGCGGGATCCATCCGGCGGTCCTGTCCGAGGGCGGGCTCGGACCCGCGCTGCGCACGCTCGCCAGGCGGTGCGCGGTGCCGGTCGAGCTCGACATCCGCACGGAGAGTCGATTCCCCGACGCGGTCGAGGTGGCGGCGTACTACGTGGTCTCCGAGGCGCTCACGAACACGACGAAGCACGCCGGGGCCACCGGCGCGGCCGTCGAGGTCGACGAGCGCGCGGACGCTCTGGCGCTCTCGATCCGGGACGACGGCGTCGGCGGGGCCGATCCGGCGCGGGGGTCCGGCCTGATCGGGCTCCGGGACCGGGTGGAGGCACTCGGCGGCTCGATCGAGGTCGGCAGCCCTCCCGGCGACGGCACGGTGGTGCTGGTGACGCTGCCGGTCAGCGGGACTCGAGGAAGGTGAGCACGGCGAGCACGCGCCGGTGGTCGTCGTCCGTCTCGGGGAGGCTCAGCTTCGTCAGGATGCTGCGCACGTGCTTCTCGACAGTGCCCTCGGTGATCCACAGCCGCCGGGCGATCCCGGCGTTGGAACGCCCCTCGGCCATCAGCGTCAGGACGTCCCGCTCCCGGGCGCTGACCACGGACAGTGGATCGTCGCGCCGGCCTGCGGTGACGAGCTCCTGCACCAGCGCGGGATCGACGACGCTCCCGCCGTCGGCGATCCGCCGGAGCGTCTCGATGAACTCCGTCACGTCGTTGATCCTGCTCTTGAGCAGGTAACCGATACCGCGGCCGCTCGCCAGCAGCGCCATCGCGTGTTCGACCTCGACGTGCGCGGACAGGACCAGGATGCCGGTTCCCGGCAGTTCGTGGCGGATCACCTCGGCCGCCTCCAGCCCCTCGGTGGTCTGGGTCGGCGGCATCCGGATGTCGACCACCACCAGCTCCGGACGCTGCTCGCGGACCAGCGCGAGCAGTGCGGCGGCATCGCCTGCCTGACCGACGACCGAGAACCCCGAGCGATCGATCAGGCTTGCGAGACCCTCGCGGAGGAGGACGTCGTCCTCCGCGACGACCACCCGTGGAGCGCTCGACGGCATGGTGAGGATTATCGACCCATCGGGCCTCGCTGAGATCCGCCGGTCGCTGGGCATCCGGTACGTCGTCGTTTCGTAACCAATCTACTCGCATACGAGTACTCACCCTTGTGCCCATCCGACTACTCGCGTATGAGTAGTGGGGTGAGCAGCGTCCGGTTGTACATCCTCGGCATCCTCGACGCGCGGGGGCCGATGCACGGCCACCAGATCCGGCGCGAGGCCCAGATCGACCGCACCGAGCTGTGGACCGACATCAAGGTCGGCTCGCTGTACGGCGCACTCGGCCGGATGGCGGCCGAAGGGGCCATCGAGCCCGTCCGCACCGAGCGTGCCGGCAACATGCCGGCACGCACCGTCTACGCGATCACCGCGACGGGCCGCGCGGAGCTCGCGGCCCTGCGGGACGACGTGCTGCGGGAGGTCCGGCTGCGCCCGGACCCCGTCGATCTCGCCCTGCAGTACAGCAGCGGCCTCGACCCCGCCGCGCTCGTCGAGACGTTCCGGGCCCGGCGCGCCGCGCTCCAGAGCGAGCTCGACGGCTGGAACCGGCTCGAGATGCAGGCCAAGCCCTACCTCCGTCCGGTGGAACAGCTGTCCTTCAGCCACCAGCAGAGCCGCCTGGAAGCCGAGCTCCGCTGGCACGACCACGTCATCGCCGAACTGCCCACGGCCATCGCCGAACCGTCCCAGCAAGGAGATCTCTCATGACCAGCAGTGCGCCGCGCGTCATCGTCGTCGGTGCGGGGATCGGGGGCCTGGCACTGGCCCACGCGCTCGTCCGCGCCGGGATCGACGTCGAGGTCCACGAGCGCAACCGGACGGCCGACGAATGGCTGCACGGCTACCGGATCAACATCAACCCCGACGGCGCCCGCGGGCTGCACGAGTGCCTGCCGCCGCCGCTGTGGCAGGCCTTCGTCGCCACCTCCGCCACCCCGCCGGGCGGGATCACCTTCCGCACCGAGGCGCTGCGGGAGCTGTTCACTCTCACCCGCGCCGACATGGTCGGCGGCTCGGACCGGCTCGAGGACGGGCACTACGGTGTCAGCCGGGCCGTGCTGCGCCGGCTCCTGCTGGCCGGTCTCGACGACGTCGTCCGGTTCGGCGCCGAGTTCGAGCGGTACACCGTCGAGGCCGACGGGCAGGTCAGCGCGCACTTCGCCGACGGCAGCGTCGCCACCGGCGACGTGCTCGTCGGGGCGGACGGCGCGAACTCCCGCGTCCGCGCCCAGCTCCTGCCGCACGCCCACCGCGTCCCGACCGGCGCGGCGGCGATCGCCGGGCGGCTGCCGCTGACCGCGGCCACCCGCGCCTGGCTCCCGGACTTCCTCGCCGACGGCATGGCGCTCGTCATGCCGGGCAGCGGCCGGTGGACCGTCTTCACCTCGGCCTTCCCCGGCCGCGACACGATGACCACCGCAGTTGCCGACGGTCTCGATCTCGCCGGACTCGGCATCGACCGCGCCGCGCTCCTCGACGACATCGAGGACTACGTGCTGTGCGCGCTGATCGCGGACAGCCGCGCGCTGCCGGCGAACGTCGACGACATCGACGGCGCGACGCTGGCCGGGATCGCGGCCGGAATGGTGTGCGACTGGCATCCCGCGCTGCGCCGGATGTTCGCCGAGTGCGATCCGGCAACGGTCGCCCCGCTGTCGCTGCGGCAGTCCGTGACCGTCGACCCGTGGCCGACATCGGCCGTCACCGTGCTCGGCGACGCGGTGCACAACATGTCCCCCGTCGGCGGCCTCGGCGCGAACACCGCCCTGCGCGACGCTGCAGAACTCGCGCAGCGGCTCGTCGCCGTCCGCGACGGGGCCGCGCTCGTGCCGTCGATCGCGGCCTACGAGCAGCGGATGCGGGAGTGGGGCTACGCCGCGGTGCGCGAGGCGGCGGACAACACCCGGCGCGCGACGACGTCGAACCGGTTGAGCCGGCAGCTGGGCAGGACGTACTTCCGCGCCCGGCGGGTGCTCCGCGGCGGACCGGCCCGGCGTCCGGTCGGTGCCGCCGCGGCGGCGACCGTGGCGCGCTGAGCGGGGCCGGGCTAGAGGGCCGTGGTGCCCTTGCCCAGCACCACCACGCCGCCCTGGCTGACGGTGTAGCGAGCGCGGTCGGTGGCCAGGTCGACCCCGACGAGCGCGCCGTCGGGCACCACCACGTTCTTGTCGAGGATCGCGCCGCGCACCACCGCACCGCGGCCCACCCTGGCGCCGGGCAGCACCACCGAGTCCGACACCTCGGCGCCGGCGTCGACCCGCACGTCCGGGCTGATCACCGAGCGGCGCACGATCGCGCCGGAGATGATCGTGCCGGCGCCGACGATCGAGTCCTGCGCGATGCCACCCTCCACGAACTTGGCGGGCGGCAGCGGGGTGACGGCCGTGCTGATCGGCCAGCGGGCGTTGTACAGGTTGAAGATCGGGTGCACCGAGACCAGGTCGGTGTGGGCCTCGTAGTACGCGTCGAGCGTGCCGACGTCGCGCCAGTAGCCGGCGTCGCGATCGGTGGCGCCGGGCACCACGTTGTCGGCGAAGTCGTAGACCGACGCCTCGCCCTCGCGCACGAGCCGCGGGATGATGTCGCCGCCCATGTCGTGGTCGGAGTCGCCGTCCTCGGCGTCGGCGCGCAGGGCCGCCAGCAGCACGTCGGTGGAGAACACGTAGTTGCCCATCGACGCGAACGTGACGTCGGGATCGTCGGGCACCGACGGCGGATCCGACGGCTTCTCCAGGAACTCGGTGATCTTGCCGGTGTCGTCGGAGGCGATGCAGCCGAACGCCTTCGCCTCCGCCCGCGGCACCCGGATGCCCGCCACCGTGACGCCGGCGCCGCTCTCGATGTGCTCCGCGATCATCTGCGACGGGTCCATGCGGTAGACGTGGTCGGCACCGAACACAGCGATGTAGTCGGGTCGCTCGTCGTAGACCAGGTTGAGGCTCTGGAAGATCGCGTCGGC
Source organism: uncultured Actinomycetota bacterium (assembly GCA_963727745.1). Lineage (GTDB taxonomy): Bacteria > Actinomycetota > Actinomycetes > Mycobacteriales > Pseudonocardiaceae > Pseudonocardia. The sequence goes on from CAVSHL010000010.1 coordinate 342,590, forward strand.
GCTGCCGGTGTACCAGCGGCGGCCGAGCCGCTGCTGCGCCGGCACGCTGGTGATGTACTGGCCGAGGATGCTCGACAGCCGCCAGGTGGTGGAGATGTGCCGGTCCAGCGAATGCGACTTGTACTGCGTGAGCACGCAGATGCGGTGCATCCCGCCGTTGACGAGGTTCGACAGCACGAAGTCGATCAACCGGTAGTTACCGCCGAACGGGACGGCCGGTTTCGCCCGGTCCGCGGTGAGCGGCCACAGCCGCTTGCCCTCCCCTCCGGCCAGGACGATGCCCAGCACGTTCGGTGCGAAACCGCCGCCCAGGCCTCTCGGCACCCGCAACCCGGTCACCGTGACCACCCCGCGAAGGCTGCCTCTTCGTCTCCGGGCCGCATCGTCGTCACGAAGGGGACCCTAGTGCGACGAGTGGCCGGGAAGCCACCGAACGTCGCCTGCGATACGGCGAACTCTTATGCGCCACCCGGTAGCCGTATAGCGTGCTCGTGTGCGCATCGGCCTGCTCACCCGCGAGTTCCCACCTGACGTCTACGGCGGCGCGGGGGTGCATGTGGAGTACCTGGCGCCGGCCCTGCGCGAGTTCGTCGAGGTGGCGGTGCACTGCTTCGGCGAACCACGGGAGGGCGCCACCGCGCACGCCGTGCCCTCCGCGCTCGCGGCGGCCAACCCCGCGCTGCAGACCCTCGGCGTGGACCTGTCGATGGTGGCGACGCTCGACGGCGTCGACCTCGCGCACTCCCACACCTGGTACGCCAACATGGCCGGGCACCTCGCCAAGATCCTCCACGGCGTGCCGCACGTGGTCACCGCGCACTCGCTGGAACCGCGCAGGCCGTGGAAGGCCGAACAGCTCGGCGGCGGCTACCGGCTCTCCTCATGGGTCGAGCAGACCGCGTACGAGGCCGCCGACGCCGTCATCGCCGTCAGCGCGGGCATGCGCGACGACGTGCTCGACTGCTACCCGGCGCTCGACCCGGCCCGCGTCCACGTCGTCCACAACGGCATCGACACCGAGTTCTACCGGCCCGATCCCGCCCGCGACGCCGTCGTCGAAGCCGGGATCGACCCCGATCGGCCCAGCGTCGTCTTCGTGGGGCGCATCACCCGGCAGAAGGGCCTCGGGCACCTCGTCGCAGCCGGGCACCGCATCGACCCGTCCGCCCAGCTCGTCCTGCTCGCCGGTGCCCCCGACACCCCCGAGATCGCCGAGGAGACCGAGAAGGCCGTCGCCGAACTGCAGACCGCCCGCGGCAACGTCGTCTGGGTGCGCGGCATGCTGCCCACGGCCAAGGTGCGCCAGGTGCTCTCGGCGGCCACCGTGTTCGTCTGCCCGTCGGTGTACGAGCCGCTCGGCATCGTCAACCTCGAAGCCATGGCCTGCGGCACCGCCGTCGTCGCCTCCGACGTGGGCGGCATCCCCGAGGTCGTCGACGACGGGCGCACGGGCCGGCTCGTCCACTACGACGAGCACGCCGTCGAGGAGTTCCGCACGAACCTCGCCGACACCGTCAACGAACTGCTGGCCGACCCGTCCCGCGCCGCGGCGATGGGCACCGCCGGCCGCGAACGCGCAGTGGCGGAGTTCGCCTGGCGCACGGCCGCCCAGCGCACGGTGGAGATCTACCGCTCCCTCACCTGAGCACCGCGCGGTACCGCGAGTTGGCCATCCCAGCAGGGCGAGTTGGCCATCCCAGCAGGGCGAGTTGGCCGTCCCAGCAGGGCGAGTTGGCCATCCCAGCAGGGCGAGTTGGCCATCCCAGCAGGGCGAGTTGGCCATCCCGCGGGCGCACGTCAGCTACTCAACCAGCCAACTCGCCCTGTTCGGATGGCCAACTCGCCCTGCTCAACCGGCCAACTCGCGGGGGTGGGTCAGGACTTCGCCTTCTCCTTCGCACGGGCGCGGTGGGCGGCGACGGCGGAGCGGTTGGCGCAGGCCGGGGAGCAGTAGCGGCGGGCGGCGTTGCGGGACGTGTCGGCGAAGACCCGGGCGCAGCCGTCGGCGGCGCAGCAGCCGTGCCGGTCGATGCCGTACTCGGAGACGAGCATCGCCAGCGCGAAGGCGGTGGTGGAGCGCAGCCGGTCGACGACGCCGGCCTCGGGCGGCGAGTAGTGCAGGTGCCAGGCCTGCCCGTCGTGGTCGGACAGGTGCGGCTCGACGCGGACGTCGGCCAGCAGCGCGTTGACGGCGACGGCGCTGGCCGGCAGGTCGGCGGCCTCGAAGACGGTGCGCAGCCGGCGGGCCCACGCCCGTAGGGCGGGTTCGACGGAGGCGGGCGCCCGGCCGGCGAGGTAGCCGTGGGCGACGAGGACAGCGCGCAGGGCGTCGGGGGCGGGGCGGTCGCCGGGTGGCGCGGCGGTGACCGCGTTCACCAGTTCGACGGCTGCACCCAACGCGTCACTGCGGTAACCGATGAAGTCCACTGGCCTCTTACTCCGTGGCTCGATGCGTGTAAGATGTGAAGTACAAACACAGCTTACATCGGAAGGAGGCGCGGCCGATGCGCTGCGCACATTGCGGGTGGCCCACGGACGAGGCGAAGGTGCTGTCGACGCACCGCACGTCGGAAGGGTGGGTGCGTTACCGCCGGTGCATGTGCGGCACGGTCGCGATCGAGCTGATCACGCTGGCCAGCACGGTCGACGACGCGCCCGTGCAGGCGAGCGACGCCCGTGAGCAGGCCCTCACCAGCTGACGAAACCCCCGGAACGACCGACGGCGCCGCACTGCTGCCACTGGCAGCGGTGCGGCGCCGTCTTGTCGGCGCGGAGTGGGATTTTCAGCCCACGGCGCCCTTGAGCGCCTCGCTGAGGTTGCTCGCCTCCTCGGCGGACATCTCCACCACGAGGCGGCCACCGCCTTCGAGAGGGACGCGCATCACGATGCCCCGACCCTCCTTGGTCACCTCCAGGGGACCGTCACCGGTCCGGGGCTTCATCGCCGCCATCTCCTGCCTCCTCCATCTCGATCAGCCGATGTCGTATGCGAGCAGGATCACCGCGCAGCAGGGGGAACGGGGCGCGGCGTGATGCTTGCGAACGTCGGGTGCGCGTCCATCTTTCCTCATCGGCCGAACGGGGACGCAACCGGCGCGATCACGGGGTCATGGTTTCACCCTGCGCATCCACCCGATCTCGCGACGTCGCGGGCCCGCCAGCAGTCCGCGACGTGATCGTCGACGATGCCGGTGGCCTGCATGAGGGCGTAGCAGGTGGTGGGCCCGACGAAGCGGAACCCGCGCTTCTTGAGCGCTTTCGCCATCGCCACGGACTCCGGCGAGGTGGCCGGCACGTCCGCGAGCGATGCCGGACGGGCGTGGCTCGCGGGCGCGAACGACCACAGCAGCTCGTCCAGCGGGGAGTCGAGCTCCAGCACCGCGCGAGCGTTGGCGATCGTGGCGTCGATCTTCAGCCGGTTGCGGACGATGCCGACGTCGGCGAGGAGGCGTTCGCGGTCGGCCGCACCGAACGCGGCGACGGAGGCCGGGTCGAACCCGGCGAACGCGGCCCGGAACCCCGGGCGCTTGCGCAGGATGATCAGCCAGGACAGGCCGGACTGGAACGCCTCGAGCGAGATCCGCTCGAACATCGCGGTCTCGCCGCGCAGCGGCACGCCCCACTCGTCGTCGTGGTAGGCGGCGTAGTCGGGGGTGCTGCTGCCCCAGCCGCAGCGCACTCGGTCATCCATGGGTTCGGTGCTTCTCCTCGCAGTGTCGAGCCATCGCGCGGAGCGATCGCGCCACACCCACGCGCAGCAGCGGCCGCGCGATCGGCCAGCCGGCCCGGCCGACCACCCCGAACGGCAGATCGAGCAGCTCCGACCACAGGAACCGGGCCCGCTCCGGGCCCAGCGCGGTGACCTCGAAGATCCCGTCCCCGCGGATGACGGCGCCGGTGTGGCGGACCACGCAACGGGTTGGCGGGTCCCACTCGGTGATCACCATGGTGTCGGTGACGGCGAGCGGGCCGTAGCCGGTGACGGCCGTCATGGTGGCGCCGAGCCGGCGGCCGTCGCCTTCACCGTCGGTCCGCACGCGGGTGGCGAGCATCCACTCGCTCTGCCCCGGCCAGTCGGTGACGACGTCCCAGACGAGCGCGGCCGGGGCGTCGATGTCGACGGTGAGCGTGAGCTCGCGACCACTATTCATCGGGAAGAGTCCGCCTCGATCCCCGCGTCCTCGACGTGGCGGGCCAGCTCCTCGCGCAGCGCATCGACCTGCCCGGCGAGCACGGCCCGATCGTGGTCGGCCTGGTCGAGCTCGGTGGCGAGGCGGTCGAGCACCCAGTCGACCTCGGCCATCCGGTAGCCGCGCACGGCCTGCGGGAACCGCAGCTCGCGAACGTCGGTGCCGGTGACGCCCTCGACCGGCAACCGGGTGGGCGTGGCACCGGGCGCGAGCGGCGCGAGCTCCTCACCACGGCCGAAGACGAGCGCCGAGATCCCGAAGACAACGGCCGCCACCGCGGCCATGACGACCAGGTAGATCAGCGCAGTCCCCACCTCACACATCCCACCATGCGGGCTCGCCCCATGCCACGCGGGTTACCCACGACGTCACACATGGTTCGGTCGCCCCACACAGGTTGCACCCTGCGTGAGGCGACCGGACGGTGCGTGACGTGTCAGCCGGCGACTTCCGGGAGGACGTCGTCCTCCGGCACGCGGTCCGCGTAGCTCGGCATCTCCCGCATCGGCGGGCGTTCGCTCACCTGCAGCTCGGTGGAGGACGGCAGCCACTCGCCGCCGACCTGGACGAACTGCACGAGTGCCGCACCCGCGTCGGGCATCCCGCAGCGGTCGAGGGTGGCCGCGAGGATCTGCCGGGCCATGGCCCCCAGCTGGATGAGCGAGCGGTTGCGGTGCTTGCGCACCCCCAGGTTGACCTGCCCGATCGCGTCGATGCCGCGGGCGGCGTGGGCGTCGAGCAGCAGCCCGATCTCCACCCCGTACCCGGCCGCGAACGGGAGCGACTCCAGCAGCTCCCGCGTGCCGGCGTACTCCCCGCCCAGTGGCTGGACGATGCCGGCTAGATCTGGCCGGACCGCCGATACGAGCGGGCGCACCAGCAGTTCGGTGACGCGGCCACCGCCGGTGTCGGCCTGCTCGGTCTCCAGCCGCAGCGGCCGCCGGTAGAAGCCCTTGACCAGCTCGACGCCCGGTTCCAGCAGCAGCGGCCCCAGCAGGGACGGCACGAAGGCGGGATCGAAGTCGATCAGGTCGGAGTCGATGTAGCAGATGATGTCGCTTGTCGTGGCCGCGAGCGAGCGCCACAGCACCTCGCCCTTGCCGGGCACGGGATCGAGCTCGGGCACCACGTCCGCGCGTCGGACGACGCGGGCACCGGCAGCCGCGGCGACGTCGATGGTGCGGTCGGTGGAGCCGGAGTCGACGACGACCAGCTCGTCCACGAGCGGGTTCGGGCCGTACGTGTAGGGGACGATGGCGGCGACGATCGCGCCGACCGTCGCCTCCTCGTCCAGCGCCGGCAGCACGACCGCGACACGGCGGCCTGCCTTCGCGGCGACGAGATCGGCCGGGGTCCAGTCCGGCTCCTGCCAGGTCCTTCGGGCGAACCAGTTCTCGATGGCGGCGTCCATCTACCACTCCTCCTCATCGATTGGGGAGTCGATCGGCGGCGCTGCCGACACAGTCAGGGGAACCCGGGTGTGGTGCGTACTGCGATCATCACGGTACGGCGATCGGAGCAGCGGCGTGCAGCGGAAACCCAACAGTTACGCCAGCCCTCGGACCGTTCGCGCAGGTGGACGGGTTCCCATGATCGACGCCACCATGTCGATGACACGCCTGGTCGCGGCCACCTCGTGCACCCGGAACACCCGCGCACCTGCGGCTGCGGCGAGCGCGGTGGCCGCGAGCGTGCCTTCCAGGCGGTCGGTGACGGCGGTCACGCCGAGGGTCTCGGCGACGAAATCCTTGTTCGACAGGGCCATCAGCACCGGCCAGCCGCACGCCACGAGTTCGTCACACCGGCGCAACAACGCGAGCCCGTGGAAGGTGTTCTTGCCGAAGTCGTGGGTCGGATCGACCAGGATCCCCTCCCGCGGCACGCCCATCGCGACGAGTCGCTCCGCCTGCCCGGTGACCTCCCGGACGACGTCGGCCACGACGTCGGGGTAGCGCACGCGGTGCGGCCGCTGCCGGGGGGCGGTGCCGCCGGTGTGGGAGCAGACGATGCCGACGCCCGTCTCCGCTGCCACCTCGGCGAGCCCGGGGTCCGCGCCCGCCCAGGTGTCGTTGATCAGCTCGGCACCGGCGACGACGGCGGCCCGTCCGACCGCGGCCCGCCAGGTGTCGATGCTGATCACGACGTCGGGATGGCGCGCGCGGACCGCCGCCACGAACGGCACGACGCGCCGGATCTCCTCGGCCTCGTCGACCACCGGGCCCGGACCGGCCTTGACCCCGCCGATGTCGACGATGTCGGCGCCCTCGCCGACCACCTCGTCGACCCGGGCCATCGCCGCGTCGTCGGTGAAGGTGGCGCCGCGGTCGTAGAACGAGTCCGGGGTGCGGTTGACGATCGCCATCACGAGCGCGCGGTCCTGCGCCGGGGTCCGCGACCCGAACCTGATCACGGACTGCACGCGTCCAGCGCCGCCTCCACCGTGGTCGTGACCACGAGCCGGTCGAGCGCCTCGTCGCGCACGAAGCCCTGGTCGCGCAGCCCGCGCACCCACTCCAGCAGCCCCGTGTAGTGGCCGTACGGGTCGAGCAGCACCACCGGCTTGCCGTGCATCTTCAGGTAGCCCGACGTCCAGACCTCGAACAGCTCCTCGAGCGTGCCCACCCCGCCGGGCAGCGCGATGAACGCGTCCGCGTGCGCCTCCATCAGCTGCTTGCGCTCGCGCATCGTGTCGACGACGAGCAGCTCGTCGGACTCGTGGTCGGCCCACTCGCGCTCCACCATCGAGTGCGGGATGACGCCGAGGGTGCGGGCGCCGGCCTTCCGCGCGGCGATGGCCAGCGCGCCCATCATGGCGCTGCGCCCACCACCGGAGACGAGCTGCCAGCCGCGCGCGGCGATGCCCGTGCCGACCTCGGCGGCCAGCTCCAGGTTGCGCGGGTCGATGCCTTCGATGGAAGCGCAGTAGACGCAGACCGAGTGAATGGTCAATGTGCGTCTTCCCAGGCCTTGTACGCCTCGTGGACGACCGCGACGGCGTCGTCGACGTCGTCAGTCACGTGCAGCAGGGCCAGGTCCTTCTCGTTGACCTTGCCACCGTCGACGAGGGTCTTGGCGATCCAGTCGTAGAGCCCGCCCCAGTACTCCGAACCGAGCAGGACGACGGGGAACTTCGTAACCTTCTTCGTCTGCACCAGTGTCAGCGCCTCGAACAGCTCGTCGAGGGTGCCGAAGCCGCCGGGCAGGCACACGAACGCCTGCGAGTACTTCACGAACATCGTCTTGCGCGCGAAGAAGTAGCGGAAGTTGATGCCGACGTCGACCCAGTCGTTGAGGCCCTGCTCGAACGGCAGCTCGATGCCGAGCCCGACAGACAGCCCGCCGGCCTCCTTGCAGCCGCGGTTGGCGGCTTCCATGGCACCCGGCCCACCACCGGTGATCACCGCGAACCCGGCCTCCGCCAGCGCCCTCCCCAGCGCCACGCCCTGGGCGTACTCGGCGTGCTCGCGCGTGGTGCGGGCCGAGCCGAACACGGTGACCGCGCGGGGCAGCTCGGCCAGCAGGCCGAAGCCCTCCACGAACTCGGCCTGGATCCGCATCACCCGCCACGGATCGGTGTGCACCCAGTCGCTGGGGCCGCGCGAGTCCAGCAACCGCTCGTCGGTGGTGGAGTCCTCGTTGCGGCGGCTGCCGCGCAGCACCACCGGGCCGCGCTGCTTCTCATCGGGCCGCTCTCGCCCGCCGGACGTCATACGGGCCAGGGTATCCGCGTCGATCAGGGCCGGACGGGGGCCGCCCCGCGGTAAGATCCCGGTATGGCCGCCGACCCGACGATCGCGCCCCTCAAGCGCTTCACCGTCGACGAGTACGAGTTGCTGGGCAAGGTCGGCATCCTCGCCGAGGACGAACGCTGGGAACTGCTCGACGGGGAGATCTTCGCAATGTCACCGATCGGCCCGATGCATGCCGGGATCGTGGATCGGATCATGCAGCTGCTGGTGCTCGCCACGCGCGGCGAATACCAGGTTCGCGTCCAGAACCCGATGCGACTGCTGCCCCGCTCCGAACCGCAGCCGGACATTCTCGTCGCCGCTCGCCGCCTCGACTTCTACGCCTCTGCCCACCCGGCAGCGGAAGACAGCCGGCTCATCATCGAGGTTGCCGATTCGACGCTTGCGTTCGATCGCGGAGTGAAGGTCCCGATCTATGCACTGGCGGGCGTCGTCGAGGTCTGGATCGTCGACGCCAAGGCCGAGGTCGTGCACGTGCACACCGATCCGGAAGGCCGCGGTTACCGCACCGTCCGAACGCTGGGGATCGGCGAAGTGCTCGTGCCGACAGCAGTCGACGACGTCCGCATCCCGGTCGCCGACATCTTCTGACAAGCGTCAGTCCCGCAACCGCTCCACCACGCGTCCGAGCGTGGCGGCGTAGCGCTCCACGAACTCCGGCGAGGCCGGATCGAGCCCTGTCATGCCGCGGGCGGTCCTGACCAGCACGTAGGGCGCGAGGGCCGCGGCGAAGAGCATGAGCTGGACGTATGCAGGATCGAGATCGGCGATGAGCTCGCCGCGCTCCTGCCGGGCGCGCAGGTCGTCGACCATCGCGGTGAGGTAGCTCGTGTCGACTGTGTCGCCGGCCGCGGCGTCCGCCTCGAGCTCGCCGGTCAGCTCCGACCAGACGAGCATCCGCCCCCACGCCGGCTCGACGGCGCCGGCCCGGACGAAGTTGGCGACGACGTCGGCGAGCGCACCGTCGCGCAGCGGTGCCCCGACGGCGGGCCAGCGGGCGATGACGGCTTGGTGCAGGCCTGCCTTCCCGCCGAAGTGGTACGAGATCAGCTGCTGGTTGACCCCGGCCCGGGCGGCGATGGCTGCGGTGCGCGCGCCGGCGTAGCCGTGCTCGCCGAACTCGTGGAGGGCCGCATCGAGGATCTGCTCGCGGGTGCGTTCGGGATCGCGCCTGCGTCCGGGCATGGTCGGAGCCTAGCAGCGCTCTCATTCACTCAGGTGGTTGACTTCATTCAACTGAGTGATTGATACTCGGTCCATGCCCACCCCACCTCACGTCCTCGTCGTCGGCGGCGGCATCGGCGGCCTCTGCCTGGCGCACGGGCTGCGCCGCGGCGGCGTGCCCGTCACCGTCGTCGAGCGCACCCTGGCCCGCACCGACTGGCTGCAGGGCTACCGGATCCACATCAGCCCGACCGGCGCCACGGCGCTGCGCGACTGCCTGGCTCCCGAGGCGTGGGACCGGTTCGTCTCCGCGGTCTCGGCGCAGCCCACCGGCATGACCGTCTACACGGAACGGCTGCGCGCCCTCACGACCTTCGACGCGGCCGACCACGGCGCCGCCGGACCGGAGACCCGCCACCACGGCATCAGCCGGATCGCCCTGCGCGAGGCACTGCTGACCGGTATCGACGACGTCGTGGAGCTCGGTGCCGAGTTCACCGGCTACACCGCTCTGCCCGACGGTCGGGTGCGCGCGGCGTTCGCCGACGGCACGACGCGCGACTGCGACCTGCTCGTCGGCGCCGACGGGAGCAACTCACGCGTGCGCCGGCAACTGCTGCCCGGCACCGACCGAGTCGACATCGGCGTCACCGCGATCGCCGGCAAGCACCACCTCACACCGGAAGCCCGCGCGCTGCTGCCCGCTGAGGTCACCGCCGGCGCCACGATGACCCTGCCGCCGACGCCGGGATTCCTGTTCACCGCTCTGTGGCTGGGCGACGGGCGCCGCAGCGACGGTCCGCCCGCGGACCTGCTCCTCGACCGAGGAGCGGACTACGTCTTCTGGGCCTACGCCGACGCCGCCGCACGCATGCCGGCGCCCGAGGAGACCGACGGCGTCGTGCTGCGCGCCGCCGTGCGCGAGCGGATCACCGGCTGGGCACCCGGCCTGGACGTGCTGGTGGCCGGCTCGGACCCGGCCACCGTGAACGCGATCCGGGTGCGCAGCGCGGCACCTGTCGCGGCATTGCCCGGCGGGCCCGTCACGCTGCTGGGCGACGCGATCCACTGCATGACGCCGATGGCCGGGATCGGCGCCAACACGGCGCTGCGCGACGCGGCCACACTCGCGGCCGCGATCACCGGCTGCGGCGATCTGCACGAGACCGTCGCCCGGTACGAGCGGGAGATGCTCCGCTACGGGTTCGCGGCGGTGCGGATGTCCCTCCGCAACGCGCGGATGGCGGCGTCGGGCAGCCGACTGCTGCGCGCGGGCGTGCGCGGGGGCCTCCGGGCCGCAGGTGCGGCGCAGCGCATCACTCGTCGGAGTTCGGGTACCGCTTCATGAACTCGTCGAGGTGCTGGGTCTTGCACAGGTGCTGCAGCTTGGCCGTGTCGGCCTGAGCCATGCACTGGTCGAGGTTCAACCCGACACCGAAGTGCGACTCGTCCACCCCGAAGAGGACGTCCCACTCGATGACGAGCCCGATCACCAGCGCCGCGACGCCGAGCACCGCGCCGATCAGCGCCTGCACCCGGCGGGCACCGCCGCTGCGGGCCAGCCAGAGCGACACGGCCGCGCACACGATGGCGGCGATGCCGAGCACGATCCCGCCCCAGCCCGTCCACGAGCTGATCAGCGCGACGATGCCCAGCCCCAGTGCGAACAGGCCCACCGTCTTGGCCGTAGCTCCCGGTGAACGTTCCTCGGTGGTCACCGGCTCATGATGGCCGATCGGCCCGGCAGGCGTGTGACCAGGTGCGGATCAGGTGAGATAGGCGCGCAGCGCATCCGTCGCGCTCGTGATCAGCCGGGTGTCGACGTGCTCGTCGCGGGTGTGCGCGAGGTTGGGGTCGCCGGGGCCGTAGTTCAGGGCGGGGATGCCCAGCGCGGCGAACCGGGAGACGTCGGTCCAGCCGTACTTGGCCGAGGCAGTGGTGCCGGTGACGGCGAGGAACTCCTGCGCGGCGGGCTGGGCGAGACCGGGCAGCGCACCCGGGGAGGAGTCGACGAGCTCCAGGTCGAAGCCGTCGAGCACCTCGCGCACGTGCGCCTCCGCCGCGGCGGCGCTGCGGTCGGGGGCGAACCGGAAGTTCACCGCGACGACGCACTCGTCGGGCACGACGTTTCCGGCGACCCCGCCGGTGATCCGCACGGCCTGCAGGCCCTCGCGGTAGACGCAGCCGTCGATGTCGACGTCGCGGGCCTGGTAGGCCTCGAGCCGGCGAAGCACCTCGCCCGCGGCGTGGATCGCGTTCTCGCCCAGCCACGACCGCGCCGAGTGCGCCCGGCGCCCGCGCAGCGACACCTCCACGCGCAACGTGCCCTGGCACCCGGCCTCGACGGCGCCGTTGGTGGGTTCGCCGAGCAGCGCGAGGTCGGCGGCGAGCCAGTCACTGTGCTCGCGCTCGATGCGGCCGAGCCCGTTGTGCACCGCCTCGATCTCCTCGCAGTCGTAGAAGACGAGGGTGAGGTCGTGCCGGGGTTCGGTCAGGGTGGCCGCGAGGTGGGCGAACACGGCGTCGCCCGCCTTCATGTCCGACGTGCCGCAGCCGTAGAGCAGGGCGCCGTCACGGCGACTGGGCACGTTGTCGGCGATCGGCACGGTGTCGATGTGCCCGGCCAGCACGACCCGCCGCTCCCGGCCCAGGTTGGTGCGGGCCAGCACCGCCTGCCCCGAGCGCAGCACCTCCAGGTGCGGGGCCTGCGCGCGCAGCGCGGCCTCGAGCTCGTCGGCCAGCCGGGCCTCGTCGCGGGACACGCTGGGAACGTCGACGAGCGCGGCGCACAGATCGATCGGGTCGGCGGTGAGGTCCAGTGGCACGGGTCCAGTCAACCAGCGGCGCTTCCGCTGGTTACGGTCAGTCCGTGAGCATCCGCACCGATGGTGCCTCGGGCACCGGCCTGGCCACCCTGACCGCCGACGGGACCGTCCTCGACGTCTGGTTCCCCGCGCCCGCACTCGGGCCGGACGCCGCCGACACCACGGCCGATCTGGAGCCGCTGGCCGGCACCGACGACGCCCGCGGGGTGACCACGAAGGTGGTGCGCACCACGATCGCCTCGCTGGCCGATCAGCCCGCCGACACCGCCGACGTCTGGCTGCGGCTGCACCTGCTCTCGCACCGGCTGATCCGCCCGCACGAGGCCGACCTGACGGGCATCTTCGGGCTGCTCGCCAACGTGGCGTGGACGAACCACGGCCCCTGCGCGGTGGACGGGTTCGAGCTGGTCAGGGCCCGGCTGAAGGCGCGCGGCCCGGTCACGGTGTACGGCGTGGACAAGTTCCCGCGCATGGTCGACTACGTCATCCCGTCCGGGGTGCGCATCGCCGACGCGGACCGCGTGCGGCTGGGCGCGCACCTGGCCGTCGGCACGACCGTGATGCACGAGGGCTTCGTGAACTACAACGCCGGCACGCTCGGCGTCGCCATGGTCGAGGGCCGGATCTCGGCCGGTGTCGTGGTCGGCGACGGGTCCGACGTCGGCGGCGGCGCGTCGATCATGGGCACGCTGTCGGGCGGCGGCAAGGAGGTCATCAGCATCGGCCGCGGCTGCCTGCTCGGCGCGAACGCCGGGATCGGCGTCGCGCTGGGCGACGAGTGCGTGGTGGAGGCCGGGCTCTACGTCACCGCCGGCACGCGGGTCACCCTGCCCGACGGCACGGTCACGAAGGCGCTCGAGCTGTCCGGGCAGTCGAACCTGCTCTTCCGCCGCAACTCGGTGAGCGGCGCGGTCGAGGTGCTTCCGCGCGCGGGCGGCACGGTCGAGCTCAACACCGCACTGCACACCAACTGAGGTCGGGTCACTACCGTGTCCGCTGTGCCCGATGCCACGCGCCGCACCCCCAGCGTGACGCTCCCCGAACCCGTGCTGGCGGGTCCGTCGGATGCGCCCGTCCACCACGTGCGCGCGGCGCTGGACCTGCGTCTGCGCGCCCTGCTCGAACACGAGGCAGGCACCCGCAGCGGGGCCGACATCGAGGACCTGCACCAGATGCGGGTCTCCGTGCGGCGCATGCGGGCCGGGCTGAAGGCCGCGCGGCCGCTGCTCGACGCCGTCTGGGCCGACGGGTTGCGGGCCGAGCTGGGCTGGCTGGGCGGGGCACTGGGCCCCGTCCGCGATCTCGACGTGATGCTGCTGCGGCTGCGCGGGGAGATCGACGCCCTGCCCGAGGCGGAGCAGCGGGCCGGGCACACGCTCGTCGCCGCGCTGGGCGACGAGCACGGCCTCGCCCGGGCCACGATGGTCGCCGCGCTGGACTCGCCCCGCTACCGCGCGCTCGTCGAGCGCCTCGCCGACGCGGTGCGGCTGCCGCTGCCCACGCCGTCGGCCACCCAGGCGCAGCCCGAGCTGGCCGATCTGGTGCGGGCCGAGGCGCGCCGGCTGCGCAAGGCCGTGGCGGCCGCCGGACCCGATCCCGAGGACGCGGTGCTGCACGCGTTGCGCATCCGCGGCAAGCGCGTGCGCTACACGGGCGAGCTCGTGGCGCCCGGGTTGCGCGGCACCGACACCGGCCGGGTGCTGAAGAAGCTGCTCACCGCCACCGCCGAGCTGCAGGAGGTGCTCGGCGACCACCAGGACGCGTGCGTCGCCGAGCAGCGCATCCGCGAGCTGCTCGACGGGCTGGGCGAGACCCCGGCGGCCGAGGTCGTGTTCGTCGGCGGCCGGCTGGTGGAGCGCGAGCGGGCGCGGGCGGAGCAGCAGCGCGGCCTGTGGTGGTCGGCCTGGGAACGCGTCGACGTGCACATCGGGGTGCTCTGACGCCCGTCAGCGCGGCGGCCGACCGGACAACCCGGCCGGCGGCGGACCAGGCGGGAACCGATGACCCTGCGGGGGTCCGTACGGTGCCGGCGGACCGGGCGGCGGGCGCCGACGCCGGGACCGTCGCACCAGCCACACGATCAGCAGCACCACCAGCACCAGCAGCACGAGGAACACCCCCAGCGCGATGAGGCCGATGGTGGCGAGGCCACCGCCGATCGCGCCGCCGATCGTCTGCGCGTCCAGCGCCGGGTCGCGCGGGCCGAAGGTGGCGGCGAGGTCGTCGCGGTCGGCGTGGACGCCGTCGGGACCGACCTGGATCTGGATCTCGTCGAAGCGGAGGGGGAGCTGCGTCCACACGAGCTCGCCCGCCCTGCGGTAGGCGTCCTGGTCGCTGAGCGTGTCGTGCCCCGTGGAGGTGACGACGACGATGTCGCCGCGGTTGGTGGTCCTGAGGTTGACGTTGCTGTCGCGGAAGCCGTCCTGGGCGAGCCGGCCCGACATGTCGATCGCCGTCTGCAGCGGGTTGCCGCCGCAACCGGTGAGCAGGATCGCGATCAGCGCGAGGAGCGCGATCCCGATCCGTTGTGTCCTGCGCGCGCGTTCGAGCGCACTCCCAGCCGACATCGCCAACCCCCCGGTCGTCCTGGGGAGGAGGCTATCCGGCGAGTCGATCTGCTGCCGCGGAGATTCGCTCGTCGGACGCCGTGAGGCCGATCCGGACGTGCCGCGCCCCGGCCGGGCCGTAGAACTCCCCCGGCGCGACGAGGATGCCGAGCTCGGCGAGCCGCTCGACGGTGCGCCGGCCGGGCTCGTCGGCGGTGGCCCACAGGTAGAGCCCCGCAGCGGAGTGCTCGACCCGCATCCCGGCCTTCTCCACTGCGGCGCGGAGCACCTCGCGGCGCCGGGCGTAGACCGCCACTTGCGCGGCGACGTGCGCGTCGTCGTCCGCGGCCGCGGCCATGGCCGCCTGCACGGGCCGCGGCACGATCATCCCGGCGTGCTTGCGCAGCTCCAGCAGGGCTGCGACCAGCGCCGGGTCGCCGGTGACGAACCCGGCGCGGTACCCGGCCAGGTTCGAGGTCTTCGACATCGAGTGCACCGCGAGCAGGCCCTCGAACGAGCCGCCGCACACCTCGGGCGACAGGATCGACGGTGCCCCGTCGGAGAGGGACAGGTAGCACTCGTCGGACGCGACGACCGCGCCGCGCTCGCGGGCGAACTCGACCACCTTCGCCAGATGCTCGACCGGCAGCACCCGACCCGTCGGGTTGGACGGCGAGTTGACCCAGATCAGCGACACCCGACCGGGGCCGACCGCGGTGACCGCATCGGAGCGGACGGCTGTGGCGCGGGCCAGGCGCACCCCCACCTCGTAGGTGGGGTAGGCCAGCTCCGGGATGAGGACGGTGTGCCCCGGGCCCAGACCCAGCAGGGTCGGCAACCACGCGACGAGCTCCTTGGAGCCGATCGTGGGCAGCACCGCCTGCGGATCGACCGTGACGCCGAAGCGGCGGTCGAGGCTGCCGGAGATCGCGGTGCGCAGCGCGAGCGGGCCGTGCGTGGTGGGGTACCCGGGCTCGTCGGCGGCGGGTCCGGCCAACGCCGCCCGCACGACCGCCGGCACGGGATCGACCGGCGTGCCGACCGAGAGATCGACGATGCCGTCGGGATGCGCCCTGGCCCGCTCGGTGGCACCGGCCAGCGAGTCCCAGGGGAAGTCCGGCAGGTCGAACGCGGGTTGCGACCGACTCACTCGTCGTGCGCCTGCGGCGGCAGCGAGAGCGCCGGCTCGACGTCGCGGTCGACCTTGCCGACCTTGGAAGCGCCGCCCGGCGAACCCAGCTCGTCGAAGAAGTCGACGTTGGCCTTGGTGTAGGCCGCCCACTGGTCCGGGACGTCGTCCTCGTAGTAGATGGCCTCGACGGGGCAGACCGGCTCGCAGGCGCCGCAGTCGACGCACTCGTCCGGGTGGATGTAGAGCATCCGGGCACCCTCGTAGATGCAGTCCACCGGGCATTCCTCGATGCACGCCTTGTCGAGCAGGTCGACACAGGGCTCGGCGATCACGTACGTCACGGGGTGGTCCTCCACTAGGCCGTCAGTCCTACCCACAGTATGTATCGGCGTGTCGTACAACGAGAGGTGGGGGCCGCTGTGAGGAACGCCATGGACGAGCTCGTCGGGAGTCGGGTCTCCGTACGTCAGCGGGTGGGCGAGCGCGACGGCCGCCCGCTGTTCAGCGACGCCGTCGGTGATCTCGTCGCCGACGCCACGGGTCTGGTGGTGCACACCCGTCGCGGACCCGTGCGGATCGATCCCGACGCTGTCGTGGCGGCCCGCGCCGTGCCGCCGCCCGTGCCGCGGCGGGCCGGGCTCTCCGCGGTCGTCGCGGTCGAGTCGTTGTGCGCCGACGCCTGGCCGGCATCCGTCGACGAGCCGCTCGGACAGTGGCGGCTGCGTGCCGCCGGCGGCTTCACCGGCCGCGCGAACTCCGCGCTGGCGATCGGCGATCCGGGCCTGCCCGTGCCGGACGCGCTCGCGGCCGTGGTCGCGTTCGCGCAGCGCACGGGCACCCGCCCCCGCGTGCAGGTGCCGGTGGGTTCGCCGTGGGACCACGCCGTCGAGCGGGCCGGCTGGGTGCTGAACAGTGATCATGCTGCCGGCGCCGAGGTGGCCGTGCTGATCGGCGACCTGGACCCGATCGCCGCGGCGCCGACACCGCTGCCCGTCGAGCTGCCGGAGCGGCCCGACCAGGAGTGGTTCCGCGAGGAGTACCCGCCGGTCGCGCGGGCCGTGCTCGACCCCGGCGGCACGCCACCGGTCGGCTTCGGCATCGTCCGCGACGGGTCGGCGGTGCTCGGCCGGGTCCGCGCCTGCCTCGTCGACGGGCACGTGCACATCTCGATGCTGCACACGGCGGAAGCTGCCCGCGGGCGCGGCATCGCCACCGGCATGCTCGCCGCTGCGGCGGGCTGGGGGCGGGAGCGGGGCGCGCGCTGGATGGTGCTGCAGGTGGCGCTGCAGAACGCCGGGGCGCGGTCGCTGTACGGCCGCTTGGGGATGCGCGAGCACCACCGCTACCGGTACCTGGTGCCGCCGGGGTTGCGTTGATCAAGGGCAAAAGGTTGCTCGTGGATCTTCAACAGCGACCATTTACCCTTGATCAACACCGTTCCGGGACCACAGCACGATCGTGGACGAGCAGGTGTCCGTGGCCGGTGCGCGCCCCCGACAAGGCGCCCCCGCGCACCGGCACCGTGCTTCCCTGCTCGCTCACATCCTGTGGACACGGACGGCCCCGGGGCGGCCGACGCGTGATCCCCGTCACACCGTATCGCGGATGCCGGGCTACGTGGTCGATCCGCGCGGTGTGTCGCGCGGCTTCCGCAGCCACTCCTCGGCTTCCTGGGCGGCCTCGCGGATGCCCGACCACTCGCCGAGGTACTTCCCGACCGCGCCGACCACCGGCAGCATGCCCAGACCCTCGGTCAGCAGGTTCCCGTGCGGGCGCTTGTCCAGCTCACCCTCCAGCGCGAACAACGCCCGGCCCAGCCGCCACACGGCCCCGGCCACCTTCTTGACCGACGGGCCCGAGTCCGCGTCCGCCAGGTCGCCGGTGATCTCTTCCGCCTGCTTCGCCGCCTCGACGTCGGCATCGGCGTCCAGCTCGCCGACGGTCAGATCCCGCCGGAACAGCACCCTGCCGAGCAGCTCGACCAGCGACTCCTCGTCGTGCACGCCGTACTCGCCGGCGATGGCGACCAGCACCAGACCCTGCCCGGCAGCCCCGAGCGCCTTCGACACCGGCAACCGGTTGGCCAGCGCGCCCCCGATGCCCGGGACCGCGGCGACGAGCGTGGTGAGGCGACCGACGCGGCGCACCCACCAACGCGACCGCGCCGGGGTGTCCATGTCGGCCCACGCCTTCGTGCCCGGCACCTCGACGGTGGCCAGCGCGTCCAGCACGGTCTCGGCCAGCCCGCGCTCGGCGTCGTCGGGACGCCGCACGCGCTCGCGCAGGCCGAACGGGTCGGACTCGCGCAGCCCGCCCAGCACCGGACGGGTGGCCCGCACGAACGGCCGCAGCACCGCGACGATCGCGCGGTCGGGGATCGCGGGCTCAGCCACGGTCGTCACTGCGGTCGGCGGGGGCCTGCCCGGGCGGCAGGTACGGCGCCCCGTTCTCCTCGAGCAGCACCGCCCGCAAGGCCCACAGGCCCGATCCCAGGCCGACGACGACGAACAGCAGCGACTGCCAGGTCAGCGGGAGCATGAGGTCGCCGCCCGGCCCGAACATCGTCAGCCCGAACACCGCGACCACCCAGCCGATCAGCGGGCCGGCCGCGGCCAGCGGCCGCGGATCCAGCTCGCCGGACGCGCGGACCAGCCACGGCAGCGACAGCACGGTCACCACGATGCCCAGCGGCACCGGGATCGAACCGGCGTACAGCGGGGTGAACAGCAACCCGAACGCGCCGAGGACGGCGCCGGTCAGGCTGAGGAGCGCGGTCAGCGCCACGTACACGGTTCAGGCACCTTCTGGCAGGAGATCATCGGGCAGGAGATCGTCGGGCGCCGTGACCGTACCGGAGGCGGCAGCGAAGCACTCCACCTCGGCGAACGGTTGGGCCACCAGGTTCGACACGGCGTACACGACCGGGCCCCCGTCCTCGCCCCCGGACTGCACGACGATCTGCGTGACGTGCGCCCGCATCGCCGCCACCCGGGCGGCCCGCTCCTTCGACACGTCGATCCGCGCGGCCACCAGCTCGTCGGCCACCGAGGGCAGCTCGTCCGGCTCCGGCATGCGCAGCGGCGGGTCGACGTGGCCGGCGAGGGCAGCCACGCCCGCGTCCAGGTCGCCACGGGGGGTGACCACGTGGAACAACCGCGCCGGCACCCGCGCCACCGCGGCGACGGTGATGTCGTGGGCCCGCACGTGGTCGGGATGGCCGTAGCCGCCGTCGGCCCCGTAGGTGACGACGGCGGCGGGGCGCAGCTCCTCCAGGATCGCCACCAGCGCCGCCACCTCGTCGTCGAACGCGTCGGGACGGGCGAACGCGCGCGGGTGCAGCACCTCGGGGGTGGCGGCGCGGACACCGTGCCCGGCCAGGGCCATGCCGGAGTCGCGCCAGTGCCCGGCGCCGCCGAGGAAGCGGTGGTCGGTGACGCCGAGCGCCGCACAGGCAGCGGCGAGCTCGGCGATGCGGTAGCCGCCCAGCTGATCGGCCTCCTCGGCCGCGAGCTGCCCGAGCTCCGGCGGGATCACCTCGCCCTGCTCCCCGAGGGTGCAGGTGACCAGCGTGACCTCGACGTCGGCACGGGCGGCGTAGTGCGCGATCGTCCCGCCGGTCGCGAGGGTCTCGTCGTCGGGATGGGCGTGCACGAACAGCAGCGACCTCACGCTCCCACCCTAAGCCGCACCCCGCGGTAGGCGATGCCGAGCAGGAACACGCCGGTGCCGACGGCCGCCGCCTGCCAGGGCAGTGTCGTCACCAGCACGAGGCAGCCGACCGCGCCCAGCGCCTGCAGCCAGCGCGGGAACCGTCGATGCGCGGGGGCCTGGGTGAAGGCCGAGATGTTCGCGACGAGGTAGTAGAAGAGCACCCCGAACGACGAGACCGCGATGGCACCGCGCAGGTCGATCGTGAGCACCAGCGCGGACACGACCAGCGCGAGCACGATCTCGGCGCGGTGCGGCACGCGGAACCGCGGGTGCACCGCGGCGAGCCACCGCGGCAGGTCGCCTTCGCGGGCCATGGCCAGCGTGGTGCGCCCGATGCCCGCGATCAGCGCCAGGAGCGCCCCGAGCGCGGCCGCGGCTGCGCCCACCGCGACGACCGGAGCGGCCCAGCCGCCACCCGCCCCGGCGACCACGTCGATCAGCGGGGCGGTCGATCCGGCCAACTGCTGGGGACCGCGGGTGAGCAGGGCGGTCACTGCCACCGCCGCGTAGACCAGCACCGCGACCCCGAGAGCGAGCTGGATCGCCCGCGGAATCGTGCGCGCCGGGTCGCGCACCTCCTCGCCCATCGTCGCGATCCGCGCGTACCCGGCGAAGGCGAAGAACAGCAGCCCGGCCGACTGGAGCACCCCGTAGACGCCGTCCGGACCCGTCCCACCGGCGAGCCGACCCGGATCGGGAGCGCCCCCGACGAGCCCGACGGCGACGACGACCGCCAGCGCGAGCAGCACGACCGCGACGATCCACCGGGTCAGCTGCGCGGTCCTCGTGATCCCGCGGTAGTTCACCGCGGCCACGACGAGCACCGCGGTCACCGCTGCGGGCCGCGTCCAGGCCGGCGGGACGGCGTAGGCCGCGAAGGTCAGCGCCATCGCCGCGCAGCTCGCGGTCTTCCCGATCACGAAGCCCCATCCGGCCAGGTAGCCGGCCCACTCGCCGAGCTGCGCACGTCCGTAGACGTACGTCCCGCCGGAGGTCGGGTACTGCGCGGCCAGCTGCGCCGACGCGGTCGCGTTGCAGTACGCCACGACGGCGGCGATCACCAGTCCGACCAGCAGACCGGCGCCCGCGGCCGCTGCGGCAGGCGCGAACACCGAGAAGACCCCCGCGCCCAGCATCGAGCCGAGCCCGATCACCACCGCGTCGGAGGTCCGCAGTCGCCGTTCCAGCGCGGGCTCACCTGCCATGGCGCGAAAGTACATCAAACAGGATTGATGTATCAACGTGGATTGATGTACCGTCGCCCGATGGCAGAGGTACGACCCCGCACCACGTCGCCCCCGGCGTTCCTGCGGCTGGCCGCGCACCCGCTGCGGTGGCAGCTCCTGAGCGCACTCGCCG
Organism: uncultured Actinomycetota bacterium; assembly: GCA_963727745.1. Lineage (GTDB taxonomy): Bacteria > Actinomycetota > Actinomycetes > Mycobacteriales > Pseudonocardiaceae > Pseudonocardia. The sequence goes on from CAVSHL010000010.1 coordinate 363,266, forward strand.
ACGGCGACCAGCGCGTCCGCGAGCTCACGGGCCGGGTCGACCAGCCGCAGAACCTGGTCTCCTACCACCTCCGGTTGCTGCGGAACGAGGGCCTGGTCACCGCCACCCGCAGCAGCTTCGACGGCCGCGACACCTACTACCACCTGGACCTGGACCGCTGCGCAGACGCGCTGTCCGACAGCGGCGCCGCGCTGCACCCGGCGTTGCGACGCGACCCGCCGGCCGCACCAGCCGTCGGATCGGTCTCGGTGCTGTTCGTGTGCACCGGCAACGGCAGCCGCTCACCCATCGCCGAGGCGCTCCTGCGCCGGAGCACCGCCGAGGTGACCGTGACGAGTGCCGGGACACGCCCCAGGCCGGCGATGCACGCCAACACCGTCCGCGTGCTGCGCGAGTCGTTCGGCATCGACATCGCCGGCCGCCGGCCCCGTCACGTCGACGCGCTCGCCGGCCGGCGGTTCGACCACGTCATCACCCTGTGCGACCGCGCTCGCGAAGCCTGCCCGGAGTTCCCCGACAACCCCCTGCGGACGCACTGGAGCATCCCCGACCCGGCGACGGCAGCGGGCAGCGACGACGCCACCTACCCCGCCTTCCGGCGCACCGCCACGGACGTCGACACGCGCGTGAGGCACCTGATCCCGGCCCTCACCAGCACCTACCGTCAGGAGGTTCCGGCATGACCGAGGACTACGCGAGCGTCCGCTACATCGTCGCGGACGTGCAGAAGTCGATCGACTTCTACACCACCCACCTCGGCTTCACGGTGAACACCAGTGCCGCACCGGCGTTCGCCGACGTCGTCCGCGGCCGGTTGCGGCTGCTGCTGTCCGGGCCCGCCAGCTCCGGCGCCCGCGCCACCCCCGCCGACTCCGCGACGGCCGGCCGCAACCGCATCCACCTCGTCGTCGACGACCTGGACGCCGCCGTCACCCCGCTCCGCGACGCCGGACTGCAGTTCAGGAGCGATCTCATCAGCGGCCCCGGCGGCCGTCAGATGCTGCTCGCGGACCCCGACGACAACCTGATCGAGCTCTTCCAACCGGCCGACCGGCCCAGCGCGCCCTGACGCTCGTCCGGTCACCCAGGCCTTCAGGTCACTGGGCGCCGGCGACGATCTCCACCTCGAAGCCGTCGGAGTTCTCCAGGTACGCCGCGTAGTGCTCGGGACCGCCCGCCCACGGGTAGCGGTCGGCGAACATCGGCTGCCAGCCGCGCGTGGGCGCGGCGGCGGCCAGCACGTCCACGGCGGGCCGGTCGCCGCCGTGGAACGCGAGGTGGTTGAGCCCGGCGCGCAGCCGGTCGTGCCCGCCCGTCAGCGCCGGCGAGCGCTCCACCACCAGGTAGACGTCGCCGGAGCGCCAGCTGCGCCCCGCCGGCCAGTCCTGGTACGACGCCCAGCCCAGCTCACCGAGCAACCAGCCCCACTCCGCCACCGCCCGCTCCAGATCGGGAACCCAGAGCTCGACGTGGTGCAAGCCCGTCGACGTCACGCCGTGACATCCAGGCGCCTCCGGCGCAGCCCCTTCGTGGAACGCCTGCGGCGCTCAGGCATGGAGGACCTCGCGGACCCCCGCGAAGTGGCACGCAACGTCGTGCCGCTCGGTGCCCGTGCCGCGCAGCGGCGGCGGCTCCTCGATGCAGCGCCGCTTGTCCGGCTCCGACAGCTCCAGGTGCTTCCAGCAGCGGGTGCGGAACCGGCAGCCGCTCGGCGGGTTCGCCGGGCTCGGCACGTCACCGGTGAGCACGATCCGCTCCCGCACCCGCTCCACCTCGGGATCCGGGATCGGGACCGCCGAGATCAGCGCCTGCGTGTACGGGTGCTGCGGCTGCTCGAAGAGGTCGTCGCGGTCGGCGATCTCCACGATCTGGCCCAGGTACATCACGGCGACCCGGTCGGAGATGTGGCGCACCACCGACAGGTCGTGCGCGATGAACAGGTAGGTGAGCCCGAAGTCGTCCTGCAGCCCTTCCAGCAGGTTGAGGATCTGCGCCTGGATCGACACGTCCAGCGCCGACACCGGCTCGTCGAGCACCACGAACTTCGGGTTCAACGCGATCGCGCGGGCGATGCCGACGCGCTGGCGCTGCCCCCCGGAGAACTCGTGCGGGTAGCGGTCGGCGTACTCGGCCGACAGGCCGACGGTGTCCAGCAGGTCGGAGATCGTGTCCTTGGTGACCTCCCCGCCGAGCAGGTGGAACTTCTCGGTGAGGATCTGGCGGATCGTCAGCCGCGGGTTGAGCGACGCATACGGGTCCTGGAAGACGATCTGCATGTCCTCCCGGGCCTTGCGCAGCGCGGTGGGAGCGAGCGCGGTGATGTCCTTGCCACCGATCTCCACGGTGCCCGAGGTGGGCTCGTGCAACCGGAGGATCGCGCGGGCCGCCGTGGACTTGCCGCAGCCCGACTCGCCCACGAGCGAGAGGGTGGTGCCCGGCTCGATCGCCAGCGACAGCCCGTTGACGGCCTGCACCGCGCCGATCGTCCGGGAGATCAGCAGCCCGGAGCGGATGGGGAAGTGCTTGACCAGGTCGGTCACCTCGACGACCGGCGCCTTGCCGGTGGTGGCCGACCGTTCCGCCGACGGCGCGACCTCCTTCGGCGCGGCGAGCGCCTCGGCCACGGCGCCGGGATGGATGCACGCGTGCTGGTGCCCGGAGCCCGGCGCCATGGGCAGGAGCTGGGGGATCTCGGCCTTGCAGGCGTCGGTGGCGAACGCGCACCGCGGATGGAACGCGCACCCCTGCGGTACCCGCGACAGGCTGGGCGGCTGGCCCGGGATCGGCTCCAGCTTGGCCGGCCGGGCGTGGTCCATGCGGGCCAGGCTGGAGAGCAGCCCGTAGGTGTACGCGTGCCGGGGCGCGGCGAAGATCTCGTCGGTCGTGCCGGTCTCGACGATCCGCCCCGCGTACATCACGGCGATGCGGTCGGCGTGGCTGGCCACCAGCCCCAGGTCGTGCGTGATCAGCACGATCGCGGTGTTGCGCCGCTGCTGCAGCTCCTCGAGCAGCAGCATGATCTGGGCCTGGACGGTGACGTCGAGCGCCGTGGTGGGCTCGTCGGCGAGCAGCACCTTCGGGTCGTTCGCGAGCGCCATCGCGATCATGGCGCGCTGCCGCATGCCGCCGGAGAACTCGTGCGGATACTGGCGGGCCCTGGTGTTCGGGTTCGGGATGCCGACCTCGGCGAGCAGGTCGATGGCCTTCTTGTTGGCCGCCGCCTTGCTCACCTTCTGGTGCACCCGCACCATCTCGGCGATCTGGTCGCCCACCCGGAACACCGGGTTCAACGCCGTCAGCGGGTCCTGGAAGATCATCGCGATGTCGTTGCCGCGCAGCTTGCGCTGCTGCGCCTCCGGCAGGTCCAGCAGCGAGCGGCCGTGCAGGCGCACCTCCCCGCTGGGGAACGTGGCCGGCGGGCTGGGCACCAGACCGAGGATCGTCATCGCCGAGACCGACTTGCCGGAGCCCGACTCGCCGACGATCGCGAGCGTCTCCCCGGCGTCGACGTGCCAGCTGACGCCGTCGACGGCCTTGACGATGCCCGCCGGGGTGTCGAAGTGGACGCGCAGGTCGCGCACCTCCAGCACCCGGTCGGGCGGGGTGACTGCGGTGTCGGCGAGGACGTCCTCGTGCGATGTGATCGGATCGGGCACGTCAGTTCCCCCCGCGCAGCTTCGGGTCGAGCGCGTCGCGCAGGCCGTCGGCGACGAAGGCGAACGCCAGCGTCGTGATCACGATCGCGATCGCCGGTGCGAGCCACAGGTGCTCGCTGCCGGGGACCCGGATGAAGCTGTAGCTCTGGGAGATCAGCCGCCCCCACTCGGGCACGTCGGCGGGCACGCCGACGCCCAGGAACGACAGTGCCGCCATCGCGACGATCACCACGCCGACACTGGTGAACGCGTAGACGACCACCGGCGCGATCGCGTTCGGCAGGATGTGCCGGATCACGATGCGGGTGTCGGACGCGCCGATCGAGCGCGCTGCCTCCACGTACTCGGACTCGCGCAGCGCGAGCGTCTGCCCGCGCATGAGCCGCGCACTGGTCGGCCAGCCGAACACGACGAGCGCGATGGCCACGGGCAGCACGCCCTGCCCGAAGATGCGCACCACCAGGATCGCGCCGACCAGCAGCGGGAACGCCAGCAGGATGTCGGTGAACCGCATCGTGAGCGTGTCCGCCAGTCCCCTGCGGTAGCCGGCAAGGGCACCGAAGGAGACGCCGACGATCGCCGACATCAGCATGGTGCCGATGCCGACCACCATGGCCAGCCGGGCGCCGTACACCAGCGCGGAGAACATGTCGCGGCCCAGCACGTCGGTGCCGAGGATGTGGTCGCCGTTCGGCGGCGCGGTGGTGTTGTACAGGTTCTGCTCGAACGGGTCGTACGGGGTGATCAACGGCTGGAAGATCGCCATCAGCAGGATCACGCCGACCGCGACGAGGCCGATCACCGCGAGCTTGTTGCGCTTGTAGCGGCCCCAGATGTCGGCCAACGCGCCGGGCGAGCCCGACCGCTGCCGCTTCCGCGTCGCCGGGGTCTTCGCCTCGACGGCGGACACGGCGCGCTGGTCGAGCGCCCCCGACGGGTGTACCCCGTCGGGATCGCCGGCCGCTTCGGTCGGCGGGGTTCTGCCGCTGATGTCGTAACCGTCGGCCTCGGACGGGTGCGCGTCGGGCGGCGGGGGAAGCGTCGTCATGAGGGATCGCCTCTGAAGTGGTGGTGGGGCGTCGGTCGGGACACTGCGGTTATCAGGACACTGCGGTTATCGGGACACTGCAGCTAGTCGAGCCGGATCCGCGGGTCCAGGAACGCGTAGAGGATGTCGACGACGAGCGACAGCAGCACGAACGCGAGCACCGCGAAGATCACGACCGCGGCGATGATCGGCACGTTGTTGCCGCCGATGGCCCGGTAGAGCAGATAGCCGACGCCGTTGTACTGGAAGATCGTCTCGGTGATCAGCGCGCCGCCGAGCAGCCCGCCGAGCGAGACCCCGACGTAGGTGACGACGGGGATGATCGAGTTGCGCAGCGCGTGCTTGCCGATCACCGTGCGCTCCGAGAGGCCCTTGGCCCGGGCGGTGCGGATGTAGTCGGCGCGCAGCACCTCGAGCATTGACCCGCGCATCAGCCGCGCCACGAACGCTGCGTCGACGATCGCGAGCACGAACGCCGGCAGCAGCACCTCCTGGTACCACGGTATCTCGGAGCCGAATGGTCGAGGCACCACCGGGAACGGCCCCCACCCGGAGAGGTAGGCCAGGAAGACGACGGCCAGCACGAACGTCGGCACGCCGATCGCGATCGTCGAGGTCACGGTGACCAGCACGTCGACGAAGGAATATCGCTTCACCGCCGCGATGATGCCGGCGATCACGCCGATGATGATGTCCATGATGATCGCCACCACCGCCAGTCGGGCGGTGTTGGGCAGCACCTCGAGCAGCATGTCCGCGACGGGCCGGCGCTGGTCGTACTCGACTCCGAGGTTGCCCGTGGCGAGGTTGCCCACGTAGGTGAGGTACTGCTGGGGAAGGGGCTTGTCGAGTCCGAAGATGGCGCGGTTCTGCTCGGCGACCGCCGGTGAGACCTGCCGGTCACCGGTCGAGGCGAACGGGTCGCCGAGCGCGAACGTCCCGAGGAACACGAGCATGGTGGCGGCGAGCACGACGAGGGCGGCCTGGCCGATCCGGCGCAGGATGAACTTGCCCACGAGGACTCCTTCCTGGAGAAGGACCTGTCCTGGAGACGCGAACGCGGCCGGCGGGCCCCGGGGTCACCGGGGCCCGCCGGCCGGCGTCAGCGGATCACTTCAGGAAGATCTCGTCGAACGTCGGGTCCTCGTTGAAGTCCATGTTCACGTTGCCCCACTTGGTGTTGTCCACCATGCGGAACTGCTGGCGCGCGAAGAGGGGCATCAGCGCCAGATCGCGACCGATCGCGATCTTCTCGGCCTGCTTCCACAGGTCGGCGCGCGCGGCGTCGTCCTTCGTCGAGGCGGCCTTGGCGACCAGCGCGTCGAACTCCGGGTTGGAGTAGCGGCTGTAGTTGTTGCCGGTGACCTTGCCCTCGGCGTCCAGCTTGATCGACGACGTGGCCATGAGCGGCGTCAGGAAGTTGCCTGCCGTCGGGTAGTCGGCACCCCACGAGAGCCGGTAGATGCCGGACGCGCCCTTCGCCTCCATGTTGTTGAGGTGGTCGGTGAACGGCACTCCCTGGTAGTTCACCTTCAGACCGAGGGTGGTCTCGATCTGCTGGCGCACCGCGGCGGTCCACTCCTCGTGGCCGGCACCGGTGTTGAACGACAGGTTGATCGTGGTGCCCGGGGTCAGCCCGGCCTTCGCGGCCAGCTCCTTCGCCTTGGCCGGGTCGAAGGTGCACGCGTCGCAGACACCGGGCTGGTAGGAAGCAGGGAACAGGGCCGGCACGAAGGAATCGGCCGGCACCCTGGATCCCTTGAACACGCCCTGGGTGATGGCGGCCCGGTCGATCGCCATGGATACGGCCTTGCGGGCGTCCGGAGAGTTGAGCGGCGCCTCGGTGTCCATGCTGACGAAGTAGTCGATGCCGTTGGTCTTCTTCGACAACCACTTGCCCTGCGGCTCGAGCTCAGCCCGGTTCGGCCCGATCAAGGGCGTTGGCATTCGCGCCCAGTCGAAGGTGCCGGCCTTGAAGCCGTCGTTCTCGAGCTGGAAGCCGTTCGTCGCGTTCACGATCGTGAACTCGACCCCGTCCAGGTACGCCTTGGGACCGGCATCGTAGGCGTCGTTGCGAACCAGCTTGATGCCCTTGTCGTGCTCCCACTTGCCGCTCACCTTGAACGGGCCGTTGCCGATCGGGGCATCGGTGTAGTTGGGGTCGCTGGTAGCGCCCGCGGCGGCCGGCGCCGGGCTGAGCGCCGGGTGGTTGGTGCGCAGGTTGAACTCGCAGTCCGGCTGGGTCAGCGCGACCACGAGCTGGTTCGGCGACGGTGTGGTGACACCGGCCAGCCCGGGAGCCTTACCCGCCTGGAAATCGGTGTAGCCCTGGACCTCGTCCAGGTGGTAGGAGACCTCGGAGCCCGAGTTCGGCGCGGAGATCCGCTCCCAGCCGCGCTTGAACGACGTCGCGTCGACGACCTCACCGTTGGCGAAGTGCGTGTTCGGCTTGAGGTTGAACGTCCACTGGCTGCAGTCGGCGTTCTGGCTCCAGTCGGTGGCGACCCCAGGGGCGACCTTGCCGTCCGGCTCGACCTGGACCAGCCCGGTGAACAGCGCGTTGGCCACGCTGGTGCCCTCGGACTCCTGGACGTTGAACGGGTCGATCGCCGTGGGCTCGGTGATGCCGAGCCGGAAGACCCCACCGGGCTTGCCCGGGACGACCGCGATCGGCGCGGTCTCCGGGAAGCCGACACTCGGCCCTGCGGCGGCACCTCCTTGCGGAGCCCCCTGGTTGCTCCGTTGGGCACAGCCCGAGAGCACCATCGCCGCCGCGGCGCCAAGGGCAACCACGGCAAAGCCCGTGCGCGATCTCCTCATGTGTTTCCTCTGAACTCTCTCGTCATCGGCATCCTGGTCGGACTGCCGCTCCCACCCCGGTGCGCACCGGTCATGTGGTGGATCAGTGCGCGGACAACCAGGCACGGTAGAAACCCGTTGCTACCGGTGGTAGGCGGCCAACATGATCGTGACCAAAGGGTAACTTGCCCACTGCGCCGAATGGATCAGCCGATCACGACGGTAGAGCGCGCCACCTTTGCGCCCCCGTCAGCGGTCCGGTGAGCAGCGGGCCGGGCCCGACCGCCGTTGCCGCGTCGGCCGCCGGAGTGCTCACGACGAGCGCGACCGGCTGGAACAGCGGCACCTCCACAGCCTGTGACCACAGCTCCTTCTCCACCACCGCCGCCGTGCCCGGGCGCGGGTCGGCGGCCATCAGCTCGTCGAGCAGCGGGTCGAGGAACGGCTGGCAGAACCCGGTGGGGCCGGGCACCTGCTCGGCACTCGTCGGGTCGGCGGTGACGCAGCCGAACTCCGACGCGATGCCCGTCGCCGCGTCGGCCGTGGCCGGGCGGGGCAGCACCATCAGGTCGACCGCCACGCCGGCGGCCGCAGCGGCTGCGGTGGGGGTGGCGGTGGTCGTGGGCGCCACGGTCGGGGTCGGTGTGGGCGTCGGGCCGGCGGTCGGGGTCGGCGTGGCCGACGGCAGTGTCGCGGGCACCGTCGCGGCGCCGAAGAGATCGACCGCGGGCGGCGCGACCACCGTCGTCGCGACCCCGGCGGCGGTGAGCTGCTGGGCCACGACGGCGGCCACACGCTGGTCGAGCGGCCGCTCGGCGCCCGCACCGATCGTCAACCGCACCGGGGTGCCGTTGAGCGTCCACGGCGCGGACGGACCGGCGCGCGTCCAACCGGCCTGTTGCAGCAGGGCGGTCACGGTGGCCGCGTCCGGCCGCGGCGGGGCGGACGCGGTGTATCCGGGCTGGGACGGGGCCCGCCCGAACGCGTCGGCTGCCAGCGACTCCGGTGCGACGGCGGCCCGCACCGCCTCGCGGTCCACGAGCCCGGCGACGGCCTGGCGCACCGCGCGCGACCGCAACGGGCCGGTGTCGGTGCGCAGGCCCAGCGTGACCACCTCGGCCTGCGGTGCGGGTTGCGTGTGCGGCGCCGGTTGCAGGTCGACCAGCGCGGTGCGCAGGGCGGGCACGGCAGCGGGCATGGCGAGGTCGACGTCGCCGGAGGCGAGACCGGCGGCGATGCCCTCCGGATCGAGCCGGCGCAGCACCAGCTGGTCGACGCCCGTCGGGGTGTCCCAGTAGACGTCGTTGCGGACGAGCACGACCTCGCCACGGCCGCGGTCGACCGTGTTGACCTTGAACGGGCCGCCGGAAGCCGGCAGCCCGTTGCGCAGCGCCCCGACCCACGAGCCGGGGGCGTCCTTGAGCAGGTGCGCGGGCAGCAGCCCGGAGAACAGGTGCTGCCACGCCGGGTACGGGCGGGAGAACTCGACGTCGACGGCCTTGCCGCCGGCGCGGGACCGGACAGCGGTGATGAGCCGGTAGCCCGCCGCGTCGGCGACCCCCGGCTCGGCGCGCATCCGCTCCCAGAGGAAGACGAAGTCCTCCGCCGCGATCGGCGCGTTCGTCGACCAGGACGCCTCGAGGTTCAGCTCGTAGCTGACCGTGAACGGAGCTGCGGACGTGACCGTCGCGCTGGTGGCGACGCTGGTGTCCAGCTGCGGGTTGCCGGCGCTGTCGTCCCGGAAGACCGAGGGCAGCACCAGCGTCGAGAGCGCCTGCGTGATCGGCGAGACGTCGGCGAGCAGGTGCGGGTTGAACCCGCCGGGCAGATCACCCACCCCCACCACGAGCTGCGACGGGGTGCCCGGCGGCGGGGTCGGCGACACGACGGGGGTCGGCGTCGGCGGCGCGGGCTGCGGAACCGGCTCGTTGGTGCAGGCAGCAGCCAGCAACGCGACGAGTGCGAGCAGGACCATCCACGTCCGGCGGCCCACGATCACCTCCCGAGCAACGCGGCCCGGCCCGGACCGACCCGCGGACCGTCCATCCTTCACCAGCCGCGCCGCCACCGAATTCCGGGGTTGTCGCGGCGAAGGGCCCTGGGCGACGTCACACACCGTCCGTGCACCTCACACACGTTGCACGGTGTGTGAGGCGCACTCAGGGTGTGTGACGTCGACTCAGGCTGTGTTCTTCGCGCGGGAGCGGGCCCGCGCGCGCAGGTGGGAGTCGAGCTCCACCTTGCGGATGCGCACCGACTCGGGCGTGACCTCCACGCACTCGTCGTTGGCGCAGAACTCCAGCGACTGCTCCAGGCTCAGCAGCGTGGGCGGGGTGAGCTTCACGAAGTTGTCGGCCGAGGACGACCGGATGTTCGTGAGCTTCTTCTCCCGCACGATGTTGACCTCGAGGTCCTCCGCGCGGGTGTACTCGCCGACCACCATGCCGTTGTAGACCGTGGTGCCGGGGCCGACGAACATCGTGCCGCGGTCGGAGAGCTGGTCGATCGCGTACGCCGTGGTGGGGCCGGTGCGGTCGGCGATCAGGGAGCCGCGCAGGCGGGCCCGGATCTCGCCCACCCAGGGGCCGTACCCGTCGAAGACGTGGCTGACGATGCCGGCGCCGCGGGTGAGGGTGAGGAACTCGGTGCGGAAGCCGATGAGGCCGCGCGAGGGCACCCGGTAGTCGAGGCGGACGCGGGTCTCGCCGTGCACCATCTGCACGAGCTCGCCCTTGCGGCCGGCCAGCAGCTGCGTGACGGCGCCGAGGTTCTCGGTGGGCACGTCGGCCGAGAGCTGCTCGAACGGCTCGTGCACCTTGCCGTCGATGACCTTGGTGACGACCTCGGGCTTGCCGACGGTCATCTCGAAGCTCTCGCGGCGCATGGTCTCCACGAGGATGGCCAGCGCCAGCTCGCCGCGGCCCTGGACCTCCCACGCGTCGGGGCGCTCGGTGGGCAGCACGCGCACGCTCACGTTGCCGATCAGTTCGGCGTCGAGGCGGCTCTTGACCTGGCGGGCGGTGAGCTTGGTGCCCGGGTGCGGGTCGCGGCCGACCAGCGGCGAGGTGTTGATGCCGATGGTGACCGAGATCGCCGGCTCGTCGACGTGGATCCGCGGGAGCGGGATCGGGTTCTCGGGGTCGGCGAGGGTGTCGCCGATGGTGACCTCGGCGATGCCTGCGACGGCCACGAGGTCGCCCGCGCGGGCCTCATCGGCCTGCACGCGCTCCAGCCCCTCGGTGCGCAGCAGCTCGGTGACCTTGACGCGGGTGGTGCCACCGTCGGCGGTGCACCACGCGACCTGCTGGCCGCGGCGCAGCACGCCCGCGCGGATACGGCAGAGCGCGATGCGGCCGAGGAACGTGCTGGCGTCGAGGTTGGTGACGTGGGCCTGCAGCGGCGCGTCGGGATCGTCGGCGGGCGGCGGGACCGCATCGGCGATCACGTCGAACAGCGCCTCCAGGCCGGCGTCGCCGGGCATGTCGCCGTCGGCAGGACGCAGCCGGGACGCGCGCCCGGCGCGGCCCGACGCGTAGACGACGGGCAGGTCGAGCAGGTGGGAGGTGGTGTCCTCGTCGAGGTCGAGCTCGTCGGCCAGCTCCAGCAGGAGCTCGAGGCTCTCGTCGACGACCTCGGCGATGCGCGCGTCGGGCCGGTCGGTCTTGTTCACGACCAGCACGACGGGCAGGCCGGCGGCCAGCGTCTTGCGCAGCACGAAGCGCGTCTGGGGCAGCGGGCCCTCGCTGGCGTCGACCAGCAGCACGACACCGTCGACCATGGAGAGGCCGCGCTCGACCTCACCGCCGAAGTCGGCGTGGCCGGGGGTGTCGACGACGTTCAAGGTCATCCCGTGCCACTGCACCGCCGTGTGCTTGGCGAGGATGGTGATGCCTTTTTCGCGCTCGAGGTCGCCGGAATCCATCATCCGGTCGACGGCCGGGCCGCGTGTGGTGATGGCGCCCGACTCGCGCAGCATGGCGTCGACGAGCGTGGTCTTGCCGTGGTCGACGTGCGCGACGATGGCGACGTTGCGGAGGCCTGCTCCCGCCTCGCGATCGCCGCGAGTCCGATCCGCGGTGTCCGCGATGGTGGAAATGCTCACAACACACGGTAGCCCGGGCACGTCGGGCATCACCGAGGAGGTGAGCAGCGGCTCAACCCCGGCCGCATGCCGACTGAGCGGGCCACAGCTCGGTGGTCAGCGATTCTTGCACGATACGAGGATCCTGGGCCGGTTTCTCTGTGTCGAAGCTCACCGAGCAGGGCGATCCCGGCCACCCCCAGTTCGAGCGCGGCGTCGACCAGCGTGTCGAGCGGTGCGGTGACGCGGACACCGCGCACCACGACCACCCCGGCCGGGCGGCGGGCATCGGCGATGACCTCCACACGCCGCAGCGTGCGCGCCCGGTGCGGCGCCGTGACCCGCACCTGGGCCGGCGCCGTCGCGACGATCCCGAGCCACCACGCCGCCGCCAACCCGGCCAGCGCGGCGTCGGCGCCTGCCCACAGCACCGCCGCCCGCACCCGCAGCTCGTCCCCGGACAGCCCGGGGCGGACCAGGTACGTGCGCGGCAGCACGGGCGTCCAGGCCCGGGTGCGCACGCGCTCGTCGACCTGCGAGGGCGGCACTCCGGCGGTCAACAGCTGGGCGCGGGTGAGCAGGCCGTGCTGGTGGGCGAGCAGTTCGTCGAGAGTGGCCATGCGGGGTTGGACGGACACGGACCCGCCACGGCTCCCGTGGCCGGGGAATCGTTCACAGGTGCACACGGGTTCTGCGTTGATCAAGGGCAAAAGGTTGCTCGTGGATCTTGGAAAGCGACCTTTTGCCCTTGATCAACGCAACGTGAGCAGCGTCCGCAGGTCCGGGACGAGTGCGCGGTCCGCTGCCACCCAGGCGAGCGCGTCCAGCTCGGCCGGGGCGATCCAGCGCAGCGCCGCGTGCTCGAGGGCGGACGGCTCCGGGCTGCCTGCCGCCAACTCGGCGGCATGCACGCGCAGCACCCCGCCGGTCAGCGGAAGATCCGGCCCCAGCCGGCCCGTCACGCGCACCTCGGCGCCCAGCTCCTCGCGACACTCCCGCACCACCGCCGCGGGCTCGGACTCCCCCGCCTCCACCCGTCCGCCGGGCAGCTCCCAGAGCCCGGCCAGCTCGGGTGGACGGGTGCGCTGGGCGACCAGCAGCCGCCCGTCGCGCACCAGCGCAGTCCCCACGACGATCACGCAGCAGCCGCCCGTCGTTGCAGCAAAGCCACTTTCATGCAGGAATCTTGCGTGAAAGTGGCTTTGCTGCAATCCCCGGGACACCTCACGGGGCCGGCCACCGCACCTCGAACCTCGCACCCCCGGACCCCGCCTCCCCGGCCGAGACCGTTCCGCCGCGGCCGTGCACCAGCGCCGCGACGAGCGCGAGCCCGAGGCCGGCGCCGCCGCCGGCCTCCGGGTTGAGCCGGACGAAGCGGTCGAAGACGCGGCGGCGGTCGGCCGGCGGGATGCCCTTCCCGTCGTCCTCGACGACGAGCCGCACCCACCGTCCGGCCGGCAGCACTCCGACCCGGACGACGGTGGCGGCGTGGCGGGCGGCGTTGCCGATGAGGTTGTCGAGCACCAGCGCGACCTCGGACGGGTTGGCGGCGACGACGGCGGGGGTGGGCGCGGCGAGGGTCAGCGCCGGGCCGTCCTCCTCGGCGGCGACGCTGTTGCGGACGATGGCCGCGCGCGCTGCCGCCACGAGGTCGACGGGTTGCGCGGCCGAGCGCTGCCCGGAGTCGGCCCTGGTGAGGGCGAGGAGCGCGGCAAGCAGGCTGGACAGGCGGGCGGCCTCGTCGGCGATGGCCTGCAGGATCTCCCCGTTGAGCGCGGGATCGGGGTGGGCGACGGCCACCTCGGCCTGCGCGCGGATCGCCGCGACCGGGGAGCGCAGCTCGTGCGCGGCGTCGCCGGTGAACCGTTCGAGACGGGCGGCGGCGTCGTCCCGTCGGGCGAGCAGCAGGTTGATCTCCTCGGCCAGCGCGCGCAGCTCGTCGTCCGCGGGGGGCACGGGCAGCCGCGCGCCGGGGGGCAGGCCGGCCGCCGCGGACCGCAGGCGGTCGACGGGCCGCAGCGCCGCGCGGGTGGCGGACCAGGCGGCGAGGGCCACCACCCCGGCCGCGAGGAGTGAGGCGACGAGCAACCAACCGGCGGCGTTCGCCAGGATCGTCGAGGACCCGACGAGGTCGGCGGACGCGATGACCACCCGCACCACGCCGTCCGGCCCGACGGTGGAGCGGCCCAGCCAGCGCCGCAGGTCGGCGGTGTCGCCCGTGGACAGTGCTTCACCGCCGGCGAGCCGGCGCACCTGCGAATCCGACAGCGGCAGCGCAGCCCCACCGTCGACAGGCCGGCCGGAGACGTCGACGACCCGCACCCCGGCGATGCGCACGACGGACGGATCGGTGCCGCTGCGCACCGACTCCGCGACGGATTCCGCCTTCGCCTCCAGCTCGACGTCCGCCGCCGTGACCACCGTGGTGACCAGCAGGCTCCCGCCCAACCGGGACAGCGCCGCCAGCGCCACCAACGTGACGACACCGACGACGAGCGTGATGCGCGTGCGCAGCGACCGGCGCGCCCACCAGCCGCGCAGGGCACCGAGGCCGTTCATGAGCTCACGGGGTTCCGATGAGGTACCCGTACCCACGCACGGTCTTGAGGACGTGCCCGGCGCCGACCGCGTCGAGCTTGCGGCGGACGTAGCCGACGTAGACCTCGACGACGTTGCGGCTGGCGGCCTGCTCGTCGCCCCACACCATGCGCAGCAGGTCGTCCTTGGCGACGGCGGTGTCGGGGCGGCTGGCCAGCGTGTGCAGCAGCGCGAACTCGCGCGGCGACAGCTCGATGGTCTCCCCCTGCCAGCTCACCGAGCGGGAGACGGGGTCGACGACGAGCGGCCCGAGGCGCACGCGCTGCCCGGTGCGGCCCATGGCGGCGTCGCGGCGGCGCAGGATCGCCTTGAGCTGCGCGACGAGCACGACGAACGCGAACGGCTTGACGAGGTAGCCGTCGGCGCCCAGGTCGAGGCCGTCGGCCTGGTCGAACTCGCCGTCCTTCGCCGACACCAGCAGCACCGGGGTGTCGACACCGGCGGCGCGCATGCCTTCCAGCACCCGGTAGCCGGACAGGCCGGGCAGGATGATGTCGAGCACGATCGCGTCGAAACCGCCGGTCAGCGCGGCGTCCAGGGCCGCGCGCCCGTCGCCGAGGGCGACGATCTCCATGCCCTCGGCCGTGAGCCCCCTGGCAACCGCCGTGCGGATGCCGGGCTCGTCGTCGACCACCAGTACGCGTGCCATGTCGAGATGGGACGCTACCGGCACGCGGGCCCGCGCACCTCAGAACACTCTCAGCGACAATGGGTCACGCTTCACCCATGGCCGAGAGGCGCAGACACATGACAGGACGTCCCGTGGCGACAGGCTTCGCCGTCGCCGGGCTCGTCGGGCTCGGATTGCTGGCCGTACCGGCCGGTGCCGGAGCCGCGCCCGAACTACCGCCGGTGTCCCCGCAGGAGCTGGTGCGCTCGGTCATGGAGGCGCAGCCGGGACCCTTCAACGGGTCGGTGGAGGCCGAGAACGCGCTGGGCCTGCCGGTGCTGCCGGGCATGCCGGAGGCCGGCAACGGCACGAGCACGGCGCGTGTGTGGTCGGGCGGCGAGCACAAGGGGCGGGTGCAGCTTCCGTCGCCGGACGGGGAGCGCACGCTCGTCTCGGACGGCACCACGTTCTGGTCGTGGGACTCGAAGACCCGCGAGGTCGTCACCGGTCGCACGGACGCGCACCGCGATCGGCAGACCGGTGCCGACCCGCAGGCCGCGGCCGGTGAGCTGATCAACCGGTTGAGCCCGTCGAGCACGCTGTCGGTCGACGGCACCGCCGAGGTGGCGGGCCGTCCCGCGTACGAGCTGGTGCTGGCGCCGCAGCCCACCGAGCGCACGCTGCTGCGCGAGGTGCGCATCGCGGTCGACGCGGAGAAGCGGATGCCGTTGCGGCTGGTGGTGCTCGCCAACGGCTCGGCGGAGCCGGCGCTGCAGCTCGGGTTCAGCGACATCACCTTCGGGCCGCAGGACACGAAGCTGTTCACCTTCACCCCGCCGCCCGGCTCCACGATGCGCAACCCGCCGGCGCCCGGGCCGGGCGTGCCGGGAGCGCCGAACGTCCCGACGCGCACCGTCGGCGACGGCTGGGACACCGTCTACGTGGCGCAGCGCACGCCGGGCCAGCACCGGGAGGGCCAGCCCGACCTGGACAAGATCGGCACCCCCGTGCGCGGCGCCTGGGGTTCGGGGCGGCTGGTCACGTCGGCCGTGGGATCTGTTCTGATCAGCGATGACGGGCGGGTCGCCGCCGGCGCGGTTCCGGAGCAGGTCCTGACGGAGGCGCTCGGCCGGTGAGCTCGCGAATCCGCCGGAGCGGAGCGGAGGCCGGAGCACAATGAGCGAGCCGACGGCGTCCTGCGGGGGAGGCGCGCAGGGAGCGAGGTACGAGCGACTGAGCACCGGAGGAGCAGGTCGCCGTCATCGAGGCTCGCGAATCCGCCGGAGCGAAGCGGAGGCCAAGGCGCAGTGACAGCGAGTTCGGTGGAACGACCGGCCGTGGCCGTGGCCGTCGCGTCCGCGTCGCCGCCCGCGGCCAAGGTGTGCCGGTTGCGCAAGGTGTTCGGCACCACGGTCGCCGTCGACGGGATCGATCTGGAGGTGCCCGACGGTGCGGTGCTCGGCATGCTGGGCCCCAACGGCTCGGGCAAGACGACGCTGATCCGGATGCTGCTCGGCCTGACCCGTCCCACGGCAGGCACGGTGGAGCTGCTCGGCCATCCGGTGCCGGCTGCGGCCGATAGGGCGTTGCCGCACGTCGGGGCGCTGGTGGAGGGGCCGGGTTTCCACCCGTTCCTGTCCGGGCGGGAGAACCTGAAGCGGGTGGCGGCCGCCGAGCCGCTGCTGGCGTCCGCGGAGATCCGCGGCGCGGTCGGCGCGGCGCTGGAACGCGTCGGCCTCGCCGTCGCGGCGGACCGTCGCTACCGCGGCTACTCGCTCGGCATGAAGCAGCGGTTGGGCCTGGCCGCGGCGCTGCTGGTGCCGCGCCGGCTGGTCGTGCTCGACGAGCCGACGAACGGGCTCGACCCAGCAGGCACCCGCGACGTGCGCCGCATCATCGGCGAGCTGCACGCGGGGGGCGCCACGGTGATCGTCTCGTCGCACCTGCTCGCCGAGGTGGAGGCCACCTGCACGCACGTCGCGGTGCTGCAGGCCGGCGGGCTCGTCGCCACCGGCGAGCTGACCGCGCTGCTCGCGTCGGGCACCGGCGGACTCGTCGTCGTCACACCGGACGTGGACGGGGCGGTGCGCACGCTGCGCGCCAGGGGCGCCACCGCCTACCGCGCCGAGAGCGCCGAGCCCGCTGTCGTCGTCGGTGAGGACGGGCTGTCGGCGCCGGAGATCATCGAGCTGTTGGTGCGCGAGCGGATCCCGATCCACGAGGCCCGGCGCCGGCGCACCAACCTGGAGGAGCTGTTCGCGCAGCTCACGGAGGACGGATCATGACCGCCGTCGCAGCCGCGTCGCCGGCGGCGGCCGGCCGGATCCCGCGGCAGGCCCCCCTCGGACGGCTGCTCGCCGCCGAGGTGCGGTGGGCTCTGCGCCGACCGCGGACGATCGCGTTCCTCGTCGTGTTCGCGCTGGTCCCGATCCTGATCGCGATCGGGGTGGCCGTCGCGGACCGCACCGAGGGGCCCGGACCGGGCCTGATCGGCGCCGTCGCCGGCAACGGGTTGGTGCTGCCGGTCGCATCCCTGATCGTGGCGCTCGCGTTGCTGCTCCCGCTGGCGGTGGCGATGTCGGCCGCCGATGCGCTGGCCGGCGAGAGCGCGGCCGGCACGCTGCGCGGGCTGCTCGTGGCCCCCGTGGGGCGGCTGCGGCTGGTGGCGATGAAGGCGTTCGGCGTGCTGGTGGTGGCGGTGCTCGCCACGCTGGTGATCGCCGTGCTCGGGGTGCTGGCCGGGCTGGTGATCGTCGGCGGGGCCGACGGCCAGATGGTCACGCTGTCGGGATCCACCCTCGGGTTCGGCGACGCGATGGGCCGGGTCGGGCTCGCCGTCGCCTGGACGGTGGGCCAGCTCGTGGCGGTGGCCGCGATCGCGCTGGCGATCTCGTCGCTCACCGAGCATCCGCTGGTGGTGCTGGCGTCGGTGCTGGGTGGGGTGATCGTGTTCGGCGTGCTGGCCGCGATCCCGGCGCTGTCGTGGCTGCAGCCCTACCTGCTCACGACCGGCTGGTCGGCGGGTGTCGACGTGCTGCGTGATCCGTTGCCGTACGACGATCTCGTCGAGTCGTCGCTGCGGGCGCTCTGCTACGTCGCCATCGGCGGCGGGGTCACCGTCGCGCGCATGCTCCGTCGCGACGCCTGAGGGACAATGGCGCCATGTCGAACCTGCTGGACGACGCTGCCATCACGGACGCCCTCGGCACTCTGACCGCGTGGGAGCGCGACGGTGACTCGCTCCTGCGCATCGCGAAGCTGCCCAGCTTCCCTGCGGCGATCGCCGTGGTCGACCGGGTGGCCGACATCGCGGAGCGGGCCGACCACCATCCCGACATCGACATCCGCTGGCGGACGCTGACGTTCCGCTGCTCGACCCACAGCGCAGGCGGGATCACGGACCTGGACATCGCGCTGGCGACGGCGATCGACGAGCAGGTGACCGCCGCCGGCGGCTGACGGCCGAGTGCGCCTGCAATGATCCCGCCGTGCCCCACGAGGACGTCCTGCCTGCGCTCGAGGCGGAGTTCGCCGCGTTCTGGCGCCGGGCGCGGGCCTCGACGCGCGACGCTGCACGAGGGCTGGACCCGCACCTGGATCCGACGGTGTTCCCGCTGGTCGCGCTGCTGGGCCACGTGGGCCCGCTGCGCGTCTCGGACCTGGGCACCCAGCTGATGCTGGACAAGTCGACGGTGAGCCGGCAGGTCGATGCCGCCGAGCGGGCCGGACTGGTGGAGCGCGCCGTGGACACGACGGACGGGCGGGCGCGCATCGTCGGGTTGACCGCGACCGGCCGGGAGCGGTTGACAGCCGTGCAGGCGCAGCGCCGGGCCGACTGGGAGCGCCAGCTCGCCGGCTGGACGCGGGACGAGGTCGTGGCGCTGACCCGGCTACTGGCGAAGCTCGGGGAGTCCGGCGTCTCCTGAAGGTTGCGAGTCGCAACCATCGGCGTAAGGTTGCAGGTATCAACCAACCGTCGTTCCAGGGGAGCACCGTGTCGACACCGGGGTCCGTGACCGCTCGAGCCGTGCATCCGGGGCCGCCCGAGCGCATGCCGAAGCGACAGACCCTGGAGGCGCTCTCCGGGATGCTGCTCGCGATGTTCACGGCGTTCCTGTCGGCGACCATCGTCTCCACCGCGCTGCCGGTGATCGTGGTCGCGCTGCACGGCAGCCAGCACCAGTACACCTGGGTCGTCACCGCCACGTTGCTGTCGTCGACGGCGAGCACCCCGATCTGGGGCAAGCTCGCCGACCTGTTCGACAAGAAAGTGCTGGTCCAGCTCTCGATCGTGATCTACATCGGCGGCTCGGTGTTCGCCGGGTTCTCCCCGTCGATGGAGGTTCTCATCGCCTGGCGGGCGATCCAGGGGCTGGGCCTCGGCGGCCTGCAGGCACTGATCATCATCACGATCGCCGCCATGATCAGCCCCCGCGAACGCGGCCGCTACACCGGCCCGATCGCGACGGTCATGTCCGCTGCACCGGTGCTCGGCCCGCTGATCGGCGGGCTCGTCGTCGACACCCCGTGGCTGGGCTGGCGGTGGTGCTTCTGGATCGGCGTGCCGCTCGCGGTCGTCGCGCTCGTCGTCGTGCAGCGCACCCTAAACGTTCCGGTGGTCAAACGCACTGTCAGCATCGACTACCTCGGCGCGATGCTGATCGCTGCCGGCGTCTGCGACCTGTTGATCTGGGTGACGCTCGCCGGCACGGACTTCGCCTGGTCGTCGGGCACGTCCTTGCTGCTCGCCGCGATCGGAGTGGCGGCGCTCGCCGCGGCACTGGTCGTGGAGAGCCGGGCGAAGGAGCCGATCATCCCGCTGCGGCTGTTCCGCGACCGCACCACCACGCTGGCCACCCTCGCCAGCATCGCCGTCGGCGTCGCGATGTTCGGCGGCGCGGTGTTCCTCGGCCAGTACTTCCAGATCGCGCGCGGCTTCTCACCGACGCAGTCCGGCCTGCTCACGCTGCCCATGATCGTCGGATCGACGCTGTCGTCGACCGTCTCCGGCGTCCTGATCACGAAGCTGGGCCGGTGGAAGGGATTCCTCGTCGCCGGCGCTGCGCTGATGGTGGGCGGCTTCGGGCTGCTGGCCACGATCGACCACTCGACGAACCTCGTGCTCGTCGGCATCTACCTGTTCCTGCTCGGCAGCGGCATGGGCATGGCGATGCAGAACCTGGTGCTGGCCGTGCAGAACACGGTCGCGGCGAGCGACCTGGGCGCCGCCAGCTCCACCGTCTCGTTCTTCCGGTCGCTCGGCGGCACTGTCGGCGTCTCGGTGCTCGGCGCGGTGCTCGCCACGCACGTCGCGACGCTCACCGCGAGCAGGCTGCCGGCGAACTCCGGGTCGGCGAGCATCGCCAACCTCGCCGACCTGCCCGCCGACGTCGCCGCTGTCGTCCGTGACGCCTACGGCGACGGGACTGCGCTGGTCTTCCTGATCGCGGCCCTGCTCTCGGTGGTGACGTTGATCGCCGTGCTGGCGATCAAGGAGGTCCCACTGCTCACGCAAACGGGTGCCGAACGCGCGCAGCAGGAGGCCGCCGCAGATCGCCAGTGACGGCCGAGGGATGGCGTTGATCAAGGGCAAAAGGTCGCTTACGAAGATCGATCAGCGACCTTTTGCCCTTGATCAACGAAGTATCGTGGGCCGTGCCGTGCCCGGCGGCCGCCGATCAGTTGCACGACAGGCTCGATCGGTCAGATGCGTCGGTTCGCCAGCACCGGGACGGTCTTGCGAGCGGCCGCGACCGCGTCGAGGTCGAGATCGGCCAGCGCCAGGCCCGGCTCGCGGCCGATCTGGGTGACGACCTGGCCGAGCGGGCCCGCGACCATGCTCGCGCCGATCCCGCTCGCCGCACCCGCCTCCCGGCCCAGCGTCACCGGATCGGCCTGGCCGCACGCCACGACGTACGCGGTGGAGTCGAGCGCGCGGGCCCGCACCAGCAGGTCCCACTGCTCACGCTTGCCCGGCCCGTCGCCCCACGACGCCGGCAGCACGATCACCTGCGCGCCATCGGCGGCCAGCAGCTGGAAGAGCGCAGGGAAGCGCACGTCGTAGCAGGTGGCGAGGCCGATCTGCACGCCGTCGACAGTGATCGCGACGGGTTTGGCGCCCGGCGCGACCGTCCGCGACTCGGCGAACCCGAACGCGTCGTACAGGTGGATCTTGTCGTAGGACGCGTCCACGCCGGGGCCGGTGGCGAGCAGCGTGTTGTGCACCCGCTCCTCGTCGGCCGGGGTGAACATGCCGACCACCACGGTGATCCCGGCGTCCGCGGCCGCGGCGCGCACGGCGCCCGCCCACGGCCCGTCGACGGGCTCGGCGACCGGCCCGAGCGGGTTGCCGAACGCGCACATCGTGCCTTCGGGGAACACGACGAGGGCCGCGCCGGCCGCAGCCGCCTCGCGAATCCCGTCCCGCACCAGCGAGAGGTTGTGGGCGGGATCAGCAGTCGAGGAGATCTGGGCCAGCGCGACACGCATCTCTGCAGCGTAGGTCTTCTACCGGTCGGCCTGCAGCTTCCCGGCGACGCCCCACGCGTCGGTCGGGACCTCGTGGATCCACACCTGCACGCTCTCGGCGGGCACCGCGAGGGCGTCGACGAACGCCTCGGTGATCTTCTCGACGAGTGCGCGGCGCAGCTCCGGAGTGCGCGGGCCCTGCTGGACGTTGACGACGGGCATCGGGTTCTCCCTGATGGTCGGGGGTATCTCTGACCCCTTCATCCGACTCCAGGAGCACCCGCCGAACCAGACGTGATCAGGACTCGCAGCGATCACCTCCGTCGATCGTGCCGGCGGCAGAATGCCGCTGTGCTCCCCATCCCGCAGCCTGCCGACCTCGACGACGTCCGCGACTCCTACGACCGGGTGGCCGACAACTACGTCCACATGGTGTGGACCTGTCCCCCCGCATGATCGAGCACGCGCGCCGCTTGAACCCAAGGTCCGGTCGGGCCTGGTGTGGTGCTCGTGGCGAAGCGCGAACGCTGACACGTCAATCGAGAGCGGCAGCGCGCAGCAGCGCGTCGAGGTGCGGGGTGGGCTGGTCGCGGCACACGACGAGCGACGTCGTCAGGTGCAGCGACGGCACCGCGGGCAGGAACCGCACGCGGGGCCGGGCCATGACGACCGCGTGCGCCGCGAAGACGACGGTCCAGGCACCGGCCCCGGAGCCGATGATCGCCATCGTCTCCTCGAGCGGGCCGCGGCCCGACGACAGCACCGGCTCGAACCCGGCATCGTGACAGGCGTGCGCGACGAGATCGACCAGCGGTGGGTTGTGCCGGCGCTCGACGATGCGCAACGGCAGCGCCGCGAGCTCGCGCAGCGCGACGGGGGGTCCGGCAGCGGCCGGGTGCCGGGCGGGCAGCGCGACCAGCAGCTCGTCGCTCCACGTGGAGAGGGCCCGCAGCCGCGGCTCCTCGACGGGCCCGCGGACGAACGCCGCGTCGAGACTGCCGGCGTGGACGCGATCGAGCCGCGCCTGGACGGGCAGGGCCTCCAGCTCGGCGGGCAGCGCGAGGCGTTCGAGCAACTCGTCCAGGCGAGTTCCGAGACCGGACGCGGTGCCGAGCCGCAACGGGCGCTCCCCGGTGGCTGCCGCACGGGCGCGGTCGGCGGACGCGAGCACCTCGCGCGCCGCGACCACGAACCGCGCGCCCGCCTCGGTGAGCCGCACGTGCCGCGGCGAGCGGTCGAAGAGCTCGACTCCCAGCTCCCGCTCCAGCCTGCGGATCTGCTGGCTGACGGCGGGTTGGCCGATGTGCAGCCGCTGGGCGGCGAGCCCGAAGTGCCGCTCCTCCGCGACCGTCACCACGTAGCGCAGCTGCCGCAGCTCCATGGCCGCAACGTTAGGCCTGGACGAACCGGCGGATGTGCTCGGCGATCACCTCGCTGTGGTCCTCCAGGGCGAAGTGGCCGGTCTCGAGCAGGTGCAGCTGCGCGTCGGGCAGGTCGCGCAGGTACGGGTGCGCGCCGGACTCGGGGAAGATCTCGTCGTGCCGGCCCCACACGATCAGGGTGGGCGGGCGGTGGGCACGGAAGTACGCGTGCCACTCGGGGTAGAGCCCGGGGTTGGTGCGGTAGTCGACGAGCAGGTCGACCATGGCCTCGCGGTTGCCGGGCCGGTCCAGCAGCGCGCCCTGCAGCACCCAGCTGTCGGGGCTGATCGCGGACGGGTCGGCCATGCCGTGCCTGTAGTTCCACGCCAGTGCCTGCGGGCTCATCGCAGCCTCGCTGATCGCGGCGCGGTTCGCGGACGACGGATCGGCCCACAGTCGGCGCGGCAGCGCCCAGAAGCCGTCCGGCAGCCCCTCCTCGTACGCGTTGGCGTTCTGGACGACGAGGAACGAGACCCGTTCGGGCTTCCGCGTCGCGACCCGGTACCCGACGGGCCCGCCGAAGTCCTGCATGTACAGGCCGAAGGTGTGCAGGTCGAGGCGCTCGGTGAACGCCTCGACGACGTCGGCGAGCCGGTCGAACGTGTACGCGAACTCGTCGGGCTCGGGGGCGGCGCTGTGGCCGAAGCCCGGATAGTCGGGCGCGATCACGTGGAAGCGGTCGGCGAGCAGCGGCATCAGGTCGCGGAACATGAACGACGAGGCCGGGAAGCCGTGCAGGAGAAGGAGCACCGGTCGGCCCGGTTCGCCGGCCTCGCGGTAGAAGATGGACAGCCCGTCGACGTCGATGGTGCGGCTGCGGATCATGTGGTCCTCCCTCGGGTGATCGCCCAGAACAGCAGGGCGGTGGTGGTGACCACGGCGCCGAGGACGGACACGCCGGTCCATCCGGCGGCGGCGTGGACGGCGGTGGCACTGATCGCTCCGACGGCCGAACCGGCCGAGTAGAGCAGCATGTAGGCGGCGGTGAGGCGGCTCTGGGCCTCCGGGCGCACGCGGTAGATCAGGCCCTGACTCGACACGTGCACGGTCTGCAGCCCGTAGTCGAAGAGCAGCACGCCGACGACGAGCGCAGCCAAAGACCAGGGCAGCAGCGCGACCGGCAGCCAGGCGGCCAGCATCACGAGCAACCCGACCGCCGTCGCACGCTGGGCGTGGTCACCGTCGGCCAGCCGGCCCGCGCGCGCCGCCCCGAGCGCACCCGCGACCCCGGCGAGGCCGAACAGCCCGATCGCACCGGTGGACAGCCCGAACGGCGGCGCGGCCAGCTCCACCGCCATGGGCGCCAGCAGCACGTTCAGCGCCATGAAGATCAGGAACGCCAGCACCGCGCGGATCCGCAGCGTCGGCACCTCCGCGAACAGCCGGAACGTGGAGGCCACCAGCTGCGGGTACGGGATCCGCGGCGGCGGTGCCGACCGCGGCATGGTTCGCAGCAGCAGTGCCGCGACGGCCAGGGTCGCGACCGCGGACACCAGGTACACCGAGCGCCAGCCGGCGAGCTCGGCCAGCGCTCCGGCGACCGTGCGGGCGAGCAGGATGCCGAGCACGATCCCGCTGGTCACGAGGCCGACGACGCGGCCGCGATCGGCGGGGGCAGCCGCGCTCGCCGCCGCCGCGACGAGCACCTGGGCGAGCACCGCCAGCACCCCGACGGCGGCGAGCGCAACGAGCAGGACCGCGACCGTCGGAGCCAGCGCCACGCCCACGAGCGCAAGCGCCATCAGCAGCGACTGCACGCCGACGAGCCGGCGCCGGTCGAGCCGGTCCCCGAGCGGCGCCACCAGAGCGAGGCCGAGCGCGTAGCCGATCTGCGTGACCGTCACGACGACACCGATCGCGGACTCGGGCACCGCGAACTCGCCGGCCATCGTCGCGAGCAGCGGCGACGCGAAGTACACGTCGGCCACCGCGAGCCCGGCCGCGACGGCGAACGGCGCCACCGCGAACCGGCGTTCAGTGGCGATCGCGGCTGCCATCCGTCCTCCTTGGTTTCAAGTTGCTACCATCGGACCGTAACAGGGCGTGGTTTCAACATGCAACCGTGGAGGGCGTCGTGGTCAAGCGGACGAGTCACCAGGACGAGACCTGCGCCGTCGCCCGCCCGCTCGACGTGATCGGCGACGGCTGGTCGTTGCTGATCATCCGCGACGCCTTCGACGGGCTGCGCCGCTTCGGCCAGTTCCAGAAGAGCCTCGGCCTCGCGAAGAACATCCTCTCCGCGCGCCTGCAGACCCTCGTGGCCCACGACGTGCTGCGGACCGTTCCGGCCACCGACGGCAGCCGCCACCACGAGTACGAGCTCACCGAGAAGGGCCTCGGCCTGTTCCCCGTGCTCACCGCACTGCGGCAGTGGGGCGAGCAGCACTTCTTCGAACCGGGCGAGACCCGCCCACAACTCGTCGACCGGGAGCACCACCGGCCCGTCGCGACGGTGGAGGTGCGCGCAGCCGACGGGCGCCTGCTCACCCCGGCCGACACGGAGATCACGATGACGACCGCCGCGCATGAGGTACGGTGATCTCGTGGCGCGCTACTACTGGTTTACCTACCCGGCCCGCGAGGGGTCGGCGGGCGAACCGCTGCGCTGACCATCCCCCGAGCCGGAATCACCGGCTCGGCGCTCCGGCGGGTCGGTCCTGAAGAACCGAAGGAACCCGTCATGCCTCCCGTCAAGGCGCCCGCCGTCGCCGCACTGGACTCCCATCGCACCACCGCGATCAGTCCGCTGCTCTCCCCCGCGCTGCTGCGCCACGAGCTGCCCGTCGACGAGCAGGTCGCCGCGTGCGTGACCCGCTCCCGCGCCGACGTCGTCGACATCCTGGACGGGCGCGACGACCGCCTGCTCGTCGTCGTCGGCCCCTGCTCGATCCACGACCCGGCCGCCGCGCTCGACTACGCGCACCGGCTCGCCGAGCAGGCCGAGCGCCTGTCCGACCGGCTGCTCGTCGTGATGCGCACCTACTTCGAGAAGCCGCGCTCGACCGTCGGCTGGAAGGGCCTGATCAACGATCCCGGCCTGGACGAGACGTTCGACGTCAACCGCGGCCTGCGCACCGCCCGCGCGCTGCTCCTCGACGTGCTCGCGCTGGGGCTGCCGGTGGGGTGCGAGTTCCTCGACCCGATCTCCCCGCAGTACCTGTCCGACCTGGTGACGTGGGGCGCGATCGGCGCCCGCACCGCCGCCAGCCAGGTGCACCGCCAGCTGGTCAGCGCGCTGTCGATGCCCGTCGGGATCAAGAACGGGACCGACGGTGACGTGCAGGTGGCGATCGACGCCGTCGGCGCGGCCGCCGCGCGGCACGTGTTCATGGGCATCAACCCCGACGGGCTGGCCGCACTCATCTCCACGACCGGCAACCCGGACGGGCACCTCATCCTGCGCGGCGGCTCCAACGGCCCGAACTACGGCGCCGCCGACGTCGCGGACGCGCTGGCGCGGCTCGAGAAGGCGGGGCTCTCGCGCCGGGTGATCGTCGACGCCAGCCACGGCAACAGCGGCAAGGACCACGTGCGCCAGGCCGAGGTCACCGCAGAGCTGGCCGGCCGGGTCGCCCGCGGCGACCGCGACGTCACCGGCCTGATGCTGGAGAGCTTCCTCGTCCCGGGCCGCCAGGACCTCGGGCGGGACATGACGTACGGGCAGAGCGTCACCGACGCGTGCATGGGCTGGGACACCACCGCCGAGCTGCTGGAGGAGCTGGCGGAGGCCGTGGCCGCGCGGCGGTTGTAGGCCGCCGGAGAGAACTCCGTCGGCGAGTTGCCCAGTTCAGGACCGCGAGTTGGCCCACTCAACAGGGCGAGTTGGCCGGCTCGACAGGGCGAGTTGGCCGGCTCGTCGGGGGCTCGGGAAGCTCAGCGCCAGTCGGCCGGCAGATCCAGGGCGAGCTGCCACGACACGCCGTAGCGATCGGAGACGAAGGCGAAGGGACCGAAGCCGTAGTCGTCGAGCGGCATCATCGTGGCGCCGCCCTCGACCAGCGCAGCGACGAGCTTCTCCTGCTGGGCACTGCTGTCACAGGTCACGAACAGGGAGACGCCGGGGGTGAAGTCCCACGCGTGCTCGACCGGCGAGTCGAAGGCCCGCACGCGCTGGCCCGCGACCCGGAACACCGCCTGCGCGACCTTGCCCTCCGGAGTGTGGGCGAGGGTGAGCACCTCGCCGTCGTCGAAGAGCCCGGCGTAGAACCGCACGGCCTCCTCGGCCTCGCCGTACTGGAACATCAGGAACGGCTCCATCGCGGTCATGATCCTCCTGCTTTCTCGGCCAGCCAGGCCGTCCAGGTGTCGCTGAGGTGGTTCGGGTCGGCCCCCGGGGTCATCTCGTGGTGCCCCACGGCGAGCACCATCCCGATCGGCGAACGCTCGTGGAAGCGGATCAGGGCGTGCTCGGTGCGGATCCCGAGGAAGTGGTCCGTCCTGATGTCGACGACCCCGCGGCCGACCGGCACTTCCACCGCGGCACCGGGGGCGGGATCACCGAGCGCGGCCAGCACTCGTCGCCACACGTCCGGGCCCGCCGGCGCCTCCGCGTCCGCGTAGACCGCGGGGCGGCCGGGGAAGTGCCGCAGGTACTCGCCGAGGGTGAACAGGTAGAGGTCCCATCCGGCGCCCTGCATGGTGTCCCACTCGTCGCCCCACTCGTCCTCGCGCATCCCGCTGTGGACGAACCGGAGCACCGTGGTGCCGCCGCTCGCGGCCTCGAGGAGGTACTCGATGGCCTGGGTGCCGAACCGCTGCTCCAGCCGTCGCGGCGGATCCATCTCCGCGCTGCTCCCCTCGGCCTCGCCGGTCATGAACCAGCCGGCCTGGCCTTCGGGCGTCGCGATCGCGCGCCACACCTCCTCGGGCGGGACGGGCAGGGTGACCTCCCGGCGGATCTCGAACGGCGTGCTCACGGCTGCTCCGGCGGCATCGCGGGATGGAGGGCGACGACCAGCCGGTGCGGTCGGCCCTGGTCGGAGTGGTACTTCGCGACGAGGTCGCGGACGGACTCGCCCAGTTCACGGGTGAAGGCGGCGCGATCGGCAGCAGTGGCGAAAGTGATCTCGCCGTCGATCGCGAAGGTGGCGACCCGGCGCGATCCCGCAGTGGTGACGAGCCTGCCGACCTCGCGGAGGAGCCGGACGGCCAGCGCGAGCAGCCACTGGGCGGAGAGCTTGTCCGGCTCCCGGTCGGGGTCCGGGGCGACCAGCGCCCACGCCTGGGGCGAGACGACGAGCGCGCCGGACGTCGCCTGCATGACGCGCTCGGTCATGCCGCGCTTGCGACGCTCCTCGACGAGCTCGATCAGCCCGTGCGCCTCCAGGGTGTGCAGGTGGTGGTTCACCTTCTGCCGGGTCATGCCCAGGTCGGCGGCGAGCGAGGTCGCGGACCCGGGGGTGCGGAGGGCCGCGAGCAGGCGGGCGCGTACGGGATCCAGCGCCACCGCCGCGACGGCCGGGTCCTCGATCACGGTCATGCTGTTCGGCACGGGCCAACGGTGGCATTTGACAGGGCTGACTGTCAAGACAGCCAACTCTGTCAATTCAGAACCGGCGGATCAGCACCTGCATGCTGCGCGGGACCACCCGTACCCGCGTGCCCGGCACGATCGGGCGGCGCCGCCGGGAGGCGGCCACGAGGAGCGGATCGGCCGTGTCGACCACCACGTCCCACAGCCGCCCGTAACTCTCGTCGGGCAGGGCGAACGTGACGGCCTGGGCACGGGTGTTGAACAGCAGCAGGAACGAGTCGTCGTGGACCCGTTCGCCGATCGGGTCGAGCTCCGGGATGCCGTCGCCGTTGAGGTAGACCGCGAGGGCCGGCGCGGCGGCGCTGTTCCAGTCCGCATCGCTCATGTGCCGGGCGTCGGGGCGCAGCCAGGCGATGTCGTCGATGCTGGAGCCGCGGATCGGGCGGCCCTGGAAGAACCGGCGGCGCCGGAACACCGGGTGCTCGGCCCGCAGCGTCGCGACCGACGCCACGAACTCGCTGAGCACCTCCTCGTGCCGGGCGTCTGCCCAGTCCACCCAGGACAGCTCGTTGTCCTGGCAGTACACGTTGTTGTTGCCCCGCTGGGTGCGACCCAGCTCGTCGCCGTGGGAGATCATCGGCACACCCTGGGAGAGCAGCAGCGTGGCGATGAAGTTGCGCTTCTGCCGTTCCCGCAACGTCGTCACGGCGCTGTCGTCGGTCGGGCCCTCCACGCCGCAGTTCCACGAGCGGTTGTGGCTCTCCCCGTCGCGGTTGTCCTCACCGTTGGCCTCGTTGTGCTTCTCGCTGTACGACACCAGGTCGGCGAGGGTGAACCCATCGTGCGCCGTCACGAAGTTGATCGACGCGTACGGTCGGCGGCCGCTCATCTCGTACAGGTCGGACGAGCCCGTGAACCGCGACGCGAACTCGCCGAGGGTGCCGCGCTCGCCACGCCAGAAGTCGCGCACGGTGTCGCGGTAGTGCCCGTTCCACTCCGTCCAGCCGGGCGGGAACCCACCCACCTGGTAGCCGCCCTCACCCACGTCCCACGGCTCGGCGATGAGCTTCGTCTGGCTCACCACCGGGTCCTGGTTGACCAGGTCGAAGAACGCGGCGAGCCGGTCGACGGAGTGGAACTCCCGCGCCAGCGTGGACGCGAGATCGAACCGGAAACCGTCGACGTGCATCTCCAGGATCCAGTAGCGCAGCGAGTCCATGATCAGCCGCAGGGCCCCGTGGTTGCGCACGTTGAAGCTGTTGCCGGTGCCGGTGGTGTCGAAGTGGTACTGCGGGTCGTCGTCGACGAGCCGGTAGTACGCCCGGTTGTCGATGCCGCGGAACGACAGCGTCGGGCCCAGGTGGTTGCCCTCCGCGGTGTGGTTGTGGACGACGTCGAGGATCACCTCGATACCGGCACTGTGCAGCGCCTTCACCATCGCCTTGAACTCCTGCACCTGGCTTCCGGGCGACCCGTCGGCGGCGTAGTCGTTGTGCGGGGCGAAGAAACCGATCGTGTTGTAGCCCCAGTAGTTCGTGAGGCCCCGATCGCCCAGCGCGTGGTCGTGCACGAACTGGTGCACCGGCATCAGCTCCACGGCCGTCACACCGAGGCGCTTGAAGTGCTTGATCATCGACGGGTGCGCGATCCCCGAGTAGGTGCCGCGCAGCTCCTCCGGCACCCCCGGATGCGTCGCCGTCATGCCCTTCACGTGCGCCTCGTAGATGACCGTCTCGTGGTACGGGATGCGCAGCGGGCGATCCGTGCCCCAGTCGAAGTACGGGCTCACCACCACCGACGTCATCACGTACGGCGCCGAGTCGTCGTCGTTGCGCACGCCGTGGTCGTCGAACCGGTAGGAGAACAGGGCCTCGTTCCACACGAACCGGCCGTCGAACGCCTTCGCGTACGGGTCGAGCAACAGCTTCGCCGGATTGCAGCGCAGCCCCGCCTCCGGGTCGTACGGCCCGTGCACCCGGTACCCGTAGCGCTGGCCGGGGCCGATCCGCGGCAGGTAGCCGTGCCAGATCATGCCCTCGCGCTCGGGCAGCACGATGCGGGTCTCGCGCCGCTCCGCGTCGAGCAGGCACAGCTCGACCCGCTCGGCCACCTCGGAGTACAGCGCGAAGTTCGTGCCGGTGCCGTCGTACGTGGCGCCGAGCGGAAAAGGTTGCCCGGGCCAGACGTGCATCCGTCCATCCTCGTCGCTCGGACGGGTGTCCGCTAATCGAGTGCCGACTGCGCGATCTCGGCCAGGCGGGGGACGGACCGACCCGCCACCACCACCTGGGCCTGAGCATTCACGACCAGCGTCCCGTCGACCCGCGAGCGGTAACCGGCGCCCTCGTAGTCGACGCGCCGGTGACGTTGCCGGTGCCGCCGCGGTCCATCAGGGCGCGCAGCTCACGCGCCTCCCCCGTATCGGGCATCTCGACGGCCGCCACCGCCACCAGCACTCGGCCGCCGCCGGGCAGCTCCAGCTCGGCCAGCGTCCGCGCGAACCCGATGCACGGGTGCCGGCGCAGCCATTCCTGCACTTGCCCGTACGCGTGCGCAACGCAGTCGACGCCGGCGTCGCTGGACGTGTTCGCCGAACGAGCCACACGCTTGAGCTTGCGGGCGATGTCGGACGGGAAGATCCGGCGTTCGGCGCGGCCGGAGGACTTGGGCGTGGATCGGGCAGCCGTCGCGGACCTGGCAGCCGCAGACGCGTCGGCAGCGGCACCGGCCGACGCGCTGATCCCGCCGCCGCCGGCGACCCCCAACGCCAGCACCAGTCCGATCACCGTGTTCCGCTTCGCGCACGAGATGTAGATCTTCCGGCCGTCGGGCAAGGTCTTCCAGCCGCACACACGTGACCCCCTCCGGCCAGTCGATGCGGTGGCCCGGAGGCGGACCGTAGGAGGGCGCCGATCGGCTGACGTATCACCCGATCGGCCGCCGTCCCGCCATCACGGGATAAAGACTCTCGGTCCCGAGCCGGCCAACTCACCCTGTCGAGCCGGCCAACTCGCCCTGCTGAGCCGGCCAACTCGCCCTGCCGAGCCGGGCAACTCGCCGAGATTTACCGGAAGGTCGGGCGCAGGAGCTGCGCCGAGAGGTCCCACAGTCGTGCTGCCGCCTCGGGGTCGACGGCGTGCGGGGCGTAGCCGGTGCGGGTGCCGGGGACGTTCTCGTGGGCGACGGCGCAGTCCTCGAAGTACCGGCCACCGACTTCCGCGAGGGCGGGTGCGGTGGCGACCATGACCGGGGTGGCCGCGCCCTGGGCCGCGGTCTTCCAGCGGACGGCGGCGTCGAAGTCGACGTTGCGGTGCGGGTCGCGGCGGTGCGCGGTGCGCACGCCGCCGGGCATGACGGCGTTGGCGGTGATGCCGTCGGCGGCCCAGCGGCGGCTGGCCTCCACGGCGAACAGGACGGCCGCGGTCTTCGACTGCCCGTACGCCGCACCCGGGTGGTAGGGGCGGCGGGTGAACTGGAGGTCGTCGAACGCCATCGGCGCGCGCAGGTGCGCGCTGGAGCTGAACGTGACGATCCGCGCGTCGCCGGCGGCCGCCAGCGCCGGCCACAGGCCCGTGGCCAGCGCGAAGTGGCCGAGGTGATTGACGGCGAACTGCAGCTCGTGGCCGCGCGCGGTGCGGACCAGCGAGCCCGGGGTGGCGCCGGCGTTGGCGACGAGCATGTGCAGCGGCCCGTCCCAGTTGCGGACGAACGCGGCGACCGAGCCGGGGTCGGCGAGATCGACCCGGGCGGTGAGGGTGTCGGTGTTGCCGGTGGTGGCTGCGATGTCGGCGGCGGCGCGCATGCCGGCGTACTCGTCGCGGACGGCGAGGGTGACCGAGGCGCCGGCGAGGGCGAGGGCCCGGGCGGCTTCGAGGCCGATGCCGGCGGCGCCGCCGGTGACGACGGCGCGGCGACCCGTGAGGTCGAGGCCTTCGACGACGTCGAACGCGGTCGAGGTGGCCGAGAAGTGCTGCGCAAGATCCTGGTCGAACAGGGAGTGGAGGGTTGTTGCTGGGTCGACGAGTGCGGTCATCGTGCCGGTCCTCCCGCGGTACTCTGGAAACGGAGGTTCCTCCGATCCACTTGGTACCAAGTGGAGGACCCTCCGGTTGATTCCTGAAAGGAGGAGATGTGTCGCCCGTCACACGGCAGCTCCGCGCCGATGCGCAGCGCAACCGCGACCGCCTCCTCGACACCGCCGCTCGCGCATTCGCCTCCACCGGGCCCGAGGTCGCCCTCGAGACGATCGCCAAGGACGCCGGTGTCGGCATCGGCACGCTCTACCGCCACTTCCCCACCCGCGACGCGCTGGTCGAGGCCGTGTACCGCAACGAGCTGGCCCGGCTCTGCGACGCCGCCCCCGAGCTGCTGCGCGCGCACCCGGCCGACGTCGCGCTGCGCGCCTGGATGGACCGGTACGTCGGCTACATGGCCACCAAGCGCGGCCTGGCCGACGCCTTGCGCGCGCTCATGGGCGACGGCGGCAACCCCTTCGCGGAGAGCCGAGCCCGCCTCTGCTCCGCGCTGGGCCTGCTGCTCGCCGCAGGCGCCGAGGCCGGCACCGTGCGCGCCGACGTCGCCGCCGAGGACGTCCTCGCGAGCCTCTCCGGGCTCACGCTCGTCGCCACCGAGGCAGCACAGGCCGAACGGCTGCTCGACCTGCTGATGGACGGCCTGCGCGCGCACTGAACACGCGCACCGAGAGCGTTCAGGGCGCGGCGAAGCAGATCGCGGAAACGGAATTCCCGTTGATCTCGTGGGTGATCGTCCCGATCCGTCGCCAGCCGATGCTCTCGTAGAGCACGACGGCGGCGGCATCGCGGACGAGCACGTCGAGCATCGGCCGCAGCCCGTGCTGCTGAGCCTCCCGCCAGGCCGCGCGCACCAGACGCTCACCGAGTCCCTGACCGCGGGCGTCCCGCGCGACGAACAGGCGGCTCACGATGGCCGCCGGTTCGCCGACCAGTGCCGCGACGGGATCGTCCGGCCCCGGCAGGCACAGCCCGACGTGGCCGACGACCCAGCCGTCGTGATCGGCCACCCATGCGCCGAGCACCGGCTCGCGGCACAGCCAGGCACCCGGGTCGGGCTGCAGCCGCATCGGGTAGCCGTCGTGCAGGTGCACGTCACGCAGGATCGCCGCCAGCACCGCGATGTCGGCCTCTTCCCGGGGCCGCACCACCGTCCCGACCGTGCCGGCGCGCCGCAGGTCGTCGACGTGATGGCGGCCCTCGTGCGCGGCGTGCCGCACCAACCAGCGGGCCGTGCGCTCCTCGCCCGGCAACCTGGTGACCGTGCGCTCCCACCCGTCGACGCGCACGCGCGCGATCTCGTCACCCAGCCCGGCCACTGCCCGCCGCAGCTCCTCGAGCACCGCCGCCGGGTCGGCGTCGACGTAGCGGAAGCGCCGGGCCCGCAGGTCGTTGAGCATCGGTTCCAGCACCGGGCGCTCCTCGGCGCGGGCCCGGAACAGCCGGATCGTCGAGGTCACCGCGACATCGCGCAGGTGACACAGGTACTCGACGGGCGACCAGGTGCCGGGATCAGGCGCGACACGCAGCCGCCGCGGCGGCACCTCGGCCATGGCGGCAGCCGCGGACTCCGGCAGTTCAGCCAGCATCCGGATCGCCACATCGACCGCGAGATCGGCGTAGCGGATCTCGCACGACGGGCAGTCGTGGTCATCGGCGGGCAGTGGCGGCACGGTCATACCCGCAGCACCAGCCACTGGTAGTGCCAGTCCGAGTACGCATCCGCCCAGGTCGTCCAGTCCTCGACGGAACCGTGCCGCTCGACGGCCGCTCGCCATCGGTCGTCGGTGCGAAGACTGAAGAACCGCGGCGCACCGCCGGTGACAGGCATCGCCCCTTCGCTTGCCACCGCGGCACCCCAGGTGCCGATCGCGAGTGGTGCGCCCGGCTCCAGCACCCGCACGAGCTCGGCGAGCGCGGCGTCGACGTCCGCATCCGCGATGTGCATCAAGGTGCTCATCGACCAGCCGGCGGCGAACGCGCCGTCGGTGAAGGGCAGCGCGTGGACCGGCGCGACGTGCGCGTCCAGCCCACGGCTGCGGCAGTGCGCGACGCTGGCCGGTGCCAGGTCGACACCGCTCCAGGCGAGGCCCGCCGCAGCGAACGCGACCCCGTCGTGGCCGGGCCCGCAGCCGATCTCCACAACGGTGCGCCGATGCTCGGCGGCGAGCTGTGCGGCGAAGCGGTCGCGCGCCGCGGTCCGGTGCCCGGCGAGATCGCGCCCGGCCCGGCGCACGACCTCGCCGTCGTACCAGGCGGCCAGCTCGCGCTCCCGGGCTTCCCGTGTCCCGCTCACATCTGCCATCCCCTCTGGACCATCATCTCCGCCTCGGTGCTGCGTTCGGCGGCCTGCGCGAAGCGGAGCAGCACGGCCAGCGCGTCGGCATCGAGGTCGGCGAGATCGCCGCCGAGCCGGGCGTTGAGCGGCCGGTAGTGCTCCGCCACCCGCTCGAGGGCCGACGGCTCGGCCGCGACGAGCACCTTCCGACGATCGTGCGGGTCGGGCGTGCGGGTGACGTACCCGGCCGCCGCGAGGCGGTCGATCATCCGCGACGCCGAGCCGGTCGTGAGGTTGACGTGCCTGGCCAGCTGCGCCGCAGTCGACGGGCCGTGGTGGACGAGCGCGAAGAGGCACTGCAGGTCGGACTGGGTGACGCGCATGTGGTCGGCCACCATGCCGTTGAACTGCGTGACCTGCACGGTCCAGCGCGTGAGCGCGTCCAGCACATCCGCCCGGGTCGCCCCCGGTTGACCCTCCACCCGGCAGATATTACTGTCTCACGCAATCACTGCGTCACGCAGTGACTGCATGACGCAGTGAAGGAGTCCGATGACCGCCCCCTTCTTCGACGGTGCAACCCGCCGGCTCGACGATCCGCGCCCGTCCGTCCCCGGCGGGCCGGTCGTGCGTGCCGAGGCCCCGGCCGGCGGGCCCGTGTGGATCGTGACCGATCCCGAGCTGGCCAAGCAGGTGCTGAACGATCCGCGGATCTCGAAGGACCCCGCCCACGCCCCGGCGACGTGGGACCCGCACACCGCAGGTCTCGAACCGACCGCGGCAGCGCACCCGGCCCTCACCACGCTCGACGGTCCGGCCCACACCGCGCTGCGGCGCGCCCACGCACCGCTGCTGTCGGCCCGTCGGATGCAGGAGCGGGCGGACCGGATCGCCGACATCGCCCGCGAGCTGCTCGACGGGCTCGCACCAGGGCC
The DNA here is from genome assembly GCA_963727745.1 of uncultured Actinomycetota bacterium. GTDB lineage: Bacteria > Actinomycetota > Actinomycetes > Mycobacteriales > Pseudonocardiaceae > Pseudonocardia. The sequence goes on from CAVSHL010000010.1 coordinate 398,664, forward strand.
CGTCGATCTGGTCGCCGGGTTCAGCACCGACTTCCCGCTCAATGTGCTGTGCGATCTGCTCGGGGTGCCGCTCGACCGCGTGCCCGACGCGGCCGCGGCCTGCCGGGGCATGCACGATCCCGCTGCGGCCGGAGCGGCAATGGGTGCGTTCATCGAGCTCGCCGCACTCGCGGTGGCCACGGGTGGCGGGCTCGCCGCCGAGCTGCGCGACCGGCTCCCCGCCGGCATGACCGACGACGACCTGCACTACCAGCTCTTCGCGCTGCTCTTCGCCGGGCAGCTGACCACCGACGAGACCGTCGGGCACCTCGTCACGCACCTGCTCGGACCCGACCGACCGACCGCCCCTGCCGCCGATCTCGTGCACGACGTGCTGCGCCGCCGTCCGCCCGCACCGTTCACTCTGTGGCGGTTCACGACGGCCGCGCTGGACCTGGCCGGCACCGCCCTGCCCGCCGGCGCACCCGTGCTCGTCGACATCGCGGGCATCACCGCACACGCACCCGTCGAGCTCGCGTTCGGCGCAGGGCCGCACTACTGCATCGGCGCGCAACTGGCTCTGGTGGAGCTGACCGCACTGGTGGAGGTGCTGCGCACGGACTTCCCGGGCGCCCGGCTCGCCGTCCCGTACACGGAGCTGCGCCGCGCGGACCGTGCCGGGATCATCGGCGGCCGGCTCGTCGAACTGCCGGTGATCCTGCGATGACTCGGCAGGCCTTCGCTGGTCACAGGGGCATGACGAGGACCGACGAGGATCAGATCCGCCACTTGATCGAGCGCTGGGCTGCCGCCGTGCACGCCGGCGACATGGAGACCACGCTCGCGGCGCACGCCGAGGACATCGTGATGTTCGACGTGCCCGAGCCGGAGGACGGCGTCCGCGGACTGGCCGCCTACCGCGAGACCTGGCCGGGGTTCTTCGAGTGGCAGGCCGGTGGCGCCACCTTCGAGATCGTCGAGCTGCACATCGAGGCCGGTGGCGACGTGGCGTTCGCGTGGGCGCTGCTGCGCTGCGGCACGGCGGAGGAGCACGCGGCCGACCAGACCCGGCGGCTGCGGCTCACCCTGGGCCTGCGCCGCGCCGGCAGCGCCTGGGTCGTCGCCCACGAGCACCACTCGTTCACCATCGGCAACGACGTGGACTCGGCGGCGGAGGTGCGGACCGTGCACGAGGACTGGTACGCCGCGACCGTCGCGAAGGACCTGGACGGCATCGTCGCCCACCTCGCCGACGACGTCGTCTCCTACGAGCACGAGGCCGACGTGACCGGCGCGCAGGAGGTGCGGGCGATGTGCGCGAAGGGGCTCGACCGGGGCACCGATGTCGCCTGGACCGTCCCCGACCTGCAGATCCACGTTCGCGAGGACCTCGCCGTCGGCTGGGGCCACAACCGGATGGAGCACGACGGGGAGGTGAGCTGGTCGCGCGGCACCCGCGTGTTCCGCAAGCGCGCGGGCGAGTGGGAGATGGTGCACCAGCACGTGTCGTTCCCGGTGGACGCGCCGTAGCGACCGATGAGTCCCGGGCGGGACGGGAGTCTGCCGTTCGTGGACCTGTACAGCGTGATGTGCGTGAGGGACCGGGCCAGGGCTCTGGAGTGGTTCGGGGTGTTCTTCGGCCGCCCGGCGGACGAGGTGATCGGCGAGGAGCACCTGTGGCAGGTGGGGGCGAACGCGTGGATCGTTGTCGACGACCGGGAGGTGCGGGCCGATCGGGTGGGTGGCGCCATGGTCACGTTCGGGGTGACCGACCTCGACGAGATCCTGGCGCGGCTCGACGCTGCGGGCATCGAGCACGAGGCGGTGGAGACCTACGGCAACGGCGTGCGGCACGTCATGATGCTCGACCCGGACGGCAACAGCCTCTCGCTCGCTCAAGCCCCCTGAGGCAGACAGGCCCGAAGCACCGTCGTCGGGAGGTTCGGCAGGAGCGGCACCATGCTGGTGACGTCGGGGCAGGCGTTGACCTCCAGCACGCGCGGCCCGGTGGCCGTGCGCAATACGTCCACGCCGCCGTGCCGCAGCCCGAGCGCCGCGACGGCGGCACGCGCGAGCTCGTTCTCCTCGTCGGACGGGGTGACGATCTCCTGGCTCGCGCCCCGTGCGACGTTGCTGCGCCACTCCTCGCCCGCGGCGGTGCGCAGGCTGGCCGCCACCGGGCGCCCGCCCGTCACGATCACGCGGAGGGTGCGGCCGCGGAACTCGACGATCTCGGGCTGCAGCACGAGCGCCGAGGGGCCCTCCGGGGCGAACTCGGCCAGTGCCGCGGCCAGTTCGGCGGCGTCGGCGGCGCGGCGCACCCAGCGGCCCTGCGCGCCATGGGTGCGCTTCACGACGACGGGATAGCCGATCGCGGCGGCCGCGGCGGCTGCGCCGTCGAACTCCACGACGGTCGTCGGCACCTGCGGCACGCCGGCCCGGCCGAGCAGCTCGGCGGTGGCGGCCTTGTCGTCGGCGGCCAGACCGGCGTCGATCGGGTTCTGCAGGTACGCGCGCCGCGCCAGCGCCCGTAGCCCGTGCACCGCGGCGGGGAACCCGAACAGCACCACGGGAGCGACGGCGACGACGTCGATCGGACCCGCCGCGTCGCGCACGGTCGCCGCCCCGTCCGCCGCGAGCTCGACACTCAGTGACGGCAGGTCGATCGGCCGGTGCGGCAGTCCTCGATCGTCCGCGGCGGTGGCCAGCATGGCAGCGACCCGCGGCGAGTACGGGTTGCGCGGGATCCCGAGCACGGCCGGGAACCCTACCCGCGAGGTAGCGTCGGCCGGTGATCGTGGCCCGTTCCGACGTCCCCGCGGAGATCACCGCACTGCGCGAGCTCGGCGGCGAGCCCGGCACCGTGGAGCCCGGCCCGACCGGCGCGTGGGAGACCACGCCCGGTGCCGGCCCGGTGCTCTCGGCGCCGCACGAGGTGCTGCACGTCCGCGACGGCGTCGCCAAGCAGGCCGAGCGCGGCACCGGACGGCTCGCGTTCGCGCTGGCCAGGGCCGTCGGCGGCGCCGGCATCCGCACCCACGGGCCGCAGACCGGCGACCCCAACTGGGACGCCGGCCATCCCTACACCGCGCGGGTCGCCGAGCTGGCCGCCGGCGCGCCCGTTGTGGACCTGCACATCATGAAAGATCGCGGCGTCGAGCTCTGCGTCGGACTCGGGCCGCACCCCGAGCTCGCCGACGGGCTGTGGCAGCCGCTCGTGGAAGAGGCCGTCGCCCTCGGGCTGCGGGCCTCGGTGAACTGGCCGTTCGCGGCGCGCGGCCGCACCGTCACCGCGGCGCTGCAACGGCAGGGGCTGCGTGCGGTGCAGGTGGAGCTCACCTGGGACTGCCTCAACCCGGCCCACCCGTCGATGCCCGTCGCGTATGCCGCGATGGAGCGCGCCGTGCGCAGGATCGGCGAAACCCGGTAGCGCCCGCTGCCACGATGCGAGGCATGGACGACGCCGCGTTCCTCGACCACGTGACCGACCGGCTCGCCGCGCTCCCCCACGTCGAGACCGTCACGCTCGGCGGCTCCCGCGTCCAGGGCACGCACCACGCGGGCAGCGACTGGGATCTCGCCGTGTACTACCGCGGCCCGTTCGATCCGCAGGACCTGCGCGATCTCGGCTGGCCGGGCGAGGTCTCCCCGATCGGCGGCTGGGGCGGCGGCATCTACAACGGCGGCGCCTGGCTGGAGATCGACGGCCGCAGCACCGACGTGCACTACCGCGATCTCGACGTCCTCGCGCACGAGATCGCCGAGGCCCGCGCGGGGCGCGTCCACATCGAGCACCTGCTCTTCTACCTCGCCGGCATCCCGACCTACGTGCTGCTCGCCGAGGTGGCGATCAACCGGGTGCTGCACGGCAGCCTCCCCGCCGTCGAGTACCCGGAGGCGCTGCGGGTCGCCGCCCGGAGTGCGTGGTGGGACCGCGCCGCGTTCACGTTCGACTACGCGGCGAGCGCCTACGCAGCGCAGCGCCGGCTCACCCAGTGCGCCGGGCTCGTCGCGCAGGCCGCCGTCCAGGCCGGGCACGCGGTGCTCGCCGCGCGCGGCGAGTGGGTGACGAACGAGAAGACGATCCTCACCAGGGCCGGGTTGACTGCGGTGGACGGGATCGTGGCCGGACTGACCCCCGAGCCCGACGCGCTGCTGGCGGCCGTCGAGGCGGCCCGGCAGCTGTGCGCGGAGGCCCTGCCCGCCGGCTGACGATCCGGCAGCTCGGCGTGATACATACCTACCGCCGCCAGCACGACACCATCCCCGCGAGGTGAGTCCCCTGCACTACCAGCGCTACGTCGCCATCGGTGACAGCCAGACCGAAGGCCTCAACGACGGAACCGAGCAGACCGGCTACCGCGGCTGGGCGGACCGCCTCGCCGAGGTCCTCGCCGTGCACAACCCCGAACTCTCCTACGCCAACCTCGCGGTCCGCGGACGGCTCGCGGGCCAGGTCCGCGCCGAACAGACCGCGCCGGCGCTCGCGATGGAGCCCGACCTCGTGACCGTCATGGCCGGGCTCAACGACGTCTTCCGACCCGGCTTCGATCCCGACGCGGTGAGCGCCGACCTGGCCGCCATGATCAGCGCATTCACCGCCACTGGTGCCACAGTGGTCACGTTCACGTTCCCGGACATCGCCGAGATCGCGCCACTGGCGCGCCGCCTGCGTCCGCGCGTCGTGGAGCTCAACGCCCGCATCCGCACCACCGCCGGCCAGCACGGCGCCGTGCTCGTCGACGCGTTCGAGTACGCCTTCACCACGGATCCACAGATGTGGAGCCTCGACCGCATCCACGCCTCACCGCAGGGCCACGCCCGCATCGCCGCCGCGGCCGCCCACGCCCTCGGCGTGCCCAGCGACGATCCGAGCTGGGCTGAACCGTTCCCTGCGCTGCCTCCGGTCCGGCCGTGGCGACGCGCCCGCTCCGAGCTCGGCTGGGCGGCCGGTTTCGTCGGCCCGTGGATGCTCCGGCGCCTCACCGGCCGGTCCTCCGGCGACGACCGGGTCGCCAAACGCCCGCAGCTCACGTCGGTGAACCGATGAGTCCGGGGCGGTCGCCGAGTCAGACCGTCATGCCCACCGCGACCACCGCCCGCCGCATGTTCGAGCTCCTCGAGCCGATCTGCCTGGTCACCTACTTCGCCGACGAGTCGAACGAGGAGCTGGCCGCGCTCGGCCACCGCACCTACTGGGACGGCTACTTCGCCAGCCGCGCCGCACCGCTGGGACGGGTGCCGGCGCAGGTCGTGCACGCGGCCTTCTACAGCTTCGCCGAGGGGGAGGCCGCCCGGCACATCCCGAGCGCGTGGGAGACGGTCCCGCCCGAAACCTCCTTCGATGCGTGGCGACGGGGCAGCGCAACCTCGGTGCGCCGGATCCTCGGCGACGAGCTGGCCGACTCCCCCGGCCTGGCGCGCGCCGCCGACCTGACCACCAAGGCCGCCACGAGCGCGCCCACGGCCGGCCGGGTGCTGTACGCCGGGTGGCGCAGCCTGCCCGTGCCCGGCGAGCCGGTAGCCCGGCTGTGGCACTCCGCGACCATGCTGCGCGAGCACCGCGGCGACGGGCACGTCGCGGCTCTCGTCGGCGCACGCATCGGCGGCACGGAGGCCCACGTGCTGTCCGCGCTGGAGATGGGCATCCACCCGCCGGAGTCGTTCGGGCGCATCCACCACCTGCCGAAGGAGCGGCTGGCCGCGGTCATGGACGGGCTGCGCGAGCGCGGGCTCGTCGACGCCGACAGCCGGTTCACCGACGCCGGCCGCGAGACCAAGCAACGCATCGAAGCCCTGACCGACGAGCTCGCCGCTGCGCCGTACGCGGCCCTCTCGCCCGCAGAGCTCGACGAGCTGGTCGCCGAGCTCGAACCCATCACCGCGAAGTTGGTGGCCGCGGGATCGCAGTGACGAACTGCGTCAGAGCGGTCTCGTGAGGAACAGGTTGGTCCCGTGGACCGCGTCCACTTCCATCCGGTCGGTCTCGGTGAACCCGATCTTGGCCAGTACCCGCCGGGACGCGGTGTTCCAGTCCCGCACCGAGGCCCACAGGCGTTCGTGGCGCGACGATCGCGCCCAGTCCAGCACCGCCGACGAGGCCTCGGTCGCGAATCCCTGACGCCAGGCCCTGCGCAGCAGCTCGAAGGCCAGCTCGGGTTCCCCGTCCGGTGCTCGGTCGCTGTCGATCAGCCCGCAATAGCCGACGACATCACGGGTCGCTGTCACCTCGACCACGAGCAGACCCGTGATCGACGGCGGCCGGCCGGCGCGGATCCGCTCCTCCAGCTCCGCGACCGTGGGATGCCCGTCCGCGTCGATCCGGCGGTGCGGCGGCACTCGCGGATCACGCTCGGTCCACAGCTCGCGGTGCATGGCGGCATCCGACACCCGCCACGGCCTCAGCAGGAGACGATCCGTCTCGAGCACGACCTCGCGGCCCGTCATCAGTAGGAGTTGCCCGCCGTCGTCAGCCGCGTCTCGCCGGCCGGCAGCTTGGGGCAGCCAGGAGCGCCGGGCCAGGTCGCACCCTCCGGGCTGAGCAGCCACTCCGGCAGCCTGGCCGAGCTGCCGACGAGGAACGTGCCGAGCCGGTTGTTGGTGAACCTGTTGTGGTAGGAGGAGCACTCGCTCGTCGCGTTGACCTCCTCCAGGTAGTGCGACGGGCCCGGCTTGCTCGTGCGCACGAAGTCGTTCCGGCCGAACGTGTTCGAGTCGAAGGTGTTGAAGTTGCTGGCGTCCCGCACCTTGATCGGGCCGCTGCTGACCTCGGTGATGCTGTTGCCCGAGAACACGTTGTGCGAGCTCTTGTGCGTCACGTAGATGGCGTGGATGTAGCTGCTCTCCCGGTTCTCCAGCTTCTCGAAGGTGTTGTTCGAGATGCGGTTGTCGGAGGACTCGGTCAGGACGATGCCGCCGTACCCGCAGCGCAGGAAGGCCTGGTCGGCGCAGGATCCGCCGGTGTACTTGTTGCCGAGCTGGAAGAAGCGCATCCCGAAGATCGTGTTGCCGTTCAGGCCGCGCTTCGACGGCGCGCCGAGCGGCGACGACGCGTGGTACCCGCCGCCGCACGCCGTCGGCGAGGTCGCAGCGCCGTCGATGGAGATCGCCGCACTGGCGAAGCGGCTCACCTGGAGGTAGTAGAAGCGCAGGCCCGACGTGCCCCCGCCGGCCAGCGGCTTCCCGGCCGCGCCTGGGCAGGCCAGGAACCACGCCCCGGTCAGGTACCGCTCCGAGCCACTGGCCCGCGCGTTCTCGAACACCGGCCGGGCCGCGATCCCGTCGGCGCCCTCGCCGTAGGTGTAGTCGTCGGGCATGAACGAGATCGTGTGACCCGGCCGGTAGGTCGTCCACTTCACGCCACCTGCCACGTAGGTCCCGGCGTGGATCCGCACCTCGACGTCCTGGTCAGGCGGTCCGGCCGCCACCAGTTCCTGCACCCGCGCCAGGCTCTGCACGGCGCTCTTCGGCGAGGCGCCGTCGTTCGCGTCCGATCCCGTCGCGTTCATGTAGACGGTCTGGACGTCGGCAGCTGCGGCCGGTTCGACCGCGGCCACCGCACCGCACACGACCAGCGCCGCCACCACCAATGCATGAATGATCCGCATCTCGCCCCCCGGCTTCACATGATCAAGCGTTGCGCAGACCGTATCGGAAGATACGGACGGGTCCGAAACGGCCACCCGGCCTGGTGACGCACGGGTCAGGAGGATCGCCGGACGTCACCGAGCACCTGCGCCAACGCATGTCGTCCGACGACCGCTCGCGGATCGTCGCCCGGCCCGTACCTGCGGACTGCGCCGAGCCCGGCCTTCAACGCCCATCCTCGGCCGCGGATCCAGGTGTCGTCGTCGACGCCGGATGCCGCGCGGAACAACGGGCGCGTCCGTGCGTCCAGCAGTGCCCACGCCGGTGCCATGTCGACGGCCGAGTCGCCGATCCCCATCAGGTCGAAATCGATGACCGCGGACAGCCTGCCGCGCTCGGCCAGGAGATTCATCGGGAACAGGTCCCCGTGCACCCATGTGGACCGAGGGAACGGCAACGCTGCTCTCGCGCTGTCCCAGGCGGCCGCCGCCAGTGCTTCGTCCGCCACATCCAGCTGGCAGATGTCGGCGCGGACCTCGCTGTCGTCCCCTTCCAGCGGGTGGGGGCGCAACGAGCCCGGCGCACCTGCGACCTCGACCTCCCGGAGCGCAGCCACGAACCGACCGAGACGCGTGGCAGCATCCTCGAGGTCCACGTCCCGGGACGCGTCCAGACCCTCCCCGCGCAGCCAGCGGAACACCGCCCACGGCCGGGGAAACACCTCGTCCGGGGCGCCGACGGCGACGGGGATCGGCACGGCGAGCGGCAGTTGCGCCGCCAGCCACGGCAACCAGGTCAGCGCCATCTCGACGGCCGCCGCCGCGCCGGGATGGAGCGGGAGACGCACCACCAGGTCGTCGCCCAGCCGGAACAACGCGTTGCCGGCCCCGCCGGAAGGCCCTTCCACGACAGGCCGGCCAGCCCAGTGCGGGAACTGCCGATCGACCAAGCCCCGCACCGCAGCCACCGACACGCGTGGACGGGGAGTGCTGGAGCCGATCCGCCTTGGCACCTCCATGGAATGTCGACCTCCACTAGCGTGCATCCGGGGGGCAATCATGCGCACGACGCGGTCGACCACGACGGAGCTGGCCTGGTTCTACGGGATCGGTGCGGCGATCCTGTTCACTGCGGCGCTCTACATCGCGGTGAACTCGATCGGTTCCATCGGCACGAGTCAGTACTTGGAGCCGTGGCAGGAGACCTTGCTTCTGTGCGGGTTCCTCGCCGTTCTGGTGGTGCCCGGCCTGTGGTACCTCCACCGCCTGCTCCGCGTCCTCGGCTTCTGGGCCTGGCTCGGACGTGCCCGCGACGATCGGCGGCTGAAGGCGCGCAGGGCCGAGCGGCGCCGTGCCGCCGACCGCACGGTGCCGGCCAGGCCTACCCGACAGGCTCGAGGCGAACGACGGCTATGACGAGCGCGGTCAGCGCGGTCAGGCCGTGGCCAGGCCCTGTGGTGTCCTCCATCAGGACGATGGTGCCCGCACCGACTCGACGCTCTTCTCCGCCGGCGGTGCCGATCGCCTCGCCGGACAGGAACAGGGCGAACTGACGGGCAGGGCTCGGGTGCGCCGGGCCCGTCCAACCCTGGTGACCGAACACCGAACATGCCGCTGGTTGGCGATCAGCGGCGCATCAGACGTTGAAGCGGAACTCCACCACGTCGCCGTCGGCCATGACGTAGTCCTTGCCCTCGATGCGCACCTTGCCGGCGGCCTTGGCAGCGGCCATGGAGCCGAATTCGACGAGGTCGTCGTAGGACACGATCTCGGCCTTGATGAACCCGCGCTCGAAGTCGGTGTGGATCACGCCGGCGGCCTGGGGCGCGGTGGCGCCCTGCTTGATCGTCCAGGCGCGGGACTCCTTGGGGCCTGCCGTGAGGTAGGTCTGCAGGCCGAGGGTGTGGAAGCCGGCGCGGGCGAGGGCGCGCAGCCCGGGCTCGGGCTGGCCGATCGACTCCAGCAGCTCGGCGGCCGACTCGTCGTCCAGCTCCAGCAGCTCGGACTCGACCTTCGCGTCGAGGAACACCGCGTCGGCGGGCGCCACCAGCTCGGTCAGCTCCTTGCGCCGGGCATCGTCGGTGAGGACGGCCTCGTCGGAGTTGAAGACGTACAGGAACGGCTTCGTGGTGAGCAGCGACAGCTCGCGCAGGATGTCGCGGTCGACGCCGGCCTGGAACAGCGTCTTGCCGCTGTCGAGGATCGTGACGGCCTGCTCGGCGGCCTCCAGCAGGGCGCGGCGGTCCTTCTGCATCCGCGCCTCCTTCTGCAGGCGCGGCACCGCCTTCTCCAGCGTCTGCAGGTCGGCGAGGATCAGCTCGGTGGAGATCGTCTCGATGTCGGCGGCCGGATCCACCCGGTCGTCGACGTGGATGACGTCGGGATCGTCGAAGACGCGCACGACCTGGCAGATCGCGTCGGACTCGCGGATGTTGGCGAGGAACTTGTTGCCCAGCCCCTGCCCCTCGGACGCGCCGCGGACGATGCCGGCGATGTCGACGAACGACACCACGGCCGGCACGATCTTCACCGACGAGAACAGCTCGGCCAGCTTCTCCAGCCGCTGATCGGGCAGCGCGACCACGCCGACGTTGGGTTCGATCGTGGCGAACGGGTAGTTCGCGGCCAGCACGTCGTTGCGGGTCAACGCGTTGAACAGCGTCGACTTGCCGACGTTGGGCAGACCGACGATCCCGAGGGTGAGCGACACGAGGCTCCAGGGTAGTCGGTGCGGATCGGCGGCTCAGTCGCCGGTCGCGGGCACGTCCAGCACCGCCACCGGCGGCGGCTGCTGCTGTGCCGGGGCGAGCGCGACCAACGCCGCACCCGTCGCGCCCACCAGCACGGCCGACGCCACGGCGATCATCATCCGGCTCGGCCCGCGGCCGCGCCGGTGCCGGGCCGCGCGCCGGTGCGCTCCCGGCCCAGCGGGGCGGGCGGAGCCGCCCAGCTGCCGTGCGACCGTCGCCGCGGACGGGCGCGCGGCGGGATCCGGCTCGGTCATCCCCCGCAGGACGGCAGCCAGGTCGGCGGGCAGATCGGCGGGCAGCTCCGGGCGGCGGTGCAGCCGCGCCACGGCCGCCTCGGCGGCGGTGCCCGGGTACTCGCGGCGCCCGGTGAGCGCCTCCAGCAGCACCAACCCGAGCGACCACACGTCCGTCGGCGGGCCCACGGTCTCGCCGCGGGCCTGCTCGGGCGAGAGGTAGGCGACGGTCCCGACCACGCAGCCGGTCTCGGTGGCGACGGTGCCGTCGATCGCGACCGCGATGCCGAAGTCGGCCAGCCGCGCATGCGTCCCGTCGCCGAGCAGCACGTTCGCCGGCTTGACGTCGCGGTGCACCACGCCGGCGTCGTGGACGTGCGCGAGCCCGGCGGCCAGCTGCGCGCCGAGGCGGCGCACCTCGCCCGGTTCGAGCGCACCGTCCCGGATCCGGCGAGCCAGCGTCGGGCCCTCCACCAGATCGGTCACGACGAACACGCGCTCCCCGTCGGTGCCGCTGTCGCGCATCCCGACCAGCCCCGGATGGCGCAGCCTGGCCAGGAGGGTGAGCTCGCGCCGCTGCCGGGCGCGGTCGTGCAGCGAGCACTCGACGTTGAACAGCTTGATCGCGACCAGGGAACCGTCGCGCAGGTCGTGGGCGCGCCGCACCTCGGCCGAGGACCCCCGGCCCAGCACCCCGCCCAGCTGGTACCGGCCGGCGACGGGCTCGGCGACCTCCGGTGCCTGCTCCGCCGCGGTCACTTCGGCATGTTCCCCCGAAACGCCGATTTCACACGTCAACTCCGCCGGTGGGGCGTGTCATTGTTCCTGCAGATAGGTGAGGACGGCCCGTACGCGCCGGTTGTCGTCGTCGGACGGCGGAAGATCGAACTTCCCGAAGATGCTGCTGATGTGCTTGCCGACCGCCTTCTCCGAGACGAACATCGCCGCGGCGATGGCCGAGTTCGACCGGCCCTGCGCGATCAGCTCCAGCACCTCGCGCTCCCGCGGCGTGAGCTGCCGGATCGGCGTGGGGCGGCGGCCCAGCAGCTGGCTGATCACCTCCGGGTCCATGGCGGTGCCGCCGGCGGCGACCCGCCGGACGGCCGACACGAACTCCTCGACGTTGCCCACCCGGTCCTTGAGGAGGTAGCCGACGCCGCCGGCATTGTCGGCGAGCAGCTCCCGCGCGTAGAGCTGCTCGACGTACTGCGAGAGCACCAGCACCGGCAGCCCGGGGATCTGTGCGCGCACGTCGATGGCGGCCTTCAGTCCCTCGTCGGTGAACGTCGGGGGCAGGCGGACGTCGACGACGGCGACGTCGGGACGGTGGCGCAGCAGCGCCTCGCGCAGCAGCACCCCGTTGTCGACGGCCTCGACGACCTCGAACCCCGTCGCCTCGAGCAGGCGGATCAGGCCGTCGCGGAGGAGGACGTGATCCTCGGCGACGACGACCCGGAGGCGGTGTCGGTCGGGTTCGTGGGGTGGTTCGGGATCAGCGGGCACGGCAGCTCCATGGTCAGCTCGGTCGGCCCGCCCGGCGGCGAAACCACGGTCAGGCGCCCGTCGAACGCGGCGAGCCGGCGCTCGATGCCACGCACGCCTGTGCCCCTGGCCGCATCGACGCCGCCCACGCCGTCGTCGACGACGGTCACGCGGAGCATCCCATCCGCGTGGCGCACGGTGATCCGGGCCCGGCCGGCCTGCGCGTGCTTGCCGATGTTGGCGATCGCCTCGGTCGCCGCGAAGTACATCGCCGACTCCACCGGGGCCTGGGGCCGCCCGGCCAGCTCGATGTCCACGTCCACCGGGATCGGGCAGAGCAGCGCCGCCGCCGCCAACCCGCCCGCGAGCCCGCGGTCGGCCAGCACCGGCGGATGGATGCCGCGCACCAGGTCCCGCAGCTCGGCGAGCGCCTTCCCGGCATCGGCGCGGGCCTCGACCAGCAACGCCTCGGCCCGCTCCGGATCGGAGCGGACGAACGTCGCGGCCAACCCGAGCGTCATCCCGACGGCGGCGAGCCGGGCCTGAGCGCCGTCGTGCAGGTCGCGCTCGATGCGGCGCAGCTCGGTGGCGGACGCGTCGACCGTGGCGGCGCGCGAGGCCGTGACCTGTGCGAGCCGCTGCCGGAGGGAGCTACCCCGACCGAGCAGCGACTCCGTCACCAGCGCGTGCCCGTACGCGACCGCCAGCGCCATCGCCAGCATCACCGCCGCCACCAGTGGCACCACCACCACAGCCACCACCACGTCGGTGACGGGATCGGAGTCGAACGTCTGCCCGATCGCGTACCAGATCTCGCTCCAGGCGTAGGCGAGCGCGATGACGCCGACGCCGCTGACGGCGTTCCCGGCGAGCCAGAGCAGATCCCGCGCAGCCACGGGGCCACCGCCTGCCCGCTCCGGTCGCGGGACGGTGCGGCGCAACAACTCGCCGGCGGCCGACCGTTGCGCGTCGAGGAACGTCTGCAGCAGGCCGGCGGCGCCGCGGTCGCGCCCGGCAGACCCGATCACGATCCCGGACGCGGCGATGAACGGCGAGAGGCAGAGCAACACGATCGCCGGCGGCGTCGTCGCCACGATCAGCAGCAGGTTGCGCGCAGGGACGAACCCGCTCCGATGCCACGTCACGTCGGCCATTGTCGCCGACGCCCGTCCCCGGCACGGTGGGCTCAACCCCACTCTCGTCGGGGGGGTCGGGCTCGCCGGAACGGAGGTTCAGCCCATGGCCGCCGACGGCGTAGAACGCCAGGTTCGGGGTATGACCACGGACATGTCCTTGTTCCTCCGCCGGGCGGTCCGCCGCCCCGATCTCCTCGGCGCGCCGGCTCCGACCGGAACGAGGTTGGCTGCCCGCGTCGCGGACGCGGTGCCGGCGGACCGCCCGGTGACGGTCGTCGAGCTGGGGGCGGGCACCGGCGCGTTGACGACGGCGATCGCGGCGCGGCTCGCGCCCGGCTCGCGGTTCGTCGCGATCGAGCTCGATCCGGAGCTGGCGGCGCACCTGCGGGCCGTTCGCCCCGACGTCGAAGTCGTGCAGGGTGACGCCGTCGACGTCGTCGAGATCCTCGCCGGGCTCGACGTCGACCACGTCGACGCTCTCGTGTCGTCGCTGCCGTGGACGTTCCTGCCACCGGTGGTGCGCCGGCGCCTGCTGGCCGACATCGCCGCGCTGCTCGCCCCCGACGGCGTGTTCACGCTGATCCGGGTCCTGGTCGCGCTGCCGAGCCGGGTGCGCGTCCTGCGCGCGGACCTGGCCGGCGCGTTCACCGACGTCCGCGAGGACCGTCCGGTGTGGCGGAACCTCCCACCGGCCGCCCTGGTGAGCGCGCGGCATCCGGTGCGGGCTGCGTGATGCTGGCGCAGGTGCTGGCGGCCGTGGCCGGCTGGCCCGTGCCGGTGGTGCTGGTGGTGGCCGCGCTCGTGCTGCTCGCCGAGAGCGGGCTGGTGGCGGGCCTGGCCCTGCCAGGGACGACGTTGCTGGTGGCGCTGGGCGTCTGGGCGCACCTGGCCGGTGGAGTGCTGGTGGCGGCGATCGTGGTGGCGGCCCTCGCGACCGTCGCGGGCGCCCAGCACGGTTGGTGGCGTGGACGCCGACGGGCCGACCGGCCAGTCCGTCGCGTGGACAGCTGGTTCGCCGACCGCGGCCCCGGCGCGCAGGCGGCGCTGCTGGGGTGCGGGCACTGGGCGGCCGCGGCGCGCCCGATCGTGCCGCGCGTGGCGGGCCGGGCGGGCATCCCGTACGCGGTGGCAGGGCCGGTGCTGGCGGTGTCCGGTGCGGCATGGGCGACGACGCTCGTGCTGCTCGGCGACCAGGTCGGCGCGCACGTGCTGGACGTGGCGGGGGTGGCGCCGATCGGGGTGCTGGCGTTGCTGGTGACGGCACTGGCGGCGCGGTCCTGGTGCAGCCGCCGTGTCAGCAAAGCCACTTTCGAGACCGAATCCGTCCTGAAAGTGGCTTTGCTGACACAACCCGTGGCTGCGACCTAGTGCTCCGTGAGGAAAGGTCGGCACCCTTCTCGGCGGCCCAGCCGCTCGCCGGCGGCGTTGCCGAAAGGCCCGAGTACACCCGGTACGCGCGGCCTTCCGGCGCCTTGCCGGCGAACGCCTGGATCCACCGATAAGGGCACCAACCTTCCCTCACGAAGCACTATCGCGGGAACTCCAGCCGCACCCCCAGCAGCCGCACCGGGCGGCGCAGCTCGAACCGTTCCAGCACGCGCAGCGCCGCGGCCGCGACGACGTCGGCGTCCGTGGTCGGCTCGGTGAGCTTCGTGGCCAGGGTGCGGGTGAAGAACGACGACGTGCGGACGGTGACGAACACCCGGGCCGCGCTGCGCCCCTCGGCGGCGATCTCGGCGGTGACGGCCTCGGCCAGTTCCGTCAGGGCCGCGCGGATGTCGGCCGGCTCGACGAGATCGACGGGATAGGTGCGCTGGTGGCCGCGCGACACCGGCTCCCGCGGCTCGGTGACGACCTGGACGTCGCCGGGAGCGCCGCCGCGACCGATGTCGCGCAGCCGCGGGCCGATCGTCGGGCCGAACCGGGCGATCATCGCCTGCTCGTCGGCGGCGCCGAGGTCGGCGACGGTGTGCAGCCCGGCCTCGGCGAGCCGGGCGGCCTGCCGCGGCCCGATGCCCCACAGCGCGGTGGTGGGGCGGTGCGCCATCAGCTCGGCCCAGTTGGCGGCGTCGAGCCGGAACACCCCGGCGGGTTTCGCGAAGCCGGTGGCGAGCTTGGCCCGCTGCCGGGTGTCGCCGATCCCGACCGAGCAGGACAGGCCCGTCCGGTCCAGGACCGCCGTCCGAACGGCGTGTGCGGTGCGCTCCGCAGGCGCGGACGGGGCGACGAAGGCCTCGTCCCAGCCCAGCACCTCGACGTCGCCGAACTCCCGCACCACCGCCATGACCTCGGCCGACGCGGCGGCGTACGCAGCGGCGTCGACGGGGATCACGACCAGGTCGGGGCAGCGGCGCACCGCCACCCGCAGCGGCATGCCCGAGCGCACCCCGAAGGCCCGTGCCTCGTACGAGGCCGTGGAGACGACCTCGCGGTGCATCGCCGGATCCCCGGAACCGCCGACGGCGACCGGTCGCCCGCGCAGCTGCGGCGCGCGCCGGATCTCGACGGCGGCGACGAACTGGTCGAGATCGACGTGCAGCACCTCGGCGGCCACGCCCGGTCCTCCTTCCGTCGCCCGATAGCATGGCCGGTCCGGTCGAGGAGGTGAGCGCGCGTGCGGCAGCCGCCCCGTTGGCTCGTCGCCTGTTCGGTGGTGGGTTCGCTGGCCGCCAGCAGTACGGCGGTGCTGCTGATGCCGCGCCCCGAGCATCCGACCACGGTCGAGTCGGTGGAGCTGCCCGCGTTCGATCCGGCGACGACCGACCCGGCCGGCGACGGTCCGGCCGTCACCGGAGCGCAGATCGCCGACCTGGCCGCGACCCCCGCGCTGCGGCGCGCCGAGGAGCTGGCCGGCCCGCTCACCGCCCGCCCGACGCCGCGGCCGAGCGCTTCGCCGAAGGCCGACGATGACGACGACGGCGATCGCGACCGCATCAAGAAGGCGTGCCGCGAGGGCCGCATGAAGGGTCGGGTCTGTCGCGGCCGCTGACACGGAGGGGACCGCTGCCGTGTCCGAATACCGCCAGTGCAACGGTGTTCGTGGTGGCAGAGTCGTTGACGTGGTACTCGACATGGATCGCTGTTACCGGGCCGTCGCCTCGCGCGACGCCCGGTTCGACGGGCAGTTCATCACTGCCGTGAAGACGACGGGCATCTACTGCCGCCCGTCCTGCCCGGCCACCACGCCGAAGCGGGCGAACGTGGAGTTCCTGCCCACCGCGGGGGCCGCGCAGCAGCGTGGCTACCGGGCGTGCCGGCGCTGCCTGCCCGACGCCGTCCCGGGATCGCCGGAGTGGAACGTGCGCGCCGATCTGGCCGCCCGCGCCATGCGCCTCATCGGCGACGGTGTGGTGGAACGCGAGGGCGTGCCGGGGCTGGCGAGCCGGCTCGGGTACTCCGAGCGGCAGCTCAACCGGGTCCTGACCAGCGAGCTGGGCGCCGGTCCGCTCGCGCTGGCCAGGGCACACCGCGCGCACACCGCGCGGCTGCTCATCGAGACGACGCCGCTGGCGATGGCCGACATCGCGTTCGCGGCCGGGTTCGCGAGCGTCCGGCAGTTCAACGACACCGTGCGCGAGGTCTACGGCGTGGCGCCGACGCAGCTGCGCAGCGAGGCCGGGCGCCGCCGCGGCGCGGTCACGGCGACCGCCGGCACGGTGGTGCTGCGGCTGCCCTACCGGCCGCCGTTCGACGTCGGCGGGCTGTTCGCGTTCTTCACGGCCACCGCGGTGCCGGGCGTCGAGTCGCTGGTCGACGGGGTCTTCCGGCGCACCCTGCGGCTGCCGCACGGTGCCGCGACCGTGGCGCTGGAACCGCGGGACGGGCACGTCGTGGCCACGCTGCGGATGGCCGACCCGCGCGATCTCGGGCCGGCCGTCGCCCGGCTGCGGCGCCTGCTCGACCTGGACGCCGATCCCGTCGCGATCGACGAGGCGCTGGCCGCGGACCCGCTGCTGGCCCCGGCGGTCGCCGCCGCGCCGGGCATCCGCATCCCCGGTGCCGTCGACGGGCCGGAGGCGGCGCTGCGCATCGTCATCAGCCAGCAGATCTCCTCGGCAGCGGCGCGCACCGCGTCCGCCCGACTCGTGACGGCGCTGGGCGAGCGGCTGCCGCCCGCACTGGCCGCCGACGGTCCCGACCTGCTCTTCCCCACCGCCGAGATCGTCGCCGAACGCGGCGCCGAGGTCCTGTACGGGCCGAAGCGGCGCATCGCCACCGTGCTCGGCCTGGCCACCGAACTGGCCGAAGGCCGGCTCGTGCTCGATCCCGGCTGCGATCCCACCGAATTGCGGCGCCAGCTCGTCGCCCTGCCCGGCATCGGCCCCTGGACGGCCGGGTGCCTCGCCATGCAGCTCCTCGGCGATCCCGACGAGCTGCTCGCCTCCGATCTCGCGATCCGCCGCGGCGCCGGCCTGCTCGGCCTGCCGTCCGAACAAGCGGATCTCGTGGCCCGCGCGCAGCGCTGGGCACCGTGGCGGTCCTACGCCGCCAACCACCTCTGGCGCACCTACCTCGAAGGAGTCCCCTCATGAGCACCTACGCCACGATCCAGACCCCCATCGCCCCCTTCACCGCCGTCGTCGACGAGGACGGCGCCGTTCTGGCCTCCGGCTGGACCGCCGACATCGACACGCTGCTGCCCGTCATCCATCCGGCGCTGCGGCCCGTCGAAGTGGTCGAAGGCGATATCGGCGACGTCGCCGACGCGATCATCCGCTACCACGACGGCGACCTCTCGGTGATCGACACCGTGACCGTCCGGCAGCGCTCCGGGCCATTCCTGGAGCACGCGTGGGACGTGCTGCGGACCGTGCCGGCCGGCGCGCCCCTCACGTACACGGAGTACGCCGCCAAGGCCGGCCGCCCGGCCGCGGTGCGCGCCGCGGCCTCGGCCTGCGCGAAGAACGCGGCCGCGCTGTTCGTCCCGTGCCACCGGGTGCTGGGCACCGACGGCACCATGCGCGGCTTCCGCTGGGGCACCGACGTCAAGCGGGCGCTGCTGGCCCACGAGACGCGGGTCTGAGCGCGCACGGGCCGCAGGTCCGGCGAGTCTCCCGTTTGGTTCGGCGAGTCTCCCGTTTGGTTCGGCGAGTCTCCCGTTTGGTCCGAGGGGCGATCGGGCGGCAGCGTGCCGGAACGCAGAACTCGCCGGACGAAACGGGTGACTCGCGGTCAGGGGGCTCGGCCCGGAAGTGCACGGCCACGGGAGTTGGTGTTGATCACGGGCAAATGGTTGCTAGTGGATCACTGCGGACGACCATCTGCCCGTGATCAACACCAACCCCGCCGACCACCGAGGCCCACCTCGCGGCGGGCCCGGACATGGGGCGAGCGCGTATTCCGGTCGCCCCTGCCCCGACTGGCGCGCTCCGCCCCCGCCGGACAGTTTGACGTCGATCAAGGGCAAAAGGTCGTCGAGCAAGATCGACGAGCAACCTTTTGCCCTTGATCGACGAACACCCCCACGCGTGCGCCATGGTTGCCCCATGGCGCACCTGCAACTGGTCACGATCATCGTCGGGGACTACGACGAGGCGATCGAGTTCTTCACCCTCGCGCTGGGCTTCGAGCTGCTCGAGGACTCGCCGTCGCTCACCAACGACGGCCGCCCCAAGCGCTGGGTGGTCGTCCGCCCGCCGCACGCGGAGACGGGGATCCTGCTCGCCCAGGCCGACGGGGAGCGCCAGGTCGCTGCCGTCGGCGACCAGCACGCGGGGCGGGTCGGCTTCTTCCTCCGGGTGGACGACTTCGCCGCCGCCTACGAGCGCATGCGCGCCGCGGGTGTCGAGTTCCGCGGCGAGCCCCGGTCCGAGCCGTACGGCCGGGTCGTCGTGTTCCGCGACATCGCCGGCAACCTCTGGGACCTCCTCGGCGATCAGCCGGCCGGGTGACGTCGGGCGGGTGTGCGCGTCGGACCGCCGAACGGACGGATCCCCTGCATGGCGCGGCTTCGGCCCGCCACTGGACCGCTCGAACCGCTGTTCGACCGTTCACCGCATCGGGGCATGCTGCGCGGCGCGCCTGATCGGAACCGTCGGTGCTCGTGGGCACGCTGATCGTCATGGACACCGGCGCTCTGCTCATCGGCCTGGTGGTCGGGCTGGTGCTCGGCTGCGGGGCCGCCTACCTGGTGCTCGTCGCCCGCAACGGGGCGGCGGCATCCGACACCGCGCGCGCCGTCGCGGAGGGCAACGCGATCCTGCGTTCCGACGCGGCCGGGTTGCGGGCGGAGCGGACGAGCCTGCTGGAGCGGCTCGACGAGCTCGGCGAGGCGCACGATCGGGCGTCGGAGCGGCTGCGCCGCGCCGAGTCGGAGGCCGCTGCGGCGCGTGCGGCACTGAGCAGTGAGCGGGAGGCGGGCACGCGCCGCGAGGAGCTGCTGACGGAGCGCGACGCCGATCTCAAGCAGGCGTTCGCCGCCCTGTCGGCCGACGCGCTGGCCCGCAACAACGAGCAGTTCGTCACGCTCGCCGAGGCGCGCATCAAGGAGGCCACCACCGCGCTGACGGCGAAGGCCACCGCCGACGACGCGGAGAAGGCGCACGCCGTGGGCAAGCTGCTCGACCCCGTGGCGGCCACCCTGGCCCGCGTCGAGGGGCAGCTGCGGGTGGTGGAGAAGGAGCGCGAATCGGCGTACGCGGGGCTGCGCGAGCAGGTCGGCGCCATGCGCCGGAGTTCCGACGAACTGCGGAGCGAGACGAAGCAGCTGGTCAACGCGCTGCGGGCACCGCAGGTGCGGGGCCGCTGGGGCGAGCTGCAGCTGGAGCGGATCGTGCAGCTGGCCGGCATGGTGGAGCACTGCGACTTCTCCACGCAGGTGGTCGCCCAGACCGCCGACGGCGGCGTGCGGCCCGATCTCGTCGTGCACCTGGCGGGCGACAAGCAGGTCGTCGTCGACGCGAAGGTGCCGTTCGCGGCGTACCTGGAGGCTGTCGAGGCGAGCGACCACAAGGTCCACACCGAGCGGCTGGCCGCGCACGCCCGGCAGCTGCGCCAGCACGTCGACCAGCTGTCGGCGAAGGAGTACTGGACGGCGTTCACCCCGTCGCCGGAGTTCGTCGTGCTATTCGTGCCGGGCGACCCGTTCCTGGAGGCGGCGCTGCAGGCGGATCCGTCGCTGCTGGAGCACGCGTTCATGCAGAACGTCGTGATCGCCACGCCGACCACGTTGATCGCGCTGCTGCGCACCGTCGCCTACACGTGGCGGCAGGAGGCGCTGGCCCGCAACGCCGCCCAGGTGCACCAGCTCGGCAAGGAGCTGCACGGCCGGTTGGCCACGATGGGCACGCACGTCGCGAAGCTGGGCCGCGGCCTCGACACCGCCGTCGAGGC
This sequence comes from uncultured Actinomycetota bacterium, assembly GCA_963727745.1. Lineage (GTDB taxonomy): Bacteria > Actinomycetota > Actinomycetes > Mycobacteriales > Pseudonocardiaceae > Pseudonocardia. The sequence continues at coordinate 419,162 of CAVSHL010000010.1, forward strand.
GTACAACCGCACCGTGTCGTCGCTGGAGGCGCGGGTGCTGGTCACCGCGCGCAAGCTCACCGAGCTGCAGGTGGCCGACGAGGAGCTGCCCACGCTCGACCCGGTGGAACGGTCACCGCGCCGGCTGTCCGCGCCCGAGCTGATCGCGTCGGCGTCCGACTCGCTGATCGACCTGCACGAGATCGCGGCCGCCGAGCAGCGGGCCGACGGCACCCACGGCTGATCAGGGCCTGCCGAGTACCTTCTCGGCCTCGACGACGCCGTGGGGGTGACACCCGCCGCGTCGGCAGCACCACCGGGGCAGGTCAGGATCTATCGTTCACGGATGAGCCCCAGCGACTCCGACGACGCGTGGACGACGGCCGAGCGTTCGATCGTCCCGTCGGTGCTCGGGCTGTCGCCCGTCATCGCGGTCGCGATCGCAGCCGGCCTGACCGCGCTCGGGGTGCTCGTCGACCTGGTGCGGCAGGGCACGCTCGGGTTCGTCTTCACCGTGCTCTACATCGCCGGGTGCGCGCTGGCGGTCGCCTGGGTGCGCCGTGACGGGCTGTTCGGCCCGATGGTGGCGCCCCCGCTGCTGCTCGCCGTGGCGGTGCCGGCCGTGGTGCTGCTGGCCGGTGACCCGAAGCCCGGCACCGGCATGGCGGAGCAGTTGCTGCAGATCGGCGCGCCGCTGGTGAACGCGTTCCCGACGATGGCTGGCACCACCGCGTTCGTGCTGGCGGTGGGCCTGTTCCGGATGGCGACGCAGAAGATCCGCCGCACCCCGTCGATGAACAAGAAGCCGGCGCGCGAGCCCGCCGTCACGTCCGAGCGGGTCGCAACTCGCGCGGGAGCGAGAAGACCAACGTCTCCTCGGCGGTCGTGAACTCCTCGATCTCGCCCCAACCGTGCTCGGCGAGCAGGTCGAGCACGCCCCGCACCAGCACCTCCGGCACGGATGCGCCGCTGGTGACGCCGACGGTGGTCACACCCTCGAGCCACTCGGGACGCACGTCGCGCGCGTAGTCGATGAGGTACGAAGCGCCGGCGCCGTTCTGCAGCGCCACCTCCACCAGGCGCACCGAGTTCGACGAGTTCCGCGAGCCCACCACCAGCACGAGATCGCACTGCGGCGCCATCGCCTTCACCGCGACCTGCCGGTTCTGCGTGGCGTAGCAGATGTCGTCGCTGGGCGGGTCCTGCAGCGTGGGGAAGCGCTCGCGCAGGGCGCGCACCGTCTCCATCGTCTCGTCCACCGAGAGCGTGGTCTGGGAGAGCCAGACGACCTTCTCCGGGTCGCGCACGGTGACCTGCGCGGCATCGGCGGCGGATTCGACGAGCTGGATGTGCTGCGGCGCCTCACCCGCGGTGCCCTCGACCTCCTCGTGGCCCTCGTGGCCGACGAGCAGGATGTCGAAGTCCTCGCGGGCGAACCGCTTCGCCTCCTGGTGCACCTTGGTGACCAGCGGGCACGTGGCGTCGATCGTGTGCAGGTTGCGCTCGTCGGCCTGCGCCCGCACGGCGGGCGACACACCGTGTGCCGAGAACACCACGATGGCGCCCTCCGGCACGTCGGCCGTGTCGTCGACGAAAACCGCGCCGCGAGCCGCGAGGGTCTCGACGACGTGCACGTTGTGGACGATCTGCTTGCGCACGTAGACCGGGGCGCCGTGCTTCTCCAGCGCTCGCTCGACGGCCTCCACGGCCCGGTCGACGCCGGCGCAGTAGCCGCGCGGTTTGGCCAGCAGGACGCGCTTGCTGCTCGATCCGGACATGCCACCCAGCGTACGGACCCTCCCCGCCGAGCGGCCCGCCCGTGTAAGGAGTGGAACACTGGAGCCCATGAAGCCGCTTCCGTTGCCCGTCCGCCTCGCCGCGGGGATCCTCGCGACCGCGGTCGAGCAGGCGCGCGACCTACCCCGCCAGCTCGCCGAGCTGCCGATCACCGCCGTGAGCCAGACGCTGCAAGCCGGGATGCGGATGCAGCAGCGGGTCACGGAGCTGGCGATCAAGGGCGATCGGGCACTGGCGGTGCTGCAGCCCGTCGAGGAGAAGCCCAGCTGGGCGACGTTCGACGACGACCTCGAGGAGGAGTACGGCACCGACCCGTACGACGCCCCCACCGAGGAGTTCCGCCACAACGGCGGCAACAACGGGGCGCGCCCGCGCACCGTCACTCCGATCGACGTCGCCCGCGCCACCACGCCCGCGCCGGAGGCCGATCCCGTCGACCGCATCGACGCCGTCGACGACCTGGACTCCCTCGACGACGCCGAGGCGCTCGCGCTCATCGAGGAGGCCGAGGACGACGAGGGCGGCGCCGCACCGGCCGCGCCGCCGGCCGGCCCGGCGGTCCATCCCGAGTACCCGCAGCTGTCGATCCCGCAGCTGCGCGGCCGGCTGCGCTTCCTCACCCTCGCCGACCTGCGGTCGCTGCTGGAGTGGGAGCTGGCCAACGGGGCCCGCCCGCCGTACATCACGATGCTGCAGAACCGGATCACCACGGTCTCCGAGGGGTGAGCGCTCCCTCCACCCCGGAGCAGCCCTGGCCGGTTCGCACGGTCGCCCGCAAGATCGCCGAATGGGTCGACCGGCTGGGCGCGGTGTGGGTGGAGGGCCAGCTCGCGCAGGTCACCGCACGCCCCGGCACCGGCACCGCGTTCCTGGTCCTGCGTGACCCCGCGGCGGACGTGTCACTGCAGCTCACCGCGCCCGTGGACCTGGTGCGCGACGGCGGAGCGGCCGTCGCCGAGGGCAACCGCGTAGTGGTGCACGGCCGGCCGAGCTTCTTCCTCGGCCGCGGCACGCTGTCGCTGCGGGTCACCGAGATCCGCGCGGTCGGCATCGGCGAGCTGCTCGCCCGCATCGAGCGGCTGCGCCGGCTGCTCGCCGCCGAGGGCCTCTTCGACGCCGCGCGCAAGCGCAGGCTGCCGTTCCTGCCGAGCGGCGTCGGGCTGGTCACCGGCCGCGCCTCGGCCGCGGAGCACGACGTGGTCACCAACGCGCAGGCGCGCTGGCCGTCCGTGCGGTTCCGCATCGAGCACGTCGCCGTGCAGGGCGCGCTGGCCGTGCCGCAGATCGTGGACGCGCTCGGCGCACTGGACCGCGACCCGTCGATCGATGTGATCGTGCTCGCCCGCGGCGGCGGCAGCGTCGAGGACCTGCTGCCGTTCTCCGACGAGACGCTGTGTCGAGCGGTGGCCGACTGCCGCACCGCGGTGGTGTCGGCGATCGGGCACGAACCCGACACGCCCCTCGTCGACCACGTCGCCGACCTGCGCTGCTCGACCCCGACCGAAGCCGGCCGGCGCATCGTCCCGGACGTGCGGGAGGAGACCACGCGGATCGCCGACCTGCGGGGACGCGCGCACCGCGCGCTGGCCGGCTGGGTGGACCGGGAGCTGCGGCTGCTGGAGGCGCTGCGCGCCCGACCGGTGCTCGCCGACCCCCTGCAGCGCCTGGAGCGCCACCACGACGAGATCGAGCGGATGACGGCCGCGGCGCGCGCGGCGGTGCTGCGCGGCCTGGACCGGAGTGACCACGACCTGGAGCACGTCCGGGCCCGGTTGGCCACGCTCGGCCCGGCCGCCACCCTCGCCCGCGGCTACGCCATCGTCCAGCGCGTCACGGGTGAGGAACGGCACGTCCTGCGGTCTGTCGCCGATGTCGATGCCGGCGATCGGCTGCGGATCCGGGTGGCCGACGGCGCCGTCGCCGCGCGGGTGGAGAGGATGGACCCGTGAAACCCGTCGAGGAACTGGGCTACGAGGCAGCTCGTGACGAGCTGACCGACGTCGTGCGGAAGCTGGAGGCGGGCGGGCTCGGCCTCGACGAGTCCGTCGCGCTGTGGGAGCGCGGCGAGGCGCTGGCCCGTCGCTGCGAGGAGCAGCTGGCCGGGGCGCGGGAACGCGTGCAGAAGGTGCTCGACCAGGCCTAACGCGCGACTACCTGGCCGGTCTGCACGGCCTGCGCGAGCGCCCGGAAGTCGACCTCGTCGGCGCTGCCGGTGATCAGGTAGCGCATGTTGCCGGTGTCGGCGATCCAGATGGGCTCGTCGCTGCCCTGGCCGCCGTAGACCACCCAGCGGGTGCCGGCGACGTCGACCGGGCCGACGGCACCGACCGCCTTGGTCCCCGTCTGCACGCGCAGCATCTGCTCCTCCGGCACGTCGCCCTGCAGCAGCCGGACGAACCGGTGCTCGGCCGTCAGGAAGCCGACCCGCACCACCCGCGCCGTGCTGTCGCCGCCCACCCGGTCGATTCCCGATGAGTTGGCGCGCCAGTCGGCGGGCACGGCAGGCACCCGCACCGGGAACGGCACCTGCTTGGCGAAGCGGGCCAGATCGGCCGGGGCGTCGATCGTGGGCGTCGCCGCCTGATCGACCTGCGGCCCACCCGGCGCGAACGTGCACGCCCGGCCCAACCCGGCCACCACCAGCGCCAGCACGACCAGCACCCCCACCGCAGCAGCCATGTCGCGCACCGACATCGCGGAACGAGGCGGTTTGGACATACTCACAGTTCAATAGTGACAGGCGTTCCGTCTGCGAGGATCGGAGCATGACCACCGGCTCGCAGCGGCGCCGTGAGGCGCCGGACCGCAACCTCGCCATGGAGCTCGTCCGCGTCACCGAAGCGGCGGCCATGGCCGCGGGCCGCTGGGTCGGCCGCGGCGACAAGAACGGCGGAGACGGCGCGGCCGTGGACGCGATGCGCCACCTGATCGGCACCGTGTCGATGCGCGGAGTCGTCGTCATCGGGGAGGGTGAGAAGGACGAGGCCCCGATGCTGTTCAACGGCGAGGAGGTCGGCAACGGCGAGGGGCCGTGGTGCGATGTCGCCGTCGACCCCATCGACGGCACCACGCTGATGGCGAAGGGCATGCCCGGCTCCGTCGCGGTGCTCGCCGTCTCCGAGCGCGACGCCATGTTCGACCCGTCGGCCGTCTTCTACATGGAGAAGATCGTCACCGGCCCGGAGGCCGCTGGGGTCATCGACATCCGCGAGCCCGTGGCGGAGAACATCCGCCGGGTCGCCGCCGCGAAGCACACCGACGTCAACGACGTCACCGTCTGCGTGCTCGATCGGCCACGGCACGCCGAGCTCGTCAAGGACATCCGCCGCACCGGCGCCCGCATCCACTTCATCTCCGACGGCGACGTGGCCGGCGCGATCTCGGCGGCCCGTCCGGGCACCGGCATCGACCTGCTGTACGGGATCGGCGGCACCCCGGAGGGGATCATCGCGGCTGCCGCCATGAAGTGCATGGGCGGGGTGATGCAGGGCCGGCTGTGGCCGCGCGACGACGACGAGCGGGCCAAGGCGATCGCGGCCGGCCACGATCTCGACCGGGTGCTCGACCAGGACGAGCTGGTCCGCGGCGACAACGTGTTCTTCTGCGCCACCGGCATCACCGACGGCGAGCTACTGAAGGGCGTGCACTACCGGGCCGGTGGCTGCACCACCCAGTCGATCGTGATGCGGTCCAAGTCGGGCACCGTCCGCATGATCGAGGGCTACCACCGCCTGACGAAGCTGCGCGAGTACGCCACGATCGATTTCGAGCTCTCCGACGAACAGCTCGCAGCGGACTCGCCACCCATGCCCTGACCTGCACGATCCGTGATCCGATCGGAACCGCGCCGAGTTGCGGCGGGGTCGTTCGGCGGTGATCCTCGACATCCGGGGGTCGGGGGGTCGTCATGCGCGCGGTGCGGGTTCTGCTGTTGGTGGTCGTCGTCGGAGTGGTCGCCGCACTGATCAGCGGACCGGGCTCGCGGCCGGCTCAGGTCGGCGAGCTGTCGCGGCCGGTCGCGGAGATCGCGCCTGACCTCGGGCCGGTCCTCACCGCGGCGCTGGCGCCCGGCGGTGCGGTGGTCGACCGGTTCCCCGCGCTCGTGCCGGGCACGCCGTGCATGGCCACGGCCCGGGCCTGCATCGACCTGTCGGCGAACAGGACCTGGCTGATCTCCGGCGGTCGCGTGAGCTACGGGCCGGCGCCGATCACCAGCGGCCGCCCCGGCTGGCGCACCCCGCCGGGCACGTTCCGGGTGACGTTCAAGAGCATCAACCACAAGAGCACGATCTTCGACGACGCGCCGATGCCGTACTCGGTGTTCTTCAACGGTGGCATCGCCTTCCACCAGGGCAGCCTGCGGGTGCCCTCCCACGGCTGCATCCATCTCTCCCCTGCCGCGGCGAAGACGTACTTCGGCACGTTGAACAGAGGCGACATCGTCCAGGTGGCACCCTGACGGACGTGTGGATCACCGACGACGACCTGCGCACAGCCCGGGAACGGTTGGCCGCCGACATCCCCGGCTACCTGGATCCCGCCGCCTACGGCGCGGCCCGGGTGGACGGCGGCGAGCTGACCTTCGGCCACGTGAACCCGCCCGGTGGGGAGCACCGGCTGCCGGCCGTGGTACTGGCCACGGTGGCCCGGTACGTCGACCGCACCGCGGTCGTACCGCTGGACCGCGAGCAGTTCACCGCGGCCATCGACCTGCTCGCCCCGGCCGAGGCGGCCACCCACTGGGACCACCCGAACCTGTGGAGCTGGCGCGAGCTGCTCGCCGGCGCCGGACCGGACAGCACCTTCCTCGCGTTCTTCGTGGCGGACGCCGGGGATCCGCCCGTCTCGGCGGAGGACACGGCGTTCCGCGAACGCTGGAGCTGAGCGTCAGGTCAGATCGGCGAACAGCTCGTCGATCGGCAGGGCTAAGCCGGGCAGCAGCGGGCTGGCGAGAGTGTCCCCCGGCCCGACGTCGACGCCGTCGCCGAACCCGGCGTCGTCGCCCTCGCGGCGGAAGACCAGCACCGTGCTGACCGGCAGGTCCACCAACCAGAGCTCACGGGTACCGGCCGCCTCGTAGCGCCAGAGCTTGCGACCGACATCGAGGGCCCACGTGCCCGGCGATCGGACCTCGACAGCGAGCTCGGGTGGGCCGGCGTGCCTGGTTCCGCTCGGGGGATGGCTCGTCCACCACACGTCGGGCTTGTAGACGTTGCGGTCGGAGAGCACCCAGTTGCCGCCGAACCCGGCTCGGCCCATCGCACGGTCCAGAGCCCACTCGCGCAGCGCCGTCACCAGGCGCGCGCACGCTTCCTGATGGTTGAACGCCGGGTCCATCACGTGCACCACTCCCTCGACGAGTTCTGAGCCCGTCGGGAAGTCGCCCGCGAGGAACTCGTCCGCGGAGATGCGGTGGGGTGCGACGTCGGCCGTCATGGCTGTCATGGTCGCACTGCGCGGACTTGAGCGCCTTCGGCACTGTGGCGGGTCCCACCGACAGTTCTGCGCCGGCCAGTAGAAGACTGGGCGGCATGAGCGACAGTGCCGTCCCTGGGGCCGAGTTCCGCATCGAGCACGACACCATGGGCGAGGTCCGGGTACCCGCCGACGCGCTGTGGCGCGCGCAGACCCAACGGGCCGTCGAGAACTTCCCGATCTCCGGTCGCGGTCTGGAGCGGGCGCAGATCCGGGCGCTGGGGCTGGTCAAGGGGGCCGCTGCGCGGGTGAACGGGCGGATCGGCGTGCTGGATCCGACGATCGCGGAGGCCATCGCGGCCGCGGCCGACCGGGTGGCAGCCGGGGAGGTGGACGACCACTTCCCCGTCGACGTCTTCCAGACCGGCTCCGGCACCAGCTCCAACATGAACGCCAACGAGGTGATCGCCACGCTCGCCGCGCGGGCGGGCACCGAGGTGCACCCGAACGACCACGTCAACGCCTCGCAGTCGTCCAACGACGTGTTCCCGACGACCATCCACCTGGCCGCCACGGAGGCGCTCGCCATGGATGTCGTGCCCGCGCTGGGGCACCTCGCCGCATCGCTGCGTCGACGCGCCGCCGACTGGGTCGATGTCGTGACGGCCGGGCGCACGCACCTCATGGACGCCGTCCCCGTCACGCTCGGGCAGGAGGCAGCCGCCTGGGCCACGCAGGTCGAGTACGGCGCCGCGCGCGTCACCGACACGCTGCCGCGGCTGGGCCAGCTCGCGATCGGCGGCACGGCCGTCGGCACCGGCCTCAACGCGCCCGACGGGTTCGGCGCCGGCGTCGTCGAGGAGCTGCGCACGGCCACCGGGCTCGACGCGCTGTCCGAGGCCACCGACCACATCGAGGCCCAGGGCGCCCGCGACGGGCTGGTGGAGGCCTCCGGCGCGCTGCGCACCGTCGCCGTGAGCCTCTACAAGATCGCCAACGACATCCGCTGGCTCTCCTCCGGCCCGCGCACGGGGCTGGCCGAGCTGCACCTGCCCGACCTGCAGCCGGGCAGCTCGATCATGCCGGGCAAGGTCAACCCGGTGATCTGCGAGGCCACGATGATGGTCGCGGCGCAGGTGATGGGCAACGACGCCACCGTCGCGTTCTCCGGCAGCCAGGGCAACCTGCAGCTCAACGTGATGATGCCGGTGATGGCGCGCAACCTGCTGGAGTCCGCGCGGCTGCTCGCGAACGTCGCGCGGCTGCTCGCCGACAAGGTGATCGACGGGGCCGAGCCCGACCTGGAACGCACCCGCGAGTTCGCCGAGTCGTCGCCCTCGATCGTCACGCCGCTCAACCGCTACATCGGTTACGAGGAGGCGGCGTCGATCGCGAAGCAGTCCCTCAAGGAGCGCAAGACGATCCGCGAGGTCGTCATCGAGCGGGGGCACGTGCCGGGCAAGCTCACCGAGGAGCAGCTCGACAAGGCGCTGGACGTGCTGGCGATGGCCAGAGGCGGTCGGTAAGTCGCGCGGGGCAAAGCGTGGAGGCGCCCACTCAGCCACAACGCGAACGGCCGTGCACCCGCCAGGGTGCACGGCCGGCTCGCCGTCGCCCCCGGGCGACCGAAGGCACAGCACAGCACGTGCAGGCGTACGTGCAGCTGCACGCATCACCCCTTCGGACCAATTTCACTCCGAAGCGTCACCAATCATTGCTGACGATCATGAAAACGGGCTCGCGCGTGGTCCAATGAGGGCCTTCTACACGTGGGAGTTGGTGACGATGAGCGAGGGTGCGCGCTTCGCCTACGAACCACTCCTCGACCTGACGGACGGTCGTCCGGCGGGGGTCGAGGTGCTACGTCGACGCGATCGCGACCGCACCGCGCTCGTCGCGCCGCGCGTGGTGTGGGGCACCCGCCAGATCGCTGAGTTCGACGCCGGCATCGCGATCACCTCGGTCCTGCACGATCCCGCGTACGACTCCACCGTGCCGGTGCACGTCGACATCTGCGCCGACGCCGTCGTGGCCGCGCGCCCGCGGATCGTGCAGCTACCAGGCGTTCTGCGCGAACGCCTCGAAGGACAGCCGCTTCCGCCGATCGTCCTGGAGATCAGTCCGGCCGTCTCCGCGGCGCCGGCCGGCGCGTTCGCGGAGGGCGTCAACGAACTGCGGGCGGCGGGTTTCGCCATCGCGTTCGACGGCGTCGGCCGCGGCTTCGGGCTCGATCTCGTCGCCGAGCTCCTCCCGCACTCCATCAAGATCGACACCGAACTGGTCGCCCGGCTGGGCGTCGATCCCGCCGCCGACGCGGTCGTTGCGGCGATCTGCGACGTCGCCCGCGCCTGCGGCATCACGGTCTCCGCCGTCGGAGTCACTCATCGTGACGAGCTGGCCGCGTTGCGCGATCACGGCATCACCCGCGCCCAGGGCCCACTGCTGGCCCCCGTGCAGCAGCACCCGGGCGTCGCCGGCCTCGCCATCCCCGTCGCGCTGATCCCCCGCATCCAGGCCGCCCGGCAGGCCGGCCCGCTCCGCACCATCCTGCCCAGCGTGGCATCGCTGGCGAAGGCCGCGCTCGTGCTGCCCGAACACGTCACCGCCGACGTCGTCCGCGCCGCGTTCGCGTCCCACCCCCACGCCAACAGCGTGCTGCTCACCGACGCGGCCCGCCGCCCCACCGGCTTCCTCGACCGCAACCGCTTCATGGTGGCCGTCTCCGGCCCGTACGGGCATGCGCTCTACGGTCGCCGTCGCGCCGCCTCGCTGGCCCAGCCGCCGCGCACCGTCGGCCCTACCACCGATCTCGCGGCCGCCCTCGAGTACTGCCTCTCCGACCGCACGCGCAGCTTCGACGACCTCGTGCTGCTCGACGGCTCGCTCTGCTGCGCCGGGATCGTGCGGATCGACGACCTCATGCAGGTCGCCACCGGCATGTACACCGACGCCGGCTCGGTGGCCTGAACCAGCCGGCCGGCGTAGCGTCCGTGCAGTGCTGAAGGTCGTGCTGGTCGACCTCGTCGACACCCTCGTGGTGGGCGGGGCGCCGGCCCCCGCGGCCGAGGCGGCGCTCGCCGTGCTCGCCGAGCTCGACACCGCCGACGGGGAACCGCTGCGGGTCGCGATCCTCGGCGACGACGCGCAGGCCACGACCGTCGTCGACGACGCCGGGCTGCGCCGCTACGTCGAGACCGCTCCCTCCGCCGCGTTCGACGCCGCGCTGGCGACGTTCGGCGCCGAGCCCGCGGACGGCCTGGCCATCACCTCCGACGCCGAGCGGGCCGCGGAGTCGCGCGCGGCCGGGCTGTCGGTCGTGCGGATGGGCGTGGACGTACCGGACTGGACGGGCGTCCCCGCCATCGTCGCCCGGCTCGTCGATCCCGACGGGGTGGAGGGGGCGACGTTCGTCCGGTCGCTGCGCACGCACGGGCAGCTCGCCGAACCGGGAGCCGACGCCCCGGCGGCCACCCACCGGGTGGACGAGGACGGCCGGATCACGCGGGAGCGCTTCCGCTCGATCTGACCAGGAGCTCACGCATAGGCTGATGTGCACACGCACAGGTCCGACCGCAATGCCGGTTAGTTTGGCACCCGCGGCGAGGCTGCGCCGCTGAGCCTCGGCTGGGCCCCGGCCGCACTCGCTGCCGCTGGAGTTTGGGTGGATCGGCGCGAAGATATCGCGCCGTACATCGGCGTGGCATCTCCAATAGAAAGTGTCCAGTGATTACTTTGATGGGGTGTCAGAGTCAGCGACCGCGCCCGGACGTAGGTTCACCGATGGTATTAGCATCGGGGTGCTGACTCGCATCTTTGATCGAGATCTTGTCGATGAGGTTGTTCCAGCTCGGCACGTCCTCCGGAAGGTGTGATTCGACGGAACCGGATCCTGCCGGACCGTGTTGTCGTTTACCTGGTGCTCGCGCTGTGCCTGTTCTGCCAGGAACCGTACGAGGAGGTTCTGCGTCGCCTGGTGAACGGGCTGCGGTTTCTCGGGACCTGGACAGATGCTTGGCAGGTACCGACGAGCAGTGCGGTAACCCAGGCGCGCCAACGCATCGGTGAAGCACCGTTGGCCGAGCTGTTCGATCGGGTCGCCCGGCCGATCGCCCGGCCAGGCACGGTGGGCGCCTGGTTCCATGGATTACGGCTCATGGCCGTGGACGGTGTCGTGATGGACGCGCCGAAGACGCCAGCGAATTCCGAGGCGTTCGGACACGGCCGCAACAAGGGTCCGTTTCCACAGTTGCGGTTGGTCGGTCTGGGCGAATGCGGTACGCATGCGATCGTCGATGCCGTGTTCGACGGGGCTGCCGACTCCGACGAGCGAGAGCTGCTGTCGCAGTTGTTCCCGTCGCTGGAGCGCGGCATGCTGCTGCTGGCCGACCGGGGGTTCTACAGCTACGACCTGTGGACTGCGGCCGCGGCGACCGGTGCCCACTTGCTGTGGCGGATCAAGAACGATCTGAAGCTTCCCGTCCTGGCCACGCATACGGACGGGTCATATTTGTCGGAACTTGTTCCGCGTCACCTCAAAGGCGGCGGAGGGCGTCGGAAGCCCATCCCCGATGAGGTGCGCATCCCGGTGCGGGTCGCTGAGTACACGATACCCAACCGAAGTGGCGATGCCGAACGAATCCGGGTGATGACCACCATCCTCGACCCGACATTTGCGACGGCCGTTGAACTCGCTGCGCTCTATCAGGAACGTTGGGAGTTCGAGCTCACCCTCGACGAGATCGAGGTTCATCAGATGGCGCCCACTCGGCTGCTTCGGTCGCGTACACCCGAACTCGTCCGCCAAGAGATCTGGGCGCTGTTGCTCGTCCACTTCGCGGCCCGAAGTTTCATGCGCGAAGCCGCAGACGACGCCGAAGAAGACCCTGACCGCATTTCGTTCATGCGGACAATCCGAGTGCTACGCCGCCAGGTCGATAACCAGGCGGGTTTTTCCCCCTGACCGACTGCGCATCGGGATCGCCGAAACCACCGCCGAGATACTTGACCGTCGCCTCGGTCAACGCCGCCACCGAAGCTACCCGCGCGTCGTCACTCGACTCCGAACCACCAAGATGCCCAAAAAGCGCAAGCATCATCGCCAGACCCGCTATCCCGACCCACCCAGAGTCAAGATCATCTCCCGTGCCGCTGCCCTAAACTAACCGGCATTGCGGTCGACCATGTGCGCGAGCACACCACGGTGTGCGTGGGCGGCCCGTCAGCAGGTGAACGCGATGCGGCGCACCTCGCGCCGCCCGTCCCGATCGACGACGGCGTGGGTGGGCCAGCCCGCCTGCGGCTCGGCGGGGTCGCCGAACGCCAGCTGCCCGTGGTCGAGGAGCGCACGGACGAACCGCAGCGCCTCCTCCGGGGCCACGCCCGCTCGCGGGGCGTGCAGCAGCGCGGCCGTCGAGCCCGACTCCCCCACCAGCGCCGGCACCGTAGCGGGGCAGACGACGCCGCGGAGCCGGTCGTCGACGCCGTCGAGCGGGACGTCGAGCTGGAAGCTGACCTTCGCCACCCGTGTGCTGCCGAGATCGACCACGCTGACGGTCACCGGTGAATCGACGCCTGCCCCCAGCCGGGCACGCAGGTCGGCGATGGTGGCGTCGGCCACCTCCATCCGGGAACCGGCGCGCTGCGCAGTCGCGAGGCGCGGCGGGGCGCCGGCCAGTGCGAGCTCCGGCGCCAGCAGACCCCGCGTGCCCAGCGCAAGCCCGTGCCCGGCGAACGCCACCCCGACCGCTGACGCCGCCGGCGAGTCCGGGCCGGCGGCGATCACCATCTGCCGGCCGATCGCGCGGAAGAACCGGGGCACCTCCGGCGCCTCGGCCGCGCCGGCCCAGAACAGGGCCGCAGCCCTGCGGGCCGCCGCCAGCAGGCCGGCCTCCGATCGGTCGGCTCCGGCCGTGAACAGGGCCCTGACCAGGTCGTAGAAGCAGCCGGAGAGGACCCGCGCGATGCTGTGCACCTCGTTGATCAGCACGTCGGGGCCCCCGTCGGCGGGCAAGGTCTCCGGCAGTTGCCAGTGGAACGCGTTGAGGGCCCGCCGCGGCGCCGCCGCCGGGTGGTTCGGGCCGAGCACGACCGCCACCCCCGCCGACAGGTCCTCGGCCGTGGCCTCCACGAAGTTCGCCGTGGCCAGGTCGGGGCTCGCGGCCAGCAGCTTCTCCCGCGTCTCCCGGTCGGAGAGCGCGGTCAGCACCGCCGTGACGTCGCCGAACGCCTCGTGCGCGCCGCCGACCTCGATCAGGTTCGTGTCCCACAGATCGGGGCGCAGCGCGTCGAGGATCGCGTGCCCGGTCTCGTGCGTGACGACGTCGGTGCTGGCACCCGAGTACGTGACGTGGTCGCCGGTCTGCTGGTGGAAGAACGAGATGCCGGTGCGGTCGTAGAAGGCGTTGAGATCCACACCCACGTCCGGCCGCACCTGCAGCGGGCCCTTGACCGCCGCGGCCCACGAGGTCAGCGGCCGCCCGAGCGCACCCTCCCACGCCTGCAGGGCGAGGATCGCGGCCTGCCGCGACTGCCAGCGCAGGAATCCCGCGGTGCCGACCGGGTAGGCGCGCTCCGCGTCCGCGCCCGCGACGGCGAGCCCCGCACTGCCCGCCGGCCGCTCCGGCAGCGCCACCACCTCGCGCAGCGGGAGCTCCGCCACGGCCGGGTCGTTCGGGAAGAAATTGATCATGACGTCCTCGGGCTCGGCGGCGGGAACATCATTCTGGCGACAACCCCCGACGGTCGCCGGACGGACGGGCGAGGTCACCACGCGAGTACGGAGTCGGTGCCCGGCGAGTTCGGAGTTCAGGCCCGCTGCGAGGCGTCGGAACTGTCGGTGCGACCTGCCAGGATGGCCTCATGCTGCTCGCCGACGTCGTCGCCGCGTCCGCCGCGGTGGGCGCCACCCGCGCTCGCACGGCGAAGGCCGCCGCGCTGGCCGAGGTGCTGCGCGCGGCCGCTCCGGAGGAGGTGGAGCCGGCCACCGCGTGGCTCTCCGGCGAGACGCTGCAAGGCCGCCTGGGCACGGGCTGGCGCACTCTCGCCGCGCAGGCCGGCGCGCCCGCCGCCGAGCCGAGCCTCACGGTGGCGGCGGTCGACGCCGCGTTCACGGAGCTGGCCGCCACATCGGGAGCCGGATCCACCGCGCGGCGCGCCGAGCTGCTCGGTGCGCTGTTCGGTGCGGCCACGGGGGCCGAGCAGGAGTTCCTGCGCCGGCTGCTCACCGGCGAGATGCGTCAGGGGGCGCTGGAGGGCGTGATGCTGGAGGCGGTCGCCGCGGCGTCCGCGGTGCCGGCTGCGGTGGTGCGCCGGGCGTTCATGCTGTCCGGCCGGCTCCCGGCCACCGCCCGCACCGCGCTCGAGGGCGGCGTGCCCGCGCTGGAGGCGGTGCGGCTGGAGGTCGGCCGGCCGGTGCGCCCCATGCTCGCCTCCCCCGCCGGCTCGCTCGACGAGGCCCTCACCGAGCTCGGCGCCGACGTCAGCGTCGAGTACAAGCTCGACGGCGCCCGCGTGCAGGTGCACCGCCGCGGCGACGAGGTGCGCGTTTGGACCCGCAGCCTGCGCGAGATCACCGCGAGCGTCCCGGAGCTGGTCGAGGTGGTGCGCGGCCTGCCGTGCGAGCAGGTGGTGCTCGACGGGGAGACCCTCGCGCTGGCCGACGACGGCCGCCCCCGCCCGTTCCAGGAGACGATGAGCCGATTCGGCTCAGAGGTGCACGAGCTCCTGCTGCGGCCCTGGTTCTTCGACTGCCTGCACGTCGACGGCACCGATCTGCTCGACGAGCCGCTCGAGGCCCGGCTCGCCGCGTTGGAGAAGGTGGTGGGCGAGCACGTCATGCCGGGGGTGCGGCGCCCGTCGGCCGAGGAGGCGGCGGAGCTGCTCGACCGGGCGCTCGACGCCGGCCACGAGGGCGTCATGGTGAAGGCGCTCGATTCCCCCTACGCGGCCGGGCGGCGGGGCAAGGCGTGGCAGAAGGTGAAGCCGGTGCACACGCTCGACCTCGTGGTGCTGGGCGCCGAGTGGGGCTACGGGCGGCGCACCGGGTCGCTGTCCAACATCCACCTCGGCGCCCGCGATCCCGATGGCGGCGAGCCGATCATGGTGGGCAAGACGTTCAAGGGCATGACCGACGAGCTGCTGGCCTGGCAGACCGCCACGTTCCCCGGCCTCGCGCGCAGTGAGGACCGGCATGCGGTGATGCTGCGCCCGGAGCTCGTCGTCGAGATCGCGCTCGACGGCGCCCAGCGCAGCACCCGCTATCCGGGCGGTGTGGCGCTGCGCTTCGCCAGGGTGGTGCGCTACCGGCCCGACAAGACCCCGGCGGAGGCCGACACGATCGATGCGGTGCGGGAATTGCTGCGGGGGTGAGCGTGCGGCTGTGGACGTTCCAGCCCCTCGTGCGGATCGCCGCGCTGGAGCGCGCCGGGCGGATGACCGGCTCCTGGGAGTGGGTCTCGCCGGGGTTCGTGACCCGGAGCTACCAGGCGATGGTCGCCGCCATGGCCAGGGCAGGCGTCGACACCGAGGGACGGCCGCCGGTCTGGGCGTGGAGCGCGCCCCAGGGCGTCTCCCTCGGCGACGCGGCCGATCTGCTCGGGGAGTACGGCCTGCGCCAGGGTTGCGCGACCGTCGAGTTCGACGCGCCGAGCGAGCTGTGCCTGGCGTCCGACTACGGCGCATGGAACGACTACCAGTACGAGCTGCACCGCGGTGGTGCCGCGCCCACGTCCTGGGACGTGCCCTGCCCGCTCGCGCAGCGGCTGGTGCAGGTGTGTCTGCCCGAACTGCGCGCGGACTGGGTCCGCGAGATCCGGTCGCTGCCCGACGAGATCACCACCGAGGAGCGGTCGCGGCCTGCGTGATCGGGCGGGGCACGCGTAGAGTCTCCGTACCGTGCGCTTCCTCGACGGGCAGGACCCCTCCCAGGATCTGACCTACGACGACGTCTTCCTGGTGCCAGGCAGTTCGGATGTGGCTTCCCGGTTCGACGTCGATCTCACCGCGGCCGACGGCTCCGGTGCCACGGTGCCGGTGATCGCGGCCAACATGACGGCGGTCGCGGGTCGCCGGATGGCCGAGACGCTGGCGCGACGCGGTGCGCTGACGGTGCTGCCGCAGGACGTCGCCACCGACGCCGTCGCCGAGATCGTCACGTGGATCAAGCAGCGGCATCCGGTGTGGGACACCCCGCTCACGCTCGGGCCCGGCGACGCGGTCGCGGAGGCGGTGTCGCTGCTGCCGAAGCGGGCGCACGGCACGGTCGTCGTGGTCGACGACGGCGGCCGCCCGATCGGCACGGTCGACGAGGCCGCGTGCACGGGCGTCGACCGGTTCACCCGCCTCGCCGACGTGCTCGACCCGGTGAGCGTGGCGCTGCCGCTCGACACGCCGCCCCGGGACGTGTTCGACGCGGTCGGCGGGCGCGGGGTCGCCCTCGGCGTCAACGGCGACGGGCGGCTGGTGGGCCTGCTGACCGCGCTCGGCGCGCTGCGGGCGGGCATCTACCAGCCCACCCTCGACGCGGACGGGCGGCTGCGCACGGCGGCTGCGATCGGCATCAACGGCAACGTCGCGGTGAAGGCGAAGGCGCTGCTCGACGCCGGCGTGGACCTGCTGGTGGTGGACACCGCGCACGGCCACCAGGCGAAGATGCTGGAGGCGCTGCGCGCGGTGCGGCAGGTCGTCACCGACTCCGGGTCGACCGTCCCGATCGCCGCGGGCAACGTCGTCACCGCCGACGGCGTGCGCGACCTGGCCGCGGCCGGCGCCGACATCGTGAAGGTCGGTGTGGGGCCGGGCGCGATGTGCACCACGCGCATGATGACCGGGGTCGGGCGGCCGCAGTTCTCGGCGGTGCTGGAGTGCGCCGCGGCCGGGCGCGAGCTGGGCGTGTCCGTGTGGGCCGACGGCGGGGTGCGCCACCCGCGCGACGTGGCGCTGGCGGTGGCGGCCGGGGCGTCCGCGGTGATGATCGGCTCGTGGCTGGCCGGCACCTACGAATCGCCTGGTGACCTGCTGCGCGACGAGGCCGGCCGGCCGTACAAGGAGTCGTTCGGGATGGCGTCGAAGCGGGCGGTGTCCGCACGCACCCGGGGCGACGGCGGGTTCGACAGGGCGCGCAAGGCGCTGTTCGAGGAGGGCATCTCCGCGTCGCGGCAGCTGCTCGACCCCCAGCGGCCCGGCGTCGAGGACGTCCTGGACGGGATCTGCGCGGGCGTGCGCAGCGCCTGCACCTACACCGGCGCCCGCACCCTCCCCGAGCTGCACGAACGCGCGGTGGTGGGTGTGCAGACGATGGCCGGCTTCACCGAGGGCACCCCGCACGGCCTCTGACCACCGACGTGCGGCCCGAGCGGCCGCTCGGTGAAGCACAGATGCGCGAACCGCCCCGCACCCGTCAGGGTGCGGGGCGGGCTCGCCCGTCGGCCCCGGCCGACCATGTCACTGTGTGAGGTCAGTTGCCGGGCCCCTCCAGCATCTCCGTCACGAGTGCTGCGATCGGGCTCCGTTCGCTCCTCGTCAGCGTCACGTGGGCGAACAGCGGGTGGCCCTTCAGCGCCTCGATCACGGCAGCGATGCCGTCGTGGCGCCCGACGCGCAGGTTGTCGCGCTGCGCCACGTCGTGGGTGAGCACGACCCGGCTCGCGGTGCCCAGCCGCGAGAGCACCGTGAGCAGGACGTTGCGCTCCAGCGACTGCGCCTCGTCGACGATGACGAACGAGTCGTGCAGCGAGCGGCCGCGGATGTGGGTGAGCGGCAGCACCTCGAGCATGCCGCGGGCCATGACCTCCTCGACCACCTGCTCGCTGACCACCGCGCCGAGCGTGTCGAAGACGGCCTGCGCCCAGGGGCCCATCTTCTCGGCCTCGCTGCCCGGCAGGTACCCGAGCTCCTGCCCGCCGACGGCGTAGAGCGGCCGGAACACCACGACCTTGCGGTGCTGCTGGCGCTCCATCACCGCCTCCAGCCCGGCGCACAGCGCGAGCGCGGACTTGCCGGTGCCCGCCCGGCCGCCGAGCGAGACGATGCCGACCTCCGGGTCGAGCAGCAGGTCCAGCGCCACCCGCTGCTCGGCCGAGCGCCCGTGCAGGCCGAACGCCTCCCGGTCGCCACGGACCAGCCGGACCCGCTTGTCGGCCCCGACCCTGCCCAGCGCAGCCGAACCGCCGCCGGTCAACCGCAGGCCGGTGTTCGTCGGCAGCTCACGCGCCGCCTCGTGGTCGAGCACACCATCCCGGAAGAGGGTGTCCACGTCGGCCGAGGCGACCTCGACGTCGGCCATGCCCGTCCACCCGGACGGGACGACGTCGAGTGCGTGGTACTCGTCGGCCGTGAGGCCGACGGAGGCGGCCTTGACGCGCAGTGGCACGTCCTTGGTGACGAGGACGACCTCGCCCCGACCGTCGGACCTGCGCTCGGCGGCGAGGTTGAGTGCGCACGCGAGTATCCGGCTGTCATTGGCTTCGGTGCGGAAACCTGCTGGTAGAACGTTCGGATCTGTGTGGTTGAGCTCCACGTGGAGAGTGCCGCCTGCGGTGCCGATGGGTATCGGCCGGTCGAGTCGACCGTGCTCGACGCGCAGTTCGTCGAGCATGCGCAACGCCGTCCGCGCGAACCAGCCCAGTTCAGGGTGGTTGCGCTTGCCCTCCAGTTCGGAGATGACCACCAGCGGCAGGACGACCTCATGCTCGTCGAACCGGGTCAGTGACCACGGATCGGAGAGCAGGACAGAGGTGTCCAGCACGTAGCAGCGGACTTCCGAGGCGGGGGCGTTACGACGATCAGTCACGTGGGCTCCCTCGTGGGCGCGACACCGCGCCCACAATCTGGTGGGCCGGCCGGCCCTGGCTGGGCGCTACCGACGACCTGGAGCTCGCCGCCGATGACGCCCGCGAGGGCCGGGTGCCGGCCCCCTCGGGTGCTAACACCACGACCAGGGCCTCCCCGGGCGGTCCGATCGGAACGGGCCGCCACGGAGAACGCTACAGGCGGTCACCCGGGAGCGGTCAACTGTGACTCGGTGGACGGTCGCACCCGGAAACCTCGAATTAACCTCCGGTTCGGCCGCTCGTCGCGCTAGGCCAACCGCCCATCCGTTAGCCCATCTGCCGCACGGACGCATGCGCTGGGCCACTTGGCGGAGTCGCGATGCGGCGGTCACTGGGCCGCACCGGGGAGTGGCCGTCGAGGTTACGCCTCGATCAGGTGGTCATCGACTACCCAGGGTCAATATTCGCCGTTTCTGAATTGAATGGGTGCGATCCATTGTCGCCCCAAGGAAGTAGTAACCGAACCCACGGTATTCGACACACCCGATAGGAGTACGAAGATTGTCTCACGCAGGTCACAGAGCTACCTTTTCCCTCGGTCAGCGCGGGCTCCCCAGGTTGCCGCTGACTCAAAAAGGAAACGGCCACGGTCGGATCCGCTCGACCCAACAGGAGACAACAGTGCTGAAGAAGGCTGGAATCGTCGTGGCTGGCGCTGCGGCAACACTGCTGGCGGTCAGCCCGCTCGCCTTCGCAGGCGACAAGGGCGACGACCACGGTGACAGGCACCACCACAGCTCGTCGTCGGACACCAACAACAACGGTGACTCGTCGCGCGGCTTCCTCAACGTGTCGGACAACAACGTCGTCGTGCCGCTCCAGGCGTGCAACAACGACGTGCCGATCCAGGGTGGCCTCGGCCAGGTCCAGGTGCCGGTCAAGGAGGTCACGGGTGCGATCAGCGGGGCTCTGGCGCTGTTCGGCACGGCCAACAGCGACGTCGTCCAGACCACGGACAACTCGCGGGACTGCGGCGACAACACGGGCGACGCCGGCGACGACAACTCGCAGGACGTCGGCTGATCTCACGCTCCACGCCTGACGAAGGGCGCCGGATCCATTGGATCCGGCGCCTTTTTCGTGCGTTCTCCCGGCTTCGCAGGAATGTGCGTGGCCCATATCTCGTCCGCGCCCGACTGCGGCGCGACACGCCCGGCCCAACCAGGGACAGTTCTGGTACCGATGGAGCAGCGCGCGATCACAGCGCGTCCTCCATCGCCGCCCGGTACGCGGCGACCCCTCCACCGTGAACCCCCGAAAGGGGGAGTATCCGAGCGGAAAGTATTCGGATCACACGAAGGTGGTAATGGGCTTGGATTTGGATTCGGCGCCCAGCTACATTGTTTGCGGTCGACGCGGGCTCCCCACTCGAGCGTCGATCCCGAAAGGAATCCGGTCTCTGCCGGGTCCGCTTGACTCAACAGGAGATAACTGTGCTGAAGAAGGCTGGAATCGTCGTGGCGACCGCGGCAACCGCGCTGCTCGCCGTGAGCCCGCTGGCGTTCGCCCACGATGGCGGCGACACCAACAACAACGGCTCGAACGCTGGTGGCCTGTTCACCGTTGCGGACAACAACGGCGCTGCCGCCGGCCAGGTCTGCAACAACGATGTCCCGATCCAGGGCGGCGCCTTCCAGGGCCAGGTCCCGGTCAAGGAGATCACCGGGGCGCTCTCGGGTGCGCTGGGCATCTTCGGCAGCGGCACCGCGACGACCGACCAGGACACCGACAACTCGCGCGAGTGCGGCGACAACGGTGCCTCGGCGGGCGACACGGCCGACCAGGACGTCGACTGATCGCACGCTGATCTGACGAGAAGGGCGCCCGACCACTGGTCGGGCGCCCTTTTCGTGTGTCCGCTCCGGCGTCGGGGAGCCCGATCAGGAACCGAACCGGCGGTGCCGCGCCGCGTAGTCCCGCAGCGCACGCAGGAAGTCGACCTTGCGGAACGCCGGCCAGTAGGCGTCGCAGAACCAGAACTCCGAGTGCGCCGACTGCCACATCAGGAAGCCCGACAGCCGCTGCTCGCCCGAGGTGCGGATGACGAGATCGGGATCGGGCTGGCCGGACGTGTAGAGGTGGGCGGCGATGTGATCGACGTCGAGCACCTCGGCGAGCTCCTCGATGGACGTGCCGCTCTCCGCGTGCTGCAGCAGCAGCTTGCGCACCGCGTCGGCGATCTCCTGCCGGCCCCCGTAGCCGACGGCCACGTTCAGCTCCAGCCCGGCGCGGCCGACGGTGCGGTCCGCGGCTGCGGAGAGGCGATCCGCCATCGCCCGAGGGAGCAGGTCCAGCGCACCCACCACGCGCAGCCGCCACCGGCCGTTCGGGCCCGCCAGCTCGTCCACGACGTCGCCGATGATCTCCAGCAGCGGCTGCAGCTCTTCGGCGGGCCGGTCGAGGTTGTCGGTGGACAGCAGCCACAACGTCACGACCTCGACGCGGGCCTCCTCGCACCAGGCGAGCATGTCCGAGATCTTCGCCGCGCCGGCGCGGTGGCCGTCGTTGACGTCGAGCAGCCCGGCGTCACGGGCCCAGCGACGATTCCCGTCGAGCATCACCGCGACGTGCCGCGGTCGCTCGGCGACGTTTCGCAGCTCCCGGCCGAGCCGGCGCTCGTAGAGCGAATAGAGCAGGTCCCGCGCTGCCACGATGCATCACACTAGCCGCCTGCCCCGGCTGCGGACGTGTGGACCGCCGGACGGGTGACCGCGTAGGTCCGGTCACAACCGTGGGCAACCCGGCGAGTGCGGGCTACCCTCGGTGGAGTGACCAGCGGGACTCTCGGCGACTCATCCCCGGTGCTGGTCAAGCCGCGCCTGCGTGGCTGGCTGCACCTGTGGTCCTTCGCCGTCTCCATCGCCGCCAGCGCGACGCTGATCTCGATCGCCGCGTCCTTGGTCGGCGCCGGCGCAGCGCTCGCGACCACCGTCTACAGCATCACGATCCTCGGCCTGTTCGGCATCAGCGCGCTCTACCACCGCCGCACGTGGCGCACCGACCGCGGCCGGTTCGTCATGAAGCGCCTCGACCACTCGATGATCTTCTTGTTCATCGCGGGCACGTACACGCCGATCGCAGCACTGGCCATGGCGCCCGACACGGCGCGCGTGGTGCTGCTCGTGGTGTGGATCGGCGCGCTCGCGGGGGTCGTGCTCAAGCTCGTGTGGCCGCACGCGCCCTCGTGGCTGGCCGTGCCCATCTACATCGCGCTGGGCTGGGTGGCGGTCTTCGTGCTGCCCGACATCCTCACCCACGGCGGCGTCGCGGCGCTGGTGCTGATCCTGGTCGGCGGCCTCGCCTACACCGTCGGCGGCGTCATGTACGCCACCCACTGGCCCAACCCGTGGCCGAAGACCTTCGGCTACCACGAGTTCTTCCACGCCGCCACGGTCGTCGCGGCCATCTGCCACCACGTCGCGATCTGGCTGGTGCTCTTCCGCTAGCCCGGCGCAGGTGTATGTCAGCAAAGCCACTTTCAGGACCGAATCCGTCCTGAAGGTGGCTTTGCTGACGTCTGAACCCCGGGACTACTCCGCCTCGGCCTCGCCCGTCGGGCCCTTGCTCCGCAGCTCGTCGACCTTCGCCATGGCCTCGCGCAGCTCCGTGAGCCACTCGTCGGCGTGCTCTCCCACCAGCCGCACCGCCCAGGCGAGCGCGTCCGAGCGGGACCGCGCCACCCCGGCGTCGACGAGCGTGTCGAGGACGATCCGCTCCGGCTGGCGCAGGCGCGTCATCACCGGCACCGACGCCACCGTGAACAGCTCCTCGGCATCCCCGATCCGGGCCCCCCACGCGACCTTCCGGCCGTAGCGGTGCTCGGCCTGGCGCGCTATCTCGATGCGCTCCTCGCGGGTGGTCTCGCGATAGCGCGAGATCCGGCCCGCGGCCGCGGCAGCGCGCTCGGCCCGCCCGGTGTCGGTGTCGGCGAACTCGCCCTCGACGGGTGCCAGCTCGCCGACGATCAGGATCTCCTCACGGTCGATCGTGATCTCCGGTGCTGAGGTGAACCAGTCGTCGGGCAGCCGCCCGGCGAGCCACGCGTTGACGTCCTCGGTGCCGGGCAGGTCGGCCTGCTGCCAGCCGCCGCGGCCGGGTCCGCGCCCGCCGCGCCCGGCTCCGTGCCAGCCCCTGTGCATTCGTCCGCTCATCTCCGTGCCTCCCGCATCGCCTCGTGATTACGAGATTACACCGCTGCAGGCGTTGCTGGTGACTGTTCACCGGAGGCGAACCAGTGCCTCCTCGATCTCGGCCGCCGTCGTGACGGGCCGGTCGCACACGAACCCACGGCACACGTACGCCGCGGCGGCGCCGTCGACCAGCGGCCGGCCGGCCAGCAACGGCACCTCCGGTGCGTCCGGCTCCCCCGCCACCACGACGCTGCCGCCGGGCGCCGCCTGTCGCGCTGCCGCCACCAGCTCCGGCGCGTCACCGACGACCGCGACCTGCAGCGGGCCGCGCAGCAGCCCTTCGGCCACCGTCAGCCAGTGCCCGGCGAACCTGGGATACCGGCCGAGGATCGCCCCGGCGCCACGGAGCGCGGCCTCCGCGTGATCGCGGTACCGGCCGCCCTCGAACACCAGCACGGACGCCGTGACCAGCGCGGACGCCAGCGCCGAGCTGCCGCACGGGGTGGCGTTGTCGGTGATCTCGCGCGGCCGGTGCAGCAGCACCTCGGCGTCGTCCGCGGTGTCGAAGAAGCCGCCCGGAAGATCGGGATCGGCGAACCGCGCCACGGTGACGTCGAGCAGATCGGTGGCGGCGGCGAGCCAACGCCGGTCACCGGTGGCCTGGTGCAGCGCGAGCAGCGCATCGGACAGGCACGCGTGATCGTCCAGCACGCCCGCGGCCGCACCGACCGCACCGGCCCGCGACGAGCGGCGCAACCGCGCGTCCACCATGTGCAGCCGCAGCAGCAGCTCCGCCGCCTCGACGGCCGCGGCAACCCACTCCGGGCGGCCCAGCGCCGCCCCGCCCTCGGCCAGCGCCAGCACCGCCAGCCCGTTCCACGCGGTGACGACCTTGTCGTCGCGCGCCGGCTGCGGACGGCGTGCGCGCGCCGCGAGCAACTGCGGCCCGCACCCGCTGCCAGCGCGCCGGATCGTCGGGGTCGGCACGCAGCTGCAGCGTCGACGAGCCGTGCTCGAACGTGCCTGCGCCGGTCACCGCGAGCAGCTCGGCGGCCCAGGCGGCGTCCGCGTCGCCGAGCACCTCGCGCAGCTGCGCGGGCGTCCACGCGTAGGTCAGGCCCTCCACGCCGTCGGCGTCCGCGTCGAGCGCCGACGCGAACCCGCCTTCCGGCGTCCGCAGGTCGGCGAGCAGGAACGCGGCCGTCTCGTCGGCGATGCGCAGCGCGAGCGGATCACCGGTGAGCCGGGCCCAGTGCGCGTAGACCCGCAGCAGCAACGCGTTGTCGTAGAGCATCTTCTCGAAGTGCGGCACCACCCAGCCGGCGTCGACGCTGTAGCGGGCGAATCCGCCCGCGAGCTGGTCGTACATGCCGCCGCGGGCCATCGCCGCAAGCGTGGCGGCGGCCATGTGGAGGGCAGGCTCCGATCCGGTTCGCTCGTAGTGGCGCAACAGGAACTCGCACGTCATCGAGGGCGGGAACTTCGGCGCACCGCCGAACCCGCCGGCCGCGTGGTCGAAGTCGCCCGCGAGCACCTCGACGGCCGCCGCGACGGTCTCCTCGTCGACCGGGGTGGGCGGCAGCGCTGCACCGATGTTGTCGGCGAGCCGCCCGGCGATCTCCCCGGCCGCGCCGCGCACGCGGGCCCCGTCCTCGCTCCAGGCCTGCGAGATCGCGGCGAGCACCTGCCGGAAGCTGGGCATGCCGTGGCGCGGCTGCGGCGGGTAGTAGGTGCCGCAGTGGAACGGCTCGCCGGCCGGAGTGAGGAAACAGGTCATCGGCCAGCCGCCCTGACCCGTCATCGCCTGGGTGGCGGCCATGTAGACGGCGTCGATGTCGGGCCGCTCCTCGCGGTCCACCTTGATCGCGACGAACCCGTCGTTCACCTGCCGGGCGGTCTCCGCGTCGTCGAACGACTCGTGCGCCATGACGTGGCACCAGTGGCAGGCGGCGTAGCCGACCGAGAGCAGCACCGGCACATCCCGGCGGGCGGCCTCGGCGAAGGCTTCGTCCGACCACTCCCACCAGTCGACGGGATTGTCGGCGTGCTGCAGCAGGTACGGGCTCGTGGCGGTGGCCAGCCGGTTCGGCATGCCACCAGCCTGTCAGGAGGGCTTCTGCTCGGCATCCTCGGCAGAGCCGGCCGGCTCGTCCTTCGCGGGCTCCTCGGCCGGCGGGTCGAAGCTCTCGGGCAGGCGCTTGATCCGCTTGGTCATGCCGCGGATCAGGAACGCCGTGGCCACCGCGAGCAGCAGGATCACCACGAGCGCGACGGGCGAGGCCTTGCCGAACTCCTCGCCCTTGCCGGGCGGCGGCTCCGGGTTCTGCACGGGCACCATCACGGTGGCCGTCCCGGCGACGCCGGGCTCGATCGCGACGAGTAGCACCGGGTCAGGGTACGCGGGCGGTGAACAGCTCGTAGACGTGGCCGTCGGGATCGAGCACGTAGACCCGGCGAGCACCGTCGGAGGTATCGACCTGTCCGTCCCATCCGTACCCGGGCCCACGGCCGAACGCGGCCGCCGCGCCGGCGAGGTGGACGAGTGCCGCGTCGAAGGTGGCGTCGTCGACCCGGAACGCCCAGTGCCCCGGCCCCTCGGGCGACACGCGGTCGTCGAAGTCGAGCGTGGTGTCGGCGTTCAGGACGACCGGCAAGAACGGGCCCGTCGGCTCGCCGACGGGCAGGCCGAGGAGGCCTGCGAGGAACGCCGCGGCGGCGTGCCGGTCCGAGGCTCGGACGATCGTGTGGTCCAGGACGATGCTCATGGCTGCTCCCATAGGTGCGTTTCGCACGCAATATACATGCGATACGCACCTATGAGGAAGACCCTGCCAGCCGGCGCGGCTCCACGCTTCACCGTCGAGGCGCAGACGGCAGAAGCGCAGTGCCGGCTCGGCCGTCCCCCAGGGCAACCGAGGCCACACACGATTCAAAGAATTCGAAAGAAATGATGCCCGGCACCCCGGTCGGGGCGCCGGGCATCGGCGTCAGTCAAAGAGAGCCAGGACGCAGGAACCGAAAGCACTCGGCAGCGCCGCGAGACCGGCACCACCCAACAGCGATCCCGCCCCCACGACGGCGCCGTTGCGGTAGCACTTGGCCTCCTTCGGGCTGACTGGCGCCGCTCCGCCGTTGCTGCAGCTCCCGGGCCCGCCCTTGGCGTTGGCCGTGGCGCAACCCTGCCCACCCTGGGCCATCCCCACGCCGGGCGCGACGACGGCGGCACCGCCGAAGGACAGCACCGCGGCACTCGCGACAACGGCGATTCGCCGGCCGATCGCATTCATGACAGTTTCCCCCTGTCTGAGTTCCCCTTCTCGAACGAAATTCACCGTAACGCGACCGCCGGACCCGTGCACGGCCTGATGGAAATTCGCCCTCTCACCTGCGAATACTATTTTGTTGCGAACACAATTCATCCGGTACAGGCTGGGCGGATGCCGAAGAAGATCGTCATCGACTGCGACCCGGGGCACGACGACGCCATCGCCCTGCTGCTGGCGCACGGCAGCCCCGAGATCGACCTGCTCGCGGTGACCACCGTGATGGGCAACCAGACGCTGCCGAAGGTCACCCGCAACGCCCGCATCGTCGCCACGATCGCCGGCATGACCGGCGTGCCGATCGCGGCGGGCTGCGCGCGGCCGTTCGTGCGGGAGCTGGAGGTGGCCGAGTCGATCCACGGCGACTCCGGCCTCGACGGGCCGGTCCTGCCGGAGCCGACGGTGCCGCTCGATCCACGGCACGCCGTCGACCTGATCATCGAGACGGTCATGCGCGAGGAGCCGGGCACGGTGACGTTGGTGCCGACGGCGGCGCTGACCAACATCGCGATGGCGGCCCGCCGCGAACCGCTCATCGTCGAGCGGGTGCGCGAGGTGGTGCTCATGGGCGGCGCGATCGCCGGCGGCAACTGGAGCGCCGCCGCCGAGTTCAACATCGTGACCGATCCCGAGGCCGCGCACGTCGTCGTGCACGAGAGCTGGCCGGTCACGATGATCGGCCTCGACGTCACCCACCAGGCGCTGGCCACCCCGGCGGTCCGGGAGCGGATCGCCGCGCTCGGCACCGCGCCCGCCCGGTTCGTCGGCGAGGTGCTCGACTTCTTCGCCGCCACCTACCTCGCCGAGCAGGGCTTCACGCACCCTCCGGTGCACGATCCGTGCGCGGTCGCCCGCGTGATCGACCCGACGATCGTCACGACGCGGGCCGCGCCGCTGGACATCGAGCTCTCCGGCCGGCTCACCACCGGCATGACGGTCGTCGACATGCGCGGACCGGCCCCCGCCGGCTGCACCACGCAGGTCGGTCAGGGCCTGGACACCGACCGCTTCTGGGACCTCGTCGTCGACGCGTTGGAGCGGATCGGCTAGCCGAGCTCGATCGCTCCGGCCGGGGTCTGCAGCACCGCGGTGAACGTGCGCGGGCCCGCGGTCACGGCGAGATCGGCGCGCACCCCCAGCGCGTCCAGCCACGAGGTGACGGCCGCGGGTTCGGGATGGGTGGCCCGCAGCTCCACCAGCCGGGCACCAGGGCAGCGGAGCGCCGGGTGCGGCGTGTCGGCCCAGTCGATGAGGAACGGCACGAGCCCGTCGAGCTCCGGGGCCGGCGGCGCGGTGAGCCGCCAGGCGAGCCGGACACCGTCGGGGCGGTCGCGGCGCATCTCGCGCGCCGGCCCCGGATCGTGCCCGCCGGCACGGGCTGCGGCGACAACCTCGTCGACCGCGGCGGTGCGGGCGGCCCAGGTGATCAGCCGCTCGCCGGTGAGCGCGTCGATGCCGAACGGGCGCGGCTGCGCGGGCTCGGGCTGTTCGGGGTCGGCGCCGATCACCTCGAGGTAGGCGCCGCCGCCGAGGTCCGCGAGGTGGTTGCGGGTGCCGAGGCCGACGTGCTGGCCGCCCGGGCAGAGCGCGATGCCCAGGTCGGCGAGCCGCGCGACGGTGCGGGCGAGGTCGGCGGTGCCGTAGACGAGGTGATCGATCACCGCACCAGTCAAACACCCGCTATCGTTGTCCACGATAGAGACAACGTTGCGGAGGCGTCCATGACCGCGTACCAGTTCCTCGGCTATCCGGCGCTCGCCGACGCGTTCGGAGTGAATCCCCAGACCGTCGCGATCTGGCGGGACCGGCATCCCGTCGGCACGGCCCACGCGTTCCCCGAGCCCGACGTCGACATCGACGGCTCCCCCGGCTGGGCGCCCGACCGGCTACCGGAGATCCTGGGCTGGCGCAGCCGGCTGCCGCGGCGCACCGACGAGGTCTTCGCGCCCGTCTCGCGGGGCGTCTACCTGGAAGCCGCCACCGAGCGCGGGCTCTACATGTACGAGGCCACGAACCTGCTCCGCGCGCTGGCCGAGGAGCGGCCCGAGATGACCGAGCAGGAACTCGCCGGGTGGATCGTCGACCGCTGGAGCTGATGCTCTACCGCCGGCGCGCCGGGAGGTGCCGCGCCACGACGTCGGCCACGCAGATGACGACCTGGCCGACCACCACGCAGGTCAGCACCGCCGCCAGCACCGGCTCGCGGGTACGCAGCACCACCGCCACCGCAGCGACGACCGCGACCAGGCCGAGCGTGCCGACCCGCAACCACACGTCGGCCCGCGCCTGGGAGTCGATCGGGCTCAGGCGGCTCTGGAACAGGCTCATGACGTCTCCGCAGGGGCATCCGGGGGCCACAGTCTCGCACGTCGGGTCGCTGCGACCTCAGCAACGAACCTCGACCGCGCCGTCACACCGGACGGGCGGCGTGCGCGACCACCTTCGCCACCGTGACCACGGCCGGCGTCAGGCCCGCGGACACCTGGTTCGCCGCGTTGCCGCGCACGTCGGCGGCACGGGCTTCGGCAGCCTCCGCCGAATCGAAGATCAGCACGTTGTAGGACTTCTCGCCGTCGTGCGTCCAGTAGCCGGCGACGAAGCCCGCCTCCTGGCTGACCCGCGCCACGATCCCGTCGAGATGGGCCAGGTGCGCGCCCTCCGGCTCGGGCATCTCGAACACCGCCACCACAGCGTGCATGGCCGGAGTATGGCGGCGCACTGCTCGCGATGCGTACCCCCTGCTGGTCGAACCCAGACGCGAGCGCGTGCGGATTCGTGGTCGGAGCGGTGCCGGGCTTCTATCGTTTCGGCCATGTCGAACCGGGACTCCGTGATCCGCGATCTCCAGCTGGCAGCGGCTGCCCTCGCGCGGGCCGCGGCGCACTGCCGCACGGCCGCGGTGCACCTGCAGGACGGGGAGGTGTCCCGCATGGGCGCGCACGCGTTCGCCGCACAGGGCGACGCGCGCCGGGGTCTCGACGCGCTCGACGCCGCGGCCGTGGCACACGCCGCGGCCTCACGGGTGGACGCGGACGCGCCGCCCAGCTGACCACTAGCGCCACGCAGGGACGAGCGCGTCGTACCCGATGAGCTCGATGCCTTCCTGCTCGACGAGCGCGCGTGCTGCCGGCGACGTGAGGAATGCGTGGTCGGAGCTGCGGACCGCCCACCCGTGATCCGCTCCGTCGGCGGCACCGCCGAGCCCGGGGTGCACGGCCCACTCCGTGAGCCCGGCCGGCAGCGCGCGCAACCGCGCGGCGAGCTCCTCCGCCTTGCCGGCGACGTCCAGCGCGAAGCTGTCGACGAACGCGTGGTCGATCACCGGGCGCCCCGCGCTCCGCATGCGGGCCCGCGCCGGATCCGACCACACCCGTACGGCCAGGCCGTGCTCCGCCGCGATGCCGAGCGCGACGTCGAGGATGTCGTCCCGGCCGCCGTCGGCGAGGCAGTGGAAGTCCAGGTGGGTGACCCGCACGCCGGCCTGCAGCACGGCGTCGAGCTGGGCCCGGAACTCGCGCTCCACCTCGTCGATGCGAGCGGACGCGAGCAGCGACGCGGCATCGCGGTGCAGGAAGAGCAGACCGTCCTCGTCGACGAGGGACGGCCCGGGCACGATCGGGGCCCAGCGGTCCGCCGCGGCGTCGCGCACCAGGGTGAGGTGCACACCGCAGACGATGGTGGGGTGCTCGCGCAGCAGCGCGAACGCGTGCTCGGTACCCGGGCAGACGGCCATCACCGAGCACGAGCGCGTGATGCCGGCCTCGATCGAGGAGACGATCGCGTCGTTGATCGCCGGGTGCATGCCCAGGTCGTCGGCGTTGACGAGGAGCACCCGCGCATCGGCGGGAAAGCCGAGCAGTTGGCTGGAGAGCAGTTCGGGCACACGTCGAGTGTGATCGTGCGGTCCAGCCGATTAGAGGCGTGTCGGGCGAGTTAGCTGACTAGAGTCAGCGAAATGTCGGATCTGCTGCTGGACCGCTTCGCCGCCCTGACCACGGCACACGTCGCCGATGGCTGCATCCGCGCCGGTGTCCCCGTCCGGTGCGGGCCGGCCGGCCTGCGCGCGGTCGTCGCCGGGACCGGCTGGCGGGGCGGGTCGTCCCGGCCCGCCACTCCGGGAGCGTCGACGTGTTCCTGGAGGCGTACGAGCAGGCCGAGCCCGGTGACGTGCTGGTCGTCGACAACGGCGGCCGGCTCGACGAGAGCTGCGTCGGCGACCTCGCCGTCCTGGAGGCGACCTCGGCCGGCCTGAGCGGGGTGGTCATCTGGGGCCTGCACCGCGACACCGCCGACGTCCGCGCGATCGGCCTGCCGGTCTTCAGCCTCGGCTCGCTGCCCACCGGCCCGCTGCGGCTCGACCCACGCGCCGACGACGCGCTGGAATCGGCCAGGGTCGGCGAATGGACCGTCGACAACGAGGACGTCGTACGGGGTGACGAGGACGGCGTGCTCTTCGTCCCCCGTGCGCGGATGGACGAGGTGCTGGACTTCGCGGAGACGATCCGCGACACCGAGCGCCGTCAGGCCGAACGCATCCGCGCCGGCGACACCCTCCGCAACCAGGTGCGGTTCAGCGAGTTCCTGGAGCGGCGCCGCGCAGACCCCGGCTGGACGCTCCGCGACCACCTCCGCAGCGTCGGCGGCGCCATCGAGGTCTGACGGGCATCACCAGCCCAGTGGTTGCCGGCTCCATCGTGAGTTGTAGCGATGATCGCGGTAAGCCGAGAGCACCGGCCGCCAGACAGCGAGGATCACGACTCCCGCAGCGAGGTACACCGCGATCACCTTCTTCTGCTTCCGCGCGACCCGGGCCGTCGACGCGGGGTGCCGCGACGTACGAGCCGTCCGCCGGCCGATCACCGCGGCGACCACCACGAGCGCCACCATCGACAGCAGCGACGGCCTCGCCGCCACCTGAGCGGCGGCGGGTTCCGCGCGCGACGTGGGCGTCGGACGCGGCATGGTGCGCGAGGACTCCAGCACCCGTCCGGTGAGGCGATCCGCCATGTGCCGTGCCCGCTCCCTGACCACATTCCTGCACGTCGCCGGGATCGCGGTGAACGATCCCCGCGACAGGGTGCACTGCAGAGACGGCCAACCGGTCGCATCGCGCGGTTCTTTTACCGCGAATTAGCCTTGAGCGCCCGTCGCTTGGCCGACGTGCCTCCGAGCCGGGCACTCGTGCACGCCGCCCTCGTCGACGAGGGCCAGCTGCTCGCCCGTCCGGCGGCACGGGAACGCCCGCCTTCGACCTACCGCGCGCGAGCCGGCCGACCTGTCCGTACGGCAAGGTTTCCGTGCCGCGTCGAGAGCATTCTCGTCCTCGGGTGTGAGTCCGCTGAACCATCTGCAGCCATCAGAATCTGCGCTTCGCCCCTTTCACCGGGTCGATTTCTGGCGTAGGTCCCGCTCACCCGACACGTTCCCGGCGAACGTCCACGTCTCCACGGAGGAATCATGAACCAGCAGCCCCGAAAGATCGCGCGCCTATCGACCCTCGTCGCCGCGGCAGCGATCGGCGCGGCGGGCCTTCTGACCTTCCCCGCAGTTGCCCAGGCGAGCCCGATGGCGCCCGCCGCCGCCTGCGACAGGTACGAGGTCAAGGGCGGCCTGATCCAGATCTACCAGGACAACGACGTCCTCGTGCAGCTCAACGGCTCCGGCGTTGCCCTCGGACCCTCGGTCTCGTACGCGATACCGGGCCGGACCACCCTCACCACCGGCCACGCCTACGGCGCGATCAAGGGCGACACGATCGAGTTCACCGCGGTCTGGGACAAGGGCCTCGGCGCCGGCTTCTCGAACCACTACACGGGGCGACTCGGCCCGGACGGGTACTGGAGCGGGACCACCCAGAACAACCGGGGTGCCACGAATTCCTGGCGCACGCACGACACACTCACCTGCATCGCGCCTCCGGCGAAACCGGCGCCCCCCGTTCCCCCCGTTGTCACACCTGCCACCCCCACGGCCACGGTGACCAGTGATGTGGATCTCTACGATGCTCCAGGCGGCGACGGAAATGTCCTCCGCATCCTGCGAGCGGGTGAAGTCGTGAAGGTCGTCAAACCGTGCCCGTCGAACGATTGGTGCCAACTGGCCGACGGTGTCGGATGGGCCTGGGGCGAATTCCTCAGGAACAACTGACAACAGTGCCCGGCCCGGGGCTCATCGGGAGAACTCGTCGACGCCGAGGGCGAAGTCCCCGTGGCCGACCCCGTTGCCGGCGAGGCCCACCGTGATCACGCCCAGCCCTTCCAACCAGTGCGCCATCTTCAGGCCACCGACGTCCAGCGGGCGCAGCCCGAGGCTCTCGACGAACGCCGCCACGGCCGCCTTGGCCTGCGCATCGTCGCCGGCGATGAAGACGTCGGGCCGGCCCTTCTCCAGAACACCTCGGAAGATGGTGTTGAACGCCTTCACCACGCTTGCGCCGGCCGGAGCCACCTCGGCGACGGCCTGCGCGACCGAGGTCTCCCCGCTGTGGGCCAGTCCGTCGAACGTGGCGTTGAACGGGTTGCTGATGTCGACGATGACCTTGCCCGCGAGGACGTCTCCGTACTCGGCGATGACTGGGACGACACCGGAGTACAACACTGCCGTGATGACGATGTCCCCGGCCGGGACGGCGCCCCACGTGCCCGTGGTCGTGCCGCCGCCGAGAGCCTTGGCCAGGGCGTCGACCTTCGACTGATCGCGTCCCATGACCTCGACCGTGTTGCCGCCCGCCACCGCGATCGTGCCGATGGTGCGGGCCATGTTCCCCGTGCCGATGAGGGTGATGCTGCTCATGAGGTGTGCTCTCTTCCTATTCTCGACGTGATTCAGATGGCGGTCGTGCCGCCGTCGGCGACCAGTTCCAGGCCGTTGACGTAACTGGAGTCGTCGGAGGCGAGGAACAGGGCGACGCCGGCGATCTCTTCGGGGCGGCCCATCTCTCCGCGGGGGATGAGGGACTCGAATGCGGCCTTGGCAGCCTCGTCGAACAGTTCTTCCTGCTTGGCGGTGGCGACCTGGCCGGGGGTCAGGACGTTGACCCGGATCTTGCGGTCGCGCAGTTCGTTGAGCCAGACCCGGGCCCAGGCCTGCTGGACGGCCTTGCTTCCCGCGTAGAGGCTCCAGCCGGGGAAGGCGCCGAGGGAGGCGTTGGACCCGGTCATGAAGATCGAGCCGTTGTCGTTGATCAGCGGCAATGCCTTCTGCACGGTGAACAGGGTGCCGCGGGCGTTGAGCCAGAAAGCGCGGTGGAACTGTTCCTCGGTGATCTCGCCGAGGACGGCGGGTTCGCCCATCCCGGCGCTGGCCCACAGCACGTCGATCGAGCCCTTCTCCTGCTTGACGGTGTCGTACAAGCGGTCCAGGTCGTCCAGCTCGGCCGCGTCGCCCTGGACAGCGGTGACGTTGCGGCCGATCAGCCGGACGGCCTCGTCCAGAGCTTCCTGCCGTCGGGCCTGGATGAAGACGTGCGCTCCTTCCTCCACGAACAGCTTGGCGCCGGCCAGCGCCATGCCGGTGGATCCGCCGGTGATCACCGCGACCTTGCCATCGAGCTTCCCCACGGTCACTCCTCTCAGGGCCAGTTACGTACACCGATCTGTCTGGTTAACGTACGCACGCGGCCTACCCGAGCGCAAGTTATGTACACCGATGCGTACCCACGAGCTAGACTCGGGACATGACGGAGCTGGAGAAGGGGCCCCTGGGCCGGCGCCGCGGCAGGGGCGCACGCGAGCGCATCCTCAGCGCGTCACAGCAACTGTTCCGTGATCACGGCATCAACCGCACCGGCATGGACCAGCTCTGCGCCGCCGCCCAGGTGTCCAAGCGCACGGCCTACCAGCACTTCACCAGCAAGGACGAACTCGTCGCCGAGTACCTGCGCCGATTCGATCCCGACGTCATGCCCGGAGTGTTCGACCGCACCGACCTCACACCCCGCGAACGGCTCCTCGCCGCCTTCGAGGTACCGGCATCCACGCCCCTGTGCCCCTACATCGCGGCGGCCGTCGAACTCCACGACCCCGAACACCCCGCAGCTCAGTACGCCCGCGACTACAAGACCGCCATCGCCGCGCGCCTCACCGACACCGCCCGCGAAGCCGGCGCCACCGACCCCGAGCAGCTCGGCGAGCAACTGGCGCTGCTCATCGACGGCGCCTCGGCCCGCACCCGAGTCCTCAACAGCGAGTCCTTCCCCACCGCCGCCGCCATCGCCGCCGTCCTCATCGACAACGCCATCCCCGCGTCGACCGGTCCAGCGCGGTAGCCGGCCGGCTCAGGGGGCAGCGGCGTGGCCGTCGTCGTCGAGCGGGCGGCCGTCCAAGGCGGTGGTCGTCGGGGTGGCGCGCAGTTCGACGCCGAGCCTGCCGGGTCTGCTTGCAGAACAGACGACGTGGAGGAGAGTGAAGCCGCACCGCTCCTTGCCGCTCAAGAACTGGCCTGGGGTGCAGCTCGCGGTCGCCTCGTACAGCCACTCCGCGGTCCCCTGCGTGTCGTCGGCGGTCCATCCCCGCAGGCCCGCCGCGTGCAGACACCTCGCCAGCGCACCCGCCAGGTACTCGGGATCGGGGACGGTGATGGTCCTGATCTTCAGCTCGTCGAACTCGTGGCCGGTGCCGAACATCCACATCGCCGTGACGGACTCGATGCCGTCGGTGAGCGGGCGAGCCTCCAGGAACCAGTCGTAGTTGGCGGCACCCGGGGCGTGGCGCTCGATCCAGGCCTGCTCCTGCTCCGGTGAGACGATCCAGGGGATCGGGAGCCGACCGACCGCGGGCCAGGCGATCTCCGGCCACTCCTGGTCAGTTGCCCACGCCTTGACCTGCGCGGCGTTGGCCACGAGCTTCGCCCGTAACTCGTCGGCCTGCCGGCGCTTCGATCGTCCGAACATCGATCCCCCCGGGCTCACACTAGAACAGGTGGCGGCTCAGACCCCTTGATCCGTTCGACGAGCTCGTCGCGGAACTCCTGCACCGCCTGAAACTCCGGCTCGTCGCCGGTCGCCCGCTTCAACGCGCCTTCCAGGATCTTCAGCCCCTGGCGTTCGTCGCCGCGCGCATCCGCCTGCCTCGCGGCGTCCTCCATGGCTTTGGCGAGCTTGGTCTGCGCCTCGGGCTCCTTGGCGGCCTTGTGGATCCGGATCCAGTTGCCGCCCGGATCGACGACGGTGAACCCGGTGTACCGGTCGTTGCGCAGCCGCGGCCGGGTGATGCGCGGGATGCCGGAAACGAGCAGCTTTCCGTGCACGGACCCCCCGAACGTAAGTCCGGACCTGCCGAAACGACACGGACCAATTTGGCGCCAGCGTGCTCCGAGGATGCAGGCCCACGCCTGGCTCACCGGTGGCCGTAGGCCTCCGTCGACGGAGGCACTGCGGCCGGACGGGTCCCGCGTGACGCGAAACGGCCCCTGACCGCGTTTCCGCAGGCCAGGGGCCGTTCGTGCTGGGTGGTGGCGGGTAGAGGATTCGAACCTCTGTAGCTTTCGCGACGGATTTACAGTCCGCTCCCATTGGCCGCTCGGGCAACCCGCCGGGTGCGCCGTGGCGCGTGAAAGAGCATACGACAGCCGGTCGACGGGGTTGTGCGAGGCCCCCACCGGCAGGGAGGTAGGCATGGCGGATCCATCGTTCGACGTGGTGAGCAAAGTTGACCGGCAGGAGGTCGACAACGCGGTCAACCAGGCGGGCAAGGAGCTGTCGACACGCTTCGACTTCCGCAACACGGGCAGCTCGATCGCCTGGGCCGGGGAGGAGGCGATCAGCATCTCGTCCGACACGGAGGAGCGGGCCAAGGCCGCGATCGACGTGTTCAAGGAGAAGCTGATCAAGCGGGGGATCTCGCTCAAGGCGTTCGACGTGGGTGAGCCGGCGTTGTCGGGCAAGACCTACAAGGTCACCGGGTCGCTCGTGCAGGGCATCACGTCGGAGAAGGCCAAGGAGATCGCCAAGGCCATCCGCGACGAGAAGCTCAAGGGGGTGCAGGCACAGATCCAGGGCGACCAGCTGCGTGTCTCGGGCAAGAAGAAGGACGACCTGCAGGCGGTCATCGCGCTGCTGAAGGGTCGCGACTTCGAGATCGCGCTGCAGTTCACCAACTACCGGTAGTGCAGCCGGTCGCGATCCGACCGGCCCGGCCGGAGGACTTCCCGACCGTCGCCGCCGTGATCGACGACTGGTGGGGGCGGCCGATGCCCGGCGTACTGCCCCGGCTGTACTTCGACCACTTCCACACCACCAGCTCCATCGCCGAGGACGAGCGGTTGGCCGGTTTCCTCGTCGGGTTCCACTCGCCCGGCCTCAGCGGCGTCTCGTACGTGCACTTCATCGGGGTGCGGCCGGATCAGCGCCGGGAAGGTCTAGCCCGGATCTTGTACGAGCGGTTCGCCGACCAGGCCCGCGCGGCCGGCAACCACGAGCTCCGGGCGGTCACGAGCCCGGCCAACCTCGATTCCGTGCGGTTCCACGAACGGCTCGGGTTCACCGTCACCGGGCCCGTTGCCGACTACAACGGGCCCGGTCGGCCGATGTTCACGTTCGCGCGGCGGCTGAGCTGACACCGGCCGCAGCAGTTCGGTCGGATCGGGGTACAAATCTGCGCATGACCGAGTGTCTCTGGCAGTGGTCGGTGAACGTGCCGCGCGGCACGTCCACCTGGTGCCATGCGTGCGAGGGCAAGGGCGCCACGCTCATGCCGCGCATGGGCATGGCCGACGGGGAGGCGATCCCGACCGCGCAGATGCAGGAGTGCCGCGCGTGCGACGGGTCGGGGCGCCTACCCGGCTTCCAGGCCCCGGTCTGACCGCCGATCGGCGAAGATCACTCCCGTGAGGAGCATCTTCGCCCGGATGACCTGGCCGTGGCCGCGCGGCGCACTGCACGTCTACGCCCTGCCCGATCCGGCCCTGCGCGCCGCGCTTACCCCGTTCCACGAGCCGATCGAGGCCGTGTCGTTCTGCGCGGTGCAGCCCGCGGAGTTCCTGCACGCGACCGTGACGCGGTTCCCGTGGTTCCTCGCGGACCCGACTATCCCCTCGATCGAGAAGGTCACGGCGGCGGTGGCCGAGGCGGTGTCGCGAGTGGCGCCGTTCACGGTGGAGCTGGGTCGACCGGAGATCACCGAGTACGGCGTGGTGGTGGACGCGCCGGCGATTCCCGCATGGGACACGCTGGTCGACGGGGTGCGCGCCGTGGCGACCGCCCTCGATCCGGATCGGGCGCTCCCGAACCGCCCGTACCGGCCGCACGTGAGCGTCGGCTACGGCGTGGCGGACGGCGACGGCGAGCTGCTGCAGAGCCCGCTCGACGCGATCGGGGTCGCCGACCCGTTCCGCATGCACGTCGCCGAGATGCACCTGCTGTCGGTGCACCAGGAGCCGGAGCGCGGGATCTTCAGCTGGGACCCGATCACCGTGCTCCCGTTGGGTGGGGGAGGCTGAGGACATGGCCCGCCGCAGCAGTCCCCGGAAACCGAAGCTGCGACCGGATCCGCCGCTCGGCCCGGAGGACTTCGACCCGGCCCCGCCGGTGGAGTCCGGCGCCGTCTGGGATTGCGTGGAGGGCGACGCCGACATCGTCGTGCCTTCCAGCGTGCACGGATGGCGCGTGCAGGAGAGCCGGTTGGTCGGCATGGACCTGTCGGGGCGCGTCTTCGGCGGGCTGACGATGCGCGACACCCACCTGGTGCGCTGCGATCTCTCCGGCGCCGTGCTCGACGGGGCGGCGTTGGAGCGGGTGGCGTTCACCGAGTGCCGGCTCACCGGCGCGGCGCTCTCCGGCGCCCGGCTCACCGACGTGCTGATCACCGAGTGCGCGGCCGACCTGCTGAGCCTGCGCATGTCCACGGCGACCACGTTGCTGATCGAGGACTCGAACCTGCGCGGCGCCGACCTGCACGAGTTCACGGCGGGTGGCTCCGCGGTGCTGGGCTGCGACCTCACCGGCTCGCTGCTCGACGGCGCCCACCTGGAGGGGACGCGCCTGCAGCGCTCGACGATCGCCGAGATCAGCGGCTCGCTCGCACTGCGCGGCTGCGTGATCGGCCCCGACCAGCAGATCGCGGTGGGCGTGGCCCTGCTCGACGCCCTCGGGATCACGGTGGCCGATCAGGCTGGCTGACCGTCGCGCATCCCCGTCGACGGGCGGCAGGACACGTTCCCGAGAGGACGAGGCAACGTCCGAACGTCGAGCGACGACATCTGACGGGACGATCGCCTATGAGGGGGACGACGATGGCCAACGACGACGTCAGCATCAATCACGCGACACAGGGGGCGACGAAGTCCGCCCTGCAGGACCTGTCGCGGGCTGCGGAACACCTCGTCGCGGCGCGCAGGCCGTTCGGCAAACCCGTCGGCCTCGCCTCCTACGGCGATCTCGCGCGCAAGCTCGGTCAGCGGCCGGACTGCGCGCCGCGCTACCAGGAGCTGGTCACGGCCCTGGATGCTGCGACGGTCGCCGTCTCCCGGGCCGAGAGAGCCGCGCAGGCGCTGCGGCTCGCGACCGGCGGCTGACGAGTCGCCGTTCGAAACTGCGCAGTGCGGGCGTGCTGCCGACACGAGTGGTGAGGACCTCGCTGGCCAGCCCGTGGGCGACCGTCCTCGGGTCACTCGCAGTGACCTCACAGCCGATCGCGTATCGGACTCAAGGCTCACCGGTCTGCAGCGGCTCATGACCGTGCTGATGCATGGCAACGGCATCAGCCGGAGATTCAGCGGGATCGCGCCCAACTGCGGCAGATGTTGGAAGGGGCATGCCGGGCGCACGGAAGTACCCGGCGCCGTCATCGAGGCGGCGGATCGATCGGGGACGGTGACCGAAGCCGCCATGATCGAGCCGGGTGATCCTCGGGCACGCGCGTAACGCCGCCCCGACTCGACGCCGCAGGCCGCGCGGCCGGCCGGGCCCCGGGGCTCAGGCGCTGATCGGCGCCACCTTCCGCCGGCACGCCTGCGCGTAGGCGACGGGAGTGAGGCCGATGGCGCCGGTGAAGTCGCGGATGAAGTGGGACTGGTCGAAGTAGCCGAGCTCGGCGGCGACCTCGGCCCACGGCCGGTCGTGGTCCTCCGCGAGCCGGGCGGCGGCCTCGTGCAGCCGGTACCGGCGCAGCACCCACTTCGGGCTGACGCCGACGTAGCGGGCGAAGAGCCGCTGCAGGCTGCGCATCGGGATGGCGAAGCGGCGCGCGACATCCTCGACGCGGGCGATCTCGCGGTCCTGCAGCAGCGCGTGGACGATCCGCTGGACCAGCTCCACCTGCGGATCGGGCGACGGCAGGCGGTCGCGCAGGAACGTCTCGGCGAGGGTGACCATCCGCTCGAGCCGCGGCTCGGCCTCGAGCGCGGTGGCCAGCTCCAGCGCGTCGGGGCCCCAGAGCTGCTCGGCGGGGAGGGCGCGGCCGAAGAGCTCGGCGATCGGCGAGCGCAGGTACGGCAGGAACCCGGCGGGGCGGAACTTGATGCCGAACACCCGGCCGCGGCCGCGGTACTCGTAGGTGAACCGATCGTGCGTGACGCCGTAGACGGCGATGCGGCCCTGGTCGAGCACCACGTTGACGCTCGGGTTGGGCAGCAGGACGACCGAGGCGCTGCGGCCGGCCGGCACGTCCCACGTGACCCGCCAGTAGTGCTCCACCAGCGCGGCGAGCGCCGCCGAGGCCGGGACGCGATCGAGCTCGAAATCGACGTCGCGCACGCCGAGCACCCCGTACTCGCTCATGGTGGAGAGCTCGGGTGGATCGGGCACGTGGTCATCATGCCGCGGAGGTCCGACAGAACTCTTTGACAAATTTTCTTGTCGGTGAGACTGTTGTGCCGTGCTCGACCTAGACGTCATCACCGATCCGGCTGCTGCCGGCGTGTCCCTGGACCCCATCCGGGCCCGGATACTGGCCGAGCTCGCGGCGGCGCCCGGCTCGGCGTCGAGCCTCGCCCGCACGCTCGACATCGCCCGCCAGAAGATCAACTACCACCTGCGGCAGCTGGAGGACCACGGTCTGGTCCGACTGGTCGAGGAGCGACGGCGCGGCAACATGACCGAACGCGTGCTGGAGGCCACCGCCGCCAGCTACGTGATCTCCCCGGCCGCGCTCGCCCGCGTGGCACCGGACCCCGATCGCGCACCGGACCGGCTCTCCGCCCGGTGGCTCGTCGCTGTCGCTGCCCGCACGGTCCGCGAGGTCGGCGAGCTGCTGGCCGGTGCGACCAAGGCCGGCAAGCGAGTGGCCACCTTCACCGCCACCGCCGAGGTCCGGTTCGCCTCGGCGGCCGATCGCGCCGCCTTCGCCGAGGAGCTCGCCGCCGCCGTCACGGCGCTGGTCGGCCGCTACCACGACGAGTCCGCGCCGGGCGGGCGCCCGCACCGGGTCGTGCTCGCCGTTCACCCCACCGTTCCGAGAGAGGAGCCCTAATGGGCCGCGAGATGCGCAAGCAGGTCGAGCTGGACGCCACCCCCGAGCAGGTCTGGGAGGCCATCGCCACCGGCCCCGGCATCGCCACCTGGTTCGTGCCGAGCGGAGTCGAACCACGGGTCGGCGGCACCGTCGCCCAGGAGTTCGGCGGGCAGCTGAACGCCACCGGCACCGTCACGGCGTACGAGCCGGTGCGCCGGTTCGCCTACAGCGCGCCCGCCGACACCGAAGGCGGCCCGGAGTACGCGTTCGAGTTCCTCGTCGAAGGCCGCGCCGGCGGATCGACGGTCCTCACGTTCGTCCAGAGCGGGTTCCTCGACGGCAGCGACTGGGACAACGAGTACGACAGCTTCGACAAGGGCTGGAACCTGTTCTTCGGCAACCTTCGCGCTGCGTTGACGCACTTCGCGGGCCTGCCCGTCCGCGGGGTCGTGTCGATGGCCTACGTCGAGGGATCGGCGGCCGACGCCTGGCCGGTGCTGCTGCGCGGCCTCGGACTCTCCGCCGTGCCGGCGATCGGCGACGAGATCACGTTCGCCCCCGAGGGCGCGGAGCCGATCACCGGTGTCGTCGACGTGGCCACCCCGGAGTTCCTCGGTATCCGGTCCGCGCACGGGTTGCACCGCATCGGCGCCGAGGGCGACACCGGGTGCGGCGTCAGCGCCTACCACTACTTCTACGGCGAGCCGATCGACCGGGACGCCGCGACGTCGGCGTGGCAGAACTGGCTGAACGGCCTGTTCCCGCAGCCGGTGCGATCGTGACAGCGACCGAGCCGTGGTGGGCCGGTCTGAAGAGCATCACGTTGCAGGTCGCCGGTGAGACTCCGCGGTTGTGGCCGCGCACCGCGTCCCCGGAGTACCGGGAAGCGCGCACGGCACTGCTGCGGGCCGAGCAGGCGCTGCGCGACCAGGTCGAGGCCGTCGCGCAGCAGCGCCGCGAGCTGCCCCGCGGGGCAGCCGAGGCCGACCACGTCTTCACCGGCGAGGACGGCCCCGTCACCCTCGACGAGCTCTTCGACGGGCACGACCAGCTGCTGATCTACCACCTCATGCTGCATCCCGAGGACACCGACGCCTGCGCGGCCTGCTCGATGTTCGTCGACGGGCTGCGCGGGGTGC
Source organism: uncultured Actinomycetota bacterium (assembly GCA_963727745.1). GTDB lineage: Bacteria > Actinomycetota > Actinomycetes > Mycobacteriales > Pseudonocardiaceae > Pseudonocardia. Next base: position 461,160 of record CAVSHL010000010.1, read on the forward strand.
TCCCGCACCTCGCGCAGCACTGCGGGTTCGCCGTCGTCGCGCCGGCCCCGATCGCGACCATCTCCGCGTGGGGTCGGCGCCGCGGCTGGGCCGGTGTGCGACTGGTGTCCGCGCAGGGCACCGCGTTCGTGGACGAGGTGGGTGTGGCCGGATCGCAGGGCGCGCTGTTCCCGGCGTTCAGCGTGCACGCCCGCGACGGTGCCGGCATCCGGCACGTCGTCACGGTCGCGGCGGACTTCCCGGACGGCACCTGGCGCGGCATGGACCTGCTCAGCCCGGTGTGGAACGCACTCGACCTGCTTCCGGCGGGGCGTGGCGAGTGGGATCCCGACAACTCCTACGAGCGGTAGGCCGGCCCGTCAGCGCGGGCGCCGGGCCATCTCCTCGAGCCGGCGGATCCGATCCTCCATCGGCGGGTGCGTGGAGAACCACCGCGCCATCTGCTCGCCCACGCGGAACGGGTTGGCGATCATCAGGTGCGACTGGCTGGCCAGCTGCGGATCGGGCGGCAGCGGCGCGAGCTGGGTGCCGCGCGCCAGCTTGCGCAGGGCCGAGGCCAGCGCGAGTGGATCGCCGGTGAGCTCGGCCCCGCTGGCGTCGGCCTGGTACTCCCGGGACCGGCTCACCGCCAGTTGCACCACACCGGCCGCGATCGGGCCGAGCAGCGCGATGAGCAGCAGCGCGATGGGGTTGGGACGGTCGTCGTCGCTGCCGCCGAACAGGCCGGCGAACATCGCCATGTTGGCCAGGAACCCGATCATCGAGGCCATCGCGCCGGCCACCGACGAGATCAGGATGTCGCGGTTGTAGACGTGCGAGAGCTCGTGGCCGAGCACCCCGCGCAGCTCGCGCTCGTCGAGGATCGCGAGCAGGCCCGTGGTGGCGCAGACGGCGGCGTGGCGCGGGCTGCGGCCTGTCGCGAACGCGTTCGGCGCGTCGGTGGGGCTGATGTAGAGCCGCGGCATCGGCTGGTGCGCGGCCTGGGCCAGCTCCCGCACGGCGCGGTACATCCCGGGGGCCTCGGCCTCGGTGACGGGACGGGCGTGCATGGCGCGCAACGCGATCGTGTCGGAGCGGAAGTACGCGTACCCGTTCATCGTGAGCGCGGCGACCACGGCGATCAGCAGCCCGTTGCGCCCGAACAGCGAACCGACCAGCAGCACCAGGGCGCTCATCCCGCCCAGCAGCAGAGCCGTCTTCAGCCCGTTCATCTGCGAGTGCACGCCGACCCCGACCTCTCCATCTCGTTCGAAGACTGAACGAGCGACGATCGGGCGGTGTTCCGCGAACAGGTTGTGGTCGACGTGGCGTCAGCCACCACCATAGGCCCATGACCAGCACCGTCGTCGACACCGCGGCGCTCGACCGCGACGGCTTCGTCGTGCTCGACGGGCTGCTCGACGCGCCCGCGCTCGGCGCTGTTCGCGACGCGACGGCCGCCGCGTTGCGGGCGGCCCACGACGACGGCCCGACCGGCACCGGGCACGGCGAACCGGTAGGGCCCGCGATCGACGCACTGGCGTCTGTTCGCCCCCTCCGCGCCGCCGTCGAGCACCTGCTGGGCGGCGACGCGGAGCTGGTCAAGGTCGCCGTGCGCGCCCCGAACCCCGGCTACGGCGGGCAGGCGCTGCACGCCGATTTCGCCGGCCTGCCGCAGGGCATGGTGTGCCAGGGCGTGGTCGCCGTCGTGGCGCTCGTCGACGTCACCGAGCAGGGTGGCGCGACGCGGGTGGTGCCGGGCACGCACACGTGGCGCAAGCTCGCCCCGACCAACAGCCACGACCGCAGGCATCCCGACGAGCGGCGCATCCCGCTCGCCGCCGGCTCGGCACTGGTGTTCAGCGGGCACCTGTGGCACTCCGGCACCCGCAACGACGGGGCGTACCGGCGCGACGCCCTGCAGATCACCTTCGCGCGGGCGGGCACGACCCGGTTCGGCGGATGAGCCAGCCTGGGACTCACCAACCGCGCAGGTCCACCGCCCACGTCTCGACGACCTCGTCCCCCTGAACCAGGTGCATGCGCTCGTGCAGCGCCACCGTCGGATCGACGTGCGCGGGCAGCACCCGGATGCGGTCGCCGACGGTCACCCTTTCCTCGGGCGCGAACGTGGTGTGCTCGTCGGAGCAGAACCACACCTGCGCGCCCGGGATCGACGGCTTGCCGTGATCCATCCCCAGCGACTTGAGCCCGACGTCGGCCACGGCGTACCCGTCGCTCACCGAGATCACCGTGGCGAGCACGGTGAGCGCCTGCCGGAACGGCAGCCCGGCACCGGTGTAGGCGGTGTCCATCAACGCGTACGAGCCCGCCTGGATCTCGGTCACCCAGGTGTTGGCGGCGTAGGTGCCGGTGCCGCCGCCGGATACCAGCTCGCCGCCGACGTCGGCGTGCGCGGCCAGCAGCTTGGCCATGCACTCCTCGGTGCTCTTGACCTTCTCGGCCGGGTCCGCCACCAGCATCAGGTGGCCCTCGTAGCCCATCACTCCGCGCACGGCCAGGCCGGCGGCGCGCGCCGCGTCGGCCAGCGTCCCGGCCTTCTCGGGGGCGATGCCGCAGCGCGGCAGGCCGACGTTCACGTCGACGACGACCTCCCGCACCCCGCCGGCGACGGCCGCGGCGAGCGTCGCGGCGGAGTCGATCGCGAGGGTGATCCGGGCCCCCTTCTCGACGAGTGCGCCGAGGCGGCGCGCGTCGAGCACCTCGTTGGCGAGCAGGACGTCGTCGCCGAGGCCGGCGGCGACCATGCCCTCGGCCTCGCGGATCGTGGCGACCGTGAACCCGGGGTGGTGCGCGGACTGCAACCTGGCGAGCGCGGTGGTCTTGTGCGCCTTGATGTGCGGGCGGCAGCGCGCGCCGGGCAGCGCGGCCGCCATGTCGGCGAGGTTCGCCGTCAGCGCGTCGGCGTCGACGAGCAGGGCCGGCGTGGTCAGGTCGGCGATCGTCATCCGAGGACGCGCTCCAGGTAGGGGTTGGTGAAGCGGCGCTCGGGATCGAGCCGGTCGCGCAGCGCCACGAAGTCGGCGAACCCGGGATAGACCGCGCGCAGCTGCTCGGCGGTGCGGTTGTGCAGCTTGCCCCAGTGCGGCCGCCCCGCCAGGCCCGTCAGCACCGACTCGACGGCGGCGAAGTAAGACTCGTACGGCTGCCCGCGGACGACGTGCACGGCGAGGTAGGCGGTGTCGCGGCCGGACGCGGTGGACAGCGGGATGTCGTCGCCGCCGAGGAACCGCACCTCGACGGGGAAGGTGACGGCCTGCCCGTGCCGCTGGGCGGCGGCGCGGATCCCGGCCAGCGCCTCGTGGACGGCGGCGCGCGGCACCGCGTACTCCATCTCGACGAAGCGCACCCTGCGCGAGCTGCAGAACACCTCGTACGAGCGGGCGACGTACTCCCCTGCGCTCATCTGGGCTGCCACCAGCCGGTTGATCCGGGGGACCAGCCGCGGTGCGGCCGCCCCGATCCTGCAGGCCAGCGCGAACCCGCCGTTGCCGAGCAGCTCGTCGCTGATCCACGCGGCTGCGCGGCCGCGCTCCCGTCCCGCGGCCTCCGTGCGGTTGTTGCACTTGATCGCCGCGACGTCGGTGTGCGGGAACCAGAAGAACTCGAAGTGCTCGTTGTCCGAGACGTGCGACGCGAGATCGCCGAGCACCGCGTCCAGGGGAAGCACGGCCTCCTGGGCCCGCAGCCGGAACGCCGGCACCGCCTGCAGCGTGACGCCGACGATGATGCCGAGCGCGCCCAGCCCGACCCGGGCCGCGGAGAACAGCTCCGGCTGCTCGGTGGGTGAGCAGTGCACGATCGAGCCGTCGGCCAGCACGATGTCCAGCGCGCGCACCTGCGCGGCGATGCACTGGTAGCCGATCCCCGTGCCGTGCGTGCCCGTGGCGATCGCACCGGCGATCGTCTGGGCGTCGATGTCGCCGAGGTTCGGCAGCGCCAGGCCGTGCTCGTCCAGCAGCGGGTTGAGCGCCCGCAGCGTGATCCCCGCCGGCACCGTCACCAGCCGCGTCGCGGGATCGACGCGCACCGCCCGCGGATCGCCGGGCGACACCACGGCGGCCCCGTCGGCCACCCCGATCGCGGTGAACGAGTGCCCCGAGCCGAGCGCCTTCACCCGCAGCCCGTCGCGGGCCGCGGCCTTCACGGCGTCGGCGACCTCGCCCGCGTCGCGCGCGACGATCGTCCGCACGGGATCGGTGCGCTGGTTGCCGGCCCAGTTCTGCCAGGTCATGGGGCCTCCTCCGGGTCGGGGGTGACGATTCCAGCCGTCCCCTCCGCCAGCTTGCGGTGCACGACCGCGAGGTACCAGATGCCGGTCAGCACGAGCGCGCCGAGGATCACCACATCGGCACCGTAGAACGCGTCGGAGGTCGTCAGCGCGAGCGTGACGGCCAGGATCCACACGAGCGCGGCGGCCGCGATCGGCAGGCCCGCCGCACCGAGCCGGAACCCGCCGTCCCCCGCGTCCACGATGCGGCGCCGCCTGCCCACGTACGCGCCGAGGGTCAGCAGGTAGATCAGGTACGGGACGATCGCCGTCGCCCCGACGAGCACGCCGAACGCGTCGCCGAAGGCGGCACCGAAGCCCAGCAGCGCCAGGCACAGGACCAGCGAGGCGACGAGCGCCGGGAGCGGGGTGCCCGTCGTCGGGTTGATGCGGGCCAGCACCGTCGAGAACGGCAGCATCCCGTCGCGGGCCATGGCGAACAGCAGCCGCGAACCGGCGGCCGCGGCCACCACGGCCAGCGCGAACATCGAGAACGCGACGACGGCGAGGAACACGTTGGTGGCGGCCGCACCGAGCCAGTACTCGGCGATCGTGGCCAGCGGCACCGGCGACGCCGTGACGGCGGGCAGATCGGGGATCGCGAGCGTGAACCCGACCAGCGCGACCATGCCGAGCACGCCCGACACCAGCACCGACGCGATCATCGCCCGGGGCACGGAACGGCGGGCGTCGACGGCTTCCTCGCCGAGATCGGCGGCCGCTTCGAAGCCGACGAGGGTGAAGATGCCGACCAGCGCGCCGCCGACCAGCGCGGCGGCGATCGGCTGGTCGGTGGACACCGTGAACAGGAAGCCGAGCCCGTGGCCGCCGTCCGGGGTGGGACCGGCCTGCACCCAGGCCGCGAACACGACCACCGACAGCACGACCGTCCCGATGATCTCGGCGAACACGGCCACGTTGTTGACCTGCGCGGCGAGCTGCACGCGCACGATGTTGAGCAGGTAGGCCACCAGCAGGGCCACCACCGCGACGAACACCAGCAGGCGCCCGTTCGTCGTGTCGAGGCCGAGGACGGTGGCCACCAGCGGAGCCATCCCGACCAGCATGATCCCCGGCACGCCGACCGCCGTGTAGACGATGCCGAGCGCGCCGACGACGTAGCCGAAGCGGGGCCCGACCAGCCGCGCCGCCCACTGGTAGGCCGCACCCGCGAGCGGGACGTGCCCGGCCAGCTCGGCCAGGACAAGCGTCAGGAGGAACTGGCCGACCACGACCACCGGCCACAGCCACACCGCCGCCGGGCCGAGCTGGGTGAGCCCGTACCCGTAGTTGACGAAGATGCCGGTGGTGATCGAGACGATCGAGAACGCCACCGCGAACAGTGCGAACCGGCGGAGGACGCGGGGGAGCGTGGACGGCTGACTACCTACTGCGGGCACGGCGGCTCCCCGTCTCGGTGGTGCGGACGAGAGTGCGGCGCCGGCGAAACTTTGTCAAGCGACCAAGTTTACGGTGGAGGCATGTACCCGATCGGCACTCCCGGCCGCCCCTGGACCGACGCGGACGTGGCCCTCTGGCGCGCGCAGCAGGCACCCGTGCGCAGCTACGCGGCGGACGTGCTGAGCGCCGTCGAGCGCCTGCGCGGGCGCTACGACGTCGAGCAGTACGGCACCGTCGGCGACCACCCCCTGTTCGCCCTGCGCAGCCGCGACTGGCGCCCCGACCTGCCCACCGCGCTCGTGACCGGCGGCGTGCACGGCTACGAGACCAGCGGTGTGCTCGGCGCACTGGAGTTCGCCGATTCGCACACCGGCAGCGGGATCAACCTGCTCGTCGCGCCCTGCGTGAGCCCGTGGGCCTACGAACGGGTGCAGCGCTGGAACGCCGACGCGATCGACCCGAACCGCTCGTTCCGCACCGCCCGGCCGGCCCCGGAAGCGGCGGCGCTGACCAAGCTGGTCGACGTCCTGGACACGCGCGTGCTCGTCCACATCGACCTGCACGAGACCACCGACACCGACGAGTCGCAGTTCCGCCCGGCACTGGCCGCCCGTGACGGCGTCGAGTTCGTGCCGGGCCACGTCCCCGACGGCTTCTACCTCGTCGACGACACCGCGAACCCGCAGCCCGAGTTCCAGCAGGCGGTGCTCGCCGCCGTCGCCCAGGTCACCCACATCGCCCCGGCCGACGACCGCGGCGAGATCATCGGCTCCCCCGTCGTCGCCCCCGGGGTGATCGAGTACCCGTTCGCGGAGCTCGGCCTCTGTGCCGGCATCACCGGCGCCCGCTACACCACGACCACCGAGGTCTACCCCGACAGCCCCACCGCCACCCCTGAGCAGTGCACCGCCGCACAGGTGGCGGCGGCACGGGCGGCGATCGAGTACGCGCTGGCGCACACGGGCTGAGCCCGCACGGTCCGCCAGCCCGTCCGTCCGCCCCGGGCCCACTTGTGTCAGCAAAGCCACTTTCAGGACGGATTCGGTCCTGAAAGTGGCTTTGCTGACACACCTCCCGACGCCGATCCCGCCACCAGGCAGGATCGGGGCCATGGCCGCTGATGTCCGTACCGAGATCCGTGACCGGGTCGCCGTCCTCACCGTCTCCGATCCGGCGCGCCGCAACGCGATGAACCTCGACATCGCCGCGAAGCTGGTCGCCGCCGTGGACGCGGCGGTGGCGGACGACGGGGTGGGCGCGATCGTCGTCACGGGCGAGGATCCGGCGTTCTGCGCCGGCGCCGACCTCGCCGAGCTGGCCGCGGCCGACCCGGACACGTTGCGCACGGTCTACGGCGGGTTCGTCGCGGTCGCGGAGTGCCCGCTGCCCACGATCGCCGCGGTGAACGGCGCGGCCGTCGGCGCGGGCATGAACCTGGCGCTGGCCTGCGACGTGCGGCTGGCCGGGCCGAGAGCGAAGTTCGACTCGCGGTTCCTGCAGATCGGCCTGCACCCGGGCGGCGGCTACACCTGGATGCTCACCCGCGCCGTCGGCGTGCAGGGCGCGGCGGCGTTGTCGCTGTTCGGCGAGTCGGCCGACGCCGCGGAGGCGGAGCGGATCGGGCTCGTCCACCGCGCGGTCGACGACGTGCTGGGCACCGCGGTCGCGATGGCCGCGAAGGCCGCCGCCGCACCGAAGGAGCTCGTGCTGGCGACGAAGGCCACGCTGCGCGCCGCGGCCGTGCTCGACACGCAGGCGGAGGTGCTGGAGATCGAGGTGGCGCGCCAGGCCGAGTCGCTGCGCTCCCCACAGGCCCAGGAGTTGATCGCATCGCTGCGCACACGCATCAGCAAGGGCCGCAGTGGGTAACGAACCCTGTGACCTCCACCGAGGCAGGCGGACACTTCGGGTGTGTGCGAGCTAACCTCGACGACAAGGCCGCAACACTGCTTTCCCGCCCCTCGACCACAGGATCGAACCTCGCATGACTTCTGACATAGCCGTCGACCCCGCCGCTCCGGACGGCGATGGTCCCGAGGTACTCCAGCGCGACCGCGTGGTCATCCGGTTCGCCGGCGACTCAGGCGACGGCATGCAGCTCACGGGCGACCGGTTCACCTCCGAGACCGCCGCGTTCGGCAACGACCTGTCCACGCTGCCGAACTTCCCCGCCGAGATCCGGGCACCTGCCGGCACCCTGCCGGGGGTGTCGTCGTTCCAGCTGCACTTCGCGAACTACGACATCCTCACCCCTGGCGACCGCCCCGACGTGCTGGTGGCGATGAACCCGGCGGCGCTGAAGGCCAACATCGCCGACCTGCCCCGCGGGGGCGTGCTGATCGTCAACACCGACGAGTTCAGCAAGCGCAACCTCACCAAGGTCGGCTACGAGGCCAACCCGCTCGAGGACGGCTCCCTCGAGGAGCAGTACCAGGTCCACCCCGTCGCCATGGCCACGCTCACCAAGGGCGCGCTGGAAGAGACCGGGCTGTCGAAGAAGGACGCCGAGCGGGCGAAGAACATGTTCGCCCTCGGTCTCCTGTCGTGGATGTTCCACCGGCCCTCGGAGAGCACTGAGCGGTTCCTGCGGGAGAAGTTCGCGAAGAAGCCCGACATCGCCGAGGCCAACATCCTCGCGTTCCGGGCAGGGCATGCCTACGGCGAGACCACCGAGGCGTTCGCGGTCACCTACGAGGTCGCGCCCGCCAAGCTCGCGCCGGGCACGTACCGCCAGATCACGGGCAACACCGCGCTCTCCTACGGCCTCGTCGCGGCCGGGCAGGTCACCGGCCTGCCGGTGTTCCTCGGCTCGTACCCGATCACCCCGGCGTCGGACATCCTGCACGAGCTGTCCAAGCACAAGAACTTCAACGTCACCACGTTCCAGGCCGAGGACGAGATCGCCGGTGTCGGCGCGGCACTGGGCGCGGCGTTCGGCGGGGCGCTGGGTGTCACCACCACCTCGGGTCCGGGGATCTCGCTGAAGTCCGAGACGATCTCGCTGGCGGTCGCGTTGGAGCTGCCGCTGCTCGTGATCGACGTGCAGCGCGGCGGCCCGTCGACCGGGCTGCCCACCAAGACCGAGCAGGCCGACCTGCTGCAGGCGATGTTCGGTCGCAACGGCGAGGCGCCGCTGCCGGTGATCGCACCGGCCACCCCCGGGGACTGCTTCGCGGCCGCCATCGAGGCCGCCGAGATCGCCGTCCGGTACCGCACCCCCGTGATCGTGCTGTCGGACGGCTCGCTGGCCAACGGTTCGGAGCCGTGGAAGGTGCCGGAGATCCACACGCTGCCCACCGTCGACCCGCAGTTCGCCACCGAGCCGAACGCGCCCGACGGGTCCGACGAGTTCTGGCCCTACCTGCGCGACGACGAGACGCTCGCCCGCCCGTGGGCGATCCCGGGCACCGCGGGGCTGGAGCACCGCATCGGCGGCCTGGAGAAGGCCGACGGGCGCGGCTCGATCTCCTACGACCCCGACAACCACGACCGCATGACCCGCCTGCGCGCCGCCAAGATCGACGGCATCCCGGTGCCCGACCTGACCGTCGACGATCCCGACGGCGACGCCGACCTGCTCGTCCTCGGCTGGGGTTCCACCTACGGCCCGATCGGCGCCGGCTGCCGGCGCGTCCGCGCACTGGGCCACTCGATCGCTCAGGCGCACCTGCGCAACATGAACCCGATGCCCGCCAACCTCGGCGAGGTCCTCGGCCGCTACCGCCGGGTGGTGGTGCCCGAGATGAACCTGGGCCAGCTGGCGCTGCTGCTGCGCGGCCGCCACCTCGTCGACGTGAAGAGCTACACCAAGGTCTCCGGCCTGCCGTTCAAGGCCGAGGAGCTGCAGGACCTGTTCCTGGACCACCTGTCTGGAGTTCACCTGTGACCGCGCTGGATCTCGGTATCCCGTCGATCGGCGGCCTCGACGGCGTCCCGACCACCACCGACAAGCAGACCGCCAAGGACTTCACCTCCGACCAGGAGGTGCGCTGGTGCCCCGGCTGCGGCGACTACGCCGTCCTGGCCGCCGTGCGCCAGTTCCTGCCCACGTTGGGGATCAAGCGGGAGAACACCGTCTTCGTCTCCGGCATCGGCTGCAGCTCGCGGTTCCCGTACTACCTCAACACGTACGGGATGCACTCGATCCACGGCCGCGCCCCGGCCATCGCCACCGGTCTGGCCGTCTCCCGGCCCGACCTGTCGGTGTGGGTCGTCACCGGCGACGGCGACGCGCTCTCCATCGGCGGCAACCACCTGATCCACGCGCTGCGCCGCAACGTGAACCTGAAGATCCTGCTGTTCAACAACCGGATCTACGGGCTCACCAAGGGCCAGTACTCCCCCACGTCGGAGGAGGGCAAGGTCACCAAGTCGACCCCGTTCGGCTCGGTCGACCACCCGTTCAACCCGATCTCGCTGGCGCTCGGCGCCGAGGCCACCTTCGTCGGGCGCGCGCTGGACTCCGACCGCAAGGGCCTCACCGCCGTGCTGGGCGCCGCCGCCGCGCACCGCGGCACCGCGCTCGTCGAGATCTTCCAGGACTGCCCGATCTTCAACGACGGCAGCTTCGACCTGCTCCGCAAGCCGGAGACGAAGGAGCAGCGGCTCGTCCCGCTGACCCACGGCGAGCCGATCCGCTTCGGCCCGGTCGGCGAGGACGGCCTGGGCAGCTTCGCGGTGGTCCGTGAGGGCTTCGGGCTCGGCGTCGCGAAGGCCGACGAGGTCGACGCGGCCGACATCGTGGTGCACGACCAGGCCGACCACAACCTGGCGTTCGCCCTGTCGCGGCTGTCGGACCAGGACCTCAACCACACGGTCACGGGCATCTTCCGCAACGTCGCCCGCTCCACCTACGACGATGCCGCCCGCGCCCAGGTCAACCACGAGATCGAGTCCCGCCCGGCCGACCTGCAGTCGCTGCTCAACGGTCGCGACACCTGGACCGTCGTCGGCTGAGCAGGACTCACCCCACCTCGGGCAGGTCCCCGGCGTGGCGTGCCTGCAGGTCGGCGTTGATGCGCCGCGCCTCGTCGAGCTGGTCCTCCAGGATGACGATCCGGCACGCCGCGTCCAGCGCGGTGCCCTCGTCCATCAGTGTCCGCACCCGCCCGGCCAGCCGTAGCTGGTAGCGCGAGTAGCGCCGGTGCCCGCCGGCGGAGCGCTGGGGAACCAGCAGCTTCACCTCGTCCAGGCTGCGCAGGAACCCGGGCGTGGTGCCGAGCATCTCGGCGGCCCGGCCCATCGTGTAGGCGGGATAGTGCTCGTCGTCGAACTTGTCGGAAGCAGTGTGCGGGTCTCGGGCCATGGAGCCTCCACAGACGAGGGGCCCCGGTGCGTTTCGCACCGGGGCCCCAGGGTTGGCATTTCACACGGTCAACCGACAGGTAGTCGGCTTCTTGTCCCGCCGAACTCGGACACGACGCTCGAGCGGGGGTATCGCAGCTGCGTGGTAACCGAAGATCACCTTCCCATCTGACGGGCGGACTGACTGTGCGAGTTGCGTCCCTTCTCCTCGATGATCTGTCGTACTGGTAGTGCTATTGCCTGTCGTGCTTCACGGGTAGTTACGTCATCTCCCGTGCCTCTGGATCTCTTGTGCTGCAGACGACGCTAGTCAGGGAAGCGGCGAATGTCTACCCCAGCGAGATGAGATTTTCTGATCGGCGTGTCGCGAGCGAGGTGTCAGCCGGTGCGGTCCACGACGAACGTGGTGAGCGTCGACATCGCGTCCACGGCCGGGCAGGCGGGCAGCTTGCCCAGCTCCGCACGGGCGGCGGCGGCCTCGTCGGCGAGGGTGTCGCGGGCCTGGTCGATGCCGCTGCCGTCGCGCAGGATGGCGAGCGCCTCCTCCACCTCGGCGTCGTCCTCGAGCGGCTTGACGAGCAGCTCCCGTAGCCGCTCCGCGCCCGCGTCGGTGCCGCGCAGCCCGTACAGGATCGGCAGCGTGTGCACGCCCTCGCGCAGGTCGGTGCCCGGCGTCTTGCCGGAGCTGTCGGTGGGCGAGGCGATGTCGATGATGTCGTCGGAGATCTGGAAGGCGGTGCCGATGATGGCGCCGAAGCGCTGCAGCGAGTCGATCTGCTCGCCGGAGGCGCCGGAGAACATGCCCCCGAAGCGACCGGACGTGGCGATCAGCGAACCGGTCTTCTCGGCGATCACGTCGAGGTAGTGCGCGATCGGGTCGTCGCCGGCCGCGGGCCCGCGGGTCTCGCGCATCTGCCCCGTGACGAGCTCGGCGAACGTCTCGGCGATGATCCGCACGGCGTCGGGGCCCAGGTCGGCCAGCAGCCGGGACGAGTGCGCGAACAGGAAGTCGCCGGTGAGGATCGCGACGCTGTTGTCCCAGCGGGAGTTCGCGCTCTCCGCGCCGCGGCGCATCGTGGCCGAGTCCATCACGTCGTCGTGGTAGAGCGTGGCCAGGTGCACCATCTCCACCGCGGCCGCCGCCGTGATCACGTCGGGCGATTCCGGCTGCGGACCGACGTGCGCGGCCAGCAGGGTGAACAGCGGCCGGAACCGCTTCCCACCGGCGTCGATGAGGTGCAGCGACGTCTCCGTGACGAAGTCGTAGCCGCTGTGCACCTCGCGGTGCAGCAGCGCCTCCACTGCTGTCATCCCGGCCCCGACGGCCTCGGCGAGCTGCGGATCGCCGAGCTCGACTCCTGCCACTGCGCTGCTGTTCACACCACTAGCCTACGAACCCGCCGGCGCTTGCCCAGCCCAAGGCCAGTGTTGGCAGCACCCCGAGCACCAGAGTGACCAGCACACCGAGGGTGATGGCCGCGGTGGTGAACGCCCCGGGGACGACCACGACGGGCCCGTTCTCCAGCGGTTCGCTGAAGTACATGAGCACCACGAGCCGGAGGTAGAAGAACGCCGCGATGGCGCTGGCGACCAGCGCGATCACCACGAGGATCGACATCCCGTCACCGAGCGCGGCGGCGAACACGGCGAACTTGGCGGTGAATCCGCTGGTCAGCGGGATGCCGGCGAGGGCGAGCAGCAGGAAGGTCATCACTCCGGCGAGCACCGGCGAGCGCTTCGCCAGCCCGGCCCACTGCGACATCGTGGTGGCCTCGCCGTCGGCGTCGCGCACCAGGCTGATCACCCCGAACACCGCGACGGTGGTGAAGCCGTAGGCGAGCAGGTAGAACAGCGTGCCCGACGTGCCCTCGGCTGTGATGGACATCGCACCGAGCAGGATGAAGCCGGCGTGCGCGATCGACGAGTAGGCGATCATGCGCTTCACGTCGGTCTGGGTGAGCCCGAGCACGGCGCCGACCACCATCGAGATGATCGCGATGCCCCAGAGGACCGGCCGCCAGTCCCAACGCGCGTCGCCGAACGCGACGAACAGCACGCGGGCGATGCCGCCGAACGCCGCGACCTTCGTGCAGGCCGCCATGAACGCCGTGACGGGCGTGGGCGCGCCCTGGTAGACGTCGGGCGTCCACGTGTGGAACGGCGCCACCGACGCCTTGAACATCAGGCCCACCACCAGCAGCGCGAGGCCGGCGAACAGCAGCGCGTCCGACCGCGGGGAGGTGGCGAGCGCGGACCCGATGTCGCTGAACCGCACCGAGCCCGCGTACCCGTACATCAGCGCGAGCCCGTACAGGAAGAACGCCGAGGCGAAGGCGCCGAGCAGGAAGTACTTGACCGCGGCTTCCTGCGACAGCAGCCGGCGCCGGCGCGCGAGCCCGCACATCAGGTACAGCGGCAGCGACAGCACCTCGAGCGCGATGAACATCGTCAGCAGGTCGTTCGCCGCGACGAACGTCATCATGCCGCCGAGCGCGAACAGCACGAACGGGAAGACCTCGGTCTGCATGGTCGGCGCCTGGTCGGGCGAACCGTAGCCGCGGTCCTCGCCGCCGCCCGAGGCAGCGCTGATGCGGCCGCCGACGGCCGCCCGCTCCATCGCCGACGGGAGGAACGCGCCGCCGGGCTCCACCGACCGGTCGGCGATGAGCAGGATGCTGCCCAGCCCGAGCGCGAGCAGGGTGCCCCACAGGAACATCGTCGGCCGGTCGACCGACAGTGCGCCGGCGATCGTGACGGCGTTGGTCGCGCCGGCGGCGGTGAGGCCGTCGACGGTCGAGTTGCTGGCGTGCACGCCGAGTGCGATCCCGGCCGCGGCGATCGAGACCAGCGACAGCGCCACCTGGGACGGCCAGCGCTGGTGCCGCGGCAGGAACGCCTCCACCAGCACCGCGGCGCACGCGGCGCCGAGGATGATCAGGATCGGCAGCAGCGCCCCGTAGTTGATCTCGGGGGCCGACAGCGGCGTCAGTTGGGCCGGGTTCACCGGAGACCTCCCACCGGGTCGACCAGACCCACTTCGGTCAGCGTGGACTGCACGGACGGGGTGATCACGTCGAGGACCGGCCCCGGGAAGAACCCGAGCGCGAGGATCAGCACGATCAGCGGGGTGAGCACGGCGATCTCGCGCTTGCCGAGATCGCCGAACAAGGCACCCTTGGCGGCCGCGACGTCGGGGTCCATCACCGTGCCCGGGCCACCCACGGCGCCCAGCACGGCGGTACCGCGCAGCGGGCCCTGCATCGTGCGCTGGTAGAGCCACAGCACGTACAGGGCGGCGACGATGATGCCGACGGTCCCGATGATCGTGTAGACCGGCTCCCGCGGGAACGACCCGATCAGCACCAGGAACTCGCTGACGAACGAGTTGGTGCCCGGCAGCGCCAGCGACGCCAGCACGGCGACGAGGAACGTGCCGGCGAGCAGCGGCGCCACCTTGTGGACGCCGCCGTAGTCGGCGATCAGCGTCGAGCCGCCGCGCACGACGAGCAGGCCGATGACGATGAAGAGCATGCCCGTCGAGAGGCCGTGGTTGACCATGTAGAGCGTCGAGCCGGCGAACGACTGCGTGGAGAAGGCGAAGATGCCCAGCGCGATGTACCCGAAGTGGGCGATCGAGGTGTAGGGCACGAAGCGCTTCATGTCGGTCTGCCCGACGGCCAGCAGACCGGCGTAGATGATGCCGATCACCGCGAGGACGAGCACGAGCGGCGCGAGCCGCTGCGAGGCCAGCGGGAACAGCGGCAGGCAGTAGCGCAGGAAGCCGAACGTGCCGACCTTGTCGAGCACGCCGACGAGCAGCACGCCGGCCCCGACGGGAGCCTGCTCACCGGCGTCGGGCAGCCAGGTGTGGAACGGCACCAGCGGCGCCTTGATCGCGAAGGCGACGAAGAAGCCGAGGAACAGCCAGATCTGGGTGGACTCCGGCAGGCTCCCGGCCAGCTGCTGCAGCTCGGTCCAGGTGAACGTGCCCTTGCCGAGGCTCTGGCCGCTCACCACGAACAGCCCGATCACCGACGCGAGCATGATCAGCCCGCCGAGCAGCGAGTACAGGAAGAACTTCACCGCCGCGTACTGCCGGCGCGGCCCGCCGAAGCGTCCGATGAGGAAGTACATCGGGATCAGCATGGCCTCGAAGAACACGTAGAACAGGAAGACGTCGGTGGCGGCGAACACCCCGACGAGCAGGCCCTGCGTGGCCAGGATCAGCGCCATCAGGCCCGAGACGGTGCGGCCCTCGGGGAGCTTCTCCTCCCACGAGAAGCCCAGCACGATCGGCACGAGCACCGCGATCAGCGCCAGCATCACAAGCGCGATGCCGTCGACGCCGAGGGCGAAGCGGGTGCCGAAGGCCGGGATCCAGTCGACTGCGAGCTCCAGCTGGAACCGGGTGCCGGACGCGGCGGCGGGCACCGAGTAGGAGAACCACGCGACGGCCGTGAGCACCAGCTCGACGATCGCGAACGCGAACGCGGTGAGCTTCGCGGCGCGCTGGTTGCTCGCCATCGAACCCACCACCGCCGCTCCCACCAGTGGGAGCAGCAGCAGGATCAGGAGCACGATGCCTCCGTTCATGCGAACCGCACCGCCAGCAGCGCGGCGACGACGAGGAGCGAGCCCCCGAGCATCGACAGCGCGTAGGAGCGGACGAATCCGGTCTGTGCCCTGCGCAGCACGCTCGAGCTGCCGGACAGCAGCGAGCCGGCACCGTTGACCACGCCGTCCACGCCGCGGTCGTCGGTGGCGACGAAACCGGCGGTGAGGGCGAGCCCTGGCCTCTCGAACAGTGCCTCGTTGAGCGCGTTGGCGTAGAGGTCCCTGCGCGCGGCGCGCACCGGCCACGACACCTTCTCGGGCCGCTCGACCGGCGTCGGGCGGCGCCCGACCAGCAGGTAGGCGATCAGCACGCCCAGCGCGGAGAAGCCCACCACCAACCACGGGACGAGCGCGTGCGGCATGGCTCCGGCGTGGGCCTCGGCCTCCTGCAGCTCACCGAGCGACGGGCTGAGCCAGTGCGCGAG
The DNA here is from genome assembly GCA_963727745.1 of uncultured Actinomycetota bacterium. Classification (GTDB taxonomy): domain Bacteria; phylum Actinomycetota; class Actinomycetes; order Mycobacteriales; family Pseudonocardiaceae; genus Pseudonocardia. The sequence continues at coordinate 477,174 of CAVSHL010000010.1, forward strand.
CAGCTCGCCGTTGGTGAGCAGGAAACCGGCGAAGACCGAGCCGGCCGCCAGCAGCATCATCGGCACCGTCATCGACGCCGGCGACTCGTGCGGGTGGTAGTCCCTGCCGTCCTCGCTCTTGAGGTCCTTCCAGCGCTCCTCGCCGAAGAACGTCATGAGCACCAGCCGCGTCATGTAGAACGCGGTGAGCCCGGCGGCCAGGGTGGCGGCCCCGCCGAACACCCAGCCCTGCCAGCCCGGCGCGCCGAACGCGGCCTCGATGATCGCGTCCTTGGAGAAGTAGCCGGACAGGAACGGGAAGCCGATCAGGGCCAGGTAGCCCAGCAGGAACGTGATCGACGTGATCTTCATGTGCTTGAAGAGCCCGCCGTAGTGGCGCATGTCGACGTTGTCGTTCATGGCGTGCATGACCGAGCCGGCTCCGAGGAACAGGCCGGCCTTGAAGAAGCCGTGGGTGAGCAGGTGCAGGATGCCGAGCGCGTAGCCGGCCGGGCCGAGGCCCACGGCCAGGATCATGTAGCCGATCTGGCTGACCGTGGAGTACGCGAGCACCTTCTTGATGTCGTCGTACGCGCAGCCGATGATCGCCCCGAGCAGCAGGGTGATCACCCCGACCAGCGTGACGACCAGGCGGCCGGTCTCGGTGAGGTCGTACAGCGGGTGCGTGCGGGCGATGAGGTAGACGCCCGCGGTGACCATCGTCGCCGCGTGGATGAGGGCCGAGACCGGGGTCGGGCCCTCCATGGCGTCGGGGAGCCACGACTGCAGCGGGAACTGGCCCGACTTGCCGCACGCGCCGAGCAGCAGCAGCACCGCGATCGCGACGAGGGTTCCGGGCGACAGCTGCCCGGCCCGCTCGAACACCTCGGAGTACTGGACGGTGCCGAGGTTCGTCCACAGCAGGAAGATCGCCAGCGCCAGGCCCACGTCACCGACGCGGTTCATGATGAACGCCTTCTTGGCGGCCGTGGCTGCCGACGGGCGGTCCTGGTAGAAGCCGATCAGCAGGTACGACGCCAGACCGACGCCCTCCCAGCCGAGGTAGAGCATCACGAAGTTGTTGCCCAGGACGAGCACCAGCATCGCCGCGACGAACAGGTTCAGCTGCGCGAAGAACCGCCGCCGGCCGGGATCGTGGCCCATGTAGCCGGTGGAGTAGATGTGGATCAGCGATCCGACACCGGTGATGAGCAGCACGAACGTCAGCGACAGCGGGTCGAGCCGCAGGCCGAAGTCGACGTGCAGCCCGGCGACGCCGATCCACTGGAACAGCGACAGCTCGCGGGTGCGCTGCGCCTCCGGCAGGCCGGTGGTCTCCAGGAAGATCAGCAGGCCGATGACGAACGACGCGACGACCGTCAGCACGCCCAGCCAGTGGCCCCAGCGGTCCGCACGCCGTCCGGTGACGAACAGCACCAGCGCACCCAGCGCCGGCAGCACGAACAGCAGCCAGGCCAGGGACGCGACACCGGTCGCGGCACCGATCTCGGGGAGCTCTGTCATTACTCGAGGCCTCTTGTGGGGGATGGAAGGGCCGACGGAGGAGGCCCGGGGCGGGTAAGCACTAGTACTTCAGGAGGTTCGCGTCGTCGATCGAGGAGGATCGGCGGGTGCGGAAGATCGACATGATGATCGCGAGCCCGACCACGACCTCGGCGGCTGCCACCACCATCACGAAGAAGGCCATCACCTGGCCGTCCAGGCCGCCGTTCATGCGGGCGAACGTGACCAGCGTCAGGTTCACCGCGTTCAGCATCAGCTCGATGCACATGAACACGACGATCGCGTTGCGGCGCACCAGCACCCCGACGGCGCCGATGGAGAACAGCAGCGCCGAGAGCAGCAGGTAGTTCGTGGGACTCACGCCTCATCACCTTCCCGGCGGCCGGTCAGGGAGCGCGCATCGGGCAGCTGCTCGTCGAACGGCTCGATGGGGGTCGCGTCGATGATCGACGAGATCGACTCCGGCGCGATCGACCCGTCGGGCAGCAGCGCCGGCACCGCCACCGAGTTGCCGGTGGCGAAGACACCGGGGCCGGGCAGCGGGGAGATGCGGTCGTGCTCGCCGCGCAGCCGGGCGATCACGGTGGCGCGCTGGCCACGCTTGTTCTGCCCCTTGGTCTGCGCGAACGCCAGCACCATCGCGCCGAGCGCGGCGGTGATCAGCAGCGCCGACGTGAGCTCGAACGCGAACAGGTACTTGGTGAAGATCAGCGCGCCGAGGCCGGTGACGTTGCCGCCCGCCCCCTCGTCGGCCGGCAGCCCGAACGACGGCGCCGTGAACAGCGCGCCGCCGATGGCCCCGACCAGCAGCACCGCGAACGCGACCCCGATCACCAGCGCGGCGAGCTTCTGCCCGCGCAGCACCTCGACCACCGAGTCGGAGCTGTCGCGGCCCACCAGCATGAGCACGAACAGGAACAGCATCATCACGGCGCCCGTGTAGACGATGATCTGCACGAACCCGAGGAACGGCGCGTTCTGGATCATGTAGAGCACGGCGAGCGAGAGCATCGTGCCGGCCAGGCACAGCGCCGAGTGGATGGCGTTGCGGGCGAACACCATGCCCAGCGCGCCGAGCAGGGCGAACGCGCCCATGATCCAGAAGGTGATGGTCTCGCCGAGGCCGATGACCTCACCGGCGGGCGCCTGGGCAAGCAGTTGGACGATCACTTGACCTGCTCCCCCACCGGATCGGACGGGTGGCCGGCCTTGGCGAGCGTCGGGCCCTGCACGTAGTAGTCCTGCTCGTTGTCGCCGAGCCGCATCGGGTGCGGCGGCTGCTCCATGCCGGGCAGCAGCGGCGCCATGAGCTGTTCCTTGGTGAAGATCAGGTCCTGCCGGTTGTCGTCGGCCAGCTCGTAGAAGTTCGTCATCGTGAGCGACCGCGTGGGGCAGGCCTCGATGCACAGGCCGCAGCCGATGCAGCGCAGGTAGTTGATCTGGTAGATCGCGCCGTAGCGCTCACCCGGGGAGTAGCGGGCCTCCTCGGTGTTGTCGCCACCCTCGACGTAGATCGCGTCGGCCGGGCACGCCCAGGCGCACAGCTCGCACCCGACGCACTTCTCCAGCCCGTCGGGATGCCGGTTGAGCTGGTGGCGGCCGTGGTAGCGGGGCGCCGCCGGGGGGAAGTTCTCCGGGTACTCCTCGGTGACGACCTTCTTGAACATCGTCGAGAAGGTGACCCCGAAGCCCTTGAAGAACTCAAGCATCGTCGTTCTCCTTCGAGGAAGCGCCCACGGCCGCGGGTTCCGGCGGTGCGGCGTCGACCGTCGTGGCGCGTGGCTTGCGCTTCTTGCGGTCGGGGACGGCGAGATCGATCGGCGGCACCGGGAAGTCCGACGCCAGCTCGATCACGGGATCGGTGTCGACCTGCCGGTCCGGCACCGCGAACGCGACCGCCAACACGATCACCAGTGCGATGCCTACCGTGATCAACACGCCGGACACCCCGAACCCGGATTGCCGCAACGTACGGATCGCGAAGATCGCCAGGATCCACAACAGGCTGCCCGGCACCAGCACCTTCCAGCCCAGGCGCATGAACTGGTCGTACCGCAACCGCGGCAACGTGCCCCGCAACCAGATGAACACGAACAAGAAGATGCTCGTCTTCACCAGGAACGCCAGGAACTGGAACCACCCCGAGTCGAACCCGTCCCACAGGTTCGGCAACCACGGGATCGTGCCGCCACCCAGGAACAGCGTGGTCGCCATCGCCGAGACCGTCACCATGTTCACGTACTCGGCCAGGAAGAACAGCGCGAACTTCAACGAGCTGTACTCGGTGTGGAACCCACCCACCAGCTCCGACTCCGCCTCCGGCAAGTCGAACGGCGCCCGGTTGGTCTCCCCCACCATCGCGATCACGAACACGATGAAGCTCGGCGCCAGCAACAACGCGTTCCACCCGAACGCCTGCCCCGCCACGATGTCCGCCGTCGACAACGACCCCGAGTAGAGGATCACCCCGACGATCGACAGCCCCAACGCGATCTCGTAGGAGATCACCTGAGCCGCCGACCGCAGCGCCGCCAGCAGCGGATACGGCGAGCCGGACGCCCAGCCGCCGAGCACGATCCCGTAGACACCGACCGACGAGCAGGCCAGCACGACCAGCACCCCGACCGGGAGATCGACCAGCTGGAGAACGGTCTCCTCGCCGAAGATCGAGACCTTGCCCCCGAACGGGATCACCGAGAACGCCACGAACGCCGGAATGGTGGCGATGACCGGGGCGATGAAGAACACCCGCTTGTCCGCCATCACCGGCATGATGTCTTCCTTGAACGCCAGCTTGAGCCCGTCGGCGAGGCTCTGCAGCCACCCACCGGGGCCCACCCGGTTCGGGCCCGGACGCTGCTGCATCCGACCCACGACCTTGCGCTCCGCGTTGATCATGACGAGCGTCAGGACCACGCCGATGGCGAACAGCGCGACGACCTTCAGCAGGATCAGCCAGATCGGGTCGTCGGCCAGCAGGCGCTGCGTCTCGGTCATGCCGCCGCCGTCCGGCGCCTGCGCCAACCACGTGTTGCTCATGCGGACACCCCAACCAGGTCACCGTGGCCGGCGCCCAGAGTGGCGCGGACGCGGGAGTTCTCGGCGTTGGCCGGCAGCCACACGACACCGTCTGGGAGATCGGCCAGCGCCACCGGCAACGTGATCGCGCCGCGTTCGGTGCGCACGGTGGCGGGCTCGCCCTCGGTGAGCCCGAGCCGTTCCGCCGTCGCGGCGTTGACGCGCACGACCGACGACCGCGCGGTGCCGGCCAGCGCCGGCTCGTCGACCGACATCGACGAGGCATCGACCAGCTGCCGCCAAGTGGCGAGCACCGCCTGCCCGAAGGCGGGCACTGCCGGCGAGGACTCGGCGACGGTCGGTGCCGCGGCGGTGCGCGCGACGCCACCGAGACGGGCCAGCTGACCGGCCGCAGCGGCCGGGGTCTGGGTGAACAGGTCCGCGTCCATCTCGACGGCCAGAGTGTCGAGCACCCGGCAGTCGGGCAGCACGCCGCTCGCGTCCAGTGCGGGCACCCACTCGCGGCGCCGCCCCTCCCACGAGACGTAGCTGCCGGCGCGCTGCGCGTCCGGGGCGACGGGGAGCACCACGTCGGCCAGGTCCGTGACGGCCGAGGAGTGCAGCTCCAGGCTCACCAGGAAGCCGACCTCGCGCAGCCCGTCGAGGGCGGCGGCCGGGTCGGCCAGGTCGTTCGGGTCCAGCCCGCCGACGACGAGCGCCGCGAGGTCGCCGATGGCGGCCGCCGCGAGGATCTCGTCGGTGTCGCGACCGACCGTGGCGGGGATGGTGCCGGCCGGCAGCTTCCACGCCTGCTCGATCTCGGCGCGAGCTGCGGCATCGGTGACCAGGCGGCCACCGGGGAGCAGGTTCGGTGCGGCACCGGCGTCCAGCGCGCCGCGCTCGCCGGCGCGCCGCGGGATCCAGCCCACGGTCGCTCCGGTGCGGGTGGCCAGCGCCGAGACCGCCGAGTACAGGCCCGACACCTCGGCGGCGCGCTCACCGACCAGGATGACCGCGCCCGGGTCGCCGAGTGCCTCGGTCACGTGCTCGGGGAGATCGGCGAGCACCGCCGCCTCCGCGCCGGGCACCGAGGGCACCAGGTTGTCCTTCGCGGCGGGGTTCGCCGCGCCCGTCGAGAGCGAGGTGCGCTCGACGGCGGGGGTGGTCCACTGGCCGAGGTGGAAGACGCGCTGATCGTGCTTGCGAGCGGCCTTGCGCAGCCGGAGGTAGACGATGGGCGCCTCCTCCTCCGGCTCCAGCGCCACGCACAGCACAGCGGGCGCGGCCTCCAGAGCGGAGAAGCTCAGGTGCTCGGGGGCGGTGCCCACGACGTGCGCGGCGAGGAAGTCCAGCTCCTCGTTCGAGTGCGGGCGGGCCCGGAAGTCGACGTCGTTGGTGCCCGCGGCGACGCGGGCGAACTTGCCGTACGCGTAGGCGTCCTCGACGGTGAGCCGGCCACCGGCCAGCACCCCGATGCCGCCGGACCTCGCCGCGGCGAGGCCTTCGGCGGCCGCGGTGAGCGCCTCGGTCCAGGAGGTCTCCTCCAGCTGCCCGTTCTCGCGGCGCACCATCGGCCGCGTGATCCGGCCGGCCGAGGTCAGGTACCGGAAGGCGAAGCGCGCGCGGTCGTCCAGCCACTCCTCGTTGACCTCGGGGTCGTTGCCCGCGAGGCGCCGCATCACGGTGCCGCGCCGGGTGTCGACGCGGATCGCGGAGCCACTGGAGTCGAACTCGCTGACGCCCGGGGTGGACCGCAGGTCGAACGGCCGCGACCGGAACCGGTACGCCGCGCTCGTGAGCGCGCCGACCGGGCAGATCTGGATCGTGTTGCCGGAGAAGTAGCTCTGGAACGGCTTGTCGGCCGCCACCCCGATCTGCTGCTTCGCGCCGCGCTCCAGCAGCTCGATGAACGGGTCGCCGGCGATCTCCTCGGAGAAGCGGGTGCAGCGCTGGCAGAGCACGCAGCGCTCCCGGTCCAGCAGCACCTGCGAGGAGATCGGCAGCGGCTTCGGGAACGTCCGCTTCGTCTCGACGAACCGCGAGTCGGTGCGCCCGCTCGTCATCGCCTGGTTCTGCAGGGGGCACTCGCCGCCCTTGTCGCAGATCGGGCAGTCGAGCGGGTGGTTGATCAGCAGCAGCTCCATCACGCCCTGCTGCGCCTTGTCGGCGACGGGCGAGGTGTGCTGGGTCTTGACGACCATGCCGTCGGCGACTGTCATCGTGCAGCTGGCCTGCGGCTTCGGCATCGGCCGGCCGCCCATCTCCACCTCGACGAGGCACTGACGACAGGCACCGGCCGGGTCCAGCAGCGGGTGGTCGCAGAACCGCGGCACGATGATGCCGAGCCGCTCGCACGTGCGGATGAGGATCTCGCCCTTGGGGGCGTCGATCTCCCGACCGTCGATGGTCAGGCGCACGTACCCGTCGGGCACGGGCGCCTTCTGCTCCTCCGGCGCGAGAGTCATGCGGATGCCCCCGTGAGATCGGCCAGCTGCTCCGGCTGTGTGTGTCCCTTATGGGCGACCGCGGGCTGTGCCGCGATCAGGTCCAGGAACTCCTGGCGGAAGTACTTGATCGCGCTGGTGATCGGGCTGGTGGCGCCGTCACCGAGCGCGCAGAACGAGCGGCCGAGGATGTTGTCGCAGATGTCGACCATCGTGTCGATGTCGGCCTCGGTGCCCTCGCCGTGCACCATGCGCTCCAGGATCTGCACCAGCCAGTAGGTGCCCTCCCGGCAGGGTGTGCACTTCCCGCAGCTCTCGTGCTTGTAGAACTCGGTCCACTTCATGACCGCCCACGGCACGCTGACGGTCTCGTTGAAGATCTGCACCGCGGTGGTACCGAGCATCGAGCCCGCACCGGCGGCGCCCTCGAAGTCCAGCGGCACGTCGAGGTGCTCGGTCGTGAACATCGGGGTGGACGAGCCGCCCGGGGTCCAGAACTTCAGCGGGATGCCGTCCTTCATGCCGCCGGCCATCTCCAGCAGCTGGCGCAGCGTGACGCCCAGCGGGGCCTCGTACTGGCCGGGCCGCTCGACGTGCCCCGACAGCGAGTAGATCTTCGGGCCGGGGCTCTTCTCGGTGCCCATCGACCGGAACCAGTCGCTCCCGCCGGCCACGATGAAGGGAACCGACGCGATCGTCTCCACGTTGTTCACCACTGTGGGCGACGCGTACAGGCCGGAGGTGGCCGGGAACGGCGGCTTGAGCCGCGGCTGGCCGCGCCGACCCTCCAGGGAGTCGAGCAGCGCCGTCTCCTCACCGCAGATGTAGGCGCCGGCACCGGCGTGCACCACGATGTCGAGGTCGAAGCCCTTGCCGAGGATGTCCTTGCCCAGGTAGCCCTTGGCGTAGGCCTCCTCGACGGCGTTGCGCACCCGGCGGATGCAGTGCAGCGCCTCGCCGCGGATGTAGATCGCGCAGAAGTTCGCGCGGATCGCGTAGCTGGTGATGATGCAGCCTTCGACCAGCGAGTGCGGGTCGGCCATCATCGTCGGGATGTCCTTGCAGGTGCCCGGCTCGCCCTCGTCGGCGTTGATCACGAGGTACTTGGGCTTGGCGCCCGCGCCCGTGGGGCCCTGCGGGATGAAGCTCCACTTCATGCCCGTCGGGAAGCCTGCGCCGCCACGGCCGCGCAGGCCGGAGTCCTTGATGAGGCTGATCAGCTGGTCGGGGTGCGCGGTCAGCGCGTGGCGCAACGGCTGGTAGCCGCCCGCCTCCTCGTAACCGGCCATCGTCCAGGAGTTCTCGGCGCCCCAGTTGCGGGTGAGCACCGGGACGAGCGGGTCGGCGCCCGCCGGCGTCTCCGTCACAGGTGTTTCACTCACTTCTTCTCCTGCAGCGCCGGGAACGCGGGCATCTCGTCGGGCGTCGCCGGGGCCTCCCAGCCGCGCTCGGCGGCCAGCTCGACCCCGCGCAGCGTCTCGGCTGCCCGGGACGGGCCGGCCACGCTCGCCGTGAGGTCGGGGAAGATCCCGGACAGCTCCAGCTCGACCGTGCGGAAGTCGGTGAGGGCCGCGCCGCGCGTGGGCGCCGGCTTCTCGCCGCGCTGCAGCGCGGCGACCAGTGCCTCTGCGGACTCGACGGTCTGGTTGTCGTAGAACTCGTAGTTGACCTGCAGCATCGGTGCGAAGTCGCACGCGGCCAGGCACTCGGCCTTCTCGATCGTGACCGAACCGGTGGTGCCGGGCTCGCCCGCGGTCTCCTCGTGGCCGACCCCGAGCTTCTCGGAGAGCCGCTCGAAGATCGCGTCGCCGCCGAGCGCTGCGCACAGCGTGTTGGTGCAGACGCTCACCAGGTGCTCGCCGCACGGCGTGCGCTTGTACATCGTGTAGAACGTCACGACCGCGGAGACCTCGGCGGTGGTCAGCTCCAGCGCGTCGGCGCAGTAGCGGATGCCCGCCTGGCTGACGTGCCCCTCCACCGACTGCACCAGGTGCAGCAGCGGCAGCAGCGCCGACCGCGACTGCGGGTACCGGGCGATGATCTCCTTGGTGCGCTGCCGAGTGACCTCGTCGAACACCGGGGAGACGATCGGCTGGTCGGCCGGGCCGTCGAAGACGACCTCGTCGGGCGCCACGGCCCGCGGCGCGTTGATCTCCGGGTTGCCCTCGGGCCGTGTCATCTGGCGTCCTCGCTGCGCTCCGGGCGACGTGTCACCGGTCCACACCTCCCATGACGGGGTCGATCGACGCGACGGCCGCGATGACGTCGGCGACCATGCCGCCCTCGCTCATCGCGGGCATCGTCTGCAGGTTCACGAAGCTGGGTTCGCGCACGTGCACGCGCAGCGGCCGCGTGCCGCCGTCGGACACCAGGTGGAAGCCCAGCTCGCCGCGCGGCGACTCGACGACCGAGTACACCTGGCCGGCCGGCACGTGGAAGCCCTCGGTGACCAGCTTGAAGTGATGGATCAGCGACTCCATCGACTGGCCCATGATCTTGCGGACGTGCTCGAGCGAGTTACCCATGCCGTCACCGCCGATGGACAGCTGCGCGGGCCAGGCCACCTTGCGGTCGGCCACCATCACCGGCCCGGGGTTGTCCTGCAGCTTCGCCGCGGCCTGCTCGATGATCTTGAGCGACTCGTGGATCTCGGCGAGGCGCACGCGGTAGCGGGCGTAGCAGTCGCCCTCCGCCGCCACCGGCACCTCGAAGTCGTACTCCTCGTAGCCGCAGTACGGCTCCGTCTTGCGCAGGTCCCAGGGCAGGCCGGCCGACCGCAGGATCGGGCCCGTGGCGCCCAGCGCCAGGCACCCGTCCACCGGCAGGTAGCCGACGTTCTCCAGGCGCTGCCGCCAGATCGTCTGGCCGGTGAGCAGCTTGTCGTACTGCGGGAGCCGCTCGCGCATGAGCGCGACGAAGTCGGTGACCTTCTCGAACCAGCCGTCGGGCATGTCCTGCGCGAGCCCGCCCGGCCGCACGAACGCGTGGTTCATGCGCAGGCCGGTGAGGAACTCCAGCAGGTGCAGCACCTCCTCGCGCTCGCGGAAGCCGGCCGTCATGCCGGTGAGCGCGCCCAGCTCCATGCCGCCGGTGGCCAGGCACACCAGGTGCGAGCCGATCCGGTTGATCTCCATCAGCAGGACGCGGCCGATCGTGGCGCGCTTCGGCGGCTCGATGCCGAGCAGCTTCTCCACCGCGAGGCAGTAGCCCACCTCGTTGAAGATCGGCGCGAGGTAGTCCATGCGCGTCACGAAGGTGACGCCCTGGGTCCAGTTGCGGTACTCGCAGTTCTTCTCGATGCCGGTGTGGAGGTAACCGATCACCGAGCGGGCCTGCTGGACGGTCTCGCCCTCGAGCTCCAGCACCAGCCGCAGCACCCCGTGCGTCGACGGGTGCTGCGGGCCCATGTTGATGACGATGCGGTCGTCGTGCTCCTCGTCGATCAACGTGTCCCAGTCGCCACCGGTGACCGTGTAGACGGTGCCCTCGGTGGTCGCGGTCTCCTGGGCGGCGTAGACGTCGTCGTGGGTCTCGGTCATGAGTACGCACGCCTTTCGTCCGGCGGGGGGATCTCCGCGCCCTTGTACTCGACGGGGATGCCGCCGAGCGGGTAGTCCTTGCGCTGCGGGAACCCGTCCCAGTCGTCCGGCATGAGGATCCGGGTGAGTGCCGGGTGCCCGTCGAAGACGATGCCGAACATGTCGTAGGTCTCGCGCTCGTGCCAGTCGGCCGTCGGGTAGACCTCCACGACGCTCGGCACGTGCGCGTCCTCGACGTCGACGGCCACCTCGAGGCGGATCCGGCGGCGGTGGGTCATCGACAGCAGCTGGTAGACCACGTGCAGCCGCTGCGGCACGTCCACCCCGTAGTCGACGCCCGAGACCGACGAGCAGAGCTCGAAGCGCAGGTACTGGTCGTCGCGCAGGGTGCGGCAGATCTCGACGATCGCCTCGCGGCGCACGTAGAAGGTGATCTCGTCGCGGTCGACGGTGATCTGCTGGATCGCCGCGCGGCCGATGCCGTGCTCGTCCAGCGCGGTGGCGAAGTCGTCGGCGAACTCGTCGAACCAGCCGCCGAACGGGCGCTCCGCGGGCGCCGGCGCGTAGCCGGGCAGGCGCAGGCCGCCGAAACCGGACGTGTCACCGGTGCCCTGCACGCCGAACATGCCCTCGCGGTCGCGCGCCGGCGGCGCCGGCAGGCGGGTGCCGCCCTCGGTCTGCGCGGCCTGCTCGACCTCACCGGCCGCCGGTGCCTCGCCGCCCGCGGCGCGCTGGGCGGCCGTGTCGGCGCCGCTCGCCTCGGCCGAGGACTGCGCACCACCGGTCGGCTCGGCCGACTCCTTCGAGGTGCCCCCCGTGTCGTCGCTGGTCACTTCCCACCCTCCAGCGGCGGCAGCAGCGCGGCCTTGCGCTTCTCGTCGACCTGACCCTTGGGCGCGAACTTCACCGACGACGGGACCATCTCGGTCTTGTGGCCGGACTCGGCCAGCGCCGCGGCCCGCTTGGCGCCCAGCGGCTCGTCCATGATCTTGGCGTGGATCTTGAGGATCGCGTCCATGAGCATCTCCGGGCGCGGCGGGCAGCCCGGCAGGTACATGTCGACGGGCACGACGTGGTCGACGCCCTGCACCACCGCGTAGTTGTTGAACATGCCGCCCGACGAGGCGCACACACCCATCGCGAGCACCCAGCGCGGCTCGGGCATCTGGTCGTAGATCTGGCGCAGCACCGGCGCCATCTTGTTGCTCACGCGGCCCGCGACGATCATCAGATCGGCCTGCCGCGGCGAGGCCCGGAAGACCTCCATGCCGAAGCGGGCGAGGTCGTAGCGCGGGGCGCCCGTGGTCATCATCTCGATCGCGCAGCAGGCCAGCCCGAACGTGGCCGGCCACAGCGACGACTTGCGCGTCCAGTTCACGAGCGTCTCGACGCTGGTGAGCAGGACCCCGCTGGGCAGGTGTTCCTCGAGTCCCATGTCAGATACCTAGTTCCAGTCCAGCCCGCCGCGGCGCCATACGTAGACGTAGGCGAAACCGACGGTGACGATGAACAGCACGATCTCCACGAGGCCGAACAGGCCAAGGGCGTCCGCGCTCACGGCGAACGGGTACAGGAAGACCATTTCGATGTCGAACAGGATGAACAACATCGCGGTCAGGTAGTACGCCACCGGCATGCGCCCGCCGCCCACCACCGGATCCGGTGACGGCTCGATGCCGCACTCGTAGGAATCCAGCTTGGCGCGGTTGTAGCGACGCGGACCCACGTACGGCGCGGCCGTCACGGAGCCCAGTGCGAACAGACCGGCCAGTGCGAACAGGAACACCAGAGGCAGGTAGGAGTCGAGCAATCCAGGCACCTCTTCTTCGATATGCCGACCAGCGGTTTGACCCTAAATACCGACAGGAAGCCGGACCTAGCCAGGCAACCCTTACTACAGGCTGGGCGCGAGCTTGGTCATCGCGACGATGACGCGGTCGCTCACCGACCCGTCCCGCGGGTCGTACAGGTTCGCGAGCAGCTTGAGGATGAACCGCATCAGCGTCTCGCGCGGCAGCCCGTACTTCGTGGCCATGGCCATGATCGTCGGGTTGCCGATCAGCTTCGAGAACAGGTTGCCGATCCGGTAGTAGCTGCCCAGCGCATCGCTCATCGCGGCCGGGTAGCCGGCCAGCGCCGCTTCGGCCGACGCGCCCGAGCGGGCCAGCGCCTGCACCGCCACCCGGGAGGCGACCGCGGCCGACTCCATCGCGTAGGCGATGCCCTCCCCGTTGAACGGGTTGACCATGCCGCCGGCGTCGCCGACGAGCAGCAGCCCCGGCCGGTAGTGCGGGGTGCGGTTGAAGCCCATCGGCAACGCCGCCCCGCCGACCGTGCCGACCGCGTTCTCGTCGCGGTAGCCCCACTCGTCCGGGGTGCCGTCGAGCCACGACTTCAGCAGCGCCCGGTAGTCCGTGGTGCCGTACGCCTTCGACGTCGACAGGATCCCCAGACCCACGTTCGACGTGCCGTCGCCCATGCCGAAGATCCAGCCGTAGCCCGGCAGCAGCTTCGGGTTCGCCGGATCCGAGCGGTCCCACAGCTCGAGGTGGCTCTCGAGGAAGTCGTCGTGGGTGCGCGGGCTCGTGTAGTAGCGGCGCACCGCGACGCCCATCGGGCGGTCGTCGCGCTTCACCATGCCCAGGCTCAGCGCCAGCCGGGCGCTCACCCCGTCACAGGCGAGGGTGAGCGGGGCGCGGTAGCTCACCGGCACCTTGTCCTTGCCCTTGCCGACGTGGCCGGTGACACCGATGACTCGACCGGCGTCGTCGAGGATCGCCTCGGAGACCGACGTGTCCTCGTGCAGCCGGGCGCCCGCCTTCTCGGCGTTGCGCACCAGCAGCTCGTCGAAGTCCTGGCGCGGGCGCACCGCCCCGAAGTTCGGGAAGCTCGCGAGAGTTGGCCAGTCCAGCTCGAGGGTCACCCCGCCGCCGACGACGCGCAGGCCCTTGTTGTGCAGCCAGCCGTTCTTCTCGGAGCAGTCGATGCCCAGATCGATGATCTGCTTCATCCCGCGCGGGGTGAAGCCGTCGCCGCACACCTTCGGGCGCGGGAACGTCGACTTCTCCAGCAACAGGACATCCAGGCCCGCGCGCGCCAGGTAGGCGGCAGCAGTGGACCCGGCGGGACCGGCACCGACGACGATGACGTCGGCCTCCCCGTCGGACGTGGTGGGTACGGGTACAGCCACAGCGGCTCCTTGTGAAGGAATTCACGAAGTCCGTTGCGAGTCTAAACACCGAGGTACGAGCGCGCTCTACCCGGTTCTCACGGCCCGGTGCAGCGCCACCGCGCCACCCACCAGATCGCGCCAGGCGACCTGCCCCCACCCGGCGTCCTCGATGACGGCCGCGAGCCGCGGCTGCGCCGGCCAGTCCCGGATCGACTCGCCCAGGTAGCGGTAGGCCTGCGGGTTGCTCGACACCGCATCCGCCACCGCCGGCAGGACCCGCTCCAGACCCAGGTAGTACGCGGCGCGGAACGGCGCCCACGTCGGCCGGGAGAACTCGCACACCACCAGCCGGCCACCCGGCTTCGACACCCGCGCCAGCTCACGCAGCGCACGACCCGTGTCGGCGAAGTTCCTGATGCCGAACTGCACCGTCACCGCGTCGAACACGGCATCGGCGAACGGGAGGTTGAGCGCGTCCCCGGCCACCCGCGGCACCGCCCGGTACGTGCCCGCCCGCAGCATGCCCAGCGAGAAGTCCGCCGCCACGCACCACGCGCCCGAACGCTGCAGCTCCACCGTCGACACCGCGGTGCCGGCCGCCAGGTCCAGCACCCGGTCCCCCGGCCCGATCCGCAGCGCCTCCCGGGTCAACGCCCGCCAGCGGCGGTCCAGCCCACCCGTCAACACGGTGTTGGTCAGGTCGTACCGCTGCGCCACCCCGTCGAACATCGCGGCGACGGCGCGCGGGTCCTTGTCCAGCTCGGCCCTGCTCACGGGAGGTGACCCTACGGCGCAGCGCGAGTTGCCCCTCCCAGGACGGCGAGTTGCCCCGTCCGGGACGGCGAGTTGCCCCGTCCGGGACGGCGAGTTGGCCATCCCAACAGGGCGAGTTGGCCCGTTCAGCAGGGCGAGTTGGCCGGGACGTCAGGCAACGGGCCTGGCGAGATGGCCGACTCACCCTGCTGGGATGGCCAACTCGCCCTGTCGAGATGGCCAACTCGCGGTCAGTCGAGGTCCGCCAGGACCTCGTACAGGCCGGTCAGGTAGTCGGTGCGGACCTGCTCCGCGATGGCCGGCCACTCCGCCTCGGGGCGGCTCAGCGGTTCACCCGGGCTCACGCCGAAGGCGCCCATGCCGTGCAGGTTGATCCAGCGGTGGTCGTAGTCGTGGGCTGTGGCGCGGTCCCACGCCACCGCGCGCTCGACGATCGTCCGCAACTGCGCCCTCGCCTCTGTGAACGCCCACCGGTTGATGGGCTCGCCGTAGCGCTCGCGCAGGATCGCGACGGCGCCCTCGACGGTCGGGTCGGCGCAGCGCTCCACGTCGAACCTGGCCCGCAGCTGCGCGGAGTAGTACCAGGTGGCGCCCTCCTCGCGGCGCCCGCCGGCGAACAGCGCCGCGGCCAGCGCGTACAGGACGGGCGGGGTGTGGCGGTGCGGGGCCGCCAGCACTGCCTCGACGGTCGCGGACGGGTCCGGCCCGTGCAGTGCGGTGATCGTCTCGGCCTCGCCGGAGACGTCGATCTCGGCGTGCTCGCCGGTCGGGTTGACGACGATGGGGCCGGCAGGCGGCTGGTCCTCCGCAGCGGCGAGGAACTCGGCCCGCACGCGGTCCGCGATGGCCGGCCACTGCGCAGGCAGGTAGCTGTACGTCTCGCCGTACCGGTAGTAGCCGGGGCCGAGGCCGAACATGTTGATCCATCGGTGCTCGTACTCGTACGGGGTCACGCGGTCCCACGCGACGACGCGGGCGGCCAGGTCCCGCTGTCGTCCCGGCTCCGCCTGCACCCACCGGTCGATCGCGGGGCCGAAGGCGGCTGTCAGCTCTTCGGTGATGCCGGTGATGGTCTCGTCGGCGGCACGCGCGATGTCGAACCGGGTGCGGAGCTGGGCGGCGTAGAACCAGAACGCACCGTCGGCGGGCCGACCGGCCGCGCACATGATCGCCGACACCTGATGCAGGACGGGTGGCGCGTACCGCTGCGGCTCGGCGAGCACGGCGGCGACGACGCCACCGGCGGCGGGCCCGCACAGCGCGTCCCACGCTTCGCGCTGCACGGTCAGATCGACCTCGGCGAGCTCGCCGGACGAGTCGAAGAGGGATTCCGTGCGCGGGAACGGGTTCTTCACCAGGTGAGCGTGCCGGGCGCCGCCGACGGCGCCAACCGCGCCACTACGCAGCGCCGAGTGTGGTCAGCATCCCGGAGACCGCCGACGGCCAATCGTAGCGCTCCGCGCGGGCCCTGGCGGCGGCTCGGCGCACGGCTTCCTCGGCGGCGAGCACGCTGGTCACGCCGGCGGCGAACGCGGCGGGCGAGTCGAGCGCGGCCAGCGCCGACCCGACGATCTCCGGCAGCGCCGACGACGCCGACACCACCACCGGGGTGCCGCTGGCCAGCGCTTCCAATGCGGAGAGCCCGAAGGTCTCGTGCGGTCCGGGGGCGAGCGAGACGTCGGCGGATGCCAGCAGCGCGGCGAGGCGCGGCCGTTCCCGCACGAACCCGAGGAACGTGACGGGCAGTTCGCCGGCGCGCCGTTCCAGCGCGGGCCGGCGCGGCCCGTCGCC
This sequence comes from uncultured Actinomycetota bacterium, assembly GCA_963727745.1. Taxonomy (GTDB): domain Bacteria; phylum Actinomycetota; class Actinomycetes; order Mycobacteriales; family Pseudonocardiaceae; genus Pseudonocardia. The sequence goes on from CAVSHL010000010.1 coordinate 493,415, forward strand.
GGCGACGACGAGCCGGACCCGGTGCCCGGCCGCGGTCAGCTCGGCGACGGTGTCGATGCTGCGCTCGGGGTGCTTCTCCGGCGACAGCCGCCCGCAGTGCACGAGCAGCGCCTCGGCGCCGGCGGCGAGTTCGGCGCGCAGCGCGGGATCGCGGTGACGCGGGGAGAACGCCGTGAGGTCGACACCCAGCGGCACCTGCACGACGTTGGGGGCGCCGATGCGGTCGAACTCGGCGCGGGCGAACGCCGTGGTGGCGACGACCGTGTCGTAGGCGGCGGCCATCCGCGCGTTGGCGGCGTCGGCGGCCCGGCGCGCCGCCCGGTCCGGCAGCAGGAACTGGGCGAGCAGCCGATCGAGCCGCTCGTGGGAGATGACGACGCTCGGCACACCGCGCCGGGCCGCCCAGGAGCCCAGCCCGCGCAGGGTGAGGCGGTCGGAGACCTCGATCGCGTCCGGGCGCAGCCGCTCCAGCAGCCGCTGCACCCGCCACGGATCGACCGCGCGGTAGCCGCCGGTGCCGGGCAGCAGCGGCGCCGGCACAGTGATCCGGTCGATCCCGCCGGCCAGCCGGTCGCGCGCGGCCCGCGGGCCGGGCACCACCAGCACCACCTCGTGGCCGTGCGCCACGTACCCGGCGCCGAGGTGGTGCAGGGCCGTGCGCAGGCCTCCCGACCGCGGCCCGTAGAAGTTCGCGAGCTGGACGATCCTCAAGCGGCCCGCCGGGTGTCGGCGGGGCGGCCGAGCACCTCCGAGTAGTGCACGACGAGCTCGTCGCACACCGCGGACCAGGTGCGCCGCAGCACCGACTGGCGCGCGGCGGCACCGAACCGGCGGCGCAGGGCGGGATCGGTCAGCGCCGCCACCGCAGCACGCAGTGTCGCGTCGGCGGCGACGGCCGCGGGATCCGACGCGTCGGCGCCCTCCGGCCGGGGCGGCACGAGGTAGCCGGTGCGGCCGGGCAGCACGAGGTCACGGGGCCCGCCGGCATCCGGCGCCACCACCGGCAGCCCCGACGCCAACGCCTCCTGCACGGCCTGGCAGAACGTCTCGGACGGGCCCGTGTGGACGAAGACGTCCAGCGACGCGTACACCTTCGCCAGCTCGTCGCCGTCGCGGAAGCCGAGGAACTCCGCCTCCGGCAGCGCGGCCGCCAGACCCGCCCGGCTCGGCCCGTCACCCACGACGACCAGCCGCACCCCGGGCAGCCCGCGCAGCGCGGTCAGCCGCTCCACCTGCTTCTCCGGCGCCAGCCGGCCCACGTAGCCGACGAGCAGCTCCCCCTTGGGTGCCAGCTCCGCCCGCAGCGCCGCATCCCGCTTGGACGGGGTGAAGCGCCGGGTGTCGACCCCGCGCGCCCACTGGTGCACCCGGGGCACGCCGCGGGCGCGCAGCGCCTCCGTCGCCCACGTGGACGGGGCCAGCGTGCGGTCGGCCTGCGCGTGCAGCCGGCACGTCCACCGCCACGCGGCGCGCGCGGTCAGCCCGAGCCCGTACGACGAGGCGAAACCGGCGACGTCGGTCTGGTAGATCGCGACGGTCGGCACGCCCAGCCGGCGCGCCGCGAGCAGCCCCCGGTAGCCCACCACGAACGGCGCCGCGAGGTGCACGACGTCGGGCTGGAAGGCGCGCAGGGCCGTCAGCACCCGCCGGCTCGGCACGCCGACCGGCATCGACGACACCACCGGCAGGTCCAGCGACGGGATCCGCACGACCGGGGCGCCCCGGTACTCGGTGGGCCCGTCCATGCCGGGGGCGACGACCAGCACCTCGTGGCCGCCGGCAGTGAGGTGCTCGACGACGCGCAGCACCGAGTTGGTGACGCCGTTGACCACTGGGAGGAAGCATTCCGAGACGATCGCGACGCGCACGCCGTGACGGTCCCCCACGCGCCGACCGGGCTCGGGTCGCCCGGTTGGCGGGCCGCCGAACAGGGAGCCAACTCTTGCCTCAGGTGCGGTCCCGGCCGGCGACGACGGCGGCGAGGCCGGCTGCCACCGACCCGAGCTCGCCCAGCACCTCGCGCTGGATGTCGGCGAGCGAACGCTCTTCACCCTCGGCGATCCACTGGCCGAACGCCACCCCGAAGACCGACACGCACGCTCCGGCCGCGAGGGCGGCGGCCCGTTCCTCGACGCCGCGTGTTCGGAGCGCCTGGGCGACCGACGTCTCCAGCGCCGCCATCTTCAGCAGCTCCCGCTCCTGCAGTGCCGGGTTCGCGGCGATGACGGACTGGCGACGGCGCGACCACGAGCGCCGCTCGTCGCCGAAGAAGGCGGCCGCGGTGTCGAGGGCCGATGCGACGGCCTCGAGGGGCGTCGCTGCGGCCGGGGCCGCGTCGACGGCGTCGAGGAAGGCCTGCTGCAGCAGGTTCTGCGGGTCGAACAGCACCTCGCGCTTGTCGGCGAAGTGCCGGAAGAAGGTGCGCTCGGTCAGGCCGACGGCGCGCGCGATCTCCTCGACGGTCGTCTGCTCGAAGCCCTGGGTGACGTAGAGCTCGAGCGCTGCGGCCTGCAGGCGTTCCCGCGTGCCCGGCTCCCATCGCGCCATCGGCCGAGCATAGTGATGACAGCGCCTGACATCGAGTGTTACGTTGATGTCAGGCACTGACATCAACGGAAAGAGTTGCCATGCACGTCTTCGTCACGGGAGCCTCCGGCTGGATCGGCTCCGCCACGGTCGACGAACTGCTCGCCGCGGGCCACCAGGTGGTCGGTCTCGCCCGCTCCGCGACGTCCGCGGCCGCCCTCGCGGCCAAGGGCGTGGAGGTCCGCCGCGGCGACCTCGACGACATCGACGGCATCCGCGCCGGGGCCGCCGACGCCGAGGCCGTCATCCACCTGGCCAACAAGCACGACTTCGCCGACCCGGCCGTCTCGAGCAGCGCCGAGCGAGCCGCGGTGGAGACGATCGCGGAGGCCCTCGTGGACTCCGGCCGCCCCTTCCTCGTCGCGTCCGGTCTCGTACTGGGCACCGGCGGACGCACCGCCACCGAGGAGGACGACTCGCCGGCCCACGGTCCCGACTCACCCCGAGGCGGCAGCGAGAACCTCGCGCTGAGCTACGTCGACCGCGGGGTGCACCCCGTCGCCCTGCGCTTCGCGCCGACCGTTCACGGCGCGGGCGACCACGGCTTCGTCGCCGAGCTCGTCCGCATCGCGCGAACGACGGGCGTCGCGGGCTACGTGGGGAACGGCGCGAACCGCTGGCCGGCGGTCCACCGGTCCGACACAGCGCGGCTCGTCCGCCTCGGGCTCGAGAAGGCACCTGCGGGTGCACGCCTGCACGCGGTCGCCGAGGAAGGCGTCCCGGCGCGGATCATCGCCGAGGCGATCGGACGCGCCGTCGGCGTGCCCGCCGCCTCGATCGCGGCCGAGGACGCGCCGGCCCACTTCGGCTGGATCGGCCGCTTCTTCGGCATGGACGCCCCGGCGTCGAGCACCGGCACGCAGGAGCTGCTCGACTGGCGCCCCACGGGGCCCACGATCGTCGAGGACCTCGACGCGGGCGCGTACGCCCACGCCTGAGTCCCGCCCGCGGGCCGATTTCCTCGGGTGATCCACGACACGTCATCTGGCGGTCGCATCGGCGACACACGCGACGGTGACGCTCGGTTCGCATGACGGTCCAGCACTCCCCCGACGTCCCCGCTCCACCGCCGGTGGAACCGGGCCTGCTCGCCCGCGCGCTCGACGTCGCCGGGAGGCTCGCGAACGACGCCGCAGAGGTGATCACCGCGACCGCGGGCCGGGACCGCCGGAGCACGCCGGAGTACCCGTACGACTGGGTCACCGACACCGACCGCACGCTCGAGCGGCACACCCGCCGAGTGCTGGCCGCGGAGTTCCCCGGCGTGCCCGTCGGCGAGGCGTCGCCGACGACGCCGTACCGCTGGCTGGTGGCACCCGTCGACGGGGTCGCGAACTACGTCGCCGGTCTGCCGTGGTGCGCGTACAGCCTGGCGCTCGTGGACCAGTTCGGCCCGGTTGTCGGGGTCATCGCCGACCCGAGCCGCGCCCACATCTACGCGGCGGCCCGCGGCCGCGGGGTGCGCGCGAACGGCATCCCGGTACGGGTCACGACCCGTCCGGCGGCGGGCGGGCTGGTCTGCACCGAGCTGCTGCCGTCGACGGCGACGCGGTTCGCCCAGGTCTGCGCCGCGCACGTCGGCCTGCGGGTGCTCGGGTCGGCCGCCCTGGCCATCACCGAGGTGGCGCTGGGCCACGCCGTGGCCGCCGTGCTGGACGGATACCGCGAGCGCGACGTCGCCGGCGCCGTGTGCCTGGCGCAGGAGGCCGGCGCACTGGCCGTCGAGGAGCCGGACGGGCTGGTCGTGGCCGTGCCGGGTGCGGTCGAGGAGGTGCTGGGCTGGTGGCGCGCGGCGAGCCCGGTCTAGCCGGCGGCCCGGTCGGCGCGACGGCGGCGCAGCCACCACGCCACCGGGCCCAGCACCGCCCACGTGATCAGCACCGTGATGGCCAAGGTGCCCGACTGGCCCAGTGCCGTGCGGCCGGCCACGCGGACCCGCTCCGGATCGGCGGTGCTGTACTCGACGGGCACGGACTGCCCGACCTGCGTGCCGCGCGGGTAGGCGACACCGTTCTCCGGGACGATCGTCTCGCCCCTGGCGGTGGTGAACCGCACCAGGGTGCGGGTGAACGTGGAGCCGTCGAGCACCTGGGCCTCGGCGACCGCGAGGTTGGCGTCGATCGCCCGGTCGTCGACGGCGGCGCCCGCCACCGCGAACACCGCCAGCGCCGTGACCAGCAGTGCGAGGCCCGCGACCAGCTCCGGGAGGCGGTTGCGGAACAGCCGGGAGACCGGGCGCAGGAGGTCGGCGAACTCGTCCGCCACCTTCGTCACGGTGGCGCCGGGGCTGGGCGGACCCACCGGCTTCGTCGCGGTCACGGCGCGTCAGGGTAGTCGCCCGGCGAACGTGCTGTGGTCAGCGCCTCGTGGGGTGGACGCGCATCCGCCCTCGGATCCTCCTACCCTCGGTAACGTGACGATCGCCGCGCTACCCGTCGGGTTGAGCGTCCGGACCAGGCTCGTCGACGAGCCCGGCCGGCTCCTCGACCTGCTTCCCGATGCGCAGAACCCCCTGTGTTGGCTGCGCGACGGCGAGGGCGTCGTCGGGTGGGGCGAGGTCGCCCGCTTCAGCGGGAAGGGCCCGTCGCGGTTCGCCGACGCCGACGCGTGGTGGCGCCGCTTCACCTCCCGCATCGACGTCCGCGACGAGGTGGACACCCCTGGCACCGGCCCGCTCGCCTTCGCCAGCTTCACGTTCGCGGACGACTCGCCGGGGTCGGTGATGGTCGTGCCGCGCGTGGTCGTGGGGCACCGCGACGGCGTCTCGTGGATCACCGAGTTCTCCGCGGGCGACGGGCCGTCGGCCGTGCGGTCGGTGAGCCCGGTGCGGCCCACCGGCACCGTCCGCTACGCCGACGGCGAGCTGTCGGTGGCCGGCTACCGCTCCGCGGTGGCCGAGGCCGCCCGGCGCATGCAGCGCGGCGAGCTGGACAAGGCCGCGCTCGCGCACGATCTCGTCGCCGTCGCCGACGAGGCGCTCGACGGCCGGTTCCTGCTGAGTGGGCTCGCCCGCCGCTACCCGACGTGCTGGTGCTACGCCGTCGACGGGCTGGTCGGCGCCACCCCCGAGCTGCTGATCCGCCGCCAGGCGGGCACCGTCTCGGCACGGGTGTTGGCGGGCACCAGCTGGCTCGGTGAGGGCGGCGCGGCCGACGCCGACGCCGTCGCGCAGCGACTGCTGGCCTCGGCCAAGGACAGGCACGAGCACGCCCTCGCGATCGACTCCATGACCGCGTCGCTGCGGCCGCTGTGCGCGTCCCTCGACGTGCCGGAGGTGCCGTCGGTGGTGGCGCTGCGGAACGTGTCGCACCTGTCCAGCGACGTGCGCGGCACCCTGCCGGCCGACGCGCCGCCGTCGCTGCTGCTGCTCGCCGAAGCCGTGCACCCGACGGCTGCGGTCGGCGGCACCCCGCGCTCGGCCGCGGTGGCGCTGATCGCCGAGCTGGAGGGCATGGACCGCGGCCGCTACGCCGGGCCCGTCGGCTGGGTGGACGCGTCCGGTGACGGCGAGCTGGGCATCGCGCTGCGCTGCGCGCAGCTCGACGGGCGCTACGCCCGGCTGTTCGCGGGCTGCGGGATCGTCGCCGAGTCCGACCCCGACACCGAGGTGCGCGAAGCGGCGGCGAAGCTGCTGGCCGTGCGCGAGGCGCTCGAGGAGGACTGACGCCCGGCGGTCCGTCAGCCCCTGCGCTGCACCGGTAGTTCCAGCGTGGCCACACAGCCGCCGTCGGCCGAGGTCAGGGTGAACGTGCCGCCGTAGCGCCCGACGATCTCCGCGGTGGCCGCGAGCCCGTGCTCGCCCTGGCGCAGCACCTCGGGTGCGGCGCCGTCGGGCAGCCCGGGCCCGTCGTCGGCGACCTCGACGCGGGCGAGGTCGTCGTGCCGGCTCGCCCGCAGCCACACCCGCGCGCCCGGGGCGTGCCGCTCGCAGTTGACCAGCAGGTTCGTGATGACCTGGCCGAGCGCCCAGTGGTCCATGCCGACGCGCAGGTCGGGTTCGACGTCGAGCTCGACGGCCAGCCCCGACGAGCGGTGGACGACGGCGAGATCGCGCAGCAACGGGCCGACGGCGGCACCGCCGGGCGGGCCCTCGCGCTCGTCGAGGAGGTGCCGGAGCTCGGTGGCGGCGGCACCGGGGAGGGCGGCGACCGCTGCGCGCAGCTCCTCCTCCCGGTCGGCGGCGGCGCCCAGCGCCGCTTCGGCGGCGGCGAGCCGGCCGCGCACGCCGTGCACGGTCGCGATGAGGTAGCCGGCGCCGGCACCGACGAGCATCAGGGCGCCGCCGAGTTCGAGGATGCGCCCGACGGGCCCGTCGACGGCTCCCGGCGCGGTGCCGGTGACCAGCGCGATCGCGTGCGCGCCGGCGAGCGTGGCGAAGGCGAGCCCGACTCGGCGCGGCAGCCGCCGATCGTGCTGCACCCCGGCGGCGATGACGAGCAGGCTGGTGGCGCCCGCACCCGACCACGCGAGCATGCCGGTGGCCAGCACCAGCCACTGCGGCGGCAGCGAGGTCGGCGCGACGGCCTGCGCCACGAGCACCGCGAGCACTGCGACCGCGACCGCGCCGGCCAGCACCAGCGGGGTGCGGTCGCGACGCCGCGGCGCGTTGCGCAGGGCCAGCGCGAGCATGCCCACCGCGCCGAGCGCCGCGGTGCTGGCGGCCAGCAGCCAGAACGGCTGCGCCGGGCCGGGGCCGCCGCGCAGCAGGAACGGGACCGCCACGTACGTCGCGACGGCGGCGGCGACCAGCCGCGCTCGCGCGTTGCGGGCCACGATGGCGGCCGCCCCGATCAGGGCGGCGGCGAGGACGGCGAGGTCAGCGGGGAACTGGTCGAGCAGGCGGGCGCCGACCGCGTCGAGGGGCAGCACCAGCACGGCGAGCGCGGCGACGGCGATGCCGGCGGCGAGCGCCGCCGTCTCCAGTGCGAGACCACGGATCGTGATGGGCAACCGAACCGACCCCTGACGACAACAGCGACGGCACGGCAATGACCGGCCGGGTGCTGGGGAGCTCCATCTGGCTGTCGCGCAGATCACGACCATTGTTACGCCCCGTGGGCGACTGCCTCCGCAACGGACGCACCGATCGCCTTGCGTAGCTCTGCGTGCGCGGACCGCAGCATGGCGCGATCAGCAGGCACCTCGATCACGCGGACGCCCGGCGCCGGCTCGAGCACGGCCGCGAGGTCAGCGGGCGCAACAGCGGTGTGCGGGATGCCGACCGCCGAGCACAGCGCCGCGAGATCGACGGTGTGCGGGGTGCCGAAGACCCGCTCGAACGCCCGGGAGTGCTCGGGCGCGCCCTGCTCCAGGAGGGTGAAGATGCCGCCGCCGCGGTCGTTGAGCACGACGATCGTCAGATCGGGACGGGGCTCGTCCGGGCCGGTCATCAGCGCTGTGACGTCGTGCAGCAGGGTGAGGTCGCCGATCAGCGCGTAGCCGGGACCATCGTGGGCCAGCGCGAGACCGGCCGCGGTGGAGACGGTGCCGTCGATGCCGGCGGCGCCGCGGTTGGTGAGCACGGTGATCCCCGACCGCGGGCGCGCGGCCAGCGCCACGTCACGCACCGGGTTGGACGAGCCGATGGTGAGCGCCGCCCCTGCGGGCAACGCGGCCAACAGCTCCCTGGCCAGTCGCAGGCCGGCCGGAGCCGGACCCGCGTCGAGAGCAGCGTCGAGTGCCGACGAGGCGGCCCGGTCGGCGGCCGTCCACGTCTCGAGCCAGACCTGATCGGGGATCATCGGTGGGAGCGCCCCGACGGCGCGCACGGTGCCGGGCACGTCCGTCCACGGCGCGGCTCCGGCCAGCGCGTACACGGCGACGTCGGGGTCGGCGAGCAGCCGCTGCACCGAGCGGTGCAGCGTGGGCCGGCCGGCCACCACCACCTGGGCCGGCCGCAGCGCCTGGTCCTCGAGCAGCCACGGGCCTGCCCGCAACGCGTGTGACCAGGCGGCCGCCCCGGGCTCGGCGACGACGGGCAGTCCCGCGTACATCGGTACGGGATCGCCGGTCCCCGCGAGCACCAGCGTGCGCGCGGTCGGATCCAGCGGCAGCGGCCCCGTGACCTGGACGGGCGGCGGCGCAGCCGTCCAGGGTGCGCCGCCGGGCCGACCGGGCGGCCACACGTCGTCGTCGGGCACGAGCGGATCGCTGAACGGCACGTTGAGGTGGACGGGCCCGGGCCAGCCGCCGGACGCGGCGGCGAGCACCCGGCAGACCTGGGCCCGGAGCCGGCGATCGTCGGTGGCGCCGGTGACGGCGAGGCGCACCGCGCCGCCGAAGATGCCGGTCTGGTCGATGGTCTGGCTGGCTCCCGTACCGACGAGCTCGGCGGGCCGATCGGCGGTCAGCGCGATCAACGGCACCCCGGAGTGCGAGGCCTCCAGCACCGCGGGATGCAGGTTCGCCACCGCCGTGCCCGACGTGGTGCACACCGGAACCGGCCGGCCCGAACCGCGCGCCAGCCCGATGGCGAGGAAGCCGGCGCCGCGCTCGTCGATGCGGACGTGCAGGCGCAGCCGGCCCGCGGCGTCGGCCGCCTGCAGGGCGAACGCGAACGGCGCGTTGCGGGAGCCCGGACACAGCACCACGTCGGTGACCCCGCCCCGGATCAGCTCGTCGACGACCGCGCGGGCCTGCCGGGTGGACTGCCCGGTCACAGCGCGAACAGCTCGAACGTGGTGGCCAGCGCGGCGCCCGGTAGACCGGCAGCCGAGCGCTCGGCGACGCCGCGCAGGAAGGTCTCGGGCTCAGCCATGGCACCGCCCAGCGCCGCCAGGTACTCCCGGTGCGCGGCCAGCGAGGCGACGGCCCGGTCGAACACCGCTCCGATGTCGACGGCGTGCGTGCTCTGCGGTGATCCCGCGACGGCGATCCACCGCACGCCCGTCCACGGCTCGCCCGCCTCGGGGAACAGCCACCGGTTGCCGGCATCGCGGGCGGCGTCGATGGCCGCCGTGCCCAGCGCGACGTGATCGGCCTGGTTGAGGAAGCCGCCCGGCCACGTCGGGTGGTGGTTGCCGGTGACGACGAGCTGCGGGCGGTGCCGGCGGATCGCGGCGGTGATGTCGCGGCGCAGCGGGAGCCCGTAGGTGAGCAGGCCGTCGGGGTGGTCGAGGAACTCCACCCCGTCGGTCGGGTCGACGCCGACCTCCGCGGCGGCGGCGCGCTGCTCGGCCTCGCGCAGGGGACCGCACTCGGCAGGATCGAGGGTGTCGATGCCGGCCTCGCCGCGGGTGGCGAGCAGGTAGGTGACACTGCGGCCGGCCGCGGTCCACACCGCCACCGCCCCGGAGCCGCCGTACTCGAGATCGTCCGGGTGGGCGACGACGACGAGTGCACGCTCCCAGGCATCGGGCATCGGCTCGTAGGTCGGCTCGCTCATGGGGGACATCTTCCCCCGAGCCCGGTCAGGGCCGTGTCTCCGGCCGGTCCCCTCCCCGGTACCACCGACCGCGCAGCGGAAATCGTGCCGGACCGCCCGGTAGCCTCGCACCTGCTATGAGTGCGACCCTCCAGGCCACGGGCCTGTCCGCCGGGCACGGCGCCCGGATCCTGTTCTCCGGCCTCGATCTCGTCGTGGCGCCGGGCGACGTCGTCGGGCTGGTCGGTGCGAACGGCGCCGGCAAGTCCACGTTGCTGCGGTTGCTGGCCGGCGAGGACGTGCCCGAGGAGGGCCGCGTCGCGGTCAGCCCGCCGTCGGCGACGGTGGGGCACCTGCCGCAGGAGCCGGAGCGCCGTCCGGGCGAGACGCTGGCGGCGTTCCTGGCTCGGCGCACGGGCGTCACCGCGGCCCAGGAGGCGATGGACGCGGCGGCGGCCGCGCTCGCCGAAGGTGCGCCGGACACCTATTCCGACGCTCTCGAGCGCTGGCTCGCCCTCGGCGGCGCCGACCTGGACGAGCGCGTCGGGGCCGTCCTCGCCGAGGTCGGGCTGGCGGTGGATCTGGACGTCCCGATGACGGCGCTGTCGGGCGGGCAGGCCGCCCGCGCCGGGCTGGCGGCGCTGCTGCTGTCGCGCTACGACGTGCTGCTGCTCGACGAGCCGACCAACGATCTCGATCTCGCCGGCCTCGAGCTGCTGGAACGGTTCGTGACGGGGCTCCGCTCGCCGGCCGTGCTGGTCAGCCACGACCGCGAGTTCCTCGCCCGCACCGTCACGACGGTGGTCGAGCTGGACCTCGTCCAGCAGCAGATCGGCGTCTACGCCGGTGGGTACGAGGCCTACCTGCACGAACGCGAGGTGGCGCGCCGGCATGCCCGCGAGGCCTACGAGGAGTACGACGAGACGATCGGCGGGCTCAAGGAACGGGCCCACATGCAGCGCAACTGGGCCACGGTCGGAGTGCGCAACGCGCGGCGCAAGCAGAAGGACCCGGACAAGATCGGCAAGGCCGCGCGGATCGAGAGCAGCGAGAAGCAGGCCGCGAAGGCCCGTCAGACCGAGCGGATGATCGAGCGGCTGGAGGTCGTCGAGGAGCCCCGCAAGGAGTGGGAGCTGCGGATGACGATCGCGGCCGCGCCCCGCTCGGGCGCGGTCGTGGCCACCCTGTCGCACGCCGTGGTGCGGCGCGGCACGTTCACCCTCGGTCCGATCGACGCGCAGGTCGACTGGGCCGACCGCGTCGCCATCACCGGCCCCAACGGTTCGGGCAAGTCGACGCTGATCGGCGCGCTGCTGGGGCGGATCCCCGTCGACGAGGGCAGCGCGAGCCTCGGATCGAGCGTCCGGGTCGGGGAGATCGACCAGGCGCGCGGGCTGTTCCTCGGGCCCGCACCGCTGGTCCGCGCGTTCGGTGAGGCGGTGCCGGACTGGCCGGAATCCGAGGTGCGCACGCTGCTGGCCAAGTTCGGGCTCACGAAGGAGCACGTGCCCAGGCCGGCCGCGTCGCTCTCACCGGGAGAGCGGACGCGGGCGGCACTGGCACTGCTGCAGGCCCGAGAGGTGAACCTGCTGGTGCTCGACGAGCCGACGAACCACCTGGATCTGCCGGCCATCGAGCAGCTGGAACAAGCACTGGACAGCTTCGGCGGAACGGTCCTGCTGGTGACGCACGACCGCCGCATGCTGGACACGGTGCGCACCACCCGTCGCTGGTCGCTGAGCGACGGGCGGCTCACCGAGTCGGTCTAGTGTCCCGCGCCGGAAATTCGGGGCGTAAGTCGGCGGATCCAGATCGTTCCTCGCAAGGCGCCGCCCGCAGCTCAGACGGGCGTCTTCGCAAGGGCGGCAACGCCGCGAGGGGCGATCTGGGCCGTCGAATTATGTTGCGAATTTCCGGCGCGGGGCACTAGGGGCCCCCGTGGTCGGTCGTCAGTCGGCCGGGCCGGCCTGCTGCGGGGCGATGGCGAAGCGGAGCTCCTGACCGCCCTCGGGGGTCGGGGCCTGCTGCACGTCGAGCACCTTGTCGTCGAGCACCTGAGCCGCGACGGGCTCGAGGAACACGCTCACACCGTCGCCGGAGAGCACGACGTCGTCATCGGCCGGCTGGCCGGCCAGCGTGAGTTCCAGGCCTTCCTGGGGGTCCGGCGCGGCGATGCGCAGGCCACCGCCTTCGGGGAGCTCGGCATCGGTGGTCAGGGTCTTGATGGCCTCGGCCGCCAAGTCGGTGATTGCCAACATGGGCGGTCACGCTAGGGGTGAACGGGGTACCTCGCAGGACGGGGCGAATCGACGCGGGCCGAGATCAGCAGCAGCACCGCCGCTGCGAGCCCGCACAGCGCGGCCACGAGCAGCAGGTAGGCGCCCGGTCCGAAGTACATGTCCCACAGGACCTTGCTGTCGGGATGCTCGTCGCTGTACCGCACCTGACCAGTGAGGGTGGACAGGTTCTCGAGGAGCATCTGCGCGATCGCGCCCACGAGCAGGCCGCCGGCACCGACCCCGATCGACCGGCCCAGCACGCGGCCGTCGGGTCGTCGACCCGTGGTGAGCAGCATCACGACGGCGACCACGGCCAGCAGCACGCCGGCGGCCAGCGGGAACCCGTCGAGCGGCTGGTTGTACGACGTGTCGTCGGCCGGCTCGGCGTGGACGGTCCACGCCGTCCACCGGATCGTGCTGATCGTGCCGTCCGGGCCGTACTGCGAGCTGTAGACGAGCGCCGGCGCGAAGCTGCCGCCGAGCGTCAGAGCTGCGGCGAGCACGAGCAGCACGACCGCGGTGATGCGCAGACGAGAACTCGTCCGCGCGGGTGGCGGCAGCACCATCATGGGCGCGCCGGGCTGGCCGTAGTTCCCCCACATGATCGGAACTATGGCAGCCCGTCGCGTCGAGGGGCAGGTCAGCCGAAAGTGTCCGGATCCGGACCGAGGCGCTCCTCGCGCTCCAGCGTGGCGATGGTGGCCAGGTCGTCGTCGGCGAGCTCGAAACCGAAGACGTCGAGGTTCTCCCGGATCCGCTCCGGTGTGACCGACTTGGGGAAGACGATGTTGCCCACCTGCAGGTGCCAGCGCAGCACGATCTGCGCCGGCGTCCGGTCGTACTCCTCGGCCAGCGCCGTCACCTTCGGGTCCTGCAGCAGGTCCCGACCCTTGCCGATGGGGCTCCACGCCTCGGTCGCGATGCCGTGGTCGCGGTGGTAGGCGCGCAGCTCGGTCTGCTGGAGGTACGGGTGGAGCTCGATCTGGTTCACTGCCGGCACCGTCGCCGTCTCGGCGGCGAGCCGCTGCAGGTGCACGGGCTGGAAGTTGGAGACGCCGATGGCTCGGGCCTTGCCGTCGGCTGCGATCTGCTCCAGGCCCTCCCAGGTCTCGACGTAGAGGTCCGCGTGGGGCCGCGGCCAGTGGATGAGGAACAGGTCGACGTGGTCGAACCCGAGCCGCTCCAGGCTCTCGTCGAGCGCCTTGCGGGCCTCGTCGCGACCGTGCCGGCCGTTGTCGAGCTTCGTCGTGACGAAGACCTCGTCCCGGTCCAGCCCGTACCCGCGGATCGCCTGCCCGACGCCGGTCTCGTTGCCGTACCCCTGTGCGGTGTCGATGTGCCGGTAGCCGGCCTCGAGCGCGGTGGTGACGGCCGCGACCGTCTCGTCACCCGCCTCGATCTGGAAGACACCGAACCCCACCTGGGGGATGTCGACGCCGTTGTTCAGTCGGACGGTAGGGATGTCAGGCATGGTCGTGGCGTACCCGCCGGGACGGGCCGGCTAACCGGACCAGACCGCCCGCACGGCGTCGACTGCCGACGCGGCCTGCGCGCGGCCGGCCCGCGCCGCGGGGGCGCGTCGGGCGGGATCGAGCGCGTTGCGGCCGATCGCGGTGAGCGCTGCCGCATCCGGGCTCACCAGCGCCACCCGTGCGTGCGCCCGCAGCTGCGCGACCTGCGCATCGGCGCCGGAACCCGCCCCGAACCCGCGCAGCATCGGCGCCAGCACCACCACCCGCTCGTACCCGGCGGCGAGATCGGCGTTGACGGGCGAACGGACCCCGCCGTCGATCCAGCGCCGCCCGTCGACCGTCACCGGGGGCCACACCGCCGGCACCGCGCAGCTGGCTGCGACGGCCTGCACGAGCGGCACTCCCGACTCGCGGTCGAACGCGCGGAACTCGCCGGTCACGGCGTCGACGGCGGCGATCCGCAGCTGCGCCCGCTCCGGCCACTCCTGGACGGGCAGCCGGTCGGCGATGACGGCGATGCGCTCGGCCTCCGGCACGGTCGGGGTGCGCAGCGCGATGCGGCCCACCCGCGCCCGGAAGCGCTGCGGCGACGGGCTCCCGAGCAGCGCCGGCGCCAACCTGAGCATCGTGGCCGCCCCCAGCACCGCGGCGATCTCGCCGTCGGGCGGTGCCAGCTGGGCCTGGTAGCGCTTCTCCGTATCGAGGCCGTGCGCGACCGACGGGCCGACCACGGAACCCGCCGACGTGCCGACGACGAGATCGGCGTCGCGCAGGTCGAGCCCGGCCTCCGCGAGACCGGCCAGCACGCCCCACATCCAGCCGATGCCGGTGAGCCCACCACCACCGAGGACGAGCGCGCGTCGGGTCACGCGGTGATCGTGGCAGGTGCCGGTGGCCGCATCGCCCACACCCCGAGCGCCACCACACCCGCGACCATGGTCAGCGCGAGGCCGCGTTCCATCAACCCGAGCGGCCACACCTGCCACCACGGCAGACCGAGCATCGGCCCGAGCGGGATGCCGGCGAGGATCGCCGCCATCCAGGCGAGCGTGGCCGCGCCGAGCACCGTGGCCCAGCGAGCCTGCAGCGCACGGCCCAGCAGCAGCACGGCCAGCGGCAGCGCCACGAACACCAGCAGGCTGGAATAGCGGTGGATGTAGCCGGAGAGGCTCGGCCCGACCGCCCAGTTCGTCTTCTCGAAGGCGACCACCAGCACCAGCCCCACCACGCCGATCCCGTACAGCACGGTGGCGGGCGACAGCGGGCGCACCCGGCCGGTGCGCAACAGCGCGACCAGCACGGCCGCGGCGCCGGCGGCCAGCGCGAGCACCCCGACATCGAACAACCAGCCGTCGACGCCGACCGCGTACTCGCTGATCGTGCGGCGAACGGGATCGACGGTCGCGGCGGCCATCAGGTGCAGCGCCCCGATCGTCACGACCGCGACGGCCGCCCCGGCCAACCCGAGGGCGGCGAAGAGCCGGCCGTCGGCACGCACGGGGGCAGGAGTCGCGATGTCCACACGGGCTGAACGCCGTCGGCCCTGGAAGTAGTTCCCGCGAGCACCGACGTCACACACCGAGTGCGGTCGTCACACATGCTGCAGCATGTGTGCGGACCGCACTGGGTGTGTGACGTGGCTAAACCAGACCGGCCACCGTCTGCTCGGCCGGACCGAACATCGCGCGCGCCGTCTTGCCGTCGTGGAAGTCGCCGATCGCGGTCATCTCCCAGGCGTCCCCGGCGCGGCGCAGCACGCTCATGATCACGCCGGTGCGCGGCTCGGAGTCGGTCAGGTCGAACCGGACGAGCTCGGCGCCGGAGTCGCGGTCGAGCAACCGGCAGTACGCCCGCGCGACCTCGGTGAACTTCTGCCCGCGGAAGGAGTTCACGGTGAAGACGACCGCGACGACGTCCGCGGGCAGCTTGCCGAGATCGACCTCGATGGTCTCGTCGTCACCCTCGCCCGCCCCGGTCAGGTTGTCGCCGGAGTGCTCGATCGCGCCGCCGTAGGCGCTCTTGCTCATGAACCACACCGCGTCGGACTTGCGGCCGCGGCTGTCGATCAGGATCGCCGACGCGTCGAGATCGATGTCCTTGCCGCCGCGCGCGGGGTCCCAGCCCAGGCCCATCGAGACCCGGCGCAGCGCCGGCGCACCCGTCTTGACCAGCGAGACCGTCTCGCGCTTCTTCAGCGACACCCGGCCCTTGTCGAGGTTGACCTTCTGCGGCGCGGCCGGGGCCGCTGCGGCCTGTGCCGGCGCCGGCTCGTCGTCGACGGTGATGCCGTAGTCGGTGGCGATCCCGGCCAGGCCGTTCGCGTAGCCCTGGCCGACGGCGCGCACCTTCCACTCCGCGTTGCGCCGGTAGATCTCGACGCACAGCAGCGCCGTCTCCGCGCCCAGCCCGTCGGGGGTGAAGGCCACGACCGGCGTTCCGCCCACGGCGACGTCCAGCCGCAGCCCGCCGAGCTGCCCGAACGTGGCCGCGCCGCGGCCGTCCAGGCTCGCCGTGACGACGACCTTGTCGATCGCCTGCTCCACGGCGGTCGGGTCGACGTCGACGCCGTCGGGCCGGTAGCGCACGCCGGCGGCCTGCGGCTGGTTGTAGAACACGAAGTCGTCGTCGCTGCGGACCTTCCCGCTCGCCGTGACCAGCAACGCCGAGATGTCGACGGGAGCGGCCGCCACGACGGTCACCCCGACGGGTCCTACGGGAAGCGTCGCGTTCGCACCTTTGGGTAACGTCTGCACGGTTCGATCCTGCCAGTTCAGGCAGTCGCGACGGCGGGCCTGCCGCGCGCCCACTCGAGCGCCCCGGAGCCGATCGCCAGCCCGACCATCGACAGCCCACCCACCGGCCAGTAGATGTGCGCCTGCAGGAACGGCACGGCCGCGGCGATGAGCAGCAGCGCACCGGGGAACGCGACCCCGTCGCGGCGGATCGCCGCGATGCCCGTCGCGAGCGCCGCGACGAGGAACGCGTGCACCCCGTAGACCGCCAGCGCGTTGCCGATGTCCAGCAGGTCCTGCACGGCCTGGCTCGGCCGCCCGGCCGCGGCGAAGACGTAGCCGGCGCCGATCCCGGCCAGCACGTCGAGCCCGGTGTAGAACACCGCGTACACGTAGGCGGCGACCCGGGCGATCCAGGAGATCCAGTCCCGCTCGCCGCGCAGCAGCAGCACCAGCACGCCACCGAGCAGCGGGAACACCGGCAGCAGCAGCACGTGCAGCCACCACCAGGTCGGCGCCGTTGCGACCGTCAGCTCGCTCGGATGGAAGAGGCCGGCGATCGCGAGCAGGCCACCCGGCAACGCCGCCGCTGCCACCATCGACCACCGCATTTGAATCACCCTAGGGTGATCAGGTGGCCGAGCAGCAGGTATCCGAGACCTTCGATCCCAAGGCGTGGCAGACCGTTCCGGGCTTCGATTTCACCGACATCACCTACCACCGCGCGGTCGACGTCGGCGCGGTGCGGATCGCGTTCCACCGGCCGGAGATCCGCAACGCGTTCCGGCCGCACACCGTCGACGAGCTCTACACCGCGCTCGACCACGCGCGGCAGACCTCCGACGTCGGCTGCGTGCTGCTCACCGGCAACGGCCCCTCGCCCAAGGACGGCGGCTGGGCGTTCTGCTCCGGCGGCGACCAGCGCATCCGCGGCCGCACCGGCTATCAGTACGCCTCCGGCGAGACCAGCGACACCGTCGAGCCGGGCCGCGCCGGGCGGCTGCACATCCTGGAGTGCCAGCGGCTCATCCGGTTCATGCCGAAGGTCGTCATCGCCGTCGTCAACGGGTGGGCGGCCGGCGGCGGCCACTCGCTGCACGCCGTCGCGGACCTCACGCTGGCCAGCGCCGAGCACGCCCGGTTCAAGCAGACCGACTCCGACGTCGGCTCGTTCGACGGCGGCTACGGCTCGGCGTACCTGGCCAAGCAGGTCGGCCAGAAGTTCGCCCGCGAGATCTTCTTCCTCGGCCGCACCTACGACGCCGCGCAGATGCACGCCATGGGCGCGGTCAACGCCGTCATCCCGCACGCCGACCTCGAGGCCGAGGCGCTGCACTGGGCCCGGGAGATCAACAGCAAGTCGCCGCAGGCCCAGCGCATGCTCAAGTACGCGTTCAACCTGACCGACGACGGGCTGGTCGGCCAGCAGCTGTTCGCCGGCGAGGCGACCCGGCTCGCGTACATGACCGACGAGGCCGTCGAGGGGCGCGACGCGTTCCTGGAGAAGCGGGCCCCCGACTGGGCCGGGCACCCGTGGCACTACTGACGGGACACCTGTCGTCGGGCGGGCGGCACGAGGCTGCGCTGCGCGAGCTGCCGGCGTCGGTGCCCGAGCTGCTGGCGGCCGTCCAGGGCCTCCTGATCCACCGCGACCTCACCGGCATGTACGACGTGCCGCGCACCGAGGCGCACGTCGTCACCAGCAACCTGCGGTCGGTCGAGCAGCTCCTGGACCACCTCCTCGCCGACGGCCGGCCGATCACGCAAGCGCGGCCGCCCGCCGAGCGCGTCGGGGGGACGTGCCGCGACTTCACCGTGCTCACCGTCGCGGCGCTCCGCGCGCACGGCGTGCCGGCGCGCGCCCGCTGCGGGTTCGGCGGCTACTTCCCCGGCGACACCATGGAGGACCACTGGGTCGCCGAGTACCGGCGGGACGGGCGCTGGGCGCTGGCGGACGCCCAGATCGACGGGCGCCAGCGGGCGGAGTGGGACATCGACCTCGACCTCGCCGACGTACCCCGCGACGCGTTCGTCGTCGCCGGACTGGCCTGGCAGCGCTGCCGCGCCGGGCAGGACGACCCGAACCGCTACGGGCTCAGCGCCATCAGCGAGTTCGGCGACTGGTGGATCGCGGCCAACCTGGTTCGCGACGTCGCTGCCCTCGCCGACCTGGAGCTGCTGCCGTGGGACGTCTGGGGCGTGATGCCCGAGCCGGAGGACGAGATCACCCCCGAGCTGGTCGAGCTGTTCGACGAGCTCGCGGCGATCACCGCGGATCCCGACACCGCCGCCGGCGCCAGGGCCGTCCACGACCGGGACGAGCGGATACGCGTACCCGCGGCGGTCCGCAACATGGCGCGGGACGGGCAGGAGGAGCGCGTCCGGTGACCCGTTACCGGGGCCGGTTGATCTCGGCCCGCCACGCCACCAGCAGGCTCACCAACGGATCGGCCACGGCCGGCACGCGGTCGCGCCGCACCGCCTCGATCAACTCGTCGTCGGCCCGGATGGCAGCGACGTGGAGGGGGTCCCGGCGTGTGAGGGCGCACGGAACGCGGCGGGTGCTCCCGCCGCTCCTGCGTCCGTCCACAGAGGCCATGTCTTATGGTCCCCGAAGTGCGACGATTCCAAACGCAGGCGGTCGGGTGGTGTCGACGAACGGCTTGAGCACCGATCGTCACAGTGATCACCGATCAGGTGGCGATCAGTGACCCCAGTGCGTTTCGTACCGCTCGATGGGTCACCCGGCGCCGTCGAAGCGTTCACCCGTGTGCTCGATGCGGCACTGGACGGCGGACCTCCCGTCCTGCCGGCCACCACGGATCCCGGCCCGCTCGGCGACGCCGGCGCGGCCGCGCTCGTGATCGCCACGTCGGGCTCGACCGGCCGACCGCGGCACGTGCTGCTGGCCGCGGCCGCGCTGCGCGCCTCGGCGACGGCCACCGCAGCCCGGCTCGGCGGCCCCGGCCGCTGGCTGCTCGCGCTGCCCGCCGAGCACGTCGCCGGCGCGCAGGTGATCGTCCGGTCGCTGCTCGCCGGCGCCGCCCCCGTCGTCCAGGATCTGCGGGAGGGATTCCGCCCCGACGCGTTCGCCGCCGCGGCCGCCCGGATGGGCGACGGGCGCCGCTACACCAGCCTCGTCCCGACCCAGCTCTCCCGCGTCATCGATGACGGTGGCGCCGGGTTGGATGCGCTGCGCGGCTTCGCAGCTGTCCTCGTCGGCGGGGCGGCGCTGGCGGCGCCACTGCGCGAGCAGGCCGCAGCGGCGGGCGTCCGCGTCGTCACGACGTACGGGATGAGCGAGACGGCCGGCGGCTGCGTCTACGACGGCCGCCCGCTCGACGGCGTGACCGTCGAGCTGGACGACGGCCGGATCGTCCTCGGCGGCCCGACGCTCGCCGACGGCTACCTCGACCTCCCCGAGGAGACGGCGGCGGTGTTCCGCGAGGGCCGGTTCCGCACCAGCGACCTCGGACGGCTCCACGACGGACGGCTCGAGGTGCTCGGCCGGATCGACGACGTGATCGTCACCGGCGGGGAGAAGGTCGCCCCCGCGGCCGTCGAGGCGGTGCTGATCGCGCAACCGGGGATCCGTGCGGCCTGCGTCGTGGGGGTGCCCGACCCGGAGTGGGGTCAGGTCGTCGCCGCGGCGCTGGTGGTCGATCCGGGCATCGACGCCGATGCTGCGGTCGCCGCCCTGCAGGCGGAGCTCGGCCGCGCGGCCGTCCCGCGGCAGGTTCGCACCGTCGCCGGCATTCCGCAGCGTGGCATCGGCAAACCCGATCGGGCGGCGGTGGCGGCGCTCTTCCACTCCCCCGGGTGACCTGCGACTACACACCATGGGCTTGATCACCCTGCGTTGATTGACCATTACTCTGCCGTGCGATCTGCTGCGCCCCATCAAGCACTCCAGTCACATCAGTCCCACGGGGGTCAGCAGCATGCGGATGAGGCTCGGCGCCGTCACGGCGCTCGCGGTCGCGACCGCGATGCTCGGCGCGTCGACCGGGACCGCGGCCGCCGACACCCCGGACACGACGTGGACCGTCGACCTGGCCACGGCCCAGGCCGCCGGCGTCGCCGTCACCGACGGCACGGCCCGACTGGCCGGTGCCGGCGCCCACCGCGCCCCGGCGACCGAGGGCGGTGCCGACTTCGGGGCCGACGTCGTCGCGACCGGGCTGCTCACGTTCCCCGCCCGTGACCTGCCCACCCCCACCGGTCAGGTCGAGGCCCGCCTCGACGGCGATCCCGGTGGCGCCACCGTCGACGTCCGGGGCCTGCGGGCCACCGGTGGCTGGACCGAGTGGCTGCCCGCCGACCCGGCCGGCACCGTCCGACTCCCCCAGCCGGCCTCCCGGGTGCAGAGCCGGCTCGTGCTCACGGGCGCCGCAGCCGTCCGCGGCGTCACCCTCACCGCGCTCCCCGCCGGCCCGCGGACCGAAGCCGCACCCGACGCCACACCGCGGACCCATCGCGTCTTCGCCACCCGCGAAGGCCTCGTCGGCGGCACCACGTCCAACGGGCACGTCATCGTCGAACGCGACCACTTCGTCGCGCTCCCGTCCCGGCGCGCGCTCTCCACCGACGGCAGCAGCGACTACTCCGTCAAGGTCTGCGCCCCCAACGGCCGCTGCGCCTTCGCGCCCGTCTGGGACGTCGGACCGTGGAACACTCGCGACGACTACTGGAACACCGCCGACGTCCGCGAGGAGTGGACCGACCTGCCGACCGGCACACCGCAGTCGCAGGCCGCGTTCACCAGCGGCTACAACGGCGGCCAGGACCAGTTCGGCCGCCAGGTCCTCAACCCCGCCGGCATCGACCTCGCCGACGGCGTCTTCTGGGACGCGCTCGGCCTCACCGACAACTCCTGGGTCACCGTCGAGTACCTGTGGACGGGTTCCGGCCGGCTCTCCAAGGTGGCGGCCGACGTCACCGCGAAGGTGCTCGCCGCACCCGACGCGGCCGCACAGGTCGTCGGGTTGGCGGCCGCCGATTCCACCGTGCCCGTCCAGTGCCGGCTCACGTCCACCGTCGGCGCGTTCCTGCAGATCGGGGTCGGGCAGTTCCTCGACGCCGCGGCCGTCCCGGACGCGGGCAACGTCGCCGCCTGCCCGGCCCTGCCCAACCGCGTCGCCCTCCCCGCTGCCGCGGCGACCGGCGCAGCCGCCCGGGCACCTACGAGCACGGCCCCCGCAGCAGTGGCCCCCAAGGCGAGCCCGTCCGTTGAGCCCACCGCACCCGGCGAGTCTCCCGTTCCGGTCGGCGAGTCTCCCGTTCCGACACCTCCGGCACCGACCCCGACCCCGACGCCGGGCGCTCCGCCCTCGGGTTCCGCTCAGCCGGCGCCCGCCTGACGGACGGCCATCCGACCCGGAGGCCGAGTCCGAAACGCAGAACTCGCCGGACCGAACGCGAGACTCGCCGAACCGAACGCGAGACTCGCCGGACGAGACGGGGGACTCGCGCGGGAGCGGGGTGTGCGTGGGGTGGGTGCGCTGCGCGGTTAACGTGCACGTGTGGCGACTGTCGCGGAGTGGATCGAGGGGGCGCGGCCGCGCACCCTGCCGACGATGGTGTCGCCGGTGCTCATCGGGTGTGGCGCGACGATCGGCGGTAACTCGTTCGGGCCGGTGCGGGGGCTGTTGGCGCTGGTCGTGGCGGTCGCGCTGGGCATCGGCGTGAACTACGCGAACGACTACTCCGACGGCATCCGCGGCACCGACGACGAGCGGGTGGGCCCGTTGCGGCTGGTCGGGTCGCGCCTGGCCACGCCGGCGGCCGTGCGCAACGCGGCCTTCATCAGCTTCGCGATCGCCGGGCTGGCGGGGC
This sequence comes from uncultured Actinomycetota bacterium, assembly GCA_963727745.1. Lineage (GTDB taxonomy): Bacteria > Actinomycetota > Actinomycetes > Mycobacteriales > Pseudonocardiaceae > Pseudonocardia. The sequence goes on from CAVSHL010000010.1 coordinate 515,682, forward strand.
TCACCCTGGTGTCGTTGTCGCGGCAGTGGTGGCTGGTCGCGGTGGGTGTGGCGTGCGTACTGGCCGCGTGGTTCTACACCGGCGGCAAGCACCCGTACGGCTACCTGGGGCTGGGCGAGATCGCCGTGTTCGTCTTCTACGGTCCGGTGGCGGTGCTGGGCACCGTGATCACCCAGAACGGGGCGGTCGGCGCGCCGGCCGTCGTGTCCTCGGTGGGCGCCGGGATGCTGACGTGCGCGGTGCTGGTGGCCAACAACCTGCGCGACATCCCCACCGACTCGGACGTGGGCAAGCGCACCCTCGCGGTGCTGATGGGCGACCGCGACACCCGCCGGCTCTACGCAGCGCTGGTGCTGGTGCCGCTGCTGCTGTCGGTGGCGATGGGGGTACTGGCCTGGCCGCTGCTGCTCGGGCTGATCGCGGCGCCGCTCGCCGTGCTGGTCGCGCGGCTCGTGCTGCGCGGGGCGACGGGGCCGGACCTGATCCCCGTGCTGGCCAGGACGGGGATCCTGTTGCTGTTGTGGTCAGTCGGAACGGCCGTGGGGCTGGCCGTCGCCGCCTGGGTCTGAGCTGACGGAGGCCCCGGCATCGCCGCCGTCCGCGCCGCTGTCCTCGCCCCGTAGCCGGGCCCGCAGCGCCGACCGTTCGGCGCGCCGCCGGCTGATCGACACTTCCAGTGCGGCATCGAGTCGCGCGCGCAGGCCGCGGAAGAGCACCATGGACAGGGGCATGGCGACCAGCAGGCCGGCCAGCACGGCGATCACCAGCGGTACGCCGAGCGCAGCCAGCACGCCCGCCGTGATCGCGACCAGACCCAGCCTGGCCAGCGCGTACAGCGCGAACGTCGTGGCCAGTCCGTGGGTACGTCCGGACTCCTCCATGGACGTGAGCGTAGCCCTGCGGGCAGCGCCGTCGAACTGTCCGGTTCGTCCTTTAGGAGCCCTTTACCTGTACCCAACCGTTCGAGTACCTGGGGTCCGAGGTGTCACGATGGCCCGGATAGCGCATCCCACCTGCGGAGGCCAGCATGACCATCACCACCAGCAACAGCGAGCGGCTCCTCACCCCGGGTGAGGTGGCCGCGCTCTTCCGGGTCGACCCCAAGACGGTGACCCGGTGGGCCTCCGCGGGTCGCATCGGCTCGATCCGCACGCCCGGCGGTCACCGCCGCTTCCGGGAGTCCGAGGTCCGCAGCATGCTGGCCGACCTCACCAGCGAGGCGACGATTCCGCCGGTCCACGCCTGACGGGTCGCACGCGAGGTTGCCGCACTCGGCGCACACCGGTGCGGCAACTCACCCCGTCCCCACCCCCGACGAGCTAGTCTCGGCAGTGGAGGTGGTTCGACCATGCTGCTCCTCGTCGCTTTCATCGGCGCTGCCATCGTGGCGCTCGTGCTGTGGCGGGCGATGAACTCCGCTCGTGCCGGCGTCTCGGAGCCGCCGCCGCGGCGGCAGCCCACGGGTCCGGTCCGGCGCATCGCCGGCCCCGACGACGATCCCGAGTTCCTGCGCAGGCTCGCCGAGCAGGTCCGCCGGCAGGACGAGCCGCCGGCCACCTGACCGGTCGGCCGGGCCCGATCAGGGCCTGGACCGAGCACTCTGACCCGATCTCCCTGACCCGATCTCTCAGTGGGTCGGCGCCGCCTCGAAGGCGTCGGCCACCACGGCCGCCAGCTCCAGCAGTGCGAGCCTGGTGCCGGGTTCCATCCGGTCCAGGTCGACCTCCGCGCCCTCCTCCAGGTGCGCGTCGAACGGGATGCGCACGACGGCCCTACAACGTGCCGCGAAGTGCTCCCCCACCCGGTCGAGATCCACGCCGCCCGACCGGCGGTGCACCGAGTTGATGACAGCCACGGAGTTGGCCACGAGGTCGGTGTGCCCGTGCGCGTCGAGCCAGTCCATGGTCGCCGACGCGCTGCGGGCCCCGTCGATCGAGCCCGACGAGACGATGATCAGCTGGTCGGCGACGCCGAGCACCCCGTACATGGCTGAATGCATCAGTCCGGTGCCGCAGTCGGTCAGCACGATGTTGTAGAAGTGCTCCAGCAGGTTGACCGTGCGCCGGTAGTCCTCCTCGGAGAACGCCTCCGACACGGCCGGGTCCTGCTCGCTGGCCAGCACCTCCAGCCGCGACGCGCCCTGCGAGGTGTAGGCCCGCACGTCGGTGTAGCGGCGGACGCGCTGTGCGTCGCGCAGCAGGTGGCGGACGGTGGCGCTGGTCTCGAGGGGGATCTTCTGGCTGAGCGTGCCGCGGTCGGGGTTTGCGTCGACGGCGACGACGCGGTCGCCGCGCAGCGACGCGAACGTCGCCCCGAGCGTCGCGGTCACCGTCGTCTTGCCGACGCCGCCCTTGAGGCTCAGCATCGCGATCTTGTGGCAGCCCAGCAGCGGCTGGTTGACCCGCGCGGTGAGCTCGCGGCGGCGCACGTCGGCGGGGCTCTCGCCGGGGTTGATCATGCGTGCGGTCATCAGGTAGACGGCGCGCCGCCAGCCCGACTGCGGCGGCCGCTTCACGACGCGCAGCAGGCGCGCCGACGACAGGTCGGTGCCCGGCGCCTCGACGTGCCCGTTGGCCTGCGCGGATCGGGCCCGCTGGGCCTGCTGGGCGGCGACCGCGCCCGGATCGGTCCAGCGAGCCGTGCTGCGCGGGATGCCCGACGCCGGCGTCGCCGGCGGCGGCTCGTCCGGCACGGCCGGCGCGACGGGCGAGCGGGTGCCCCGATCGGTGGGTTCGGCCAGGCTGTGCGCCCCGCGGTGCTCCGGCTCCTGCGCGGGGAGGCCGGCGGCGGGAGTCTGCCCCCAGCGTTCGCGCACGTAGCGACCGACAGAGCCGTCCGGGTAGTCCTCGGCCCGACCGGGCCGATCGACCGGTCCCTCGGAGGTCTCACTCTGGGTCATGCACTCATCCCGCCGGTCGCATCATCTTGACCGCTGAACCCGCTCACGAACGCCGACGGTAGTCGCGCGGTGGCCGCGGGTCGAGCCGTCGAGCCTCAGCCCACTCCTGCGTACGAGTGGAGCCCGGCGACCACCAGGTTGATGAAGAACAGGTTGAAGATCATCGTAGCGAAGCCGGCGACGTTGACCCACGCGGCCCGTCCGGTGCGCCAACCAGCCGTTGCCCGCGCGTGCAGGTACGCCGCGTAGATCACCCAGGCGACGAACGCGACGGTCTCCTTGGGGTCCCAACCCCAGAACCGACCCCACGCCGACTCCGCCCACACCGCGCCCGCCACGACCGCGAACGTGTACAGCGGGAACGCGACGATCATGATGCGGTAGGCGACCCGATCCAGCAGATCGGCCGCGGGGAGCCGCTCCGCGAGCGCCGCCGGCACGCGGTTCCAGCTGCGCAGGAGGAACAGCAGGCTCGCCATCCCCGACACGAGCAGCAGCCCCGACGAGACGGCGATCGCGGTGACGTGCACCGGCAGCCAGTACGACTTCAGCGCCGGCATGACCGGGCCGGCCGGGGTGTAGATCGCGGTACCCGCGATGGTCATCAGCACCACGACCAGCAGCAGCACCCACGGGGCCGCGGCCCGTGCGCCCGGCGTGCGACGCAGCATCACGAGCCACGTCACCACCGCCGCGAACGTGACCATGGAGATGAACTCGTACATGTTGCCGATCGGCCAGCGCCCGGTCGCCAACCCGCGGGTGGCGATCGACGCCACGTGCAGCAGCGCGCCCAGTACCGCGAGCGAGCCGCCCATACCTGCGAAGCGGTCGGCGCGACCCGGCGCGGCGTCCTCTGCTGGCTCGGCTTCACCGGCCCCGACCAGCACGGCAGCGCGCGTCCGCAGCGTGGCCTGCGCGTAGGCGTGCAGCACCATCGCCAGCACGTACACGACGACGGCGGCGATGAACAACCAGTCGGAGTACTGGGCGAGCATCAGCTGTCCTTCTTCTCGGGGTGGATCAGATCCGCCGTGAGGCGGTCGAACTCCTCGCCGTACCCGGCGCGGTCGGTGCGGGCGAGCCCACCCAGCTCCACGACGGTACGGGTGCCGTCGGGCGCCGGCGCCAGCCGCACCCAGAACCGGCGACGGCGCACGGTCAGCGAGAGCGTGATGCCGATCAGCATCGTGATCGCGAAGACCAACACCCACAGCTGCCCGGGATCGTGGCTGATCTGGACGGCCACCCACTGGTTCACGCCGTCGAACCGCACCACGGTGCCGTCGTCGAGCGTGAGCGACTGGCCGGGAACCATGTTCGCCCTGGCTACCCGCTTGAGCGCACCGGAGTCGAGCTGGCGCTGGTCGACCTCGTAGATGGACTGGCCGCGACCGTCGTCGAGCCCCAGGTCACCGCGCAGCACGTCGATCGCCACCTCGGGATCACGCAACGCCGGGAACACCGAGGTCACGACGGTGCCGCCGGAGCTGGTGGGGGCCAGCAGGCCGGTGATCGCGAGCTGGGTGGTGCGGCGCGTGGCGTCGTCGGCGACGCCGGGACGCTCGAACTTCGTCGCCCCCTCCGACAGCAGGGTGGCGGGGTCGACCGGGCGCCACTGGATCGCCCCGGTGCGTTGCTGCCCGTCGGGGAAGGTGACGGTGAACCGCGGCGCGTAGCCGTGGTCCTGCAGGTAGACGCGCAGGCCGTCGGCCCGCAGGGGGCTGTTGACGGCGAGCGGGTACGGCTGCCACACGTCGGTGTTGCCGGCAGCGAGGTCCTCGGAGGTCTGGTAGCCGACCGAGGCCAGGAAGCTCGACGCCGACCCGTTGGCCAGGTAGGTGGCCTCGAAGTCGTCCACCCGCAGGCAGAACGGCTCCAGGTCGGTGCCGTCGACGCGCAGGCCGGCCCGGAACTGGTCGTAGTTGGCGATGCCGCCGTTGCAGAACTGGCCGCCCGTCGGGACGATCACGTTGCCCTCGTAGCCGTACAGCTTGCCGGCGGCGAAGCCCACGAGCAGGCCGATCAGGCTGAGGTGGAAGACGAGGTTGCCGAGTTCGCGCAGGTAGCCCTTCTCCGCAGAGAATTCGCGAGTGAATTCGCCCGGCGCCGTCTCCGCGAGGCGCCAGCCGCGCAGCTGCCGGCGCACCCGCGTGGCGGCCTCGTCCATGACCACGTCGAGAGTGCCGGTGGTGTGGTGCGGCAGCCGGCCCAGGTTGCGCGGGGTGGCGACGGGCGGGGTCCGCAGCGCGCGGGCGTGCTCCAGCGTGCGCGGCAGGACGCACCCCACCAGCGACACCATCAGCAGCAGGTAGACCGCCGCGAACCACGCGGTCGCGAACACGTCGAACAGGCCGACCCGGTCCATCAGCGGTGCGAGGTCGGGGTGGTCGGTGAAGTACTGGTCGACGAGCCGCTGGTTGAGCGAGCGCTGCGGCAGCAACGCCCCCGGCAGGGCCGCCAGCGCCAGCAGGAACAGCAGGATCAGTGCCGTGCGCATCGACGTGAGGCCGCGCCAGGTGTTGCGCAGGAAGGCGAGCGGCGAAGTGCGGACAGGACCAGGCGGGGTGGGACGTTCCAGCGAGTCGACCACTACAACACCGGCACGAAGCCCGCGATCGCGACCTGCATGCTCGCGACCAACTGCCCCCACACGCCGCTGACCAGCAGCAACCCGACCGTCACGAGCAACGCGCCGCCCACGAGCTGGATCGCGCGGGTGTGGCGGCGCAGCCAACCGAGGGTGCGCACCGCCCGGGACGCGCCGAGCGCGACCAGCACGAACGGCAGCCCGAGGCCTGCGCAGTACGCCAGCACCAGCACGACCCCGCGCAGCGAGCCACCACCTGTCCCGGCGGCGACGGCGACCACGCCGGCCAGCGTCGGGCCGATGCACGGCACCCAGCCCAGGCCGAACACCGCGCCCAGCAGCGGCGCGCCCCACACCCCTGCGCGCGGCACCCAGTGCACGCGCTTCTCCCGCTGCAGGAACGGCACGAGGCCGACGAACGCCAGCCCCATCACGATCATCACGACGCCACCGATGCGCTGCAGCAGCTCCTGGTTGACCAGCAGCACGTCGGACAGCCACACGACCCCGACCATGATCGCGCCGAACACCACGGTGAACCCGGCGACGAACAGCACGGCTGCCCCGGCCACCCGGAACCGCCCGCGCTCCTGCAACGGCGCGTCCACCCCGACCAGCCCGGCCAGGTACGCGAGGTAGCCCGGCACCAGCGGCACCACGCACGGCGACGCGAAGCTCACGGCCCCGGCCAGCACGGCAACGGCCGCTGCGAGCAGCAGCGGCCCGGAGACCGCGAGCGTGGTGGCGGGATCCATCGGGTCCAGGTTAAACGCCCAGGCAGGGCGGTGGACGACCGGGTTCTACAAGCTGTAGTGGATCGGCTCGGCGGAAACTCTCCCGGGTTTGCAGGAAAGCCACTTTCACGCAAGATTCCTGCATGAAAGTGGCTATGCTGCAATGATCAACTAGGCCCCGGGGGGCCTTGTGCGGCCGGTTCCGCCGCCAGGCGGTCCAGCAACGGGCGCAGTTGCGCCTGCTTCACCTGCGCGAGGAAGACCGCGGCTACCCGGTGCTGCTTGTCGAACACCAGCGTCGACGGGACGACGTTGCGCGGGAAGCCGCGCAACCCGAGCAGGCTGCGCCCGGCCGGGTCGAAGATCGAGTCGTAGCGGATGCCGCGGGCGGTGAGGAAGTCGGCGGCGTCGGTGCGGGAGTCCTTGATGTCGATGCCCAGCACGGTCACGCCGGAGCCGGCGGGCTGGTCGGCCATGGCCTGGAGGTCGTGCACCTCCTCGCGGCACGGGCCGCACCACGAGCCCCAGATGTTAACGACGACGACGCGGCCGGCGTAGTCGTCGAGTCCGACCTGGGCACCGTCGCGCAGCAGGCTGTCGCCGCGCAGCCCGCTCACACTGCGGCGGCTCTCCGGTGGGTCGTACGTGATGGCGGTCTGCCCGCCGGGTGCGACGAACTGGAACTCCTGGCCCTGCTCGACGGCGTCCGTGCCCACGCCGCAGCCGGCCAGCAGCACTCCCGCCGCGAGGACCGCGGCGGCGAACCGCCTCATGCGCCGGTCAGCCGCGGGTCGCTGGCTCCCGCCGGCTCGGTGTAGCGCACCTGCTGCAGGTCGGAGCCGGCGAAGACGAGCGACGTGAGGGAGGCGAGCGCGCACTGCCGGCGGCGCGGATCGTGCCAGAGCCGCTGGCCCGTGACGTGGCGACGCAAGGTCCAGATGGGCAGCTGGTGCGACACGCACAGCACCTCGTGCCCCGCGCCCAGTTCACGGGCCCGGTGGACGGCGGCCAGCATGCGCTCGGCGATCTGCAGGTACGGCTCGCCCCACGACGGTGTGAACGGGTCACGCAGCAACGGCCAGTGCCGCGGGCTGCGCAGCGCCCCGTCGCCGACGGCGACGCGCTGGCCCTCGAACTGGTTGGCGGCCTCGATCAGCCCGTCGTCGGTGACGATGTCGAGCCCGTGCGCCTTCGCGGCGGGCGTGGCGGTCTGCTGCGCCCGTTCCAGCGGCGACGCGACGACGGCGGCGAGATCGGCGCCCGCGAGGTGCTCGGCGACGATCTCGGCCTGGCGTTCCCCCAGCGTGGAGAGACGGTAGCCGGGCAGGCGCCCGTAGAGGACCTTCTCCGGGTTGTGCACCTCGCCGTGGCGGAGGAGGTGGACGACCGTGCGGGTCACGGCGCGCTCGCCGCAGCCGCGGCCTGAGCGGCAGCCGGCAGCGCCGCCTCGATGACGGCGAACGCGTCGTCGTCGAGCGCGGCGGAGACGAACCACGCCTCGAACGCGCTCGGCGGCGGGTAGACCCCGCGTTCGAGCAGGGCGTGGAAGAAGGCGGGGAAGCGCCAGGTCGCCGCGGCCTTGGCGCCGGCGTAGTCGTGCACCGGGCCGTCGGTGAAGAAGACGGAGAACAGGTTGCCCGCCAGCTGGATGTGGTGCTCGACGCCGGCCGCACCGAGGGCGCTGCCGACGAGATCGGCGAGCCGGGCGACGTTCGCGTCGAGCGCCGCGTAGACGGCGGCGTCGGCGTGCCGCAGCGTGGCGAGACCCGCGGCGACCGCGACGGGGTTCCCGGAGAGCGTGCCGGCCTGGTAGACGGGCCCGGCCGGGGCGAGGTGCGCCATGTGCGTGGCGGGCCCGCCGAACGCGGCCGCCGGCAGCCCGCCCGACATCACCTTGCCGAACGTGTACAGGTCGCCCGCGACGCCGTCGATGCCGAACCAGCCGGCCGGCGACACCCGGAACCCGGTCATCACCTCGTCCATCACGAGCAGCGCGCCGTGCGCGTGGCAGAGATCGCGCAGGCCGGCGTTGAAGCCGGGCAGCGGCGGCACCGCGCCCATGTTGCCGGCGGCGGCCTCGGTGATGACGCAGGCGATCTCGCCACCGCGTTCGGCGAACGCCGCGCGGACCGCCTCGAGGTCGTTGTAGGGCAGGACGATGGTGTCCTTGGCCTGGGCACCGGTGACGCCGGGGCTGGTCGGCAGGCCGAGCGTGGCGACCCCGGAGCCGGCTTCGGCGAGCAGCGCGTCGACGTGGCCGTGGTAGCACCCGGCGAACTTCACGACGACGCTGCGCCCGGTGATGCCCCGCGCCAGGCGGATCGCGCTCATGGTGGCCTCGGTGCCGGAGTTGACCAGGCGCACCTGCTCGACGGGCCGGACCCGCGCGATGATCTCCCGCGCCAGCTCGATCTCGGCCGGCGTCGGAGCGCCGAACGAGAGGCCGTGCCCCGCGGCAGCGCGCACGGCTTCAACGACGGCGGGATGGGCGTGCCCGAGGATCATCGGACCCCACGAGCTGACGAGGTCGACGTAGCGGTTGCCGTCGGCGTCGGTCAGCCAGGCGCCCTGCGCCGACGTGATGAACCGGGGGGTGCCGCCGACGGCCGAGAAGGCCCGGACCGGCGAGTTCACCCCACCCGGGATCACGGCGGAGGCTTCGGCGAACAGGCGCGCCGAGGCGCCGGTGGCCTGTGCTTGCGTTGACATCGGAGTCGGAACCGAGCTGGGACTGCCCACGTCCGCCAGTCTCACATCCGGCTGCGCGCGCCCGCGAACCAGGCGGAGACCGGACGGGCGAACAGCAACGCCGTGCCGACGACCGGCAGCACGAGCAGCGCCGCGAACACCACGGACCCCGACGTCACCAGCAGGAACACCAGCGCAACGACCAGCACGACGGTGAACACGGCGAGCGCGATCCGCGCCGCGTTGCGCCGCCGGTTGGCCAGCACGACCAGCGCGACCACGATCACGGCGATCGCCAGCGACACCGCCGCCGCACTCCGAACCAGGGTGGACAGCTGCTCGGGAGTCCACGTCGCGAGCGGCGAACCGGCGAGCGCGCCCCCGTCGATCACGTTCTGCACGTTGATCGGCAGGAAGCTGAACAGGGCACCGAACAGCAACCAGGGCAGCGCCGCGAGCACCAGCACCCACGTGGCCACCAACAGCAGCCGCGGCCGCCCTGGGGGCGCCTGGGACGGCACGACGGGGGTGCTTCGCTGCTGTGGTGCGCGTGGGTTGCCGTAGGGGTTGTAGCCGCCGGCGTGCTGCCTGTTCTGGGGCGACGTCACGGTTCCAGGTTAGGAGCAGGAGACGGCCGCCGAAAACGACGACACCGGCCACGAACGGGTGTCGTGACCGGTGTCGGGGTGAAGCAGATCAGTGGAAGTAGGCGTTGTTCTGCGCCGGGCGGAACATGAGCACGAGGATCGCGACGCACAGCGCCAGCGTGACCAAGGCGAACAGCAGAGTGACGATGCCGAGGATCGCCGAGAACACCATCGCTGCGAGCGCGGCGAACACACCGAGCAGGTTGACCAGTGCGCCGATGCCCGCCAGCACTGCGAGCACGATGCGGGCCCAGTTGAACCCGGCACGCATCTGCAGGCCGAGCCAGATGAAGATCCCGCCGAAGATCACCCAGAGGATCACCTGGACGATCACGCCCCCGATGCCGAGGCCGGCCCCGTAGGAGACCCCGGAGAACACGGCAGCGGTGATGATCCCGCTGAGGATGCCGGCCACGATGTTCACCGCGATGATCCCCACCACCGCGAGGAACGCCTGGTGGATCTGCTTCGGCGGGTGGGTCTGCGCGTACTGCCGCTTCAGCCCGTCCGGCGTGAACTCAGGCTTCGGACCGGCCGCGGCCGGCGGGCCGTAGCCCTGCGGCGGCGGCCCGTACCCGGGCGGGGGCTGGCCGTAGCCGGGGGGCGGCGGCTGCCCGTACCCGGGCGGCGGCTGCTGACCATAGCCCGGGGGCGGACCTTGCGGAGCCTGGCCGTAACCCTGCTGTTGGCCGTATCCGGGCCCCGGTGGGGGCTGCTGACCCGGCCACTGCGGGTCGGAAGGCGACGTCATGAGCCGGAACGTAAGCCCGCTGCTGCATCCGTGTCCAGCACGTTCCGACAACGGCGATATCACTCTATGCGCACGTTGGTCACTATGCGTTGTTCAGCCGATGTGCGAGCTCTGTGGCCCAGTAGGTGAGGACGATGTCGGCGCCGGCCCGGCGGATGGATGTGACGGTTTCCACGATCGCCCGGTCCCGGTCGATCCAGCCGTTCGCGGCCGCAGCCTCGACCATCGCGTACTCCCCGGAGACCTGGTACGCCGCGACGGGCACGTCCGCAGACTCGGCGAAGGCCCGCACGACGTCCAGGTACGACATCGCGGGCTTGACCATGACCATGTCGGCGCCCTCGTCGAGGTCCAGCGCCAGCTCGCGCATGGCCTCGCGGACGTTGCCGAGATCCTGCTGGTAGCTCTTGCGGTCACCGGTCAGCTGTGACTCCACGGCCTCGCGGAACGGGCCGAAGAAGGCCGACGCGTACTTGGCGGTGTAGGCGAGGATGCCGATGTCGGTGTGCCCGGCGGCGTCCAACCCCTCTCGGATCGCTCCGACCTGGCCGTCCATCATGCCGCTGGGGCCGAGCAGGTGCGCGCCGGCCTCGACCTGGGCGAGGGCCAGCTGCACGTAGACGTCGAGGGTGGCGTCGTTGTCGACGCGCCCCTGATCGTCGAGCACGCCGCAGTGGCCGTGGTCGGTGAACTCGTCGAGGCACGTGTCGGCCATCAGCACCGCCGCGTCGCCGACCTCGGCACGCACGTCGCGCAGTGCGACGTTGAGCACACCGTCGGGATCGAGGCCCGCCGATCCCGTCGCGTCGCGGGTCTCGGGCACACCGAACAGCATGAGGCCGCCCACCCCGGCGGCGACCGCCTCCGCTGCGGCTTTGCGCAGGCTGTCGCGGGTGTGCTGCACCACACCGGGCATGGACGCGATGGGCAGCGGCTCGACCGCGCCCTCCTTCACGAACATCGGCAACACGAGGTGCCGGGGTGCGAGGTCGGTCTCGGCGACGAGCCGGCGCATGGCCGGGGTGGTGCGCAGTCGGCGCGGGCGGTGCACGGGAAAGCCCATGGATTCGGACCCTACGCCTCGGCCCGCAGCGGCCCGACGAGGCCAATCTTGACAACGGCCAGATTCGACGGCATCTTGTCGTTGTCAAGATTGAGTGAAGGAGCCGAGATGCAGGGATCGACCGTTCCGGCGCCACTGGTGCGCGGGCTCTGGCAGGTGCTCGAGCCCGTCCACGCGGTGCTCTACTACGCCCCCGAGGTGACGGACGCGGCGGCCGCGCTGGGCTACGCCACCGACACCCGGTGGCCATCGTATTTCCCGCTGCGGTCCGCGCCGCTCGGCCGGCCCGGGGCGGCGGTGGTCACAGCGGCGTTCTACAGCTTCGCTCCGGAGTTCGTGGCCGAGCACATGGCCGCCGCCTGGACCACTGCCGCCCCGGCCGGCGTCCTGGCGGCCCGCGAGCTCGGAGTCGCCGCGGCCCTGGGGAGGCTTCTCGGCCCCCTGTGCGACGCGCCGGGCACCGTCGAGGCCGCCGGGATCGCCCGCCGGGCGGCGGAGGCGGCCTGCACCGCGGGGCGCCCGCTGGCCGCCGGGAACGCCGCATTGCCCTTCCCCGACGAGCCGGTGCTGCAGCTGTGGCACGCGACCACGATCCTGCGCGAGCACCGCGGCGACGGCCACGTGACGGCATTGCTGGACGCCGGGTTGGACCCCGTCGAGGCGCTGGTGTCCTTCGCGGCGATCGGTGCGGCGCCGCGCGCCACGTTCGCGAGCCGGGCCTGGACCGACGAGCAGTGGGACGCGGCGACCGACCGGCTGCGCGCCCGCGGCCTGGTCGACGCCGACGGCGCGGCCACCGACGCCGGACGGGCCCTGCGGGAGCGCGTGGAGGAACGCACGGACGCGCTGGCCGCCCAGCCCTACGCGGCGATCGGCGTGGCGGAGGCGGCCCGGCTGCCCCAGCTCGTCGGCCCGCTGACGGCCACCATCGCCGGCTCCGGTCTGTTGCCGGCAGTCAGCACGTTGGGCATCCGTCGCCCTGCCTGACCCACCTCACACACCGCTGGGCCCGTTCACACACGTCAGAACATGTGTGAACGGGCCCAGCGGTGTGTGACGTCCTTACCGGCGGCGGGCCTTGACCTTCCGCGGCGGGGGCAGCGAGCCCTCGGCGCGCAGCTTCGCGGCGTGCTGGGCCAGCGCGTCGACGAGTGCGGGGACGCGCGCCTGGTCGGGCTGCACGTCGACGCGCAGGCCGAACTCGCGGGCGGTCTCCGCGGTCTGCGGGCCGATGCACGCGACGATCGTGCGGGCGTGCGGCTTGCCCGCGATCCCGACGAGGTTGCGCACGGTGGACGAGCTGGTGAAGCACACCGCGTCGAAGCCGCCGGTCTTGATGGCCTCGCGGATCGGGGCGGGCGGCGGCGCCGCGCGCACCGTGCGGTACGCGGTGACGTCGTCGATCTCCCAGCCCCGGTCGCGCAGGCCGGCGGCGAGGGTCTCGGTGGCGATGTCGGCCCGCGGGAGCAGGACGCGATCGACCGGGTCGAGCACGTCGTCGTAGGGCGGGAAGATCGACAGCAGGCCCTCGGACGAGGTCTCCGCCGGCTCCGTCTCGTCCGGCACGATCTCGGGGTTGATCCCGAACGCGCGCACGGCCTCGGCGGTGGCCGCGCCGACGCAGGCGATCTTGACGCCGGAGAACGCGCGGGCGTCGAGCCCGAACTCGCCGAACTTCTCCCACACCGCGCGGACGGCGTTGGTGCTGGTGAAGACGACCCACTGGTAGCGGCCGTCGACGAGACCCTTGACCGCGCGCTCCATCTGGGCGGGCGACCGCGGGGGCTCGACGGCGATCGTCGGCACCTCCTCGGCGGACGCGCCGTGCACGGCCAGCCGGTCGCTCATGGCGCCCGCCTGGTCCTTGGTGCGCGGCACGAGCACGCGCCACCCGTACAGCGCGCGCGACTCCCACCAGGACAGCTCGCTGCGCAGGCCCACCTCGGCGCCGATGGTCAGCACCAGCGGGCCCTCGAGGTCGCCACCGGCCGACGGCAGCTGCGCCAGCGTGGTCTCGACGGTGCGCTGCGTGGTGAACGTGCCGTTCACCGTGATCGCGACGGGCGTCTGCTCGGCGATGCCGTGCTCGGTGAGCCCGGCGGCGATCGTCGGCAGGTGGTTCACGGTCGCGTGCAGCACCAGCACGCCGGGGGCGGCGGCGAGCTTCGCCCAGTCGACACCGGCGCGGACGTCGGCCTCGATGTGCGACGAGCCGACCGGCACACCGGCGTAGGCGGGCACCGCCGAGCCGGCGGACACGCCGGGCACGACGTCGAACGCGACGCCGGCCTTGGCGACGGCGATGGCCTCGGCCACCACCGAGTCGGTGGTCATCGGGTCGCCGGTGACCAGTCGGACGACGGTGCGCCCGTCGGCGACGACGCCGAGCAGGTCGCGCGCGACGTCGTCGGGCTCGCCGACGGCGGGACGCACGTCGGCGCCCTCGGCGGCCAGCGCGAGTACCTGCGACGGTACGTCGACGTCGTGGACGACGACGGGTGCGCCGGTCAGCGCGGTGCGCGCGCGAACGGTCAGCAGTCCGGGGTCACCCGGCCCGGTGCCGACGAAGGCCACCCGGCCCGGGGGTGCAGTTGGTGCAGTCATTTTCAGGGAGCTCCCGATCCAGCGGTCCTCGTTGGCAGCGCATCGCCGCCCATGTCGAGCAGCTCGGCGGCCAGTGCCGCTCCGAGCTTCTCGGCGTCGTCCATCTCTCCGGTGATCGAGGCGCGTAGGAGCGCCCCGTCTGTCGTGCCGACCACAGCTCGCAGGGAGATGCGGTCGACGGCCCTGCCGTCGTCGTCCAGGTCCGACACGACGTCGGCGAGTGCGCCGATCGCCGCGGTGCAGTCGGCCTCGAGCCCGGCCAGCAGTGCTCGTTCGGCGGCAACGGCCGCCCGCGTGTACTCGTCCTCGAGGGCTTCGGCGAGCCGGCCCACCAGTTCGACGTCGGCCTTGCGGCACTCCACGGCCAACGCGCCCTGCGCGGGTGCCGGCAGCATCTGCAGAGGATCGATCAGCTCGGTGGCCTCGTCGATCCGGCCGAGCCTGCGCAGCCCCGCGGCGGCGACGACGACGGCGTCGAGCTGGCCGGATGCGACCTTCCCGACGCGGGTGTCGACGTTGCCGCGGATCGGCACCACCTCGATGCCCAGGCCCAGTGCCTGCAGCATCGCCGTGCGCCGGGCCGAGCCGGTGCCGACGCGTGCGCCGACCGGCAGCTCGCCCAGCACCAACCCGTCACGGGCGACGAGCGCGTCGCGGGGGTCTTCCCGCGACGGCACGGCCGCCAGCACCAGCCGGGGATCCGGGGCGCTGGGCAGGTCCTTGTAGGAGTGCACCGCGATGTCCACCTCGCCGGCGGCCAGCGCGTCGCGCAGCGACGACACGAAGACCGCGACGCCGATCTCCGCGATCGGCGCCGACGAGCGGTCTCCCGGTGTGGAGACCTCGACGAGCTCGACCTCGTGGCCCAATGCCCGCAGCCGGTCGGCCACCAGACCGGACTGGGTCATCGCGAGCTTGCTGGCACGGGTGCCGATACGGAGCTTCATCGGTTCTCCTCCCGCTGTGCTGATGCGCGCCTCGCTTCGCTCGGCTGCGGTGGCCGGGCCTCCAGCGCGGCGAGCACATCGCCGCTGCGCTGGACGGCCATGGCTGCGGGCGCCTGCGGGTCGAGCTCGAACAGGGTGCGCAGCGCGGCGGCGTAGCTGTCGCCGTCGGGGCCTTCGGCCAGGCGCTTCACCTGCACGGTCGGTGTGTGCAGCAGCTTGTCGACGACCCGGTGGACGCTGCGGGTGAACTCGTGGCGCACCTTCTCGTCGATGTCGGGCAGGCGCGAGTCCAACCGGAGCAGCTCGGCGTCGATCACCTCGGCAGCGCGCTTGCGCAGCGCCGTGACGGTCGGCGTGACCTCGGCGGAGCGCTGCGCGGCCAGGTAGGACTGCGCCTCTTCGGCCACGATGTCCTGCGCCATCGCGACGGACGCGCCGCGCCCGCCGCCGGACAGCCGCTCCTGCAGCGTGGTGAGGTCGACGACGGTGACCCCTGGCAGCTCGGCCACGGCAGCGTCGACGTCGCGGGGCAACCCGAGGTCGCAGACGACCAGCGGCCGACCGGCCCGGGCGGCGACCGCCGCCTCGACGTCATCGAGGCCGACCACGCTGCCGACGGCGCCCGTGCAGGCCACGAGCAGATCGGCCGCGCCGAGCTCGGCGGCGAGCGCCTCGAGCGAGCCTGCGCGCGCCGGCACACCGTGCTCGACGGTGGTGGCGGCGAGCCGCTCGGCCCGGTCGAGGGTGCGGTTGAGCACGACGATCTCGGCGGCGCCTGCGCGGCGCAGGTGCGCGGCTGCGAGCGCACCCATGGCACCGGCTCCGACCAGCACCGCACGCCGGCCGGCCAGCGCGCCGCCCAGCACGTCGGCGGCGTCGGACAACGCCTCGGAGACCACCGAGGCGCCCGCGGCGTCGATCCCGGTGCGGCTCTGCACCAGCTTGCCGACGTGCAGCGAGTGCTGGGCCAGCTCGTGCAGCACCCGGCCCGCGGTGCCGAACTCCTGCGCGGTGGCGTACGCCGACCGCAGCTGGCCGAGGATCTGCGCCTCGCCGACGACCATCGAGTCGAGCCCGGACGCGACGGCGAACAGGTGCTGCACCGCGGAGCCCGCGTAGTGCACGTACAGGTGTTCGGTGAGCTCGAGCAGCGGCAGGCCGGCGTGGCGGGCGAGCACCTCGCCGATGTCGGCGAGCCCGCCGTGGAACGCGTCGACGACCGCGACGACCTCGATGCGGTTGCACGTCGACAGCAGCAGCACCTCGGAGACGTGGGTGCCGCGCATCATCTCGTCGAGCAGCTTGGGCACGTCGTCGGCGCCGACGACGGCGCGTTCGAGCACGCCGACCGGTGCGCTGCGGTGCGACATCCCCACAACAAGGACACTCACGGAACCAGACCTCCCGCTCCGTTCACGACGTGGCCGTTGACCGCGGCCTCGCCCGTCGCCTCCAGGTGCCGGCGCGCGACGTGGAAGGCGAGGATCTGCAGCTCGACGGCCAGGTCGACCTTGCGCACCTCCACCTCGTCGGGCGCCTGCAGCACCACGGGGGCGAAGTTGAGGATGCTGCGCACCCCGGCGGAGACGAGCTGGTCGCACACGCCCTGCGCGGCCGGGCCCGGGGTGGCCACGATGCCGATGGTGACATCGCGCTCGGCGCACACGCGCGGGATCTCGCGGACGTGCTCGACGAGGATGCCGTTGATGTGGATGCCGACCAGGTCGGGATCGACGTCGAACAGCGCGGTGACCGGGAAGCCGGTGCCGCTGAACCCGCCGTAGCCGGCGAGGGCGTGGCCGAGGTTGCCGATGCCCACCAGCGCGACGGACTGCGCGTGGTTCTGGCCCAGCGCCTCCTCCAGCTGGTGGCGCAGCGGCGCGATCTCGTAGCCGACGCCACGGGTGCCGTAGGAGCCGATGTACGACAGGTCCTTGCGCAGCTTCGCCGAGTTGACGCCGGTGGCGACCGCCAGCTCCTCGCTGGAAGCCGTCTCGGCGCCCTGCTCGGCCAGCTCGCCGAGCATCCGCAGGTAGACCGCGAGCCGTGCGACGCTCGCCTCCGGGATGGCCCGCCGGGTGGTGGCGCCGGCCTCTGCGGGCACCATGGCGGATCCCTGTGTGGGCTCCGACGGCGCGGTCACGTCTGCTCCTCGCTCGGCTGTGCCGGTGGTGGGCGGGCGCTGCGACACGGGGGGCCGCGCGTCCCCGGGCCGTCGGGAACCCCCGGAACGGGGGTGTTGACGGCAACTGCAGACCACGGTAGCTGCTTGTGAACACAGGCACAAAGTTGCGATCTTGATCGGGATCGTGCTCACGACACGCCGGTCCGGAACGGATACCGGTGGTCGCCGCGCGTAGCCCGCTCGTCGCAGCCGGACGTCGAGCACCTGCAGGTGAGACCCCTCACGCCCGCCTCTCGACGCTCCTGGTCGGCCGATGACACGCCGCAGGACGGAACCGCGATCCGGCGCGGCGCTGCGAGCCGTGCGTCGTGCGGTCGGCCGGTCGGTGCCCGGTTCCACGCCTCAGGTGCGGGGCATCAGCACCTTGTCGATCACGAAGACGGTGGCGTTCACGGTCGGGATGTTGCCGCAGAGGACGCGCGCGGTGGTGCCCTGCGGATCGGTGACGGTCGGCGCCTCCGCCGTGCCCCCGATCGTCAGCTCGGCGCCCCCGAGCGACCGCACGGTCTTCGCCGAGACGAGGCCGGCGGCGTCGAGCCGGCCCTCGACGACGTTGAGGGCGAGCACGCCGGTGACGGCGCGGGTGTCCGCGAGCAACGCCGCGAACCGGTCGGCGCCGAGCGTGGTCCGCACCGTCGCGAAGGCCGCGTCGTCCGGCGCGAGGACGGTGACGGCCTGCTGCTGGTCGAGGGTGCCGGTGAGCCCGGCCGCGGAGATTGCGGCCCCGAGCTCGGCCAGCGGCGCGTTGGCGCCGATCGCGGTCGCCACGGGCTGGCGCGCCATGGCCGTCAACGATCCTGGGGTGTCGCCCTGCGGGAACCTGCTGCAGGCCGGGCCGAACACCTGACCGGCGGAACCGGCGGTGGACGGAGCGGCGGCGGCGCTGGTGACCGGTGCGGTCGTGGTCGGCGCGGGCGAGGCCACCGGGCCGGCGCTGCAGGCGCCGAGTGCGACGGCCGCGGCGGCGAGCGCGGCGCAGCGCAGGGTCTTCCGCACGGTGTTCCTCTCGACGGTGGCCGGACGCCTCGATCCTGGCACCAGCCTCCCGCGCGGTGCGCACCCGGCGGGTCAGACCACCGTGAAGGCGCTGACCGGCCATCCCGACGCGCCGTCGGGGATCGGGTCGGCCGTCGCCTCCGTCTGGACGACACCGCGGGCGTCGGTCGCGCGGACCTCGGCCTGGTGCCGGCCGGGCGGCAGGTCGACCGTGGTGCGCCACATGCGCCAGGTGTCGCGACTCACCTCGGTCGTGAGCTCCGTCGCCTGCCACGCCCCACCGTCGACGCGGACCTCGACGCGGGAGACGCCGACGTGCTGCGCCCACGCGATCCCGGCGAGCGTGACCCGTCCGGCCGGTACCTGGTCGAACGGGCCGGGAAGGTCGATCCGGCACTCCGTCTTGATCGGTCCGCGCTCCGCCCAGCCGCGCTCGAGCCAGTAGGCCTGCTTCGCGGCGAACGTGGTCGCCTCCAGGTCGACCACCCACTTGGTCGCCGACACGTACCCGTACAGGCCCGGCACGACCATGCGCACCGGGAACCCGTGCTCCATCGGCAGGGCCTCGCCGTTCATGCCAACGGCCAGCAACGCGCCGCGGTCGGGTTCGAGCAGCACGTCGACGGGTGTGCCGGTGTACCAGCCGTCGACGCTGCGGCTGAACAGCTGGTCGGCGCCGGGGCGGATCCCCGCCTCCAGCAGCAGCGGCCGCAGCTCGACGCCCACGAACCGCGCCGTCGAGATCAGGTCGCCGCCCACCTCGTTGGAGACGCAGGTCAAAGTGACGTCGCGCTCGACCAGCGGGCGCGCCATCAGATCGGCGAAGTTCAGGGTGAGCTCGCGGTCGACCATGCCGTGCACGCGCAACGTCCAGTCCGCGGCCTGCATCGACGGCACCCGCAGCGCGGTGTCGATCCGGTAGAAGTCCGCGTTCGACGTGTGGAAGGTCGGCGTGCCGGTCGGCGCGAAGTCCGCGAGCGGCGGCAGTGCCGGCGCGGTGGTGATCCGCGCCGACCGCAGCATCGAGGTGACCTCGGCGCGCGAGTCCACCACCCCGCGGCCCAGCGCCCAGCCACCGGCGCCGGCAGCCAGCGCCGCGATCCCCACCCCGCCGGCCGCGCCGGCCAGCACGGTGCGTCGCGACGGCCCGTCCGGGGACCCGGTGGGCGGCTCGGCGGCGCGCAGGGCGAGCCCGTGCAGCCGGCGGAAGGTGAGGACGCCGGCGCCCAGCGCAGCGAGCGGGGCGAGCGCGTCCAGCGGCGAGAAGGTCGGCGCGAACAACACAGCGGCGAGCCCGATCACGCCGAGCGCGATCACGACCCGCACGCCGTGCCGCGGCTCCCGCCGGGCGAGCAGCCCGGCCGTGACGGCCAGCCCGAGCAGCACCACACCCACGCCGACCTGCAGCACGAGCTTGTCCCGCTCCGGGCCGAAGGTCTTGCCGAACTCCGTGAGCCACTGCGGCGACAGGCGGATCACGGTGTCGGCGACCGCGACGAACGGCGCCGAGCCGGGCCCGGTCAACCCCGCGACCAGCTGCCCGGCACCCAGCGCCGCCCCCACCGCCAGCACGCCGACGAAGGCGGCCACGGGGCGGGAGAGCGCGCCCGCCTGCGCGGTGGGGCCGACCCGGGTCGCTGTGGTGCTCACATGTCCATACTCGGGCACAACAGCGGCCAGAACACTTACCGGACGGTGACGTCTACGGGGCCGAGGTGTCGTTGATCAAGGGCAAAAGGTCGTCAGTTGATCTCCACCAACGACCTTTTGCCCTTGATCAACGCAAACCTCGCCCGGCCAGCGCCGCGCGGAAGCGGGGCTCCTCCACCCGCCAGAAGCCGTGCTCCTTGCCGTCGATCTCGATCACCGGCACCCGGTCGCCGTACTCCGCGCGCAGCTCGAGGTCCGTGTCGACGTCGACGGCCGTCCACTCCACCCCGAGTTCACCGCAGATCCGCGCGACGTCCTGCTCGGCCGTGGTGCAGAGGCCGCAGCCTTCCCGCGTGTAGACGGTCACCCGGCTCATGCCGTGCCGCCCGCCAGCAACCGCCGCGCCACCTTGCCCGTCGGGGTGCGGGGCAACAGGTCCACGAACTCGATGACGGCGGGCACCTTGAACCGGGCCAGCCGCGCGGCGCAGTGGGCGCGCACGTCCTCCTCCGTCAGCTCGGTTCCGGGCTCGCGCACGACCACTGCCTTCACGACCTCGCCGAGCCGATCGTCGGGGGTGCCGACGACCGCTGCCTCCGCGACGCCGTCGAGCTCAGCGAGGACCTGCTCGACCTCGCGCGGGAACACGTTGAACCCGCTCACGATCACCACGTCGGACGAGCGGTCGACGAGGTGCAGGTCGCCGTCGGCGTCGAGGAACCCGACGTCGGCGGTGCGGAACCAGCCGTCGATGTCGGGACCGCCGGAGCGGTCGGGCCAGTAGCCGGAGAACAGGTTCGGCCCGCGCAGCGCGACGTGGCCGGTGTCGTCGGCGGGGTCGTCGTCCCAGTCGTCATCGTCGTCGGTGGGCGATGCCTCCAACGGCAGCCCGTCGACGTCGACGAGCCGCAGCTCCACACCGGGCAGCACGCGGCCGACCGAGCCGGGCTTCGGTGGGCGGTCGAACGCGTTGCTGGCGACGACCGGGCCGGCCTCGGTCAGCCCGTAGCCCTCGACGATCCAGTGGCCGGTGGCCTCGTGGAACGCCGCCAGCCACTCCGCGGGCAGCGGCGCCCCGCCCGAGGTGCAGACGCGCAGGCCCGCCGTCGCCGACCGCAGCTGCTCACCGGGCAGGTCGAGCAGTGCCCGGTACATGGACGGCACGCCACCCAGCGCCGTGATCCGCTCCGCGCGGAGCACCTCGGCGACCGTGGCGCCGTCGGTGTTCTCGGCCAGTACGACCGTCGCCCCCGCCCAGCAGGCCTGCAGCACGCCGGCGGCGAACCCGAGCACGTGGAACAGCGGCATGGTCAACAGCACCCGGTCCACCGGGGCCACCGGCGCCGGGCGCAGTCCGGCCGCCTGAGCCCGGTTGGCCAACACTGCGCGGTGCGAGAGGCACACGCCGCGCGGGGTGCCCGTGGTGCCGGACGTGTAGATCAGGAGAGCGACGTCCTCGGGGTCGCCTCCGGAGGCCCGTCCGGCGGTGTCGCCGGGCTCCGAGGGCGGACCGCTCGGCGCCTCGGGAGCCGGCGGACCGAGCACGGTGGCACCCACCCCGGCCGCACTCTCCACAGCCGCTTCGTCACCCTCCGCAGCCACTACGACCCGTGGTCGGCAGTCCCCGAAGACGATGTCGAGCTCCCGGCGGACGGCCACCGGGCCGTACGGGACGGCCACTGCGCCGGCCCGCAGCGCGCCCAGCACCGCGACGCAGAACCCGGCGCCGCCCGGCAGCCGCACCACCACCCGTTCCCCGGGGGTCGCGCCGGCCGCCGACAGCCGCGCGGCCTCGCCGGAGACAGCAGCGTCGAGCTCTGCCCACGTGAGGGTGTTTCCGCTGGTCACGTCGATGATTGCGGGCTGATCGGGGGTGCGTGCGGCCGCAGCTGACACGAGGTCGGCGATCCGCTCGGGACGACCGTCGGCGAGGGTCGGTGGCGTGCTGTCCACGGGGCTCCAGTGGTCGTCGGCAGTGGCGTCCGGCGCTCAGGTACGCCCGAGTCTTTCACGGACGGCGAGCCGTGCGGAGGCTGTCGCCGGACGGCGTCCGACACGCCGACACGCCCAATTCGTTACGTTGACCGCGCGTAGTCGGCCGCTCACCGGAACCGATCCGCGTCGGAGCGCCGCCGTGTCCCTCCGACACGACCCCGCCCGTATGCTCCGCCGCTACAGACAGATCGACGCGACGACGCTCCGGGACGTCGCACCGACTCACCCGAGGGAGTGGCATGCAGCTTCTGTGCAGAGCACCGCGAGCCGCCCCTCGGCGAGGTGTCCAGCACTCACGCGAAACCAGCCCGGAGACATGACTCGCCCGATGCGACCGCACCGGCTTCTCCGTCCCGATGCCAGCACCGACACCACCCGTTCCCCGGCGGGTGGGGAGGTACAGATGACACCGACGACCGCAGCACCGGTCGGGCCGCCCCAGGGCTCGATCGGCTCGGCCCGGCACACTCCCCCCGGCGGCCCGGCGCTCCCCCGCCCCCGTACCGCCGCTTACCCGACCAACGGCCGCCCCGGCGCCGGAGTTCCCCGCCACGACGCCGGCGAGTACGCCCCCGAGGCCGCCGCCGAGTCGACGGTGACGTTCCCCCAGCCGAACCTCCCGGCCGACGCCGAGCGCGCCGCCGAGCCGGTGGCCGAGCAGGCGCCCAAGCCCATCGATGAGGCGACGACCGGTGGCTGGACCCTGGTCAAGGCGGCGCAGGACGGCGACATGGCCGCCTTCGGCGAGCTGTTCGACCGCTACTACGACGTCGTCTTCCGCTTCGTGCTGTTCCGCGTCGGCGACCGCTCCCTCGCCGAGGACATCGCCTCCGAGACGTTCGTCCGCGGGCTGCGCCGCATCAGCTCGGTCAGCTACATGGGTCGCGACATCGGTGCGTGGTTCATCACCATCGCCCGCAACCTGATCTTCGACCACGTGAAGTCGAGCCGGTACCGGCTGGAGCAGGCGACCAGCGACATCATCGAGTTGTCGCCGAGCACCAACGGGCCCGAGCAGCAGGTGCTCGACGGCGCGACGAACGAGGAACTGCTGCGGTGCGTCCGCAAGCTGAACCCCGACCAGCAGGAATGCATCCAACTGCGGTTCCTCCAGGGTCTCTCGGTCGCGGAAACGGCGCAGATCATGGATCGCAACGAGGGCGCGGTAAAGGCACTGCAGCACCGTGCGGTCCGCCGCCTCGCGCAGCTCCTCCCGGAGGGGTTGCGATGACGGGATCGCTACGTATCGGCGAGGTTGCTCCGGTTGTTACAGGAGCGACGAGTGAACGACTCGATGCGGTGAACGGTCTTCAGGCCGTAACCTCTGCTGCCGCGGTTCGTTGTGCGGGTGAACGAACCAGGTTCGGTCGCTCGCGGACACATCGCGCGGGCGTCTCGACGAGCGCAGGACTGCAGTGAGGACGGCCAACATGCCCGCCGGACGGGGCAACGACGCAGAGCGGTTCGCCGCGGCGCTGGAACAGGGGCGATCCCCCCGTTACGGCTCCGATGCCGAGCTCTCTCATGAACTCGAGATCGTGGCGATGCTGCGCGCCTCGGGGTCGGCCTATGCGCCGGATCCCGATGCCAAGGCGCGCGCCCGCGCCCGGGTCCTCGCGGCCCTCGCCTCCGAGAACGGGGCTGGAGAGCTCGCGCCGACGGCCATGGAGATGACCTTACCGATCTCCGACAGCCGTCTCGCACCTACCCCCCGTAATCGAGTGGACGCTCTGCGTGACCAGGAGTCGGCCGCGGAGATCACCTCCCGGATCGCCCCGATCACCGACGACTACGACCCTGAGTACGCCGCCGAGTACGACGAGGTGGAGTACGACGAGTACGAGGCCGACGAGATCGTCGCCGAGGTCGACGACGAGCCCGTCAGCACCGCGCACACGCCGGTGCGCACGCGCAGCGGCCGGCGCACCGGGCGACACAAGATGCCCAGCCGCCCTGCATCGGTCGACGGCTCGTCCCGACCCCGTCGTCGCGGCCGTAGCCCGCTGCGCCGCGTGGCGGTCACCGCTTCCTTCGCGCTGCTGGCCCTCGTGGTCGCCGCGGGCGGCGGCATGTTCGCCAGCCGCGACGCACTGCCCGGCGATTCCCTCTACGGCGTCAAGCGCGTCGCGGAGTCGGCCGGCACCGCGCTGACGTTCGACGACGCCGCCCGCGCCGCCCGTCACCTCGAGCTCGCGAGCACCCGGCTGAACGAGGTCGAGCAGCTCGTCGACGAGAAGCGCACCGCGCCGGCCGATCCCACCCTGGTCTCCGACGCCATCCTCGACTTCGACTCGTCCACCGGCGAAGGCTCGACGCTGATCCTCACCGAGGACGAGGCCCACGATCCGGCCCGGCTCGCCGACCTGCAGGCATGGGCCGCCGAGCAGGTCAGCCGGCTGTCCACGCTGCGGTCCGGCCTGCCGGCACCCGCGCAGGCCGAGGTCGACCACTCCATCGACCTGCTCGACAAGCTGCGCCTGCGCGCGGCCGAGCTCGAGGACCGGGCACCGTGCGAGGACGTCACGTCCGGGCGCTCCGACGCGGTCGGCCCGATCCCGGCCACCAGCGACTGCGAGCCGGCTGTCTCCGACGACGACACCAGCAGCTCGGCCCGGCCGACGCGCAAGGGCGGCGCCCCGTCGTCCGGCTCGTCCCCGAGCGACGAGCCCAGCACCACCCCGGAGGGGCTGCTGCCCGGGCTGCTCGACGGTGGCTCCACCTCCCCGTCGGCCAGCAGCGATGACGAGGACTCCACGGACGGCACGTCCGCGCCGCCCACGTCGTCGTCGGCGATCACCGTGCCGCTGCCGTTGCCGCTGCTGCCGCCGATCAACCTGCCCCCGCTGCTGCCCGGTGGTCGAGGCATCACCATCGGCGGCTGACCACGATCCGCCTGTCCTGTCGAAGCCGTCGCGGTTCCACCGCGGCGGCTTCGACTGTTCCAGGAGCCGTTCGGACTAGGCTGGGGATGACTGGATCACAGCTCGGAAGGGCCGTACGTGGTGGCTGAAGCAGAACCCGACGAGGGCACGGAACGGTCCCGCATCGCCGGGGAGGCATCCGCCGCCGCAGCGGTCGCCGCGAGCGACGTCGCCGAGCAAGGTCCGGCGGAGGCGCCGCAGACCGACCTCACCGCCGCGGCGTTCTTCGACGTCGACAACACGATGATGATGGGCGCGTCGATCTTCCACTTCGCCCGTGGGCTCGCGGCGCGCAAGTTCTTCACCACGTCCGACCTCGTCGGCTTCGCGTGGGAGCAGCTCAAGTTCCGGGTCGGCGGCCGCGAGACCGACGTCACGGGCCACCGCGACACCGCGCTGTCGTTCGTCGCCGGCCGCGACGTCGAGGAGATCGTCTCGCTCGGCGAGGACATCTACGACGAGCTCATGTCCGACCGCATCTGGGCCGGCACCCGCGCGCTGGCGCAGATGCACCTCGACGCCGGCCAGCGCGTCTGGCTGGTCACCGCCACACCAGTGGAGCTGGCCCTCATCATCGCCCGCAGACTGGGTCTCACGGGGGCGCTGGGCACGGTCGCGGAGAGCGTCGACGGCGTGTTCACCGGCCGGCTCGTCGGGGAGATCCTGCACGGGCCCGCCAAGGCGCACGCCGTCCGCGCGCTGGCCGTGGCCGAGGGGCTCGACCTGCGCCGCTGCAGCGCCTACTCCGACTCCGTCAACGATGTGCCGATGCTCTCGGCCGTCGGCACCGCGGTGGCCGTGAACCCCGACTCGGAGCTTCGCGACGTCGCCAAGGAGCGCGGCTGGCAGATCCGCGACTTCCGCACCGGCCGCAAGGCGGCGCGGATCGGCGTCCCCTCGGTCCTCGGCGCCGGAGCCGTCGCCGGAGCCGTGGCCGTCGGCTACGCCTACCGCAAGCGCTGACGCCTGCGGTCAGCCGCACGCGCGTCCTACCCCAGGAACGCGTTGCGGCGCTGCGCGAGCAGGCGGTAGAGCGTGTGCTGGATGGTCTCGCGCACCTGGTCGGTGAGGTTGAAGACCGTCATGGGGTCGTCGGCCGCGGCGGCGTCGATCGTGTCGGTGCGGATCGGCTCGCCGAACTCGATGTACCACTTGGACGGCAACGGGATCGCGCCGAGCGGGCCGAGCAGCGGGAACGTGGGCGTGACGGGGAAGTACGGGGCGCCGAGCAGCCGGGCCAGCGGCGGGATGTCGCCGATCTTCGGGTAGGTCTCCTCGGCCCCGACGATGGAGCACGGGATGATCGGCACGCGGGTGCGCAACGCAGCGGAGACGAACCCGCCGCGGCCGAAGCGCTGCAGCTTGTAGCGGTCGCGGAACGGCTTGCCGACGCCCTTGAAGCCTTCCGGCCACACCCCGACGAGCTCGCCGCTGCGCAGGAGTCGCTCCGCGTCGGGGGTGCACGCCAGGGTGCTGCCGCCCTTGCGCGCGAGCACTCCGACGCCGGGCAGCCGGAACATCAGGTCGGCACCGAGCATCCGCAGGTGCCGCTCCGCCGGGTGGTCGTCGTGCAGCGCGACCGAGGTCATCAGCGAGTCGAGCGGCACCGTGCCGGAGTGGTTGGCCACGACGAGCGCGCCGCCGACGTCGGGTACGTGGTGCATGCCGACGGTCTCGACGCGGAACCAGTTGCGGTAGAGCGGGCGCAGCAGCGGCAGCAGGACGTTGTCGGTGAGGTCGATGTCGAAGCCGAACTCGTCGACCGCGTAGTCGCCCTCGACGCGGCGTCGGAGGAACGCCAGCGTGGACGCCAACGTCTCCTCCCAGGCGGCGGGCACGTCCTCCGCGACCGGCGCCTCGTCGACGTCGGGCAGGTCCTCTGCCAGCAGCGCCGGCGCTTCCTGGCGGCGCGTGGTGGGGCCGGTGCCGCCGAGCCGCCAGCGGGTGCGGCCGTTGGTGTCGTCGGCGTGCAGAGGGATGACGCGGGCCCGCGTCTCCGTGTCGGTCACGTCGGATCCTTCCCGTGCGCTCGGATGTTCCGTGGCCCGCGCCCGGGCCCGGCTGGCGGCGACGTTGCGGCGACGGCGCTGCACGGCCGGATGTTCGGGGCTCATCGTGAACCCCCCACTGCGGTCAGGAGACGGCCGAACTGCCGTCCGGCGGCGGTTCCGCGATCGAGCAGGACGCGCTCGAGCGCCTCCACCCGGTCCGGGGCAACTACAGGGACCAGCGCGGAGCTGCGCACGAAGTCGTCGAACGCCTGCGTGGTGGTCCAGCGCGGGGTGAAGCCAAACTGGCGGTGCAGCCGGGTCGTGTCCACGACACGACCGAAGTTGAGCAGGTGCATCTGCTCCGGTGAGAAGTCGACGAGCCCGGCGCCGCGGAACAGCTTGCTGACGGGCCCGACCGCAGGGCCGGGGACGGGCAGCGGGAGCCGCCCGGCGCGGCGGATGGCCTGTGACAGCAGCAGCACGCCGTCGGCGGCCACGTTGAACGTGCCGGGGATCTCCTGGCTGGTGGCGCGCTCCAGCACGGCCACCGCGTCCTCCTCGTGCAGCAGCTGCACGCGGGCGTCGTAGCCGAGGACGGTGGGCACCATGGGCACCGCGAAGTAGCGGGTGAACGGGGTGTCGATGGCGGCACCGACGACGTTGGTGAACCGCAGGACCGTGACGGAGACGTCGGGCCGGCGGCGGGCGAACCCGCGCAGATAGCCCTCGATCTCCGCGGCGTCCTTCGCGTAGCCGCCGGACGGGAGGTCCTTCGGCGTCATCGTCTCGTCGAACAGTGCTGGGTCGCGCGGGCTGGACCCGTACACGGCGGTGGTGGACTTGAGCACCATGCGCCGCACCGACGTGGCCTTCTGGCACGCGGCGAGCAGCTGCATCGTGCCGATGACGTTCATCTCCTTCATCGCGGTGCGACCACCCGAGCTGGCGGGGTTGGTCGCGAGCGATGCGTGGACGACGGTGTCGACCGACGCCCGGGAGATGACCTTGGCGATGAGCGGGTTGCGGATGTCGGCGCGCACGAACTCGGCGCGGCCCATGCGGCGCAACATGTCCCGCGATGGCGGAACGGTGTCGACGCCGAGCACGCGATCGATGTCGGGATTGGCGGCGAGTCGGGCGGCCAGCTGGCCACCGAGGAATCGGCTCACCCCGGTGACAAGCACGACAGATGGGGGCACGGACCAACCCCTGCAACTAGATACGGATGCGGTGGGTGGCCGATGCTAGCCCCCAGGGCAACCCCGGGTCACTCGATGCACGCATTGAGTGACCGGACGCACCCTGGGGTGCGTGGCTCTACTTGCCGAGCTTGCGACGCTGCACGCGGGTCTTGCGGAGGAGCTTGCGGTGCTTCTTCTTCGACATCCGCTTGCGGCGCTTCTTGATGACGGAACCCATGCGTGACCTTCTCGATCTGCTTGCGGTACGACTTCGGAAAGGGTGCCCTGCCCGTGGACGCGCGCAGCGCAGGACGGGACGACGACCGGCTGCCCATCCTACCGGCCAGTCCCCGCCGGTCCACCAGGGGTCGAGCGCGCAGCCTCCGACGATGTGGGAACCCACATTCCCGCGACCCATGTCACGATGGGTCACTGATCGATTGCAGGGGGAGGGCACGTGCCGAACCGGACGGGCAACGGGCGGCAGCGTCAGCTCGGCCGGCGGCTCCGCCGCATGCGTGAGGACGCCGGACTCACCCTCGACACCGCCGCGGTGCGGCTCGAGTTCTCCACCAGCAAGCTGGGCCGGATCGAGAACGCCGAACAGGGCGTCGACGTCCACATCGTGAAGAGCATGCTCGATCTCTACGACGTGGGCGGCGACCGCTGACCGAGACGTTGCAGCTGGTCCGCGATGCGCGGGAGAAGCCCTGGTACGCGCGGTACGTCCAGGGCGGCGACTACGGCTACGTCCAGTACGAGACAGATGCCGAGCAGGTGCAGGACTGGGCCCCCGGGTACGTGCCGGGCCTGCTGCAGACGGCGGATTATGCGCGCGCCCTGTTCCTGTCCTCGGTGATGGAACGTTCCCCGCAGCGGCTCGCGGCCGCCGTCGAGGTTCGCATGCTTCGCCAGCGGCGACTCACCGATGAGCAGCATCCGCTGCACTTCGTGGCGATCACCAGCGAGCAGGTACTGCACAATCCGTTCGGCGATACCGACGTGATGCGCGCACAGCTCACACATCTGATCACCGCTGCGGAGCTGCCGACGGTCACCCTGCAAGTTCTGCCGTCGAGGTCCGGACCACACGCATCGCTCGCGTCCGCATTCTCCGTCCTGAGCTTCGGCGACCTCGCCGAGCCGGATCTCGCGTACGTCGAGCACTCGCTCGGTGCTGCGCGGCTGGAGAGTCCCGATGATGTTCTGCTGGCCCGGAAGAAGTTCGACCAGCTGCGTACTCTTGCACTTGCGCCAGCGGCGACGCTGACACTGTTGCGGGAGATCGCTGCAGGTATCTAGATCGTGGAGGGACCACGCCCATGGACGTTGAACGGCTCGCGTGGCGCACCAGCAGCTTCAGTGGCGGCGAGAACGGCAATGGCGACTGCGTCGAGGTCGCTCCCCTGTCCGACGGCGTCGCCGTGCGTGACACGAAGGACCGCTCCCGCGCCGCACACGTCTATCCGAGTACGACCTGGGAGTCACTGCTGGCCGACGTGCGGGCGAACTACCCGGCGTCGAAGTAGGCGCTGCGCAGGTAGTCCTCGACCGCGTTGCGCGGCACCCGGAACGAGCGCCCGACGCGAGCCGCGGGCAGCTCTCCCGAGTGGACGAGCCGGTAGACGGTCATCTTCGACACGCGCATCATCGCCGCGACCTCTGCCACCGTGAGGAACTGCATCTGGCCGAGGTGGATCTCGGGCTGCTCGGACGCCATCCGGTCACCGCTTTCGGGTCTCACCGAGCCCGGTCGCTCGACCGGGTGCGGGCGTGCCAGATGAGTCTAGCGGGGCCCGTGTGACGACAGCGACCGGCCACTCCACTCCGCGGGGGCGTTCAGGTGCGCGTCAGGGTGAGACCGATACTCCGATCGGGCCTAAGATCATTCCACTGTCCGCGTCAGTGCTTTCCCAGCTCGACCGATCGGTCGCGGGCCGCCTCGATCGCGGCGATGAGCGCGGCGCGCACGCCATGACGTTCCAGCTCGCGGATGGCCGCGATCGTGGTACCCGCAGGCGAGGTCACGGCTTCGCGCAGGATCACGGGGTGGTCGTCGGACTCGCGCAGCATCCGGGCGGCGCCGAACGCCGACTGCACGATGAGGTCCGCCGCCACCGTGCGTGGCAGGCCCAGCAGGATGCCTGCGTCGATCATGGCTTCGACCAGGTAGAAGAAGTACGCGGGACCGGAGCCGGAGAGCGCGGTGACGGCGTCTTGCTGCGACTCCGGCACCCGAACGACCCGCCCCACCGACCCGAGCAGCTTCTCCACCACGGCCAGCTGCTCGTCGGTGGCGTGCGTGCCGGGCGAGATGGCGCTCATCGCCTCCCCGACGACCATCGGCGTGTTCGGCATGACCCGCACGACCGGGGTGCCCTCGGGCAGCGCCGCCTCGTACAGCGCCGTCGGCAGGCCCGCGCACAGGGACACGACCAGCGTCTCCGGCCGCAGGGCCGGGCCCAGCTCGACCAGCACCGGGTCGATGTCCTGCGGCTTCACCGCCACCACGACGACGTCGGCCGTCGCGGCGGCGGTCGGCACGTCCACCGCGGCCACCCCGAGCCGGGCCGACAGCTCCTGCGCGCGCTCCGGGTGTCGCTCGGTGAACATCAGCTCGCCCGGGGCGTGGCCGGCGCTCAACAGGCCTGCCAGCAACGACTCCCCGATCTTGCCTGCGCCGACCACCGCGATCCGTGTCATGCGACGACGGTAGCGGGCGCAGCTCCGCGGACCCGAACCGTCCGGGCGAGGTTTCGTTGATCAAGGGCAAAAGGTTGCTTGCCGATCACTCGGAGCGACCTTTTGCCCTTGATCAACGAACAACTAGAGCGGGGCGAGCGCCAGCTGCCGGGCCTGGCACACGAGCCGGCCGGCCGAGTCGACGACCGTGACGTCCTCGTCGAACCGTTCGCCGCCGATCGTCACCGACTGCGCGTGCACCCGCAGCCAACCCGGCGCCGGGTGGCCACGCAGCAGCGCCGTCAGCTGCACCGTGGGTGACCAGCCGAACCGGCCCAGCACGTTGAACAACGTGGGCGGGAGGATGTCGCCCGCGAGCAGCGCGAACAGCACGTCCGGCTCCTCGCCGAGCGGACGCACCCAGCCCTGGATGACCGGTGGGCCGGTCTCCCCGCGGGTGAACGGGATCGTCGAGCCCTCGTAGCGCAGGTCGCAGGCAGCCGCGATGCCCGTCGAGGCGCGGTCGGCGTGCGGGACGACGGCGTCAGCGGGAGGCTCGGCCGGCAGGTCGGGCAGGTCGGTCCAGACCGGCTCGGCGTCGGGCAGCCGGCCGGCCGTGACCGACGCCGTCAGCATCAGCTTGCCGTCCTGCACCATGCGGACGGCCGCCACCGAGACGGTGCGACCGAGCTTCACCACGTCGGTCACCAGCTCGACCGGACCCGGATCGGGCGCGCGCAGGAAGTCCGCCGCCACGGCCAGCGGCTCGGGCGCGACGCCGGGTGCGTCGAGGTCCAGCCGCGCCAGCGCGGCCCTGGCCATCAGCGCCATCAGCAGGCCGCCGTGCGCCTTCGGACCCACCGTCCAGCGCGTGCCCAGCTCGGCGCGGTAGCGGCCGTCGCCGACCGGCTCGACGTCGATCGCACCGCTGAACGGTGGGGCCGTCGGTGGTGATCCCATCAACGAGGTCTATCACCCGGCGGCCGGTGGACGCGATGTGACCTTGCCGTCAGGCAGGGCCGACCAGCAGCGGCCCCGCCGATTGCAGGTGCAACTGCGTGAACAGCAGCGACTCGGCCAGCAGCGCGGCCCGCTCGTACCGCGAGCGGCAACGGCGCGTGCTGATCTCCAGCACCACCACACCGGCGAACTCCCGCTCCATCAGGCGGGCGCACAGCTCGGCGCAGGGCTGCGCGCCACGTCCGGGCGGGAGGTGCTCGTCGTGCGTGCTGCCGCTGCCGTCGGCGAGGTGGACGTGCGCGAGGCCATCACCCATGCGATCGAGCAGAGCCAGCACGTCCTGCCCGGACGCGGCAGCGTGCGACACGTCGAGCGTGTAGTGGTCGTGACCGACCTCGGTGGGATCGAAACCCGGCGCATACGGCACCGTGCGCATCCGGCCACGGACCA
Source organism: uncultured Actinomycetota bacterium (assembly GCA_963727745.1). Classification (GTDB taxonomy): domain Bacteria; phylum Actinomycetota; class Actinomycetes; order Mycobacteriales; family Pseudonocardiaceae; genus Pseudonocardia. The sequence goes on from CAVSHL010000010.1 coordinate 547,616, forward strand.
CCGGGAACATGTTCTCGACGGCCACCGCGACATCGCCTGCACTCGCCGCGGCGACCTCGTCGGCGAACATCGAGGCGTACCGGCGCTGCCAGCGGAACGGCGGATGCAGCACCACGGTGCGGGCACCGAGGATCGACGCGGCCTGCACCGACCGCCGGATCCGCATCACGGGATCCGAGCCCCACACGCGCTGGGTCACGACCAGGCACGGGGCGTGCACCGCCAGCACGGGCACCCCGTAGGCGCGGGACAGCCGCTCCACGGCGGCGATGTCCTGGCTCACCGCGTCGGCCCACACCATCAACTCGACGCCGTCGTAGCCCAGCTCTGCTGCCAGCTCGAACGCGGCCTCCGCCGGCTCCGGGTAGACCGAGGCCGTGGAGAGCGCGATCGGCGGCGCGCTCACCGTCCGAGCAGGATGAGGACCACCGGTGACACGGTGAGCAGCAGGCCGACGCCGATGGCGAACGCCGTGGTGCGGGTGTCGGTGGTGCGCAGCAGGTGCCGCACCCCCAGCACGAGCCCGGCCGTGACCAGAATGGCGGCGAAGATCGCCACCACCATCAGGTCGCGCCACAGGAACCGGAACGCCACCCATAGCATCGCGCCGCCGATGGCACCGATGATCCACTGCGCGACGACCGCGCCCCACGACTGCGCGTCGACGGGCTCGTCCTCGCGCTGGCGCCGCCGCGACGGGCGCTCGTCGGCGTCCTCGTCGTCGTCGAACTCGTCCTCGTACTCGTCGAGGTCGTCGCGATCATCGTCGTCGCGAAGCCCGGCGACACCGCGAGCGCGCCGGGGATCGTCCTCGTAGTCGTCGTCCTCGTCGTACTCGTCGTCGTACTCGTCGTCATCGCGGTACTCGCCGTCGCGGGCGTCGCCCTCGCGGAAGTCGTCGCGGTAGTCGTCGTCGTACTCGTCGTCGTCGTAGTCGTCGAGATCGAGCGCGCCGGCCTGGGTGGGCGGACCGCCGTCGTCGACACGCCGCTGATCGGTGCGCGGCTGATCGGTGCGCGGCTGATCGGTGCGCGGCTGATCGGTGCGCGGCTGATCGGTGCGCGGGCGGTTCCACGGCTCGGCGCCGGCCGGCGCAGGGGCGGCCGCTGCGGGACCGGCCATGTTGCGCGGCCCGGTGTCGCCCATCGGAGGGCGCTGCTGCGGGCGCGCGTGCGGCGGAGCCATCGGTGGGGGCGGCGGCTCGGCGAACCGCTGCGGTGCCCGTTCCGGCACGCGCGGCATCCGGTCGGTGGGGCTCTCGCGGGGCCGCTCGCGCGGGGTGTCGAACGCCGCGGGCCGGTGCGCCTCGGGGGCCCGGTAGGGCGGGTCGTCCTGCGGGACGGGCTCGCGGAGGATGCGGCGATCCGGCGCGGCGGGCGGCGCGTAGTCGTAGGACGGCCGGCTGGGTGCGTACGCACCGCTACCGCCACTGGACTCGACGTCGTCGGGACCGTCGGCGCGCCGCCGACGGCGACGGCCGGTCGCTGCGCCGTCGCCGTGTTCGGCGAGCAGCTCAGCGACGGTGCGCTGGCGGGGGTGGTCGGTCTCGGAAGTCATCCGCTACACCGTGCCTGGTTTTCCGTCAAGGGGCCAAGGGCACCCGGGCTGTCATGCGCCGAGCGGTCGGTCTGGGCCGTCCCATCGAGCAGATCGAGCCTGCGCAGGATCACTCCTTCGCGCAACGCCCACGGGCAGATCTCGAGCTCGGCGACCTCCAGCGCCCGCATCGCAGCCTCCGCGACGAGCGCGCCCGCGACGAGCTGGTGGGCCCGGCTCGCGCTCACGCCCTCGAGTTCGGCCAGGTCGGCGGAGGACATGCGGGTGATGAACGAGGCCAGCTGGCGCAGTCCCGTGTCGGTCAGGGTGCGACGCACGCGCAGTCCGGCGGCCGACGGGGCCGCGCCCGTGAGCCGGGCCAGTGATCGGAACGTCTTCGACGTGCCGACCGCGACGTCCGGTCGTCCTTGCCGACGCAACCGCCGGGCGACCGGGGCCAGCTGCTCGTCGAGGTGGGACCGCAGCGCGTCGAGCTCCCGACGCCCGGGCGGATCGGTGGAGAACCACTCGCGGGTCAGCCGACCCGCGCCGAGCGGCAGGGACGCAGCGGCGGCCGGATGCTCGTCCCTGCCCGTCGCGAGTTCGAGGGAACCACCGCCGATGTCGAGCACCAGCAGCTGCCCCGTCGACCAGCCGTACCAGCGGCGGACCGCCAGGAACGTGTAGCGGGCCTCGTCGTCACCGGGCAGCACCTGCAGCGCGACGCCCGTCTCGCTCCGCACGCGCGCGAGCACCGCCGCGGAGTTGGTGGCGTCGCGCAGGGCGGAGGTGGCGAACGCGAGCAGATCGGCGCACTCCGCGGCCTCGGCCGAGACCCGCGCCCGCTCCACGGCGCGCACCAGCGCGTCCGCACCGGCCTTGCTCAGCGCTCCCGACCGGTCCAGGTGCTCGGCGAGCCGCAGCTCGCTCTTCTCCGAGGTCATCGGGGTCGGATGCCCACCGCGCAGCGCGTCCACCACGAGCAGGTGGACGGTGTTGGAGCCCACGTCGAGCACGCCCAGCCGCACGGTCGAAACCCTACTCGCCAGTTGGCAGGGGCCTACGCGCTGCGACGGACAGCACACCCGGAGGTGCGGCGCGCCGCCGAGATTGTGTTGATCAAGGGCAAAAGGTCGCTAGTCGATCTTGAACGGCGACCTTTTGCCCTTGATCAACGAACTAGCTTGGACCCAGTCTGGCCGCCGTCCGGGCGGCCCGCTTCCTGTGCATCGCGTTCCCCGGGGGGTCCTCCGTCATGTCCATCGACGCAACCGGTCCGACGCCGCCGCCGGCGGGCGCCACTCTGAGATCTCCCGAGGGGTTTGCGACGGCCCTGACGGCGCTTCTGTCCGTGGGTGCCGTAGCGGAGCTCCTCTCGTCCGGGGTCAGTCTCTTCACCTGGAAGCTGATGAAGGACTTCCTCGCCGATCCCGCGTCGGTCGACGACGCCAGCCTCGACCTGTCCGACACCCTCACCACCGCCACCGGTGTAGCGCAGTTGATCCTCTACCTGGCCACGATCGTGGTCTTCCTGGTCTGGTTCCGCCGCGTCCGCCGCAACGGTCAGGTCTTCCGCCCGGACGGCTTCAGCCAGTCGCCCGGCTGGGCCATCGGCGGCTGGTTCGTCCCGATCGCGAACTTCTTCTTCCCGTACCGGACGGCGCGGGAGACCTGGGCGGCCAGTTCCCCGTACGCGCCCGACGGCTCCCCCAGCCACGTACCGACCGCGCCGGTGACCGCCTGGTGGCTGGTGTTCCTCGCCAGCCAGTTCCTGGACCGCGTCTCCACGAAGATGTACACGGCGAGCGATACGCCCGAAGAGTTGCGCGACGTCTCCGCCTTCGGTGCGGTGGTGAACCTGACCTGCGTCGTGTCCGCCGTTCTGGCCGTCCGCTTCGTGCGCAAGCTGACCGCGCTGCAGCGCGCCAAGGCCGAGCAGCGACCGGTCGGCGCCCTCTGACGGCTCGCCGACCGGATTCGTGACCCGAGATCACACGGACGGATCGCGCAACCGCGGTGGTGTCGTAGCCGAGCGCACTGCCTGCGGCGCTACGGCGTCGGGTCCGACACCGCCGCAGCGCTGCTTCTCGCCGCCGGCGACAAATCCACACGGGCCTGGCCGGCGAGGCCTCCTTCGCCGCGCTCTGCGGAGTCAGCCCGATCGAGGCCTGCCCGGGTCGCACGCGCCGACGTCTGCTCAATCGCGGCGGTGACCGCCAGGCCAACTCGCCTAGCACACGGCCGTCGCCCTGCGCGGGAGATCGAGCGAGTTGTCCACATCGGGCTGCGGTTATCCACAGTTCTCAGGTTCACCCTCCGAAATGACCGCGCGCCCGCACGCTTGGATCCCATGCGATCACCCCTCCGCGAGCTGGCCGCGGCCCAGCACGGCGCCTTCAGCACCGCACAAGCCCTGCTCTGCTACACGCCCAGCGAGACCAAGGCACGGCACGCCGGCGGGCGATGGGTCCCGGTCTTCGCCGGCTCCCACCGGCTCGCGCGCGCCGAACCGACAGCTCGCCTCCGTACAGCCGCGGCAGGGTTGTCGCTCGGCCGGGAGGTACCGGCGTGCCTGCACACCGCTGCAGAGCTGCACGGCTTCGGCGTGCTGAGCGATCCGGCGACACACATCGCGGTCCCGGGCTCCACGCCGTACCTGCACCGGGCCGAGCTGTGGCCGCACCAGCTCGTCCTCGGAGAATCGGACCTCACCCGGCTGCGCTGCGGGACCGTCGCCACCACGGCCGAACGCACGGCCGTCGATCTCGCCCGCACCGTTTCGCGGCTCGATGCCCGTGCTGGATGCCGCACTGGCCGCAGGCGCCTGCACGCAGGAGGCGCTGGTCAGGGAGGCAGCTCGACACACCAGGTTGCGCGGGGTGCGCCATGCCCGCGAGCTCATCGCGCTGGCCTGCGAGGGACCGGAGTCGCCGCCGGAGTCGCGGCTGCGGTTGCCCTGCCGCGACGCGAAGCTGCCGCCGCCGACCGTCCAACTCCTCGTCACCGACGGGCGCGCTCGCCGATGGATCGACCTCGCGTGGAAGGACGCGATGGTGGGACTGGAGTACGACGGCGAGGTGCACGACGGCCCGGACCGTCGGCGATCCGACCGCCGGCGGCACAACTGGTTCCAGGACATCGGTTGGGCGATGTTCTACGCGACGGACGTCGACGTGTACGGCAACCCCACGCCTCTGCTGGCGAAAGTGGCCGCCGCCGTCGATCGTCGATCAAGGGCAAAGGTCGTTCGGCGTGATCGACAAGCGACCTTTTGCCCTTGATCAACGAGATATCGCGACGCTGGTCCAACCGGCCTCAGGTCTCGAACTTGTAGCCCAGCCCGCGGACCGTGACGAGGTGCTTCGGGGTGCTGGGGTCGAGTTCGACCTTCGACCGCAGGCGCTTGACGTGCACGTCGAGGGTCTTGGTGTCGCCGACGTAGTCGGCGCCCCAGACACGGTCGATGAGCTGCCCGCGGGTGAGGACGCGGCCGACGTTGCGCAGCAGGTACTCGAGGAGGTCGAACTCCTTGAGCGGCAGCGGGACGTCGGAGCCGTTGACGGCCACGACGTGGCGCTCCACGTCCATGCGGACGGGGCCGGCCTCGAGCACGCCGGGCGAGCCGTCGGCTTCGGCCGATCCCTCACCCCCGCGCCGCAGCACGGCGCGCACGCGGGCGATCAGTTCACGCGCCGAGTACGGCTTGGTGACGTAGTCGTCGGCGCCCAGTTCGAGGCCGACGACCTTGTCGATCTCGCTGTCGCGCGCCGTCACCATGATCACCGGGACGGAGGAGCGCGTGCGCAGCGCCTTGCAGACGTCGGTGCCGCTCATGCCGGGGAGCATGAGGTCGAGCAGCACGATGTCGGCGCCGTTGCGGTCGAACTCCTCGAGCGCGTCCTGCCCGGTGGCGGCAATGGCGGTCGTGAATCCCTCCTTGCGCAGCAGGAAGGCCAACGGGTCGGCGAAGGACTCCTCGTCCTCGACGATCAGCACCCTGGTCATGTCGTCCCTCCAACGGGGGCCGCCTCTGCGGCCTGATCGATACCGCGCGGTGCGGCGTCCGCGGGCGCGGGCAGCCGCATCGTGAACGTGGAGCCGGTGCCGGGGCGGCTCCACAGCCGCACCTCACCACCGTGGTTGGCCAGCACGTGCTTGACGATCGCGAGTCCGAGTCCGGTGCCGCCGGTGGCCCGGGAGCGGGCCGGGTCGACCCGGAAGAACCGCTCGAACACGCGCTTCTGGTGTTCCAGGGCGATCCCGATGCCGCGGTCGGTCACCGCGATCTCCACCCAGTCGTCGACGATGCGCCGGGTGACCGACACCGACGCGTCGGAGCGGGAGTACGCGATGGCGTTCTCCAGCAGGTTGGACAGGGCGGTCACCAGCAACGCCGGGTCGCCCTCCACCTCGAGGCCACTCGCCTCGTCGACGGTGAACGCGATGCCGGCGGCCTCGGCGGAGAGCTTGGCGCGCGACAGCGACTCGTTGACGACCTCGTCGATGTCGACGGTGTACATCTCGGGGAGCCGCTCGGCCCCGGTGAGCCGCGAGAGCGCGATCAGCTCGGTGACGAGGTTGCCCATCCGCGTGGACTCGTTGAGGATCTTCGTACCGAACCGGCGGACCTCGATCGGGTCGTCGGCGGCGTCCAGCACCGCTTCCGCGAGCAGCCCCATCGCGCCGACGGGGGTCTTGAGCTCGTGGCTGACGTTGGCGACGAAGTCGCGCCGCGTGGCTTCCAGTCGGACGGCGTCGGAGGTGTCGGCGGCCTCCACCATCGCGAACCCGTCGCCGAGGGGGCGCACCTGCGCCTGCACCGCGGCCGGGCGGCGGACGCGCCGGTCCAGCGGGGAGAGATCGACCGCGGTCGGGTTGCCGTGGCGCTGGACCTGCTCGGCTGCGGCAGCGGCCCGGCTGTCGGCGCGGTTCTCGACGACGAGCCCGAGCTCACCGGCGCGCGCGTTGTGCAGCACGACGTCGCCGTGCCTGCTGAGCACGGCGAGCCCCTGATCGGTGGCGCGGAACACCCGTTGCAACAGGTCGGCGATGGTGGGCCCAGGAGCGGGGTCCGTGCGGGCCGGGGCGGCGGGGCCGCGGCGTGCGGTCCAGCGACCGATGAGGAACCCGATCACCAACCCACACACCGCGAGCAGGATGCCGACCAGTGCGGTCATGCCGCCATGGTAAGCAGCTCGACCCGTCATCGATCCAGCTCAGGGGGCCTGTCGTGATACTGGCGACGTCCCTGAACGGCACATTTCCGCCGCCGTTCATGCCCCGTTCACCCGTCGGGGTGCTATCTCCCCTGAGCAGCGACCGCAGCGGCCGCCGTCGCGGCAGCTTCCGGGTCGAGGTACTCGCCGCCGGACACCATGGGGCGCATCTCCCCGTCGAGCTCGTAGCGCAGCGGCATGCCGGTGGGGATGTTGAGCCCGGCGATGTCGGTGTCGGAGATGCCGTCGAGGTGCTTCACCAGCGCACGCAGCGAGTTGCCGTGCGCGGCGATCAGCACCACCTTGCCGGACTGCAGGTCGGGGACGACGGCCTGCTCCCAGTACGGCATGAACCGGGCGACGACGTCGGCGAGGCACTCGGTGGCCGGCAGGTCGGCGCCGAGCCCGGCGTAGCGCGCATCGGCGTCCTGGGAGAACTCGCTGCCCGGCTCGATCGGCGGCGGCGGCGTGTCGTAGCTGCGCCGCCAGAGCATGAACTGCTCCTCGCCGAACGCGTCGAGGGTCTGCTTCTTGTTCTTGCCCTGCAGCGCGCCGTAGTGCCGCTCGTTCAGCCGCCAGTCGCGACGGACGGGGATCCAGTGCCGGTCGGCGGCGTCCAGCGCGAGGTTCGCGGTCGAGATCGCCCGACGCAGGAGCGACGTGTGGACGACGTCGGGGAGCAGCCCGGCAGCGCGCAGCAGCTCACCGCAGCGGCGCGCCTCCTGCTCCCCCTTCTCGGAGAGCGGGACGTCCATCCAGCCGGTGAACAGGTTCTCGGCGTTCCACACACTCTCGCCGTGGCGCAGTAGCACGAGGGTCGACATGGCGCCCACTCTGTCATCCCCGGTGCTGCGTCATGACGCGAAGGTCAGCGACGCCACTGCCGCGTCGAGTCGCTGCTCCTGCGCCGGCCAGTCGCTGTCCAGTGCAGTGGCGGTGACGGCGAACGCCTTGCCGCCGTGCACGGTGAACAGCTGCAGGTTGCGCAGGTCGAGCTCGCGGCCGAGATCGCGGTACGTGCCGCCCAACAGGTGCGCCGGCGTGCCGTCGGTGAGGGTGATCGGCTCGTCGGTCGTCGACGTGTACGAGGAGAGCCCCTTGAGCTCCGAACGGGCCCCGGCCACCGTCCCGTCCAGCGGCAGGGTCGAGTCGACGACGTAGACGCTCAACCCAGGCGTGAACGATCCGGCCCGCGCGGGAGGGGAGAACAGCACGGCGATGCCCGCGGTGGTGCTCGTGCCGACCCGCCAGCCGGTGGGCGGGGTGATGCGGAACCGGCCGCCGGTGTCGGCGTAGGGACTGCCGAGCAGCCCGGGGGCCGGGCTGGGCGGCGGCGGCGCCGCCGTCGTCGGAGCCGGACCGGGCACCGCCGTCGGGACCCCGGCGACGGTCGCCGTGCACCCCGCGAGCAGCAGGGCGGCGGCGAGCCCGGTGATCGCCGGCATCGGGAAGCGCATGATCGCCGATAGTAGGCCGATCAGCCCAAGCGGCGCGCAGCCTCGGTCGGGTCGCGGAACTCCGGTGTGAGCCCGGACAGGATGTCTGCGGAGATCGCGGTGAGCTGTTGCACCTGCTCCGCGGAGAGGCGGTCGAAGAGGTACTTGCGCACCGTGGCGACGTGGCCGGGAGCAGCAGCGGCCAGCACCCGGAACCCTTCGTCGGTGAGGGTGGCGAAGGTCTGGCGCCGATCACGGTCACACGTGTGGCGGCGGACCCAGCCCCGCTCCTCCAGTCGGGCGACGGCGTGCGACATGCGGCTGTGCGAACTCTGGGTGCGCTCGGCCAGCAGCCCCATGCGCAGCGTGCGATCCGGGACCTCGGACAGCATCACCAGGATCTGGTAGTACGCCATCGGCATGCCGGCATCGCGCTGCATCTGCCGCTCGAGCGCGGCGTCCAACAGGGCGTTGGCCGCGATCCACGACAGCCACGCCTCTCGCTCTTCGGCATCCAGCCAGCGCGGCTCACCGTCGTCCACTCGACCATGCTAGTGCCCTAGCTGCGCAAACCGGATCAACCGACGCGGTAACCCTCGGCGTCGGAGAACCGCGCGGTGACGCCGAACCGGTCAGCTCGCACGAGCGTCTGCCGCCACTCGACGGGTTGTTCGCCCGAGAGGCCCAACCGGTCGATGGTGAGCGCGGCGACGTCGGTCCCGATGCCCAGCATGCGGCGCTGCGCGGCGTCGGGCACGACCGCGCTGATCCGCTCGCTGCCCCCGGTGACGCGGATGCCGCAGCGGATGGCGTACTCGGCGTACAGACCGGTGCGGCTGAAGTCGACCTCCAGCAGCGGTGCGGCGAGCCGCTCGGGCAGCCACACCCGGTCGACGGCGAGCGGGATCCCGTCGGCGAGGCGCAGCCGCTCGAGGTGGAACAGCGGCGTCGACTCCTCCAGGCCCAACCGGGCCGCCACCACCCCGTCCGCGCGCACGTCGAGGGTGTGGACGACGCTGCGCTGCACCTGCCCGGTGGCCTCGACGGCTGTGAACAGGCTGTACGGCTCGCCGAGCTGCTGCTCGATGGTGCCGGGCTCGGCGCGCCGCGGGGTGCGGCCGCGACCGGCGATGACCAGGCCCTCGTCGCGCAGGCGCCGGACGGCCTCGCGAACGGTGTGCCGACTGACCCCGTACTCGGCGACGAGTGCGAGCTCACCGGGGAAGGACTCGCTGAACTCGTCGAGATCGAGCCGCCGGCGCAGGTCCGCGAGCAGCTGCTCCCACAGCGGACGGGCACCCAACCGGTCGAGCGGCTGGGCGGTCACGTCGAGGCCGCCGAGATCACTGCTCCACCGTACGGCCCAGCACCCGACGTGCGGAAACCTGGTGCAGAACGGCGGGATCTCGATGGCCGGGCACCGCGGCATCGGCTTTGATCAGCTCGTGGACTTCGCAGACACCCCGCAGCCGCCGTACACAGCGGTGATCTTCACCTCGGTGCGCACCGAGGGCGACAACGGCTACGGCGCCATGTCCGAGGCGATGAACGAGCTCGCCGCACAGCAGCCCGGCTACCTCGGGTTGGAGGCCGCCCGGGACGGGCTGGGCATCACCGTCGCCTACTTCCGAGACGAGGCCAGCGCCAGGGCGTGGAAGAACGTGGCCGAACACCGGGAGGCCCAGCGGCTGGGGCGGGAGCAGTGGTACGCGGGCTACCGGCTGCGCATCGCGACCGTGACCAGGGACTACGGGTGGGACCGATGATCGGCACCCTGCAGGTGGTGGTGCTCGACTGCCCCGACCCGGCCGCGCTCGCCCGCTTCTACCAGGGCGTGCTCGGTGGCGAGGTCGACCGGCCGGACCGGCAGTGGTCGCTCGACGAGGCATGGTCCACGTTGCACCTGGACGGCGGGCAGGTGCTCGCGTTCCAGGGCGCCGCGCAGCACCGCCCACCCCTCTGGGGCGATCCGGCGCGGCCGCAGCAGAGCCATCTCGACGTCGCCGTCACCGATCTGGACGCGGCGCACGACGAGGTGCTCGCGCTGGGCGCCACGCTGCTCCACGCCCCGGAGAGCGGCGTGTGGCGGGTGTACGCCGACCCGGCCGGGCACCCGTTCTGCCTGGTCCGGCACTGACTGACCCTGGGCCCTCGGTGGCCGGGGTGTGTCAGCAAAGCCACTTTCAGGACCGAATCCGTCCTGAAAGTGGCTTTGCTGACATTCCCGTGCACCGACGGTCCGACTCAGGCCGCGCGCACCCCGCGCTGTCCGACCGCGCCGCGCAGCCCGACACAGCCGACGCACCCGATGCAGTCCACGCAGTCGATGCAGCCGACGCAGGCGATGCAGCGGCGGCACCCGATGCAGGCGACGGTGGCGATGCTCTGCCGGATCCCCGCGGACAGGAACGTGGCGATGCTGGCGAGGACTCCGACGCTGCCCGACGTCGCGACGCTCGCGACCACGCCGGCGCTCCCCGACGTCGCGACACTGCCCACGACCCCGGCGCTGCCGGCGACGGCGACGCTGCCCACCACTCCCGCCGCGCCGGCGACGGCGACGCTGCCGACGACGCCCGTGCTGCCCGACACCGATCGGCTGGCGACGACGGGGCCGTTGCCGTCGGGACCGGGTGCGGCGTCGGGGCGCAGCTGGGTGACCGTGGCCGGCGCGTTCTGCTCCATGTGAGCGAGCCTCCCGCACGGGCCGACGCACCGCCACCCCGACCCGGGCGGACGGTCACTCGTACCAGGTGCCGAAGCTCCAGAGGTTGTCCTCGGGATCGAGCAGGATGAACTGCCGGCTGCCGTGGTCGGTGTCCTCCGGCGACCGCACGACGGTGGCGCCGCCCGCGACGGCCCGCTCGAACAGCGCGTCCGGCTCGTCGGTGACGACGTGGACGCACCCGTGTCCGATCCGCTTCGGGTCGCCACCTTCGCCGAACATCAGCCCACCGACGACCGTCCCGTGCGGCCCGGTGAACGTCAGCTCGACGTGCACCAGCCGCTCGTCCTCGGTGTACACCGCCCGCTCGGTGAAGCCGAACGCGCTGGTCAGGAAGGCCAGGGCGGCCTGGGGATCGCGGTAGGTGAGGGTGGTCCAGACTGCGGGGACGACGCCGGTCCGTGCGGTTGTCATGGCACCACCCTCGCGCGCCGGACCGGCCCCGTCTTGGACGAATCGGAGGACGCCATGGCCGAGGTACTGCTGTTCCACCACATCCTGGGCCGCACGCCCGGGGTGGTCGCGCTGGCCGACGACCTGCGCGCCGCCGGGCACACCGTGCACGTCCCCGATCTGTACGGCGGCCGCACGTTCACCACCATCGAGGACGGCGCGGCGTTCAGCAACGGTCTCGACCTGGCCACGCCTGCGGATGCCGTCGCGGCCGAACTGCCGGTGGAGCTGGTCTACGCCGGCATCTCCTCCGGCGTGATGCACGCACAGCGGCTGGCGCAGACCCGCGCGGGCGCGACCGGGGCCGTGCTGCTGGAGGGCTGCCTACCCCTGTCCGGGGCGCCGTGGGCGCTCGGACCGTGGCCGGACGGGGTGCCGGTGCAGATCCACGGCATGGACGCCGATCCGATCTTCGCCGACGAGGGCGACCTCGCCGCGGCCCGGGACATCGTCGCGACGGTCGGTCCGTCCGCCGAGCTGTTCCTCTACCCCGGCGACGGGCACCTGTTCTCCGACCGCTCGCTGCCCGGCCACGACGCCGCCGCGGCGGAGCTGCTCACCGCGCGGGTCGTGGATTTCCTCGACCGGTGCTGACGGGTCGGTCACGCGTCCCAGTCGAGCTGGTTCTCCGGCACCCCGACCGCGCGGCCGTGGGCCACTGCGGCCGCCCGACCGTCGGGGTCACCCTTCGGACAGCTGAAGATGCGGCCCGCGAACACCACGAAGTGGGTGTCGTCGGTCCGGAAATCGGCGTACCAACCGCCGTCCTCCCGCAGCACGGCGGAGAGTGCCGCGGCCAGCTCGTCGGCGCGATCGTCCGGTGCCTCGAAGTCGACGAAGGTCCACACCGTCGGCTGGTCGGGAGTCACCGAGCCGGCGACGTCGTGCCGGCCACAGCGGACGAGCCGCATATCCGGTACCTCCAGGTCGGCGCCGATAACGAGACTCTCGGCCAGCAGCCTTCCGGTGAGCACAGGCTCAGCATGCTCGATCTGCCGTCCCGGATCCACGCGGCGCACTGGGCCGACCGGAACCCGACCCGAACCGATCCTCGACCACCAGCGACCACCGATGAGTTCGGTCCGACGGCTCAGCCCTTCGCTGCCTCGCGGGCCCGCAGGTCCTTGCGCAGGATCTTCCCCGACGCCGACTTCGGGACGACGTCGATGAACTCCACCCGGCGCACCTTCTTGTGCGGCGCGATGCGCTCGGCGACGAACGTCATGACCTCGTCCGCGGTGAGGTCCTCGGCGCCCGGCTGCTTGACGACGAACGCCTTCGGGATCTCCTCGCCGTCGTCGTCCTGCACGCCGATGACGGCGGCGTCGGCGATCCGCGGGCTGGTCAGCAGCAGTGCCTCCAGCTCGGCGGGCGGCACCTGGTAGCCCTTGTACTTGATCAGTTCCTTGAGCCGGTCGACGATCGTGTAGACGCCGTCCTCCGTCACGACGGCGATGTCGCCGGTGTGCAGGAACCCGTCGGAGTCGAGCGTGGCGGCGGTGGCCTCCTCGTTGTTGAGGTAGCCGCGCATGACGTTGGGACCCTTGATCCACAGCTCGCCGCTCACGCCGACGCCGACCTCCTGGCCGCTGTCGGGATCCACCAGCTTGCACTCGACGTTGGGGATGGCGAGGCCGACGCTGTTGAGGTCGACCTCCTGCCCGAACGGGTGCGCGTGGCTGACCGGCGAGAGCTCGGTCATGCCGTACCCCTGCAGCACCTTGCACCCGAGCCGCTTCTCGACGGCGTGGCCCAGCTCCGCGTCGAGCGGGGCGGCGCCGGAGAAGACGGTGTCGATGCAGGAGACGTCGAACTGGTCGACGAGCGGGTGCTTGGCGAGGAAGACAGCCACCGGCGGCGCGATGTAGACGTAGTCGATGCGGTGCTCGGAGATGACGCGCAGGAACTCCTGCGGGTCGAACCGCGGCATCGTGACGACCGTCGAGCGGTTGTGCAGCCCGTTGTTCATCATCACGGTCATGCCGTAGATGTGGAAGAACGGCAGCACGGCCAGCAGCCGACGCTCCGGTGTGACGTTGAAGACCGGTTCCACCTGGCAGAGGTTCGCGACCAGGTTGCGGTGGGTGAGCACCACACCCTTGGCCAGCCCGGTGGTGCCCGACGAGTACGGCAGCACGGCGACGTCCTCGGCACCGACCTCGATCGCGGGCGGGGCCGCGTCGGTGGCCGCGATGTCGGCCAGCGAGGTGCGCCCCTCGGTCGGGTCGAGGGTGATGACGTCGTCGTCGGCGATCCCGACCTCGGCGGCCGCAGCGCCGGCGCGATCCAGGAACGGCGAGACCGTGACGATCATGCGGGCGCCGGAGTCCTTGAGCTGGTGCACCAGCTCGGACGCGGTGTAGAGCGAGTTCGCGCTGGTCACCGTGGCGTTGGCGCGCAGGACGCCGTGGAAGGCCGCCACCCAGTACGGGTTGTTGGGCGCGAACAGCGCGACGACGTCGCCCTTGCCGATCCCCCGCGCGGCCAACCCGGCCGCGATCTTGTCGACGAGCCCGCTCAACTGGGCGAACGTGATGGCTGTTCCGCTGCTGCCGTCGATCAGCGCGGGCGCGTCCGCACGGTCACCGAAGTCGGTGAACAGGAACTCGTGGATCGAGGTCTCGGGGATCTCGACGTCGGGGTAGGTGCTGCGGAAGGACATCGGGGCGCGCTCCCTTGCGTACAGCCGTTGGGGGTCCGAACATGCTAAAGCCATCCGATCACCGATCGGACCTGCGCATAACACCCGGACGAGGTAGTCCGAAAGGGTTGTCTTGGCACCCGACTACTGCGATCGTGTCACCAGCCGCGCGTGGTCACGGCCACTGGCCCGGGTGCGGGCGACGCCCCCTCGCCGATCCGCACCAGGACGACACGACGCCCCCGATCGTGCCGCCCTTCACGGGCCCGCGGCGTTCGCAGGGCGGCCCGGGTCTACGAATCCCCCTCGTTCCCCGGGCCGCTCTGCCCACCACCGGCCGGCGCCCCTGCCAGCGCAGGGGTGGCCGGCGCCGGGGTCTGCCGCCGGACGGTGCGCCGCACCGCCCAGATGACGGCGACGACGATCGCCACCAGCGGCACGTACGGGATCAGGAACCCGAGCACCGCACCGATGACCACGAGCACGCGGATCATGCTGTTCCAGCCGGCCGCGATGCCCCCCAGGAAGCCGGTCGGCTCGGACGGCGGCGGCAGCATGCCGGGCCCGTCGAGGGTCACCGACAGGGTCGACAACGCCACCTTGCCCTTGAGTGCGGCCAGCCGGTTCTTCAGCGAGTCGAGCTCGCCTTCGCGCTGGGACAGCTGCGACTCGATCGAGGCGATGTCGCCGATCGACTCGGCCCGCGCAAGCAGGGCTCGGATGCGGTCGACGCTGGCCTGCTGGCTCGCCACCCGCGCGTCGAGGTCAACCATCTGGTCGGTGACGTCGGTGGCCTGGGTGCGCCGCTGGGTGACCGTGCCGAGCGCGGACACCTCGTCCATGACGCGGTCGAGCGCGGGTGCCGGCACGCGCACCGTGACGGACGCGCCGCTGCCGCTGTACTGGCTCTCCTCCGCGACCAGCCCCTGCGCGGTCTGCGCGATGGCGCGCACCTGGGCGACGGCCTTCGGCACGTCGGCGGCCTCGATGCCGAGGGACGCGGTGCGCACCACGGCCCGCTCGGTGTCGAGCGGCTGCGTCGGCGCGTCCGGGTCGGCCCCCTTCATCGGGGATGGCGCCGCCGGCGCTGCCAGCGTGTCGGCTTGTCCGGGTGCCGCGGCGACCCCGCGTTCCGCCGCGGCACCCGATGACGACGTAGCGCTCGACCCGTCGCCGCACGAGACCCCGGCCACCAGCACGAAGAGGACGGCCCCCACCATGGCTACGACCCGGACCCGTCGGAACGGACGTCCGTTGCGATCGGCCATCACAGCCTCCTCGTGTTCCCCCCGGTGGCCGGGGATCTCGAGCGTGAGACGGAGGCTGTCACCCAGGTGGTTGCACGCAGATCCAGAAGATTATGGGGAGTCCTGAATGAGGTGCTCGAAGGCCTTGAGATTGGCCAGCGACTCGCCCCGGTCGGTGCGCCACGCCCACTCGCGGCGGATCGACGTGGCGAAGCCCAGCTCCAGGAGCGTGTTGAAGTCGCCGTCGGCGGCCTCGAGCACCTGGCCGAGCACCCGGTCGAGCTCGTCGGGGCCGACGGCGGCGAACGCGATGCGGCCGATGAGGTGGATGTCGCCGATGCGGTCCAGCGCGTAGCGCACCCCGTAGAGCCGGGCGTTGCGCTGCAGCAGGAACCGGTAGACGCCCTCGTGGTTCTCGTCCGGCTTGCGGCAGACGAAGGCCTGGACGAACACAGCGTGCTCGCGCACCAGCACCCAGCAGTTCGTCTGCAGACGGGCGGTGCCGGGCAGGGTGACGATGAACTGGCCGGACTCGCGACGGTGGTGATCGACTTCCAGGTCTGCCAGCGCGCTGGCGAGCCGCGCATCGAGGTCAGTCACGAGACTCCTTCGCTCTGTCGGGTGCGGAACTCCGCGGCCGCGTCGACGTAGGTCTCGAGCAGCCGGTCGACCGTGCGGTCCCAGGAGAAGGTGCCCGCGTGCTGCACGGCGGCGCCCGCGAACGCGGCCCGACGGTGCGGATCGAGGGCGACCGCGGCGAGCGCGTCGGCCCACTGCGCGCTGCCGTGCCCGGGCACCAGCAGGCCCGTCCGCCCGTCGGCGACGGCGACCGGGAGCCCGCCGACGGCGGCGGCCACGACCGGCGTGCCGCACGCCTGCGCCTCCAGCGCCACCAGCCCGAACGACTCGTTGTGGCTGGGGACGGCGACGACGTCGGCAGCCCGGTAGACGTCGACGAGCGCGGTGCCGCCCTGCGGGGGCAGGAAGCGCACGACATCGGTGATGCCGAGCCGCTGCGCGAGCTCCTGCAGTGCCTTCGGCTCGGCGAGCCCACTGCCCGACGGGCCGCCGGCGATCACCACGACCAGCCGCGCGCGCAGCCCGGGATCGCGGACCAGCAGCTCCGCAGCCGCCCGGAGCAGCACGTCAGGGGCCTTGAGCGGCTGGATGCGGCCGACGAAGGTGAGCACGATCGCGTCGGCGGGCAGGCCGATCGCGGCCCGGGCGGCGGCGCGCTCGCCCGGGGTGAACCGGGCCAGGTCCACACCGGGCGGCACGGTGACGGTGCGCCGCGGATCGGCCCCGTACAGCTCCACGAGCTCGCGGGTCTCCTCGGCGGTGTTGGCGACGAGCCGGTCGGCCTCGGCGACCACCTGGTCCTCGCCGATGACGCGGACCATGGGTTCGGGCTCGTCGCCGTCGGCGAGCGCGGCGTTCTTCACCCGGGCCAGCGTGTGGGCGGTGTGCACGAGCGGGACGCCCCAGCGGTCGCGCGCCAGCCAACCGACCTGGCCGGACAGCCAGTAGTGGGAGTGGATGAGATCGAAGTAGCCCGGCTCGTGCCGGGCCTCGGTGCGCAGCACTCCCGCGGTGAACGCGCACAGCTGGCTGGGCAGGTCGTGCTTGCCGAGGCCCTCGAACGGGCCGGCGGCCACGTTGCGCACCCGCACCCCGGGCACCATCTCGACCACCGGATCCAGCTCCGACGACGTGGCCCGCGTGAACACCTCCACCGCGACCCCGCGCTCGGCCATGCGGCGCGACGTCTCGGCGACGTACACGTTCATGCCGCCCGCGTCGCCGGTGCCCGGCTGCTCCAGCGGTGACGTGTGCACGGACAGCACGCACACCCGTCGAGGAAGAGAACCCACGTTCGCCTGTGTAGCACGGTGTCCGGCAGGCGGCTCGACCACGCGAGTGTTCCTCGACACGTTCGCCCGACCCACTTGGCGAAAAATATGGCCGGCCATACTATTGCCGACCATGAAGGTATTGGCGGTGTCCGGCAGCATCCGTCCCGATTCCCTCAACAGCGCCCTGTTGGAGCTCGCCGCGCAGTCGGCTCCAGCAGGTGTCGAGGTGGAGATCTGGCGCTCCGACGACCACGTTCCGCGGGTCGACGCCACGCGTGGAATCCCGTTCCCCACAGCGGTCGAGGAGATGCGCCGGCGCGTGCACCACGCTGATGCACTGCTGATCGCGACGCCCGAGTTCAACCGGTCGATCCCCGGGATGCTCAAGGACATCGTCGACTGGCTGTCGATCAGTGCGCCGCCGCGACCGCTGGCCGGGAAACCGGTCCTGCTGATGAGCGCGTCGCCCCAACGGCACGGCGGGATCAGCGCGCAGGTCGAGCTCGGCAGTCTGCTCTTCCGGGCCGGAGCGCGGGTGCTGACCAACGGCGAGGTCGCCGTGGGATCCGCCCACCTGCGACTCGACGACGTCGAGCCGGCCGAGCAGGTGCGGAGCATGTGGGACCTGCTCCTGGCGAACGTCCGGCTCGGGGCAGCCGTCGGATCATGACCAGCGCGCGCGAGATCGCGGCAGCGACCGGCCCACTCGGCTACGCGATCGCCCAGGTCGCGCACACCCATCGACTCGCGCTCGTCTCCCGGCTCGGCGCCCTGGACCTGCACCCCGGCCAGGAGCTCATCGTCGTCGACCTGCACGAGAACCCCGACTCCACCCAGGCCGAACTCGTCAAGCGGCTGGGCGTCGACCAGTCCACGGTGGCCAAGGCCCTCGCCCGGATGGAGCGGGCGGGCATGGTGACCCGGTCCCGCTCCGACACCGACGCCCGTGTCGTGCGCAGCCGCCTGACTCCGCGCGGGCAGGGCCTGGTCGAGGACGTCCTCGCCACCTGGTCCGAGCTGGATCGGACCGTTGCCGGCGGTCTCACCCCGAAGGAGACCATCCACCTGGTCGAACTCCTCGACAAGGTCCGCGTGTCGATCACCGACGGCTAGCTACCTCACGCTCTCATACATGTTCTTGCGTGTATATATGCTGCCATGTATGTTCAGTTCGTGGCCAACAATGTGCAGCAGCGACTGACGGCGATCGCGGAGCCGAACCGGTTCCGCATCGTCGAGTTGCTCAAGGACGGCCCGCAGCCGGTCGGCGGGATCGTCGACGCGCTCGGCATGGGCCAGCCGCAGGTGTCCCGGCACCTGCGGCTGCTCGCCGAGGCGGGCGTGGTCGGCGCGACCAAGCGTGCCCAGCAGCGGATCTACCGGCTGCAGCCTGCGTCGATGCGCGAGCTGAACGACTGGGTGCAGGGATTCGCCGCCCTGTGGTCGGAGCGGATGGACCGCCTCGGCTCGTTCCTCGACGAGACCGAGCAGTGAGGAGCCGGACATGCCTGCAGACATCGTGATCGACGAAGCGAACAACACCGTCCACATCCGCGGCACCTACGCCGCCGGCGTCGACCGAGCGTGGTGGGCCTGGACCGATGCCGACGCGATCAGCCGCTGGTGGGGCCCGCAGGGCTGGGCCGCCACGGTCTTCGAGATGGACGTGCGGCCGGGCGGGCGCTGGCGGTTCCAGATCGCGCCGGTGGACGGTTCGACCGAGCCCGTCCGCGGCATCGCCACGTACACGGTGGTCGACACCGGCGCCCGGCTGGCCTACGACGACGCCTTCGCCGACGAGGCTTGGCAGGCCGACGGCACGGGCACCTTCCCGACCTCGGTCACCTTCAGCTCCACCGGTGCCGGCTGCACCGTGGACGTCGCGGCGAGCTTTCCCGACGGCGATGCGCTGCAGCGGGCTGTCGAGCTCCAGATGGCGCAGGGCTACGCAGAGGCACTCGACCGGCTCGCCGGCGTGCTGGGCGACCTTTCAGACACACCTTCACCCCGAGGAGAGACGACGATGTCCGAGCTGTCCACCACCACCTCTCCCGATGGCACCACGATCGCCTACGAGAAGACCGGGTCAGGCCCTGCGATCATCGTGATCAGCACTGTCGCCGAGGACCACGCCGGCGTCGCAGGCGTCGCCAAGGCGCTGTCCGCGGACTTCACCGTGATCAACTTCGACCGCCGCGGCCGCGGTGCCAGCGGTGATCCGCAGCCCTACGACCCGGCCCGCGAGATCGACGACATCGCCGCACTGATCGAGGTCGCGGGCGGCACTGCGGCCCTGGCCAGCGGGTCCGGCGGTTGCGGGATCGCGCTGGACGCTGCCACCGCGCTGGGCGACCGGGTGACGGGGCTCTACCTCTACGAGCCGCCGTTCATGGTCGACGACACCCGGCCACCGGCGCCCGCCGACTACGTCGAGCACGTGGAGGCGCTGGTCGCCGCGGGTGACCGCAGCGGGGCGGTCGAGTACTTCTTCACAGACATGATGCGCTTGCCGGCCGAGTACCTCCCGATGATGAAGGAGGACCCGTCCTGGGACGAGATGGCGAAGTACGCGCACACCTACGCCTACGACGGCCGGATCTGGCAAGGCCTCCAGGACGGCAAGCCGCTGCCCACCGACCGCTGGTCGATCGACGCGCCGATCGCGGTGTCCGTCGGCGGCAACGGCGAGGCGTTCATGCGCACCGGCGCCGAGGCGCTCGCCGCGATCCTGCCCAACGTCACCGTGCTGACGCTCGCCGACCACGACCACTCGGCGTTCTGGATGGCACCGGGGCCCGTCGCCGAGCAGGCGCGCACGTTCCTGCTGGGCTGAAGATCACCGTCCGGCCCACGATGTTTCGTTGATCAAGGGCAAAAGGTCGCTGGATGATCTCCGCGAACGACCTTTTGCCCTTGATCAACGCCAACCCTCGGCGGCCGGGGCTGCGGCCTGTCCTGTCAGGCCAGGAGGTTCAGCAGGGCGCGCACGGGGTCCTCGGCGTGCCACTCCCCCGCGGCGAACCAGACCGGGACGCGCTTGCGCGCCTTCTCCGGGCGGGTGAGCTCCACCCACAGCTCCTCATGGAGCACCACCGACCCCTCCGGGACGGGGACGCCGAGGATGTCGCAGGTCACGACGATCTCCGCAACCGCCCGCCACGGCGTCGGCGTGCCGGCACCGGCGACGGTGCCCGCGACGACCTCGGTGGCCAGCGGCAGATCGAGCAGCTCGGCCAGCGCCACCGGGTCGCCGCCGAGCACCAGCTCCGCCGCCGGCAGTGCGGCGGCGGGCCACGGCTCGTCCAGCACGACCGCGACGTCGACGGACGCGACCGATCCGTCGAGGGCCCGCACGTGGTCGGGCAGCGCGAGATCGGCCGCGGCCACCAGTCCGGCCCCGACGGCCTCGGCGAGCGCGTCGTGCGCCGCCGAGGTGAGCGCGGCGTCCGGGGCGCGGGCCGGGTCGGCGAGCCGTTCCAGCAGGTCGTCGGCGGTCTCACGATCGGTGACGGCGAGATCCCCGCGCACGCCGATGGCGGCGAGGAGGCCGTCCTCGATCTCGGCGGGAACGGCGTCGTAGAGGCCGACGAGCTCCGCCGCCGACGCCAGCCGCCAGTACCCCGGGCGCTGCCCGCCCAGGCGGGCGTACCGGGTCAGCCACCAGCCGGTGTGGCCACCGGGGACGAGAACAGCGGCACGGGTGTCGCGGTCGGCGCCGAGCAGCGCGAGCGCGGCCGGCCACGCATCGTCGGCGACGAGGTCCAGGTCGCGCACGGCGAGCACCCGCGACGGCGGCTCCTCGGCGGCGTCCCACCACTCCTCCTCGCCGTCGAGGTCGTGGTCGGGCCGGGCGGGTTCCTCGTCGAGCACGACGGTGAACCCGTCGAGCACCCCGACCGCGACGAGCGCGGCGCGCGACACCCGCGCGGCCAGCTTCGGGTCGACGGCGTCGGCCGGCACGTCCGCGGCCAGGAGCGGGCGCAGCGCGGCGTCGGGCAGCATCAGCTCGTCGGCGCGGGCCGGCCGGCCGTCCTCGTCGGGCACGGCGAGCGCGCGGAACCCGTCGGGCGCCTCGCCGAGCCGGTCCACGATGCCCAGTACGGCCTCGGCGAGCGGCAACGGATCGAGCCCGGCCTCCGCGTCCTCGAGCGAGCGCTCGACGGCCTCGGCCAGCGCCGGGTGCCGCAGCAGCGCCGCCGGCTCCGCGGGGACGGCGCCGAGGCGTGCCAGCAGTGGATGGGTCAGCGCGGCCACGTGCAGCCCCGGCAGGCCCAGCTCGGCCAGTGGGCCGATCACCTCGGCGTCCGACTCGTCGGGCGGCAGCAGGACCGTCGCGGGCCCGGCGGCGACCCGGTTCGCCGCCAGCGGCACGGGCAGCGCGCGCAGCTCGTCGATCAGCCCGGGCACGGTCTCGGCGGGCCCGGCCAGCTCGCCGTACAGCTCAGCCCACCACGCCGTCGGCTGTTCCGGTCCGAACAACCGCTCGACCAGCTCGGCAGCGCTGACGCGGCGCACGCCCAGCTCCGCGAGCGGCCCCGGGTCGGCGACCGGGACGATGAGCCGGTCGAACCCGGCGGCGGCCAGCAGCTCCACCAGCCGCGGCGCCGCGCCGGGCACGTCGAGCCATTCGGCATGACCGGGCGCCAGCTCGCCGCCGGGCGCGGGCAGCCACGCGGCGCTGCGCAGCCCGGCGAGCAGCAGGTCACGCAGCCGGCCGTCGAGCGGCGAGCGCGGGAACCCGGCCCCGGGCACCAGCGCGAGCCGATGCTCCGGCGCGATCGCGGCCACCAGCTCGAGGTAGGCCGTGACGGCACCGGCCAGTACCACGTCGGTGGCCCGCCCGGTGCGCACCCGGCGACGGTCTGGCTCCAGCGGCAGCGACGCGATCAGCCGGGCGGGCAGCGACAGCCGCTCGGTGGTCGCGGTCGGGGCGTGGGCCACGTCGTCGCCGAGCGGGACCGGCGCGCCGGCCGCGTCGACCGGCAGCGCCCACGTCACCGTCCAGCGGGCCCGTTCGCGCTGCTCAGCGGCGCGATCCCGGTCTTCGGCGGCGAGCTCACCGGAGCCGCGGGCCAGGCGCCACCGCCGGTCGCCGACCGTCACCAGGTCGCCGTCACCGCTGCGGCGCAGCAGTTGCCCCGCGATCTCGATCTCGCTCAGACCGGGCAGGGAGAGCAACAGGTCAGCGGCCGTCTCGCGGGTGCGTTCGAGCAGCTGGGCCGCGTCCAAGCCGGGGCGGAGCGGCAGCCGAACCTCGGTGCCGGCGCCCGGCGCGTCCTCGTCGGTGGGCCAGACCAGCCGCAGCACCGGCGGCGTGTCCCGGCGGGCGAGCTCGGCCGCCGCCACGGGCACGCTTGCGACCTCGGCACGCGTGCGGGCGGCAGAGAACGCGATGCCACCGCTCGCGCTGACGATCCGCGGCTCGTCGCTGATCGCGAGGACAGCGGCGAAGCCGACCCCGAACCGGCCCACCGAGCCCTCGTCGTCCCGCTTCGCCGAGGCCCGCAACGACGCCAGCGCGGCCACCCCGGCCGCGGTGAGCGGGGCACCGTCGTTGGCCACGCGCAGCTCGCCGTCCACGACCGCGACACGCACCGCGGACGCACTGGCATCGGCGGCGTTCTGCGCCAGCTCGACGAACCAGGTGTCGGCGTACCCGCCGAGCACGAGGTCCTCCTCGGCGTTGGCGTCCTCCCGGAACCGCGTGGGCGAGTCCGCCCACGACCGCAGCACCGCCGCCCGCAGGGCAGCAGTGCCGAAAGGATCGTTCAGGAGGTCACCACGGCCGGGCCGCGTTCGGGCACGAGCTCCATGTCGACGCCGTCGTCGTAGACCAGCTCGGCGACCGCGACCGGGGAGATCTGCTCCACCTGCACGTCGGAGTGCGCGCCGCAGCCGAACCCGACCTCGACGACCGCGCCGTCGGCCGGGGCGTAGCCGTTGCCGCAGACGCCGAACGACGCGCGCAGCGACCCGGCGAGCGGCAGGAAGAAACCGCACGTGCCGCATTGGCCGGGCGCCGACCGCGCCATGTCGGAACCGGGGCCGTGCGGGCCGTCGTGCCAGCGTGACGCGGCGTCCTCACGGCCCTCCCGCGACAGCACCCGCTGCCGGCCGAGGCCGATCTCGGTGGCGACCTCCTCGACAGCCGGGTCGTCGCTCTGCACGTAGCCGGGCACGAGCCGCTCGTCGTCGGGAGCAGTGGGCAGCAGATCGCCGATGCCCAGGTCGCCGGGCCGGATCCGCTGCTCCCACGGCACCCACGCCGGCGCCACCAGCGCGTCGACGCCCGGCAGCAGCACGACTTCGCTGACCGTGACCGGGGCGCCGCCGGCCAGCGTGACCGACCACCGCCAGCCGCGGTAGCCGACCTGCTCGGCGGCGAACTGGTGGGTGACGGCGCCGTCGTCCTCGGAGATCACGTCGAGGTGCTCGCCGACGGCCGTGGCTGCTGCCACGCGGCCGAGATCGGCGGCGGCCTCCTCGACGGCCGCGGCACGCGCCTGCTCCACCGCAGAGGTGAGGACCGTGTCGAGGGGAGTGTCAGGAGCGGAGGTCACCGCAGGATTGTGCCACCCTCTACCGGGTGCGAGCCCGGTCGGTGGCCATGGCGACGGCAGCCGCGGCGGCCCTCACCGCATGCACGGCCGGCGGACTGGCCGCTCCCGGCGCCGACGTGTCGCGATTGCGCACGCAAGTGCTGGCCGAGCAGCCGCACGACCGGACGGCCTTCACCGAAGGGCTCGAGCTGGCCGGCGCCGTGCTCTACGAAGGCACCGGACTGGCCGGGCACTCGCAGCTGCGCGAGCTCGATCCCGCCACCGGGGCGGTGCGGCGCGCCACCGAGCTGCCCGACGGCATGTTCGGCGAGGGAGTCACCGTCGTCGGTCCGCGGATCTGGCAGCTCACCTACCGGGACGGCGTCGCGCTGGAGTGGGACCGCGCAAGCTTCACCGTGCAGCGTCGGGTGCCGATCACCGGCGAGGGCTGGGGCCTGTGCTTCGACGGCACCCGACTCGTCCGCACCGACGGCACGGCCCGGCTGCGGTTCCACGATCCCGCCACCTTCGCCGAGACCGGCAGCGTCCCCGTCACCCTGGACGGGGAGCCGCTCCCGGAGATCAACGAGCTGGAGTGCGCCGATGGGCGGGTGTGGGCGAACGTGTGGAAGACCGACCGCATCGTCGCCATCGATCCCGCTACCGGCCACGTCACCGCCGTCGTCGACGCGTCCGGGCTCCTGCCGGACCGGGAGGGGGTGGACGTGCTGAACGGCATCGCGCAGCTCGCGCCCGGGGAGTTCCTGCTGACGGGGAAGTTCTGGCCGACGAGCTTCCGGGTGCGGTTCGTCGCGCAGTAGCGCGGCCGGTGTTGCGTTGATCAAGGACAAAAGGTCGCTCTGTACCGATCGAGGAACGACCATTTGCCCTTGATCAACGCAACCGCGCCGGGCCGCTGACCCATCCGGGTGTGCAACGGGCAGGTGCACCGGATCGGGGACCCGGACGGAGGCGCGTCGGGGTCCGACGCCGGGCGGCCCGATGGGTCAGAATGGGGAGGTGCCGAGCCAGCCGCCCCGACCGCGCCGCAAGCGCCGGTCCTGGCTGCCCGGCGGAGCCGATCCGGCTCCTCGATCGGCACCGGCCCAGCCCACCCAGGCCCGGCCGGAGCCGCGGCCCACGCGGAACCTGCCCGTGCCGGAGCGGGACTGGTCGGATCCCACCCAGTACACGCCCCGGCGGCGCTATCCGTGGCACGACGATCCCGACTACGACCCGGCCGCGCACCGCCGCGTCCCGCCGCCGGCGCAACAGTGGACGCCACCGCCGCCGCCACCCCCCGCGGCGCCCCCGCCCCCTCGGACCCCGCCACCCCGGACCCCGCCGCAGGGCGCGAGAGCCCAGGAGCCACGGGCACAGGAGACGCGGGCCCAGGAGACCCGCGCCCAGGAGACGCGCGCCCAGCCGGAACCGTCGAGCGAGGAGCCGCCGGAGGAGGCCGGCTCGGCCGGCCCGAAGATGCCGCGCAAGATCACCGTGACCCGGGTGGCCGCGATGCGCAGCCGCCAGATCACGCAGAACGGCATCCGCGCGTTCCACCGCGCCACCACGGCGGACGGGGCCGACCGGTCCGGGCTCACCGCGCTCACCTACACCAACATGTTCGACTACGCGGTCGACGCCGCGGTGGCGGTCGCGCTGGCGAACACGCTGTTCTTCGCGGCGGCGACAGCCGAGAGCAAGACCAACGTCGCGCTCTACCTGGCCATCACGGTGGCCCCGTTCGCGCTGGTGGCGCCGGTGATCGGGCCGCTGCTGGACCGGCTGCAGCGGGGCCGGCGCGCTGCGATGGCGGTGTCGTTCGCCGGGCGCGGCGTGCTCGCCGTCGTCATGGCGCTGAACTACGAGACGTGGCTGCTGTACCCGGCGGCGCTGGGCGCGATGGTGCTGTCGAAATCCTGCACGGTGCTGAAGGCGGCGGTCACGCCGCGGGTGTTGCCCAGCGCGATCACGCTGGTGACCACGAACTCGCGGTTGACGGTGTTCGGGCTGGTGTCGGCCGCGGTGTTCGGCGGGATCGCGGGCGGGTTCAGCTGGTTGTGGGGCTCGCCGGGCGCACTGTTCTTCACGGCCGCGCTGTGCGCGGTGGGGGTGTGGCTGTGCCTGCGCATCCCGCGCTGGGTCGAGTCGACGGCGGGCGAGGTGCCGGCCACGGTGCAGCTGCGCCGCGGCAAGACCACCATGAGCCACGCGGTGGCGGTGGCGCTCTGGGGCAACGGCGCGATCCGCGTGCTCACCGGCTTCCTGACGCTGTTCGTCGCGTTCGTGGTCAAGGCCCAGGCCGGGATCGACGCCACCCAGCAGCTCTCGCTGATCGGGATCGTGGGTGGCGCGGCCGGCGTCGGTGCGTTCGCCGGCAACTTCGCCGGCTCCCGGATGCGGTTCGGTCGCTCCGACACGGTGATCGTGTGCTGCATCGCGGCCGGGGTGGCCGCCGCGGTGACGGCGGTGTTCCTGCCGGGCATCGCGCTCGCCGCGATCGTGGCGCTGGTGGCGGCCACCACCAGCGCGGTGGCGAAGGTGTGCCTCGACGCGGTGATCCAGCGCGACCTGCCCGAGGAGTCGCGGGCATCGGCGTTCGGCCGTTCGGAGACGGTGCTGCAGCTGGCGTGGGTGTTCGGCGGCGCGCTGGGCGTGCTGCTGCCGCACGACGGCTACCAGCTCGGCTTCGCGGTCGTCGCCGCCGTCGTGGCGCTCACCGGCGTCCAGACGGCGCTGGTCGCGCGCGGGCAGGCGTTGCTGCCGTTCCTGCGGCACCGGGCGGCCTCGACGGGCCCGACCGCGCGGGTGGGAAGCTGACGGGGTGCGTCGCGCCCTGCTCCTGATCGTCCTCGCGCTGCTGCCGGTGGCGTGCAGTTCCGCACCGGCCGCCGGACCGCAGGGCCCGCCGCAGGTCACGTTCACCGCCGACGGGCAGTCGGCGAGCGCGCGCCCCACGCAGTACTGCGACGTCGAGTTCTCCGACTGCCGCAACGACGCCGAGGCCCCGGTCACCCTGCGGGTGCCGCCCGGCGTGCCGGTGCGGGTCAGCGTGCCGCGGGAGATCTCGTCGACTCCGTGGCTGATCGTGTTCACCACGGTCGCCAACGACGGCACCCGCACCGACGGGCGGACGCCGCTGTTCACCCCGGCCACCCCGACCGACACCTACGAGCTGACCCTGCCGCAGCCGACCGACCGGCTGCTGACGGCGCAGGTGCAGCAGCTGGGTGCGCCGCCGCAGGCCAACGCCGACAGCGGCGGGATCGACTTCCCGGCGCGCGCAACCTGGGTGCTGACGACCACCCTCTGAGGGCAGGGTGGGGGCATGCGACCGTTCCGCTTCGGCGTCAACCTCACCGATCCCACTGTCGACTGGACCGACACCTGCCGGCGCGTCGAGGAGCTGGGCTACGACGTGCTCCTCGTGCCCGACCACCTCGGGTTCCCGGCACCGTTCCCCGCGCTCGTCGCCGCCGCGGCCGTGACCGAACGGGTCCGGCTCGGCACCTTCGTGCTCAACGCCGCCTTCTACAACGCCGACGTGCTGGCCCGCGACGTCGCCGCCACCGACGCGTTGACCGGCGGCCGGCTGGAGCTCGGCCTGGGCGCGGGCTACGTCGAGGCGGAGTTCGCGAAGGCCGGGATCCCGTTCGGCACCGGCGGCACCCGCCTAGAGCACCTCACCGCGGTGACCAGCCGAGTGCAGGAGCTGTTGGCCGATCCCGAGCACCGGCCAGCCGCGACCCAGCGGCCCGTACCGCTGCTGCTCGGTGGCCACGGCGACCGGATGCTGCGACTGGCGGCCACGTCCGCCGACATCATCGGGTTCACCGGTCTGGCGTCCGACGCCGACGGCAGCCTGCAGCTGCGCCCGGCAGCGACGCTCGACGAGCGGGTGGCGTTCGTCAGGGCCGCAGCCGGTGACCGCTTCGAGCAGCTGGAGCTGAACCTGCTCGTCCAGACCGTCGACACGACCGTCGCCTCGACGGAGGCCGGCGCAGCGGCGCTCGCGGAGAAGTACGGGATGCCGATGGACCCGGCTTTGCTCGACGGGCTGCCGACGTTCCTGTTCGGGCCGCCGGAACGGATCGCCGAGCAGCTCGTGGCCGCCCGGGATCGCTTCGGGATCAGCTACTACACGGTGCTGGACCCGTTCATGGAACAGTTCGCCGAAGTGGTGAAGCTGCTGCGCTGACCTCAGCCGTCGAGGTCGCGGGCCACAGCGCGCATGACCTCGGCGGCGAGCTTGCCCGTCTTGCGGTCGGGGTAGCGACCCCGCCGCAGGTCGGGCTGCACCTTCGTCTCGATGAGCCGGATGAGCTCCTCGGTGAGGCTGTGCAGGTCCTCCGCGGGGCGGCGGGTGGCCTCGTGGACCGACGGGGGCGCGTCGACCAGCTTCACCTGCAGCGCCTGCGGACCGCGGCGCCCTTCGGCCATCCCGAACTCGACCCGCTGCCCCGGCTTCAGCGCCTCCACGCCGCTGGGCAACGCAGCCTTGCGGACGTACACGTCCGCGCCGCCGTCCTGAGCGAGGAAGCCGAAACCCTTCTCGGCGTCGTACCACTTGACCCTGCCGGTCGGCACCGTGCTCACCCGTTCCTCGATCGTCGTCCATCGCCGCGGACGCCACAACGGGCCACACGACGAACGCGCCCCGGCGACACCGGGACGCGCCCGGCCACACTACTGCGCCGGACGCGGTCTGTGCAGGTGGTAATCAGGACCACCCGTGACAGGTGGCGGGGAGATCACCAGGGGAACAGGTCGGGCCTCAGCAACTGCCACCACCGCTCGGTGCCCTCGATGTACCGGGTGAAGTCGCGGACGCGCGTCAGGGCGATCTCCCGCACGTCGATCCCGCGGCCGGCCATCTCGACCGGTACCCCGTCGACGTCGGCGGCGGCGGCGAACCCGTCCGGCGTCTCCAACACGTCGAACGCGACCGGCGTGCCATCCACGTCGATCTCCACCGTCGCCTCGGTCGCCTCGGGAACGGGCAGCTGAGGATCGAAGCCCGGATCACCGGGCCGGCGGCCGATGCCGCGCAGCGCAAGCGTCCACTGCAGGTCGGCGGGTTTGCCAGTGGCAACCGTGACCTCGACTCTGGGTTCGTTGGCGTCTGGCAGAAGTTCCCGGTCGTTGTGGTTGAGGCGGTAGCTGGTGCCATCGGTCTCGGTCGACTCTGCGCCGATGATCATGACAGCCCCCGCCCATCCGGCAACCCCGTAGATCACCAAATTCGTCTCGGAGTAGTCGCGCCGAATCGACGCGTACGCGTCCTTGATGAGGGCGTCATGTTCATCCGCGGACAACATCGGCGGGAAGTACTCCATACGAGCGATCCTATGTCGATCGGGCCCGGCAGGGAACGCCGCATGGCAGCGTCCACGACGTCCTTCCAACCGCATCACGCTACGTGTCGACATTCCCCACGACGGACCGCCCATCGCGGTAAGAGAGGAACACGCACATGTCCAGGCTCAGCTGGCCTACGTCGATCATTGCGTGCATTGTCGGCGTTCTCACTCTTATCGCGCCCGCCGCGGCCGCGGCCGAGTCGCAGATCCACCCGGGGATGGTCGAGATCCCGATGACGATCACAGGGTTCGATCCTGGTGTCGCGGCGGCCAATGGCTATCCCACCACGAGACCGGCGGACCATGTCGCCGGAAACTGCGGCACTTCATACCTATTCATGGACCCCGGCGTGCAGCGCATGACCATTCGAACGGGATTCACGATTGTGCCAGCCAAGCCACCGGCGACATACGTGAGCTGGCGCGTCAACATCCGCAAGGACACCGGCGGTGGCTTCATGATGCCGTGGTCCGAGAGTGTGAAGTCGGGTGGCGTCGTTGGACCTTCCTACTTCTGGCATGGGCAGAAGGTGAAGACCAACCTTGCCCCTGGCCTGTACGAAGGTCTTGTCACCGTGGCAGCCGCGCAACTCTCGAACGGCGAGATCTGCACCTCCGGGCATCCGACGGCGAGTGCCCGTGTCGTCAATCCCTAGTCTCAGGCGTTGCGGACCGCCGCGGCCTCCCCCAGATCCAGGATCTCCACGCTCTTCTCCCGCATCTCGACCTTGCGGACCTTGCCGGTGACCGTCATCGGGAAGTCGTCGACGAGCACGACGTAGCGCGGGATCTTGTAGTGCGCGAGCTTGCCGGTGGCGAAGGCGCGGACCTTGTCCGCGTCGAGCGGCTCGGCGCCGTCGCGGAGCTTGATCCAGGCGCACAGCTCCTCGCCGTACCTCGCGTCCGGGACGCCGATGACCTGGGCGTCGAGCACGTCGGGATGGGTGTAGAGGAACTCCTCGATCTCGCGCGGGTACACGTTCTCACCGCCGCGGATCACCATGTCCTTGATGCGGCCGGTGATGTTGACGTAGCCGTCGCCGTCCATGATCCCCAGGTCGCCGGTGTGCATCCAGCGGGCCCGGTCGATGGATTCCGCGGTCTTCTCCGCCTCCTCCCAGTACCCGAGCATCACCGAGTAGCCGCGGGTGCACAGCTCGCCGGGCTCGCCGCGGGGCACGGTCAGCCCGGTCTCCGGGTCGACGACCTTGACCTCGACGTGCGGCATGACGCGGCCGACCGTCGACACCCGCAGCTCCAACGGATCGTCGGCGCCGGTCTGCGTGGAGACGGGCGAGGTCTCGGTCATGCCGTAGCAGATGGTGACCTCCTCCATCCCCATCCGCGCCACGACCTGCTTCATCACCTCCACCGGGCACGGCGAGCCCGCCATGATCCCGGTGCGCAGGCTGGAGAGGTCGTAGGACTCGAAATCGGGATCGTTGAGCTCGGCGATGAACATCGTGGGCACGCCGTACAGCGAGGTGCACCGCTCCTGCGCGACGGCGGTCAGCGTGGCCTTCGGGTCGAAGCCCTGCCCCGGGATGACCATGGTGGCGCCCACGGAGGTGCACGCGAGGTTGCCCATCACCATGCCGAAGCAGTGGTAGAAGGGCACCGGGATGCACACCCGGTCCTCCGGCGTGTAGCCGCAGCCGCGGCCCACGAAGTAGCCGTTGTTCAGGATGTTGTGGTGGGAGAGCGTGGCGCCCTTCGGGAAGCCCGTGGTGCCCGACGTGTACTGGATGTTGATCGGATCGTCGGGCGAGAGCTCGGCCTGGCGCCGCGCGAGCTCCGCGGCATCGCCCTGCGTGGCGGCCAGCTCGTCCCACTCCGGGCTGCCGATGAACACGACCCGCCGCAGGTTCGCGCAGCGCGAGCGGACGTCCGCGATCATGGCGGCGTAGTCGGAGGTCTTGAAGCTCGTCGCCGACACCAGCAGCGAGATGCCGGCCTGGTTCAGCACGAACTCCAGCTCGTGCGTGCGGTAGGCCGGGTTGATGTTGACGAGGATCGCGCCGATCTTCGCGGTGGCGTACTGGGTCAGCGTCCACTCGGCGACGTTCGGCGCCCAGATGCCGACCCGGTCGCCCTTCGCCACGCCGTCGGCGATCAGGCCGTGCGCGAGCTGGTCGACGGCGACCCGCAGCTGGGAGTAGGTCCAGCGCCGGCCCGTCGGCACCTCCACGAGCGCCTCGCGGTCGGGATGGGCGGCGACGGTGCGGTCGAGGTTGTCGCCGATCGTGTCGCCCAGCAGCGGCACGTCGGACACGCCGGACGCGTAGGACGGGACTTCGGGAGCGGTCACGGCTCTGGAACCTCTCGTCGGCTGGGCTCGACCCACAACCTGGCACCGACGGTGCGCACCCACCACCTCCCTTTGGGTGGGGAGCGGCGGAGGGTGCCCGAGTTGACCCCTTCCCACCAGCCGATACGCTCGATGCATGCACGATCCACGCGTCCTCCTCGATCCCGCAACCGATGCCGTGCGCAAGCTCGCGCGGCGTGGCTACGTCCTCGACGTCGCTTCGGTGGAGTCGCTGCTGGCCGCGCGGAACTCCGCCATCCAGCGCGGTGACGCGGCTCGGGCGGAGGGCAAGCAGACCGCCGCGGCCGTCAAGGGCGCGAGCGCCGAGGAGCGGCCTGCGCTGGTGCAGCGTGCCCGCGAGCTGAAGGCCACCGCCTCGGCCGAGGACGAGGCGCAGCAGGCCGCCGAGGCCCAGCTCAACGAGTTGCTGCTGGGCATCCCGAACCTGCCGCTCGACGAGCTGCCCGACGGCACCTCCGACGCCGACGCGGAGCTGGTGCGGGTGTGGGGCGAGCAGCCGGTGCTCGACTTCACCCCGCGCGACCACGTCGACATCGGGGAAGGGCTCGGCGTCGTCGATCTCGCGCGCGGTGTGAAGCTGTCGGGGCCGCGGTTCTCGGTGCTGCGCGGCCGGGGCGCCAAGCTGCACCGCGCGCTCGGCCAGTACTTCCTGGCGTGCGCCGAGGAGCACGGCTACACCGAGTACGTGGTGCCGTCGCTGGTCAACGCCGTCACCATGACGGGCACGGGCCAGCTGCCGAAGTTCGAGGAGGACCTGTTCAAGACGGGCGTCGGCGACCGCGAGCTGTACCTGATCCCCACGGCCGAGGTGCCGGTCACCAACCTGCACGCCAAGGAGACCCTGGCGCTGGAGGACCTGCCGCTGGCCTACACCGCGCTCACCCAGTCGTTCCGCTCGGAGGCGGGCTCGTACGGCCGCGACACCCGCGGGCTGATCCGGCAGCACGAGTTCGCGAAGGTCGAACTGGTGCGCTTCGCCGATCCGGCCCACTCGCGCGCCGAGCTGGAGGTGCTGCTCGGGCACGCCGAGGAGGTGCTGCGCGGGCTGGGCCTGCACTACCGCGTCGTCAAGCTGGCGGCGGGCGACATCGGCTTCCCATCGCAGATGACGTACGACATCGAGGTGTGGCTTCCCGGCCAGCAGGCCTACCGGGAGATCGCCTCGGCGTCGGACTTCGGCACGTTCCAGGCCCGCCGCGCCGGCATCCGCACCAAGGCCAAGGACGGTGCGCGCGGCTTCGCGGCCACGCTCAACAGCTCGGGGATGCCGCTGGGGCGCACGCTCGTGGCGATCCTCGAGCAGAACCAGCAGGCCGACGGTTCGGTCCGGGTGCCGGACGCGCTCGTGCAGTGGACGGGCTTCACCGAGCTGAAGCCCTCGTCCTGAGCCACATGCCGAGATGGGCAGCGGCTACCGATGGCCGGGCGGCCGCGGCTGCCTGGTGACCCCGCGTCCGGTGCATGCCTGATGTGCACACAGTCTTCCGAATCATCGACGCCGAGGACGCCCCGGGGTTCGCTGCGCTCTTCGCGCGCAGCGGCCGCATGACGTTCGGGAACGCCGACCCGATGGTCGGCCCCGACGCGATCGCCGCCGGGATCGGATCGTTCTTCGCCGCGATCGCCGCCCTTCGGCACCGCGTGGAGCGCACGTGGGCGGTGGGCGCCGATACGATCACCCAGGTCGAGGTGCGCTACACGCGCCTCGACGGCGAGGAGGTCGCCTTGCCCGGGGTGTCGATCTGGAGTGTCGACGCCGATGACGCGTTCGTCGACTACCGGGTCTTCATCGATCAGGCGCCGCTGTTCGCGGCCTGAGCCACCGCTCATCCCGACCGCGCTTCCGGCGAGCGGGCACCTGAGAGTCGCACTGGTCCGAACAGCTCAACGGCAGCCGTCGGACGGAGTCATTATCGACCGGTCGTCGCGACGGTCATCGGCGCCATGCACCGTTCGGGACCATGGTCTCTCAGGTTCGGCAACCGTGATCGCCGCACATGATTCCTTGTGTGGCATGACTTCCCCGCACAACCGGCACGCCCTCGACAGGGTCGGGCAGCGCGCCGCGGGTCGCCGCCGGATCATGAGCGCCACGGCGATCACCGCCGCCGGTGGCGCAGCGCTGGCCCTCACCTTCGGGGTCGTGTTCGCCCAGGGCGCCGCCGCCGACACCGCCGCGAAGTCGCCCGCTCCCCCAGCCACCACCGACGACTGGGTCGCGCCCGCCGCCCTGCAGCAGGCCCCGGCGGCCGCCCAGCCGACCACGAGCCCGACCCCCGCGCCGAAGAAGAAGGCCGCCCCCGCAACCCCGGCCCCGCCGCCGGCGCCGCCCGCTGCCGCGCCCGAGGACAGCGAGCCCGCCGCCTCGACGGGCGGCTCATGAGCACACCCGTGGCCACGACCGCGGATCGCGTCGTCACGCGGGCGCTCGGCACCACCGCCGTGCTCGCCGTGACCGACCCCGAGGTCCTGCCGACCGCCGAACTGATCATGCGCAGCGAGCTCGCCGCGATCGACGCCGCGTGCAGCCGGTTCCGGGCCGACTCGGAGATCTCCCTGCTGCACCAGCAGCCGGGTTCGGCCGTCGCGATCGGATCCCTGCTGGCAGAGGCGCTGGGCGTGGCACTCGAGGCCGCCGAGCGCACGGGCGGCCTCGTCGACCCGACGGTCGGCGCCGCGGTCCGCGGGCTCGGCTACGACCGCGACTTCGCTGACCTGATCCTCGACGAGCCCGCGCCGCCCGCCCCGGTCGTTCCCGCACCCGGTTGGTGGCGGGTGCGGATGGACGCCGAGAACCGCACCGTCGTGCTGCCGCGCGGCGTGCACCTCGACCTCGGCGCCACGGCGAAGGCGCTGGCTGCCGACCGCATCGCCGGCTCCGTCGCGTTCGCCACCGGCGCCGGCGTGCTGGTCAGCCTCGGCGGGGACGTCGCCGTCGCCGGCCCGGCACCCGAAGGCGACTGGCCCATCGCGGTCGGCGACGACCACGAGCGCGCGCTCAGCACGCCCGACGCGGTCGTCACGATCAGCGGTGGCGGGCTCGCCAGCTCCGGCACCAACCGCCGGACGTGGCGGCGCGCCGGCCGCACCCTGCACCACATCGTCGACCCGCGCACCGGCGACGCCGCGCACCCGTACTGGCGGACGGTCACCGTCGCCGCCGCGACCTGCGTCGACGCGAACACCGCGTCGACCGCCGCGATCGTGCTGGGCCCGGACGCGCCCGGCTGGCTCGCCGACCGCGATCTGCCCGCGCGGCTCGTCGCCGCCGACGGTGCCGTCACCACCGTCGCCGGGTTCCCCGCAACAGAGAGGTAGAGAACTCCGATGGACCAGGCGCTCTGGTTCGCCAGCCGCGGCACCGGTCTGGTGTCGCTGATCCTGCTCACCGCCACGGTGGTGCTCGGCGCCCAGCATGCCGACCGGACCGCAGGAACGCGCTGGCCGCGGTTCACGGTCCACGCGGTGCACCGCAATCTCTCGATGCTCGCGCTGGCCTTCCTCGCCGTGCACATCGGCACCGCGGTCGCGGACTCCTACGTCGGCATCAGCGTGATCGACGCGTTCGTGCCGTTCGTGTCCACGTACAAGCCGTTCTACCTGGGGCTGGGCGCGATCGCGCTGGACCTGATGCTCGCCGTGATCATCACGAGCGCGGTGCGCACGCGGCTGCCGCTGCAGGTGTGGCAATGGGTGCACCGCGCGGCGTACGGGCTGTGGCCCATCGCGCTCGTCCACGGCATCGGTGCTGGTGGCAAGGACGCGGGCCTGCTGTGGGTGCAGGCGGTCAACGTGGTCTGCGTGGCCGCCGTCGTCGTCACCGTGTGGCGGCGACTGGCGAACCGCCGCCGGACGGGCGCGGTCACGCAGGCGATCCGGGTGCCGCAACAGCGGCCCCGGTCCCGGGCGGAAGCAGGTGCGCGATGACGCTGGTGACCGGATCGATGGTGGCAGCCGACGTGCTCGCGTCCGGGCCGATCTCCACCATCACGCCACTCCACGAGACCCCCATCCCGCACGCCGAGGTCGTCCGGCTGCTGGCCGCCTGGACCGACGACGGGCGCGCCGACACCTTCCGCGAGCACGAGAAGCGCTACGGGCGGCTGCCGGTCGTCGGCACCGGTGGCGGCGTCGGTCGGCACCTGCTCATCGACTCGGTGCGCCGGGCCGGGCTGCGCGGCCGCGGCGGCGCCGGGTTCCCCACCGCCGACAAGCTCGCCGCCGTCGCCGCCACGAAGGGCAAGGCCGTCGTCGTCGCGAACGGCTGCGAAGGCGACGCCACCAGTTCCAAGGACCACACGCTGCTGCAGCTGGCCCCGCACCTCGTGCTCGACGGGATCGCGCTGGCCGCCTACGCCCTCAGCGCCGACGACACCATCCTGTGCCTGCACAGCGGCAGCCCCGCGCTGGAACCGGTGCGCGCCGCGATCGCCGAGCGCCGCGATCCCGTCCGCGTGACGGTGGTGGAGGTGCCGCACCGCTACACCGCGAGCGAGAGCTCCGCGCTGGTCAACTTCCTCACCACCGGGCAGGCGCTGCCCACCACGGGCCCGCGCGCCGCCGTGCGCGGCGTCAACGGCCGACCCACGCTCGTCGACAACGTGGAGACGCTCGCCCACCTCGCGCTCATCGCCCGCTACGGCGACGAGTGGTACCGCGAGGCCGGCACCGACGGGTCGGCCGGCAGCACGCTGCTGACCGTCGGCGGCGCCGTGACCTGGCCCGGCGTCTACGAGGTGGAGTTCGGCATCCCGATCAGCGATGCGCTGGAGCTGGCCGGCGGAGAGTCCGAGTCGCTGCAGGCCGTCGCCATCGGCGGGCTCGGTGGCACCTGGGTGCCCATGTCGGTCGCCGCCGAGCTGCCGCTCACCCACGAAGGCTGCGCCGAGCTGGGCATCTCGCTGGGCGTCGCGTCGCTCGTCGCGCTCCCCGTGCAGGCCTGCGGGATCGCCGAGACCGCGCGCGTGCTCGGCTACCTCGCCGACCAGTCCGCCGGGCAGTGCGGGCCGTGCATGTTCGGCCTGCCCGCAGTGGCCGCCGACCTCGCCGACCTCGCCGCCGGCCGGCGCGACCGCGAGCTGCTCGGCCGGCTGTGCAAGCGCCTCGGCGTGATCCCCGGCCGCGGCGCGTGCTCGCACCCCGACGCGGCCGTCCGGTTCGCGGCCAGCGCGCTCACCACCTTCGCCGACGACGCACGGGCGCACGCCAAGGGCCGTCCCTGCGAGTGGGCGCTGCAGCCGTCGTGGACACCGCTGCCGGACGGAGTCGCATCGTGAGTCGCTACAGCGGACCGTCGCTGGCGATCGACCCGATCACCTGCACCGCGCACGGGCTCTGCGCCGAGCTGCTCCCCGAGGTCGTCGAGCTCGACGAGTGGGGCTACCCGATCCTGATCGACGGCCCGGTGCCCCCGGCGCTGCGCGCACAGGCCAGGGCTGCGGCCACCGCCTGCCCGACCCTGGCGCTGAAGCTCTCCCGCGGGTAGGTCTGGGGAGCCGTCCCGGGGTTCACGGACGTCAGCAAAGCCACTTTCAGGACGGATTCGGTCCTGAAAGTGGCTTTGCTGACGTACCCCGGGGCACCTCGGCACCCAGGAGGACTGCTCGGATCCGGGGCGGTGCGCACCGGTCGGTGCCTCGCCACGCCACCACGCGGTCGGGCCGGACGAGCACGGCCTCGCCGTCCGCCAGCCACGGCACGTCCACCCGGTGGACGGGCACGTCGGACTCCCAACCGCCGTCTCCTGCGACGAGCAGCGCCCAGCCGGGGCCGGCGAGGTCGAGGGTGGAGCGGCCGTCGGCCAGCCGGGCGTGCGGCATCCGCACCCCGACCCGTCCGGCGGGGGCGAACTCGTCCACGGGTTCCTGTTCGGTGATCCCGTCCAGCGGGTACTGCAGGCCGCCCGTGGCCAGCACGAGGGGGTGCACGCCACCGGTCCCGCCGGGATCGCGCATCCGCCGCACCGACTCCTCCGCGACGGCGGTGGCGACGGGTCGGCGTTCGACGTCGTAGGTGTCCAGCAGCCCGGGCGCTGCCTCGCCGCGGAGCACCGCGGCGAGCTTCCAGCCCAGGTTGGCGATGTCGGCGATGCCGGTGTTGGCGCCGGCCGCGGCCCACGGGGGCATGACGTGCGCGGCGTCGCCGGCGAGGAACACCCGCCCGTCGGCGAACCGATCCGCGATCCGCATCTCGGGCTGCCACTCCATGACCGACAGCAGTTCCAGCTCCGGCGCGGGCACGCCGAGCGCGGTGCGCAGGTAGGACGGCCAGTCGGCGTCGCGCGTGCTCGTCATGAGCAGCCACCGGCCGGCGCCGATCGACGCGATGGTGCCGGGCGCGTCTGGGTGCTCGACCGTGCACAGGTTGAACTCGCGGCCGCGCAGGAGCTCCGCCAGCTCCGCCCGGAAGTACACGTTGACGATCGGGTCGCCGAGCGCGCCCGGCCCGGTCCGGCCGATGCCCAGCGCCTCGCGGATCGGGCTGCGCGACCCGTCCGCGGCGATCACGAACTCGGCGCGCAGGGCACCGCCCAGCAGCGGGACGGTCACGCCGTCGCCGTCCTGCTCCGGGAGGCCGGCGCGCACGCCGAACCGCACGTCCGCCCCGGCCTCGACGGCGGCAGCACGCAGGACGGGTTCGAGCACGTCCTGCGCGACGAGCACGGGCGGCTCGGGGCCGATCTCGGGAAGGCCGGCGCCGGTCATCCAGGCAGGCACGGGCAGCCACTCCGACTCGGCGAGCGTGCGCCCGCGCGACATCCGGTAGTGCGGGGACAGCTCACGGGCGGCGTCGGCCACCCGGTCGGCGAGCCCGAGCTCGCGGAAGAGCTCCATCGTCGAGAACTGGAAGCGCCGGGCCTTCGGCTGCGGCGAGGTGGCGGAGTGCTTCTCGACGACGGTGACGTCGATGCCGTGGTGGCGCAGGACGAGCGCGGCCGTGAGTCCGGTGAGGCCGCCCCCGACCACGACGACGAATGTACGTTGTACACGCATGATGTACGTTGTACACGCCGGGCTAGGATCGGGCAATGCAGTCCCACGGAGTCGTGTGGTTCGACGAGCCGCAGCCGAGCGCCGGGCGGCTCTCCCGCGACCGCATCGTCGAGGCCGCGA
The DNA here is from genome assembly GCA_963727745.1 of uncultured Actinomycetota bacterium. Classification (GTDB taxonomy): domain Bacteria; phylum Actinomycetota; class Actinomycetes; order Mycobacteriales; family Pseudonocardiaceae; genus Pseudonocardia. The sequence continues at coordinate 586,063 of CAVSHL010000010.1, forward strand.
TCGAGCTGGCCGACGCCGACGTGCGCGGCGAGGTCACCATGCGCGCCGTCGCCTCCCGGCTCGGCTCCAGCACGCCGATGTCGCTGTACCGCTACGTCGGCAGCAAGGACGGCCTGGCCGATCTCATGCTCGACCGCGTCACCGCCGAGATCGTCGTGCCCGTCGAGGGCAGCTGGCAGGAACGGCTGCGCGGGCTGGCACTCTCCGCGCGGGCCGCTGTCCAGCGCCATCCCTGGTTCGCGCGGCTCACGTTCAGCCGACCCCCGCTCGGCCCGCACTCGCTCGCGATGTTCGACGCCGCGCTCGCCGCGCTCGAGCCGCTCGACCTCGACGCCGCCACCCGCATGGGTTTCGTGTCGACCGTCCTCGGCCACGTCTACGCCACCGGACTGGCCGAGCTGGAGGAGGCCACGATGCGCCACCGCATCGGCCTCACCGACGAAGCGCAGCTCGCCGAAGCCGTCGAGCCCTACCACCGGCGGATCGCCGAGCAGGGCAGTTTCCCGCACTACATCCGCTGGTCGCAGGACCCGCAGCGGATGCAGCCTCCGCCGTTCGGGTTCGAGGAGACGCTGGAATGGTTGATCGCCGGGCTCAGCTCGGTGGCGGCACGCTGAGCCGGAACGCCGCCCAGGTCTCCTCGGCCGTGCCGTCCGCCGGGACGGCGACGTGCGCCCGGCCCGCCGCGAACGCCATCACGCGGTCGTACAGGCCGCCGATCGCGTCGAGGTCCGGCTCGGGGCCGGTCCCGTGCACGGGATCGGTGCCGTCCCGCCACCGCTGCACGTAGCGGCGCAGCGACTCCGCCCGCGGCAGGGTCAGCACCACCTCGACGTAGCCGTCGCCGGCGAGTGCAGCGAGCCGGTCGGGGAACTCGGGTCGGGCCAGCAGCTGCGGGACGAGCACGTCGTGGCCCTCCGCGAGGTGTGATTCGGCGGTCGCGACGGCGATGTCGCGGGCCGCGCGCCCGGCGGCCTGCGGATCGGCGCGCCAGTCGCCGAGCTGCTCCCGCACCGCGTCGACGTCCAGTGCCACGGCGAGTGGACGGGACGCGGCGCACCGGCGGGCCAGCGTCGACTTGCCGGCGGCCGGGGGCCCGTTGATGACGATCAGCCGCGGCACGGCGGAATCCTCGCACCGGTGCCGATCCGGCGCCGCATCAGGAGCGGCGCCGGATCGCCCCCGTCCGGATCCGGTGCACCAGAAGCGTCGCGATCCCCCCGGCCGCGACACTCCCACCGGCGACGAAGAACACGGGCGCCGCCATCCCCGGCTCCACCTGCATCGAACGCCCGCCGCGGTCGCATCCGCGGTCCGGCATGTCGGCGACGCCCGCGCAGGGCGCGCTCCCACCGAGCATGAGGAGCCAGAACCCGAGGCCGGCGATCGCGATCCCGATCCCGACGACCACGCCCGCGACCGTCATGACGGGATCGGCGGGCATCCCGGATCTCCGCATCAGCACGTCGTGGTGGACGGGTTCGACTACGCCCGGCCGCATGACCCACGCTCCGGCTCGCGGCTGCCCGGCCCGGCGGTGGCGGATGGCAGGTGGGCGAGAAGGCGACTCATCGGCCCGTCCCTCCGTCTGATCGTTCGCTGACGGCGGCAACGATCGTCGACTCCGGGCCGCTCGGCGTCGGACCGTGGGAGGACATCGCGGGTCCTCCCGCGGGCGGACGCGCCGACGCCCCGGGCGCGAGATCATCGACGGATGACCGGCCCCCGCGCGCCGCGGCAAACGGTGATCGACAGGGTCGATACCCTGCGGCATGCGGTCGGTCCTCGTGGGACCACCGCACCGACTGCCGGGGGACTCGCCGTGGACGTGCACACGCAGGCCGGCCCGGACGCGACACAGGGGGCGCCGGCGCCGTTCGGCGGGCTCGATCGCCGCGTGCTGGGCGACATCCTGCTCGCCGTCGGCGGATGCGTGCTCGATCTCGTCGCGTTCTCGACGCTGGTCTCCGGCGGGCTGCCGGGCTGGGTCATCGGATACGCGGCGGCTGGGTTCGCGGCGCTGGTGTGGCGGCGCCGCTTCCCGCGCGCCGTCTTCGTGATCCTGTGGCTGCACACGCTCGTCGCCGCGACGGTCATCGAGATCTACGGACCGGTCGTGGGCATGGCGATCGCCGTGTTCACGGTCGCCGAGCTCTGCTCGCCGCGCACCGCGATCGGCGCCTTGGCGCTGTCGCTGGTGCCGGTCGGCTACATCGTCGCATCGGAGTCGGCCAATGCACCGGCCGCACTTGCCGTCAGCGCTGCGATCGCGTCGTTCACGATCCTGTCGATGGTCGACATCGGCGCATGGAGCCTGGGCCGGTGGTCCCGCGCGCGCCACGCAGAGCTGGAACGGGCGCAGGAGCAGCGCCGCGCCGAGGCCGCACGAGCGGTGGCGGCCGAGCGCGTCGCGATCGCGCGCGACCTGCACGACGTCGTCTCGCACTCGGTCGGGGTGATGACGCTGCAGGCCGCGGGCGCGCGGACCGTCCTGGCCGCCGGCAAGGCCGAGCGCGCGACGCAGGCGCTGACCGACATCGAAGACGCCGGCGGGCGCGCCATGGTCGAGCTGCGCCGGATGCTCGACATCCTGCGCGCGCCCGGCGCCGAGGACGCCGGTGACCGCCGCGCGCACCCGACGCTCGGCGATCTCGACGCGCTCGTCGACGAGATGCGGGCATCGGGCGTCCCGGCCCGCCTGGCGGTCCACGGACAGCCGCGGGAGCAGCGAGCCAGCTCCGAGCTGGCCGTCTACCGGGTCGTGCAGGAGGCGCTGACCAACGTGCTCAAGCACGCCGGTCCAGGAGCCCCCGCCCTGGTGGAGCTGCGGTGGTCGGACGCCGACCTCACCGTGCAGATCAGCAACACCGCCGCGGCGGCACCGGTCGGCCGACGCACCGGTAGCGGCTATGGCCTGATCGGCCTGCGGGAGCGGATGGAGTCCGTCGGCGGGACGCTCACCGCCGCCGCGGAACCCGGCGGCGGCTTCCGCGTCACCGCCTCCGTCCCGCTGGACGTCGAGCCGTGATCCGCATCGTCGTCGCCGACGACCAGCCGTTGATCCGCAGCGGGCTCGCGATGCTGCTCGACTCCGCCGACGACATCGAGATCGTCTCCGAGGCCGGCGACGGCGCCGAGGCGGTGGCGCAGGCGGCGCAGCTCCAGCCCGACCTGGTTCTGATGGACGTGCGGATGCCGGTCATGGACGGGGTCGAAGCCACCCGCCGGATCACCGCCGACGGGTTCGGCACCGATCCCGACGCCCCGGTGAAGGTGCTGGTCCTGACCACGTACCACGTGGACGACACCGTCGTGGCGGCGCTGCGGGCCGGCGCCTCCGGGTTCATGCTGAAGGACGCGGCCCCGGCCGAGCTGCTGGCCGCCGTCCGCGCGGTCGCAGCCGGCGAGGCGTGGCTGCAACCGGCGGTGGCGCGCGGCCTGCTCGCCGAGTTCGCCGCGCGGCCCGAACCGCGCGCTCCCGAGCGCGTGCTGCTCGACCGGCTCACCCCGCGCGAGCAGGAGGTGCTCGTGCTGATCGCGGAGGGCCTCACCAACGGCGAGATCGCAGCGCGGCTCGTCGTCGGTGAGGTCACCGTGAAGACGCACGTCGGACGGCTGCTCATGAAGCTCGAGCTGCGCGACCGGGTGCACGCCGTGATCGCGGCCTACGAGTACGGGCTCGTGGTACCCGGGTTGCGGGCGGCGAACGGCGTCGCCCGCAACCCACCCTGAGACACCGGCGTCACTTCACGCAGTTCGGCGTGATGTAGCAGACGTTGACGGGATCCTCCGGACCGCCGTACGCCAGGACTGCGCCCTGCTGCGGGCCGGCCGCCGTTGTAGCCACCGTGCCGAACACGGCCAGCGCCCCGATCAGCAGTGCCACTGACCTTCGTGCTGCGTTCTCGATCATTCCGTCGTCCCCCCGGACCTCGGTCGATCCCGACGGGACCGATGAGCACCGGCCCCGGATTGCGTGATCACGCTACAAGGGAGTCATCGGCACCGGCGATCATCCGTTACGGGATGATCAGCACCCGTCCCAGCCGCCCGCGGTCCTCCAACGCCTCGTGCGCCTTCGCCGGCTCCGACAGCGACACCGTGGCGGCGACCGCGGTGCGCAGCCGGCCCGCGGCGACGTGCGCGGTGATCTCGGCGATGTGCGCTCGCGCCTCGTCGGGGAACGCGGCGCGGAACGCCATGAGCCCGAACCCCGTGACCGACCGCAGCGCGAGGAGCTCGCCGATCGGCAGCTCCGGCAGTTCGTTGCCCGCCGCGCCGTAGACGACCATCCGCCCGCGCGGCGCGAGCAGCCCCAGCGTGGCCGCGCTGACCGCGCCGCCGATGCTGTCGAGCGCGACGTCGATCCCGTCGGGTGCAGCCGCGCGCACCTGGTCTGCCCAGTCCGGGTCGGCGTAGCTGACGGCGACGTCGGCGCCGTGGGCGAGCGCGAACTCGCGCTTGGCCGGGGAGCCGGCCGTCGCGATCACCGTCGCGGCACCCTCCAGCTTCGCGAGCTGGGTGGCGAGGTGCCCGATGTTGCCGGCGGCGGCGTGCACGAGCACCGTCTCGCCCGCCGCGAGCCGGCCGGCGCGCAGCCCGAGCAGCGCCACCGGACCGGGCATCGCCAGGTTGCTGGCCTGCGCAGCGTCCATCCCGTCGGGGACGGGCGCGAGCCAGGCCGCGTCGGCGACGGCGAGATCGGCGTACGCGTCGACGGCGACGAGGGCCGCCACCCGCTTCCCCTTCCAGGACGGGTCGACGCCGGCGCCGAGGTCGTCGACGGTGCCGACGACGTCGCCGTGCGGGCTGCCGGGCAGCGGCGGCTGGCCGAACGTGCTGGTGCCGGCCCGCATGGCGGTGTCGACGAAGCTGCCGCCGATCGCCTCGGTCCGGATCAGCACCTGCCCCTCACCCGGGCGGGGCTCCTCGACCTCCTCGACCGTGAGCACCTCGGGACCGCCGTACTCGTGGTAGCGCACCGTGCGCATGACTCCCCCATTCGTTGGTCAAGCCAATGTTGGCCTGGCCAACGCTAGCACGATCGTGGGTCGGACCAACGAAACCGGTAGGATCGACCCGTGTACGGAGACGACGAGTGCGGCCACGACGCCGATCGCGCCCCGGCACGGCTGCGCGGCACCGCGTTCTGGCTGCTCGGTCGGGCCGCGCTCGTCGTGCAGAAGCGCACCACGGAGCGGCTGTTCGAAGCCGGCCTGCAGCGCGGCTTCTACGGGGTGCTCGCCACGCTCGTCGAGTTCGGGCCGGCCGCGCAGGCCGAGATCGGCCGGCGGCTGCGGATCGACCCCAGCGACATGGTCGCGATCGTCACCGCACTGGTCGCCGAAGGGCTCGTCACCCGCGAGCGCGACCCGCAGGACCGCCGGCGCAACCTCATCACCCCCACCGACGCCGGCCGCGCCACCCTCGACCGCTTCGACGACGCCATCGCCACCGAGGAGGACGCGCTGCTCGACGGGTTCACCGCCGCCGAGCGCACCCAGCTGCTGGAGCTCCTGCACCGCCTGACGTGACCTCAGCCGGGCTCGGAACCGCAGGTCAGGTTCAGGATTGTGCCGGTGATCGCAGCCGCCCGGTCGGACGCCGCGAACGCCGCGGCATCGGCGACCTGGGCCAGCGTCGGCATCCGGTCGAGCATCGTGCCGGCAGCCATGTAGGCCGCCACGTCGGCGGGCGCATCCGGCCCCCAGGTCTCGGGCAGCGCGTCCGGTCGCAGGCACACGACGCGCACGCCGAGCGGCCCGACCTCACCCGCGAGGGAGCGGCTGAACTCCTCGATCGCCGCGCACGCGACACCGAAGGCACCCGTCCGGTGGAACCGCCGCTCCCGGCCGGAGAGCCCTGACGCCGACGTCGACAGCGTGAGGATCACGCCGTGCCCGGCCCGCTCCATCACCCGGGCCGCAGCCGTCGCGGTGACGAAGGCGCGGGTGAACCCGGCCTGCACGGTCTCCAGCGCGTCCGCGAGCGCCATCTCGCGCAGGGGCGTGCCCTGGTTGTCGGGGAAGCCGGTCGCGTCCACGCACACGTCGATGCCACCGCTCGTCGCCACGACGCCGGCCAGGTGCCGCTCCACGGCGTCGACGTCGCACGCATCGACGACCGTGGCCCCCGCGGCGCCGATCCCGTCCGCGACCGCGCGCAACGTCGACTCCGTGCGCCCGGCCAGGAACACCCGGGCGCCCTCCGTGGCGAAGGCGCGCGCGATCGCGGCACCGATCGATCCCGCGCCCCCGTAGACGACGGCGGTCTTCCCCTGCAGCAACGGCGTCATGCAGGTGGAGGCTAGGGGTTACAGACCACCGGTGTTGAGCAGCAGGTTCGGGGTGCCGCCCACCGCGCCGTTGCGGACGACACCGGGCACGGCGTGGTCGACGATCCACTTCGCCACCGCGGCGCTGGGCGCGTCGCCGTAGGTCTGCTTGACGAGCGCCGCCACGCCCGCGACGTGCGGTGCGGCCATCGACGTGCCGGTGTAGGACGCGGTCTCGCCGCCCGGCACCGTCGAGACGATCCGGGTGCCCGGCGCGTAGAGGTCCACGCACGCACCGGTGGACGAGGTCTCGTTGCGCTCGTCGTCGATCGTGGAGTTCCCCACCACCATCACGCCGCTGACCGCGCGGGGAGCCGCGGTGCAGTCGTCGGCACCGGTGTTGCCGGCCGACGCCGCGACGAACACCCCCTGCGCGACCAGCGAGGACACGGCGGAGAGCAGCACGTCGGACGCGCCGTAGCTCCACGACATCACGGCCACCGACGGGCCCTGGGCGTGCTCGGCGACGAAGTCGATGCCCGACAGGAGCGAGGAGAGCGTCCCGGAACCGGAGCAGTCGAGCACCTTCACCGCCCGCACGGTGGCGCCCTTGGCCACTCCGTAGTCGCGGGAGGCGGCGATCCCGGCGACCACCGTGCCGTGCCCGTCGCAGTCACCGGCCTCACCGTCGATGGTGTCGGCGGCGAACGACGCGCGGCCGTCGAACTCGGGATGGCTGACGTCGACGCCGGTGTCGAGCACCCACACCGTCACGCCGGCGCCGGTGGCGCGGGTGGTGTAGCGGCCGTCGAGGGGGAGGTTTCGCTGGTCGATGCGGTCCAGACCCCAGTTCTGCGGGTCGTCCTGGAGTGCCTCGGTGCGGGTCACCGCGCGCGGGTCGACCAGCGCGATCCGCCGATCCTCCTCGACGCCGACGACGCCGGGGCGGCCCCGCAGCTGAGCGGCCTGCTGGGGCGTGAGCTGGGCAGCGAACCCGGCGAAGGAACGCCGGTAGGTCGTGGTCGGAGCGGCACCGACGGCCGCGGCAGCAGCGTCCGCGGTGGCCGCGGAGTCGGCGTGCACGACGTAGCCGAGCATGGGCGCGGCAGCCGCCTCACCGGCCCCGGCGAGGGCCGCCAGGATCTGGAGCGCGATCACCACGGGGGCGATCCGCACGACGAGCTGCATCACGATGAGCGACGCTACGGAGCCGTGACGCAAGGGAACAGAGACACGATCGTGGCTGGTGTGACGCTTGTGAACGATGGGGTGACAGCCCGTGCCGCCGCTTGACGGGGCCGGACAGGACCACCGGCCGGGCCGCTACCGAGCCGGGTAGATCGCCGTCTCCGTCGCCTTCACCGCGAACCACAGCAGGGTGCCCGGCTCGGCGGCCAGGTCGGCCACGGCGGTCGGGGTGACGTCGGCGGCCAGCCCGTCCACCCACTCCGGCCCACCCGGCAGCGCCGCGGCGCGCAGGCGCACCACGTCCTCCCGGGGCTCGATCGCGGCCAGCCGCACCCGGAACACGTTGCGCGGGCTGCCCTTCGGTTCCTCGGCGAACACCGCCACCGCCGACGGCGGGAACACCGCCACCCCCGGCTCACCGGCCACGGCCCCGTCCAGCCGGCCCGCGACGGTCGTGCCGTCGGCGGTGCGCAGCCCGGCCGCCTCGACCGTGCCCGGGACCAGGTCCAGCCCCGCGAGCCGGGCCGTGAATGGGCTGCGCGGGCGCGCCAGCACCTCGCGCGTCGGCCCCTGCTCGACGATCCGGCCGTCGGTCAGCACCACCACCCGGTCCGCCAGCACCAGCGCGTCCAGGGCCGAGTGCGTGACGAGCAACGCTGTCTGCCGCTCGTCGCGGATCATGCGCCGCAGCAACGAGCGCATGGCCGGCGCGGCGTCGACGTCGAGCGCCGCCAACGGCTCGTCGAGCAGCAACAACGCCGGCCGCGGCGCCATCGCCCGCGCCAGCGCCACCCGCTGCTGCTGCCCGCCCGACATGCGGGCCGGGCGCCGGTCGGCCAGCTCCGCGAGGTCGATCGCCGCGAGCAGCTCGCGCGCCCGCGCATCGGCCTGCGTCCGCGGCACCCCGCGTGCGCGCGGGCCGAACGCGACGTTCGCCGCGGCCGTCAGGTGCGGGAACAGCAGCGCCTGCTGGGCGAGCAGGCCCACCCCGCGTCGATGCGGCGGCACGTGCAGGCCGGGCCCGGTGACGACGTGCTCGCCGAGCCGCACCTCGCCCTCGTCGGGCACGAGCAGCCCGGACAGCACCCCGAGCAGCGTCGACTTGCCGGCCCCGTTCGGGCCGATGACCGCCACGACCTCGCCGGGATCTGCGGTGATCTCGACGTCGAGGGTGAATGTCGGGCGGCGGACCACCACCCGGGCCGTCAGCCAGCGCTGCGCCGATCGTTCGCTCGCGGGCTCGCTCACCGGCCACCGTCCACGCCACGCGGGCGGGCCACCGCGATCACCGCGACGGCCACCGCCACGATGAGCAGGGAGAGCGCGATGGCGGCGTCGGTGTCGGTCTCGCGCTCGAGGTAGACCAGCAGCGGCAACGTGCGGGTGACGCCCTGCAGGCTGCCGGCGAAGGCGATCGTGGCGCCGAACTCCCCCATGCAGCGGGCGAACGCGAGGATCGCGCCGGAGAGCAGGCCGGGCAGCACCAGCGGCACCGTGACCCGCCGGAACGCCAGCCACGGGCTCGCGCCCAGCGTCGCGGCGACGGCCTCGTACCGGTCGCCCGCGGTGCGGAGGGCGCCCTCGAGGCTGACGACGAGGAACGGCAGGGCGACGAACGTCTGGGCGAGCACCACGGCAGCGGTGGTGAACGGGATCGTGACGCCGAACCAGGTGTCGATCACCCGACCGAGCAGGCCGAGCCGCCCGAGCAGGAACAGCAGCGCCAGCCCGCCGACCACCGGCGGCAGGACCAGCGGCAGGAGCACGATCGGGCGCAGCCACCGCAGCCCGGGGAGTCGCCCCCTGGCCAGCACGACAGCGAGCGGGCCGCCGAACACGATGCACAGCGCCGTCGAGACGCCGGCCGTCTCCAGCGACAGCCGCAGCGCCGCGAGGGCGGAGGCCGACAGGAGCAGTTCGGGCATCCGCGCCCAGTCGGCGCGCAGGACCAGCCCGATGACGGGCAGCGCGATCAGCGCGAAGGCGCCGGCCGCGGGCACCCACAGCAGGCCCGGCAGACCGACGCCCCGGGCGTGCCCGTCGGAGGGACGGGCCCGGGGCGCCGACAAGCCGGTGGTCACGGGTGCCTCACGGTGCCTGGAAGCCCGCTGCCTGCAGCACCTGCTGCCCCGCCTGCCCGGTGACGAGTGCCTCGAACTTCTGCGCGAGCGCTGCCTGCTTCGAGGTCTTGACGACCGCGATCGGGTAGTTGGTGGCGGCCTGGGCCGCCTCCGGGAACGCGACGCCCTGCACTGCGCCCTTGGCCGCGGCCACATCGGTGACGTAGACGAGGCCGGCGTCGGCGTCGCCGGACTGCACCTTCGACAGCGTCGACTTGACGTCGGGTTCCTCGCTGACGGGCTGGACGTCGATCTGCGTGGCCGTCTCGACCTTCAGCTCGGCGTCGCCGCAGGGCACGCCCTTCGCGCAGACGACGACCTTGAACTCCGGCTTGGCCAGGTCGGCGAACGAGGCGATGCCCTTCGGGTTGCCCGGCGCCACCGCGATCTGCAGCGTGTTCTTGGCGAACGGCGCGGGTGCCGCGGCCGTCTGACCGGCGTCGCTCACCGTCTTCATCGTGGCGTCGCTCGCGGCGGCGAACACGTCGGCCGGGGCGCCCTGCACGATCTGCTGCGCCAGATCGGACGAGCCCGCGAAGTTGAACGTGACCTGGGTGCCCGGGTTCGCCGCCTCGAACTGGGTGCCGAGCGCGGTGAAGGTGTCCTTGAGCGACGCGGCCGCGAAGACCGTGAGGGTGGTGGTGGTGCCACTGCTGGACGGGGCCGCGGTCACGGCACCGTCGGTGGCGGGCCCGGCCGCCCGCTGGCCGGTGCCGCAACCCGCGGTGAGCAGGGCTGCGCCGGCGACGACGGCAGCGAGAACGCGCAACTTCACGAGAGCCCTCCAGGGGTTTCCACGACGACGTTCGTCGACTTGATGACGGCCACTGCCAGCACGCCCGGGGCGAGCCCGAGCTCGCGCGCGGCCTCGCTGGACATCAGCGACACGACGCGGTGCGGGCCGCACTGGATCTCCACCTGCGCCATGACGGTGTCGGTGAGGACGTTGGTGACGAGCCCGACGAACCGGTTGCGCGCCGAGCGCTGCACCCCGGACGGGTCCGGGGCGGCGGTCGCGTGGTTTCGGGCGAACTCGGCGAGCGCAGCACCGTCGATGACCTTGCGGTTGGACGCGTCGGGCTGCACCGGGAGCGTCCCGGCATCCACCCAGCGGCGCACGGTGTCGTCGCTGACCCCGAGCAGCTTGGCGGCGTCGGCGATCCTGAATTGCGGCACGTCGGCGATCCTAGATCCGCGCCTGCGACTAGGACCAGGCGCCCGACCGGCATGTGGTTGGCTCCCGGCGTGGATTTCGAACCGAGCGCGGCGGCCGCTGACCACACCCGGCGCATGCGTGCCTTCCTCGACGAGCGGATCCTTCCGGCCGAGGCCGGGTACGAGGCGTTCCGGGCCGAGCGGCGCGGCACCCCGCAGGAGTGGGATCTGCCACCCGTCGTGCAGGAGCTGAAGGCGGAGGCGCGGACGCGGGGCCTGTGGAACCTGTTCCTGCCCGCCGTCTCGGGGTTGTCCAACCTGGACTACGCGCCGGTCGCCGAGGTGTCGGGGTGGTCGCCGGTGATCGCACCGGAGGCGATCAACTGCCAGGCCCCCGACACCGGCAACATGGAGACGCTGCACCTGTTCGGCACGCCCGAGCAGAAGCAGCAGTGGCTGCAACCGCTGCTCGACGGCGAGATCCGCTCGGCGTTCGCGATGACGGAGCCGGACGTCGCCTCGTCGGACGCCACGAACGTCGCCACGCGGATCGTCCGCGACGGCGACGACTACGTGATCAACGGGCGCAAGTGGTGGATCTCCGGCGCGGCCGACACCCGTTGCGCGGTCTTCATCGTGATGGGCAAGACCGACCCGGACGCGGCGGTGCACCGCCAGCAGTCGATGGTGCTGGTGCCGCGCGACACACCTGGCCTGACGATCAGGAGAAACCTGCCCGTCTTCGGCTACCAGGATCAGCACGGGCACTCCGAGCTGGAGTTCACCGACGTGCGGGTGCCCGCGACGAACGTCCTCGGCGAGGAGGGCGGCGGCTTCGCGATCGCCCAGGCCCGGCTCGGCCCGGGTCGGATCCACCACTGCATGCGGCTGATCGGGATGGCTGAGCGGGCCATCGACCTGATGGTGCGACGGGCACAGGGGCGCACCGCGTTCGGACGGCCGATCGCCGACCAGGGAGTGGTGCGCGAGCAGATCGCGCTCTCCCGGATGGAGGTCGAGCAGGCGCGACTGCTGGTGCTCAAGACGGCGTGGCTGATCGACCGGTCCGGCGCGAAGGGCGCGGCCAGCGAGATCGCCGCGATCAAGGTCATCACGCCGCGGATCGCGTGCGCCGTGCTCGACCGGGCCATCCAGATCCACGGGGGCGGCGGGGTGAGCGACGACTTCCCGCTGGCGTACTTCTACGCGTGGGCGCGGGCCCTGCGCCTGGCCGACGGACCCGACGAGGTGCACATCCGCACGGTGGCCCGGCAGGAGCTGGGCCGGCACAGCTGACCCGGGTTGCGTTGATCAAGGGCAAGAGGTTGCTCCGAATCGATTCCGAAACAACCTTTTGCCCTTGATCAACGAAACGTTTGGCGGACTATCCAACTGGCCAGCTTCCCAGCGCTGCAGGTGCGGTCCCCGGAGTGCTGATCCCGCCGCGGATGCGGCGCCGCCGAGTTCGCCCTGGTCCGGGCCATGATTGCCGGTCGTCTCGTCCGGTTACGCTCGTGTCGTGACGGCAACCGAGCTCGGCCTCCCGGCAGTGCGCCGCCCGGCGCAGCCTGCCGCGGACCGGCCGTCCGATCCGCGGCTGATCGACACGTTCGGCCGGGTCGCCACCGACCTGCGCATCTCGCTCACCGACCGCTGCAACCTGCGCTGCACCTACTGCATGCCCGCCGAAGGCCTCGACTGGATGCCGCGCAGCGAGCAGCTCACCGACGCCGAGCTGGTGCGGCTGATCGGCATCGCCGTCCGCGACCTCGGCATCCACGAGCTGCGCTTCACCGGCGGCGAGCCGCTGCTGCGCAAGGGCCTCGAGGACGTCATCGCGGCCTCCGCCGCGCTGGAGCCCCGCCCCGACATCTCGCTCACCACGAACGCCGTCGGGCTCGCCCGCCGCGCCGAGGCGCTGGCCGCGGCCGGCGTCAACCGGCTCAACGTCTCCATGGACACGCTGCGGCCCGAGCGCTTCGCCACGATCACCCGGCGCGACCGGCTCTCCGACGTGCTCGACGGGCTCGCCGCCGCCCGCGACGCCGGCCTCGGCCCCGTCAAGATCAATACCGTGCTGCTGCGCGGCGTGAACGACGACGAGGCCGTCGATCTCCTGCGCTTCGCCGTCGACGGCGGGTACGAGCTGCGCTTCATCGAGCAGATGCCGCTCGACGCCCAGCACGGCTGGGAACGCACCGAGATGATCACCGCGGGCGAGATCCTGCAGATGCTCGGCGAGGGCTTCACCCTCACCCCCGATCCGTCGGAGCGCGGTGGCGCGCCGGCCGAGCGCTGGCTGGTCGACGGCGGACCGGCCGTCGTGGGCGTCATCGCCTCGGTCACCCGGCCCTTCTGCGGTGCCTGCGACCGCACCCGGCTCACCGCCGACGGCCAGATCCGCACCTGCCTGTTCGCCCGCACCGAGACCGACCTGCGCGCGCTGGTGCGCGGCGGCGCCACCGACGCGGAGATCGCCGACGCCTGGCGCGTCGCGATGTGGGGCAAGCTCGCCGGCCACGGCATCGACGAGCCCGGCTTCCTCCAGCCGGACCGGCCGATGAGCGCCATCGGGGGTTGAGGACCATGGAGTCCGTGGAGTCCGTCCAATACACCGTCGTGACCGTCACCGTCCGGTACTTCGCCGCGGCCAAGGCCGCCGCCGGCGTCGAGACCGAGCGACTCGACGTGCCCGTCCACGCCAGCGTCGACGACGTGCTCGCCGTCGCGCGCGAGCGCCACAGCGCCGAGTTCGCGCGGGTGCTGGAGCGCTGCAGCTTCCTGCTCGACGAGGTCGCGGTGCGCGACCGGTCGCATGCCGTGCCCATCGGCGCGACGCTGGACGTGCTGCCGCCATTCGCGGGCGGCTGAGCAACTCAGTCGTCCACCGCGACCTGCTCGTGCGCCACGGGCCGGTCCCCCGCGCAGGTCACCTGCATCGTCACGTCCAGTCCCTCGGACTCGAACTTCACCTCGCCGCGCGGCCGATCGTCGTCGTCGACGCGGAAGCCCTGCGCCGGGCTGGCGGAGACGATCTCGGCCGCGCCGTCCGCGCACCGGGCCACGACGGTGCCGCCGCGCCCGGCCAGCACCTCGGCCGGGCCGCCGGGGCCGGGCACGGTGGTGGGGTCGGGTGGGGCCGGGGACGGCTCGGCCGCGAGCAGGGTGTTCACCTGGTCGGGCGTCAGCACCGGCGCCTGCTGGTCGACGATGCCCGCCCCGATCGCGCCCACGGCGAACAGCCCGACCGCGGTGGCCGCGGCCGTCGCGGCCAGCCACGCGATGACGCCGAGCTGGCGGCGGGACGGTCCGGGCACGTGCCCCAGCATGCCGGTCGGCACCTCATCGAGACGCTGCGGCGCGGTTAAGGCACTCCTAAGAGGAGCCCGCCGCGGCCCGCCGTGATCTACCGTGCGCGGGTGGCCCAGGTGCTGATCGTGGAGGACGACCCGACGATCCGCGCCGCCCTCATCCGCGGCCTCACCGACCGCGGGCACGCCGTCGAATCGGCCGGCACCGCGCTCTCCGGCTTGGAGCACGCCGTGACGCGCCGCCCCGACCTGGTGGTGCTCGACCTCGGCCTGCCCGACATGGACGGCACCACGATGCTGCGGATGCTGCGCGGTGCCAGCCGGGTGCCGGTGGTCGTCGCCACCGCCCGCGACGACGAGTCCGAGATCGTCTCCGTGCTCGACGCCGGCGCCGACGACTACCTGGTCAAGCCGTTCAGCGCCGCCCAGCTCGACGCCCGCATCCGCGCGGTGCTGCGCCGCGGCGCGTCGACCGGCGGCGGCGGCGACACCGAGGTGGCGGTGGGCGGGTTGCGCATCGACCACCGGTCGCGCCGCGCCACCCTCGACGGCACCGACCTGGAGCTGACCCCGCGCGAGTTCGACCTGCTGCACTACCTCGCGACCCGCGCCGACGAGGTGGTGAGCAAGCGGGAGCTGCTCACCGAGGTGTGGCAGCTGCCGTACGGCGGCGCCGACAAGACCGTCGACGTGCACCTGTCGTGGCTGCGGCGCAAGCTCGGCGAGACCGCGCAGGAACCGCGCTACCTGCATGCCGTACGCGGGGTGGGTGTGCGGATCAGCGCGCCGGGGCAGTAGCCGTGCGTCGACGGCTGCTCCTGCTCGTCGCCGCGACGACGTCGCTGGTGCTCGTGGCGTTCGTGGTGCCGCTGGCGCTGCTGCTGCGCACGGTCGCAGCCGACCGGGCGGTGCAGGTCGCCACAGTGGAGGCGCAGACGCTCAACCCGCTCGTCGCCACGTCGGACCGGGCCGCGCTGGCGCTGACCGTGCAGCAGGTCAACGCGAACTCGCCCACCGGCTTCTCGGTGTTCCTGCCCGACGGCAGCGTGCTCGGCCGGCCCGCCGCCCGCACCCCGCTCGTCGAGCTGGCCACCCGCGGCACCAGTGCGACGGGCGACGTCGACGGGGGGCGCGAGATCGTCTTCGCCGTCCGTGACCGGACGGGCGCGGCCGCTGTGGTGCGCACGCTCGTGCCGGACGCCGCCCTCACCGCCGGCGTCGGCCGCTCCTGGCTGCTGCTCGCCGGGCTGGGGGTGTTGCTACTGGTCACCAGCCTGGCGCTGGCCGACCGGTTGGGGCGGCGCGTCGTCCGGGCGACGACCGAGCTGGCGGCCACCTCCCACCGGCTCGGCGCCGGCGAGCTGGACGCGCGCGCCGCCATCGACGGGCCGGGCGAGCTCGCCGTCGTCGCGACCGCGCTGAACGGGCTCGCCGACCGCATCGCCGACCTCCTGCGCGAGGAGCGCGAGACCGTCGCCGATCTCGCCCACCGCGTCCGCACCCCGCTCACCGCGCTGCGCCTCGACGCCGAGGCGCTGCCCGACCCCGCCGACGCCCAGCGCATCGGCGACGGCGTCGAGGCCGTCCAACGCGCCGTGTCGCTGGCCATCGAGCAGGCCCGCCGGCGCGGCTCGGACACCACCGCGTGCGATGCCGCGGCCGTCGTGCGCGACCGGCTCGCGTTCTGGGCGGTGCTCGCCGAGGACACCGATCGGGCCGTCACCGCCGACGTACCGGCCGGCCCCGTGCCCGTTGCGCTGCCGCGGTCGGATCTCGAGGCGGCGCTCGACGCGGTGCTGGGCAACGTGTTCGCCCACACCCCCGACGGCACACCGTTCGCCGTGCGCCTCGCCGGCACGGTCCTCACCGTCGCCGACGCCGGACCGGGTCTCCCACCCGGGTCGGACGCGCTGCGCCGTGGCGCCAGTGGGGCCGGCTCCACCGGTCTCGGGCTGGACATCGCACGCCGGGCAGCCGTTCGGTCCGGCGGCGAGCTCGACCTGCGCACCGGCCCGCTCGGTGGCCTCGAGGTGGCGCTCACGCTGGGTGCGCCCGCTCACATAGGACGGCCTTAGGGTTCGCGCAGCGCGCCGCTAGCCATGATCACGGAACCGTTGGCTCCATCGCCGGTGGTCACCAGGACCACCGCAGGAGCACCGGAGGATCCCGTGCCGCGCATCGGACGCACCCTCGCAGTACTCGGCGCCGTCGCCGTCATCGGACTGGGCGGCGCCGCCGTCGCAGAAGCCGCGTCGGACAACGACTTCCAGCTCACCAGCGGCGCCCTGCCGGCCGCGGCGCCGCCCGCACCGGCTGTGCCTGCCGAGCGGGCCGGCACCATCGCCCGCGACCACGTCGGCGGCGGCTGCATCGACGAGATCGAGCTCGAGGGCACCGCCTGGAAGGTCGAGATCGACCGCGACCGCGCCGACCACGAGGTCTGGGTCGACTCCACGACCGGCGCCGTGAGCCGCGCCGAGCAGAAGGTCGACGACGACGGCGAGACCTGCAACGCCACCCCCGAGATCGACGACGACCGCAACGACGACGACTGAGCCATCCGGGGTGCACCGAAACGTCAGCAAAGCCACTTTCAGGTCCGATTCGGTCCTGAAAGTGGCTTTGCTGACAACCCCCGGAGACTGCGCCTCAGCCGAGGTCGAGGCCTGCGGCCTCTCGGTATGCCGCCCATGCCCCGGCCGGGGTCTTCACCGACGTGGCGGCCAGGACGCCGTGCACCACGGCCCGCGTGACGACGTCGGCCGCCACCGCCTGCAGCTCGACGAGCTGCGCGAACTCGGGGGCCGGGCGGGTGGCGGTGGATAGTCCGAAGATCACGTCGCCGTCCATCATCGTGTGGACGGGGGCGATGGCGCGGGCGAGGCCGTCGTGGCCCATCGTGGCGAGGCGGGCGCAGCCGGCCTTGTCGAGCGTCGCGTCCGTGGCGACGACGGCGAGTGTGGTGGCGGTGCCGGGGGTCGGCCGGGTCGCCGGGGCCGTCGCGGCCTCTACGGCCGCGGCGTCGACGGGCGCATCGGGGAACTCGCCCGTTAGGCCGTACCGCGCGCCCAGCAGCGCACCCGTGGCGGCGTCGACGGCCGAACCGGCCGCGTTGACGATGGCGAGCGCGGCGACCGTCGTGCCGTCGGAGAGCACGGCGCTGGCGGTCCCGACCCCGCCCTTGAGACCGCCCACGACGGCGCCGCTGCCGGCACCCACGCAGCCGGTCCCGATCTCCACGGATGCCGCGGCGACGGCGGCGGCGCCGGTCGCCGGGCCGGGGCGTTCGCCGTCCGGGCCGCCGCGGCCGAGGTCGAACACCACGGCCGCGGGCACGATCGGCACGATCCCGCCCGGGGTCGCGAACCCGGTGCCGGCGGCTTCCAGCGCGTCCATCACGCCCGACGCCGCGGCCAGCCCGAACGCGCTGCCGCCCGCGAAGACGATGGCGTGCACCCGCTGGACCATGTTGCCCGGTTGCAGCAGGTCGGTCTCTCGGGTGCCGGGCGCGGCGCCGCGCGCGTCCACGCCGGCCACGGCGCCACCGTCGGGGGCGAGCACGACGGTGGTGCCGCTGAGCCCGTGCGCCACCTCGGCGTGCCCGACCAGCAGCCCGGAGACGTCGGTGAGCGCGTTGCGCGGGCCGGATCGCATACCGCCATCCTGACCGAATCCCGCCAGCACGCCAGTGCTGCGCCAGGCAGCCTGGGGTGATGGACGACACCCTGCACGAACGCATGGACGCCGACGGCGTGGCCGTCGTCGACTCGGTGCTGACAGCCGCGGAGTGCGCCGAGGTCAGTGACTGGTTCGACGACGACGCACGGTTCCGCTCCACCGTCGACATGGCCCGGCACGCGTACGGCCGCGGCCGCTACCGCTACTTCGCCGATCCGCTGCCGCCGCTGATCACGCAGCTGCGCACCGAGCTGTACCCGGCGCTCGCCGAGGTGGCGAACGCGTGGGCGGAGCGGCTGGGCGAGCGCACCTACCCGGCGACGCACGAGGAGTTCCGGGCCGAGTGCGCGGCCGCCGGCCAGCGCCGGCCGACGCCGTTGTTGCTGCGCTACGGCCCCGGTGACCACAACCGCCTGCACCAGGACGTGTACGGCGACCTGACGTTCCCGCTGCAGCTGCTGGTGATGCTGAGCCGGCCGGACGAGGACTTCACCGGCGGCGAGAGCGTGTTCGTGGAGCAGCGGGCCCGCCAGCAGTCGCTGCCGCGGGTATTGCGGCCCCGGCAGGGTGATGCGGTCGTGTTCCCCGTGCACCACCGGCCCGAACGGGGTGCGCGCGGCGATCACCGCGTGCAGGTGCGGCACGGGGTGAGCCAGGTGCACGGCGGGCGCCGCGACGTGCTGGGCATCATCTTCCACGATGCCCCCTGATCAGCTGTTCCCTCGCGAGCGCCGGGAGCTGGCACCCGGCGCCGTGCACGTGCCCGACTGGCTCGGCCTGGACCAGCAGCGCGAGTTGGTCACCGCCTGTCGGGAGTGGGCCACGGACGGGCCCGGGATCCGCGCCGCCCGGATGCCGAACGGCGGCGTGATGACGGTGCGCAGCTTCTGCCTCGGCTGGCACTGGTACCCGTACCGCTACTCGCGCACGCGCGACGACCAGGACGGGTCTCCGGTGCTGCCGTTCCCCGACTGGCTGGCCGATCTGGGCCGCGCGGCGGTCGCCGATGCCTACGGCGGCCCCACCCGCACGTACGAACCGGACATCGCGTTGATCAACCACTACACCGGTGACGCGCGGATGGGCCAGCACCAGGACAAGGACGAGCGCTCCCGCGAACCGGTGGTGTCGCTGTCGATCGGCGCGCCGTGCGTGTTCCGGTTCGGCAACACCGAGCAGCGCGGCCGCCCCTACACCGACGTGGAGCTGCGCTCCGGCGACCTCGTCGTGTTCGGCGACGCGAGCCGGCTGGCCTACCACGGGGTGCCGCGGCTGCTCCCCGATGACGATCCGGCCGACACCGGGCTGGGCAGCGGGCGGCTGAACATCACGCTGCGGGTGTCGGGGCTCGAGTCCGGTCGCGAAGCTCGAGGGCAGTCGTGACCAGCCTGCGCGTGAGCGCGCCGAGGCGTCGCCCGGCCGGCACGGCGAGGGAGATGCGGAAGTGCGGCCCGTCCGTGATCGGCACGGTGGCCACCGCCGCCGACGGATCGACCAGCCCCGGCGGGAGGATCGCGACCCCGAGACCGTTCTGCACGAAGTCGGCGACGTTGCCGATGTCGCCGACCTCGTAGCGGATCTGCCTGGTCAGCCCGGCCGCGGCGAACGCGAGGTCGCTGCCCATGCGGGTGCCCCAATGCGCCGGCGAGTCGACGAACGGCTCGTCGGCGATCTCAGGGAGCGTCAGCGCGGTGCGACCGGCCAGCGGGTGCTCGGGCGGGCAGACGAACACCATCTGCTCCTCGGTCAGCCCGTGCAGCGTCAGCCCGGCGACCTGCCCGAACGGGAAGACGACGTACGCGGCGTCGAGCCGTCCCTGCCGCACGTCCTCGGCGAGCACGGCGCTGCCCGCATGCCGCGGCTCGACGGTGATGCCGGGATGTTCGGCCCGCAGTGCGGAGATCACGCGGGCGGCGCTGACGGGCTGGTCGCGCAGCACCTGCAGGATGCCGAGCCGGACGGTGCCGCGCAGCCCACCGCGATGCTGCTCGACGACGTGCCGGGCCTCCTGCGCCGCGGCGAGCGTGGCCCGCGCCTCGGGCAGCAGCAGCTGCCCGGCGTCGCTGAGCGCGACGTGATGGGTCGAGCGGACGAGCAGCTCGGCACCCAGCTCGCGTTCGAGCGCCCGCACGGTGGCCGACACCGCGGACTGGACGACGGAGAGCCGGACCGCGGCTCGGGTGAAGCTGAGCTCCTCGGCGACGGCGACGAACACGGCCAGCTGGCGCAGCTCCACGCCGGCCATCCTGTCATCTCTCGCAGAGAGATGACCGATAGCTCATCTCTGCGCTTCCGTCGACAACCGATCCGGCGCACCCTCGACGTGTGACCACCTCGCTCGCCCGTCCCCCGGCTGCCGTCCGCGGTTCCGAGCGCCACGGCATCGGCTTCTGGATCGTCGCTCTCGGCTTCCTGTCGGTGATGGGGCTCTCGGCGTTGGCGTCCCCGCTCTACCCCGCCTACCAGCAGCTCCTGCACTTCTCCACGTTCACGGTGACGCTCGTCTTCGCCGCGTACGCCGTCGGCGTGGTGGCCAGCCTGCTCACCGCCGGGCATCTGTCCGACATGCATGGGCGGCGCCGGGTGCTCGTCCCCGCGGTCGCGCTGAGCGTGCTGAGCGCCGTCGTCTACGTGGCCTGGCCCACGCTGCCCGGCCTCTACGGGGCCCGCCTGCTCAGCGGCTTCTCCGTCGGCATGGTGACCGCGACGGCGACGGCGTGGCTCTCCGAGCTGCACGCGGCGCACCGACCGGCCGCCTCACCGGCCCGCGCGCAGGTCGTCGCGGCGATCGCGAACCTGGGCGGGATCGGGCTCGGCCCGCTGCTGGGCGGGCTGCTCGCCGAGTGGGCGCCGCAGCCGCTCGTCACGCCGTACGTGGTGCTGCTGGTGGCGCTGGTGCTGAGCACGGGGGCGCTGCTGGTGGTGCCGGAGACCCGGCCGGCCGCCGTCCCGCGGCCCCGGTACCGCACGCAGCGGGTCGCGGTGCCGCCGTCGGGTCGCGCGCAGTTCGCCGCGGCCGCCGCAGCCGCGTTCCTCGGGCTCGGCGTGCTCGGCCTGTTCACCGCGTTGACAGCGACGTTCCTGGGCGGCCCGCTGCACGCGCCCGGCCCGGCCAACACCGGTGAGCTGATCTTCGGGGTGTTCGCGGCGGGCACGGTGACCCAGCTGGTGGCGGCCCGGTTCGCGCCGCGCCGTCGGATGTCGGCCGGCATGCCGGTGATCCTGCTCGGGCTCGCGGCCATCACGGTCGCGGTGTGGCTGCCGACGCCGAGCGTGGCGTTGTTCGTCGCCGGCGCGCTCGTGTCCGGGGTGGGTGCCGGCCTGCTGTTCTCCGGCGGGCTCGGGCTCGTCGCGCAGGTGGCTCCACGGGAGTCGCTCGCCGAGGCGCAGGCCGGGTTGTTCCTCGCCGGGTACCTCGGGTTGATCGTGCCCGTCGTCGGCGTGGGAGTGGCTCTGCTGGTGCTGACCCCGCAGGTGACCCTCGCGCTGTTCGCCGCGCTGGTGGCAGCGGGGACGGTCGCGACGGCCGTCCTGATGCGCCGACGCTGAGGAGATCGCCGAAGCGTCCCAACCAGGTGGCCGCCCGACCGGTCGTGCCGATCATGAAGGCCGACATGCCAGCGCCCGACATGCCAGCGCCCGACATCGTGCGCCGCACCCTCGAAGCGCTCGACGACCGGCCGGGAGCCGACGACGCGGAGCTGGCCCAGCTGTTGCACGACCACGGCGTTCCTCGGGCCGGCCGCGCGTTGGCACTGGTCAGGATCGCGTTCGGGCGCCGGCTGCTCGACGGCATCGGCGCACCGACGCCGTCGGCGTTCGAGGGCGGCCGCGAGATCGTGCTCGCCGCCGAGCCCGTCTTCGCGGCGGCGGCGTGGATCGCCCGCACGGTCGACGGCCGCGGTGCGGTCCTGCCGGTGGGGATGCAGAGCCCTGAGGTCCAGGCCGTCAACGCCGCACTGCACCGCGGCTCCGCGGAGGAGGACATCGTGCTGGACCCGCCGCTGCTGGCCTGACGGGGCCGGTCTCGAGCCGCGGTGCTAGCGTGCGATGAGATAGGACATCCTACGTCCTCGGATCCGGAGGTCGATGCCATGGCAGCGCCGCCACCCGCCGTCCCGATGTCGTTCCGCCGGCTCGACCGATCCCAGCGCAAGGCGTTCTTCGCCGCCTGGCTGGGCTACCTGCTCGACGGCTTCGACTTCGTCCTGATCACCCTGGTGCTCACCGAGATCGCCGCCGAGTTCCACCTCGACCTCGGGCAGGCCGCGACGCTCGTCTCGGCCGCCTTCGTCTCGCGCTGGCTCGGCGGCCTGGTGCTCGGCGCCGTCGCCGACCGGTACGGGCGCAAGCCGGCGATGATCCTCGCGATCGTCGCCTTCTCGGTCGGCAGCATCCTCTGCGGCTTCGCGTGGAGCTACTGGTCGCTCTTCGCCTTCCGCGCGATCGTCGGCATCGGGATGGCGGGCGAGTACGGGTCGAGCGCCACCTACGTGATGGAGTCGTGGCCGGCGTCGATGCGCAACCGCGCCACCGGCTTCCTGCTCTCGGCGTACCCGATCGGGACGGTCCTCGCCGCGCTCGTCTACCAGGCCGTGGTGCCCGCCGGCGGCTGGCGCTGGCTCTTCTACGTCGGCATCGTGCCGATCGCGTTGACCCTCTACCTGCGCCGCGCGCTGCCCGAAGCCGCGGAGTGGACGGCGGAGGTCGGCGCGCGGAGCGAGGTCAGCACGTCATCTGTGCTCTTCGCGCCGCAGCGGCGGCTGCCCAACGCGGCACTCGCGCTCGTCGTGGCCGGGACGCTGGTGCTGATCTTCAGCGGCAACGGGGGCGGGTACGTCGCGCTGCTGGCGCTGGTCGCGGCGATCGGCTTCGTCGTGTTCGCCGTGCAGGTCGCCGGCAGGCTGTGGCCCGTCATGCTCGCGATCATGGTGACGGTCGGCTGCGCGTTCCTGTACTCGTGGCCGATCGCGGCGCTGCTGCCGACCTACCTCAAGACCGTGCTCCACTTCGATCCCGCGCAGGTCTCCACGGCGCTGACCTGGGCCGGGCTCGGCTACGCCGCCGGGTCGATCGCGTCCGGGATCGTCGCCGACCGGATCGGCACGCGCCGCACGTACGTGCTCGGGCTCGTGCTCTCGCTGGTGTTCGTGATCCCGGTCTTCGCGTTGCCCGCCGGCAACGTCGTCCTGCTGTGGGTGCTGCTGTTCGCGATGCAGTTCACCAGCCAGGGCATCTCCGGGCTGCTGCCCAAGTACATCGGCGACCACTTCCCCACCCGGCTGCGCGCCGCCGGGCTCGGCTTCAGCTACAACGTCGGCGCGCTCGGCGGGGCGATCGCGCCCATCGCCGGCACGGCGGTCGCCGCCGGCATCGGCAGCCTCGGCGCGGCTCTGATGTCCATCGCCGCCGTGCTGACAGTGGTCGTCGCGCTGATCATCGGGTTCGACGTGCCGGCGCGGATCGGCCGCGCGCTGCGCGTGGACGCCGAGATCGCCGCCAGCCACTGACCCCCGGTTGCAGAAAGCCACTTTCACGCAAGTTTCTGGCGTGAAAGTGGCTTTGCTGCAAACCCCGGGCTCGTGAAACCTCAGGAGGCCGAACGGCTGCGGCGGATCGCGAGCACGATCAGCAGGAGCAGTGCGCCGCCGAGCACCGGGGCCAGGCGCTTGAGGACCGGTGCGCCGGCAGTGTCGAGCAGGTCGATGGCGTCGACCTCGCTGCGCATCGGCGGCTTCGGCTGGGTGACCGGCTTGACTGCCTGCGCGGGAGTGGTGGTCGTCGGGACGTCGCTCGTCGAGACGGAGGCACCGTTGGTGCTCGCCGGGGCGGGCGCCGCGGCCGACGCCGGGGCGGTCTCGGCGGCCGGCTCCTCGGCGGCCGGGGCCTCCGGGGAGTCCTCGGTGAGCTTGTCCGCGACGCACGCCGCGAACTGACCGATGATCTTGTTGGCCACGTCGTTGATCACGCCGCGGCCGAACTGCGCCGGCTTTCCGGTGATCGTCATGTCGGTGACCATCGTGACCGAGGTCTTGTCCGGCCCGTCGGCCACGAGCGTGCCGGTGACCAGCGCGTTGGCGGTGCCGTTGCCGCGCGCGTCGCGCCCGCTCGCGTCGATGACCACCTTGTGGTTGGCCTCGTCGCGCTCCTTGTAGACGCCCTTGCCCTTGTACGTGAGCGAGATCGGGCCGAGCTTCACCTTGACGGTGCCGCTGAACTCGTCTCCCTCGTACTCGGTCAGCGTCGCGCCGGGGAAGCACGGGGCGACCGTCTCGGGCGTGTTGAGCGCCTTCCACGCCTTCTCGATGGGCGCGGCGATGGTGAACGTGTTCTCCAGCTGCATGGTGGTGCGGTCTCCCTCGAACGACGCGGACGCCTGCCCCCACCGGAGGCAGGCGTCCGCGTTCCTACCCGTCTGTCAGCCCGCAGCCGCCAGCACCGCGCGGCCGGTGAGCACCCTGGCCAGGTGCTCACGGTAGTCGGCCGCGGCGTCCGCGTCACTCGGTGCCGCCGTGCCGTCCGCCGCATGCTCTGCTGCGGCCCTCGCCACGTCGGCGCTCGCCTGCTGACCCACGAGCGCCTGCTCCACCGTCGTCGCGCGGATCGGCCGGTCGCCCATGTTGGTCAGCCCGACACGGGCCTCGGCGATCGAGCCGCCCTCGACCCGCAGTGCGACGGCCACCGCGCACATCGACCACGCCTGCGCGGTGCGGTTGAACTTCTCGTAGTGCGTGCCCCATCCCGTGTACTTCGGGAAGCGGATCTCCGTGAGGAGCTCCGTCTCGCCGATCGCGGTGGCGAACAGGCCCTGGAAGAAGTCGGCGGCGGCCACGGTGCGGGTGCCTTCGGCGCCCGCGATGACCATCTCGGCGTCCAGCGCGAGCGCCGGGGCACCGAGGTCGCCGGCCGGGTCGGCGTGCGCGAGCGCACCGCCCAGCGTGCCGCGGTGGCGCACCTGGTTGTCGGCGACGGTGCCGACCGCCTGCGCCAGCAACGACAGGTGCTCGGTGACGAGGTCGTCGTGCAGGATGTCGTGGTACGGCGCCATCGCGCCGATGACGATCCGGTCACCGTCCTCGCGGATCCCCTTGAGCTCCGCGATCCCGCCGATGTCGACGACCAGCGCGGGAGCTGCGAGCCGCAGCCGCAGCACGGGCATCAGGCTCTGCCCGCCGGCGATGACCTTGGCGTCGTCCCCGGCCTGCTGCAGCGCCGAGATCGCATCGGCGACCGACGTCGGCTTGACGTAGTCGAACTGGGCCGGGATCACTGGATCTCTCCCTGCGGGTTGTTGGGGTCGATGGAGCCCAGGCCGGCGCCCGGCGAGTGGGTGTCGACGGGGGTCTCCTGCGTGGAGCGGCCCTTCGCGTCCTGCAGTGCGCGCCACACGCGCTGCGACGTGCACGGCATCTCGATCGCGGTGACGCCGAGGTGGCGGATCGCGTCGAGCACGCCGTTGACGATGGCCGGGGTGGAGGCGATGGTGCCGGCCTCGCCGACGCCCTTCACACCCAGCGGGTTGGAGGTCGCCGGGGTCTCGGTGCGGTCGGTCGTGAAGCTCGGCAGGTCGGCCGACGACGGGATCGTGTAGTCGACGAAGGTGCCGTTGACCAGGGTGCCCTGCTCGTCGTAGTTGGCCTCCTCGTACAGGGCCTGCGCGATGCCCTGGGCGAGACCGCCGTGCATCTGGCCTTCGACGATCAACGGGTTGACCACGCTGCCGATGTCGTCGACGCAGACGTACTTGCGCAGCGTGACCTTGCCGGTCTCGGTGTCGACCTCCATCGCGGCCAGGTGGGTGCCGTGCGGGAAGGAGAAGTTCTCCGGGTCGAAGGTGTACTCCGAGTCCAGCGACGGCTCGATGCCCTCGGGGAAGTTGTGCGACAGGAACGTCGCGAACACGACCTCCTGGATCGCCAGCCCTTGCTGCGTGCCGCGCACGGAGAAGCGGCCGGCCGAGAACTCGACGTCGCCCTCGTCGGCCTCCAGCAGGTGCGCGGCGACCTTCTTCGCCTTCTCGATGACCCGCTGCGCGCACTTGACCACGGCCGTGCCGCCGACGGGCAGCGAGCGCGAACCGTAGGTGTCCAGGCCCTTCGGCGACACCTGCGTGTCACCGTGCAGCACCTCGATGTCCTCGAACGGGACGCCGAGCTGGTCGGCTGCGATCTGGCTCCACGCCGTCTCGTGGCCCTGGCCATGTGCAGAGGAACCGGTGACGACCTCGACCTTGCCGGTGGGCAGCATGCGGATGGCCGCGTGCTCCCAGCCGCCCGCACCGGCGCCGAGCGCACCGAGCAACCGCGACGGCGCAAGCCCGCACATCTCGGTGAACGTCGAGATGCCGATGCCGAGCTGCACCGGGTCGCCGTTGTTCTTGCGCTCCTCCTGCTCGCGGCGCATGCCGGCGTAGTCGAACAGCTCGAGAGCCTTCTCGGTGGCGGCCTCGTAGTTGCCGGAGTCGTAGGTCAGGCCGCCGGCGTTGGTGTACGGGAACTCGGTGTTCTTGATCCAGTTCTGCTCGCGCAGCTCCATCGGGTCGCGGCCGAGCTCGACGGCGAGCTCGTCGACGATGCGCTCGACCGCGAACGTGGCCTCGGGACGACCGGCCCCGCGGTAGGCGTCGGTGGGGGTCTTGTTGGTGAAGACGTCGGTGAAGTTCGCCGCGTAGGCCGGGAACTTGTAGATCGCCGGCCCGATGAAGGCGCCGAACACGGGCACGGCCGGGGTGAACAACCCGAAGTAGGCGCCCATGTCCGCGATGAAGTCGAACTTCAGCGCGGTGAAGCTGCCGTCCTTCCGTGCCGCGATGGTGACCGTCTGGAGCTGGTCGCGGCCGTGGTGGCCCGACACGAGCGACTCCGAGCGCGATTCGGTCCACTTGACCGGGCGGCCCAGCCGCCGCGCCACCAGGGTCGTGAGGATCTCCTCGGGGATCATCTGCAGCTTGCCGCCGAAGCCGCCGCCGACGTCGGGTGCGATGACGCGCAGCTTGTGCTCCGGCAGGCCGAGCGTGACGCACAGCATGGTGCGCACGATGTGCGGAACCTGCGTCGACGTCCACATGGTCAGCTGCTCACCGGTGGGGTCGACGACCACCGAGCGCGGCTCCATGAACGCCGGGATCAGCCGCTGCTGGCGCCAGGTGCGGCGGACGACGATCGAGTCGGGATCGGCCTCGGCCGCCGCGATGGCCTCGTCGGCGGTGGGGCCGGACGTGGCACCCGCACCCACGGAGTCGAACGGGAACGTCACCCACTTGTTGGAGCCGAAATCGGAGTGGATGACCGGCGAGCCGTCGGCGAGCGCGGCCTCCAGGTCCAGCACCGGCTCGAGCGGCTCGATGTCGTAGTCCACGGCCTCGACGGCGTCCTTGGCCTCCGCCGCGCTGCGGGCAACGATCAGCGCGATGATCTCGCCGGCGAAGTTGACCTTGTCGACGGCGATCGAGACGTGCCGCGGCGGCGTGGCGTCGGCGTTGATCGGCCAGGCGCACGGCAGCCCGGACTGCTCGGCATCGAGATCGGCACCTGTGTAGACGGCCACGACGCCGGGCATCTGCTTCGCCTCGGTGACGTCGATGCTCGTGATCGTGCCGTGCGCGACGGGGCTGCGGACCGTCGCGATGTGCAGCAACCCGTTCAGAACGATGTTGTCGGTCCACCGGGTACGGCCGGTGATCAGGCGGGCGTCCTCCTTGCGAGCACGCGCCTTGCCGACCTCGAGAGTCGGCGTGGAGGGTTCTACGGTCGTCGTCACTTACTGACCTCCTCCGGCAACGCTGGCCGGTGCGGGAGCTTCTGCGGGCGCAGCAGCGCCCGGCTTCATCTTCTGGGCGGCGTCCTGCACGGCACGGACGATGTTCTGGTAGCCCGTGCACCGGCAGAGGTTGCCCTCCATGCCTTCACGGACCTCCTGCTCGTCGGGATCGGGGTTGTCGCCGAGCAGGTCGATCGCCTGCATGATCATTCCCGGCGTGCAGTAGCCGCACTGAAGGGCGTGGTTGTCGTGGAACGCCTGCTGGACGGGGTGCAGCTTGCCGTCCCGCGCGACGCCCTCGATGGTCGTGACCTCGGCGCCGTCGGCTTGCACGGCCAGGACCGAGCACGATTTCACGCTCTGCCCGTTCAGGTGGACGGTGCAGGCACCGCAGTTACTGGTGTCGCACCCGACGACGGTGCCCGTCTTCCCGAGGCGTTCCCTCAGGTAGTAGACGAGCAGCATGCGGGGCTCCACCTCGTCGGCGTAGGTCACGCCGTCGACGGTGACCCGGACCTGTGTCATGGCGTCTCTCCTCGCGAGAATGTGGCGGCCGACACACATCACACCGCCGGTGATCCACCCACGCAACAGGGCCATGACCTGCAGGTTCGGAGATATCGATGACCGCGGCTGAAGCTCCGCAAACGCGGGCTCAGGATCTGCCAGCACCCGCAGAATCGGCCTGCGCCGAGGCTGTCCTAACACACTTTCGGAGCAACCCCGAAGGACGGTTGCGCGGCCCGCGGGCACCGGCGGGGAGCAACGGCGCCGGCGTGCGGTGCCGCAACGCTCCCCACCACAGTCCAGATCCGTATCCGATGTCGTCGAGCATCCGCGCCGCCGCGTAGGAGACGAGGCCGGGCCGCACGCGCGGATCCCGACGGCGGTGCCGCCACCAGTCGATCGCCGCCGATCCGACGGCGATCGTGACGACCCGGCGCCGTGCCCGCCGCGAGCAGATCGCAGCCACGGCCGCGAGCGGCCAGTGGTGACGCGTCACCGCATCGGCGGTCTGCGCGACCGCCCCGACAGCACCGAGCGCGATCAAGCGGGCTGCGACCGGCCGCGGCCGGTCCAGCCGATCCAGCCGCCGCGCGAGGCGTTCCCACGCCACGACGCTGGTCACCACCGCCACGACCGCCGACCACGGGCGTGCGACCAGCAGCGCCGCCCCGACCGTGGCCGCCCACGGCGAGAGCACCATCGGCGGCACCGATCCCTGGTGCCGCAACGCGAGCGGGGCCGCGCCGGTGCCGTAGAAGGCCTTGCGCCGCCACCACGCCCACACCGTGGTGCGGTGGTCGTGCGCCACCCGCGCCGACGGGGCGTAGCGCAGCCGCCACCCCGCAGCGTGCAGCCGCAGCACCAGGTCAACGTCCTCGGCGACCTGCATGTCGGCGGCGAACCCCGCGCCGACGGCCGCGACCCGCACCAGCAGCGCTGCGCTGGGCACGTACGCGACGCGCGTCCGCGGCACGATCAGCGCCGGGTCCGGCCCCAGGTCGAGCGACGACCGGACGGCCTCATAGCGGCCCAGCCAGCCCTCGATCGGGGGCAGCGCCACGATCCGCGGCGCGGCCAGACCCACGGCCGGATCGGCGAATGCGGCCAGCAGCGGGCCCGTCCAGCCCGGTTCGGGCACGACGTCGGAATCCAGGAACGCCACCAGCGGGGTGCGGGCAGCGGCCAGGCCGGTGTTGCGTGCCGCGGCCGGCCCGCGGGAGTGCTCGTGCCGCAGCACGCGCGCGGAGTGCTCGGCGGCCACCGCGGCGACGTCGGCGGCGGCGGCCGAGCCGTCGTCCACCACGATCACGGCGCCGATTCCGGCCGGCAGCGCGGCCAGCAGGCGGGCCAGCCCGCCGGTGCGGTCCTTCACGGGCACCACGACCGTCACGTCGGACGGGCCCGGCACCGCCGCCGGCGGCTCGTACTCCGGGTGCGCGGCCCCGGCATCGAGCAGTGTGCGGGCCAGCGCACGCGACGTCGCATCGACGACAGTGACGGCGCGCCGGCCGCCAAGCACGTCCTGCGCTGCCCGCGCGAGGTGGAGCAGCCGCGGCGGTGCGCCACCGAGCAGTGCGCGGCCACCGTCGAGCACTCGCACCTCGCGGTCCAGCCGCACCCGCAACCCGTCGGGGAGGGTGGTGTCGTGCGGCCCGTCCTCCACGGTCAGCACGCTATCCCGTGGGAACGACCTCGCACCGGACGACCGTCATGTCGTCGTCGGCGACCCCCGCATCGGCTCTGGCCCGGCCGACGAGAGCGCGCACCTGCGCGTCGCTACCGCGGGCGAGGTCCGCCCACACGGGCTCCCCGCCCTCGTGGCGGCGCAGCGCCCACCGGGCGAGCTCGTCGCTCATCAGCAACCACCCGTCGCCCACCGCCGCCGCCCCGTCGATCGAGCGGACGGCCGGGTGGCGGTCGGCCGCGCTGGACAGCAGCACCGGGTTCTGCGGGAAGGACGCGCTGTGGTCGATCGGGAACGCGGTGACGATCGGCGGGCCGTCGCCGTCGGGTCGCAGGTGGACCAGCACGCAGTCGCCCACCGCGGTCGCCCGCCAGACCAGCCCCTGCTCGACGCGCTGCACGGCCAGCCCGACGAACGCGGCGTGCGCCCCGCGCCGGGAGGCGTCGGCGCTCCACCAGTCCATCGCACCCGGATCGCCATTGCCCGCGGCGCGCCCGAACGCTGCAGAGGCCGCGTCGATCCAGGACGGGGAGGCGGGGCCGTCCAGCGGCCGGTGCGCCAGGAACGACTCGCACAGAGCCCGCGCCCAGTCGGCCGCCCGGAACGACGCGGACGCGCCGTCGGCGACCGCCGCGTACCCCGTGTCGGCGTCGACCGCGTAGGAGTCCTCGTTCTCGCCGGCCGCGGCGCTGGCCTTCGGCACCGACACCGCCGAGGCGCGCAGGGCCACCTCGCCCGGCCGCTCGTCCACCACGGACGCCGACCCGGTCGCGGCAGCGAACGGGCGGCGACGCTCCGGCGCGGCCGAGCGCAGCAGGAACGGGATCGCCGCAACGGCGGCTGACAGCAGGAGGAAGGGCCAGTACTGGCGCAGCGTGGCGCTCACGGTGACCAGCACGACGAACACGGCCACGAGGACGAGACCGATGCCGGCGGGTGCCCACCACGCCCGCGCAACCGTTCCCGAACTCATCGCGCCACCCTTCCGATGCTGGTGCCGACGTTCATGAACGTCGCCAGCGCCTTGATGTCGGCGTTGTAGGCGAAACCGCGCGCTCCCGGCCGGACCGCGATGCCCTGCGACCTGGCCATGTCGATCATCGACGGCGGCAGCGGGCTCGACATGTGGAACAGCTTCGCCGCGTACGCGCTCCCGAGCCCGTCCGCCCCGGACGGGAAGATGCCGACTGCCGCGGAGTCGGCGGAGAGGCTCAGGTTGAACAGCAGCACCTGCCCGTCCGACGTGGACAGGCTGCGCAACCGGCTCGCCCACACCGCCGGATCCCCGTCGGTGGCCTCGCCGTCGGTCAGGTTGACGATCACCGGCGGGAACGCGTCGTGGTGGCGCTCCACCCAGTCGGCCGCGAGCCGCCCGGCCCGGTCGAACGCGCCGCACATCGGAGTGCCGCCGCGCGCGACCGGCTCCACCCACACCGGCGAGTTGACCACGCCACCGACGGGGCCCGCCCGGTTCTCGACCCGCAGCGGCTGCGCGGCGAGATCGGGCGTCGACACGACGCCGCCCGACGCCGACGCCATCGACAGCGCCGACTCGACGATCGGGTCGCCGTGCGGGGTCGTCGAGTAGCCGATGACGCTCACGAAGAAGTAGGCCCGCGGGGCCTCGCGCGCCGACTTCACGCTGCGCAGCACGAGCTCGTAGAGCAGGGTGTTCAGCTGGTCGGCGACGGCCTGGGCCTTCGACATCGTCCCGCCGCCGATCGCCTCGCTCATCGACTCCGACTGGTCGACCATGATGATGATCAGCGCGGGGCTCAGCCGGTCGATGCGACGCTGGTAGCTCATGCGTCGTCCGACCCGTCGTCGCTGTCGTCGTCGCTGCTGTCCTCGTAGCCCTCGTCGTAGCCGTCCTGGTAGCCGTCCTTGTAGCCGCGCCGGTAGGTGTCGGCGGTGGACGGCGAGCCCGATCGCCGCGGTGCCGCCGTGGGCGGTGCCGGCGGCGCTGCGGGGGCGGTGACGCTCGGCGGAGCGGTTGCGGGCGCCGTCGGCGACGGCGGGGCAGCCGTCGTCGGGAGCGCGGTTCGCGGCGGCGGAGCAGCGGTGGGCTGCACCGCCGCGTCCGATCGAGCGGGGCAGCACGTCGGTCGCCGCCGGCGTCCCCGCGACCACGACGATCGCGACCGCGGTCGCGATCATGGCCGCCAGCCCGGCCAGCAGGCCGGTGACCACGTTCGCTGCTGTGGGCCGCGCCATCACGCGTTCTCCCGTTGTTCGAAGCGGATGAACGAACCGCCCACCCGCAGCACGTCACCGCTGCTCAGCGGGACCGGCGCAGGGCCGCCGATGCGCCGCCCGTTGACGTCGACGGGAGCGCGGCAGAACACGGCGTAGCGCCCGTCCTGGCCCACGATCACGGCGTGGTCGGGCGCCACCCCGGGATCGCCGACAAGACGCAGCGCCGCGACTCCTGAGGTGCCGATGCGGGTCTCCCGGCGGTCCAGGATGAGTTCGCGCCCGCGCAGGCCGCCTTCGATGACCGTCAACCAGGATCGGCGCCGCAGCCGGTCAACGATGCCGATGGTCAGCCCCATGACCGCGCAGGCGATGACGATCGCGAGCGCCGTCAGGGGGGCCAGCACGTCGATCTCCAGGTAGACGAACTTCCCCGGGCCGACGTAGACCGGCCCGGACGCCAGGTGGACCAGGCCGCTGACGAACCCGCCCACGATGCCGCCGACGATGCCGCTGACCACCGCGCGGCCGGATCCGCGGAGGATCCCGGCGGCGATGCCGATCGACGTGGCGACGACCAGCCACGCGATCACGAGCATGAAGGTGGCCCGGCCGTCGGTGATGGTCTGGTAGGTCAGGAGGGTGTAGAGCCCGAGCCCGACCGACGAGAGCGCGCCGCCGAGCGCCGCCCCGCCGAGCGCGAGCTTCGCCGCGCTCCCCCAGGCACCCATCGTCGCCCGCGGGATGCCGGCGAGGCCGGCGGTGAGCAGGGCGCCGGCCGAGAGGACGAGCACCGGCGCCGCCGCCTGCGGCGGGACGAGCGCTCCGAGGATCAGCTGGATCAGGATGACGAGCACCGCGCTCAGCAGGCCGGCGGTCAGTCCGGCCAGCACCGCGTTGCGGGCCATCCAGTTGCCGGACCGCACGCGGGTCTGCGGCGGCGCCGCGGCCGGGATCTGGACGGCCGTCTCGTCGATCCACCACCGCTCGGGGCCGGGGCCCGTCGCGGGCGGCGGGGTGACGGCGGGCGGCGGCGGTGGGGTCGGCCGCTGCGCGGCGGGGCGCAGCTGCCCGAGGATGTCGTGCGTCCGCGGCGGGGTCGGCGCCGAGCACACCCGCGCCAGCAGGTCCGTCAGCCGCGCAACCTCGGGATCGGCGCTCGCCCGCAGCCGGGCCCAGATCGGCGTGCCGTCCGGGTGCGCGAAGTCCTCGCGGGACAGGATCAGGTTCTCCGCGGAGTTGAACCGCCACAGATCGCGGTCGGCGGCCAGCGCGCGCAGCCCCAGGTGGACCACCAGGACGCTGAACCCGTCCATGCCGGGACCCCAGTCGCGCGCGGACCGGCTCGGGTGCTGGAAATCGGGATGACCCAGCTCGGCGGGCGGCCCGAGCCCGGGCAGGTGGAAGCCGTCGTGGTCGACCAGGTGCAGGGCACCGGCCTCGTCGACCAGCACGTTCCCGCACTGCAGGTCACCGTGCGCGAGGCCGGCGGTCGCGAGCGCGGACACGGTGTCGAGCCAGGTCTCCGACAGTGCGCGCAGCTTGTCCGGACGGTCGAGCAGGTCCTCGACGACCGCGCTGAGCGGCGCCCCCTGCACCCACGGCATCACGATCGCGGGCCACCGCCGGTCGCCGACCTGGATCGCCGACTCCACCCACCGGGCCGGCACGACGGCGTCGCAGTCGGACCGCTCCAGCACGGCGGCGAGCGCGCGGTAGCGCTGCGCCGCGTCCTCCGGGGAGCGGGTGAAGCAGCGCAGCGCGAGCCCGGCGCCCTCGTGGCCCATCTCGAAGACCACGGCGTTCTGACCGCTCGACGTGGCCGGCATGCCCATGCCGTCGCGCACCAGCCAGGCGCCGGACAGCCCGGCCTCCGAGAGCGGGCGCGGCGTCGCCTGGACGGCGCGCACGTAGTCGGTGGCCGCCGGCCAGGACCGGCCGACGGGCCGGGACGGGGTCGGGTCGATCTCGTAGAACCACCTCGGCCACCGCTGCTTCAGCAGCGGCACGGGCCGGCCGCCGGATGCCTCGACCGGCCGGGCGGCCGGCACCTGCGTGAGCGCTGCCTCCGCGGCGGCGGCCAGCTCGCCGGCGCTGCGGTACCGGGCGGCGGGGTCCTTGTCCATGCTGCGCGCCACCACGGCGTCCAGCGCAGGCGGGACCTGGGCCCGCAACGCGCTCGGTCGCGGCGGCGGCTCGTTGACGTGCTTGTAGAGCAGGCTCAGCACTTCGTCACCGGCGAACGGTTTGCGGCCGGTCAGCATCTGGTAGAGCAGGCAGCCGAGCGAGTAGATGTCGGAGACGTGGTCGACGACGCCGGAGGTGAAGCGCTCGGGTGCCATGTAGTCGGGCGTCCCGATCGCCGCGCCGGTCAGGGTGAGGCGGGCCGAGGTGCCGGCGGTGCTCTGCCGGGCGATGCCGAAGTCGGCGAGGTACACCGAGTCGCCGTAGGCACCCGCGCCGTTGGCCAGCAGGATGTTGGCCGGCTTGATGTCGCGGTGGATCAGCCCCGCGTGATGGGCGGCGTCCAGTGCGGCCGCCACCTGCGCGAGGATCCGCACGGCCCGCCCCATGTCGAGGGCGCCCTCGCGGGCGAGCAGCGTGCCGAGGTCCTCGCCGTCGACGAGCCGCATGTCGATGAACAGGCGGTTGTCGATCTCGCCGTAGCGGTGGATCGGGATGATGTGCTGCTCGCGCAGCCCGGCGGCGATCCGCGCCTCGCGCTCGAATCGGGCGCGGTACTCGGGATCGGCCGAGAGGGACTCCAGCAGCAGCTTGATCGCGACCTCGCGCTCGTGGCTCCTGTCGTACGCGAGGTACACCTCACCCATGCCGCCACGCCCGAGTACGCGGTCGAGGCGGTACGGACCGAATTCCGTGCCGACCACTGGTTGTCCCCCATGCGACGAATGCCGTCGGCCGTTGATCGGCCGCCCCCCGGCCATCGTTACGCCGGTCGGACGGTACCCGAGAGGCTGGCACGGTTACCGAGCGACCTCCGCCGCGTCGATTCACATCGGCGCGATTGTGGATCGCGGCCGAGACGTGTGTTTCCCATCCGGCACCGATCCGTCCTTACCGTCGCCGCGACGGCCGGTCTGCGGAGCCGGAACCGGCGATCTCGACAGGAGCACCACCTTGACCGACCTCGACACGGCCCGCGCGCAGGTCGTCGTGGCCTGCCGGAAGCTGGCCGCCGACGGCCTCGTGATCGGTTCGGCGGGCAACGTCAGCGTGCGGGTCGGTGATCAGATCGCGGTGACCGCGACGGGTGCCCGGTTCGAGCAGCTGACCGCCGAGCACGTGACGGTCGTCGACCTCGACGGGACGGTCGCCGCCGGCGATCTCGCCCCGACCTCGGAGATCGACCTGCACCTGGGGATCTACCGCGAGTTCGGCGCCGGCGCGGTGGTGCACACGCACTCCCCGGTCGGGGTGGCCGTCGGGCTGGTCGTCGACGAGCTGCCCTGCGTCCACTACCAGATGCTGCAGCTCGGGGGCGCGGTCCGCGTGGCGCCGTACGCGACGTTCGGCACGCCCGAGCTGGCCGCGGCCGTCCGCACCGCGCTGGAGGGCAAGGCGGCGGCGCTGATGGCCAACCACGGCGCCGTCACCCACGCCGCCACGCTCGACGCGGCCGTCGAGCACGCCCTGCTGCTCGAGTGGGCGGCGACCATCTACTGGCGCGCCGCGTCGATCGGCACACCCCGCGCACTCGACGTCGAGGCCCAGCACGCAGTGATCACCGCAGTGACGACGCGCCGCTACGGCGCCCTCCGGACACAGGAGTCCACATGAGCGAGCAGATGACCGTGATCTCTCTGGGCGTGCACGTCCTGGACACCCTCGTCCGCCCCGTCGAGGCGATCCCGGAGGGGCAGGGCGGCCAGATCGTCGAGGAGATCCGGATGACCGCGGCCGGCACGGCCGGCGGCACCGCGCTCGTGCTCGCCAAGCTCGGCGCCACCGTGCGCAGCGCCGGCGCGATCGGCACCGATGCACTCGGCGACCAGCTGCTCGCGCTGCTGGGTCGCGACGGCGTCGACACGTCGCTGCTGCTGCGCCGCGACGGCGTGCAGACCTCGGCCAGCGTGCTGCCGATCCGCCCGGACGGGTCGCGCCCCGCCTTCCACGTGATCGGCGCGAACGCCAACTACGGGCCGGACGACGCCCCGTGGGACGCCATCGCCGCCGCGACGCACCTGCACGTCGGCGGGCCGGAGTTCATGGGCGGCGAGGCCGCCGCCAAGATCCTCTCCTTCGCCCGCGACCACGGCGTGACGACGTCGCTCGACTCGCTGGCACCCGGTGACCCCGGGGTGTTCCAGTGGATCTCCGCCGCGCTGCCGTACGTGGACTACCTGCTGCCCAACGACCAGCAGGCGCTCGACTGGACGGGCACGACCGATCTGGGCGTCGCCTGCGCGGCGCTGGTGGAGCGGGGCGTCGGGTGCGTCGCCGCCACCGCCGGTGCCGACGGCGCCCTCGTCGTCACCGCCGACGAGACGATCTCCGTGCCCGCCTTCGCGATAACACCGGTCGACACCACGGGCTGCGGCGACGCGTTCTCGGCCGGGTTCCTCCGCGGCCGCGCGATCGGGCTCGATCTGCGCGGCGCGGCCGAGCTCGGCTGCGCCACCGCCGCCCAGGTCGCGAGCGGGCTGGGCTCGGACGCCGGCGAGTTCGATCTCGCCGCGGTGCAGTCGTTCGCGGCCACCGCGCCGACAGGCGCGAAGCAGTCATGACCACGCGCAAGGCCGACGTGGTCGTGGTGGGGGCCGGTCTGGCCGGCCTGACCGCCGCACGCGCACTGACCGCGGCGGGGCGCAGCGTGGTCGTGCTGGAGGCGAGCGGGCGCGTCGGCGGCCGCACCCTCAACCACGACCTCGGCGACGGCCAGGTGGTCGAGGCGGGTGGGCAGTTCGTCGGACCGACCCAGAACCACATCGTGGCGCTGGCCGCCGAGCTCGACATCAAGCCGTTCCCCGCCTACGACCAGGGCGCCGACGTCTACGTCCACCGCGGCCGCACCCAGCGCTACACGGGCAGCCTGCCGTTCGATCTGCTGGCCACCCCCGACATCGCCGTCGCCATCACGCGGATCAACCGGCTCGCCAGGCAGGTGCCAGTGGACGCGCCGTGGCGGCACGCCCACGCCCGGCGCTGGGACACGACGACGTTCGAGACCTGGCTACGCCGCACCAGCATCGGCACCGGCGGGCTCGACCTGATCAACGTGTTCCTCGGCTCGGCGTACGGCGGCTCGGCCGCCGACGCGTCGCTGCTGTTCAGCCTCGCCTACATCGCCGGCATGGGGGACGAGGACCACCCGGGCACGATCGAGCGCGGCATCAGCGTCGCCGGCGGCGCCCAGGAGTCGCGCCTCACCGGTGGCTCGCAGCTGGTGTCGATCACCGTGGCCGAGCGGCTCGACGGCCGCGTCGTGCTCGACGCGCCGGTGCGGGCGGTCGAGCAGGACGGCACCGGCGTGACCGTCCGCTCCGACGCCGGCACGTGGAGCGCGCAGCAGGTGATCGTCGCGATCCCGCCGGCGCTGGCCGCCCGGATCGACTGGTCGCCGCTGCTGCCGGCACAGCAGGACGCGCTGTTCGGGCGGATGACATTCGGCGCCCTGATGAAGTGCGAGGCCGTCTACGAGACCCCGTTCTGGCGGGCCGACGGCCTGTCCGGGCAGGGCATCTTCCGCTCCGGCTCGCCGCTCTCCTCGATGTTCGACAACACTCCTCCCAGCGGATCACCGGGGGTGCTGATGGGCTTCCTCGGCGGACCCCAGTGGCACACCTGGGCCCAGCGCCCGCCGCACGAGCGGCGCGCCGCCGTGCTGCGCAGCTTCGTGCAGGTCGCCGGGCGCGACGCGCTGCGGCCGACGGCCTACTTCGAGCAGAACTGGACCGCCGAGCCGTGGATCCGCGGCGGCCCCACGTCCGTCCCCGGTCCGGGCGTGCTGACCGAGCTCGGGGCGTGGCGCGACCGCCCGTTCGGGCGCGTGCACTGGGCGGGCGCCGAGCACGCGAACTACTGGAACGGCTACATGGACGGCGCCGTCCGCTCCGGCACCGACACCGCCCGCACCGTCGCAGAACTGCAGGGATGACCGGAGGACGACTGACCATGACCCCCGTCACCGAAGTCAGCGAGACCGCCGTGCTCGCCGTCCCGGTCGAAC
Organism: uncultured Actinomycetota bacterium; assembly: GCA_963727745.1. Lineage (GTDB taxonomy): Bacteria > Actinomycetota > Actinomycetes > Mycobacteriales > Pseudonocardiaceae > Pseudonocardia. The sequence continues at coordinate 624,119 of CAVSHL010000010.1, forward strand.
GCGTGTGGGCGGTGATCGACTCGACCCACCGGTACGCGGACTGGGTCGACGGCGTGCTGGAGGTGACCGAGCACCACGGCAAGGCCGAGATCGGCCGCACCTACTCCGAGCGCAACCGCACGGTCGGTCCGCTCACCACGCGCTCCACGTGGACCGTCCAGGAGATCGACGAGCTCAAGCGCCGTGTCGACACCGGCATCGGGTTCGACCCGATGCACGACATGACCAACATCTTCGAGCTCCGCCCGGTGGACGGCGGCACCGAGATGACCTACACGGTCCGGTACCGCCCCGGGCTGGGGCCGATCGGCAGGATCATCGACAAGCTGCAGCAGCCGGGTCTGCGCAAGGCCTTCCAGACGTCGATGCGCAACCTGGAGGACCTGGTGGTCGCCGAGGGCGACCTGCCTGATTGACTGATCAGGCGCCGGGAGACGGCGTGGTGAACGGGTGCTCGATCGCGCGCACGATCTCGTGCTCGCGGTCGCGCACCTCGGTCGCCACCTCGACGAACCGCTCCACCAGCGCCACGACGCGCCCCGTCCGCCAGCCGACCGCGCAGACGCACCCCGGCACGTCCACGATCGGGAGGTAGCTGACGCCGGGCCGCGGCGTGAGCCGGGCAGCACCCGCGACGGTGATCGTGACCGCCTTGCCCGCCGCGATGTACTCGATCTCCTCGGTGTGCGAGTTGGTCGACAGGGTCTGAGGCCGTCGGCCACCGCGGTAGTCGTCGAGGGTCCAGAAGCGGTGCCACGCGTCGTCGCCGGTCTGCGCGACGGTGACCGGCTCGCCGAGCAGCTCGTACACCGACACCGTCGGGCGGGCCGCCAGCGGGTGGTCCGACCGCATGCCCGCGACGCGGGGTTCGACGAACAGCGGCTCGAACGCGAGCCCGGTGGCGGACTGCGGCAGCCGCACCAGCGCGACCTCGGCCCAGCATTTGACAGGGCCGTCCGACAGCCCCGACGACGGCACGGTCAACGGGTACTCGCGCAGGTCGAGCTCGATGTTCGGGTACCGCGAGCGGAACTCCGCGAAGATCGGGTCGGTCAGCTCCAGCGCGGCCCCGATCCCGAAGCCGACGCGCAGCACACCGGTCTCGCCGCGGGCCGCCCGCTGCGCCGCCGCGACCCCGGCCTCCAGCGCGTCGAGGGACGCCCGCGCCGCGGACAGGAACTCGTGGCCGGCCGGGGTCAGCGTCACGCTGCGCGTGGTGCGGTCGAGCAACTGGGCGCCGACGGCGTCCTCAAGCTCGCGGACCTGCTTCGACAATGCTTGCTGCGCGATGTGGAGCCGAGCGGCGGCACGGCTGAAGTGCAGCTCCTCGGCCACCGCGATGAAGTAGCGGATCTTCCGCGTCGGCACATCCACAACCGGGCAAGTGTAAGTCCTGCACGGATTCGGTGTTTCACAGTCCGTGCCCGGGTCAGGACACTTCGACGACCGCTCCCCGGCGAACGTCACCCTGACCAGAAGGACGCCCGTGCCCCACACAGCTCGCCGCCGCGCCGTCGCCGTCCCGTTCCACCCGAACAGCGCCGGCGCGGCGGCGCAGTCCCAGATCGTGCTCAAGGCCGTGCGTGCCGCGCTGTCTCGTCCGGCTCCGTCGGACTCGGACTCATGACCGGCCTCCGCATGTGGCCACCGTGACCGTGGCCAGCACCGGGTAGTGGTCGGAGGCCTCGAGCCCGGGCGCGAACCGCAGCGCCCGGGACACGACGGTGGAGCCGGGCGTCGAACGGAGCAGCCAGACATGGTCGAGGGCGTTGCTGAAGTCGCTACCGCTCCGAGCGGCGAGCGGGTTGGTCGCCGTGTCGTAGGTGTGGTCGAGGACCTGCTCGGCGAGCCGCGGCTCCGCGCCGACCGTGCGCAGGGCTGCCGCGTAGTCGGGGTTGCCGGCCGGATGGCTACCGATGTTGAGATCCCCGGCCAGCACCACGGTCGCCTCGGGCGGCACGATCGCGTCGACGGCCCGGCGCAGCTCACGCAGCTGCGCCAGCCGGACCGGCTGCCGGTCGCCCCGCTCGTCGGCCTGCAGGTGCGTCCCGGCCACCCAGAGCGGACCGAACGGGGTGCCGAGGCAGACCAGAGCGACGCCCTTGGCCGACAGCGCGTCGGAGGTCGTCCGGGACCGCGCCGTGAAGACGTGCTGGTGCTGGACGAGGACGGGGTGGCGGCTCAGCACCCGCACACCCCCGCCGACGAGACCGGGCCGCGGACCGCGGCGGCCCGACGTGCTCGCCCACTTCCGGCGGGAGCGGGCGAGCTGCGGCGTGGCGTGCCATCCGGTGGAATTCAGGCCCGCGGCGCGCAGCTGATCGACCAGCCGGTGGGCCGGCCGGTTGAACGCCTCGTTGAGCACGACGACGTCGGCGTCGGCCTCCTCGATCAGCTCGCGGGCCAGCTCGGCCCGGCGGCGGACGTCCCGCACGAACGGCAGCTGCCAGATGTTGAAGGTCAGCAGCCGCAGCGTGTGCACCTGGGGCAGGTCAGGCACGGGCAGCACCATCCCTGTTTGCGAAATGACCCGGAGACGAACATCCGTGCAGATCGGGCCATTTCCTGCAGACCACCCCGCCACCGCCCGGCGCCGGGTCGGGGTGCCCCGTCACGTGGCGGCGGACGGCCGGCGCGCCGCGGTGGCCACGCCCGCACGCAACGCCCCGCAGGCCAGCAGCATCCGCACCTCGGGATGCAGCTCCTGCCCGTCGACCCGCAGGGCCGGCCCGTTCACCAGGCGCATCGCCGGACGGGGAATGGCCATGGCGGCGCGCACCACCGCGCCGGTGAGCCGGTCACGAGGGGACATCTCGGGCTTCGGCATGGACACCGCTCCTCGGTTCACGCGTCCCGATATTCATCGGACATCTGTCCAGACTCTAAGCGCAGCGCGGACACAGGTCCAGAGTGGAGCTCAGCCGGCTGCCACGTAGCTGTGCACCAGCGCCCGCAGACCCGTGTCGAGGGCGCGGCGATCCGCCGCACCGCGCGGCCAGGTCAGCCGGTGCAGCTCGAACCCGTCGATCATCGCGACCACGGCCCGGGCCGCCTCCGCCGGATGCGGCACCCCCGCCGCACGCAGCGCGACCTCGGCCGCCCGCTCGAAACTGATCATCATGTGGTGCGCCACCGACTGCAGCTGCGGCCGGTGCGCGCTCTGCAGGTAGATCTCGAACTGCGCCGCGAGGTCGACCGTGCGGACCCCGCTGAGCAGGTCGACGAGCTGGTCGATGGCACCGTCCACGTCGATCGGTCCACGGGCCAGCTCCGCGGCGACCTCGTCGACCTGCGCGATCAGCCGCTCCGCTACGACCTGCATGGCGGCGGCGATCAGCTCGTCGATCGAGGCGAAGAAGTAGCTCGTGGTCGACAGCGGGACCCCCGCTCGCCCCGCGATCGCGCGGTGCGTCGCCCCGGCCACCCCGACCTCGGCGATGACCTCGACGGCCGCTTCGAGCAGCGCGGCCCGACGGGCCTGCCCGGACGCGCGGTGGGTCGACGGTCGGATCGGCATGAGCGCCACTGTAGCCGCCGACCCTGGACATGAACCGGGTTCGCATTCATACTCGGACATCCGTCCGATCTGAACGTCCTCCCATCTGATGCACGCCGACCACCAGGAGCCGGACATGGCAACGACGGATCCGGCAGTTCCCGCGCAGCCGCGCCCTCAACTCACCGAACCCACCGAACCGGTCCGGCGCGGCTGGCTCGGCTACTGGACCTCGGCGATCTTCGGCGTCTACCTCGCCTACTACGCCACCCAGCAGATCCTCCTCCCCCGCCAGGCCAACGCGATCGCCGCCGGCGACAGCGCGCTCGCCGTCACCATCACCAGCTACGCGGGCGTCGCCGCGGCCGCCGTCGCGATCGTCGTGTCGATCACGGCCGGCGCGCTCTCCGACCGGACGCTGCACAGCCGCGGGCGGCGCCAGATCTGGGTCGGCGCCGGGGCACTGCTCGCCGCAGCGGCATTCGTCGCGCAGGGCCTGCAGACCACCATGCTCGGCCTGATCATCACCTGGAGCGTCTTCCAGATCGGCTTCAACGCCGCCTACACCGCGTTGCTGGCCGCGGTGCCCGACGACGTGCCCGTCACCCAGCGGGCCACCGTCTCGGGGTTCCAGGGCCTCGGCCAGTCGCTCGGACCGCTGGTCGGGATCGCCCTCGTCGGCATCCTGGTGAGCGGGGTCCTGGACGGCTACCTCGCGCTGGCACTGGTACTGATCCTGTTCACCGCCCCCTTCGCACTCCGCACCCGTGGTGCGGTGCTGCAACGGGACCAGCGCCCGCCACTGCACCTGCGGTCGGTGCTGACCGATCTCGTCGCCCCGCTCCGCCACGCCGACTTCGCCTGGGCTTTCGGGCAGCGGTTCATGATCCAGCTGTCCAACGCGCTCGGCCTGCTGTTCCTCTACCAGTACCTGCGCGACGCCGTCCGCACCGATCCCGACACCGGCACCCTGGTGCTGAGCCTGATCTACACGGTCGCGGTGTGCAGCGTCGCGGTCCCCGCGGGTCGGGTGTCGGATCGGACCCTCAAGCGCAAGCGCATGGTGATCGTCTCCTCCGTGCTGATGGGCATCTCCGGCCTCACCTTCGCGTTCTGGCCGACCATGCCCTCGGCCATGCTCGGCGCTGCGGTCCTCGGCCTCGGGTACGGCTTCTACCTCTCCGTCGACCAGGCGCTGGTCACGCAGGTGCTCCCGCACCCCGAGGACCGCGGCAAGGACCTCGGCGTCATCCAGATCGCCAACGTGCTGCCCGCCATCGTCGCCTCGGCCCTCGGTGGGGTGCTGGTCAACTCCGCGGGCGGCTTCACCGCGCTCTACCTGTCCACGGTCGTCACCGGGTTCGCCGCCGCGCTGTTCGTCGCACCCATCAAGTCGGTCCGCTGATCCCGGACCGGCAACGGTGCCGAAGGCGTGGCAGGGTGGGCTGGTGCTGCTGCCCGACTACGGTGTCCGGTCGCTCGCCGAGGTGATGCCCGCCGCCATGCGCGCCCTCGGCCTACCGGCGCCACCCGCCGTCGAGGACGGGATCGAGCTGGCGCCGGCCCGCGGCGTCGCCGTCCTGCTCGTCGACGGGCTGGGGGACCACCTCCTGCGCGACCACGCCCACGACGCCCCGTTCCTGGCCGGGCTGCCCGATGCCGGGCCGTTGACGGTCGGGTTCCCGTCGAGCACACCGATCAGCCTCACCTCGCTCGGCACCGGGCTGCCGCCGGGGTCGCACGGCATGCTCGGGGTGTCGTTCCGCGCGCCGTGCGGGGAACTGCTCGACAGCCTGAAGTGGACGTCGGTGGGTATCGGCGACCAGGTCGACATGACCGGCGCGGAGCCGCCCGAGCGGCTGCAGCCGCAGCGCACGGTGTTCGAGCGGGCCGAGGCGGCGGGCGCCACGGTCACGGTGGTGTCGAAGCGGGAGTTCCGCGGGTCCGGCCTGACCAGGGCGGCTCTGCGCGGCGGTCGGTTCCGCGGCGCCTGGGCGATGGGCGACCTGGCCGCGGAGATCGTCGACGCGCTGAGCGGGCCGGGCCCGTCGCTCTGCTACGGCTACACGGCCGACCTGGACGGGCTGGGCCACGCGCACGGTCCGGGCAGCCTCGCCTGGCGCATGCAGCTGGGCCAGGTCGACCGGCTCGCCGCTGACATCGCCGAGCGGCTGCCGCCCGGCTCGACGCTGCTGGTCACGGGCGACCACGGCATGGTCGACGCGACCGTCCGGTTCGACGCCGACACCGATCGCGAACTGCAGCGGGGAGTTGCGCTGCTCGGCGGCGATCCGCGCGCCCGGCACGTGTACGCCCGGGAGGGTGCGGGCGCGGACGTGCTCGCCATCTGGCAGTCGGTGCTCGGCGAGCACGCCTGGATCGTGCCGGGCGAGCAGGCGATCGCGGAGGGCTGGTTCGGTCCCGTGCCGGACGGGATGCGGCCGCGGATCGGCGACGTGGTGGTCGCGATGCGCGGCCAGGCGGCGGTGGTGCGTTCCGAGGCCGAGCCGTTGATCGCGCGGATGCCCGGGCAGCACGGGTCGCTCTCCGCGGAGGAGCAGCTGGTGCCGTTGCTGGTGCACGCCATCCCTTGATATGTCGGAACTTTCCGACGTATAGTTTGCGGCGTGACCGATACTGCGCCATGCAACGATGACGTCTTCCTCGCGCTGGCCAACCCGGTGCGCAGGCGGGTACTCGAACTGCTCGTCGACGGCCCCCGCACAGCGGGCGACCTGGCCGCGCAGTTCGACCTGAGCCGGCCGGCCGTCGCCGAGCACCTGCAGGTCCTGCGGCGCGTGGAGCTCGTGCGCGACGTCGCCGAGGGCCGCACCCGCACCTACCACCTCGCCACCGACCCCCTGGTCGGAGTGAGCGAGTGGCTGCATCCGTTCGAGAGGTTCTGGCGCGCACGGCTGCGTGCGTTCGCCGACGTCGTGGAGGACGAGAAGTGATGAGCACCCCCACCGGCACGATCACCGTCGACCAGTTCGTGGCTGCCCCGCCGGCAAGGGTGTGGCGCGGGCTCACCGACCCCGACCAGCTCGCCAGGTGGTGGGCGCCGGGCGACATCGCCGCCACCGTCGGCCACCGCTTCCACCTGCAGATGCCCGGCTGGGGAGCGATTCCCTGCGAGGTGCTGGAGGTCGACGAGCCCGAGCTGTTCGTCTACACCTTCGGGGACTGGACGCTCACGTGGCGACTCGTGACGGAGGGTCGCGGCACCCGACTGCTGCTCGAACACTCCGGGTTCGATCTCGACGACAAGCGGGCGCGCGCCGCGTTCGACCGGATGGGCCCCGGCTGGCGGGAGACGGTCGTCCCCAGGCTGGTCGCGCTGGTGGAAGCCGCCGACGCGTGAACTACGGGGCGGTCAGCGCCGCGTAGGCGAGCCGGGTGGCCTCGGCCGAGACGACCTCGATCGGCAGCTGCCGGCCGCGCACCACCCACTCCATCACCAGCTCGTTCACCGCACCGATGAACGCGATCGCGCTCAGCCCGAAGTCGCGTTGCGGTGCCTCGCCGCGCTCGATGGCCCGGCCGACCTCGACCAGCGCGAACTCGACGAACCGGGTGCGCCACTGCAGCCGGTGCTGCTCGACGGTCGGGCTCACGCCGAGCACCTCGGCGAACGCGATCCGGGCCGCCTTCGGCTCGGCGCACGCGGCGTGCAGGAACGCAGAGATGATCGTCTCGATCCGTTGCCGGATCGGCGCTTCGTCGACCGCGGCGGCCGCCTCTGCCGTCTCGACCAGCGTGCGCGCCGCCACCTGGTCGTACAGGGCGAGCAGGAGATCCTCGCGACCGCTGAACTCCTCGTAGAACGCCCGCGTGGACACCCCGGCCGCGGTGCACAGCGCCTCGATCGAGGTGGTCCGGTAGCCCTGTCCGCCGAACAGGTCCTGCCCCGCAGTGAGCAGCCGGTTCCGCCGTTCCTCACGCCGCTGTTGGGCGGAACGGCCGGCATAGATGCGCGCGGATGCCATCAGATGCAGGTAGGGGCAGCGAACGAGGACACCGCGACACCGTAACTGCGGCCGCTCGACGACGCCATAACATCGTTCACGGGGCGCCGACAGGTGTGGCGCGCGTCACCACCAGATCGGGCGATTCGACGGGCCGCTCCAGCACTCTCCGCAGCACCTCCAGCTCCACGTCGGTCAGCTCGGTCGAGATCGACACGATCTCCGCGCCCATCGCGTCGGCCCGGCGCAACGCGTCGTGCGCGGCGGCCAGCCCACCGGTCGCGGCGAGCACCACCGGCTCGCCGGTCGTGTCGTCGTCGCGGCCGAGGCGGAGCACGACGTGCGCCCCGTGCCGAGCGATCTCGAACGCCAGCACCGTCACCGGTCCGGTGCGCGGATCGTGGATCCGGTCGACGATCGCGGCGACACCCGCGAACGTGCTCGCCGCCGCCCGGCGCCGCCGCTGCGGCACGCCCTTGCGCAACGACTCCGCCGTCCACCACGACGCCCGCTCGTGGGCGCGCAGCACCACGTCGCCGACGTCGTCGTAGCGGCGCGGTGCCGGGCCGGGATCGTGCGGCTCGCCGGGCGCGGTGACCTGGGAGTAGCGGCCGGTCGCGATCCGGGCGATGTTCGTGACGCCGGGCCCGCCGGGCTCGAAGTAGACGCCGTGCGGCAGCCGCGCGCCCGGCCCGCCGGCGCCGCTGTCGAAGACCCGGGCCCCGAACTGCGGCGACGTCGGCACGAGGCCGTGCATCACGAACGGGGTGTGGCGGATCCGGTCGCGGGTCGCCGTGCTGGCCCACACGTGGCCGGGCGGCATCCCCAGCTCCGACGCGTGCGCCACGCCGACCCCGGGGCTGCCGATCAGCACCAGGTCGTCGGCCGGCAGCCCGAGCCCCGGCTGCGCCGCCGTCACCCCGCTGAGCAGCGATCCGTAGCTGTGCCCGACCACGGTCAGGTGCATCGGCGTGCGCCGGACCGCCCGGATCCCGCGCAGCGCGCGGTGCAGGTCGTGCACTCCACGGCGGGCGGCCGCCCGCCGCGACGCGCCACGCAGGTTCCCCGGCGGGTGGTAGCCCAGCCAGTACACGACGGCCACCGTCTCCCCCGGCCCGGCCTGGGCCTGCGCGGCGTCGTACAGCGCGTCGGCGCGCCACACCCCGTACCGGGCCAGCTCGAGCGAGTGCGTCATGCCGGGCACGTAGACGAGCACGTGATCGGCGGTGCTGGGGTCGCCGATCGCCATGACGAGCCGGCCCTGCCCGTCCGGGTCGAAGGTGAGCAGGCGGGCCGTCGGCCGGTGCGGATGGTGCAGCCGCGCGCTCACCGCCAGCGCACCGCTCATCCCGCGGCGCCCCGGCTCCTCCTCGGCCAGGAAGGTGCGCAGCCGGTCCTGGTTGATCCCGTCCCGCAGATCGACCGGGAGGCCGTCGAGACCACCCAGGTCGTTGTGCGCCGCGGCCCGGGCCCGCATGCCCGGGCGCATCCCGGCCCACCAGCGCTCGACCGTCTCCGGGCCGGCCCGCAGCGGCGGGTACCGGTAGCGCTTCAGGTGCCGGGCGAGCGTGCGACCGACCGTCACCGCGGCCGCGGCACCGGCGATGGTGACCGCGACCCCGACTGCCTCGGCCACCCCGGTGGCGACCGCCACCTCCTGCGCGGCCGTGGCCGCCCGTGCCGGGGCCGCACCCCACACCAGCGGCACCGCCGCGAGCACCGGCAGCGCGGCCCACATCGCCCCCCGGCCACGACGGCGGTCGAGCTCCTCGGCGATGCCCGGCGCGGTGGCGCGCAGTGCCGCGTCGAGGTGGCGCCGGCCGGCCGGAGACAGGTCCCGGCGCACGTCCGCGAGATCGCGGCGGAACTCCGCGGTCAGCTCGCGACGGAGGTGCCGCAGCTGCGGATCCTGGACCGTGGCCCACGCGGTGCGCACCTCGTCCAGCAGCGCCGGGTCCACCGGTTCCGGCCGGGGCAGCGGCACATCCGGCGCCGCCAGTGGTTGCAGCCGCCAACCGTGCCGGCGGCTCAGCCCGCGGAGCGCGCGCGCAAGGGTCGGCTCGGCGGCGACGAGCAGGCCGGCCAGCTCCGCCCGCTGCGCGACCGGTGCGCGGCCGAGATCGCGGACCAGCTCACGCAGCAGCCCGTCGCGCTCCGCGCGGTAGCGCCGCGCGGAGAGCGACACCCTGGCCAGCAGGAACGCCCGCCAACGGGCCGCGAAGTACGCGACCCCGGCAGGATCGACGACCACCGCGGGCCGGGCGCGCACGGGCTGGATCCGCGGCCACGCCAGGTGCGCGAGCACCACGACGGCACCGAGCCCGATCGCCAGCGGCAGCGCCCCCGCTGCCGCCGTCGGCCACAGCGCCGCGCCCGTCGCCCCGATCGCCGCCCACCGCAGCACCGCCGGACGTGCGAGCACCGCGACGACGGCCGCGGCCACGGCGAGCGCCGCCGCCCCGACCACCGGCGCCACCACGGCCAGACCCAGCACCGGACCGGCCCCGAGCAGCGCGGCCGCCACCGGCACGGCGAGCCGCTCCCGATCGCGCAGCCCGAACCGCGCCAGCGCCGCGGCGACCACCAGCGCCACCGCCGTCGCCACCGGGTGCACGGCCAGCACGTCCAGCAGGCCGGGATCAGCGACCGGCAGCGCGCCGACCAGTGGCGCCGCGACGGCCACCCCGGCACTCGCGACCAGCACGACGGCAGCCACTGCCAGCACCGTGGCCGTGCGGACGAGCCACGGCGGTGCCCGGCCGCGGCGGGGATGGACGACGGCGAACGGCGCGTCGCGGGTCGCGGCGGGCGCGGCCACTTCCGCCCCAGGCCGACCGCGGCGGGGTGCGGACCCGGTCGTGCCGTCGGCCGCCCCGGTGCGCGAGGCTGGCCGGCGCAGGGCTTCGAGCAGCAGCGCGAGTTCCTCGGCGGTGAGCCCGACGGACGTGCGTCGCCAGTCGCGCAACGCGAGCCGCCAGGTCGCCGCGAAACGTGGTGTCCAGTCGTCGAGGAACAAAGCCCCGGCCGACCCGATGTCGTCGAGGCCGCGGGCGGCGAGCTTGGCGGTGATCGTGGCTGCCGCGGCATCGGTGGCGCCGGCGGCGGTGAGCCGGGCGCGCAGCTCGTCGAGGGTGCCGATCCGCAGCGCGGCGATCACCCGCGCCAGCACGATCGGGGCCACGAGCACCGGGATGGCCAGCAGCGCCAGCTTCAGGTTCGCCGTGTCGGACAGGTCGGCGAAGGGCAGGCCCGCCTCGGCCTGGTGGCGGACCGCGGTCGAGAGCTCCCCCAGGACCGTCGCCAGCAGAGCGGCACCCAGCGCGATCGACCCGGCCTTCGCCGTGTTGTTCAACGACGCCCCTGCCGCGCCCTCCTTCCAGCGCGCCACCGGCATCCGCGCCCACGCGGTGGCCACCGCGCCCGCGGTCAGCACGACCGCGAACGGGGGCAACCCCGACGCCGCCACCAGCCACAACAACGGCGGCGTCACCAGCGCCACCGAGAGCACGGCCACCCCGGTCAGCACCCGCGCCTCGGCCAGCACCCCGTTCCGGGTGCCGAGGAACTTCTTGAGCGGCTTCCACAGCGGCCCGACGAACAGCGTCGCGATGCCGCGCACCGTCACCACGACGCTCACCGCGGTCGCGGTCGTGGCGAAGCTCGCGTGCGTCGGATCGTTGATCAGCACCAGCTGGTCGACGGCCGACCCGCCCAGCGCCGCCCCGTACAGCCCGGTCAACGCCGTGAACAGCGGGATCGAGGCGAACGCCCGCAGCAGGCCGCGCGGCGTCGCCAGGAACTGGGCCACCGCACCCCGGATCGACGCGCCGATCGCCGGCGGGGCCCGCGGCGACGCGCCCCAGCCCACGCCGCGCAGCACCCACCACGTCGTGACGGTCAGCGCGGCCGCGATCGTGGCCAGCAGCAGCGACGTCGCCGCCACCCCGATCACGGCCGCCCCCTGCGCGATCAGCACCGGAGCCCCGAACTGCACCGCCTTGAACGCGGTCTCGTACTGGGCGTCGCGGGTGTCCTTCACCTCGGCCGCCGCCGGGTGGTAGCGATCCATCCGGCCGCGCGCCAACCCGCCCGCGACGCCCATCGTCCCGACCAGGATCACCGACGGCAGGAACACCGCCGCGAGCCCGACCCCGCCGATCACCACCAGTGCCAGCGACCCGGCCAGTCCGAGCGCCACGATCGGCGCCATCGTCGTGATCAGCCGGTCGCCCAGCGACGCCGCGGCCAGCCCGCCGACCGCCGTCACCGACGTCCCGATCGCGCCCTGGCCGGTCACCCACCCGACCGACTGCCCGAAGTGCGCCGCGTACTCGGCCGACGCGTACATGTGTGCGCCCGCGGCCTGCCCGGCGAACGCGCCGAACGCGCCCGCCACCGGCGAGCGCAACCGCGCCGTCCACCCCAGCATGGCCGCCGCTCGGACGGGCGTCACCTGGCGCCGGGTGTACCCGGCCGCTGCCGCGTTCGCCGTCGCGGCCGCTGCGGCCGCCCGTTCCCGGACCTGCGCCGCCCGCACCCTGGCCTCGGTCTCAGCGATCTCCCCGGTCAGCACGGCCACCGCCCGGTCGGGACCACCGGCCCGCAGCTCGGCCGGCAACCGCCGCACCGACCGGCCGTGCCGGAACGCGGCCCACCCCCAGCGCAGGCCCGCACCCCACGCGGCCGGCCCCGCGGCCGCCAGCAACCGCAGTGTCGCCGCCGACCGCGCCCGACCCGCAGCCTCGATCCGACCCGCGTTCCGCGTCGCGACCGCGAGCCGGCGCTTGCCGGCCTCCAGCTCGCGCGCCAACCCGTCGATCTCCCGGCTCACGGCGCGGACGGGGGCGAACATCGCCCGCAACGCCCCTCGACCTCCGCGCAGCCACAGCGGCACCCGCGCGAGCAGGCTCGGCCGCACCACGGCCTGGTCCCACACCGCCTCCCGCAGCACCACCAGAACGACGTCGGCGAGCTGCCCGGTCGACAGCCGGTGCACACGGCCGTCGAGCACCCGCGCCGGATCGGCCGCCAAGGCCGCGCGCAGCTCCTGCGGCGCGCGCGCCCACAACGCGGCGAACGGCCCGTCCGGCACCAGCGCCGGGCCGCGCGGACCGTCCACCAGCCGCAGCAACCCGGCATCGACCAGCCCCCTCACCACCCGGCTCGTCAGCACCCGGGTCTCCCGCGCGGCCCGCCGGAGCGGCAGGTCCGCCCGGCGGGGCTCGGCGAGATCGACGAGCCCGAGATCGCTCAGCGGCACCCGGCCGTCCCGCACGAGCAGGCGCAGCACCGTCGTCAGCACGCCCGCCGGGGTCGGCGGCTGGTGCCGGGCGGCCGGACGCTCGGCGATGTCCGCCCAACCGTCCAGCTGCTCAGCCCACGGCGCGAGCCGCTTCGCCCGGATCTTGTGCACGATGTGGTCGACGACCTCGTAGACCACGAAGGCGCCCACGAGCCAGTCCATGGCCGAGCCGACGACCGCAGGCAACCCCACACCCGTCGCGGCGCTCGCCGGGCCGGCGGAGAGCAGCATCGACACAGCCACCGCACCGACGACCACCGCCACACGCCCGGCGACCGCCGCCGTGCGCGCGGCCGCGCCGACCGGGCGGTCGACCGCGCTGCCACCCGCCCGCACCGGCGGTCCGCGCGGCTGGAACGGCAGCCACTCGTCCCGCGGACCCACCGTCTGGTCCTGGGGCGCGTTGCGCGGGTTGACCAGCGCCGGCGGCGCCGGGACCGGCACCGCTGTGCCGTCGGCGCCGACCCGGACCCACCCGCCGTCGGACTGGACCTTGGCCTTCGCCGGCCCTGCCGCAGCGACGATCACCGGCGCCGTCGCCGCGACGACCCGACGGCCCATCGCCTGCGACAACTCCCGCACCGCACCACCAGCGTCGGCGCCCACCGCGCACGCGCACAGCACCAGGTCACCGGGTCCGGCACCGATGCCGAGCTCGGTCAGCACCCGCGCCAGCTGTGCTCCGGTCAGCCGGACCTCGACCCCGTCGATGACGTACCGGAACCCGTCGCGCGCGCCGTGCACGACGACCGTCACCTCGCCGGCGATGGTCCGCAGCCGCTGGCCCAGCGCCCGCAGCCGGTCCCCGGGCGCGACCAGCACCGCGCTCTGCCCGTTCGGGTGCACCAGCGCCTCACCGACGATGCGCGCCAGATCCGCGTCGGTGGCCTCGCGGACCGCCCGGTCCAGGACGTGCACCCGACGATCGACCGCGGCGATGGCCTCGGCGGTGATCTCGGCCGAGGTCAGCGCGACGTGCAGGTCGGCCTCCTCGCCCTCCGGGGTGAGCAGCTTCAGTGCGACACCCGCGTGGCCGCTGCCCGGGTACGTGCGGTGGAACGCGTCCAGCCGCAGCTCCTCGGCTCGGCCGCCCTTCTCGAAGGTCACGACCGCCCGGACGATGTCCGCCAAGGCCGCCGCGCTCAGATCGGTGATCTGCTCCTGCAGGGCTCGCCGCAGACCGTCGGGATCGGCAGGCGTGCGGTACAGGGTGTCGAGCAGCCGCCGCTCCTTGTCCTCGCGCTCCTGCTTCTCCTGCGGGGAGAGCGCGGCGCGGTTCTTGACGCTGACCACCATCCGCGCGCCGGACGGGCCGATGATCAGGTAGTCGATCTCGGCGATGTCGCCGAGCCGGGTGTGGTCAGCCCGCTCGGGCAGCACCCGCACGTTCTTGAGCAGGACGTCACCCGGGCCGATCTCCGCCGCCCCGATCACGTCGAGGGCCAGCTCCTCCACGGCCGCGCCACGCACGTTGCGGATCCACCCCGCGCCGCGGAGGTACGCGGCCGGATCGGCGTGGTAGAGCGCCCGCTCGGCCGTCGCCTCCAGGGCCCGACCGACCTGGGCCACGACCCGGTCGAAGATCTGCTGGACGGCCGCGGAGGCACCGCCGGCCAGCACCGGCGGCGCGCGCGGCTCGATCGGCAGCCGCACCCCGGAGGCGCCGACCCGTTGCGCGCCGTGGACGGTGATCGGATCGGTCAGCGCTGCCGGCGCCGGAACCACCTGGACGGGCTGGTCACCGTCGACGCGGACCCAGTCGCCGGCGCTCTCCACCCGCGAACCGAGCTGCGGGTGCGCGTGCACGGTCACGGGCGTGGTCGCCGCGATCACCGGCAGCCCGAGCGCGCGGGAGAGGTCGCCGACCGGCCCGTCCGGGTTCACCCCGACCGTGCAGGTGCACAGCACCAGCGCGTCGATCGCCCCGGCCGGCATCCCGAGATCGGCCAGCACCCGCGCCAGCTGATCCCCGGTCAGCCGCACCTCGACGCCGTCGATCAGGTACCAGAACCCGCCCTCGTCGCCGTGGATCACGACCGTCGCCTGGCCGGGCGCGGAGCGCAGGTCCAGGCCGTAGGCCCGCAGCCGATCGCGCGGTGCGACCAGCACGTACCCGTGCCCGTTCGGGTTCGCCAGCGCCTCACCGGTGATGCGAGTCAGGTCGGCGTCGGTGGCATCGCGACGTTCCCGGGCCGGCGGCGGGCCGCGTCGCTTCGCGGCCCGCCAGTCGTCGATCTTCGAGATGGCGAACATGGCCACCGACCCAGCCACCGTCGCGCCGATGACGGGCAGCCAACCACCGCCCGGCACGATCGCGTGGAGCCCGAAGGCGAGCAGGCTCGAGGCCAGCACCAGGTTGGCGATCACGCCCTTGCGCGGGGCGATGCGTCCCAGCCGCAGCTCGGCGGCGATGCCCAGCCACGACAGGTACGCGGAGGACACGGTCAGCGCGACCCCGGCGATGGCCATCGGGCTGTGCCACTCGAAGGCGACCTGGATGGAGAACAGGAAGTTCGCGACCGTGATCACCGGCATGGCGAACGCCTGCGCGACGGCGCGGATGCGCGGGGTCAGGTTCGGGTCGTAGCCCACCCAGCCGGCGACCATCGCCGGCAACGCCTGCACCAGGAACAGCGTGTCCGCCAACGCGAACACCCCGTTGACCGCCACACCGAGCAGGTCTCCGGCCGCCAGCGCGGTGAGGGTGCTGCCGACGTGGAGCGCGAGGTTGACCACGAACGTGCCGGCCAGTGCGGTGTGCACGGTCCGGCCCAGCAGGCCGGCGTTCGGGGTGAGCCCGTAGAGCGACTGGGCCTGGACGCCGAGGACGCTGCCGGCCTTGTCCAGGAAGGTGGAGAACTCGGCGAGCGAGGTCTCGAGGCGGGACCGGACGGTCTCCTCGGCGCCCAGCGGCGTCTCGAGCAGCGCCTCCGCAGCGGCGATGACCTCCTTGGCGACCCGGTCGAAACCGGTCAGCCGCCAGTTCGGAACACCGTCCAGTGCCGCGTACTTGCCGATGACCTCGATCAGGTTGCGGATGGTGTCGCGGTCGACCTGCTCGCGTTCCAGGATCGACTCGGTCATCACCCGCAGTTCCTGGGCGTAGACCGTGCGGTAGACGTTCAGCGAACCCCGGATCGCGTACGCCCAGCCGGCCGCGGCCGGCGCCAGCGGCAGCAGCCAGACCGCGCCCGCCGCCAGACCGGCCACGGTGATGACCGTCGCGACCCCGGTCAGGATGATGAACTTGCGGCGCAGCTTCGCGATCTCGGCGTTGTCGGCCCGCTGGGCCAGCTCGGTGCGCTGCACCTGCTGGATCACCCGCTTCGCCACCTTCGCCTTGCCGGTGGCCCGCAGGGACTGGTGCCCGGCGATCAACGCCTCCAGCGTCAGCGCCTTCCCGTCGGCGTCACGCAGGCCGAGCCCGTCCGCGTCGGTGGCCAGGTCCAGACCCTCGCGCGCCGCCTGTTCCGTGGCCTTGCGGTCGGCCTTCGCTGCCTTGAGCGACTGCTTGCTGGCCTTCGCCGCCTTGATCGACGCCATGATCAGCTTCGGCGAGATCAACCGGCCCGCGGTGACCCGGTGGTTGACCGCCTTGGTCCACATCACCAGGTTGCGGGCCTGGTCGGAGCCGTTGCGCGCCGGATCGAACACCGTGGCCGGGTCGACGAGGTCGATCTTGGCGACCTTTGCCGGGTTCGGCGCGCCGACCTTCAGCTCGTAGCGGATCAGGAAGTCGCGGATCACCGCCTGCCGGTCGGCATCGAGGGTCTTCAGGAACTCGTCCCACAGCCCGGAGCGCCACTGCACGTACGCCCAGCGCTGCACGTCCGCCCGTGCCGACGCGATCAGCCGCTCCAGGTTGTCGTGGCGCACGTTGTGGAACGCGTCCATGCCCAGCTCGTCGCGGATCCGCTTGAAGATCCGCTCCATGTCGTGCGCGTGGCGGTAGTACTGCGGGTTCGACTCCGGCTTCACCGCGTCCGACCCGAACACGATCCGGGTCGGGTGCTTGCGCACCAGCCGGATGAACGCGTCGGTGATCTCGGGGGTGGCCTGCAGGTGCCGCGCCACCTCGTTCCACGAGATGTCGAACGAGACGTGGTCGTACGCCCGGTCGGAAAGGATCTTGCCGATCAGCTCCAGGTGCTCCACCGACAAGGTCGTCCACTTGCCCACACCGAGGTGCGCCAGGATCACCTTCGACTTCGGGAACTTCTTGAGCAGAGCCAGCAGCGGCATCCCGAACCGCTCGTCCGGGGTCTCCTCGCCGAACCGGCCGTCGGCCAGGATCCGCGCCAGACCCCAGTCGTTGTGCAGCACCACCAGGTAGCCGATCTTGGACGAGGCCCGCAGCAGCTCGGCGACGTGCGGGTTGTGCTCCGGCAGCGCCTTCAGCTCCGCGTGGGACAGCAGCTGGGCGGCCTCCCGCGCGTGCCCGTTGGCGGCGAGCAACTCGCGGATCGCGTCGATCTCGCCCAGCAGTTTCTTGATCATGCGGGCCGGGGCGGTGCGGGGCAGGTCCCGCAGCGCGACCGGGAGGTCCGCGGCGGTCAGGCCGCTGCGCGGGTCGGCGACCAGACGGCGGAGGATCCCTGCCGCCGTGACCACCCGGCGCACCTGACGCTCCCACTCCGGGTTGAGGATGTGGATCCCCTCGTCACCGAGCAGGTCGCGCACCGCCTCCTTGGCGATCGTGGTCTCGCCGACCATCACCGCCAGGTCGGGGTTGAGCATGGCGATCGTCTGCAGGTAGCCCTCGGCGCCGGCGATGTCCAGCCGGGCCCCGGTAACCCCCATGACGGCGCGCCACCTCAGGTGCGCCGGCAGGCGGCGCACCGCGTCGACCAGGCGGACGTCGGGGAACGTGCCCCACATCTGCAGCATCGGCACGTGGTAGACGAGGCCGAGGGTCAGCGCGTTGGCGACCGCGTAGTAGAACATCCCGCCCGTGGTCGATACGCCCTTGCCGCGCTGCGGGATCGGGTGGAACGTGATCACACCCTGGTGGTTGTCATCGGCCAGGCGCTGCAGGAACCGGGCGATGCTCGTAGCCCGCGGGTCGTCGTAGCCGATGTGGTGGAAGTGCCCGTCGGACAGGTCGAACACCGGCATCCGCGACAGGCCCAGCTTCTCCAGGAGCCGCCGGTCGACCATCTCCAGGGACTCGACACCGCCGGCGCGCAGCTGATCGCGCAGCCACGCCGTCGACACGACCCGCCCGTCCGGCAGCTCGGTCAGCTCCCGCGACGCGGACCGACCCTGCAGATGCATCCACGTCGTGAAGATCGGGTCCCAGAACTTGTTGCGCTTGCCGGGGTCGGGTCGGGCGATCCCGGTCATCTCCGAGACCGTCGGCCAGCTCAAGCCCGTCAGCCGCATGATCGAGACGGTGGGCAGGTCGGCCTTCCCGGCCGCCTTGACGGCCGGGGTGATGGCGTCGATCCACTGCTTCCGCGCCTGCGCGGCCCGTTCCGCAGCGGCGCGCGCCTCGGTGCCCGCGGCCTGCAGCTCGGCCACGACGGCCAGGTGCGCCGCGCGGCGGGTCCGCCAGTCGGCCCGCTGGTCGACCGGCGCGAGCTGGTGCCCGCTACGACCGATGATCCCCAGCAGCCCACCGGCCTGCTCCACGGCAGCCTCGGTCACCGCGCGGTAGCGGTCCTGCGCGTCCAGCGCCTCGCGGTCGAGCCGCTGCCACGCGGTCCAGGAATCCTGCTCCGCCAGCAGCGCGGTCCGCAGAACGGCCCGGGCGCCGGTGCGCAGGCGGTGCGCCCACGGTGGCCCGCGGATCCGCTGCGCCAGCCACTCGCGCAGCCCCGGCGCGGGCACCGGCGCCGCGACGACCGCGACCGGGCGCAGGTCGGGTGCGCCGGTCGGGTACTCGGCCAGAGCGGCGCCGAACCCGCCCGTGCCCGTCGAGCCGCCGGTCAGGGCCGGCAGGGCAGTGGCGCGGGCGCCGATCGCGTGGGTAGCCGCACGCGGGTCCTGGCCGGCGTCCAGCGCGGCCTGCACCGCGGCGCTGATCTCGCGCCGGAAGCCCGCGAGCGCGGCCCGCCACTCGCCGGCGGAGCCGGACTGCCGGCGCTCGGCCCCGGCCAGCGCGGACCGCGACCGCTGCAACGCGGCCGTCACGAGCGCCAGATCACTGGCGAACCCGCGGTGCTTGCCCGGCGCGCCACCGACCTCCGGCGGCACGTCGGCCGGGATCGTCGAATCGGCTGCGTAGGCCTCGGCGACGACGAGCGGGATACCCAGAGCCTGCGCGATCCGACGCAGCTCGGCCGGGCCACCCGCCCGCCGGCCCTGCGGGTGCATCAGCCAGCGGACCCCGAACTTGATCGTCCGCAGGACCTCGTCGCGCATGTCGACGACCAGCGCGTCCTCGACGGCCAGCCGCATCCGGGCGTCCTCGACCTCCCCCACGGCCGCGGCCACGCGGTCGCGCAGCACCGCCAGATCGCGGTGGGTGACGACCGGCTCCTTGCGCGTCGCCGTCGCCACCGGGAGCTCGGAACGGGCCCCGGCCATCAGGATCGTGGCCACGACCGTGGGCACGCCGAGCGCCCGGGCCAGCTGCCGGTCGGTGACACCATGCCGCACAGCGTCGGTGAGCAGCCGTCCGACCGTCCGACCGACCGCCGCTGCGGCGCGATCCCGAGCCGCGAGCGCGCGCCGCCGCCCGGCGCCGTTGCCGGCCTCGGCGAGGTTCCGCTCGGCCTCGATCAGCCCGACGACGGCGTCGCCGCCGGCCTGGCTGCCCAACGCGAGCCGCAGCCGGCGCAGCACCTCCTTCGCGGTGCCCGGCATGCCGGCGTTCTGCTCCCGATCCCGGCTCTCCGCCCGGGCCGCCCGCAGGTCCTTGACCAGCACGACCACCGCGGCCAGCGCGTACCCGACGCCGAAGAGCCCGATCGCCGTCCAGGACTGGATCTGCGGTGCCGTCGGCGCCGCAGCGATGATCCCCTGCACCCCGAACGGGGCGGCGAGCGCGACCAGCATCAGCCCAGCGGTCACCGACACCCGCAGCCCACCGCTGACGATGCGCTGATGCACCAGGCGGCCCAGCCCCGCGGCCAGAGCCCCCGCCGCGGCAGCGATGGCCAGCGCCGGACCACCACCGGCGACGGCCACCGTCGCGACGAGCACGACGGCCGGCGATGCAGCAGACAGCGCGCGGCGCAACGGACCGAACCGCCCGTTCACCATCCAGGTGGGGTTCTTCGCGCGCAGCGCCGCACCGACCACCATGCCGACCACGGCCGCGGCCGCGCCGGCGACCAGCGCCGGGCCACCGCCCGCGCCCAGCGCCACGAGCGCACCGCCGGCGACGGTGCCGCCGCCGAGCGTGCGCAGGACCCCCCGCAGCACCGGCGGGCCACGGGTCCACCGGGCGGTGGCGGCGTTGATGAGGACACCGGCGCCGGCCAGTGCGGCCGCTGCCAGTGCCGCGAGCATGCCGAACGGCAGCAGGCCGAGGAGCGCACCCGCGGCACCCAGCAGGCCACCTGTCCGGCCCGCCTCGGCGACGGGCGTGTTGCCGTGGTCGTGCGATCCGTTGTCCGCCGGCGGGGTGTGCTGCTCGGTGGCCGGCGGGTTGTTCGGCTGGGTGTTCGGGGGCGTGTTCGGGGGCGTCTGCACGACCGGCGGGGTCGGCGCGATGACGACGACGAGGAACCGCTCCTCCGGGTGGATGAGCCGCATCTTCGCCGGATCCAGCCCGCCGTCCGCTCCGCGGAAACGGCCGCCCTGCAGCGCCGCGAGCTGCTCCGGCGACATCCCGAAGCGGTTCGCCAGCGCGCTGAGGTTGTCGGTGCGCAGCACCAGGATCTCGCCGGTCCAGCCCTCAGGAACGGCCACGGGCGAGCCGGCGGGCAGGGTTCCGTCGGCCCGTGCCTGGACCGTCGGGTTCGCGGCGGCCAACTGGCCCGCGGTCACACCGGGCAGGCGGGCGGCGAGCCGGGCCCAGGTGTCGCCGGGCGCGGACGTGATCGTCGTCGCGGTCCGGGCGTCGACCTGCATCACCTGGGTGAGGCCGGGGACGAACGCCGCTGCGGCACCGGCGAGCGGGCCCAGGAGCGCGGCAACGGCGATCGCGACCGCGGCCATGGCCTTGCCGATCGCGACGGCCAGCCGGCGCGGCGCGACGATCGTGCCGGGCCGCGCCGCCATGCCGCGCAGGATCTCGCCGGCGTGGTCGTCGTGCGCAGCCTTCGGGAGCGCGTCGAACGTGCCGTCGAGGTGCTGCTGCTCGTGGCGCAGCGCCTCGTCGAACCGGCCCAGCCGGCGCAGCTCGGCCTCGCGGCCGGACATGATCACGACCGTGCCCGGGCCGGTCCGCAGCCCGAACATCACGAGCCGTGCAGCGAGATCCGCCGCGACGGCCGGAGCCGTGCCGCCCGCGACGAGCTCCGCCTGGAGCTCCCCGGACGTCACGGTCAGCTGCCGCGGCGGGCCACGCGGCTGGTACGGGCTGAACAGTCGCCCGCCCGTCCGGCGCGCCCGGATCCGCTCCAGCGCATCCCCGACGACGGCGGTCGTCGCCTTGTCGAGACCGCCGATGGCGAGCGCGCCACCGGTCGTCGCGCTCTGGGTCGTGCGCGGTGCCTGCCGCAGCTCGGCAGCAGTGATCGTCCACGTACCGGTGTAGCGGACCAGGCGCCGCGGTGCGGCCCGCTCCGGGGTGATCGCCGCCCGGGCGACCACGCGGGCCATCGCGGTGAACCCGACCGCCAGCATGACGGCCGGCAGGCCCACACCCGCCACCGCGAACGCGAAGGCGACACCGCCGCCAAGCGCCGTCACGAGACCAGGGGCGCGGGGGCGCAGCACGTCGCGGGCGACGCGCGCCGCAGCGCGCGGCTGCGCGGAGACGATCTTCGCCACGAAGGCGACGAGCATCGTCACGGCCGCGGCCGTGATCCACACTGCGGGACCCGGCTGCCGCAGCGCCAGGTCGGCGGCGAGCAGCGTCGTCGGGATGAGGCCGACCAGAGCGGCGGCCAGGGTGCGGCGCAGCGACGGCGGCCCGCGGATGGTCTTCGCATCCTCGGCCTGCTTGCCGACCAGTACCCGGTTCGCGGAGAGCGCCCGCAGCACGCCCGCCACCAGCGCGGCGAACGCCGTCGCCAGCACGGCGCCGCCGACCAGCGCGCTCCCGCCCGTCCCCACACCGGCGACGACGCCGAGCGCCGCGATCCTGATCGCAGCCTTGCGCAGCCTCAGCGCGGTAATCGTCCAGCGGGTGGCCGGGGCCGGCAGACCGGCCTCTGCGGCCGCCCACTCCTGCACGGCCGCGGCGATCGCGTCGCGGGCAGCGCTGCTGGTCCAGGTGATCCGGACCCGCTTGCCGAACCGGTCGACGACGGCGCCGACCTTCTCCTGGTCCTGCTGACCGGTCAGCCGCGCCAGTCCGCGCAGGTAGGCGTGCAGGTCGCGCTGCGGCAGGCTCTTCAGCCGCTCCAGGACCTCCGCGATGACCGTCCAGTCGCTGTCCTCGGCCATCGTCAGCGCCGCGATGATCCGGTAGATCGCCCGCGTGGTGGCGAGCTGGGCGTCCGTCTTGCGGTGACTCGACGGCAGCTCGGCGATCCGCTGTTCGGCGACGTGGTCGGCGACCTCCATGGCCAGGGCCCGGATCTCGGCGGCCCGCTTCTCCATGTCCGCGATCCGCTGCTCTACGGCGCGGCCGTGCTTCTGCGCGGAGCGCCACTGCTGGTACAGCGGGGACGACCGCTTCGGCTTCGGCATGTTCAGCAGCCGCAGCACGTTGGCGTTCTTCGCGCGCTCCTGGCGGCTCTGCCGATCCAGCTCGTCGGCGGCCCGGGTGTCGGCGTTGCGGCGCGCGTCGGCGCGGATCGCGTCCTCTGCGGCGGTGCGGTCGGCCGACGCCCTCGTCCGACGATCGCGCTCCGCCTCGCGGAGCTCGCGCATCTTCTCCAGCGCCGCGGCGCGGTCCGTCGCACGGTCGGCCGCCGTCGCCGATTCCTGCGCACGCAGCCGCTCGATCCCGCGCTGCAGCGCGTCGAACCGGATGTCGTCCTCCGCCGTGGCCCCGCGCCGGCGCCACTGGCCCTGGAGGCCCTCGGTGGCGAGCTGCATGTCCTGGATCTGCTGCAGATCCTGCTCGGTCACCGGCGTCTTCTGCTCGCGCAGCAACCTGATGCCGCGCTGCAGCTCCACGTACTGGCGGCGCTCCTCCGGGGTGGCGGCACGGTGGCGCCACGCGTTCCGGAAGTGGTCGCTGGCCCCTTCGAGCTGCTCGATCTTCGAGGCGTACGGGCTGCGTTCACCGCTCGTCCGCAGCAGCCGCTCCCACATCCGGGCGGAGACGCCTTGCGGAGCGACCGTGAGCCGGCGGGAGCTCCACTCGTTGCGGGTGTCTGCCCGGAGGACGATGCCGATCTCGCCGATCACGACCTGCTGGAACTGCGGCTGCGTGCCGCCCACCTCGAACCGCGGGTTCGCGACCTCCCCGAGCACGTCGGTCGACCAACCGATCTCGCGCGGGAACGCCGGGCCGAACTCCCAGCGGAGCCGGATGTCGTAGACGAGCACGTCGTGGGCAGGCATGTAGCCGGGGCGGCCCGGGCCGCGGGGGTTCGCCGGGCCCTTGTCGCTCGCGGGACGGACGACCTCGCCCTGCTCGGTTCCGCTGGTGCGCTGCTGCTGGTCGGTGCCGGCCTTGTCCGTCGCCTTCCCGCCGGTCCGCGCGTCCTTCAGGGACGCTGCGCCGGTGGGGGCATCGACAACCTTCGAGATCGCCGTGTCCGCGGCACGGGCGGGAGCCCGCATCGCACCCGGCTCGAACGCGGTGACGTTCCCGAGGAACAGCACGACCGTGGTCACACCGGCGACGATCGACTTCTTCACCCCGGTGATCCAGGGCTTGGCCGACTTCGGTTCGACGTTGGGCTGCCTGACGTAGCTCCACGTCTCGGTGGGCGCCGACGTGGACGTCGGGCCCGCCGTGTTCACACCCTGCTGGCCTTCCGCGGGAGTGCTCTTCGCGGACGGTCCACCGGGGGTGCTGGGGTTCTCCGCAGGTGCGGAGGGCTGCTCGTTCTTCGGTGCCTGGTTGTCGCCCTTCGGGGTGGTCACCTTGCCGGCGGGTGCCGGCACGGAGTGGAGGGTCTGCCCGCCGTTCGCGGGTGCGGGATCGTTGCGCGTGCTGTGCGGTGGGGACGGACCGGTGTTGGTGTGCTTGAGCACCGCGGGCACCTGAGCGCCCTGCGGAGTCGTGAGTGCGCTACCGGTGGCGTTCGGCGCGCCGGCGCCCTCGGGGGCTACGCCGGCGCCGGTGCCGCCGCCATCGACGCCACGGCCACCGTTCCCGCCCGTCGCGTTCGACCCGGACGGCGCCGGCGGTGCGATCGGCTCGTCGACGGGGCCGCGCCGGGTCGAGTTCCCGGGACCGCCGTCGTTCGGGCCCTTGTCCGGGCCGTTGTCCGGGCCGTTGTCGCGCGACACGCCGCCCGCGGCCGGCCCCTCCGGCCCGTCCTTCTCGGTGATCCGGCGCTCGGTCGCGGCGATCATCTCGTTGACCAGCTGCTCGCGCGTGACACCCAGCTGGAAACCCTCGGAGAGCGGATCCTTGGGCGTCAGCGACTTGATCGGGACGTCGGAGACCTTGGTGGTGTTCTCCAGGAACTGCTCGCGGAACTTCGCCAGCGTGTAGACCTCGTTGCCGTTGACGCGGACCTGCACGCCGGTCAGGTTGTCGAGGAACGTCTGCCCGAGCTTGGCCTTGGGGTTGTCCTCCAACCACTTGCGCAGGCCGGCGACGTCGGTCGGGATCTCCTTGACGAGCTTGTAGAACAGACCGTTCTCGCGGCGCACGTTGAACTCACCGAACGTGCCCTTGGCACTCACCACCAGTACGGCGCGCTTGCCGTTGACCACCACGAAGTCGAAGTCGGGGAAGGGGGACTTCGACAACTTCCCCTTCTTGTTGTTCGCGACGAACTCGACGAGGACGTTGGTGAGCAGGACGTCGCCCGGCTTGAGCTTCGCTTCGACGAGGGGGCGACCGAGCCGCTCGATGGCGAAGCCCAGCGCCGACTTGGCCCACTGCACGGCCTTCTTCGGGTCCCCGATGAACGTCGCGCGCTCCTTCGGGGTCATCGCGCGGAAGGCAGCGCGCTGCTCCTTCGACCGGAAGAACTTCAGCCCGTGGTTCGCGACCTCCTCGGCGACGGCGGCGCGATCCGCCGGCTTCGCGGCGAACGGGTCGGCAGCGCCCTCCTGCGCGGGCCGCCCACCCTCGCCGTCCTTGGCACCGTTGTTCGGAGTGCCCTGCTCTGCCGGCTTCCCACCAGGAGCACCCGGCTCGGTCGGCTTCCCGCCCGGTGCAACCGGCTCGACCGGCTTCCCGCCCGGAGCTCCCGGCTCGACCGGCTTCGCGCCCGGCGCAACCGGCTCGACGCCCTTCACGCCCGCCTCGTCCTTGCCGGCCGCGTTCGGGCCGGGTCGGGTCTCGCCGGCGTTCATCCGCAGCGACTCGACGCCCGGGCCCATCGTGCCCTTCTCGACGACCAGCGGGCGCCCGACGACCGGGTCGGTGACGATCTCGTACTTGTCCTGCTTCGCGATCTCCTCGGCGAGCGTGCGGCCCTTGGGCAGGTTCTTGGCGACGATCTCGGCGGGGAGTCGCATCCTGCCGTTCATCGCGCTGCCCAGCGGATCGGCGCTCGCGTTGCGGCCCGCCTCGATCGAGTTGCGCGGCCCGTAGCCACGGCCCCAGGCGAGCGTCGACTCCGTCGCGGCGCGCAACCCGCCGGCGATCGCACCGGTGCGCCCACCCATGAGGCTGCGCATCGCCCAGTCCATGGCCTTGCCACCGGCAAGCACCATCGGGCGGTTCGCGCGCGGTGTCACCGTGGGGTCGCGGAAGGCGGCGATCGCCCCCTTGGTGCCGGTGCGGCCGGCAATGGCGAGCGACGAGTTCGCCACCCGGCTGAGGCCGCCGGCGAGGCCCGGAGCACGCGCCCCGAGCTTCAGCGCCGCAAAGCCGAGTCCCTTGCCCGCACCGAAGGCGAGCGCCCGCCCGGCCATCGTGTACGGCTTGAACGGCAGCGAGAAGATGCCGTTGGCCACCCGCATCGCTCCGCGGCCGGTGGCCATCGCCCCGCGTCCCACGATCTGCGGGATCGACAGCTTCGCCCCGTCGGCGGCCACGCGGAAGACACCCGCGGCCGCAGCACGGCTGCCGCCCTTGAAGAAGATTCCGGCGACCCCATTGGCCACCGGGATGATCATCATCGGTCCCGAGAGCGCCGCCATCGTGGTGGACAGCGGCTTCCAGTACAGGTCGTCGCCCGCCTTGCCGGTGACGATGTTGCCGATCGTCTCCATGCTGTGGTCCCACGTCGCCTTGAGGGGCCACACCCGCTGCTTGTACGCCTCGTCCTTCGCCGCCCGCTGCTCCGACGTGTCGTTCTTCTGGTACGTCTCCGCGGCCGTCCTCGGGAACCGGCGCTCCGCCCAGGCTTCGCTCGACTCGCCGGGCCGGGACCCGTCACCGGTGAAGGCCAGCTCGCCCCAGTTCCCGAAGTGCGTGCCGACGTCACCGACGAAGTTCCAGACGTTCTTGGGCAGGTAGTACGTCGTCGTCCCGACGTCGCGGTAGGCATTGATGAACCACCGGCCGACGGTCTCGTTCGTCTTGGCGCCGATCCGCGTCGCCGGCCCATCGGGGCCGGTGTTGAACTTGCCCTCCTTGCGCTCGTCCGGCGAGACGGAGTCGATGGTGCCGACGCCGATGCCCTCGGACCACGCCTCCTTCGGCGTGGCGTTTCCGTGGCAGCTGCCCGAGCCGACTCCGTGGCAGTTCGAGAGGGTGTCGCGGTTGGAGTCGACGTGGGTGTTGAACGTGCCCTCGCACTTCGTGCCCGCGCTGCCCTCGCAGCTGCCGCCGGCCTGGGCGTCGCCCATGGTGGCCTCGTCGCCGCCCTGGGCGAGGGCCATGCTCACCACGCCGCAGTAGCCGACGGTGTCCTGCGAGCACTTGTGGTTGGCGTCCGCGTTGTTCTTCTCGGAGTCGGCCTTGGCCTTCGTCTCGCCGCGGTAGGTGCAGGTGCCGGTGCCGATGACGCCGTTGCAGCCGGCCGACGCCTGCACACCGTGCTCGAGCACGGTGACCAGCGCCGAGGTCGTGCAGCCCGTGCCGCCCTGCGCGCTCGACGTCGAGCACTGTGCGAACGCGTCGCCGACGAACTCGCCGTCCTTCGACACGCCGTGGTCCTGGCTGGTGGAGGCCACCCGCCAGTCACAGGCCATGTCCTTGATGCAGACGCCGTTCATCGCAACGGGTCGGCCATCGCCGGTAAGGGTCTCTCCGTGGCAACCGCCGGAACCCGTGCCGTTGCAGACGGCCTTCGAGATGCCGCCGTTGGTCACGGTGGCCGAGTAGTCACCCTTGCAGCTGACGCCCTCGGTGCCGGAGCAGAAGCCGAGAACATCGATGATGATGTTCTCCTTGTCGCGGTCCGTGCTGAGCTTCGCCTTGATGCCGATCGTGCACGAGCCGTCGCCGACGCCGTTGCACTCCTGGTGCGTCTTGCCCTCCGCGATCAGGTTCTTCGCGGTGATGTCGCCGGTGCCGCTGAACTTGCAGCCGGGGCCCTCACAGCCGAGGCGCATCAGCCGCACGCCGTCCGGGCCGTCCTCGGCGTAGCCGACGGTGCCGCAGCCGCTGCCGCCCATGCCACCGGACGAGCCGCAGGTGGACGTCCCCTTGAGGTGCCCGCCGGGAACGGCTTCGTCGACCCCGCTGGTGGCCGAGAAACTGTGCGAGCACGCAACGCCTGCGCTGCCGGCGCAGGACGCGCCTGCGGACGCGGACTTCGCGTCGGCAACAGCCACTGCGCTCGTGGCGCAGTAGCCGCCCGAGCCGCCACCGGAGCACGCCGCCCGCGCGGTGGAGTGGTGCAGCTCGTCGAAGTAGGCGTCCGACCAGGACTGCGTCGAGAAGGAAGCACTGCAGTTCGAGACGCCGGAGCAGCCCGCCATCGCCTGTGCCCCGTTGGGTCCGGCGGTGGCCCGCGCCGTCACCGAGACTCCGCCGCCACCCTGGCCGCCACCGCCCGAGCCGGACGCGTTCGCGGAGGCGCGGTTGTGGACGACCGAGCCGTTCGGTCCCGCTCCGTCGTAGGCCGCGGACTGGGAAGCGTGCGCCGAGTAGGAGTGCCGGCAATTCGCAGTACCGAAGCAGGACGCCGATGCCGACGCCCAGCCGGGCCCGCCGGCCGCGGTCGCGGTGACGGCGACGGAGCCACTGCCCTGGCCGCCCCCACCGGAGCCGGACGCCGACGCGTGCGCGCCGGGCGCGGACGCCGAGATCGAGGCCGAGTAGGAGTGCCGGCAATTCGCGGCACCGAAGCAGGATGCCGAGGCCTGGGCCGCGCCGCGGCCGCTGCTGGCCTGGGCGGTGACGGCTACCCCGCCCGCGCCGGCACCGCCGCTGTCCGAGCCGGACGCCGACGCACGCGCCCCGCGCGCCGACTGCTGGGCCGACGCCGAGAACGAGTGGCTGCAGGTGACGCCGGTGCCGGCGCAGCCGGACTGGGCCGAGGCGGCGCCCGGCGAGGCTTCAGCCTGGGCGAATGTGCTGACCTCACCTGTCCCGAAGGTGCCGCTACCGGTGCCCGACGCGTCTGCGTCGGCGCGGCTCCCTGCGCTGCTCGCCGAGGCGTTGCTGCGCGTGGAGACGTCGTAGCGGCACGTGGATCCCGCCGGCCCTGCGCATCCGGCACCTGCCGCGGCCTGCGCCGGGCCCGCGCTGACGGTGGCCTGGATCCCGCACACGCCGGTACCGGTGCTGCAGCCGCCGGACGCGTTGGCGGTCTGCGTGCCCTTACCGCCGCCCTGCGCCGACGTGGTGCCCGTGCAGGTGCTGCCGGAGCACGACAGCGCGGCGCCGGCACCGTCGGGGCCGGCAGCGGCGGTACCGCCGACGTCGCAGCTGCGACCCGCGCCAGCGGTGCAGTCGACGGCGTACTCGGCGGCGCCGGCCGAGGTGCGGGCCGAGCCCTCCGCGTGCCCGACGCAGCGGCCACTGCCCTGGCAGCCGACGTTGACCTCGGGGGTGCCGTCGACGACCGTGACGGTCCCGTTCGTCGTGCAGAAGCCCTGACCGGCGCAGTCGGTGACTGCCTTGTTACCCGGCGCGGCGACATCGCTGTGCGCAGTTGTCGCGCACGGCTTGCCGGCTGCGTCGCACTGGGCGCCCGCGAAGGTGGTCGCGGTCGCGAGCTTCGCCCCGGGAGCAGTGGCGGTCGATGCGCCGGCGCTGACGCCGATCACGCACTCGGCAGCGCCGGTGCAGGCGGTGCCGGCGGTGCTGGGGCTGGGCGAGGCACCGTCCGCCGCGGCAGACGAGCCGGCGTTGACGGTCGCGGTGCATCCGGCGTCGGGGCAGACGGCCTGGGAGCTGGTCTGGCCGCTGCCTGCGGTACCCGCGAGCGTCGTGCCGTCCTCGAGCGGGATACCGCTGTCCCGGAGCGTCACGGCCTCGGCGGAACTGCTGACGGCGCACCCGGTGGCGCCGGCGTTGCATGCGGCGTCGGTGCGGGAGACGGCAGGTGCGGAACCCGGAGCGCCGGCGACCGACGTCTCACCGGTGGTCGCCGCGACACACGCCGGACCGGTGCACACCGCCGCGGCCTCGGAGGTGCTGTAGGTGGCCGGGGCGTCGGTCACGGGCTTGGCAGCCTGTGCCGCGGCGTCCTCGGCGGCCTTCTCGGCGGCGGTCGCTGCGGTGGCGGCGTCCTTGGCCTTCTTGATGTCTGCGGCGGTCGCGCCCTTGCGGGCGGCGACCTGCTCGGCCTGCTCGGCGTCCGCGCGGGCCGTCGTGGCCTGCTGGGCGAGCTGCTTCGCGGTGTCGGTGTTCTGCTCGGCGATGATGTCGGCGACGACCTGGCCGCTGCCGGCGGTGGAGCTGGTCTGGACCTGGCACCCGGACTGGGTCGTCACGCACGTACCGGAGGAGGTCGAGCGACCCTCCGGGGGACCGCGAGCCCCGTTCGCGCCGTTGACGTCGGTCGGCCCCTCGGAGCCGGCGGCGGAGGTGCGCGCAGTGCCTGCGCATCCGGTGGCGGCACCGCCGCAGTCGAGCGTGGCGTCGGCCATGGTCCACGACGAGGCACCCGCGACGGTCGGGCCGCCGGTGTTCGCGCTGGAGCCGGGGGCGGTCGGGGCCGGCGGGGTCGCCGGCTGCTGCCCCGGCTGGGGCTGCTGCTCGGCCGGCTGGTCGCCGGTGGTCTCTGTCGTCGTGGTCGCGTTCTGCGTCGGCGCGGCCGCCATGATCGGGGCGATCCGGTTCGCGTCCGGCCCGGTCGAGGCACCCGAGTTCGTCACGCCCTGGCACAGCCCGCCGGTCACGCCCTCGCACACGCTCTCACTCGACGAACCGCGCGGGTTCGGCGACACGTTCGGGTCGGTCGCCGTCGCCGCGCTCGGAGGCCGTGCCGGTGCAGGTGGTGGCGCCCTGGCAGATCAGCAATGCGCCCGCGACCGAGGCCGCGGACGGTCCCGCTACCAGCCGGGCCGCGTTGGTGGCCTGACCCTCGCCGGCCAGCGCGAGCGCGGCACCCGGGCCGGTCGCCGCGGTCGAGGTCGACTGCACCTGGCAACCACCCGTCCCACCGGCACAGCTCGCGGTGCCGGTCGAGGTCCGCGGCGCCGCGGTGGTCTCGTCGTAGGCGGTGGTCGTGGTCGTGACCGAGCCGGTGCAGGTGCTCTGGCAGTTCAGCGCCGCATCCGAACGCGCCACCGAGGACGGCCCGGCCAGCGCCTGCCCGGCCAGGGCCTTACCGGTGGTCGGGTCGACCATCACGTAATCGGGGGCGGTCGAGGCGGCCGAGCTCGAGGTGCCGGTGCAGCCACCGCCGGCCACCTTGCACTCGCTGGTGGTCGAGGTGCCCCGCGCGTCCGGGGTGACCGCGGTGTCGCGGGCGCTGGTCGCCGCGGTGGTGGTGCCACCGCACTCGGTCGTGGCGCCGGCGCACGCCACGTTCGCGGTGGCCTCCGACACCGACACCGGACCCGACACGTTGCTCGCCCCGGTGGTCGGGTCGGTCGCGGTGGCCGCGGTGCGGTTCTCGATCGTGGTCGTGGTGTCGGTGGAGCAGCCACCGCCCACCCCGTGGGTGGTGCACTCGGTGGTGGCCTGGCTGTCCCGGACCCCGGTCACATCACCGGTCGCACCACCGCTGGTGGTGGAGGCGCCCTTGCCGACACAACCCAGGACCTGGCAGTCAGCGTTCGCGCCGGCGCTGCTGGACGCGGTCAGGGTGCGTGCCGTGGTGGTGGCGAGCGCGTTGCGGTTGGCCGGGGTGGCGGCGGTGTCGCCGACCTGCGACTGCGACTGGCTGCCGCACGACCCGCCCGTGGTCGAGCAGGTGGCCGAGGCCTTCGTCTCGCGCACCGCGGTCACGGCAGCCGCCGGAGCGGTAGCAGCAGCAGCCGGTGCGACGCCGGGGGCGGCGATCTTGCCGGTCGTCGCGGTGTTCGTGGTGCCGGTGCAGGTGGCGGTGTCGCAGTTGACCCACGCGTTCACCGCGGAGGTCGCGACGCCCTCACCATCGACCGTGGCGCCCGGGGTGACCCCGACCGTGCCGGTCGTGGCGTCCCACGTGTAGCGGGCGGCCTGGGTGTTGGTGGGGTTGTCCGCGCGGGTGTCCGAGCTCGCGCCGCAGGAACCGGCAGCCACGGTGCAGTCGGCCTTGCCCGACCCGTCCCGCGTCGTGGCCACACCATCCGCGGTCGACGCCGTCGCGGTCGCGCCGCGGCCCGAACCGTCGATCTGCACGGTCGCCTGCGCCGCGCCCTCGTCACCGCTGTCGGCGTCGGCACCGGCGTGGGCCGAGCAGCCGCCGGCGGTCATCGCGCAATCGGCAGCAGCATCGGTCGCCCGCGTCCGCGGCTTCACCGCAGTAGCGGCAGCCGCCACGGTGGCGGGGGTCTCGGTGTGTGCACCGTTGGCGGTGGTCGCCGCGGTACCGGTGCAGCCGGTCGCGCCGGAGTTGCACCGGGAGGTCGCGTCGGCGGAAGCCTGCTCGTCCACCCGCACCCGGGTGGAGATGTCGCAACCACCCGCGGTCGTGCCGCACTTGGCGGTGGCCTTGGCCTCGCCGGAGCGCTGCTCGGTCGGACCGGCCACCGCGTTCACCGCGGTCGCCTTGTCGTCAGCGTTGTCAGCGGTGTCGGTGTCGCGCCCGGTGCTGCTCGCGTCGCAGGTACCGGTCTGCGACCAGCAGTTGCCCTCTGCACCCTGCCGGTCGGCCAGCCCGTCGATCCCGCAACTGCCGGTGCACGACGCGGACTGGGCAGTCTTGTCCCGCGTAGCCGGGACACCATCGCGTTGCTGAGGCGGGCCGGTGGTGTCACCACTGCAGCCACCACCGGAGGAGCGGCACGCCATCGTCGCGCCATCACTGGTCGCCCGGGTACTCGCGCCGCCGTCGCCCTTGCCCAACTCGAACCGGGCATTGGCCACGACCGCGTCGTCGCCCTCACCCTTGCGGCTCGACGAACTGCACGACCCGGCGTTCAGATCACACGACGCACTCGCCGTGCTGTCGCCCGACCCGGCCGACGCGCCACACCCCGACGACACCCCCGCCAAGGCGACACACCTGTCCCCTTGACCCCGATCACCCTGATCGCCGTCGTCGCCGGAGCGGCCCTGCTCACGATCATCCGCGGACACCGCACGGCACTCCACGAACGCACCACTCGCGCCACAACCCGCCGCCGCACCATCACCAGCATCCGAGACCGTGTCCGGCGACCCACGACCCGTCGCCTGCCGCAGCTGGTCGGTCTGCTCGTACACCTCGTCGCGGCGCTCGTCATAGGCAGCCACGTTCTTCTCGTGCGCATCGGCGCTCACCGCGCCGGTCGAGACCTTCTTCGCCTCAGCGTCCAACTTGGCCTGAGTACTCGACAGCTCCGCGTGCCCATCCACGACATCATCCACGAGCTGCGCATCGTCATCATCGATCTGCTGACGCGCCGCCGCGGCCTTGTCCGCACGCTGCGACTGCGCCTTCTCCTCGGCCGCGTAATCCGCCGCCGTCATCTTCCCCGCGTCGGCATCCTTCTTCGCCGCCGCCAGATCCTTCGCACCCTGATCCGCCGCGATCCGGTCGTTCAGGTAGTCATCAGTCCCGTTCGGCTGATCATCATCATCATCATCGTCGCCGTAGTCGTCGCCACCGTGGCGCGATGACCGACCGTAGTCATCCCCGTGCCGCGACGGCGGCCCCCGACCCGACCTCAACAACTGCGCCGACTGCGCGTTCCCCACGCCCGCACAGTCCGCAGCCGAGCCCGCGCACTCCGCCGACAAGCGCTGCCCGTCAACGACCGCACTCACGTTCTTGGCCGAATCCTTACCCGAGTCCTTGCCCGCTTCATCGACCGCGCGCACCGCGTAGTCCGCCGCGAACTCCGCGGCCGCCTTGCCGACCTGCTCCGCGTGCCGGCCATCACCAGGCACGTCCGAGGCGGTGTCGACCAGGTCCTTGACCGCGCCCTTGACATCCCCGCCATCACGCGCAGCCGAACGCACCGCGTCGACCTTGTCCCACACCTGCTCGCCGAACTCGCCCCATTCCTGGACCGACTTCTTCGCGTACGCCACCGCAGCCTCAGCCCGACCCTCGTCCGAGTCGCTGCCCGACGCCTTGCCGGTGCGGTCGCCCTTGCCCTGACGGGCATCGGAACCAGCCGAATCCGAATCGTCGGAGTTCGCAGAATCGGCACCGGCACGGGACGCCGCATCGCGCAGCACGTCCTCGACCTTGTCCCGGACCTTCTCCTCGATCTTCTTCCCAAGGCCCGAGATCCGATCGCCGTCATCGTCGCCGGCTTCATCACCGTCGTGATCCTTGCCGGTGAACCCGTCAACCGTGTCGCGCACGATTCCGGCGACGGTCTTCCGCAGTTCCTCACCGTTGGCGCGGTCGGCCTTGCCGTGGCTCTCGCCGTCCTCGCTCGAGGTCGTGCGGGCCCGCTTCGAGGCGTCGGTGTCGCTGTCCTTGCTGTCGTCCTCAGCGCCGTCGGCCGCGGCGCCGGAGCGGTCCTTGCCGCTCGTCGCACGCTTGCCGTCCGCACCCTCACCGTCGTCATCGCGGTCAGCGTCGGTGTCACTGTCGGTGACGCCCAGGCGCCGCTCGATCTCTTCCTTCACACCCTTGGCGTCAGTCGCGAACTGATCGCGCAGCTGCTCCACATCGGCAGCCGTGACCCGCTTCGCCGAGCCCTTGTCGTCGCCGGAATCCGCGTCGTCCTGATCGCCGGACTTCCGCTCCGCCTTCACCTCGACGGCCTTGTCCGCACCCTTGTCGTCCGAGCCCTTGTCGGAATCCTCGTCCGAGTCCTCGCGCTGCCGATCGACCTTCGACTGCTGCTGCTTCTTCTCGCCGTCGTCATCCGACTTCGACTGCTGCTGCTTCTTCTCGCCGTCATCATCCGACTTCGACTGCTGCTGCTTCTTCTCGCCGTCATCGTCCGACTTCGACTGCTGCTGCTTCTGCTCCCCGTCGTCATCATTCGACTTCGAGCCGCCGTCGTTGTCGCCGTCGTTCTTGTCGCCGCCGTCGTTCTTGTCGCCGCCGTCGTTCTTGTCGCCGCCGTCGGACTTGTTGTTCCCGCCGTCGTCGTTCCCGCCGCCGTTGTCGTCGCCGCCATTGTCGCCGCCGCCGTTGTCGCCGGAATCCGAATCACCACCACCATCACCCGAGCCGCTGTCCCCGCTGTCCTTACCTCCCTTCAGCAGGTTCGACGTCGCAGCCATCGGAACCACCACCGCTGCCGAAGCCGGCGTAGCCAACAGCACCGATCCCAACCACAGCGCCACGACCGCGCCCGCCACCGCGAGCACCCACCGCAGCAACCGCAGCGCCACATCCGCCGGTCCGAACCGCAGCTGCACGCACGCAGGCACGACGGCAACGAGGCCGGCGGCCTCGCTGTCGTGTGCGCTGTGTCCGTACATGTGCAGAAGCTCCTCGGATGTGGACCGCCCCGGAAAGGGGGGAACAGTGCTGGAACCAAGCCTGTCAGCAGGCCTG
This sequence comes from uncultured Actinomycetota bacterium, assembly GCA_963727745.1. Taxonomy (GTDB): domain Bacteria; phylum Actinomycetota; class Actinomycetes; order Mycobacteriales; family Pseudonocardiaceae; genus Pseudonocardia. The sequence continues at coordinate 658,955 of CAVSHL010000010.1, forward strand.
ATCAGGAGATCTCGACACAGGGAACCAAGCCCCCTGGAGAATCCGCACGTCGCGCCCGAGGCTGCGACCTGCACTGCGGAACCCTTGCCCGAACCTCTCGCGCTACGTCAGCGATCGGCCGAACCGAGGTTCACCCATCCACCCGAAGGAGGACAACAGCCAAGGTAACCCACGAGGCGACGGCAGTCCATACCTCGACGACGTTTCAAGATCTTTCGTAGCGTCCCGGCGGGGTGTGGGCGGGCGGCTGTCGCGAGACGACAGGTCGCCGCGAGGGCTGCTCTCCTGCGCTGAGCCACCGCCTCGAGTGCGCCGACCGGCGCTGCCGACACGGAGGTATCCGGCAGCCCGGAACGTCGTGGGTCGGTGGACCGCCGGCTCCTTCCGCAGTCCTCGTCGAGAGGTCGATCGAACCGACGGTCATTCGCGGTGCGGGCCACATCGGCACTCCGAACTCACGGGGTTCGGAACAGTCAGGTGAAACGGATCCGTCCGCCAGGTAGAACGCGACCGCATAAGGATGACCAGATCCAGTACTGCCGCACGGGGCTCAGTGACCGGAAATCCGGCCGGGGCGCCACGACTCGGATGCCAGGCGGAAGCGCCGCGAATGACCATGCCGGCACGCGCTCGGCCGCGTGGATCCGGAGTGGTCGATCCAAAGGCGCGACGCATCGTTCTGCAGCACGTCTCGTGTACATGGATCGGCAGCGGCACGCGTACCTCTGACCGATACGGCCGGAGCGGGGTGGTTCGAATCCGTGCCGGGCCGCGATCCACGACGATCCTCGATCGAGGATGGCGGCGATGTGCCGTTTCGGCCCGAGCATCCGATCCCCGGTGCCGGCCGCCGAGCATCTCGGGCGGGTTCTGCATCGCCCGCGATGGACATCCACCTCGGCCGCGGTGTCGATCCGCATCCCTCCGCAATTGCGTTCGGGTCGCTTCTGCGCCCGACCGGAATGCTCCGGCTCGAGCGGGGGATCCGTCAGATGCATCGGACGTCGCTCACGCCAGGTGACCGATGCGGTCCGGGCTCCATCTCTCCAGTCGCTCCCGCAACCGTCCGGCGAGCTCCGCCAGCATCGCCTCCCCCTCCGCCGCGGACGCCCCTGCCGGGTCCCCGAGCACCCCGTTGGGGCTCGCGGCGAGCGTGCCCCCGGACCGGAGCAGTGGCATGAGTTCGGCCAGGGGCGCGGTGTTTCCGGCAACGGCCAGTTCGGTGCGCACGCTCTTCGCGTCGAGCGCGAGCATCATCGACGTCTCGCTCCGTCCGGCGTGCGCATCACCGCCGCGGATCGCGCATCCGAACCATGCGGTGTTCCTGCCTTCGGTGCGCAACGCCAGTACCGCATCCGGCAACGTCGGGAGATTGCCGCCGTGCCCGTTGACGAAGAGGATGCGCTCGGCCCACGACGCAGAACGGGCCAGCTCGACCAGCAGCAGCCGCAGAGCCTCGTGGCCGATCGACAATGTTCCCGGGAATCCGGCGTGTTCGCCCGACGCACCGAAAGCGACGGGTGGCGCGACGACGATTCCGTCGATACCGGCCGAACCACGATCGGCGACCGCGACGGCCACCCGGACATCGGTGTCGAGCGGAAGGTGCGGCCCGTGCTGCTCCACCGATCCGACGGGGACGACGAGCGTGAGCGGGCCGTCGAGCTCGGTCCAGGTGACCTCGGCGAGACGGCGTGCCATGCCCGTCAAGGTCGCATCCCGATCCGCTCGCCGTCCCGGATCGCGGCGTCCAACCGGCGCGGCGCGAGGCAGTCCCCGATCCGCTCGACGGGTGTCCCGGTCCCGTGCAGAGCCGTCCACAGGTCGTCCGCCGGCGAGGCCGGGACCGCGCAGACGACCCAGTCGTAGCGTCGCGAGACGGTCGTCCCGCGGGTGTGCCGGAGCAGTTCGAGCCGCACCCCGGTGCCGTCCGCGACCGCCGAGAGGACCGCCTGCTCGTCACTCATCGTGATGCCGGCGGCGCACGCGCGGCGGTGGAACAGCTCGCTGTCGAGGGTGGTGCCGAGGTACTGGGCGACGACCATGGCGGGCGTCGAGAGCTCCACGCGGCACCCGTAGGCGGCCAGGAACTCGGCCGCGGACGTGGCTTCGTGCGACCCGAGCTCGTCGTGCACGAGCACCTCCCCGGAGGGCGCGACGCGACCGGCGAGCACGTCCCGCACGTCCACGATCCGCGCGAGCTCACCCGCCCACGGCGGCCGTGCGGGGACCGCGCCGGTGGCGAGGACGACGGTGTCGGGGGCCACCCGAGCGACGCCCGCGGCGTCCATCGCCGTGCCCGTGCGGATCTCGACACCGGCCCGCACGCAGGCGTCGTGGAGCGCGCCGACGATGCCGCCGAGCTCCTCCCGATGCGGCGCCGAGGCGGCCAGCAGCAGCTGCCCGCCGAGGGTGTCGGCGCGCTCGCAGAGCACCACCCGGTCGCCCCGGCGCGCCGCCGCGGCGGCTGCTGCCAACCCCGCCGGCCCGCCTCCGACGACGAGCACGCGGCGCCGCCGGGACGGCGCGGGCACCGCGATCGACTCCCGCCCGGCGCGCGGGTTCACCGCGCAGCCGAGCCGTTGGTTGCGCCCGACCCGGCCCACGCACGACTGGTTGCAGCCGAGGCACGGTGTGGTCGGCCCGCGGGCCCACGCGGGATCGGCGATCTGGCCGCGCACCACCCCGACGAGATCGCAGTGTTCGCCCGCCAGTGCCGCCGCTGCTTCGGCGTGGGTGGTGAACCGGCCGATGCCGATCGTCGGCAGGCCGCTGCCGCGGCGGATCGCCGCCGCCACGGGCAGTGCGTACCCGGCAGGAACGGTCATCGGCGCCTCGATCATGCGCAGCGTCGAGGTGGCCACCCCCACCGACGTGTTGACGTACGTGACCGTGCCGTCGGCGGCGAGGAGCCGTGCGGTGGCGACGGCCTCGTCGATCGAGGTGCCACCGGGCAGCCCCTCGTCGCCGCACAGCCGTATGCCGAGAACGCGTCCGCCGATCACGTCCCGGACGGCCGCGGCGACCTCCCGCACGATCCGCGACCGGTGCTCGATGCTGCCGCCGTAGCCGTCGGTGCGGCGGTTCGTGAGCGGGGAGAGGAACTGGCGCAGGATCGACGCGTGCGAGCACTGCAGCTCCACCCCGTCGAAGCCGCCCTCCACGCACAGCGCGGCCGTGCGGGCGTAGCCGGCGACGAGCTCGTCGATCTCGCGGCGCGTGACCTCGACGGGCACCTCACGGAACATCGGATCCGCGAGCGGCGACGGCGCCCGGACGGGTTCGCGCGAGTACCTCCCGCTGGACTGGCCGCCGTTGTGGTTGAGCTGGGCCAGCACCGGCACGTCGTGGGCGTGGACGGCGTCGGTGATCGCCCGGTAGCCGGGCAGCGCAGCACGGTCGCCACCCCGGATCAGCTTCTCGTAGGGCTGGTCCGACGGCAGGACCGAATGCTCCTCGGTGATCACCAGTCCGGTGCCGCCCGCGGCCCGCGCGGCGTAGTAGGCGGCGTGCTGAGCCGTCGGCAACCCGTCCTCGGCGGCCAGGGTGAGGTGCGCGGCGAACACGATCCGGTTCCGCAACGTCAGCGGCCCGAGCCGGAACGGCGAGTGCAGCAACCCCCCGCCCACCCCCCGCGAGTTCGGCCATCTCAACAGGGCGAGTCGGCCGGTTCGACAGGATGGGCGCCTGCCGCGAGATGGCCGACTCACCCTGTCGGAATGCGCCAACTCGCCCTGTCGGGATGGCCAACTCGCGGGCGATCGGGGACCCGTGGCTGGCGGGAGCGCTGCCCAGGGCCAGTGCGGCGCGGCGGGCTTCCCGGACGGCCTCGTGGATCGTGCGCGGTGCGAGGCAGTCGCCGATGCGGGGGAGGTCGGGGCGGGCGCGCCAGAGGGTGTCGTCGGGCAGCCGGTGGTCGCAGTCGATCACCGCGGCGCAGGGCACCGAGCGCTGCTCCCCCGTCCACACGTGTTCGAGCCACGCGCGCCCGTCCCGCACCTCGACGAGCCGCACGAGCCGTTCGCGGGCGACCCCGGCGCGTTCGAGCCGCACGGCCGCGCCGGCCGGATCGGCCAGCTGGGTGCCGGCGACGGGATCGGGGGTCACGAGGGTCGCGGCGCCGATCTCGACGGCGATGTCGCAGCCGGTGCCGTCGCCGACCGGGTCGTGGACGACGACGGGCCCGGCCGGTCGGGCGTGCGCGGACACGGGCCACACCGGCACGTCCGACGGGAACGTGGGCGGGGCGTCGCGGCCGCCGGTGGCGAGGATGACCGGGCCGGTCAGGTCGGCGGCGTCGACCGAGCAGCCGCGCACGATCTCCACCCCGGCCCGCGCCAGCTCCCGCTCCCACCACGCGACGAGCAGTGCCGCGCGCGGGTTGGGCCAGCCCCACATCGCCCCGCCCAGCCGGTCCCGCCGCTCGACGAGCCGCACGCGGTGCCCGCGCAGTCCGAGCACGCGCGCCGCCTCCATGCCGGCCGGTCCGCCACCGACGACGAGGACGTCCTGCGCGACGGGATCGCGCCCGTCGATCGACGGGTCGACGGTCTCGTGACCGGATCGCGGTTCGGCGTCGTCGGTGACGAGCGGGTTGCGGACGTCGCGCACCTCCGTCCAGCGATTGGAGAGCAGGGTGGGCCGGATCCGTTCCGGCTGCCCGTTCCGCACGTGCGCGACGAGCGCGGGGTCGGCGATCTGGGCGCGGGTCATCTCGACGAGGTCGCAGTCGCCGGCGTCGAGCGCGTCCTGCGCCAGGTCGACATCGGCGACGCTGCCCTGCAGCACCACCGGCACCTCGCTGCGGAACCGAGCGCAGAGGGCACGGTTGAACCCCGGCGGGGTGTGCCGGTCGGGCACTGTCGCACCGACCGACAGCCCGCTCCCCCGCACCGGCACGAGGTAGTCGCAGTCGAGCTCGCGCGGAACGTCGGACGGCGTGATCCCGGCCCACGGCGCCAGCTCGTCGCAGCCCAGGCGCAGCCCGAGCACACCCCCGTCGAGGGCGGTGCGCACGGCGCGGAGCACCGCGCGCAGGAGATTCCAGTCGGGCTGAGTGTTGGTCAGCCCGGACAGGAACTGCCGCAGCAGCGAGTGCTGGCCGGCGTTGATCTCCACCCCGGCCATCCCTGCGCTGACGGCCAGCCGCGCGGCGGCGGCGAACCCGTCGACGAGCGCGGCGATCTCGGGTGCGGCCATGGCGAGCGGCACCTCGCCCACGACGACGTCGGGGATCGCGGCAGCGCCCCACAGCTCCCGTTGCGTGTAGGCGGAGCTGCCCTGGTGACCGGCGTGCCCCAGCCCGGCCAGCACGAGCGCGCCGTGCGGCCGGCACGCCGCCGCCACGGAACGCCAGCCGGGCACCGCGGACGTGGCCAGTGGTGCGCGCTCGTAGGGATGGTCGAGCGGATGCACCGACGCGATCTCGGTGACGATCACGCCGGCGCCACCCGCGGCCCGTTCGGCGTAGTAGGCGACGTGCCGTTCGGAGAACGCCCGACCGCGTCCGAGGTTGGTGACGTGCGGACCGAACAGCACCCGGCTGGGCGCTGTGCTCGACCCCAGCCGAACGGGATCGGTGATCAAGGGCAAAAGGTCGCTCCAGAATTGATCCAGAACGACCTTTTGCCCTTGATCAACGCACCCCCGCGACCGGACTGCTCTCGCACGCCTTGTCGGGGCGCTTGCCGATCTGCAGCAGCACCGGCGCCTTGCCCGAGCGGGTGTTGCGCGGCGCCGACCGCGAGTGGTCGACGTCGGAGCGCGGGATCACCACGCCGTCGCGCGCGGCCAGCGCCTGCTCGCCGTAGCCCTGCACGCACTCCGGGTCGGGCCCGTCGAGCGGGAGGCCGGTGAAGAACTTCGCCGCCATGCACCCGCCCTGGCACGAGTCGTAGTGCATGCACGACGAGCACACGCCGCCCGTCTGCGGTGTGCGCAGCTCCTGGAACAGCTCCGAGTTGCGCCACACCTCCTCGAACCCACCCGGCGAGCGGACGTTGCCGGCCAGGAAGCTCTCGTGGATCGCGAACGGGCACGCGTACACGTCGCCGACGGGGTCGATGAGGCACACGACCCGCCCCGCCCCGCACAGGTTCAGCCCGGGCAGGGCCTCGCCGAACGCGGAGAGGTGGAAGAACGAGTCGCCGGTGAGGACCTGGTCGCCCTTGGCGACGAGCCAGTCGTACATCTGCTTCTGCTGCGACGGGAGCGGATGCAGCTCGTCCCACACGTCGGCTCCGCGCCCGGACGGGCGCAGCCGCGTGATCCGCAGCTGGGCGCCGTACTTGTCGCTGATGGCCTTGAACTCGTCGAGCTGGTCGACGTTGTGCCGCGTCATGACGACGGAGATCTTCGGCTGGCCGAAGCCGGCCTCGGCGAGGTTCTCCAGCGCCCGGATCGCCATGTCGTAGCTGCCGGGGCCGCGGACGTGGTCGTTGACCTCGGCCGTGGCGCCGTCGAGCGAGATCTGCACGTCGACGTAGTCGGTGCGGGCCAGCTGCGCGGACCGCTTCTGATCGAGCTTGACGCCGTTGGTGGAGAACTTGACGCCGACCTGGTGGTCGATGGCGTAGTCGAGCAGCTCCCAGAAGTCGGGGCGCACCGTCGGCTCGCCGCCGCCGATGTTGACGTAGAAGACCTGCATCTTCTGCAGCTCGTCGACGACCGCCTTGGCCTCGGCCGTCGACAGCTCGCGTGGATCGCGTCGCCCCGACGAGGAGAGGCAGTGCGCGCAGGTCAGGTTGCAGGCGTAGGTGAGCTCCCAGGTGAGGCAGATCGGGGAGTTCAGTCCGTACTGGAAGTGGTCAACCAACTTCACGAGAACGCTCCTCGATCGTGCCGCTGGCCAGCAGGCCGGCCAGTGCACGCAGGTAGGCGGGGCGCTGCGGCTCGGGGACCCCGGCGGCCTCGACCGCGGAGTGCACATCGGGATGATCGACGAGCCCGGAGACGACCGTGACCAGCTCGGGGGTCTTCAGGAACGACAGTTTCCGCGTCGCGAAGTCGTAGACCAGCGCGCCGAACGGTTCCGGGCGCAGCGACACGGACGGGCTGCACCGATAAGGGAGCCCGGGGTCGAACCCCGGGCCCGCCGCCGCCGTCATCTCAGTAGACGCCGCACATACCGTCGATCGAGACTTCCTCGACGAGGGTCTCCTCGACCACGGGCTCTTCGGAGGTGGTGGACTGGGGCTCGTTCTCGGCCATGCTCGCTCCTCGTGGTGGCGGGTCAGGATCGCGGGACGTAGCAGCCAGGACGTTAAATGGCACCCGGTGCCAAAGACAAGGACTCAGGGCGACGTCTGCCCGAAAGCAGGGGGATCATCCGCCATGACGACCGTTCTGTTGCACCTGATCACGACCACCGAGTGGCGGTCGATCCTGGCGACGGGCGCGGTCGACCCGCTCCCCGAGATCGGGTTCGTGCACCTGTCGGCACCCGAACAGGTGGCACTGCCGGCGAACCGGCTGTTCGCCGGCCGGGCCGACGTGCTGTTGCTGGTGCTCGACCCGGCGCGGCTCGGCGTCGAGGTGCGGTGGGAACCGGGCGTGCCGGGCGACCCGGAGTCCATGCGCTTCCCGCACGCCTACGGGCCGGTGCCGGCGGCGGCCGTGCTCGCGGTCGAGCGCTACCTCCCGGGCGATGACGGCGCCTTCTCCGCGCCGCGGCTGCCGGTGTTCGACGTCGCGACCCGCAGCCTGCGCCTCGAGCCGTCGGTGACCCGCCGGATGGCGGGCACCGAACTGCCGGTCACCGGCGGGGTCGCAGTGCGCACGCCGGCCGTGTCCGGCTCGCGCCAGCACAACCAGCTGCTGATCGACGGTCCCACCGACGTGGCAACGCTCGTCGCGGAGGCCGACACCGCGCTGGACGGGCTCCCGCACCGCATGGCGACCCTGCTCGGGGAGGCGCACCGGCCGACGGCGGTGGCGCTCGCCGGGGCGGGATGGGAGGTCGACGAGATCGTCGTGATGGCCGGGCCGCCCGGCGGTGCCCGCTCGGACCGGGTCGAGGCCGTCGACGTCGAGGCGTTGCGCCCGACGTGGGGGGCGATGTGGCGGCGCCAGATCCCCGACATCACCGACGCCACCGTGGCGGATCTGGCCGATCGCTACCTGCTGCAGCAGTCCGTCGTCGACAACCACTACCTCGCCGTCCGCGACGGCGACCAGATCGTCGCCTCGGCGCTGCTCTCGATCGACGGGGCCACGGCGTGGTTGAACGACGTGTTCACCGAGCCGGAGCACCGCGGCCGTCGCCACGGCGACGCGCTCGTCGCGGAGGCCATGGCACTGGCGGCCGAAGCGGGATGCGACGTGGTCGGGCTCGGTGCGGTGGCCGACGACTGGCCGCGGAGCTGGTACGCCCGGCGCGGGTTCGCCGAGGTGAACCGCTGCTGGTGCGCCACGCGCACCTGATCTCGCCGTCCTGGTCAGGGCACCGGCGCGCCGCGGGCAGCGGTCCAGAGCGCGTACCACTCGACGGTGGTCATCTGCCGCGCCTGCTCCGCGGCGTCGGCGCAGGCCCGGATCCGGGCGGGGTTCACCGAGCCGATGACGGGTTCGATGCCCGCGGGATGGCGCATGAGCCAGCCCAGGACGATCGCCTCCGCGGTGGTGCCCTTCTCGGCGGCCATCGACGCGACGAGCTCGGCCGCGGCGGTTGCCTCCGCGCCGGGCGCACCGCTGAAGCGGCCCTGCGCGAGCGCGCCCCACGCCTGCAGGCGCACGGCGTGCGTGCGGCAGTACTCGATGGTGCCCTCCGGGAAGCCGATCGCGGTCGCGCCCGGATGGTTGACCAGCACCGCGCTCTCCACCCAGTCGCGCTTGAGGAGGCTCATCTCCAGCTGGTTGACGACCAGCGGCTCGTCGAGGCTGCGCTGCAGGAACGCCATCTGCGCCGCGGACATGTTGGACACCCCGAGTGCCCCGACCTTCCCGGCGGCGCGCAGCCGGGCGTACGCCGACGCCACCTCGTCGGGTTCCAGGAGCGGGTCGGGCCGGTGCAGCAGGAGCACCTCGACGTGGTCGGTGCCCAGCCGCGCGAGGCTGCCCTCGACCCGTTCGGCGATCGCCGCCGCCGACAGGTCGTAGTAGGCGTCGAGGCCGTTCTCCCCGAGCCGGATGCCGCACTTGGTCTGGATGCTGATGCGGTCGCGCAGCCCGGGCTGCCGCTGCAGCACCTGCCCGAGCGCGGTCTCGGAGCCGCCCCCGCGGTAGATGTCGGCCTGGTCGAACCAGGTGATCCCGATCTCCAGCGCGGCGTCGACGGCCCGTTCGGCGACGTCGATGTCGGCGTCGGTCGGGGGCGTGCCGGACCAGTCGCCACCCAGCCCCATGCAGCCGTAGACCAAGGTCATCCGGCGACTGTAGTGACCGCTAGGGTGGCCGCTCACCTGAACGGGGAGGCGTGGATGGGCGACCGGCTGATCTTCCAGCTCGGCACCAACAACTGGCAGCGCGGCGGGGAGTTCGCCCCCGGATCGGGGATCCTGCACGAGGCCCACCATCGCGCCTACAACGCGTTGCCCGGCGTGCGCTGCTACTCGATGTACCCGTCGAAGCGGCAGCGGTTCAAGGACGAGGACGTGCACGTCTTCGCGCTGGACCACGACATCCCGATCTGCGAGTCGGTGTCGCCCGTGTCGAGCTACCGCTGGCACGCCATGAGCGAGGACGAGGTCGCCGCCTACCGCGGCCGGCTGACCGACGAGGTCGCCACCTGGATGGACGAGATCGAGGAGACCACCGGCGACTCCTTCGGCCTCGCCATCGCCCACCACGCGTTCATGAACACGGTGGTGATGCGGGACGTGATCCGCCGGCGCGTGGCCGCGGGCAAGGCGTCGATGCCGCTGCTGGCGTTCGCGCACGGCACCGAGCTGAAGATGTACGCGAACGAGCGCCGCGGCGACAACCCGGCCGAGTTCCCGATGCGCTTCCTGCCGTTCATGGAGCAGGAGAAGATCTTCGACTTCGCCGATCCCGCGCACGGCGTGGACGTGGTGGCGTCGATCTCCGCCGAGCAGATCGACGCGCTCGTCGACACGTTCCCGACGTTCCCGCGCGAGCGGGTGGTGCTCTCGCACAACGGCTACAACGCCGACGTCTTCCACCCGGTGGAGAACGCCTACGCCGATCGGGCCGCCGTGCTCGCCGGGTTCTCGACGATGCCGCCGGAGGGCAGCGGCCGCGCGCCCGAGCCCGTCGCGCCCGCGGACGGGTTCGACGCGGTCGTCACGTTCGTCGGCAAGTTCGCCGACTGGAAGCGGCTCGACGCACTGCTGCGCGCCGCCGCGATCTACGAGCAGCACCCGACCCGCAAGATCCTCACGCTCGTGGCCGGATCCGGGCCCCTCGAGGACCAGGTGAAGATGCACGACCTGGTCGCCGAGCTGGGGCTCACCCGCACCTACCTGGTCGGCCCGCGCCCGCAGGACGAGCTGGCGACCCTGTTCTCCGTCGCCGACGTGGGCTGCTTCCCGTCCTACCGGGAGCCGTTCGGCCTGGTGTTCATCGAGTGCATGGCCTGCGGCACGCCGGTGATCGGCGCCGACTCGGGCGGCCCGCGCGACTTCGTCACCGACGAGGTGGGCACGCTCGTGCCGGAGACCGATGACCGGGCGGAGCTCGCCGCCTCCCTGGCCGCGACGATCACGCGCGCGGTCGACGAGGACTGGAAGGCCACCAAGGGCCCGGTCGCCGAGGCCTACTCGCGGGAGCGGTTCAGCGTGGTGGGCCAGGTGTCGGAGCTGCTGGCCGAGGTGGAGCGGCTCACGGCCGGCTGAACGCGCTGGCGTTGATCAAGGGCAAAAGGTCGTTGTTCAAGATCGACTAACGACCGTTTGCCCTTGATCAACGCCAAAACCGGGCCGCCTGCGCTCTTCCGCGGTGGCCGCGGCGAGGCGTACTGTCCGTCGTGACCAGATAGGTAGATCTGGTCATGGAGGACAGCAGACGTGCCGGAAGACGACGCACTGAGCGCCCGGATCCTCGACGCCGCCGTGGATCAGCTGCAGCGCTACGGCTACGCGAAGACCACGCTCGACGCGGTGGCACGCGCCGCCGGCGTCGCCAAGGGCACGCTCTACCTGCGGTGGCGCAGCCGCGAGGACATGTTCGTGGCGGCGCTGCACCGGGAGCGGGCGGCCATGCGGGCCGACGTCGCGGCCGAGCTGGCCGGCGTCGAGCACGCCGACCTGCGCGCGCTCGTGGCCGGGATGGTGCGCGCCTACCGCCGCCGGGACCTCGTCTCGGCCATGGTGCTGCGCGACTCCGAGGTGCTCGGCGGGCTGGCCCGTGCCGCCGACGACCACGGCCTGACCAGCACCGGGTTCGTCGGGTTCCTGATCGTGCTGCGGGAGCAGGGCCTCATCGACACCGAACGGTCCCTCGCCGAGCAGGTCACCGTGGTCAGTGCCGCCTTCCTCGGCTACTTCCACACCGCGCCGATGATCCCGCCGTCGCTGCAGATCGACGACTCCGCCGCCGAGGTGGTGGCCGAGACGATCCACCGCATGCTCGTCCGGCGCGAGCCGCTCACCCCCGCCGAGGAGGCCGCGATGGACGCGGCGACCAGGGCGTACGTCATTCCCGAGGAGGATCTTCCGTGATCACCCTGCCGCTCGCCGACCCGTCCGCCGACCTGGCCACCGCCGGCGGGAAGGGCAGCTCGCTCGCGACCCTGGTCCGGGCCGGACTGCCGGTGCCGCCGGGCTTCCACGTCACCACGGCGGCGTACCGGGCCTACGTCGCTCTGCACGACCTGCAGCAGAGGATCGCCGCCACCGACGAGCGCGGCGTGGCCGAGCTGTTCGCGGCACACCCCGTGCCCGAGGAGATCGCCGGACCCATCCGCGAGGCCTACGCGCGCCTCGGCTCGCCGGCGGTGGCCGTCCGCTCCTCGGCCACCGCCGAGGACCTGCCGGAGGCCTCCTTCGCCGGGCAGCAGGACACGATCCTCGACGTGCGCGGCGCCGCGGCCGTGCTCGACGCGGTGCGCCGCTGCTGGGCGTCGTTGTGGACCGACCGGGCCGTCGCCTACCGGGAGCGGGAAGGGATCGACCCGTCCGACGTCGCGCTCGCCGTGGTCGTCCAGGAGCTGGTGGACGCGGAGTCGGCCGGAGTGCTCTTCACCGCGGACCCGGTGTCCGCGGCGCCGGACCGGATGATCGTCAACGCGACGTGGGGGCTCGGGGAGTCCCTGGTCAGCGGCGCCGTCACGCCCGACGAGCTGGTGCTCGACGCCGCGACCGGCGCGGTGCGCGGGCGGCGCACCGGCGACAAGGCGACCATGACGGTGCGGGGCGACGGGGCGCCGCACGAGGTCCCGGTGCCCGCCGAGCAGCGCACCGCGCAGGTGCTCGACGACGCCGCGGCCGCCGAGCTGGCCACGCTGGGCCGGCGCATCGCGGCGCACTACGGCCGGCCGATGGACGTGGAGTGGACGCGGGCGCACGGCACGTTCGCGATCGTGCAGGCCCGCCCCATCACCGGACTGCGCGACATCTGGAACGACTCCCTCTCCGTCGATCACCTGTGGACGAACACGAATCTGGGCGAGGCCGTCCCGGACGTGATGACGCCGTGCACGTGGTCGCTGATGCAGATCTTCATGGAGCACGCGATGGCGACGGCGACCCTGCCGAGCGCCCGCGGCTACGGGATGATCGGGGGCCGCTTCTACTTCGACCTCAGCCTCACGTCGTCGCTCTCTGCGCTGTTCGGGGTGTCGGAGAAGCGGTTCCGCTCGCTCACCGAGCCGTCGTTCGGCCGGCTGCCCGACGACGTCGCGATCCCGCACGCGGACCTTCCGCGCGGCCGGACGCTGCGCGAGCTGCTGCCGCGCGTGTGGCACGTCCTGCGCACCGTGCGCCCGACGGCCAGGCGGCTGCCCGCGCTCGTCGCCGGCAACCCGGCGCGCTGCGCCGACCTGACCCGGCGCATCGGCGCCGCCGACACCACCGAGCTGGGCGCGATGTGGGCCGGCGAGCTGCGACCGCTGCTCGTCAACGTCTCCGACATGCTGTCGGCGGCCGGCCGCAGCGACCCCGTCGCGCTACTGACCGTGAAGAAGCAGCTGGTGAAGCTGGTCGGCGAGGCCGACGCCACCGCGCTCACCACCGGCCTGACCGTCGACGGGGACGTGCTCGCGAGCCTCGGCCCGCTGGTCGGGCTGGCACTCGTGGAGCGCGGCGAGATCGACGAGCCCGAGTACGTCCGCCGCTACGGGCACCGCAGCCCCCACGAGTTCGAGGTGTCGCTGCCCCGACCCGCCGACCGCCAGGGCTGGGTGGGCGAGCAGATCGCCGCGCTGCGGGCCGCGGACCGCGACCCGCTGTCCCTGCTGGAACAGCAGGAAGCCGCCAACCGCATGGCATGGGCGCGGCTGGTGCGCGACCATCCGCGCCACGTCCGGCGCACCCGCAAGCGGGTGGACCGCTGGGCCCGCGCCGAACGCGGCCGCGAGCAGGCCCGCTCGGAGGTCATCCGGGTCTTCGGCGTCCTGCGCGCGTTCGCGCTGCGGGCCGGGGAGCTCACCGAGCTCGGAGACGAGATCTTCATGCTGACCGTCGACGAGATCGTCGCCGTGCTCGACGGGGCGACCGTCCCCGAGACCACCTCCCGGCGCGCGGCCTACGAGCGCTACCGCGCGCTACCGCCCTACCCGTCGATCATCCGCGGGCGGTTCGACCCGTTCGCCTGGGCCGCCGATCCGCATCGCCGTGCCGACGTGTTCGCGCCCGACCGCGCCGTCACCGGCGAGCGCGACGGCGCGGTCACCGGGTTTCCCGGCGCCGCGGGCCTCGTCGAAGGCACCGCGCGGGTGCTCGGCTCCGTGGAGGAGGCCGACGCGCTGGAACCGGGCGAGATCCTTGTGACCACCGTGACCAACATCGGCTGGACCCCCGTGTTCCCCCGCGCCGCCGCCGTCGTCACCGACGTGGGCGCGCCCCTCTCGCACGCCGCGATCGTCGCCCGCGAACTGGGCATCCCCGCCGTCGTCGGATGCGGCGACGCCACCATCCGGCTGCACACCGGCGACCGGCTCCGGGTCGACGGCACGCGGGGCACGGTGGAGGTCCTGGCCTGACTCCACCCATGGCCGGTCCCCTTGTCGCGCTGGGCGAGTCGCCCGCCGGGTCCGGCGAGTTGGCCTTCTCAACAGGGCGAGTTGGCCATCTCGACAGGTTGAGATGGCCAACTCCACCGGCCAGACTGGCCAACTCGCCCTGTCGAAATGGCCAACTCGCGGGGTGCAACGGCCGACTCGCCCTGGCAAACCGGCCAACTCGCCCTGTCGAAACAGCCAACTCGCGGGGCGGAACGGGGACTCGCCCGGCGGGGCGGGAGACTCACCGGCGGGGCGCCGTCCGATTCGGGCGATTACCCTGGGGCGCGTGAACGTCGAGGTGACCCCGCTGCCCGGCATCGGTGTGCGCAAGGACTTCGCGATCCGTGGGGGTCGGCGGGTCGGTGTCGTGAGCCATCGGGACGGCAAGATCGAGCTGATCGTGTCGAAGTCCGACGATCCCGACGCGTGCGCGGCCGAGGTCCCGTTGACCGCCGAGGAGGCCAGCGCGCTGGCCAACCTGCTGGGTGCACCGCAGCTGGTGCAGCAGTTGGCGCGCGAGCACGGTGATCTGCCCGGCATCCAGACCCGTGGGTTGCCGATCAGTTCCGGCGGCCCCTACGACGGGCGCACGTTGGGCGACACCGCGCTGCGCACCCGCACGTCCGTGTCCGTGGTGGCGGTGATGCGGGCGGGCCAGGTCCACCCGTCGCCGACGCCGGACTTCACCTTGACCGCCGGGGACGTCATGGTCACCGTCGGCACTGCGGAGGGGCTGGACGCTGCGGTCAAGATCCTCGAAAGGGGCTAACCCCCGGTGGATCACACCGCTCTCGAGCTGATCGAGCTCGGCGCCGTCTTCTTCTCGCTGGGCATGCTGGGCAGGCTGGCCGGTCGGATCGGGTTGTCGCCGATCCCGCTGTACCTGATCGGCGGCGTGTTCTTCGGCACGGGCGGGGTCCTGCCCTTGACGGGTATCGAGGACTTCACGACGTTGGCCGGCGAGGTCGGCGTGGTGTTGCTGCTGCTCCTGCTGGGTCTGGAGTACTCGGCGGCCGAGCTGGTGACGGGCCTGAAACGGTCGTGGACGGCCGGGGTGCTCGACGTCGTGCTGAATGCGGCGCCGGGGGTGGCCGTGGCGCTGATCCTCGGCTGGGGCATGGTGGGCGCGCTGGTCATGGGCGGCGTCACCGCGATCTCCTCGTCGGGGATCATCGCGAAGGTCCTCGGTGATCTCGGCCGGCTCGGTAACCGCGAGACGCCGGTGGTGCTGTCGATCCTCGTGCTCGAGGACCTCGCGATGGCCGTCTACCTGCCGATCCTCACCGCGGTGCTGGTCGGGGTGAGCCTGCTGGGCGGGCTGTCCGCGGTCGGGATCTCGGTCGCCGTGGTCGTCGTCGTGCTGCTCGTCGCGCTGCGATACGGCCGGGTGGTGTCGGCGATCGTCGACTCCCCGGACCGCGAGGTGTTCCTGCTCAAGGTGCTGGGCGCGGCGCTGCTGGTGGCGGGGTTCGCCTCGGCGTTGCAGGTGTCGGCGGCGGTGGGCGCGTTCCTGCTCGGCATCGCGATCTCCGGCTCCACCGCGGAGAACGCGACCAAGTTGCTGGAGCCGTTGCGCGACCTGTTCGCCGCGGTGTTCTTCGTGGTGTTCGGGCTGAAGACCGATCCGGCGGCGATCCCACCGGTGCTCGGCTGGGCGATCGTGCTCGCCGTGGCCGGCGTGCTCACCAAGCTGATCACCGGGTGGTGGGCGGCGCGGCGGCAAGGCATCGGCCGGCTGGGCCGGGCCCGTGCCGGTGCGGCGCTGGTGGCCCGCGGGGAGTTCTCGATCGTGATCGCCGGGCTCGCCGTCAGCAGCGGCGCCGTGGACGGGAAGCTGGCCGCGCTGGCCACGACCTACGTGCTGATCATGGCGGTGCTGGGGCCGATCACCGCCCGCGTCGTCGAACCCGTCGTGCGGACGGTGAGCGCGTGGACGGGGCGCCGCAGCGCCCCGGCCACCAGCCAGTGAACCGTCACACGAGCTGCGGCAGCCCGCAGGCGGTGCAGTAGGCCGCACCGGGTCGCCGCGCCGCCGTGCAGTGCGCGCAGCGCAGCGCGACGACGTGCGGCGCCGGCGGCGGCAGAACCGGCGGAACCTCGTCGGCGTCCCGCTGGTGCCGGCTCAGCCGCGCGATCCCCACGAGCATCAGCAGGAGCAACAGCGCACCACCGCCGCCGGCGACCGACCAGAACAGGACGGGCGGCAAGCCGAACACGAGTGCCGGCGCGGGCCGCGGTGGCGCAGCTTCGCCGAACCGCTCCCGTTCCTCGAACGCGGCGAGGCGCAGCTGCTTGGCCTGTGGATGGGTCGGTGCGACGGCCAGCAGCTGGTCGAGCTCCGCGACGGCTGCGGTGTAGCGCCCCGCGGCGTAGCTCTCGTACGCGGCCCGGAACATCGTGTCGACCCGTCCGGTCTCGGGGCGGACCCCCTTCTCGGTCAGGAAGCCGGTCAGCGTGCTGGACGTCGTCAGGAACTTGATCGCCGCGGTCTCCATCGCGGGTCCCCAGCTGTTGATGCCGACGACCCGGCCCTGCAGATCGACCGTCGGTCCGCCGCTCATCCCCTGCGCGATCGCCGCGCTCGTCTCGTAGAACGGCACGCCGCCCTTGGTCTTCTTCGAGCTGATCCGACCGTCCTTGTTCGACGGCTCCAGCGACGCGTCCACGGCCAGGTCGAGGCTGCCGGGGAACCCGACCGCGAGCACGTCCTGCCCGACGGCGACGTCGATGTCCGTGGCCAGCGGCAACGTCGGCAGGTCCGCGACGTCGATCTTCAGCAGCGCGACGTCGCCCTTCGTCAACGGGCGACTACCGAGGATCGCGGCCCGGTGCTCCTTCGGCTGTCCGGCCATCTCGTCCGCTCCGACGTACACGGCGACCTGCACGAGCGGTGCGCCCGGTGTCGCGCTGCGGAGCGTCCACTTCTGGGCGTCGGCGAGCAGCGCGTCGACGGTCAGCGCCGGGTTGGCGGCCACCAGCTGCCGCGCGACCTGGTCGAGGAGTGCACCGCCGATGCCGGAGATGTCCTTCAGGTCGACGCAGTGCCCGGCAGTCGCGACGTAGCCGGCGGGGTTGACGCCGAAGCCGGTGCAGCTCCCGCCGCCCTCGAACGGCTTCCCACCGTTGAGCACCTTCCCCTTCCCGTCGACGACGACCGCGGAGTACGCCATCGCGAGCCGCACGACCGCGGGCCGGGTGAGCGCGGCGGCGCGCTCGATGGCGTTGACCGGCGGGCGGCCGACCACGTCCGGCGCCGCGTTCGCGGAGCCGACCCCGAGGAACACGGTGGCCAGGAGCGCAACGGTCACTGCTGCGGCCACCCGGACCCGGTTCACGGCGCACCGGCCAAGGGGCCGTGCTGGGCTCGTCCGCAGGCGGGGCAGAAGCCTGCACCGGGCGGCAGCGCGGCCGGGCAGTGCCGGCAGGTGCCGGGGGCCTGCAGGGTCGCCGTGCCCATCTGCGCCGTGCCCATGTGCGACGTGCCCATGTGCGACGGCACGGTGGAGCCGTTGACCGGACCGGACCCCCACTGCGGTCCCGCCGGTCCGTACGGCGGCGGGAACGACCGCGTGGCGGGCTGGGGGTACGACTGCTGCGGGAACGGCGGCTGGGCGAACGACTGCTGGCCGAACGACTGCTGCGGGAACGACCGCTGCTGCAGGAACGGCGGCGGGTACGACGGCGGAAGCGGGGCCTCCAGCCGGGACAGGTCCGCGGCACGCTGCCGACGACGGCGCCGCACCTTCGCGATTACCAGCGCGAGCACGATGAGCAGCAGTGCCCCGCCGGCGCCGACGAGCACCCAGAACAGCAGCGGGTCGAGTCCGAACGGTGTGGCCGGGGCGGGCGGTGTCGGCAGCGGCTCGCCGTACTTGGTCCGTCCGTCGACGGCCTGCGTGCGCAGCTCCTCGGCCTGTGCCTGGCCCGGGTCAGCAGCCAGGAGTTCGTCGAGCTTGGTGACCGCCGCGGTGTAGCGGCCGGTGTAGTAGTCGTCGAGCGCGCCCCGGAACAGCGTGTCGAACTTCCCCGTGGCGGGCTTCACGTTCTTCGAGGTGAGGAAGGTGGCGAGGGTGTCGGAGGTCGCCATGAAGTTGATCGCGGAGGTCTCCTCCGCACCCCAGCTGGTGACGCCCACGAGCCGGCCCTGCATGTCGACGACCGGTCCGCCGCTCATCCCGTGCGCCATGGCCGCGCTCGTCTCGTAGAACGGCACGCCCTTCACGGTCTTCTTCGAGCTGATCCGGCCGTCCTTGTTCGACGGCTCCAGCGACACGTCCGTCGTGATGTCGGCGCTGCCGGGGAAGCCGACGGCCAGCACGTCGGTGCCGACGCGGACGTCGGCATCGGTGGCGAACGGCAGCGTCGGCAGGTCCTTGACGTCAATCTTGAGCAATGCCACGTCGCCCTCGGCGGGCGGCCGATAGCCGACGACCGTGGCCGGGGTCGTCACGGGTGCGTGCCCGCTGTCCAGGGAGCCGACGGTGACCTGGGTCTGCAGCTCGAGCTTGCTCCCCGACGGTCCGCTGACCTTCCAGTTCTGGACCGCGAACGTGAGGACCTCCTCCAGCGACTTCGCCGGATCGGCCGCGACGACCTGCTGGGCCACCGCCCGGTAAGCGGCACCGACGAGCCCGTCGGGCGTGGTGGTGTCGACGCAGTGCCCCGCGGTGGCGACGTAGCCGTCCGGGTTGATCCCGAACCCGGTGCAGCTGCCGCCCCAGTCGAGGTTGGTGACGGGAGTGGCCAGCAGGGTGCCCGTCGGGTCCTGGATCTGGATCGGCAGCTTCATCTGGAGCCGCACGACCGCCGGGCGCGCCAGCGTGGCGGCCTTCTCGACCGCGCTCACCGGCGGTGGCGTGTTGCCGCCCGCATCGGCGTGGGCGACCCCGCCCCCGAGCACCGTGCCGGCCACGAGCGCGAGGCTCATGGCTCCGGCCCATCGCGAAACCGTCATGGCTCACTCCTCACTGGTCGGCGTGCTCGGACCGGCGCTACGACCGGCGCAGGCGGAAGACGGTTGGGTCGGGGGCCGACCGGGCGCGCGGGACCCGCGGCCGTCGGACCGCGTGCACCCTCCATGACCGGCTCCCCGCTCCCGCCGGACGGACCCGGCGTACCAGCGAAGGGTCGGTCAGCGGCGGCCCGCGCGGCACCGTCGAGACGGACACCGTCCGGCGGCCCGGGGTGAGAAAACTGTCACCTCACGGTGATGTACTTCCGAACGGACGTCAGTTCGTGCTGGTCAGCGACGCGTTGTAGAGCTCGCGCTTCGACACCCCGGCCGCCTCCGCGACGGCGGCGACGGCGTCCTTGAGGCGCTCGCCGTCGGCCACGCGGTCGGCGACCTCGCCGACGAGCGACTCCGGTGTGGGCGCCTCCGTGGCGGCTCCGGCCAGCACGACGGTGATCTCCCCGCGCACCTGCTCGGCCGCGGACCACTCCGCCAGCTCGGCGAGCGGGCCGCGGCGGATCTCCTCGTAGGTCTTGGTGAGCTCACGGCACACCGCGGCGGCCCGGTCGGCGCCGAGCACGTCGACGGCGGCGGCGAGGGTC
Organism: uncultured Actinomycetota bacterium; assembly: GCA_963727745.1. Classification (GTDB taxonomy): domain Bacteria; phylum Actinomycetota; class Actinomycetes; order Mycobacteriales; family Pseudonocardiaceae; genus Pseudonocardia. The sequence goes on from CAVSHL010000010.1 coordinate 678,624, forward strand.
TCGGCGAGCCGGTGCGGCGACTCGAAGAACACGACGGCCCGCCGCTCGGTGCGCAGCGTCTCCAGCCAGCGCCGCCGCTCCCCGGCCCGGCGCGGCGCGAACCCGTCGAAGCAGAAGCGGTCGCACGGCAGGCCGGACAGCACCAGCGCCGTCGTCACCGCGGACGGGCCTGGCAGGCAGGTGACGGGCAGGCCGGCGGCGGCCGCCGCGGCGACGATGCGGAACCCGGGGTCCGAGACGACGGGCATCCCGGCGTCGCTCACGACGACCACGGTGCGCCCGGCGCGGACCTCGTCGAGCAGCCCGGGCAGCCGGGCCGCCTCGACGGCGTCGTAGTGGCTGATGATCCGACCGGTCACCGTGACCTGCAGGGACGCGGCCAGTGTGCGCAGTCGGCGGGTGTCCTCCGCGGCGATCACGTCGGCTGTGGCGAGGGCATCGCGCAGCCGCGGCGACGCGTCGGCGTTGTTGCCGAGCGGGGTCGCCGCGAGCACGAGCCGACCGGTTGCCGCCTCGGGGTTCATGGCACCACCCTAAGAGGGTCCGGCACTTGAGGGTTCGTGCAGCTTGCGGTGTCCAGGCGGTTCCTCGCAAGGCGCCGCCCGCCGCCAATACCGGGCGTATTTGCAAGGGCTGCAACGCCGCGAGGGGCTGCCTGGGCGCCGCAAGCTCGGACCCTCAAGTGCCGGGCCCTCTAAGATCGGGGCCGTGGTCCTCCGCAGCGTCGGCAGCGCCCGCACGGCCCAGCCGTCGCGGCCGGCCGACGAGACGCCGGAGGAGGGCGTGTCCGCTGTCGGTGGTGCACCCCCCCTGCGGCGGCGCAACGAGGACCCGGTCACGCTGCTCGGCCGGCCGCCCGCGACCGACGTGATGCGCGGCTGGATCGTCACGATCGTGCTCACCGTGATCGCCGCGGTGGTGCGGTTCTCCGGGCTCGGCCGGATCACCGAGGACGGCACCCCCGTCTTCGACGAGAAGCACTACGTGCCGCAGGCCTGGCAGATGCTGCGCAACGGCGGCCTGGAGGACAACCCCGGCTACTGGCTGGTCGTGCACCCGCCGCTGGGCAAGCAGCTGATCGCGATCGGCGAGGCGCTCTTCGGCTACGACGGGTTCGGCTGGCGCTTCAGCGCGGCCGCGTGCGGTGTGCTCACGGTGTTCCTGACGATCCGGGCGGCGCGCCGGCTGACCCGTTCCACGCTGCTCGGTGGGCTCGCCGGCGTGCTGTTGATCTGCGACGGGCTCTCGCACGTGCAGTCGCGGATGGGCATGCTGGACTCGTTCCAGGCGGTGTTCGTGATCGCCGCGTTCGCGACGCTGCTCGTCGACCGCGACGATGTGCGCGCCCGGATGACCCGGGTGGTGGCGCAGGGCCGCGCAGGCGACTTCGAGTACGGCCCCCGGCTCGGGGTGCGCTGGTGGCGGCTCGCCACCGGGGTGCTGCTCGGGCTGGGCTGCGCGGTGAAGTGGTCGGGGCTGTACTGGCTGCTGGCGTTCGCCGTGCTGCTGCTCGTGTGGGACGCCACGGCGCGTCGATCCGCCGGGGTGCTGCGGCCGTGGGCGGGCACGATCCGCCGCGACGTGCTGCCGGCGATGTGGGCGTTCGGCGGGATGGCCGCCCTCGCCTACCTGGCGGCGTGGGCGCCGTGGTTCGGCAGCGAGACCGGGTACGACCGCTACGCCGTCGAGAACGACGAGCTGCGCCCGTGGCCGCTGGTGCCGGAGGCGCTGCAGGGCCTGTTCACCTACGCAGGCCGGGTGCTGCAGTTCCACGAGAGCCTCACCACGCAGGCCCAGGGTGCGCACCCGTGGGAGTCGAAGCCGTGGACGTGGCCGATGGGGCTGCGCCCGATGCTCTACCACTTCGAGTCGGGCCAGCAGATCGTCGGCTGCGGCACCGACGACTGCATCAGCACGGTCATGCTGATCGGCACGCCGGCGCTGTGGTGGCCGGCGCCGCTGGTGCTGGTGCTCGGGCTGTGGCGGGCGTTCACGCGCATGGACTGGCGCTGGTCGGCCGTGCTCGTCGGCTACGGCGCCGGCATCCTGCCGTGGTTCGCCAACGTCGACCGCCAGATGTACTACTTCTACATGACGCCCGTGGCGCCGTTCCTGGTGCTGGCCACGGTGCTGGTGATGGGCGAGGTGCTGGGGCGCCGCGGCATGACGCGGGAACGCCGCCAGACCGGCCTCGTCGTCATCGGGCTGTGGGTGGGCGCGGTGGTGGCGAACTTCGCGTGGCTGTGGCCGATCCTCGTCGGGCTGCCGATCACGCAGGAGATGTGGGACATGCAGCTCTGGCTGCCGTCCTGGCGGCAGTAGGTGACCGTGCGCGCCACCCCCCGACGGCGGCGCGCACGGCCTGATCAGGGCCGCTGCTACCCCGCGGCGGCGAGCAGCACGCTGGCGCCGAGCGCGAGCCCGGTGCCGGTGAGCTGCAGCCGGGTCAGCCGCTCGTGCAGCACGAACCGTGCGAGCACCACGACGACCACCGGGTAGAGCGACACGACGACCGAGGTCAGCCCGAGGTCACCGGACCGGGTGGCCAGCAGGAACAGCGCGTTGGCCACCGTGTCGAGCATGCCGCTGAGCACGATCAGCCACACGACGCCGCGCAGCGGCGCGCCGCGCATCGCGGGCCGGGAGAGGACGACCGCGCCGAGCACGATGGCCGTCACGAGCCGGCCGGAGACCAGCGGCCACAGGCCCGAACCCGTCGGCGTGGCGTCGAGCACCACGAAGAAGAGCCCGAACCCGACGCCCGCCCCGAGGCCGAGCAGGATGCCACTGCGCGCGCCCGTCACGCGGTCGGTGCCCATCGTGGCCAGCACGATCGCGACGAGAGCGAGCGCCACCGCGAGCCACGCCAGCTGCCCGGGTCGTTCCCCGCCCAGCACGCCGACGGCGAGCGGCAGCCCGGCGCCGACGACTGCCGACAGCGGCGCGACCACGCCCATCGGGCCGACGGCGAGCCCGCGCAGGTAGAGCATCACTCCCGCAGTCCCGACGGCCGATGCGAGCAGGCCCCAGGCCACCGCCGCGACGGTGGGTGCGGCGGGGACCAGGAACAGCGCGGGGATCAGCGTGATGAACCCAGCTGCCTGGGCGATCACCGTGACGACGAGGACGGGGGTGCGGCGCGCAGCCAGGCCGCCGGCGAAGTCGGCGATGCCGTAGGCGAGGGCGGACGGCAGCGCGAGCGGGACGGACATCGAACCTCAGTTCAGCAGAATGGACCAGAAGTACATTGCACTGGACTGTAGCTCCGGATCTACGCCGGTACAACAGACTATCCGCTCGGTACGGCAGAATGTCCGCCATGCCGTCCCCCGACGACGTCGCCGCCGCGATCGGCCGCAACGTGCGCGCCCTGCGCCAGCAGCGGCGCCTCACACTCGACGGGCTGGCCGGCGCCGCCGGTGTGAGCCGTGGCACCGTCATCCAGATCGAGACCGGCAAGGCCAACCCGAGCATCGCCACGCTCGTCGCGCTCTCGGAGGCGCTGCAGGTGGGCGTCGCGTCGATCGTCGACGCCGGCGGCGACCCGCGGGTCGTCGTCCGCCGCAGCAGCGAGGCACCCCGGCTGTGGGCCAGCGAGTACGGCAGCACCGCGATCCTGCGGATCGGCACCGACCCGCCCGACCTGGTCGAGCTGTGGGACTGGACGCTGCTGCCCGGCGACGCGTTCGACGGGCTGGCCCACCCGATCGGCACCGAGGAGATCCTCAGCGTCGTCTCCGGCGGGCTCGCGGTCACGGCCGGTGAGACGACCGTGGAGCTCGCCGTCGACGACACCGTCATGTTCCAGGCGCACGCCCCGCACCGCTACGCCTGCCTCGGCGACGAGCCCGTCCGCTTCTCGATGGTGGTGCTGCAGCCGGGCGACGCCGGGATCGTCCCGCCGGCCGACATCACCTCGGCCGAGAAGTAGCCGCGGTGGCCTACGCCAGTGCCGCGCCCCACTCCGCGGAGTCCTGCACGGCCGCGCCCCGACCGGGGAACACCCGGTCGAGCAGGAAGTCGTGCATGTCGGCCTCCGGGTCCGCGCAGCAGTCGCGCAGCACCGTGACCGCGTAGTCGCGATCGGTCGCGTCGATGAGCGTGTGCAGGACGACGCCGCTGGTGGCCACCCCGGCCAGGGCGATCTCGTCGATCCCGCGCGCCCGGAGGATCGTGTCGAGGTCGGTGCCCACGAACGCGCTGCCCCGCCGCTTGGGGAGCACGGGCTCGGCGGGCAACGGGGCGATGTCAGGATGGATCGCGGTGAGGGGCGAGGACTCCTGGAACACGTCGCCGCGGGTGTGCATCCAGGTGATGTTCGCGTTGCGGGTGGGCACCTCGGCCTGGTCGGGGCGCAGCGCGGCCCGCACGTAGATCACCGGCGTGCCCGTGCGCCGCGCCACCGGCAGGACGGCGGCCAGGGGCGGGAGCACCACGCCGGCGCCGGGGAACAACGTGTCCACGATCCCGACCTGGACGTCACCGATGATCAGCGCAGCAGTCATCCCTACCTTCTAGCAGGCTCCCGCCATCAGCGGCGTGTGCACCGGGGTCGCCTCCAGCGTGACGTCGTCGACGTCCGAGCGATACCCGCACGGCCCGACCTGCACCAGCGCCCCGCCCGACTCGACGAAGCGCAGGTCGCTCACGGCCGGGCCACCCTCCCGTCCCTGGTAGATCACCGACTGCTGCTCGAACGGACCGCCACCGGCGCGCACGACCACCGAGAACACGGGATGGACCGACGTCGCGCCACCCTCGAGCACGACGAGCCGCCGGTTGCCGTCGCCGACGGCGCGCAGCTCGGTCTGATCGGTGGTGAAGCCGACCGCGAACCACACCAGCACTCCCCACCCGGCCAGCGCGATCACCCCCACTGCCACCACGAACCCGCGCAGGAACCCACCGACCGGCACCGCCAACGTCGCCGTGACCAGCACGATCGCCAGCGCGATCAGCCCGAGGCTGAACCAGCGGGCATGCCGCAGGTGGAAGGGATCGAGCAGCGAGAGCCCGGCGAGCAGGACGACGACCACGGTCAACGCCACGAGCACGATGGTTGCGGCAGCCCGCCGCGGAAGAGGCACGAGCGCATCCTGGCGGAGGATCGCCGGCGCGCAAGTCCGGCGGGGGGTTGGTGGCGCGGCGCCCGCTCCGGAGTTGCAGGAAAGCCACTTTCAGGACCGAATCCGTCCTGAAAGTGGCTTTGCTGACACACCCCCGTGACCGGCTACGCGTCGATGTCCGTGAGCAGTGCCGCTATGCGGTGCCGCGGCAGGTCCATCAGACGTGTCCCCACGGGAGCGGGCACGGCGGCGCGGGCCGCGTCGCGGGACAGGCCGGCGTGGCGCACGAGCCCCTCGCGCCACACGGTGGCGAGCACCCCGGTCGCCCGGTCCAGGATGTGGCGCTGCAACCGCTGCGCACGGTCGAGGTCCCCGACCGGCACCGGCACCGCGGTCACGGTGGCCAGACCGCGGGCCGGGTACTGACGGCGGATCGTGACGTCGTACTTGAGCGCCACGAACGACGGCAGCGCGTCCAGATCGGGGTGGCCGTCCGGTACGACGACGACGAGCCGCGGCACCGTCGCTACGAGCAGGGCGCGCAGCAGCCACGGGCCGGGATCGGCGGCGAGGTCGACGGCCACGGTGCCGGGCCGGCGGCGGATCGCCGGCGGCAGGCCGCTGCCGAGGAACGTGGCGAGCCGCGTGGCGGGCAGGTCGGCCGGCCAGTCCTCGCCGACGACGCCGGCGACATCGCCGTCGAGCAGGTCGCCGACCTCGGGGATGCGCCGCGGCGCAGCCTCCAGCGACTGCGTGCCGTGCGTGTAGATCGCCGCGCCGGCATCGTCGCGCGGGTCGGCCCGGTCGAGGTGTCGCCAGGTGCGGGCGGTGGCGCGGCACACGTAGAGGTCGCTGCGGGAGCCGACGGCCTGTGCGCCGCGGTAGCGGTTGAACCGCGGCAGCATGGCCTCGGTGTAGAGCCCCAGGTCGGCGAGCGCCTGCTGCACCTTGAGCCCGAGCGCGGGCTGCCCGTCGCCGGTGCCGTAGGAGATGACGACCTGCCCGTACTCGCGGTGGCGCAGCCCGCGCAGCGCTGCGACGGCGAACAGCCGCACCCCCTCCGGGGTGTAGGGCGGGTCGGTGAACGCGAGGTCGGCGGTGCCGGCGAGGTCGGGCGGGAGACCGAAGCGCAGGTCGGCGTAGCGGCACTCGATCGTCAGCCCGTGCGCGCCGGCCGTGCGGTCGAGGTACGCGAGCAGCCGCTCGTCGATGTCGACGACGACGGCTTGCGCTTCCGGGTTCACCAGCGTGACGGCGAGCGAGGTGAGGTCGTGGTCGCCGACGAACAGCAGCGGGGTGGTGGCCAGGTCGTACTCGTCGTCGAGCCACATGGCCCGCAGCAGCGCCGTCTCCGGGGTGGCGGCGACGTGGTCGAGATCGCGCCTGGCCGCCGGCGCGCCGTCGATCCAGGCGGTGAGGGTGGCGAGCAGGTCCGGCCGCTCCGGGGTGCTGCGGGGGCGCACGTGCGCGGCCAGCCCGGCGGGCGCCTCGTCCAGGCGGAACGCGTCGTCGTCGCTCTGCGCGCCGGCGAGCGCCAGTGCCGCCTCGACGCTGCGGCGGGAGAGCCCCGTCTCGCCGACCAGCTCGGCGAGCCCGCGCGGACGTTCGGCCACCAGCAGCGGCACCCGCGCCGCCCGCGCCGACCACGGCCCGAACCGCGCCACGAGCTCGTCGCGCAGGCCGGTCATCCGCAGATGATCGCAGCCTGCCGCGGGACCGCCGTCAGCCGGCGCCCGCGACGTCGTGCAGGTCGCCGGCGCGCCGCGGGCTCGTGCCCGCCCTGGCGTGCGCCGCGGCGACGATCAGGTCGATGCACGCTGGCAGCGGCATCCGGGTGGTGTCGAGCACGAGGTCGTAGTGCTGCGGCAGGGCCGCGTCGGTGCGGTAGAACTGGCGAACGTACGCCGACCGGGCCGCGTCGTTGCGCGGCTGCGCCTCCCGCGCCTCGTCCTCATCGATGTGCAGCACCTCCATCGCCTGCCGCAATCGCCGTTCGGGATCGCCGTCGAGCCGGACGTGCAGCGCGGTGGGGTGCTCACGCAGCACGATCGCGGCCGCCCGGCCGAGCACGACCCCGCCCTTGTCGCCGATGCAGCGGCGGATGGCGGTCTCGGTGCTCTCCAGCACCTGCTGCGGGGACAGCCACGCCGTGCGCGGCAGCTCGCAGCCGGCCATCCACTCCATCGACAACGGGGCGGCGGCGGTCAGCCACCGGGACATCCGACTCTGGATCTGTTCGTCGCTGGCCAGCACCTCCTCGATGGTGATGCCGAGGTCGGCGGCGACCGAGCGCGGAATGGCCCGGTCGAGGAACGTCACCCCCAGCCGTTCCGCGACCGCCGGCCCGACGACCGATCCGCCGGATCCGTAGGTGGCCGAGATCGTCACGACGTGCATGGCCCACCACCCGCTCTTCCCGAGGCTCGTGTGAAAACGGTAGCCGTCCGAGGGGCCGTACGGGTTCACCCATTCGGGCGCTCCCGGTCCGCCATCGCCCGGCTGACCGGCTACGACGATACGTCGCGGGACGGACCCTCAGGAGGGATGATCGACACGATCTGAGCCGCCGCACCGAAGGGCGCCATCATGACCACCGTCCGCGACGCCGCGTTCGCCGTCCTGCGCGACTGCCGCCTGCACCGCATCTTCGCCAACCCCGGTTCGACGGAGATCCCGTTCCTCACCGACCTCCCCGACGACATGGAGTTCGTCCTCGGCCTGCACGAGGCCTCCGTGGTCGGCCTCGCGACCGGGCACGCACTGGCCACGGGTCGTCCCGCGCTGGTCAACCTGCACACCACCGCCGGGCTGGGCAATGCCGTCGGCGCGCTCGCCACCGCTCGCGTCAACCGGGCGCCGCTCGTGGTCGTCGTGGGTCAGCAGGACCGCCGCCACCTCGCGCAGGAGCCGTTCCTCGCCGGCCGCCTGGACGGCCTGTCCGGGGCCTACCCGGTGTGGACGCACCAGCCGGTCCAGCCGCACGACGTGCCCGGCGCGATCCGGCGGGCCTGGCACGAGTCCACGCAGCACCGCGGGCCGGCACTGGTGATCGTGCCGTCGGACGACTGGCTCGTCGAGCTGGATCCCGATCTCGCCATGCCGTCCCCGCCCGTCGTCCGTCGGGCCGTCGAGGACGCCGCTCCTGCCGTCGACGAGGTCGTGCGGATGCTGGACGGGGCGACCGCGCCGGTGCTGGTCGTGGGCGCGGGTGCCGCCGACCAGGCGTCGTGGGATGCGCTGGTCGAGCTGGTCGAACGGCTGGGCGCGCCGGTGTGGCAGGAGGCGTTCGGCGCGCGGCCGGGGTTCCCGCAGGACCATCCGGCGTTCGCCGGGCACCTGCCGCCCACCAGGTCGCAGCTGCGCGAGACGCTGGTCGGGCACGACGTCGCGCTCGTCGTCGGCACCTGCGCGGTGCGGCAGTACACGTACCAGCCCGGTCCGGCGCTGCCTGCCGAGCTGGCCGTGGCCGTCGTCTCCGCCGATCCCGACGAGTTGCACCACAGCCACGCCGACGTCGCGGTCCTCGCGGATCCCGCGGCCGCCTGCGCCGCCATCAGCGCCCGGCTGGCGCCGCGACCGCTCGCCCCAAGTCGCGCGCGTACTCCCGAGGCACCGGTGGCGGACGGCCCGCTGCGGGCCGAGCACGTCTTCGCGGCGCTCGCGCAGCGGCTCCCGCGGGATGTGGTGCTCGTGGAGGAGACGCCGTCCAGCCGGCCTGCCCTGCATCGCCTGCTGCCCGCCCGCACGCCCCACGGCTTCGTCAGCGCCGCGATGGGCGGTCTCGGCTTCGGTCTGCCCGCGGCTGCGGGCCTGCGGATGGGCGACCCGAGCCGACCCGTCGTGGCGCTGCTCGGCGACGGCGCCTCGATGTACGCGATCCAGGGCCTGTGGAGCGCCGCCCACTACGGCTGCGGCGTGCTCTACGTCGTGCTGTCGAACGGCCGTTACGCGATCATGGACCAGTTGGCGGGCCGCGCCGGCGGCAAGGGCCCCTGGCCCGCGTTCGACGAGGTCGACATCGCCGGCATCGCCCGCTCGCTCGGCTGCGCGGCCCGGCGCATCGACACCCACGCCCAGCTGATCGACGTCCTGGACGAGGTGCTCCCCACCCTCGCCGCGCGCGACCAGCCGCTCCTGCTGGACGTCCAGGTGCCGGCGGTCTGAGCAGCATCGAAGGTTGTATGTCGAACGTCTCCCCCACGACCTACTGTTCTTTTCGTCACAGAAATCGGATCGAGAAATGCTCGGAGATCCGCAGACGAGAACAGGGAGACCGTTGCCGTGACCATTGACGGAAATCTGACCCGAATGGACTCCGAGACGGTGGAGGTCCTCCTCGTCGGCGGCCCCCACGGAGTCCCGCAGACGATGCGCGCCCCCCTGGCCACCGTCGACGACCGCATCAAGATCCAGCACCTCAACGGCTACGAGCACTTCCACCTGGACACAGCCACAGCCGACTCCGTCCCGAGGCGCTTCCACTGGACCATGCGCACCCGCATCGCCGAGTAGCGGCCGATCCCGAGCGCTCCGACGCAGTGGCCGAGCGCAGCGAAGGCGCGGCGGCGAGCGCAGCGAAGGCGCGGCGGCGAGCGCAGCGAAGGCGCGGCCACCGAGAGATCAAAGGTGAGCACAGCCCAAGGTGACCAGGCAGATAAAAGGTGACCACGGTATGGGGGGTCCGGGGGGCGAAGCCCCGCCGGCCGGGGGTGTGGGGGCTTGGCCCCCACAGGGCACGCGACACAAAGTAAAGGTGAGCGCACTCCGCGAACAGATGTCGCCAACTTTGTGGAGCTGAGGGGAATCGAACCCCTGACCTTCTCGATGCGAACGAGACGCGCTACCAACTGCGCTACAGCCCCGGTGCCCGGCCGGAACCGGACGTGAAGACGTTAGCAGGCGTCACTCGCCGGCTGCACGCCGGTAGCTGCTGCGTCGGCCGGCGTCGAGTTCGTGCTGGTCGGGGTCGTCTTCGAGTTCTTCGACGAGCACGGTGCCGGCGGGGAGTGGTGGCGGTGGTGCTGGTTCGAGGCGGGGCAGGGCGGATTCGACGGTCAGTTCGTCGAGTGAGGTGACGATGCGCGGCAGCGGTGCGCCGGTGCCGGGGACGCGTTCGGGTTCTTCGCGCAGGAGGTCGTCGGAGGTGTCGGCGTCGTCCTGCGCGTACCCGTCGGTCGGGTGGGGCGCGGCTTCGGCTGCTGGGTCTGCCGAGGTGTGGGCCGCGGGTTCGTCGGCGTCGGGCCTGCGGGGTGGCGCCTGGCGGCGGACCCGGTCGTCGGGGTCGGGGTCGGCGCCGGTGTGGCGCCGGGTGCCGGCCATGCGGGCGGCTCGGCGGTCGCGGATCGTCTCTTCCATGCGGACCTGTCGTCGCAGGTAGCTCAGGTATCCGACGAGGACGAGGTCGACGGCGCCGTGCGCCCACCAGATGTAGGGCAGGGCGGCTGCGGCGACGACGCCGCTGACGATCGCGGCGAGGAAGAGGGTCAGTACGACGCGCTGGCGGAACGCGGCGCGGCTGCGGGCGGCGGCTGCGGCGGCCTGCGGGTCGTATCCTCCGCGGCCCGGCCGGTAGCGGGGCGGCGGTCGGTCCCATGTGCGGTCGTCGGGGTGCGGCTCGTCGTGGTGGTCGTCGGTGGCGGCACGCGCGTGGGGCACGTGCACATCGGAGGAGGCGGCGGCGGCACGTTCGGTACGGGTGTCGGCCAAGTCGTCCACCTCCGTGTCGGGACGGCGCGGGCGGTCGAGTACCCGACCCGCGAGAGCGGCCTCGCTCGGTCGCGCGACCTCCTGCCGGTGCCGGGCGACCGCCGGAAGGAGGATGAGCAGCCAGATGACCACCAGACCTGCGAAGATCATCGAGCTGGGCACTGCTGTTCCACCTCCCCCCGGGTGCGCTGGACGGAGCCCGGTTCCGCCTTCCCCCCGCGGCAAGATCGGCTCCGTTGGCCAACGGTAATGAGCCCGTGCGGGGGAACGGGGCAGCGACGCGCCGTCGCGGCCAGGTTCACTCGTGAGACGGCACGTGCAGCGTGCGTCTCGTGGGATTCCGGTGGGTGACGCCGAGATGGGTGACGGTCACTCCGCGATGATCACTCCCTGGCGGCACGGCCCTCGGCCACGAGTCGTCCGGAGAGGCCGACGGGGGGGAGCTCCTCCGCCGTCAGTGCGAAGCAGAGATGATCGCGCCACGCTCCGTCGACGTCGAGGTAGCGGCGGAACATACCCTCCTGGCGGAATCCGAGCTTGCCGAGCACCCGGAGGCTGGCGGCGTTCTCGGGCCGCACGGTGGCCTCGAGCCGGTGGAGCCCGACCGGGCCGAAGCAGTGGTCGGCGACGGTCGCGACGGCCGCGGTGATGACCCCGCTGCCGGCGACGCGTGAGTCGACCCAGTAGCCCACGTACGCCGAGAGCAGTGGTTCCCGGACGACGTTGCCCACCATGACGTGCCCGGCAAAGTGCCCGTCGACGGTGACGGCGAACGGGAGGGCGGCGCCGCGTCGGGCTGCCCCGCGCAGCTGCAGCCACCGCCCGGGCCATTCGATGGACGAGTTGCGCTGGATCCAGGTGCCCGGGAGCGTCGGCTCCCACGGCGCGAGATGGGCCTCGTCGCGGATGCGGATGGCCGACCACGGCCCGCCGTCGCGCAGGCGGACGGGGCGCAGCGCGACGACCCCGGCGCGCACCCGCAGCGACGGCAGCTTCGCCGGCCAGCCCGGATGCCGCCCGATCGGGCGCTCCGGCAACGGATACGTCATCAGGCCGGCAGGAACGCGACGGTGACCTCGTCGTTCACGGTGGCTTCCGTGACGTCCTCCGGCACGATGATCAGGCCGTTGGCGTCGCTCAGCGAGGTCAGCAGGTGGGTGCCGGAGGTGGCGAGGGGCTGCACCAGGTACTCGCCCGACGCCTCCTCGCGGAGCAGGCGGCCGCGCAGGTAGCCGCGCCGCCCGGCCACGGACACGATCGGCGAGGTGAGGCGGGCCTGCATCGTGCGCCGGTACGGCGGGCGACCCTGGCCGAACCGCAGCAGCGGGCGCACGAACACCTCGAACAGCAGGAGCGCCGTGGCCGGGTGCGACGGGAAGAGGAACGTGGGCACCCGGTCCGGCCCGAGCCGGCCGAACGCCTGCGTGGAGCCGGGGTGCATCGCGATCCGGGTGGAGTCGAGCTCGCCCAGCTCGGCGACGGCGGCACGGACCTCGGCCCCCGCGCGGCCGCCGACGGCCCCGCACAGGATTACGACGTCGCTGAACGGCAGCCGGTCGGCCAGCGCGGCCCCGATCTCGGTCGCGTCGCCGCGCACGAGCGCGGCCCGCGTGGAGTCGGCCCCGGCCTCGCGGGCGGCCGCCACGAGCGCGGGTGAGCAGGTGTCGGCGACCTGGCCCGGTCCCGGTGAACGCTGCAGGTCGACGAGCTCGTCGCCGACCGAGACGACCGACACGCGCGGCCGCGGATGCACGAGCACCTTGTCGCGTCCGGCCGCGGCCAGCAGCCCGACCTGCGCCGGCCCGATGACAGCGTCGCGACGGACGGCGACGTCGCCAGGTTGGACGTCCTCGCCGATCCGCCGCACGTACGCGGCCGACGGCACGCCCCTGGTGACCTCGATGCGGGCCGTGCCGCCGTCGGTGTGGTCGACGGGGACGACGGCATCGGCGAGCGTCGGCAACGGTGCCCCGGCCGCGACGGCGACCGCCTGGCGGGGCTGCAGCCGCAGCGGCTGACGGGACCCGGCCGGGATCTCGCCGACCACCGGGATCGACACGGGATCGGTCTCGGAGGCACCGTTCACGTCGACGCTGCGCACGGCGTAGCCGTCGATCGCGGCCATGTCGAACGCAGGCAGCGGCCGTCCGGCGATCACTTCCTCGGCGCTGCGCAGGCCGTACGCCTCCGAGATCGTGACACGGACCGGCGCCGGGCGGACCGCTCCGCCCAGCACCCGTTCGAGCTGCTCGTCGACCGACCTCACCGGAGCGTCCTAGTCCTGCTGCAGCCGGTCGGTGAGCCAGGTGCGCAGGTCCGGGCCGTAGTCGTCGGTCTTGAGCGCGAAGTCGACGAACGCCCGCACGTAGCCGCCGGGGTTGCCGAGGTCGTGCCGGCCACCGCGGTGGACGACCACGTGCACCGGGTGCCCCTCGTCGATCAGCAACGCGACGGCGTCGGTGAGCTGCAGCTCGCCGCCCGCGCCGGGCGTGATGCGATCGAGCGCGTCGAAGATCGCGACGTCGAGCAGGTAGCGACCGGCGGCGGCGTAGGTCGACGGCGCCTCGGCGGCCGGTGGCTTCTCCACCATGCCGTGGACGCGCTTGACGTCGGCGTCGTCGGTGTCGGTGACGTCGAACACCCCGTACGCGGAGATCTGCTCGCGGGGGATGTCGAACGCGCAGAGCACGCTGCCACCGTGCTGCGCGCGCACCTCCGCCATCTTCACCAGCACGCCGGCGGGCAGCACGATGTCGTCGGGCAGCAGGACGGCGAACGCCGACTCGTCGGGCCCGATCGCGTCGCGGGCGCAGCCGACGGCGTGGCCGAGGCCGAGCGCCTCGTGCTGGGTGACGGTCTCGGCCTTGATCAGCTCGTGGGCCCGGCGGACCTTCGCGACCAGTTTCTCCTTGCCGCGGGACGCGAGTTCCTTCTCCAGCTCCGAGGAGTCGGCGAAGTGCGCGGCCACGGCGTCCTTGCCCGGAGACGTGACGATGAGCAGCCGTTCGGCGCCCGCTGCGGCGGCCTCGGCGGCCACGATCTCGATGCCGGGGGTATCGACGACCGGCAGCAGTTCCTTCGGCACGGTCTTGGTGGTCGGGAGGAATCGGGTGCCCAGGCCGGCGGCCGGCACCACGGCGGAGCGGAAGGGCGGCGAAGTCGCGCTCATGACCGGCGAGCCTATCGGCGTGGCTAACCTGGCCTGGTGACGGCACACGGGCACGCCCCGTCCGAGTTGTCCGGAGACTCGTTCCGGGCGGCCAAGGACGCCGTACGCGCGCGGGTGCTGGCGACCCGTCGTGCGCTGCCCGCGCAGGTACGGGCCGAGCGCGCGGAGATGCTCGCCGTTCATGCCGTGGCGCTGGCCGCCGACGTGCGCGGCCCGGTGTGTGCATACCTGCCGTTCGGCACAGAGCCCGGCTCGTCCGCGCTGGTGGAACGGCTCGTCGCGGCCGGCCACGAGGTGCTGCTGCCCGTCGTGCCCGCCACCGACGGGCCGATGGACTGGGCCCGGTTCGCCTCCACGTCCGACACCGCAGCGACCACCATCGGGATCCGCGAGCCGACCGGATCGCGGCTCGGCCCGGACGCGATCGCGCGAGCCGGACTGGTCCTGCTGCCCGCCCTCGCGGTGGACCTGACCGGTACCCGGCTCGGCCGCGGGCGCGGCCACTACGACCGCTCGTTGCCGCTGGCGACGGCCGACACCGCGCTCGTCGCGGTGATCGACGACGACGAGCTGGTCGCGGAGCTGCCCGCCGAGCCGCACGACCGTCCGGTGGCCGCCGCACTGGCCCCCCGGGCAGGTGTGACGTGGCTGCGGAACAGATCCTGATCGATCCGGGTTAAACTGGCACTCAGAGTGTTCGAGTGCCAGCCCGGAGGAACCGTGCCGACCTATCAGTACGCATGCACCGTGTGCGGGCACCGCTTCGACGCGGTGCAGTCGTTCTCCGACGCATCCTTGACGGAGTGCCCGCAATGCGCAGGCCTGCTCCGCAAGGTGTTCTCCTCGGTCGGGATCGTGTTCAAGGGCAGCGGCTTCTACCGCACCGACAGCCGCAGCGGCGCCAGCACCGTGCCTGCCGGCGAGGCGGCGGCGAGCTCCACCTCCTCGTCGGAGGGCTCGAAGAGCACCGAGTCGGCCAAGAGCTCCAGCTCGGCGACGTCCTCGGGCTCGGGTTCGGGTTCGTCGGGCTCCTCGACCTCCAGCTCCGCGGCCGCTGCCGCCTCCTGACCGCGAAGACCGGTACCCGCCCTCGTCAGTGGGCGGGCACCGACACGCAGACCATCGTGGTGTCCTCGAGTGCCTCGACGGTCCCCGGTGCCTGCTCCGGGACGTGCACGAACTCGCCTGAGCGCACCGTCACGGCGTCGCCGGCGGCGCCCACCCGCAGTGCCCCGCTGAGCACCACCCAGACCTCCGCGTAGGGGGCCGGTAGGTCGGCGGAAGCCCCCGTGCGGAGGAACGATGTGTAGGCGCTCATCGAGCTGCCCGTCTCCTTGTCGAGGGCGGGCGCGATGAGGATCCGATCGCCGAAGCGGATGGCATCGTCGCCGATCGCCGAGCTGAACCTACGGGCACGTGCGGGTGTACCGGCCATGCCTCAGGACCGTAGGAGCTCGACTCTGGTCGAGGTCAAGGACCGGCGGCGCCACTACCACGACGGGCCGACGATCCCGGTCCGGTGATCACGAGTTGTCCCCAACTCGCGAGTCGGTCCACAGGTAACAGTGGATCGCACCCGGGTCGGCCCGAATCGACCTACCGTCGACGTCATGGCCGACCCGCTCTCCCCGCACCTGTCCGAACGGATCTCCGACGCGGTCCGCGCGATCATCGGCGGCCCGAGCTGGCGTCGCACCCTGCGCCTCCGCCGAGCCGCGGCAGCGGTCCTCGCGGGCACGGCGCTGGTATTGGTGGCAGCGCCGCGCGCGGGACCGTCCGGCGTGCGGGTACTCGTCGCGGCCGTCGAGCTGTCCGGCGGCAGCACGGTGCGCGCGAGCGATCTCGCGGTCCGCGACTGGCCGGCCGATCTCGTGCCCATCGGCACGTTGGACGATCCCGCGGCAGCCGCAGGGCGCGTGCTGGTCGGCGCCGCACACCCGGGAGAGCCGCTCACCGACGTGCGTCTGGTCGGTGCGGGACCGGTGCCCAGCGGTGCTTCCGCGGTGCCCGTACGGATCGCCGACGCCGCGGTGGCCACCCTGCTCGTGCCCGGCACCCGGGTCGACGTCGTCACCATCGGACCCCATGACGAGCAGCCTGCCGTGCTGGCCGGCGACGCTCCCGTACTCGCCGTGCTCGCCGAGGAGAAGGGCGCCAGGGGCCGGCTCGTGCTCGTGGGGATGTCACGCGATGCGGCGACGCGGGTCGCGTCCGCGACGTTGACCGACCAGGTGACGATTACCCTCCGCTGATGCTCAAGGGCTTCAAGGAATTCATCCTGCGCGGCAACGTCGTCGAGCTCGCCGTGGCCGTCGTGATCGGCGCAGCCTTCGGCGCCATCGTCACCGCCTTCACCGACGGCATCGTGAAACCGCTGGTCAACGCCGTCACCCCGGCCGATAGCCCCGGCCTGGGCATCACCGTCATCCCGGGGAAGGAGAGCACCTACATCGACTTCGCGTCCGTGGTCACCGCTGCGATCAACTTCGTCATCGTGGCGGCCGTCGTGTACTTCGTCATCGTGCTGCCGCTGACGCGGCTGCAGGAGCGGCGCAGGCGGGGTGTGGAGCCGGCCGCAGCCGTGCCCACCGACGTCGAGCTGCTCACCGAGATCCGCGACCTCCTGCGCGCACAGCGGGGCGGGCAGCAGTAGCCGCGAACGCGTCGTCAGGCGCGGTCGTGGTGCGGGGGGCGGTCCGCGAGGAAATCGGCGTCCGTGTCGCGGGGGCGATCGTCGGGGTGCTCGACGGTGCGCTCGTCACGCGTGGTGTCGGGCAGCACGTCGCCGAAGATGGCGTCGAGCTTGCGGCGGAGCTGGTCGGACGGATCTGGCACGACGCTCATGCTCCTCCGGTGCCACGATGTGCGCCATGACGAACCCCGACAACCGCGCTGAGCGGGCCAAGGAGATCACCGACACCGCGCTGGAGAAGGCCGGCGAGTACGCCGAGCTGGCTGGTGCCAAGGCGGCCGAACTGGCCGAGAAGGCGAGGGAGCGCGCACCCGAGTTCCTCGATCGCGCGGCCGAGTTCGCGAGCGAGACGATGGAGAAGGCAGCGGCTGCCGTCGACAAGGCGACCGGGGGCCGGTTCCACGAGTACCTGGCAACCGGTGAGGCCAAGACACCGCCCGAGGGGCCGACCACTCAGCTGCCGGTGCCGCCGACCACGACCACCGAGACCACCGGGACGGCCGGGACCACCGAGGCCGCCGGAACCACCGAGGCGGCCCCTAAGCCGCCCGCAGAGGAGGTCTGACCCCGAGGAGGGCCGGCCGGCCGGTCCGGGCTCAGTCGAGCCCGGACAGCTCGGTGATCACGTGCGCGACCAGCGGGGTCAGCGTCGCCATCCCGTCGCGCACGGCTGCGCGGGACGATGCGAGGTTCACGACGAGGGTGCTGCCGGACACACCGACGAGGCCGCGGGAGAGCCCGGCGTCGACGGCACCTGCGGCAAGTCCGGAGGCCCGGATCGCCTCGGCGATCCCGGGGATCGGCCGGTCGAGCACGCCGGCCGTGGCGTCGGCGGTGACGTCGCGGGGCGAGACCCCGGTGCCACCGACCGTGACGACCAGGTCGACCCCGCCGATCACCGCGGTGTTCAGCGCGTTGCGGATGGCGACCGGGTCGCCGGGCACACTCACCACACCATCGACGAGCAGACCCGCCTCATCGAGCAGCTCCGTGACGAGCGGACCGATGGAGTCCTCCCGCTCGCCCTGACTCACGCGGTCGTCGACGACCACCACGAGTGCACGGCCGATCTGGGGCGTTGCGATCTCCATGGCATCACCGTAGCGAGCGGCCGGCGACGGCCGGCACACGGTCGGGTGGTGCCGGCGCGTCAGCCCGACGTGCCGAGCGTCGCCTCCACCGACCGGTCGGACAGCTGGATCCGCACGACCTCGCCCGGCGCCCGGGATCCGACGACGGCCTGCAGATCGTCGCCGGTCACCACGGGTCGGTCGTCGACCCGCACGATGAGGTCGCCGACCTTGATGCCGGCGGCCGCGCCCGGCCCGTCGGGAGCGACGGACTTCACGACCGCGCCGCTGCGCTTGGTGTCGTTGGCCGCGGTCAGGCCGAGTGAGGCGCGGGTGGCCTTCCCGGTGCGTTCCAGCTCGTCGGCCACGCGCTTGGCCTGGTTGATCGGCACCGCGAACCCGACGCCGATCGAACCGTCCTTCGGACCGGTGGTGGCGATGGCCGAGTTGACCCCGATGACCCGGCCCGTCATGTCGACGAGCGGACCGCCGGAGTTGCCGGGGTTGATCGCCGCGTCGGTCTGGATCGCGTTGAGCACCGTCGAGTTGCGCGCTCCCTGCGCCGGTCCGACGGTGACCGCGCGGTCGAGGGCGCTCACCACACCGGTCGTGACCGTGCCGCTGAGCCCGAGCGGCGAGCCGACCGCCACCACCTGCTGCCCGACGGCGATGGACGCCGAGTCGCCGAGCTCGGCCGGGGTCAGCCCGGTGACGTCGGCGATGCGCACCAGCGCGAGGTCGGAGTTCGGGTCGCGGCCGACGACGCTCGCCACGGCTGTGCGGCCGTCCTGCAGGAGCACCGCGATCGGACGGTTGCCCGCCAGCTCGACGACGTGGTTGTTGGTGAGCACCAACCCGTCAGGGCTCAACACCACGCCGGAGCCCGTCGTGGTGTCGGCGGCGCCGTCGGCCCGCAGCTGCACCACGCTCGGCAGCACCTTTGCCGCCACCTGCTCGACCGCACCCGCGGCGCCGGCGACCGCCCCGGAGGGCTGTGTCGCGGGCGCGACGGGGCTCGCGCCTCCGCTGCGCGCGAGCGAGTAGCCGACGGCCCCTCCGGCTGCACCGACGGCCAGTGCCGCGGCGGCCGCAGCGCCGGCCAGCACCATCCACCGGCGGCGGGGCGGCGCGTCGGTGCGCTGCCGCGGGGCCGGGCGGACGGGTCGGGGGCGGTGCCCCGGTTCCGGCTCGTCGCGGTAGTCGGACTCCTCGGCCGGCGCCGGCACCGGTGCCGCCGCCACCGTGATCGGTTCGGTCAGCGGCGCGACGGAGTCGCCGAGCTCCTGCCCAGGACCGCCGGGCCTGCTGTGCGGCAGCGCCGTCGTCATGGGCTCGGCGCCACCCTCGGGACCGGGCGCGGGGCGCCGGCCCCTCGTGCGCTCGACGGTGCTCAACGCGGTCGTGGCCGGCTCGATGTCGCTCGCCGACAGGTCGTCCTCGTCGGCGTCCTCGACGTCGTCGGGGTGATCGGACTCCTCGGCGCGACCGGGTCGTCGCCGCGGCAGGCCCTCCAGGTCGACGGGCCGCCGCGCCTCGGGCAGCACGGGCTCCCCGACCTGCGGCTCCGCGTGTCGTGGACCGACCTGGCCGGCGACCACGGTCTCGGTGTCCATCAGGTCCTCGTGGACGCTCGCACCTGGATCGTGGCTGTTCCGGTCCAGCCCGGGGAGGTCCAGCCCGGGGAGGTCCAACTCCGGGAGATCCAGCTCTGCCAGGTCCTCCTCGCCGCGGACCTGCTCCGGCACGGCGAGCCGGGACGTGAGCACCTCACCGTCGACGGACCGGTCCGGACGGGTGTTCCCCGTGCCGCGGTGCCGTCCGCGCAGGTGCTCGTCCATCGCGACGACCGCACGTCGCCCGTTGAGCTGCTCACCGGGCCGCTGGTGGCGGGCGGGATCGCCGGAGCCGTCCCACCCCTGGGGGTTGCGGGGTCCGCGGCGCGGACGGGGGCCGGGGCGCTCCGGGGCGTCACCGTCGAACGGCCCCGGTTCGTCGAGGGGAGGGAACGGGTCGAGATCGCCACCGTCGTCGAGCGGATCGTGCGGCTCCCGGGCGCCGGGGAACGGTCGACGTTCGCCGCCGCCGTGATCGGTGGCATCTACGGCCTCGTGGGATCCGGTGCGGTCCACGGGCCGCGGCGCACCGCGGCGGGCCGCGCCGGACCGGCCGCCGTCGCGCTCGTGCCGGCCCTCGAGCGGAACCACCACGCCCCAGGCACCGGACCGCTCACCGAACGGGTCAGCGGGCGCGCCGACCGTTGTGCCGCCGAACGGGTCCGCCGCGTCCGAGCGACCGTCCGCGACCCCCGCGGTGCCGCCATCGCGCCCGTCCTGGCCGGCGGAGCCGTCGACGTGTCCCGACCCGCTGTCGCCTCTCAGGTCCGCAGCCGCACCCCACGGAGGGTGGTCGTTCCCCTGCCCGCCCTCACCGAACGGCTCGTTAGGCGCACCCGACCGGCCATGGCTCGCGTCCCACGGCGCCTGATCGACTGCACGTCCGTCCGCGCCGCCTGGGTTGTCGTCGACCGGGGCGCGGTGCTCACCGAACAGCGCCGCATCCGCTCCGTCACGGCCTGCGTCCCACGACGCCCGACCCGAACCATCAGCCTGGCCGGGAGACCTGTCCGCACGATCCGCGCCGAGCCCTGGACGCTCCGCATCCCAAGGCGCCCGATCGACCGCACGCCCGTCCACGCCGTCATCGACCGGGGCGCGGTGCTCGCCGAACAGCGCCGCATCCGCTCCGTCACGGCCCGCGTCCCACGACGCGCCACCCTGGTCGGCCGCGTTCAGGTCCTCGGCACGCCCGTCGCGCCCAGGACGCTCCGCATCCCAACGCGGCTGCTCGACCGCACGCCCATCCGCACCGTCACCGGCCGGCGCGCGGTGCTCGCCGAACAGCGCGGCATCGGCTCCATCACGGCCCGCGTCCCACGACGCCCGACCCGTGCCACCTTGACCGGCCGCACCGTTCAGGTCCTCGGGTCGCCCGTCGCCGGAGCCCGGACGCCCCGCATCCCGGGGCGCCGGACCGACGGGCCCTGCCCCGCCACCGTTGCGGGCGTGCCAGGGGGCGGCACCGTTCCGATCGCCCGCATGACCGTCGCCGTACGGGTCCGCGGCGGTCCCGCCGCGTCCCGCATCCCACGGTGCCGCACCGAACCCGCCATCAGGACGCGCATCGCCACCGCCGCGTCCGTCCGGGGCGGTGGCGCCGTTCCGCTCCCCGGCACCGCCCTCGCCGAACGGGTCCGCACCCCACGGCGCCGCGCCGGGCCGCCCGTTGGCGCCGGTGCCCCACCCTGGCCGGGCATCGCCGAACCGAGCGCCGTCCAGCCCGCCACGCCCCGCGTCCCATGGCGCCTGGCCGGCACCGTTCCGCCCGGCTGCACCGTCGAGGTCCGCATCCGTGTTCGCCTCGGGACGATCCTCGCCTCGCGAGGCCTGATCAGGCGCGACGTGGTGGCCGACCGGCCCGCTGTCCTGGGCGTCCGCGCCGAACAGGTCAGGACGCGGGCCGCTGCGGTCGGTACCGGTGCCCGGCCCCTGGTCCGAGCCCCACCCTGCCTGACCGGACCCGGCGTCGCGGTGGGCAGACCCGGCCGCGCCGTTGCCGTTCCCCGGCTGTCGCTCGCCGAACAGGTCTGCTCCCGAGGCGCCACGACCCGCGTCACGCGGATCCGACCCGACCCCGCCGTCGTGGCCGCCCGACCACGCTCCGCCGAACAGGTCCGCCGGCGAACCCCGCCCGTCCGGGGCGGACGCACCGTCGCCGCTGCCGGGCCGGCCGTCACCGAACAGGCCGTCGGGCCCACGACGGACCACACCGCGCTCGCCGGAGCCGGGACCGTCTGGGCCGGGTCGGCCTGGCCAGCTGGTCCAGCCGCCGCGGTCCGGGCTCGGCCGTGCGGACGGCTGCGGCGCACCTCCGGGTGTTCCGCGACCGGCCCGGTCGCGGGAGCGGTCGGTGCCCGGACCGGCGATGTCGTCCGATGCCGGCGCGAACAGGTCGGCTGCCGCGCTCCCGGCACCGTGCGCCGTTCGCCGCGCGGCGAACGGGTCGTCGGCGTTGTCGTCGGCCGAACTCGAGGTGCTGCGACCGGACCCGGCGACGCCGTGCGCGAATCGTGCCGCCGCGCCGGCCGCGCTGGTGTCGGGCGCGGACCGGGTCCGTTGGGCCGGGGCGCTCGGGCCGGGATCGGCCGGCGCGTCGCCGAACAGGTCGACGGAGCTCCCTGCCGCACCGAACGGCTGTTCCTCGGCGCGGCGCCGCTCACCGGGCACCCGACGCGGCAGCGGCGCGTCCTGCGCGACGGGAGCTGCGGGCCGGTCGCCGAACAGGAGATCCTGCTGGTCCGGCACCACCACCGCGTGCAGGCGCGAGGGCTCCAGCGCCTGGCCGACGGTCTCTGCGGCCAGCTCGGCGAACAGCGGGTCGTCGGCGGCGGGATCGACGGTCGGCGCCGGCGCCGTGTCGATCGGGTCGGCCGCAGGCGGGTCGATCTCGCTCTCGGCCGGTGCCGCGCCGACGTCGTCCGGCTCGGTCGCCTCGTCGACGGAGGGGTCGTCGGCGCCGTAGGGCCAGCGCGGCGCACCGTCGCGCGTCACCTCGTCGGGGCCGCCCGCCCTCGTGCCCGGCAACTCCTCCGCAAGACCTTTCGGCTCACGGTCGCTCATCGCCATCACCCGTTCGGCTGTCCGTCGACTCGGGGGTGAGCCTATGAGTACACGACGTGTACCCATGCAGCCACACCCCGCCACCGGTCGGGTGACGGCGTCACTCGTGCGCTGAGCGGCCCGGTAGACGCAGAGCGAGCAGCGCTCCGCCCTCTGGTGCCCGGCCGGCCCAGACGGCGCCACCGTGCCGCACGGCGACCTGGCGGACGATGGCCAGCCCCAACCCCGAGCCGGGCATCGTCCGGGACGTGGTGGCCCGGTAGAAGCGGTCGAAGACGTGCGGCAGATCGGCTGCGGAGATGCCCGGGCCGGCGTCGGCGACCTCCAGCACGAGCGACCAGTCGTCGATCGGGCGCATCTGCACCCGCACCTTCCCGCCGGGCGGGCTCCACTTCGCCGCGTTGTCGAGCAGGTTGAGCACCGCACGCTCCAGCGCGGTCGCATCCCCGAGCAGGGCCCACGGCACCAGGATGGGCACGAACTCGACGTCGCCGGCCCGCCGGCGGGCCCGTTCGAGGGCGCGCTCGATCGCGTCGGTGAGCTCGACCGGCTCGTGGACGACCGACGGCGCGTCGTCGCGGGCCAGCTCGACGAGATCGCCGACGAGGGTGGACAGCTCGGCGACCTGCGCCTGGACGTCCTCCAGGATCTCGGCGCGATCGGACTCCGGCAACGTCGGCGCGCCCGGCTGGCTGGCGGCGGCCAGCAGCTCGAGGTTGGTGCGCATGGACGTGAGCGGCGTGCGCAGCTCGTGCCCGGCGTCGGCGACGAGCCGGCGTTGCTGCTCGCGGGAGGCGGCGAGCGCGCCCAGCATCTCGTTGAAGCTGTGGGTGAGGCGCGCCAGCTCGTCGTTGCCGTCGACGGGGATCGGGCGCATGTCGCCGGTGGCGGCGACCCGCTCGGTGGCGTCGGTGAGCCGATCGACGGGCCGGAGCGCGGCGCGTGCCACGGCGACCCCGGCGATGGCGGCGAGGATCACCCCGGCCCCGCCGACGATGGGCAGGGAGATGCCGAGCTTGGTGAACATCTGCTGGGTGGAGTCGAGCCGCTGGGCGATGACGAGCGCCTGCCCCTCACCGGCGTGGACGGCGACGACCCGGTAGGGATGGTCCTCGAGCTCGGCGGTGCGGACGGTGTACTCGGCGCGACCGGCGGCCACCGACAGCTCCTGGGCACCCAGCGGCGGCGCGGACACCTGCCCCTCGGCGGAGATGAACGTGCTGTTGGCCGAGACCAGTGCGAGGCGGATGTCGCCGGCACCGAACGCCTCCGGGGGCAGCCTGGCGAGCTGCTGAGGATCGACCAGGTCGCTCTGCGCCGCGGCGTAGGCGCGCTGGAGCAGGTTGGAGTCGAGCGTGTCCATGATGTTGACGCGCACGGTGACGAACGCCGCGACCGACACCAGCACCACCATCAGCCCGGCGACGAGCGCGGCGAGCACGCCGATCCGGCTGCGCAGCGACACGTGGTCGAACCGTTGGAAGGGCGGCGGGTCACTCATCGGGCCCGTGCCCGCGCGGGCCACCGACCGGGCCCTCACGGCGGGGTGTCGCGCAGCACGTACCCGACGCCGCGGACGGTGTGGATCAGCCGCGACTCCCCGTCGGCCTCGGTCTTGCGGCGCAGGTAGCCGACGTAGACCTCCAGCGCGTTGCCGGTGGTCGGGAAGTCGTAGCCCCACACCTGCTCGAGGATCTGCGACCGGGTGAGCACGCGCCGCGGGTTCGAGAGCAGCAGCTCGAGCAGGGTGAACTCGGTGCGGGTGAGGCTGATCCGGCGCTCGCCGCGACGGACGTCGCGCGTGTCGGGATCGAGGGTGAGGTCGCCGAACTGCAGCACCTTCGCCTGCCCGGCCGCCGCGGCGATGTCGTCCGCGGTGCGGCGGCGCAGCAGCGCGCGCAGCCGGGCCAGCAGCTCCTCCAGCGCGAACGGCTTCGGCAGGTAGTCGTCGGCGCCGGCGTCGAGGCCGGCCACCCGATCGCTGACGGCGTCGCGGGCGGTGAGCACGAGGATCGGCAGCTCGTCACCCGCGGCCCGCATGCGGCGGCACACCTCCAGCCCGTCCAGGCGGGGCATCATCACGTCGAGCACCATCGCGTCGGGCCGCTGGGCCAGCACCGCGTCGAGAGCTGCCTGGCCGTCGTTCGCCAGCTCCACCTGGAAACCGTTGAAGGCGAGGGACCGGCGCAACGACTCCCGGACCGACCGGTCGTCGTCGACGACGAGAATGCGCATGGACCAAGTCTGATCTGCCCTTCTGAGAAGGGCCTGAGAGGGGCCTGTGACGGCACCGGCATCTCTGGGTCCGTTCCGAGGGTCATCGCTGCGGCGCAACGATGTGCGCATGGCCTCCTTCGGCGCCCGCCTGCTCGACGTCCTCACCGGGCACGCCCTCACCATGATGATCAACCTCGGACACCGGACGGGACTGTTCGACGCAGCTGCGCAGGGTCCGGCCACGTGCACGGAGCTGGCTGCACGCGCCGGGCTCGCCGAGCGCTACGTGCGGGAGTGGCTGGGCGCGATGGTCACCGGCGAGATCATGGAGTACGCGCCGGCGACGGGGCACTACACGCTGCCGGCCGAGCACGCCGAGTTCCTCACCGGCGAGCGGGCCCGCAACATCGGGCCGACCGCGCAGATGCTCGGCAGCCTGGATTCGCTGCTGCCGGCCGTCGCGACGGGCTTCCGCTCAGGAGGGGGCGTCGACTACGCCGACTACGCCGTCGCGACGGAGGGTCGGATGGGTGCGTCGTGGCGGCACGTCTACGACGAGCAACTCGTCGACGGTTTCCTCGCGGCGGTGCCGGGCCTCACCGACCGACTGGGGGCCGGCGCGCGGGTGCTCGACCTCGGCTGCGGTACCGGGCACGCGATCACGGTGCTGGCGGCGGCGTTCCCGGCGACGGAGTGCGTGGGGCTCGACATCGCGCCGGAGGCGATCGCGGCCGCCGAGGCCGAGCGGGACGGGCTCGGCCTGACCAACGCGCAGTTCCTCGTCGCCGACGCTGCTCAGCCGCTGCCCGCCGGCCCCTACGACGTGGTGCTCGCCTTCGACGCGATCCACGACCAGCAGCGGCCCGACACGGTGCTGCGGCGGGTCCGTGACGTGCTCGCTCCCGACGGCGTGTTCGTGATGGTGGACGCCAAGTTCGCCAGCGCCGTCGAGGACAACGTGGGCAACCCGTACGCACCGATGTCGTACGCGATCAGCACGATGTTCTGTGTGCCGAGCACGCTGGCGCGCGGCGGCGCGGCGCTCGGGGCGATGTGGGGCACCGACACGGCTCGGCGGATGCTGTCCGACGCCGGTTTCACCGAGGTCACGGTGCTGGACTCACCGCGACCGCAGAACTGCGTCTACGCCTGCAGAGCCCGCCGAAGTGGACCACTGCGAACAGGCTGAATTGGACCTGCTGTCCAGGCCGCCTGACGATTAGCGTTGCTCTCATGAGCAGGCGTGGAGTGGTGTTGTTCGCCTTGATGGCAGTCATCTGGGGCGTTCCGTACCTGATGATCAAGGTGGCCGTCGAGGGCGTGTCGGTGCCGGTGCTGGTGTTCCTGAGGTGCGCGCTCGCCACCGTCCTGCTGCTGCCGCTCGCGCTGCGCGGCGGCCAGCTCGCGGCTCTGCGCCCGCACTGGAAGCCGATCGCCGCATTCGCCATCATCGAGATGATCATCCCGTGGTACCTGCTCGCCCGGGCCGAGCAGGACATCTCCAGCTCCATGACGGGTCTGCTGATCGCGGCCTCGCCGATCGTCACGGTCGTCGTCGCCCGCATGCTCGGCACCTCGGAGCGGCTCGGCCTGGCCCGCACGATCGGCCTGGGCATCGGCCTCGCCGGTGTGGCCGTGCTGGCCGCACCAGAGCTGCGCGGCGGCAGCGCGATCGCCATCATCGAGGTCCTGCTCGTCGCGGTCTGCTACGCCACCGCCCCGCAGATCGTCGCGCGCCGCCTGCAGGACGTGCCGGCACTGCCGATGACCGTCGCCAGCCTCGCGTTCGCGACGCTCGTCTACACCGGTCCGGCCATCGCCACCTGGCCCGCGCAGCTGCCCGGCGGCTGGGTGCTCCCCGCCATCGGCGGCCTGGCCGTGATCTGCACGGCGATCGCGTTCATCGTGTTCTTCGCGCTGATCCGCGAGGTCGGCCCGTCGCGCGCGCTGGTCTTCACCTACGTCAACCCCGCCGTCGCCGTCACGGCCGGCGTGGTGCTGCTGGGCGAGTCGCTCACCGTGCCGATGATCGCCGCGTTCGTGCTCATCCTCGCCGGCTCGGTCCTCGCCACCAGGTCCGCGAAGGTGGTCGAGCCCGCTGTGACACCGCAGCCGGCGAGCACTCCGGCCTGATCGCGAGCGCACCGTCGCGAGAGGTTCAGCCGCCCTGCACGCGCGACAGCCACTTCCGCTCGATCGCCGCCACCACGTCGATGTCGTGGTGGTGCGCGACGAGCAGCGCGTGGCAGACGACGTCCGCGATCTCGGCGGCGAATCCGGCTTCCAGATCGGCCGAGGCCAGCCCCTTCGTGCGCGCCTGACCTTCACGCATCAGGTGCAGCTGGGTCAGCTCACCGACCTCCTCCTGCAGCTTCAGGATGTGCCAGTCGCTGCTGCGATCGATCCCGAACTCCGCCGCGTACCCGCGGGACACCCGCTCCACCTGCGCCGTCAGCTCACGGAGATCCATGACCGGAGCGTGCCAGTGCGGAACCATCGCGAACCGGCTCCCGACCTGCGACCCGACCGAAGGCCCGGGCGGAGGACCAACACCCGCTCCGCGCAGCTAGGATCGCCGGGCAAGCCCTCGTAGCTCAGGGGATAGAGCAACGGTTTCCTAAACCGTGTGCCGCAGGTTCGAATCCTGCCGGGGGCACCCAGGTCAGAGCGTCGCGATGCGATCAAGCGGGGCGCTGAGCGGAGCCAGATGTGGAGCTCATCGGCGTTGCGCTTGCTCCGTGGCCGGGTCCAGGACTTCCCGGCAGCGCCGCATGTGAGCCTGGGCAGGGCCCGAACAAGGCGGTCAACCGAAATGCGTCGGCGATGTGCGGCCCGGCTGCCAAGATCCACGGATGTCCCGAATCGCCCAGCCGATGACTGCCGCGTTGATCGTCGCCCTCGCGGCCGGCTGCGCCACCGCCGGGACTCCGACGTCGACTGCGACACCGCCGCCCACCGCGACGGCCACACTCGCTGTCCCCGCCCCGGCCACCACCGCGCCTGTCACCGACGCGGCGGCGGAGTCCGAGTTCCGCGCCGCGTTCAAGACCTACAACGACTCCTTGCTCGCGAGGGACTTCGCAACGGCCTGCGCGAGCATCACCGAATCGGCAGTCGCGGCGATGAGCGCGAAACTGGTCGAGGCGGGTGGGCCCGCGGGAGCGTCCTGCGAGGAGATCTTCACCATCGTCTACCGCGACAGGCGGGCCGCGCAGCAGCTCGACGCCGCCAGCAAGTCGATCACGCTGGGCGCCGTCCTCGTCGACCGCGACGCTGCGGTCTTCGTGTTCACGGTGGCCGGTGTACCCCCGGCGCGGGGATCGGCGCAGCGGGTCGACGGACACTGGCGATTCGACTCCGCGAACGCCGACTGAGCTGGACAACGCCGTTCAGGCTGCGATCGACGACTTCGCCGACCACAGCCAGGCGGTGGCGATCCGGGAGGCCGGCAGAGAGCAGGTTCCTGGGTCGGCGAGGCCAAGCAGTGGCCACCGGATGAGCAGCTGATCGGCATCGCGCTGCGTCGCTCGTCCAACTGGGCTGCGCCCCCGACTCCCGGGCTCACCGAGTGTCGGGCCACGGCTCCACGTGGAGGTCGGGCCACTGCTGACGCCACCGCTCGGCCTTGGCCTCGTACACCGAGCGGGGGGCGAGCCGCGGGTTCGGGCGGACGTGCTTGGTGAACAGGTCGTCATAGCCGTGCGGCGCGTAGACCTTCGTCCCCTCCGTCGGGGAGCTCGTCACGCCGAAGCAGCAGGTCGTCGATGCGAAGTGGTCGATCGCATCGTTGGTGCTCGTGAACTGCGCACCGGGAACTCCGAAGTGTTCCTCGTACCAGAGATGCACCCGCGCCTCGTTGCGCACCTCGACCTCGGCCGGCAGATCGCCGAACGTCCGTGCGGCGGTCTTGATGACGGCGTCCTCCGCGGCGTAGGAAAGGTCGCCGTCGTCGAAGTAGAAGACGTCGTAGTCCTTGATCCCCGCTGTCGGGTCGCGGCCGTCCAGCACGTTCCAGACGGTCTGGAAGACCGCTCCGGCTGTCAGCCACCAGTCGGGAACGCCGAGCGCCGCACCACGGTCCAAGATCGTTCGGTTGATCGGGTTCGCCAGCACGGCGGCCAGGAACTCACCTTGCCTGTCCACGGTCGGAGTCTCCCAGGGCGGCCGTCCCGAAGGCAGTCAGTGATCCGATGCGGGTCGCTGGACCTCGCTCGGCTCCCGGTCGGGGCGCAGGCCTCGCCACGAGGGGTGCCGGAACGCGCCGTCGCGGCCGAACGCCCGGTATTCGATCTCCCCGACGAGCCGCGGCTCGACCCACTGGATCCCGCCCCGTCGGGGGCTCCGGCCGCGCCAGCCGCTGACCAAGCTGAGGGGCCCGGCGAAGGGCGGGTCGCTGCGGGCCAGCGGCGCCAGCTCCGCGAGCAGCGCGCGGCGGGTGGCGTCGGTGAAGCCGGTGCCGACATCGCCGACGTGGACCAGCCGGCCATCCTCGCCGTGCGCGGCCAGCAGCAGCGATCCCAGCACGTGCTTGGCGCCGGTGGCCGGGTACCAGCCGGCGATGACGACCTCGGCGGTGTGCCGGATCGCGGTCTTGATCCAGGCCCGCGATCGGCGTCCGGGCTGATACGTCGAGGTCATCCTCTTCGCGACCACCCCCTCGAGCCCCTGCTGGTCCGCAGCGGCCAGTACCAGCGCGCCCGCCGTGTCGGTGAAGTTCGCCGGTACGCGCAGGCCGGAACGTTCCAACCCCAGGTCGGCCAGGATCGCGCGCCGCTCGGTGTACGGCAGCCCGATCAGGGACACGTCGCCGCGGCCGAGCACGTCGAACACCACGTACTGCACCGGGACCCGCTCCAGCAGCGCGGCCGTCGGACGCGTCACGCCCATGCGGTGCTGGAGGAGCCCGAAGTCGGGGCGGCCGTGCTCGTCGAGGGCGACGAGCTCGCCGTCGAGCACGAGGCCCTCCTCGAGGTGCGCTGCCACGGCGGTCCCGATGTCGGGGTAGGACGCCGTGATGTCGTGGGCGTTGCGGCTGAACAGCCGCAGCCGGCCGGTGCCGGCGCGGCTCGTGGCGCGCACGCCGTCGAACTTGATCTCGAACGCCCAGCCGGCACCCGTCGGGACCGGCCCGGCGGTCGGCAACATCGGCGCCATGAACCCACCCGGCGTCCCCGACCCGGAGGTGGGGACCGGCGGTTCACCCATGCCCGCAGTCTGAACCCGACCAGCTCATCAGCCCAGACGATCGGGTCAGAGCCAGCCAGAAGTGGTCACGATCCAGATGGACCGTCCAGGACGGCGAGTGCGTTCCGCACGCCCTGTTCGAGGACCTCGTCGGCGAGCTGCCGGTCGGACAGGGCGCGCGCGAGTTGCAGCGTGCCGACCATCAGCGCGTAGACGCTGAGCGTCTGCGCCCGCGCCGACTGCGGGTCGTCGGGCGCGAGGCGGGCGGCGACGTCGTCGACGAAGGCGAGTACGCCGTCGGTGAACGCCTGCTTCGTAGCGTCCCCGCAGCGCCCGATCTCGTCGAGGAGGGCCGCGGACGGGCAGCCGTCCTCCCGGTTGTCGCGGTGCTGGGCGGAGAGGTACTCCCGGATGAACTGCTCGAGTCCGGCCCGGTCCGGGGCCTGCGCAGTGAAGTTCGCGCTCTGTTCGCGCAGCTGCTCGGCGACGGCCGTGGCGACGAGGTCGTCCTTCGACGCGAAGTGCGCGTAGAAGGCGCCGTTGGTCAACCCGGCGTCCGACATGAGTGTGGCGACGCCCGATCCGTCGATGCCGTCTCGCTTGAACCGACGGCCGGCCGCGTCGACGATCCGCCGTCGCGTCGCCTGCTTCTGGTCTTTCCCGTACCGCGCCACGCGTTCCTCCACTCGCCGAGGGCCGGGTTGCCCTCCTGCGCTCCGCAGTCTATGGTCGTTTACATTACGATCGTAATTCAATGAGCCTCAGGAGTCCACCATGACTGCAGCACGACCCGTAGCGCTGGTCACCGGCGCAACGTCCGGCATCGGGAAGGCCGCTGCGCTCGCGCTCGTCGAGGCCGGCTTCGACGTGGTCGGCACGAGCCGCGACACCAAGGGCGTCTCCCGGCGCGACGGCGTGACGTTCCTCGATCTCGACGTCGCCGACGACTCGTCGGTCACGGCCGCGGTCGAGCGGGTGATCGACCAGTTCGGCCGGCTCGACGTCCTGGTCAACAATGCCGGTGTCGGATCGGTGGGCGCTGCCGAGGAGCGCTCGGTCGCGCAGGACCAGGGCGTGTTCGACATCAACCTCTTCGGCGTGATCCGCATGACGAAGGCGGTCCTGCCGCACATGCGTGCCCGGCGAACCGGCCGGATCATCAACATCTCGTCGGTGCTGGGGTTCGTTCCGGGGCCCTACATGGCCGCGTACACGGCGTCGAAGCACGCCGTCGAGGGGTACTCCGAGTCGGTGGACCACGAGGTCCGCGAGCACGGCGTACGGGTGCTCGTCGTCGAGCCGGGCTACACCAGCACCGCGTTCGACGTGAACGCCTCACAGCCCGCCGCACCGCTGCCGGTCTACGCCGGGCAACGCCGCATCTTCGACGACATCATGGCCGCCGCCATGCGCGACGGCGACGATCCCGCGGTCGTCGCCCGCGCGATCGTCGCGGCCGCGACCGACGCGAAGCCGAAGTTCCGCTACACCGCCGGCTCCACGGCCGGCCGCGTCAGCGCGCTGCGCCGGCTCGCGCCCACCCGGGCCTTCGACAAGCAGATCCGCAAGCTCAACCGGCTCACCGGTTGATCGCCGTCGACGACCCCACCACCGAGGAGCCCACGATGAAGGCGTTCGTCGTCGACCGCTACAAGCACGGCGCGCGAGCAGCCGACGTGCCCGACCCCGTCATCGGCGATCACGACGTGCTCGTCGAGATCCACGCGGCCGGCGTCAACCCGCTCGACTCGAAGACCCGGGACGGCGAGTTCAAGCTGATCCTGCCCTACCGCACGCCGTTCATCCTGGGCAACGACATGGCCGGCGTCGTCGTCCGGGTCGGCGCCCGCGTCCGCCGGTTCACGCCCGGCGACGAGGTCTACGCCCGCCCGGCCAAGGACCGCATCGGCACCTTCGCCGAGTTCATCGCCATCAGCGAGGACGACCTGGCCGTCAAACCGGCGCGCCTGACCATGGCAGAAGCGGCCGCCTTGCCGCTCGTCGCACTGACGGCGTGGCAGGCGCTGGTGGAGCGAGCCGATCTCCAGTCAGGGCAGAAGGTGCTCATCCACGCCGGCTCGGGCGGCGTCGGCACGGTCGCGATCCAGCTCGCGAAGCACCTCGGCGCGACGGTGGCGACGACGACCAGCACCGCCAACGTCGACCTGGTCACGAGCCTCGGCGCCGACGTCGTCATCGACTACAAGAAGGAGGACTTCGAATCGGTCCTCCACGACTACGACGTCGTCCTCGACCCGCTCGGCGGGCCGACTCTCGAGAAGTCGCTCCGCGTGCTCAAGCCCGGCGGGACGATCATCGGCATCGCCGGCCCACCGGATCCCGAGTTCGCCAGGGAGAACGGCCTCCATCCCGCTCTCCGGCTCGCGATCGCCGCCCTGAGCTACCGGACCCGGCGCAAGGCCCGGCGCCGCCGGCTCACCTACTCGTTCCTCTTCATGAAGGCAGACGGCCACCAGCTGAGCCAGATCACCCAGCTCATCGACTCCGGCGTAGTCCGCCCCGTCGTCGACCGCGTCTACCCGTTCGACGACACGAACGACGCCCTCGCCTACGTCGAGTCGGGTCGCGCCAAGGGCAAGGTCGTCGTCTCCATGGTGTGACCCCCAGCCTGTCACGCCAACCGGGTTTACATGCGAAGCGCACGCAGCGCACTAGCATCGCGCCGTGGCTGCTGACCGATTCGACCCCACCGAGGCGGGCCCAGCGCTGTTCCGCATGGTCCGGTACTGGTCCCGCCGGTGGGTCAATCGGACCTCCGAGGAACTCACCGGCGAGATGCGGCACGTCCACCACATCCTCGTCGTGGAGGCTGTGGACAGCGCGGGTGCCCACCTCGCCGAGGTCACGGTCGCCACCGTGGCCAACCACCTGGGGCTCGACCACTCCGGCGCCAGCCGCATGGTCCGTGACGCCGTCTCCGCCGGCTACCTCGTGCGGGGCACGTCCAGCCAGGACCGGCGTCAGGTGGCGCTGCACCTCACCGATCCGGGCCGCGAGCTGCTGGCCGGCAGCCACCAGTGGCAGCGCCACACCTTCGCCCGGTTGACCGCCGACTGGAGACCGGCCGACCGGCAGCGCTTCGCCGGCTACCTCGTGCGGCTCGCGGCGCAGGTGGAGGGCGCCACGGTTGACCGCACCGGTCGCTGATGTGATCTCGACCGGATCGCGTGCACGGGCGAGGATCGCCGGCGTGGTCGAGATCCGAGCCGCGACACCGACGGACGCCGTCGCCATCGCCACCGTGAACGTGCAGTCGTGGCGCGTCGCCTATCGAGGGCAGCTCCCCGACGACGTCCTCGACGGCCTGTCGATCGACGATCGGACGAGGTTCTGGTCAGAGGCCCTCACCACCCGGCCGCCGCGCACCTGCATCAGCGTCGCGGTGCGTGCCGGCGCCGTCGTGGGCTTCGCCGCGACGGGGCCGCCGCTCGTGCCCGTCGACCGCACCGATCCCAGCCTCGGTGACCTCTACGCGCTCTACCTCCGTCCCGACGTCTGGCGCCAGGGCGTGGGCACCCTGCTCCACGCAGCCGCCCTCGACGGTCTCCGGTCGGCCGGCTTCACCCACGCCGGCCTGTGGGTCCTCGCGACCAACGACCGCGCGCTTCGCTTCTACGGCCACCTCGGCTGGACCGACACCGGCCGCACCCAGGTCGATCCGGGACCGGGTGGCGTCGAGCTGCACGAGCGTCGACTCCACCGCGACCTGATCGACGACGCGCCTACTGGTAGATGACGGCCTGGATCTGCGGGGTGTCGATGTTGTTCTTGTCGTACCAGAAGAAGCCCGTGTCGATGACCTTCGGCAGCTCCTCGCCCTTGATCGCCTTCACCGCGGCGGCGACGGTCTGCTCGCCGATCCCGATCGGGTTCTGGGTGATCGCGCCGAGCATCGTGCCGTTCCTGATCGCGTCGATCTGGTCCTTGCCGGAGTCGAAGCCGATGACGGCGAGACCAGTCCGGCCACTCGCGACCACACCGCGCGCGATGCCGATCGCGGAGCCCTCGTTGGTGCCGTAGATGCCCTTGAGGTCGGGGTTGGCGGCGATGAGGGAAGCCGTGATCGCGGCCGACTGGTCCTTGTCGCCGGAGCCGTACTGCGTGTCGAGCAGCTGCACGCCGGGGGCGTTGGCCTTCATCCACTCGATGAACCCGTCGCGGCGGTCGACGCCGGAGCGGCTGATCTGGTCGTGGACGACCAGCGCGACCTTGCCGGTGCCGCCGATCGCCTCGGCCATGTGCTTGGCCGCCTCGGCCGCAGCGGCCTTGTTGTCGGTGGCGGCGGTGGTGAGCGGCAGGTCGGAGTCGACGCCGGAGTCGAACGCGACGACCGGGATGTTGCGGCTCTTCGCCTCGTCCAGCAGGGGCGCGGCGGCCTTCGAATCGAGCGCGGCGAAGCCCAGCGCGGCCGGCCGGCGGCCCAGCACGAGGTTCAGCATGCGGACCTGGCCCTCGATGTCGGACTCGGTGGCCGGGCCCTCGAACGTGACGCGCACCTTCTCCTTGGCGGCTTCCTGTTCGGCGCCCTTCCGCACGGCCTGCCAGAACTGGTGCTGGAAGCCCTTCGCCACGATCGCGACCGTCGGCGGCCCTGCCGTGGACACGGTCTCCCCACAGGCTGCGGTGACGAGGACGAGCGCGGCACCGAGCAGTGCCGTGGTGAGTCGACGGGTGCGCATGACAGTCGAGATCCTCTGCTCCGACGGTGCACGGCGGGCGTCAGGACGGCCCTGTCCACTGCCACCGTTTGCCGGATACTAGGCCCATCACAATGCGCTGACCTGCACTGAACTCACCGTGGCGATCAAGGACGGCCGCGCGTGGAGCCACCCTTCACCCGGCCGTACACCGCGAACGCCACCTTCGCCGGCATCCACTCGCCGAACCGGTACTCGGAGCTGCGCGCGACGCGATCGGCGAGGTCGGGGCGCTGCCGGGCCAGGTACATGCGCGCCTTCCGCGCGTGCAGCGGGTTCGACACGATCTTGATGCGGTCGAACTGCTCGACGAGCGGGGCGACCTGCTCGATGTTCTGCCACGTCGTGCGGGACGTCGTTTCGAGCACGACGTCGTCGGTCCGTCCGCGCGACGCGGCGTACTCCGCCATCAGCGCGGCCTCGCTGACCGCGCCGCCGACGGCTCCCCCGCTGAGGACGAGGCAGCTGCGTGTCGCGCGGGTGTCCCGCGACCGCAACCCGGCCCGCACCCGCCAGCGGTTGAGCGCGTTGGCCCGCCGGCCGCGGTTGCGGCTTCCGAGCACCACGACGACCTCGCGGGCCGCCGGCACGTCCCGCACGAACTCCCGCGACGCCCGCCAGTTCTCGTACTCGCCCCACAGCAGCACGCCGGCGACTCCGACGGCAACGATCCGCCTCACGGCGTAGATCGTGCCATCGGCGGCGATCAGCGCGCGGGGCGGATCGTACCGGTCACCTCGCCGAAGCCGATCCGGGAACCGCCGGGCCCCGGCGCCGTGCCGGAGATCGAGATCTCGTCGCCGTCGAGCAGGAAGGTGCGCTCCTCCCCCTTCACCTGGATCGGCTCGCGGCCGCCCCAGGTGAGCTCGATGAACGCGCCGCGCTGGCGCTTCTCGGGCCCGGAGACCGTGCCGGACGCGAAGAGGTCGCCCGTCCGCGACGACGCCCCGTTGACGGTCATGTGCGCGAGCATCTGGGCTGGCGACCAGTACATCTCGCGGTACGGCGGCCGCGAGACCTCCTCGCCGTTCCACTCCACGCGGAGATCGACGTCGAGGCCCCAGTCCTCGCTGCCGCGCAGGTAGGGCAGCGGCTCGGGGTCCTGCCCGGGCAGGGGCACCCGGGCGTGCTGCAGCGCGGCCAGTGGCACCACCCACGGCGAGATCGAGGTGGCGAAGCTCTTGCCGAGGTACGGGCCGAGCGGCACGTACTCCCACGCCTGGATGTCGCGGGCGGACCAGTCGTTGACCAGCACCGCACCGAAGACGTGCTCGGCGAACGCGTCGACCGGGATGCGCTCGCCCAGCGGCGAGCCGACCCCGACGACGAAGCCGAACTCCACCTCGATGTCCAGGCGCTTGCTCGGCCCGTACGTGGGTGCGGCCGCGTCGGCCGCCTTGCCCTGACCGCAGGGTCGGACGATGTCGGTGCCCGAGACGACGACCGTGCCGGACCGGCCGTGGTAGCCGACCGGCAGGTGCTTCCAGTTGGGGAACAGCGGCTCGGCGTCGGGCCGGAACAGCCGGCCGAGGTTCGAGGCGTGGTGCTCGGAGGCGTAGTAGTCCACGTAGTCGCCGACCACGAACGGCAGGTGCAGGCGCACGTCACGGAGCGGGTGCACCGCCTCCGCCGGCAGGTCGGACCCGACGGCGGCGCGGATGCGCTCGCGCACCTCTGCCCACCGCGCGGGCCCCTGGGCCATGAACGGGTTCAGCGCGGGCTCGGCGAACACCTCGTCGCCGGCACCGGTGAGGACGACGGACAGGTCGATCACCGTGTCCCCGAGGCGGGTGCCGACCCGCGGCGGACCGACGGCCACCGAGAAGACGCCGTAGGGCAGGTTCTCGACACCGAACGGCGAGCCGTCCGGGATCTCGACGACGGTCACGGCGTGGCCTCTCCTTCGGGATGATGGGTGACGATGCCGAGCTCGATGAGCTCGGCCAGCGGCTCGGTGACGCTGCAGGTGCCGAACGAGGTGAACGCCCGGCGCGTGCGCTCCACGGCGGCCACGTCGACGGCCCGGACGCGCTCGGCGACGATCGCGCCGTCGCGCTCGGCGAGCAGGCCCTGCGCGTCGAGCTCCGACCCGCCGGCGAGCAGCGCGTCGGCGGCGACCAGCAGGTTGAGGAAGCCGTGCTGCACGAACCCGGTCTCCGGGTCGGTGTTGCGCAGCGCGTGGTGCAGGCCGGCGGTGGCCTTGAACGGGATCCCGGCGCAGATCACGGCGGCGAGGCTCGCGGCCAGCTCCTCGACGCTCGGGTAGAGCTCGGCCCGGACCCCGCCGGTGCGGAACTTGGCCCGGTAGCGGCCCTGCAGCCCGCCGATGATCTCCGCACTGCGCGCGTCGCGGGGCACCTCGACGTAGACGTCGAGCTCGCGCCCGCCGACTCCTGCAGCGAGCCGCTCGAAGAACTCGACCGGCACGACACCCTCGGGGACGACGACCTCGACGGAGCTCAGCTCGACCGGCAGGCCGGCGCACGTGCTGATCACGCCGTCGAGGCCGGCCGGGCCGCCGGGCAGCGTCACGGACAGGCGCAGCGGGAGGTCCGGCCGCACGAGCGGACCGAGCTGCGGCAAGGCCGATTCGGCCAGCACGAGCGGGCCGACGAGGCCCGCGTACCAGCGGTCATGGCGCTCCTGGTGCGCGCGCACGGCCTCGGGGAGCGGGGTCAGGCCGGGCGGGAAGACCGCCGCGTCGTCGCACAGCCCGGCGACGACCGTGGGGATCCGTAGGGCAGCCTCGGTCATCCGCCCGGCCCCCGACCCGACCAGGTCCACGGGTAGCCCGGGTCCTCCGACGCGACGCCGGCCTCGCCCAGCTCCATCGGGCGGAACGTGTCGACCATGACGGCCAGCTCGTCGAAGAACTCCACGCCGATCGAACGCTCGAAGGCGCCGGGCTGCGGGCCGTGGGAGTGGCCGCCCGGATGCAGGCTGATCGATCCCTGCGCGATGCCGGATCCCTTGCGGGCCTCGTAGTCGCCGCCGCAGTAGAACATGATCTCGTCGGAGTCGACGTTGGCGTGGTAGTAGGGCACCGGGATCGACAGCGGGTGGTAGTCGACCTTGCGGGGCACGAAGTTGCAGATCACGAAGTTCTGGCCCTCGAACACCTGGTGCGCGGGCGGCGGCTGGTGCACCCGTCCGGTGATCGGCTCGAAGTCGGCGATGTTGAACGTGTACGGGTAGAGGCACCCGTCCCAGCCGACGACGTCGAACGGGTGAGTGGGGCAGACGTAGCGGGTGCCGGTGATGCCGCGGGAGCCGCGGTGCTTGACGAGCACCTCCACGTCGGTCCCCTCGACGAGCAGCGGTCCGTCGGGCCCGTGCAGGTCGCGCTCGCAGTACGGGGAGTGCTCCAGCAGCTGCCCGTACTTGGAGAGGTATCGCTTCGGCGGCGAGATGTGCGAGTTCGCCTCGATCGCGTAGAGCCGGACGGGCTCATCGCCGGTCGGGATCCACCGGTGGGTGGTCGCGCGCGGGATCAGCACGTAGTCGCCCTGGACCGCCGGCAGCGTGCCGAACACGGTCTCGACGGTCGCGGTGCCCGACTCGACGTACACGCACTCGTCCCCGACGGCATTGCGGTACAGCGGGGAGGTCTCGCCGGCGGCGACGTAGGAGATCCGCACGTCGGCGTTGCCGAGCACGAGCCGCCGCCCGGTGACGGCGTCGACGGCCTTCCAGTCGGGGTTCGTCAGCTCGTGCAGCTTGAGGTGCCGCGGGGTGAGCGGGCGGTTCTCGGTGGTCGACTGGTCGGGCAGCTCCCACGGGCTCGCGTCGACGATCGCCGACGGCACGCCCAGGTGGTAGAGCAGCGACGAGTCGGAGGAGAACCCCTCCTCGCCCATCAGCTCCTCGTAGTAGAGGCCGCCGTCGGGCCTGCGGTGCTGGGTGTGTCGCTTCGGGGGAATCGTGCCGAGGCTGCGGTAGTACACGGGACCCTCCGGCCGAGAAAGTAGTTTTCAGATTTACTATCTCGGCCGAGGCTACCGGTCCGGCCGGAACATCGGAAGCCCCTACCTCCGCTGGCGGACATCGAGCCGACCGTCGCCGGCGTGCCGGGTGATCAGCTTGTTCAGCAGGAACACGAGGGTCTGCTGCTCGTCCTCGGTCAGCGCGTCGGCCCAGCCGAGCTCCCGCTCGTTGTGCTCGCGGAACACGTCCACCATCTCCGTCCGCCCGGCATCGGTGAGCGACAGTCGCACCGAGCGCCCGTCCACCTCGGCCGGTGTGCGGTCGAGGAGACCGTCGCTCACCAGCGGCTTCGACAGGTTCGACACGGCGGCGCGGCTCATGCCCGTCAACCGGGCGGCCGCCGAGGGCTCCAGGGGGCCCGCCAGCCACACGACGAACATCAGCCGGAACGCCGACCACGACCGCCCGCGGGGCCGGTGCACCGCGGCCTCGAGGTCGTAGGTCACCAGATCGGACGCCCGGTTCAGGGTGAGCAGCACCTGCGTGGCGAGCTGGTGGGAGGGGCCGAGCTCCTCGGCGATGCGCCGGTTCGCCTGCGCGACGAACGTCCAGAAGTCCAGCTCGGGCTCATGCGACACCCGAGCACCGTAGATCAGGCCGCTCCGGCCAGCTCCTGGACAAGCGCCCACACCGCTGCCGGCTGCTCCCAGTGGGCATTGTGGTCGGCGGCCCCGATCAGGCGCGCGCCGGAGTCGACGCTGCGCATGGCGTCGAGCGACACCATCGGATCGTCCGCTCCGGCGGCGAGGTGCAGCGGCGCCCGGCTCGACCGGAGCAGGCCGCGGACGTCCGGGCCCACCACCGAGAAGGCCCGCGGATCCACCGCGGCCCGGAAGCCCTCGGCCGTCGAGACGGTGGCGGCGACCGGATCGTCGACGCCCGCCAGGCCGCTCAGCCCGGAGAGCCGGAGCGCGTGGCCGGCGGCCTCGGGGGCGGAGTCGAAGACCTTCGGCGGACGCTGGGCGATCCGGCGCGCGGCGGCCACGTCCTCGTCGCTCCAGTCGAGCTTCACCCCGACCGTCAGCACCGAGGTGATCGGCACCTGGAACAGGTCGCCGGCCAGCACCGCACCCAGCACGCCGCCCAGTGAGTGCCCGAGCACGGTCACCTCGTCGGCACCCACCTCCGCCAGAACAGCAGCGAGATCGGCGGCGTGCACGCCGCAGCTCCACGGACCCTCGGCGATCGAACGCCCGTGGCCACGGAGATCCGGCGCGACCCACCGGCCCGGCCGAGCGTGCTCGAGCAGTGGGCGCCAGACCGCGGCGTTCGCGCCCAGCCCGTGGACGAGCAGCAGCAGGCCTGGGCCGTCGCCGCCCACGTCGTAGACGATGCCGCTCGACGTGCGACCGGTCGTGACGTTCCGCTCCACGGAGCGACCCTACCGACGATCAGCCGTCGTCCCGGCAGAGGCAGAACGGGTGGCCGGCCGGATCGAACAGCACCCGGACGGCCTCCTGCGGCTGGTGCTCGGCGAGCTCGGCGCCCAGAGCGATCGCCTCCGCCACCGCGTCCGCCAGATCGCCGACCTGGAAGTCGAGGTGCATCATCGGCCGCTGGTCGCCGGGGCCGGGCGGCCAGACCGGGCGCCGGTAGTCGGACGCCTGCTGGAAGACCAGGAAGCTGCCACCGGGCGCGCCCAGCACGGTGGTGCCGGGTTCCTCGTGGACGATCGGCCACTCCAGCAGCTCGCGGTAGAAGCGGGCCAGCGCAGCGGGGTCGGGCGCCTCGACCGCCGCGCCCCACCACATGCCGGCCGTCCGAGATCGCATGTGCCGCACTGTGCCAGCTCGATTCGACAACACAGCCCGCTGTGGCCGACCGAGTTCGTTGATCAAGGGCAAAAGGTCGCTAGTTGATCTCCGCGAACGACCTTTTGCCCTTGATCAACGCCCCCCGCGCAACGACCGCGACGAGTGGGAGCTGCCCGGCGGGCGATCGGGACGTGGCTCGCAGCACCCGACTCGTGATGACGGCTACCGCCGCGCAGCCGCCTGGCGCTGTCGGGCAGCCTCGTAGAGCGCGATGGAGCCGGACACCGCCGCGTTGAGCGAGCTGGCGGTGCCGGCCATCGGGATGCGGACGAGCAGGTCGCAGCGCTCCGTCCACGCGGTGCTCATGCCGCTGGTCTCGTTGCCGACGACCAGCAGCACCGGACCGGTCAGGTCGACCTCGGCCAGCTCGTGCGGCGCGTCCTCGGCGGTACCGACGACCTGGAGGCGTGCGCTCTGCGCCCATGCCACGACGGCGTCGGGCCCGTCGGCGCGCACCGCGGGCAGCCCGAACAGCGAGCCGGTGGTAGCGCGGACGGTGCGGGGGTCGTAGAGATCGGCGGCGTGCCCGGTGACCACCACCCCGTGCGCGCCGAGCGCGTCGGCGGAGCGGATGACGGTGCCGAGGTTGCCGGGGCTCGCCGGCCGGTCGAGCGCCACGAGCAGCGCGTCGGCGGGGGTCGGGATGCGGTCGAGGTCGTCGGGCGGGATGCGCACGACGGCGATCAGCTCGGGCGCCTGCTCGTCCTTCTCACCCAGCTCTGCCATCAGCTCCGGGGCGACCTCGTACCGCTCGCTCGACGGGGTGTCGCGCAACAGGTCGTCGGCCCAGCTCGACCGGGCACCGGCACGGACCAGCAGCGCGTCGATCGGCCACCCGTTGCGCCGGGCCATCGTGATCGGCCGGACCCCCTGCACCAGGAAGCTGCGCGTGCGGTGGCGCTTCGACCGGTTGGTCAGCAACGCCTGCCACTGCTGGAACGCGGCGTTGCGAGCGGTGACCGGCCTCGGTCCGGGCATGCGCGCGACCCTACCGACGCGACCGGGCCGCGCGCCGCACAGCCGCCCGCGTGCGCTCCACCACGAACGCGCTGGGGTGCAGCTCCCCGCCCGGGGTGGCGAGCTTGACCTCCCGCAGGACGCGCAGGCCGCGAGCTGCCTCGATCGAGCGGTTGAGCAGCGTCTTCTCCTCGGTCATCAGCACCGCCCGCCCGTCCGGGCGCAGGACCCGACCCAGCTCGGCGGCGAACGCCGGGTAGAGCGCGAGGTTGGTGGTGTGGGAGCCGACGAGCTTGCCGAACGGCATGTTCGCGACGACCCGGTCGATCACGCCGTCCGCGCACGGGAGCCAGGCGGCGTCGGCGCGCAGGACGCGACCGCCGGGCACGAGCGGCAGGTTGGCCGTGGCAGCAGCGAGCGCGGCGGGCTCGACGTCCGAGCCGAGCAGCACCCCACGGGCGCCGACGGCCGCGACCTCGACGAGCATCGTCGCCGCGCCGCAGAACGGGTCGAGCACCACGTCGCCGGGGCCGATCTTCGCCAGCTTCACCACCAGCGCGGCGAGCACCGGGTTCGCCGACGCCGGCAGGCGCGCCATCGCCGGGAAGCGCCGGGAGCGGAACAGCGGCCCGACCTGCGCCACCAGGTCCCGCCCGGCCTGCTCGACGTTCACGTCGTAGTCGCTGGGATCGTTCGTCCACCCCAGACCGGCGGCCAGCCGGTCGGTCAGCTCGCGGCGCCCGGGCAGCTCGCCGACCCGGAACCGCCGCGGCTCCGCCGCAGCCAGCACGCCCGTCTCCTGCGATCGGCGCAGGGTCGCCACCGGGTCGTCGCCCAGCACGATCCCGAACGCCGCGTACAACCGCAGCGCGGCGATCGGCCGCAGCGGCCCGTTCAGGTCGGCGACGACGGCGTCGGCGGTGCGCCGGATGCCGCTGAGCAACGGCGCGCCGAGGTCGTGGCACTGCTGCAGCAGCGGTTCTACGGCGCCGGGAAGGCTCGCCAGGTGCACCCGGTCGGCGACGGGGCGGTCCAGATCGACGGGTGTCACTCCGCGCCGGGCCAGTACCGCTTCCAGGCGTCGGCGTCGAGCGCGCTCGGGTCGTGGCC
This sequence comes from uncultured Actinomycetota bacterium, assembly GCA_963727745.1. GTDB lineage: Bacteria > Actinomycetota > Actinomycetes > Mycobacteriales > Pseudonocardiaceae > Pseudonocardia. The sequence continues at coordinate 720,987 of CAVSHL010000010.1, forward strand.
GTCCGCGCGGGCCGCGTCCTCCGCGGCCCGGACCTGCTGGTCGAACCGGCGGGCCGCGCTGCGCAGCTCGGCCTCCGGGTCGATGCCGGCCAGCTTGGCGGCGGCCGCCACCGCGAACAACCGCTCGCCGACGCCGGGCCCGTCGGGCAGCAGCTCCGCCGGGAACCCGGCCCGCGCAGTGCGGCTGGTGAGCTTCGCGGCCAGCGCCACCGCGGGCTGGCCGAGCGGCACCCCGTCGACGCTGGAGGCGCGCTGCTTCTGGGTGCGCTTGAGCTCGTCCCAGTTGGCTTCCTGCTGCGCGGCGGTGGTCATGCGCTCGGTGCCCGCGAACACGTGCGGGTGCCGCTCCACGAGCTTCGTGACGAGATCGCGGGCCACCTCGTCGATGCCGAAGGGTTCCGTGGCGTGCTCGGTGGCGATGCGGGCGTGGAACAGCACCTGCAGCAGGACGTCGCCGAGCTCCTCGCGCACGTCGGCACGGTCGCCGTCCTCGATCGCCTGGTAGAGCTCGTAGCACTCCTCGACGAGGTACTGCAGCAGCGACTCGGGGGTCTGCTCGGCGTCCCACGGGCATCCGCCGGGCGAGCGCAGCCGGTCCATCACCGCGACCGCGTCCAGCAGTGCGGCGCCCGGCAGTTCGGCCTGCGGCGCGCAGGTCAGCACGACGTCGGACGGGCTCGGCGCGACGGCGGGGTCGAGGCGTTGCGCGCCGGTCGCGGCCACGACGTCGTCGGGCACGGTGGCGTCGGCCAGCACCCGAGTGGCGGCGCGCAGTGCCGGCAGCGCCTCGGCGGGCACCACGGCCGCGCCCCCGGCGAGTACGACGATCGTGGGGGATGGCAGGCCCGACGGAGGAGGGCCGGGGCGGGCAGGAGGGGCCACGATCAGTTCGGGAGGATGACGAGCCCGGCCACGTCGGCGGGCTGCACCACCTTGAAGTTGACCGGGTCCCACACGCCGAACCGCGGGTTCACCACGACCGGGTTGCGGACCTGCTCGGCCTGCGCCACGCGCTTGCCGATGTTGAGCAGCTCCGAGAGGCTGATCTTGTCGGCGGCCGCGGCGTCGTACGCCCCGTCGGTGCGCCGCGACACCACCCGTGCGACCGACCACGACGCGTTGGCCGGGCTCGGCTGGTAGGCCACCACGGAGCCCTGCGGCACGCCGAACACCACGGTGCCGGCCCGCTCCGGGTCAGTCGCGATCCGGTAGTCGACGCCTCGGCGCGCGCCCGGGCCGGTGAGCAGCGCGTCGGCCGCGGGTCCACCGGTCGCCAGGATCCGCGCCGAGCGCTCGGCGGTGGCGCGGTCGCGCACCGTCACCTCGTCGACGACGATGGAGACCCGGCCGGCTGCGGTGCGACCCAGCCCGATGGCGGCCGTCTGCCAGTGCGCCGACCTGCCGGTGACCGCGAGCAACCCACGGATCACGGTGTCGTCCTGGACGGCCTGGTTGCCGGCGTTGACCTGCTCCTGGAACATGCCCAGCGCCACGGCCTGGGCCGTGCGGTCGACATCGGCGGGCGCCACGGCGACGCCGGACGCCTGCGCCTGGGCGCCGACGATCGCGTCGCCGACGGCCGCCTCGACGACCGTCCGGGACAAGCCGGCAGCACCCCACTGGAAGGCCTGGTTGGCGACGAGCTGGTCGCGGTCGGCGTACGCCGCGTCGACCTGCTGCTCCATGTCGTTGAGCGAGATGACGTGATCCCCGACGACGGCACCCGTCCCGGGCCCGCCCGGACCGCCGCAGCCAGTCACCACGGCACCGACGATCGTCACGGCCGCGACCACGCGCCCCACATGCCTACGCACGTGCGACACCTTCTCACGTCGGCGGATGCGGGCTCGGGTCAGGTTGTGGTGGGCCAGGGCGCGCGGAGGCGGAAGTCATCGAGCACGGCGGTGATCTCCGCGGCCGTCGCGGCGCGGGAGTCGGGCTCATCCTCGTACCGTGTCCGAAGGTTCGACAACGGTTCGAGAAGACCGAAGCGATCAACGGGGCGGTACTTCGCGACGGACACGATGCCGGTAGGGCCTTCGTCACCCACGAACTCGTCGACCCGCTTCCACATGCGGATGGGCACCAGGACGGAGTGTTTGCTGTAGCCCTGCCCCACTTGGTCGCGTCACCGGACGATCACGGCGTCGACGCAACCGACCCGGTCGTCGTCGCCTGGTCCGATGTGGATCGCGCCGCTGTCGCCGGCACCACGTCGCGCAGGAGGGTGGCCAGCCAGTCCAGCAGCTCCTTGTCCCGCAGCGCGGCACCACCGAGCCGTCCGCCCTCCAGCGGCTTGGGCACCTGGATCATCTTCGCCGCGGGCCGGTACTGGGACTTGGGGTGCAGCCGTTTGAGCCGCATCTGCGCCGAGTCGGGCAGGTCGACGGGCCCGATGCGCAGGCCCGTGCCGGTGGACGACACCTCGGCCACGCCGGCGGCCCGGCAGGTCTGCCGGAACGCCGCGACGGCCAGCAGGTTGCGCACCGGCTGCGGCAGCTCGCCGTACCGGTCGGTGAGTTCGTCGACGATCGCGTCGAGCGCCGCCTGGTCGCCGGCCTCGGCGATCTTGCGGTAGACCTCCAGCCGCAGCCGCTCGCCCGTCACGTAGTCGTGCGGGACGTGCGCGTCGACGGGCAGGTCGATGCGCACCTCGGCGAGCTGCTCGGCCTCCTCGCCCTCGCCGGCACCCGCCTGCTTGCGGAACGCGGCCACGGCCTCGCCGACGAGCCGGATGTAGAGGTCGAACCCGACGCCCGCGATGTGGCCGGACTGCTCGGCGCCGAGGATGTTGCCGGCGCCGCGGATCTCCAGGTCCTTCATCGCGACGGCCGCGCCGGCGCCCAGCTCGGAGTGCTGGGCGATGGTGGCCAGGCGGTCGTGCGCCGTCTCCGTGAGCGGGTGCTCCGGCGGGAACATGAAGTAGGCGTAGCCCCGCTCGCGGCCACGGCCGACCCGGCCGCGCAGCTGGTGCAGCTGCGAGAGCCCGAGAGTGTCGGACCGCTCCACGATCAGCGTGTTGGCGTTGGAGATGTCCAGGCCGTTCTCGACGATCGTGGTGCAGACCAGCACGTCGTACTCGTTGTGCCAGAAGCCGGCGACGGTGCGCTCCAGCACCTCCTCGTTCATCTGGCCGTGCGCGACGGCGATGCGCGCCTCCGGCACCAGGTCCCGGATGTGCTTGGCGGCCCGGTCGATCGACGACACCCGGTTGTGCACGTAGAACACCTGGCCGTCGCGCAGCAGCTCGCGGCGGATCGCGGCGGCGACCTGCTTGTCGCTGTAGGCGCCGACGTAGGTGAGCGTGGGGTGGCGGTCCTCGGGCGGGGTGGTGATCGTCGACATCTCGCGGATGCCGGCCAGGCTCATCTCCAGGGTGCGCGGGATCGGTGTGGCGGAGAGCGTCAGCACGTCGACGTGGGTGCGCAGCGCGGTGATGTGCTCCTTGTGCTCCACACCGAACCGCTGCTCCTCGTCGACGATGACGAGGCCGAGGTCCTTCCAGCGCACGCTGTTCTGCAGCAGCCGGTGGGTGCCGACGACGACGTCGACGGTGCCGTCGGCGAGGCCCTCGATGGTCTGCTTGCCCTCCGCGGCGTCGGTGAACCGGGAGAGCCCGCGGACGGTGACGGGGAACGCGCGCATCCGCTCGGTGAACGTGTCGAGGTGCTGGCTCGCCAGCAGCGTCGTCGGGACGAGCACGGCCACCTGCTTGCCGTCCTGCACCGCCTTGAACGCGGCCCGCACCGCGATCTCGGTCTTGCCGAACCCGACGTCGCCGGAGATCACCCGGTCCATCGGGACCGGCGCCTCCATGTCGTGCTTGACCTCCTCGATGGCGGCGAGCTGGTCGGGCGTCTCCGTGTACGGGAACGCGTCCTCCATCTCCCGCTGCCACGGGGAGTCCTTCGCGAACGCGTGGCCGGGCGCGGACTGGCGCGCCGCGTAGAGCTGCACGAGCTGTGCCGCGATCTGGCGGACGGCCTTGCGCGCGCGGCCCTTCGTCTTGGCCCAGTCGCCACCGCCGAGCTTGTTGAGCGTGGGCACCTCGCCGCCGACGTAGCGGCTGATCTCGTCGAGCGCGTCGGTGGGTACGAACAGGCGGTCCGCCGGCTGCCCGCGTTTGGACGACGAGTACTCCAGCACCAGGTACTCGCGGGTGGCGCCGGAGACGGTGCGCTCGCGCATCTCCACGAACTTGCCGATGCCGTGCTGGGAGTGCACGACGTAGTCGCCGGGCTTGAGGGTGACCAGGTCGACGGCGTTGCGCCGCCGGGTGGCGAGCTTGCGGGTCTCGGTGACCCCGGCCCGGTTGCCGGTCAGGTCGGCCTCGGACAGCACCGCCAGCGCGGGCGTGGTGAAGCCCTCGGTCAACCGCCCGCACGTCACCGTGACCAGGCCCTTGTCGGGCGCGTCGACCAGCTCGTCGACGCGCACGGCGGGCACGTCGGCCTCGCGCAGCTGCTCCAGGAACCGCTGCGCGGTGCCTGCACCGCCCACCACCAGCACCGCGGCCCCTCCCGTGAGGGCGTGGGCGCGCAGGTCGACCAGCGCGCGGTCGGTGTCGCCGCGGTAGCTCTCCACCTCGTGCACCGCCGGGGCGAACACGCCCTCCGCGCCGGACAGCAGCGGGCTCAGCGTGACGACGGGGCGGCCGGTGGCGGTGGCGTGCTCCAGCACCTCGACGAGCCCTCGGTAGGCCGAGGCGCCGACGTCGATCGGGGCGTCCCCGCCGGTGCCGGCGGCGAACCAGGAGGCCTCCAGGAACTCCTGCCCCGTCCGCACGAGGTCGGCGCTGCGGGTGCGGATCCGCTCGGGGTCGGCCAGCAGCACGGGCGAACCCACCGGGAGCAGGTCGGTGAGCAACTCCAGCTCGCCACCCACCAGCGCCGGCACCAGCGACTCCATGCCCTCCGCCGGGATGCCCTCCGCGAGGTGCTCCAACAGCTCGCGCAGCGGCGCGTTGTTCTCGTGCTGGCGTGCCAGCGCCGCCGCCCGCTCCCGTACCGGCTCGGTGAGCAGCAACTCCCGACAGCCCGGTGCCACGAGCACGTCGACGGCGGCGATGGAGCGCTGATCGGACACGCCGAACGTGCGCAGCTCGCTCACCTCGTCGCCCCAGAACTCGACGCGGACGGGCTGGTCCGAGGTCGGCGGGAAGATGTCGACGAGCCCGCCGCGCACCGCGAACTCGCCGCGGGCGGTGACCATCTCGACGCGGGCGTAGGCGAGCTCGACCAGGCGCACCAGCAGCCCGTCGAAGTCGGTGACGGTGCCCACCCGCAGCTCGACGGGATCGAGGGCCCCGAGGCCCGGCGCGATCGGCTGGATCAGGCTCCGCGCCGCCGCCACCAGTACCCGCGGCGGGGCGTCGCCGGAGAGCCTGCGGAAGATCGCGAGCCGGCGACCCACCGTGTCGGGCCGGGGCGAGAGCCGCTCGTGCGGCAGGGTCTCCCAGCTGGGCAGCAGCGCGACGTTCTCCTGGCCCATCAGGTCGGTCGCTGCCGCGGCGAGGTCGTCCGCCTCCCGGTCGGTGGCGGTGACGACGAGCACCGTCCGCTCGGCGGCCAGACCGGCCGCGAGGAACGGGCGCAGGGCCGCTGGGCCCTCCACCCGCAGTGCGGGGGTCTCGTCCGCGCGCAGGTCGCGGGCCGCGTCGACGACGGTGGCGAGATCGGGATCGGCGAGGGTGGAACGGAGCAGACCGAAGAGCTTGGCCACGGGAGGAGACAACCCCTTGAACAGCGATGGAGGCGCACGCGGACAGACCCCTGCCCGGGTCGGATGGCCCGGAGGGGTCGTGGACTCCAGCCTACGCCGGGGCGCGAGGAGGTCTGGTCGGGCCGTCCGCCGGGGGGTCGGCGGCGAGGTGAGCGTTGATCAAGGGCAAAAGGTCGCCAGTGGATCACCGCGAGCGACCTTTTGCCCTTGATCAACGCAATCTCGACCGCCCGCTCAGGCCCGCCTACCCGGCCTCGGGGGCAGCTCCGGCCGCCGCCTCGACGGCCGTGTGGCCGGGTCGGGCGGGCTGACCGCGGGGGTGGCCGCGAGCCGTTCCAGCGCGATGTCGACGGCCCGGTCGAGCTGCGGGTCGCGGCCGGCGACCCAGTCCTGCGGCGTGATGTGCACTTCGATGTCGGGGTCGACGCCGTAGTTCTCCACGGTCCATCCGGTGTCGTCGAACCAGAAGCCGTAGCGGGGCTGCATGACCGCGGTGCCGTCGGCGAGGGCGTGCCGGCTGTCGATCCCGACGATGCCGCCCCACGTCCGCGTACCGACGACCGGCCCGAGACCGAGGCGCTTGAACGCGGCGGTGACGATGTCGCCGTCGGAGCCGGACATCTCGTCGGCGAGCGCCACGATGGGCCCCCGCGGGGCGTCGAGCGGGTAGGTCATCGACTGCTGGTTGCGGATCACCTCCCACCCGATGACGCGCCGCGCGATCTTCTCCAGCACGAGCTGCGACGTGAAGCCGCCGGCGTTGCCCCGCACGTCGAGCAGGAGGCCGTCGTGGGCGGTCTCGCGGGTGAGGTCGCGGTGCAGCTGCGCCCAGCCGTCGGCCGCCATGTCGGGAACGTGCAGGTAGCCGAGCCGACCATCGGACCGCGAAGCCACGGCCGCGCGGCGGCCGGCGACCCAGTCCTGGTAGCGCAGCGCCCCCTCGGAGCGCAGCGGTCGCACCACGACCCGCCGCACCTCGCCGGGTTCGGCGTGCGCGGGCCCGCTGCGCACGGTGAGCTCGACGAGCCGGCCGGCGAGCGCGACGAGCAGCGGCGCGGGTCCGGTGGCCTGGTCGATCGGGCGGCCGTTGACCTCGAGCAGCACGTCCCCGTCCCGGACGTCGACGCCGGGCGCAGCGAGCGGGCTGCGCGCGGCGGGCACGGACGTGTCGGGTGGGAGCACCCGCGCCACCCGCCACCCGTCGCGGTCCCGCGCGAGATCGGCGCCGAGGAACCCGGGCCGCCCGTCGGCGCGGCCGTATCCGCGGGATCGGACGTAGGCGTGGGAGGTGCCGAGCTCGCCCTGCACCTCCCACAGCAGGTCGACGAGGTCGTCGTGGCTGCCGACGGCGTCGACGAGCGGGCGGTAGCGGTCGAGCTCACCGGCCCAGTCGACGTCGGCCAGGTCGGCGACCCAGAAGAGGTCGCGCATGAGCCGGCCGGCCTCGTCGAACATCTGCCGCCACTCGGCGGACGGGTCGATGGTGACGGCGATCCGCTGGGTGTCGATCTCGAACTCGTCGGCGCCGGCGTCGCCGTCGTCGCCGGGTTTGGCGAAGCCCGATCGGTCGGTGCGCAGCAGCCGCAGCGCGTGCCCTTCGCCGACGACGAGCCGCTGGCCATCGCCGGAGACGGCGTACCAGTCCAGCGGGTCGGCGATCACGTCGACCTTGCGGCGCACCAGGTCGTAGCGCTCGAGGATGGGGCGCTCACCCGCGTCGTGCGGGGCGCGCCCGTCGCCGATCACGCCGGCGACGGGGCTGCGGTACCAGAGCAGGCAGTCCTTCGCCGCGCTCATGCCGCCGTAGCGGGCTTCCTCGACGGGCACCGGCACGACGCGCGCGGCGAGGCCTTCGGCGTCGACGACGACCTCGGGCGGGCCGTCCTCCTTGCGCTTCGCCGGCGCGGGTACGACCTCCTCGCCCTCGACGGGGGTGGGCTCGTCGGGCGCCGCGGGCGGGTCCTCCGGGCCTTCCTCTGCAGGCGAGACGGGCCGACCGTCCGGGCTCGCCCCGAACGGGGACGGCGTGCGCGCGGCGAGCGGGACGACGAACGGCCGCCACGACGCCGGGAACGACAGGTCGAGCGAGTGCTGGTCGTAGATGGGGTCGAAGCTGCGCCGCGACAGGAAGGCCAGGTACTTGCCGTCGCTGGTGAACACCGGGTTCGCGTCGCGGAATCGGGGTTCGGTGACGGCGACGGTGCGGCCGTCGGCGGGGCACGTGAGCACGATCCGGCACAGGTTCGCCGGGGCCGGTTCGACGTAGGCCAGCCAGGCGCTGTCCGGTGACCAGGACACGTCGGTGATCTCGCCCTCCGCCGCGGCGAGTTCGCGGACGGCACCCTCGGCCGCGTCGACGAACAGCAGCCGGCCGTCGTGCGTGGTCAGCGCGGCGCCGCTGCCGTCGGGTGCGGCGACGAGTGCGTGCACCCGGCCGATCTCCCCGGCGCCGGTGCGGCGCGGCGCCGGTGCGTCCGCGGCGCGCGGGTCCAGCGGCGCGACGCAGACGGCGTCCTCGCCGGTAGCGTCGTCGATCCACACGACGCGGTCGTCGCCGAGCGGTTGGGCCAGCCTGGCCCGCACCCCGGGTTCGGCGAGCAGCACGCGCGCGGGCCCGTCGCGGTGGGTGAGGCGGTGCACGGTGCCGCGGACGGTGACGATGCTGGTGCGCCCGGTGCGGTCGGGGGCGACGGCGTCGAGCCATTCGGCCGCGGCGAGCCGGCGCGGCGCCCGGTCGCTGCGCGGCCCGGCCAGCCGCACGTCGATCGGCTGGGGACGGGCGGTGGCGGCGAGCGATTCCAGCAGCCACAGCTGCCCGGCGGACTCGAACACGACGCGGGTGCCGTCGGTCGCGGCGTGGCGCGCGTAGAACTGCGGCTGGCCGGCGGCTCCGTGGTCGGTGTGCCGGCGCAGGTCGCCGCCGTCCAGGTCGACGGAGTAGAGGTTGCCCCAGCCTTCGTGATCGGACAGAAACGCGATGCGGGTGCGCCGCCCGGCCCCGACGAGCATCGGCGAGGCGAGGTTGCCGTCGAGCTCCCCGAGGATGCGGGCGAACTCGCCGGGGGTGCCGCGGTCCGACCACAGCTGGCCGCCCGAACCGCCGCGGTAGCGCTTCCACCAGGCCATCTCGCGCTGCAGCGCGGTGCGGCGCAGCACCGTGGGCATGCGGGTGCCGGGCCGGGTCGCGAGATCGGAGACGGGTCCGACGGGCAGCCGCCGCCCGGGACCGCCGGTGACGGGCACCGCGAACGCCCAGCTGCGGTGGGTCGGGTCCCCGACGGACGTGGCTGCGACGACCTCGTCGGGCCCCGACCAGCCGAGCACGGTGGCCCCGGGGTCTCCCCAGTGCGTGATGCGCGTGACGCCGCCGCCGTCGAGTGCGCTGACGAACACCTCGGGTCCGCCGTCGCGCCACGAGGCCCACGCGACGCGGGCACCGTCCGGCGAGATGCGGGGGCCTGCGGCGGGGACGTCGTCGTTGGTGATGCGGTAGGCGCGGCCGCCGGTGACGGGAGCGGTCCAGACGTCGTCCTCTGCGACGAAGACGAGTGAGTCACCGTTCAGATGGGGGAATCGGAGGTAGCTGCGCGTCACCTGGCGACCCTAGTAGCCCGGTCACCGCCCCCTGACTAGGGCCATATCACGGCGCGTGCAGGATGTTCGGCATGGGTGGCAGCGTGACACGGCGGGTGGCCGCGGTGGCGGCGACCTGCGCAGTGATCATTTCCGGGGCGGCGTGCGGCAACGGCAGCAACCGATCTGCGACGCCGACGACAGCGCCGTCGCCTGCGCCGATCGCGCGCACCGGCGTGCCCACGATGCATGTCGACACGGTCGCGCGGGGACTCGCGCGCGTGTCGGATCTGGGGTTCCTCCCCGACGGCAAGATCCTCGTCACGCAGCTCGACGGGCGGATGTCGGTGCTGTCCGGTTCGAACCCGGGCGCGGCCATCGCGCCGGTCGCCGCCGACCTCGGTGACGTGTGGGTGCGCGGTGAGGCCGGCCTGCTGGGCCTCGCGATCCACTCCGACTTCTCCACCACGCACCGCTTCACCACCTGCCAGTCGCACGCCGACAAGGGCCAGCCCACCGACGTGCGGCTGGTCACCTGGGAGCTGTCACCCGACGCCCGCTCCGCCCGCCGGGTGGTGGATCCGCTGGTCGGCGGCCTGCCCATCGGGGCGGCGGGCAACCACTCCGGGTGCCGCCCGGCGATCGCGGGCGACGGCGCCCTGCTGGTCGGCACCGGCGACTCGCTGCGCGCCGGAGTGCCCCAGGACCTCGCGTCGCTGGGCGGGAAGGTGCTGCGGATCGACCTCGCGACGGGCGGGCCGCCCCTGGGCAATCCGTTCGCGACGGAGGCGAACCCCGCGCTGCGGCTGGTGCTCACGTTCGGCCAGTCGAACGTGGTGGGGCTCGCGATCGATCCGGTGTCGGGCGCGGCCTACTCCGCCGACGCCGGCACCGGCCGTGAGGACGAGCTCAACCGGCTGATCGCGGGCCAGAACTACGGCTGGGACCCGTCCAAGGGCGGCCTGCGCACCAGCGGCTACGACGTGACCACCCCGATCACCGACCTGGCCCGCTACCCGAAGGCCGTGCCCGCGACGTGGTCGTCCGGGGTGCCGGCACCGGGCATCTCCGGGGCGGCGTTCATCCAGGGCCGCCAGTGGGGCGACTTCAACGGTCGCATCGCGATCAGCACCACCGTCGGCCGCAAGTTGCTGGTCCTGGACATCGGCCCGGACGGGAAGGTCGGCGAGGTGCTCACGCCCGCCCCGCTGAGCACGGCGTTCGGCCAGCTGAGCGGGGTGCGCTCGGCGCCGTCCGGCGACCTGTACGTGATCACGTCCAACGGCGCGGACGACAAGGTTCTCCGAATCACGCCCTCCTGACGTGCGAACCGGACATACTGCCGGCATGTTCCGCCGGTGGACCGCGCCGTTCCTGCTCGCCCCGCTGCTCGTGGCCGGGTGCGCTGCGCCGGTCTCGGCGGCGCCGACCGTGCCCACGGCGGTAGGGCCCGGCGACGTCACCGTCGAGGTCGTCGCGGAGGGCTTCGAGAACGCGTGGGACATCGGCTTCCTGCCCGACGGACAGGCGCTGGTGACCGAGCGCGGCGCGCGGCTGTCCCTGCTGTCGGGCAGCACGCCGGGCGCGCGGGTCACCCCGGTGCGGGCCGACCTGTCCGACGTGCAGGTGCGCGGCGAGGGCGGGTTCATGGGCCTGGTGGTGCATCCGGACTTCGCGCAGTCGCGACGGTTCACCACCTGCCAGACCCATTACAACGGGACCGACGGCAACGACATCCGCCTCGTCACCTGGCAGCTGTCCGCCGACGGCGCGGCCGCCGAACGCGTGGTGGATCCGCTGGTGGGCGGGTTGCCGTTGAACACGTCGGGTCGCCACTCCGGCTGCCGGCCCACCCTGGCCACCGACGGCTCGCTGCTGGTCGGCACCGGCGACACCGCACGCGGCGCGCTCGCCCAGGACCTCACGTCGTTGGGCGGGAAGATCCTGCGCGTCGACCTCGCGACGGGCGGGCCGGCGCGCGGCAACCCGTTCCTCATGCGCGACGATCCGCGCACCCGCCTGATCCTCAGCTACGGCCACCGCAACGTGCAGGGCGTCGCCGTGCACCCCGGCACCGGCCGCGCCTACTCGGCCGAGCACGGCCCCGACGTCGACGACGAGGTCAACCGGCTGGTGCCGGGCGCCAACCACGGCTGGGACCCGGCGCAGGGCGGCACCGTCGGCGGCTACGACGAGTCGGTGCCGATGACCGACAAGAGCCGGTTCCCGCAGGCGGAGCCTTCGGTGTGGGCGTCGGGCAGCCCGACGCTGGCGATCTCCGGGCTGTCGTTCCTGACCGGCCCGCAGTGGGGCGATCTGGACGGTGCGCTCGCCGTGTGCGCGCTGAAGGCGAAGAAGCTGCTGATCATGACGCCGGCGGCCGACGGCTCGATCGCCTCGGTCGCCGAGCCGGCCGCGCTCGACGGGACGTTCGGGCGGCTGCGGGCCGCCCGGCAGGGGCCCGACGGGGCCCTCTACATCACCACCGACAACGGCGACGACGACAAGGTCCTGCGGGTCACGCGGGGCCGGTGAGGTGCTCGCGCAGGGCGTCCAGCCGCCCGTCCCAGTCCCGGGTCAACGCGGCGAGGAACTGCTGGGCGACGAGCACGGGGGCCGAGCGCAGCCGGTAGCGCACGCGCCGGCGCTCCCCCGGTTCCGCGGTGAGCATTCCCGCCTCGGCGAGCAGCGCCAGGTGCTTGGCGATGGCCTGCCGGGTGATCGGCAGCCGCTCGGCGAGGTCGGTGGCGGTGGCCGGCCCGGTGACGGCCAGCGAGGCGAGGATGGACCGTCGGGTCGGGTCGGCGAGCGCGATGAAGACCTGTTCGGCGACGGCTTCCTGATCGCTCACCGGGACCATCACGCAGCCAGGTAGCTGACCAGCTCGCCGAGCTCGCGCACCCAGCCTCGACTGTTGCCGTCGAAAGCGACGTGGTGCGCGTCGTCGGGCATCTGCGCGAACCCGGTCTCGACGACGGTGAGCAGGGTGCCGTCGCCGTCCGCTGCGAGGGTGAACTCGACGTAGGTGCGCCGCGGGTCGTCGTCGTCGAGCCCGTGGAGGGGCCAGGTGAACCCGAACGCCGACGGCTCCTCGACGCGCTCCACGCGGAAGGCGCGGGTGGCGCCGTCGGGCCAGCCGAGCTCGCCTGCACCGCCGGGCCGCAGATCGATCGTGGCCTTGTCCCCGAACCACGCCGAGAGCCCGTCAGAGGTGGTCAGCGCGGCCCACACCGCGGACGGCGGACGCGGGATCTCGACGGTGCGCTCGATGCGGTCGGGGAAGCCCATGCGGCCATGATATGGCAACCCGCGAGTTGCGTCCAACTCGGCCCGGTGCCCCGGCTCTTCCTCACCCGAAGACTGCGTGCCTCCACCACAGGTCCAGCAGCTCGCCGTCCCCGGAGACAGCGCCGTCAGCGAGCGAACAACGCCGGTAGAGCATCAGGAGCAGGGTCGTGAGCGGCGCCGAGACGGTGGCCGCCGCCGGCGCGGCGGAACGCTCCCACCGGATCACCGGCCCGGTCAGGTCCACCCGCCACGCGGGACCGTCGGTCGCCCGGAACACGAGCGTGCGGCCCGGCCCCAGCAGTTCGCGCTTGGCCGGCGTGATGTCGAAGTGCGCCGGGAGGGCGTCCAGCTCCGTCCACTCGTCGATCGCGTCGGTCACGACGTCCGCGGCCGCGGAGACCGGGCGCCCGGCTGCGAGCAGCGCGTCGGCGCGGTGCACCAGCGTCTCGTGCGTGAAGCGGCGGGCGTAGAAGCGCGCCACCGGCGGGCCGGTCGGCGTCCACACCTTCCCCTCCGGCCCGGCCGCACGCAACACGTCCGCGAGCTGATGGGCCCCGGCGCGCAGCCAGTCGGCCGGGAGGGGGCCGGAGTCGTCGCCCGCGACGTCGCGGAAGTGCCGGTCGGGCAGCGGCCCGGTGGCTGCCGACGCGACCATGTCGGCCGCCCACCGCGACCCGCCCCCGATGTGGCGCAGCAGGCCACCCAGCGTCCAGTCGGGGCAGGACGGGACGGGGACGCGCAGGTCGGCGCCGGCGAGGCCGGTGACGAGCAGCTCGGTCTGGGTGATGATCTCGGCGCAGTGTGCGGCGTGGTCCATGCCCAGTGGTCGGAGCCGACCGCCGGTTCTCGACCTACCGCCCGTAGCGGATCGCGGCCCGTTCGCGTGCCTTCGCCGCCTCCACCTCGCGGTCCTTGGGCGGCGCGGTGGTCACGAGCGAGTCGAGCAGCTCGCGCGTCGCCTTCTCGACGGCCGCGACGGCGAGGTCGAACGCGGCCTCGTTCACCTGCGACGGTCGCGTCGAGCCGCTGATCTTGCGCACGTACTGGAGCGCGGCGCCGCGCACCTCGTCGTCGGAGGCGGGCGGCTCGAAGTTGTGGAGGGTGCGGATGTTGCGGCACATGCCGTCGATCGTGCCCCAAAAAGGCCGCCGCCGTCAGTCGCCGGGATCGACGCCTGTCAGCGGCGCAACCGACAGCATGAGCTTCGTGACGTGGAAGGCCTCGGCGTAGCGGGCCCGGCACTGGATCCCGCGGGCCCGGGCGATCCCGCCGAACGCCTCCGCGTCGAACCAGCTGCGGTCGCGCTGCGAGCCGTAGTGCTCGTGCAGCTTGGTGATCTTCTCGCGCAGCACGGGCTCGGCAAGCGGGAGGAAGACGTTGGCGCGGCCCAGGTTGCCGTCCCACGTCAGCAGCTCGTAGCCGAGTGTGAGCTGGTTGCGGAACACCGAGGGCACCAGCTCGGCGAGGACCTGGTGGTCGGGATGGGTGTCGCCGGGCGCCGGCGCGAAGATCAGATCGGGCTGGACGTGCGAGCGCAGCTCCTCCAGCACCAGCTTCGCCCGCTCCCAGCGCACGGGCAGGCGCCCGTCGGGCATGTCGAGGACGCTCAGCTCGAGGCGCGCGCCGGGGCAGAACGCGGTGAGCGCCGAGCGCTCCTCCTCCTCGCGCAGCGAACCGCCGCCGGTGAGCACCATGGCCGATACGGAAACTCCGGGGTGCGCGCGGCACAGCTCCAGCAGCGCACCACCGGCTCCGATGGCGATGTCGTCACAGTGGGCGCCGAGCAGCAGGATGCGATCCACCCGCTCGGGGACGAGACTCAGCACCTGCCTGGCCGATCCGCTGTGTACACAGCGTCATTCTTCCATGCAGATCGTCGGCCAGACCCCTCGGATGAGGAGAGTCGTGCGCGATCAGTCCACAGTGCGCAGACGGGCCAGTCGAGTGGGTGTCGGCCAGCGCACGTCGTGTGCCCAACCGAGCTTCTCGAAGATCCAGATCAGCCGCGCGGAGATGTCGATCTGGCCGCGCAGCACGCCGTGGCGGGCGCACGTCGGGTCGGCGTGGTGCAGGTTGTGCCACGACTCGCCCATGGACAGGATCGCCAGCGGCCAGAAGTTCACCGACCGGTCGCGGGACTTGAACGGCCGCTCGCCCCACATGTGGCACACCGAGTTGATCGACCACGTGACGTGGTTGCACACGGCCAGGCGCACCAGGCCACCCCAGAAGAACCCGGTCACGACGCCCTGCCACGACCACGTGATCAGACCACCCAACAGCGCGGGTGCGACCAGGCTGACGGTGACCCACAGCCCGAACGTGCGCGCCACCTTCACGATCGCGGAGTCGGCCAGCAGGTCGGGGATGAACCGCGTGTGGTTGGTCTCGTCGCGGTCGAAGAACCAGCCCATGTGGGCGTGGAAGAACCCGCGGGCGACGGCGAGCGGCGACGTGCCGTGCAGCCACGGCGAGTGCGGGTCGCCCTCGCGGTCGGAGAACGCGTGGTGGCGGCGGTGGTCGGCCACCCAGTTCAGCACGTTGCCCTGGATCGCCAACGATCCCGAGATCGCCATCGCGACCCGCAGCCACTTCTTCGCCTTGAACGACTTGTGCGTGAAGTGCCGGTGGAACCCGACCGTGACCCCCAGGATCGCCGGCACGTAGAACACGACGAGCAGGACGAGGTCCTGCCAGCCCACACCCCAGCCCCACACCAGCGGGATCGCCGCGACGAGCGCGACCATCGGCACCGCCACGAAGAGGTAGATGATCACGTGCTGGGCGGTGGTGCGCCGGCCGGACACGACCGGGTTCGGCCCCACGGTGAGCGGGTCCGGCAACACCATGGACTCGGACGGCGATGCGGACATCGATCTCCTTCGAGGGAGAGGGGCCTCGGTCGGGCCGAGGTTAGGCGATGCTGGCCGACTCGCGCACCCCTCCCGGGCGAACATGGGCAAAACACCCGCACCACGACGGGATGCGCGTGCGGCTGCGGCCGGACCCGCATGCCAGGATGGAGGTCAGTCCGCCGTGGTGTAATGGCAGCACCTCAGATTTTGGTTCTGATGGTCCAGGTTCGAATCCTGGCGGCGGAGCAGCCCATCGCCCGACCGGTGCAGCGGACGTCGGGCCGGCCCGCGCCGACAGTCTGGCCACCCTCCGCAGAAGGTGCTCCCGACTGCGACTTTCGTCGGCAGCGCGCGGCGCCCCGCCTCGCGAGAGTTGATGGCATGAGCGACACGACACATCACGCCATTGCCGTCGCCGAGTACATCGGCTCCACCGCCCCGGAGCTCGCCGCGAAGCGCCGCGGCGACCGGGTCGCGGCCGGGGTGGACCAGCGGGTGCTGTTCGCCCGCCGCGGCCGGATCACCCTCACCGTCGACGCGTTGTGCCTCGAGGGATGGGGGGAGCAGGGAGATCTCGTCCTGCATCCGCCGGACGTGCGGGGTGTCGCGAACCGCTTCACCGCGCTGTACGGGCGGTTCGTCGGCGGCCTGCTGAACGCCGGCAAGCCGCTGATCCTGGAGACGGTGGTCGGGGAGATCTACCTGATGGTCGACCACCGGACGTTCATGGAGACCACCGACAACCGCCGCTGGGCGGCGCTGATCGAGACCTGGCGGCGCGGGTGAGCCGGCCCCGGACAGCCCGCGGGGCGGGCCCGCTGTGCGGACCCGCCCCGTCGGACGTGTGAAGCTACCGAGCTCAGCGACCGTTCGGTCGTGGCTGCGGCGGTGCGGGCGGTCGCCCGTTCCCGGTGCACCTCATGACGTACCTTCCTCGCTTCCCGTCCGACCGGTCACTGTTCGAGACCGGCATCAAGCGTGATCGTGGTTCCGGTGAGCGCTTTGCTCACCGGGCACGCCGCCTTGGCAGCTTCGGCGGCCTGGTGGAATGCGGCCTCGTCGAGGCCCTCGACCTCCCCGCGGACGGTGAGCGCGATCCCCGTGATCGCGAACCCGCCGTCGGGGTCGGGGCCGAGGCTGACCTCGGCCGTGACGTCGAGCGACTGCGGCGTGCCACCGGCCTCGGCGATGAGCGCCGAGAGCTGCATGGCGTAGCAGGACGAGTGCGCGGCTGCGATCAGCTCTTCGGGGCTGGTGGTGCCGTCGGCGTGCTCGGCTGCCCGCTTGGGGAAGCTGACGTCGAAGGTGCCGGCCCTGCTGCTGCTCAGCTCGACCTGACCTGCGCCCTCCTGCAGGCTGCCGTTCCATGCTGTGCGTGCCGTGCGCTTGGGCACAGGTCCTCCTCACGTTGCTCGTCTGTGTTCTACAACCCATATGACGGACGGACCGTGCCACTGGTTACGTGGTATGAGCCGACTGAACAATGATCGACGGCAAACGGTCGCTTTTGGGGGTCGAGGGCCAAACAGCCGCAGCTGTCCGCCCGTCCGGGTGAACCGTCTACCGGTCACCGGACGGCGGTTGACTCGACACGGATCGTCGCCGTGTGTTGACAACGAGTGACCGCCGCGGCCGGTTACGCGCCCACCAGGTCACGGACGGACACGACGTAGGATCGCCCGAGTCCACCGCAGCCACATCAGGGAGCGGCCCCCATGCCCGACCCGACCGGAGCCGGTCCCGGCGCCGATCCCGCAGCGGAGGGGTCCGTCCGACCCGCCGCCGTGATCGTCCTCGCCGCGGGTGAGGGCACGCGGATGCGCTCGTCCACCCCGAAGGTGCTGCACCGGATCGCCGGTCGGAGCCTGCTGGGGCACGCGGTGCACGCGGCAGCCGGTCTGGCACCGGAGCACCTGGTGGTCGTGATCGGGCACGGCGCCGAGCGCGTCCGCGCCGAGCTGGACGAGCTGGCCGCCGAGCTGGAACGACCGGTCGTCACGGCCGTGCAGGAGAAGCAGCTGGGCACCGGCCACGCCGTCGGCTGCGGGCTGGAGGCCCTGCCCGCCGACCTCGCCGGCCCGGTCGTCGTGACGTACGGCGACACGCCGCTGCTGGGCACCTCGACGCTCGCCTCGCTGATCGACCTCGAGACCCCCGTGTCGGTGCTCACCACCGACCTGGCCGACCCAGCCGGGTACGGCCGCATCCTCCGCGCGGCCGACGGCTCGGTCACCGCGATCGTCGAGCAGGCCGACGCCACCCCGGAGCAGCGCGCGATCTCCGAGATCAACGCCGGCGTCTACGCGTTCGACGCCGCGTTCCTGCGCGCCGGTCTCGGCCGCCTCGACACCGCCAACGCGCAGGGCGAGCTGTACCTCACCGACCTGGTGGCGATCGCCGCCGCGGACGGCCGGGCGGCCCGCGGGGTGCGCAGCGCCGACGAGTGGCAGGCGCGCGGTGTGAACGACCGCGTCCAGCTCGCCGCCATGCGTGCCGAGCTGAACCGGCGGTTGCTGGACAAGTGGATGCGGGCCGGCGTCACGGTCGTCGACCCGGCCTCCACCTGGGTCGACGTGCAGGTCCTGCTGGACGAGGACGTGGTCCTGCACCCCGGCACCCAGTTGCACGGCGCCTCCGTGGTGGCCGCCGGCGCCGAGATCGGCCCCGACACCACGCTCACGTCCTGCATCGTCGAGGAGGACGCGCGGGTCGTCCGCACCCACGGCACCGGTGCCGAGATCGGCCCGGAAGCGGTCGTGGGCCCGTTCGCCTACCTGCGGCCGGGCACCCGGCTCGGCGAGCGCGGCAAGCTCGGCGCGTTCGTCGAGGTGAAGAACTCCGAGATCGGCACCGGCAGCAAGGTGCCGCACCTCACCTACGTCGGCGACGCGACGATCGGCGAGCACTCCAACATCGGCGCGTCGTCGGTGTTCGTCAACTACGACGGGGTCACGAAGCGCCGCAGCACGATCGGCTCGTACGTGCGCACGGGCTCCGACAACACGTTCGTCGCACCGGTCACGATCGGCGACGGTGCCTACACCGGTGCGGGCACGGTCGTCCGCGACGACGTACCGCCCGGCGCTCTCGCGGTGTCGTCCGGGCCACAACGCAACGTCGTGGGTTGGGTCGAACGTAAACGGCCTGGTACACCGGCTGCGGACGCGGCGAAGCGCGCCGCGTCGACCGAGGAGGCCTGAGCTCGTGAGCGTGATGTCGGCGACCCCGAAGAAGAACCTGATGCTCTTCGGTGGCCGCGCCCACCCCGAGCTCACCGAGCAGGTCGCCAAGCACCTCGATGTGACGGTGACCCCGCAGTCGGCGTACTCCTTCGCCAACGGCGAGATCTTCGTGCGGTTCGAGGAGTCGGTGCGCGGCAGCGACGCGTTCGTCATCCAGTCGCACTCCGCGCCGATCAACGACCAGATCATGGAGCACCTGATCATGGTCGACGCGCTGAAGCGGGCGTCGGCCAAGCGGATCACCGTGGTCATGCCGTTCTGGGGCTACGCCCGCCAGGACAAGAAGCACCGCGGGCGCGAGCCGATCTCGGCCCGGCTGGTCGCCGACATGTTCAAGGTCGCCGGCGCCGACCGGATCATGACCGTCGACCTGCACACCGCGCAGATCCAGGGCTTCTTCGACGGGCCCGTCGACCACCTCTTCGCGCTCCCCGTGCTGTCCGAGCACATCAAGCGCACCTACGCGGACGCCCAGCTCGCCGTCGTCTCCCCCGACTCCGGTCGCGTGCGCCTGGCCGAGCGCTGGGCCGAGACCCTCGGCGGCACGCCGCTGGCGTTCATCCACAAGACGCGCGACCCGTTGAAGCCGAACGAAGCCGTCGCCAACCGCGTGGTCGGCGACATCCAGGGCCGCACCTGCGTCGTCATCGACGACATGATCGACACCGGCGGCACGGTGGCGAAGGCCGTGCAGGCGCTGCTGGCGCAGGGCGCGGCCGACGTGGTCGTCGCGGCCACCCACGGCGTGCTGTCCGGCCCGGCCACCGAACGGCTCGCCACCTGCGGCGCCCGTGAGGTGATCTTCACCGACACGCTGCCGATCCCCGACGAGAAGCGCTTCCCGACCATGACGGTGATCTCCATCGCGCCGCTGCTGGCCCGCGCCATCCACGAGGTCTTCGACGACGGCTCGGTCACCAGCCTGTTCGACGGCAACGCCTGACAGCACGCGGTCCCCGCCCGGCGAGTTGGCCCGTTCAACAGGGCGAGTTGGCCGGCTCAGCAGGGCGAGTTGGCCGGGACCCCCGCGCCGTCGCCGGCGGGTGGCGTGGCCACGCGGGTCCCCGACCCGTATGACGCGATGATCGCGTGCGCCAGCTGGAGCGCGCGCCGGCCCGCTGAGGCGTGCACCGGCGGCGGAGCGCCCTGGGTGAACGCGGGGACCAGCTCGTCGAGATAGCGGTCGAACGTGGCGTGGAAGCCGCGGTCCCGGTCGTTGAAGTAGCCGGCCTGCCAGACCTCGCTGATCTCGGTGCGGGCGGGCGTGAACGTGAAGCGCCGCACGGTGTCCTCCACGAGGATCCGCCCGTCCAGCCCGTTGATCTCCAGCTGGTGGGTGCCCGGGTAGGCGTAGGACGAGTCGTAGGAGCCCACCAGCGAGCCGACGGCACCGCTGGCGAACTGCAGCGCCACCGCCAGCGTCGAGTAGCCCCGCCCGGTCGCGTCGCTCATCTGCGCCATCACCGACGAGATCGGCCCGCAGAGGTGCTCCAGTTGGTCGAGGCCGTGGCACTGGGTCTCGATCAGGTTGGCGTGCGGGTCGCTGCTGGTGCCGGGCTCGCCGCCGAAGCGCCAGGAGGCGAACGTCTGCTGCCCGAGCCTGCCGTCGCGGACCGCCTCGGCGGCCAGGCACAGCGGGCGGGCGTAGCGGTGGTTGAAGTTGATCGCGAAGAACAGCTCGCGGTCGGCGGCCTCGGCGAGCAGCACGTCGGCCTGTGCCAGGTCGAAGACCAGCGGTTTCTCCACCAGCAACGGGAAGCCGGCCCGGATGATCTGCAGCGTCGGCTCGAAGTGCCCCTCGTTGGGCAGGCACACCGACACCAGGTCGGGGCGTTCGCGCTCGAGCATCTCGTCGAGGTCGGTGTAGGCCGCCACGCCGAACTCCTGCGCGCGCTGCCGCGTGCGTTCCGGTGTGCGGCCCACCACGGCGCACAGCACGGCGTCGTCGCGGGAGGAGAACGCGATGGCGTGCTGGCGGCCCCACCAGTCGCCGGTGCCGACGACGGCCACGCGGATGCCTGTCACGGTGGGCTCCTCTGTCCGGTTCGGCGTCGGCTCAGCCGGGTCTGGATCAGCACGACGACCAGCAGGAACACCCCGCTGACGAGCTGCTGGAAGTAGGCGTCGAGCGTGCCGACCTGGTTGATGATGTTCTGGATGACCTTGAGTAGCAGTGCACCGGCGAGCGTGCCGACGAGCCCGCCCGCGCCGCCGCTCAGCAACGTGCCGCCGATGACGACCGCGGCGATCGCCTCCAGCTCGCGGCCCTCGCCGATGGTCGGCAGCCCCGACGAGGTCTGCGCCGCGACGAGGATGCCGGCCAGCGCGGCGAGCAGCGCGCTGAGGACGTAGACGGCGACCTTCACCCGCGCGACCGGCAGCCCCATCAGCTCGGCGCCCTCGGGGCTGCCGCCGATCGCGTACACCGACTGGCCGAACCGGGTGCGGGCGAGCACGACGAGCCCGACGGCGAACACCGCCAGCGCGACGAGGACCGGCACACCCACCCCGAAGATCTGCGCCTGTCCGATCCTGGTGAGCGCGAGGTCGGCGGGGATCAGGTAGATCGTGTTGCCTTCCTGCGACGCGGCGAAGGCCAGGCCGCGGGCGAGGAGCAGGGTGGCGAGCGTGACGATGAACGGCGCCATCCGGGCCCGGCCGATGAGCAGCCCGTTGACCAATCCGATGAGCCCGCACACGACGAGCGGCAGCGCGACCGCGGCGAGCGATCCCCACCGCGACCCGAACGCGGCGAGCACACCCGCGAGGGCGAAGACCGAGCCCACCGACAGGTCGATGCCGCCGCTGATGATCACGAACGTCATCCCGATCGCGATGAGGACCAGGTAGGAGCTGTCCAGCGCGATGTTGCCGAGGTTCCCCGCCGCCAGGAAGCTGCTCCCGAACGCGACTGTCCCGACGATCAGCACCAGTACCAGCACGATCGGCGCGCCGCCGCGGCGGGCGAACCCGGCGATCCGGTCGCGGCGCTCGGCCCGCGCGAGCGCGGTGGCGGTCACGTCCCGCCCCGTTCGCGCTGGACGTACACCGCGACGACGATGATGACCGCCTGGATCATCCGCGCCACCGAGTCGGGCAGGTTGTGCTGGATGATCGTGGCCGCGATGAGCTGCATCAGCAGCGCACCCATCAGCGTGCCGACCACCCGCACCTGTCCCCCGGCCAGCGGGGTGCCGCCGATCACCACCGCGGTGATGGCGCTGAGCTCGATCAGCAGCCCGACGAACGACGGATCGCTCGCGCCGAGCCGGGCGGTGTTCACCACGCCCGCCAGGCCCGCGAGCAGCCCGCAGAGCACGTAGACGGCGATCAGGGTGCGGCGCACAGGAAGGCCGGCGATGGTGGCCGCCGTCGGGTTGCCACCGATCGCGACGACCCGGCGGCCGAACGTGGCGCGGCGCACCAGCACGGCCACCAGGACCGTCAACGCGGCCGTGACCAGCAGCGTCACCGGGATGCCCGCGGCGGAGCCGTTGCCGATCCAGCCCAGCGTGGGATCGAAGATCTCGACGAGCCGTCCGTCGGCCAGCACGAGCGCGAGCGCACGTCCGGCGACGAGCAGCGCGAGCGTGGCGATGATCGGCTGGACCCCGAACACGGCCACGACCGTGCCGTTGACGGCGCCCACGAGCCCGCCGACGGCCACCGCCATCGCGATGGCGGGCCACGGCCCGTACCCGAGGTACAGCGGGAGGACCGCGGCCGCGAGCGCCATGCTCGACCCGACCGAAAGGTCGATGCCCTTCGTCGCGATGACGAGCGCCATACCCAGCGCCACGATCGCGATCGGGACGACCTGGACGAGCTGCAGCCGCAGGTTCGCGACCGTCGCGAAGTTCTGGGTGAACAGCAGGTTGAAACCCAGGAGGGCGGCGAGCGCGACGTACACGCCGTGGTCGGAGATCCGCCGCAGCACGACGGTGCTGCGGGCGGGGGCGACTGCAGCGGTGGCCTCAGCCATCGCTCGCCGCCCCCGCGATCGTGGTCATGATCCGGTGCTCGCTGATCTCGTCGCCGGTGAGCACGCCGACGACGGCGCCGTCGCGCAGCACGAGCACCCGGTGGGCGCCCTCGACCACCTCCTCCAGCTCCGAGGAGATCAGCACGACGCCGAGCCCGTTGCGCGCCAGCTCGTCGATCAGGGCCTGGATCTCGGCCTTCGCACCGACGTCGATGCCGCGCGTCGGCTCGTCGAGCAGCAGCACCCGTGGGTGCAGGCACAGCATCCTGGCCAGCAGCACCTTCTGCTGGTTGCCTCCGGACAGGTCGCGCACGGGCTGGTCGGGACTCGCGATCTTGATGCGGAGCCGCCGGACGAACACGTCCACGATCTCGTCGCACCGCCGGTCGGACACGAAGCCCGCGCAGGCGAGCCGGGGAAGCGCGGCGAGCACGATGTTGTCGCGCACCGACAGCCCGGGCACGATCCCTTCGGCCTTGCGGTCCTCGGGCACCAGCCCGATCCCGGCCGCGATGGCGGCGGCGGGCGACCAGCGGCGGGCCGGCACGCCCGTGACGTCGATGCTGCCGGCGTCGAGCGGGTCGACGCCGAACAGCGCGCGGGCGGTCTCGCTGCGGCCCGACCCGAGCAGTCCCGCCAGCCCGACCACCTCGCCGGGATGCACGTCGACGTCGACCCCGACGAGCGCGTGCCGGCGGGTGAGGCCGACGGCGCGGAGCACGGGATCACCCCGCCCCCCGTCGCCCGCCTCGCCGAAGCGGGTGCGCCCGTGCTCGCGCACATCGTCGACGCGGCGGCCGAGCATCATCGCGACCAGGCCGAGGCGATCGGTGTCGGCCACCGGGCCGGTGTGGACGCGGCGCCCGTCGCGCAGGACGGTGACCTGCTGCGCGAGGCGGAACACCTCGTCCAGCTTGTGGGTGACGTAGAGGACCGCGATGCCGTCGGCGCGCAGCATCGCGATCACCTCGGCGAGCCGGTCGACCTCGCGGGGCTCGAGGGAGGAGGTCGGCTCGTCCATGATCACGACGGACGCCTCGGTGGAGACTGCCCTCGCGACGGCCACCATCTGCTGGACGCCGACGCCGAGCTCCCCGAGGGTCCGCCGGACGTCGACGGGGACGCCGTAGCGGGCGAGCAGCTCGCGGGCGTCCCGGTGCATGCGCGCGAAGTCGATCAACCCGAAGCGGTTGACCGGTTCGCGGCCGAGGAACAGGTTGCGCGCCACGCTCATCTGCGGAACGAGGTTGAGCTCCTGGTAGATGGTGCTGATCCCGGCGGCCTGCGCGTCCCGGGGTGCGGCGAACTCGACCTCCCGGCCGTGCAGCCGCACGACACCGACGTCGGGCCGGTGGACGCCGGTGATGATCTTTATCAGGGTCGACTTGCCGGCCCCGTTCTCCCCGACGAGCGCATGCACCTCCCCCGACACCAACCGGAGGGACACCCCGTCCAGAGCACGCACCCCGGAGAACTGCTTGCTGACTGCACTCACGTCAACCGTCACGCCGAGTCCCTGAGCGTCGTGGAGCGCGGGTCAGTACGCGTTCGCGAGCTCTGCTTGCGCGTTCTGCTGCGTGTACTCCTTGTCCGCGATGATCGTCTTCGCGGGCACGCCCTTGCCGCTGTAGAAGTCCTCCAGCGCCTGGAAGGCCAGCGGGCCGAAGCGGGGGTTGGACTCGATGACGCCCGCGATCCAGCCGTCGACGATGCCCTGCACCGCGCCCTGCGTCCCGTCGATCGTGATGATCTTGACTTGGCCGGCCTGCTTGCCCTGCGCCTTGAGCGCCGCGACCGCGCCGAGCGCCATCTCGTCGTTCTCCGCGTAGATCGCGCCGATGTCCGGGTTGGCCGAGACCAGCTGCTCGGTGACGGCCCGGCCCTTCTCGCGCGTGAAGTCCCCCGTCTGCTCGGCGACGACCTTCAGCCCGGACTTCTTCGCGAGGAGCTGGTCCTTGAAGCCCTGCGTGCGGTCGACCGTGACGTTGACGCCGGAGGCGCCGAGCAGGATCGCGACGTTCCCCTTGTCGCCGGTAGCGGTGATCATGGCGTCGGCCGCGCGCTTGCCCTGCTCCACGAAGTCGGAGCCGGTCCAGCCGATGTAGTCGGTGCACGCGGTCTTCGACGTGAGCAGCCGGTCGATCGTCATGATCGGGACCTTCGCGTCCTGCGCGGCCTTCAGCGCCGGGTCGAGCCCTTCGGAGTTGAGCGGCGAGATGATGAGCGCCTTGGCGCCCTGGGCGATCATGCTCTGGATGTCGGCGATCTCCTTGTTGAGATCCGACTGCGCGTTGGTGGTGATCAGCTTGATGCCGCGCTTCGCGGCCTCTTCCTTGATCGACTCCGTCTCGGTGATCCGGAACGGGTTCGCTTCCTTCTCCGACTGCGCGAAGCCGACCGTGACCGTCTTCAGGTCGAGCTTCGGCACCCCGCCGTTGTAGGTCTCGGCAGTGCAGAGCTTGCCGTCGGCGCCGGTGGTGGACTGCACCTGCTGTCCGGCATCGGTGCCCCCGGTGCCACCGGTCCCCGCGGGGGCCTCCGCGGGCCGCGCGCAGGCGACCGTGAGCAGGAGGAGCGCCGCTGTGGCACTCGCCGTCCTGATGCCGACCGTTCTGATGACTGGCCGCCTCGACCGATGCATCGGGGACGTTCCCTTCGCTCGCGGAACCGACATGGACCGGCGTCTCGGCGCATGGCCGGGCTCCGCAGCGCGATGGCTGCTACAGCTCCGATGCTGCCAAGTTTTGATCACATTTGACGTGATTGCCGACACCATTAGGCGGCTTTGCGCAGCACCTGTCAATACCTGGCGGATGATTCCAGGTTCGTCCGGATCAGGCCGGGTCTGCGACCAGAACCTCCACGCCCGCCGCGACGAGGGCGCGGAGCGTGGCGGTGTCGGCCTTCGGGTCCGTGATCAGGATGTCGATCCGGTCGGTCGGCACGGTCTGGCACATCGTGTCCCGACCGATCTTGGTGTGGTCGGCGAGCACGATCACCTGCTGGGCCGATGCCACGAGCGCCATGTCGGTGGCCGCGGCGAAGACGTTGGGAGTGGTCAGGCCGCGGTCCACCGTGACGCCGTCGCCGGAGACGAAGACCTGTGCTCCGTGCAGGCCCTGCAGGCTCTGCTCGGTCAGCGGCCCGACGAAGGCGCTGATCGAGCGGCGGAGGGTACCGCCGACCATGATCAGGTCGATCTCATCCGCGTCGAGCAGCGCATTCGTGACCGGGACGGAGTTGGTGACCACCGTGAGCGACTCGACCTCGGCGAGGTGCCTGGCGGTCTCCAGCGTCGACCGGCCGGGCCCGAGCAGGATCGCGGTGCCGGGCTTCACCAGCCCGGCAGCCATTTCCGCGATCGCCGAGCGCGCTCCGGCGACCGGGTCGTCGGGCGCGTCGACGGCGGTCGAGCCGGAGTGGCGCACCGCGCCGTCCAGCCGCCCGGCACCACCGCGCGTGGCAGTGAGCAGGCCTTCGGCGACCATGGTCCGCAGGTCGCGGCGGACCGTCGACTCCGAGATGCCGACCACGTCGGCGAGATCGCGGAACGACACGTAGCCGCGCAGGCGGACGTGCTCCAGGATGCGGCGGCGCCGCTCTGCGATCAACATCGACGACCATCCGCCCGGCTCACCCTGCAGGACACTGCCCGCCCGTTGTAGCAGAAGTTGTCACTACTTGTCATCTTGCGGCGGTCGTGAGCACCTGCGGAAAGCGACCGTAGGCGTCCTCCGCCGCCCCGGCGTGGTCGGCCGGGGCATGGGTCCGCAGCGGGAACGACGCACGCACCACGGCGCGGATGTCGGGCAGCCCGGCGAGCCGGCCGTCGGCCATCGCCTGGACCAGTAGGTTCCCGACGCCCGTGGCCTCAACCGGGCCCGCGACGACGGGCAGGCCGGTGACGTCGGCGGTCTGCTGGCACAGCAGGGGGTTGGCCGCGCCGCCGCCGACGATGTGGACCACCTCGACCGGGTGTCCCACCAGGGCGGTCGCCCGATCGAGGACCGACCGGTACGTGCAGGCGAGGCTGTCGAGGACGCAGCGCACCACGTCGCCCCGGTTTCGGGGCACCGGCTCGCCGGTGGCCCGGCACCGGGCCGCGATCCGCGACGGCATGTCACCCGGCCCGAGCAGGCTGGGATGGTCGGGATCGATCAGGCTCCGGTAGGGCTGCGCCTCGCGGGCGTGCGCGATCAGCGTGGCGTAGCTCGGCGGTGACGCACCCGCCGCGGTCCAGGCACGCCGGCACTCCTGCAGCAACCACAGGCCGTTGACGTTGCTGAGGAAGCGGACGGTGCCGGCGACGCCGACCTCGTTGCTGAACCGGGCGAGCCGGGCCGCCCGCGTGGTGATCGGTCGTTGCACCTCGAGGCCCACCAGCGACCACGTCCCGCACGAGATGTACGCGAAGGACGCCCCCTCGGCGGGCACGGCCGCCACGGCGCAGGCGGTGTCGTGGCCCGCGACCGCGACGACGTCCAGCTCGGCCGGAAGATCGAGCCGGGCCGGGCCGAGGGTCGTTCCGGGTGCGACGACGTCAGTGGCGAACAGGCGCTCGGCCAGCCCGAGCTGCGCGATCACCGGGGCCGCCCAGCGCTGCCCGTGGATGTCCCACAGCTGCCCCGTGCTCGCGATCGTCTGCTCGGCCACGGGACGGCCGCTCAGCCAGGACGCGAACAGGTCCGGGATCGTGGCGAGCCGCTGTGCCTGCGCCAGCGCGGGGGAATCCTGCATCGCGAGCAACTGGCACGCCATCGTGATGGGGAGGAATTGGGTGCCCGTCACGGCGTACAGCTCGTCGGCGTCGACCATGCTCAGCAGCCGCTCGACCATCCCGGCGGTCCGGGGCGTGCGGTGGTGCCACGGCGGGGCCAGGAGCGCGCCTGCGCCGTCGAGCAGTCCGAAGTCGTTGCCCCACGCGTCGACCCCGACGCTGCGGGCACCGCGCCCGACGCCCTTGGCGATGCCGTCGAGGACGTCGCCGCAGAGCGTGTCGATGTCCCAGTACAGCCCGTCGTCTCGACGGAGCGGGCGGTTGGCGAAGCGGTGGACCTCCTCGACGGCGATCCGCTCCCCGTCGAACTCGCCTCGCAGCACCCGTCCGCTCTCCGCGCCGAGGTCGACGGCGAGGTAGGCGGGCACGCCGACAGCCTAGGTCGGCCGGGAATGCCGAGGGACCGTTTCCACGTGCGGTCGGTGCAGGGAGGGAGCCGACCGGTCCCCGGCGCGGATCTACGCGGATGTGCAGCGACCGTCGTGGCGGCGGGCCGGCTCGATACCGTCGGCGAGCCGACGGCTGCTGCGGACGAGCACCCGTAGAGCGGCGGCAACGGCGTGACGCGCCGGGCGTGCCCAGTGGTGCGCGTCGTCGACGACCGGTGCGTCGGGCAACGCCGACGTGGCCAGCGGCCGGCGGGGTGTCGTCAACAGGGATCCGATGATGTCGACCATGTCTGTCCTCCTCGGGTGATGATCGGGTGGGTTCGATGGCCGTGCTGATCACCGGGACCGGGCCGGTGATCGACGACCGTGCCGCCGTGGCATGGGTGTCGAGCCGCGGGGCGGCCAACAGCCGAACGGCGAGGGGTCGGAAGCGTCAGTTGTTGCGACGCCGGATCATCGCGGGCCTGCTACGCCGACGAGGTTGCCCTCCGGATCCGCGAAGTGGCCCACCACCAGGTGTCCTGCCGGATTCCTGGCCGGGCCCATCAGCCGGGTTCCACCCAGGCGCTCGGCCTCGGCCAGCGCCTCTTCCACGTCCGGCACCCCGGCGTAGAACATCGCCCTCGGCGCGTGGCCCGTGCCACCCCCGACGCCGCCGCGGATTCCGGTGCCGTCGGGGGCCGACAGGAGATCGATGAACCCGTAGTTGCCCGCGTCCGACACCTCCTCCGCGACCGGTGAGGTGGTGTCGTACTCCCACCCGAACAACTCGGCAAAGTAATTGCGCAACCGATCCGCGTCCCTGCCGATGATCTCGAAGTGCACAACCGGTGCTGCCATGTCGGTTCCTCTCGTCGGTCGGTCCTGCCCAACCGACGTACGGGAGCGGGCCAGATCGACAGCAGTCCCGAGCTGGGTCGAGCCCAAGGCACTCGCCGGAACCCCGGCGAGGTCTGCCGCACTTTTGCAATGCGCCCGCATGGCAACGAGTAGGGTGCACAGGTGCCCAAGCAGGTCGATCACGCCGCCCGTCGACAAGAGCTCGCGGAGGCGCTGTGGCGGGTGGTGGGCCGGGACGGGTTCGAGGGCGTCAGCCTGCGCCAGGTGGCCGCCGAGGCCGGCGTGTCGATGGGGCTCGTGCAGCACTACTTCCGCACGAAGGACGACATGCTCGTCTTCTCCCTCGACGTCATGGACCAGCGCACCGGCGACCGGTTCATGGCCGCGCTCGCCGAGCTGCCCGATCCGCCGCCTCCGCGCGCGGCGGTCCGCGCGTTCCTCACGCAGATGCTCCCGCTCGACCCCGAACGGCACGCGGAGAACCGCTCGCTCTACGCGATGATGGGCGGCATCGCGCGCAACGACCGCATCGGCGAGCGGCTGCGCGCCGGCATGGTCCAGCTGCAGGACTACGTCGCCGAGCAGGTCGCGGACGCCGGCGCGCCGGCGGATCCGCACCGCGCGGCCGCCATGCTGATCGCGCTCACCGAGGGCCTGGCCGCGCACGTACTCGGCGGGCACCTGCCGGACTACGAGGCCGTCGCGATCCTCGACGAGCAGCTGGACGCCGTGTTCCAACCTCAGGCGGGAGCGGACCAGCCCTCGTCGCGGTAGGCGATGCAGTCGATCTCCACGAGGGCGCCGAGGGCGAGCGCCGTGGTGCCGGTGGTGATCCGGGCGGGCGGGTCGTCGCCGACGAACTCCAGGTAGGCCTCGTTCATGGCGGCGAAGTCGGCCATGTCGGTGAGGTGCACCTCGGCCTTGACGACGTCGGCGAACGTGCCGCCGCAGGCGACGATGATGCGCTCCAGGTTGCGGAGCGTGCGGGTGGTCTCGATCCGGATCCCGCGCTCGACGAACTCCAGATCCCCGTCGGTACCGATCATCCCGGATACGTGCAGGTGGTTGCCGGCGATCACCGCATGGCAGAAGGCCGGCAGCCGCCCGACACCGTCGACATTGACCCGCTGAGCTCCCATCCGTCGATCGTATCGGCGTTCACACCGGTCGGGTGGCGGTGATCGCCACCGCGGCGTAGGTCATGGTGAACGCGCCGCCCGCCGCGTCGACGGCTGCGCCGAGGCCCGCGAGCAGCTCGGCGAGCGTGTCCGGCGGGAGGGTGCCCATCCCGCCGAAGCTGGGCACGACATCGAGCCACTCGTCGCGGGTGTAGCGGACCTCGTGGTCGGCCCGCCACTTCTCGGGCTCGGCGAACCCGGCCGCCCGCAGGTGCTCGGCCACCTGCACGAGCCCGCGCTCGTACACCGCCAGGAGCGACGTGCCCGCGCCCGCAAAGGGCAGGTCGGGCAGCACGCGCGCGTAGACGGCGGTGAACGCGGTGTCCAGCTCGGGCGGGGGCTGGAAGACGTTCCAGAACGCGGCGAACCGACCGCCCGGCCGCAGCACCCGCGCAGCTGCGGCGGCGCCGCGCTCGGGATCCACCCAGTGCCACGCCTGACCCGACACGACCGCGTCGAACGTCCGACCGGCGGGATCCCAGTCCTCGAACGCGCCGACCTCGACGGCGAGGCCGCTGCTCCGGGCCGGGCCGAGCATCCGCTCGTCGACGTCGAGCCCGAGGACCCGGCAACCGGCCGCGCGGAACTGGCGTGCGGAGATGCCGGTGCCGCAGCCGACGTCGAGCACGTCGGGGCCGGGGAGGGCGGCGACGATCCGCTCGATCAGCGCCGGCGGGTAGTCGGGGCGGGCGCGGTCGTAGCGCTCCGCGTCGGTGCCGAACGACTCGGCGACGGCGCGCTGCTCGTGTGCGTGAGTGGGCATGCGCCCACCATAGTGGGCGCGTGCCCGCTATGGTGCGACGTAGGGTTCCCCCGTGCCGACCGGGGTGAGCCTGCGCGACGCGCGCGAGCAGCTGCTCGCCGCCGCCGATCGCGTGCTGCGCAGCGGCGGGCCCGCCGCGCTCACCAGCCGCGCGATCACGGCCGAGGCCGGGTGCGCGAAAGGCGTGCTGCACAAGCACTTCGCCGATCTCGACGAGCTGCTCGTCGCGCTCGTGCAGGACCGCATCGCCCGACTCGACGGCCAGGCCACAGCCCTGCGCGCCGCCGCGGGTCGCGGCTCGCTCACGACCACCGTCGCCGACGCGCTGGCCGAGATCTTCGGCTCGGTCGCCCTCCACATCGTCGCCCTGATCATCGCCAGGGACGGGCTGCGCGCGCGACTGCGGGCCGGCTCCCCGACGGGCATGCCACTGCTGACCGAGGCCGCGGAGATGCTGGCCGGCTACCTCACCGTCGAACGCGATCTCGGCCGGCTCGCGGCCGACGCCGACGTCAGAACGCTCGCGATGACCCTGATCGGCACCGCGCACCTGGTGTTCGCCGGCCGGGACGGCGACCCACCGCCAACGGCCGAGGTCGAGCCGCTGGTAGCGGCCGTACTGGCGGGCCACTGGTCGTAGGACTCCTTGCCATCAAATACGGCCGGACGTATGTTTAATTCATGGACGAACCCGAGATGTTCGCGCTCGCGAGCGCGCTGGCCGTCGCGAAGAGCCGGCAGGACGTAGCTACTGCCGTTGAGCTGCTCCATCCCGACATGCTGCTGGAGACGCCGGCATTCGGGACGACCGCGCGCGGGAGGGAGCGCAACCGGGCCGTCCTGACCCGCTTCTTCGCCACGTTCCCCGACTACGAGGTGACGCTCGACGGGCACGCCACCGACGGCGAGACCCTGATCTGCTGGGGAACCGTGCGGATGACCATGACCGGCGACCGGTTCGGGGTGCTCCCCAACGGCCGGCGGGCGGAGCTGCCGGTCGTCATCGCGTTCGAGTTCGCCGACGGGCTGATCGCCCGCGAGCGGTTCCTGTTCGACCTCGCCCAGCTCTGCGCGCAGTCCGGGGTCTCCACCGACGCGGTGCAGCGCACGCTGTTCCCGGCGGCGGCGATCGCATGAGCGCCGATCCGCGCGTGCGGACCGTCGCCGACATCGCGACGGTCCCGCTCTTCGACATCGTCGACGATCTCCACCCGCCGCTGGAGGTGGGTGGCCCCGCGGGCCGCCGCGTCTTCTTCGGTGCATCCGGCGGCTCCTTCCACGGTCCGCGGCTGCGCGGCGAGGTGCTGCCCGGCGGCGGGGACTGGGCCGTGCTCCGGCCGGACGGCGTGATGGCGCTGGACGTGCGCCTCACCCTGCGCACCCACGACGGCGCCCTGATCTCCATGACCTACGGCGGCCGGTGGGTCCGCCCCGCGGAGGTCCGCGCCGAGCTCGCCGATCCCGAACGCCGGGCACTGGTCAGCCCCGACCGCTACTACTTCCGCACCACCCCGCTGTTCGAGACCGGCGACCCGCGGTACGGGTGGCTCAACGACGTCGTCGCCATCGGCTCCGGCTACCTCGTCGAGGGCGGGGTCGCCTACCGCGTGTCCCAGGTCGTCTGACGGCGCCGATGCGTAGTTCCGCGCTGGGGACGGGGGCCGCGGCCGGGCAGAGTCATGATCATGCTTCGGCGCACCGACCCCCAGCCGCCCTACGACGACGGCCTGTACGGGCTGCTCACCCTGTTCCTGGGCGGGCTGGCACTCAGCGGTGCGGTGACCCGCTTCGGTGCGCCGGCCCTGCTGCTCGGCTTCCCCGCGGTGCTGGTGCTCGCCGTGACGCTGGAAGCCGTCGGCCGGCGGCGGGACCCGGCCCGCTGAGGCTTGTGAAAGAGTCCTTTCGAAAGATATCTTTCAGTACGTGACCGATCCGCGCACGACCCGGCTCGACGATCCGCGGGCGCTGCGCGCGTACGCCCACCCCACGCGCATGGCTCTCGTCGCCCTGCTGCGCGCGCACGGCCCGATGACCGCCACCGACGCAGCCCCGCACGTCGGCGAGAGCCCGTCCAGCTGCTCGTTCCACCTGCGCCAGCTCGCCAAGTACGGGCTGGTCGAGGAAGCACCCGGCGGCCGCGGGCGGCAGCGACCGTGGCAGGCCACCGCCATGCTCTCCACCTGGGACGACGCGTCCGATCGTGCCGGCAGCGAGTCGCTCGACCTCGCGGTGGCCACCGGCTACCAGCAGCTCATGGCGCGCTGGATCCGCGACCGCGCCGAGGAGCCGTCGGCCTGGCAGGACGCGGCCGCGTTCGGCGACGTGCTCGTCCACCTCACCGCCGACGAGCTGGCCGCCGTCACCGCCGGCATGCGCGCGGTGCTCGAGCCCTACCTCGACCGGCTCGACGATCCCGCCCGGCGGCCCGCCGATGCCCGGCCGGTCACGGTGCTGCAGGTCGCGATCCCCGTGCCGTGACCGAGACCGACGGGGCGAAACGCGAGACTCGCCGCGCCGAACGGGAGACTCGCCGCGCGGAACGGGGGACTCGCGGGGCGGGGAGTCTGCTGCGCGGGCGGCCGTTCCGCCGCTACTGGGCGGCGCAGTCGATCTCGTTCGCCGGCGACGAGATCACCACGATCGCGCTGCCCCTGCTGGCAGTGGGCCTCGGTGCTACCCCGGCCGAGCTGGGCCTGATCGTCGCCGCGCGCTGGCTGCCCAGCCTGCTGTTCGCCGTACCGGCCGGGGCGTGGGCCGACCGGCTGGCCCGGCGCCGGCACGTCATGATCGCGACGGACCTCGGCCGGGCCGTGCTGCTGGCGAGCGTCCCGGCGGCCGTGCTGCTCGGCGACACCGGTACGGCCCACCTGGTCGGGGTGGCGTTCGGGATCGGCCTGCTCAGCGTGCTGTTCACCGTCAACAACGCCGGGCTGCTGCCCGCGCTGGTGCCGCCGGCCCGGTACGTCGACGGGAACTCCCTGGTCAACGGCAGCCGCGCGCTGGCCGGCGTGGCCGGGCCGGGCGCGGGCGGCGTGCTCGTGCAGCTGCTCTCCGCGCCGGTGGCGCTGCTCGCCGACGCCTGCACCTACCTCTGGTCGGCGCTGCTGCTGGCCCGCATCTCCCCCGCCGAGCCGCCCGCCGCGAGCGCCGGCGGTGGCAGCCGCGCCGGGCTGCGCCACGTGCTGCGCTCCCCGGTGCTCGCACCGTCGCTCGTCGCCACCGCGATCGTCAACCTGGCGGCGGCTGCGATCGGGGCGCTGTTCGTGCTGTACGCGAGCACGACGCTCGGTCTGCAGCCATGGCAGATCGGGCTCGCGCTCGGCGTCGGGGCGGTCGGCGGGCTGGTCGGCGCGGCGCTGGCCGGTCCGGTGAGCCGGCGGATCGGCGTGGGCCCGACGTTCGTGGTCGGTTGCGCGCTCTTCCCTGCCTCGATGCTGCTCATCCCGCTGGCCGACGGGAGCGCGGCCACGGCGATCACCGTGCTGGTGCTCTCCGAGTTCGGACAGGGCGTCGGCGTCATGGGGCTGGACGTGGCCGGCGCCGCGATCCTCACCGCGCTGGCCCCGCCCGACCAGCGCTCCAGCGTCTTCGGCGCCTACCAGACCGTGAACTTCGGTGTCCGCCCGCTGGGCGCGCTGGCCGGCGGCGGGCTGGCGACGCTCGTCGGGGTGCGCCCGACGCTGTGGATCGCCGCCGCCATCGGCACCACCGGGTTCCTGTGGCTGTTGCGGCGGCCGGTGCTGCAGCTGCGCGAGGTGAGCTGATCCCGCCCGGACCGGCGCATGTCACGTCGCGTAAAGTCGTCGGCAGTTCCGCGGCGAGGGCGGGCGGCACTACAGCCCGCCGTGATCGACGTGAGGTCAGCTCCACCGGCCCTCGTCGCGTGTGCACACACCACCGAGAGAGTCGAACGAGGAGTTCCCCCGTGTCCGAGGCCCGAATCGCCGCAGAGACCCGTACGGAGTTCGGCAAGGGCGCAGCCCGCCGCACCCGCCGTGCCGGCAAGATCCCCGCCGTCCTGTACGGGCACGGCACCGAGCCCCAGCACGTTGCGCTGCCGTCGATCGAGTTCGCGCGTGTCGTGCGCGAGCAGGGCCGCAACGCCGTGCTCACCCTCGACATCGACGGCACGCCGCAGCTCGCGCTGACCAAGACCGTCGTGGTGCACCCGGTGCGCCCCTACATCGAGCACGTCGACCTGCTCGTCATCAAGCGCGGCGAGAAGGTCTCCGTCGAGGTGCAGATCCTCGTCACCGGCGACCCGGTCCCCGGCAGCCTGATCAACCAGGAGCTCAACCTCGTCGAGATCGCGGCCGACGTGTCGTCGATCCCGGAGAGCATCGAGGTCTCGGTCGAGGACGTCGCGATCGGCACCCAGATCCTCACCGGCCAGCTGCAGCTGCCGGAGGGCTCCACCCTGGTGTCCGACCCGGAGCTGCTCGTCATCAACGTCGTTGCCGCCACCGACGCCGACGTCGAGAGCGACGCCGACACCACCGAGAGCGCCCCCGCCGCCGAGGCCGCACCGGCCGCCGAGGCCGAGTCCGGCTCCTCCGAGGAGTGAGCACGCCGCCGGGCCCGGCACTCGTGGTCGGGCTCGGCAACCCCGGCCCGGACTACGCGGGCACCCGTCACAACGTCGGCTTCCGGGTGGTCGAGCTCCTCGCCACCCGGGCCGGCGGTGGCAAGTTCAGCCGCCACCGCAAGGCCAACGCCGACGTGCTCGAAGGCCGGCTGGGCGAGCGCCGCGTGGTGCTCGCCAAGCCGCGCACCTACATGAACGTCTCCGGCGGCCCGGTCGCCGGGCTGCTCCAGTACTACTCGGTCCCGCTCGAGGACCTCGTCGTCGTCCACGACGAGCTCGATCTCGACTTCGGCGTCGTCCGGCTCAAGCGCGGCGGCGGCGAGGGCGGGCACAACGGGCTGCGCTCGGTCAGCTCGTCGGTCGGCTCGAAGGACTACCTGCGCGTCCGGCTCGGCATCGGCCGCCCACCCGGCCGCCAGGATCCGGCCGACTACGTGCTCAAGCGCTTCTCCGCCGTCGAGGGCAAGGAGCTCGACTTCGTCGTCGACCTCGCCGCCGACGCCACCGAGGCCCTCCTCGCCGACGGCCTCGAACCCGCGCAGAACCGCTTCCACGCGCTGACGGGCTGACGGCGTTGCGTCAACCTCGCAGCCGCTGAGCCGCCCCGGCCAGTTCCGCGATGCTGCACGGCCAGCGCGGCGCCGGTCGGCCGTTGCCGCCGCACACCACGCAGCGGCCGTCCCGACCCGTGACGTGCGCAGCCAGCAGCCGCTCCACCACCCCCGGCCAGCCCGCCACGATCCTCGCTGCCTCGTCGAGCCGTTCGCCCACGTCCGCTGCCATGCCCCAGTACGGTCCACACGGGACGCCTCGGACGGTCGCGTGAATCCGGGATCCCGGAACCGCCGTCCCGGATGTCACCATGTGCCACCGGCCGGACACTGGGGGGTACGTGCGCAACGGATCGCTGGTCCGTAAACGAATCCTGGGTCGGCGGCTGCGGGAACTGCGCGAAGAGTCCGGGCTCACGCTGGAGGCCGCCGCGCCTGCGCTCGACTGGTCCACCAGCACCCTCTCGCGCATCGAGACCGGCCAGCAGGCACCCAACGTCCACGGCGTCCGCAGCATGCTCGACCTCTACGGCGCCGGCGGGCCGGTGTGGGACGAGCTCGTCACCCTGACCAGGGAAGTGCGACAGAAGGGCTGGTGGCGGGCCTACGGACTGGGCGACGACAGCTACGTCGGCTTCGAGACGGAGGCCACGACGGTCCTGGACTACACGATCGACTATGTGCCCGGTCTGCTGCAGACCGCCGACTACAGCAAGGCGCTCTTCACGGCGTCGATCGTGAACCGCTCCGCGGACCAGGTCACGAACGCGGTCTCGGTCCGCATGATCCGCCAGGAGCGATTGTCGTCGTCCGACCACCCGCTCGACCTGACGGCGATCGTCGACGAGTCCGCGCTCCATCGTCAGGTCGGCGGGATCACCGTCCTCAAAGGTCAGCTGAGGCATCTGATCGCCATGTCCGCAGTACGTGCCGTGACACTGCAAGTGCTGCCCCTGACTGCCGGGGCGCGGGCAGCGATGGGCTCGGGCTTCATGGTGCTGAGCTTCGGCGACCTGGGCGAGCCGGACATGGTCTACGTGGAGCACGCACTCGGTGCCGCGCATTTGGAGAAGGCGAGCGCCGCGGCTGCGGCTAAACTCATGTTCGACCGCCTGCGGTCCGACGCGCTGTCCCCGGCCGATTCGGTGGCCTTGATTCGGCGGCTGGTCGAGCAGTAGCCGGGCCGTGCGAGACGAACGGGAGCCGCCGTGGACGACAGCGCGCTGAGCTGGCGCAAGAGCACCTTCAGCGGCAACAACGGGGGCGGCTGCGTCGAGTTCGCCGAACTCCCCGACGGCGGCGTCGCGATCCGCGACACGAAGGACCGCAGCCAGCCGGCCCTGCGCTACACGGCCCAGGAGTGGACGGCCTTCCTGGCCGGTGTCCGGGCGGGCGAGTTCGACCTGACCTGAGGCTTCCCCGGAACGTGTTCGGGGGGTCGCGCAGCGCTCATCTGCGGCTACCCCGACAATGTCCCGATGGCGGGTTACGACGACCGGACGAAGCGCGTGGGCAACGGCGGCCGTCCCGCCGCCACACCGCAGATCAACGTGCCGAAGTTGTGGTCGGGCGGGGTCGCCACCGCGATCGTGGCCGCGCTGATCGGGTTCGTCGGGGTGCTGATCGTGCGGGTGCTGCTGCAGGCCGTGCCGGGCGCGCGCAACCTGTCCGAGTTCGACAACGGCGGGGCGATCTTCATCTGCTCGATGGCCGCGATCGCCGCGCTCATCGCCACGGGCCTCGCGCACCTGCTGCTGCTCGGCACGCCGCGCCCGCTGGCCTACCTGGGCTGGATCGTCGGGCTGCTCACCACGATCGCGGTGGTGTGGCCGTTCCTGTCGAACCGGCAGATCCTCGCCAACGTCGCGCTGGGCGTGATCCACCTGGTCATCGGCCTGGCGATCGGCAGCCTCGTGACGGGCGCCGCCGCGGCCGCGACCCGGCGGCCGCCGGCCCGTCCTGCCTACGACGACGACAGCTGGGACGACCGCCCCCGCCGCTACTGACCTCCGGGCAGCAACCGCAGGCACATCCGGCGCAGCAGTGCCGCCAGCTCGTCGTCGGGCAGGTGGGTGAGCCGGCGGGTCACCGGGCTGAGGTCGTTCAGCATCCAGAACGCGGCCTGCTCGTCGGGGGTCGGCTCGGGGCCGAAGAGCACGTGCAGGGTGCGCGTCGCGAGCTCGTTCAGCCGGGCGGCGACGGCGGGTAGGCGCCGGATGCCGGGGTCGCCGACCTCGACCGCTGCGATGGTGCGGTGCGCGATCAGCACCTCACGCACGAAGCCGCCGACCACCAGTTCACGCCGTTCGTGCAGTTCGGGGATGGTCTCGGCCAGGTCGAGGAGCTCGTCGAGCGCTGCCACCCGGTCGTCGAGGAGGGCGCGGGCGATCTCCTCCTTGGTGCGGAAGTAGTAGTAGACGTTGGCCTTCCGCACGCCCATCGTGTCGGCGATCAGCTGCAGCGACGTGCCGTCGAACCCGCGCGAGGCGAAGAGCTGGGCCGCGGTGGCGAGCACCGCCGCGCGGGTGCGTTGCGCCTGTTCGGCCCGGGTCGGCATGGATCGGATGCTACCGTCACTTCATTAGCCGATCGGCTAACGAGGGAGACGTCATGACCATACTGGTGACCGGTGGCACGGGGTTCGTCGCCGGCTGGTGCATCGCCCAGCTGCTCGAACAGGGCCACGACGTGCGCACCACCGTGCGCTCGCCCGCCGCGGAGGCCCGCATCCGTGCCGCGGCCGGTCTCGCAGCGGACGATCCGCGGCTGTCCGTCGCCGTCGCCGACCTCACGTCCGACGACGGCTGGGACGCCGCGGTGCAGGGCTGCGAGCACGTCTTGCACGTCGCGTCGCCGATGGGCGGCGGCACGAACCCGAAGAACCCGGACGACCTGATCGTCCCGGCCCGCGACGGCACCCTGCGGGTGTTGCGGGCCGCGGTCCGCGGGGGCGCCGGACGGGTCGTGATGACCTCCAGCTGCGCGGCCGCCACCCCTGGCCCCGACGCGGGCGACGGCACGTACGACGAGACCGTGTGGAGCGACCCGGCCAACCCGAAGCTCGACACGTACCGCATCAGCAAGGCCGTCGCCGAGCGCGCCGCCTGGGACTTCATGACCGAGCACGGCGGCTCGACCGAGTTCGCGACCGTGCTGCCGGGGGCGGTGTTCGGGCCGATCCGTTCCCGCGACGGCCTGGGTTCGGTCCAGGTCATCGGCCGGATGCTCGCCGGCATGCCGGGTGTGCCGCGGATCGGGCTCAACGTCGTCGACGTGCGCGATCTCGCCGATCTGCACCTGCGCGCCATGACCGACGATGCGGCCGTGGGCGAGCGGTTCATCGGGGTCGGCGGGTTCATGTGGATGTCGGGGGTCGCGGCCGAGCTGCGAGCCCGGCTCGCGGACGCCGCGCGCCGGGTGCCCACCCGCACGCTGCCCGATCTCGGAGTGCGGCTGTTCGCGCGGGTGCGGCCCGAGCTGGGCGGGCTCGTCCCGATGCTGGGCCGGCGCTACAGCCACAGCAACGCCAAGGCCCGCACCCGGCTCGGCTGGGAGCCCCGGCCACCCGCCACCACGGTGGTCGACTGCGCCCGCAGCCTGATCGATGCCGGGGTGGCGTAGGACGACGCACACCCTCCGTCGCGATCGGAGGCCAGCGGGTAACGCCCGTCCGGGGACCAGCGAGCGAACTGGCGGAGGTCGCCATGACGCTGTCCGGTACGGACCTGCTCCACCAGCAGCGGCAGGTGCTCGAGCTACTGCTCCCGGCGCAGGGCGCTCCGGACGATGACCGCGTGCGGCGCGCCGCCGCGCTGCTCCGCACGACGGTCGATCAGATCGTTGACGACGACATCCTGTGGTCCAGCCTCAGCGAGGCCGCCCATCAGTCGTCCGCCGTACTCAGCGTCGCGACCGTCATGGCCATCGACTGGCCCCACTTGCTCAGGACGACGGGCTATCAACCGCCTCCACCACCTGAGCTGGTCGCCGGCGAACTCGTCGGCGCGGTCGCCGGGGCTCATCGGAATCCGAGCGGCTGGGATGACGTACGTCGACGACTCCGCGAGCTCGGCCTGCTCCTCGGGCAACCGGAGATCGACGAACGACCATGGTGGCGGCGGCTCCGCGACGCTGTCGGCAGCGGCGTGAGCGCGATCCGGCGCATCGGGATCGCGAAACTGCTCGAGGAATCCCTCACCGCCGGCATCGGTGCGGTGGTCGGGGCCGGAGTCCTCACGCTGTTCGGTGGGCCGGCGCTCGGTCTGGCCACAGGCGGCGCGATCCTCGGGTCAGCGCTGATCGCCAAGCTCTACGAATGCACCTACAACGACATCCGCCGATCATTGACCGCGGGCCACGGTGCAGACGAGTCGCATCACCTTCGACAGCTCTACCTCGACGGCAACATCTTCCGGTTCGGGCGCTACGGGGAGATGCACTCGGGCCTGGCCCACGCCGCCACCCTGCTGCACTACCAGGAGGACGTCGACTTCGCACACACCCTGTTCGACGAGGTCGAGGACTGGGTCGCCGGCCTCGGCATCGAACTCGCCAACATCTGGAACCTCGCGCTGGCGCACACCGGTGCCGACGCGATCGATCGCACCTCAGCCATGGCGACCAGGCTGAGCGACCTTCGCCAGCAGGTCGCGATCATCCGCAACGCCATCGACCACGGCACGCCCGTATCGATCGCCCACCAGGACGCCGCGGTGCAGGCCCTCGACAGGTGCACGCAGGCAGCGATCGAACTCGCCACGCTCCTGTTCGACACCAAGGCGCTCGGCAAGGGCCTGCACTGACGGGCGCGCGAGGTCGTGGATCGCACCGGCCGCACCGTCCGGCGATCTCGCGCCCTCGGCTGCACGTGGGCTGCTCAACGGCAGCCTGATCGACGCCGGGTTGGCGTGACCGGGCCCGGTCAGCTCAGGCGCAGGGCGTACACGAGGGCCCAGTCCTGGTCGTTGGCCAGCGGGTCGGCGACGTGCGCCGGGCGGCCGTCGACCGCGCTGGGGTAGACGAACGCGCAGGTCGCGGATCCGTCGGTGCGGAAACCGGCGAGGTTCGCACGCAGGATGGCGCGACCGCGCTCCTGCAGCTGGGCGGCGAGACCCGGCTCGCCGACCTCGGCCGGCCAGTCCAGGTAGACCGCCGCACTGAGCGCCGACCAGTAGTGCGGGAAGACGTCGCCCCACAGTCGCAGCGCGCCGAACCAGTAGCCGTCCCAGTGCCGGATCGGGACGTGCCGCAGCCGCACGTCGGGCTGGTCGGCCGCGAACGCCGTGAGCCACGGCAGCCGCCGCGTCAGCTCCTCGGCGGCGATCTCCTCCGGCGCGATCCGGTGTGCGGCGATCAGGAGCTCGAGCAGCGGCGCCACCATCGACTGCTCGTAGTTGACCTCGTGCGCGGGCAGGTCGTCGCCGTACTCGACGAACGTCCGCGCGTGCCACACGAGTTGTTCCCGCATCCGGGCGGCGTCGCCGGGACGGTTGGCTGCAGTCAGCCGATCGGCCAGCTCGACCAGGAGCGGGCCGAGGTCGAAGGCGAGGAAGTGGTTGCCGCCGAGCTCGTAGTAGCGGTCGAGGATGCGGACGGCCCGGTCGATGTCGCCCTGGCCGAGCAGGAAGCGGGCGAACCACGGGAAGTTGTACAGCCGCACCTCCGGGTGCCAGCTGTCCTCGCGGACCGTGCCGTCGGCGGCCACCAGGTGCTCGACGACGAACTGCTCGTACCCCGCCAGCGCCTCGGTCAGCTCGGCGGCATCACCCCAGCCGCGGTCGCGGGTCGCCTGCAGCAGCACCGCCATGCCGACGCGCTCGCGACCGTCGGACCAGTCGCGCCAGTTGCCGGCCGACACCCGCAGTCCGCTTCCGGTGTCATAGGGCACGAAGGCGAAGCGGCGGCT
The DNA here is from genome assembly GCA_963727745.1 of uncultured Actinomycetota bacterium. GTDB lineage: Bacteria > Actinomycetota > Actinomycetes > Mycobacteriales > Pseudonocardiaceae > Pseudonocardia. The sequence goes on from CAVSHL010000010.1 coordinate 762,636, forward strand.
GCCGGCCAGCTCGACGGGGCGCTGCCGGTCCAGGACGAACCGCACCCGCTTCTCGACGATGTCCCGCAGTGGGGGGTGGAACAGCAGGGCGATCCGCGACGTGTTCGCACCGTCGGTCGCCTCGAAGTAGCGCACCCCGGGCTCCGCCGACGTGACGGTGATCGGGCCCGACACACCGGGACCCAGCCGGAGCACGATCGACTCCCCGATCTCGGCCGCGAGCGGATCGGCGTCGACCATCGGGAAATGGCCGGCGTGGAAGTCGGCCAGATCGTCGAACCACCCGAGCTGCCACGACCAGCCGGAGGCCGCACCCGGCGCCAGGACGATCTCCGACTGCCCGCCCATCGCGTGCGGAGACCGGGCGTGATCGGTTCTGTGCAGGTACAGGTGTCCGCGGGCATTGCTGCCGATGCGCGACTCCACCGAGTACGACCACAGCTCCCCGCCGGTGAGCCGCAGGCCGAGGCCGGGCCCGCTGCCGTCCATCGGCACCGCCCACACCCACGAGTCCGCACCACCCGTCCAGACGTGCGCGTGCACGGCCCGCCGCAGGCTGTCCCGGCTCGAGACGTACAGGTCACGCCACGGGGTGCTGATCGCGAGCGAGCCGACCGTGACCGGCTCGTCGGACACGTTGCGCAGCGTGTAGTGCTCGGTCCAGACATCGCCGACGTGGCGATCGACCTCCAACTCCAGGCCGCTCATCCGGTGGAGCAAAGCGGTCCCGCGGCGCTCCGGGACCCCGAACCGGTGACTACCGCGATCGGTGATCACGAAGCCGGTGCCCCAGTAGCGCGACGGATCGTGCATCGCCGCCTCGGGCGCGCCCGGAGTGTTGTCGAGCAGCATCGAGTGCCCCCGCGACGGATGCAGCACGGCGGCGACGGCCCCGTGCTCGTCCAGCTCGATCCGTCCGGCGCCGAACGCGACCGTCTCCCGCATCAGCTCCTGGCCGCCACCAGCTCGGCCGTCGCGGCCCGGCGCAGCTTGCCCGACGGGGTCTTCGGCAGGCTGCCCGGCCCGAGCACCACGACCTCCGCCGGCCGCACGCCGACCGCGGAGAACACGTGGCTCGTGACGTCCTTGCGGATCACGGCCTCGGCGTCGGCATCGCCCGCCTTCCGCGACTCGACGACCACGGCGAACGTCTCCCGGCGCCGCCCGTCGCCCGCAGAGAGGCGCACCGCCACGGCGTTGCCGGCGCGCACGTCGGAGGCCTCGACGGCGGCGCGCTCGATGTCGGTGGGGTAGATGTTGCGGCCGCCCATGATGATCACGTCCTTGCGCCGGCCGCACACCACGACCTGCCCGTCGACGAGGTAGCCCTCGTCGCCGGTGTCGAGCCAGCCCTCGGCGTCCTGGGTGGCGACGGGGCCGTGGACGGTCAGGTAGCCGGGCGTGACGGACGGGCCGCGCAGCTGCAGGATCCCGACCTCCCGCTCGCCCCGCACCGCACCCTCGTCGTCGACCACCCGCACCTCGATGCCGGGCAGCGGCGGGCCGAGCTTCGGGAAGCTCCGGCCGGTGCCGGGCACCGCCAGGCGGTGGGTCTCCAGCTGCTCGGCGTCGATCTCGTCGACGTCCAGGCCGGTCATGGGCGGCGCGAACGACACGCCGAGCGCCGTCTCCGCCATGCCGTAGGCGGCCAGCACCGACTCCGGCCGCAGCCCGAACCTGGCCCCGGCGTCGACGAACGCGCCCACGGCCGCGGCGTCGATCGGCTCGGCACCGTTGAGCGCCACCCGCAGGCTCGACAGGTCCAACGGGCCGTCGGCGCGGGCGAGCTGGCGGGCCAGCACCGCGTAGGCGAAGTTGGGCGCCGCGGTGACGGTGCCGCCGTACTTCGAGATCAGCTCGGCCCACAGCACCGGCCGGCCGAGGAAGTCGACGGGCGTGACGGTGATCAGCTCGAGGCCCACGACCATCGGGACGGTCAGGAAGCCGACCATGCCCATGTCGTGGAACAGCGGCAGCCAGGAGACCATCCGGTCGTTCTCGACGTCGAGCTTCGCGCCGACCTGCATCGCGGTGATGTTGGCGTGCAGGTTGCCGTGGGTGATGCGCACGGCCTTCGGCTCGGCCGTCGAACCGCTCGTGAGCTGCAGCAACGCCGTGTCGCCCTCGTCGGCCACGGACGGGTCGGGCGTGATCGTGCCGGCCCCCGTCAGCTCGTCGAACGTGCGGAAGGCGATGCCGCGCTCGGTGAGCACCGGCGCCAACGCGTCGAACGGGGGGCCCAGCAGCACCAGCCGCGCGTCGATCATCTTGAGGACCGACACGGTGTCCTCGGCCCAGGCCGCCAGGTCGGTGCGCGCGGTGGGCTGGTGCAGCATCGTCACGCTGCCCCCGGTGAGCCACACGGCCTGCGCGGCCGGGGCGATGGTGGCGGGCTCCCCGGCGAGCACCCCGACGGCGGACCCGCTGGTCAGCCCAGGCAGGGCCGCGGTGCCGGCCTGGAGCGCGGCGGCCATGTCGAGCGCGGTGGCGTGCACCTCGGCCCACGTGCGCCGCACGGGTGCCTTGGGCTCACCCGTGGTCATGCCACGGTCGGTGCGGACGGCCGCCGCCAGCAGCATGTCGAGGAAGCGGGACATGGTCGGAAGCCTAGTGTTCCCGGAGAAGTGCTTCCAAGATCGCGCCGCGATCGGGGGTAGCATCCGGCGGCGTGTCCCGGCAGTCAGCAGATGTCCTCCGCCCCGCCGTCGAAGCAACGTTGAGCGGCGCCCGCTCCGACCTCGAACAGCTGGTGCGCATCCCCAGCATCTGGGCCGATCCGACGCACGCCGACGACACCCGGCGCAGCGCCGAAGCCGTCGCCGAGCTGGCCCGCGCGGCCGGCGCCGCCGACGTCTCCGTGATCGCCGCCGACGGTGGCGCCCCCGCCGTCGTCGCGCACTGGCCGGCCCCGGAGGGCCAGCCGACCGTGCTGCTCTACGCCCACCACGACGTGCAGCCCACCGGCGGCGACGAGCAGTGGACCACCCCGCCGTTCGAGCCCACCGAGCGCGACGGCCGGCTGTACGGCCGCGGGGCCGCCGACGACAAGGCCGGCGTGATGACCCACATCGCCACGCTCCGCGCCTACGACGGGCGCCCGCCGGTCGGCGTCACGCTGTTCATCGAGGGCGAGGAGGAGTCCGGCTCCCCCACCCTCACCACGCTGCTGGCGCAGCACAAGGAAGCGCTGGCCTGCGACGTCATCGTGATCGCCGACTCGTCCAACCCGTCCGTCGACGTGCCGGCGCTGACGACGAGCCTGCGCGGCCTGGTCGACGTGGTCGTCGAGGTGTCGATGCTCGAGCGGCCCGTGCACTCCGGCGTGTACGGCGGCGCGCTGGGCGACGCGCTCACCGCGCTGTGCCGCACCCTGGCCACCCTGCACGACGCCAAGGGCGAGGTGGCCGTCGATGGCCTGGTGCACGGCGACGCTCCCGCCACCGCGCCCGACATGCCGGAGGCCCAGCTGCGCTCCGACGCCGCCGTCCTCGACGGGGTGGAGCTGATCGGCGAGGGCAGCATCCAGGGGCGGATGGCGCACAAGCCCGCCGTCGCCGTGCTCGGCATTGACGCGCCCCGCGTCTCCGAGGCGTCCAACGTGCTGCTGCCGCGGGCGCGCGCGTTCGTCAGCCTGCGGCTCGCCCCCGGCGACGACGCGGCCAAGGCCCAGCTCGCGCTCACCGAGCACCTCGAGTCGAACGTGCCGTGGGGTGCGCGGGTCACCGTGACCCCGGGCGGGGGCACCGCGGAGCCGTTCGCGATCGCGACGGTCGGCGAACCCTTCGACGTGGCCCGCTCGGCCTTCGCCGACGCCTACGGCAACGACGTCGTCGAGTACGGCATCGGCGGCTCCATCCCGTTCATCGCGGAGTTCGCGCGCGCCTTCCCCGGCGCCGCGGTGCTCGTCACCGGCGTCGGCGACCCGGCCAGCCGCTGGCACGGGATCGACGAGAGCCTGCACCTCGGGATGTTCGGCCGCGCGGTGCTGGCGGAGGCACTGCTGCTGGACGGGCTCGTCCGGTAGGTCGCGCGGTCGGCCGGGGTTGGCGTTGATCAAGGGCAAAAGGTCGTTGTTCGATCTTGGGCAGCGACCTTTTGCCCTTGATCAACGAACCACCGCCGGGCCGGCTAGGCAGGCGCCGCCGACCGCACGTGCTCGGCGACGAGCTCTGCGACGCGCTCAGGCCGGTCGAGCGGCACGAACGTGCGTGCGCCGGGCACCCACTCCAACCGCGCGCCGGGGATGTCGGCGGCCAGCCGGCGGGCGAAGGGCGGCTTGAAGAACGGGTCGGCGTCGCCCCAGACCAGCAACGTCGCGGGCGCCTTCGTGCGCAGCGCAGCGATGGCGCGCTGCGTCTCGCGGGTGGTGATGCCGCGCAGCACCTTCCCGACGTCGTGGCGCACCCCCGGATCGCCGACGTGCGCCATCCAGCCCGCGTAGAGGTCCGCCGGGATCTTCCCGGTGACGAGCACGTCGAACGACACCTTCGCCGCCCGTGTGGGCATCAGCTTCGCCGCGAGCCACATGGCGCCCGGGATGCGCGGCAGCAGCTGGACCGGGCGGAACGCCGGCGGCAGGAAGTTGTCGTAGGCGTCGCAGTTGGTGAGCACGAGCCGGGCCAGCCGCTCGGGATGGTCGGCGGCGGTGATCTGGCAGAGCGCGCCGCCGGTGTCGTTGCCGACGAGCGTGACGTCCTGCAGATCGAGCGCCTCCAGGAACTCGGCGATGTGCGCGGCGAGGCCGGCAGGCGAGAGATCGGCGTCGGGCCGCATCGCCTCGCGGTGCGAGCCGAGCGGCAGGCCGGGAACCACGACGCGATGTGACGAGGCCAAGAGCGGCGCGGCGCCGCCCCACAGCGTGCCGTCGACGAGCAGGCCGTGGATCAGCACGACGACGGGGCCGGATCCGGTGTCGGTGTAGTGCACGGGACCGCGGGAGAGCTGGACGACGGGCATCACGGCCTCCTTTGACATACAACCTGTATGTGGAAGCCACGCTAACATACAGCTTGTATGTCGACCAGGGATGCCCGCGCCGAGGAGACCCGCCGCACGCTGCTGCGCGTGGCGCGGGAGCTGTTCACGTCCCGCGGCTACGCGGCCGTCGGCACCGAGGAGATCGTCGCGACCGCCGGCGTCACCCGCGGCGCGCTCTACCACCACTTCCGCGACAAGCAGCAGCTCTTCCAAGCCGTCCACGAGGAGCTCGAAGCCGAGATCGTCGCGCGCACGGCGACCGCGGTCGCGGGCATCACCGACTTCGCGGACCTGATCCCGCGCGGCATCAGCGCCTTCCTCGACTGCTGCACCGATCCGCGCATCGCCCGGGTCACCCTCGTCGACGCGCCCACCGTGCTCGGCTGGGCGACCTGGCGCGAGATCGACCAGCGGCACGGGCTCGGTCTCCTCGAAGCCACCATGGCGGGCGCCATGGAGGCCGGACTCATCCCCCACCAGGACGTGCGCACCCTCGCCCACCTGCTGCTCGGCGCGCTGGGCGAAGCGGCGCTGATGATCGCGAACGATCCCGACCCGGCCGCCGCGCGGCAACGGGTCGAGCCCGCGCTCGGCGCATTGATCGGCAACCTGCGTAGCGGGTAGCGCCTCCGGGCGCACCCATGATCATCGCTTGGGGCGACTCCGCGACATCGGTGACGCCTGAGCGCCCAGAACGACGATCACTCACGCCCATCGCCCACGGCCACCGGACTCGTGTGGCGTTGGAACACGTGCCGCCCAGAGCGTGCAGGACACGCCTGCACCGCGCCAGGCAGACTGTTCACGTGCGGATCGGGCTGCTGGGCGCTGTCGAGGCGACCACTGTCGACGGGCGGCCGGTGCCCCTCGGCGGGCTGCGGCTGCGCGGGCTGCTCGCGCGCCTCGCACTCGACGCCGGACGGCCCGTCCCGTCCAGCACGCTGGTGGACGACCTGTGGGGCGCCGCTCCGCCCGAGGACGCGGCGAACGCGCTGCAGGCGCTGGTGTCGCGGTTGCGGCGCGCCATCGGTGCCGCGCTGGTGGTCACCGATGCCCGCGGTTACCGGCTGCAGGTGCCACCTGATGCCGTCGATGTCGGGCGGTTCGATGCGCTGGTCGCCGACGGCAGCCTCGACCGGCTGCGGGAGGCGTTGGCGCTGTGGCGCGGTCCGGCGCTGGCCGACGTCGCCGAGCTACCGTTCGCCGAGGCGGCCGCTGCCCGGCTGGCCGATCGACGGGCGAGCACGGTGGAGCGGGCTGCGCAGCTCGGGCTGGATCGGGGCGACGCCGCCGCCGAGATCGACCGGCTCACCGCCCAGCTCGACGCCGCTCCGCTGCGGGAGACCACCGCTGCGCTGCTCGCCCGCTGCCTGCACGCCACGGGCCGCCAGGCCGACGCGCTCGCCGTGCTGGACCGCACCCGCGCGCTGCTGGTGGAGCAACTCGGCGTCGACCCCGGGGCGGAGTGGTCCGCCGCCCGGCTCGCCGTCCTGCGCGACGAGCGCCCGGCAGCGCCCGCCCGTCCGGTGCAGCTGCCGCTGACCAGCTTCGTCGGCCGCGACCGCGACGTGGAGCGGCTGCGCGCGCTGCTGCCCGGAACCCGATTGATGACGCTGACCGGTCCGGGCGGTGCGGGGAAGACCCGGCTGGCGGTGCAGCTGGGGGCGGAGTTCGGCGGCCGGGTCGCCGAGCTGGCCGGTCTCACCGCGCCCGAGCAGCTGCCGGCGGCGCTGCTGATGGCGGTCGGGAGCCCGGAGGTCGCGCTGCGCACGCAGGACGAGCCGGGCGCCGACGTGCTGTCGCGGCTGGTCGCGGCGCTCACCGGCCGCGAGGTGTTGCTCGTGGTGGACAACTGCGAGCACCTCGTCGAGGCGGTGGCCCGGCTCGTCGCGACCCTGCTGTCGGCCGCCCCCCGCCTGCGGGTGCTCGCCACCAGCCGGGAGCCGCTCGGTGTGCCGGGCGAGGTGCTGCACCCCGTCGCCGCCCTGGCCGACGACGACGCCGTGCAGCTGTTCGCCGATCGGGCCGCCGCGGCGTCGCCCGGGTTCGCGCTGACCGCCGACGTCCAGACTGCGGTGCGGGAGATCTGCCGCCGCCTCGACGGACAGCCCCTGCCGATCGAGCTGGCCGCGGCCCGTACGCGCAGCCTCGCCCCGGCCGAGATCGCGGCCCGCCTGAACGACCGGTTCCGGCTGCTCACCAGCGGTGCCCGCACAGCGCTGCCCCGCCATCAGACGCTGCGCGCGGTGGTGGACTGGAGCTGGGACCTGCTGAGCGAACCGGAACGGACGGTGGCCCGGCGGCTCGCCGCCTTCGCCGGCAGCGCGAGCGCCGCGGCCGCCGAGCGGGTGTGCTCCGCCCCCGGCGGGCTCGCCGCCGAGGACGTGTTCGAGCTGCTGGCCTCACTCGTGGACCGCTCCCTCGTGGTGGCGGTTCCACAGCCGGGCGGCACCACGCGTTACCGCATGCTCGAGACCATCCGCGTGTACGCCGCGGAGAAGCTGGCCGCATCGGGTGAGGAGGCCGCGGCCCGCGCGGCGCACGCCGCGTTCGTCGTCGACCTGGTGGAGACGGCCGAGCCGCACCTGCGCGGCCGCGACCAGCTCGTCTGGATCGAGCGGCTGCGGGTCGAGGCCGATGAGATCGTCGTCGCGCTGGACCGGGCGGTCGCGGCCGCCGACGCCGACATTGCCCACCGGATCATCGCCGGGATGGGGATCTGGTGGGTACTGCGCGGCCTGGCCGACGAGGCCGCGCGCTGGGTCGATGCGGCCGTCCGGCTCGACGGCCCGGCGCCCCCACAGGCACGCGCGCTCGCCACGGCCTTCGCCGGGCTCACCGCGGTCGGCCGCGGCGATCTCACCGAGGCCAAGGACACGATCCAGCAGGCCATCGGGCTCGCCGAAACGGCACCGCAGCCGTGGCACCCGATCCTGCGCTTGCTCGGTCCGGGCTACGCCTTCTACGCCGACGGCGACCCGGACCCGATCCACCGGCTGATCGACGAGTCCGACGACACGTGGCTGCGCGGCATCGCCTTGCTGGCGCTGGCCCAGACCGCCGAGAACGAGGGGCGGCCGGAGGAGCAGCGCCGGCTCCTGCGCCGCGCCCACACCGCATTCCGCGCCGTCGGCGAGCGGTTCGGCCTCGGCATGACCGTGCACTCGCTGGGCGAGCTGGAGGACCTCGCCGGCGACCACGAGGCGGCCGCACGCACCTACGACGAGGCGGTGGCGCTGGCCGGCGAGCTGGGCAACGCCGACGACCTGCCGCAGTTCCTCGTGCGCCGGGCCATGCTGGATGCCCGCCGCGGCGACCCGGTGGCCGCCCGCGACCGGATCCGGCGCATCCTCACCGACCACACCCGCGGGCACGACACCTTCGGGCAGAGCGCTCAGCACACCCTCCTCGCGGAGGCCGAGCGCCGGGCGGGCGATCTCCCGGCGGCGCGGGCGGCGCTGGCCGTGGCCCGTGCGCAGGTCGAACAGTCGCCGGCCGCGTCGCCGCAGATCGAGGCGATGCTGGCGGTCACCGCGGCCGGCATCGACCTGGCCGACGGCGAGCTCGCGGCCGCGGGTGCCGCGTTGAGCCGAGCCGCGGACTCCGCCGAGTACTCGTCTGACGGGCCGATCTCGGCACTCGTCGCGGACGCGTCGGCACGGCTGGCCCTGGCCTGCGGCAACGCGGGAGCGGCGGCGACCGCGATCGGCGTGGCGATCCGCCGACGCGGGGCGCCCGACGTGGGCGACGTGGAAGCCGTCGCCACCCACGCGGCCGTCGCGGCGGCGCTGGGCGACGACGCCGAGGCGGCGGTCGAGGCGGGCCGCGCACTGGACGTGGCGGCCGGGATGGCGATGGTACGCATGATCGCGGCCCAGGCCACTGCCTGAACCGCGGGGCCCACGAGGTTTCGTTGATCAAGGGCAAAAGGTTGCTGGTTGATCTCCGTGAGCGACCTTTTGCCCTTGATCAACGCCAAACCGCCGGCGGCTGGGACCTGATCAGCCAGTCGCCGCGCCGCGTGCGAGCAGGCCGGCCAGCACGACCGCCAACGTGGCGGGCAGCGCCTGCTCGATGTCGATGCGCATGGCCGTGAGCTCGGGGCGTGCGGCGTAGGCGGCCTCGACGGCGGCCGGCGGACGGGAGTGCACCCACAGCGCGTCGGCCATGAGCGCTGCCGTCTGCACGAACATGGCGGCGGCGGCCGGGTCGAGCTCCGGCAGGTGACGCTGCACGATCTCGATCACCCGTCCCAGCTGGGCCAGGGTGGCGACCTTGAACGCCACCGCGGTGTCGACGGAGATGTTGTGCTCGAGCACCGCCGCGGAGGCGCTGGACAGCTCGCACATCCGCGGCCGTGCCAGCAAGGAGGCGGCGAAGCCGGCGGCGAGATGCTCGCACCGCTGCGCGACGGGAGCCGCCGGGTCGACGGCGGCCGCGAGCTCGCTCTCAGCGGCGTCGATCCAGCCGGCGAACTCGGCGGAGAGCAGGACGAGCAGGACCTCCTCGCGGGACTCCACGTAGCGCAGCACGTTGGACTTGGCGAGCCCGACGCGGCGGGCGAGCTCGTTGAGACTGATCTCCGCGACCGGCATCTCGGAGAGCATCTCGGCGGCCGTGTCGATGATCGCCGCGCGCCGCTGGGCGCGCTGGTCCGCGCTTCGAGCGCGCTGGAAGGTCATGTGAACCACCTTACAGACCGCCGGTCCCTTGTTAAAAGACCGACGGTCCGCTAGCGTGGAATCACAACAGACCGCCGGTCTCTTGAAGGAGCAGATCATGTACAACGTCCCCGACCAGCACGGGAAGTTCGCCGTCGTCACCGGCGCCAACAGTGGCACCGGCAAGGAGGCCGCCCGCCGGTTGGCCGCAGCCGGCGCCGAGGTCGTCCTCGCCGTCCGCACCCCGGAGAAGGGTGAGGCCGCGGCCGCCGAGATCCGCGCCGCCCAGCCCGACGCCGTCCTGCAGGTTCGTCGGATCGATCTGTCCGACCTGGCGTCCGTCGCCGCGTTCGCCGACGGCCTGATCGCCGATGGCCGCCCGATCGACATGCTGCTCACCAACGCCGGGGTGATGGCACCGCCCCGGCGCATGACCACCGCAGACGGCTTCGAGCTCCAGTTCGGCAGCAACCACCTCGGCCACTTCGCAGTCACCCAGCGGCTGCTGCCGCTACTGCTCGCCGCGCCCGCGCCGCGGGTCACCGCGATGAGCAGCGGAGCGGCCTCCGTCGGCCAGATCGACTTCGAAGACCTGCAGTGGGAGCGCCGCCGCTACAGCCCCATGCGCTCGTACGGCCAGTCGAAGCTCGCCAACCTCATGATCGCGTACCAGCTCGACCGCATCGCGAAGGAGCGCGGCTGGCACCTCATGAGCAACGCCGCGCACCCCGGCTTCACCCGCACCAACCTGGCGACCGCCGGTCCCTCGCTGGGCGGCACCCCGTCGTGGATGGCGCGGGTCAGCGAGCTCCCGCTCCTGCCGTCGCAAGCGGTGGAGACGGGTGCGGAGCCGCTGCTGTTCGCCGCCACGGACCCTCGGGCGACGGCCGGTGGCTACTACGGCCCCAACGGGATCCTCGGCCTGGTCGGCCCGACGGCCGTCGCGCGCGGTCCGCGGAAGGCCCGCGATCTCGACATCGCCCGCCGGCTGTGGACGGTGTCGGAGGAGCTGACCGGCACGCGCCTGCCCGCCGCCGTCTGACGGCATCAGGTGCGGCGCCGGTAGAGGGTCACGGCCAGCGGCGCGAAGACCGCCGTGATGGCGGCGGCGAACACCAGCGCGATGGTGGCCGGACCAAGCACCGGGCCGCCGGTGAGCAGCCCACGCACCGCGTTGGCCACCGCGCTGACCGGGTTGACCTCCACGAACCAGCGCAGCCACGGCGGCATCGTGTCGGCCGGCACGAACACGTTGCTGCCGAACGTCAGCGGCAGGATGACCAGCACCGACAGGCCCTGCACCGACCGCGGCTGGCCGACCACCAGCGCGAGCGCGGTGAACACCCAGCACAGCGCGAACGAGAACGCCATCACCAGTGCCAGCGCGCCCACCACCGACAGCGGATCGGTGCCGAACCGGAAGCCCAGGATCAAGCCGAACACCAGCATGATCACGCCCGAGGTGAGGTAGCGGACGAGGTCGGCGCCGATGGCGCCGATCAGCGGGGCCGCCCGCGAGATCGGCAGGCTGCGGAAGCGGTCGAAGATGCCGGTGTGCAGGTCCTCGGCCAGCGCCACGCCCGTGCCGACCGAGGCGAACACCACGGTCTGCACGAGCACCCCGGGCAGGGCGTACTGCAGGTACGTGGTCGTGTCACCGGAGATCGCGCCGCCGAACACGTAGACGAACAGCAGCAGGAAGATCACCGGCTGCAGGGTCACGTCCAGCAGCGCCTCGGGCGAGTTGATCGTCTTCACCACGCCGCGCCAGGCGAGCGTCAACCCGTGGCGCAGGGTGGAGGGTCCCGAACGGGCCCGTTCCGGGGCCGGGGACGAGACAGGGGCGGGAGCGGGGATCGTCGCGGTCATGCCGCGGCCTCCTCGGTGTCGTCGGCCGTGTGGCCGGTGAGGGTCATGAACACGTCGTCGAGGCTGGGCAACCGCAGCCCCATCTCGGCGACGGCGACGAGCGAGCTCTCCAGCCGGGCCGCGACCGCACCGAGCAGCTGGGGTCCGGCGCCGGGCAGCACCACCTCGCCGGTCGGGGTGATCGACGGGGCCCGGCCGGCCAGGTCCGCGACGATCGCGGCGACCGCCGGGACGTCGATCCGGTCCATCGGCCGCACCTGCAGCTGCCGCCCGCCGACCTCGGCCTTCAGCGACGCCGGGGTGCCGCGGGCGATCACGCGCCCGCGGTCGAGCACCACCAGGTCGTCGGCGAGCTGGTCGGCTTCCTCGAGGTACTGGGTGGTGAGCAGCACCGTGGTGCCGTCGGCGGCGAGACCCCGCACGCTGTCGAGCACCTCGTTGCGGTGCCGCGGATCGAGCCCGGTGGTGGGCTCGTCGAGGAACAGCACGTCGGGGCGGCCGATGAGGCTGGCCGCCAGATCGAGCCGCCGGCGCATGCCGCCCGAGTAGGTGCGCACGCGCCGGCCGGCCGCCTCGGTGAGCCCGAACCGCTCGATCAGCTCGTCCGCCCTGACGCGCGACTCGGCCCGCGACAGGTCCAGCAGGCGCGCGATCAGGATCAGGTTGTGGGTGCCGGTGAGCGCCTCGTCGACGGCCGCGTACTGGCCGGTCAGCCCGATCCGCCGGCGTACGGCGTCCGGCTCGGCGACGACGTCGTGGCCGAACACGGAAGCCCTGCCGGCATCAGGCCGCAGCAGGGTGGCCAGCACCCGCACCGTCGTCGTCTTGCCGGAGCCGTTGGGCCCGAGCAGCCCCAGCACCGTCCCGCGCCGGGCGGCGAGATCGACACCCGCGAGCGCGCGCGTCTCCCCGAAGTTCTTGCCAACGCGGTTGTTATCCGGCGGGATCGAGAAAGCCGAGCAGCCGGTCGCGAATAATGCGTTCGGCGTCGTCCATGATGCGATCGATCAGTTCCTGCACGGTGGGAATGTCGTGGATCAGCCCGACCACCATGCCGCAGCTCCAGGCGCCCGCGTCCATCTTGCCTTCGATCATCACTTTCGGATAGACACCTGCGACCTGCTCGATGATGTCGTCGAACTTGAGGTTGGCGCCCTTCTCGCGCTCGATCTCGAGCAGCCGCTCGACCGCGGAATTGTCAGCACGCGCTCGGTGTTGCGCAGGCCCGCATGACCAGCCGGGTGTCGAGTTCGGACGCCGCGACGATCGCCTTCTTCACGTTCTCGTGAACCGGCGCTTCCTTGGTCGCGATGAACCGCGTGCCCATGTTCATCCCCTCCGCGCCCATCGCAAGCGCTGCGACCAGGCTGCGGGCGTCGGCCATTCCGCCCGACGCCACGAACGGGATCTTCAGCTCCTCGGCCGCGCGCGGCAGCAGGATCATGTTGGGCACGTCGTCTTCGCCCGGATGGCCGCCGCACTCGAAACCGTCGACGCTGACCGCGTCGCAGCCGATCTTCTCGGCCTTCAGCGAGTGCCGCACCGAGGTGCACTTGTGGATCACCTTGATTCCGGCAGCCTTCAGCGCCGGCATGTATTCCTCCGGGCTGCGCCCGGCGGTCTCGACGATCTGAACGCCGCCCTCGACGATGGCGGCGATGTATTCCGGATACGGCGGCGAGGTGAGCGCAGGCAGGAAGGTCAGGTTCACGCCGAACGGCTGGTCCGTCATGTCGTGGCAGCGGCGATTTCCTTCGCCAGCAGCTCGGGCGTTTTCTGCGTCAGGCCGGTAATGATGCCGAGGCCGCCGGCATTGGACACCGCGGCGGCGAGCTCGGCGAAGCCGACAAAATGCATGCCGCCCTGGATGATCGGGTGGCGGATGCCGAAAAGTTCAGTGATGGGTGTCTTCATTGCCTGTTCCTTATGATCCAATACTTCCGTTGCGCTCAGACGCGCTCGATGATGATGGCCGGGGCCATGCCGCCGGCGGCGCACATGGTGACCAGGCCGCGCTTGAGGCCGCGGCGTTCCAGCTCGTCGAGCATGGTGCCGATCAGGATCGAGCCGGTGGCGCCGATCGGGTGGCCCAGCGCCATCGAGCCGCCGTTGACATTGACCTTCTCGCGGTCGAGCTTGAGGTCGCGGATGAATTTCTCGGCGACCACCGCGAAGGCCTCGTTGATTTCCCACAGGTCGATGTCGTCCACCGTCAGGCCGGCCTTGGCCAGCACCTTGCGCGCCGCCGGGACCGGCGCGTTGAGCATCAGGGTCGGGCTGTCGCCCATGTTGGCCATGGCGACGACGCGTGCGCGCGGCTTCAGGCCTGCGCTTTGGCGTAGGCGGGCGAGGCCAGCAGCATCGCCGCGGAGCCGTCGACGACGCCCGATGAATTGCCGGCGTGGTGGACGAACTGGATGTCCAGATCGGGGTAGTTCTGCAGGATCAGCTTGCGATAGGTCGTGCCCTTGTCGTCGAGCGCGTAATCGGCCATGGCGGTGAACGAGGCTTTAAGCCGGCCAGCCCTTCGAGCGTGGTCTGCGGCCGCGGGAATTCTTCCTGGTCGAGCGCAAGGGTGCCGTCCTCGCGATGGACCGGGACGAGGCTCTTGTCGAAGTGGCCGCCCGCGATCGCGCGGCGGCGCGCTGCTGGCTGACCAGGGCGAGCGCGTCGACGCGCTTCGCGGGTGATGCCTTCCAGGGTGGCGATGGCGTCGGCGCAGACGCCCTGGTGCGACTGCGGATGCAGGGCGCGCAGGCGCAGGTTGCCGCCGTCCATCAGCATCGGGCCTTCGCCGCGGCGGCCTTCCATCGACATCATCTCGGTGCCGCCGGCGATCACCAGGTCTTCCATGCCCGACATGATCGGGCCGCGGCCAGGTTCACGCGGTGATGCCCGAGCCGCAGAAGCGGTCCAGCGTCACGCCGGAGGCGCGACGTCGTAGCCGGCGTCCAGCGCCGACATGCGGGCCGAGGTCGCCGCCCTGCGTGCCGCGCTGGGAGCTGGTGCCCCAGATGATGTCGTCGACGTCGGCGGTGTTGATGCCGTTGCGGTCGGCCAGCGCGTTCAGCACGGTGGCGCCGAGTTGCTGCGGATGAATGTCGGCCAGCGCGCCCTTGCCGACCTTGCCGATGCCGCGCGGCGTGCGGAAGGCGTCGATGATCAGAGCTTCAACCATCGTGTTTCCTTTTTCGGTGTTTTGTCGCGGACATTTGCAGCCAATCAGGTTTTGAAGTCAATTCACCCGGCGCGAGCGCCGTTCGGCATCGGCCGTTCCGGGACGGCCAGTGCAGGCGAGAGGCCGTCGGAATAGCCGATATCGAACAGCATGCCTTGCAATTCCTCGCCGGCCATTTTTCGCGGCGGCAGGTTGACGACGAACAGCGCCTGCCTGCCCTCCACCTCGGATTTCGGATTTTTCCGCTCCTTCTTCATGCCGACCAGGATGGTGCGCTTGTGATCGCCGAAATCGACCCGCATCCGCACCAGTTTTTCCGACGCCGGGACGTCCTCGACCAGTTCGATGGTGCCGATGCGGATATCGAGCTTGTCCAGATCGCCAAGCGAAATGGCCGGCTTGATTGCGGCGGGTGTGAAGTCTTTCGGTTCGACCATGTGCTTTCCTTCTAGCTGTCTGCGGCAACCAGCCGAATATTCGCTGGCGGAATATCGAGCGAAACGATGGTTCCCGGCAAAACTGCTTCATCCCCTGCCGGATTGAAGCGCACGATCGTCAAGGTCTGGCCGCCAAACGTGACCTCGTATTCGATCTTGTCGCCGAGATAGGTTCGGGTCTGCACGACAGCCGTCGGTCCCTGGCCTGATTTTTCGATTCGCGATCGAACTCAGGACGAATAACGACGTTCACAGCACTGCCCGGAGCGGGCACGCCTTCAGCCGGCATCTTAAGCATCTCGCCGCCGACATCGAGAGTCGCGACGCCATCCGCAACGCTACGCACCGTGGCATGCAGCAGATTGGCGCGGCCGATGAAGCCGGCAACGAAAGCCGAGGTCGGACGCCGGTAAAGGTTTCGGCGGTATCGAGCTGCGCGATTTTGCCTGCTTCCATCACGGCGATGCGGTCGGAAATCGCCATCGCCTCTTCCTGGTCGTGCGTGACGTAGACGGTGGTGATCTTCAGCGTCTGCTGCAGATGCCTGATCTCGCCGCGCATCGACACCCGCAGTTTTGCGTCCAGGTTGGAGAGCGGTTCGTCGAACAGCAGCACGCGGGGACGGATCACGATCGCCCGCGCCAGCGCCACGCGCTGCTGCTGGCCGCCCGAGAACTCGTTCGGCAGGCGTTCGCCGAAGCCGGCGAGGCCAACCAGTTCAAGCACCTCATCGACGGCGCGGCCGATGTCGCTGCGGACCGCTGCCGCACCTGCAGGCCGTAAGCGACGTTGCCGAAGATGGTCAGATGCGGAAACAATGCGTAGTTCTGAAACACAAAGCCGATATCGCGCGCGTTGGCCGGCACGTGGGTGACGTCGCGCCCGGCGATGAAAATCCGGCCGCCGCTCGGCTCCTGAAAGCCGGCGATCATGCGCAAGGTCGTGGTCTTGCCGCAGCCGGATGGGCCGAGCAGCGTCAGCAACTCGCCCGGCTCGACCTCCAGATCGACGTTACGCACCGCGACGATCTCGCCGCGATTGCGGTCCTGCATCACGGCGGAGACGCCTTGCAAACGGATGCCGGCGGGACTGGTTTGCTCGACCATGCTCAACCCTCGACCGCGGGAAGCCGCAGGCCCGGCGCGGTCATCCGCCGCAAGGCCCAGTTCAATCCGCTGGTGACGGCGATCACGACCACAATCACGAACACCGAGAAAGCCGCCGCAGGCCCGAGCGACAATTCCGTCATGTTCTCGAGAATGCGCACCGTGATCAGCGTCCAGTTGATGGAGACGAGAAAGATGGTGGCGCTGATCGCCGTCATGGAGCGGATGAACACCACGCTTAGGCCGGCGAAAAACGCCGGCATGATCAGCGGCAGCATGATGCGGCGGAAGGTGGTAAAACTGTTGGCGCCGAGGCTGAACGACGCCTCTTCGATGCTGCGGTCGATCTGCTGCAGCAATGCGACCGTGGTGCGGATGCCGGTCGGACTGTAGCGGAATACGTAGCAGGCGATGATGATCGCGGCCGTGCCGGTCAGCAGGAACGGCGGCTCGTTGAAGGCGACCAGATAGGCGATGCCGACAATGGTGCCCGGCAGCGCATAGTTCAGCATGGTGACGACTTCCATCGCCTGCCGTCCGATGAAATTCGTGCGCGCGACCAGATATCCGACGATGACGCCGTAGAGTCCGCCGATCGGCATGCCGATCAGGGCGATGATCAGCGTATCCTCGATGGCGGGCAGGCCCTCGGTAAAGATCACCCGATAATGCGCCAGCGTAAGGGTGTGATTGGCGCCAAACGACATCACCAATGATGCGATCAGCAACAGCGCATAAAGATAGAGGATGAACAGCACGACGCTGAGGCAGAATGCCATCAGCGCCCTGCCCGCCCATGGCGCGACGCTGCTGCGCGACGCTCCGGCGCGGCCTTTGCCGGTCATCGTCACATAGCGGCGGCGCGCGACGACCTTGCGCTGCAGGAAATACACGATGCCCGCCGGCACCAGCAGCAGCAGCGACAGCATCGCGCCGCCTTTGAGGTCGAACATCCCGGTGATCTGCAAAAAGGCCTCGGTCGGCAGCACCGGAAAATCGTTGCCGGCAAGGATCAGCGGCGTCGCAAAATCCGCAAGCGAGGCCGCGAACAGCAGCAGGAAGGCGTTGGCGAATCCCGGCACCGTCAATGACAGCGTCACGGTACGAAACACCCGCCAGCGCGAACTGCCGAGGCTGAACGCCATCTCCTCGAGATCGCCGCCGATGCCGGCCAGCATCGGCCGCAATGCCATATAGGCCAGCGGAAAATAGGTCAGGGTTTCGGCCGCCAGCGTGCTGGGCAGGCCGTAGACCGTGGCGTTGTTCATGCCAAACAGATCGTGGGTAATAAAACCGCGCGGCCCGAACGAAAACACGAAAGCGATCGAGGTGGTGAACGGCGGCGAAATCAGCGGCAGCAGGGTCGCGATGTCGAGCAGCCTAATCCAAAATTTCGGCGCCTTGGTGCGCTCCACGGTAAAGGCAAACACGAAGCCGAGCACCGTGCCGCAGATGCCGACCAGCGTGGCGAGCAACAGGCTGTTGCCGAAGGCGCGAAGGTTGCTCTTGCTGCGGATCGCGGCGATCAGCGGCGCCAGCGTAAAACCGCGCATCGTCGCTGAGCGCGCGGCGGATCAGTTCCATCAGCGGATAGAGCACGAACACGCCGAGCAGCAGCCACAGCACGATGACCACGAGGAAGCGGAGCGGGTCGCTCGCGCCGCGCCATCGCGCCCATGCGGTTGTCGCGCTCATCGCTTCAACTGGCGTTCAGCACTTCGGCGATCCAGCGCTGCACGATGCGCGCGCGGTTGGCGCCGGCCCAGGCGTCGTCGATTTCGATGATGTTGGCGCTCTTCAGCACCGCGGCCAAGCCTGGCTTCGGTTTCGACTTTCGGGTTGGCCGGGATGAAATTGATCTTGTTCGGTGCCAGCAGCGACTGCATCGCGGGACTGGTCGCCCAGTCGATCAGCTTCTTGCCCGCTTCCGGATTCTTGGCGCCCTTGATCAGCGCGATGCATTCCGCGGCCGAACCGATGCCTTCCTTCGGGAATGAGATCTGCACGTCGTAGCCTTGCTGGCGGGTGAACAGCGCATCGACAATGAAGAAGATGCCGCCGCCTGCCTGGCCCAGGCCCACCGGGAGCGTGCCGCCGCCGCCGCTCTTGGTATAGAGCTGCACGTTCTGCCGCAGCTTTTTCATATAGGCGAAGGCCTTGTCCTCATCGCGGTTGTTCACCTGCAGGATCGAGAAGATGCGGGTGACCGCGGTGCCCGAGGTGCGCGCATCCGCCATCTGCAGCATGTTCTTGTAGGCGGGATTGAGCAGGTCGTCCCAGGATGCGGGCGCCTGCAGATTATTCTGCGCGAGGAATTTCGTGTTGGTCATGAACACCAGCGGATCGTCGGCGATCGCGGTCCAGGCGCCGGCCTTGTCCTTGAAGCGCGCCGGCAGATTCGGCCGCGCCCGGCGGAATATAAGGCTCGAAGATGTTTTGCGCCTGGCCGGCCGTAAAGGTTTCGACCGGGCCACCGAACAGCACGTCGATCTGCGGATTGTTCTTCTCCGCGGTGACCCGCGCCAGCGCCTCGCCGGAGGAAAAGCGGATGAATTTTACGCGGATGCCGGAGGCCTTTTCGAACGCTTCCATCATCGGCCGCGCATAATTTTCCGGCCAGATCGAATAGGCGTTCAGCATTTCGGCGGCGTGCGCCTGCCGTGCAATGAACGGCGTCGCGAGCATCGAGCCGAGCAAGGTCCGGCGGCTGAGGCTGCGCGCCGAGATGATGTTGAATCGGCGGAGCGTGGTGTTGTTGCGATCATGGTTTCCTCACCGCTGCAGCGTTTTTTCTCGTTGGCCGGAGTGTTGAGTTCGCACTCTCCGCTGTCAACGGGTTTGAGCGCCTTGCCAAGCAAGCGTCATCGCCGCCCGCAAAAATCTTCGCGTGAATGGTGGGTTCAGTGAACCTCCCTCGACAAGAAAAGAGGGAGGCGGAACGCCGAAAGGCGCACCTTGGTAACGGCCGCAGCTTATTTCCCGGATCGCCGGGAAACAGAGGCACACGGCAACGCCTCTCGACGTTCCGTCACGGCGATTTCTGTCCTTGGGACCTGACTTCCGAGCGCAGGCGCGAGCAAACTCGCCATCCAGGCAGGTTTCCCCACCCTTCACCTGTCTCGTCCAGCCATTGAAGGCAGCGCCCCGTAGTAGGCACGGACGGTTACCCAAGGCCTCCCGAGTGCGCAGGGCACGACCCCACGCCCGCAGGCGCCGCTCCCACCCCCACGTTCCAAAGCGTCCAGGTAACGCTCCCTCAGGCTAGGATGAGATGATGGGAATATACACCGATATGGAACATGTCAAGAACATATAATCAGCGGATTGTGATTATACTCCCTTAACCGTTAAAAACGCGTGTCGCCAGCGGCCATACCCCCCGGTTGCCTTAGCCTCCTCGCCGTTTTCACTGAATGGAACGAAGACGCCGACGAAAAGGCCTATACCGACTTATGATGGACGTGCGGGTCAAAAGCCCGCATGACGATTAGCGTCATCAAGTCCCTGTTGCCGTTCTCGGTACCAGTGATGATGATACTATTCCCGATGACGACATTCGGATGCGTCCCGGACACAGCACGATTGGCTCCTAATAAAAGATGCTATTGGTGGCCGTCTTTTTCGGAGGTCACCACGTCTTTTTTATCTCGGAATTACCAACCATTTCGGTGAGAACAACAGCTTGGACAAAAAGCTCGTTCGGGATCAGGTCATTCCCAAGCTTCGGTAATCGTTTTGGCTTCTAACATTCCTACTTATCGTATACGGCTCAATTTGGACGATCAGAGAAAGTTCGATGAACTGCAATACGACGCTCCGCCTGATACGCGACGGCGTGGCTTCAGCCGATTTGATAATCCAAAATTACCTCTTTTGTATAGTTCACCTAATCTACAAGTCTGCATCCATGAATGTCGGGTCACGCTTGCAGGCGATATTTTCGTCGCAACGATCTTTCCTACACAAAATCTCTCACTGATTGATTTGACTGGAAACTTCGATCAACCGGAAAACATGGATCCGTTCGAAGATCTTGAGTGGTTTTTTCGAGGATTGATGAATTCTTCAAGGCCAGATGTTTATAGGTATTGTCGCCGCATAGCGCAGACAATCAAGGATGAGACGGGCGCGGATGGGTTTGTTTACAACAGCTATTTTACCAATGTCGCGGGGGACGCCGGCGGAGAGGCAATAAATTATGCGCTATTCGGCCACCCGATTGCGGACGGCAAGTTGATCATAGATTCGATCAATACCGTCAAACTGGAACGTATTAAGTATGAT